>NC_018014.1 GCF_000265425.1 Terriglobus roseus DSM 18391
GGAAGAGGAATTCTTTGTTTCAAATTTTTGCTCAGGCCGTTGCGTGCTTCGCGTGTGATCGGCCAACTGTGACAGCTGCGGCCAAGGCCAGCAGCGCAAGGAAAGAACCCTGATGTCTTTTGCCCCAACGGCATCGACCGTACTGAACTCGCAGAACGCCTGGATGCGGATCCTGGCCGCGCTCGAGATGAAGGTCAACCGGCAGTCGTTTCATACCTGGCTGAAGCCCACGCGCTTTTCGCACGCAAACGGTCGCACCGTCTTCGTGCGAATTCCCTCCGCGCAGTTTCAGCACATTGGCGATCGATACGCCGACTTGATTCATGAGGCGATTGACAACCTGTCGCTTGAAGTCGACGAGGTGCGCTTCGTCACCGCAGAAGACGATCCGGCAGCACCCAAGTCGCGTGAGGACGGAGGCTTTGCGCCGCTGCCCTCGCACTCGCCCAACGCACCGCAGGGCTCAGGTTCGCCCTCCGGCAGCCATCGCGCTGCACAGCAGCAGCCTCAGATGCCCAGCGCAGAGCAAGGCCGGTTCGACTGGAACACGGCCGCACAGCTCAACCAGCGCTACCTCTTCGAGAACTTCGTCATCGGCAGTGGCAACCAGTTCGCACACGCCGCCTCACAGGCCGTTGCAGAGCGGCCGTCCAAGGCTTACAACCCACTCTTCCTGTACGGTGGCGTGGGTATGGGCAAGACGCACCTGATGCACGCCATCGGTCATGAGGTGAAGCGTCGCAACCCGCACGCAACCATCTCCTACGTCTCGGGTGAGAAGTTCACCAACGAGATGATCGACAGCATGCGCAACAACCGGCAGACCAGCTTTCGCGACAAGTTTCGCACGGTCGATGTCCTGCTGATCGATGACATCCAGTTCCTCGCCGGCAAGGAGCGTACGCAGGAAGAGTTCTTCCACACGTTCAACGCGCTGCACGAGAGCATGAAGCAGATCGTCATCGCAAGTGACCGGCCTCCGAAAGAGCTTGCCGATTTTGAAGATCGTCTTCGCTCGCGCTTTGAGTGGGGGCTCATCGCGGACATCCAGCCGCCCGATCTTGAGACGAAGGTCGCCATCCTGCAGAAGAAGGCAGAGAGCGAGCAGACGGTCCTGCCGACGGACGTTGCTATGTTCATCGCAGGCAATGTACGCACCAACGTGCGAGAGCTCGAGGGTGCGCTCATCCGCCTGGTCGCCTGGTGCTCACTGCACGGCGTTGAGATCACGCTCAGCACCGCTCAGCAGTGCCTGAAGCAGTTCATCGACACGCAGGTGCGCAAGATCACCATTGAGGCTATCCAGCGCGCCACGGCCGAACAGTTCGGCATGAAGATCAGCGAACTGAAGCAGAAGAACAACAGCCGCCAGATCGTTGTGCCGCGCCAGATTGCTATGTACCTGGCCAAGCAGATGACGGAGGCCTCCCTGCCGGAGATCGGCCGCCAATTCGGCGGCAAGCATCACACCACGGTGATGCACTCCATCGCGAAGATCGACGAACAGCGCCGTACGGACAAGGCACTGAACAGCACCATCAGCAAGCTGATGGAAACACTGAACTAACCGATCTCCTAAGCCATTAGGACGAACAGAAAGGCCCGGCTTCATGCCGGGCTTTTCTGCGCTCTCCTGTTGTGTGCAACGCAGTGTAAGCTGGTCAGCGCTTTCAACCGTCGTTCATCTTCGCACTCCAAGGAAAACCAACAGTGAAATCTCGCAGGCTGAGGACCCGCCGTGTCCGGGCCGTTCTCCTTGCCAGTGGCCTTGCGTTTGGGCTGCGCCCCGCGTATGCCCAGCAACCGATTCCACAACTGCAAGCGCCACCTTCCCCCAACAATCCAAGCTCAGTGCAGGATGTGATCCGCGGCAACTTCGTCCAACGCCTTGCGCGCTTCTACGTTGCGGACTGGCGCGGCAAGCTGCCCGCCGGTCCAGCAACCGTGCGTCGCGCCTTCGACTCGCCCATCGACAGCCCGCCCTATCCTGCCGGCGATTGGCTCTACGGAGGCTCGCCCACCATCGGAGTGCCCGACACGACGGTGTACCCGCTGATGACCGCGCTCAAGCTGCAGAACAGCCGCACCAAAGTCTACGGTTGGGCAAAAGGCACCTACAACCAGAGCACAAGCCACGACAACAACTATCCACTGGTCTTTGCTTCAGCGCCCAATACGGCGAGGCTGCACCAGGTCGTCACCTTCATCGAGCGTTTGCCGGACACGGTGCAGAACAAGCACTTTGACTGGGGCTATCACGTCACTGCGCTGTACTACGGCATCGACTACCGCTTCACCACCACCAAAGGCTTCCTCAGCGGACAACTGCTCGTCTCCAACCGCACCTACGGCTACGACCCGCTCACGGAGTATGTCGATCTCTACTTCCCCGTGAAGGACGGTCTGAACATCCGCGTTGGCCGATTCCTGGAACTGCCGGGACTTGATACGCCGCTGGCGCCCGCCAACTACACGATGACGCGTTCCCTTGTCTACGCGGCCGAACCTGTGACACAGACAGGCGTGGTCGCAACGTTGAAGCTCAACAAGCAGTGGATCGTGCAACTCGGTCTGACAGCGGGGCACGACGTTGCGCCTTGGTCCAGCGATCATAAGCCGTCTCTGATCGCCTGCCTGAACTACTCCTCTGCCACCAATCACGACAACATCTATGCCTGCGCCAACGGCATCAACGACGGTAAGTATGCGTACGACAACGTCCAGCAATATGACGTTGTCTGGTCCCACAGGTTCAACGCGAAGTGGCACATCGCATCCGAAGGCTGGGTGATGTACCAGCGCGATGTCCCCAACGTGTCGCAAAATGTTGAGAACCCTGTGCCAACGGAAAGCGGCACGCTCGGCGCCATGTGTGCTCCCGGGCAGCTCCGCTGTTTCGCACCAGAGTACGCGCTGGTCAGCTACCTGAACCGCGAGATCAGCCCATCGCTCACCGTGGGCTTTCGCGCCGATCTGCTGAATGACAAGAAGGGACAACGCACCGGAACGGCAACCAAGTACACGGAGACCACGCTGTACATGAACCGGTACTTTGGCAGCACCTTTCTGGTGCAGACGGACCTTCGCTTTGATCATTCCTGGGACAAGCTCGGTTACAACAACGGCAAGGCGCGCAACCAGTTGGTGGGCGGCATCAGCCTCGTCTATCGCTACTGAAACGGGGAACCGCACCACGACAGAAGTCACGGTGCGGTTCGGTTACTGTCAGCTTGCAGGCGACTTACTTGCCGGCCTTCTCCGCCGCCACTTCCTTGCGAAAGTTCGCTTCCTTCTCCGCAAGCGCTGCCTGGTAGCCCTTGGGATCGATGAATACTGCGGCGCCTTCCTTCTGCATGCGTTCGAGCTTGGGCAGCATGTTGAAGTACACACCATGCGCACCCAGGAAGATGTCACACGGATAAGTCTTCATCACCGCAAACGTGTGGTTGAAGTCGCGCTCAATACCCGGGTAGGACTCGGTCTTGCCGTTGGCTGTGACCAGGCGAACGGCCGGGTTCCAGGCCCATCCGCCCACGATGACAACGTTCCGCGTCTTGGCGCCATCCTGCGTCTGCATGGTCCAGGTGGTCGTGCCCTTGGTGTGGCCGGCCGTCTTGTGCGCGACGATCGTCGTTCCGCCCAGCTCAACCTTCTCGCCATCATGCAGAACGCGATCCACGTGCGCGGCTGGGAAACGGTCCAGCGATGTGTCGTAGTCGGTAGCACCGCCACTCTGCATCACGTCCACGTCACCGTCCATCACCATGTGCGTAGCGTGCGTCTCCTTCACCACTTCAGCCGCACCGGCCGCGTGGTCATAGTGCGCCTGGCTGCTCAGCAGGATCTTCGTGTCCGCCCACTTGAAGCCAAGCTGCTCCACGCTGTGCTTGATCAGCGGCGGCGAACTCTCAAGGTTCGCATTAATCAGGATGTTGCCCCTCGGCGTTGTCACCAGGTAGGCGGCAAGGTCTCGCGAACCCACGTAGTACAGGTTGCCGGAGATCTTGAAGGGCGCAATCGGCGTCGTCCAGTCTGCGGGGATCGCGGCAAGCGCGGCATGTGCAGCAACAAGAATAAGGGTGGCGAGCAGTGACTTCAGCTTCATGGGGCTTCCTTCTTGGGCAGCGTTCAAAGCAAGACTACCCGGGCACCGGCGCGCACTGCCGCAGTCATGGTGCACACGCTACAAAAATGAATCAAGATGCGCAACGAAGCGACTCACGTCCCAAGAGCGGTAAGCTTGTCCGTGAGGAATTACCCATGAAAGCGTTGATGCTCGAAGAGTATTCGCACCTGGAAGTCGTCGATGTACCTGAGCCCGCGTGCGGGCCCGATGAGGTCTTGATCCGCGTGGCTGCGTGCGGTATCTGCGGCAGCGACGTCCACGGCTACGACGGCAGCAGCGGCCGGCGCATCCCGCCCATCATCATGGGGCATGAGGCCGCAGGAGTCATCGCAAAGATCGGCGCGGACGTAAGGGACTGGAAGCTCGGCGATCGCGTCACCTTCGACTCCACCGTCTACTGCGGCGCATGCGATTTCTGCACGCAGGGCCTGGTCAATCTCTGCGATTCGCGTCAGGTCGTCGGCGTCTCCCCCGGCGACTATCGCCGCCACGGCGCGTTTGCTGAACTGGTCAGCGTGCCCGCGCGCATTCTCTATCGCCTGCCGGATGTCTTCGACTTCAAAGAAGCGGCAATGCTTGAAGCCGTCTCCATCGCACTGCATGGTGTCAGCGTCGCGCAACTAAAAGGCGGCGAATCCGCACTGGTGATCGGTGCCGGCATGATCGGCCTGCTGACCGCGCAGGCAGCGCGCGCAGCCGGTTGCAGCTCCGTGATGATCGCGGACGTCGATGCGGCTCGCCTTGAGATGGCGAAAGAAGTCGGCATCCCGGACACCCTGCACCTCAGCGGCAACGACCTGGTCGCCGAAGTGCTGAAGCGCACCAACGGTCGCGGCGTTGATGTTGTTCTCGAAGCTGTAGGACGCGCCGAAACTGTCGTCGCTTCTATCGAGTGCGTCAAGCGCGGCGGCACCGTCACGCTGATCGGTAACATTCAGCCAGAGGTTCCGTTGCCCTTGCAGCGTGTGGTCACGCGTGAGATTCGGCTGCAGGGCTCGTGCGGTTCCGCCGGTGAGTATCCGGAAGCAATTCGCTTGATGGCCAGCGGTGCCATCACGGTCAAGCCGCTGATCTCTGCGGTCTCGTCTCTGGAAGAAGCGGCAGGCTACTTCGCGCGGTTGCACGGCCGTGAAGACGGCCTGTTAAAAGTTGTAGTAACTCCGTAAGACTGACAGCGAAATCCATGGAGTAAGTGGCAGGTCTCTCTGCGAACCGCCACTTCCTCCGGATAACTTAACGCAATGCCGACACGCTGACAGAACACTTCGCACACGTGTCTCTCATACGGACCGCTTCTGCATACTCAATGCTCCGGCTGAGTAATTCCGCCTTCGCGTTCTGATGACGGCTCTTTAGATAGTCGCGATACTGGGTCATCGCCGCAACGACAACAGGATGCGTCTCTCCCATCATTGACTTCATCATCTCCAGTGCACCCTGCAGCTTCCTGTCTGCCGTCTCCAGATCGCCGTTCTTCCAAGCTGCAAACCCAAGAGCCACATCTGCATGTGCTCGCTCCAGCGACACCGCGGAAAAATCACGCGTCGCGATCTCGTCTGCCATTTTCGCGGACCGCTGGCAATCAGCGAACGCGGACTGTCTGCACTGCGCAAGCGTCAGCGAAATATAAGCCGCAACAAGCGTGTTGCCAGGTCTGGGAGTGGCCTGCGACTCCGAAGCAGGAAGCACCTGCAAGAAAGCAGGTTCCTTTTGCGTGGAGAGTATCGCAACGGCTGACTCCGCATGTTCCTGCGCTTGTTTGTATCGATGTTGCGCAAGCAATACCTCTGCAAGATGTTCATGGCTGCGGGCTATGTCGACGGGATTGCCGATCTCACTTCGGAGGGCGAAGGCCTTCGCTCGCACATGCTCGGCCTCCGACTTGTCGCCAGCTTCCAGATAGACTTCGCCAACGTTGTCGAGCGCGGTGGCATAGTTCACTCGCGACTCAGCACTCTTCGCCAACAGCGGCAGGGCCTTGCTGTAGGCGCGCAGAGCAGCGTCTGTCTCGCCGCTCCGTTGATAGGAAGACGCAACCACCGCCCACGCATAACCAAGCCTCGCTGAAGAAGGATTTTCCCCTTCGACTTTGTGAAGCAGATCCAAATAAGGCTGGTGAGAATCCTTGCGGTAGTCCGCATTTGTCTGCGCGGGTGCCGAGGCGTTGAGAAGAAAAGGCAGGGCTGCAAGACATGCAGCCGCAGTCGTGTGACGATAGAAAGAGAGTATAGGTCGGTTTGAAAACATGGGTTCCCTCGCAGGCTGCGATGATCGTTTCCCTGTCCTAAAAAAACCGGAATTACCGGCGCCAAACTGCTTGTTGAGTTCTGCACCTCCTAATACGCACGGTGTAAACAAGAGTTCGATATTTTTTGCAATTAATTTTGAGTCTCGAAGAAGCTGATCTTTTTGCACGAAATGTTGTGAAATGAAGCGGTATCTAACGAACCGAATCCTCTGCCCGCGCGACGAGAGGCATTCGAAGAATGCAGGAGCATCATGGCGGAAAATCTCTTTGACCTTACGGGCCAGGTAGCCATCGTTACCGGCGCATCGCGTGGCCTGGGCCAATACTTCTCCCGCGCGCTTGGCCGCGCAGGTGCAAAGCTGATCGTCACCAGCCGCAAGGCCGGCGATTGTGATGCGTTCATCGCGGAACTCTCCGCAATGGACATCGAAGCGAAGGCGCTCATGCTCGACGTCCGCGATCAGACCAGCATCAACGCGTTCGCTCAGGCCGCCCCAAGCCTATTCGGCAAGGTCGACATCCTGGTGAACAACGCCGGCATGAACATCCGCAAACCAGCGCAGGAGGTCACCTGGGACGACTGGAACGCGATTCTCGACACCAACCTTCGCGGAGCCTTCTTCGTCGCCCAGGGCATCGCGCGACACATGATTGAGCGTGGCTACGGCCGCATCATTAACGTCGGCTCCGTCACCAGCGTTCGCGGCTTTGCGGGCCTGGGACCGTATGGAGCCAGCCGCGGCGGTATCAAGCAACTGACGATGTCGTTGGCAGATGACTGGGGCGTGCACGGGATCACGGTCAACGTACTCGCGCCGGGCTGGTTCAAGACGGCGCAGAACGCCGTCATGTATGAGGACGCAGGCTGGGTTGAATATCTCGTCGAACGCATTCCCATGAAGCGGCCCGGCGCACCCAACGATCTGGACGGCGCGGTGGTCTTCCTTGCCAGCGAAGCGTCACGCTACATGACAGGCCAGACACTCCTCATCGACGGCGGCGTCACCGTCGGGTCGACGCGCGCCATCCTCCAGAAGAAGTAAGTCGCGCGGCTACACCAGCCCGCAGTTATTTCAGGTCGTCGGCGTGCACGAACGCGTTCTTGAGGACAGCCAGTTCGTGCACGTCTTCCTGCTTCAGCATGGCGGCGATGTCCGGTTCGAAGATCACGAGAACCTGGCGATCGAGTAGCTGAATCTCAGTGATTCGCGGCGAAGAGCTCATAAAGAACCTCCTGCCGACATTGTGTGAAACAGCCGCGTCCGCATCCTCCCGCTACGCGACAGAGGAGCAAATGAGGGTCGTTAATCTGCGCCATCCGATGTCGGCGGTGCCAAAAACGATCTAGACATCACCGAGTGCTTCGCGCACATTAATGGCTTCCACGCGACCAAGCAAAACGAGGTACGACAAAATCCCGATCAGGATGTAAACCGCCGGGATCGCAAATGCCCACACATAGCTGCCGGTCTTCTGCACCGTATAGCCGGTTAGGATCGGCGCAACGATGGCGGAGATCTGGTTGCTGAAGTTGATGATGCCGCCCACCTTACCCGTGCTGGTGTTCGGCACCAGCAGCGACGGCAGGCTCCAGATAACTGGCGACGCAGCAGACAGGCCGCCGATCGCGATCGTAATCGGAATCAACGCAGACGCAACCGAGTGCGCAAAAGCCGCGCCCACAATGCCCAGGCCGCAGACCGTGCCGCAGATTAGGACAGTGCGGCGCACATTGCTGGCGTCAAAACCGCGCTTGATTAGGGAGTCCACGAGAACGCCGCCAATCAATAGACCGCACAGCGCCGCCACCAGCCACGGCGCGCCGGTGTAAAGAAACGACTGCCGCAACGTTATGTGCAGCGTCTGCGAAAGGTAGGTAGGCAGCCACGTCAGCAGAAGGTAGAAGACGTAGTTGTACGCGCCCGATCCAATTGCCAGGCCAATAATCTTCTTCTGCCGCAGCAGTTTTGACAGCGGGATAGGTGGCGCAATGATCTGAGCCGCATCGGTGTCCAGCCCCACGCCCTCAGTGCGGATGACGTTGCGCATGGAGAACCGGCCAGGCTCGCGATACAGCAGCGCGAACAGCCCCATGTATGCGAAGGACAGCATCGCCGTAAATCCAAAGGACCAGCGCCAGCCCACACGCAACAGCAACAAGCCCAACAGCGGCACACCGATAGCGTTTGCCAACTTTGCCGAGCTGTCGAAGATAGCCGTCGCCAGCGACCGCTCATGCGATGGAAACCACGCGCCCACGGCCTTTGCATTCGCCGGAAAGGTCGGCGCTTCACCGATGCCCAGCAGCAGCCTTGCCAGAAAGAACAGCACCACTCCCGGTGCAAACGCCGCCGCAACCGAAGCAATGCCCCAGATAAAGACCGATGTGATCGTGACCTTGCGCACGCCAAAGGCGTCCAGGATCACGCCCGTCGGCAGCTGGCAGGCAGCATAGGTCCACGAGTACGCAGCGGAAAGCTGACCAAAGACCTGCGGCGTAATGCCGAAGCTGCCAACCAGCGCATCGTGCGAAACAGACAGATTGACGCGGTCAAAGTAGTTGACCAGCACGCCGACGCCAAGCAGCAGGCCGATCGTCCAGCGGTAGGGGTCAGCCGGTGCGCGTTGCTGCGAGAACGTGCTGTCAGACATGACAGCCAGTGTAGAGGACGCCTAGACGCTCTGCCGGCGAATCCGGCGCACCAGCAGCGATCCCAGGTAACATGCGGCAGCGACCAGTACCGTGATCCCTACCGGCAGGCCAAACCAGCGGTACGCCAGCGAAAAGTCCGGCTTGTGCCCCGCCGCCGTCATCACCAGCATGCCCATGATCGCAAGGAACGTCGCGAAGAAGAACGATGCGACGCCGCAGGCGACAGTCAGCAGCAACGTCTGGAAGACGGAAAAATCGCCCACGGGCGCGCCCAGGAAGCGGGGTCCGGTGTAGTTCGGAGCGTAGGTTGGGCGGTTGTTTGCGGTGTTTGCCATGGCTCTCAGCTCTCTTCTGCCGCGCATCGTCCCGCGGCGTCTGCGCCATTCTCGCGGTGTCGCGCAATTCTCGCGATGCGGGGGCGCTACACCGTTAGAATACCTGCTGATGCCAGATGCCCTGATGACCGATCTGCTGACGCCGGAAGAGGCAGCCGAGCAGGCCACCGCTACCACCGCACCCAACGGGGTTCGATACGCCACACTGGGCCGGCTGGATTCGCCTACAACCACCCCCGCAGAGCTCACGCGGCTGGTGAACGCCGTACCCGCATCCATCGCCAGCGGCCTGTCGAAACACTTGTACTTCTTCGTTCCGCTTGCGCTCTCCGGTGCGCGCCTCGCCGGCGAAGACTCCGCGCCCGTCGCGCCCTTTCCCGTCTCGGACATCACGCTGATCGCACCGGCATACAGCGCCGCGCTCGTCGACAAGGCCATCTGCCACCGCAACGCACGCATCGCCGGCGAAGAGTACGTCTTCCTCAGCAGTCGCCTGCACACCGACCGGTTCGCCTTGGCGTTTGAGTTCTTCATCAACGTCGCCCACAACTTCGTCGACACCGTCGGTACTCCCACGGCCTTTGCAGACCTGGCGTGGCAGCAGGTCGTCGCTAACGTCCGCGGCGAGACCAGCATGGACGCATGGGAAGATCGCGCCGCAGCCCAGGGCAAGCAAATCCCGGATGGCGACAGCGCCCGCATCCGTCCGATCCAAGCCACCGGCGGCATCGACGAAAAGGCACGGTCAGACTTCTACGCCGCCGCCTTCTCCGACGCGCTTGCGATCTATCTACTCAGCCTGCACCTGGACTTCGACTACGCCGACCTGCGCGAACGTGAATATCCGCTGCTCGCAGCGCCGGCCCTCGCCGAGCGCCTGAAGGCCGTCAACCGCCTCTTCCCGGCAAACGACGGCTATAAGTTTCAGATCCTCTACCGCCGTCGCAGCTAGAGTTCGAACAGCGCGGCAAGCACTTCGTCGCGCGAAAGATCCTTCTGGTTTGACACCATCCGGATTAAAGAAGCCAGCGTGCCGATACGCAGTTCTTTGTGTGCGGGAACCGGTAACCGATGACCATGCGGCAACTCAGAGCGGAGCAGGATGTGGCTCCCTTCCTGGCCGACCACACGGTATCCCAGCCGCTCACACAAAAGATTAGTAAATGTGGCGCCACTGATACCGCGTGGAAGCTTCATGCGGCCGTGAGCTCTTCTTTCGAGAGGTCGATGACCTCGGTGCGTACATGGCGCAACCGAACCGATTTAGGCTTGTGCGAGGGATCTTCCAAGTAAAAAACGTTCACGGCCTCGAGGACGTTTGCGCACAGCTCAGGCCACGTGTCTCCTTGCGTGACAATGTCCTCAGTGAGCGCCTCGGCAACGTAGCCACCGTCATCTTCCTGCTGTACTTCGAAAATGAGCGAATCCATGCCGACAGCATACGCTCGAACAGCTGGATCAGCGATTATTTAGCGCACACCAAACCCTCTACAATCAGCCACAGCATGATCGCTCATCTTCGCGGACGTCTCTTCAGCAAATCACCCAACCAGGCCATCGTCGACTGCGGCGGCGTGGGCTACGACGTCGCCATCACGGTGCCCACCTACTCGTCGCTCCCGGACGAGGGGGCGGAGATTGCGCTGCACATCAACACCCAGGTCCGCGAGGACGCGATCGCTCTCTTCGGCTTCCTCGACCGCGATGAAAAGCGCCTCTTCGAGCGACTCATCACCGTCAGCGGTATTGGCCCGAAACTCGGGATCACGGTGCTCAGCGGCCTCTCCGCGACATCGCTCGTGGCGGCCATCCGCGGCGGCGATCACGCCACCCTGACGAAGATCCCCGGCATCGGCAAAAAAACTGCAGAGCGCGTCGTGCTCGAACTGAAGGATAAGCTCGACGACCTCTCAAGCGCCGTGCCCGTCCAGGGCGCAACCGGCTTCCACGGCGGCCCCGTCATAGACGACGTGCTCTCTGCGCTCACCAACCTCGGCTACAAACGCGAGTCCGCACAGAAGGCCATCGAAACCGCCATCGCAAAACACGAGACCACTGAACTCACAATCCGCACCGACTTCGATCAGCTCTTCCGCTACAGCATGGCCGCAATTCGGTAGCGCGGCCTGCTGCTGCTTCGTACAATCGGCGGCATGAGCGACACGTTTCTCGCTGAGTCTATTGCCCTGTTGGAACGTTCACCCGCCGCGCTGGACGCACTGCTGCGCGGCCTGCCCGAGCCGTGGATCACGGCAACTGAAGGCCCCGGCACATGGTGCCCCTTCGATGTTCTCGGCCACCTTGTGCACGGCGAACATGGCGACTGGCTCACGCGCCTGCACCGCATCCTGGAACACGGCACCAGTGTGCCCTTTGATAAGTTCGACCGCGAAGCCATGTTCCACGAATCCGTTGGCAAGACGATGGATGGGCTGCTGGACGAGTTTGCGATGCTTCGCCGAAAGAATCTAGAAGAACTCCGCGCAATGGATCTTCAGCCAGCGCAACTAGCGCTCGTTGGCATGCACCCTTCCCTCGGCGAAGTAACCGCGCGCCAGCTCATTGGGGCATGGACCGCCCACGACATGACCCACGTCGTACAGATCGCACGCGTCATGGGCAAGCGCTACAACGAGGCGTGCGGGCCGTGGGCCCAGTTCATGTCGGTAATGAAGTAGCTGGGTACTCTACAGTCCGGCTCGCTCTGCATGCGAAGCGATCGCGGCGTTGATCTCCAGCGCCAGCGCCAATGCAGCGCGGCCATTCTCTGCACTGACACGGGGTGTTGTGCGGGTACGTACCGCTTCGAGGAAGGATTCAATCTCCAGCCGCAAAGGCTCACCCGGATCCGTCGGTACCTTGCGCAGCGACAGACCCGCAGAAGGATGTGCCGCGGCCGCGGCGAGCCCACTGCGCGCCGCGAGGTCTGCGGCGATGGGCGAATCGGCCGCAACACCTTCTTTGGCCGCGCGCAGTTGCGCGAGGTGCGCTTCGACCTCTTCGTTCGAGTGCGTCTCGCTGGCTGTTATGCCTGCGCCGCCGGCGAAGAGTGCCTGCATCTGTGCGGGTGTTAGCGATGCGGCTGCCGTTACGTCGATCATCAGCAGGTCCTGCCGCGCGAAGTCGAGCGAGAGGTACTGGTGCGGCTGGAAGAAACGGAGCTTGCGTACCCGCTCGGTGCTGATGCGGCTGGCGGTGAAGTTTGCGACGGCGCCGCTCTCGAATTCCACGCGAACATTCGCAATATCAGTCTTTTGCGAAAGAACGGGAAGGCCCACGGCGCGGACTTCGCGCACGGGAGATGCGGCCATTGTCAGCACGACGTCGAGGTCGTGGATCATCAGATCCAGCACGACGTCCACGTCCAGCGAGCGCGGCGTGAAGATGCTGAGCCGGTGACTTTCGAAAAACATGGGCCGATTGAGCAGCGGAACGGCTGCGGTTACGGCAGGATTGAATCGTTCCAGATGCCCAATCTGAACGACCCGGTCATGCAGCTTCGCAGCAGCCAGGATCGCGTCAGCTTCCTCGAGCGTGCCGGCGATCGGCTTCTCGATCAGCACGTCGATTCCGGCGGCCATCAGCGCGGTGGCAGCGGCGGCATGGAAGATGGTTGGCGTGCAGACGCTGGCTGCCGCAATGGGCAGACCTGCGGCGAGCAGATCTGCCACGGAAGCGAAGACGGGGATGCCGTAGTCGGCTGCGATGGCTGACCGCGCGGCTTCGCTGGGATCGATGCACGCCGCCAGGCGCACGCCGTCCGCTTCCAGCGCGCGGTAGACACGCAGATGATTGCGCCCGAAGGCGCCTGCACCTACCACCGCTACCTGTATTGAGGAGGAACTCATCCGGGAGAGGCTTACTTCGCCGGAGCTTCAACCGCCTGACGGCACTTGCCGTACAGATCCAGCAGCTGCGTTACCTGATCTTCGCCCTTGGGGCTGGAGGAACCACCAAAGCCGGGCGTTCCGCCGCCGTGGTTCTTGACCACGTTGGTGGTGGAGGCGATGAATTTCAGCAGGTCCAGCGCAATGTCTTCCGTACGCCGTGCGGCAATCGAAGTGTCCATAAAGCCCTCACCGTCATCGTAAATCAGCGCGGTCACGTCACTTTTCTTTCCCTATAACTCATTCAAAACAAACACAGTAGTGATTTGGCGTTCCGCAAAAGTGGGACATTCCCGCGTTGGATTGATACACTTGGACTCAACAGGGCGGCGTATTCCTCCGGCAACACCGGCAAACGGGGATACAGCCAGCCAGGCACCAATGCGGGTTCGACCCACTTGCTGCAACAGAATGACAGCATCGAGCAGGCGCTCAGCGTCGCTTGAATGTTAGATCGGCAAGGCGCCGCCAAGAGCGCCCAAATCCCAACGCGAGAGAAGACGAAGAAGACAGCGGAGCTCAGGGACATTACTCGTGCGTTTTTGTACCTCGTTTTTCTGAGGGGTCAGACTCCCACCGTATGCCAACCCTGTGACCAGCATCATGAAACACGCGCGTCCAAACCAGACCAGGGACGCAACTCCATCCGCTACGCTTTTCGTCTTGCAGGTTACTGCTTGAACGTCCACTACACCGATAACGGTTCGGAACTCTTCATTGCCTCCTTGGCTCGCGCCGGCCGCTCTGTATCGGCCGCTCGCCGCGCCGGTTCCAACACCCTCTCACGCACCCTGCTGCATGCGCGCGCGCTTCTTCGCGTTGCCCGCCGCCGTCCGTCGCTGGCACTCGGCCTTGCCGTCGCCGCAGGATCGGCCCTCAGCGCAGTCGGTGCTACCGAAATCGTCCTTTCGCACCGCACGGAGATGCGTTCCGCAGCACTGGCGCCCGCGCAGTTGGTGCCACACATCGCGCCTCCCGCGCCGCCTACCGCCGCGGTTGCGAAGCCGCACCATCACTTTCTGGGTCTGCACAGTAATCCGCTGCGCGGCCTCGCATCCTGGTATGGCACCGTCTGGAACGGCCGCAAGACAGCCAGTGGCGAGACCTTTGATGAGACCAAGCTGACTGCCGCGCACAAGACGCTGCCGCTGGGCACCCTCGTCCGCGTGACGAACCTAGACTCCATGCGTTCCGTGATCGTGAAGATCAACGACCGCGGCACACTCGCACCCAACCGCGTGATCGACCTCTCTTCCGCCGCCGCAATGGAACTGGGCATGCTGCAGAAGGGCCTGGCCAACGTGAAACTCGAGGTTCTTGGCAGGACATAGACCGCTGGCTATTTTGAGTTGAGACTGAGGGTCGCCGATGCGGCCCTCAGTTGCGTTTGAAGCCGAAAATCGTGCCTTCCCAGCCACTTTCGCGCCTTTCGCACGCCTTTAGGGGCCGCGCACATACAGCACGGTTCAAGCAAACCTCACCCATCTGTTTCGTATCGTGAAACAGGATGTGACGCGATATGGCGGTTTTTGACAGATACCGACAGTCTAAGTTTCCAGATCATTTGAACGTGGAATGAGCAGAACTGGAGACGTCCTATGAATAAAATGCTTCTCGTAATCGCCGGACTCGGCATCGCATCTTCTCTGCCCCTCGCTGCCACAGCGGAACAGATGGGCCAGAGCGCACAGCCGGGATACCCGCGGGTGCTTCGTACCGACACCTCGTGGTCAGGCTTCTATGCCGGTCTGAATCTTGGCGGCGGCTTCGGCAACAACAGCATTGTGACGACCGGACAGGTGACGGCAAACGTCAATAACGTGAACGGCGGCGCACGCACCCCGCTCACTTCGGTCGACCGCAGCGGCATCATCGGTGGCGGCCAGATCGGCTATGACCACCAGTTCCAGCACTTCGTCCTGGGTCTCGAAACGGACCTGGCCGGCACTGGCATCTCCGGTCAGCGCACCGTCGTCACCACCGCTCTGACAGGTGGGGCCAGCCTGAACAACACATTCAGCTCGAACCTGAAGTCCCTCGGCACGGTCCGCGGTCGCGTCGGTCTTGCTGCCGGCCGCGTCCTGTTCTACGGCACTGGCGGTCTTGCCTACGGTTCGACTGAGTCCTCGGCGAATTTCTTCGGGCCCTCCCCAACAAACGTTCTACAGTTCACCGCGAACAATTCCAGCATGTCGACCGGCTACGCCGTCGGCGGCGGCGCCGAGTACAAGATGGCTCGCCACCTCTCGACCAAGGCAGAGTATCTCTACTACAAGCTTGAGGATCAGACCCTGAATGTCGCCGTGATCGCAGGCTCCGGCGGCGGCGGTACGGGCTACAACACCACCTTCCAGAGCAAGGGCAACGTCCTTCGCCTGGGTGCCAACTACCGCTTCTAAGAAACCAATAACCCTCCCCACCCCGGGCGCACAGTTTCTGTGCGCCCGGGAGTCATTGCAACGCTGTTACATCCTGCTAAGGCGTGTCGGATGACGAGTTTAACTGTCGTTCAGCCGACACCGAATGTACCCAATGCACTGCGAAGAAAAGTCCGCCTGGCGGAAAGAATTACCCGGTCGCAGTGTCGGCCAGACGGAACCGAACCGCCTGAAAAGGCTTTACTTTCAACCGAAGTTTTGCAGTCTTTCCGCGGAAGTTTCCGGGCACCATGGTGATGGTGTTCGCTGCCGGATCGATCAACTCGGCGGTGTATGAAGCATCCGGCAGAGGGAACTCGTACCAGACGGGCTGATGCGAATCCAGGTAGTACAAGATGGTCTCGGCCGTCTTGCCATCGGGCGCATAGGCGATCGCATTCAGATAGTAAGGGTTCACGGGTGCATCGAAGCCCATGCGTGACGATGGCCTGGGTGCACTCTCCTCGACGAGTCTGCGCAGCTGCGCGATGCCTGCCGAGCTTTCGCCATGCAGTGTGCCGCCATGCGCCCACCATAGCGTAGGTGTTGTGTCTTCGTTGAAGGCGGCGTCCGTCTCCGGCAGGTACGTTTCGCCGTGCGTGACGTAGCAGCCGTTGATCACGCCCAGCCAGAAGCGTCGCAGCATCTCTGCCGCACTGATGTTGCCCCACCGCTTGTTCAGATTGCCTTCATACTTACACTCGTCGAAGACCATCGGTTTCTTCCAGGCAGCAAGCCTGCCGGGCGCTTTCTCGAACTCATCGGTCTGCAGGCTGGCGTGCGTCACCCATGGCCGCGCGTAGTCATACATGGTCACTGAGTAGTGGATCGAGCGCAGATGCCCATGCGCATCCGCGCTCTCAAGCACATGAAATAACCGATCAAAGTCCGCAAGCGTCTTCGACTTCATCAGGTCCCACTCATTCGCCAGTGACCACCACACGTTGCGATAAGCACCCAGCCGCGCAACCAGATAACGCAGGTAAAACGCATCCGTCTCCGCGCTCATGGACTGGTAGCCCCAGCGATCGTACGGATGAAAGAGGATCAGATCGGCCTCAATCCCCATCGCCTGCAGGTCGAGAATCCGCCGCTCCAGATGCGCGAAAAAACGTGGGTCAAAGCGGGTGTAATCGTTGGTCGTGCCACTGCGTGCGAAGGGATAGAACTCCGGTTCGTTGTGGTTGTACTCGTAGTGCTTGGGAAAGACGCACATGCGAATCTTGTTGAATGGCGCGGCTTTCAGCGTTGCCAGCGTCTGCTGCTGCAGAGCCTCCGGCTGGTGGATCCACGCATAGCTCGTCGTGCCGAAGGGGAAGTACGGCGTGCCGTCCGCATAGCTGAAGTGCTGCGTATTGTGTACGACTACCGGGCCATGTGCGCCGGGCTTCGCATCCGTTGCGTCGAAGCGGCCTGCGTGTCCTCGCAGTTGCGGCGCGTCGCTCTCGGTCGTGTACGTCCAAGGGCCCTTCGCGTCCGGCATAAAGCGCGCCTTGTATTTGCCATCGCCATCGTAGAAGCCGTCCACGGAGACCCGCCGGTTCCCCTGCGAGAGGACCACTGACCAGCGCACCTTCCAGGGGTTGATTACGGCATCTTCGCGGGGGCCCTGGAGGGTCAGTTCGAAGATCTCCCACACGCGCACACTGGCATGTTGGGCGGTGCTTGTTGGCTGTGCCGGAATGGCAGCTGGCAGAAGCGCGGCGGCGACCGCACCACTCAATTTCAATGCATCGCGACGGGACAAATTCTTCACGCGATCAGCTTACAAGCGCAATGGCAGTCCGCTTGCATATAAACCCTGTACACGCATCATTTAGCCGGTTCGGCATAGTTCTCACGTTTACGCAAGTCGCGTGCGACGGAGTCATTTTCTGCTCGGACCCACTAGACGTGAAGGAGAACTACGCCGATGAAATTCCTGCGGCCAAAACGTAGCGAAATGGTAACGATCTCTCACACAAAGGGCGCAGAGGCATTGACCGGATTAGGCATACCGGTGATGCGCAAGTCGCAACCAGAACGTAACGTACCTCTGCCACAATGACTCAGGCCCGAAACAGGACTTACGACCTGGGTAAGAAAAACTAGAACCACAGAGCACTCCACAGCTCAACTCCCGTGCCGAGGAACTACAAATGAAGCCTCTCCTTTTTGCCCTTCCGGCATTGTGCGTCCTCTCCATTCCGGCGCAGACCGTCACTGTTACTACCGGCAATGCAGTCACCACGGCATCCGGGTCCAGTGTGACCATTCAGTTTCCCGTGAGTGTCGTTGTGACCACTGCAGCGGGCACCACGACCCCTGTTGTCACAGCGCCCGCGACCACTACGCCGGCAGCCAACACGCCGGCTGCGCCAGCGTCACCGACGGCGCTGGCACGCATTGGTGAAGGAACGAATCCGAACTTTGACGGGTATCTCTTCCAGACGGTGCCTGAGGCACTGATCGACATCAGCGGCAATGCAGTCGACACGGCGAAGACGAAGGCCTGGCTGAACGAATACAACGTGCCGAACGGCGACCACTTCCATCTCGACAACACCATGCCGGTTTACGTCACCAGCACACCCACCTATGTAAGGCTCTCCAAGGTCACGGTTGGTGACGAGAGTGACCTAACACCGGTGCCTCTATCGCCGCAGACAGCCACAGAAAACGGCATCATTGGCACACCCGGCGCGAAGAACGCCGACAGCGACCACCATACGCTCGAGGTCGACAAGACGAACGGCCGTATCTACGAGCTGTACCAGACGAAGCTGACCAACGGCGCGTACTCCGCCTACAGTGAGACCGTTTGGAACGCGGACCTGCCGCAGCGTCGCCCCTACGGTTACACCTCGGCCGATGTGGCTGGTCTGCCGATATTGCCGCTGCTGCTCCGTTATGACGAAGTCGCGAATGGCGCTGTCCGCCACGCGCTGCGCGTGACCTTCAACAACACCAACGGCAGCTACATCCTGCCAGCCACGCACGGCTCCGGCAACGGATCGGACGCAGCCATTCCCGGCATGCGTATTCGCCTGAAGGCGAACTTCGATATCTCGAAGTACTCCAAGTCCAACCAGGTGATCCTGACGGCGCTAAAGAAGTACGGTGCGTACGTCGCGGACAACGGCTCGAACATGTATTTCAGCGCCAACAACGATCCGCGCTGGGACATGGACGATGTTGCGAACATCAGCGCCGCTCTGACCGAGGGAAACTTTGAGGTCGTGCAGACGACCACGCTGATCAAGAGCCAGGCGACGCCCCAGGGCGCTGCTCCGGCCATCAACAGCTTCACGGGCGTAACGGTCGCAGGCAACACGGTCCTTACCTGGAATGTGACGGGTGCAACGTACAGCTATGTGAAGGAAGCAGCCGCAGTGAACTCGCAGACCATGACGGTGACGCCGTATGTTGCAGGCGCCACGTACACCCTGGTGGCGAACAACTCCTTCGGTTCCGTAACGAAGGTGATCAAGGTCAAGTAATCTTCGCAAGCGCAACAGTAATGGAAGCAAAAAGGGCCGAGGGGCTGCAGATTCCTGCAACCCTCGGCCTTCTTTCTGCGTACCTACTCGTGATGAAGCTCTCTTACCGATTCTGCTCGTGCAGCGCTGTACTCGCTGTCGCCTTGTTGGCGGCCGGCCCAGCGGCAGCGCAGGCTGTGCCCACCTATGACATCTCCACGGTCAAACCGCACGATCCCAATGACGGCGACATCTCCGTCAACTTCCGTCCGGCTAATCTGCACATCAGCAACATGACCGCGCAGCAGTTGATTGCCCTGGCATGGAACGTCAGGCCGTGGCTTGTAAGCGGGCTTCCGCCGTGGGCTAAGTCGGATCACTTTGAGGTGGACGCGAAGGTCAGCGAGCCGGACATGGCCGCACTTCGCGCTCTCTCCGACGAAGAGCGACGGCAGATGGTGCAGAACCTGCTGAAGGAGCGCTTCCACCTGGCGGCGCACGCGGAGACGCGCACGCTGCCCGTGTATGACTTAACGGTGATGCCCGAGGGCGTCAAGCTGACACCGAGCGCCTCCCTGCCCGCCCCGGAAGCCGGCAAGCCGGCTCCACGCCGCAGCCGCAGCATGAGCCAGAACGATGGCCATCTGGTTGGCAAGGGAGCCGACATCCGCTCGCTTGCCGATAGTCTTGCGAACGAACTGGAGCGCTACGTCGTCGACAACACCGGACTGAAGGGCGACTACGATATCGACCTGAAATGGACTCCGGACGACGCCAGCAAAACGCCTGCGGACGCGGGCCTTGCAGGCGAACCCGCACCGCCGCTGGCAACGGCTGTACGCGATCAGCTCGGGTTGAAATTAACGCCGTCCAAGGGGCCCGTACCCGCGATCGTCGTTGATCGCATTGAGCCGCCCACCGCAAACTAGTCGCCGGGGCATCGATACCGCCTGTGGGGCATACCCACCTGACTCCCGCCAATGTACCCTGCGTGTATCTCCTGCTGAGGCTCGCAAGACCGACATGGAAGTTCACGTACCAGAGCACCCTATCCACACCTGGCGGGAGTTTTTCACGCACATCGGTATCGTCACCATTGGTCTGCTGATCGCGATTGCGATGGAGCAGTCGGTGGAGATGGCGCATCACCGCCATCAGCGATCGGAGCTGCGCGAGGCGCTGCATCAGGATGGCGAACGCACCGTCGAAGACACGGATCGCCTGCTACAGAATCAGCGGTCACGCATGGCATGGCTGAACGCGCGCATGACGCAGGTGCGCGCTGCCATCCGATCGCACCAGCCGCTGCCCGCTGCTGCCGCTGCGGGTTTTGCCGACTTCGATCTGCCGGACATGCCTGCATGGCACGCAGCACGCGCCAGCGGGTTGCTGGAGCGCCTGCCGCAGGACGACGTTCGCGCCTGGTCGGAGGTGGACCTGTCGCTCAACGGCGTCAACACCAGCTATGCGGAAGAGGTGAAGGCGATCCAGAGGCGACATGCCTTTGAATCGCAATACAGCACGGGCGTCGGACAACCGCTCACGCAGCCCGTCCCTGCGGAGGCTCTGCAGCGCTACTTCGAAGTGCTGAGTGAAGAGGCTGCGACCGTGATCGCGCTGGAATCGGATGCATCTGAGCTGAAGGGCGCGGAGGAATCCGTACTGCGCGGTGAGCGCAACCTGGACAGGATCCAGGAGTCGGAGCGCCACACGGATCTGCCGGTCAACACGGACCGGAGGCAGTAGGTCACCATGCAGGAGCATCCACGGATCCTTGGGCTGGATATTGGCGATCGCCGCATTGGCATCGCCATCACGGATGCGCTGGGCACCGCGCAGCCGCTGCTGACGCTGGGCCGGACGCATCTGCGTAAGGAATTGAAGGATATAGCGCGCATGGTGCGCAAGCATGGTGTCACCGCCATCGTCTCGGGCGATCCCCGCTACGCGTCGGGCGACGTCAGTCCGCAGGCGGAGAAGGCGCAGGCCTTCGCACAGGCCGTGGCGGAGGAACTGCAACTGCCCGTACACCTGCAGCGAGAGACGCTTACCAGCGCGGCGGCAGAGGAGCTGCTGGACCGCCGCGGTATCCCGCGAGGTCCCGGACGCAAAGCGGTGCTGGATCAGTACGCCGCCGTTGTCATTCTGCAGGACTGGCTGGACGGCCAGGCGGCGTCTCATGCTGCAGAATCGCTATAATCATTAGTCGAAGAGCCCCTGCCACGCACAGCGTGCAGCAGCACTGCTCCGGACTCTTTTTCGCTGATCGGAAACACTGCCCATGCTCGACGTCACCAAGAAGCTTGAAGAACAGATTCGCGCACTGGAGCACGAGCTCACCACGGAGCTGCCGGCGGAGATCAAGCGCGCCGTCGCACTGGGTGACTTGAGCGAAAACGCCGAGTACCACTCGGCCAAGCAGCGGCAGGAGTTTGTGAACGCGCACCTCGGCCAGCTGAAGAAGCGCATGGCGGAGCTGTCACTCGTCGACCTGCGCAACATCCCGAATGACCGCGTCGGCTTCGGCTCGACCATCGTCGTCTTCGACCAGACCAAGGAAGAAGAGCTCACCTACAAGCTGGTCACCAGCGAAGAGAGTGATGTCACCAAGGGCCTGATCAGCACCACGTCGCCCATCGGCCGCGCTCTGGTCGGCAAGCAGCTTGGCGATGAAGTCACGGTGGTTACGCCCAACGGCAAGCGCATCCTCGAGATCCTGAAGCTGTACACCATCCACGACGTC
Organism: Terriglobus roseus DSM 18391; assembly: GCF_000265425.1. Taxonomy (GTDB): domain Bacteria; phylum Acidobacteriota; class Terriglobia; order Terriglobales; family Acidobacteriaceae; genus Terriglobus; species Terriglobus roseus. Next base: position 21,868 of record NC_018014.1, read on the forward strand.
GCGCCCGTCGTCGAATAGCACGCTCTAAAGCTGTCGCAGGTCGTCCAGTACCGGCAGGGCGGCCAGCAACAGCAGCAGCGCCGCCAGCGGCAGCGTGAAGAGAAATCCCACGTGCAGGAACCCCAGCGCTCCCACCACGCCGCCGGCGAAGAATAGCCCCACCAGCGACGAAAGCAGCCGCAGCTTCGGTGCGTCCATGGCGTCGGTTGCGGTGCGGTCGCCGCACGCTGCCGCAATCATCCGTCCCAGCGCAATGCCGATGTCGGTAATCATGCCGGTCACGTGCGTCGTTCGAATCTCCGCATTCGACAGCTTCGTTACGATCGCATTCTGCAGCCCCATGGTGAAACACAGCAGCAGGACGGTTGCCAGCTCGGAACGCCCTTCGAAGACATGGCCGGTCAAGCCGAAGACGACCAGCAATGCCGCCTCGGCTACCAGCGGCAAAGCGTATTCGCTGTGCAGCGTCCGTCGCCGTCCCCAACGGATCAGCAGCGTCGTGGAGATGGCCCCCGCGGTGAAGGACACGATCGCCGCGAAGGCGCTGCCGACGACCAATGTGCTGCCCGCAGCCAGTCCGTCAGCCATGGTCGAGGTGATGCCGGACATGTGCGAGGTGTACTGGCGCACCGCCAGAAAGCCGCCCGCATTCGCCGCACCTGCGACAAACGCCAGGAACCGCGCCAGCGCACGATTCGCCGAAACCGTCCGCTCTCGGCCGGTAAGTCGTCGCAGATAGAGCCGGGGCATGCCTTCATAATCGCAGGCGGTTCCCAAAATGGGGCTTGCAACGCGAAAACAGCGAGATACACTGCCCGGTATGCCCCGATTTGGTTGCGCCGAGATGTCTGATGGGGACTTCCTGCGCGCTTTTCAGGACCGTGACATTCCCGCCGGCCGCTTCCACCATGGCGATCATCTGCGCCTGGCCTGGCTGCTGCTCGAACGCCTGCCATTCAACGATGCCTTCGACAGCATTCAACGCGGCCTGCAGACCTTCGCCGCGCGTGCCGGCAACCCCGCCCACTATCACGAGACCATGACCCGCGGATGGATGCTGCTGCTGGCCGCACAGGAAGAGCGCACGCTCGAGGATTGCCTGGCGGATTATCCCGAAACAGGGAACCCGCTACACAGCTTCTGGTCTGCAGATCTGCTGAACAGTGAACGAGCTCGCAGCCAGTGGGTGGCGCCCGATCTGGCCGGCCTGCCGCCGATCAGCACACGGTGGACGGCACGCCGCCTCTCCCGCGCACGCCGCACCCTGGCACCCATGATCGATACGCTGCCGCTCTTCCCGGATGCCGCAGAAGCACGCCTGCAACCCCGACCGGCCCTCTCTCAGGACCAGGAAAACCTTGGTCCGCGCGACGCCCTGGTGGTTGCCATCCGTCGCGCAGCCGGTCTGCAGCAGCGCCCGTACCAGCAGAATCACCCCGCCGACGCGCCAGACGCCGCAAAACGTTACACTGCTAAGAGGTACGGCGATCAACTCATGAGTTCTGGATTCACCTGGACAAGCGCATTTGGAAAAGGCAGCGGCTGGCTGCTGCAGAAGATCGTCAACGGCCTGGCGCTGTCGAAGATCTCGCCGAATACGCTCACCTTCATCGGCCTCATCATCAACATCATCGCGGCCTTCTTCTTCGGCTATGCGCGCGGTGCAAACGCTCACCGCATGTTCCTGTATGCGGGCCTGATTCTGATCGGCGCCGGCCTCTTTGACATGGTCGATGGCCGCGTCGCACGCCAGACCAACCAGGTCAGCGTCTTCGGCGCGTTCTTCGATTCGGTGATGGACCGCTACTCCGACGTTGCCATCTTCTTCGGCCTGCTGGTCTATTACGCGCGCGGCAACCGCTTTGTGTATGTGGTGCTGGCAGCGTTCGTGATGACGGCGTCGCTGATGATCAGCTACACTCGCGCCCGCGCCGAAGCACTCATCGGCTCCTGCAAGGTCGGTTTCATGGAGCGCCCGGAACGCATCGTGCTCGTCATCCTGGGCGCACTCTGCGACCGCTGGGGCGTCATGGCACCTGCACTCTGGGTTCTGGCTTTCCTGGGAACGATGACGGTCATCCACCGCATCCGCTACACCTACCTCGAAACAGAGCGCCGCAAGCTGGTCCCCGCCGCACGATAGCCGCAAGCTAACGCTGCGAGGCCACAACCAGAACCAGCTTTACCGGCAGGTCCAGTTCTTCGCGTTGCATGGTGCCCGTCAGCTTCAGCGTCCTGGCAAAGGCCGTGACACTGCCGCCGTCCGCATTCTGCAGGTGCAGGTGAAAGTTGTTGCCGTCGTCATCGGCCAGCACCATCGTCGATCCGAACAGGCGACTCTCCGGCACCGGTACCTCCGACGCTTCGTTGTCGTACTTGTACTTCGCCGCCGCGACCAATTCATCCTTCACATCCAGCGTCAGCGTTACGCTTCGCTGGCCGACCGTGCCGTGAAAGCGCATCGTCTCCGCGCGCGCTGCGGCGGTGGCCGTCAGGATGGCGAGCGTGGTCAGAAACGCAATGCGGCGGAAGTTCATGGTGCCGATGAGCGTACCAGAGCCACTGTATGCCACGCTCGGCGCAACACGCGCGCTTACGCTGCCTGCAAATGCTCCGACCGGTGACGCGGATGCAGCACCTGCTGCAGGTAGGCCGCCTTTTGAAAGACCGCGCTCAGCGCAGCCCACTCGGCCGGTGGCACCTCAAAGTACCGCGTCGTGCCCGCCCAGTCGCGGAAGTCCACCGTCAACACCTGTCCCACTTCGTCATACCGCATCGCCCGGATTGATCCCGTCATGGTTGCGTCCTCCGTCGTCTCTGTGTGCAGCGTTCTCTATGCAGCGTCCTGCCCAGTTGGGAGCGCGCGCACGATAGTTGCGTTGCACCATTTTTGCAACATAATTTCGGCGGTGGACTGTTTAGGGTTCAGATTCCCGCAATCTTCACACAGCCGACCCGTTTCGGGTCGGACGAGACGGAAGAGCCACGGACCACCGCTGAAATATTTCCCGTAAACGCTCAATCCGCGCGCTTTTCACAAGCGTTCTTTATCTGTATGTCCAAGCTGAACCTGTACTACTTAAAACCCTCTTCTTCCAAAAATCTGTACTCACCTGATGACCCTGATGAACTTCGGCGCGAAGAACTCTGCCTTCAGTTAGCCGAAAACCTGCACGATCTGGGTGTCAGCGACTTCTCGCGTGAGACGCGAACCGGCAACGCCCGCTTCATCATCCGGGTCGTCCGCGCGTAGCCGAAACCCGGAACGACGGGGCAATTCGTACGGAAGCAAGCCCAATGCGGGAGATACACTCCACGCATGCGCCAACTCGTCTTTGCTGCCGCTCTCCTGCCCCTCTCACTCTCCGCGCAGTTCACGCTGCAGACGAGCAACACCACGGCCGGCCTGCGCGGCATCGCCAACGTGGACGGGCAGATCGCATGGGCCAGCGGCACTGGCGGAACCGTCTTAAAAACGCTCGATGGCGGAGCCCGCTGGAGCGCCTGCGCCACACCCGCCGGCGCAGAGAAACTCGACTTCCGCGGCATCCAGGCCTTCGATGCGAAGACAGCCATCGTCATGTCCAGCGGTAAGGGTGACCTCAGCCGCGTCTATAAAACCACCGACGGCTGCGCCACATGGCAACTAGCCTTCACCAATCCAGACGCGCCCGACGGCTTCTTCGACGCCATGTACTTCACGCGTCGCGATGAGGGCTGGCTGCTGGGCGACCCGGTCAAGGGCAGCTTTTACCTGGCCAGCACCACGGACGCTGGCGCCACCTGGACGCGAAGCAAATCACCGGATCTGAACGCACCCGCAAGAAACATTGGCGCCTTCGCCGCCAGCAACCAGTCCTTCATCATCTCGCTTTCGGGGCCCATCTTCGGCGGGGGAGCGGGTTATCTTTACCGCGGCTCGTGGCCCGGCTGCTCGCAATCGCAGAGCTACAACCAGCCCGAACTCTGCCTCGACCGGCTCCCCTTCGACCGCATCCACCTGCCTCTGCAGGCAGAGGGTGACGCCGCCGGCATCTTCGCACTCATCGCAACCTCGCAGGCAATCGTTGCCGTCGGCGGCGACTACACGCAGCCCGGAAACTCTACCATGACCGCAGCGGTAAGCCTCGACGACGGCCAGACCTGGCACGCCGCGATGACGCAACCCCATGGCTACCGCAGCACCGTCGCCTACGACGTCACGACAAAGACCTGGATCACCACGGGCCCTAACGGCACCGACATCTCCACGGATAACGGCATCCATTGGCAACCGCTGCTCCCCAACCCTGCCAGGGGCGATGCGCCGGGCGCCGACAAGGATTGGAATGCGCTCTCGCTCCCTTTCGTCGTAGGCCCCAAAGGACGTATTGCCCGGTTGCGAACGGATGCGTTTCAATCTGCAAGGTAGGATGAGCGTGGTCCAGCGAAGCTACCCTTTCTCCAAAGTTGAAGATGTCTCTGACGATCACCCAAGTCGCGAGCGAACCCGTAGGCGTGAACCGCATCACGGGCACCGGCCTGATGCACGATCTGGTGCGTGCGTACGACTGGGCCGCGACATCGCTCGGGCCAATCGATAGCTGGCCAGAGGTGCTGGTGACTACGGTCCTCCATGTACTCGATGCGCCGCTGCCGGTCCTGATGGCCTGGGGGCCGGAGTACAACACCTTCTACAATGAGGCGGCAATCCAATCGCTCGGCACCAAGCACCCAGCGGCGATGGGCGAGTCTTACCGCCAGGTCTTTCTCGAGGCATGGGACATCGTCGGCCCGGAGATGGACGACTGCTATCTGTCGGGGAAGACGGTAGTGCATGAGAATGTGCTGATCCCGGTGGCCCGAGGCGTCGTGTTGGAGGACCATTACTGGACCTACTCGCGTGTGCCCGTGCGCTATCGTGGCGAGATTGCCGGCGTCCTCGTCCCGCACCGCAACACCACAAATGCCGTGCTGGCTCTGCGCGAGCGCGACACCATCGCGACGCGTATGCACCAGTTCCTCAGCGCGACCAAGGACGCCGTGGTCGGCGTGGACCGCGACTGGCGCATCAGCTACCTGAACGAAGCCGCGGAGACGCTCTACAGCAAGGGACGCGATCTCGTCGGGTGCGACGTGTGGGAGTCCTTTCCGGACGCATCGTACGAAGGTTCGCCCTACCTGGAGCACTACACCCGCGCCATGGATCAGGGCGTACCGGGATCCTTTGAGACCCACCATCCCGCACCATGGAATCTCTGGCTTGAGGTTGAGGTCTACCCCACTGCGGACGGGCTGGTCACTTTCTCCCGCAATATCAGTGAGAAGCGGCGCGCACTCGCCGCACTGATGCAAACGGAGAAGCTCGCCGTAGTCGGACGCCTTGCCTCCTCCATCGCGCATGAGATCAACAACCCGCTCGAATCTGTGACGAACCTGCTCTATATCGCGCGCCATACGCCCGACAAGGAAGAGATCGCGGGCCTGCTCGATATGGCCGATGCGGAGCTTCGTCGCGTCGCCGTCATCACCAACCAGACACTGCGTTTCCATCGGCAGTCCACCAGTCCGCGTGAGATCACCTGTGTCGACCTCTTTTCGTCCGTCCTCGGCATGTTCGAGGGCAAACTGCGAAACTCCCGGATCACAGTTGAGGAACGCAAACGTGCCGACCGGCCCGTTCGCATCTTCGAAGGCGATATTCGTCAGGTATTGAATAACCTGGTCGGCAACGCGATCGACGCCATGCCGCTGGGCGGCCGCCTGATCGTACGCAGCCGCGAGGCCACGCGTTGGGCAACGGGCCAGAAGGGGCTGATGCTGACCATCGCCGATACCGGCACAGGCATGCCGCCAGATACCCTCACACGCGTCTTTGAGGCGTTCTTCACCACCAAGGGCATCAACGGCAGCGGACTCGGCCTGTGGATCAGCCGCGACATCGTCAATCGCCACAGCGGCGCGCTGCACCTGCGCAGCTGCCAGCGCGAAGGCCGTCGGGGCACCGTCGCAGCGCTCTTCCTGCCCTTCGACGCAGCACCCACCACCAACACGCCTTCCCGCTAGTTCGCTCGCCTTTGTCCCGCAGGGCGCAGCCGTGAAATCATCAGGGCATGTCGCAAACCATCGCCGAACTCAACGAGCACTTCGCCATCCGCGATCACGTCACCTTCCACGAAGACGAGCCCGGCATGGTGAAGCTCCGCATCGCCACGTCCGCCTCTGAGGCCACGCTCTATCTGCAGGGCGCGCACCTGACGCAGTGGACGCCCACCGGCCAGAGCCCCGTCCTTTATCTCTCGCCCAAATCCGCGCTGGCGCCGGGCAAGCCCATTCGCGGTGGCATCCCGGTCCTCTTCCCGTGGTTCGGACCGCGCTGGAACGCAGACGCTGTCGCTGTCACCTCGCCCATGCACGGTTTTGCACGCGTTACCGTCTGGACGCTGGAACGCACGCACCTCGATCCCAACGGCGACGTGCACATCACGCTCTCGCTCCCGCCCGACGAAACATCGCGCTCACTGGGCTACGACCACTTCGCGACGAAGATGGACTTCCGTATCGGCGCAGAGCTGCACATGGCCATTACGGTGACCAACCGCGGCGCAGAGCCCATGGTCTTTGAAGAAGGCTTCCATACCTACTTCGCCGTGGACGATGTCAAAGAGGTCCTGCTCGACGGTCTGCGCGGCAGCACCTATCTCGACAAGCGCGATGACATGATCCGCAAGGTGCAGCGCGAGTCGCTCTTCCGCTTCACGCGCGATGTCGACCAGGTGCATGTCAAAACGGCTGAAGCGCTCACCATCCACGACACGAACCGGCAGATCCACATCGCCAAGGAAGGTTCACAGACGACCGTCATCTGGAACCCCTGGACTGTCCTGACGCCGGGCCTGCCGGATCTTGCGGAAGATAGCTGGACGCACTTCATCTGCGTCGAGGCCGTCAATGCCATGGACGACCGCATCACGCTCGCGCCTGGCGCCACGCATGGCATGAGCACCACGGTTCGTCTGACCGACAAAAAGCGTTGAGATCCAAGGAGTGACCATGCCCGAAGCATCTGCACAGCAAGCCGCAAAACTCGCCGCAGCGCAGCACGCTCTGCGCTACGTCGAGCCGGGCAACGTCGTCGGTCTCGGCTCTGGATCGACTGCGTCCCTCTTCATCCAGCTCCTGGGCGAGCGGGTGAAGCAGGGCCTCAGGATCCAGGGCATCGCCTCCTCGCAGGACAGTGAAAACCTCGCGCGCAGCCTCGGCATTCCCATCACCGACTTCACGAAGCACCAGGTGATCGATGTCGCAATTGACGGTGCCGACGAGATCGGTCCGGCAATGTCGCTCATCAAGGGCGGCGGCGGCAAGCTGCTGCGCGAGAAGATCGTGGCCAGCGCCTGCAAACGTTTCATAATCGTTGCGGACGATACCAAGCTCGTCGCGCAGCTCGGCGCTTTCCCGCTGCCCATTGAAGTCATACCGATGGCGGTGCCGCTCGTCGACGCGCGGCTTCGCGACCTCGGCTTCACCCCGAAGATCCGGCAGGCAAAGGACGGCAGCGGCAACTACATCACCGACGAAGGGAACATCCTCCTCGACTGCACATCGTCCGGCATCGTCGATCCAGAGGAGACCGCCGCGGAGATCCGCAGCATCATCGGCGTCGTCGAACACGGCCTCTTCCTCGGCATGGCCGAACGCGCCATCATCGCCGGTGAAGACGGTGTTCGCGAAGTCATGCCGTCGGATCTGTCGTGAGCAAGCCGATCATCCTCGCCTCGCAATCGCCACGGCGTCGCGAACTGCTCGCACAGATCGGCGTCGACTTCACCGTCGTCACGGCTGACATCGACGAGACACCGCTGCCCGGTGAAGACCATCGCACCTACACGCTGCGTCTCGCCGAAGCGAAGGCGCGCGCCGTCCTCGTAAAGCATCCGGAGAGCATCATCATCGGTGCAGACACTACCGTCGAAGTCGACGGCGATCTGCTCGGCAAACCCGTGGATGCAACGGACGCGGCACGCATGCTGCGGCTGCTCAGCAACCGTGCACACCAGGTGACGACCGGCATTGCAGTCCTCACCGGCGAAGAAACCCACGTCGCCGCAGAGACGACCAATGTCTTCTTCACGGCCATGACCGACGCCGAGATTGCTGGCTACGTCGCTACCGGCGAGCCAATGGATAAGGCCGGAGCCTACGGCATCCAGGGCATCGCTGCCCAATGGATCCCACACATCGAGGGCGACTACAACAACGTAGTCGGCCTGCCGCTGGCAAAACTCGCATCCCTGCTGAAGTTGGTGCGGTAGGTAAGAATCCAGATGACGTGGAAGGGCACAGCTTCCGCTGTGCCAACACGACATCCATGGAATGCTGGCTTTAGCCGCTGAGGTTGAGCTTTCGCGATGTCCGCTCCAGACGGACAGTCCAGAAAGGTGCTTCTTCCTCACGGATACGACGTTCCGCGCTCGTGCGAATGCTCCACCTTTGCCGAACCTCTACGTCGAAGCGATCATCGCAGCCAGCAAGGCCGTCCGCGGCACCAGCGCATCCAGCAACAAACTCTCATGCGCCGCATGCGCACCCTCACCCACGGCGCCCATCCCATCCAGCGTCGGAATCCCAAGCCCCGCCGTGAAGTTCCCGTCGGATCCGCCACCGGTCGAAGCCTCATCGAGCGAGAACCCAAGACCCTCAGCCAAAGACCGTGCCTGCGCAAAGAGCCGAACCGTCCCCGCGCCACGTTCCATCGGTGGCCGGTTGATCCCACCACTCACCCGCAGAGAACACGCAGGATCCTCTACCGTCAGCGCCTGAAAGAGCCGATCCACACGCGCGGCATCCTCAGCACGAGCAATCCGGACATCCACCTCAGCCCACGCATGCGCCGCCACCACATTTGAACGCGTACCCCCGCCGATCACCCCAGGGTTCACAGTCAATCCGGTCGGCAGATCGGTAAACGCAGCCACCTTCTGCAGCAGACGAGCCAGCTCCAGCACAGCCGAATGCCCCCGCTGAAAGTCCACGCCCGAGTGCGCGGCCACACCCGTCACGTCCAACCGGTAGGCCCCAACGCCCTTGCGAGCCGTCTTGTAAGCGGCATTATCTGCCGACCCCGGCAGCCCCTGTGCCGGTTCCAGCACAAACACTGCCTCACATCCGCGAGCGATCCGCTCCGTATGCCCACGCGAAACCTCGGAGCCGGTCTCCTCATCCGGGTTCAGCAGCAGAACCACCGGCCGCGGCAACCCGCCGTTCGCAAGGACCGCCTCCACAGCAGCCATCGCCATCACGACGCCAGCCTTCATATCCAGCACACCCGGACCCCACAGCCGCACGCGTCCTTCGGCGTCCGGCTCCTGCCGCCAGGGCATGCCGGCAATCGTCCCCATGGGCCAAACCGTATCCAGGTGGCCCAATAGCATCAACGGTTTAGCGGAGCCCGCGCCGAACCAAAGCTCCACCACATCGCCAAAGCCGGTCTGCGGATGCCGCACCACGCGCGCACCCATCGCCGCTGCCCAGCCCGCCGCCAGGTCCATCGCACGGTTTACCGCAGCCGCATCTTCCGTCGGCGACTCCACCAGAACCAGCTCTCGCAGGCGATCCTGCCACCGCGCCGCACCGGCGATTACTGACTCCCGAAGGTCATTCCCAAGCCCAGACATGCGCTCGATTGTACGTCTCGCGTAATTTTCTTTCGGAGTATGTAAACCGATAACTGTGGCAAATCCGCAACACTTGCACCGCGAACCACGGGTGTACTCTAACGCTCGTTAGGTTGCAGCGCGCCCCACGTTGCAGCCCTTCTGAAGGTTAGGAGCGCGGTTGCCCTTGGGTCGGCAGGCACATACGGAATGCACGTTGGCAGAAGCGGTAAGCTTCGCCGGCGTTGGCCTGCACTCAGGCGCCCCCGTCTCCATGCGGCTGGTGCCCGCACCCGCCGGATCCGGCATCGTCTTCCGCCGAACCGACCTCGACAACTTTGAAATCCCCGCCAACGGCCGCAACGTGGCGAAAGTCTCCTACGCCACCTCGCTCATGCGCCAGGGCGTCCTCATCTCCACCACCGAACACCTACTCAGCGCCCTCATCGGCTACGGCGTCGACAACGTCATCGTCGAGATCGACAACCTCGAAGTGCCCATCCTCGACGGCTCCTCGCTGCCCTACGTCGAAGCCTTCCAGTCCGCAGGCATCAAGCGCCAGCGCCGCCGCCGCGAGTATCTCCGCATTCTCAAGGCAGTCGAAGTCACCGAGGCGTCCAAGGACGGCATGAAGTTCATCGGTGTCTACCCCGGCAAGGGCTACGGCATCGACTATCGGATCGACTTCCCCGCACCCATCGGTTCGTCACGCTTCCTCGGCGATCTTGAGACCGGTGCCTATGCCGACCTCATCGCACCTGCCCGCACCTTCGGCTTCCGCGAAGACGAACCCATGCTGCGCAACATGGGACTCATCCGCGGCGCAGACGACACCTGCGCCATCATCATCGGCGGCAAAAAAGTCCAGAATGGCCCACTCCGCTTCCCCGACGAGTTCGTCCGCCACAAGGTACTCGACCTCATCGGCGACCTCGCGCTCGCCGGCCGCCGCATCCAGGGCCGCGTCGTCGCCGAACGCGCCGGCCACGCCATGCACACCGCACTGGTCAGCAAACTCCTGAAAGACCGCTCCGCATGGGAGCTGGCACCGGAGTTTGACGAAGAGTCCGAAAGCGTCTCCTCCCTGCACGGCCTCGGCCTTACGCCGGCCCACGCCTAGCAGCTTGCCCCTCGCAGCCATCGCACTCGGATCGAACCTCGGCGACCGCGCAGCAACGCTCGCCTCCGCCATCCGCGCCCTTGCCGCACACGGCGAAGTCATCGCCCGATCCAGTGACTACGACACCGACCCCGTGGGCTACGCCGACCAGCCACGCTTCCTCAACGCCGCAGCCCTGTTCCAGACCACGCTCGCACCGATCGATCTGTTGCACGCCCTCCTGCACATCGAAAAGCAGCATGGCCGCGACCGCTCGCACGGCATCGAAAAAGGCCCACGCACCCTGGACCTGGACCTGCTGCTCTACGAAGACGTCATCCTCGCCACACCCGAACTCACGCTGCCACACCCCGAGATGCACCGGCGCCGCTTCGTCCTCGAACCGCTGGCAGAGATCGCCCCCGCGATGACGCATCCGCTGCTCCACCGCACCATCGCACAATTGCTTGCAGCGGCCGACCCAGCCGTATAATCACGCGCAAGCGATGTCTAAAAAGAAAGACAAGCCGGAGAAACCCGCAGCCACCACCATCGCGGAAGACGCTGCAGCCATGCACGCCATCAGCCGCGCCCTGGCCGATCCGCGCCGCGTCGAAGTCCTGCGCATGATCGCCTGTTCGGAAAGCACTTCCTGCATGGACCTTCGCACCGCCATGACGATGAACCCGGCGACGCTGTCGCACCATATGAAACAGCTCGAAACCGCGGGCCTCATCGAGACCCGGCGCGACGGCAAACTGGTTCGCGCAACACTCCGCAAGAAAACATGGAAGAGCTACCTGGCGCACCTCAAGTCCTTCGCCGCCTGACACTTGAACGCATCGTTCATCGCGCTGTAATCCGCTGCCCGAACGCACACTTTCATGTGCATCAAAATGTTTCCGAATCCTTCTGCGTCGCCACCCCATCAATTCGATGGATGTCGAACTGTTCCGAATGGACAGGACACAGAATGGAGATTCACATGGGTAAGTTGAGTGGCAAGGTAGCAATCGTAACGGGCGCATCGAAGGGCATTGGCGCCTCCATCGCAGAGCATCTTGCAGCAGAGGGTGCCGCCGTCGTCGTCAACTACGCCTCGTCGAAGAGCGGCGCAGACATCGTCGTCGACCGCATCACCAAGGCCGGCGGTAAGGCCGTCGCCATCGGCGCAGACGTCTCCAAGCCCGAGCAGATCGACACGCTTGTTGCCGAGACGAAGAAGGCCTACGGCAAGATCGACATCCTCGTGAACAATGCCGGCGTCTACGAGATGCTGCCCCTCGAAGCCATCACACCCGAACACTTCCACCGCCACTTCGACCTCAACGTGCTCGGCCTTCTGCTGACCACGCAGGCCGTCGTGAAGGAGTTTGGACCGGAGGGCGGCAACATCATCAACATCAGCTCCGTCGTCGGTCGTGCTGCGTTGCCAAACGGCTCTGTTTACGGCGCAACGAAGGCTGCAGTCGACAACATCACGCTCGCTCTCGCCCGCGAACTCGGCCCCAAAAATATCCGCGTCAACAGCGTCAATCCTGGACTCGTATCAACCGAAGGCACGGCAGCATTCATGGGCTCGGACTTCGAGAAGGCTGTCGTCGCGCAGACGCCCTTCGGCCGCGTCGGCCAGCCCACCGACATCGGTAAGGTCGTGGCCTTCTTCGCCTCTGACGACTCCGCATGGATCACCGGCGAAGCAGTGCAGGTAGCCGGCGGCGCCCGCACCTAACCCGCTGTGGACGGCACACATAGGCAACCGAAGAATCTGCCACGCTGGAGGTTCTTCGGTTGCGCGTCCACCGCCACATCTATGCAGTCCGCAACAGACTGCGGATGACAGTGCAAACCACCGGTTGTGCACAATTTGATGTGCATCGAAATGTTCGGAGTCCTTGGGTACGCCGCATCCATCCATTGGATGGTTGTCAAAAAGTCCAAGGCGGCATGACACACAACGGAGAAATGATATGGGTAAGCTGAGCGGCAAGGTAGCAGTTGTAACGGGCGCATCGAAGGGCATTGGCGCTTCCATCGCAGAGCATCTCGCAGCCGAAGGTGCTTCGGTTGTTGTGAACTACGCATCGTCCAAGTCCGGTGCAGACACCGTCGTCGACCGCATCACCAAGGCCGGCGGCAAGGCCGTCGCCATCGGCGGCAGCGTAGCCGAACCCGCCGAGATCACCAAGCTGATCGACGAGACCAGGAAGGCCTACGGCAAGATCGACATCCTTGTGAACAACGCAGGTGTCTTTGACTTCGCACCGATCGAGGCCATCACGCCCGAGCACTTCCACGCACAGTTCAACGTCAACGTTCTCGGTCTGCTGCTGACCACGCAGGCCGCTCTGCCGCTCTTCCCGGCCGAGGGTGGATCAGTCATCAACATCAGCTCTGTCGTCGCAACGCTCGCACCCGCACAGGGCGCCGTCTACAGCGCAACCAAGGGCGCCGTCGACACCATCACGCAGTCGCTGTCGAAGGAACTCGGCGCACGCAAGATCCGCGTCAACAGCGTCAGCCCCGGCATGGTCGTTACCGAGGGCGCCATCAGCAAGGGCTTCATCGGCAGCCCGTTCGAGGCGAAGGCAGTCGAAGAGACGCCGCTCGGTCGCACCGGCCAGCCCGATGACATCGCAGCCGCCGTCGTCTTCTTCGCTACGGACGACTCCCGCTGGGTCACCGGACAGATCGTCAAGGTCTCCGGCGGCGCGCGCTAACACTGGAACCGCGGCAAATAAGAAGGAGGACCTACGTCCGCCGCTCGCGCACAAAGGCCAATGACTCGGAAGGGCACAGCTTTAGCTGTGCCACCGACCCTGCGAAATGAAACGGCTTCAGCCGCTGAGGTTTAGCTTCTCTTCGGAATATGAGGGAAGCTGAACCTCAGAGCTGAAGTCTATTCATCCGGCAGTCCTGGTCACCGAAACGCACAACGACGGACCGACTCCATGAGACATGGCCCCAGTTCCCCTCAACGCACCTCAAACACCAGGAAATAATCCTGCCCATCCGCCTTGGTGAAGTCATAGTGCTCCACCTCGCGGAAGCCCGCCTCACGCATCTCCTTCTCCAAAATGCTCTGCTCAACCCATGATCGGTGCCCGTCCCATTGCGATCGATGATCCCAACGCGCGCACCCGGAGCCAGCGCAGGCTTCAGCTTCGCCAGGAAGCCCAGCGGCTCCGCAATCTCGTGATACACCTTCAGCATCAGCACCGCATCCACTGACTTCTCCGGCAATTTGGGATCGTCCGTCGTGCCAAGCACCGCTTTGACCTGCGGCAGATGCTCCTTCGCCGCACGAGCATCGATCGCCTTCACCGCCGCGGGGTTGATGTCTTCGGCATACACTTTGCCACCCTCACCCACACGCCGCGCCGCCCGCACCGAGAACCAGCCGCCACCCGCGCCAATGTCCGCGACCGCCTTACCCGGGGTGATGTGCAGAATGTCCATCACGCGGTTGATCTGCAGCTTCTCCTCGCGTCCCGGCTCCTCAAAGATCGAAAGGTCGCCCGCATACGGCGCGCTCGTGTGCCGCTGCGCCTGCGGTGTCTGCGCGTGAATCGAGCCTGCAAGGAACACCAACGCGAGAAGAGATCGTGAGAAAGTCATGACCGTTGGACGCGAAGAAAGACAACGCCGTGGCAGGAATGTGTGATGAGCAGGGAGAAGGCAGGGGCTTTCAGGCGCCTGAATCGTACGCCGTCTAGAAGGTGCTTCAGCCCCGGGCATCCGCCGCCGTCTCTACAATCAAAGGTGATGTCGTTACGCTTTGAGATTCACAACACGCACGGCAACCTCCGCCGCGGAACCCTACACCTGCCGCACGGCTCCGTCCAGACGCCGGTCTTTATGCCCGTCGGCACCGCCGCCAGCGTCAAGGCAGTCCCGCAGGACACGTTGGAGACGCTGGGCGATGACGGCCGCGGCGCCGAGATCATCCTCGCCAACACCTACCACCTTTACCTGCGGCCCGGCCATGACCTCATTCGCCGCGCGGGTGGTGTGCACAAGTTCATGAGCTGGCCTCGGCCCATGCTCACCGACTCCGGCGGCTTCCAGGTCTTCTCGCTCGCAGCACTTCGCAAGATCACGCCCGACGGCGTCGAGTTCCGCTCGCACCTCGACGGCTCCAAGCACTTCTTCTCGCCCGAGCACTCCATCGACGTCCAGATCGCACTCGGCGCCGACATCATCATGGCCTTCGATGAGTGCACAGAGCACCCGGCAACCTACGAGCGCACCCGCGACAGCATGGGCCTCACCCACGCCTGGGCGCTGCGATCGCTGGAACACTTCCACGCCAACGCGCACAACGTTCCCTGGTTCGCAGAGCTCGGCAGCCAGCGCCAGAACCTCTACGGCATCGTGCAGGGCGGCATGTACAAAGACCTGCGCGCTGAAAGCGCGGCACGCCTTACCGAGATGCGTGACGCCAACGGCAACGGCTTCGACGGTTACGCTATTGGCGGCCTCGCCGTCGGCGAACCCCGAGAGGTCACGCGAGAGATCATCGCCCACACGCTAGAGCTGCTACCAAAGGACAAGCCGCGCTACGTCATGGGCGTCGGTTACCCCGACGAGATCGTCGAGTACGCAAAGATGGGCGTCGATCAGATGGACTGCGTTCTGCCCACCCGCGCCGCCCGCCACGCCCTCATGTTCACCAGCGAAGGCCGCCTCAACATCCGCGGCAAGAAATTCGCAGAAGACCATGGCCCAGCCGACCCCACCTGCAACTGCACCACCTGCCGCCGCTACTCCCGCGCCTACCTCCGCCACCTCTTTCACACCGGCGAACCGTTAGCGGCAACCCTTGCCAGCGTCCACAACCTCCACTTCTACCTGGAGACCATGCGGCATCTGCGCGACGGGTCGCTGTAGAGCCGGCCTCGCTGCAGCAAGAACCAGGTACAAGAAGAGGGCAGAAGATAAGCGAGTGGAATCGGTGCTCCTCCCCTTGAAGGACTTCCCAGGACGTGACAAACAAAAAGGCCGAGGGCAAAGCCCCCGGCCTTTTTGTTTCGGTTTTGCAGCAAGTTAGAAGACCAGCTTGCCTGCGAACTGTACGTTGAACGGCGCGCCCGATGAGATCGCCGTGGCGTAGCGACCGGCCGTAACCTGACCGAAGTTGGCCGAGTTGTAGGTTGTGGTCGGGTTCGCCATGTTGAGGTGGTTCAACACGTTGAACAGCTCAGCACGCAGCTGCAGGCTGACGCCCTCGTGGATCCGGGTGTTCTTCACGAGAGACGAGTCCAGCGTGAAGAAGTTCGGTCCGCGGAACTGATCGCGAGCACTGTTGCCATGCGATCCGGCTGCAGGAGCGGTGAACGGAGACTGCGCAAGAGGTACCCAGTACTGCACGATCTTCGTCGTCGTGCCCGTACGCAGGGTGACATCGGAGCTGCCAGTCTTGTAGTTGCCACCGTTGTAGTTAACGCGATCCTTCGCCATACCGATACCGGTGGTGTCACCGACGGTGATGGAGAAGGGGGTGCCGGTGTAGTAGGTCATGAAGGCGTTGACCTGCCAGCCCTTGGTAAGGATGGGGAGGACATGTGAGCCCGGGATCTCGTACACGGCATAACCGTTGACAGTGTGGCGCACGTCGAAGGTAGCGTGTCCGTAGTCAAGGCGCAGGTTGGTGGAGTCGGTCGGGCCGGTGCTGCGGAAGCCCGAGCCGTTATCCAGGGAGTGACCGTAGGTCCAGGAAATCTGGCTGGTCAGACCGTGGAAGCTGTTGGCCTTGAGGCTGGCCTGCAGCGAGTGGTAATTGGACATCGCGTTGCTGGACACCTGAACCACGGAACCGACACCAGGCAAGGCGCTGAAAGAGGGACGACGACGTTGGAGGCAGTTCGTATTAGCAACGTTCGCTGCGTTCGCGCAACCGGTTGAGGCCGTCGAAGGTGCGGTCGTCGCTGCGCCGGACGTGGTTCCTAGTGCCGATGGCGACCACGGTGCTGCCTGGTTCGCATCCTGCATGATGTACAGGTGCGTTCCGAGCGAACCGTTGTAAGCCAGCGTGAAGACGGTGCGAGGGCTCACCTGGTATTCAGTCGTCAGGCCAAAGTTCTGCGCATATGCCATGTGCAAGTCTGGCTGTACGGAGAAGAGACCTACCGTCGCTGCCTGCGTTGCATTGGCAAATACCGGTGCGCCGGTCTGCCACTGATTCACGCCGTTCAGCGATACGTTCGCTACGCCGTCGATCGGGTTCGCTTGGACACCGCGAGCCGTTGCACCCACAAAGCCGGGAGCGCTGTCGCCGAAGCCGTTGAACGGAGGAGCATCAAAGTACAGTCCCCAGTTGCCGCGAATGACCAGCTTGTCGGTCGGATTGAAATTGAAGCCGACGCGAGGAGCGAAGTGCAGTTTGCCCGGGTTATACACCGAAGGCAAGCCGGAGTTGCCAACGCGGAGCAGACCATTCGCGGTCGTGTTCGCCGCACCAGGACGCCATACCGAGAGCCGTCCCGTGGACGACAGGGCGCCGGTGTACTCATGGCGAACGCCGTAGTTCAGTGTCAGCCTCTGGGTCAGCTTGAACTGGTCTGAAAAGAAGAATGCCAGATCCGTGCGGTACAGATCGCGACGCAGGTTGCCGGTGATGATCGATGCCGAGCTGAAGTTACCAGCAAGGAAGTCGGCCAGTCCCAGTACTTCTGTCTGCCTACCAGGGTTTACATCGCTGTCAGCGGCAAACACGGTCGCCGTAGAACCGTTGCTGCTGTACGGCGTCTGTCCGGGAGCCAGCACCATGTTGGCCGAAGCCGTACCGGGGAACGCAAAGTTGCCACGAACACCGTTCTGGTACTGGATGTCCATGTAGTTGCGGCGGTACTCACCACCAAAGCGGAACTGGTGCGCGCCTTTGACCCAGGTGGCAGAGTCCGTGATGTGACCGGTGTAGTCCTTACGGCCGAGCGGCTGAGTGGAACCGATACCGTCGAAGCTGGAACCTGCCGTTGTGCCCGCAATCGTGATCGTGGGAGCGCCGAACAGCGAAGGATTCGTGACGCCAGTGTTCAGGCCCAGAGCCGGCATGTTGAAGTCGTGCCGGTTGTCATTGAAGGTCTGGTTAAAGACACCGACGGCAGCCAGCAACTGGTTCGAGAAGTGATCCGTAACAGCCCAGTTGTGGGAAATCGAGAAGTTCTGATTGATATCCGGAGCAGCCTGGAAGTACCAGGAGGTATTGCCACCCGGCTCCACCTGGCGGCCGGTGCCGATGAAGGCCTGTACGCGCAGCGTCTGCTTGGAGTTGATGATGTAGTTCAAGTTGCTCATCACGTTGTCGCTGTAACCAACGCGGGGCGTCTGCTCAACATAGTTGTTCGGTGTCGAGGCCAGGCTGGGGTTCAGGCCGCCCTGGTACAGGTTGCGCAACAGGTTCAGCGAGAGCGGGTTTACCGTGAAGCCGTGCTTCTGGAGCAGGGCCGTCGCCAAGTTGACGTAAGCAAGACCAGGTTCCGTCGCGTTCGAGCTGGGAAGCTGGATGACATACTTCTGGCGCTCGTAGTTCACGAAGAAGAACAGCTTGTCCTTCATGATCGGACCGCCGAGGGATCCGCCGAACTGCTGGTTCCGCGTCTTCTGCTTACGCGAGCTGTCCGCCTGGAAGAAATCGCGAGCGGCAAAGAACTCGTTACGCGTGTAGTAGTAGGCAGAACCGTGGAAGCTGTTCGTACCCGTCTTGATGCTGACCGAGATCGTGCCGCCGGGGTTACGTCCTGCATCGGCATTGCCGGACGACTGCACGGCGAACTGGTCAATCGACTCAACGGGAATCGTCACACCTGCGATCGGGCCAACGCCGCCCTGGTTCGCTGCCGTGTTGTTCTGCCAGATGTCGTTGCTGTCCGCGCCGTCCAACTGATAGTTGTTCTGGTTGGTCCGGGTCCCATTGACCGAACCCGCACCATTGACGCCAGGTGCCAGCTTGATCAGCTGGGTAAAGTCGCGGCCATTCAGCGGAATCTCGGAGACAGCCTTGCTGCTCACAACTGCATTGTTCGCGGAAGAGAGAGTCTGAATCTCGGAGTTCGTATCGGTCGCAACATCGATCGTGACCTGGGTCCCGCCAACCGACAGCTTGGGGTCTGCAGGAGTCACGGCGCCCGGATTTACGGAGATCTTGTTCAGCGTCGTGTCGCCAAAGCCAGCAGCAGAGATCGTGAGGGAGTAAGTACCGACCTGCAGATCCTGGAAAACGTAGTCGCCGGTGGAGGTGGTTTCCGTCTCGCGAACCGAACCGTTGTCGGTGCTCGTGAGGACAACCTTGGCGTGAGCAATCGCTGCGCCCGTAGAGTCGGTGACAGTTCCGCCAATACCACCGCGATAGGTCTGTGCGCCAGCGACCATGCTGGACACAAGTACGGCAGAGCTAACGAGCCCAAGCCGCGACCTCTTCGAATACATACTCATAGTGCTCTCCCTTTGCTGCTGCTAGGGCCGGCCGAAACAAGGGCATCCGCGCGCAGAAGGGCATACCTTCAGGTGCTACACCTCACCCGTATGCACTGACGATCAGTACAAAACGCATGGTTCCGGACGACAGAACATCTGGATTGTCGAGATAATGCAACCGTATTCAACTACGCGTAACAATGCAACTCAATTGCGAAGAAAAAACGACTCAAGAAGCGTTCTGCACAACATTTGCAGCATTCTTTACAAAGTGACAGCGCAAGTACTCAACTCATTGATTACGTTAGTTCTCGAAACCAACCGAGTCGCACCCAGCACGCGCAAACGAATGCGTCTTTTGAACGCATCCCCGCGTCTCCCGAACCATCGCCTTTTAACTTGTCGCAAGCCGTCGGTGTTCCGCGCCGGCCGCTTCGCGCATGGAGGCGTTGCGTCAGCAACCCGGAGAGTGAAAGTGCAAGTGAAACGTTTGGGGATCAAGGGGACGGCCGCTCTGTTGGCCGCAGTAGTCATGTTTGGGCAGGCAGCCATCGCCCAGGAAGCCGCCGGAGACAAGGTTGACCTGCAGGCGCTCGCCGCCATCAAGGCCGAGGCCTTCGACCACTCGCAGGTTATGGAGAACCTCTTCTATATGTCTGAGGTCTACGGCCCGCGCGTGAACAACAGCCGCAACCACCGCGCCGCCGCCGAATGGGCCATGAAGCAGATGAAGGAGTGGGGTCTCCAGAACGTCCACCTCGAAAAGTGGCCCTTCGGCTACGGCTGGCAGATCAAAAAGTATTACGGCGCCATGGAATCTCCCGCCTATGCCGCCATCCAGGGTTTCCCGCTCGCATGGACCCCCGGCACCAACGGCCAGATCACCGCCGAGCCCATCTGGGCGCCCATCCACTCCAAGGAAGATTTCGCCAAATACCACGGCAAACTGAAGGGCAAGATCGTCCTTATGTTTGACCCGGCCGTCCTCACGCTGCACACCCGCGCTGACGCGCAGCCCTCGCCCACCGACGAAGAGATCCTCGCCCGCGCCAGCAATCCGCGCGGCGGCTTCGGTCCTGGCGGCCGCGGAGCCGCAGGCCCTCCCAATCCCTTGACCGACCGTGACCCCAGCGGCCGCGGCCGTCCTGGGGAAGGCGCGTGGACCTACACGCCCACCTCGCTCGCCCTCGCCAGCTCCAAGAACTCCGCCCTCCGCGCCGAGGTCAACGCCTACATGAAGGCAGAGGGCGCCGCAGTCGTCCTCACCCCCGGCTACAACGGCGACGGTGGCACCATCTTCGGCACCTACGGCGGCAATGAAGATCCCAAGGCGCCCGTCCCGCCGCCCATCGTCGCCATCGCGGCCGAGCAGTACAACCGCATCGTCCGCCTGCTGCAGCACAACATCACACCCAAGCTCACCTTCGATATCCAGGTCGAGTACCAGAAGGAAGACACCGACGCGTTCAACGTCATCGGCGAAATCCCCGGCACCACCAAGAAGGATGAGGTCGTCATGCTCGGCGGCCACTTCGACAGCTGGCAGGGTGGCACCGGCGCCACCGACAACGGCACTGGATCCGCCGTCGCCATGGAAGCCGTCCGCATCCTCGCCACGTTGAAGAAGCCAATGGCCCGCACCGTCCGCGTCGCTCTCTGGGGCGGCGAAGAAGAAGGCGTCTACGGTTCCACCGCCTACGTGCAGCAGCACTTTGCGCCACGCACCACCATGGTCAAAACACCCGAGTACGACAAGCTCGACGTCTACTTCAATGACGACGGCGGCTCCGGCCGCTTCCGTGGCGTCTCCGCCGGCGGCAGCAAGCAGATGGGCGACATCTTCAAGTCGTGGATCGAACCCATTAAGGACCAGCACATCGTCGCCGTCAGCGGCACGGAATACCGCCCCACGCCCAGCCCCGGCGGGACAGACTCCACGGCCTTCTCGTGGATCGGTCTGAACGGCATCGGCTTCATGCAGGATCCGTTGGAGTACGGCACACGCACCCACCACTCCAACGCCGACACCTACGACCGCGTCCAGAAGCCGGACGTCCAGCAGGGTTCCATGATCGAAGCCTGGTTTGCCTACAACGCAGCCACCCGCCCCGACATGCTTCCACGCATCCCAACCCCCGCGCCCGATCCAAACGCGAAGGGCCACGAATAACCCATCGCAACAGAACAACAGGAAAGGGTGAGGCTTGGGCCTCACCCCTTTTTATGCCTTCAAACAGTCATCCATCTTCAGGGGACTGATTCGTTTGCCTAACGAAGCACCGCAAGCTGTGCACATGGCCGCAAACTCTTTCCCAGAGTAGGACATTTTGCCTAATACGTTGCAACAGCCCGTCCCGAACGCAAAAGTAGCTCTTGCGCCCGAGTTTTGAGCGATATATTGTGTGGTCATTACAAACCTTTAAAAGTTCAGCCGTTTCGGGGCAGATCCGTAAGCTTGACGACCAGCTTGTGGGGATCGCGGTCTACCTGTATCTGCGGGGACGCCGCGTCGTACCTGAAATAGGCCGACAGGAGCACCACATGTTTCTTTCGAGGCCCAAAAGACTTTCACTCGCGGCGACCGCGGTCCTGATCGGATCGACTGTCGCCGGAGCGCAGACGTTCCGCGGAACGCTCTCTGGAACGGTCACCGACCCGACTGGTGCTGCGATCTCCAACGCAACCGTACAGCTTACTAACCCAGCGACAAACGAAACTCTCTCCAGCAAGAGCAACGGCGCTGGTGACTTCAGCTTCCCGGAACTCTCAGTCGGCAAGTACAGGCTGCTCGTGAGCGCACCTGGCTTCTCCGCAAAAAACCTGGATAACGTCGCAATCGAAATCTCCAAGGTGAACCACCAGCAGATCGCGCTGTCGGTCGGCTCGGAATCCACGGTAGTCGACGTGCAGGCTGCCGGAGTTACGCTGGACACGACAAACAGCTCGCTCGTTGCGGTTGTCGACTCGAAGTCCGTGCAGGAGATTCCCCTTAACGGCCGTAACTTCACCCAGATGACGAAGCTGTCTGCGGGCGTCGGCGCCTACAGTAACACCGTCAACGGCTCGCGTACCGCTGGTGTGAACTTCCAGATTGATGGCGCGGACAACAACGACCCCTGGTCGAATGCCGTTGCTTCTAACCAAGGCGGCATCGCCGGAGTCGCAGGTGGCCTCATCCCGATCGAAGCCATCGACCAGTTCTCCATGCAGATGGCGGGCGAAGCGGACATGGGTCGCAACGGCGGCGCAAACAGCAACATGGTGATCAAGAGCGGCACCAACAAGATCCACGGCGACGTCTTCTATTACGACCGTAACGAATACTTCGCGTGGCTTAGCCCGTCAGTCGCGGAAGGCAGCCGCATCCCCCAGATCCGAAATCACCAGGGTGGCTTCACCCTTGGTGGCCCCATCATCAAGGACAGGACCTTCCTCTTCCTTGCCGGCGAAATTCAGATCGCCAACGCGAACAACAGCCTTTCCGACACGGTTCTAAACAATGATTGGATCACCGCTGGCACGCGCTTGCTGCAGGCACACGGCGTAGCGGTTAACCCCGTATCGACAAACCTCTACACTCTGCTCTTCCCAGCGGCCAGCCGCACCTCCACTGGCTTCTCTAACCAGTACGTCTCCAACGGCAGAAACACCTATAGCAGCTACAACGGACTCATCAAGTTGGACCATAACTTCAGCGATAAGTACACGCTCTCGCTGCGTTATCTGGGCACGACCGGCGCACAGTCGGCGGACGTAGGTTCGCACTTTGACGACTACTTCCAGTCCGCGCCCATGCACATTCATAACTTCTCGATCGTGCAGAACAGCACCTTCTCGAGCAAGCTTGTGAATCAGATCACCTTTGCCGCGGCGTCCTTCTACCAGAACTTTAACGATCGAAATCAGAGCTTCGATGTCCAGGCGGTTGGCCTGAATCTTGGTCTCTCGGGAGTTTTGGCAAAGGGCGCTCCGCAGATTAAGGTTGGATCGTTTGATTACACGGGTGCGACTGCACCCCTTGGCCGTCAGGACGTAACCGGCCACGTAACGGATCAGTTGCACTATCAACTGGGCCGTCACGACATCAAGCTGGGCGGAGAATATCGCCGCGCCAACCTGAATGTCTTCTACTACGTCAACGGTCGCGGCACCTTCACCTTTGACGGTTCGCGCGGTGGTGGCAAGTTGAGCGGCGGCGCCATCGTTCCGTACACCGACGCAGAATGCGCTACGGCCAACATCGCCACGTCGCTCTGCGCAACAGCCAAGCAGGTTGCTGACTATCTCGCCGGAACCACCAGCACCTCGGCAGGCGCGCAGATTCTGCGCAACAACCCGCAGCGCGTCTACATCGTCAACACGATTGACGCGTACGCCGCGGATAACTTCAAAATCTCCAACCGCCTCACGCTCAACTACGGTCTTCGTTGGAGCTACCCCGGCACAGTTAGTGATGATCGCAACTCCATCTATAACTTCACGCCGCAGCGCGGTTACTTCAAGTCCCCGATCTACTCGCGCAACCTCAGCAACTTTGCACCGCGCTTCGGCTTTGCCTGGACGCCGTTCAAGGATTCGAGCGCAACGGTCGTACGTGGAGCCTTCGGTTGGTTCTTCGATCAGCCCACGGTCGGTCAGTTCGTTTACAACAGCGTGGGGAACGGCGCCAGCGCCGGCATCTTCGGTAGCCCGGGAGATGCCAATGCAGCGATCAACGTATCGAGTGCTTCCTATACCTTCGGGACTTCTACATTTCCCTCTGGCGTAGCCTTCGGTGCCAACGGTCAGCCGACGACACAGCTCGGTATCCTTGCCGTCAATCCCAACTACCGCGCTGCGTACATGCAGAACTACAACCTCAACGTGGAGCAGCAGCTCGCCAAGAACACCTTGGTGACCTTTGCCTACGTCGGCAGTGTCGGGCGTCGCCTGGCGTATGTGGCGGACATCAACCAGATCGCCGTGTCGCCAATCGCAGCCAATCGGGTACGCCCGCTTGCTGCACAATACCCCTACCTGACAGCGGTCAACCAGGTAAACAGTGGCGCTACCTCCAACTACAACTCGTTCCAGGTATCGCTTAAGCAGGCCTCATATCACGGCCTCTCGGCAACCGTGTACTACACCTGGGCCAAGTCGCTTGACACTGCGTCGAGCACCACAACCCCGATGAACAGCCTCAACCTGCGTCAGGATTACGGCCCGTCGACCTTCGACGTGCGCAACACCCTGACCGGCTTTGCAAGCTACGCCCTGCCGAAGTTCACCAGCTTTGCACCGCGCCTCACGCAGGGCTATCAGGTCAATGCTCTCTATACCTTCGCTGGCGGCACCCCCATCAACATCCTCGTGGGTACCAATACCAGTGGTTCCGGTGAAGCGAGCCGCGATCGTCCGAACCGTGTCGACGGTGTCATGCCGTACGTCCCACGCGTCACCACTGCCACCTCTTCAACGCGTACCTACTCGTACATGACGAAGGCTGCGTGGAGCACGCCCGCCACCGGTACCTTCGGCAACGAGCGTCGCGACAGCGTCCGCGGACCCGGCTTCGGCGACGTCGATCTGTCCCTCTTCAAGCGCACACCGATCACGGAGCGAATCAGCACGGAACTTCGCGCTGAAATCTTCAACATTGCCAACCAGGCAAACTTTGCCAACCCGAGCGGCACGCTCAGCAGCTCGTCCTTCGGCATCCTGTCTGCAACGCGTAACTCGTCCTCTGCTCCTGGCCTTGGACCGGGTGAACCACGCAACATGCAGTTCGCCTTCAAGGTCAGCTTCTAACCTGGAAGTCGTTCTCAAACCGATTGGCCCGCTGTCGTCTGCACTCATCTGCAGGGTGCAGCGGGCCTTTCTCTGTCGCAGTACAAAGTTCGTCTGAAAGTGAGTCTCACCGTGATTCGTTTTGCCAGCAAGCTCTCGGCGGTCGCATGCGCGGCTGCATTGGCTCTCGGAACCGCAGCACACGCGCAGAATGGTGGCGACCCCATCGATCTCGTCGCGCTCAACGCCATCAAAAACCAGGCCTTCCAGCACTCGCAGGTTATGGAGAACCTCTACTACCTCAGCGAGGTCTACGGCCCGCGCGTGAACAACAGTCGCAACCACCGCGCCGCCGCCGACTGGGCTATGAAGCAGATGAAGGAGTGGGGTCTGCAGAATGTCCACCTCGAAAGCTGGGGACCCTTCGGCTACGGCTGGCAGATCAAGAAGTACTACGGCTCGCTCGATAACCCCTCATACGCCGCACTCATCGGCTTCCCGCTCGCATGGACGCCCGGAACCAACGGCCCTGTCACGTCGGAAGCAGTCTTCGCGCCGCTCCACACCGAAGCCGATTTCGCCAAGTACAAGGGCAAACTCAAGGGCAAGATCGTCCTCTTCTTTGAGCCGCGCACCCTCACGCTCCACACCGAAGCAGAAGCCCATCGTCTGACCGAAGCCGAGGTGGAAGCACGCGCACAGACGCAGGATCCCTCACGCTCCGGCTTCGGCGGCGCACCAAACGCAGCCGCACCGCGCCCCGGCGACATCACACCCTCCACCTTCTCCACCGCAGCCGCCAGCGGCCAGGTTCTGCGCAACAAGATCAACACCTTCTTCAAGGAGGAAGGTGTCCTCGTAGCTGTTACACCCGGCTACAACGGCGACGGCGGCACCGTCTTCGGCTCGTACGGTGGCTCGCAGAACCCCAGCGATCCCGTCGGCCCGCCCATGGTCGCCATCACGCCCGAGCAGTACAACCGCGTCGTGCGTCTGCTCGATCACGGCGAAAAGCCAAAGCTCACCTTTGACATCCAGGTCGAGTACCAGAGGGACGACCAGAACGGCTTCAACGTCATCGGCGAAATCCCCGGCACCACCAAGCCCGAGGAAGTTGTGATGGTTGGCGGCCACTTCGATAGCTGGCAGGGCGGCACCGGCGCTACAGACAACGGCACCGGATCCTCCGTCGCCATGGAAGCCGTACGCATCCTCGCAACACTCAAGAAGCCGATGGCACGCACCGTCCGCGTCGCACTCTGGGGCGGTGAAGAAGAAGGCCTCTACGGCTCACTCGCCTACGTGCAGAAGCGCTTCGCGCCGCGCACCACCATGGTCAAAACACCCGAGTACGACAAGCTCGACGTCTACTTCAACGACGACAACGGCAGCGGCCGCTTCCGGGGTGTCTCCGCCCTCGGCAACGACCAGCTCGCCGCCATCTTCCGCTCCTGGATCGCCCCCATCAAGGACCTGCAGATCACCACCGTCACCGGCGTCACTGCCGGTCCAACCACCGCACCCGGCGGTACCGACTCCACATCCTTCTCATGGATCGGCCTCAACGGTGTCGGCTTCATGCAGGACCCGCTCGAGTACGGCACCCGCACCCACCACAGCAACATGGATCTCTACGACCGCGTACAGAAGGGTGACGTGATGCAGGGCTCCATGATCGAAGCCTGGTTCGCCTACAACGCGGCCACCCGGCCCGACATGCTCCCACGCCTCGAAACACCAGCACCCGATCCCAAAGCAAAGGGCTTCTAACCATCACGCAACATCAAGGGAACAGGGTGGGGCTTCGGCCTCACCCTCTCTAATTCCGCTAGACATGTACACCATAGGTCCAGCGACCAGAACCATAAATGGAACAATTCCCGAGATTAAATCTCTCCACCTACATCAACCGTTGATCGGATGAAATACACGGCAATATCGCGAAAAAACGTATTTGCGCGCTTATGTCTGCTAAAGCGAATATCTCCTATGCGGTCCGCTGGGCCGGTGGAGTTCTCCCATGAAAACCCTTGGGTTCAAACCGGCTCCACTCCCAACGGACGAAGCGCGGCGGCTTGCGATACTGCACGAGTATTGCGTCATGGATACGCCGCCAGAGCCCGCCTTCGATCACCTTGTAAACCTGGCCGCTGCGCTCTTCCACGTACCCATCGCCCTGATCACGCTCATCGATGAGCACAAACAGTTTTTCAAGTCCGCCTACGGTACTCCCTACACTGAAAGCCCCCGGTCAACAGCGTTCTGCTCCTTCACTATCCTCAGCAACAACCCACTCATCGTTCTTGACGCGACGAAAGACAAGCGTTTCCGTAATAACCCGTCCGTCCTCGCCGGTCCGCAGGTCCGTTTCTATGCAGGCTGCCCGCTCATCGGCAGAGAGGGAGCAGCGCTCGGCAGCTTCTGCATCGTTGACGTCCACCCACGCGACACCTTTACACCGCAGCAGATCGACCAGTTGCGCCGCTTCGCCGATCTCGCAACCCACGCACTCGATGAGCGACTCTTCCCCATTCGCATCTCCAGCGCGGAGAACTCACTCAAGGAAGCGAACACCCGCTACCAGCTCGCCACACAAGCCACCACCGAAGGCATCTGGGATTGGGACTGCGCCACCGGCACCATCTTCCAGTCGGCCCGTCTCCGCTCCCTTATAGGTGAGCAGCCAGTTGACGGCACCGTCGCCCTGTCGGACTGGGTCGACCGCATCTATCCCATGGACCGTCCCGCGGCTAACGTGAACCTCTCGCAGCTTCTCAACGGCAAAGTCGACCATTACGAGATCGAGTACCGCATCGCGCACACCGACGGCACCTGGCGCTGGATGCACAATCGCGGCATCGCCGTCCGCGACAACACCGGCAACCTTCTCCGCGTCGTGGGTGCCCTCGGAGACATCACCGCCCGCAAATTCATCGACCCGCTCACCGGTCTCCACGCGCGCGCATCCCTGCTTCACACGCTCGATCAGAGGTTTGCCACCGCAGGCGCATTTGAAGACGGCAGCTTCTCACTCCTCCTCATCGACCTCGACTCCTTCAAGCGCGTCAACGTAAGCCTCGGCCGCACCGGCGGCGACCTCCTTCTGGTCGAATGCGCAGGCAGACTCAACGCCCTCGCCAGCGATATCCCAGGAGCACTAATCGCGCGCCTCGCCGGCGACGAGTTCGCCATACTCCTCAATCACAGTGAAGGCGAAGAAGAGGCCGTCGCACTCGCCCGTCGCATCATCGCCGCACTGGAAGACCCCTTCGAGATCGAGGGCCACAACGTCAGCACCTCTGCAAAGATCGGCATCGCCGTCTCACATCCCTCCTGCAACCGCGCGGGACTCTTCCTGCAGCGCGCTGAGGTCGCACGCCACACCTCCAAGGAATCCAGCGAACATCGCATCGCCGTCTTCTCCGCCAGCATGCACGAGCAGTACATGCGCCGCATCTCTCTCGCCTCGGACCTCCGCGAAGCCCTCGCAGAGGAGGCGCTCACACTCCATTACCAGCCGAAGTTTGATCTCGCCAGCAACACCCTCATCGGCTTCGAAGCGCTCGCCCGCTGGAACCACGAAACCCTCGGCCCTATCTCGCCCACTGAGTTCGTACCCATCGCCGAAGAGTGCGACCTCATCCAGCAACTCGGCCGATGGACGCTCCACAAAGCCATCCAGCAACTCTCTGACTGGCGCGCCGCCGGCCTCATCTCGCCGGAAACCTCCATGGCCGTCAATCTCTCGGCCCGCCAGTTCTCTGATCCCGACCTGCTCAGCAACCTCAAGAGAAAACTTAAGCGGCACAACCTGCCCGCACACTGCCTCGAACTCGAAGTCACCGAAGGCATGCTCATCCGCGACGGCAACCAGGCCGCCCTCATCCTCGAAAGCCTCAAGACCATCGGCATCGGCCTCGATCTCGACGACTTCGGCACCGGCTACTCCTCCATGACCTACCTGCAGAAGTTTCCCTTCGACTCCCTCAAGATCGACCGGTGCTTCGTCATGAACATGCATGAAGACGCAGGCAGCGCAGCCATCGTTCGCTCCATCATCGCCCTCGGCCACGCGCTCAACCTCTCCCTCGTCGCAGAGGGCATTGAGAACAACACGCAACTCAGCATGTTGCGAGAGATGGGCTGCGACAGCGGCCAGGGCTACTTCCTCTCCCACCCCCTAAGCCCCATCGCCATGGGCGACTTCCTCTCCAACACCCGGGCCAGCATTACCCCGCAATAGCGCCCGCCCCCGGCTTCAGACAGCACCCGCAAACCAACGCCGCCGCAACCAGAACGCCACATTCACCAGCGCAATCAGCGCCGGCACCTCGATCAGCGGACCCACCACCCCGACAAATGCCTCGCCCGAGTTCAACCCAAACACCGCCACTGCCACCGCAATCGCCAGCTCAAAGTTGTTTCCGGCAGCCGTGAACGAAAGCGTCGCAGACTGCGCATAGTCCGCGCCCAGCTTCTTGCCCATCCAGAAACTCACGAGGAACATGATCAGGAAGTAGATCACCAACGGCAGTGCAATCCGCACCACATCCAGCGGCAACCGAACAATCAGGTCGCCCTTCAGCGAAAACATCACCAGGATCGTGAACAGCAGCGCCACCAGCGTCAGGGGACTGATCCGAGGAATAAATCGCAGCCGATACCACGCCTCGCCCTTCGCCCGAATCAGCACGTATCGCGTCACAAATCCCGCGGCAAACGGTACGCCCAGGTACAGCCCCACACTCTTCGCAATCTCTGCAATGCCAATCGGCACCACGCTGCCCGCCAGCCCAAACCACCGCGGCAGCACTGTCAAAAACGCCCAGGCGTACAAGCTATAAAACAACACCTGGAACACGCTGTTGATTGCCACCAGCCCGGCGACATAATCCGTATCGCCCTCCGCCAGCTCATTCCACACCAGCACCATCGCAATGCACCGCGCGATGCCGATCAGGATCAGCCCGCGCATATAGGCCGGCTCTCCCCGCAGAAAGATCAGCGCCAGCGCAAACATCAGCACCGGCCCAATCACCCAGTTCTGCACCAGCGAAAGCCCCAGGATCCGCTTGTTCCGAAACACCTCGCCCAGCTTCTCGTACCGCACCTTCGCCAGCGGCGGAAACATCATCACGATCAGGCCAATTGCAATCGGAATGTTTGTCGTTCCCGTCTGAAACCGATTCACAAACGCAGCCGACCCCGGCACAAAGTGTCCAATGGCCACGCCAATCGCCATCGCCAGAAAGATCCAGAGCGTCAGAAAGCGATCCAGAAACGACAGTTGTTTCCGCGCCGCCGGAGCACACACGCGTCCCTGCGTAACCGGCGTCATCGCGCCACCTCACAGCACGACTCGCCAACCGCTACCGGCAGTGGCGCACCATCCAGCGCATACCGCGCAGGAGAGCAGCACGCCTTCGCCAACCGCGTCCGATCCGCCAGCATCGCCTTATCGTCCTTCAACATCTCCAGCGTCTGTCGCAGCACCTGCGCCGCACCCGCATGCGGCGGCATCTCGATGCGGTAGTGCATCCACTTACCCTCGCGCCGCGCCGACACAATCCCCGCATTGCGCAGATACGCCAAATGCCGCGAGATCTTTGGCTGCGGCCCACCCAGAATCTCCACGAAGTAGCAGACA
This sequence comes from Terriglobus roseus DSM 18391, assembly GCF_000265425.1. Taxonomy (GTDB): domain Bacteria; phylum Acidobacteriota; class Terriglobia; order Terriglobales; family Acidobacteriaceae; genus Terriglobus; species Terriglobus roseus. Next base: position 52,430 of record NC_018014.1, read on the forward strand.
CAGACCTCCTGCTCGCCCATCAGGTTCAGCAACCTGAGACGTGTCGTATCGCCAAGCGCCTGGAAGAACTGCGGCAGATCAAACTGTTTCGTGCGTGCCATGGATTTATGTATACGCCTTGACGTATGTGTAGGCAAGGAATACATTCGCCTCAGCAGATACGTTGGAGGCAACAAATGCCAGAGATCCTCGATTCCGTTCGGTCCAAATACGGCGCAGTTGCCGAGAGCACGCTCACCAACAACGACGCCGGCGTCCAGGCCGTCGCAGAGGCCTTCGGCTACTCCGCGGAAGAGCTCACTTCCATCCCAGCCGCAGCCAACATGGGCCTCTCCTGTGGCAACCCCACGGCAACCGCCCACCTGAGAGCGGGTGAGGTCGTCGTGGACCTCGGCTCCGGCGGCGGCCTCGACGTCTTCCTCGCCGCGAAACTCGTCGGCCCCACCGGCCGCGCCATCGGCATCGACATGACACCCGCCATGATCGACCGGGCCCGCACCAACGCCTCGTCTGGCGGCTACACCAATGTGGAGTTCCACCAGTCCACCATCGACCGCATCCCGCTGCCCGACGCCTCCGTCGACTGCGTCATCTCCAACTGCGTCCTCAACCTCGCGCCCGATAAGCCGGCCGTCTTCCGTGAGATCGCCCGCGTCCTCAAACCCGGCGGCCGCCTCGCCGTCAGCGACATCGCACTCAAATCCGAACTGCCCGCAGCCGTCGCCCAAAGCATGGCTGCCTACGTTGGCTGCATCGCCGGCGCCATCCTCATCGACGACTACCGCGCAGGCCTGCTCGCCGCCGGCTTCCAGCACGTCCAGATCGTCGACAGTGGCGCCGACCTCAACGCCTACGCCAAGGTCGAAAACCAGTCCGGCTGCTGCTCCCCCGCCATGGCAGGCGAATCCTGCTGCACGCCCGCAACGCCCATCGGAATCAGTGGCATCACCAAAACGGAAGAGCCCACACTCCACGCAGAACTAACCGACCTCTTGAGCCAGTACAACGTCAACGCAGCCGCCGCCAGCGTCAAGGTCTACGCCATCAAACCCCAGTCCGCCGAAACTACAACGACAAAGCTATGCTGCGCCCCTGGCTGCTGCGACTGATCCCGATGCAACTGGGTCCGATTCCGTGAGCGATCCCGCTGCCTCGGACCCAGCACCCCGGCACGTCCAGCACTGCCATCCCGCCACACAAATTGAGTGACCAATTCGAGGCCGTGAACGGGCAGGACAGCGTGGCGTGCTGGTCTTGACGGACAAGACAGGGTGCGCGTTGAACGCAACAGGCAAGAAAGCAAGGAAGGGAAATCCCATGTTCAAAGTAATCTTCGCCTGCGTCCACAACGCAGGCCGCTCCCAGATGGCAGCCGCCTTCTTCAATCAGCTCGCCGACCCGCAAAAGGCCCAGGCCATCTCGGCAGGCACGCAGCCAGGCGAACGGGTCCACCCTGAGGTGCAGGCCATCATGCAGGAGATAGGCATGGACCTGAGCCACGCCAAACCCCAGAAACTAACCGAAGCCCTCGCCCGCGAAGCCCAACTCCTCATCACCATGGGCTGCGGCGATCAATGCCCCTACATCCCCGGCCTACGCAGAGAAGACTGGCCCCTCCAGGACCCCAAAGGCCTCTCAGCAGAACAAGTCCGCACCATCCGCGACGACATAAAAACCCGCGTCCAGGAACTCCTCAGCCGGGAAGTTCTTGCGTAACAGTGTTCGAATGCCAGCTTGACAGTGTCCCCATCTAGGAGCGGTTAGCGTCGATGTCGCAAACGCTTTTGAAACATCCATCCGCAGTGCAGCGGTAAGGTAGTCAATGTCAGCGCTTAAAGCGCTTCTCATCCCGAAGTCCCGCTGCGTCACCAGTACGGTCCTGTCCGCGAATCATGTGGCACTCGCTGCAAAGGAATCGCACGCCGCCTGGCTCGTCAGTCCTCACCGATCCCCGAGTCGTCATGAACAGCCTTCAACTGTTCCGCCAGCATGGAACTCAGCAGAGCCTTCATAGCAGTCAAATCGATGACGCCATTATTCCAAGCTAAGTCAGCGGCTTCCAGCGCCTTGTAGTAGGGCGTCTTGTTCTCTGCGATTTGGTCAGGAATCGTGCGGTGGCCGGGCAGCACGTAGCCAAGCTTGGTGCAGAGAATCATGTAGGCAGCCGCGCGAGACGTCCGACCATTTCCATCGGTAAACGGATGGATCCAGTTAAGTTTCCACATCACGTACGAGGCTAGGTGGAGAGGGCTTTTCTCTTTCCACTTCTCGTTCACGTAGTCGCATAACTCTTCGATGAACTCAGGCACCATGTGCGCCGGTGGCGGCTGGTGTTTGCTGCCGCCGATCTCAATCGCAGACGGTCGGAAGTTCCCCGCGTAACTGGAGATTCCCTCCAGCGCAGCCCTGTGCAGGTGCAACATATGGGATGGGCGGAAGCGGAACGGCTGTCGCGCAGGTAGAACGAAGGTCTCTACCATCTCGACCACGGTCGAGAACTGGCGAAGGACATTGAAGGCTTCTTGTCGTGCGAGGTCGTCCGGGTCGCTAATCAGTTCGGCTTCACGAGCCTTGCTGTGGCGAATCGGGTCGGTCATCAGCGGGTTCGGAGTTCCGCTTTCAAAATCTCATCCTGCTCAGCGACCATCTCTCGCGTAATGCGGTCATTCTCGATCTTCGCGTTGCCGTAGGCAAAGCTGCGCCGTTGCGCCTCCCGCTCCTCGGAACTGAAGGGCCGGGTACGCGCTGCGTCGATGAGTGCTTGGAGTTGTGGGGACATATTCATTTGCTCCGACGAAAGCGTAGCATCACCCACTCCGCAAATCTACCGTGGTCCGACGAAGGTGGGTACATCTAGATGCATTTCAAAGGCGGAAAAGACCGTCCGAGAAGCCACCTACACAGCGCGTACGGCAACGTTCGGGCAGTGGCATCGGACACCCATATCCCGCTCTTGCAACTCCGCCAGGTTCTCATGCTGGGCTGCGCGCTCTTCCGCGGTGCGGGAAAGGTCTGCCAGACGTAGGCGGGTGTCGGTATCTTCAAACGTCTGCACCGCCTCCAGCACCTCTTGCGCCGTTGCCTTGAAGTGGTCGGCAATAATGCGGTTGGCGTAAACGAACGACTTGCAGGCTTCCACGTCGAGCACAGGCATCGTCAGTCTCCTCTCGCGCCGAAGTTTGAACTTACGCGCAAACCCTGCCTCCCGCAACCCCCTATCGCCCTAGGAGATCGACCGACCGTCCTCTCCGCCGCCGCGCGTCGACGAAGCATTCGGGACCCGATCTGGCCGTTCGAGAGACACCAATCCACGGCCGCCAGGCAGCGGCGGATATCCTGTCAAGCCCCCGCAGGACCTAAATGACACATTACAAACGACATCAAGTTGGCGGGTAATTTCCGCCGGGTCACTACAATAGAAAGAGAAGCCCAGGGACATACTCCGGGCGACGCTCGGGCCCGTAGAGCTAACTCCTTTAGAATCTAATTTTTGCCTGTAACCCCTTTCGAATCTGATTTTTAGCGATACCCCGCAGGCTAAGTCCTTTCGAATCTGATTTTTGCGAAAAAGAGGGGGGAGGGGTACCCCCCCTCCCCCTCGCGTCAGATCTCGAACAGGGATCTACTTCACAGCACTGCGATATTTCTCCGCAAGCGGCTTGTCCGCCAGAGCCTTGATGAACAGCCCACCGACAACGCTGCGCGCCTGGAAGCCGCTCTGTTTGCCGGTCTTCGTGTCGTACCAATCGGTCATGGGCACGCGGCTCGTCGTCTCGTTCGCCCACTTGTACAGCGGATCGACCAGCGCGTTAAAGGTGGCGGGGTCGTCCGCCAGCGTCGCCGTCCAAAGCTCCCAGTCCAGCTTCGTGTAGTCCTTGCGACTGTCCAGCGGCAGGCCGTAGACGTTCAGCTTGGTCTTATAGAAAGCCAGCTCGCTTTCGCGGACGGACTTCGGGAACAGGTCGTAGCCCAGCAGCTTGTCCCACACCAGGTTGTACTTCTGGCTCCACGTGTTCGGACTGTCGAAGGCCAGCTTGTAATGGTCGCCCTCGCGATCCATCTCCATCCACTTCTTCGCGTACTCGTGCGCGTCCGCGTTGTACTTCTTCGCGTCCGCATCGTGATGTAGCAGGCGGCTCAGGTCCGCATAAGCAGCCAGCGCGTCAATCGCCTTCAGTGACAGGTTCGCGTTGTGCGTCACATGACCCGCAAAATCGTCGGTCGTCAGCTGCTTCTCCGGATCGAGACCGTGCGCGTGAAGATACTGAGCCCACTGCGTAAGCTGCGGCCAGTACTTCTCTGCCAGCTTCACACCGTCGCCGTTCGGCTCCAGCCGAGCCAGCGCGTCCACCAGCAGGATCATGTTGCCGCTCTCTTCTACCGGCATCTGATCGTCCTCGGTCTTCTCGCCACCGCCATAATCCTGGCCATTCGCCAGCGGATAACGACCAAGGTCGTGCGGTGCGAACGGGAACCGCCAGCGGTTCGGCAAGGCAGCGTACTCCAGGATCGGCAGCACCTGCGCATGCAGCAGTCGCGGGTTGAAGAACAGGAAGATCGGCGCGCTCGGATAGAAGACGTCCACCGTCGCCGTATCGCCGTTGGAGAAGTTCTCCTTGGAAAACAGCAGTGGCTGTCCATCGGTATCGGCGATCAGCTTGTGCGCCGCGATCGACTGCCGGTAAGCCAGCGTGCAAAGCCACGCATAGTGCTCGCCCGCCGTCTTCGTCATGTCCGCGATCAACTGCTTGTCGAAGGAGTCGCCGCGCGCGTCCAGCTTCTCGTAGTCGCGCAGAGCCTCTTCCAGCATCTCGCTGACAGGCTTGCCGTCACGCTGCCACCACGGCCGCAGCCGCCGGTTCAGCACCTCCATGCTAAAGGTGTCCGTGTAGCTGATCAGTACGAACTTCGACACAGGCTGCGTACCAACGCTGCCGAACGGAACGCTGACTGCCATCTCCGTCCTCGCCTTGGTGTTCGGCGCGGGACCATCGATGTCGTCCGCCGGGGCGAGCATGCCGTCCTTGGCAAACGCCTGCGCAGTCCGTCCGCTCAGCGCAGTCTTGGCAACCGCAGCGTTCGGCACCGCAATGTGGAAGTAGCCCCAGTCGATCTTCAGGTCGTCGCCCGAGCGGTTCAGCACGTTCTGGCTCTGCGTCCCGACCGACAGCACGGTCAGGTTTCCCGTCTGCTGCCGCGAGTACGTCACCGGCTGTCCGGAGAAGCTCGTAGCCATCTCGTCATTGGCATTCAGGAAGGCAGAGACCTGGTGAGGCTGGCCATCCGTACTGTGCGCCGTCCACGTCAGATACGTCACCGGCCGCGACAGCAGGTCCAGATCGTTCAGAAACGCTGGCGTGAAGAATGTCAGGTCCACCGCAACGCCACCGCCCGCAAAGTGGTAACGCGTGTGCGTCGGCGTCAGTTCGCTGCCAGTCTGCTCCATCGCAGGCACGTCACGTGGGTTGTTGCCCATGATGCGGAAGGACTTACCGTCCACACGCACCAGGCTGTCCAGCGGCTGTGGGTGTCCGGTCCAGTGCTTCGTCGGCTCCGCAGTCAACGTATCTGCAAAGCTCCATACGGAGAAGTAAGGATCGTGCGCGATCAGCGGTGTTGCCGGCGGCCGGCGGTCTGCCTGCCCGTAGGCCAGCGAGGAGAACAACAGCGCAAACGGCAACGCACACTTCAGCAAACGCATAGAAAGCTCCTTCAGGTTCCTGAGAAGCATAGCAACGCGAGTGCAGCGCAGGGAAAGCCGGGGTGTGAAGAGTGATTCACAAAGCCGGTAATCCTTGACACCCCGCCCTGATTCCGCGACGATATTGGACTAGCACCCCTTTGTCTGTTTGCCGGCTGGTGTTTTCTGTCGCCCCGCTGGCGGCTGTTCCGTGCCGCGCAAATCCCGAATATCTGGTGCCATCAATTTGTCCGTTGGGCCGGTACGTACTTCCGCCTGCGCCGCGAGACAACAAGAGCAAGGAAGTTCCCAGTGCACGCAGTGTTTGCCCTCTTCTTCTTACAGGCCGGTGGATTCGGCAATCTTGGTCTGTTATTGCCTGTGCTGCTCGTCGGCATGGTGCTGCTGACAGCCATTCCAAACCAGCGCAAGCAGAAGAAGTGGAACGCGATGTTGGCCAGCCTGAAGTCCGGCGACCGCGTCGTCACCACCGGCGGCCTGCGCGGCACCATCCTGAACCTGAAGGACGACGCCGTCATCGTGCGTACCCTGCCCGACGGCGTCAAGCTGGAAGTTCTGAAGAGCGCCATCGCGTCCGTAACCACGGAGGACGACGAGACGGAGAAGTAGTCGTCGAGCGCCCGGCTCTGCTCCGCCGTGACCTTCGATCGTCATGAACGGGTACCCTGAGCCGCGGCGCGCACGAGCCTCCGATCTTTGTTGAGAGAGACATGCAGAAGAATCTGAACGGCAAGATCATCGCCATCATCGCCATCCTCCTGGTCTTCCTGTACGGGATCTTTGGTATTCCCCACGGCTCCCTGAAGCAGACGCTGACCGACCGCATTCACCTCGGTCTCGATCTGCGCGGCGGCACTCACCTTGTGCTGCAGGTGCACACCGCGGAGGCAGTCGCGGCCAATAGCGACAACGACCTGGTCCGTGCGCAGGCTGCTGTTGCCAAGGTCGCCTCGAACGCCAAGGCCACCAAGCCAGACGCATCGCAGCCCGTCATCGTCATCAGCGGCGTCTCTTCCGCAGAGATGCAGGCCGTCAAGTCTGCGCTCAGCGGTACCGAGTACAGCGCCTACGACATCAGTTCCACCGCCGACGGCTACAAGATGTCGATGAAGCTGGCGGAGATCAAAGATCTGCGCGAGCGCACGCTCGACACCTCGATCGAGACCATCCGCAGCCGAGTCGACTCGCTGGGCGTGGCCGAGCCGGTCATCCAGAAGTACGGCCTCGGTGAAGATCAGATCCTCGTCGAGCTGCCCGGCATCGACAATCCCGACCGCGTCCGCGACGTAATCCAGTCGACCGCACGCCTCGAGATCCACGAAGTTGAGGGCGGACCGTACACCAGCCTGCAGGACGCACAGACAGCCATGCAGCCGGATGCCATCCTGGTGCAGGGCGGCAACACGGCCGAGGCGCAGGACTACTACGCACTCAAGCGCATCGCCATCGTGCAGGGCCCGGACTTCCGTGACGCACGCGCCTCGCAGGATGAAGCAGGCCGCCCGGACGTCTCGTTCAGCCTCACCACCGGCGCCGGCGACCGCTTCTACCAGTACACCAGCACCTCCATCGGCAAGTCGATGGCGATCGTGCTCGACAACCGTGTGAAGGAAGTCGCCACCATCAACGGCGCCATCCGCGACCAGGGACAGATCAGCGGCGGCGGCTTCAACAAGCAGACCGCTGCAGACCTTTCCTTGATGTTGCGCACGGGCTCGCTGCCCGCATCCATCACCTTCCTTGAGACGCACTCCGTCGGACCCTCGCTCGGCGCGGCAAGCATTCGTCAGGGCATCATCGCTTCCGTCGTCGGTATGTTCGCCGTCATGATCTTCATGCTGGTCTACTACCGCGGCGCAGGCATCAACGCAGATCTCGCGCTGATCCTCAACCTGGTCATCTTGCTCGGCTTCATGGGCTTCACCGGTTCCACGCTCACGCTGCCCGGCATCGCCGGCGTCATCCTGACCATCGGTATGGGCGTCGATTCCAACGTGCTGATCTTCGAGCGTATTCGCGAAGAGATCCACGCGGGCAAGCCTGCCAGCGCAGCCGTGAAGAATGGCTTCGAGCATGCCTGGACGACCATCCTCGACACGCACGTCACCACCATCGTGTCGGCGTTGATCCTGTTCTTTGTTGGTACGGGCCCGGTGCGTGGCTTCGCGGTCACACTGATGTTCGGTCTGCTTGCCAACCTGTTTACCGCGGTGTTCGTCTCGCGCGTGATCTTTGACAGCGTGCTCAACCGCAAGACGCGCGGCGAAGCACTGTCGATCTAAGTTCGAAGGCCGCCGACCATCGCGCGGCCCATGAGGTTCAAAGACGTGGAACTGTTTCGCGACGTAAAAATCGACTGGCTCAGCAAGAAGTGGTTCTTTCTTGGCTTCAGCCTTATCTTCTCCGTGGCCGGCGTGCTCAGCATGCTCTTCTGGCACCACGTTCCCGTGGGCATCGACTTCAAGGGCGGCACGCAGGTGCGCGTCTCCTTCCCGACGCCGCCCAACGAAGACCACCTGCGCCAGGCAATGGACCGTGCCAACATCCACGATGCCAGCATCCAGCGCCTCAGCGGTGGCTCCACCGGCAACGAGGCGGTCATCACCCTGCCGCAGTCCAATGACAGCAACGCGGACTCCGCGCGTACTGCCGTCGTCGGCGCCCTCGCCAGCAACTATCACGACTCGTCCTACAAGATCGAAGACGCATACACAGTCGGTCCCACGGCAGGCAAGCAGCTGACGCGCCAGGCCGGTTGGGCCGTGCTGTGGTCGCTCGCCGGCATGCTCGTCTACCTGTGGTTCCGGTTTGAGTTCATCTATGGTGCCGCCGCCGTCATCGCCGTTTTCCATGACACGCTCATCACCATCGGCTTCTTCTCGCTCTTCAACATCGAGATCACATTGACCGTCGTCGCCGCCATCCTCACGCTGGTGGGTTACTCCATGAACGACACCATCGTCGTCTTCGACCGCATCCGCGAGAACTTGCAACTGATGCGTCGCGCGTCGCTGGCCGAGATCGTTAACCGCAGCATCAACGACACGTTGAGCCGAACCGTCATTGCGTCGGGCCTCACCTTCCTCACCGTGCTCGCACTCTTCATCTTCGGCGGAGAGGTGCTTCACGCGTTCTCGTTCGCGCTCGTCGTCGGCATCCTCATCGGTACGTACTCGTCCATCGCCGTCGCCGCACCCATGCTCGTCGCCTACCAGGATTGGCGCGCCAGCAAGGGCAAGAGCACGCAGCTCACCGCGGGTCGCAAGGCGACCATCTAGCGTCGCAACAAACACCAGCAAGGGACACCTCCGGGTGTCCCTTTTGCTTTGCCTCAAACAGACAACGCCACGCTAGACTCCTCAACAGAGAACCCCAGGTGCAAATGCTGCTGCGTCCCATCCACGCCCTCGCGCTGCTGCTCTCCGCGCTCCCGCTGTCCGCGCAGACGCTCACGTTCACACACGTGAACGTCATCGACACCGTCACGGGCAACATCGCGACGGACAGGACGGTCGTCGTCAACGGCAACCGCATCGCGAAGATCGCTCCCAGCAGAAAGCTGTCACACCCAACCGGCCGCATCATCGACGCGCGCGGAAAGTACCTGATCCCTGGCCTGTGGGACATGCACACGCACGTCTACTACGGCAAAACCGCCGCGCAAGGCACAGACCTCATCCTTCCGCTCTTCATCGCCAACGGCGTCACCGGCATCCGCGACATGGGCAGCGATCTCGACAAGATCGTGCAAGCCCGCAACGAGGCCGCGGCACACCGCCTCACCGCGCCGCGCCTGTGGGTCTCCGGCCCCATGCTCAACGGCCCCGGCGAAACCTACGCGGGATCCATCGCCACCACCAACGCCACGGACGCAGTGAAGGTCGTTGACACCCTCCTCCGGCACGGTGCCGACTTCATCAAGATCCAGTCCGACATGCCGCGCGACGCTTACTTCGCCGCGGTCACCGAAACGAAGCGCCTGGGCAAGACCTTCGTCGGTCACGTCCCCGACGCAGTCAGCGCATCGGAGTCCGTCGCCGCAGGCCAGCTCAGCTTTGAGCACCTCATCGGCATCTTCGAAGCCAGCTCGCCCGACGAACCGACCTACCTGAAGAGCTCCTACGCCAAGGGCACCAAGAAGCCCGGCATGTTCCTCGCCACCTACGACGCTGCTCGCGAAGCAGCCATCATCCGACAGCTTGCCGATCACCACGTCTGGCAGTGCCCCACGCTCTTCTGGGAAAGCGGCCAGTGGCTTGCCGATGAAGTGCACTACGCCGACGATCCTGACCTCGCCTACGCCCCGGCATCCTGGACCACAGCATGGCCAGGCTTCGCGAAGACGCTCGCCCACACCATGGACACCGACCCCGCACCAGTCCGCGAGCAGTTCGTCACGCACGAGCTGGGAATCGTTCGCAGGCTCCACGCCGCCGGCGTTCCCTTCCTCGCCGGCACAGACACGCCCGCTGGCATCGATCTCATCCCCGGCGCCAGCCTCCACCGCGAACTGGAACGCTTCGTAGACGCAGGCTTCACGCCGCTGCAGGTGCTGCAAACAGCTACGCTCAACCCGGCCGTCTTCCTCAATCGCCGCGCCGATCTCGGCACCGTCGAGCAGGGCAAACTCGCCGACCTGCTTCTCCTCGAGGCAAACCCACTCGTCGACATCCGCAATACAAGAAAGATCGCTGCCGTCGTAGCAGACGGACAGTTCTACGGCACCGCAGAGCTCGCGTCTCTGCGCGAGCAGCTAAAGACATGGGCAGCTCACAAGTAAGCAAGCCGCAGCAGGAAAGAGCACCATGCAACACGCCGCATCGACATCGCTGTACCAGGTAAGGCGCGCCCGCGAAGAGGACATACGCTGGGCCGCAGCGCTTGGTCAACGCGTCTACCAGGGGCTCGACGTCATCCCGGAAGCCACCATGCTCGGCTGGTTCCACGGCAATCCCAACGGCTTCTTCACCTTCTGGCATGGCGAACAGCGCATCGGCAACTTCGACATCCTGCCGCTCCGTCCGGCAGTCATGCAGCTCTTCGTCAGCGGCAATCTTCTCGAGAAAGACATCCGGCCTGAGGATCTCATTCCTGCCGCCGAGTCTCACGCCATCCGCGATCTGCACTGGGAGAGCATCGTCGTCGACCCCGCATTCCTCGGCGCACGCAGACCCATGACCAGGCTCTTCGAGCAGACATTCCTCACCACCCTCGCGCACCTCTGCCCAATCGATCAAGTCGGAAACATCTACGCCATCGCTGCGTCAGATCCGGGCGAACGCCTTCTGCGTCGCACCGGACTCTCAAAGATTGCAGAAGCCGCAACACGCCTCGACGGTCACCCGCTGTTCCGCGGCAATGTAGCAAGCTATCGCGAGGCCCAGACACAATTACCAGCACCCGCAAGCTACGGAAACGCAGCCGCAAGCTGAGTCTCCACCGCCATAGGAACACGAACAAAACACATCTCTGACCAGGCGCGTTATTTGCCTTTAGTAAGCGCTAACCTCGCTGCATTTGCCAGATGTAAGTTCATCGCGATACTATTTGCCTCTCGTCAAGCTCATCGGTTCGACGTACCCTCCGTCGGTCGTTCGGTGCTCCGAGAAACTTCTTAGAAATTATCTTTCTACCGCCGGGAACAAATTAGAAACACGCGGTGTCTACAGTCGCAGCTTTACCTCTCGCAGATTGGGGTTGCATATGTTTGAAGATTCGTTGGTAGAGTCCTCCGGAAAGTTGAAGTCGAAGTCGACCCGTTACATGTGGCTTACGGGCGCCTTCAACCTCGCTATCGTCGCGGTGATGATTCTGATCCCGCTGCTCTATCCGGACGCGTTGCCGAAGACGGCCATGACGGCCATGCTCTCCGCACCGCCGCCGCCCCCACCGCCTCCGCCTCCGCCGCCACCGGCGCAGATCGTTAAGGTGGTCAAGGCTGTGGCCGTGATGGATGCATTCACCGCTCCAACCAAGATCCCGAAAAAGATCGACATGACCCATGAAGATCCGCCACCGCCGGCTAACGTCGCAGGTGTTGCTGGAGCTGGCATGGGAGCCTCCGGCGGTTCGGCCGGCGGCATCATGGGCGGTCTCGGTCTCGGTGCTGCACCCGCTCCGGTGGTGAAGGCTGCTCCGCCCAAGCCCACGGGCCCGGCGAAGATCTCCAGCGGCGTTATGGCTGGTCAGGTCATCACCAAGACGCAGCCGGTTTACCCGCCGATTGCAAAGGCTGCTCACGTCTCAGGTTCGGTGATCCTGCACGCGATCATCTCCAAGAACGGTTCGGTTGAACAGTTGTCGGTGGTCTCCGGTCCGGAAATGCTTCGCGCCAACGCCATCGCCGCTGTGCAGACCTGGAAGTACAAGCCTTATATGTTGAACGGCGAGCCGACGGAAGTCGACACGACCATCACCGTAAACTTCTCCTTCGGCGGTTAATGACCGCAGGGACGTAAGCGGCCCCCACACCGTAACGTCTCAAGGGAAATGCTTCGATTCGCAGGGCCTTGCTTTCTATCAGGCCGGACCCTGCACACCTTCTTCTACGCACCAACAACTCAGGAGGACTGATTCTCGTGATTCTCGCTCACGCAGCAGCAAGCTTCGCTCATGTACCCGCCACCCTTGGCATGTTCTTTCAGGAAGAGGGCGGCGCTGCCTCCTCCGGCTTCTCAGTTCTGGGCATGCTCAAGAACATGGGTTGGATCGATCTCGTCGTCGTCGGTATCCTCTTCATCATGTCGATCTGGTCGCTCGCGGTCATGATCGATCGCGCACTCTACTTCTCGGCAGCCCGCAAGCAGTCCCGCGAGTTCGCTCCGAAGGTCGCAGGCGCTCTGAAGGATGGCCGTCTCGACGAAGCAATCAAGGTTGCAGATCGTTCGAAGAAGTCGCACCTCGCTGAGGTTGTTACCGCTGGCCTGCAGGAGTTCCGCTCCTACGGTTCGGGTGGCGCTATCTCCGACGAGCAGATCGAGTCCTCCAAGCGCGCTCTTGAGCGTTCGGAAGCCATCGTTCACGCCAAGCTGAAGCGCGGCCTGGGTTCGCTCGCAACCATCGGTTCGACCGCTCCCTTCATCGGCCTCTTCGGTACGGTTATCGGTATTCTTCACGCCTTCCAGCAGATCGCAACGCAGAAGACCTCAGGTATCGGCGCAGTTGCCGGCGGTATCTCGGAAGCTCTGGTTACGACCGCATTCGGTCTGCTCGTCGCCATCCCCGCCGTTATGTGCTTCAACTACTTCACGAACAAGGTTGAATCCTTCGACGTGGAGATGGACAACAGCTCGTCGGAGCTCGTCGACTACTTCATCAAGCAGTCGCAGCGCTAAACGGAAGCGGACTCGACGCGAGAAACGAAGAGGCCTGCAGGGGCTGGAAACAGTCCCCGCAGGCCGCCTCCTCACTCGCTCCGGTCTCGACAGCAACATTAGCTTTATCAGGACGGAGTCGCTTCTATGGCACAGGCAACTCGTGACGAAGGTAAGAAGGTCAACTCAGACATCAACGTGACGCCCATGGTGGACGTGATGCTGGTGCTCCTGATCATCTTCATGGTCGTCACCCCCATGCTGAACAACAAGGTTAACGTCGAACTGCCGCCGGCCGCCGCCGCCGTCGTGATGGAAGACGCCAACAAGGAAGATTCAGTCGTCGTTGCAGTTACCCGCGACGGTAAAACCTTCCTCGGTGGCGACCAGGTCACAGGCTCCGACCTCGGCCCCAAGATCTCGGCCAAGCTCGAAAACAAGACCGACAAGCGCGTGTACTTCCGCGGTGACAACCGCGCGAACTACGGCAAGGTCATGGAAGCCATCGACGGTATTCGTGCAGCGGGTGTAAGCCAGCTCGGCATGCTCGCAGACAAGCCGCTGATCTAACTTCAGCAGCATCTGCCCTCAAAAGGGCAGGAACAAGTTTCGGAACCGGCCGCCAAGCGCGGCCAACAGGAGATACACCATGGGTATGGGAGGCGGAGGCGGTAGCGGTGCACGGTCAGATATTAATGTGACCCCGCTTATCGACGTTCTTCTGGTGCTGCTGATCATCTTCATGGTCATCCAGCCCAACACGGTTCGCGGTTTGGACACGCTTGTGCCTCAGCCGCCCAAAAACCAGGATAAGGACAAAGAGCCCGACCAGCGTACGGTCGTCGTTCAAGTCCAGCCTAACGGTGCTGCCGGCCCTTCGTACAAGATCAACGAAGACGTCGTCAACCTGTCGCAGCTGACGGAAAAGCTGACTGAGATCTTCTCGGTCCGCAACGACAAGGTGATGTTCGTAAAGGGCGACAAGGACCTCGACTTCGGTCAGATCCTGCCTGTCATCAATGACGGCCACGCGGCCGGCGTCGATAACATCGGCATCATCACGCCCGCTGTTGAATCCGGCAAGTAATCACAATTGACAGAGGGGCGATGAGACTTTCATCGCCCTTCTTTCGTTTCCCTGATATACCTCTTAGTACCGATTCCGAAATCGTAATGCTTCTACCGGCTACCGCTGTGAGGGGTCATCTCACACTTCGTCGGCGTAGTTCTGATGTTCATTTTCTCTTGCTCCCGTCGCTCCGGTAACCGGCGCTGAAACGTTACAGAAACCTGCCGGTCTGGCCCTCTCGGCACACCGCGTTTTGTACTTCCACCGCTGGTCAGCCGTGTTCGTCTGCGGTTACAATCACTCCACGCAAGGCCTTCCCCGGCCCAGCGTCTCTACCGACCTACCCTGCTCGTATGCGGCATTTGAAGGAGATCATTCGCTCAATGAAAGCTAACGCACGTGTATCCGCCACGGCCGCTCTTCTGCTGTCGCTTGGAATGCTGACCGGCTGCGCCAAGCTGAAGGCACGCGACCAGCTCACCAAGGGCGTTGCGGCGTTCAAGAATGCGCAGTATGAGCAGGCGACCAACGCCTTTCAGAAGGCGATCGAGTACGACCCGACGTATGACACGGCGAAGCTGTACCTGGCAACCGCGTACTCGTACCAGGTTGTGCCCAATGCTGAAGATGCCAACAACATGAAGATGGCCAACATGGCCATCACCGGCTTCAAGGATTACCTCGCTGCACATCCCGGAGACAAGGTTTCGCTCCAGCAGCTTGCCTCGATCTATCGCAACATCAAGAAGTACCCTGAAGCGAAGGACTACGAACAGCAGGTCATCGCTGTCGATCCCCAGGACGCGGAAGCCCACTACACCATCGGCGTCGTTGACTGGATCGAAGCGTACGACAACGCCCGCAAGGCACTCGCTGCGGACGGCCTGACCGATGCTGGCGACGGTAACCCGAAGATGAGCAAGGCCACCTGCGCCAAGATCAAGGAGCAGAACACCGCTCTCGTCGAGGACGGTCTTAAGCACCTGCAGCAGGCGACAACGTTGAACACCACGTATGACGACGCTCTGCAGTACCTGAACCTTACCTGGCGCCGCAAGGCCGATCTGGACTGCGGCAATCCCGCAGCAGTGAAGGCGGACATCGCAAACGCAGAGAAGGCAAGCCAGGACGCAATGGGCGCTCGCAAGATCAACGAGCAGAAGAAGGAAGAAAAGGCTACGAAGGGCCAGGTCGTGGCGCAGTAAGTCACGTCCAACGGCATCGGAATTGCCCAGCGGCCTCCCCAATCGGGAGGCCGCTTCCCTTTGCACGGCGCAGCCCTCCCGGCCCATATATCCTAAGAATGATGGCCGCCCTCTTTGGCAAATCGTTGCCAGAACTGACTGAGCTGCTCACGGCGCTCGGGCAGAAGCCCTACCGCGCCCGCCAGCTCTGGGACGCGCTCTACCGGCAGCGTGTCGATACCGTCGACGACATCACCACCTTTCCCGCCGAACTCCGCCAGCACCTCACCGCCGACTATGCCATTGAGCTGCCACAGATGGTGCAGACCGCCGTCTCCGTCGACGGTACCGAGCGCTATCTCATGCGCATGGCAGACGGCGAAACGGTCGAGACCGTCTGGATGCCTGACGGCGACGGCGTCGAGAACACCGACGACGCGGAAGACTCCGCCGACCACCGTGCCGACAGTCGACTCACCAGCTCCCGCAAGCTCGACGCCCGAGGCCTGCCCGTTGATAAGCGCAACTGGGGCGCCCTCGCGGAAGCCGGCTACCGCCGCGCCACCATCTGCATCTCCAGCCAGGTCGGCTGTGCGGTCAACTGCCAGTTCTGTCTCACGGCCAAACTCGGCATCCGCCGAGACCTCACCGCCGGCGAGATCGCCGGCCAGGTCGCCGCCGTCCTTAACCGCCACCGCGTACAGATCGGGAAAGACCGCATCAACCTCGTCTTCATGGGCATGGGCGAGCCCTTCCTGAACTACGACAACTTCATGAAGTCGGTCCTGCTCCTCGTCGAGGGCATCGGCATCCCCGCCTCCCGCATGACGGTCAGCACCAGCGGCATCGAGCCCGCCATCCGCCGCTTCGCCCAGGAGACGATCCGCCCCAACCTGGCGCTCAGCCTCAACGCCAGCAACAACGTAGTCCGCGAGCAGATCATGCCCATCACGCGCAAGTGGAAGATCGAGCAACTGCTCGACGCCGTCCGTGAGATCCCCATGACCAAGCGCGATTGGGTCACTTTTGAGTACGTTCTCCTCGGCGGCATCAACGACCAGCCACAGCACGCGCACGAGGTCCTCGCACTCCTCAAAGGCATGCACGCCAAGGTCAACCTCATCGTCTGGAACCCCGGCCCCGGCATCGCCTACACACAGCCGACACCCGAACACGTCGATATCTTCCAGCAAACGCTCATCCGCAACGGCCTGCCCACCTACATCCGCCGCCCCCGCGGCCGCGACATATACGCCGCCTGCGGCCAGCTCAAGCGAACCGTAGAGCCAGACAAGCCAGCCGAAACCCTCGTACAGCTCACCGCCTAGCAAACGCCTCTACCGGCTAAAAGAGAAGTTCACGGTGATGGTCGTATCCACCTCGGTAGGAACGCCTGCCAGAACGTAAGGCTTGTCCCTCCAATGTCGAACGGCGTCCATGGCTGCATCGGTCAGAGAGTGATCTGGGGCTGAGATCAGCTCCAGATCACGAATCCCTCACCACACGCGGCAGCGTCCGCGGACAGAAAAAAGGGCCACTCAATCCGAGTGGCCCTTTCGCTTCTGTCGACATGCTCCGGTTTACTGGATCGTGACCGTCACCGCTCCCGAAGCGCTCGCCCCAGGGTTGGTAGCCACCAGCGACCCACTGCCCGCCGCCGCCAGATCCGCTGCAGGAATGGCAACTGTGACATGCGTCGCATCCACGATGGTCGTGGTGCGATAGCTGCCATTCCACGTGACCGCCACGCCCGGGACGAAGTTGCTGCCCGTCAGCGTCAGCAGAGTGTTGCCAGCACCATGCGTGATCGTTGAAGCGGAAGCAGAAGTAAGCACCGCCGCCGTGTTGGTGTTGAGCAACTGCGGCACCACGAACGGCCCGCGCAGCAGGTAGATGTGACCGGTGGACGTGCTCAGAGCCAGTCCGTCCTGTCCCCAGCGGAAGATGTCGTTGACGGAGAAGTTTGATGTGCCTTCGATCGCCGTCATGTTCAGCGACATCGCACCCGTTCGCAGGTAGTTCGCAATATCGAAGGAGAGGACGCCATCCGCATTGCTGTAGCTGTTTGTGGATGAGGTGGACGCAGCGAAAAAGGCTGCGCCAACCGACGCATCCGGCTCCACCGGCAACGATCCTGAGGTGCCTGTGTTGTTGTAGTTACTTGGGAGCGTGAAGCCTCCCGTCTGGGAAATAGCGCCCGAAGTTGCCAGTGTTGCGACTCCGCCCAGCCCGGCATAGGCACGCCCATTTGCGATCTTGAAGCAATTGAACCGGTTCAGTGTCGTTGAGGTGGGGTTAAGTGGGGACAGGCCATTGGACCCGACGCCGAAGTAGTACATGCCCGTGCTGTCGTTATTCAGGAACAGACTGCTGCTGTCCAGGAAGCGCATGCACGAACTGTAGTAGTAGTTGGTAGAGTAGCTGGACCGTTCCGTAAAGCTATTCGACGCGGACGAGTAGTCGAACATGCCGAAGTTGTACACGTAGTTCCCGAAACCAAGTGCCAGTGAGTCTTCCGTGCCCGGCTGGACTGCCAGGTCCGCGACGATGGGTGTGTAGTAGCTTCCGAAGATGCTCGTTACGGAAGGCGTCGAAGTAGCAACGGCGCCGGTCAGCATGTTGTAGCGTGCCAGGGTTGCGTTGGTGGCATTCGCCAGCCACAGCGTTTGCCCGCTTGCGCTTAGGGCTACACGTGTCGGTACGTTGGTCAGTGCGACGGGTGAACCGATGGTGGCGGTCTCCGGTGTAATTGCCACCAAGGAACTGCCCGCAACCGACGAAGAACCGGTGGAGACTGCGGCCACCAGCTTGCGTGAGTAGGGGTCGTACACCATTCGATTCACACCCAGCGACAGAACACTGTAGACGCTGAGTGGTAGCGTGTTCGAATTGCCCCCACCTGGCGCTGGTGTGCTCACACCGATGCTGCTCCATCCCATATTGGCGAGGTTGGCCGACGGCACAACAGCGGTGAGCTTCCCGGCGTTCACGAAGGTTGTGGAAGCCGCTGTGCTCCCCACCATCACTGTCGATCCCGAGGCGAAGTTGGTTCCCAGCACTGTGATCGTGGTGTCGGCGCTACCGGCCTTGACTGCGTTGGGAGAGATAGAGGAAAGCGTTGGCTGCAGGTTGTAGTTGGATCCGGCAACCACGACCGCAGCACTCGCGGAGTTGTCCGCCGCATTGTTGTCCGTGCTCGAAGCAATGGCCGTCGCAGTAGCCGTCGCAGTGCCTGCAGACGTCTCCAGCACGGTGACGTTGATGGTCACCGTGGCACCATTCGCGATGTCTCCCAGG
Source organism: Terriglobus roseus DSM 18391 (assembly GCF_000265425.1). Taxonomy (GTDB): domain Bacteria; phylum Acidobacteriota; class Terriglobia; order Terriglobales; family Acidobacteriaceae; genus Terriglobus; species Terriglobus roseus. Next base: position 70,994 of record NC_018014.1, read on the forward strand.
TTGCAACCGGCCGTCTGCGTAGAGCAGATGCCTACTGTTGTGGTCGCCCCGGTGAACACCCCCGTGGATGGAGTCTGGATGGCCAGAGCGACATCCTTTGCCGTGGACGGCCCAGCATTCTTCACTTGGAAGGTGTAGGTGGTGCTGGTGCCGGTTGACGTGCCGCCGGTGGCTGTCGCCGTCACTCCCAGATCCGCCAAGGTGGCGGACAGGTCCTTCACCAGGTTAGACCGTAGTGAAAAGACTCCGATCGCGGTTCGCACCGCGAGGCCATTGGAGCCCCAACGCGTCAGCCGCGAAGGATTCAGGTAGGTATTCAACCCCGTAGAGTCATAAAGGTTATACGGAATGGTGAACGGGATCAGGTCACCGGTAGCGGTGTAATCCGAACCCTTGAATACCTGGATTTGCGTGTAGTTGTTGCAGCAGTAAGCCGAGCTGCTATCCAGCACGAAGATCTTGCCAAGCGCGCTGTCATAGGTGGTTGGACCCACTGCAGCCACCGTACCCGTCTGGTAAAGAGTGCCCAGCAGGGTTCCCGCCTCCGCGTCGTAGATCTTGCCTTGGCTCCCGATCAGTGTGCCGGATGCTAGCTGCATGTCATCCAGCGAGCTGCTGGCGAGCGATATGCTGGAGTTTGTGCTCGTTGTCTTCGCGGTCAAGCCCGATGAGCTATAGGTGAAGGTCTGCAGCGCGCCGCCACCAACGTAGATCTCGTTGCGGCTGCCATCCACTTGCAGGGCGTAGTAGGAGTAGTAGTTTCCGGTTGGCATCGTGCCGCGCAGAACTCCGCTGTCGTAGAGCGCGGGTGTCGCGTAGTAGCTATAACTGCTGGTCGATTGGAGCACCACCACGGAATCTGTAACGCCAGGCAGCGCCTGCAGCGCGAGCGCAATGGGCGATGAGCCGGAGCCGGCGTTCAATGCGAACTGAAGCCCGGCGGTGTTGGTCGTCAGGTCCACCTTGCGCACGCCATTGGCGCCGTCCAGGCCAACCCAAAGGTACTTACCGTCAGAGGTGATGGCCAGCTTGTTCGGTTCACTGCCCACCGGGATAGGACGCCCCAGCGCTCCCGTTGCTGGATCCATCGACACGACGGAGTTGCCATACGGCGCACCGGCGCTGCTGGGGACCGAGAGCCAAAGCAGGCCCGTGGAAGGACTGTAAACCATGCTGTTGTTCTTAAGCGGAGCGTAGATGGGCAACGTCACTGCATTTGACGTGCCGCCACCCGGGGCCGGTGTAAAGACGCGGATGACGCCTGCTCCCAATTGCGAGAGCATCGAAGTGGTCAGACGTGCCGTCAGCTGACCGCTGTTGACCACGGTGGTGCTCACCTGCGTGCCGTTGAAGCTCGCATACGAACCGGAAGAGAAGCCTGTGCCGTAGACCGTTAGGTCCAGCGCAGCCCCCACAGGTGCCGCAGTTGTCGCCAGGGAACTGATCGTCGGTGCTGGCGGATCAACGATCGTGACCGTCACAGGCAGCGAAGTCGGATTGGGATAGGTGGAGTTCGTGAGTGTGATCGCAGCGGTGCCGGCCGCGGATAGCAGGCTCGCAGGCACGCGCGCGTACATGTACGGCCCGTTGTAGGTCGAATAGTAGCTCAGAGAAACACTGCCGACCCCATAGGTTGAGGTCAGCGTGGTGCCCTTCCACTGGACCGTGGCAGTCGATGAAGTTCCTCCACCGATCACGAAAATGTTCGTGTCACCAGCGCCGGTATAAAAGCTCGTCGGGGAAACGTAGCTGATCGACGGAGAGGTGGCACGCGCCGTCACCACGAAGCTGGCAGCAGCTGAGGTGCCACCACCAGGCTGGGCATTCACCACGGTGATCGGCAGAGTCGTAGCGTTCACAATGTCTGCGGCTGTCAAAACGACCTTTAGGGAGTTGGCACTGACAAAGGTGGAAGCGTGTGCTCCGCCATTCACCAACACTGCCGAAGAGGCATTGAAGTTGCCGCCCGTCAGCGTGACCGTAGGCGGCGTAGAACCCTGGACGATGCTGGTCGGCGAGATCGACGTGAGTGCGGGAACGGGATTACTTACGGAAAGAGAATTTGTGCCGCTGGTGCCACCGCCCGGCTTGGGGTTGATCACATTCAGCGGCAGCGACTTCGACACCGCGAAATCATCCGCGGTCAGCGCGGCAGTCAACTGCGTGTCACTCACAAAGGTCGTGGTGCGAAGGCTACCGTTTACCGAGAGAGCCACACCCGGGACAAAGTTGGTGCCGGTAACGGTCACACTTGCAGCCGCCGAACCCACCAGCACCGCTGTGGGCGCGACCAGCGTGAGCGACGGTACGGGATTATCTACGGACAAAGCAGCGACGGCGGGGTCAAGCTTCGCAACTGTGGTGCCATTTGCAACCGAAACATTCAGGACCACGCCCGTCTTCAGTTGCGCCGCCGGTACCGTTGCATGGACCTCCGTCGAACTGACATAAGTAGTAGCCTCTGCCGTGGTGTTCAACGAAACGACAGACGTCGTCGTGAATCCCGTTCCCGTCACAACGACGGTAGTGTCATTCGCGCCCACCGGAATGTTCGTCGGGGAGACCGCAGCAACACTCAGCGTTGTCGAGGTTGGCGTCGGCGTTGTCGTCGTCGGCGGGGTCGTCGTGCTCGATGACCCTCCGCCGCCCCCGCCGGCGCAGCCGAGGAGCGTAACAGGAAGAACAAAGGCAATCAGACGCAGGAAGGAAGCAGGTCGAACAAAGGGATGTGTCATGGAGTCTTGGAGACTAACCGTCCAGATAGTCAAACGCAATGAAAACTAACGCAGAAAGCAAATATTTATACTGTCCTGCGGATGCTTCGAAAACTAGTAACTCCGGCACCACTGAAACAGCTTGGTTGCACGACATCCCACTGGCCCGGGTCGAAATCAAAAAGCCTCACTTTCTGGAGACAATAGCTTCATCCGCCGCGTAGAGATCCAGTCCTGCTTCTGTAGCGAGGACAAAGCTCCAGCAGCTAACTGCGTTTCCTTCAAAGGGCATTGTTCAAAGAACCGGTGGGCGACTCGGGGATCTTGTTGATCGCGGATAAGTGCGGGATCGCCTCTGGATAGGCAGAGCTCAACGAGTCATGTAGGAGTTCTTTCGGAGGGGCATGGCTTCAGCCATGCCATCAAGCCCACTCCTCCAAACCCGCGCGGTCTCAGATTCCGGCAGAAGTATCCCGGCCGGACCGCGCGCTGAACAAATCCCGCGGCTGGCCCAAAGCCAGGCACTAGAAAACCTGTCAAGTCCCGGAACCACCTAAGTTGCTGATTCTGCGCGACATAAAGTTGGCGGGGAATTATCTCCAGGTTGTTATCCTTGAAGTAGGTCAGGATCGCCACAAAATCGGAGCCAACCGAAGAGCCGTTTGCGCGATTCCGGCAGCAATCGCCTCGGTAATCCAACTAACTCCTTTGTTATCTGATTTTTGCCCGTAAACCCTTTCGAATCTGATTTTTGCCAGTTCGGGAATCGTCAACTGCTTTAGAAAGTAATATTTACAGCAAACAGGGGGGAGGGTACCCCTCCCCAACAACACAAACGGCCACCCTCGCGGGTGGCCGTCGTCTCCTCCGGGAGCTCGGTAAAGCGATCTACAGGATGCCCGGCCCGAAGCCGGGCTACGAGACACTCCGCACCAGCAAGAACACGCGCAAAGCGCGTCGAGAACAGCACGAAGTGCCGCGTCGAGAACAGCACGAAGTGCCGAAGTCCTAGTAGCCGCGGTAGTAGTAGCGGTATGGACCGTACACCGGTGGCGGCGGGTAGTGGTTGTAGACCACCGGCGGTGCCTGGTTCACAACGATCGGCTGTTGCTGCTGCGGTGCCTGCTGCTGAATGTAGATCGGCTGCTGCTGTTGCTGCGCCGGCTGTGTCACGAAGTTGACCACCACCGGTGAAGAAGCCTGTGGCTGCTGCTGATACTGCGGCGCGTACTGTGGCTGCGGCGCGTACTGCTGCTGCTGTGCATACGCGGGCTGGCGCTCCACCGGTGCTGCTGCCTGCTGACGGAACGTCTCGTAGGTCACTTCGTCCGGTGTCTGCCGGGCGATCAGCGCGGGCTTGCGCACAGCGTCTTCCTGCGGCGTCGGGATGCCGAAGTCGTCCATCACGCGCAGTGTCAGCTTCGTCTCGGCCTTCAGCGTCGGCGTTGGTCCGCGACGAGGCAGGTTGATCAGGTCGATCGGCCACAGCACCGGGATCAACCACATCACGGTGTCCTTCGTAGCGTGGCCCGTGCCCTGGATCCGGCCGTCTTTGTCGACCTTGTTCTTCGGCGTCGCAACAACGCGCGCATTCAGCGGAACGACAGTGTCCGGCTGCACGATCAGTTTGTCGAAGTCGAGTTCCATCCAGCCCTTGCCCACAAAGTGGCCGGGGTCCTTGTACTCGGCAAAGTGGCCCATCAGGTAGCTGCCGTAGGGAAATGAGGAACGACCAAACGCCTCGCTGTGGCCCAGTGTGCACAGCACCGGATCGCCCACATTCATGGTCTTCGACGAGATGCTGCCTTCAGAGATCGTGCAGTTGATAATCGAGCCGGCAGGCACCAGCTGGTCGGCCATGGCAGACAGCGGCAGTGCAAGCAGAACAGTTGCAAGCAGAGATTGGAACTTCAAGACGAACCCCCGGGGGATGGGACGCTCCGCAAACGGAGCAGGCAGATAAATCACGAATGGAGACGGAGGCACACCGTACGGACGCCGCCCGAGAATCCCAGGAGCTGATCTCTGGAACGCTCGTAATGCAAGGAGGAAAGTCCCATGATCATCCGTTGATTTCGCAGTCCAGTCAACGAGAAAATGCATCAAATCGCCAGTAAAGACGCGGGCGTTGGCGAACGCTGTAACTTTCGCAACAACCAGAAAAATTTCCGCAACTTACTCAAATCCAGCGTGTCTGAAGCTTAAATAGGCCTATTCCCTAAGACGCTTTTCTGTCACGCACCGATCAGAAACAGCACCCATCCGGCCAGCCCCGCACCCAGCATCGGGCCGGCGATCGGAACCCACGCATACGCCCAGTCACTGCCGCCCTTACCGGCAATGGGCAGCAAGGCGTGTGCCAGCCGCGGACCGAGGTCGCGCGCAGGGTTGATCGCATATCCAGTCGTCGCGCCGAGACTGAGACCCACCGACCAGATCAGAAAGCTCACCAGCAGCGGACTTAACCCCGACGCGGCCCCCGTGGTCAGCACCAGCTTGCTGCTCATACCGCCAGCGACAAGAACCAGCACAAACGTCGCAAGAAACTCGCAGAACAGGTTCTGCGGATAGTTACGGATCGCAGGTCCCGTGGCAAAGACGCCCAGCTTCGTCGCAGGATCTTCTGTCGCAGCCCAGTGCGGAAGATAGAACAGCCAGGTCGCCGCCGCACCACAGAACGCACCAGCGATCTGCACCAGCGTGTAAGGCAGTAGCTTGGTAAAGCTCTGCGCCTTGATAGCAAATGCCAGCGTGAACGCGGGATTCATATGCGCGTCCGGCGAACCGAAGAGCTGCGAGACGAAGATGCCGCACAGCACCGCAAACGCCCAGCCGGCAGCGACCACCATCCATCCGCCGCCTTCGGCCTTCGACCGCTTCAGCGATACCGCCGCACAGACCCCGTTGCCCAGCAGCATCAGCACAAACGTACCCATGAATTCGCCCAGCAGCGGGCTGCGTGTGATCAATGTCTTACTCCAGAGCTCACCACTCTACTGCGGCAGGTACTGCTGTGCCAACGTCTTAAATGCATCCACCTGTTCCCGCTTCCAGGCTTCATCACGACCAAGCTCCTTCGCCATCAGTTCCGCCACCTTCGGCGCAATGGCAATGGCCGCGCGTGCATTCAGCAGTAACGCACGTGTTCGCCGGGAAAGAGCATCATCCAGCGTGCGCGACATCTCCTCGCGCGCGGCCCACACAATCTCCGCTGCAAGGTACGGCAGAGCCGGATGCAGCTTCTCGGCAAGCTCCGGCGAAGCATCCGCGAGCGCGCGAACACCGGCGGCATCGGCACCATAGACCAGCAGCTCGCCAAGGTCCTGCGCGTCGCTCCATCCATGCACGCGCAGCGTTGCCGTTGTGCATGGCGCATCGGGCAGATGGCCCAGCGTCGCGGCGTGATTCACCGTGTCTTCGGCCATGTGGCGATAGGTCGTCCACTTACCACCAACAATCGTCAGCAGGCCGCTGCCGTCGATGTGGATCGTATGATCGCGCGACAGAGAACTCGTCTTGTTGCCGTCGCCACCAGCCGCCTTCACCAGCGGACGAATGCCGACGTAGATGGACAGGATGTCCTCACGCGTGGGTTTGCGGCTTAGATACTCGCCCGCAGTATCCAGCACAAAGGCAATCTCCTCTTCCAGCGGCAGCGGCTCATAGCTCGGTGCATCAATCGGCGTATCGGTCGTGCCGACAACCGTGTGCCCATGCCACGGGATCGCGAAGAGCACGCGACCATCGCTGGTCCGCGGCACCATGATCGCCGTCTCTGCGCGAAGAAAGCTCTTCTCGAGCACCAGGTGAATTCCCTGCGAAGGCGACACCATCGTCGTCGCCGCAGGCTCGGCCATGCGGCGCGTCTCGTCGGTAAAGATGCCGGTGGCGTTCACGACACACTTTGCCTGCACACGGATGCGCTCGCCGCTCTCGCGGTCTTCGACGACAATGCCATTCAGAAAGCCGTCATCACCACGCAGCAGTTCCACCGCCGAGCAGTAGTTCAGCACCGTCGCACCATGGTCCGCCGCCGTCATCACCAGGTGTGTCAGCAGGCGCGTATCGTCGAACTGGCCATCGTGATACACCACACCGCCGCGCAGACCCTCTTGCGCAATCGTGGGCAGGCGTTGCAGCGTCTCTTCGCGCGACAGAATTCGCGACTTACCAAAGGAATACTTCGTCGCCAGCAGGTCATAGACCTTCATGCCGATGCCGTAAAACGGAGCTTCCCACCACTCGTAGTTCGGCACCACGAATGGCATGTCATGCACCAGGTGCGGCGCGTTGGCCCGCAGCAGACCGCGTTCCTTCAACGCCTCCATCACCAGGGAGATGTTGCCCTGCTCCAGGTAACGCACACCACCATGCACCAGCTTGGTGCTGCGGCTGCTGGTACCCTTGCCAAAGTCCTCGCGCTCCACCAGCAGCGTCTTGTAGCCGCGTGTCGCAGCATCCACCGCAACACCCGCACCCGTTGCGCCACCGCCAATGATGACGATGTCCCACGGCTCACTACCCTGCGCGCGCACTGCTTGCATCATGGCTTCACGGTTCATAGCGGCCTGTTCCATCCCTTCGCGCGCGCAATGGCTTCCTGCCAACGTGCATCGAGCGCGCTGTAATCGTGCTGCGGTTGAAAGACGGTACCCGCGTCCTGCTTACGCTGGATCTCGTCCGTGTTGGGCCAGAAGCCGACAGCCAGCCCTGCAAGGAAGGCCGCACCCATCGCCGTCGTCTCAAGACATGCGGGCCGATGCACCGGGACACTCAGCAGGTCCGCCTGGAACTGCATCAGCATGTTGTTCGCCGCGGCGCCACCATCCACGCGTAACTCGCGAAGCGGCGCCGGTGTGTCTGCATTCATCGCACGCATCAGGTCCGCCGTCTGCAGAGCGATGCTGTCTACCGCGGCGCGTGCAATATGCGCCTTCGTCGTGCCACGGCCAATGCCGATCATCATGCCTGACGCGTAAGGATCCCAGTGCGGTGCACCCATGCCAGTAAACGCCGGGACAAACATCACGCCACCGCTGTCCGGCACGCTCAGCGCAAGCGCCTCCACGTCACTGCTCGAATCGATGATCCCCAGACCATCGCGGAGCCACTGTACTACTGCGCCACCGATGAAGACGGAACCCTCCAGCGCGTACTCCAGCTTGCGATCGACCGAACAGGCAAGTGTCGTCAGCAGCCGATGCTCGCTCTGCCGAAACGTGCTGCCCATGTGCTGCAGCAAAAAGCAGCCAGTGCCGTAAGTGTTCTTCGCATCGCCGGGCCGCGTACACATTTGCCCGAAGAGTGCAGACTGCTGATCCCCCGCGATGCCCGCAATCTCAACACCCTCAAGCCCCAGAGTCGTGCTCACCGGCCCAAGCGCTTCGCTGGACCATACCACCTCGGGCATCATCGACCGCGGCACACGCAGCAGCCGCAACAGTTCGTCGTCCCACCGGTCTTCCACGATGTTGTAAAGCAACGTGCGCGACGCATTGGTGCGATCCGTGATGTGCCGCTTGCCACTGGTCAGGTTCCAGATCAGCCACGAGTCCACCGTGCCAAAGGCAAGCTCGCCGCGCTCCGCTCGCTCTCGGGCGCCGCTGATGTTGTCCAGAATCCACGCAACCTTCGTTCCGCTGAAGTAGGGATCCAGCCGCAGCCCGGTCCGCCGGCGTACATCATCTTCCGCGCCGCTCTTTACCAGTTCGGCGCACGCGTCGGCGGTTCGCCGATCCTGCCAGACAACGGCGTTATAGACCGGCCTGCCCGTCTCGCGATCCCACACAATCGCCGTCTCACGCTGGTTTGTGATGCCGATTGCGGCCACATCGCGCGGTCGCACGCCCGCGCGGCCCAGCACCTCAACGGCTGCCGACATCTGGCTGGTCAGGATCTCAAATGGATCATGCTCAACCCACCCCTGCTTGCCCGCCGGGAAGATCTGCGTGAACTCATGTTGCGCCGTTCCAATCAGGGCTCCCACGCGATCGAAAAGAATAGCGCGTGAACTTGTGGTGCCCTGGTCCAGCGCAAGAATGTATTGCGACATCGAACTCACCTCAATGAAAGCTGCGCCGCATCACAGCGGAAACGCGAAGCCAACCTATCACGCTCGAATTACAACACGCCGCGCCGTCGCATTTCCCAAACATCGTGCATCGAATAAATGCCAGCTTAAGGCCATTGAGGATGCGTGACCGAAGCCCAACAGATTAAGAGACCAAAAAGTTCTTCCGCCATGGCGCCTGCGGCCGCTCGGTTGGTGCTGATTTGCTCCATCCTGGGCTCAGCAATGGCCTTTCTTGACAGCACTGTGGTCAACGTAGCGCTGCCCGCTCTGCAGCATGCCTTCCAGGCCAGCGCCAACCAGCTCCAGTGGATCGTGGAAGCATTCGCACTCACACTGGCCTCCCTCATCCTCGTCGGCGGCTCCATCGGCGACCGCTACGGCCGCAAGCGTGTCTACCTCATCGGGGTCGCGTCATTTGCCGCAGCATCCATCTGGTGCGGTGCCACCTCCACCATCGAGGGCATGATCATCGCACGCGCTGTGCAGGGCGTTGGCGCAGCCATGCTCATCCCTGGAAGCCTGTCTCTTATCACTGCCGCATTCCCTGAAGCGGAACGCGGTAAGGCCATCGGCATATGGTCCGGAGTAACGGCCATCACCTCCGCCGTTGGGCCTGTCGTGGGCGGATGGCTGATCCAGCACGCCTCCTGGCGATGGGTCTTTCTCATCAACGTTCCCATCGCGATTGCCATCCTTGTCCTCTCCTGGAAGGGTTATCCCGAGACCAAGCTGCATGACTCCCACGGCCTCGACTGGAAGGGCGCAGTACTCGCCTCGGGGGGACTTGGCGCGACGACCTACTCGCTGATGCAGTTTTCCACCGACGGGCCACACGTCCTGTGGATCGGACTCGTCGGCCTCATCATGCTGGCGCTCTTCGCTCTCGTGGAGTCGCGCTCACGCAGCGCCATGGCGCCTACGGACCTCTTCCGCTCGCGTAACTTTCTCGGCGCCAACCTGATGACGCTTTTCCTCTATGGCGCGCTCAGCGGCCTCATGTACTACCTGCCGCTCAACCTGATGCAGGTGCAGCACTACTCCCCCACGTCTGCCGGCGCTGTTCTGCTGCCTGTCGTGCTGATGATCTTTGCACTCTCGCGATGGTCTGGTGGACTCGTCACACGCTATGGAGCGGTATTGCCCCTGGTGGTCGGTCCGGCCATCGTCGCGCTCGGCTTTGCCATGCTGGCCATCCCGGGCATCGGTGGGACTTACTGGAAGACCTTCTTCATCCCTGGCATGGTTCTAGGCTTTGGCATGGCCATCAGCGTTGCACCGTTGACGACCGTTGTGATGAACTCGGTGGAAGAGGCGCGCGCTGGCGCCGCATCCGGAGTAAACAATGCGGTCTCGCGAGCGGCTACCGTGCTTGCACTCGCGGTATTCGGCGTCATCCTGCATGCCAGCTTCGTCACCGCCCTCAACAATGGGTCAGCGCGCATTCCCGAAAATGTTCGCCAGCAGGTCCTGTCGCAGCGCAATAACCAGGCCGCCATTAACACGAAGGATCCTGAGGCTCAACGCGTCGTTGCAGAAGCCTTCGTTGCCGGCTTCCGACGCGTCATGCTCACGGCCGCCGGCCTCTGCCTCGTAGGCGCTGTCTCTTCCGCTATCTTCATCCGCACGGCCGCGTCGAAAAGCTCAAGCACCATCGGCCCGGAGATCAAACAGAAGAAGGCGGTCGCGTAAAAACGATGTCGGTCGATAACAACAGCAAGCCGCGCCCACTGGGGACGCGGCTTTGCCTTTGTAGCTGTCATGTTTAGATGATCTGCTGGCTCGGCGGGATCGACTTCGCATCCGCGCCCAGTGTCATGTTGGGCTTGTCGCTCATCACGAACTTCAGCGTGCCACCATTCGCAATATCCGCATGATGGAACCACGCGCGATCCTGCTTCTTGCCGTTCAGCCAGAACTCGCTCACGTACGCATCGCCTGCATTCTTGCGCGTCACTTCTACCTTCAGGACGCGGCCCTTGCCCATGCTCAGCGTCGCGCCGTTCGTCAGCGGCGATCCGAGAACATAGATGGTGCTGACCGGATCCACCGGGTAGAAGCCAAGCGCACTCAGCAGGAACCATGCCGACATCTGGCCAACATCTTCGTTGCCCTGCATGCCGTCCGGCTCCGCCTTGTACATCGTCTCCATCAGGCTGCGTACGCGCGACTGCGTCAGGTGCGGCGCACCGGCGTACACGTACAGGTAAGCAATGTGGTGTGAAGGCTCATTGCCGTGCGCGTACTGACCCACCAGACCAGCAATGTCTGGCGGAGCGTCGTCCGGCAGCGTGCTCGGCTGGTTGAACAGCAGATTCAGCTTGTCCAGAAACGCCTTCTGTCCACCCAGCGTATCGATTAGACCGGCAGGGTCGCACTGCACGGCAAACGTCGTCTGCCACGCGTTGCTCTCCGTATAGTCGCGCCACTTCTTCGTGTGGCCCATCTCGATCGGGCTGAACGGAGAAGCCCACGTGCCATCCGCAAACTTCGGCCGCATGAAGCCGACACTCGCGTCCCAGTTGTTCTTGTAGCCCTTCGAAAGCGCCAAGTGCTGCTTGCATCCGACATCGTTCTTCAGCTTCGACGCCAGGTTCGCCATCGCCCAGTCGTTGTAGCAATACTCAAAGTGCTTTGAGACGGACTCTTCAACCTGGTCCGCCGCGATAAAGCCCTTGTCGCGGTGCTGCTGTTCGCCCAGCTTGTCGTCGTTCCGGCCGCGCTCCAGCATCGTGTATGCCTTCGCATAGTCCACGCCGGTAACGCCCTTGTTGCAGGCTTCTGCGATCACGGAAGCCGAGTGGAAGCCGGTCATGCACTCCGTCTCGCGACCATGCAGCGGCCACACTGGTGCACCCGCGGGGCTCTCTTCGCCCATACGGATCAGCGTGTTCATAAACTGCGGCACACGCTCCGGCTCCAGCAGCGTGTACGCAGGATGCGCCGCGCGGAAGGTATCCCATAGTGAGAAGGTCGTGTAGTTCTCAGCACCCTTTGGCAGCGTATGCACGGCGTTATCCATGCCGCGATAGCGACCATCTGCATCGTCAAAGCGCGTCGGTCCCAGGCTCATGTGATAAAGCGCCGAGTAGAAGATCGTCTTATGCTTCGCATCCGCAAAGTCCGCATGAACCTTGCCCAATTGCTGCCGCCACTTGACCTCGGCGCTGCGGCGGACACTGTCGAAGTCCCATGCCGGCACTTCCATCTTGACGTTGTTCGCCGCACCATCCGCTCCCACGGCGCTGATGCCCGTCTTCACCAGGATGGTCTCGTTCGCCTTCGTGTCGAAGTACAGAACAGCCTTCAGGTTCGCACCCGTCAGCTTGCCCACCGGCACCTCTTTGTCGTCCTTGAAGAAGACGACCTTCTTCGGCTTCTTCGAGACCGTCAGCGAGAAGAAGGCATGACGCCCTCTGCCCCACGCATTCGTCACGTGGCCGCCCGCAATGCTATCGGCCCCGGTCTGCTCCAGCTCAGCAGAGACGACCGTGCTGATGCCCTTGTTCGCCTGCGCATGCTGCAGATCCACGATGATGTATGCGCTGTCGGTCGCGGGGAACGTATAGCGATGCACGCCCACACGCTCCGTCGCCGTCAGCTCTGCCTTCACCTTCGACGTATCCAGCATCACGGAGTAGTAACCCGGCGTCGCTACCTCGTTCGCATGGCTGAAGCGCGAGCGGTAGCCGCTCTCCGGGTTCTCGCGCGATCCTGGCTGCGGCTTCGCAACACCAACGCCCGGCATCACCAGGAAGTCCAGCAGGTCGGCGGCGCCCGTGCCGCTCAGGTGCGTATGGCTGAAGCCCATGATCGACGAATCGCTGACGTGGTATCCGCTGCACCAGTCCCAACCCTCATTGAAGGTGTCGGGGCTCAACTGCATGGCGCCAAACGGCACACTGGCACCCGGGAACGTATGACCGTGCCCGCCCGTTCCAACCCTGGGATCAGCCCACTGCAGAACATCGTCCTTCGCTACGGGTGCAGCCATTGCAAACAGCGATTTTGCGGGCAAATTCGCAACAGCCGCGGTCGCCGCGGCACTCTCAAGAAACTTCCTGCGTGTGATCATTTAGCACCTTTCAACGCCTCCATCGTACAACTTTGAGGCATGGACTGGCCCGCATGGCACGTCGCCATGGCTTTCAGCGGCTGCAAGTGTTCCGAGGAAAAAATCCGTCGGCGCTGAATCAATGTGTAAGCGATACCGCCGAAATGTGACGCTTTGCGCATCAAACTTCCTGCGATGATCGTATTGGCGCTTTAAATCAGCGCTTGAGGCACTTCCTGTAATGCGGAGAAAGATAATGCACCCAATCAGAATGTTTGTCCTCAGTGTTGCTATCGGTGGAATGTCCGTAGCGGCATATGGCCAACAGGAACAACAGGAGCAGCAGCAGAAAAAACAGAACACACCTCATGCACTGAATGAAGAAGATCAGACCGATCAGATGGCTGATCATGCAAGAGAGCAGCAACAAGGACAACAGCCGGAGCAGCTACGCGTGGATCTGCTCATGCCGAAAGATCAACAAGCAGAGCAACGAGAAGAGCGTCAGCGCATGAAGCAGCAAAAACAGAAAGAGCAAAAGCTCAAACAACAGCAGCAGCGTTAATCTGCAAACTGGTAACTGTTTCTTGCTTACGGGTGGACGAACCTACGCGGTGACAGCGCGCGGCTTCATGCGTGACCGCAGCAGATTGGCGACATCGTCCAGGCCAAAGACCTTGTACGCCGCTGCACCCAGCACCAGTACTACTCCTACGGCGAGTCCAATGCCGGCGGGCAGCGACAGCCGCTGCTCCAGAAAGGCGGGATAAGCCGCCGCTGCAAACGCCACCACGGTAAAGATTGCCAGCTTGATCAGCGGCTTGGTCTCCACGCGGTACTCTGCCGGGAACAGCCGTTCATTCAGGCGCAGCACCATGCCCGTCTGGATAATCTCCCACACCAGCCACGTCACCAGGTATCCCACCAGGCCGAAGTAGTGAATGGGAGCCAGTGCCGCGAGCAGCATCACCGAATAGCCGATCACGATGATCCAGCTCAGCTTGTCGTGCTCGTTGGAGGCGCTCTGAAACTGCGTCTTGTGTTCCTTGATCCCCAGCACGCCGGAGATCACCGCCATCAGGAAACACAGCTCCGGCTGATACATTCCGCGCTTGTGCAGCCAGACAGTGAACAAGAGTGGCGAAAGCAGCAACGTGCCCACCGTCACCACCGGGATCAGGAACAGCACGACGCGCTCGGACATGTCGTACAGCCGCCGCAACTGCACCCAGTCTTTGCGACCCCACATCTCCGTGATGTCCTGCCCGATGGTGCTGCTGGCGATCATCAGAATCTGCCGCGACATCTGGAAGACCGTACGAACAAGTCCGAAGACGCCTGTCACCTCCGCGCCCAGCGTGCGCTGAAGCAGGATCACGGGCATGGACCACGTCAGGAAGCCGCCCAGTGAGATCAGGCCAAAGTGGCCGCTGGGTCTCAGAATGGTCGTTACACCCTTCCAGCTGCCATAGCGCAAATTCGGCATCAGCACAGGGGCCACGAACCTCACGTGGATCAGTACGACCAGCGAGAACAGTAGCAGTGAGCCAAGTTGTACGCCGGCAAGTACCGCGAACGATGCGTGATGGTAAATCGCAAACGCCATGCCAAAGGTGGAAAGAAGCCGCTGCCCGCTGGCCATGTGGTTCCCCACATGCGGCAGACCCACCATCATGTACCCGTTGGTCAGCAGCGAGAACATCATGTTGACCGCGATCTGCAGTATCAGCAGGTACAGCGCAAGCTGCGCTGCAGCCGGCGTGACATGGTGCAGCTTCAGCCAGCTCGTCACGGGTATTAAAAATACCAATGCACCGACGGCTGCGAAGGTCGCAATGATCCCAAGCAGCAGCCGCAGTGCGTTTGCCTGTACCGCCTTCGCACCGTCGTTGTCCCCTGCGCTGTGCAGGATCGTCATTTCATTGCTTGCGTAGGTCTGGATGCCGTAGTTCAGCATGCCAAGGTAGTTCACGGAGGCACTCAGAGCCAGCCATTCACCATAGACGGAGATGCCGCTGCCGTAATAACGCAGAAAAAACGGCGGCACCAGCAACTGCGAGATGACAGTCACACCCTGGCTCAAAAACGTAGCCAGCAGGATCTTAAACAGTCGCTTGAGTTTCATCGCGCAGCAGAGCCCCAGGCAAGCTCCGCACCGGAACCATCCGGCATGCCGCAAGGCCACTGCAGATTCGCCGCATACCGAGACGCAGCAATACGGGGGGCAAGGCAGGCTGTGGGCATGCCGAAACTATAACAGTCTGCCTTTTTGCGCCGATGCCGTCCGCACATCAGAGACCAAGGAAAACTTCACGTACCGCATCAACCGCATTCGTAATTGGTTACAGTCTAAGTTTCAGGAGTTTTCACCACATGTTGCGTTCGCTCGCCTCTGCCGCCGTCGCCGCCAGCCTTGTGTTCACCGTCCCATACGTCGTCGCGCAAAAGCCCGCGCCCGCGCGCGCTTCTGCAGCCGAAGCCAACGTGACGCGCGAGACGCTACCCAACGGCATGAAGGTGGTCGTCGTCCGCAACACGCTGGCTCCCGTCGTCACGGTTGAACTGAATGTCCTTGCCGGTGGCAATGAGACGCCCACTGGCTTTCCCGGAACGGCCCACGCGCTGGAACACATGGCCTTCCGCGGCTGCACCGGCATGACCGCCGACCAGACCGCTGCCATCTACGCCCGGCTCGGCGGCGACAACAACGCCGACACCCAGGGCAACGTGACTCAGTTCTACGCAACGGTCCCCTCGACCGACGTCGAAGTGGCGATCCGTGCCGAAGCCGCCTGCATGCAGGGCATCGACAACTCCGACGCCGAGTGGAATCAGGAGCGCGGCGCCATCGAGCAGGAGGTCCAGCGCGACCTCTCCTCGCCAACCTACAAACTCATCACGCGCCTCAACGAAGGCATGTTCGCCGGCACACCCTATGCGCACGACGCCCTTGGTTCCAAACCCAGCTTCGACAAGACCACCGGCGCCGATCTCCGCAAGTTCTACGACCAGTGGTACTCGCCCGCCAACAGCATCCTCGTCATCGTCGGTGACGTAGAGCCCGCCGCCGTCCTTGCGCAGGTGCGTCAGCACTTCGGCAGCATCGCAAAGCGGCCCGTGCCCACGCGCCCGGCCATCAAGCTCGGCGCAGTCAAGAGCGACTCGTTTACCCTCGACAGCAACCTGCCGTACACCCTCGCAGTCATCGGCTATCGCCTTCCTGGCACAGAGTCAAAGGACTACGCCGCATCGCAGGTGCTGGCGGACGTACTCAGCAGCCAGCGCGGCGACATCTACGCCATGGTGCCCGCAGGCAAAGCACTTGGAGCGCAATTCGGCATGGCCGGCACCTACGCCAAGGCCAGCCTCGGCTTCGGCCTCGTCGCCGTCCCCAGTGAAGGCGACGCCGCGCCCGCTCTGAAAGAGCTACGCAGCATCATCGAGAACTACGCGGAGAAGGGCATTCCCGCAGACCTGGTCGAAGCCTCCAAACGCAGCGAACTGACCGACGCCGCCTTCCGCCGCAACTCCATCCCCGGACTAGCAACAGCTTGGTCGCAGGCGCTCGCGGCCCAGGGGCGCAACTCTCCCGATGAAGATTCTGAGGCCATCAAGAAGGTCACCGTCGCCGACGTCAACCGCGTCGCAAAGCAGTATCTGCTGCGCGCCAACACCATCACCGCCACGCTGAAGCCAGTACCCAGCGGCGCAGCCGTTGCTGCGGAAGGCTTCGGCGGTGGCGAGAAACTCACTGCCTCGCCCACCAAGGCAGTCGAACTGCCCAACTGGGCCGCCAAACCGCTGGAAGAACTCCGCCTCCCGCGCGCTGCGATCCTGCCCAGCGACGAAGTTCTGCCCAACGGCCTGCGCCTGATCGTGCGCACTGACCGCACCAGCCCAACCGTCACCCTGACCGGTGCCGTCCAGCACAACGAAGATCTGGACACACCCAAGGGCAAGGAGGGCGTCGCCGACGTCCTC
The DNA here is from genome assembly GCF_000265425.1 of Terriglobus roseus DSM 18391. Taxonomy (GTDB): domain Bacteria; phylum Acidobacteriota; class Terriglobia; order Terriglobales; family Acidobacteriaceae; genus Terriglobus; species Terriglobus roseus. Next base: position 87,813 of record NC_018014.1, read on the forward strand.
GAAGACCTCTATGGCTACGGGTCCACCACGCTCGACCGCGTCGCCTTCCAGAAGGCCCTCGACGACATCGGCGCTACCGAAGGCTCGGGCTTCACCTTCAGCCTGAAGGTACTCAAGGAGCACTTCGCCCGCGGCATCGAGCTGCTCGCCGACAACCAGCTCCATCCAGGTCTGCCCGCCGAGGCTTTCCCCGTGGTCCAGAAGCAGACGGCAGAGCTCACCGCCGGGCAACTGAAATCACCCGCATACCGCACCCGCCGCGCACTCAGCGAAGCACTGTTGCCAAAGGACGATCCAACCCTGCGTGACCAAACGCCGGAAACCGTCATGGCGCTGAAGCTCGACGATGTGAAGGCGTACCGCCAGGCAGCCTTCCGGCCTGACCTCACCACCATCGTCATCGTGGGCGACATCACACCCGCTGAAGCCCGCGCGCAGATCGAAAAAGCCTTCGGCGGATGGACCGCCACCGGCTCAAAACCGAAGGTCGACCTGCCACCCGTACCGCCGAACAAGGCCACCGCCGCCAACGTCGGCGATCCGCAGGCGGTGCAGGACTCCGTCACCCTCAGCGAAGAGCTGCAGATCAACCGCTTCAGCCCGGACTACTACCCCATGCAGCTCGGCACGTACGTGCTCGGCGGAGGTTTCTACGCCAGCCGCTTGTATCACGACCTGCGCCAGGTAGCCGGCTACGTTTACACGGTCGACGTCAGCCTGCGCGCCACCAAGACGCGCTCCACCTACACGGTCGACTACGGCTCCGAGCCGGCCAACGTCTCCAAGGCACGCCAGCTAGTCGAACGTGACCTGAACAGCATGCGCACGGAGAACGTCACCCCCGCCGAACTGGCCCTGGCGAAGTCACTCCTGCTGCGCGGTCTGCAACTGCAGGAATCCAGTGAAGAAGCTGTCGCCGGTGCGCTGCTCGCCCGCGCCCAGCTTGGCCTGCCCCTCAACGAACAGGACAACGCCGCCAAAACCTATCTCCGCCTCACCGCCGAAGACGTAAAAGCAGCCTTCAACCGCCAGCTCCGCGTCGACGACCTCGTCCAGATCGTACGAGGGCCCGCGCCGCAGTAGGTCTCATCGCATGATGTGGCGGGTGCCCCGCTCATGCGCTTTTCGCGCATGAGTAGGGTGTATCAGTCGCCGCGCACACCCAGCGCATTCAACAAGGGCGTCGTCATAGCAGTCGTCGCCAGCGCCATCACCACCAGCATCGTGAACAGCGTCGGCGAAAACACACCCGCATTCCGGGCAATGTTCAGCACAATCAACTCCACCAGGCCACGCGTATTCAGCAGCGCACCCAGCGCAAGCGCTGCCTGCCACGGCTCGCCCGTCAACCGAGCGCCCAGCACCGCGCCGCCCATCTTGCCCGCCACAGCCACCGCAAGAATCACCGCCGTCCACACCCACACGCGCGGCGAGTTCAGCAGATCCAGCCGCGTCCGCATACCAGTCAGCGCAAAGAAAAACGGCAGCAGCACCGTCGATACCGTCGCATCCAGTCGCTCGCGCAGGCCCTGTTGCCACCGAGCTACCCGAGGGAAGCAGACACCCGCCAGGAACGCTCCAAACAGCGGATGCACCCCGATCGCATCCGTCGCATAAGCAGAAAGCAACGCTACCGCCACCGCAACGCCCAGGCCTGTCACCGACAAGGACCGACCACCGTTCCCACGCAGGAAACGGCGAGCCAGCGCAGCGCCCACAGCCATCACCACCAGGTAAGCCACCAGCCAAACCAGCCGCCTGCCAACGGTCGGCCCTGCAGCCGCATGAGGCAACAGCGCCAGCGCCACCGCCAGCAGAGTCCACGCCGCCACATCGTCCACCGCAGCACTCAACAGCGCCGTCGCGCCCAGCGGCGTAGCCGTCAACCGCCGCTCTTCCAGGATGCGAGCCAGCACCGGGAACGCCGTGATGCTCATCGCCACGCCAAGAAACAGCGCAAATGCCAGCGGACTGACAACGCCAGCGGGGAAGCGAGCGTGCAACGGCGCAACCAGCAGCAGCGCCAGCCCAAACGGCAGCACAATGCTGCAAAGGCTCGTCAGCGAAGCCGTCGCACGCTGCATCCGCAGATGCCCCAGGTCCATCTCGGTACCGATCAGGAACAGGTACAGCACCAGCCCGACCGCGCTTAGAACCTCAAACGAAGACAGCACCGCCGGAGTAAAGATCTGCGCCGTAGCCGCAGGTGCAAACCGCCCCAGCAGCGACGGCCCCAGCAGGATCCCGCCGGCCATCTCGCCAATCACACGTGCCTGCCCCAGCCGCTGCGCAACGCGTCCGCACAGCAGCGTCACCAGCAGAACAATGGCCATCGCCAGCAGCATCTATCGCTTCGCCGCCACGGCGTTCCCCGCTCCCAGTCCCGCAAGCTTCCGCCGATTGTGCAGCATCACCAGCGCCTCGGTCACCAGCAGGATCAGCCCCGGAATCATCAACCGGCTGCCCAGCACCGAAGGCCAGTCGAACCGGAAGTCCGCCACCCAATCTGTCACAAACAGGATCGAACCGGTAAAGAACAGTAGAGACCCCACCCACCGCCGAAACCGCGGCGTGATGTCGTTGTGTCCCTTGTATGCCTTGCCCGCAACTTCCAGCGCAGGCGCACCCACAAAACCGTGATGATCAAAAATCCGGGACAGCAGCGCAGGATGCAGCTCCACCTGCTCGTGAGCAAAGCTCTCGGCGTCTGCCAGCGAAGGCAGAATCGCGCAGCTCCGCGAGTCGAGATCCCCAACGGACTGTGAAAAGTGCACCGCATACTCACCCGCAGCCATGCGCTCATTCCACGACGAAGGCCGCGCAGCGGCATCGTAGATCGGTACCCATCGTGGCGTTGGCGTCATGCCTTCAAGTCTAGTGCGGTCACTCCGGCAGAGCGAAGACATACAGCGTATCTGCGGCAGACATCGCCACAAACTGCTTCCCACCCAGCTGGTAGGTCATCGGTCCGTTACTCAGGTTCGCTCCAGGCCTCGTATGCCAAAGCGTCTTTCCCGTAGCAGGATCCAACGCAAACAGATTCCCCTGCGTATCCCCGCTGAACAGCAGGTGCCCAGCCGTGGTCAGCACGCCTGCCAGCACACGTGCATCGCCCGCCGGCCGCCGCCACACTTCCTTGCCCGTCTTGTAGTCCAGCGCCAGCAGAACCGTGTTCTCCAGCAGCGAAGTCGCACCGCCACCCTGGTGATCCTCCGGCTTCCCTTGCGCATTCAGGTCCGAGTACCAGAAGCTCCAGCCCTCTTCACCATTCACATAGAACAGCCCCGTCTGCGGGTCGTAGCTCGGCGGCATCCAGTTCGTGCTGCCATTGCCCACGCTGTGCACCAGCGATCCAGACGCACGAGACTCCTTCGCCGGATCGCTGATCGGCTGACCCTTCGCATCCAGGCCCTTCGCCCAATCGGTCGCCACAAACTGCGACGTCAACAGGTGCTCGCCCGTCGCGCGGTCCAGCACAAAGAAGTAGCCGTTGCGGCTCGCATGCGCTAGCAGCTTGCGAGGCTTGCCGTTGAACATGCCATCGAACAGCACCGGGGTCTCCACCGCGTCCCAGTCGTGCGTGTCATGCGGACTCGGCTGGTAGTACCACTTGATCTTGCCCGTATCCGGATCAATCGCCAGGATCGAGCACGTATAAAGATTCGCGCCCTTACGCACATCGCCCGCCAGCACCGGGTGCGGATTGCCCGTACCCCAGAACATCAGGTTCAGCGCCGGGTCATACGTGCCCGTCACCCAAAGCGGACCGCCACCATGCTGCCGCGAATTCTCATCCGGCCACGTCTCCGCACCGGGCTCGCCCGCCTTCGGAATCGTGTCCAGCCGCCAGACCACCTTGCCGGTCTCAGGATCGAAAGCCGCCAGAAAGTGCGGAATATCCGACTGGTCGCCGCTCGTTCCAACGACGATCTTGTCCTTCACCACCAGCGGCGCCACCGCGGTGTAGTAGCTGAACTTTGAATCGGCAATCACCACATCCCACACCTGCTTGCCCGTCTTCGCGTCCAGGCAGATCAGGTGCGCATCCGGCGTGCCCAGGTATACCTTGCCGTTCAGATAGGCCACACCGCGGTTCGCAATGTGGTTTCCATCGCTGGGCCGATTCCATGCCCACAACTGCACGCCCGTACCGGCATCGATCGCCCACGCCTTGTCGGGCGACGTCAGGTACATCACGCCGTCCACCACCAGCGGCGTTCCCTTGACCGCCAGCCCGCGCGTCGGAAAAGCCCACGCCAGCGCCAGGTTCTTCACGTTGGTGCTGTTGATCTGTGCCAAGGAACTGAAGCGGCGACCGCTCGTGTCGCCGTTGTACGTGGTCCACTGATCGCCCACATTCGCAATGCTCTGCGGCGCAGGCTTCGTCTGCGCAGGGAGCGTGATCGCCGCGCCCACAACAGCCAGACTGCAAGCCCAACTCAGTGTCACGAAGGCAGGCCGTCCCGCCACCGCGTTAGCGCAGCGTTTCCAGATACGCGAAGACGTCATGCATGTCCTTATCGGTGTAGGTGGGCAGCAGGTCACGATGGCCCTTCAACGGGTCATCGGCCTTAATGCCGACGTGATTCGTCATCCACGTGTGTGTCGTGCCGTCGGCAGTGCGCAGCGTCACGGTGAACTCGTCGCGATGCAGGAAGGTCCCGGTAAAGCTCTTGCCCTCAGCCGTAACCGATCCGGTCAACGGACCAGCCTTTGGCATTAGCATCGTCGTCTGCAGCTCGGCCGGGTCGTGCTTCTTCGCCACGCCGGCCAGATTGCCCGTAGCGCTGTGGCACTGCGAACACTTCGCGGCAAAGTACTTCTTCCCGGCCGCAGCATCGCCGCCCATCAGATTGCTCGCACTAATGGTTGATCCGGTCAGTGCGGATGCGCGCGAAGCCAGCAGGATCTTCGCATGCAGAAACGCCGCAATGTCACTCACCTGGGCGTCAGTAATTTTCGGGAAGGCGGGCATGCCCTTATCCATCCGGCCCTCGTGGACCACCTTGCCGATCTCTTCGCCCGCCGTGTCGTGCCGGACCACAACCGACGTCAGCAGGTTCGGACCAACGCCGCCGTTGGCGCCCGTGCCGTGGCAGGCCGCGCAGTTCTGGACATAAACCGCCTGCCCGCGCACGACGTTCTCCTTCTGCAATGCAGCAGGTGTGGCCTTCGCCGTCTCCTGCGCCAGGCCGGCAAACGGCAACAGTGCCACAGCGAGCGCGGCTCGCAGCGCGTTGAAAGGAAATGCACTCACGCCAACCTTTGTATCAGAGGTCCGACCACCCAGGAGCGGTTGACACCGTTTCAAGCACCGCAAAGGGTCCAGGGCCGGGCGTAATAATAAACCTCCTCCGATTCGATCGCTTCAAAATTTGGAAGCGATACCAAAAGGCTTATGTTCGCCATCGAACTTTGAGGTGGTTATGTCGTTGTAGGATTAGGGGCCTCAGAGGTGTTCCCCATCTTCCACAGCAAAGGTTCTATGCGTGCTGGATCTAACCTTCCGTCGGAGATCCTGCTGGTCGTGTCGGATGACACGGCAGCAGAGTGCATCCACGAAGCGCTCAGCAACACAGATCGTGGAACATTCACCATCAAGCGGGTACAGAGCCTCAAAGAAGGTCTAACGGAGATCAAACGGCAGACCGCATCCGCTGCCGTCCTGGCACTCTCCCTGCCGGATGGGACTGGCATCGCCAACCTCAAGCAGATGCTCGCATTCGCCCGCACCATCCCCATCGTGGTCCTCGGCGACCCGGATCAGGAGGATCAGGCCGTTACCGCCCTTGAGCAAGGTGCCACCGACTACCTCATTCCGGAACATCTCGACCACTACACGGTTACGCGCGCGCTCCAAAATGCGATCGAACGCAGAAGCATCGAAGATGCTCTCTTCGAGGAGAGAGATCGCGCCCTGATCACGCTCAACTCCATTGGCGATGCGGTCCTCTCAACGAACATCCACGGCCACATCAACTTCCTCAATGAGAGCGCGGAGAAGCTCACCGGCTGGAGCCGGGAAGAGGCACTCGGCAGACCCCTTGCAGAGGTCTTTCAAATCATCGACGGCATAACGCGCGAGTTGTTGCCAGACCCGCTGCAACTCGCCATTCAGACAGACCGTACCGTCAGCCTCAACCCGAACTGCGTCCTCATCCGACGCGACGGTGTCGAAGCGCCCATTGAAGACTCTGCGGCTCCCGTCCATGACCGCAGCGGCGCCGTCATCGGCGCGGTCATCGTCTGTCATGACGCCAGCGAGTCGCGCGCCATGCGCGTTCAGATGACGCATTCCGCGCACCACGACATCCTCACCACGCTTCCCAATCGCCTGCTCCTGAGCAGTCGCATCGCCCAGGCCATCGCACGGGCTGATCGCGAACATCGGCCCTTTGCCCTCCTCTTTATCGATCTCGATCACTTCAAGTCGGTTAACGATTCGAAAGGCCACGCCGTAGGCGACAAACTCTTAAAGGCAGTCGCAGATCGTCTCAAGTCCGTTGTCCGTCCCTCAGACACGGTAAGCCGACAGGGAGGCGATGAGTTTGTCATACTGCTTCCGGACATCCTCACACCTGCGGACGCCGGCAAGAGTGCCGAAAAGCTCCTCCGGAAACTCAGAGCGTCACATATCATCGGTGGCGAGACGGTCCAGATCAACGCCAGCATCGGCATCAGCATGTACCCAACCGACGGTGCAGATGCCGAAACCCTGTTGCATAACGCCGACATGGCCATGTACAGCGCGAAAGACAGCAATCGGAACAACTACCAGTTCTTCACACCGGAACTGGCGCAGCAGGCCCTCGGCATCCGAGACCTCGACTCGGATCTCCGGCGTGCCGTTCAACTGGGGGAGTTTGTCATTCACTACCAGTCGAAGGTCGATTTAGAAACCGGCAAGGTCATCGGAGCAGAGGCCCTGGTTCGCTGGCAGCACCCGGAGCGCGGCCTTCTCTTCCCAGGCCAGTTCATCAATGCCGCGGAAGACTCCGGGCTGATCATCGCCATCGATCTTTGGGTTCTGCGCGAAGCATGTCGGCAGACCCGCGAATGGCAGGCTGCGGGGAATGATGAAATCACAGTAGCGGTGAACATATCCGCAATCGGATTTCGCGACAAGGATTTCGTAGACAACGTCCGGAGGATCCTCGACGAGACGGACTACGACCCGCGTCGCCTGCAGCTGGAACTCACGGAAAGCGTTCTCATCCGCAACATCGAGTCCTCAAGAGACGTGCTCGGAAAGCTCAGTCAGATGGGCATCCGGCTCGCCGTCGATGACTTCGGCACTGGCTATTCCAGCCTCAGTTACCTGCGGCAATTCCCGATCAACGTGCTGAAGATTGACCGATCCTTCGTCAGCTACATTCCTGACGATGAGCGTGACGCCCTGCTCGTCAGCGCCATCATCGCCATGGGCCGCAGTCTCAACTATCTGGTCATCGCGGAAGGCATCGAGACGGAGAAACAAAGAACCTTCCTGCGAGGCGAACTCTGTCAGGAAGGCCAGGGGTATCTCTTCGGCAAAGCAGTCTCTGCCGCGACCTTTGGCGGGCTTCTCGCCCTGCCCGCCCAGGCAGCGTAGACCGCCCGCTACCGCGAAGACTTCTTGCTGGCTAGCGGGGCGGGGTACGGGCTCTTGTGCTTCTTCGCCGGCGGCGGCGGCGGCGGAGCGACGGGGATGCCGCTGCGGAAGTCCTGCACGGCTTTACCCAGCGCAAACTTCAGCGCCTCGATGCCCTCGCCGGACACAGACGACAACGCAAAGAACGGCAGCTTCCGCCGCTTGGCAAAGGCCGTCAGCTTCTTCAGCTTGTCTGGATTCACCGCATCCATCTTCGCTGCAACCACCAGCACCGGCTTCTTATCCAGCCCGTGCCCAAACTCTTTCAGCTCGCCCGCAATGATCTTGAAGTCTTCCACCGGATCTTCGCGGCCGCTGGCATCACTCACATCCACCAGGTGGGCCAGAACGCTCGTGCGCTCAATATGCCGCAGAAACTGGATACCCAGCCCCGCACCCTGGCTCGCGCCCTCAATCAATCCCGGCATGTCGGCAATCACAAACGACTGCTCATGCGGAAAGTCGCCCACCTTCACCACGCCCAGATTCGGCTCCAGCGTCGTAAAGGCATAGTTGGCAATCTTCGGCTTGGCCGCGCTCAGGCGCGAGATCAGCGTCGACTTGCCCACATTCGGATAGCCCAGCAGACCCACGTCGGCCAGCAGCTTCAGCTCCAGCCGCAGGTTCCGCGCCTCGCCCGGCCGGCCCAGCTCATGCTCGCGCGGAGCCTGGTGCGTCGGTGTCGCAAAGTGCTGATTGCCGCGACCACCACGCCCACCGCGAGCCACAACGATCTGCTCGTCGGGGTACTGGAAGTCATGGAGCATGTCGCCCGTGTCTTCGTCATACACAACGGTTCCCAACGGCACACTCAGGACCGTGTGCTCGCCGCTGGCGCCGCTCATGTTGCTGCCTTCGCCGTGGATGCCGCGCTGCGCCTTGTGCTCCGGATTGAACCGGAAGTGCACCAGCGTGTTGTGCTTTTCCGATGCACGCATCAGGATGTCGCCGCCGTGGCCACCGTCGCCACCCGACGGCCCGCCCCGCGGGACGAACTTTTCGCGGCGGAACGCCATGCAGCCATTGCCGCCGTCGCCTGCCTTAATCCGGATTCGTGCTTCGTCGATGAACATTTTGGCCCTTTTTCTAGTTTAGCGCCGCGCGGCCTCCAGCAGGGCAAAAACGGGACTAACGCTCCCTTCATTGCGCGCAAAAGGGCAACTTTGTTGGAAAAAGGGCCTCGTCACTGCGATACTGGCAGCATCATCAAGCCCAGCAGCTGTTAAACCACCCCCAGGGTCGTTCACGCGACGTTGACAGAAACATGCCAAGCTGGAAACTCCCCGACGGGCGTACCTGTACGATTCTTGCCCCGGATGTCCGTAGAGTTCGACGTGCCGCAGAGCACGCGCAGTAACACCTTCAGGAGACCCAATGACTCACCAGAAATTTGTTCGCAGCCTTGCGTTCGCGTGCGTTTTGAGCGCCGCAGCCCTCGGCAGCGCCGCCCACGCGCAGAGTGCAGTTGACGGTGCCGTTGGCGGCACAGTGCACGACGCAACCGGCGCCATCGTACCCAGCGCGCAGATCACCGTCACCAACAACGGCACCAATGCCTCCCAGACGGTCAAGTCAGACGATCAGGGCTACTTCCGCGCCATCCACCTGCAGCCCGGCAGCTACACGATCGAAATTTCGGCACCCGGATTCGGTGGATATAAGTCGAGCGCCGTTGTCGTCCAGGTCGGTCTGCTCACGAATGTCGATTCGAACCTGGCACCCGCCGGCACCACCACGGAAGTAACCGTCACCAGCGAAGTCCCGGCCATCAACACCACCTCGCCGGACTTCAACACCGTCATCGATCTGCAGATCCTTGGCAACCTGCCGGTGAATAACTACCGCTGGTCCAGCTACGCAGCCCTGACGCCCGGCGTCGTGTCGAACACGGACGGCTTCGGCCTCCTGAGCTTCCGCGGCCAGAGCGTCCTGCAGAACAACATCACCATCGACGGCGCAGATAACAACCAGGCCTTCTTCGGTGAAGAGCGCGGACGTACCCGTGCTGGCTACTCCACGGCGCAGAGCTCCATCCAGGAGTTCCAGGTCAACACCTCGAACTACACGGTGGAATACGGACGCGCGGTTGGCGGCGTCGTGAACTCCATCACCAAGAGCGGTACCAACAAGTTCCACGGCGATCTGTACTTCCGCGACCGTGATGCTGGCTGGGGTACGAAGAGCCCGACCACCGTTCTCACCACGCAGAACAGCAGCGGCGCATTCGTCAGCAACGTCATCAAGCCCAAGGATTGGCGCAAACAGTTTGGCGGCAGCATCGGCGGCCCCATCCTGCGCGACAAGCTCTTCTTCTTCTTCGCTGGCGACCGATTCATCCGTAACTTCCCCGGCACCGGCATCGCCACCAGCCCGGCTTCGTTCTTCGCGACGCCAGACGCTGTGTTGCCGGCGGGCAAGGTCTGCGGCCAGACCAACCCCACCACCGGTGGTACCAATCCTGCTGCGCCGTCCACCATCGACGCCGCCGCCTGCACCTTGGCAACGAACCTCAGCAATGCCGGGATCGTCACCTCGTACGCGCAGGCAGTCACGCGTTACACGGGCGGCCTGGCCGATCTCAACACCATGCTCGGACCCGTTCCCCGTACCGGCGAACAGACCATCCTGTTCCCCAAGGTCGACTGGCAGATCAACGGCCGCAACCGCGCATCCTTTGAGGTCAACCGCCTCAACTGGGCATCGCCCGCCGGCATTCAGACGCAGGCTACGAATAACTACGCCACACGCTCCTTCGGCGATGACTTCGTCAAGCTCACCTTCGGCGTAGCCAAGCTGGACACCACCATCACGAACAGCCTCGTAAACCAGTTGCGTTACCAGTACGGTCGCGACTTCGAGTATGAGTTTGCGCAGACGCCGTCCACCCCCTACGAGCAGAACAATCTGCTTCGCAACGGTGCCGGCAATTACACCAATCCCCTGGGCCTGCCGCCTGCCGTCTTCATCACCAACGGCTTCAACTTCGGCACTGCAACCTTCCTGCAGCGCTCCAAGTATCCGGATGAGCGTCGCTGGCAGGTAGCCGACACCGCCAACTGGTCACGCGGTTCGCACAACGTCAAGTTCGGTGTGGATTACCTGCACACGTACGACCTCAGCACCAACCTGCGCACGCAGTATGGCTCCTTCAGCTACAACAATCCGCAGAGCTACTTCACCGACCTGATCCTCGGACAGAGCACCAACCCCGCGGTTCAGGTACGCGCGAAGAACTACAACAGCTACCAGCAGGCCTTCGGTCCGCTCTCCTTCGACTTCGTCACGCACGACATTGGTGTCTTCGCGCAGGATGAGTGGAAGGCGTCGCCGCGCCTCAGCATCACCTACGGTGTTCGCTACGAGCTGCAGCTCCTCCCGCAGACCTTCGCCGGTGTGCCTGTCAACGGCACCAGCTTCGGATCCAGCGCGATTGCTCAGACGGGCCAGATGCCGTCGGACAAGAACAACATCGCTCCCCGCGTCGGCTTTGCCTTTGACCCCACCGGGAACGGCAAGACCTCCATCCGCGGCGGATTCGGTATCTTCTACGGCCGCACCATCAACTCCACCATCTACAGCGCGCTTACCAGCACCGGCAACCTGAACCAGGTCAACGGCCAGCCGGTCTCGCAGGCTACGTTCAACTACACCTCCACGCAGGCGGGCGCTCCTTCGTTCCCGCAGATTGTGGGCAGCATCGGCACAGCAGGTGCGGCTCCCGCCTCCACCTTCTTCCAGCCCGGCTTCCAGAATCCGTACTCGGAGCAGTTCGACCTCTCCATCCAGCACGATCTCGGCTGGCACACCATGATCGGCGCCAGCTACATCGGCGCTCTCGGCCGCAAGATGCCGAACTTCGTGGATGCCAACCTGCCCACGCCAACGAACAACGTGACCTACTCGGTGGCTGACGCAACCGGCGCCGGTCCGCTCGCAGCGGGCCGCCAGTTCTCTACGCGCTTCTACCAGCGTGGAACGGGTGCCAATTGCACACAGAACGGACCCAACTCCTTCGCTAACAGCGGCCGTCCCAATGGCTGCTTCGGCGCGATCACGGCCATCATCAGTCAGGCAGCTTCCAGCTACCATGCAGTCGTAGTGGAAGCGAAGCACCAGTTCTACCAGGGCCTGTCCTTCAACGTGAACTACACCTACTCGCACGCGCTGGACAACGGTGTAAACAGCACCACGTTCACCTCGACGAATGCCTTCACCGATCCGCTGAATCCCAGCCTTGACTACGGCAACTCTGACAACAACGTGCCGCACCGCCTGGTCGCCTACGCCGTCTACACCACGCCGAAGTTCGTTCACGGACCGCTTGGCTACCTGTTGAACTCGTATGAGATTGCACCGAGCTTCGCTGGCCAAAGCGGCCTGCCCTACTCGGCCGCAAGCTCCGGAACGCCCACCACGGCTCGCGGTGACAACGGTGCCGCACTCTCCGCACTCGGCGGCGGCGTGAACGGTTCCAACGGCGCCTTCCGTATCCCCATCCTCGGCCGCAACACCTTCCGTCTTCCCCGGACATGGGTTGCGGATCTCCGCCTCTCCAAGCGTTTCGATATTCGCGACAACATGAATTTCGAACTGCTCATCGAGAGCTTCAACATCCTCAACCACTACAACACCACCCAGGTGAATACCTCGGCCTACAACGTCACCACGTCGGCCACAGGCAACAGCCTGGTCTACAACTCGGCCTTCGGCACGCGCACCGCTGTCAACAGCAACCTTGCCTACAGCCCGCGCCAGGTACAGGTGGGAGCCCGCTTCCACTTCTAACCAGCCGTAAGCAGCATCGGAAGGGCGGTGGCTTAGGCCACCGCCCTTTTGTTTCCCATGACGCATCGTTCTCCACCGGGCGGACTCCGAAACACCGTTCTGATACGCTCCCTGCAAATCAGAACTCAAAACCGCCAGGACCTGCCTCACAGGTCATCCATGGAGAGCGCGTGTGCGCCCGTCTCACCGCTTCACCGCACCGCTGCTGGGCCTCGCACTGCTCGGTGCCCACGCCGCCCACGCGCAGGACACCACCACCGGAGCACTCAGCGGCCTGGTGCATGACACCACCGGCGCAGCGATACATGGAGCCTCGCTCGATCTCATAGACAGCACCAGCGCCACCCGCCACACCACCACAGACCAGCTCGGCGAGTTCTTCCTCGCAGCCCTGCCACCCGGCCCATACCGCATCCAGATCAACGCCGGTGGCTTCGCCCCACTGCAGATCGACCGAGCAGACGTAGCCCTCGGCCAAACACTCCGCATCAATCCGAAGCTGACAATCGGCACCATCTCTCAGACCACCGAAGTGCCTGCCGCAGACGATCTCCCGGGCTTCGACGCCCCAGTAAATGCCAACCTCTCACCCACTGATCTCCAACTCCTGCCACTCGACGGCCGCCGCTTCCAGCAGTTCGCGCCGCTAACCCCACTCGTCAGCAGCGAAGACACCCCGCCCGACGAAGCCAACACCGCGTCGCCCGACGCCGACTCCCCACAGCTAAGCTTCCGCGGCATCGCACCCTCGCAGAACCGCTACACACTCGACGGCGCCAACATGACCCGGGCCTTTGACGGCGAACCTCGCGGTGGACGCGTCCTCCCCTTCACCGTCCCGCAAGAGGCCGTGCAGGAGTTCCAGGTGCGCGCCATCGGTGCCGGAACTCCCCTCGGCCGCGACGCCGGCGGCTCCGTCACCACCGTCACCCGCCGGGGCGAAACAGCCTTCCACGGCTCAGCCTTCTTCCTCCTTCGCAACAGCGGCGTCGGCGCGTCCAATCCCTTCGCCGTCAGCACCCGTTACAACAACGGCCAACCCACCACCGCCCCTGTCAAACCACGCGATCGGCGCGAACAGTTCGGAGCCTCCGTCGGAGGCCCGCTCCTGCCCCACGAACATCTCTTCGGCTTCCTCGCGGCAGAGGGCCAGCGCCGCAGCTTCCCGGCAATCTCCTCGCCCAGCGACCCAGCCTTCTTCAACCTCACCGCCATTCAGACAGCACTCCTCGCCAACCGAGGCGTCGCTGCCACCGCCACCACTCGTGCTCTCGCCTTCCTCGACAGCCTCACCGGCCCCATCCCCCGCAATGCAGACGAGTTCGCCCTCCTGCCGCGCATCGACTGGCACCCCGGCGCGCGCACCATCCTCACTGCACAGTTCGCCCACACCCGCCTCAGCGCACCCTCCGGCCAGCGGTCAGACCCCGTCCTGGCTCACGGCCGCGGCAGCATCGGCGACATCTTCGTCCACGCCGACTCAGGACTCCTGCGAGCCACCCTTGCGCTCTCACGCCGTTGGCTCGCCCAGGCCCACGCCAGCTACAGCCGCGACGCCAGCTTCGTCCAGCTACCGCAACCGCTCATCAACGAGCCCAAGACCGGCCCCGGCGGTGCCGCGCCCCAGGTCGCCGTCGCCGAATCCTTCAGCTTCGGCAGCTCCGCATCCCTCGGCGCGCGCCGCCAGCCCGACGAGCGCATCACCGAGTTCGCCGCGCACCTCAACTACACCGGCCGCGCCCACACCATCACGCTCGGCGCAGCGGTCAACGGCACTGACGAACGCATCGGCGCACGCGAAGCCAGCAGCGGCGCCTACGACTACACCAGCGGCACCACCAGCGGACGCGCGGGAGGTCTCGTCGACTTCATCACCGACTTCACCTACTCCGCCACCAGCTACCCCAACGGCGGCTGCCCCTCCATCTACGCGGCCGTGCACCTCTTCTGCTTCCGCAGCTTCACGCAGACCTTCGGCACAGTGCCCGAGACCCGCTTCCACACCACCGCCCTCAGTGTCTTCGCAGGCGACGGCTGGCGCGTCACGCCGCACCTCCGCATCGACGCCGGCGTACGTTACGAGTACCTCCGCCTACCACCCACACAAACACCCAACACCGCGCTTGACGCCGCATTCAGCACCGTCGCCACCACATCGACCATGCCGTCCGACACCAACAATCTCGCGCCGCATCTCGGCATCGCTTACGCCGTCGGCAACGGCACCATGGTGCGCGTCAGCTACGGCTATCACTTCGGCGACATGCCCGGCCGCACGCTCCAGCAACTGCTCGAGAACACCGCTCAACCCAAAAGTCAGGTCTCCCTACGCCTCACACCGCGCACCATCCTTGACCCCGCATGCGCCAGCGCCGGCACCAACTTCGGCTATCCAGCCACCTTCATCTGCTCGCCCTTCGGCGCACTGCAGACAGGCGCAGCCACCATGGTCGCCCACGGCTTCCAGCTCCCGGCCGTTCAGACCGGCGAACTCTCCCTCACGCACCAGATCGCCGACCGAACCACCCTCAGCGCAACCTACGTCGTCGCCCTCAACCGCCAACTACCCAACACCACCGAACTCAACATCGCTCCCAGCGCCGCCAACATCGCCTTCCGCATCATCCGCAGCGGTGGCGAACCCGGCGCACGCAACGGCGACGTCTCCCACATCCCGCTCTACACCGCACGCCTCACCAACGCCTTCGGCCCAGTCACGGCGCTGCTCTCCAACGGCAACGGCAGCTACAACGCGCTCGCCCTGCAACTCGACCACAGCACCGCCACAAGCCTCAACCTGCGAGCATCCTGGACCTGGTCGAAGGCACTCGACACCCTCCGCAGCACCAGCTCTGCACCCGACGAAGACGCGCAACTCGACCCCGTCCAGCCGCTTTACGACCGAGCCCCCTCAAACTTCAATCACACCCACCGTATCGTCGCCACCGCTGTCTGGCAGCCACACGCACGCGCTCGCCTGGCGAACGCCGTGATCAACGGCTGGTCTCTCGCACCCGTCGTCATCGCACAAAGTGGCCGGCCCTACAGCTACAAACTCAGCGGCGGCTCCGCGCTCACCGGCGGACGAGAGTCCCTCAACGGCTCTGGCGGCGCCACCTACCTGCCCAGTGTCGGTCGCAACACGCTACGCCTGCCATGGTCTTCCACGCTTGATCTCCGGCTGGCACGCACCCTCACTACCGGCGAACGCGCACACCTCCGCCTCACCGCTGAGGCCTTCAACCTGCTCAACCATGTGAACCTGACCGCCGTGCAACAGCGCGCATTCCTCATCGGCACCGCAGGCACCGACGGCATCGTCCCGCTCACCTTTCAGGACGCGGCAACCATCGCCGCAGAAGGCCTCACCAGCAAACCCTTCGGCACACCGACCAGCTCCGCCGCCAGCCCGAACCGGGAACGCCGCCTGCAATTCGGCCTGCGTTACGACTGGTAGAGCAGCTAAAGCGTCGCGCCGCTCGAAGCCTTCTCCGCAAACCGCCCAATCCACGGCAGCTGGTACGGCTTCCCGCCAAATGCCTGCACCACCGCCACCAGCCACGTCGCCAGCCACACCAGCGACACCACACTGATGATCGAATACGCCATCACAACCGGCAGCAAAGCATCCAGCACATTCTCGATCGCATGCAACGCCGCCACGGCCAGGAAAAAGAAGATCGACTGAAAGCTGTGGAATCGCACCAGCCGGTTCGATTTGTACGGCTCCACCAGCAGGAAGAAGACCGCAGGCACCAGCGTCATATAAGCCAGGCCAGCCGCCAGGTTCGGTTGCAAGCCATACGCCGGCGGCGGATCATACGGGTAGGGCGGATACGGTGCGGTATACGGCGGTGAGGACCCCTCGTCCGTCGCAGACTGAGTTCGAGCCTCGCGACTCGCCTCCGCTTCCGGCGCAACAGCGCGCTCTCCAGACGACCGCCTGCCTTCGCCCTCGGTGGTCTGCGTCTCCGTACCGGCGGCCGCAGTGTACGCAGGGCCATACACTGGTTCCGCGCCGGAACTGTTCAGCTCTGGATCGTGGGGCGGGTTCGTACTCATCTCGTCTGCCTCATCGCTCGCTCTGGCTGTTCGCCTTGGCGCATGTGTCCCATCCAACACCCTTGCAGGATGCAGGGCAACCGCCACACGGAAACAAATTGGATGCTGCCAACTCCGGCGCGTTTGCCGGTCACGTCATTCTGCAATGCAAGCCATACCCTCGGCACATTCCGCATCCTAGTTGCGAAGGCACACACAGGGACAACCATGAGTCTGGCAGCATGGGTAGCAGCGCATGGATATCTCTCCGTCGCCGGCCTCCTTCTCATTTCGGCACTTGGTCTCCCTCTGCCCGCGGGACTCGCCCTCATCCTGGGCGGTGCTGCAGCTCACGGCGGCTCACTCAGCCTGTTCATCCTCGTCCCGCTCTGCGTCCTCGCGGAGAGCATCGGCGCCACGGTTCTGTACTCCGGCGGACGTCTTACTGGCTGGTGGCTCCTCGGCCGTCTCTGCCGCCTCACCATCGATCCGGAAGTCTGCATCTTCCGCTCGGCGGACTTCTTTTACGAGCGCGGCCCCCGCGTCCTCCTCGTTGCCCGTTTCATCCCCGGCCTCAACAGCATGGCGCCACCGCTCGCTGGCAGCCTCAACATGCGCCCGCTCAAGTTCTGGTCACTCGACTTCTGCGGAGCCATGCTCCACGTCAGCACCTGGATCGCCGTCGGTTACTTCCTCAGCCACTACATCAAGCTCGTCACCCAGGCCCTCGCCGTCGTCGGCCACGTCGCGCTCGGCTTCGTCCTGGTGGCGCTCGCGGGTTACGCAGCGCTGTGGGCCTTCATCAAGATGCGCGACCGCCGGTACCGCAACGTGCAGCGCGTCTCCGCCGATGAAGTCGTCCAGCGCCTCGAAAACCCCGATCCCTCGCGCCCCATCGTCATCGCAGACGTTCGCTCCCACGGCTACTACGACCCCGGCATGCAGCGCATCAAGAACAGCATCCGCGTCGAACCCAACCGCCTCGGTGCCGAACTCGACGCGCTTCGCGAGACCCTCGCGCCCGAGTGCGACATCTACGTCTACTGCTCCTGCGTCCGCGACGCCACCAGCATCCGCATCGCACACGCCATGGAAACCCGTGGCACCCGCGTCCGCGTCATCGAAGGTGGGCTGCGAGCCTGGGTCAAATCCGGCTGCCCAACCGAACCCGTTCCGGCTGGCGAACTGCGCCACCTGCCTCGCTTCGAATAACAGCAACAACCCGCTTGCCCACCGTATCCGTCCTGTGTGAGACTTCCCCCGGCTCTCCAACGTCGGAGCAATACCCTTGTTCACACAGGCTCCAGGCCGCCCGCGCTGGCTTACGGCGTTCGCCGTGGCAGCCCTCTTCTGCGCCTGTCAGGCGTTACACGCGCAGACGCCGCCTGCTTCTGACCACGACTCCGACCCCGCACTCTTCCGCGTCTATACCAACCTGCTCCAGATTCCGGTCCTCATCCTCGATCCGTTCCTGCAGCCGGTAAAACCAGTCGATCCGAACAAGTTCACCATCCAGTTCGACGAGCTCAAGCCCGTCCGCCCGCGGCTCGTTCGTCTCCAGGGTGACGACCCCATCACGCTCGCCATCCTCATTGATCGCACTCACCCCAACAGTCTTCTGCCCGCGCTCGCCGACGCACTGGCTGCACTCACACCCGGTCTGCTCAGTCAGCGAGATCGTGTCGTCCTCTACGAAACCGACGGCTGCCACCTGCGGCGCCACGGCGAATTGCTGCCCGTGCAGCGAGCCCTGCTGCAGGCCTACGCCGCGTTTGCTGCCACCGGCTCCCCGCCCAATCGCTCCATGGATTCCTGCTCGAAGAACACAGGCCTGTGGAGATCCGTCGCCACCGTCGCCGCCAGCCTTTCCACGCAGCCCGGCCGCCGTATCCTGCTCGCCGTGACGGACGGCATCGACAATGACCACGATTACAGCTCGGAAAAAGCGCGTAACGTCGCCACCATCACAGGCGTCGCCATCTTCTCCGTCGCAGAACGCGGCAAGGTACCGCCCGGCCACACACTTCCCGGCTCCTCGTACATCCCATCGGGCCCAGGCAGCCGTGGATCCCGCGGCTTTACCTCCATCCCCATGCAGTCCCCAGCCAGCGCCAGCGATCTCGCCGTCATGAGCGAGTTCAGTGGTGGCATGCTCCTCGAAACGGACGCTCACGCCCTGCCCACAACGCTCAACCGCTTCGTCACACTCGTCCGCGGCCGCTACATCGTGGAGTTCAACCGTCCAGAGAACCTCGGCCCCGGCCAGCACATCCTCAACGTCAGCATCGGCCAGCCACGCTACTTCATTCGCCCCGCCGGCACCTCGATGCCCATAGCCGATCCCACCAAACTCGACCCCAGCGTTCAACACGGCCCGCTCTCCCAACGCCCGCCCGACCCCGACCAGCTCGCACCGCCACAGATCACCTCCACCACGGAACCGGCGAAGTAGCAGCTCTGGGCTCCGGATGGCTGCATCGCCACCCTCGTAAAATAAAACTCGTGAGCGAAACCCACGAAAAGAGCGCGCAGGATTTCGACATCCTCGTCGTAGGCGCTGGTCACGCCGGCTGTGAAGCCGCGGCGGCCGCCGCGCGTATGGGCCTGAAGACCGCCCTCCTCACACTCAACATCGAACTCGTCGCCCAGATGAGCTGCAATCCCGCCATCGGCGGCGTCGCCAAGGGCCATCTCGTCCGCGAAGTCGACGCCCTCGGTGGCGTCATGGGCCTCATCGCCGATGCCAGCGGCATCCAGTTCCGGCTCCTCAACACCTCTCGAGGCCCCGCCGTCTGGTCACCCCGCGCCCAATGCGATAAAGCCCTCTACCGCGTCCACATGCGGAACCTTCTCAACACCATCCCAAACCTCACCCTCGTCGAAGCAGAGGTTGTGGATGTCCTGTTGAAAGCAAAGGACGAAACCCCAGAATCTGACACCGACCGCAGCGGCACAAAACCGGGTGCCCCATACATACGCAAAGCGGATGTGTGGGACCGTAGCGGCACAGATATGGGTGCCCCACATCTCGATTCTGAGATGTGGGAATCGAATATCCCTGAATCCCCACGCCGCTGCACCGGCCTGAAACTCCGCGATGGCCGCGAACTCCACGCCCGCGCCGTCGTCATCACCACCGGAACTTTCCTCAACGGCCTCATCCACTGCGGCGAACAGAAGACCAGCGCCGGCCGCACCCCGCACGAACCCGCATCCGTCCACCTCGGCGAGAACCTCAAGAAGCTCGGCCTCCGCCAGTGCCGTCTCAAAACCGGCACACCGCCGCGCCTCGACGGCCGCACCATCGACTGGACCCCGTTCAAAGTCCAGCCTGGCGACGCCGACCCCACACCGTTTTCGTTCCGCTCGCAGGGCGTGCCGCAACTCCGCCAGATCCCCTGCCACATCGTCAACACCACGCCGCGCACCCTCGAACTCATCCGCGACAACGTGCACCGTTCGCCCATGTACAGCGGCCAGATCGAAGCCATCGGCCCGCGCTACTGCCCGTCCATTGAAGACAAGATCGTCCGCTTCCCTGACAAGCTGCAGCACCAGCTCTTCCTCGAACCCGAAGGCCTCGACACCGACGAGATCTACGTCAACGGCATGAGCACCTCGCTGCCCGCCGAAGTGCAGCTCGACATGGTGCACTCCATCCCCGGCCTCGAAAACGCCACCATGCTTCGCCCCGGCTACGCCATCGAGTACGACGCCATCGACCCCACCGAACTCGACCGCTCCCTCAAGGTCAAAAGCATCGACGGCCTCTACCTCGCCGGCCAGATCAACGGCACCAGCGGCTACGAAGAGGCAGCCTGCCAGGGCCTCATGGCCGGCATCAACGCGGCCTTGAACGTCAAGGGCGAGTCCGCCTTCACACTCGACCGCAGCGAAGGCTACACCGGCATCCTCATCGATGACCTCATCAGCAAGGGCACCAACGAGCCCTACCGCATGTTCACCAGCCGTGCAGAGTTCCGCCTGCACCTCCGCATCGACAACGCAGACCGCCGCCTCACACCCTACGGCCGCCGCCTTGGCCTCATCGACGACGAAGCATGGGCAGGCTACGAAGCCCGCCAGGCCCGCATGGCCGCCATGGCCGTCCTCCTTGAGACCACCCGCATCGACACTTCGACAGTTGCGCAACTATCAAAACGTTTAAGCGCAGCAAGCGAATCCCGTCCGCAAGCAACCGAAGAAGACACCGATCCTGAAGCAGCCACAAAATCGGGTGCCCCATTCCTACGCAACGCGGATGAGTGGGATCGGAGCGGCAAGAAGATCACAGCCCCAAATCCTGAAGCGATGTGGGATCCCACAAACCTAAAAGGCCAGACCTTCGCCCACCTACTCAAGCGCCCCGAAGTCAGCATCGAGCAGCTAATCCTCTCCCTCCGCGAACCCCTCGCAAAGGCAGGCCTCCACGACTACGCAGCCGAGCCCATGACCTCGCGCGTCCGCAACGAACTGCGCGCCGTAGAGACCGAGATCAAGTACGCCGGCTACCTCGACCAGCAACTCCGCGCCATCGCAAAACTCAAGCGCTCAGAGTCCCGCAGAATCCCCGCATCCTTCCAGTACAAAGGCGTCAGCGGCCTCTCCCGCGAAATCCAGGAAAAGCTCGACCGCGTCCGTCCCCAGACCATCGGCCAGGCCAGCGGCATCCCAGGCGTAACCCCAGCCGCCCTCACCCTCATCAACATGCTCATCGAGATGCAGTCCCGCGCACCAAACCCATCAGCAGCCTCCCCCGCATAGGCTCGAATGACGGGTGCCCCATTCTTTGCGAGCAAAGGGTGGGTTCTCGTGCGACCGCAAGCCACCAAGCGCAACCACCAAACCGGGTGCCCCATTCTTTGCGAAGCAAAGGGTGGGTTCGCGTGCGACCGCAAGCCACCAAGCGCAACCACCAAACCGGGTGCCCCACCTTCGCGAAGCTAAGGTGGGAATTCGCGCAAAGCGCGAACCGCTCTTCACTCATCCACAAAACCAATCGCCAAACCCCTCCCGGCGGTTCTAGACTGGCACGTCGCTGAATCGTCTCAAAAGGAAGGCCCCAAACTCATGCACAAAGCTCTTCCCTGCCTGTCGCTCGCCCTCGCAGCCCTCCTGATCGCCACCCCCACGCGCATGACGGCACAGGCCGTCTCCCCCGCCCTCGAATCCGAAGCGGCGCGTCCACCCGCTCCCGGCCCCGGCGGCAAGATGCTCCCTGGCATGCCCAAGTTCCACGACCCGCTGCCCTACGACATCGACGACCACGCCGGCTACACGCAGCTTTTCGACGGCAAGACCATGAAGGGCTGGGACGGTGACCCCTCCATCTGGCGTATCGAAGACGGCGTCATGATCGGCGAAACCAAAGAGGAAGAACGCAAGGGCAACAGCTACATCGTCTACACCGCTGACAAGGCAAAAGACTTCGACCTCAAGCTGCAGATGAAGATTGAAAAAGGCGGCGGTGGCGGCATCCAGTACCGCTCGCACACCGGCGAAGCATGGACACGTCCGCAGCCCGCCGGCGCCGGTCCCAACGGCACGCCGCCCAAGTGGCTGCTCACCGGCCCGCAGGCTGACTTCTGGTTTCCAGTCCGCCAGTCCGCCTCCAACTACACCGGCCAGTGGTACTCCGAAAACACCATGCAGGGCATCCTCGCCTATCGCGGCCAGGTCACGCAGGCGCTCCCCGGCAAGGGAAACCGCCTCGTCGCCAACATCGGCGACAAGCTCGCGCTCGGCGGCTACGTCAAAACCAACGAGTGGAACGACTACGAGATCATCGCCCGCGGCGGCGTCATGATGCACATCATGAACGGCCAGCTCATGGCCACCTTCATCGACGACGACCCCAACGACGCCAACAACCAGATGGGCCTCATCGGCTTCGAGATCGAATCGCAACCATGCAAGATCAGCGTGAAAGACATCTGGTGGCGCAAGTTCGATAAGTAAGCGGACTCACGGAATGGCAACCGCACCGGCCAGCGACTGCAGATGCGCTGCGTCCTGCCGGGGCGGTTTGCCAAACGTGCGTGTGTACTCGCGGCTGAACTGCGACGGCGACGCATAGCCCACATGGAAGCCCGCGGTGGCGGCGTCTTCACCCTGCGTCACCAGCAGCCGCCGAGCCTCCTGCAGCCGCACCTGCTTCTGATACTGCAGCGGACTCATCGCCGTAATCGCGCGAAAGTGCCGATGCAGCGAAGCAGGGCTCATGTTCGCCACCTCCGCCAGCACCTGCGCGCTGAACGGCTCGGCATAGTGTTCGCGAATCCACTGCACCACCCGCGCCACCTGGTAGGTGCGGCTCTCCTGCGTGGCAATCTGCCGCAGCATCTGCGCCTGCTCACCCTGCAGCAGGCGATAAAGGATCTCGCGCGCGATCAGCGGCGCCACCATCGCAATCGCCCCTGGTTCGTCCAGCAGACGCGTCAGCCGCACAAAGCAATCCAGCAGCGCCGCATCCACCTTGCCAATCGCCAGCCCACAGCGTGGCTCCGTCTCGGTCGCAGCAGGCGGCAGCGTCATCAGCAACTCCGACAGCAGACGCGTGTCGATCGCAAGACTCAGCGCAAGGTAAGGGCGGCCCGGTGCTGCATTGCACACGCGCCCCGTCACAGGCAGATCAACCGAACTCACCAGGTAACTCTCCGGCGTATATCGAAAGACGCTGTCACCCAGCAGCACCTTCTTCTCGCCCTGCGCCATGATGCAGACCATCGGCGTGTAGATCAGTTGCGCACTCAGCGGCGCATCGCTGTCCGCGTGATAAAGCGACAGGCCAGGCACCGCCGTCACCGTGATGGGCGCGGTCGCATGGTCCACAATGCGGCGCTGCAGCTCTTGCAGGGAAGTCATACTCCTCAGACGCTGCCATCGTCGCTCAGGATTCTTTCCCTTGTTCAACCTCTGAGCGGATCAGGCAAGGATCAGCACGCTTCGTTCTACCGCTTGCCTTACCAGATCCCATACCCTCAGCAGGGTAAGCAAGAAGGAGCTACGAAATGAGCAAGGTTTGGATGATCACAGGCGCAAGCCGCGGATTGGGTCTTGAGATCGCAAAGGCAGCACTGGCAGCGGGTGACCAGGTCATCGCAGGCGCGCGCGACGCGGCAAAGATTACGTCAGCACTGGGTACGCAGGAACACCTGCTGGCCGTCGCGCTCGACGTGACCGTGCCGGCACAATCAACGGCAGCAGTAGCAGCCGGCATCGAGCGCTTCGGCCATATCGATGTGCTCGTCAACAACGCAGGCTACGGCCACTTCGGCCCATTTGAGCAGGCCTCCGCTGACGACATCGAAGCGCAGTACAGCGTGAATGTCTTCGGCGCCATGCACGTCACACGCGCCGTCCTGCCCGGCATGCGGCAACAGAAGAGCGGCCGCATCTTCAACATCTCGTCCGTTGCCGGTCTCAAGGGCGGACCCATGGCATCGCTCTACTGCTCCAGCAAATTCGCGCTTGAGGGCTGGTCCGAGTCGCTCGCGGGCGAGCTGCAACCACTCGGCATTCAGGTCACGGCAGTCGAACCCGGCTTCTTCCGCACAGACTTCCTGGAGCCAACCTCCGTGCGCTACACCGACGCTGCACTACCGGAGTACGCGCCGGGACTGGAACAGATGCAGGCCTGGCTCAACGGCAAAAGCCTCCAGCAGGAAGGCGATCCGGCAAAGCTTGCAAAGGTCCTGGTGGATGTCGCCAGCAAGCCGGAACAGCCACTGCATCTACTTATGGGCAGCGACGCTATCGCATGGATGGAAGACCGCCTGCAACGCGACGCCAAGAACGTAGAGGAGTGGCGCACAGTCTCTGCCTCCACGGACTTTCCAATGTAACTAAGAAAGCAAGCCACGCGGGCAGGCAAACCGCCACCCGCGCGGCTCGCTTTCAGCGCACACACTCACGCAGCCTGATCCGTAATATGCCCACGAAAGCGTTGCAGAAACAGGTCCATCGACCCACCCTTCACAACAATGGAAAACACTACCACCACATAGGTCGCAACCAGAATCCAGTTACGCCCCAGCTCCTCCGGTACGCTCAATGCCAGCGCAATTGAAAGGCCTCCGCGCAGCCCACCCCACGCAATCATCAGCAGGGAAGTCTTGTGTGCCGGCTGCACCAGCCGCACCAACCCCAGCACCATGCCCGTCGTCACAAACCGCACCGCATTCACCAGCACAATGCTCACCAGCCCAACGTTCACTGATCCCACCGTGAACGGCACCGCCAGGAACTCACATCCCATCAGCACAAACAACACGGCATTCTGGACCTCTTCAATCGCTGTCCAGAAACCCTCAATCGCAGTGTGCGAGATATCGGCCGGGTGCCGGCTGTTCTGCCATCGCAGGGCCAGCCCTGCAGCCACCGCCTCCAGCGGAGCCGACAGGTGCAGATTGTCCGCAATCGCATACCCACCCAACGCCAGTGCCAGCGTCAGCAGTATCTCGATGTGATACGCATTCACCGCACGCATCATGCGTGAGATAGGCATCGCCAGCAGTACGCCCAGCGCCAGTCCACCGCCCGCATCCAGCAGAAACCTTCCGCTGACCTCCCAGGCTGAAGGCATACGCCCGCTCTGAGCAATGCCAAGAATCGTGACGAATAACACCGCGCCCACACCGTCGTTAAACAGGCTCTCGCCCGCAAGCTGCGCCTGCAGGTACCGCGGCGCAGCCACCCGTCGCAGCATCTCCAGCACCGCAATCGGATCCGTCGGCGAGATCAGCGCACCAAACAGCAACGTCTGCAGAAACGAAGGATGCTGTCCCAACAGCGGCGCTGCAAAGAACAACGCAGTGCCCACCAGCCCCGTCGACAACAAAGTCCCCAGGCCCGCCAGCATCCCCACCGCAAACTTCTCGCGCGACAGGTGCTCCAGGTCCAGCAGAAACGCACCGGCAAACAACAGCAGCGACAACAGCCCATGCAGAATGAACCGCTCATAATCAATGCGCAGAACAGAATGCAGTGCCCACGCATGCACCGCGGGAAAGCTATGGCTTGTGAAGGCAAGCACCGTCGACAGCAGCACCGTCAGCAGCATGGTGCCGACCACGGTAGGCAGTTTCAGCCACCGCGAACTGACCAACCCGAAAATAGCCGCAAGGCTCACCACGATCGCAATCAGAGCCAGCATGCTCTGATTCTATCGAGCCGCACTCTGACCGCCTTGCAGGTCGCCTGCCTCCGACGAACCAACGTCCGCAGACTCATCCGCACAAGCCGTGGGATTCGCTTATGACTGCCTCTTAAAACCGTCCCCTCATCGGGGGATTTGCCGCCGTCCGCACGATCGCTACTATGGTCTTTATACCGACCACAGCAAGCAGGCCGCACACACATGCAATTGATCTTCACGCTTCAAAAAGCAGTGGTTCTCAGCGCGCTCGCTCTGGGATCGGCTGCAACTGCAGCGGCACAGCTCGTCATCCCTGCACAGACACCCATCGAAATCCGCCTCACCGAGCGCGTCTCCACGCGCCTCTCGAAGAAGGGCTCTGTAGTGCACGCCATCATCGCTGCGCCCGTCCTTGCAGGCGACGGCATCGTGCTGCCGATGGGCAGCAAGGTTGAGGGCAGGGTAGTCCACGTCAACAGCGTGCGACTCGGCTTCACCCATGAGACGTCCTCCATCGGCCTCGACATGGAGCGCATCATCCTGCCGGACGGCACCATCGTTCCGCTCGCCGCGCGTGTCGCACAGATTGAGAACTCGCGCGAGGTCATCAACAAGCAGGGACGCATCGCCGGCGTCCGTTCCACCTCAACCTTGAGCCATAAAACCTCCGGCGCGGTCGGCACACTCGCCTTCAGCAATCCCATCGCCCTCATCTTCACCACCGCCTCGTCCGCATCCTTGCTTCGCTTCTCTGACCCGGAGATCTCGCTCCCCGCAAACACTGAGCTCATCCTGCTGACCACCCAACCCATCTCCATCGCTCACGGCACAGAATCCGCCGCGCCAGCACTCGCGCAGGATGCAGAGTCGGAACGCGCTCTGACCGGCCTCATCCGCAGGCAGCCTTATCGCACCGTCACCGATCCAAAACACACACCGTCTGACCTGACGAACCTCATGTTCATCGGTGACCAGTCCGCCATCCTGCGAGCGTTCCAGGCCGCCGGCTGGTTACAGGTCGACACCCTCGATGCAACGTCCGCCTATCGCACGGTCCGCGCCGTCTCTGAGGTGCAGGCCTACCGTACCGCCCCCATGTCCACGCTTCTGCTCGAAGGTCAAAAGCCCACCCTGGGCCTCGCAAAGACACTCGACACCTTCTCCAAGCGCCATCATCTGCGCGTCTTCGCAACGCAGGAGGAATGGCAGGGCCAGCGAGTCTGGCTGTCCTCCTCAACGCAGGACATCGGCATCGGCTTCTCCGCATCGCAGAAGAACTTCATCCACCAGATCGATCACAACATCGACCACGAACGCGCAAAGGTCGTGAATGACCTCATGCTCACGGGCTGCGTCACCGGCCTGAACCTCGTCGCTCGATCCTGGTTACCCAAAGACATCAAGAACGGCACCGGCGAAGAGATCGTCACCGACAACCGCATGGCAGTCGTCCGCCTGAACGATTGCGAAGCGCCGATCAATGTCCCGG
Source organism: Terriglobus roseus DSM 18391 (assembly GCF_000265425.1). GTDB lineage: Bacteria > Acidobacteriota > Terriglobia > Terriglobales > Acidobacteriaceae > Terriglobus > Terriglobus roseus. The sequence goes on from NC_018014.1 coordinate 114,894, forward strand.
CTGTCGATCAAACCGCAGCCATGCCCGTTCACCAGAACAAACTCGTCCAGGTCACACGGCAGACCACGTTGACCCTGCGCAACACCATCCTGCGTGACAACCTTGCAGTCTCCGCCTACGGCGGCGTCCGGATGGCACTCGGACTCAAGCATCCCAAACCGCCCGAGCAGCCACTGGAAGTCTCTTCCGAGATCAACGCGCACCGCTACGCCATCGGCAAGGCCGAGGCCACGGCAGACGATAAGCCCGAACTGCAGAAGCGCGACTTCGTCGAGACCGCCAAAGCCGGCACCACCGCAGACCTCGCCCTGAACCCGCCCAAGAGACTCCCGCCATACTCCGTCGAAATCGGTGTCCATGGCGGCTTCGCAGGCTATGCCGGCGGCAACGGTGGCGCTATCGGCTATCTGTTATTGCCCGAGGACGCTGTCGCCAACCCGCCCTACCTGCTGGTTCTGGGCAATGAGCACAACAACGGCTTCAACCTCGGCGGGTCCGTCACGCTCAACTCGCATCAGCACCTCTCGCACGAGTTCTCCTTCGACTACAACCGCACCGGCTTCATGCTGGGCTTTGCCGATCTCAACCTGTTGCCCGGTCCGGACACCGACCCCACCACGCAATCCGACTTCGCATTTGAAGAGGCCACGCTCTCCACAACCGAGGTCGCCTACAACCTGCAATACCTGCCCCTGCGTCGCGAGTCGCGCTGGCGCCCCTATGTTTCGGCAGGCCCATCGCTGCGGCTCATGCACCTCACCGAAGCACCCATCACCCGCGCCTCGCCATGGTTCAAACTCGGCCTCAGCACCGTCGGCGCCATCACTGCTGCCTACCGGTTTGCATCCATACCGCCGCTCGAAGGTGGCGGCATCTTTCAGGTCGGCCTCCAGTACGGTGGCGGAGTGAAATACCGCGCATCCCGCCGCATCCTCCTGCGCGCCGATTACAAAGAAACACTCTCTGCCCAGCCGGACTTCTGGTCAAAGTCAAAGGATGACATCTTCGACGCAGCCGATCTGCCGGGCTACGGCCTCACCGTCATCGGACCCATCATGGACGGAGTCATGCGCCAGCAACGCGCCACCATGGGCATCTCTTTCGTCTTCTAACGACGTTCGAGATCGCTGGCGGATGTAGCGACCTACCTCTGTGCCTTCTTGCGATCAGTTGGCCGAGGGGCGCTCAAGACGGTCGATCACAAGAACCTGCACGGGCGCCTTCGTACGTTCCAGCTTCAATCCAAGCTGCTCCTGCAGCGCTGTAAAGATGGAAGGCGCAGCATTTTCTTCCAGAGCACTATTCGTTGGTGTCGCACCTTCATCTGGAGTCCATCGCAACGTGAAGTTATAGAAGCCTGTCAGTTCGGTCCTGTCGACCACGGCACGCTTAAGTTCGATGGTGAGTTGATTGATCAGCGGCTTCATCGGCTGACCCATGCTCCGGATCTGCCCGCGCCTCACCTCTCTTGTACCGCCATCCTTCATTCCATTCGGGCCAATCGCAGGCTCGATCTCCGTCATGCGACTGCCGCCCTTGGACACCACCAGCGCGTACACTGGCAACTCTTTTGTCTCGTAGTGGAACTTCATCGCAAAGCGGTCGATCAGTATCTTCTGCAACATCGGTGCGCGTCGGATGGGGTCAGTAACATTGCGATAGGTCTCAAGCTCCGCATCGTCAACCTTCGCCGTCACATCGAAACGCTCCTGCTTCGCCCAGTTCGGCAGTCCTGCAATCTGATCACTTAGGAAGATACCGAATGCCCACTGAACGATATTTTCTGGCGGCATATTCGTTATCTCGAAGCCGCCGCTCATCAGCGGAGAACCGATCCTCATACCGGTGGCGCCGGGATTGCTCGGCTTCACCGAAACCACATCAAACTCCAACGGCTTGCCGTCCAACGCCATCAATCGTGGCGTCGTGTACTGCGCACACATGCTAAGTGGATACGCAAACATCGTCAACCCTGAGAAAAGCAGGCTGTAAGTAAGTCGCATAAACTATCGCTCGCTCATTGTGAAAAGTAGCAAAGACTTCGTGGCCGTTTCATGTGGCCTGCGAATCGCCCTAGGCACATCCGGAGGGGCCATTGACCCAAAGCGTCTTGCAATGCGTTGCACCATAGATCGCATCGCGACATGCGAAGGTTTGCGGCGACGTGGTTGATCCGTGCGCGGCAATATCAGCACAGCACCAAACAAACTCAGAAACAGCAGCACACTGAATCGGCCATGTACCAGCGGATAGTAGAAATCTGCACGCGACAGAAGGCGGAGATCATTGTGCAGCACATGCAGCCGTACCAGCATTGCTACAAACAGCAGGCATGCGCCGACATTTAACGAAAGCAATGTTGCAACGGGATGGGATTGCAACGAACGATGCCGCAGAAGCGAATAAACAAAAACTCCCACATACAGGAACAAAAATGCTGGCAACAGACCTGCGATCATCTCCAGCACCGCCGAACCCGGCCATTGGATCGCGCCGCGGTATTTCGTGAGCAGGCCGGCAACAGAGGGCGTGTAGAGTTGCTGCCAAAGCGGATGCAGAAGGACAAAGACGGCACAGTAGCAAAGTGGAACCAGCGAAGCCCGGAGGCGTTGCTCGGTGACAGATCCGCTGCGAAGGAGCGCTTGCCGCAGGCACCACCAACGGCTGCATCCCGCGTGAAATAACTCCAGCAGATCGCCTGCAAATGCCTCCGCATCTCGACCGGAAGAGCTAACAGTCAGCAGCCAAAGCGCAACGCCCAACACCGGATCTTGTCTCATCGCGACTTCTCCTTCTGCGCAATGGAGCCGTAAACCGGGACGTCTCTCCAAAGGTCATTCAACGCTGCTCTGGTTTCATCGATCGCGCGCAAACCCTTCGCTGTGACGCGGACTAGCCGCTTGGCGCGGCCTCCGCGCTCTGGACTTGGCTCACCCATGCGACTCACCACCAATCCGGACTGCTCAAGACGATCGAGCGCCTTGTAAACGCTGGCCAGGGCAGCGCCCGTTCCTGTAATCGACCCAATCTCCTTGCACAGCGACACACCGTACGCTTCGTCGCCCAACCGAAGAATCGCGAGCAGTGTTACCAGGTCGGAATCGTTGAGAGGAAGGCGTTCGCTCATTTCCTCCACACAGTAGAAGAAATCATGCTGGTTTGTAAAGCCTGAGTTTTTCCGCCATTTGTGGTGTCGTTTCACAGCGCGCGCCAAATGGATAGCTGCCCTGCATGGGCATCCACATCTCGTGCATCGGGCGCGAACGTTACAAGAAGGATGGGCAGCAAGTGCCTTGGACACGGTGGCAAGGAATCAGTGGAAACCGACAAGCGACACCGACACCAGCACGACCTCGCTGTAGGGCCTGCCAACGCCCATACCAAATCCCGTCTGCACCGACCCGTTCAATGAGCCGCCCATCATCCTGCGCAGGCCGCGTCCGTAGCTGACGGTTGTTGTTGATGACAGACTGTTGCGGTTCGCCTCGTCCACCCGAAGGTTCACGTCTCCGTTGATCCACCAGCGTTGGCTGGCCGAACTGTACACGCCATACAGGTCCAGATCCGTTCGGTTGATCCGGTCCCGGTCAGCCGCGCCCGCAAACGAAAACTCCTGTTGCACAAACTGTGCCAGCAGAAAACGCGGTCCCCAGAAGCGCGCATACGCTCCGCTCGGAGTGCATCTCCACTTGCCAGACCCTCCACTCTTGCCGCCGGTCGGCATCGTGAACGTTCCCGTCAGAAGCACACCGTCATGGAGCGTCTCATACGGAATCCATTGGCCTCGTACGCTCATGTCACCCAGGCCAAACGATTCGCCTGCTGGCCCGATCACGCTCTTCGCAATCGGTACCGAGACGCCAACCGCCGTGGCCGCATCGTGGAAGGGTTCCGTATATTCAACGCTCGTCGTCAGCGTATCGTCCGCTGCATGATCCCACTCCTCACTGACGGAGACAGACCGGAACAAATACGTCGGGTTCTTCGACACCGCGGGTCGTTCCGCCACCGACTCCCGCTGCGCGGCGGAAGGACGCTGAGCGCAGGCAGGCGTCAAAGCCGGCAACAAAAGGATCGGCAAAAGCAGCTTCAAGGCGCTCACAGTAAAACAAGGATTATCGACATGCCGCACGCATGGATCATAATGCGAGATCCACCTAACAAGGCCGCCAGAGAACCTGGCGGCCTTGCTGGTTGCTCTTATACGTTCTATAGCCGCTACAGAATAATCGCAGTTAAACGTCGCGGACCATGCACGCCACGAATCCGCGTCATCTCGATATCACTCGTAGCCGATGGACCGGCGATCGTCGTGATGGGCGCGGTCCGCTTGGTGATGCGCTGCATCGCTTCGCTCAACGTCTCTACCACCTGGTCCCGCCAGAGTACACACAGGTGATGATCCGGCAGCAGCGTTGCCGCACGTCGGCCTTGCTCGTCACCATGCTCCAGGATGATCGTGCCACTCATCGCCACACACGCAGTGCAGCCAGTCAGCACAACACGCGGCTGATCCAGCGCTGATGTCGTAAGCTGCTCGTCCCGCAGAATACTGATGCCCGAGGAGGGAAGCCATGCATCCGGCACGCCCGTAGGCACCAGCAGCAGTGTCTCGTTTGCCTCGCTCATCGCCTGCAGAACGGCATCCGCAATGCCCGCTTCGTCCGTAAAGATCAGCTCGGAATCATAGTCGCGCAGACGATCGTAGAAGAGTTCCAAAATCTCCTCACGATCAAGCTGCGCCGAGCGCTGGTACGTCCGCTGAATCCGCGCGTACGCTGCCTCCGGCGATTCAATCAGCTCGTCCTTGATATCCGGATCGGCTGCAAGCTGACGGCGAATCGTATCAAGCACCGTGAAGCGGGCATCCTCCCGTTGGCGGTCTTCCTCGTGCCAACGTGCATCCTCGTGAAAACGGGCATCATCATGCAAACGAGATTCGCTCATGCGTCCCCGCCCTTCTGACCGTTCGCGCGATTCTTCTTCCACCACTCACGGAACGTCTGTTCCGGCAGTGCGCGCAGGTCGCGGAACTGCGTCCATCCGCCGGCCATACCGGGCAGGTTAACCAGCTTGCCGTCCTTCTCAAAGATGCCTTGGCCCGTGCGCGCCATGCGCTGCGCCGCCTCGTACTGGCGTGGATGTTCGAACAGGTGCGCGGCCATCTTCATGCCCATGCTCTCCTGCGAGAACTTGCCGGTGATGCTGTTCTGATCAGCCGCCACAATCTTGCCGCGCAGATGGATCAGCGTCTCCGGAATGTTGATCTTCACCGGGCAAACTTCATAGCAGGCACCGCACAACGACGATGCATAAGGCAGCGATCGCGAATGCTTCATGCCGTTCAACTGCGGTGAAAGGATCGCGCCGATCGGGCCGCTGTAGATCGAGCCATACGCATGGCCGCCCGTCTCGCGATACACAGGGCAGGCATTCAGGCACGCGCCGCAACGAATGCAGTTCAACGTCTCACGTTCGCGCACGTTCGCCATCATGCGTGTCCGGCCGTTATCCAGCAGGATCACGTGGAACTCGGCCGGGCCGTCGTTCGCCGTGGTGCCCGTCCAGATGCTGTTGTACGGATTCATGCGCTCGCCGGTAGCAGAGCGGGGGAGCAGTTGCAGAAAGACCTCAAGGTCATCGAACTTCGGGATGACCTTCTCAATGCCCACCAGAGTGATCAGAGTCTTCGGCATCGTCACACACATGCGGCCATTGCCTTCGGACTCCACGACAACCACGCCGCCCGTCTCGGCAATCGCAAAGTTCGCACCGCTCACGCCGATGCCCACTTCCAGAAACTTCTTTCGCAGATAGTGACGCGCTGCCTGCGTCAGGTCTTCGGCCTCGGTGCCAAGCTCCGTGAGCTTCATGTTCTCGAGGAACAGCTCACGCACCTGGTGCCGGTTCTTGTGCAACGCAGGCACCACGATGTGTGACGGCTCGTCATGGCCCATCTGCACAATCATGTCCGCCAGGTCCGTCTCCCACGGCGTGATGTTGTTCTTCTCCAGCGCGGCATTCATGCCGATCTCATCGCTGGTCATTGTCTTCACTTTGATGACCTCAGGACGAAGCGGAACATGCGTCCCTGCCGTTTCGCTCTTCACTTTGATGACTTCAGGATGAGCATTCGCCTGTTGCTTCGCGGCGGCATTGATCAAACGAATCGCAATCGCATTCGCTTCATCGGCATCGCGAGCCCAATGCACCTGCCCGCCCGCCGCAACGCAGTTGCGCTCAAACATCTCCAGGTAATGCGGCAGATGTAGCAGGGTATGCGTCTTGATGGCATGGCCAGCCGTGCGCAAATCCTGCCAGTCCGGCATCTCTTCCACGCGCAACGCGCGCTTGTTGCGGATGACGTCCGTCGCGTGCCGCACATTGCGCCGCGTCTGGTCGTCCTGCAGAATGTCGTGCGCCAGGATAGGGAACGAAGCCTTCTCAGCCGTATGGCCTACGCGAACGCTCATGCCGTTGCCCCTTCCCACGCCAGCGACTCGGCAGTCAGCGGTTTCTCCCTCGTACTGTTCAGAATCTCCGCAAGATGCACCGGCCGTATGCGACCCTCGGCACCCTTGCCATTCGACTCACGATGCAGCCCGCCATCGATCTGCATCAGGCACGAGTTATCCAGCGCCGCAACAAACTCCGCGCTCGTCTTCCGAACGCAGCCAATCTTGTCTGCCAGCATGGCCGACGAGACCTCGGCATTCTTCACGGCAAACGTCCCGCCGAAGCCGCAGCACTGGTCCGCGCCTTCCATGGGCGTGTAATCCAGACCTTCCACACCCTGCAGCAGTCGGATCGGCCGGTCACCCACATGCAACAGCCGCAGCGAGTGGCAGCTCGGGTGGTACGTCACCTTGTGCGGGAAGTAGGCACCCACGTCCGTAAGGCCAAGCTTGTCCGTAATCAGCTCACTGAACTCGAAGACACGCGGCAGAAACTCTTTCACGTCCTCCATCATGCGAAGGTCGTTGGCGTTGTGCGCCATCAGCTCATAGTGGTCGCGCATCATCGCAACGCAGCTCGCACTCGGGACGACGATCGTCTCGGCGTCGCGGAACTCGTCGATCAGCCGCTTCACCAGGGGCATCGCCTCTTGGTGGTAGCCGGTGTTGTAGTGCATCTGGCCGCAGCAGGTCTGCGCCATGGGAAACACAACGTCGTGCCCTAAGCGCTCCAGCAGGTTGACAACTGCCATGCCGGTCCGAGGGAAAAGCGTGTCGTTGTAGCAGGCGATGAACAGATGTATGCGCAAGCGGTGCCTCGTGAGACTGAGACGATTCATTACTGCATCTTTTCGTCCCCAGCCATGCTACTACCCGCCTCCCGGCGAACGCCATTCCAGGCTTTTACCGGGGCAACACACAAGCGCCCTTTTTACGGAAAACCCCGCAAAGCTTAGAATCGGCGCCATGTCTCAGCCCAAACAATTTGCCACCTACCCAAGCCTCCGCGGACGCGTCGTCGTCGTAAGCGGCGGCGCCAGCGGCATCGGTGAAGCCATCGTCGAAGCCTTCGCGGAACAGGGCGCCCAAGTGGCCTTCCTCGACATCCTCGACGACGCTGCAAACGCGCTAGTGGCGCGGCTTTCCGGCCATTCCGTGAAGTTCTATCGTTGCGATCTACTCAATATCAGCGCAATCCAGCAGACGTGCATGCAGATCGCCGAGGATCTCGGCACGGTCGACGTGCTCGTAAATAACGCAGGCAACGACACCCGGCACGACCTCGAAACGGTCACAGAAGAGATGTGGGACGGCGCGCTGAACCTGAATCTGCGGCATCAGTTCTTCCTCGCGCAGGCGCTCCTACCGGGCATGCGAGCACAAAAGCGTGGCTCCATCATCAATCTCAGCTCGATCGCCTGGATGATCCCATCAACAGATCTGCCGGTCTACGTCACGTCAAAGTCAGCGATCATCGGCATGACGCGCGCCATGGCGCATCGCGTAGGCATGGACGGCGTACGTGTCAACGCAGTGCTGCCGGGCTCCATTGCAACTGAGCGCCAGCGCAGACTATGGCTCACGCCGGAGTACACCGCGCAAATCCTCGCGCGACAGGCGCTCAAGTTTGAGCTGCAACCCGCTGACGTTGCGCGCATGATTCTCTTTCTCGCAGCAGACGACAGCGCCGGCATCACGAATCAAAGCTTCGTGGTCGACGGTGGGTGGGTGTAACCGCGCTGTAACGATCCGAAGAACTGCTCTCAGCTTCCTGACACAAGTATTACGCTGCGCGACCTGCGCCGACCGTGGCCTGAGCGTCCTAAGCATTGAGGACACCATGCCAGCATCCGAACTAACCGCCCGCGACCGTACTTTTTCGCAACCCATCGCGTGGACGACCAGCATTGTCCTGGTCGCGTTTCACCTGGGTGCCATTGCCGCACTGTTCTTCTTCACCTGGAAGGCATTCTTCGTCGCCATGGTGCTGTGGTGGGTCGCTGGCGGACTCGGCATTGGTGTCGGGTACCACCGTTTGCTGACGCATCGCGGGTATAAGACGCCGAAGTGGGTGGAGTATCTGCTGACCATCTTCGCCACGCTCACGCTTGAGGGTGGGCCAATCTTCTGGGTTGCCACGCATCGCAAACATCATCAGAACACCGATAAGGAAGGCGACCCGCACTCGCCCAACGAGGGTGGTTTCTGGTCGCACGTCGGCTGGCTTGTCACCGGCAAGACCATGCACAACGACGCGGCCGAGCTGCTCCCGTACGTTCCCGACCTACGCAAGGACAAGTTCCACGTCTGGATCAGCCGCTGGCACTGGGTGCCGCTCACGACTCTTGGGCTCGTCCTGCTCGCTGTGGGTGGCCTGCCGTTCCTGCTGTGGGGCATCTTTTTCCGTACTGTGCTCGGTCTGCACTCCACCTGGCTTGTGAACTCTGCAACGCATATGTGGGGTTCGCGCCGCTTTGCTACCGGCGACTCGTCCCGCAACAGCTTCTGGGTTGCCATGCTGACTTTCGGCGAGGGCTGGCACAACAACCACCACGCACATCCCCAGTCGTCGCGGCACGGACTTGCCTGGTATGAGATCGACTTCAACTGGTATGGCATCTGCGCGTTGCGTGCGCTTGGACTCGCGTGGGATGTGAAGGCGCGGTCCCTTTCGGAAGGCAATGCGCACTAATCGGACTGAGCCGGGGAAGCGCGATTATTCCGAAATGGGACGAGAGAAGACGGCATCTGCCGCTTACTATCGATCCAAGATCTGACATCGCGCACTCCGGCTCGTCCATCAGTTGCGGCAAATCCTTTCCAAACGAGGGCTGACCTCTCCATGAAGCGCTTGCTTCCGAAGCTAAGCATTCTCTGTGTCCTGAGTTCCGCAGCATGGGGTCAACAGCCCGCAGATATCAAACCCGCAGCCGCCAAGGCTGCATTCACCATTGCCGATGTGCACGCCAGCCCTCGCGTGTCATTCCCGAACTCTGACAGCGGGCAACTACGCGGAGAGCGGTACAGCCTGCATCAGGCCACCCTTGTGGACATGATTGCGCTTGCTTACGGCGTGAAACCGGAGATGGTGCAGGGTGGCCCCAGTTGGTTAGAGCTGCCGCGCTTCGACGTCACGGCAAAGGCCGATCCGAAGACCTCCGATGCAGAGTTGAAGCGCATGCTGCAGGCGCTGCTGGCAGACCGATTCAAGCTTGTGGTGCACAAGGGCGAGGCTCCGATGCCGGCCTTTCTGCTGACAGCGCCCAGCGGCAAGCCGAAAATGCAGCAGAGCAAAGATGGCGAAACGAAATCCTGCAAGGCCGACACCACTCCGCCGGCTCCAGGCGAAGTGCCTCTCTTCGTCCTCGCTTGCACGCATATGAGCTCGGAAGAGATCGCAACTTTCCTAAGCCAGGCGGCCGGGAACTTTCTCACCGAGCCCGTTCTGGACCAGACAGGTCTAGAGGGAGCTTGGGACTTCACGCTGAGCTTTACTGGCCCGCGCGAGCGTGCCAAGGCAGGGGCCGCGGCGGTCTCGATCTTCGACGCGGTGGAGAAAGACCTGGGGCTGAAGCTGGAACTGAAGACCGCGCCACGCCTGGTGTGGATCGTCGATAGCGTGACGGAGAAGCCGACGCCGAATTCACCTGCCGTTGTCAAAGAGTTGCCGACGCTTGCACCGACTGAGTTCGAGGTCTCCACCATCAAGCCCGCCAAGCCCGACGCACAGCCGGGCGGACGTGTGGCCAATGGCCAGATGAACATAACCGCCACAACGCTGAAGAATCTGTTTTCCTTCGTGTGGGACTTTAATTCGAACGACCCACAGTTATTGGCGAACGCTCCTGCCTGGCTGGATAAGGACAAGTTCGACTTCTTCGCGAAAGCTGTCATGCCGGAGCAGATCCCCGGACGCCCGCCGGTCCAGTTCTACGAAGTTGAGTTCCGGCAGATGCTTCAGACACTCCTGATGGATCGGTTCCAGATGAAAGTCCACAGGGAAGACCGGCCCATCTTCGCGTATAAGATGGTGGCCGATCATCCGAAGTTGACGAAGGCCGACCCGACGAAGCGGACTCACTGCAAGCAGGGGCCGGGCCCGGATGGCAAGGATCCGCGCGTTGTAAATCCGATGCTCACCGCGCTTCTAACCTGCCAGAACATCACGATGAAGCAACTGGGGGAACAACTGACCCAGTTCGCGACGGGCTACATCTACACCCCCGTGCTGGATGAAACCGGACTGACGGGCGGGTATGACCTTACGCTGGCGTGGAGCTCGGCGGCCCTGACGATCCTGCGGCCGCCGCCGCCCCCGGGCCAGCCAGAGGAAGCCCTCTCAGCGGATGCAGTGACACTGTACGACGCGATGCAGAAGCAGCTTGGCATCCGGATGGTTAAGGAGAAGCGCCCTGTTTCGGTGCTTGTCATTGATCACATCGAAGAGACACCCACGCCGAATTGAAGTTCATGCGTCCTGTAACTCAGTAGGTGGTTGAGCCATGTTGAGAGACGGTTTAGCGTGCCGCCAGAATCCCTGGAACTTTGCTGGACGTTTACTACGTCCGGGACTATCCTGATTCGACTTATCGCACTGCGACGCGTGAAGTTCGCAGTGAACAGAAAAGGCTCATGAATGTGCCAGATTTCGATGAGTTACAACAGCTCTTTGCATTGATGGATGTTTGCGGATGTATCGGTTGAGCGCGCGGCGTTAAGTGCGGCCGTCACCGTGTGTCACCCGGGCGTGATTCCAATCACAACGAAACGTCCGCAGTCGCGCGACGCTTGTCCGCTCGTTCTTTGAGCGGGCCCGGCGTCTGCAACGAGGAACAGGTGACAAGCGGAGGTCGGGGCCACCACTTTCAACGACCGGCGTGAGGAGACCGCCATGCAGTTCACAGGAGTTCGGGCTTTTGTCGTGGACGATGATGTCATCGTCGCCTCTACGTTAGCTGCGATTCTGCGTCTGCATGGATTTGCGGTGAGATACTACATCGACCCGACAGAAGCATTGGCAGACGCGCTGGTGGACCCTCCCAACTTACTGGTATCCGACGTCATCATGCCCATCCTCTCGGGGATCGATCTTGCCTTGCAGATCAAGGCCCTCTGTCCTGATTGCAAGATTCTTTTGTTTTCCGGCCAGGCTGACACTGTCGATTTTGTTCAGGACGCGCAACGAGTCGATGCCAATCTCCACATCATGCCGAAGCCGATGAAGCCTTCCATGCTGTTGGAGGTCATTTCGCAGAAACTGATGCAGAACTAAGTCGAGCAGAATAGCGACAAGAACGCTTGCCTCCATCAAAAGAAGTCCTGCCGTTTTGAGCCTGCCAACGTTTGCCAATCAGAACTGCTTCCCAGCAAGACCAGCGTGCCGTCTAGACTGAAATTGGTGGCGACGCCGCCGGACTTCTTCAGCCCGGTTGTGCCGGACGCATTAGGAGCACTCCGCAATATGCAGCCTACGGTGGCCACTGGCGCTCCTGCACGACGCGCTCCCAGCTTCCAGATCATTGAGCGTAAGCCGCCACGGCCTGCGGCAATTCTGCTTGCATTCGTCATGGCTGCGAGCGTTGCGTCGGCGGTCGCCTACGGGCTCAATCACAGCAAGGCAGCGCGTCTCGCGGACGGAAGATCCAGCGCCGCACGCGACCCGAACGAGAAGCCGGGCGACACTCCTCACGAAGACGACAAGGATGACGATCCATCGCAGGTAGACACCATCGTGTTGGGCGACGCGGCTGACGCGCCGGTTCCGGCTCGTCGCAAGGACCACATCAGCCCTGTTCACGCGACCATCCTCGTCCACTTGCCACGCTTCGGACCGCAGGCGGGGCTGATCCCGGACACGCCGTCCGGTCGTCTTCTCTACAGCTGGCTTGCGGCTTTCAACCAGGGCAGCGATACGGCGTTGGAGCAAGCCGTGCCCAATGTCGCGCCGGTGTATTCGGCCGCGGCGCAGATGGTGTTGCGGGCACAGACTGGTGGTTTTAACCTGCTGTCGGCGAAGGAAGTGCAGCCGGGCGTGCTCGTCTTCCGGCTGCGCGACCAGACGCCCGCTGGGAATGAAGTGCTTGGAACGCTGCAGATGCGGGCCAAGTCCGATCCGCCGGCGATCGCAAGCCTGAGCCTTCGCGCTGTGCCTTCTACCAAGCCGAATGCCGTGGCGGCAACGGCCCAGTCCACGCCGACAAATCCGCAGCGAAACTAGGGTTGCCGGCGCCGGGTGCCACATCTTTTGAAGAGCCCTTAACGGCTCCCTACGACATGCCCAGGGTGAAAACCGTTACACTCAACGCGTGAAAACCAAGATACTGTTCGCCTCGCTCCTGGCCACCGCATTTGTCTCCACCATGGCCGCGCAAGACTCCAAAGCCTTTCTGGGCCGCTGGGATCTGACCGTAACTCCCTCCACCGGCAAAGCCTATCCGCAATGGATTGAGCTGAAAGAGAACGGCGGCAAGATGGAAGGCCGCGTACAGCCCAGAGGCGGTGGATGGCACCCGATTGCAGGCGCGCATCTCGAGTCTGGCAAACTGATCGTCGACCTGGGCGAGACCGGTGCAGCCGCCTCAACCACCTGGGAGCTCACCACCCCGTCCGCAGGCAAGCTGACGGGCATTGAGAAGCGTGGCGACGCCGCCGATGGACTGACCATCGCCGGTGCCAAGGCGCCTTCGCTGGATCGCCCGATGCCGAAGGCATGGACCAAGCCGCGGCCTCTCTTCGACGGCAAGGATCTCAAGGGCTGGGAGCCCATCGGCAACGTCGAGAACAACAAGTGGATTGCCCGCAATGGCGAACTGGTCAACGACAATCCCGAGACACCCGGTCGCAGAGGACCTGGCGCCGCAAACATCAAAACCACCGAGAAGTTCCAGGACTTCAAGCTGCACATCGAAGTGAACTGCCCCGAGGGCGGAAACAGCGGCATCTATCTGCGCGGCCGCTATGAGCTTCAGGTGGGTACCGAAGGTGGCAAGCTGCCGTCGCACGAGATGGGAGCGATCTACAGCCACTATCCGCCGCCTGCTGGCTCTGAGCTGGGTCTCGGTAAGTGGACGAGCTTCGACGTCACCTTCGTCGGTCGCCATGTAACCGTCCTGCGCGACGGCAAGATGTACCACGACAACGTTGAGATCCCCGGCCCGACTGGCGGCGCTCTTGATAGCAATGAGTCCGAGCCCGGACCGTTCTTCCTGCAGGGAGATCACCATGGTGTGATCGCATACCGCAACATCACCATCTCCGTCCCAAAGAAGTAGGTTTACGCAATGTCGCGCGGCTGCGGGTTGTTCTTCTGCCTACAGCCGCGCGATTCGCGTTAGGACAAGACCTGTGTTGAGCTGGCGGCGGGCTCTCTTGATACGAGAAGGATCGCGCCATCTTTACGGCGAAGAAGGCGATCGCAACTCTCGCTCAGTCCGTGGATGTGGAGTGCCTTACCGGCCTCACGATACCGTTTCGCAATGGACTCAATGACTTCGAGGGCAGAGGAGTCCATGATGCGAGCGTGGTCGAACTCGAGGTAGGTTTCGACCGGGTCCGTCTTCGGGCTGAAGAACGCTGTGAACTGCGCAGCAGAGGCGAAGAAGAGACTGCCGTGCAGCCGATAGGTCTTTCGACCGTTGGCTTCCAGTACATCAACTTCAAGCTGCTGTGCGTGATCCCACGCGAAGACAAGAGCAGCAATCACGATGCCCGCGACGACCGCTACGGCAAGATTGGTCAGTACCGTGACGAGCGTGACAAGCAGCATCACCAGCGTGTCATGCCTGGGAATGCGGCCTGGGAAGCTGAAGGCATTGCGCAGGCTCTGCCAGTTGAAGGTCTCCGCCGCCACCACGAACATCACGCCGACGAGTGCGGCGAGTGGGATGCGTTCAATCAGGCGCGATCCAACAAGAATGAAGGACAGCAGGAAACCACCGGCCGCAACTCCGGAAAGTCGGCGCTTGCCGCCAGCGTTCAGATTGATGATGGACTGCCCGATCATGGCGCAGCCGCCAATACCCGTAAAGAACGCGCCAACGATATTGCCAATGCCCTGCGCCATGGACTCGCGGTTCGGCTCGCCTGTTGTGTCCGTCAGTTCATCGATCAGGTTCAGGGTGAGCAGCGTCTCGACAAGTCCAATCGTCGCCAGCACAAGTGCGTACGGCAGCGTGATGCGCAGCGTCTCCCAGGTGTATGGAACGGCGGGCAGATGGAAGTGGGGAAGCGTACCTCGGATCGATGAGAGGTCTCCAACGGTTCTGGTGTGAATGCCGAAGGCAAGTGCGCATGCTGTTGCCGCAAGTATGCCCGCAAGTGCCGACGGGAATGCCTTGGTCAGCTTCGGAAGTAGAACGGTTACAGCGACAGTGACCGCGATCAACCCGAGCATCGTAAGCAGGGCGGATGAGGGTAGCCAATGTTCCGTGCCGTCTGGCATGCGCTGTCGCAGATGCTGGAACTGAGCGGAAGCAATGATGATCGCCAGACCATTCACGAAGCCAAGCATCACGGAATGCGGCACCATGCGGATCAGCTTGCCAAGGCGGAAGACAGCAAAAAGGAGCTGGAGAATACCCGTGAGAACGATGGTGGCAAAGAGATAGTCGATGCCGTGCTGGACGACGAGCGCAGCGGAAACCACGGCCATCGAACCTGCAGCGCCCGAGATCATACCGGGGCGCCCACCGAAGATTGCTGCGATGAGGCAGAGGATGAAGGCGGCGTACAGGCCGTTCAAGGGGTTGACGTGCGCGACCAGCGCGAAGCCGACGACTTCCGGCACGAGAGAAAGCGCTGCCGTAAGGCCCGCGAGGACCTCCGACCGGAGGGTTTGGATGTTCAAGATACTGCTTTCCGCAAAATAGGCGCGGCTTCCGCGCGCGGGCGGAAGCTTACCATTCTGCTTTTGTTAGTTTGTGTTGCTCTTCTCGTCGGCTGCGGTATCCGTGAAGGGTCGCGCTCGTACTTATAGAGTACCGCTCCAAAGCCTCCTTGAGGGGCTCTGGACATTCAGCTGAATGTCTTAAAGTCGTCTTGTCTTGAATTGGCCAAGGCAGAGCGCTCGTCTGTTCCCCGAAAAAAAGCCGAGCCCGACGCATAAGCGTCGGGCTCGGTGCTGATGAATTGCCGCAGGTTGGAGAGCGTGAACTCTCGTTACAGCGTGCTTTCGTAGGTCACAACCTTCTGGGTCTGTTCGCCAAGACCGTCGATGCCCAGACGTACGACCTGACCGGGCTTCAGGTAGATCGGGGGCTTCTGGCCAAGGCCTACACCAGGCGGCGTCCCGGTGCTGATGATGTCGCCGGGCTGCAGCGTCATGAACTTGCTGAGGTACGCGACAAGGTAGGCGACGCCGAAGACCATCGTCTCTGTCGATCCATCCTGGAAGCGGTGGCCGTCGACTTCGAGCCACAGGTGCAGGTTCTGCGGATCAGCCACTTCATCCTTGGTGACGAGCCACGGGCCCATGGGGCCGAAGTTGTCGGCGCTCTTGCCTTTGACCCACTGGCCTGTTCCCTCTAACTGGAAGGCGCGCTCGGAGAGGTCGTTTGCCACGCAGTAACCTGCCACGTAGTCCATGGCATTCGCTTCGTCGATGTAGCGCGCTTCGAGGCCGATGACGACTGCGAGCTCGACCTCCCAGTCGGTCTTCTGCGAGTCCTTCGGGATGATGATGCCGTCGTCCGGTCCGCAGAGCGCTGATGTTGCTTTCATGAAGACGATGGGCTCAACGGGAACGGCTGCGCCCGATTCCGCTGCGTGGTCTGCGTAGTTCAGGCCGATGCAGATGACCTTGCCGACGCCGCCAACGCAGGCGCCAATGCGTTCGCCTGCAGGAACTTCGGGCAGTGTAGAGAGGTCGAGCGCGGCGATGCGTGCGAGTGATTCTGGCGCCAGTGCTGCGCCGGCGACGTCGGCAATCACGTTGGAGAGGTCGCGCAGTTTACCTGCGGAGTCCAGGACGCCTGGGCGTTCGCTGCCACGTTGTCCGTATCGAAAAAGCTTCATATGAGAAAAGTCCCCAAATCCTTACGCCGGATGCGTGAAACCACTGTATCGCGTGAGGTGTTGGGGAGGGAGAGTGATGTGTTAAGTGTCAGTTGTGCGTGCCAGAGAAAGGGAATTGCGCTTAGAATGAGACGTCTCAGTTTCTCGCCTCGCAGCGCGGCCAGACGTCTCCCCGCTATGCAATAATTCCGGCGAATCACCCAGAGGCAAAACCGCCACGGTCCGGCCCATCCGCCGGCTGGGCTGCAATGGAAGGATTTCATGGCAACTGCAAAGCTCAAGTTTCTGGAAGATCGCTGGGACGACGCAGTCGCCTCCAAGCTGGACGCCCCGGAGCTGCTCCGTTACCGTTCGAACCTGCTGGGTTCCGACCTTCGCCTGACCAACTTTGGCGGCGGCAATACCTCCTCCAAGCTGGACGAAGTCGATCCCCTAACGGGCGAGACTGTTAAGGTGCTGTGGGTCAAGGGATCCGGCGGCGACCTGGGTTCCATCAAGCGCAGTGGTTTTGCAACGCTGTACCTGGACAAGGTGCTGTCGCTGACCAAGCGTTACCGCGGTGTTGAGAACGAAGACGAGATGGTTGCCATGTACCCTCTCTGCACGTTCAACAACAATCCGACGGCTGCTTCGATCGATACGCCCTTGCATGGCTATCTGCCCTTCCCGCACGTTGACCACCTGCACCCGGACTGGGGCATTGCCCTTGCCGCTTCGGCCAATGGCCTGGAGAAGATGGAGCAGTTCAATAAGGAGTTCGGCCACAAGATCGTCTGGGTTCCGTGGCAGCGTCCCGGCTTTGAGCTGGGCATGATGCTGAAGCGCGCGGTGGAAGCGAACCCCGGCTGCGATGGCATCGTCCTGGGCGGCCATGGTTTGTTCACGTGGGGCGAGACGCAGCGTGAGAGCTACCTGAATACCGTCACGATCATCGACCAGATCGGCCAGTTTATTGAAGCGCACAACCTGAAGAAGGCTCTGACTGCCTTTGGTGGCGTGAAGCACACGAACCACGCGGAGCGCGAGACGCTGGCAGCGCAGTTGATGCCGGTGATCCGTGGCGGCGTGTCGCAGAAGCAGCGCCTGATTGGTACCTTCAGCGATCACGACGATGTGCTGGAGTTTGTGAATTCGCAGTACGCGAAGACGCTGGCGCACCTCGGTACCTCGTGCCCTGACCACTTCATCCGCACCAAGATTCGGCCCATGTACGTGGAGTGGGATCCGAAGACGGACGTGAGCGAGTTGAAGGCGAAGATCACCTCGGCGCTCGCGACGTATCGCGAGGAGTACGCGGCTTACTACAGCAACCACGCTCTGCCGGAGTCGCCGAAGATGCGCGACCCGAATCCGACGGTCGTTCTGGTTCCCGGCGTTGGCATGTTCTCGTTCGGCAAGAACAAGGCAGAGTCGCGCATCACGGGTGAGTTTTATCTGAATGCCATTCACGTGATGAACGGCGCTGGTCAACTGGGCGATGGAACCTGCCCGGCTGAGCTGCCCCAGGCTGGTCCTGCTGCTCCTACGTCGGCGTTTGCGACGGAAGAGAACTACGTGGCATTGCCGCCCTCCGAGGCCTTCCGCATTGAATACTGGGCTCTTGAAGAGGCCAAGATTCAGCGTCAGCCACCTGAGAAGGAGCTGAGCCGCCGCATCGTGATGGTGGTCGGTGGAGCTTCCGGCATCGGTCGTGAGACGGTGCTGCTGGCTGCATCGCGCGGCGCACACATTGTTGTCGCCGACCTGACGCAGGACGGTGCGGACAAGGTTGTCGCCGAGGCGCAGGCTATCGGTGGCAAGGAGTGCGCGATCGGCACCACGATCGACATCCGCAACCGCGAGAAGATCAAGGCAGCGCTCGACAAGTGCGTTGCTGCGTTCGGTGGTCTCGACATCCTGATCAATACGGCGGCTATCTTCCCGACGTCGCCAACCGGCGCAATCAGTGACGCACAGTGGGGCACGACGTTAGAGATCAACGTGACGGCCAACTGGC
Organism: Terriglobus roseus DSM 18391; assembly: GCF_000265425.1. GTDB lineage: Bacteria > Acidobacteriota > Terriglobia > Terriglobales > Acidobacteriaceae > Terriglobus > Terriglobus roseus. The sequence continues at coordinate 133,356 of NC_018014.1, forward strand.
TGCTGAGCGATGAAGCGAACAAGGTCTTCGCCGCACAGGCGCTGCCGGGTTCGTCGATTGTGCTGACGAGTTCTGCGAATGCCGTTGTGCCGAAGAAGGGCACCGAGGTGTACGACATCTCGAAGGCAGCGCTGAGCCACCTGGTGCGCGAACTTGCCATCACCTTCTCGCCCGATGTGCGTGTGAACGGCATCAGCCCGGCGACGGTGGTGAAGGGTTCGACGATGTTCCCGCGTGATCGCGTGAAGGCGTCGTTGTCGAAGTACAACCTGCCGTTCGAGGAGAGCGAGAGCGACGACGAGCTGCGCAACAAGCTGGCGCACTTCTACGCAAAGCGCACGTTGACGCATATCCCGATCGATCCGAAGGACAACGCGGAGGCCATCCTGTTTATCGGTGGACCGAAGGCGCCTGTGACCAGTGGCCACCTGATCCCGGTGGATGGTGGTTTGCCGGAAGCTTTCCTGCGGTAGTTGGGAACGGTTCAACGGTGGGCGCGGCTTTGGCTGCGCCCATCGTTGATTGACGTGGATGCTTGTCGTGAAAGACCTAGCCCTTTGTGAAGGTTATGGCCAGCCTTTGAGTCAGCTTTCCTGATGGCTCGGAAGAAAGCTGACCTCAGCGGCTAAAGCCGAGTTGGATTTGAGGGTTATTGGCACAGCTGAAGCTGTGCCCTTCCGAGCAATGGGCATCGGTGGCCTTAGTTTCATTGCAAGGGTTCCTTGGCATGGCAAAGCTGTAGCGTTCCGGTCGGAGGGTTTTGTGCCGCGTTGGTGGCGGGCTTGAGCGGAGTTAGCTGGCCTGGCACCGCGGTCGCTCCTTCGGAGCGATCCCACCTTAGCTTCGCGAAGATGGGGCACCCGGTTTTCATGCCCATTCTTCGATTCGACGACGAGAGAAGAACCGGGCTGCAATCTATGAACATCGCAACGAACACCAGGAGAAACAGCTTTGACACCGACTGACACACGCGCACTGGTAGCTATCGATCTTGGTGCGGAGAGCTGCCGCGTCTCACTGTTGCGCTGGCTGCCGACGGGACCGCAGTGCACGCTGGTGCATCGCTTTCTGAACAATGCCGTCGAGACAGAGAACGGCCTGCGCTGGAAGATCGATGCGATTGAAGCGGGTCTGATGGAAGGTCTGCACAGGTGTGCGGCGATTGCGACGGAAGGTGTGCGCTCGATCGCTGTGGATGGCTGGGCTGTGGACTATGCGCGACTCGATGACGATGGCAAGGCCATGGAAGATCCGTACTGCTATCGCGATGTACGTAACATCACCAGCGAAGAGAGTGTGCACGCGATTATCCCTGCTGCGCAGATGCGTGTGCTGACGGCCATCGGGATCATGCGGATCAATACGCTCTATCAGCTCTATGCGGACAAGCTCGCAGGCCGGCCCCAGGCGCCGTGGCTGAATCTGCCGGAGTACATCCTGGAACGGCTGGGTGGCCGCCGCGTCAGCGAGTATACGAACGCGACGCACACGCAGTTGATCGACATGCACACGGGAACGTGGGCGACGGGCATCTTCGAGCGGCTGGAGCTTGATCCGGAGATGGCTGCGCCGCTGGTGCTGCCGGGTTCCATTGTCGGTAAGGTGACGGGTGAGCTTGCGACGCTGCCGGCCTTTGCGGATACGCAGCTTGTTGCGCCTTGCTGCCATGACACTGCTTCGGCCATTGCCGGGATCCCGGATGCTGCGGATGACTGGGCTTACATCAGCAGCGGTACGTGGTCGCTGGTGGGGACGCTGCTGCAGGAGGCGATCAACACGCAGCCTGCGCGCGAAGAGAACCTGACAAACTTTGGTGGTGCGGGCGGCCGCATCCTGTTCCACAAGAACGTCAATGGCATGTGGCTGCTGCGTGGCTGCCTGGATGTGTGGCGGGCCGCGGGCAAGGACTGGAGCTTTGACGAGCTGCTGCCGCTGGCCGAGGCGCAGCATACGCCGCACCATCTGTTGGATGTGGATGACCCCGATCTGCTGCTGCCGGGAGACATGCCGAATCGCATCAATCGGCAGTTGCTGGAGCGCGGCTTTGGCGAGATCTCGACGAAGCCTGAGGATGCACCCGCGATGACGGCGCTGATCCTGCATAGCCTGGCTGCTCGTTATGCACAGGTGCTGGGTGCGATTGCGGATATCACGGGTAAGAAGCTGAAGAAGCTGTACATCGTGGGTGGCGGCAGTCGCAATGCGTTGCTGAACCGATTGACGGCGCAGGCTACGGGGCTTGAGGTTGTTGTGGGTGCGTCCGAGTCTTCTACGCTGGGGAACTTTGCAGTGCAGATGGCGGCGGTGGAGAGCTCGGCGGATGCGGAGACGATTGCGGAGTGGGCCGGGGTTTTGCGGACTGCGTTTTAGATCCCTACAGACCTGAACCCATGTCTCAGGAGCGAGACATGGGGCACCCGGCACGATGTGTGAACCTTCCTTGTTGTGCCGCCGGTTCCAGTCAGGATCTGCGCGTGACGATCGCAAAGAATGGGGCACGCATCCTGCGAGCTGGGCCGGAGTGACATCGGTGAGTTGCAGTTTTCCTGTCACTTACCGCTACAATCATCTGCACCATGGCACCAACCCAGAAAGAACTCGCGAAACTCGCTGGCGTCTCGGCGGGTACGGTGTCGAATGTTGTTAACGGCATCCCTGGCGTGAGCGAAACCGCTCGTCAGAAGGTGTTGACGGCGATCCGCCAGCTTAACTATCAGCCCAACCTGATCGCGCGCAGCCTTCGCACCAATCGCACGCAGACACTGGGCATCATTGTGCCGGACATCACGGTGCCGTTCTTCCCGAAGATCATTCGTGGAGCGGAGTCGGCAGCGCGTGAGGCCGGGTACTACCTGATGGTGCTGGACAGCGAAAACGACCAAGGTCGTGAGGCGGCCATGCTGGAGCTGCTGCGGTCGCAGCGCAGTGAGGGCACGCTGCTGGTGGCGGCGGGTGGTCATGGCTGGACGAAGGAGACTGCTGCTTCCGTCACGGCACAGGCGCCGCTGGTCTGCCTGGATCGTCTGCCGGAGGGGCTTGCAGTCGATTCGGTCTGTGTGGACGATCCTCGGGCTGCTGCCATGGCCGTGTCGCATCTTGTCGAGCGTGGACATCGTGAGATCGCGGTTGTGACCGGGCCGCTGACGCTGCGGAATGAGCAGGCGCGTCTGCGCGGCTATCGCACGGCGATGCAGCATCACGGCCTGCAGGTGCGGGAGCGTCTGGTGTGGCAGGCAGGCTTTCAGCCGGCGGAGATTGCGCGTGTTTGCCAGGAGGGAATGCTGGGGGGACGGGACCGTCCGACCGCTGTCTTCGCGACAAATGGCGTCACCGGGCTGAGCATGTTGAAGAGTTTGTACGCGTTAGGACTGGAGACGCCGCGTGACGTGGCTGTCGTCTGCTTCGACGAGTTGAATGGCGAAGAGTTCTTCCGGCCCGGCATTACGACGGTGGTGCAGCCGGCGTTTGAAATTGGCGCGCGCGCGCTGCAGGTTCTGCTGCGCCGGATTCGTGGCAAAGGCGATGCGGCACCGCTGGAAACGGTACGTCTTCCCGCGACACTTGTGGTGCGTGAATCGTCGAGCGAGCCAGTTTCCGCAGGGTCGCATACGGCGCGGCCTCGGGCAAAAAAACGTAGCTGACACGATATACTTAGATACGGACGCCGCTTCGGCCAACGCACGGTTTTGTCCCTCGTGTACAGGCAGAAACATTGGTGCAGCGACCGGAATCTCGGCCTTCGTCAGACCCAGGGCGCAGCAACTATCGCCGCCCTTCAGGGTTTTATTCGACAGGCGCATACCACGGGTGACGAAAGAAGATATGAGACACGCGAAACAGGTTTTGGCTTCTCTTACGGTCGGTCTTCCCCTGCTGGTCTGGGGTGTTTCCGCAGGCAGTGCGGTTGCCGCTGCTGCTCCTGCGGCGTACGCGCAGGATGCGCATCCGGAGCTGCCCGCAGGTCCGGGACGCGATGTCACGCTGGCGACCTGCACTAAGTGTCACGCGATCAGCAACGTGACCGGCCAGCACAAGGACCGTGACGGATGGACCGCAACCATCACGAAGATGGTTGGTTATGGCGCGACGGGCACCGATGACGACTTCGGCCTGATCCTGGATTATGTGACGAAGAACTTCGGCCTGGATTCGCCGCCGGCTGCTGCCGGCGCCGCTGCGGATGCAGCCCACCCGAAGATCGTCGTCAACAAGGAGACGGCGGCGCAGTTGACCACGGATCTTGGACTGACGGATGACGAGGCGAAGGCTGTTGTGAGCTATCGCGAGAAGAACGGCGACTACAAGACGATCGACGACCTGAAGAAGGTGCCGAACGTGGATGCGAAGAAGTTTGACGCGAAGAAGGACGATCTTCTTTTTTCGTAGTTGAGTCAGTAGTAAGTCAAAAGGGGATGCGCTCGTGCGCATCCCCTTTTGTCTGCCTGAGTGTCTCGCTACTTTACGGACGGCATCGAGACCGTCTCTGGGATGCTGTCGGTTACGGCGGTTCGTATCCAGTAGGTTGCGGTAAGTTCGCCGCGTGCCGGCAGCCACTTGTACGTGGGGGTGTCGAGCAGGCGACCGCGTTCGATCATGGCGCGGCGAGACTCGGGGAAGGGCGATGTACCGAACTCCATGCCGCGGGCGACGCCGGTGTTGTTCCATGGCTTGAACGAGCGGCTGCGGTTCTCTTCCCAGATGCCGAGCCAGGGGAAGTCTCCGGGCTGCCAGACGTAGGAAAATGCCAGGCGCGAGACGGGGGACCACGCGGTCCAACTGACAGCCTTGGCTGCTGAGATCATGCGCGCTGCCACGTAGCTGCTGGCGGGGGCGTCGGGCTTCATGTCCTGCAGGTTCTGCGTGCCCTTGCCGTCGGCGAGAGGAGCGTGCGGCCATGCGAACTTTTTACCCGCTTCCAGGTATGGCGCTTCGCCGAGATCGGATTCGATGACGGCGGCGCGATCGGCGGTCGTGCGGAACTGCGTGGTTGCGGGGTCAAGGAAGGGTGGGCTCAGCGTGACGTGCTGCGTCCATGCGAGCGGCCGTTCCATCGCGGTGCGGTTGATGACCTTCTCGTGGATGAGGACGTCGGCTCCGTGGAGAGTGATGGTGCGCTCGAAGTCCAGTTCTGCGAGCGGCATGGGAAGGCGGCAGTGAAGGGTGTTGCCGTCTTCTGTGATCTCGTAGGGCAGGATCGAGGCTTCGCCGTGGGCGGTCATGCCGGCGGCCGCTTCAGCAGGGCTGGGGCCGCCGAAGAGGTCGAGGCAGGTGTTATGCCCGAGGATGCCACAGAGCAGCGTGGCTTCAACGCCGTTGCCGAAGAGCTCTTCCTGGGCGGGGCCGAACTCGCTCGGCTCGCTGGTGGTCCAGTGGGGTGTCCAGAGCGGGTTGACGCCGGCGGCCTTGCTGAAGACTTCGGCTATGTGGCCGCCTTCGACGGTCACGGTGACGCGGAGGTCGTCGTTCTCAATGCTGAATGCTTTGCGGTTGAGGTAAGTCGTCTTCGGCATGGGTTGAGTTTAGCTTTTCGTGTGTGAGTCAGGCGTGATGGCGTTGCACCCCACGCCTCCGATGCGAGACGTGGGGCGCCGCGTGTCGGCTATTAGAGCTTCTTGATGGAGATGTTGCGGACCCACAGGTCGCCGAAGGATTCGGACTCGACGCCGATCTTGCCGGCAGCGCGGAAGTACTTCGGGTCGATGTCGACGATCTGCGTGACCAGGTGGCCGTTCATGTAGATGGAGACGGAGTGACCGAGGGCGACGACGACGAACTGGTTCCAGTCGTCCTTGTGGAACCAGGAGTCGTGCGTTGCCTTGTCGGCGATCTGAGCCATAGCCCAGCTGCCGGTGGCGTCGGCGTACATGCTGTAGCCGGGTGTTGCGATGACGGCGCGACCGCTCTGCTCATAGAACATGCCGCTGTAGTGATTGGCCTGGTCGAAGTCGGCCTGCGGGCCGGCCATGTCGTACTTGGCCTGGGATTCCTTGCTGGGCGCGGTGCCGGGGGTGGCGCAGGCTGCGGGGCGTGGCGCACGCGGCGCTGCTGCGCCTGCGGCTGCGGGACGTGGTGGTGCGGCGGGGCGCGGGGCCGGGACCATCTTGGGGCCGCCGGTCACGTTGCTGTCCGACGTGATGTAGCTGCGGAACTGCATGCCGCCGTTAATGTTGCCGGTGCCCTTCATCTCGTACTTGAGGACGAAGTCGCCGAACTCGCCCGCGGTGGAGACGGCGTAGACGGTGCCGGTGGGTTTCTCGCAGGTGGCGGTCAGGTGGATGGCGCCGTCCTGGATGTTCCAGAGTGCCGGGTCGTAGCTGAAACCCTTGAGCGTGCCGTCGAAGAGTGGCGTGAAGCCGGTGTTGTCGGCGAAGTTGTTCATGGGCGGCGGCGTGCCGATGCGCTGGAAGCCGGCCTGGAGCGGGTTGGGTGCTGCGGCTGCCGGCGGTGCCTGGGCCACGGCTGCGGCAGAGGTCGCGAGCAGGGCTGCGGTCAGTGCAAAGGTGATGCGATTCTTGCAGAACATCGTACGTGCCTCCAAAGGTGAAGTGCGCTTGCCGCGTGGTTATGCGGTTTCTACTGGTTCCCACTTCCTGGTCTGCGCCGACTTGAGGACGGCGTCGGTGACGTACTCGGTTGCGAGTCCGTCGCGGAAGCTGGGTGCTGCGGGCTTGCCGCTGCCGAGGCCTGTGAGGAAGTCTGCGACCTGGTGGATGAAGGTGTGCTCGTAGCCGATCTGCAGGCCGGGCACCCACCAGTTCTTCATGTAGGGGTGGTCGCCGTCGGTCATCTGGATGTCGGTCCAGCCGCGGAGCTTGCCTTCGTTTTTGTAGTCGAAGTACTGCAGGTGATGCAGGTCATGCAGATCCCACGATGCAGAGGCCTTCTCGCCGTTGATCTCGAGCGTGAAGAGCGCCTTGTGTCCGCGGGCGTAGCGCGTGGCCTCGAAGAGTGCGAGCGAGCCGTTTTCAAAGCGGCCGATGAAGGCGCTGGCGTCGTCGATGGTGATGGTCTTCTTCTCGCCGGTCGCGGTGTCCTTGCGTTCCTTGATGAAGGTCTCGGTCGCTGCGCTGACTTCGACGATGGGGCCGTTGAGCCAGAGCGCCATGTCGATGTTGTGTGCGAGCAGATCGCCGGTGACGCCGCTGCCGGAGATGGATGCATCCAGGCGCCACAGACCTTCGCCACCTACGGGCAGATCGGTGGAGATGGTCCAGTCCTGCAGGAACTGAGAGCGGTAGTGGAAGATGCGGCCGAAGCGGCCTTCGTCGATCAGATCCTTCAGCATGGTGACTGCGGGTACGCGGCGGTAGTTGTACCAGACCATGTTGGCTACGCCGGCTTCTTCCACGGCGTCAACCATCTTCTTCGCTTCTTCGGCGGTGCGGCCCAGCGGCTTCTCGCACATCACCATCTTGCCGGCCTTCGCAGCTGCAATGGCGATCTCGGCGTGCGTGTCGTTGGGGCTGGCGATGTCGATGAGGTCGATGTCGTCGCGCTCGATCAGCTTCTTCCAATCGGTCTCGACAGACTCCCATCCCCAGTTGTCCGCGAACTTCTGTGCCTTGTCTGCGTTACGTGCGGAGACCGCCTTCATGACGGGCTTGTAGGGCAGGTCGAAAAACTGAGGTGCCTGGCGGAAGGCGTTGGAGTGCGTGCGGCCCATGAAGCCGTAACCGACCAGGCCGATGTTGAGTTCTTTCTTGGACACGATCAATTTCTCCTGGGAATCGATCTCTTTGTGGAGATTCAACTCGTGAGGGCATGGCTTTCGCCGTGCCGATATTTCTTCGAGGCTAACGCCCTTGTTGCCCTAGCTCGTATGCGGCACGGCTGAAGCCGTGCCCTTACGATTCGTGCCATTCATGCGGTTTCGCGTGCGGTCCGAAAAAGCCAAACCTCAGCGGCTAAAGCCGTACCTGCTTTGTTGCATTTCCCGGCACAGCTGAAGCTGTACCCTTCCGATCCATGAAGTCTGTTGCCAATCTGAAGTTCCAACGTTGCAGCGTCTCGATTCGACTTGACTAACTCGGCTATCTACAGCCTGATGACTTACTACCTCGACTTACTTAGTCCCAGCCGTGTGCGTTGCGGACTTCGATCATGGTTGCGAGGATCTTGTTCCAGGTCTGCGGGTTGGTCATGGTTTCGTTAGTGAACATGCAGCCGTCCCAGCAGATGTGCTCGAACTTGCGTGTGGGTTCGCCCTTCTCGTCGCGCATCCACAAGCCTGCGACTTGCACGATGTTCATCAGGCCATTGGGATCATCGGCAGCGCAGTGGCGGCCGGTCTTGTCATGCGAGCCCTGGCCCTTTACTGTGCCGTCGTTCTGCGCGACGTGGAAGTCGAAGGTCCACGGGCGGAGAGCGCTCGTCACCTTCTTCAAGGCATCGAAGATCTGCGACTTATCTGTTTCCTGAGCGATGCGGCTCTCGGGCGAGTTATAGCCGAGCGTGTAGAGCATGGTGTGCGCCATGTCGGCCTGGAAGCCGACGACGTTAGGCATGTTGACCTCTTCCAGCAGGCGGACCATGTGGTCCCATCCATGCATGCCGGCCCAGCAGATCTCACCCTCTGCAGCCAGGCGCTGACCTTCGGCTGCGGCGATCTCGCCGGCTTCGCGGAAGGTCTTTGCGATACGGCTGGTGCCTGCCTTGGGGTCCTTGTACCACTCGTCCGGACCGACCGCAGAGTCGATGCGAATGACACCACTGGGACGCACGCCGAGGGCGGTCATCTTGCGGCCGATGACGCAGGCCTTGCGCACCTGCTCCAGGAACTTGCGGACTTCCATCTCATTGCCCATCGCGGATCCACCGCCGAGCGGCGCCCACACGGGTGCGACGAACGAACCGCAGACGAGGTTGCGCGCAGCGAGCTTGTCGGCGAGCACCTTCAGGTCGTCATCCGTGGAGTCGATGGAGGTATGCGGATCCGACATGAAGAGGTCAACGCCATCGAACTTCACACCATCGACTTCGGCCGCAGCGGTCAGGTCGAGCATGGTGTCCAGATCGATGAAGGGTTCGGGTGTATCCGGACCTTTGCCGACGATGCCCGGCCACATTGCATTGTGAAGACGGGGCTTGCTGTGCGTGGTTGCCATGGTGTTCCTCGGGTGCTGGTGGGAGTTTCTTGTTTCTCGTTTCGTAGTTTCTAGTAACTGCTCGTTATCTGCGATCCGACGAGAAACTAGAAGCAAGCAACTAAAAACTTCTTCACTGGCGTAAGAATGGGCCGCTGTACAAGCCGGCCCACTCTACGCGATAAGTACTTACTTTTTCCAGCTTGTCGGTCCGGTCTTTTCCTTGATGAGCTTGGCTGCGTCCGGATTGCCGGGGCCGAAGTGCTTCAGGATGACCAGCGGATCGGTGGTGCTGGGGTTTTTGATGACGACGCCCTTCTGCGCGGCTGCGGCGGTGACGAAGAGTTCGTCTTCCGTGAGGTCGCCGAATCGGATCATGCTGGGTGTGGAGACGGGCGTGCCGCCGAAGTCGCCATAGCCCTGCACGACGATGAGGCCGTAGGCTTCTACGTCCGTGATGGTGACGGTTGCGCCGGGCTTCACGGTCAACTCCTTCGCGGAGTAGAACTTGGTGCCGTAGACGATCCACTTCTCTTCATAGCCTTCGCCGGTGCTCGCAACGATGGGGAAAACCTTGTTGTTTGCGGCGAAGTTGGGATCGACGTTTGCTTCCCAGTCGAGCATGGAGATGATGTAGTCGATGTCGTGCTTCTTGCCTTCGGGGACGTCCTTGACGAGCAACTCCCATGGCACGATGCGGCCTTCAACTTCGGACTGGAACATGCCGAAGACGTCGGAGTTTACCTGTGGCTCATAGGTGCAGAGCGAGCCCGGTGCGTGCAGGATGCCGGGATTGATCTGCCATCCGGCGCCCGGCTCGAGGCGATAGGCGCTCGTCAGGAAGGTGATGCCGTTGTCGCCCTGCTCCCACTTCTGCAGGCATTCGCGGATCTGTTCCTTCGTCGTGCCGGGGGTCAGGCCCATGAAGGTGAAGGGGAAGTTATTGAAGGTCTGGTTGTACTGCGGCGGGAAGTAATAAGCTTCGGGCTTGCCCTTGAATCCGACCGCGGATGCATGCTCGTCGTTCTGGTGCATGTGGTGCGGGATGGGGCCTTCGTTGTCGAAGAACTTGCAGAGGATGTTCCATCCCTGCTCGCGATCGAAGACTTCCTTGCTGAGCAAGAGGTCGCCTGCGACTTCGACGGCGTCCTTCAGCAGGAACTGTTCGCCGCTGTCTGTGACGACGAAGGAGAGACCTTCAAACTCGCTTGTTTCGGGGCCGTTTGCTGCTTTTGTGGTCGAGGAGAACCAGCGTTCGTTGATGCCGCCGCGCGATCCGCCATAGGCGTAGATGTCATCGGGATGAAGCTTGAGCCGGCGGCCGGGGATCATGAAAGAACGGGGCACCCACGACGGTGCGAGCTTGAGAATGCCGTTGCCAGCTTCGACTGCCTGCTGGACTTTATTGCGATCCAATGCCATGTAGCTTCCTCTTACTGTGTCTCGGGATTGCGCGAAGTTGCGGTGCGAAGCGGGTTTTTGGGTGCGGCAAAGCGTGCAGCGCGACTTCCGTTGAGACGTCTCAGTCAGGGAAGCGTATGGGATGGGAAGCGCGCGTGTCAATACTCGTTCCACGTAGCTGCAGCAACGGCAATCGCGCCGAGAGCATGAGGTTTTGAAGGTAGATTTCGGGTGCACTGAAAATGGTGCAGCAACATTCCTGGCTTACGATCGACGCTATGGACCTTCCTGTTCTGCCGGATGATTTTCGCGGGCTGATCTTCGACTGTGACGGCACGCTGGTGGAGACGCTGCGGGCGCACGTGCAGGCGCTAGGGGATGCGCTGGCTCCGTACGGTGTGCGACCGACGATGGAGTGGGCTCGATCGAAGTATGGGCAGTCTCCGGCGACGGTGCTGCTGGCGGTGGACAACGAGGTGGGCAGAATCCCGGTGCCGCACAGCGAGGTGTTGCGCGCGTGGGCGATGAACTATGGCAGGAACCTGCACCTGCTGGAGCAGATCGCGCCGGTGTGCGACGTGGCACGGCACTGGCGCGGGCGTGTGCCGATGGCGGTGGCTTCGAATGGGCATCGCAGCAGCGTGCTGGCAACGCTGGAGGCAGTAGGACTGACGCCGCTGTTCGACGCGGTGGCGACGATCGAGGATGTGAACGAGGGGAAACCTGCCCCGGACCTGTTCCTGGCGGCGGCGCGGAAGATTGGCGTCAGTCCGGAAGATTGCGTGGTCTTTGAGGATTCCGAGGAGGGACTTGAGGCGGCGGCACGCGCCGGCATGCGGGCGGTGCGTGTTCCTGCGTATGGCGCCGTAGCGTCTACGCAATTGGAGCGACCGGCCTGATATGCGCAGGGACCTGGTCAGCGAAGCAAACCGGTTCGCTAGGCTACCTGGTTGACCGCGATGGGATCTTTGTGGGGGAATGCATCCGGCTTGGCGATGGGAGTTGCGACGGCCCGCTTTAGGAGCTCTTCCGGGTGTGCTTCGACGAGATCCGAGAGGTCGGCCATGCGCTTGTCCCACTGCAGGCGGAAGACCGTGGCGGCGATGAGGCCGAAGTCGGTGCCGAAGGTGGCGTGCTCGGCGTAACGTGCGTCCAGCTTTGCCTTGACGGGGTTGAGCACCTGCACGGTGAAGCGCTCGACCAGATCGGCCGGCACCTTGGCGAGCAGTTCTTCCTCGCGGGTGAAGAGGAGGGTGGCAGCGCCGGTGATACCGGGACGGCAGGGCAGGGGGCCGCACTCGTGGGAGACAAGTTTGGGGCGTGGGCCGACGAGGCTCATGTCGCCGCGGACGACGTTGTAGAGCTGCGGCAGCTCGTCGAGCTTGATGGAGCGGAGCCAGCGGCCGACGGTGGTGACGCGCGGGTCGCCTTCGCAGGTGACGGAGGGGCCGCAGAACTCGGCACCGTCGCACATGGTTCGGAACTTATAGATCGTGAAAGTCTGTTCGCCGCGCCCGACGCGCTCCTGTGTGAAGAGGGCCTCGCCCTCGGAGGTGCAGACGATGGCGACCGCAGCGACGAGGAGCAAGGGTGACAGGAGGATGAGACCGAGGGATGCTGCAACGAAATCGAAGCATCGCTTTGCTGTGCCGTTAGTCCAGGATGAGACCGTGCGACGTTCTTCGCCGCAATATGCGGGGAAGGTGGAACGGCGCTCAGGGCCTTTTTTTGTTGCGGCGTGCTGCAGAGCTTCCATGCCCGAGACCGTCTCCGTGTTTGTCGCCAGCCGAGCATACGCCGCTACGCCAGTTGCTGCCAATTGTATGTTTTCGTCCGCCCTTCCCGGGAGTTTTTCTTCTCTCGGGTGGTTGCTCCGGTGGTACAGGCAAGTGTCGCGGAAACCGCATAACATCGCAAGGAGTTCCCGGCGCTACGCTTCTGCGTGGTGAGGGTGAGTGCCAAATTGGGAAGAGCAAGGGATTGATGCAGCGGTTGGTTCAGCGTGGACGGGTCGCGGCAGTGTGTGTGGCATGGCTGATGGCTGCGACGAGTTGTCTGTCGCAGGCAGCGCAGACGTCCGTACAGGCGTCGTTGCCATCGGCCCCGGTGGGGTGGCTGCGCTATGCGATTCCGCCGGATCCTCCGCGTTATCACGACATGCCGCATGCCGTGGTGGTGCTGGGCGACGCGGCCGGGCAGCCCGCGCTGGAGGAGACCGAGGCGGCGGATGAGCTGGATCGCGGCCTGGGTCATATGGTCGCGGGGACGGATATGTTGCTGCACCGGTTCGATCCTCGAGTGGACGCGATCGTTCTGGGGACGACGGATGCGGTGCACCGGGCGCGGCTGGGCCGGCTGCCGGGATGGACGGAGAAGGCGCTGCCGGAGGAGGGTTTCCGGATCGTGCATCTGCGGCGAGGGATCCGGCACTGGTGGATTCTGCAGGGAGGATCGCCGCGTGCGGAGCTTTGGGCGGCGTATCGCTTCGCCGCACTGGTGGCGGCGGATCAGCAGTTGCCGGACGAGTTGGTGGAGTCACCGAAGATTGCGAACCGCATCCTGGGCATGGACTGGCAGAGCGGGCGGCTGGCCGGTGAGGTTCGAGAGACGGCGCGGCTGATGGCTTCGGTGGGTCTGAATGGGCTGTCGGTGCGCGGCACGGATGACCGTGCACTGGAGCCGCTGGCGCGGACGATGCGGAGCTTTGGCATCCATGTGTGGGCCGAGACCGCTGCGCGAGAGTTGATGCCGATTGGGCGTGGGGCCTCGGAGCTGGGTGTTGTCCGTGAGGCGGTTGTGCCCTGGTCGCCGATGTCGGGGCTTGGTTCGCCGGAGTTTGGGCGAGGCGGCGCGCAAGTTGCGGAGTTCCCGCTTGCGCCGGGTGGTGTGCGGATGCCGGTGTTGCCGATGGAGTCTTGGCAGCAGGCGCTGCAGACGCCGGAGCGGCCTGCCGGGACGCTGCTGGATGCTGTTGCGGGAACCGGTGTGGTGGGGCGATTGGAGCCGGGCGCTGCGGATGTGCTGCTTGCGAATCCTCTGTTGCAGGCGAACCTGTATGCGTTTGGGCGGATGGCGTGGGCGCCGTCGTTGACGCCGGAGCGCGCGATGGATGAATGGGCGCGGCAGACCTGGGGTAACGATGCCCGTGTGTTTGCGGTGGCGAAGAGCGTTGTGCTGGAGAGTGCGGCGGCGTACGTCGCGCTGGTGTCGCCGTTTGGGCTGACGCCGCTGGTGAACGCGGCGGGGGATGGGCCTCGGATGACGGATGCTGCCGCGCTGGCGGACGGTCGTGGAATCGGAGCGGAGCGCGAAGGCGCGGTCAAGGGATATCCCGAGGTGTTCGCGGCGGAGCTGGGCGATGCTGCCCGCGTGCCGGACCGGTGGCTGCTTGCGGTGCATCGTGTTCCTTATACGGCGACGTTGCGCAGTGGCAAGACGGTGGCGCAGGGTTTCTACGATGCGCACTTTGCGGGCGCGTCACAGGCGGCGAATGCTCTGGATGCGTGGGAGCAGACGCGTGAGCTGGTGGAGCGGGGCTTGCTGGATGGGGAACGCTACGGCGTGATGCACGGCCTGCTGGAAGAGGCTGCGCGGCGTGCGGAGATCTGGCGAGAGGCCGGGACGGAGTGGCTGCTGCGGGTGAGCGGCGTGCCCGATGCTTCGGGTTTTGTAGGCAGCCATCCGTCACGCGTGGAGGCGGAGGCGATGGAGAGTATCCGGTATGCGGCTCGGCGTGCGCAGGTGCCGGAGGACGCATCGGGTGGGAGTGCTTCGGTGTGCCATGCGACGGAGTGCTCGGTGTCCACGCACTTTCGCGGTGAGGAAAATGTCTACCGGGTCGAGGTTGGGTACTTCGACGAGACGTCTGCCGTGTCGCAGTTTGAGCTGCGTGTGAATGGGAAGTCGCGGGCGCACTGGGAGAACCGGCGGCTTGCGGGGAGCGGCGGTGCATGGGAGCCGAGCGGCGCGCTGGCGGACCGGTTTGTAGTGAACGGGATCCGTTTGAAGTCGGGCGACGTGGTGGAGGTTCGGGGTATGGGGGGCGAGGCTCCGCTGGATTTTGTGGAGATTACCCGGGATCCGCGTTGGAACTGAGTTGGGATGACAACTGGGAGGACGGGGCCGATCATAAGTGCCGACGACGATCCTAGAGACGTTCGTGACGTCTGTCACCCACGTCTCAGAAGCGAGACGTGGGGCACCCGCTTGAGAGCTAATGGTTCGGCAGACGCGGTGTAAGCTTTTGGAATCCCTATGAGTAAGGTTCGCAGTATCGTGACGGCCGGTCAGGCCCGGGGACGTGCCATGGGCGCGTTGTTCTTTGTTGGCTTTGGCGAGTTGTGGCTGTTGCTGGGATTGGGCTCGGTGGCTGGGGCGCATCGAGTTGCGCAGATGGTTGCCGTGGTTGTGGGTGTGGTTTGCCTGGTGGCGGCCCTGGGGCTGTTGCGACGCGCGAAGGCACTGCCTGCGGGTGTGCCGGATGCTGTTGAGGACGAGCGTGCGCGACGGATGTTCCGGGCGGTGAATATTATCCAGTGGGTGTCGGTTGGGACAGCCGTTGCGATCCTGAGCATCCTTCATCTGCGGGAGTACGTGGTGACGGCGATTGCTGTCATTGTCGGGCTGCATCTGTTCCCGTTGGCGGGGACCTTTCGCAATCCGCAGCATTACGTAACGGGAGCGCTGCTGGTGCTTTGGCCGCTGGGCTGCCTGGCGTTGCTGCCGCGCGGGCAGGTGTCGGGTGTGACGGCGCTGGGCGCTGGCGTGATCCTGATGTTGAGCGCGATCGCTACGCTGGCGCGGAACGTGGGGCTTTGGCACGAGGGTGCTCTGGCAGAACGGTAGTAGGCCTGGGAGTCGACTTCTTTGGCCACTGCTTTTTGGCCTAAGCTGCGGGAATTGCCCTGTGATTCAGTGACCAGCCGGTGTTGGCGGCTGGGAGCATCTCCGGGTGCATGGAGCGGCGGCAGATCTCGTAGCACTCGCAGGCTGCTGCTTTGAGGCCGGGGCGATCGAGGATACGGACGGTTCCGCGTGTGACGCTAATGAGGCCCTGGGCTCGGAGCGGCTGGACGATGGCGGAGATGGTGGTGCGTCGGGTTCCCAGCATCTCTGAGAGGAACTCCTGGGTCATGATGAGGGTTGGGGATTCGATGAGGTCGGAGGCGGTGAGCAGCCATCGGGCGAATCGGCCTTCTGCTTCATGGCGCAGGTTGCATGCCGAGAGCTGTGCGGAGATATTGAGCTGCCGCTGAACGACCTCGAGGATCTTGTTCTGGAACTCGAGCGAGGTGGTGAAGAGGTTGTACAGCAGCTGACGGGGCACCTGTAGTCCCTGGCCGGGAATCTGCACGATGCACTGGGGGTGATTGACGTCTGGACCGATGAGCGTCGAGGAACCGGTCATGTCATCGCGTCCGAGCATGCCGACTTCGGAGGCTCCACCGTCGATCATGGAGACGACGAGCGATGCCATGCCAGAGGTGAGGAAGACGAGGCTGGTGGGCGCCTTGCCGGCGCGCACTAGGATGGTCTTGAGTTCGAGCTCGCAAGGCCGGGCTACCGCGAGAATTGCGCTGCGTAGCGGTAGAGAGAGACTGTCGAGCAGGTAGTTGCCGGTTGGGAGCATTGCTCCTCACAATCCGTCGCAAAAAGCGCCTGAGGGCGCGCCGTCACGGCTATGTTCGCTAACAGACTTACATGCACGATAGCAAGTCTTATGTAGCGCAGCCGACATAGCGTGAAGAAAACTAGGGAAGTTTTTCGACCTTGTAGGTGGCGGGAATGCGGGGCACTTCAAACTGCTCGTCATCCAGCTTTGCGTTGAGGGCGAGCTGGGTGATGGTGACGCGAAGGGTCAGGCCGTCGATGGGGCGACGGATGGTGATCTTCGAGGCAAAGGTCTCTTCGCCGAAGAGTTTGTAGTCGTCGTAGTTGACGACGGTGACGAGCTGTCCCTTTTCGTCATAGACGTCCTGCTGGTAGGGCATGAGGGTCGAGCGGCCGATGTGGATGACTCGCTGGGTCTTGAGTTCGGTGCTGTTGGGAACGGTGCGATAGATGCCGAGGTCGTACTCTGGCTCGTCGACGACGTACTTCCTGGTGGGATCGGGCTGGTAGATGCGGTCGTCGGAGACGAGTGAGACCATCTCATCGGGCTGAGCGCTGCGGATGAGAAGCGAGTCGGTGAAGAACTGGGGGCGCAGGTTCTTGAGCTTGTTGGTCTCTTTGCCGGGCGCGTCGTTCGATCCGGTGGTGGCCTGGCTGATGGGCGGAATGACGAGCGTGAAGGTCTTGCCGTCGGTCACCATGTCGACCATGCGGGTGCGGATGGCCGGAGCGAGGCCGACGAAGTGGAAGTCGCCAGGCTTGCGCATGAGGATGTAGCCGGTGAAGGAGGCGTAGTCGACGACCTTACCTTCTTTGCCGCCGCCGGTGGAGGCGGACATTTCGACGGATGCTTTCAGCGTCTGGATGTGGTCGTAGCGCTGCGTGGTGGCCTTGACGATGTCTTCCAACGACGATGAGAGCACCTGCGCGGGTGGGTGGGTCTGAATGACCGACCGCGTGCTGCGCAGGCACCCGCCGAGTGCGGGCAGAAGGCAGAGGAGTAGAAATGCCTTCGCTCGATGTTTGAGTGTCTTTTCCAAACTTCCAGTCTAGTCGAGAGGTATTCCGGAGAGGTTGCGGCGGTCTGCGATGTCTCGGGCTCATAGGTCAGATGGCGGTAGCGGCCTCTGCGATGGATTTTTCTTGTGTTTGTGTTCTTTAGGGGCCGGGGCTGAAGCCCCTTTTCTTGTTTGGTGTGGTTCCGTGGCCTGAAGGCCACTGCCTTCTCCGGTTCGCGCTTTCGCGCGAAGAACCCACTCATGACGATGGAGCCGTCATGAATGGGGCACACGGTTTTGGTACGGCTTGAGGCTTTCTCGTTAGCACCCGGAGCTATTTACTGGAGGCTTTTGCGGTAGTTGGCTACCTGGTCGGCGTGCTCTTTGAGACCGGCTGAGAACTGGGTGTGTCCGGTGGCGTCGGCGACAAAGTAGAGATTCTCAGTGGTTGCGGGGTGCATGGCGGCGCGGAGGGCGGCAGCGCCGGGCGAGCAGATGGGGCCGGGCGGCAGGCCGGTGTGGCGATAGGTGTTGTAGGGCGAGTCGAAGTCGAGGTCGCTGCGGTGGATGACGCCGGTCCATCGGCCGGCCTGGAGCGCGGCGTAGATGACGGTGGGGTCGGTCTGCAGGGGCATGTTGCGGGCGAGGCGGTTGGTGAAGACGCCTGCGGCCTCGGTGCGTTCGTTGTCGAAGTGGACTTCCTTCTCGACGAGTGAGGCAAGGATGACGGTGCGGGCGATGTCGGGCGTGGTGAGGAGGCCGAGGGTAGCGGCCTGCTTGCGGAAGCGGCGGACCATGGTGTCCTGCATGTTGCGCAGGGTGGTGTGGCGGCTGAAGCGGTAGGTGTCGGGGTAGAGGTAGCCCTCGAGCGATTTGGCGGAGGGGGCGAAGGCGCTTACGAGGTCGGCGTTGGTGTGGGCGGCTTCGAGGAAGGCGGCGCGGCTGCCGAGGCCTGCGGCTTCGATGGCGGAGGCGATGTCGTAGAGGTTGAAGCCCTCGGGGATGGTGACGGCGCGGGTGTGGACGTCGCCGCGGGCGATGCGGGCGTAAACGACGGCGGCGCTTTCGGGGTCGGCGAAGCGGTATTCGCCTGCTTTGAGGCTGCCGCCCTTCCAGGCGCGCAGGAGCAGGAAGGCGTACCGATTGCGGATGATGTGGCCGTCCTGGAGCTTCTGCGCCATCTCTGAGGAGCTGGTGCCGGTGGGCAGGTCGAGGAAGACTTCGCCGGGAGGCGTTAGGGGCGCGTAGACCAGGAAGCCGACGGTGCCGGCGGCGATCAGGAGCAAGAGGAGGAGGACGCCGAGGAACTTCACAGAGACAATCTCTCACAACCGAAGCGGAGGAGCAGGAAAAGGGCGGGTCCGACGTGGAGTTGCGGAGGATCTTCTCTTGGGCTGGATGAGGTTTACGGATTCGGGTGGTGATTGCACAGGGCTTGGTGCCGAATCGGGAAATCCTCATGGTGCGGGAGGAATAAGGCTTGCCAAGTGCGGAGTGAAAAGCGAAGATAAGGCGAAGAAAAAGGCGTTAAGATACGAGCTATACCACCGCCGCCCTTTGCCAGTCGGGCGTAGGACTTTCGGGTGAGATTCCCATAAAAATCGCGTTGACTTGAGGTTTTTGCCCGCATAGGTTTTGGGAACTCAAGGAGACGATCAAGACCCCGCACGCGGTGCGGACTGACCTGCAGGACCTGCGCAGGCGTAAGCCCCCTTATGCCCAATCCCAGACGCGCGGGTGCTGTGCAACCGAGGCAACGTTCCTTCCGGATGAGAGGCCGCAGAGCCGATCGATGGAGGGGGCACAACCAGCCTGGAGACCGACCTGGCAGAGCTCTCGCGATTTGGGGGCGGACTGGGCGGGCACCGGCGGCAAAGGTGAGACACAAAGATGGAGTACTTGCGAAGGGACTTGAAGGTATGTGAAGGCTGCGGTGGTTTGTGGGTCCGCACCGGAGCGTCTGCGGGCATTTACTGCCGGCACTGCAGCCCGCGGATGGCGGATTTGCCGCCACGGCGCAGGCTGCGGCCGGGCAGACCGTGTCGCGGTGTTCGTCAGGCGTCGGGCGAGCAGGAGATGGCAGTGAACCAGCAGGGTAGCCAGGGGGGTGCGCAGTGAAGATTCTTCAGATGCCGGTACGGAATGTTGGAAGTACAGCAGTGGCAGGTACGGCGGACGGTGAGGGTGGTGTCTTGCCCCAGGTGTGGGCCACGGACGGCAACCTTGCGCGTACGGTAGCGCTGATCCATGCGGAGGCGGATCTGTCGCAGACGGCGGCTTCGGTGGGGCCGCAGGCGGTTCCTTCGCCAGCCCTGACGCTTGAGACGGGTGCGGCTGAGGCTGGTGCGGAGCAGGAAAGGGAACGGGCAGCGACGGTCTTCCGGACGGTACTCGCTCCGGGCACGGCGTTTTATCGGACTTATACGGAGGCGATGCTGCGGCGGTATGGCGTGCTTTCGCTGGAGAGCGGGCGTGTGCCGTCGTTGCTGGGCCGGGAGATGTTCCGGGGAAAGGTGACGAGCTACCGGGTGCATGCGTTCGACGACGTGGTGATCTTTGTCCACGATGTGGAGCGTTGTATCCAGCAGCTGACGGCGGAGCAGCAGCGACTGATCCTTCGGATCGGTGTGCAGGAGTACACCTTTCAGGAGGCGGCCTCGATGCTGCGGCTGAGTCTGCGTTCGACGGAGCGGCGTTACCTGCAGGCGCTGGATGAGCTGACGGGGATCTTCCTGGAGCGGAGGCTGATGGAACGGATCGGTGGAAATCGCTGTCAAGAGGGAGCGGTGTCGCCGAAGATCGTAAGTCATACGCCTTAAACGAGTTACGAGCTGAAAATAGTTGGCGGGTTATTTCCATGCCAATTGCTATCCTGAATAGGCGAGTTGAGACACGGGGCTTTTCGCCCCGGTCGGATGGCTCGGACAAACTGGCAGAACCGGCACGGGAGGCGCGCAAGCGTCTCCCGTGTTTTGTTTTTGCGGACGTGAAGGGTGGGCCTATGGCGGTGAAGGCGGTTGCGGGAAGGGCGAGGAGATCTCGTGCCAAGCCGACGATTGCGGGGGAGGCGGGATGCGCGGTGGAGACAGACCGGTCAGTGGGTGCGGTGCTTCGGCGGTGTGCCGAGGCCCGTGCGATGCCGGTGCCGGAGGGACCTGTGATGCCGCCGCCTCCACCGATCCGTCGGCCGCGGGGCAGTTCTGCGGAGCAGTGCGGAAAGCGGATCCAGCGCGAGATGTCGCGGGCGTTGGAGCCGATCTGCGAGATGCTGCTGGAAGAGACGATCCAGAAAAGAAACCTGATGGCGCTGCGGGTGATGCTGCAGATGGCGGTTCTGTATGGCGTGAACCGTCTGCCGGGGAAGACGGGTAAGGCTGCCCGGGCGGATGTGGGATTCGCGCGGCGGATGGTGGAGAAGTTCCGGGAGCGGAGTGCGGGTGCGGCGGATGGAGTGGAGGCGGAAGCCGGTTCCTGAGGTCCGGGCTATGGGCGATGAGGGTTGCAGGTTTTGCAGACGGCTGGGGATGACGCCGGGGGGAACAACGTTTTGAGTAAACGAGGAGAGTGGATGCGCATGAGAGCGAGCGGAGGGCGTTGCAGACCGTCGCGACTGGCGGCGGGTCTGCTGCTGTGGCTGCTGGCGGCAGTGTGTGCGGGTGTGAGCCTGCCGGCGGAGGCGCAGGTGGCCGTGACGGCGGTGAGCGACACGGTGTATCACGCGGACGGAAGCGCGGCGGCGGGTATGGTGCTGATCAGTTGGCCTGGGTTCGCTACGTCGACGGGTCAGACGGTGGCGAAGGGCAGTACGTCGGTGACGCTGGGTGCGGGCGGCAGTTTCAGTGTGTCGCTGGCGCCGAATGTAGGAGCGACGCCGGCCGGAACGTATTACACGGCGGTGTATCACCTGGATGACGGCACGGTGAGCCGGGAGTACTGGACGGTGCCGGTGAGCTCCTCTGCGGTAAAGCTGACGGCGGTGCGCACGAGTGTGCTGCCGACCAGTGTGGCGATGCAGACGGTGACGAAGCAGTATGTGGACCAGGCGATTTCGCGCGCGGTCCTTACGGGAGCTGCACCGGCGGATGCGTCGCCGTACGTGGAGAAGGCGGGCGATACGATGACGGGTCCGCTGACGCTGCCGGGCGATCCTTTGTCGGGCCTGCAGGCGACGACGAAGAACTATGTCGACGCCGGAACTGCGGGTGTGCAGGCTGGGCTGGGGCAGAAGGTGAGCACGATTCCGCAGGCATCGCAGACGGTGATGCAGCCGACGGGAACGCAATTGCAGACGAGCCGTTTGAACGGCCAATTGTTTGCGAAGGAGTACCTGTCGCAGGGCGGTAACGACGGCATCGCGAACGCATTCGCAAGCAGCGACTGCGCGGCGGGGTGCAGCGTGGTGGCCGACCAGACGTACCCGGGGAGCGATGTCTTTTCCTTTCGTGCGGACAAGACGCGGCTGACGGACGAGCGCGGCGGCGTGCAGGTGGATACCTCTCTGAATCCACTGAATGGCGGACCGGTGCAGGGTGTGACGAGTTATATGACGACGCCTGCTTATCTGCTGTACGGTGCGCATGCCGTGGCGAATACGACGACGGAGGTGGCGCTGGCGGGCGGCAACAACCTGTTTCCGGAGGATCTTGGCGCGGCCTTCCCGTACTTCAAGACGACGTATGCGGCGCAGTCGTTTCTTGGCCTGAACTACACACCGGGGCAACACGTTCTGACGGGCTTTCAGCAGAAGTGCTATGGCGTTGGCGACTGTCTGATTGGAGGACAGTTCATCACGAGTTCGGGTGGCACTCGGGATAACGCGGATGAGGGCGCGCATCCGTTCGACATCTCGGTTGCAGAGGACACGGCGGTCTTTCAGGGTACGTGTGCGACGGGATGCAGCACGGGTTCGACGCAGATCGTTGTGACTGCTACGTCGGGTGCGGGGACGCAGGGCGAGGGCCGGTTTGTGATCAACAAGGCTCTCTCCAAGACGATTGCGACGGGAGCGATTACGGGCGGCAGTGTGGGGACGCTGCATGCGACGGCGCAGTTTTCTGGAACGTCGTTTCCGGTGAGTACGTTGTTCCGTACGGCGTCGCTGGCGGTGCCGCAGAGCACGAGGATGGCTCCCGGCACGGTGACGCTGGCAATTGCGACGAGTGGTGTGCCGGGCGGTTACTCGACGAACACGGCGAGCGCGCCGGCGGCGTCGGGCATTGCATGTCTTGCGAATACGCAGGGTGCTTCGGATTACTTTGAGACGGCGCCGTACACGGTGGTGGACGGCAGCCACATCCAGTTCACGCTGACGAAGCCGCACAGCATGGCGACGACGATTGCGATCGGCGGTCTTTGCGGTTACGGCATCGAGCAGACGGTGGACACGGTGAACGGGATCCGGCAGGTGTTTCCGGTGATTGCGTCGACGTCGCCGACGTCGCTGTTCTATTCGTCGCTGATGTCGACGAACCTGGGACAGTCGCTGCAGACGAGCGCCTATACCAACCTGTCTTCGGCGATTACGAGTATGCAGCGTGCGGGTAATGTGGTGACGGTGAACCTGGCGACGAATCTGCCGGGGGACGTCAACGGCTTACAGGTAACGGTGAGCGGTGCGGCGGATGCGAGTTTTAATGGCAGGTTTACTGCAACGACGAATGCAGCGAATCAATTTACGTTTTCGCAGACAGGAGCGAATGCTTCCACCACGGGCGGTACGGCTGCGGTGCTGACGGGTGACTTTGTGCTGTACCCGATGGTCGAGGTGGTGGGTGTTGTGAACGCCTCGACGACGCAGGTGGACGGCACGCTGAAGCTTGCTCCGAACAATGTGGCGTGGGCTGCGGGTGATCCCGTGGAGGAGCCGCACTTCTATGCGCAGCGGATCAGCGGTGACACGACCTACCTGACGCAGTACATGCCTCGTGGCAGCAAGGCGCTGGGCGCGGGGATTGTGTTCAACGGGACGACGGGGCTTGGCGTTACGGGCTGGACTGTGCAGAACAATGCGCCGGCGAGCCAGTACTACGGCAATGGCGGGACGCATGTGGCGCCGACTGTGGGCATGTCGGTGAAGGGGCCCTGGCTTTCTTCGCTGGATCTGCAGGCGGGCGATCAGAACGGGATCGTGATGCGATGCAATTCGCACGGCTGCAACCGGTGGAACTCGGCGTACAACCTGTTTACGTTGCAGTCGAACGGATCGCAGTATGACACGGTGAATTACGTGCCTTCGACCTCGACGATGACGTTCAATCTGAACGGGGCGCAGTACACGATGTCGCCGACGGCGTTGTCTGCCGGGACGATCAATGCGACGACACTGAATGTGGCTCGCATCAACGGCCTGCAGGCGGCGACATCGGCGAGTATCGGCGGTGTGACGCTGGGACCTGCGGCGACCGCGTCCGTGCTGGCGAATGTGGCATCGAGCGGAAGCGCGGCGGACCTGACGGGGCTGGCACCGTCAGCGACGGTGGACACCACGAATGCTTCGAACATTACCAGCGGCACGCTGGATGCGGCTCGTCTGCCTGCGGGCTACGGCGTGTGCGCGAGCAATGTGGCGTACAGCGCGACACCTACGTTTGCCGTGACGTGTGCGAACGCCACCTTCCACGTGCCGTTGAACGGCAACGTTACGTCGGAGAACTTTACCGGTCTGGCGGCGGGACAACACATCACGCTGATCTTTCAGGTGGGTGCTACGGCGGGGTACACGGTGGGCTGGAGTGCCAATGTGCATGGCGGCTTTCTTACAAGCAGCACCAGTGGCGCGGCGGGATACACGCTGGCGGGCAAGTACCTGGTGCAGCAACTGGTGGTGGACACGGACGGTACCACTCTTCTGAATCCGGGAGCGATCAATGAGTAAGTTGGGGACAGGCGCCACAGGCGCGATCTTGAGGGCAGCCATATGGCTGCCCTTTTGTTTTGGGGTGGCGGTGATCGCAGGGCAGCCGGCGTCGGCGCAGACGACGGGTCTGCCACCAGTGGTGTCGGGCGATTGCAGCGCGAGTAATGCGGGTGTGTTGACGTGTACGAAGTCGGCAGGCGCTGCCTTTGCGGCGTCGGCGACGGTGGATGCGACGAACGCAGCGAACATCAGCAGCGGGAATCTGCCGGTGGCGCGACTTGCTACGGCTCTTGCTTCGCCGACGGCGATTGGTGTGACTGCGCCGAACGTTGCGCGCATTGCCGCGGATACCAACAGCACGCAGAACTTTACGCAGTGGTTTACGGCGACGAACGCGGCCGGGACGGGGACGCAGCCCGGCTCGACCGGTATCTCGCCGGGGCTGAGCTGCGAGGGGTTCTGGACGGTGGTGAGTGGGACGACCGTTCGTGCGAGCGCGACGTGCGTGGATGGTGCGACGAACTTCTATTGGTTCTCCGCTGCGGCGGCGGCCTTCGGAAGCGAGGCGTGGACGCAGCGGGCGAGTCTGAATGCATCGGGAACGCTTGCGCTGAGTGGGGCTTCGGCGAACTTTCTGGGACGAACGATCTCGGTTGCGAATGGGACGGCGTCGGCCGGGGCGAATACGGCGTCGGTCGACTTCAGCAGCGGTGCGCGGTTGCGAGGGGGCGGTGCTACGTCGACGACTTATGGCTCGTCGATGCTGTTGTCGGAGACGAGTACGGGTGTGGCGGGAGCTTCGTTTGCGTGCTCGGGCAGCAGCGGGACGGGGACCACTGCGGGAAGCTGCACGAGCAGTGTGAACCTGGTGCAGCCGCTGTACACACCGGCTTCCTCGACGGAGAGCTGCACTGCCGGGAAGTCGTGGGACGATGCGAACTTTCACTACGTCTGTACGGCGACCAACACCATCAAGCGTGCCGCACTGGCTGCCTTTTAGAAAGGTGGACGGCGATGGACGCGGATGGGTTGGAGGAGTTGCGCAGGGTGCTCGATGACCCGATCGGCAGCGTGCTGTTTGCGGAGGAGTGCATCGTGGTGCGGGATAAATGCGGCGGTGCGGTGCCGCTGATCGCGAATCGCGCTCAGCGATCGTTTGCGAGGCGTCGCGGCACGGAAAACATCGTGCTGAAGGCGCGGCAGATGGGGATGAGCACGTGGATCGCGGCGCGGTTTCTGTTGCGGACGATGCTGGTGCCAGGGACGACGACGCTGATGGTGGCGCATACGCGGGAGAGTGCGGAGGCACTGTTTGCGGTGGTCGCGCGGATGTGGGAGAACCTGCCCACGGATCTGCGCGAGAGTGTCGGCGTGCGCGGCCGCGCGCGGCTGGGGCAGTTTACGTTTCCGGCGGTGGATTCGGAGTTCCGAATTGCAAGTGCGGCGGAGCCGAATGCGGGTCGCGGACTGACGGTGCATCACCTGCACTGCAGTGAGGTGGCGCGATGGACGGGCGATGCGGCGGAGACGCTGGCGGGGCTTCGGGCGGCGCTGGCTCCGGGGGGTGAGCTGGTGCTGGAGAGTACGCCGAATGGTGCGTACGGCTGCTTCTACGAGCAGTGGCAGCAGGCGGAGGCGAGCGGCATGGTGCGGCACTTCTTTCCGTGGTGGTGGGAGCCGGCGTATGTGGGTACGCCGGTTGCGGAGACCACGGAGGAGGAAGCCGTGCTGGCTGCGCAGCATCGTCTGTCGGCGAGGCAGATCGGATTTCGACGGGAGCTGGCGCGGCGGTTTGGGGCGATGCGGCCGCAGGAGTTTGCGGAGGATGCGGTGAGCTGCTTTCGCGAGAGTGGTGCGTGTTTCTTTGACCGGGAGGTGCTGGTGGAACGAATGAAAGAGGTGGCCGCACCGGTGGAGTTGCGCCGCGGAAAGGCGCTGCAGGTGTGGCTGCCGGCGGTGCCTGGAAGGAAGTATGTTGCGGGTGTGGATTCAGCGGGTGGTGGGAGCGAGGGGGATTACAGCGCGGTGCAGGTGATCGATCTTGCGACGGGGATGCAGTGTGCGGAGTTGCAGGCCCGGATGCCGACGCGCGACCTGGCTAAGGCTGCGGCAGATCTCGCTCGTGAGTACAACGGCGCGACGCTGGTGGTGGAGCGGAACAGTATCGGTTCGGCGGTGCTGGCTTACCTGGAGCAGGAGCTCGGCGTGACAGTGTATGCGGGGCGGGATGGTCTGCCGGGCTGGTCTACGGATGCGGCTTCGCGGCCGCGCATGTTGAGTGAGCTGGCGGTACTGCTGTCGCAGCGGCCGGAGCTGTTTCGGAGCGAGCGGCTGCTGGCGGAGTGTCGGAGTTTTGTGGCGGATGAACGGGGGCGGGCGGCGGCCGCTCGTGGGTCGCATGATGACCTGGTGATGAGTATGGCGATGGCACAGGCGGTGCGCGGAATGAATGCTGCATAGCGATTCGCATCGGGCAGATGGATGGCGTGTGCGTTGCTATGCTGCCGGTGAGGATTTTCGATTTGGCCGTTCAGGCAGTGCAGGCGATACGCAGAATGCGCGGTGGGGCGCAGAGCCAGTTGATGCTGGGAGCGGATGGCAAGCTGTGGGTGGTGAAGTTTCGGAACAATCCGCAGGGGTCGCGGGTGCTGGCGAATGAGCTGATCGCTACGCGGCTGGCGGAGGCGGCGGGACTGTCCGTGCCTGCGTGCGATGCGGTGGATGTGAGCGGATGGCTGATTCGAAACTCGCCGGAGATGTGGGTGGATGTGGGTCGCGGGGAACGTACGTTGTGTGCGGAGGGGTTGGCGTTTGGGTCGCAGTTTGTGGGTGGGCTGATGCCGGGGCAGGTGGTGGACTATCTGCCGGCAGAGCAGGTGAGCGAGCTGCGCAATGTGCGGGAGTTCGCGGGGATGTTATGCATCGATAAGTGGACTGGGAACAGCAATGGGCGGCAAGCTGTGTTTGCGCGTGGGCCGCGGGAACGGAAGTATCGGGCGGTGTTTATCGACCAGGGATATTGTTTTCATGCGAATGAGTGGCGGTTTCCGGATTCGCCGCTGCGTGGGGTGTATGCGTCGAATGCGGTGTATGAGGCGGTGACTGGATGGGAGAGTTTTGAGCCGTGGATCTCGCGCGTTGAAGAGATGGAGCCGGGGATCCTGTGGAGCATTGCGGAGGTGGTTCCTCCGGAGTGGTATGGTGGCGATCCTGCTGAGTTGGAAGTGTTGATGGAGCAGATGTTGAAGCGGCGCGGGCGTGTGCGAGAGTTGATCACGGCGTTTCGGGAGTCGGCGCGGATGCCATTCCCGAATTGGGGATCGGTTGGGCGGGTGGTTGTGCCGGTTGGGTTTGGGGTGGGTGGTGTGGAGTCTAAGTTTGTTATGTAGGCACTTCGTGCTGTTCTCGACGCCCTTCGGGCGTGATGGACACCGCACACTTGATTTGGGGTGATGTTTGCCGGAACGGATTCAGTGCGAGTTTCACCTGCTGCGGTATGTGCCGGATGCGGTGAAGAACGAGTTCGTGAACATTGGCGTGATGCTTCGCGAGGCGGGGCGCACGGAGACGACTCGCGTGCGGTTTACGCGGGACTGGTCGCGTGTTCGTTGCATGGATCCGGATGCGGACACTGCTCTGCTGGAGGCGATGGAGGGCGAACTGGCAGCGCGGGTGCGCGATGGTGGCTCGGGGTCGAAGCCGGTGCTGCAGATGCTGGAGGAGTCGCTTTCTACCTCCGTGCAGATGACGGAGAGTCGCGGTGCTCTGGCGGAGAGCGTGCCTGCCGAGATGGAGCAGTTAATGCGGCTGTATGTGGAGCCGATGCGGGAGCGGGTGGTCCGGCGTAAGTCTGGGCGTGCTGGGATTGCGGCGCAGATGCGGTCGACGTTTGAGCGTGCGGGTGTTTGGGAGCTGATGCGGAAGCGCATTGCTGCCAGCCAGTACACGCGGCCTGGTGATCCGTTGAAGATCGATTGTGGCTATCGACCCAATGGGGTGATCCGCATGTTCCAGGCGGTGTCGCTGGAGGGCGATCTGGAGGCGGCCAAGGTGCTGGCTTATTCGGCGGATCGTCTGCGCGCGGGAGTGCGGCGGGTGGAGGATGCTTCGCTGGATCTGGCGGCGGTTGTGGAGCCACTGCGTGGGGTCGTTGAAGGCAGTGGTGAGGCGGAAGATCGGTATCGGTTTGGTGTGGAGACGATGGAGGAGCAGGGGTTGCGGGTGCTGACGGTGGCGCAGTTGGCGGGCGCGGCGGAGACGGCTCGTAAGGAGTTGCGGGTTTAGGGATTTGTATTGGGTTATCGCGCTTCGCGCGATAACCCACCCTTTGCTTCGCAAAAGAATGGGGCACCCGATTTTGTGGACCGAGAGTTTGTACGAGGCGTGGCCATGGGCTGCGCCTTTTTGTTTTGGAAGGGAGGTTCCGAGTGGGGGTAGTGGACCGGATGCGTGGTGCGCTGCGCGGTTGGAAGAGTGATGGGTTGGAGGCGGCAGTAGCGGAGGGAGTGCGGAAGACGGCGATGTTGCCGTCAATGCTGACGCCCTTGGCGCGAAGCGCATGGCGGCCTGCGGGTAACGTGCATGCGCTGCCGAAGGCTACGCCGCAGAACCTGCGGCGCTTTGCGGAGATGCCGATGGCTCGCCGTGCGATCAACGTGGTGAAGGATCGCATCAGCAGCATGGACTGGCAGGTGCGGGCGAAGCGTGATGTGGCTGTTACGGAGGAGGTGGCGGCGCGGATCAGGGCTCTGCGCTGTGCGCTGGAGCAGCCGAATCCGCAGGACAGTTTTCGCACGTTGCTGGAGCCGGTGCTGGAGGACATCCTGGTGGGTGGCTTTGGTGCGGCGGAGGTGGAGCCGACGGGCGACGCGCTGCAGCCGGTGCGGCTGTGGCCGGTGGATGGCGCGACCGTTGCCATGGATGTGGCCTGGAATGGGGACAGCGATGCGCCGCGGTATGTGCAGACGGCGTTGGGAGCGGCTGCAGGTGTGCCGTTGCTGGATCGCGAGTTGATGTATGTGCGGCTGAATCCGCGGACACATACGCCGTTTGGCCTGGGGAGGCTGGAGGTTGCGTTTGAGACGCTGAACCAGTTCCTGACGGCGAATCGTTATGCGGGCAAGCTTGCCTCGAACAGTGTGGTGCAGTATGCGCTTTGGCTGGATGAGGCGACGCCGCAGCAGCATGAGCGGCTGATTCACTGGTGGCAGGACGAGGTGGAAGGTACGGGGCAGGTGCCGATTCTTTCGACCGCGAAGAAGCCTGAGGTGTTGCGCTTTGCCGGCGGTACCGACGCAGACCTGCGGCTGCAGTGGCAGACCTTTCTGCTGCGCATTGTGGCGAATGCGTTTGATCTGCCGCCGATGCTGCTGGGCCTGGAGCACGATGTGAATCGCAGCACCGCGAGTGAGATGGCCGAGCAGGCGTTTCAGTCGGCGATTGTGCCGGTTGCGAAGCTGCTGGCGGAGCACATAACGCGCGACGTCATCGGCAAGGCGCTGGGTTGGGACGATGTTGAGTTTGTCTTCAGCGATCTGTTGACGCGTGACTCGACCGAAGAGGCGGATCTGCAGATCAAGCTGCTACAGGCGGGCGTGCTCACGGTTGCGGAGGTTCGTGCGATGCGTGGGCTGGAGGCGTCGACGGTTGGTCCCAATGGTTCAGGAGATGGGGGAATGAGTGCAGCTACAGGCGATGGCGACTCTTTCCGTAACAACAACGAAAACGGCGAAGGGAGCAGCAGTGCAGCTACGCGGAATGGCAGTGGAGTTTCCGGCGGTGAACAATCATCCGAATCGGGTGCCGTTTGAGGGTGTGTTGACGCTGGTGGATTCGCCGAGTGACAAAGCGCCGAGTGGTGCACGTGGACATCGCGTGGTGTTGACGCGGGATGCTGCGGAGACGGCGTTGCCGAGTCTGATGGGCATGGCTGTCGACTTCAAGACGGGATGGGATGGGCATGATGCGAAGCAGAAGTGCGGCATCATCACGGCGGCACACATTGAGGGCAATGCCGTACATGTGAGCGGTTACCTGTTTGCGCGGGACTTCGCCGAGATGATGACGGAGATGCGTGCGCATGGGGATGAGGCGTTGGGCATGAGCTATGAGCTGGCCGATGCGCATGTGGAGAACATGCGTGCGGAGACCTGGCGGCTAACGCGCGCAACGTTTACGGGCGCGGCGATTCTGCTGCGGACGAAGGCGGCGTATCGGAACACGAGCTTTCGCGTGGCGCGTGCGGGGAGTGTGGCTGCAACGTGTTCGACGCGACGGATGCGGCCGCGTGAGGATCGTGCGCCGGCGATGCGGCCTGTGCCCGTATTGACAGAACGCAGCGCAACAAGATGAGGGAGATCGAGATGGAAGAGGAGATCAGGATGGAAGTTCTTGGGCCGATTGTGGCGACGGAGTCGACGCCGACAGAAGATGCGATTGCGGAGCTGGATCGCCGGATTCGTGCGATGGAGTCGGCGATTGGGGATCTGCGTAGTGTGAAGGCGCAGGAGGGTTCGGTGGGTCGGAAGACCATGGCAGCCTTCGCGGCTAAGGGTATCGAAGCGCAAGCGGGTTCGGTGGATGAGGCTTTGCGGAGTTTGAGTCTGGAGCAGCGGATTGCGGTGAAGAGCGGGCTCATGCGCGCTGGGATGCTGGTGTAAGTCGCGCTTCGCGCGATAACCCACGTCTCAAACGCGAGACGTGGGGCACCCGCTAAGTCAGGTCGCGCTTTGCGCGATTAACCCACCCTTTGCTTCGCAAAGAATGGGGCACCCGGGGTAAGGTAGGTCGCGCTTTGCGCGAGACCCACACATCCGCTTTGCGTATGTATGGGGCACCCGATGTTTAAGGGTCGCGCCGTGCGCGATACCCACCTCTCAGGTGCGAGACGTGGGGCACCCGGTTTGGGTGGTTAGTAGTACGAGGTGCGGCTTTTGGCTGCGCCTTTTTTGTTGTTCGAGATAAGGGAGATAGGAAGAGCATGATCGCACAGTTCAAGGACATTCACGCAGCGGCGGACTACATCGGACCTGGCGCTTTGGAAGTACCGCATTTTCAGACGGAGATTACGGACATTGTTCGTCGTCGGGGCGTCTTCGGTCAGCGGATCAAGCAGGTGCCGGCTACGGGGCATCCTTCGCGCTTTTTTGAGGAGATGGGTATCCCGGCGCCTTCGGCCTCCGCTGGGTTTGTCGACCCTCGCAACATTGTTGCTCCGGTGGTTGCGCCCACGCGTGTGGAGCGTTCGGTGCCGTTGAAGGCGCTGGTCGCGCAGTTGAACTACAACCTGTTCGATATGGAGATTGGCGCGCAGCAGAGCCAGTTTGCGTATCTGCAGGCGAAGGACCTGGCGGACACGGTGGAGGGCGTCATGCGCACGCATGACCTGGCGCTTTGGAATGGCGCCGACACCAGTCTGAGTACGCCGACGAGCACGCAGTACTTCGGTGCCGCGGCGCAGATCGTGGCGGGTGGCAACACGACCACCATCGGCACGACGGCGAGCATTGTGGACGGCCTGAAGAGCGCCGTGGCGCAGATGGTTGCGAACAGCAACTATGCCGTGCGGCCCACGGCCATCTATGCGAACCCGGTGCTGCTGGACCTGATCGACCGCGAGATGAAGGCGGAGTTCAACGTAGTGCTGAGCAGCAAAGAGGTGCAGGGCGGCGTGACGGTGAAGACACTGTCGACGCAGGCGGGTGACCTGCCGCTGATTCCGGAGTGGACGCTGGGTTATACGGGCACGCCGGGTTCCGGGTCGGCTGTGCTGCCGGCGTACATCGTGACGGAAGACATGATCGAGTACCACTGGCTGACCGACCCGAATCCGCGTGTCTTTCAGCTTGGTACGCCGGGTTCGCTGGCTTCGCAGTATGTCGTGTGCAAGTTTGGCGGCCTGGTGGTGAAGGGCGCGGGCTATGCGCACTACCAGGTGCTGGTCGATCGCTAGGAGTCGCGTGAAGGACAAGGGGGAGTGGTTTGATGCCGCTCCCCTTTTTCTTTTTTCGCTCGGCTTTCATTTCGATCTTTATGGAAATGAATGCAGCTTCGTTTTGATGTATATGGAAATGAGTCTTCGGGCTCAGGAAGGGTTGTGAGCGATGCAGTATCTGAACGCGGCGGAGTATGTGCCGTTCGGGCTGGGGGAGGAGACGGGCGATGACCTGATCACGGCTGCGTCTGCCATGATCGACGCCTTCTGCCGCAGGCCTTCCCTTGGCGTGACGCAGTATGTGGAGCGGCTGCGGTTTGCGCGTGGCCGGTATGAGATCCAGTTGAGCAACCTGCCGCTGACGGATGGTGCTGCTGCCATTGTGTCGGCGCGTGTGCGCTTTGGCAGGCTTGGTTCGGATGTGAGCCCGTGGTCCGCTGAGGTGCTTGCCTTTGCGCCGACTGGGACGTGGAGCAGCGTGGATGCTTCGACGCTGGATGTGTCCGCAACGGGGGCGGTCACTTTTACGCCGCATTTGCTGGGTGTGCCGTTCGATGAGGCAGAGGTGACGTACACGGCCGGCTATGCGGCGATACCGGTGCCGGTGAAGGTGGCGTGTGCGCAGATAGTGCGGAATGCGCAGGCGATGCCCGCGCTGAATGTGAAGCGGCAGGCGCTGGACAGTATGGCGATGGAGTACTTCAGCGGCGCGCTGGTCGATGCAGAAGTGCAGCGGCTGCTGGCGCCCTACGTGGCAGAGAGGATGGGCTGAGATGCGGAGCGATCTTGCAGAGGCGGCTCGTCGTGGTGCGGAGGCGATGGTGCGATCGATGGGTGCGTCGGCGGTAGTGCTGATGATCCCGGCGCCGCCGATCGCGGGTGATGCGGGCGAGGAACTTGGTCTGCGATCCCCGGAGTTTCAGCGTTTGACGTTGTCGCCGGTGGCCGTTCGGTTGAAGGCGAAGCGTGCTGAGGTGACGGTGCCTGCGGACGCGCTTGAGCTACTGCTGGGCGTGCAGGGCGATGGTGCGGTGGAGACGGCGATCCGTGCCGTGACCACGGTGCTGGTGGGCGACGAGGCATATGTGCTGATGGCGACGGAAGCTGTTGCAAGCATGGGGCGGGCTTGCCTGTACCGGTTGTTGCTGCGACTGCCGCCGACGGAGGTGGTGTAGTCATGCAGAACGCAAAGGATACGTTTTACGTCACGCTGCGGGATCGACTGGCTGCGCTAAACCCGTCGCGGGAGGTGCAGGTGCGCGGTGCGTTGCGGCCTGCGGTGGTGGTTGCGGAGAACGAGCTGGAGCAGACAGACTCTGCGTTGGTCGAGGCGTTTGTCATGACGTGGAAGGCGACGGCGTTCGATGAGTCGGAGCCGATGGGACTGTGCAGTGCCGTGTGCGAGATCGAGTATGCAAAGCGTGGCACGCCGGAGCTTTCGGGGATGGATCGCGGCCGTGTGCTGGATGCGATGGATGGGGAGTTGCGGCGGATGCTGCAGCCTTCGGCGGTGGCGAAGCGGCGGTTCGATGTGAGTCCAGAGGTCGTGATGGCGACACAGATCTTCTGGTCTGCACCGGTGTTTGGAGCAGTCGGGATGGAGGCAGATCGGATTCGCAGGACGGCGACGGTGACGCTCTTCGCGTTGCAGGAAGCGGGGGAGGCATGAGCGAGAGCGTGTTGGCGGCGGGGTCGTTGTTTGGCGGTGCTGTCCGGCTGTATGTTTCGCCGGTGGATCGTGCGAGTGCGTGGCCGTGGCCGTTTGATCCGGCGTCGATGGGGCGTTTCGCAGCGGGAGTGCCTGCTGCGGGATGGCTGGATGCAGGCGTCGTGGCAGGGTTTGTGCGGTCGCCCGAGCAGGGTCTGACGCCGGTGTTGAGCGGTGCTCCGGCGACGGTGAAGACTCAGGCGCGGAGCCTGTTGCAGGAGACGGTGCAGTGGACGTTTCCGGCGTGGACGCGGGTGGCGATGGCGCTGTCTTCCGGCGCGCCGACGCTGAACCTGTTGCGGACGACTGCGGATGGCCGTGCGAACTATTCCGGCGGCACTGCGGCTGCTTCGATCCCGGTGCTTGCCGGGTCTACGGCGTCGGTGTTGCAGGTGGCTGCGGGATCGGCGCTGAGCGTGGGCGATGTGGTGGTGGTGGATGTGGACTATGCCGGGACGACGGGGTACCTGGGGAGCGGTGCGCCGGGTGCGTTTGTGCAGGACGTTCCGGAGGTAGTCGATGCGCACTACACGCGGCGTGTGAGCTTCAACGTGGGTGTGGTGGCGGAGGTGACGGGTGGTGCGGTGACGCTGGCGCAGCCGTTGCCTGCGGGCGTTCCCACGACGGCGATGAAGGTGGATGTGGTGATGGGATTTGTGGATCGCGCCGGTGGCGGCTTTGTGCCGGAGTGGTCGGCGTTGCTGGTGATCGATGGTGTGCAGGGCGATCGGCTTCTGCTGCATTATCCGCGGCTGCAACCAGCGGGCGATGCGGCGGCCGAGGTGGTGACGCAGTTGGCGCCGGGTGTGGATCGGTGGCGGCCGACGGCAAAGTTTCGTGCGCTGCCGGTGACGGACACGAATGGTGGCGACGCCGCGGTGTGCTTCCGGACGTATCTGCCGGCACCGATGCGTGCGGTGTAAGGGAGGCGTATGAATCTTTTCATCGATAACAACGACGGGCTTGGCGGACTGGATTACACGCGGGCGATCCTGCTCGATGCGCCGCTGACGATCACTCGCCGACGCGGTGCGTGGACGAGCTGCGATGTGGGGCTGGATCTGCTGGGCAGTGGTCTGCCGATGCCGGTGACGCGCGCGCGTGTGCTGGTGCTGGATGCGGCGCAGTCCGTGCTCTTTCAGGGCTTCGTGGAAGGCGACGCACAGGCGGCTGTTTCGGCTGCTTCGAGTGAGGGTGCGGAAGAACGGCCGAGGATGCATGCGCTGGAGTCAAAGTGGCTGACGGAGGCTGCGCCGGAAGAGGCTCTGCAGCCGGTTACGGCAGTGCAGAGCAGCGTGGATTTACGGGATGTTCTGTTGAAGTCTGTGGCGACGTTGGCGACGCAGGATCTGGCTATGGACGTGATGCTGACCGGCGAGACGGAGGCTGGGGCGTATGTGACGGAGTTGTTCCGCGGCGATGGGACGACGGCGAGCTTTTCGCTCCTGCATGCGCCCTTTCGTGAGGCAGGGAGTGGGGCGATTCTGCGGGAGCAGTTCGATGACAGCGCACTGAATGCGGCGCTGTGGACGCGGACGGACACGGGTGGGTATCTGTCGCTGGGCGGTGGCGGACTGCGGATGAGTGGCGGTTCGGGGTATGACGGCGCGACGGTGCTGGCCTTTGCGAAGCCGGTGGAGATGGGCGGAACGCTGGTTGCCGAGGCGCAGGGCGTGATGCTTGGGACGGGCAGCGATGGCTTGTTGATGGGCTTCTACGAGACGTCGGTCGGACATGCGCACTGTGTCGCGGGTGTTCGCGTGCAGGGGGCTGCGGGTGCACATGCGCTGGTGGCGGTGGTGAATGGTGTGGAACAGCCGACGACTTATAGCTTCAGCGAAGGGCACAGCTATGCCTTGCGCGTGCGGCTGCACTGTGCGGAGATGCAGCGGGTTCGTGCGCGTTACGAGGTGCTGGTGGATGGCGTGCTGCAGCAGTTTGGCGGTGGCACGGTCGATGCCGCGATGCAGGTGGTGATTGAGGTTGCGGATCCTGGCCTAGCGTCGAGCACGCTGCCGACTGTTCTGTATGACGGCGCGATGGCGGTGTCACCGGCGCAGTGCGTCTTTGCACCGGTCAACAGCACGTCGCTGGTCGGCAGCGTGGCGAGTGTCGGTCTTTCGCAGACGGGATCGGCGTGGGTGGTGAGCACGGCGACGGATGGTTCGCGGACGACGCGTCGCGAGGGTGCGGTGGGTACGGGCGCGGACTATGCGACGACTTCGGCGGGTACGCTGACGTTCGATCCTGGCCGTGTGCCGCAGCCGGGGGAACTGCTTACCGTGCGCTATCGCCGGCCGCGGCGATCGGTGGCGCGCGCGCAGGATGCTGCGGCTGTGACGCTGCGCAGTGACCTGGGATTGCCGGGACTGCCGCAGTGGAGTGGTCATGTGCTGCGGCCGGCTGCGCGTAGCTCGGCGGATTGTCTTGCGGCGGCACAGGCTTTGCTGGCGCTTGCTACGGGTGCTGCAACGGGCACGCGTGGCAGCGTGGCGTGGCATCGCGGCGCTGGTATTGCGGCGGATGTGCAGCCCCGCGATACGTTGGTCGTGCAGAGTGGTGGCGCCGCACGGATGTTGCCGGTGCAGTCGGTGACGGTGGTTGCCGGCAACTGTGCACCGGAGCTGCTGCATTACACGGCGACCTTCGGGCAGAGCCGCGCGGAGTCGATGTCGTTCACGGTCGGCAGCGGGCTGGCTGAGGATGTGCCGCAGCCGATTGCTGTGACGGTCGATGGTGCTTCGTTGCCTGAGAGATTGCGAGGGCTGCAGGTGCTGATTGCGACGGGTAGCGCACTGCAGGTGGATAGTGGCGTGGATGCGCCACTTGGCGGCGGATTTGAGGTGCGTCGCAGCGATGCGAACTTCGGTTCGGCGAGCACGGCGGACCTGGTGCTGCGGAGCCCGGTGCGGAGCTTCTCGGTGCCGCGTGCGGCGTTTGCGGAGCGCTTTTATGTGCGGATGTATGACGGCTCGACCCCGGCGAGGTATTCGGCGGTGTCGAGCGTGGTGTTGACCAGCCTGCCCGATGGTTCGTAGCGGCGTGCGCGATACACCGAATGGAGATGAGTATGACGGACTTTGAAGCAAAGGTGCTGAGTGAGCTGAGCGCCCTGAAGAGCCAGATGGACGCCCTTCTGGGCGTCGGCCAGCCGGGCCGGCTGCACCTGCTGGAAGAGCGCGTGGAGCGGCATGAGCGAGCGGTGCAGCGGATGAAGGGGATTGGTGGCGGGTTGAGTGTGTTGCTGACGCTGTTTCATCTTGCGCTGGATTTTGTGCGGCGCTGAGAGCGGTTGCGCATGGCGCGATTCCCACCCATGACGATGGAACTGTCATGAATGGGGCACCCGTTCCACCGCTCGCTTGAGGCTGGGATGAGGAAACGAAAGACAACCAGGAGCTGCGCCGAGAGGGCGCGGCTCCTAACTATTTAGGAGAGGAAATGAATTTCTTGAAGCTGTTTTTACGCGGTATTGCGATCCTGCCGAGCCTGATCCAGGGCGTTGAGTCTATCTATGGAGCGAAGACGGGCGACCAGAAGAAGTCGGCCGCGTTGGAGGTTGTGTCGGCTGCGGTCAAGATGACGGATGCCATTGCGAACAAGACGATTCTGGACGCAGACAGCTTTTCCGCCGGGTTGGGCACCATCATCGATGGTGTTGTGGCGTGCCTGAATGCAAGCCTCTGGTCGAAGTCGTAGGTTGACGTGCGGTGCGTCGTCATAAGTCGCCGATATAATCGAAACCTTATGGCGACGTCTCCCCTTGTGGGCGTGGTGATGGGCTCGAAGAGTGACTACAGTTGCATGGGCGCGGCGGTGCGCACGTTGCAGGAGTTTGGTGTAGCGCATGAGGCGCGTGTGGTGTCCGCACATCGCACGCCGGATCTGCTGTGGATGTATGCCACGGAGGCACGCGGCCGTGGTCTGCGCGCGATTATCGCGGGAGCGGGCGGCGCGGCACATCTGCCGGGCATGCTGGCGGCGAAGACGATTGTGCCGGTGTTTGGTGTTCCAGTGAATGCGACGTCGCTGAATGGTCTGGATGCGTTGCTGTCGATCGTGCAGATGCCGAAGGGCATCCCCGTGGGTACGCTTGCGATTGGCGAGGCGGGCGCTGTGAATGCTGCCCTGCTGGCGATTGCGGTGCTTGCGACGACGGACCCTGCGCTGGGCGACAAGCTGGAGCGGTGGCGTGCTGCGCGGGAGCAACTGGTGCTGGCCGAGACGCTGGATGAGGGTGGGAACGCGTGATCGATACGCCTGCAGACCTTTTGGAAAAATTGAGTGGACCGGTACTGCCGGGCGGCACGATCGGTATCTTCGGTGGCGGTCAGCTTGGCCGCATGATGGGCATTGCAGCGCGCTCCATGGGCTACAAGGTGCATGTGCTGGACCCCGATCCTGCGTGCTCCGCCGGCTATATCGCGGACACGGTGATTGAGGCTGGTTGGAACGATCGCTGGGCCGCGGCGAACCTTGCGCGGGAGTCGTCGACGGTAACGCTTGAGATTGAGCAGGTCTCGATTCTGAGTCTGGATGAGGCCGCGCGATGGGCGCCGATGCGTCCCGGAGCGGCGATGCTGGCCATCATCCAGGATCGTGTGGAGCAGAAGGACTGGCTGAACAAGCATGGCTTTCCGACGGGACCTTACCGCGCCGTGCGCTCGCAAGAGCAGCTCGGAGAGGCTGTGAAGGAGCTTGCCGGGCCGGTGTTCGTGAAGTCGGCGCGCGGCGGATATGACGGTCGCGGACAGGCGAAGCTGGGCTTTGGCGGCGACGTAGTGGACGATGCCGCGATCCTGCAGGCGTGGCAGGATGTGGGCGCTACAGATTGCGTTGCGGAACGCGCACTGGACCTGGCGAAAGAGATCAGTGTGATGGTGGCGCGGGCGCCGAACGGCGAGGTGAGGGTCTATCCGCCGGCGGAAAACTTCCATGAAAACCAGATCCTTAGCTGGAGCGTGATTCCTGCCAGCGTGCCGGACGAGCTGGCGGCGCGTGCGCAGAACATTGCCGGCGAGATCGCGGATACGTTTGCACTGGAAGGCCTGCTGGCTGTGGAGATGTTCATCACGACCGATGGGCAGTTGCTGGTGAATGAGCTGGCACCGCGGCCGCACAACAGCTATCACGGCAGCGAACGCGCTTGCACCACGGGCCAGTTTGAACAGGCGATCCGCGCGGCGTGCGACCTGCCGCTGGGCGATGTTTCGATGGTGCAGCCGACCGCTATTGCAAACCTGCTGGGCGATGTCTGGCTGAACGACGACGGTACGGAGAAGCAGCCGGCGTTCGACCAGGCGCTGGCGATCCCCGGCGTCCGCCTGACGCTGTACGAGAAGCTGAAGCCGCGCAAGGGCCGCAAGATGGGTCACCTGAGTGCGGTGGGCGCCACGGCGGATGAGGCGCGCGAACGCGTGCTGGCCGCGAAGGCTCGGCTGTAACGAACGTGGCAGCTGCAGAACAAAGCCCGGTCGTCGGTATCGACTTTGGAACGACGAACAGTTCGGTCGCCCTGCGGCTGCCGGACGGTTCGGTGCGTCTGGCGGAGTTTCCCTCGGCGGGCAGCACGACGCGTTCGTCGCGGTCGGTGCTGTACCTGCAGCGCAAGGTGGAGTCGCGCAAGCCGGCAGCGGTGTGGAGCGGGCCGGAGGCGATCGACCGCTACCTGGATACCGACTCGCACGAGGACGAGGTACAGGGCCGACTGATTCAGTCGCTGAAGAGTTACCTGTCTTCGCGGACCTTCACGGGCACGGAGATCTTCGGCCGCAACTACCGTGTGGAAGACCTGGTTGCGAAGATGCTGCTCGACCTGCGTACGCGCGCGAGCGCCTCGCTGGGTGTGGAGATTACGCGCGCTGTTGCAGGGCGGCCGGTGCACTTTGTCGGAGCGGATGTGGATGCCGACAATGACTTTGCCGAGGCGCGGTTGCGTGCGTCGTTCCTGCAGGCCGGCTTTACCGATGTGACCTTTGCCATGGAGCCGGTGGCCGCGGCGTATGCGTATGCGGCGGACGTCAGCGAGCCGCAGAATGTGCTGATCGGCGACTTCGGTGGCGGCACCACGGACTTCTCACTGCTGAAGCTGGGGCCGGGCGAACGCACGGTGCTGGGCACCACCGGCGTTGGGCTGGCGGGCGATGCGTTTGACGCAAAGATCGTGCGCTACCTGATCTCGCCCGCACTGGGTGCGGATACGATGGGTCGCGAGCTGAACAAGCTGCTGCCTGCGCTGCCGGCGTGGATCTATGCAAATCTTGAGCGCTGGCACACGCTGTCGTTCCTGCGTACACGCAATGTGACGGAGCTGCTGCGCACCGCGCTGAAGCGGGCTGTAGAGCCGGAGAAGATTGCGCTGCTGCAGGCTGTGGTGGAGCACGATCTTGGCTATCGTTTGCACCAGGCGGTGCAGCGCGTGAAGATCGATCTATCGTCTGCGATGGAGACGGAGTTTGTACTGAATGCGGAGACAGTGCACCTGCGAGCGCCGGTGACGCGTGCGGAGTTTGAAGGCTGGATCGCGCCCGAGCTGCAGCGCATTCGCGTGAGCCTGGATGATCTGCTGGAGAAGACGAAGACCGGAGCGGATGCCGTGGATCGCGTCTTTCTGACCGGCGGAACGTCGCTGGTGCCGGCGGTGCGGCAGGTCTTTACGGAGCGCTTCGGGGCGGATCGCGTAATTGGTGGTGAGGCGTTTACGAGCGTCGCGCATGGCCTGGCGTTAATGGCTGCGGAGTAGGCCGTTCGAAGCTGAGGCGCGTAGGGCGCCCCAGCCTTGATCCGGTGAACTAGTTGCGGGTTGCGGTGGGAGGAACGCCGACCTCTTCGTCGTCATCTTCTTCCTCGTCATCCTCATCCTCATCCTCGTCATCGGCGTCTTCGTCGATCTCTTCGCCTTCTTCTTCTTCGTCGTCTTCCTCGTCGTCCTCATCCTCGTCGTCGTCTTCGAACTCTTCGTCGTCGTCTTCGACATCGTCGTCCGCGGCTGGATCGGCGGACGGATCGACAGCAGCTTCGGGCAGCGTGTTGTCTTCGTCATCCTGCAGCAGGTTCATCGGCACGGTCTCGGTCTCTTCGATGGTGTTGATCATGGCTGTCTGAAGCTCCTCTTTTTACCTGTTCACAGGTTGTTCGTTTGGATGGTCTGCGCGCGCAGACATGACCCTAGATTCGAGGCCAAATGGCGTCATGTGGTGTGAATCTTCCATGACATGTGTGCGGGATGAATGTGACTTCGCTCTCCCACATTTGTGCGACACCGGGCTTAGGAAGACCCTGCACAAGGAAAAGGGCGATGCAGGTCGAGCGGTACGCAATACACTGCCTGCATGTCACGTGTGGCTCCCGGTCTGTTCTTCGTCTTCGTGCTCTGCCTACTGGTGGGTGCGACGTTTGCGGGACTCTGGATCCGTCGACGACACGGTGATGCGATTGAGCGTGAGAGTGGATCGCTGAAGACGCTGGAGGGTGCGGTGCTGGCGCTGCTGGGGCTGTTGCTTGGCTTCACATTTTCCATGGCGGTCTCGCGGTACGACCATCGCAAGGAGCTTGAGATTGCCGAGGCGAACAACCTTGGCACGCTTTGGCTGCGGACTTCCTTGCTGAGCGAGAGTGGCCGTGAGGCAGAGCGCGATCTGATGCGGCGCTATGTGCCGGTGCGCATAAACTTTCTTGCAGCGGGTACGTCCGAGCTGCTCCTGAGTCGGGATCAACAGCAGACGAGTGCTCTGCAGGCTGAGATGTGGCGGATTGCCAGCGCGGAGGCGACCATGCGGCGCGATCCAGAGACGGCGTTGTTCTTCAGCGCGCTGAACGACAGCATCGATGTGACGGAGAAGCGGACGGCTGCACTGGAAGATCGGATCCCCACAACGGCGTGGGCGATGCTGCTGTTCCTGGGATCGGTGGCGAGTCTGATCGTTGGGACCAGCCTGCAGTCACGGTCGATTGTGCTGAGGGTTGTGTTGCCGGTGGTGCTGGCAGCGGCGCTGGCGCTGGTCTATGACCTGGATAGTCCTCGGTCGGGTTTGATTCGTGTGCAGCAGCAGAGTATGGAGCGGCTGTTGCAAGGCATCCGGTCCTAGAAGCCGTAAACCCAGGGCGTTGCTCTGGGCTGGGACAGCGCGGGCTTTCGGCCTGCCCCGGAAAGTTTTCGCCTTGCTGCGGGTCTGGATTCGAGGAGAGAGGTGCAAGAGAAAGGCGGCAGACTCGATTGAGTCTGCCGCCTTCTTTTGTGCGTTGAAGCTGTTGCTTAGCCGATGTCTTCGGTCCAGTTTTCCAGGATGTTCTTGAAGTCGCTCATGAACTTACCGGCGTCGGAACCGTCGATGAGGCGGTGATCGTAGCCGAGGGTGAACCACTGTACCGAACGGATGGCGATGACGTCGTTGCCGTCCGAGTCGGGGATGACCATGGCTTCCTTGGTCAGGCCGCCGATGCTCAGGATGGCCGACTGCGGCTGGTTGATGATGGGGGTGCCAAAGACGCCGCCGAAGATACCTGCGTTGGTGATGGTGAAGGTGCCGCCGGAGGTGTCGTCGGGAGCGAGCTTCTTATTGCGTGCGCGGTTGGCGATGTCGACGATGCCGCGTGCGACGCCGAGGAAGTTCTTCTCCTCGGTCTGCTTGATGACGGGGACGATCAGGCCCCAGTCGAGCGAGACGGCAATGCCGATGTTGATGTTCTTGTTGTACTGGATGGCATCGCCCTTGATGGCGGCATTGACGACGGGGTGCTTGCGCAGCGCCTCGATGGTGGCGCGGGTGATGAAGGGCATGAAGGTGAGCTTCACGCCGTTGCGCTGCTCGTACTTGTTCTTTTCCTTCTCGCGCAGCTTTACGATGCGGGTCATGTCGATACGGAAGGTGGAGTGAACGTGCGGCGCGGTCGCCTTCGATTCCACCATGCGCTTCGCGATGATCGCGCGCATCTTGGTCATCGGTACGAGCTCGCCGAGTGCGGGAGCAGATGCCGGTGCGGCTGCGGACGCGGTGGGCTGGACCGCTGGGGTGGCCGGAGCTGTGGCTGGTGTCGCGACCGGTGCGCTGGGAGCCGGTGCGCTTGCAGCAGCGGCAGGCTTGGCGCCGCCCTGGATGTAGCCGACCATGTCGTTCTTCGTGATGCGGCCTGCGGAACCCGAGCCAGAGATACCGGCGGCGGCGAGGTCGATGCCGTTGTCGCTTGCCATCTTGCGGACGAGCGGCGAGGAACGTGGCGTTTCGCCGGTTGGCGTTGCGGGCGCAGCGGCTGCGGCAGCCGGTGCAGCTGCGGCGGGTGTTGCTGCGGGAGCGGATGTTCCGGTGGATCCAGCAGCGCCGCCGATGATGGCGAC
The DNA here is from genome assembly GCF_000265425.1 of Terriglobus roseus DSM 18391. Lineage (GTDB taxonomy): Bacteria > Acidobacteriota > Terriglobia > Terriglobales > Acidobacteriaceae > Terriglobus > Terriglobus roseus. Next base: position 176,279 of record NC_018014.1, read on the forward strand.
GACGGTGTTAATGGAGACGGTGGTGCCTTCCGCGGCCTTGATCTCGGTGAGTGTGCCGGCGACGGGCGAGGGAATCTCGGCGTCGACCTTGTCGGTGGAGATCTCGAAGATGGGCTCGTCACGCTGAACGCTGTCGCCGACCTTCTTGAGCCACTTGGTGATGGTGCCTTCGGTGATGGACTCGCCCATCTGAGGCATCAGGACTTCGGTGGATGCTCCGCCGGAGGCAGCGGGTGCGGCGGCTGCCGGGGCAGCGGTGGCAGCAGGAGCGGCAGCGCCGGGTGTAGGCGAGGAACCGGCTGCGGTGCCGCCGATGACGGCGACGATTGTGTTGATGCTGACGGTGGTGCCCTCAGCGGACTTGATCTCGGTGAGGACGCCGGTCGCGGGCGAGGGGATCTCTGCGTCGACCTTGTCGGTGGAGATCTCGAAGAGGGGCTCGTCGCGCTGGACGGTATCGCCGACCTTCTTGAGCCACTTGGTGATGGTGCCTTCGGTGATGGACTCGCCCATCTGGGGCATCGGTACTTCCGTGGAGCTTGCGGCGGGAGCAGCGGGAGGAGCGGCGGCAGGGGCCGGAGCGGGTGCCGCTTCAACCTTCGGTGCTTCTGCGGCAGGTGCTTCCGCTGCGGCGGGAGCCGGGGCGGAGCCGCCAGCCTCGCCACCCAGAACGGCGACGACAGCGTTGATGGAGACGGTCGCGCCTTCCTGGACCTTGATCTCGGTCAGAATGCCCGCGGCGGGCGATGGGATCTCCGCGTCCACCTTGTCGGTGGAGATTTCAAACAAAGGCTCGTCGCGCGCAACGGTGTCGCCGACCTGCTTCAACCACTTGGTGAGTGTGCCTTCGGTGATGGATTCGCCCATCTGGGGCATGACGACTTCGGTTGCCATGAGATTCCTTCGCGCAGAGTTTGTAGTGATGACCGGCCGCGTTCGCCGTCGTTACAGCCCGTGCGAGCCGGTTCAGGGCGGCGCAGACGGGCCTTTTGCAGACCAGAAGATTATAGAGCGGATGGCGTAAACCGACGGAACCAGAACGGTTATCGCACAGTCGCGCCGAGTATCGCCGGATGTAAGATGCTCTCCATCGACTCGGCGAAGATCATCTGCCGTTCGAAAACGGTGCCAAAGTTTCGGGAGATCGCGTTGCTCGCGTTTTCCATGGTCGGGGCGAGCGCGGGTGGGTCGTCGACCTCAAGCTCGAGCGAGGTTGCGGCGCGGTCGGTGATGCCGCAGGGGACGATCCAGTCGAAGTCGCGCAGGTCCGTTGTGACGTTCAGGGCGAAGCCGTGTGAGGTCACGCCCTGTGAGACGTGCACGCCGATGGCAGCGACCTTTTTCTCAAGCACGGAGCCGCCCGCGAGGGTCCAGACGCCGGTGCGTCCGCAGATGCGCTGGGCCTGCACGCCGAAGTTGCGGCAGGCGCGGATGATGGCTTCTTCCATCAGACGGACGAAGTCGACCGGGCCGAGGTGCGGACCCTTCTTGCCGGGCAGGTCGCCACGGAGATCGACGATGGGATAGCCGACGAGCTGGCCGGGACCATGATAGGTCACGTCGCCGCCGCGGTTGACCTCATGGATTTCCACGCCCTTACTTGCAAGGAACTCGTCCGAGGCGAGGATGTTGTCGCGGCGGGCGTTACGGCCCAGCGTGAGGACGGGTGGATGCTCCAGCAGGACGAGTGTGTCGCCGATGGTGCCCGCCTTGCGCGCGGCGATGAGTTCGGCCTGGATGCGCAGGCCTTCTGTGTAGGGGACACGGCCGAGTTGGAGGAGATGGATGTAGTTCATAGAAGCTCTCGAAACTGGTCCACGGTAAGTCCCGCGTCCTTGATGATTCCGAACATAGTGAAGGCATTGATGGGGTTGTTTCTGGGAATCACGATCGTTCGTCGGCCATCGGACATGACCACATGGCCGCTCTGGCGTGTGATTTCAAAGCCGGCGCGTTGCAATGCACGGATCGCCTGCTGGTGCTGGATGCCCGGGAGCTTGCCCATCAGGAGGCGAGGACGTCCACGTAGCGGGTTTCCTTGCGCGCTTCCATCTCTGCGACGGAAGCGAGGTACTCGCTGATTGCTTCCTTGATGTTGGCAAGGGCCTGTTCTTCTGTCTCGCCCTGCGACCAGCAGCCGGGCAGATCCGGGCAGCTCACGGCATAGCCTTCTTCTGACTTGATCAGTTCGACTTTGTATCGCATCGAACCTCCTTAAAAGTTTTGGGGAGAGGCGATCGCCTCTCCCCAAGTTGTCTACGCGTTCAGCGCCATGCCGTACACCGCGGAGTAGCCGTCCAGCAGGCTTTCCGACAGTGTGGGATGCGGGTGAACCGTGTACATCATCTCTTCCACGGTCATCTCGCTCTGCATGGCGACGACGGCTGCGGAGATCAGTTCGGTCGCCTGCGGTCCAATCATGTGCACGCCGAGGATTTCACCGTACTGCTCGTCCGCGATGACCTTTACGAAGCCGTCGTGGGCGTTCAGGATGGTGGCCTTGCTGTTGCCGGCCAGCGGGAACTTGCCGACCTTGATCTTCAGGCCCTTCTCGCGCGCCATGGCCTCGGTCAGGCCTACGGAACCGATCTGCGGCTCGCAGTAGGTGCAGCCCGGGATCAGGTTGCGCTGGATGGGCTTGGCGTACTTGCCGGCGATGTGCGCAGCCGCAATGGCGCCGCACATGGAACCGCTGTGTGCGAGCAACGGCAGACCTGCAACGATGTCGCCGACGGCGTAGATGCCGGGCTCAGCGGTCTGCTGGTACTCGTCGACCTTGATGGAGGTGCGATCGAGCTCGATCTTGGTCGATTCGAGGTTCAGGGCCGCGGTGCGCGGTGCACGACCGATGGCGATGAGGACCTTGTCTGCCTCGAGGATGTTGTCCTTGCCGTCGCTGGTCTTGAAGTGGACCTTGACGCCTTCGGCGGTCTCCTCGATCTTGTCCATTTTTGCGGACAGGTGGCAGTCGATGCCCTTCTTCTTGTACTGCCGCAGGAATTCCTTGGAGATGTCTGCATCTTCCGCAGGCACCATGCGGTCGGCCATCTCGATGATGGTGACCTTGGACTTGAAGCTGTTGAAGACGTTCGCGAACTCGACGCCCACTGCACCCGAGCCGATGATGACGAGAGACTGCGGGATCTTGTCGAGTGACAGGATCTCTACGTTGGTCAGGATCTTGTCGTTGGGCTGGTAGCCCGGGATCATGCGCGCATCGCTGCCGGTGGCGAGCACGATCTTCTTGGCCTTGACCTGCGATGCTGTGCCGTCGACGCCAGCGACGTCCAGGGTGTGAACGCCGTCCTTTGCGGGGCCAGTCAGCTTGCCGGTGCCGCGCACCAGCGTGACCTTGTTCTTCTTCACGAGGTATTGCAGGCCACCCACGTGCTTGTTGATGATGTCGTTCTTGCGCTTCAACACGTTGGGCCAGTTCACGGTGCCGCCGCCGATGCCGTCGATGCCGTACATGGTGGCTTCGTTCGCGTGGTCAAAGATGTCGGCGGAGTGCAGCATCGCCTTGGTGGGAACGCAGCCCACGTGCAGGCAGGTGCCGCCCAGCTTGTCGCTGGTCTCGACCAGTGCGACCTTCAGTCCATACTGTGCAGCGCGGAAGGCGCAGGAATAACCGGCGGGGCCGCCGCCAACGACGGCCACATCAAAGATCGTATCTGCCACAAAACCCTTTCCAAATTGCAAGCCTGGTTGGTTCTACGGGGCCGGCCTGCAGGCGCGGACCTTAGCCCGCACATCCCTTAAAGGATACGCCCAACGTCAAGATGCTTGCGATTATCGAACGATGCATCCGGAACCCGGCGACGTCCTTCGTTAGGCCGAAACGATCGCATCCAGATCCTCCACGGGGACATACCCGCGGAAGGGTGATGGGTCGAAGGCGGTGTCGCCAGCGAAGGCAGCTGCTTCCAGCGCTTCCGGCGAGAGGGGACGACTGAGGTAGAAGCCCTGGAATTTGTGGCATCCCAGGGCCAGCAGCAGCTTGATATGTTCGGGCCGCTCGACGCCCTCTGCAACCACTTCCAGCCGCAGATGCCGGGACATGTTGACGATGGCTCGAACGATGCCGACGGCTGCCTCACTCTCCAGCAGTTTCATCACGAACGAGCGATCGATCTTCAGCGTGGAGATGGGCAGTTCGCTGAGGCGGGCGAGCGACGAGTAACCGGTGCCGAAGTCGTCGATGGAGAAGAGCACTCCTGCCTCGGACAGGCGCTTCATGATCCGCGCCATCGCGCTGAAGTCGCCCATCAGGGTGGTTTCCGTCAACTCGAGGTGGAGAAGTGCTGGCGGTATACCGTACCTCTCGAGAGTCTGCAGTACCGAATCGGTGTAGTCGGCCTGGACGAGCTGGCGTGCCGAGATGTTGACGGCGAAGTCGAAGACCGGCAGGTTGCGCTCGCGCCAATCCGCCATCTGCCGGCATGCCTCTTCCAGAACCCAGCGGCCCAGTGAGACGATCAGACCGCTCTCCTCCGCGACCGGGATGAAAGCTCCGGGGCCCACTTTGCGCAGATAGTCTCCCCGGCCACGGACGAGAGCCTCCACCCGTGCGAAGCGGCCGGTGGCGTCAAAGATGGGCTGATAGACGAGTTCTAGGCCGCCCGTCTGCAGGGCGTCGCGGAGAGCGGATTCGATATTGACGGCGGACTCCTCCTCGCCGGCCTGCTCGTCCGTGGTCATCAAGGCGCGACCGCCGCCCATGCGCTTGGCCGCGTAGAGGGCCTTGTCGGAACGTTTCCGGATGGTCTCGAGATCGGCTCCGTCATCCGGGTACACTGCAACGCCGATGCTGACGGAGACGGCGATCTCGTTGTCGGACAGCGTTAGCGGCTTCACGAGTGTGCCGAGCAGCGATGCTGCCGCCGCCTGCGCACCGCGTGTGGAGGTAAGTCCTCCAATCAGGACCGTAAACTCCTCCCCGCCGGTGCGAGCCAGAGTATCGGCTTCGCGTACGCGGGTCATCAGTCGTGCTGCGATGCCCTTCAGGCACTCATCGCCTACCATGTGGCCGTAGGTATCGTTGACCTGTTTGAAGCGGTCGACGTCGATGGTCAGGATTGCCATCTTGCTGCCGTCACGAGCGGCGCGGGCCAGAGCCTGCTGCGCGCGTTCCTCCAGCAGGAGACGGTTGGCAAGACCGGTCAGTACGTCGTGCTGTGCGCTGTAGATCAGTTCCCGGTTCAGCCGTTCACGTTCCGTGATGTCGATGCACATGGAAAAGCGCGCCTTGGTCCCGCCGAAGGAAACGTCGTGCCCCGTGATCTCAACCTCGAATACTTCGCCATTCTTCCGGCGATGGCGCCATATCTGTCTCCCACCATGTAACTGGGCCAGCTCCAGGGCCAGCTTCTGGTGATCCTCGGTGGGTCGAATGTCGAAGAGCGTCATGGTGAGGAACTCTTCCAGCTTGTAGCCATATGCGGCGGCCGCCGCATCATTTGCGGAGAGAAAGCGGGCCGTTGCAGGATCGAAGATGAACATCGGATGGGGGTTGCTCTCGTACAGCAGCCGATACTCTTCGCTGAGGCTGGAGATTCGTTCCGTGTCATCTTCCACGACCATCAGGATCATGCCGAATCCCACCATGTACTTCGGCAGACTCCACGTATGGCCGAGAACGATGGAGACTGAAGGCCAGATGTCGGTCATCTGATAGATCGCATACAGCACGCCCCATGCGACGAACCCGGAGACGCTCGTCCATTTTCCGGCGCCATCACTGTTGCGGCTTACCGAAAGAAGGATGGCGCAGGCGATGAAAACCTCGGCCAGCACCACGCTCAGAGCCATGCTGGGGTTTCCTGACCAGACCGCTACCAATAAAGCGACCGTGCCCAACAGGCCTTCCAGACGGATCAGCTGTCGCGGCAGGCCTTCCGGGACGAGCTGCTCCGCCAGGTACATCACAACGGTTTCGCCAGCCAGAATGACGGCAACGCAGAGCCACGGATAAGCCACAGAGATGGAGAGAAGGTTGAGTAGAACGCAGCAGGGAACCCAAAGAAGGGCAATATCCCGGATCAGGCGGTTTCGGCTCGTCTGCTGCTCGACGAATGAGAGAAGAAAGACGAGACCGCCAAGCACAAGCAGATCGACCCGCATGCACTCCGTGACCATCTGCCAGCCTGTCGAACGGAGCGCCGGCGAGTAGACAAGCATGCTCGCCATCACCACGATCCAGGCGACGAGCCACATTCGATATTCGCGTTGAGAACGATGCGACTGCAGAATCCCAAAGAACAGGATCAAGACCGACAGCAACGCCAGATCGAAGAGGTTCGCTTCCACTTGTACCAATTTTCCAGATACAAAAACGATGCCGATGACCTGCAAGTTCGCGGGCAGGCCCAAGCTATCCGAACCAGCATAGGGAGCTCGGACTCTCACGGGCATCCCACGTCAGAGTCATGGCGGAATCGCCAGCATACTCCCACGCAACAGTGCGAACCATTGGAATCTTGCGCTGGAAGCTAACCTAAGAGTTTTGCGGCGTCTTTCGCGAAATACGTGACGATGAAGTCGGCACCAGCGCGGCGGATTGCAAAGAGGCTCTCAAGCGTGGCGCGGTCGCGATCAAGCCAGCCGCGCTCGAAAGCTGCGTGCAGCATGCTGTATTCGCCGCTGACCTGGTAGGCGCCCAGCGGCAGGTCGAAGCGCTCCCGTGTTGCGCGGATCACGTCGAGGTACGGGCCGGCCGGCTTGGCGAGCAACATGTCTGCGCCCTCTGCGACGTCCAGTTCGATCTCGCGCATTGCCTCCCGGATGTTGGCGCTCTGCATCTGGTAGCCACGGCGATCGCCTGCCTGTGGCGTGGAGTCTGCTGCTTCGCGGAATGGTCCGTAGAAAGCGCTGGCGAACTTTGCGGCGTAGCTCATGATGGGTGTCTCGGCGAAGCCGGCTTCGTCCATCGCGTCACGCATGGCGGCCACGCGGCCGTCCATCATGTCGCTGGGTGCCACGATATCGGCGCCGGCGCGCGCTTGCGAGACGGCCGTGCGTGCAAGCAGCGGCAGTGTGGCGTCGTTGTTCACGGTGCAGTCCACGCCCTCGCCCTCCAGCGGGCCGCAGTGGCCGTGGCTGGTGTATTCGCACAGGCAGGTGTCGGCGATGAGGACGAGTGACCGCAGCGATGCGTCTGCCTTCAGCGCACGGAGTCCCCGCTGCACAATGCCATCTTCGGCCCAGGCGCCGCTGCCCTCGGCATCCTTGCTCTCCGGCAGGCCAAAGAGCAGCAGTCCGCCAATGCCCAATGCCGCACATTCGGCTGCTTCCTTTACCGCCTCATCGATCGACAGATTAAAGACCCCCGGCATGCTGCTGATGGGCTTTCTCACACCTTCGCCTGGACACAGGAAAAGCGGGTAAATGAGTTGCGACGGCTGCAGGAAGGTCTCCTGCGTCAGCGAGCGCATCGCGCTGGTTTTGCGGAGACGACGCATGCGTGTGACGGGAAAGTGCATGGCACCAGTGTAAGCCGCATGGCCCGCGTCGCCGCGGCGGTGGCGAGCGTCTAATGCACTGTGCCTGTGCAAGCGAATACCATCTCCCCTGTGACCATGAATTACACCCCGCTCCGCGAGACCAGCGCCGCCGCCCTGGAATGGACGCGCCTGCGCGACCATTTGGCCGGCCGTACCCAGTCGCCACTGGGCCGCGCCCGCGTCCTTGCGCTTGAGCCATCCCGCGACATCCAGGGCATCGAACGTGCCCAAAACCTGACTGCGGAGCTCCGCACTTATCTGGCCGGCGGCGGCACGCTTGGATTTCAGGGCCTCTTCGACGCCGATGTTCTGCTCGATAAGGCCCGTATTCCGAACGCCGCGCTTGAGCCGCTGGAGTTGCGCCGGATCGCGGAGCTGGCGGAGTTAATTGCCGATTGGCGGAATGTCGTTACGGAGCCACCCGACTACATTGCCGGCAAGTGGCCCGCGATCACGGCGCTCTCGCACCCGGTGCTGATCGCGAACTACTACAAGCTGCTGCAGGCGATCAGCGGCAAGATTGAGGCGGACGGCACGCTTGCCGACTCCGCATCGCCGGAATTGGCGCGGATTCGCAAGGCGATGGATCGCCAGCACAAAGCCATTGAAGAGAGCCTGCGGCGGCAGCTGCGCGCGGTCAGCGACGCCGGCGGAACGCAGGAAGACCTGATCACCATCCGCGGCGAACGCTTCGTGATCCCGGTGAAGGCGGAGTTTCGTCGCAAGGTGCCGGGCGTCATCCATGGTTCGTCGTCGTCGGGACAGACTGTCTTCGTGGAGCCGATGGAGACCATCGAGTTTAACAACGAACTTGTGCGCCTGATGGACGAGGAGCAGTCTGAGATCCACCGCATCCTCATTTCCATGACGCAGGCGGTTGGGGAGCAGGCCGGCTCGCTCTCGCGGGGCACCGAGGTTCTTGCGGAGGTCGAAGCGCACTTTGCTTATGCCAAGTTTGCGCAGGACCTGGATTGCGTTCGGCCAATCTTCACCGACGGCAAGCCGCATGGCGACGATGCTGCCTTGAGCCTGGAAGCCGCGCGCCATCCCATGTTGGAACTGCGTATGCGGTCGGAGAAGGCGAAGATTGTGCCACTGACTCTGGGACTGCCAGGCGTTGCGAAGCAGCTCATCATCAGTGGTCCGAATACGGGCGGTAAGACCGTTGCGCTTAAGACCGTTGGTCTGCTGGCGCTGATGGCGCAGGCTGGCCTGCCCGTTCCGGCGAAGCTGGCGCGGCTTCCCATCTTTGCCGCTGTGTATGCGGACATTGGCGATGCGCAGTCGATCGAGCGCAACCTGTCGACGTTCTCTGCGCATATTTCGCATGTGAATCAGATCGCGCGTGAGGCCGATCCTCGTTCGCTGGTGCTGCTGGATGAGCTTGGTTCGGCGACCGATCCGGAAGAGGGCGCAGCGTTGGCCGTGGCCATCAGCGAGCGCTTCCTGACGATGGGTGCGTGGAGCATGATCACGACGCACCTTACGTCGCTGAAGATCTACGCGGCCAAGCACGATGGCGTGGTGAACGCGGCCGTAGGATTCGACGAACGGACACTGGCGCCTACTTACGAACTGCGTATGGGCGTTCCAGGTGCTTCGAGCGGTATCAACATCGCTGAGCGACTTGGACTTGACGCGGGGATGATTAGCGCCGCGCGCGCGTCCGTGACGACGCAATCTGCCGACATCGCACGCTTTCTGGACGAGCTGCATACGCAGCTCACGGCTGTCGGGAAGGAACGCGCTGAGATTCGCGCGCGTGAGATTGCGGTAGATCGCGAACGCCAGCGCCTGGAGTCCGAGGGCAAGGTGGAACAGCGGCAGCGAGCGCGCGAGCTGGAAGTGAAGCTGGGCTCGCTGATGAAGGAGTTCGAGTTCCAGATGCGCGAGAGCGTGAAGGGCATCGAGGACAAGAGTGCGCAGCGTAAGGCAAGTGCCGAGGCCGACCGCCGCATTGCGCGGTTGAAACGTGAGTTCCAGGAGAGCTTCAACCAGGTTGTGGTCGCACACGTCTCCGGTGCGGACAAGAAGGATCCCGCAGCGCAGCCGCATGTGGTGCGCGAGGTCTCCGTTGGAGATACGGTCCTGCTCAAGTCCATGGGGCGCGAGGCGAAGGTGGAGCGCGTCATCGATGCCAAGACCTTCGAGGTCTCTATCGGTCCTATGAAGATGCGTGTGCCCAAGGATGACATCGCAAAGGTGACGGTGCCCGCTCCGAAGCAGTCTCCGATTCAGGCGGCAAGCAAACGCGGGATCAACGTCGTCGCACGCGAGCCGGACATGGTGCCGGGCGAGATCAACGTGATCGGGCGCACGGCGGACGAGGCTCGCGATGAGGTCGAGCGGTTTCTCGACCAGGCATTTCTTGCGGGCCGTGGGACGATCCGCGTCGTCCATGGAACCGGCATGGGTATCCTGCGCCGCAGTTTGCGCGAGTACCTGAAGAAGCATCCGCATGTCATCGGCGTCACGGAGCCGCCGTATAACGAAGGCGGCCAGGGCGCGACGCTGGTGGAGTTGAGAAACTAGCCCCAGGCGGGTTTTTTGTAAGGCATGACCTGCGTGATTTCATAACCGGACAGGGTATTGTTAGTCCACTTCAGGTTTTGAGGCCGGTACTTTGGATCGGTGCAGCGGAGATAGACGCTGTTGGCCAGATGTGCTCCTTCGGGAACCTCGCGGTGTTTCGCGAGCCCCCAGGGTACGAGCTTCCACTCGTCGTGCGCAGGACCGGCGTGGTGCGGCACATCGACCTTAAGGTATTTGTCAGCGCTCGTCAGCAGCTCGATCCCGTTTTCGATGGCCTTGTGCATCATCCATCCCAAGGTGATGTCGGCGAGTTGTGCCTCCGGGTAGCTGCCGCCGACATCGCAGTGAACGCCGGTGAACCACACCTGTTCGACACGTTCGTTGTTCTTTAGAAATCCGCCGGCCGGGTCGGTCCATAGAGTCGGCTGAAACGCTGCGCGCCGTTCGTCGATGCTGATGGCATGGTAGGCCCTTGAGACGCAGTCGCTGAGCTTCGTATCCAGGAAGCCATACTCGTTATCGTTGAGAAAGTGGAACATCACGCCCGGGATGCCAAGGGCGCCAACCGTATCCCACACGCCGACCATGGCGATGGTGACTGGCTGCAGGCCGTAATCCTCGGTCACCTTCGCCTTCAGGGCGGCACGCTTTTGCGGATCGCGCTCTCGGTAAGCAGCGAAGATCTCCGATGTAGTGGCGTTGGACAGGTTCTTTGTGGGAACACCAAAGCCGGCAATCATGCCGCCAACACTGCGTGCGGTGTAGGCGCCGCGACTGAAACCGAAGAGGTAGATGCTGTCGCCGGGGTCGTGGACATGGGACAGGTAGGAGTAACAGTCCTGCACCTTCTCAAACAGACCCTGCCCCATGGCGCCGCCGGTAATGTGGTCGATGGGATTGCCCTTGGTGCCTACGCCACTGTCATAGAACTTCAACTGGTCGGGCGTGTCCGGGATGGCACAGTAGAGCTTCCAGACGTTGGTGCCGCCACCTGTGTCATCCACTCCTGCCGGAGCGTTCCAGGTACCGTCCGCACAAAGAATGATCTTCTTCGCCATAAGAACTCCTGAGTCTGCAACTTAGAAACGTGGAGATGAATTTCGGCCAATTATGTTCCTGAGCCGGCGCGCAACGCCAGCAAAAACTTCCGGGTGTCTTGGGAGACCCGCTCCGGCTTCCGTTATCCCTCTTACGCTAGAGTGAATCAGGGGCACCTTATGGCACGCTGCACGCACACCGACCAGATCAACGATGTATCGCCGAAGACGAATGGCTGTGAAGAGTGCCTGAAGATTGGCGGCTCATGGGTACACCTGCGGCTTTGCCTGACGTGCGGCCATGTCGGCTGTTGCGATGCTTCGGTCGGCAAGCACGCGACGAAGCACTTCCGCGCGACGGAGCACCCGATCATGCAGTCCATTGAGCCCGGCGAAAGCTGGGGCTGGTGCTACATCGACGAGGTCGGCCTCGAGTTTGAATAGATCGCCGATCGATTTTTGTTGCGCTCACATCTCGCTTCCTGTAATTAGTTGCATATGCAACTAGTTTGTCGAAGGAGATCTCTGATGCGTCTCGTTCTTGCTTTACTTGCTGGCTCACTTGCTTTGCCTGCGGCTGTCGCGCAGGCACCTGCTAAGGCTCTGCCGGGTATGGCAGCCGTGCCCACCACGAAAGTACTTGCGATCGGCAGTATGACGACCGCCGAGGCGGGACCTGCCGCGACGAAGATGATGTCGCAGGAGGTTCCAGCTACGGTGCGGCTGTATCTCGCGGGGAAGATCGATTCCTGGTACGTGCGTAAGGACACGCGCGGTGTTGTGTTCCTGATGAATGTCTCGACTGTGGACGAAGCGCATGAGCTGCTGGAGAAGTTGCCGCTTGGCGTTGCTGGACTGATGAAGTTCGATCTCATCCCGATCGGTCCGTTGAGTCCGCTTAACTATTTGCTGCCGAATTCGCAGGCGAAGTAATGTCTTGACCGTTGGCAACCCGCTGTCAGGCGCGGGATGACAGGATAGAGACAGGAGATCCGCCAACATGTTCTGCTTCTGCGCACAATCGCGTCGTCTGGCGCGCGCTCTGACTGCTCGTTACGATGCGGCGCTGGCGCCGGCCGGCCTGACCGCGACGCAGTTTGAGACGCTGGCGATGCTGCAAGGCATGGGCCCGAGCGCTGGCCGCGCCTTGGCCGAGGGGCTGGCCCTGGACAAGACAACGCTCTCGCGGAATGTGCGGCCGCTGATTGATGCAGGGCTGCTGGCGGCTCGACCCAATGAGGACGATGCGCGGCAGACGATCTATGCAATCACGGCCGCGGGCGCGCGGCGGCTGGCGAAGGCCATGCCGCTTTGGCAGGTCGCGCATGACGAATCGCTGGCGATGCTTGGCGACACTGCCAGTTCGTCTCGGAAGGCGTTGCAACGGATGGTGCAGGCGCTGCACTGAGTTCGCTTACCGCAGTAAGATGGCCTGCATGAGTAAGCTGCGAACCAGTGCGCTTGCGCCGGGGTCGGTGCAGAGCGAGATCCGGGCGATGAGTCTGCTGGCTGATGAGGTCGGCGGCATCAACATGGCGCAGGGCATCTGCGATACAGAAGTTCCACTTGTCGTGCGTGAGGCTGCGAAGGCTGCGATCGATGAGGGCCACAACATCTATACGCGACAGGATGGCATCCTGCGGCTGCGTAAAGCGATCGCTGGTGACTGGCAGCGACGGAATGCGATCACGCTCGATCCGGAGCGTGAGGTGATGGTGACCAGCGGTGCGACGGGCGCGTTCTATTCTGCTGCGCTGGCGCTGCTGGATGCGGGCGATGAGGCAATCCTGTTCGAGCCTCTCTACGGCTATCACGCTGGCACGCTGCGCAGCATGAGTGTCACGCCGGTTATTGTGCCGCTTGTGTATGGCTCGTGGGCGCTGGATATCGATGTGGTGCGCGCGGCGATTACGCCGAAGACGCGGTTGATCGTCATCAACACACCGTCGAATCCTGCGGGCAAGGTCTTCACACGCACGGAGCTTGAGGCGCTGGCCGAGCTTGCCATTGAGCATGATCTGTTCGTCTTCTCGGACGAGATCTACGAGCACTTCGTCTATCCCGGCCACGAGCACATCAGTATGGCGACGCTGCCTGGCATGCGCGCTCGCACGATTACGCTGTCGGGGTTCTCGAAGACCTTCAGCGTTACCGGGTGGCGTGTTGGATCGGTGGTGGCGGATGCTAAGTGGACGCCGTCGATTGGCTACTTCCACGACCTGACGTATGTCTGCGCGCCGGCGCCGTTTCAACACGGTTGCGCTGCGGGGCTGGAGCAGTTACCGCCGAGCTTCTACACCGATATGGCTCGCGACCATGAGGTGAAGCGTGCGAAGACACTTGCTGCGCTGACCGATGCTGGTCTCACGCCGCATACGCCAGATGGAGCGTATTACATCCTGGCTGATGCGACGCCGCTCAACGGAACGACATCGGCGGAGAAGGCACGTGATCTTCTGCGGCGCACTGGCGTTGCGTCGGTCGCCGGTTCAGCGTTCTTCCGCAAAGGCGGTGGCGAGAACCTGCTTCGCTTCTGCTTTGCGAAGCGCGATGGTGATCTGGATGAGGCGTGCGCGCGGCTGCGCCGGTTGAAGGACTCTTAACGCGCACTGCGGCTGGTCTAGAGCACGCTCATGAAGTTCACCAGGTCCTGCTTCTCCTGCTCGGTGTACCTGGCGCGGAAGCGTCGGTCGTAGAAGTCGATGACGGCGCGCAGGTCCTTGGCCGAGCCGCCGGTGAAGTAGGGCGCGCGTGCGGCGAGGCCGCGTAACTGCTGCATGACCAGCGAGCCTACGTCGGCACACTTGCCGGTGACCAGGGCGCGACCGGGGTCGTTGGTGTAGATCACGCGGCCGAGGTAGGGATGCGGTGCTGCGTTGGCGGCGCAGGTGACCTTGAAGAGCGGCAGATCCTTCTGGTCGCCTGACCATGGCAGCGACGTGGTGCCGATGTCCATCCACGGCTGCTGGGCGTTTGCTCCGGTCATGCGTTCGCTGTGGCAGGTGGCGCAGGTGCCTTCTACCGGTGTCCGGCCGTTGCCACGATGCAGGTTCGCTGTCTCTGTGATGGCGAAGGTGCGTGTGCTGAAGAGGACGCTGCCGCGTTCGACGGAGCGGCGGAAGTCGGTCTCTGCCGAGGGCTTGTTGCCGGCCCAGTTTGCGACGGTCATCATACCGGAGGCCGATGAGTCCGGTTTGGTGCGGCCGAGACTCCATGCGCCGAGGAGCGGGGGCGCGCCGAAGGTGCTTAGATCTCCTGCGGTCTCATCGCGGCCCTGCGCGACGTAGATCTCGCGCTCGAAGTCCACGATGCGCTTGATGTCTTCCGGCGCGATGGCTGCTCCCTGCTCGTGCTTCTGGATGGCGTCGAGTACCTGCGCTTCCAGCGTGGTGGCTCGGCTGTCTGCGGTGAAGGCTGCGCCTGCGTCGAGGTACTTGAGGTTGCCGGTGATGCGTGGGCGGCGATAGACGCTGATGGTCGGCGTTGCGGCGTGCAGGCCGTACTTCGCGCTGGTGTTGCAGCCGGTTGGGTCGCGCACGACCTCGATGGTGAAGTCTGGCGTGACGCCTGCCGCGGGCCAATGCTGGTCGATGCGGAAGACACCGCGTTCCAGAAGGAGCGAGTGCGAGGCGCGTTCGCGTTGCGGCAGATCGGGGCAGTTGGCGCCGTCGATGGTGTCGAAGACGGCGTCGCGGCCGCCGGTGGTGGCCCAGCGCTCCTGCATGCGGTCGGTCGAGACGCTCATGGCGTTGGAGAGCTGGTGGCAGGTGATGCAGCCTCGGCCGTTGGAGCCGAGCGGGGTGAAGAAGGGGTGGGTGCCTGCTGTGGTCTCGCCGCCTGCGTTGTAGACGAGGAGGTCGCCTGCGTTGTTTTTGAAGACAGAGGAGAAGGGCATGCGTTCATTGCTGCCTGCTTCCCACCAGATGGGTGCCCCACCGTACTGGCCCATTAGACCGGCGGCTGCGGCAACGACGGCAAGTGCGCCAGCGGCGCGTGTGGCGAACCGGAACGGCATACGTCACTCCAGAGAAGCGAAGATGCACAGCAGAAACGGGGGATGAGTTAGATATACCACTCACTCGTTCTACACGTCCGGTGGGGGGTACCCCTCCCCCCTTGGTTTCGCAAAAATTAGATAACAAAGGACTTAGGTTTTGCGGTGCCCGTAAAAATTAGATTCGATTGGGGTTACGGGCAAAAATTAGATAACAAAGGACTTACGCGACGCCGATGGTTGCGGGTTGTTTGGGCCTACTTCTATTGTAGTGAGTCGCGGGTAATTACCCGCCAACTTTATGTCGTTTGGAATGAGTTGGTTAGGCGGTTTCGGGGCTTGACAGGGTTTGAAGTTGAGGAGTTTCAAGACCTACGGTGCGTGCCGTACGGGCTGGAACCCACGTCTCAGAGGCGAGACGTGGGGCACCCGATTTCCTGGCCGCTTCAAGATGTGGGGTTCTTCACGCGCTCTGATATGTGGGCTGTGTCTGACTTACTGGTTCGCTGCTGGTACGGGTGCCGCCGGTCTGGGTGTTGTTGGCGCGGGTGGGTTGGGGTCTGGTTTGCCGTTGGGGAGCCAGTCTGGTTTCCAGTTGGTGTCGGTGAGCCAGTGGATGCTGGACTCCATGCCTGCGATGGCGCTGGTCATGTAGGGGAAGTCGATGGTTTTCAGCTCGTCGGTGACGTGGTGGTAGTCGGTGTGCAGGCCGAAGCTTGAGACGGTCTGGGCGATGATGCCTTTGCGTGCGAGGGCGATGTTGTCGCTGCGCATGAAGAAGTTTTCTTTGGGGTGCGGGTCTGCGACGATCTTTGCGCCGTGCTTTGCGAGTTCGGGGCCGAGGTTGCTGCGTTCGTAGCCGGTGAGCCAGAGGGTGCCGTTGGGGACGAGCGGGTCGGGGCGGCCGATCATTTCGAATTCGAGGTTGGCCACGAGACTGGTGAGCGGTACGGGCGGTTTGGCGAGGAAGCCCCTTGCGCCGTAGCCGCCCATTTCTTCACTGCCGAAGAGTGCGAAGACTACGGTGCGCTTGGGCGCTTTGCCTGCGGCTAGTTCGCGGGCGAGGTTGAGGACTGCGGTGGTGCCGCTGGCGTCGTCGTCGGCACCGTTGTTGACGGCGTCGCCGTTGACCGGGGTCTTCAGCACGCCCAGGTGATCGAGATGCGCGGTGAGGAGAATGACCTCGTCCTTGAGTTTCGGATCGGTGCCAGGAAGGATGGCGATGGCGTTCCAGGTCTCGGTGCGGGGCGCGTCTTCATAGACGGCAAGACGCTGTTTGCTGCGGGGGCCCATGTTGGATAGGTCAACGGGGATCTTCTGGAGATAGGTGCCGTTGTCGCCGGCGGGCTTGAGGCCCAGGCCTTCGAAGACGGTGGCACAGTACTGCGCAGCCAGGTGTTCATCGCGGGTGAGTGAGCCGCGGCCGTGGAGTTCGTCGGAGGCGAGGAAGTCCATGTCGGCGCGGACGTGCGCGGCGAGGGCCGGGTCGGGTTTCTGTGCGTGGAGGCTTGTGACGAGAAGGGCCGCAGCGGCCAGGGACAGGATGCGTCGCATAGCCGGACTTTACCTGTGGTGAGGTCGGATCACAAGGGTGGTGCTGGAGTGTTTCGGTGTGCAGTTGTCCGCGTGGCACCGATGGATCAGAAGCGGGACGTGGTGCACCCGCTTCTTCTGCATCTCTGGACGGGACTTTCGTGCGGGAATGGAAGGTACAGGTGTGCCGTTGGGAACGGCGCCGTCGATTCTGCGGCGCTACAATACGGACTGCAATTCCCAAGATATTTTCAGAGGCAGGGCCTACGTGAGCGCATTTCAGCAGGTGATCCAGACGAATGAAACTGCCATCCTTTCCGGTTGGCTGGATGAGATGGCCAGCGCTACGCGGCGCGGCGACCTGATGAACAACACGGATCTGAAGCAGCAGGCGGGTGAGTTGCTGCGGTTATTTGGCGAGGCGTCGGCTAAGAGTCAGGATATTCAGTCTGAGGCGTTTGCTCCGATCCGGGCCTTCCTGCAGGACATTGCGAAGTCGCGCATGGAGCGTGGGTTTACGCCGGCTGAGACGGCGATGTTTGTGCTGTCGCTGAAGCAGCCCATCTTCCATGCCCTGCGGGATGCCTTGAAGGCAAACCCTGCGGAGTTGCTGAATGAGAACTGGGCTGTGGGCAATCTGCTGGATAAGCTGTCGATGCTGACGGTGGATACGGCGATTGGCTATCGCGAACAGACGATCGCGCGGCAGCAGGAAGAGATGCTGGAGCTGTCGACGCCGGTGGTGAAGCTTTGGGATGGCGTACTGGCACTGCCGCTGATCGGAACGCTGGACTCCGCACGGACGCAGGTGGTGATGGAGTCGCTGCTGTCAGCCATTGTGGAGACGAACAGCCAGGTTGCGATCATCGACATTACGGGTGTGCCGACGGTGGATACGCTGGTCGCGCAGCACCTGATCAAGACGATTACGGCGGCGCGGCTGATGGGTGCGGACTGTTTCCTGAGCGGTATCCGTCCGGCGATTGCGCAGACGATCGTTCACCTGGGCATCGATCTGGCGGACATCCAGACGAAGGCGAAGCTCTCGGATGCCTTTGCCGTTGCGTTGCAGCGGGTTGGTAAAGCGGTGGTTTCGCTGAAGTCTGTCGCGAAGCCAGAGAAGAAGGAAGCTTAGGCCTATGGACCGTATCCCGATCCTGAAGGTTGGCGAGTGTCTGCTGGTGACGATCCAGGTGGACATGCACGACGAGCTGGCGATGACGCTGCAGCAGGACCTGACGTCGCAGATTTCGAAGTATGCGTCGCGCGGTGTGCTGATCGATATCTCGTCGCTGGAGATCGTGGATTCGTTCATTGGGCGGATGCTGGCGAACATTGCGGCGATGTCACGCGTGCTGGATGCGCAGACGGTGCTGACGGGCATGCAGCCGGCAGTTGCGATCACGCTGGTGGAGCTTGGCATGTCGTTGCCGGGCATCAAAACCGCGCTGAATGTGGAGCGCGGGATGCAGTTGCTGGCTGAGTACATCGGCGAAAACCGCGAGCTGGAAGAGGCCGATGGCGTTGAAGTCTGAGACGTTTCCGGTGCGGACGTCCGATGATGTGGTGCGTGTCCGGCAGATCGTGCGGGCGTGGGCCGGCGAGCTGAAGTTCAGCCTGGTGGATATGACGAAGTTTGTCACGGCCACGAGTGAACTGGCGCGGAACACGCTGGAGCATGGCGGCGGCGGCAGCATGACGGCGCACATGGTGGAGAACGGCGCGAGGAAGGGCATCAAGCTGGTCTTTCAGGATGAAGGACCAGGCATTCCGAATATGGAACTGGCGTTGCGCGACGGCTACACGACGGGCGGCGGCATGGGTTTGGGCTTGAGCGGCAGCAAGCGGCTGGTGAACGAATTCGACATTCAGAGTGAGCCCGGCCACGGAACGACTGTGACGATCATTCGCTGGAAGTAAGAGAGAGACGTTTGCCGCAGATACATAGCTCCACGATGATCACGGATCAAAGCTCTGTGGGTGAGGCACGCCGCGTGGCTGTGCAGCATGCGCAGGCACTGGGTTTTGACGAAGAGCGGCGCAGCAATATTGGCATTGCCGTTACGGAGATGGCGACGAACGTCCTGCTCCACGGGCGTGGTGGCGAGGTTTTGCTGTGTCCGTTTGGCGAGGACGGCGGCCCGGTATGGCTGGATGTGCTGGCGCTGGATGCAGGGCCGGGCATACGCGATATGGCTCGTGCGATGGAGGATGGCTTCTCGACCGCAGGGACTGCCGGGCAGGGTCTGGGTGCGGTGCAGCGGCTGGCGGATGAGAGTTCAGTCTTCTCTCCGGTGGGGAAGGGTACGGTGAGCTGGAGCCGGTTCCGGCTGGGTCGGCCGCCGGTTGTTTCGGAGTTGGGTGTGGTCAGCATCCCGGTAAAGGGCGAGACGAAGTGCGGGGATGGATACCTGCTGCGGCCGGAGGCGACGCGATCGCTGTACATGGTGGTGGACGGCCTGGGCCATGGTGTGGGTGCGAACGAGGCTGCGCTGGAGGCGATCGAAACCGTGCGCCAGTACTCCGGTGAGACAGCGACGGAGATGGTGCAGCGCTCGCACGATGCGTTGAAGAAGACGCGTGGTGCGGCGATGTCGGTTGCGATTGTGGATCATGACCGGAAGATCTGTACGTATGCAGGCGTGGGAAATGTGACGGCGATGCTGGTCTCAGGGACGAGCAGCCGCACGATGGTTTCTCAGAACGGTACGCTGGGTGCGGTGCTGCCGCGTGTTGTGCAGGAGTACACGTATCCCATTGAGCCGAATGCGTTGCTGCTGATGTTTTCGGACGGTCTGAATACGCGCGCAGAGCTGGGGAGTTACGCCGGTGTGCAGCATCGGCATCCCATGCTAATGGCTGGTTTGTTGTACCGGGATTTCACGCGCCGTCGTGACGATGCGACGGTGTTGGTGGCGCCAGTGGGCGCTGCCCTGGAGGGGACGCCCGCATGACGCAGCAACTGCATCGGTTGATGTTGGCGAGTGAGCGTGACGTTGTGAGCGCACGGCAGCGTGGGCGTTCGATCGCGGAGGCGCTGGGCTTCGATCACCATGACCAGATCCGCATTGCGACGGCTGTCAGCGAGATTGCGCGGAATGCGTTTCGTTATGCGAAGGGCGGCGCCGTGGAGTTTGCGGTGGACCCTGATGCTGCGATGTTTCGCGTGGGTGTGACGGACACGGGCGGTGGTATTCCTCACCTGGACCAGGTGCTGGGCGGTGGTTATAAGTCGAGCACCGGCATGGGGATGGGGCTGCTGGGTACGAAGCGGCTGATGGACGAGTTCAACGTTGCGACGACGCCTGCGGGAACGTCGGTGCAGTTTGGGAAGTCGCTGCCGGCGCATCGTCGCGGTATGGATGGCTCCGATCTGCAGAAGTTGCAGGGCGTGCTGGCTCGCCAGCATCCGGCGACAGCGGTGGAAGAGCTGCAGACGCAGAACCGCGAGTTGATGAAGACTCTGAATGAGCTTCGCGAACGCAAGGAAGAGTTGTTGCAGTTGAACTCAGAGCTACAGGACACGAACCGCGGTGTTGTGGCGCTGTATGCGGAGCTGGATGAGCGTGCGGATTATCTGCGACGCGCTTCGGAGTTGAAGACAAGCTTTCTGTCGAATATGTCGCACGAGTTCCGGACGCCGCTGAACTCGATTGTGGCGCTGACGCGCATGTTGCTGGACCGCATGGACGGCGAGCTGAATGGCGACCAGGAGCAGCAGGTGCGGTTCATCCAGCGCTCGGCACGTGAGCTGAGTGAGATGGTGGATGACCTGCTGGACCTGGCGAAGGTAGAGGCCGGGCGGCTTGAGGTGAAGGCTAAGAGCTTCCGCGTGGATGAGCTGTTTGGCGCGCTGCGCGGCATGCTGCGGCCACTGCTTGCGGACAGTTCGCTGAACCTGGTGTTTCAGGAGCCGGAAGAGTTGCCGGTGCTGTTCACGGACGAGCAGAAGGTTTCGCAGATCCTGCGGAACTTTATCTCGAACGCGATCAAGTTCACGCCGCGGGGTGAGGTTCGGGTTTTGGCTCGGGCTTGTGCGAATGGTGAGATTGAGTTCGATGTGGCGGATACGGGCATCGGGATCTCGCCGACGGACATGAACATCATCTTCGAGGAGTTCGGTCAGATCGAGAGCAGTCTGCAGAAGCGGGTGAAGGGCACGGGGCTGGGGCTGCCGTTGTCGCGCAAGCTGGCGGAGCTGCTGGGCGGTTCGGTTCGGGTGACGAGTTCCGTGGGCGAGGGGTCCGTCTTTACGCTGACGCTGCCGGGCGTTTATGGCGGACTGGCGCCGGATCCGGAGATTGAGCTGCCGGATTTTGAGCCGGGTAAGAAGCTGATTTTGATTGTTGAGGACAACGCCGAGACTTCGTTTATCTATGCGCGTTATTTGGCGAATGCTGGTTACCAGGCCTATGCTGCGCCGTCGGTGGAGTATGCGAAGAACATCCTGGCGAAGGTGCAGCCGTCTGCCGTGATTCTGGATGTGATGTTGCGGGCGGAGACGACGTGGGATTTTCTGCGGGAGTTGAAGTCGGGGCCGCAGCCGTTGCCGGTGCTGGTGATCAGCATTGTGGATGACGAGCGGCGGATCTTCGGCGCGGGTGCGGATGCTTACCTGAGCAAGCCGTTTGCGCCGGATGAGATGATCGCCGTGATTTCGCGGCTGACGTCGCCGGCGGGGCGCGTGCCGATCCTGATGATCGATGACAACGAAGTCTCACGGTACGTGCTGCGCGGGCAGATTGCGGATACGGAGTATGAGGTGCATGAGGCTCGGGACGGCCGTGAGGGGATCCGCATGGCCGCGACGGTGCAGCCGGCGATGATCTTCCTGGACTTCTACATGCCGGGGTTGAACGGCATGGAGGTGCTGAAGGATCTGCGCAGCAATGATGCGTTGAAGGACATCCCGGTGGTGCTGCATTCGACGAAGATGCTGGAGCCGGCGGAGCAGGAGTTCTTTCGGGCGAATGGTGTGACCGTCTTTCCGAAGCAGATGTTGACGACGCCGGATGCAGCGGAGCGTGTGACCGAGCTGATCCAGACGGTGACCGCGCACTATCCCCGGCCGGGCGGCGTGCATGTCTAGCGATCGCGGTTCCGGCCGGATTCTGCTGATCGATGATCAGGAGGCGACGCGGTATGTGTTTCGGCGGATTCTGACTCGTGCGGGTTACACCGTGGAGGAGGCGGAGACGGGTCGCGAGGGTATGGCGAAGGCGATGATGCTGCCGGACCTGGTTATCTGCGATGTGAATCTGCCGGACATGCTGGGGTACGACGTCAGCCGCAGATTGAAGTCGAATCCGCTGACGCTGAACATCCCGGTGCTGCAGATCTCTGCGGCGTTTGTGAGTGATGAGAGCCGTGTGCAGGCGCTGGATGGTGGCGCGGACAGTTACCTGACGCAGCCCGTAGAGGCGACGGTCCTGGTGGCGCAGGTGAATGCGCTGCTGCGGATGCGTCGGGCGGAGAGCCTGTCGTCGCTTTCGGCGCTGCAGTGGAAGACGACGTTCGACGCGCTGAGCGATGGCGTGGCGCTGGCAAATGCGGATGGCGTGCTGGTGCGGGTGAACAGTACGTTTCTTTCGCTGATGGAGATGGTGTCTTCCGATGCGGAAGGGACTCTGCTGGCGAAGATCTTCGAGGAGAAATTTACGCACCCGTTTGCGGAATTTTTGCAGAAGGGTGCGCTGGGTGCACCGACGGAGATCGTGTATCGCGACCGTTGGTTGCGTGTGCGCTATGACCGCATCCGTACCGACGCGAATATTGAGAGCGGTCTGATCCTGCTGGTTACCGACATCACGGACCAGAAGAAGTTGCAGGAGACGCTGAAGCTGAGCGAGCGGCTGGCGGCTACGGGGCGGCTGGCGCATGTGATCGCGCACGAGATCAACAATCCTCTGGAGGCGATGCAGAACCTCCTGTACCTGGCGCAGATGGAGTCGACACCGCCTGAGGATGTGCAGGACTATGTGCACCAGGCTTCCTCGGAGTTGACGCGTATCAGCCAGATCACCAAGCAGGTGCTGGCGTATCACCGCGGATCGTCGCAGCCTGTGATGGCGCGTTCGGACGAGATTTTGCAGAGCGTTCTGGCGATCTTCCGCTCGATGTTCCTGAACGGGCGTGTGGATCTGGATGCGAAGACGGGATGCGCGGTTTCGCTGATGGTGCATCCGGGCGAGATCCGGCAGGTGCTGAGCAATATCATTTCGAATGCGCTGGATGCCCTGGGCGGGACACGCGGCAGCCGGCTGTGCGCTCGCTGCATTCAATCGACGGAAGTGAGTACGGGGCGCCGCGGTGTGCGCTTTCTGTTCAGCGACAACGGTCCCGGGATTCCGGAAGAGATTCTGCCGCGGATCTTCGAGGCGTTCTATACGACGAAGGAGTCGAAGGGATCTGGTGTGGGGCTGTGGCTTAGCGCTGAGGTGATCGGGAAGCATCGTGGCAGCGTTCGTGTGCGCACACGGACCGCCGGCAAGTTCCATGGCACCATCTTCGATGTCTTCCTGCCGCTGCCTATGGACGACATCCAGCCGTAAGCTTTCCTTATGACAATCGACGATCCCACAGGCACACAGCGGCGCGGTCTGCTGCTGATCCACACTGGCGCAGGCAAGGGTAAGACTACGGCTGCACTCGGCACCGCGATGCGTGCTGCTGGGAATGGCATGCGCGTGCTTGTGCTGCAGTTCCTGAAGGGGTCGTGGCATTACGGCGAGCTGGATGCGGCGGAGCGGTTCGGCGGAGACCTGGTGATCCGGCAGATGGGCCGCGGATTTGTGAAGGTGGGCGGGGCAGAGACGGACCCTGAGGATCTTCGCATGGTGCAGACGGCGTGGGACGATGCCGTCGCCGCCATGCACTCCGGTGAGTGGGACCTGCTGGTGCTGGACGAGATCAACTATGCGATCGGTTACGGCATGCTGGACCCCGCGCTGGTCGCTGCGGCGCTTGAGGCCCGGCCGCCGATGCTGCACGTCATTCTGACGGGGCGCAACGCCCATGCGCTGCTGGTGGAGCTGGCGGATACTGTCACCGAGATGCGCGAGGTGAAGCATGCCTACACCAAGGGTATCCTGGCTCAGCGCGGTATCGAGTTCTAAAGCGGCGTCAGTGACCCAGGTGGTACGGGTGCCCCTGCAGGATGGTGCTGGCTCGATAGATCTGTTCGGCGAGGATTAACCAGGCCAGTTCATGCGGCAGTGTCATGGCTCCCAGCGACAGCCGCAGGTCTGCGGCTGCGCGTGCCTCCGCGCTCCATCCGCTGGCAGGTCCGATGGCCAGCACGACGTGGCGGACGCCGTTGTCGCGGGCGGAGCGCAGCTTGTCTGCGAACTGCAGACTATCCAGCGACGCTCCGCCCAAGTCCGCGATGAAGAAGAGTGTGGCGCCCGATTTCCGTTCGTCTGCCACGTTCTCGAGCAGACCTGCTTCGGTGCGAAAGGTGCGTGCTGCGGCGGGGAGCGTTCTGCCGCACCGCTTGAGATAGTCCTGTGCGAGTGATTCGACTGCCTTATCGGCAGCACCGGCGCGGACGGCCAGCAGCGAAACTTTCAGGGCCATCGATGACATCTCCGCGAACAGGTAATTAAAGGAAGATCAACAATTTTCAATAGAACCCTTGAGAATTCTATGAAAAATAAGAGGTATTTCTTCTGTCAGTGACGACAGGGAGCGTCCTGGGATGTCACATCGCGCCAAAATTCGGTTTCTTAGATTTTGGCAGAAGCATTGCATATGTGGGGGTTACTGAATACCACTTTTTGGTAATGCCGTCTTTTTGACGCACTTACCTTTGCTCACGACCAATTAGTTCTTTCCGAGGCCCCCTTGATGACTAAGCATTTCGTTCGGTTGGCGCTTGCTGCTTGCCTCGTATCTGCACCCGCGGCGTTCTACTCTCCGGTCGCCTTTGCGCAGGATCAGTCTGCGGTTACTGGCGGCTTGAATGGCACCGTGACCGATCCGAGTGGCGCAGCCATTGTGGGCGCAAAGGTCACGATCACTGGACCCCAGGGTTCCGTAACAACGACTACTGATAAGAACGGTCGCTTCGGCGCTACCACCCTGCGTCCCGGTTATTACGACGTGAAGGTTGAGCAGGCTGGTTTCAGCACTACGACCGCTGTGCATAACGAAGTAAACGTCTCGGTGTCTTCATCGCTGAGCCTGAAGATGAATGTCGGCTCTGAGAGCACCACGGTGCAGGTTACGGCCGAGGCTGTTCCCGTGGATACGGAAAACACCGCGATCACCGCGACATTGACCGACACCTTTTATAACGCGATCCCCATGCCGCGTAACGTGTCGGCAATCTTTTATGCTGCGCCGGGCGTGCAGGCCGGTCAAGTAAACAGCGTGGCGAACCAAAATGGTCCTGGTGCGAACAACCCGTCGATCGGAGGCGCCTCCGGTCTTGAGAATTTGTACGTTGTGGACGGCGTGACCATCACAGACCAGGCGTTCGGATCTATTGGCACATTCAACCGCTATCACGGCTCGCTTGGCACTGGCATCAATCTTGCCTTTATTAAGGAAGTCGACGTCAAGACCTACGCCTTTGAGCCGCAGTACGGCAAGGCCACCGGCGGAATCATCCAGATTGTTACCAAGTCCGGTGGCAACACCTTCCATGGTGCTGTGTCGGCATACTTCGCGCCGGGCGTCTTTTACGCGCCTCGCTACCAGTTCTACAATTTTGGCTACAAGCTTTCGGCGCCTTCGCAGACGCTTTCGAGCCCTGCGTTCGACGCGGCAATCGAAATCGGTGGCTATATTCCACACCTGAAAGACAAGCTGTTTTTCTTTGGCGCCTTTGATCCATCCCTCACTCGCAGCATGATCCAGGCAAATCCCAATGCGCCCGCGCAGTCGGTCGCTCTGGGTGCTTTCGCGACAACGGCCAGCAGCATGAACTACGCTGGCAAACTGACCTATAGAATTAACGACCGTTCGACGTTGGAACTTACTGCGTTTGGTGATCCGTCGCGTCACAACACCGTTCCGTCGTCTCTGTCCAGCGCGAACCCGAACTCGACGAAGAGCTCCTGGAATTACGGTTCGCAGGATGAACTGGCACGTTTGGACACCGCCATCACGAACTCGTGGACGGTGGATCTTGCTTACTCCTACAATCACAACCACTTCTCTGAGGCCCCAGCCTTCAATCAGTACGCTGTGACGAATACGGTGCCTACCTTCTTCGGCGGAGCTTCTGTGACCACGGGCCTGGGCGCATACGAGCCTTCGAAGAACAACACGTACAGCATCGCGGCTAATACGTCGAAGATCGTCCATCTGCTCGGCACCCATACCTTCGCAGTGGGTTACGGCTATGACCATACGAACTTCGTTGATCTGCCGACGCGTTCGGGCAATCTGTTTCCGGTAGTCCAGACGAATTACCTAGGAGGCGCTGTCGCTGCGAAGAGCTATGTGCCGAACGGCGTCCTGACGGACGGTCAGTTCTCGATCGCGCCAATCAACAGCGCTAATCTCGCGGACCACACCTGCACAGCGTGCCCGATTGTGAATGGTGTCAGCGTGTACGCCATCTCCACGCGCGGCCAGTACGCCGGCCGCAATATCCTCGCACTCGGTCGTTATCACCAGGCCTTCGGCGAAGATGTCTACCAGATGAACAAGTACATGACGTTCAATCTGGGTGTTCGCTGGGAGCAGCAGCGTATGACGGCACCCGTGCAGAGCTATAACTACGGCGCAAGCTGGTCGCCGCGCATCGGTGTCAACATCGATCCGATGGGCGATCGGAAGAGCAAGCTCTTCTTTAACTTCGGCCGGAACTTCTGGGCAGCCCCGCTGGATGCCGCCATCCGCTCGCTGGGCGGTGAAGTCGACTCTTACGGTATGGCATTTGCGCCAGTGGTCAACGCAGATGGCAGCTTCACCATTGTGCCGGATCAGGCACACGCACTAAACGGAACTCCGCGCCGCACAACTGCCGATGGCGTGGGAAACTTTGCCCCACCGACTTACCAGCTCGGTGGAGAGGGGGTTCTCTCCGGCACGAAGCAAGAGTACGAGGATGAGTACGTCATCGGTTACGAGCGCAACATCGGTAAGGACTTTGTCTTCAAGGCGCGTTACACGGATCGTCGCCTTGGTCGCATCATCGAGGACGTCGGTTCGCAGTCTCCAGAAGGCTCGACTCTTCCGCAGATTGGATTTAATGGTGGTATCACTAACCCCGGCCCATCGACGGATATCGCGGTCAACGAGCAGGTAGTTACCTATACCGCAGCGCAGTACCAGGCGGCCCAGGCTCGGTCAATTGGTGGGGCGTACGTTGCTCCAGTCGCAGGTTGCATCGGCACGATAACGGATGCGACCACAGGCAAGACCACCCAGTACAGCAACGACACCTCGGTTGCAACTGGTGGCCTGTTTGTCGACGGCAAGAACAATACAATTGGCGGTGCCTGCGTTACGAATATGGCAAATATCGGTACCTCAGGAAACGCAGCGAACCCGTCTGACAACCCCGTGAACAACAACGGTGGTGACGGTATTCCTGACGGCTTCGTGAAGCCTATCCGTCGCTTCAACTCGGTCGAGTTCGAGGTGGACAAGCGTTTCAGCAATCACTGGCTTGCCGTTGCGAATTTCCGCTGGGGCAATCTGTACGGTAACTACGAGGGTGCCTACCGCAACGACAACGGTCAGTCCGATCCTGGTATCAGTTCGTTGTTTGACTTCACCTCGGGCAAGCTCGGTCTGTTGGGTAGCCAGTTCGAGCCGGGACCTCTCAGCACGGATCGCCGCGCGGTTGGCAACATCTTCCTGAGCTATAACTTCGCTGGTGGCTCAAGAAACAGCTTCGTCAGCAACGCGTTGAAGGGGCTTACGCTTGGCCTTGGTGCCCGCGGACAGTCTGGTGTGCCGCTCAGCGTTTTGGGCGATCACCCGGTCTACTGGAATACCGGTGAAGTGCCGATCGGCGGCCGTGGTGCGGCAGGCCGTACGGCAGCCAGCAACCAGCTCGATCTGCACGCAGAGTATGCTGCACCACTTGGCCACATTGCAGGTGAAGCAAGCCGTCTCCGCGTCACCTGGGACATGTTCAACGTAGCGAACAGCCAGTTTCAGAGCTCAAGCGTCCAGACCTCGCAGCTGACCGCATCTGGCTACCTGGTAGTCGGATCTACACCACCGATTAACACGGATTACGGTCGTCCAACAGCCTTCCAGGCACCGTTCTACGCCCGCGGTTCGGTTCGGTTCGAGTTCTAACTAAGGTGCACATTGAAACGTCAAAACGGGAGGGCCCCTGGGCTCTCCCGCTTTGTTTGCCGCGTCTTTAGCGGCCTATAATTTTCTTTGAGCCCTGGGCTTTGCAGCCCGGCCAGGAGTGCCCTTGTTCCGTCTTCGCTCCGTTCTTCTTGTTGTTCTGGCCTTCCTTCTGGCCGGCCAGTCGATGCGTGCTGTCAGTGTGAAGCAGCTGCCGCCGGTCTATCGGCACTGGCTGACGCAGGAGGTGAATTACATCATCGAGAGCCCGGAGCGGGAGGAGTTTCTTTCGCTGAAGACGGATGCTGAGCGGGATGCTTTTATGAAGAGCTTCTGGGATTCCAGAAATCCCGATCCCGGCTCGGAGATCAACACTTACAAGGAAGAGCATTACAAGCGGCTCGCCTATGCGAACGAGCACTTTGGAAACTATGAAGCGCGCGATGGCTGGGCTACCGATCAGGGCATGATCTGGATCACGCTGGGTGAGCCGAAGCAGAAGATCACGTATCCCAACCGGGCGAATGTTCGGCCGATCATTATCTGGTTCTATCAGTCGCCGACGCCGGCGTTGCAGAGTTACTTCTCTGTGATGTTTTACCAGCGGAGTACGGGCGAGGAGTATGCGTTGTACTCGCCGTATCAGGATGGTCCAAACCGGCTGGTCACGGGACTGGAGACTGGCAATGAGCAGGCGCGGAGTCTGCAGCAGTTGCGGAAGGCGCTTGGGAGTGAGGTGGCGCGGACGGCGGTTTCTCTGATTCCTACCGAGCCGGTGAATCTTTCGGAGTTTTCGCCGAGCATGATGTCGGACGCGTTGCTGGCGAATATTCGCGGTCTTGCGGATAATCCGCTGGAGATTGCGCGGGTCAACCGCAATCGCCGGGAGAAGGTGACGACGAGCATCCTGTCCAGCGATGCTCCTCCCGAGGTGAAGTACGCCATTGTGCGGGATGAGAACGGTCATGCGACGGCGGATGTGTTTGTGCGTCTTTCGCATCTGGATGTGGGGATTGCGGGCGCGCGTAAGTCGGGCGGCAGCGGCTATGACCTGACGCTGCAGCAGCACATTACTACGGCAGATGGCCGGGCGGTGTATGACACGGTGAGCACGATTGCTGCTCCGTTGCCGCCTGCTGCGCTGGATGTTGCGCGGCATAAGGTGTTTGCAGCAGAGGACCAGTTGCCGCTGGAGCCGGGTAAGTACCTGGTGCAGACGACGTTGACGAACAACATCAACCTGCAGGCGTATCGCGTGAACAGCACGCTCACGGTGCCGCCTCGGAGCAAGTCGCTTGCGGTGTCGGATCCGGTGGCGTTTGCGGGGCATCCTGCGCAGGTTGCCGGACAGCGTTTGCCGTTTACCTATGCGGGTGTGCGGTTTGCGCCGGTGGGTGTGGGGACGATCTCGCTGCATGCGGGTGACCCGTTGCAGGCGGTGTTTCAACTCTGGCTGCCGCGCAATGCGGACGGCACCTGGAACAAGCAGCCGGTGGCGATGCACTTCTATTACGGATCTGCTGCGTCCGGTGCAAAGCCGATGGACGAGGCGGATGAGACGGTCGATCCGGCGAATGCGGATGCGGGTGGTAACTTTGCCAGCGGTCACACCTTTCACACGGACGGGCTGGAGCCGGGGAACTATCGCGTGATTATTCGTGCGACGCAGCCGGGCAGTCCTGCTGCGTTTGGGACGATGACGCTGCGGGTGGAACCGACTGGCGTTCCGACTGCGGGCTGGTCTGCGTACGGCCCGCCGGAGCCGCAGCAGGAAGAGATGAAGCGTGCGTTGTCAGCCGAGGCGAGTGGAGCGAATCAGGATGCGATTGCTTATCTGACGAAGGATCTGGATCTGCATCCGCAGAATATTCGGAGCCTGGGGCGGCTTGCGACGTTGCTGGCAGAGCAGCACAAGGTCCATGAGACGGCGCAGTTGGCAGAGCGTCCTGCGTTCCGGGATGCCGTGGATATGGCGACGCTGACGCTGGTTTCAGAGGCTCTGGTCACGACCGGGCAGCCGGGGCAGGCGATTGCTTTGCTGGATCGGCAGAGCAAGTTGCAGCCCCTGAACGTGATGCTCTATACCGAACTGGCGAAGCTGGATGACCAGGCGGGGAAGCACACGGAGGGGGATGTCGCACGCAAGCAGGCGATGGCGATCCGTCCGAAGGCTGCGACGCCGGAGAAGTAATGTGTAAGAGGCATGAGAAGGGGCCCGGCTGTTGCCGGGCCCCTTCTGTTTGTCGCGTTTGCGGATCTTACTTCTTTGCAGTTTTCTTTGCGGTCTTTTTGGGGGTGGCAGCCTTCTTCGCGGCGACAGCTTTCTTCACGGCGACAGCTTTCTTTGGTGCGGCTGTCTTCGCGGGCTTTGCGGCGGCTTTCGTTACTGCCTTCTTCACGACAGCCTTGGCGGCCTTCGCAGGTGCGGCTTTCTTGGCGACTGCTTTCCTGGCGACTGCTTTCCTGGCGACCGTCTTCTTTGCCGCAGTTTTGGTTGCGACTGTCTTCGTCTCGGCTGCCTTGGTCGCGATTGGCTTTGCTGCCGGGCGTTTGCCGGAGGCGGAGCCGCTGCTGGCTTCGGCGTAGTCGTCGACGGGTTCGGGCTTTGCGGCCTTCTTCGCGGACTTGGCGCGGGTCTTGGAGAGGGCTGCCTTGATCTCGTCGTTGAGGTCGTCCATGGTCATGGTCTTTGCGGAGCGGCGCAGGCGTTCGAGGCCGTAGTAGGCACGCTTTTCCGGCATGAAGATGTGGACGACGAAGTCGACGTAGTCCATGAGGACCCACTCGCCCTGGCGTCGGCCTTCGACGGAGTTGGGATAGACGCCGAAGTCGTTCTTGAGACGGAACTCAATCTCGTCGGCGATGGCGGCGTTCTGTCTTTCGTTGGTGCCGCTGCAGATGAGGAAGTAATCCGTCAGCGAGCTTTCCGAGGGGTCCAGCGCCAGGATGGTGATGTCTTCTGCTTTTTTGCTATCGCAGGCATCGACCGCGGCGCGGAGAAGCTGGTTGGATTCCAGTGAGGGCATTGATCTCCTTCGAAGAGCGCGCCACGGGGTTACCGGGCGAACGTTCTCTCCGTCAGCCTAAGGATAGGCCAATGACGGCGCTGCGCCTAGTCTGGTCTGCAGCAACCTGGCAGAGATCACCGTCAGGCGGTCTCTGCGACGGGCGCCTTTGAGGCGGCGGGGGCGCGGTAAGTGCCTGCGGTTGGTTTGCGGAAGGCGAGTGCGACGCGGTTCCAGGAGTTGATGACGACGATGGCAAAGGTGAGCTTTACGGCTTCCTCCGGCGAGTAGTTGGCGAGGACTTCGTTGTAGGCGTAGTCGGGGGCGTGGCCGTCGGATAGGTCGGTGAGGCTCTCAGTCCACTGGAGTGCGGCGCGTTCGCGTGGGGTGAAGAAGGGGGTCTCGCGCCAGGCGGTGACGCCGAAGAGGCGTTCGGTGGTTTCGCCGGCCGCCAGTGCGTCTTTGGTGTGCATGTCGATGCAGAAGGCGCAGCCGTTCATCTGCGACGCGCGCAGCTTGACCAGCTCCATCAGTGAGGATTCGAGGCCGGACTGGTTGACTGCCTTGCCCATGGCTGTGAGCGCCTCGACGCCCTCAGGCCAGATTTTCCAGTAGTCGATTCGTTTTTCGCTCATGAGTGCTCTCCGTAGTGGGGGTTACGTGGCGTGGTAGAGGTGCATGCGTGCGATGTACAGGCCGACGGTGGGTGTCAGCGATTTACCGCAGGAGACGCCGACGCGCAGGCGTTCGCGAATGCCGCTGGCGGAGATGTCTTCGTCGAGAGTCTCGACGAGGTGGACGCGTGCGCGCTGTTCTGATGTGAGATTGAGCGCTGCGATGCCGTCGCCGCTGTGGTCGGGGTCGATGCTATTCAGATCGAAGCCGGGCCTTGAGAGAACGATCCATTCGGCCGCGGCGAGCAGCTTTTCCGGATCGCGCCAACGCGGCAGCGAGAGGAAGCTGTCGGCGCCGACGATGACGAAGAGATCCGCGGAGGGGTACTCCGCCCGCAGCCGAGCGAGGGCGTCGATGGTGTAGTTAGGCGAGCCGTCGGGATGCGGCGCGTCGATCTCGGAGACTTCCAGGCGTGGGTCATCGCTGCAGAGCAGGCGCGTCATGGCCAGGCGATCGTCAAAGCTGGCGTGCGGGCCGGCATCTTTCAATGGCTGGACGCCGGTAGGCGCTAGGAGGACGCGGTCCAGGCGCAAAGCATCGGCCGCGGCCTGTGCGGCAAGCAGGTGCGCCCGGTGCGGTGGATCGAAGGTGCCGCCGAAATAACCAATGCGCATCTGTCTAAGTATCACCCGAGAGGTCAGACGCCCAGCATTTGCTGACGAAGCGCTGGGCGCCGGAGCCACAGACCCAGCCAGATGACGGCGGCAAAGACGATAGGGACGATCCACTGCGGTTCGCCAGCGCGCAGATGCGTGAGGACTGCCCCACCCATGTAGGCGGTGAGCAGGATGGCACCGATCGTTGCGGTGCGCGGGATGAGGAGCAACACGGGGCAAGCCAACTCGAGGGCTGCGAAGACGGGCAGCAGGGCAGGGTTGATGCCGTACTTGCCCAGGCCTTCTTTGACCATGGGCAGTTGCAGGGCGGCGGTAACGCCACCGCTGAGCAGAAAGAGTGCAGGCAGCACTGTCAGTACCCAGCCGATCCAGAACATAGGCTTTGAGGGTTGGGCATCCGTGGCCATCTGGGAACTCTCCGTTGGGGTGGAATTGGAACCCTACGAGGATGCCTGTACGGAATGGCTCGTGCAATAGAAATTTCGTGGATGTTGAAGCTGGCGATGCTAAGCCGACGGGGGCGCCGCGCTATCGCGGGAGTTCCCTTGCTTCTGGAATTAACACTCAGTGCGCCCGGCCGGCAGTGATGCTCTGCCAGAGCGGATTCACGAGCGAGTCGATGATGTCTGCCATTTGTTCTGCGGGGATGCGGTCTGGTGTCTTTGCCCAACGGGTTGCCGCGCCGAAGATGGCCCAAGCGACTGTCGTTGCGAAGATCTCCGGATCGATGCCGGAGGCCATGTGGAACTTCCGTAAGCCGTCATGAATGATTCCCTCGATGACGGGGATCACGGAGCGCTCGAGCGACATCTTGCTCAGGCTGCTGGGGCAGCTGGTGGCGCGGGAGAGGTATTCGCAGACGCCTAATGCGATCGTCCGGAGACCGCCTGCGCAGTCCGGTGAGGAATCAAGACGCTTGCGCAGCGATTCGCCGAAACGAACGGCTGTCATGGCCTGGAGCAGGGCGTCCTTGTCCGGGTAGTGCAGGTAGAAGGTCGCGCGGGTCAGATTTGCTTCGTCGGCGATCTCCTGGATGGAGATGTCGTTGAAGTCCTTCTTCCTGAGCACCTTGCCGAGTGCGTCCATCAGCGACTGGCGGCTGCGGAGGGCTCGCCGATCCGTCGGTTCCGCAACTTCGGGTTGTGCGGACGGGGCTGCCATCTTTCTAGGATAGCTTTTCTGAACCCTCGGGACGAGGTAGACATCTGTCTATTATCGTTAGAAGACACTTGTCCATTAATGGTCATATGTCCACCAAGGAGAATGCCGAATGTCCACACTGCTTCATGTCGATTCCAGTCCGCTGTACGGCGGTTCCATCTCTCGTGAACTTACGAGCGCGTTTGCCGCCCGATGGAAGGCCTCACGCCCAGAAGGCAAGGTGATCGTGCGCGATCTCAATGCCACCACGATTCCGCCGCTGGATGCCGCGTGGGTCGGATCTGTCTTTACCCCCGAAGAGTCCCGTAGCGCAGAGCAGAGGCAGACGCTGGCTCTCTCCGACACTCTGCTGGCTGAGTTATTCGAGGCCGACGAGTATGTGGTCGGCGTGCCGATGCATAACTTCGGCCCACCCTCGGTGCTGAAGCTCTGGGTCGATCAGATTGCGCGTGTCGGCAAGACCTTCAGCTACGCGGACGGTACGCCGAAGGGGTTGATCGTCGGGAAGAAGGCGACGTTTGTCGTGGCGACGGGCGGCATCTACGATGCGCAGACGCAGATGGCTTCCTTCAACTTTGTCGAGCCGTACCTGCGTTCGGTCTTTGGCTTTCTGGGCGTGACGGATACCACCTTCCTTACGGCCGGCGGTGTCCAGGCGGTGAACCATGGCAAGGTAGACCGTGCGACGTTCCTCGCGCCACACCTTCAGGCAGTCCAGGCGCACGCGAACCAGCAGGCGGTTTGAACGCGTGACAGCATCATCGGTTCCGCGACCGGTGGTGCTGTCACCTGGTTTAGGTCCGCGCCGGTCTGAGTGGATTACGGCTTCGCCGCGTCCTTCACCCGCTCGAAGGGATCCCGACGTTCTCCGAAGATCACTACGCCGTGGTCCGGCCCGTCGAAGGTTAGTTGCATGATGTCGTCGGTCACGAAGAAGGAGGCGGGCGATGAGGGGAACAGGGAATTGGGGGCACTGCCGTACATCGACAACTGCAGGGAATCTTTCGCTGGAGTGATTGCCATGGCCGGACCGTCCTTGATCTGGAAGTTGCCGGTGAACTGAAGTTGCTGGGCGAGCGGAACGGTTGCGAGTGTGCGCTCCTGAGGACGGTAGTCGGGCCAGCCGTACACGCGGGCGATGCTGCCGAGAAGCTCGCCGTAGAGCGCCCCGCCGTTTTCGCTGTTGGTCATGATGACCGCGCCGTCACCGTCCTGGTAGGCAAAGTAGATGCAACGGTAGCCTTCATTGCCACCGCCGTGGGACATGGCGGGCTTGTGGCTGGGGGATTCTGCGCCGACACCCAGCCCGTATCCTTCTTTGATTGGCGTGAGCATGGTTCGCGCCATCTCCGCGGAGATGACGTGGTTCGCCTTGCCAGTGAGCGAGCGCTGCAGTTCGATGACCCAACGCGCGACGTCGGATGGTGTGGTCCAGAGACCGGCTGCCGCCATCTCGGGATAGGTGTGTGGGCCGCCGGGGATGGGCTTGCCCTGGCTGTCGACGGGCATTGCGACCTTGTTCCGCTTGGCCGGGTCGAGCGGCTGCTGGAAGGTACTGCTGCTCATGCCGACGGGGCCGAGGACGGACTCTTTCATGAGTTGCGGAAAGGCTTTGCCGGACTGGTCGATCATCATCTGCTGCACGATCGAGTAGCCGCCGCCGGAGTAGCTGTAGTGCGTACCGGGAACCTCTGCGACGACGACTGGATCGGAGTTGGCAGGTTTTGTACCGTTGAGGACCTGCGTCAGTGTCGGCACCGGCTCGCCTGCCGCATAGCCTCGGAAGCCGTGCACGGTTGTGCCGGCGGTGTGTGAGAGCAGCTTGCGCAGTGTGACGGGTGACTGCGCAGCGAAGCTTGTCTGCGGGAGAATCCAGCTCTTGAGTTCGGTTTCGACGGGCGCGTCGAGGGAGAGTTTGCGCTGTTCCACGAGCCTGAGCGCAGCCATCGACGTGAGGGATTTGCTGAGAGATGCGGCCTGGAAGAGGGTGCCGGTTGTGACCGGAGCGCCGCTTTCGCTCTGCGTGCCGTAGCCTTTTGCCCACTCGATCTTGCCGCCGTGGATTACGGCGATGCTGACGGCAGGGACGTGGAGGCGCTGCATCTCCGCGAGGATCTCCCGATGGTCGACGGGACGGCCGACGATGGTGACGACGGGACCCAGGCCTGACTCGACGGCGCGAATATGCGATTGCGTGCTCTGTGCCGGAAGAGCGGTGTAGACAAGGGCGAAGGCCAGGAGGGCTAGGGCTGGGCGACGAGTCGACATGCCGTAGTTACGCATTAGACCACTCCCGGTTCGATCAATTCTTGCCACAATCTCACTCGATAAAGCTGGAAGATCCGGGCGCGAGGCCCGGATCATTCCTACCGTCTGCGCCGGGAAGACGCCGAAGGCGTCGAGTACGGTACGAAGTGCCTAGCGGTCGTCGAACATGCTTCCGATGACACCGCCTACGAGGCCGCCGCCGAGGCCAACGCGGGTCTCGCGGTCGGGGCCGGGCAGGTACTCCTGCAGTTTGTGGGCGAGGTTGCTGATGGGCAGCGTCTGCAGCCAGATGCGGCCGGGGCCGGTGAGCGCGGCGAGGAAGATGCCGTCGCCACCGAAGAACATGTTGCGAATGCCGGGGACGCGTGTGATCTGGAAGCTGACACCGGCGTGGAAGGCGCCGACGTGGCCGGGATGGACACGGAGTGTTTCGCCGGGCTGCAGATCACGGACGATGACTTCGCCGGAGAGCTCGAGCCATGCGGTGCCGTGACCGTAGATCTTCTGCAGCAGGAAGCCCTCGCCGCCGAAGATGCCGGCGCCCAGCGACTGCTGGAAGCCCAGACCGATGCCGACGTTGGGCGTGGCGCAGAGGAAGCCGTGGCGATGGACCATGTACTCGTCGCCGTTACCGTGCAGTTCAACAGGCACGATGTGGCCGGGGACCTTGGTGGCGAATGCGACTTCGCCGGGGTAGCCCTGCGCTGTGTACTCCGTCATGAAGAGGGTGCCGCCGCCAGCCATGCGCTTGATGGCTCCGAGGAAGCCACCGCCGCCGCCCGCCTGGGTATGTGTGTGCATGCCGATTGAGGCGGACATCCAGCTGAGTTCGCCGGCTTCCGAGATGACGGTTTCGCCGGGCTGCAGAAGGAATTCAATGGCGGGCATGGTGGTGCCGTGGATGCGTGACTGCATGGTGTGTTTCTTGCCTCCGTGGCGGTGTTCTGCCTCGAATCGAAGATACGACAGTGCGGTGGTTGTGGTTCCGTTTGCATTCCGTTGCGCCCCCCAAGAACTTGTCATCCTGAGCGAAGCGCATTCGAACCCTTCCCCCAGCTTTGGAATGCCTTCCTCAAAGCTTGTGGAATGGACGTGCGCTTTGTTCCAGGCTGCAGAAGTCTTCCGTTCGGAAGCGCGCAGCTTCAGCTGTGCCAATGACGCACGTGTCGAAGATGGGCTTTGCCCTGAGGTCGAGCTTCTTGCCTGTCGCGGCGCAAAGCTAAACCTCGGCGGCTAAAGCCATTTGAGTATTGGAGGCTTTTGGCACAGCTGAAGCTGTGCCCTTCCTCTCAATTCATATTTGCAGTGGCATAAGCAGAATGCAGGTCCTTCGACTGCACTTCGACTGCACTTCGACTGCACTTCGCTGCGCTGCGTCCCGCTCAGGATGACAGGCTTCGGAGGCGGAACAGAGACGATCTGCTGAGGCTCTACAGCGAATCCCCGAACAACCCCGGCTGGTCGGCATCTGCGCCCTTCGTGGGAATGTCTTTTTGTGCGATTGGATTCGTCGCCATGCCCGGTTCGTTCTCGACGGGTTCGCAATGCAGGCCTTCCGGGAGGGGGCGCAGCAGGTCGAGGGGCGGCTGCGCGGATTCGTCGCGGGAGAGCCAGCGGGCGTAGTCCTTTGGCTGCAGGATGACGGGCATGCGGGTGTGGATGGGCTGCATGGTCTCGTTGGCGTCGGTGGTGAGGACGGTGAAGCTTTGCAGCCAGTGGCCGTTGGCGGGGTCTTTCCATGCGCTCCACAGGCCGGCGAAGGCGAAGGGCGCGGTGCCGTCTAGGGTGAAGGCGAACTTGGGATTGTTGCGCGGGCGGATTTTCTGCCACTCGAAGAAGGCGTCGGCTGGGACGAGGCAGCGATGCCGCTCAAAGGCGCGCTTCCACATGCCGGCTTTTTCGACGCCCTCGCTGCGTGCGTTGAAGGTGGTGGGCGGCGGCTTTTCGCCGGGTTTCTGCCAGGGCGGGATGAAGCCCCAGCGCGCGAGCACAAGGTCGCGCTGACCGGTGTCCCGGTTCTCGCGCACGATGGGTTGCATGGTGGTGGGGCGGATGTCGTCGTCGGGTGCGAGCGGGTCTTCGAAGACGTGGCCGTCGATGCGCATGGCTTCGGCGATGCGTTGCTTGTCACTTCGTCGCTGGTAGCGTCCGCACATGAATTGTGTGATGCGTTACGGCTCGAAGGTGAAGCCGTTGCGCGCCTGCACGATCTGCTTCCTGTCTTTTGTGCGGAGTTCCAGGCGGTGGAAGCTGCCGGGCTTGAGGTCGGGTGGTGGTGTGTAGCCGAGTTCGTACTGTGTGCGAAGGTCGCTGCCGATCTGTTCGTAGATGGAGCGCAGGCTCATCTTGCCGACGGTGTACATGCGTCCGCCGGTTTGTTCGGCGAGGGCTTTGAGGATCTTTGCGCCTTCGTCCACGTTGCTGC
The DNA here is from genome assembly GCF_000265425.1 of Terriglobus roseus DSM 18391. Classification (GTDB taxonomy): domain Bacteria; phylum Acidobacteriota; class Terriglobia; order Terriglobales; family Acidobacteriaceae; genus Terriglobus; species Terriglobus roseus. The sequence continues at coordinate 214,284 of NC_018014.1, forward strand.
GTCGTATGCCGATGCCGCCGCTGGTAAATGCGCCCGGCGTGAAGACGCTGTACTCGATGCAGTAGATCTGCACGTTGTGCTGCTGCGCTTCGTGAATGGCTTCGTCGAGGGATTTGCGGCTGCCGTTGTCGCCGCCGTCGCTGAGGATGATCATGGCTTTGCGGCCGGTCTGCTTGGAGAGTTTGAGCCTGGCGACGTCATAGATGGCGTCCTGCAGGCGTGTGCCATTGGCAGTGGAGGAGCGGGAGTAGAGGCCCAGCAGGCCGAGGTGGAGACGGTTTGGAGAGCTGGTCATGGCGACGAGTTCGTCCACCTCTGCGTCGACGCGCAATAGCATGGCGCGGTCCTGCGGGCGGCCGAGCATGGTCTGGAAAAAGACGTCGCTGCCTAGGACTTCGTCGGAGAGGAGTGTGCGCTGGCTGCCGCTGGTGTCGACCAGGATGGCGAAGGTGAGCGGCAGCTCCGAGGCCTCAGAGAAGTAACGGATGGGGACGTCTTTGCCGTCCTGCTTCAGTTCGAAGTCGTCCTTGGTCAGGCCCTGGACGGGGATGTTGTCCTTGCCGCGCACCACGGCGGAGAGTGCGACGACGCGCGAGGCGACACGCAGTGTCAGCGTCTCCTCGGTGGGCGCAGGCGCAGGTGTTGGAGGGGGTGGGGTCTGGCTGAGTGCCGCATGCAGACTGCAGAGCAGTACCAGCGGCGCAAGAACATCGCGGTACTTCACGGCGGCTGCCTCCCAATGCCGAAAACCTACGCTTCATGGACCGGCGCGTCAACGGTATTTCGAAGTGCGAGATCTTCTGCGCTATGCCAGGGCGGCTTCTACGGGATCGCTGGACGTGGGCGTGGTTGCGGTTGTGTGCAGGCGCACCTCGACGTTGGTGGCGTAGAAGGTTGCGCCGCCGCCGAGGTCGGTGAGGCGTTCGCTGGTGAGGACGTTGACGCCGTTGCCGTCGGCAGCGAGCTTGTTCCAGCCGAGCGTAGCTGCGACGGTGCCGCGTGGGACGCGGTGCGTCAGCGAGGCGGTGAGGTTGAGTGAGCCACGATCGTTGGCGACGGCGACGGTGTCGTCCTGTGCGATGTTGCGCTCTGCGGCGTCGTCGGGATGGATCTCCAGCGTGCCGAGGCCGATGCGCGCCTGCTCCATGTTGCGGTGCTGCGGGATGTTGGCGAAGGTGGAGTTCATCCAGTGGTCGGCCTTGCGCGCCAGCATGCGCAACGGCTGCGTGGCGTCGTTGCGCTCGGGTGTGGGCGCGTAGGCGGGGAGTGGGTCGAGTCCCTGTTGCTGGAGCGATGCGGAGTAGAACTCACCGCGACCGCTTGGCGTGCGGAACCATGTGGCGTCGGCGAAGGGCAGGAACTCGCCGCGGTCGTTGCGTGGCAGGGTGAGGGCGATCATCGGCTGCTGCTTCAGGGCTTCGAGCGTGATGCCCTGATGCCAGGGATGTTGCGTGTCCAGTGCCTGTGCGAGGAGGTCTTCTTCGGTTTCGCGGAAGCAGGGTTCGGGGAAGCCCATGCGTTGAGCGAGTTGGCCGAAGAGCCGGACGTTGCTGCGGGACTCGCCCATGGGTTCCATTGCGCGCAGGGAGAGTTGGGCGAAGTAGTGGCCGTAGGCGCCCTGCACGTCGTCTTGTTCGAGGAAGCTGGGCGATGGCAGGACGATGTCCGCGTGGTCGGCGGTGTCGGTGAAGAAGCAGTCGTGGACGACGGTAAAGAGGTCGTCGCGACGCATGCCACGCAGTACGGCGGACTGGTTGGGTGCGACGGCTGCGGGGTTTGAGTTGTAGACGAAGAGCGCGTGCACCGCAGGATCGTCTACCTGCGTGAGGGCTTCGCCGAGCTGGCTCATGTTGAGGGTGCGTGCGTCGCGGCCGAGCGGGCTGGCGCGCATGAGCTCCGGCATCTGCAGCTTTGCGCTGTTGAAGCCGAAGGCGTTGGAGGTGGAGAGCATGACGCCGCCGCCGTGATGTTTCCAGGCGCCGGTCATCAGGGGCAGCATGCCCACCGCTCGGGCGGCCGTGCCGCCGTTGTCGGTGCGCTGGATGCCGTAATTCACGCGGATCACTGCGGGCTTTGTTGTCGCGTAGGCACGGGCCAGGGCGACGATGACTTCGGCGTCGATGCCGGTAGTAATGGCGACCTGTTCCGGCGCGTAGTCGGCGGTCATGACGCGGTCGCGCAGTGCTCCGAAGCCGTGCGTGCAGTCGCGGATGTAGTCGCGGTCTTCCAGGCCATCGCGGAGGATGACGTGCATCATGCCCATGGCGAGGGCAGTGTCGGTGCCGGGGCGGATGGCGATGTGTTGATCGGCGAGACGCGCGGTCTTGGTCTGGTAGGGATCGATGACGACAAGGCGGGCACCGTTGCGGCGTGCCTGTTCTACGAAGGGCCACAGGTGGATGCTGTTGCCGTGCAGGTTTGCGCCCCAGGCGAGGATCAGCTTGGCGTGTGCGAAGCTCTGTGGCTCCGGTCCAACACGCACGCCGTAGACGGAGTTGAAGGCGGCTGTGCCGGCGCTGGCGCAGATGGTGCGGTCGAGTTGCGAGGCTCCGAGGCGGTGAAAGAAGCGGCGGTCCATGGAGCCGTAGCCGAGCTGGCCGATGGTGCCCGCGTAGCTGTAGGGCAGGATCGATTCGGGGCCGTGGGTGTCGCTGATTTGCTGGAGCCGCGCGGCGATGGTGTCGAGCGCTTCGTCCCAGGAGATGCGCTCGAAGGCGAGGTGCTCTTCGCCGGGCTTCAGCGATCCCTTTGCGACGCCGGCTCGGCGGCGCATGGGATAGAGCAGACGGTCGGGGGAGTAGACGCGATCGAGATAGCGCGTGACCTTGCCGCAGAGGAAGCCGCGCGTGACCGGGTGCGCGGGATCGCCTGCGATGCGGACGACGCGATTTGTCCCGAGGTCTATGGTGGCGAGGACGCCGCAGCTATCGGGGCAGTCGAGGGAGCAGGTGGTGTGTACGACGCGTGTGCGTGGTGTTGTCTCTGCCAGCGATTGCTTCCCGTCTTCATCGTGTGAAAACGCGGTGGCACCTGCTCCGTTCGTGGTCATCGACGGCATGGGATGATTGTAGAAGTCCCAGTCAGTATTGCGTAGGCTCAAATCACAGGAGTAGCCCTGACGATGCGCCGTTCCCTTATTCGCCTTGCACTTGTTGTGGCGCTGGTCAGCCTGCCTGCTGCCACGCTGTCTCGTTCCGCCTTTGCTCAGAAGGAAGGCGAGCAGATGCGCGTTCTGCCGCAGGCCGAACTGGACGTGGTGAAGGTGCTGATGGCGCAGGAGCGCGCCTGGAACAGCGGCAACATGGAAGACTTCACGGCGAGCTACAAGAACTCGCCGGACACGTTGTTTATCGGCAACATTGTGACGCGCGGCTTTGAAGGCATGGTCGCAACCTACAAGAAGAACTATCCGGACCGCGCAACGATGGGCCGGTTGACCTTCAGCGACCTGGAGCCGCATCTGCTGGACGAGCGCTTTGCAACACTGACGGGCCGCTTCGCACTGGAGCGCGACAAGAAGCATGGCGGCAACGTCGGCGGCGTCTTCTCGCTGGTGTTGGAGAAGACACCGCAGGGTTGGAAGATCATTCTGGACCACACGACCAGCTAGGTCCGTCAGACGAACAGCCAGATCTAGGGCATGTCGGCGCTTACCTGCAGGGCGGTCACCGCTGCGTTCAACTCTTCGCGTACGGTTTGTTGTTCTGTTTGCAGAGCGGCTAACTGGGTCTTGAGTGTGTTGAGTGTGTCTTCCTGTGTGTTCAGTTCCTGTGTATAGCGCTTCACCAGGGAGCGTTCTTCTGCCGAGCCCTTCAGCGCTGCAAGGTTCTGGCGCAGGCGGTTCTGGTCGTTGATGAGGATGTTCGTAGCGCTGTCGTTTGCCGCGATCTTTCGATCGACCTCCGCGAGATGGCGCTTGGCCGTCAACACTGGCCGCAACGCTGCGACGACGCTGGGTGGATTGCCGTCGGTCTTCAGCAGCGCCTCAATCTGTCCTGCGTCGACGGTAGCAACACCGTAGCGCGTGTAGAGCGTATGGCGCTGACCCACACGCAGACGCACGGTCTGATTCGGCGCAGTCACGACGCGGAAGCGGTAGACCGTGGGCGTCGTCTCTTCGGGCTTTAGCTCGCTATCCAGGTCCCATCCGGGCAGGCGCGGTGCTTCCACGATGACGGCGCGGCTCTCGCTGGCGGCGTTGTGTACCTGGTACTCCACCTCTTCCACCTCGCCCGCCTTTTCCGTCAGGATGCCGTTGGAGACGGTGATCTGCTGGACGCGGCGGGAGCGGTTGGCACGGGCGCCTGCGGGTGATTCCCGCGTGACGCGGACGGCGGTATCGGTGGCGTAGCTCAACAGACGGCGCTCGCCGGGATGGATGGGTTCCAGCAGGCCCTGACCGCTGAAGTTGCCGCTCTCGAGGATGGAAAACGATCCGCGGTCGAGCGTCAGGTTGCTGGTGTTCTTAATCCAGAGTGCCCGCAGAGCCGTGCGGTCATTGGCGGAGAAAAGCGTCACTGGATCGACGTCGACCCTGGTCTGGAGAATCGGCACGAGGGCTGATTGGTTCTTCGCGATGGTGACCGGTTCGGTTAGTTTGTATTCGAAGAAATCGTCGAAGCCGCTGGTGGTGGTGGTGCGGGCTGCGATGGATGCTGCTGCGGAATCTTCATAGGCGATGGCGGCTGGTGCGGCGAGCGCTTGAGATCTGAGGTTTCGCCCGTTCATGGGAACGGGCGGTACGGCAGATTGTTCAGCGGCCACACCGACACCGCCCATGATGCCGCCTGCAGCGCCACCTGCGCTGCCCATACCTGCACCGACGACGCCGGCAACCCGCGATGGTGAGACCAAGGCATCTGCGGGTTCGCCTCCCTCGTGTGTCTGCGGATTCAGTTGCGCCTCCTGCGGCAGGCCGATCTCCGGACGGCGGGAGTAGTAGGGCTGCGAGATGGGTTGGATGAAGCTCTGCGGCGCGCCTGCGATGAGTGAGAGCTGTACGTTGTTCCAGTCGGCGCCGACGGTGTTGTCGACCACGGCCCAGCCCTGCAGCGTGGCCTGCTTTGGCCCGGTGCCGGCGCGATTGTCGAAGAGGATGCGGTAGGTCGACTTCCAGACCGGCACCTCGGAGATGTAGGAGACGCGGACCTCGCGCGTGCCGCTGCCATTGTCGGAGAGGGTGAGGTGGCGCAGGCCGTCCTTGTGGTTGTCGGCGAGGATCTGCAGGTAGCGATTTACGTCGTTGTGCAGGGTTACGTCGAGCATGCGCACGCTGGTCTTCGCGTTGAGTTCGAAGGTGTGGACGGTGCCTGCGTCGGAGATGACGGTGAGGAAGTGGTGCTCGACGACGGGCGAGGCTTCGCCGTTGTCTTTCCTTGAGGGAGTGCTGCGCAACTCTACGTTCAGGATGCGTCCTGTGACGGCGGCGCCCAGGCCCGTCACCTCCACACGTGCACCGCGAATGGCGGTGTAGAAGTCCGCCGCGGTCGGGTCGGCTCCCAAGGAAAGCGGAAGGCTGCGCATCTGCTGCTCGACCGGTGTGGTGCTGTTGTAGCCCGCGCCAGCGATGCGGCCTCCGCCCAGGTCGACTGCTGTCAGCGTCTGCAGGACGTCGTTGAGCTGCGCTGTTGTGAAGTCGATGGTGACGCGTCCGTCGCCGGAGACGGAGCCGATGTGTTCGAAGAAGCCGACGCCGTTCTTGTAGAGCGCGACACGGCGGATGGGCAGCGAGGCAGGGGTCTCCGGCCTGCCCTGGGAGGTCGCGCGGGCTGCGGATGGGCGTGACGGCTGGGCTGTCAGGACGAGCGGGAAGGCCATCAAAACCGCTGCCAGCGGCAAGGGAAGGGTGCGTGTCATCACAGAACCTCATGCCCGCTACCGGCGGGTGCAGCTATAGACACCGTCCGTTCTGCATTTGGCACCACGCTGCACGAAGTTGTGATGAAAACGTATGCTTCTTCCCGTTTCGGTCAGCAGGTGGGAGCCGCCTGAGATAATCGAGAGAGCATGATTCGTCCCCTTTCCAGCCATCCCCGGTCTGTACGCGCTGTTGCTTCCCTGCTGCTGGCTGCAGCGTTGTGTGTCACGGGATGCCGGGCGCAGGTGCCTGCGGCGGGTGCTGGTGGTGCGACGAATCTTTCGCCCGAGACGGCGCGGCGTGTGGCCTTGATGATCCGCACCAAGGCGGGTCTGCCGTTCAACTATGACGTGAAGGTGGGCGAGCGGAAACCGAGCCCGTACACCGGTTACGACGAGGTGACGGTTCTGCTTGGCGAATATGGCAAGCCGATGAAGCCGATGGAATTCCTCCTGAGCAAGGATGAGAAGACGCTGGCGCAGATGAACACCTTTGACATGTCGAAGGATCCTCGCGCGCTGGTGTCAGACGCGGGGCGTCCTGCGCGTGGCGCCAAGGACAAGGCTCCCGTCACGATCGTGGTCTTCGATGACCTGGAGTGCCCGTTCTGCGCCCGTATGCACCAGGCGATCTTTCCTGCGCTGCTGGCGCGGTACGGCGATAAGGTTCGCATCTCGTACAAGGACTTTCCGCTGGCGCAGATCCATCCCTGGGCGATCCACGCCGCGGTGAATGCGGACTGCCTGGCGGAGGAGAGTCCGACCGCGTACTGGAACATGGTGGACTACATGCATGCGCACCTGGATGAGATCGGTCTGGACCCGGCGACGCCTGCGGTGAAGGACAAGGCGCTGCCGGTGGCCCTGAAGCAGATCGACAAGGAGACGCTGGCTGAAGGCGCTCGTGCGAAGGTGAATACCAAGAAACTTTCGGCATGCATCGAGCGGCAGGATGAGACGGCTGTTCGCGCTTCGATGAAAGAGGGCGACGGCCTGACGGTGAGCGGTGTTCCCGCTTTGTTCGTCAACGGGCAGATGATCACGGGCGCGATTCCTATTGAATTTGTCTACCGTGCCGTGGACGATGCGCTGACGGCGCAGGGCGTTACTCCTCCTCCGCCGGTCGCGCTTCCGGACCTGCAGGCACCGCCGGCGGCCTCGCAGGCACAGTAGGGAAGAAGTCATTTCATCGTCCGGGAAGTGATCTTTCGGTCCGGGCGCGATACCATGACACGGCATGCACTTGAACACCCCCAACTCGACCCGCACCCGCGCACCCTGGCTGTTCGTTGCCGCTCTCACCGTCCTTTCGCTGGCTGCAACCGGCTGTAAGAAGGAGCATGGTGCTGACGTGGTGGCCAGCGTGAACGGCCACGCCATCATGCGGACGGATCTGGATAAGAACTTCGAAGACGCACAGCGCTCGAAGCAGGACCAGCAGCCGGAGACTGAGGAACAGGCGAAGAGCGACAAGCTCTCGATCCTGCGGACGCTGATCGACGGCGAGATCATTGAGCAGCGCGCTGCGAAGATGAATCTGACGGCTACCAATGAAGAGGTCGACAGCAAGCTGACCGAGATGAAGTCGCACTACACCGAAGAGCAGTTCAGCCAGATGCTCAAGGAGAGTGGCCGCTCCATCGACGAGGTGCGCCGCGATCTTCGCCGGTCGATCACGCTGGACAAGCTGCTGAACAAAGAGATCAACAGCAAGATCAATGTGACGGACGGCGAGGTGGGCAATTTTTACAACACCCACAAGGCTGACTTCAACCTGATCGAGAACAAGCTGCACCTGGCGCAGATCATCGTGACGGCGCAGGCTTCGCCTCAGGGCGCGCCCAATCTACAGGGCAGCAAGGCGACTACCGATGCCGACGCGCGGAAGAAGATTGCAACGCTGAAGGCACAGTTGGATAGCGGCGCGGACTTTGCGGCGGTTGCGGCGAACTACTCTGAGGATCCGCAGACGGCTACGAATGGCGGCGACATGGGCTTTGTGGCGGAGTCGCAGCTACGCCAGGATGTGCCGGTGTGGGCGGAAGTCAGCAAGCTGAAGGCTGGCGAGAACACGCCGGTGATGCCGATTACGCCGCCGGGCGCGAAGGCTCCTGTCGGATACGTGATCTACCACCTGGTGAGTCGCGAAGTGGCAGGTCAGCGTGATCTGAACAATCCGGCGGTGCAACAGAGTATTCGCGACCAGTTGCGCAACACGCGCAGCCAGTTGTTGAAGAGTGCTTACCTGGAGATGTTGCGCGATCAGGCGAAGGTTGAGAACTACTACGCGGAAGATATCTTCAAGGCTGGTTCGGCTTCGTAGGCAAAGAAAGCATTTGAGAACAAGGAATCCTGCTACGGGCGTAGCAGGATTCCGCGTTTGAGGCGGAAGTGTTCGCCGCGCCAGACGACGGTGTCGTCTGCGTAGCTCCATGCCCAGATGAGCAGGCCGAAGCAGTCGCGCAATGGGATGAGCCAGAGGTCGCGCAGGACCTGTCCATCGCGCAGGATGCCCACGCCGACACCCAGCGCCAGCGCTACGCGTGCCAGCAGTACCAGGCTAAGCAGGGTGAAGCTGGGCAGAGCGAAGCCGGTGGCGATGACATTGGCCAGCGCCCACGGGATGGCGTAGGTGATGGCGAGGCCCACATACCCCGCTCGCCGCGCGTCGCGGACGCCGCGAGCCCAGCGCAACTGGTGCTGCCAGAAGCCTTCGAAGTCGTAGGCCGGGACATACGTCTCGACGATCTCGGGGGAGAGGACGACGCGCATCCCGATGGCGTGGACGCGTGCGCCGAGTTCGTAGTCGTCGGCGAGATGTTCCAGGAGGGGAGTCATGCCGCCGATGGCTTCCAGTGTCGTGCGGCGCAGGGCCAGTGTGCTGCCCAGGCCGAAGCGGACGCCGCGGTCGAGCAGGCGGGAGGTGAGGACGCCGGGCAGGAAGTCGGTTGCGATGCCGAGGCCTTCGAGCCGGGCCCATAAGCCGGGCTTATCCGACGTGCGACCGGCATAAGGAGTTGTGACCATGCCGACGTTTGGTTGTGCGAGGTCGGCGGCGATGCGTGTCAGGTATTGCGGCCCGACGAGGATGTCCGCATCGTTGATCAGGATGACGTCGCCGAGGGCGTGCGGGACCATCTGCGAGAGCGTGCTCACCTTGCCGTTGGTGCCCAGGCGTTCGCCGCATGCGATAGCGCGGATGGCGGTTGTGGGGAACTCGGTTTTGAGGCGTTCGATCTCTGCGAGGACGTCTGCGTCGGCCGGGTCAGAGAGGCCGAGCAACAGTTCATACCGGCCGGCGTATTGCTGGGTGCAGTGGCTGGCGAAGGCCGCATAGCGCCGCGGGTCCATCCCCTTGATGGGCTTCAAGACGGATACGGTTGGCCATGCGGTCGGCTCGGGTGATCGCGGTTCGCGGCGGAAGGCACGCGCGGCCAGGAGTGCGATGAGCAGGTAAGCCAGGCCGGCGAGGGTCAGCACGGTCGTGATGAGTTCAATGATCTCTGCGGCAGTCACAACTCAAGTCTATGCGCCCTGCAGAGAACCTATTCGTAACGCAGCGCCTCGATCGGGTTCAGGCTGGCGGCCTTCCACGCGGGATAGATGCCGAAGACCAGGCCGATGCCGATGGAGATGGTGAATGCCGCGATGACCCATGCGCTGGATAGGATCGATGGCAGAAAGACGTGCAGGGTCAGCGCGATCAGTGAGCCGAGTGCGATGCCCACGATGCCGCCGATGGCACACAGCACCATGGCCTCCAGCGTGAATTGCAGCAGGATAGTTCGCTTGGTGGCACCGATGGCTTTGCGCACGCCGATCTCGCGTGTGCGTTCCGTCACGGAGACGAGCATGATGTTCATCACGCCGACGCCGCCCACCATCAGCCCGACGCTGCTCAACGCGAACATCAGCAGGAAGAGGCCGCCGGTGAGTTGCGACCACAGCCGTGTGAGTGAGTCGGAGCCGAAGATGGCGAAGTTGTCTTCCTTGTCGACGGGAACCTTGCGGCGGACGCGCAGGCGTTCGCGGACTTCTTCCTCGACGAGGGTGCGGTTCTTTGCGTCGTCGTATTTGAGGGTCACCCAGTAGTCGAGGATCTCCGGGTGGATGTAGTGGAAGGTCGTCAATGGGAAGTAGAGGAAGCTGTCGTTCGGGTTCTTGCCGGGGGTGAGGCCCTTTACGGGATCGAGGACGCCGATCACGGTGGCGGTAACGCCGGAGGTTGTGATCTCTTTGCCGATGGGATCTTCGGAGCCGAAGAGTGTTTCGGCGGTGTCATGACCCAGGATGACGATTTTCGCGTAGCGCTGCTGCTCCTGCTCGGTGAAGAAGCGACCGCGAGCGAGGTGCCAGTCATTGACGATGGCGGAGGTGAAGTTCTCACCGCCGAGGCCGACGTTCTCCTGCTTCTTGCCGCCGCCTTTGACCGTGGTCATGCCGGCGGCGCCGAAGTCGCCGAAGCTGGCGAAACGGAGTGCGGCAGAGGCGGCGACGACGTGTGGCAGGCCCTGCAGCGACATCATGTCGTCGTAGGTGAGTTGCTTGCGCGAGAGCTCTTCCAGCGTGGGGCGCGAGCCGAAGACGGGGAAGCGGAAGATGAAGAGGTTGTTCGAGCCAAGCTGGGAGATGATGCCGTTGACGCTCTCATTGAGTCCGTTGATCACGCTGGACATGATGATGACCGTGAGGACGCCGATGACGATGCCGAGCACGGTGAGGCCGCTGCGCAGCTTGTTGGCGCGCAGGGTATCGAGCGAGATGGTGATGGTCTCTTTTACGTCTGAGAAGTTCATGACTTAGTCGCTCCTCAGCGCTTGCGCGTGCGATAGACAGCTGTGGCTGCGCATGGCTAGTCGCTCCTCAGCGCAGTAATGGGATCCAGCATTGCCGCTTGGCGAGCGGGGTAGACGCCGAAGAAGACACCTACTCCGGTACTGACGAAGAGCCCGGCGGCGACGCTCCACCAGGCGATGCTCATGGGGAAGCCTGCGACGGTTGAGATGCCGAAGCCTACGGCGACTCCGAAGAGCACGCCGATTATGCCGCCTGCCGTGGCCATCAGTCCGCTTTCGATGACGAACTGCAGAAGGATGTCGCGGCGGCGGGCGCCCAGCGCCTTACGGACGCCGATCTCGCGGGTGCGTTCCGTTACCGAGACCAGCATGATGTTCATGATGACGATGCCGCCCACGATCAGCGAGATGGCAGCGACCGGGATGGCGATGGCGCCGAAGAGGTTTGTGACGGTCTTAAAGAGCGACAGGAAGGTGTTGTTCAAATCGAGAGTGAAGCTGTCGTCTTCGCCCAGCCGGTCGTGGCGCGCGTTACGCATCATGGACCGGACTTCGTCGCCCGTCTCTTCCAGCGCTGCGCCCGCGCCCGGGCCTTTGACGTAGATGGTCAGCGTCTTCGATGAGCCGTAGGTGTGCTGGTAGCTGGTGAGCGGGACGATGACGTAGTTGTCCTGGCTGCTGCCCAGCGTCTTGCCCTGTTTCTCGCCCATGCCGATGATCGTGTACGGCACGCCGTCGACGCGGATCTCCTTGTTGATGGGGTCGTCGCCCTTCAGCAGGTTTTCCTGGATATCTGTGCCCACGACGGCGACGCGCGCTCCGTGCTCCACCTCGGTTGGCGTGAAGATGCGGCCTTCCGTGATGTTGATGTTGTTCAGTTCGGGCATGCGCGCGGTCCAGCCGCGCAGGCTGACGCCGGTGACGGAGTCGGTGCCGGACTTGACGCTGACCTGCTTGCCTTGCCCCGCTCCTACCAGCTTGCAGCGCTTGCAGCCGGCTTCGATCATGCGGAAGTCTTCGGCGATGACGTTGCGACGCTTCTGATACCGGGTGTATTCCGCGAAGCTGGTGATCAGGTTGGGCATCTTCGAGACGGTGAAGACGTCGGAGCCGTAGGTGTTCAGCTTGGCGTCCACGTACGCATTGGCGCCGTTCACCAGTGTGACGACGCTGATGACCGCGGCCACGCCAATGACGACGCCCAGGAGCGTCAGCACCGTGCGCAGCTTGTTGACCCAAAGTGATTGCAGCGCCAGCTTCAGCGCCTCAGTCCAATGCATGTATCACCCGTTTCCCAAGGGTACTCTTCGTTGCGAATGCGGAGATAGATCGTTTCGTGTGAATCTTTGCGGCCCGTGCCGCTTCCGCGCATCCAACGAATCGATGTCTTTCCTGCGGCCTGCACGTTTCGAAAACGGAATCTACCTGAACCCCGTGCCCACTGAGGTGGGCGCCACGAAACACTTTCCCACGATCCTGCGCCGGTTGATCACCGGGAAGGAAGAGCGCGTGCCGCGCCGGCCGCTGGGGCCGTTCCACACCGATCCGGCGATCTTCCGCACCGCTCCCGCTTCGGGGTTGCGGATTACCTGGCTTGGGCACTCGTCGCTGTTGTTTGAGGTAGATGGCACCACTGTCCTGATCGACCCGGTCTTCTCCAAGCGTGCGTCGTTTGTGCAGTGGTTCGGGCCGGAACGCTTCTACGCGCCGCCGCTGCCGATGGCCGACCTGCCCCGGCTGGACGCCGTTTTGCTGACACACGATCACTACGATCACCTGGACTCCGCTGCGGTGCAACAACTCATAGAACGTGCGCCAGCCTTTATTTGTTCCATGGGTGTGGGCGGACACCTGCGGCGCTGGGGCGTTCCGGCGGAGAAGATCCGTGAACTGAACTGGATGGACAGCACCGTTCTGCCCGGTATCGGGAACACGCCGCTGACCGTGACGGCGCTACCGGCGCGGCATTTCTCGGGCCGGTCTTTGAAGCGGTACGGCACGCTCTGGTCGTCGTTCGCGCTGCAGACGGCAGAGCGCAGCATCTATCACGGCGCGGATTCTGGCTACTACGAGGGCTTTAAGGAGATCGGCGAACACTTTGGCCCGTTTGACCTGGTGACGCTTGAGATTGGCGCCTTCGATCCATTGTGGGACCAGATCCATCTGGGGCCAGACAATGCCATGCGCGCCGCGATGGATCTGCAGGCGAAGGTGCTGTTCCCGATTCACTGGGGCCTGTTCAACCTGGCCTTCCACGACTGGTTCCAGCCACCGGAGCGCATCACGGATCTGGCGGCCCAGGCGGGCCTTCCGCTTTGGCTGCCCGAGCCGGGCGCACCTTCGGAGTTTACGGGCGAGGCTGTGAACACCAAGTGGTGGCGCCGTTACATGAGCCCCGTCCGCGATGGCAATGAGGCTACGGACGAAGGCGTGGCGAAGATCGCGATTCGCGCTTAGATCTGCGTGATCACTGGCACTTCAACTACTACTCGGGGAACTTTGTGCGTATCCGCACGGTTCGCTCCAGCGGGTCAGCGTTCTCCAGCACCTTGCGTCGCAGGTCGGCGTCGATGCCTGGCTGTGCGAGCCATTGCTTCACCACGGCCTCTGCCTGTGGTGAGGTCTGCCCGCCGAGAAATGCACCGAGCCAGGCGCCCAGGTAGAAGATCTTGCGATCCCGCTTGATCTCCGGCAACTGATCGAGGCTGCGCTGCAGATACGGCAGTGTCAGTGACGCCTGCCGCACCTGATTGAACGAGCCCAGGCTCTGCGAGAGCCAGTCTTCCTGCTGCGCGCCGGCCGCAGTCGGAGCCTGCTGGTACATGGTGAAGTAACGTTCCTTGGTAGCTGCGTCCGGTGCGCCGGCCTGCACGGCGAAGGCGAACTTGCGGCCGTCGTCGGTGTTGTCGCGCTTGATTTCTGTTGCGAGGCGTGCGGGCCCTTCCTCGTCGTTCACGGCGATCAGCCGGCCGACCATGCTCCAACGATCCAGCGGCCGCAGATCGACGCCGGGGACGATGGTCTTGCCATCCAGCATGGACTTGAGTGTGTCGCGGGCGGCAGGTGTCTCCGCGGCTGAGGTCAGGGTGCGGAAGGCAACGATGCGCAGACCGGGTTCGGGCGCGTGCAGCATGCGGTCCGTCGCAACGGTTTCAAGCTGGGCGACCAGCGGCGTGCGCGTGTTGTCACTCATGTAGCGCTGGAGCGCGCCGCTGACGCGCGCATACTGCAGCCGAGCGAGTGTCTCGTCCTCCTGGTGCGGCAGGTTTTGCAGCGCCAGCGTGACGTAGCCACGCGGGGCGGAGCGGGCGGTGTGTACGTTCTCCCACAGTGCGCCCCATAGCATGGTCTGCAGCAGCGGATCGGACGTTGCTGCGTTGCTTTGCAGCGTGGCCTTTACCGCGGCTTCGCTCTTCGCATCGAGCAGGAAGCGGCCGTAGGCCTGGTCGCCGCCGTTCGCGAAGACATACTTCGGGCAGGCCTTGCCTGCGACGCCCGGGACATCGACGCTGGCACCGTTCCACTCCACACGCACGCGTTCGGGTGCGTGGTCTGCGTAGGCCAGCAGCACCTCATTGGTGATGGGCCAGCGATAGCCGTCGTTCAGTACGTCGGTCTGCGAGAGTGTCACACGTCGCACCCGACGGCCACTCTTGTCGCAGCTCCAGGCTGTGGTGATCTCTGGCATGCCGCGCTGCAGCACCCATGCGTTGGCCCATGCCTGCACATCCTGTTTGCTTGCTGCCTGCAAAGCACCAACGAGGTCGCTCCACTGCGCATTGCCGTAGGCGTGTTGCTTCAGGTACGCACGGAGGCCGTTTCGAAAGGCATCTGGCCCCAGCTTGAACTCCAACTGCTTCAGGATGCTTGGCGCCTTCTGATAGACGATGGCACCGTAGGCGCTCTTGGCATCCTTCAAATTTGGGATGTCCTGGAAGATGGGCGTCGTGCCCTCGGTCTCATCGATACCGTAGGCAAGCGGTTTGATGCCCTCGTACATATGCTTCCAGGGCAGTGAGGACGGCTCAAGATCGGCGAGCGCACGGTAAGCCATGTACTGGGAAAAGCCTTCCTTGAGCCACAGGTCGTCGAACCACCGCATGGTCACCAGGTCGCCGAACCACTGATGCGTGAGTTCGTGCAGAACGAGTGTGTCGCGCGTGAAGCGGTCGTTGGCCGTGGGTGCCGAGCGGAAGAGCACGCCTGACTCGTTCAGGAACGTTGCGCCCGCATGCTCCATGCCGCCGAAGGGGAAGCCAGGGATCAGGACGAGGTCGTACTTGGGGAAGGGATATGGCTGCTGGAAGTAGTCTTCGAGCCACCTGGTTCCGCGTGCGGTCATCTCCTGCACATGCGGCGCTTCGCTCTGCGCGCGGGCGAGTTGCGATTTGCGCACGTAGAGATCAGGTTCACCGGATTTGCCCTTGAGCTTTGCCCACGGACCCGCTGCGAAGGCGAAGAGGTAGGTGGAGATGGGGCGCGTCTCCTCGAAGGTTCGAGAGCCGCCAGTGCTGCTGCCTGTCTGTGCCGTGTTGGCGATGGTGACCCAGTTCGCAGGGGTGGACAGGTCGAGCGTAAAGCGTGCCTTCAGGTCCGGCTGATCGAAGCAGGGGAAGGCCATGCTCGCATCCATGGGAACGAAGAGCGAGTAGAAGTACTCGCTGCCATCTTCCTTGTCTTCGTAACGCGTGATGGCGGCGCCGGCCTTTGCAACACGCGAGGTGAACCTGGTCACCAGGGTGTTGCCGCCCTTGCGCAGATGAGACGCCGGCAGAATCAGGTGTCCGTTCACCAGCGTCGGCGTGATGCTCTGGCCGTTGAGTTGCGCAGCCGTGATGGTGCCTTCGCGATAGTCGATGGGAAGATCTGTGGACGCGTCGCGGAGCAGGAAGCGGACGGTCTCCGCGCCGGGCATGGTCTCTGCATGCGGCTGCAACGCCAGGTGCAAGTCATAGTGCAAGTCGGAGATGCGCGCGGCCCGCGACTGAGCGAGTGCGTGAGCGATACCCGCCTCTGGCTTTGCGGCTGCAGCGGTCTGTGCTGCACTGGCGAGTGTGACTGCGCTGACCATGAGCGTGATGCTCCACAGCATGCGGATCTTCATGAGAAAAGAATAAGGGCACGGATTGCTCCGTGCCCCTTCTTTGTGTGGATGTGATGTGTCTAGCTGTACTTCATCCAGCGCACGATCTCCGGCAGGTTCGGCTTCTTGCCGTACATCAGGATGCCCACGCGGTAGATGCGGCTGGCGATCCACAGGACGACGTAGATGGTGATGGCCATCAGCACGATCGATGCCGCAATCTCGTACCAGGGCACTGGTGACACGGAGATGCGCATGTACATCAGCAGCGGCGTGCAGAAGGGAATCAGCGACAGGATGCGCGCGTAGATGCTGTTGGGCGAGTTAAGTACTAGCGGCAGCGTCACCATGCATGCGGCGAGTGGCATGACCAGGAACATGTTCAGCTGTTGCAGCTCCTGCTCAGAGTTTGTCATGGCGCCCAGTGCTGCGGCGATCGACGAGTACAGCAAGTAGCCCAGCAGGAAGTAGACGATGAAGTAGCCGACCTGCGCGGCCGAGAGAGAGATATGCGTGCCGCCACCCAGGAAGTGCGTCAGCAGCGGCGTTGCCGTCAGGACTACCGCAGCAGCCATCCAGATGAAGACCTGCGTCAGGCCGACCGAGCCTACGCCGATGACCTTGCCCGCCATCATCTCAGCGGGTTTGACCGTGGCCAGCATGACCTCGAAGACACGCGACGTCTTCTCTTCAATGATGGATCGTGCCACGTTCATGCCGTAGAGCATGATGACCATGTACATCAGGAAGAAGAGAACGTAGGCGCCGGCAAAGTTTGCGCTGGTGCTGTCCTGCTCCTCATCCGCGGCGTTCATGGTGATGGGACTCATCATGTCGGCGACGTCGGCTTTGCTCATGCCCTGCGCTACGAGGCGATCGCGCGTCAGCACCTTGTCCAGAGCGTCCCGTACGGTGTTGCGTGTGGCGAGATCGGCGGAGGAACCCTGCCGGTACTCGATCTTCGGCTTCGCGCCCTTCTGCGCCGCGGGCGTGATCCACAGGTAGCCGTCGATGTCCTTCGACTTCAGCGATGCCTTCAGACCCGGCAGCGTATTGGCGCTGGGCGGTGCGACGATGTTCAGCAACATCTCGCCTTCGGTGTCGCGGTTGAGCTGATCCTGCACATCATTCGCCAAAGCCAGGTCGGGGGAGACGATGACGATGTGCGAGCTGGACTTGGAGTGCTTCGCGATCAGAATCGACGCGGTGATGCCGCCACCCATCAGCAGCGGGATCAGGATCGTGGCGATCATGAAGCCTTTGGTGCGGACGCGCTCCAGATACTCGCGGCGTGCAATCAGAAAGATGTTACGCATCGCGCAGGCTCCTTTGTTGGGTCGATGTCAGGGCAGCGAGGTTATGCATCGACGGCACCTCCGACGCGTTCGATGAAGATCTCTTCCAGCGTCGGCTCCTTCACTTCAAAGCGCGAGATGCGGGTGCCGCGCGCGACGGCTTCGGCCAGCAGCGGCTGCGCATCGGGCATGGTGGTGATGCCATCGCCGCGCAGCTTCACGCTGGCCATGCCGCCACCAAACTCTTCCGCGCTCTCGACCTCTGCGTTACGCAGGAAGCTGTTGTCGCCCTCGAAAGTGACCTCGACGCGATTCTTCGGATAGCGGCTTTTGATCTCGCGCATATTGCCTTCCAACACGATGCGGCCGCGATGGATGAGCGCGATGGCGTCGCACATCTTTTCCACCTGATCCATGCGATGTGTGGAGAAGAGGATGGCCTTGCCTTCGCGGCGCAGGTCCATTAGCGTGTCCTGCAGCAGGGCGCCGTTGACGGGATCGAGGCCGCTGAAGGGCTCATCCATGATGATCAGTTCCGGCTCATGGATGAGCGCGGTGATGAACTGGATCTTCTGCTGCATGCCCTTGCTCAGCTCTTCGGTCTTTTTGGGCAGGGCTTCGGTGATCTGCAGACGCTCGGCCCAGGCCTTGCCGCGCTTGTCGGCCTCCGTGGCGGACAGGCCACGAAGCTGGCCCATGAAGGTGATCTGTTCCATCACATTCATCTTTTTGTAGAGGCCGCGCTCTTCCGGCAGATAGCCGACGCGCTTCAGAGCATCGCGCTCAAAGGGCTTGTCGAAGAGGGTGACGGTGCCGCTGTCCGGCACGGTGATGCCGATCATCATGCGGATGGACGATGTCTTGCCGCTTCCATTAGGGCCCAGCAGGCCAAACATGGTGCCTGGTT
This sequence comes from Terriglobus roseus DSM 18391, assembly GCF_000265425.1. Classification (GTDB taxonomy): domain Bacteria; phylum Acidobacteriota; class Terriglobia; order Terriglobales; family Acidobacteriaceae; genus Terriglobus; species Terriglobus roseus. The sequence goes on from NC_018014.1 coordinate 232,221, forward strand.
CAATGCGCAGCGACAGGCCCTCGACCGCGACCTTCGTCTCATAGACTTTGCGAATCTTGTCGAGTACAACCGTTGCCATGCGCTTATGCCTTCTGCTTCGCGCGGCGGTCGGAGATTAACTCACCCGCATTGGCCCAGTTTTCAGGATTCTGCTCGTCCAGGATGATGTGGGTCATCTGCGGATTGCTGCCCAGCACGCGTACCAGGGTGTCCGTAAATTCTTTTGCGATTTGCGCCTTCTGTTCGTGGCTGGCGCCGCCCAGCATGTGCACGTGGATGACCGGCATGAAGTCCCTCGATGATGAGAATAGCAGTGCCGATTGCGTCACTGGGTGGCGCGCAGTCTTTGCCTTATCATCGCCTTCAGCATGCTTGATCTCGCCACGCCCGTGCAGTTGATCAAAGGTGTGGGGCCGCGCAATGCGGAGGCGCTGCGCAAGCGCGGTGTCGAGACCGCAGAAGACCTGCTGTACCACCTGCCCTTTCGCTATGAAGACCGCCTGGATCCCAAGCCGTTGAGCGCGCTCAAGGCCGGCGAGATGGCATCGGTCATCGGCGAGGTGCGCGGAACGGCGACGCTACGGGCGCGGTCCATGCCCATCTTCGAGATGACGGTCGGGCAGGGGCTCGGCACGCTGAAGGCGATGTGGTTCCGCGGCACGTACCTCGAGGGAAAGTTTCGACCCGGTCAGATGGTGGCGCTGTACGGCAAGCTGGAGTCGTCGCGGTCGACCGTGGGCAGCTTCAAGATGGTGCAGCCGCAGTTTGAGATCCTGCCCGGACCGGAGGATGAGAACGAGGCGGTGCTGCTCGAGGTGGGCCGCATTGTGCCGGTCTATGAGTCGCTGGGCGGCACGACGCCGTGGGGGGCGAAGCTGGGTTCGCGATGGATGCGTCAGGTGGTGTGGCGGCTGCTGGATGACCTTGCCGCCGGGCCGCAGTTGATCGATCCCGTGCCGCACTCGCTGCGCAAGCGGCTGGGGCTGCCGGGCCGGCTGGAGGCCTTGCGTGCGGCGCATTTTCCGCCAGCCGGCACAGGCATGGGCGATCTGCAGGCCTTCACCACACCGGGACATGCGCGGCTGATCTTTGAAGAGTTGTTCTACCTGGAGCTGGGGCTTGAGCTGAAGCGCAAGCGTCTGCGCGACCGCGCCGGCATCGCTTTTACTGCCGATGACAATGTGCGAAACGCCATCAAGCAGGTGCTGCCCTTCCGTCCCACGGCGGCGCAGAAGCGTGTGCTTGGCGAGATCGTGGAAGACATGCGCAAGCCGCAGCCGATGCGGCGCCTGCTGCAGGGCGATGTGGGCAGCGGCAAGACCATCGTGGCTCTGGAGGCGGCGCTGGTGGCCATCGAAGGCGGCTACCAGGCGGTGTTGATGGCGCCGACCGAGATCCTTGCGACGCAGCACTACCTCTCTGCGCGAAAACTGCTGCAGCGCTCATCGCGGCAGTACAAGGTAACGCTGTTAACCGGTTCGCTGGACGAGGCGGAGAAGCGCCGTGCGCGACGTCGCATTGCTTCGGGCGATGCAGAACTCATCATCGGTACACAAGCTCTGATTCAGGCGAAGGTAGACTTCGCGAACCTTGGTCTTGTCATTGTGGATGAGCAGCATCGCTTCGGTGTGCGGCAGCGCTTCACGCTCATGAAGAAGGATGAAGCGACGGAGCCGGATGTACTGGTGATGACGGCGACGCCCATTCCGCGCACGCTGGCGCTGACCATCTACGGCGATCTGGAGGTCAGTGTCATTGATGAGCTGCCGCCGGGCCGCTCGCCCATCATTACCCGCCGCACCAGCGAAGAACGCGCCGATGACGTGTGGGAGTTTGTGCGCAAGCAGGTGACTGCGGGCCGGCAGGCGTATGTGGTCTATCCAGTCATTGAAGGTGCAAATGATGATCAGCCGGAGCTGGACTTTCCGAAGGATCCAAGCGAATCAGCGGGCCAGAACACCGGTGCACCAACGATCGCATTGAAAGCACCGGCCAAAAAAGCAGCGAAGAAAGTCGCCGCGAAAAAATCTGCCAAGAAGTCGGCGAAGACAAAGAAAGACGACGAGCTATTCGAGAAGCCTTCCCTGCGCGCTGCGACGGATATGTATGAGGAGCTGCGTCATGGTGCGTTGCATGGTCTGCGTCTTGGTCTCTTGCACGGACGTCTGCCGTCCGATGAGAAAGAGATCATCATGCAGCAGTTCAAGCGTGGCGATATCGATGTGCTGATCTCAACGACGGTAATTGAAGTTGGCGTCGACGTGCCGAACGCCTCACTGATGGTGATTGAACATGCGGAACGTTTCGGCCTGGCGCAGATGCACCAGTTGCGCGGTCGTGTGGGCCGCGGCACTGCGAAGAGTTACTGCATCCTGATGACGGGCGGCCGCGTCTCTCCGGAGGCAGAACAGCGACTGGATGCCATGGTGCGTACGCAGAATGGGTTTGAGCTTGCCGAGCTTGATCTGCAGCAGCGCGGTCCGGGTGAGTTCTTCGGTACGCGCCAGGCGGGGCTTCCGGACTTCCGCGTGGCAAATCTTGTGCGCGATCGTCGCCTGCTGGAGCTTGCGAAAAGCGAGGCTTCGGACTTCGCGAACCTGCGCACAAAAAACGTTACGGAAGACGAGCGAGCCATCGTTCGAACACAGTTGAAGCTGCATTGGCAGCGGCGGTATGGACTGGTGGAAGCGTAGGGTGATTCGAGTGGAAGTCACCGATGCCATGCGGGGTTTCACGCAGGCATCGGCGCTCAGAAGATCTAAGCGACCTGCGCCAGCGTGGGAGCCGATGCCGCAGGTATCGCGCGAAGAGGCACCGATTGCACGTGCTTCTTTGGTCCTCGCTTGCGTGCCACCAGCACGCGGACGCGCTCCAAGAGTTCCGTCGGCGAGCATGCGCCCTTGGGCAGGAAGACGTCTGCGCCGCTGCCACGCTCAAACGATGTGACGGTGCCCGACACCATCAGGGAAGGCAGCCCAGGCTGCATCTCGCGCACGCGGCGGATCAGCTCCACGCCATCCATCTGCGGCATCAGCAGGTCGCACAGCAGCAGCGAGAGTTCGCCGGGTGCGTGGCTGTCGATAATCTCAAGCGCCTCGTGGGAGCTGGTGGTGCTGATCACGCGATAACCGCGAGTCTCAAGCAGGAACTTGCGGACGGAAAGTGTCTGTTCGTTGTCGTCGACACACAGGATGATCTTCTTTGGGCGCATGTTCCGTCGTTCTCCAGAGCCTCGCGGGTTAGCGGGGCGGCGTTCTTTGCGCGTTTCAGGGCGCAGGAATTCTTTCGGCTCGCGTGCAGAAAAAATGCGCGCAGCCGGGATGGTTCGCATGCTGGGGAGGCATGCGGTGCAGGGTACAGAATGTCTTGTAAGGCGCGCGAAAAGCCGCGCGGCGACTGCGTGGATTCAACGGTCGTTCAGGGATCCGTTGTCCAACGCTTCCCAACAGTACGGAGCGCGACGGCCTCGTGCAACAGCGAAGATGAGGCGAAAGCTGTGCGAACATTTCGCTTGCGTTTCCACAGCAACTATCAACTCACCCAGAGTGAGTAGCTTGGCCTGTGCAACGCTCGTGGAAAGCCGTTGTATTACGGGTGCGTAAATGTTCCCGATGCAACAGGAATGGTGCGCCCTCCAACGAACACGTCTGTCACTGCACCGTCACGTAACGAAGCACGTACGTCGATCCTTGAGGGACGATGCACCTCGATGCCCTGATGGATTGTGATCGCGGCTTGCGATGGCACAGCGTTGTGCCGCACGAGATAACTGATGGCGCATCCTGCGGCAGAGCCTGTTGCTGGATCGTCGGCACCGTGGAAGGGCATGCGTGCGCGCCACGCTCCATCGTGCGGCGTGATGGCGTAGATGAACTTCGCGGCCGTGCCAGCGAGTGCTGTGGCCATGCGCGCTGAATCGACGCGCATGCGCTGCAGGGCATCCAGTGAGGCCAGTGGCACGATGCAGAAGGGCAGGCCTGTGCTGACGACCTGTGGGTAGAGCGCTGTGTGCAGATCACTTACTGCGAGGCCGCAAGCGGCTGCGAGTTCGTTGCGGTCAGGAGCGGGGCCAAACTCGGGATCGCGCTGCCTCATCTCGCCGTAGACGCCGGCTTCGTCCTCTGCCGGTGTGCGGAAGCGTACGGCGATGGTGCCGACGTTCAGCTTCAGCCGGACCTCGTCACCGCCGCGTAAGAGGGGGTGGTTTGCCCACAACCAGCTAGCAGTGCCGAGCGTTGGATGGCCTGCGAAGGGTAATTCTTCTTCCACGGTGAAGATACGCACGCGCACGCCGTGTTCGCGTTCTTCTTCGGGTGTTGCGGGCAGAATGAACGTGGTCTCTGACAGGTTTGTCTCGCGTGCCAGAGACTGCATTTGTTCGTCGCTCAGGCTGCGGCCGTCGGTGAAGATAGCGAGCATGTTGCCTTCGTACGCGCGTTCTGCGAAGACATCGACCTGAACCCAATCAAGAGAGCGACCTGCTGTAAACCACGTTGACATACCATCACCTCGCGCATATTGTTGCAGGTGATGATGACGCGTTCGAATTCGACCCTCTGCCGCTGCTGTCTTTTTGCCCAGGCAGGGTTGTAGCGCGCCGCAAACTACCGCAGCGAATCGCATGAACCCCGCCCACCGGCCAAGCCTGGTGGGTTTGTTGTTGGACTCATACTTACTTCTTCAGAGGAGCTTTCGATGTCACTTCGCATCAATGATGTAGCCCCGGACTTTACGGCGGAAACCACGCAGGGAACCATTCGTTTCCACGAGTTTATTGGCGATAACTGGGTTGTTCTGTTTTCTCACCCGAAGGACTTTACGCCGGTCTGCACTACGGAACTGGGTGCTGTTGCTACGCTGGAGCAGCAGTTTGCGAATCGCGGCGTTAAGGTGATCGGACTTTCCGTCGATAAGGTAAGTGACCACGGTAAGTGGGCGGAAGATATCAAGGATGTCAGCGGTGCGGATGTGAACTTTCCGATCATCGGTGATTTCGATCTGAAGGTAGCCAAGCTGTATGACATGCTGCCGGCAGAAGAGGGCGATAGCTGTGAGGGTCGTACCCCCGCGAATAACGCGCCGGTACGTACTGTTTTCATCATTGGACCGGATAAGAAGATCAAGCTGACGATGGCGTACCCGATGACCACGGGCCGTAACTTCGATGAGATTATCCGCGTGCTGGACAGCATGCTGCTAACCTCGAAGTTCCCGGTGGCGACGCCTGCGAATTGGAAGGTGGGCGGCGATGTCATCATTACCGGAGCAGTTTCGAACGATGATGCGGCCGTGAAGTTCCCGGGCTACAAGACGGTGAAGCCGTACCTGCGTACGACGGCGCAGCCGAAGTAAATTTCCAGGCTGCACTTACTCCGGTCTCCGCATCGGAGTAAGTGTGGCTCCCAAGTTCCTCTGCACGCGGTTGGCGCAGAGTAAGTGAGCACCGGTGGCGAAGTGGCTAACGCGCTGGTCTGCAAAACCAGTATTCGTGGGTTCGATCCCCACCCGGTGCTCCAACAGTTTTCGCAGTTCTGAGAGACCCGCCGATGTGGCGGGTTTCTTTGTTTTTTGGGGCAGAAAACGCACGAAAATGGCTCCGAAAGGGTTGGAAACCGTTCGTGTTGAGACGTCTCAGTCAACATTTGGTTTTTGGCGGCGGTTGCTGCGTGTAACAAACGGTGTTTCGGCGGTGTCTATAGTCCCAGCTTTTCCTCTCGCAGATGGGATTGCTTATGTTTCAGGACTCGTTATTAGTTGAATCGTCGGGGCGGCTGAAGTCGAAGTCGAGCTGCTATGTCTGGGTGACTGCAACGTTCAACGCGGCGGTGGTTGCCGTCGCCGTTCTTCTTCCACTGCTCTATCCAGATGCCTTGCCGCGGATGGCCATGACGGCCATGCTTTCGGCACCGCCTGCTCCACCTGCAGCACCTGCTCCTCCGCCGGTTGTCTCGGCGAGGGTCGCTCGTGTTACGGCCAGCGTGGATCCATTTGTGCCGCCTGCCAGGGTTCCGCGACACCTTGACATGACTCGCGATGATCCGCCGCCATCGGTTTCGGGTGTTGTGCGTATGACGGGCGGTGGTTCGGGTGACGGACCCGGGGTGATCGGTTCTCTTGGTTTAGGGCCTGCTCCGCCGGTTGTCAGCGTGGCTGTTGCCCGGCCAGTGGTTGGTCCGGCGCGGGTTTCGAGTGGTGTGATGGCTGGGCAGATTGTCACGAAGACGACGCCGGTCTATCCGGCGATTGCAAAGGCTGCGCATGTTTCGGGGGCAGTGGTGTTGCATGCCGTTATTTCGAAGACGGGTGCGATTGAGAGTCTGTCGGTGGTTTCGGGACACGAGATGTTGCGGGCTAGTGCCGTTGCTGCCGTGCAGGGGTGGCGGTATCGGCCTTACCTGTTGAATGGGGATCCTACGGAGGTGGAGACGACCATTACGGTGAACTTTTCGTTTGGTGGGTAGTGGGCGAGCGGGCTGGAGGCCGGCCCTATGGGGCGGGCTTTCAGCCCTTGGTTCTCTCTTCATGGCCTAACCCAGGCCTTCGGCCTTGACTAGGATGTGGTCGCGCCTCTGGCGCTTGTGGCGTGGATGTCCTGAACCGGAGCCGGCGTCCGGGATGGTGTTGATTCGCGCTTTGCGCGAACGGGTCTAGGTTACTGGCATGCCGGCAGGGGATTGGCGGGTCGGCTTACATGCAGATCCCTCCGCTTCGCTGCGGGATGACAACGTGAAAAGGGGTGCGGGTGTGTCGGGGCAGACGTGTCCGTTCGGTCGGTGCGGCTTAACAGACGTCGAGAAGGTACCGTGCTTGCCTCTTACGCAGGTCGGCCCGGCTCATTGAGCCGGGCCGTTTCCATACGCTTGCGGCGAGGTTAGTCGCGGCGGCTGCGGCCGCTGAAGAGTTGGAGGAGGATCATGAAGATGTTGATTGCGTCCAGGTAGATGCCGAGTGCGAGGGAGACTGCTCCCATGCCGTCACCGCCTGCGCGGATGCGTGCGAAGTCTGCCACGGTAAGCGCTGTGAAGATGGCGAGCGCGATCCATGAGTAGGTATTGGGCGACATGAAGTGGAAGAACATGCTGGCGACGCCGGCGAGGATCAGCAGGAGCAGGCCGGCGAGGGCGATGCCCGAGAGCTTGCGGTAGTCGATGCTGAAGAGGTAGGCAACGCAGCCCATGGCCGTCATGCCGAGGCCGGTGGTGACGGCGGCCTGGAAGACGATGCCGGGGCCGATCATGCGCACGTACATGTGGATGATCGGGGCGATCTCCCAGCCCATGAAGAAGGCGAGGGCCATGAAGAGGGCCATGGCCAGGCCGGCGTTGGTGCGGCGCACGGCGTTGATGCCGAAGACGAGGGCCAGGACGGCGATGAAGCCGGGCAGCATGCTCCACGGGGGCGCGGTGGCTACGCCGATGGCAGTGACGAAGAAGCCGAGCGCGGTGATGCCCAGCACCTTGGCCAGAAGCGGCGCGGTGCCTTCCCGCGGCACGTCGATGACAGTGGGGAATCCGTTGGTGCGATTGACGTACATGGGTTTCCTTCCTCTCTGAGATTAGACGCAGTGGCGGGTGGGTTGATGCTTTAGGGCGGGCGGAGAGAGCTTGTGGTGCGGTGGTGTGACGCGGGCAGCGGCCGGGGAGCGGCGTACCTCAGGGGCTAAAGCCCGGTTTCCTGGGGGTTGTATCGGCACAGCTTAAGCTGTGCCCTTCCGGGCGGGGACATTTGAGGTGGTGCCATCAGAATGCAGGTCCTTCGACTGCACTTCGCTTTGCTCGTTTCGCTCAGGATGACAAAGTTTGGAGGGACGCGTGGTCGCGCTTTGCGCGATAACCCACCCTTTGCTTCGCAAAGAATGGGGCACCCAAGCCTGTCTCCGCTCTAGCTTCGCAAAGAATGGGGCACCCGATTCCGTGGCCGCCTTAGGTTCGTGGGGGTGTAGTGGGTTCTTTGGGTTGGGCGTTGGGGCGTAGGGGGTTTTCGGGCCATTTTTGTTTTGGGTAGCGGCGCATGAGGCCCCGGCGGACTTCGGGGTAGAGGCGTTGCCAGAAGCCTGCGAGGTCGGAGGTGGTCTGGACGGCTCGGTTGTTGGGGCCGAGCAGGTGCATGACGACGGGCGTCTGGTCGGGGCCGATGCGGGGGCCGTCGGACATGCCGAAGAAGTCCTGCATGCGGGATTCGATCCATGGTGGTTTGCCGGTTTCGTAGTGGACCTTGAGGGCGCGGCCGGCTTTGAGTTTGAGGGTGCCGGGTGCGAGGTCGCGCAGGTGTTGCGCGTCGAGGCGGGCTTCCATGGAGGGGAGGAGTCCGACGGCGGCTTTGCGCAGTTCGTCCATGGAGAAGCGGGTGAGGCCGAGGCATAGCTGGCGGAGTTCGGCTTCTACGTCGGGAGCTTGGAGACCGGCGAAGGCGGCGCGTGCCTGCAGGTTCTCCATGGCGGTCTCGTCGACGAAGCGTGCGATGCCTGCGACGACGGCTTCGTGGGCGAGCATGGCTGCGGCGGCTTCGGCGTCGGGCTTGGCGTCGCGCCACTCCTGCAGGAGCAGGCCTTCGTAGCGGAGAGAGGTGGTGGCTTCGACGCGTTGGGCGGAGCGGTTCCAGACGAGGGTGGACTCTTCGCGGACGCGGTCGGGGAAGAGGTCGATGAGCCAGTCCGGTTCGAAGCGTGCGGCCATGCGGACGAGCGGGAGTGGCTTGTCGCTGCGGTCTTCCGCGTCGAGGACGACCATGAATTCGTAGAGCGGCGCGGCACCGGTCATCTCTGCGGTGATGCCGGTGCCGAGCAGGATTTCCTTGCCGGTGCGGCGGCGGGCGACGCGGTCGGGGAAGCCCTGCAGCATGGCGCGGAGGAGCGGTTCGTCACTGTCGCCGGTGTGTTTGGTTTGGCCTTTGCGGACGAGTCTGCGGAGCTGCGATTCGGTCTGACGGACGCGGTGGTCGGGCACGGCGAACTGTGCGTCCATGGCTTCGAGCAGATCGTTGCGTTCGACGGATGCTCCTACTGACAGCAGCGCCGCAGCGGTTGCGCCTTCCTGCGCGACTCCCGCGTCCTCCGCCGCTACGAGCATGCGTGCGAGGCGCGGTGGCAGCGGGAAGCGGGCGAGTCGGCGGGCCATGGCGCCGGCTGCGCCGAGGCGATCGAGGAGGGCTTCTGCATGATCTACGGCGATCGTCTCAGGGGCATCGAGCCATACGACGTCGCCCATGCGGAGGTCGAGTGCGCGCAGGGTGAGGGCGAGTTGCGAGAGGTCGGTTCGGAGAATCTCCGGGCGGTCGTGTTCGGCGCGTTGTGCGAAGTCAGCCTCGGCGTAGAGGCGGAGGACGCGGCCGGGTGCGGTGCGGCCGGCGCGGCCTCCACGCTGGGTTGCGGAGGCTTTGCTGATGCGACGGATCTCGAGTGTTGGAAGGCCGGTCCACGGGGAGTGTGCGGCGACGCGTGCGATGCCGCTGTCGATGACGGCGGTGACGCCTTCGACGGTGACAGAGCTCTCGGCGACGTTGGTAGAGAGGATGAGTTTGGGCTGCGTGCTGGGGCCGACGGCGCGGTCCTGCTCTGCGGGCGAGAGGTCGCCGTAGAGCGGCAGCATGAGCAGGCCGGCGGCGCGTGCGATGCCGTCGCACTCGCGCATGGTGCGGCGGATCTCTGCGGCGCCGGGCAGGAAGACGAGGGTGTGGCCGGTGTGATTTTCGCGATGCAGGCGTTCGACGGCCTGGCGCACCTGCACGTGCAGCGGCTCGACCGAGTAGGGTGTGTGTTCGACGGTGAGCGGGAAGACGCGGCCGGCGGCGTAGAGCATTTCGCAGTTGCCGAGGAACTCGGCGACGGGTGCGGCGTCGAGTGTGGCGGACATGACGATGATCTTGAGATCGGGCCGGGTGGTCTGCTGCAGGCGGCGAAGGAGCGCGAGTGCGAGGTCGCTGTCGATGTGGCGCTCGTGGAACTCGTCGAGGACGATGGCGTCGACGCTTGGTAGAAGCGGGTCGCTGATGAGGCGGCGGATGAGGATTCCTTCGGTGACGAAGCGCAGGCGTGTGCGTGGGCCGATGGCCTCTTCGAAGCGGACCTGGAAGCCGACGGTCTCGCCGGCCTGTTCATTCATCTCCCATGCAACGCGGCGTGCGGCCATGCGCGCGGGCAGGCGGCGGGGTTCGAGCACGATGACTTCGCCGGGAACTACTTCGAGGAGCGCTGGTGGGACGCGGGTGGTTTTACCGGCGCCGGGTTCGGCCTGGAGGACTAGGTTGTTGTTGGCGCGCAGGGCGGCGGTGATCTCGGGGAGGAGGTCGTCGATGGGGAGTGCGGGTTTGCGGGGGGTGGCGGCCATCGGTTCTATCTTCTATGAGTTTGGGCCCGGAGTTTGATTGCGTTCCGGATCAGGCCGGTGGGATCGCCCGTCCGCAGACAGTTGGCGCGGGCCTTCAGCCCGCAGAGTCACAGGTAATCGCTAACCCAGGGCGTTGCCCTGGGCTAGGATGGCGCGGGCCTTCAGCCCGCGTCGGCGGTGCTCTTGACTGCGTGCTCCGTGGAGCTGGGGAACGCACGTTCGCGCTGTGCGCGAATCAAGTGTGCATCTTTGCCCTGGTCTGAGATTGTGGATGGGCCAGCACACATGCAGATCCCTCCGCTTCGCTGCGGGATGACAAGCATTTCGTAGGGTGCAACGAGAGTCGGTGTCGGGATGACAATGCTCCCATGTCTCAAAGGCGAGACATGGGGCACCCGGTCTTGGGCTGATGCGAGTGCAAGCGATCAGCGCTTCTTGCCCTTTTTCTTGCTGGCGGCGATGCGGTCTTTGTTCTTCTTTTTGCGGACTGAGGAGCCGTCTGCGCCGAACTTTGCGAAGGGGGAGCTGGAGCTAAGTGGGGCTGCCTTCGCCTTGCTGCGTTTTGCGGAGCGTGGGCTTGGTTTGCGTGTCCGGGTGGGAGCTTCCGCGACTGTCTTTTCGCGGCGTTCGGTGGATCTGCTGGCGCGTTTTGGGAAGGGGCGCACGCCCTCTGGCAGAGCGGTTTCGCCGGCGGCGTGGTCGGGGATGACGGCAAATTGCAGGCGGCGATTGCCGCGGTCGATGCGGTCTAGAAGCACGCGCACCTTCATGCCGGGGCGGTAGGTCTTGTTGCTCTTGCCGCCGCGGATCTCGCGGGTGGTTTCGCGATAGGTGTAGTGGTCGTCGGTGAGCGTGAAGATGGGGACGAGGCCTTCGACGAACATGTCGGCGAGTTCGACGAACATGCCGTACTTGGTGACGGAGAGGATCATCGCATCGAAGTCTTCGCCGACGCGGTCCGTCATGAACTTGATCTTCTTCCACTCGATGAGTTCGCGTTCGGCGTCGGCGGCGCGGCGCTCGGTCTCGCTGCACTCCTGCGCGATGGCGATGAGTTCGTCCTTGGGGTAGACGTCTTCGAACTGCTGCTCGCCGTGATGCACGTCGCGCTTCGGTGCCTCATCGATGCCGAGGTAGCCCTGTGGCGCGGCGATCTCTTCTGCGTCGCCGAAGGGGTCTGCGCCGTCGGCGAGGAGTGTCTTGAGAATGCGATGGACGACGAGATCGGGGTAGCGGCGGATGGGTGAGGTGAAGTGTGTGTAGGCGGGTGCGGCGAGGGCGAAGTGGCCCTCGTTTTTCTCAGAGTACTTGGCCTGCTTGAGGGAACGCAGCATGAGGTAGCTGAGGATGCGCTCTTCCGGGCGGCCGTGAATCTTTGCGGCGAGGCGCTGGTACATGTGCGGCGTGACTTCGATGGCGGCGGTGGAGACTTCGTGCTCGCGTGCCTTGTGTGCGACGCGACCCTGCTGACCGCGGCGTTGCTGGTCGCGGCGGTCCGACTTCATCGTGACGGACTTGACGGGTAGCGCGCCGACGCCGAGGGTGATGCCGAAGGCTGCGGCTGCGTCTTCAAAGTCGATGATGCGCTTGGGGTCGGGCATCTCGTGGATGCGGTACATGCCGGGGACGCCGCTGGTTTCGATCCAGCGTGCGACGCACTCGTTGGCGCAGAGCATGAACTCTTCGATGATGCGGTTGGCCCAGGCGCGCTCGGCCTTGCGGACGCCCTGCATGGCGCCGAGTTCGTTGAAGTCGATGACGGGCTCGGGAAGGTCGAAGTCGATGGAGCCTCGGCGGACGCGTTTGCCGTTGAGCTTGAGCGCGAGTTCGTACATGCGTTCGAACTGCGGTAGAAGTGGTTCGTAAAGCTTCCTAACTTCTTCGTCGCCGTCGAGGATCTTCTGCACGTTGGTGTAGGTCATGCGGCGTGCGGAACGGATGAGGCCTTCGCAGATCTCGTAGCCGAGGACGTTGCCCTCGTCGTCGATGCGTGCGATGCAGGAGAGGACCATGCGGTCTTCGTCGGGACGCAGTGAACATTCGCCGTTGGAGAGTTGCTGCGGCAGCATGGGGATCGCGCGGTCGGGGAAGTAGACGCTGTTGCCGCGCAGGCGTGCTTCGAGGTCGAGGTCGCTGTTGTCGCGGACGTACTCGGCGACGTCGGCGATGTGGACCTGTAGCTCCCAGGTGTTGTCGGCGTGCTTGCGGACGAGGACGGCGTCGTCGAAGTCTTTCGCGGTTTCGCCGTCGATGGTGACGATGGGTTCGTCGCGGAAGTCGCGGCGGAGATTGAGTTCCTCTTCGAGGAGCGAGGCGACGTTGCGCTCGGCTGCGTCTTCCGCTTCGGCGAGGACGCCGGCGGGGAAGACGTGCGGCAGATGGTGTTTGCGGATGATGATTTCTACGTCGACGCCGAAGGCATCGGGATCGCCGAGGACTTCAATGACGCGGCCGCGTGCGGGGGAGTTGTCGGTGGGGTATTGGGTGATTTCGACGTCGACGGCGAGGCCGTTGAGGTCTTCGAGCGTGCCGTCCCATTGGTGGTCGTTCGCTGCGGCTTCGGCACCGAGGGTGCGGTGCGGCGTGATGGCGGAGGACGGGAGGTCCTGATCGTTTTCGATGAGGACGGGCTGCGTCATGCGCTCGTCGAGCGGGACGACGTAGCTGCCGCGGAGGCGCATGTCTTCGCTGCGGCCGCGTGCACCGGCGGCGTGGAAGATGCCGACGACGGTGGGGTTGCGACGGGTGAGGACGCGCATGATGCGGCCGGATTTGCGGCCGTCGCGCGAGGGCGGTGCGGGGAGGACGAGGACGATGTCGCCCTGCATGGCTCCGTTGAGATCGTGGGGCGGGATGAAGTAGTCACCGTCGCTCTGGGTGGTGGCGTCGGTGGGGCGGACGAAGCCGAAGCCGTCGCGATGGAGCTGGAGCTTGCCTGCGATGAGGTCGCTGCGGGCGGCGCTGCGGTCGTGTACGAGGCGCTTGCGGTCCTGCGCGACGGCGCGGCGGCCGGTGTCGTTCTTGACGCGCTCGGTGTGGACCTGCGGCAGAGCCCATTGCTCCGCGTCGATTTTGACGAGGGCGCCACGGGCGGTCATCTTGGCGAGCTGCTCGAGGAGCATGCGGCGTTCACGGCCGCCGCCCATGCCGAGTTCGCGGACGAGCTGTTTGTAGCCTGCGCGGCCGCCCGCACGTTCGACACGGCGGAGGAGTTCGCGATCAGTGTGGGGATAAGGGTGGCCCGGCATGCTGCCTTTGAGGATACGCCGCCGGGCCGTTGGTGAGGGTTAGCCCCTGGGGAAGTGCTTCGTGTCGCCGGTGCGTTCGTTGCGGACGTCAATGGCGCCGTTGGGGGTAATGGTGATGTCGATGCGCTTGCCGTCGGTGCCTGCGGGGTTCGCGAGGAACTCGTCGGGGACGTTGTGGTCGGGGCCTTCCTGCTTTGTGCCGCCGGGGTTGGGGCTGCCGGCGGGTGGTGCGAGGTGGAGCTGATAGAGCGCTTCGATGCGGGGCGAGGAACGCAGCGTGTCGATGACGGAGGTGCTGGCGCCCTTGCGGCTGCCGTTGTCCATGATGGCGACGCGGGGTGCGAGGGACTTGATGAAGATGGGGCTGCTGCTCCAGTCGATGCCGTGGTGGGAGACGATCATGAGGTCGACGGGGCCGATCTTGTTGGCGGGGCAGACGAGCATGCGTTCGCGGTCGGAGGTGAGGTCGCCGCCGTCGACGATTTTGAGGCCGGCGAAGCGGAGGAGGATGCCGAGGGACTGGCCGTTTTCCTGGGTGTCTTCGGCGGGCGCCGGGGCGTTGGCGCAGAGTGCGTTTGGCTTGCCGGCACCGGGGAGGGCGGCGTCCATGACCTTGCCGGCGGAGCTGATGGCGATGGCGTCGAAGCCTGCGATGGGCAGCTTGTCGCCGGCCTTGACGGTGACTCGTTTGGACTTGCCGCTGGCGATGACCTTCAGGTAGTCGTCGTAGTCCTGGGGCGAGTTAGGGTCTTGCGGGTAGCGGTCGCCGTGGTCGAGGAAGGTGCCGACGGGGATGCGGTCGACGAGTTGCGGGACGCCGCCTGCGTGGTCCGTGTGATAGTGCGTGAGCAGGACGGTGTCGATGCGGGTGAGGCCCATCTCCTTGGCTGCGGCGACGATGCGGTCGGCGTCGCGGCCGTTGCGCCCGGGCCAGCCGGTGTCGACGAGGAGCGACTGACCAGTGGGTGCGATGAAGAGTGTTGCCTGGCCGCCTTCCACGTCGATGGCGGCGATGCGGAGTGAGCCCTTGCCCTGTGCGACGGCGGTGGCAGCGGCGAGAACGACGGTGGACAGAGCGAACGCTAGACGGCTGGGTTTCATGGCCCACAAAGCATACCGCGCACTGGTACGCGCTGGCACGCGCCATTTGTCAGCGTGGTCGGCATTGAATTTGGCTTCAGACGCCTCCGCTTCGCTGCGGGATGACAAACCTTATCGGAAGCAATCGAGATGTGGGACAAAAGGAGACAGGCCGCTCGAGGGCGGCCTGTCTCCTTCCTGCTGGTGCTGGATTACTTCTTGTCTTCGTTGGTGCGATAGACCGATCCGGACGTTGTCACCTGGCTGCGCTTCTGAATGAGTTCGAGGACTGCAGGGTCGTTTGCCTGGTCGCCGTGTGGTGCGAAGAGGGCGCGGCCACGTTCGCTGGCTTCCTTGCGGGGTTCGCAGAGGTAGTAGACGGCCATGCTGTTGCGGACCTTCTCCCTGGGCGACTCGACGGGGTCGGGCAGGCCGTGCCAGGACTTCTGCGACGTGTCGAAGATGACGGCGCGGTTGAAGAAGTTGGGGATGCGTGTGACCAGCTCGCCGGGGGTGCCGTTGTCATCTTTCCAGAGGCCGAGTGCGCCGTTCCACTCTTCCTGCCAGTCCGGAGTGATGTAGATGATCAGGTTGAGGATGCGTTCCTTCCCCAGTTTGGGGTGAATGGAGTAGTCGAGGTGTGTGTTCAGCTTGCCGCCCTGGGCGTGTGCGTGCCATCCGCCGCCGTGGAGGCCGGGATCGGACCAGAGGGGCAGGCCGGCCAGCTTGGCCATCTCGCCCACAAACTCTTCGGAGTTGAGGAAGTCGAAGACGGCGTAGGTGGTCTTTGGAAAGCGATCCCAGTGGTTGAGCGCCTTCTTGATCTCGATGGGGTTGTGATAGACGGACCATGCGGGTCCGTCGAAGGCCGGGAACTCCTCAGCTAACTGCTTTGCAACGTCCTCGCGGAAGAAGTTGTCGATCACAACGTGGCGAAACGGAAGACCTTCATTAAAGGCGGGCACGAGGGATCCAAAATCAATGTCCGAGCGGAGAAACTTGGGAGTCATGCGGATATTATCTACGATTCGCTGCTGTTGCCGAAGGCTGATAAGCGGTCAAGAGTGTCTGGCACACGATAGACAGACGCTTTAGAAATTGCGAGATGGCCTTACTCGACTAATGATTTCCTGCGTTAAAGATTGTCGCCTGTGCCGAGTAGTCAGCTGACTCTGGCAGACTACGATCGCCTGCGAACGGGTGGCGGCACCATTGGTGTGCTTTGGAATTCTGCAACGGCTCGCAGCACCGCACGAAAGGCGGCCCATTCACCTCGGCGTGCACGGTTCAAGAGCTTGATTGCCAGGAATAGCGGCAGCGACACGATAAACATTGGTGAATGCATCCGCAGGAAGAGCATGCCGGAGACGGCGATGGTCTTCTCCATGAACGGATTGCGAGCCTCGCCGGTGCTTGCGCCTTCTTTATGAAGCACCTTTGTGTCGGCGGCTACGGCGATCTTCCATGGCGTGTGTTCCATGCGCATGCACAGCTCAGAATCCTCGTAGTACATAAAGAAGCCTTCGTAGATCATGCCGATCTCGTCGAGCACCTGCATACGAACGAGTGCGCTGGCGAAGGTGGTGTAGGAGCCGGGAACCTGCGGTTGAGGCGAGGTGTAGTGGAGGCTGGTGCCAAGCCAACGGCTGATGCGGCCACCGCTCCACGCCTGCACCTGCGAGGGATCGTGGTGGTAGTACAGCACAGTACCGACGATGCCGGTGTCGGGCTTTTCATTTGCGACGCGAAGGAGCTTGGCGAGTGTGTCCGGCGGGCACTCCGTATCGTTGTTCAGCAGCCAGGCAAATTCGGCGCCGCGCTCCTTTGCAATGCGGATGCCGATATTGGTGCCGCGGCCGAAGCCGACGTTCTCCGGATGCTCCACCAGCGTGATGGGGACGGAGCCTGCAGGGGTCGCTGCGAGGAATGCTTTGATTTGCGCTACGGAATCGTTGGTCGAACCGTTATCGACGACGATGACTTCCAGCGGAGCGGTCTGTTCTTTGAGGGTGCGCAGGCATGCGATGGTATCTCGCCAGCCATTCCAATTCACGATGACGCACGCGACCATTGCTCCATGGTAAGCGGGACCGGGGAAGAGACCGCAAGCAAGCGAAGATCCGGCGAAGCAAAGCGCTAAAATGGGAATAACGCCATGTCCTCTGCCGACCCCTTTGCGAGCGACCGACGCACCTCAGCGGCAGACGACCGCTTCAGTTTCCTGCATGTGGATCTGAACAGCTTTTTTGCGTCGGTGGAGCAGCAGATCCATCCGGAGTATCGCAACCGGCCGCTGGCAGTGGTGCCTACGTTTGCGGATACGACGGTGGCGATTGCCGCGAGTTACGAGGCGAAGGCGCTGGGCATCAAGACCGGGACGCGCGTTGGGGATATGAAGAAGATCTGCCCGGAGATCATCATGGTCCAGGGCGATCACACGACGTATGCGGAGTACTCGCACCGGATCCACGCGGCGGTGGAGCGGGTGTGTCCGGTGGCTCATATTCCATCGATCGATGAGGTGACGTGCCAGTTGATGGGGCGCGAGCGGGAGCCACCGAATGCTCGTCGCATCTCGCTGGATATCAAGCAGGCGATCTATGACGATGTGGGCGATACGATGCGCTGCTCGATCGGGATGGCGCCGAATCGCTATCTGGCGAAGATTGCCAGTGACATGCAGAAGCCGGATGGACTGATCGGGCTGCTGCCGTCGCAATTGCCGCGTGCGCTGACGCACCTGGAGCTGCGGGATCTGCCGGGTGTTGGTGCGAAGACGGAGCAGATGCTGATCAAGAAGGGCATCACGACGATGCCGCAGTTGCTGGAGCTGGATCGCGAGGGAATGCACAAGCTGTGGAACAGTGTGTGGGGCGACCGGCTATATCACTGGCTGCGCGGGCACGACACGGGCGATGATGGCGCGCCGCTGCCGAACGAGATGCAGAAGTCTCTGGGGCACTCGCATGTACTGGGACCGGATCATCGGTCGCCGCAGGGATCGTGGGCAATTGCGCACAAGCTGCTGCACAAGGCGGCGATGCGGCTGCGGATGGAGAAGATGTGCACGGGATCGCTGGGTGTGACGATCCGATACCAGTTGAGCCGGCAGGAGGCTGAGGGCCGGAGCAAGGTAAGGCAGCACCAGAGCGGTATCAAGCATGATGCATGGGGAATGGAGGCTCGGTTTCCCACGTGCCAGGACACGCTGTCGTTGCTGGAGACGCTGCAGAAGGTGTGGGCGCAGCAGCCGACCGGGCCGGAGTATCAGCGACCGTTTTTCGTGGGTGTGACGCTGGGGCGGCTGATTCCTGAGAGTGAGCAGCAGCCGACGCTGTTTGCGGATGCGGATAACCGTGGAGCGCTGTCACGGACGCTGGACAAGTTGAATCTGAAGTACGGGCATACGACGCTGCACTTTGCGGGGATGCTGCCGGCGCGGGATTCGGCGCCGACGCGGATTGCGTTTACGCAGATTCCTGTGCAGTATGGCGTGGATTATATGTAGGCCTGGCTTTCGGGAAAGCTAAACCTCAGGGGCTAAAGCCCGGGTTCTATTGAGAGGAAATTGGCACAGCTGAAGCTGTGCCCTTCCGAAGCATTGGCGTTGGTGAGTCATGCAGGTTTTGTTGCGGCATGACAAGCCTCTGGGGCGGGAGCTTCTCTCGCGCGTGGTTCTTACTCTTGACGTGCGTGTTCGTCGAGATCCTTGGCGTTGGTGAGTCATGCGGGGCTCGTTGCGCATGACAAGCCTCTGGGGCGGGAGCTTTTCTCTCGTGCGTGGTTCTTACTTGACGAGCGTGTTAGTCGAGATCCTTGGCGTTGGTGAGTCATGCGGGGCTCGTTGCGCATGACAAGCTTCTGGGCCTTGAGCTTCCCTCGCGCCTGATCCTTACTCCTGGCGAGCGCGTTAGTCGAGGCCGCAGCGGCAGCTTATGCCGTGGCGTGACGGCATGGTGCCGTCGAGGGCGGGGATGCAGTGGCCGTGGGGGTCGGTGTCGGGGTGGCCGAGTTTTGCGGCGATGCGCTGTTCGAAGTGCTCGGAGATGAAGTGTTCGAGTTTTTCGGCTTCGTCGTGGAGGTCTTCGATGGGATAGCCGAGGACCTCGAAGAGGAAGGTTTCGATGAGGCGGTGGTGGCGGACGATCTCGAGGGCACGGCGGCGGCCGGAGACGGAGAGGCGTACGCCGCGGCCACGTTCGTAGTCGATCATTGGCTTACGTTCTGCGGCCAGCTTTTGCAGCATGTTGGTGACGGACGCGGGCGCCACGTGCAGACGGACGGCGAGTTCGGAGCTGCCGATGCGTCGCTGTTCGTCACCGCCGAGGGTGAAGACGGCCTTGAGGTAGTTGTCGATCGATTCACTCGTCCGAATGGGTGCGACTCCGGATTTTGCCTTCGCGGTCAACGTGCTCAAGAAATCTCCTCTTCTAAGGCTAGCGTATGCGGTCTGCGCCATGCGCGCCATGGTGTTGTGGGGGGACGTGGCGTCATACGGCGCGATGGCCGGGGGGACGCATCTAAGGTTTCAGAGCGAGCGTAGTCGAAGGCCTCACACGGCCAATGGAGTGGAAGAGTATGAGAAGGAATCTGCAGTTGTGTGTGGCATTGGCGGCCACCTCCCTGATGGTCACGACCGGATGCAAAGGTCCGAAAGACGAGAGCAGCAACCTGAAGTCTGCGATCAACAGCTATTACGATCAGTGGCCTGATTGCCTGTGGCGGAACCCGATCCAGATGCCGCAGCAGCACGACAAGGACGATGCGTCGAAGGTGATGCCGTTTGACGCGCTGGTGGATCAGGGACTGCTGAGCCGCACGCCGGTTGAGAAGACGAAGCTGCTGGTGCTGAAGAAGGAAGCCAACAGCTACGACCTGACGGACAAGGGTCGCAGCAACTGGACGGCGGATGTGAACCAGCCGGGCTATGGCAACTTCTGCTATGCGCACCGCAAGGTGAAGGACATTGTGAGCAACACGCCGGCGGGTACGCAGCCGGGCGCGACGACCACGGTGAACTACACGTACACGCTGGGCGATGTGAAGGACTGGGCGCAGGCGACCGAGACGCAGAATGCGTTCCCGCAGCTGCGCACGGCACTGACGGCGACGAACAATGCGAAGGCGACGCTGACGCTGACCAACGATGGCTGGAAGATGCAGCCGGTTGCGAAGAGCGCGGGCGGCGACAGCGGCATCGTGGAATAGTTTCCTTCCCCAAGGTGAAGACGGCGGCGGAGCCTTATGGCTTCGCCGCCGTTCTTTGTTTCGGGATGCGGGAAATGGTTAGTTCAGGGGGCCCAAGGGGTATTCCCTGGGTGGCGTTGCGCCCATGAGGTTAGTTACGAAGTAGTCCCAGCGGCGGCGGGTGACGTAGCTGTTGGCGTCGCCATAGCCGTGGTGGGCGTTGGGGATCATGAGGAGGTCGAAGTCCTTGCCGGCGCGCATAAGGGCGTCGACGACGAGGATGGTGTTGCTGGGCGGTACGTTGTCGTCAGCCATGCCGTGCGTGAGCATGAGTTTGCCCTTGAGGCGGTTTGCGATGGCGGGGGTTGACTGGTCCTGGTAGGCGGCCTTGTTCGCGGCGTTGTCCAAGCCGATGACCTTCTCGGCCCAGTCATCTTCGTAGTTGCGATTCTCGTGATTGCCGCTCTCGGACCAGCCAACTTTGAAGAAGTCCGGGTAGCGGAACATGGCCTCTGCCGTGGCGTAGCCGCCGCCGCTGTGGCCCCAGACTCCGACGCGTGAGAGGTCGATCCAGGAGTATTTTGCGGCGAGTTGCTGGATGCCGGTGACCTGGTCGGGGATGGTGGCGTCGCCCATGTCGCGGTAGTAGGAGTCATGGAAGCGCTTGGAGCGGAGCGGTGTTCCCATGCCGTCGATCTCGATGACGATGAAGCCGAGATCGGCGAGGGCGATGTGGCCGCCCATCGACCTTGCCACGCCTTGTGCGTGGGTATCGCCTGCCATCAGCGGGAAGATGCGGGGGCCGATGGAGCCGACCTGCGGGCCGGGATAGATGTAGTCGATGATCGGATACTTCTTCGATGGGTCGAAGTGTGACGGCTTGAAGATGAGGCCGTAGAGTTCGGTCTTGCCGTCGCGCGCCTTCACGGTGAAGTTTTCGGGGGCCTGCCAGCCGGTGGCGAGGAGACGGGTGATGTCGGTCTTCGCGATCTCGGTGAGGCGTTTGCCTTCGGCGTCGCGGAGGACGGTGACGGGTGGCGTCTGCGGCGTGCTGTAGACGTCGACGAAGTACTTGCCGTCGGGGCTGATGGCGGCGTGGTGATTGCTCTGCTCGGGGGTGAGGAGGCGAAGCTTGTTGCTGTCGAGGCTGGTGCGGTAGACGGCGCTGTAGTACGGATCCCAGCCCTTTTCGCGGCCGACGCCTTCGACGAGCAGGTCGCCGGTTGCGGCGTCGACGCGGAGGACGCGGGAGACGTTCCAGTCGCCGCTGGTGACCTGGCGCTTCTGCTTGCCGGTGGTGGCGTCGTAGAGGTAGAGGTGGCCCCAGTTGCTGCGTTCGCTGAACCAGAGGATTTCGTTGCGGGCGGAGAGGTAACGCCAGTTGACGCTGTCTGATCCGCTCTCAAAGTAGGTCGCGGCTTCTTCATGGAAGACGTCGCGGACTTCGCCGGTGGCAACGTCTGCGATGCGGACGTCTTCGCGTTTGTGGTCGCGGGAGGTGGAGACGAAGGCCAGTGTCTTCGCATCGGTGGACCATTGGACGTCTTCCCAACTGCCGCCGCAGCTGATGTCGTCGCACAGGGAGGAGCGGTGCTGGTCTGGCGGCATCTTGAGGCGTGTGGTTTTGGCGGCGTCGGCGTCGATGATGACGCGCTCGATCATGGTGATGTCTTTATCGCCGGGCAGGGGGTAGTGCCAGGCGTCGAGCGTGGGGTGGCCGAGGTTGGTGCCGACGAGATACATCATGCCGGTCTTGCGCTGGTCCTGCTGGAAGGTTGCGATGAGCCGGGAGTCGGGCGACCAGACGACGATGGGCTTTTCACTGTGCGTCCAGCCGGCGTTGTCGGTGGCGTAGCCGAAGTCGGTGATGCCGTCGGTTGTGAGTGCGCGTTCGTTGCCGGTGGCGAGGTCGATGAGCCAGAGGTTCCAGTCGCGGATGAATACGGCGCGCTTGCCGTCGGGGGAGATGACGGCTTTTTCGCGGGCTTCCTTAACGGTGGCGGGCTTGCCTTCCACTGGTTTCGGATTGCCTGCGGGCTGCGTTACCGCGGCGGTTGGCGTTGCGGCCTGTTGCTGGGCGGGCATGGTCAGTTGGCGGGTGCAGGTGTACTCCGCGGCGAGCGTGCAGCGGTAGCGATCACCGTAGATGGTGGTTAGCAGGGCGGTGTTGGCAGCGGGCATCTGCAGCGCGGAGATGGGTAGGTCGGCTGCGCTGGTGCGGTAGCCGGCGGCTGCGGAGAGGGCTGCGGAGAGGCGCGCATGATCGAAGGCGGGTGCGCTGGTGCCGGTGGCGGCGTCCGTGACCATGAATGTGGAGACGCCACCCGTGACGTCGCGATACCAGAAGCGGTCGCTGCCATCGCTGCTCTTCAACCATGTCGCTGCGTTGACGGCGTGGTCGACCAGAGGCGTGGTGTGGATGACCATGCGGCTTTCCGCGCGGGCGTAATCTGCGGCGGTGACGGCCTGCTGCGCGGCGGCATGTGTCGCAGGCAGGAGAGCGACGAGCAGCAGCGCGGACAGAATGGGTGCGTGCGCGACGGACCGATCGCCACGGGCGATGCCGCAGAGACGCTTGCGCGCCAGAAGGTAAGGGGTGGTCATGCTCGGCAGTCTACCAAGCTAATCCCTGTGACGGCCTGGTAAGCCGCTATTGGCGCAACTTCCAGAGCATCTGCCGGAGCATGCCGAGCCACACTTCGACGTCGTCTCCTGGTAGTGCCAGTCTGCGGACGAGGCGTCGCATGGCGTCTTCGCCCATGTTGCCGGGGAAGCGGCGGTCGTACTCGCTGCTGACGAGCACTTCGCGCAGGAGCGATTCAAAGCGTGCGAGTTCGGTGGCGGTGGCGGGTGTCGCGGCGTCAGGGAGCGTGCGTGGGGAGGAGCCGCCGCGCGCCAGTTCGTAGAGGCAGACGGCGACGGCCTGCCCCAGGTTCATGGAGACGCCGCCGCGATGCATGGGGATGGTGAGGAGTCGGTGGCAGTGGCTCATCTCCTCGGCGGAGAGGCCTGTCTTTTCGGAGCCGAAGAGGACGGCGACGGTGCCACCGGCATCGAGCGCAGCCTGCGCGTGGGGGGCGGCGTCGCGAAGGAGGTCTACGGGGTGCAAGAGGCGGCGCTCGCCCAGGGCCGTGGTGCCGAAGACGAGGGTACAGTCTGCGACGGCTTCGGCGACGGTGGCGAACTGTCTTGCGGCGGCGAGGACGGGCGCGGCGTCGATGGCGGATCGTGCTTCCGCGAACGGGACGTCGTAGTCGTTGACGACGCGGAGGTCGTGGAAGCCGAAGTTGCTCATGGCGCGTGCTGCCGCGCCGATGTTGAGCGGATTGCGCGCGCGAACGAGAACGATGGCGACGCGGTTTTGCTGATCTACCTCTGTACTCATGCCACAGACGATTCTATGGCGTGGCAGCGTGTTGCTGCGCGGCACGCAGAGGATGCGACGGCGCAGAATGCCGGTGCTTGCGAACAAACCACGCCGGGCGTCTTGCATCCCTCCCACTGATTGCTTTCACGCACCAGATTTCGGGATATCCATGAAGACCATTACGCATAGCAAGAATCTTTGCCAGATTACGTTTCTGGGCTTTTCCAACTGCTGGCTGCTGCGCGAGGCCGATGGCTTTACGTTGATCGATACGTCGGTTGGCGGTTGCGCCGAGAAGATTGTGAGTGCGGCGCGGGACTGCGGCGCGCCGATCCGGCGCATCCTGCTGACGCATGCGCATGGGGATCACATCGGGTCGCTGGATGCGCTGCGTGAGTTGCTGGGACCGGTGGACATTGCGATCAGCGAGCGCGAGGCTCCGCTGCTGCACAAGGACATGACACTGCGGGCGGACGAGCCGAAGGGCAAGTTGAAGGGGGGCTATCCCGGAGCGAAGTCCCGCCCTACTCATACGTTGACGGATGGGGAGCTTTACGGGTCGTTGCGCTGTATCAGTACGCCGGGCCACACGCCAGGGCACATGAGTTTTCTGGATGAGCGCGATGGCACGCTGTTTTCGGGCGATGCGCTGATGTCGATTGGCGGGCTGCATCTGGTAACGAATCCGCCGTGGTATTTTCCGTTGCCGAAGATGGCGACGTGGGATTTCCCGTTAGCGGATGCATCGGCTCGGCGGTTGTTGGAGTACCGGCCGGTCTGTATTGCTACCGGGCATGGGGCGTTTGTGGGGAATGGAACGGTGGAGCTGGAGCGGGCGTTGGCTTCGTTGTAGTGCGATGTGATATCCGAGATAGCATGCAATTCTCTTGTGCCCGACTCGCGGTGGTCTTCTCCTTGCTACTGATCGTTGCGGCTCCTACGCATGCGCAGTCTCGTGCTGCTCGTGCGCCTGAGCCGACGGGGCCGACGGGGCCGACGGCGGTCTTCGATACGACGATGGGCCGCATCAGTTGCCGGCTTTACGCGAAGCAGGCGCCGAAGACGGTGGCGAACTTTGTTGCGCTGGCGCAGGGAACGAAGGATTGGCATGACCACCTGAACCTGACGGTGGTGCACAACACGCCGTTCTATGACGGCACGGCCATTGCTGGGATTGCGGACGGCATTCGTGGTGGCGACCGGTATGGCGGCGGTGAGGGGGCGGCGAACGATCCGATTGAGGAAGAGAAGATTCCGGGTGTGACGTTTGACCGGCCGGGGCGGCTGGCGATGGCGACTCGGCTGGGTGAGGTGAGCAGTTCGTTTTACCTGATCACGCTGCATGCGGATGATGAGTTCGATAAGGGCCATCGTGGCGCGATCTTTGGGCAGTGTGACGATGCGGGTGTTGCGATTGCGGCGAAGATTTCGCACGCGATGATGATTGTTGGGAATCGTACGGATAAGGCGATTGCGATCAACAAGCTGACGATCGTGCCGCCGGGGCAGCCGATGCCGCCGGTTGCTGCGGATGTCGATCCGAAGAAGATTGTGCCGCAGCCGGTGCCGCCTGCGCTGGAGACGCTGCCGTCCCCCGATCCGAAGGGGCCAACCGCGGTGATCGACACCACGATGGGCAAGCTGACGTGCCGGCTGTTTACCGAGCAGGCGCCCATTGCTACGTCCACCTTCATGGAACTGGCGGAGGGGAAGCGGCCATGGACGAATCCCACGACGCACGTGACGACGACGAAGCCGTACTACAACGGTCTGCACTTCAATCGTGTGATCCCGGACTTTATGGTGCAGCAGCAGGACTATCCGGGTGGCGCGGAGGATGCGGGGTTTGCGTACAGCATTGAGCCGGTGCCGGGGCTGACCTTTGACCGGCCGGGGCGGCTGGCGATGGCGAATGATGGACCGGAGAAGAACGACTCATCGTTCTTTGTGACGGACGCGCCGGCGCACACGCTGGACAACAAGTTCACCGTCTTTGGACAGTGTGATGATGCGACGGTGGAGTTGGTGCACGGGATAGCGAGGGTGCCGCGGACCGGGCATAACCGGCCGATCACGCCGGTGACGATTCAGAGCGTCACGATTCAGCGGTAGGTTAAGGCCCGTTCTGGTCGCCGCAAATATTTGTCATCCTGATCGAAGCGCAGCGGAGTCGAAGGACCTGCATTCTGCTTATGCCACCGGAATATCGATTGTGCGGAAGGTCACAGCTTCAGCTGTGCCGACAGCTCCCAGAGTAACGAACGGCTTTAGCCGGTGAGGTTGAGCTTTCTTCGTGATGCCCGAAAAGCTAACCTCAGGGGCTAAAGCCCGTTCCGTGGGGAGATCGCATTCGGCACAGCTAAAGCTGTGCCCTTCCAATCCATCCACATTTGCGGTGGCGTCAAGAGCTGATCCATCCAACTTTGTGCAACTGCGAACGGAATGCCGGGTGCCCCATTCATGCGCGCTCTTGCGCATGAGTGGGATATCGCGTGAAGCGCGATTCGTCGGCATCCAGCAGACCCACTCATGACGATAGAGCCGTCATGAATGGGGCACCCGCTTCGTCGTCCTTGCGATCAGATTTGCGGTGGCACAACCGGATTACGAACGCCAGTGCAGCTCGACCGGCCCTTGCAACGGATGCTCACCCTTGCCGGTAAGCCGGCGTTGCTTCAGCGCGAAGTACCACTTTGCCGGCTTGTCGGCGTCGTCGATCAGCATCATGGCGGGGCGGTAGCGGAGGCCTTCGGCCTGTTGCACCATCGTCTCCTGATCCTGCCGGACGAACTTCGCGCCGAAGTAGCTCGCGATCGTGGGAACGAGCGGGACGTTGTAGAAGATGTTCCAGCAGGCCATGACGTCGATGCGGCAGGACGATGGCGTGACGGGCGTAACGGTGGTTAGGGAAGCGAACCACTTTTCGCCGGCTCGGATGACTTCGTAGCGGCGGTTGGGCAGGGTGAAGTCGATGGTAGTTGTGACGTCCTGCCCGTAGACGCCGAGCAGTTTGTAGGGTGCGGAGTTTTTGCTGGGCGCGTGCGAGCTCATGCGGAAGCCGTCGGGGACGGGCTCGAAGTGCTTGGTCTTTTCGTGGATCGATGCGGAGCTGCGCCACCACCATGCCTGGTGTACGAAGGGGCCGTGCGCCGGGTCCATGAGGCCGATGATGCCGTGGTCGACGTTGCAGGGCAGGTCGGCGGTGATGTGGGCGCTGCGGAATTTCGAGGAGAACTTGGGGATCTCGGGGACGGGCGGGAGCTTTGTCTCGTCGGAGATGCGGCCTGCGCCGGCTTCGGGCAGATAGACCCAGGCGTAGCCGTCGACTTCGCGGCAGGGATAGGCGCCGGCGTAGATCTTCGAGGGTTCGAGTGTGTCGATCTGGGTGAGCGACGGGATCTCAGTGCACTGGCCGCCACATGGTTCGAACTTCCAGCCGTGGTAGCGGCATTGGACGGTCTCGCCGTCGAACCAGCCGGCGGAGAGCGGGATGCCGCGGTGCGGGCAGAGGTCGCGCATGGCGAAGATGCTGCCGTCGTTCTTGCGTCCGAGCAGAAGCGGCACGCCGAGCAGCAGCGCGGTAGTGCTCTTGCCCCGGGCAAGGGTGTCGGCACGGAGCGCGGGATACCACTCGCCGAAGATGAGTTCGGTTGCGGGCTGAGTGCCCGGCTCCAGCTTGTCGTTGCGTAGCTTCATGCGCAGCATCAGGTTATACCAGCCGCAAACAGGAAAGGCGCCGCCAGGGTTGGCTGCGCCTAATCACTTACTCTCTCGATGATACGCCGGTTTACGCCGCTGTCCATAGCACTTTCGATCACTTAGCAACCGTATATGAGCGGATCTAACATAAAGATGTTGTTAGGCCGCTAAGTAGAGAGCAGCCAGGCGATTGTACGATGCAGTACCGGAAGTTACTTCTCACGCTCTTATTCGCCGTCCTTACTTATAAGTTGATGGTGACTGCGTTCTCTTTAATGAACAAGCCAAGCGATACAGCCCTGTACTGGGGCGAGCTGCTGCTTGCCGTTTCGGTGATCGGTTTCTTAGCCATGGTTCGACTCCTCTGGAGGAGGAGTATGCGATGACGCTCTTTAGTGAAGTTCTTAATGGCAATCGCCACGATGACGACGACGGTCTGCGCCGCCTGAAGATGGTATTCAAACTCGGCGGCACGTTGATCGCCGGCGCTGTGGTCCTTTCGATTCTATTCAACTACATCGTGTCAGTTACGCGCATTGGCGCGGGTCACGTGGGTGTGGAGGTGGTGTTGAGTGGTTCGCAGCGTGGCGCCTCGGAGATCCCGATCCGCACGGGGTGGGTCTTCTATTCGCCTCTACGTTCGCAGATCGTGGAGTTCCCGACGTATGTGCAGACCGTGAAGTGGACGCACGACTTGAATGAGGGCCGCGCGACGGATGAGGCGATGAGCTTTAATTCGAAGGAAGGCATGGAGATCTATTCGGATGTAAGTCTGAGTTATTCGATTGAGCCAAAGCGTGTGCCTGATTTCTATGTGAAGTACCGGGTTACCGAGCTGGATCAGTTCACGCATGGCATTCTTCGCGATGTAGTTCGTAACTCACTGAATGAGGTCGCATCGACTTACACCGTTGAGCAAATCTATGGCGAGCAGAAGACCGCATTCCTAGAGCAGGTGCAGCGCCGTATTCAGCAACAGTTGGATGCAGTGGGTGTGGGCATCCAGCAGTTTGGCTTCATCGGTGCGCCGCGCGTCCCGTCGGTGATTGCGAACGCCATCACGGGTAAGGCGCAGGCGATCCAGGATGCAGAGCGCGCACGCAACGAACTGGCGAAGACCCAGGCCGAGGCGGCCAAGCAGGTGGCCGAGGCAGAGGGCGAGGCGAGGAGCAGTGTGACCCGCGCGCAGGGCGAGGCGGAGGCGAATCGCATTCGTCAGACCAGCATTACACCGCAGTTGTTGCAGCTGCGCTCGCTGGAGAATCAGCGTGCGCTGATCGAGCGGTGGAATGGCCAGCTACCCAGTGTGGAGACGGCCGGCAATAGCAGCATGATGCTGCAACTGCCTGCAGCACGTTAGTGAGAACGCAGCGATCGCAACAGGCGGTCGCTGCGTTTCTGCTGGTGCGTTGCATACGCCACTGGAATTCCGGGCTGCAGTAGTGCAAGCTAGGCAGCATGAATCTTCTTCTGGTGATGATGCTGGGCGTTTGCACCGGCCTGCGAACGATGACGCCTGTTGCGGTGCTGTGCTGGTTTGCTTACCGTAATGTGCTGCACCTGACGGGTTGGCGGTCTTTTACGGCCAACATTATTGCCGTGGTTGTCTTTACGCTGATGGCGCTGGGCGAGTACATCGGCGATAAGCTGCCGAGCACGCCGAGCCGCACCGCTGCCGTGGGGCTGGCGGGGCGGTCGTTGTTTGGTGCGTTTGTGGGGTTGGTGCTGGCGCAGCCGCTGGTGCTGAACCCGGCTGCTGCCGTGGTGATTGGGATCGTTGGCGCACTCATCGGGACGTATGCGGGATGGTTTGTGCGGACGCGCACGGTCATGGCGCTGAAGTGCCCGGACCTGCCAGTTGCGCTGGTGGAAGATGCGCTAGCCATTGGGCTGAGCATTACGTTCCTGCACCTGGTGGTGGTGCATAGTGCGTTGTTTGCCGGCAATGAGGGTTTCTGGCTGCGATAGGCGAGTCATCAGCGAGGCGATCGGAAGAGCCTGGAGCTCTCACGGGCGGCGAGAGATTTTGTTGCGGGCCTTCATTTATCCCGATAACCAGGGCTTCGCCCTGGGCTAGGAAGTCGCGGACCTTCAGTCCGCCAAATGCCACCTGGAACGGATAGCCGCCTTTGACGGAGGCTATCCGGTTCAACACGAAGCGAATGCATTGGCTCCGAGAGCACGCTGCTGGTTGGTCGCTCTCACCGTCGGGCGAACGAAGTTGTAGACCTTCGAGACACCTAGCAGGAGAGGTTTGCTGCCTTGAGTGCGTCCTTCAGGCCCTGCATGCTGATGCGGGTGGAGGATTCGCCGATCTCGTCCTTGGTGGTGCCGGGGCCACCGTGCCAGTGGGTCTCCAGGCTGAGACCGTAGCGGTACCCATCGCGGTGGAGTGCCTTGAGCTGGCCGGTCCAGTCGATGGCGCCCTTGCCGACGGGCTGCCACTCAAAGCCACGCTTGTCGCCGGCGTTGCGGCTGACGGACTTGACGTGGACGTGGCCGATGCGGTTCTTGGGGAGACGGTCGTAGTCGTTCGGGTAGGGCACATCGCCTTCGAAGCTGCCGGAGTTGCCGGGGTCCCAGTTGAGCATGAGGTTCGGGTTTGGGATGGCTGCCAGCAGCGACGCGGCCTCAGCGCCGGAGCCGGTGTTGCAGGCCATTTCGTTTTCGAGGACGAGGACCATGCCGCTCTTCTTGCAGATGTCGGCGGCCTTGTTGAGTGCTTCGTTCATGGCCTTGCGGAAGGGCTTGGGGTCATCGAGTCGCCAGAAGTCGAAGCAGCGGATGCGGTCGGTGCCGAGGCTCTTTGCGTTGTCGATGAGGCGCGTGAGCAGGTCGAACTGGCCGGAGAGGTCGGCGGGGATCTTTGCAGCGTCCTTGTTCGGGCTGTCCTTGGAGAGGGGTGCGCCGGGGAAGTCGCTCTTGAAGAAGGGCGAGGCGAGATCGGTGACTTTGAGGTTGTACTTGGCGAGGATCTTTTTGGCATCGGCGAGATTGGTTTCCGTGAACTTGCCGGGTGCGGTTCCCCACAGGTTGCGGACCTCAATCCACTGCAGGCCGAAGTCGTGCGAGGCCACGTAGCAGGCGTGCTCGAAGTCCGACGAGATCTCATCGTTAATGACGGCGAGTCGAAAGCCGCAGGCGGCGGTCTGCGCGCGAAGGGCGGCAGTGGCGGCGAGCGCGGCGGTGCCTGCGAGGAAATGACGGCGTGTGACGGACATGAGGCCTCCGAAGATCGGGAAGGATCTGCGTGGGCCATCTTATCGTGTGGCGTGTGAATTTTGCAGGCGGACCTGTAAGCCGGATCTATTGAACCTTGCCCTTGCGCTTGGCGATTGCGGCTTCGATTGTGCTTTTACAGGTCTCGCAATTTTCCAGAACATGGTCCTCCACAGACACGCCTGCTTTGTCTTGCAGGGTTGGGTCTGCACCGGCATCCAAGAGACGCTGTATGGCTTCCGCGCTGTATTGGTGCATTAATGCGGTTTCGCCGTCGTTATTGCGGGCGTCGATTGGGATTCCCAATGTGAGCAGGTGAGGCATCAGGTCGTCGTCCGATCGAAAGAGAAGCGTCTCACCATACTTGTTGCGCTCGCTCGTGGAGAAGTCGTGGGAGGACAGCAGTTCAAATATTTTCTTCGTTTGCTCAGGGTCGTTTCCTGATCCAATTGCCGCGAAAAAGAGAAGAGGGATCTCAGTGTTCACCAGATATTGGCGGTCTATCGGGAATTCCAAAACTCTTGCTACGACCTCGGGCTGATGCGATGTAATCGCGTCCGCGAGCAGGTTTCCTGCCTCGCCACCCGAACCATCTTCTGGAATAGGCCGATCCGGTTTGCCGCCCTGTTCAATCCAGAAGTTCAACAACGCAAGACTCCCCGCCCGTGCAGCACTTGCCATGCACGCCTGTGCGACCGTCTGCGATGGCGGATTCAGCTTCGCCATTCGTTTCACGAGAAGAAGGTCCTCTTTTCTGGTTGCAATGCAGACGGGGTACTCTGCGGGCCCATAGGAGGCGACTGGCCTGGCCTTGATATCCGTTGGGATACCAGCGGCGAGCATAGCTTCTACAAGGTCTGAACGATCATGCTCGATAGCGGAGTTGAAGAGATCGAGGTTCTCGGTACTGTGGCTGCCGAAGTTCCAATGCTCGTCCTTCAGGGATTGCAGCGTTTCGGCGTTGCCAGCGACCCAACGCTCTGTCCCCGTGGCCTTATCGATTTTTTCCTGGAGCGATCCAACCACCTCTGGCAAACCGGCTGAAAATCCGAAGTAGCTGTACACCTGCCACTCCTTGCCTTCGTAGCGCAGTGTGATCGTCTGCGCAGAAGCGTGTGTGACATCAGCTACGTAGCGCGGCCGGGCGGACAAAAAATCGGCGCGACGAAACTCATCGAGTAAATCGCGCACAGCTTTTCTATCAATATGCGCAACATGTGTTCCGGGAACGAGGACGTAGGATACGCCGGTGTATTCGACACGCCCGTCTCCATGGAGCGTTACGGTGTATCCGGGACAGCGTCCCCCACAGACGGTGCTCTCCAGAGCAAACGTTACCGTTTTGAGATCGATATCGGCTGGGATGGATACATGCTGTGGTAACCATAGTTCCCTGGGAAGAATGCCCACGGCATCGACGATGCGGGCTGTGACGATCGTGCCGTCCTTTGTCTTAAATGGGAGAAAGGAACGCTGCCGCTCGATTCGTTCCGCCTCTTCGAAGAGTTCCGGTGGACCGTCCACCGCGCGTGCTTCGTTGACACGGCCGTTTCCGCTCACGATGACATCAAGCACAACGAAGCGATAGCGGTGGTCGAGCTTTTCGAGGTCGGCATGAATGACCTGCGCGGGACCGTCGTAGTGTCCCCCCACGTTTGCGCTTAGGTCATCGCGCAGGTCGATCGTCTGCGCATGCGTGCATACGGGGAACAGCAGCAGGAGCAGCAAGCCAAGGTGATGCACCATACAACCTCGATGTCCGCATGAGTAGACACCGACGAGCGTGATTTTGTCCCAAGAAAAGGATCAGCGAAATTTTGCAGGCGGACCTGTAAGCCGGATTCTGTCTACGCACCGCCATTGCTCTCGCTTTGGTTTCTGCGCTGAACGATCATTCCTCTAGGCCGTGCATTGCTGCACGGCTCCAGCAACCTACCCGCGAGTCTGGCGCGCCGGGCCGGCACGCATCGTGCTTCTGCTTGCGCAGAGGCAGTCTTCCCGCCTATTTGGTCTTGCTCCGTGTGGGGTTTACCATGCCGCCTGCATTACTGCCGGCGCGGTGCGCTCTTACCGCACCTTTTCACCCTTACCGCAGCTTGCGCTGCGGCGGTATTTTCTCTGTGGCACTGGCCGTCTCGTCGCCTTGAAGCGCCGATCCCGGGCGTTACCCGGCACACTGCCCCCTGGAGTCCGGACTTTCCTCCCCTGCTCTAACAAACGTGCGTAGAGCAGCAGCGATCGTTCGGTCCGCCTGCAGGGTTGAGTATACGTGGGGGACGGGCCCGGGTGCGGGAATCAGTCCTTGGTCAGGTCGATGACGAGCGGGATCTCGCGGTCTGCCTGCTTGTCGAATTTGCTGATTTCGAAGTGTTTTGAGTGGTGGCCACGGAAGGTAGCCCAGACCTGGTAGTCCATGGTGGAGCTGAGGTTGCGGATGCGGTAGGTGCCGCGCTCGTCGGTAACGTAGCTCTGGATGGTCATGGTGCCCTCCTGCTCGACCTGAACGACGGCGCCGCGCAGGGGCTCGTTGCCGCCGTCGTGGACGGTGCCCGTGATGTTGCGGGGTGCGTTGCGCGTGTACTGCACGTCGAGCATGCGTGGTGCAGATGCCTGCTGCGCGGTGGCAGCGACACAGGCCAAGAGGGCGAGCGTGGCGACGGCATGGCGAACGATTTTCGCTGAGAAGATCGATTTCAAAAGAGCACACCTCAGGGAACCGGTACGTCCGGGCGCTCACGGAGTGTGAGGTTTCGGCAGTTAATGGGTTTCCTAAGATAAGACGCGAGAAATGCCGCGGAGAATGCGAGTTTTCTTCTGGGCTGGTTCCGGATTGAGTTCCCGGGCGCCCTTCGCGCTGTCGCTCCGGGGCTTGAAGGACTCGAGTTGCCGCAGTCGCAGAGCGGTCTTTCCCGTTGAAGGCGAAGGTGGCACGAGTGTGAATTCCCGAGGGAAAGCGAGCTTTGCTGCACCAAGGTCGGTGCAGAGTGCGATCTTCGATACCTCACGCGAGATTGCGGGCGTGGTCGCGCTCTCCTCGTTCCCCTATAATCGTCTTTCGTACATACGTACTTGCAGACCGCGCGAACGGAGACCTCGCGGAAGCGCGTGCGGGCGAGTTTCAGGCAGTGAGGGTGTTGTTATCAAAACCGTAAAACAGGGCGCCGTCGGCGTTCCAGACCATGAGCATCGGAATGTGCGGTACTCCTCACTTCATCGTTTGATCGGGGCCGGTCGCGCCACCCTTGGAGAGCGGGCTGTATCGCTTTCCATGGCGGCCATACTGGCTACCGGCATGCTGCCTGCGGGCGCATGGGCGCAAGCTGCTGGGCCGGTCGCGCCCACGGCGCTGCCCAGTGCGGCGCCCACGGGAGAAGAGCCGCTGTGCGCTCCTCAGGTGATCGGCAACCGCCGTTATCCGAAGGAATCCATTCTGGCCCGGCTGTTTTCACGCCAGGGCAATCCGTACGACGCCGCCACGGTTGAGCGCGATTTCAACTCGCTGTGGAACTCCGGCTTCTTCGAAAACATCATCATTGAACGGGCTGAGGGCGCAGGCTGCGCGCAGTTGATCATCTATGTGTCGGAAAAGCCGACCATTGGTGAGATCAACTACAAGGGCCTCAGTTCTGTCACGGTGAGTGACGTTCTGGAGCGTGACAAGAAGGCCAAGGTTGGCGTCACGGTCGAGAGCCAGTACGACCCGACCCGCATCAAGCGCAAGGAAGTGGTGCTGAAGCAGTTGCTGGCCGAGCATGGCCACCAGTTTGCGACCGTCAAGACGGAGATCCGCACCATTCCGCCAGCGCGTGTGGCCGTTACCTTCATCGTGAAGGAAGGCCCGACCGTCAAGGTTGGCAAGATCGGCTTCCGCGGGAACGAGCGCATCAACAGCCGCACCCTCCGCGCGGCGATGAAGAACTCGAAGCCCATCGGTATTCCGCACTCGATCATCCTGGAAAACCTGTTTGCGCAGACGTTCGACGCGACCAAGCTGGATGAGGACGTGGAGCGCGTGCGCCAGGTGTACCGCGAGCGCGGTTACTTCAAGGTGCAGCCGGGCGAGCCCGCCACCAAGGTGCGCGATGCCGGCGGCCTGAACATCTTTACCATGCACCCGTCCACGGGCAAGCGGATCGACATCGAGATCCCGATTGAAGAGGGCTCCCGCTACAAGCTGGCGGCCATTAACTTCACGGGCTACGACAAGAACATCGTGAACGAGAAGGCACTGCGGGCACAGTTCGCGCAGAAGGATGGCGAGTACTTCAACGCCAGCGTCTTTGCGAAGGGACTTGAGAACCTGCGCAAGGCCTATGGCTCGCTTGGCTTTATCAACTTCGTTGGAACGCCGCAGCCGAGTTTCGATGAGGCGAAGAAGACGATTACGCTGACGATCGATGTCGATCCGGGCAAGCGCTTCTACGTTTCGCGTATCGAGTTCAGCGGCAACACCATCACGCGCGATCGCGTCATTCGCCGCGAACTGATGCTGGAAGAGGGTCAACTTTATAACAACCAGGCATGGGAGACATCCATCCTGCGGCTGAACCAGTTGAACTACTTCGACACGCTTAAGGCGGACCAGGATAGCGAAGTCCGCACGAATAACGAAGAAGGCACCGTCGACCTGCTGCTGAAGCTGAAGGAAAAGGGCAAGAACTCCATCGGCCTGAACGGCGGCCTATCCGGCTTGTCAGGTTCGTTTGTGGGCTTGAACTACGAGACGAACAACTTCCTGGGTCTTGGCGAGACGCTGAGCGTTGTGGCCAACATCGGTAACCTGTCGCGCAGCGTGACCTTCGGATTTACGGAGCCTTACCTGCGGAACAAGCCGCTGTCGCTTGGCTTCCAGGTCTTTGCCAGCAAGTACGACTACAACCCGGCGAAGAGCTACCAGACGACGGGCGCGAGCCAAAACCTGAGCAACGCGCAGCAGTCGCTGCTGACGAACTATAACCAGTCGAGCACGGGCCTTACGGTGAGCATGGGCTACCCCATCCGCCGGTCGTTCAAGCGCGTTGGTATCTCGTACGCGCTGCAGCGCTCGAACATCACCACGTTTAACGACAACACGCGGAACGTCTTTGAAACGCTGAACTTCCGTAGCGGCATTCAGCAGACGAACTCGCTTGGCGGCATCATCTCGTCGGTGATCACGCCTTCATTCACCTACTCGTCGGTGGATCGCGCGGCAGGTCCTCACAGCGGTCGTGACTTCAACCTGGCAATCCAGGTGGCGGGCGCGGGCGGCAACGTGAAGTACTTCTCGCCCGCAGCCAGCTTCCGTCAGTTCTTCCCGATGAAGGGTCTGCGGATCAACCGCGAGGGCCACAACGTGCTCGGCATGCGTATGCAGCTGGCGCACGCTGAGGGCTTTGGCGGCCAGGTGGCTCCACCGTTCAATCGTATCTACGGTGGCGGCGAGAGCGACATCCGCGGCTTCGATATCCGGTCGGCGACGCCGTATGTCTTTATCCCGACGCGGGTTGAGTTCAACCTGACGAATCCGGACGGCTCGGTGGTACCGCGCGACCCAACGAACAACACGCTGGGGAACGTACAGATTCCGCTGCCGATCTACCGCCTGGTTACGGTGGGTGGCGATACGTCCTTCACGGCAAACGTGGAGTACCGTATCCCGATCATCTCGCAGGTTACGTTCGCGTTCTTTACGGACTTCAACATGACCTTCAACGCTTTGCCGGGTCAGTTGCAGCAGAGCGTGCTGGGTGCGTCGACGCTGTCGAGCCCGCTGTATGGCTGCCCGACGTTCAACAACGGCGCCTGCTCCGGCGGCAAGCAGCTCACCTTCCCGACGCGCCTGAACACGGCGCCCGGTACCAACTACGTGCCGCGTATGTCGAACGGTGTGGAGTTACAGGTGATTCTGCCGATCGTCAATGCACCGTTCCGGCTGTTCTACGCGTATAACCCGCTGCGCCTGTATGAGTCACTGCCGCAGCAACTGGCGACGGATTCGGCGACCTTCAAGGGTTTCTTCCCGGATACCGGAGCAGGCCGCTACTCGTACGCACAGGCCCTGCAGTTCTACGGCGCAGATTACATCCTGCGTGAACCGCGTAAGACGATTCGTTTGAGCGTCAGCACGACGTTCTAAGGGGTCAGCAAGTCGACAAAAGGGGATGCGCTCGAGCGCATCCCCCTTTGTTTTTGTTCGACACACAGGTACTTGAGGCGTGCCTATTCCTTGCCGTCGCGGAAGGTCGTAAAGAGCGTGTTGAGTGCTTCGGACTTGGTTGGGTGGGCGAAGATGCCTTCGCGGAGGGCGGTGTAAGGCAGGCCGCCCATGATGGCGATCTGGATCTGCGCGGCGACCTCGCCGCCTTCCACGCCCAGGACGGTGGCACCCAGGATGAGGTTGGTCTTCGGATCGACAAGAGCCTTCATCATGCCGCGCGGTTCGTCCATCTCCTGCGCCCGGGCCATCCACTTCATGGGAATCTGGGCGATGCGGACTTCACGACCCTGTTTCTTCGCTTCGGCTTCGCTCAGGCCGACGCGTGCGAGTTCCGGATCGGTGAACATGGCGTAGGTCAGCAGGCGGTCCCTGGTGGATCGCTGACCCTTCGCGAGCAGGTTATCGCGCAGGATGCGGAAGTCGTCGTAGGAGACGTGCGTGAAGGCCGGGCCGCCCTTTACGTCGCCGAGTGCCCAGATGTTGGCGGCGGTCGTCTCTAGCTTTTCATTCACCTGGATGTGACCGGATTTCGACTGCGCGATGCCGGCGCGGTCGAGGTGCAGCGGTTCCACGTTGGGGGAGCGGCCGGTGGCGACGAGGACGTGCGTGGCATCCAGTGTCTGCGGACCGTCGTCGGTGACAATGTCCAGCTTCAGTTCCTGGCCGGAGCCGTGAACGCGCGAGACGGCTGAGCAGGTGATGATGCGGATGCCGTCTTCGGTCAGGATGCCGCGCAGGCACTCGGCGACGTCGTCGTCCTCGTGGGGGGCGAGGCGCTCGCCGCGCTCCAGGACTGTGACGGTTGCGCCGAAGCGCAGGAACATCTGTGCAAACTCCAGGGCAATGTAGCCGGCGCCGATGACGACGAGATGGCCGGGTACCGTCTGCAGCTCCATGATGGAGGTGCTGTCGAGGTAGGGGACGTCGCGCAGGCCGTCGATCTCTTCCGGGATGTGCGGGCGTTCGCCGGTGTTCAGGAAGATGCGGGCGGCGCTGATCTGGCGCGAGGTGCCATCGTTCATCGCCAGATCGAGCAGGTGGGTGCCGTCGCCGGGCTGCTTCTCGGCAAAGCTGGCCTGGCCCATGAGGAGCGAACTGTTGGGATCGGTAGTCAGGCCCTTCGCGTTGTTCTCGCGGGAGGTGAGGACCATCTTCTGCTTGCGTGCGTAGATTTCCGCCATGTCGATGCGGATCTCGCCGGTGTGAACGCCGAAGTCGGCGCCGCGGCGCGCGAGGTAGGCCACGCGGGCGCTTGCATCGATGGTCTTCGAGGGAGTACAGCCGTCATTGACACAGGTGCCGCCGGCGTAGCGGCGCTCAATCACTGCAGTCTTCCAGCCGTGTTTGGCCATGGACTTCGCCAGTGGATTGCCACCCTGGCCCGAACCGATCACAACTGCGTCAAAGCTCTCCATCATGCTTGCTCCCTTATCCCTTCGGAGGATATCAAGAGCAGCGGTCAGGAGCCGGACGGGAGGGTGACTTTGGAGATGTCGGGCAGGTGTTCTACGTGGACACGCCGACCGAGACGGAAGGCGGTGTCGAGCAGCATGCGCAGGTCAGACCGCAGCGTGGCGCTGTGTGCGTAGTCGAGGTCTAGCTTGGCCTTGATGGGGTTCAGGACGTGAACGGCGTAGGTCTCGACGTGCTCTTCCGGCACTGCGGCCAGGATCTCTTCCTCGCGGGCGAAGACGAGCGTTGCAGCGCCGGTGATGCCGGGACGGCAGAAGAGATACATCTGCTCATGCTCGGCGAGCTTGGGCCGGGGGCCTACGAGGCTCATGTCACCGCGGATGACGTTGAAGAGCTGCGGGATCTCGTCGAGCTTCAGTTTGCGCAGGATGCGGCCAACGGAGGTCATACGGCAGTCGCCGTGGCGCGTGACGCTGGGGCCTGAACAGCAGGACTCCGGCACCATGGTGCGGAATTTGTAGATCGTGAACGGCTTCTGGCCCAGGCCGACGCGCTGCTGGCGGAAGAGGACCGGACCGGAGGTGGTGCACTTGATGAGGACTGCGACGGCGCCCATGAGGGGCAGGAACGCTACGAGAGCTGGCACCGCGACAGCGGCGTCGAAGACGCGCTTCCGTGCTGAGGTGGTCCAGCCTGTGTACGCAAAGCTGCGAAAGAGGCCATCGTCAGTGGCAAAACTCTGCTCGCCCTCCGCTCCGTCCTGCACAGGCAGGTCAAGTTCGGCGACGCCCAGAATGCCTTGATATCCGCTGCTCCAGTAACTCATCGATTCTCTGGTCTCGCCGGTTGGCTTCTTTGGGACTTTCGGAAGTGTGGCGCTCCGTCTTACGAGCGAAAAAGGTGTGCGGAAGGGACCGATTGCATCTGCGGGGAGCCGGTGTGGTGTCTCCGGGAACTCCTCTGCGTATTTCGATGCATTCGTGTCATCATAAAGGCCTTTGCTGAGGATGCCAAGCTTTGGAGCCTTAAGTGACTGTAAAATAACGGGTTATGAATACTTCGAATTACGCTCCCAGAGGGGTGCCCGGATCGCTCCGGGACTCTCACCCGTCGTGTTACTTGAGCACAGTGATGGCTGCGATGCCCACACCAAATTGCGCCAGCACCTGCGAGTAATCAAGAACGTTACGCAGGAAGGTGGGCCGTACCGGCTTCTCCGGGACGACGATTGTGTCGCCGGGGAAGATCGAAGCAGAGTTGAAGTTATCGCTCCAGAGGCCGCTCTTCACGGTCTGCTTGCTGAGCACGGATCCATCGGCGCGGATGACGAATTCATGGCCCTTGTCTGCGATCCGGGTGGGCTTGCCAGCCAGAGTGAGATAGTCGCCTACACGTCTAGACCCGTTAAATAGGAAAACGTTCTGCCCGTAGACCGAACCAACGACACTAACGATGGCGGGACGGGACGGGACACGGAAGGAGTCACCGTTTTCCAAGGGCAGCGCCGGGACGGTTGCGACGCCGGTGCTGTCGGGAGCGAACTCCAGCACGACGCGGCCGGTGGCGCGCAGTTTCCCCATCTGTTCCAGCAGGGCGCGCTCTTCAGCCGTCTCGGATGCGCCGTAGGGCGTGTTGGCGCTGATGGCACGGACCGAGCCGATGCGCTGCTGCTGGCGCACGAGGCTGGCGACGTACTCGTCCAGCCGCTGCTGCTGCAGCACACGGGCGCTTTCGCGGGTGAACGAGGATCCGTAGAGGTAGGCATTGCGTGTGAGGCCGCCGGCACGCTTCACGACGTCTGCCAGCGTCTCGCCAGGCGCGACGCTGTAGATGCCGGAGCTGCCGAACTCACCCTCAAGGCGGATGTACTTCGTTTGTTCGTCCTGGGAGACGTGGATGTCGGACTGCGAGAGGATGGTGACGACGTCACCGGGCATTAGCTCCTTGTCCTCGTTGGCGTCATGATCCTGCACCAGGCGACCCAGGTGGAAGGGAATCAGGGAGTTGCGCAGAGTGTTGGAATCCAGCCGTTCGATGACGGCGTAAGACCAGTCGATTTCGGGCGCCGGGATGGTGATGTCGACACGGCGGGCGTTGCCGGCCATCAGGCGATCGGCGGCAGACTCCTGCTGCTCGGCGATGGCGGACGATCCCGCGGTGTTGCTCGCATTCGGGAGCACCTCGTCCCGCTGTTCGGTCGCACCGATCAGGCGGGTTGGGCCTGCTGTGCTACCAGGCGAGGCAGCGTCGACGCCGCTGATGACCTGCGAGTCGGCAGGCACGGAAGACCCTGGCGCGTTGTTCTGATTGGCCATGTTGTTGGCGGCATTGGTGCCTGTGCGGCCGGGCGTCGTTGCAGCGGTGGTGGGCGCCGTTGGCACGGGCTGGAAGAGCGGTGTCGGCAGACCGAGGCGATTGCGCGCCTGCCAGTATTCCGGGGTCAGCAGGGATTCGCGATCGGGCAGAATCTCGCTGAGGCGCATGCCGGGGTGCCAGGGGAAGCGGCCTGCATTAGCCAGGTTGCCGCGGATGGTGACGGAGTCGCGATAGCCTCGCAGGACCGAGTCGGCGCGCAGGACGTCGCCGTCGGTCACCTTGGTGGCAAGGCCTGCCGCGTCCAGCGCGATGGTGATGGCGTGGCGGTCGCGGTGGTTCTCAATGCGTTCGATGGACAGGCGGGATCCGGCGGCGGTGGAAGTGAAGCCGCCAGCCAGCTTCAGCAGGTCGTCGACGGAGACGCTCGTGGCCGCGGCGGGTGCTGTCGCGGGTGCCGGCAGGGCAGCGGTGGCTGCGGCGACGGAGGGCAGTTCGTAGATGGCGGGGTGGCGGACGGCGCCGCTCATCGCGACCTGCGGACCGACGAACGGGATAAAGACAACGTCGCCATCCTGCAGCGGGATATCGGTGGATTTATTGCCGTTCAGCAGGAAGCCGTAGAGGTCCAGGGTGGCGGCGACCTGACTCGCTCGGAGGATCTCAATGCGGCGCAGCGAACCCTGCTGTGTGGGCCCGCCTGAGGCAAAGATGGCATTAATGGCGGTGGAGAGGGCGCTGACGGTGTAGCTGCCCGGACGCCGCGATTCGCCCATGACGAAGACGGTGATGGAGCGTAGACGACCCAGGTCGGCGGAGAACTCGAAGTTCTTGTAGGTGCGGCTCAATTCTTTCTTGAGGAGCGCCTGGATGTCCGCAAAGTGCATGCCGGCGAGGTGGACGGAGCCGACCTGCGGGATGTAGATGGAGCCGGTGCGGTCGATGGTGAGCCGGGAATTAAGAGTGGTGTGTCCCCAGATGCGGAGCAGCACTTCATCGCCGGGACCGAGCACGTAATCGGGTGTGACCGGGACCTGATCGGCGGGAGCAAAGGTCGATGGCGGCTTGGAGAAGAGTTCCTGGCCGAATATGGGCAGAAGGATGCCGGTGGACTCGCGCGCCATGCGCTGCAGGTCCGTGATGGGCTGCGGCGCCAGGGGAGCCTGGCTGTTCTGATTAGTCGAGGTCGGGAAGCCGGCGGAGTCGATGTAGACGTTGCCGCCCTGCTGCGAGTACTGACTGTAGCCGTTGTTCTGGCCGTAGCCGTACCCGTTATTGATCCCCATGCCGGTACCAGAGACTGGTACGCCTGCCTGGTTATTGCCGCTGAGCGGTGTTCCCGTCATGCAGCCCAGTGAGGGATCGAGGCAGTACTCCGACTGGCCGGCGCCGGTGGCAGATGTCCCGGTATAGCCGGACTGGCCCGTGATGGCCGACGGTGTGGTCTGTGCAGAGGCGAAAGGGATGGTCGCGACACAGACAAGAGCGAGCAGTCTGGAGAACAGGGTTGAGAAAACAATCTTCGACAAATTCGCTACCTGCTCACAAATCCATGCACCATAAACAACGCGGGCCGGTGTGTCCATCTTACCGTAGCGCCCGTCGCGAATTCACTCTATTTCCTTGCCGACACCTACGTCACATGCCTAAAACGGCGCACCCTCACGTCATGCCTGAGACGTGAGGGTGCGGTGGTTCGATTACGTTGTTGCGAGATTGTCAGTCGGCTAGCAGCGGCTCTGCGACCGGCTGCCGCAGCCAGTCATATAGCGGAAACTGCTCCGCCATTTCAGATACTTTGCCGTGCAGGGTCTTCAGCTTTGTGTCGTCCGCGCGGTGTTCCAGTGCTTCGGCAATCCATGTGGCGATCTGGCGCATCTCCGCTTCCTTCATACCGCGTGTGGTGAGTGCGGGCGTGCCGAAACGGACACCGCTGGGCTTCATCGGCGGATTGGTGTCGTAGGGGATCGCGTTCTTGTTGACGGTGATGCCGGCCTTGCCAAGTGCCACTTCGGCTTCAGAGCCAAGGATGCCCTTGGCGAAGACGTCGACCAGCATCAGATGGGTGTCCGTGCCGCCGCTGACGATGCGATAGCCTTCGCCAGCCAGGGCTTCGGCCAGTGCCTTTGCGTTGGCGACGGTCTGCGCTGCGTAGGCCTTGAACTCCGGCTGCAGAGCTTCCTTGAAGGCCACGGCCTTCGCAGCGATCACGTGCATCAGCGGGCCACCCTGCTGACCGGGGAAGACCGAGCGGTCCAGACCGGCGGCAAACTCCTGCTTGCAGAGCACCATGCCGGCACGCGGTCCGCGCAGCGTCTTGTGGGTAGTGGTGGTGACCATGTGGGCGTGCGGCACCGGCGACGGGTGCGCGCCACCGGCGACCAAGCCGGCAAAGTGAGCCATGTCGACCATGAGGAAGGCGCCGACAGAGTCCGCGATGGCGCGCATGCGCTCGAAGTCCCAGATGCGGGGATAGGCGCTGCCGCCGCCGACGATTACCTTCGGACGTTCGCGTTCGGCAAGTGCTGCGAGTTCGTCGTAATCGACGGTTTCGGTGTCTTTGCGAACCTGGTAGCCGACGATGCGGTAGAGCTTGCCGCTGAAGTTGAGCTTGTGGCCGTGGGTCAGGTGGCCGCCGTGCGCCAGGTCCAGGCCGAGGATGGTGTCGCCCGGGTTGATCAGCGTCATGTACGCTGCGGCGTTAGCCTGCGAACCGCTGTGGGGCTGCACATTGGCGTGCTCTGCGCCGAAGATCTGTTTCGCGCGATCACGAGCAATGTTTTCAACGACATCAGCCACTTCGCAGCCCCCGTAGTAGCGCTTGCCCGGGTAGCCTTCCGCGTATTTGTTAGTGAATACGGTGCCTGCAGCCTCCAGAACGGCGCGTGAGACGAAGTTTTCGCTGGCAATCATCTCCAGGCCATCGTGCTGGCGGACGACTTCTTTCTCGACGAGTGCGGCGATCTCCGGGTCAGAGACGGTGAGTGGGGCCAGGAGATCGATCATTTTTAGGGCTTCCTTCCATTGCGAACCTGAGATTGAATTCGGCAGGCGAAACTGCTTCCGACTGCAGATGACCTCCTGATTATTTCATTGCCCCGCCGGGGTCGGTGCGGCTACCGCGAAAGTTACAGTGACTCCCCTGAGCGTTCTGCAGTCTTTCCCCAACGTTGGATACCGCGCCCCATGGTCTATGGGCGAAGGTAGTTGCAGAGAAGGAACACACGGATGTTTCCTCCGGAAAGAGATCACCTTGCACCAATTTTTTGTGGCGTTGATTTATCTCTGCATGCTCGGTCTCCCCTGCTATATCGCGACACGCTCCGGCGTTGGCGATAGCGAACTCAGTTGAGCGATCCGACGTGAGCCGGATCGCTCCTGCCGCACCCTTTGGGTCTGGTGGACTGCATTCGTGGAAAAGCTCCTGCTTCTTAGAACAAGAGAGCGTGAGGTGTACCGATGAATTACCTGATTCTTGCGCTGATGGTACTTGCTTCAGTGGTGTGTCCTTGCTTCATTGCACTACTTTGTATGCCCCCTGACGATGGCCGCAGTCTTTAGCCGCCAAGCTGCCCCACTCTTTGCTTTGCACCCACGGAAGGACCGATCTTCGGTCCGCCGTGGGTGTTCGCTTGTCTGAATGCATCTCGTACTCCCAATCGCCTTGTACGATGGTTGTCAGCCGACATGCCCCGCCAGCAAAGCCAGATCGCCACACCGAATGAGAAGTCGTTCCTCGCGCTTGCGAAGAAGAAGCACACTCTCATCCCCGTCTATCGCACCGTTACCGCCGACCTTGAAACGCCGGTCTCCGCCTTTCTGCGTATCGCCGCGGAAGAGCCCGAGGCTTTTCTGCTGGAGTCGGTCGAGGGCGGCGAGCGAGTGGGCCGATACACATTCATCGGTATCCGGCCGTACAAAAAGCTGGTTTCGCGCGGCACGTCGATCGTCGCGACGGAGGGCAAAAAGTCGCGCCGGTTTGAAGGCGACATCTTCGAAGAGCTAAAGCGCGCGCTGAGCGAACACAATCCTGCCAAGCTGCCCGGCCTGCCGCCGTTTACGGCCGGCGCCGTCGGTTTCTTTGCGTATGACGTTGTGCGCCAGATCGAGCGGCTGCCGGAGACGGCGATCGATGAACTGGGCGTGCCCGACGCGTGCCTGATGTTCTTCGACGAGGTGCTGGCCTTCGACCACGTCAAGAAAGAGATCTACCTGATCCTGACGGCGGATCTGACGCGCGAACCGGACGCTGCCAAGGCTTACAAGCGCGCTCTGAAGCGGCTGGATCGTCTGGAGCAGGAGCTGGCCGGACCGCTGCCCACCGTTTCGAAGCGCCGGAAGCCGCTCGGTCCGTTAGAG
Organism: Terriglobus roseus DSM 18391; assembly: GCF_000265425.1. Classification (GTDB taxonomy): domain Bacteria; phylum Acidobacteriota; class Terriglobia; order Terriglobales; family Acidobacteriaceae; genus Terriglobus; species Terriglobus roseus. The sequence goes on from NC_018014.1 coordinate 276,630, forward strand.
TTGACCCCGCGCACGAAGAAGCGCGACTACATGAAAGCCGTCGAAACGGTGAAGAACTACATCACCGCCGGCGACATCTTCCAGTGCGTTCTTTCGCAGCGGTTCGATTGCACGCCGGAGGTCGATCCGTTTGAGATCTACCGTTCGCTGCGGATTGTGAATCCTTCGCCGTACATGTACTTCCTCCGATTCCCGATGCAGGCCCCCGGATCGAAGACGGAGACGCCGGCACACATTGTCGGATCGTCGCCGGAGCTGCTGGTGCGCGTTCACGACCGCCGTATTGAATACCATCCCATCGCCGGGACACGCCCTCGCGGCGACGATGAAGCCAGCGACAAGCGGCTGGAGGAAGATCTGCTGCGCGATGCGAAGGAGACGGCCGAGCACGTGATGCTCGTCGACCTGGGACGCAACGATCTTGGCCGCGTCAGCGAGTTTGGAAGTGTCAACGTCCAGCGCCTGATGTTCATCGAGCGATACAGCCACGTGATGCACCTGGTGAGCGCGCTGGAAGGCAAGCTGCGTGAGGGCATGGCTCCGGTGGATGCGTTCCGCTCGTGCTTCCCTGCGGGGACGCTCAGCGGTGCGCCGAAGATCCGCGCCATGGAGATCATCGAAGAACTGGAGCCGACGCGCCGTGGCGTCTACGGCGGCAGCGTCTTCTATGCGGACTTCAGCGGCAATCTTGATAGCTGCATCGCGATCCGCACGCTTTTCATGCACGGCGACACCGGGTATATCCAGAGCGGTGGCGGCGTGGTGGCGGACTCAGTTGCGCAGACGGAGTTTGAAGAGACGGTCAACAAGTCGAAGGCTGTGGTCCGGGCGATCGAACGGGCTCGTTCCCGGGCTTAATGAGATGGGATCAGTCCGTGTCTCTTCGAGACATGGGGCACCCGCCGGTGGTTGCGATCATCCAATACCCATGAGCGACACGCACGCCGCATTCGATCTCCGCACACTGCCTAAGTCCGATACATACAAATTGCTGGCATCCACCATCCTGCCGCGGCCCATCGCGTGGATTACCACGCTCGATGACGATGGCAAACCGAATGCGGCTCCATTCTCGTTCTTCAATGTTGTTTCGGCGGACCCGCCGCTGATCTTTGTGGGTTTCTCTGCGGCTCCGGATCGCGATGGCAAGGATACGCTGTCGAACATCCGCCGCACGGGTGAGCTGGTGGTGAACATGGTGCCGGAGGAGCTTGCGGTGGCGATGAACGTCACGGCGACGGACGCACCGCGCGGCATGGACGAGTTGCTGTTGGCCGGGCTGGAGACGGTTCCAAGTCTGCAGGTGGCACCGCCGAGAATCGCGGGTTCACCGGTGTCGCTGGAGTGCCGTACCTTCCAGATCATCGAACCCGGTGGCAGCAGCACGATCCTGCTGGCGCAGGTCTTCGAGATGCATATCCGGCATGATGCCTTCGAAGACGAGTCGCGGCTGCATCTCGACCCGGCGCAGATGCGCCTGATCGGGCGCATGCATGGTGGTGGCGGCTACGCGACGACGAAGGATGTGTTTGAGATCCCGCGGATTCCCTGGAAAGATATGCAGGCGAAGCGATAGAGGTTCAGTTAGTGCGAGCGCGACAGGCGAAGCACCATGCCGACAGTGACGCCCATGTTGTTTGCCATGCTGGTGATGGGCAGCTTTACAGGTGCGGGGTCGCCGGGGATGACCTGCAGGCTCGAGCGCCTGTTCAGCCGGTAGCAGATGGCGAAGTCGCTGGCCACGGCGTCATTGGTGTTGAACTTGTCGGCACGAATGTGGCGTGAGACGGGCGCCAGTGGCGAGGCCTGAATCCTGTGCAGCATCGACTGGTCGTCGAAGCGAGGCGCTTCCATCTGTTCGATGGGTTCGTTCAGTGCTGGTGGCGCGGTTTCTACACTGCCGCGCAGGCGGAACAGGTAGAGCGACAGCGGTGCGCCCGGCAACTGGCCCGCGGGTTCTTCCGGCAGAGCAATCACGCCAGAGGATAGTGGACGCGCGTCTGGCTGATTGATGGGCAGGGAAGGCACGGAGTCGGCGGCTGCTATCAGGACAGGGGATTCGTGTTCCGTGGCGGCGGAGCAGCAGACGGGCAGTGAGAACAGAAGAGCAGCAGCGACAGTCGAGACGCGCACCATGATTTCCCCTTTCCTCTCGGTTATCGGCAGCTTGTCGATTCGCATGACTGCGCTTGACTGCGGCTTATATCTGAGAGCAATACGTTCGAAGTGGCGTTGCTTGGAGGTATCTGCGCGGGTGAGTGCAAGTTCGGGAATCGCGAGGCCCGTACTGACTGAAGCTTGCGCCCACCCTGCAAATGGCGCAGCTACCCAAGCGTTTCCGGCAGTTACACTTGTGGGTGAGGCTTCGCGCGATGGTCTTTGTGCTGGATAACTACGACTCGTTCACCTACAACCTGGTGCAGTACATGGGCGAACTGGGCGCTGAGATGGTGATCCGTCGCAACGATGAACTGACGCCTGCGGAGATCGAGGCGCTTAAGCCCGACCGCATTCTGATCTCGCCCGGCCCCTGCACACCGCAGGAGGCAGGCGTTTCGATCGACCTGATCCGGCACTATGCGGAGAAGGGGAAGCCGACGCCGATTTTGGGTGTCTGTCTTGGGCACCAGGCGCTGGGCGCGGCCTTTGGCGGCAATGTGATCCGTGCGGCGCGGTTAATGCATGGCAAGACGAGTTCCGTGCAGCACGACGGCAAGACGATCTTCGAGGGCCTGGATCAGGACATGATCTGCACGCGCTACCACTCGCTGGTGGTGAGTCCGGAGGGACTACCGGACGAACTGGAGATTTCTGCGCGCACGCAGGATCCGGAGGGCGAGGTCATTATGGGCCTGCGCCACCGTTCGCTGCCCATTGAAGGCGTGCAGTTCCACCCGGAGAGCGTGCTGACCAGTGGCGGCAAGCGACTCATTGAAAACTTCCTGAAGATGTAAACGGATGCCACCCCGCCCCATCGCCGCGAGAGAACTAGCAATGGTCGAGGGGGTTGCACGCCTTGCTTTGGCTGGCGTAATGATCCTGACGCCCGTTGGGCTTCTGGCGCAAGCCCCGCTCGGTTCGCTGAAGACCGAGGGCGCGGAGGTGAGCGGCATGGTCGCGGTGAGCAACGGCCGCGCCACCATTGGGAATAGTGCCGCGGTGTCGGCCGGAGCGGTGCCCGCGCAAATCAGTCTGAAGCGTGGAGGCGAGGTGAAGGTGTGCGGCGGCTCATCTGTCCATATCTCGCAGCCGACGATGCAAACGGCGAAGCCGCCACTGATGCTGGCGTTGGATCGCGGCGCGGTTGAGATCCATATGGCGGCGGAGAAGACGGACAGCATCCTGACGCCGGATCTGCGGTTTGAGCTTTCGGGCGCGGCTGCCCTGGATCTGCGCATTCGCGTGGTGCCCAGCGGTGACACCTGCGTAGAGAATGTGGGTAAGGAAGCGCCCGTGCTGCATGTGACCGAGACCTTTGGCGATGCGACGTACTTCGTCCGGCCGGGTCAGCGTGTGTTGTTCGAGCACGGCAGTCTGCGTGAGGTCGTTGACCATGAGGCCAACAGTTGCGGCTGTCCGCGGAACGGCGACAATCTGGTGCTGGCTGGCAAAGGCAATCGCGGCGACGGGAAGATCAGGCCTCTAACCGAGGCCGCTAAGGCCAATCCGTTCCCGGAGGCCGTGAGCCAGGGTCTTGTGAAGCCGGAGACACCACCCGCTCCTGCGGGTGAAGTGCATGCCCAGGTGACCTCGCAACTGAACTACAGCGGCGAAACAGGGGCGGTGAGCGGGCCGCCGGGTCAGACGACGACTGCGGCTGAGGTTGGTGCCCCTGCGCCTGTGGTTGCGGGCAGCGGCGCTGGCGTTTCATCGCCTGCGCCTCAAGCCAACCCGAGCGCCCCCGCGGCCGCCGAGCCCGTCGCTACGAATCTCCACGTCGAAAACGCTGCGCCTCCGCCCGCCGGTCCTAATCCATTTCGGGCGATTGGGCGCATGTTCCGCCGCCTCTTCGGCGGGGGCCGTTAGGCCGAGACCTGCGAATGGATCAGGAACTGAAGTTGAATACGTGGGTGCTGCTGGGGAATACCCTGAACGCTGTTCTGCGCGGACCGCAGCAGGTTGCGCTGGCCGATGAAGAGTTGCGGGTACGGCTGCTCGCCCTGGAAGCTACGCTCGCGCCTGTCACGCCTGAGGGGATGGTTGACGCCGTTCAAGCACTGACTGTCTCTGACCGCATGCTGCTGCATGACCTCTGCGTTGCCTGCTTTGACCGGCTGGGCGAGGAGGCCGCGACCCTAGTGGGAGTGGATCGCGCAACAGGCGAACCGGTACTCGCGCTGCTGCAGGGCCGCTAGGCACCGCGCTACAATCAATCCTGCGGCCCGGGTGCCTGCGGGTCCGATCAGTTTGCGGATTCTGCTACCTTTCCCGGACCGAGAGATCTGCACCAACAGGAAGTTTTCAATGTCGATTCCCGCCACACAGATGCGTCCCGGTATGGTCATCAAGCACAAGGACAAGCTGCACTCGGTCTTTGCCGTGGAGCACCGCACGCCCGGCAACCTGCGCGCCTTTATCCAAGCCAAGCTGCGTAATCTTGAGTCCGGCGCCATCTTCGAGCACCGCTTCCGCTCGGGCGACGCGATCGATCGCGTCATCGTTGATGATGTTGAGATGGAGTTCCTGTACAAGGACGGCGACGACTACATCTTCATGGATATGAAGAACTTTGAGCAGACGACGCTGGGCCGCGACATTCTGGGCGATGCCGTGGACTTTATGCTGCCAAACATCAAGATCGACATCAGCTTCATCGACGACAAGCCCGTCGGCGTGGAACTTCCGACGGTAGTCGAGATGCTCGTCGTTCAGACGGAGCCTGGCATCCGCTCGGCAACGGCATCGTCCGTGACGAAGCCCGCGACGACCGAGACCGGCCTCGTTGTGCAGGTGCCCGCGTTTATCAACGAAGGCGAGAAGATCCGCATCGATACGGCGGAAGGCGCTTACATGTCGCGCGCGTAAAAGCCCGCAGCAAGTCATGAGACAGGGGTCACTTCGGTGGCCCCTTGTCGTTTGGTGGCGTTCGGTCCGGCGTCTCACGGAAAACCAATCGATTCAGGACGACATAGGTCCACCGCACATTTCAGAACTAGCCTTCGTGGCGCGCTCAGGAGCATCCTAGAACCATGCGCGTTCATGAGATCAAGACCTCCGATCTGAAGCTGGTATTCGAAGAGGGCGGCCCCAAGGGTGGCAAGCCCGTAATTCTGGTGCACGGCTGGCCGGATTCGCCGCGAACGTGGGACAAGGTGCTGCCGGCTCTGCATGCGGCCGGCTACCGGACGATTGTGCCGTACCTTCGCGGCTATGGCCTTTCGGAGTTTCGGTCGCACCTGTTTGGGCGGAACCCTCGTCGGACGGGGCAGCCTGTTGCGTTTGCGCAGGATGTGATCGACCTGGCGGATGCGCTGAAGCTGAAGACCTTTGATTTTGTGGGACATGACTGGGGCTCAAGCACCGGCTATGCGTTGGCCGCGCTGTTCCCGAAGCGGCTGCAGCGGATGGTGGTGTTGTCCTCCGTATTTCGGCCCGGCGCGGCGAAGGCGCCGCCACTGCCGCAGGCCCAGGCGTACTGGTACCAGTGGTTTCTTTGCACCGATCCCGGCATGAAGGAGTTTCGCCGTGACCCGGTGGCCTACGGCAAGCGCATGTGGGATACGTGGAGCCCGGAGGGCTGGTACTCGCCGGCGGATCTGGAGGAGGCGGCGAAGAGCTGGACTGGTAAGGATTTTGCCGAGGTGGTGCTGCACAGCTATCGTTCGCGTTGGGGACATTCGCCGCTGGACCCGAACTATGCGGTGCTGCAGGCTCGCTTTGAGGGCACCGTAACGCTGGATGTCCCGACGCTATTTCTGCACGGGCTTGAAGATCGTTGCGGCCTGCCGGAGAGCAGCGACGGCATGGGCCGGTACTTTACGAACGGCTACCAGCGGATCCTGATCGACGGCGTCGGGCATTTTCCGCAGCGGGAGAATCCCACGCTGGTGGCGGAGGAGATCCTTCGTCACCTGCGCGAGCGCGCTGCGTAGCGGCAGAAGGCCACGTTTAGAATCGTCGCTATGGTTCGTCATTACCAGGTTGAAGGACGCGTCCAGGGTGTTGGTTTCCGCTGGTTCGTGCATCGCGAGGCGGCAGAACTCGGGCTGCGCGGATGGGTGCGCAACACCACCGCAGGGCACGTGGAAGCTGTGGCGGCAGGCTCAGCCGAGCAGATTGAAGAGCTGGAAGCTGCGATCCGCAAGGGATCACGTGGCAGCCGTGTGGACCGGGTTCGTATTCACGAGCTGCAGGACGCCGAGGCGGAGGGCCTGAAGGAGTTCGTGATCGAAGGCGCGTTCTAGGCTCGCCGTTACAATGGACGCATGTCGCACACCATCAATTGCGAGCCCCTGAAGGAGCTCATCCGTACCGTCCCCGACTTCCCCAAGCCCGGCATCCTGTTCTACGACATCACCACGCTTTTGAAGGACAAGGCCGGCTTTGCGCAGATGATTGACGCCTTTGCGGCGTACTACATCGACAAGCAGGTCGACCTGGTGCTGGGTATTGAGGCACGTGGCTTCATCTTTGGCCCGGCCATGGCCTACCGGTTGAATGCGGGCTTTGTGCCCGTTCGCAAGCCGAAGAAGCTGCCCGCCCCGACCGCCAAGGTGACCTACGACCTGGAGTACGGCAGCGACTCGCTTGAGATCCACCTGGATGCTATCCAGCCCGGTCAGCGCGTGGTCATCGTCGATGACCTGCTCGCAACCGGCGGGACCATGCAGGCGACCGTGCAACTGGTGAAGCAGCTTGGCGGCGAGATTGCCGGCGTTGCTTTCGCCGTGGAACTCGACTTCCTGAAGGGCCGCTCGAAGTTCCCCGAGGTCGACGTCTACAGCCTTCTGCACTACAACGAGTAGCCACGCATGGACGATACAAGCGCCGTGACGCTGCGACCGAACAGACCCGGAGATATGGGCTGGGTGGTGCATCGGCACGGCGTTTTGTATGCGCAGGAGTTTGGCTGGGACGAACGCTTTGAGGCGCTGGTCGCACGCATCGCGGCAGATTTTATCGAGCAGCTTGAACCCGAGCGCGAACGCTGCTGGATCGCTGAGCGCGATAGTGTCTTTCTGGGCTGCGTCTTCCTGGTGCGCGATCCTTCCGCAGAAGGCACGGCGAAACTTCGGTTGTTGCTGGTGGAACCTGCGGCGCGCGGCCTTGGCGTGGGACGAACGCTGGTTCGCGCATGCATCGCGTTTGCACGCCAGGCCGGCTATACGAAGCTGACGCTGTGGACGAACAGCATACTTACCTCAGCGTGCCGAATTTACGAGAGCGAAGGCTTTACGCTGGTCACCGAAGAGCCGCACGAGAGCTTCGGTGCTTCGCTGGTCGGCCAGCATTGGGAGCTGGTGCTGTAGATCGCCGCTCTAGGCGAACAGCAGACAGCTCGCGCCGCTGACCTGAATCGTTGACACGCGATCACCGATCTTACCGGTTGCGTTATCCAGTGCAAAGACAGTCACGTCGCCGGAAAACTGATTAGCGACCAGGAACCACTTGCCCGAAGGATCGACGGCGATGTGGCGAGCCTCCAGGCCGGGGTTCGCCTTGTGCTGGATCGGTGTCAGCGCGCCGGTCGTTGCATCGACCGCAAAGACAGCAAAGCTCTCACTCGCGCGCCGATTCGCCGCGTAGAGGAACCGCATGTCCTTGGAGAAGACCAGTTCGCATCCACGCGCTTTCGCAGGATCGACGCCCGCGGGCAGGGTGTTCACAACGCTCTTCGTGGTGAGGACGCCGTGCGTCGCATTCCATTGCAGTTGCACCACGGTCGAGTTCAGCTCACAGATGCAGTAGATCCAACGGCCGTTGGGATGGAAGACGAGGTGGCGGGGCCCAGCGCCGGGTTCCGACGCCCAGTGATCCGGCTTGTGTGGTGTCAGCTTGGATGTTGCGTGATCGAGCCCGAAGATGTGGATCCGGTCGAGGCCAAGATCGTTGACCAGCACAAAGTCGCCGTCGGGCGAGATCAATGCCGAGTGCGCGTGGCTACCCTGCTGACGATCCTTCACCGGGCCGTGCTCGGCCGGTGGGAACTGGACGGCGTTGGCCTGCGTCAGTTTGCCCGTCGGGTCCGCACGGAACGAAGCAACGCTGCCGCCGCCGTAGTTTGAGACGAGTACGCAAGTGCCGTCCGCAGAGACGCTGACATGGCAGCCACCACCGCCGCTGGAGCTGGCGGTAGCGATGGGTGTCAGCGTGGTTGTCGCAACATCCGTACCCTGCGACACCACGTAGCTGGCTGCCTGTGACTGCCCGCCGTCACCGCCGAGGACTGCGAAGAGTGGGTGGCCGGCCTGCGGCGCTGCGAGGAAGCTGGGGCTGCTTGCCTTGGTCAGCAGCCGCGGGATGCCGAGTCGGCCGTTGTGGAAGGATGCGAGAAAGATGCCCTCGCCCTTGCCGGCAAACTCTGACTGGCTGCTGGTGCCGAGGAACAATCGCAGCGTCCCCGAAGCCTCGCGCGCGGATGCGCTTGTACCGTGCAGCAACAACGCTGCTCCTGCCGTGGCACTGCCTAGAAACTGCCGACGTGTCTGCATCGCTCTTCTCTCTTCAGCCAAACAACAGGCAGCTTGGATTGTTGATGTTGGTGGAGCTGGTGCGATCGCCCAGCTTCCCGGTCGCTGTGTCAATCGGGAAGATCGAGACTTCGTTCGAGAACTGGTTCGCGGCCAGGAACCACTTGCCCGACGGGTCGACGGCGATGTGCCGCGCTTCTTTGCCGGGATTCGCAAGGCGCTGCACGAGTGTCAGCGCACCGGTGTGCGAATCCAGCGCGTAGACGACGAAGTCTTCGTGCACGCGATTCGCTGCGAACAGGAAACGCAGGTCTTTGCTGAAGACCATGTCGCAGGCGCGCACGTCGGTCTTGCTAACACCTTCGGGAAGGGTTTCGACGGTCTGCAGGGTCGTCAGCGTGCCTGCATCCGCGTCCCATGCAAGCTGGTTGATGGTGCACGCCATCTCGTCGATGTTGTAGACCCACTTGCCGTTCGGGTGCAGCACCAGGTGCCGCGGACCCGCACCGGGAGCGGACTTCCACTCGCCGTGCAGCGTCATCTTCGCGGTCGCCGGGGCCAGTTTGAAGATGTGGATGCGGTCGAGTCCGAGGTCATTGATGAGTACATAGCCGCCGTCCAGCGTGATGTCTGCAGCGTGTGCGTAGGAGTGATCCTGCCGCTTGGGGTCGGGGCCGTGGTCAGCCGCGTTGAACTGGTAAAACGATGCCGGATGCAGCGCGCCATCGGCGTCCATGTGGAACGACGCAGCCGAGCCGCCGACATAGTTCGCTACGACAACGGTGCTGCCCTGCGCCGACAGATGCACGGCACCGGGCGCCTGCGTGCTGGCGCGATGGACCTCCGTCAGCTTCGCTTCCGCAACATCCATGTGGAAGCAGGCGACCTCGCCGGCGGGCGCGCCCGGCTCCTGCGAGATGGCCAGCAGGCGGTTTTCGTTGCGGCCGTCAAAGCAGAGGAAGCTGGCCTTGGGCAGCTCGGCTGCGAGGGTCGGTACCGCCAGCGTGCCGGCCTCCGTGTCGAAGGTGGCGGTGTACACGCCGCGGCCATCGGTGCCGCTGGTGCCCAGGAAGATACGTTCGATCGACATGCTCTGCTGCTCCGGCTCTGAAGGTCTTCGCTAACGATGTTGGCACATTGCAGGCCGGTTGGCCCAATCCTGCGGGGCAGCCGAAACAGATCTCAGCGCTCAACGAACCATCTCGGTGACGCGCAGTGTGTCGCCCTCAGCGAGATACCGCTTGCGCCGGAACCAGTCGGTCATGCGCTCTTCCAGCAGGTCCAGCGGCACGCGCAAGCCGGCCTCCAGTAGACCGTCCCCGACGGGCAGCGTGTCGTCAAAGACCGCATCATTGGTGAAGTTACGCATGCAAAAACTGTCGATGGCCTTGACGGGACATGGCGACGCGATGCCTGCGGCGTCCACACATTCAACGGAAAGACGGCGCACAAACATCGTTAAGCCCACAGCACGAAGCATGCGCCGGCGATCTTGATGCTGCTGGCCGCAGCACCCAGCTTGCCCGTCTTCGCGTCGCGCGGAAAGACCGTGACGTCGTTGCTGCGCTGGTTCGCCGCTACCAGCCACTTGCCTGTGGCGTCGATGGTGACGCAGCGGTTTTCCACGCCTTCCACCTTCGTCCGCTGAATCTCCTGCAGCCTGGCGTCCTTGCCGACGGCCCAGACCACCATGCTCTCCAGACCGCGAACGCTGCCGTACAGAAAGCGGCGATCGGCGGAGAGGGTGATGTCCGCGGTGCGGCACTTGGGCGGTGCGTCGGCTGGCAGGGTGGTCCACGAACCCGCCTTCGTCAGCGTGCCGCGCTTCTCGTCCCATGCCAGCAGGTCGACGGTGTTGGTCAGTTCGTTGTTGCAGTAGATCCACTTGCCGCCGGGATAGAAGACCAAGTGACGCGGCGCGGAGCCCGGTGCAGCCTGGTAGAACGGAGGATCGTGCGGTGTCAGCTTTGCCGTGGCAGCGTCCAGCGCGTAGACGTAAATGCGGTCGGCACCGAAGTCATTCACCAGGACGAACCTTCCACCCGGAGCTGTCAGGATGGAGTGGCAACGGCTGTGCACCTGGACTGGTTCGGGGCCATGATGCTCCGCGCCGTACTCAATGTGCTCGACGTACGGCGACAGCGTGCCGTCTTTCGCGATCTGGTAGGTCGAGATGTCGCCGCTGCCCCAGTTCGCCTCCATGGCCACGCGGCCGCTGGGGTCGATCGAGAGGAAGTTCGGGCCCATACCCTTGGCCGTCTCCTGATTGATGGGGTGCAGCAGGTCCGGCGTGTCGACGATCTCAAAGCCAGCTACGCCAGCGATGCCATTGATAACACTGGTCGTGTACAGTCGGCGCTTCCGCTCAGGATGCAGCGCCATGCAGTCGTTGCCGGGGAGCTTTGCGGCCATCTCCGGCTGCGAGAAGGCGCCTGTCTTGGGATCGAAGTAGGTGGAGAAGATGCCCTGCGCCTCTTTGCCGGTGCTGCCGACGAAGGCGCGTTGCGTGCCCAGCGTGGGCGGCGTCATCTGGCTGAAGGATGTGCGCGCCAGAAGCGCGGCGGCGGGCAGCGTGGCAAGGAAGCTTCGACGATCAAGCATGAGCACTCCGCGGAACGCTGACCAGCATACTCCACGGTGCCGACCCGGGCTTAGCCCTCGGCCGGCAGGTGTCCCGCGTACTCTTCGGGCTTGACGTCGTTATTGATGACCGGCAGGGGAGGCAGGTTGAGCGTGCTGCCCGCCTGATCGACTACGGCCTTCACGTTCGTCAGAACCTCTTCAACGGTCATGGTGTACATCTCGCGGCCGTTGTCATAGCCGTTCTCGACGATGGTCTTCAGGTAGCGTCCGGCGGCCTGCGCTGCGGAGTAGTCGGTGATGACGTAGCCGGTGGAGCGCTTCATCTGTACCCACGCGACGTTCGGCATGGCGATCCACATGGGGCGGCCGTTCACGTCGAACCGGATATCCGTGGCGTCGGCGTGACGCGTTGCAATGGCGACGATGGTCGCCTTCCAAACGCAGTGCAACTGCTCGCCGGTCCATTTGTCGACTACGCGAAAGTCCTCATACATGCCTGTGCCCATCCTTCAACGGTGCTGTCTTCAGAGTATGGTTTCGCGGAACGATGGGCAAGCGGAGGGGGCTGAGGGCGTTCCTTTTGCCCCTCCCGGACGCCGCTGCTAGACTTACGGGTGGCGCACGTATCTGCGGATTCCGCATCTGCGCCGGCTCATCTGCGGCCATTCGCGCCGCCAAAGGATTCATGACCGTGGATACACCCACCCGCACCAAGCCGCTCGCCATCCGTGAAGACGGCCCGCTCGCCGTCAACACCAACAGCAGCAGCACCGCATTCGCCGACCGTATTCAGAACAACCGGCCGCTCGCCATCCGCCTGGCGGTTGCCGTGGTTGTGCTGATCGTCATCGCCGGTGTCTTCGCGTTCCTCAGCAGCCACCGGTCTGAGGCTGCCAGCAATGCCCTGGCCGAGGCAATGCAGACCTACGACGCGCCCATCGCGACGCCCCAGCAGCCTGTGCCCGCGGGCACTCGCAGCTTCAGCAGTGTGGAAGAGCGCGCCAAGGCAGCGAACGTACAGTTTGCTGCCGTTGCCGACAAGTACAGCAGCACCGACGCGGGCCGTAACGCTCTCTATCTGCAGGGCGTAACAGCCATGCAGACCGGCCAGAATGAGACTGCGGAGAAGCTGCTGAAGAAGTCTGCCGATAGCTGGAACCACGACGTCAGCACGCTGGCAGAGATGGCACTTGCAGGTCTGTATCGCGGCACCGCGCGTGAGTCGCTGGCCGTCGAGCAGTACAACAAGGTCATTGCAAAGCCCAGCACGCTGGTGCCTGCGGGCCTGGCACAGCTTGAGTTGGCCGATATGTACGAGGCCAATGGTAAGCAGGCTGAGGCAAAGAAGATCTATGCGCAGATCAAGGACAAAGATCCGAAGAGCGCATCGGCTGAGATCGCAACGCAGAAGCTGAGCGGACCTGCCGCGCGGTAACGCAGAAGGGCTTCGCAGACACCATGGCGGCTCCGGAAAACCCACCAGCATCGCTCGCTCAGTTGATCCGGCGCAGAGCAGCGACTGGCAGGTCCTCCGGGCCGCCATCGTCGCTCAAGCCGAAGCCTGACCGGCTTGGACAGTTCGGCCTGCTCTTCTCAGAACCCGAGGTTGCTGCGGACGATTCTGCTGTCACCATCGCGGATGTGATCGCCGAGCGCGAACGCATCGAGGCGCCTGCATCGCCGCCACTGGTGCCGCAACAGCGCAAGCTGTGGGCGGTCGCGGAGCTGGTGAGTGCGCTGCGCGGCAAGGTGGAACGCGAGTACAGCGATGTGTGGGTAGAGGGTGAGATCTCCAACTGCCGCCCCGCACCCAGCGGCCACCTGTACTTCACATTGAAAGATGGCAACGCACAACTGCTTGTCGTGCTCTTCCGGCGCGAGGCAGCTCTGCTGCGCTTCAAGCCGACCGATGGACTTGCAGTGCTGGCGCGTGGTCGCGTGTCGGTCTTTGAGAGTCGCGGACAGCTGCAACTGATCGCGGAAACACTGGAGCCGCGCGGCGCCGGTGCGCTGCAGCTTGCGTTCGAACAACTGAAGGCAAAGCTCCGTGCCGAGGGTCTGTTTGAGCTGGAACGCAAGCGGCCGTTGCCTGCCTTCCCGCGCACTGTCGGCGTCATCACATCGACGAAGGGCGCGGTGTTGCGGGACATCGTCACCGTGATTCGTCGTCGTCATGCCTGCCTGGACATTCTTGTCTTTCCTGCGGCCATGCAGGGCGTGACATGCGCCGGCGACGTGGCACGTGGGCTGCGTTACTTCAACGCGAATCCGCAGCACAACGTGGACGTCATCGTGATCGCGCGCGGTGGTGGATCGGCTGAGGATCTTGCAGGCTTCAACGATGAGGCTCTTGCGCGCACCATCGCCGACAGCGAACTGCCGGTGGTCTCGGCCGTCGGGCATGAGACGGATTTCACCATTGCGGATTTTGTTGCGGACCTTCGCGCGCCCACACCGTCTGCCGCTGCAGAACTGGTCACGGCTGCGCAGCATCGTGTGGAAGAGCGTGTGCAATCGCTTGCGGCCAGGCTCTTCCGCGCCATGCGCTATCAGCAGATGCATGCGCAGCAGCGCTTCACGCGTGTCTCGGCTGCCAGTGCATTTGCGCGTATACGCGACAGTATCGGTCGTCGCCAGCAGCGCGTGGATCAGGATCGCTTTCGTCTTGAGGCTGCGACCGAGGCGCTGTTGCGTGAGCGTGCTGCGCGGCTGCGCATGTTGACGGAACGTTTGCAGCGGCAGGATGTGCATCGCAGTGTGCTGCGTGCGCAGGCGAAGAATGAGCGGCTGCGTGAGCGTTTGTTGCGTACCGGTTCGTCGTTGCTTCGGACGCCAGCGCAGCGCGTGACGCGTGCGGAGACACGGCTGCAGGCGTTGTCACCCACTGCTGTCTTGCAGCGTGGCTATGCGCTTGTCTTCAACGCGGAAGGTAAGTTACTGCGCAGTGCCGATGATGTAACGGCGGGCGATGAGATTCGCACCAGGCTGGGCCAAGGCGAGCTGCGTTCGCGTGTGCTCAGCAAGAACGAGAACGATACTGCAGGACCAACGGGGACAGACACCGCATGAGAAAGCTCTTTGGAACGGACGGCATTCGCGCCGTCGCCGGCGAAGCACCACTCGATCGCAAGACCATCTTCGCGGTTGGCGTCGCACTGGCGCACCATGTTGCCAGGGCCGGTGAGCAGCCGCGCGTGATCCTGGGTATGGACACACGTGAGTCGAGCGAGTGGATCGCCGCGACGATCACGGCGGGTCTGCGCAAGGGCGGCGCAAGCGTTGAGAGTGCGGGTGTCATCACGACGCCGGCCATTGCGTATCTCACGCGTTCCCACGGATTCAGCGCGGGTATTGTGATCAGCGCATCGCACAATCCATGGCAGGACAACGGCATCAAGGTCTTCGGTCCCGACGGCTACAAGCTGCCGGATGCGACCGAGCTTGCCATTGAAGACGAGATCTTCAAGCAGCTTGCGAACAATCACATTGAGACTGCAGATGATGAAGCTGCGCCTGCAGTGGAAGAGAGCGATCGTGCGGAGTATGTGCGGTCTCTGCTGGCTGCTGTGGATGGTTTGAGCCTTGATGGCAAGCGCATCGTGATCGACTGCGCGAATGGTGCTGCATCGTCTGTTGCGCCGCAGCTTTTTGCGGGTCTTGGTGGTGAGGTTCGCATTCGGAATGCAAGCCCCGATGGCCGCAACATCAATGTTGACTGTGGTGCGACGAAGCCTGAGGTGGTTGCGAAGTATGTGATCGAGGACAAGGCTGACATCGGCATCACGTTCGATGGCGATGCGGATCGCGCGATGTTCGCCGATGAGAATGGCCGTGTGATCAATGGGGACGCGGTGATGCTGCTGGCCGCACGCGATCTGCAGGAGCGCGGGCTGTTGCATGACAACACAGTTGTGGCTACAACGATGTCGAACATGGGGCTTGAGGCTGCGTTGAAACGCAGCGGAATCCGCATGTTGCGGGCGCCGGTGGGTGACAAGTATGTGTTGCAGCAGATGCAGGAGACGAAGGCTTCGCTGGGCGGTGAGCAGAGCGGACACATCCTGTTTACGGGCCGCAGCACGACGGGTGACGGGCTTTTGACGGCGCTGTTGCTGCTCGACATTGTGCATCGCAGCGGCAAGTCTCTGGCGGAGTTGACGGCGGATTTGAAGACGTTTCCGCAGGTGATTGTGAACGTCAAGGTGCGCGAGAAGGTGCCACTTGAATCGATTCAGTCGATCGTTTCGACGATCCGTGACGCAGAGACCGCCCTGCTCGATAGCGGACGTGTCGTGATCCGCTACAGCGGCACGGAAGCGCTCGCTCGCGTGATGATCGAGGCTGAGGATGAGTCTGCTATGCGACACCACGCGGACGCGATCGCCTCCGCGATCCGTTCTGAGCTTGGTGTCTAGTCTGGGGCCGGGATGGTCAGGTAAAGATTGCCTGCGGCCCGGCCATTCTCTGTGTCCGCTGAGTGGCATATGATCGATCCACCGCGAGGACTCCTCTTTCGGGATGAGGAGCAGCATGGAATCGTTTGAGGCTCCGGCCCATGGATATCGCAACAAGATCCTGCAGCGACTTTCGGCGGAGAGCATTAGCCGCCTGAAGTTGCGGCCGGTGGAGCTGGCTGTCGAGCGGCCGCTGGAGCAGTCGCAGCAGGCGATCGGGCACCTCTACTTCATCGAGTCGGGAGTGGGGTCGATGACGACCACCTTCAAGGACGGCGGGCAGGTGGAAGTTGGCCTGTTCGGGAATGAGTCGGTCATCGGAGTCTCCGGCTTCATGGGCGTGAAGCGCAGCCTGAACCGCATTTACATGCAGATGCCGGGCAGCGGGTATGCGTGCCGGATGGATCTGGCCGAAGCGGAGTTCCATCGCGGCGATGAGTTCCAGAGGCTGGCGCTGCGGTATGTGCAGATGCAACTTACGCAGGCGACGCAGTCGGCCGGATGCAATGCGGTCCACGAAATCACGCAACGGCTGGCGCGATGGATCCTGCTGTGTTCGGACCGGTCAGGACTGAACGAGATGGCGCTGTCGCAGGAGTTTCTGGCGATGATGCTGGGCGTGCGGCGCACGACCGTCTCCGCAATGATGAGTTCGTTCAAGGAGCGCGGTCTGCTGACGTATACGCGCAGCAACATCCGCCTGCTGGACCGTCCGGCGCTGGAGGCGCAGGCGTGCGAGTGCTACGCCGTGCTGCGCGATCATCTGGAGAACTATCTCGAGTTTGACACCGGCTTCTCCGTCTAAGCGAGGCCGTTACGGAACGACGATGCGTGGGACGCGGTCGCTGATGCCGCACAGGATCTCGTAGGCACTGGTGCCGGCGGTTCTTGCGTGGTCGTCTGCGCCGATGCGATTGCCATTGGATTCGCCGAGGAGGATGGCTTCGTCGCCGATGTTGACTTGGGGGACGGCGGTGACGTCGACGATGGTGAGATCCATGGAGACGCGGCCTACGATGGGTGCGCGCCTGCCGTGGAGCAGCACGGATCCGCCTGGCTGTGTATTGGAGGCGGAGAGGCTGCGGCGGAAGCCGTCGGCGTAGCCCACGGGTAACAGAGCGAGCCGCATGGTCACCGGTGCGACGAAGGTGGCGTTATAGCCGATGGTGTCGCCGCACTGGACTTCACGCAGGCTGACGATGCGGGTCTTCCACGTCATGACCGGCTTGAGCTTTGGGGACAGGCGCGGGCTTAGAAAGTCTTCGGTATGTGCGTGGACGTGGGACACCCGGTTTTGAGGCTCTACGGATTCGAGTGGAAGGGCGTAGCCGTAGAGGGCGAGGCCGGCTCGGGTCATGGCCTGTGCGCCGAGGCTGGCGGCGAGTGCGGGCAGGTCCTGCGGCATGTAGCCGCTGTCGGTTGAGGAGGTGTTGCCGGCGTGGACGTAGTCGGGGCGCAGGCCCGCTGCGGCCACCTGCTGGAGTGCCGTGGCGAAGGCGATCATCTGGACCTGGTTCTGCGGGTCGTCGCCGATCTCGGTCGATGCGAGGTGGGTCATCACGCCTTCGAGCTTCAGGGGCGAATCGGGTGCGAAGCGCTGGAGCAGACGGTCGAGCAGCGGGCCGGGTGCGACACCCTGGCGGGCCATGCCGGTGTCGATCTCGGCGTGGACGGCGACGGATTGCGGCGGCAGGTTGCGGCGGCGGGCTTCGGCTTCGAGCAGGTCGAGGTGGTAGGGCTCCCAGACGACGGGCGTGAGGCCGCGGTCGAGGATGCCGGCTTCTTCACCGGGCCACAGGCCGCACATGACGAGGATGCGCGGAGCCGTCATGCCCTGCGGCAGGATGGCGAGTGATGCGCGGACGGCGAGGCCTTCTTCTGCCGAGGTGACGCCGAGCCACTGGGCGCCTGCTGCGGCGAGGATCGGTGCGCACTCGGTGGCGCTGTGGCCGTAGGCGTCGGCTTTGACGACGGCGAGCACCTGAACCTGCGTGCCTGCGGCTGCCTGCAGGGCGTGGAAGTTATCGCGCAGGCGTGAGGCCGAGATCTCAGCCCAGATGGGACGTGTGTGGTTGGGAGGGGTGGGACGCATGTTGCCTTTCAGATGCGGTGGGTGCCTGTAATCAGTTTGTCATCCCGCGGCGTAGGGGTGCGCGCCAGCACTTCCACCCCAGTGGGCTTGTTGGTGGCTGGTTCGCGCTTTGCGCGGACGGATGTACGTCTTTGCCCGCTGACATGGGATTGACGCACCGGCTTACATGCAGATCCCTCCGCTTCGCTACGGGATGACAGTCGCTCAAGGGAACAAGCTTCCGAGCAAACACAAGCTCAGAAGCTAGTAGTCGCCGGCCTTGTTGCTGACGATCTCTTTGCCGCCGCCTTCGGCGATGACGTAGGTCTTGCCGGGCAGTTTGGGTAGCTTGGCCGGGTCGGTCCACAGGAAGATGCGCTGCGGTCCCAGCCAGCGTTCGCGCATGGCGAGGTCGGTTTCGAAGATGCCGGGTGCGTCGGTGAAGAAGGAGCCGTACCAGAGGTTGGCGGAGTGGCCGTGCCAGATGTGAATGTCGCTGCGCTTGAGGTAGAAGCCGAGCGTGGATCCGGCCTCGTATTCGTCGTTGATGCAGATCATGTTATTGGGCTTGACCAGCGGAGCGATAGCGCGGGCGAGCTTCGCAGAGGAGAGGACCGGCGCGAAGATCGTCAGGCCCATGTGTGCGGCGAGGAGGAAGAGGAGCGTGCCAGCGGCGAGTGCGATGTTGGCTTCGTGCGGGCGGAAGCTGCGGCGGAACCACCAACTGCCGAGGGTGCCGCCGAAGAGGGCGATGACGGTGAAGGTGAGCGGCCGGCGGAAGGCGCCCATGGCGGTGCCGTTGAGGTCCAGGAAGTGGCCGAAGGAGAGGGCGTAGTCGCCGGGGTTCTGCTGCAGCAGGGAGGCCAGGTCCACGTTGGGTGGCGGCGCTTGCGTATGCAAGAGGAAGAAGACGCATGCGAGTGAGGCGATGGTGCCGCCAACGAGCAGCACGACGGAGATGCGCTGGCCTGCGCGGGTGAGCACGGGCGGCACCGTCATGGTCTCGGCTTCGGTGGCTTCGCGGTCGAGCCAGCGGGCGATGAGGATAGCGAAGAAGGGCAGCGAGGGCAGGACGTAGTACTCCTGCCGTGTGGAGAAGGAGAAGAAGACGAGCGGCAGCAGGCCGGCGATGGCGAAGAGCAGAAGGGTGCGGGCTTCGCCGTTGAGCTTTGTCGCTGTTGCGCGGCTGCGGAGTGCGCGCCAAGGGGCTGCGGCGACGGCCTTGAAGAGGAAGCCGCTCCACGGCATCATCCACACGAGAACGAGGCCCCAGAAGAGCAGCAGCGGCACCGTGTCATAGTCGCGCGGGACGCGCAGGTTCAGATAGCGCAGCAGGTGCTCGTTCATGAAGTAGAACCAGGTCCAGCCGTGAACGCTGCCCACCTCGGGCGAGCCGACCTGCCAGCCCTTCCAGAAGATCCAGGCGTGGCCGGTGTGGGTCAGGCCTGCGGGATGGCCCTCGGTAGGGTTCGCGAGACCGGCGAGGATGTGCCATGGCGCTGCGATGGCGAGGAAGGCGAGCGCTGCGAAGAGGGGATTGAGCTGGCCGATGCGGCGCAGCGTTCCCCGAAGGCCGCGGGTGGCAATCAGGTAGAGCAGCACCGTGCCGATGGGGAAGACGAGGCCGATGAGTCCCTTGGTGAGGATGTTCATGGCGCATGCCGCGGCGAAGCCGAGGCAGGGCAGAACGGGGGCGTGGCCTTCTCCGTGGCGCTCGGTCAGCCAGAAACAGAAGATGGCGGCGGTGAGCCACAGGCAGACGATGGCATCGGGGATGAGGATGCGCGTGAAGATGAAGAGGCCGAAGCTGAGCATGAGGCCGACGCCTGCGTAGAGGCCGGTGCGTGCGCTGCCGAAGGCACGACGGGCAAAGCTCTCCGTGAGCAGGAAGAGCAGGAGCGCGAAGATGGCGAGGGGCAGCCGTGCCTGGGGTGTGCCGACGCCGAAGACACGCATGCTGGCGGCCATGGACCAGTAGAGGACGGGCGCCTTTTCGAGATAGCGGATGCCGTTGGCGTAGAGGGTGACGGGGTCGTGGCGCTGGATCATCTCGCGCGCGACTTCGGCGTGGACGGAGTCGGCGTCGTCGAGGAGCGGCGGGGAGAGCAGGGCGAAGGAGGCGTAGAGAAAGAACCACAGCGCTGCGAGGATGAGGCGGTTGCGGCGGGGGGTGAAGGCTTCAGGCATGCTGACGTAAGCCTATCGTGGGTGGTTTTGTTGTTCTTTGGGAATTGGGTGGTGCGACGTTAGAGCGGTTCGCGCTCTGCGCGAATAACCCACCCTTTCGCGATGAAGCTGCGAAAGAATGGGGCACCCGGCTGAGCTGAGCCCTTCCGATCAAGCTACATCCTGGACCAAAAGAGAAACCCCACATCCCTTCAGGATGTGGGGCGCTCGATCAGTGTACCGATCCTTTGCCTGGCTTAGTAGGCGCGGGGGTACATGCGGGAGATGCGGTCGTGCCAGCCGAGTTTTTCTTCGTCCATGCAGGCCCATACGAGGCCGAGGCCGATGGGTGCGCTGGCGAGGAGCAGGGCGAGGATGCGGCGGCGCATCTCAGAGCGGGTTGGGTTCTCGTCGTTGAAGGTGCAGAAGGCGATGCGGGCGTAGCGCATGCCGGGCGTGATGCCGGAGAGCGAGAAGAAGAGCATCAGGTACATCAGCGCGAAGGCGAAGAGCGAGCCAGCGGCGGCGATGGCTGCGGTGATGCCGGTGGGGAGTGCGGGCGATGCGTAGGCCGCGGCGGCGACTGCCATCAGGAAGCCCGTGGCGATGCAGCAGGCGTCGACGGTACCGGCCATGATGCGCTGAGAGACGGGCGCGACGTAGAGCGGGATGGCGAAGGAGATCTGCGAGTCGGGATCTTCCGCGGTGAAGGTCTGCGGCGTCTCGAGCCGGATGGTGCTCCATTCGGGCAGGACGCTCTCGGTCATGGGCTCGATGGAGACGGAGCTTGCTTCAACCTCAAAGATGCGGAGCTGTGCGCGTTCGGGCGAGTTATCGGCTTCGTCGCGCAGCGGACCTTCGGCGAGGCGTGGGCGGGCGCGGCGTGCGGCGACGAGCTGGCGCGGGAACTCGATGAGGTTGGCGTGCAGGCCAACGGATGGCTCGACCGGCTCCGGGACGTACTCTTCGGCGGTGCCGTCGCCGATGGATGCGACGTAGACGGTGCGGACGGCGGAGGGTGCTGCATCAGCGAAGGCGCCGGTGAAGCTGCCGGAAACGGTCGTGGCAGTGGAGGCCGGTGCGCTGAAGGTCGTTTCGGAGGCGTGGAGTTCTGCTTCGATGCGGAGAGCGTCGGCGACTTCACTGCGCAGGGCGAAGGTCGCCTCGCTGCGGAGTTCGATGGGAGCTTCGCTGCGCAGCGGTGAGGAAGCTTCTTCCGCGGTGCCGGAGAAGGTGATGACCTCGGCCGGGCCTGTGGGCGTGGCGCTGGGTTCGGGGTGCCACTGTTCAATCTCGTCGAGCAGTTGCTGTTGCGCGGCGGTAATGGCTTCGGCGCTGCGGCGTGCGACTTCGGCGGCGGCTTCTGCCTGGCGGATGGCCTGTTCGGCCTCCTGCTGCAGGAAGTCGCGGTAGGAGACGGTGCGTGCGAAGCGTGCGGCGACCTGGTCTGCGACGCGGTGGCGCGAGAGGGAGACGTTCTCAGGCGGGAGCGCGGGCTGTGAGTCCTGGGTGCGCGGACGGCGCTGGCGATGCTCGGCGAGGCGGCTGGCGACCTGCTGTTTGAGGGCGCGGGCTTCGTCTTCGGAGAGGGTGGACGTCGGCAACGGCTGCAGTGGGAGAGGGCTGGCGGTGCTCAAGGCGTCTCGCTTTCGTAGAATAGAAACTTCAGTGGTCAACAGAGGCACATTCGGTCGAGTTACGCGGGTGGAACGTACACGCCGAGGGGGCCGGAGCATGGTCCTGGGGCAGTTTGCGTTCGCTCGCCCAGAAGCCTGTATCTGCTGGTGTATCACGGTGGGCATGGCACTTGTAGCGCCGGCACACGCGCAGCAGGTAACGACTTCGGCACCCGTCGTACACGTCAGCGCAAACGCGCCGGCCGTGGGGGATGGTACGGCCTCTTCGGGTGTGGACCGGACGCGTGCGGACGAGGCTGCCGGGCTGCCGGATTCGCCCGGTGCAGACCTGTATCCGGTGGCCGTGCCTGTGCCGGAACCGGCCGGAACGAAGGTCGTGATCGAGAGCATCTCGCAAAAAAGCAGTGGCGACAACCTGCTGTTGGAGGGCAATGTCGCCATCACGTATGGCGATTATCGGGTCGAGGCAGACCGCATCGCTTATAACCAGGCGACGGGCGACCTGGAGGCGACGGGCCACATCGTGGTGACGGGGTCCAATCGCAGCGAGAATATCCAGGCATCGCGCGCGACGCTGAACATCAAGAGTGAGACGGGCAAGTTCTACGACGTGAGTGGATCGGTGGGTGTGCGTTTTGCGACGCCCAGGAACAATGCCCCGATGAGCAGTGTCTTGGGCAGCACAGCGGGCGACCTGATGAGCGGTCCGAACGTGCGTGGCACGGTGTACACGACGAGCAATCCGTTCCTGTTTACGGGACGGATGGTGGTGAAGAACGGACCGGCGGAGTTCGATATTTATGACGGCACGGTGACGACGTGCCAGTTGCCGAGGCCTGACTGGCAGTTGTCTGCGGGTCACTTCAGTGTGCGCGATGGACAGGCTCGCGCATCGAAGACGGTCTTTCGATTGTTGAATGTGCCGGTGTTCTTTCTGCCCTATGCAACGCACCCTACGGGCGAAGGTCAGCGGCAGAGCGGCTTTATGATTCCGGTGATCGGCAACTCGACGTTGAAGGGTATTGTGATCGGCGAGCAGATCTACTTTGCGATGAGCCGGTCGTCGGAGCTGACGGTGGGCGCGCAGTACTATTCGCGGCGCGGCTGGGAGCAGTCTGCGACGTTTCGGATGCGCGGGCGCGGGTTGGACTTTATCCAGAGCCACTACTCGGGGCTGCTGGATCGTGGGTTCTACCAGAACCAGACGACCACGGACGCGAGCGGTGTGACTACGACGAAGAATGTCTACGTGAACCAGGGCGGCGAAGACATGACGCTGAGCGGGCGCAGGGATATTGGCGAACACACGCGCGTTGCGGCGAATGTGGAGTACCTGAGCAGCTACATCTATCGGCAGGCGTTTACGGATACGTTCAACCAGGCGGTGTCGTCCGACATTACGTCGTACGCGTATGGCACGCATGCGCGGAACGGGTATGTGGCTTCGCTGGAGGCAGATCGTTATCAGGGCTTGAAGATTGTGAGCACGGGCGAGCAGATCCGCATCTTCCACGCGCCGGTACTGCAGGGCGAGGTGATGGAACGGCATGTGGCGAATACGCCGTTTGTGTGGAGTGCGACGGCGCAGTTTGCGGATCTGAAGCGGACGCAGGGAACGCCGCTGGCACAGACGGGGTTTGCTTCAGACTTTACGGGCCGGCTGGATCTGCATCCGCGGCTGTCGCTGCCGTTTGCGCTGGCGGGCTTCCACTTCCGGCCAACGGTTGGTGTGCGCGACACGCTGTATCAGCACTCGCGTGCGACGTCTCCGCTGCCGGGGCCTGCGCCTTCGGAACGAGCGACTGCGCTGAACCGCACGGTGACTGAGGCGGAGATGGAGGTGCGCCTGCCGGTGCTGGAGCGCACGTTCAATACCGGCGCCTTCAGCAAGCTGCTGGGGCGCGAGGCGAAGCACACGATTGAGCCGGAGCTGAACTATCGGTATGCGAGCGGTGTGGAGGACTTCTCACGCACGCTTCGCTTTGACGATACGGATGTGGTCGCGAACAAGAACGAGCTGGAGTATGGGTTTACGCAGCGGCTGTTTTTGCGGCCGACGAAGACGCGTGCGTGCGAGACGGGCGAGACGCCTCCGGAGACGGATGCAAGCTGCGGCGGAACGCGCGAGACGATTCGCTGGAAGCTGCTGCAGCGGCACTACTTCGATGAGAGCTTTGGCGGGTACCTGACGCCGACGACGCCGAATGGTGTGCTGGTGCTGAATCGGCGCAACGTTCTGGATAGCACGCTGGACCTGAGCGGCGTGGCGTTCTTAACGGATCGCCGCAGCGCTTCGCCGATCGTGAGCCAGATGAAGCTGAGCGCGACGGACCATGTCGACATCGAGTGGGACATGAACTACGACCTGCATGCGAATGCGCTGCGGCAGAGCAATGTGTTCGTGGATGTCCACCAGGGCAGCTTCTTTGGTGGGCTGAGCCACGCGCGGCTGTACGCGCCGGGGCGCTTCACAACGGACACCGGGACGGGCACGACTGCGACGTCGCTGATTTCGGACTTCAGCCAGTTGCGCGTGCTGCTGGGTTATGGGAATCCGACGAAGCCGGGTTTGAGCATTGCGGCGAATGCCGGCATCGATCTGAAGCTGTCCCAGGTGCAGTATGCGACGGGGCAGTTCAGCTACAACTGGAACTGCTGCGGCTTCAGCGCGGAGTATCGCAAGTATGAGCTGGGCAGCGTGCGTAACGAGAATGCGTACCGGTTCAATTTCTCGCTGGCGAATATCGGGACTGCGGGAAATCTGCGTCGGGCTGAGCGGCTGTTCTAGCTTTCTTGGCGGTTGCAAAAGCAAAAGCCCGGCGCGAGGCCGGGCTTCTCCAATCTTGATCGCTGCAAGAACATGTGAAGCGTCGAGAACGCCACGAAGTGGTCAGACGGTCATCAGTTCCTTTTCCTTCACCTTGAACATGTCGTCCAGTGTCTTGATCTGGGCGTCGGTCATCTGCTGGGTCTCTTCGGTGGCGCGCTTTTCGTCGTCGGCACTGATGAGCTTGTCCTTGGTGGCCTTCTTGATGGTGTCGTTGCCGTCGCGGCGGATGTTGCGGATGGTGGTCTTGTGGTCTTCGAGGATGCCGGCGAGCTGCTTGACGGCTTCCTTGCGACGCTCTTCGGTCATGGGCGGAATGGGCACGCGGATGGTCTTGCCGTCGTGCATGGGGTTGAAGCCCTGACCGCTGGTGCGGATGGCCTTTTCGATGAGGCCGACGACGCCGATGTCGAAGGGCTGTACGACGATCTGCTGCGGCTCCGGTGCGGAGACCTGCGCGAGCTGATTGATGGGCATCTCGCTGCCGTAGTAGTCGACGCGGATGTTATCGAGCATGTGGACGCTGGCGCGGCCTGTGCGTACCGCGATCAGGTTCGCGCGGAAGTCCTCGACGGTCTTCGTCATGCGTGCCGTCAGCTGGCCCTGCAGGTCCTTCAGGGCGGGGATGTTTGCCATCTGTGATGCCATTGGTGCTTCCCTCAAGCGCGTTTGCGCGACTTGTCGATTCTATCGGATGGGGCGGCGTGCGCCATGGCGTACCTGCAGGATCGTCACCTTTCCTGCCGTGTCATTCACCACATAGATGACTTTGTACACGTGCGGTTTCGATCCGTAGAAGAGCTGCCGTCGACCTGATTTTCCCGCCACGAGAGAACCCCGTTTGGGAAGATGCCGCAGGCTGAGGATCGTATCCGTCAGGCCTACGAACCAGTCACTCGCAGCCTGGTGCAATTGCACTTCAACAAATTTCGCGATGTGGGCCAGATCACGCTCGGCGCGCCGAGTCAGTTCTATCGGAAAAGCCATGGCGCTGACGTATCTCCTTGAAGACTTCCTCTGCTGGTCTGGTGCGTCCGTTCTTCAGATCGTCAAGCGCTTGCCGCAGCCCTTCTTCTTCACTGGCTTCCGATGCAAGGTCGAGCAGTCGCTCGTAGTCCTCAATGGTTTGAATCACTGCCTGCGGCCTGCCGCTCACAGTTAACACGACGGCGCGCTTTGTCTTCTTCATCTGGCGCAGCATCTCGGCGGAGTTATTGCGGAACGTGGTCAGCGGCTGGATATCTTCGGAAAGCTTGATTCTTGGCGGCATGCCCGATACCTCTGGAGGTACTTTATCGTACCTCCACCCGGTTTAGTGCTTCGATCTGTCGAAACGATTGCCGCTGCTGCGGCTGCTGTACCGGGTCGTGGTGTCGCGGACGGAACGCGTCGGGAGCCTGTTGTTAGCGGGAAGGGCGAGTTAGATTGTCTGGACGCTGCCGACAGTGCCGGATGGCCAGGACCTCGACGTATCGGTCCTCATCGTTTACACGGTATGTGATCCGGCACGTATAGGAACGCCTGCCATAAAGAATGGAACGTATGTTGGGCTCTCGGTAAAGACGTCCACGATTTGGCATCCACTGCAACCCTCGAATAGCAGAGTCGAGACCGTCATACCACCGCGATCCGTGCGGACTGTAGTCTGCCTGAACGTAGCCACGGAGCCCGCGCAGGCTTGCAAGCGCTGACGCGCTCAGGCTGACAGTGTACTTATCCGGCAATGCGATAGGTCCGACGGGCTTCGGCGAGCGCTTCTTCCAGCGGAAATACACGACCCATTCGAATGTCCTCATCGGCAGCAGCGATGTCGGCGTCCAATTCGGCCATTTCCTCCGGCGTCATCTCGTAATCCTGGTCCGGGTAGACGTGATCAGGTTTGGTCGGCTCCAAGTCAGCGGGATCAATCTCAGGATGCATGCGCTCACCCTCCTTTTCGGAATTCTAGCGAAGAACTAGTGCTTCGATCTCTCGAATCGGTTGCCGTTGCCGCGGCTGCTGTACTGGGTCTTGGTGTCGCGGACGAAGACCGTGTTGTCGTTGCCTTCGACGGGGATGATGGTGAAGCGGTCGACCCATACGAAATTGCGATTGCCCCGGATGCGGACGGCGCCGCAGTCTCCGTGCACCTGCACTTCGTTGTGCTGGCCTTCGACGTAGACGGAGTTGCCGTTGGTGCAGGTCACGTCCTTTGCCAGGTCGTTGCCGCCGATGACGATGTCATTCGGCGTGGACTTCACGAAGTCTGTCGGTGTGATTTCGCGCTGGGCGTGAGCGATGGCTGTTGTGAGGAAGAGCGATGCGGCGACAAGAAGTTGAGACGACTTCGTCATCGGGTGGAGACTCCCAGAGATTCGGACTTACCGCAGGCCTGTCGACTGTGCCTGTTCGTGCGCGTGGTAGCTGCTGCGGACGAGAGGGCCGCTCTCCACGTGGCGGAAGCCCATGCGCAGCGCTTCGATCTTCAGGAACTCGAACTCTTCCGGCGTGTAGTAGCGCTTCATCGGGATGTGATCCTTGGATGGGCGCAAGTACTGGCCGATGGTGAGGATGTCGACCTTGATGGCGGCGAGATCGCGGAAGACGTCGAGCAGTTCGTGCGTCTCTTCGCCCATGCCGACGATGATGCCGGTCTTGGTCACCTGGTTCGGGTTCAGGTCCTTGGCGAGCTTCAGGTAGCCAATGGACCGCTCGTAACGGCCGCCGGACTTGGCGACGCGGTAGAGCCGCGGCACGGTTTCAATGTTGTGGTTCAGGATCTCGGGCTTGGCGGCGACGACGAGGCGGATCGCCTCTTCGGTGCCCTGGAAGTCGGGGGTGAGCACTTCTACCTGGCAGCCGGGCGCCTGTGCGCGGATCTCGCGGATGACTTCGACGAAGGCGCGGGCGGCGCCGGTATTGTCGTCGTCGCGGTTCACGCTGGTGATGACGGCATGCTGCAGGCCAAGCTTGGCGACGGCATAGGCGACGCGGCGCGGTTCATCGAAGTCGATGGGGTCGGGCTTGCCGCTGGGTACGGCGCAGAAGCCGCAGCGGCGGGTGCAGCTGTTGCCCAGCATCATGAAGGTGGCGGTCTTGTGGTTCCAGCACTCGCCGATGTTGGGGCAGTGCGCGCTTTCGCAGACGGTATGCAGGCCCAGTTCGCGGGTGAGCGCCTTCAGTGCGTGGAAGGTCTCGCCCATGGGGGCGCGCGCCTTCAACCATTCCGGCTTGCGCTCGGGCTTTTTGGGCGACAGATCGATCTGGATCAACTCGGCTGCGGCGGCTGGTGTCACGCTTTCTATTGTAAGCTTCGGCGACGGCTGACTGGTTCCTTGTCTGGCGGGCGAGCGCTCTGTGACTTGCCGATAGCAGGGCAATCGTGATTTGATTTCGCCCACGAACTAAATCGTACCGATTCGCGCTGTCTGAGGAGATGATGCCCATGAGGCCAAACCGCCGCACCTTTTTGCTTGCCACGGGCATGTCTGCTCTTGCTTCGCGCTCGGCCTTTGGAGCCAATGAGCGACTTCGCCTTGGCATCATCGGTGCGGGCGGCCGTATGCGTTCGCTGGTGGGTGCTGCGGAGAAGACGGGCGTCGACTTTGAGGTCGCTGCCGTCAGCGATGTCTATGCGCCGCATCGGGAGCAGGTGAAGACGCGCCCCTGCGCCACGAACGCCACGCTGCACAACGACTTCCATGAGCTGCTGGACAACAAGTCGATCGACGCGATTCTGATTGCGACGCCGGATCACTGGCATGTGCGGGCTGCGGTTGCGGCGCTGGCTGCGGGTAAGGATGTGTACCTGGAGAAGCCGGTCAATCACACGATGGAAGAGGGCGTGACGCTGAAGAAGGCAGTTCGCTCAAGCAAGCAGGTGTTGCAGTGTGGGATGCAGCAGCGTAGCTGGGCACACTTTCGCGATGCGGTGAACCTGATCCAGAGCGGTGCGATCGGCCGTGTGACGCAGATCCGCACGTACTGGTGGCAGAACTACAACACCACGTGGATTCCGGAGAATATCGACACATCCAAGCTCGATTGGAAGATGTGGCTGGGCGGCGCGCCGGATCAGCCGTTCGACACGGAGAAGTACAACCGCTGGCGCTGGTACTGGAGCTTTGGCAGCGGCGCGATGACCGACCTGTTTGCGCACTGGGTTGATGTGGCGCACTGGGCGATGAAGGAGAATGAGCCGACGACCGCGTTCATGCTGGGCGACAAATTTGTGCAGCAGAAGTGGGAGTGCCCAGACACGCAGCAGGCCGCGCTGCGCTACCCCAGCTATGACGTGGTCTATGAGGGATCGCTCAATTCGTCGATTGATGACGGCGGGCTGGAGTTCCGCGGCTTCGACGCGACGTTGAAGCTGACGCGCAGCGGCATGACCGTCTATCGCGAGCGTGTGAAGAAGGAGCAGAACCCTGTGCTGAAGGCGGACAGCTTCCAGGACGGGACCGTGGATCACATGCAGAACTTCTTCGATTGCATGCGGTCACGCAAGGAGCCGAACGCTCCGGTGGAGGCTGGTGTCGCTTGTGCGAATGCGGGGCATATTGCCAACCTGGCTTATCGGCAGGGTGGTATGTGGACACCGAAGCACGCCAGCTAGTTGAGTCGGCGGGCACCCCATTCTCCGTGCCGCGAAGGGTGGGGACGCGTTTCGTCCCTGATTTCTCTGAGCCCCGCAAACCCACCCTTTTGCTTCGCAAAAGAATGGGGCAGCCGGCTGGAGCCGGTCGTCCTAGTGGACGCGTTCGCGGATCTCGGTGCGGACGAGGTAGAGAAAGAAGACCATGCTGAAGGCGGCGGGCAGCAGGTAGCCCGGGGCACGTGTCTGCGCGAAGAGTACGACGTTGCCGAGCGAGTAGAAGAAGCAGCCGCCGAGCAGGAGTGCCCATCCCCAACGGCGCAGGCGCAGAAAGCCGAAGACGCCGAGCACGATCATCGTGGAGACGAAGAGGATGGCATAGGTGGCGCTGGGCCGCGTGGTGGCGCGGTGCGCGATCACGTTGACCGAGTTGGCCAGTGCGATGAAGAGCATGAAGATGGCAATCATGGCCATGCCGGGCAGCATGCGCGGGCCTTCGAAGGTGTTCGGCGGCGGCACGGAGCCGGGGGGCAGCTTGATGCGTTTTGGTTCGGGTGTGGGTTCGGTGCTCATGCTTGTCCCAATCGTATCGGAGTAGCCGGTGGCTACAGGGTTTTCAGGTAGGCGAGGATGTCTGCGATGTCGTCGCGGCCCACCTGTGCGCCGAGTGAGGGCATGTTGCCGCGGCCAAACATGATGGTGTGGGTGATGTGGTCGTCGCTTACGGGCGCGCCGCTGGGCAGGTAGTCCTTCTTGTAAGTGCCGAGCAGCGATGGGCCGTGCAGCGAGCCGTTCTGGCGGTCGTAGTGGCAGGCGCCGCAGTTGGTGGCGAAGGCGACGCGGCCGGCCTGCTCCTGCTGCGTGAGCTGGTCGATGGGCTTGGGCGGCGGGAGCGTTTTGCAACCGGTGAGGGCGATTACGGTCGCGGCCAGGAGCGAACGGCAGATCAGCGATGGGACGGAGTTTTTCATGCGGTACGCTCTCGCATTTTCTTGTAGGCGCGGTGGATGAAGGAGCCGAGGTACCAGCCGTCAATGAACTTGAAGGGGGATTCGCCGGTGGTGTAGTGGCCGCAGGGCAGGATGCGGCTTTCAAAGTTGACGCCACGCGCTTTGAAATTGGCGAGGACGTCGAGCGAGAGCGCCCGTGGGAAGGTGAGATCCCAGGGTGCGTAGATGACGAGGGACTGCCGCGTCTTGTCTGCGGCGAAGCGGTCCATGACGCTGCTGGGGCTATTGGCCATGAAGATGGCGCGGACCTGGTCCTGCGTGATGCCGGCACGTTCAAAGGCGGCCTGTACGTGGCGGGTGCTCTGGCCCTGCCACAGGACGTCGCCGAAGTTGGTGGACGCGTGATTGAAGGCGCAGACCTGCAGGCGTGGGTCGAAAGCCGCAGCCATGAAGGCGTAGCAGGAGCCGAGTGAGGTGCCCATGACGCCGAACTGTTCGTAGCCCTGCGTCTGCAGCCAGTCGACGCAGGCGCGGATGTCATGGACGGCCTGGCGGCACGCGGCGATGGTGCGGCCCACGTTGCTGCTGACGGCGTAGTCACTGCGTTCCAGCTCGGCGGGGCGGCGGATGTCGTGGTACGGCTTCGAGAGGCGCAGGGCGGCCACTCCGAACCTGTTGTAGATGCTGCAGAGCGCGTTGTGGCTGAAGGCGTCGGCATTCCACTGGGGCATGACGATGATGGCCTGCTTCTTGCGTTTCGGATCTTTATGGGGTGTTTCGGGGTACCAGCGCGCGTTGACGATGTCGTTTTCGGGGTACTTCGTCCGCACGGGCGAGGTGAAGCGCAGGAACTGTGCCGGGCCGAGCTTGCCGCTGACGGCGTCTTCGCGGACCTGCTGCGCCTGGGCGAGGGTCTCGGGACGGACGTTGGTGGGGAAGAGTTCGGGGTGGCGGTCTTCGAGGCGGAAGTCGGTCGGTGTGGTGTAGCCGTAGAACTCTTCGCCGCGCGCGACGATGTCGTGGTTGATTTCGATCATGCGCGCCAGGGCGTCGGGGCTGTCCTCACGTGACTCGGCTGCGAGCGGGCTGAAGTCAGCCAGCCAGTCGAAACCCCACTCGAGCGGACGCACCACGCGATTGGTATCGCGCGTCGTCAGCTCTGTTTCCCAGCGGATCATCCAGTCCGCATACCACTTTGCAAGCATCGATTCAGGATACCGCGACGGGGATGCCGCGGCCTGCCAATGGCGCGGCGGGCCTGAAGATTCAAGGAGTTACGCGCGCGGGCCAGCGTCTTAGAAAGCGAGATGTGAGGCACCGGACATTGGTCGCGGCGGGGCGACTATCCTTGTGGGATGGGCATTGCGTCATTTGTCTCCGTTAAGCGTGCCGGTTTTGTTGCGGCATTGTTGTGTGTTCCCTCCGCTCTCCTGGTGCCCGGTGTGACCGTTGCGGCCATGCAGGCACCTGCGGCCGTGTCTTCGCCGGCTAGCACCACGAGCGCTGCGGCAACGACCGTCGCGGCAGCACCGGCGGTGGCGGCGGCAGTGAAGACGCCGGTCGGGGCTACGGCGGTTGCGGGTTCTGCGACGACGACGGCTGCGGCGACTGCGGCACCTGCGAGAAGTGCGCAGGCCGCGCCGACGACGTTGCTGCAGCAGATCTCGGCCTTGCCGCCGTTGGACAGTGCCGGTACGGACGTGCCGAAGCGCAGTGCGGAGATCCTGGCGCATCTGAACGCAGTTTTGCGCTTCTACCGGGGCGCGCAGACGCCGGTGCAGAAGATCGGCGAGCCAAGCGACGTGCTGTACAGCGAGCAGCTGCGGCAGCAGACGACGCAGATTGCGCAGCTTGCCTTCCAGTCCGCGGGGAACGTGGCTGCGCTGCTGGCGAAGATGCCCAGCGGTAGTACGCCTACGACGCCAGCGGCGAATGCCGACGACAGCGATGAACCGCCGGCACCCACGCAGGCGCAGCGCATTGCTGCGGTGCGCGCCACGGCGCAGGCCCGGCTGACGGATCTGGCGGCGCAGGATGCGGCGCTGGATAAGCAGATCCAGACGGCGAAGGCGAAGGAGTTGCCGGCTCTGCGCCAGAAGGACGAGCAGATCGAGGGCCAGGTGGAGCTGCAGAAGGCCATGCTGGAGGCGCTGGGCAAAGTCGCCTCGATGGCGCAGGCGCAGACCAGTACGGGACTTGCAGGGGATATTCAGCGGCTGCTGCGCGCTGCTCCCGAACTGGCCACGGCGAATGGGAAGCCGGTCGCACCGCTGCCGATTGAGAGTCTGTCGTCCGAGCGCGACAGCGGTGTCTCAACGCAGGCTATCAACCTGTTCCAGTTGCTGGGTTCTCGCAAGAGCATCGACGACATGACGGCGGAGATCGATGCGCTGACCAAGCAGGCGACCAGCATGCGCGAGCCGGTGGTGAACCTGCTGAAGGCGACGATTGCGCAGGGCGACGCGGCGATGCAGGCGGCGCCGGATACCAAGGCGACCGACGCGCAGACATTGACGGCGACGCGGAAGCACTATGACACACTGGCCTCGACCTTCCGTGTGTTGTCCACCGCGGCGATTCCGATCACGCAGGAGGTTGTGCTGCTGGAGCAAGCTCGCAGCAACCTGCAGAGCTGGCGCGCGGCGGTGGATGCGGAGTACAGCTCGGTGCTGCGGTCGCTGCTGCTGCGGGTGCTGACGATCGCCGTCGCGCTGCTGGTGCTGGTGATCGCCAGCGCTGTCTGGAAGCGGCTGACCGTGAAGTACATCAGCGACCTGCGCCGCCGTCGGCAGATCATGCTGATCCGGCGCACGGTGCTTGGCTTCCTGGGCGGGTTGGTGGTGATCTTCGGCTTTGTGACGCAGTTCAGTTCGCTGGCGACGTTTGCGGGGTTCATCACGGCGGGCATCGCGGTTGGATTGCAAACGATCCTGCTGTCCGTGGCGGCTTACTTTTTCATCATCGGCCGGTATGGTGTGCGCGTTGGCGACCGGATCTCGGTGGCGGGCGTGACGGGCGATGTGGTGGAGGTTGGCCTGGTCCGCTTCTACATGATGGAACTTACGGGCACCGGAACGGAGTTGCATCCGACGGGGCGTGTCGCTGTATTTGCGAACTCCATCCTCTTTCAGGCCGGCACCCCGCTGTACAAGCAGATGCCCGGTACCGAGTACGCCTGGCATGAGCTGACGATCCGGCTGAAGCCCGATACGGACTACCGCCCGGCGACCGAAGCCGTCCTGCAGGCAGTGCAGACCACCTACGATGGCTACCGCGCGTCGATCGAACGGCAGCACCACACGGTGGAGACGTGGATGGACACTGCGCTGGAAGCGCCGCACATTGAGCCGCGCCTGCAACTCGGGGAGAATGGCCTGCAGTACGCCGTGTTGTTCCCGGTTGAGATCAAGGATGCCTCGACGACCGACGAGAAGATCGTGCACATACTGCTGGATGCCATGGCGAGCAATGAGGCCGTGAAGAACGCCATTGCGGCGCCGCCGACGGTGAAGGCAGTCATCAAGGGATAGGCGGGGTGTGGCTTTGGCCATGCGAGCCAGGCGCGAAGAAGCCCAGCCCCTCCCCAACTAGCCTCTTACGAATCTGATCGACAGAAGCGGTTCTTGAAACGAAGATGGAC
Organism: Terriglobus roseus DSM 18391; assembly: GCF_000265425.1. Taxonomy (GTDB): domain Bacteria; phylum Acidobacteriota; class Terriglobia; order Terriglobales; family Acidobacteriaceae; genus Terriglobus; species Terriglobus roseus. The sequence goes on from NC_018014.1 coordinate 310,161, forward strand.
GCATGGGACTGCGCACCAAGCTCTGCTTTCTTACCGCAGCCTTGCTCTTCGCTGCCTTCGGCTTGGGCATCTCCGAAAGAGGGCAGCGTCTCTTGATCGGCACACCTGCAGCGGACCATTGGCAGCGAGACGATCAGTACATGGGAGCGGGACTTGCGCCTTTCGCTTACTGCTTAGCACCGGGGATCGTTCTCGCCTTACTGGGGATCAAGTTCTACATTAAAGAACGCTAGCTCGCGGGGCCTTTGCCGGATGGCTGTCCCTGCTCGTTTGATGTGCAAAGAAATCCCTTTGCATGGTGAGCGAGGGGCCGGTCGCTGGTTGCGATGGGCTAACCGTGGGAAAAGGTCAGGCTGTGCGGCCGGCGACCCAGTCCACCATGGCGGGGAGCAGGGAACCCATGCGCGATTCTGTCGCGGGTTGCGGCAGGAGACGGAGCAGGTGCTGCGTGCGTTCGTACTCCACCTGCTTGGCGGAGGGTTCGCCGGTGCCGTCATCGTCCAGCTCGTCATCGCGGTGCTGGTAGAGGCGGCCGAGGGCTTCGCCGAAGCCACGGAACTGCTCGGCGACTTCAACCGACTGGCCGGCGCAGATGGCGGCTGCTTCGCAGCAGAAGCCCATCAGCGGCGCTGTTTTTTGCGCGTTTGCCGTGACGGCGCCGGCGAGGTCCAGAAACTGGCCGCCTGCCAGACCGGCTGCGCCGCAGCTTTCTGCGAAGCGAAGGGTCAGTTGCGAGCGGCGTTCTGCGTCGATGCCGGATGTGGGCGATGACAGCAGGTGAACCGCACGCAGGACGAGAGAGAGACCCGCGAGGACGGCGGTCGCTTCGTCGGTGGCGCGGTAGAGCGAGGGTGCCGAGCGGCGAACTTCGGAGGCGTCCATGCAGGGCAGGTCGTCGAAGACGAGCGAGGCGGCGTGCGCCATCTCTGCCGCGGCGCCGACGGTACGCGCCTGTTCCTCGGGCAGACCCAGCAGGTCAAAGCAGGCGGCGACCAGGAAAGGCCGAAAGCGCTTGGCGCTGCCGAAGAGGGCGTAATGCTCCGCGCGGCTGAGTTCCGGCGGGCCGTCCCCCTGCAGCAGGCTGGCGAGACTGGCTTCCGTCTCATCGGCGAAGGCGCGAAGCCGTTGCTCCACGGGCGACTCGCCCGGTGTGGCGGACGTCACCGGTTCCGCGACTTTGTGTACAGAGGCCAAACAGCTTCCAATCCCGGCCGATCTCTCGGCCAGTTCGATCTGGAGTCACAGGCTGCTAGCCGCGACGTTCCGCAGCTACGCGAATGCTCACCGCTAGAATACCCGCCAGCGGACCGAGTCGGAATTACCGACCGGGAGATCGTGGCCGGTAAGATCTTCCAAACCCGAGCCGGCTGAGGTCTCCAGGGGGTCGCGGCGGGTCCTGGCAACGATTCCCATCCGCCGCTTCCCGTTGAGAATATGCGGTTTGCCGTCTGTCGGATCGTCTGATTCTGCTACGCCCGGCGGGCCGCGGCGTAAATATTGGCGATGTGCTGCATATCGCGCAGGCCCTCTTCGCCGTTGGGACCGGGTTCCTTGTCCTCCAAAATGCAGCGGGAGAAGTAGTCGCTTTCGACGGCGAACTGTGCGGGATCCTTGCTGTTGTCGGCCTGCGTCTCTTCCTGGCGGCCGGGGCCGGCGGGCAGCCTGTGCGTCACCGTCATGTGGATGCCTTCGTAGTTGAAGCCGAAGATCTCCATGGTGCCCTTGCTGCCGTGGATGCGCGTGACGCCCTCCATGTTGGCGCCGTAGGTGGTGTTGCAGACGGCGATGACGCCGGAGGGGAACTTCATCGTCCAGCCCAGTGTCTCTTCGACGCCCTTGAAGCGCGGGTCCTGCGGGTCCGTGTACATGTAGGCGGAGATCTCTTTGGGTTCTTCGCCCAGGAGGAAGCGGCAGCCGTTGAGCGAGTAGATGCCCACATCCATCAGCGGACCGCCGCCGGCGAACTTGGCATCGCTGCGCCACTCGTTGGGGCCGATGTTGAAGCCGTTCGTGCTCTCCATGGCGTGAACCTTGCCGATGACGCCGTTCTTGATCATCGCCTTCGCCTGCAGGAAGGTGGATTGCAACTGGCAGCGGTAGGCGATCATCAGCTTGCGATTGGCCTTTTTACAGGCGGCGATCATGGCTTCGCAGTCCTTGGGTGTGTTCGCCATGGGCTTCTCGCAGAGCACGTGTTTGCCGGCCTGGGCGGCGCGGATGGTGTACTCCGCGTGCATGTTGTTTGGCAGGCCGATGTAGACGGCGTCGATCTCGGGATTGTTCTTGATGTTGTCGAAGTTTTCGTAGGTGTAGATGTTGCCTTCCGGGACGCCGTACTCCGCGGCGTACTTGTGCGCCTTGTCCGGGTGGCCGCTGACGAGACCGGTGATGGTGCCGAGTTGGCTCATCCGGGTGCCGGGCATGAAGTGCTGCAGCGAGATGCGGCCAAGGCCGATGGCGGCGTAGCGAATCTTCTTCGTGGGCGCGGCGGCCTGCGCCAGGAGCGATGCGGGCAGCGTGGTGGCAGCGGCGGTTGCGGCGGCAAGACGGGCAAAGTCACGGCGATTCAGCATGGCGAAAGGGATCTCCCTGAGGTGCGCACCAGTCTAGCGCAGGGTTTCTTCGACTCGCAAAGTAATGCGTGGCCCGGCGGGTTAGTAGTGCGGTGGTTTTTCGTTGCCGCGGTCGAGCGTGGGGTCGTCGGCGTCGGCCTGCGCACTGGGGTTTGCGAGCGGGTTCAGCGTGAGATTGAAGATGAGGCCGAAGGGATCGCGCAGGTAGCAGCGCGGGATGGTGGGGTCTTCCAGGATGAGGGTGCAGCCGTGGTCGAGCAGATCGCGGCGTGTGGTGTCGAAGTCGTCCGTGAGGAATTCAAGGACGGGGCCGAGCGGGTCGGCGTCTTCCAGGAAGAGGCGGAAGCTGCCGGCTTCCAGGCCGACGAGCGCGGGCGTGTTGAGGAAGACCTCAAGGCCGAGGACGTCGCGGTAGAAGTCTGTGGCCTGTTGCAGATGCGGCGTCTGCAGAAGGATGTCGCGGGTGGTGGCCATAGAACCAATCTTACTTGCGCGGGTTTGGCGAAAGTGGCGACTGCTCGTGGACCGGAAGGGCACAGCTTTAGCTGTGCCAATGGACCTTGTTATCGAAGGAGCGGCTTTAGCCGCTGAGGTTTAGCTTTTCCTCGCATTCGTACCGCGCATCGGCAAGAGCTAAACCTTAGGGGCTAAAGCCCAACCATAGGTTGAGGCGTTATTGGCACAGCTAAAGCTGTGCCCTTCCGATCAATCCGAATTTGTGGCGTCATTAGTTTCCTGCGGGCGGCGTTGCCGCCGGCGCACTCGGCACCGCTGCCGCAGGCGGTGCCACGACCTTCAGCGCAAGCCGCGGGAAGATGAAGGAGCCCGAAGCATCATCGATCACGTTGACCTGGCAGATGTAGGTGCCGGGTTTGAGCTGGGCGAGAGGCACGTCGAAGTTGAAGGCGACGGCGCCGCGGTCGGGTTCGTTGAGCACGTCGGTAGAGACGATGGGTGTTTCGAGGACTTTTGCGCCGTTCTGCAGGAACTCGATGGAGGTAAGTACGCGGATGCCGCCGGCCGCTGGGCGCGCCTTCAGACCGCTCTGTTGGGCGGCTGCCTGCGTGTTCGCCTGCGCTGCCGCTGCGGCGGTCTCTTTCGCCGGATCGTAGAGTTCGTAGAGCAGGTAGAGGTGCGCGTCCTGGCGGAAGACGTGCGGCACGTTGGGAACGAACTGCTGGCCGTCCTGGATGAGCGGGTTCACCGGCTGCTGCATGCCCGGGGGCATGGGGCCGGGACGGCGTGGCTGCTGTGCGGCGGGTGTGCGCTGCGAACTGACGACGACGCTGGAGAGCTTCATAGGCTGCTTCTTCTGGTCCGGGACGACCAGGTCGGTTTCGAAGGAGCCCATGTTGCCCGTCTCGTTCTCGCGGGCGACAAACTTCACGTGATAGTGGCCGGGTGCGAGTGAGAAGCCGGTGCTGTATTGGATGTTGCGGCGGGCCGCGCCAACGTTGCCGTCGACGGCGAGCTTGAGCGTGTCGCGTACATTGCCCACGGCGATGCCCTGCGCGTTCTTGACCTGTGCGATGACGTCGAGCGTGGCCTTGTCCTGATCCTTCGCCTTGACGAAGGGGATCTGCGAGCCGGGCACGATGAGCGACATGGGCACGTAGTACAGGTTCGGATTCTCGCGGAAGTAGAAGGCTTCGAGATACATGGAGATGTCGACGGCGGGCAGGTCGCTCTTGAGCTGCTCGTTCAGCGCGAGTTCGCGGTCTTCGGTCTTCTGGTGCTGGAAGTCTGCGGGGGCGTAGTAGCCGGGGCGGAACTCCAGCCTGGCGTCCTGCCGGTTCAGCTTCACGGTCAGGTGACGGAAGGTGCCGTCGCGTTTGGTGTCGGTAGAGCGGAAACCGAGGATGTAATAGGCCTCGGTGTCGTGCTGGATGGCCTGAAAGGCGGGGCCGAAGTCGTTGCTGTCCGAGAAGAACTTGCCGCCGGTATCGGAGGCGAGCGTGCCCAGCGTCTCCTGCGATGCGAAGTTGGAGTCGAGACGTGACTGCATGGCGCGGCCGCTGTAGGCAGAGGTGCCACGCAGCGATCCAGAGGAGGCGTCGCCGAGTGGCGAGAGCGCTTCGAGGCCGCGCGTGTCGACCGTGTAAATGGCCATGTTGGCCTTCACCGCTTCGTTGGTCGCCGCGCGCATGCTGGCCTGGTTCTCAATACCGTTGCGTGCTAGTCCGCCGGAGAAGTAGAGCATGCTCTTGCGCTGGTCGAGCCGTTCGAGCGACTTCGCGATGGACTGGATGGCGTAGAGCTGGCGATCAGTGTTGAGGTTGTTGTATTCGGTATCGTCCGCGCTGAAGCCGGTGGTGTCTTCACTGGTCACATCCGTGGTGGATGTTGCGCCCGCGGCGAAGGCTCCGGCTTCATTGCTGCCGTTGTACTTGTCTACGGCGCGGAGCAGATCGGCCTTATTCGCGGTGAAGTCGTGGTCGAGCGTGAGTGCCGTGCTGAGGCTGGCGACTGCGACAAGGTCTGCGGGGGCCATCTTGTTCTTGATGTAGTCCTGCGCGGCAGCGACGGCGCGGTCGATGTCCTCGTCCTGCATGCTGGAGAGGTCGAAGAAGAGCACGATGAGGCGGTGGTCGCGTAACTGTTTCGCGTCGGCGCCCATGCTGCGGTCGAGGATCTGCGCGATGGTGGGTGAGGTGCCGCTGACGGTGGTTTCGTTGAGGCGTGCGGCGGCATCGACGGTCTGGAAGTCGAACGAAGTGATCTTCTGCGGCTTGTTGTTTTCAAGGATGGTGAAGTCCGTGGCCTTGAGGTCGCGGATGACGTTGCCGGTCTTCTTGTCACGCACGACGACGTTGGTGAGGACGAGCTGCGTGTTGACGCGCAGGGTGAAGCTGTTCGACGTGGTGTTGCCCACCTGCTGGATGGTGGTGCCGGTGGATGCGGGCGCGCCGGGAGCGGGTGTGGGTGCCTGTTGCATGGGCGTGTTCAGTTGCACGGGCGGTTGCGTCGTCTGTTGCGCGGGCTGTTGTTGCGCATAGCTCTGCGGAGCTGCCATCAGGGCGCAAAGAGCGAGCGCGCACGCGCGAGAGGATCGGGAGAAAAAAGAACGGGAGAAAGCAGTGGGCTTCAGCCCACTGAAACTGGCCGCCGTTCGAGCGCCCTTTAGGGCCGGAGATTGTTGCGAGGAAAGACCAGGGCTAAAGCCCCTCTTCCGGCATGGCTGATTCAGCGGGCTAAAGCCCGCTGCCTTCTCCGGGCAAGATCCGCGCTCAAACTGTGCCAGGCCTTCTGCGGTCGCTGCGGCGTTACGCGCTTGAGGCTCTTTAGAAGTTTTCATTAGAACCTGTACCTCGCCTGGAAGCTGAGTTTGCGCGGTGCGGCGGCGCCGGTGATCTGGCCGAAGGTGGACGAGTTGAGCACGGTGTTTACACCGCTGTACTGCACGGTGTTGAAGACGTTTGACGCGGTGACGCGCGCCTCGAAGTTGCGCAGATCACCCAGCGCAATTGATCGCGAGAGCGACATGTCGTTGCTGATGGTGCCGGGCAGTTCGATGCTGTTGCGTGAGGCTGTGCCGAAGACGGCTGCGGCCGATGGCGACGCGAAGGCCGCCGTGTTAAACCAGCTCCGCAGATTGCCTGCGCCCGCGATGGGCTGCGAGAAGACACGGTCCGGGCGCAGTGTGTAGTTGTTGCCGGTGGCGGCCTGTGCGATGGAGTTCTGGTACTGCGGCGTGGCGTAGGTGCCGGTGGCAAAGGTGAAGTTGCCGCTGATGCTGAAGCCGTCCATCACGCGCGACAGTCTGCCGCCGTTGCTCAGGAAGGCGCGATTGGGACCGAAGGGCAGCTCGAAGACGTAGTTGCCGGTGACCTTGTGGCGCACGTCGAAGGTGCTGTTGCCAAACTCAAGATCGATGCGCGCATCGTTCTGCACGATGGTGTTGTTGCCTGCGCCGCCGATAGAACTGGCGTTGTCGATGGAGTGGCCGTACTGGTACGTCGCCTGGAGCGAGACACCCTTCTGCAGCCGCTTGCGCAGGTTGACGCTGAGCGAATGAAAGCGCGATTCGCCAATGGAGTCTTCATAGACGATCGACTGTGCGTTGCTGAGGACGGTGGTGGCGCTGCGGTTGGGTGCGCGGCGCAGATCGAGGCTGCTGCCGAAGGAGCCGTTGTAGCCAACGTTGGCGACGATGCCCAAGGGCAGCGTGCGCTGGATGTCCATGTTGATGGCCTGCACGCGACCCAGGCGGTAGGCGCGATTGATGGCGAAGGTGTTCTGCAGCACGGTGCTGCTGGTGCAGTTGAAGGCGTTGGTCAGCGTGAAGTTATTCGCAACGGTGGTGCCGGTCGTCGTCAGCGTGCCGCAGCCCTGCGTTGCGGCGACGTTGTTCTGCGTGACGGCAAAGGGCTGCTGGTACGCCAGCGAGTTGGCGAAGCTGCTGTACTGGCCCGTGTTGAAGTTAATGCCGTAGCCCGCGCGGATGACGGTGTTCTTCGTCCACTTGGGGCGCCATGCAATTCCCAGGCGCGGCGAAAGGAGCGAGCGGTCCGGCTGCACGAGTGAGCGGGGAAACGCGCCGCTGTAGGTGCCGGGAACGCCGGGTGTGACGCGGGAGAAGGCGGTGAAGTCGGCGTTGTGGTCGAGGTTGACGAGGCGGTTGTTCTGCTCGACGTAGGGCGAGAAATACTCATACCGCAGGCCGGCGTTCAGCGTGATGTTGCTGGAGACGCGGAAGTCGTCGTTGGCGTAGCCGTCATAGACCCACTCGCGCAGGTAGATCTTCTGCGCGCCGGTCTGGATGTTGGAGTTCTGCGGCGCGCCCAGCAGGAAGTCGGCGAAGGACGATCCGCTGACGGCGGCGCTGGTGCTGCTGCCCGCTGCAGGATTCTTTGTGGCGTAGCCCGTGAAGGTGAACTGGCCCAGGCTGTTGCTGCCGGAGATCAGGTCGTTGTGCGCGCGGCGCAGATCGAAGCCGAAACGGAAGTTATGTTTGCCCTTGCGCCAGCTCACCACGTCGCTAAGGCTGAAGGTCTGCTGCAGGCGGTTGGCGGGTTGCGTGTCCGTTACGGAGGTGAAGTTGTTGAGCGTGATGCTCGGCACACCGTTGTACAGGCCTGCCTGTGCCGGGATCGGCTTGGGAATGTTGATGCCGGCGGCCAGCGCAGGGTCGACCTGTCCGTAGGTGAAGTTGTTGGTGGTGATCGCGTGCGCGCGGTTCCAGCCAAGGGTGAAGCTGTTGCTCAGGCGGCCGTAGCTCAGCTGATATCCAGCGGTAAGGTTGTAGCCGTTGCTCTGCGTCTTGCCGTCGAGTGCGGACATCAGGCCACGCAGGTCGCTGGCGGAGTGCGAGTACGAGTAGTTCGCGCTCATGTTCTGGCGCAGGACTTTTACAGTCTGCTGGCCTTGACCGCGCTGGCCGCCACCGCCGCGACCTCCACCACCACGTCCACCACCGCCACCAAAGCCCTGGCCCGCGGACGCTCCAAAGGCACGCGTGAAGCGAGCGGAGATCTGGGTGTTGTTCGATCCGGCCGTGGTGATGCGCTGGTAGTTGTAGTTCTCGGCGGTGCTGCCGGTACCCGTGTTGGGCGTGGGGATGTACTGCAGCAGCGCCTGCGCCTGTGCGCTGAGTGGCGTCGTGATGACGTTGCAGCCGGGGTTCAAGTAACTGGAGCAGTCGCCATAGGTGGTGCCGGTTGCCGGGTTGTAGAGCAGCACAGGGGCGACGGCGCCATTGGTCGTCTGTGTCAGGCCGTTGAAGTTGCCGGTGCGCTGCTGCAGCGTGGGTACCGTTGCGTAGATGTTGACGGGATTGTCGTTGCGCTGGCCGGTCCAGTTCAGGAAGAGATTCTGCTTGGTGTTGGGTTTGGTGAGGCCCGGGATGAAGGGGGAGCCGTTCAGCGCGATGCCGTAGCGGTTGGTGCTGTAACCCGGCTTCAGGGCATTGCCGGTGAGCGAGAATTGCGTGGCGTCCAGCGCACCGTTGCCGGCCATGTAGTAGACGTTGCCGTGGATCGCCGAGGGGTTGAAGTTACGAAAGCCACCTCCACCGCGCCCACCAAAACCACCGCCGCCAAAACCCCCAAAGCCACCGGGCCCACCCCCGAAACCTCCGGGCCCTCCCGGACCGCCTCCCGGTCCACCGAAGCCGCCGGGACCGCCCGTAGCCATCCCGCCGATGAGGCTGACGATGGAGTTGGCGACGTCCGCCTGTGCGCCGCCGTTGCGTTGCGCGTCGGCGATGGCGGACTGGATGCGATTGCGCAGATCGTCTTCGTTGAAGCCGGCGAGGCCGTTGATCTGGCCGCCCTGGCCGCTGATGGCGACCGAGTCCGATCCGCTGCTGTCTGCGCCACCGAGAGAAGCCATGGTGGGCAGTGCGGTAGTCTCCGCGCCCGCGCCGCTCGATGCGTCGCTGGTGTTGGCATCGCCGCCGGCACTGGCGCGCAGAGCCTGCAGGCCTCGACCGAGCGTCTGTGCGCTGATGCCTGCGAGAGCCGTATCAGCGCTGCCGGAAGCCGCGGCGCGTGCGGCTGCGCGAGAGGCCAGCTCCAGTGCAAACTCTGCCTTGCCTTCGTGCTGCGAGGCGTTCAGCAGAACCTCTGCGGTGGCGGGCGCGAAGGCAGCGAACTCTGCCCGCAATACGTAGCGGCCATTGCGCGGGATGGTCATGCGGAAGTTGCCGGCGACGTCTGTTGCTGCGGTGTACTTCTTACCGGTAAGTGTGTTGGTCGCGGTGATCGTGACGCCCGGCAGCGGTGTGCCTGCGGGCTTCTTGCCGCTGTTGTCTGCGGCGGTCATGCTGGCCACGGTTCCGGTAATCGTGCCGCCCTGGACCTCAGCGGGTGCAGGCGTTGCAGTGGCAACCGGCGCTGCGTCAGTGGGTGGCGTGGCCTGCGCGTGCAGCATCGTCGCGGAGAAGATGGCGCCACCCATCAGGGGGGCCGACAGAGAAAGACGCTGCCATGTACGGCGTGCGCGCAAAAGGGAACCTCACAGGAATTTGGAGCCGTGCCGTTTTCTGTAGAGTACAGACGCGGGCGACATCGTGTTTGTTTCGGTAGAAATGGTTAAGAGAAGTAACTGCCTTTTACGTAAACGACACTTACAAAATCCCGTCCTAGGAAATTCATCTTGGATCGTGCAAAGAAGCTGCCGCCCATCTTCCTGCTGGGCCTGACGAACTCGACTTACGGCATGTGCGGCAGTTTTGCCTGCGTCGTATTGCCAGAGATGCTGGCGGCGCAGGGTGTCTCCGGCGGCCGCATCGGCGCCATTGTGGCGTGGATCCTGCTTGCACTGGTATGGAGCTTCTTTCTTTCGCCCATGCTGGATGTCCGGTTCAGCCGCAGAAGTTATGCGCTGGCGTGCGCGGTCGTTGCCTCCGGCGGCGTTGCACTTACGGTCATGCACCATGGCAATCCGTTGTTTGCCGAGGCGGTGATGGTGGTAAGTTACGCCGCTGCCAGTCTGTTGCAGGCGGCCGTGGGCGGATGGATGGGATCACTGATCCCCAAGAAGGACGAAGCAAAACTGGGCGCATGGTTTGCCATTGGGAACACGGGCGCAGGCGGCGTGATGATCCTGCTGGGTGGCGACCTTGTCTTTCGACTGCGGCCTGCGGCAGCCGCGGCAGCACTGGCCGGCATGATGATGCTGCCAACTCTCATTTACCTGATCGTGCCTGCACCAGGACCGGATCGACGGCTGGCGAGTGAGAGCTTCCGGCAGTTCTTCGCGGAGATCTTCGCACTGCTTCGCCGCCGTACGGTGCTGATTGTGCTGGTGCTCTTGTTCATGCCTGCGGCATCGTTTGCGCTGTGCAACATTCTTGCGGGAGTGGGCGGGGACTTTCACGCGAGCCCCAGTTTGATCAACTTCTCCTGCGGCATTGGCCTGATGCTGGCGGGACTTGCGGGCAGCCTGGCCGTGCCGGTGATCGCGCGGCGTCTGCCGCTGAAGTGGCTCTACCTTGCCATTGGCGTTGTGGGTGCCATCTTCACGGTGGGCGTGTGGGCATTGCCGCGATTGCCGTGGGTCTTTGCTGTTGCGATGATTGGCGAGAACGTCTTTCAGGCCGCCGCCTTCTCCGTTGAGGCAGGCATCGCGTTCGAGAGCATCGGTCGAGATAATCCGCTGGCGAGTACGCAATTCTCGTTACTGATGGCAGCCAGCGGTTTGCCCATTACTTACATGGGTTTGATTGATTCGCATATCTACGATCTGCATGGTCTGAACGGCGCCATGCTGGCGGATGCCGGGATCAGTGTTGCGGTGTGCGTGGCGCTGGGGGCCTGGCTGGTGTGGCTGCGCGGACGGTCACGAACGATCGCGTAAAGCCTACGTCTCAGAAGCAAGACGTGGGGCACCCGCTTTTCTGATCGACTTACTGCGGAGGCGCTCCGGCAGGTCCGCCTGGGCCGCGACGCTGTCCGAAGGGACGATCCTGCACGCGCAGATCGGTCGGCACAAAGACGCCACCCTTGATCGAACCGATACCCACAATGCTGTCGCCAACCTTCACATCGGCCAGTGTGATGGCTTCGCCGCCCTCTACGGGTGGAGCGCCTGCGGGTGGCGCGCCAGCGCCCTGGCCGCCGCGACGACCGCCGCCTCCCATGCCCATACCGCCGCCCATCATGCCGGCGTCCACACCCATGGCGCGCATGGCGTCCGGGTTCATGCGACCGCCCTTGTGCAGCGAAGTCGTCTCGTCCAGGTTGATGGTCTGCGAGATCTTGTCCGTGCGCATGACGGTGACCTTCGTATCGTCGATGGAAACAACGCGACCGATGATGTACGTCCTGCCCATGTCGGCCCTGGCCTTGGCGACGTCGGCTGCGCTGACGTCCATGACCACGACAGCGTGCAGTTCGTGCTTTTCAGCGTCGGGCAGGCCCATGGCAATGAGTTCATCGCCGGCCTGCACGCTGCCGATGGGTGTGACCTGCTGCGACCGCATGACGCGTGTGTTGTCCGTAGTGATGACGGTCCAGGTGGTGCCGCTCTCGTCCTTGATGGTGACGCTCGTGCCGCTGACCGCCGTGACGGTGCCTCGCAGACCGGTTCCGCGGCGTTGTCCGCCGGGACCACCCGGGCCGCGACGCTGCGCACTGGTCTGTGCGTCGTCCTGCGGCTGCTGATCGCCGCCACTGGTTGCGTTCTGCGCCAGCAGCGGCAGCGTGGCAGGGGACAGCAGGGCACAGCACAGAACGGCAGACTTCCAGAGGTTGCGGCTCATGGGACTTATCCTTTCGCGTATCAACGCGTGCTAGTTCAGACGCACTTTTCCGCGTAAAGACGCGCCGCGCGATCCGGAATTGATAAAACATTCCAACGCGCGACGCAGGGCCGGCGCGGAGGCATGCGGGCCGCTGATACACTCGCTCCACTTGCGCCCGCGTGGCGCAGGAATGTCGATACACCGAGTGAATCCGAACGATGGCCACAACCAGCGCACCACCGCCACAGACCCCAGCCTTTCGACCGTTTGTTCCCGCGCAGGAATCGCGGCCGGAACTTACGGTGCGCGCCGTCCTGATTGGCGCGCTCTTCGGCATCCTGTTTGGAGCGGTGACGGTTTACGTGGGCCTGAAGGCCGGCCTGACGGTGGCGGCGTCCATCCCGATCTCCGTGCTGTCGATCTCGATCCTGCGCGTGCTGGGTCGGTCGTCGATCCTGGAAAACAACATCGTGCAGACGACCGGCAATGCCGGCCAGTCGATCGCCAGCGGCGTCATCTTCACGCTGCCCGCCTTGATCTTCCTGGGGTTTGACCTGGAGTATGCGCGCATCTTTGCGCTGGCGCTCTTTGGCGGATGGATCGGTGTGCTGTTCATGATTCCACTGCGACGACAGTTAATCGTCGAAGAGCATGGGACGCTGCTGTATCCCGAAGGCACAGCGTGCGCGGATGTTCTGATCGCGGGCGAGCGTGGCGGATCGTTTGCTTCACGAATCTTCCTGGGCATGGGCCTTGGATCGCTCTACACACTCTTTCAGAATGAGAACCTCTTCAAGCTGTGGCCGGGTACGCCCACGAAGAACTTCGACATCGGCGAGCAGCACCTGTTGAAGGGCGGTTCGATTCGCGTCGACGCGACGTCGGAGTACCTGGGCGTGGGTTACATCATTGGACCGAAGATCGCGGGCATCATGCTGGCGGGCGGCGTCTTTAGCTGGCTGGTGCTGATGCCTGCGATTTACTTCTTCGGGTCGCACCTGAGTGCGCCGCTCTATCCCGGCACCGTTCCGATTCATGACATGAGCCCGAGCGATCTCTGGCGCACGTACATCCGTCCCATGGGAGCGGGCGCTGTCGCTGCTGCGGGCTGCCTGACACTGCTGCGCACGCTGCCGACGATCGTAAGCGCGGTGACCGGATCGCTGCGCGCGAAAAAGAATGCGGCGACCACTACCGGCAATACAACCGATAAGGTCGCGCGCACCGCGCATGATCTGCCGAACAGCTTTGTCTACGGCGGGTCGGTGCTGATCGTCATCATCATGTGGGCCTTCCTCTACTTCAAGCCGGTGCCCGGTGCGCAGGTGGGAGCGCTGGCGAATCTCGCCGCAGCACTGCTGATCGTTGTCTTTGGCTTCCTCTTCGTCACCGTCAGCGCACGCATCGTGGGCATTGTGGGTTCGTCCGCGTCGCCGGTCAGCGGCATGACCATTGCAACGCTGATGGCGACGGCCGCGATCTTCCTGGTGCAGGGCTGGACGGCGCCTGCATTCGGTGCGCTGGCCATCACAATTGGCGGCGTGGTCTGCATTGCAGCAAGTAACGCGGGCGATACCGCGCAGGATCTGAAGACGGGTTACATCATCGGCGCAACGCCGTGGAAGACACAGCTCGCCGTGATGATTGGCGTAGTGGTCTCGACCTTCGTCATCGGCCTTACGCTGAGCGCGATGAACAAGGCCTTCGAGAGCTTCCGGCCCATGCCCACGTCCGCGACGTACAGCTTGTCGGCATTGCCCGAGGGGCTGCAGGATAAGGGAGTCTTCACACGTCCTCACATCAGCGTGGTCGATCCGAAGGACAGCACCAACAAGCAGGAGATTACCGACGCCACACGGTACGAACTGATCAACGCCATCGGCTCGTCCCAGTTGGAAGATGGAAAGTACCTGCTGAACCGGCAGACGGGCAAGCTTGAGATCCAGTGGGTGCAGGGCATTGGCAGCGAGAAGGTGGCGGCGCCACAGGGCCGCCTGATGGCGACGGTCATCAACGGCATCCTGTCGCGTAAGCTGCCTTGGTCGCTGGTGCTGCTTGGCGTGGCGCTGGTGCTGGCAGTGGAACTGATGGGCGTGCGTTCGCTGACGCTGGCCGTGGGCGCGTACCTGTCCGTCGCGACGACGCTGGCGATCTTCGTCGGCAGCGTGATTCGTTGGATGGCCGATGCAGCCGTTGCAAAGGCCCGTGCACGCGACCGCGCCATACGCACGCAGCTAGCCTCAGAGGCCCTGGCACAGGCACCGCCGGGAGCGGTGGTTGCGGTGCTGAGCGAAGAGGAGTTACTCCGTGGTGATGCGTCGGGTCTGCTGCAGGGCGGAGGATTCACGAACGATGGGGCGCAGGCGGCGCTGACCAACAACGACCCACTCACCGACCTGGACAACGACGAGATCAGCCCCGGCTCGCTCTTCGCCAGCGGCTTGATCGCGGCAGGTGGCATCACCGGCCTGCTGGGCGTCGCGGTCGCAGCGATGGAGAGTATCTCGGAAGAACGCGGCGGCCACTGGCTCTTCCCACGCTTCAGCGATCACAACCCGCTCTATCACGATCCAATTGCGATCGGCATGTTCGCTCTGTTGGCGTTCTCGCTGTACTACTTCGCGCGCAAGCCGCTTGATCAATAGGGAAGACTCATTGTTCGCAACCCCGCGAAACACATCCGGAAGTCGCGTTCCATTTTGAACGGTGACGGGATGTGGCGCGGCGCCTGCTTATGAATTGTCTTTGACAGGCGGGGCGCGCCGCATACACTGCCGGTGCGGAGGGCTGCGGAATGTTGCGTCGTGTTCTGTTCGGACTGTTCTTGATTAGCTTTGCAGTGCCTGTTGTTCGGGCCGAAGCGCAGACGGTGCATGCTCCGGACGGCGGCTCGTTCGAACGTTTGCAGAGCATTGATGTCCCCGAGAAGCCAGGCGCACCCTTCCGCGCGACCGTCATTACGTCTTGGAAGCGGCGGCTGGAAGATGGTACTGAGTTCACGGTTTACAACCGGAGAACCATCGCTCGAGACAGCGTGGGGCACGTCTTTCAGGAGCGTCGCTACCTGAAGCCGAACGGCAACACGCAGACGACACCGGTAACGTCCTTGGAGTACTACGATCCTGTGCGGAATGAGATGACCCAATGCACGCCCGTTGCGGCGCGTTGCGTTGTGCAGCCGTGGCGAATGGACTCAGGCGGTGCGGCTTCGCTACCGGCCGTCACAGCGTTTGCCACGGGCGGCAAGATCACGCGCGAAAGCCTGGGCGAGAAGAGCATCGAAAACTTGCAGGTGACGGGATCGCGCGAGATTTCGACCATTCGTATGGGCCAGAGCGAGCCGACCATTAAGGAGTTTTGGTACGCGCCGCTGCTGGGTATCAACGTTGTCGTAAAGCGGTTTGAGCCGCGTGGTGGCGCGGAGAACTTTAGTGTGGAGCAGATAGACCGCAACGAACCGGATCCCAGACTTTTCCAGCCGCCGCAAGGATTTCAGATCGTGAACATGCCGGCTTCGACGCGTTACGTGATGTCGGGAGAGGTGACACCGACCACTGCGCGCTAGCGTGTCTGGACTCCATCGAAAAGGGCCTCGCCTCACCGACGAGGCCCTCTTCGTTTAGCGCGCTGCGAGCCAGTCTGCGAAGTGTGTCGTGCCCAGCATCGGGTTGCTGCGTGCTGGTACGAGTGACGTGTCGTCGACCGCTGCTCCGAAGTATGTCGCGCTCGCATCGGCCACGACAGTGCGAGTGTCGCCCTTGGACGCGAGCAGTTGTCCTGCGAAGGCGTCCATGGCGATGGCGTCTGGACCGGCGAGTTCGAGGATGGCGTTGGCAGGTTCGCTGAGTGCGATGCGGACGAGCGTTGCGGCCACGTCCTCTGCCGCGATGGGCTGCATCATGGCGTGCGGTAGATGCACTGCGCCGTTGACGGTGCCTCCGTCGGCGATCGCTCCCGCAAACTCAAAAAACTGCGTTGCGCGAACGACGGTATACGGCACGCCCGACGCTGCGATCGCCGCCTCCTGCGCGACCTTTGCGCGCATGTAGCCGCTGTCCGCGAGCTTCTCCGCGCCGACGACGGAGAGTGCCACGTGGTGCTTCACGCCGGTGCGAATCTCAGCGGGCAAGACGTTCCGTGCGGCGTCGAGGAAAAACGCCATCACCGCATCGTCCGCAAACGATGGGGAGTTGGTCACATCCACGACGACAGCAGCGCCCTGCAGTGCAGCCTCCACACCTTCGCCCGTCAGGATGTTCACGCCAGTCGAGGGCGATGCGACGACCGCCTCATGGCCCAACGCCTGCAGCCCCTGTACGACCTTCGACCCGATCAACCCGGTCCCACCCATCACGACAATCTTCATCTGGTTCCCCTTTGCACGTCGCATGAGGCGCAACGTGTTCTCTCTGCAAACGAGGACCGGATAACGATGCGATGTGTGACAGAATCTGCGAAAAGATTTCTTCGAGCCTAGAGCGTCGCTGCCAATGCACGCAGCTTTACGGGGCTCAGCGTGAAGTGGATCTGCTGGATGCCCGCAGTGGTGGCCTCAACGCTGATGAACGCTGCCAGCAAACCATCACGCAGAACGAGTGCCGAGCTTTGTCCGTTGCCCTGGCTCCAGCGGACCTCAGCGCCCACCCAGAAGCGCTCGTGGAATCCAGCGACGACCTGCGCAACGCGGGTGCGGCCAAGCAAGGGAACACGCGCTGCAGTGACGATGCCTCCACCGTCAGAGTAGGAGACAACATCCTCTGCCAGCAGGCGTTCCAGCGCCTCCACTTCGCCGCTCTGCGCTGCTGCGATAAAGCCGTGCAGAAGGCGGTCACGCTCCTCATTGCTGACGCTCGCATGCCGGCCGTTCGCAACGTGCTTCTGTGCGCGGGACGCTAGCTGACGTGCGTTGCCTTCGGTGGTGTCCAGCAGGTCGGCGATCTCTCGGTGCGAGTAGGCGAAGGCCTCGCGCAACACATACGCGGCGCGCTCCACAGGGTTCAGCTTTTCGAGCAGCAGCAGGACGGCGATGCTGAGCGCTTCGCCGCGTTCTGCGCCAAGATACGGATCTGCGCTGGTATCCACCGGCTCCGGCAGCCAGGGGCCGATGTAGGTCTCACGCTGAGCACGGGCGGACTGCGCCACATTCAGCGCGAGGCGTGTGGTCGTCGTGACCAGAAATGCGGTGGGATCTTTTACGGCATTGCGATCAGTCGTCTGCCAGCGAAGCCACGCGTCCTGCACGACATCCTCAGCCTCGGCGGCCGTTCCCAGCACGCGATACGCAACACCGAACAGGCGCGGGCGTGTGCGCTGGAAGACATCGACTGCGTTCTGGAGAGAGGCTTCGTGGCTGTCCACGGCAGACCTAGCGGCGCACCATCAGGAACGCGGCAAGCGCACCGACCATGCCGAGCACGATCAACCCCAGCAGACCGCCGATGTAATACGCCATGTTGCGCTCGCCCTTGGGACCCGGCTGCGTGATGCCGAAGGTGTTGATGAATGCGCGCGCGATCATTAGCAGGAAGCCCATGGGTGTCCCTAGTGTGACACGCTCCCGGCGGAAGCGAAGTTAAACCGGCTGCTTTGCCGCGGCTTCCGGCTTTGCAAGGTCGCAGGCGCGCCACAGGTACCAGCTTGCAACCGAGCACCATGGGTGCCACTTCTTCGCGCGCTTCTCCATCTCGGCGGGCTTGGGCAGATCGCCAGGAGCGACCTTGTCCGTCGGCTTCAGCTTGCCAAAGGTGAGCGCGAAGCCCTTGCGCACACCGTAGTCGCTGGTAGGGAAGACGTCCGGCCGGCCCAGGCGGAAGATCAGCATCATCTCCACGGTCCACCGGCCGATACCGCGCACCTGCGTCAGGTGTTCGATGATGGCCTCGTCCGTCATCCGTCGGATCTTCGGGAGTGACGGCACCGTGCCGTCGATGGTCTTTGCGGCGAGGTCGCGCAGCGCGAGCGTCTTGTTGGCAGAGAGCCCGGCCGCACGCAGTTGCGCTGTGGGGCAATCCAGCAGGTGCTGCGGCGAGGGATGCTCGCCGATGCCGGCGACCTCGGCGAAGCCCTCAATCATGCGCTGGTGAATGGCCGCTGCTGCCTTGCCGTGGAGCTGCTGGTAGATGATCGACTCCGCCAGCGACTCAAAGGGAGAGAGCGACCCGGAGATCCGCAGCCGCAGCGGTCCGGCCCGCTCGATCAGCCGCGCCAGCTTCGGGTCGGCAGCGGAGAGTGCCGCGATGGCCTCTTCGGCGTCGTAGGGCGGCTTGAGGGTGGCGGTGGCACGCGGCATGGTGTCGAGTCTCACACACTGGGGCGACCGAACAGAAGCGTCATCGGCAATTGCGTCGACGAGGTACCGGAACTGCCTCCTCGCCGGCCCGGAAGGCGCGTGACCTAGCCGACATTGCGCGATAAGCGGCGCCTCAGAACTCGGACCAAAGTAGCCGGAATTTACAGGGGTGATCCCCCCGCGAGAAAGTAGATGTTGTGGTGTCCCTCCACCTTCTCCCGCTGATGCGCCAGATGTTGTGCCCGGGCCCACCGATCGCAAGTTCGATTATCGAAGTCGTACCAAGGAAAGTGACTTGGGCAGTAACTGACGCGGCCTTTTGACGTTGTCCGCACTGCTATAGTTTTTCTAGAAATCCGACTTAGACTCCGCCCGTACCGGAAGGTATCGAGGCCAGGACAGGGAGGGCCATCACGGCTCTTCCCGGGGTGTTTTGAAGAATTCTGGACAGCGTTCCCCGCCGGGCGAACGATTCCGGACGGACTAGAGGAAGCAGGACGCACTCATGGCGCAAGTTTTTGACCGCAGTTCGAACGCTCTGGCCCGCGCCGCACTGGTGCTTACGGGCCTGATCGTGGTCGCACTGGGCGTGGCGTTGAACCAGTTGCAGCGCTCCCCTTGGGTTACCAAGCAGGGACAGCGCGCCGACCAGCCGGTGCCGTTTTCGCACCGCCACCACGTTGAGGGTCTTGGCATTCAGTGCCAGTACTGTCACGTCTCGGTGGAGAAGTCGGCCTACGCGGGTATCCCGCCGACCAAGACCTGCATGAACTGCCACGCAGAGATCTGGACCAATGCGCAGATGCTGGAGCCGGTTCGCAAGAGTTGGGCAACGGGCGAGTCGATCAAGTGGATCCGCATCCACGATCTGCCGGACTACGTGTACTTCAACCACGAGATTCACGTGAACAAGGGCATCGGTTGCGCAAGCTGCCATGGCCGTGTCGACGAGATGCCCATCATGTACGCGGAGAACTCGCTACAGATGGAGTGGTGCCTCAACTGCCATCGTGACCCGGTGAAGAACCTGCGTCCGACCAGCGAGATCTACAATATGGCGTGGTCTGGTGCTTCCAGCAACAAGCCGGTATGGTGCGCAGAAACGGGCAAGCTGGCTCCCACGGCACAGGCTGTCACCTGCACCACCAAGGATCCGGGCGCGGCAAATCCGCAACTGGCCTTCCTGCAGACGGGTGCCTCCCAGGAGCGTACGTCGCTGGGTGGAGCGCAGACAGGTATGTCGGGAGCCGGTATCTCGGGTTCGTCTGACAATCAGGCAGCGGGCGCTTCGGGCGTTCAGCTGCAGCCGCATGCACAGAACGGCGGCGGTCAGACCGTCTCCGACGTACCGCCCATGGCAATCCTGCCAGCCAGCTATCACAAGTTCACCTCGCAACAGGCGCTGGGAACCTACCTGGCGGATAAGTACCGCATTCGTACCCCGAATGAGCTGCAGAGCTGCGAGGTCTGCCACCGATGAGCACCTCGTACACGGAAAAGAACGGAAACGGAATGGCTGAGTCAGTAAATCCCGACGCAACCGCCCTTACGACCGCCAGCCCCACGGTAGTGACGACGATCCAGTCGGCGAAGCTGACCCTGGCTGACGTGCGCAAGCGGCTGGACGGCAAGAACGGCAAGCGCTTCTGGCAGAGCATGAACGAGCTCTCCGACGCGCCTGGCTTTGAAGACATGCTGCACGAGGAGTTTCCCCGTCAGGCATCGGAGCTGACCGACGGCGTAAGCCGCCGCGGCTTCATGAAGGTGATGGGCGCGTCGCTGGCACTTGCTGCGACCACCGGTTGCACCAAGCAGCCGGATGAGCCAATCTTCGCGTATGTGAAGTCGCCAGAGGACCTGGTCCTCGGTAAGCCCAACTACTTCGCAACCGCCTACCCGTTCCCCACCGGCGCGGTTCCCGTGCTGGTCAAGAGCGAGGCGTACCGTCCCATCAAGATCGACGGCAACCCCGAGCACCCGGTTTCGAAGGGGCGTTCGGACGTCTTCACCCAGGCGACCCTGCTGGACCTGTATGACCCGGATCGCTCGGCTCACGTCATCAAGCACGTCGGTGGCGCCACGCTGAACTCGGACTTCGGAGCGTTCTCGGATGCTCTCCGCGGCGCACTGCAGATGAGCGGTGGCGGCCAGGGCGTGTACGTCCTGAGCGAGCCGATCGTCTCGCCGTCGCTGGCAGCACAGTGGAAGCAGCTCTCTGCGAAGTACCCCAGTGCGAAGCTGGTGCAGTGGTCCCCGGTCAACAATGACTCGGCCCGCATCGCATCGAAGGCCGCCCTCGGTGACTACTACGACGCCCAGTACAAGCTGGAAAATGCTGACGTCATCCTGTCGCTCGATGCTGACTTCCTCTCGTCCAACGCCTTCCCGGGCTTCCTGCCCATGTCGGCCGCGTACGCAGAGCGTCATCGCTACGAGACCGGCAAGGTCATGAACCGCCTTTACGTCGTCGAGAGCATGCCGACGGTGACCGGTGGCAAGGCAGAACATCGCCTGGGCCTGAAGCCCAGCGACATCGAGAAGTTTGCAGCAGCGCTGGTATCGGGTTCCAGCTTCTCGGGTAGCGAGTGGGCACAGAAGTTCCTTAAGGAAGTGGTTGCTGACCTCAAGAAGGCCGGCAGCAAGGCAGTCGTGGTCGCCGGTGAGCAGAGCTCGCCCGCGGTGCAGGCTGCAGCACACGCCCTGAACGCACAGCTTGGCGCCATTGGATCGACCGTCGTATACACCGAGACGGTGCAGGCTCTGCCATCGGTTGGCGGACAGGATCTGAAGGCACTCGTCAGCGCCATGAACGCAGGCCAGGTTCGCGTCCTTGTCATGCTGGGTGCGAACCCAGCGTACAACGCACCCGCTGACCTTCGCTTTGGCGATGCCATGACCAAGGTGCCGTTCGTCGCGCACCACGGCCTGTATCTGGATGAGACCGCACAGCGCGCCCACTGGCACGTGAATGCGGCTCACTATCTTGAGAGCTGGTCGGACGCCCGGGCGTATGACGGTACGATCTCCGTCATTCAGCCGATGATCGATCCGCTCTATGGCGGCAAGACGGCGCACGACGTTCTGCAGACCGTTCTGGACAATCCGCAGATGACCTCGTATGAGGTTGTGCAGGCGAACTTCAAGACCTACGCCAAGGGCGGCGGCGACGCCACCGCATGGCAGAAGGCACTGCATGACGGCTGGGTCGAAGGCACAGCGTTCGAGCCGAAGTCCGGCATCAGCGGTAAGGGCGGCAGCATCACGCCGACCATGACCGCAGCCGCACCCGGAACCTACGAGATCGCCTTCAAGGCCGATCCGTCGATCTATGACGGCCGCTTTGCCAACAACGGCTGGCTGCAGGAGCTGCCGAAGCAGGTTACCCGTCTGGCCTGGGACAATGCCGCCCTGATGGGCATTGAGACCATGGCTGCACTGAAGGTCGAAGAGCGCGATTTGATCGAGCTCGAAATCAACGGTCAGAAGGTTGTGTTCCCGCCCTTCGCTATGCCGGGACACCCGGAAGGCGTCATCACCGTGCACCTGGGCGGTGGACGCTGGTTTGGTCGCGTGGCTCAGTACGTTGGATCGGATGCGAACAAGCTCCGCTCGATCGATGCACAGTGGGCACAGGGCGGTCTCAAGGTCAAGCCTGCTGAAGGCAAGTATGACCTCTGCGTAACCCAGGTCCACGATCTTGATCACCGCGGCAAGCTGGCGCAGAGCGATCTCGCGGTCAAGACTGATCCGAATGCTGCCATCTCGGAGCCCGGTCACGAAGCCATGGAGCGCGGTGTCATTCGTACCGCAACCCTGGCAGAGGCACAGAAGAACCCGGCCTTCGCACATGAGGGTAACCTCCTGTACGAGACCCCGAAGAAGGACGACAGCTTCTTCCCGGATGCCTGGAAGTACGACAACGTCGACAAGTCCACGGGCCAGATGCAGAATGCCTGGGGCATGTCGATCGACCTGAACTCCTGCATCGGCTGCAACGCTTGCGTGGTCAGCTGCTATGCGGAGAACAACATCCCCGTCGTCGGCCGCGAGCAGGTCAAGGTCGGCCGCAAGATGGACTGGATCCGCATCGATACGTACTTCGAAGGCGATCTACACGCACCCAAGGCGCACTTCCAGCCCATGCTCTGCCAGCATTGCGAGAACGCAGGCTGCGAGCAGGTCTGCCCGGTCGGTGCAACGGTTCACACGCCGGAAGGCCTGAACACCATGGTGTACAACCGTTGCGTGGGCACACGCTATTGCTCGAATAACTGCCCATACAAGGTTCGTCGCTTCAACTTCCTGCTGTACTCGGACTACGACACGGAGAGCCTGAAGTTCATGCGCAATCCTGACGTCAGCGTGCGTTCGCGCGGCGTGATGGAAAAGTGCACGTACTGCACCCAGCGCATCCAGGCCGTCAAGATCGAGGCTGACAAGGAAGGCCGCGCAATTCGCGACGGCGAGATCGTCACAGCATGCCAGCAGGCCTGCCCGACCGACGCAATCGTCTTCGGCAACATCAACGACAAGGGCAGCCGGGTATCTCGGCGCAAGGCAGAGGAGCGGAACTACCAGGTTCTCGCTGACCTCAACTACCGTCCGCGGACCAGCTACACCGCAGGCGTGTCCAACCCGAACCCTGAGCTGGAGATGGCGTAATGGCGACCAAACCTGTCATTGATCCGTACCGCCACCCGGTGAACGACCCCATGATTGATCCGATCACGGGTGAGTTCGCGGTACTCGCGCCGGGCCACAACTTTACGAGTGTTACGCGGAAGATCGCGAACGTCGTTCTCACCTCGCACACGCCACTCGGCTGGTTCTTCGGCCTCATCGTGGCCGGTGGTGTGGCTTCGCTGGCGCTCATCGCCATCACGTGGCTGGTGCTTAAGGGCGTCGGTATCTGGGGTGTCACCATCCCCGGCGCGTGGGGTTTCGCCATCGTCAACTTCGTCTGGTGGATCGGTATCGGCCACGCCGGTACGCTGATCTCGGCGATTCTGTTGCTCTTCAAGCAGAGCTGGCGTAACTCGATCAACCGTTTCGCAGAAGCCATGACGATCTTCGCCGTGGTCTGCGCCGGTATCTTCCCGGTCCTGCACATCGGCCGTCCGTGGCTGGGCTACTGGCTTCTGCCGCTGCCCAACACCATGAACATCTGGCCGCAGTTCCGTTCGCCGCTCTGCTGGGACGTCTTCGCTGTGTCCACCTACGCGACCATCTCGGTTGTGTTCTGGTACATCGGCATGATCCCTGACTTCGGCACACTGCGGGACAAGGCACAGCTGCCGTTTGCCAAGTGGGCGTACGGTCTGCTCTCGCTCGGCTGGCGCGGATCCACACGTCACTGGATGCGGTATGAGACGGCTTCGCTGCTGCTCGCTGGCCTATCCACGCCGCTCGTGCTCTCCGTGCACACCGTCATTAGCTTCGACTTCGCGGTCGCTGCTCTGCCGGGCTGGCACACGACAGTCTTCCCGCCGTACTTCGTTGCGGGCGCTATCTACTCTGGCTTTGCCATGGTGCTCACACTGGCCATTCCGATCCGGAAGTTCTACCACATGGAAGACCTTGTGACGATGCGTCACCTGGACAACATGGGCAAGGTCATGCTGGGCACCGGCTTGATCGTGGCGTACGGCTATGGCCTGGAAGTCTTCATGGCCTGGTACTCCGCGAGTCACTGGGAGTTCTTCATGATGTGGAACCGCATGTTTGGACCGATGGGCTGGGGCTACTGGCTGCTCATCCTCTTCAACATCGCGTTGCCGCTGGGCACACTGTGGTGGCGCAAGCTGCGCACCAACGTCGCCTACCTGTTCACTATCTCCATTGTGATCAACATCGGTATGTGGTTTGAGCGCTTCGTAATCGTCGTGACGTCGCTGTACCGCGACTTCCTGCCGAGCTCGTGGGGCACCTACCGCGCTACCAAGTGGGATTACCTCCTGTACATCGGCACCATGGGCATCTTCACCAGCCTGTTCCTGCTGTTCGTTCGGTTCGCTCCGATGATCCCGATGAACGAAATCAAGATGATGCTGCCGCAGACCAAGTTTGCGGGCGGCATGGATGCGGAAGAAACCGTCGAGGAGACTGTCTAATGCCAGTCGAAGAGGGAGTCTACGGCCTCCTGGCCGAATTCAATACGCCGCAGGCGATGGTGAAAGCCACCATCGCAGCGCGGGAAGCGGGTTTCCGTCGGATGGAGTGCTACACACCCTATCCTGTAGAAGAAGCCGCTACTGCGCTGGATGTGCACCGCAACCGCGTGCCGCTGATGACACTGCTGGGCGGCCTGATGGGCCTAACCACCGCGTTCACCATGCAGACGTGGATGTCCGCAATCTCGTACCCGCAGAACATTGCAGGACGTCCCCTGTTCTCGTGGCCGGCATTCATCATCCCGGCGTACGAGTGGACGATTCTGTTCGCCGGCCTCTCCGCAGCGTTCTCCATGCTCGCGCTGAATGGCCTGCCGCAGCCGTACCATCCGCTCTTCAACGCGCCCAACTTCCGCGTTGGCGCAACGGATGACAAATTCTTTCTGTGCCTGGAAGCGACCGATCCCCAGTTCGATATGGGCAAGACGCGGCAGTTCCTGGAACAGTTCCGCGCCGTCAGCGTGGTGGAGGTAGATCTGTAATGCAGGCTCTGGGGATCAAGAAACAAGCACGACTGTCCCAGCCTGAAGTACAGGCGACCGGGAACAGGGCAAAGGGGACGGGGTTCCAGCGCATCGCCGCTGCCACCATCGCCTGCGCCAGCATGTTGGGTCTGGCGGGTTGCCGCCAGGACATGCACAACCAGCCGAAGTTCTATCCGCAGCGCGGAACCAGCTTCTATGCAGACGGCCGTTCGGCTCGTCCGCAGGTATTGGGAACGATTGCACGCGGCCAGGAAGATTCTGGATCGTACTTCCGTACCGGCATGGTGAATGGCGCCGAGGGTGACGGACTTCCCGTACCCCTGAACGCTGACCTCATCGCGCGCGGCCAGGAGCGGTACAACATTTATTGCACCTCTTGCCACTCGCGTACCGGCAACGGCCGCGGCATGATCGTAATGCGTGGCTTCATGGCGGCTGGAAATTTCCACACAGAGCGCCTGCGCTCTGCGCCGCTGGGTCACTTCTATAACGTAATCACCAACGGCTACGGCGCGATGCCTGATTACTCCGGACAGATTGAGCCGGCCGATCGTTGGGCAATCGCAGCTTACGTCCGCGCTCTGCAGCTGAGCCAGCACGCGACCACAGCAGATGCTGGCGGAGCGAAGGTCGAGAAGATGGAAGATGTCGAGGCCAAGGAAGGCTTCGCTCCTGACTTCCTCAAGGACTGGGAGCTGCCCGCGACCTCGGGCCAGATCAAGAGCTCTGCTCCGGCTGCTGCTCCTCTGCCCGCCCCAATGCCCGCTCCCGCTGCAGAAGCAGCGAAGCCGGCACAGGTATCGCAAGCAAACCCTAAGACGGCTCCTCTGGCATCTGCCCTGCCAGCCGGAGCCAAGCCTACCGTTGCCACGGTGGCTGTAGCCAAAACGGAAGCGCGCGCCAGTGCACCATCGGCCGTCGCACCGCACGCGGCTGCAGGTGATGTGGCGAACGGGCAGAAGCTGTACATGGCAAATTGCAGTGTGTGTCACCAGCCCAACCGCGCTGGCATGGCACCCATGATTCCGTCGCTGGTGGGCATTGTCGCCCGCGTAGGAGCGGCACACATTCACGCGCAGGTCGCAAACGGCGCGCAGACGGGCCCGGTGAAGATGCCGGCGTTCCCGCGACTTTCGACGGCGAACGTGGATGACATCATCGCGTTCCTCGCAGCAAGCAAGTAACAGAACCAAGTCCTGAAGGAAATCGAGAAGGCCCGCAACGCATGGCACACGGACACGAACAATTCGCCCACGAAGGAGCCGGAGACCCCGGCGCAGCGGCCCACGCCCTGCACGCCGATCACGGCCCGCGGGTGCTGCCCGCCGACCTGAACGCTCCGCCGGTCGTCGCGGTCTGGAAGACGCGCGCGCTCATCGCCGCCGGTGCCGGCCTCATTCTGTCGGCCATCATCGCCCTCCTGGGCGGACCGCTCGGCTTTGATCATGTGCTGCGCGCTTACCTGCTCGGCTTCATGCTGACGTTCGGCTTCTGCGGAGGCGGTCTCTGCTTCCTCATGCTGCAGTACGTCACGGGCGGCAAGTGGGGACTGATCATGCGTCGGCCCATGGAAGCCATGAGCAACACGCTTCCGGTCATCGTCGTGCTCTTCATCCCGCTGATGATCTTCGCAAAGCGCCTGTGGATGTGGGCCGCCTTCCCGACCCACGAAGCAGTCGAGAAAGCCCTGCACAGCGGCCTGCTCGACGAAGGCCAGGCTCACTCGCTCGACTGGAAGCGAATCATGCTCAGCCCGATGAGCGTCATCATCGAGTTCGTCGTGGTCTTCGGCTTCATGGCACTCTGGGGCGGCATCCTGAGCAAGTGGTCCCTGCAGCGTGACGCGGATCCCGCAGCCGGCACACAGGGATCCTTTGAGTACTGGCGCATCAAGGCCGAGAACCTCTCCGGCATCGGCATCCTGATCTACGTGGCGCTGCTCACCATCGTGGCCATCGATCTCGTCATGTCACTGGACATCACCTGGTACTCCACCATGTACGGCCTGATCTTCCTGGTCGGCCAGGGCTACGGCGTACTCGCGCTGGGCGTCCACACGATCATTCGTCTGTCGAACTTCCAGCCGCTGAAGACCGCTCTCCGCAAGACGGAGCAGTACGATCTCGGCAAGTTCATGCTCGGGTTCGTGATGCTGAATATCTACCTCAGCTTCGCGCAGTTCCTGATCATCTGGTCCGCCAACTCGCCGGAAGAGATTCCCTGGTACCTGAACCGCATCCGTGGCGGCTGGTGGGTTATCTGCTCCCTGGACTTCATCTTCCACTGGGTTGTGCCGTTCTGCCTGCTGCTCAGCCGCCAGTTCAAGTACGACAGCCGCAAGATGCTGGCCCTTACCGGCTGGATGATCTTCGCCCGCTGCTTCGACCTGTTCTGGATGATCGAGCCCAACTTCCCGGACGCAGCCGCGAACCTGCACTTCAGCTTCGGCATCTTCGCCTACATCACCGTGCCGCTCTTCGTAATCGGTGTGTGGCTGTACTTCTACCTGACCAACCTGGCCTCGCGTCCGGTGATCGTTCGCAACGACCCGCACACTGCCGAGGTCCTGGAGCCCGAACATGCCCACTGAGTTCAATGACCGCGATCACGTAGAGAGCGTCAAGGGGCCATCCACCTCGCACGACGAGCATGGCCTTCCCAAGCCGGTTCCTCACCCGTCGGAGAAGTTCGACGCGGAGCATCCGGGCTACGAGACCACCGACGTCAACACCAAGGGTGTTGTGGTCTTCCTTGGCGGCCTGATGGGCTTCCTCATCGTCTTCTTTGTCCTTTGCTACGCCATGGGTAAGGCAATCAACTACGGCCTGCTGAAGCAGGATGTGGATGACGCTTCGAAGTCGGCTCTTGCAGGTGGCAGCCCGGCTGGTATTCAACGCCGTGGTGAAAGCTTGGCAAATAACCCGGTGCAGGAACAGCAGGCCGCGGCGAAGATCGCGCAAAGCTTCCCGACACCGCGCCTGCCAACGGACGACTCGAACCAGGAGACTGCGGACATGCACGCCCGCGAAGATCTCCTGCTGGAGCACTACACCGCTGCCGATCCTGCTGAGGGACCAGCCGGGACGATTCACATCCCGATTGAGAAGGCGATGGAGCTCGTCGTGAAGCGCGGCCTGCCGGCTGCTGCCTCCATGGCAAGCAGCACACAGGGCAAGCTGACGGGCGACAAGCAGTACAGCTCCATAGCGCCTCTGACCAGCGGATTTGCCCGTACCGGCTATGAGCTCGACCAGATGGAAAGCCGCGAACAGAAGATGAGCCTGGGTGAGAACTCAGCGGAAGCAAAGAAGTAACCGCACCGAAGCAGGGAGCAGCACATGCAGCAGCAGAACACAATCCGGAACAAACGTTCGACCAACAGGCTCGGCCTGCTGGCGCTGGCGTTGGGTCTGCTGTGCTCTGCGATGCCGTCGCACGGGCAGGTCTCCAGCTACGGTGACAAGCAAACCGGCGAAGAGTACGGCAACGAACTGCCGGCAGTTCTGAAGGGTGCAGCAATCGACCAGCACCTGAACACGACCCTGCCGAACGTGCCGTTCGTCGACGAGACGGGGAAGCCGGTCAACACGGCCGACTACTTCGGCAAGGACAAGCCGGCCGTTCTTGCGCTCGTGTACTTCAAGTGCCCGATGCTCTGCTCGGAAGAGCTGGATGGGCTGGTGCAGTCCCTGGCCATGGTTCATCTGGATCCGGCAAAGGATTTCAACGTCCTGATCATCAGCATCGATCCTACGGATACGCCTGCTGACGCAGCCAAGAAGAAGGCGCTCTACACCCGTCGTTATGCTCGTCCGGGCACCGAGGGTGGATGGCACTTCCTGACAGGCCAGCAGGCATCGATCGATGCCGTGACCAAGGCAGTTGGCTTCGGCTACGTGAAGATTCCATCCACGGATGGTAAGACGACGCAATTCGCTCACGCGAGTGCGATCCAGTTGCTTACGCCGGATGCGAAGATTTCACAGTACTACCTGGGTGTGGAGTACTCGCCGAAAGACCTGATGCTGGGCCTGGTCGAGTCTTCAGACCACAAGATCGGATCGCCGGTCGCGAACATTTTGACGTATTGCTACCACTACGATCCACACCGGAACAAGCACAGCTTGATCGTCGCGCGTGTGGTGCAGTTTGGCGGCATGATCACGGTCGCGGGCTTGGGTGGATTCATGTTTTTGATGTTTCGGCGTGACCTGAAACTGGGGCGCGACCATGCTTTGACGCGCAAGGACGAAGACAACACTTAGTCCCGGTGAAGTTTGAAACCGCCGCCGAAACAGCAGTACCGCAACGAGAGACCGGACAGGAAGAGATAAAGGCAGACGATGGGAATCAGTCCAGTACTTTGGCAGTTTCTAACCAAGTGGCTCACCACCTCGGCGCTATGGCCGCAGGAGGCCTCCACCATCGCGCCCTGGGCGGATGCGCTGTACATCTTCCTCTGGTTGGTGACGCTCCTGGGCCTGGTGCTGGTGGGCGCCCTCCTACTTGTGTTCAGCATCAAGTACCGCAAGGAAAAGAGCCCGGTCGCGACACAGATCGAAGGCTCAACGCTGCTGGAAGCGACGTGGACCATCATCCCACTCGGCATCTTCCTCTTCGTCTTCGTCTGGGGAGCCTGGCTTTACTTCCGCATCTACAATCCGCCAGCCGACGCTATGCAGGTTTATATCGTTGGCAAGCAGTGGATGTGGAAGGCCGAGCATCCCGGCGGTCAGCATGAAATCAATGCTCTGCACGTCCCGATCGGACGTCCGGTGCAGTTGACCATGATCTCGCAGGACGTATTCCACTCGTACTCGATCCCCGCCTTCCGCGTAAAGCGCGAGGTCATCCCGGGTCGTTATACGACGGTGTGGTTCAACGCCACCAAGGAAGGTACGTATCACCTGTTCTGCACCCAGTATTGCGGTACGCTGCACTCCGGCATGATCGGTGACATCGTCGCCATGGCGCCGGAAGACTATCAGCGTTGGACAGAAGAGTCGACCAGCGGTATGAGCCTGGCTCAGAACGGCGAACGCCTCTTTGCGTCCATGGGCTGCAATAGCTGCCATAACGGCAACGCCACGGCAGCGGGTCCCAACCTGGCCGGCGTGTCCGGGTCTAAAATCAGGATGGATGACGGTACCGTTCAGGTAGCCACCGATGGCTGGCTGCGCGATACCATCCTCAATCCGTCGCAGCACGTCCCTCTGGGCTACAAGCCGATTATGCCGACCTACCAGGGTCAGATCAGTGAAGAAGGTCTGATCGATCTGGTGGAGTACATCAAGGGCCTGAAGACCAACTACCGTGTGCAGCAGACGCTGGACACTTCCAAGTCAAACGACGCGGCGCCCATGGTGCCCGAAAAGGTGACGCAATGAGTACCATCGTCTCCCTGCCTGACCAGGCGACGGCCGTTGTGCCGAAGAAGAACTACATCACCGCTGAGCATGGCCTGCTGAGCTGGCTGCTGACTGCCGATCACAAGCGGATCGCGATGCTGTATCTCTTCAGCATCACGTTCTTCTTCTTCATCGGCGGCTTCTTCGCCGGCATGGTACGCCTGGAACTGCTGACGCCCGCCGGCGATCTGATGGCGGCCGACACCTACAACAAGATGTTCACGATGCACGGTATCGTGATGATCTTCCTGTTCCTGGTGCCGTCTGTCCCGGCGACGCTCGGCAACTTCTTCATCCCGATCATGATCGGTGCGAAGGATCTGGCGTTCCCGAAGATCAACCTGCTGAGCTGGTATCTGTACATGGCCGGCGGCATCTTCGTCCTGACCACGCTCGTTCTGGGTGGCGTTGATACCGGCTGGACATTCACCACGCCGCTGTCGACGCACTACCTGAACACGCACGTCGTCACGACCGCGACCGCCATCTTCATCGCAGGCTTCTCGTCGATCTTCACGGGCCTCAATTTCATCGTGACCGTGCACCGCATGCGCGCGCCGGGCATGACATGGTTCCGCCTGCCGCTCTTCGTGTGGTCGAACTATGCTGCCTCGGTCCTCATGGTCCTCGGCACGCCGGTTCTCGCAATCGCGATCGTTCTCGTCGCGCTCGAGCGCACGCTCGGTCTGGGTGTCTTTGACCCGGCCAAGGGTGGCGATCCGCTACTCTTCCAGCACTTGTTCTGGTTCTACTCGCATCCGGCCGTGTACATCATGATTCTGCCGGGCTTTGGTGTCATCTCTGAGGTGATCTCGACCTTCAGCCGCAAGCGCGTCTTCGGCTATACGGCAGTCGCGTTCTCCTCAGTCGCCATCGCGGTCTTCGGCTTCTTCGTGTGGGCTCACCACATGTTCATCATGGGTGTGTCGAACTACTCGGCACTCGTGTTCTCCCTGCTGACAATGCTGGTCGCCGTACCCTCGGCCATCAAGATCTTCAACTGGGCGTTCACGCTGCAGAAGGGTTCCATCACCTTCGAGACGCCGATGCTCTACGCCTTCGGTTTCATCGGTCTGTTCACCATCGGTGGTCTGACCGGTGTCTTCCTCGGATCGCTCGGTATGGACGTTCATCTCACCGAGACCTACTTCATCGTGGCCCACTTCCACTTCGTCATGGTGGGCGGCATGTTGATGGCGTTCCTCGCGGGTATCCACTTCTGGTGGCCCAAGATGACCGGCCGTATGTATCCGGAAGGCATGTCGAAGTTCGCCGCCGTGGTCACATTTATTGGCTTCATCCTCACCTTCTTCCCCCAGTTCATCGTGGGTTACCTAGGCATGCCGCGTCGCTACGCTGCGTATCCTGCCGAGTTCCAGGTGCTGAACGTCCTCTCGACCGCAGGTGCCACAGTGCTCGGTGTTGGCTACATGCTGCCAATCTTCTACCTGGCCTGGTCGCTGAAGTACGGTGCCATCGCCGGTAACAACCCGTGGCAGGCAACCGGCCTTGAGTGGCAGATCCAGTCGCCGCCGCTGACCGAGAACTTCCTCGAGACGCCGATCGTCGACCACGAGGCCTACGACTACGAGTGGCTTGAGCGTAAGACGCAGCGCGAGTTGCAGCACGTCGGCTAAAGCATAATCGGTGGACCCGGCAGGGTGCCGGGTCCATCGGGTTCCAAACGACTTACGTAAGAAACGAACTACGCTGTTCCTGAGAGGGTTTTGCATGTCGATCGCTTCGACCATCACGCATCCGCCGGAGCCCGAGATCCACGCGTCACACGACGTGCACGAGCACCCGTTCTACCAGAAGCACCACTTCGAGACGGCGGAACAGCAGCGCGAGGCTGCCAGCTTCGGCATGTGGCTCTTCCTGCTCACGGAAATCATGTTCTTCGGCGGGCTGTTCTTCGCCTACCTGCTCTACCGCAACTGGTACTACGACGCATTCGTCGCGGCCTCGAACTCGATCAGCATGCCGCTCGGCCTGATCAATACGGTCGTCCTGATCAGCTCGTCGTTCACCATGGCCATGGGTGTGTGGTCGGCAGAAGTCCGGAACAAGAAGTTTCTGGAGTGGTCGCTCATCGCAACCATCGTCCTGGGCTTTGTCTTCCTTGGCATTAAGTCCGTCGAATACGCGCAGAAGTTTGAAGAGCACCACGTGCCGGGCGCTTCCTTCGACATCCGTGACTTCGTGCATCCGCCGGCTGACAGCAAGGAAAAGCCGCTCACCGTCGACATGGCGAACCACACCCAGATCTACTTCTCGCTGTACTTCGCGATGACGGGCGTGCACGCACTTCACATGATCATCGGTATCGCCATTCTGTTCGTCCTGCTGGTGAAGGCAAGGACGGGCTTGTACACCACGGGGTACGTCCAACCGATTGAGAACTTCGGCCTCTACTGGCACTTTGTCGATATCGTCTGGATTTTTCTGTTCCCGTTCCTGTACCTGATCAACCGACATTGATGCCGGTCCGTGCAGCAGAATTCGCCGCCACCGCAACACCATACTTTGAGGAAGCAGCATGAGCGAACCGGTCACATCGCACAATCTGGCGCCAGTCGATAACGAGCAGCACAATATCGACTTTCACGACCCGGCTAACATCACGAACCCGGAGCACGTAGCGCATCACATCGTCAGCCCGGCCGTCTACGGCATGATCTTCGGCGTGCTGATGATCGGCACTCTGGCGACCGTCGGCGCGTCGATGCTGCCGCTCGGCATCTTCAACGCACCGATCGCGATCGCCATCGCCTGCACCAAGGCTGTCTTCGTCGTGCTCTTCTTCATGCACGTCAAGTACAGCTCGCGCCTGGTCAAGCTGACAGTCTCCGCCGGCTTCTTCACCTTCTTCGTGCTGGTGATGATGTGCATGCTGGACTACTTCACGCGCGCCTGGGGTCAGTGGTAGAACTCCGGTCGTATGAATACGCAGTAACCGAAAATGAAGGGCGCCTCTCAGAGGCGCCCTTCTTCATTTGCTGGAGGCTGTTGCTACGTCCCGGTCGGTATTTGGATACGATCCAGGACGACGTCTGACGGCTGCGCAGTCACGGGATCAAGGCGAAGACCGAGCTCGCGCCTCATGGTCTCTGCAAGATCTTTCCCGGCAACCGGAGCACTCTTGGCATACCTGCCGGAGTATTCGCTCGGAGCCGGTGCCCAACTCAACTCAAAATCCCACCGCCCCTTGATACCCGTCTCATCCACCACGGGCCGGTCAAGTACAGCTCTCTGCAACATCGTAGCGAAATCTGCGAGCGTGGCATTGTGTACTGTCAGCGTTCCAGGCTTCGGCATGGCAAGCGCTGGTAAAGACCC
This sequence comes from Terriglobus roseus DSM 18391, assembly GCF_000265425.1. GTDB lineage: Bacteria > Acidobacteriota > Terriglobia > Terriglobales > Acidobacteriaceae > Terriglobus > Terriglobus roseus. Next base: position 343,609 of record NC_018014.1, read on the forward strand.
CGGCATTGCCATACTCCCGGCCAGTTTGGGCCCCGCCGGTTCCACGTGGATCGCGTAACCCGGAAGGCTCTCCCCACCGCTGTGGGCGACCAGTCCAAAGCGTTCGGTCAACGCCTGCTTCAGCATCGCTTTGCACGCGGCATCATCCGGCGAGCCGCCACCGCGATAGTGCATCTTCAAATCAAACAGAGTCTGTCCAGCCCAAGCAGGCGCATTCACGATCCGCTTGGGATGGACGTTGTACGCAAACGCGATAATGTCGATCAGCGTGGTGTTTACCGCTTCCAGATTATTGTTTGGCCGTACGCGAAAGCCGCTACCTTCGGTCGCAGGGTCCGATCGCAAGACGCTGATGGAGTCGTATAGATTAGTCCGCGAGGCTGGCTCGACCGTTGTCTGGCTGCAGGACGTGGAAGGCAGTGCGACAAGTGCCAACAGCGCTGCCAGTGAAAGGGTGTATCGCTTCGTCAAGCCGTGCATGCTCACTCCGCGTATCAGATTGTGGGTTGGGTTCTAACCATCAGACGTAGCCTCTAATCAATAAGTCGCGCCATGACCGCATCATGATGCGTTGTCGCACCCACAGTAAAGTAACGCTCGCCAATCTGCGTAAAGCCAGCCTTCTCATAAAACCGAATCGCCGCATGGTTCTTCCCATAGACACCCAGCAACAGGCGAGTGCGACCCAGCTCGCGTGCGTACGCGACGGCCTGATCCATCAGCGCCTTGCCAATTCCGAGCCCCTGAAAGCGGTGCAGCATGTAGATGCGCCGCAGCTCGTAATCTTCAGGAGTCAGTTCCACCGGCAGATCCGGCTCGCAGCAAACGATGTAGCCCACAGGCCCGTCGCCCGGCGGCACCTCCGCAATGGCCGCGCGCCCCGTCGGCATCGCCAGGTACTTTGCATAACTCTCGATTGAGTGGTTCTTATGGAAGTGCGCCAGGATGTCGTCGCCATTCAGGATGTCGGCAAAGGCCTCCAGAAAGCTCGCGCCGCCCACCAGTTGCAGGCGAGCCTCATCGCCGGCAGCGCAGCGGCGCAGGGTAAATGCTGTCGATTCGCTCATGCGTTCCAGCATATCGCCGCACTACTTCGTCGCGGCAGAATCGTCGCCGCCCAGCGCTTTCCGAACAGCATGCCAGCTCTTGCCCAGCGCGTGTCCCGTGCTCTGCGCCGCCGTGCCCAGCGCATTGCTACTCTGCTCGCCTGCAATCGAGATCGCCCGCCCGGTCGAGTCGCCACCCACCACCGCGCCATTGATCGCAGAATTACCGCCCAGAATCGCCGCCTGCGCGGGTCGCTTCGCCGGGTTCGCCCACGCAATATCCGTCTTCAGCAGCCGGTCGACGCGGGCCGTCCGCTCTGGCGGAAAATCGCTGCGCAGCATCTTGTCGCTCAGCGGCCCCGGCCATTGTGTCGACGAGCTCCACACCGCGCCACTCATCGGCGCTCGCAGCTCGCCCAGGTTCACCACAGGCGGACTCGCCAGATCCACCATCCGCCCGCATCGGTCGCCGCCGCACCCATGTGTACACATCGACTCCGTCAGGAACGACCCATGTTTCCCGCTTGAGATCCACACCCGCGCTCCATGCGTCTCCGCATCCACCGTGCTGGCGCGGGCCAGGTGGCTCGCATCGCAAACGGTATCTTCATGCGCCGCGGCATACCAGTACGCGGCGCGCCAGCTCTTCACCTCGGCCGGCTTTGAGGAGTCCGTCAGACGCAGCAGTGCAGCCACATGCTCCGCATCCAGCGGATGCCCCATGCGTCCACAGTCCCTTCGCCACAAATGGTAGAAGTGCAGTTCGATCACGTCCGGCGAACCATCCGCAACATGCCGCGGCGTCGCCTGCCCGTACAGCGTGCCATCCTCCTGCGCCACGGTCGGCACAGCAATGCCCGGCGTCAGTCTCGCAGGTCGCACCGAACAGTCGTCCGCAGCAATCTGCAGGTGCGGCGCATACTGCTGCAGCAATGCATTCTCCAGCGCATCGGACAGGCCGTCATGATCAGAGTCAGTGCTCTGCGACCTAGCGCTCGCAGCAAACAACAAGAGGAGGACAAGCAGGCGCAAGGGGGGCGCACCTCAGCGGGAAGTCGTTGCTCTTTTCAGATGCGATCTACGGCTTTCGAGGCTTTCAGGCCGTCGTCTTCACGCGCGCCTTCAAAGCCACCGCCGGATTGCCCGCATACACCGTCCACGGCTCCAGCGATCGCGTCGCCACGGACGACAGCCCCAGCACCGCGCCCTCGCCTACCTGAACACCCGGAGCAACCGAGGCCCGTGCACAGATCCAGCAGTACGCGCCAAAGTGCATCTCGTAGGCCAGCAGCGGAAACGCGGCCGAGTTGTAATCGTGCGTGGCCCCGCACAGAAACGCCGCCTGCGACACAATCGCGTGCGAGCCAAAGTGCATCGGTGCCGGGTTATAGATCTCCGCACCGTCGGCCGCCGTCACCTGGTCCGCGCAGACCAGGTTCCACGGCGCCCAGATCTTCGACCCCGGATAGAAGTGGCAGTTCGCTCCCATCGTCGCGCCAAAGCACCGCAGCAGCATCGCGCGCCACGCATGCATCGGCCGCGGAGACAGCCGATACAGCAGCAGCCACACCACGCCCCACGCCAGCCGCATCAGCCGATTCTTCAGGCTGAAGGCAGGGCGAAGATACGGGTCCGCAATGTCGCTCGCATACCCATGATCCGTCGCCACATAGTCCGGCTTGCTTGCCATCTGCGCTTACCCAGCTTCCTTGTCGTTCGGTTCATGGCGCCGTTACAGCCGCAACCGATGGTCGTCCGCAAACGCGAACAGCACCATCGGCATGTGTCTCGCAAGGGAAGCGTTATTCTTCCGCGCGGCTCTTGTGGCCGGTCAGTTTCCCGTCCATATCGGCCAGAATGTAAGCGGTCACGGCCAGCATACTGGTGTTGCGTTTAAAGCTGTCAGGATCCACCTTGTCCAGGGTGTCCGCCTCGGTATGGTGCCAGTCAAAGTAGTGCTCGCCAACCGTGCGGGGTGACAACGCGGGCACACCCTCTGCCGTAATCGGACCAATATCTGATCCGCCACCGCCAGGCGACAGTGTTGCTGCATCGATCGAGCCCAGCAGCGACACAATGTCCAGCATGATCGCCTGCGACTTCTGATCGTCCGCCGACATCGCCGGTGGAGTCGCTGATGGTGCACCGCGACGTCCCCCACCGAAAGCCCCGTAGTTCATACCCAGTGGCTTCTCCGCTCCGCCATCCATCTCGATGGCAGCGACATGGTCGTTCACCTTGTCACCCAGCATCTTGCGATAGGCAATGCCGCCGGAGTCGTTACTCTCTTCGCTCACCCAGAACACAACACGAATGGTGCGCTTCGGCTTCAACCCCAGCTTGTGCAGCAGCGAAACGGCTTCAAACGTCGCCATGATGCCGCCACCATCGTCCTGCGCGCCCTGACCCACATCCCAGCTATCGATGTGGCCGCCCAGCACCACCACTTCGTTCGGCTTCTCGCTGCCGGTGATCTCACCCATCACATTGCCAGACTCCACGTCGGCTTCCTGGTGAGCGTCCATCTGCAGGTGAACGGTAACGGGCTTGCCTTCCTTCACCAAACGCTCCAGCAGCAGCGCATCCTCGACAGAGAGCGCCGCTGCAGGGATCTTCGTGGGCACCGCAGGGTCATAGCGCAACGTACCGGTATGCGGGGTTTGCATGGCCAGGCCAGTGGCTGAACGGACAAGCACCGCAGCCGCACCATGTGCCGCCGCCTTCGATGCAGAGCCGGTCCGATACTGCGACCCAACGCCATAGCCCTTCCATCCAGGGTTGAACAGGGCGATCTTGCCCTTCAGCGCGTCCGGGCCAAGCGCGTCCAGTTCTTTGAAGTCGCTGAAGAAGACGACGGGCGCCGTGATGCCTTCCTTCGGCGTACCCACGCTCATACCCAGGCCCAGCATGTGCAGCGGCTTCTTCACCGGCCCAACGATCTCGGCAGACTCATTGCCGCGGATCCAGTGGGGCACCATCGCCGGCTGCACCTTCACATTCTGCAGACCGGCCTTACGCATCAGCTCTGCGCCCCACGTCACGGCGTCATTCAACCGTGTCGATCCCGTAATGCGGTTGCCAACGTGATCCGTCAGGTACGTCAACGCCTTGTAGCCATCGTCATCGGCCATGCCTGCGGCCAGAATCTTGTCGGCTGTGTCTTTGTACTTCGCTGCCAGCGGGCCGGCAACACCGGGTGTTCCAGGGCGCTGTGCGCCTGCGCCCATCTGGGCGTGGAGCGTGGTGGCTGCAAGCAGTGCAATGCCGGAAAGCGCACGGGTCAATCGCATGGATCTCCTTCGATCGGTACAAAGATGAAACTTCAAACTAAGGCACAACGGGGAGTGTCTTCAGTCTCGCAGCAGCAGGGCGCAGCAGCCTAATGTTTTTCGTCCGGCGCTGCATGCCAGTAAGCCGTGCGTGCCGTGGCCTGCAGATCCGGATGCTGCGGCAGGCTCACCTGCAACGAATGCAGACCCGCAGTCGGGTTCGTCGGTTGAAAGCTCAGGATGTAGCGATTGCTCAGGTCGTTGGCAAACGTCGTTAGCTGCAACTCCAGGTCCTTGCGATTGGTGAACGGCATGTACGTCCCGCCAGACAGCGCCGCCACACCCTCAGCCGCATTCGACTGCATCGCGCTCAACGCCTGCCGCAACGGACGGTCAAGGTTGAAGGTGTGCAGCAGGGGCGGGTGATCCGGTGACATAAACAGCGGCGGATTCTCTGGACTGCTGTGTTTCAGCTCATCTATCAGGTACGCCCTCTGCGCGTTGAAGCTCAGGCTGTAGATCGTGGTGTTCGTCTCGGCCAGTCGCCGCGTCATCTGCCGCAGAGCCTCGTCGCCCGCACGGAAGTGTTCATCGCTCACCAGCAGGATCAGGCGCCGACCGCGAGGATGCTGATCCCCAAACCAGTCCAGCCCATAGTCGATGGCATCCAGAACAGCGGCACCACCATCGCCCGGCTTCGGTTTTTGAAATGCATCGCGCAGATTCGTCGCGTCGTTTGAGAAGGGCCAGCGATCTTCCGGCTTGCTGTCGAACGTGATCAGCGACACGCGATAGCGCACTGAGCCCAGCGCATACTCCAGCAGGCTGCTGATGCCTGCGTAGTTGGCAAACTGCTTCGGTGCAGCACCGCCCGTCTGCAGCAGAACGATCACGGCCAGCGGCTCGCGACTGGCTTCTTCCAGGCGCAGCTTCTGCGGCACACCGTTATCGGTAAGCGTGAAGTCTTCGGCACGCAGCGTAACGTTCAAACCCGCGCTGGAGGTTGTCGTCACCCGCGTCGGCACCAGGACCAGCGTGCTCGTCGTCCGCAGCGTATCGGCCTGCTGCGCTGCGGCAGCAGTGGCCAGCAGCAACAAGACACCTGGCAGCAGCAAGCGTCGCATGCGTTACCGCCACACGGTGCAAACGGAGCGAGTAGACAGAGCCATGGCACCCTCGTGATGAGAATAAAGCGTGCCATCTCTCTATGGGTTGTTCTCGAAGTCCTTTCGCACGTCTTGATTGCGAACGACTGGCAAGGCGGGCTGTAGGCCCGCGACCTCCCAGCCCAGGGCGAAGCCCTGGGTCATCGTCGAGTTCCGGTGGTGCGGGCTGAAGGCGCGCGACAAAGACTGGAACCGCTTCCGCATCTCCCCTCCCGGAAGACACAGCTCTTACGCGCCCGCGAAGATCTCCCCGCCCAAATGCAAAGCTCTGACGCAAACAAGGCCCTATCCACCCGGAAGGGCACAGCTTCAGCTGTGCCGCCAATGCCTCAAATTAAGACCGGGCTTTAGCCCCTGAGGTCAGCTCTCTCGCATTGCCACGAAGAAGCCAGACGAAGAACCAGGAAGCGAAGCGGCTCTGCTTCTCAGCCCCAGAGCCATATCAAAACCATGCCCAAGGCACTCCCATACAGCTCAGTTCGCAAGCCGCGAATGCCCCGGAGTCATCTCCGCGCTCATCGTCAGCCGGTCCGCGGCGTCCTGGCACATGCGGACCATCTCACCGAAGGCCTCCGGCTCAAGCCGTATCGTGATACCGCCCACGGTCAGATGAATCGTCCCGCAGGAACACATGGAAACGCCGCCCAATGTCTTGCGTTCGGCGAGGGAGTACGTGTCGGAAATACACATAAGTGGTTCTCCTGGTCGTGCGTAGATAACGAACTATTGAAAACGAATCGCTCCGCAATGGGTGCGCTTCAACCGTCGAGTGCGGTCGTGAACGAAACAGCATCGCTTTCGGAGGGGAGGTCTTTAGCCTGCCGACTCAGCCAAGAAGGAAGAAGGCTTCAACCCTTGAAGGGCTTTCACGGGTCTCCCCTTACACCTCATTCGATGAAGGGACACGCTTTGCTTTCCTTTGCATGGTCCAACCTGCAAGGCTTCCTTGCGGGCTGAAGGCCCGCGACTTCCTAGCCCAGGGCGAAGCCCTGGGTTGCAGGGACCAGGAAAGCCAGCGGGCTGTAGGCCCACGATAAAAGGCCTATTGCCTCAAGGAATTCGGATCTCCTCGAAAGGGAATCTGCCCCTGCAACCCGGCCCCTCCATGCCGCCCTGAAGATCGCCCTCACTAAACGCCGCGCTGCGAGTAATACTCGGCAACCTGCTTGGCATTCAATTCAAACGGCACATGCATCGACCCGGGCAGTGACAGCAGGCGTCCATGAGTGTTGTTCTCCGGCATGGCGAACTGCAGGTAGCTGGGCAGCGTCAACCGTGGATTCGATCGCGCGGGTTCCGTCATGCTGCCGGCCGCATACTCGGTCAGCTTCACAAAGTCGCCCACACGCAGCACCATGCTCCCGATGTTGACCGCCCGCCCATTCAGCAGCACGTGACCATGCGAGACAAGCTGCCGCGCGGCAGCCATGCTGCGTGCAAAGCCCAGGCGAAAGACGACGTTGTCGAGCCGGCGTTCCAGCAGACTCAGCAACTGCTCAATCCAGTTCGATCCGCCGGAGGCAGCGATCGACTGCCGCACGAACCGGCGCAACTGCTCCTCGCGCAGCCCGTAGTGGAACATCACCTTCTGCTTCTCGCGCAGTTGCAGGGCATACTCGCTCAGCTTGCTGCGGCGGTTCTGGCCATGCTGGCCCGGTGGATAGTTGCGCTTGTCCAGCGCGCCAGGCTTGCCCAGGCCAGGCAACTCCAGGCCAAGTGCGCGCTGAATCTTGAACTTCGTCTTATGGCTCATCGTGGTGCACTCCTTCCGACGGATCGGGTTCAAACCCGCGTCTCACGCGGGTTCTCGGAAAGAGCAACGCCCCTCATCGCTGCTGCTTCTGGAACTAAGACTACTTCGGTCCGATATGTTATGACGCCATGCTTTTCATTGAATGGCGTGGATTCGCACCTGATCGGGCGTCCGTCCCAGTCGAATGGCTGGTCCCACAAAGTAGCGGGTGCCCCATGTCTCGCATTTGAGACATGGGATCGTTGCGCATCGACATTCGGCAGAGCCTTTCCTTCCCCAGTCAGGAGCAAGACATGGCACCCGTGGAGTCGACTCGGAGTTACACTCGCGCCATGCGTTTTTCCTCTCTCGTTCTCGCAGCATCGTTATCCCTCTCCTGCGTCTCGGCCGTTGCCCAGGCCCCAGCCACCGTTGCGGATGCGAAGGCCTTCCTCGACCGCGCCAATGCCTCGCTGCTCAAGGCCGCGGTGGACGGTAGCCACGCCGAGTGGCTGGCGGAGACCTACATCAACGAAGACAGCGAAGCCACCACCGCCCTGCTCAGTGAGCAGTCTTCGAAGTTGACCCTCGACCTGATCGAAGAGAGCCACAAGTTCGACAAGCTCACACTCCCCGCAGACATGCGCCGCCAGATGATGTTGCTGCAGGTGAACGCTCCCGCAGCGCCGCACGATCCAAAGCTGCTGGCAGAGGAGTCGCAACTGGCCGCAGCGCTGACCGGTGAGTACGGCAAAGGCAAGTACTGCGCAACGCCCGACAAGTGCATGAGCATCGATGAGGTCGACACCTTCATGGCTAAGACACGCGACGCCGACGCGCTGACCAAGGTATGGGTGGGCTGGCACAGCGTAGGCGCACCCATGCGGCAGAAGTACGCACGCCTGGCAGAACTGCAGAACATCGGCGCGAAGGAACAGGGCTACAAGGACACCGGCGAGCTATGGCGCGCGGGCTATGACATGAAGCCGGCCGAGTTCTCCGCAGAACTCAACCGCGCATGGACGCAGCTCGAACCGCTCTACCGCGAACTGCACACCTACGTGCGCCATCGCCTCATCGCAAAGTACGGCGCAGCCGCCGACCGTAAGGACGGCCTCATCCCCGCGCAATTACTCGGCAACACATGGGCGCAGGAGTGGGGCAACATCTACGACATCGTCGCGCCCACCGATCCGAAGCTCTCGCAGTTCAAGCCGCTCAATCTGGAAGCAGCACTCAAGCAGCAGATCGCCGCGAAGGATCCGGCAGCCGCAGCATCATTCGTCACCGCGGGCGACCTGACCGACGACAAGGGACACGCAGCGCAGATCGCCGCCGCGAAAGACATGGTGAAATACGGCGAGAGCTTCTTCACCTCGCTCGGCTTTCCTGCACTGCCCAAGACCTTCTGGGAACGCTCGCAGTTCGTGCATCCGCGTGACCGCGATGTGGTCTGCCACGCCAGCGCATGGGACATCGATCAGGTCGACGATCTCCGTGTGAAGATGTGCATCGAGGTCAGCGCCGATTACTTTCAGGTAGTCCATCACGAACTCGGTCACAACTTCTATCAGCGCGCCTACAACCAGCAGCCCATGCTCTTCCGCAGCGGCGCAAACGACGGCTTCCACGAGGCTATCGGCGACGCCGTCGCACTCAGCATCACGCCCGGCTACCTGAAGCAGTTAAAGCTCGCTGACACCGAACCACCCGCCGAGGCAGACATCCCCCTGCAACTGCGCACCGCACTCGACAAGGTAGCCTTCCTGCCCTTCGCCCTCGCTCTGGACACATGGCGCTGGCAGGTCTTCAGCGGCGAGATCAAACCCGCCGACTACAACAAGGCGTGGTGGCAGCTCCGCGCCAAGTACCAGGGCATCGTCCCGCCGGTCGAGCGTTCCGAAGCCGACTTCGATCCCGGCGCCAAGATGCACGTCCCCGCCAACGTCCCCTACGCTCGTTACTTCCTCGCACGCGTCTACCAGTTCCAGTTCTACAAGGCCATGTGCGACGCCAGCGGTTACAAGGGCGCACTCAACCGCTGCAGCTTCTACGGATCGAAGGCCGCCGGCGACAAGTTGAGCGCCATGCTCATGGCCGGCCAGTCACAGCCCTGGCAGCAGACGCTCAAGGGAATGACCGGTACCGACCACCTGGACGCTCAGCCCATGCTCGACTACTTTGCACCGCTCTATAACTGGCTCAAAGTGCAAAATGCAGCGGCGAATTAACGCCTTTGTACAAACTGTCTACTGAATCGTCTCAATAACGCGGTCCCACGCCCTCCAAAGCACACAAAAGGCGTGGGACCGCTTGCACATACGCATCCCGCGGGTTCATAATCCCCGGCACGGCACGTTCCATTGCACCGCCCCAGGCCCACGCCAGCGGGCCCCTGATCGACTTGGACAGAACTTCGCATTTGCAGCCAAAGACAAAGAAAGCAGACCAGCATGACCGAACAGGCACGCACCATCGGACTGACGTTGTCGAAGCGCATCATTGCAGGGCTCGTGGGGCCAGACGGCCTGATCGGCAGCCTGCACTCCTATCCGGAAGACCAGTATTACGAAGACGCCCTCGTTGAAATGCCACGCGAACACCTGATCGCCGCCATGTGCGAGCAGATCGTCGCCGTCGCAAAAGACAACAACGGCGCGGAGTTGAGCGGCATTGGCGTTGCGCTGCCTGGCGTCGTACGCCATGGAGTCGTGGACGATGCACCCAATCTGCCGCAGATGAAGGGCGCGCGAATCGTAGCGGAACTCACCACCATGCTGAAGGAGCAGGGAATCGAAGCGCCGGTCACCGCAGTGAATGACGCCGACGCCGCAGCGGCGGGCCTGGCACAACAGCAGGGCAAGCTCGACAGCATGATCCGCGTCTGGACCATCGGCACCGGCATCGGCTTCGGACGCTATCCCATGGTGGAAGGCGTTGGCGAGGGCGGCCACACCGTGGTGACTCTCGACGATCGCGAGACCTACTGCGGCTGCGGCGGACGCGGCCACATCGAAGGCATCATGGGGCACCGCGCCATGCGCCTGCGCTTTCTCGACATGGAACCGGAGGACGTCTTCGAGGCTGCTGACAAAGGCGACGCGCGCTGCATCGAATTCAAGAAGCTGTGGCACAAGGCCCTGGCCGCCGGCACAGCCAGCTCGATCCACATGTCCGGCGCCGGCAAGTTTTACCTGACGGGCTATAACGTTCGTTTTGTTGAGCTTCCGTTGCTGAATCACTATGTGCAGCAGATGGTCCGCATGAGTCCGCTGCAGGCGTTTTCCATTGAAATCCGTCCGGAGAACCTTGAGATGATGGTCGTAGGAGCTGCCGTCATCGCACGGACAACGGCCGTCTCGCCGACAACGGCCTGACAACACGCGCTGAATTGACGCGAGTCCAGGTTTGACCCGCTCTTTGCAGACCCCTATAATCCGTAGCATTGCCGGGCGTTTCGCCGGCGATGCGCCGTTTCTGGCGCTCGTCCGCACACCGCACAGGAGCAAGGCTAACGGTTGCCACCTACGGTGCCGGGCCATGACGGATCTTCGGGTCCCAAGGAGCAATACCAAATCTCATGAATTACGTCTCCAAGTTCTCGACGCTTGTCGTCGGAATCGCTACTCTTGCGTGCTCCCCCGCCATGTTTGCCCAGGCCGCCGCTCCGCAGCCGGCACCCGCTGCTGTTGCACCGCAGGCCATTCCCGCCAAGATCGCTCTGATCGCTTTCGAGCAGGCTGTCTTCGCAACCAACGAGGGACAGAAAGCTCTTGCTGATGTGGGCAAGAAGTTCGAGCCCCAGAAGAGCAAGATTGCTGCGGAAGAGGCGGAGATCGAAAGCCTGCAGAAGCAGTTGCAGGGCGCGACGACCATCTCGGACGAAGACCGCGCCAGCCGCGTTCGCACCATCGATGCAAAGCAGAAGGCATACCAGCGCGACGGTGAGGATGCTCAGGCTGCCTACCAGAGCGATCTGCAGGAGGCCTACCAGAAGGTCGCGCAGAAGTTCAACGTCGTGATGCAGAAGTACGCGAATGACAACGGCTACACGTTGCTGCTGGACGTTAGCGGTCAGCAGAGCGCTGTTCTCTTTGCTGCTCCCCAGACCGACGTCACCCGCGCTGTGATTGAGGCCTACAACACGCAGTCGGGTGTTGCAGCCCAGCCTGCCGCAGGCCCAGCACCGGCTCGCACCGCACCGCGTCCGGCTACCACTCCCCGGCCCGCTGCGAAGTAAGCCGCACCGTACCAAAGCAGTGTTTTGGAAGGGCAGAACCCAACGGGTTCTGCCCTTTCAGCGTTTGGCGACCTTCAAGCTCTCGCAGAGGTAAAGCACCGCCGCCTGTGGAAATTTCTGTGGATCGCTGTGCCGGTTCGGAACGGACCGCAATGTTACAAGGCACCGGACGCTTGACACTCGTATGAATTTCTCTTCGATCGTGCCTGAAATCAATAGTTTGTAGCGAGCTGCGAGATGAATAGAGCGTGAACGTGCGACTTCGCTATTTTTTTGAGAAATCGATGCTTTCCACAGATCGCCCTTGGCGTTCCTCAGGTCCCATAGCCCATTTAGGTCTTGCGCTCACCCTTGTGTTTGCGCTTACGGCCCACGCAAAGGCATTTCAGAGTCCTGCAGAGGAGGCTGGAAAGAGCGTTGGGCAACGGCTGGCAGATGACCTGACCTGGACGGTCCCGCAGCGTGATCAGCGCTTCGCTCACATGGACAGGGTCTTCCCGGCCCACATTGTCCGGCGCGGCGGTCCTGTGAAACGCCTCAAGCATGGTGCCGGCCTGTCGGGGGTGGACGTTGCGGCATATATGGCGGCAGAGCACCTTGCGGGCGTCCTGGTGCTGCAGCACGGTCGTGTGCGCGCCGAGCGGTATGCGCTGGGGCTGACACCGGGGGGCCACTGGACGAGCTTCTCGATGACCAAGGCCGTTACGGACACGCTGGCCGGCGCCGCACTGCACAACGGAGCGCTACGCTCTCTGGGCGATGACGTGACCGCCTATCTGCCGGAGATGCGCGGCAGTGCGTATGACGGCGTGACGATTCGGCAGTTGATGACGATGACCAGCGGCGTCCGCTGGAATGAGAACTACACGTCAGCCGATGCGGACAATGTCCGGCTCTACACGACCGAAGCTCCGCCCGGAAAGAACAGCACTGTCGAATACATGCGGTCGCTTCCGCGCGAGGTCGCACCCGGCACGCGCTGGCACTACAACACCGGCGAGACCGACCTGCTGGGTGTGTTGCTGCGTCGCGCGACGGGGAAGACGCTGGCCGGACAGCTCTCCGCCGCGGTGTGGCAGCACGCCGGCATGGAACACGATGCAACGTGGATCGCTACTGCTTCCGGTGCCGCCGGTGAGGAGTTCGGTGGCTCTGGGCTGTCAGCCTCGCTGCGCGATTTTGGACGGCTCGGCTTGTGGGTCTTGGACGGCGGCGGTGCCACCGTACCCGCGGGCTGGTTGGCAGAGGCAACGACGGCGCAGGTGAAGGCAGGCGGCGCGGCTTACGGCTATGGCTGGTGGCCGCAACCGGACGGCAGCTTCGCCGCGCTTGGCATCTTCGGTCAGTCGATCCTGATCGACGCGAAGCGAAGGCTTGTCATCGTGACGCTGGGCGACTGGCCGGAGGCCTCTGGGGCTGCGCACTCCGCAGCGCGTGCGGCCTTCTGGGCAAAGGTGAAGGCTGCGATCGACGGAGAACGAAGGTAGCGTCTCGATCCCGACGCATCTCAACTCCCGTGATCGCAGCCCTTCCACGCCGAGCTTAGTTCGTCGGCACCTTCCAGATGTCCTTGCAGTATTCCCGGATGGTGCGGTCGCTTGAGAACTTGCCGGAGCGTGCGGTGTTCAGTAGCGACATACGACCCCAACGCACCGTGTCGCCGTAGGCGCTGCCCGCCTCGGCCTGTGCCGCGGCGTAGGCGTCGAAGTCTGCCATGACAAAGTAACGATCCGTCGTCGTCAGTTCTTTTACCAGCGGCGCGAACAGGTCGCGATCTCCGTTGGAGAAGCGGCCGTCGCGCAAGCCATCGATCACTTCTTTCAGTGCAGGGCTCTTGTCGTAGTAAGTGTTTGGACTGTAGCCGGTCCGCGTCAGGTCGGCGATCTGCGGAGCGGTGAGGCCGAAGAGAAAGAAGTTATCTTCGCCGGCCTCTTCGCGGATCTCGATGTTGGCGCCGTCCAGTGTGCCGATGGCGACTGCGCCATTCATCATGAACTTCATGCAGCCGGTGCCACTGGCTTCCAGGCCCGCCGTGGAGATCTGCTCAGACAAGTCAGCCGCGGGATAGATGCGTTGTCCCACCGATACCGAATAATTCGGCACGAAGATTACCTTCAGCAGGTCGCGTGTCTGCGGATCGTTATTGACCAGGTCGCCGACCGTGCAGATCAACTTGATGATCAGCTTCGCCATCGTGTAACTGGGTGCGGCCTTGCCGCCGAAGAGGAAGGTGCGTGGTGTCAGGTTCTTCGCGGTGCCGTTCTTGATCGCGCAGTAGAGCGACAGAATATGCAGCGCGTTCAGGTGCTGGCGCTTGTACTCATGCAGCCGCTTCACCTGTGCGTCGAACATCGACTCCGGATTGATGTCGATTGACATGGTCCGCTTGATGAACGCACCCAGCCGAGCCTTTGCACCCTCCTGGGTCTTGCGCCAGCGCTGAAGAAATCCGGTGTCCGTTGCGAAATGCTCGAGCGCCGTAAGACCGTACAAATCCTTGTGCCAGCGTGTTCCGATGGTCTCGTCGATCAACGCCGTCAGATCCGGATTGGAGAGCATTAACCAGCGGCGCGGTGTCACTCCATTGGTCTTGTTGCTGAAACGTTCCGGGAAGGCCTCGTAGAAATCCTTCAGTGTGCTTGCTTCCAGCAGGTTCGTGTGCAACTCTGCAACACCGTTGATAGCCTTGCTGCCAACGACAGCGAGCTTCGCCATCTGAACGCTGCGTTCGCCATCTTCGCCGATGATGCTCATGCGGCGCATGCGTGCATCGTCGTTGGGAAACTTCAAGCGCATCGCGTCGAGGAAGTGCTCGTTGATCTCGTCGATGATCTCGAGATGGCGCGGCAGCAGGTTGCCGAACATTTCCAAAGGCCAGCGTTCCAGCGCCTCGGGCAGCAGTGTGTGATTGGTGTAGCCAAAGGTGTTCTGCGTCACACGCCAGGCTTCGTCCCACGGCATGGCGTGCTCATCCATCAACAAACGCATCAGCTCAGCAATGCCGATGGAGGGATGCGTATCGTTCAACTGCACGGTCCACTTCTTATCGAACTCGTTCAGGGGCTTACCGAACGTCAAGTGAAGTTGCACCATGTCCTGCAACGAGCAGGAAGTGAAGAAGTACTGTTGCATCAACCGCAGGCGCTTGCCTTCGATCTTCTCGTCGGGTGGATACAGCACCTTGCTGATGGTCTCGGATTCCATCTTCGCTCGTACCGCCCCGGTATAGTCGCCCGTGTTAAAGGTGGCCAGGTCGAAGCTGTCGATCGCCTCACTCTTCCATAGGCGCAGGCGGTTGACTGTCTTGGTCTGATAGCCGGGGATGGGTGTGTCATAGGGAATGCCCTTCACACACTGGCCGGGGATCCACTTGTGTCGCAGCGCGCCTTTGTCGTCGGTGTAGGTCTCTGTATGACCGAAGAAGCCTACCTGGTACGACATGGATGCTGCGATCTCCCACGGGTTACCGAACTGCAGCCACTTGTCGGACTTCTCTACCTGCCATCCGTCCTGAATCTCCTGGCGGAAGATGCCGAACTCGTACCGCAGGCCGTAACCGACGACGGGTGTGTTGAGTGTGGAGAGCGAGTCAAGAAAGCACGCTGCAAGCCGGCCGAGTCCACCATTGCCCAGGCCTGGTTCCGGCTCCTCACAGGCGATGGTTTTCAGGTCCAGGCCAAGCTCGTTCAGGGCCTCGGTCATCTGCCGAGTCAGGTCGAGATTGAGCAGGTCGTTCTCAAGGTGCGGTCCCAACAGGTACTCGGCGGAGAGATAGCCGACCACACGCACGTCCCGATCGCGATAGGTCTCGATCGTGTCGAGCCAGTTGTCCATGAGGCGATCGCGCACCACGGCGGAGAGCGCGTGGTACTGATCCAGCGTGGTCGAGTACTCAAGCGGCCGACCGACCGTGTGCGTCATGTGGTTGCGGAACGAGATCTCAAGGTCCTTTGCGGAGGTTCCCGAGCGGTTCTCGTTAGGCTGCGTCTCCTGCGCCTGCTGGTTTGGTTCATGTTGCTGAGGCGCGGGCTGCTGCTGTTCCTGCATGGGGCTCATCGGGTCTCCGTGAATGCGTGTCTTCTTTGGGATGCGCGACAGAAGGCTTTGGCTCGCGCTCTTTTCTCCAGCGTGTGCATTGCGCATGCTTTCGCCGGTATCGTGGAAGAACGATGCTGCGTTATGCGATTACAGACCGACAAATGTTTCCCGGAGATGAACAGGCCCGCCGCGAGGCGCTTATCGCGCAGGCCGCGCGCTTATCTCGCGATGGTGTGGAGTACCTGCAACTGCGTGAGAAAGACCTCTCGGAGAGCGAGACCGTTGCGCTGGTGAAGGCGGTTCGCGCTGCTTTGCTTGAGGGCGGCGGCGCCCCGAAGCTGCTGCTGAACGGCACGGCAGCGCTCGCGCAATGGGCCGGTGCCGATGGTGTTCACCTGTCGTCCACAACCTTCTCGCAGAACCTGCAGACGATGCGCGGTCTGATCGTCAGCGCATCCTGCCACACCATCGCAGACGTGCGCCGTGCTGCAGAGTTCGCAGACGTGATCCTGTTTGGTCCGGTCTTTGAGAAGCGCGTCGCAGGCGAGTTGGTCAGCGAAGGTGTTGGGCTTGATCGCCTTCGCGAAGCTTGCGCTGAGGCTGAGGGCTTGCCGGTGTTCGCGCTGGGTGGCGTGGATCACTCGAACGCTCAGGCTTGTGTGGATGCGGGAGCGGCTGGTGTCGCGGGGATTCGGATGTTTGCCTAGCGTTTACTTCTGGCAGGTCTTGCAGAAATGCGTTGATCGTCCACCGAGCACAATGCGCTGTACCGGGGCGGCGCAGTCTTTGCAGGGCTCGCCGGTGCGGCTGTAGACGCGGTGTTCGAGTTGGAAGAAGCCGCGTACGCCGTCGGCGTCTACGTAGTCGCTGACGGACGAACCGCCCAGTTGGATCGCGTGTTTCAGCACCGTCTGTAGTGCCGCGTGCAGCTTTGTGAGTTCGGCGCGGGTCAATCGGCCCGCGTGTCGCTTGGGTCGTATGCCTGCGCGGAAGAGGCTTTCGTCTGCGTAGATGTTGCCGACCCCGTGTAGCAGCGATTGATTCAGCAGGGCCGATTTAATCGGAGTCTTGCGGCCTTTGAAGAGTGCGACGAAGTCGTTGAGTGTGATCGTCAACGGTTCTTTGCCGGGGCCTTCGTATTCGGTGCCTTCGTCAACGATGCCGACGCGGCCAAAGCGGCGTGGATCGACAAAGCGTACGTCGCGGCCGTCGTGCAGATGCAGTGTGACGTGCGTGTGCGGGGGCATGGGGACGTCGCGTTTGCTCACGAGGAGGCGGCCTGTCATGCCCAGGTGCACGGTCATCTGTGCGGCCTTGCGGTCGCGTTGCGAGATGTCCATCACGATGGTCTTGCCGACGCGGCGCACGCGTTCGATGCGCGCTCCGGTGAGCGTCTCTTCTAGGTGCGCAGGCGTGGACTTGAGTGGCTCTTTGTGGGGGCCGATGGTGATTGCGTGGATGCGTGCGCCGCGCACGCGCTCGTGTACGCCATTGGCTACGGTTTCTACTTCAGGGAGTTCCGGCATCGCTAGGATTGGATGCGGCCGGGCGGCGGGCGCTTCCGATATGCTGGTGTGAGGTTTTTACCGCAAAAGGGAGCAGCACCCATGGCCTCACTGATCGACGCGATCGACGTCAAGCGCAAGATGTACTTCGAACTTGAGGGCGTGCCTTATCACTGCCTTGACAAGGAAATCAGCACGCCGACGGCGCGTGGCGGGCAGACGCTGGTTCGTTTGAAGATGCGGAATCTGCTGACGCGCGCGGTGTTCGACAAGACTTTTAAAGCGGACGACAAATTCAAGGAACCAGACCTGGAAGATGTTGAAGCGACATACCTTTACAACGACGCAGATGGCGCTTATTTCCTGGATCAGACCAGTTTTGAGACGCTTCAGTTGAGCAACGAAATGCTCGGCGACGCGCTGGAGTTCCTGCTGGAGGGAACTGCCGTCCAGATCGAGAAGTTCGAGGGCAATCCCATTGGTCTGCAGTTGCCGATGCATGTCGAACTGACGGTCAAGGAGACGGAGCCGGGCTTCAAGGGTGACACCGCGACCGGCACGACGAGCAAGCCGGCGACGATGGAGACGGGACTGGTCATGCGGGTGCCTTCGTTTGTGAAGGAAGGCGACAAGATCAAGATTGCTACCGAGGGTCGCGAGTTCGCCGGACGGATGTAGACTTCGGGCGATATCAGACAAACGACCCCAGCGGCTTGATCCGCTGGGGTCGTTTGTTTTGCTGAGAGGTCGCTAGATGATGTCGTAGTTAGGGCGGAAGTCGTTCTTACCGGGGAATGCCATGCCGATGGAGCGGGCGACGGTTGTGTTGCGGGCCATGCGGACTACGCGGACGCCGAGAGCGAGTGCCTTCGGTGCCTTGCCGCCCACCCACAGGTTGCTGAGCGGCTGCATGACGCCGGCGCGGTCCTTGTGAAAGGCTCGCTCATCCCAGCGCTGCCAGCCGGGCATGAAGTCGCTGTAGTCGGTGACGGCGTCGAGTGTGGAGCGGAGGATGCGAAGCTTCCAGGGCTGCGCGTACTGGGCCATGAAGAGGACGTGGCTGCGGCGTTCTACGCGAATCTCATGCACGAACTCGTGGAAGCTGGTGGCGCTGGTCAGATTGATGTTGGCGTTGGGTTCCATGCCATGGCGGTCGCCGCCGCTGATGAGCAGGTGCCCGGTCTCTCGCGCCATGGCGGTGACTTCGCGGTTTTCGCTGGCGTGGCGCAGACCATTCAGCTCCAGCGCGTGCATGAAGTCGCCGTTGACGGCGAGGAAGCGCCGTACCTCGGCCATGTGGACCTCGCGGCCTACGGAGTAAAGGTCCCAGATGGGGTGATTGAAGACGATCAGCACCTGCTTGAGGGAGTGCAGGTCGCGGAGGATCTTGTAGACGACGGATTCGTCTGGCGAGGCGGTGGCGACAGTGAAGCGCTCCATCCACATGCGGGCGTCGGCTGTGGGCAGGTTGTGGATGCCCAGGTGGAAGCAGGTGCGGCCGAAGGGCGCCGTCCACTCTACGGAGACGGGAATGTTGCGTGCGTGGGGGACGGTGCGCAGCAGCATGGGCGCTTCCATGTTGTCGTGATCGCTGATGGAGACGAGCGGATGCAGGCCGAGGTTGGCGATCTGGGTGAACTCGAGGTCGAAGGCCATCAGTGGCTGCAGGGGCGGTCGCCAGTGGGCGCTGACAAAGTCCAGGGTGAGGGCGTGGTTCTTATGGCATTTGGTCGTGTAGTGGGCGAAGAGCTTCTGCACGAACGGCAGGCCTTGCGACATGTCCTGAATGAAGCTGAGGCTCTCTTCCGACATGCTGGTGTGGCTGTGCAGCGAAACGCCGGTGCGGTAGTCCGCGATGACGCCTTTTTCTTTCCAGATGCATGAGATCTCGGACCGCACTGCCATGCGTTCTGCCCCCTGGCGGAGCGTTCAGATCCGCCTACGGACAGAATGAGCGGATGAAGCGACGGGAACGTTATCGGCGGAAGAATAGAGGCACAAAGGACGGTGCATCTTTCGTGACGGCCGCGTTGCCAGACGATGAACGTAGTTTCCCTATGTTTGCAGGCGGCTGCAACCGGGGTGTTCTGGAACGGTTCTCTTGCGCCATCGCGTCTATGTTCCGGGTAGCCGGTATAAAATTGTTTGGGAAGACGTTCGATCTTCGTTCGCCAACCTGCTTTGCATCCAAGACAATCGCGACTTTGCTTCGCGGCCCGCGCGCCGCGACCCTTGTGCGCCTGCGGAGATTCGGAAGTTTATGACCATGAAGAAAACGGCTGTAGTACTTGGCGCTCAGTGGGGCGATGAGGGTAAGGGCAAGATTGTTGATGTCCTGAGCGAGCGGTACCAGGTAGTGGCTCGCTATGCTGGCGGTCACAATGCTGGCCACACCGTCATCATTGAAGGCAAGAAGTTTGTCCTTCACCTGATCCCGTGCGGCGTTCTGCGTCCGGGTTGCCTCGGCATCATTGGCAACGGTGTTGTGGTGGATCCGGCGGCGCTGCTGACGGAGATCCGCATGCTGAAGGAGCAGGGCCTGCCGGTGGACGGACAGTTGTTCGTATCGAACCGTGCGCAGGTGATCCTGCCGTACCACCGCATGATTGAGCTGGCAGCAGAGAACGCGCCGGGCCGCACGAAGATCGGCACCACCTCGCGTGGCATTGGGCCTGCGTACGAAGAC
Source organism: Terriglobus roseus DSM 18391 (assembly GCF_000265425.1). Classification (GTDB taxonomy): domain Bacteria; phylum Acidobacteriota; class Terriglobia; order Terriglobales; family Acidobacteriaceae; genus Terriglobus; species Terriglobus roseus. The sequence continues at coordinate 363,291 of NC_018014.1, forward strand.
AAGATGCACCGGAACGGTCTGCGCATCGTGGACCTGCTGAACACGCAACTGCTGCGCACGCACATTACGAATGCCTGCAACGAGAAGAACCAGATTGCGCATGCGCTGTTCGGCACGGAGCCGCTGAACCCCGTAAAGATCTACGAGGAGTATGCGCGGTTTGCCGAGCAGATTGCTCCGTACGTCACCGATACCGCGGTGCTGCTGAACAAGGCGATCAAGAACGGCGAGTCGGTGATGTTTGAGGGCGCGCAGGGCGCGCTGCTGGACATCGACCACGGCACGTATCCGTTTGTCACGTCGTCGTCTGCGACGGCGGGTGGAGCGGTGATTGGCACGGGCGTTGGACCGACGACGATTGGCACGGTCATTGGCGTGACGAAGGCCTATGTGACGCGTGTGGGCGAAGGCCCGTTCCCGACGGAAGACTTCACGGCTGCCGGCGACGAGCTGCGTGCGCGTGGGCAGGAGTATGGCGCGACGACGGGTCGTCCCCGCCGCTGCGGCTGGCTGGATCTACCGTTGCTGCGTTACTCGAATATGATCAACGGCACGGAATGGCTGGTGGTGACGAAGCTGGACGTGCTGGATTCACTGGCGGAGATCCCGGTTTGCACGCACTATAAGATCGACGGCGTTGAAACCGATGTGATCCCTGCGGATATCCGTCAGTTCGATCGGATTGAGCCTGTGTACAAGAATCTGCCGGGCTGGCAGACGTCGACGGTGGGCGCGAAGAGCTTTGAAGACCTGCCGGCGAATGCACAGAAGTACCTGAACTTCCTGGAAGCGGAGAGCGGCGCACGCATCGGTATGGTGAGCACCGGTCCGGATCGCAGTGAGACGTTTGCCGTGCCAGACTTTGACATTGCAACGAATGCAGGAGTGAAAGCATGATCTCGTTTACGGTTCGCATGCGGTTTGCAACAGAGGATCGCGCCGAGATTCGGTCGATCCTGCAGAACCTGGGCGCTGCGTCGCGGCAGGAGCCGGGCTGCGGCAACTACGTGGCCCACACGGTCGAGAGCGATCCGGACACGGTCGTGATCTATGAGCAGTACCGCGATGCGGAGGCGCTTGAGGCACACCGCAGTTCACCACACTTTGAACAGTGGGCAACCAACGGGCTGTACCGCAAGATGCGCGAGCGTTCGCTGGAGACGTTGCAGGAGATCGTTTAAAAAGAAAGCCCGCAGGCGAGGCTTTGTGCGCGAAGATGAGGAGACCGGTACTCGCTGAGTTCCGGTCTTCCGTTTTTGCGGAAAGAGCCCTAGAAACGTGATGCTCATCACGGATGATGCAACCGTTTTGACGGAGCATGAATCCTGGGAATAGGATGCCCTACGCGATGGAACTTCGGTTCTCCATCCCGGCACGCATTACCCGCTCCGTAGCGGCGGTGATGCTGTTGTGCCTGCTTGCCGGCACCGTTTTGTCTGCGGATGCTGCCAAGACCGTCAAGCTGAAAAAAGAGAACAAGCGCATGGAGTCTCGCGAGATCGAGGTTCTGGAAGAGTCGTGGCGGCAGGCACTGCTCAAGGGCGATGCGACTCTGCTGGAGAAGATGCTGGGCGATGACTTTCTCGCGATCTCCGCCAACGGAACGTTGAGCGATAAGCAGCAATACTTGAAGCGCCTGGGTTCGCACGCCAACCAGTTTTCACGGATCGACCTGATGGATACGAAGGTTCGCGTCCAGCAGACGTCCGCGGTGGTTACCTCGCAGGCGCGGGTGACGGGACAGTTGGACGGCCGGCCGATCGATGGTGTCTATCGCTATACGAAGGTGTACGGCCGCACGGCGGGTGGACCGTGGCGTGTGCTGAACTTTGAAGCGACGCGTGTGTCCGGTCCGCATATCGATGAGACAGACATGCATCGCGGCATGCCGATCGAGATGAATCCGCACGGACGGTAACGAACCGCGCGCGTGCAGTTGCAGAGACACAAAGGGCCCCGCAGAAGCGGAGCCCTTTTGTACATCCTGAGGGAGGAACTGTTTACGCGACGCGCAGCGTCTGCATGGCAGGTACGGAGTGCACCGGCTTGAGATTGAGTGCAAGGAGACGCCGGTCGAGGGAGCGGGTCATGCCGGTGATGTGTGCATCTTCCGGCTCTGTGGAGGCTACGGCACTGCGGCGTCCATGGATGGAGCCTGCAGTTAATAGGGTTGCCATCTCCGGCTTGCGCGCAGCCATGCCAGAGACGATACCCGCATCGGCGCGCCAGGAACGATGTGTCCCGATCATAGAATTACCCCGATTGTGGTTCGTTGTGGGCCTAGCGGCCCGTTGGTAACTCGAAATCCTGTTACGTAATGGGACGGCATTCCCCATTTGGGAGTTGCCCTGCCATATTCTTCAACGGGGATTGCGTCTACCTGGGAGGTGAATCTGCACAAGTGCTGGTTCTAAGTCACTTACACGACACAACTTCGGATTAGAGAATGGGCTGGTGGAGGCTCTGGCGTAGGCGCGTCCAGGTAGTTTCGAGTGATTCGGGGAGGACGCGTGTCTCGGCTGTGGCGGTCATAAAGTTACTATCCCCGAACCAGCGGGGCAGTACGTGGAGGTGGAGGTGTTCTGCGACGCCGGCGCCGGCTGCTTCGCCCAGATTCATGCCAAGGTTGATGCCGTCGGGACGGTAGACGTCTCGCAGCATGGTTTCCATGCGCTGGGCGAGCGACATCATCTCGGTTGCGGCGTCTGCCGGCAGCCTGGCGAGGGAGTCCAGCCGCTGGTAAGGAACGACCATGATATGACCGGAGGTATAGGGGTAGGCGTTGAGGCAGACGAAGTTGTGCTGTGCCTGGAGCAGGACGCCGCCCGCCTTTTCAGCGGCGGTGGCGGACATGGTGCCGCTGGCAATGCCCCATCGGACCGCGCCGATCAGGTTCAGGAAGACCGAATCGTGATTGTCCGGGAAGGCTTCCAGATCAGACGGGACGCCGGGGCGAGTGGGTTTTGAGCCGGTAATGTAGGAATAACGCCACGGAGTCCAGAGCCTGTCCATGTGTGGAAGTATAGGTCGTCTGGGTGCGGTGTCGCGGACCCGGCTCGACGAGCGTTCCCCATTGGTGGTGTATTCGGACGCAGCTTAGGCGGCATACGATAGGCGAGAGGTTTTCCCGATTTTGGCCATCTTCAAGATCATCACGTTCCTGATCCATGCGATCGTGCAGGCGGTGGCGTCGCTGCTGATGGCGGTGTTCACGCACGTGGTGCCCGCACTGCTGGCGGTGGTGGCACTGCTGGCGTTGACCGTGGCGGTGTGCACGACGTGCGGCATCGGTAGCCTGGCGTTCCTGCGGCGCCGGAAGAAGCAGGGCGAGTAAGCGCCCTACCGAGGCCTTATCGCGGGCCCTCACCCGCGCCGAACCGATAGACCAGACCGAGCGAGATGACCGTGCTGTGAACGACTCCCCCCTTGGGGACCGGTGTGTTCCAACGCTCGACCTGCCCATCCAGCTTGCCGGAGAAGTGTTGCGTGACGTCGTACTCGACGCCAGCGCCACCGGCATAGACGTTGCTGGCAGTCTGGGTGTAGAGCAGGTTCGACACGACGTAGCCGCCCTGCTGATAGTTCATCTGGCCGCGCCCAAAGAGGCCATCCACGTAGGGGCGCAGCCGTCCGTTGCTCGAGGGTTCTCGGGCGATCCGGAGGCCGCCGAGGATGTTCCTCTCCCCGACGATCTTGCCGGAGTATCCGGGATACCTGCCACGGGCTTCGACGCCTACCGTGTACCGGCCTAGGGAATAGACACCCACGTCAAAACCGGCCGTCACAGAAGCGTTCTTGCCCCCTGTCCAGGAAGTCTCCCCATAAGCTTCGAGTCCCGTAAAGACGCCAGACCCCATGACGAAAACTGATGGCGAGATCGTTCGGCTAGCCGTCGCGACGGCTTGGGCGCTGGCATCGGCCGAGGTTGCAAGTCCAAAGAAAACACTTGCGCACAATAAGGGCATGTAGGTGGACTTCACGCCTACATTATCCCTGATGCCAAGCGCCGCTGCACCAAAAGTATGCAAACAACTGCATACTTTTAAGGCGTTCGATCCGACGTGGAGTCCGAAGCCATCTTTTCGTAACACCAAACGGTGATTGACATGGTGAAAATCAGCTCACGGGCGCTTTTCTGATTTCTAAGTGGGCTTCGGCCGGCGGGCGTTGCCACCTGCTTATTTGAGGACGATCTGGGCGAGTGCCTTTTCGATGATTGCGTAGCCGGCAGCGTTGGGGTGTATGCCGTCTACGAAGTACTCAGGGTGCCCCTGGAGCGGCGTGAAGATGTCGATGTACCCATACCCCTGTGCCGCGGCGAGTGCTCGAAGGCTGTCGTTTACGGCGCTGGAAGAGGCGTCCAGGTTCCTGCCAGCGTAGGTTATGGGGCCGAGCGAAATGATGTAGACGTCGATCTTTGCCGCACGCGCCTCCTGAGCCATGGACGCGATGTTGGCCGAGATGGTGCCGGGCGGATCCTTCACCTGCTGGATGACGTCGTTGCTGCCGACCTGGATGATGACGCGGGCGTACCCGTGATTAAGGACGTCGGTGGTGAAGCGCTGTAGCACCTGGCTGCTGGTCTGACCGGCGATGCCTGCGTTGTGCCGGGGGAGCGGCCAGTAATGCATGATGGAGGCGCCAATGAAGACAGAAGTGGCGTTCAGCGCGGGACTCAACGTGGTGGGAGGCTGGACCGGGGGCGCAACCGGGGCTGGCGCAGGTGTTGGTGTTGGGGTCGGCGTGGGGGTTGGGACCGGCGTTGGGGTGGGGACCGGCGCTGGGGTGGGAGTTGGCGTCGGGGCAGGAGTCTGTGTTGTGCCTGCGGGGTTGGGGTCCGCGATCGAGGTAACGACGGTTTGACAGCCCGCGAGTGCCAGCAGGCCCATCGACGTGAGGAGCAGCGGGAGCCTGCGCGCCCAGCGTCGCCCCACCTGAATTTCGAGCATGGCGTCAGGTTACTTGGTAAGAGGCCTTACCTTGAAGCCGAAGATTGGCGCTTTTGATGACGTCGATATTTTGTTGGTGGGGGCTTGGTATTCGCGCGGCTTCAGACCGATCGTCCAGCGCCATGCGTCGAAAGTTGCGATCCAGTTGCCTAAAAGAAGACTGCCGCCGTACGCGAAGACGAAGAGCGCCGCGCGGAGGAGGAACTTCATGGCAAGGCCAGCGTCGTCGACAAAGCCTGGGCGAAGTCCGTGGTCGAGTGCGACGAGCCCGATGCGCAGCATAAAGGTGTGGAGAAGGTAGATGGAGTAAGTCTGTTGGCGCACGTTGACGAAGCTGGGCCAGGATACGGACTTCAACTTGAAGAGTAAGAGCACGACCAGGACGGAAAAGATCTGATTGCTGAGTCGCAGGGTGTTGAGCGGATCGGAAGAGTGTCGCGCGACGAGGATTCGCACTTCCGCGACGGACGCCAGATAGGACAACACTGCGAGAGCGCCGATGGCCACCATTGGTACGCGGTCGATGAAGCGGCTGAGACGTGCGAAGTTACGCGCGGCAAAGCTGCCCAGCCAGAGATAGCTGACGAAGGCAAAGAGAGCCGACGTGTGCTTTGGGGAAAACCATTCCCCGTAGATGTTGGCTACGTACAGGAAATTGACTGCGAAGAGTATCGCTCCGAGCTTCACGCTGTACAAGTAGCGGCGGAAGAGCATCAAGGTGCACATACCAATGGCGAGATTGGGGACGAACCAGAAGGCACTTGAGAATGCGGCCAGATTCAGGTCCGTCTGCAGCATATGTCGCCAGGACGCGGCGGAGGAGGTCGTGATTCGCTGATGCGCGACATCTCCGGCGAGGAGATAGATCAGAAGCAGTCCGAACCAGAATGCCCATGGTGCTAGAAGGATCCGAAGTCTTCGGGATAGGTAGGGCAGTGCGGCGGAAGTTGCCATCCGATCTCCCAGGAGGAATCCCGAGATCAGGAAGAAGCCGATCGTGCCGTACTTCACTAAACAATCTACGGCGTAGGGGATCACGCCCTCCACCGGCTTCGCACCCAGCATTATGTTTGCGTGCAGACTGACCACGCCAAGCATGCTCCAGAAGCGCACAGCGTCGACAAACAGGTACTGCTTGGGCGTGGCTGGCGCGGCGGAGATTGTTTGTGACAACGCAGTGATCCTCAAGTGAATTCTCGAGTCTTAAGGTCTGCTATCTGCGATGGGAGTGTCACTCACACGAAGGACGTAATCTTATGCCGATGTTCCGTTTTGATATCACTTTCCCGAATTGAAACGCGCTGACCGCTTGCGCTTCACTGCGTGGCGTAGTTTGGCGGAGAGGCGTGCTGTTGTTGAGGATGGTGGCGTCTTGTCAGGCCAAGATCGATGGCCTATGTGTAGCTGTGGGGCCGGCTAGGTGATCTTCGAACGCATCAGTCCCGTCGTCAGAAGTCGAGTGAACAATTGATGGCACTTCCAAAGAAGTTCACGTGCCAGTTGGAGTGCGGACGATTGACTATCAAGCCCAGGAGATCCCACGGGATGGAGGTGTCGGATTACCTTCCATGCCCCATTCCCATGGGATTTCTCTGATCTGCTTGTCGCTTTCAAGGCGATTCAATTGGGGCGCTCCGAGCGCTGCGATCTAGCTACCAGGTCTTGGTCCAGACCTCTGCAATGGGGTACTTATTTGCGGCGCTAGGCTGATAGCTGCTTCGGCTGATCCACCAGCGTAGGCGTGCGTCGGCGTCTTCGGCGAAGGTTGAGTCGGACTTTACTTTGTTGTCGAACTCGGCCCATAGTTCTGGGTGGTCGGCTGCCATCCTGGTTGCGATGGGTACGGAGAGGTATTCGCCTGCACCGATGCGGCCGAAGCCTTCGAAGATGGCGTCCATGAAGCCCCAGCGGACGAGGGCGTCGGGCGCGGCGGGGTGCAGCATGGCCATGATGATGCGGGCGCGGGGCTGGTTCATGGGTACGTAGTAGCTGCCGGCGGGCATGTGCATCTTCTCTGTGACGGGCTGAAGTGTGTAGTCGGTGAAGGTGCGGCCTTCAAAGGGTGTTGGCTGTTTCTTAGCGCCGGTGAAGCGCCAGGTGTCGAAGGTCTGGTCGCCCAGATCTTTTGTGGTGCGTTCCATGACGACGCCCTGCAGCGCGAGTTCGTCGGCGATGGACTTCCATGCGAGCGGGATGAGGAAGCCGGTGGGTACGGGTGCGGCTGCCGTGGTTTCGACGCCGTCGTGCATGTTGACGGTAAGGTCGTCTTTCTCTGCGGTGAAGTGCATGACGGGCTTGCCGGTGATGGGGCTGACCTCGCTGACGCGCTTGAGTGAGTGATAGACGATGGGGTGCGATGTGTCTGCGGTTTTGCCGCCGAGGAACATCTGCTGGTCTTTGTGGCCGGCCATGGCTGCGTCGGCTGCGTCGCTGTCGCGGACTGCTTTGCGCAGCGCCTGCGGGGCTTCTGCGACGATGTCGATGGAGTGAACCATGATGTCGTAGTTACTCCACGCACGTGTCTTTGCGGTCTTCAACGAGTGTGTTTCGACCAGCAGGCATGGGCGGTTTCGTGCGCCGGACCAGTAATGGCTGTAACGCGGGGAGAAGACCTCGACGTTGAAGTCACGTAGGCCGTTGGTGCTGGCGCGAGAGGAGCGTGCGGCGCGATTGGCTGCGTCGCCACCGCCGGCTGCAGGTGGTGCGATGGTTCCGCGTGCTGCCGTGGCGTTTGCCATGCCGGCACCACCGGTGCCCGGGAAGTCGCCGCGCAGACCACCGTAGGGAGAGACGAGATGGCCATCGGCTTCCATGCGCTTGTTCAGCTCCGGCACGAAGCGGTTGTTCACCCATGCGCGGCTGCCGGGCCCGATGTCCTCGTGTTGCGTCATGTCCCAGGTGACGTCGTACTGGTAGTCCGCGCCGTCGGTGACGTGGTTGTCGAACATGAAGTCGGGGAGCCAATCGTTGTAGAGCTTCAGGAAGGCGCGCATCTCGGGTGCGTCGGCTTTGAGGTAGTCACGGTTCAGGTTGAGCTGCTGTTCCTGAGGACGCGTGCCGGTGATGTCTGGCCCTTGCTGTTGTGGGCGATTGAAGGGGCTGCGGTCTTCGTGTCCGTCGATCTCAAAGAGCGGGATGATGACGAAGATGGCCTTGTCGAGCCATGCGGTCTGATGCGGGTGGTTCGTTACGGCCATGTCGCGGATGAGCATCAGCGCGGTGTCTTTGCCTTCGATCTCGCCGGAGTGGATGCCGCTCTGGATGAGAACGACAGCTTTATCCGTCTTGTGCGCGGCTTCCGGTGTGAAGGCCTTGTCTTTGCTAACGATGATGGCGGTCATCGGGCGTCCTTCGGGCGTGGTGCCGAAGGTGACGACCTTGATGTATTTCGAACGCTTCTCATACAGGCGGGCGAGGTCGATGACCTCCTGATAGCGAGCAGTCTTCTCCCACTGTGACTTCTCGCCAGTGGTCAGCAGGTCAGCGGCGACACCGGCAGAACTATCTGCGAGCGATCTTGCGACCTTTCCGGCGGGTGGTTCGTACATGCTGTGTGGGCGCAGCGGCTCAATCTGCGCGTTTGCGCCGACGGCTGAAAGATAGAGTGCGAGGCCTGCGAAAGCGAGAGCGGGAGCGGCGAAACGTCGTGCCATGCCGAGAAACTCCTAAGTATTGCCGGGTTATCAATAATTTCGTGGGACCTGGCTACGTCCCTTTTCTGCTGTAGGAAGAAGGTGCTACAAACAATGCGCACAGAAAACGCTTCCCTGAAGGTTGGCTCCATGAAGAGTTCCTCGAACGTCCTTCGCCGAGGCGCATTGCCCGGCGTGGCTGCTGCAGTTGCTGTTGTGTTCGCAGCATACGCGATCCCCGGCGCCATGAAGGTATCGGCTCAGCAGGATCCTGCGGCAGCGCGGCAGCGGCGCGGTGCTCCGGCTGCGGGCGGATCACAAAATGCGACCGGTGGAGCAGCGGTTGGCCCGGGCGAGGGAGCGCAGGCGGTTGCGGCTGATCCTGAACATGGACAGGCTCCAGCAGGGCCTGCGGCTCGCGGTGGCCTGGTGGCTTATCCCGATCGTCCGAAGGCACCGGCAGCGGTAATTGAGCGCGGCAAGGCGACGTACAGCGTCAACTGCGCGTTCTGCCATGGATCGGATGCGGGTGGTGGATCGGTGGGACCGAACCTGCTGCGCAGCGAAGTGGTGCTGCAGGACAAGAACGGCGAGTTGATCATGCCGATTGTGCATGGCGCGCGCGTTGAAAAAGGCATGCCGAAGATCGACATCAATGACGGCCAGGTAAGTGACATCGCCGCGTGGCTGCATAGCCTGAAGGTCAGCAGCCGTTCGTTAGTGGCAGAGAAGATCAACATCGTGGTGGGTAACTCGAACGAGGGCAAGGCGGCGTTTGATCGTACGTGCGGCTCGTGCCATTCGGTGACGGGTGATCTCAAAGGATTTGCGGCGAAGTACACGGACCCGCGCGCGATGCAGCAGGCGTGGATCATGCCAGGTGGCGCGGGTGGGCGTGGCTTTGGTCCCGCCAGCGGACCTGCAGTCACGCTGAATGTTCCGCCTGTGACGGCGACAGTTACGCAGGCGAATGGTCAGAAGGTGACCGGCAAGCTGGATGCTATCGACGAATTCTATGTTGCTGTAACTACGGACGGTGGCGACACGCATCGGTGGACGCGTAACAACGGCCTACCGAAGGTCGAGATCCACGATCCGCTGGCTGCGCACCGTGAGTTGCTGCGCAAGTACAACGACAAGGATATTCACGACATTACGGCGTACCTGGTTTCGCTGAAATAAGAGGATGACGATGCGTACAGCAGTAAAGCTTGGAGTTGCATGGGCACTGGCCGCGGGCCTGATGGCCCTTCCGCCGGCCGCACGAGCACAGTCGCTGGATCCTGCGGACATTCTTCATCCGAAGGCGGATAGCTGGCCGACGTATTCCGGTGATTACAGCAGCGACCGGTATAGCAAGTTGACCGACATCAACACGACCAACGTCAAGGGAATGTCACTGGCGTGGGCGCAGAGGCTGACTGGTGGCTCGGGTGCGCCGGCTGGTGGCGGCGGCTTTGGACCACCACCACCTTCCGTGAAGACGACAGTGGGCGGCGTGGGCACAATTGAAGCGCCGATGGGCCAGATCAAGGGCACCATGATCATGGTGGATGGCGTGATGTATGTCACCACTCCCGATAATGTCTGGGCGCTGGATGCTCGGGACGGGCACGAGTTATGGCACTACCTGTGGAAGACGCGCGGCGGCACGCACATTGGCAACCGCGGCGTGGGCATGTGGAAGGACCGCATCTTTTTCGAGACGCCGGATGATTTCTTAGTCGCGGTGGAAGCGAAGACCGGTAAGGAGATCTGGCACAAAGAGATTGCGAGCTTCGATCTGCAGTACTTCTCGACCGTTGCGCCGATTGTGATCGGCAACCATGTGATTGTGGGTACGGGTGACGATCTGGATGAGCCGGGTCTTCTCCAGTCGTTCGATCCTATGACGGGCGAGCTGCAGTGGAAGTACTATCCTGTGCCGATGAAGGAAGGCGATCCGGGATTGGATACGTGGAAGAACCTGGATGCAGCGTCGCATGGCGGCGGCAATATCTGGGTGCCGGGTGCGTATGACCCGGAGACACACCTGTATATCTTCGGCACGGGAAATCCGACGGCGGCTTATACGTCCATGAACCGGGGGCCTGGCGCGAATCTGTATACGTGCTCGCTGGTTGCGCTGGATGTTGAGACCGGCAAGATGAAGTGGTACTACCAAACCTCGCCGCACGACACGCACGACTTTGATTCCGCGCAGACGCCTACGCTGGTGGATGGCACGTGGAACGGCAAGCCACGCAAGCTGGTACTTACGGCTGCGCGTAATGGTTACTTCTTTGTGATCGATCGGCTGACCGGTGAGCACTTACTGACGAGCAAGCTGGTGGATTCGCCGAATTGGGCGGAGGAGAAGCTGGACAAGGATGGTCATCCGGTTCGCGTTCCTGCGAAGGACTACGATCTGGGCGGAGCGTTGGTGTCGCCTGCAAATGGTGGCATTGTGAACTGGCCGCCGCCCGCTTACAGTCCGCAGACTGGACTGTTCTATGCGCATGCGCAGGAGAGCTATGCCATGTACTATCTGTCGACCACGGACCCTCGTGGCGCGATGGGCCTAGGCGGTAAGGATGAGCTGAGTGTGGGATCGCTGGGCAGCTATCTGGTTGCGATGGATTACCACACGGGCAAGCCGGCGTGGAAGATTCGGTATCCAGGCGTGACGGGCGGTGGCGGCATGAATGGACTGCTGACGACGGCGGGTCATTTGCTGTTTGCGAATGATGCGCGTGGGAACCTGATTGCGCATGACGCTGCGACGGGTAAGGCACTTTGGCATGCACACATCAATCCGACGAATGCTCCGGAGAGCTACATGCTGGACGGTCAGCAGTATGTCGTGGTGGGTGCGGGCGACACGATGTATGCCTTCACGCTGCAGAAGTAGTTACGCGTTAAGTCAGTGGGCCGGGCGAGCGATCGTCCGGCCCTTCGTCTTTCATGACTGCCGCTTCAACAGATTCACCACCTCGCAACAAAGGGAAGGCATGCTGGTTGGTATGAACGCACGAATCGCTCTTTCTGCTGCCGGCGTTGCCGCAGCGCTGCTGCTTTCCGCACCACTCAAGGGCCAGGCTGGCGCATCTACACCCAGTGTGACGACTACAGTGGATACGCCGAACCCGTGGATGCAGCTGATGACGAAGGCGGCTGCGCATGCGAAGGATCATGGTGCGGCAACGCCGCTGTTGAGTCCCGTGGATCGCAGCGTTGTGCGCATGAAGAACACGGCTGCCGATGCGCCGCTGGTGCCGGTAGCGGAGTTGCAGGCCAAGGGAATTCGCGTGGTGCCGTGGACGACGAATGATCCGGAGGCAATGCGCGCGGTTATTCGGACGGGCGTGGATGGGCTGATCAGCGATCGGCCGGATCTGCTGCAGAAGGTGCTGGCCGACGAGCGTGCGGCGCGGCCCGATGATGCGAAGTTGAAGACGTTCGTCGTCAGTGCGCACCGAGGTGGACGCGGTCTGCGGCCCGAGAATACACTGCCGTCGTTTGAGAGCGGCCTGGATCAACTGGCGACCGAACTGGAGACGGATACGGGCGTTTCAACGGATCATGTTTCAGTAATCTGGCACGATCAGTTCTTCAATCCGCAGGCGTGCCGCAAGGCCGATGGTAGCGAGTACACGATGGCGAATCGTGTGTACCTTCGTGATCTTTCGTCGAAGGATGCGCAGAAGATGTTTGTCTGCGACAAGGTGCACTTTGGTGCGGACCAGAAGAATGATGCTGCGCTTTCGCCGGTGACGGTGGCATTTTCTGCGAAGGAGGGCCGGCCGAATATCTACTCGCCGACTTATGTCGCGGAGCTGTTCCGATTTGTGCGCTTCTATGTGGAGTATTACTCAGTAGGCCCGGGCAAGGGAACGCCGCAGGCCGAGGAACGTGCTGCCAATGCGCGCACGGTGCGCTTCAACATCGAGACAAAGGTTTTGCCGGATCGCCTGCCGCAGGCTGTTGCGGGTGCGCAGGATCCAAACGTGCCGGCGGAGCTTTATAAGAACCAGACGTTGCCGCCACAGGCGTTTGTCGACGCGCTGACCGGTGTCATCCTGAAGGAACATATGGAAGGCCGCGCTGCGATTCAGAGCTTCGACTTTCGCACGCTGCAACTGATCGAGGAGCAGCATCCGAAGATACAGACGTTCTATCTGACGGATAACTCCAAGTTACTGTCGAGCGACTTTGTGCCCGCGACATTGCGCTTGCCCTAGGTGCAGGACGACGTGCGTTTTGCTTTGACGGTCAAGCGGTCGCACGGCTAGAGTGTTGGGGCCATGCGAACAGGTCCGAAGTATCTTCTGAAACTCTTTCTACTGTGTGCTTCTGCGCTGCCGATGGTGGCGCAGGAGACTCGGCCTGCCATTACTGGTGTGGCGTTTGCACGTTTCTATGCCGCTGATGCTGCGGCGTCGCAGCACTTCTATGGGGATCTGCTGGGTTTGAATCGACTCAGTTCCGGGAAGGACTCGATCTATCCCGTGAATGATCTGCAGTGGATTGAGGTCGCGCCTCTGCCGGATGCGGCGATGAAGTCGCGCATGGAGGCGGTGGGCTTTACGACGCGCAGTGCCGCCGGGCTGGAGCGTTATCTGAAGGCCAAGGGCGTTGCGATTGAGAAGCCGTTGCATGGGGGTATGTTTGCCGTGCGCGATCCGGAGGGGAACCTGGTCTGGTTTGTGCAGACGAGTGCGAAGAAGATGGTTGCGCACATGAAGCCGTCGCCTCGGGCGGTATCGCAGCGGCTGATTCATGTCGGGTACGTGGTGAGGGATGAGGCGAAGGAGAACACCTTCTACCAAGACATCCTGGGGTTTCGGCCATACTGGCATGGTGGCCGCAACAATGCGCGTAGCTGGGTAAGTCAGCAGGTTCCGGATGGTACGGACTGGATCGAATTCATGCTGAACATACCGGCGGATGCTTCGTTGAAGTCGGTTGGCGTGAACGATCATGTTGCTCTCGGCACCGCTGACATGGCGCAGGTAGAAGCGGCGATGAAGGCTAATGGCTGTGCTGGGGCCGAGTGCGGCAAGTCGCAGTTTGGGGCGGACGGCAAGGTGCAGATGAATCTGTACGACCCGGACCTTAGTCGCGTGGAGATGATGGAGTTTACTCCGCGTGGGACTACTTGCTGCTCGCCGATTCTTGGAAAGCCACCTACGGCGATTGAAGAGCGATAAGCGGAGTAACAGCCCTTTCATCGTATTGTTGCGGGCTGTTTATGGCGGTCGCTTAGGTTTGGCTTCATGCGAACCAAAGGTCTTACATCCATCTTCCTGGCGGCAGTGTGCCTGAGTGCACCGCTGGCCCTTACGGCGCAGTACGAGAACGGCAGCGTCGTGGGTACCGCGCGGGACAGCAGTGGCGCCGCCATTGCAGATGCAACGGTCACGGTCACCAATCGGGCTACAGGCGTGGCGAGCACGCGACAGAGCGACGACCAGGGCAACTTTGAAGTGCCGGCGTTGCGTGTGGGGCAGTACGACGTCAAGGTTGAGAAGCAGGGTTTTGCGCCTGCGACGGCGACGAACATCACCGTACTGGTTGCGGGTCGGCAGCGCGTAGACATGACGCTGTCGGTGGGTTCTGAGAACACGACGGTCGAAGTCAGCGATATGGCCCTGGGTGTGGAGACGGATACGAGCCAGCGTGGCGAGACCGTGACGCAGCACCAGACGGTAAGCCTGCCGCTGGTTAGCCGTAACTTCAGCGACCTGGTTGGCCTGGCTCCGGGTGTGCGTGCGACGGCGAATGGTGTGCAGACCACCAGCAACACCGGCCTGGTCCGCGAGGGTTCGTTCAATGTGAACGGCCAGCGGTCGATGTTTAATAACTATCTGCTGGACGGCATGGATAACAATGCCTATGGCGAGAGTAACCAGGGTTTCAGCAACGAGATCATTCCGACGATCCCTGACTCGGTCGCAGCCTTCCAGGTTGTTACGAACAATCCCAGTGCAGAGTATGGTCGCGGCGCAGGTGCCACGATCAACGTGGCTTCGGCGCAGGGTACGAATACGTTCCATGGCCGTGTGTATGAGTTCATTCGTAACACCAATCTGAATGCGATCGGCTTCTTCAACCCTCCGGGTGGCAAGAAGCCGCAGTTCAATCGCAACCAATTTGGTGGCAATGTTGGCGGACGCATTGTGCGCGATCATGCCTTCTTCTTCCTGGACTATGAGGGGCTTCGCCAGGTGCGTAAGCAGGTTACGAGCGCCACGCTGCCCACGCCGAACCAGCTTGCGGGGCGCTTCTCCAAGACCGTGTATGACCCCTATACCGGAACGGCTTATGCGGCGGGCACGTCGATCTTTGCATCGCCGAATGTGTCGCCTATTGCGCGGCAGATTGCGGGATTCATCACGCAGCTTGGACCCGGGACGGCTGCTGCTTCGAACTTCACGACACTGCAGCGCTCCACGAATAAAGGCGACAAGGGCGATCTGAGGCTGGATTGGACGTTTAATCCTCGTAACTCCATGTTTGTGCGCGCGTCCCAGTTGAAGACCAACGCGATCGACTACCCGATCTTTGGTCTCCCGCTGGATGGCGCTTCCAATGGTTATCAACGCATTCTGGATCAGCAGCTTGCTGTTGGGTATACGCGCGTGATCGGTGCGAACCAGTTGCTGGATGTGCGTGTCGGCATCTCGAAGACAAAGGCTGGTAAGTTCTCCACTTCGATCGGTACGAATCCTGGCTTTACCTTTGCGGGACTGCCGACGGATCCGGCCGTTGCCGGCGGTATCCCTGGTATCGGCATCACGGGCTTCAGTTCGCTTGGGCGGCAGACGACCAATCCGCAGTTCCAGAACCCGGCGATCTTCAATCCGAAGGTGAACTACTCGCTGATTCGCGGCAAGCACTCACTGAAGTTCGGCTATGAATTCCAGAAGGTCTGGATGGATGTGCAGGACACGAACCCGCTCTATGGTGGTTACACCTTTGGCGGCGGCTTCTCGCGCCAGTATGTTGGCGGCAAGACGACGGAGACGGCGACCAGCGATAACTATGTCGCCGACTTCCTCTTTGGATCGTCGAGCATCTACTCGCTCTCAAGTTACTTTGTTGCAAAGCTGCGGACCGTTGCCAACTTTGGTTATGTGCAGGATGACTGGAAGGTGACGCCACAACTGACGGTGAACGTCGGTCTGCGTTACGAGTATGTTTCGCCTTACAGCGACGAAAAGAACCGCCTGACGAACTTTGATCCGACGTCTCCGGGTGCTACGACCGGCTCGATCAGTTCCTTTGTCCCGGCTGGTGACGGTAACAAGTACGGCTTCAGCCCGGACAAGAATAACTTTGGACCGCGGGTTGGCTTTGCTTACTCGCCGGATGGTAAGACCAGCGTTCGTGGTGCCTTCGGCATCAGCTTTGCACACTATGATCGTGCGGGCAGCGGCAACGTTCTTGCGATCAACCCTCCGAATGCGCTGTTCACCAATGCTTCGCAGGTGGCACCGCAGGCCGGTGGCAGTGCGGCCAGCTATGTGAAGTTTGACGCGGGCTTCCCATCCAACACGTTGACCTTCAACCCCGTTACGGCGAACCCGAGCTACATCGACGGCAAGCGTTATCGCGACAGCTATGTCGAGAGCTATTACCTAAGTGTGCAGCGCCAGCTGGCGAAGAACACCCTGCTGGATATCGCTTACGTTGGCAACCACGGCGTAAAGCTGCTGCAGCTTGCGAACTTCAACCAGAAGGATCCGAGCAACAACTTCGCTCGTCCGTTGCCGGCGTTCGGCGATATCACGTATCCGATCCGTGAGGCTTACTCGCACTACGATTCGCTGCAGGTGAAGTATGAGCAGCAGATGGTGGCCGGGCTGACGCTGTTGAACAGCTTTACATACGGCCATGCGCTGGACAATGCGGGCGCGTCGCTTGAGAGCGCGACGCCTGCACCGCAGGATATCCGCAACCTGCGCGGCGACTACGGCAACAGCGATTACAACCAGCCGCTCTACAACACGACGAGCCTGGTGTATGACCTGCCCTTTGGCCGCGGCAAGCGCTTCCTGAACACGGGCGGGATAGTGAATGCGGTACTGGGTCAGTGGCAGGTGTCGGCGATCAACTCGGCAGCGAGCGGCTTCCAGTTCAACATCACGGATACACCGGTGGCTGCGATCCAGGTTACGGCGAGCAGTGTGCCGAGCTATCGCGGCGGCAATATCTATCGCCCCAACCGTGTCGGCACCAACCCGCTGTACACCATGGACAAGAAGCGCTCGACGGGAACCGCTCTGCAGTACCTGAATGTGGGAGCTTACACGCCGACCAGCGGATCGCCGCTCTCGATCTCCACGACGAATCCGTTCGGCAGCCTGGCACGCAATGCAGGCCGCAGCCCCGCGATCAACTACCTAAACATGGCGTTCAACAAGCGCTTCAACACACCGATCGAACGCTTGAACATGGAGTTCCGCGGTGAGCTTTACAACATCCTGAACCACACCAACTTCTCAACAGCAGGTGGCGTGGCCGGCAGCGGCACGACAGTGACGGGTGGCACGATCACGTCGACGCTGGATCCGCGTATTGTGCAGTTTGGTCTGAAGCTGATTTTCTAACTGCAGTTATGTAGTCAATTAAGAGGGGCGCGGCGATGATTGCCGCGCCCCTCTTTTTAGTTCGCTTTGCTCATGGAATAAGGAGGCCGTTGCGGATGCAGGGACCAGGTTGCCTGATCTTTCGAACTCATCACGAAGCGGAGCTCGCCGCCTCGCATCAACTCTTCGTGCGTGATGAAGGTACGGTCGAGCGGTTTGCCATCCAGCGTGACGGACTGCACGAAGGCGTTCGTGTCACTGAGTTTGTCGGCGACGATCGTGAGCACTTTCCCGTTGGGTAAGTGCAGGACGGAACGATCGACGAAGGGGCGACCGAGCACGTATTCGTTCGATCCCGGTGCGACCGGATAGAAGCCGAGCGAGGTGAAGACGAACCATGCAGACATCTGTCCCAGGTCGTCGTTGCCGACGAGGCCGTCCGTCGTGGGTTTGTATTGCGTATCGACGATCTGCTTAAGGCGCGCCTGTGTGCGCCATGGTTCTGCGGCGTACATGTAAAGGTAGGGCAGGTGGTGGCTGGGCTCGTTACCGTGAATGTATTGGCCGATCATGCCTGAGATGTCTTCCACGTCGGCATACTTTGCAGGATCGACTTTCTGATCGAACATGTCATCGAGCTTTGCGACTAACTTCGTGGGACCGCCGAGCACGTTGATGAGCCCCTGCTCGTCCTGCGGCTGATACCAGGAGTATTGCCAGGCATTGCCCTCGGTGAAGCCACTGTTTGCGCCCGCCCTGGTTGGGTCGAAGGGCTTGCGGTACTCGCCGTTTGCCAAACGCGGTTCGACGAAGCCGTCGGCGGTGTTGAAGTTATTCCGCCAGTAAGCGGCGCGTTTGTTGAAGGTGGAGGCGATTTCGTTGCGATGCATCGCGCCTGCGGTGCGTGCGATGGTCCAGTCGTCGAAGGCATATTCGACTGTCTTCGATGCGGCCTCACCGTCGTTGTCGACGGGGACGTAGCCGAGCTTCATGTAACTGCCCAGGTTGCCGTATGGCGCGTAGTTTGCACTTGCCACCATGGCGTTGAGCGCGGCCTTCTCATCGAAACCCTTGATGCCCTTGAGGTAGGCGTCGGCGATGATGGGCACTGCGTGATAGCCGATCATGCACCATGTTTCGATGCCCTGGAATTGCCACACGGGCAGGATGCCGAAGGGGCTCTGCTGCTGCGATGCGATGAGCGAGTTTACGAGGTCGCTGGTGCGCGCTTCTGGTTGCAGCAGCGTCATGAGCGGCTGCTCGGCTCGGTAGGTATCCCATAGCGAGAGGCTGCTGACATAGTGGAAGCCGTTTGCCTTGTGGACCTGATTGTCCGGGCCGCGATAGCTGCCATCGACATCCATGCTGAGCGATGGGGCGAGCAGGGAGTGATACATGGCGGTGTAGAGACTCTTGCGCATGGGCTCTGGCGCGGTGATGTCCGCAGCGCTAAGGGCTTTCTCCCACTCTGCGACGGCGGCAGTGTGGGTAGATTCGAAGTCGAAGGCGGGTACCTCTGCGTCCATGTTGGCGATGGCGCTGTCTTCGCTGACCGAGGAGAGAGCGACCTTCACGAGTAGAGGGGCGCGTGAGGATGCGAAGTCGAAGACGCCGATGAGTCCGCGGCCTTCGATGCTCTGAGTATCCTGCGGTGTGTTGCCGGGTGTCTTGAAGCCTTTGTACTCCACCGGTGTGGATTCGTGGTCGTAGAGTTCATGCGAAGACATTGGCTTGGAGAAGCGGATAGCAAAGTATTCCTGCCGCCCTGGCGCCCATCCACGTGTCTCTCGCATGCCGGTAACGGTGCCGTCGGTACGAACGCGAACGCGCGACCAGAGGACTTTGCCGGTGTAGTTATAGATCGACGAACGTAAGTCGAGTAAGACGTGTTGCGACTTACCAGCCGGGTAAGTGTAGCGATGGACACCGACGCGTGCGGTTGCTGTAAGTTCCGCACGGATGCCGTAGTCCTCGAGTGTGACGGCGTAGTAGCCGGGTGAGGCTTTTTCAGTGTCGTGTGAGAACTTCGAGCGATAGCCGGAGTTGGGTACGTCGATCTCGCCTGGTTCGAGACGCACATCGCCGCTGATGGGCTGCAGCAGGACGTCGCCAAGATCGCTGTGCCCCGCGCCGGAGAAGTGTGTGTGCGAGAAGCCGAGGATGGTCGTGTCCTCATAGCGGTAACCCGCTGCCCACTTATAGCTTTGTTTGAAGGGCCGGATCTGTGTGTCGGGCGATAACTGCACCATACCGAAAGGTACTGTCGCGCCTGGAAAAGTATGTCCCTCGGGGCCTGTCCCGATGAATGGATCGACTGCGGCGACGGGGGATTGAGCGACTGCAACCTGTGCGATGGGTGCTGCAGATAGGGCGCAAGCCGCCAGAACGAAACGACATAGCCATACACGACGAGAGGAGATCGGGATGTTCATCGCCTTCAGGGTAACGCTGCGTTTCGGATACGTCATCCTGCGTGTTTGCTACTTATGACGAAACTCCGTGTTTAAGCAGTCATAGTGGATGCGTTGGCATCACACACGAGGGAGAAGACACATGCACACAGGAAAGACACTGCACCGTTTCGCATCCTTCACGCTGGCCGCCTCCATGCTGGGTTCTGTGGCTGTTGCTCAGCCGGGACGTGACCGTGACCGCGACGGCATCCCGAATCGCTACGATTCCCAGCCCAATCGGCCCAACGGACGCGGTGACCGCGACCGCGATGGTATTCCGAACCGGGTTGACCGAAATCCGAACCGCCCGAACTGGAACTTCGACCAGAACAACCGCGGCCAGTTCGCGCAGCACTATCGCACAGACGCCATGCGCTGGCGCAACAACAGCCGCCGCCCCAACTTCACGCCGGGATACGTGATTCCTCGGAACTATGCGATCCGGACGGTGCCGCGTGCGTATTGGAACGGCATGGCCGCACCGCCACCGGGCTACCAGTATGGCTACTATGGCGGTTACGTAGTGGCTTATAACCCGACGACGCGCATCATTGCCGACGTGCTGGATATCGTCTCCGGCATCTCAAACCGGTAGTCAACTGCACTTCCAAAAAGGGCCGCCGGTTATCCGGCGGCCCTTTCTGTTTGTCGACTCCGAGTGGAAGTTAGGCAGCCGATGCGACGGTCACTGCGAACAACTGATCTTCGTCGGTCCACTGATGCGCGGCCTGGAAGCCGGACTGTGTGAATAGGTTGCGGATGGCATCCTTCGTGAACTTGTAACTGTTCTCGGTGTGGATGGTTTCGCCCGCGTCGAACTGGAACGATGTGCGGAGCGCGCCGACACGTACCGTCTGCTCCTTCGTGCTTTGCAGATGCATTTCCATGCGTGACTGCTCGGCGTTCCAGATGGCCTGGTGAGTGAAGGATGCCAGGTCAAAGTTGGCACGGAGATCGCGGTTGATGCGCCGCAGTACGTTGAGGTTGAAGGCTGCGGTGACGCCGTCGTGGTCGTTGTAGGCGGAGATGAGTGTGGCTGCATCCTTCACAAGGTCAGTGCCCAGTAGAAGGGTGTCGCCGGGCCGCATCTGCGCGCGCAGATTCTGCAGGATGGCGACGGCCTCGTGCGGTGCGAAGTTGCCGATGCTGCTGCCGATATAGAGCGCCAGTGTTGGGCCGTCGTGGGGCGGGATGCTGAGTTCGTCGGTGACGTAGTTGGCTACCTGCGGCTGCACGACGACTCCCGTCAGAGCGCGCGCGATGGAGGCGCATGCGTCTTCCATCGCGGTCTCGGAGACGTCGATGGGCAGGTACTCTGTCTCGTCCTGCAGGCGGACTGCTGCGGCGAGCAAGATGCCGGTTTTTGTCGCGGATCCTGCGCCTAGTTCGAGCAGTCGCAGCCTGCCTTTGCCGGTACCGCCGGCTGTGGCGTAGGCGTCGATGGCCGCGGCGATGATGCCGTCGGCATAGCCGGTGAAGATGGCGCGCTCGGTGCGGGTCAGGTAGTACTCGGGCAGGTGGGTGATGCGCTCGAAGAGGCGCGATCCCTGCGCGTCATAGAAGAGCCAGGCGGGCAGCCATTTGGGCGTGGCGGACAGACCCTCCTGCACGGGCTGTGCGACGGCTTCGTTGACGGGGGATGCAAGGGAGGCTTCTGTGATTTCAGAGGTTGCGATAGATGTGCTCACTGGTCCGATCCGTTCAATGCTGTGGCTTGGTCTGCGAAGGTGCGGGCCAGCCGGATGCCGGAGATCTGCCAGCGCGTAGCCGGAGAGAAGAAGTTTCGATAGGCCGCGCGGATGTGGCTGGCGGGCGTGAGTGCGGAGCCGCCGCGAAGGATGATCTGGCTGCTCATGAATTTGCCGTTGTACTCGCCGAGTGCGCCGGGCAGGGGGGCGTAGCCGGGATAGCCGGTGTACGCGGAGGAGGTCCATTCCCAGCAGCCGCCCAGCATCTGGGTCAGATCGCGTGAGGTGGATGCGGTGGGATGCAGCGCATCGTCTTCGAGGAGGATGCCGTTGTCCGTGGGCGAGGAGGCTGCGGCGTACTCCCACTCGGCTTCCGTGGGCAGGCGGCAGCCGCGCCAGCGTGCGAAGGCGTCGGCTTCAAAGAGGCTTACGTGGCAGACGGGCGTGTGCAGCATGTCACTCAAGGGGCGCCATCCGCCCAGGGTGAAGATGCGCCAGCCACTTGCTTCAGCAGGCGAGCGCTGCCAGTAGAGCGGTGCGTCCCAGCGTTCCGATTCGACGGTGTCCCAGCCCTCGCTGAGCCACAACTCAGCGCGCTGGTAGCCGTTGTCGTTCATGAAGTCGAGGTACTCGGCGCAGGTGACGGTGCGGTTTTCGAGCGCGTAGGGCTGCAGGTAGACGGTGTGCCGGGGCGTCTCGTTGTCGAAGGAAAAGTCGAGCGGGTCGGCTGCGTCGAGAGGATAGCCGATCTGCTGCAGTCCGCCTTCGAACTCGACCCACTGTGCGGGCTGGGGAAGGCGTGTGGGCAGGGAAGCATTCTCGCGATAGACGGGGTGCAGCGGGTTCGTGAAGAACGCGTGCTTGATGTCGGTCAGCAGCAGTTCGAGGTGCTGCTGCTCATGCTGGATGCCGAGCACGATGCGGCGCAGGGCGTCTTCGGGAACGTCCTGGCCCTGCAGCAACTGGTCGACGTGATGGTCGACATGCGCGCGGAAGGCGAGGATCTGGTCCAGCGACGGGCGGGAGAAAGAGGCACGCAGCTTCTTCTCCGGGATCTCGTTCCCGAGGGACTTGTAGTAGCTGTTGAAGAGCCAGTGGAAGTCTGGATGGAAGGGGCGGTAGCCGGGCAGGAAGGGGGTCAGGACGAAGGTTTCGAAGAACCAGCTGGTATGGGCCTGGTGCCACTTGGTGGGACTGGCCTCGGCGCAGGATTGGACCATCTGGTCTTCTGCGGAGAGGGGCGCACAACAGTGCGAGGTTGCGGCGCGGGCTGCTCGATAACGGACAAGCAGCGCGCTCGCCAGAGAATTGGCGCTGCCGGCGGCGGGACTTACGGCGGGGCTGAGGGCCATGGTTGCCATGCTGGAGCCTTTCACGCGCTGGGCCCCTGCATGTGCCGGGGCGAATGAGTTTTGGTTTTGCCGTTTGCGGCACGCAGGGCCATTGGATGCGCTCCGGGGCTGAATTGGACCGCCTGGCCTTGCTGCTAATCGCCGGGAGGATGAGAGTGCCCGGCGGGACACGTCTGCTGCCGTGAGAAAAAGCATACGGCGAGAACCGGGCGTCGTCACTCGGAAACGGTGCCGCACTTCCATGGGAGCAAAAGCGAACCTGCGGCGATTCTTTGAATGGAGCTTTCGCCGTCGCACGCGGACGCATATACTGCGGGCAATCCATCTTTTTCCGTGGCGCGTGGCGCAGGTTGGCCGCACTGCCGAAAATGCGGAGATGGAGCCGAGTGAGGTGCGTCTTCCCTACGGCGAGTTGGGCGGTTGCCGAATCCGGCGCGGTCGCGGCAGGACAGAGACCCTCCTGCGTCCCGGATTTGCGTCATTCACTCTTTTCGACTTTTCAGGGATTCGCAAACGGTCTTACGGCGCTTCTGGCTCCGGGGAGCTGCCGCCTGTGTCACACCACTTTGCTGCGGGCCGTGGATATTCCGGTTTGCGATCGCTGCACGGATTTGTTTTGTGCCAACCCTCTTCAGAACGCCTGCAAACTTTGTTGTGAACCGTTCGGGTTTGAGTCTGCGTTGGCGGCGGACCTGTCGCGGATGCCTGCTGAACTTTGCGGCGCTTGCAGGACGAAGCCGCCGAACTTTGAACGAGCTGTGGCGTTTGGGCTGTATGACGATCTGCGGCCGGCCATCCACCTGATGAAGTTTGAGGGAGTTCCTTCGCTGGCTCGGCCTTTGGGGCGGCTGCTGGCGGATGCGGTACTGACGCTGCGCGGCGAAGCGCCGGACGCGATGACGGTGATTCCGGTACCGCTGTTTCGCGGGAAGCGCAGCTACAACCAGAGTGCGCTGCTGGCCGAGAGCGCCTTGAAGCGCGTACGTGCGGAGGCTCCGGCGTGGCGGTTGCGGCTTGTGCAGAGGGTCCTGGTTCGTGCACGCAAGACGGATAGCCAATTCCTGCTTTCGCCCACGCAGCGTCGCGAGAATGTTCGTGGTGCCTTTGCGGTGCGTGGTGATGTCATCGGGCAGAACATTCTGCTGGTCGACGACGTCTACACCACAGGAGCGACCGTTGCGGAGTGTACGCGCGTGCTTCTGAAGGCAGGTGCACAGAGTGTTCGCGTGGCCACGCTGGCCCGGGCCGGCCGCGACATCGCGGTTCGTTGGCAACCGCCCCGGGAGGTTGCAGCGCGTGCCGACCCCGCACAGACGCAGCAACTTTATATCGAGCTGCGCAGTTAGTCGCTTCGATGAAGTCCCGCGACACCGAAACAGCAAGGCCGAACAGAACGAGATCGAAACACCCCGTCAGGAGCCGTGATCGATGCATTCCGCCAAAGCTCGCAAACAGAAGTCCCTCGTGAAATGCCACGCGCAGACGCCGCCCAGTGAAGATCACCGGCCCAGGCGCGGGGCTACACCGCTGCAGACGCCGGTGCTGGTCCTGAACGCGTCGTATGAACCAATCAATATCTGCGGTGCTCGGCGTGCGCTGGTGCTGGTGCTCAAGGGCGTTGCACGTACCGAGGAAGAGCATGGCAACACTCTGCACGCGGCGCGTGTGCGGATGCCGATGCCGTCGGTGATTCGACTGCTGGAGTATCGACGGATCCCGCACCAGACGCGTGCCCTGTCGCGTAAGAACATCCTTTTGCGGGATCGCAACACGTGCCAATACTGCGGCTGCATCCTGACCACGGGCGACCTGACGCTGGACCACGTGCTGCCACGGTCACGCGGGGGCCTATCCACATGGGAGAATCTGGTGGCATGCTGCCACGACTGCAATCGCAGGAAGGGCAATCAACTGTTGCATGAGTTGCAGGACATGCGACTGGCGCGCGAGCCGCGGCCTTTCTCGTTGCACACATCGCGGCACATCATGCGGATGCTGGGATCGGGGGATGCCACCTGGCGAAAGTATCTGTACTTTGAAGCCTAAGTGCCTAATAGAAGGTAATCCATATGGACTCGGCCCTCGTAGTTATGAGAGAGGGGCGAGATGGGCTGTCTGGAAAGAGAACAATCCCACATTTTCCGCATTGACGACCGCTATGTGGTCGATAAGATGGACAGCGCCTCCCAAATCGTGGTGATGATGTGTGGAATCGCCCAGCCGCATCCCTGGTTCGTTGGAGCGAGCGGTTATTTCCCGAGAAATCGGAGTGTTAGGCCTCTCGCACCCCTGTTCTGCACAGCGTCCCGATGACTTCAGTAATCGTCCCTGTTGTACGGGTTTGTATACCCTTTTGTGTTGTAGACCCAACTCCGAAAAGCACTTAGTGTAAGTCCTGCCTGGCACATTCCAGCGCTAAGTTTCCCGGAGGAATCTCTTACTATGAAGAAGCTCGTAATTACTTCTGTTGCCCTTTTCGCGCTGGTTGGTTCCATTACCGCACAGGCCCAGGTGCGCAAGCCCAAGCCGCAGGGCGGCAACGCTCCTGTACCGGTTTGCCCCGCCAACGATCCGAACGGCTGCGGTATCTATCAGTAAGATTCTGTAACTCACCCAAGTGTGGGTTTCCGACCTCAAGTGCAGAGAGGGCCGTGCTCCGAGAGGAGACGGCCCTTTTTGGTTGATTGCCGGATGCTACGTGCTTGAGTATCCTCCGTTCAGGAGAGTTCGCCCGGCTAGTGTCAACCTTTCACTTCATACTGAGCCTCAGCTGGCTGGAGATCGCGCTGGGACTGGTCGTGCTGACGCTCCTAATCCGGGAGAAGGCTGTCAGCACGTTCTGGCCGGTCCTCGTCCTTTCCCTTTGGCAAATCCCTCCTACGTTCACTCTTTTTCTTCTGCAGCGCTACCGCTATTTCACTGCACAGCATGCCTATGCCATCTACTACTTCTTGTACTGGATCCTGTTTGCGCTCGAAGCCGCGGCCGCAATTGCTTTGACGTACACCATCCTGCATAACGCCATGCGGCCCTTGAAGGGCTTGCAAAGCCTGGGACGTGTCGTCTATCTCTGGGCGGCGGCCATTTCCGTTGTGATTGCCCTGCAGGGTGGGTTCCAGCCAAACAAAGACGTCTACAAACTCGTTCAGTTTCTTGTTCTTCAGCTGCAGAGGGCGAGTGGCATCATCACGGTAAGTCTCGTGTTGTTTGTCGGCGTCGCGATCCGGCCGATGGGACTGTCCCTTCGTAGCCGCATCTTTGGCACAGGGATAGGCCTGTTTGTGCTTTCGCTGATCAATACCCTGCAATCGAACTACTTCATGGAGCAGAAGACGCTGTATGGTAGGTACGGCGTAATTCACACTGTGACCAACTGTGTGGTGGAGCTGATCTGGATCTACTACTTCGCCGTCCCTGAGCCGCAACGTAAGTTCATCCTGCTGCCGACCACGTCGCCCTTCCACCGTTGGAACCAGATCTCTGAGCTGCTGGGTCAGGATCCTGGCTATGTTGCGATCGGCGGCATCCCGCCTGAGGCGTTTGCTGCGGCCGAGATTGAGGTCTTCCATCGCGCGTCTGCCAAGATGAATGCGCTGGGCGAAGCGAACGAGCCGCCAAAGCCGGAGCGGCTGGAGAAGTAGCGCCGCCTTTCTTGGTGGGCTTGGGACGGCAATGTAGCGCTGCTTCCGTTGTGCTTTTGTGCACAGACCCATGTCTTAAAATTGAGTCGCAGGTCACCCGTGCCGCCGACACGGAGATGCGCACCCAGCATTCCGAGACGCAGAAAGGGCCACCCATTGCGGGTGGCCCTTTCGGTTTGCTGCGGTGCGAGAGTTACTCGCGTTCGCTGCGCTTCCAGTTCAGCAGGTCGCCCAGCGTGGTGCTGGAGGACGAGCTCGAGGAGGAGGACTGGTTGGAAGGCGTCTTGTAGCTTTCCACCTCTTCACGGCTGGCTTCTTCACCAACACCGCGGAGGCTGAGACCGACCTTCTTCTCTTCGGGGCTCATCTTCACGATCTTGAACTCGTGCTCAGAACCCACTTCCAGTGCAGCCTGCTTGCCGGTCTGATCCACAGCCTCAGAGACGTGGCAGAGACCTTCAACACCCTCAGCAATTTCGACGAAGGCGCCGAACTGCGCGGTGCGCAGAACCTTACCCTTGACGACGTCGCCCACACGGTGCTGCGCGAAGAAGGTATCCCAGACATCGGGCTCCAGCTGCTTGACGCCAAGCGACAGGCGACGATTCTCCGGCTCAACGCCGAGGACGACAGCCTTGACCTTCTCGCCCTTCTTCAGGACCTCCGAAGGATGCTTGATGCGCTTGGTCCAGCTCAGGTTCGAGACGTGGACGAGTCCGTCGATGCCGTCTTCAATCTCGATGAATGCACCGAAGTCGGTCAGGTTGCGGACGCGGCCTTCGACCGTTGCGCCGATGGGGTACTTGTTCTCGAGCTGCTCCCACGGATTGTCCTGCAGCTGCTTCATGCCAAGCGAGATGCGGCGATCGTTCGGGTTGACTGCGAGGATGATGGTGTCGACCTCGTCGCCGGGCTTGACCATCTTCGACGGGTGCTTCATCCGCTTGGACCAGGTCATCTCCGAGACGTGAACCAGGCCTTCGATGCCCTGTTCCAGCTCGACGAATGCGCCGTAGTCGGTGACGGAGAGAACGCGGCCCTTGACCTGCGCACCGATGGGGTAGCGCTCGATCGCGTCCAGCCACGGATCAGGCGTCAACTGCTTGAATCCGAGCGAGACGCGGTGCTTATCCTTGTCGAACTTCAGAACCTTGACTTGGATCTCATCGCCAACCTGCACGAGATCGCGCGGGTGGGTCAGACGGCCCCAGCTCATGTCGGTGATGTGCAGCAGGCCGTCCAGGCCGCCGAGCTCAACGAATGCGCCGTAGTCGGTCAGGTTCTTGACGACGCCGGTCAGGACAGCGCCCTCTTCCAGGGTCTCAAGGGTTACGGACTTGCGTGCGTTCTGCTCTTCCTCAAGGATTTCCTTGCGGGAGATGACGACGTTGCCGCGCTTCTTGTTCAGCTTGATGACGCGAACGTCGAGCTGGGTGCCCAGGTACGTGTCCAGGTTGCGGACGGGACGGATCTCGACCTGCGAGCCGGGGAGGAATGCCTTGACGCCGATATCGACGGTCAGGCCGCCCTTAACGCGCGACAGAACGGTGCCGGTGACGGGCGTCTTGTCTGCGGCAGCCTTCTCGAGCTGGTCCCACAGGCGATGACGCTGCGCCTTTTCGTACGAAACCAGGTAGCCGCCTTCGTGATCCTCACGCTCGACAACCACTTCCACGGCATCGCCCACGGCGAGCTTCGGCTCACCCGTGTGATCGAGGACCTGTTCCTTCGGGATCAGACCTTCGCTCTTCAGACCGATGTCGACCACCACGTACTTGTCGGTGATCTTCACGACGGTACCGGTGATGACCTTGTCCTCTTCCATCGCGGCAGAGGCAGCAGCCTTGTCTTCAGCCTGTTCGCGATCGAAGTTCTCGAGCGCTGCGGCAAAGTCGGCGGCATCGTAGTCGATGTCATCGGGGCCATCGGCTGCGGCGGAAAGGGTCTCGGGCGCGGGCGTGACGAGATGGTTGGCGCCCACAACGGGGTTAGCCACCACATCGGTCACAGGGCCGTTGGCCTCGTGGAGGGTGTTGGCCTCTTCGAGGCGATCAGGGTTGGTGGTGGAGGTTTCGGTCGGCATGGTTTCCAGTTCGGTGCTCAGGGATGTGCTCTCAGTTAGCGGGATTTAGCGATGTCTTGGGTCGCTAGCATTTTGTGCATGGGACCCGGGGTTGGCGGGCCTTAGCTTTTGACGCCTTGACGTTCCCAGGGGATTCAGAAGGCCCACTTCCGGCGACGCAACGGTTTCGACGTGAAGACGTGCGGCTTGGGCAGCCACAGACGAAACACAGATGCGAAATGTCAGGAGTAGCCCGCGCAATCTCAAAGGCGCCAGAGCTCTTCTAAAGTATAGGACTGCAAATGGGTAAGGTCAACGAAGGCTGCGGAAGGGCTTTACGCGCCATCTGCTGCCAAGGCGCTTCGCGTGATCATGCGAATCACCAGGCAGAGCAAGGCCCGGGCCGCTGGTAATCGGCGCGCTCCGGGTTCTCTCCTAACTGTTGTTCCGTTCGCAATCCAACGCTCGCCAGCCGATGTCGCGCCGGTATTGCATGCCCTGGAAGCTGATGGCGGCGAGCGCGTCGTAGGCTTTGCCCGCGGCGCGACGCAGGTTTTCAGCCTGTGCCGTGATGCCCAGCACGCGGCCGCCGGCCGTGACGGTCTCGCCTGCTTCATCGGTAGCTGTGCCGGAGTGAAAGATCTCGACACCGGCAGAAGTGTTGTCATCCAGTCCGTGGATCACGACACCCTTCTGTGCGCTGGCGGGGTATCCGGCGCTTGCGAGGATGACGCACATGCTGGCGCCGGGCTTCATCTTTACCGAGATTTCATCGGCGGTGCCGTCGATCGAGGCGTTGACCAGGTCCAGCAGGTCCGTCTCCATGCGCAGGAGGATCGCCTGCGTCTCTGGATCGCCCCAGCGCGTGTTGAACTCCAGCACCTTTGGCGCGAAGCCTCCGATGAAGCTTTCGCCGGTGAGGCCTGCCGCGGGCGTCATCATGATGCCGCAGAAGAGGATGCCCTTGAAGGGGATGCCTTCAGCGCGCATGCCGTCGACGGTGGGCTGGGCGACGTGCTTCAACAGCCACGCGCGGAGGTCGTCGGGCAGCAGGGCATCGGTGGAATAGGCCCCCATGCCGCCGGTGTTGGGACCGGTGTCGCCCTCGCCGATGCGTTTGTGATCCTGCGCGGCGGCGATGGCGACGGCGTGCGTGCCGTCGCACAGGGCGAAGAAGGAGAGCTCGTCGCCCTCGAGAAACTCTTCAATGACGACCGAACCGTTCATCGGCAGCAAATCGAGGACGGCGGCCGCAGCTTCAGCATGGTCGCCCGCGATGACGACGCCCTTGCCCGCGGCGAGGCCGTCGGCCTTGACGACGATGGGTACGGAAAACTGCTGCAGGGCGTCATGCGCTTCGTCCAGCGTGTGCACGGTGCGGTAGCGCGCCGTGGGGATGTTGTGGCGCTGCAGAAAGTCCTTGGTGAAGGCCTTGCTGCTCTCGAGCTGCGCGGCGGCCTGTGTCGGGCCGAAGGTGCGGATGCCGCGCTCCTGGAGTGCGTCGACGATGCCGGCGGCCAGCGGCACTTCCGGGCCGACGACGACGAGCCGTGGCTGCGTCTGTTCGACGACGCGCAGCATGTCGGCCACATCGTCCTGCAGGACGGGAATACAGGTCGCAATGGCGGCAATGCCTGCATTGCCCGGCGCGCAAACGACGTCCGTTACGCGTGCCGACTGCCGCAGAGCCCAGCACAATGCGTGCTCACGCCCGCCGCCACCAATTACCAGAACCTTCAATGCATCCCTCCAACACACGTGCAGCGCAAGGTACCTACCGCAGTTCGTGCCTGTCTCCGGTTATATCGCAGACTGCGACTGCACTATACTGATTTAGGTGAGCCTAAAAGTCGACAACGCGGTTGCAGAGACCAAGCCACGCATCACATTGCGCGAGCTTTCCGCGTACTTTGGACCGGCGTTTGTCGCCTCCGTTGCGTACATCGATCCGGGTAACTTCGCCAGCAATATTGTGGGCGGCGCGCGGTACGGCTACACGTTGCTATGGGTGTTGCTGTGGTCGAACGTAATGGCCATGCTGGTGCAATACCTGTCGGCAAAGCTGGGGATTGCGACGGGGCGCACGCTGCCGCAGTCGTGCCGCGAACACTTCTCGCGCCCCATGGTGTGGCTGCTGTGGGTGGGGGCTGAGGTCAGTGCTATCGCGACCGACCTGGCAGAGTTTTTGGGGGCGGCGCTTGGCTTCTACCTGCTGGTGGGACCGTACTTCCTGGCGCATGGGATGAACCGAACGTCCGTGATGCTGCTGGCTGCGCTTGCCACCACGGTCTTTGTGTTCCTGCTGCTTGCCTTGAATCAGAGCGGCTTCCGTCACTTTGAAGGCATCATCATTGCGCTGGTCAGTGCCATCGGCTTCTGCTACGCCATTGAGATC
Source organism: Terriglobus roseus DSM 18391 (assembly GCF_000265425.1). Lineage (GTDB taxonomy): Bacteria > Acidobacteriota > Terriglobia > Terriglobales > Acidobacteriaceae > Terriglobus > Terriglobus roseus. The sequence continues at coordinate 394,033 of NC_018014.1, forward strand.
TTCCTTGTGCATCCTGACTGGACGCGTGCCGCGCACGGCGTGCTGGTGCCGCACCTGAATCACGAGACGCTGTACATTGCAGTAGCCATGCTGGGTGCGACGGTGATGCCGCATGTCATCTATCTGCACTCATCACTGATGCAGCCGCGCATGACCAGCTTCATCGAACGCGGCGTCAGCAGCAACCTTGCGAAGGCGGAAGCGTCCTCGCAGTTGCGCAACTTCCGGCATCGCTATCTGAAGTTTGAGCTGATCGACATCATCGTTGCCATGAACGGTGCGTGGCTCATCAACAGCGCCATGCTGATCATGGCTGCGGCCGCGCTTGCTGGCGTGCCAGAGGCTACGATCAGCAAGCTGGAAGGTGCGCACGAGACGCTGGGCCCTCTGCTGGGATCGCTTGCTCAGGTGGCGTTTGCTGTCGCACTGCTGTGCAGCGGCCTGTCGTCCTCGACGATTGGTGTGCTGGCTGGTCAGGTGGTCATCGAAGGCTTCCTGGAAGTGAAGTTCCCGATCTATCTGCGCCGACTGATCACCGTGATCCCTGCGATCATCGTCATCGCGATGGGGCTGGATGAGTTAAAAGTGTTGCTGCTGTCGCAGGCGGTGCTGTCGTTCGGTATCCCGTTTGCGCTGGTACCGCTGCTGATCCTTACGGGGCGCAAGAGTGTCATGCGGGAGTTCCGCAACAACCGGTTCACGGCGTCGGCAGGATGGGTTGTGGCTTCGCTCATCATTGGGCTGAACTGTGTTTTGCTGTGGCAGATGTTTGGTGGCTGAGAAGATCTCTGCAACGCCACCGCTCATGCAGTAGAGTTCTCCTGCCACCCTAGGAGACCTTCGTGACGCGCCCTTACAGTCTTGTCCTGCTTGCAGCTTTGTCGACCCTGGCCGCTCAAGCGCAGCAGTCGTTACCCGCTACGTCCATCACCACGAATCATGCGGTCACGGAAGCTGACGGTACCGTGCGCATGCAGCGTGTGATGCCGCTGCCGCACACCATCAGCCCGGAGGCGCAGGCATGGCTTAGCCGTCCGGCCGGCGATGCGAATGTGCCGCAGACGCTGGCGGAGCGGCGCGCGCAGTTGGACACGTCTCAGGCGAAGCATCGGGATGAGTTGTTGAAGATGTTTCCCGCGACCATCACGGACAAGGCCGTCGCAGGTGTGCCCGTGCGGGATGTGATGCCCATGAAGATGCTGCATACCGACCGTGTGCTGATCTGCCTGCACGGCGGCGGCTTCAATGCGGATTCCGGGTCGTACTCTGAGGCCATTCCCGTTGCCGGGCTGACTGGCACGCGCGTAGTTAGCGTTCTCTATCGCATGGCACCGGAGCATCCGTTTCCTGCAGCCGTCGATGATGCGGTGGCGGTCTATCGTGAGTTGTTGAAGACCTACAAGCCTGCCCGCATTGGGATCTTCGGCAGCTCTGCGGGCGCGGGCCTGACACTGGAGACGGCTGTCAAGCTGAAGCAGTTGAAGCTGCCGATGCCGGCTGCGATTGGACCCTTCTCAACCCAGGCCGGTATGGATGAGGGCGGCGACACACGCTCGCTCTACAACACGGACGGCCTGCGCGGATATGTGCCGGTCGCAGGCGGCACCATCAACAATGAGTATGTCGGTTCGACGAACCACAAGGACCCGGTGCTGTCGCCCATTTATGCAGACCTGCACGGCATGCCTCCGGCGCTCTTTATCTCGAGCGAGCGTGACCTGCTGTTGAGCAGTACGAGCAATATGCATCGCGCGTTTCTGCAGGCCGGCGTTGATGCGCAGTTGATTGTCTTCGAGGCTTTGCCGCATGTCTTCTGGAACAACAACACACTGCCGGAGACGCGGGAGGCGTGGGGTTACATGGCCAGCTTTTTCAGCACGCAGCTCGGGAAATAACAACGCAACGTATATCAGCAGAATGACAAAGCCCCACGCAGTTCGCGTGGGGCTTTGTCATTTGAATTGTTGCTCGTTTAGTGACGATCACCGTGCGGTCCTTCCCCGTGGGGTGAGGGACCTTGTCGCGGAGCCTCCATACGCGGTGCCGCCCCAGCGGGACGGGCCTGCATCTGCTGCTGACGCTGCTGCTGCTCCTGGACACGCTGCTGCTGCTGTTGGACACGCTGCTGCTGCTGTTGCTGCATCTGCTGCACGCGTTGTTGTTGCTGCGCCTGCTGCTGTTGCATCTGCTGGGTGCGCTGCTGCTGTTGTGCCTGCACCTGCTGTTGGCGCTGCTGGTTTACCTGCTGTTCGCGTTGCTGGTTCATCTGCTGGCGCTGTTGATTCGCCTGCTGCTGGCGCTGGACGTTGGCCTGTTGCTGCCTCTGTTGTTCCTGCTGCTGGCGCTGGACGTTGGCCTGTTGCTCGCGCTGCTGATTCATCTGCTGCTGTTGTTGCTGACGCTGTTGGTTGAACTGCTGCGTTTGCTGCTGGCGTTGTTGCTGTTGCACGTTTGCCTGCTGACGCTGTTGTTCCAACTGCTGCCGTTGCTGATCGACCTGTTGGCGCTGCTGCAGATTCTGCTGCAGTTGCTGCATGTTCTGACCGCGCTGCTGCAGGTTCTGATTTCGCTGCTGCTCCATCTGCTGGCGCTGCTGCAGGCCCTGCACGTTTGCCTGCTGTTGCTGCATGCGCTGCTGTTGTTCGAACTGCTGGCGCTGCTGCGCGTTGGCCTGCTGCTGCTGGATGTTCTGGCCGTGCTGCTGCAGGTTCTGGTTGCGCTGCTGCTCCATCATGTTGCGCTGCTGCATCTGCTGCACGTTCGCTTGCTGCTGTTGCATGCGCTGCTGCTGCTCAAACTGCTGGCGCTGCTGCGGCGATGCGTTGGCGGGCATCTGCATGTTCGGCATGCCCTGCCGGCCAAAGTTGCCGAAGTTTGCCGGCATCGTGCGCGAAGGAGCCGCAATGTTGCGATCGGCCTGCAGGGGACGAGCCGCAAAGAGCGTTGCGGGGCGACCGTTGTTGGCTGCGAAGAACTGCTGACGATTGGCTTCAGCCGCGCGACGATTTTGCAACTGCGCCTGCATTGGAGGTACGCGCTGTTCCCGCAGTGCCGCAAACTCCTGCGGAACGGGCCGGCGATTCAGGCCTCCCGGACCGTAGTACGACACGCGCGTGTTGTTGATGTACTCGCGGTTCGTCACGCTAATGTTGCGGTTGTAGACGTAGTTGTTCACGCGTCGTGGATCGACGCGGTTGACCTCGCGGTTATAGAAGAAATGGTCGCCATTCCAATAGCCGCCCTGGTAGCCGAGACCGATGTAACCAAAGCCGTAGTTGATGCCGCCGTAGTAGCCCACGTGGCGTCCCCAATAGCCGTGATGGAAGCGGTACCGATTACCCACCTGTCCCCACCAGCCCGGCGTCCACAGGGCACCCTGATAAGGAGCTGAGACCCACGTGCCGGGCACGTAGTAGTAACCGGTGTTGGCATAGTCCCAGTAGCCGGGGGTCCACAGATAGTCAGGTCCGGGTGCTTCAGGCTGCTCATAGTCAGCCGGCAGCGGTGGTGGCGGCTGCGTCGCGCCTTCGCCGGGGTCGAGCAGTTGTGCGTACTGGTCGTACTCGTTCGCATCACTCTGCGGATCGCCGGCGTAGTAGTCCTGCTGGTCGCCGGTGTAAGCCTGGTCATACCCCTGCTGGCCCTGGTATGCCGGCGGCTGCGTGTTGTACTGGTAGGCCTCGTTCTGACCGCGTGCACGCGCGACGGGCGCGGCAGTCTGCGGTGCATAGTTCGTTGCCGAGCTCTGTGGCATCTGCGCATAGCTCACGCCGGCTACCTGCGTGCCGATCATGTTGGCTGCGGCAGGATCGTTGGCGGCTGCGTTGCCGTCCACAATGGGTGCGGGCTGGCCGATCTGGTTGTTCTTGCATCCCGTCAGCGCCATGCCAAGGCTGGAGACCAGTAGCGCGGATGTCCGAAACATTGAGTTCTTCATACGTACCTCAGGGAGGGTCAGATGCCTTACGGCCACCTGCCGTTCACTCCCGCTTCCGTCTTTACAAACACCGATGACCGCAAAGGTTGCGGTGCGTTTGTCAGGAGTGATGGATGTCTTAAGGTTGCGCTAAGACTCGTCAATTCGCTCGATCATCACGTCGGTTGACTTCACCAGCGCGGCGGCAGTATCGCCTTTCTTCAGTTGCAGATCGCGCGCTGCATCGGCGGTGATGATGCTGGTGATCTGCGCATCGCCGACGGCAAGAACAACCTGTGCCAGCAGACCTTCGATTCGAACACTAACTACCTTGCCCACAAGTTGATTGCGTCCGCTGACACGGCGGAAGCGTTCACGCGATTCAGTTGCGGGCTTCTTTGCATCCTGCTTCAGCAGCGGCTTCAACGTACTCTGCGCAATGCGATGATGACCGCCCGGCGTTGCGGTGGTCGCGAGCTTTCCGTTCAGAATCCATTGCTTGATCGTCGGGTAACTGATGCCCAGCATGCGTGCCGCTTCGCGCGGCGTCAGAAGCGGTGTGGTGGCCGAGGTAGACATGGCGTTATTGTGCGCGTGCGGATAGGCAAGAGGGAAGCGCGCAGTTCTGCGGCTCGCAAGAACGAGTTCAACCTGCGCTACTGAGGAGCGTCAGCGACCTGCTGGGAAGATCATCTTCAACTCTTGCGGTGAAACTACTTCAAGCTGCGCATACGTGCACTGCGCGACAGGCTTGTCGGGCCGCCAGCGGCGGAAGTGAGCCAAGTGCCGGAAGCGATCGCCCTGCATGTGTTCGTACGCGACTTCCACAACGAGCTCAATGCGCAGCAGCTGCCAGCTCAGGTCTTTGCCATTGCTCCAACGTGACTGCCCGCCCGGCATGCGTCCGCTGGCCTGCGCGGCTTCGTCAGCCCAGTTCGCCCACGGATGATTCGTCACGGCGTCTTCGCGATAGGGCGCGAGAAACTCGACAAGCTCCTTGCGCTTGGCCGCAGTGAAGCTCGAACAAACACCCACGTGCTGCAATGCACCGGCATCGTTGTAGAGCCCGAGCAGCAACGATCCAACGGCTGTGCCCTCGCCGTCCTTGTGCCAGCGAAATCCGGCGACCACGCAGTCGCAATCGCGCTCATGCTTCACCTTCAACATGGTGCGTTTGTCCGGCGTGTACGGCCCTTCCAGTGGCTTTGCCATGACGCCATCCAGCCCCGCGCCTTCAAAGCGCGTGAACCAATCCTGCGCAACCGTCTGATCTTGCGTCGCCGGTGTGATGTGCAGCGGCGTATCGGCATTTGCGAGGACGCGTTCCAGCTCCGCCCGCCGTTCGTGAAAGGGAGCATCGCGAAGGTCGCGATCATCGACGTGCAACAGATCGAAGAAGACAACCGATGCCGGCATCTGCGCAGCCAGAGTCTTCACGCGAGAAGCTGCAGGGTGGATGCGCAACGAAAGTGCGTCAAAGTCCAGGCCGCCCGCACGCTGAATCACAATCTCGCCGTCCAGAACGCACTGCTGTGGCAACTGTTGCAGCAGCGGCTCGCGCAGTTCGGGGAAGTAGCGGTCCAGTGGCTTGCCATCGCGGCTCTGGATGAGTAACTCATCGCCACTACGAAAGATCACGGCGCGAAAGCCGTCCCACTTCGGTTCAAAACTCCATCCGCCTGCGCTTGGAATCGCATCCACACGCTTCGCGAGCATGGGCAGAATTGGTGATGGCAGCGGGAGGCTCATAGCGGTTTGGATGCAGGTCGGACTCGCCGGGGACGGCCGGGTGATACGCAGTTTTTCACCAAGCGATGGTGGACAGACGGCATGGGCGATGCGATCTTCAGAATTCAACACACTTCAAAGGAGCATGTAGATGCCGACGATCAAAGTCAAAGATGGCGCAGAGATCTTTTATAAGGATTGGGGAACCGGCACGCCGGTTGTCTTCTCGCACGGTTGGCCGCTGAACGCCGACGCATGGGACCCGCAGATGATGTTCCTGGGCGCGCATGGCTATCGCGTCATCGCGCATGATCGCCGCGGCCATGGCCGCAGCACGCAGACCTGGGACGGCAACGAGATGGACACGTATGCGGACGATCTTGCTGCGCTCTTCGAAGCTCTTGATCTGAAGGACGCCATCATGATCGGCCACTCCACCGGCGGTGGCGAGGTGGCGCACTATCTCGGTCGTCACGGCTCATCACGCGTGCAGAAGGCGATCCTGATCGGCGCGGTGCCACCCATCATGCTGAAGAGCGACAAGAATCCCGGCGGCCTACCGATTGAGGTCTTCGACGGCATTCGCGCAAACACGCTGGGCGATCGCTCGCAGTTCTTCAAGGATCTCGCGATGCCGTTCTACGGCTACAACCGTGACGGCGCGAAGAAGAGCCAGGGAGTGCTTGACAACTTCTGGTACCAGGGGATGCAGGGCGGCATCAAGGGCTTGTATGACTGCATCAAGGCGTTCAGTGAGACGGACTTTACCGACGACCTGAAGAGCCTGAAGATTCCTGTCCTCTTCCTGCATGGCGACGACGATCAGATTGTGCCGATCGATGACGCGGCGAAGATCGGACACACCCTGGTGCCCGGTTCTACGCTGAAGATCATGCCGGGACAGCCGCATGGCATGTGCACTGTGGATGCCGACGCAATCAACGCAGAGATCCTGAAGTTTATTCAGGGGTAAGTCAAGCGGAGGTAGAGACGCCAGCTTAGAAGCTGACCGTCTCTGCCTCCGCCATTTCAATCGACTTACGATCCGCAGCGGTGAAGCGATCCGCGTTGTCACCCTGCTGGTAGCGGCGGTCGAGCGCGTCTGCCGCGATCCATCCGCTCATCATCACCATGGGCATGCCGGGGCCGGGATGTGCTGCGCCGCCGGCTAGGAACAATCCCTCGACCCCGCGCACAACGTTCGACGGCTTGAACGCGCCATTCATGCGGCCGTGCGAGCTGAGGCCGTAGATCGCGCCGTCCAGCACGCGGTAGCGGTCGTGGATGTCCTGCGGGGTCAGCGCGCGTTCGAAGACGATACGCTCTTCAATGTCGGGCATGCCGCCGGTGCGCTTCAGCTTGTCCAGAATCACCTGGCGATAGCCCGGGAACATCTCGCGCCAGTCATGGTTGGGACGCAGGTAGGGCGTGTGCACCAGGACGTACAGCGCATCGCCACCCGGCGGCGCAGTCTCCGGCTCTGTGCGCGAAGTCGATGCGAGGTAGCACGTGGGATCCGGCGCCGGCATGCCCATGTTGTAAATGGCGTTGAACTCTTCATGCGGATCGCGCGAGAAGACGAAGTCATGGTGCGCAAGGTGGTCGTAACGCTTGTTCAGGCCCAGGTAGAGCACGACGCCGCTGCACGCGGCCTCCCAGTTCTTGCGGCGATCGAAGGATGCGGCAACGTCTGTACCCTTCAGCAGTTCGCGATGCGTGCGCACGGCGTCTTCGTTCGATACGACCGCGTCGAAGGTGTAGGTCTCGCCCGTGGTCAGGGTGATGCCGGCCACCTGTTGCGACTCGCGCCCATGCTTCAGTTCGATCTTCGCGACGTCGGCGTTCACGTGGTACTTGACGCCCATCTCCTTGCCCAGCTTGACCAGCGCCTCCGGGACAGCGCGCGTGCCGCCCATGGGATACCAGATGCCCTCATCGGTCTGCATGTGGCCGATGGCGCACAGGATCGCGGGGGATGCATCCGGCGACGAGCCCACGTACTGCACAAAGTGGTCGAGCATCTGGGCTGTATTGTCGTCGCTGATGTACTCGCGGATGACACCACTGACCGTCTTGCCCATGCGCATCTTCATCACGTCTTTCAGGACGTTGACGTCGAAGGCTCCGCGCCAGTCCAGCGTGTCCAGCATGGAACCGACCGGTTTCCAGAAGAAGAACTTGTCGCTGATGGTGTGCAGGTCTTCGCTGACCTTGAGGAACTCGCCGTACTTGTCGCCCAGGCCAGTCTGCTTTTGGTTCAGCGAGCGAATCATCTCCGGCGTGGAGTCTTTCAGGTCGATGACGGTGCCGTCTTCAAAGAAGCAGCGCCACGACGGATCGAGCCGCACCATGTTCAGATAGTCTTCCAGCTTGCGACCGGCCTCGGCAAAGATCTTGCGCAGTACGCTGGGCTGGATGAGGATGGTCGGCCCCATGTCGAAGCGGAATCCTTCTTCCTGTAACTGTGCGGCCTTGCCGCCCAGCCATGGGTTCTTCTCAAAGACCTCAACGGTATAGCCACGTCCGGCGAGTGTTGCTGCTGCGGCAAGGCCTGCCAGGCCGGAACCAATAACTGCTACGCGCATTGCTGTAACTCCCGGGGCTCAGGGCCCTCTATCTCATGTGAGGCTCGTCAGAGGCGTAAGTGGCCCCCGGGCTCCGTCTGTTACTGAACAGCCAGATCGCGGTCCTGAAGCTGCGACTGATCGAAGGCGGAGCGGTCGAAGTTCCACTCATGCTTCAGTCCCATATCGTCCAGCATCAATTGCGCTGAGATCCTCGCGGACTCAAAGATCACCGGCAGACCCGATCCAGGATGCGTTCCGCCGCCCGCCAGGTAGAGACCTTCGGTCTCTTCAAAGCGGTTGTGCGGACGCAGGTGCAGCATCTGTTTCAGGCTGTGCGCCATGCTGAAGGTGCTGCCACGATGCAGGGCAAACTCGGCTGCCCAGTTGGCTGGTGTCAGGATGCGTTCCGTGCGAATGCGATCGCGCACGTCTCCCATGCCGATACTGCCCATCTGGTCCAGCACGCGTTCGCGGAAGGGCGCGGCTTCGCGTGCCCAGTCGACGCCTTTGCAGCCATGTGTGACGGGAGCCAGAACGTAGAGCGAGCTCATGCCCTTCGGCGCAAGTGTGTCATCGCTGACACTGGCGTTCTGCACGTAGATCGATGGATCGGTCGAAAGGCGGTGACCCTTCTCAATGTCGTGCAGGTTGCCGCGATAGTCCTTTGACAGGTAGATCGTATGGTGCGAGACATCGTCGTAACGCCCCTCGATGCCCATGTACAGCATGAACGTCGAGCAGGAGAAGTCCTTCTTGTCGATGGTATCGTCCGACCAGCGCGACCGAAGATGCTGCGGGATCAGGTTGCGCGCGGCCTCGGCGAACTCGGCATTCATCACCACGGCATCGGCCTTCAGTTCACGCTTTGCCGTCTTCACGCCGGTGGCCTTGCGACCGGTGAATTCAATGCCTTCCACGGCTTCATCGCACAGGATCTTAACGCCCATCTCTTCGCAGATACGAGCCATGGCGCGCGTGATGGCTCCGCAGCCGCCGATGGGATGGAAGACGCCGTACTCGTACTCAAGGAACGACAAGATGGAGAAGAGGCCGGGACAGCGGAAGGGGGACATGCCCAGGTACTTGGACTGGAAGGAGAAGCCCAGGCGGATGCGCTCGTCGCTGAAGTACTGCTTCAGTTCGTCATCAAGCGAACGCCACGGAGCCAGGATCGGCAGCAGCTTCAGCATGCCCGGCTTTAGTAGGTCGCTCCAGCCTTCGAAGGGTGATTCCAGAAAGGGCAGGAACTTCTGCAGCTTGTCGCGGTTATCGCGCATAAAGCGTTCCAGGTTGTTCGCGTCTGCTGGGCATAGCTGGGCCACCGCGGCCTTCATGCGGTCGTGGTCGCCCGTCGCCAGCAGCTCGCCGCCCTGTCCAAAGACCAGGCGGTACTGCGGATCCAGGCGGACCATGGGCACTTCGTTCTCCAGGGAGTAACCAGCTGCAGCGAAGATCTCGCTCAGGACCCGCGGGTACAAGAAAAAGGTTGGACCGTAATCGAAGTGAAAGCCGTCCTGCTCAAACGTGCTGGTCCGGCCACCTACGTGGTCGCGCTTCTCAACAATCGTGACGTCAACGCCCGACGACGCCAGCAACATGGCAGAGGCCAGTCCGCCCGGCCCTGCACCCACAATGACTACACGCTTATCCAACGCGCTCCCTCAAGACAACAACGTCGATGACTCACAATACGCTCAGCAGAGATTGCTTAGCCGCGGAGATCAAATTGATGTCCTATGTGAGATTCGCACCTCAGCCATTCGGTGTCCTCCTCACGCAATACTTTTTGATCAGACTCGATTACATGGGAATGGGAAGCAGGCTTCGTTGGTCAGGCGCAAGCTCGGAGGGAGCTGGGATGGGGGATCAGGCTAGGTCTTCGGCCGGGGATCGCTTCGTGTCTTCAATGCTGCCAATCTGAACTCGGCTATGTGCGCTATCGTGCTCCATGGCACGCAGACGGTGGAGGTCTTCCGGCGTATCCACATCGAATTCGCCACCGGGCAGCGGCACCGTGAATACGGCGTCGTCCTGCAACAGGTCGCGTGCGCCCGTGTCGCCGGTCAGATCCTGAAGTGCATGGAAGGCGAAATCCGGGAAGAGCGCCGGGATCCCGCGCCTCCCTGAGTAATAGGAAGCCACCACATGCTCGCGGTGCGAGCCCTCCATCAGCCGCATCAGGTGTTCCGGCGTAACCGTTACCTGGTCGCAGGTCAACACCAGCAGGTCATCCGCGCCGACACGCTCGGCCGCCGCAGCACCCAGTGCAAGGGACGATGCCATACCGCGCTTCCATCCCTTGTTGATCAGAATGCGTGTGCCACTGTCCGAGGTCGTCAGTGCGTCCAGGATGCGCTCGTGTTCTGCCCCAAGCACTACAAAGATGGGCGAAGCGCCCGCCTGCTGCGCGATGCGGATGGCTCGGTCAATCAGTCGTTCGCCGTGGAACTCCACCAGTTGTTTGGGCTGGCCCAGCCGTGAGGACGCGCCGGCCGCGAGCACCAGAGCCGCTACTTTGCGGCTCACTGGGTCACCGTAGTGCGGTCGATTGTCGGCGGTGCCGGAGCTGCAGGTTCCGGGTAGATGTTGTTCTCCGTATAGATGGCACAATTCTCAGCTGCGGGCCGTGTGGGACCATCCGCCAACAGTTGTTCAAACTCTTCCAGGGTCATACGTCGTGGCACCACTGCATCGCGAGCGGCTGCCCGCAGGCCACCGGAAATGTGAGAGAGCGCGTGCTGCAGCTGCGCGACGATCGCCAGTGCTACCGCCTCCGGTCCATCACCGCCCAGTTCCAGGCCTATGGGGGCGTGCGTACGTTCCACGGCCAGCGATAGCGGTAGCTGGGCCATCTCTGCCGCCTCAGATAACAGGACCGCGGACCGATGCCGTGCGCCCAGCACACCCAGGTACCGGGGTCGCAGCGGCAGAAGCTCCGCCAGCAGGCGCCGATCCTGTTCGTAGGAGTGCGTCATCAACACCACGGCATCATTCTCGCGCACCGGCAGTGACGCTGCATTGGCGGCCGCGATGACCTGTTCTGCAGAGGGAAAGCGCGATGCTGCTGCGCGGTCTGCCCGGCTGTCCACCACGGCGACAGCCCAACCCATCGCCTGTGCCAGTTGTGCCAGCGGCCGTGCATCTTCGCCCGCTCCAAAGATCACCAGGCGCTGCGCGGGGTCAATCCGCTCCGAGAACATCCGGCCGTCCATGCTGCCGTGCTGCGCTCGCAAAGCGATCTTACGAAAGTCCACAATGTCTTCTGTCGCGATTGAATCGCTCGCGAAGAGCACGTCACCGTGCGCGTCCATCACAAAGCGTTCCAGCGGCTGGCCGTCCCGTGGGAGCAACGTGGCGATGGTGCGATGCTCGCCTTGTAACGTGGCGTGCAGGGCATCGATCAGCGCCGTTGCTTCCGGGGACCCGGCGGGTTCTGCCAGCAGGTCCACCTCGCCGCCGCAGCCCAGGCCGTAGGGGATCTCTGCAGTGTCATCGAAGGCCGTGCTGAAGTGCTCCACGCGCGCGCCATCGCGAATAAACCAGGCAGCACGGCGCAGCAACTCCGCCTCCAGGCAACCACCGCTGAGTGTGCCGGCGGCCCGACCGTCAGGTAGCGCCAGCAGACGCGCACCAGCGCGCCGGTACGACGATCCGCGCACAGATACGAGGCTGAACAGCACGCCGCTGCCCTCGCCCGCATCCCGGCAAAGTTTCACGACGTCACGGCGCTCTTTCAGGCTCATAGTGCGAGTTTAGATGCCGGATGACGGCAGAGGAACTCGCGGAGGTCCGTAGACGGGGAATCCGGGTGTCGGATCGTGTTGGCGCTCCGATACCCGGTCGGTGCTGCTTAGAGCGTTTCCCGCAGGATGGCCGGCCGCTCGCGATGGACCTTCAGCACCAGCTCGCCGAAGAGCGTATTCGCCCATGCGAACCAGGGCCGTGTGAACTTCGAGGGATCGTCCTTGTGGAAAGCTTCGTGCATGAAGTGCGTGCCTGCTGTGGAATCGCGCAAGGTGCGCAGGCAGGTGCGGATCTCCGCGTCGTTCGTGCTGGTGAGCGCACGCATGGTGATGCTCATGGGCCAGATGAAGTCCAGCCCCACGTGCGGTCCACCGATGCCCTCTGCCGCCTTGCCCTTGAAGAAGTAGGGGTTCTCGTCGCTCAAGGCGAAGGCGCGTGTGCGAGCGTAGAGTGCGTCATCCGGCTGGCCGGCGCTGTTGCGGCCGGTCGCACCCAGATAAGCGATCGAGAGTAAGCCGGGTGCATTCGCGTCATCCATCAGGTTGACGTTGCCGAAGCCGTCGATCTCGTACGCCCAAATCTCACCCATGCGCGGGTGTGTGACGCGGCCGTGATGCGTTGTTGCGACAAGGACTTCTTCGGCAAGCGCGCTGGCATCGGCGGCCAGAGTTGTGTTGTGCAGTGCGGTCGCCAGCTCGGAGAGCATGCGCAGAGCGACGACTGCGAAGAGGTTTGCAGGGACGAAGAGTGGATAGGTGCACGAGTCGTCCGAGGGACGGAAGATGGAGTGCAGCATGCCGTTGGGCCGCGTCGGCGCGCCGTAGCCGTCCAGGATGACGGAGTCGGTGGGGCTCTGCGCTGCACGCTGAAAGTGGTACGGTCCGCGGCCGTTTTGCCGTTGTTGTTCGCGGAAGGTCTTCACGATAAGCGTTGCGGCTGCGACCCACTCGCTGTCGAAGGGCTTGGTGTCGCCGGTTGCCTTCCAGTAGCCATGCGCTAAACGGATTGGGTAACAAAGCGAATCAATCTCCCACTTGCGTTCGCCCACGCCGGGCTTGTGATCGGTGGCATCCTTCACCGCCCACTCCAGCGGTGAATCCGTGGGCTTGCGGCGGAAGGCATTGGCGTACGGGTCGAGCAGGATGCACTGCGCGTGCCGATGGATCAGGCCAGCAATGACGCGGGCCAACGCTGGATCCTGCTTCGCGAAAGGCAGGTAGGGCTGCATCTGCGCTGAGGAGTCGCGGAGCCATAGCGCGTCGATGTCGCCGGTGATGACGAAGGTGTCCAGCTTGCCGCCGCTATCGCTGTGGAAGACGGTGGTGTCGAGCGTGTTGGGGAGGCAGTTCCCAAAGATGGTGCGCAGTTCGGTGTCGGCGATGTCGCGGCTGACGGCCTTGATGGCGTCTTCTACGGCTGCGGAGCGGAAGAGTCGTTCGGCCGGCGCGGGGCGTGTGGTGAGGTCGCGCTTGGTGTATTGGCCCAGCATTGGCGCGGGTAACAGCGTCTGCGCGACCTGAGCGGCGCCCAGCATGGCGGCGGACTTCAGAAGCTTGCGGCGGTTCAGAGAGCTCGATTCGACGGGGACATTCACGCAAGCATTCGAACAGATTTGCTTGTCCGTTGTCTTGCGGTGCGTGTGAACGCGGGGTTAGTTCAGGACGATCAGCGTGCCCATATGCGGTGGCAGAGTGAAGGTCTGGCCGGTGGTGGAGCGCCTGCTGCTGGTCTCGCGGACGACGGTATTTACGTGCGCTTCGGGTGCATCCAGTGCCGTTCCTGACACAATTTGAATCGTCTCAAACAACGGAGCCGTAATCGTGATCGGTTCGGTTGCTTCCTTGTTCAGGATGGCGACGATCGTCTTGCCATCTGTCCGCTTTGCAGCATAGGCGACGACGTTTCTGGCCCCCGGGTCGAACTCGACCGGCTGCATCGTCGCACCGGCGAAGGCGGCGGCAAACTTCATGCCGTAGCCGACCGGCTCCATGACGTATTTGCTGTTCAGTTTGCCGTCGACGCCCGCGCCGGCGAGTGTGCCTTCGTTGGCGATGGGGGTGTAGAAGGGTTTGGGGTGCGGGGCGGTGGGGTCTTTCATGAGTGCTTCGCCATGGAAGACGCCGCCGACGGAGACGGCCTGGGCGTGGCCCGATCCGCCGTGCAGGTTCACGCCGCAGTAGCCGTCGCTCATCAACTGGAAGAGGTAGTCCGCGCCCCACAGGGCGGAGGCAAGGACGTCGCTCACGCCGCTCTTGCCGCCGCGATAGACGGTGTTGCCCTCGGTCATGCGATAGGTGATTGCCGGGCCCATCTTTGCTGCAGCAGCCTTCGTAATTGCCGCGTGCTCGGCGACCTTGGGGTCGATCTTGAGCAGGTTGGCGATGTTGGCTTCGGGGTTTGAGGGCGGTCCGCTCCAATAGTAGTGGTGGGACAGGGTGATGACGTTGGGCTTGTCCTCAACGGCGGCCCAGCGGTCGGCGATCTTCGGCAGCCAGGTCACGTCGCCTGCGACATCGGGGATGCCGAACTTTGCGGCGGGCAGCGCCTTCTGCACGGCGCGGGCGATGGTCAGCCACTCGGCCAGATAGGTGTCGACGTTCCATGTCTCGGGATCGCGCAGGTGGCCCTTGAAGAGGTCGACCTCATTGCCGACCTGGAAGTACTGGAGGCGCGGTCCCAGTTTGTTGAAGACGTAGGTCGCCTCGGCGATGTCGGTCTCGGGTGTGCCGTAGCCGAGGTTGAGGCCGTAGATGCAGGTCCAGCCGGTGGCTTTCAAGAAGCCGTCCAGGTTGTCGATGGCTTTGGGCGTGATGGTGAAGACGGTAGCGGCGGTTGGTTCGCCGGTGGCCTTCCAGGGGGAATCGACTCGTTTGGGTGCGGGTGTTTCAGGGGTGGGCTGCCACCATCCGAACTCGCTGGTGTTGCCGCCCAGCCGCAGCACGCCGCGCGGGCTCATGTTACGGAACTGCTGCACGAGACCGATGTTCTCCGGCGCGAAGAAGGTGGGGTCTTCGAGCTGCATATTTTCGTAGGAGAGGCCGATGAAGTCGACCGGAACCTTTGGGCCTGTGCCCGTGCCAATTTTGAGTGTGACGGGCTTCGGAGCGTCCTGCGCTCGCAGGATGGAGGGCATCGCGAGGGCGGCAGCGGCGAGGGTGGAGGTCTCAAGAAAGCGGCGGCGCGAGGGTCGGAGGCTCATCGAGAAAAACGATAGCACCGCGCAGACGGCTCGTCAGTTTAGCGGGTAACGACTGCCGGGCGGCGCGAACGGCCGATGAGGTATGCCGCGGGAGCGAGCGCGAGCAGGGCGACCATCTGTGCGTAGTGATGCTGGCCGGGTGTGTGCGTCTCGGCGAAGAGAGCTGCCAAGGCGATGAAGCCGGCTGCACCTTCTGCGGATCCGCGCGGAGTCTCTGGTGCGAGCACTGCGGCGAGGAAGCCACCGATGAGGCCGAAGATGATGGCGACGACGGCGGTCAGCGCAATGAAGCCCATCGGCGCGCCATCCCATGGCGTGTCGTGGTGCGTGATCTTGAAGAACCACGCAAGGTAGAGCGCGAGTGCAACGAAGGCGCCAAAGAGCGCGGCGAGGGTGGCGCGGAAGAGGCGCATGATGTGCTCTTAGATTACCGGAGCGGCGGCGGTGATGCACTGCGGGTGGTGGGAATTAACGAGGCGGGTATGCGGGTGCCCCATTCATGACGGCTTTCTCGTCATGAGTGGGTTCGCAGGATGTCGGCGGATCGCGCTTCGCGCGATATCCCACTCATGCGCAAGAGCGCGCATGAATGGGGCACCCGGCCTTGTTCTCGCACCCGACCTTGTTTTTCCGGCATTGCTTTCGCACCCGGCCTTATGGCTACCGGATGATGAGGCCGAGGCGGTCCCAGCGGATGCGTCCGCGGGGTGAGTTGGGTGTTCGGTCGGTGCTGAGGTAGACGAGGAGTGGTTCGCCGACGATGTTTTCGTGGGGGACGAAGCCCCAGAAGCGGCTGTCCTGGCTGTTGTTGCGGTTGTCGCCCATGGCGAAGTAGCGGTTGTCTGGGATGGGCAGGTCTGCGCCGCGGATGCGGTGGCGGAGTTCGATCCACCAGGTGGCTTCGGCTGCGGGGTCGGCTCGCTGCAGGTTGGGGAATTCGTCGCGGTAGGCGGAGCGTTCGGCGGGCGAGTAGGCCGCGAAGGGTTCCGCAACGGGCTTGCCGTTGAGGACGACGGCACCGCCGCGCAGGTGGATGCGGTCGGTGGGGGTGGCGATGACGCGTTTGACCAGGAGTTCGGCCGGGTCGATGGGGTAGTGGAAGACGATGATGTCGTCGCGTCGCGGGTCGCGGTAGGGCAGGAGCCAGCGCCAGTGGCCGGGCTGGGCGAAGACCTGCTTGTTGACCAGGACGAAGTCGCCGACGAGCATGGTCGGCTCCATGGAACTGGTGGGGATCTGCGAGGGTTGGACGAGGAAGGTGATGATGAAGAGCGAGACGACCGTGAGCCGCGCGAGCGATGCCGCGACCTGGCCCATGGCTTCTGCAAACGCGTTGCCCAGCCGGGCCATCATCCCTGCGCGCCTGTGAGCGGCTCCGAGCCCGCTTTCGCCACAGCCTCGCTGTCTACCGGTGAGAGGATGTCGTACGCGACGCGGGCTGCCGCCTGCTGTGCGGACTTCTTGCTGGTGCCTTCGCCGTCTGCGAGGACGCGGTCGCCGAGCAGAACTTCTACGCGGAAGCGCTTGTTGTGGTCGTTGCCGATCTCTTCGACGGTGCGGTAGAGGGGTTGGCCTTCGGCGCGCGCCTGCAGGAGTTCCTGCAGCGCGGATTTCCAGTCGCCGACGATGCCGCCGAAGCGTGCGCCCTGCTGAGCGGCGGACTTTAGTTCGGCGAGGCGTGGCTGGAAGATTTCGCGTTCGACGAAGGATCGTGCGGCCTTGAGGCCTGCGCCACCGTTGCCGCCGGGTGTGGCTGCGTTCGCATCGAGGTAGATTGCGGCGACGAGTGCTTCGACGGTGTCGGCCAGCAGTGCGGATTTGGTACGGCCGCCGCTGGCGTCTTCGCCTTTGCCCAGTTGCAGATCGCGGCCGATAGCGAGACGGACGCCGACCTCGCCCATGCCTTTGCCACTGACGAGCATGGCGCGCATGCGGGTGAGGTCGCCTTCGCGACGCTCGGGGAAGTGGCGGACGAGGAGTTCGGTGACGAGGAGGCCGACGACGGCGTCGCCGAGGAATTCGAGCTGTTCGTTGTCTTCGCCGGTGCCGTTGGTGCGGCCGTCGCCCGCTTCGAAGGCGAGGGAGCTGTGGGTGAGCGCCAGTTGCAGCAGGGCTGGGTCGCGGAAGCGATAGCGCAGGCGCACTTCGAGCGCGTCGTCCGCGGTAGCCGTTTTGGTGGGGCGCTTTGCCATCGTCCCCCATGGTACGGGTTTGGGGTTAAGTGGCTCAATGGATGTCCTGGGTAGACCGCTAGCCCGGGCCTAAAGGCCCTGTCACGGAGCGAGGCGTGTCAGCGGGCTGAAGCCCGCTGCTTTCTCCGGGTCGCGCTTTGCGCGATTGCCCGCTGTTCCCTCCCGTTCGCGCTTTGCGCGATAACCCGCTGTTCCCTCCGGTTCGCGCTCTGCGCGATTACTCGCTCACGCGCAAGAGCGCGCATCAGTTGGGGCGCACCTGTTCGTGGGGGGGCAGGCTTGAGGTTCGCGCTTTGCGCGATGGAGCGGCTTTGCCGCTGAACCCACCCTTTGCTTCGCAAAGAATGGGGCACCCGATTTCGTTGGGCACCCGCTTCTTTGCCCCGGGGTGGTTCGGTCTTTCCTTCGCGTTACCATGGAGTGTCACGAAATTTCAGATTTGGCGCGGCCCTTTGGGTCTGCGTACGGAAATCGCTAGAGGGTTCGAAGCAGGCATGGCAATCGCATTGGATACGAAGTTGTCGCAGGGTGTGCAGAAGGCTGCGCAGGAGGCCGGTCTGGCCGTTGTTGATGGTGTCGTCAGCTCGGGTTTTAACGGCGCGCCGACAGAGAAGTACACGCTGGCCCTGGCGTCCGCACCGCACAAGACGTTTCAGTTTGAGCTGGGCACCGGCTTCGATCTGGGAAACCCTGTGTACAGCACGCCCGTGCATGAGTTCCTGCTGGAAGTAGCGCAGCGCCTGCGCAATCCGCGGCCGGATGTGTACGTCACGCTGGGCGGCCTGCCGATGAGCATGAGTGGCTGGCAGTGGCCGTTCCACCTGTCGACGAGCGGTGCGGACACGTACATTGTGCACGGCGACACCAAGCTGGAAGACGGCAAGACGCCGGCGGATCAGCAGTTGAAGGCGAAGGTTTCAGCCAGCATGACGGTGACGTTTGCCGAGGTGGTGCCGGCGCCCGAGCAGCCCTTTGCGGAGAGCTTTATCTACAACGCTGTGCGCAAGATCCTGGACCAGGGCCAGATCGAACTGACGAAGAGCGGCAATCGTCAGCCGGTGCCGGTGACGACGCGTTACTACTCGGCCAAGCAGGGCCGCTTTATCTTCAACGACACGGATGAGCAGCAGCGTGCGGACTTCCTGGCAGCGAAGGTGTACTGGGCCAGCGGCGTGCTGGGTGGCGGCGAGCCGGTGTGGATTGCGGATCCTCGCGATGCGCAGTACCTGAACACGACGGTCGCTTCGCTGAAGAAGACGGCAGAGGCGCTGGCGGGCGAGGGCATTCTGAAGCTGGATCCGAAGTTTGAGTTTGCGGCGAGCACGGAGCCGCTGATGAGCCACCACTCCGAATATGAGGAGCGCATGGCGGAGGCGCTGGCGTTCACGCGTCCTACCTTCAATGAAGAGATGCGCGGCGGCCACACGAATATGTAGTGGCAAGGGCGCGGCTTTGGCTGTGCCATCGGTAAGCAAGTAAGAAGCGGCTTTAGCTGCTGAGGCGAAATCCCTCAGTGGCTAAAGCCGTTCTTGTTTTGAGCTGTGATGGCAGGGCTGAAGCCCTGCCCCTCCGAAAGCAAATGATTGCTGCTTTAAGCTCGTCCTCCAAGCGCTCATTCCTCTTGGCTCTGAGTGCCTAGTGCTTAATTCTCCGTTTGTTCAACCGATTCGTCGTGCGTCGCTAGCCACTCTGTCGTCACCATTTGCTTCGTCTTCCTTTGGTTCGGCCTGTTTCACTTCCATGACATGCGCGATCTCAGGACGAGCAAAGGTCTGCAGGGAGTGGAGTGCATTGCCGAGATCGCGCGTTGTGGGATAGAAGCCGGGATCGAGTTGTTTGCGTCTGCGCTCGCGATGTCGTCTGCGCAGCAGGACAAAGAATCCACCGAAGACCACGCCGATGAAAAGGCCAAGACATGAGAGGGCGGCGGCGATCATGCAGCAAGCATATCGCTCGACACCTTCGCGCCGGTTGTCGCGCGCCTATACTTTTCTCGATGGGTTTAACGGCGGTGATTGTCGATGATGAGGTGCTGGCGCGGCGTGAGCTTCGTTACCTGCTGGAGCGGGTGAGCGAGGTGGAGGTTGTCGCGGAGGCTTCCAATGGCATCGAGGCGGTGGAGACGGTTCGGTCGCACGCTCCGGATGTCGTCTTTATGGATGTGCAGATGCCCGGGCTGGACGGCTTTGCGGTGCTGAAGCGGCTGATGGAAGACAAGGAATTTGTCATGCCGGAGGTGATCTTTGCCACGGCCTATGACCAGTACGCGGTGCGTGCGTTTGAAGTGAATGCGATCGACTATCTGCTGAAGCCGTTTGAAGAGAAGCGCGTAGCGCTGGCGGTGGAGAAGGCGAAGATGCGTCGGGCTGCTGCGTCTTCGTCGCAGGCCGAGACGGCGATTGAGACGGTTCCGCAGGCGAGTGCGGAGGAGCGGCTGGAGTCGTTGTTGAAGCTGCTGGAGACGCAGGCTACGGCTGCCGCGACGCAGGCCAGGCCGCGGTCGGGCAAGGTGGTGGTGCGGTCCTCGCAGCGACTGTTGCTGGTGGATCAGCGCGAGATCTGCTTTGCGTCGATCGAAGAGGGCGCCATCTCCGTCGTGACACCGACGCTGGAGGGCATGAGCAACGTCCGCACGCTGGAAGAGCTGACGGACCAGTTGGATCCGGAGACGTTCTGGCGCGCGCATCGCAGCTTTGTGGTGAACATCCAGCACATCCGCGAGGTGGTGCCGTGGTTCAAGTCGAGCTATCTGCTGCGGATGGATGATCGCAAGGCTACGGAGATTCCCGTGGCGCGGGCGCAGATCAAGCGGCTGCGGGAGTTGTTCAATCTATAGTTTGTCGGCGCTGCGCAGGTAGTCGCCGCTCTTGCCGCCCTTTTTACTGAGCAGAACGATTTCGCGGATGCGGATGCCTTTGTCGAGCGCCTTGGTCATGTCGTAGACGGTGAGTGCGGCGACGGCTGCGGCGGTCATGGCTTCCATCTCGACGCCGGTACCTGCGACGGTTGCGGCGGTGGCGCGGATGCGGACTCCGCCACCGGTCTTGAGCAGGTCCGACGGGTAGACCACGGTCGCTTCCACGTCGATGAATGAGAGCGGCAGCGGATGGCACATGGGGATGAGGTCCGCGGTCTTCTTCGCGGCGGTGATGCCTGCGAAGCGGGCGACTTCAAGCGGATTGCCCTTGGGGTTCTGGGGCAGTGCGGCGAGGACGTCGGCGTTGAGTTCGACGAAGGCTTCGGCGACGGCTTCGCGGCGTGTTGGCTTTTTGTCGCTGACGTCGACCATGTGGGCCTCGCCGGCGTCGTTGAAGTGCGAGAGCTTGCCGCTGGTTGCTTTGGTACTCACAGGTCTTCTCCACGGTGCAGCAGCAGGCCCGCGCCGAGCAGGCATGCGGAGACGATGAACATGGTCTGGACGAAGCTGCGGCTCCAGACGATGTTGTGCCCGGCGTTGCGGGCGATGAAGACGCTGAGCAGCAGCAGTGCGGGGGCGAGGACCGCCAGCGCGATCATGGCTTTTGCGATGGTGCCTCGCACCGTGTGTTGGCGTTCCGTGCTCATGGTTTCAGCGTACCGCAGTGCGGCGTCAGGGATGCTGCTCGCCGCGGAGGAGGACGCCCGCGATGAGGATGGCGGCGTCCAGTACCAGCCAGAGCGTGACGGTGTGGGTGTTGTAGTGGACCCAGAGGAAGTGCTTTGTGACCACGATGGCGAGCCCGCACAGCACCGGCAGAACGATGGCGGCGACGATGAGCATGGCGCCGGCACGCTCGCCGGCGGTGAGTTCTGGCTGCTCCGGTCTGGTGTGATCGGGCCTCATGCGGACGAGCTTACCGCGAACGCAGCAGGACCGTCACGATGTCGTTTGGCTGCAGGTTCGTGGCGTCGGGCGGGACTACCAGGTAGCAGTTGGCGCGGGCGTTTGCGTTGAGGTCGCCGGAGCCCTGCCAGCCTGTAGGCTGGACGGTTGCGCCGGTGAGCGACGAGTCGATGCGGGCGGGCAGGAAGCGGGTCAGGCAGGGCTTCACTTTCACGTCTACGGTCAGCGTGGCTTGCGCGAAGCTGGGCTTTGCGGCGGCTTCGCCGGCGAGTGCGCGGAGCATGGGCATGGCGAAGAGCAGCGCCGTGACCTGCGTGGAGACGGGGTTGCCGGGCAGGCCGAAGATCCACTGGTCAGGGTGTTCCGGCGTGGCGGGGATGCGGCCGAAGACGGCGGGTTTGCCGGGCTGCATGGCGACGCCGGTGAAGAAGAACTCGGCGCCGAGCGAGAGGAGGACGTCCTCTACGAAGTCGTACTTGCCGGCGGAGACGCCTCCGGAGAGGACGAGCATGGCTGCGTCGCGCGCGCCGGTGATGGCGGCGTGGAGTGACTCGCGGGTGTCGGCGGCGGGGGGCAGGACGCGGGCGGTGCCGCCGTGTTCCTGCACCAGCGCGGCGAGCGCGTGGGAGTTGGAGTTGCGGATCTGCATGGCGTCGGGCGTTTCGTCGAGCGCGACGAGTTCGTCGCCGGTGGCGAGGACGGCCACGAGTGGTTGCGCGAAGACGGTGACCTGTGCTGCGCCGACGGAGGCTGCGAGTGCGATCTCTGCGGCGCCGATGGAGACGCCGGGCTGGAGGAGGACGTCGCCGGAGCGGGCCTCGGCGGCGCGTGGGACGATGTTTTCTCCTGCGCGGAGGGTGCGGCCTGGCTGGAGGGTGAGGGTTGTTCCTTCGGTGGTGACGTGCTCGACCATCACAACGGCGTCGGCGCCCTGGGGGACGGGCGCGCCGGTCATGATTTCGAGGGCCTGGCCCGGTTGCAGCGGTGGGCCGGTCCACTGCTCGCCTGCGCGGATGGCGCCGATCAACTGCATGGTGGCGGTGGCGTCGGCGGCTTGCATGGCGAAGCCGTCGCGGGTGGAACGGGGGAAGGGGGGCTGGTCACGGTCGGCGGTGATGCTGTGCGCCAGGACGCGTCCGCGGGCTGCGCCCAGGGAGATGCGCTCCGTTGCGGAGTTTGGGGGCAGGGCGGACATTTTGGAAGCGACGAGCTCTAACGCGTCAGAACAGGACAACAATGCCATGCCCCTGAGGGTACATCGGCCTGAGGCGCGTATCCTGTCTGGAGGGGATGAGAGCCAATCGGTACGGTGCTCCGTCCAACGCCTAGCAGCACCCACGCGCGATGTTCTGCGCCAGCCCCGCAACAACATTGGAGATCGACCATGCGTTCCATGCACACCCTCGCCGTTGCTCTTTGCCTGGCCGCTGCGCCTTTTGCGCACGCCGATGATGCCAGCCACCGCGCCAAGGCGGAGCAGATGCTGCAACTGACCCACACCGACAGCATGATGAAGGAACAGCTTTCGAACCTGCAGGAGCGTATCAACGGCATGGCGAAGCAGCAGTCCGGCCAGGGCACGCTGTCGCCCGCGCAGACGACGCTGACCACCAACTACCTGAAGCAGGTGCAGGACCTGACCAACGATGAAGTGGGTTGGGAGAAGCTGCGCCCGGCCGTGGTGCAGAGCTATGCAGATACCTTCACCGACGCTGACCTGGACGGCATCATTGCGTTCTACAAGACGCCCGCCGGCAATGCGCTGCTGACCAAGAGCCCCGATATTGCCAACAAGACGATGGTGACGGTTCAGGGCAAGATCAAGGAACTGCAGCCGAAGCTGGGCGCGATGACCGAGGAATATGCGAAGCAGATGCAGGCCGCAGCGCCCGCACCGGCAGCTGCTCCGGCAACCGCAGCACCGAAGCCCACCACCCCGGCTGCGAAGCCAGCTGCACCCGCATCCAAGAAGTAATGAGCTGTGTTCTAACGCTGGCGCTCGACGACGAAGCACAACACCGCTTCGAGTCGTTGCGCCAGCGGCACTTCCCGCCCGCCCGCAACCGCATTCCCGCACATCTGACGCTCTTCCATACGCTGCCGGAGACAGACGAGACAGTCGCTCGTCTTGTGGAGATCAGCGCGTCGCAGCACGTGTTTTCTTTGGAGATGAAGGCGCCGCAGTTGATTGGCCGTGGCGTCGCGTTCTTCTTTGTATCGGCACCTGCGATGGCGCTGCATCGCCGCGTGTCGGCTGCGTTTGCGGAGCATCTGAGTGCGCAGGATCGGCAGGGGTTTCGGCCGCATGTGGTGGTGCAGAACAAGGTGACCGGGGAGGTCGCGAAGGCTACGCTGGCGTTGCTGCTGGCTGAGTTTGCGCCGTTTCCGGTGAGTGCGGTTGGGTTGGATCTCTGGCGGTATCTCGACGGCCCGTGGGAGCACATGCAACGGTTTAGCTTCTTCAGCGAGGGTGCTGAGCGGAGCAAAGTTTTCGGAGGGGCAGGGCTTTAGCCCTGCCATTCTTAGTCGAATGATGCAGGGGCTTCCGCCCCTGAGGGATCCGCCTCAGCGGCTAAAGCCGGGTCTCTTTTTCACAGTTATGACATGGCTGAAGCCATGTCCCTCCGAAAGCAAAAGCATTGCGTGCGAGTGACATTGCTCCTGTTGAGTGCGAACGGCATTGCTTCTTAGGCGACAAGCGATCGAGCTGCGGCGCGGCCGTCCCGGACCAGGTCTGGCAGTCCAACGCCTTGGTAGCCGTTGCCGAGCAGGTGCAGGGCGCCGATGGCGTCAATGCGCTGTTGGAGCTGCGTCATGCGTTCGCCGTGGCCTACTTCGTATTGCGGCAGGGCATCGGGCCAGCGGCGCACGATGGTTACGGCGGCAGCGGGCAGCGGGCCGAGAACCTTTTCCAGCTCCTGCTTTGCGAATGCGGCGATCTCTTCATCGCTGCGAGGGATGAGTGCGTCTGCGCGTTCGCCGCCGAAGTAGGCGCGAATCGACTTGCCGCCCTGCGGTGCGCGTCCGTCGAACTTCTGATCGGCGAAGGTGCCTGCGAGCAGCTGGCAGTCCTCGCCTTCGGGTGAGAGGAAGCCGAAGCCTGCGGGTAGTTGGGGTGCTGCTTCGGGTGTGTAACCGAAGCCGGCGATGACCGCTGAGCTGGACGGGATCTTCAGCAGTGATGCAGCCTCTGCATCGATGGGTACGACGAGGGCGGCGGCCACACGGACCGGCGCGGCGAGCATGACGTGATCGAATGCTGTCTCGTTGCCAAGGTTGTCGCGCAAGGTCCATCCACCCGGGGTACGTTGCATCGAGACGATGCTTCGCTCCAGCAAGATTGCTTCGGGAGAGATGGCTGCGACCATGCGATCGATCAGCGTTGCCGTGCCTGTGCGCAGCGAGGTGAAGACGGTTGCAGCGCGCCTGTCGCCACGCTGTGCTGCGCGAGCCTGTAGTGCTAACGTCAGCGATCCATGTTCGCGTTCCATGGAGACGAACGGCGCCATGACCGAGCGCACGCTGAGGCGTTCGACGTCTCCGCCGAAGACGCCACCGAGAAGAGGAGCGCCGACGACACGCAAGACCTCATCGCCGAAGTGACGCTTTACGAAATCTGCAACGGATTCGTCGTGGTCGGGTGCGGATGCTTTGAGCTCTTCCGCGCGGCCGGGCTCGGCGGCATAGGCCTCCCGTGCGGAGGCGCTGAAGAGCGGCGAGTGCATGACGGCTTCGACGCGTTCCGGGACCATCATGCGCATGCCGTCGGGCATGGCGAGGAGTTCGCCGTCGCGCAGCACCCACGTGACGCGTGTCTCGTCGTTGGAGGGGATGATCTCATCGGCCAGGCCGAGTTCTTCCGCCAGCTCACGCGCCCAGGGCTTGTCCGTTACCCAGCCGTCGGGACCGCACTCGATGACGAAGCCGTCCTGGCGGTGTGTTTCCACGATGCCGCCAAGACGGTTCGACTGTTCGAAGAGAGTGAACGCGAGATCTGCACCAGACTCGCGAAGGCGCTGCAACTGGTAGGCAGTGGCCAGTCCTGCAATGCCTCCACCGATGATGGCAACGGAGCGAGCCACTGCTTAGGCGCTCACAGGTTGTGTTTCTTCGAGGGGAGCGAGCGTGAGCAATACCTCTGCGGGCGTCTGTGGCTGCTGTGCGGGATGCGTGGGCAGGCTGCGCACACCGCGACGCGACAGGTCAGCCAGTGCGGCGATCAGCGTGGGCGAATCGTTCAGGCTGTCTGCGCGCGAGACGGTGATGCCGCCGATTTCCGCAGCGAGCTTCTGGAAGTCGATGTCGATGTCGTAGAGGATTTCGACGTGATCGCAGAGGAAGCCGACCGGCTGCAGCACGGCGCGTGTGTAGCCTTCCTGCTTCAGCGCGGCGAGCAGGTCAGGCACGCCCGGTCCAATCCATGGACCACCGCTGAGACCCTGGCTCTGGAAGCAGAAGAACCAGTTGCTCTCGTCGAGGATATCGCTCAGCTCTTCCGCGATATGCTTTGCCGTGGCCTTGCACTCGATGGCGTAGGTGTCGGCATCGGTGGTCAGCATCATGCCGTGGTGCTCGCTTGGCTTTGCCTGGATGGTGCGGCAGGGAACCGAGTGCGCGGTGAAGAGTACGGCAGTCTTTTCGCCAGTTGCGAGAGCGGTTTCGTAGGCCTTGCGCATCTTCTCCGCAAAGGCGCGTACGAGGAGCGTGTGCTCGCTCCAGCCGGCGACAAAGTCGATCTCGAAGGCACCGGCGGCTGCCGTTTCCAACGCGCGGCGATAGAGACCGACGCTGGTGCGCGAGTTCTGCGGTGCAAGGCAGATGGCGCGGATCTTCTTTACGCCTGCGTTCTTCATCTGCTCGACGGTGTCGGCGATGAAAGGCTTCCAGTTGCGCATGCCGACGTAGACCGGCGTGCCGATGCGCTGCTGCAGTAGCTTGCCCTGCAGCAGTGTCCAGCGCGTCAGGTGCGGGCCTTCCGGTGTGGGCTCTTCGCGCAGACCGATCTCTGCGTAGCGCTCCTGCAGCTCATGCACGACGTGCGGCGGTACACCGCGGCCGCCGGTGACGAGCTTGAGGTATTCGTCCATCTCACCAAGTACGTCGGGCGTGCCGTGCGCGAGCAGCAGGATGGCATCGAAGTGTTCGGGCTCCGGCCGCTTTACGTCGGGTGCAGCCATCGCCGCGGCGATCTGGTCGGCGTTGCTGATCTCGTACTGCGCGAGGATGCGGCCTTCCTTGCTGGCCGAAGCATCGCTCCTGGTTGCTGCGAGCTGATCGTCGAGCTTCAGCTTTTCCGCAGCGAGGCCGATCAGAAAGTAAGGAAGGTCTTTGATCATCGCGCGCTTAACTCCTTGACCCACTTCGACACGTTGATGACGGCGTCGACGGGTGTACCGGGAACGATGCCGTGTCCCAGGTTGAAGATGTGTCCATTGCGATTGCCTGCGGCCGTCAATACCTGCTGCACACGCTGCTTCAGCAGATCTTCTGGCGCGAAGAGCGCAATGGGATCGAGATTGCCCTGGACGGCGACGCCTTCGCCCGCGAGACGCCAGCCTTCTTCGAGCGGTACGCGCCAGTCGAGGCCGAGCACGTCTGCGCCGGTTTCGCGCATGGTGCTGAGCAGCGATGCGGTGTCGACGCCAAAGTAGATGACGGGGACGCCGAGTGCCTTGACGCGCTGCACAAGCTCGGTGGTGAAGGGCAGAACGAAGTCGCGATAGTCCTGGACGGAGAGTGCGCCGGCCCAGCTATCAAAGATCTGGATGACGTCTGCGCCCGCCTGTACCTGCTGCGCAGCGTAGGCGGCGAGCACGGTGTTTAGCTTGTCCATCAGCATGGACCACGCGGTGCGGTCGCTGTACATCAGCTTCTTCATTTCCACGTAGTTGCGAGAGGATCCGCCTTCGATCATGTAGCTGGCGAGCGTGAAGGGTGCGCCGATGAAGCCGATGATGCCGAGACGATCGCCGTCCGGGCGTGCGGGTGCGAAGTGCTTTGCGACCTGCTCGATGGCGCGTGCGACGTAGTTGAGTTCGTCTGCGCGGTCGGTGCGGAGCGCTTCGACCTGCTCGCGTGTGCGGATGGGTTGATGCACCACGGGGCCTTCGCCGTTGACGAACTCGAAGTCGAGTCCCATGGGCGTGAAGGGCAGCAGCAGATCGGCGAAGATGATGGCCGCGTCCACGTCGAGGCGCTCGGCCGCGGTGATGGTCACCTCAGCGGCGACGTCGGGCGTGCGGCAGATCTCAAGCAGCGAATGGTTGCGTCGAACGGCCATGTACTCCGGCATGTAACGGCCTGCCTGGCGCAGGAACCACACGGGAGTGCGGTCGACCGGCTGACAGAGGCAGGCGCGCACAAAGCGGCTGTCAGACAGGCCGTCCGCGCGTTGTTTTGACATTTTGATCACTGTGGAAGCGTCGCTCATCGGTTACGCCGTCGGAGCGACGAACTCCTTGGGCAGCTCGCCGCCGGAACCGTAGAAGAAGTCATTCATCTGCTCGACGAGGAACTCCTGCGCCTGGGGTGTCCAGGGCTGCAGACGGTATTCGTTCAGCAGCATCTTCTGGCGCTCAATCCACTCGCCCCATGCCTTCTTACTGACGGTGTTGTAGATCTTGTTGCCGAAATCGGAGTCGAAGGGCGGCTCATCGAGCCCTTCCAATTCAGCCTTGTACTTCGAACAGAAAACCATGTGTGCCATGTCGATCCGTGCTCCTAAACCACCTTTGATTGTACCGGTGCGCGATTCGCGGAGTGATGCGGGATCAACATCGGCTGGGCGATCTGTTAGCTGCCGTGCGTTCCGTTGCGCTCGCCCTTGCCGGGAACGACCTCGCCGTTCTCGTCGTAGGGGCAGTGGCGGCAGCCGTTGCCACAGCAGGTGCCGCGTTTGCGCAGGTAGCTGGCGGTGAAGACGAGGAAGGGGCCGTCGTAGTACGTGTCTTCGTCGGGCAGCACTGGTTGAGGATCAGTCATTTCCGTCTCTATAAGAAGCGCGCTTCACCACCGTGGGTGCCCCATTCTTACGCGGTTTTATCGTGAAAGGGTGGAGTATCACGCGAAGCGTGACCCGCAGATTTGATCTGGGCAGGAGCGTCGCGCTTCGCGCGATATCCCACTCATGCGCAAGAACGCGCATGAATGGGGCAGCCATTTCGTGGGGCACCAGGCACGGTGAATCACGCGAAGAGGCCACCTTGTGGGGCTTCGAGGACGATCATCGGCTTCTCGGTGCGTGGCGCTGTGTTGCGGCGGATGCCCTGGGGCGTTGCGATGGCGTCGAGTGGCTCGCCTGCCGCGTCGCAGGGGACGCCTCCGCGCAGATGGACTTTCTTACCTGCGACGGCGTTGGTGCGCTCGCCGGGGACGACGACACCGATGAGATTGATGGGGTCGCTGGCGGCGAGGGTGACGACGTCGTCATGCTTCAGATCGCGTGTGGCGCGCATGCTCTCAACGGCTTCGGGCAGGGCGAACTGTTCGCCGTTGAAGCCCTGGACGAAGCGGCCTCCGCGGATCTCTCCGCGTGCTTCCAGGCGGCGCAGCATGCGGACGAGGTCGCGCCACTTGGGTACGTTGGCCTCGCGTTGCAGAAGGTCACGGAAGACGACGCCGTAGCGTGCCAGCAGCATGCGTGCGGCGGCTGCGAGCGAGGTCTCCTGCTCGCGGGCTCGTTCGGGCGCGGAGAGTTCGCGGTGTTCTTCTTCGGTGAAGAGCGACCAGCGGCCGGCGGTGCTGCGTGTGCCACGGCGCGCACCGTTGACGACGGGTTCGGCGGCCAGCGGCTTGCGCTTGGGGTCCATCATGATGCGGAGTTGGTCGAAGCCGTCGGCAGAGGCGATGCCGGCGGTAGCGAGCTCCCAGAGGGCTGTCTGCGTCTGCTGCTTGCTGAGCACGCACATGCGCTGCAGGTCGCTGGCGAAGCAGGCGCCGCGTTCGCGCAGCGTGTTGCGGATGCAGAGGGCTTCGGGTGAGAGCGCCTGCTGGAGTTTGTCTTCCTCGATGCATTTGGCGGCGAGCGCTGCGGGCAGCCAGTCGGCGCTTTCGCGCAGGAAGAAGGTGATGGGCGCCATGTTGGTGGGGATGACGCGGCGCGGTGCGGCACCGTCGCCAGCGGCCCATGCGGGGTGCGGCGAGATGCGGCCCCAGCCGACGGCGCCGCTGAGGCAGAGCTGGTCGAGCCACTTGCCGTCGTAGTCCTTTACGCGCTGCGGCAGCAGGTTGCGCTCCCACTCGACGGCGGGCGCTTCGAAGCCTTCGAGTTGGAGGAGTGCTTCGAGTACGCCCTCTTCGCCGGCGAGCTGCGTCTGCGGTGCGAGATGCTGCCAGCGTACGAGCCAACGCATGAAGACGGCGGGGGTGACGGCTTCGATCTGTTTGCGCAGTGCGCCGAGTGTGAGACGGTGAATGCGCTGGAGGATGCGGCGCTCGCACCACTCGACGTCCTTGTCGTCCTCGGCTGCGGCGGGTGCTTCGAAGATGCCGCGGAGCGCGAGGCCCTGCATCTCCATGGCGACGAGCTGTTGCACGAGGGCTCGTGGCTGGAGGGCGAGGAGCGCGGCAATGCTGCGGGCGGTGGTTGGGCCGAGGATCTGGAGGATGCCCTGGGTCAGGAGGCGGAGGGCTTCTTCGGTGGTGGTTGGTTCGGTGGTGGCGTTCTCCTGGCTCTCTTGCGTTTGCTTTGCTTCACTCGGGACGACGGCGTTTGTGGTGATTGCTTGCAGTGCCTGCGCGTGCTCGAGGCGTTCGGTTGCGACCCAGCAGTCTGCTTCGCCAAAGCGGAGGATCTGTGCGCGGCCGCGTGCCTGCAGGCGTTCGAAGAAGAGCGGCCAGTGGCGGCTTGCCTGTGCTCGGTGGACTTGAACTTCTTCGTCGCTGCACGCGGCGAGTTCGGATGGCTGTTCGCGGAAGAGCGCTACGGGTAGGGCGATGGTGCTGAAGAGGAGGTCGTGCAGCTCGTGTTCGTCGCGGAGGTCGGGCCAGATCTCGCAGCGGGTCTGGCGGATGGCTGCGGGGTCGAGTCGGCCTGCTTCGCCGAGGACGGAGTCGGGGATGGTGCCTCGCAGGGAGACAGCGCGGGCGCGGCGTTCGCCCAGGTCGGCTTCGTCGAGGAAGGCGTTCTGGTTGGCGTTGAGTAACTCGTGCGAGAAGAGGGATGGGACGGGCGTGTCGACGGCGATGCACTCGATACGGCCCTCGTGCATGTCGCGCAGAAGCTGCTGGAGGCCTTCGAGGTCCATCGCCTCCTGCAGCACGTCCTGCATGACCTCACGGACGAGCGGGTGATCGGGGATCTGGATGTCGCCGACGATGGTTTCGAAGCATGCTGCGGCCTGCGGGAATACGGAGGCGAGCAAGTCTTCGCCGCGTGTGCGCTGGATCTGCGGCGGTACTTTCTTGCCCTTGCTGAAGCGCAGCAGTTGCAGCGAGCGGTTGGCGGCCCAGCGCCAGCGTGTCTTGAAGATGGGCGAGGCGAGTGAGGCCTGTTCGAGCAGTTCCTTCGCGGTGTGTTCTGTGAGGAAGTGGAAGACGTCTGCGAGTGGGAAGCTGTGCTGTTCTGCCAGGCAGATGTTGATGCCGTTGTCGGTCGCGGCGGCCTGCAGCTCATAGTTGAAGCCGCGGCAAAAGCGCTTGCGCAGCGCGAGGCCCCAGGCCTTGTTGATGCGGCCGCCGAAGGGTGCGTGCAGGATGAGCTGCATGCCGCCGCCTTCGTCGAAGAAGCGCTCGGCGACGATGGTGGTCTTGGTGGGCACGCAGCCCAAAACGGCGCGGCCGCTGACGATGTATTGCACCAGTTGCATCGCGGCGCTTTCGCACACGGCGCATTCTTCCATCAGCCATGCGACGGCGTCTGCGACGACGGGATCTTCGGGGATGACGCGTTCGTGGTGCACGCCCTGTGTGCGGTCGCTGATGGCCTTGCGGAGGTCACCGACGAAGTCGCTGAGGACGTCGGTGCGCTGCGGTGCTTCACCATCCCAGAAGGGGACGGAGGGCGGCGCGCCGTGTGCGTCTTCGACGAGGACGCGGCCTTCTTTTTCTACGGTGAGGATGCGCCAGCTTGAGTTGCCGAGCTGGATGACATCGCCCGGTCCGCTGTCGACGGCGAAGTGTTCGCCGAGTGTGGCGATGGTGTGGCCTTCGGGCATCAGGACGACGGAGAACATGGCGGTGTCGGGGATGGCGCCGCCATTGCCGATGGCCGTCATGCGTGCGCCACGACGCGGATGCAGCACGCCGGCGACACCGTCGCGCAGAAGGTAGGCACCGTAGCGTCCGCGCGAGTTTTCGATACCGGTGTGCAGCAGCGTGACGATCTCGTCGAACTCGGTGCGTGAGAGGTCGCGGTATGGGTACGCACGGGTGACCAAGGCGAAGAGTGTGTCTTCTTCCCACGGCTCGGCGCCGCACATGGCGACCATCTGTTGCATCAGCACATCGCGCGGCTGCGGTGGGATCTCGAGCTTGTCGAGCGAGCCCGAGCGCATGGCGCGGACGAGTGCTGCCTGCTCTAACAGGTCGTCGCGCGTGGAGGCGAAGAAGCGGCCCTTGGGGATGGCTCCGCGCCAGTGACCGGCGCGGCCCACGCGTTGCATGGCGACTGCGACGGCGCGTGTGCTGTTGAGTTGAATGACGAGGTCGACCGCGCCGATGTCGATGCCGAGTTCAAGCGATGCGGTGGCGACGAGACACTGGATTTCACCGGCCTTTAGTCGCTGCTCGGCGTCGAGGCGCAGTGCGCGTGAGAGTGAGCCGTGATGCGCGGCGACGTTCTCTTCACCCAGTCGCTCGCCCAACGCGCAGCAGAGGCGTTCGACCATGCTGCGTGTGTTGACGAAGACGAGTGTGGAGCGGTGTTCGCGGGCGAGTTCGGCCATGCGGTCGACGATCTCGATCCACATCTTGCTGTCGCGGACGCTGCCGAGTTCGGTGGCGGGGATTTCGATGGCAAGGTCGAGGACGCGGCGTTGGCCGACCTGGATGATGGTGGCGCGTTTGCGCCCGGGAGCGATGCCGGTCAGGAAGTCTGCCACCAGTTCGATCGGATTCTGTGTTGCGGAGAGGCCGATGCGTTGTGGCGCTTTGGACATGCCCATCAGCATGGCGCCGGGTGTCAGGTGGTTTTCGCCGGTGACGAGTGCGTCGAGGCGTTCGAGTGTCAGGGCGAGGTGTGCGCCGCGCTTGTCGTCGGCCATGGCGTGGATCTCGTCGACGATGACGGTGTGCACGCAGCGGAGGTTTTCGCGTGCCTTCGCGCTGGTCAGCAGCAGGTAGAGCGACTCCGGGGTGGTGACCAGGATGTGGGGCGGATGCTTGAGCATGGCCACGCGCTCTTTCGGCAGTGTGTCGCCGGTGCGGACGCCGGTGCGAATGCCGGGGCACATGAAGCCGGCTTCCATCGCCAGTTGCAGGATCTCGCGGAGTGGCTCTTCCAGGTTCTTCTGTACGTCGTTGCTGAGTGCCTTCAGCGGCGAGACGTAGACGATCTGGGTGTACGGCGACAGCGTGCCGTTCATGGCCTCGGTGACCAGGCGATTGATGGCGACGAGGAATGCTGTGAGGGTCTTGCCGCTGCCGGTTGGAGCGGAGATGAGCGTGGGTTCGCCCCGCAGGATGGCGGGCCAGCCTTCGATCTGCGGCTCAGTCGGTGTGCCGAATTTGCCCACGAACCAGCGCTGCACCACGGGGTGGGCCCACGCCAGTGCGGTTGGAACATCCAGCACTTCCGTGGCGATCGGCAGGGGAGCGGCGGCCATGCCGAGATTCTATCGCCTTCGTAGTTTGTTCGCTCCTGTGCCTCGTTTCTGGTGCAAGTGGCCGAGGGCCGTTCTGCGATGATGGAGACATGGAACTGACCCTGCAGGAACGCGCCGCAAAGATCAAAGTAGTCGTTTTCGATGTGGATGGTGTGCTGACCGACGGCATGCTGTACTTCATCCCCACGGGCAAAAAAGAGGACGGTTCCGTTGCGGCCGTTGAGGTCAAAGGCTTTTCCGCGCATGATGGCCTGGGCATGGGCATCG
The DNA here is from genome assembly GCF_000265425.1 of Terriglobus roseus DSM 18391. Classification (GTDB taxonomy): domain Bacteria; phylum Acidobacteriota; class Terriglobia; order Terriglobales; family Acidobacteriaceae; genus Terriglobus; species Terriglobus roseus. Next base: position 427,231 of record NC_018014.1, read on the forward strand.
GTCGCATCGCGGGGCTGCGCTTCGGCATCATCACCAAGCGTTCGAGCGACACAGTTGCCGTCCGCATGCGCGACTTGAAGGTGGAGTTTATCCACCAGGGATCGCAGCAGAAGATGGAGGCGATCCGCTCCATCATGGCGGAGGCGGATGTTGCTCTGGACGAGATCTGCTATGTCGGCGATGACATCATCGACCTGCCGCCCATGCGTGCTGTCGGCCTTGCCGTTGCGACGTGGAATGCGCGTGAGCAGGTGAAGGCCGCGTCGCATTATGTGACGCCGAGTGCGGGCGGACATGGCGCCGGTCGCGACACGATCGACCTGATCCTGGATGCGAAGGGTGTCCTGCTGGAGTCGATGGAAGAGTATCTGCGGCAGGCTGGTACGGCGGGCGATATCGGCCACGGCGTTCAGTAGCAGTGTTGCCACCCGTTTTAGAGGCGTTCTTCGAGTGAGTGCAGCGTCGGTGGCGTGATGTGTAGCGCCTTGCGGCCGAGTACGAAGGCTGCGTGGATGCCGAGTGCGATGGCGGTGCCGGCGAGTGTTGCCAGGACACGGTGCAACAACACCTCATTCGGTGGCTGGTGCGCGACGGCGAGCACAAAGCAGATATAGCCGGTGAGCGCCAGGGCGAACGCGCCGTAGTTTACGTTGGCGAGCAGGTATGCGACGTACTGGAAGAGGAGCACCAGCAGGGCGAGCCACATGCCCTGCGGTCTCGCCTCGACGACGATGAGTGTGCAGAGTGCCGCGCCCAGCAGCGTTCCGGCGGCGCGCAAGAGGCCGCGCACGGCGGTCTGCGTGAACTCTGGCTTGGGGATCAGCAGTGCTGTCATGCCGATCCAGTAGGCGCTGGTCCACGTCTGTACGCGATAGATAGCCACTGAGACTGCGGCTGTTACCGCCATGCGCAGTGCGAACTGGAAGGCGCCGTTGTGCGGCTTCAGTTGCTCCAGCAGAAACGCTCGCTGGAAGTGTGTTGGATCGAAGTCGGGTTTGGAGAACTGGGTCTGTGCTGCCGGCAGAACGTGCCGTATGCCGCGCAGGATGGCGTACTGCAGCATGGCTCCCGCAAAGACGCCGGCACAGCGCAGCAGTGCGGAGTAGACCAGGTCATGCGTAGTGCCGGGGGAGCTGGGCGCAGCCGACGAGATGACCAGGAAGATGCAGCACTGCTGACCGACCCACGCCGTGGCGGTGCTGATGGTGTTTGCCAGCGCGTAGAGCATGGCCCAAACGACGGCCGTAACAATCAGCGCGACCGTACTGTCGCGGCACAGAGCGCCGACCAGCGCCGAGATGGCGATGCCAACCGATGCGGCCAGCATTGCTCCCGAGCGATGGAAGAGCGGCTGCTGGTAGGACCCGAAGCCGACACACTGCGCACCGCCGACCATCAGGGCAGCGGTGCCGGGGTAGCCGAAGTGCAGGCCGATGATGAGCGGCAGGGCGATGCCGGGCAGGCAAAGGAGCCCGTGCAACGGCTCGGACTTCGACCAGTCAAAGGCTACGAGTTGGGATCGAAATCTTGCCGCCACAGGTTTCTATGATGCGGGTTTTTGGGGTGGCTTGTCGCGGGGCCTCCGCTGTGTCTGCTCTCCCGAGACTGAGCACGCGCAGAAAATCTGCAGGACATGAGAAAGCCCGCATCACTCTGCGTGATGCGGGCTTCGTTTTCGCGCGGGAGTCGGACTTACCGTGATCCGAAGCTGACCTTCATACCGCCGAAGACGGTGATGGGTGCGCCGGGGGACAGGTAGGTGGTGTTGCGCAGCGGGTAGTCTCCGCTGGCATACGCCGTGAAGGGACGCGCGGTGAAGTTGCCGTTGTTGTCGTAGGGTGTCGTGGCGAGCTGGCCGGTGGTGTAGTACTGCCGGTTGAGCAGGTTGTTGATCTCGGCGAAGAGTTCGAAGTGCGGATTGAACTTGTAGCGTGAACCGAGGTTGACGACGCCGTAGCCCGGCGACTTGCCGCTGCCCAGGTAGTACTGGCCGTCCGGCTGGTGCAGGTTGTTGTCGTTTCCCTTTACGAAGGAGCTGCCGATGGCGTTGAAGTCGGCGCTGATGCCGAGCTTTCGTAGCGGGTGATAGTCCACGTAGACCTTCAGCATGTGCTGCGGAACCTGCGGGATCTTGTTGCCGGGCTGGATGGTGATGGTGCCGCCCTCGGCGACGCCCTTTTCACCCGCGAGCGCAATGCTGTTGGTGCTGTTGCTGTTGGCCTCGACGACCTGCGTGCTCTGGTAGGTCGCTTCCAGAAAGGTGTAGGCGACGCCCGCGTCCACGTTACGCAGGTGCGCCGCGGTGGAGGCTTCTACGCCCTGGCGGCGTGTTTTGCCGAAGTTCTGGAAGTAGCCGAAGCCCGTGACCTGCGATGCGACGAAGAGCAGATCGTCGTTGTTCACGGTGTGGAAGTAGCCGGCGGAGTAGCGGTAGCGCCCGTTCGGATTGCCGCGGAAGCCGAACTCATAGGTGCGGCTGACCACCTGTTTCAGTGGCGGATCGCTGACCATTGCGTTGGGCAGCGAGCAGGGGAAGTCCGGGTCGGCGCAGCCAAGCTCCGTGGAGGTTGGCGCGCGGCTGGATTCCCCGTAGTCGAAGTACGCGTGCAGCAGTGAGCCTGGCTTGTAGACGAAGCCGGCCGTGGGGTTGAAGCGGTGATAGATGTTCACGCCCGTCAGCGAACCGTGCGATGCGGAGGGCGGCAGGCGGTCGGTGTTGTTGATGTTGGTGTGGTTGTAGCGGCCGCCTGCGTTGAAGACCCATTTGCCCAGGCTGAGAGTGTCAGTGACGTAGATGCTGGGTGTGTTGGTGACTCCGTGCAGGTTCACGCGGCTGTCGATCGGTCGGCCGCCGTCGCCGATCTCGCTACCGTCGGAGAAGGCTGGAACGCGGGTGATGGTGATGCCGTCGGTGTTCAGGTAGCCCCACTGCGAGGTCTGGATGAAGGTAAGGCCACCGCGGTCCAGGCCGGCGCCAACGCTCAGCTTATTGCGTGTGGTGTTCCAGGAGAGCGCACCGCTGAAACCGTAGGCGTGCTGACGATTGACACTGTCCGTCATAACACCGGTGCACTTCTCAGCCGGTTCATCCCCTGACAGTGCCTGTGCGATGCAGCGCAGGTACGGATAGGGGGTGTTGGCCGGCGTGATGGCGGTGGTTGGGAAGGGGATGCCGCCGCGGGTGAGTGCGGTCCGGTCACCGGCGCTGAGGGTGTAGAGCGACTGGTCGAAGCTGTCGTTGTTGATGTCGCCGTTGCTGGTATTGGTGCGGGTGTAGCGCAGGTAGGCGTTGATGTTCAGGCTCAGGTTATGGGTGAGGCCCTGCGTCGCATTCAGCGTCAGGAAGGGCTGGTGCTGGTAGGTCGCGTCGGGGATGGAGTAGACGCTGTTGTATCCGTGATTGAGGCCGACGGTGCGGGCGATGGCGCGGAAGTCCTGCGTGCCGTTGCCGACGAGGTTGTTGATGGCGTAGCCGCCGGAGAGGGACAGCACCGTCTCGCCGTGCGCGTAGCCAAGTTTGGCGAAGGACTGCTTGACGCTTGAGGGCGACTGCGCGCGCCAGCCGTCTTCATGAAAGAGCGTGCCTGCCGCGAACCAGTTCCATCCGGCGTTGTTGCTGCCGCCGTACTGCGCATCGACGGCGCGACGGCCGAAGCTGCCGCCATAGCCGCTGATGGAGAAGCCACTGTTGCTGATGCCGTCCTTGGTCTGCACGGCGATGGCGCCGCCGAGTGTGTTGAGGCCGTAGACGGGGTTCGATCCGGGGATGAGTTCGGTGCTGGCGATGGCGACCTTCGGGATCAGGTCCCACTGCACCACGTCGCCGAAGGGCTGGTTCTGGCGGACGCCGTCCATGTACACCGACAGCCCGGCGGGTGCGCCGACGAGCGGTGATGCCGTGTAGCCGCGATAGTTCACATCCGGCTGGAAGGGATTGTTCTGGTTCTCGTTCACGTAGACGCCGTTCAGCCGGCGCTTGAGCGTGTCCGTCAGGTCGATGGCGTTGGTGTCTTCCAGCGTCTGCGAGGTGACGGTCTGCACGGGCAGCGGCACGTCGCTGAGTGGCACGTCGAGCGATCCGATGGGTGTCGATGCGATGACGTCCACGGAGGTGTTGGTGCTGCCCAGGGTGAGGACAACATTGCGCTGCACCGGCTCGGACGAGCGCAGGTCGAAGTGCAGTGTCTGCGCGGCGAAGCCGTTGTTGGAGAGCACCAGCGTGTAGCGGCCGTAGGCGAGGTCCGAGAGCGTCAATGAGCCGTCGCTTTCGGTTGTGACGCGGCGGCTGGCGCCTGCTCCGTAGAGGGTGCCGTGCGATGGCAGGGCGCGGCCTGCGGGGTCTTTCACCTGCAGGCGGATGCTGCCGGTGGGCGTCTGCGCGAGGGCGGGTGCAGCCACGGAAAGCAGAAGAGGAAGAAGTGCGGTGCGACGATCGAGCGGCATGCTGCGTAGTCCTTCAAAACAACCGAATGCTGCGGCCGGGCACGGGGCCCGGCGAAGAGAGAAGCTCCGCCAAACGAACTACGCCGACGGAGGAAGCGAGTGGATTCACTGCCATATTCCGTGGTGTACCGATCTGTTCAGGGTTTCTTGCAGGAAAGTTTTGCAAGCGAACTGTTGCCGCATGCGATGACATGCGTTGCGTGGGTACGCCATAATGCTGCCTAACCGCCCAGATGCCAGGCCTCACCAATCCGATCCGTCTCTTCCGCACCGCCGCGCAGCATTCCGTCGCGGGTGCAACGGCACATGCCGACCAGGAGACCGCGGCGCTGCAGGCGGAGGTGCTCGCGCTCTTCGACGATCTGCGTGATCGGTTGCTGCGCTACAGCCTGTCGTTCGGCATCGCCCGTCATGACGCGGAAGATGTTCTGCAGGAGTGCTTTCTGGCGCTCTTTCGGCATCTGCAGGCGGGCCGTTCGCGGGAGAACCTGCCGGGATGGGCCTTTCGCACGACGCATAATCTTTCGCTCAAGCGCCGAGCCTCACTCCACGCGGAGTACCGCACCGCCGTGCCGGAAGAGACGGCCGAGATGCAGGTGTGCGACGTCGGCCCCGGTCCGGAAGAGCATCTGCTGTTCAGCGAGCGGCAGAGCCGCCTGCGCGCCGTCGTCCGCGCCCTACCGGAGAACGACCAGATGTGCCTGCGCCTGCGCGCGGAGGGTATGCGGTATCGCGAGATTGCCAGCACGCTCGGCATCTCGCTGGGATCGGTCGCGGCGTCACTGGCGCGGTCGTTTGAGCGGCTGCAAAGGACGGATGCGCGATGAAGATCTTCGGCCGGGGCCGTCACCTTCGGAATGAGGATTTGCTGCTGCTGCAGGAGCATGAGCTGTCGCCGTTGCAGACCATGCGATTCGCCGCACACCTGTATGGCTGCAAAGTCTGTCAGGCTCGGCGTGCTGCTCTGCTGGCAGTGTCGGAAGATCTTGAGTTTTTACATGAGGCAAAGCCGCAGGCGACCTTGGACGACCAGAGCCGCCGGCATCTGCAGTCACGTCTGGCAGAGGCTGCGGCGGCCGGAGAGAAGTCATCCTGGCGCCACTCGCTGCGGCAACCCCGAATGCTGGCGCGGCTGGCTTCTGTGGCTGCGTTGCTGTCGCTCTCCATCGCGTGGCAACAGGCCTACCGGCCTTTTCAGGACCGCATGGGCCCCTACGAAGAGACCGGTCCCAAGCCTGACCGTGCGTTGACGCCTGGCGCCGTCCGTCCCGCGGACCTATCGGAACTTTGCCTGCTGCCCGACAACGATCTTGATCCAACCGTGCCGGACGACAAGGTGCGTGCTGTCTTTCAGGCCTATGGGATGAATGAGCATGCGGCGCGGGCCTATCAGGTGGATTACCTGATCAACCCGCAGCTTGGCGGCGATGATGACATCGAGAACCTGTGGCCGGAGCCGTATCACTCCACGGTGTGGAATGCGACGGCGAAGGACGCTCTGGAGACGCGGCTGCACAGCATGGTCTGCGGCGGTCAGTTGGATCTGGCAGCGGCGCAGCATGACATTGCGACGGACTGGATCGCGGCCTACAAGAAGTACTTTCATGCCGAGCGGCCAGTGAAGACGGTGGCCTCGGCCGACGGTTTCACTGGGTTCAGTCGCTAGGAAGTGTCTCTGGAGAAACGTAAGGGCACGGCCTAAGCCGTGCCCTTGTGATCGTCAGGGGATTGCGACTACAGCGTCTTCAGATACTCGACCAGTTCCGTGATCTCGGCCGGCTTCAGCTGATCCTTGAAGGGCGGCATGGGGACCTTGCCGTTCATGATGCGGTCGGTCACGGTCTCGTCGGTCACCTTGGTGGTTCCGTCCGCCATGACGCCGCGGGTGTACAGGCCCTTCAGTCCGGGACCGATCTTCTTATCCGTGGTGTCGGCGCTGTGACAGATGGCGCATTTGGAGTCGAAGGTGGTCTTGCCGTGGGTGGCGCCTTCGCTCATCTGCGCGCCCGCGCTCAGGAATGACAGGCCGAGAACGGCTGCGGTGGTAAACAGAGCCTTGCTGCTGTTGCGCATGCTATGGGTCCTTTTGGCCCCGGCATTGGCCGGCGGCAGAGATGTGTCACAACGATAGACGAAAGATAGGATGCAAAGGCCGCGCGCGCATTTGGTTGGGACGAGCGCGGCTTTCACAGGAGCAAAATTAAGGCAGAACCACCAGGCCCCAGGGACTGCCGCCCGACGGCGCCTTTGCGGTCACGGTCATGGTTGCGAGATCGACCGCGCTAACGTCGTTCGAGGGGCCGTTGGCGGTATAGAGCGTCTTGCCATCCGGCGACAGCGCGATGCCCCAGGGCCGCTTGCCCACGGCGACATCGCCCACGGGAGTCTGTGTCTTGGTGTCGATGACGACCACCTTTCCGCCGCGGCCGGTGCTGGTGTACAGCTTGGTCGCGTCCGGGGACATCAGCACGAACATTGGCTTTACCTCGCCCGGCTTGCCCAGTTCGATCGTCTTGGTGATCTTCTTCCTGGCGACGTCGACGACGGTCACGGTGCCATCGTTCTCAGCGTTGATGTAGGCGGTCTTGCTGTCGGGCGTGAAGGCTACGTTGCGCGGGCGGTGGCCGACCGGGAAAGTGGCCGTGATCTTGCCGCTCTTGGGATCCAGCACGGAGATGTTGCCGCCTGCCTCGGACGTGACGTAGACAAAGCTGCCGTCGGGCGAGGTCTTCACACCCTCAGGCTGCGCGCCCATCTTCTGCGTGGCGTCGATCTTGCCGCTCTCAATGTCGATGATGGAGACGGCGCCCTCATCCTCGTTCGAGACGTAGAGCTTCTTGCCATCCTTGCTCAGGTCAAAGTTTTCCGGATCGCTGCCGCCCGGGATGGTGCGGACCAGCTTGTTCTGCGCGACATCGAAGACGCCGATGCCGTCCTTGGAGTGGTCGCTGGGCGGCAGCGTGCTCTCATCCACGCCGGGGCCGCCGATGGGCGTACCGCTGAGCGCGATGTAGAGCGTCTTGCCGTCGGGGCTGGGGTGGATGCCGCGCGGACGGGTGCCGATCTTGAGCTGCTCCAACTGCTTCATCGTGGTCGCGTCAATCACGGTCAGTTCGCCGGAGACCTCGTTCGTCACATAGATGCGCGGCCCCTTGGCCGTCTCCATTGTGGGGCCGGCGGGCGCGGCGGGCGCTTCAGCCTTGGGTGCGGACTTGCATCCGGTGAGGGCGACGAGCAGGCTTGCCGAAAGTACCAGGTGACGCGTGTTCCGCATGATCCGTCCTTGTTGAAGCTGTGTGCGCTGATGCGCGTATGCCCGTATTCCGCGGGCGCCGGATATGTTCAACGTTTCTGTCGTGCCATTTGCGCACATCGACTGAAGCCGTCTGGTCCACCACTACAACGCCGCGATTATAGAAGCCCGCTTCTACGCTTGGCGACCGAAGCTGCTGGTTGCGAACGCGACTGCTAGAACTGCAACTGGTCCACGTTGCTCTTGTCGATCTTCAATGGAACGCCCAGCACGATCTCGCTGCCACGCACCTGCAGGTCACCCAGGCGTCCCACATGGACTGTCCTGGCGCCCGGTGCGATCTTGCCCTGCGCCTTCAGCACGCCGGAGTAAACCGTCAGATAACCAAGGTCGCGTGTGTTCCAGAGGAAGATGGTCTGGACCGATCCCGCATGAATGTATGCGCGACAGATGGATGGCAACGAGAGCCCGATGACATCGACATTCGCACGACCGGACTGGGTAACCGCCTCCGCAGCACCTGGCACCGCAGGTGCGGAGATTGCGATGATCATCTTCACCTGCGGATACGCCTTCAGGATGGTCTGCGTCGCGTTGAAGGCTTTGTCGCGGTCGTCATCGCTGGGCTGGATGGTCGCGAGTGTCAGGTTCGGATGCGCTGCCGCGATGCGTGCCTTGATGTTGCGAATCCAGTCGTTCTGATTCTCCGCGCTCAACGCGCCGGTCACGATGGCGTACTGTCCGCCCTCCGGCATCAACCGCGCAGCTTCATCGGCGAGTGACGTACCGATGCCCTCTGGCGTGGCCTGGTTCAGGAAGTAATCGCGCGCGTCCGTCTGCGCATCGGCGTCCCATGTCAGCACCGGAATGCTGTGCGCGCGCGCCTTGCGCAGCACCGTGCTAATGCTGCCCTTGTTCTCGACGGCGACCACGATGGCATCGACCTCGCGCGTGATCCAGTTCTCCACCAGTTCATTCTGCTGCGATGCGTCGAGGCTTGTGGGACCATCCCAGATCAGGTTGATGTGCAGCTCCTTCGCTGCCTCCTCCGCACCCGCGCGCGCACTGATGAAGTACGGATCGCCCTTGGCCTTTGGCATCACCGCGATGGTGAGTTGGTTGCCGTTTGCTGTGTTGCCGTGACGCGCATGCAGTGCAACGAAGATGCCTGCAGCAATCGCGACGATGGCTCCGATTGCGATGAGTGGTTTGCGTCTTGTGACAGCCGTCTCGTCGAGCGGCTGCTTGCCCGCGCGCGCACGCAGTCTGTCCGCGGAGACGATCAGCAGCAGCAACAGGCCTGTCAGCACGCCGTAGAGCTCCGACGGCAATGCCATCAGGTGCATGCCGTTCTGCAGCACCGACAGGAAAAAGAGCCCAAGCATCGAGCCGAAGATGCTTCCACGCCCGCCGAAGACGGACGTTCCGCCGAGTACCACTGCGGCGATCGCCTGTAGTTCATAGCCGGTGCCGAGGTCACTCTTCGCCAGACCGAGATGCGCAACATAGATGATCGCGGCAAGCGATGCGACCAGCCCAGAGAGGACGTAGATCAGCGCCAGCCGCTGCCGCACGGGCAGGCCTGCATAGCGCGCGCCCTCTGCATTGAAGCCGATGGCATAGAGGGACCGCCCGACCACCGAGCGATGCAGGAGCACGCCATATGCGGCGACGACGAGAAGAAAGATCGGCAGCTGAACCGGTACCACTCGCCAGAAGTAACCCTGGCCGAAGTGGAGAAAGCCGGCAGGATAGCCGGTGAAGCTGACCGCGCCATGCGTAATGCCTTCGGCGATGCCTCGATAGAGTGAGAACGTGCCCAGCGTCACGATGAGCGCTGGCAGCCGCAAACCCGCGATCAGCGTGGCATTCAGCGCACCCGCAGCCACGCCCAGCAGCAGCGAGAGCAACACCGCGACGAGGATGGGCAGATGCATCGTCTGTGTCATCACGCCGAAGAGGACGGCGGTGAGGCCGATGGTGGATCCAACCGAGAGATCGATGCCGCCTGTGATGAGGATGGGCGTGAGCGCAACGGCCAGCAGGCCCAGCTCCACCGAGAAGCGCAGCACCTCGAAGAAGTTGCCCCATGAGGCGAAGCTCGGCGCGGCCGATGCGAAGAAGGCCACCTCAACGATGAGCGCAATCAGCAGCGCCCACTCACCCACGGAGAGCATTGGCTTGCGTTGTGCGTTATGCGGCAACAGTGGCCTCCACCGCGGTACTGCGCCTGCGGTATGCACTCAACGCATTCGCACTGACGGCCAGCAAAATGATCGCGCCCTGCAATGCTTTTTCCCAGTAAGCACTGACGCCCAGGAAGGTAAGTGCAGGACCAATAGTGCCAAGCAGGATGACGCCGAGCACCGTGCCGGTGATGGTGGCTGCTCCACCCGTAATCGCTGCGCCGCCAACTGCTACGGCTGCGATGACCTTCATCTCAAGGCCAAGGCCGCTGTTGCTTGGCACCTGGTTGAAGCGCACGGCGTTCAACGTTGCAGCCAGCCCTGTCAGTGCGCCGGTCAGCGTGAAGACTGCGAAGACGACCAGCCGCGTGTTGATACCAAGCTGTGTCGCCGCTGCTTCATTCGAGCCCGTCGCAAAGACCGCGCGGCCTGCACGCAGATGTTGCAGACCCCATGCGAAGGCCAGCGTCAGCAATACCGTAAGCAGCAACACCACCAGCGTGTAGGCACGTTGTCCGATGCCGAAACGCAGGAAGCTTGCGGGCAGGTCGCCCACCCACGCGCCCTGCGTTCCCCAGCGCAGACCATCGCGCAGAGCGACCATGGTCGCCAGTGTGACGACGATCGATGGAATCTTCAGATAGGCCGTCAATGCGCCGTTCAATGCGCCGCACGCTGCGCCCACGGCAATCGCAATCAGCAGGAACGCCAGGGATGGCGCACCGGCCCGCGCCGTGAGGCCTGCCACAATGCTGCACAACGCAAAGATCGATCCGACGGAGATATCGATCTGCGCCGTGACGATGATCGCCGTCATACCCAGAGCCATCAGCATCACCGGCATATTCGCCAGGAACAGGTCTGCGATGTTATCCGCGGTGAAGAAGCCGTGTGTCGTCGTGGCCAGCAGCAAAAGCAGCAGGATATTGGTGATGCCAATCGCGATCTCGCGTGTGTACTGCTTCATGCAGCCGTCTCCACCGTATGCCCGAAGGCCATGGCCATGATCCGCTCCTGCGTCGCCTGCTCGCGTGCAACAAAACCAACGATGGTGCCTGCATGAAAGACCGCTATGCGATCGCTCATGCCCATGACTTCCGGTAACTCGGATGAGATCAGAATGACGGCCATGCCTTGTTCTGCAAGTCCCATGATCAGTTCGTGGATTTCCGACTTGGAACCCACATCGACGCCCTGCGTCGGCTCATCGAGAATCATGATCTTTGGGTGGATCGCAAGCCATCGTGCCAGCGCCACCTTCTGTTGGTTGCCGCCGCTCAGCGTGCCTGCGGGTGCATGGATGTTAGGTGCCTTGATTCGAAGGCTATCGCGATAGCCGGTTGCAAGTGCATCCTCTTTGTTGCCATCGATCAGCCCGTGCCGCGAGACGTCGCGCAGGTCGGCCATCGAGATGTTCTGCGCGATAGGCATGTCCAGCACCACACCATGCTGGCGACGATCTTCCGGCAGATAGGCTATGCCTGCAGCGATCGCGTCACTCGGGTCGTTAATCCGCGTCGCGGTGCCATAGACATGGATGTCTGTAGACGAAGGCGTCAGGCCGAAGAGTGCTCGCGCAAGTTCCGTGCGGCCCGACCCGACGAGGCCGGCAAAGCCAAGGATCTCGCCGCTGCGCACGCTGAAGGAGATGTCGTGTAGACCTGTAGAGGGAAGGGATAACCCGCGCACTTCGAGCGCAACATCGCCAAGCGGGACATTGCGCTTTGGATAGACGGACGCAACCTCACGGCCCACCATCAACTGAATCAGTTCAGCCTTGTTCACGTCGCATGCGTCGCACACCGCGATGGTTTCGCCGTCACGCAATACGGTGATGCGGTCGGCGATGGAGAGAATCTCTTCCAGCCGGTGCGAGATGTAGACCATGGCGACACCGGTCGCACGCAGCTTACGGATCAGCGCGAATAAGTTGTCCGCCTCGCGATCGCTCAGCAGCGCCGTTGGTTCATCCATCAGCAGGATTTTCGCGTCCGCGCCGATGGCCTTTGCGATTTCGACGATCTGCTGCTCAGCCATGCTCAGCGTGCGAGCAGGCCGCGACGGATCGATATCCGCGCCCATCGATGCGAGCAGTTCCTTCGCACGTGCGTGGCGCGCCTTCCAGTTCACCGTCCAGCCGCCGCGGCCCTGCTCCAGCGCCAGCGCGATATTCTCTGCAACCGATAAGTCCGGAAAGATCGACGGCTGCTGATAGATGGCGGCGATGCCGAGCTCGCGCGAGCGGTTGGGATCGTTGTCCTTGATGCGCTCGCCGAAGATATGCAGATCGCCGTGGTCTGCCGCGATGGCGCCGGTGATGATCCTGGTCAGCGTCGACTTGCCTGCGCCGTTTTCGCCGATCAGCGCATGCACCTCGCCACGCCGAAGATTCAGCGAAGCGGACCGCAGCGCGCGCACGCCCGCATACGACTTCGTCAGCGCAGACGCGCGCAGTACTTCAACGTGTTCGGGGTGCTTAAGTTCAGAACTCATACGGAGGCCGGAAACCTGTGCAGCCATCCTAGTGGCTGGTTTCCTTTCCGTCGAGATGGCCTAAACAGTCACACCACAAAGATTGACGCGGATGCCCAGCGCGGCACACATCGCAGCCTTCACCTGAAGGGCGTGCATCGCTTCGTCGCGGCTGCCCGCATAAGCAATGCTGACATGGTTTGCGCGATGCCGTGCCATGAAGGCATCGCGTCCCACGCCCTCCGTTACCACGCTGACCATGGGCCACTGTTTTGTTACTTCACTCCATCGCGCTTCGGTCTCATCCGCGGGCAGTGTCACCACCTTCGCCAGGCCCATGTCGATGTGCATCGTGCCTGCCTCAACGAAGACGCGGCTCCACACAATGTCCCCCGGACGGCCGATGCCCTTCAGCGTGCCGCCGCCAAGCGGGAAGTACATCGGCGGCTGTCGATCGCTCTCAGAGCCTGCATAACCACCGACGAAGTGGCTCGCGGGCGCTGCGCCGCTGATCTGCCACAGCCATACAAAGTCGTCGCCGAAATCTTTGCCCCACCGAACGTCATGCAGCGTCGTCGATGGATCGAGACCCAGCGCCTTCCACACGCGATTGGTCACAACGCCATCCACGCCAGCGCACTCATCCACTTCGTTGAAGTGCGGGAGCGCATCGCTTGCGAAGAGCTCACGACCGTCTTCAGCAAGCACGGGCGGACGATCCGGATTGTTCAGCAGACCCTCGACCAGGTCGGAGGCAGGCGCGAGATCTTTCAATCCCTGTTGGTACTGGATGCCAATGCTGTCGCAGCCAAACTCATCCGCGATGCGGACGGCGGCGACATACATGCGGCACTGCGACAGAATCTGCGCGTCGGTCAGTTCCGTGGCTTCGTCGGTGCCGGTATTGAACTTCAATCCCTTGGCGTCGAGCCATGTGCGCACGGCCTGCGCGTCCGCATCGCGGACGGTGCGCATGCGTGCAAAGAGCGCAGACTGGCTCAGCCGTTCCTTGAAGAACCCCGAACGATTCAGCGGCTCGTCATCGATGATGGCGTTGTACATGCCCATGCAGCCTTCATCGAAGACGCCGAGGATGATCTTGCGTGCCAGCAGATCTGAGGCGAGCTGGCCGCCCAGATTCTTCGCGTCTGCTGAAAGCGCTGATAGTTCCAGCGCGTTCACATGCGACAGGTCGTGCACGAGGGTGCCGGTCTGCAGCCACTCCCGCAAACCATGCAGGGCGAAGTCGTCGGTAAAGCTTTCGCTCCATAGTGTGGAGAAGGCAACACCGGCCTTCACCAGCGATCCATTCAAGTTCAGCAGGCCCACCAGGCCAGGCCACTGGCCTGACCAGTTCGCAACCGTCAGGATGGGGCCGCGATGCGATCGCATGCCCGGCAATACATGATGCGTGTACTGCCACGCGGCCGTTGCAAAGACCAGCGGAGCATCCGGCGGAATCGTCGCGAAGACATCCATGCCCATGCGCTGGCTGCTGATGAAGCCGTGTCCAAGCTTTGCGTCGACAGGAAATGCGCGGACGAGCTCATGTCCCTCGTCGGCAAACGCCTTCGTCAGTGCGGCCTCAAGCTGCGCCTGCGCGGGCCAGCAGACTTCGTTTGCACTCTGGCGAAGATCGCCGCTGGTTACGAGATAGACCTTGCTCATGCCGCACCTGCCTCGGTTGCCTTGTTCATCCAGTCCACGAACCACCCGCGCAGTTGCGCGGCCTCTTCAGCGCGTTCGGTCGAGAGTGGGAAAGGATAACTCTCGCGCGCGAAGCCGCGTACGGCACTCGTCACTTTCAGACCCCACGGTGTGGGCAGCGTGCCCAGGTGCTCGATAAAGTCATCCAGCAAATCCTTGTAGCGAGAGAAGTCATCGCCGTTGCCGCCGGTTGCGTACAGCGACGTCATCAACTCCGGCAGCGTACACGCAACGCCGGAGACTACGCCATCGCAAAGTCCCTGCTCCATGGCGTCGCACAGGGCACTGTCGTTGCCGATGATGCGCGCCGCGTCAACCTTCGCGTCCGTCATGGCGCGCACAATGTCCAGCGAGCCACTGCTGTCCTTTACGCCGACGATATTGCTGTAAGCGCCCAGCAGGGACAAGACCGTCTCCGGGGTGAGTCCACTGGTGAACTGCGGCAGGTTGTAGAGCAGCACGGGGAGCGAAAGCTCACGCGCGACAGCGATGGTGAAGGCACGCAGGTCATCCTGCCGATACGGAAAGAACGACGGCATCGGCAGCAGGACGGCGTCCGCACCGGCATCCGCTGCGGCATGCCCTCGGGCCACGGCACCGGGCACATCGCACGCACCAATGCCGCACAGGATCTGCGCGTTCGGTGCGGTATCGCGCGCTGCCTTCACAAGCTGTGCAAGTTCTTCCACCCGGCTGACGGTGAATTCACCCGTAGCTCCGTTGACGGCGTAGCCGGCCAGCTTGTCTGCGGCGGGCGCAGCAAGTTGCGCGCGAAAGGAGGTTAAATCAAGCTCGCCGCAGGTGCTTCGGGGCGTAAGGAGAGCGGCATATACGCCGGAAAAGCGAATCATGGGGAGTTCCTCTAGCGGGGAATGGATGCGAGCGGGAAGCTTGCGTATCGAATCGTCTTGCGCTGCCACGTGTAGGTCATGTGCAGGTTTCCGTCGGTGCCCTGAATCAGCGCGGGATAGGAGAACTCGCCGGGGTTCTCGTTTTCCACGATGGCAAAGTTGGTGAAGTGCTCGCCGTCTTTGCTCACGGCCAGGTTCAGTGGCGTGCGGCCCGTCGGCGTGTCGTTGTAGAGCAGGACGAATCGGCGATCCTTCAACCGCACAATGTCGATACCGGAGTTGGGGTTGGGCACATTCAGCTTGCGGGCATCGCTCCATGTCTTGCCACCATCGGTGGAGTCCGCAACGCAGATCTTGTTGATCTGGATCGACGATCGCATGTACAGGCGCAGATGCATGCCGGGCTTGCCGTCATTCATGGGGATAACCGTCGGCTGAATCAGGCCGATGGCCTTGTCCGGATCCAGTGCGGACGCTGGCGCATGTAGGAGCTCCGGAAGGGTGATGGGGCCGGTGCGTGTCCAGGTCATGCCGTTGTCGGTGCTGCGTTCCACCCATACGGACCACGAGTGATAGCTCTCTACCGAACTGCCGCTGACGATGGTGCCATCCGGCGCCACGTAAGGCTTCGCACGGATCGGTCCGTAGACGCCCGCGGGCAGATGCTCTACCTGCGACCATGTCTTGCCGTCGTCATCGCTGTAGCGCCGCGCGGCAGTCCACTCGGCCGGGTGGGGACCGTACTTGAAGTAGAGCCACAGACGACCGGTCTTCGCGTGGAAGAGCACAGGATTCCATGTGGGCGTGCCGGGTTCGCGGGCCATCTCGATCGGCGCAGACCATGCACCGTCCACAGACCGGCGCGACATCCAGATGGCCACATCCGGCGCGCCTTCCTTGGTTCCGCCGAACCATGCGGAGAGGAACTCGCCCTTGCCAACTTCCACAATGGTCGATGCATGCGCTGAAGGAAAGGGGGCGTTCTGGTAGATGAACTGCTTCACCGGTTCCACCGCCTGCGCGCGGCAGAGTACGGCCGCAGGAAGCGTAAGAGAAAGCAGTATGGCGGTGCTGCGGAGTGCGAGCGAGAGTCTCATCGAGGTCGAGACTAGCAAAGGTGTGTAGCGTATGTCGACATACAGCGGGCAATAAATTTCACGTGGCTGGATTAGACTTTTCCCATGCCGCGCCGCTCCAGCACACACCATCCCGGCCCAAGCCAATCCGTGCGGATGAAGGCCTACCAGCTCATCCAGCAGAAGATCACCTCCGGGGATCTGCCCGCAGGTTCGCTGCTCTCAGAACTGGCGCTTTCCAAGGAGCTTGGCAGCAGCCGAACACCCATCCGCGAGGCTGCTGGGCAGCTTCTTGCAGAAGGTCTGTTGGAGTTGAGCCCAGGCGGCGGCCTGATCGTCACGCAGCTCTCGCGGCAGAGCATTACGGAGCTTTACGAACTCCGCGAGGCGCTTGAAGTCTTCGCCGTGGGCCGCGCCGCGCGCGAGGGAGTACGTCCTGCCGACAGGCAGCGGCTGGAAAGTCTGCTGGACGAGACGCAGACGCTACTGAAAGAGATGAAGGCGAGCGGAAAGCCGGAGCTGAACGCCGAGCAGATGAAGCGCTTTACCATCGCCGACCTTGGCTTCCACGCGATGCTCATCCGCCTGGCTTCGAACGCGCGCATCCTGAAGGTTGTGAATGACACGCGGCTGATGATCCGCATCTTCGCCATCCAGCGCAGGGGCCATCGTCGCGATGAGCTGGAGCGCATCCATAAGCATCACCGCGCTATCCTGCAGGCCGTGTTGAAGGGCGCTGAGGAAGAGGCGAAGCATCTACTCGCCGAGCACATCCAGGCCAGCGCTCGCGAGCGTCTGGATGACTTCGATCAGTGGGAGCGCGAGACGCATCTCGCCGCGCTGAACACGGCAACGCACTTCGGCATGTAACGGTCCGCTACGCTGCGAGTTTCGGCGCCGATCGACGCAGGTTGCGCACCAGCACCAGCAGAACGACACCCAGCCCCAGGTAGATGGCAGAGGTCGCACTGAGGCATACGCTCATGCCAAAACGCCCAGCTGCGGCCGCAATCAGGATGGGCGCGAAACCACCACCAAGCCATCCCAGCGAGTTCATCGTGCCGGCCGCGACGCCGCGGCGCTCGACGGGTATGACGTCGTAGAGCGACGCCCAGATGTTTGCGTCGTACATGCCCTTGAAGAAGCCGAAGCCGATCATGCCAACGATCAGGCCCGCCATCGACAACGACCAGCCCGTCAGGAAGATGAAGGGCACACCCATTAGTAATCCGAAGGCCTGGATCATCTGGCGTCCGCCAACGCGCCGCACTGCAAATTTATCGGCCAGCACGCCACCCAGCAGTACGCCCGTGACCGAAGCCATCTGCAGATAGGCGGTACTGCTGAAGCCTGCGCGTGCCAGGCTCAGATGGAACTTTGTGAACAAGTAAGTGGGCAGCCACGTGAGGAAGACCACCGCCACAAAGTTTGCACCAATGAAGACACCGATGAGCGTAACGACGCGGCCCGACCGCAGCGTATCGCGTACGCCGTGCAGAAAGTTTTGATCCGTCGTGGTCTCCGTAGCTAGTGCGCGTGCAGGAGGTCTGCGTAACAACAGGAACAGTACAAGTCCAAGCAGCACACCGGCCACGCCGAAGACGACGAACGAGCTGCGCCAGCCATGGCTTTGCGCAATTGTGGCTGACAGCGCACCACCGCCAATCGTGCCCGCATACACACTGGACTGGTGCAGCGCCATAGCGCGCGAACGCGTCGCAGCCGAGTGATACAGGCCGATGAGCGCCATCGCAGCAGGGAAGTAGAAGGCCTCACCCAGACCACCCAGTGTGCGAAAGAAGACCATCATGCCAAAGTCATGACTGATCGCTGTCCCTGCCGTAACGGCTGACCAGAAGATCAGAGCGCCCAGGATCACGGTGCGCGGCGAGACACGATCCGACAGCCATCCCGCGACCGGACCGGCGACCGCGTACATCCACATGAAGGACGACGCGATGATGCCAAGCTGCAGATCACTCAACGAGAGATCACTGCGCAGCAACGGAAAGATCGATGAGATCGCCTGCCGGTCCGCGTAGTTACAGAAGCACACGCACCACAGCATCGCGATCAGCCACCAGCGATAGCTGCTGCTTCGTGCGTCTTCCACGATGGGTGTGTCGAGGGCAGTTGCGGGTGCTGCGGGCAAACAGGCTTCTCCGAGGGGGTTGGATCCATGGCGGTTCGCCACGGTATGTCGACAATAGTATGCAATGCCGAGAAGTATGTCCCGCGAAGTCGCTAACTTCGCTGCGTGACAAGAGAACACCGGCTCTCTACAATCCTCCGCAGCTTCCACACCACCTAACCACGTAGGCCTGAAGGGTTTGCCCATGACGCGCCGTACACATCTGTTGTTGCTCTGCCTTTCGACCCTCCTCAGCGCAAATCAGACGATGACCGCGCAGACGGCCAGGGCGCCACGCACCGCGGCCAGCCCGCGCGTTGAGATGTCTCTTCGTGATGGTTGGCACTTCAAGCTCGGCAACGGCAAGGCATCCGAGCTTGCGACGGAACCCGATTCAACTTGGGCCACGGTCAGTGTGCCGCACACCTGGAACCGCGTCGGCTACTACAAGGACAATCCCTCGTCGCACATCAACACCGCGACGAACGTTGTTACGACGCAGGGTGTCGGCTGGTACAAGCTCGTCTTCACACCACCCGCAGCGATGGCAGGCAAGCAGAGCTTTCTGCAGTTTGACGCGGCCAGCCGCATCGCGACCGTGTGGTTGAACGGAACGCAGCTGGGCACGCATCGCGGCAGCTTCTCGCGCTTCCGTCTGGACAGCACGGCGGCGCTCAAGCCCGGACAGCCGAATACATTGACCGTTGCCGTCGACAACTCCAAACCCGCGCCAGGAAGTTCCACGGCAGATGTCCTGCCGCTTACGGGAGACTTCTTCGTCTACGGCGGTCTGTATCGCCCGGTAACGCTCGTCGCGACCGGCAAGGTGCATCTCGACCTGATGGACTACGGCTCCACCGGCGTCTATGCGAAGACCACGAACATCTCGCCGTCTGAAGCGCAGGTGCAGGTTCGCACACGCGTACGCAACGACAGTGGGCAGAGCAGCAACCTCGTCATCCGCACACGGCTCATGGACGCGCAGGGCAAGATCGCCGGGCAGCAAAAGCAGTCTGTCACGGTCGGTGCGTCGAGCGCCATGGATAGCACGGCGAACGTTTCGGTCCCGCGTCCGCATCTCTGGCAGGGTGTCAGCGATCCTTACCTCTACCGGCTCGTCGTTGAGGTTCTCGATGAGCATGCCAAACAGCTCGATAGCCAGTCACTGCCATTCGGTATCCGGCAGGTTCGGTTCGACGCCAATCTTGGACTGTTCCTGAATGGCAAGCATGTCGCGGTGCATGGTGTGGGCTATCACCAGGATCGTGAAGGTAAGGGCTGGGCGTCGGAAGCTGCGGACGTTGCTGCCGATGAAGCGACCATGCGCGAGATGGGCGTCACCGGCATCCGCCTGACGCACTATCAGCATGGTCAACCGATTCACGACCTCGCAGATCGCGACGGCCTGGTCGTATGGGATGAGATGCCGCTGGTGAGTCAGTGGACCATGGGCGAGAATCTGCAGCCGACGGACGCTCTGCGTGAGAACGCCCGGCAGCAGTTGCGCGAACTGATCGCGCAGGACTTCAACCATCCCTCCGTCGTCACGTGGTCCATTGCCAATGAGGTGGACTTCGGAAGATCCATACCCGGCTTCGTCGGAAGTGCGAAGGCGGGCACGCCCGATCCGGTGCCGCTGCTCCGAGAGTTGAATCAGCTGGCTCACGAACTGGACCCCAGCAGACCAACCACACTGGCCACCTGCTGCGAGGCAAGAGACTACGGGCCCAACGCCGCGATTCCCATCACCGGTGCTGTGACCGACCTGTCCGGCGCCAACCGCTACTACGGCTGGTACTACGACAAGCCCGCAGACCTTGACGCCCATCTCGACACCCTGCATCGCACTCGCCCGGAACAGCCGATGGCAGTGACAGAGTACGGCGCAGGCGGCGCTATCTCGCTGCATTCGGACAATGCGCTGGGTGGTCCCGAATCACGCAACCGCCCGCAGGCGGAGGAGTATGAGTCCTACATCCACGAACAGAACTGGTCGGTGCTGCGCAGCAAGCCATATCTGTGGGGCACGTTTCTCTGGAACTCATTCGACTTCGGCAGCACCACGCGCAGCGAGGGCAACGCCCAGGACATCAACACCAAGGGCATCGTCACCTTTGACCACAAGTATCGGAAAGATCCGTACTTCTTCTACAAGGCAAACTGGGCGACGACACCAACGGTGCACATCAACTCCAGCGCGTACACCGAGCGCGCCTACCGCGTGGCCGACGTTCGCGTCTACAGCAACGCTCCTAAGACGTCGCTGACCCTGAATGGCAAGCTGATCGGTGTCGTCGAGAACTGCCCTGACCGTATTTGCGTCTGGAAGGGTGTCACACTCAGCCCCGGTGCCAACACGGTGGTTGCAAAGGGCGATTTCGCCACCGGCCCCGTCGCAGACACAGCCCGTTGGCATCTCTCCGATGCCGCATCGACGGACACCAACATTGACTGCGGCGCGCTGGTCGCGGGCGCAGGGGACGGAAAGATCTTCGGATCCGATGCGTTCTTCGAGGGTGGAACGGCACAGGTCATCGCAGGTCCTGCAGAACGCGGTCGGGCACCGGTGCCACCCGCGATCAAGGGCACCAGCACGCTGGACCTGGCGGCGACCTATCGCGCCGGAACGTTCAGCTACCGCGTACCCGTCGCGGACGGTGGGCATCGCGTCACGCTGACGTTCGTTGAGCCGTCACTCGCTGCCGGCAAGCGCGTATTCAGCGTCCTCGCGAACGGACAAAAAGTCGTCGCCAATCTCGACGTAGCGGCAGCCTCAGGCGGCACGCTGACCGCATTTCAGCGGAGCTTCAACGTGTACGTCACCAGCGGCACCCTCACGCTCGACTTCAAACCGACCCAGGGCGAGGCGATTGTCTCTGCCATCGAGGTCCACTAGCGTCTGCTGAAAGATTCCCGGCACGCCGGACGGTCGCAGCGAACTTTGGCCCCATCGCGTCCGAAGGTGTCCCCACCCGGGGTGCCTCCGGGCGCGTTCGCGTCTATCCTAGAAGGGTTACGAGACCACGATCAGATTTGGGGATGAATGCAATTGAAAGAGCAAGCTACTCGACCTGCAAGCCTACCGACCAACCCACATTTTTCGTCAGGCCCCTGCGCGAAACGACCCGGCTGGTCGCTGGCTGCTCTGGGTGACGCCCTGGTAGGGCGTTCGCATCGCTCCAAGCCCGGCAAGGCCAAGCTGCAGGAGGTCATCGAACTCTCGCGTGAAGTGCTGGGCATTCCATCCGACTACCGCATCGGCATCGTTCCCGGTTCGGATACCGGCGCGATTGAGATGGCTCTGTGGTCCATGCTCGGCGCGCGCGGTGTCGACGTGCTGGCATGGGAGAGCTTCGGTAAGGAATGGGTCACGGACATCACGAAGCAGCTCAAGCTGCCCGATGTGAACGTCTACGAAGCCGCCTACGGCGACCTGCCTAATCTTGCGCAGGTGGATTGGACCCGCGACGTTGTCTTCACCTGGAACGGCACCACTTCGGGCGTCCGCATCCCGAACGGCGACTGGATTCCTGAGACGCGCGAAGGCCTAAGCTTCTGCGACGCGACCTCGGCCGTCTTCGCGATGGACGTTCCCTGGAAGCTGCTCGATGTCACCACCTGGTCCTGGCAGAAGGTGCTTGGAGGTGAAGGCGCGCATGGCATGATCGTCCTCAGCCCGCGTGCGGTCGAACGCCTGACCTCGTACAAGGCTCCGCGCCCGCTGCCCAAGATCTTCCGCCTCGCCAAGGGAACGGAGCTGATCGAAGGTATCTTCAGCGGCGAGACGATCAACACGCCCTCGATGCTCGCCGTAGAGGACGCGCTCGACGGTCTGCGCTGGGCAAAGTCAATTGGTGGCCTCAGCCAGCTCATCGCACGGTCGCAGGCAAACCTGAAGGCCATCTCGGACTGGCAGCAGACCAGCTCCTGGGCAGCCTTCCTGGCAAAGGATCCAGCAACCCGGTCCTCAACCTCGATCTGCCTCGCAATCAAGGACGCTGACTTCCTTGGCTGGGACGACAAGAAGCAGACGGCGTTTCTCAAGTCCCTGATCGGCCTGGTCGAGAAGGAAGGCGCAGGATTCGACATCGCCTCCTATCGTGATGCTCCTACCGGCCTGCGCATCTGGGGCGGCGCCACCGTTGAGACAAGCGATATCGTCTGCCTGCTCGGCTGGCTCGATTACGCCTTTGCTACGACGAAGAGCAGCCTGGTCGGCTAGTCGCTACCCGAACCGCCGCATCACCGGTCCTGAAAGTCGAGAGCATGCAGCTCGACTTTCAGGATTTCACTTTTGAGGTGGGCACAGACGCAACGGCAAATGCTCCCAAAGGGAGTGAGGTCGAGCTTGAGTTTTTAAGGGATGTTTGGTGGACCTGACCGGGATCGAACCAGTGACCCATTTCGGCCTATCGGCCCAAGTGTCTTTCGAAGCTGCCACTTTCGCATTATTGCGCAGCCGCTCCACAAAGGGCATGATCACCAAGATCACATAGAGATCTATCTCGGCATGGAGCTTGTGGTTACACCTTTAGAGCAGATTCGCCCACTCTCGTAATCACGTTCAACGAGCTTTCCTCACAGCCTCCGACCAATTCAATACGGTCTGAGTACCGTTCGTGTATTCGCGTCGCCGTCATCGACAGTCCGTAGCCGCGATCCTGTCATCACCGCCTGAAGCTATTCGAAATAAAGAAAGCGCGGGTTTATGGGATCGTAATCACACTCTCGTCACGATAAGTCACCCTCAGTCCGGCAAGATCTTCTCCTTATCCCCCAAAGGTTTACTAATGGCTGCCCTGTCTTTCTTGCTTCATGCCCTGAAGCGGCACGCGGTGACGCGTTTTGCTCTGTCTGCAGTTCTTTCTCTGACAGTCCTTCCAAGTGGCACACCTGCACGCGCCCAGGGCCTGCCCGTTGTTGTGCCTGGCACGCTAGCGCAGGCCAGTACATCTTCCGGGGCATGCTTCACCTTGCACCAATGCGGCGATGGGGGGCCACTGTCTGCGGCATCTTTTGTGCAGCCGGATGATATGGCGTTCGATCGCAGTGGCAACCTTTTCATCGTTGACGCCTCGGACGTCCGTGTACGCAAGATCACAAAGGGTGCCGGGCCCCTCCGGGATGGCATCGTCACGCCGTTTGTGGGACAGTCGCGCACCAAGTGTCCTAGCCCAACCGCACCTTGCGGAGACGGTGGCCTGGTGTCGGATCCATCCGTGCTTCTCAATGGCCCCCGCAGCATCGCCTTCAACGCGGCGGGAGACCTGTTTATCGCGGATTTCAATGACAACCGGGTTCGCCGCGTCGATCATGCAACCAGCATCATCACCACTTATGCCGGCAACGGCACCACTGGCTTTTTCAATCCCGTCAGCATTGAAGGCCTTTCTGCAACGCAGGTCGGCATCCAGCCCAAAGAGGTCGCCCTGGCCCCGGACGGCACCCTTTATATTGCCAATGGCGTATCGGACGGCCCGATTCTCGCGGTCGACCCGACCACTGGACGTATCCGAACCTATGCAGGCTCCGCGAGCGGTTGCACCGGCTGTGACAATGTACCGGCAATACAAGCGAACATCGGCTGGCCTTCCGGCATGTCAGTCGATGCGAACGGCGATTTGTATTTCGTTGATATTTCCAACCATGTCGTGCGCAAAGTTACCAAGAGCACCGGGCTCATCACCACCATCGCGGGCGCCGGCAGCAACTTTCCCTACAACACGGTCCAGTTAGCGAAAGATACGGAGTTCATCAGCCCGGAGGATCTTCTCATCCTGCCGTCTGGCGACCTGCTGGTCGACGACAGCGGCGTAGGCGCAGGGCAGATCTTCCGCATCGAAATGAGCACGGGCCGTCTTTACCCCATCGCGGGCTGCTCCGGCTTGGTCAACACCTGCGACCCGACCTCCACGGTTGCGACGCGTGGGCGCATCGATACCCGTCGTATGGCGATCGACGCGCAGGGCAACATCTTCTACACATCTCAGGCCGTGGAAAAGCCCATCTACGAGGTGGAGAACACACCCGCGACCATTCGCTTTGCTGATACCGCCCTGAATGTTCGCAGTAGCGACAGTCCGGAGACTGTCTATCTCATGAATTTCGGTGCGGGTGCGCTGCCCCTGGCTGCCGGTACGCCGGGCGTGCCTTCCACGTATACCCCGCTGCTCACTACGACCACCCCGGGCGCGAGCAATAGCTTCACACTCGACGCCGGGGGCACCGCTGCTGACACCGTTACAGCGGCGTGCCCGGCGGCTGTGGCCTCGCCCTCCGCCATCCCGTCCGGAACCACCTGCCGCTTCAACGTAGTTTTTCAGTCAACGGCAACTGGCTCCATCACCGGTCAACTGAGCATCGCCTATGACGGCTCCAATCCCGCCGGCTCGCAGCAGATCGTTCCACTAAACGGCCGAACGACGGCCGCCACCGCTACGACGAACGCCACAGTGGCGGCAAAGACCATAACCTACAGCGCCGCCTCTGTCACCCTTAGTGCTTCGCTCACATATTCCGAGACCATCGCACCGTCCGGCGCGGTGACGTTCCAAGTAAGTAGCGGAGCCGCGGTGACGGCCACCTGCACCGGTGCAGCGTCGCCTCTTACCTGCACCGCCAGCTACGCAACCTCGACGCTGGTGGCCGGGTCCTATCCCATCGCCTTCCACGTCGCCGCTGACGGCACTTATGCAGCAACGGATGCGACTGCGACGTTGACTGTCGACAAGACTACCGCCACCGTCACCCTCGGTTCACTGACCGCCACCTACGACGGCAACCCCCACGCGGCCACGGTTGTGACCTCACCAGCCGGCCTTGTAGTTAGCGTCAGCTACGACGGTGCTCCGACTCCACCTTCGGCGGCGGGTAGTTACTCAGTCTCGGCGTTGGTGACCGACCCCAACTACACCGGATCCGCGACCGGGTCGCTGGTCATCAGCGCGCAGACCGCGTCCAGCATCACGTTCAACGTTCCACCGCACACCTTCGGCGACGCCGACTTTAACGTCAGTGCAGCCTCGAACTCGCCTGGCACCTTCACCTATCAACTCATCAGCGGTCCGGCAACAATCAGTGGCACGACCGTGCACCTCACCGGCGCGGGCAACGTGACCTTACGGGCTTCGCAGGCGGCTTCCGGCAGCTACTCTGCCACCACAAAGACGGCCACGACGACTGTCGCCAGGGCTACGCCCATCATCCGGTGGCCTGCGCCGGCAGCCGTTGCGTACGCAACGCCCCTCGGTGCCGCGCAATTGAACGCGACCGCTACGGGTATCGGTGGCGCGGCACTGCCAGGCAGCTTCACGTACACCCCACCCGCGGGCAGCGTTGCCGTCGAGGTACCCGTGCAGACGCTGCATGTAGTCTTTACGCCTTCGGATACGGGAAACTACAACATAGCTGCAGCTTCTGTCTCGCTGCCCATTTCGTCTGCCGTCCTGGTCGTGACGGCGAACGCAGCCACGCGCCTTTACGGCACAGCGAACCCTGCACTTACTGGAACTATCACGGGCCAGCAAAACGGCGATACATTCACTGAGACCTTCAGTACAAACGCAACGACGACTAGCAACGCAGGCACCTACGCCATCGTGCCCGCAGCTGCGGGGCCAAATCTCGGTCTCTACACCCAGCAGATCCGCGGCGCGGCCCTCACCATCACGCGTGCTCCTGTCCGCATCACTGCCGTTTCCTCGGTTGTTTCTCCCGCGGCAGGGCAGAGCTTTACTCTGACCGTCACCGTGCTCTCTACGACGACCGGCATACCGACGGGGACGGTGCAGTTCCTAGACAACGGCAACCCCATCGGTACCGCCACACTCAGCGGAACGCAGGCCATAGTAACGAGCAGCGTTACCAGTGCAGGCCCCCACGTGATCTCGTTGGCCTACAGTGGCGATGTCAATTTCCTGCCGCTTACGAACACTGATAAGACTTTCACCGGCGGATCGCAGGATTTCGCCCTGACCCTGCTCTCCGCTCCGACATCAAGTTTCCACGTGGGTGAGAGCGGATCCTATCAACTCCGCATCGCTCCCCTTACAGGCCAGAGCTTGGCAGCCGATGTGAATCTTAGCTACTCCGCAGATCTGCCGTCGTACGCAGTTGGTCAGTTCTCGGCCGTGAAGGTGAATGCCGGGTCTGGGGCCACTGACATCACTTTTAGTCTTGTCACCACGAAGCGTGCCCTGCGAGAGGATCTCACTCGCAGGGCCGCTGAGATCGCCGTCGCTCTGTCAATTCCACTCGTTCTCTTTCGCCGCTGCAGGGCACTTCGCGGAGCCTCACTAGTCGCCATGATGGTGGCGCTCCTCTTCCTATCCGCTACCTTGAGCGGCTGTTCCACACGGTATTCCTATATCGGGAGCACGGTACCCATCGTCATCAAGGCGCAAAGCAACGACGGCATCGTGCATACCCTAACCATCGAGGCAAAGGTCTTGCAGACCGGTCAATGAACGTAAGATCGCCACCTACGCGAGATCTTGCCGAGTAAGAGAACGATCAATTCGACTGGCAGAGTAGTCGACACGCATCCTCCATCCCTGGATGAATTGATCGCGTGGGCTAAGGGCAAGACGGTGCTGAACCTGGATATCAAGGATGCTCCTGCGCCATTGAGGCTGGATGCAGTCCGCCATCAGGATGCGTTCCGCACGGTACTTTTCACGGTGCATTCCGCGGAGGAGGCGAGGTTCTTCTACGAGGCAGACCATCGCAGCCTCCTGGCGTGCGTCCTCTTCAACCTCGACCAGATGAAGAGTTACGAGGCGGCGGCAGGAATCCCTGGCAGAACATTGCAATCGCTTATGTTGGATCGAAGGGCGTCCCGGAGAATAAGCCGCTGTACGACACGCTGCACGGGCGGGGCGTGAAGGTGATGGTGGCTACAGCTCCAACATACGACAAATTGCCCATGATGAAGCAGCGAGCCGCAGCCTACCGCAAAGTGATCGAGGACGGTGCCGATATCGTGGAATCAGACCGCCCGATCGAAGTTGCTGACGCACTGAAAGTAGGCAACTAACCAGCTAAACAATCGCCGATACTCGCGAGCCCACCTTACTTGTCGTTTATGTAAGGAGTATCTCCAAGAAAGACCATTTCGGGATCCAAGAGCGCAGGATCGTGGTGTGAAGCATAGGCGAAGAACCGTCGTTCCGATCGCCCGCCCGGATAGCGCAGTTCGATGGTGTGGTGATGCAAACGATAACTGCCAACGCCGGACTGCTTTTTGGAGCCTCCCGCAATGGCTACTCCGCTTGTATTACCGCTGCCGATGATCCCGACATCCTGTCCGCTGTTGAACCGGCCGTCTGCGGCAAAGCTCATCTTGCTTGAGACAAGTATGCCGACATCGCCTCCCACGGCGCTATTGCCGCCACCCGAGACGCTTTTGTAACTCTTGTGGAGGGGACCACCCTGTTCGGCAGCAAAAGCACGAAAGAGATTGCCATCCTGCAGCTTGTAATCGTGCGGCCTGCCCCGGTTGTCACTCAAGAGGTAGGTACCGCCGTTTGCCTTCCACGTTCCCCAGTGGACAGGTCGAAGCTGACGTTCCTGCGGTAGGTCCAGATCCTCTAGGGCGGTGTCATAGGCCTCGAAGTAAGTGCCATCGCGGAACAGCACGAGCGGCTCATACTGGACGATCATCATGCCGCCGTAACCACCTCCATAGGAGGTGCGGAAGAGCACTTCGCTGACCCTCTCCCAGTTTTCCGGGTGCGCGGGCGGCTGATCTGCACTGACCGGCTTCGGCGGCGCATTCGTAGGAGACCTTGTGCTCGATGTCGTCGAACGCGCGGACGTGTCGGTTTCGCGGTGAGGTGATGCTGGGCTGGGCGTAGCCCCTCCATTAAGTTTTGCGTATTCACGAGCGGAGGACTGCAGCTCTGTGGAACAGCGTTGTAGTGCGCCCGTCAAGGAGAACATGGCCTTCAGGCCGGCCTGCGCGCGTACATGGCAAACTGCGCTTGTCGCGGCGGTGGTCACAAACGCGTGCAGGAAGCCTGCATCGTTAGTGAACTGGACGCTCCACGCAGCGACGGTAGTGGCCGCACCGTGCTTGATCTGCGGCTGGGATCCCGGCTTGATCGGCCCCAGAGCTTCCGACCATCGCTGCACCTGCGCTTGCACCCGGGCAAGTGGCTCGACTCCACTTGCACCTTCTTCCTCCATGCGCACCGTAAGAGTGGCGGACAGGCCGGTAAGCTCCCGGCCTGGCACCTGCGAGAGAAGGCTGAGGGAGGGTGTGAAGAGGAAGAGTATTGTGGATAGCCGAACAGCCATTGAAGCGTTCCTTATCAACCTTGTGAACACGAGCAAAGCCTCACATACTTTTCCCGCCAATGCATGGCGCTACAGCGTCAGATCCATTCTGCCCCAAGTACCAGCTAAGGCTTAGCGCATTGCCTGTCTTTGCTCTGCTTAACCCAAGCGGCTGGGCTCACTCAAGGAATGTCGAGAAGAATTTTCTTGGGCTCAGCGTGTGCAGCGAGTGACTCCGTTTACAAGGTAGCTTCACTGACCGGCAATGCGGTGAGTTCCGCGCGCACACCGGGTGACCCGTACGTATAGACCGTAAGCGACACGTTGCGCGATTCGCCCGCTTTCATCCTGGGTAGATCGCTATGCTCAAACCCGGTTATCAGACCATTCGCGTCGCGCAGAATTGCATACAGGGACACGGCCGCCGCAGCCTTTCCCGTGTTTTGCACCGAGCCTGACACACGCGTCTGGCTAGAGCCTTCCTTGGGTAGTCCTGGTTGCACGGTGGTCACGAATTGCGCGTGCCTGGAATCGCCAAGCTTGTACGATTTTGTGGGTTTCCACTGTAGCCGCGCCTCATCAAAGGCCGCTGCCGCGCCGTCATCATAGTGAAAGAAGAAGGGAACGCCGATGCCTGGAACCAAGTCCGCATAGCTCCTCGTGGCACGTCCAACCTCGCGACCCTTCCGCATCAGCACCAGCGTAACGTCTGGCGTGATCGCTACCATGTCAGGGCTGTCGTTGCGTACTTCTCCCAGGTAAACGCTGCCTCCTCCCTCGTCCCTCAAGTGCCTCGGGGCATGCGTTGTCACCAGCAGCCGAGTCTCGAACTGAGGCAACTCTGCGGTTCCGTTGGGAGTGTCCAACACGTCTTGTGCTTCGAAGTGCACACCAGCCGGTATGATTCGAATCGCAGGATTGTCCACGCGAATAATGCGGGTCCCCGGAACTGTTGTCGCCGCACTATTCTCATTGATTATGGGCGCGGGTGCCGAAGGGCCGGCATGCTTCGTGGAGGACAAGAACAAGCCCACCCACACGAGAGCCGCGAGGATCACGGGAATCGCGGCGTACCTGAGAATCTGCTTCCGCCGATTTGCTACGGTAGCTCTCGGTTCGGGCTGCGTGGCTCCGCATTGCGGGCAGACCTGGGTTCCCGGACCATTCCACTCCAAGCTGGCGCCGCAGTACGAGCATGTGACTTGGCCCATCATCGTCTTGTCCTTCGCGATTCGTGCATCAACGGGTGCGGTCGGTGAAGTGTGCGTTCATCAGATATTCGTAAGTCGGTACCGGCAAGTCCTTGCCATCTAAGCTGGCGTTCAGGGACAGCAGCGCCTTTTCGCCGGGACGAATGTCTGAGAAGTATCCACTCGCAGTGCCAGCCACCTGCTTGTTGCCGTCGTAGAGCATCAGTTGAACCTGTCCTGTTACGGGGCGGTTGAAGGTGTTTTGTACGACCCCAATCAGGCGATATTCTGCTGTTCCTTGCTGATGAACAAATTGCGCTTGCGAGAGCACCACGTTCGCAATTTCGTCTGTGCTCTTATCGATCTCTGTAGGCGGCTCCACCTCATAGCGATCGTGGGGCTCCGAAGAGATGACGCGGAACTTGACCGCGGTGTACTCGCCCGGCTGCAGGGTCTGTATGTCAGAGTCAAAGATTGCAGTATCTCCCTTCAAGCCCTTCCGGTACGTCGTCAGACCGTAGCGCGGCACCTCAATGGTAAAGCCGCTGTGGTTGTACACCAGGCCGGTGTAAGTTCCCTCCCAGCTCGATCCCTGCTTCCATTGCAGTGGGGATAGCACCACCTGTGAAAGCGGCACGACGCTGTCATGGCCAGTCGGCACTGAACTGTGTCGCCGCGAGCGCGACGGTAGCACAATCAGGAACACTGAAAAGAAGAGAAGTGCCCCCACCGTCAGGGCTATCGTGCGCACCTGCGACAGCCGAGTCGGCCCAAGCGGATTGGCGGCCGTTGAAGGTGAACCGTGCAACGCATTGCGTAGCAACGTCTCCACGCGGTCCGCATCGTCATCGCTGATGACCGTAATGGCGCCGCAGTGAGTGCAGCGGTATTCCTTCCGGTCAAGCCGCTCCATGCTCGCACTGCCACACTGACGGCAGCTCACGGTCAGATCATTGAGCCCGGTTTTTACACTAGCCTTCGACATGGTGTCCTGCGTTACGGAAGAGGTGGTGGTTCCTTCGAAAACAAGGCCTGCAACTGTGATTGGGTTTCGGCTGCCGCCCACTTCGCCATCCCGGGCTTCCACACCGGCGAGCTGCCGTTAAGAGTGCCATTCACAATGTGCGCGCGCAGTTGGTCGAGCGAGAATGGACCGGCGGCTTTACCGTCAATCGCCACATGATAGCTAACGAAGGCCGCTTCGCCAGGGACCGGTGGGGGCTCTGTACTGCCGGCTGCCTTAGCAAAGGACGTGTTCATTACCTGGCCGATCTGCTGTGCAGCGGCCAGTCCCACGCCAATCTGCATGCTCTGTGCTCCCACACCGCCCCCATCACCGCTGCCTAAGTTCGTCAGGGATTTTGCCGTTTGGAATTGCGTAAAGCGGGCGATGTCCACGTTCTGCAAGCGGCTGTATTCGAATAGTTCGTCGCGCAGCTTCGGGGGCAGCGAGATACTCTCGATCTGAAACTGCGTCGCCTCGAGGCCAAGCGGCTGCAGCACCGTATTGATCCCCTGCAACACCGACGCATTCAGCACTCCAAGGTTCGTTGCCAAGTCCTCAATCGTTGGGTGTGACTGTGCCAGTAACTCTGTGAAGCGCGCCACGATGATGCCGCGGATATAGTCCAGCAGGATCCGGCCTGTAAGTAAGCCGACCGTCCCAACAAGCTGCCGGAAGAAAACAACCGGATCAGCAATGCGATACGCCGCC
Source organism: Terriglobus roseus DSM 18391 (assembly GCF_000265425.1). GTDB lineage: Bacteria > Acidobacteriota > Terriglobia > Terriglobales > Acidobacteriaceae > Terriglobus > Terriglobus roseus. Next base: position 458,529 of record NC_018014.1, read on the forward strand.
TGACCAAAGGCTCGCAACTCCACCAAGCCGTACCCTTCCACCTGCAGGGTAATGGGTTGCTGTGTACCCCACTGCTGATTCAGCAGTGGCTTGGTATTGAAGAAGTACACTTCCGCCTTGAAAGGGCTGTTGAAGCCGTACTTCCATCCCCGCAGTGTTGACAGCACAGGCAGGTTACGCGTCTCTAATTGGTACGTACCCGGCGTGAAGGTGTCCGCCAACTTGCCCTCGTTCACAAAGATGGCCCCTTGGCCTTCCCGCACAACAAGCTGCGCGCCGTATTTCACCTCGTTCTGATAGCGCGCAAACCGCACCACAAGGTCTTCAGCCGTTCCCTCTGGCGACTCGACTATGTCCACGAGTTCGCCGGTCAGCTTGTCCCACAGTGACATAGAGATCGCTCCTTAAGTATCCCCACAAAGATGCTTCCGCCATCAATCACAGTTGTTCGCCGTGCGAAGAGACGCAGATCAACCTTTCTGCGCAGCTCTTAGCCTACGAATCTTCAACAAGAACGAAGTGAAGGCTGGCAAGATGGCTCCTCACCGCATCGGACCTCGCCGGTGGTCCCACCATGAGGATCCTCCTGTGGTCGCCGACGTCCTTGGACATTCGACATCACGACGCCCTGGCATCATGAAGCTCAGCCTACCGCCGGGTTCTCCTTACCAATCATGGTTTTCTGTTACCCCGTGCCATCCGAATGGCTCATAGAAAACCATGACGGCAGCGACGGACGGCAGCGCGTACTCTTTCCAGAAGGTGGATGCGCATGGGCACACTGGTCTCAATCAACGTTGGTCCTCCACGGGATATCGAGTGGCAGGGCCGGATGGTCCATACGGCCGTCTGGAAGCGGCCGGTTGAAGGCCGGGTGATGGCGCGTCACCTGAATATTGATGGAGATGGCCAGGGCGATCTCGCAGGCCACGGCGGTGAGCATCGCGCGGTGATGGTCTACCAGATCGCGTCGTACCACTACTGGGAGCAGCTCCTCGGGGTGAGCTCGCTCGAGATGGGAGCCTTTGGGGAGAACTTGACGGTCGATGGACTTGCCGATGATCAAGTCTGTATCGGGGATCGCTACCGTATCGGTACAGCCGTGTTTGAGGTGACACAGCCGCGAGTTACTTGCTACCGAGTGGGTTTGCGGATGAACAATCCGCAGATGCCAGCGTTGTTGGTCTCCCATCGACGGCCTGGGTTCTATTGCCGTGTCATCACGGAAGGCGAGATCGTGGCAGGGGACGACATCGTGAAGGTGGCGAGCGGGCCACAGACCGTCACTGTGGCAGAGATCGATGCACTGCTTTACCTGCCTGGACATCCTCGGGACAGGCTGCAGAATGCACTGGGAGTTCCGGCTCTCAGCGCTGGTTGGAGAAGCTCACTGGAGGCGCTATTGGCGACGGAGGAGTCGACCGGCAACGCTGGATTGGCACCCTCGTCTGCACCCCCGCCACCGTGGACAGGTTTCCGTTCCTTTCGCGTCGCGGCAGTGCAACAGGAGAGCAACGCTGTTCGTTCGTTCGTCCTCGAAGCAGAGGACAAGACAACCTTGCCGCACCCGCTCGCTGGTCAGTACCTGGCCCTAAGGCTTGCGATCGACGGCGCTCAAGGCACTGTGGTCCGAAGCTACTCCCTCTCCGGTGCGCCGGATGCCGGGATCTACCGCATCAGTGTCAAACGGACCGCCGGTGTTGCGAGTCAGTACCTTCATGATCATGTACACGTGGGTGACCTGCTCCCGGTCAGCGCCCCGCGTGGCAGCTTCACGCTCGCGCAGAACGAACGCCCTGTCGTGCTGCTGAGTGCGGGAATCGGTGTCACCCCGCTTCTGGCCATGCTTCACGCACTGGCCCTCGATGCAGGTGAATCAAGACGCCAGGTCTGGTGGTGCTATGGCGCACGAAGCGGGAAGGAGCATCCCTTTGCAGGCGAAGTCAGGTCACTGTTGGCGCGACTGCCGTTGAATCGAAGTGTTGTGGCTTACAGCCAGCCCGACCCTGGCGATCTCGCGGGACAGTCCTATGACATTCAGGGTCACCTTGAGGTCGCGCATCTCCAGAGCATAGGTCTTCCGGCCGAGGCTGACTTTTACCTCTGCGGTCCCACGGCCTTTCTCGCGCAGATGTCTGCAGGCTTGCATGGTTGGGGTGTGGACGCAAGCCGCGTTCACAGCGAGACATTCGGAGCGGGCGAGGCACTTACACCCGGCATCGCAGCAACCCGTGCAAGCTCACCACACCCGCCACCAGGAACTGCCGGTGAGGGGCCAGGCGTCTCATTCACACGGAGTGGTCTGACGGTTCCATGGAATCCGCAGTTCGGCAGCCTTCTTGCATTCGCTGAGGCGTGCGATGTGCCGGTTCGGTGGTCTTGCCGGGTGGGCGTTTGCCATAACTGTGAGTCCGGACTTATCGGCGGCAGTGTCGCGTATGCCCCGGAGCCGCTTGATCGCCCAGCAGGTGGGAACGTCTTGCTCTGTTGTTCAACACCGACGTCTCAGGTAGAGCTGGATCTGTAGCGCTCGTTGCAACCGCGTGTCGGTACCAGTTCAGCGAGCAGCCTGAAGACGAGCCAGCTCTTTCTTCAGCGCTTCATTCTCTTGCTCGAGAGTGTGTACGTGGTCTTCTGTCGCACGCAATGACTGCCTGATCTCGTCCACCGTGTAACGCGGTGTGATGTGCTGAGGACAGTTCCAGTCGTAGGCGACGAGGTGTATGACGAAGACACGCTCGACCACCGCAGGATGCCCCTCTACACGCACGCGGGCTAGCCACGGCTCCGCCTTCTCCGCTTCGAAGATCTCAGCGTGCCCAATGATCTTGAGACGGGCCTGGCGGGGATAGTCCACGAGGATCATCGCGACCCGATCATCACTGCCCAGGTTCCCTGTGGAGATGTACTGCTTGTTGCCCCGGAAGTCTGCGAAGGCGAGCGTTTGATCATCGATTACTTTCAGAAAGCCCTTCGGCCCACCACGGTGCTGTACATACGGCCAGCCCGTGGAGCTGGTGTTGGCCCAGTAGAAGCTGTCACGGTCAGTAATGAACTCCTGCTCAAAGTCGGTGAGGCGATCCTGTTGATCGCTGGACTTCTCCATGCGCTCATACTGCCGCCGGCTTCCGTAACGCTCCTGAAGCTCTTTGACCAGCGGTGTAAACAGGACTGATCCAAAACTCATTGTGACCTCCCAGGGATCGGCTAGCCAGTCCGTTCTACGCGGACCTCAAACTTACTGCCCGCGTCGTGCTATCGCGTACTTGTATGAGGATCGCATCTTTGTCTCTGCAGCTCGCGAGGCGAATACAAACGCATGATAGGCATCTGTGCCTGCCGACGATAGCGTCAAGGGCGTCACCGAGGAGAACTCATGAAATTTGAGATCGGGCGCCCATGGCGATGTTCTGATCGCAACCATCTGCAACGGCTCACTTCTTCTCACGCAAAACGGATATTTCGGGCTTGCGTTGTCACCTACGTCTTTTCTTTTTGGGCTAATCCGATTGCCCGGCGCTTTGCGATCGTGGCGTGGAGCACGGCCGACAAAATATCCAACGGCACCGGATACGTGAGGAACGCGTCAGCTCCGTTCAATTCAGCTGGTTTCTGCTCGCCGGAATGAAAGACGATGGCTGTATTCGCAATGATTGCGCGGCCTCTAATGGCGGCACACACCACAAGCCCGCTCATGTCCGGCATATTCATGTCCAGTAGAACCGCATCTGGCCGGCGGGCCGTGACCTTGTACAAGCCGTCTGCACCACTGAAGGCGCAATGAGCTTCGAACCCACACAATTCCAGCAATTCCGCCAGGCCCACGCAGGTATTTGCGTTGTCGTTAATGATGACGACCGATGGCCTGGGCTGACTCATGTGTATTGGATGCTGCGCCTACCAGGAGTGCAAGATCAAGGGGTACTTTCGCGGATTGGCACCCGTGTTCCGACGGAATGAGCAGACATGGCGCTAAGTTGCTCAGTCCAGACACTCCCGGGCTCGTGACACTGACAGGTGGCTCAAAGCTTGTGGATGTAGACGACCGAACAGCCTGCGCTACACTCACCACCATGCGTTATCTCGTACCGGCCCTGGCGCTCGCCCTTGTAGTTTTCGGCCCCCATTCTCTTTCGTCGCAAACACAATCTCCACAGCGCTACGAGACACGTGCAAACCACGATCCCAACGGCACAGGCACCTTCTACATGGGCCGAGAGATCGCCCAGGTTATGGGCCCCGGAGGCATCGAGTGGCTGGACCGCGCTCAGCGAGACACTGAGGAGCACCCCTCCCTAGTGCTTGACGCCCTGCAACTGCACTCCGGTGAAGTTGTCGCCGATCTCGGAGCAGGCTCCGGATATTTCACCTTTCGCATGGCTCCGAAGGTCGGTAAGACTGGCAAGGTGCTGGCGGTCGATGTGCAGGAGGAAATGTTGCAGACGCTGAAGCAACGTGCCGCCGCCAAGAGAATCGCAAACGTGCAGGTCATCAAGGCCAGTGAAACCGATCCACACCTGCCGACCGGTACTGTCGACCTGGTGCTTTTCGTGGACGTGTACCACGAACTCGCCTACCCTTACGAGGTCATGCAGAGCGTTCGCGACTCATTGAAATCCAATGGACGCGTAGCATTCGTCGAATACCGCAAGGAAGATCCAAACGTCCCGATCAAAGAGGTTCACAAGATGTCAGTGGGTCAGCTGGAAAAAGAGATGGCAGCCGTTGGTCTCGTTCTCGTGCGGAGAATCGAAACGCTGCCACTGCAACACATCCTCATCTTCGGCAGAAGATAGCAAAGGAGAGCGGGACGCATTTCTCCACAATCATCGCCCAGAAACTGCTGCCTCCCATGCCGGAAGGAAGTTGGGTCACCATTCAGCCCCACCGGACTATCGGCAGGCGTGCGCATCAGAAGCGGTTTCCGGGTCCATTACGCACAAATGAGGCTTTCGGCGAGACATAATAAGCGCCGCGATGACACGCTCACGCTGCGTTTCTGTCCAGGGATGCGGCTGATGCAGCGACTGGTCCCAGCACTTCATGCTTCGCACAGACGGCGTACTGGTAGCCATCGCGGTACACCATCTCAACCTGCTGCCACGGCTGAGAGTGAATGAGTCGTCCGAACTCATCAGGAGATAAGACCTTGACCGAAGGCGAATGTCTTTGTCCCGCGACCCCGCCACCGCTGAGCAGCGCGGAGATCTGCATGAACCACAACGGCAGACTTGTCTTGAATCGCGTTGTCGGCTCTGCGACGAAGCATTTGCCGCCAGGCTTCAGAACGCGGAAGATCTCGGACAGCATTCGCTCACGGTCATGCACGATCAGGAACAGGCGTGACACCACGATCGCGTCCACCTCTTCCAGACCGGCGTTGAGCGCGCACGCGTCGCCGTGGCGGAAGGAACAGTTGTCCAGGCGGGACTCTGACGCTCGCGACCGAGCCCACTCGAGCAGGCTCACCGATTGGTCGATGCCGATGGTTTGTATCTGGGGAAACATGCGCGCAAGCCGGCAGGTATAGAAGCCTGGGCCGCATCCCAACTCCAACACACGCGTCCCAGGACGGGGGCCCTCTCGAGGGAAGATAGCGCGCTTGATCTCCTCTGTATGGTCGCGAAAGACACGTTCTCGAAAGAATGCGTAGAGCCAGTGGCGCCGTTCAAATAGGTTGCCACGCACCGCCACCCCATCCATGGGACAACAGCCAGACTCGTCCACCTTCAAACACTGCATGTTTATCCTTGTCCCGCGCTCATTAGGGTGAAGACACCCTCTACAGTCCGGCGTACCAGTCGTATCCCAGCTTGGTCCAGTAATCATCAGGCTTCAAGTCTGTGTAGCTGATCAACCCAATCCGCTTGATCTGCTTGTAGCCATACTTCGTCGGCATGTGCAGCCGCAGCGGCGCACCGTGGAACTGGGTCAACGGTGCGCCCATCATCTCGGTCACAAGCAGAGTCTGCGGATGGCGACATACGGCCAGGTCGTAGCCGGTGTAATAGTCCCCATCCGGTGTCTCCATGTAGACGAACTTCGGTTCGCGTCCGGCAATCTTCTCAGGCGGATGAGCCTCGATGAAATCAGCCATGCGAACACCGGCCCATAGAACGATCTGACTCCAGCCTTCGATGCATTTGAACTGCGTTACCAGTTCCTGTCGCGGAAGCTTGAGAACATCGTCCATGGTGAGTAACAGGCCCGGCGTGCCGGGCGCGAGGGTGGAATCGCTTTGTCCAGCGTCCTCTCGGCCACGCTCTGGCTTCTCTTGTTTTGCATCGTTCGCGTGATGCGGAGCGCTCTTCGTATCGTGTCCGGGATCTTCTGCTGACTTCGTCTGCGTGTAGCGATACTCCCAGGCAGTAACGTCCCGGCTGAAGCCAGGATGCTGCTCAACTGCTGTGGAGCCGACCACCTGCAGCCGGTAGCTTTCTGGAACCAGTTCTTCCTTGAGGCCGAAGACACCATTCACCCGCAGGTTCTCCGCTTGATGCAACGGATAGGTTGGCGTCAATGCGTGATCGTGGAAGAGTGCCTGCGAGATTGCGGCATTGGCTTCAAAGGCGTTTCGATACGGAATGGGTTGATCATCTTCGGCGGGCCTGCCCTCGATCCACCGGTAGAGACCGAATCCTGCGGCAGCGGCTACCCCCGCTCCCAGGAAGGACCGGCGCGTGTGCCTGCGGGATCGCGCCAGGATAACTTTGTTTTCTTCTTCGACGGTTGCCATCACCAGGACTTCCTTTCTGCTTCAACGGAAGGCTCATCAGCGCGTTTGATCTCAAGACCGCTGATCATCGCGCGGAAGTTATTCCACCCCGCCAGCACCACTTGACCCACATGAACGAGGAAGAACCCGATGAAGCTCATCGTCAGCCAGAAGTGTTCCCATCGGGCCATCTCATACCCACCCAGGAGCGAGGTCAGCCAATGCAACTGTGTTGGCTTGTAGATCGCGAGTCCGGTGACCAGCATGCCGACGCCCATCAGGATGACAGCGGAGTAAGCGATACGCTGCGCACCGTTGTACTTCGTCTGAGGTGGCAATCCTTCGCGAAGATGCAGGTCGACCAGCGTGACTTGCACGGCATCCTGCAGACTGCGCTTTTGCGGCACCAGGAATCGCCACTCACCGGAGATGATCAGGAAGAGAACATAAGCGATGCCGTTCGCGGCGAAGATCCACATGAAGAAGAAGTGGTGTCCGAGTGCCTGCGTGACATGGTTTGGCGCGTTGATCGCCTTCCAGAACCAGTCTGGAAACAGATGAAACAACGTGAAGGATCCAACGCCGATGCGATACACCGCATGCGGATGCTGGTACGCGTTGTCGGAGTCATTCCAATAGATCAGCAGCCCGCTCCAGATCATCAGGAAGAGGATCGGGAAGTTGATCCAGTGCATCCATCGAATGGCAAGAGGATGTTTTCGGTCGAGTCGCAACGCTTCTTCCGGCACAATATTCCTCATTCCAAAAGCCCTGGCTGAGAAGCAAGGAGCAAGCTTCCGCCCGTTAGAGACGTAAGCGCGGAAGAGGTTACAGCGAAGTCTCAAGAATTCTCCGCTATTCTGGAAGCCAGAGCAGCGACGACCATAACTCTGCCTTTCCTATGAGCCCACACACAGACGCTTCGCCAGCAGATGGCAGACGAGTTCGACCGTCGAACTGGTTCCTAAGTATCACGAGTCTTTCGTTCATCGTGTTGCAGAGCCTGTGTACCGCCGTCATGGCGATCAGCGGCGTGCGCGTTCTGATTGGACTGAGCGCACTTGCGACTGCAGCGGGACTGAATCGTCCTGCGTCCGGCTACCACGCAGATGCGATTCGCATTCCCATGATGACGATTGCGGTCGTTGGATCGCTCATTAATCTGTACGTCGTCTGGAGGATTCGCAGTCTGCGTAGTCGGCCAGCAGCGCAGTGGCGGGCACAGCCAGTCAGCAGCAGGCAGAGACGCACGGAGACATTCCAGATCGTACTCGCCGTGGTCTCGCTGATCCTTGTCGTCATCGAGTGGTGGACCCACCGCATCGTCCACAACGTCTAGGAAGAATCACCTACGCCTTTGTTCATCTCAGCGTTCAGCCGCTGGTGCAGACGATCACTGAAACCCACCGGGAGTTCGAAGACACGATCATCGGCCGTGAGGACGAGGATGTTCCGCGTGGAGTCCAGGATGGCCGAGCAGATCTCACAGTGATCGAGATGCTTCTGCACCAGCGCACGCGTCTCGGGCGGCAGGGAGCCGTCCAGATAGTCGGAGATGTAATCCCAAACATGTTTGCACTCTATGACCATGGGAGCCACCTCCTCTTTGGTTTGGATGTCGCGGCTCTCAGCTCGGGGCTTAACTGCCGCTGTAGCATCATGCGTGCGCGATGCAGCCGTACCTTTACCGATGGGACGCTGATCTGCAGCACCTCTGCCGTCTCAATCACGCTGAATTCCTGCACCTCCCGTAAGAAAAACACCCGACGATAGATCTCCGGCAGGCCTGCAACCGCCTGCTGCAGCAAGTGACGTATCTCGCCACGCTCGATCGCTTCAGATGGAATCTCGCGCCAGTCACGGAGCAGTGCCGGAGAGACCTTTGTACTATCGTCCATCAGTTCATCGAGCGATTCCATCCGCACGCTCGCTTGCTTGCGCAGCCGGCTGCGAGCCTCATTTAAGGTGATGCTAATGAGCCATGTGCTGAACTTGGCCTCGGCCCGGAAACCGGCGAGATTGCGATAAGCCTTCAGGAAGGCCTCCTGCGCAACGTCCTCAGCATCACTCTCGTTCTTCATGTAAGTCAGGGCCATCAGATAAACGCTGCGCTCATGCGGACGGATCAGCTCGTGATAGAGCTGTGTCTCACCGGCGAGGATGGAAGCGATCATGCTGGCTTCATCCCTGATGTCGCGCTCATTCTTCATTCGGCGATGCCAGCTCCCCGAGCCACTTTGTTTAGCGCCCGTTGCACTATTAGAGTTATGGCGTGCGAAAGGGTTACAACCACGTTGTAACCCCCGCGATCTGGATGCGTCTCATGAGCGGTTCTCTTCGGAGGGGCCAGAGATGAATCCCGTTCGCAAAACGATTACGGCGATTGCCGCATGCCTTCTAGCAGTATCCACGTTGCCGACAGCGCTCTCTCAGGCGAAGCATACGGAGCCGCCGCAGAGCATCGTGCTCGTCGAGCTGTTCACTTCGGAAGGGTGCTCCAGCTGTCCGCCTGCAGATGAGTTGTTGCGCAAGGTGAACGGCAGACTGACCGCAACAGGTCAACTCGTCGTCGGCATCAGTGAACATGTCACCTACTGGAACCGGCTGGGATGGACAGACCCATTTTCATCATCGACCTATACGGATCGGCAGGACCGATATGCCACCCGTTTCGGTCTGGACAGCGTGTACACCCCGCAGATGGTCGTCGACGGTCAGCAGCAGTTTGTTGGCAGCAATGAAGCTCGACTGAGTCAAGCGCTTGCAAATCAGGCCAAAGAAAAGAAGATCAATCTTCGGATACTTTCAAGCGAGATCCAGGGCGGCAGCATTGCCATTCACTTCTCGGCAACGCAGTTGCTCTCGAAACGACCGCTCAACATCGTCGCCATAGTTACAGACGATCTTGCAACTTCCAAAGTCCTTCGCGGAGAAAATGGCGGACGCTCCCTGCAGCATGTTGCCGTCGCTCGTTCGCTCGCAACCGTTGCGACCATCCATCAGGACACGGACGCTACCGTCAACGTCCCTCGGAACAGATCCGATGGCATAACGTGGGAAAGTGCCCACCATCTCATCCTCTTCGCACAGGAGGCAGGACAGGGAGCAATTGTCGGCTCGGATGCCAAGCCTTTCGCCTTGGCAACGGCGCGTGGAGAAAACCTGTAACCTCTGGGCAAGTTCTTTGTCGAATGGGTAACGCCAAACAAGGCTACCGAGAGACAAGGAACCTTATGCTCATCGAAACGTTATCGCGTCACCTTCTCAGCGCATCGTCCCGCACTTCCCTCATCCGAAAACTGGCCACAGTCACGATAGTTGCGAGCACGTTGTTCGGTACAGCCCTGTACGCGCAGACCCCTGCTGTGGGCGAGGTTGCGCCGGACTTTACGCTAAGTACGCCGACGGGTAAGTCAGTGCAGCTATCGAAGGGTCTCAAACAGGCATCAACGGTACTGATCGTGTTGCGCGGCTACCCGGGCTACCAGTGTCCCTTCTGCCAGAAGCAGCTTCATGACTTCATCGAGCATGCAACGGAGTTCGCGGCGAAAAAAGCAATGGTCCTTCTTGTCTACCCGGGGCCACCGGCGGAACTTGATCAGCGCGCGAAAGAGGCGCTCGCAAAGCAGGCAGATCTTCCCACGAATATCACGCTGGTCATCGACCCGGATTACAAGGTGACGAACCTCTACGGTCTGCGTTGGGATGCGCCGCACGAGACGGCCTACCCAGCAACGTTCATTCTTGATCACAACGGGAAGATCCTCTTCGAGAAGATCAGCCACGGCCACGGTGATCGCGCCTCCGCCAAGGATGTCCTAGATGCGCTTCTTTGATCAGTAAAACTGTTTTTCGGGCCACGAGGAGAGTGCGGTAGCGCCCGCTCCACCATCCCGCCGTCAACCCTGTTCAGTTGGATTTCATCCTCCACTCGCTATTGCGGGAGGTTGCTTGCTGGCATTACTGCTGAGACGCACCGTTTCGAAGGTGAATTGATCCGAAAGCAGGCAGTTATGGAGGGAGAAAACCTGCTCTCTATGAAAGCCGTGAAACTCCTGTTCACTAGCTCCTGCCGCGATCATGATCTGGGGATGTTCAAAACTGGAGAAATTCATCTTAACGGATGCACCTTCGAATTCTTCAACCTTGAAACGATCGAATCCAGCGCCTTGTTCCTTACTCATTCCACTTTCTGCTTTGGGACCAATCGCTGGTGATGCAGCAAGGGCCTATTTCCGGCCATTGCGCCTAGCTCCCCCTCAGTCGCTTGTACTGTAGCGAACGATATAGTACGATCGCTGGGTTGTCGCTTGTTGTATAGCGATCGATATACAACTGCATCGATGCCATAGGGGGCACAACATGCCTGCACTACAGGGAAAGGTCGCCATCATCACGGGCGGCAGCAGCGGAATCGGACTGGCTATCGCAAAGCGCTTCGTATCGGAAGGCGCATACGTCTTCATCACCAGCCGCCGCCAATTTGAGTTGGATAGGGCAGTGGCCGAGATCGGCAAGAACGTCACCGCGGTTCCGGGCGACGTTTCAAAGCTGGAGGATTTGGATCGGCTCTATTCGGTTGTCTCTAGAGAGGGGCGGAGGATCGATGTCGTTGTTGCAAATGCGGGTTTCGTCGGAATAGGCCCAATCGCAACTGCAACACCTGAGTTTTTCGATCAGACCTTCGATACCAATGTGCGCGGAGCATTCTTCACCGTCCAGAAGGCTCTGCCAATGATGAATGACGGTGGTTCCATCATCCTCATTACCTCTGCAGGTAAGGATAAGGCGACGCCAGGCCGAAGCGCCTACAGCGGCACGAAAGCAGCTCTCCGATCGTTCGTCCGCACCTGGACCATGGAACTGAAGGATCGAGGCATTCGCTCGAATGTCCTCAGTCCTGGAGCCACGGAAACACCGATCCTCGACGGCTTGTTCGGCTCGAAGGAGGCGACTGAGGCGGGAAAAGCGCAGTTCGTCAAGGCCACACCGCTTGGCAGGATGGGCCGGCCCGAGGAGATCGCGGCGGCAGCTCTCTTTCTTGCTTCGAGCGAGGCCAGCTTCATTACAGGGATTGATCTGGTCGTAGACGGCGGATTGAGCGCTGTCTAAACCGAAGCAAAGCATTCGAACTGAATCAGGAGAGAACAAATGAAGATCCAAAGAGTCATCACTGCTGAGGGCAAAACTGGCGTAGCCACCAAAGTCGATACCATTGACACAGCCACAGTCGACTTCCTCACCAACATCTGGGGATTCGACAAGGTTCCCGACTTGCCGCGAACGCCAGAGCAGGTCTTGGGCGAATATAAACCGTTGGGGATGTTTGGTCCGCTTGGTGGAATTCGAGTCGATCTCTTTACGCTGGCTCCCGAGACGCCGGACGGACCGGCACCGCTTGAACGTGCCGCCTCAGTCGACATGGGCACCCCGGGAATGGTCCCAGGCAGAGAAGGCGACGGGATGCATCGCACCGACAGCATCGATCTCGCCATAGTTATGGATGGTGAAGTGAACGCCGGATATCCTGGCGAAGATGGTCAGGTACACGAACTAACGCTCAGGACAGGGGACCTGATTGTGAATAACGGAACATTTCATAGCTGGCATAACCGTTCCACCAGCCCTTCCACCATTCTCTTTGTCGTTCTTGCAGCCGAGCGCAAAGCGGCCTAAGCAATTCCATCGCTGGATCTACTTTGTTCGGAATCTGCTTCCAAAATGTGGCCACCTCATTGGTGTGAGGCGTCCATCGCAACATCGCAGTTGTTTCTATCGCATAGAGGCGTCGAGCTGAGCACTTAGGAACACTACTGTCGAATGCGAGGGGACGCGCTCTCGCGGCTGGTCGACCTCTGTTCCGGTCTTAGGACATCTGCTGAAGGCCAAGCACTGAGAGCTACAGCGATCGTGCTGTGTAGGTCTTTACGTTTCGCTCCCGACTGAGCTTCTACCGCGAGGCCCGACGCAGTGACTGCAATGTAGCGCGCGAGCGCGTCGGGCTCGGCATTCATCGGAAGTTCGACCGTGCCACGAGCCTTAGCAAACCGCTTGCGAAGTCGAATAGTCAACTCACCGCGTAGATCGGCGAGCCAAGCGCGAACTGCGTCGTCTTCTGCAGAAGGAAGAGAACTGTTTAGAGCGAGGCAGCCAGGCGCGTGAGATGGCCCGGTGAGGACGTCGGCATAGCCATAGAGAAACTTCTCTGCCACACCTCGCACGGTCGGTTCCCGAAGTGCACTCTCGAGAAGTTCCAGCTGTTTTTCGTGATACTGCTCGATGACCACCCGGAAGAGCTTTTCCTTATTTCCAAAAGCAAAATAGAAGCTTGGCGCCGTGATGCCCATAGCACCGGTGAGATCAGTAAGCGATGTGCCTTCGTAGCCCTTTCGCCAGAAAAGTTCAGTCGCCGTCTTGATGGCCGTGTCGATGTCGAATTCGCGTGGACGTCCCATAACTGGTTCACACTATTCTATACCACGCACTACATAACCCTGACACCCTTCCGGCGTAATATATCGTGCGATATAAAATACTTGGTTTGGAGTGGGCTGGCTCGTTCAACATCAGAAACAGCATCATGCGAATTCGAGTGCAATCGGAGCGATATGATCCGCCCTGATTGTGTTTAGGTGCTGACCGAACAAAATTGCCGTAGCCACGTCACCAGCCAGTGCAGTCCGGTCCGCTCATTTCGGAGCGATGGAAGCGAAGGGGACCGGAGGCGGTTCTTTGATGTGTGTTGGCCCTCAGCAACTCGCCGCGCACGGCTTCATGGATCTGCCTAAGGCTACGACTACCCGGGAACCATGGAAAGTCTTCGGCACCTGCCAGCACCTAGGCTGGTGGTGCGAACCGCTGGGCACGCGTTAAAGCGCAAATTTTAAAGGGAGTTTGGTGGACCTGACCGGGATCGAACCGGTGACCTCTTCCATGCCATGGAAGCGCGCTCCCAGCTGCGCCACAGGCCCACTCCTTTCAGGATACCCGGTTTGCCCTTCCGAGTAAAACCGGGGCTCCAGGGGCCGGTGGGGCGGCCGGTTTCTGGCTCGCCCCACAGTGTCTGCTGGTAAAAGATGATTTGCTGCGGTCTAGCGCCAGTAGCCATCACGCCAGAAGTAGCCGCGGGGGCCGTGAACCCAGCGGCCGCCGATCCACACGGCGCGGGGCCGCGGCGGAGCAAAGTACTGGCCGGGAACCCAGACGTAGCGTGCACCGTCCCAGCGGTGGTAACCGGCGTGCCACACATAGCCATACTGCGGCGGTGGCGGGCGACGCTCGAAGATGGGCCGCGGCGGTCCGACGCGGACGTATACCTGGGCGTCGGCGGCGGCGGGAATGGCAGCGGCGCCGACCAGCCCGGCGATCAGCATGACTTGCGCAAAGGTCTTCATAGTGCAATCTCCCGTTAAACTCCGTGCCACCTGCCACGGAGCCGTTTCGATTGGGATAGACACAGCCCTACCTACCGAGGTTGCGGTGCCCGGGCGAAAATTCTTTGCCGACATGAAATGCCATTCCACGGCGATCCCATCGCAAGAATCCCGCAAAAGAGCGCTCTTTCCGGGAACAAAGCAGCCCGGCAATGGTGTCTATAGATGCAGAGTGAGCGAGAGCACTCTGGCATCCGCCGGCGGATGGCACACCGAAACCAGCCATCCCGCCATTGCGTGCGGGGCGCGCAGATCGTACCTTTGAGGGGCAGGCAATGAACGGGGCAGCAGTGATGGATCCGGTTTCAGGCGCGATCGGCGGGGGCTTCAGCGAGGCGGGAACATACGCCGTCGTGCGCCCCGAAGTACGTGCCGAGGATCTCGCGCTGGTTGCAGCCCTGCAGGCGGGGTCGGACGACGCCTTCCGGCAGTTGATCGCGCAGTACAGCGGCCCACTTTACTCGCTGCTGTTGCGCTCCCTGGCTGACCCGGCCGACGCCGCAGACGTCACCCAGGATGTCTTTATCAAGGTCTTCCGTTCCATCGGCGGCTTCCACGGCGACAGCAGCCTGCGCACCTGGATCTACCGCATCGCCATGCACGAGGCTTCGAACAGCCGGCGCTGGTGGGTCCGGCACAAGAAGGCAGAGATCACGATCGACGGCGATTCGTCCACGGACGATGACGGCGAACTGACCTTTTCCCTGCGCGACACACTGGCAGACCAGCGCGATTCTCCTTTCGAAAACGCCCGCCAGGCGCAATTGCGCACCACGGTGGAAGCTGCACTGCGCGATGTGCCCGAGAGCTTTCGCACCGTCGTCATACTGCGCGAAGTCGAAGGCATGGCCTACGACGAGATCGCCGAAATTCTGAACATCAACATCGGCACGGTGAAAAGCCGGCTCATGCGCGGCCGCGCTGCCCTGCGCACGCTGCTGGGTGCCCGTCTTCCCGAATTTGCACGACCCGTGCATAAGAAGGCACCACAATCTGCAGCCCGGACCGTCGCCGCAACATCCAAGGAGGCACGATGAGTCTCTCCCCAGAAAAACTGGAGCACCTGCTGGACCGCGTAGGCCTGCATGCCGAACCGCGCGTCGAGGACGAGCTCGGATTCGAACGCGCGCTGACGGACAACGCTCTGCGTGCGCTGGGACCGGTCGCCGTGCCGGATGATCTGTCGCTGCGCATCCGCCTCGCGCTCTCGCACGAGAAGGTACGTGCAGAACGCCGGCTGACTGGCCGCCTGCGCCACACCGTGGAAATGTTCTGGGAGAACACCATACGGCCCATGAGCCTGCAGGTCGGCGTCGCTGCGGCGATGATCGCTGCTGTGGGCGGTGCATTGATGCTCGGCGCAGTCGCTCCGCAGCAGGCCGTCGAGGCCAATGACACACCGCTGGTGGGCTTCTCCGCACCGCGTTATCTCTACTCGGCCGCGGGCGTCCAGCCGGTGGGCAGCGTAGACGATGCACCACTTGTGGTGCAGGCCATGGTCGACCGTGCCGGCCGTGTTTACGACTACCACGTTCTCTCCGGCGTACTGGATGAGGTTGCCGGCGCAGCCCTTCGCCAGCGCATGCTGACCGGCGTCTTTCAGCCGGCAGAGGTCTTCGGCCAGCCCGTACGCGGGTCGGTCGTGCTGACCTTCGCGGATGTTGTCGTTCGGGGCTGATCCATCGGGGTTTGACCAACACAAACCACCGGCCTAGACTCAGCGGTTGGTACACCTTTGGCTGAGGTCCGTCGAATACCCGTGCGTCTTTTCTCTCCAGTTCCGCTGCTCCTTCTTACGTTCGCTCTGGGCGCGGCCACGCTGCCCGCGCAGCGTCCGTCCTCGTCGTCCTCCTCCTCCAACCGGCAGGACGAGTCCGCACAGGAACCGCAGCAGCCGTCGTCCACGGTCGTCCGCCGCGCCGTTGAGGCCAGCGGATCTGCCGTGTCGCTTGAGACCAGCGAGACCCTCTTCACCATGGCCGCGGCGCTCAACAGTTGCGGCTATGACAACGGCATCGAGAGTTCGCTGCCCGTCCGCGCGGTGATCCGCGCCGAGATGGTCCAAGCCGTCGGCGCCGGCTTTGAAGCAAAGGCCGCGCATGACACCACGTGCACCTACATTGACGCGCACAAGCAGCCCGGCCCCCGCAACCTGGCGCAGTACGTCTCGCTTGCACTCTTTCTCTCGGCACCGCCCGACTTCGCTCTCTCCGTCGGCGAGGGTGATCTGCCGCCCGACTCGCAGAACGTAATCGGCGTGCTGCCCCTGCTGCGCGACTTCGCCGCAAAGGCGCAGTTGCACCGCATCTTCATGCGGCATCGCGCAGAGTACGAAGACGCCGTACTCCAGGTGCATGACAGCCTGACCCGCATGCTGCTTGAGACCAACATCTACCTGCACCAGCCGGTCTCCAGCTACGATGGCCGACGCTTCCTTGTCCTGCTCGAGCCGATGCTCAGCCCGCAGGCCGTGAACGCGCGCATCTACGGCACGGACTACTTCATCGCCGTCTCTCCCGCGAAGATCGAAGATCCCTCCATTAGCAAGACCTCGCCCGGCTCACGCATGTCCGTCAGCGACCGCGCGGCCGGCGTGCAGATGGACCAGATCCGTCGCATGTACCTGCTCTACAACGTCGACCCCATCATCTACGCACGCGCCGGCGCCACCAACCGCCTGCTGCCGCTGTTGAAGACGGTGAGCGATGCGCCCATCGACTTCACCTACAAGAGCGACATCGTCGCGCTGACCACAGAGTGCCTCATCAAGGCCATCGAAGCGCGCCTGATGGACGTCGGTTTCGCAAAGCCTTCCAAGCCGGGTGCCGTAAAGGCTCGCACCGAGATCGACACCTACAACCAGGCCCTGATCGACTACGACAAGAAGGCCGAAGCCGTGCGCCGCAAACAGGTGCTGCTCGATATGGAGTCGGGCTGGGTGCTCACCGGCTCGTTCTACGACAAGCTCGCCATACAGGACCGCGAAGGCGTCAGCCTGAAGGAGAGCATCGGCGAGATGGTCTACGGCATGGATGTGCCGTCGGAAGTAAGCCATGCGAAGAAGATCCCGTTCTTCGCACCGGACAGTACGAACCTCGTCGCAGGCGCGGGTATCACGCACGCCCGCTCGCCACGTCGCTCCCTCTCCACCATCGACCAGGCGGAACTGAAGCTGCAAAAGGGTGACCGCACGGGCGCAGAAGAGCTTGCAGAAAAAGAACTCGCAGCCAATCCGACATCTGGCGATGCGCTCTACATCATGGCCCGCGTCAAGCTGACACAGGGCGACCCGCAGGCCGCATACGACCGCTTCACGCAGGTGATCGCCACCAGCAAGGACCCGCGCACCGTAGCATGGTCGCACGTCTACCTGGGCCGGCTCTACGACACGCAGACGGGCAACAGTCGCCCCAAGGCCGTCGCCGAGTACAAGGCCGCGCTCAGCACACCAGGCATCCAGCAGGACGTACGCGCCGCCGCAGAGGCAGGCATCCAGAAGCCCTTCGCCGCACCGAAACGCACCGTGCAGGACAGCGACCAGAAACCTGATGACGAAGAAGAGCTCGACCCTACCGGCAAGAAACAGAAGGAGAGCTACAAGCCGAGTGAGGAAGTGAAGCCAACCGCTCCGCGGCGATAGGGCTGCGGGGCGGGTGATAGGCGCGTCAGGGGATGCATCTGCGCTACGCTCAAGAGGACAAGCCTTTTGGAGTTACAGGAAATGCAGCTAGCAAACTTACTCACCGAGACCCGCAATCCCGCCTCCGAGCAAATCGACACGCTTCCCACCGAGCAGATGCTCCGCGTCTTCAACGACGAGGACGCAACCGTAGCCGCCCGCGTCGCCGAGCAGATCCCGCAGATCGCAAAAGCCGTCGATGCCATCTACGAGCGTGTACAGAAGGGCGGACGTCTCTTCTACATGGGCGCCGGCACCAGCGGCCGCCTCGGCGTACTCGACGCCAGCGAGTGCCCGCCGACCTACGGCGTGCCACGCGATCTCGTCGTCGGCATCATGGCTGGTGGTGACCCCGCGCTGCGTGTCAGCTCAGAGGGCGCAGAGGATAGCCGCGAACAGGGCGCCATCGACTTGCTCGCGAACGGCTTCAACCAGTCGCCGGGCCAGGATGTCCTTGTTGGGATCGCCGCCAGTGGACGCACACCCTACGTCCTCGGCGCCATGGAGATGGCAAAGCAGCACGGCTGCCTGACCGTTGGCCTCTCCTGCGTGCCCGGCTCGCCTGTGGCGACTGCGAGCGACATCGCCATCACGCCTGCGACCGGCGCTGAAGTCATCACCGGTTCCACCCGCATGAAGGCCGGCACCGCAACCAAGCTCGCGCTCAACATGCTCTCCACCGGCCTGATGGTGAAGCTCGGCCACGTCTACGGCAACCTGATGACGAACGTGCAGACGTCGAACGTAAAGCTCGTCGACCGTGCGGAACGCATCATCGCCGCAGCCACCGGCGCATCCGCGGAGCAGGCCGCATCGCTGCTGCAGCAGGCCGGTAATGTACGCACCGCCATCGTCATGCAGAAGCTGGGCATGACACGCGAAGCCGCCGAAGCGCGCCTCGCAGCGGCAAATCAAAACCTCCGCAAAGCACTCGGCGAGTAGCCACAACACACGCCAAGTAAACTGGAACGATGCAGCAAGTCGCATCCCCGGACACAACCAAACCGCACGCGCACCTCGGCTTCCTTGGCCTGTGCTGCGGCGTCGGTGTGTCGACCATCTACCTGTGCCAGCCCTTGCTGCCGGAGATGGGTGCTACCTTTGGCGTCAACGCTGCCGCCGCTGGCCAGGTGGGTGTGGCCACGCAGGTCGGCTACGCGCTCGGCATGCTCAGCTTCACGCCGCTGGGTGACACGCTCGAACGGCGCAAGCTCATTATGCGAATGTTCGGCATGGTCTCCATCGCGCTGCTGCTGCAGGCGTGCGCGCCATCGCTGCCGCTCCTGCTGTTGCTCTCCGCCACCTCCGGTGCCATGGCCTGCGTCACCCACATCGTTCTGCCCATCGCGCCCGATCTCGCAGCACCGCGTGAGCGTGGCAAGGCCATCGGCGTCGTTATGACCGGCCTGCTCAGCGGTGTCCTGCTCGCAAGAACCTTCGCCGGTTGGGTCTCCGAACTCGCCGCACACATGACCTCACGCATTGCAAGCTGGCGTGTCGTCTTCTTCGTCGCAGCGCTCGTCTCTGCGGCGCTGGTGCCCGCCGTCAAGCGCCTGATGCCTGAGCTGCCACCGAAAGAGAAGCTCACCTACGGCGAAGCCATGCGCTCGCTCTGGGACCTTATGCGCGAGGAGCCGCTGCTGCGTGAGAGCTGCATCGTCGGCGCGCTCAGCTTCGGCACCTTCTCGGCTTTCTGGAACACCTTCGCCTTCGTCATGGCATCGCACGGCCAGGGCGCAGCCGTCACCGGCACCTTCGGCCTCGTCGCCGCAGCCGGTGCAGCCGTGGCCTCGACCGCAGGCAAACTAGCCGACCGCCGTGGACCGCGCTATGTCATCTCCGTTGGCCTGGGCATCCTCGGCTTGTCCTTCATCGGCATCTACCTTACGGAGCGCGTCGCCCTGCACGCACAGGCGGCGGGCCACCTGCATCTGTGGCCTTACCTGCTCACGCTCGGTGCCGTGGTCATCACCATGGACGTGGGTATGCAGGGCACGCAGCTCGGCAATCAGTCACGAATCTTCGCGCTGCGGCCCGAGGCACGTTCGCGCATCAACACCCTCTACATGACGTGCTACTTCGTCGGCGGCGCCGTCGCATCGGCACTCTCGCCTATCCTCTGGCAGCACTACGGCATCGGCGGCATCTGCGGGCTGGAACTCACGTTGGTTCTGCTCGCCGTATGGCGTCACGCCACTGGCCGCCCCGTGCCCCGTCACATCTCCCGTAACGATATCCCCATGCTTCCCATCGAGTAGCGACACAGCAAACAACCACTCGGAGACGGTGTCTGCCACGACGGGCATCCCATCCCTGCCCGCACGGCTCTTATCCTCTGCCGCCACACGTGGCATGGAGGAAGTCCGATGGTTCGTTTCCTGAAGAGTTTTGCGATGACAGGCCTCGCCCTCACGCTGGCATTGCCGGCAGCCCTGCCGCTGGCGGCGCAGACCGCGACACCTACCAAGACCACCAAGTCGAAGAAGTCTGCAAAAAAGTCAACCACGACGACGCCGACACCCACCGGCGACGCCGCGAAGACACCGGACCCCGTCAATCCCGCATCCAGCCCTGAGCCGCCCACGCCTACCACGCAGGGGCCGCCCCTACCACCGACCACACCCTCTACCAACACACCGCAGCCCGCACACTAGGGTGCTGCCATCCAGGGCGTATAGGCGGTCGTGGGTCTTCCGGCCGCCTTTGCCATGGTTGCGGTTAAGGCGACTGCCTCAGGCCTTTCCGGTCAGCCGGTGCAGCAGGTTCTCCCAGTGATCGCCGTACTCACGCCACCCGCCGATAGACTGCACGCGCGCAAGGGCGGCGGTGCTCATGCGATCCCGCAGCGTCGGGTCGTCAACAAAGCGCTGCAGGCGATCGACGATTTCGTCCACCGATCGCATCGGGATGATGAAGCCTTCCACCCCGTCCGTGAACAGGTCGGCTGAGCCTGTGGCAACCGATGCGATCACCGGGCATCCGCAGGCCATTGCCTGTCCCTGCACCAGCGCCAGTCCCTCTTCGATGGAAGGCAGCACCATCACGTGGCTGCGACTCATGTAAGGAATCAGTTTGGGCTGGGGCATCGTTCCCAGGAACTCGACGTTCTCTTGCGGCAGCGTTGCGAGCAGCGGCGCAAAGCTCGGGTCCAGGCCACCGATGATCAGCAGACGCTTGTTCGTGTGCGGCAAGGCAGCGAACGCCTTCAGCAGATACGGAATACCCTTCCGCAGACTTACGCTGCCAACAAAAAGCACTTCAAAGGTCGCGTCCGGTCCCGCGGGTGGCGCGCCATCCGGGCGGAAGTTTTCCAGCCGCACACCGTACGGAATCACGTGGACTCGTTCGGGCGCCAGCCCGTGCTGCAGAAAACTGTCGCGGCACACGTTCGAAGGAACAACGACCCCATCCGCCTGGTGATAGATCTCAATCTCGCGGGGTTCAACCCGTGGGTCGTAGGTTGGATAGGGAACGTTCCAGATGCGATGTTCTTCCCGCAGAATGTTGGTCTGGTACGCGTGGTGGGTCGATCCGCGATCGCACAGAAAGATGCCACCGCGAGACTGCAGCAGCCGGCCCGCTTTCAGCCCGGCGCCGGAGAGCGCGATCAGCGCATCGCACGGCGGCATGCGGCGGCTCATCCAGGTGTCCAGCGTTGTGGCGACGCGATAGTTGCAGAAGCGCTTCAGCGCTTGCGGCAGCAGGTTCCTGCTCTGCAGCATCACCTGCGGTGTGTGCATCCACGGAAAGGTCTCCACCTTGTCGTGCGGCACGCCTTCGCGCTCCAGCCGCTTCCACGGAAACGTGCTGTAGATGCGCTCCAGGTGCCCGCGTCGGTCGAGTTCACGCGCCAACTCGAAATGATGAAAGACGCCAAAGGTGGCCTGGATAATTTTCATGAAGGGTCGCCTAGAGCTTACAAGACGCTTGTTGACCTGTAAGCCTTAGACCAGTGCGTGCGCCTCGTTCTTTGCGGAACTCAGACGTTCATCCGCGCGTTTCTGCAGAGAGTCGCGCAGCCATCGGCTAAGGATCATGGCACACAGTGCAACGCCGATCAGCAGAATAAAGAAGTACTGCGTCAGCCAGATCCGCATACCCGTGTACCAACTGATATTGCCCACGTGATAGCGAGCCACATTCAGGTCGTACGACAGGAAACGATTCCCGCGCAGAACGCTCACCGTGCGTGAGATATCGCTCGACTGCGAACGCTCCAGGAACAGATCGGCAAACATCGGCTCCACGCTGTCATCGCGCATGGCAACCGCCACCAGCGAACGATCCGTCGCATACGGCGACTGGATGCCCTCAATCACCGAGTCGGCCAGGCCCGTATCGCGAGCAAAGTCCTGATCAGGCAGCGTCTGCCTTGTGATCTGGTACCACCACCGTTGCGCGCGCGTCAGGTACGTATCCATCGCCTTGGCGTGCACGCCATCGGCGTCCACCGCAATCGGCAGGTTGTCGCGCAGTGCAGCAAATGCAGGCTGCGTGCTGTACCCGCCCAGGATCAGGTAATCGCGATCTTCGCGCACCAGGTCGTCCGGTCCGGAGACCTCAACCCGCAGTGCGGGGTAACCCGTCTGCCGGCTGAAGTGGGCCAGCATATCCAGGAACAGCGTGATCTCCGCGTTACTCGGCTGGCGAGGCAGTATCACCACCGTCCGCCCCAGGTCGGCAAGCTGCGTGAATGGAAAGCCGGCATTGGCAAACAGTTCCAGGTTCGGCAGTTGCGCCCAGTGATTCAGGTTCCGCAGATCAAGCGATGAGTTCTTCAGGATGCTGCCCTTCGTAAGGGCTCCCGCAGCACCACGCGCCGGCACAAAATCAAAGTTGAACTGCAGCGTGTTTGTAAACGGACGCATGTTCGCCACAGGCAGCAGCGTCTGCCGCTGTCCATCGGTCGTCTTGCCGCCGCCCGGCTCCAGGGGAGCTTCATTGATCAGCGTGCCGTTGATGAACGTCCGCAGAGCCGATCCCTCGGCAGCAGCCCGCGCGTCATAACGATACCGGATCAGCAGGTTCAGATTCTCCGTCTCGCCGTAGTACAGGTCAGGCGGCACACGGAAGTACACCGGCACCGGACGCGATCCATCAGTGGTCTCCGCGTTCTGCGTAATGTACTTGCTCAGCTGCACCAGCCGGTCGGTCGGCACCCAGCGCGGCGCATCGTCAATCGTGCGTGCGGCAGGCATCGAGAAATTATCGACACGCAGAACATTGCCCAGCAGTTCCTGCGGCTCACCCGTGTCCACATGGCTGGCCCTCAGTGAAAGTGCACGCGCCGCCTGGATCAACTGGTCGCCGTTGTCACCGGACACGATCAGCGCCGTGCCATCCGGGTCCGAAGGATTGGGACTCAACTGCAGCGAAGCTCCGGGCGACGTCGCCGGCAGAAACGCCTGTCGCGAAGCCTTGTTCACAAAGACCACAGCGTTCCCCGCCGGCACAGCTCCCATCACAACGCGGAAGCGGATGGGCTTGTTGCTGGCCAGGATGCCAAACCACGAAGCAACAATGCCTGCGGCCTGCATCGTCTTCGCATCGGGCTGCGTCGGAAAGACGAAGGGAATCGTCGTCGTGCCCTGCATGTCGCTGTCGAACAGTGGCAGCGGTAGCAGCGAGATGTCCGTGCGGAAGGGAAGAGCAGCGCCGCTCACCACCAGCTCACTCGCGTTCGCAATGCGTGCCAGCACCTCGGCCTGTGACTTGCCGCTTGTGCGCAGGACTCCGTTGCCGATGAACTCCATGGTCAGTTCGTTGTCGCGGATCAGCAGGTCCGTGGGAACCGTGATGGGCAGCACGTTGTAGCGGCCCGTATGCATCGCCTCGGTGTCCGGCGTAATCGTCGCGATCAAGGTCTTGTTCAACGACACGCGGATGGACGCCGTCGCAGCGCGGCTCAGCTCTGTGCTGAAGCGATAGCCGATGGAAAGCGTCGCCGTCCGCGGCAGCAGCGTATGCGGCAGGATGAAGTGCAGCGAGTAGTACGAGTGCGGTCCACGCAGCTCCGCCTCGTCCGCAACGCCCATGTCCTTAAAACGAAGATGCGTCGGCTCCGGTCCGCGAACATCCATCACCGGCGTCATGCCCGCCGACATCGGCGTCATCACTGCAGGCGGCACCATCGGCATCGCGGGCGTCTGCGCGCCCATCCGCAGTCCTGCAAGCGACAGCAACGCAAACACCAGCATGGACGCCACTCGTGAGGGCACCGGCGGTGGCGTACGCTTCTCCGGCAGCAGACCCAGCGCCACCTGCTTCAGGCCTGTAAGAGAAAGCACCGCGATGCGGCCAAGGCTGACAAACGGGCGATCCTGCTCCACATTCGAGCGCACATTCACCCACGAGTCGGCACGCGAGTACAGCGCACACGTCAGCGTCTCTTCTTCTTCAATGGTCAGGCCCGTAAACTGCGCGCGCAGCTTCCCGGAACTTAGGCGGATTACAGTAGCCCGAACGGAACGGTTGCCCGTCTGCACCGGGAAGGTGAGGTGCACATACTCGCCCGGCTGCAGCTCCGGTAGATCTCCACTCAGCGTCAGCGAAGCGCCGCCGACTGACATGTCTTCCGTCATGCCATGCACCTGCGTACCGGCACTCGTAGTCCCCACCACCGGGATATGAACCGGGATACGCACAGATGCTCTGCGCTGCTTCTGCTCGTGCGCAACCGCTGCCGCAACACCCAGGATCACAACATTGAACAGGATCCAGAACAAGTTACTCAGCACGACGCCGGGGTGCGTCGGATCCAGCACAAAGAAGCGATACGGCGCAGCCAGCACGCCCAGAAAGTTCAGACCCAGCAGCCATGTTGTGGGCGCTGCGATCTTGCGATCGAACTTCGTCTCGTTCAACGTCGTGCCCTTATCCGTCACGTTAAAGCTGCCCAGCTTCGGGTTGATCAGCGCCAGCACGGTTGGCAGCAGAATGTACGGCGCCAGCACCGTCTCATAGATCTCGTTCCAGAAGCTGTGACGATGCGTACCCTGTACGCGCGAGTTCGTCATGTTCGAGATGATCAGGTGCGGCAGCGCATACGCAAGAATCGCCAGCCAGTAGCCCGGAATAATCGTTCGGCCTGCAAGCATGTACGCCAGCGGTGCCAGCAGAAAGATCAATCGCGGCACGGCATACATGAAGTGCATCATCGCGTTGAAGTAGCACAGCCGCTGCGTCAGCTTCATGCCCTTGGCCAGCAGCGGATTGTCCGTACGCAGAATCTGGATCATGCCGCGAGCCCAGCGCACACGCTGTCCCACATGCCCGGCCAGCGTCTCAGTCGCAAGACCCGCTGCCTGTGCAATGTTCATGTAGCCGGTGTTCCAACCCTTCTTCTGCATGCGCAGGCTGGTGTGTGCGTCCTCTGTCACCGTCTCTACCGCGATGCCGCCAACCTCTTCCAGTGCTGTGCGACGAATCACAGCGCACGATCCGCAGAAGAACGTCGCATTCCAAAGATCGTTGCCATCCTGGATGATGCCGTAGAACAGCTCGCCCTCATTCGGAATGGTGTTGTACTGCAGCAGGTTCCGCTCAAACGGATCGGGTGAATAGAAGAAGTGCGGCGTCTGCATCATTGCCAGCTTCTCTTCCACCAGGAACCAGCCCACCGTCATCTGCAGAAACGACCGCGTCGGAACGTGATCGCAATCGAAGATCGACACCAGCGGCGAACTCATCTTCGTCAACGCATGGTTGATGTTGCCGGCCTTCGCGTGATTGTGTTTCTCACGCACCACGTAGCCCACACCGGCCTCTGCTGCAAAGTCGCGAAACTCCTGCCGCGTGCCATCGTCCAGGATGTAAACGTGCAGCTTCTCCGGCGGATAGTCGATGTTGATCGCCGCAAGCGCGGTATACCGAACCAGCGACAGTGGCTCGTTGTACGTCGGAATCAGCACATCCACATGCGGCCAAAGTGCCTCATCCGCAGGTAGCGGAACAGGCCGGCGCTGCAGCCGCTGACTCGTCTGCATGTAACCCAGCACCATGATCGCGACGGTATAGACCTCGGCCGACAGCAACACCAGCATCAGAACCGCATCGATGGAAAAACGGTGATTTGTGTCGTCCGAAAAGTACCCGACAACCATGCGGATGCGCCACCATCCATAACGCAGCGTCGCCGCAATCGACAGCAGCATCAGCGCAATCGTGAACAGGCGGCTCTTGCCCGTACGGTTGATCGCCATCGCGACCAGCACCGTCAGACTGCCAAAGATCACCTGCTTCGACCAGCTCATGTAAAGACTCACAAACTGGAACAGAACAAACGTGCAGGCACAGGCAACGAAGAACCGAAATATTCGGAGGGGCATGCTTGGGGACGCTTTCATTTTCGAAGATCGCTCGCGATCCAATCTTTGCAGGTATGCACGGAACCGCAATCACACGTTTAGGTGGGTGGACGGCTTGTGAAATCAGTCAATTGCCAGGGGCGACAGCCTTGAATCACAAGGGAATCCGCGGCGACAGACGCTTGCTGCCAGCGATCACGCAATCGCGGAGACACAGTCCGTCTAACGCTTAGGTGGTGCATGCCCCAGCGATCTCATGCGTGCCGCATCACCTTGAAAGGGAATGGGATCGCCCTATCCGCTCAGACCCGGGGTCTTGCGTCACACTTGAAATGACGCCTCACGGCCAGCGCCCCACCGTCTAAACTTCTTAGTAGAAACAGGTGTCACACAGGAAGGTATTGCCGCATGTCGAGCCAGATCGCTGAGGATGTAATGCCGCGGAATTCGCACAAGGACGAGGTCGCCGCACCCCTCGTCTTTCTCTATGAGCACCCCCAGTGGTTTGCGCCCATCTTCGCGGAACTCACACGCCGCGGCGTCGCCTTCGACAAGGCCTTCATCCCCGACCACTTCTACGACATCGGTGGCAACGACCCGAAGTTCAAGGTCCTCTTCAACCGCATGAGCCCATCGGCGAACAGCCGCGACCACGGCTCCGGCATCTTCCATACGCTCGCCTACCTCGAGCATCTCGAGCTCCTCGGCGTGCGCGTCATCAACGGCGCCAAAGCTTACCGTTACGAGATCTCAAAGGCCGCACAGCACTCCCTGCTGCGCTCGCTCGGTATCAAGTTTCTGCCCTCGCGCGTCATCCACGACGCAAGCCAGGCCGTCGCCGCAGCCGAAGGCCTCCGCTATCCCATCATCGTCAAGGCCAACATCGGCGGCAGTGGCAAGGGCATCGTTCGCTTCAACACCAGGGGAGATCTGCAGGCCGCAGTCGACCAGGGTCAGATTGACCTTGGCTACGACAGCATCGCGCTCGTGCAGGAGTTTGTCCCCGCACGGGGCGGCTACATCACCCGCGTCGAAACCCTCGGCGGCAAATATCTCTACGCCATCCACGTCCACCTCACCGGCGAGACCTTCGACCTCTGCCCCGCAGACATCTGCCAGATCAAAGAGGTTGAGACCTTCGACAACGCCTGCGTGCTCGAGGCATCGAAGTCAGGCCTGAAGGTCGAGGGCTACACGCCGCCCCCTGAGGTCATCCAGAACGTCGAGCGCATCATGCAGGCCGCAGGCATCGACGTCGGCGGCATCGAGTACCTCATCGACGACCGCGACGGTGAGATCTACTACTACGACGTCAACGCCCTCTCCAACTTCGTCGCAGACGCCCCGCGCGTCATCGGCTTCAACCCCTTCGACAATCTCGCCGACTTCCTCGAAGAGGAGATCCGGCGTGCCGTCTAAGCCCCTCCGTTTTGGCTACTGGATGCCCGTCTTCGGCGGCTGGCTGCGTAACGTCGAAGACGAAGGCATGGAAGCAAGCTGGGCCTACACGAAGAAGCTCGCCCAGCGCAGCGAACAGATCGGCTTTGACCTCAGCCTCGTTGCCGAACTAAACCTCAACGACATCAAGGGCGTCGACGCGCCCAGCCTCGACGCATGGTCCACCGCCGCCGCGCTCGCTGCCGTCACCGAGACGCTTGAGCTCATGGTCGCCGTGCGCCCAACCTTCCACTCGCCCGCGCTCTTCGCCAAGCAGGCTGCCAACATCGACAACATCAGCAACGGTCGCCTCGCCCTCAACGTCGTCTCCTCCTGGTGGCAGGAAGAGGCAAAGATGTACGGGGTCGACTTCGAGCAGCACGACGACCGCTACGGTCGCACCGCCGAGTGGCTGGAGGTCGTCAACGCCCTCTGGACTGAGCCCACGCACTCGCACGAAGGCCGCTACTACAAGACGCAGAACACCGTGCTGCAGCCCAAGCCCGTCCGCTCACCGCGTCCGCCCATCTACGCCGGCGGCGAATCCGAAGCAGCCAAGAACCTGATCGCACAAAAGTGCGACGCCTATGTCATGCATGGTGACTCACCCGAACACGTAGCCAGGAAGATTGAAGATATGCGCGAGCGGCGCGAACGCTTCGGTCTCGGTCCCATGCAGTTCGGCGTCGCTGGCTACGCCTTCACGCGCGAATCGGACGCAGCGGTAAAGACCGAACTCGACCGCATCACCGACGTGAAGAGCAACGCCAAGGGCTTCGCTAACTACCAGCAGTGGCTACAGGGCACCCAGCTCGAACAGAGCATGTCGCTGCAGGAGTACTCCGTCTCTAACCGAGGCTTGCGCTCCGGCTTAACCGGCACGCCCACCCAGGTCCAGGATCAGGTAGGCCGCTTCGCCGAGGCCGGCGTCGATCTGCTGCTACTTCAGTTCAGCCCGCAACTCGAAGAGATGGAACGGTTTAGTGATTCCGTAATCTGCCCGCTCAACGCTTAAGCGTTCGAACGGCTCGCGGCAATCGCGCCCCAGATCATCGCAATCGGATGCAGTGCCGCAATCGCCCAGCCCAGCGTCGGAATACCCAGGACCACATACAGCACCAGCATGACGATTGCACCCGTCACCGTGCTGTACAACATGCCAAACGGGCCAAAGAAAAACGTCAGGACTAACGACAACACCACACTCTTACGGTTCGCCATGGTCCCTAGGATGCACGTCGCGGGCGTTAGAGCATAGCCGTCAGGTCGTCCCAAAACGGTACTTACCGCATCCTGCGCAATATTTTCATCTCAGAACCCCTCGCTAAGTCTGATACGCGACAGATTTCAGTACAACTTAAGTAGCATTTTTATGATGAGGTGAAGATGCATGGAACCCCGCCCTATTCCAGCAAAGATCAAATTCGTACAGAACACGAGTGATGCCATCCTCGTTACCTTCGAGGACGGTAAAGAATTCATCTATCCGGCCAGCATCCTCCACTCAGCAATCCCCAAAGATGATGCCGTCGCGCGCCAGGTCAAAGAATCCCTCCGTCGCCGCACACAACAGAAGGCGTCCCTCATCCACTGATTGTTTCGTGGGTAAGCAAACCCCGAGCCTCCGAGTCTCGCAGTCCCAAATGCAATAGCGAATCAGGCAGGGAAAGCAACTGAAGCCATGCGGTGGCTCGCTTCCACGGCAGTCTGTCGCTGGGAAGGGCGCGCGCAAACTCAGCACGCCCATCTCTCTCACCACGGTCTGGCCCAGCAAAACCCTGATCGCAGGTAGCTACCCGCGTCCAATCGCCACCACGTAGTAGTTCGCCGCAACATCGCCCACGCACTTCACGGCATGCAACACGTTCGATCCCACAAAGAACACGCCACCCGGCCCCGCCACGGTCTTCGTCCCATCGTTATCGAACTCCAGCAGACCCGACCGCACCAGCATCAACTCCGAGTGGATATGCCGGTGCGCCAGGTGCGGCATCTGCCCCGGAGGCAGCGTCGTCTCATGCACCTCCAACCCTTCACCCGTAGCCAGCGCCCCCTGCAGCACCACCTGATCCTCCTGCCCATGCGCCAGATGCACCCGAGGCAGATCCTCAAACTGGTACACCTTCGAATCCTTCAACAGAGGCTCCGCAGCCGAGCCGGTTTTAGCCTCTGCCACAAGCCCTTTACCCAGCAAAGCCGAAGCCGAAACAGCAATCATCATCTCGCGTCGATTCATACTCATCTCCTTCCGAGATTCGTAAGAGTACTACCCGATTTACGGTTGAAAGGGAAAGCGTAGGGGCGGGACGTCACCAGCGTCGACTGCCATGCAGCCGTTCCTGAAGTGTCGGTCATCCGTGGAGAACAGCCTGCAGCTCTCCATCAAGAACGAAGAGCAAATGGTGAACCAGGCAGGACTCGAACCTGCGACCCTCTGCTTAGAAGGCAGATGCTCTATCCGGCTGAGCTACTGGTTCCCTGCAGTTAGCTTACCGCGCGGGACCGATCCCAGCGCAAGCATTAGCGCCCCAGCAGTTCCTTCGCCCGCAACAGCGCCGTAACGGCCCGCAGAGCCTCGTCCCACCGCTCTGCCGCCTCCGTCTCATCCACGCCCACGGCCTTCACATACAGCGTCACGGCAAATCCCTCGCCCACCGCGCCCTCCAGCTCCACCACCGCCGGCCGCAGAACATACTCGGCCTGCGCCAGCGAGTACGGCAGCTCCACCGCCATGCGGTCCAGCCGGTACAGCATCTGCTCCATCCGGTGCCGAGACGCAAACACCGTCCGCTCGCGCCACACCATGTCGATGTAGCAGACCATCCCGGCCGTCGCCACGGCGTCTTCCACCATCAGGTCCATCTGCGCGGCTTCAAGCTCGTCCGCGTCCATCGACCACACATCACACTTCGCCGTGAACACCGGTGACCGGGGCCCGTTCAGCGCACGCAACGCCGCCAGCAGCGCCGGGTGATCGTTCGCTTCCTCAATGTCATCCAGCGCATACGGATCCTCGCGCAGGTCCACCCAGTGCAGCGCACCATCCGGCGAACTCCACGGCACCACCAGCACGGGATCGTCCGCACCACACTCTGCGGTCCACTCACTCAGCAAATCGGCACCCGGTCTCTCGTGGCCGTCGCTGCCGCGCACGTCCGCACAAACTGCAGCAACATCTTCTCCGCCCAATACCCGTCGTAGTTCTCCGCCGGCTCCTCCAGAAACGCGCAATGGCCGCCATGCGCCGGCTCCAGCAGCGTCACATGGCTGTTCGCCCGCAGCTTCTCGCGCGTCGAAGCCGTCAGCCGGATAAACGGATCATCGCAGGCATGCAGCACCAGCGTCGGCACAGCAATCTTGTCCATCACCCGTCCCGCCGCCGCGCGAGCGTAATAATCATCCGCGCCCGTAAAGCCGCAATACGGCGTCATCACCAACTCATCAAAGTCGCGGATCGACGACACCTTTACCGCGCGCTTTCTATCGAAGACTCCGGGATAAAGCTCTACCTTGCGCCGGTAGCGCTTCAGCAGGTTCCGCAAAAATCTCTTTTCATAGATTCGATTCGACCAGTGGTGCAGGGCATCCGCACTATCCCCCAGATCCATCGGGGGCGAAACCGCAACCACCCCAATCAACGCATCCGGAGCACCCGCCGCCAGCTCGCCCGCCGCCTTCAGCACCAGGTTGCCGCCCATGCTGTAACCCGCCAGCGCCACACGCCGGCACCCGCGCTGCACCAGCCACTGCAGCACCGCCTTCGCATCGCCGCTCAAACCCGAGTGATACAGCGTCGGCGAGAGCGCGTCGGTACCGCCGCAGTTGCGCATGTTCATCCGAACCACGTTACATCCCGCGGCATACAGCTTGTTCGCATTGCCAATCACGTACTGCGAATGCGACGACCCCTCCAGCCCATGCACCAGCACCACCGTCACGGCATTCGGAGCATCCGGCTGCCAGTGGCAGTGGCACAGCAGCCGCGTCGGCAGCGTGCGATCCAGCGCAACGGCAGCAGGCAGCGCCTGCATCTCCGTCGGCAGCGGAGCAGGGATCAGCTCCGTCGCTGCCGGCGGCAACCGATCCACACGCGGCAGAAAATTGCCCACGATGGTCTGCAGGTGGCCGTTCGAGAGCCAGCGTCGCGGATGAAATGGAATCGTGGCGTCCAAAGGGGATGCCTGTATTGCACCACACTTGCGACCCGGACCGGTAGTGCAGGGAAGTGCACCAAGTGTCTGTTCCTCAATCCCTATTCCTCAACCTCACGCCATCATCGCCGTCACGGCCGACTTCAACAGCACAAACACCAGCCACACCCCAAACACCATCGCCACGCCGTTCTTCACCTTCACACGAGCCACAATCGCCGCTCCGATCGCCATCAGCGCCAGCGACCAAAGCGTGAAGATGTCGACCGAAGACAGCGCCGACTTCAGAAACGCCGAAGAGTCCGCACCCAGGAAGAACCCGGGATTCGTACCGATCGGATCATTGATGTTGAAGTTCTCGGAACCGCCCGCATACATCAGCCCAACGATCAGCAACGATCGAAGGATGCCCGGCAGTGACGCAAACATCGTCACCGCAAACATCCCCTTGAACGTCCCGCTGCCGCCCAGCACAAAGTTGAACCCAACCCAAAGCAACAGCGCAAAGATGGCGCAGTAAAGCGGCACCGTCAGCAGGAACGAAGACAGCACCACACCCATCACAACCCGCGTTCCGGTCATGATCTGCGCCCGCTGCTCCGGCGTCGACTCCTGGTAGCGCTGCTCCTGCTTCGGATTGGTGTGGATGGCACTCGCAGCCAGCGCCGGCAGACCGATCTTGGTAACAGCCGCGCCGCTGAACAGGTAGCTGAACAGCACCACCAGCAAAAACGGCAACCACCACGACTGGCTCCGCCGCAGGTCAGCAAAAGTCTTCGTGGGCGCTACGAACGTATTGGTTACGCGCTGTACTTCGGTCAACGCAGGCTGGTCATCATAAGCATCGCGAGGACCCGCCATCGGCAGATCCGCATAACGAACAGCAGCAGGAAAAGCAGCATCCGGCATAGCACCCACCCCGGTCCCTCAAGATGGCTGAAATTCTAGCGCCACCCCCGCACGCCGCCACAAGAAAAATCCGCATCTGTCGGCCACCCCACGTCCAAATTGGGTGCCCCACATCTCGCGTTTGAGATGTGGGTTCGTGGCGGCGCCAAAAGTATCAACCCTGCTGCAAGCGCAGCCGCCGATTCAACGGCTCCGAGAAGAACTTTGCGACCAGCCAGCCAAGCGGCGCACTCAACAGCAGCATCAACGCAATCCACGCCAAAACGCCGTAGTGCAGTCCCCGCCCGTACGTCGTCCCAACATGCAGCGCCAGCATCGTGATCCAAACCACGACGAACTCATGCGTCAGGTAGACCTCATAGCTGTGCCGGCCAAACCATCGCAGTGGCGCAGTCCATCGGCGTCCCGCACGGTTGCGCAATACCAAAGCCGCCATCACAACGCAGGTGCCGAACGTCAGCAGGGAATCATCCAGATCACGCACATCGAGATACTTGTGCCACCGGCCGATCGGAAAGGGCGGTGCAGCAACGAACATCAGAATCGCGCCCATCCAAGCCAACATCAGCAGCCGAACGTCCGACGGCACCGTTCGGCGCCTCTGCAGCCGCGTGACCACCAGCGCGGCTAAACAACCCATGGCGATCGAACCCATACCGCCCAGGTATGACTTTTCCGCATACAGTTCCGTCGGCGCCCACGCCGTGCGTGCAATCGGTGCCAGCACCATCAACAGCACGGCGAGCCCCACAAAGTACAACATGCCGCGGCGCGCTCGGAGGAGCGCAACGCACACCAGCGGAAAGAAGAGATAGAACATCTCCTCCACCGACAACGACCACATCACATCCCAGTTGGCCGGCAGATATCCATAACGAGCCTCAAGCCAGTTCAGATGAAATGTAAGCGCAGAGAACAACGCGCGCGGCAACGTCACGCCTGGCGTATGAACATGAAAGCCACTCGCATGCGCCAGGTGCAGCCCACTCAACACCGCCAACACCAGCAATAATAACGGTGCAATCCGGGCAAAGCGTATCCGGTAGAAGACCTTCGCACGCATCGCCGCCAGCGAGCCGAAACGGCGCAGCGACGTATACGTAATCAGAAATCCAGACACGGCAAAGAACACCGTAACGCCATTGCCGCCATTCAGAAACAACAGGCGAAACAGCGGCAGCGGCAACAGTCCACGAGCCGAGTGGCCCTCAAGGAAAAGTCGCAGATACCCATGGAGCAGGACCACGGCAACAATCGAAATGCCGCGCAGAACATCCACGCCATCAAACCGCTGCGTCGCCTCTGCGGCAACCGGCACCATTGCAGGAACCGTCGCTTGGGCCAAGCGACTACCGCAAGCCCGTAGCAAGAATCGCAGTAGGCAGTCGCCGATGCTTCTGCTCCGGCTCCGGTGCCTTAGCCTGCTGCAGCGTCCGCTCCGGCAGTGGCTCCGCAGGAGTCGTATGCTTCCGCGCCGGCAGTCCCAGGTAGCGACGATAGATGCTGATGTGGAAGCAGGCCTGCTGGAACTCCTCCTCCACATCGATCTTGCCTTCGCTCTCCACCGGTGTCAGGTACGCGCGCATCCACGCAATCTCCGTCACGCTCATCCCATGCTTGGCAATGTCCACGGCCTGCCCGTAGAGGTGCGGCGAAGCGACCTCGCCCGTTGGCGGCGCAGCATTGCCGTTGATGCGGACCAGCCGCTTCTGAAACTCCACCGTACGTGCCGCGCTCGTCACAATCAGCGGCGTGCCAAAGCGCGCATAGTGCGCCCGCGATAGATCGTTCAGAAAACGAACCGACCACGGCCGCGCATACCGGCGGTTCGCCGGTAACCGGTCATCCACCTCAATCGCCGCATTGTCCGGCAACGCCACCAGCAGCTTGTACCGGCGCATATCCAGCAACTGGTTATCGTCTTCAATGCGATCCAGGCCATCCGCAATCGCCATCTGGTTCTGGTGAACCAGGATTTCGTGCGTACCCTTCATCGCGGGAATCATCATCAGCTTGCCGCGGTCGTCGTACAGGTTCACCTTCACGGTTGAGGTCGTCGCACGAAGCGCATCGTCATCCTCGCCGCTGCCCACCGGCGTCAGCACCGGCTTCGGATCCGCCTTGAACGACTTCGCCGCCAGCGTCACCGCGCTGCGGGCAGTCGTAACCGGATCGCTGTTGTCATCAAACGTCTCGTCGGTCAGCCCCGCAACCGTCTGCGGATCCATCTGCTGGTTCTTGCCCGCAGCATTCACCGCGCTCACCGCGGGCGTCGCTCCATGCGCAATCGACACCGGCTTCGGCAGTTGCAGCTTCGGCGTAGGAGCCATCGCAGTCTGCTCCGCAATCGCACGCACGCTGGGCCGCTTGCCATCCGTCTGGTTCAGCGCATCGGCAGACTTCGCCAGCACATCCGCATCCGTGTGTTTGTTCACGTGCTTGTCAGGGTTCTCAGACTTCGGCGTCGTCAACGTCGCCTGCCGCGGCTGAAATTCGGCCGAGGTCGCCGATGCCTTCAGCAGATCGCCATGCGTAAAGGGCAGCGCCACACGCTCCGTCGGCGCCGTTCCAGGAATCTGCGTGGACGCTTCCGCTGCGTCATCGTCCGCAGTCGTATGCGCCTGCGCCTCTGCAGCCGCCGCACGAATCGCCTGCGTCTTTATCTGCAGTGCACGGTCAAAGTCCGCAACCGTAGCCTTTCGCGCCACCGGGGAAAGGTCCGGCGCAGCTTCGGTGTGGGCAGCCATCTTCGGCTTCGTAGCCGGCGGCGTCACGCGCACAATCGGTGCAGGAGTCACACCGGTGGTGTCGTCATCATCATCGCCATCCGCATCCGCCACAACAACCGGAGCTGCCGGACGCACTGCCTTCACAGGCTTCTCCGGCGGCTTTACCGCAGGTGCAATTCCCGGCGCGGGCATCGCCAATCCATGGGACTGGTACCAGGCATGCACGCGATCCAGCGTCTCGCGATCCGCCGCAGTCTCTGGGGCTTCCTTCGCGGGCGCTGCGCTTCGTGCGGAAGCAGTGTTCCGTGCTGAAGCTGTGTTCCGTACAGGAGCGGCATTGCTCGCTTCAACGGCCATCGAGCGTGACGATCCACGACCGGAACGGCTCGACACCGCCGCTACATGGCGGCTTGACTTGCGAGCTGCGGCAGCTTCCGCTACAGCCTCTTCTGCGGCCTCGCGACGTGCGTCCGCAGCAGCGCGGCGGCTCTCCGCAGGCGTCATGTGGCGTGAAGATTTGGAAGAAGATCGAGAGGTGGCCTCGGCACGCGCTAATTCCGCGTTGCCGTGACGGCCCTTCGCAGGAGCAGCCGCAACCGCACGGCCGCGAGCTGCCTTCGCAACGGGCGCAGCCGCTGTATGGCGAGCGGGTGCAGCCTTCGCATGCAAGGGTGCCGCAGCGTGCCGTGTGGCGGCGACTGAGGCGCAGGGCAGCAGTGTTGCTGCAAGCGCCAGCGCCAGCGCACGCACTGGCAGGCGGCGGGGAGCGAATCCGATTGGGGGT
The DNA here is from genome assembly GCF_000265425.1 of Terriglobus roseus DSM 18391. Lineage (GTDB taxonomy): Bacteria > Acidobacteriota > Terriglobia > Terriglobales > Acidobacteriaceae > Terriglobus > Terriglobus roseus. The sequence continues at coordinate 494,672 of NC_018014.1, forward strand.
GCGGACATGCCGTTGGGCCGGCCGCGGAGATCTACATCAGAGCCCCTTCAGCCTATGGTGCGGCGCACCCGTCCACCAAGTGTTCAGCCGGGTTCGTAACTGATCGGTTACGTGCCAAATTTGGCGCATCTGTCGCATCCGCAGTGCAAAAGCCGGTACCGATCCCCCGCCCAACATACAGATCCCCGTCCATACCCATCGCCTGAACAGAAATCGAACGTTGCAACCATCCCATCGTGCAGCGCCGCCCAACCAGCACACAGAGTCAGGATCAACAACGTACCCTGATAACAGCCGATGCCCTTCGCCACGCCCAACCGAATTCCGCCGCTCGCCCTGGCCGCCCTCGCCTTCACCCTGATCGGCTGTGGCCCCGCGGTCGAGCCGCCGCCAACCTTCCATCCGTCCACACCCCAGGAAGCCGCGGCGCTCAATCACTTCGTCACGAACGTGAAACCGGTCTTCCGTCAGAACTGTTATCGCTGCCACGCTGGCATGAATCACAAGGGCGGATTTAACCTCTCCACGCGAGAGGCGCTGCTCAAAGGCGGCGAAAGCGACAAGGTCGTCCTCATCCCGGGCCAACCGGACCAGAGCCTGCTGCTGCAACTCATCAAGCACCAGGGCCCAGCCGGCCCCAACGGCCACCCAGGCCCCATGCCACCCAAAGGCCAGCTGGCCCCCGAAGAGATCGCCGCCATCAGCAAATGGATAGACGACGGCGCAATCATGGACCGCTAGTTTGCGTACCGATCAGCCCAATCCCAATCCCATCGTCTTCGGAAGATCGGAAGGGCACAGCTTCAGCTGTGCCAAACCCACACAAGTACAAGACGGGCTTCAGCCCCTGAGGTTGGCTTCACGCCGGGTGCCCATTCTTGCGAAGCAAGGGTGGGTTATCGCGCAAAGCGCGACCTCTTTCGCAAGGGCAAAGCTCCAACCGCCGAGCGACGGCGGGTGCCCCATTCATGACAGCCCTATCGTCATGAGTGGGCATCGCGCAAAGCGCGATCATCCTTCGGAGGGGCACGGCTTAAGCCATGCCATTCTTCGGCTTAAAGAGAAGAGCGGCTTCAGCCGCTGAGGGATTCTCAGCGCAACATCCCACCCGACTCCGCATCCAGCGCATCCAGAAACGCCCGCAGACTCGCAATCCGAGGCTCCGCCATCTCGCGACCCGCAGCCAGACGAATCAATCCAGGCACCTTTTCCAAAGCCTTCCGCAAAGAATCCGCCGCGTCCGCAAACACAACAAACCGCGTGTCCTGCGCAATCTTCGCCACGGTCCGCATTACCGCAACCGCACCCAACTGCTCCAGCAGATCCGCATCCCGCAGAACAGCGCCCTCCGGCGTCGTCGGCGAACCGTGCCCCTCATGCGTGCGAATGCACTCAATCGCCGCCGCAACCTTGTCCGCGGGAAAGCCGCACTCCAGCAAAATCGGACCGGCATGCGCCACCGTATACGTCGTCGAATCCCAGCGTTTCAACTGCTCCGGATCGCTCGGCCGATGCCCCAGAAAAACACCCAGGTCATGCACCCACGCCGCACCGAACAGCACATCGTCATCCACGGCATCCGTACCCCCATCGGCAATCGCGCGGGCCAGTGCATACAGCCGCGCCTGGTGCGAAAACTTTTCGGGCGGCAAAGCCTCCACGCGGATGCGTTCCACCAGTGCGTCACGCCAGTTTGCAATCTTCGTTGAGGTCATCGTCCAGCCAGCATAACCCGCCCAAAACGAGCAGGCTCGTCAACGTTGCGCTGCGTCTCACGCAAATCCCAATAGCGATATCTGCGACACCCATCTAGACTGACCCAATGACTACCCAAGAGATTCTCGCCGCCATCGACGCTGAAATCAGCAAGCTGCAACAGGTTCGCGCTGCACTCAGCGGCTACTCCGATCCAACCGTCGTCAAGCGTGGTCCTGGCCGTCCCAAGAAAATCGTCGCGCCCGTAAAGGCACCCGCAAAGCGCGTCCTCAGCGATGCCGCCCGCGCAAAGATCGCAGCCGCACAGAAGAAGCGCTGGGCAGCATCCAGGAAAGCAGCAAAGTAAAGGACAGGGAAGGCCAGCAAACACAAGACAGCGACAGCCGCGCAAGGCTGTGCGTTGAAGAACCGGGAAACTTGTGTGCGGATAAGAGGGGTGAATGGTCGGGGCGGAGAGATTCGAACTCCCGACCCTCTGCTCCCAAAGCAGATGCGCTACCAGGCTGCGCTACGCCCCGACACAAACTATTCTACGACGCCGCACCACATCCGGAACAGCAGGAAAACGGGGTGACCCCACGTCTCTCCTCTGAGACGTGGGGTCAAGCCCCATGAAACCTTACCGATGCGCGCCCATGGCAAAGAACTTTCCAGCTAGAAACGCCAGCAGGGCCAGCGGAATCGCCAGCAGGCAAAGCATTCCAAAGAACAGCCAGAACAGAAACATCCAGTCTGAGAAGCGATGCTTCTTCTGCTGCTGCGGCGTCGTCCCCAGTCGTCCCTGCGCCGGCACGGAACCCGCACCCGCACCAAAGCCCGTTCCATACGCAGGATCGGCCGTGTAATTCGGCACCGCGCCCATCGACCGCTCCAGCAAGGCAAAGTTCTTCCGGTTCGCCTTCCAGGCCACGTCGAACGCATCGCCCAGAAGCGGAATCGTGCCCACAATGGTCTCGATCGCCACATTCGCCAGCATACGAGCCAGCGTCACTCGCGGCACGCCCCGCAGCCACGCCGCCAGGATGATGATCCACGACGCCATCGCGCCAATGATGTCGCCCACACCCGGAATCAGCCCGATAATCCCGTCCAGGCCGAACCGGATCTGCGTGCCGGGGATGCGCAGAAAATCATCCAGCACATGCGACAGCAGATCCAGGTTGCGGTCGCTGAACAGCTCAGAGCCGGCGCGCATGCGCGGGCGAAGAATCTCGGGTTCGGGAGTCGGTGCCATCGTCTCTCTCTGATGCCGGGTCAAACCCGCAGGAAGATCCGCTTCCGATAAAAGGGATACACCACCGCCCACGTCACCGCCACAACCGTCAGCCCAAACACCAACTCCGGCCAGCCATGCGCCGAAATCAGCCCACGCAGCCAATTCTCATACACCCGCAAAACCGTGCCACCGGACAGCTGCACCATCGAAAGCACAGGCGGCAGCAGCTCCGACACCATGTAAGCCAGGATCGAGTTCGTCCCGAACACCATCAACGGCATATAAGCCGCAGGCGTCGCATTCGCACCAACTCCATCGCGACCCCACCGCTTCACGTCCACCACATACACCGCCAGCGCCAGCAGCAACAGGCTCAACCCACCGGCCCACAGCGAAAACGAACTCGTCCAGAGCTTCTTGTTCAGCGGGAATCCATAGCTCCAAAGCCACCCCGCCACCGTCATCGCAACCCCACCCAGCGCCAGCCCAACAGCCTTCGCCGTCGTCGAACGGGTCGTCCGCAGCCACGTCCCCGCCAGCACACCATACAGAGCCGTCGAAATCGCCGGCAGCGTCGACAGCAGCCCCTCCGGATCGCGCACCTGTTGGTACAAGTGCTGAGGCGCAAAGATCAGCCGGTCCAGCCACGCCGTCAGGTTGCCATTCGGATCGTTGATCGGGATCTCATGTGTCGGCGTCCCAAACCCCGGCACCGGCACAAACCGCATCAGCACCCAATACACCACCAGGCACGCCACGGCGATCGCCGCCTTGTCCTTCCAGCCCTTCCGCAACAGGCAAAGCCCACTCACCACCAGGTAGCAGAGCGCCGTCCGCTGCAACACCCCATAGAACCGAATCCGGTCCAGGTGCTGAAACGGAAACGTATTCACCACAATCCCAAACAGCGCCAGCACCGCCGACCGCCGCAGAGTATGCAGAAACAGCGTCTTCCGCGAAGCGCCCTTCGCCAGCCGCGCCGCCGTCGACAACACCAGCGACAAACCCACCAGGAACAGGAACGTCGGAAACACCAGGTCCGTCAACGTGAACCCATTCCACTGCGCATGCTGCAGCTCAAAAAACGCGCCCGGCCCCGGCTGATTATTCACCAGGATCATGAACGCAATCGTTAGTCCACGCAGCACATCCACGGAAAGCAGACGCTCCGTCTTCGGTGCCGTACGCACCACATCCGAGTCCACCGTGGACGCAATCTCAGGATCCAGCTCCACCTGCCTGCCATTTGCCATAGGGGCAGCATAAGGCCACCGGGGCCAGATGTGCCCGCGATGCTACAATCAAACCAGTACGGCGGCTATAGTTCAGGGGTTAGAACGCGGGTCTGTGGCACCCGATGTCGAGGGTTCAAATCCCTCTAGCCGCCCCAAATATCTAAGCAACGGACACCCAAGCGGGTGTCCGTTGCTGCGTCTGCCCCAGCATCACCTGAACCGGGCGCCCCATTCTTGCGAAGCAAGGGGTGGGTTACTGCCGGGTGCCCCACGCACCTGAGACGTGGGAGCGCAAAGCGCTCAATCGCGCGCCAGCGCGACTTCTTTCGGAGGGGCATGGCTTCAGCCATGCCATTCCAACCTATGAATGAGACCGGCTTCAGCCGCTGAGCGAGGTCTTCTCTCGAGGCACGGAGCCATCGAAGCCCACGAACTCCGGGTGCCCACGTCTCGCCTCTGACTCGGGAGCGCAAAGCGCGACCCGGAGAAGGCAGGGGCCTTCAGGCCCCTGAAATCCAACAAAAACAACAAGCGGGCTTTAGCCCCGGCCGACTCCAATGCCATCATGGAGAGCGTGGAAGACATGACCCAACCCGACAAGCCCGCAACCCTCTTCGCCGGCACCTCCGGCTGGGCCTACCCCACATGGAAACCCGGCTTCTACCCGCCAAAGTTCCCGGCCAAACGCTTCCTCGAGCACTACGCCTCGCGCCTCAACTCCGTCGAGGTCAACTACACCTTCCGCGCCCTGCCCACCGCAGCGCAGCTTCAGGGCTGGATGGAAGCCGCCGGCCCCGCCTTCCGCTTCAGCTTCAAGGCACCCGAAATCGTCACCCACCGCAAGCGACTCCGCGACTGCGGCGACGCCATCGACCGGTTCCTCACCGCGCTCGAACCCGTCCGCCAGGCCAACGCCCTCGGCTGCCTGCTCTTCCAGCTCCCGCCTAACTTCAAAGCGGACATCCCACGCCTCGAAGCCTTCCTCGCACTCCCGCAGCTCGCCAACGCCGGCCGCATCTGTTTTGAGTTCCGTCACGAGAGCTGGTTTACAGACGACACCTGGTCCGCCCTCCGCGCCCACGGAGCAGCCGTCTGCATCGCCGAAAGCGAAGACCTCATCACGCCCGAAGTCCAGACCGCCCCGGACTTCGCCTGTTACCGCCTCCGCATGCCCGGCGGCTACGACGCCACCACCATCGCCGACCACGCAGCCCGCTTCCACGCCCTCAGCGCCACCCGGGACGTCTTCGTCTACTACAAACACGAAGACGAACCCACCGGCCCCCTCGCCGCCGAAAGCATGCTCCAACAAGCCGCCGCCCAGGACTTCTAGACTCCACAGCACACACCAGCGGAGACCACCAAACCGGTGCCCCACCTTCGCGAAGGTAAGGTGGGGATTCGTGCGAAGCACGAACTGCTCTTAACGCGGTCAAGCGCGCGGAAGGGCACAGCTTCAGCTGTGCCAACACACACCTGCAGCGCGATAGGCTTTAGCCCCTGAGGTCAGCTTTAGCTCGCAGCACCGCGAAATCAGAAGGCAGGGTGCCCCATTCATGACGGCTTCATCATGAGTGGGAGTAGCGCTTTCAGAGTGGCATGGCTTAAGCCATGCCATAAAGCCCCAACCAGAAAACCGGCTTCAGCCACAGAGGGATATTTTCTCCTCAGCAAAGAAGCTGGCGAGCCCACCAACGAGTGCCCCACGTCTCGCACGTGAGACTGAGACTGAGACTGAGACCTGAGACTGAGACGTGAGACTTGAGAGCGCGAAGCGCTCCATCACGCGAAGCGTGACACGGAGAAGGCAGGGGCCTTCAGGCCCCTGAATCCAAACCATAAAACGAGGGGCTTCAGCCCCGGCGCGTGCTCATCCATGACGGCCTCATCGTCACCAGTAGGAGTAAATCTTTCGGAGGGGCATGGCTTAAGCCATGCCATAGAGCCCAGCACAGAAGACCGGCTTCAGCCGCTGAGGGACTTCTTCTCCCAAGAACCTAAAAATTCCCGCGAAACCCAATCGTCCGCAGCGCCCGATGCGTCAACGTCGCATAGATCCCATCATGCGGAAAGCTCGACCACGTCCCAACATCCGCCGCCGTCAGCGCCCGCAGCGCCTCACTTTCGGTCCGAAAACGAACCGGCCGCAGGCTCCGCAACGAATGATCCGGCCCCAGCGTATCGCCCGCAGGATCGGCGTGCAGCCACAGCGTATTACCCAGCAACCGCAGGTCCAGCTTGAAGAAGTGTGCATCCATGCAGGCCTCAGCCTAGCACCTCGGCATCCGGTCTCAGGTCGTGACCCCAAAGAGGCACATCGATCCACGAACCGTCCTGCCAATTCGCGCATCCTAGCACCCAGACCTCATGCGAATGCACCCTAAACTTATCCTTTTTGCCGCTCTGTCGGCCTCCTCTATCCTTTCCGGTTGTAAACGCGCCCACCAGATGGCGCACCACGTCACCAGCTCCGAGCCGGACTACACCTCCCAGCTCCAGGCAGACGTCACGCCCGGCAAGCTCGACGGCATGAAGTATCCCGACTTCACAGACATTCAGCCGCAGGTCGCCAGCCTCTATGACATGCGCGACTTCGACGCCATCTGGGTAAAGAACGGCAAACCCACCGCTCAGGCAAGCGCCATGCTCTCCGAGTTCTCCAACGCCATCAAGCGCGGCCTCCGCCCCGAGGACTACGACGCCAGCAAGTGGCAGGAGCGCGTCGCCAATCTCAAGTCGCCGGAAGGCGCAGCCTCCTTTGACGTGGCTCTCACCGTCAACGCCATGCGCTTCGTCAGCGACCTGCACATGGGCCGCGCCAATCCCGCCCACTTCACCTTCGGCATCAAGGGCTATGACGATCGCAAGATCGACGCCGCAGCCATCCTCAACAACCAGGTCGTCGACGCCAGTGATGTCACCAAGGCGCTCGATTCCGTCGAGCCGCAGGCCCTTCAGTACGGCCAGTTAAAGACCGTGCTCGCACACTACCTCGACCTCGAACCCCAGGACCACAGCACGCCGCTGCCTGAGATCGATGCCAAGGCTAAGACCGTTCCGCTCACCGCCGGCTATCCCGCCATGCAGTCGCTCCAGCAGAAGCTTGCACTCCTCGGCGACCTCTCCACCGGCGGCGACCCCAACGCATCGGCTGACATCAACACCGTCACCGACGCGCTCAAGCACTTCCAGCATCGCCACGGCATCGCAGAAGACGGCAAGCTCGGCCACGACGTCGTCGTCGCGCTCAACACACCCATCACCGCGCGCGTCACCCAGATCGCAGACAGCATGGAACGCTGGCGCTGGCTCAACGACAACTACCAGAACGCCTCCATCATGGTGAACCTGCCAGAGTTCCAGCTCCGCGCCTTCGAAGGCACCGGCGCGGACCATCATGAGGTCTTCCGCATGAACGTCGTCGACGGAGCCAGCAGCGACGACACCCACCACACCCCCATGATCGCGGACCAGATGAAGTACCTCGTCTTCCGCCCCTACTGGAACGTGCCGCCATCCATCGCGAAAAAAGAGATCATCCCCCACATGCAGAAGCAGCCGGGCTATCTCGAAGCGAAGAACTACGAGACGGTCGACCTCAAGGGTCAGCCCGCATCGCCTGACATGAACCGCATCGCGCAGGGCACCGTCATGGTCCGGCAGAAGGCCGGCAACTCCAACTCGCTCGGTCTCGTGAAGTTCATGTTCCCCAACCAGTTCAACGTCTACCTGCACGACACGAATGAGAAGGCGCTCTTCACCCGCACCCGCCGCGACTACTCCCACGGCTGCGTCCGCGTGCAGGACCCGCCCAAGCTAGCCGACTGGGTACTCCGCGACAACCCCAAGTGGGACGCAGACACCATCGCAGAAGCCATGGCCAACGGCGACGACAACAAATCCGTCTCGCTCCCCAAGCCAATCCCCGTCGTCATCTTCTACTCCACGGCCTGGTCGGACGACGGTGAAATCCACTTCTTCAAAGACATGTACGGGTACGACGCTGACCTAGAAAAGACCCTCGACGGCGGTCGCCCCTACCCACAGAAGCCAATGAAGGCAGTAACCGAAAAAGACGCCTGATCAGCAACTCAAAAAATAAGTAACCAGCAAGCAAAAGCGGATGCCACAAGGCATCCGCTTCGCATTGGGAAGACCACCAATCGGCTTACACACGCGAAGCACGAACCTCTTCAGAAGGACACAAAGCCGGGTGCCCACCTTCGCGAATCTAAGGTGGGAATTCGTACGAAAGCACGAACCACTTCGGAGTGGCACAAATCCGGGTGCCCCATTCTTTCGCAAGCTTCATCGCGAAAGGGTGGGTTCTTCGCGCCAAAGCGCGAACCTCTTTCGGAGGGCCAGGCTTCAGCCATGCCATCAAACCCGCAACCCTGAACGGCTTCAGCCCCCGAGGGACTCCTATCCACCACGAAGGACTTTGACGACACAAATCCGGCGGACGAACGCACCTCTTGCTATCCTCATCACATCCACATGGCTAAAGACTTCCGGCGTCGGCTCCTCTGCTGCGTAGCTGCTGCGTACCTTGCAGCTGCGACCGGCCGTGCCGACGCGCAGGCATCGCCCACACCCACGGGTGAACCCGAAGTCCTTAAGTCCTCCGCCGGAACCGTCGAAGTCGGCGTGCTCGGCCGCGCCGAGTACCGCATCGACGTGCCCGCCAACTGGAACCGCGGCCTCGTCGTCTTCTTCCACGGCTACTCCGAATCGCCCTTCCGCTTCCGCCTCGACAGCAGCATCGGCGCGCAGCCCAACGAGATGTTCAAGCGCGGCTTCGCCGTCATCCAAAGCGGCTACAGCGAAACCGGATGGGCCCTGCAGGCCGGCTACGCCGATACCGAAGTCCTCCGTCGCTACTTCATCAAGAAGTACGGCCAGCCGCGCGAAAGCTATGCCGCCGGCGGCAGCATGGGCGGCGCCCTCACCATGATCAGCATGGAACTCAACGGCGACGGCAAAAAGTTCACCTACACCGCAGGCCTCGACCTCTGCGGAGCCGTCGGCCCCAGCTACGTCCATCTCAACCGCCGCTTCGCCATCCGCGCCGCCTTCGACTACTACTTCCCGGGCCTCTTCGGATCGCTCGACCCCGTCCCCGCAGACTTTCAGGAGAGTGAAGCCCTCCGCTCGAAAGTCCTCGCAGCCCTCCGCTCCAAGCCCGAAGCAGCTCTCGCCATGCGCGAACTCACGCTGCTCCATTCGGACGTAGAAGTCTCCCGCGTCATGGGCTACTTCACCTACGTCATCGCGGACATGCAGCGCAAAGCCGGCGGCAACCCCTTCGACAACCGCAACTGGCTCTATACAGGCACCAGCGTCAACACGACCACCGACTACGCCCTCAACGACGGCGTCCGCCGCTACGCACCCGACACTAGGGCACGCGACTACCTCATGGCGCACTACTGGCCCACCGGCCGCCTCACCCGTCCCATGCTCGCGCTGCACACCATCTACGATCCGCTCATCCCGGCCAACAGCCTCACCCTCTACGCCAGCGAAGTAGCCCGCGCCGGCTACGCCGACAACCTCGTCCAGCAGTACGTCCACCGCGAAGGCCACTGCACCTTCACCCCGGAAGAAGTCGGCCGGGCCTTCGACGAAGTCGTCAACTGGGCCCACACCGGCAAAGCCCCCCAACCAGGCTTCCTCCACTAACACCCAGATCCAGCGCGTCCCGTAATCCCTCAAGACCAATCGACCGTCCACCACTGCACACCATGCCTCTGAGCTTTACCGAACACCATCCTCTCTGGAAGAGCCCGGCGGCTCGCCGTATCTTGTTTGCCGCGATATCTCTCGGCGCGCTCGCCCTCGCAGGCTGCAGCACCATCGTCCAGACCATCACGGTGGATCTGACAAAGAAGGTCGCCACGCCGATAGACGGCTCGGCCGCACTCGCTTACCTGCAGCAACCGGTCGTTCAGGCGGGCTCACCGGCCGCTACCATCACGGTGCATGGTGCAGGCTTCCAGCCGACCTCGCAGCTCCTGCTCGACGGTGCTCTCCGCACAGTCACGTTTGGCAGCTCCGTCGATCTGCAGTTCAACATCTCCGCAAGCGAACTCGCCTCGCCCGGCCGCCACACCGTTCAGGTCCAGAACCCCGGCTCTGGCGTGCCCGCCTCCAACAAGCTCGCACTCCTCGTCACCTCTGGCTACGCAGCCTTTGGTGACTCCATCACTTTCGGCGGAGGCCTTGATGCCCGGCTGACCGAAGCCTACCCCTTCGTCATCGCCTCCCAGCTATCGCTCTACGCCCAGGACCACGGCCAGAACGGAGACCAGGCATGCGATATCTTTCCCCACGCGATCTACCCGCAGTTAGTGGGGTATATCGCGGTCGCAGCACCTCTCTACTCCGTCATGATCGGCACCAACGACGCGAACCGCTACGGCGTCGGCACCTATGAGGCGGTCTACAACCACTGCCACCAGGCCGTCCTCACATGGCTCGGCACCAGCCGCGCAGACAAACTGCTCCCCGGCGACGCAGCACTCACCGCTGCCGGCGGCTGCACCATCACCCCCGACCCGCAGAACTTCGGCGGCATCACCTGCACCGCCGGTACGCCCGGCACCATCACCGCCTCCGCCTTCCGCACCAATGGTTCTGCAATCTACGTCTGGTACACACTCACTGACGCCGCCTCCGCAAACAGCAACCTCTCGGTAGCCATCGACGGTGCCTCACCGGCCACGGCATCCGCCCACCCCCAGGTCCCCATCGCCACCTCCAACGGCAGCACCCAGTCCGTCTCCGTGCTTCGCATCCCCGCCGGCGCCGGCACGCACACTGTGGCCATTCAGACTTCGGGTGACATCGCCATCCAGGGCATCGGCACCAATCGCGGTGGGCCAGCCATACCGCAGCTCATCGTCGGCGACGTCCCATGGCAGCTTTCGCAAGACCCCATCGCCTCCGTCAGCACCCAGCTGCGCTACAGCGCAAACGCCCACGCCAACCTCGCACAGGCCCTTACCGACGGACTCGACGTCCGCTTCGCCCAGGACCGCGTCACCATGTGGGGCACCCGCGACGAGATGCTTGACCGTGTACATCCCAACGCGCTCGGCCACCAGCATCTCGCCACGGCCTATCTCGCTGCCCTGCAGTAAAGCCTCCGCAGTCAAACCTATAAACGCAAGCTAAAATGACCCATGGACCACTCGCAGCCGGTCTCCACGCACCCGGCACCCGCGACGACCGACTCCACAACCATCACCTCTAGCGATTCCGGCAGGAATCTCGAGGCGGCCGTCCCTGCTCCAAAACCACTCGCGCCCGAAGATTCCCTGCGACGCCCCATGCCCGCACAGTCCGCGCCCTCCGCGCTGCCACCCTCCAACGGCATCCCCGCGCAGCCTGACCCCGAAACCACCGCGTTAGAGTCCCTCGCGGAACCCGCCGGCATCCTCGCGCAACCCGGGCCGGCCACCCCCAGGCCACTCGCCGCACCGCTCGCCTCCGCGCTCTACCTGCCGACTTTTCCCAAAGAAATCACCAGCAAGATCGACGAAGACTTCGAGCTCCTCCTCGCCACCGTCCGCGCCAACCGCCCCGGCGACGACCTCGATATCGTCCGCGCCGCCTGGCAGTTCTGCATGGCGCAGCACGAAGGCCAGAAGCGCGCCAGCGGCGAACCCTACATCATCCACCCGCTTGAAGTCGGCCAGGTCCTCGCCGAAATGAAGATGGACTCCACCGCCATCGCCGCAGGCCTCCTGCACGACGCCGTGGAAGACACACCCGTCTCCACCGAAGAGATCTCCCGCCGCTTCGGCCCGCAGGTCGCGCACATCGTCGACGGCGTCACCAAGCTCGACCGCATCAAGTTCGCAAACAAGGAAGACCACCAGGCCGAAAACATCCGCAAGATGCTCCTCGCCATGGTCTCGGACATCCGCGTCGTCCTCATCAAGATGGCCGACCGCCTGCACAACATGCGCACCCTCGGCCACCTCAAGCCGGAAAAGCAGCAGCGCATCGCCCGCGAAACCCTCGACATCTACGCCCCACTCGCCCACCGCCTCGGCATGGGTAAGTTACGCGGCGAGTTCGAAGACTTAGCCTTCCAATATGTCGATCCCGCCCGCTTCTTAAAACTCGCGCAGGACGTCGAGTTAGTCCGCAACCGCGGCGGCGAAGAGTTCCTCGATAACATCGTCGCCCGCTTCCAGCTCGAACTCACCCGCCACGGCCTCCCCGGACGCGTCGAGTACCGCATCAAGCGCCTCTACTCCATCAATCAAAAATTAGTCGCCGACGCAGCCCAGGGCGGCGACGACGATATCTCCCAGGTGCACGACCTCTTCGCCGTCCGCGTCATCACGCAGACCGTCCAGGACTGTTACGCCATCCTCGGTCTCCTCCACAGCATCTGGCGCCCCGTCCCCGGCCGTATCAAGGACTTCATCGCCATGCCGCGGCCCAACCTCTACCAGTCGCTGCACACCACACTCGTCGCCGAAGGCGGCTACCAGTTCGAAGTACAGATCCGTACCGAAGAGATGCACCGCATCGCCGAAGACGGCATCGCCGCTCACTGGAAGTACAAGGCCAACGAATCCGTCAACGCAAAAGACGAGCAGCGCCTCGCATGGGTGCGCCAGTTAATGGAATGGCAGCGCGAGATGACCGACCCCAACGAGTTCATGTCGACCCTCAAAATCGACCTGTACCCCGAAGAGGTCTACACCTTCACGCCCAAGGGCAAGGTCGTCGTCCTCCCCAAAGACGCCAGCCCCATCGACTTCGCCTACACCATCCACACCGAGGTCGGTCACTCCACGGTCGGTGCCAAGGTCAACGGCCGCATCGTCCCACTCCGCCATCGCCTCCGCAACGGCGACATCGTCGAGATCACCACCCAGACCGGCCACACACCCTCGCGCGACTGGCTCTCCTTCGTCAAGTCCTCACGCGCCCGCAACAAGATCAAGCACTGGCTCAACGAGCACCAGCGCGAACGCGCCATTGAAATCGGCCGCAAGTTACTCGAGCGCGAAGCCCGTAAATTCAAAGTAAGTCTGCATAAATTACACGACGCCGACTATGACCGAGTCGCCATCGACTACGGCCTCGGCGCCGGTCCTGACTTACTCGGAGCCATCGGCTTCGGCAAATACAGCGCACGCCAGGCACTCAACAAGTTAGTCCCCGGCAGCACGAAACTCGACGCGTCCGAACAGGAAACAAGCAACCAGAAACAAGAAACTCCGACGGGCAGCTTAGCCAACGTACCCGCCTCCGAACTCAGCAAGATGTCCGACGCCGTCAAACGCGTCTACTTCGGCAAAGGTTCTGACTCGCTCCAGGTCGAAGGCCAGGGCGACCTCCTCGTCTACCGCGCACGCTGTTGTAACCCCATCCGCGGCGAAGAGATCGTCGGCTACGTCACCCGCGGCAAAGGCGTCGCCGTCCACGCCCGCAGCTGTCCCAACGTACAAAACCTGCTCTACGAAAGCGACCGCCGCATCCAGGTCGAGTGGGCCCCCATGCCGGAAAGCAACACCCCCAGCGGCGGCACCTTGCCCAAGCCCACCCGCTACCCCGTCCGCCTCATCGTCCACTGCGACGACCGCAGTGGCATGCTCAAAGAACTCACCGCCATCATCTCCGACGACGACACCAACATCCGCTCCGTCGACTCCCGCGTCAACGACGACGGCACCACCGCTACCGTGGAATTCGTCGTAGAAACCCTCGACCTCCGCCACCTCAACAAACTCACCGTCGACATGCGCCGCGTCCCCGGCGTCCGCGAAGTCCAGCGCGTCAGCAAAATCTAGGCCGTGTCCCCACAAAGATCTAGCTCGTGTCCCCATAGAAAGCCTTTGCATTCCTTCGGAAAGGCTTTAGCCGCCGAGATAGAAACCGTCGGCCCATTGGAGTGCGCCTTTAGGCGCTGAGATTCGAATCTCGGTGGCGCGCCCGGCTCTGTCCCGCCGGCTTGATCCGCTTTCTTTCGTCCGCAAACGTATCGGCCTCACATCCCGCCCGCAACGCCCCACAAAAAAATAAGCTGCCAACCATCCCTCACAAGGACTACTCTTGCTCGCAAGTAAGAGAGGTCCGCGCGATGAAGACACTGTTCGTGCTTGCGTGTGGTGCAATCTCCAGTTGCCTGGTAGCCGTAGCCCTGGCCGCGCTCCAGGCCTCCACCGGCCGCATCTTCTTCGGCTATAGCTGGTTCGTCGTCCTTCCCGTCGGTGCGCTCGTCAGCGGCATCTTCGCGGGCAGCGGTTACTACCTGGCATGTCACACAGCGCAATGCCGGCCCGGCCGCTTCACACTCGCGGGCATCCTCGGCATCGCGACGGCCACATTCTTCCTCATCTACTTCCTGCAATACCCCAAAGACAACACCTTCGCCTCGTTCACGTCCTACCTCGCCTACGCCCTCACCCATGCCAAGATGCCCAGCGCCTTTCCCGGCGACAGCATCGGCGCCTATCCCATGGGCCTCCTGGCCTACCTCGCCGCAGCCACCCAGATCCTCGGCCTCGCCAGCGGCGGCTTCATGTTCTACGCCACCCTCCGCGAAGAGCCCTTCTGCGAAGGCTGCCGCAAATACTTCCGCACTGAAGACCCGCAAAGCAGGTTCCTCGCCGACACCGCCGCCGCCGAAGAAGTCATCCGCCTCGCACACACCACCTTCGAAAGCGGTCGCTACCAGGAGTTGTTGGAGGTCTACCCAAAATTCGGCGTCGCCAGAGAACAGTCAACCAGCAAATTCCTGACCAGGCTGGAGCTACGCCAGTGCCCAGGCTGCGGAGCAACCAGGCTGCACTTCACCGCCCAGCGCAAGCAGGTAGTAGGAAGACAGACCTCCTGGACCAAGATGAAGGAAGCAGCAAAGTCAGGCTATTCAAGGTCAAGACTCCAACTCCGCGCCTCCTGACGGTAATTTCTCCCGCCTTCAGCAATCACCCAGCGGCACATCCCCCGCCCACCCGAGATCCCGAGTGACTCATCGTCACCCGCGACGACAGCAGTGGCATGCTCAAAGAACGCACCGCGTCCTCTCCGACGACGATACCAACACCCGGTCGGTAGATTCGCTGCACGCCGACGACGACGGCACAATACCCACCCGCTGTAGAATTCGTCGTAGAAACCCTCGAACTCCGCCACCTCTAAGAACTATGGTCGGTCTGTGGAGGAATACCGGTCGTGCGAGAAGTGCAGCGTATTTCGAAAATCTAAGCTTTGGATGTTTTGTATTGGGAGTTCATTTTGAGTCAGATTGATCCCGTTATTCGGGAGTTCATGCAGCATTACCTGCTGAAATATGATTTCTACAGTCAACTTGCAAAGATGGTTGAGGAACGCCTTCGTGTGGAATTGGATAAGCAGGGGATTCGAGCGATCGTAACCTCACGCGCAAAAGATCCAGACCGCCTTCAGGCAAAGCTGGTTCAACGCAGAACAAGGGTCAAAAATCCGAAAAACTATCGTACACAGGAAGATGTGGAAGCGGACATCGTCGACTTTTCAGGCGCCCGTGTCGCTCTCTATTTTCCGGGAGATATAGAAAAAGTATCAACGCTGATCGACAGTGTTTTCGACAGGCTTGATCTCAAGAAGTTTCCCGAAGCTTCCCCAAGAGTGCGAGCGAAGGGACTAGCGGGCTACATCGCACAACACCATCGGGTTAGGCTCAAGGGACTTTCGCCCGCTCAACAGCGTTATGCCACTGGGCGAGTCGAAATTCAGGTTGCGTCAGTCTTGATGCATGCTTGGTCAGAAGTAGAGCACGATCTACAGTACAAACCACTCTCCGGAAAACTTTCGTTGGATGAAGAAGCGACCTTAGACGAGTTAAACGGTTTGGTGCTGACGGGTGAGATTGCGCTAGAGCGATTGCAGCGTTCTCTACTGAGCCGCTCTTCGAGTGCTGGGTTTAGATTCGAGACAACTTACGATCTGCAGGATCACTTATCTCAATCCATTCCAGACGCTAGATCCAATGGAGTGGGCCGACTCAATTACCTACTTTCGCTCCTTAAGTTTTCGGGCCTGGACAGACCTGAAGCCTTGAAGAAGTATATGGACGAAGTCGACGGCTCGACAGATGGTCCAGTAGCGGATAAGCTCATTGACTTAATCATCCAAGAAGACCCAGATAAGGCCAGATTCCTTGAAGATGCAATCTTAACTTCCCTGGATTCGGATCGCGCTCCCTTTAAAGAGAGCGACGTCTATCAGACGGCGTTGGGACACTTCCTCACTACCTGGATCCGATTGGAGAAGTCGCTCAGGGGGCCGTCAGGCGACCATGTGCCCATATTTAGTCTTCGGGCTGACGAGAGTTTGAGAAAAATGGGTCTTGCTGAGGAGGATATCTCTCAGTATTACCGCATAAGAAAGATAAGGAATGGTTTGGTTCATGGCCAAATTGCATTCACCTCAGCGGAATTGAGAGACGCGAGCAAAGACGTCTTGGCACTCATCAAGCTGGTAGAGGCAAAGAATAAGATAGAGCGGTCACCCAAGAAAGCACGGCTGAGGAAGTAAGTATTGCATGCGAATTCAGAAGCGTAGCTTGAAAAGAAGCGAGAGCACGCTCTGGACGGTGTCGCGATATGTATCTATATCATTATCCGTAACCGTTGCTGTTGCCCGCTCATGGATGAGTTTGTTTCTGAGAGAGTAATAGTGGCTTGCCTTCGAAAGCAGACCCGCCGGTATAGCCACCTTCGAAGTTACTTCCCGAATGACGTCGCTGCGATTTCTAAACAACTGGGAAATTTTGGCGTCATTGTATGCGCTAGGAGGAAAGAGGTCATGGCGGTGGACAATGAACTCTTTCATGGCGATCTCGAAATCGCTGTCGAGAAGAATAAGGGCCATCCTGTTCTTGGTGTCCATTCCTTGACGTCTCAAAATGTCTACAGCAGCAAGGGCCTCCACCAGGCCAACTGTCCAAGGCGCATCCTTCAGAATCTTTTTATTTAGCGTCTTTACCTGTTCGACAGGCTTCTTATAGACCTTTGGTAACGTCGGCAGGTGCAGTTTGCGACTCAGATCTTCGGTCTTTACCTCAATCAACTTTAAGCTGCCTTTAGTGTGGCTAGCGACGCCTTTTTCCCAGTCATGCTTCGTACGACGCGACAGCGAAGAGAAGTGACTCACGAGTTCGATTAGGCGAGGGCGTAGCTGCTGGAATATTGGATGTCCAGGATTGATGCCAGTCTTACTGCTATTCCAAGGCATCATCCCTGCGGGACCCTCTAGCTCTACGATCGCGCGGCACATGGACGCGTCTGGGTGTGGGACGCCAGCTTCCCCGGTCACAAAATATCCCACATCTCTGCTGCGAAGTTCCCGAATAATTAATCGGTGATTGCAATAAACATAGACGCCGTAGTTCTCCAACTCAGGGTCACGATCGGTGATTAAGCCTGCGGTTATCGTTGCTCGTACTGTCCCGTCACTAGAGCTGATAGACAACTTGATGCCCGTCGGGCCGAAGTCCTTGGGATAGGCCCAGTGGTCAAATGTCTTTGGCGAGATAGCGTGGTCGTTGACTTCGATGTAGCAGCCGTTTTTGATGAACCATGAATAGGTCGCTCCGATGTGTTCTCGGATGCGGTCGACGTCGTGTTGATTGAACGGCTTGCGAAGATGGGATATTTCCACGCTGGTAGTACTCGGCGGAAAGTCGTCAGGGATTAGGTAGGCGGGCATTTCCCAGTCGTCAACACTTAACCATTGTTTGGTGATGTCGATTTCGCATGCGGGTTCTTTTCCATACCTGGTTCGGATCTCCACGTGCTCGCCGAGTGCAATGCTGGCACGCTTTCCGCCAACTCCGAAAATCCCAATCACTTCGTCGGCGACCTCGTTCCGGCTACCGCCTGGTGTGATTAGCAGATTGAGGCTGTCTCTCTTCACTCCTCCGGCATCGTCCTGAACTTTTATCAGTTGTCTTTCCACATCGAGGGAGAGAGCAACGTTCAATCTTGATGCCCTACCACTTTGCGTCCAAAGATCAATCGCATTGTCAACCAGTTCCGACAAACCGGTTATGAGGTCATAATCGCTGATGATTGACCAGAACATCCGCTTGATAGGAGTTCCATCGATCGGTGGAATCTCAGTCTTGCGCGTGACCAAGGGGTTGTCTCCGAGAGAAGCGAGGATGGTAATGGCGGGAACCCCATAAGAGTATGTCGCATTCTTAACATTCGCAAAGGTTTCTGTACTGGCGAATCCCTGTCAAGTACCGGGACCACGGATCTTGTTGATTCCATTCGACATCTAGTTGGCGGGTTATTTCTCCAGACTCGCTACAATTGAAATAGCCCTTCTCAGACCAAGCGAACGACATCGGCATAACCGGTCGGCTCATTGCGAAATGCACGCGAAGCGTCGAGAACAGCACGAAGTGCCTAAGTCCTTTGTTATCTAATTTTTGCCCGTAACCCCTTTGGAATCTAATTTTTGCCAAATCGGGAAACGTCAACTCCCTTAGAAAGTAATATTTAGCGAAAACAGGGGGAGGGGTACCCCTCCTGTCCACCGCACCCGACACCACCGCAAGGCCCGCCTCTCATGGCGGGCCTTCTGCATTTCAGGAGAGAAACCATGTTGCCCATCTGCCGACACATTCTTACCAACGGCGAGCAGTGCCGCTCGCTCCGCCTCACCGGACAGGACTTCTGCTACTTCCACAACCGCATGCACGCCTCCCACAAAGCCACGCGGGAGTCGCAGCCCGACCGTCCGCTCTACAACACGGAAGGTGAGGTCGTCGGCTACAGTCGGCCCGCAGGCTTCCAGCCCGCACGCATCCCCGACCTCGGTCTCCTAGAAGACCGCACCGCCGTCCAGGTCGCCATCTCCACCGTCGTCAACGCCCTCGCCTCCGACGCCATGGACATCCGCCGCGCCACCGCACTCCTCTACGGCCTCCAGCTCGCCAGCAACAACTGCCCGCCCATTCGGCGCGATCACAGCCAGGCAAAAGACCCTGTCGAATCCACCGTCACCGCAGAGAACGGCACCATCATGGCCCCCGCCGACCGCGTCCCACCCGCCGTCCAGGCGAACGGCGATTGGCTGAAGCAAATGCAGGAACTCTTCGACGCCGAAGACGCAGAGGAAGCAGACGACGAGGATTACTAGGACTGACGCGCCACACCGGCTCGCCGACCCGGGGCCGCGGCATCACCGCGCCGGCCCCGCGTCGCCGACTGGAAGAGATAAACACCCAGCACGCAGATCATCGGCTCCAGCACATGCCGGAATCGCGCCTGCACCGTCACCGCGTAGTAAGGCAGCGGCAGCAGCACCATCGCCAGCGCAAACACCCAGCCCGCAGGCACCCGCCGCCGCACCGCCAGCGCCGCACCCAGGATCCCTGCCAGTGACAGGAACTGGAAGCTGATCAGCCGTCCGTACTCCAGCACACCGGCCTCCTGGACTGACTTCGGCACGCCGGCCCAGTACATCCACGCACGCTTCACACTCAGCTCTGCGAACTGCTTCGGATGCGCATGAATCCACGCATTCGCCTTTGCTCCACGATCCGCCGTCCACGCAGGCTCGCTCATCCGAGAGTACTCAGCCAGAATCGCCCGGTTCTCCAGCGGCACCGTCCGCCCCCATGGAAAGCCGGTCGACCAGTCGCTGTTGCCCTCAAAGTTCTCCGCACCAAAGTTGTCGCGCAGCGGAATGAACCGATGAAACACCGCATAGTTCCGAGCCGTCCACGGAGCCAGCGCAGCCACAAACAGCAGCCCCGCAAACGCAGCCTTCACCACGCGCGAACGCAGCTCCATTCGCCAGCCACCAGCGAAAAGCGCATACAGAGCCGTGAAAGGCAGCATCAGCATCGGCGTCGGATTCAGCATCGCCAGCGCAGCCCAAAGCAGCCCGAACGCAGCCCAAAGCGACCACGGCTGCGCAGGCTGCTCGTCGTCACCAACACCGCTCAACCGCAGCATCACCACCACAATCGCAGCGAACACAGCAGCCGTAGCCGACATCTCCCAGATCCACCGAACCGCATACTGCAGCGCCGCCGGATAAAGCGCCCACAGCCAACCGCTCCAAACCGCGCAGCGCCGCCCAAAGCACCGCAACCCGATCTCGTAACAAAGCACCGCAGTCCACGCGCTCAGCAGCGAATTCACCGTCAGCAGCACAAACGCAGACAGCTTCGTGTACACACCGAACACCTTGAATACGCCACCAACCAGCAGCGTGTAAAGCGGCGGAGTCCACGCAGTCGGCCCCGTATGCCCCATGAACGGATCGCTGTATCCAAACCCAGTCGCCAGCGCCCGCCCAATGCGTCCCATCTCCCAGCCGAACTCGAAGTGGTCATCGCTCGGCCGAATGCGAAACGTATGTGCGAGCAGCACGTAAAGCACCCGCACGGCGAACGCAGCAGTGAAGATCTGCCATCGCAACCGGCGATCGGCCTGCAGGACTTGGCTTGCGGAGTTGGTCGAAGTAAGCATCGCGTCTTCATCACCCTATCGCGATACAGTGTTTCCCATGAACCCTTATGCGAACTACCTCGACGGCCGCGACGCGACCGACATCCTCATCGCAACGCCATCCGAACTGCAGGCCCTCATCGCAGGTCTCACCATCGACCAGATGGATCAGCCGCTAGCGCCTGGCAAATGGAGCGTCCGCGAAGTCCTCGCCCACCTCGCCGACTGCGAGATCGTCTGGGCCTTCCGCATGCGCCAGGCAATGGAAACGCCCGGAGCAACTGTCACGCCCTTCGACCAAGACGTTTGGGCAACACGCTACAGCGCCTATTCCGCAGCCGACGCGCTCCGAACCTTCCTCGCTCTGCGCGCTTGGAACCTGTCGCTGCTGACAACCGTCTCCGCAGCCGAGCGCTCTAATCCCTTGAGCCATCCAGAACGAGGCACATTCCCGTTCACGGAGCTGCTCGAATCCATCGCGGGTCACGATCGCAACCACCTGCTGCGCCTGAAGGAGCAGCTAGGACGCTAACGTCCCGCGCAACGGAGACCAACGCATGACGATGCGACTCTCAACCCTCGCCCTCAGCAGCGCCATCGCGCTCGCCGCACACGCTGCCAGCAACGTCGTCCCAACGCCAACACGCAGCGCCTGCCGAGCCACACTAAGCCAGGCAGATGCCAGATTGCTGGCAGCAGCAACGCCCAACGCGCGAGCCTTCCAGCAGAACCTGCACGCATCGCTCAGCACCGCCATCGAGCGCAGCAACGCCACCAACGTCGCTGTAAGAGTCCAGGCGACGACTCCAGATCACGGCAAACAGGAGGTCGGTGTCTACACCGTCAACCTGCGCTCCGGCCGAGTAACCGACGACGACCAGGAACCCGCAGACGACCGCGAGACCGGCGCCGTCCGCCAACGCCTAATAGCAAAGCACTGCCACTAAGTCCCGAGCATGGAAAAGGGAACGGCCGAAGCCGTGCCCTTTACGATCGCCTGTACTGCTTACTTGGCTTCGGGTTTGAAGTTCAGTGACGCCGAGTTGATGCAATAGCGCAATCCGGTAGGGTTAGGACCGTCCGGAAAGACATGCCCTAGGTGAGATCCGCAAGTCGCGCAGACCACCTCGATGCGACGCATGCCATAAGCATTGTCCTCAATTGCCTCCACCGCGTCCGGTGTAACTGGAGTGAAGAAGCTCGGCCATCCAGAACCGCTCTCGAACTTGGTATCGGAAGTAAACAGCGGAGCATCGCACGCGCCGCAGTGGTAGATGCCGTCGTCGTGGTTCTCATAGAGTTCGCCCGTAAAGGCACGTTCGGTACCCTTTTGACGCAGGACGGCGAAGCGCTCCGGCGAGAGTATTTGACGCCACTCTTCCTCGGTCTTGTGAACGCGATGCGGTGCATTGTCCGCCGCTGCCTCTGTGGTCGCCTTTAGATTTTCAGCCATAGTTATCCCTCAACTCATTAGACGCAGAACGCGCTCCCCATGGACCACGCGAAAGTTTCTGAGAGCGCGTCGCGCCATACTGCCTAAGAAAACCTCGCCGTGACCTCGATCTCGACCAACGAATCCTTTGGCAGACGGGCTACTTCGACTGTCGATCGCGCCGGCGGCACGGTACCTTCGGGGGCCAGCTTGGGCGCGTAAAGCGCGTTCATCGCGGCGAAGTCGCTCATGTCTTTCAGGTATACGGTGGTCTTAACGACGTCGGCAAAACCCAGGCCCGCCGCAGAGAGTACGGCTGCAACGTTTGCCAGCGCCCGTGCTGTCTGCGCCTCAATCCCGCCTTCTACCAGGTTGCCGGTTGCGGGATCAATGGGAATCTGTCCGGAAGCAAAGAGCAGATCGCCGGAGCGTACTGCCTGCGAATAGGGTCCAATGGCGGCAGGTGCGCCCTCTGTGGTGATAGCTGTCTTTGTTGCACTCATTCCATGAATAGTAGCGTGCCTGGTACGGTCCTGCTCGGTGGATCAGCCCGCTTCACCAGTGAAAGGCATGGATTTAGAACAAGTCGAAAACAGCCCAGAAGGTGTAACAGGAGACGAAAGCTGGGGAGTGGATGGAAGTCCCAGCAGCGCATGGGAACTTTCTCAAGCGTGCCGCGTATCTTTCAGTGCGCCGCCTGGAGGCGGCCGGCATGATTACTTTCACTCTGTTATGCGTCTTGTACTTCCTGCCCACGATCGTTGCCGTCCGCCGTGGCCATGGCGTAGTCGGTGTTCTGTTGCTGAATCTAATCTTCGGGTGGACGGGTATCGGCTGGGCAGCCATGATGCTGTGGGCGGTATTTTCCATGCCGCGTCGTGTCTATATTCCGGTAGCTTACGGCTCGGCTTACCGTTGCGGGCCCGCCGCTCAGTGGGAGCGCTTCTAGCCTCTGGTGCTCATGGGATGGCACGGCCGGCTTCTCAGAAAGCGGTCGATCTCTGGTACACTACCCAAGTTGGCTGCTGAGGTGATACAGGCCCCTCAGCCCCTTTCCGCCAACGATCCACCGCACGGCATCGGGGAGTGGCTCAGCCTGGTAGAGCACCTGGTTCGGGACCAGGGGGTCGGAGGTTCGAATCCTCTCTCCCCGACCATCTTTAGAGCTAAAGGGCGACCGCATGGTCGCCCTTTTGCCATCTCCGGAAGCTGATTAGGCCGCTGCGGGCTTTGGACGCAGGTTCATAAGAGCAAGGCCTGCAATGGTGACCACGACGCCAGCGAAGGTCCACACCCCGATAGGCTCGTGCGCCACGAAACCCCAGAAGACTCCCCACAACGGCAGCAGGTAGGTCACCGCAACAGCATGGGTTGCGGACGACGTGCTGAGTACGTGGAAGAACAGCAGATACGCAATGCCGCTGCCGGCGAAGCCCAGCACCGCAGCCGCACCCAAGGTGGCCGCGCGGATGTGAGAGGGCATCGGACCCGCGAATGCGAGCGGCGTCACCATCAGGAAGGCCGAGCCAAGCTGCGACGCTGCGATCACCATGGGATCCACGCCCTGCAGCTTCGCCTTGGCAATAACGGATGCGATCGCGTACCCCAGGGCCCCGCAGGAGATCAGCGCAACGCCGCGCAGAAACATGGCACGCGGAACATCGGCGACGGCGCCGTTCGACTGGTGCAGAACGACCATGACCACGCCAGCAAAACCCAGCGCAACGCCTGCCAGCACGTTCCCGCGGGTGCCTTTGCGTGTGACCGCCAGGCCGATCAGCAGTGTCCAAATGGGCGTAGTGGCGTTCAGCACGGACGCTGTGTTGCTCGGCACCACCTGCTCACCCCAGGCGAAGCACGTGAAGGGGATTGCGTTATTGAAGAGGCCGACCAGTAGGAGGTACGGCAGGTGCTGCCGTGCCGCGGGCCGTTTGCCCTGCAGCAACAACACCGTCCACAGTAGCAGGCCACCTAGGCCTGATCGCATTACGGCGATCCACAGCGGCGGGAAGCTCTCGCCCGCAATGCGGATCAACAGGAACGAAACGCCCCAGATGGCAGAAAGCAGCAGAATCTGCAACACGGTCCGTGTGCTCATAGGCCTAGAATGGCATCGGCATGTCATCGCGTCCAGCGAATCATTTTGATAGCTGCCATCGGAGATAACGATTGCTCGATCTCGTTCAGGTCCGCACGTTCCTGGCCGTAGCGCGGGAAGGAAATTTCACGCGTGCCGCGTCCAGCCTGCACTACGCTCAGTCCAGCGTCACAGCCCAGGTACAGGGACTGGAAGAGAGTCTGGGTTCGCCGCTCTTTCACCGGCTGCCACGATCACTTGAGCTGACGCAGGTGGGCCATGCCTTCCTTCCGCACGCGCAGCGGCTGCTGGCAGTCGCTGATGAAGCCATGCAAAGCGCGCGTGCCCACAGTGAGCCGGCGGGTGCACTGATGCTCAGCGCCTGTGAAAGTGTGCTGACGTATCGCCTGCCTGCGTTGCTGCGGCAGTTTCAGACGGACTTTCCGCAGGTTGAGATCGTGCTCAATGCGGCAAGCGTCGCGGAGTCGGGGCCTCCGGTTCAGAGCGGTGTCGATGTCGGCGTCAGCATCAGCGAACGCATTCGCGATCCGCAACTGATCACGCATGTTCTGCGGCCTGAACCAATCCGCGCCGTCGTGGCGAGTGAACATCCGCTGGTGTCGCGCAAGCGGATCAGCGCGGCAGACATAGTCGCAGAACAGTTGCTGCTCACGGAGGAGACATGCAGCTACCGCGCCGTCTTCGAGCACGCATTGCGTGAGAGCGGCGTGCGAGCCGGCCACGCGCTGGCCTTCGCGAGCGTGGAGGCCATCAAGCAGTGTGCACTCTCGCGCATGGGGATCGCGGTCTTGCCCGAGATGGTAGTCGCGGAGAATCTTCGCGCAGGCACGCTCGTCGCGCTGCGATGGCCGACCACGCCGCTCAAGGTGTACACGCAACTTGTGCGCCGGCGTGACCGGTGGTTCTCGCCTGCGATGCAGGCTTTTTGGCAGACAGCAATCGACACAATTGGTGCGACGAAGTCACCGAAGGATCGCGCAAGAGCAAAACAGTAGCGATGCAGCGGTTGTCACTGCTGCATCGCCATGGCTCTTACTTCCGCAGGCGTAAGCCCCGCTTCACGGAGCGTTCGAATACTGCGTGCATCATCGCGTTTGGCCAGACGTTCGCCACGTTCGTTTACGACCAAAGGGGTGTGGGCGTACGCGGGCTGCGGCAGACCCAGCGCGCGGATCAGAAGGATCTGTCGCGCGGTTGATCGCAACAGGTCGCTTCCGCGGACGACTTCCGTGATGCGCATCGCAGCGTCGTCCACGACGCATGCCAGTTGATAGCTCGGCACGCCATCCCGGCGCAGCACGGCGAAGTCACTGAAGTCCTGGCCGGCGACAAACTCCTGCGGCCCTGAAAGATTGTCTGTGAAACGGATCGCCTCGCCATCAGGCACTCGGAAGCGCCACGCAGCCTGATCGCCTTCGCGGAACGATCGGTCGCGACAGGTGCCGGGATAGATGGGTTCCTCGTCATCCCCGGCGTGCGGCGCTCGAGAGGCAGACTGGAGATCGCGACGGGAACAAACACATGGGTAGATCGCGCCCATCGACCGCAGTCGTTCGAAGGCATCGCGATAACGCGGACCGCGCAGGCTTTGCGCATACGGTCCGAACTCGCCGCTTTCACCGCCATCGGTTTGCGGGCCTTCCTGCCAGCGGATGCCGAGCCAGTCGAGATCCTGCAGCATGGCCTGGACGAAGTGGGGCTGACAGCGTTGGGTGTCCAGGTCGTCGTTTCGCAGCACCAGCGTGCCACCGGTCGCGCGTTCTGCGGCCACCAGAAAGGTGCGCGCATGGCCAAGATGCAGGTATCCAGTGGGCGATGGTGCCAGCCGTCCGCGGTAGAACATCGCATCTACGATAAATGCGAATGACGAAGGCCGCCCAGTCTGGACGGCCTTGTCTTTTTAATACTGAGGAGGTGCGTTAGAAGCGATACCCGACGCCTGCGGATGCGATGGGAAAGAACGATGCGTAGCTCAGGTTGTTGTTCTGGCGTGCGGTGAACTTCCTGAGATCCGATTGGAAGCTGGCGTCCGAGGCGACATCCTGGCAGCCGATGGGTTGGGGGAAACGCGGATCGCAGGCGCTACCCACAAAGGTGACGTCGAACTTCGGCTGACCGATGTAATAGAAGCCGAACTCCACCGGGAATGAGAAGTGTGCGCCATGCCGCGGGCTCAGGTTTCCGTAGCCGATCGAGATGCCGGGTGCCACCTTGCGCGTGCTGACGAGGCCAGTGCCGTGCAAAGGGTTGGCGTTGCTGGAGACGTACTGGCCGCCATCCAGGCTGATCTGCTGCCCCGCGGGAACCAGCACGTTCACGTTTGCCTCGGTCTGCACGGCGAAGCGAAGCTGCGGGCTGATCCGGAAACCGTTGTGCCAGGGATAGTAATCGATCGCCATGTGGCCGCCCCCCACCTTGAGTGACGCGTCGATCTGTGCGCCGTCGCTGGTGAAGTTGCCGGTGTACTTGAGGTACTCGCCGCCGATACGAAAATTCAAATGCTGGCCTATCGGCTCGGCGAAATCGAGGCCCACACCATTGACGCCTACGATGATGCCAATGCCTGGGTGCTTCCAGAGATCTCTGGTGGGTGTGCGCCTCAGCTCCTCCCGCGTCATGCCTGCGGATGGAGCAGGCGCGGTCAAAGTGCTGCCACTGTCCTGTTGCGACTGGCTGCTGCTAGTGTCCGATGGTGACGGTGTAGAGGAGTATGCCTGGCCGTTCGCCATGCAGGGACCAGCGATGGCGAACATGAGAGCTGCTGCGGAAAAAGCATGCCGCGAAACGTGCAGTGTGTAGTTCAGAAGGTCTCCTTAACCGCTGGAGGGGAGGATCAGCGGTGAAAAGCTCATCTGTAATTGCCAGAATTATGTACACACTAGCACTGGCATTCGTTTCGCGATGTGACACAAATGGGTGGTCAGCCCGTGTTTCGCAGCCCGGCGCTGATGCCGTTAATGGTTCCCGTAATGGCACGATTAATGGCGCCTTCGTCGGCCTCGCTGGCTTCACGCTTGCGCCGCAAAAGGTCAACCTGGATCCAGCTCATGGGATCGACGTACGGGTTCCGCAGACGAATTGACTGGGCCAGCACGGCGTTCTGTTCCAACAGATCGGCCTGCTGCGTGATGAGCAGGATCATCGATCGCGTGCGCTCGAACTCATCCTTCAACATGGGATAAACGCGGTTGCGCAGCTCTTCATCCGCTACCAGTGAGGCGTACATCTGGGCGATGCCGAAGTCGCTCTTGGCGAGCGCTGTTTCAACGTTGCGAACCATGTCAAGGAAGAGCGGGAAGTCACGCGCCATGCGCTGCAGTTGCTCAAGGCCGTCGGCGTGATCGGATGTGAAACGCTCCATCGCAGTGCCCACGCCGTACCAGGCGGGTACTGTGTGACGCGACTGCATCCAGCCGAAGACCCACGGGATTGCTCGCAAGTCTGCAAGGGACCGCTTGCCGGTGCGCTTGGCCGGGCGCGAACCGATCTTGGCGTGCTCCAGTTCTGCGACCGGAGTGGCTTGCTGGAAGTAATCGAAGGTGTCCGGGTTGTCGAGGATGTCGGTGCGATAACGCTCGAATGACCACTCGGCTAGTGAGTCCATCGCCGCTTCCCATGCGGGTTCGATGGCGCCTGTCAGGTGCGTGCTGCAGCCGCCGCAACTGCGCAGGTCGGGGCGTGCGACGGCGTCGAGCGAGGCGGCGATCATGAGTTCGAGATTGCGCTCTGCGAGGACTACGTCGCTGTACTTGAAGTTGAGGACTTCGCCCTGCTCGGTGATGCGCATCTGGCCGTTGAAACTGTCCAGTGGCTGTGCATACAACGCGCGATGTGTGGGGCCGCCGCCGCGGCCTACCGTGCCTCCGCGGCCGTGGAAGAGGCGCAGTTTTACTTTGCATTCGCGGGCTACGGTGTGGACTGCGCGGTGGGCCTTCCAGACTTCCCAGGTGGAGGCGATCATTCCCCCGTCTTTATTGGAGTCTGAGTAGCCGAGCATGACTTCCTGGCGGCGTCCGGAGCTTTCGAGGAGCGGCTGGTAGGCCTCATTTGTCCACAATTCGCGGCATATATCGGGCGCGTTTTGCAAATCTTGAATCGATTCAAACAACGGAGCGATCAGGATGCCGGGATCCTGTTCCGTGTGCTCGACGGTGACGCCTCCGAGGCGAGCGAGCCAGATGGTTTTCAGGACATCTTCGGCGCTTGTCGCGCCGCTGATGACGTACTGCCGGATGCTCTTCGGATCGCCGGCGCGCTTGACCGCGGCGACGGTGCGGAAGGTATCGATGACCTCCGCCGAGGCTTCGGAGATGGGTGTGGGCAGGGAACCGTCGGCGCGCCAGGAGGTGATCTCGGTCACGGCGGCGTCGTGCACCTTGGCGTGCTGGCGG
Organism: Terriglobus roseus DSM 18391; assembly: GCF_000265425.1. Classification (GTDB taxonomy): domain Bacteria; phylum Acidobacteriota; class Terriglobia; order Terriglobales; family Acidobacteriaceae; genus Terriglobus; species Terriglobus roseus. The sequence continues at coordinate 523,235 of NC_018014.1, forward strand.
ATGTCGAGCGTCTGCAGGTGCAGCCCGTAGGTGCGGACCTCGATGATCAGGGGATCGATGATGCTCTCGGCGATGCGTTCGCCGCGGTTTTCCATCAACGACTCGCGGATGAGGCTGAGGTCGTGCAGCAGTTCGTCGGCGCTGGCGTAGGGCGGCAGTCGGTCGGTGTCTGCGGGAGCGATGAAGAGTTCGCTCTCTGTGCCGAGGCGGGCGAGCATGCAGGTGAGCAGGACGCGGATCTGTTCGCAGAGGAAGCGTGCGCGCATCTCCTCGCCGGCGACCGGAATCTGGCGCAGGTAGTCGTCGACTGCTGCGATGAGTGCGGGGCTGGCGGCGGCCTGTTGCGTGGAGGACGAGATGTGCTTCGCCGCTTCCACGAGGCGTTCGCGATAGTGGGTACGGAGGACCTCGCGGGACATGGCGAGAGCTTCGCGCGTGACCTGCGGTGTGACGAAGGGATTGCCGTCGCGGTCTCCACCGATCCAGGAGCCGAAGGTGACGAGAGTCGGCAGGTCGGTCAGCGCCAGATCAAGGCCATACTCCTTGTGGAGTGCGCGGCGTACTTCGGCGTAGAGCGTCGGCAGCGTCTCGAAGATGCTGTCGTTGAAGTAGTCGAGGCCCATGCGGACTTCGTCGATGACGGCGGGTCGCTGCAGACGCACATCGTCTGTCTGCCACAGGCCGGTGATCTCGGTCAGCAGGCCGCGCTCGAGTTGCTCGAGGGCCTCGTCGCTGACGGGGATGCGGTCGAGGTCTTCCAGGAGCTGTGCGATGCGATGGCGCTTGCTGATGACAGAGCGGCGCGCGACCTCAGTGGGGTGTGCCGTGAAGACGGGTGTGACGCAGATCTTGCGCAGGAGCTCGAGTGCTTCGTCGGCGGTATAGCCGGCCTTGCGCATACGGCGCAGTGTGCCCTGCAGGCTGCCGCGCTGGGGTTCCGCATCGCTGCGCAGACCGCCTGCGAGGCGGCGGCGCTTGCGATGGTTGGTCTCTGCAAGATTGATGAGTTCGAAGTAGAAGCCGAAGGCGCGCGCGAGCTGATAGGCACGATCGACGGGCAGCGTGTGAACCAGCAGGAGCGCCTGTTGCAGTGCGCTGGATGCGAGTGCGTGATCGCCGTCGAATTCGGCCTGTCGCCGCTCGGCTGCGAGGCGACGCAGTGTTTCGACTTGTTCGAAGAGGTCTTCACCCACCTGCTCGCGCAGGACTTCGCCCAGCAGTGTGCCGAGGGAGCGCACATCGCGACGTAGAGGTGCAGACTTCAACTCAGGCGTGCTTGCCTCAAGCTCGGCTAGCCGCTGACTCCAGTTTGCCGGTTGCCACAGACCCGCCATGACTTCGATTATGCCTGATGGAGCAAGTGGGTACCAAAGGCGGGCCGTCCTGCGTTTGGGTCTTTGACGTGTGACCTGGTGGTTGCACTCATGACGTTGTTGCTGTCATGGATGGGGAACGCATTCCGGCATGGTCGCAGAGATGCCGGAAGGAAAGCGGTTCGTGCTTTGCACGAATCCCCACCTTAGCTTCGCGAAGGTGGGGCACCCGGCGTTTGGGTCTTTGACGTGTGACCTGGTGGTTGTGTGATCCCACTCATGACGATGATGCCGTCATGAATGGGGCACCCGATGCTTACTGCTCCGTGGAGGGTGAGCCGGGTCTGGGCTTCAGCGTGAGTGCGATGATGGCGGCCACTATGGCGATGATGACGACGATGAAGATGCTGCCTTCTGGTCCGATGGTTCCGCCGCTGTAGAGTGGGTTGCCCTGTGGCTGCGTGATGAGCAGGCGATGGGGCAGGACGAGACCGCTGTCGGAGGTGCCATAGAAGTAGGACTCAGCCCAGTCCCATGCGGCGTGGAAGCCGATGGCCCACCAGAGTGATCCGGTGCGCCACAGGCTGAAGGCGAAGAGGAAGCCGATGAGGCCTGCGGCGATCAGGCCGATGCGGCCTTCGCCGGGATTCCCCGCGTGCACTGCACCGAAGAGGATGGCGAGCAGGATGGCCGTGATCCAGAAGGAGACGGCTTTAGCGCGGTCTTCAAGACCTGCGCTGCGCAGAATGCCGGCGATGCCGCGTGTGAGGGTGAACTGCGGGAAGCCGCGGAATGCGAACTCTTCAAAGAAGCCTGTCATGAGGAACGACAGTGCGAAGAGGATGGCCCACAGGATGATGTTGGCGCCGCCGTGAAGATTGAAGCCACCAAAGGTGAGATAGCCGGTGGCGTGAAGCGCGCCCACGAGGAGTGAGAGAGCGACGAAGCCCCACAGCAGCCCCATGCCGAGTTCGCCCGCACGGCCGCGCAGCGATCCGATGCCGTAGGTGGCCCATGGCCGCCGCTCGATGCGAGAGACGACGAGAGCTGCTGCGGCGACGACGAAGAAACTTATCGTGGACATGGAGAGCGTCAGCCACTCCGGGTTGGTGTGGGGCGCGACGTGTCCGTTCAGAAGCAGGCGCACCATGGCACTGACGCCACGGCCGATCATGGAGATGAAGGTGAACCAAAGCAACAGCGCCCAGCCTGCGCGGAGGCCATCGTCGCCGAAGAAGATGCGGCGAATGCCGGAGGCCGGCTCCGGTGGATGAGTGGTGATGCTGTCGTCCTGCGCGGGTGGAAACCATTCGGGTTCGCCGGTGGTTGCGATGGGTTTTGCCTGGGGCGTGATCTCGTCGGACATGTCGGGCTCTCGTCCTTCAAAAGAGTGTCTTCACGATACGACAGATAGGGCGCAGACAGTTCGCCCGGATGGCGACGTACACTGCGAGAGATGCTGCAGCTGTTCTCCAAGGGGATGTTCGTCTCAGCCTGCAGGGCCTTTTCTGTCAGCTTCCTACTTACAGCGAACTGCTTTCACGCAGTGGCACAGCAGTCCACGAAGCCTGTTGCCGTGGTTCCCGATGTGAAGGACACCGTGACCGTTGTGGGCGATGCGGAGCCTGTTGCGCTGGGGCAGAGCGCCCGCTCCGTCACGGTGCTGGAGACGCAGGAGCGCAGTCTGCAGTTACAGAGTCTTCAGGACTCACTGCGGACGGATGCTTCGGTGGATATTCGTCAACGTGGTCCCGTGGGTGTGCAGTCGGATATCTCGGTCCGCGGCAGCAGCTTTGAACAGACGTTGGTGCTGCTGAACGGCCTGCGGGTGAACGATGCGCAGACGTCGCACTTCAATCTCGATATCCCCGTGCCGTTTCCGGCGCTTGCCGGTATCGATGTGCTGCATGGTGCGGGATCTACGATCTATGGCTCCGATGCGTTGGGCGGCGTGGTGAATGTGACGACGTGGCGGCCCAAGGAGAGTTCCCTGCGACTGCGTGCGGGCGGCGGCAACTATGGCGTAAATACGGGCAGCTTTGTTGGTGCAGTGAATGGAAGCCGCAGCAGCCTGGTGGTTGCGGGTGCGCGTGATTTTTCCAGCGGCTTTATGCCGAATCGTGACTATCGCAGTGAGAGCGCCAGCGTGGAAGGTCGCGCGACGACACGGCTGGGCGAGACGGATGTGCTTGCCGCTGCGAGTGACCGGGCCTTCGGTGCCGACCAGTTCTATGGCAACTATCCTTCGTGGGAGCGGACAAAGGGTTGGTTTGCATCGGTGACGCAGGGCCTTGGAGCGAAGACCACTGCGGCGCTGGCGTACCGGCGTCATGCGGATGTCTATGACCTGATCCGCAATCGTCCGTCAGTGTATGAGAACAACCACATCGATCAGAGCTGGCAGGGCGCGGTGCGCCACGGCCGATCGATTGGTCGCATTGGCAGAATCTTTGCGGGCATCGAGGAGAACACGGACAGCATTCGCAGTAACGCGCTGGGTAAGCATGGACGCAACCGTGGCGCGGGTTACATCGATGCGGATATTCACGCGGGGACCGCGACGTTCTCAGCCGGTTTGCGCGAAGAGGTGTTGAGTGGTGGTCGCGTTGTCTCCGCACCTACGTTTGCAGCGAGTGTGCTGCTGCATGGGCAGTGGAAGCTGCGAGGGAGTGCGGGGTATGGATTCCGGTTGCCGACTTACACGGACCTCTATTACAACGATCCGACAACGATCAGTAATGCTGCCCTGAAGCCCGAATCGGCGTGGAGTTATGACGGTGGCGCGGACTGGTATCGGGGCAAGTCGACCGTTGTTTCAGTGACGGGATTTCTCTCGCAGCAGAGTAACGCGATTGAGTATCTGAGGAGTGGTCCGCAGGCGAAGTGGCAGGCGAGTAATCTGGCGCAGGTACGGCTTGCCGGTGTGGAGACATCGGTGCAGGCGAGCCCTGCGGCGGGGCAGCAACTGCGCGTGAGTTGGACGGCGACCTTCGGTGCGCAGAGTGCGTTGAACGGGCAACAGTCGCAGTATCTCTTCAGCTATCCGGTGAATCGTGCGGAGGTGGAGTGGTTCGTGCAGGAACGGCATGGCATCAAGTTGCGACCGGCGTTCGCGGTGACGCAGCGCTATGGCCTGGCGCCGTATGCCGTGATGGATCTGAGTATGTCGCGCGAGGCAGGTTGGCTGCATCCCTATGTGCAGTTAACCAATCTAACTAATTCGGGATATGCAGAGGTGCTGGCCGTTCGCATGCCGGGCCGTGGTGTTGTTGCGGGATTAGAGATCGCTTTGCGCAAGAAGCGATAAGGACTTAAACAGCCGCGCCTTGTTCTTCCAGTTGTGTTGAGAGCTCTTCCCACTCGAGCATGAGTGCTTCGTGTTGCTTGCGCAGTGTGGCGAGTTCGGCGGTCTGCTTCTGCGACTCTTCTGCGGAGACGAAGTTGCCCATGGCTGTTTCGAGCGCGGTCATGCGGTCTTCCATGCGCGGCATCTCGTCTTCGGCGAAGCGGATGCGGTCCTGCATCTGTTTCAGCTTGATGGGGTTCAGCTTCTTCACGTTTACGACGGCTGGGGTGGTGACGGGCGAGATGACAGCGACGGGTGTCTCGACGACGGGGATGTGTGCGCGCTGCATCTCGATGGCGGCTGCCTGCAAGGACTCCGGGCCGCCGTTCTTGCGCCAGAGATAGTCCTCGTAGTTGCCGGGGTAGACCTGTACGCCGCCGTGGTCGCACTCGAAGACGCGCGTTGCGAGGCCGTCGATGAAGTAGCGATCGTGCGAGACGAAGAGCACGGTGCCGGTGAAGGCGCGGATGGCTTCGAGCAGGACGTCCTTTGCGCGGAGGTCGAGGTGGTTGGTCGGCTCGTCGAGCAGGATGAAGTTTGCGGGTGAGACGAGCATGCGTGCGAGTGCGTAACGATTGCGCTCACCGCCGCTGAGTACGCCGAGCTGCTTGTACACATCGTCGCCTGCGAAGAGGAATGCGCCGAGCAGGTTGCGTAGCTCGACCGGCGCGACCTTCGGTGCGGATGCGTTGATGTCGTCGAGCATCTTGGCGTTGGGGTCAAGCACCTTGTACTGGTCCTGCGCGAAGTAGTCGGCAACGACGTTGTGGCCGAAGCGCACGGAGCCGGTGGTGGGTTCTTCGAGCTTCGACAACATGCGGATGAGCGTTGATTTACCCGCGCCGTTGGGGCCCACGAGCGCGATGCGATCGCCGCGCTCAATGGTGAAGTTTACGTTCGACAGGATCTGCTTGGGGTCGTAACGCTTGGAGAGGTTTGTTACTTCGCAGACGGTGCGTCCGCTGGCAGGCGGCTGCGGGAAGGCGAAGTGGATGGTCTCTTCATCCTCCGGCACTTCGATGCGTTCGATCCTGTCGAGTTCCTTAATGCGGCTTTGCACCTGCTTGGCCTTGGTGGCCTGGAAGCGGAAGCGATTGATGAAGGCTTCAAGCTGCTCGATGCGATCGCGCTGATTGGCGTAGTCCTTGGCGAGTTGTTCGCGGCGCTCGGTCTTCTGCTTGACGTACTTTTCGTAGCCGCCGGTGTAGAACCAGACGCGCTTGTTCCATACCTCGGTGATCTTGGTGACGGTGACGTCGAGGAAGTATCGGTCATGCGAGATGAGGATGAAGGCGCGGGGATAGCTGCGCAGATACTCTTCGAGCCAGTTGCGGGTTTCGAGGTCGAGATGGTTGGTGGGTTCGTCGAGGAGCAGGAGCGATGGCTTTTCGAGCAGCAGCTTGGCGAGCGCGATGCGCATCTGCCAACCGCCGCTGAACTCGTCGGTCTGGCGGCGCCAGTCGTCCTTGCTGAAACCGAGGCCGCCGAGGACGGCGCCGACCTGCGCGTCGAGGTTGTAGAGATCGTGCTGCTGCAGCGTGTCGCTGACGAGGCTGAACCGATCGGCCACCGCGGCGTATTCGGGCGATGCGGGATCGAAGTGCGCGAGCTGGTCGCTGAGCGTGTCCATCTCCTTGTCCATGGAGAGGGCTTCGTGGAAGACGCTGAGGCACTCCTCAAAGACCGTCTTGCCTCGCATGACGAGGCCGTCCTGCGGCAGGTAGCCGATGGTGAGGCCCTTGCTGCGGTTGAGTTGGCCACCGTCGAGCTGCTCAACGCCTGCGAGGACCTTGAGGAGTGTGGATTTGCCGGTGCCGTTGCCGCCGACGAGGCCGGTGCGTTCGTCGGGGGTGATGAGCCAGTTGGCGCCTTCAAATAAGAGCTTGTGCCCAAAGCGCTTGGACCCGTCGGCAAGATGCAGCATAGGTCCATTTTCGCAGATCGGCGGTACTTGCTCCGATTGGCTGCCGCAACTAACGTTGTGGCATGTCCTTCTCGCGCCGCCGCCTGCTCTCCGGAATGTTTTTTTGCGGGGTCTGTGCCGTGGCGCGCGGGCAGCAACTGGCGCATGCGGGCTGGCGCGGCAACAGCATCACGCCAGAGGCCTGGTGGAAGCATGCGGCGTTTGTGCGCTTCAGCGCTGAGACGACCTTTGCGGAGGTTGCGAAGGGCATTGAGAATATGAGCGCGGTGAGTGCGGATAGCATCCTGCTGCCGGATCTGCAGCCGCCGGCGGATGCCGCGCTGCCATTTGCGCCGCGCTTTGGCTCTGAGGAAGATCTGGATGCGTTGCTGCGCGAGGCGTCGGCGCGGCGGATGCATGTGCTGCTGCGGTTGCCACTGGCGAGTACGCAGGGCGAACGCGGGGCGGGTGCTGTGCGGTTCTGGTTGAACCGGGGTATTGCGGGGTTCGATCTGGGCGATGTGACGGCTGCGGAGATGGATGCGGCGCGGGCGTTGCGGACTACTCTGGATCGCTTTCCAGGGCAGCGGATTTTGATGGCTCGGACTGTGGGGGAAGCGGTGTCTGCGCGTGGTGCGTCTGCTGCTCGTGGTGCGTCTGCTGCTCGTGGTGCGTCTGCTGCTCGTGGTGCGGCGGCTGCTCGGCGGGATCCGATCACGCTGCATGTTGTGTCGGCTCAGGATGTTGAGTCGGGCGCGGCTGCTGGTTCGGGTTCGGGGACGCAGGTGGTGGAGATTGCGAAGGAGGGGCCGTCGAGCGTGGTTTCGGCGGATGATCCGGGGGCGCATCTGCCGGGGTCGATTCCGGCGTTGCGGAATCTTTTGCCGCTGCTGCTGTCGGGCGGTGCGCCGGTGCTGGAGAGTGATCTGCTGACGACTGCGGAGGATCGCGCGGCGGTGCAGCAGGTGCTTACGCTGCGAAGTACGCATGCAGTACTGCGGTCGGGTGTGGCGTCGGTTGTGGCGACGGCGACGCCGGGGCTGCGGGCATGGATGGTGCGGGATCGGCAGCGGGGTGTGCGCGGGAGTCTGCTGCTGGTGGCGAATTCGACGGGAGCGGCGATCACGCTGCATCTGACGCAGGCGCTGGCGGGGCAGGGGATGCGTGGGGCGTATCTGCGGCCGGTTCTGCGGGCCGATGGCGGCATGGGATCGGTGAATGTGGAGACGGGTGTGTTGCCGGCGGGCGCGGCGCTGCTGGCGGAGATTCGGAGCGACAGCTATGCGCCTTCTACGGTGCTGGATCCGGATGCGCCGCCGCCGGGTAGTGGGCGTAGACGTCGTCGAAGATAGCGTCCCAGCGACAGCCTAAGGCGTACTCGCGCGCGGCGTGGGCCATGCGTTGGCGGAGGCTGGCGTCGCGCACGAGGTCGGCGATGGGTTCGGCCATGAGCGAGGGTGTTCGGACGAAGCCGGTCTGGCCGTCGTGCACGATGAACTTTGGGCCGCCGCCGGTTGTGACGACGGCGGGTACGCCGCTGGCGAGGGCTTCGAGGACGACGTTGCCGAAGGTGTCGGTGTCGGACGGGAAGACGAAGATGTCCATGTTGGCGTAGGCGGTTGCGAGTGCTTCGCCGCGGAGGACGCCGGCGAATGCGGCTGTGGGGAGTGAGGCACGGAGGGCTGCTTCGTCACCGCCGTGGCCTACGATGACGAATTTTGTGTTGGTGATGCCGGCTTCGCGCAGTGCGGCTTCGATGCGTGGGAGCATGGCGATGTTCTTCTCGACGGAGAGGCGTCCGACGTAGCCGAGGATGATGGTGTCGTCGTCCTTGGCGCGGGTGCGTTTTGCGGGGTTGAAGAGCGTTGTGTCGACGCCTCGGCGCATGACGTGGCAGGGGCGCTGGGTGCGTTGCTGCAGGAGCGTGCAGAGCTCTTCGTTGGGTGCGTAGAGGACGCGTGCAAGGCGGTAGAAGCGGGCGGTTGCGGCGAGCGCGGCGTCTTCGATCCAGGTTGCTGCGCGTGGGCCTAGTCTGGCGGAGCGACGGCCCGCGTATTCGTGCACGTTGGTGTGCCAGCTTGCGGCGAGGGGGATGCCCATCTTCCAGGCGTAGTAGGCGCCGAAGATACCGAGTTCGCTGGGGCCGGTGATGTGGATGAGGTCGGGTTGGAAGTCGTGCAGGGCCCGGCCGATGGAGGCACTGTAACGCGCGAAGAGCGGGTCGAAGCTAAGGTCCTTCTCCATGGCGATGGCAGCGCGGCTGCGCGGGAGGTCGACGGCTGTTACGGAGTCCTGCGTGACGATGGCCGCAGAGCCACGGGAACCGGGCGCGCCGGCGCGGATGGAGAGGAAGGGCAGCCCTTGCCGCTGGGCGTATGCGGTGAAGTTGCGCGCCGTGTGGGCGACGCCGTTGACTTCGTGAAAGGAGTCCGGAAGGAAGGCAACACGCGGCGCACCCATGGCAGACAAAATAACAGAGCCATGAGAACGGGGCCTCATGCTCCTGTTCGTACGCGCCCCTGTAGCGGCGATGGAGTAGGCTTTTCGGAAGGGACGACTGCCTGAATTGGGCGGCGGCCACCGGAAGACTATGACGACTCACTTACGCTTCGCACTCCTGGCGCTTACCGCGCTCTGCCTTCCTGCTTTGCCCCATGCGCAAACGCACGCGGCACCCCTTCAACACAACGAAGACATCTTCGGGCATCCGCTGCCCGCGCAGCATCACGTGCGTGTGTTCGGGCAGAGCATCGCTTACTACGACATGGGCAAGGCTGCGTCTGCGGACCAGCCGGTGCTGGTGCTGCTGCATGGTTACGGGTCGCAGGCTGATGTTGATTTCGGGCCGTCACTGCCGATGCTGGCGAAGCACCGCCGCGTGATTGCGCTGGACCAGATCGGTGCGGGTGCGAGTGACAAGCCGCTGATCGCATACCGCGTGCAGACTTATGTCGAGTTCCTGGCGGAGTTCCTGCGCGTCACTGGGATCAAGCGCTTTGACCTTGCAGGTGAGTCGCTTGGTGGATGGGTTGCCGCGAGTTACGCCGCGCAGGCGTCGGAGCAGGCGAGTATGCTGCCGAAGCCGGAGGGGCTAATCCTGGAGGATGCTGCGGGCTTTGTTCTGCCGCCCAGCGGATACTCTGCGACGATGCCCGTTCACCTTTCGGTCAGCACGGTCGGCGAGGTGATTGCGGGACTGCGGTCGGTCTTCTTCGATCCCACGCTGGTGACGCCGGAGGTTGCGAAGCGGCGGTTCATTACGAAGCTTACTGCGAACGATGGCCTGGTGACCAGCACCTTCAGCAGCAATCCTGCGGTGCGGAATGAAGCGGTGGGCGAGAAGGCTCGCGGCATTGCGTTACCGACGCTTATTGTTTGGGGCGCTGAGGATCACACGGTGCCGGTGGCGCAGGCGCATTCGTTCGCCGAGGCGATCTCGGGTGCGAAGCTGGTGCTGATCGAGCGGAGCGGGCATGTGCCTTCGCTGGAACAGCCCGGGAAGTTTGTTGAGGCGGTTGAGGGGTTTCTGTCCCACTAACCCAGGGTGGCGGCGATGTCGGGGCCGAGTGCTTCCTGTGCGTTGGGTGCTGGTTCTTCCGGGACCTTTTCGTCGGGCGGGCATTCCGGGCAGTACTTTTGCAAGCCTTCGCGCAGGATGGCAAAGGCTGCCTCGGGCGTGTCGGCAAAGCGGAAGAGGTCTTTGTCCTTCATGGCGATGGCGCCCTTTTCTGCGAGCAGATCGAGATTGATGACGCCGCGCCAGTAGTCTGAGCCGTAGATGACGATCGTCATATCCTTGGCCATCTTGTGGGTCTGTGCGAGTGTCAGCAGTTCGAACATCTCGTCGAGCGTGCCGAAGCCGCCGGGGAAGACGACGAGCGCCTTCGCGAGGTACGCAAACCAGAACTTGCGCATGAAGAAGTAGTGAAACTGGAAGTTGAGCGCGGGTGTGATGTAGGGGTTGGGCCGCTGCTCAAAGGGGAGTGCGATGTTGAGGCCGATGGTCTTGCCGCCGGCTTCGAAGGCGCCACGATTTGCCGCTTCCATGATGCCCGGGCCGCCACCGCTGGTGACGACGAAACGCCTGCGACGTCCGGGGAGGCCTTTGGCCCAGTCGGTGAGCATGTAGGCGAGTTTGCGTGCGTCTTCGTAGAAGCCAGCCATCTCGATGGCGGTCTTGGCGCGTTCTCTTTGCAGGTCGGTGGCGTCGCTGTCGCCGGGCTGCGCGGGCTGTTCGGCGGTGGGCGCGAGCTCTTGGGAGTAGGAGTTTTCTAGCAGCTCCATCTGCCCCTGCGCGACGTCGAGTGCGGCGAAGCGGGCGCTGCCGAAGAAGACCACGGTGTCCTGGATGCGCTCGCGGCGGAAGCGTGCCATAGGTTCCTGATATTCGGCCATGATGCGCAGCATGCGGGCATCGGGGCTGTCGAGGAACTCTTCGTTTTCGTAGGCAAGCGGTGCTTGTTCCAGCGGCAACTCGGGGAGCGTGGTCTTCGTGTTCATCACTCGATGAGATGCGATTTGTGGGGGCGGCTATTCGGGTTCGTTTGTTACGAAATGACTAGCGCATGCAGCTCAGCTTCAGGGTGACGGTGCGGGCTTCGTCGCCGACGGTGAACTGGGCCATCTGGCCCATCAGCTTGCCGGCTGCTTGTTCGTTGCCGGTGGTCATGGTGGCTTCTGTTGCGCGGAAGTTGAGTGGGCAGTAGCAGTTGACGACGTCACCGCCTCCATTGCTGCTGCAGGCGGCGGGGCGCTGCGAGTCGCTGAAGGCCGGGCCGTCGTAGGTCCAGGGAGCGGTGAGGTCTGAGGGCAGCGTGACGGTTGCGCGTACGATGCCGACGTCTGCTGCGACGGTCTGGGAACGCGCCTCGCCCAGTAACTCTGTGCCGTCCTGCAGACGGATGCTGGTGGCCGTGAGTGAGGCGTTCTTGTAGTAGTAGGGGCTGCCGGCGTTGGTCATCATCTTGCCGGTGACGGTCACAGCCTGGCCGCGGTGCGCTGCGAGCAGATCGTAGCGGTGGTAGCCGTTGAGGGCGACCTGATGGAGCACCGTACCGCGTCTGGTCTTGCCCGCGCTGCCGAGGATGGGAACGTAGGCTTCTTTCGTCCGAACCGTAGCGAACTGGACGCGGCCCTGCGGTACGAACTCGATGGTGCCGTGCAGTGTGACGGCTTTTCCGTTGGGCAGCGGGATGGGAGATTGTGCGGCGGCGATGCCTGCGAAGGTGGCGAGGACGAGTGCTAAGGCCTTCATGCGAAAAGCCTAGCACCACTGCCGGAGGTGCGTAGGATCGGCCTAGTTGCGGTAGTCGCGGTAGTGAAGATCCGGTGGCGCAAGCTTTCATGACCCTGCGTTCCCCTAAAACGAAACGCACGAGGTGCCGATAAGACCTCACGAAAAGGTTTCCCCCTTTTCCAGGCATCGCCGGAAGGGTCCACCATCAAACATCTAAAGCTTTTCTCCACTGTGGTTCTGGCGGTTGCGCCTCAACTTTGCTCAGCAAAGATTTTTGCAGCGAACAATAAGTCCCCCGAGATCGTGGGCTCGGTTCCGGCAAAGGCAATCGCTCCAAAACAGGTCGACCATTCCCTGACGGAACGCTGGCTGGACCTCACCGATCTCTCGCACACGGAGCGCTATCGCAACGCCTTTGCTACGGGCGGCGCTCATCTTTTCGATAACGCCCAACAGCGTTCGCTGGTTGCGGGCAAGATCAAGCTCGACGCTCAAGGCCGTTACGACATCGGCTTCCGCGCTTCCTCGGGCCGCTATTTCAACTGGTCTTTCGGCGGCTACACCGGGGAAAACTTCGCGGATCGCGTTGGTGCTCCGACCTTTAGCCCGTCGTACAACGCCACGGCAGCGGAACGCCTCGGTGTGACAAAGGCTGTCTTCTCCGATCCCACAGGCCTGAACCTGGCTCATGGCGATATCAAATCAAACGGTTGGCAGTTCTATTTGCGTGAGTTGTACTTCAGCGCGACACCGGTCAAGCAGGTAACTGTCGAATTCGGTTCCTTCGGCATTGAGCGCGGTCTTTCGACGGAAATTACCAGCTTCGACGAGGACGGCTACCTCTCGGGCGAGCGGGTTCGCATTCACGACGCAAAGCACCTGTTCTTCGACGAGGTTGGATTCACGACCGCCTACTTCGGCGATATCGCGACACCCAGCGTGTTCGATCGCGGGGGTAGCCTGAAGAAGTCCAATTACCGGCAGGTGTTTGCCAAAAAGCAGCTGAAGCGGGTCGGCTTCTCTGGCGAATACACCTGGCAGGCGGGAACGGACACCGGAACCAACACGTTGCGCAAGGCAGTTGTCGTCGGCACCAGGGAGTTGAAGTTCATCGACAGCATTCGCGTGGAAGCGTATGAGCGTCTGAACTCCACCTCCTTTCCCGGGATCGCCACTTCGCCGCTCGGTCCCATCTCCCCGCTGTCCATCAACGGCGCATCGGGGTTTGCGATCGCAGCATCGAAGAAGATTGGCAAACTGAGTGGAGACATCGGCTTTGCGTCCGTCGACAAGGACTACAGCGTATACAGTGGCTATCGGTTCCTCGCAGCCGTGGGCTTTCCGCTGAACGGCGATGCGTATGGAACCGGCAATCGGCCCTATGCCCACGCCTCCTATACCTTTGCTCCTGGCATGACGGCCTTCGGCTTCTATACCCACCAGGTGGGCGATGAGGGGGTCCGTACGTTTAACAAGCAAGGTTTGAACGCGGGCGTCACTTTCGATCTGAAGGCAATGGTAAACAAGACGAAGCGCGTCTTCTAACTGCGGAATGGCACGTTCAAAGCCCATCTCTCTCTGCGGAGCGATGGGCTTTTACCCTTTCAGAAGCTTTATCTTGCGATAGGCAAACCTGCCTGGACGGGCGGACTAATTGCGGTAGTCGCGGTAGTGGATGAGTTCGCTGATGCCGATCCAGAGGTCAAGAACGCCGAGACCGCTGATGAGGCCGCGAACGGGCCCGCGGGTGAGGAAGGCTCGCAGTGCGGGGTATTCGAGCAGCAGGGCGTTGCGGTCCCACATATCCTTCCACCACGGCAGCACGGCGATCAGCAGGCCAAGGTAGAGGCAGAAGATAACGAGCACGAGCAGGGACAGGCGCTGGAGCCACACCGGCGCGGCGGGCGGACCCAGCGACTCGGACTTGTGGTCGGCGGTACCCTCGGCTGGAGCCGAAGGGGATGCTGCGAGACGGGTCTGCTGCGGCACGGACATCAGCTTTAACGCTAACAGAGCGGGAGCTGAGGGAGGGCATCTGCGCGGGTGCCGTCTTGTGTCTGGGCGCTGGTTCGGTGGTGGTATCGAAACGGACCGCGCCGTAGGGGAGGTTTGCCAAGATCACCGGTCGCGCTTCGCGGGATAACCCACCCTTTCGCGATAAAGCCGCGAAAGAATGGCGCCCGGCTTTGTGCTGCCCTGGCGCAAAGAAGAACGCAGCGACCTTGTTGGCTCGCTGCGTTTCTTTTTGCGTTTTGGATGCGGTGTTATTCGCCGCCGCCTGCGCCCTGACGACGGGGACGGCGATTGGCCTGCAGTACCTTCTTGCGCATGCGGAGCGACTTGGGGGTGACTTCCACCTGTTCGTCGTCGGCGATGAACTCGATGCACTGCTCGAGCGTGAGCTGCTTGTAAGGAACGAGGCGAAGCGCTTCGTCGGCGGAGGAAGCACGCATGTTCGTGAGCTTCTTTTCGCGGACAGCGTTGACGTCGAGGTCGTTATCGCGGCTGTTTTCGCCGACGATCATGCCCTCGTATACTTCAACGCCATCGCCCATGAACAGTGTGCCGCGCTCCTGCAGGCCGTTCAGTGCGTAGGTGGTGGTGACGCCGGTACGGTCGCTGATCAGAGCGCCAGTGGGGCGCTGCGGAATCTCGCCCTGGTAGGGGATGTATCCGTCGAAGAGGGTGTTCATGACGATGGTGCCGCGGGTCTCGGTCAGCATTTCGCTGCGAAGGCCGATCAGGCCACGCGAAGGCACCTTGAACTCCATGCGAATGCGGCCCTGGCCGTGCATCTTGATCATTTCGCCCTTGCGGGGTCCAAGCTTCTGGATGACGGTGCCGGCGAACTCTTCCGGAACGTCGATGGTGACGTACTCGACCGGCTCCATGAGCTGACCGTCGATGCGCTTGGTGACGATCTCGGGACGGCCGACGGTGAGCTCGAAGCTCTCACGGCGCATCATTTCGATCAGCACGGCAAGCTGCAGTTCGCCGCGGCCCAGCACCTTGAAGGTGTCGGGGCTGTCGGTGTCTTCGACGCGGATGGAGACGTTGGTCTGCAGTTCCTTGTCGAGACGCTCGCGCAGGTTGCGGCTGGTGACGTAGGAACCTTCACGACCGGCGAAGGGCGAGTTATTGACTGAGAACTGGATGGCGATGGTCGGCTCATCGATGACGATCTTCGGCAGCGGCTGCGGATTCTCGAGGCCGGTGATGGTCTCACCGATGGTGAGGCCAGCGACGCCGGCGACCGCGATGATGTCGCCGATGGTGGTCTCTTCGATGTCGGTGCGCTTCAAGCCGCTGAAGGAGAAGAGCTTGGTGATCTTGACGGGCATTAACGAGCCGTCAAGCTTCGCGATGTTGACCATGTCGCCGGTCTTCAACGTGCCGCTGAAGACGCGGGCGATGCCGAGGCGGCCGAGGTAGTCCGAGTAATCCAGGTTCGTGACCAGGATCTGGAGTGCGCCGTCCGGATCGCCCGTTGCGGGTGCGATCGCCTTGGCGATGGTCTCGAAGAGGGGCTGCAGATCGGTGCCGGGGACAGCCATGTCCAGCGTTGCCGTACCGGCCTTGCCGTTGGTGTAGACCACGGGGAAGTCGAGCAAGCTCTCGTCGGCGTCGAGGTCGATGAAGAGGTCATAGACCTCGTTCAGAACTTCCTGCACGCGAGCGTCAGGACGGTCGATCTTGTTGATGACGAGGATCGGGGTCAGGCCGGCGGCGAGCGCCTTGCCCAGCACGAAACGGGTCTGGGGCAGCGGACCTTCGGATGCGTCGACGAGGAGGACGACGCCGTCAACCATCTTGAGTGCGCGCTCGACTTCGCCGCCGAAGTCGGCGTGGCCCGGGGTGTCAACGATGTTGATCTTGGTGTCGTTGTAGAGGACGGCCGTGTTCTTGGCCAGAATCGTAATGCCGCGCTCGCGCTCGAGGTCGTTCGAGTCCATGACGCGGTCCGTCATGGCTTCGTTGGCGCGGAAGGTGCCGCTCTGCCGCAGCATGGCATCAACGAGGGTGGTCTTGCCGTGATCGACGTGCGCGATGATGGCGATGTTGCGAATCACTGAACTCAAAGCTTGTTACCTTCTTGTTTTCGCGGCGTTGCGCGAAAGGATCTTGCAGGCACACACGCGCTCATCCAAGAGCAGGCAGCATGGGCTGACAGAGGGAGGCGCACAGACAAGTCCGGAAGGACTCCGCGCACATCCTATCTAGTCTATCGCATACGCCGAAAACGCCGTTAACGGGCGTTGAATCGTGCCGGGGCGGGTGGCCGGGCACGATTCTGCCTCGATTGCGTTGGGGGTGGTAACTACATGTTTTCAATCATTTTGGTGGCGAATTCGCTGGTCTTCACCTTGGTGGCGCCCTGCATCTGGCGTTCGAAGTCGTAGGTGACGAACTTCTGCTGGATGGTCTTTTCCATGCTGCTTTCGATCATGCGTGCGGCTTCGGTCCAGCCGAGGAAGTCGAACATCATAACGCCGCTGAGGATGACGCTGCCGGGGTTGATGACATCGAGGTCGGCGTATTTGGGCGCGGTGCCGTGCGTCGCTTCAAAGCAGGCGTAGCCGTCACCGATGTTGGCGCCGGGAGCGATGCCGAGGCCGCCGACCTGCGCCGCTGCGGCGTCGGAGATGTAATCGCCGTTGAGGTTGGTTGTGGCGAGGATCGAGTAGTCGCTGGGGCGGATGATGATCTGCTGGAAGATGGAGTCGGCGATGCGATCCGTGATGAGGATCTTGCTCTTCCACTTGCCGCCGCCGTGGGTTTGGCCGATGGCTGCGAGGGTGTTCTCGACTTCTTTGATGACGCTGTCGCCGAAGGCGGGCGGTGCGTACTCGATGCCTGGCTCAATCATGGTGGCGTTGTCCCGGGCGGAGAGGCCGGGGTGCTGTTCGAGGTTGCCGAGGATCCAGCTCTCGCGTTCGGTGACGATCTTGTCACGGAACTCTTCGGTGGCGACTTCGTAGCCCCACTCGCGGAAGGCGCCCTCGGTGAACTTCTGGATGTTGCCCTTGTGGACGAGTGTTACGGACTTGCGGTCGTGGTCGACGGCGTATTGGATGGCGGCGCGGACGAGGCGCTTGGATCCGAAGATGGAGATCGGCTTTACGCCGACGCCGGAGTCTGCGCGCACTTTCTTCTTGGTGCCCGCGAGCATGGTGTTGTTGACGAAGTCGATGAACTGCTTGGCTTCGGGCGTGCCTTCGCGGACTCGATGCCGGCGTAGATGTCTTCGGTGTTCTCGCGGAAGAGGACGATGTCGAGCTTTTCCGGATGCTTTACCGGGCTGGGGACGCCGGCGTAGTACTTCACGGGACGGACGCACTGGTAGAGGTCCATCAACTGGCGGAGAGCGACGTTGAGCGAACGGATGCCGCCACCAACGGGTGTTGTGAGCGGTCCCTTGATGGAGACGCGGAAGTCGACGGTGGCTTTCACGGTGTCGTCGGGTAACCAGTTTTGGGTCTTGCGATAGCTCTTTTCGCCAGCGAGTACTTCAAGCCAGTAGACCTTCTTCTTGCCACCGTATGCCTTTTCGACTGCGGCATCGAAGACACGCTGCGAGGCCTTCCAGATGTCGCGGCCGGTGCCGTCGCCTTCGATGTAGGGGATGATCGGGTTGTCCGGGACGGTGTAGGTGCCGTTTGCGTACTCGATTGCCTTGCCTTCCGTGGGGACAGCGATGCCGTTATAGCTTGTCTGCATGAGTGCTTAGCTCCATTGGATTTGTGGCTCGTCTGGACGCGCGAAGCAAGGGGTCCGGAAGACGCAGCCACTCTATACCGCTGAGGTCAGCGGAGGCGAGAGTGTTTTGGGTATTTGGCAGGCAAAAGGAAAAGGCACCGCGGGGTGCGCGGTGCCTTTCTTGCTTGGGTGTTGCGTACGCTTACATGTTTTCAATGACGCGATCAGAGAAGGCTGTGGTGCCGACCTGCGTGGCACCCTGCATGCTCTTGGCGAAGTCGACCGTCACGTACTTCTGCGAGATGGTCTTTTCCATGGCCTTTTCGACCAGGTCCGCGGCTTCTTTCCAGCCGATGAGCTGGAGGAGCATCGCTCCGGAGAGGATGACGGAACCGGGATTGACAACATCCTGATCGGCCAGGCGTGGTGCGGTGCCGTGGGTAGCTTCGAAGACGGCGTAGCCGTCGCCGATGTTGGAGCCGGGCGCGATGCCGAGTCCGCCGACCTGCGCTGCTGCGGCGTCGGAGAGGTAGTCGCCGTTGAGGTTGGTGGTGGCCAGAACGTCGTATTCCTGCGGCTTCAGCAGCAGATCCTGGAACATGGCATCGCAGATACGGTCGTTGACGAGGATGAGCTTCTTCCATGCGCCGTTGCCGTGGGTGGCGCCGATAGCGGCGATCACGTCCTTCACTTCGGCGATGATTTTCTGCTCAAAGGACGGCGGAGCGAACTTCAGGCCGGGTTCGACGAGCTTTGCGATGGCTTCGGGAGGCGTGTTCGGATCTTTGTCGAGTGCGCCCAGGATCCAGCTCTCACGCTCGGTGACGATCTTGTCGCGGAACTCGGTGACGGCGACTTCATAGCCCCACTCGCGGAAGGCGCCTTCGGTGAACTTCTGGATGTTCCCCTTGTGAACGATCGACATCACCTTGCGGCCGTGGTCTACGGCGTACTGAATGGCCGCGCGGACGAGGCGCTTGGAGGCCATTTCCGTGATGGGCTTGATGCCGATGCCGCCGTCGGAGCGCAGCTGCTTCTTGGTGTTGGCAAGCAGCTGGGTGTTCACGAACTCACGCAGCTTCGCCTCTTCGGGCGAGCCTGCCTTGAACTCGATGCCGG
This sequence comes from Terriglobus roseus DSM 18391, assembly GCF_000265425.1. Lineage (GTDB taxonomy): Bacteria > Acidobacteriota > Terriglobia > Terriglobales > Acidobacteriaceae > Terriglobus > Terriglobus roseus. The sequence goes on from NC_018014.1 coordinate 541,849, forward strand.
CGTAGATGTCTTCGGTGTTCTCGCGGAAGATCACGACGTCTACGTCGTCCGCGTTGATGACGGGGCTGGGCACGCCGGGGTAGTGCTTGACCGGGCGGATGCACTGGTAGAGATCCATGGTCTGGCGCAGCGTTACGTTCAGGCTGCGGATGCCGCCGCCGATGGGCGTGGTGAGCGGTCCCTTGATGCTGACGCGGAAGTCGATGCAGGCCTGGACGGTGTCGTCCGGGAGCCAGTTCTGCGTGAGGCCGTAAGCTTTTTCACCAGCCAGAATCTCGTACCAGGCGACCTTCTTAGTGCCGCCGTAGCTCTTCTCAACGGCTGCGTCCAGCACCTTGCGCGCGTTCTTCCAGATGTCCCGACCGGCGCCATCGCCTTCAATAAATGGGACGATTGGGTTGTCGGGGACGGAATAAGCTCCGTTTGTATAGGTGATTGCCTTGCCGTCTACCGGGACTTCGATGCCGTTGTAGCTTGTCTGCACGATCCGCTGCTCTCCATTGCGAGGGGTTTGCAAGCGGAGATTTCTTCCGCATGGTCATCTCTCAGTCTAATGGATTATCGATAACGGTCTGCGGGATGGCTGGCGGGTATCGACCAGGTACGCCGCGACGCGCTACTGCTTGCCGCCCTTGTCCGTTGCAGTGACACCATCGCCAGCGTGGCCTCGGTATAAGACGCTGGGGTCGCCATTGGACTTCGCCGTGTGGCGGAACCGCTGGCTGGAAACGGCGCCGCTTATGCGCGGCACCCGACGCTAGATTCGTCGCCGACCGGACGTGACTCGCATGTAGATTGGTGATCGTACCCATGAAAACCCTTCTGGCCGCCCTCCTGCTCGCCACCTCCGCCTTCGCCCAGAAGGTCGAAGTGACGCTGCCGTCCACAGCGCAGCATGGTCACCTGATCCTGGTCTTCAGCAAGGATGAGAAGTCCGAGCCGCGGATGCAGATGGATGAGCAGTACCAGTCGGCGCAGGGATTTGGCGTGGATGTTGGGCTGGATGGCGGTGCTTCGGCGAGCAAGATCACGGTCGATGCGAAGACCTTCGGGTACCCGTTGCGTTCGATGGCTGAGATTCCTGCGGGCGACTACTTCGTGCAGGGTGTCTTCAACGTCTATGAGCAGTTCCACCTGGGAAACGGCAAGACGGTGTGGCTCGCGCCGGACAAGGGTGAGGGACAGAAGTGGAATCGCAAGCCGGGCAATCCTTACAACAAGCCGGTAAAGGTGCACTTCGATCCGAAGTCGAATGCGGCGATCAAGCTGACGCTGGATGCGGTGATGCCGGAGATCAAGGGCACCAAGGACGATCCAGAGGTGATTGCGGCGAATCCTGCGACAGCGAAGTGGCTGAAATACATGCGTTTCAAGAGCGAGAAGCTGAGCACGTTCTGGGGCCGCGATACGTACCTGGGCGCGTGGGTGTTGCTGCCGGATGGCTTTGAAGAACATCCGCAGTCGAAGTATCCGCTGGTCGTCTGGCAGGATCACTTTTCGGAGAGCATGAAGCCGGCGTTCACTGCGGCTCCTCCTGCGGCGGGAGCAAGTGCACGTGGGGCTTCAGGCTATCGCTTCTTCCAGGACTGGACGACCGGGCGGTTGCCGCACGTGATTATGCTTTACGTGCAGAACCAGAACCCTTACTACGACGACAGCTACGTCGTGGACTCAGCGAACGTTGGTCCGTATGGTTCGGCGATCAACGATGAGCTGATTCCGGCCGTTGAGGCACAGTATCGCGGCATTGGTGCAGGCTGGGCGCGGGCTACGGCGGGCGGCAGCACCGGCGGTTGGGAGGCGCTGGCGACGCAGGTCTTCTATCCGGAGAACTATAACGGCGCTTACGGTGCTTGTCCTGATCCGGTGGACTTTCACGCGTACCAGAACATCGATCTCTATAACGATACGAATGCTTTCGTCCGCAAAGGCGACTTCGGTAGCGTGCCGATTGCGGCGGATCGGAAGCCGGACGGCAGCATCCTGGCGAACACGGCCGATGAGTTCGCGTTTGAGCAGGTGCTTGGCACGAAGGGCCGGTCGACCGAGCAGTGGATGATCTGGCAGGCGGTCTTTTCACCGCAGGGTGCGGATGGTTATCCTGCGCCGGTGCTTGATCCGATTACGGGTGCTATCGATAAGAGCGTGGTGCAGTACTGGCATGACCACTATGACCTGGCGGCGATCCTGAAGCGTGACTGGCCGACGCTGGGACCGAAGCTGGAGGGCAAACTGCACCTTGCTGTCGGCGACGGCGATACATACTTCCTGAACAATGCTGTGCACTTGTTGCAGACACAACTGGATGCGACGCGGAATCCGCACAGCGACGCTACCTTCCAGTATGGGCCGGGCATGCCGCATTGCTATACCGGCGGTCCTGCGGAGTACACGATGCAGCAGAACGGGGCGAACTGGCCGCAGCGGTTGTTGCCGATGATGACGGAGCACATGATCAAGACGGCTCCGGCTGGCGCGGATGTTAAGAGCTGGGTCTATTAGAGTCGGACGCGTTCGTTGGTTCAGTCGCTGAAGACGAAGCGGTTTTTCCCGCTCCTCTTCGCGACGTACAGGGCCGCGTCGGCCTTCTTCATCAGCTCGTCCGGAGTATGTGCGTTCGTTGGGAAGATCGCTACACCGCAGCTCAGGGTTGGGATGTGTTCGCAGTCCTTGATGGTCCACGGAACTGAAACGTGCTCGAAGATCCGCTCGAGCAGGAAGTGGATGCTGTCCTGTTCCGAGAGATAGGGAGCGAGCAGGATGAACTCGTCTCCTCCCAGCCGCGTGAGTGTGTCGGTCACGCGAATCGCCGATTGCATGCGCCTTGCGATCTCTTTCAGGAAGTCGTCTCCGACGTCATGACCGTAGGTGTCGTTGATGGACTTGAAGCCGTCTAGATCGATCGCTACGACAGCTACAAATTCTCCTGCGCGTGTCGCGCCGCCGAGGATGGTGGTAATCCGATCGGTGAGCGTCAGCCGGTTGGGGAGGCCGGTGAGGAAGTCGTGCGTTGCGAGCTCTTCAGCCCTGATCCTGGCAGCTTCCAGATGGACTTGCAGATCCTTCAAGGCCGTCACGTTCGTTACCTGGACGGAGAAGCCCTGCACGACACCGTCGACGATGTCGGGGTAGTAGGAGGCGAGGCTGTGACGGATTTCGCCGGTCGACATCGGAATATCGCGCTCGAAGACCTGGACCTGACCCGCGAGAGCGCCCTGAATATATGGAAGGTTGAGGTTGTAGAGATCGCCCAGCACATCCTTCATGGACATCCCGAGCAGCTGCTCGCGGGACCGTCCGAACCAGACTTCGTATGCGGAGTTGGCGAAGCGACAGATGAGATCTTTATCCCAGTAGGCGAGCAGCAGGTCGAGACTGTCTGCTACTTTCAGTGCGAAGTCGCATGGCTGCATAAGCATCCAACCTCTTGAAGCCCAAGTGCGGAGCGGCGGCTATCATAGCCGCTTCAAATCATTCGAGTCGCGTTTTGGCGCTCAATTCCCTCCAATTTACGACCGTTGCGAGGCGCTGTCGCGCATCGGTTTCGACCGACGTTCAGATTGCGGCTGCGAGGAGAGTGGGATCAAAACGCAGTCTTCCGGTCACCGTTCTTCAGGCCGGGACGGGGTCCGGTAGAATCAAACGAGTATGTCGACTGTAGTTGTTACCAAACCGGCGTTTGAGTTCAAGCCGGGCCACCGGCCCATGCCGTTGCGTCGCCGTGTCAAGCTGGCGATGCTTCGCCTGCGCGAGTTGCGTGGGATTGCTTCTGCCGTGCTGTCGACGGGGCACCCTTACATGGCACAGATCGTGCCGATGCGCCGCTGTAACCTGGCGTGCACCTATTGCAACGAGTACGACGATCACAGCGATCCGACGCCGCTGGACGAGATGCTGCGCCGCATCGATCACCTGGGACGGCTTGGTACTTCGGTGATTACGATCTCGGGCGGCGAGCCGCTGATGCACCCGGATCTGGATGAGGTCATCAAGCGGATCCGCAAGACCGGCGCGCTGGCCGGCATGATTACGAACGGCTACTACCTGAACAAGGAACGGATCGAGCGCCTGAACAAGGCCGGTCTGGACCATATGCAGATCTCGATCGACAACGTGATGCCGGATGCCGTGTCGAAGAAGAGTCTGAAGGTGCTGGATCAGCGGTTGATCTGGCTGGCCGAGTCTGCTGACTTCCACGTGAACATCAACTCCGTGGTGGGCGGCGGTGTGGCGAATCCGCAGGATGCGTTTACCGTGTCCACGCGTGCGCTGGAGCTTGGTTTCTCGTCGACGATCGGCATCATCCACGATGGCAGCGGGCAGTTGAAGCCGCTGGGCGGGGAAGAGCGCACGGTCTGGGAGCGTGTCCGCAAGCTGACGCGCCGCAGCTATTCGCGCTTCAACCACTTCCAGGAAGCCATTGCGAACGGCGAACCGAACGACTGGCGCTGCCGCGCGGGCGGACGCTACCTGTATGTCTGCGAGAACGGACTGGTGCATTACTGTTCGCAGCAGCGTGGCTATCCGGGGACTCCCCTGGCGGAGTACACGACGGCCGATGTGAAGCGTGAGTTCCTGACGGAGAAGGGCTGCGCTCCGAACTGCACGATCTCATGCGTGCACCAGGTCAGCTATATCGACCATTGGCGCGCTCCGCAGAGCAATTCGGTGACACCTCCTTCGGCGCAGAGCGGACATGGGGAACTGGTTCAGATTCAGTAGGGTACCCCTCCCCCTAATTTCGCTAAATATTAGATTCGAAACGAGTTGACGTTTCCCGATTTGGCAAAAATCAGATTCTAAACGGGTTACGGGTAAAAATTAGATAACAAACGAGTTAGGGCGAGGCCATTGGCCTCGCCCTTTTTGCTGTTTCTATTATCTCAAATTGAGGGGTAATTATTGGCGGGTAGATGTTGTTTGTTTTGAGTGGTTTGCGGGGTTTGGGGCTTGACAGGTTTTTCGCGTGAGGTTTGTTCGCTGAGGTTCGGTGTTGCAGCCGTCTGAGAGGTTTTGTCGCGAGCCTTCAGCCCGCAATTCATCGGGCGTTGCGTCACCCAGGGCTTTGCCCTGGGCTAGGAAGTCGCGGGCCTTCAGCCCGCATCTTGATCGGGCTCTGAATCCCTTCCCGGGAAGTGTCACTTTCTTTTGGACTACCGGTTCGCGCAGGCGCGAATAACCCACCCTTTCGCGATGAAGCCCGCGAAAGAATGGGGCACCCGGTTCTGGTGGCTTCCTAGATCGGGTGTTCACCTGTTCTGGTGGTTGCCTAGATCGGGATGTCACGCGTTTCCGGTGGTTGTCTAGATCTAGCTGTTACTCGGTTCTGGTGGTTTCCTACTAGATCGGGTGGTCACCCGGTTCTGGTGGTTTCCTACTGGATCAGTGGTTACCCGGTTCTGGTGAGGTCCTGGTTCTTAGTCGCCGGCGGGTGGGGGCGGAGTTGCGGTGTGGGCGGTTTTGGGTGCGGCGGTCGGGGTGGCCTTTAGCTGGGCCAGGGCGGCCTGGACCTTTGCCCATTCTTTCGGCTTTTTGTTGAGGGAGTTCTTAGCTGCCTGTTCGGCTCCGAAGTAGAGAAGCAGATCTTTGCGCAGGAGGCCGTCGGTCGGTGTGGCTGGCAGGGCTGCGATCTTCTCGAGAAGTTCGGCGTAGGTCTTGTCGGCGAGGCCGTATTCGCCGGGGGCCGTGGTTTTGCCGGTGTCGAGGTCGATGGAGGTAAGCGTGAGCGGCACGTCTCCGAGCGGCTGGGCGATGGCGGCGCCTGCGCTGGCGGGATCGGCGCCGGCCTGTGCGGCAGAGGCAGCAGCCTGAAGAGTGGGTGTCGCGGGGTGGTCGGTTGCGACTGCCTTGTCGGCCTTTGCGGACTGCGCGACCTCGACGGGAGGTGGTGCTGCTGCGGCGACGGCTGCGCTGGTTGCGATGACGGCGCCGCCGTTGCCGGCTTCACCCTTGGCGTTGGCGGCTTCCTGGGTTTCCTTGTCAGCGGTGGCTGTGCCGGCGTCGGGCCGCTTGCCGTTGCTTTGCGCGACGACTGGAACGGGAACGGGCGTGGTGACGCTGCGGATCTTATCGAGACGGGCGTTCAGGCGGTCAACGGTTTCGTTGACGCTCTTGATGTAGAGCGTCTGCTGATCGCCGTTGGGCAGCTTCAGGTCAAGGGCCTTCAGCGGACCGACCTTGGGCAGGATGTTGATGATCACTGCCAGAAGATGCGAGCCGAAGCCGGGCTTCTTGTATTCCTTGCCCCAGGCCTTTTCGTACTCGGTACGGTTCATGCGGTAGACGAATTTCTTGCGGTCGAAGCCCGGGTTCACGTGTTCGATGTTGTCGTGATAGCTGAGCAGGGCGACCTTGGTGATCTTCGGGATGAGCGAGTGCACGGCCCACCGGGCGGATCCGATCGAGGAGTCGGGGCTGTGAATGACGTCGGTCAGCTTGAGGCCGTAGGTCTCTTCGAAGGCGCGTTCCAGGAGTGGTTTGGCGACTTCAAAGCCGATGAAGTTGCGGTAGTCCTCCTGCGCGTATTTGCCGCGGGAGACGCCGACGACGTCGAAGCCGAACTCGGTGCGGAGGTGGTCGGTGGGGCTCTCTTCGTAGGTGACGACTTTACCGTAGCGGTGCGCCAGCTTGGGGAACTCCTGCGCGGTGACCTGATTGACGTAGGGGTGGCCGGTTTCGTCGGAGGTGTAGTGGGCGAGAGCGCCCATGGCGAAGGCGAATTCGTCGGGGGTGGTGGCGTCGTCGAGGAGTGCCTGTACGAAGTCGCCGCTGCGGACGTAATGCGTGAGATCGCTGAAGAACTTGCTGCCCTTGGGGTAGTAGCCGAGGTCCTGGAGGATGCAGCCGCCGTAGGCAAAGGCGTGGGCCTCGCGGATCTGATCGTCGGTCAGGGATGGGAAGCGGGCGCGCAGAAGAGGGACCATATGCGGCAGCCATGCCATGTCGACGACCTCTTCGTGGGTCATGACGGAGTAGGCCCGTGCGGGCTGCGCGGTGGGCAGCGCCAAGCAGAGGAGAAGGGCCGCCGCGGTGAAGGCGCGTCCAGAACGGGTCGTGGGTTTGAAGGGGGACAAGTGGCTGAGGTCTCTCGAAAGAATACGATGCGGTGGCGCTCAGTGGCGTTGGACTGCGGACGTTGAGGCAGTTTCCAGGGCTTTACGTGCCATCCAAGGTAGATGAGAGGTGAACTATGAAGTATCAACGACCCCATATTGCAGCCTTCGCCCTTTCGCTCACGCTGGCAGCCGGATGCCTGCAGCCGGTGTTTGCACAGACGAATGAGCAGGTTCGTAAGGATCAGGAAGCGACTGCGAAGCAGAATCGTAAGGCGGATAAGGCACAGGCGCATGCCGACAAGGAAGCGCATAAGGCTCTGAAGAGCGACAAGGTGAAGGACGCGGCTCGTGCGCAGGATAAGGCCGATGCCGAGGCCTCGAAGACGCCGAACCGGTAGTTCAAAATAAAAGGCGCGGAGTTGATCTCCGCGCCTTTCGTTTTGCGGAAACGACGTTATCGGATTGGTGCAGGATTTTGTCGCGGGCCTACAGCCCGCGGAACCGCGATTCGGAGTAACCCAGGGCTTCGCCCTGGGCCAGGAAGTCGCGGGCCTTCCGCCCGCCGTTGGGATGGGCTTGAATCTCTAACGGATGGGGTGGTGCGGTATCTGCGGCCTTTGCGATGGCGCGGGCCTTGGTGCGCATGCGCTCCATGGAGGATTCCCGCGGGCTTTCGCCCTAGGCTGAGAAGTCGCGGGCAAGCTCGCTGTTGGTAAGTGCTTAGGATGCGGTTGGGCTTTGGTGCTCAAAGTGACGAGGAAGGGCGCGAAGATGATCTCCGCGCCCTTTGTCTTTGCGTTGCCGTGTTTGGGTTACTTGTGTGCCTTTGCAGCCGCGGGCTTCACCATGGCGGTGGCCGGACCTGACTGTCTCAGGGCGCCTTCCACGATGGAGAAGATGCGGTTCACGTCGTTGGAGCCGGACTCGCTGCCGGAGACGATCTGCCACTTGTTCTGGGTGACGACGATGATGGTCGGCGTGCGGGTGACGTTGAGGCGTTCGCCGACGTGGTAGTCGGCCATAACCTTTCGCAGCTCTTCACCGGTGGGATCGGAGACGAAGGGCATGGTCTGTCCGTGCTGCTGCATCCAGCGGCGGGTGTAACCGTTCCAGTCGTCCTTGCTGTTGATGGCGGGCTGCTGCTGGAAGACGTCGTTGCGGTACTGGTCGGCGAGGTTGGGATTGACCTTGTCCTGGAGGTAGCGCGCGAAGACGGCTGCTTCCTTGCTCCAGATGTGCATCTGGAGGGGGAAGTCATAGCGGACGATGGGTACGTGGTACTGGGCGGCAGCCTTCTGCACGATGGGGTTTGCGGCGCGGCAGGCGGGGCATTCCAGGTCGACAAACTCGACGATGGCGACCTTCTGGCCGGCGGGCGGCTTGAGCATGGAGGTGTCGCGGAAGGTGGCGGGGTCGGGCGTGCCGGCGAACTGCGCGTGGGCGTTGCCGCCGAGGATGAGGCCCGCGGCCATCACGGATGCGGCCAGTGTCATGCGGCCAAAGAGGGTGTGCTTCGCCATCGGTGTCGTTGCTCCCGGCGTTTGGGGGCTCAAAACGGCCCGAAAGACGCCTGTTTCATTCTAGACGCAGGTTGCGGCAGAAGGTCGCGCCGGTGGGGCGGCTGTTTTGTGTCGTTTGTGGTGTTCCCAAAACCCACGTCTCAGGATCGAGACGTGGGGCACCCGGTGTTCCTGCCTCTGAGCTGCTTCTCAAAGATCAGAAACTTTCCGCAACCGCTGAGGCGCTGCGAGAATCGAATCAACTGATTAGCTTCATGAGACCCAGTTCCCAATTGATATCCGGACTTGCTTTGCTTCTGTCGCCCGCGCTTGGTGCGCAGGTGACGCCGCCCGCGCAGCCTGTTGCGCCGCCGCCGACGCCCGCCATTACGACGGCACCGGCCGTGGTGAAACAGCCGCCAGTGTCCGAGGCGATGAACCTGCCGGAGGCACCTGCGCCGCAGGGACCGTCCGCCGCCATCGTCGACCAGTTGAAGGCTGCCGCGCCGCGTGACCTGGGGCATGGCGTGGCAACGCCGACGGCGACCGCGCAGCCGTTGATGCTGTCGCTGGATGATGCCGTTCGTCTGGCCCTGGAACACAATCTGACGATTGCGGTGGATCTGCAGAACCAGCGCCAGATCACTGGATTGCAGTTGACCGCGTTCAATGCGCTGATTCCGTCGCTTACGGCGAGTGCGCAGAGCGGTACGCAGCAGATCAATCTGGCGGCGATGGGCTTTAAGCCGGCTTCGCTTGTCGGTTTGCTGCCGCCGGGCGTTACGTTTGGCACGATCGTGAAGGTGAGTACGACTTCGGCGAAGCTGAGCCTAAGTCAGCAGATCTTTAACCTGCCGGCGCTTGAGATCTACCGCGCTGCGAAGGCTACGGCGGAAGTGGCGAAGTGGAACATTCTGCTGGACCGTGGCGATGTTGTGCAGCGGGTGGCGAGCCAATATCTTCGCGTGCTGGCCGATACCGCTTCGATTACGAATGCACAGTCGCAGGTGGCGAGCGATGCCGAGCTGGAGCGCCAGTCGCAGGCTCGCAAGGATGCCGGCACCGGCACCAATCTGGACCTGTTGCGTGCGCGCGTGGAGCGGCAGACGCGCCAGCAGGAGTTGATTGCGGATGTTGCGACGTTTGAGAAGGACAAGATCCAGTTGAACCGGCTGATGGGTATTGCGGCCGATCAGCAGTTGCAATTGACCGATGCTGTGCCGTATCACGAGCTGGAAGCACTGCCGCTGGATACGGCGAAGCAGGTCGCGTTCAAGCGCCGCAAGGATCTGCTGAGTCTGCAGGCGCAGCTTCGTTCGACGGAGCTGCAGCGCCGCGCGATTGCGTATGAGCGTTTGCCGGTGGCGAAGGTGAGCGGATTCTATGGCGTGCTGGGGCAGACGACGGGCCTGTACCACGGTGTCTTCACGGCGCAGGGTGGACTGGATTTCCCGATCTTTCAGGAAGCGCGGATCCGTGGTGATCGGGAGGTTGCGGACTCGCAGCTTTCGAAGTTGAGGAGCCAGCTGAGCGGCCTGCGCGGCGACATTGAGCAGCAGATCCGCGCGGCGATGCTGGATATGAACACATCGAACGAGCTGGTGCGTGATGCGACAAGTAATGTGAATCTGGCTGCTGAGGCGCTGGACGAGACGCGTGACCGTTACCGCGCGGGTATCGACGACAACCTGCCGGTTGTTCGTGCGCAGGCGACGTTGGCCAACGCCCAGGCTCAGTTGGTGTCGGCACTGTTCCAGTTCAATAATGCCAAGCTGCAGTTAGCGCGTAACACCGGTGTGGTGGAGTCGCAGTTCGAGACGTACCTGGGCGATTAGCCGTTCTCGGGGTTGAGACGCGCGAGCGTGTGTCACCATAGATAGACGGATGCCCAACGCCGCACCAACCAGCGACGACTCGCAACGCAAGGTGCGACGTCCGCTCGACTCTGATGGGAAAGAAGGCGCGGCGTTCTCTTCGCGCAACTTTCGCCGTTACCAGATGGCGCGTCTGTTGGTGATTGTGGGTGCTGAGGCGCAGTCGGTCGCCGTTGCGTGGCAGATCTACCAGATCACACACTCTGCACTGTTCCTGGGATATACCGGCCTGGCGCTGTTTCTGCCCGGCATCTTCTTTGTGTTGCCTGCGGGCCATGCAGCCGATCGCTACGACCGCAAGACGATCATCGTTACCTGCTATGTCATCCAGGCCGTGTGCACTGCCATGTTGCTGTACCTGGCGCTGGTGGGGACGACGCATGTGTTGTGGATTTACACGATCCTGTTCTGCATTGGCGCGGGGCGAGCGTTCTCGGGGCCGGCTAGTTCGGCGATCCAGCCGCAACTGGTGCCGAAGGGTGCGTTCGTCAATGCGATGACGTGGGGCTCGGCGATCTTTCAGGTAGCGAATATTACGGGGCCGGCGATTGGCGGGTTGCTGTTCACGATCCAGTTCCAGGGAAGCCTTGCGCGCTGGACGGGGTCGCCGATTGTGTATGCGTTAACGCTGATCACGATGGTGGCGTTTTCGATCCTGGTGAGTACGTTGCGGCCGCGCAAGGAAGTGAGCGAGCAGAAGGGCTTCAGCTTCCAGACGATGATGGATGGTGCCCGGTACGTTGGCAGGGCGAAGCTGCTGCTGGGGTCGATCTCGCTGGATATGTTTGCGGTGTTGCTGGGCGGCGCGGTGTCGCTGATGCCGATCTTTGCGCAGGATATTTTGCATGCCGGGCCGCGTGGGCTGGGCATTTTGCGCGGGGCGCCGGCGATCGGCGCTTTGTGCACGTCGATCACGCTGGCGCGGCGGCCGATCAAGCATCATGCGGGCAAGATGATGCTGGTGGCGGTGGGTGTGTTCGGCGTGGCGACGATTGTGTTTGGGTTGTCGAAGTCGTTGCCGCTGTCGCTGGTGGCGCTTTTCTTTATTGGTGCGAGCGATAACATCTCGGTGATTATCCGGCAGACGATTCTGCAACTGGGGACGCCGCCGGAGATGCGTGGGCGGGTGTCAGCGATCAACTGGCTGTTCCTGGGCGCATCGAATGAGTTTGGTGAGTTTGAGAGTGGCCTGACCGCGAAGTGGTTTGGTGCGGTGCGCGCGGTGGTGTTTGGCGGCATCGGATCGCTTGTGGTGACAGGGCTCTGGAGTGTGTTCTTCCCGCGTCTACGCAGCGTGGATTCGCTGGATGCGGATGCGCTGCTGGCTGGCAACTCCGCATATGCGGAGAGCGAGCCGTTCGACTAACGTTTATTCTGCTTTTCGAGGATCCCCGCAATGCTCAATGATCAGCCGCAACACGATGCCACGGAGACCAAGGGCACCGGCGTCCGCAACCTGCTCCTGGCCTTTACGGTCATCGGACTTATCGCGCTTTCGGTGCGTATTTACCTGATCCACAAGGGGCGGGTGGAGGCGAACAAGCCTGCGGTTGCTGCTGAGCCGAGTTATACGGACGACCAGATGGTGCTGCCGCGTCATCTGCACCAGACCGATGTGAAGGATGCGAAGGAGCTGAATGGCAAGCGGGTGTGGGTGTTTGCCGCGGGCCAGTTGAATGCGTTTCCTGCGACTGCGGCGAAGATGGATTATGCGCATCCGGGGCCGTTGTTGCTGGGTGCGGAGCCGCTGGATGTTGTGAACTTTATCGAGGGCAAGGCGCCCGCGAGTGCGTTCAGCCGTGTGCCGAAGGGCGATGCGCAGGTGCTGATGCTGTTCCATCGCGCGAGCGATCCGTCGAAGCTTTGGGGTACGCCGGTCGGATACCGCGAGGGCAAGTTCTACACGTTCTATCTGGACGAGTGCTTCTTCTACGACGATCCGCACACGCTGTACAAGCACTGGGGCGATGCGCGCTGGAAGGCGATCGATGAGCACCGTGCGGAGAAGGGCATGAGCGAGATGCAGGCGCAGCTTGCACTGGGGCAGGTGAGTAAGCCGGGGCCTGGGACTCTGGGCAATCGCACGGTTGTGTATGACAACGATGGCAAGCCGGTGACGATGACGTTTGCGAAGGACAAGGCTGTCAGCGTCGAGTAGCGATTCAAGCGGTCGCGCTTTGCGCGATGCCCCATTCATGACGATGAAGCTGTCATGAATGGGGCACCCGAGGTATAGCCGGGTGTCTAGGTGATGCGTGCTGCTATGCCGTCCCAAAGGCGGAGGCGGGATTCTAGTGCGAAGATGGCGGCTTGTCCGGCTTCGGCCCATTTGGTTGGGTCGTCGCCGCACAGCTCTGCAATCATGCGGAGGGCCATGGGGCCGTGCTCTTCGCCGTCGACTTCGATGTGGCGTTCGAGATACCAGATGAAGGTCTCGAGCTGGCCGGCGAGGTCGCGGTTCAGGTCTCGTACGAAGCCCTTGAACATCTCCGGGATGAGGTCTTCACGGCCGAAGGTGAAGGCTGCTGCGATGATGTGCAGTTTGCTCTCGCTGAGGATGTGGAAGGTGTCGCGTACGAAGCCTTTGGCTTCGTCGGGTGCGTGGCTGCCGCGGACTGCTTCGTGCAGGTCTGCGCCATCACGCAGCGCGAAGAGCAGGCGATCGATGGCGACGGTGGAGGCCCCGCACTGTTGCATGGCGAGTCGATAGAGCTCGAAGTGGCTGAGGTGCCGGCCCTGGTAGATGTCGCTCTCTTCGCCGAGGACGATTTCGTTGATGAGGCGGCGGCTCTCGGGTGTTGCGCTTGGGAGCCAGGGGACATCGACACAGGTGAGGCCGCGCTGTAGCGCCTTGAGCAGAGACATGAAGTCCCATACGGCGAAGACGTGCGCCTCCATGAAGGTGCGCAGCTCTTCGATGCTGCGGAAGGATGCGTAGAGCGGATGCGAGGCGAGACGGGTGTAGAGAGGCTTTAGTTTGTCTTCGAGTGCATGGAGCTGTTGCTCTGTGTGGGAGTTCATCGGGCTACCTTTACGGGCAGCGCGCCTTCATCCAGCCGCCGCAGAAAGTCCCATGAGTAGATGCCGCTTTCGTGTCCGTCGGCCCACTTGAATTTGATGGCGTAGCGACCGATGGCTTCCGCCGATAGTGGCTTCGCAGGCGGCGTATAAAGCTGCAGCAACTGCGTGGTCTTGGGCTTGGGTTCGCCAAGGGCGCGGCCTGTCTGTTCGCGCTCTTCGTGGCAGGTGGCGCAAGGGCATGCGTCGCGCAGGTAGGGGAAGGTCCAATGCGATTCGCGTCCATCCTTCCACGTGATGGTGACGCCGGTGCCTTCGGTGATGGCGATCTTTACCTTTGCGGGTGTGATGGCTGCGGCCGGCAGAGGCTGCTCCGTCTTTGCGACGAGCTCGCTCTCTTCGCGGCTGATCATGCGTATGCCTTCGTGACTCATGCTTCGATCTCCTAGATGTTTAGGTGCGCGTATGCGCGACCCAGAAAAACCATGCCGATACGGCGAAGCCGACGCAGATGACCATGACGCGCATGGCTGCGGCGGGCATGCGTCTTGCGTAGTGTGCGCCGATGTAGCCGCCGAGACCGGCGAAGATCATGGCGATGATGCAGTAGTGCCATGCGACCGAGTTCGATACGACGAAGGTGACGACCGCTGAGAAATTTGCGATGCACGCGACGAGCACCTTCATGCTGTTCAGCTCATGCATGGCTTCTACGCCAAGGACGCCAAGTGCGGCCATGATGAGCAGGCCGCCACCTGCGCCGAAGTAGCCGACGTAGAGGCAGACGGGCAGCAGCATGGCAGTGAGAGCCATCATCGATACGGGCTTGTCTGCGTGTGCGTGGCTGGCGCCGCGTTTGAGCCATGCGGAGATGCGACCGGCGAAGAGGAAGAGCACGGTTGCGGCGAGGATCATCCATGGCAGGATGTTCAGGAAGATGGATTGTGGTGTGTGGAGAAGGATCTCTGCACCGCCGATGCCGCCTGCAATCGCGCAGAGGATCGCTACAGTGAGGAGGTCTTTCCGCAGATCGCCGCGCAGAGCGAAGACGCTGGTGAGCTGGCCAGGCCAGATGGCTACCGTGTTGGTTGCGTTTGCCTGGACGGGTGCTACGCCCATGGCGAGCATTGCCGGGAATGAGATGAAGGACCCGCCGCTGGCGACTGCGTTTACTGCGCCCGCGATCAGCGAGGCTGTGACCAGCCAGGCGTAGTGCGCGTGTGCGAGCAGGGAAACGGCCATCCCTTCATTCTACCGGGGGTGTTTCGGGTGGTTTTTGGGGGAGCGTGGCAACCGCTTTTGAAGAATTTCCCTCAGCGGCTAAAGCCGGGCTTCCCAAATGAGCTAGATGGCATGGCTCAAGCCATGCCCCTCCGAAAGACCGTAAGTGAAGCGGCAGTTTCGTGGCGCGACCAGGAGGTGAGTGAGGCAGATTTTCTGAGTAGCCAACAGGATGTAACTGAATTAGATGTCAGCTCTGAAAAGAGAGTGATTGAAGCAGATGTTTCTAACGCGTGGGGAGAGCGAACTCTGGCGTGGCGGCGATGAGTGCCTGGGTGTAGGCCTCGCATGGGTGTTCGCAGATGGTGACGGCATCGCCTACTTCCACCAGGCACCCGCGCTGCATGACGGCCACGCGGTCGCAGAGGTAGCGGACGAGGGGCATGGAGTGCGAGATGAAGAGGCAGGTGAGGCCGCGGGTACGTTGGAGGTCGCGGAGGAGGTTGATGACCTGTGCGCCGACGGAGACGTCGAGCGCGCTGACGGGTTCGTCGAGCACTAGGAACTCGGGTGCGAGCGCGAGGGCGCGTGCGATGTTGATGCGCTGGCGCTGGCCTCCGCTGAACTCGTGCGGGTAGCGCGCGAGCGCGGCTGCGTCGAGGCCGACCTCCTGCAGCATGGCAGTGAGCTTCGTTTCCATGGCGTTGCCGCGGAGGGTGCCGTCGCCGTGGATGGCGAAGGGTTCCGCGAGGATGTCGCGGACACGCATGCGTGGATCGAGCGCGGCGAAGGGATCCTGGAAGACGACGCCCATGCGGCGTCGCAGGGCCTTCATCTCAGCACGGTTGGCGTGCAGGACGTCGAGGCCGTCGAAGCGAACGGTGCCGCTGGTTGGCTCGATGAGGCGGAGGAGCATGCGTGCGACGGTGCTCTTGCCGCTGCCGCTTTCACCGACGAGGCCGAGGATCTCGCCGCGTGCGATGGACAGGCCGACATCGCTGACGACGCGCGTGGTGCCGTACTGCTTGGAGAGGCCTTCGGCGATGAGGAGCGGCGGGGTCACAAGCCGGATGCTATCACCGGCGCGAGTCGCGTAGTCTGGCTTGCATGGACGTGCTTCGGAGCTTTGGCATCCTGCTGCTGGCGCAACTGGTGGGTGAGGCGCTGCACCGTGCGCTGCATCTGCCGCTGCCCGGGCCGGTGCTGGGTATGGCGCTGCTGGCGGCGGTGCTGTTGCTGCGCAGGCGTGAGCCGGATGCGGCGCTGGTGAAGACGTCGAACGGGCTGTTGCGGTGGCTTGGGCTGTTGTTTGTGCCGGCGGGCGCGGGTGTTGTCGCGAACCTTGAATTGCTGCGGGCTGCGTGGTTTCCCATTGCCGTTGCGCTGGTCGTGTCGACGCTGTTGACCATTACGGTTACGGCGCTGGTGATGCAGGGGCTGCTGCGGCGTGGTGAGCGCGTGGTGATGGATGTGGAGACGCCGCGATGAGCGCTGTCGCTATGTTGCGGACGGAACCGCTCTTCCTGGTGACGGTGACGATTGCTTTCTACCTTGCAGGCGTTTGGCTGCAACGGCGGACGCGCGTGGCCATTGCGAATCCGACGCTGATTGCGATTGTGCTGGTCGGGTTGATGTTGTGGGTGTTGCGGTTGCCGTATGCGCAGTACTTTGCGGGTGTGCAGTTGCTGCACTTTCTGCTGGGGCCTGCGACGGTAGCGCTGGCGATCCCGATGGTGTTGTCGCTGGAGCATCTGCGGCGCGGGCTTTGGCCTACGCTGCTGGCGCTGTTGGCGGGCAGTGTCACGGGAGCGGTGAGTGCGTATGCGCTGGTGCGGCTTTGTGGCGGCACGGAGCAGCTTGCGCTGTCGATGATGCCCAAGTCGCTGACGACGCCGATTGCCATGGGCGTGTCCGAGACGATTGGTGGCGTGCCGGCTCTGTCTGCGGTGTTTGGGATTACTGCGGGCATTCTGGTTGCGGTGATTCTGCCGGGCGTGCTGCGGCTGTTGCGGGTGAATCATCCCGCGGCAACCGGGCTGGCGGCGGGCACGGCGGGGAGTGGGATTGCGGCGGCGAGTGTGATCCCGCTGGGGCCGATTCCGGCGGCGTTTGCGGGCGTGGCCATTGGGATGAATGGGTTACTGACGGCTGTGCTGGCGCCGCTGCTGGTGCGGATGATGGCACATCGTTAGGTTTCTGACGAGTTGCACTTGCCTGCGACCCATCCGGCACCGCATCATCAACTAATCCATGCCTAAGCCAAGCGAAAAGCCGCGGAACACACCGCGCCAGGTGCTCTTTGCCAGCCTCGTCGGAACGACCGTCGAGTTCTTTGACTTTTACATCTACGCCACGGCTGCCGTCATCGTGTTCCCGCTGCTGTTCTTCCCGGCGGGCGATGCGACGGCCGCGACGCTGCAGTCGCTGGCGACGTTCGCCATTGCATTTATTGCGCGGCCCATTGGGTCGGCGCTGTTCGGACACTTTGGCGATCGCATCGGACGGAAGACGACGCTGGTGCTGGCTCTGTCGACGATGGGCCTGTCGACCGTGGCGGTGGGTGTGCTGCCGACGTACAAGATGGTGGGAGTGGCTGCGCCGCTGCTGCTGGCGCTGTGCCGCTTTGGGCAGGGTATTGGACTGGGTGGCGAGTGGGGCGGTGCTGTGCTGCTGGCAACGGAGAATGCGCCGCCGGGCAAGCGTGCGTGGTACGGGATGTTCCCGCAGCTTGGCGCGCCGATCGGGTTCTTCTTTTCGAGTGCGATCTTCCTGTTGCTTTCGAACGTGCTGACGCCTGCGCAGTTCCTGAGCTTCGGCTGGCGTCTGCCGTTCCTGGCGAGCGGTGTGCTGGTGCTGCTGGGTCTGTATGTGCGGCTGACGATCACGGAGACGCCGGTGTTTGCGGCTTCGCTGGCGCGTAAGGAGCCGGTGAAAGTGCCGATCTTTGCGGTGATTCGCAATCACTTTGGAGCGCTGGTGGCGGGTACGCTGACGTGCCTGGCGACGTTTGTGCTGTTCTACCTGATGATTGTCTTCACGCTTACGTGGGCGACCACGGCGCTGCACTATCCAAAGACCACGTTTCTAGAGATGCAACTGGTGGGCGTGATCTTTTTTGCACTGACGATTCCTGCTGCGGCGGTGCTTGCTGAACGTGGGCGCAAGCCGGTGATGATTGCCATCAGTGTTGGCATTGCCATCTTTGGCCTGTTCTTTTCGACGATGTTTCAGGCGGGACATGCGGGTGCGCTGGCCATGCTGATCGTTGGCTTGTCGTTGATGGGACTGACGTACGGGCCGCTGGGCACGGTGCTGTCCGAGTTGTTTCCGACGCCGGTGCGTTACACGGGTAGCTCGCTTGCTTTCAGCATTGCGGGCATCCTGGGCGCATCGCTGACGCCGTACATTGCGACCAAGCTGGCGACGGTGTACGGCCTGCAGTATGTGGGCTACTACCTGAGCGCGGCGGCTGTGCTGACCATCTGCGGACTGCTCGCGATTCGCGAGACGAGCAAGGATGATCTGGCAGCAGCCACCGTGATCGACGCACCTGTGGAAGGTCTTGGCTAGATAGCTGGGTGGAGTTTGTGGAAGCCGGTCTTCTCCTGGTAGAGCTTTGCGAAGGCGAGCAGACGTGCGTCGTCGTAGAGGTTGCCGAGGAAGGTGAAGCTTACGGGTGTGCCCGGGCCGCCGGTGTTGGCGCGGCCGCCGTCGGTGGTGTCGGTTGGCGTAGGTGCATCGTTCCCGCGAATGCCGTTCGGCACGATCACTGCGGGATGTCCGCTTAGATTGGTTGCGGTGAGCTGTGCGCTGCCGCCGGTTGGTGTGGCGATGACGTCAACGTCGCGGAACATCTCTGCCATCTTTGCGATGAGCAGTGCGCGGGCGCGCATGGCCTGCACGTAGTCGACACCGCTGTACATGCGTGCGATGTGGAAGACATTGGGCCAGTCGCCGTCGGTCTGTACGTTCATCTTTGTGTCGCGACCGTCGCGCAGGAACTCGTCGAATGCGGCGGCCGCTTCTACCTCGAGCACCGGTGTGACGGAACCGTAAGGGAAGTCCGGCAGCTTGACCGGGATGAGCTTGATGCCCATGCCGCGCAGGGCTTCGAGCGCGGCTGTGTCGAAGCGGTGATCGTACCGCTGGCGTTCGAAGGCGCGCTGGCGTGCGGCTGCATCGTCATTGCCGGTTGCGCGGAGGACGGGTTCTGCGAAGGCACTTTCGAGGAAGCCGACGCGTAGTTTGGCGAGATCGACTTTGCCGCTGTAGTGGAAGGCGGCCGGGCGCACGGAGGCGTCTTTGCCGTCGGGGCCGTGAATGGCCTGCATGACGAGTGCGGCGTCTTCGACGGTGTGGCACATGGGGCCGAGCTTATCCATGCTCCAACTGAGGGCCATGGCGCCTGTGCGCGGGACGAAGCCGAAGGTGGGGCGGTAGCCGGTGATGCCGCAGCGTGTGCTGGGTGCGGAGATGGAACCGAGCGTCTCAGACCCAATGGCGAAGGCGACGCAGCCTGCGCTGACGGCAGAGCCGGGGCCGGCGGATGAGCCGCTGGAGCCCTGCTTGGTGTTCCAGGGATTGCGTGTCTTGCCGCCGAACCAGATGTCGTTCTGCGCGAGTGCGCCGAGCGTCAGCTTTGCGATGAGCACGGCGCCTGCTGCGTCGAGGCGCTGGACGACGGTGGCGTCTTCTTCGAACTGCTGATGCTCCATGGTGTTGGCGCCCCATGTGGTGGGGTAGCCCTTGACGCTGAGCAGGTCTTTTGCGCCCCAGGGGATGCCGTGCAATGGGCCACGGTCTTTGCCTGCGGCGAGATCCTTGTCGGCCTGCGCGGCCTGCTGCAGTGCGCGTTCGGTAAGTGGCGTGATGAGGAGGTGCAGCTTTGCGTCGAGCCGCTGTGTGCGTGCGAGGAAGAACTTCGTCAGCGCAACGCAGGACATCTTCTTCGACCGCAGGAGCGCGCCGAGTTCCGGGATGCTTGCGTAGGCCAATGCTTCTTCGTTGGAGACGAGTGACGTGATGACGCTTGCGCTCACGGGCGACGGCTTTGCTCCGGGCGTGCGTGATGCGTCGGGCGTGCCATAGCCGGGCGGCGGTACGAAGCCGATGGGCAGCGGATCAAAGACCATTGCAGGGGCGACGGAGTTGGGCATGTGCAGATCGCGGATGGCTTGAATTGTCGCGCGTCGATCTCTTACGCCTGCCAACATTTGTTTCTTCTGCGCATCTGTCAGCTTGATGCCTGCGATGACTGCGGCGGCATCGAGCATTTCCGCTGTGATGGCTGGGAATGTATCGATGGGGGGCGTCGTTGCTGCGTCGATTACTGCTGTTGCTTGTGCTGCAGCCGACTGCACCGCCATTGCGGCGAGCGCGCCCGGCAATAATGTTCCGCCGAGACCCGCAGCCGTACACCGTTCCAAAAATTCGCGCCTATCCATCATGCGTTTCACTGTACCTTGCACTTTCGTTCGGTTCAAAGCACCAAGTGGTTGGA
The DNA here is from genome assembly GCF_000265425.1 of Terriglobus roseus DSM 18391. GTDB lineage: Bacteria > Acidobacteriota > Terriglobia > Terriglobales > Acidobacteriaceae > Terriglobus > Terriglobus roseus. The sequence continues at coordinate 562,016 of NC_018014.1, forward strand.
CCCTGGAGTCAATGCGCCGCGTCTAACCGAGGACAACATGAATCGCCTTTACTGTTCTTTCGCTGCACTCCTGCTGCTTCTCCCCCTCCCCAGCATTACTGCGGAGGAGTCTGGCGCTGCGGTCAAAGCGACGCACCCGCATCGCGAAGAAGTGGTGGGGTATTTCCCGCAGTGGGGCATCTATAACCGGCGGTATGTGCCGGTGGACCTGATCAAGAGCGGTGCGATCAAATCGCTGACGCAGTTGGATTATGCGCAGGTCAATATCAAGGACAATGCGTGCATCGTCGCCGATCCGCAGGCGGACACGAATATTCCGTTCAAGGCTGAGGACTCGATCGATGGCAACGCGGATGCGTTGGATGCGCCGTTGCGTGGGAACTTTCACCAGTTGCAGTTGCTGCGACAGCGTTATCCGAATCTGCGGATTCTTGTATCGATTGAAGGACAAAAGGCGTTGTTTGAGGAGGCCGCGAAGCCGCAGAATCGCGTGGCTTTCGTGCACTCGTGTGTCGCGCGTTTTCTTGAGGGGCACATTGCGCCCGGTATTGAGGCGCCGCAGTTGTTCGATGGCATTGATGTGGATTGGGAGTATCCAACTGCGGAGAACGCCGACAACTTTTACGCGTTGATGGCGGAGTTCCGGAAGCAGATGAACGCCATCAAGTGGAAGAGTGCGATGCTGCGTGCGGGTACCGAGCAGCGCGGCTTTACGCTTTCGATTGCGAGCGGTGCTTCGCATAAGGCGATCTCACCCATCAAGTGGGGGCGTGTTGCGAAGGATGTCGATCAGATCGGTGTGATGACGTATGACTTCCAGGGGCCGTGGTCACGAGACACAGGTTTCATCGCGCCGCTACGCGCGACCGACCCGCATGAAGAGACGGTTGCATCGGTGATTGAAGCGTACCTGGCGGCGGGTGTGCCTTCGCGGCAGTTGCTGATTGGTCTGCCGTTCTATGCGTATCAGTGGCACAACGTTCCGGCGGGTGCGAACCATGGCTACCTGAGCAAGGGCGATCCTATTCGCGGGAACCTGAACCAGACGACGGTCACCGCACTGCTGCAGAATGACGATGCCGAACTGTATCGCGACCCGGCGTCGCAGGCACCGTGGATTTATGACGGCGACAACTTTCTTACCTTTGAAGACGCTATTTCTCTACGGGCAAAGGCGTTATACGCACGCGATCATAAGCTGGGCGGCATGATGATCTGGGAGCTTAGCGGCGACACGAACGATGCGCAGTTGCTGCGCGCGCTGCATCCTTCCGAAGAGGTCGAGAAGAGGGTGACAGGCACCGACTGAGTCTGGATCACCAAAGCGATGTCCGATGGATTTGCGCCATGGCTTGAAGTCCTGAGTTGTCTGCGGCGTAGGCGAACTGCACATGGACTTGCGGAAGGCTTTGCCGTCTCCGATGTAGCCATGGAGGGAGCATCGATCGGCTCAATGAGTGACGGCAATGACTCAAAGGGCCCAACCTTCCCAGTTGCCCCAAACGCCGTTTGCGGGAGCAGAGGGATCACTGACCATAATGCGAGTTATCGGTACTAATCGATGGATGACGTGCGTGTTCAGGACCGTTGCGCATAAGGTTTGGAAAAATGATCTTCACTAGCCCTGCACTGCAAGAGTAAGACTAGACGACGATGTAACTCCCGCGGCTGCAGCCTCTGTATGTTGAGGTAAGCGCAGCCGTGAACGCCATCCCGAATTTGATCGGTGTGCCATGACAATGAAAAGGACAGCGAGAACGCCGCAGTCAAGAATTGACGAGCTTCCGGTAGCGATGACCGGCAAGGCGAGTCCCGCGAAGACCGCCGAGGGCGACAGGCCGGTGTTTGCTTATATTGAGAGCCTGCCCGAACCGCAGAAGAGCATCGCCAGACAGGTCGATGCATTGGCCGCCAGGGCACTGCCGGACCTCAGACGCGCTGTGAAATGGGGTATGGCTTACTACGGCGTTCGCGATGGGTGGTGCTTCACTTCCGGCGCGTTCGTCGGACATCTTAAGCTCATGTTTATCCGAGGTAACGAATTGCAACCAGAACCCCCGGTGACGCCGGTGGGAATGGGCAAGGCCACCCGTGGTGTCGAGTTGGCCTCCATGAACGAACTCGACGAAGACCAGGTGCGTTTGTGGATGGCTCAGGCCGCAATGAAGCCGTTCGTCACCGCGGCAATGAAGAACAAATAAACTTTCCGCGTTTCGTGATGGAATCTGAAGCGAAATCGGTCCGTCAGCAGCGAGCGGATCATGGCCTGACGCTCTTCGTCGACTTGCGCCTGCGTCATATGACTCCAACGCGCGAAGGTTTCAGCATCGACCTTCGCATTGATGTCGAATGCTTGCGAACCCATCCATGTGGGTCCACCTTCGATCTGGCCTTTGACAGTCCGGCTAACGCCGTACGCGTTGGCGATCAATCCGTTCAGGGTTACGCCGTCCCACTCTAGGCCATCAGGCAGCCGCCAATACATCGCTTCATGTTCTTTGGAGGGATCGCTGGGCCTCACGCTAGCAACGTCGAAGCTGAGCGGAGCCTGCTTCGCTTGTGCATGTAGAGGACCTGATGCCGCGAAAACCATCGCAGTTACGACGACGCTACGGAGAATGCGAGGCTTACGAATAGCTTGGCAAGGCACGTGAGTTGCAGGCTACCAGAACAGGAGGATTTTACTCCTGGAATCACGCCGTTAGCGGAATTTGAACGTTGCACGCATGGCCCCGTGGCTCCCGTCCGTTACTAACGAGAATGCGACTTATCAGGACCTACGCACGGCGGCACGCACCCCGAACTTTTGAGAGAAAGGCTCCTATCAAGACTTGGAAGCGGGCGGGTCCGCCTCTCCTCCTCCAAAGCTCCGAAACAGAGCAACAACACGGTCGGAGGCATCCGGTGCGTAGAACATCTCGGTGTTTGCCATCGTGTCCGCCGTCATCTCGCGCATCCGGGCAAACATCTCCGCCTCGTACTTCGCGATTGCGGCAGAGGGCGTCTCTTCGCTGAGCAGAAGCTTCGATAGGACCAAAGCATCGAGCATAGCCATGTTGACCCCTTCGCCTGCGTATGGCGGCATCACGTGTGCTGCATCGCCAATCAGGGTCAGGTTCTGCTTCGGCTCCCAGTGCTGATCTGCCGGGCAAACGAGCAGTGGACGCCAGACCATCGATACCGCTTCGCTGAAGAGTGGAGCCCATAGCTCGCTCCATCCTTTGAAGTTGTCGTGAAACCAAGTCACTCGCTGCTCCGGGCCGCTTGCCGCTTCCAGGCTCTGCCTCGCGTCGTCGCCTTCTGTCTTCAACCCTGCATAGAGCAGGACACTCCCATCCGGCTTGGTTCCCATACCTATCGTCCTTTCGCCTCCCAAGGCGATCAGGGCGGACCCGCCGAGGAGGTCCCACAACTCCGGCACCGTCCGCTGTGCGGAAGGAATCAGGCTCTCCACAAGCGAAACCCCGACGTACTCCGGCCGGATGGGAGTGACGAGCTCCCGCAAGCGCGAGTTCGCGCCGTCGCTTCCGATGGCGATGTCGGTTAAGGCCGTTTTGCCGCCGGCGAAATGCAAGACCACCTGCTCGCCCTGGGGCTCCGCCACCTCCAGCTTGCAGTCCCACTGCACAGTGCCCGGCTGGAGCGAGTCCAGCAGAATATCCCGCAGGGGCCCACGCTCAATCTCAGGACGTTGCGCAGCGCCAGACGTCCGGCGGGAATGATCGTGAAGAAGTGTTCCGCTAGCATCGGTAAGGCGAAGGCGATCAAGATCGGGACGGTGGTTGGCCCAGAACGCTTCCATTAGACCGGCAGCCTCAAGTGCAGCCAGTCCGGAGCCTTCGTGGAGGTCTAATGCGCTGCCCTGCACGCGTGCACTGCGGCTTTGATCTCGCTCGTACACCACAACCTCCGCGCCCTGCTGTTGCAACAGACGCGCCAGGGTCAGGCCACCGGGTCCACCGCCGATGATAGCGATGCTTTTTCCGCCAACGGCACTCGTAGATATGTGTTGGGTATCGTCTTGCATAACGCTCCTTAGAGTGTTCGACCGGAGCGGTTCGTCGGTTGCAGAACCACACGGACGAACAAGATGGACGCATCGCGTCTGTTTGTTCGTCGTGGGGGTCATTTGCAAAGTCAAATGACCAGAGCTTTCGTCTCCGAAAGGACCTGGGCTTACCAAACCAAGTCTGCCTTTTCCGACGAACGTAGAGTAGCATGCGAAACGCATCACCCCGACAAATCGGCCTAGCGATGCTCAGTCCTGATAAACGCCGTTGTCGGAGGTTAGCGTTACATGCTTCAAGAGGCCTTCAAGCCGGATCACTTCCCACAATGCGACATTGACCCACTTACTGCGCCGGGCATTGTGTTGAATGCCTTATTTCGCTCCTATGATTCGGTCGCACGTTGCACCGTCAAAGCTGCTTGTTCCTGAGCCAAGCGCGAATCGCCTGAACGAGGTCTTCCTTGCGTTCAAGCGGCAGCCAATGCGCACCGTGCAGATTCGTAATGGTGAGGTCTGGGCAGGCCCTGCGCATTGGGTCGCCTGAGCGATTTCCTTCGATAGTGTTGATGGCATCGAGCTCGCCGTTGACGAATAGTACAGGCCGCAGAATGCGGCCGCCATTCGGTGCATTGTGCGCGTAGGCGATGTTGGCGTCGTCGTTGAGGTACCAGGAGCAGGGAGGGCGGAAACCATGGGCGTCGAACGCCCGTAGCAGTGCGTCGAAGTCTGCCGCCGGCCAAAGAGCCGGGTCCGGTGGAGTTGGCGGAGCGCGATGAGCGTCGCCGAATCGACCTCCCTTTCGGGTGACCGTTGCATTTGGCGTCGGCTTGCCCATACTGGCTGGGTCTCCAGGTCGAAAGATGGAGGCCAGTGATGATGCTCTGTCTGCGTCCAGGTCGGCCACAGCCGATTCGAAATTCGTCGTGTAGTAGCGGTAATAGTCCCACTGACCATCGGGATACTCTGCCATCGGGTAAATCGATCGATCGACAAGTGGGACGAGCGTCGGTAAAGCGTTCGCAGTGGGAAAATACGGAACGGAAATCAGCACTACGCCGAGGCTGCGCTCGGGCTGATGCGCTACCAGCGAACCGGCCACGACGCTGCCCCAGTCGTGGCCAACCCAAATCGCAGGTTTGCCGCCGAGGTGGTCATGGAGCTCCGCCATGTCCGCTACGACTTGCTCGTTCGTGTATTCCTCGCTGGGTGTGGGTGCGGACGATCCGCCATAGCCACGCATATCGGGAGCGACGCAGTGCCAACCATCTGCCGCAAACGCGTCCATCTGGGCTCGCCAGATCAAGCTGAGTTCCGGCCATCCATGAAGAAAGATCATGAGTGGCCCGTTGGCCATGCCGCACTCGAGATAGTGCGATGTGTGACGAGGCGTGCTGAACGTGCGCGAAGCGAGCATGGCGGAAGGCATACCGAATGCTAAATGCGACGGTACGACCAGACCCATCCCGAGAAGGAGAGGCCCGTCAGGGCGGGATGATATTCGAGCCTTCCGCCTCAGGTACCATACGGATAAGGGTCACCCGGGGCAACAAAGCAAGGTCCCTTTCCTGTGGACATGCATCTCTGGGCGAGAACGTCCTGAGAGACGGCGTGGTAGCAAGTCAACAGGCTGTCACTCGCGAGCCGCAAAACAAAAGGCGCATGGGAGCAACCCATGCGCCTTCGCTTTTGCCTTTGCAATCGTTAGATGTCCAGGTTCTTTACGTCGAGCGCGTTTTCTTCGATGAAGCGGCGGCGTGATTCCACGTCTTCGCCCATTAGGGTGGTGAAGATCTTGTCCGTCTCTACGAGGTCTTCCAGGCGAACCTGCAGCAGGGTGCGGCGTTCGGGATCCATGGTGGTCTCCCAAAGCTGCTCTGCCGTCATCTCGCCCAGACCCTTGTAACGCTGGACCTGGTATTCCTTCTTGCCCTGCTCGATGACGTACTCGAAGAGTTCGCGGGCCGTCTTCTTTTCGACGGGGTCCTGGCCGGCCTTGCTGTTACGCTTGGCGCCCTTGGCTTCGGTTGCGGTACCGGGAGCGGCGGCGATCGTTTCGTTGACGCCCTCGGTCTCGGCTGCTTCCTCGGCTTCGTCCGCGGCGGCGATCTCTGCCTTGCTGTCGGTGGCAGCGCCCTTGACGGCGTACTCCACGAAGAAAGGCGGCTTCAGGTGCTCGCGGATGATGGCGTACTTGCCCAGCATCAGGCGCATCTCGGGGCTGCTGACCGCGGTGTAGTCGATGCGGCGGACTGCGCCCTGTGCGTCCGTATAGTCGAGCGACCAGATACCGTGCTCTTCATCGCGGACGGGTTCGCCGACGCTCTTGAACTGGAACTCGCGCTGCATGCCCTGCAGCAGCGTCGACATCTCGTGGAGTTTATCCGGCGTTTCAAAGTCGCTGCGCTTGGCCGGTTCCTTGCCTTCATTGGCGAAGAGTTGTGCGACGGCTGTGGTGACCTGGTCGTTGCGGTAGCGCTTGTCGGCCTTGTCGAAGAAGCCCAGGTACTCATTGAGCGAACCCATGAACTTGGTCAGCTCTGCGCCCTCGAGCGATTCCTTGCCGTCACCGTAGCGGACCACCATGCCGTCTGCCGCGCGCTTGACCATGACTTTGACGAAGTCGCGGTCGTCCTTGACGTACTGCTCAAACTTGCCCTTTTTGATCTTGTAGAGCGGCGGCTGTGCGATGTAGACGTGGCCGCGCTTGATCAGTTCCAGCATGTGCCGGAAGAAGAAGGTGAGCAGCAGCGTACGGATGTGCGATCCGTCGACGTCTGCATCGGTCATGAGGATCAGCTTGCCGTAGCGCAGCTTTTCGAGCGAGAAGTCGTCCTTGCCGATGCCGGTGCCCAGGGCGGTGATCATGGCGCGGATTTCTTCGTGGCCCAGCATCTTGTCGTAGCGGGCCTTCTCGACGTTGAGGATCTTACCCTTCAGCGGGAGGATGGCCTGGAAGCGGCGATCGCGGCCCTGCTTGGCGGTTCCACCTGCCGACTCACCCTCGACGAGGTAGAGTTCGCAGCGGTCGGGCTGGCGCTCGGAGCAGTCAGCCAGCTTGCCCGGCAGACCGCCGCCGTCCAGCGCACCCTTGCGGCGTGTGAGATCGCGTGCCTTGCGTGCGGCCTCGCGAGCGCGGGATGCGTCGATGGCCTTGTTGATGATCTTCTTGGCGACCTGTGGATTCTGCTCGAAGAAGACGCCCAGGCGCTCGTTGACGAAGCTCTGCACCTGGCCGGCGATATCGCTGTTCAGCTTGCCCTTGGTCTGGCCTTCAAACTGCGGCTGCGGCAGTTTGACGGAGACGACTGCGACGAGGCCTTCGCGGACGTCATCGCCGCTGAGTGCTTCCTTCTGGTCCTTGAAGAGGCCCAGTGACTGGCCGGCGGCGTTGATGGTGCGCGTCAGCGAAGTACGGAAGCCGGAGAGGTGGGTGCCGCCGTCGACCGTGTTGATGTTGTTGGCGAAGGAGAAGACCGTCTCGGAGTAGGCGTCGTTGTACTGCAGCGCAATCTCCATGACGAGCTGGCCGCGCTCGGCCTCCATGTAGATGGGCTTCTCGTGCAGGACGACCTTGCCCTTGTTCAGGTGGCGGATGAACTCTTCGATGCCGCCCTTGTACTTGAACTCGGCCAGCTTGTAGTCGCCAGACTTGGCGTCGGTCACGCGCTGGTCGGTCAGCGTGATCAGGATGCCCTTGTTCAGGAAGGCGAGCTGACGCAGACGGCCGGCGAGGATGTCGTAGTTGTATTCGGTGACGGAGAAGATGGTCTTGTCCGGCAGGAAGTGGATCTTGGTGCCGCGCTTCTGCGAGACGCCTACCTGGCGCAGCTCGCTGATGGGGTCGCCCTTGCTGTAGTCCTGCTGCCAGGTGTGGCCGTCGCGCCAGATCTCCACGTCGAACTCTTCGGAGAGTGCGTTGACGCAGCTGACGCCGACGCCGTGGAGACCGCCGGAGACCTTGTAGCTGCTGGCGTCGAACTTGCCGCCCGCGTGCAGCTTGGTCAGAACGACCTGTACGGCCGGCATCTGCTCGCCGTTGCCGAGGTCCTTCATGTCGACGGGGATGCCGCGGCCGTCGTCGATGACGGTGATGGAGTTGTCGACGTGGATGATGCAGTCGATGCGCGTGGCGTGGCCGGCCAGCGCCTCGTCGACGGAGTTGTCGACGACCTCGTAGACCAGGTGGTGCAAGCCTGCCTCGGTCGTGGAGCCGATGTACATGGCTGGGCGCAGGCGCACTGCCTCAAGCCCTTCCAGGATCTTAATGTTCGCGCTGGTGTAGCTGGGCTTGCCGGTCTCTGACGTGATGGGTGCCGCCGAGGTCTCGGGAGCGTTCGTCGGATCGGTCTGTTGCAGGTCTAGCAGGGGCGTTTCGGTGGCCATCGTTCTCCTAGGAATCGGCGAGCACAAACCGGCGAAAAACGCAGGAATTGCGGGATTTCGGCTGGCTCTTTTCGTCTTTCATTCTACCATTCCGGGCGTTCCATCCATAGCGCTGCCAGGGCATCGTGGTGGGCGCCTCCGGGAATCCTCCGGCGTCGGCGTAACGCTTTTCGACCTGGGCTTTCTCACGCAAAATACGCTTCCGCCGCAACAATCCTGCTATACTCAGAGGGTTGTCCAGAACACGGGCGACGCACTCAGTAGTCCCTTTAGACAGGAATACCCAATGCCTAAGATGAAGACCCACTCAGGGGCTGCAAAGCGCTTCAGCAAGACTGGCACCGGCAAGATCAAGCGCGGCCAGACGAAGAAGCGTCACATCCTGACCTCGAAGTCGACGAAGACGAAGCGCAAGCTTACTCGTCAGGCTTACGTGTCCGATGGCGATCACGCCAAGGTCAGCCGGATGATCCCCTACGCCTGAGCTTCCACCCTTTCGGGGGAGGAGAGTCAGGTAGACAGTTTTTCCGTCCAGCCGGGAACGTGGTTGTTCCCATCGGTCCGAACGCGTTAACGGGCCCTCGATGCGCGAAAGCGCTCGATATGAGACGGAAAGCAGCAAGCGTGTGAAGAGGCCCTGCGAAAGCAGACCTTACCTCCAGCCGCTGACCAACGTAGTACGCAAAAGGAGAAACACATGCCCCGCGTCAAACGTGGCACTAAGCGCCGCGACCGCCGCAAGAAGATTCTTAAGCGCGCGTCCGGATACTTCCTCACAAAATCAAAGCTCTACCAGGCTGCGCAAGAAGCAGTTGAGCGCGGACTTAAGTTTGCGTACATCGGCCGTAAGCAGAAGAAGCGCCAGTTCCGCTCGCTGTGGATCGTCCGCATCGGCGCAGGCGCCCGCCTGAACGGTATGAGCTACTCGACGTTCATCTCTGGTCTGAAGAAGGCCGGCGTTGAGCTCGATCGCAAGGTTCTGAGCGACATCGCAACACGCGATGCAGCCGGCTTCGCCGCCCTGGCCATTACGGCCAAGGCAGCTAACGACAAGGCCAAGAGCGAGCGCGTCGCAGCGTAACGTTTTTCGGAGAGATCCATGCAAGTTGAAGGCCCTGTCACCGCTCACCGGAACAGGGCCTTTGACCTTTTCCGCATCATTTTTGCGCTTTTAGTTTTGTGGGCGCATTCCTACGAGATGGATCCGACGCAGCCGCAGACCAACGTCTTTCAGCGGCTGCATCTCGGGATGGACTGGGGCACGTTTGCTGTTGACGGCTTCTTCCTGCTCAGTGGGTACCTCATTGTCCAAAGCTGGGTGCGCGACCCGAGACTGGGTGACTATCTCCGCAAGCGTCTGCTGAGGATTGTGCCCGGCTACCTTGTTGCGGTGGCGCTCAGCGTCCTGGTTGTCGGGATCTTCGCTCCGTTGGTGCCGCACTTCTTTCGCGACTCATTCCACGCGGCGCGCTTCTGGACGAGCATTGCTCTTCTCGGCTCGCCCTTGGGAGCTGGCGGATTTCCCGGTAACGATAACAATCTGGTGAATGGTTCGCTTTGGACCATCACGTATGAGTTCCGCTGCTACCTGGTAGTCGCGTTGCTGGGCGTGGCGGGATTGACGCGTCGGCGTGGCCTTTGGCTGGGGCTTTTCGTGGTGTTCTTCGCGCTCAGTCTGTCTCCTGCAGCGCAGGCACACCTTAGCTGGACCCACCTGATGCTGCTGACGGGCAAGCCCTCCGATATCTACAGGCTCTTCCCGGTATTTCTGTTGGGCGGCTGCTTCGCTTTGTATCGCAAGGAGATCCTCTTCCGGCCTGCCTTCGCCATCCTTGCGGCCATCTCCCTTTGCACGTTGCCGTACCTGACGCACAGAACCGAGCCCTGGTTTGTGCTGTGCGGCGGCTACCTGCTGTTTTACCTCGCACGCCAGCCGCTTGCCATCTTCCATCGTTGGCAGCGCATGCCCGACGTTTCATACGGGACGTATCTCTATGGCTGGCCCGTGCAGTCCTTCGCCATCTGGCTCTTTCATCCGCGGTACTACTGGAGCTTTCCCGTGACCGCGCTGATCTGCGTGGTGCTCGGCTGGTTGAGCTGGCACTTTGTGGAACGGCCTGCGCTGAAGTTGAAGCCGGGCCCGAAGGTTGAACTGCCCGCGAGTTAAGCGACCCTGCAGTCATCTCAAGCAGCGTTAGGCGCTGGCGCATCCAACGGACATGGATGCTCCGGAGATGATGAACGGCTATGTGCGGCAGTGGTGGAAGGAAGCGGTGGTCTACCAGATCTATCCGCGTAGCTTTCAGGATTCGAATGGAGACGGGATTGGGGATCTGCCTGGGATCACTTCGCGTCTAGATTATCTGAAAGAGCTTGGAGTGGATGTGCTGTGGCTTTCGCCGCACTATGATTCGCCCAATGCGGACAATGGTTACGATATTCGCGACTACCGTAAGGTGATGCATGAGTTCGGAACCATGCAGGACTTTGACGACTTACTGGCTGGCGTGAAGTCTCGCGGGATGCGCTTGATTGTCGACCTGGTGGCGAACCATACTTCGGATGAGCATGCGTGGTTTGTTGAGAGTCGCAAGTCGAAGGAAAATGCTTTTCGCGATTATTACCTATGGCGACCAGGCAAGGTTGGGCCTGCGGGAGAATTACTGCCACCGAATAACTTTGGGTCGGCATTCTCCGGATCGGCTTGGACGCTGGATCCAGTTACGGGTGAGTACTATCTCCACTTGTTTGCCCAGAAGCAGCCGGATCTGAACTGGGATAATCCGCAGGTGCGGGAAGAGGTCTATGACCTGATGCGTTTCTGGCTGGATAAGGGCGTTAATGGTTTTCGCATGGATGTGATCCCGTTCATTAGCAAGGACGCTGCTTTTCCCGATGTGCTGCCGCATGAGAGCCAGGTTCACATCAATGCGAATGGGCCGCATCTGCATGAGTATCTGCGTGAGATGAATGATCGGGTGCTGTCGCACTACGACTGTATGACGGTGGGTGAGGCGCATGGCATCACCATTGAAGACACACCGCAGCTGGTGGATGAGCGGCGTCATGAACTGAATATGATCTTCAACTTCGACACGGTGCGGCTGAACCGTGATGGACGTAATTGGCGGCAGTGGTCGCTGCCGGAGTTAAAGGCGATCTACGCGCGGCAGGACGTTGCGCTAGGCAAGCATTCCTGGAATACCATCTTCCTCGCGAACCACGATAATCCTCGTCTCGTAAGTGCCTTCGGTGATGATAGTCCGGAGTTTCGCGTGCCCAGCGCGAAGTTACTTGCGACGATGTTACTGACGCTGAAGGGGACACCGTACCTATACCAGGGCGATGAGATCGGGATGACGAATCATCCGTTTCAATCGATCGAAGAGTATGAAGATATTGAAGCGAAGAATGCCTGGAAGCATGATGTTCTTACGGGGCGTGAGAGTGCGGACCACTATCTTGCGAACCTTGGCAAAGTGAGTCGAGATCATGCTCGGACGCCGATGCAGTGGGACTCGTCTGCTAACGCTGGATTTACTACTGCGAGCAAGCCGTGGCTTGCAGTGAATCCCAATTTCCAAGGAATTAACGCGGCACAAGCTGTCGCGGATCCCAATTCGGTCTACCGCTACACACAACGTCTGCTGGCTCTGCGTCAGAGTACCCGCGCGTTTGTGTACGGAGACTACGAAGACCTGGCGCCGGGGCATCCGTCGCTCTTCCTTTACGCACGAACTTTGGGTGATGAGCGTTACGTGATTGCGCTGAACTTCTCGCGGGAGAGGGTTGCGCTGCCGGAGTCGGTCGCGACGGGCCGCGTCGCTTTATCCAACCTTGAAGGAACATTGTCTGAACTGAAAGGCTGGGAGGCACGTATTGTGTTGGCATGACCGCCACGCGCATTGCAGTTGTTCTGGGCGCCTTGCTTGTTTCAGTGGCTGCCCCTGGCCAGAGTATTCGCCGTCTGGATGGAACGCGCATCGCAGCTGAGTTTGCCGCGAAGACGCTTGCAGAGCATCACGTTACCGGAGCGCAGATCGTTGTTCTGAACAACGGCAAGACCGTGTGGAGTTACGCGTATGGTCTGCGGCATAAAGACCCCGATCAACCGATGACTACGGAGACGACGACGTGGGCTGCGTCGATTACGAAGGCAGTCTTTGCGACGTATGTCATGCAGTTAGTGGAGCGGCATCAGTTCGATCTGGATAAGCCGATTGCGCAGCAGTTGCCGAAGCCGCTGGACGAGTACGAAGCGTACAAAGAGGCGGCAACGGAACTGGTGAAAGATCCGCGATGGGCGAAGGTGACGCCGCGTATGTGTCTCTCCCACACTTCGGGCCTGCTGAACAACGCACGTATGCAGGAACCTGGGCAGAAGCTTCGCTTTCACTTCGAACCCGGCGATCATTATTCCTACTCAGGCGAAGGCATCAACCTCGTGCAGTTTGTGTTGGAACAGCAGCAGGGCAAGACGCTGGATCTGTTCATGCAGGACGCGCTGTTTGGGCCGCTTGGCATGACGCGCACGTCGGAGATCTATCAAAAGCGGTTCGCCGAGGATGTAGCCGACCGCTTTGACAGTGATGAGAAGTTTCATGCGCAGACGCGCCGTTTTCCTGCCCGCGCTGCAGGCAATATGACCTCCAGCGCGGGCGATCTGGGCCGCTTTGCCGAGGCGCTGTTTGCGGGGAAGGTCATCGGCCCGAAGACTCAGCGACAGATGCTGACACCACAGATACCGATCCGGACGCTGCATCAGTTTGCCTTTAGGAAGGACGAGCCGGAGGGCGTGGAGGCGAAGCAGGTGGGCCTGGCCTATGGAATCGGATGGGGGCTGCTGACCCACACGCGGTATGGCCCGGCGTTCTTCAAGGAAGGGCATGGGGATGGCGCACAGAACTACATGGTCTGCTTCACGCGCCGGAAGGGCTGCATGATCGTGCTGACAAACAGCGATAACGGCGAACTCGCCTTTCGTCCGCTGCTGGAGAAGATCCTCGGTGACACCGTAACGCCATGGGAGTGGGAGAGTTACACGCCGTCTGCGATTGCGGCCAGCCGGGCAAATAATTAGGTGAAAAGAGCGTTAACTCCGTGCTTGACGTGTCCGAAATTCTGCTGTCACGCTGCGTGGGGTCCGGTATCCTAGAGGAATGGCCACTCCTGCGCAATCCCCGGAGCTATCGCACCGCACGCCGCCCTCATCGGAGCTTCCGGTGCGTCCGGAGTCTCACGCCGACGACCAGTTTGCGGGTCAGGCGCCTTTTTCCTCGTGGGGACGCTACCCGAACTACGACGCAACGATCGTTCCGTTGAGCTGGCAGAGTGATTTTCCGGCTGTTTTGAAGAAGTTTGATGGCATGCCCGGTGGCGCGCTGGCCGTGGGAATGGGCCGCAGCTACGGCGATAGCTGCCTGCTGAAGGATGGACATCTGCTGGTGGCCACCGGCATGAATCGTCTGCTGGCGTGGGATCAGGAGGCGGGATTGTTGACGGCCGAGGCCGGCCTGACGCTTGCACAGTTGCTGGACTTCTCCGTGCCGCGCGGCTACTTTCTGCCGGTGTCACCGGGCACCAAGTACGTCACGCTGGCCGGGGCTGTGGCCAACGACATTCATGGCAAGAACCACCATGTGAGCGGCACCTTTGGCCTTCATGTGACGAAGTTTGAACTGGTGCGCAGCGACGGGACGCGCATGCTGTGCTCGCCGACGGAGAATCCGGACTGGTATGCGGCCACGATCGGCGGCCTTGGCCTGACGGGTGTGATTACGTGGATCCAGATCCGGCTGAAGCCGATCGTCTCGCGGTTGATCGATTATGAGGGAATCCAGTTCCACGGCGTGGACGAGTTCCTGGCGCTGACCGAGCAGTACAAGCACGTGGAGTACACGGTGAGCTGGATCGATTGCAGCAGCACCGGCAAGAACTTTGCCCGGGGCATCTTCATGCTGGGCGATCACTCCAAGATTCCGGACGAGTTGACACCGTCGCCGGAGCCGAAGCTGGTGTTTCCGATGGACGCGCCGAGCATGGCGCTGAACTCCGTAACGGTGTCGGCATTCAATACGCTCTTCTTTCATAAGCAGATCAAGCCGCGGGTCCGTGCGCTGCAGGACTACGAGCCGTTCTTCTACCCGCTGGATAAGGTGCTGCACTGGAACCGGATGTACGGCAAGAGTGGTTTGCTGCAGTTCCAGTACGCCATTCCGTGGGAGAGCGCGCGCGAGGGCACGATTGCGATCCTGAACGAGGTGACGAAGTCAGGATTGGCCAGCTTCCTGGCGGTCGTGAAGGCTTTTGGCGATGTCCGGTCGCCGGGCATGATGAGCTTTCCGCAGCCGGGTATTACGCTGGCGCTGGACTTTCCGATCAAGCCGGACAAGAGCTTTCCGCTCTTCGATCGGCTGGCCAGCATGACGCTGGATTTCGGCGGCAAGCTGTATCCGGCGAAGGACGCACGCATGACCGCGTCGCAGTTCCAGACGGCGTATCCGCAGTGGCAGCAGTTTGCCCGTTACAAGGATCCGTTGCTGACCAGCAGCTTCTGGGAGCGTGTGACGCAGCAGTAGGTCTTCGCCATCGGAATCGAAAATTAAAGGGCGCGGCTTCGGCTGCGCCCTGCTAGTTTGGCCGGAGGAGATTTTATGAGCCTCCCAGGTATGACTGGCGACGAACTGCTGGCGTGGGCGGAGCGCACCTCTGCCGGCTGGCGAGACTTTACGGCGGCATACCCGCATGTGCTGCTGCTGCCGTGCGACATCCAGGGCACGCACACTGTGGGCGAGCTGCTGCAGCATATTGTGGCTGTGGAGCTTCGCTATGCGGAACGTCTGCACAGTTTCCCGGAGACACCGTATGACGACGTACCATTCGATACTGCGGATGTGATCTTTGCCACCCACCATCGCGCTGTAGCGTTGATGCGGGCGCTTGAAGATCGAAACCCGGAGTTCTGGGAGACTCCCATCCAGTTCGTGACGCGGCGCGGTGGGGAGTTGCGAGTGAGCCGGAGGACGGTCTATCTGCATACGCTGCTGCATTCCATCCGGCACTATGCGCAGCTTGCGACGCTGGTGAGGCAAGCGGGTGTGTCAACGGATTGGCCGATGGATTACCTGTTGATGGGTGTTCTTCCGAACCTTTGAGCTGAAATCGTTGCTCTCTGGCTCTGAGGGGATCCCACGCCTCAGAGGCGAGACGTGGGATCCCGGTCCTTCGCTAGTAGTTGTTGTCGTCTCCGCCGCCGCTGTCTCCGCCGTCGAAGCCGCCGCCATCGTCGCTGCCAGCGTCGAAGTTGCCGGAATCATCCGCGAAGTTCGAGCCGTTGTTTGCGCTGTCGTCGCCCGAGCCGAAGAAGCCGTGACCTTCGCCGCGCCGGTCTTCGATGTCGGAGCTGACGCTGCCGTCGTAGTTGTTGGCTTCTGCCAGCCGGTCGCCGAAGCCTCCGCTGCCGCTGTCGGAGGTGTTGTCGTAGTAGTTGTTCACGACTTCTGTGCCGCCGCCGAAGCCGTGCTCACCGCCATGGCCGCCGCTGAAGACGTCCTGGATTGCGCGGAAGGCGAACTCACCCGCGACTACGCCTGCCGCGGTCTGCATGGCTCCCTGGAGGAAGCCGCCGCCACCGCCAAACATGCCGCCGCCCATGGGCTGTCCGCCGTAGCCGTAGCCGGGCTGGGGAGGATAGCCGGGCTGGCCGTAAGCAGGTTGACCGTAGCCGGGCTGTGCGGGGTATCCCTGCTGCCCCTGGTATCCCTGCTGCTGGACTGCGGGGGCGTTTGCGACCGGAGCGTAACTGGGTGCGTTGTAGCCCGGGGTGTTCGTAGAGCCCGGACCCGCGTTGGTGGGTGCGGTTTGCTGCGGCTGATCATCTTTGCCCAGGCCGAAGAGATTGCCCAGGAAGCTGCCGTGCTTCTCTGGCTGGGATTGCCGCAGCGCATCGATCTCGGAGCGCGCCGCTGCCAGGTCCTGCTGGCTTTTGTCCATAGCGAAGCCCTGCACGAGGACCGTCTGGCAGAGTATGTAGAGAGCGTCGGGGTTGGAGCCCAGTGTGCGCTTGAGGAGCGCCTCGGCCTCCTCGTCCTTGCTGCCAAGCTGTGTGCCATTCACGCGATCGATCAAACCATTCAGAAGCTGCTGTTCCTGCTGTGTCATGCTTTGCCTTCTCTCCCGTTTGCGCGGACGCCACTTGCGTCCCTTCAGTGGGACGCTGCGCCGCAGCGAAAGTTGTTCCCATAACAAGTACGCTATGTTCGTGTGGAAGCTCCGAAGCTTCCACAAAGATCCCTGGAGCCGCATGCCGCTTTCCGCATCGTATGTGTTGATGACCTACAAGAGCCTGACGCTCGTTCCGTTGCTTGGCCTGGCGCTGAACGCGCAGCCGCAGGAGAAGCCGCTACCGAATCTGGAGACCCTGCGCAAGCTGGCGCTATCGCAGAATGCTGCGACGGAGAAGCAGCGCGAACGCTACCTGTGCCGCGTGCGAACGGAGACGTTGCAGCTGGATGGCAAGGGCGCCCAGAAGAAGATGGACGAGGATGAGCGCGAGATCTTCTTTGTGAAACAACGACAGATCATGCAGACGGTGACCCATAATGGCAAGCCGTTGACCGGTGGCGATGCGAAGAAGGAGATCGACAAGGTCAAGAAGCAGATCGAAGATGCAGAGAAGGGAAAGCCGAATCCTAATGGGATCAGCCAGTCGGAAATCCTGCGGTTAATCAAGCTAACCAATGAACGTCGTGTGATGGTGAACGGCAGGCCGACGATTGTGTTTGACGCTGTGGGCGATCCGACGCAGAAGGCCAATGGCATGATCGAGAAGGCCGTGCAGGCGATGGAAGGTACCATCTCCGTCGATGAGGCCAGCGGTCACGTGCAGGATACGAACGTACACGGAACGCGGGATGTAAAGATGGCGGGCGGCTTGCTGGCCAACATCCACAAGGGATTTCTGTTGCACATCATCTCTGCGCCAAAGAGCGATGGTGTGTGGCTGGTGCAGGAGGCGTGGGGATCGGGCGATGCACGGATTGGTCTGTTCATGCATCCCAGCTATCGCTTCCACCAGGTGACGGAGAGTTGCCGTCTCTTCGACGTGAACGCTGACTCCGTGGAGAACCTGCAGGAGAAGCACTAGGGTGGCGGTCTACACCCTTCGTGTTAGCAGGCAAGGAAAGACCGTCTGAGCGTGATACTTTTCCACTAACTTCAATCGGTAAACGATCCTGTGGAGAAACGATGTCCTTCGCTGCTCGACTTGTTCTTGGTCTCTTTTTTCTTGGTACTTCGGCTGCGGTGCAGCCCACTGCTGTGGCGCAGACGAACATGCCTGTGCAGGTTTCCACCGGCGTCAGTTACGAGCTCATTGGTCGCTGGGATGCGGACAAGCTGAACCAGGTGCTGAAGGTGGAAGCGCCGAAGTTCTTCGGTGTGAACGTGGCTTACACGCCGGCTCGCAATGCCGTGAAGATGTATCGCATCACGTACAGTTCGGTGGCGCCGGAACGAGGCAATAAGCCTGTGACGGCCACGGGCCTGCTCGCCATTCCGGATACCTCTGGCGCAAGCTTCCCAATGGTTTCGTACCAGCATGGAACGGTGTACGGAAAGCAGCAGGTACCTTCCTTTCCTGAGCAGTCGCCGGAGACAGCACTGATGCTGGCGCAGTTTGCGGGCCAGGGCTATGTGGTGATCGGTGCGGATTACTTCGGCATGGGCATCTCGTCCGAGCCGGAGGGGTACATGGTCAAGGCGAGCCATCAGCAGGCCACCTACGACATGCTGACGGCCAGCCGCGCCGTGCTTGCGCAGATGAAGATCGCAACGCCAAAGCTGTTTATCGCGGGCTGGTCGCAGGGCGGCTTTGTGACGATGGCGTTTCTTGAAAAGCTTGAGAGCGCTGGTGTACCTGTCGCCGGTGCAGCAACGGCGAGTGCACCCGTCGACGTCTTTGTGGCGCTCAGCGGTTACCTGGATTTCCCGCGCAAGAACGATGCGGACTGGTTGCCGACGCTGTTCCTTCTGTCGTCGTTCTCGTTTGAGCACTATTACGGTGTGCCCGGACTGGCGCGGTCTGTCTTGAACGATGCGTACTACGACGTCGCGCGTAAGGCCTACGAGAAGCAGCCATTCGATGCAACGCAGATCCCGACCGATCTGCACAAGCTGGTGCGTGCGGAATATTTCAATCCGGAATTCTTTGCCAACTCGGCCTATGGACGGCTCATCGCGGAAAAGACGAACGCCTATCGCTGGGTGATCAAGAGCCCGGTGCGCAACTACTACGGCGAGACTGATGAGGCCATCACCCCTGGCGTTGGGCAGCTTGTGAAGACGTACCAGATGGCGATGGGAAGCGGTAATACCGTTGTCGATGCTGTGTCGACTGGGAAGACCTCACACCGCGGCACGTACGCTACGGCGGTACCGCAGTGGAAGATCTGGTTCGATCAACAAGCCGCACACTAGTCGCGTTTTGCAAACCACAGAAAAGGCCCGCACCGATCTACCGGGTGCGGGCCTTTTCGCGTTGTGACTGCTGGTTACATCACGGCTTTGACGTCGGTCACGCCGTACTCCGGGTGGACCATGCTGCAGCAGCCCTCGGCCCGTCCGCAGAGACAGCTGCTCTCGGCCGCAGCGGTGGCGGTGCGCTCGGCGTAGACCTTTTGGGCGGCGATGAGCGCAGTGCCGAAGGCGAAGCCGGGGAGTTTCAGGTCCTGGATGACAACTTGCTCCAGCGCACCGATGAGGGCGATGGTGTCCAGATAATCGGAGAAGCCGAGGTGCGCGATGCTGAAGATGCGGCCCTTAAGCTCTGCCTGGCCGTCCGTGATGATGGCGGCGAAACGGTCGTTGAGCGCGTCCACGATCGTTGTTGAGGTGATGCCATCGGGCGGGACTACGGTCGTTGCGGCGGCTGACCAGACGTCGGCGCTGAAGAGCTTCATGCCCATCGCAAGACATGCTGCGCGCGTCATGGCGGCGACAGTCTCGGCGTTTTCAATAAGCTTCTTGCGGCCTTCCGCCAGATTGCCGTCGGCCTGCGCCGCGATGGAGTCGAGCGATGCGCCGAGTGCCGCGATCAGGGAGATCGGCGGCGTGTAGGCGCCCTCGCCGTTCCTGTTGTTCTTGCGTTCCTTGCGCAGGTCGAAGTAGTAGCGCGGGTTGTAGCTTGCTTCCATACGGTCCCAGGCTTTTTCGCCGACGGCCAGGTAAGTCAGACCCGGCGGAATCATCACAGCGTTCTGCGATCCGCCAATCATCAGGTCGACGCCCCAACCGTCCATATCCAGGTGGGTGCTGCCCAGGCCGGTGATCGCATCGACTGCCAGCAGAGCTTCGCTCCTGGCGTCTTTCAGCAACTTGGCCACGCCGGGCACGCAGTGCCGAACGCCTGTGCTGGTCTCGGTCGCCTGCATGAACACGGCGCGCGTCTCCAGCTTGAGCGCAGACTTTACGGCATCCAGCGAGAAGGTCTCGCCATAGGGTGCGCGGACCACATCCACGGCGCAGCCGAAGGACTTGGCCAACGCCGTCCAGCGCTCACCAGACTTGCCGGCGGAGAGCACCAGCACGCGGTCACCTGGCGAGGTCAGGTTCGAGACCGCGGCCTCCATCGCTCCGGTACCGCTGCACGACAGGACGACGACGTCATTGCGGGTGCCGACAAACTCTTTCAACTGCCCGAGCACGCGGGTGTAGAGGGCGCGGAATTCGGGCGTCTGGTGGTGCATGTCCGCGGCAG
Source organism: Terriglobus roseus DSM 18391 (assembly GCF_000265425.1). Lineage (GTDB taxonomy): Bacteria > Acidobacteriota > Terriglobia > Terriglobales > Acidobacteriaceae > Terriglobus > Terriglobus roseus. The sequence goes on from NC_018014.1 coordinate 582,163, forward strand.
CCATGGCGAACTGAGCGGCGGGAAGCAGGGGCGTCGGACCGGGCGTAAAGAGGCGGGTCTTGCGGATCATGCTGATAGTTTATCGAGTCAGCAGTAAACTTGGCCTGACGAGGCACAACGACACATGGCAATCAGCGAACAGATCGGTAAAGACATCATCACGGCCATGAAGGCCAAAGAACCCTTCAAGGTGGAGACGCTGCGCATGGCGAAGTCTGCCATGAAGAGCAAGGAGATCGACAAGCGCGAGCCGCTGACCGATGCCGAAGAGATCAGCACGCTGCAGACGATGATCAAGCAGCGTAAGGATGCGGCGGAACAGTTCGCAAAGGGCAACCGTCCCGAGCTGTCGGCGAAGGAGCATGAGGAGATCAAGCTGCTTGAGATCTACATGCCGCAGACTGCGGGCGACGACGAGATTCGTGCGGTCGTTCAGGGGGCCATTGCACACCTGGCGAAGGAAGGCTCAAAGCCAGGTCCGAAGGATATGGGCGCGGCCATGCGCGTCGTTCAATCACGCATCATGGCTAGCGGCCTGCACGCTGACAACAAGACCGTCAGCAGCATTTTGAAAGAAGAACTGGCGAAGGACTAGCCGGGTGCGGGTTTCCAACCAGACAGGCCAGGTTCTGCTAAGCCTTGGGGTCGCCGCATTGGCGGCCCTTTTCTACGCGCTCCGCGATTTGCTACGGCACTGGCGGGTCTGGCACTTGTCGGCTGTTGTGATCTGCGTGGCACTGCTGATCGTGCTGTGGCACCGCTCCAAGCGTGACCGCTAGACTCGCAACCTACTCGCGGATGATTTTCACGAAGACACCATCCGGAAGCGTCTTGCCGCCCAGCAGGACGATGGATCCGTCGCGCACGAAGCCGCGCAGCATCTCGCCGGTGGCGGGTGCCGAAGGGCGCGGTTCTGCGGGCAGGGGGTCCATCCGCTTCGGCGCGGGTGGTTCGGATGATTTCGTTGGGTAGGGGATGGCCTTCAGTGGCGGTGCGGCTGCGGGGCGGCCCATGCCGCGATCCATTGCTTCGTTCGCCAGGCGGTCGGCGGTCTTGTTCTTGTGGCGCAGGGCATGGCTGATGTTGAAGAACTCCAGCTTTGCGATGCGGCGCTTTGCCTCTTCCCATAGAGGCTTCAGATCGGGGCTGTTGACCTTGTACTTGCCCTGGATCTGCTTCACCATCAGTTCGCTGTCGCTGACCAGGCGCACGCGCAGGTGGTTGTGATCCAGCGCCCACTGCAGAACGCCCAGCAAGCCGCTGTACTCGGCGTAGTTGTTGGTCTTGTGGCCCAGGAACTCGCTCAGCTCGGCCAGCACCGTGCCGTCTTCTGCAACGATCACTGCGCCGTAGCCGGCGGGGCCGGGGTTGCCGCGTGCGCCGCCGTCGCAATGAGCGAGGACAGTGCCACCCGTGCTGCGGGACTTGGTGGAAGCTTCGGCTGCGAAAAGGTCTCCGTTAGGCATCGACTGATTATCGCCGAGGAGCCTTGTGGTAACAGACTCGAGCACCGGCTACAGCAGGGTGGTGCCGCTCACAAAGACTTGATCTGGCTTGTTCCCCAGCAGGCGATACAGCGCGAACTGCCGCGTGTTCTGCATGCGCAACTCCATCAGCAGGCTGGCGCGGTTGCTGGCGTCTGCGTCGACCACGTCGATCAGCCGGTAGCGCGGCGTGCGGTCGAGGTGCGCGGCGTCCGTCACGGAGCGCATGGCGGGCTGCAGACGGCCCTCGGCATCGGTCTGCGCCACGATGGTCACGTAACGTTCCGGCGTCGATCCGCTCGACGGCATGCGCGCGGTGAAGGTGTAGGTGATGGGGGCGGAGAAGTAGAGCTGGAAGGCGCTGACCTCTTCGTCGGCGAACCCGGGCGCGGCGGCCGGCGTGGGTGGAACCACGGCATGGCTGCGTGCCGCGACGCCACTGCGGGCCGTGGCGCGCGTAGTGACGGTTCTTGTTGCGGCGGTCCGAGTTGGAGCGGTGTTCGCGGCCGAGGTAGCTGCGCTGTTCGGTACGGAAACCGCGCCTGAGGGCGCGTCGGTAGCCAGAGCAGGATTTGCGAGCACCGCACGCGCCATCTCTTCCAGCGTGTTCACGATGGTGGCGCGTTCGGTATTGTTGGCGAAGTTGTAGTGGAAGTCATGCGCTACCCGTTCCTTCGCATCGCTCACCGCTACCAGCGAATCGAGCGGAGCCGGGATCGCCGAGGCTGCAGTGACGTCAGGCATGCCCCCCTTTGCTGCGGGCTTCGGCAACGTGGTTGTTGACTTCGCTGTCGCTGGTTCCGGGGGCGGGGCTGAGACACGGCCGCGCCGCAGTACCGGTCCGCCGGACATGGTCGTCCCGGCGCTGATGGTGCCGCCGTCGTCCACCGTGGTGTTCGTGACGGCGCTGCCGTCGGCCTTTGCCGCAGGTTCGTGTGCTGCTGTGACGGCGACGTCGTCTTTGCCCTTGGCCGTCTTGGAGCGAGACACGTACTCCAGCGGATCCGGTGGCAGCGAATTTGGGTCGTCTTCGTCTGTCGTCCGGTGGCGGATCTTGGGACGGTCCAGATCGTCTGCCGGACCGCTGTTGGCTGTAACAGTTGCCGGCGGCGGCTTCGGGGCCTTCTTGTCCGGCTTGGCTGTAGAGCCCGTGTTGTTCGCTGTGGTCTCGGGTGAACGGTGCAGCGTGGGACGCTCAGGATCCGGTGTGTTCTTGTCCTTAGGCGAATCATCCGCCAGGGTGATGTGCTCCGTTGGATCGTCTTCCTGGCAGGGATCGGGCGCGGAACGACGACCGAAGCGTGGACCGCTGTCCGACTTTGCCTCCGGAGCCTTTGTTTCTTCTGCGGGTTCTGCAGGCTTTTTGCCGAACTTCGGCTTGGAATCGTCCTTCTTGCTGTTGTCTGTTTCCTGCACGACGCGTGCCGTGCTGGGATTGCAGTTGGGCTTCAGCTTCGGTGTCCGCGCGACCGTGGGCGGTACGACGTGGCCATACGCGAACCAGCCGTCGTCGAAGGGAACGGTCGCTGCGACCGAGCTGCCGGAGAAGTTTCGGGCTGCGACGACGTCGAGGAAATTCTGCTGGACGCCACCCTTCTGAAGTTCGTAGCGCAGGCCGCTTTGGATTGCGAAGGGAACGGGACGAGCGAGGTAGATGCCCGCGTCTTCGAAGTGACCGCCGATGAAGAGCGAGACCGGGATGAGCCGGGCGGCCTTGGGATGCAGTGGATCGCCGATGTACTCATAGACGCCCACGGCGCGCGTCACCTGATCAGGCGTGGCCACCTTGTGCATCTGCGAGAAAGCCAGAGGCAAAGCCGCCACTGCGGCAACAGCCAAGGGTACGGCGCGGAGCATCAGGCGGCGGAGGGACGATCGGTCGTGCGTCATCAAAGTGTTGGACGGCGATTCCGGCTGGAAGGCACACCTGTGGTGCTTGTTTGGGTTGGTCATAGCGGGACGACCGGGTCGCCTGCGCGTAACCATCCTGTTCGTTCCACGGTGGCGTAGACGCCTACGTGTCCTTCATGCCGGCGATCGAGGTGCTTCATCAGCAGCGGATCGGCGATTGCTGTCTCGGGATCGAGCGTGACGATGCGGCAGCGTGGGTCGCGTTCTGTGATGCGCAGGACTGCTTCTGCGCCGAGCTGGATCGACCGGTCGACTAGTTCATCTTCGGCGAAACCCTCGTTTTCGGAGGGGAATGCCAGCAGGATGTTCGCTCGAAAGCGCCGCGGATCGACTGGCTGACCGAGTTCTTCAGACAGTTGACGGATGGTTGCGGTACTTAGAACAGCGACGGGGCGTACGTCTGTCATGGGTGTCTCCGATTGGAGGAGTTTGAGGTCATGGCCACCTGGAAGGTGCTGCCTGAGGGAGTTGAGTAGAGCGGGATCTGTGATGGAGCATTGCGCGCCGTTGGGCGATGTCACGACTGTTGACTGGCCTGCGCCTGCGCCTGAGGCAGAGAAGAGCAGCATGGATGCGCGTTCTGCGCCGGATAGCATTGGTTTTCCGCGCGGTGCGCCGGTGCTTTGGATCGCCCATCGGCGGTCGCCTGCGATGCCGTACGCGTCGAGTTGCAGGGCGTCCAGGCGCTCGCCGCGCATGCCCTTTACGGGGTAGCGCCAGAGTTCGGCGATGGTGGCGATTGGCGTAGACATTGGCTTTGTGATGATTCCACAGGGATGGCGCGCGATAAGCTGTTGCCATGCAGATTGGTGAGCAAGTGGACTTTGAACTTCAGGACCAGAATGGCGAAAACGTTAAGCTTTCGCAGTTTCGTGGGTCGCCGGTGGTGGTTTTCTTTTATCCGCGGGCGGATACGCCTGGTTGCACTGTGGAGGCCTGCGAGTTTCGGGATCTTTATCGCGATCTGAAGGCGGAGGGCGCGGTTTTGCTGGGCGTTTCGCGCGACGCGGTGAAGGCGCAGAAGAAGTTTGCGGACAAGTTCTCGTTACCGTACACGCTGCTTGCCGACCCGGATCTTGTTGTATGCAAACAGTTTGACCTGGTTCGCGAGGGCAGCATGTATGGCAAGCCCGTGACGAAGATCGAGCGGTCGACGTTTGTTTTCGATCGTGAGGGCAAGCTGGAGGCTGAGTTCCGGAAGGTGAAGCCGGAGGGTCATGCGGGCGAGATGCTGGCGCTGGTGAAGGGCGTTAGCTAGCCTTTCGCGGTCGAAAGTGGTGGCTCATGGGCGGTTTTGAATCGTCTCAGTCGCTGATCGACAATTTGAGCTGATCGGGGATTCCGACAGCTTAAAAACCCATGTCTCAGAGGCGAGACATGGGGCACCCAATCTGTAGATCATGGGCCACCCGATCTTAAGATGTTGCTAGGCGGCGGGCAGGGTGATCGGCTTGTCCGGGGTCAGGATTGCTTCGGTGCCTCGTTCGGGGGCGGCGTCCGGGATGACTTTCTTGCCTTCCTGGCCGGTGGCGGTTACGACCTGGGAGAGGACGGGTACTCCGTTGATCCTGATGACCTGGACGCTGAGTTCGCCGGCACTGGTCATCTGCCCTGCGGCTGCGGTTGCGACCACGGTCAGTTCGACGGGCGCACCTGCCGGAGCTTCGCCTATCGGTTCAACGAGTGTGCCGCGGAGGGTGTCCCCGTTTTTTGCGTGGCCGCTGTCGACCGACGATTGCAGGCGCACATGAATCGGCGCTCCGGGAGTGATGCCGGGTGCGTTTTTGAAGCTGGCGATACCAGGCAGAGACACGCTGGTGTTGGGGCTGCCGATGCCGTCGGTGGCGCCTATCGTTTCGATTGCGGCGGTTGCGGCGGGGGCAGTCGTCCCGCGGGGGCCGCGCATGCCGGCGCGATAGCGGGGTACGCCGGTGATGCTTGGCGGCCTGCGCGATCTGGGCGCAGAGTTCGGTGCTGCCGTCCCGGATGACTGTGGCGCGGTTGCCGTGGGGCTGGCCGCGGTGGGCGCAGGGGCTTGTGTGCCGCCGGTTGCCGCCTGTGCGGCCGCAGTACCGGCCAGCGCCAGTATCAGAATGGAATGTACTCGAAGCATGCAACAGAATGGACGGCGGGCGGCAGACGCAGGTTGCAGGGGCGTGGCGCGCGACGCGTACCACTTTTGTGATGCTGCGATGGCGAGGGTGGACGAATCCCGCCTGCTGGAAGCTGCATCTTGTTGAGAGTAAATCCCCTCCGCAGCGCCGCCGAGTGTCGCGCTGGTCCCCGGAGTTTCACGCTGCATCCAACGCAGCACGCTGGAAGGAAGCGTTGTCATGGCCGCAAGAGTTCAGGATGTCGTCATCGTGGGTGCCGGGCCGACCGGGCTGGCACTGGCCGCGGAGCTACGCCGGCTGGGCGTGAATGCTTTGCTGTTTGAGAAGGAGTCGTACGTAGCGACGACTTCGCGCGCCACGGTGGTGCATGCTCGGACGCTGGAGGTGCTGGAGCCGCTTGGTGTTTCGCAGCGGCTGATCGACAACGGCCTGATCCTGCACAAGGGGAACCTGCGCGAGGGTGGTGAGATCAAAGCAACGATCAGCTTTGACGATCTGCCGACGGCCTACAGTTTTGCGCTGGTCTGCACGCAGGACCGCACGGAGTCGGTGCTGACGCAGCGGCTGCAGGAGCTGGGCGGAGCGGTGACTCGCTGCATCGATGTGACATCGCTGGCACATACGCCGGAGTCTGTGACGCTGACCTATACGGCGGCGGGTGTGCTGGTGCAGGACATTGCGGCGCGGTGGGTGGTTGGGTGCGACGGCCTGCACAGCAACGTGCGGCAGGCTGCGGGGATTGCGTTCGAAGGTGGGGAATACGAGGAGAGCTTCATCCTTGCGGATGTGGAGATGGACTGGCCACTGGGCGCGGAGGCGATGGAGCTGTTTCTGCATGCGGCTGGTTTGTCGCTGGTGGTGCCGCTGCCGGGCGGTCGCTACCGGATCATTGCCACGCTGGATAACGCGCCGAAGCATCCGACGATTGCGGATTGTCAGCGGATCCTGGATGAGCGGACGATCCCGGGTGCGGTGGTGCATACGGTCCACTGGTCTTCGCGGTATCGGATTCAGCACCGTGTTGCGCGGAAGCTTCGGCAGGGTCGCATCCTGATCGCGGGTGATGCTGCGCACGTCCATTCGCCGGCGGGCGGGCAGGGGATGAACACGGGTGTGCAGGATGCGGTCACGCTTGCTGCGGCGTTGCACCAGGCGATCACGACCGGGGATGAGAGCGGCATTGCCAAGTGGGAGACGGAGCGCTTGAAGATTGCGCGGTCGGTCGTGAATACGACGGACATGATTACCAAGGTGGCGACGACGTCTTCGCCGGTGTTGCAGACGATTCGGGAGGTTGTGCTTGGGTTGGTTGGGCATGTGCCTGCGTTGGGGCATGCGGTGGCTCGGCGGTTGTCGGAGATTGATAACCGTTAGGTTGTGCTGGTCCTGTGATTTGGGATGGCATCCGGCCGGGGCTAAAGCCCTTTGGTCGTATGGGATTTCTTCAGGGCCCTGAAGGGCCCTGCTTTCTCCTGTCGCGCTTTGCGCGATGGGGTATGCGGTTCGCACATCTTCCGGACGGGGACATCTGTGGTGGTTAACCCACTCATGCGCGAAGAGCGCGCATGAATGGGGCACCCGGTTTCTGGGTGATGGAGAGAGGTCGCGCTTTGCGCGATAACCCACCCTTTGCTTCGCAAAGAATGGGGCACCCGGTCTGGGTGCCCTCTCTTTGCTGTCTGGTTTGATCAGAGGTTTAGTTTTTTGAACATGGAGTCTGGGATGGCGCGGATTACGGCCATGATGGGGCGCCACTTGGCTGGGACATACATGACGCCGCCTTCGCCTTTGGCGATGGCATCTGCGATGGATTTGGCGACTTCGTTGACGTCCGCGAACTTTTCGTTGCCCTTCATGCCTGCGGTCATGGCGGTTTTCACCGGGCCGGGCTTGATGGTGAGTACGGCGACGCCTTCGCGGTCGATGCGATTGCGGAGGCCGTCGACGAAGGCGGTGAGGCCTGCCTTGGAGGCTCCGTAGACGTAGTTGCTCTTACGGCCACGCTCGCCGGCGACGGAGGAGAGGACGGCGAGTGTGCCGCGGCCCTGCTTGACGCAGAAGTTTGCGAGCCAGGTGAGCATGCTGACGGGCGCGGTGAGGTTGGTGTGGAGGATCTGCTCGGCGTGGGCTGCGTCTGCCTCTGCCTGTGGCTGGTCGCCGAGGATGCCGAAGGCGAGGTAGGCGACGTCAAGACCGCCGAGTTGGGTGATGGCATGGGCCATGAGGCTGGCGTGGTCTTCGAGCTTGTCGAGGTCAGCGACCGCAATGTCGACATAGGCTGCGCCGCGGACGCGAAGGTCAGCGGCCATGGCCTGGAGCTTGTTCTCAGACCTGCCTACCAGGAAGATGTTCGCGCCCTGCGCTGCCCAGATTCGGCAGGTCGCCTCGGCGATGCCGGAGGTTGCACCCAGCACCAGGTAACGCTTCGGTGTGTGCGATGCATCGTGTTGCGGCAGCGGGGTTTGCAGTGCACTTGTCGTTTCGGCCATGGTTTGTCCCTTTGCAACGAGACTAACAAATTGGGGTTTATTCGGAGGTCTTGCGCAGGAGTGCGATGAGTGTCCGCTGTTCGGTGGTGTCGAGCCGCGTGAGTGCGTGACGGCTTGCTTCCAGTCGGAACTGATCGAGCTTCGCCATCAGCCGGCGTCCGCTTGCGGAGACCGTGACGCGGACGATGCGGCGGTCGTCGTCGGACCGTTCCCGTGCGACGTGGCCCTTCTCGACGAGTCGATTGACGAGGTTGGTGGCGGAGCTGAGCGGGATCTCCATGGTCTTGGCGAGTTCGCTCATCAGCAGCGGGCCCTGGCGCAGCAGTGTGCCGAGTGCGCGGCTTTCATGCGGCGAGGTGTTCATCCGCGACATCTCCTGCACGCTGGTCTGCTTGAGCATGCGGAGGAACATGCCGTCCATGGCGCACATGAGTTCGCGTGGCAGTTGGTCGTTGGCGGGTGTCGCCGCCGTTGGGGCTGCGGACGGTTTGATTCGGGTAGCCACTACGGTCATCCTATGCAGGCCGTGGCTTGCTTGCCAAGCGAAAGCGGCAGTTTTCCGTGAATTATCCCGAAATAAAATAATTCCGCAGCGAGATACTTCCAGAATGGTAGTATCCAGATCGTAAAGCAGGCTTCTGGCTTTCCGGGGTCTTCATCGCATGCACACGCGTTCCTTATCGTTCTTTTCCGCGGGCGTTCCGCCTGAGTTCGACCTGTCAGACCGCCAGCGCATTGCGCAGGGATTGAAGAGCCGCGATGCGGACGTGCTGGATGAGTTGATTGCGCAGTACCAGCATCGGCTGATGCGGTACCTGACTGCGATGACCGGGAGGCCGGATTTGGCGGAAGACATCTTCCAGGAGACGTGGATCCGTGTGCTGGAGCGCGGCCACCAGTATGACGACCGCGGGAGTTTTGATGCGTGGCTTTTTACCATTGCACGCAACCGTGCGCTGGACTACTTCCGCCGGCGGTCGCTGCTGTCACTGGATGGGCTGATGCAGCCGGAGGATGGGTCCACACCGTTTGACCTGGCGGCGCAGGGGCCTTCGCCGCTGGACCAGATCGGCATGCTGGAGCGTTCGGCTGCGCTGACGGAGGCGATGGCGAAGCTGAACCCGATCCATCGCGAGGTGCTGATGCTGCACTTCTATGAAGACCTGACGATGCGTGAGATTGCGGAGGTGACGGGGATCCGTATGCCGACGGTGAAGTCCCGGCTGTATCGCGCGATCAGCTTCTTTGAGGGCTTTCTGCGGTCGGCCGGGCCGTTCTTTTCGGACGGCGATGGCTGGCCCATTGTGGGCTTTCTTCCCGCAGCCTGAGGGGATCGACCGGACGGTTCGTTGTTGTTGCCGTGTATGCTTTGCCTCGTGGAACCAGTCACTCATCTGTTGACCGGCGCGTGTCTTTCGCGTGCGCTTGGATTTCCGGCGCGGGCTCGTTACGCGACCGCCGCGTGTGTCATTGCAGCCGAGCTGCCGGACGCCGACTTTGTCTATCGCCTGGGCGGTCCGCTGCTTTACTTTCAGCATCATCGTGGCTGGACTCATGCGCTTTGGTCGCTGCCGTTGCAGGCGGCGGCGGTAGTTGGCATTCTGTACGGGCTGCACGCGACGCGGCGGAAGTGGAAGAAGCGGCGGTCTGTCGAGGAGCCGGCGCCGGTACGCTGGCCTGCGCTGTTTTTCATGGCGTTGCTGGCACTGTTAAGCCACCTGCTGCTGGACTGGACGAACAACTACGGCGTTCGGCCGTTTGCGCCGTTTAATCCCCGCTGGTACTCGGGCGACCTGGTCTTCATTGTGGAGCCGCTACTGCTGCTGGTGCTTTCGATGGCGCTGGTGGTGCCGTTTCTGTTCTCGCTGGTGCATCGCGAGATGGGGATCCGGCGGCCGCGATACCAGGGCAGGGCACTGTCAGCGGTTGCGCTGGTGCTGATGGCGGGGCTGTGGTTCTACCGCAGTCTTCAGCAGGGCGACGCGGCCACCGTGGTGGATGCGCAGGAGTTTCGCGGTGGGCGGATCCTGCGACGGTCGTTGAATCCCTATCCCATTGATCCTTATCGGTGGCACGTGGTGGTGGAGACGCCGCAGAACTTCCAGAGCGGCACCGTGGACACACGGATGAACCTGTTCGAGACGGATCCGCAGCAGATCTATGCCAAACCGCAGGTGACGCTGGCAACGCTGGCGGCGAAGCAAAGCTGGCTGGGCGAGATCTACCTGGACTGGTCGAGGTTTCCGCTGGTGGTGGATACGGGGACGGTGGGCGACACGCATCCGGAACTGTCGCCGACGCCGGCTGAGGCGGCTCTGCGAAATGTTTCGTTCAGCGATCTGCGGTTCCGGTATGACGTGCTGGGGATGCATTCGAGCGAGCCCCCGCTGTCGGCGGAGGCGTGGGTGGACGCGAATCGCCGGGTGCAGGAGGCGTATTTCGGTGGCGTCGAGCAGAAGGGCGCGCACTAATCGGGCTGGTCACGGGCGGATCGTCTAAATAAGGCCGCCGCAGCCTGGAGCCCGCGTGGGAGAATATGTGTATGGCATTCCTCGTGCTCCTTATCGCCGTCCTCAGCCGCGTGTTGCCGCATCTGCTGCATACCACCGGCGGCAACGTGACGTGCGTAGGCGCAGGTCTGCTTTACTTCGGCGCAAGCCTTCGCGGCCGGAACCGGGCCATGGCGCTGGTCGCCGTGGCGGCACTGGCGGCGACGGATTGGTGGCTGACGGTCTATGCGTACGGGTATCCGTTCCACATCGCTGGCTATGTTGTGACGTGGCTCTGGTATGCGGCTGTGTGCCTAGGTGCGTCTGCCCTGTTGCAGCGCAAGACAATTTTGCGTGTGGGTGTGGCTGCGCTGGCGTCTTCGACGAGCTTCTTCCTGCTGAGCAATGGCATGGTGTGGCTCAACGGCAATATGTATGACCACACGGCAGCCGGTCTGACCCAGTGCTACGTTGCGGCGCTGCCGTTCTACCGCAATGACCTGGCTTCGACGCTGGTGTTTACGGCGATCTTCTTCCTGCTACCATCGGTTGCTACGGTCAAGGGCTGGGCGCATTCGATGGGCGACAACGGCGCTGCCGCCGCGTAACCGACATGCTGAGCCGCAATCTCTACATACTCGCCGGTACTCTGGTTCTGTTTGCCACGATCTCTTACGTGGTGGCGGTGACTGGTCTGGCGCATGAGCCGGGTGCGCCTTCGGAGGCGAGCCTTTGGCGCACGATCGGGATCGTGCTGTTGCTGATCGGTCTTGTGGTGGCGCTGCTGGGCGTGCTGCAGTCGATGTTTGAGCAGGCGGACCGCCGTACACCGGGCGGGCAGGCGGGTGTGCACCGCGAGTTTGAGCGCCGCCGCCGGGCTCAGATGAATCCTCCGGAACCGCCGAACTCCGGCCGCGGATAGAGCCGAACGGTCACGCTGCGCTGGGCCGGTACACTTACAACACACGAATCATTGCCGCGGCGACGCGCATCCATCAGGACAGATCATGTACGAAGTTACTGTTGAGGCCCACTTTTCATCCGGCCATTTTCTTCGCGAATACTACGGCAAGTGCGAGAACCCGCACGGCCACAACTATCGCGTGCTGGTGACGCTGGCGGGTGCGGAGCTGGAGAGCAATGGTCTGCTGCTGGACTTCAAGGTGTTGAAAGACATCCTGAAGCCGGTGGTGAATTACCTGGACCACCACATGATCAATGAGCTGGCGCCGTTCGACGTGGTGAACCCGTCGGCGGAGAACCTGGCGAAGTACTTCTTCGACGAGACGAACTCGCGGCTGACCGAGATCACGAAGGGCCGTGTGCGCGTGAAGCAGAGCACGATCTTCGAGACGGACACGAGCCAGGCGACGTACTACGAGTAAGCGGATGCGCCTGATAGAACTTTACAAATCGGTGCAGGGTGAGTCGTCGTTTACGGGCGTCCCGTGTATCTTTGTGCGCTTTGCGGGGTGCAATCTGCGTTGCGCGTGGTGCGACTCGGAGTACACGTTTACGGGTGGCAAGCCGTTTACGGAGGACGAGGTGGTGGCGCAGATCGAAGCGCTGGCGCCGTGTCCGCTGATCGAGTTCACGGGCGGTGAGCCGATGTTGCATGAGCGTGAGCTGCTGCCGCTGATGGATCGTCTGCTGGCGGATGAGGCGACGAAGTACACGCTGATGATGGAGACGAGCGGCGAGCGTCCGCTGGGCGATGTGCCGAAGGCTGTGCACAAGATTGTGGATGTGAAGTGTCCGGGGAGCGGGAGCGCTTTCGGGTCGTTTCGGATGTCGAACCTGGATACGCTGACGGTGCGTGACGAGGTGAAGTTTGTGCTGCGTGATCGCGTGGATTACGAGTTTGCGCGGGACTTTATCCGGGAGCATCTGGCGGGGAAGATTGCGGATGGAACGCTGGGGCATATTTTGTTGTCGCCGGCGTTTTTGAAGGCACCTTCGATCCTGCGGACGGCGGACAATATGGAGCTGGATGGGCGCGTGCTGGTGGACTGGATGCTGGCGGACGGGCTGCCCGCGCGGCTGTCGCTGCAGGTGCATAAGTTTGTGTGGGAGCCGCAGAAGAAGGGCGTCTAGTGGCGGCTTGAAGGTTGTAGGTAGGCCGATGTTAGAAGGTCGGTCTGTCGCCTTCTGAACACACTGGAACATGAGTACTGCGTGAAGCACAGTATGTTGAAGTTGTGTCGGCTGAACAACTCTTAAAGTCCTTCGCCACTACTAAGGTGTAAGAGCATCGCTCGGATCAACCGGTGGTGTCATGCCGTGTTGAGCGCAATGCGTTCCCTTGCGGCATGATGCGAGGAAGTGCTTTGGCTGTCACAGGTAATCGTCTGCTTGATAAATTATCCGAACCAGTCCAGAAATTAATTCTTGCATCGTCCCGGCCGGTTGATTTGCCGGCGCGCATTCATCTCCACCGTTTGCATGAGACACCTACCCATATCTACTTTCTGTTGCGCGGAGCGGTGTCGCTTGTCGTGCATATGTCGGAGGGTGGATCGGCTGAGGTTGGGATGATTGGCCGCGAGGGCATGGTGGGCGGCGATGCGCTGCTGGGACCTGCACCGAGTGCTGTGGATGCGATCGTACAGATTGCCGGCGCGGGTCTTCGCGTTCCGTTGAAGGCGATGGAAGTGCTGTTCCACGACCATGAGGAGTTCCGGACCCGAGTGCTAGAGTTTCAGCAGAGCCAGATCAATATCTCCGGCCAGATCTCAGCGTGTAACAAGCTGCACGAGGCGGAGGCGCGGCTCTCGCGCTGGCTGCTGACGGCTGCGGACCGTTCCGGTAGCGATACACTTGGGCTGACGCAGGAGTATCTGGCGCAGATGCTGGGTTCGCAGAGGACAACGGTCGCGTTGGTGGCGGGCGTTTTGCAGCGTGCGGGTTTGATCGACTACCGGCGGGGCATGGTCAAAATTACGAATCGTGCCGGACTGACGGAAGCTGCCTGCACCTGCTATGACATCACACGGCAGATCACCGAACGGCTGTACCAGTAAGGCTGGACGCAAAAACTCTTCGCTACCAGCTTTCCTCTTTTCCCAAACTGTCATCTGTTTGTCTGTTGGCTTCCGCGCGGTGTCTGCGCGGGGTGGCCTACCTGACGTTCAGGAGTAGTCGGAAGGAGTTTCTTCACAGCGATGAGTTCGACGATTGGCAATATTCTCATGGACAAGCTGCCCGCGGAGATTCGCGACCGGGTGATGGCGTCGGCTACGTTTCTTGATCTCCCGATCCGTACGTCGCTGTTTCGTTCGCAGGAGATTCCGGAGTATCTCTACTTTCTGACCGGCGGGCTGACGTCTGCAGTGGTTGCGATGAACGATGGTGGCTCTGCCGAGGTGGGGATGTGCGGCAAGGAAGGCATCGTGGGAGCGAGCGCTCTGCTGGGGCCGGCGTTGATGCAGGTGGAGTGTTTTATGCAGATCGCGGGTATGGGATACCGCATGCCGCTAGCCGCTGCACGCAACTGCTTTGAGGCTGTCCCCGAGTTTCGCAGGATCGTACTGTCGTATGTGCAGGAACAGATGGTGATCGCGTCGCAGACGGGCGCATGTAACAAGCTGCATGATGCGCAGTCGCGCCTGGCGCGGTGGATATTGATGGTTGCGGATCGCATTGAGAGCGAGACGCTGGGGCTGACGCAGGAGTTCCTGGCAGAGATGCTGGGTACGCAGCGCAGTACGGTCGTACTGGTGGCGGGCCAGTTGCAAGATAAGGGTGCGATCCAATACCGCCGCGGTGTTGTGAAGATCCTGGACCGGTCGCTACTGACCAGCCTGGCATGCGAATGCTACGCGGTGACGAAGCGCTCACTGGATAACCTGCACCGATGAGATCGGGCCGCGCCAACAACGCGGTTGCTTTTTTCATCAGTGGAGACAAACATATCTCTGCGTGTTGCGCGAATGTCTGATAGGCGGCAGAAACCCTATAGCGTTGCAACGTACATTCGCGTGGAGACAGTTTCCGCAAGTACAGGAGACACATGAACCGTCCTATCCTCAGGGAGTTACTGGGAATGGACCGGACATCATGTTCTTTGTTCCCGGGGGCCCAAGGACAGACAGATGCCCGCGCGTTCGAATGTTTTGATTGAAGCACTTTCGCCAGATCTGCGGAAACAACTCCTCGCACTTGCGCGGACCGTGGATCTGCCGCAAGGCACCGTACTCTATGCCTCTGGCGAGCCATGCCAGTATGCCTATTTCCTTACCGGCGGCGTTGCCTCCGTGGTGGTCAGCGTCTCTGATGGCAGCTCTGCCGAGGTCGGCATGATCGGCGCGGAGAGTATCGCGGGTGGTCACGCCCTGCTGGGACCGCGACCGCCACTTTCGCAATGCTTTATGCAGGTTGCCGGCGGTGGACTTCGTGTTGCCGTCGCGGACCTGCGTCGGCTGTTCCTTGATTCAGAAGAGTTTCGTTCCCGGATCCTTGAAGCGCTGCAGTTGCAGATGCTGATGGTGGATCAGATTGCCGGCTGTAACAAGCTGCACCAGGCATCGGAGCGGTTGGCGCGCTGGCTGCTGACGGCCGCCGATCGCGTGAACAGCGAGACGGTTTGCCTGACGCAGGAGGCCATCTCCCAGATGCTGGGAACGCGCCGTACCACCGTTGCACTGGTGGCCGGTACGTTGCAGCGTTCGGGCATGATCGGCTATCGGCGCGGCCTGGTAAAGATCGTTGACCGGCCGGCTCTTACCGAGGCGGCGTGTGACTGCTATGGCATCACGCGGAAGCTGGTCGACGGTCTGTACAGCGAGCCGTTCGCACAGGCCTAAGGCTTACTGGTTGTCTTCGCTCGCACGGTACGCGGTAGCATGAGGTATGCGCTCATTTTCTCTTTTGCTGCTTGCCGCGGCCCTCGCGTCTCCGTTTGTCTCGTCCGCCGCACAGACCCCTGCGAAGATCCCCGTGAAGGTGGTCGTGGTGGCCATGTTCGAGGTGGGCAACGACACCGGTGACATGCCCGGCGAGTTCCAGCACTGGGTTGAGGGCGAGCACCTGACAAAGCGGTTCGCCCTGCCTGCCGCGTATCACGATGCCCTGATGAACGACGATGGCGTGCTAGGGATTGTGACCGGTGTTGGTACCGCTCGCGCTGCCGCAACGGTGATGGCGCTGGGCACCGATCCCCGCTTCGATCTGACGCATGCGTATTGGCTGGTTGCCGGTATCGGCGGGATCGATCCGCAGGTGGGATCGCTTGGATCGGCGGTGTGGTCGGACTGGATTGTGGACGGCGACATTGCGCATGAGATCGATCCGCGCGAGGCTCCGAAGGACTGGAAGACGGGGTATGTTCCTCTTCGTAAGAGCACGCCGTACGAAGAGCCGCGCACCGACGAGAACGGTATTGTCTTTCACCTGAATACGGGGCTGGTCGACTGGGCGTATGGTTTGACCCGCAATGTGAAGCTGCCGGACACGGCGGAGATCCGCGAGCGTCGCCAGGACTTTGCCGGCGAGAATGCGAAGCGTCCGCCGTTTGTTCTGCGCGGCGATAACCTGTCGGCCGGTACCTTCTGGCATGGCAAGATGCTGAATCAGTGGGCGCGCGACTGGGTGAAGTACCAGACGAACGGCGCGGGTACGTACGCAATCTGCGGCATGGAAGATACCGGCACGATGCAGTCGCTGACGTGGCTGGAGCGTGCGGGCAAGGTGGATGCGAAGCGCGTGCTGATCCTGCGCACGGCGAGCAACTATGACCAGCAGCGCCAAGGCCTGTCTGCCGCGGAGAGCCTGGCGGAGACGAAGATCACGAAGTACGGTGCGTTTCTGCCGTCACTGGATTCGGCGTACCGAGTGGGTGATGTGGTGGTGCGTTCCCTGTTAAGCAACTGGGCGCAGGATCGGGACCGCATGCCGGGTGCAACGCCAGAGATGTCGCCGGGTTCTGCGAAAAAGCCGACGCAGCCGTAACGACTTACCGACGGAAGTGAGCCCTCGTGCCAAGGCGCGGGGGCTTTTCTGCGTCTGGCTGTTGCAGGGCCAGGAAGCACGCGGCAGCTATGATGGAGCGGAATCGTCTGGAGCATGATGAAGATGAAGTCTGTTGTCCTCGCCGCTTTCGCCGCCGTTTCATTTGCTCTTCCCGTCGCCGCGCAAACTGTGTGTGATCCCCATGCTTACGGTGCGAAGGCCGATGGCAAGACGAAGGACACGGCCGCCATTCAGAAGGCGATCGAGATCTGTGCGCCCAAGCATGGGACGGTGATCCTGAAGGGCGGGACCTTCCTCTCCGGACCGCTGACACTGCGCAGCGACCTGACACTCGAGATCGACAAGGGCGCGACGCTGCTGGGTTCGCGGGATATCGACGACTACCCATTGCGTGAAGACGCGAAGTGGCGGCGTGTTGCGCTGCTGCACGCGGACCACGTCAGCAACCTGCGGGTTACGGGCGGGAAGACGGAGGGCGGCATCATCGACGGCTCCGGCGATATTTTCTGGGAGATGGCGCGGACGCATCGCGTGCCGAATGACACGAGTGGCAGCGGCGGTTACCCGCGGCCGATGCTGGTCGACATCACGGAGTCGCAGCACCTGACGTTCGACCACATCACGCTGCAGAACTCACCGATGTACAACCTGACGTTCTTCTTTTGCGACGGCATCAAGATCGATCACACGATCATTCGGAATCCGGCGAAGACGGGGCCGAACACGGATGGTATCGATCCGTTCTCGTCGAAGAACATTGAGATCTCGTATGTCGACATCGATACCGGTGATGACGACATTGCTCTCAAGAGCGGACTGGTGGAACGTGACCCGAAGATCGGGCCGGTGGAGCATGTCTATATCCACGACAGCATCTTTCGTCATGGCCATGGTCTGTCGGTCGGCAGCGAACTCGCGGGCGGCATCAGCGATGTGCGAGTTGAAAATATCGTGATGGAGAATACCGATGCGGGCGTGCGGATCAAGAGCAATCGCACCCGCGGCAACGACATCCATGATCTGCACTACAAGAACATCCAGATGACGGGTGTGGGCCAGCCGATCCAGATCACCGAGTATTACCCAAAGTGGCCTGCTGCCGGTACGGATACGGCGAAGGCTGTCGACGCGCACACGCCACGCTTCCATGACATTTCGCTCGAGAACATTACGGCTACGGGGGCTAAGGACGCCATCATCATCGGTATTCCCGAGTACCCGATCCAGAACCTGACGCTGACGAAGATCAGCATCAGCGGCGAGAAGGGGCTGCAGATCCGCAATGCGGAGGTGACGATGCAGGATGTGGTGGTGAAGCCGGCGAGCGGTGAGGCGATTGTGAAGGAAGAGGGCGCGAAGGTGGTTGTGAAGTAAGTGTTCGCGCCTACGCGCGAATACCCCACCCTTTCGCGGTAAAGCCTGCGAAAGAATGGGGCACCGGGATCGTATCGCTGCACCGGGAGGAACCCGAGGCTAAAGCCCCGTCGAAACGTTGGTTCATTCAGGGGCCTGAAGGCCCCTGCTCCTCCGTCTTGCTGCTGGCACGCGGCAAACTTACGAGCGGTTGATGTCCTTCAGCACATCGCTTACGCCGCTGGCTACCTTGCCGGCTGCGTCCTTGACGTGACCTACGAGCTGATCGCCTGCGCCTTCGTCGGCGAGGTCATAGTTGCCGGTGGCTTCGCCGATCTTCTGCTTGGCTGAGCCGAGCAGGCTTCCGCCGGTGCCGGTTACGCGCTGCTTGGCGCCCCATGCGCCTGCCTTGTTGGCGGCGCGCTCTACGTCTCCGTCGGCGTATGCGGGTGCGGACTCATTCAGAACAGCGATGACAGCGGCGGCCGCGCCGATGGTAAGACCTGCTAACAACCAGGGAAAAGCTTTCATGGTGCGTATCTCCTGATGACGTGAGATGCGGTGTGCGGGGACGCGGGGCTATGGTTCGGGATTGTTTTTGTCGGGTTGTCGGGGTTGGCTGGCTTTGGTGATGGATCGCGTTTTGTCTTGTTGGAGACTTCAGCGTTGGGCTGGTCGCGCGGATCGCGAACACTGTTGCATGTTTGCCCCCTGACATCGGTTGGGGTGGGCCAGCAGACATGCAGATCCCTCCGCTTTGCTGCGGGATGACAAGGTTTAAGGGTGAGAATCTCTTCGCTGCGGGAGGATGGGCTTCGCGGAGAGTTGTGCGCCGATTAGAAGCGCAGCAGGTAGCTTGCCTTTACGAAGAATTCGCGGCCGTCGTTCAGGTATTGGGGTGCGCGCGGCATGATGGTCTGGTCGGTATCGCAGCGGCCGTTGGGGAGTCGTGTGCAGAGGGCGCGGCTGAGGTTTTGCAGGTCGCTGTTGTAGCCCGCGTAGATGGCTGTGCCGGGGTGGGGCAGCCAGGTGAAGAGTACCTGCGTGCCGACCTGCTTGGTGCGTTCGAGGGAGCTGACGAGCGGGTTGCGGCCTACGGAGTCGTACTGGACGATGGCGCGCAGGCTGAAGGACCGGGTGAACTGGTAGTTGATCTTGGTGCGGAAGGTCTGGCTTTCGTAGACGTGGACGTGGCTTTGCGCGTCGAGTGCGCGGTCGAGCAGGTAGATGTTGTCGACGGTAAGCGAGCTGATGGGTTGCAGGGTGAGGGTTGCGTTCACGGTGTCGTCGGTGAGCAGTGTGGGCGGCGCTGTGCCTACGGGGTTGTAGTTGACAGTGGCGCCGTGGAAGGCCTGCAGGTTGACGGAGAACTGCGGCAGGGGCGCGGACCTGAAGACGAAGCCGATCTTGTTTTCGGCGAAGTTGGTGCGGCGGGTGAGGGCTGCGAAGTCGTTGGGGCCGAGGGTGTCGCTGTTGCCGTTGAAGATGGGCGCGAAGACGGTGTTGTGCGCAAACGCGACGAAGAAATCGTCACTGGTGTAGTGGAAGACTCGCTGGCCGCTGCGGTTGAAGGCGACGCGGAGATTCGTCTCGACACCGTAGGTTTGCAGGCCGAAGCGCTTGGCCCATGGGGATGTGGGATACCACTGATAGTTAGCCTGGGTGCTGGACTGCCGGACCTGCGGGATGGAGACGAAGCCGGGGTCTGTTTCGAAGCCCTGGCTGAAGTCGCGGTAGTTGGATTGGAAGAAGAAGCTGTGTCCGAGGCGCATGATCTGCATGCGCTCGGCCGGGCCGGCGGAGTAGGTGCCGTCCTGCTGGTGGGTGCTGCTGGCGACGGCCATGCCGGTGAGGGACCAGTGATGGCCCATCTGCCAGCGGAAGTCGATGCCGCCGACTCGGTTGGCTTTGCCGGCGAGCGTGCGTTGGACGTACATGGCTCCGAGGCTGGACTGGCTGCCGAGGTCTTGTGAGACGCGTGCTGCGACGGTTACGGCTCGCCTGTGGAAGAGGGGATCGTCCTGTGCGACGAAGGTGCCGGGATCGCGATCGTCAATGGCGAGGAAGCCGACGTTGGTGTGGCCGATCTTGCCGGTGGCGCGTGCGCCGAACTCGGGGTTGCCGATGGTGCGGGTGTAGAGCAGGGTGATGGGCGCGTCGAAGTAGCTGCTGTTCTCGAGGAAGAAGGGCCGCAGCTCGGGGTAGTAGAGGGCATAGCGCTGATTGACGCGGAACTGCGGCTGGTCGCTTTCGATCTGGCTGAAGTCAGGATTGATGGTGCCGTCGAGGACGATGGTGTCTTTGACGACGGCCTTGATGTCGCCGCCGGCGGTGCCGCTGAGGTTGCGATTGCTGAAGTAGGGGTTGTTGGCGTCGTCGGTGTTGAGTTCCTTGATGCGGTGGGCGATGCCGTAGGGGTTGAGCTGGATGTTGTGAGAGCTGGCGCCCTGCATGCCGAGGAGCGCGCCTTCCTGCGTGAGCGTTCCGCTGATGGATTGGGTGACGCGCGGCCAGTAGTCGGTTTCGCTGTTGCGTGGCAGGTCGCGGCGCAGGACCACGCCCCACTCGGGTGCATTGGCGCGGGAGCGGAGGCTGCGGAAGGGGATGGCGATCATGGCGAGCCAGCCCTTGGAGGTGCGGCGTGCGGCGCTGTCCCAGACCTGGTCGTAGCTGTTGTCGGTATTGCCGGGCTCGACCCAGTTGGAATCTTCCTGCACGCCTGCGGGATTGACCTGGAAGAGGACGCCGCGGCGACGGTCTTCCAGGGGGTCGAGGAGGATGCCGACGGAGTCGTCTGCGTCGATGTTCTCGCGGCGGGCGAGGTGGCCCCGGATGGTCTCGGGGTGGTGGTCGTAACAGACGAAGATTGCGAAGAAGGTGGTGGCGGTGCGGCCGAGCCAGACGTCGGTGCGTTCTGTGGGCTGGGCGTTGTCGATGGGGCTGTTCTGGATGAAGTTGCCGACGCGGGTCATGTGCTCTTTCACCCAGGCGGAGGGTTCCATGCCGTCGAAGTCGTTGAGCGAGGCATCGCGATCGAGTTTGGGGACGTTGGCCGTTAGATTTGCGCCATGCGCCTGGCGTGGTGAGGTGGGCGTGCGGCCGGCGGCGGCACCGGTCTGGGACTTTGCGGCGTCCTGCGCGTGGGTGAAGGCGGGGAGGCACAGCAGGGCAAGAGCGGCCGCGACGAGTCGGAGGCGCGACACCGCGGTGCGGGCGTGGGTACAGGGGATGAGCTTCATGGGACGTCTGCCGGCCAATACGCAAACCGCAGGCGGTCTGATCCCGATTTCTTCCGGGTTTCGGCTTGTGTCTTCAGCGTAGGCATGGCGACGGAGGAAAACGGTTACGAGGTATTCAAAAGGTAACGTCAAGTTGCGCAGCGGTGCCGCTTTTGGGCGTGTCGTCGCTGGAAACGCAGTCGCTTTAGACTCAGAGGGGTATGCCGACTGTCACTGCTGTTCGCTCGTTTGCGAAGATCAACCTGGGTTTGAGGATTGGGCCGCCGCGCGCGGACGGATTCCATCATCTGCACACGCTTTACCAGACGATCGGGCTGTTCGATGAGCTGACGGTGGAGGCGGAGCGCGCTCGGATGACGGAGATCCATCTGCAGTGCAGCGATCCCCGGGTGCCGGTGGACGGGCGGAACACGGTCTATCGGATTGTGGAAGCTGCGTTACAGGCGATGGATGTGACGGCGCACGTGAAGATCTTTCTGCGGAAACATCTGCCGATGCAGGGCGGGCTGGGCGCGGGGTCTGCGAATGCTGCGGCGGCGCTGCTGGGTCTGGAGCGGCAGTTGGGTATTGCGCTGCCGGGAGCGCAGCGGTTTGCGCTGGCGGAGCGGATTGGGTCGGATGTGCCGCTGTTCCTGGTGGGAGGGACGGTCTATGGGCATAACCGGGGCGAGCTGGTGATGCCTTATCCGGATATCCCGGAGACGCCATGCGTGGTGGTGGCGCCGGGTGTGGGATCGTCGACGCCGCTGGCGTTTCGCGCGTGGGACGAGCGGGTGAGTTCATTGACCCCGCAGGCCGCGCAGGGTAGACTTGATGAGTTGAGCCGCGTCTACGCGTCAGCCTTTGCCCCAACGGGTCCGGCGAGCGAGATCGGCGCCTCCGGTGCTTCCGGGGCACTCGATGCAGGGGATTCTGTCCCGCACGAATCTGGGAGCCTGGCCGGGAATCCTCTTCCTGCGCTTGTCCGTACCGGGATGGAAAACGACTTTCAAGAGGTCGTCTTTTCGCAGCATCCCTTTTTGCGAGACATTCTGCATGCCCTACAGGGCGATGAGGTCCTTCCGCGGGAGGAGCGTGCCTTTACGGCATCTCTTTCGGGTTCCGGGTCTTCCTTGTTTGGTCTTTATGGATCAACTGCTGCCGCTGAAGCGGCCCAGGCACGCGCGCAGGCGTTGGGTGTGCGGTCGTTTGTGACGACCACGCTATCGCGCAAGGCGTACTGGGGCGGTCTCTTCGTTTAGGGAACTGGCACATGCCGGTTGCGAAAACGAAAATTGGCCGCGGGCTGCAGCTGTGTCCTTAGTACACTGGTTGCGGCAGAGCTCTTCCGGGTGAACGACCCGGAATGATCTTTGGGCGATCGACTAATGGTAGGTCCAGTGCCTTTGAAGCACTTTGTCTAGGTTCGAATCCTAGTCGCCCAGCCATGATGCGTCGACGTTCCCCCACGTGGCGAAGAGGCCCGCAGGTAATCCTGTGGGTTCGTCGAGGAAGGGAGCAGAGACAGGACAATCCGGCAGAACCCAACCAACGCTAACCGGCTTGGAGGCTCGCACCGCATGACCGCTCAAAACACGATGGCACCCGTCGCTCCCACCACTCCCGAAAATCAGACCGTTACCGTTGCCACATCGGACCGCGCGCAGTTGACCGCTACCGATCGTGTCAAGCAGCCCGCTGCTGCACCTGCGGGCAAGCGATCCAGCCGCCTGGCGGACGATCGCCGTTTCAAGATCTTCTGCGGTTCCGCGAATCGCGCGCTTGCCGAAGAGGTCTGCCAGTTCCTGGGTGTGCCGCTTGGTCAGACGAAGCTGATCGCGTTTTCGGACGGTGAGATCCACTTCCAGTTGCTGGAGAATGTTCGCGGCGCCGATGTGTTCCTCGTGCAGCCCACAAGCTTTCCGGTTGATCGGCACATCATGGAGCTGCTGATCATGATCGACGCGCTGAAGCGCGCCTCTGCCGGACGTATTACCGTCGTTATTCCGTACTATGGCTACGCCCGCCAGGACCGTAAAGATCGTCCGCGCGTTGCCATTACGTCGAAGCTGGTTGCAGACCTGCTGCAGGCCGCCGGCGCGAACCGAGCACTGCTGGTCGATCTACACGCGGCACAGATCCAGGGTTTCTTTAATATCCCGGTGGATCACCTGTTCGCATCGCCTGTGCTGGTCGGCTACTTCCGCGATCTGAACCTGCCGAACCTGACGGTTGTGAGTCCGGATGCGGGCGGCGTGGAGCGTGCACGCTTCTTTGCGCAGAAGCTCGGCGTGCCACTGGCGATCGTCGACAAGCGCCGCACGGATATCAATGTCACCGAAGTGATGCACGTGATTGGCGATGTGAAGGACCGTACCTGCATCATCCTCGACGACATTGTCGATACGGCTGGAACGCTGACCAAGACGGCAGAGGCGTTGCTCAAGAACGGTGCGACCGATGTGTATGCCTGCGCTTCGCACGCTGTGCTCTCCGGTCCGGCGATCGAGCGCATTGCCGCCAGCCCATTGAAGGAGCTGGTTGTTACAAATACCATCCCGCTGCAGCCTGAGGCCGCGGCGCTGGACAAGATCAAGGTGCTCTCCGTTGCCGGCCTTCTGGGCCGCGCAATTGAAAGCATCCACATGGAGACGAGTGTAAGTTCGCTCTTCTCCTAAGTGAAGTTGTCGGGTAAGCAGTCGTCGCCCGATGTGAGTGAATCAATAACCCGCGGCCCAACCGCCGCAAAGGGAGCGAAGCGAAACTTCGTGCCCGAAAGGACAACATGGCAAACACCACAGAAGCAGTCAAGGCAACACTCCGCAGCGGTAAGTTCAACAAGAACGCAGCACGTCGCGTTCGCGTCTCCGGTCTGATCCCCGCAGTGATTTACGGCGCAGGCATTGAGTCGCAGGCGATCACGGTCGATCCGAAGTCGATCCTGAAGATCCTTCACTCGGAGTCGGGCCACAACACGATTTTCGATCTGAACATTGAGAACGGTGCAGGCGCGAAGGCCATGATCGTGGACTGGCAGTATGAGCCGATCAAGGGCAAGCTGCTGCACATCGATCTGAAGCGCATCGCGATGGACAAGACGATGAAGGTCTCCGTGCCGGTCATGCTGAGCGGTATCCCGGTCGGCGTGAAGATGGGTGGCGGCGTCCTGGATCAGGTTCTGCGTGAGATCGAAGTCGAGTGCTTCCCGGGCGATATCCCTTCGCACATCGACATCGATGTTACGAACCTGGAGCTGCACGGCGCGATCCACGTTTCGGACCTGCCGCACACCGGTTCGGTCAAGTTCCTCGCGGAAGAGACGGCACTGGTTGCACACGTGACCATCATCAAGGAAGAGGAAGTTGTCGCTGCTCCTGTCGTTGCCGAACCCGAAGTAACCAAGGGTAAGGGCAAGCCGGAAGCTGCTGCTGCTCCTGCTGCACCTGCGAAGAAGTAAATGATTGAGTTTCTGGTTTCTGGTTTCCAGTTTCTTGTGGGCTCGCCCGCAGACACTGGGAACCCGAACCGGAGACGAGGAAACATTGGGAGCGTAGCGACCGTGAAGCTGATCGTCGGCCTTGGAAACCCTGGCCCGGAGTACACCTTCACACCGCATAACGCGGGCTTTCTTGCTATCGACCGTATCGCGGAGGATCGCGGTGCGGTTGTGGCAAACCGCCGCAGCCGGGCACTTACCGGCAAGGTGGTCATCGCGGGCGAAGAGTGCCTGCTGGTGAAGCCTGAGACTTTTATGAACCTGAGCGGACTGTCGGTTGCGCCGCTGGTTCAGGAATACGAACTCGATCCAAAGCGGGACCTGATCGTGCTGTATGACGAACTGGCCTTCCCCCTCGGCGAGTTTCGGTTGCGGCCGAATGGCAGCAGCAACGGGCACAACGGTGTGAAGTCGATCACCGGGGTGCTTGGAACGGAAGATTGGATTCGCGTCCGGATTGGTGTCGGGAAACCAGCACTGCCGGACGGCCGCGAGATCAAGGCGGGTGGTAAGGATTACTTACTGACCCCGCTGCGCAAGACCGAACTCGCGGTGCTGGATGAAGTACTCGATCGCGTAACGAAAGCGGTTGAGGTGGTGGTGGGGCAGGGCATTGCAGTGGCGATGAACCAGTTCAACCGGAAAGATGTTTCGTAGTTTTTGGTTTCATAGTTTCTAGTTCCGTTGTGCACCACGAATCGAAAAGCGAGAAACCAGTAACAGAAACTGTATCTTCCAAACCTTCCAATGCGAGGGTGCGAGCGAGAGCCCGCAGAAAGAGAAACACATGAACCGTACTTATGAAGTGATGTACATCGTTCGTCCGGACCTCGAAGAGGCCGATCTCGAGAAGCTGATCGAAGGCTTCAACACCGTTGTGACCAACGGTGGTGGCGAAGTGACCAACATCGAGAAGCTCGGCCGTCGCCGCCTGGCTTACATCGTCCGCAAGTTCCAGGACGGTATCTACATCCTGCTGCACGTATCCGCTGACGGTCCGCTGATCGCTGAGCTGGAGCGCCGCCTGCGTGTTACGGAACAGGTGATCAAGTTCATCACCGTCCGCACGGACGAAGAGAACAAGCGCCTGGCCAAGGTGAAGGCACTGCGCGACAAGAAGGTCAAGGTCTCTGCACAGCAGGCACCCGCTCCTGTTGCACCGCCTGCACCCGCACCGGTTGCTGCTGAGCCCGTAGCTGCTGAGCCCGTTGCTGCAGCCGAGCCGGTTGCTGCTACCGAGCCGGAAGCCGCTCCCGTCACCGCGTAAATCGACTGAGTCGAATTACGACGTTGTGTAAGTGCGGCAGCGTGCCGGCTTACAAGAAATCCGCACCCGCGAGGGTCTGCTTCCAGATGACCATGGGATTCGATGCAATCCCGGAGCAAGACTTCGCCGAACCACTCGAAAGGATCAGGCAACATGGCTGACGAAACCAGCACCCCGAGCACCACTCCTTCCGCACCGGCGGCACCCAGCACCGGCGGCGGCTATCAGGGCAACAACTCCGGCCCGCGTCCTCCGCGTCCGTCGGGCGGCCCTGGCGGCCGTAAGTTCTTCCGTCGCAAGAAGGTCTGCAAGTTCTGCGTTGAGAAGATCGATGCGATCAGCTACCGCGACGTCCGTCTGCTTCAGGGCTTTGTGGCCGAGCGTGGCAAGATCACGCCGCGCCGTTTGACCGGTGTCTGCACCACGCACCAGCGTCAGCTGTCGCAGGCTATCAAGCAGTCGCGCAACATCGCCCTGCTGCCCTTCGCCGCGAAGTACTAAGCCCTTCAGGGCTTAGAGCCCTGGAAAGATTCTTCGCCGCGCAGGCGAAACTGGAGATAGAACATGGAAGTCATTCTGAAGGAAGACGTCGAGAAGCTGGGTCACCGCGGCGACGTCGTTAAGGTTGCGACCGGCTACGGCCGCAACTACCTGCTGCCGCAGCGTCTGGCGATTGAAGCCACCGTTGCCAACAAGGCTGTCATCGTGCAGATGAAGGAGTCCGCAGTCCGCAAGGCTGTAAAGGACAAGACCGCTGCAACGGAGCAGGCTGAGAAGCTGAGCAATGTTGAGGTCACCTTTGAGCGTAAGGTGGGCGCGAACGACGTTCTGTTCGGTTCGGTTACGTCGCAGGACATCGCGGCAGAGCTGGCCAAGCAGGGCTATGAGATCGACCGCCGCAAGATCGCACTGGACGAGCCGCTGAAGGCAATCGGCGAGTTCCACGTGCCGGTCAAGCTGTTCCGCGAAGTGTCCGCGCACGTCAAGGTCACCGTGAAGAGCGATGATCCCAACTACGTTCCGGGAGCACACGCAGCAGCCGCTGCAAATGCCGACGAGGGCGCAGTACGCGGCCGCGGCGACTACGAGAACGAACGCGAGCGCGACTAGTACTTTTGCGCAAGCGATTTAACGAAGGGCGTCGCGAGAGCGGCGCCCTTTTTCTTCACCAATCCCGGTGACCGGTTGTTCCGGATTCGGACGAAAACCTTACGTCTGATCACGGGTCTCCACCGGCGCGATCGGATGTTACGGCGAGCGATCCGATAGACTCGCGTTACGCATGATTCCCGCACGCCGACGTCAACGCCGCGGACCAGCGCCGGTCCATCCCTTCGATCAACTGCACGGTACGGATACAGGTTCGCTGATCCCTGGCGAAGACCTGGCGACCGGTCATCGCCATGACCGCCATATCACCGCGTATCACGGTGTTGCGCCTTCGCTGTTTCGCAAGCTGATGGATCGCTGGTTGCCGCTGGCGGTGCATCCGGTGGATCGCACGGCGTTTGTCGATATCGGTGCGGGGAAGGGGCGTGCGATGCTGCTGGCGGCGGAGTATCCGTTTCGGCGCATCGTTGGTGTGGAATTGCATCCTGCGTTGGCTGCGGCTACGCGAACCAATCTGGAACGGTGGCAGGCGTCGCATGAAGGGCCGCATATGCGTCTGGAAGAGGGCGATGCGATGCGATTGCGCATGCCTGCGGGGCCTTGCCTGCTGTTCCTCTTCAACCCGTTCGACATTGTGCTGATGGATCGGCTGCTGGATCGGCTGAAGGAGCAGTTCCGCACGCGGCCGCAGGACCTGGACATCCTGTATGTCAATGATGAACAGCGTCGATTGATGCAGGAGGAGCATCCGCAGTTTCAGGAGTTGTGGCGTGGCCGGATTCATCACTCGCATGAGGATCGCGCGGCGGATAAGGCGATCATCGAACATGACGCGGATGGTTTGTATGTGACGACTGGATATGAGGACTGCGGTATCTGGCGGTTGAAGGTATAGACACAGAAAGGCCCGGCACTGAGCCGGGCCTTTCTGCTGTTGAGCTAGTTATGCAACGTGCAGCTTCTCGATGCCGGTTTCGCGGAAGGGATCGATGACGATCTTTGTTACGCGGTCTTTCTTGTCGCGCCAGATTTTGTACATGTCCGGCACGTCGTTGATGCCGATGCGGTGCGAGATCATGAAGCTGGGATCGATCTGGCCCTGCTCGACGCGCTCGAGGAGTGGCTTGAGGTACTTGTGCATGTTGGTCTGGCCCATCTTCATGGTGATGCCCTTGCCGAAGGCTGCGCCGAAGTTGAGTTTGTTGAGCGCTCCGCCGTAGACACCGGGGATGGAGACGGTGCCGCCCTTTCGTACGCTCTGCAGGATCTGCCGCAGTGCGGTGGGACGATCGGTTTCGAGCATCAAGCCTTGCTCGACCTTGTCGTACATGGCGGACACGTCGGTGCCGTGCGCTTCCATGCCCACTGCGTCGATGCAGCTATCGGGACCGATGCCGCCTGTGAGATCGCGCAGAGCTTCGACGATGCTCTTGCCGTCGCTGTAGTCGATGACGGTGGCGCCACAGTAGTCGCGAGCGAGGGCGAGGCGCTCGGGGAAGCGATCGATGACGAAGACGTTGCCTGCACCCAGCATGTACGCGCTGGCTGCTGCAAAAAGGCCTACGGGACCAGCGCCCCAGATGGCGACGTTGTCGCCGGGCTGGATGTTTGCGTTCTCTGCGCCCTGGTAGCCGGTGGGATAGATGTCGGAGAGGAAGAGTACTTTTTCATCTTCAATGCCGCTCTCGATCTTGATCGGTCCAACGTCTGCGAAGGGCACGCGAACGTACTGTGCCTGGCCACCGGCGTAACCACCGTAGATGTGCGAATAGCCGAAGAGCGCCGATCCGCCGTAGCCGTACATTGCTTCGGCGACATGGGCGTTGGGGTTGCTGTTATCGCAGAGCGACCAGAGGTCCTTCTTGCAGCTGAAGCAGTTGCCGCAGGCGATGGTGAAGGGGACGACGACACGGTCGCCAACCTTCAGTTTCTTGACCTCGCTGCCGACTTCTTCGACGATGCCCATGAATTCGTGTCCGAGGATGTCGCCGGATTCCATCGTGGGGATGTAGCCGTCGTAGAGGTGCAGATCGCTGCCGCATATGGCGGTCCGTGTGATCCGCAGAATGGCGTCGCCCGGGTTCAGAATCTTCGGGTCGTCCACCGTTTGTACTTCTACTTTGCCTGTTCCCATCCAGCAAACTGCCTTCATCGTGTCGCTCCTGGCGCCGCGCGCCGTCTGATTCGATTCGTTAGGTTTCTTAACGTTTGCGATTGGGACTTATTCGTCCAGCATGGCGCGCACGCCGTACCAGGCGGCAGCGCCTGCGACGACGGCGACTCCGCCGATCAGCAGGGGAGAGATGCTGCTCGCTTCTTCGGGCATGTCCTGTGGGCGGGCACGATCGCTGGTGCCCGGGGGTGTCGGCATGTTCTCGCCCATGAGGAACTGCTTCCACTTACCCATGACGCCGCGTGGGCCGGCCGGCTGGCCTTCGACGGTTGGGATCTCTTTGCTTTCGATCAGTTCCTTCAGGTGGCGAAGGTTTTCGATGGTGGTCTGTTCCGGGCTGCGTGAGACGACGGCTGCTACGGCGTTTGCGAGGACACCGCCGGGGACGCGGAAGTCGCTGATCATGGCGACGATGGTGCCGCGGCCTGCGGGGTGTTCGACGAAGGTGATGGTGTTGGTAGTGCTCTCAAGCGGGCCGTTCACGATGCGCGAGACATGGCGCTCGCCGGGGACGGCTTCTAGAACTTCCGAGTCGAACTCCATCTGCTTGCGCGTGCCGGGATCTTCGATGAGCCAGTGGAAGGTGTTGTCGCCGGTGGCCGTGACGGAGATGACTCCCTCCTGCCAGGTGGGCAGCAACTCACCGCGACTGTAGACCTGGTAGACCTCGTGCGGCGTCGCGTTGATCGTCTGCACTGCGTGTGCGACGACGCGGCCGTCCTGCTTGCTGCGCGGCAGCGGGGTATAGTCACTGCCCTGCCGCGGAAACTTCACCTGTTCCATGTCTGCCATCTGTCAATCTCCCGCAGGCGTACCTGCAGTCCCAATAGACGGGCGATGCGGACGGCGAGTGGCCTACGGTCTGGGCCATCCGCCGCCATGTCCGACATCACACAGTGCGGTGAGATCAACAAGTTTCCTGTGGCAGCACCAGGATGGTCAGGCGCAACCGAGTTCGTGCAGGAAGAAGGCAAAGGTGTCCGCTGCAAGCTCGAAACGTTTGCGGACAGGCATGCCTCCGCCGTGGCCTGCGCGTGTCTCTACACGGATGAGCACCGGAGCGTCGCCTGCCTGTGCGGCTTGCATGGCTGCTGCGAACTTGAAGCTGTGCGCTGGGTAGACGCGGTCATCGTGGTCGGCGGTGGTGATCAGCGTTGCGGGATAGCTGGTGCCTGCGTGCAGGTTGTGCAATGGCGAGTAGGCGTAGATGGCGCGGAACTCTGCTTCGTCTTCGCTGGGCGCGCCGTAGTCCTGCTTCCATCCCCAGCCCACGGTGAACTTATCGAAGCGCAGCATGTCCATGACGCCTACCGCCGCATTCGCTGCGCGGAACAAGTCTGGCCGCTGCGTGAGCATGGCGCCGACGAGCAGGCCGCCGTTCGATCCGCCCTGAATGGCGAGCTTTGGTGTGGAGGTGTAGCGTTCGGCGATCAGCCACTCCGCGCAGGCGATGAAGTCGTCGAAGACATTTTGTTTCTTCGTGCGTGTGCCGGCCTCGTGCCATGCCTCGCCGTACTCGCCGCCGCCACGCAGACAGGCCTGCGCGTAGATGCCGCCGCGCTCGAGCCAGGCGATGTTCGTCGGAGAGAATGCAGGCGTAAGTGAGACGTTAAAACCACCGTAGGCGTAGAGCAGCGCCGGGTTACTGCCGTCGCGCACCAAGTCGCGCCTGTAGGTCAGGAAGAGCGGGATTTGTGTGCCGTCGTTCGACGTCACGAAGACCTGCTCGGTCGTGAATGCTGCAGGATCGAAGAGTAACTTCGGCTCACGGTAGGGCGCGGAGGTCATCGTCTCCAGGTCAAGCCGGTAGATGACGCCGGGTGTTGTGAAGTTGGTGAAGGTGTAGAAGGTTTCGGTGTCCTCGCGGCGACCACCGAAGCCGCCGGCGGATCCTACACCGGGCAGCGCGAGTGTCTGTAAGTGTGTGCCGTCTTCTGCGTGGACTTCCACCTGCGAACGCGCGTCCTTCAGATAACTCGCGATCAGTTTGTGGTGCACCAGTGATACACCTTCCAGCGTGGAGGTGCTCTCTGCGATGACGGTCTTCCAATGCTCGCGAGCGGGCGCGCCGAGGTCGATGGTGATGACCTTGCCGTTCGGCGCATCGAGCGTGGTGTAGAGCCAGAAGTGCGTGCCATCATTGCCGATGGGTGAGTAAGCTGCGTCCGCGACATCAATCACGCGCTGGACCTGGGCGTGGGCGTCTGCGAGGTCCAGGAAGGCGAGCGAGTTATTCGGGCTGGTGCCCTTGTGCTGCGAGAGGATGAGATAGCGTCCGTCATCGGTGACGCCGGCGTGCAGAAAGATCTCGGGATCGTCGGCACGTTCGAAGACGAGGACGTCTTCGCTCTGCGGCGTGCCCAGCTTGTGAAAGAAGATTTTTGCGAAGTGGTTCAACGCCTTCAGGGCGTCGCCCTCGGGCGGAGCATCGTAGCCGCTGTAGTAGAAGCCTGTTCCATCTAAGAGCCATGCGGGGGAACTGAACTTCGTCCACTGGATAACATCGGGTAAGTCGGCGCCGGTTGTCACATCGCGC
Organism: Terriglobus roseus DSM 18391; assembly: GCF_000265425.1. Classification (GTDB taxonomy): domain Bacteria; phylum Acidobacteriota; class Terriglobia; order Terriglobales; family Acidobacteriaceae; genus Terriglobus; species Terriglobus roseus. Next base: position 613,770 of record NC_018014.1, read on the forward strand.
ACGATGATCTTCTTCCAGTCGCTGCCGGCGTCGGCGAAGGCGAGTGCGGCCAGGCGGCCGTCGTCGGTGATGCTCATACCTGCGAGTGCGACGGTGCCGTCGGTGGCGAGTGTGTTGGGATCGACGAGGACCTGCGGTGTGCCAGTGAGACCCTCCGTCCAATAGATCACGGACTGGTTCTGCAGGCCGCTGTTGTGTGCGTAGACGTACCGCGTGCCGTAGCGCGAGGGTGCTGAGAAGCGCTCGTAGTTGGTCAGCGCTTCCAGCCGTTCCAGCAGTGGCGCGCGAAAGGTCAGCGGCTCAAAGTAGCTGGCGGTGACGCGGTTCTCGGCGTCGATCCACGCCTTCGTCTCAGGAGCATCGATGTCTTCCATCCAACGGTACGGATCGGCGACCTGTGTGCCGAAGTATTCGTCAACCTGCTCAACGGTGTGCGGCTTTGGGTAGGGAAGTATGGCGGTGCTCCTTTGCTGCTGTTGTAAGTCTAACGAGGGTGTCGCCCCAGGCGCAGCGGAGGTTTGGGAGAGAATGATGGGGATGATGGCCATGAGAAAGATCGTGACTGTGTTGTTCCTGGCGCTCGGCGCCGCTGCATTCGCACAGACGCCGGCGACTCCGCCTGCAGCCGGTGCTGCGTCTCCCACGCAGGATGCTGCGTCTCCCACGCAGGATGCTGCGCCTACGACTCAGGATCCCGCGCAGCAGACGTACACGCTGCAGGCCGGCGCAAAGATCGTGCTGGTGCCAGCGACGGTCAGCATCAAGGGGCAGATCGTCTATGGCCTGAAGGCCGACAAGTTCCGCATCCTGGACAACGGTGTGCCGCAGCCCGTCACGCTGGACGAGGATGCCGAGGGTTTCGGACTGTCGCTGGTGGTGGCTGTTCAGTGCTCGCGCATGGCGATGATGGAGTACGAGAAGCTGCAGGGATTGCCAACGCTGGTGGAGTCGCTGGTGGGCGGCGGGCCGCATGAGGTCGCGCTGATCCGCTACGGCGCACACCCGGAGCTGGTGCAGCCCTTCACACGCTCGATGGCCAAGGTTGCGAGTGCGATGGCGCAGATGGGGCCATGCGAGGATGACGAGGCTGCAACGCGTGATGCCGTCAGTTACGCGAGCTCGATCCTGGAGAATCGGGATACTCATAACCGTCACGCTGTGTTGCTGGTGGGGGAGGCGCGCGATCACGGATCGTCTGTGAAGGAGAAGGATCTGATTGCGCAACTGGGACGCAGTAACACCGTGGTGGATGCGGTCGCTTATTCACCCGGTACGAACGAGACGATGAGCGACCTGAAACACTTTTCCGGCGGTCGCGGTCCGATCGGTTCCTTGATCATGGCGGTGCAGGGGATGCGTAAGAACACGGCGAAGGCCATCGCGGAAGAGTCTGGCGGAGATTACTTTCACTTCAACAACCGCGCGGGCTTCGATGACAGCTTAGGCAAGCTGACGAATCGCGTGCATAACTACTATCTGCTTAGCTTCCCGATTCCGCGTGGTGCGGAGAGTGGGCTGCATGAGATCCGGGTGACGGTGCCTGAGTATCCTGAGGCGGACATTCGGGCGAGGCGGAACTATTATGCGGGGGATGCTCCGCCGCCCGATGTGAAGTAGTGGTCTGTGATCCCGGCAGCGGAAGGCGACTGGAGACCCTTCCACTCCGGGATAACAATCCGGGCTAGGCCTAGCTCTTCACAGGGATCGTGAGCTTTTCGCCGGCCTTCAATGCATCCGGGTTCGCGAGTGAGTTGGCCTTCACGATCAGCGGATAGAGGTTGCCGTCGCCGTAGAAGTGCTGCGCGACCTTGCTGAGCATGTCGCCCGGCTTGACGGTGTAGGGCTGCGTGTCGCCGCCGGTGTTCACCAGTTCGTGGTGCAGGTCCGCGTAGGTAGCGTCGACCTTCTTGATCTGGTCCCAGACGAAGTTCAGGCATACCTGCGAGGGCAGCGTTGCCTTGACGTGCAGCTTGTCGCCTTCAAGCGATACATCCTGCAGCGCAGCGCCTTCCGGCGAGAAACGGTCGATTGCCTTCAGGACGGGTTCGTACTTCTGCTGCAGTGTTGCGAGATCAGCCATGGTGTTGTTCTCCTGATGGCTTTGGATGCGGAACGCTGACGCTGCGAATGCCTCTTGTGTGGCTTACGCCTGGGCCTTTGCTATGGCGCGGGTCTCATGCAGCGGACACACGCGAAGTGTGTCGAGAACGGCACGAAGTGCCTAGTTCATCCACTTGCGGTCGTTGGGCTTGCGGACTTCGTCTTCCGGTGCGATGTAGCGGCCCTCATCGTCGAACTTCACGATGCGATCCTGCTTGCGCATGTAGACCTCAAACTTGCGTGCGGCGCGGCGGCGCTTCCAGCGGATGTAGTCGTTGCGCAGGCCGTAGTAGCGCTCAGCGGCTGTGGCGCTCATGCCGCGACGGTGCGCCAGCTTGACGTACAGGAACCCCGCCAGGCCGCAGGAGAGCGCGAGGAGCGCGGCGAAACTGTCCCTCTCGCGCAGCAGTGTCGCGACATACAAGAGGGCTCCCAGGATGACCATGTACTTGGCCTTGATGCGCAGGACGAAGAAGAGCAGGAACTCGACATCGCCAAAGAGTAGTGCGAAGGCCACCAGCACGCCAAAGAGCGGCGACGAGATGCCGGCCGCGACCAGAGCGACGCCCGGGCGGATGCCGAAGAAGCTGATGTGTCCACCGGTCAACATCGGCAGGCCGGCCAGCAGCGTTGCGATGAGCGCACCACCGACGACGGAGGTGTAGAAGAGCTCCGTAAACCAGCGCGAGCCGCGGCTTTCCTCCAGCATGGATCCTGTAAACCAAAGGGTCAGCAGTGAGAAGGCGGTGTTGAGGATGCCGATGTTCAGGAAGGCGTAGGTGACCAGCTCCCAGATGCGCAGGTGCCCGAGGACGGCCGAGGGCATCAGGATCATGAGGCCGACGATCGTGGAGGCGAAATTCGCCGAGATGAAGTTGAGCAGGGCGATGCCGAAGAACGCACCCACCAGCAAGAGCACCAGCTGGCGGACGGCGCCGCGGAAGGCAGGCAGGGAGAGCGTAACTGGACCGCGTCCGATGGGCATCCTCTTCATTTCACCACAGCGCGGCGTGCTGAGACCAATGCGCGCCGAGATGGAACTTCTGTTGTGGTGCGGTATCAAAATTCGGCGTGTACTCGAATTCTCCGGGTTTGCGTCCCAGGGGCTAAACAACCCACACGCATTGCGGCGCGTCTCCACAACGACAGATAGGCGCCTATCGCACGTGCGACTTGCACGGGTTGGCGACATCGTAGAATCTATGGCCTGGGCGATTAAGCCCGGCGAACAATAACCAGGAACCACACAAGAGGGAGCGATCCATGGCAGTGACTTGCCCAGAGTGCGATAACCCACTCGACATTGACCCGGACGAAGTCGAAGAAGGGGAAACCATCACCTGCGACGAGTGCGGATCGGAGTTTGACATCATCTCCACCGAACCGCTGCAGATTGTCCCCGTCGATTCCGAAGGCTACGACGACGAAGACGACGACTACGGCCGTGAAGCGACCGACGACGAAGAAGACTAGATGCGGCACGGATGTCGCGCTGTCGTGACTTGTGCGCGACTGTGCGGCATTCTTCGTGTCTGTATTGGGAGAGGATAGGTTGCAGGTGCATCGCACCGGCATCCTACAGTGATGACCATGAAGCGCTTGCTCCGTACACTCCGCACCGCACTAACTGTAACCGCTCTGCTGGTGCCCGCCACGCTTCTCCTGCACCCCGCGCATGCCGCTGGACAGGCCGCTACCTTCCGTTCCGTCACGGGAGACGTGACGAGCAAGGGCGGAGCCAAGGTGAAGGGTGCTGTGGTGCACCTGAAGGACACGAAGTCCCTGTCGCAGCGCAGCTACATCACGGCTGACGACGGCCAGTTTAAGTTCGGCCAGCTTTCGACCGGCACCGACTATGAGGTGTGGGCGGATCTGAACGGTGAGAAGAGCGCCGTGAAGACGCTGAGTTCGTTCGATAACAAGAACGCGATGGAAATCTCGTTGAAGATGCCGAACTAGTTTCGGCTTTCGAGATCGGTTGCAGAAACAGAAAGGCCCTGCGCGAGCAGGGCCTTTTCAAATTGCTGGAGAGATTGGAGCGTTACGCGACGACCGGGTCGATCGCTACGAAGCGGCCGTGGTTGCCACGGTCGATGAACTGCACGCGTCCGCCAATCTTGGCGAACAGGGTGTCGTCCTTGCCACGGCCGACGTTCAGGCCCGGCTTCAGCGGTGTTCCACGCTGACGCACGATGATGCTGCCGCCTGTGACCACTTCGCCTGCAAACTTCTTCACGCCCAGACGCTGCGCGTTGGAGTCACGACCGTTGGAAGAAGAACCGCCACCTTTTTTATGTGCCATTACATTGCCTCGTTGCGGGGTCGGATCTCGTCAGGGAGAACGCCCGCAGATATCTCAAAATGTTTGCCGCTGGTGCGGCAGATGCTGCAAAACTACTTGGCTTCGGCCTTGAAGCTCTTGCCGTTGACCAGGATCTCGTTGATTTTGACTTCAACGAAGTTCTGGCGGTGGCCCTGCATCTTCTTGTACTGCTTCTTGCGCTTGAAGTGGAAGACCAGGATCTTCTCGCCACGGCCTTCGCCGAGCACAGTTGCCGTAACCTTGGCGCCCGTCAGCTCCTGCTCAAACTTGCCCTCTTCGCCGCTTACAGCCAGCACGTCAGCAAACTCAATGGCGCCGTCGGTGTGCGCGGTCGTTTCAATCTTCAGGGTGTCTCCGGGAGCGACACGATACTGCTTTCCACCGGTGCGAATCACTGCGTACATCACAAACCTCCACGCCCGGCCGTTCGCCGGTGCGCATCCCTACCATTGAGCTCAAAATGAAAGGCGGCGGGGAAGGATTCAGGGTACCTTCACCTGCCCGGCAGGGCTGGCCCGGCGCAAGAAAACCGCCAAGGCACACAGCCAAAAATCCTGCTACGCCAAACCTGACAAGAATACCGGGAATCCGGCTCTGGGTCAACCCTGGCTCCCAGAACCCGGTCAGTTCTCCGAAGGTTTGTCGGCGCGGTCGATCACGATGGTGTCGACCGGTCCTTTCACCGCCTTCATTTGCAGGCCAAGCTGCTCCTGCATGGCCACCAGCAGCGGGGGGCTCTGCGAATCGGCGGGCGCGGGGATGTCGCCGCTGAACTGCGTCTCGTCTGGCTGCCATTCGAGGTTGAAGTTGTAACGGCCGGTGAGGCCGGTGTGATCGACGACGGGACGGTCGAGGATGGCTCGCTGCATGATGCGGGCCAGGTCGGCCATGCTGGCGTTGCGGGCGGGCATGATCATCCTGTCCGGATAGACGATGCTGACGAGCTCCGGCGGGGCGTCCGGAGTCAGGGTTTCTGACATGTCTGCCCCACCCTTTGCGACGGTGATCTCGTAGATGGACAAGATCTTCGCTTGCCGGTGGAAGACCAGGTGGAATCGCTCGGTCAGCAGCGTGCGCAGCATCAGCATCTGCGCATCATGGTCCGGGGCTTTCTCGCCCGGCGTGATCGCATCGATCGCATACTTGTCGGAGTCGATCCATCCCGGGCCGCCGGAGATGGTGCGCGGGTTCATGTCGTAGGCTGCCGCAATCAGCAGGCGCAACGTGTAGTTGCGAGCCACGAAGCGGTGCGTGCCCTCCACGCGCATCCAGCGGCCTGATTTGGGTGCCGGGTCGACCGGCTTGATGGTTGCCACCTCAAAGGCAGGCGCGCTCGCTGGTGTCTCCGCAGAGGCAGAGGTATGCGTCAGGGCGCACGCAAACAGGAGCAGAGGAGCAAACAAACGCATGCAGCACGAGACCTCGGGGTAGGTTGGCGCCACAACACGAACTGCAATAGGGCAGGGCATCGGAGGTGCGGCTGCAAGTCTATCTGCACCCCGCTTTGGGCGCGACGGTACCGAGGTGCTAAGCCGAACGGGGCACTAGGCCTGCGGTCGCAGCGCTCTGCCCAGTGCTTCCAGGTCGCGCTCGGCATGGCACTGGCGCAGGAAGAGATCGAGTTCCGCGTAGCGACGTGCCACATCGGCATTCTTCGCCAGCGGAGCAGGTCCCATCGCGCGAGCAAAGCGGCGCAGCGTATCCGTGCACATCTGTTCGACCAGGTGCCGAACTTCAAGTGCACGCACCATTGCGTTTGCCGCGGGTTCGCGATCGAACTCGGCGGCTGCGGCTGCCAGGATGGCTTCCGTGGCCCAGACATTCGCGTGCATCGCCGCAAGTTGCGCGGTAGTGTGCGCGTCCGAACGTTTCGCTGTCATCGCGAAATCGACCAGGCCGGCCGCACCACCAGCCCACGCAGCAGCAGGGCCGCAGGCACCTTGCCAGAAGCCGGGACGGTCGACGTACCAGTTTGCTTCGCCGACGACGGCTGCAGGGTAATCCTCGAAGGTGAGCGCGGCGGTCTGCGTGGCGCGAAAGGCTTCGGTTTGCCATCCGGATGCATCGGTTTTCAGGCGGTCGGGGTGGGCTGTGAGGTCGATTTCGAGCAACAGGTCGCCGGAGGAGATCAGTGCGCGATCGACCAGGCCTGCGCCGCTGCAAAACTCCTTGGTGCCGCTGAGGCGGCCGCCTTCAAAGCGCATGGGCCGGCCGGGGATTTCGCTCGCCCAGACGGCGTACTTGGCGGCTGCGGCGGGTTCGCGGCTACTCTCGCGGAGGATGGCGACTGCGTCCCAGTGCGCCTCGGCCAGCTTGGCCAGGCTCAGGTCCTCGCGACCTGCTGTGAAGATGCGGCGGTGGCGTTGTGGCGTGTTGCCGGTGCCGGGCGAGGGGAGATCTTCGCGGCATAGCTGCCCGAAGCGCGCGATGACTTCTGGCGTCGTCATGCGGCGTTCTCGCTATCGGCAATGAATTCGTTGTGCTTTGCCAGCGCTCCGGCAAAGCCCAGTGGTGCGCGGCCTACGCGTCGACCACTGGTGACCACGCGCAGCCGCGCGTCGGAGAGATGTGTACCGGCGGTGCGTAACCGCGCCCACAGGTCGTGATCCTCGGCTGTCTCCAGCGCGTTCCATCCGCCGGCCAGCATGTAGGCGTCGGCCCGGACACCCAGGTTGGCACCGTGTACGTGCGGGTGCGTGCCGTCGTCGTTGATCTGATAGGTCACGCGGAAGCGTGTCTCGACATGCTCGCGGTGTTCCACGAAGCAATCGACATCCACGATGCCGGCGACTGCGGTATAGCCGCGTCGGGCCAGCGAGAGATGGTCCAAGAGCCAGTTCTGCGGAACTTCGCAATCGGCGTCGGTGTTCGCCAGCCAGCACCGCCAGGGGTTACCGCGATGGCGTGTCAGAGCCGTCTCCGCAGCAAGCGCGCGAGCCAAGCCGACGTTGCCGGCATCCACCTCCAGCACCCTTCCGCAGGTGTGCTGCAACATCGCCCTTGCAAGATCCGCTGTGGTGTCGGTCGAGCCGTCGGAGACGACGATGATGTCGCTGGTCACGCCGGCGGGCAGAACCGCGCAGGCAGCCGCAACGGAGCGCAGGCAGCGCGGCAACAGCAGCTCCTCATTGCGGGCGGGAATCAGAACGGCCATGTGCCAGGGCGTGATCATGCGTTTGTGCCTGCCTGTTTGCGGAACCGATCGAGCCGGAAGCCACTGTTCGTCTGTTCATGCCGCTCGGCATGTTCGTGCTGCAGTCCGGGCTGTGCGAGCAAAGCCTCATGCACGGCATCGCCGCCCTGGATGTGATCTTGCGAGTGTCCAAGCCAGTGCGCGGCCAGCAACGTCGCGTTGGGCTGCATGGCACCGACGATGCGCGAAACCTGTCGCTGCCACTCGTCCGCAGTGAAGTAGTACCCGATTTCGCTGAGAACGATCAGGTCGAAGTCTGCGATTGGAGCTTCATCAGTGAGCGAGGCGCAATGCACGTGGACGCCGGGGAGTCCTGCGCAACGCTCCTGCGCCTGTTGCACGGCGGTCGTGGAGAAGTCGCACGCGTCCACGCGATCGCAGATGGCAGCGAGTTGCTGCGTCAGTACGGCGACGGAGCAGCCGGGTTCCCATGCGTGGTGATAGCGCGCGGGCGAGAGAGCCTGGAGGATAGTGCGATAGCGTGCCTGTTCGTAGGCGTCAGCGGCAAAGTTCCATGGATCCGCACCGCCGCGATACTTCGCTTCGAAGAATTCCGGCGAGCTGGTGGACAAGGTGCTCATCCGTGCAGGAAGACCTCAAAGGGCCAGCGCGCCGGGCCCAGCAGGCGCTTGGGGAGGATAGGCTCTCCACTGACGTGTTCCAACTGCGATGCGTGGCAGGCGAGTGCGTCGGCCTTTGCCTGCATGGCCGTTTCGTCGGGGACAAATCGACCCAACGGCAGGCCGGCCAACAGGTCCATGGTGCCGCGATGCCATGTCCAGAAGAAGTAGCTGATCAGCGGCAGGCCTTTGGCCTTGGCGACGGACTCTGCGGCGTGGGCGCAGGCCATGTGGTCGGGATGAAAGTCGCCGGACCAGGGAGCGACGATCTGCATGCCGTCTTTCGCGAGTTCCAGCAGGCGCCGCGTAAGCTCTTCCTGCCGCTGCATCAGGCCGCTATCAGTCAGGCGCAGGCGGTGGATGCTGTTCGCTTCCACGCCCAGTTTCTGCAGCGCTGCGGTTTGCTCCGCTTCGCGCACCTGGCCCAGCGCATCACGTTCGTCCTGAGATGTCTCGTAGGCATTTTCGCCGTCGGTCACCGCGACCACCGTTACGGGTACGCCCTGCGCTCGCAGGGTGGCGATAAGTGCTCCAGCGCCGAGTGTTTCGTCGTCCGGATGCGGAGCGACGACCATTGTCGGCATCAGCTCTGGCGTCCACGAAGGCACCTCGCCGAGGGTCGTGAGCCATTGTTGATCGTCGATGATGGAAAGGATCACAGCGAGACGTGTGATGCACGCTTACCGGGGCCAGTAGCTTCTGCGATCACTGTGCCTTAGCTAACACAGGCGCATATGCGCGCTGCGCAAGGGAACGACGCAATGCGTTCATGCGATGACTATGGCTGATTTCACACTTAGCGGCTATTCGGCTGTGAGCGCAGCTTCTTCGAATTGCGTCATGGCGGCGTCGTCCCAGGCGTGGTCGGCGCTGCGCCAGTTATTGCGGCCGTCGTCCATGAAGTTAGGGAAGTTGCTGCGGCAGCGGCTCTCGCGGTGTTCGAAGTCGATGAGCACCTGCGGTACGCCGTCGAGGCGCAGGGCTGCGCGCTGGCCGTCCCGCGACCACTCGACGGTAAGCAGACGCTTGCGGTCGCTGTCATCCTCGCGCTGCATGGCTTCCACGTTGTAGACGAGCATGGCGTCCATCACGGTGACATCGAAGTCCTCGTCCACGGTGGCTCGGCGGCCATCGCAGGCGTAGCAGTAACCTGCCGCGCCCTCATCCTCAAAGACCACGCGCCAAGGCAGTTCGCGCACGGGCGAATAGCTTACGAGGCGACCTGCGCCCACCTGCAGTTCCAACGAATCCATGGCTCAAGGATAAACGCGGAGGGCGGCGGCACTCGGATGGATGTCCGGGACGGTACACTCGAACCTGTCGCACTCATGAGCTTTCGTTTCCACTTCGGCCTGCCCCAAAAGATCGCCGCCCTCATCCTGCTGCTGTTTTTCGCAGCGACGCTGTTCGTTATCGGCCGGACGCCGCTGACGGAGAGCGACTATCGCTATGCCCTGTGCGGCCGCGAGATGTGGGAGAAGCCTGCGCCTGCCGCGGGCTACTTCACGACCTGCGGCAACATGCAGGGCGATGGAACGCTGGCGTATCGCGCTGCGGCGCTGCCGCTGAGCATCTACGTCAACACGCTGCGTCTCGAAGACTGGATCGCGGCCAAGCGCAATCACACACCGGCTGATTCGGACCCTGTTGGCGGTTCGGTCTATGACCTGCGGCACCAGATCGTGGGGACGCGATACCTGTTGCGGGTGCCGTTTGCACTGGCTGCGGTGATGCTGGGCGCTGGGCTGTGGTGGGTGACGCGAAGGCTCTTCGGCAACGTGGGCGGGGCGATGTCGCTGCTGCTGTACTGCGTTTCGCCGCTGGTGTTGCGGTATGCGACGACACCGAATAACGAGATTCTGGCGGCGTGGGGACTTTACGCCGTTATTTATACGGCCATCGGTATCGCGCATGCGATGTATGGGCCGCCGCGCAAATGGCGGCCGCGCATTGTGCTGTTTACGCTGGCGCTTGGCCTGACTGCCTGCGCGCATCTGCTGGCTGCGGTGCTTGGTCTTTTTGCTTCTGCGGTGTTCATGCTCTATGTGGCGGAGCGGCGTCGGACGCTGGTGTTTCCGGTGCTGCTGGTGTCTGCGTTTGGCGCGTTAATGCTGGTGTTTGCTTCGTATACGTTCCGGCTGGGGCTGTTCACGTATGTGTTCACCGGGGGTGCGGGACGATTCACGCTGGACTACATGCCGGCGCTGGAGCTGGTGCGGGATCCACTGCAACTTGCGGTGACGGCGGCGGCGGGAATCGCGCTGGTGCTGTTCGTTTTGCTGCGGCGTGCGCGCTACTTTGGCAACACCGTTCCGTTGCTGGTTACGCTGGTTTTGTTACCGATTGAGACGACTCAGATCAGCAGCATCCCGGTGGTGTGGGCGTATCCGTTTCTGCTGACGTTTGTGGGCGGAGCTTTCGCGGACGCAGCCGAGACGAAGCAGCGGAAGCTGTTCCTGGCGATTGTTCTGACGACGCTGCTGGCGCAGGGGATCCTGTGCGGAACCTGGCTCTGGGTGTCTGTTCGGTAGACGGCAGAACCGTAAGACAGAAAAGCCCGGCACGAGGCCGGGCTTTTCTATGTGTTGTCGAGGGCAGACTGGTTACTCGTCCCAGCGCTTGAAGATCAGCGAACCATTGGTGCCACCGAAGCCAAACGAGTTCGACAGGGCGTAGTTCAACTGAGCGTTCTGTGCCTTATTGGGAACGTAGTTCAGACGGCACTCCGGATCCACGTTGTCGAGGTTCATGGTCGGCGGGACGATGCCCTTCTGCATGGCCATGAGCGTGATGCCGGCTTCGAGTCCGCCCGCGCCACCCAGAAGGTGACCCGTCATGGACTTGGTCGAAGAGACCAGAAGCTTGTGGCTGAGTGCATGTTCGCCGAAGACCGTCTCCATGCCCTTGGACTCCATCACATCGCCGAGTGGCGTTGAGGTGGCGTGCGCGTTCACGTAGTCGATCTCGTTCGGCTGCAGACCAGCGGACTTGAGCGCGTTCTTCATGGATCGTGCGCAGCCTTCGCCGCCCGGAGCCATGCCCGTCATGTGGAAGGCGTCCGAGCTCATGCCGTAGCCGACCACTTCGCCGAGGATCTTTGCGCCGCGTGCCTGTGCGAACTCGAGCGATTCCAGGATCAGGATGCCTGCGCCTTCGCCAATGACAAAGCCGTCGCGATCCTTATCCCATGGGCGCGATGCGTGTGTGGGGTCATCATTGCGCGTCGACAGTGCCTTCATGGCTGCGAAGCCACCGACGCTGAGCGGTGTGATGGCACCCTCTGCGCCGCCTGCGATCATGGCCTCCGCGTCGCCGCGCTGGATGATGCGGAAGGCGTCGCCGATGGAGTGAGCCGAGGTGGTGCAGGCAGTTGCCGCCGCCTGATTCGGCCCCTTGGCGCCGAACCGGATGGAGACGTGCCCCGCCGCCAGGTTCACGATCGATGCAGGGATGAAGAACGGCGAGATCTTGCGCGGGCCACCGTTCATCAGGTTGGTGTGCTCGCGTTCGATGATGTCGAAGCCGCCGATGCCGGAACCGATGTGGACGCCAATGTCTTCGGCGTTCTCCGGTGTGACCTGGAGACCGCTGTGTTCCATGGCTTCCTGCGCCGCTGCGAGAGCAAAGTGAATGAAGCGGCCCATCTTCCGGGCTTCTTTTTTCTCGATGAAGATGTGCGGGTCGAAGTTTTTAACTTCCGCGGCAAAGCGGGCGGGATGGCCTTCAAGATCGAAGGCCGTAATCTCCGCCATGCCACTGGTGCCGGCCATCAGAGAGTCCCATACGGCAGGGGCCGTATTGCCGATGCCGCAGATCAGTCCGATGCCCGTTACGACAACACGCCGTGCGGGAATGGTTGTTGCTTGTGCCACGTTTACTTAGCCTTTGCGTGCGCTTCGATGTAGTCCGTTGCGTCCTTTACAGTCTTGATCTTCTCGGCGTCTTCATCCGGGATCTGGATATCGAAGGCCTCTTCAAACTGCATCACCAGTTCGACCACGTCGAGCGAATCAGCTCCCAGATCTTCCTGGAAGGACGCGCCCGGGGTTACCTCAGCCTCATCCACCTGAAGCTGCTCTACGATGATGCCTTTAACCTTCTCGTCAACCGATGCCATCTTGCTTTTCTCCTGAACAGATTCCAAAAATTCGCCGCGATTGTTGGATGCACTCCACGGCGTATCTGCACTTCGTGGAGGCCATCTTCCCCGCCCCTTTTGCGGCGAGCGAGCCGCTCCCTAGTGTACAGAGGCTCCTGTCACGTTACCAGAGTGGGAGGGGAAGCTGTGCACGGAAGCGGGCGGGCGAAAAACTTCACACGGTTTTTAAAAGGTGGCGCTTACAATCCGTTTACGCCAACGTGAAGTTTTCCTGAGGTTCCCTGAGGAAGATTCCTGGCGAAGCCGTCGGGCTTTAGGTCTGAATGAACTACCTGCTACTGCCTGATTTCTTTGCGATGGCCCTGCTCGTGTGTCTGCTGTTGTTCAGGGGCCGCCGCGAGCGCGACGATATGCGCCTGTGGATCGCGGGTCTGTTGCTGATCCTGCTGGAGTGCGCGGCGCGGATCGTGTACTCGATGCCAAACGGGCTGGTGATGCACCGTGCGTCGCACGTGGTGGCGCTGGATGCGTACCTGCTGGCAGGCGTCATGTTCCTTCTTTCGGCCTCGCCGGGGCTGCGGCGCATGCCACGCAGCACTGCATTTCTGTGTTTCAACATCGGCCCCAACCTGGCCCTGTTGACGATCTACTCCCTCGACAGCCGGGTGGCCTCACTGTATGCCGTGCTTGTCGGCTACGGTCTGGTTACCGGTCTCGCTTCCTGCGCGCTGCTGCGGCGGCGCTGGACGTACTACGCGGCGGTCGCGGGCATCTGGGTGCCGCTGGCGATCTGCACGGGCACATTGCATTACCGGATGGCCGCCTATCTTGACCTGTCTTTCGTGTACATGATGTGTGCCATCGCCTTTGGGAAGACGCTGCAGTCGCGCAGCCGGGGCAAGATCGCCGTCGTGACGGGCTTTGTGGTCTGGTCTCTGTGCTTTCTGGCGCATCCGTGGGTCTCTGAGGTCTACCCGCAGTGGGCGGATTTCCTGAATGAGCTTTGGAATATGCAGAAGTTCATCATCACGGTGGGGCTGTTGCTGGTGCTGCTGGAGCGGCAGATTATCAGCAACCAGTGGCTGGCCCTGCACGATGAACTGACGAGCCTGCCCAATCGCCGATTGTTCGACGATCGGCTGGAGTTTGCGCTGGCGCGCGCAGCCCGGGAACGGCACCGCCTGGCGATCTTCAACCTGGACCTGGATGGGTTCAAGCAGATCAACGACACGATGGGACACGACGCGGGCGACGTATTGCTGAAGGCGATTAGTCGCAACCTGGAGAATGCCACGCGCCGATCGGATACGCTCGCCAGGCTGGGTGGCGACGAGTTCTCGCTGATTGCCGTGGATATCGGCGACGACCCAAGGGGACCTGTTTCGCACCCGATCCGTTTGCCGCAGATCGAGCGCATTTTTGCTGCGATGCTGCGCGCAGTGGAGCTACCCGTGGCACTTGGCGCGGACTATGACAACCAGGTGGCTCGCGTGTCGGCGAGTGTGGGTGTGGCGTTCTACCCGGAAGACGGCGAAGATGCGGTGACGCTGATGCGCCTGGCGGACCACCGCATGTTCGGCCAGAAGAGCGAGCGGGCCCGCGTGCGCAAGACCGGCGGCACGACGCCGCTGACGCTGCGGAAGGCCTAGGCGCGGGGCTCTTCCTCGTCGGTCATTGCGGCGAGCAGAGGGACGACGCCCACGGCTTCGTCGAAAGACAGGAGACCGGATGCGACAGGCTCCGGCGGTGCGTTCAACTCGCTGACATTGTGCAGGTTGCGATTGATCACGCGAGTCCGGGTGCCAATGTCGTTCAGCGTGTTTTGAACGGTCTTCACGTTGTTTTCGACCTTCGTCATTAACAGTTCGAACTTGCCGAACTCCTTCTTGACGTTGCCCAGGACCTTCCAGACCTCGTTGCCCTTTTTCTGGATGGCGAGTGTGCGGAAGCCCATCTGGAAGCTGGTGAGGATGGCCATGAAGCTGGAGGGGCCGGCGACGGTGACGTGGCAGGAGGCCTGGAGCTCAGTGTGCAGACCGGGGCGACGCATGACCTCGGCGTAGAGGGCTTCCGTCGGCAGGAACATGATGGCGAAGGGCAGGGTGTTGGGCGGGTCGATGTACTTCTCGCAGATACGTTTGCCTTCGGTGCGGATGGCACGTTCGAAGGCGACGCCGGCCTTGAGCTTTTCCTCTTCGGTGCCGTGGTCGTAGGCGTGCTCCAGTCGCTCCCAGTCTTCGCGCGGGAACTTGGCGTCGATGGGCAGGAGGATGTGGTCGCGGTCGCCGTCTGGGATCTTCAGTGCGTATTCGACGCGTTCGCCTGAGTCGGCCTTGACCGCCACGTTGACCTCGTACTGGTCGCGGGAGAACATCTGTTCCAACTGCATGCCGAGCTGGAATTCGCCGACGATGCCGCGGGATTTTACGTTGCTGAAGACCTTCTTGAGGTCGCTGACGCCGGTTGCGAGTTCCTTCATTTCGCCGAGGCCGGTGTGGACCTTGGTGAGCTGATCGGAGACCGTGCCGAAGCTGGCGGTGAGGCGTTCGTTCAGGGTGTTCTGCAGCTTCTCGTCGACGACGATACGCATCTCGTCGAGCTTTGCAGCGTTGTCGGTGTTGAGGGTGCGCAGACTGTTGTCGACGAGCGTGCGAAGCTTCTCGCCGCCTTCGCGCTGCTCCTGGCCAATGGTTGCGAAGGAGCGTTGCAAGGCGTCGCGTAGTTCGCGCTGGTCTGCGGCGTTCTTGTCAGCGAGTTTTGTGAGGACGCTGTGCAGTTCGCCGCGCGCTTCGAGGGTGCTTTTACCAGTCTCGGCGAACGATGCATTCAGGCGTTCGCTGATCCCGCTCAGATCGCGGGCTACGGCTTCGCGGAGCTTTTCCGCGCCTAGTGTGTTGTCCCTACGAAACTCGGCGAGGCCGCCCTGGAGGGTGGTGGAGAGGCGTTCGATGGAGAGGTTGATCTCTTCGCGAAGGTCGCGGCTTGCCTTGTCGGCGGCGGCGCGGCCATCCTGTGCGGCCTTGGCCTGTTCGTAGCGCAGTTCGCTGACGTTGTTGCGCAGGGCGGCATCGACGGCCTCGACCTTTGCGCCCAGTTCGATCATGCGGTCGGGCAGGGTGTTGAGTCGCGCGTCGATGGTGGCGGCGGGCGCGGACTTGCGCGTGAGCAATACGGCTACCAACAGCAACAAGATGACCTGAAGTGCAAATACGGCAAGGAGCATGGTTTCGCCTTCCCTTCACCTGAAGGATACCGCGGATGGTGGGCGGTGGACCAACAAAGCTGTGTGCGTGGGAGCGGCACCTGTGACGGGATCATTGGGAGTTTTGTCGGTTCTGTCCGCGGGTTTCGGCGAATGAAAATCTTCGTTACAGCTTGAGACGACCGGGCATAGAATCACCACGCAAGAGTTTGCCCCTGTCGCACATTTCCGGTCGTGGAGTGTCTTTATGCAGGCTTTCCCTGATGCCCATGCGGGCGCGAAGTTCTGGCTGGACGTTGCGGATAAAGCGATCAAGGCGCTGGCGGTGGTGGTCGGCGCGGGCTGGACCTACCTGAACTACCGCCGAGGTCGCACCTTCGAGCGGCGGCTTGAGCTTGAGGTTACCGGGGAACTCTTTGAACGATCCGGAGGGCACTACCTTTCGATGATCTGCCGACTGAAGAATGTGGGCCTGACGGCAGTTCCGCTGCAGGAGCGAGGGACTGCCTGCATGGTCTTCGCACTCACGGGGACCGAGATGCGGCCGGATGAGCCAGTGGATATCTATGAGGTGTTCAAGGAGCACGCGTGGATCGAACCGGGAGAGCTGATCACGCACCAGGAGCTTGTGCCGCTGCCGTTCTTTTCCCGGGAGCTGGTGGGCATCGAGCTTCAGATGCGGGTGGTGTCTCCCGGTATCGAATGGAACGCGAGATGCGTTGTGAAGGTCGCAGATGTGTCCGAAGAAGTTTCCCTACCCGTAAGGCCAGCAGAGGTGCACTCATGATCAATCTGAAGCAGTTGGAACGTGGTGACAAGCTGTACCAGCGGTACGACGACGATCATTCGGGCGGTGGTGGCGGATGGAGCAAAGAGGATGTGCCACACATTGCGCCGCGGCAACAGGCCCCTGAGACGGAGTCTCGCAGCGATGTGATCGAACGTTTGAAGGAAGAAAAACGCAGGCGTGAGAAGAAGCCTTAGAGGCAGCGCGGCTCGAATTATGCGTAGCGAAAGAGCGCTTTGAAGCCGTAGTCCATGTGTTGCTGGATGTGGCAGTGGAAGAGTGAGAGGCCGGGCTGGTCTGCGGTGAAGTCGACGACGGCGCGGCCGTAGTAGGGGATGACGACAGTGTCTTTCATGAGGCCGCCCATGGGTTTGCCGTTGATTTCGACGAGTTCCCAGATGTGGCGGTGCAGGTGCATGGGGTGGGCGTCGTCGCTCCAGTTGCGCATGATCAGACGGTAGCGTTCGCCGCGTTGCAGGACGAACTCCTTCTCATGGGGATAAGGTGTTCCGTTGACGGTCCAAACGTTGAACTTGCCCATGCCGCGCGGGATCTTTTCGAAGCGCATGTCGAGGATGTTCTTTGGCGCGGGCAGTGTTGGTGCGGCGATGCCAAAGCTGCTGTAGTCCCATGGGAATTTCTTTGGATCGACCCAGGTCGGTTGTTTCTTCTGGCCGGCGTATTCGACGACCACGCCGAGGCCGGATTCGCGCACCATCTTTTCGGTGGAGCCGAGAATCCAGACGCCGGGTTTGTTCATGGTGATCTCAACGTCGATGCGCTCGCCGGCGCCGAGGAAGACGGAGTCGACGAGTTTGGGCGTTGGGACGGGGTTGCCGTCCATGCCGATGACGCGCATCTGGTGGCCGGCGAGTGCGACGCGTCGGTTTTCAATGGCGCTGGCGTTGCAGAAGTGGATGAGGACGCGCTGGCCTTCGCGGACGCGGATGGGTTCGCCTCCGCCGAGTGCCTTTTCGTTGATCGAGTAGGTCATCGAGACGACTTCGAGACCGTTGGGATCGGTGTTCATGTGCGGCGGCTTTTCGAGCATGGGGGCGTCGTGGGTGTCGTCGTCATCGTCTTCCATGGAGCCGGAGAAGAAGGGCTGCCAGTCGCGCAGGGAGAGGAAGAGTTCCTGGTCGTAGGCGCCTTTGTCGTTGCCGTCTTCGACGTAGACGAGGCCGAACTGGCCGCTGTAGCCGCCCTTGGTGAGGTCGTCCATGGCCATGGCGTGCGAGTGGTACCAGCGCAGACCGGCGGGGCCGGGTGTGAGGGTGATGCGGGAGCGGCCGTGCGGCGGGACGTAGGGCGAGCCTTCTTCTTCTGTGCCGTCGACCTCGGGCGGGATGAGCATGCCGTGCCAGTGCACCAGTTCTGGTGTGTCGGTGTTGTTGATGATGTCGATGGAGACGGGTTTGCCGGCCTTGAGGCGCAGCAGCGGGCCGGGCGCCTGGCCGTTGTAGCCGATGGTGGAGAGGGTGCGGGAGGGGTCGAGTTCGACCTGGACGGGAGCGATGCGGAGTTCGTAGTCGGCTTTGGTGGTGGGGGCCGGGACATTTTGCGGGGGCATGCCGGGCATGGCCATCTGGCCGAGGAGCGGCAGCCGGCCCGCCTGGGCAAGGGCCGCGATACCGCCGAACTTGAGGAGACTCCGCCGGTCGAAAATCGATCTGCTCCGTGGAAGGACGCTAACGTGCGGGGTGGCTGCATCGTCTCATGAGCCAAACGTGTGCAGCAAGGTGGGGCTTGCCGCCGTCTGCAAGGATTCTGCTGGTTCTTTCGTGGGGCTGCAACAAGTGCGCGGTGCGCTTCGTCTGTAGAGGTAAGACGTACCGCAGTTCTGATAGTCTCGCCGCACAGTTCCCCAGCGGAGGCCGTTTTTCGGATGAAGCTCTCGCGTATCGCGCTGCTGTCTGCCGTTGCCGGCCTGTGCGGGGCTGCGGGGATTCGTGCGTATCAGCGGACGGCGGATTTCGGATTTGGCAGCAACGACTCTGCGACAAATGTGAAGAGCGAGTTTTACTGGTCGCGGCTGGCTTACAGCTCAAGCATGAGTAGTTATGGCGGATACGGCGGCGGGTACTGGGGCCGGAGTTCGTGGTCGCGCGATTATCCGAAGGCTGACCGGCAGTTTCTGATCGCGATGCATCGACTGACTCGCATCGATGGCCGGCCGTATGAGCAGGTGGTGAACCTGGATTCAGACGAGATCTTTAACTATCCGTGGATCTATGCGGTGCAGGTGCAGACGTGGAGTTTTACGGAGCCGGAGGCGAAGCGGCTGCGCGAGTATCTGTTGAAGGGCGGCTTCCTGATGGTGGATGACTTTCACGGGACGCAGGACTGGGAGAACTTTATGACCGGACTGCGGCAGGTGCTGCCCGATGCGCCGGTGGAAGACTTGCAGCAGAGCGACGAGATCTTTCACACGCTGTATGACGTGGATGAGAAGGTGCAGATCCCCGGGGAACATTACATCCGCACCAATCGCACGTATGAGAAGGATGGCTACACACCCAAGTGGCGCGGCATACGCGATAAGGATGGTCGCATTATGGTGGCGATCTGCCACAACATGCACCTGGGCGATGCGTGGGAGTGGGCCGATGATCCGAACTATCCTGAGCCGTTTGCCTCAGCGGCGTTTCGCGTGGGGCTTGATTACATCCTGTACGGCATGACGCACTAGCCTTCGCGGGCGACCACAGTTATCCAAGGTACGACCTACTTCATCGCAGGGCTAAGTCGGCGCATATGTTTCCGCTGCTCTTCAAGTATCCGAGTCCGGTATTTACGCAGGGACACCTTGTGTTCCTGAGCAGGTGGCCTGCGTGGCTGCTGCCGGCGCTGGTTGTGATTGCGAGTGCGGGGCTTGCGGTGCTGATCCAGTACCGGCTGCGGCAGATCAAGCCGGGGTTAAGGGGCGAGCCGGCGGCGCTCAGTCCGCGCCGTGCATGGGGAGTGTGGGCGGTGCAGTCCGCACTGGTTGCGCTGCTTCTGCTGTTGCTGTGGCAGCCAGCGATGATTGTTGCGGAACTTAGCTCAAAGCAGAACATTATCGCCGTGGTGGTCGATGATTCGAAGAGCATGGCGACGCGGGATGTTGGGGGCAAGTCTCGCGAAGAGGCCGCGCTGACTGCGTTGCAGAGTGGTGTGCTCGACGGGTTGAACCAGCGTTTTCGGACGCGGCTTTACCGGATTGATCGTTCGTTGACGAAGGTGGATGCGCTTAACGGTGTTACGCCGGCTGCGGCGGCTACGCATCTTGGAGATGGTCTGCAGCAGCTGGCAACGGAGACGAGTGATCTGCCGGTGGGTGCGGTGGTGCTGCTGACGGATGGTGGCGAGAACGCAGCAGGCATGGGCGGATCCGGCATTGGGCTGGAGGCGATGCAGGCGCTGAGGAATCGGCGGTTGCCGGTGCATACAGTTGCGTTTGGATCGGCCGAACTGAAGCATGACGTTGATGTGGAGGATGTCAGCGTTTCGCCGACGGTCGTTGCGAATGCGCGGATTGCGGCGACCATAACCTTCACGCAGCATGGGTATCTGAATGGTCATGCCACGGTGACCGTGCGCGATGGCGATAAGACGCTGGCAGCGCATGAGGTAACGCTGGGTGCGAATGGCGCCATCCAGAGTGAGCCGTTGTATTTCTATGCGGGTGCGGCGGGGGCGAAGACGTTGCGCTTCAGCGTGGAGCCGGTCGCAGGGGAAGAAAACACACGTAACAACGCGTTGACGCGGCCTGTGCTGGTGAGTGCTGCGAAGCGCCGCATTCTGTACATCGAAGGCGAGCCGCGCTGGCAGTTCCGGTTTCTTCGCCGCGCGGAAGAGGATGACCCTACGGTGCAGATCGTGTCGATGCTACGGACGAGTGAGAACAAAATCTACCGGCAGGGGATCAGTGGGCCGGAGGAACTTGCGGATGGATTTCCGTCGAAGGCGGAGGAACTGTTTCAGTACAGCGGCATCATCATCGGATCGGTCGATGCGGATTACTTTACGCCGACACAGCAGCAGTTAATCCGCGAGTATGTCGATCGTCGTGGCGGTGGTGTTTTGTTTCTTGGCGGCCGGTCTTCGTTGAGCGATGGTGGATGGACTGCATCGAGCCTAAACGATCTGTTGCCAACGTTTTTGCCGGGCGGGCGCAATAACTTTCATCGCAATGCGGCGCTTGTGAACCTGACGGAGGCGGGCGTGCAGTCGCCCATTACTCGCCTGCTGGAAGACCCGCTGAAGAACGAGGCGCGCTGGCGCAAGCTTACGTATCTTGCGGACTACGAGGACCCCGGCACGCCGAAGCCTGGAGCCACTGTGCTGGCAGAGATGAGCAGCGGTGGCCGACGCAAGATGCCGATGCTGATCACGCAGAGTTATGGCAATGGGCGCACGGCGATCGTGGCGACGGGGGGCACGTGGCGCTGGCAGATGAGCGAGGCGCTGGGTGATCCGTCGCACAACCTGTTCTGGCAGCAGTTGCTGCGATGGCTGGTGGCGGATACGCCGGGAGCGGTGAGTGCTAGCTCGTCGGCTCATACGTTGTCAGACCAGGGGCATCTGCAGATTACGGCGCAGGTACGCAGCAAGGATTTTCAGCCGGCGCGGAATGCTCATGTGAGCGCACATGTCTCAGGGCCTGAGGGCGCGAATGCTGTGCTGGATATGACGCCATCGCAGGATACGCCGGGCCTGTATACCGCGGACTATACGGCGGAGAAGGCTGGTCCGTATCTGACGGAAGTTACTGCGGATTCGACAGATGCGAAGGTTGGTGAGCTTGGCCGCGAAGTGCTGACGTTTCAACGCGAGGACGGTATTGCCGAAAACTTTCACACGGCGGCGAATCCGAAACTACTGGAGCAACTGGCGAAGGAGACGGGTGGTCGTGCCTGGTCTTCGAACGATTTGAAGGATCTGCCGCGCGACATTTCTTATTCTGAGGCAGGTATCTCGGTGCGGTCGACGAAAGAGCTATGGAATATGCCCATCGTCTTCTTTCTGTTGCTTGGTCTTCCAGTTGCGGAGTGGCTGCTGCGGCGTAAGTGGGGTGTTGTATGAGGCGCGCGCTGATCGTTGCCTTCGCGCTGTTCGCGGCACAGGCTCGTGCTGCGACTTACTACGTCACGGTTGCAGGACTTGGTGGCGAGCCGGACTATGAGCAGCGTTTTATCGCAGGCGCTAAGGATCTGGATAAGGTCTTCAAGTCCAGTGGCAGTACCGCGCATGTGTATACACTTTCTGGCGCACAGGCTACTGCGGCACAGCTTCGGAGCACGATGGCAACGGTCGCGCAGCAGGCTGCTGCGAATGATGACTTTGTGCTCATCCTGATCGGCCATGGATCGTTCGATGGGACGGAGTACAAGTTCAACATGGTGGGGCCGGATCTGTCTGCGGCGGAGATTGCTGCGTTGTGCGATCGCGTGCCTGCGAAGCGGCAACTGGTCGTCGATACGACGAGCAGCAGCGGCGGTGCTGTTGCTGCGCTGGAGCGTCCCGGGCGTGCTGTTGTTGCGGCTACCAAGTCCGGCACGGAGAAGAATGCAACGGTCTTTGCGCGTTACTGGGTTGAGGCGCTGCAGGATCCGTCTGCAGACACGGACAAGAACGAGTCGCTGACAGCCATGGAGGCATACGTCTATGCGTCGAAGAAGACGGCGGCCTTCTACGACTCGCAGAAGCGTCTTGCGACGGAGCATGCGGTCTTTGATGACATCGGTCGCGGTGAGCCGGTTCGTGAGGCTGGGGGTGGGCAGGGGCAGCAATTGAGTAACTTCACCATTCTGCGGTTTGGTGCGGCGCAAAAGGCTGCGAGTGACCCCGCGAAGGTGGCGTTGCTTGCAAAGAAGGAAGAGTTAGAGCAGAGGATCGACGCGTTGAAGTACGGCAAGGCCGCGATGGATCCCCTGCAGTATCGGCAGCAGTTGACGGCATCGCTGGTGGAGCTTGCACGGGTGCAGGCGGAGTTGGACAAGTGATGCGCTTGCTTGCCGTTGCGGCTGTGTTCGGCGCTTGTGCAAGTGCGCACGCCGTTGCGCCTGCAGGCTGCTGGCAGATGCAGAAGCACGGACAGCAGAAGCAGGCGGAGGCGTGCTTCACACAGTTGACGCAGAGCCGCGATGCGTATGAGCGCGCAGAGGGATTCTGGGGCTTGGAAGATTGGCAAAACGCCAATGCGTCCTTCCGCGAGGCGACACAGGCTGCCGGAAGTCCCGCGCAGTACAAGGTTCGTTGGGGCATGTTGCTGCATGAGCGCTTCAACAATGCCGAGGCTTCGGATCTGTTCCGCGAGGCGCTCGCCAAAGATCCGAACCAAGCGGGGGCATATCTCGGGCTTGCCACGGTGCAGGCGCAGGACTACAGCGGCGATGCGAATCAGTCCATTGCGAAGGCGCTTGGAATCGACCCGAAGCTTGCGGCTGCGCATGAGCTTGCCGCAACCATTGCGCTCGACAATGACAATCGCGAGTTGGCCGCGGCGGAGGCCGATAAGGCGCTAGCAATCGACAGCGAGGCTACGGATGCGATGGCTGTCCATGCCTCGCTTGAACTTCTTGCGGATAAGCCTGCGGATGCGTGGTTTGCCAAGATCGCGGCCATCAATCCGCACAACGGCGAAGCTTACACGCGTGTTGGACACCATCTGGAGCTGCACTATCGCTTCTCCGATGCTGCGGTGTACTACCGCAAGGCGACGGAGGTGCAGCCGAATCTTTGGGCGGCGCATTCCCTGCTGGGTGTGGAGTTGATGCGACTGGGCCAGGAAGAAGAGCCGCTAAAGCAGCTTGAGCTGGCTTATGAGAATGGCTATCGCAATCCGGCGACGGTGAATAGCCTGCGTCTGCTGGACAGCTACAAGAACTTCAGCACGACGCGCGATGCCACGACGATTGTTCGGCTGGACAAGAAGGAGAACGACCTTCTGCAGCCTTATATGCAGGCGGAGTTACGCACGATTCTGGAGACCTATTCGAAGAAGTACAAGATGACCCTGCCTGCGCCGGTGCAGTTGGAGGTCTATCCCAATCATGAAGACTTTGCCGTGCGCACGATGGGTATGCCGGGGCTGGGTGCGTTGGGTGTGACGTTTGGTGAGGTTGTTGCGATGGACAGCCCCAGTGGGCGCAAGCCCGGCGACTTTAATTGGGGCGCGACGCTGTGGCATGAGATGAGCCATGTCTTCATCATTACGGCGACTAATCAGCGCGTGCCGCGCTGGTTTACGGAAGGCCTTGCCGTGCATGAAGAGGGACAGAGGTCGCCGGAGTGGAGTGACCGCGTGACGCCGGATGTGCTGCTGGCGATTCGCGGCAAGAAGTTGCTGCCGATCTTGAAGCTCGACCGTGGGTTTGTGTTTCAGGAGTATCCACAGCAGGTGCTTGTCTCTTACTTTCAGGGCGGCAGTATCTGCGACTTTATTGCGGCCAAGTGGGGCGAGAGCAAGCTGCTGGACATGGTGCATTCGTACGCTGCGGGCAAGACGACGGCACAGGTTATTGAGACGGATCTTGGTCTTGCTCCGGAAGAGTTCGATAAGCAGTTCCTAGCGACGATCGATGCGAAGTATGGTGTGGAGGCCGCGCACTTCGATGAGTGGCGTACGAAGCTGAAGGCGCTGGCCGCCGCGGCGCAGGCGAAGCAGACGGATGCTGTGCTTCAGCAGGCACCGGCGGTGATTGCGCTCTATCCCGAGTACATTGGTGACGCGAACGCCTACGAATTGCTGGCCGATGCGCAGCATGACAAGGGTGATGCAAAGGCCGAGGCGGCGGTGTTGCTGCAGTATGAGCACCAGGGTGGACAGCAGCCGTTGTTGCTGAAGCGGCTCGCTGCATTGCAGGAGGCGGCGGGTGACAAGGCTGAGGCCGCCGCGACACTTACTCGCGTGTTGTACATCTATCCGGTCAAAGATGTGGAGCTGCATCAGCATCTGGGGGCGTTGTTGATGGCGCAGAAGCAGTACAGTGGCGCCATCCGTGAGTACAGCGCGGTGGTCGCGACGAACCCTTTGGACAAGGCGGGCGCGCAGTACAACCTTGCCACGGCTTACATGGCAGCGGGGCAGCGCGATAAGGCACAGGATACGGTCCTGACGGCGCTGGAAGCGGCCCCAGGTTATCGACCCGCACAGAAGCTCTTACTGGAATTACAGGCCCACTAAGCAGGAAGCGAAAGGGAACCGACACGTATGGCGTTCACCGATTTGAATCCCGACGCAGCACAGCTGCAGACACGCATTGAGCGATTTCACGTTGTGCGCAAAGACATTCTGCGGCAGGTGCGCGAGGTGATCGTGGGGCAGGACGAGGTCATCGACCAAGTGCTGATCGCGCTCTTTGTCGGAGGGCATTGCCTGTTGACTGGCATGCCGGGCACGGCGAAGACGCTGATGGTGCGTACGGTTGCGGATGCGCTGGGTCTGGTCTTTCGTCGCATTCAGTTCACGCCGGATTTAATGCCCTCGGATATTACCGGCACCGACATCATTGAAGAAGATACGGTGACAGGGCATCGTAAGTGGACGTTTGTGCAGGGACCTATCTTCGGCAATATTGTGCTTGCCGATGAGATCAACCGCACACCGCCAAAGACGCAGGCTGCATTGCTGGAGGCGATGCAGGAGCGTTCGTGCACGGTGCGCGGCCATGTCTATCAACTGCCCGCGCCGTTCTTTGTGCTTGCGACGCAGAATCCGATTGAACTGGAAGGTACCTACCCGCTGCCGGAGGCACAGCTCGACCGCTTTCTGTTCAACAGCATTCTCGACTATCTAAGTCCTGAAGATGAGTTGAAGGTGGTGGATCTTACGACGGCGACGCGCGCTCCGAAGATTGTGCCTGTGACGAATGCCGAAGAGTTGCTGGGCTTTCAGACGCTGGTACGGCAGGTGCCCATCGCAGAAACGCTCGCTCGGTATGTTGTGAACCTGGTGCGGGCTACGCGCCACAAGAGTGATAACGCTCCGGATTTTGTGAAGAAGTATGTCAGTTATGGCGGCAGTATTCGCGCGGCACAGTTCATTGTGCTGGCCGCGAAAGCGCGCGCGTTGTCACGCAAGCGCTACCACGTGTCCTACGAGGACATTACTGCAGTTGCTGTACCTGTGTTGCGTCACCGCATTCTGCTGAATTTTCATGCGGAGTCCGAGCGCATTGATACGGATAACATTCTCAATCGATTGATCGCTGTGATTCCGCAGCCGAAGGGCTAACGCAAGGTGCAACGGTTTCTTGATCCCGCGGTGCTTGGCACCATCTCCTCGCTGGACCTGCTGGCGCGCACGGTTGTGGACGGCTTTGTTGCCGGTCTGCACCGGTCGCCGGACTTTGGCTTCTCGCAGGAGTTTGCGGAGTATCGCGCGTATGCACCGGGTGATGATCTGCGGCATGTGGACTGGAGTCTGTATGGACGCACGGACCGGACGTACATCAAGCGGTATCGCGGCGAGACGAACAGCCAGTTGACGGTGCTGCTGGATGCGAGTAACTCGATGGAGTTCACCAGTGGTGGCGTGAAGAAGATGGATTATGCGCGCTTTATTGCGGCGGCGCTGTTCTATCTGGCGATCAAGCGGCAGCGCGATGCTGCGGGTTTGATCGTGTTCGATGATGAGGTGCGCGATTATGTTCGGCCATCTTCGCGTAACGGTCAGTTTGCTCGACTCCTGGGAGGGCTTGAAGCTGCCGAGCCTCGCGCGCGTACGGACTTTGGCAAACCCTTGAAGCACTTTCAGGAGCTGCTGCACCGGCGCGGCATCGCGATTGTTATCTCTGACTTTTATGAAGATCCCGAAGTCGTTGTGAAGACGATTGAGCCGTTGCGCTTTCATGGCAATGAGGTGGTGTTGTTTCACGTCCTTGATCCGCAGGAGTTGCGGCCCGTGATGAATGGGCCTTCCGTGCTGGTGGATCTTGAGACGGAGCAACGGATCGAGGTGATTCCGGAGTATGCGAAGACAACGTATCGGGAGCGAATCGATGCGCATGTGGAGTCGCTACGATCAAAAACAAAGGCTGCGGGAATGGACTACCAGTTGTTGCTGACAGATCAGCCTCTGGATAGCGCATTACGCGAATACCTGACGTTGCGACAGACGGGAAACTGATGAATCTCCTTAACCATTGCGTTGCGTCGGAAAGCGGGGTCCTGTGATGGGGTTCCTCTCGCCATGGTTTCTTGGAGGACTGCTGGCACTGGGTGTGCCGGTGTTTGTGCACCTGTTGAAGCGTCATATTACGGTGCCGCGACCGATGGCGTCGCTCATGTTTTTTGAGCGCGGCACGCAGAGCTCTACGAAGCATAAGCGGCTGAAATACCTGTTGCTGTTTGCGTTGCGTGCGTCGCTGTTGTTGCTGGTGGTTCTGGCGTTTGCGAATCCTTTTCTTCGACGGCTTGCCAGTGATCCGGCGGGCCGGTTGATGCTGATCGTGCTGGATAACTCGTTCAGCATGCGTGCAGGGACTCGCTTTGCAGATGCGAAGCAGCAGGCGCTGGTGTTGCTGGCTGCGAAGCCTGCTTCGCAGAAGGCGCAGATCGTTGCGCTGGGCGGGCAGGTTGCGATGCTGACGCAGCCGATCGACGACGTGGTTCAGCTGCGGAATGCGCTGGAGGGCGTGCAGCCCGGGGATGGGCATGCGAGTTTCGGTGAGCTGGGGCGCGACATTCGCGCGCTGGGGGAACAGACGAAGGGGCCTGCGGATCTCCACCTGTTCAGTGACATGCAGAAGTCTGCGATGCCTGCGAACTTTGCCGACATGGTGCTGCCCGCGGAGACGAAGCTGATCCTGCACGCGGTGGTGAAGGGAGTTGCGTCGCCGAACTGGACGGTGGCGAGTGTGGATGCGCCGGCGGAGCTGGCCGATCCAAAGGACACGAAGAAGTCGCGGGTGCTGGCGGTGATTGCAGGGTTGAATGCGCCTGCTGCTTCGAAGAATGTTTCGTTGCTGGTGAATGGACGCAGCATTGCGACGAAGAGGGTCGATGTGCCTGCGAATGGCCGTGCGACGGTAGAGTTCGCACCGCTTGATATTGGATACGGATTCAGTAAGTGCGAGGTCCGTGTGGATGCGGCCGATGCGTTCCCGCTGGATGATGCGAGCGTCTTTGCGGTGCGGCGTTCCGATCCGCAGAAGGTGTTGTTCGTGCGCGGGCAGGGAGACACTCGTTCGGAGCTTTACTTTGGTACGGCACTGGCTGCTGCGGCGCAGGCTTCGTTCAGCATGCAGGCGGCGAGTGCAGCGAGTACGAATGATCTTGATCCTGCGCGCTTTGCGTTTGTGGTGATCTCCGATGCTGTTGCGCTGCCGTCGATCTTTGAACGGAACCTGCAGGAGTATGTGAGCAAGGGTGGCAGCGTGATGATCGCGCTGGGTACCGGCGCGGGTCATCCTGCGCGGATTCCGCTTTGGGGATCTGAGGTTAAGGATGCCCGCGAGTATGCGCGTGCTGGGGGCGTTGCGACGACCGTTGGTCAGGTGGACTTCACGCATCCTGCGCTTGCGGATGCACAGCCGGGGCGCGACAACGGTGGATGGGCGGAGACGAAGATTCTGTATGCGTCGGTTGTCGATCCGGGTAATGCGCGGGTGGTTGCGCGGCTGAGTGATGGCACTCCGCTGCTGATGGACAAGTCGATGGGTGAGGGGCATGTGCTGCTGTTCACCACGGGTTTCGACAACCTGACGAATGATCTGCCGTTGCATCCGGTGTTTGTGGCGTTTGTCGATCGTGCTGCGCGTTATCTGAGCGGGACGGAGCGGCTGAGCGGGTCGCGGTTGGTGGACAGTTTTGTGCAGTTGCGCAGCGGTGGCGTGGCCGCTGGAGCAAGTGCGAGCGCGGAGGTGGTTGACCCGGCGGGTAAGCGGCCGCTCTCGCTGGAGGAGGCGCGGACTGCGCGAGCTTTCCGCCTGGATCATGCGGGCTTTTACCAGGTGCGCTTTGCGAATGGGAAGGATGCGGTCATCGGCGTGAATCCGGATCGGCTTGAGAGCGACCTGCAGCCGATGCCGGACGATACGCAGCAGTTATGGAGTGGTAGTAACACGGCTGCACCCGCGGAAGCTACACAGGCTGCGGTGGCGGGTGATGTGAAGTATCGGGCCGTTGGATTGTGGTGGTGGGTTATGCTGCTTGCACTTCTCGTAGCGCTTGCGGAGACGTTCGTCTCCAGCGGCTACATGGGCACGCAGCGGGAGGACGCATGAGCAAACAGCGCGAATTGCATGGCTACATTGCACGTGTTCGACGGATGCTGCAGGTGCGTGCGGGCCTGCGTGGTGCTGCGATCTTCTTTGCTACGGCACTTGTGCTGACGGTGCTGCTGGTGGTGTTGCTTGATCATTACGCCTTTCCGGAGGGCGGCACGATCAAGGCGCGTCTGGTGCTGATCGTGGGACTTATCGCAGCAGCGGGCGCAGGCATCTTCTGGCCGCTGGTCCACCTTACAAAATCGAGCGCGGTACAGGATGCCGAGGCGGCGCATCCGCAGCTGGAAGATCGTCTGCGCACGTTTCACGAACGCGATACGGATGAGTCGAATCCGTTCCTGGAGCTGCTTGCTGCGGATACGCTGACACGTACTGCGGATGCGCCACCCTCGTCGATGGCACCTGTGTCTGTACTAGCCGCGCTGGCCGGTGTTACCACTGCCTGCCTGGGGTTGTTGTTGTGGATGATCTATGCCGGTCCGGGTTTTATGGGTTATGGCGCATCGCTGCTTTGGACTGGGCCGAAGAAGACGGAGCAGCCCCTGTATGCGATCAGCGTGCTGCCGGGCGATGTGGCTGTGCGGCGTAACAGCGACCAGTTGATCACGGCGCAGGTGACGAATTTACATCCGGATAAGGTGGAGATCTTTGCGCACTTCAACAGCAGCAAGGGCTGGGAGCCTGTTGCGATGCAGCCCTCGGCATCGATGACGGGCAATCCGTCGTACCAGTTCACTTTTACCGGTTTGCCGGAGAACGTGGAGTACTACGTCACAGCGGGGCCGCTTACATCGCCGCACTACAAGGTGCGTGTGGTCGATCTGCCTTCTGTGAAGTCCGTGAAGGTGACGTATCGCTATCCGGTGTGGACCGGGTTGAAGACGGAGACGAGCGATCATGCGGGCGATCTTCGGGCGATTGAAGGTACGAATGCAGATCTTGAGATCGAGATGGACCGACCGCTGAAGGACGGCAACCTGACGCTGGATAGCGGCGGCACCGTCCACCTGACGAGCATTGAAGGCAATAAATACAAGGGCACTATCGCTATGAACAAGGATGGCGCCTATCACGTGGCCGCCACCAGCGACGGACTGCCAGTTCGCTTGAGCGAGGACTACTTCATTGCGACGGATAAGGCAGAGGCACCGCAGATCGCCATCGAGAAGCCGGGCCGCGACTACCGCGCAAGCCCGATCGAAGAGGTCACAGTTGGTGTGAAGGGATCGGCGCAGTTCGGTTTGCGAGACATGCATCTGCACTACTCAGTGAACGGCGGGCCGGACAAGGACATCGCCATGCTGAAGCAGCCCGGTGCGAAGAATGCGGATGGCTCGTACACGCTGCGCCTGGAAGATTTTAAGATGCAGCCGGGTGATCTGGTCAGCGTGTACGCGACGGCGAAGGACGGTCATGCGGAAGCGAAGACAGACATCAGCTTCATCCAGGCTGATCCTTTCGAGCGCGAGTTTTCGCAGTCGCAACAGGGTGGCGGCGGAGGCGGCGGTGGTGGTGGCCAGCAGGGCGGCCAGACTGAAATTTCGAAGCGAGAGAAAGAGCTGATTGCGCAGACGTGGAAGCAGATCAACGACAAGTCTGCGACGGAGCGGGCAGCGAAGACGCAAGGCGATTTTTTGAGCGGTGCGCAGTCTAAGTTACGCGATCAGGTGATGGCTCTCTCGGCACGCATCAACAGTCGCGACCTTGCCGGTGCGAATGAAGAGTTCACGGGCTTTGAAAAGGACATGCAGGAGGCAGCGAAAAATATGCTGCCGGCGAGTGAGAAGCTTGCCGTGGTGAAGTGGCAGGAAGCTCTTGTGAGTGAGCAGAAGGCGCTGCAGGCGCTGCTGCGCGCTGAGGCGACCTTCCGGCAGATACAGGTGGCCTTTGGACAGCAGGGCGGCGGCGGCGGCGGTGGTGGACAGAGCACAGGCCGCGATCTTGCAAGCCTCTTCGATCTGGAACTGGACACAGAGAAGAATCAGTATGAGACGGCGCGTACTTCCTCTCCGCAGGAAGAGCATGCGAAGGAAGTGGAAGACGCGCTTGCAAAGCTGGACGCGCTTGCAAAGCGGCAGGAGGAGCTAGCGAACCAGCAGAAGAATCCGCAGCAGAGCTTCCAGGAGCGCTGGCAGCAGGAGATGCTGCGTCGTGAGGCGGAGCAGTTGCAGCGGCAGATGGAGCAGCTTGCGAAGAATGGCCAGCAGGGCCAGCAGGGCCAGCAGGGCCAGCAAGGACAGCAGGGCCAGCAAGGACAGTCGGGACAACAGGGACAGTCTGGACAACAAGGTCAGTCTGGTCAGCAGGGACAGAGTGGCAGCCAGAGTGCGTCGGGTTCACAGGCGGGTGGAACTTCCGGCTCGCAGTCTCGCTCGCAGCAGCAGGCATCCTCGCGTCAGCAGAGTGGAGGCAGGCAGTCTGCTTCGGATCAACGGATTGAGCAGGCGTTGTCACGCATGCGCGCGGCGAATGATGCGATGAAGCGTGCGGGTACATCCGGACAGCCGCAGCAGGGCAGCAGTACGGAGGCACAGCGGCAGGCGGCGGCACGTCTGCGTGAGGCGACCGGACTGTTGGGTGGAGCTCAGCAGGACATCGCAGGGAATCGGATGGGAGCGATGTCGCGCGAGGCCGAACGTCTGCAGCAGGAGGAGCGCGCGCAGGCGGAACGCATCAACAAGTTCGCTTCGTCCGTGGAGAATCAGAACTTCGACCGCGATGCGATGACGCGCAAGATCCAGGAGCGTCGCCAGCTTTCGGCCGATCGACAGGAGTTGTCGAATGGCCTGTCCAAGCTGCAGAACCAAATGCGCGAGACGGCGCGGCAGATGGCGGGCAGTCAGCCGGAGACCTCGAAGAAGTTACGTGATGCGCTGTCGGAGATGGATCAGTCGGATCTCGACAACCATTTGCAACGCACGGCGGACTGGCTGCGCAGCGGGATCAATCCGAATACAAACGGCACGGAAAAGAATATTGCCGATGGCTTGTCTAAGCTGGGGCAGCAACTGCGGGCGGCGCAGGGTTCGCTTGGCAAAGGATCACTTGCAGGCGGCCGTGGCACGGATACAGGCAAGCCCGATCAGACGGCTGCGCTTGGTCAGGTGGAGCGTCTGCGGAGCCAGTTGCAGGCGATGCAGGCGGCTCGTCAGGGTACAGCGTTGGATCGTGGTCATCCGGGTCAGAACGGCCGCAACAGTCAAGGCTCCAGTCAGGGACAGCAGAGCGGCCAGGGGCAGGGTGGTGGTCAGTCCGGCCAGGCGCGCAACGGCAGTGGTCAGCAGTCTGCACAGAGTGGTCAGGGGGAGGGCGGTCAGGGGCAGGGTGGTCAGGGGCAGCAGCAGGGGCAGGGTGGCGGTCAGCAAGCGGGCAATCGCGGCGGCGGGCTTACACGCGGGAATGATATCGGCGGAGGAAACGAGAGCGGCCGCGTCGGTGATTTGGGAGATCGTGTGGGGGGCGGTGGTCGGCAGGGCGATGTGAACGGTGCCTCGAACACCGGCAATAACACCTACGCGACAGGCGGTCCGCGCTACGGGGCGAAGGGGACGGATGGAAATCCCGCAGATACGGAACGTACTTTCCAGCAGAGTCTGCGCGACCTGCAGGCGCTGCGCGGCATGGTGAAGGACGACCCTCAGGCGCAGAAGGATCTTGCGGAGTTGCAGCGTCAGATGCAGGGCCTTGATCCAAGGCGCTTCCCCGGCAATCCAGCATTGGTTGAGCAGATGCATGGGGAGGTATTGCGCGCGGTCGACAAACTGGAGTTGCAGTTACACCGCTCGGGCGACACGACCGACGCGCACACAGGCAAGGCTTATGCCGTGCCTGCTGGATATAACGACTCTGTCGCCGAATATTATCGGCGACTTAGCAAGGGTAAGTAGGTGGCTACGTTGTTAGTCGTGGGTTGAGATGCTTGCCAGGGAGCGCACGGCTCCGCGCACATCGTGCACGCGCAGTATGTGCGCACCTGCCCGGACGGCTGAGGCATCTGCGGCGTGCGTTGCTTCATCCCGTTCTGCCGCCGGCTTTGCGGAGTCGAGAAAGCCTTTGCGTGAGAGGCCGACCAGTAGCGGCTGACCGAGTTCGTGCAGACGGCGCAAGTCTGCAAGTAGTGCCCAGTTCTCAGCGCCGCGCTTGCCGAATCCGAAGCCGGGATCGATCACAATTTGTTCTCGAGCAATGCCCGCCGCGAATGCCGCGGCCAAACGTTCGCGCAAGCCTTCGATGACCGAAGTGATGACGTCTTCGTTTGTGAGTGGTTGCAGCGAAGCCCACTCTGCGGGCAGACCTCGTGTGTGCATCACTACTAGGCCGCACTGCAAGTCTGCGCATGTCTGCAGCATGGCGGCATCCCACAGGCCGCCGCTGACATCGTTCACAATCTCTGCGCCCGCTTCTACTGCCAGGCGTGCGGTGCTTGCTCGATAGGTGTCGATGGAGACGATGGCATCGGGCCGTGCGCGAAGGATGCCCTTGATGACCGGCAGGACACGCCGCTGCTCTTCCGCTGCACTGATTGCTTCCGCAGTCGCAGCGGTTGAGCCGGGCCGCGTGGACTCACCACCGATGTCGAGGATGTCCGCGCCTTCGTCGAGGAGACGCAGAGCGTGCGCAATCACAGTTTTCGCGGAGGCGTGATGGCCACCATCGCTGAACGAGTCGGGCGTGACATTGACAATGCCCATGATGCGCGTTCTCTCGCCGAGCGGCAGCATGCGTGTGCGGAACTGCCAGTGCAAGCGCGCGTGTGAAGCGTTGGGCATAGGAGCATTCTATGCAGGTGAGGCTAGCTTGCCTGACGTCTCGCGTTTGAGATGTTGGTCCTGTGCCATGACAAAAACACGGCGATCCTTGCTAAACTCGCCGCATGATCCGCCACATTTTCCGTGTCACGCTGCTGTTCACCGCAGCCTGCGCCCACGCTCAGACTCCCGCGACACCTCCCAGCTACGCAGACCTGCCGTTGGCCGAGCAGATCGCACGCATCACGAGTGAGCCCGGCGTTGTGCGCGCGCACTGGGGGGTGAGCGTAACCAAGATGGACGGCACGCCTGTTGCCGCGATGAATGACGGGCAGCTCTTTCAGCCGGCGTCGAACGCAAAGTTGTTTACGACGGCCGCAGCGATGGCGCTGCTGCCGATGGACGAACATCTGAAGACGCAGGTGATCGGCAGCGGTCTTTATGACGGCGGGACCTTGACTGGTGATCTTGTGTTGAAGGGAGTCGGCGATGCCAACTTCTCCGGTCGTCCTGTGCCGTTTGTGCGCGTGCCCGCGGGCACCACTGCGCCGCATCGGGATGAGTTGCGTTATATCGATGAACTTGCCGACAAGGTGAAGGCTGCAGGTATCACGCAGATCAAGGGGAACGTTATTGGCGACGATTCACTCTTTCCTAACGATCCTTACCCGTCGGATTGGTCCATCGACGACTCGCCCTGGTACTACGGTGCGCCGATCAATGCGTTGATGATCGCAGACAACGCGTTCAACCTGAAGGTGCTGCCGGGCGCCACTGTTGGCAGCAAGCCGGCCGTTGTGATGGATCCTGCATTGCCGTTCTATACGGTTGATATGCAAGCCACGACGACGGCGAAGGGAGGCGAGTCCGCGCTTGATATCCAGCGCAGCATGGGCTCGCGCGTCATACGTATCTATGGCACGCTCGCCCTTGGCTCTGCGCCTTACTCGCAGGACATGAGTATCGCGGAGCCTGCGGAGTATGCGGCCGCTGCGTTGAAGGCGGCGCTGGAGGCTCGTGGGATTTCGGTAACTGGCACTGTCACGGCGAAGCATGCTGCCTTCTACGAGACGAGCTTCACGCGGCATTCGACTGAGCCGATTCCGAAACTCATGCGCTTCTCTCGAGACACTCCTCTCGGAGCAACTCCGGCGTGTGACGCATGCCAGTCTAAGGTGCTTGCTGAACATACCGGGCCGCGACTCGGCGACGACATCACCATCACGAACAAGACGAGTGAGAACCAGCATGCAGAACTCTTCCTGCGGCAGCTTGGTTTTTATTACTTCAACGCTGGAACTTCCGCGCAGGGGGCGCGCGTTGTGCGTTACTTCCTGACGAAGACCGTCGGCATCGATGGCGATGATTTTCTCTTCTTCGATGGTTCCGGTCTGAGTGGCCACGACCTTGTGACACCGCGTGCGACGGCGAAGTTGTTAGCCTATGCGGCGACGCAGCCGTGGGGCGCGGTCTGGAAGGAATCGTTCCCGGTTGGCGGTGAAGACGGGACGTTGCGTGCGCGGTTTCCTGCGGCTCCATTGAAGGATCATGTTTTTGCCAAGACCGGTACGCTTAGCGAGGCACGAGGTCTCTCTGGTTATGTGGACTGCGCCAGCGGGCAGACGCTGATCTTCTCCATCATGGTCAACGCACATACGCCTCGTACGAGTGACGATCAGAAGGCGATGGATCGCATCGTTGCGGCGATCGCGGCGACGAACTAAGCGGCCTTCGCGACGCTCTCAAGTTCCTCTTCACTTGCAGGAGGCTTCGGAAAGCCGCCGCCAAACTTCCAGATGAGCGCCAGCACGACGGTGCCAAGTATAAGACTGAGCGCGGCGTCGACGGCCAGGGCGCCGTTCGCGCCGCCGTGTCCGGAGCCTCGTCCATCCATGAAGACCGATCCTGCAATCGCCAGGTTGCAGGCTGCGATGCACACGGAATATTGCGTGGCGGAGAGCGGGTTGTCGCGGCCGACGATCTGGAAGACGAGTGCGCTGGTTGCGGTGTAGTTGATGCCGGCCATCAGGTTGTAGAAAAACAGGCCGCCCGCGAACATCCATGGCGTGTGCGGCCCGAAGATCATGACCAGGCTGCCGAGCGCGGCGAGCATGGCAGGTGCGATGAAGAGCAGCCGGCGATCGATGCGGCTGCTGAGCGGACCTCCAATCGCAGCGCCGATGGCGCATGCTGCGGTGAAGAGAAGACCGACGGTCCAGTTGGTCATCTCAGGACCGGCGTGGAAGTCCGCGCCCATGCCACCGAAGAGGTTCTGCAGTGCGAACGTTGCGGATGGGACTACAAAGACAAGCAGCGCGAAGAGGTAGCTCGGCTTCCTGGCCGTTGCACTCAGATTGTGGAAGAGCTGGCGCATCGCCTCGCCGACCGGCCGCGGATCGCGCGTTTCTTTTGGGAGGAAGAGCAGGGGGATGGCACCCAGCAGGATCGGGACTGGAACCAGGAGCATTGCGAGCGAGAGCGGAAGGTGGCGGATCTCCCACACGGAGAGGGCGCCGCCAGCGCCGGTGAGGGCGAGGTAGGCGATGTTCATCCAGGCGCTTACGGTTCCGTGCCGTTGCGGTGCGACGAGGTTGGGCACCATGCCGCCGATCGCGCTGGTGTAGATCTGGTTGCAGAGATAGCCGAAGAAGAGCACCAGCATCAGCGTGACGGAACCCGCGCCGTGACCGCCGTTGCGGCCTGCTGCGTTGAGGAGCGGCACGCTGCAGCCAAGGCAGATGGCAGCGGTGATCGCTAATAGACCTGCCCAGACTCGCCGTGGCAGACCGCAATCGACCAGCGGCGTTACGAGGAAGCTGACGTAGCTTGCCGTGAGGATCAGCGTCACGATCTCCGCAACGCGCTCCAGCGAGACACCGCGATCGGGCAGCAGCTGCGACAAGCTAACGGCGGCGAAGCCGTTGAATGTTCCACCATACAAAATGCCGAAGATCCATGGCGGGTAGTAGCGGCGAGCGGGTGCATTCGACACGGGAGCGCCCGGAGCTTCGGAGGTAAGGTCGCTTGTGTTGGAAGCCATTGCGGCTATCCTACCTTCCGCCTGACCACCTCGACATCTCGTGCATCTGCTATTGCCTGGTTTCGCGCGCGGCTCCTAGAATGGCCGCGCTCGTCTTGTCTATCTGACCTTAACTTCGTGGACCGGTCTGGACACGAAGTTGCAGAAGGATAGGCGAAACGAGAGATCCAGCAGCAATCTGCGCTGAATCTGCGGTAAAGACTGCAAGAGGTTGCAGAGGTTCTGCACCGCGTCGTTGTTCTGCAGCGACGGAGATGCGATGGACGTACGGCCGGCAAGGACACATTCTCACTTCAGACACAGTGGCCGCTGGTCGCATGTGTGGCTGGCGGTGCTGTACCTGTGCGCTCTGAGCCTGCTGATTGTGTGGGAGTATCGCGAGCGGCTGGAGGTGCTTTCCAGCGAGTGCGTGCTGCGTGATGAGACTCGGTCCAGCTCTTATGGTCGTTGGTACTCGAAGTTCCTGGACTGGGCGAGTCCGGTGACTACTGGGCATGTGGTGACGGTGGCGATTCCGGCGGAGCTGGAGGAGGTGCAGAGCAATGTCTGTCTGGGGCGAGCTTACCTGGCGGATGTGTTGCGTGCGGTGTCGGTGGAGAATCCTTCGGTGGTGGTGATCGACAAGTTCTTCGGTCCGAACACTTGCAGTCGAACTCCGGAGTCGACGGAGGCTTTGCTGCGGGCGGTTCGTGAGGTGCGAGCGCCGGTAGTGGTGGGGGAGTCGACGGATGGGTTGGAGGAGCCGGTTGGGAAGGCCTGCCTGGTGCGTAGGCCGCAGCTGGACTTTGGGGCGCCGAACGTGGTGCGTGGGCTGACTCGGCTGGATATGGATGCGGAGCGGTTGCCGTTGCGGTGGCAGGTGCTGGCGGAGGCTCCGGAGGAGGAGCATGGCAGGGCTGGACATCCGGAGGCTGAGGCGCAGTATGCGGACTCGCTGATGCTGGCTGCGGTGAAGCTGTACGCTCCGGAGTTCGTGGAGCGCCGGAGCGTGCAGCGGCTGATCGCGCATGACGATCATGCTTACTCGAGCCTGGAGATGCCTTTGCCGCGTGTGACGACGACAGAGCTGCTGTGTTCGGCGGGCGATGCTGCGGTGCGGAAGCGCTGGGATCTGGAGTGCAGCGGGCAGCCGCTGCCGGCGCGGCTGCTGGGCAAGGTAGTGGTGATTGGGTCAGAGAATGCCAGCGACCTGAAGAACGTGCTTGGGCGGCATATGTTCGGCTTCCAGTTGCAGGCGATGTACATGGAGAGCCTGTTGTCCGGGGACTATCTGCGGACGGTGCCGATCGAGGCGAGCTTCGCGTTGTTTGCGGTGTTTGTGTTTGTGATGGAGGGACTTCCGGTTCTGCTGGTGACCTATCGACCGCACTGGAAGAACAAGTTTCTGCTTCGGTACGCTTACCCGCGCCAGCGGTATGTGTGGGTGGTGTTCTGGGCTGCTGTGTTGATTGTTGCGACTTCTGTCCTGGCGTTTGCCCTGCGGTTCCTGCCTCCGTTGCTGATCTACGGAGACATTCTGTTCATTGCGATTACACGCCTGCTGCACTACTCGGCGGAGTCGGCTGAACACCCACTGATCCACGCACATCATCACCATCGAAAGGAAGAACACCATGCCAAAGCCGATGCCGCCGAAGCCGATGCACCCACCCTCAAAACCGAAAGCCACCAAGGATGACACGGTGCCAGGCGGACCAGAGAATCCACCGGAGGGATGGGCTCCGATGAACCGTCCTGGGAGTGAGGGCGGAACGCAGGGCTGATCTCGACTGGGGGACCCTCCCCCCCCCCCGCGTTTCCCGTAAAAATCTGATTCGAAACGAGTTGACGATTCCCGAATTGGCAAAAATTTGATTCGAAACGAGTTACACGCAAAAATGAGATTCTAAAGGACTTAGCGGTTTCTCTGTTGCAAAGGTGCGGAGGGTGAAAGGCACCTGATTCCATTGTAGAGATTTGGTGCAGGGAACCCGCCAACTAATTTTGCCCCGTAAACGACTGATTGCGCTTTGTTTACGGGGTTTTGTGATGTCCTGGGGGCTTGACAGGTTTGCGCGGGCGGCGCTTCTCGGGCTCACTTAGGGGTTAGAATCCCACGTCTCAGAGGCGAGACGTGGGGCACCCGAACTCTCGTCGTTGACGCATTGATCCCCTAGACACTTTGCCCTTTGTCGCGGACCTTCAGTCCGCTGAGGTGTTCCTGCCACTGTACCCAGGGCTTTGCCCTGGGCTGGGAAGTCGCGGGCCTTCAGCCCGCCTTGGCCTGTGCTGGATGCCGCGCGCCTTCGGTCCTTGGTGTTGTCACTTGCACTGTACCCAGGGCTGGGCTGGGATGGCGCGGGCTTTCAGCTCGCCTTTGCCTGCGCTGGATGTCGAAGACCATCAGCCCGCCTTTGGCAGAGTCGTGCTTTGCGCGAGCCCACACATCCGCTCTGCGTATGTATGGGGCACCCGTTGTGTGAGCTTCCTCGAGATCCAATGGTGAATGTCCGAATCCTACGTCTCAGAAGCGAGACGTGGGGCACCCGCCAGGCTCTCTTTGCCGCTTAGCCGGTCTTGCGGGCTTCGATGTAGTGGTTCTGGCCCTGGTCTTCGAACTCGGTGGTGACGGTGAGGCCTGCTGCTGCGAGGTGGGTGCGGTAGACCTCTGCGCCCAGTGAGGTGGATTCGAGGCCTGTCATGAGGTCGGTCCATGTGTGCGGCTGGGCGGGGGCGGTGAAGAGGAGACGGCCGCCGGGGGCGAGGGCGATGGTGATTCTGTGGAGGAGATGGGGTTGCTCCTCGGGCTTGAGGAGGAAGATCAGGCCGATGGCCACGACCGCTTCGAAGGTCCGGTCGAAGAAGGTGGAGTCCAGGACGGATTCACAACGGACCGGTGTGCCAGGCAGGTTCTGTTGGAAGGCTGCCACCAGCGATGGCGACGCATCCACCCCGAAGACCTCCAGCCCCTCTTCGAGCAGTACGGCGGTGATGGGAAAGCCGGGGCCGCAACCCAGATCGATCACGCTGCTGCCCTGTGGCAGTGTCTTCGCCCATCGCCGCACCTCCGGCACGCCGACGGCGTCCGTGTGGGTGCTGCGGTTGCCGCGGGTTGCGAGCCATTGGGTGGAGATTGCTTCGTAGCCGTTGGACGGGTCGGTCATGGCTCATGGTGGTACTTATAGCGCGCATTCACTTGTTACGGAATGCATTTCGTTAGAGACTAAGCTTCACAATGTCAGAGCGCGAGATCCATCAACAAGGCCAATTAAGAGCTGAACTGTTTGAAGAGGCAATGGCGCTTCTGCTGCCTAGAATGTTTCCGCGCGACGTATTGATGCGGAATTTCGTTGTTCCCAAGAAAAAATATTCTTCCGCGATCCCCCCGTTCAACGCGGACTTTGTCTTAAACAGGCCGGATGGCACGCTGGTTCTCTTTGAAGTCAAGGCACCTTACACGGAGCACGCTCTTGATGCTCTCGAGCGTACAATAACGCGGTTACTCCGCGCTATTTCCGAAATGCCCAAGAACCTTAGGGTCGCGCAGGTAATACTTGCTATTGCCGCGCAGATCCCCCCAAAGGTAAGCGCAAATCTAAGAGCATCGTCGAAGCAGTTTCGCGCGATGGGGGTAGAACTGGTTATTTGGGATGCGTCCTATCTTGTTAACGCATTCCGAGACGCCTTCAAGACGAATGTTGGAGCCCTTGCAGTAGAAGACATCGAGCACCTCCTCTTCACCCAAGGACAAAGGAAGCCGGTAAACAAGGTGCATTTGACGGTTCCGGGAGATATCGAACCGGATGCACAGTACGGCAAAGAAACAATTGTTCTGTCTGCAGACTTCTGCAGCTACAGCACGTTCGTCAGGGCAACGCGGACCGATCCACAACTGGGTGTCGCGATCATGGGGCGCTTCTACAGGGAGTCAAGACGAATTGTGGAATTACACGGGGGCCGAATCGACAAATTCATCGGCGACGCGCTGCTAGTTTTCTGGCTCGCAGATGGCGATCCTACTGGTCTAGCCCATAAAGTCCGGCAGTGTGCATCTGATCTAATTGGCATGTCTAGCGGTCTTGCCAAGGAGTGGCAGGATGAAGTTGACACACTGGTCACTCCCATTGGAATGCGGATCGGAGCTGCAGTCGGCCCTCTCCTCTTCATCCCAGAAGGCGAATCCGCGGAAAGTCCCGTCCACGCCATTGGTGAGGCTATCAACTTTGCGGTCAGGCTCTCAAAGATGGAGCCAAATCAGTTCACAGTTTCCAACCGCCTACGCAAGCTCTACTTCCAAAACGATCAAGGCTTCATCCGGCAGAAGGCAGCCCGTCTCAGAGGTATGAGTGAAGAAGTTATTTATTGGGAGATGGATATGAGCGCTGAAGTCTCAGGAGAGGACGAGAATGATACTAGATCGTCTTGAAGCCGCTTACTGGTCTTTGCAAAACGAGCGAGTGCGTTCCATTTTTGAGCGTGTAACGAGAGATTCCATCCTGAACCTTGGCAGAGTCATTCCTCAAGACGGTGATCTGACCCAAGGCACCGGCAGGAGGCTCGATCTTAGCGTCCTATTCATCGACATAGTTTCCTCCTCCAAGCGGCCTTCCGAAACACTCGATGAGCAACTGGCCGTGCTAAAGACGTATGACATTTTCTTTACCGAGATGATCCGGATCGCCGAAGAATACGGAGGAACGGTCGAGAAGAATACAGGAGACGGGCTGATGGTCTACTTTCCCGATAATTGTGGCGGATCGATCAGTAAGTCGGGACATACGGCACTGGCCTGCGCATTGACTATTTTTTACACACTCCAAGGGTGCGTCAACCCGTTACTCGCCTCGCATTGCTTGGCGCCCATTAGCATTCGAGCAGGATTGGATCAGGGCTCCGTAACTATTGCGCAAATCGGGGCAGCTAGGCGTTTCGGTTCGCGCGTTGCAATTGGAACGACAGCTAACGTTGCCTGCAAGATGTTGGAGGGCACAGGGGAAGGGATCTTCATAGGAGAGAACATTACCCGTCATATTCCTGCCGAATGGCACCAATGGTGCATCATTAAGAACGCCGAGACCGGCTACCTTTACGCTCAAGGACGGGCACCTTACCGATACTTCGAGTTTATAGGAAGATGGACCAGACCTCTATGAGTACACCGCCCAATCACCTCGTTGCACCACCGCAGACTGGACACATGCCCTCTGAAAAGTTCGCAAACGAGCTCCATAAGAACATGTGGGATAACGTCGTTTTCGCGGAGCAGAAGGGCGCGTTTGCTTTTGTGGCTTCTTCTGGATTGTTGGTGTATCTAAACCAGATCGGAGAAGCTAAGTCCTGGGTCTCTAGACCGTGCACATGGACATTCCAAGTGTGGATCGCTTTTGTGGCGACGCTATGCCTCGTCCTCGCTGCGTGTTTTGTCATCATGGTCGTATTCCCTAGATTTCCGAAAGCAAAGAGTCTTTTCTATTGGAGAGGGATCAGCGAAAGTGGCTCTGAGAGCGCTTATGTCGAGCATTTCATGGCAAGGACGGAGCGCGAGTTAGAGGAAGCCGTGGTCGCGCACAGCTATCAGTTATCTCGTGTCGCTAAGAGCAAATACCAGTGGCTTCGTTACGCCATCATCGCGGGCAGTATCGGCGGGCTCTTAACTCTCCTACTAGGAGCGATTGTTAAAGGGAAAAGCGGGAGTTAATGCTCTTGGGATGACAAAGAGCCGACGCGTTTACGTCGGCCCTTTGTTGTCGCGTGTTGGTTTGAGTGCGAGGCGCCTACTGGATGGTTGGCGGCTTGGTTTCGCTCTCTTCCTTTACGTCTTCGGGTGGGATGGTCACTGCGGCGGCTACCTTGTCGGCGTTGTCGACGCCGCTTCCGTCGTATTTGGCTGCGCATTGCGGACATGGGGACGCGGTTTGTTCTGGTGCTTCGCGGTCTGCACGGGGCCTGATGTCTCAGATGAGTGTGAGGAACGGGGTATTCGGCTTGTAGAGTTTGGCAGGGAATTTCTTATGCGGCGCGCGATGGCGATTTCGGCGTTGGTGGGGCTGCTGGTGCCTGTCTTCTGGGGGATTGCGGCGTCTCTGTTGTTGAACCTGCGGGAGGGGCTTGCGAGCCATATTTTCTGGAGGGCTGTTTCCTGCACTTGCCCGTTCTGGGTGTTGCCGGGGCCGTGGGGCGCGTTGGCGATGTTGCCTTTGGATGCTTTGCTTTATGCGGGTGTTGGGGCGGTTGTGTATCGGATTCGGTTGGTGGGTGGGTGAGCGGGGGGTGGTCGCGCTTTGCTTATGTATGGGCGCCCGGTGTGCGACCCCCTCGAACTCTAACTGGGTGAATGTCCGAATCCCACGTCTTAGAAGCGAGACGTGGGGCACCCGCTCTCTTCGCCTTCACGGGGGTTTCGAGAGCTGGAGACTTTTGGC
Source organism: Terriglobus roseus DSM 18391 (assembly GCF_000265425.1). Lineage (GTDB taxonomy): Bacteria > Acidobacteriota > Terriglobia > Terriglobales > Acidobacteriaceae > Terriglobus > Terriglobus roseus. Next base: position 656,495 of record NC_018014.1, read on the forward strand.
GCGGGCCTTCAGCCCGCTGGAGTGTTATTTCGACCGGTACCCAGGGCTTTGCCCTGGGCTAGGATGGCGCGGGCCTTCAGCCCGCCTTCGGATTGTGGTGGTTGGCGGTGGGCGTTCAGCCCGCCTTGGGCTTTAAGCGGTCGGGGAGAGTCGCGCTTTGCGCGAGGCCCACACATCCGCTTTGCGTATGTATGGGGCACCCGGCGATGTTGCCTTTGAATGCTTTGCTTTATGCGGGTGTTGGTGCGGTTGTTTGTCGGATTCGGTTGGTGGGTGTGGGATCTGGGGGATGCTTGGTCGCGCTTTGCGCGATAACCCACCCTTTGCTTCGCAAAGAATGGGGCACCCGGGTTTGTGGCTGCATTAGCGGGTCTCTTTCTGTCCTAGGTTGGAAAAGCTGACCTCAGCGGCTGAAGCCGGTTTTTCTTTGGGGAGTTTTTTGGCACGGCTTAAGCCGTGCCCTTCCGAAGGTTTCGCGCCTTGCGCGAGCGGGCTTGCGGTTGTGCCCCCTTGGGATGGGATGGGCGGGCCATCCAACATGCAGATCCCTTGCTGCCTTCGGCAGGTTCGCTTCGCTGCGAGATGACAAACCTATGGGCGTGGTGCTGGGGGATGACAAACCAAGGGATACGGAATGACGAACCTGAGGATAGAGGGAAGACGAAGGGCCGACGCGTTTGCGTCGGCCCTTTGTTGTTGCTTGTTGGTTTGGTTTGAGTGCGTGGCGCCTACTGGATGGTGGGCGGCTTGGTTTCGCTCTCTTCTTTTACGTCTTCGGGTGGGATGGTGACTGCGGCGGCTACCTTGTCGGCGTCGTCGAGGTCGAGGAGTTTTACTCCCATGGTGGCTCGGCCTGCTGCGCGGATGGTCTTGGTGTCGATGCGGATGATCTTGCCGAACTGGCTGATGACCATGAGTTCCGTTGTTTCATCGACGAGCTGGATGCTGGAGACCTTGCCGATCTTGGGCGTGGTGCGCATGTTGATGACGCCCTTGCCGCCGCGGGACTGGAGGCGGTAGGCGTCGACGTCGGTGCGCTTGCCGAAGCCGTTTTCGCTGACGGTGAGGATGAGGCAGGGCGTTACGCCGAGCTGCTTGTCGAGCGCGTCTAGTCGGTCGGAGTGGTTCTCCGGGGTGCCGGCTTCGACTACGACTTCGTTGGGGTCGCCTTCGAGTTCGAGCGGGACGCTGGACTTGGCCTTCTGCAGATCCAGGATCGCCTGAGCGGTCTGTGTGAGCAGCGATGGCTTGCCTGCCTTGGCTCCCTCGGCGGTGACGGTTGCGAGCTTCTGCAGGTTCTCGATGGACGGTGTGAAGTCCGTGCCTTCGGCGAGCTGCGGGAAGGTGATGCCGTTGGTGGTGTCGAGTTTGAAGGCGAAGTCGAGGCGCTTGCGATTGCGGCTGGCTTCGCTGGGGGTGACGGCTGCGCCGATGACGTAGTCGGACTTCTTGAGGGTGATGCCCTTGTTGCCGCCGGCGTTACGGCCCATGGGACGGAGGCCGCCGGAGCGTTCGGGATCGTACTTCTCTTCGAAGCGGATGGCCATGCCCTCGCGGGTGGCGAGGAAGACGACGTCGTCGCCAGAGGTGACGCGGACGGCGATGAGTTCATCGTCCTTGTCGATGTTGATGGCGATGATGCCGCGGGCCATGACGTTGGAGAAGTCGACGAGCGGTGTCTTCTTCACGACGCCTTCGCGTGTGGCGAAGAAGACGAACTTGCCCTCTTCCTTGAGGTCGCGGACGGCGAGGTAGTTGACGATCTTTTCGCCGGGCTGGAGGGCGAGCATGGAGGCCATGTGCTTGCCCTTGCCGGCGGATGCGACGTCGGGGATCTCGTAGATCTTCATCCAGAAGACGCGGCCGGTGTTGGTGAAGAAGAGCAGGTAGGCGTGGGTGCTGTCGACGATGAGCGAGGCGACGAAGTCTTCTTCGCGCGTCTTCATGCCCAGGCGACCGGTGCCGCCGCGGCGCTGCTGGCGGTAGGTGGAGATGGGCGTGCGCTTGAGGTAGCCGGAGTGCGAGACGGTGACCGCCACTTGCTCATCCGCAATGAGGTCTTCGAGCTGCAGTTCGGCCGTTTCGTCGACGATGACGGTGCGGCGGACGTCGCCGTACTTGTCGCGGATCTCTTCGAGTTCCTTGACGATGACGGCGCGCAGCTTCTTTTCGCTGGCGAGGATGGATTCGTACTCGGCGATGTTGTCGCGGACCTTGTTGAGTTCGTTGAGGATCTCGTCGATGGAGAGCTGGGTGAGGCGGTAGAGCTGCAGTTCGAGGATGGCGTCGATCTGGCGGTAGCTGAGGATGAGTGTGCCGACTTCACCGGGGGCGAGTGCGACGGGCAGCAGCGTGGTGTCAACGCCGTACTTGCCTGCGTCGAGGGTGACGCCTGCGAGTTCGGTGCCGCGGAGGTTGATGCGGCGGCCGCTGAAGAAGGCGAAGAGGTTCTCGCGGGCGTCGGCACGGTTGTTGCTGTTGCGGATGATGCGGATGACCTGATCGAGGTAGTCGAGGGCGATCTGGTAGCCGAGGAGCAGGTGCTCGCGCTCGCGGGCCTTGCCGAGGAGGAAGGCGGTGCGGCGGCGGACGACGTCGATACGGTGCTCGATGAAGGCACGGATGGCGTCGGGGAGCGGGAGTTCGCGGGGCTGACCGTTGTGGACGGCCAGGAAGATCATGCTGAAGCTCTCCTGCATGGAGGTGTGCTTGAAGAGCTGGTTCAGAACGATCTCGGGCTGGGAGCCTCGCTTGAGTTCGATGACGATGCGCATGCCGTCGCGGTCGGACTCGTCGCGTACGTCGCTGATGTCTTCGATGACCTTGTCGGTGACGAGTTCGGCGATGCGCTTGATGAGGTTGTTCTTGTTGACCTGGTAGGGGATCTCGTTGACGATGATGGACTCGCGGCCACCCTTGAGGTCTTCTGTGGCGCACTTGGCGCGCATGAGGAAGCGGCCCCGGCCGGTGCGGTAGCTTTCGCGGATGTTGCGCTTGCCGAAGATGAAGCCGCCGGTGGGGAAGTCCGGGCCCTGGACGTGCGAGAGGACGAGGTCGAGCTCTTCGTCGCGGGAGAGGCCCTTGGCGTTGACGAGCGCAATGGCTGCGGAGACGATCTCGGTGAGGTTGTGCGGCGGGATGTTGGTCGCCATGCCGACGGCGATGCCCGAGGAGCCGTTGACGATGAGGTTGGGGAACCGGGCGGGGAGGACCGTTGGTTCGAGCGTGGACTCGTCGTAGTTGGGCGTGAAGTCGACGGTGTCCATGTCGATGTCGGCGAGCATTTCACCGGCGATCTTCTGGAGGCGGGCCTCGGTGTAACGCATGGCGGCCGGCGGATCGCCGTCGACGGAGCCGAAGTTGCCCTGGCCGTCGACGAGGGGGTAGCGCATGGAGAAGGGCTGCGCGAGGCGGACCATGGCGTCGTAGATGGCGGAGTCGCCGTGCGGGTGATAGTTACCCATGGCGTGGCCGACTACCTTGGCGCACTTGGTGTACTTTTTGTTGGCCTGGAGGCCCATCTCCTGCATGGCGTACAGGATGCGGCGATGCACGGGCTTGAGGCCGTCGCGTACGTCGGGCAGGGCGCGGCCGATGATGACCGACATGGAGTAGTCGAGGTAAGACCGACGCATCTCCTCTTCAATGTTGATGGGCAGCATAAAGAGCGCGCCGGGGCCGGACGAGCCGGGAGGCGTTGCGCCGCCGTCACCACCCGCAGCGGCTGCCGCTGGAGGTGCGTTTTCCTCAGGATTTGTGCCGTTTGGGGTGCCGTCTGGGCCGTTCGGGAAGAGGTTCTGATCGTCTGCCATGTGTGACTTAAGTATAACTGCTGCGGTTACGCCGGGGGCCGTTTGCGGGGCGGCTTTGGTGGGAGAGATGGGGCTGGATCTGGCGGAATCTGGCGGTTTGGTGGACTCGGGAGGCGGATGTGGCATCTACCTGTCGGGTAAGGCGGTGTCGGGTAACCGACGGCGCGGATTGGACAGACGATGAAACGGCTTGGAATCGTTTTGAGTGGTGCGTTGTTGCTGGGCGGCCTGGCGCCGGTGGTGAGTACGACTGCGGCCGAGGCTCAGTACGGCGGACGGTATGACAACGGCTATCGCAGCACGCGGCCGTATGACGACCGGTATGACCGTGACCGGTATCGCGGCGACTATGACGACCGCAACCGTGGCGGCATTGGACCGGGTAAGGGTGCGCTGCTGGGTGGCGGTGCGGGTGCTTTGATCGGCGGACTGCTGGGCGGCGGCTTGAAGGGCGCGCTGATCGGCGGTGGTATTGGCGCGGGTGGCGGTGCGTTGCTGGGTAAGGCGAACGCCGACAAGCGGCATCGTCGCGACTACCGGGATTACAACAACGGCTACTCCAACGGCTATCGCCGCTACTAGATACGCAGGGTCTGCGAAAGGATACGAACGATGAAGATGCAGGGTGTTGTACGGGCCGTTGTGATGGCGGGATTGCTTGTGGCTCCGATGGCGATGCAGGCGCAGAGGCCGAACGCGCCGAGCGTGACGGCGGCGAACAGTGCGGATGCGGGCCGCGTCAATCGGGAGTTGTTGACCAGCACCGTACACGAGGCCTGGCTGGCGAGCGATCGTAACGAAGACAAGTTCTTCGACATGGTGAAGCGGTGCGCGGAGATGAGTGCGCAGAAGCGTGGCGTGACGCTGCCGGATACGGAAGCAGCGGGACGCAAGATGGGCACGCTGATCAAGACGATGGCTCGTCGCGATCCAGACCAGTTGTTGTACGCGGTGGTGGATGCTGCTGTGAAGCAAACGGCTCCGCCGCCGGTTCGAGCTTCGAAGTAGTTCCGACTGGACTAGTAGTTCGTTTTCTTAACTAATGCCGCTCATCGTATCCGCGTTCCTTGCGGAAGGGTGAGCGGTTTAGTTTGCTCTGTGTGGCGTAATCCTGCGCGGCTGAATCCCGTCTGAGTGCGTATGGGAATGGCTGCACGTTCTTGCTTTCTCGGTGAGGTTCCTTGCGGAGATGGCAGTTGATTCTGATGGTCTGGCTGTCGCTGGTTGTTGCGACAGGATTGGTGGGCTGCTCGGGCTTCTTCTTTGGGCCGGGTACGAAGACATCCCTGACCACTTCTGCAACGAATGCTACTTATGGCACTTCAATCACACTTACGGCAACGGTCGCGCCATCCGATAGCGCGGCGCTGGCGGCGACAGGCGTTGCCACCGGCACGGTGACGTTCTACGACGGCACGACTTCGCTTGGGAGTGGCACGCTTTCGAGCGGGACCGCATCGCTTGCGGTGAGCGATCTTGCCGTCGGGTCGCACGCGGTCTATGCGGTCTATGGTGGCGATACGAATTACAACGAGAGCCAGTCGGCGGATACGACTGTGTCGATCAGCTCGACGCTGACGGCAACGACGACGACGTTGTCCGCGAGCGCTTCGAGCATCACCTATGGTTCTGCCGTCACGCTGATGGCGACGACTTCTGTCAGCAATGCGACGGGCACGGTGAACTTCTACAGCGGAACTACGCTGCTGGGGGCGGGGACGCTGGCGAGTGGTGTGGCGACGCTGACGACGGTGGCTCTGCCGGTTGGGACGGATGCGGTGACGGCGGTCTATGCGGGGGATAGTGCTTACGCTTCGAGTACTTCGGGTGCGGTGAGTGTTGTGGTTGCGGAGGGGAGTTAGTCGGGAGAGCCAGCGATCGTCCCACGGTCAATTATTGCCGCGTGTGGGCACGCGTCCTGGTGTCCGCTCACGGCATCCTATCTGTGACCAAGGGGAGTGAACACATGAGCAAGGAAGCAAACATTGCAACCGCGACCAAGATGGGCGATGCCGTTAACTCCGGCAAGCTGGAACAGTTTCACGACGTATTTGCTGCGGACGTAGTCGACCATGATCCGGCTCCAGATCAGGGGAAGGGCCCCGAGGGCTTTATCGGCTTCTTCACACAGTTCCGTGCAGCCTTTCCTGATCTGAAGATTGCTGTGGACCACCTGGTGGCGGATGAGGACAACATCGCCATTGCCTACACGGTCACCGGCACGCAGGATGGACCGTTCCAGGGCATTCCTGCGACTGGCAAGAAGATCAAGGCCCGCGGTCTGCAGATTGCCAAGTTCAACAGCGATGGAAAGATCACGGAACGCTGGGGAAGCTCGGACCAGTTGGGGATTCTGGAGCAGATCGGCGCTACCAAGCCGACGAGCACCATGGGTGAGCCACCGGCGATTTCGGGGGCTTCGGTTTAGTCTTTGAAGCATCAGAAAAGCCCCGGCATCGCCGGGGCTTTGCCGTCGCTTTGATCTAGGCTTTGCGAAGCTTACTTGAAGATTCGGACCACGCAGCCAGCCACCGGAAGCAGCTGGCTCCAGCTGATCAATACGATGGTCCTAGTGATCCCTCATCACTTGCTTTAGGCGTTATGTTGATGCCATTAACTACATGCTGCGTCGCTAGCGTGCTCCGAATTTCTCATTTTCGACCGCTGGCAAGCAGCCGTGCGGTGTCGTTTGTAAGTCTGCACCTGAGGCGTCAAATCTGTTGAATTCGCGTGGCCTAGACGCTCATAGTCTCAACGTTTATTGAAGGGCGCGCCTTACTTGGGACTACATCTTCATACATGCCATCGAGTAGTTCTTTCTTCACGTGCATTACGAAATCGATCTCTTCGTTGATGTCCCCGTAGCTCTTCTGCAGAACGACAGTGCCGTCTTGAGTGATCATGATTGGGTGTTTACAGCCGTCCCGATAGTCCTCAAAGTAAAAAGATAGTGTCGAGATCTGACCGTCGGCTTTCGCATCACAGAATTCCGATGTTCCCTGAAGTTGCGTCCCCATGAATGCCTTAGCGCGGATTAGACCCTTAGGAAATCGAAACCAGACACCGCGAACTTCGGGAAGCCGCTCCTGCAGCCCGTTCATGTTGATCTCAATCGTTTTCAGGTCGACGGTCGGGCTATCTTCTGTTCGCCGACAAAAATCTAAGACGTCCGCTTTTTTACCGGAAAGCAGCAGGACGGACTGCTCTCGCATTAGGTAGGCCTTAATTTCGCCTATAGCTATGAATGCTTTGAAGTAATCTCCGGTTTCAAATGACCTTCCCGGCATGCTTTTTGTGTATTCATGCGAGATGTTAAAGCCTTCAAAACCTTCAACGCGAAGACCATCGTGGTTTACGAGAATTTTCGTTTCAGGGCCTGGTACGGTGCCTGGAAGAGACATCTGGTGACCAGGTCGGGCCAACTCTACACGATCTCCTGAAACGACCATCCTTCCAGACACCGTCACCTTGTAGGACTTCGGCAAAAGAAACCTCCTAGAGATTAGTGACAGAAGCGATTTCAGACGACATTAGGATGAACGCCTTTGACAATTGAGCGAAGCTTTCCGTTGTACCCGCATCAATATGAAGAGAATTCTGAGTGACCACGACACGATCCGTACCATCCCTGGTGATCGCAGCAGGATGAAATACAAGGTTGAATTGGGTAACTTGCTTCGGATCGAGATGAGCCACAAAGAAGGCAAAGAACGGATTCTTCTTTCTGAATGAAACCTCAAACATTGTCGAGTGCTCCGCGCCCGGCCACTGACGCGCAATGATGCCCAGCAACGGAACAATGCATTGCTCGATCTTTGCCCTTGCGCTGGCGTACGGAACCTCCAACTCGTCGGATCTCACAAGGAAGTGTGAAACCCCATCTTCAGAGAAGGCCGCATGCTCAAGCTGCGCATGGAGGTGGATCGTTCTATCTACCTTCATACGTAACGAGCTATCCGAGCACGAGTGAATTTCAGGATGCCATTGTTCCAAGGAACTTTTGGCACTCTGGGCGAAGTCTTCGAGCACATTACTGCCGAGATCCCCATCCACGCGCAATCCGAACCGCCAGATGGCGGTCTCACTGCCGTGGAGCATGATCCATATTCTTTGCCAAAGTAGGTAGAACTTGAGATTGGCTTTGGCAAGTGCTTGCCCCAATGCCGTAAGCAGAGTCACAGAACCCGCGACGACTTTGAGGATCTCACTCGCGTGTGTTTGGACGAAGGCGGAGTATAGCGAAGCGCCCACGAATGTCATCAAAAGCGAAGCGTAGAACCACACCCATCCCATCGTGTCACCCTCAACAAGTGTACTCTTCGCCTTCCATTCGCCCCTCTACACATGAATACTGCGCCGACTACAAAAGGGGAGGCAGAGCAATATCGTCGGCGACGAAGGCTTTCAGCGAGGTGCCTTCCTTGATGTCGATGTTCTTGCCGTGCTTGATGAGGCCGATGGGGCCAAAGAGTACGGTGAGAACAACGGCGCCGGTGGTGCCGCTTTCACCCTGTTTTGCCTTGGTGCCGCGCAGCCGGATCTTGCCGTCGGCTACCTTGATGTAGTCGAGCCGGACGTTTAGTTCGCCAGCCTTGCCCATCATGCCGGACTTCTTTGCGTTGGTAACTTCGCCGAACGCTTTGCTGCCTGCCTTTGCGACAAGCACGTCGCCGACTTTCAGATCATCTTGGAGGATGAATGCGACCGGGTCGCCGTCTGCGGCTGTCTTGGAACTGATGTCCTGCGCGAACTTGAGTTGAACGTCTTCGCCTTCGCGGAGGATGTAGTGACCGGAAGCGTCGGGAGCGTTCTTGCTGGTGGTGAGCGGAGTGGATGGGGTGACGGCAGCGACGGGGACCGTTGGCTGCTGAGCATACGCGATGGGACCAAGGGCAAGGATGCCTGCTAGGGGCAGTACGACATAGGACTTCAAGGGGGACCTGATTTCTGGAGTGTGCCAACACTATGGGAAGACGGGTCGCTTGTATATCGAAATGTTTTGTCTTTCTTTTGTGCGGTGTGCCTTGGTGTTGTGAGGGGCTTTACGGGTTCGCGCCTTGCGCGAATCACCCATGTCTCAGAGGCGAGACATGGGGCACCCGGGGGTTGGGGCCGGGGCCGAGGCCCCGTCTCTCTTTGGGTGGTTTTCAGTGGCCAGAAGGCCACTGCTTTCTCCGGGTCGCGCTACGCGCGAGAACCCACCCTTTGCTCTGCAAAGAATGGGGCACCCCGGTTTGTGGTCTTACGGAGTTGTGTTGGTTCCCCGGGTTGGTGTTGTGACGTCGGCACGCTGCTTCAGCGTCTGCACCATTTCGTCCTGCCTTGGATTTTTGTGGAGGGCTGGGCTTTGTGGTCGCTCCTTTCGGAGCGATCCCCACCTTAGCTTCGCGAAGGTGGGGCACCCGGCGAATCGCCCATGTCTGAGAAGCGAGACATGGGGCACCTGGGGTTTGGGGCCGGGGCTGAAGCCCCCTCTTTCTTTGGGTGGTTTTCAGTGGCCTGAAGGCCACTGCTTTCTCCGGGTCGCGCTACGCGCGAGAACCCACCCTTTGCTTCGCAAAGAATGGGGCACCCGATCCGTTCGCCATGTTGTGGTGGGTTATTGGTTGCCTGGGGGGGCGTGACTCTTTTGTGGTGGCGCTTCCCGGTTGAATTTCGGCGATATTAAGCTTCGTGCGCGCCTTTTGGCGCATCTATTTAGCCGAAAGAGTGTTTACGAAGACATGCCGCTTAGCGGCGGGAAGAAGGAACGATGACTGCTTTTGGCAAGAAGATTTCGAGTCTGGTTATGGGCTGCGCTTTGATGACTGGCGTTGCTGCTCCCCTGGTTGTTTCGCAGAATGCAGAAGCGCAGCGGCACAATCGCCGCGATTACTACCGTGACAGCAACGGCAACTGGAAGAAGCGTCACAGCGGTATTGGCGCGGGCAAGGGCGCACTGATTGGTGGCGCTGGCGGTGCTGGCGTAGGCGCACTGCTGGGTGGCGGTAAGGGCGCGTTGATTGGCGGCGCACTGGGTGCCGGCGGTGGTGCTCTTGTGGGTAATGCGAATGCGAACAAGCGGCACAATGCCGAGGCTCGCTACGATTCGAACGGTCGCCGTTACTAGACTTTTCAGCCTTCGTTCGAAGAGACGCCGTCCGGATTCCGGGCGGCGTTTTTGTTTGTGTGCTGTTGAGTTTCGCCGGGCTGTGTAAGCATCGAAACGAAGTTGTGATGACTATGCGAGTTCGACCAACGGTAGTGCTGATCCCGATGTTTGTTGCGATGTGCGCGGGAGCGCGTGCCGCGAGTTTTGATTGTGCGAAGGCGACGCGGCCGATTGAGCGCGTGATCTGCAGCGATCGTGCGTTGAGTGCGGCGGATTCGGCGATGGCTGCAGCTTACCGTGCGGATCTGCCGCGACTGACATCCGCCGGTATCGGTCTGCTGCGGGCGGACCAGGTGCAATGGCTGGCGTGGGCGCAGGAGATCTGCAAGGTGGATCAACCGGAGCATCCCGATGCGGTGAAGTGTCTGTCGCCGCTGTATGCGGATCGCGCGAAGCAGTTGCGTGGCGCGGTTGCGGTGCGCGATGGATTGACCTTTCTGCGGCGGACACAGTTTCTTGCAGAGGCGGAGCAGCAGGATGAGCGCATTGGTGCGCCGGAGTATCCGGGGTTTGGCACGTTGAAGGTGAGCTGGCCGCGAGCGGATACGGATGATCCTGCGTGGATTGCGTGGAGTGCCGCGGTGGAGGCGCATATGTTGCGGCAGGCCGGTGCGGGCCGGGTTCAGGATGGCGATGCGAGCAAGCGCAAGCTGCCGTTTGCGTGGGTGGATGCGATGGCCGCGGCTGCGGATGTGAGTCTGGAAGGGGATCTGAAGAGTGTGGAGCATGGGCGTGTGACGACGCTGATTGCGAGCGATGGCATGGCGCATGGTGGTGCGCATCCGTTTGCAAACGCCGAGACGATGACGTGGCTGCTGGACGAGAAGCGAACGCTGCGTGCGAGCGATGTGTTTGCCGGCGATGGCTGGCGAGACGTTGTGAGTAAGTTGTGCTGGGACCACTTACAGAGTGGAGAGACTAAGTCGAACTTATACGACGAGGTGAAGGGCCCGGATAGCGAGGCGTTGCAGAAGGTCGTTGCAGATACGACGAACTGGACGCTGGAGCAGGATGGTCTGCATATCAGCTTTCCGGATTACACGGTTGCACCGCGCCTTGCGGCTGTGGAGGATGCGGTGTTGTCGTGGAGTGATCTGAAGGGTGTGCTGGCGCCGGGATTTGTTACGCCTTGAAGATCGCGCCCACGTCTCAGAGGCGAGACGTGGGGCCACCCGGTTTTGTTACTTCTTCGCGAGTTCTGCTTCGATGGCCTGGGTGATCTGGGGCGCGTCGGGCAGGGTGTCGGGCGAGAAGCGGGCAACGGGCTTGCCGTCACGGCCGATGAGGAACTTTTCAAAGTTCCAGAGGATTTCGGGCTCGGGGTTGAGTGTTGCACCGAAGCGGACGAGGCCCTCTTTGAACGCTTCTTTACCTTCGCCGGTGGACTCGGGGAGTGCCTGCGTCAGTGTGGCGTAAAGCGGGTGCTTGGAGGGGCCGGTGACGGGGATCTTGGAGAACATGGGGAAGCTGGCGCCGAAGGTGCCTCGGCAGAACTGGGCGATCTCTTCGTTGGAGCCGGGCTCCTGCGCGCCGAAGTCGTTGGCGGGAAAGCCGAGGACTTCAAAGCCTGCATCGTGGAAACGTGCGTAGGTCTTTTCGAGGGCGTCGTACTGCGGTGTGAGGCCGCATTTGCTGGCCACGTTGACGATGAGCAGGACCTTGCCGCGGTGGTCGGCGAGCGATGTTTCGCTGCCATCGATTTTGGTTACGGGGATGCTGTAGAGGTCGGTTGCCATAGAGGTAAGGATACTGCGACGGAGCTGAGGGTTGTCCTTTTGCGGGCAATGACGCGTAGACGCAGTGAAGGGATCTGCTTCGTGTCTGTCGGCTGGGGGGCCGGTTGCAGACTTGAGACAGATCCCTTCGCTTGCTGCGGGATGACGATGTTCCGTCAATCCTGAGGTTGGTTAGAGCGCGGTTGCGAGCGCGGTCTTCTGGCGCTTCTTCTTATAGGCTGCGAGGTCGTCCTGCCAAGAGCCGAGGGCGGTGGCGAGGGGTGACTCTTCCTCGCGCAAGGCCTGGCGCTGCAGATTGGCGACCTGGGTGCCGAAGGCGGAGGACGGCGGTGCGGAGGTCAGCGAGGCGGTGGCTGCAGCGACATCTGCAGCAGAGGCTTCGGTGTCCGCCTGCGACGTACCGACCCAGCCCTCAGGCCGGAAGGAGCGGGGGAGATCGTTGTCGTGGAACTCGATGCCGGACTCGACGAGGGTGCGAGCGGTGGCTGCGAGGGACTCGCGCTTGGTAGAGAGCTTGCGGACGGCGGCGTCACGAAGAGCCTCGGTCGCGAAGACCTCATGCTTGAGGAGGTGGATCAGCTTACGGTCGAAGAGGTCGATCTCGCGATGAAGATCACGGAGGAAGTACTTATCCTGCACAACAGTACGCATCAGTTGGGATGCTCCTGGGCCGTTGACGGCCGATAACTTGGTTTTCAAAAACTAGGAACTGGTCGCGACCACGAAGGTGTGATTTTGCGATTACAGCGTATCTATCCTTGGATGCCGAATATGGCAGTCGCGGAAGAGGCCGGGGGAAATATGTGAGAAGCGTGCTGGCCCGGCAGTCTGTTGGCTGCGCCCGGGCTCGAAGAGTGACTTTCTTGAGTCTACGCCTGTTAGGCGGAATATCCTATGACTCCGATGGGGAGGTGGGGCGAACGCGTGGGGTGGTGAAAAATGCCAAAGGACGGCTTCTGCCGTCCCTTGGGGTGTTGCTTGATCTTGAAGGGGTGGAAACGGTCGGGCGCGATTACGCCGGCGAGACGTTCTCAGCCTGCCAGCCCTTGGGTCCCTTCACAACGTTGAAGGTGACGCGCTGGCCTTCCTGCAGTGAGCGGAAGCCCTGTGCCTGGATGGCGGTGTGGTGAACGAACACATCCTCGCCGTTGTCGCGCGAGATGAATCCGAAGCCCTTAGCGTCATTGAACCACTTCACATTACCCTGTTCCATTTGCCTGTCCCTGTCCTAATACATCTGTGTTTCGTTGGATCTCAATACGGTTTTGCAAGTGCGTTTTGGGCAGGGCGAGCAAAGAACCTTAACTGAGGGTCAAACGATTGCGAATAGCGTACCACAGATTTTTTCTAGTTTTGCGACGTTTTCGTTCGGCGCGAGTCTAACGATTCTCACTGCGAAACCTAGCCTCCCAACTGGTCTGTGAGCCGCTGAATTGCGGCCTTCAGCTCGGCTACTTCCGTTTCCAGTTGAGCGACGCGGCCTGCGAGTGAGGTGCCGGATGGGGCTTCAGCGGGTGTGGCTGCTGCGGCAGCGGCGAGTTCTGCGGGATCTCCCAGGGTGTGAGCGTAGCGCTGTTCTTTTGAGCCGGGCTGGCGTGGCAAAAGGATGGCGATGGGGTCGGGACGCTGCTCGGCCGGTGCGCACATGCGGGTGAGTGCGGAGACGACGGCGTCGAGGCCGTCGAAGCTGTGCATGCGGTCGGATCGGCTGCGGAGTTCGCCGGGCGTTTGGGGGCCGCGCAGTAGGAGCAGGGCGAGCAGGGCAGTCTCGTCGCGGCGGAGTTGGAAGACGGTGCGGGCGCGGTGTTCGTAGCGCTGCACGCGGCTGCCGTGGTCGACGGCGACGAGTTCCGCGTCTTCGAGGGAACGAAGGGCAGTGCGGGCTTCAGGCTCTTCCAGCGTCATAACGGGGTCGCGCGAACTCTTCTGATTGCATGCGGCGATCAGCGCGTTGAGTGAGAGCGGATAGTACTCGGGCGTGGTGATCTCTTTTTCGATCAGGGCGCCCAGGACACGTGCTTCAACGGCGGTGAGTTGCATGATTGCTATCGTAGCGGTCTCGCTGTGGAGCGCTCTCTCGCGGCTCCTGGATCAGTCCACTTGGCGGAGTGTTTTGTAGCCGCGCTTTGGGCGACAGCCCACCCTTTGCTTCGCAAAGAATGGGGCACCCGGTTTGTGCTTCTTTATGGTGTTGGAACGCCTGCTGCGACGTAGATTTCTTCCATGGCGATCATGTCGGCGAGGCCGTCCTCGCCGGGTGTGAGGAGCGGAGCATTTTTGAGGACTGCGGCTGCGAGCTGCTCTGCTTCCATGCGGAATTCCGAGAGTTCCGTGTTGGGGGTGCGGTCGTCGATGTTGACTTTGCGACCGATCGTCGCGTCGCGAAATTCGCCCAGGATTCGATAACGTTCGCGATGGCTGAACGCCGGTGCGAGTAAGAGCGTGCCGTTGTCGCCGGTGACGCGCAGTGTGTCGGGGATCTTCTCGGTGTAGGAGGAGCGGCAGAGGGCGCGTGCGCCGGAGGGGAAGACGCTGGTCCACTGAATGGAGCGTTCGAGGCCGTTGCCGTCGCAGACCGCGGAGGCTGCTTCTACGCCGGAGGGGTCTTCGCCGAGGAGGAAGCGCGCTGCGTTGAGGGGGTAGATACCGACGTCGTAGAGCGAGCCGCCGCCGGCGAGTGCCGGTTGATCGCGCCATCCCGGATCGAGCTTGAAGCCGAAGCCGCTTTCGATTCGCAGGTTTGCGCCGAGGACGCCGCTGCGAACGAGATGTTGCAGGCGGCGGTGTGCGAAGCTGTGCGGGCATCGATAGGCGATGCTGAGTTGCACGTTTGCCGTGGCGCAGGCGGCGATCATGGCGCGGGCGTCGTCGCTGGTGGGCGCCATGGGTTTTTCGCAGAGAATGTGTTTGCCTGCGGCGGCGGCGCGTTCGGTGAAGTCGCGATGCTGGCTGACGGGAAGGGCGAGGTAGACGGCGTCGATCGCGGGATTGTCCGCGATCCGGTCGAAGTCAGCGTAGGCATAGGTGTTGGCGACGCTGTACTTCTTTGCGAGTGTCGCTGCCTTACCGGCATCGCCGCTGACGAGAGCAGTGATGCTGGTTGTGGGAGAGTCGCGGAGGGCGTCGAGAAAGTAGCCGGCGATGTGGCCTAGACCCACGACGGCGAAACGGAATCGGCCTGCAGGTGGAACGGTGGGCGGGCGTTTGAACCATGAGGCGAGTCGCATGAGGGTTTCAGGCTAGCATCGCTTTCTGTCCGGTCGTGCTGCCTTGGCGGCGTGCTTATTAGCCCTGGGAGACATGTCTGATAAGCAGCGAAGCGTGTTGCCGGGACGGAATGGAGTTGACGTCACGAAAGCGGTATTGTCTGACGTGGCGCATAAGTTGCATTGGCAGTAGCCGAGGTTGCCCGTCTTCGCGGTAAAATTAGTTCATCGATCTGAGAGCGGGGATCGCATGGCGGCTGACGAAACACAGGGCCCGGCGATTCGGCAGATTGAACCTTTCATACTGCTCAAACAAGAAGATGGCACGACCCATTTTTGCTTCGGAGCAACTAAATTTTGATCACATTCAGCCTTCGCCGTATCGTTTGCACTGCCACACTTGCACTTGGCATCATGAGCCTCTCCGGAGCCTCGCGTGCTGAGGAATCCGTACCGACTGTGCCTTCTGTTTCGATGACTGCGCCGAAGACCGGCATCCTTGCTGGGATCCGTCTGAAGCTGCACCACCTGCACACGGGTGAGTCCATCGATGTTGCTTACAAAGAGGGTGGTCAGTACTCCGACCAGGGCGTCAATATGCTGAACCGCTTTCTGCGCGACCACCGTACGCAGGACACGGCCGATTATGATCCGCGCGAGTTTGACCTGCTGCACGCGCTGCTGGTGAAACTGGGCAAGCCGAATGCAACGATCGATATCGTCTGCGGCTATCGCACACCGCTGTCGAACAACTTCCTGCGGACGCGCAGCGCCGACACCGGCGTTGCCGAGCACTCGCAGCACATGCTTTCGAAGGCGATCGACATCCGCATTCCGGGTGTGAGCACGCTGAAGCTGCGCAATGCAGCACTGGCGCTGGGTATGGGCGGTGTTGGTTACTATCCGACGAGCCAGTTTGTTCACGTGGATGTGGGCCCGGTTCGCCAGTGGCAGTTTGGTGGACGGCCTGCGAACCAGATGGCATCGCGCGGACGTCGTCACGGCCACAAGCGCAGCGTCTAGAAGTCTGAAACAAGAGTATGAACAGAGGGCGGCCTTCGGGCTGCCCTTGTTCGTTTCGGCGGGCCTTCGCGGCAAGAAGAAACCCACGTCTCAGGGCGAGACGTGGGGCACCCGTTTTACGCGGCGATCCGATTCTTCTGAAGGTTTTAATGGTCGGGACGACTAGATTCGAACTAGCGACCTCACCCACCCCAAGGGTGCGCTCTACCAGGCTGAGCCACGTCCCGACCGGGAGACTTTCGTCTCGTTTGACACAGATTGCGCGGCCCGGTTGGGGCTGCACGGGGGTTCCTGCCTGCGTCTCTTCCAGTGTACACGGGGAGGGCTGGAACCGTCTCACCCTGTGGCCGTCGCGGGATGCTTCGCCGACTTATTCCGGGCCGTATTTGTTGCGGAAGTGGAACTGGTAGCGGATGCCTGCGGCGGCCTGCGCGGGTAGAAGGGCGGGCTGGCATCTTCCAGGCGCCAGCGCTGTTGCTGGAAGTCGAAGCGTAGTGCGACGCTGCGGGTGACGTCGACGTCGAGGCCGCCGCCGTAGGTGTAGACCAGCGAGTTGTCGCGGGTGTAGTCGGAGAAGGCCGGGTTGACCTGCTTGAAGTTGATGGTGCCGGCGCCGACGAGGAGATCTCCGTAAGGATGGAAGCGGCTTACGTTGTAGGCGACGCGGAGACCGCCGGAGAAGACGGACTGGCTGATGGACTCGTTGGTGACGTAGTTGTAGCGGATATCCAGAGCCGGTTCGATGTGGTGCAGGTGGGGCACGGTGAAACCGGCTCCGCCGCCGACGGCAATGCCGCCAGCGCGCGGGGGATAGCCGTAGTCGGTGCGGGCATAGGTGCCGAGGGCGTAGACGTTGAGGCGTATGGCTTCCGTGGCTGTTGCCGTGCTGGCCTGCGCCCGTGAGGCTGCAGGAAGAAGGAGCGTGGCGACGGTGACCGCCAAGGTGATGGCACAGCTTCTCATGGCGATTAAGACGCACGTTTGATGCCGCGCGCCGTTTCCTCCAGATCCCAGGATTCATCATGTGTCGGCGATTCGGCCGAACGCGATGGGGGAGTTCCGAGATGTGAGACGAGGGATTGGGACTCGCGTGCTACCCGCGTTCTATGCCAGCAGGTCTTCGCCTTCGCGCATGGTTCCGGTGCGTACCTGTGTCTTGCGCGGCAGAAGTATGCGCATGACAGTGCCCTTATCCAGTTCGCTCTCTACGCGCAGTTCACCGCCGTGGCGCTCGATGATCTCGTGCGAGATGTAGAGGCCCAGGCCGTTGCCGAGGTCGCCCTTGGTGGAGAAGAACGGCTGGAAGAGATGCCGCACTGTCTCTGGCGACATGCCGATGCCATCGTCTCCCACGCGCACTTCGACGAGGGTGTCGGATGCGTAGCCTGCATCTATCCAGACGGTGCCGCCGACGCGTGCTGCATCGATTGCGTTGGCGACGAGGTTGGCGATGACCTGCCGGATCTGGCCCTGGATGCCTTGAATCTCAATGTCGTCGCCACCACGCAGTTCAGCGGTTACGTGGCGGTTGCGAATCTTGCCGTGGAAGAGACGGAGCACGTCGGCGAAGACTGCGCCTGCGGTGAAGCTTTCGGATCCGCCGGAGTTTTCGCGGCTCCAGCGTAGTGTCTGCTTGGTGATGCCGGAGATGCGGACGAGTTCGCTCTCTGCCTGGCTGACGTACTGCATTGCGTCGGAGCCTTCCACGAGGTCATGCCGGATGAGATAGAGCAGGTTCGTAATGGATTCGAGCGGGTTGTTGATCTCGTGCGCGATGACGGAGGTCATGCGGCCGGTGAGGGCGAGCTTCTCTGTCATGCGAAGCGCGGTTTCGCGTTCGCGGCGTTCGGTGAGATCGAACATGGAGCCGATCCAGCCGGCGCGGGCGGCACCGCGGCGCATGAAGGGAACAGCGCGGACGAGGTTCCAACGCGGTACGTTATCGGATCCGGTGAGCAGGCGGATCTCTTCTTCGAAGAACTCACCGCTCTCCACGTGTTCGCGCCAGACGGCTGCGATGCGTTCTTCGTCTTCGGGCGACAGGCGGCCCTGGCTGTACCAGCGTCCGCCTTCGGAGAGGCCGGCCTCGCGCCAGCGGTCGTTGACGTAGAGGATGTTGCCGGCGTCGTCGGCGGTGAAGATCTTTTCGGGCAGGGCGTGGGTGAGCTGCTCGAAGCGCGCGTTGGAGAGTTCGGCCTCTTCTTCTGCGCGGCGGAGGCTGATGGTGGTGATGGCGGCACGGAATTCGCGGGCAGAGGACATCTCCGCGCTGGTCCAGCGGCGGGCCTGTCCACGGAATGTTTCGCGCCAGCTTTCAAAGGATTTTCTTGGGTTCAGACGGTCATCCGGTCCCTTGAGCTTGATGGGTTCGCCCGCCCACTGCACGGTTTGTACGAGTTCCGGACGGAACCACAGAAGGTATTTCTGGCGGATGTCGGAGACGCGAATGGCGAGTAAGCCAGCGGCGACCGGTGCGATCTCTCTTGCCCAAGGGAGGACGCTTTCGAGGTAGCGCGTCTCAAAGAGGTCGAGCTCAGGCTGATTGTCGAGCCACTCTACGATGCGTGCCACTGATTCGCGGTCAGGCGTGATGCCGACGTGCTGGAAGTCACCATCGACCCAGAGTGCCGCGCCGTCTGCGCCGGTGACCTGGCGGACGAGGTCCATCTGTGAGCCGATGCCGCCAATGTAGTCGAACTGAGCGGCGATGTGCGTGAGGAGTTCGCGCTGAACGGCGTGGAACTTGGTGAGCGTCTGCAACCGGGCCGCGGTGCGGAAGGTGGTGAGCTGCGTGCCGACGAGCTTGGAGAGCATGTCACATGCGGATCGGACGAGGAACGGCACCATGCGGGGTTGCGAGTGATGCCCGCTGATGAGGCCCCACAGGCGGCCTTCGCTGAGGATGGAGATGGACATGGACGAGGCCGTGCCCATGTTCCGCATGTACTCGAGGTGGATGGGCGAGACGGAGCGCAGGACGGAGAGCGAAAGGTCGACGATGTGAGGTGCGCCGTCGGAGCTGCGCAACGGCGACGGGACGTAGTTGCCGTTTGGAATGATGCGAACGGTGTTGAGGACGTAAAGGTCGCGCGCCTGCTGCGGGATGTCTGACGCGGGGAAGCGCAGATTCATGTAGGTGGGCAGCAGACCGCTGTTGGCTTCGGAGCGGACGGTGCCGTTGCCCTCTTCATCGAAGCTGTAGAGCATGACGCGGTCGAAGCCGGTCATAGCCGCTACCTGCTTGGTGATGGCGTCGCAGAGCTCCTGCTCGGTCTCGAGCCGGGAGAGGGTTGCGACGAAGTTGGTGATGACGGTGTTCATCATCTCGGAGCCGACGAGGCGGTCCTGCCGCTCGAACTCGAGGATGCGCTTGCCTTCGACGCAGTGGGTGACGACGGAGAAGAGGTCGTCGTGGATGCGGAAGGCGCCCACGTAGCTGATCATGCCATCCGGGTCGGACGAGCAGCTCTGGCGTTGGATCATGGAGGTGAGTTCTCGTTCGAAGAGAACGCTTACCGGGGCGCCGAGGATGAGCTTGAGTGGTGTCTGGAGGAAGTCCCTTGCGTTTTCGCTGGCAAGCACCACGTGTTCGTGGGTTTCATCGAGGCCCAGGAGGAATCCATGCGGCTGGATGGAACCCGGGATGCGAATGGGTTCGGACGCACAGTTGTCCAGCGTTATGGGATCGGCTACCGCGGGGAGCGGGGTGGAAGGGTTTGCCAGGTCAACACTCATCTCTGCTTGAGTTCGATGCGTTGCCTGGCGCTGCCGTTTTGCCGACGTGCCGCTTTCGTTACCGGCTTAGGACGCGGCGACGATCTCTTTTGGCGCGATGGAAGTTCGCATGCTGTCGCCGAAGAGGGTGAACATGTTTTTGGCGCTTGCGATGACGGTATCGGCGTCGTCTTCGGGGAGTGCTTCCAGCAGGGACTTGAATTCGCGCCAGCGCTGGCCGGTGTGATCGCCGTAGCCGGCGAAGTAGCTGTCGCCGAGGCCTGGCTGCAGACCGAGTTGCTGTTCGACGTGGCGTGCGAGGAGCTGGCCGCCGAGGGTTGAGCCTTCCATGACGTACATGCGGCCGAGGAAGACGGCGCGCGGGTCTCCTGCGACTGCGGTTGCTGTCATGGGGCCGTTGGGAACGTCATCTTCCGTAGGGGGAGCGGACTCGCCCATGGTTTTGAGGTCGTCGGCGAGCAGCGAGGCGCGGCGGCGTTCGGCGACCATGGCGCGGAGGTCTTCCGGTGCGTGCTGGTCGGCCCAGGCGTCCCAGGCGCGGACGATGCGGTAGAAGCGGCGCAGGACATCCACGTACTGCTCACGGGTGAGCGTCGGGCTCATGAGCGGGACCGAGTCTTCCGTGCCCGCGTGGTCGGCCGCGGTGGCCTGGCGAAGTCGAAGTGTATCCATAGTTGCAGCTTCATCCTACCGCCCCGGGGTTACGGAGGCGGAATGGGCCGGGGATTCGAGGGTGCGACGGCTGCGGCGGGTGGATGTGAGCAGGAAATCTGTGTGGCGATGTACACGCCTGCAACGGCTGCTCGTCCCAAATTGTGCAGACACCACACCTTCGCCGGGCCCGCACGAGCCGGTGGGAACTCGATCCGCATCCACTGCTGGTGCCGAAGACGCAGGAAATGACCCATGGCCTATACTCTCCACGCTAGTGTGCTGAATTTCGTGCAGGACAAGACGCTCTCAGAGCTCGACGACATCGACGCGCTGGCGCGGACGTACCGGCCGCGGTTGTTGCGGTTTGTGGTGGCTTCGGTACGTGATGAGGATCTGGCCGACACCATCGTGCAGGACACGCTGCTGAAGGCGTATCGCAACCGCGCGGGTTTTCGCGGTGAGTGCAGCGTGAATACGTGGCTTACCGGGATTGCGGTGAATCTGATCCGGGACCATGCGCGCACGCAGAAGTTCAAGTTCTGGCGGAAGGCGCATGCCACGGCAGTGGACGCGACGGACATGGCGAATCACCTGCGCAGTAGCGGGTCGTCGCCGGAGGGGTCTTTGCTGGCGCGGGAACAGGCGCTGCAGGTGCATGCCGCCATGGATGAGCTGTCGCCGAATCAGCGCAGCGTCTTCCTGATGCGGTTTATCGAAGAGATGGAACTGGCGGAGATCGCACAGGCGATGAATATGCCCGTAAATACTGTGAAAACGCACCTGCACCGGGCAGTAAAATCTGTACGTACCCGCGTCGGAGGAGGCAGAGTATGAGACAACATCACGCCCTCACAGACGAGCAGTTTGCGGACCTGCTGGCAGGCCGCCCGAGCGCGGGGACGTTGTCGGAACTGCATGACGATGCCGATGCGGAGCTGGAGCTGGCAGAGTTGAAGTCTGCGTTGCACAGCTATCGCGCCGAGACTTTGGATTGGGCGGAGCGCCGGGCTGCTACTGCGCCATCTCTGGTGCCGGCCGCGCGGCGGCGTGCACTTTGGGTGGCGGTGCCGCAATGGTCGATGGCCGCGATTGCGGTAGCAGCGGTTGCGGTTGGGGTGGGGCACTTTTCCGGCCGTGGCAGCGACGATGCTATGCCGAACGCCGCGTCGATCAGCGCTCCTGCGGTGTTGTCGTCGGCGTCGGAGATTGCGACGGATAATCAGCTGCTCACGTCGATCGATGACGCGCTCACGTCTGATTTGTCCGCCGTCGATGCTTTGGGGTTGAAGCCTGCGTCCGATGCCGGGCGCCACGGCAATATGGAGTAAGGTGGGTCGCGCAGGCATTCCGGTTCGTAGCATCCCCCCAAAGAGAAGGGGAGCACGAGAACTAGGGTTTTTCAGGGGTTAGGGTCGTGAAGCTGGTACAGACAATCCGAATACTGTCACTGACGGCAGCGATGCTGCTTGCTGCGAGTTCGCCGGCGCAGGGGCCGGGCGGTGGCGGCATGCGCGGTGGTGGTGGCATGCACGGTGGCGGTGGCATGGGGATGCCCGGTGGCGGCGGACGGATGGGCATGCCAGGCATGCCGGGCCGAGGCGGCATCGGTATGCCGGGCGGCGATCCTTCGCGGTCGCAGGGTGGTCCGCGAGTCTCGAGTGGTAGCGCACGTGGTGGCCTGGCTCCGACCGGCCGCTGGTGGGACGACAAGAAGGTTGCGAAGTCGCTGGGTATCAACGGCGATCAGCAGAAGCGCATGGATGGCATCTTCCAGCAGAACCGCGAGACGCTGCAACAGCGCTATGACGCCTTCACGAAAGCTCAGTCGAAGCTGGAGTCGTTGAAGCGCTCCGGGAACGTTTCGGAGACGGAGCTGTTCAGCGAGATCGAGCGGACGAGCCAGGCCCGGGCGGAGCTGGAGCAGGCGTATACGCATATGCAGCTGCAGTTGCGCGGTGAGATGACGCCGGACCAGATTGGCGCGCTGGAAGAGATCCATTAGGATCTCGCCGTTCTTTTTGCAGTGCAAAGTCGTTTCGCGCTGAATCCCAAAATCCTACAAGCGGCAATCTCTGCTGACACCATGTTGTCAGTAGGGTGTCAGTAGTGTGACTCCTGTGCGGTAACTCACCGCCTTAGGAGCACTCCATGAGCGATATCGAGAAGAAGGCACTGCCGAAGGGCGGACTTACCTGGTTTGAAGTCTCCACTGCAGACATTACGCGCGCTGTTTCTTTCTACGAGGCCGTGCTGGCAGAGTGCCTGATCGACGTGGGGCACGACGAACCCATGTACATGTTTCCGTTGCATGATGGCGCGGTAACGGGTGCGCTGATACGGCGGCCGGGCCGGGTTCCGTCTGCTGCGGGTGTGCTGGTCTATCTGCATATCCACGGTCCGCTGGCCGATGCAATGGCACGCGTTGCCCCGGCCGGGGGACAGCTTGTGACCGGGGCGATGGTGGTCGATGGTGTCGCGGGGACGTTCTGCGTCATCGAGGACACGGAAGGCAATCACATCGGAATCCATGCAATTTCCTAACGGAGACGTGGCAGTAGGATGGCAGTAGCATGCGACGCGCCGATCGACTCTTTCGAATCGTCAGCCTGTTGCGTTCCGGTCGGATGATGACGGGGGCGCAACTGGCGGAGCGTCTGCAGATTTCGCCACGCACGCTGTACCGCGATGTGGCGGACCTGCAGCGTACGGGGACGCCCATTACCGGCGAGGCGGGTGTGGGGTACACGCTGCGCAAGGACGAGCATCTGCCGCCCATGCACTTTACGCCGGAGGAGATGACGGCGCTGGTGCTGGGCGCGCGTATGGCTGGTGCATGGGGCAGTGAGTCGACGCAGAGCGCGGCGAACGATGCTCTGGTGAAGATCGAGGCGGCGCTGCCGGCGGAGCATCGCAGCCGGGTGGATCGCGTGCTGCTGTTTGCGCCTTCGTTCGCGCATCCTGCGCAGACGCGCAAGTTGCTGGACCGTCTGCATGAGGCCTGTACCAAGAATCGCGTGATGCGCTTTGGCTATACGGATGAGGCGGGCCGGGAGACGGAACGGGCGGTGCATCCGCTGGGCTTGTTCTTCTGGGGCAATCGGTGGACGCTGGTGGCGTGGTGCCGTCGCCGCGATGACTTTCGGCACTTCCGGTTGGATCGGATGCGTGAGGTCGCTGTGAGTGACGAGGTCTTTGCCAGCAAGCGCGGCCAGCGGCTGCAGGACTTTATCCGGAAGGTGCGGAGCGAAAAACAGCCAGCGGAAGCATGACGTGCAAAGCGTCAGACATCCCTTTTGCACTTAGGGGACTCGTACCACTATCGCGATCGGCGGTGCTTGTCGAGCGAACTTCTTTGTGAGGGTTAAGAATATGCTGATTGTGCTGCTGATCGTTCTGTTGCTGGTCTTCGGTGGTGGTGGTTATTACATGGGACCTGGTGCTGGTTATTACGGCGGCGGCGGCCTGAGCCTTATCGTTCTGCTTGTGATCCTGTGGCTGCTCTTCGGCCGCGGCAGCAGCATCTAGGCTCGTCCTCTAGTTTCTAAGCGCCCCGCTCTTCCGATGGAAGTGCGGGGCGTTTGTGCGTTGGTTGTACGAGTCCTACTGTTCCTGCTGGAAGCTTTCCTTGATGTTCTCTGCGACTTCGTCGATGGGTGTCTCACGGGCGAGGGCTGCAAGGTCACGATCGCGTGTGACGTTTTCCATGCCATGGTGGGCGGCGATCTTGCGAGTGACCTGCAAGAGCGCCGTGACTTCTTTCTCCGTGAGAAGAAGCACCTGCAGAATCAGGTGGTCGCGCTCGTCGGAGCGGCGGCTGGTGCGGGATTGCCGCATGAGGATGAAGCTGGCCAGAAGGATGGCTTCGATGGCCACGATGGTGTCGAGCATGGCGAACGGGTAGGGATCGAAGTGCCGGTCGGCCAGAGCCGGTAGCGTGTTCCAAAGAATCCAGGCGGCGAAGCAGACCAGGTGCAGGGCCACAAAGCGAAGGCTGCCGGCGAAGCTGGCGATGGCGTCGCCTGCGCGCTCCATTCGGGTTCGGTTCTCGAAGAATTCCTGCTCATGCTTCGCGATCAGGTCGATATGTTCCTGTACATGCTGCCGCGCCATGATGTTGGGATCCTCTGGCGATTGGATGCGCTCGATGTGCCTGTTGCTACGCCGTTTCGCATCGCGCGGAGGATGCCGTGCCGATGTGGGATTGTGGCGGGAAATTACGCCGGCGCCGGTACTTCTGCATCGAATGGACCATGACAGTTGCAGTTAAGGGAAAGAACTCCGTGCGGATTACGCCGCTCATCGCGTTAGCTGCGCAGGTGGTTGCGCTGGATGCAGCCATGCTGGTTGCTGTTACCGGTGCGGAGGTGGGCGCAGTGCATAAGCTGCGGACGAGCACGCGTCGCGTGGAAGCACAGATGCGTCTGCTGGAGATGTTGTCGACGGGCGCCAAGCCGATCCGCCTGCCCGACTACGCGGCCGAGGCGAAGGCTGTTCGGCGACGTTTGATGAAGGTGCGGCGCGCGGCGGGTGTGGTGCGTGATCTGGATGTGCAGACGACGATTATCCGCATGGACGCGCCGTCGAAGTCGGCGGTGCATCGGGATTCGCCCGGCGATATCATGCGGCGGCAGGCGAAGAAGCTGCGGAAGTACCTGGAAGACGAGCGCGATCGCGAGGCGGTGAAGCTGCAGATTGTTTTGCATGCGCAGGTGGAGAAGCTGGCCGCCGATTTACAGGCGCTGGAGCATGCGTTGAAGTCTCCTCGCGAGGTGACCGCAACCGAGGCTTCGCTGTCAGCGCGTTTGCAGGGCTGGTTTGCGGAGCAGACGACGGCCCTCATCCGGCAGAAAAAGATGAAAGGACCGTCGGCTGAGGCGAACGAGCAGTATTCGGTCGCGATGCTGGATGAGGATGAGCTTCACACGGTTCGGAAGGCGGCGAAGCTGTGCCGGTATGTGGCGGAGAGCGCGCCGGAGGGTTCCGCGACACATGCGCTGGCGGTACGCTTTGAGAGCATGCAGGAGGCCGGCGGGCGGTGGCACGACTGGCTACTGCTGGAGCAGCTTTCGCGGCACTTCCATGGCAAGGATGCGGAGCTGACGGTGCGGTACGGCAAGCATCGGGATGCGGCTCTGGAGGACTATCGGCTGCGTCTCTCGGAGCTAATGCCTACGGCTGCGTAGTAGCTCGACGGAACAAATAAGAAGCGCGGCCGAAGAGGATCTCTTCGGCCGCGCTTCTTATTGATGAAGTCTTACTTCTTTGGAGCGGCCTGCGGTGCTGGCTGCTTCTCGTCCGGCTTGGCCTGATCCGTGATGTCCTGGCCGTTGTAGAAGATGCGCGAGGACGAACGGAAGCGACGGTAGTCCGTGTACTTGACCGTGTTGCGCATGTGGATGTCGTTCGCCGGGCCGTTTCGGCTGCTGGCTGCGAAGTGTACGGTGCCGTCGGCGCGCGTGTAGGTGGGGAACCAGTTCACCGTGTCTACCTGCTCGTAGTAGGTGGTGAAGGGAATGGAGAAGTGGCCGTTCTTCAGGTCGTCCGGCGTGTTCTTGCCGTTGATCATGACGATCTCCAGATCCTTCTGATCGACCCAGACCTTGCCTTCGAAGAAGCGGTGCTTCAGGTCGGCGTGCAGGGGTGTGGCCTGGAAGACGTAGGTGTCGAGTTCGTCGACGCGCTGCTTGCCGAGGTATTTGACGTCGTAGTTGGGCAGGTCTTCGGTGGTGAGGACGAGCGGGATGCGCAGGCGCAGATCCTCGAAGTCGTACTGGTCGATGATGACGCGCTCCATGGTGTTCTGCGGCGCGAAGACGACGGTCTCATTGCGTGTGCCATCACGATTGAAGCCGACATCGGTGACCTGGCGATACTCGCCGTCGGGCTTGCCGTTGTCGTCGTTGATGGTCTGCATGACGACGGTCTGGCGAAAGGTGTAGTTTTCGCGGGCCTTGGCGAAGGCGGACTCATGCTTGCCCATCTCTTCGACGATCTGCTCCGGCGTTTTGCCGGCAGGGGGTGTGGGATCCAGTTTGCCGAGGCCGTCCTGGGCCATGGCTGGCAGTGCTGCCAACAGTACCGAAACTAACCCAAAGACAACACGCCGCATGTACAGCTCCCCTTACCATTCTTAGACGCAGAATCTGGCACGTTGGCGCAGCCTGCTGCGTCGTGTAACTTGGATACGTTTGGCGCGGCAGCATGCCGCCGGGGTGCAAGGATCATGGGAACAGTGGATAACGTCAATCGGCGTGAGTTCTTTCGGCGTGCGGGAGCAGCCGGAGTGATGGGGGCAGCGATGCCGGAGATGCTGGCCTATGCGGGCGGCTTTGATCAGGGCAACATCACGCATGAGGTGATTGAAGCGGGCCCGGTGATCAAGCCGACGGAGACGATCAACTTTGCCGTCTGCGGCATGAGCCATGACCATATCTACGGCATGACCGACAGCATCATCCGCGGTGGCGGCAAGCTGGTGGCCTGGTACGGTGCCGAGCCGAACAAGATTGAACGGTTTCGCAAGCGCTATCCGGACGCGAAGCAGGTGATGAACGAGGAGGCGATCCTGGATGACAAGAATATCCAGCTTGTCCTGAGCTCGACTATTGCGAACGAGCGTGCGCCGCTGGGTGTGCGTGCGATGAAGCGCGGTAAGGACTTCCTGAGCGACAAGCCCGGCGCGACCACGCTGGAGCAGGTCGAAGCCATCCGCAAGACGATTGCAGAGACGGGCCGGATCTACGGCATCCTGTACAGCGAGCGGCTTGAGGTAAAGGCGGCGGTGAAGGCCGGCGAACTGGTGCACTCCGGTGCGATCGGTCGCGTGATTCAGACGATCAATATCGCGCCGCACCAGGTGGTGCAGGGTGGCGGCAACGGCGGTGGCGCCGATCCTCGACCTGACTGGTTCTACAAGCCGGAGCAGTATGGCGGCATCCTGTGCGACATTGGTTCGCATCAGGTGGATCAGTTCCTGTACTACACGGGCAGCAAGTCGGCGGAGATTGTTGAGTCGCAGGTGTCGAACGTTGGACATCCGGATCATCCACAGTTCCAGGACTTTGGCGACATGGTGCTGCGCGGCGATCGTGGCTTCGGTTATGTGCGTCTGGACTGGTTTACGCCGGATGGTCTGGGCACGTGGGGCGATGGCCGCTTGTTCATTCTTGGTACCAAGGGTTACATTGAGGCGCGCAAGTATACGAATGTTGGCGTGAACAAGACGGGCAACAATTTGTTCGTGGTGGATGGCAAGCAGCAGCGCTTTATCGATTGCAACAATGTCGATCTGCCGTTTGGCCGCCAGTTCGTCTCTGACATCGTGCACCGCACGCATACGGCACAGGACCAGGTACAGGCACTGCTGGCGGCTGAACTCGTCATCAAGGCGCAGATGAAGGCCAAGTGGGTCAAGCTGGACGAAGCGTAAGCGGAATCGTTAAGGAGCTTCATCAATGTTGAATCATCCGTTGTCCCGCCGCTCCGCACTGAAGACGATGCTGATGGCATCGGCAGTAGCAGCGGCACCGCGCTTCTCGTTTGGTTACGCGTTGAAGCCGTCGCCGGTTCGCCTGGGTATTGCGAGCTATACGTTTCGTAAGTTCAACCCGTCCCAGTTAATCGACTTCATGCATCAGTTGAAGACGCCTTACCTGAACCTGAAGGACGTGCATCTTCCGATGACACCGCCGGACGCTGCGCCGAAGCAGGCTGCGGAGTATCGCGCTGCAGGGCTGACGTTGACCGCCGATGGGACGATCTATTTCCCGAAGGATGAGGATGAGGATATCCGGCAGAAGTTTGAGTATGTGAAGTCGGCCGGGATCCCGATGATCGTGGGATCGCCGTCGCATGAGGCGCTGGGCCGCGTGGAGAGCTTTGTGAAGAAGTACGACATCAAGCTTGCCATCCACAATCATGGTCCTGAGGACAAGGAGTGGCCTTCGCCGCACGACATCCTGAAGCTGATCGGAAAGATGGATAAGCGGATGGGCTGCTGTGTGGATGTGGGCCATGCGATGCGTGCGGGCGATGATATTCCGGCAACGCTGCGTGAGGTTGGGCCCCGGCTGCTGGCGATGCACATCAAGGATCTGGCTGATCCGAAGGCGAAGGAGAGCCAGGTTGCGGTGGGCGAGGGTGTTATGCCTGTGCGCAAGATCTTCGAGACGCTGGTCGAACTCAAGTATCCGGGTGTGGTTGACCTGGAGTATGAGATCCACGGTGACGATCCGATGCCGGGCGTGATGAAGAGCTTTGCGTCGATGCGTAAGACGCTGGCCGATATGGGTTACAGCGCCTAGGAT
Organism: Terriglobus roseus DSM 18391; assembly: GCF_000265425.1. Lineage (GTDB taxonomy): Bacteria > Acidobacteriota > Terriglobia > Terriglobales > Acidobacteriaceae > Terriglobus > Terriglobus roseus. Next base: position 685,118 of record NC_018014.1, read on the forward strand.
CCTTTCGACAGACTTAGCAGTGATTGCAACTGGTGCGTGCGCAGCCGAATGAGCTGCGCACGCACTGTTGTTTGTGGCAGGTCCGGATACGCGGCGCGGGCGAAGCTGGTCCAGGCATCTACCAGCTTTAACCAGGCGCGCTCTGTTTCGCGGATGCCCTCGGGCTTGATGGTGCCGAACTGCCAGCTCTTGGCTGGCGCATGTTGCAACTGCTGGTAGGTGGCGTTCAGCTTCGTGTCGAGCTTTGCGAGTTCTGCTGCGGATGTAGCCGGTACGTCGCGTTTGTGGAAGCGTTGGAGGTTGATCAGAAACTGATCGGACAGTTTGTCTTCCTCCTGCTGCGCGAACATGCCTCTTGCCGTTCCCGAGAGATCGATCTCGTTGCGGGTTCGGCTCTGTTCAAAGGCCTGTTCTGCTTTCTGCAGGTTTGGTAGCAGCAGCTTTGCGGCAGGGGGCAGCGTGGAGACCTCTGCTGCAATGTTGCGATCGCGAGCGGTCTTGACCTTGTCCGAGGTCACTGCCTGGCAGGTGCCCATGCTGAGTCCGCTGGTGATGTCGTCGCACAGGTCGAAGTTGCCAGTGGTGGCGTGAGTTGTGCGGAGGTACTCCAGGTGGCCGATGCGGGAGGCCTGTTCCGCCGGGGCGGCCCAGTCGTTTTCGCAGGCGAAGCGGATTGCGAGATCGTAGTTGCGTTCGACGCCTCGCCCGTTGGCGTAGAGCATGGTCAGCACGCCCGGCCCATAGAACATATCGCCGACGGTTGGGCGTGGATGGGCGCGTTGCCACCAACCGCATTGCAAGGCTGCGGCATAGTTCGGCTTGCTGCCTGGGCCGTAGTACAGCGCCTGTTCGTCGCAGGCTGGCAGTTGGCTGGCGGAGAGGGGACCTGCAGGAGGCTGGATGGGCAAAGGTGTTGCCTGCGCGGATTTGCAGACGGACTTCCAGTTTTCTTCAGACCGGTCCGTCGGGTCCTGCGCCTGCAGGTGTGCGGCGGTGCAAAGAGAAACGGCGGCAAGAGTCAGAATGCTGAGTCTCATGCCGCCGATCCTATCTGTCATGCTGCGTTCGTACAAATGCCGGTTTAGGTGAGCTTCGGCTCCCAGCCCTTTTCGTAGGTGCGGGTGCGAAGTGCGGTTGCGGCGGGATCGCTTACGAAGGCGCCTGTTGTGGTGTTTACCTTCAGGTCGCGCTTCAGTTCGTAGGCGATGTTAGACATCAGCAGGATCGCAACGGACTTGCTGGCGTCATCGATGGGCGAGTCGAGCTTCGTTCCCGGTGTCTTGATGGCGTCGAGGAAGTTGGTGAAGTGCAGGTCCGTCATGGAGTCGGCGCCGACGGTGTCGCTGCTGGAGGTCTTGGCCACCTTCGGGATCTTGTACTCCTTCGTCATCTTGCCCTTCAGATCGTGGATCTCGTAACCGTCGCGGTCGATGATGACAGTGCCCGTGGTGCCGTAGACGGCCAGTCCGCGCTCGCGGTTGTAGATGGGCATGTCATTGCAGCAGCGGCCCTCCCACTCGATGAGTTTGTCGCCGTACTCGAAGCTGGTGTTCAGGGTGTCGTAGAACTCCCAGTCATCCTTGAAGTGATAGCGTCCGCCGGATGCGGTGACGCGGCTGGGATAGCCGGGGACTTCGAGGGCCCAGCGGCAGACATCGACTTCGTGCGTGCCGTTATTCAGGGTTTCGCCGGTGCCGTAGATCTTCAGCCAATGCCAGTTGTAGGGGTGAACGTTGTCCTTGTAGGCGCGGTGCGGTGCAGGGCCCTGCCACAGGTCCCAGTTGAGAGTGGCGGGTGTGGGTGCGAGCTTGCCTGTGCCCATAGTGCCGCGATTGTTGGTATACCAGGCCTTCGCGTAGTAGGCGCGGCCGATGAGGCCGCTGTGGATCTGGTCGACAACCTCTTTGGTGTGGGGCGAGGAGCGCTGCTGGTTGCCCATCTGCAGCACCTTGCCGTACTTCTTCTGGGCGGCGACGATGAGTTCGGCCTCATGCAGATTGTGGCTGCAGGGCTTTTCGACGTAGACATCCTTGCCCGCCTGCATGCCCATGATGGCCATGGGTGTGTGCCAGAAGTCAGGCGTGGCGATGGTGATGACGTCAACGTCCTTGCTCTCGAGGACCTTGCGGAAGTCGCCTTCAGCCTTGGGCGCGGTGCCCATCCGCTTCTCGGTGGCGGCTGCGTACTTTGCCAGGATGGTGGAGTCCACGTCGGAGACGTGCGTGATGGCCGCGGCATTGCGGTTGGCGTACAGACTGCTCAGGTGCGCATAGGCACGGCTGTTAAGGCCGATAACGGCACAGTGCACGCGCTCGTTCGAGCCCATGACACGGGCGTAGCTCTTTGCGGTCGAACTCAGGGCGATGCCTGCGGCAGATGCGGCAACGGTCTTCGTAAATTGGCGGCGCGTCAGCATGATTTCTCCTTGCGGGGCCAATTCTAAACACAGAACAACAGGGCTGGCTTGTGCGGCACGCGTAATCTTGTCTTCATGCCGTTTGCAAAGCGAAAGTCGAAGGAACCGCTGACCGAGTTGGAGCTGTTCGATTACGCCTGCAAGTCGCTGGGCGCGCGCATGCAGTCCGTGCGCGATCTGCGCCGCAAGATGAAAGATCGCGCCGAGCCTGGGGAAGAGGGCGAGGCGATGATGGATCGCATCCTGATCAAGCTGAAAGAGATGCGATACCTGAGCGATGAGCGCTTTGCCGCGGACTTTACCAAGCTGCGGCAGGAGAACCGAAGCCTGGGCCGCCGGCGGGTGCAGCAGGATCTGCAGCAGAAGGGCATTGCCGGCGACCTGATCTCGTCAACGTTGTCCGAGGCGTACGACGGTGTGGATGAGATTGCGCTGGTGCGGACGCACATGGAGCGCAAGCGGATCCCGGCACCTACGGACGACAAGAGCACTGCACGGGTTCTGAGACGGCTGACGGCTGCTGGGTTCTCTTCCAAGTCGATCTTTGCGGTACTGCGGTCGCTGAAGGCTGGCGAGCAGGTGCTGGATCGGGTTGAGGCGGACGTCGACGACCTGTAGCCAGGGCGCGGCGGGATGCATCCTCCTGAAGACTGCACTCTTATTCTCCGAAGAATGGCCCACCCGGACTTTCGATCTTGAGCGCGTTTCGCGTTTGGATCAACTTGGCGTGAGCGGCCATCTGGATGGTTGCGGACCTCCAGGCATCACAGAAATCATGAAGAAACGCGCGATTCTCGGCCTGGCGGCTGCTACTGCTCTTGTCTCGACTGTTCCTGCTGCTTCCGCGCAGCGTAATGCACCTGCACCGACCGATATCACCGTCGGCAAGCTTGAGTCAGTGGCGACCTTCAACGGTCCTATGCCGACGGGTGTCACGGTCTCGCGGTCGGGCCGGATCTTTGTGAATTTCCCGCGGTGGGGTGACGATGTGCCGTTCACCGTTGCGGAGGTTGTGAAGGGTAAGGCCGTTGCGTACCCGGATGCATCGGTAAACGACTGGGCCGGGCGTTCGAAGCCGAATCCGAATGCTTACATGAACGAGGCCGACAATCAGACGCACTTCGTCAGCGTGCAGTCGGTTGTGGTCGATCCGGAAGACCGTCTCTGGGCGTTGGATACGGGCGCTCCGTTGCTGAAGAACGTCGTCCCGGGCGGCGCGAAGCTGGTGTGCATCGACCTGGCGACGAACAAGATCGTCAAGACGATTCTGCTGCCGCCGGAGACGGCCGGCCCCAACAGCTACATGAATGACGTGCGATTCGACCTGCGCAAGGGCGAGCAGGGCACGCTGGATCCGCAGTACGCCGTGGGCAGTGCGCCTGGCGCCAGTGCGGATGTGGCAGCGAAGGACGCTAAACACCCGACGGCTGACCGCAAGCCCGGACAGGCTGCGTCGGATTCGATCCATGGGACTGCTTACATTACGGATTCGTCCTCGCAGGGACCGAACGCGATCATCGTTGTGGACCTGGCGACGGGGAAGAGCTTTCGCCGGTTGAATCAGCACTCGAGCGTGCTGGCGGAGGATGGATTCCTAATGTTTGCGGAGGGCCAGCCGGTCTACCAGACGCTGCCGGGCTACCCGCCGACGCCGGTGAACTTTGCCGCCGATGGTATCGCGATCTCGTCTGACGGCAGCACGCTGTACTACTGCCCAATCAACTCGACGAAGCTCTATGCTGTCTCGACCGACGCCCTGCGCGACAGGACGAAGTCGGACACGCAGGTGGCAGCGACTGTTCGTGTTGCTACGGGCAAGATGCCGTCGGACGGGCTTGAGTCCGATGCGAATGGCGCCGTCTACCTGACCGATCCGGTGACCAACAGCATCCATCGCTGGAATCCTCAGACCGGCTTGATCGAAACGCTGGCGCACGATCCGAGACTGCTATGGCCGGATACGATGTCGCTGGGTGAGGACGGCTACCTCTACGTGACAGCGAACCAGCTACACCGGCAGCCGACGATGCATAACGGCCAGGACATGCGCGTGAAGCCGTACCAGCTCTTCCGCATCAAGGTGGACGCAGCGCCGGTGCGGCTACGGTAGCCTCGGGATCAGTGAAGCCCACGGCACCCACGACGGTTGTTGCGATTGACTGGTCCGGCCGTGTTGATCTGCCGGGCCAGCGACGGCACATCGTCGCGGCGGTGTGGCAGCAGGGCAAGGTGCGTGTCGAGAGCGGACGGACGCGCGGCGAGGTTGCCGAGTGGCTTGTGATGCTGGCAGAGAAGGACCCGGCGCTGGTGGTCGGGTTCGACTTCTGTTTCAGCTTTCCTGCCTGGTTTTTGCGCGAGGTGGGTGCGGAGACAGCGCCGCAGTTCTGGCATACGGTCGCGGAGCATGGGGAGCGGTGGCTGTCGCGGGAGAGCGAGGATCGCCGCTTCTGGGGCAAGCCGCACAAACGTCCCGCCGAGTTCAGCGGGGAGCAACTGCACCGGATGCTGCGGGCCACAGATATTGATTGCAAGCTGGCGGCACACATCCCGGAAGAAGAGCGCGCGCTGCGAGTCAAGGGGATTACGCCGAAGTCGGTCTTTCAGATCGGTGGATCTGGTTCGGTGGGGACGGCATCACTTCGGGGCATGCGGACGTTGCAGCATCTGCACGCGGCTGGTTTCCGAGTTTGGCCCTTTGACCGGCCGGAGCCTGGTATTCCGCTGGTGGTAGAGATGTACTCCCGTTTGAATACTGGGCCGGTGCATAAGTCGAATCCCGAGCGGCGTGCGGATTACCTGCTTCGGAAGCGACGCACCGACCCGGCCTATGCTGCTCTAAGCCGGACTGTTCTGGCGAAGGCGCGCGGCGGTGAAGATGCCTTCGACGCGCTGGTCAGCTGCATGGTGATGGCGCAGCATCGTGATGGTTTCTACCAGTTGCCGTCACCGCGCGATCCAGACTATGCGTTGGAGGGCTGGACCTGGGCACCGCCGGCCTGAAGGCCTCCTGTGCCTGACGGATTGATGCTGCGATTGACCTGCTTTTCGCGATAAAGCACGATGTCGCTGGCGTGCAGCAGGTCTTCCACAGTCATGTCGGCTCCGCGCCGCGTGACCATGCCCACACTGACTGAGACGGAGAAGACGTGGCCACCCATGGTTCGCATCTGCAGGCTGTCGATGGCGTTGCGGACGCGTGCAGTTACCAGGGCCGCGGTCGTTTCATCCGCGTCCGGCAGCAGGACAAAGAATTCGTCGCCGCCCAGCCGTGTTGCGATGTCGACGGACCGAAGGCTGGCCTGCAGAACACCGGCGACGGCGCACAGCGATGAGTCGCCTGCGGCGTGACCAAGTTCATCATTGATGAGTTTAAAGCGGTCGATATCCATCATGAGCGCGGAGCAGGGAAGGTTCTTGCGGGCTGCACGCTGCAGTTCGCGCCTGGCGATCAGTTCGAGCACCCGGCGGTTGTACAGACCGGTCAGGGGATCGGTCATGGCGCTCTGTTCCAGCTCGGCATGGACTCGGAGGCTGTCCATCCATAGGTAGCAGAGGGCAAGACCGGCGATGGTGACGACCCCGAGCCAGGAAAACAGCACATCCCCGTTCGCCTTCTGCACCTCCACGGTGAACCGCAAGAACCCAAAGAAGGAATGCAGGCCCAGTAGAGCAGCCATGCTGCGCATCGCGGGACGGATCACAGGCTCGCGCACTCTTAGCAGTGCCGTGATGAGGGCCACGTACATCACCAGCATCACCAGCGACGCTTCCTGAACGCGGAAGATGAGGTTCGGTTGCCAGTAGGTGTAATAAGCGAAGTTGCAGACGGTGGTCACATCCAGCGCCAGCAGATAAGTCCAGGTCCTGTTCCGCTGTGCTGTTGTCGCGCAGATGGCGTAGTGCGTCAACGCGCCGAAGAGCATGAAGAAAAAATTGCCCAGAATGATGGAGCAAAACGGCGGGATAACGCCACGCTCGGCCTGCAGCGCAAGCCCGATCCCGGAACAAAAGTAGGCGGCGGCAAACCACATGGCGCCGGGGTCTCGCCGCTGCTTTCTCTGCCGCTGAAAGGCAAGCAGGATCACCCCGCCCAAGAAGATGAGCAGCCCGGCCTGCATCGAAAAGAGAGTGCGTCGGTCCATTTGGCTCATTGCCCATCGCCTGCCGGGCAACCACAAAATTATCAGTTCGGAGGCGCGGCTTGTTAACTATTGCGCGGGAGGGGCGACCCTGGGTTCTCCGTCGCTCTCTTCCCGGAGAGCGGCACGCGCTCCGTGCAAGCTTGCGCCGCGCCTCTTTTGCTTCTCGCGGAAGAGCACGATATCGCTGGCGTGCATGAGGTCGCCGATGGTGGTGGCTTCGCCGTGCAGGGTGACGCAGCCGATGCTCGCGGAGACCGCAAAGCGTTTATCCCAAGGACTGAGAAGCACGAGACCGGCCAGTGCGAGGTGAATCTGCGCGGCGATTGCGGCTGCTGCGGCTTCATCATGATCCGGCAGCAGCAGAAAGAACTCGTCGCCACCGACGCGGACACCCCGGTCGCACACGCTCTGCACCACGCCGGCGATGGCGCGCAGGGCAGAGTCGCCGGCGGCGTGGCCCTGGGTGTCGTTGATCTCCTTGAAGCGATCGACGTCGAGCATGATAGCCGAGGAGGGTCTGCCGGCAAGGGCGGCCCGCCGTATTTCGTGCACGCCGATCACATCCAGTGCCCTCCGATTGTAGAGGCCGGTGAGCGGGTCGGTCATGGCCAGGTACTCCATCTGTTCCTGCTCCCGGAGGCTTTCCGCCCACAGGTAGCTCAACGCAACGCCGCCGATGGTGAGGATGTTCATGCCGCTGAACCAGAGGCTGGTTCCCGTGTAGCGCCACACCAGTAAGCGCGCCGCGTTGACCACGATGTGGAGTGCGAAGAGCCCCATCATGGCCCGCAAGGCTGGTTGAATCACCCGCTCTTTCGCCTGACCCAACAGCCAGATCAGCGCGCCATACATCAGTGCCGTTACGATGCCGGATGCCAAGGATCGCAGCGGCCAGCTTGGCGAGATCCAGGTCCAGTAGGAGAAGGCTGCGACGGTCGCAGCGTCTGCTGCCAGCAAGGCCATCCACAGGCGCGCGCGCTGTCCCGTTGCTTCCGCAAGACCGCGGCAGGCGAGACCACAGAACGCGAGCAGGAGTGTGTTGCCGAGGATTGTGGTGGTTTGCGGGTAAGGCGAGTGCTCCACTGCCAGCAATTCCAGGCCGAGGCCGCTGGTAAGGTATGCCGCGGCCAGCCACCATGCACTGTTGTCGCCGCGCTTCCGCCGGTATCGGCGGTAGGCGAAGAGGATGACGCCGCTCATCAGCATGAGTAGCGCAGCCTGAATCACGAAAACAGTTCTGTGTTCCAGCAACTTAGAACCTTCGTGGGCGTACGTGAATCGTTCGACGAAGAAGTACTCTCCGACTCTACCAAAGCATGCTGTCGGACATTGGGGTTGTGGGCAGGGAGTCAACAGCAATCCGAAGGTAGCGGTGGCACTCCCTCCGGCCAGGGGACGGCGTGGGGATCGGATTGGGTTTGATTCGCTTTCTTCTCGCCTGGGGCGCGGTCGTCTCGCTGGCTGCTTCGCTGTTCAGGCGCTGTGCAGGAGTTTCGGGGCGGGAGGACGCAAGGGGACTTCGATCCGCGCTGCTAGACTTTATAGGCCATGCGTCACTTAACTGGAAGCCAGATTCGCGAAGATTTTCTGCGGTTTTTTGAGGAGAAAGGGCACCGTCGTGTCCACTCCTCGTCGCTCGTCCCCCACAACGACCCAACGCTGCTGTTCGCCAACGCCGGCATGAACCAGTTCAAGGACGTCTTCCTGGGCGCGGAACAGCGTGCGTACGTGCGCGCCACCACCTCGCAGAAGTGCGTCCGCGCGGGCGGCAAGCATAACGACCTGGAGAATGTGGGCTTCACGCGCCGTCACCACACCTTCTTCGAGATGCTGGGGAACTTCAGCTTTGGCGACTACTTCAAGCAGGACGCGATCGCCTATGCGTGGGAGCTGCTGACGTCGCCGGACTGGTTCGGGATCGACAAGGACCGGCTGTACGTCACAATCTTCGAGGGTGATGCGCAGACCCCGCGCGACGACGAGGCTGAGCAGTTCTGGCTGGCCGCAGGCGTGCCGAAGAACCGCATCTACGAGCTGGGCGCGAAGGACAACTTCTGGCAGATGGGCGAGACCGGCCCCTGCGGCCCATGCTCGGAGATCTACTTTGATCTGGGTCTTGAGGCGAGCGAGACGGGCGAAGACAAGCCCTTTGGCGAAGACGACCAGCGCTACATGGAGATCTGGAACCTCGTCTTCATGCAGTTTGACCGGCAGGTCAGCGCCGGCGGCGAGGTGGAGTTGCTGCCGCTGCCGAAGCCCAGCATCGATACCGGCATGGGCCTTGAGCGCATCGCGTGCGTGCTGCAAGGCAAGCTTTCGAACTACCAAAGCGATCTGTTTGTGCCGCTGATCGCGAAGGCGATCGAGCTGACCGGCTTCCAGGCGTTGACCGCGGAAGAGGGTGCGGTGGTCGATATGAAGGGCGCTGCGAGCCTGCGGATCATTGCGGATCATGCGCGTGCGGCGACGTTCCTGATTGCCGATGGTGTGAATCCGGCGAATGAAGGCCGCGGCTATGTGCTGCGCAAGATTCTTCGTCGCGGCATTCGTCACGGACGGCTGCTTGGCCAGGAGCAGCCCTTCATGCACCAGATGGTCTATGCCGTTCGCGATGAGATGCAGGTGGCTTATCCCGAACTTGTTGATGTTGCCGATCGTGTTGCGAAGACCGTGCTGCAGGAAGAGCAGCAGTTTGCGCGGACCCTGCAGCTTGGGCTGGTTCGTATGACGAACGAGGTTCTGCAGGATGGCGCTCAGGCGTTTTCGCTGTATGAGACCTTTGGCATGCCGCTCGACTTTATGACCGATGCTGCGCGCGATGCGGGCGTTGCGTTCGACATGGTCGGCTTTGAGCGCGCGAAGGAAGAAGAGCAGGCGCGTGCTCGATCGTCCTGGAAGGGTGGTTCGCAGAAGACGGCGAGCCCGGTCTATCGCGAGCTTGGGAAGACGGAGTTTCTTGGGTACGGCGGTCTTCGTGCCGATGACGCGGTTGTTCTTGCGTTGGTGAAGAACGGTGAAGGCGTCAACGTGCTGATGCCGGGTGATGAGGGTGAGGTGGTGCTTAATCGCACCAGCTTCTACGCGGACTCGGGCGGACAGGTGGGCGATACCGGCTGGTTATATCCCACAGACCACACGGGCGCGCTGGCCGATGTCCATGGCTGCACGAAGCCGGTGCAGGGCGTGTTTGCGCACAAGGTTACGGTGCGCCGGGCGATTGCCGTGGGGGATGTGCTTGACGCCGTGGTCGACGGTGCGGAGCGGGCTGCGACGATTCGGAATCACACGGGAACGCACCTGCTACAGGCGGCGTTGCGCGAGGTGCTGGGAACGCATGTGAAGCAGGCTGGATCGCTGAATAACCGGTCGCGTCTGCGTTTCGACTTCTCGCACTTTACGCAGGTGGCTGACGAAGAGTTGCAGGACGTTGAGGACATCATCAACCGCGAGGTGATGGGGAACACGAAGGTCGAGACCTTTGTGGATGTGCCGATCGACGTGGCGGTGAATGAGTTCAAGGCCACGGCGCTCTTCGGTGAGAAGTATGGCGACAAGGTTCGCGTCGTGAAGATCGGCGACTTCTCCACGGAGCTTTGCGGTGGTATTCATACCACCGCGACGGGTGAGATTGGCCTGATCAAGCTGACGGGCGAATCGTCGGTGTCGAGCGGCATCCGGCGTCTCGAGGCTGTTACGGGCACCGGTTCGCTGGCGGAGTTCCGCCGTGACTTCGATCTGGCAAAGGTTGCGGGATCGCTCATTGGCGGCAGCTCGGAGTATCCGGCGGTTGCGCTGCAGGCGAAGCTGAACGCGCAGGAGGAAGAGCTGAAGAAGCTGCGCCGTGAGTTGGACCAGGCGCGCATGAAGTCGGCGTCGGCTGCAAGTGAGAACGCGGCGGAGTCGGCCATTGAGGTGAAGGGCGTCAAGGTGCTGGCGCAGAAGGTGAGCGGTCTGGATCGCAACCAGATGCGGTCGCTCGCAGATACGCTGCGCAGCCGTCTTGGTTCTGGCGTTGTGGTGCTGGGCGCTGCGACAGAGGATGGCAAGGTTGCGCTGATCGCTGCTGTGACGAAGGATCTGGTGGGCAAGGTGCAGGCGGGCAAGATCGTTGGCGCGTTGGCCGCGAAGGTTGGCGGCAAAGGCGGCGGACGGCCTGATCTTGCAGAGGCGGGTGGCACCGATCCTTCGCAACTGGACGCTGCGCTGGCAGCCGCTGCGGCGACTGTCGGCGACCTCATCGGCTAAGCAGCAACGAACCCACGTCTCAGAATCGAGACGTGGGGCACCCGCTTTTGTCACTTCTCGAGTAGAGTGTTGCCATGCTTGAAGTGCATCCGCCGCATAAGCCTATCCACGGTACGGGCGAATTCTTCCTTCACCTGTTCACCATCACGATCGGCTTGCTGATCGCGGTGGGGATTGAAGCGGGCGTGGAGCGCTGGCACCATCACGAACTGGCCGAAAGTGCACGCGCCAGCATGAACGCAGAGATCCGGCGCAACGCCACCAAGGTGAACGACGCCGTCGCTAACATTGAGAAAGAACAAGATGTCATGCGGCGCAACTCGGATGCCATCGCTGTCGTGCAGTCCGATCCAAAGGGCAAACATGACCTCAACCTGGAGGCCACGTACAACATCACCGGGCTCGACAAGACGGCGTGGCTCACCGCAGGCGCCACGTCCGCGCTCAGCTACATGCCCTACGAGGATGCCAAGAAGTTGAGCGGGATCTACAAGGACATGGATGTCTTCGAGCGCCGGCAGGAGACTATTGCGGTAGATTCGTCTCGCTTCTTCGGCCTCATCGGTCGCTACCAAATTGGCAAGCGAGACGTATCGCAGGAAGCCGCCGACAGCCTGGCAGAAATCTGCGGCGTCTGGCAGGGGGACCTGGTGCAACTTCATATCGCGGCGAAGGTGCTGCAAGAAGAGCAAAACGCTTACCTGCAGGGCCGCGAGCCGTTCCAGAACCTGTCCGAGAAGTACGGCAAGTAGTTACAGTAGCTGGACGAGCTGGATGCTAAAGTGAGAGACCGGATTGGCTGATACAGCTTCGGAGCGATGACGTGGACGATCGGAAGTCACTGGTAACGACGGCGCTGGCGCTTGGCGGCACACTGGGTGTGAGCCTTGTGATCGCCGGCTGGGTGATGGGTTCGCAGATCAAGGCGACCAAGCTCAGCGACCGCTATGTGACGGTCAAAGGCCTTGTCGAGCGCACGGTCAAGTCGGACACCGGCATCTGGAACGTCGCGTTCAAGGAGGCCGGTAACGACCTGCCGCCGGTCTTCGCGAAGAGCCAGGCGGATAAGCAGGCCATCATGGACTTCTTTGCCAAGCAGGGCTTTACGGGGACTGAGGTCTCCGTTGGGCAGATCCAGGTCACGGATACCCAGGCGAACGAGTACGGCGGCAACCAGGCGCGGAATCGCTACATTGTGCAGCAGACCGTTACGCTGACCACGCATGACGTCGACAAGTTGCAGCACGCGGGACAGAACACGGCAGACCTTGTGCAGGCTGGCATCGTGGTTGGTGGCAACCAGTTTGGCGGAGGTTCCGGCATCTCGTACAAGTGGACGGGGCTGAATGCTCTGAAGCCGGACATGATAACGGAGGCGACGCGCAATGCACGCGCCTCCGCCGATCGCTTTGCAGCGGACTCGGGCAGCCACGTGGGCGCGATTCGCACGGCGAATCAGGGAGTCTTCTCCATCTCGGCGGCAGGCCCTGCCGCAAGTACGACGGGCGGCGAAGAGGGTGGCGGCGGTCAGTCTGCGGACTCCACCGTGATGAAGCAGGTCCGCGTCGTTACGACCGTCGACTATTACCTGCAGTAGCTACCAGCAGTGAACAGAGGACGCGCGGCATCCACAGGCCACGCTATCTGAGCAGCAGCCGAAGGGCTGATCCTCTGGCGACAGCTCCGCATAGCATGCGCGACAGCGCTTCCGCTTTGGGTGCAGGACGCTGTTGCTCATCTGTTTCAGCGAAGCCGGCATGTGCGGATGCAGCACCGTGTCGCTGAACGTATGGCCCAGGTTCCGCAGCTTCTGCGGCAACGGCGTGCCGTGTGGATGGGGTTGCTGTGTGTGCTTGAACAGAGACATGGGTAACGTCCTCCGGGGCGTGACCGACATACCTTGCGACATAGTTGTAACGCCGCAAACCCTGCGTTGGCGAGAACTTTTCGGTGCTACCAGCAGCAGCGTTCGCTGAGGGCACGCCAGCAACAGGCGTCCTTGTCCTCACAGCAGCCGTCTTTCGCCTCGTGCGGCAGCAGTTCTGCGTGGCAGACGTGACAGAGGAGGGTTCGCTCGCCCCACAGGCCGCGGCCGTCGTGGTCGCCCAGCATGCCGGATTGCTCCTCAGCCGGCTGATGCGTCTGGGAGTGCATCATCGCGTGGTGTTCCGGGGTGTTTGTGTGTCCAAAGAGGGAAGATGCTCGCCACATACCGCGCGCCCTCCATCGGCGCTGGAATGCACTTGCGAGAGTGTTCTAGTCCCAGGAATGGAGTGTTGGCAAGTCGCGATCAGGGCGTCTTGCAGTGCGAGATGCGGCCTAGGCCAGCTTGCCACCGCGGGTGACGATGCTGAGGCGTTCCGTGGCGAGCGTTCGCCGGGCCTGCATGCGGGCGTGGGTGGCCCATGGTCCCACCGGGTCCAGACGGACGTAGCAGAGCCAGTGACGGAGCGCCCTGCGGCGTTCGCCGGTGCGTTCGTAGGCGAGCGCCAGATTGTAGTGGGCGTCGGCGTACTGCGGCACCAGCTGGATGGCACGGGTGTAGGCGGCGATGGCCTCCGGCAGGCGGCGCAGCTCGTCGAGCACGTTGCCAAGGTCGAAGAAGGCAAGTGCGTAGTCCGGATCGATCTCGGCGGCGGTGCGGTAGCGCTGTTCCGCCTCAGTGAAGCGACGGTCGTTGTAGAGAATGGTGCCGAGGTTAATGGATGCGGCGGCGTGGCGCGGGCAGAGCTCCAGCACCTGCAGGTAGAGCGCGGCGGCCTCGGCCAGGGTCTCGGTCTTCTCTTCGAGCTGCACGGCACGCTGGAAGAACTCCTGCGCCTTTGCCTGGTCGCGCATGACCTGTTCGCGGGGAGGTTCGCGCTTGAGCAGGGAGAGTTCGCGACGGGGCGGTGCGTCGAAGTCGAAGGCAAGCTGCTGCGTCAGTGGATCCAGAAGAGCGCCACTGTGCCGGAAGACGAGCCGTGTGCCGCGCGAGACCGGTGCGGCCTCATGCAGGGGGTCGGCCATGCCGGCGATGCGCTGCATGGCTTCGACGGAGCTACGGATGGACCGGACGGTCAGGCGCTGCTCGCGCAGGTCACGCAGACTGCGCATGCCCGCGAGGTCGCGAATACTGAACTCGGTGGCGTTAGCGGAGATCAGGCCGGCACGCTGCCATGCCGCGATCTGCTTCTCAGGGACGCGTAGGATACGCGCCGCGTCCTGCCGCGAGTAGAGGGTAACAGGCGCTGTCATTGCCGGCATCGTCTGCGCTCCTGGCCGCACGCACGGCGGGGGAAATCCCCGCGGACAGCGACCATGTGCCGAGTATGATGCCGCACCACACGGTAAGCAAGACGTTGTGAAGCACAGAAAGCAGAATCTAGTGGATAACTTGTACCTGACTCGATACTTTTTATTTCCCGCGGATTACAGACAGGGTTTTCCACGGATTCGTGGCCCGCGACAGAGCCTTGCGCGCGTCTGAGTCAGACGGAAAAGCGAGAGAGGGAACGGGAGGCCGGAGGGACTTCCACCGTTTGCGTTGCGGATGGGTGAGGCCTTAATGGAGCCGACGAACGGACTTGAACCGTTTGCGCTTCGCGAGTGTGAGGCCTAAGTGGAGCCGACGAACGGACTTGAACCGTTTGCGCTTCGCGTGTGTGAGGCCTTAATGGAGCCGACGAACGGACTTGAACCGTTTGCGCTTCGCGAGTGTGAGGCCTAAGTGGAGCCGACGAACGGACTTGAACCGTTTGCGCTTCGCGTGTGTGAGGCCTTAATGGAGCCGACGAACGGACTTGAACCGTTTGCGCTTCGCGTGTGTGAGGCCTTAATGGAGCCGACGAACGGACTTGAACCGTTTGCGCTTCGCGTGTGTGAGGCCTTAATGGAGCCGACGAACGGACTTGAACCGTTTGCGCTTCGGGTGTGTGAGGCCTTAATGGAGCCGACGAACGGACTTGAACCGTTTGCGCTTCGCGTGTGTGAGGCCTTAATGGAGCCGACGAACGGACTTGAACCGTTGACCTGCTGATTACGAATCAGCTGCTCTACCAACTGAGCTACGTCGGCCTCGTTGTTGATTCTAACTGGCGTTGGCCGATGGTGCAAAAGTGGTTGTGGATGGAAGGACCGACTTGCTTCTCAGACGTATCTTTCTGCATTTCGTGACTTCATGCGACGCATCGGATGACGCTGGCGCCAGGGCTGTCCCGTATCACAATCGCGGGACGTAGGGTGTCCGGCTGAGGCGTCCGCAGCGATGCTCAGACACGAAAAGGCCGCCCGTCAAACGGGCGGCCTTTTCTTCAGGGAGAATAGTCCGGACGGAGGCAAAGCCATCTGAACTTTCTGGCGAAAGTCTATGGCTCGCCCTCGGGCAGTGTCAAGAATAATCGCAAGCCTCGCAAAATCATGCACTTGCAGTTAGAAAGCGGAGTTGCCCGTTACTTGACATTTCGCCGTTTATTCGCTTAGGCGGGTACCCGCAGAACGTTACTGCAGCTTGCGATCGGCGGGTCCACGGAGGCCGAGGCTGATGACCTCAATGTCGTCCATGGTTGAGATTGGCTTACCGCGCGCCTTGCGGATGGCAGCACGCCCGCCGCCGAAGACGATGCCGAGGGCCAGTGCTGCGCCCACCATCACGATGACGAAGATCATGATCTGCACCATGACGCTGGCGGCTTGGGAGACCTTGAACTGCTCCATATAGCCTTCGGGTTTATTCCAGCTGATGTTCGCTTCGTACTTCACGCTATCGACCATGCGTGATGCCTGCCGCGCCGCGAAGCCACCGGCTGCGATCGCGACGATGGGACCGGAGCGCGCGGCCTTTGGGTCGCCCGTGAGGAATGATGCGGGCAGTGACTTGTCGTCGATGGCCTTCTCAATCGCGCGCAGGCGGTCGCCCGCAATGGTGGGCGTGGGATAGAAGATCATGGTCAGCAGGCCGGTGCCGGATTTGCCGCCGTGATAGCGCGCGGTGATGATCTCCGGGCTCTTGCTGAAGTCGATAACGCCGGCCGGCAGGCTGCCGCCTTCCGCCGCGTAGGTCAGCGATCCAACGGCGTAGTGCAGGCTGTCCTTCTCAAGGCCTTCCTGCGGCAGGCGTGTGGGCAGCAGTGGATGCGCGCCCTTCGCCCCGGTGGGCTTAGGCAGCATGCCCACGAGTTCGTTGAAGCTGCTGGCGGAGATGGGCTTGGTGCCGGCCGGTGCAATCTGGACCAGTGTGTCGCCCTGCCAGAAGATCATGGTGCCGGAGGAGATGGAGCAGTCGACACCCAGGCTGTTGCCACCCGCGCATGGGCGCATCTGCGGCGTACGCATGAGTGTGTAGGCGCTGTAGGCGCCGGTGGCATCGGCGAACTCCGTGGCGGAGATGACGGAGGCATTGCCCTCGGCCTCGTACTTTTTCGCGTCGCTCCGCTTGACGATGAGTTCGGTGGCGACGCCCTCGGCCAGGTGGATGCTGTTGTCTGCGGGGCCGCTTGCCTGCCACTCGCCGAACTTATCCGGCAGCAGTGGCGCGGGAGGCGTGACGACGGTGGTGGCGGCGGGCGTGGATGCGGGAGCCTGCGCGTGTGCGACCAACGGCGCAGCCAGTGCGGCCAGCAGAGCGAGTTTTGCGGAAAAACGGACCATAACAAGGGTGAGACTACCACCGGGAGCCCTGCGGTAGCAGGAGTCTCCGCGCCAGCCATAGACTTACAGGGATGAAAGCTACTGTCGCACAGATTGGCTCCGTGTTGTTTGATACCGCTGCAACCATGACACGGGTGGAGCACTGGTGCCGCGCGGCTGCGGATCTAGGTGCGGAGCTGGTCGTCTTTCCGGAGGCGCTGCTGGGCGGCTATCCCAAGTTGCAGAGCTTTGGCGCGACGGTGGGCCAGCGCACCGAGGCGGGACGCGATCTCTTCCTGCGGTACTTTCGCGCCGCCATCGATTGTCCGGGTGCGGAGACGGTGCGCCTTGCGGAGCTGTCGCGAGAGCTAAAGCTGCACATCGTGATCGGTGTGATCGAACGCGACCTGGGCACACTGTACTGCAGCAGCCTGTTGTTCACGCCGGAGGGCGGGCTTGCCGCGAAGCACCGGAAGCTGATGCCTACGGCGAGTGAGCGGCTGCTGTGGGGCCAGGGCGATGGGACGACGATGCAGGTGGTCGCCACGGACGTTGGGCGCCTCGGCACCGCGATCTGCTGGGAGAACTACATGCCGCTGTATCGGCAGCACCTGTACGCGCAGGGTGTGGAGTTGTGGTGCGCGCCCACGGTCGACAGCCGAGAGATGTGGCAAACAAGTATGCGGCACATCGCCTATGAGGGCCGCTGCTTTGTGCTGAGCGCCTGTCACTGGCTGACGAAAGAGGACTGGCCTGAGGATCTTCGGGTGGAGGGTGGCACGATCGACGGTGGCAGTCTCATCGTCGCGCCCAGCGGCGACGTGATTGCCGGACCGCTGAAGGGCGAGGGGCTGCTGGTGGCGGAGATCGATCTGGACCAGATTCCGCGAGGCAAGTTCGACCTGGACGTTGCAGGACATTACAGTCGGCCGGATGTCTTCGATCTGAAGGTGCGGACGAGCTAGTAGCCGCGCGAGTCCTGCTTGGCGGTGCTTGCGACGCGCACGCCTCCGCCGCTGAGACCGCTGGTGTACTGCGCGACGCCCTTGAAGATCGACTGGGCGACCCGCTCCCGGTACTCCGGTGTGCGGAGCTGCGCGGCGTCCCTGCCGTTGGTGACGAAGCTGATCTCGGTGAGGATGGACGGCATGTTGGCACCGATCAGAACGACGAAGGGCGCCTTCTTCACGCCGCGATTCTTCAGGCCTTCGTTGCCTTTGTGCAGGCCCTCGAAGAGGGACTGTTCGACGTCGGAAGCGAACTCGCGCGACTCGTCGATCTTGTCCTTCAGCGTGATCTTCTTCACCAGATCGGCGAGCTGGTGAACGGACTGGTCGCTGACGGCGTTTTCGCGGGCGGCCACGTCCAGCGCGTCGGGCTGCGAGGTGAAGTTGAGGTAGTAGGTCTCAACGCCGCGGGCGGTCTCGTCCTGGCTGCTGTTGGCGTGGACGCTGATGAAGAGGTCGGCCTCTGCCTTGTTGGCGATGGCGGTGCGCGTTTCGAGCGGGATGAAGGTGTCGTCGCTGCGGGTGTAGATGACCTGTGCGCCCAGCTTGTCCTGCAGTAGCTTGCCCAGGCGCAGCGCGACGTCGAGGACGACGTCCTTTTCCATGATGCCGCCGGCGCCGATGGTGCCGCTGTCGTGGCCGCCGTGGCCTGCGTCGATGACGATGCGGCCGATCTTGAGGCCGAGCGCGCGCTGCAGGGTGCGCTCGCCATCCGAGGTTGGTGCGGCCACGTGACCGGGAGTGGCCGCGATCGTTGGAGCATCATTGCCGCGCTTGCCCTTCTTGTTTATGAGCGGTGGTGCAGGAGCGCGGGGAAGGTCCGAGATGACGGCGATGGGTTGCGATGTGGGCTGGGCGGTGGCCCGCTGGTTGTCGGGTTGATTGCTCAGGGCCGCGACTTCTCTGCCGCTGGTGGTGCGCGATGCAACGGTGCTGGGAACGGCCGAGGTATCCTGCGGCACCGGTGCCGGTGGCAGGTAGTTGCCGCTGGAGGACATGACCGCACCGCCGCCAACGCGGTCGACGGATCCTTGAATGACCGATGGCGACCTCAACATATCCGTGCCGTTCATCCTTCGTGACGCGGTGGTCTGCTGTGACGCTGTGGCGGCGGGCGCGTCTGTTGCTGAGCTCTTCGCGCCGCCATGGATGTCGATGATGAGCCGGTAGGGGTTCGGCAGCAGGAAGGCTGAGTACTCGGTGACGTCGTTCACATCGAGCACGATGCGCGTCATGTCGTTCGAGTACTGGGCTGCGCGGATGCGCTTGAGGAAGCCGTCGTCGGTCACAGTGAAACTCTTGCCGCTCAGTTCCTGGGCGAGTCGCGTGCCGTGAAGGTCGAAGTAGATGCGGTCCGGGCCGGGGACACGTGCGGCCTCATACTGCACCTCGTCGCCCAGGTCGATGGCGACGCGCGTGTAGGTGGGCGTGGACCAGTGACGGATGGCGGAGACGGTGGCAAGGCCGCTCTTCGTGTGCGCGGGCACGTTGGCGCTGGCGTCCTGTACTGGCGCGCCTGTGCGCTTCGCCGATGTCGCTACGGGCGAGGCCACCACAATGGGCTGGCTGGCGCTGCCTTGCGAGGCGGCGAGGCTTGCCTCTGCATGCACTTCCGGCGGCACGGCGTTGGCGTTGACGCCGGTGGTACTGGAGGCCGCGCGGCTGGTCGTGGGCATTGCCGGTAGTTGTGAGGTGGCGGTCTGAACCGGGGCTGGCGCTGTGAGCGGCGCGGGAAGCACGCCGGCGCGCAGGCTCTTCAACGCGGCCTGTGCTTCGTCAATGTGTGACGACTGCGGATACTCCTCGACGAACGCGCCGTATTTGGTGCGTGCCAGCTTCACGTCGCGCATGCGATCGGCAGCGACGTGGGCCTCTTCGAGCAGGGCAGCGATGCGGAAGGACGAGCGCGGGTACTGCGTCCGAAGAAATTCAAACTGGCCGATCGATGCGGTCAGCATCCGCGTGTCGTGCACTGCCGTTCCTTCGTCGGCGAGGAGGAGGCCGACGTTGTAGATGGATTCCGGCGCGTGCAGATCTGCGGGATTGCCGTGATAGATCATGCGGTAGGCATCCATGACGGTGCTGTAGTCTTCGCGCGTGCGCTGCTCGGGAGCGATCTCGAACAACTGCTGACGAGCGGCTTCAGCGATCTGCCACGGTGTCAGTTCGACTGGCTTTTTTGCGGATCTCGTCGTTGTTCTAGAGGAACGGGATGTCTGGGCGATCACGCATGAGGCCGCCAGCGGCAGCAATGTCGCAAGCAGCACGAGCCGCGCGCCTCGGGATGGAACTAAGAGGGCCAAACCGCCCTCAGTTTACCGAGGTGCGTACCCTGGTCCCGGTGCAAAACGGGCGGGGTAGCTCCGGCGGTACCCAAAGAGGGCTAAATTGTCGAAGGATTTCACGAGAGACTGAGAAGGGCGCGCCAATGGCGCGCCCTTCTAAAACGAGTGATCCGAAGGCGTTACGCTTCGGCTGCCGGCGACTCTTCGATGGCAGCTTCAGCGGTCTTCTTCACTGGCGCTGGCTCGGGCTTTTTCGTCGGCGCGATGATGGCGTGCAGCGTGGTGCCTTCCATGCGCGGCATGAATTCGACTATACCTGCTGCGCCGATGTCCATGATGAGGCGGTTGACGATCTTGTAGCCCAGGTCGCGGTGCGCCATCTGGCGGCCACGGAAGCGGAGCGAAGCCTTGACCTTGTCGCCTTCACCCAGAAAGCGGACGGCCTGGTTCTTCTTCGTCTGGTAGTCATGCTCGTCTACGGTGACCGAGAACTTGACTTCCTTGATGACGATAACCTTCTGCTTCTTGCGTGCAGCGCGGTCGCTCTTGTCCTTCTCGTACAGATACTTGCCGTAGTCCTGGATGCGGCAGACGGGCGGTGCGGCGTTGGGCGAGATCTCCACCAGGTCGAGCGAACGCTCACGCGCAATCTTCAGTGCGTCGAACGGCGCCATGATGCCGAGCTGTTCGCCATTTTCGTCGATGACGCGGATTTCGCGCGCGCGAATCTTTTCGTTGGTGCGAATGAAAGACTTGATGGCTCGCTTGTCGGTAAACGGTGGAATAGTGCGCCTCCGCAGCGCTCGCTGCTGACTGGTCGCTCCACGATGGAGCGCACCCGTTCTGCGGCGCTGCATCCTTGAGTATACATTGGCGTGTTGGATCGCAATGTGTACGGTATAAAACGCAGGGTATTTCATGCCCGTCCGCGCTTGTTTCTCGACGCCCGGAGCAGTAACTTTGGCGGTGGACTATTTCACAAGAGAGTATGCTTGCCATCGGTGCGTGCTGGCCGATGAAGTGCGGGCGCCAAAGATATTAGGAGACACAGAGATCCATGAAGCGTCGCATCCTGTTGGTCGATGATGAAGTTGCTGTTTTGCTGACCTTGAAGGCCGTGCTGGAAATCAGCGGCTTCGATGTGGACACCGCCACCTCCGCGCGCGAAGGCAAGAGCCGCCTGCGCCATCGCGAATACGAGATGGTGATCACGGATATGCGCATGGAAGATGAACATGCTGGCGCTGACGTGATCGCGGCCGCGAAAGAAGCACCGTATAACCCGGCGATCGCGCTGCTGACCGCATTCCCGGTCGATGATGAGAGCCTGACCACAATGGGCGCGGACAAGATGCTGGTGAAGCCCATGCACACGCGCATCCTGCTGCAGCAGTTGGAGGCGTTGTTCGCGCGCCACACGGCCGCGAAGGAGAAGGCTGCCGCAAAGACTCCAGTGAAGTCGGCTGCGAAGAAGTCTGCTGCGGTCGTGAAGAAATCGGCCACCGCACCGGCGAAGAAGACCGCACCGGTGAAGTCTGTCGCCAAGAAGATCGCGCCGGCAAAAGCTGTTGCCAAGAAGGCAGCGCCTGCAAAGGCTGCAGTGAAGAGGTCGGCTCCGGCGAAGGTTGCGAAGAAGGCAGCTCCTGCAAAAGCCGCGAAGAAGGCACCTGCAAAGAAGTAATGCGGTTCGAGTCATCGCAGAACAAAGGGCACCCAACGGGTGCCCTTGTTTTGCTTTATGCCAGAGCGGGAGCTTTAGTGCGGGCTGTGGTTCTTGATGTAGCTGCGCAACGCCAGGTTGATTTCGAGGGCCTTGGTGGTGCCGCTGTCGAGCATGCGCAGCCAGTCGCTGGCGGGTGACTTGAGGTCGGCTGTGCTGAGCAAATAGCCTGTCTGCACAATGATTTCGAGCGCGTTGCTGAGGTCGTGAGCCAGCTTACGAATCTCGAGTGCCAGGTCTTCCGGAATTACGGCGTCCGTCGCGGAAGAGGTCGGCAACGGGTTCGGCTGGGTCATAGCAGGAGTTCCCCTTGAGCAGGCATGCGGCACTGCTCAATCTTAAGATTGTGTCGCGTTGGATGCAGCTTACTGCCAGTGGGTTGAATGCGCATCAACAGATCGAGTTCCAGTTTGGAACAGCATTTGAATCGTCTCAGTGCGAGTTCAGCATTCGAGGGTTTCGAGGAGCGAAAATGTCACTCGTATTTGACATAGCCTCAACACTTTGGGACACTGATCAAGCTGCAAGCGAAGTTCGGCTCTGCCAGAATCGCTCCCGTGCCGAAATGGCGGAATTGGCAGACGCGCGTGGTTCAGGTCCACGTACTCGCAAGGGTGTGGAGGTTCGAGTCCTCTTTTCGGCACCAATACATCTCAAAGGCGCGATGCTCCGGCATCGCGCCTTTGCTTTTGCATCGGGTTTAGCATGGACGGGATGACCAGTACGGAGACACACCTCGATCGCATCCTGGCGCTGACGCGCGTTGACCTGCCGTTGCGCCGTTCGCCGGAGCGCGACCGCCTGATGGAGACCATGGCGGCTGCGCACGAGCCGCGCGGATTTGCTGCGGCTCTGCGCAACGCTGCGGTGACCCGGCCTGCGGTGATTGCGGAGCTGAAGAAGGCATCGCCGTCGAAAGGTCTGATCCGCCCCACGTTTCGTCCCGCTGAGCTGGCTGCGCAACTGGAGCAGGGTGGTGCTGCCTGCCTGTCCGTGCTGACGGACGAGCCTTTCTTTCAGGGCAGCCTCGAGTACCTGAAGGCGGCTTCGGAGAACACGCTGCTGCCTTGCCTGCGGAAGGACTTTATCGTCGATGAGTTCCAGATCCTGGAGGCGAGGGCGTATGGCGCCGATGCGATTCTGCTGATCGTTGCGGCGTTGAATGATGCGGAGCTGAAGCACCTGCGTGGTGTGGCTCGCGGCATGGGGCTGGATGTGTTGTGCGAGGTGCATGATCGCGCGGAACTGGATCGCGCGCTGCCGCTGGACTGCGAGATGGTGGGCGTGAACAGCCGCAACCTGAGGACGTTCGAGGTGAACTCTGCTGAGGCGGAGAAGCTGGCGCACCTGTTGCCTGCGGATGTGATCCGTGTTGCGGAGAGCGGCATTGGCTCGCGTGCGGATATACGCCGCATGACCGCTGCGGGTTACAACGCCTTCCTGATCGGCGAGACGCTGATGCGCGCGCCGAACCCGGGCGATGCGCTGCTGGCGCTGCTGCAGCCGGGCGTGGCAGAGATCGCATCCGCTTCGATCGCGGAGTAAGCGCGCCATGTGGATCAAGATCTGCGGGAATACTCGGCTGGAAGACTGTGTTGTTGCCGCCGAAGCAGGCGCCGATGCTGTTGGGTTCATCTTCGCCTCGGGCAAGCGATTGATTACGGCACAGGACGCACGTGCGATTACGTCGGAACTGCCTGAAACGCTGGAGACCATCGGTGTCTTCACACAGACGAACGCTGCGCAGATCCTGGCGACGGCCGCTGCCGCTGGCATCACCGGCATCCAGCTTCATAGCGCTTTCGATCCGAGGCGTGCCGCGATCATTCGCCGGCAGTTTCCGAAGACGAAGGGGCGGATGCGGGTGCTGCAGGTGGTGCATTGGTTGACCGATGTTTCGGCGGAGACGCAGATGGAACGCTTCCGTGTGGAGTGCAAAGCGATTGCTGCTTCGGGACTGGCGGATGCTTTGCTGGTGGATTCGCGGACGGCGGAGGCGAGTGGTGGGACTGGTGTGACGTTTGATTGGAGCGCTGCTGCTTCGGCCCTGCAGGGGCTGTCATTGCCGGTGATTGTTGCGGGTGGGCTTCGGCCCGAGAATGTTGGTCCTGCGATTGAGGCTCTTCATCCTGATGGTGTGGATACTTCGAGTGGTGTGGAAGTATCGCCTGGGGTTAAGGATCATGACCGGGTTCGGGCTTTTGTTGGGGTTGTTCGGGGGTAATCCCGTTCGGGGATCCCGGTTGGTCTTGGTCGCGCTTTGCGCGAGGCCCACTCATGCGCAAGAGCCGCATGAATGGGGCACCCGATTCTGGTGGTCTCCGCTGGGTGCTTGCCGGGAGAGAGAAAATCCCTCAGCGGCTTAAGCCGGTTTTGAATGATGGGATCTATGGCATGGCTAAAGCCATGCCCCTCCGAAAGCGGTCGCGCTTTGCGCGAGTCCCACTCATGCGCAAGAGCCGCATGAATGGGGCACCCGATTCGAGGTTTGACCTTTACATTTTCTTGAGTCGAGACGGAAAGGTTCGTGCTTTGCACGAATCCCCACCTTAGCTTCGCGAAGGTGGGGCACCCAGTTCTGGTGGTCTCCGCTGGGTTCGCGCCGGGAGAGAGGAAATCCCTCGGCGGCTGAAGCCGGTTTTAGATGACGCCAGCTATGGCATGGCTAAAGCCATGCCCCTCCGAAAGAGATCGCGCTTCGCGCGAGCGTCGCAAAAGACAGGTGCGAAGTTGACGGTTGCGTACCGACTGCACTTTAACCCACCCTTTTGCTTCGCAAAAGAATGGGGCACCCAATTTCTTGCGTGCAATGAGAAAGGGCGAGCAGCCGTCGCTGCTCGCCCCCGCTCGGTCCTCGCCAAAGGACGTTTCAAGAGTTTAGTGATGGATTGCTGTTCTGGTCCAGAGGAACTTCTACCGGGCGCAGGGAAATTACTGCTCGCCGCGCTCACGCTTCTTGATGGAGTGGTGCTTGCGGACCTTGTTCCCGACGACGCCGCCCACTGCGCCAATGCCGCCGCCCACGACCGCGCCTACCGGTCCACCGACCAGAGCGCCGGTGGCAGCGCCACCTGCCGCCGAGCCGCCGACGATCTTCGCCTTGTTGTGATGGCGCTTGTCATGCGCCTCGACCTGGGCCTTCGCATCCGCGTGCGATTCCTGTGCCATGGCTGCCATGGGGGCGAGAAAGCCCGCCAAAACCAATCCTGCTGCTACCTGCTTCAAGTTCATTCGTCCGGCTCCTTGGGGGTCACTGCCACTTGCCTTTGCATGGATGGCGCATGCCTGCGGACGGTTTCCTTCCCAAGCGGGCGAATTTGCGGTAGCCTGACTGTCATGACACGCGCTGTGAGCTTTTGGCGATTTACCTTCCGTTACGGAGCATTCTCCGCGGCGCCAAAGGAACACGCTCTCTAAGCACCATGCTGTAGCAGTGCAGCAACGACAGAGATCAAAGATTCCCGGAGCCGCGGTCCCACAAGGGCCGCGGTTCCTGCGTTAGGGCTTCAAGCGAAGCCGAAAGGGTGTAAGCAATGCCGGTATTGGAGTCAGTTACGGAAGTATCGCGATCCATGGGCAGCGGGCGCTTCGGTGCGTACGGCGGACGGTATGTGCCGGAGACGCTGATGGCTGCTCTGCTGGAGCTGGAGCAGGCGTACATGGCGGCTCGGGAAGACGCTGCGTTTCAGACGGAGCTGGACGATCTGCTCAAGCATTACGTCGGCCGTCCCACGCCGCTGTACTTTGCAAAGCGTTTGAGTGAGTCGCTGGGCGGCGCGCAGATCTGGCTGAAGCGCGAAGACCTGTTGCACACGGGCGCACACAAGATCAACAACGCGCTGGGGCAGGGACTGCTGGCGAAGCGCATGGGTAAGCAGCGCATTATTGCCGAGACGGGCGCTGGCCAGCATGGTGTTGCGACGGCCACGGTCTGCGCGCTGCTGGGGCTTGATTGCGTGATCTACATGGGCGAAGAGGATATGCGGCGGCAGGAGCTGAATGTGCTGCGCATGCGTCTGCTGGGCGCGGAGGTTCGCGGCGTCAACAGTGGATCGGCGACGCTGAAGGATGCCATCAACGAGGCGATGCGTGACTGGGTCACGAACGTTCGCACGACGTTCTACATCCTTGGTTCGGCGCTTGGAGCGCATCCGTATCCGACGATGGTGCGCGACTTCCATCGCGTGATCAGCAAAGAAGCGAAGCAGCAGTTCGCCGCACAGTTGGGACGCAATCCGGATGTTGTGATTGCGTGTGTTGGTGGCGGATCGAATGCGATTGGCGCCTTCTACGAGTTCATTCCGGACAACAACGTGCGCCTGATTGGTGTGGAGGCGGGTGGTCGCGGATCTGCTCTTGGGGATCATGCGGCTCGCTTCAGCAGTGGTCTGCCAGGTGTGTTGCAGGGTACGTACAGCTATGTGCTGCAGAACGATGCGGGGCAGGTGGCCTCGACGCATTCGGTGAGCGCGGGGCTGGACTACGCGAGTGTCGGACCGGAGCATGCGATGTTGCACGACAGCAAGCGCGCCGAGTATGTGAGTGCGACCGACGACGAAGCGCTGAATGGTGTTAAGGTTCTGGCGCAGACCGAAGGGATTCTGCCTGCGCTGGAGACGGCACATGCAGTGGCACATGCATTGAAGATTGCTCCAACGATGGGCAAGGACAAGGTGATTATGATCAACGTTTCCGGGCGTGGCGATAAGGACATGGGTATCCTCAGCCGCGAGATGGACCTGGGTGGCGGCATCGCAGTGAATCAGGGGACAACCTAAGATGCCCATTGATTTCAGCAACAAGCCGGGCCTGGTGGTGTACCTGACGGCAGGCGATCCTTCGCTCGATGCGACGTATGAGATTGCGCTTGCCGCGATCGACAATGGTGCGCAGGTCATCGAGCTGGGCGTGCCGTTCAGCGATCCGCTGGCGGACGGTCCTGTGATCCAGCGGGCCAGCGAACGTGCCGTTGCGCGCGGCACGCGGCTGGACGATGTGTTGAAGGTCTCGAAGCAGATTCGTGAGGCGAGGCCTGAAGCGGGCATCATCCTGTTCAGCTATCTGAACCCTGTGGTTCGTATGGGTTTGCCTGCATTCTGCGAGGCTGCGAAGGTCAACGGCGCCGATGGTGTTCTGTTGACGGACATGATCGTCGAGGAGGCCGGGGAGTACCTGGCCGAGATGAAGAAGCATGGCCTGGCGCCGGTGTTCCTTGCTGCGCCGACGTCGCCCGAGGAGCGTCTGAAGGCGATCGCGGAGCATAGCCAGGGGTTTGTCTACGCTATCTCTCGCGTCGGCATCACGGGCGCGCAGGACCAGATCGCTTCGGATGCGGAGTCACTTGTCGCGAAGATCAAGCAGTACACGTCGCTGCCGGTGGCGGTGGGCTTTGGTATCTCAAAGGCGGAGCATGTGCAGGGCGTGAGCCGCTTTGCGGATGCGGCGATCGTCGGGTCGGCGATTGTGGCACTGATCGAGACGTCAAAGCCGGGTGAAGAGGCGAAGAATGTGGGCCAGTTTGTGCGCGATCTGCGCGCCGTCTGACCGGCTGCAACTTAGAATGAAGAGACACCAACGAACACGCAGAGGGTAGGTAACGATGGAGATTGCAGACTGGCGGGCAAAGATCGATGGGCTGGACGAACAGATCGTCAAGCTGCTGTGTGAACGGGCGGCTGCAGCTGCAGCCATCGGCGAGCTGAAGGCCAAGACCGGCGGGAACATCTATGAGCCGGATCGGGAACAGAATGTGCTGGCCCATGTGCAGTCGTGCAATACGGGCGAGCTGCCACCGGCACAGTTGACCGTGATCTATGAGCGGATTATGGACGTGATGCGCGGACTGCAGCGCAGGGCTTAGGCAGCAAAGGATTTCTCGAGGCGCAGAGCGCCCCGACATTTATAGGGAAGTGAAGGGCAAGTAGCGATGATTGTGGTCATGCAGGGCAACGCCACGCCGGCGAATATTCAGGCGGTGATCGAGCAGATGGTGGAGCTCGGCTTCAACGTACACCGCACCAGCGGCGAAGGTCAGATGATTCTTGCCGGCGTTGGCACGCCCGGCGCCTTTGAAGTGGCGGAGTTCAGCGTGCTGCCAGGCGTGCAGACGGCCTATCGCATCTCGTCGCCGTACAAGCTTGCGGGCCGTGGTTTCCGTCCGGAAGGCACGGTCATCACCTTCCCCAATGGCGTGAAGGTTGGCGGCAAGGAAGTGACGATCATGGCGGGTCCTTGCTCGGTGGAGTCGCGTGAGCAGATCCTGCTCTCGGCCCAGCAGGTGAAGGCTGCCGGCGCACAGTTTCTGCGTGGCGGCGCGTACAAGCCGCGCTCGTCGCCTTATAGCTTCCAGGGCATGGGCGTTGAAGGCCTCAAGCTGCTGCGCGAGGTCGGCGACATCACCGGCCTGCTCGTCATCACTGAGGTGATGGAGATTTCGCAGATTGAGCCGATGCTGCCGTACATCGACTGCTTCCAGGTTGGCGCGCGCAACATGCAGAACTTCAACCTGCTGCGTGAGCTGGGCCATGTGCGTAAGCCGGTGCTGATGAAGCGCGGTATCTCTGCAACGATTGAAGAGGTTCTGCTGTCTGCCGAGTACATTCTGAGCGGCGGCAACTATGACCTGATGTTGTGTGAGCGTGGTATCCGCACCTACGAGACGGCTACGCGCAACACGATGGATATCTCAGCGATCCCAGTGCTGAAGAAGCTGACGCATCTGCCGGTGTTTGGCGATCCGTCGCATGGTGTTGGCATTCGCGAGTTTGTTCCGGCGATGGCGCTTGCCTCCGTTGCTGCAGGCGCAGATGGGCTGTTGATGGAGATGCACCCGAATCCGGACAAGGCCATGAGCGATGGTGCTCAGTCGCTCTTCCCGGATCAGTTGACCAAGTTGATCGAGCAGCTTCGCCAGCTTGCGCCGGTGGTTGGTCGCACCGTCGCTTAACGTTTCGGATGTCCGCTCTGCGTGCATCCAAGTTCTCAAACGCAGGAACAGACGCGTGCGAGAACGGCACGAAGTGCAAGGGGATGGCAATGTCAGAGTGGGTCAAGCTTACGGCGAGTGATGGCAACGAGATGGACGCGTACGTCGTGCGTCCCAAGGGTGAACCGAAGGCTGCGCTGGTGGTTGTGCAGGAGATCTTCGGGGTCAACAAGAACATCCAGTTGGCTGCGGATGAGTGGGCTAGCCATGGCTTCCTGGTCATTGCACCGCAGATGTTTGACCGCTTTGAAAAGAGTGTCGACCTGGGCTATGACAAGGCCGGCTGGGCCGAGGCGATGCGCCTGGCTGGTCAGTTCGCACCGGATATGCAGCCGCAGACCGTGGATGTTGATGCCGCCATCGACTGGCTGCGCAACGAGACGGAAGCGAATGTGGGCGTGGTGGGCTACTGCTTCGGCGGAACCATGGCCTGGCTGTCGGCATGTCGTTTGAAGATCGAGGCGGCCGTCGGATTCTACGGCGGCAGCATCGTCAACTTCGCGCAGGAGAAGCCGCAGGCTCCGGTGATGCTGCACTTTGGTGGGCAGGACGAACATATTCCCGCAGAGGCGATTGGGAAGATCCAGTCGGCGCATCCGGAGATTCCTATCTTTGTGTATGAGAATGCAGGGCATGCGTTTGCGCGTTCAGTGGATCCCAAGGCCTATGTCGCGGATGCTGCTGCGCTCGCGACCAAGCGTTCGGTGCTCTTTTTTGAGCAGCACCTCGTTTTCTAGATGAAGAACGTCACCATTGTCGGTACAGGTCTTATCGGCGCATCCATCGGCCTCGCACTGCGCGAGGCCGGTTTTGCTGGCGGGATCACGGGTATTGACGCCAGCGGCGATGAGTTGAAGGCTGCGCTGATGATGAGCGCCATCGATACGGCGGCTCGTTCGCCCGACGAGCATCGTGCTGCGCTTGAGGCGGCGGATGTGATCGTGCTGGCGGTGCCGGTGCTTGGCATCCTGAACTGGATGCGGCAGATGGCACCGCACATGGGTGCACACCAGTTAGTGACCGACGTTGGTTCGACGAAGACACGCATCGCTGAACTGGCACAGGAGTTGATGCCGGGCCGCTGCCTGCCGGGTCATCCCATGGCGGGCAAGGAGAGTGGCGGCGCGGCGCTGGCGGAGGCGAAGCTGTTTCGCGGAGCGACGTGGATCTTTACACCGTTGCACGCTTCCACGGAGATCGAAATGTCCTGGCGGGGATGGGTGGAGCGCTTCGGTGCACACATTCTTGACCTGCCGCCGGAGCGGCATGACCGCATCTGCGCGTGGGTCAGTCATATGCCGCAGATGGTGTCGACGGCGATGTCGGCGATGCTTGAGGATGAGTTTGGCGACTCGCCGGAGTTGCGTGCCATTGGTGGCCGGGCGCTGCGTGAGATGACTCGGCTGGGGGCCAGTCCTTACAGCATGTGGCGGGATATCGCCCATACGAACGAGGCGCCCCTTGCGGAGACGCTACACACGTTGGAGCAGCGCCTGCAACATATGCGCGAGAACCTGAAGACGGCGGAGCTGCGTGAGGAGTTTGCGCGTGCGAACGAGTTTCGCAGGCGCATCGATCCGCTGCGGTAGTTAGTGACCGGTTGAGATCGGTTGCAACCGGCGAGATTCGCATCTCGGCGGCTAAAGCCGCTTTTTGCTTTGCGTTCGGGTCTATCTCGGTGGCTGAAGCCGCTTTGCCATCTGAACGGTCAGGTTGACGCAAGTTAGTGACCAGCGGTGAGTTCCGGATCGATCTTTACGTTCTTGGGCGGCAGCCGCATGATCCAGACCAAGGGTGCCAGGCAGAAGATGGTCGCAGCCAGTAGCGCGAAGGCGTTCTTATAGGCGAGCATGTTGGCCTGGCGCAGCATTTGCTGGTAGGCCGAGGCTACGGCGGAGCTTTGTGCGGCGGCGTAGGTGGTGCCGGTGGCTGCGGCGAAGCGGCTGGTGTACTGGGAGATGGCGTAGCCGCCCTGCGAGATGTTTGAGGCGAGCTGCATCTGGTGGACCTGCGCGGAGCGGGCGAGGAAGGTGGTCAGCAGCGCAGTGCCGGCGGAGCCGCCGATGTTGCGTGCGAAGTTTGAGAGCGACGAGATCTGGTTGCTCTTTTCGCGCGGTACGCCGACGTAGTTGAGCGTGCTGATGGGGATAAAGATGAAGGGCAGGCCGAGCACCTGGAGGATGCGCCACCAGGTGATGGTGCCGAAGGCGGAGCCAAGGTCGAGGCGCGTGAGGTTGTAGAGGCCTGCGGCGGTCGCGATGTAGCCGAGCATGACGGTCATGCGGGGATCGCCTTTGCCGAGGGTTCGGCCGGCGATGACCATGCCGAACATCATGGCGATGCCCGCGGGTGAGAGGACCATGCCGGCGCGCTCTGCGGTGTAGCCGAGCAGGCCCTGCAGGAACTGTGGGATGAGCACAGTCGAGCCGAAGAGCACCATGCCGAGCACGAGTTGCAGGAAGACGGCGGTGCCGAAGTTTCGGTTCTTGAGGAGCTTCAGATCCACGATGGGATCGACGTGCTGCCACTCCCAGTAGACGAAGAAGATGAGTGTGACGGCGGCGAGCAGGGCGGTGAGCTGGATTTCGCCGGAGCCGAACCAGTCTTTTTCCTGGCCCTTGTCGAGTGTGAATTCGAGCATGGCGACGCCGAAGGCAACGGAGAGCAGGCCGATGAAGTCGACGGGGTCGCGGCGTTTGGTGCGGGCGATGATCTCAGGCGAATCTTCCACCATGCGGTTCGACAGGTAGAGCGAGATGATGCCGATGGGCAGGTTGATGAAGAAGATCCAGTGCCAGTTGTAGTTGTCGGTGATCCAGCCGCCGAGCGTGGGGCCGATGGCGGGCGCGACGACGACGGCAGCTCCGTAGAGCGCGAAGGCTTTGCCTCGATCTTCCACGGAGAAGGTGTCGGCGAGAATGGCCTGTTCACTTGGCGCCAAACCTCCACCGCCCAGGCCCTGCAGGATGCGCGCAATGATCAGGAAGGGTAGTGTGGGCGCGAGTCCGCAGAGGAGCGACGACAGCGTGAACATGACGACGCAGGTCATGTAGAAGCGTTTGCGACCGAAGCGATTGGAGAGCCAGCCGGAGATGGGCAGGATGACGGCCGAGGCGACAAGGTAGCTGGTGAGCACCCAGGTCGCTTCTTCCTGCGATGCGCCCATGGAGCCGGCGATGTGCGGCAACGCGACGTTTGCGATGGAGGTGTCGAGCACTTCCATGAACGTTGCGATCGTTACCGTAAGCGCAATCAGCCACTGATTGTGCTTCGGCTTCCACTCGATTTGGTGTGCGATTTCTGACATGTCAGGATGCTGATATAGAGTATCAGCAGGCTGATAACGATGCAGAAATCGAAACAGGAGATTCGGGAGGCGGAGGCGAAGGAGATCTCTGTCTCTATGAAGCGCCTGGTGACGGGGTATCGTTCGTTGCTGGAAGCAGCCATTGAGAGCGAGGGTCTGACCCTGGCGCAGCTCCGAATGTTGAACGCACTACAGGAGCAGCCGGAGACCTCAGCGGCTGATCTTGCACGCACCTGTTACATCACACCGCAGAGCATGCAGGCTGTGGTCACTCGGGCGGAACGTGAGGGCTGGATCACGCGTTCGCCTTCGCCCACCAACCGCCGGGTTCTGACTGCTTCGCTGACGGCAAAGGGACGCAAGGTGTACGAGCGCGGCATGGAGTTGTGGTCGGAGATTGCGCGCCAGACGTGGGACGGCGCGAAGCTTTCTGAGCTGCGCACGTTGAATGAACTGCTGGGCGCGGCGGTGGATCGTCTACAGCCGCGGTTGGACGCGCTGCACGGGAAGAGCGCATCCAAACGCAAAACAGCTTAGTCTAGAGGGCATAACCATGCCTGCAACAGAGACAGCTTTAGCCATCACACTTGCCGACGTCCAGGCCGCGCGTGAGCGCGTGCGCGGCTCGGTGTACCTGACGCCGTGCGCCCACTCACGCACGTTGAGCGAACTGACGGGCCAGCAGGTCCATCTGAAGCTGGAAAACCTGCAGATGACCGGCGCGTTCAAGGAACGTGGAGCGCTCAACCGGATTCTGTTGCTCAGCGAGGAGCAGAGGGCGCGCGGCGTGATTGCGGCCAGTGCCGGCAACCATGCGCAGGGTGTGGCTTACCACGCGACCCGTCACGGTATTCGGTCGACGATCGTGATGCCGGAGCCGACGCCCATGGTGAAGGTGAATGCCACGCGCCGCTTCGGTGCGGAGGTGATCCTGCACGGCGCGAACTACGACGCAGCGTATGCCGAGGCGCGTCGCCGCTGCGACATCGATGGATCGACCTTCATCCACCCCTTCGACGATGCGGATGTGATCGCTGGGCAGGGCACTATCGGCCTGGAGATGCTGGAGCAGGTTGACGGCCTTGAGGCCGTGATCGTGCCCATTGGCGGCGGTGGTTTGATCGGCGGGATCGCTTGCGCGGTGAAGTCGTTGAAGCCCGATGTGCGCGTCATTGGGGTGCAGACGTCGCGGCTACCCAGCATGCAGGCGGCGATGGCGGCGGGACATCCGGTGACGATCGACGCGGCAACCACCATCGGTGATGGTATTGCTGTGCGTCGCTGCGGCGACAAGACGCTGCCGCTGGTACAGAAGTATGTCGACGAGATTGTTACGGTCGACGAAGACGAGATTGCAGCGGCCATCCTGGTGCTGCTGGAACGTGAGAAGACGCTGGCAGAGGGAGCTGGCGCGGCGGCGCTGGCAGCATTGTTGCAGAAGCGTACTTCATTGCAGGGCGCGCGCACGGCGGTACTGGTGTGCGGCGGAAACATCGACGTGACGCTGCTTTCGCGCATCATCGAGCGAGGCCTTGTGCAGGACGGACGTCTGATCCGGCTGCGCATCCACCTGCTGGATCGCGCGGGTGCCCTGCAGGACCTGACCGGGATCATTGCGAAGCATGGCGTCAACATTGTGGATACGCTCTACAACCGCGCCTATTACGGTGTGAACCTGGGCGATACGACGATCGACATCACCATGGAGACACGTGGCCGCGACCAGGTGGACGAGTTGCTGATGGCGCTGACGGAGAACGGGTATCGTCACAGCCGCGTGATCTGACCGGGTGACAAACGTCATACGACAGGCGTGACGAGGAACAGTGTTGCAAAGGTTGCTGGAAGAGCAAGCTTGATCTTGTGAGCGGGAGTCCGAGCGCTGCAGTGACGTCAACTGCAGGCGGCCCCCGCACCAAGAGGTGACGCACGATGAGCACCACGGTCCTTCCCAATCCAAGCAAAGCCGCGGCAGCCAGTGCCGCGGCTCTCGAAAACGTGACGCATCGTTATGGCAGTCACACCGCGTTGCGCAATCTTTCGCTGACCCTGCACCCGGGCGAAGTGGTCGCACTACTGGGGCCCAATGGCGCCGGCAAGACGACGGCCGTGAAGCTGCTGCTGGGCCTGCTGAAGCCGAGTGAAGGCAGCGTGTCCGTCTTCGGTCAGAGCCCGACGGAGCGCACGGTCCGGCAGCGTATTGGCGCCATGCTGCAGGTGGCCCGCGTGCCGGAGACGCTTGCCGTCGGCGAATATCTCGACCTCTTTCGCAGCTACTACCCGCATCCGCTGCCCACCGCGCAGATCGTCGCGGCGGCGGGGCTGGACGGCATTGAGAAGCGGCAGTTCAAGGACCTGAGCGGTGGTCAGAAGCAGCGCATGCTGTTTGCGCTGGCGCTGTGCGGTGATCCGGATCTTGTCTTTCTCGACGAGCCGACGCTGGGCATGGACATTGAGACACGGCACAACCTGTGGCGGGAGGTGCGCTCTCTGGCCGACCGCGGCAAGACCGTGTTGCTGACGACGCACTACCTGGAAGAGGCTGACACGCTGGCAGACCGGATCCTGGTCATCGCGGAGGGAGCAGTTGTGGCGCAGGGCACGCCCACGGAGATCAAGAGCCGCGTCACCGGTCGCAAGATCAAGTGCGTCACCCGCCTGACCGATGCCTTTCTGCTGGCGCTGGAAGGCGTGCGCAGCGTCGAGGCGACGGGTGCGGGCATTACGATCACCGTCGATGCCGCAGAGGACGTGCTGCGCAGCATGCTGGCGGCTGATCCTTCACTGCACAGCCTGGAAGTATCCAGCCCCGCGCTTGAGGATGCCTTCCTCGCGCTGACCAAGAAGGAGACCGTATGAGCACCGCAGCCGTTGTTGTTTCGTC
This sequence comes from Terriglobus roseus DSM 18391, assembly GCF_000265425.1. Classification (GTDB taxonomy): domain Bacteria; phylum Acidobacteriota; class Terriglobia; order Terriglobales; family Acidobacteriaceae; genus Terriglobus; species Terriglobus roseus. The sequence continues at coordinate 719,716 of NC_018014.1, forward strand.
GCCCATGACGCCCTACGTGAAGGAGACGAAGTATGAGTTTCTTCGTCTGCTGCGCGCCCGTTCCTTCTCCATCTCGACGATCGGTTTTCCGCTCAGTTTCTACCTGCTGTTTGGTGTGGTCGCTGCAGGGAGTGGGCCGGAAAGTGCGGAGCGCGCTGCTTACCTGCTGGCGACGTACTCCGTCTTCGGACTTGTTGGTTCTTCTCTTTTCGGTCTGTGCAGCACGATCTCGAATGAGCGTGCGCAGGGTTGGCTGGAGTTGAAGCAGGCGAGTCCCATGCCGCCCGCGGCTTACCTGCTGTCGAAGCTGATGACCGCCATTGCGTTTGGTGTGATCATCTTCGGCGTCCTGCTGTTCTTCGGCACCACCATGGGCCATGTGCATTTCACCGCCGAGCAGCTTGCGAAGCTGCTGATGACCGTTATCCTGGGCGTCTTCCCGTTTGCGTCGCTTGGGATCCTGCTCGCACAGGTGGTGCCGCCCAACGCGGGCATCGGCTTCGTCAACCTGATCTACCTGCCCATGTCGTTCCTGAGCGGCCTGTGGTTTCCGCTGAAGGGGCTGCCGCACTGGATCCAGAGCATTGCGCCGATCTGGCCGACGTGGCATCTGGGACAGCTTGCCATTCACGACATCGGATATCCCATGAGCTGGTCCGTTGCGGGGCACGTGGCGTGGCTCGCATGCTTTTCGGCTGTGTGCCTGGTGCTGGCGGGTGTGCTCTTCCGGCGGAGTGCGCAGAAGGCCTAAGGTGCTTCGTACTGTGCTCGACGCCTTCGGCGTGGACTGCGTCAGAGCAGTCGGCCGTTATCCGTATAGGGTGGAGCAGCAAGCACAAAGGGGATGCGCTGATCGCGCATCCCCTTTGTGCTTGCTGGCCCTTGATCAATCCCCGGTTGCGGGAGAGGGTTGCAGATGGCCGTGGTCTTCGGTCTTCTTCTTGGAGAAGCGGGCGCTCCAGCGCTCGACACGTGCGCGCCAGCGATCGAAGTAGAGGTAGATGACCGGCGTGGTGAAGAGTGTGAGGCACTGCGAGACGATGAGGCCACCGATGATGGTGATGCCCAGGGGCCGACGCAACTCGCTGCCGGAACCGGTGCCGAAGGCGAGCGGCACGCCGCCGAGCATGGCGGCCATGGTGGTCATCATGATGGGACGGAAGCGCAGCAGGCAGGCCTCGTAGATGGCTTCTTCCGGGCTCTTGCCGTGCTGCCGTTCGGCGACGATGGCGAAGTCGATCATCATGATGGCGTTCTTCTTCACGATGCCGATGAGCAGCACGATCCCGATCATGGCGATGACGGACATGTCGGTGCCAGTCAGGAGGAGTGCGAGCACCGCGCCAACGCCCGCGGAGGGCAGGGTCGACAGGATGGTGAGCGGATGGATGAAGCTCTCATACAGGACGCCCAGCACGATGTAGACGGCGGTGAGCGCGAGCAACACGAGGATGGGTTCCGACGAGAGCGAATCCTGGAAGGCCGCGGCCGAACCCTGGAAGCCGCCGGTGATGCTGGCCGGCATGCCGATGGCGTTCCGCGTGTTGTTGATGATCTCAGTGGCCTGCGACAGGGAGACGCCCGGGGCCAGGTTGAACGACAGGGTTGCCGCGGGTGACAGGCCCTGATGGTTCACCTGCAGCGGGATGCGCTGCATCTCGAAGTGGGTGATGGCGGAGAGGGGAACCTGGGTGCCGCTCGCCGTTTTGACGTAGATGTCGCGCAGCGCTTCCGGTGTCCTTTGCCATTGCGGTGCGACTTCCATGACCACGTGGTACTGGTTCAGGGTCTTGTAGGTGGTGGATACCTGTCGCTGGCCGAAGGCGGCGGAGAGTGTCTGGTCGACGTTGAGGGCGGTCACGCCGAGGCGGTAGGCCGTGTCGCGGTCGATGACGAGCTTTGCCTCCAGGCCGTTGCTTTGCTGATCGGTGTTGACGTCGCGCAATTCCGGGATCTTCTGCATGGCGGCCATCATCTGCGGAGCCCACTTATTGAGATCCGTTACAGAGTCGGCGGTGAGCGTGTACTGGTATTGCGTTGCTGACTGCCGTCCGCCGATGTTCAGTTCCTGCTGTGAGACGAGGAAGGTCTGCAGGCCCGGTGTTCGGGAGAGTTTTGGACGAAGGCGGTTGATGATGTCATCGACGGTCGCGTGGTCCTTTCGCTCGTTGAGCGCCTTCAGCGAGACGAACATCTGGCCGCGGTTAGATGCACCGCCGCCAGGGCCGCCGCCGCCGACGGATGCCATGACGTTCTGGATGTCGGGATCGCTCTTAACGACGGCCGCAGAGTCGATGACCTTCTGCTTCATCACTTCAAAGGAGACATCCTGCTGACCCTGGATGCTGCCGCCCATACGGCCCGTGTCCTGCAGCGGGAAGAAGCCCTTGGGTACCAGGATGAAGAGCCAGATATTCAGGGCGAAGGTGATGAGCCAGATGAGCAGCACTGGCCACTGGTGACGCAGAACCCAGCGAAGACCGCGATCGTACTCGTCGACCATCCAGTCGAAGAAGCGCTCGCTCCACAGGTACAGCTTGCCGTGCTTCTGCGTGCTGTGCGCCTGCAGGAACTTGGCGGAGAGCATGGGCGTCGTGGTGAGGGAGACGACCAGCGAGACCAGGATGGCGACCGAGAGGGTAACGGCAAACTCGCGGAAGAGGCGGCCGACGATGCCGCCCATGAGCAGGATCGGGATGAAGACGGCGATGAGCGAGATGGACATGCTCATGACGGTGAAGCCGATTTCGGCAGAGCCGATCATGGCCGCTTCGTAGGGTTCCTTGCCTTCTTCCAGATGCCGGGAGATGTTCTCGATGACGACGATGGCGTCATCCACGACGAATCCTGTGGAGATGGTGAGCGCCATCAGCGAGAGGTTGTCGAGTGTGTAGCCCAGCAGGTACATCATGCCGAAGGTGCCCATGATCGACAGCGGCACGGAGACCGACGGGATCAGCGTGGAGCGGACCTCGCGCAGGAAGAGGAAGACGACCAGGATGACCAGCACGATGGTGATGATCATGGTGCGCGTGATGTCTTCTACGGATGCGCGGATGGTCTGCGTACGGTCTAGCGCTACCTCGAGATGGATGGCGGCCGGTAGTGCGGCCTGCAGGGTCGGCAGCTGCTTCAGGACGGAGTCTACCGTCTCGATGACGTTGGCGCCGGGCGACTTGAAGACGATGACGAGGACCGAGGGTACGCCGTTCGTCGTGCCGTAGTTGTAGGTGTTTTCAGTTGCGTCGATGACTTCGGCGACGTCGCCGATGCGCACGATGCCGGGAGCATTAGCGCTCGTGGTGGCGGTATTGACTTTGTAGTTGCTGACCGCGGCAGAGGTGTAGCCTGCGGTGTTATTCAGCTGCTTTGTCGTGAGCTGCGGTATGTTGGAGCGCTGTGTGGAGACCTGGGCGCTGACTGCGCCGCCGACGGTGGCGGTGCTGTTCGCCGAACCTGCGGCGGGGAGTGCGCTGGCGACACTGGAGGCTAGGCCGTTGTTGGCCTGTGCGTTGCTGACGGCGCCGCGGCTGGTGGCGATGACGAGCGGACGGTAGGCGTCGGCGCCGAAGAGCTGATCCGTTGTGGAGATAGCGATGCGCTGCTTATCGCCGTTGAGGTACCCCTTGGGCTGATTGACGTTGATGGTCTGGACGGCAGCGGCGAACTGCGTGAGGGATAGGCCGTTTGCCGTGAGCTGATTCGGGTTGACCTCAAGGCGGACGCCCGGCTTGGAGGAGCCGGCGGTGAAGGTTTGGCCGACGCCGGGAACGGCTGCGAGTTTCTGCGCCAGGATGGAATCCGAGGCGTCGTAGAGCTGCGGTACGGTGAGCGTCTTGCTGCTGAGCGAGAGGATGAGGACCGGAGCTTCCGACGGATTGATCTTGCGGTAGGTCGGATTCATCGGCAAGTTGGCCGGCAGCTGGGCGCGGGCTGCGCTAATGGCGGCCTGCACATCGCGGGCTGCGCCGTTGATGTCGCGGTTCAGATCGAACTGAAGATTGATGTTCGCGGAACCCTGGGATGACGTGGACGTCATCTGGTTCACGCCGGCGATACGGGAGAATTGGCGCTCCAGCGGCGTGGCCACGGAGGAGGCCATCGTTTCGGGGTCGCCGCCGGGCAGACTTGCGCCGACGGAGATGACGGGGAACTCGACGTTGGGCAGCGAAGCGACGGGCAGCAGCTTGTACGCGACGGCGCCGGCAAGAAGGATGGCGAACGAGAGAAGGAAGGTGGCGATGGGCCGCCGGATGAACGGCGCGGAGAAGTGCAGGCCGTTGACGGTGCCGCCCTCGGGCTCGTGTTCGGCCTCTGCTGGCTCCGCGTTGCGGTGTTCGTCGTGGGCGGACGCGCGATCGGTCGGGGTCTCGTCGCCGCCGCGGATGGCGGAGCCATGCAGCTTGGCGGCGTCGCCGCTGTGCGCGCGTTCCGTAGGGTCCTTGTCGCCGGGTTCAGGTGCTGTATTCATCGGGATCTCGTCTGAAGGTGTTGGACGTATCTGCGTTTAGTCGCCGTGCGCATACTGCGGTTCCGCTTCGTGCAGGTGCTTCTGCATCTCGGCGTCAGACTTTGCGGTGCCGAAGTACTTGCGGCCGATGCGGTCGAAGAAGAGGTAGACGACCGGCGTTGTGAACAGAGTGAGTACCTGCGAAACGATCAGGCCGCCGATGATGGTGATGCCGAGCGGGCGGCGGAGTTCGCTGCCGGTGCCGGAGCCGAAGGCCAGCGGTACGCCACCCAGCAGTGCCGCCATGGTCGTCATCATGATGGGACGAAAGCGGAGCAGGCAGGCCTGGTAGATGGACTCTTCCGGAGTTTTGCCGTGCTCTCGCTCGGCCTCCAGCGCAAAGTCGATCATCATGATGGCGTTCTTCTTCACGATGCCGATCAGCAGGATGATTCCTATGAGCGCGATGACCGAGAGATTGGTTCCGGTCACCTGCAGGGCGAGGATGGCGCCCACACCGGCGGATGGCAGGGTGGAGAGAATCGTGATGGGGTGGATGTAGCTCTCGTACAGGACGCCCAGCACGATGTACACGGTGACCAGCGCGGCGAGAATCAGGATGGGCTCGTTCGCGAGTGAGGCTTCGAACGATGCGGCCGTGCCCTGGAAGTTCGCGTTGACTGAGAGCGGCATATCCAGCTCTTTCTCAGCCTTGCGGACCTGGTCGACTGCGTCGCCGATGCTGTAGCCCGGCGCCAGGTTGAACGACAGGTTCACCGCAGGGAATTGGCCTTCATGCGAGATGGCCAGCGTCGCCGGCATCTGAACCAGGTGCGTGAAGGCGGAGAGCGGCACCTGCGTGCCCGTGGAGCTTTTGACGTAGATGTCGTTCAGCGCCGAGACGTTCTTCTGCCACTTCGGCGCGACCTCGAGGATCACGTGGTACTGGTTCTGCTGCGTGAACATGGTGGACACCTGGCGCTGCGCGAAGGCGTCATCCAGCGTGTCGTCGATGTTCTGCGGCGTAATGCCAAGGCGCGATGCAGTGTCGCGGTCGATGACGAGTTGTGCTTCCAGGCCCTGCGTCGTCTGGTCCGTCGCAATGTCGGTCAAGGCGGGCAGCGTCTGGAACTTCTTCAGGATCCGGTCCGACCACTCGACGAGTTCCTGGCTGTTGGCATCTTCCACGGCGTATTGGTACTGCGTACGTGCGACGCGGTTCTCGACGGTCAGGTCCTGCAGCGGCTGCATGTAGGCCTTGATGCCGTCGATCTTGTCGAGCTGCGGCTGAAGGCGACGGATGATCTCGACGGCACTGGACTTACGGTCTTCGCGATCTTTCAGGTTGATCTGGATGCGGCCGGAGTTCAGCGTGTTGTTGGTCGCGTCGATACCGATGAAGGACGAGAGCGATTCGACGTCCGGATCCTGCAGCATGGCGTGGGCCAGGGCCTGCTGACGCTGGCTCATGGAGGCGAAGCTGATGTCCTGCGCGGCGTCCGTGATGGCGAGGATCACGCCCGTGTCCTGCACGGGGAAGAAGCCCTTCGGCACCACCATGTACATGATGAGCGTCAGCGCGAAGGTGGCGACGGTGACGAGCAGCGTCAGTGTCTGGTGACGCAGTACCCAGCGTACGCCGGTGGCGTAACGGTCGATGACCCAGTTGAAGTAGCCCTCGGTGACCTTGTAGAACTTGCCCTTCTGGCTCTCCGGCGTGTGCTTCAGCAGCTTTGCCGCCATCATGGGCGTCAGCGTCAGCGAGACGACTGCGGAGACGAGAATGGTGACCGAGAGCGTTACAGCAAACTCACGGAAGAGGCGGCCGACGATATCGCCCATGAAGAGCAGCGGGATGAGTACGGCGATCAGCGACACCGTCAACGACACGATGGTGAAGCCGATCTGTTCGGAGCCCATCAGCGCTGCTTCCAGTGGTGAGTGACCCTCCTCGAGGTAGCGGTCGATGTTTTCGACCATCACGATGGCATCGTCGACGACGAAGCCGGTGGAGATGGTGAGTGCCATCAGCGAGAGGTTATCCAGCGAGTAGCCCAGCATGTACATCACGCCGAATGTGCCCACGATGGACAACGGCACAGCGACCGCAGGGATGATGGTTGCGCGCCAGGAGCGCAGGAAGAGGAAGATGACACCGATGACAAGGGCGATCGTCAGCATCAATTCAAACTGAACGTCCGAGACGCTGGCGCGGATGGTGCCGGTACGGTCGGTGAGCGTCTCCAGCTTGACGGATGCGGGCAGAGTCGCCTGCAGCTTGGGCAGCAACGCTTCAATGCGGTCGACGACGCCGATGATGTTGGCGCCGGGCTGGCGCTGCACGTTGATGATGACGGCGGGCTTGGTGTAGGTCTCGCCGTTCTCGTCACGACGGCCCATCCATGCTGCCTGGAAGCTGTTCTCTGCACCATCGACGGCGGTGGCAACGTCGCTCATGCGAACAGGCGAGCCGTTGCGATAAGCGACGATCACGCTGTTGTAGTCGGCGGCTGAAAGTAGCTGGTCATTTGCGCCGACGGTGAAGGACTGCTTCGGCCCATTGAGGCTGCCCTTAGCCTGATCGACGTTGGCTGCAGCCAGGACGGTACGCAGGTCTTCCAGAGACAGACCATAGCCGGCAAGGGCGGTTGGGTTGGCCTGGATACGGACGCCTGGCTTCTGGCCGCCGGCGATCGACACGAGGCCGACGCCGGAGAGCTGTGAAATCTTGTTCGCCAGGATGGTGTCTGCGAGATCTTCGACCTTGGTGAGCGGCAGCGTGTCCGAGGTCAGCGCCAGCGTCAGGATCGGCGAGTCGGCCGGGTTCACCTTGTTATAGATGGGAGGATTCGGCAGATCCTTGGGCAGCAGGGCCTGTGCGGCGTTGATGGCGGCCTGCACGTCCTGCTGCGCAACGTCGATGGACTCGTTCAGATTGAACTGCAGCGTGATGATGGATCCGCCGCCGGAGGAGACGGAGGTCATCTGGGTCAGGCCGGGGATCTGGCCGAACTGGCGCTCCAGCGATCCGGTCACGGCCGAGGTCATTACGGCCGGCGAGGCGCCCGGGTAGTACGTCTGTACCTGGATGGTGGGGTAGTCGACCTGCGGCAGCGCTGAAACCGGCAGCTGCGTGTAGGCGACGCCGCCAGCCAGCAGGATGGCGATCATCAGCAGGGCAGTGGCGACCGGACGGAGGATAAATGGCCGGGACGGGCTCATACGCGGAGACTCCGGAGAGAGGGTAAGGCGGACCGGCTGTGCATCCGAAGAAGGTTCTGCTCGGATGCAGTGGCTAGTCTGCGAATCGGTTCGGCCGGCAGGTCAGGTACTGCTGGCATGTCGGCTTGGGAAGCGCCGCAACGGCGTCCCGAAACTTCAGTTTTCCGGCCGTCGGCACCAGGCCGGGGCCGTTCCATCGCAGGTTCGCCTTATAAGTGACTCAGGCTTCGCTTTGGACCATCTCGCTCCTGGGGAGCCAGATCGTCCGGATTTGCGGCATGCCTGGAAAAGAAAGTTGCCGGAGGTGCGTCGTTCACCTCCGGCAGTTCGTTTACTGTGTGGGCGGCGCACCCGCGGGGCGGCGACGCTGTTCGCCGCTTCCCGCAGACGCTGAACCACGTTCACTGCGGTTGTCGTTGGGGCCGTGACTTGTGGTCAGGCCAGTGCTGTCTGTGGGGGCAGTACCGTTGGCGCGATGCCGTGGTCCACCGGGTGTTCCGGGGTCACGGTCAGAGGCGCGGCCGTTGGAGAAGGCATCTGCGCCTGCATCCGGCGAACCGCCTGCGGCCGCTTGTCCGCGTGAGCCACGCGCTGCCGCCAGTTCCGTAGAAGGATGGGGCACCACACGCGAGCCGGCCTGCAGCTTCTCAGTACCGTCCGTAACCACCTGATCGCCTGCCTTCAGGCCGCTCTTAATGATGACGTCTGTACCCTGCGAACTGTCGACGACCACCTGCGCAACACGCACCGGGTAGTTCGTCTGCGGTCCGCTGCCTGCTGCGCCGCCGCTACGGCGTCCGCCTGCAGCGCTCGATGCGCCGCCACCGGGACCGCCGCCAACTGGGCCGCCGCCGGATGATTCGGCACCGGTGTTGCCGCTGCTGCCCGAACCACCGGCAGGAGCGCCGCCCGCTGCACTCTGGCCACCGCCTGCAGGGCGTCCGCCTGCGCCTGCCGTTGCGCCGCCGCCCGTCTGGGGCTGGCTGCGATCGATGACGTAGACGAAGCTGCCTCCGTTGCCGGACTGCACAGCCGCTGCCGGAATCACCAGCGAGTTGGGCCTGTTCTCAAGGATCAGGTGGATATTTACGAACTGGTTGGGAAACAGTGCGCTGTCGGCGTTATCGAAGACTGCCTTCAACTTCGCCGTGCCGGTGGTCGTGTCGATCTGGTTGTCGATCGTCAGCAGCGAGCCGGTTGCAAGCTTGGTGCTATTCGAGCGGTCCCACGCCTCGGCCATCAATTTGTGGCCGCCACGCATGTGCTGAAAGACCGCAGGGATCTGGTCTTCCGGCAGCGTGAAGATCACGGCGATGGGCTGCAGCTGCGTGATGACGACCAGGCCAGTCGATCCGGCAGCTGAGACGATGTTGCCCACGTCGACCTGACGCAGACCGACAACGCCGTTGATGGGCGAGGTGATGCGCGTGTAGTTGACGTTGACCTGTGCCTGCTGGATCGCGGCGCGATCGGCAGCGAGTGTACCCACTGCCTGTCCGGCGGTGCTCTCCTGCGTCTGCGTGGATTCCTTGCTGACAACGCCGGCGGCGTAGAGCTGCTGATAACGCTGTGCCTGCGCCTGCGCCAGTGCGGCGTTCGCCTGGTCACGCACCAGATTGCCCTGTGCGACCGACAGTGTGGCCTGGTAGGGACGCGGATCGATCTCGATCAACAACTGGCCCTGCTTTACACGTTGACCTTCCGTGAAGTTGACGCGCGTGATCTGACCGTCCACGCGGCTCTTCAGTGTCACCGTGTTGTAGGCGGTCACCGTTCCCAGTGCGGTCAACTGGATGGGGATGGTCTTCATCGTTGCCACATCGAACGAGACCGGGACGATCTGTCCTGCACCGCCGCGGCGTCCACCGCCGGGACCGCCAGGGCCTCCGGCAGCCGTTGCAGGCTTATGCATCAGGCGGTAGGCAATGAAGCCGCCGATGGCGCCAACAATCAGGATCAGGACCACAATACGAAGCCAGGAACTCTTGCGGGGGGCTTCCGGATGTTGCGATGCGTCGTTGGGGAGACCCGTCGACGAGGGCGAGGCGTGCTCCGGCAGGGCCGGGTGCTCGGGCGAGGAAGTGGCAGAGTGCTCGCTTGAAAGTGGCAACATGATCTGCGGCGGACCGTCCTGACTTTGTTTCTTATGTATTAATTGTTCGTTTGGCGACGCCGGACAAAGGATTGGCCGGGCACTCCATAGACTATAGGAATGACGGGGAACCTCCGCCAATGGTTTCGAGCTATTTCGTAACGTAGCAATAGGAGCTCTCGAGCACTCGCCCACCTATAATGAGGCTGGCCGATTCAAGGCCCGAGCTTCCAAAGGACACCGCTGAGCATGGACGATTACCGAACCTCTGCGGCAGGAATGCTGTCGGCGGTTGCCGACGGAACCGGCGATGTACCACTATGTGTTGACCTGGATGGCACACTCGTCAAGAGCGACACACTGGTCGATGCCATTTTGCTGCTGGCCCGCCAGCAGCCAGCATCACCGTTGTATTGGCCGCAGTGGGTCAGCAAGGGCAAGGCGAGCTTCAAGCGCGAGATCACCGGGCGCGTTCACATTGATGTGGAGCATCTGCCCTATAACCGCCCTCTGGTCGACTTCCTTTGGGAGCAGCATGCGCGCGGCCGCCGCATCTACCTGGCCACCGCTGCGGATAAGGGCTTTGCGGACCAGGTCGCAGCTCACTTCGGCGATCTGTTCACCGGCGTTCTTGCCTCGGATGGCACGCTGAACCTGGCCGGTGCGAATAAACTCGCCGCCTTTCAGCAGCAGTTTCCGGAAGGCTTTACCTATATTGGGAACGCCATGCCGGACCGCACGTTGCTGCAGGCCAGTGTGCAGCCCATGGCGGCCAATCCGCATGGTTCGCTGCGCCGGGCCCTGCGCCGCGATAAGACGTTGTTGCATCGCGAATTCACCGATCGCCGGCCGGCGCTGAAGGTCTTCCTAAAAGCGATTCGTCTGCACCAGTGGGCGAAGAACATCCTGGTGTTCCTGCCGGCCATTCTGGCGCACGATCTTTCAGCGCGCAGTATTCTTTGCTCGACGCTGGCCTTCCTTTCCATCTCGTTCTGCGCCAGCGCGACGTACATCATCAACGACCTGCTGGACATTGAGGCGGACCGTCGCCACCCACGGAAGCGCCTGCGGCCATTTGCTTCCGGAGACCTCTCCCCGTTTGCAGGCGTCGGCATTATTGGCGGCTTCTTCGCGATCTCTCTTGCTTTTGCGTTGCTAATGCCGCTTGTCTACCGGTCCTTCCCGGGCGCCGCCGCACACCACAGCATGATGCGGGGACCTGGCGCTTTTGTGGCATGGTTGGGCATTTACACCATCACGACGCTGTCGTACTCGTTCGCTCTGAAGCGCATGATGTTGATCGATGTGATCGTGCTCAGTGGTCTGTATACGGTTCGCCTGCTGGCGGGCGCCAGCGCCACCGGTGTACCCATGTCGGAATGGCTGGCCGCGTTTTCCATCTTCTTTTTCCTTTCGCTGGCCTTCGTCAAACGCTTCAGCGAACTGGAGTTGATGATCGCGAACAATCGCGACAAAGCCTCAGGCCGCGGTTACAAAACGTCCGACCTAGAGCAGCTCCGTTCCTTTGGAACCAGCAGTGCCTTTGCTGCGGTGGTCGTTCTGTCCATGTACATCTCCAACCTCACGGCAGCACACCTCTACCACCACATGGGCCGACTGTGGCTACTGATGCCGGTGCTGATTCTGTGGATCAGCCGTGTGTGGCTGCTGGCCAGTCGTGGCGAGTTGCACGAAGACCCCGTCGTCTACGCCATTACGGACAAGACGAGCTGGCTGCTTGGCGCGATCTCTGCCGTGATTGTCTGGGTGTCGCTGTAGGCAGGCAGCTGTCATTTATTCTGAAAGAACGCGCAATCACCCTGATTCATTTCAGCTACGTGGCTGCGCCAAGTACTGCAACCTATGACGGAAACCATCACACCTTTGACCGCGTTCGATGATGCCTCGCTTGACGAGGCTTTCCGCGCGCTGACCGATCAGGTCCGCTCGGCCGCATCGCAACTGACGACAGCTGAAGCGCAAGAGAACTTTCGCCTCGATTGGCTGGGCCGTAAGCAGGGCCGGCTCAAGTTATTGAGCGAGACCTGGCTGAAGACTGCGCCGCCCGAAGCGAAGAAGTCGCTGGGCATGCGATTTAATACGCTGAAGAACGAGATCGAAGCGGCTCTCGCGAGCGAGCCAGCATCATCGAAAGCAAGCAGCGCGCCAGCACTCGATCTGTCACTGCCAGGCATCCGCCGCAACATCGGCGTTGAGCATCCGCTGACGCGCACCATGCGCGAGATGACTGCGGTTTTTGCAGCGCTTGGATATTCGGTAGGCATCGGGCCTGAGGTCGAGACGGATTTCTATAATTTTGAGGCGCTGAACTTTCCGCCGAATCATCCTGCACGCGACACGCAGGACACGCTGGTCGTCGCGGACCAGGAAGGGAAGCCGCTGCGTGAGCGTCTGTTGATGCGTACGCACACTTCTCCCGTTCAGATTCGCAGCATGGTGTCGAACCCGCCGCCGCTGCGCATCGTCATTCCGGGCAAGGTGCATCGCAACGACGAAAGTGATGCCACGCACTCGCCCATCTTCCATCAGGTTGAGGGTCTCTGCGTCGACACGAATATCACCTTCAGTGACCTGAAGGGCACGCTCGATTACGCGATGAAGGCGTTCTTCGGATCGAGCGTGAAGACGCGCTTCTTCCCATCGTTCTTTCCGTTCACGGAGCCAAGTGCGGATGTGCAGATCTCGTGCCCGTTCTGTGGGCAGAAGGGCTGCCGCAAGTGCAAGTTCTCGGGATGGATTGAGTTGCTGGGTTGCGGCATGGTCGATCCCGCCGTCTTCGCCGCGGTGGATGCGCGCCGCATCGAGAATGGCCTGGAACCCGCGTACGACACGAAGAAGATCAGCGGATTCGCCTTTGGCATGGGCGTTGAACGCATCGCGATGATGAAGTACGGCGTCGGCGATATCGGCCAGTTTTACTCGGGCGACTTACGGTTTCTGTCTCAGTTTGTATAAGCGCGAAGCGCGCTCAGGATTGCAATGAATATCTTGTCGAAGTGGCTGCGCGAGTATCTTCCCGCGCTTGAAGTAAGTGACCGGCAGTTAGCCGAAGACCTCACGCTGCGCGGCATTGCCGTGGAAGGTGTGCACGCGCTTCCCGATGGCGGCCATCTCTTTGAGATGGACATCACCACGAACCGCGTCGATGCGATGAACCATTACGGCATCGCGCGCGAGGCTGCGACGCTCTACGGTGTGCCGCTGCTCACGCTGGAAGACCGTCGCGTGGTGCATGCCGAGATGGGCGACGCTGCCGGTGCAGCACTGCCGTCGATCGCATGTGAGATCTTCGCTCCGGCTGGTGATTCACCGGGTGGTTATCCCGTGCGTATCGAGGCTGAAGATCTCTGCGGCCGCTTTACTGCGCAGATCATTCGCGGTGTGACGGTCAAGCCAAGCGAAGGCATCGTTGCCACGCGATTCGAGCAGCTTGGACAGAAGGCGATCTCGAACGCGGTGGACATCACCAACTACACGTGGCTTGCCATGGGACAGCCGACGCATGTCTTCGACCTCGACAAGCTTGAGGGCAGCATCGTGGTCCGCCGTGCGCATGCTGGCGAGCGCATCAAGCTGCTGGACGGCAGCGAGAAGACATTGACGGCGGACGACCTTGTCGTTGCCGATGAGAAGAAGGCGCTCGGGCTCGCCGGTGTGATGGGTGGGTGGGATTCGCGCGTGACGGAAGAGACGAAGAACATACTCGTCGAAGCCGCATGGTTTGATCCCGCTGCCATCCGTGCGAGTTCGCGTCGCCATGGCCTGCACACCGATGCGTCGCATCGCTACGAGCGTGGCGCGGATCTTGGCGCGTGCGCCCTGGCAAATCGCCTGGTGACGCGCGGCGTGATTGCCGCGTGCGGTGGCGAGGCTGTGGGCGCCATGACCGAGGTCGTTGTCGAGGCACAGGAGCTGCGCACGACCAAGCGGCCGCACGTTCTGCTGAGTGTCGATGAGGTGCAGCGACTACTTGGAACGACACTCGAAAGTGGGACGTCCGGGAACCTGGTTCCGCCCGAGGTGATCGAGCAGTATCTGCAGGCTCTTGGCTGCCATTTGCGTCCGTCGGATGATGCCGCAACCTTCGAAGTCACGCTGCCGTCATGGCGTCTCGACCTGGAGCGCGAGATCGACCTGATTGAAGAGATCGCACGTGTCTATGGCTACAACCGTTTTGCGGACACGCTGCCCAGCTTCAGCGGCGGTGTGGCTGCGCTGCCGCATGCTGCGAAGGAAGACAAGGTACGCGAGGTCCTGCGCTCACTCGGCTGGACTGAGGCCATCAGCAGCACCTTCTGCAGCGAGGCCGATGCGAGCACCTTTGCCGCGCCCGGTACCAGCGGCGTGCCCATGGGCAATCCTCTGAATGCAGAGGCCGGTATGCTGCGACCATCGCTGTTGCCCGGAACCGTCGGCATGCTGCAGCTCAACGGTACGCGCGACGTGCGCGCAGGCCGCATCTTCGAGTACGGCACTGTCTTCATCGGCACCACGGCACAGGTCGTCGAGCACCCATCGCTCGCACTGGGAGCGTTCGGTGAAGCGATCGGAACGAAGACCATCGACGCAGCGGATGCGCTTTTTTTCGAAGTGAAGGGCGCTGTCGAAGACGTGCTCGCACGCTTCGTGCTCCCAGCGGTAAGTTTCACCGGAGACGGCCTGCCTGCGTGGATCGAAGGTGGCCGTGGTGCGGCGATCAAGGTAGAAAGTAAGACCATTGGTTGGTTAGGAGAACTAACCAATACCGAGCGCGAACGCCGCAAGTTGAAGGAAGTGGCCGTCGTTGCAGAGATCAACATCCCAGCGCTCTACGAGTACGCGCTTCGCCAACCGTCCGCGCAGGAACCATCGCGCTACCAGGCCGTCGAACGCGACTTCTCCTTCCTCTTCGCCGACACGGTGCAGTGGAAGGATGTCGACGCTGCGATCCGTGCACTCGGTATCGCAGAGATGATCTCGCTGGCACCGGTTGAAATCTTTCGCGATGCGAAAGGCAAAGCGGTAGCGCGCGGCGAGTACTCGCTGCTATTGCGTACGGTTTTCCAATCGCCCGAACGCACATTACGTGAGGAAGAGATCACGGCCTGGCAGGATGCGATTGTTGCATCGCTGTTGAAGCTTGGCGGCAGGCACCGCGCCGCATAGTTTCGACAAATACAGAACGTCATAGCTCCGTCTCGCGGCGGAGCTATTTCTTTGCCTGCAGCATGACGTCCACGCGCCGCCGCAGGCTCTGTGCTTCAAACGGCGCGTGAACCTTCGTGTCGTTGTCGAACGAAACAGTCTGCTCCTCGGTGCGTCATCCAAGGGCAAGGCAAAGCTTGGCGCAAAATTGCCACAGGAGCAAATCATCTCGATCCCGGGCGCGAGGACGTCCCGCGCGGGAAAGTATGCCGGCGGCCCCTCGAGAGTCGGGATTTCAGCATGCTCGTGCTGAAACCGTTCCCGCGCACGCGGCCTCGTCGCAGCGAGCAGTGTCTGCCGTTGATTTCAATGGAGTTGAACGCGCCGGGCGTCCGGTAGCCCCAGCCGATCCGTCAGGTCGGGCCGGGAGAGCTCACGTCTCCGCCCTTTCACCGCCGTCCAGACAAGCCAATTGGCGATCCCGCCGGGTGACTCTGGACGTCATCGTAGCTATCATGATCGCCATATTCCGCATGTGGGGCGCAGCGAACGGCCCCCGGCGGTACCCCTGCATCCTAGGTATCTATGCCGCAGATTGTCACCGCCATTCCGAAGCGCCTGTTGAACACGCCTCTTGATGTTCCGCATACCTTCAACCTGTCGATCGATGGCCGCGAAGTTCCGGCTGGCGAAGGCGAGTTGCTGATCGAAGTGCTGAACCGGGCGGCAGCACTGGCAAATGCGTCGATCGCCGATGCCGGCTTCCATACCGGAGACAAGAAGCTGACGCCCTCGGAGCGCGCGGCCCTGGCAGAGAATCCTCAGTTCGCCCATCCTCCCTCATCCTCGAAGATGGAGTACCCCGGCACGGCCGAGGACTCTTCGCGCGCGGAGCATGCCGGTAACTACCGGAGTGTGCCACAGCTCTGTTATCTGCAGCAGATGGGTCCGATCCAGACCTGCGACACCTGCATGGTCGAGGTAGATGGTCAGCTCGTTCGCGCCTGCGCCACGGTGGTTCGCCCGGGCATGAAGATCTTCGCAGAAAGCGCACGCGCCGACCGAGCCCAGCGTGAGGCCATGGATCGCGTGCTGCAGAACCACGACCTCTACTGCACGGTCTGCGACAACAATAACGGCAACTGCACCATCCATAACGCCGTCGGCGAAATGCACGTCGTACACCAGGAGCGTCCGTTCCTGCACAAGCCGTATGAGCAGGACCACTCCAACCCGTTTTACCGCTATGACGCGGACCAGTGCATCCTGTGCGGACGCTGCGTGGAAGCGTGTCAGGATGTGCAGGTCAACGAGACGCTTTCCATTGATTGGACGAGCAAGAATCCGCGTGTTCTATGGGATGGTGGCGAACAGGTCGCCGGCTCCAGTTGCGTGAGTTGCGGTCACTGCATCACCGTCTGCCCATGCAATGCGCTCATGGAAAAGAGCATGCTGCAGAAGGCCGGCACACTCACCAATCTGCCGGCGAGTGCCATCGATAGCATGATTGAAGTGGTCAAGGGCGTCGAGCCCGAGACGGGCTATCCGCCTATCCTGGCGCTCAGCGACATCGAAAGCACCATGCGCGAAGCAGGTACGAAGCGCACGAAGACGGTGTGCACCTTCTGCGGCGTCGGCTGCTCGTTTGAAGTGTGGACGCGCGATCGCCACATCCTGAAGATTGAACCGACACACGGCCCCGCGAACGGAATCTCGACCTGCGTAAAGGGAAAGTTCGGTTACGAATACACCAACTCCAAGGCCCGCCTGCACACCCCGCTGATCCGCGTAAATGACGGCCAGCATTCGACCTACCGAGAAGCTTCGTGGGAAGAGGCGCTGACACTGATCGCGAGCAGGTTCACTGAGATCAAGCAGGCGCACGGACCGGACGCGCTCGCCTTCATTGCATCGTCCAAGTGCACCAATGAAGAGAGCTACCTGATGCAGAAGCTTGCGCGGGCAGTGGTCGGCACGAACAACGTGGACAACTGCAGCCGTTACTGCCAGACGCCAGCGACGATGGGTCTTAGCCGTACCGTGAAGACCGGTGGCGACTCTGGATCGATTGCAGATATCGAGAAGGCAGGGCTCGTTCTCATCGTTGGCTCCAACACCAGCGAGAGTCATCCAGTGCTGGCGACGCGTGTGAAGCGCTCGCACAAATTGCGCGGTCAGCGGCTGATCGTCAGCGACATTCGCAAGCATGAGATGGCAGAGCGCGCGGATCTCTTCATCCGCCCTACGCCAGGCACCGATCTCGTCTGGGTGTCGGCGGTAACGAAGTACATCATCGATCAAGGCTGGCACGCGAAGGATTTCATCGAACAGCGCGTAAACCACTTCGACGAGTACTACAAGAGCCTGGAATCTTTTACGCTGGAATATGCGGAGAAGATTACGAGCATCAGCGTTGAGACACTCAAGCAGGTCGCAGAAGAGGTTGTGAAGGCAGACGGCGTGTGCATCCTGTGGGCGATGGGTGTGACCCAACACTGCGGCGGATCGGATACGTCCACGTCCCTTGCAAACCTGCTGCTGGCCACCGGTAACTTCGGTCGTCCGGGCGCAGGCGCGTATCCCTTGCGCGGGCACAACAACGTGCAAGGCGCCAGTGACTTTGGATCGCTGCCGAACTTCTACCCGGGCTATCAGGGCACGGGCGATGCAGAGGTCCGCGCCAAGTTTGAGGCGGCCTGGGGCGTCACCCTGCCTGTTACCAAGGGCAAAGACAACCACGAGATGATAGATGCCATCATGGCGGGCGAGCTTCACTCGCTCTACATCAAGGGCGAAGACACCATCACCAGTGACAGTAACGCGAACTTTGTTGAGCAGGCTCTGAGCAAGATTCCGTTCCTCGTCGTTCAGGACATCTTCTTTTCCGAAACCGCGCGCTATGCAGATGTCGTGCTGCCTGCCTCGCCCTCGCTGGAAAAGGACGGTACCTTCACCAGCACGGAGCGCCGCATTCAGCGGCTCTACAAGGCACTGGATCCGCTGGGCGACTCGAAGCCCGACTGGGAGATCATCCAGCTCATCGCCAATCGCCTGGGCGGGGATTGGAAGTACAACCATCCCGGCGACATCATGGATGAGGTGGCCTCACTTACCCCGATCTTTGCGGGCGTCACGTACGAACGGCTTGAAGGTTTCAAGAGCCTGCAGTGGCCGGTTGCGGAAGACGGCACGGACTCACCCGTGCTCTTTCTAAAGGAGTTCCCATTCCCGGACGGCAAGGCAAAGTTCTTCCCATTGGAGTGGATTGAACCCAGTGAAGAAGCGGGCGTTGAGTTCGATCTGCACCTGAATAACGGCCGCGTGCTGGAACACTTTGAACAGGGTGCGATGACCAGCAAGGTGGATGGCATCAACCGCATGACGCCGCTGAACTGGGTGGAAGTTTCGCCGGAACTTGCGGCGGCGCGCGGCATGGAAAGCGGTACGAAGGTTGAAGTCGAGAGCCGTTGGGGCATGATCCGCGCCCGCGTCCTGGTGACAGACCGCGTGCAGGGCAACGAGCTCTACATGCCGATGAACAGCGTCAAGGATCCGGTCAATCGGCTCACCGGCGCACACGTCGATCGCGCGACACACACGCCTGCTTACAAGGAGACGGCAGTCCGTCTTCGTGTGCTGGAAGCGAAGGGCAGGTCGCCTCTGATGGCCGAGAACTTCCGCAACGGCGTACGCACACCGCAGAATGGTGTCGAGGTTGAGCGGAAGTGGGCGCAGGCAACTTACCGGCAGCCCGGCACCGCTGCAAGCGAGACGTTAGTTCAGATCAATACGACCACCGTTTAAGGACAGGAGCACGCAGATATGGCAAACCCAATCGCATTTACGCCGTTGCCGTACGACCCGAAGGATGGGTTGATGCGTCGTCTCGAAGCTGCTCCGCGTGAGCATGCGCAGGCACTCCTGGTCGCGTACGACTTGCTTCAGACTGCTCATGACGAAGGCATCCTGTACGCGCTGCACGGCATGATCCATGCCAAGGATGAGATCGTAGGACATCTTGCCGAGGCCGCACGTGTTCAGGAGAGCGTGAACGCGCTACGGAATCTGATCGCAGCGGGCAAGATCCTTGGCTCCATTGAGCCGGAGACGATGAGTTGCATCGCCGCATCGCTTGCGAAGTCTGGGAGCAAAGCTGCGGAGAGGCCGCCAAGCTTCTGGGCGCTCTTCAAGCGAGCGACGTCGATTGAAGGACGTCGTGGACTTGCGGTCGCAGTGGATTTACTCGCAGCACTCGGAACGCGTCGATAGATAAACCCTTGTCCTAGATAAAGTAGCCGCCGAGATGATCGATCTCGGCGGCTGCTTATTTGCATAGGACTCACTGCTTATTCAAACAGCGACTTACTGCGGAGGACGCGGCGAGAAGTAACCCTTACGAGCGCGCACATGGAAGCGCTGATCCAGCGCCGTGAGATAGATCGTACGGAACGAGCCATCCTGCTTGAGATCTGCCGGGCGGTAGCGCAATGAATACTGCGACCGCAGCTCTTCTTCAATCGCCTGGAAGCCGCGCGCCACATCCTCAATCTTCGTGGGGAAGAAGGCGCGTCCGCCGGTCGCTTCACTCAGCCTTGTCAGAACTTCGTCGCCCTTGTCCTTGCTGGGGCTGACGTTGGTGGAGATCGTGTAAACGATCGTCTCCGCGCGCTGGCATTCCTTGATGGCGTCCTGTTCGTAGACGCGCGAGTAATTATCCTCGCCGTCCGAGACGATGATGATCGCCTTACGGATGGTCTCGGTCGAGCGCACCGTTAGCATCTGGTCGCGGCAGGTCGTATACACCGCGTCGAAGAAGGCGGTACCGCCACCAGGCCGCAGCTTTTCAATGGCAGAGCTCAGCTTGTCGACGCTGTTGGTGTAGTCCTGCGCCAGGTCTTGCCGAACGTCAAAGCCAAGGACAAAGGCGGCGTCCTGCTTGGGCCGCAGCACCTGCAGCAGGAACTCCGTCGCTGCCTGCTGTTCAAACTGGAAGCGCGAGCGGATGGAGTTCGACGTGTCCAGCAGAATGCCGATGCGCAGCGGCAGGTTCGCCTGCTGCGTAAAGCTGATGATGCGATCGGGCTTGCGACCGTCGTCGAGCAGGCCAAAGTCTGATTGCTTCAGGCCCGTCACAAAGCGGCCCTTGCCATCGGTCACGGTGAAGACGAGAGGAACCTCCGGCACGAAGGCGCGGATGGTCAGGGTGCTTGCATCGCTGCCACCTGCCTGCGGAGCGTTCGCCTCAGCAGGCGGAGGCACTGCGGGCGCTGGTGCCGCAGGCGGGTTCTGCTGCGGTGTGCTGGCGGGCGGCGCCGGTGCAGCGGCCTGCTGCGCGAAGCCAAGCGAGGCAGCAAGGGAACAAGTGGCAAGAGCGCGGACCACGGGATTGCGAAGAGCAGCCATATCGGGCGTAGTTTACCAATCCTCGCGCAAGTCTGGCTGCGGCGCCCGCGCGGGTATCTCCAGCGCACGCAGCTTGTCCAGCAATTCCGATAGTTCCGGCGGCAATGGCGCCGACAGATCCAACGGCTTTGCCGTGATGGGATGTTGTAGCCGCAGGTGCGCGGCGTGCAGAAAGTTACGGCGAAGCGTCGGCCCTTCTTTGCCTTCGACGGGCGCAGCAGCGGGTGCGATGCCGGGGATTTTTCCCGGCGCACCGTACAGCGTGTCGCCCACAACGGGGTGGCCCAGCGACTGCATGTGGACGCGGATCTGGTGCGTTCGGCCCGTCTCGATCTTCAGGTCCAGCAGTGTGAAATCGCCTGCGGTCGTGTGCAACCGCTCCAGCACGGTGTAGTGCGTACGTGCGGGCCGCGGGTCGTTGGCCCGGCGGCGCGTGCTTGGCTCCGGCTCATCCGGATGGCGTAGGCTGGGCGCGCCGTGGCTGGCGGTGGTCATGTAGATGTTTGCCACGCGCGTCGTCATGCGTGTGCGCCGAACGCGATCGCGCGCAATCGGCAGATCGATCAGGCCGCGGTCGCTCTTCACGTGCCGGTGCACGAGCGCCAGGTAGCGCTTCTCCAGCGTGCGCTCGCTGAACATCTCGGCGAGCGCGCGGTGCGACTGGTCGCTCTTCGCCACCATGATCAGGCCGCTCGTCTGCTTGTCGAGCCGATGCACAATGCCAGGCCGCAAGGGGCCGCCAACATCGCTGAGCTGATCCTTGAAGTGGAAGAGCAGGGCGTTGACCAGTGTGCCATTGTTGCGCACATCGTCGGTCAGTCCGCTGCCCGCATGCACCATCATGCCCGCAGGCTTGTCGATCACGGCCATGTGCCGGTCTTCGAAGATGATGGAGAGCGGAATGTCCTCGGGCGTCGCGCGCAGCTGCGTTGGCGTGGGTTCGCCTTCGACGACGACGGTCTCGCCGCCGGTCATCTTCTGCTTCGACTTCACGACGACGTCGTTGATGCGCACCTGGCCGTGGTCAATGAGCAGTTGCGCCCGCGCGCGAGAGATGCCGGGCAGCACCTTCGTCAGGTACTGATCCACGCGATAGCCGCGCGCTTCACGCTCTGCAATCCAGCTCTTGCGCGCGCCCAGCGGCAGCGCCGCGGGATCGGGCACGATCAGGTCGTCGTCCTCGTCCATCTCAGACGGAGGAAGCAGCGGAGCGGCTTCGATGGTGCCGATCTGCCGGCGGCCACTCTTCTGAAAGCCGCCCTTGCCGGCGCGCTTCGGCCGATCCTTCACCATGGTGTTTGGGACGACTGGCTTCGGTGTCTCAACGACTTCGCCGTACAGGGCGGCCTCAGCCGCCGCCAGCTCCTGGCGCTCGGCATCTGTGATCACATCGCGTGCGACGCGGTAGTCGGCCTTGACGGATTGTCTGCGCTTGCCCTTGGGCAGCATGTTCTTACTGGGCATAGTGCGCCCCCTGCTCGAGACGTTTGCCTCGTGTAAAGAAGAAGCATAGACCGGCCGCAGCAAGAAGCGTCAGCAGCAACTGGTCGATGCGAAGAAAGCCGCCGACAAACGTATCCGGCAGCACATAGGTGGGGCGAAACTCATCGACGAAGAAGCGAACCAGCGCGGCCATCGTGAGCGAAAGTCCGAAGGTCTCGCCTGCCTGGGCCTCGCGATGCAGCCATGCAAAGGCGATGGCGGCGGCCAGCAATGACAATACCGCGGAGTACAGCGCAACCGGATGGTAGCCGTCGTCTGCGCGGATGATGTGCCCCATGGGAGACGTCGTCGACGCGCCAAGATCGTCGCCCGAGAAGAGCGTGCCCAGGTGCAGGGAAGCCTGCAGCAGCAGGATCGCGGGTGCTATAGCATCGGCGGTTCGCAGCCACGGCAGCTTCTTGAAGAACACGTAACCGACGCCGCACAGGAGCGCCAGCAGCAATCCAAACTTCGTCACGGTGGGCAGCGTCAGGATGTAGAGCGGATAGTGCAGAAACGCCTTCCACACCTGCACCACAATCACCACGCGCGACAGGATCAGGGTGCCCGCCGCGGTGAACAGGCACAGATTCCATACCGCGTCTTCGCTGATACGCATGACACGCGCACCCCGCGCCGCCAGCAGAATGGCGAGCACTAGCCCAAGCGCAGCAACTGCACCAAATGTGGGGATAGTGATAGGTCCGATTCGTGCGAGGTGCGGGTGCATCCTCTCTAGGATACGTTGTGCGAGGTTCTACACCCGAAAAAGAAGGAAGCACACGGCTTCTATGAGGAGATGGACTCCTTAGGGTCCGCAAATCGTGCCGCCTCAAATAGAGAAGACCGACCCACTTGGGGTCGACAACAATCGTGCCGCCTCAAATAGAGAAGACCGACCCACTGGGCCGTGAGGGAGGCGCCGGTGAACCCGCTACTAAGCGGTGGGATTCAGCCGTGGTTCTTTAGGCATTCGGGACTGGCCGACACTGCACACCGAACCATATATACGAGCCGAACCCCTGTTCAATGGATATTGGTTCAACCGGCGTTGTTCCCCGCACCTGCTTTGCAGGCCGGTCATCTGTTGCAGATGCTACGCGGAGACCCCGATGTTGGCAAGGCAAGCAACACCGCGCTTGCCACACTAATCAAGTCGGCGTCTTTCGTCGTTCCCAAAGCCTGACAGCCGACAGTCAGGCCCATCGTCACCGCCCGTCTACGGCTGTGCGTAATACCCATTGCGCGATCGCACTACAACACCCGGCTTTGCGTCGGTCACCTGAAGTGAATGATACTCATCAGCGTGTTCCGGAGGTGGTGGCGCGAAGGTCAACTCATACATCGATTTCGCTTCCGCAGCACACCTCTCCAGATTGCCGGCGACATCGCTGTTGCCCGTGATGGTGAGCCCACCGCTCTGGACCGCGAGCACCTGCAGACTGAGATCGGCGATGTCCGTATCCTCTGGTTTCGCAATGCCTTTCAGGAAGACCTCGTAGTAACTCGAACGCAGCAGGTTCTCCTCAGGCCCGAGAGGGTTAATGTTGTACAGCGTCATCTTTGCCAGTCGCATCTGGCGGGAATAGCTGACAACGTCGCGGAAGATCCCCTGGTGCTGCCTGTTGCTGAGATCGACGCGGACGCCTGAGAGCAGCGGCCAGCCGGGCGATACCCATAACACCATCTTCTCCCCTGGGATTTTGGCGGCATACTCCGTTAACTCACCCAATGCCCGTAGCGAGATCTGCGTGCGCTCATCCGCACCCCAGAACCCCTGATCGCGACGGACCTCGCGCAAACCAATGGGATATTTGTCGAGGATGACACTCAACGAATTGCCATCTTTCGTGAAACCCTGCTGGACCTCTGTTGTTTTGTCGGTAATCACGGCAAACGTTGTGGGATTCGCCAGCGCGCCGCCATTCGCGCGGAAGTATTTTTGAATCTCATTGCGCTCATAAGCCATCCGGATATACGGAATGTTCACGGCGTCCAGCACCACGATCACTCGAACGGGATCGCTGCCTGCGCCGATACGGCGTAATGAGGTGATCGCACGCGGCTGCTTATTATCGAGCAGTCGGATGTTCTGCGGCGATAAATTCTCTGCCCCGGGCGCGCTGAAGACATTGACCTGGATGGACGATTCATGGGGAGCAGTTGCCTGCTGAGCCGTGGCGCACAACGTGCTCAAAGAGAGTAAGGCAAGGGAGACACTTCGGGTGAGGGACGACATCACATCCTCCCAGCGCGTGTAACGCACGGGATAAAGGCCCGCCAATCGCTGTCAATGAATTGGATGCGATGGCGTAATGAGCTGGATCGCTTCCACAAGCGGCATAAGAAGACACTGCGAAAAAACGTGCTTTTGCAATCATCCGTGGTGGCGACTCAGGGGCTTGTACTTTGATCAACAGACACCGGACGGGCTCCCGCCACAAATATTGCCGGAAGTGTGAATGGAAAAGGCCGGGCAGATTGCCAGACCTCTTTAGAAATCAGTCAGATTCTGATCTAGACGGCGATCCGGTGCAGGTCTTCGCTCAACGCCTCATCCAGCATATTGCTCAGCGAGCTTGCACGGCGGCGGTTCGTCGTCTCGGTGTTGTCGAGTGAGTCCAGCAGTTCGCGATGACGTGCACGCAGCTCCGTCAGCTCATCTGCAATATTCAGCGCAGCCAGAACAGCCACACGCAGCGAATCGACGGTCGCGCCATGCGCTGAGACAGCACGCATCTTGCCGTCAACAATGCGCGCAAGCTGGTCGATGTGCGCGGGGTCTACACCGCGCAGGTGATACGTCTGGTCGTAGATCTCGACCGAAACCGAGCTGATGGGGGAAGTGTTGTCCATGCCTCTCGAATACTCCCTCTCGCCTAACCCAGGTCGTCCAGTTGCTTCAACATCGCGTCGACACGGCCCTTTACCTGCTGCCGTTCCTGCTTCAATCCTGCCAATTCCACGGTCAATGCCGAGTTCTCGCTGGAAGCAACGTCCAGCAGCTCCTTCATAGCCGCCACTTCCGCCTCCGCATTGGCGCGCGCTTCGCGCTCCGCGCGGATCAGTTCCACCGTGCGCATCACGCGCTGCTCAAGTGCCTGGAATTCGTCGACGGTAATGGTCGTGGTCGCCATGAATTGTGCTCCTTCGGCGATAATTCGAAACGCCTGTGCGGAGTATAGAGCCGCCATTCGCGAATGCCCGACGGCATTTCGCATTGGGGGTATCCGATTGTGCTACCCCTGTTAATTACTGGTGACGAAACAGGCTGCGAGAAACTATTTCCGCTTCCAGGTCACGCCGTCTTTACCGTCCTCAATCAGGACACCCTTTTCCATCAACTCATTCCGAATCGCATCGCCACGCGCAAAGTTGCGCCGCTTGCGGGCGTCCGTGCGTTCCGCGATCAACTGTTCAATCTGCTCGTCGGAGATGCTCTGCGCGGCCCGCAGTTCAGGTGCGATCTCGTCGCTGCGACCCTCCGCCTCAGCCCACGCGACTGCGGCCTGGCTGATCGCTGCATCGCGATCCGTCAGCACGTCGAAGACTTCGTCAAAGTCCGATAGCAGCTTCGTGATGCGCTCTACGTTGCCGCGGCCGAAGGTGCCATTGTCCAGCGTGATGTTTGCCGCACGCACCACGTCAAAGATGGCGGCACGCGCCTCGGCGGTGTTCAGATCGTTCGCCAGCGCAGCGTGGTAAGCCGACAGCTTGTCCGCCACGAGCGCATCCAACTCTTCATTGCTCTCCGCCGGCAGCGCTGCATTCTTCGCCGCGGCATCCACGCGCCGCGCAAAGGTCCGCAGGCGCTCGATCGCATTCGCGCTCTCTGTCAGGCCTTCGAACGTAAAGTTCATCTGGTGGCGATAGGGAACGGAGATCAGCAGAAAGCGGATCGCCGAAGCGCGGTAGCCCTTCAGCAACAGGTCACGCAGCGTGTAGAAGTTGCCCTCAGACTTCGACATCTTCTTGCCTTCGACCAGCAGGAAGCGCACATGGAACCAATGCCGTGCAAACGGTTGGTGACTGGCGCACTCGCTTTGAGCAATCTCGTTCTCGTGGTGCGGGAAGGTCAAATCCTCGCCACCGCCGTGCACGTCAAAGTTCGGCCCCAGGTATTTCATCGCCATGGCGGAGCACTCAATGTGCCAGCCCGGTCGCCCGGTGCCGATCTCCGTCTCCCAAGACGCTTCGCCTGGCTTCACAGCCTTCCACAGGGCAAAGTCGCGCGCGGCGTCCTTCTCATACTCGTCCACATCGACGCGCGCACCGTCTTCCATGCCGTCCAGATCTTTACCGCTCAGCTTCCCGTAGTCCGGAAACTTTGCAATGCGGAAGTACCACGATCCGTCTTCTGTCTTGTAGGCGATGTCTTCGCTGGCAAGCTGTTCAATCAGCTTCACCATCTCGCCGATGTTCTCGGTCGCGCGCGCAATGATCTCCGGCCGCTCGACGCCCAGCGCGTCCATGTCTTCGAAGAAGGCCTTCTCAAACTTGGCGGTGTACTCATTGATGGGCACGCCGGCAAGCGCGGCGTTGCGGATGATCTTGTCATCCACATCCGTAATGTTCATCACGTGCTTCAGCAGAAAGCCCTGCAGGCGCGCGGTGCGGCGCAGCACGTCGACATGCAGAAAGGTGCGGAAGTTGCCGATGTGGCCGTAGTCATAGACCGTCGGGCCGCAGCAGTACATGCGCAGCGTGTTGTCACGCGCGGGTGCAAGCGGCTCAATGCGGCTGCCCAGGGTATTGAAGAGTTCGATGGCCATCCGAGGAGGGTCGTTTCCTTCAGCGACTTGCGTGCGCGCCCGGAACCATGCGCACCATCGCGCTGTCATGCCGCCGCAGTCCGAGCTTGATTCTAGCTGAGCCGCCCGCGCACAGCGGCAACAGGCGCCTTTTAGCCGAGACGCAGTTGCGGCGTCGCATTCAGGTCCGCACCCGCAAACTCACCATGGCGCAGCTTCGGCCACGCTGCAGCGGCGATCATCGCGGCGTTGTCAGTCGACAGAGAAGCCCCTGGAAAAGCCACGGAAAGCCCACGTTCCGCAGCAACCTCCGCAAAGCGTGCGCGCAAAGCCCGGTTAGCCGCAACACCGCCAGACACCACGATGCCCGTTGCTCCGAAGTGAGCCGCAGCCGCCAATGTCTGCCGCACCAGGTTTCCGACCACCGCATGCTGAAACGAGGCAATCAGGTCTAGGGTCTCCGCGTCGCACAGCGCAAGCACGTCTTTCAGGGAAGGCTGCTCGATCCGTGCCAGCGCCGCACGCCTGGCGTCAATCGCCGCCTTCATCCCATGCGTGTCGACGTAGCGCAACACGGCGGTCTTGATGCCGCTGAACGAGAAGTCAAAGCTCGGATCCTCTTCCGTCCCGCGATTGATCGAGATAAAGCGAAATGGCACGGCGTTCGCATTGCCATGAGCACTCAGCCGATCGATCCACGGGCCACCTGGATAGCCCAGGCCCAGCAGCTTCGCAACCTTGTCGTACGCCTCGCCCGCTGCATCGTCGACCGTCCGGCCCACGTTGCGATAACGCCACGAACCATCGCTCTCATCGGCCAGATACAGATGCGTATGCCCGCCACTGACAACTAGCGCCAGCAGTCCACCTGCTGACGCGCCGTGGCGCTCCATCAGCACGGCATGGATATGCCCCTCAAGATGGTTCACCGCGATCAGCGGCTTCTCCAATCCAAACGCATAGGCCTTCGCAAACGAAATCCCAACCAGCAGCGCACCCGCAAGCCCCGGGCCGGCAGTGACGGCAATCGCGTCCAGATCGTCGGCAGACACGTCGGCCGCACGCAGAGCCTCGCGCACTACCGGCACAATGTTCCGCAGATGCTCGCGACTCGCCAGCTCCGGCACCACGCCGCCGTACAGCGCATGCATCTCCATCTGCGACGCCACGACGTTCGAAAGAACCTCGCCACCACTGCGCACCACTGCCGCAGCCGTCTCGTCGCACGAGCTTTCAATGCCCAGAATCAGTCCAGTGCCCACATGCCTATACTAGCGAGGCACACGAACACGTCCGCGCAGGATCGGAAGAGATCTCCTGCAAAGAGAAGATTTTTCGCAGTTTTGAGTGTTTTTCAAGGTAGATTTCGCACCCATCGGATCCGTCATCATGTCATCTAACTCTCCGATGAACTTCGCCGACAGTCCCGGTTACCAGGCCGCACTCCACATCGTGCAGTCGCTGCGCGCTCGCGGCTTCGACGCGTACTTTGCTGGCGGCTGCGTGCGCGATCTGCTGCTCGGCATTGAGCCCAAGGACTACGACGTCGCCACCTCCGCCACGCCGGAGAAGGTGCTCATGGGCTTCGACCGCACCTTCTCAGTCGGCATGCACTTCGGCGTCGTCATCGTCTGCACGGCGAACAAAGACGCGGGCTGTGAAGTTCAGACGGAAGTCGCCACCTTCCGCAGCGACGGTGACTACACGGACGGCCGCCGCCCCGACGAGGTCAGCTACGCGGACACACCGCAGGAAGACGTCCAGCGCCGCGACTTCACCATCAACGGCATGCTGCTCGATCCCATTGGCCTTACTGCAGACAACATCGCCAGCCGCGTCCTCGACTTCGTCGGTGGTCAGGACGATCTGCGAGCGGGCATCGTGCGGGCCATCGGCGATCCCGAACGCCGCTTCCGCGAAGACAAGCTGCGCATGCTGCGTGCCATCCGCTTCGCCGCGCGTTTCACCTTCACCATTGAGCCGGAGACCATGCGGGCGATGCAGATGCAGGCCGAAACCATCTCGCAGGTCAGCAACGAACGCGTCCGCGATGAACTAACCAAGATGCTGACGGAGGGCCACGCGCGCCGCGCCTTTGAGCTCCTCGACGAAAGTCGTCTGCTGCGGCATGTGCTGCCGGAGGTTGTTGCCATGAAGGGCGTAGAACAGCCACCCGAGTGGCACCCCGAAGGCGATGTGTGGATTCACACGCTGATGCTGCTCGAGAAGCTGCGGCCGGGGGCCAAGTCAACGCTGGCGTGGTCAGCACTGCTGCACGATGTCGGTAAGCCCCCAACCTTTCGCGCGCCCGATCCCGCAGATCCAAAGCCGCGCATCCGCTTCAACGGCCACGCCGACGTAGGCGCCACGATGTCCCGCGCCATCCTGAACCGCCTGCGTTTCTCTACGGCCGACACCGACCAGATCGTCGCACTCGTCGCAAACCACATGCGCTTTGGCGATGTGAAGAACATGAAGCAGAGCACGCTCAAGCGCTTCTTCCGCCTGAACGATTTCGCAGAACATCTCGCGCTGCACAAGCTTGACGTCACCAGCTCACACAACCTGCTTGCCATGTACGACTACGCAAAGCAGCACTTTGAAGCAGCACCCGTCGAAGAGTGGAAACCCGCGCTCCTGCTCACGGGCCGCGACCTTATCGACGCAGGCCTGAGGCCAGGCCCGCGATTCAAGCAACTGCTCAGCGAGATCGAAGATGCACAGCTCGAAGGCAGTATCCGCACGCGCGCCGAAGCCATCAATTTGCTGCGCGATCTGCTGGCAAAGCAACAACTCAGCGGGGTGCAGTCGCAGTGAAAAATGTCATCGTCGTTGGAGCAGGTGTTGCCGGTCTCATCGCAGCCGTCAAACTTGCAGAGGCTGGTTGTAAGGTCACAGTGCTGGAGGCGCGCAGTCATGTCGGTGGCCGTATCCTCACGGAGCATGCAGGCGATGCAGCTATCGAACTCGGCGCAGAGTTTGTGCACGGCGAACCGCCGGAGTTGTTCGCACTCCTCAAAGAACTCGACCTGCCTTTCTACGAGCTAACCGGCTCGAACGTCCGCTACGCGCCCAATGGAACGCTCTCAGCAGAAGACGAAGAGGGTGACGATACAAAGGCGAGCGAAGACAGCGATGCCGAGGATCCATTCGCCCTGCTCGAACGCATGACGGCGTGGATCGATCAGCAGCACCAAAACGAAGATCTCAGCTTTTGCGAGTATGTTGAGCGAGAGCGAGTGGATGGCGATCTTGCAGCGAGTGCAACCAGCTACGTCGAAGGCTTCAACGCGGCCGATGCATCTCGCATCTCCATCCGTTCCCTCGCCGTGCAGCAGCGCGCGGAAGACAGCATCCACGGCGACAACTCCTTTCACGTCACAGGCGGCTACGCACAACTGCCGCAGGCTCTCGCAGTCCGTCTGCAAAAAGCCGGCGCAATCCTGCGTACTGAGGCCATCGTGGACGAGGTCGCCTGGTCCGCAGGCAGTGTCTCTATCCGGCTCACATCGGGCGAAGCGCTTGCCGCAGATGCAGCCGTCATCACATTGCCACTCGGCGTTCTCCATGCGCGCGCAGTACGATTTACACCCGTGCCGGCGAACATCCTCCACGACGCAGGCCGCATGGCCATGGGGCACGTCTGCCGCATCAATCTCGTCTTCCGCAGCCGCTGGTGGGCTGAGATTGCCCACCCGCAGCACAAAGCCCTGCAGCAACTTTCCTTCCTGCTGCCAACGGAACGGACCCGCGCAGACGAGCCCCGCTTCCACGTCTTCTGGACCGGCTTCCCCTCGCTGGACCCGGTACTCACCGCCTGGAGCGGAGGACCCGCAGCGGACCGCTTCGCGGCTCTGAACGATCACGAAATCGCGCACATCGCATGCGCGGATCTCGCGCGTATCTTCGGCCTCACCAACGATGACGTCCTCGACCAACTCGTCTCGCACCACAGCCATGACTGGCAGAGCGATCCCTTTTCGCTCGGCGCCTATTCATGGGTGCCGGTCGGTGCCGTCGATGCCTCGAAGAGCATGTCTCAGCCGGTTCGGGACACC
Source organism: Terriglobus roseus DSM 18391 (assembly GCF_000265425.1). Lineage (GTDB taxonomy): Bacteria > Acidobacteriota > Terriglobia > Terriglobales > Acidobacteriaceae > Terriglobus > Terriglobus roseus. The sequence continues at coordinate 750,319 of NC_018014.1, forward strand.
CTTTTCTTCGCCGGCGAACACACCGATATCACCGGGCACTGGGGCACCGTCCACGGCGCGCTTCGCAGCGGCTTGCGCGCTGCGCAACAGCTTTTGCAGGAAGACTAAGCGGTGCGGGCCACAGCCTTCGGCTTGCTCTTTGAAGCCGTCACAATTGCCACGGCCACCAGGATGATCGCCATCGCCACCCACTGGGATCCATGCAGGCCTTCGTGCAGAAACAGCGCGCTCAGCACCACCGCAACAATCGGGTTCACATACGCATAGGTCGCAACCTTCGCCACCGGCACATGGTGCAGCAGATACGTGTAAGCCGTGTAGCCCACCAGCGATCCAAAGATCGCCAGCCATGCCAGCGCAACAAAGACACCGGGCGTCCAGCGAGCGGTGTGCCATCCGCCAGCCGCCGTGCCAATCAGCACATTCGCCGTGCCCGCAAAGAGCATCTGCCAGGCAGCGCCGACAAACGGGTCCAGCTTCGAAGGCCAGCGTCCCGACAGCAGTGATCCCACCACCCAGCAGGCGATGCCCACGACGAGCACCATCGTGCCCAGCGCCAGGGCATGCTCCGCGTTGCCTCCGTGATGCAGCACCAGTCCATGGCGCAGTACCGGCGCCAGCAGCACAATCAGCCCGGCCAGTCCGAGTGCGCTACCCGCCCAACCCATGCGGTTCAGCGGTGCGCCACCCGGAATCAGGCTCTCGCACATCGCGATCAGGATTGGCACACTCGCCGTCAGCAGCGCCGCATAGCCCGCCGTGACATACATCTCCGCCCACCCCAGCAGTACGTTGTTGCCGGTCAACATCAGCAGGCCCAGAACCAGCGCCCGCACCAGGTCACGACGGTTGATCCGCACGCTGACACCACGCATCGGCAACACCAATAGCAGCATGGCGCCCGCCGCAAGATACCGAAAGCCCGAGACGAAGCCTGGCGTCAGATACTGCACGCCGTAGCGAATCGCGACAAAGGTCGATCCCCAGAAGAAATACACGCAGCCAAAGGCCAGCAGCAAGATCCATCTGGCGGGAGCTTTGGTGGGGGATGTCATGACGGGTCCGTCCAGACTATCAAGACTCGCCTCATCCCAAAGGAGATTGCGGCCTCGCAATCTTCGCCGTACCATCGCCTGAGATGGATTTCCTGAACAAGAAGCGCTTTGACAGCAGCCGGTCGCCCAAAAGCGCCGACGCCGAGCGGCTCGTAAGCGCCAGCAGCGTGGGCGAGGACGCCGCCTTCGAACTGAAGCTGCGCCCCACACAACTGCGTGAATTCATCGGCCAGGCCAAGGCGAAGGAGCAGCTCGCCATCGCGCTCGAAGCGGCAAAGTCGCGCGGCGAAGCGCTCGATCACGTGCTCCTCTTCGGACCGCCGGGCCTCGGCAAGACGACACTCGCCACCATCATCGCCAACGAGATGAACGTCGGCTTCCAGCAGACCAGCGGCCCCGCCCTGCAGATCCAGGGCGACCTCACCGCCATCCTCACCAACCTGCGCGAAAAGCAGGTGCTCTTCCTCGATGAGATCCATCGGCTGCAACCGGTGCTCGAAGAAAAGCTCTACACCGCGCTCGAGGACTACAAGCTCGACATCATCATCGGCAGCGGCCCCGCGGCACGCACGCACGTCATGGAGATCCGCCCCTTCACCTTCGTCGCAGCTACCACGCGCCCCGGCTTGCTCTCGTCGCCGCTGCGTTCGCGCTTCGGCATCCTCTTACGGCTTGAGTTCTACAACGACGACGACCTCCGCTTCATCGTCGAACGCAGCGCCGAGGTCATGGGCGTCACCATCGACGCGGACGGCGCGTCTGAGATCGCGATGCGCTCGCGCGGCACACCGCGTATCGCCAACCGTCTGCTGCGCCGCGTGCGTGACTACGCACAGGTCCGCGCCAACGGCATCGTCGACCGCGCCACCGCGAAGGCCGCGCTGCAGATGCTGGAAGTGGACGAGCACGGCTTCGACGAACTCGATCGCCGTCTGCTGATGACCATCATTGAAAAGTACGACGGCGGCCCGGTCGGCCTCAACACACTGGCTGCAGCGCTTGCGGAAGAAGAAGACGCGCTCGAAGAGGTCTATGAGCCGTTCCTGATGCAGATCGGCTTCCTCGACCGCACACCGCGCGGCCGTGTCGCCACGCGTCGTGCCTACGAACACTTCGGCATCCCCGTGCCCACCAAGGCCGGCCAGTACGACCGTCCGACGCTCTTCGAGTAGGAAGGGAAGCAGCCATGCAGTTGATGCGCGATCTGCTTCGAAGTTCGCTGGCGAAGTCGTTGTCCGCCCTGTCGCCGCTGGACCGTCTCGCCTCCGCATGGCCGGTAGCCGCGGGCCACGGCATCGCGGAACGAACGTCCGTCACAGACCTGGAAGACGGCGCCGTCACCGTCACCGTGCCCGACGCCGTATGGCAGGCACAACTGCGTACCACCGCCGACCAGCTCAAACGTGATCTCGCGCGTATCAGCGGTGTTCCCCTGACCGATATACTTTTCCTGTTGCCGGCAGCCGCAGCAGATGCGCGCCGAGCCGAGATTCCCTCGGACAGACCGCGGCCGAAAATGCCCGCACGAGTCCGAACCAGAAAGACCTCATGAGCACCGAGACAAACGAAGTAGTCGACCCCAACGAAGCTCCGCCCGCAACGCCGCACGCAGCCGACGCAAGTGTGACGCTTGCCGACGTGCGCCACGTCGCCGCGCTCGCAAACCTGCAGCTCACCGCAGAAGAAGAGCCGCGCATGCAGCGTGACCTCAACGCGATCCTGGGCCACGTCGCCGCACTCGCCGCGCTCGACACCACGGACGTGCCGCCGCTCGCGCAGGTAGGCCAGCTGCTGCAGCGCGGCCCCGCACTCGCCGGCTCATCGCTGCGCCCCGACCAGCCAAAGCCCTCCGTCGATCGCGCCGCCGTCATGCACGAAGCACCCGACACCGACGGCCGCTTCTTCCGCGTGCCAAAGGTCATCGAGCGCTAGCACTGCAGCGCCACCACACCGGGTGCCCCACCTTCGCGAAGCTAAGGTGGGCATCGCGCAAAGCGCGACCAGCAGAACTCCAAAGCGCCACGAAACATAAGCGCAAGCCATCTTTCAGGACCACCGATGACGACTGAAGCACGCACCATCGAAAGCATCCGCGCCGCGATCCTTAACGGCAGCTCCACCGCCACGGCGCTCGCCACCGCACACCTCGCAAAGATCCGCGCAGGCGACCAGATCGCTGGGCAGGAGATCAACAGCTTCCTTTCCCTCGCAGACGAACGTGCACTCGCGCAGGCCGCACGCATCGACGCCATGGCGGCCAAGGGCGACACGCTGCCTGTGCTCGCAGGCGTGCCCGTCGGCATCAAGGACGTGCTCGCCATGCAGGGTGCACCCGCGACTGCCGGCTCCGCCATTCTCAAGGGCTATCACCCGCCCTACGACGCCACCTCCGTCGCAAAGCTTGAAGCGGCCGGCGCTGTGCTGCTGGGTAAGCTCAACTGCGACGAGTTCGCCATGGGCAGCAGCAATGAGAACAGCGCCTACGGCCCCGTCCGCAATCCACGCGCGCTCGACCGCGTTCCCGGTGGATCGTCGGGTGGTTCAGCCGCAGCCGTTGCAGCAGAGTTCTGCGCAGCATCGCTTGGTACTGACACCGGCGGATCGGTGCGTCAGCCCGCAGCCTTCTGTGGTGTCGTCGGCCTCATGCCCACCTACGGCCGCATCTCGCGCTACGGCCTCATCGCCTTCGCCAGTTCGCTTGATCGGGTCGGCCCCTTCACGCACACCGTGGCCGATGCAGCCACCGTCCTCGGCGTACTCGCAGGCCCCGACACCATGGACGCTACCAGCGCGCAGGCGCCCGTCGACGACTACGTCGCTGAGTCCGCAAAGCCCGTCGAAGGCATGCGCATCGGCATCCCGAAGGAATACTTCGCCGAAGGCCTCGACGCAGAGATTCGCGCAGCCGTCGAGAAGACCATCGAAGACCTCAAGGCGCAGGGCTGCACTGTGCATCCCATCAGCCTGCCGCACACACAGTACGCTGTGCCGACCTATTACGTGCTCGCAACGGCCGAAGCCTCCAGCAACCTCAGCCGCTTTGACGGCGTACGTTTCGGCCATCGCACCGAGTCGCCGAAGAACCTCTCCACCATGTATCGCGAGAGCCGAGAAGAGGGCTTCGGTGCAGAGGTCAAGCGCCGCATCCTGCTCGGCACATACTCACTCTCCGCGGGTTACTACGACGCGTACTATCGCAAGGCGCAGCAGGTCCGCACACTCATCGCGCGTGACTTCCTTGCAGCCTTCGAACAGGTCGACGCCATCGTCACACCCATGACACCCACACCGCCGTGGAAGCTCGGCGAGAAGACCGACGACCCCATCAGCATGTATCTCGCAGACATCTATACGGTCGCTGCATCGCTCGCTGGTATCTGCGGCATCAGCGTGCCGTGCGGCCAGACGCAGGGAGGGTTGCCCATCGGCGTTCAGCTCCTCGCAGGTCATTTTCAGGAGAGCAAACTGCTGCGGGTTGCCCGCGCTGTAGAGGCTGCGCAACCCGCGGCGTAAACAGGCGCGTCGGCGATAATTGATCGCGGATCGCGCAACATCCCAGGAGTCGGTGTGTTCTCACTATTGCACGATGGAGGTGCGGTAATGAGCATGACAAAGACGATTACGAAGTGGCTTTCGGGCGCGGCCCTCGCAGGTGCCCTGTTGTTCGCGGCGCCGCACAAGGCTGAAGCTCAGCGCATCGGCTTTGGCATCAGCATCGGGACTCCCGCATACGGCGGCTACTATCCCCCTGCTTACACGGCCTATCCCGCTCCTTACGCCTATGGCTATCCCGCGTACTACGGCGCTGGCTACGGACGCCCCTACTATGGACGCCCCTACGGCGGCGGATACTATCGCGGTGGTTACGGCTACGGCGGTCGCGGTTATGTAGGCGGCTACGGGCGTGGCGGTGGTTGGGGTCGTGGCGGCTACGGTCGCCGGTAACTTCGACAGCCAACCTTGATGCAAGAAGTTCAGGCCGGTGCGGAGACGCACCGGCCTTTGTATTTGAAGAAAGCTCGATTTACGAAATCACCCGATAATACCGACGCTCAGGCGCAGCGCATCCATGACAAAGCACGCGCCCGTCGATGACAACTTCGCGCTTGTAGTTAATTCCTTCGCCACACTCCGCACACGCCACGCGACCTCCCTTGAATCCCGGGAACTCATTTGGCGGCAGCGTGACTTCCACCTGCTCCACCGAGAACAGATCGTCATCGCTTAGTTCGCGATAGGCACGCATCTGTTGTTGATTCTTATCCGTCATCTCCGGAAAGCGTTCGCGAGCCAGATCACGCGAACTCTCGCGCGCAGCCACCCGCACACCGCCGTAGACATCAGCGCCAGCAGTCCTCTGCAGATCGATGAAGGTCGCGGCCATCTTGCCCCAGTCCACAAACTTCAAAGCGCGCTTGCCCAACCGGCATCCCGTCACCACGCCGATCGCATCGGTCGCGCAACGGTCGATCTCCACAAACGTAACCAGCCGCTTGCGATCCTTGCCACGCGGCTCTTCCACGCCCAGCAGGTGACACGCATGCATCGCCATCCGCACGCCTAACACCTGTCCCGCACACAGGTGCCCATGTGCAACCGCCGCGTCCTGCAGCAAAGCATCCAGATCCAGCGGTGAAACCGCTTCAGTTGTCATCATCCCCACCTTCACCGTCTTCGACCAGTTGCGTCGAAGTCCCTACCACCTCGTACGAGACCGCATCGCCGCCTGCCGGTTGCATCGTGACACGCATCGGCTCACGCTGCCACACCGGCACAGCACACACGGGCCGCACACGCTCCGCCTGCGGCCATGGCGCAATCACCTTGTTCAGCGCGGCTCGCCGAGTTCCAATCTGCCACACCTGCGCGGTCAGGCCGCCGCCCTTCGCCGCAACATGGATCCCGCAATACGCCGCATAGTCGCGATACCACGCCACCTCGCTCAGGCTCGCGTCAAACTCCGGCAGATGCAATGCCGTCACCCGGCCGGACACGCGATCGATCAGTATCCACGGCCCCGGCTGCCAGACCCATCGCCCCGCCTTGTCGCTCGGCAGAGCATCGTTCACGTGGATCACACGCCGAGTCACAAAGCTGCGATCCGTGATGTTGTGCTGATCCCCCGTAGTCCACTCACGCACCACGCCGTCCACTGTCAGCGGGCGAATCCGCAACATTCCCGCCTCATCCTCTTTCGCGTCGCGCGAGACATCCGCGGCCACATACGGCACTCGGCGCACCGGCCCCAGCGCCACAACATGCACCTTCGACGCAGCATTTGCCATCGACGAGAGACCAAGCAATGCCCCAACCATCCACAACCTGCAAGCATTTCGCATACGCGAAGCCTAAGGCTGCCCTGCAGCGCAAACTATCGTGTGGAATGCACAGCGAACATTCGTTCGCGTATCCAACTCGGTTCTCCCACCAATTCGGAATAGTTTTCCGCATGCGGGCAGAATCTACGGAGTAACGGGCGGAGTAAGATGCAGGCAGACATTCTCGCGTACGCGGCCGAAGGAATCGCCCGTTGCGCCCGGATTTTCAAGCCGAAAGGAACTTCAGAAGCTCATGTGGAAACCCAACACTCCCGGCTCCGGTAACGCCACACCATCCACCCCTGAACCCGTGCGCCCCGCCACTCCGGCAGCGCCCGCCTCGTCGTTTGAGGCGCCCAGCACCCGTACCGCTTCGCCCCAGGCAGCAGCCGCAACCGGCGAACAGGCCACCATCGGCAAGAGCCTGATGATCAAGGGTGAGGTTACCGGTTCGGAATCGCTCTATATCGACGGCCGTATCGAAGGCACCATCAACCTGCCCGGCAACCGCGTCACCGTTGGTCGTAACGGCCAGGTCGCAGCGAACATCTCCGCTCGCGAGATCGTCGTTCTGGGCAAGGTCCGTGGCAACTGCCAGGCAAGCGACCGAATTGACATCCGCAGCGAAGGCTCGCTGACCGGCGACGTCATCGCCGCACGTATCTCCATCGAAGACGGCGCCTTCTTCAAGGGTGGCATCGACATCCGCAAGCCGGGCGACGCCAAGGCCGGCAGCGCAGCACCGGTTGCAGCCTCGGCAGATCAGCCGCAGCTCGTCGCAGTCGAGTCCGCCTCGTAACAGCAACACACCGCGATCCACGCAGGGGCCTCGACGATATCGTCGAGGCTCTTCGCTTTCCGTCGCACCCCACCGGCGAGGCCGTCCCCCTCTTTGGCGCGCCGCGTGCACTGGAAACATCCGCAACACGAAAGGCATCCAACGCCCCATGGAATGTCGCCCCCATAGATTCGCCAAAGTCCTCTTGTCGCTCATCCTGTTGGGTGCCAGCACCATCCACGCGCAGGAGCCGGTGCAGAAGCCATCGTCGCTCATCGCGCCCGCGCTGGACAGCGTCGCCAAGGCCGGCAGCGCCGTCGATCTGAATAAGTGGAAGGGCGGCAACGGCGCCCGGGAAGAGGTCGATGCCAACCTCCTCTCCATGCAGAAAGACCTCGCCAACACACTGCCGCCGCTGCTCACAGCGTCCGATGCTGCGCCCACAGCCGCCTCGGCATCCCTGCCGGTCCTCCTGAACCTCGACGCGCTCTACAGCGTCCTCCTGCGCGTCACCATCATGTCGCGTGGCAACGCACCCCGGGATCAGAATCAGCAACTTGAAAAGTCTGCGCAGCTTCTCGATGCAGCGCGTCGCGACCTGGGCGAAATCATCCTCACCGGACTTAGGTCTCAGGAGAAGCGGATCGCTGAGCTCCAGTCCACCGTGCAGCAGCAGGCCAGCACCCTTGCCGCCGCCCAGCAGCCTACCGCACCGCAACCGACGCCGCAGCCCGTAAAGAAGCGGAAAGCCGCTCCCAAGAAGCCTGCAGCAAAACCAGCAGCCGCTCCCGTTCCCAATCCCACTCCGGCGAAATAACCGCGAGACCTATCCGACCGTTGCCACGGCCTCTTCCACGGTCGCTAATAGCGGCTCAGCCTGCGGCATCACGCCCAGAATCTCGCGCCGCATATTCGCCAGGAAGATCGGCGTAGCAAAGCCCGCAGCATGCGCCTGCGCGGCCTCGGCGTAGAAGCGGTCTTCCTGCGTTTCAAAGCGCACAATCGCATCCGCCAGTGACGCCGCCGTCTGTTCCGCAAAGAACAGGCCGGTGGGCGGCAGTTCATCCGAGTCGCCCTCGCCGCCTGCACCGCGTACCGTCTCCAGCGATCCACCAATACCGTAGGCAATCACGGGCCGGCCGCAGCTCTGCGCCTCCAGCGGTACCATGCCAAAGTCCTCATCCGCCGCAAACAGCAGCGCCCGCGCCCGGCTGTACTCATCCCATAGCGCCTCGGTTGGTAGCGACCCCAGGAACGTCGTGTTGGGCCCCGCCATGCGCCGCAGCCGAGCCTCCTCAGGCCCGGTGCCGGCCACACGCAACGGCCGTCCCAGCCGTTCGCAGGCCTCAATCATCAGCTCCGTCTTCTTGTACGAGACAAGCCGTCCCGCCGCCAGGTACGCCGCTCCCGGCGGATTCAGGCGTGCACGATGCAGATCGATCGGCGGATGCACCACATCGGCCTGCCGCCCATAGGCACCACGAATCCGCTCCGCCACATAAGCCGAATTCGCCAGGAACTTCGTCACCCGCTTCGCCGCAGCAATATCCGCACGACGCACCCGCGGCGCCGTTGCAGAAAACACCGCGCGCGTCACCCCACCCATCGACGCACGATAGCTTTCGTACCCGTCGTACAGGTAACGCATCGGCGAGTGGCAATAGCAAAGATGCACCGCATCGGCCTCCAACGTGGCGGCCTTCACCGGACCGGAGTCGGACGATACCACAAGGTCGTAGCCTCGCAGATCCAGCGAACGCGTAGCCTCGGGATACAGCGGCATAAAGTGCCTGTGATTGCTGACAGCGCCCGGAATCTTCTGCAGAAAGGAATTGGTAAGTCGCCGCCCGCGCAGTGATTCCGGCAGGCCCTCCGGTGCGCTCACCAGCGTGAACAGGTCAGCCGTAGGCAGCAGTGCCGCCAGGCACTCGGCCACACGCTCGCCACCGCCACGCGTGACGAACCAATGATGCAGAACGGCAACACGCATGGACATCACTCTAGGCTATTGCAGCGGCAGGGGATTGAAAACTCAGCAGAGGATCTAGTAGGCACCGTCGGAGTTCGCGACCTTCGTCACGGTCCGCAGCAGGATGCTCAAATCCATTGCGATGGACCAATCTTCGACATAACGACGGTCCAGTGAAACCCGGTCTTCATATGACGTCGTAGACCGTCCCGATGTCTGCCAAAGCCCTGTGATTCCGGGCTTCACAGCAAGGTAGTACGAGAAGTCCTCGCCATACTTCTCAGCCTCTGCAGCCACAATGGGACGGGGTCCCACCAGAGTCATACGGCCAGCCAGCACGTTCCAAAGCTGTGGCAGCTCATCCAGTGACGAGCGACGCAGGAACCGGCCGAGCGGCGTAACCCGTGGATCGTTCTTCAGCTTGTGGCTGCTTGCCCACTCCTGGCGATCTTCCGGATGCTGTGCCAGATGCTGCTCCAACACCTCAGCAGAGTTAACACACATCGTCCGGAACTTCCACATCGAGAAGAAGACACCCGCGCGACCAATCCGCCGGTGCGAAAAGAACACCGGGCCGGGCGATGTCAGCACCACGCAGAACGCGATGGAGAGACACAGCGGAATCCAGAAAGGACTGAACAGTAACACCAGTCCGATATCCACCATGCGCTTCAGCACCACATAGGAGAAGCGATATGAGGGGGAAGCTACCACGCGACGTTCTGCACCTTGCGAAAGGGTGTATTCGGACGCCGGATAACCCACAAGTGCGGGTACCGGACCACTAGTATGTTCGTCAGATTGCATCCATTCCCTGGGGGTCGGGTCGACCGGTTAACCTGCCGCCGACTCCCGCCAAGCCCGGCACTTCCGGGAAACCGCGGTATCCGGCTAGATTGCCTGCCTGTGTAGACACTGATTACTTCGTAGAGTCGTGCGACGAGCAGCAATCTTTACGAACGCTGAACTCCCCTCAATACCGACACGTCGCCTGTCCAACTTCTGACGCGGTATCTGGCTAAGAGGATGTCCGCAATGACACCCTAAATCTCACAAAAGTGCTCGGTTTTGCAGTTGCCGTGCTACCGCGGAAAAATTATTGATCAGAGTATAAGAAGCGCCTGCGCATTCTCCATCCTCGGTCGAACCGAACAGGAAGAGTTCACCGATTCCCGCAGCCGCTCCTGCCTGCATATCCGTGCAGCGGTCCCCCACCAGGATGGACCGCTTAAGGTCCAGGCCATGCTCGCGCGCCGCCTGTAACATCATGCCGGGGCCGGGTTTGCGGCAGTCCGTGTCACGTTTGTACTCGCCCAGACCGTGCACCGGGTGAAAGGGCGAGAAATACACTGCGTCAAAATGAACACCTGACTTACCCAGCTCTTCCGACATACGATCCATCAGCGCATGAAAATCAGCCTCGGTGTACATTCCCCGGCCAATGCCAGCCTGGTTCGTCACCACCGCGACAAAGTACCCAAGCCGGTGGGCTGTCTGCAGCAACGGGACAATCCCGTCAACAAACCGGCACCGATCCCAAGTCCACAGGTAATCGACCTCTTCGTTGATGACTCCGTCACGATCAAGAAACAGTGCCGGTCGCAGATTCATTGCGCAGCCTCAATGGCGACCAGTCCAGGAGACAGCATCTCGTCCATCACCTGCAGCACCGTCTCTGTAGCAATCGACTGCATGCAGCCATTGCTCTCGCACGGTGCAAAGTTCTGTCCGTCATAGCAGGGCCTGCAGGCAAAACCCTCGCCACCCCACAGCACCCGCACACCACTGCGCCGCGGCAGAAAACTACCCGGATCGGTAGGCCCAAACAGTGCCAGCACGGGCGCCACACTCAGTCCCGCCAGATGCAGCGGACCGGTGTCATGCGACAGCACCAGCGAGCAGGTGTCACAGGTACTCACCAGCTCCGGCAAAGTCGTCTTGCCAATCAGATCGATCAGTCGCGGATGTCCGGCCAGCTCGGTAAACTCCTCCCGCACCCACGCATCGCCGGGCCCGCCCAGCAACACAACTTCATCACCGCGCTCCAGCAGCGTCCTTGCAATCGCTACATAGCGGTCGGCCGGCCATCGGCGCAGCGTCTGCTGACGAACCATGTTGCTCGCGCCGGCGGGCACCATCGCAATCCGTCGCGCGCCGGGCGGTGGCAGGGGAGAGGGCGGCAGACGATCCGGCCGATGCGGCGCCAGGCTCACATCGCGGCAGGTGTCCTTCCATCCCAGCAGCGCCCGCGCAAACTCATCCGCATGCGGCCGTGTCGGCAGCAATCGCCGGTTGCGATCCGTGTGGCTCAACGTCAGGCTGCGCGTGGCACGCACCGGCAGCGTGAAGATCTGCCAGCGAGCATCGTAGTACAGCGTCGCCTTCAGGTCGTACTTCGTTGCGGAAAGCTGCTTCCATGCCGCACCCACAGCGCGCACCCGCTCCGGAAACGAACCCTTCAACACCGCGCGGTCATCCGCCTCAATCACGTTGATCCACGAGTAGCAGCGCAGCAGTCCACTGACTGCGGGACCGCAGACCCAATCGATCGCGTACCCCTGCGCATGGAGCTGACCCACCGCCGCCACGGTCATAATCACGTCGCCAATGGCGCCAAGTTTAACGATCAGTGCACGCTTCATGGTCTTCTCTCGATGCTACACATCCGGTAGTTGTCATCAAACGCAACTAACCCGCCATCCCGGACAACGAAGGTGTCATCCCGCATCGCGACAGAAATCCAAAAGGATGAGGCTGCGATGGGTAAAGGGCCCGCGTGAATGTTGCCATTGATCTACGGCAGAAGCACAGGCACCTACCGCCCGGTCACTTACCGCCGTCAGGTAGATCCGTCGCAGCAAGCTCCCGCAATGCCTCGGCAACAGACTGACGCCAATGCGGCAACCGTATCCCGAAGTTCTCCGCCAGCTTGCTGCAGTCCATCCGCGAATTCAGCGGACGAGCCGCAGGCGTTGGATAGGCCGAGCTGGGCACCGGAATGATCTCCGGCGGCGTCATGCCGTGTTCTTCCACCAACGCATCACGCACAGCGTCAGCCAGCCCGGCCCACGTCGTATCGCCGGTCCCGGCGCAGTGATACACACCGGAAAGATCTGCAAGCGCGGGCATCAGAGGAGGCAGTGCGACCGCACCCTTCGCCTTCATCTCTCTGCCTAAAGCCTTGCTGTTCTCTCCCGTCGCAGCCTGCGCAGCCAGGTCTTCGCCCATCAACATCATGGCCAGGATCGCGTCTGCAAGATCGGCCGCCGCCGTCGGCGCGCCGTGCTGATCCGCCACCACACGCAGCGGATCGGTCTTCGTCGAAAGCAGCCGCAGCATCGTCCGCACAAAGTTCTTCCCGCCGCCTGAATAAACCCACGACGTCCGCAGAACAAACCACGGCAGCGCCCCAGTCTCCGCCGCAACGGCGGCAATCGCCTCTTCACCCGCCAGCTTCGACGCTCCGTAAACATTCGGCGGCGCCGTCGCATCTGTCTCAGTCCAAGGCCGCGTCCCGTCGCCGGGAAAGACATAATCCGTCGAAAGGTGCACGATGCCCGTACCCAGCGCTGCCGCCTCTTCCGCAAGCACGCCTGGTGCGACGGCGTTTGCCGCAAACGCAGCCTCGCGGTCGCTCTCCGCCGCATCCACCGCGGTGTAAGCAGCGCACGAGACAATCCATCGCGGCTCGACCGAACGCACATACGAACGGATACTATCCGCACTCGCCAGGTCCATCTCGGCGCGTGTTGGTGCAACGACCGGAATGTCTTTGCGATTCTTCCGCAGACGCTGCAGCAACGCCGAGCCGACCTGGCCCGACGTTCCTGTAATCAAAATCTTGCCGTGAATCTGAATGGTGCCTCCTCGATGTTCCGGAACAACCGCTAGGAAGCTTCCCATTGAATCGTGTCCCGCACCAGCCGGCGCAGATACTCGCCATAAGTACTCTTGCCATACCGGTTCGCCATCACTTCCAACTGCGCGGCATCGATCCACTTCAACCGGTAAGCAATCTCCTCAGGACAAGCCACCTTCAATCCCTGGCGCCGCTCAATGGTGCTGATGAACATCGAAGCATCCAGCAGCGAGTCATGGGTCCCTGTGTCCAGCCACGCAACACCACGGCCCATCACCTCCACATGCAACCGCCCCGCTTCCAGGTAGTGGCGATTCACATCGGTGATCTCATACTCACCACGCGCAGACTTTGGAATCCCTTCCGCGCAAGCCACCACGTCCGGGCCGTAGAAATAGATACCCGTCACCGCATAGCGAGACTTCGGCTCCGTCGGCTTCTCTTCCAGCGAGATCGCACGATGCGCCTGATCGAACTCGACAACGCCATACCGCTCAGGATCCGTGACCGCGTAGGCGAAGACGTGTCCGCCGCCGTCGCGCTCGGTCCGCTCCGCCGCACTGCGCAGCGACTTCGCCAGATCATGGCCATAGAAGATGTTGTCACCCAGCACCAGGCACACGCTGTCGCCCGCCAGGAACTCACGACCAATCAGGAACGCCTGAGCCAGCCCATCCGGCGAAGCCTGAACCGCATACTCCAACTGCAGACCCCACTGCGATCCATCACCCAGCAACTGCTGAAAGCGCGGCGTATCGCTCGGCGTCGAGATCACCAGGATCTCGCGAATCCCCGCCAGCATCAGCGTCGACAGCGGATAGTAGATCATCGGCTTGTCATACACCGGCAACAACTGCTTGCTGACAGCCTGCGTCACCGGGTGCAGACGCGTGCCGGAGCCTCCGGCGAGAATAATGCCCTTCATGCGCAGACCTCCAGGTCGAACTTCAAAGTTGGGAAAGCGGCGGAAGTGTTCGTCATCCTCTATGCGCCCTCGGTGCGTGCGCTGTAGTTTGTATCCATCCACTCGCGATACGCGCCGCTCGTAACATTCTCAACCCAGGGCTGATTATCGAGATACCAACGAACGGTCAGCCGCAAACCATTCACAAAATCCTGCGCAGGGAACCAGTTCAACTCGCGCTGAATCTTGCGTGCATCAATCGCATAGCGGCGATCGTGCCCGGGACGGTCCGTCACATAGGTGATCTGGTCCGCATAGGAAGTGCCCTTCGGCTTGAACTCATCCAGCAGCGCGCAGATGGTCTTCACCACGCTGATGTTGGTCTGCTGATTGTTGCCACCCACGTTGTACGTCTCGCCCAGCCGGCCGTTCGCCAACACCGTCTCAATCGCCGAGCAGTGATCCTCCACAAACAGCCAGTCGCGCACCTGCATGCCGTCGCCATAGACCGGCAGCGGCTTACCTGCAAGCGCGTTGTTGATCACCAGCGGAATCAGCTTCTCCGGAAACTGGTACGGCCCGTAGTTATTCGAGCAGTTCGTGATCAGCGTCGGCAAACCATACGTATGCGTCCATGCGCGCACCAGGTGATCGCTCGCAGCCTTGCTCGCAGCATAGGGACTGTTCGGTGCAAACGGCGTGTCTTCATGGAATGCCGGAGCATCCGGCGTTAGCGTGCCGTACACTTCGTCGGTCGAAACATGCAGAAAGCGGAAGCCTTCGCGCTCCTCGCCCGTAAGCGTCGCAAAATACTCGCGCGCACACTCCAGCAGCGCAAACGTGCCATCGATATTGGTCCTCAGAAACGCACCCGGGCCAAGGATCGAACGGTCCACGTGGCTCTCCGCAGCAAAGTGAACAATGGCGCGCGGCCGATGCTTCTGCAGCAGGGAAGCGACCAACTCGCGGTCAAGGATGTCACCATGCACCAACGTATGCCGCGTGTCCCCCATCAGCGAATCAAGATTATGCGGATTCCCGGCATAGGTCAGCGCATCCAGCGTAACGACACCAGACGCAGCAGCATCCCGAAGATGCCGAAGCACAAAGTTGGATCCAATAAAGCCGGCGCCGCCGGTCACAAGCAGGGGTGCGGTGTGAGTCATTTGTCTTAGTGTCTCTTGCATCGGAGAAGCTTCGCTCGCATCATTCCGGTTAAAAAATACTGCTCAGGTTAAAAGGGATCGCTCTTGTGGGATCGACGCAATGGCTACGAACTGCCTTTGCCCAAGAACGTGCGGCTGTCTGCCCGGCAGACCAAATAAGAAGATCATATAAGTGAACCAATAGAAGGCAGCGACGGGTATCAGTGCGATAGCGCCATCCGATGTGCAAAGGAAGGCGTAAAGGACCAGCCCCTTGAATGCAGCCATTCGGATGGGATCCTGCAAGGCGCGCTTGTCCAGCAAGAGAATACCGATCGGCCCAAGTAGGAGGATCGTGACGGCAACCGAACCGGCATAGCCAAATTCGTTGACAGAGGATAGATAGACGATCTCCGTGATCATGTAGTGGCTCTGAAAATTAGGGAAAAATGGAACTTCACCCAGATGTTGGAACTGATATGTCCGCCCGCCAAGGGTCGGGTCCAAGAGAAATGAAGCTTCATTCCGCTGCATCATCTTGGACGCAAGGAAGAAGATGGGACCGAACGCAACCGCCGCCACTGTGAGTTTCGCGGTGCGACCCAGACGGAGTCGAGGAAACGACTGCGCTTGACTCAAAAGTGCCGCACCAAGAGAGAGCAACTCGTTGAAGATGAGGCCCGCCCATATCGTGCGGCTGAGTGTAAGAAAGAGTGCAGTCCGAACCACCCACCGTTCCCACCGGCGGGGTGTCGCCTCGTCAAAGAGACGCAGAAGGATCAGTGTGGCAGCACCATAGATATTGCCATTGTTATAGGTGGAGATCAGCTTAAAGAAAAAGCCGCGGGAGTTATTGCTCGTCGCCGCTGGATCTCCCGCATCGCTGCCGTTCGTCGTAAGAAACGGGATATGGATGTTGATCCCGGTAAAGGGCCGCCAGAAGAACAGGAAGATGCCGAATAACGCGGTGATCAGTACGCAATAACGTAAGCACTTCATCACCTGGGTGCGATTCAGCAGCGGAAGCATCGGCGGGTAAAACCAGAGAAACACAATGGGCAGGAATATCAGGCTAATTGAGGTACTTACTACGCCGTTCTTCTGATAACTGTCCGATGCTCCATAGCCCCCAAGTGCATAAAAGAAGATCAGTGCAAACGGCACAAGTGTCCCAAGCGCGACGATCTGCCTGCGCACCCACAGCGCTTTAACAACATACATCCGGTAGGGCATCAACGCTACGAGCGACCCGAACAGCATCAGGTAGCCCCAAGTGATCGGCAGCCCCCCTAGCCGAAACCCTCCCTTGGGAAAGACGACCAGCATTACGAAAAGCGCCACAAACACTCGCCAGGCTGTGGGATGTAGCTGCTTAGGACGCATGCTATGCCTTCCGCAGAAGAAGGCTCTTTCGGATCTCCCGAAGCTTTCGGCTTGACACTGGGTCCCGCGACAGCTTGTCCTTCATGACCAGCAGTCCGGTCAGCACCATCCCCAGGAAGAGGCCAAACGCCGTACAGAAAACCGTGATTAAACCGCGCTTCGGTGCAGTCTTCGGTACGGGCAGCGATGCGCGATCAACAACTCGGACACGCGGAACGCGATACGTCTCCTGGATGCGCGCACGATCATATTGCGTCGCCAGCGAAGAAAGCAGGCCCTGGTGATAATCAACCACGCGCTGTAAGCGGCTTACTTCGAGATCCTGCGTTGCGACGTTTTGATTATTGGGGCTGTTGATCTTGGCCTGGAGCGAGGCCACAGTCGACTGCAGCTGTGACAACTGCGAGTTAAGCCGAATCATCTCCGGATTCTCCGCAGTGGCCGACTGTTGGAGCATGCTCCGTTGCACTTCGAGTGCGACAATCTGTGATCGCAACTGGGAGATCTGGGACAACTGCAAGCTGGTCTGCGATCCCGGCTGCAACAGGCCCGTACGCTCCTGTGCCGCCTTCAAGTCACCCTCAGCCTTCTCCAGTTCGCTGCGCTCGCTCTCCATCTGAGTCTGGTAAAACTGCCGGGTCCGCGATGCGCTCTCGAAGTTCATACGGTCACCAAGATCCTGGAGCGCTTCCAGGTAGGCATTCGCAATCGCTACTGAACGCTCCGGCAAGGTGTCCTGCACGGACAGAATGTACAGGCCTTCAGCGGATTTGCTGGCAGTGCTCTCTGACCGAATGCGATTGGCCAGCGAACGCGTTGGCACATTCGCCATTGCGCCCGGCCGCTCGCCCTTTTCGAAGATCTCCCGGCCCGTATGCTGCAGTACGTACGCTGCAATCGCCTGGCTTTCCAGCAGTGAAATTGTCGGATCGCTTTGCCGGTAAAGGATGAGTCCGGTCTGCCCGCCCGTCTCCTGATCGACCAGGAAGCTGGCGTTGGCGGTGTAGCGTTTCGCCATATAGAACGTCGCCACCATGCCGAGCACCGCAAATACTGCGGTCGTCGCGGCGATCAGGCGCCAGTGGCGGGACAAGATCACGAAGATCTCAAGTACATCGAAGCCCTCTTCAGAAGAAGGCAAAGGGCCCGACTTGGCGGGGTGTTCACTCATCGTGATTGCATCCGGGCCTGGGTACAGGTGGCCACCGCCGCCCAGCTCCGGACTAGCCGTGGTCGATTCAATCGTTGTACTGGCAGAACTAAAGGATCTTTCCATCACCGCACCAACGCCAGTACCGACAAGCTCACGCCCAGCGAACTCAACGCAGAGGCGATGATAACGGCATCACGCAGGATGTTCCCGCGCGTCATCTTCGGCGGCATCACGATCGTGTCGCCCGGCAAGATCGCTGCCTTTTCCACATTCGTATAGGTGCGAGACACCACGGATCCGTCTGCGCGCACCACAAACAAGCGCTTCGCGTCTGCCGTCCGCTGCGGGCCGCCAGCGTCACGCAGATAGTGGCGGACCTGCAGGTGTGGCTTGTACAGGAACGAGGAGGCGTTGTAGACCTCGCCGGAGACAGCCACGCTGGACGGCTCCCGCGGAACGATGAAGCGGTCGCCATCTTCCAATGCAATATCCGGAACGGCGTCCAGACCGGTTGCCGTCGGCGACAGCTTCAGCACGATGCGGCCGCTCGGTTGCATGCGGCGGATACGTGCAACGGCCTGCCGCGCGCTGTCTGCGGAGGCGTTCGTAGACTGAACCGCTGAATTCGGATCAACCGATCCTGCAATCTGTGCGCCCGCCTGCGTGTTGATCTGCGTTTCCAACGAATCCGCGTACTCACGCAAGCGCTGCTGCTCCACACGGCGCGTCGACTGCCGCGTGAACTCTGAGGCGTACAGGTACGCATCCGGTGTGAAGCCACCCGCACGTGCAATCAACTGCCGCAGTGTCTCGCCTGGCTTTGCGCTGTACACACCTGCGCCAACAAACTCGCCCTCCAGACGGACGAACTTCGTTTGCTGCGATTGGGGCACACGGATATCGGACTTTGAGAAGATCGTGACCACATCACCGGCTTCCAGCGAAAGGTTCTGGCTGGCGTCGCCATTCAACATGGCGCCGAGGTTAAACGGGATCAATGAAGTCGTCAGTGCCACCGGATCAAGACGCTCAATCACGGCGTACGCCAGATCCACATCCGGTGCGGAAAGAACGATGTCGTTCTTGGCGGTAAAGGTGCCATTGTTCTGCGTCAGTGCATCGCCCACGGTTGTACCGCTGCCGTTAGAGTTGGCCACGCTGCTGGTCGTCGGCGTAGGAGCATCGCGCCGGTTGCCGGGTGTGCTCTGCGTCAGTGCCCCTGGTGCTGCTGCATTTCCATTCGCGGTCGACGGCGAAGTGCTTACCGCAACGCGACCCTGGTCGGGCTGGTAGCCGCCCGAAGGCGATCCAAGTGCATTCCGCGCGCGGAAGTAGCCACGTGTCAGCAACGACGCACGGCTGGTAATCAGGTCAGAGATTCGCATCCCTGCATGCCACACATAGCGGCCCGGATACGTCACATTGCCCCGCAACGTGATCGCATCCTTATACTCGTCCGAGATTGGCGAGACCGTCAGAATGTCGCCGCCCTGCAACACCACGCTGCCCGAAGTCTGAAGGTTGATATCCCGCAGCATGCGCTGGGAGTGGTTATAAATACTCTCAAGCCGCGCGGACATCCCATTCGCCGTACTCGTCAGACCGTTCGCCAGGCCCAGCAACTGGCTGATCGTGGTCTCGCCACGCAGCTCATAGATCGCCGACTCGGTCACGGAACCAATCACCGCTACCTGTGGCCCGGTCGCCGGAATAAAGATAATGTCGCCGGGCTGCAGCTTCGCGTCCTTGCTCTTGTCTCCATGCAGCAGCAGGTCGTAAAGATCGATCTCCGTTACCACGTTGCCGGCGCGGCGCAGTTGAATTCGGCGCAGACTGCCCTGCGGCTTGACGCCACCCGATGCAAACAGAGCGTTCACCAGCGTGGACAGTGAAGACACCGTGTAAGCGCCCGGCCGGCGCGACTCGCCCGTGATGTACACCTGAATGGACCGGAGCTGCCCCATGCTCACATTCAGCTCAAAGTTCCGGTACACACGGCCAAGCTGCTGCTTCAGAAACGGCCGAAGCTCCTCAAAACGCAGACCCGCAACGTTCAGCGTGCCAACTTCCGGAATCGTGATCGTGCCGCCGCGGTCGACGGTGAACGTGCCCTGCTGGTTCAACTGACCCGTCGTCGAGATCCGAATCTCGTCTCCAGGTCCGATCTGGTAATCCGAAGTCACCTGCGAATCGCCCAGGGGCGCAAACGTGCTCGGCGCATTGTTGAACAGGTCAGAGCCGAAGATGGGCAGATAGCTGCCTATGGTCTGCGCCACCAGCGACTGGAACTCCGTCGGGGCGTCTGCATTGACCGGTCGGCCTGCGATGTTGCCGTTGTCGTCCGAGCGATCGCTACGGGTGTTCGGATTATTCGCGTTCTGGGTGCTCTGGTTCCAGTTCGGTCCACTCTGCGTTGTCGTCGCAGGTGTCGCAGGCGTTGGAACAGTAATGATCTGCGGAGCGGCTTGTCCTGAGGACGCTGCAGCGGCGGCGGGAGCACCCGCCTGCGCAAAAGCCGCAAAGGGGACTGCGGTACCGGAGAGGGCGAGCATAAGCGCGCTGGAGATCAGCCGACTCGATAGGGAGATCCGCCGGTTATTTCGGGTGCGCGCCGTAGCGTCCTGGCGCGAAACTGCTTGAGTCACGGAAAGGTCCTTCAAGGGCATCCTGCAGGGTCCAAAATTGTCTGCCCGCACAAAGAAAAGTGTAACGGATACGATGCGGTCCGGATGTCATCTGCTGTCCGGGCATCTTGCCGCCCCACGCCTGAGTCCTACAGCGGGACACCGGCGATGGGCCGGGGCACAGCCTCTCCCGATCGCCCCACCCCGTGCCGCAGAAAGGATCCCCATGAGCGAATCCACCGAGAAAAACCAAAAGGAAACCTACGCAGGCGGTACCAAGGCAGGACACGTCGACGGCGCCGAAAGCACTGCCAAGGCCGAGCCATCCGGTGTCCGTGGGGATAACCCTGCCACGGCCGGCCCCGGAAGCACCGGGATTCGTTCCTCCACGCCGGAAAACAGCGCAGGCCACATCAATCCCTCAGCGCCCGGCGATACAGGCACGACACCCGCAACCACCCCACGCAACTAGGTCTACCCCCCTTCACAGGCTCCAATTTTCCTTCACATCATGAAAAGGGGCTTTAGCTAACCGGATCTCCGGACAGCTAAAGCCCCTTCTACTGCCACATTGCTGGCTTATTTTGCGATCGCGTTAAACGCCCAGAACAGACCGGCCGAAAGCAACGCCGCAGCCGGCAGCGTAAAGACCCACGCCATGGCAATGTCGCGAATTGTCGAGAGCTGCAGCCCGCTCTTGTTCGCCGCCATCGTGCCCGCAACGCCCGAACTCAGCACATGCGTCGTCGACACGGGTAGGCCATAGCCGTCCGCCAGCCCAATCGTGATCATCGCCGTGATCTCTGCCGCCGCACCCTGCGCGTAGGTCAGATGGGTCTTGCCGATCTTCTCGCCCACCGTGATCACAATCCGCTTCCAGCCCACCATTGTTCCCAGGCCCAGCGCCAGCGCAACCGCTACCTTCACCCACGTCGGGATAAAGCGCGTCGACTTATCCAGAAAGCCCTTGTAGTTGCCGATCGCGGCCTTGTCCGCGTCGTTCATCTTCGGCCCGCTCTTCGCCATCAGGCGCAGCGCCTCGCTCGTCAGGTACATCTGGTTCCGGACGTTCGCCTGCATGTCCTGCGGAACATTCCCCAGCGAACCGTAGCTGACGGCCTCGTTGCGGATCGCAATCACCATCTGCTCGGTCGCCACCAGGGTCGCCGGCTGATAGTCATGGCTGCTGACGAAGCGCTCCAGTTCCTGCCCGCTGTCACCCACCACCGCGTCCGTGTCCTCATAGTTGTGCAGCGCTCCGGCCACCTGTGTGGACACCGCAGCAAACGTCGTCACTGACCCGCGATCCACCGTGTGGTTCAGCGCATACGCCGTCGGCACCGTACCCACCAGGATCAGCATGATCAACCCCATGCCCTTCTGCCCGTCATTCGATCCATGGAAGAAGCTGACACCCGTACAGGTCAAAATCAGCAGCGCGCGGATATGAAACGGCGGCGGATCATCGCCCTCCGGAGCCTTATACAGACGCTCATCCCGCAGCAGCAGCTTAAAGAGGCCAAAGATCAGCGCAGCCATCACAAAGCCGATCAGTGGCGAAAACAGCAACGCCTTGAACACCTTCGTAACCTGCTCCCAGTCCACGCCGCTCGTGCCGCTCCGGCCCTGCATGATCTGGTTCATGATGCCCACGCCCAGAATCGACCCGATCATCGTGTGCGAACTCGAAGCCGGCAGCCCACGCCACCACGTCGCCAGGTTCCAAAGGATCGCCGCAACCAGCAGCGCAAACACCATGGCAAAGCCTGATCCCTTGCTCACCTTCAGAATCAATTCCACCGGCAGCAGCGCCACGATCGAGAACGCCACTGCGCCCGAACTCGTGATCACACCGATGAAGTTCCACACGCCCGACCACACAACAGCCAGGTGCGGCTCCAGCGAGTGCGTATAGATCACCGTCGCCACCGCATTCGCCGTGTCATGGAAGCCGTTCACAAACTCGAAGCCCAGCGCAATCAGCAGCGCGACGCCCAGCAGCAGGTAAGGGAAGACCGAAGCGGAATGAACCTCCGCCAGATCCTTCGACAACTTCGTAATGATGTAGGCCAGCCCGCAGACCAGCATCACCCCGAAAACCGCGGTTCCAACCCACGCAGTCTTCGATGTCTTCGCCTTCTGAAGCTTCAGTTCCAGTGCAGACAGCGGCGGTGCAGGAGCGGTCGTAGCCATAGGGATGCCTTTGGGGGACTGGATTCGTGAATGGAAACGACTCTACGAGCCTGCCGCGCAGAGAGCATTACAGGCTCATGAATCGAAGCAGAATGGCGCTGCCGGGTTGGCCCAACCACCCAAACAACCACCAAAGCGCCACACAAAGGTAGAATCGCCCTGCAGCCTTTTCCGCAAAAACGGGCCTATAGCTCAACGGTCAGAGCAGGGGACTCATAATCCCTTGGTTCCAGGTTCGAATCCTGGTGGGCCCACCATCCCCGTCCACTTGCAACCCAGACATCGGTGTCAGCCCGTCGCCAGCAGCATGACAGCGGTAACCGCACAAAGTCCTGGCGCACCGCACGATTCCGCCAAGCCCCTCTATCCATTCGGGTACGCCCTGAAGTAACTCCTGAAATCCCTGGCATCACGCGGCGCGAACCCCAGGGCCGAATCGCGCATCGGATACGGAATCAGGCGGCGCCGAACTCAATTCATGCGAGCATCGGCATCGTCAGGTCTACAGTGAACCTAGAAGACCTAGGATTCACGGCCCAGTGTCCGGTATCTGACATAAGTTTCCCCAACCTGAAAGGCCCAGAGGTGTCCATGGAGTTTCACATTGCACGCGGTTTCCGAGATAAATTCGACCTTCGGGATCTGCTCTTTTCCTATACCGGCAATGTGATCTTCGGCAATGTTGCGGCAAGCCGCCGCCTTGCCCAGCAGATGAACGACGCCCGCATCGCCACCGGCGGACCCACGCCGCAGGAAGACCCCAAATCCGTCGTCCACGCCGGCCAGCTCTTCGCCATGGGCCTCATCGACGAACTCAGCCACGCCGTCATCGAGCACTACCGCCTCGAGCACGATCCCGCCGTTCTCGCCGACGCCCTTAAGTGGTTCGGCAAACGCGTCGGTGAAAAAAAGGTCGACGCGCTGCTCCTCGCCTTCACAGAGCGCTTCCCCAACATCGCCGTCTACCAGAACAAGATCACCGCCGCAAAGTGGCTCGCCGGCTCCACCGAAGGCCGCCCCCACCGCGAGGTCGCGCTCGAAGAGCTCCTGCTCCTCTGGCTCGCCAACCAGAACCCGGCCTACCGGCCCTTCCGCACACTCTTCGACGACACCTCGCTCCGTCGCGACGCGCCCATCTACATCGAGTTCCAATCCGACATCGAAGCCTACTTCGAAACCCGCCCCGAGTTCGGTGACGAGGCGCGCACCCTTCTCAAGGCCCTGCGACTGCCCTTCGAAGAAGCACCCGATTCGCTCTCCAAGCAGCTCGACTACATCCGCGACAAGTGGATGCCGAAACTCGGTACTGGCGCTCGCGCCACCCTGTCCCGCACCCTCCTCGCCATCGACACGCTGCGCGAAGAAGAAGTCGCCATCTGGATGCAGTTCAACCCACCCGGCCGCAACGTCCGTCAGCACGGCTCAGTCGAGTACGGTGGCAAAGAAGGCTTCGTCGGCGACGAGTACGTAGGCTTCGAAGAGTACTGGGAAGACTTCACCGACGAAGACGGCACCGTCACACGCCGTCGCCGCTTCCGCACGCGCAGCGGTGCCCTCGTCGAAGGAGCCGTACCTCACGACTACCAGGCGCCCCTGAATGAGTACGAAGCCTTCTCGCACGACGACGCGTGGATGCCCAACGTCGTCCTCATGGCGAAGAGCACCTACGTCTGGCTCGAGCAGCTCTCCAAGAAATACCGCCGCCACATCCATCGGCTCGACCAGATCCCGCTCGAAGAGCTGCAGCTCCTCCGCGACCGCGGCATGACCGGCCTCTGGCTCATCGGCCTGTGGGAACGTTCGCGCGCCTCGCAGACCATCAAGCGTCTCCGCGGCCAGGAAGACGCCGTCGCCTCTGCCTACTCGCTCATGGACTACACGATCGCTGAAGATCTCGGCGGCGACAGCGCCTATGCAAAGTTACGCGACCTCGCCGCCACTGTAGGTCTGCGTCTCGCCAGCGACATGGTGCCCAACCACATGGGCCTCGACTCCACCTGGGTCATCGAACACCCGGAATGGTTCATCCGTCGCAGCGAGAGTCCATACCCCAACTACAGCTTTGAAGGTCCCGATCTCTCCACCGACCCGCGCGTCGAGATCAAGCTCGAGGACCACTATTTCGACCAGACGGATGCGGCTGTCGTCTATCGCATGCGCTACCGCGATGGCTCAAACCGCACCGAGTTCCTCTACCACGGCAACGACGGCACCACCTTCGCCTGGAACGACACGGCACAGCTCGACTACTCCAAGCAGAACGTCCGCGAACACGTCATCCAGGTCATCCTCGACGTCGCACGCCGCTTCCCCATCATCCGTTTCGACGCGGCCATGGTGCTCGCCAAACGTCACGTCCAGCGCCTCTGGTTCCCGCTGCCAGGGCAGGGCGGCTCCATCCCGTCACGCGCGGAAGACGCCATGACCCAGGAAGAGTTCGACGCCATCATGCCGCAGGAGTTCTGGCGTGAAGTCGTCGACCGCGTCCAGGCAGAGGTGCCTGGCACGCTCCTCCTCGCAGAAGCCTTCTGGCTCCTCGAAGGCTACTTCGTCCGCACACTCGGCATGCACCGCGTCTATAACTCGGCCTTCATGGTCATGCTGCGCGACGAAGAAAACGCAAAGTACCGCAGCTACCTCAAGAAGACCATCGAGTTCGATCCGGACATCATGAAGCGTTACGTCAACTTCATGTCCAACCCCGACGAAAAGACGGCGATCGGGCAGTTCGAAACCGGCGACAAGTTCTTCGGTGTCTCCACCATGATGGCCACCATCCCCGGCCTGCCCATGTTCGCCCACGGCCAGATCGAGGGCTACACCGAGAAGTACGGCATGGAGTACAAACAGGCCAAGTTCGATGAGTGGCCCAACGAAGAGCTCGTCGCGCGCCACATGAAAGAGATCGCGCCACTGCTGAAGAACCGCGCGCTCTTCGCGGAGAGCGAACACTTCGTCTTCTTCGACTTCTGGCTCGACAACGGCTCCGTCGATGAGAACGTCTTCGCTTATTCGAACCGCCTCGGCAACGAACGCGCACTCATCGCCTACAACAACACCATCCAGTCCACACGCGGCACCATCCACGTCTCGGCCGCCTCCATGAACAAGTGGACCGGCGACCTCTGGCAGCGCTCGCTCGCGGACGCACTCGCACTGCCGCGCGGCGATGACTTCTTCCTCGCATGGCGCGACACCGCCAGCGGTCTCGAGTACATCCGCCGCTCCAACGACCTCGTGAACGGCGGCCTCACGCTCGACCTGCGCGGCTACCAGTACGCCGTCCTGCTCGACTGGCGTGAACTGCGCGAATCCGCATCGCAGCCATGGGGACAGCTCTGCGACAGTCTCGGCGGCGCAGGCGTTCACAGCCTCGACGAAGCACTCACGCATCTGCGTCTGCGGCCTCTGACCGGCGCGCTCCGTTACGCAGTCGGAGCGGAAGCGGTCCGCATGATCGCACCCCGCGGCCAGCAGCCACTCGCAGAGACCAGGGCCACACAGCAGTGGGGTGAACGCGCAAAGTCTGTCTTCGATCGCCTGCGCGAGATCGAACCGGCAGCGCCCGCAACTGCAGCCACCTCGACCTCCTACGCAGCCGTACTGACCACACTCGCCGATGAAGCCGTGAAGGCCGTCGCAGCCGCAAAGGCCGCACACGCCCTGCCGCCACGCATGTCCATCGAAGCGCATCCTGAGGCACTGTGGACACCACTCCTCACCGTCGCAGCACTCCGTGCACTGCCGTCGCCCGTCATCACGGCACCGGAAGACAACAACATCGTCGACCGCCTGGGACTGCGCCCATCGCTCGCCGAAATCTTCTCCGAAGTCGGCGTACAGGGCGAAGACGCATGGCGAGCAGCAGCCCGCGTCCGCCTCGCACTCGCCCAGCCAAAGCTCGACACCGCAGCCTTCTGGGCTGAAGGCGACGTAACTTGGCTCGCAGGCGTCAACGAACACGAAGGCACCCGCTACATCAACCACGAAGCGCTCGAGCAACTGCTGCAGTGGCTCACCCTGACCGCCGCGCTGCAACCGGCAGGCGCAACCCCAGTGTCCATCCCCGCAGCCCAGGTCCTGAAGGCCGCAGCAGACGCAGGCTACCAGTACGACACCATGGTCACCGCACTGACCGCAGAGTCAGAAGCCGCAGCAAAGCAGTCCGCCGCGACAAAGACGCCTGCCACCAAGACTGCTGCAAAGTCCGCACCAGCAAAAGCCACCGCTGCAAAAACAACCGCTGCAAAAGCAACGGCTACGAAGACCCCTGCGACCAGGACTGAAGTAGCAACCGAGCCCACACCAACGAAGGCCGCAGCAAAGTCAACGGCAGTCAAGGCGGCACCGGCGAAGACGGCAGCGAAAAAAGCAGCCACTAAAACACCCGCAAAGAAGGCCGCAGCAAAGAAGTCCACCTCCTCACCGGCCACGTCGAAATCAACCTCGGTCCTCGAAGCCCACGCCGCAGACGGTCACACCGTCATCGACACCGCCTCGATCCCGGATATCAACGCAGCAGGGAAAAAGGCCGCAGCGAAGAAGTCCGCAAAGAAGACCACCGCACCAAAACTCTAACCAAAGACGCAGACAAGAAACCCCACACCTCGCCTCAGAGATGTGGGGTTTTTCTTTTCCGGGAGAAGTGTCAGGAAGGGAAGGGACTGGGTGCCTGGATCTCGCCCTTAGAAGGGCATCGGCCGCCAGGGATCAAACAAAACTAATAAGCAAACACATGCGGAGCAGGATAAGTAAACGTCCCATCCGACCGCTGCACGGCCAGGAACAGGCGCTTCTCCTTGTCCCCATTGATCGTCGTCGCCACCAGCAAAGTTGTTCCAAACGTCCCGGTCCCATCGCTCACACTCTTGTCCACGTGGTGCGAAAGAATCGGCCCAACCGGGCTGTACTTCGTCCAGTCTTCCGTGAACCGGGCCAGTGGATACCCGCTGTACTTCGCCGCGTGTTCCTGCCACTTGGGATCGTTCTGATAAAGCCCATAAGCCGTGGCAAAATCCTTGTTCTCAATCGCCGTAAAGAACTTGTTCACGCGGTGTTCGATCGGCAGATTGCTGAACAGCCAGCCATGGCCCGTAATGAATCCGGCCAACGTCAGGATCACCAGCGAAAAGATCAAAACACCGCCCGCAATCAGCGAACGTTCAATCAACTGCTGGCGGCGTGGGTTATAAGCAGGAGCATCAAGCAGGGTCATGTCGTGCGGTCCTTCATCTCATCGCGAGTCGTACATCTGTCTTCTGCATTAGACACCGCCACGCGGAAAATGGTCAGCCTTAACCACATCGGGTATCAACGAAAGAAATCCCGCAACAGCCGAACATCCGCCCTGATGCCATCGCCCATGTAGACCGACATCACGTCGAACCGGGTCGCAACCACCGGCATCTCACCCGGCACATGCGGCAACTGCCGCACATACGCCGCAGCCAGCCTCCGCAGGACAGCCTTCTTGTCTTCATCCACAAAGAACTCCGCGGCAAACGCGCCACCATCGTTGCGCGTCTTCACCTCCACGAAGCAAAGCATCTCGCCCTCCCAGGCAATCAGGTCCACATCGCCGGGCAGCATACTCATCGTCCATTCGCGAGCCACCACCAGGTAGCCTCGCCGCCGCAGATAGAAGTAGGCCGCACGCTCCCCATCGATGCCGCGCTGCTCCTCGGCAGGCCGCCGGCTCAGCGGCGCCCAGCGATTGTGCATCCGCTCCAGCAGCGCAAGCGAACCCTCCATCAACGCGAGCATCGGACGAGGGCGTGCCATCAAGGCCAACAGTATGTCAGCCCTTCCGGCTCGCAGTCGGCTCGGTATCGCCCATAGCGCCCACAGACTCTGACAGGACATGCAGATGATCCACCGTCAACGTCCCAATCGAAAGCTTCCCGATCCGCGCCTCCATCACCCGCAAACGCCGTATCGTCATGCAGCCCACCGCCAGCGCGCCAATCGCCATAGACCCAATGGCCAAGGCCCCAACGGCTAACGCACCAACGGCCAACGCACCGGTTGACGTAGCGCCCACGCACATTCTTTGGCTCCCAAATCTGCTCCGCATCGCATCCCCTTACACTCGTCCACCTCTCACGATCAGCTTCTCCGGCGCAACACGTTGTGATCTGCAACACCACGCAATGGCGGTCTCCGCCACGCCTTTGCAATAGCCCGAATCGCCCCGCCATCCCACCAAAGTGTTGCGCCAGCGTGCTCGTAAGTGCACACTTCGCCGTACCCAAACGTCTTCGAAAGCATCGAATCCCATGAATCTATGAATCGCGCAAAACAACTTCCCCTGGCGCACGCGCTCCTCTGCGCATGGTTGACCTGCACCACCGCAGCGCCCGCACAGCAGGGAGCCACACCGCAGAGCGCCGGCGCCGCAGCGCAGACCGGCGTTGGCGGCAGCAGTCCGCAGCAACCGCGCGGCGGCGAAGCCCCAGCCAATCAGGGCAACAGCCTCACGCCCGACCAGGGCCGCCCACAGCAGGGCCAGGCCGGCGCACCCACCAACGGTGACGGCGCCCCCAACAATCCCTCGACGCCCGCACCTCCACCGCCCGGCCGCCAGAAGATTGGCCTCGCCCTCGGCGGCGGCGGCGCCCTCGCACTCAGCGAAATCGGCGTGCTGAAGTGGATGGAAGAACACCACGTTCCGGTCGACGTCATCGCCGGCACCAGCATGGGCTCGCTTCTCGGCGCGCTCTACGCAACCGGCCACACCACCAAGCAGATGGAAGACCTCACCAGCGACGCCGTCTTCTCCAAGGTCTTTCGCATCGGCACAGACTTCCGCGACCTTAACTTCCGTCGCCGCGAAGACCAGCGCTTCCTCCCCGGCGGCTTCAACATGGGCCTCAAGAAAGGTGTCTCGCTCCGCAACGGTGTCCTGCTCGACTACGGCCTCAACCAGTTCCTCAACGCCCAGTTCCTGCCCTACGGCGCCGAGTTCTCCTTCGACCAGATGCCGTTGCCCTTCCGCTGCGTCGCGACCGATATCCTCGTCGGCCGCGAAGCCGTCTTCACCCACGGCCCACTCGCCGAAGCCGTCCGCGCCTCCATCTCCATCCCCGGCGTCTTCCCGCCGCTCGAAGATGGCGGACACATCTACGTCGACGGCGCACTCACTGAGAACCTGCCCACCGACGTCGTCAAGCGCGAACTCCACGCCGACGTCGTCCTCGCCGTCTCGCTCCCGCTCACACCTCCCGCCCAGGGCGATACCGGCTCCGTCCTCGGCATCCTTCAACGCAGCTTCTCCGTCGCCTCCTGGTCGAATGAGGTCCGATCGCGCGCACTCGCCGACGTCATCATCGAACCCATCGCACCTCCCGGCGTCGGCGCAGGCGACTACGCCAAGTCCGCCGACCTCGCCAAGGTCGGCTACGAAGCCGCCCAGAAGGTGGCGCCGCAACTCCTGAAATACGCACTTAACGACGCCGACTGGGCTCAGTACCTGCAGACCCGCACCAAACGCGAAGCCTCACCCCTGCGCAACATCGCCAAGGTCAATGTCATCGCGCCCACCTCGCGCAACGCCATCGGCGTCCGCGACACCGCCAACAACCTCCCGGGCAAGAAGCTCAACACCGACGAGATCGAAGCCAAGCTCAACGAAGTCCGCAGCGACGGCCGCTTCGAAACCGACTACTTCCTCACCACGCCCGGTCAGGTCGTCAACACCGACGTCACTGGCCCCGCCAACGAAGGTCGCAAGGTCGAAGGCCGTGAACTCCTGCACCCCGAGGAACGCCGCGGCCCCGGTGACGACAAGGCCGCTCAGCTCGTAGAGAACGCCGACAAGGGCATCAACACCGCCGGCCAGCCAGGCGCCGCCATCAGCTCCACACCCGTCAACAACAAACTGCCCGCAGGCAAACGCGAAGCCGAACCCGCCAAAGAGAAGCAGACCTTCGAAACCGTCGCACCCTCCAGCCGCGGCAAGATCGCCCTTGCCACCGCAACCCAGCCCGGCTACAAGCCCGGCGAAGGCGATGTCGATCTCAACCTATGGGTGCGCGATCGTCCCGGCGGACCGCCTTACCTCCTGCTCGGCGGCAACGTCATCGCACAGACCGGCGGCACCGCCCGCGCCACCATCGACGGCGTACTCACCATGCAGGATCTCGGCGGCTACAAATCCGAGTTCCGCACCCGCATGCGCTTTGGCTTCCTCACCCAGCTCTCGCCCGAGTACTACAAGCGCTTCGGCGACTCCAACTGGTTCGCCGCGCCACACCTCGATCTGCTCCGCACACCCGTCTACATCTGGTCTGACCAGAAGCGCATCGCCGAACGCATGTCCCTCACCGAAGGCGGCGGCCTCGACGTCGGCTACGTCGTAAGCCACTTCACAGAGCTGCGCGCCGGCTACAGCATCAACCACCAGGTCTGGCACACCACCACCGGCTCCGACGGCCTGCCAAACTTCCAGGGCAACGTGCAGACCGCACGCATCCAGTACCGCTTCAACGGCCAGGACCGCGCCATGGTCCCGCGCCACGGCCTCCGCGTCGATGCCACGGCGGGCTACCAGTTCAATACCACCCGCAGCGAAAACGCACCGCGCCTCGAAGGCACCACCACCTACTTCCGCGACATCGGCCACGGCAACACGCTGTCCTTCTCCTTCGAAGGCGGCACCATGTTCCGCCGCCAGGTAGCGGATCCCTTCCGCTTCACCCTCGGCGGTCCGCTGCGTCTCACAGCCTCCTCCTTCGACGAGTACCGCGGAACGGACTACATCTTCGCCCGGCCCGCCTACTTCCGCCGCATCGCCGAACTGCCCCAGCCCCTCGGCCAAAGCATCTACGTCGTCGGCACCTACGAGCTAGGCCGCATCTACTCCCCCGGCCTCGGCGTCACGCCCGCCCGCACCGTCATGCGCCAGGATGTCTTCTTCGGCCTCGCCGCAGAAACCCCGCTCGGGGCCGTAACCTTCGGACCAGCCATCGGCTCCGACGGCCACCGCAAACTAGTCTTCACCCTCGGCCGCTTCTTCTAGACACCACCAACCCCGGGTGCCGGGTGCCCCATTCATGACAGCTCCATCGTCATGAGTGGGAATCGCGCAATGCGCGACCGCTCTACCAACCCGCTGCCGCAGCTTTGAACAAAGCCCCGGAACAATTCCCACCTCAGACCGTATCTAGTCCCAGAGGATCCCAAGAGTGACCAAACTAATCGCCATCGAAGAACACTTCCTCACCCCCGAAATCCGGGCAGCATGGGCAGCCTCCACCATCGGCCAGGAAGGCACCAACAGCTTCGACCGTGGCGAAATCGAAGCCCGCCTCGACGACCTTGGACTGACAAGACTGGAACTCATGGACGAGGCCGGCGTCGACGTCCAGGTCCTCTCCGTCACCACCCCGGCCCTCCACAACCTCGAACCCCGGCAAAGCGTCGACCTCGCACGCCAGACCAACGATCTCCTCGCCGCAACCGTCGCAAAGCATCCGACTCGCTTTCAGGCCTTCGCCCTTCTCCCCACCGCATCCCCGTCCGAAGCAGCACTCGAACTCGAACGATCAGTGACCCAACTCGGCTTCAACGGCACCATGCTCTGCGGTCGCACCCGCGATAAGAACCTCGATCACGCAGACCTGCGGCCCATCTTCGCAACCGCCGCAAAACTCGGCGCACCTGTCTTCATCCACCCGCAGATCCCGCAGCGTTCTGTCCGTGACGCGCTCTACTCCGGCTTCGGCGAACCCATCGATACCGCGTTTGCCGCCTTCGGTCTCGGCTGGCACTACGAGGCCGGCATCCAGTTCGTGCGACTCATCCTGGCCGGCGTCTTCGACGAATTTCCGACTCTGCAGATCATCCTCGGTCACTGGGGTGAAGTCGTCCTCTTCTACCTCGAACGCCTCAACTCCCTCGCGCGCGTCACCAAACTCCAGCGCCCCATCGCCGACTACTTCCGCCACAACCTCTACGTCACCGGTAGCGGCATGAATAGCCAGGACTATCTCCAACGCTCCTTGCAAATCGTCGGCCCGGAACGCATCTTCTTCTCCACCGACTACCCCTACCAGTACCGCCCCGGCCGCCAGGCACGCACCTTCCTCGAAGACCTCACACTCCCGCACGAGCAAAAGACCCTCTTCGCCCACGGCAACTGGGACCGCCTGACCGCATCCATCAAGCGCTAGCAGCCTCCACACAGACCGGGTGCCCCACCTTCACGAGCTAAGGTGGGGATTCGTGCAAAGCAAGAACCGTTCGTCACACGCCGACTAATCCCCAGGCCCACCAAAATCGGGTGCCCCATTCATGACGGCCTCATCGTCATGAGTGGGCATTCGCGCAAAGCGCGAACCTCCTTCGGAGGGGCATGGCTTTAGCCATGCCATATCAATCCAAAGAGAGGCCCGGCTTCAGCCGCTGAGGGATTTCAACTATGACTGCAGCTTCGTCATGATTGGGGCTCGCTTCCCCAGCAAGACACCGTCACCGGGTGCCCCATTCATGACGGCCTTATCGTCATGAGTGGGCATTCGCGCAAAGCGCGAACCTCTTTCGGAGGGGCATGGCTTTAGCCATGCCGTATCAATCCAAAGAGAGGCCCGGCTTCAGCCGCTGAGGAATTCTCCTCTTGAAACAGACCGTGCATTTCGCGGTAAGGCCACCGTAACAACCGAAAGAATTCCTGCGGCCTTCCAGCCACCCATCCGTCTATCTCTCCACAGCGTCATAATCTGCCGTCCTTCTGGAGACCCACCATGTTTCGTCGCGCCAACTCGGCCACAGCCGTCGCACTTCTGCTCACGGCAGCGCTCACCTTCGCACAAGCACCCGCAGGCCAGCGCGGCCCGGGCGGTCCGGGCGGTCCGGGCGGCCCGCAGCAGCCGCCACCGCCGCCCACCGCAGGCGCCAAACTTGAACTGACAGAAGGTTCGTCCGCCTCCTACCGCGTCACTGAGCAGTTCGTCGGTATCGACTTCCCGAACGACGCCGTCGGATCCAGCGATAAGGTCACCGGCCACATCGACATCCTGCCAGACGGCAGCGTCGCACCCGGCTCCAAAATGGTCGTAGACCTCAAGGCCCTTACCAGCGACCAGACCATGCGTGACGGCTACATCCGCAACCGCACCCTTGAAACTGAGAAGTTTCCTGAGGCAGTCTTCGTCCCCACCGCCATCACCGGCGTGCCCAAAATGGTGCCCTCCACCGGCCAGCTCGGCGTCTCCCTCACCGGCAACCTCACCATCCACGGCGTCACCAAGCCCGTCACCTTCAAGGGCATCGCCACCATCGACGCCCGCTCCAGCACCGTCGCCGGCCGCGCCCTCACCACCTTCACCTTCGTAGACTTCGGCCTCACCAAGCCCTCCATCGGCCGCCTCGCCAACGTAGAAGACAAGATCACCATCGAGCTCGTCTACAAATTCAAACGCAGCTAATAACAGCATCTTCCAACCACCAAACCGGGTGCCCCACTCATGACAGCCTCATCGTCATGAGTGGGTATCGCGCGACAGCGCGACTTCTTCTCGTCCCAGACCCTCCGAGGTCTCTAGGACCACCACAAACCCGGGTGCCCCACCTTCGCGAAGCTAGGTGGGGATTCGTGCAAAGCACGAACCGCACTCACCCAAAGCCCTCTACAAAATCAACGAGAACCACAAACCGGGTGCCCCATTCATGACAGCCCCATCGTCATGAGTGGGTATCGCGCGAAAGCGCGACTTCTTGCGGAGAGGCATGGCCTAAGCCATGCCATGAACCCACCTCAAAAGAAGCGGCTTAAGCCGCCGAAGACACCCGCCAAACCAAATCAAGGAAAGCGTCACAAAGTGCCTATACTGGCCCCACCATGCGAAGACTCCTACTCTCGCTCCTGTTCCTTACCATCGCAAGCGCCAAAGCTCAGTACCAACCAGGCCCAGACTCCCAGGTCCAGAACGTCCCGCACGGCATCGTCGAAAAGCTGGTCCTGGCCCCAGGCAAGTTCTACCCCGGCACCCCGCACAACTACGCCATCTATCTCCCGGCCAACGCGCCGGCCACGCCGCTGCCGTACATGATCTTCCTCGACGGCACCAGCTACCTCGGCAATAACCTGCGAGCAGCGAACGTCCTCGATAACCTCATCGCCGCAAAGCAGATCCCGCCCATGGCCGCCATCTTCGTCGACCCCGGCATCCTGCCCGCCATCCGCCCCGACGCACAGAACCGCTACGAACGCATCTTCGAATACGACTCGCTGTCAGCGCGTTACGTAAACTTCCTCGAAGAGGAGCTGATCCCCGCCGTAGCGAAGAAGCACACACTCTCCACCAACCCCGACGAGCACGCCATCGGCGGCACCAGCACCGGGGCAGTAGGAGCCTTCGTAGCCGCATGGCACCGGCCCGACCAGTTCCACCGCGTCCTCTCCCTCATCGGCACCTACGTCGCCATGAAGGGCGCAGACACCCTGCCCGAACTCGTTCGCAAGACCGAGGCAAGGCCCATCCGCATCTGGATGCAGGACGGCGCCAACGACCACATCACGCCCGACCAGCCCTACGGCACCTTCTACGCAGGCACCTGGCCCCGCGCCAACCAGCTCCTCTTCGACGCCCTCCAGTTCCAGGGCTACGACGCGAAGCTAACCATCGGCACAGGCGGCCACGACACCAAACAGGGCGGGGCAGAGCTACCCGAAGCCCTCCGCTGGCTATGGCGCGACTACACCCCCGAACACGGCATAGGCAAGATCGAGCCCCACCCACCCGCAGCGCTAGGCAAAGCCGGCTGGGACACCCGAGGCAGCGTCTGGGCTACCGTTGACGCCATCGGAAACTGGGAGCCGGCGAAGGAGAAAGTCCTCGAAGCACGAGCAATCACCGCTGCCAACATCCACTACCTCGCGGACGGCCACGGCCACATCCTCTGGTCGTCAACGCTCAAGCCGGGGCAGGAAGGCCAGGTCGCCTCACCAGCCCTGAAGGCCGACGCCGTCGCCCTCTCGCCGGACCAGGCAATGCTCATCGTCACCGACCCCGAACACCGCCACCAGTGGTCCATGCAGTTGCAGGCAGACGGCACACCTGCCAACGCCGAACCCTTCTACCGACTCGAAGTCCTCGATGACGACGGTGGAGCGAAAGGCGCAGCCGTCGACGCCCTCGGCCAGGTCTACTTCGCCACCGCCGTGGGCATCCAGGTCTGCGAGGCAAGCGGCCGGGTCGCCATGATCCTGAACAGCCCGGTACCGGACAAAACGGTCGACGCCGTAGCCTTCGGCGGCCCAGATCGGGAATGGCTCTACGCCGTAGCCGACGGCAAACTCTTCCGCCGCAAAATGAAGGTGCACGCAGCCCCCATCGACAAGCCGGAGAAGCCTCCGCAGCCGCCACTTTAGCGACGATGTACGCTTTGGAGACTGAGACGATTCATTTCATGCAGAACAAGGGAGAAAAATGATCAAAATTCTACTCGGATTGGTGTTGTGTGGTGCTAGTGCGTTGGGTTCGCGGGGTGCGCACGCGCAGGGTGTCATCCCGCCAACCGGAACAGCCGTAACCCCATTCAGCTCCGTCATTCGCATGGGCGACACCGTCTACGTCAGCGGCTCCGTCGGTGCCGATCGAGCAACCGGCAAGCCACCCGCAGACGCAGCGGTCGAAGCCGCAAAGATGCTCGACTCCGTAAAAACGCTGCTGACAAAAGAAGGCATGACCATGGATGATCTGGTCACGGTAACTATCTTCTGTACGGACATGAATCTCTACGCAACCTTCAACAAGGTCTACATCACTTACTTCCATCAGCCCTTTCCCGCACGCGCCTTTATCGGTGCGAAAGAGTTAGTTCTCGGAGCCCACTTCGAGATCATGGGCGTCGCGCAAAAGGGTGCAGCAGCCACGAAGACCGCAGGCACGAAGTAGGAAGAGCGTAGCAAATAGCAAGGGCCGCGAATAATTCGCGGCCCTTGCTATTTCACAAACGTTCACTTACTTTTCGATCGTCTTCATACCACCCTCGTTATACCGATCGCCCGCAATTGCATGGACCGGAACCGCAGCTTCGATCTCCGCAACCTCTTCCGGAGTAAGCTTTACGTCCAGAGCCGCGACATTCTCCTCGAGATACTTACGGCGCTTCGTTCCAGGGATCGGGGCAATGTCATCACCCTTCGCAAAGACCCAAGCCAGTGCAAGCTGCCCCGGCTTGATGCCCTTACGTTCCGCGATGTCGGTAAGGCGGTTCACAATCAACTGGTTCTTATCCAGATTGTCCCCGGCAAAGCGCGGATAGCGCACCTTACGGAAGTCCTTGCTATCTAACTCGGTATCCTTGGTAATCGTGCCGGTGAGGAAGCCGCGGCCCAACGGAGAGTAGGGAACGAAGCCAATCCCAAGCTCACGCAGCGTCGGCAGGATCTCCTCCTCCACCTCACGCGACCAGATGGAATACTCCGTCTGCAGCGCCGTGATCGGATGCACCTTGTGCGCACGCCGAATGGTCGCAGCCGACGCTTCGCTCAGGCCCAGGTACTTGACCTTGCCTTCTTTGACTAACTCCGCCATCGCGCCAACGGTCTCTTCAATCGGCGTATCCGGATCCACGCGATGCTGATAGTACAAATCGATATGATCCAGCCCCAGCCGCGTCAGTGAAGCATCGCACGCCTGCTTCACATACTCCGGCTTGCCACTGATGCCCCAGTAATCCGGCTTCGACTTATCGCGCAGGTTCGCAAACTTCGTGGCGAGAAAGACCTCGTCGCGCCGTGACTTGATCGTCTTGCCGACCAACTCCTCGTTATCGCCAAACCCATAGACATCAGCTGTGTCCAGAAACGTAACGCCAAGGTCCAGCGCACGCAGCAGCGTCGCGGCAGACTCTTCATCATTTCGCTCGCCATAGAACTCGCTCATGCCCATGCAGCCCAGGCCCTCGCGCGAAACGACGGCCCCCTGTGTTCCCAGCTTGATCTTTTCAATCGCCATAGGCCATTGGATGCCGCGCGACCTCGCGCGATTCCCATGGCGCAATTCGTCCAGCATCCCGTAGCAATTGCGGACCGTTTTTCCACGACGCGTCGCGCCGTAGAATGTGGAGATGGGCCGTATCCGCGTACTCTCCGACCAGGTGGCGAACCAGATTGCCGCGGGCGAGGTGGTGGAGCGGCCTGCGTCGGTTGTAAAGGAACTGCTGGAAAATGCCGTGGATGCTGGCGCGACGCGCATCCGCATTGAAGTCGAAGGCGGCGGCCGCAAGCTTATCCGCATCGTCGACAACGGCCATGGCATGGTGCGCGATGACGCGATGCTCGCCTTTGAACGTCACGCCACCAGCAAGCTGCGCTCCGCCGATGACCTCCTGCACATCGCAACGCTGGGCTTCCGCGGTGAAGCTCTGCCGTCCATCGCCTCCGTCGCGCGCGTAGAACTCGACACCCGTTCCGAAGAAGACGCAGTCGGTACGCGCATCGAAATCCACGGCGGCAAGATGACGAAGGTGGAAGACGTCGGCGTACCCGTCGGCACCACCATCGCCATCAGGGACCTCTTCTTCAACGTCCCCGCGCGGAAGAAGTTCCTGAAGTCCGAGCCGACTGAGTTATCGCATGTCGCCGCGTTGGTTACGCATTACGCGTTGGCCCACCCGGAGAAGCACTTCGAATTACACTCCGCAACGCACGCCTTATTAGTCGCGCCAGCAGTCCGCGATGCCAGCGAGCGCCTCTATCAGATCCTCGGCAGCGATATCTCGCGCGACATGCTGCCCTGCGCCGCAGAGGTCGACTTCACCCGCGCCGGCCTCCCCGAACCGCCACCATGGCGTCGCGAAGAAGACTATGTAGCTCCCGAGCCCGGCTATCTCCGTGTCCGTGGCTTTGTCTCAAAGCCCGAGTTACAAAAACTCAACCGGGGCTCCATCTATGTCTTCGTCAACGGACGCCAGGTGCGCGACCGGCTGATCCTGCACGCACTCACCGAGGCCTACAAGAACATCCTCCCGCCCACATCCTTCCCGGTGGTGTTGTTGTTCCTCGAGATGCCCGCCGCCGAAGTCGACGTAAACGTGCATCCGGCCAAGACAGAAGTACGCTTCCGCCAATCCAGCTTTGTACATGACTTCGTGCGCGACACCGTTCGCAACACAGTACTCAAAGCACGCCCGGCAGCCAGTTTCCTAAGTGCCATCGCGCCCTCGCCGCGCATCGGCCTGCTCGACGGACAGGACTCGATCGAACTCGACCCCGTGCTCCGTGGCCCCGGCCCCGGCAGTGACGCTCCCTGGAGCGAACACCAGATTCGCGAGGCCTCTGAAGAGGACGATCGCCAGAAGATCGAGCGCTCCTTCGGGCCCATCGAACCCACCGAAGTCGACAGCTTCTCGCTTACCGTAAAAGCCCTCCCGGCAGTTCCAGGGCGACTTACCTTCGGTGAACTCCCAAACACGCAGTATCTTCGCGACAGTCCGGCCCCGCCCGCGCAGGCATGGAACACACATCTTCGTAACGCCGACTTACCCGACGCTCACGGAGAGACCCATCTCCCCATCGGCACAGCAACACGGGCGCCCGCCGCGGAACGCATCGAAGATACCGCCAACTTAGCCGGTCTAAGTGGCCTGCGCCCGCTCGGCCAGGTGCAGAATTCATTTATCCTCGCCGTCAACGAAGAGGGCCTCTGGATCATCGACCAACACGTAGCGCACGAGCGTATCCTCTTCGAAAAAGTACTCCGCGAGCGCCAGGTCGAACGCGTGCAGCGCCAGCGCCTGTTGATGCCGCTCCTGATCGACTTAGTCCCGGCGCAGATGGCGAACTTCGCAGGCATGGCCGACGAACTCAACCGCAACGGCTTTGAAGCCGAACCCTTCGGCCCACGAACCCTCGCAGTGAAGTCCGCCCCGGTCGGCCTCGAAGGCAAAGAGCTCGAGCTAACCCTCGCCGAGCTGCTCCAGACAGACGACGATGCCGCTCAGGCCGACAACATGGAGACCCGCGCCCGCCGCATCGCAGCATCCATCGCCTGCCACGCCGCGGTCAAGATCAACATGCCCCTCGAAACTAGCAAAATGCAGTGGCTGCTCGACGAACTGGGAAAAACTGAAAATCCTATGGCATGTCCGCACGGCAGACCCATCGCTTTGCGGTATTCTCATAAGGAGATCCAACGCGCCTTCCAGCGTATTTAGCTGAGGGCAGCCTGGCACGCCATCGGCGCTCGCACCTTGCGGAGCCCGGGCGTTCTTCTACGAACCATGCGGTTCCTCTAGAACGAAGCGGACGACACGCTTCCTAAGTCGACACAATGCTTGCCTGCGGCCGGGTTACCTCCGGTCCCATCCATGTCATCGTTCGCAGGTACGAGCATCCCTGATGCTCCGAAAAAAAGAGTTGCTATCCGGCGCTAGCCCCAGCACTCTGGCCTACATCCAACACAGCACGCAGGCAGCAGCGCGGGTCGTCTCCGCGTATTTTTGCTGGTCTTGCGCATACGAACCGCGCCGTGCCACATGAGCCGGCAGCGCCGAAAGAAGGACTACCCCATGGCATCCATGCCAGACAGCGTCACCCCCAGCCAACTCAACCTTGCACGCATTGCCCTCTGGCATCAGAACGGCGACGCCCTGCGCACCATGGACGATGCCCGCACGTGGCTTGATGCCGCGGGCCTTGTGCCGTACTACCCGCACGCACAGTTCGCTGCATCGCCGCAGCCCAGCTTCGCCGAGGCCATCCTTGGCCGCCCTGAAAATGGATGGGTGCCAAAGACAGCTGGCAGCCCCAGCGAGGATGAGTCCTACGCGGTAGCCGTCGAAGATGAGGCGGATGAAGACTTCGAAGACGACGAAGAAGAAGAGGACGACGAAGAGTCCGAAGAAGACGAAGAAGAAGGCGAGGACGAGGAGTCGAAGGGCTGGACTCCGGAAGCCGCTGATCCCGAAGTCATGCTGACCACGGAAGATGAGATCGCCGAAGATGAGGGCGATGAGATCGCCGAGCAGGACCGCATCGACGCAGAGGGCAACCCGCTGCCGAACGATGCCGCTGCTGAGGAAGCAGCCGAACCGGAAGTCGATCCCATCAACGGCTTCTCCGCCGAAGAGAAAGAGACCGTCAGCCGCACACTTGCACGCATGGTCGCCGAGGGTTCCGCCGTGCCGCTGAACCTGCTGGGTTCCACCACCGGCGAGCCGGACTATGTCTGCTCCTCGCAGGCATTCTCGTTTGTCTACACGCTCCGTGGCGATAAAAACTGGAAGCAGGAGCCCGCGCAGACCGGTTCCATGCGCGTTTCGCCGCTCGCTGTAAAGGTTTACGAAGTTCTCAAGGAGAAGGGCGCACTCGCGCCGCATGAGCTGACCCACGAGCTTGGGCAGGGCGTCAACGACGCCGCCATCCTGCGCGCCCTTAGCGAACTGTGGGCGATTCAGCGCGTGATCCCTGTTCCCGACCCAGACGGTGCACCCTCCAAGTGGGAGCTGATGAGCGGCCGCTTCGTCCGTCATCTCAAGGCCGGTGCCAACGCTGGTCAGCCCACGGCTCTCTCCGCGCTGCTGTCGCTCTACCTGTCGCAGGCCGTTGCTGCAACCAGCGATGAGATGGAGATCTTCCTCTC
The DNA here is from genome assembly GCF_000265425.1 of Terriglobus roseus DSM 18391. Taxonomy (GTDB): domain Bacteria; phylum Acidobacteriota; class Terriglobia; order Terriglobales; family Acidobacteriaceae; genus Terriglobus; species Terriglobus roseus. The sequence continues at coordinate 791,287 of NC_018014.1, forward strand.
ACCGCTGGCAGCGCGTTCGCGCGTTCGCGAAGTCGTTAGCGCTCTCGCATCTTCGCGCCAGCTTGAATCCACCGTCATCAACGGCAAGACGCTGCTGTACATCCCCGGCGCGCTCGATGTCCTGCCCGCAGATGCAACGGTCGCTCCGGCCTTTACGTCGGCGCCGCGTTCGCGTTACGAAGATGACGACCGCCGCCACATGATTGAAGAGCGCGCAGCGCGCTTTGCAGCAGAGGGTGGAGCGCCGGAAGAGCGTCATCCCGCACGCACCGGCAGCTATCCTGTGCGCCGTCCCGCCGCAGCAGGCGAACGTCCGGCACCGCGCCGCGAAGGTGGCTTCGGTGGTCCCCGTCGCGAGGGTGGTTTCGCTCCCCGTCGCGAAGGCGGCTTCGCACCGCAGCGTCGCACCGGTGGATTTGCCGCCGGCGGCGATCGCGAGCGCCGTCCGTTTACGCGTCCTGACAACGCAGCCGCTCCGTCGGACAGCCAGCGCAACGAGTTTGCACGGCCCTGGGACCAGGATCGCAAGCCGTTCACGCCGCGTGAGGGTGGCGCGGAGCGTCGTCCCTTCACTCCGCGCGAAGGTGGCGAACGCCGTCCCTTCACACCGCGCGAAGGTGGTGAGCGTCGCCCATTCACGCCTCGTGAGGGTGGCAGCCGTCCCAGCTTCGGTGCACGTCCTTCCTTCGGCGATCGCAAGCCGTTCACGCCTCGCGAGGGTGGCGAGCGTCGTCCGTTCACTCCCCGCGAAGGCGGTGCAGAGCGCCGTCCCTTCACGCCTCGTGAGGGCGGTGAGCGTCGTCCGTTCACTCCTCGTGAGGGTGGCAGCCGTCCCAGCTTCGGTGCGCGTCCTTCGTTCGGAGATCGTAAGCCGTTCACGCCCCGCGAAGGTGGCGAGCGTCGTCCGTTCACTCCCCGTGAAGGTGGTGCAGAACGCCGTCCCTTCACGCCTCGTGAGGGCGGTGAGCGTCGTCCGTTCACTCCTCGTGAAGGTGGCAGCCGTCCCAGCTTCGGTGCACGTCCCTCCTTCGGCGATCGCAAGCCCTTCACACCGCGTGAAGGTGGCGAACGTCGTCCGTTTACGCCCCGCGAAGGTGGCGGTGATCGTAAGCCGTTCGCTCCCCGTGGCGACCGTCCGTTTACGCCGCGCGGTGACCGTCCCTTCACGCCACGTGAGGGTGGCGAGCGTCGTCCGTTCACGCCTCGCGAAGGCGGTGGCGATCGTAAGCCGTTCGCTCCTCGTGGAGATCGTCCGTTCACGCCGCGTGGTGATGGCGAACGTCGCCCCTTCACACCTCGTGAGGGCGGCAGCCGTCCCTTCACCCCACGTGAGGGCGGCAGCCGTCCCTTCACCCCACGTGAGGGTGGTAGCCGTCCCTTTACACCGCGCGAGGGTGGCAGCCGTCCCTTCACACCTCGTGGTGATGGTCGTCCGTCCTTCGGTGACCGCAAGCCGTTCACGCCGCGTGGCGATGGTGAGCGTCGTCCTTTCACTCCGCGTGAGGGTGGCAGCCGGCCGTCGTCTGGCGACCGCAAGCCCTTCACACCTCGCGAAGGCGGCAGCCGCCCGTCGTTCGGCGGGCGCCCATCCTCTGGTCCGCGCAAGCCTGGTTTTGGTGGCAAGCCTTCCTTCGGCGGCGCACCCCGCCGCCGTCCGGAATAACGATCGGCGTCACAATCGGAAAAGAAGAGGCCTCCCATCGCGGGAGGCCTTTTCCATGTGCGCCAATCCGTCGATCCGCAACCATGGCAAGCGCCGGTTTACGGCAGAATAGAAAGTGATGACTTACTCAGAGAACAGTGGGAACGGCTTAAGCCGGCAGGGAACGGTCGTGGCAATCGACGGGCCGGCAGGCGCCGGTAAAAGCACGGTCGCATCGCATCTCGCGAAACGCTTTGGCCTGTTGAATCTTGAGACTGGTGCCATGTACCGTGCGCTGGCTCTGAAGGCGCTGCACAGCGGTACAGCTGTCGATGACGGGGACGCTGTGCTCCTGCTGACGCGCTCAACGCACATCACGCTCGAGCCCGGGGATGGCGGCAATCGCGTGCTGCTGGATGGTCTCGAAGTGACCAGCGATCTGCGTAATCCCGAGGTTACAGCGGCAGCGTCGCGCGTCTCCGTTCATGGCCCGGTTCGGGAGTGGATGGTCGCGGCGCAGCGAGCACTGGGCTTGGCCGCACCCTCTGGCGTGGTCATGGAAGGTCGTGACATCGGCACGGTCGTCTTTCCGCAGGCGCCGGTCAAAATCTTCCTCGATGCCAGCGTCGAGGCTCGCGGCGATCGGCGCTTCGCACAGCAACCCGCCGCGGCCGAGAACAAAGAAACGCTCCTGCGAGAGATGCGCGACCGCGACTCGCGCGACCGTTCTCGCGAACAGAGTCCGCTCAAACCGGCTGACGACGCCGTCATCCTCGATACGACCGGCCTGTCGCTCGATCAAGTATTGGAACGCACCGAGGCGCTGGTAGCGGCACGGCTCTCATAACACCAAAATCCGCAGGATGCGCATCAACATGCGATTGCGATCCACAACTTTCGTGCTAGTCTATGCGCATCGTTTGAGACAAATTGGTCCTCGCCGCCCTCTGCGGCGCTGAACCCTTGTATTCAACGGCAGACTCGACAGAAGAGGACCGGAAACTTTTATGGAACAGGGCACAGTGAAGTGGTTCAACGACGCAAAGGGATTCGGGTTCGTCAGCCGTGAGAATGGCGAGGACGTCTTTGTGCACTACTCGGCGATCAACACCACAGGCTTCAAAAGCCTGCAGGAAGGCCAGGCCGTGCAGTTCAACGTGGTGAAGGGCCCCAAGGGCTGGCAGGCTTCGGACGTTCAGCCGCTGTAATTTCCCCGCGCACGACAATTCAGTCAAGGACGAAAAGAAGAGGGCAGCTCCATTCGGAGCTGCCCTCTTTCGACGACGGGTACTTAATTAGCTGATGTTGCCGTTCAGTCCGTTCGGGAAGAAGCCACCCTTGGTGGGCGCTCCCGTGGCGGCGTAAACAATGTTCAGCACCTGGCGCGGCGTGCGGCCAAATCCGATGTAGTTTGCATCCGCATTCACGATCGTGGATGAGGTGAGGTTGGCGGTCGCCGTATTCAGTGCCACCTGCTTGGTGGTGATGCCCACGTCGTCCGAAGACGTTGTGCCACCGGTGCCGTCGAACGTGGCGCGTGCGCCGGCAATCTGCGAAGCATACGCTGCCGCGCCCTTGCGGGTCTCGCCCGGGATCGTGATGTAGCCCTGGTCGATGCCATACAGGGTGGAGCGGATCAAGCCTGCGTGATAGGCCTCGACAGCGTGGATGGCTGCTGCCGGGGTCAGGTAGCTTTTCGTGTCGGTGATCAGACCCGCAGCGCCGTGGTATGCCGTAACGCCCACATCTTCAAAGATGAACGCGCCGAGCAGGAAGTTAAGGTCGTTCGCGAAAGGATCGTAGTTCGAAATGGCCGGGTTCAGCAGGCTGCCAAGTGAATAGAAGCTGTTGAGCAGGTCCATCGTGGGCTGTGCGACTGCATTCGAACCAAGTACGCCGCGCAGGAAGTTCACGTGGCGACGCTCTTCAAGAGCGGTTTCGAACGCATAAGCTGCGACAAAAGCGCTGGTGAAAGGAACGGGTGCAATGGCGTTCGAAGCGGTGCCGGATGCGTTGGCCTTGGTGACGACCGTGGTTGAGGTGCTGCCGCCGGTCGCAGTACCTGCGCCCGTGGCGATCGCGCTGCCCTTGGTCGACTTGTCGGCGTACACGCCTTCGGTTGCCAGCGTGTAGAACTGTGCCTCAAGGTACTCCAGGTTCAGTGCGAAGTTCAGGATGTCGTTGTCGGTGGGTGCGGCTGGGATCGCGGCCTTTGCCACGCCCGGCGCGAGCGCCAGTGCGGCAAGTGCTCCGCCACCCATCAGCAGGGCCCGGCGGCTGGCGATAATTGCATCTACTTTTTGTGTTTCAAGCGTTGCCATGTGTCTTCTCCGGGTGGCCGATTAGGCGGTGGGTGTTTTGATGGTGCCGTTCATGCCGGCTGGGAAGAATCCACCGCTGGCCGTTAGGGTGCCGGGCGCGGTCGCATACACAATGTGCAGAACCTGGCTCGTGGTGCGCGCAAAAGCGAGCGAGTTGGTCGAGTCAGCTGCAACGATGGTTGCCGGAGTCACATTCGTGACAGGACCATTCAATGCAACTGCAGCCGTTGCCGAACCCGCCGAAAGCGGCGTCTCGTAGGTGGTCGAACCGGATCCGCCCAACTGTCCGCGCAGAGTCACAACCTTGTTGAAGGTGGCTACCAGGTTGTTCGCAGTCGTGTTGTTGTAAGCAATAAGGCTACGCACAGTGGCTGCGTGATATGCCTCTGTGGCCTGAATACCGGCAGCCGCCGAAAGCACGGTCTTGCTGGTGAGCAATGCCGCAGCGCCCGTGTAAGCCGTTACGCCAACGTCTTCGAATACCGCAGCGCCAAGCAGGAAGCTGTTCTGGTCGGCAAAGGGGTTGAAGCTGGAGCCAATGCCGGCAGCCGACGCGAGTGCGTTAAATGCGTTCGTAAAGTCGATCGCAGGAGCTGCAACAACGGTGCCTCCGAGTGAGCTGATCGTTGCGCGGATCGCACGTACGTGAGCAAGCTCCGAAGCCGCGAGTTCCACGGCAAGCTGCTGGATGAACGGGGTCGCAAAGGTGACCTTGGTGCCACCGGTAACAGTGCCGCCACCATCCGTCGAGGCAATGCCAGCGCCAGTAACGGCACGCAGATAGAACTCAGCTTCCAGATACTCAAGGTTCAGAGCGAAATTCAAAATGTCTGAGTCAGTCAAAGTAACTGCAGGCGTGGTGGTCGGTGGTGTGGTGGTGCCTGTGCCGGTATTGGCGGAATCACTGCCGCAGCCCGCAAGGGCGGCAACGGTTGCGGTACCGGCACCGGCGATGAAGCCTCGCCGGGACAGACCCATTCGTGCAATTTTGCTTAGTGTCTCTTCCACTGTGTATCTCCCTATAGACCGTGCGCGTGCTACTTGACTAACGAAGGATGGAAGCTGTCGGATTGCCAGCTACCGAGAAAGAGAGTGCAAATCTTCGCGGGCAGTTGTCAGGGAGTGCGCCATTTCAGTAAGGGGTTGGGATAGCGCAAACATGGTTTGAAGTAATAACAGTCACAAACGGCTCACAAGCCGGGTTCGGCTATAAGCCCGGATTGAGGGTTTATAAAAAGATTTGAAGTGGCAGTGAATTGCAGGGTGCGAGGAGGCCAAGTGCGGGATCTGCTTCGTCGCAAAAACCGGTGTTTGCGTGAGCGCAGGTTTAGGTTGCCCGTCAGTATCTGGGAAGTTAGCGAGGACTTAGCTACATAAAAATTGTGTGTACAGATAAGTAGTGACGGTACTCGTCGTAGTTATCCCAAAAGATACGAAGTTACTTGCACCAAGAGTCCCGGGTCCATTGCAGGTGGTCGCTGCACTTGCCTTCGCCGTACACCTGGATACGGAGACCATGTTGCCGGGTGTCCCAGTGTGGATATCAAACAGGACATCGACGGCAGAAGCGTTATGGACAAGAACCGAATTTAACTTGCACGTGGCAGGAAGGTAAGCCAGCAAGGAATTCACATCCGTGGCATTTCTCCCATCTACAAGGGGACTGTAAACCTGTGCACCCTGCGACGCGGCTGCAACCGTGTGGACCGTGGTGTACACACCACTCGTCGACGAACCGCCGCTGCCAGCCGCACCCTGCGGTATCGAAAACTCAAGTTGCAATGCCGTCGCCGTCCCCACATTGCTGACACTCGCAGCAGACCCAGCCGCAAGCGTATGGGTCGCGCCGATCGCGACCGTCGGTGCGCTGCCAGCGGCACCCGCCGGGCCTGCAGGTCCCTGCGGCCCTGCAGCGCCTGCCGCCCCCTGTGAAGCCAGCAGCGTCCAGGCACCCGCGCTGCCCGCATCCCCCACGGGATGCACCCCGGTACTCGCTGTCTGCGCAACATAAGACGAGCCGTTATAACTGACCGCGTTCGTCGCAGCGTAGGCCACGACCGCATCCCACGCTCCCAGAAACGTCAGCCCCTGCGGCCCAGCCGCTCCCGTGGCGCCGCGTGGCAGTGTGAAGTTCAAGACCGCTGCATTCTGCGTCCCGCTGTTCGTGACACCCGCAGTCGCTCCGCCCGTCACCGTTCCGATGCTCACGGTCGCCGCACCCGGCGCACCCTCTGAGGCCAGCAGGTTCCACTCACCGCTGTTATTCATCACGGAGGCGAGCGGGTCGGCCAGGTTCCCCGGCACACGTGATACATACGAAGAGCCGGCGCGATACACCACATCGTTCTTCGCATATCCGGTTCCGCTCGCCCAAGTGCCCTGATAGTTCAAGCCCGGCGCTCCGGTCGCTCCGGTCGCGCCCTGCGGCAGAATGAAGTTCAGGGAGGCGGCATTCGCTGTGCCGACGTTCTGCACGCTGGCTGCTGTACCTGCTGTTCCAGTACTTACTGTGCCAATGGCAATCGTTGCTGCAGCGCCATCAGCGCCCGCTGCACCGTTGCGCCCATCAGCGCCGGCAAGGCCTCTCGCACCTGCGGCAGCCATTAAAGACCACATCGGTGCGGTGCCAGGCGTAACGCCGACGTTCGCACTCGATAGCGAAACGTAGCTCGCACCGTTGTACGCAACCGCGTCGCCCGTAACGTAGCCCATGGCGGCATCCCAAGACCCCAGCCAGCGTAGACCAGCCGCACCGGTTGCGCCTACCGGTCCTGTAGCGCCTGTTGCACCGGTAACCCCGGCGACGCCTTGCGGACCTTGCGGACCGGCCGCTCCCGTATCGCCTTGCTGCGCCAGCAGCGACCACAGCGGATCCAGACCCGGCGCGTTACCGTTGATCGCCCCCATAGCGATGTAAGCCGAACCGCGATAGAAGACCGCATCGCCCGTCACATAGCTCGCACGATTCGACCACGCTCCCAGGAAGCGGATAGGCTGGCCCTGCGGTCCGGTAGGCCCGGTCAATCCCTGTGGTCCAACCGGCCCAACCGGGCCTGCAACGCCCGCTGGGCCAGCGGGCCCGATCGCACCCAGTCCGCCCGGAGCAGCGATCTGCTGCCACCAGACCGGCGACCCCCCCGGCAGGTTGCCATGGTTCATAGCCTGCAGCGAGATCCACGCCCCACCCCCGGACGTCACCGCATCATGCAAACCGTAGTTCTGCGTGCTGTCGTAGACACCCAGGAACTGCATCCCCGGCAGACCCTGCGGCCCAGTGGCGCCCACGTCGCCCGGAATGCCCTGCGGTCCCTGTGGTCCCACAACACCCTGAGGCCCCTGCAATCCCGCCGCGCCCTGCAGTCCCTGCGCCCCGGTTGCGCCCATCGCTGCCAGCAGCGTCCAGTCCGCCGGCGATGATTCCGGCGTGTTGCCGTGATTCTTGTCATGCAGCGACAGCCATGTCTGTCCCTCCCACGCCACCGCGTCATGCGTCGCGTAATTGGTTCCGGAGTCGTAAGCTCCCTGCCAGATCAGCCCCACCGGCCCGGGATCCCCCTTCAGTCCAGAAGGTCCCACATCGCCTCGCGCTCCCTGCGCACCGTCACGCCCCGCCACTCCCTGCGGCCCAGTGGAACCAACCGGTCCGGTGGGCCCCTGCGGTCCAACGAGTCCCTGTGTTCCCGGCAAGCCCTGGGGACCGGCCGGCCCCTGCGGCCCCATGGCACCCGTCCCGCCGGTCAGTCCTTGTGCGGCAATCGTGCCCCAGTGAGCAGGCGAAGCATCCGGAGTGTTGCCAGCATTCCCATCCACCAGCGACGCCCACGACCCTCCCTGCCACACCACCACGTCTCCCGTGGCATAGTTCGCAACGGAGTCGTAGGCACCCCGGTAGACGAATCCCGGACGCCCCGTCGCGCCGATAGTCCCAGGGACGCCCCGCGGGCCGGTATCGCCCACCGCACCGCGCTCCCCCTGTGGACCCTGCGCCCCGGTTGCGCCCGGCGCGCCCGGCGGTCCGGTCAGACCAACGGCTGCCGGCACCAGCGTCGCCCATTCACTGGGAGTGGTATCCGGAGTGTTGCCATGGTTGCCGTCATGCAGGCTGACCCATGCTGCGCTCTGCCAGGTCACCACCTGGTTCGCCACATAGTTTGTCGTGGACGCAAAGTCGCCGGCGAAGAGAAGGCCATTGAGGCTCGTGGGTGTCCCACCGTCAGCCGCTGGCACGAGCACTCCCCAGGCAGTCGAACCGCCGGACGGTGTAGCTCCAGAGTTTCCCGACAAGGAAGAGACCCAGGCCGCGCCCTCAAAGGTGACCACATCATTCAGTCCATAAGAAGTAGCGACGGCCCACGGTCCGCGATAGGTCAGGCCGCTGCCGGCGGGTCCGGTATCGCCCTTTGGTCCCTGTGGACCTGCCGCTCCCATAGCACCCTGCGGACCCGCAGGCCCCTGGGCCCCCGTCGCTCCGATGTCACCCTTCGGACCCTGCGGCCCCGTCGCTCCGATAGCAGCACTGGCCAGCGCGATCTCCAATTGTGCCGGATGCGCCGTCGTGTCACTCTCTTTACTGTCCAGCACCACGTCGGCTGTTCCCGCCGTCAGAGCCAGGCCAAAGTTCCTGCTGGGGGTTGTGATCCACGTCTTCACCAGTGAAGTAACGTCCACCGTCACAAACTGGCCCTCATCCGTCACGGGGAATACCTCGACTGCATTGCCAGTCGACGGGATCGTCTGGGCCGTCACGGCGCCTTCTGCCCAGGCGGCGTTGATGGCTGCAACCGTCAGTACCCCCGGCGTATTCACGCGATTGGCAAAGACCCGCAGCGTCGCCCGGCTGATCTGCGAGGCCGTCGTCGAAGCCGGCAGTGTACCCAGGTCGAACCGCAACAGCACAGTGCTGTCACTGCTGACATAAAGATTGCTCAGCGTTCCATAGTTCGTCGATGGCCGCGCGGTGCTCACCGCAGTATCCGCAGTCAGCGTGCCGGTCTGCGCAACGGAAGACGCCGGCAGGGCGCACGCGGCCACCGCCAGCAGCGGCCATCCTCGCTTGAGTCCGTTCCGGATATGCAGACACAACGGCATAGGGCGTGAACTTCACTCCGTGACAAAACTGGTCGACCATAGACGCGACGCGCAGCCGAGTCAGGGGCAGCACGCCTCAAGCCATGAGTTTTTGTGGGAGAGTGTTCATTCTAACCATGTTGGCAATTCCCGTTCTGGAACACGCATCCAACATTCCGAAGCAACAACTTGCGAGTTCGCCATCCCTGTCCGCAGTCGATGGCGCACGGTACACTCGGTTCGAAACCAGCGCGTCTTCGGTCGCACAGCAAAGGACAGCACACACGATGAGCAACAGCCCCAACGCCGGAAAACTCCCAGATCCGCATAGCCTTACCGATCTCTCGCGCCTGGTCTCGGCCTACTACACGTTGCATCCCGATGCTGATAATCCTTCGGAGAAGGTCGCCTTCGGCACCAGCGGACATCGCGGATCCGCCTTCAAGTCCGCCTTTAACGAGGACCACATCCTCGCCATCACACAGGCCATCTGCGAGTACCGCGCCGCCCAGAAGATCACCGGCCCCATCTTCCTCGCCATGGACACGCACGCCCTCAGCGAGCCGGCATTCCGCAGCGCTCTCGAAGTCCTTGCAGCCAATGGCGTGGCGACCAAGATCGACATCGGAGTGCCCGAAACCGGCGGCGAGTATGGCTACACGCCCACGCCGGCGCTGTCGCATGCGATCCTCGTCTATAACAAGGGCCGCAAGGATGGCTTGGCCGACGGCATCGTCATCACGCCCTCGCACAACCCGCCCGAGGATGGCGGCTTCAAGTACAACCCGCCCAACGGCGGCCCCGCCGACACCGACGTCACCAAGTGGGTGCAGGATCGCGCGAATGACATCCTCCGCGCCGGCATGCAGGACGTGAAGCGCATCGCCTTCGCGAAAGCGCTAAGCGCCTCGACGACCACCAAGCATGATTTCTACGCCGAGTACATCGGCGACCTGACCAATGCAGTCGACATGAAGGCCATCGCGGCCAGCGGCCTGAAGCTGGCGGTCAATCCGCTGGGCGGCGCAGGCGTTCACTACTGGCAGCGCATCGCCGATCAGTACAAACTGCCGCTGGAAGTCCTCTCCACCATCGTCGACGGAACCTTCCGCTTCATGCACATCGATTGGGACGGCAAGATCCGCATGGACTGCTCATCGCCCTTCGCCATGGAAGGCATGATCGAAAACAAGAGCAAATACGACGTAAGCTGGGCCTGCGATACGGATCACGACCGTCACGGCATCGTCGCAAAGTCAACCGGCCTGCTGAACCCAAACCACTACCTTGCCGTGTCGATCGAGTACCTCTTCGGCCATCGTAACTGGGGCAAGGACGTCGCCATCGGCAAGACACTCGTCTCCTCCAGCATGATCGACCGCGTCGCCGCCGGTCTGAACCGCAAGGTGCTCGAAGTCCCCGTCGGCTTCAAGTGGTTCGTCGACGGCCTCGTCAACGGCACGCTAGGATTCGTCGGAGAAGAGTCGGCAGGCGCATCCTTCCTGCGCATGGACGGCTCCGCATGGTCCACCGACAAGGATGGCCTCATCATGGGCCTGCTGGCGGCAGAGATGACCGCAAGCACCGGCAAGGATCCGGGCGAGCTCTACAAGCTGCAGACCGCGCGTTACGGCAACCCCGTCTACCAGCGCATTGACGCACCGGCCACCAAGGATGAGAAAGCCAAGCTCGCCAAGCTGTCGCCCGAGCAGGTCACCACCAAGGAACTCGCAGGCGAACCCATCACCCAGATCATGACCAACGCCCCCGGCAACGGAGCCGCCATCGGAGGTCTCAAGGTCGCCACGCAGAACGGCTGGTTTGCCGCGCGCCCCTCGGGCACGGAAGACGTCTACAAGATCTACGCCGAAAGCTTCCAGGGCGAAGATCACTTGAAGAAGATTCAGGAAGAAGCGAAGCAACTGGTAAATGCGGCGTTGAAGGGATAAGCAAGGTATCGGCTTTGAACTCAGGTGCCCCATCCTTTGAAGCAAAGGGTGGGGCATCGTGCTTTACGCGAACACTCGCGGATTGGTCTGAACTTAGGACGCTTTAGCGATCCACTCCGCCAGTCGAGTCTGCATCACCGCAATAGCTTCCTTACTCCGATCAATCGCAATAAAGTCGCGGCCATTCCTCGCCGCTGCCTCCGCTGCCGTCCCGCTGCCCGCAAACATGTCCAGCACCGTCTCGCCCTTGCTGGTGTGCACGTTCACGATGCGCTCCAGAATCCCAAGCGGCTTCTGCGTCGGGTAACCGGTCTTCTCCTTGCCGGTGGGTGACACGATCGTGTGCCACCACACATCGGTCGGCAGCTTGCCGCGCGCAGCCTTCTCTTTCCCGACGAGTCCAGGCGCCATGTAAGGGATACGATCACTCGCGGCGCGATGAAAGGTCCAGTCCTTCGGGCTCTTCGTGTACCAAAGGATCGTGTCATGCTTCGCCGGCCACTTGCGTCCCGGGCGAGCGCCATAGTCGTACGCCCAGATGATCTCGTTCTGAAAACACTCACGCCCGAAGATCGAATCCAGCAGCACCTTGCAGTAGTGGACTTCGCGGTAGTCGATATGAAAGAAAAGCGACCCCGTCGGCGACAGCAAGCGGTATGCCTCGATCAGCCGGGGCTCCAGGAACTCAAGGATGTCGTCGTACTGGTCGAGAAACTGCACAGCCGTCTGTAACAACTCTTCGCGGTAGCGCCGGCCGCCAAAGCCAATGCGTTCCGCGCTGTCATCGCGCACGGTACGCATGCGCCTGCGGCGTTGTGCGTGGCCGGTGTTGAACGGCGGATCCGCATACACCAGGTGCACGCAGCCGTCGGGCATCGCACGCATGGCAGGCAAGTTATCTCCGTGGATGATCTGCGGCAACTTTTCTTTCCCTTTTGCGGCATCCGCACCGCACTTCTTCCGAAGCTTCCCGCACGGGACAGGACCGCGAAAGTGTATCTTCGATCCTGTTCAGACTACCGGAGCCAGTGCGCCTTAAACGCGCACTCTGTTACGCATCGGATACTTCATGCTCAGGAAGTGACTCGCAGCAATGAGCCGCAGATCGCCCGTTGAATTCGTGATGCTGACGGACGTTGGCCGTTCGCGCATGCATAACGAAGACGCCTGCGCGGCCGATGAGGCGAGCGGCCTGTTCGTGGTCTGCGATGGCATGGGGGGCGCTGCTGGCGGCGAGGTCGCTTCGCACCTGGCATCCCGTGCCTTTCTGGACGAGGCCCGCCCGCAGAGCAGCGAAGAATCACCCGCGTGGAGACTCGACCATGCCATCATCGCTGCCAATCATGCGGTCTACGAAAAGGCAGTCGCCAGGCCGGAACTACGCGGCATGGGCACCACGCTCGTCGCGCTCGAGATCGATGACCGGAACGGCAAGGTCTGGACAGCCAACGTCGGAGACTCGCGATGCTACCGCCTGCGCTGCAAGGATTTTCAGCAACTCACCGACGATCACTCGTACGTGGACGAGCAGGTGCGCATGGGCGTCTTGACGCCGGCAGAGGCGCTACTTTCGCCACTGCGCAACATCATCACGCGCGCCGTTGGATCGCACGAAGAAGTGCGGCCCGATGTAGCAGCGCACGACGCGCGCGAAGGCGATCTCTACCTGCTGTGCTCGGACGGCCTCACCCGCGAGCTGGACGATGAGGAGATTGCCCACCTGCTGCAGCAACGCGGCGATCACCTGCAGACCTGCGCCGACACCCTCATTCACATGGCAAACGAATACGGCGGCTCCGATAACATCACCGTCATCCTCGTCCGCTTCTAGTCCGGCCGCTACTTCAGCAGCATGCTCACAATGCTGGCGCTCATCAGGTTCGCGATCGTACCGGCCAGCAGCGCCCGCATGCCCAGCTTCGCCAGCTCATTGCGACGATTCGGGATCAGCGCCCCAATGCCGCCAATCTGCATGCCGACCGATCCAAGATTTGCAAAACCACACAGCGCAAACGTCGCAATCGCCAGCGTACGCGTGCTGATGGCACCGGCATTCGCCAGCTTGCCAAGATCTGTATAAGCGATGAACTCGTTCAGCACGGCACGGGTACCGATCAGGTTGCCGACAGTCGGCGCGTCCTTCCACGGAATGCCGATCATCCATGCAATCGGCGCGCAGAAGAACCCAAGGATCGAGTTAAGCGTGGAAGGGAAGCTGACATTGTGTCCGCCCACTGCATGCACACCGATCAGGTTATGAATGCCCGTCAGAATGCCGTTCAGCAAGCCCACAAGAGCCAGGAAGCTGATGAGCATAATGGCCACGTTAAACGCGAGCTGACCGCCATCGATCGTGCCGCGTGCAATCGCGCCAATCAGATTCTCGTTCTTGTGCTCGTCCTCGGTGGGGATGCGGACGGTGCCCAACGTCGCAGGCACTTCCGTCTCCGGCACCAGCATCTTCGCAATCAGGATGGTTCCCGGCGCCGTCATGATGACAGCGCTCAGCAGGTCCTGCGCGCGGATACCGAAGGAGATGTAAGCCGCCATGATGCCGCCGCTGACATGCGCCATGCCGCTGGTCATGATCGTCATCAACTCAGACCGCGTCGCGCCCGCAAGAAACGGGCGAATGGTCAGTGGTGCTTCCGTCTGCCCCATAAAGATGGACGCGGCCACATTCGTCGACTCGGCGCCAGACGTCCCCATCGTTCGCTGCATCACCCACGCCATGCCGCGGATCACGAACTGCATGATGCCCAGGTGATACAGCACCGCGAACAAAGCCGAAACGAAGATGATCGTCGGCAGCACCGCAAACGCAAACACATTCAGCGGGCTGGTCGGCGTACCAAGCGGGCCAAAGACCATCGACGATCCGTCGACAGAGTGTGCCAGCAGACCGCTGACAGCAGCAGCGCCCTTCGCCAGGATCTTCTGCCCAAACGTCCATCGGATGACGAGCACGGCAAACAGAAACTGCAGGCCCAGACCCCACGCCACGGTACGCCACCGGATCGCGCGACGGTCCGTCGAAAGCGCATAGGCGACACCGAGAAGAACAACAAGGCCGATCAGACCGGTAAAACGGGCCAAAGCCGTGGCCCTCCTCTGCTGCAGAGTTTGTGCGTTGCTGACGAGTGTACCGGACAAAGCAAAGGGCCTGCCGAAACCGGCAGACCCACTCACCTCAGCCAACGCCCAGACGCTTACACGGCCACGAAGCCGCCATCCACGAACAGTTCCACACCGGCGACGTAGCTGCTGTCATCGCTCGCCAGGAAAACCACCGCCTTGGCGATCTCGTCCGACTCGCCCATGCGTCCCAGCGGAACTCCGGCCGACATCTGTGTCTTGAAGGCTTCTTCTGCGGCAGGGTCGTTTCCGGTGATCGCCGTAATCGCAGGCGTGTTGATCGGCCCCGGGCTCACCACGTTCACACGGATCTTGCGGTCCTTCAACTCATTCGTCCAGGTGCGTGCAAACGAGCGAACCGCAGCCTTCGTCGCGTTGTAGACGCCGAAGGCAGGGAAGCCCTTTACGGAGACGATGGATGCGTTCAGGATCACGGTCGCGCCATCGGGCAACAGCGGCAGCGCCTTCTGCACGGTAAAGACCAGGCCCTTCACATTGATGTTGAAGGTCTTGTCAAAGTGCTCTTCCGTGTAGTTCCCCAGCGTTACGAACTCGCCGCCGCCGGCATTGGCGAACAACACATCCAGGCGGCCCTTCTCCTGCTTGATCTGCGCGAAGAGCTTGTCCAGATCGGCCAGCTTGGCCACGTCGCCCTGCACAGCGGTCACGTTGCTGCCAATCTCCTTCACCGCGGAATCCAGCGACTCCTGCCGGCGGCCCGTGATGTACACGTAGGCGCCCTCATCCACAAAACGCTTCGCCGTCGCCAATCCAATGCCGCTGTTGCCACCCGTCACCAGTGCGATCTTGCCCGTCAGCTTGCCCATGTCAGTTCTCCTCGAAACTCGAATTCGAACGTGTCGATAGTTCGACAGTCATCGAATAGATGGATCGGTCGGGGACGAAGATTCAAGATTCTTCGATGTTCATCGAACTGTTTCTAGAGTGCGTTCAGGCGATCGAGGTACGCCTGCCAGACCTGCCGGTCCAGCGTCAGGTTCGAGCACCGGCCATCACGCTCCGCCACGATCAACCCGGCTTCACCCAGTTCCTTCAGGTGGTGTGAGATGGTGGCGGCGCTGATCACGGTGTGTTCCTGCAGTCCGCCGCAGGGCATGCCGCCCGGCGCATCGTTCGTCGCAACCTGCCGCAGAATCGCAAACCGCCTCGGGTCTGAGAGTGCCCGGCTGATCGTGGCAAACTGCTCATCCGTCAGCTTCACCGTGCTCTTCGACTTGGTTGCGATCCGCGACATCTTCCTTTGATGATACCGGCCCGGCAGTTGTCTCGAAAGATTCACAGTCACACAAGCTTCATCATCGCCTCACGCAGCAGCAACAGAACCAATGCAACCTGTAGCCATCATGGTGTCAACCTGCGACACGCTGATCCTCTCGGACTTGCATCTCGGCTCGGACGTTAGCCGTGCGGAAGATGCGATGGAGTTGCTGGACAAGGTGGACTTTCGCCAGCTGATCCTGCTGGGCGACATCTTCTCCGATCTCGACTTCCGGCGCCTTAAACGCGAACATTGGGACTTTCTCTCCTGCATCCGCCGGCTCTCAAACCCGAAGCAGCGGCGCAAGATCGTGTGGGTTGAGGGCAATCACGACCACGGTCTCTCCAACGTGATGTCCCACCTGGTCGGCGTGCCTGTCTACCAGCGCTATGTGTGGGAGTACGGCGGCAAGCGTCACCTCGCCATCCATGGGCACCAGTTCGACCGCTTCATCAACGAGAACATCCTGTTGAGCCGCTTCTTCGAAAAGTTCTATGAGACTTCGCAGCGTCTCGACGGTGAACAGCAGCGCATGTCGCGCTGGTTCGATCGCTTCAGCACGCGTTGGCTGCGGCTAAGCGACAAGGTCGCGGAAGGCGCTCTGTCCTACGCGGCAGCAGGCGAAGCCGACCGCGTCTTCTGCGGTCACACGCACGAAGCGCTGGCGCGCACGCGGGGCAGCATCGAGTACTTCAACTCGGGCGCCTGGACCGACCAGCGTGCCACCTTTCTTACGATCGATCTCAAAGGAGTGAAGATCCATGAATACCCCTCAAGAACTGTGCGTAGTGATCCCCGCAAAGAACGAATCGAAGCACCTGCCGTCGCTGCTGAACTCCCTTGCGCAACAGGACTACGCACATCGCGCGCGTATGAAAGTATTCGTTGCTGATGCCCGCTCCACCGACGACACGGCTGACATTGCGCGCAGCTTCGCCGACCGTATGGACATCACGGTGATCGAAGGCGGCACGCCCTCCGTCGGCCGCAATCGTGGCGCACACCAAAGCGATTCGGAGTTCGTCCTCTTCCTCGATGCCGACGTTGAACTGCGCGACCCCACGCTGCTGCGTCGCGCTCTCGTCCGCATGAAGAGTCAGCGCCTGCACTGCCTCACGGTCGACATCGCCTGCGCCGGCGGCAACTGGATGGACCGCTTTCTCTACCGCGCCAACAGCCGCATGCAGCGTCTCTCATCCTGGGTCATGCCCTTCGGCACCGGCATGTTCCTGCTCTTCGACCGCAAGCGCTTCACAGAGCTTGGCGGCTTCAATGAGAACGCACTCTTCGCAGAAGACTTCCTGCTCACCAAGCAGATCTCGCCGCTACGCTTCTCCGTCCTCAAGGGCGAGGTCTTCACCTCGAACCGCCGTTTCCGTCGCACAGGCCACGCCCGCATGGTCTTCCTCTTCTTCTGGACCATGCTCAACAGCAGCAACCGAAGCCACTTCGAACGCGACCACGGCTACTGGAAAGAAGCTCCCGCCGCAGCCGAGTAGTTGCGTTCAAGCGAGAACTCTTAGCGTTCGGAAGGGCACAGCTTCAGCTGTGCCAAAAACAATCTTTATTATTCCTCCCCTGTCTGCTCCATCGCGGAAGCGATGGAGCAGACAGGGCGTCGTGCATCCCAACTGTAATCCCACAGAAATCAGCGATTACGCCGTAATGATCTGCCGGACAAGCGGCGCCTTTTGCAGCGCACGATCCGCAAGCACGATCGTCTCGCGCAGCATGCGCTCCGGCGTCTCCAGCAGGGAAGCATCCTCCGTGAACAGCGTCACCAGCGGCTGGCCCTTCGTAATGCGGTCGCCAATCTTCGCATGCATCTCAATGCCCGCGTGCGCAGCCACCGGCCCGCCCGGTACCTCGCGCCCGGCACCCAGCCGCTGCACCGCCCAACCCACCTCCGTGCAATCCATGCCCGCCAGAAAGCCATCGCGGTCGGCCGTCAACACACGCGTCGCCGCAGGCTTGTGAAACGCAGCAGGATCCTCAAACACGGACACATCGCCGCCCTGCAGCTTCGTCATGGCAACAAACTTCTCGTAAGCCGAACCATCCTGTAGCAACTCCGCCGCGCGTTCCTTGCCTGCCTCAGCACTCGTGCTCACGCCGCCTAGGAACAGCATCCATCCCGCCAGCACTACCGACAGTTCAATCAGGTCCGCGTACATCGGGTGTTGTACGCCGCGCATAATGTCGATGCACTCCCACACCTCGACCCAGTTGCCACTGAAGCGACCCAGCGGCTCATCCATTGTCGTCAGCACCGCCACCGTGCGAGTCCCATTGCTCTCACCCGTACTCACCATCAGCCGCGCAAGATGTTCGCTGTCCTCGAACTTCTTCATGAAGGCGCCAGACCCCGTCTTCACATCCAGCACCAGACCGTCCAAACCCTCCGCCAGCTTCTTGCTCATGATGCTTGCGGTGATCAGGTACGGTGACTCCACCGTTCCGGTATGGTCGCGTAGCGCATACAGAATGCGATCGGCAGGTACCAGATTCTTCGTCTGTCCAATCATGCTGAATCCACACGCGGCGATCACCTCGCCAAACTGCTGCAGTGACAGCTGCGTGTTGAACCCGGGAATCGTCTCCAGCTTGTCCAGCGTGCCGCCCGTGTGCCCCAGCGATCGCCCGCTGATCATCGGATCGGCGAGCCCAGCCGCAGCAACAATCGGCGCAATCAGCAACGAACTCTTGTCACCCACGCCACCCGTCGAATGCTTATCGACCGTGAACTTCTTCAGGAACCTCGAATCGAAGACTTCACCACTCCGACGCATCGCATCCGTCAGCGTCGCCAGCTCCCGCGACGACATGCCGCGCTGAAAGATCGCCATCAGCAGCGCAGCGATCCGCGCCGGTGTTACCGACTCATCGACCACACCAGCGAGGAACGCGCGGATCTCCTCATCGCTCAGCTCCAGGCCGTCCCGCTTCTTCAGGACCACGTCAATGGGATGAATCGTCTTCTTGTGCGACATCATCTTCTCTCGATCTGCCTAAGTAAGGGACGAAGAAGAGAACGACGAAGGCAGCAGATCTGCCAGCGTGCACTCGCTCGCCTCGCCCTTCTCACCCGGGTAGAAGATGCGGCAGCTACCCTCCGCGAACTCCGCAATCGTCTGCCGGCACGCACCGCAGGGCTGGCATGCGACCGCAGCATCTGCGTTGGCAACAGCAACAGCCACAATCCGGATGTGTGCGCCATGCTCTGCCACGGCGCGTGCAATGGCAGCCTGTTCCGCGCATGAGGTCAGTCGATAGCTGGCATTCTCCACGTTGCATCCGGTCACGGTGTGGCCCGTCTCCAGCAGCACCGCCGCGCCCACGAAGAACTTGCTGTAAGGGGCATAAGCGTTGCGTGCAACACTCGCCGCCTGCTCACGCATTGCGTGGATGCGTTGTGGCGTCAATTCCTGCGACTTATTTTCAAGAGACATCAGATTGCTGAGGCTAAACCTCGCGCACAAACCATGCAACCTGTGCGGCGCAGGGACGCACCAAGGCGTCTAACATCCCGATAGAACCGCAAGCGAACGCATGCCCGCAAAGACCCCAGCCACGAAGCCGCAGAAGCCCGCAAAAGCCACCAAGGCCGCCCCCGCGCAGTCCGCGGTCGCTGAGGTTATGGCGAGCCTCGAAATGGTCGATCCAACCGCAACCATCGCCGGCGGTGACGCGGTGCTCGATCTCTTCCATCCCGTCACAGCAGAGTGGTTCCGAGCCGTCTTCGAAGGGCCAACGCAACCGCAGCGCGAAGGCTGGCCCGCCATCGCCCGCGGTGACAGCACACTGATCCTCGCGCCCACCGGCACCGGCAAGACGCTCACCGCCTTCCTCTGGTGTCTCGACCGGCTGATGCTGCACAGCGATCGTCCTCTCGCCACGGCAGTAGAAAAGCCAAAGCGCCGCACAAAGAACTCAGCACCGCCCGAGAGCATCCTCCCGCCCGGCGTCGGCGTGCGCGTCGTCTACATCTCCCCGCTCAAGGCACTCGCAGTTGACGTAGAGCGCAACCTGCGCTCGCCACTGCAAGGCATCGCCAACATGGCGCAACGCATGGGCGTTCCCGTGCACAGTCCCGACATCAGCGTCCGCACCGGCGACACGCCCACCGCCGAACGCGCACGCTTCGCCAAGCATCCCGGCGACATCCTCATCACCACACCCGAATCCCTCTACCTCCTCCTGACCTCCAACGCAGGAGAGGCTTTGCGGACCGTCGAGACCGTCATCATCGACGAGATCCACGCACTCGTCCCGACCAAACGCGGCGCCCACATGGCACTCTCGCTCGAGCGCTTGGAAGCGCTCGCCGGCCGCAAAATCCAACGCATCGGCCTCTCCGCAACCCAGCGTCCCCTCGAAGAAGTAGCCAGGTTCCTCGGCGGCGCAGAAGGCACGCAGACTCTCAACGCACCGGCCACAAAGGCGGTCGCCCCACGGATCGCTTCAGAGACGTCGGAGCCGAATTCCATAGAGTCCAAGGCCGAACAAGCAGGCGAAGCCGCACTGGCCCTCGGCGAAGACGCACCCGCCAAAGCCAATATCATCGGCGGCGAAACCGCAGGCATCCGCTACCGTCCCGTAACCATCGTCAACGCGGGCGCCCGCAAACGCCTCGAACTCACCGTAGAAGTTCCCGTCGAGGACATGGCCAAGCTCGGCGAGATCCAGGACACGCCCAGCGGCCCCGCATCACAGGGCCCCAAGCGCACCAGCATCTGGCAGAGCATCCATCCGCGCCTGCTCGAGATCATCCAGCAGCACCAGTCCACCATCCTCTTCGTCAACGCACGCCGCATCGCCGAACGGCTCGCAGGCGCCATCAACGAACTCGCCGGTCAGCAGATCGCCCGCGCCCACCACGGCTCGCTCGCAGCATCGCAACGCAGCGAGATTGAAGAGCTGCTGAAAGCCGGCAACATTCGCGCACTCGTCGCAACGTCGTCGCTTGAGCTCGGCATCGACATGGGCGCGGTCGATCTCGTCATCCAGATCGAAGCGCCGCCCTCCGTGGCCAGCGGCATGCAGCGTATCGGCCGCGCGGGCCACCAGGTGGGCGCGCCGTCAAAAGGCATCATCTTCCCCAAGTACCGCGCAGACCTCATCGCCTGCGCCGCCGTCACACGCGCCATGCATGAGGGCCACGTTGAGAGCACACGCTTCCTGCGCAACGCGCTCGACGTCCTCGCGCAGCAGATGGTCGCCATCATCGCGCATCCTCCGCTGCCACCTGCAGAAGCCGTACGCCGCAGCGCAAAGTTTCGCAGCGACGAAGACGAAGCACCCGGCCTCAGCTATGACGCGTTGCTCGGCATCGTCCGTTCCTGCGCAGGCTACGCTGGCATCAGCGTGCAGGTCTTCGACGGCGTACTCGACATGCTCGCCGGCCGCTATCCCTCCGATGAGTTCGGCGAACTGCGCCCACGCATCACCTGGGACCGCACAAAGCAGTGGATCACGCCACGCCAGGGCGTGAAGAAGATCGCCATCCTCAACGGCGGCACCATCCCGGACCGCGGCCTTTACGGCGTCTTCCTCAGTGGCGAACGCAACAAACCCATCCGCGTCGGCGAACTCGACGAAGAGATGGTCTTCGAAGCGCGCCCCGGAGAAACCTTCATCCTCGGCGCCAGCACCTGGCGCATCGACGAGATCACGCACGACCGCGTCCTCGTCTCACCCGCGCCAGGCGAGCCCGGCAAGATGCCCTTCTGGCACGGTGACCAGGCAGGCCGCCCGCTCGAGTTCGGTCGTCGCATCGGCGCACTCATCCGCGAACTCCGCGAACTGCCTCGCTCTGCCGCACTCGTCCGCCTCACACGCGAGCACGACCTCGATCAGCAGGCAGCAGAAAATCTCATGCGCTACCTCGTCGATCAGGAAGTCGCGACGGAGCAAGTCCCTGACGACCGCACCATCGTCGTCGAACGCGTCCGCGATGAACTCGGCGACTGGCGCGTCTGCATCATGACGCCCTTCGGCTCGCGCGTACACGCACCATGGGCCATGGCCGTGCAGGGACGCATCCGCGCGGCAGGCGGCAGCGACGTCGAAACCATGTGGAGCGAAGACGGCTTTGTCGTCCGTTTCCCAGAGACAGACGCCGCTCCCGACGTCGACCAGTTCTTTCCTGAGGCGCAGGAAGCGAATGACTTCGTGCAACGCCAACTTGGCTCGACGGCACTGTTCGCGGCAAAGTTCCGTGAGGCCGCAGCACGCGCGCTGCTCCTCCCGCGTCGCCGCGCAGACGGCCGCACACCACTCTGGCAACAGCGCAAACGCGCCTATGACCTGTTGGGCGTAGCCGCGCGCTATCCCGAATTTCCCATGCTCCTCGAGGCCTATCGCGAGTGCCTGCGCGATGTCTTCGACATGCCCGCACTCTCTGAGATCCTGCGCAGCATCCAGCAGCGCCAGATCCGCGTACACACAGTCGACTCGCGCACACCCTCGCCCTTCGCATCCGCGCTGCTCTTCAGCTACGTCGCCAATTACATCTACGACGGCGACGCCCCACTCGCCGAACGTCGCGCCCAGGCGCTCTCCATCGACCAGGACCAGCTCCGTGAGCTGCTGGGCGACGCCGACCTGCGCGAACTGCTCGACGCCAACGCCATCGAAGAGACCGAAGAGCAGCTCCAGATGCTCGCCGACGACTACCGCGCACGCAACATGGACGGCGTGCACGACATGCTGCTTCGCCTTGGCGATCTGACCAAACCGGAGCTGCTCAAGCGCGTGACATCACCTGAAGTCGCCATCACGGTCGATCGCCTGCAGAAAGCCCGACGCGTTCTAGAGTTGAAGATCGGCGGCGA
Organism: Terriglobus roseus DSM 18391; assembly: GCF_000265425.1. Taxonomy (GTDB): domain Bacteria; phylum Acidobacteriota; class Terriglobia; order Terriglobales; family Acidobacteriaceae; genus Terriglobus; species Terriglobus roseus. The sequence continues at coordinate 813,513 of NC_018014.1, forward strand.
GAAGCGCTTCCTCGCCGTGGAAGATGCCGCACGCTACCGCGACGCACTCGGCATCCCGCTGCCGCCGGGCCTGCCTACAGCATTCCTGCAAAACGTACCCGAAGCCATCGTCGATATCGTGCGTCGCTTCGGCCGCACGCACGGCCCATTCACCACGCACGAAGTAAGTTCGCGTTTCGCAATTCCATTGGAGACAGCTGAGTCCGTTCTGCAAAAGTTAGTTGGCATTGGCCGCATCATCGAAGGAGCCTTCCGCCCCGGCGGCCAGCAGCGCGAGTGGTGCGATGTAGAAGTCCTGCGCACCATCCGCCGCAGATCGCTAGCCAAGTTACGCAAAGAAGTTGAACCGGTCGAGCAGCAGACACTCGCGCGCCTCTTCACACACTGGCAGGGCGTCCTCACACCGCGTCGCGGCCTCGATGCCTTGCTCGACACCATCGAAACCCTGCAGGGCGCGCCACTTCCCGCATCACTGCTTGAAACAGAGATCCTGCCCGCGCGCATCGCCAACTACAAACCCGCTGATCTCGACATGCTGATCGCGGCGGGCGAAGTCACATGGGCCGGCTTCGAACCCATCGGCGAACGCGACGGCCGCATCGGCCTCTACCTCGCAGAGAAGCTGCCGCTCCTCTGGCCCGTCATCAACACACAGCAGGCCGCAGCCGTCATCGAAGAGGGCAGCGCAACCCGCGAGCGCGAAGAAAAAATCATCGAGTACCTCCGCTCGCACGGCGCCTCGTTCTTCCAGAACCTGCACGACGGCACGGGCGCAGGCTACCCCGGCGAATCGCTCGAAGCCCTTTGGAACCTGGTCTGGCGAGGAGCCATCACCAACGACTCGCTGCAATCGCTGCGCGCCTACACGGACCGCAATAGCACAGGCCGCAGCGGGGCTGGTCACGGTTCGGGGAAGCCGGCACGTCGCATTCACAATCAGGGCGCCAACTTCCGCAGCCGCCGCACCACACCGCCCACCGCACAGGGCCGCTGGGCACTCCATCCGACCATGATGATCTCCGAACGAAACGGAACGGAGTGGTCCTACGCCGAAGCCCACCAACTCCTCCAGCGCTACGGCGTAGTCTTCCGCGAGACCGCACACGCAGAGAACCTGCCCGGCGGCTTCTCCGCCATCTACGACGTCATGAAGGCGCTGGAAGAGTCGGGCAAGATCCGTCGCGGCTACTTCGCTGCAGAACTCGGCGCAACGCAGTTTGCCCTGCCCGCCGCTCTCGACCTGCTGCGCTCCCTGCGCAACAAGCGCCCTGACACCGACCCCGAGATGGTCGTGCTCGCAGCAACCGATCCCGCCAACCCCTACGGAGCGTTGCTCAAGTGGCCGCAGCCCGCAGAAGGTGGTTCACTCACACGCACGGTAGGTTCACGAGTCATCCTTGCGGACGGCGCACTCGTCACCTACCTGCGCCGCGGCAACCCGAACATCCAGGTCTTCCTGCCGGAAGAAGAGCCACAGCGAGGCCAGGTCATGCGCTCGCTCGCACGCTACTTCGTCATCATCGCGCAGACCCAGGGTCGCTTCAACGAAGACGCAGAAGGCCGCGGCGGCGTGGGCATGCTCATCCAAACCATCAACGGCACGAACGTAGCCGAACACCCCATGGCCCGCGTGCTCCTCGATGCAGGCTTCCAGGCCGCGCCGATGGGGTTCAACCTGCGGAGGAATCTCCCGCCGATCCCGGGAGTAGCTGCTGCAGGGGTGAATTCCAGTCGCGTTGGCAATGCCTAACGTATCTCAGGGAAGTAGTGCAGCAATAGCAATGCAACGGCGATACCGCATCCCCAGAGCACTAAGTGACGAAGGATTGATCTGCCGTCGCGGAAGTTAATCGACTGGTCTGGCGCGTCGTTGCGATCCGGATTCGCTGGATCATAGGCGAGTTCGAATTTGTCTCCGACGCGTTCCGGATTGGAGATCCGCATTGAGTGTCGATAGGTCTTCCCATCGACTTCATACAAAAAATCTGCGGTATAGATTGATCGCGCTGCTATTCCTTCGTTGCTGTTGCCGTAATCGGAATGAAGCCACGACAAGGAGCAATTAACTATCTCGGCTTCAGTCGTGTGCCAACCCTTTTGATTCATCGAAAGCATCTTAGCTCAAGAGGTCCTGATGCCTGAGGGAGATACCATCTATCGCTCTGCCCGCGCACTCGCAAAGGTGCTAACAGGCAAGCACGTCACCAAATTCGACACAGGCTACGCGCACCTCGCAACCGTCAACGACGACCGACCAGTAGCCGGCCGCATCATCGAGAAGGTCGAAGCCAACGGCAAGTGGCTGCTCATGCACTTCTCCGGCGACCTCATCCTCGTCACCCACATGCTCATGAGCGGCTCGTGGCATATCTACAAGACCGGCGAAAAGTGGTGGTCGCCACGCAAAGCCATGCGTGCCCTGATCGAGGTCGATGGCTGGCAGGCCGTCGCCTTCAACGTGCCCGTCGCAGAGTTCCACACCGCAGCCTCACTCGCCCGTAAAAGCAGCGTGCCCAGGCTCGGCCCCGACATTCTCTCGGACAGCTACACCACCGACATCGGCTTCCACGCTCTTCAAGAACGCGCCGCCTCACACCCTGAAGATGAGATCGCAAACGTCCTGCTCAACCAGCGCGTGATCGCCGGCCTCGGCAACGTCTACAAAAGCGAGGTCGCCTTCGCCGCGCGCGTGCATCCCTTCCGGCACATGAGCACCCTCTCCATGGACGAGATGCGGCAGATGGCCGACGTCTCCCAGCGCTACATGAAGGCCAACATCCTTGACGGCAGTGGCGACGGCATCATCACCTACAGCGGCAACCGCCGCACCACGCACTCCGCCAATCGCGAAGAACGTCTATGGGTCTACGGACGTCGCGGTAAAGAATGCCGTCGCTGCGGAGGCATCATCGAATACCGCAAGCAGGGCCCCGGCGCGCGCAGCACCTACTGGTGTCCGGAGTGTCAGCCGTGGGTAGGCGAAGGCGAAGCAGTGAAGGGAAGAGACACACCCATCCGGCGCACACGAATGAGCTGCTAGCCGAAGCCTAGCGCTTCCAGCGCGGCGTCCAGTACTCGCGAATATCCACTGCCTGCATGTTGGCGCGCCGCGCCGCGGTAAGGCCTTCGTGCGAGTCTTCCAGCACCACGCATCGCGATGCGGCAACACCAAGCTGCTCGGCTGCCTTCAGGTAGATATCCGGCTCCGGCTTGCCGCGTTCCACGTCCTCAATGGAAACGATCCCATCGAAGAGCGGCAGCAGTCCCGTTGCGGTAAGTGCTCCATTCACGGCCACGCGCTGCGCATTCGAGACCACAACAAGCGGCGCTCTGCCATGCCACGCGCGAGCCACATCCGCAACGATCGTGACCTCTTCCAGAGCGTGCGCAGCCTCTGCGTAGCCGGTCGTGCAACGGTGAAAGAACTCTTCGCGCGTGATTCTCAGGTTGCCAAAGACGGTCTCGTAATCGTCCATCAGGTCCGCAGGCGAAAGCCCAAGCCGCTCGAAGTACCAGTCGCGGGGCATCGGCTCAGAATGCGGATGGAGCGCATTGCAAATGGCAAGATGCCACGCAGGCGCAGACTCCACCAGCGTTCCGTCACAGTCGAACAGGATGGCATCGAAAGAATCCGCTTCCAGCACGATGGGGAGTTCGTGCACCTTACCGTCCGGCATCTCTTACATCTCCAACGCGAACTGCGGCGATTCGCCGTAGGTGTTCACATGCGGCTCCGATGCCAGGGCCAGCACCAGCCGCTCCAGCACCAGCGTCTTATCCACGGGACCACTGCGTAACTCCAGATCGGCACGCGCAATCAATCGCAGCGCCCGCGAAATCTCGCGGCGAGTCTTATACCGGCGCGCCTGCTGAATCAGCACATCCGCAGCAAACGGCGGCATACGAAATCCCTGCCAAAGCACCTGCCAGATCGCACGCGAATCGCGCACATTCTTCTCATGAATAATCAGCATCTGCCGGTACGTACGCGCCAGCATGTACAGGTGTCCAATCGCCGAATCCTCGCCACCATCGCTCGCATGCAACAGGCCATGCAGCAGGGAAAGCGCACGAGGCCGATCGCGCTGGCTCAACGCATCCGTCAGCTCATACAGCGAACGCTGCTTCGCCGCCAGCACCATCGTCTCCACATCACCCAACGTCACGCGACCGACGGTAATGCCCGATGTCTCCAACTGGTTCTCGCGCACCGGAGCACTCACATATAGCAACAGCTTCTCCAGCTCGCTGCTGATCAACATCATGTCCACGGCCAGCGAATCCACCAGCTCGCGCGCGGCCTCCGGATCGCACTTCACGCCGCGATCATCCGCCGTGCCGATCACCCACCGAGCAGCGTCGCCCTCTTCCACCTTCTGCAACTCCACCGTGCCACACCACTCACCCAGCGTCTCGCGGATGCGGTCGTACCGTTCCTTGTCCTCGCGCTCCATACGGCGCAGGTCAGTGGGCAGCGTCAGATGGTCCGCAACAAACAGGATCAGCGCCTGCGGGTTCGGCGAACGGAAGTACCGCTCCAGCGCCGCAAACTCATCCTTCTTCGCACCCCGGCCATACAGCGTCTTCAGACCGCGCACGAAGATCACCTGGAAAGGCGCCATCAGCGAAGGCGTCTGCGCCAGGTCGAGCGCCTCGAAGATGCTCGTCTCGCTGCCAAGCTCAAGATCATGCAGGCAGAAGTCGCGCAAATCGTTCGGTACCAGCTTCTCCAGCACGCCTTTGCGCGCGCGCTCGTACAGAAACGTCTCATCGCCCAGCAGAACGTAACCCGGCCGCATCTCTGCGGTGCCAAGCTGTGCAAGAAAGCGATCTGTCGAAGCGAATGAACGAAGTGGTGGCACTGTTCCTCTATTGTCTGTGAGACGCGGCTTGCTCGAACAGCGAATCTGCACCGGAATCACAAGCGCAACGCTGTGGAGAACGCGTCAGAAACTATTCAGCAGATCCGCGACAATCTCGCTGGCCAGGTCACGCGACAACCGCCGCACCGCCGCGCCATCCTCCTGGATAAACGCGCTCAGGTCCTGCGTGGACTGATATTGCTCGCGAAAACTCAGCTTGTCGTTCCGGTACAGCACCTTGCCATCCCGCGCCGTCAACACAATCTTCGCCGTGATCTGCACCAAGTACGACGACGTCGATCCGGTATTCGGATCGTAGGTAAGCGGCGCGATGCTCTCCGTGAGCACGGTCCCGGTCAACATCGCATCGCTTGCATCAGCATCGTCCGAGTGGATGACCCGGTAGCGTGTACGCGTGTTCATCTCGCGAATCGTCGCATCCGTCAGCGCCACCTCCGTGTGGAACTGCTGCACATTCGTCTTGAACACCGGCACCGCCAGCGTGCGCACGTTCGCAGGCACATGGGCCGCCGCACCCGCCGTGTGGTATCCGCAACCCGTAAGCGCAGTCGCCAGGCCAAGCATGGCGAACCCATACCCCAAACGTGAGATACGGGCCACCCGCTTTGTCATCCGCGCCGGCATCTACTTGCCTCGCCGGGGATTCTTCTGTGCATCCAGGAACCGCCGCACACGATCCAGCGACCGCGCCTTTCCAAACACCACCAACGACTCCAGCAACGGCGGCGAGGCCGTCTTGCCCGTCAGAATGGCGCGCAGCAGCATATAAGCCTCTTTCACGCTCCACTCCTTCGCCGTCAGCAACTCACGCAGCCCGGCGTCGATTGACTCCGCAACCCAGTCGCTCGCCTCCAGCGTAGCCAGCATGTCCGTGGCAAAGGCCAACGTGTCTTCCACCGTGCGCTTCTTCGGCACAAACACGTCCTGTGGCGGCATCACATCGTCTGAAAAGAAGAAGCCAGTCATGTCGCCGAACTGTCCCAGCGTCTCAATGCGCGTCTGCACCAGCGGCGCAATCGCCCGCAGATACTCATCGCTGAAGATCGTCTGCCGCAGCGCTGCAAAGAACTCATCCGGCGTCTGCTTGCGCAGGTACTCGCCATTCATCCACTTCAGCTTCACCAGGTCAAACACCGGTCCGCCCAGCGAGATGCGCTGGAAATCAAAGCGCTCCAGCATCTCCGGCAGCGAGAAGACGTCGGCCAGCTTCATGTCCAGGCCCTTGTTCACAATCTCCTGCTCGGTCGGCTGCGCCATGCCGCCACCCATCAGGCCCAGGAAGTTCAGCATCGCCTGCGGCAGAAAGCCCGCCTGGCGGTAATAAATCAACGACACAGGATTCTTGCGCTTGCTGATCTTGCTCTTGTCCGTATTGCGCAGCAGCGGCATATGCCAGAAGCGCGGCAGATCCCAGCCAAAGGCGCGATACAGCAGCACATGCTTCGGCGTGGAGCTGATCCACTCCTCCGCACGAATTACATCCGTAATCTCCATTAGGTGGTCATCGACCACATTCGCCAGGTGATAGGTAGGGAAGCCGTCGGACTTCAGCAGCACCTGGTCGTCCACGTTGTTGTGGTCAAACGTGATGTCGCCACGCAGCTCATCGCGGAACGTCGTGCTCGCCACGCCCGGACCCTTGTCGCCATCCGGCACGCGCAGCCGAATCGTGTAGGGCTTGCCCTCGGCCATCAGCGCCGCAGCCTGCTCCGCCGTGTAGTTTCGCGACGCACCCGCATACTTCGGAGCCTGCTTCGCAGCCATCTGCGCCTTGCGCTCCGCCTCCAGCTCTTCCGCGGTCTCAAACGCACGATACGCGCTGCCATTGTCGATCAGGATCTGGCAATACTCGCGATAGATATCCGTCCGCTCGCTCTGCCGATACGGACCATGCGGTCCACCAACATCCGGACCCTCATCCCACTGCAGCCCAACCCAGCGCAACGCGTCGAAGATCATCTGCTCCGACGACGCCACAAAGCGCGTGCGATCCGTGTCCTCAATGCGCAGGACAAACTTGCCCCCACGCTGCTTCGCAAACACGTAATTCAGCAGGCCAATGTAAGCCGTGCCAACGTGCGGGTCGCCCGTGGGCGAGGGTGCGATACGGACCCGAACAGGTGCCGTCGCCTTGCTGCTGATGCTTGTGATTTCTGAAGTCATACCACCGTAGATGCTAGCAGTTTGGAGCGGTTGACCAACTTGACCAACCCGCTTACGATCCTGGTATGGCCGCTTACAACATCTACGAAGCGAAGACCAGTCTCTCCGCCCTTGTCGACAAAGCGGCGGCAGGGGAAGAAGTTGTGATCGCCCGCGCCGGAAAGCCCATGGTCAGAATGGTGCCGATCGAAACGCCGAAGGCGGAGGTCGCTAAGCCAAAGTACTTCCGCAAGGCTCCCGGTTTTGCGAAAGGGAAATGGAGCGACGTTCTGGAAGAGTTGGATAAGCCCTGGCCCGAAGATCTGCAGCGTGCGTTCGGGATGATCGATTGAGCGGGCTGCTGCTGGATAGCCACGTACTGATCTGGTACGTCGACGGCGACCCCCGCTTATCCGCTGTGGACGCCATGATGATCCGCAAGACAGAACACATCTACGTCAGCGCCGCCACCGTCTGGGAACTCACGGTCAAGATGACGTTGGGAAAGCTGCCGCCGCGCTCGGTGCGGGATCTCGCCGTGGAGGCGAACTGCAAACTGCTTTCCATCTCCCCGGAACACGGCCAGGCAATCGCCTCTCTGCCACGCCACCACGGCGATCCCTTCGACCACCTTCTGCTGGCGCAGGCAAAGGTCGAAGGTCTGACATTCGTGACGCATGACGGCATCCTTTCGCGGTACGGTGTGCCAGTACTCCTGGTCTGACGCAGGAAGAAAATCGACCGCGAAGACAGGTTTGAGGATAGCTTTCCCATTAGGCTCCGTGCGCAGCCGCACGGCGCTTCTCACTTCTAAGGGAGTCACAAAGTCATGAAGCGTTTCGTCGCAACACTGGCAGTAGCAGCACTCTGTACCGGCATCGCAGCAGCGCAGGCACGTCCAGCAGGTGGCCAACCCGAGAAGGGCTCCATCCCGGCCATGATCTCGGAAGCCATCGCAAACTACACCCAGATCAAGACCATCATCCTCGCCTCCGCCGAGAAGATGCCGGCCGAAAACTACAGCTTCAAACCCACGCCCGAGATCCGCAGCTACGGCGAGCTCTTCACACACGTTGCCCAGACGCAGATGGCGCTCTGCGGCGCCAACGGCATGCAGACCAACCCGCCCGGACAGCCCCGCCTGACGCCTGCTAACGCAACCGCAAAGGATGACGTCATCGCCTTCTTGAAGAAATCGTTCGAGGCCTGCGACGCGACGTATGCCACGGTGACCGCGGACAATGCAACCGAGATCAGCGGATCGGGCTTCATGCGCGGATCCAAACTCGGCATGATCGGCAAGAACGTCGCGCACGACAACGAAATGTACGGCCAGATGGTCGTCTACATGCGCATGAAGGGCATCGTCCCGCCCTCCACCGCCATGCGCGGCCGCATGTAGCAGCGACACAAAACCGGGTGCCCCATTCATGACAGTCCCATCGTCATGAGTGGGTTGCCGTAACGGCATACTCAACTGAAAGTTGTCATCCCGTAGCAAAGCGAAGGGATCTGCATGTGTGCCAGCCCATCAAAGACATATCAGGGGGCACAGATATCAACCTGTTCGCGCCAAGCGCGAACGGACAAAGCCGATCCGCACACTGTTCCCAGGATTCATGATCCAAATCAGAAAGGCTCCGCATAAGCGGAGCCTTTCTGGTTCCAAAGGAACGACGCACCTACTTCGGCAGCAACCCGAACACCGCCACACCATTCGTCGTGCCGACGTAAACCTTCCCATTGACCACCAGCGGCGTGATGAACTTGTTGCCGTTGCCAAACGCATCCCGACCAGCAGCCGCCTGGTTGCTGTTGTAGTACTCATTCGCCAGGTTCGTTGGGTCATAAGCATGCAGCACATTGGGCCCACTCGTAGCCGACTGTAGCGCCCAGACAATGCCATTCGACGTTCCATTCGCACTCACCGCCGGCGTCGTGCCAGGGAAGCCATACAGCACAGCCGACTTACTCGCCGGTGTCGTTGCCAGCTTCGCGTTCGTCAGGGGAAAGGCCTTCAACGCATCGCCGGCGGCGCTGTAATACAGCGTGCCATTGAAGAACGCCGGTGTCGCAAAGACACCGCCGGTTAGCTGCCCGCTAATCTGCTGATACAGATTGCTGTTCGGCCCCGCAGTCGCTGGTACGAACTTGCCCAGGTTGTCGCGGTCGGCAACGTAGATGGTCTTATCCTTGCCCGCACCCACGATCAGGTGATGCACCGCGCCACTCGCATCCGTCGCGTCGAACAGCACCTCGCCGCCCGAACCCAGATCAAGATCCGCATTCGTCTGCGCGACCGTGTCGTACGCCTCAAAGTAATCGGCCACGGCCAGCTTGCCCGCTGCATTGCTCAGCTTCAACATGCCGTTGCCGTAGTCGCCAGACTGCGGCAGCCCATTCACCAGCGTGGTATCAAACGTGCCGTTGCCCGACAGTACATACAGGCTTCCGTCGGTATCCGCAGCCACTCCATTGCCCGCCATCCAGATCGCGCCACGCACGCCGTTCGGCGTCAGGTTCAGCACAGACGTCTGTTGTAGCGTGCTCTCGCTGTAAGCCATCACCCAGCCCGTGTACTGCCCGGCATCGCAATGCGAGGTAAACGCCAGCACCAGGCTACCGTTCTGCAACAGCAGCGCAGCGCGCTCGGCATACAGCGACGGATTGAACGTCACCACACCGCCAGAAGAATACGGACCCGAACCCGGGTAGGTCGCCGTAATCTCCGTCGGCCCCGCCGCAATCTCCGCACCGGTCGTAATATCCAGCGCATGCAGACGATGGTGGTAAGTTCCATTCACTTCCTTGCTCATACTGACCGTGAACAGCGCACCATGCGCGCCGTAACTGCGATCGATCACCGGTGTCGACGTAATGCCAATCTCCGCTGTGATCTGGTTGCAGCCGTGGTCATCGCTGGTCATCTCGCTCGCCGGAATAACTGACTTCTGCCACAGAACCGCGCCCGTATCCGCGTCAAACGCGTACACACTGCCATGCTCCGTCGCAACAAACAGCGTGTTGTGTGGCGCACCACCAACCGTCAGCTTCGCCAGGAACAGAGGCTCCGCATCCACCTTGCCGTCGACCGGCAAAAAGTTGAGTTTCCCGAACGTACTCACATTCACATTGGCCGGCGTCAGGATCGTCTCCTGCGCATTCAAGCCGTCGCGCCGCACATTGTAGTGATACGTCGTCACATCCCGCACGGTGGCTGCAGACACAGCAGGCTGAACCGTAAGCGCAACCGTACCGGTGTGGCTGATGCTGCCGGAAGTCGCGGTAAAGGTCACCGTTGAGCTGGAAGCCAGCGCCGCAGCGCCAGCGGTAAAGCTTACCGTCTGAGCCGTCCCGGGTGTCAGCACCAGGCTCGCCGGGCTCGCCGTCACACCGGTAGGCACGCCGGAGAGAGCAACGGCAACCGTACCCGTCAGGCCATTCAACGCATCCGCACGCACACTCACCTGGCCCGCCGTCCCACCCGCCACCGCGGTGATCGCGGTCGGTGCAATCGTCAGCGTAAAGTCTGGTACCACCACCGGCGGTACTGTAACTGCGGCCGTCACCGTCGCCGTGTGCGTCAGCATCCCGGACGTTCCCGTGAACACAATCGCCGCGGTTCCCACCGTTGCCGTCGACGCAGCAGTCAGCGTCACACTTACCGGCGCACCGGGAGTCACGGAAAACGTAGCGGGCGAGGCGGTGACGCCCGTGGGCAAACCACTCACCGTCACAGCGACCGAACCCGTAAAGCTGCTCAAGGCGGACGCTGCAACAGTCACCGCCTGACCAGTCGCGCCGGACATCAGCGTCACGCTGGATGGCGTGGCACTCAGCCCAAAGTCAGCGGTAGCCGTAGCAATAGGCGTAGGCGCAACCCCGCTGCAAGCCGAAAGCACAACAATCGCCGCTGAAACCACGGCCGGAAGCAATCTGCGAAGGGGATGCATTGGGAGAGAACCTCTGCAGACGTAGGATGGCTCCCCATCTGCAAAGGTCTTCACAATCCAGGCCGGCCCTCATCCCACAAAAGCGGTATGCCTACGTGAGATCGTCCGTGTCGAAGGCCGGCTTCCGTCCCAGCCTGGCCGTGCTGTACGGCTCCTCGCCGTCGATCAGCGTGCGCACCATCTCATCCACTTCGTCCGGCTCTTCCATCGTTGCGATCATCTTCTTCGGCTCACCGGGTACATTCAACGACTCCAGCAGAACCGTCACATGCGCCACTGCCGTGCCGTCCTGGTTCAGCCCCTCCGGCGTCTTCGCCTTGATGCTCACATCGCGCTCAGAAATATCCAGCAGCTCGGCCACACGAGCACGCATCTCGCCCGCAATCGGCACAATCTTCGGCCGCATCAGGATCAGCACGCAATCCATGTTCACAATGCGGTAGCCCGCTGTCGCAATCTCTTCCAGCGCCGTCTGTAAAAAGATCGTCGAATCAGCGTTCTTCCACCGCATATCGCTCGGCGGGAAAAACGTACCGATATCGCCCGCGCTCACCGCGCCCAGCAGTGCATCCGTGATCGCATGCAACAGCAGATCGCCATCGCTATGTCCCGCAAGGCCTTCGCTATGTTCAATCTTCATGCCGCCAATCACCAGCGGAACGCCAGGCTTGAACGCGTGCGAATCAAAGCCGTACCCAATCCTCATACCCATCGTCACAGCCTGCTTCTGCCGCGGTGCATCCACGCAGCGGGGGAGTTTCGTCGCCTCCCAGCATAAACTCCCCGGTGACGCGCTGACGCGCCGCCCCCAAACCGCTATACTTCACAACCTATGGTCGTTCACGCAATTCTTCCGGCAGCCGGTCTCGGCACACGTATGGCAGTACCCGGCGTCAGTGCCAAGCAATTCCTCTCGCTCGGCGGCGTCCCCATCCTCATCCACAGCGTCCGAGCCTTTGCCGACAAGGCAAACGTCGCCACGGTAACGCTGGCAGTCCGCGCCTCTGAGGCCGAGCACGTCGCCCAGCAGCTCACCCAGTACGGCTTCGCCGACAAGGTCCGCGTCGTCACCGGCGGCGAAACCCGCCAGGACTCCGTCGCGGCTGCACTCCGCTCGCTCCAGGCCGAGCCCGGCGATATCGTCCTCGTCCACGACGCCGTCCGTCCGCTCATCGACGCCCCCACCATCGAGCGCACCATCGACGCCATCGCGAAGCATGGCGCAGCCATCGTCGGCGTAGGCGCCGTCGACACCATCAAGCAGGTCGACCGCACAGCCGACGGCGCCATCATCACCGCCACCATCCCGCGCGAACGCATCGTCCAGGCCCAGACTCCGCAAGGCGCCCATTACGCCGACCTCGTACGAGCCTTCGACGAAGCCGAAGCCGACAGCTTCGCCGGCACCGACGAAGCCAGCCTCCTCGAACGCGCCGGCATCAACGTAGCCGTGGTCCCAGGCTCGCCGGCCAACCTCAAGATCACCCAGCCCGGCGACCTCGAACTCGCAGAGTTCTACCTGCGCCAGCGCGGATAGGCCACGCGGCGCTACCGCCTCACTTCTCGTCCCGTCGTACCGCCGTACGGAAAAGATCATCTAGGTCGCCGATCTTATCCGTCAGCTGGTTCAACTTACTCGCCAGCCCCTGGATCTCCAGCTCCGACCGAACGTTCACCTCAAAGTCCAGTTCGCTGCGGACGCGATCCTTCGTGTCCTGCCGGTTCTGGCTCATCATGATCACCGGAGCCTGGATCGCGGCAAGCATCGACAGGAACAGATTCAGCAGGATGAACGGGTAAGGATCCCATGCCTTCCCCCGCAGAAAGACATTGATCGACGTATAAACCGACAGCGTGATCGCAAACGCGATGATGAACGTCCACGACCCACCAAACTTCGCCACCATGTCCGCAATACGTTCGCCGAAGGTCTCTTCCTCGTCGATCAACTCATTCGCGTTGCGCGCCGCCCGCAGCCGCACCAACTCCTGCGTCGCGTGATACTGCCGTCCCAGCACGGTGAGCATGTCCATCCCGGCCAACGGCTTCTTCGACAGCAGAGTGGCGATGTCGTTGCGGTCAATCTCCAGGCACACAGCCTCATCGATGGCGACAGCATTCGTCTTGTGCAAGGACTCTTCCAGCATGGACGCGAAGCCGAAGAACTCACCGTGGCCCGGCTGATCCAGCAACACCTCCTGGTGATCCTCGTCCACCGTCGTCACCTGGATCTTCCCCGACATCACGACATAGGCATTCTTGCCAGGATCACCAATCTTGTAGATCCGCTGCCGCGCCGCAAAGTGCTTCACCTCAACCTGCGCCGCCAGGATCGCCGTCTCATCGTCATCCAGCAGAGCAAACAGCGGAACGTGCTTCAACTCTTCGGGCTTACAAGGCATGCTGTGGCTCCTCCAACGCAGAGAATACCCGTCCTGCTTGAAAGCCATGTTTGCAATTCAGCATCTGCCCCCCGCTTCACCCAACGGGCCACGCAGCGTTACAGCTTGATCATCATCTCGTTCGTCTGCTCAAACCCGAACTTCTCATAGATCGGCCGGCCAAACTTCGAAGCATGCAGCGTCACCACCTTGCATCCACGCACGCGACACTCCTCCACACACGCCTTCAGCAGTTCCTTCGCCAGTCCGCGGCCACGCGCCACCGGCTCCGTATAGAAGTTCAGCAGGTAAGGCCGGCCCGCTTCCACATGCAGGTAGTGCGGAGGAAAGTCGTTGAACAGGATGCCCGCGCCCGCCAGCACCACACCATCTTCTTCCGCAAATAGGCCCAGGTACCGGCCGTCCGCCAGCCGCTCCCGCAGCCACGGCTCAAAGGCCACGTTCATCGTGTCCAATTCGTCCGCCGTTGCGAACTCGTTATCCAGAAACATGCTGTGGCGCTGTGCTGCGATCAATGCAACATCGTCCATCGTGGAGCGGCGAATGATGACCATCTCTCCAACGTAGCAGCCCGATTAGCATGGAATCCATGCCGAAATCCGAAAACAAGCCCGCCGACCTCCCGCTCAACCGGGCTCTCTTCCGCTCCGGCGACCGCGTGGCCGTCGGCGTCTCCAGCGGCGCAGACTCCACGGCGCTCCTGCTGGCACTGCACGAACAGGCCACCGCCCTCGGCATCGGCGTCTCCGCAGCGCACTTGCACCACGGCATCCGCGGCGAAGAGGCAGACGGCGATCTCGCCTTCCTCCGCAATCTCTGCACACAGCGCGACATCCCCCTGCACGTCGAACACGCTGCAGTCGTCGCCGGTCAGCCTGCCGGCACCGACGCAACCTCCCGCGCCCGTCAGGGCGAACGCGAATCGCTGGAAGAGGCCGCCCGCAACGCCCGGCTCGCCTTCTTCGACCGCCTGCTCGCAGCGGGCACCGCCACCGCCATCGCAACCGCCCACACCCAGGACGATCAGGCCGAAACCGTCATCATGAAGCTGCTCCGCGGCGCATGGACTGAGGGCCTTGGCGGCATCTCGCCCGTGGTCGACCGCGACTCCGGACGCATCCTCCGCCCGCTCCTCGGCGCCACCCGCCAGCAGGTCGTCGCCTTCCTCAACGCCCATAACCAGTCCTGGCGCGAGGACAGCAGCAACGCCTCCGACAAACACACACGCAACCGCGTCCGCGCCCATCTCATGCCCCTCCTGCGAGAGTTCAACCCCTCCATCGCCGCCACCCTCACCGCCACCGCCCAGCTCGCCCGCGAAGAACACTCCCGCTGGCAGCCGGAGATCGCCCGGCTCCTCACACAGCTCGCCCTGCCCGGCAAACCCGTGCGCGGCGGCGGTCGCGCCGTCGGAACCGCGCCGGGCGAAGACTCCCTCGCCTTCGAGCTCGAACGCCTCCGATCGCTCGATCTCCCCACCCGCCGCCGACTCCTCCGTGCCGCCACCGAACGCATGGGCGTCCGCCTTGGCGCCGCCGAAACCCTCCGGCTGCTTCAGCTCGCAGGCCTGGCCCCGGCAGACGCCCCGCCAGACCCGACCGTCCCCTCAAAACCGAACAGCCGCCTCGATTTTGCAGGCGGCCTACGTGCCGAACGGTCCCTCCGGGAGCTGCGACTCTCACGAACCGCATAACGGGGCGTCAAACTGTGGCAGTACGCTACAAATTCGAAAACAGGAACGCCTGCATCCCCAACGCCGGGAGTAGAATCTGATGGAATGCGCGACGGATGGGAGTCCGCCGCTCTGCACCAGCCTCCCCTGCAACAAGCGGTTCCTCCGGGCGTCTAATCATTGGCGGACACGTGTAGGCCGGGGAAGCAGGCTGTAAAAGCCGCCGCACCCATGGCGCCGTGGCCGAGAGAGAAGAGGTAGCAACGTTGAATTCTACTGTGAAGACCGTCTTGATCTGGGTGCTGATGCTGGGGTGCCTGATCTCCGTCTGGCAGTTCGTCAGTCGCTCTGCCACGGGCGGTCATGATTCTGCGGTCAGCCTGTCGCAGATGCAGGACTTCGCCGACAAGGGCAAGATCTCTGACGTAACTGTGAACGGGACCGACGTAACCGGCCACTTCAAGGACTCCAAAGAGTCCTTCCACACCACCATCCCGGCGAACTATCCGGATCTGTACAAGACCTTGCACGACAAGGGCGTCAACATCACCATCAAGGACCAGAACAACTCCTTCTGGTTTGCGGCGTTGGTACAGTTCCTGCCCATGCTCTTGATCCTGGGTGTCTTCCTGTTCTTCCTGCGCCAGATGCAATCCGGCGGCAACAAGGCGATGTCGTTCGGCAAGAGCCGCGCGCGCCTGCTCAGCCTGCAGCAGAAGAAGGTCACGTTCAAGGACGTGGCGGGCGTGGATGAAGCGAAAGAAGAACTCAAGGAAATCATCGAGTTCCTGCGCGAAGCAGCAAAGTTCCAGAAGCTCGGCGGTCGCATCCCCAAGGGTGTGTTGCTCGTCGGACCTCCCGGAACCGGCAAGACCCTGCTCGCACGCGCAGTCGCGGGCGAAGCAAACGTTCCGTTCTTCTCCATCTCCGGTTCGGACTTCGTCGAGATGTTCGTCGGCGTCGGCGCATCGCGCGTCCGTGACCTCTTCGAACAGGGCAAGAAGAACGCTCCCTGCATCATCTTCATCGATGAAATCGACGCAGTCGGTCGTCACCGCGGCGCAGGCCTCGGCGGCGGACATGACGAGCGCGAGCAGACCCTCAACCAGCTCCTCGTTGAGATGGACGGCTTTGAGTCCAATGAAGGCGTGATCCTGATCGCCGCGACCAACCGCCCGGACGTGCTCGATCCAGCACTGCTGCGCCCAGGCCGTTTCGATCGTCGCGTCATCGTCGACCGCCCGGACATCCGCGGCCGCGAAGAAGTCCTCAAGGTCCACTCCAAGAAGGTTCCGATGGCGGACGACGTCAATCTGAACGTTCTGGCCCGTGGAACACCAGGCTTCAGCGGCGCCGACCTGGCCAACATGGTCAATGAAGCCGCCCTCACCGCTGCCCGCTACAACCGCAAGGCCGTACACATGTACGACTTTGAGATTGCAAAGGACAAGGTGCTCATGGGCGCCGAGCGTAAGAGCATGCTCCTCAGCGATCAGGAGAAGAAGGTCACGGCGTACCACGAAGCCGGTCACACCCTCGTCTCTGCGCTCAGCGAGAACTCTGACCCTCTGCATAAGGTCACCATCATCCCGCGCGGTATGGCGCTGGGCGTGACGGTCTACCTGCCGGAAGAAGATCAGCACACCGTCACCAAGGGCTACCTGACCTCGCGTCTGGCCATGATGATGGGCGGCCGTTGTGCCGAGGAGATCTTCCTCCACGAGATGACCACCGGTGCCGGTAACGACATCGAGCGCGCCACCGAACTGGCACGCAAGATGGTCTGCGAGTACGGCATGTCCAAGATGGGACCCATGACCTACGGCAAGAAGGAAGGTGGAGAAATCTTCCTCGGCCGCGAGATCACCCAGCATCGCGACTTCTCAGACTCGACCGCGCAGGCGATTGATGCTGAGGTCAAGCGCTTCATGGATGAGGCCTACACGGCCGCGTACAACATCCTCGACAACAACCAGGACATCATGCACCGCATGAGCGCCCTGCTGTTGGAGCGCGAGACGTTGGACGCAGAAGAGATCAAGCTCATCATCGCCGGTAAGGACCTCTCGCCAGTGCGCAACTCACTGTCGAACTCCGATCCCGACGGCGGCGAAAAGCAGAAGGTCCTCAAGCCCGAAGGCGGTCGTGCACCAGGCTTCGGCGAAGGCCGTCCCTCACCCGCATAACGCAATCGCATGCTACGAAACAGAAAGGGCAGCCGCCAGGGCTGCCCTTTTCTTCGTTCTTCAGCGACTTTCACATTTCGAAGTTGTCATCTCGCAGCGAAGCGGATCTGCCGAAGGCAGCAAGGGATCTGCATGGAAACCGACCCGCCCACCCAATACCAGAGGGCAACAAGGAACGCCCGTTCGCGCAGAGCGCGAACCATCCCACAACCCAACAAACCAGAAGAAAGACTTACCGCTCCGTAAGAACCAACCGAAGATCGCGAAGATTATTCCCCGTAGGCCCGGTCTCAATCGCATCCCCGACAGCCCGCAGAACCGGTCCACTATCGAATCGCGTCAGAGCCTCATCCACCGACAACCCGAGCTTCGCCACCCGCCCGGCAGTCGTCTCATCGCAAACCGCCCCCGCCGCCGAACTTTGCCCATCGACCCCATCAGACCCGGCGCTGAGGACCGTTGTGACCGACCGCCCCTTCACCTCACGCGCACACCAAAGCGCAAACTGCCCATTGCGCCCACCCTCACCCGCGTCTGCGTCAATGGCAACGCCCACCTCGCCAACCGAAACCACGCAGCTCCGCGCATAGTCACGAGCCAACAAAGCGCTCCGGTTCAGCAGGTAACGCGCCGCATCCCGGTACTCCCAGTCGTCGCACGCATTGTCGATCACGACATGAAATCCAGCCGCGCGCGCAGCCTCTGCAGCCGCCTGCGCCAGGTGATCGCCGGAAAGGATCACATCGAACGAAGCCCGCCGAAACGCAGCGTCGCCCTCCTTCGGCGTCTCCGGAAGTCGCCCGCTGCAGAAGAACTCCACAACACTCGGCGGCAGCCCCGATCCGCACGACTCCTGCAGCCGCGGAAACAGCGTCAGGCAATCCTCCACCGTCGTCGAATCCGGCAGGGAAGGTCCTGACGCAATCGCATCCGGCGCGGTCGGCGGCACATCGCTCACCAGCAGCGTGCACTGCCACCCCGCAGCCGCAGCCGCCACGGCCAGCCGCCCACCCTTTACCGCAGACATATGTTTCCGCAGCGCATTCATCTGCGTAATCGTCATCCCGCTGCCCACCAGCGCACGATGAAACGCAGCCACATCCGCAAGCGAGATCGCGTCGTCCAGCGGCTTCTCCACCATCGCCGAAGCGCCACCACTCACCAGGAACAGCACGGCATCCCGAGGTGTCGCCGCCGGCAGCAGAGCCAGAATAGTGTCCGCGGCCCGGCGGGAATGCTCACCCGGCGTCGGGTGTTCGCCCACCAGGAAGATCGCGGACTCCTCTGCCGGAAACGTCTCGCGCGGCGCCACCACGACCGCCTCCATCCGCACGCCCTGCAGCCTCTCAGCCGCAGCCTCAAACATCGGCACAGCCGCCTTGCCAATGGCAATCACAAGGACGGACTCGACCTCGCTCCGTCGCAACGTATGCGGACCCAGCCGCAGCGTCTCAGCATCCGCGCTCACCTGCTGCTTCACCGCCTGGCGCACATCCACGGCCTGCAACGTCTTCTCAAAGATCTGGCGAGCCACCGCACGCAGCGCTTCGCTCATGCGCCCGCCTCAAGAACCTTCCGCCTCCGCGTAAAGATCGCCCCAGCCAGAAACGCACCAATGATTAACGCCGCCGCCGTAGCCAGCAGCCCCGCACGATAGTCATGCGTCCGCGCCAGCAGCCATCCCGTGACGTACGGTCCAATAAATCCGCCCACATTCCCGACGGAGTTGATGATCGCAATCGCCAGCGCAGCAGCCGCCACCGCAATCCGCTGACTGCTCGCCGCCCAGAAGACCGGCATCGACACAAAAACACCGAAGGCCGCCAGCGACAGGCCCACCACGCACAGCACCAGCGATCCGCCCAGCGCTGCCAGGATCATTCCCATGGCACCGCAGCCAAACGAAACCACCAGGCTCAACCGGCGATCGCCATGACGATCCGACCAGCGGCACCAGGGCAGCAGCACCGCCGCACCCACCGCATACGGCACAGCGTTCAACCAACCCAGCCACCGCAGCCCCACGCCATAACTCGCAATCAACCGCGGCGTCCAGAACCCCAACTCATACAGGCCGATCATCAGCATGAAGTAGGTACAGGACAGTGCCACCACCAGCGTGACCGGCACGCGATCCGCACTGCCGGACGACGGTACAGCAGCAGCCTCCGCCTCCATCGCACTCGTCAGCGAAACCCTCTCGTCCTCACTCAGCCACGTCGCCGTCGCCGGCCCCGCATCCAGCAGCCACGGCACCGCCAGCCCCAGCAGAATCGCAGGCAGGGCCTCCAGCAGAAAGAGCCACTGCCACCCCGCCAACCCATACGCCCCATTCATCCGCAGAATTCCCGCAGAGATCGGCGAACCCACAACACTCGACAACGGGATCGCCAGATACAGCAGCGCCAGGATCCCCGCACGCGCCGACCCCGGCAACCAACGGGTCAGGTAAAACACAATACCCGGCAGAAACCCCGACTCCGCCGCCCCCAGCAGGAACCGCAGCACCATGTACATCTTCGGCCCATGCACAAACGCCGTGCAGCACCCAACGATGCCCCACGACACCATCAGAAAACTAACCCACCGCGGAGCACCCACACGAGCCAGCGCACTGTTACTCGGCACGGCAAACAGCAGGTACCCAAGAAAGAAAATGCCCGCAGCCAGGCCATACAGCGTATCGCTGATCCCCAGGTCCCGATTCATCGTCAACGACGCAAACCCGATGTTCACGCGGTCCAGAAAAGCAATGAAATAAAGCAGCAGCACCAGCGGAGCAACACGCAAAGTCACCCGCCGATACAGCGCAGCATGACTCTTCACAGCAGGCATAGGAACAGATGTGCTCACGCAGAAACTCTACCGCAATTAAGAAAAGGAGCACTTCTCGTATCAACGCATCACCAACCGCCACGCCATGCGGCGACTCGGCTGCCCGAGCAGGTACGGGGGCGCAGCCAAGGCAACATGCTAAGGTGTTGCGGGAGCCCCACGGTTGAACACGACCCAAGAAACACTGGCGGCGGTGCAAACGACGAAGCCGCGCAGTTCTGGAATCTTCCTGTGTCTGCAGGCAGGCCGCGGCATCGCGGCGCTGATCGTCGTCCTGCATCACTGCGCGGATCTCTTGTCGACCCCAAAGTACGGTGGAGCAGAGCGCTGGCGCATCGCCTTCCTCTCAGGCCACAGTGGTGTGGAGTTCTTCTTCGTCCTCAGCGGTATCGTCATCCTGAATGCGCACCGGCACGACCTGGGAAGGCCCGGCCGCTTCGTTCGCTACCTGGGCAAACGCTTCCGCCGCATCTATCCCCTCTACTGGATTGTCCTCGCCATCGAGGCGGCAGTCTTCCTGACACACCCCGCCATGGGCTCCGGCACGGAGACACTGCCCGCAACGCTTCTGCAGTCCGCACTCCTCATGCACATCACTTCCACACACACCGTCGTTCTGGTGTCGTGGACGCTCTTCCACGAGATTCTCTTCTACGCAGTCTTCAGCATCGCCATCGTCAATGCTGTCATCGGCAGGCTGACTCTCGCGCTCTGGATGTGCGCCGCCGGATTGACGCTCCTCTGGCCCATCGCAAATCCCGTGCTGGCCATGTACCTGTCACCACTCAACGTCATGTTCGGCTTCGGCATGCTGGTAATCCTCTTCGTCTCGGGCAAGGGCTCAGAACAGAACCCCGCCGCGCGCCATGCAGGACTCATCGCAGCCCTCGGCACAGCAGCCTTCGCCGGCGTTGCCATCACCGAAACAGCGCTCGCACACGAGCTTCCTATCCTCAACGTCACCTACGGCCTGTGCGCTGCGATCGCTCTGGTCGGATGGATGCTCATGGAACGGCAGGGAAGACTCAACATCCCGCGCTGGCTGCTCTTCTTCGGCGACGCCTCGTACGCCATCTACCTCACGCACCACACGGTCGTCAGCTTTCTCGCCAAGGGCATCGCACCCGTCGCTTTGCGCCACCATGTGCCCATCGCCGTAACCTTCACCTGCCTCGCCGCAGGCGCCACATTAGTCGGGTCGGCCGTCCACCTGTTGCTGGAGAGGCCCTTCCTGTTGCCACGCCGCAGCCCGCAACGATCGTAGGAAAGTCACAGACCAGTTCCGACGACTACTTCGCCGTATAAGGCTGCTCAACCGCCAGCTTCTTCGGCGGATAGCAAGCAGCCTGGTCGCAAGCCTGGTAGTAAAGCTCAGCCTTCAAGCTGTGCAGCCCCGGCTTCGCCTTCAGATGAGCCGTCAGCACCACATCCCCCTGGTAAACATCCAGCTTCTGCTTCGGCTCAAACGCAAACGCGAACGGCTCACCCGCAGGGAAATCAACGCCCGTAACCTCAGGATCATCACCCACCATAGCCACCGTCAGCTTGGTTGGAATCAGCACATCGCTCTTCGGCGTATGCGAGTTGATATGGAACCCCGGCTCCACCCGAAAGTGCAGCTTCACCGTCGCCGCCTGGTTCGCGGGCACCGCCTGCGCATCCGCAAGAAAGTCCACGTGGCCCTTCTTCACCGCCGAAGCAACACCCGCATTGATACTCTGCGCGCCCGCCGCTCCAGCAAAGAGCAGCAACGCAGCCACAGTCGAACGCCGAACACCATGCAACGTCATCAACTAGCTACCCGCCACAATCTTCTGGATATTCGCTTCCGCATCTTCCTTCGGAGCCAGTCCAATCGCCTGCGCCACAATCTTGCCACTGCGATCGATAAAGAACGTCGCCGGCAGAACATCCAGCCCGCCGTACGCCTCCGCCACCTTCTTATCAGCCATCAGAATCGTGTAATCCACGCCCGTCTGCGTCAGCACCTTCTTGATCGTCGCCTGCATCTCCGGACTCTGCACATCCTCGTCCTCGTTGATGCCAATCACCTCAAGACCCTGCGCCGCATACTTCTTCTGGAACTCCTCAAACCACGGCATCTCCACCTTGCACGGTGTGCACCACGTCGCCCAGAAGTTCAACAGAATCGGCTTCCCCTTCAGGTCCGCCAGTGAAACGCGCTTGCCCGTGCTCGTCGTCAGCGTGAACCCTGCAGCGGGCTTGCCGCGCATATCCGCTGCCAGCGGACTCTCTGCCGTGGCGGTCGCACCCTGCTTATCCACGCCAATGGTCATCTGCTGCGACTTCGCCTGCGCGTCCGCCACGCGCCGAGCCTTCAGGTTATGAACGCCGGCCCACACCAGCACGGCAACCACAGCAGCAATAACCCCACCCACCACAGCATTACGCATTCTGCAAAACCTCTATACCCGTTCAGATGACCCAGAACAGTGTACCGATGCATGCAACGCCGCCGCTGACAAGACAAAGACAACTCGCCGCAGCCCTGGCGAGGACCCTATCCGCTCGCCGCAGCTTTGGCACGACCCTATCCGCTCGGAAGGGCACAGCTTCAGCTGTGCCGAACTCGATTCATCGCCAGTTCGGCTTTAGCCGCTGAGGTTGAGCTTTTCTGCAAACGCGCGGGACTACCGCCCCATACAGCCGCAGTCCGGCTCCGCGTCGGCAACCCACACGTACCGCTAGGTAGAATGGAAAAACAATTTGTCCACGCTCCCAAGGGCAGAGAAAGCAAGTACAAACAACCATGCAACGCTGGTCCAAACTCTTCATCCCCACCCTGCGTGACGTACCCGCAGACGCGGAAGTCGCAAGCCACCAGATCCTGCTTCGCGCGGGTTACATTCGCCAGCTCGGCGCCGGCATCTACAGCTACCTGCCGCTCGCCACCCGCGCCATCAACAAGATCAACCGCATCGTGCGCGAAGAGATGGACACCATCGCGCAGGAGTTCTTCCTGCCCGCGCTCAATCCGCGCGAAATCTGGGAAGAGAGCGGCCGCTGGACCGGCATGGGCGACAACATGTTCCGCCTCAAGGACCGCAAAGGCGCCGACCTCTGCCTCGGCATGACCCATGAAGAGATCATGACCTCCATAGCCCGCGGCGAACTGCGCAGCTACAAGCAGCTCCCCCAGATCTGGTACCAGATCCAGACCAAGTTCCGCGACGAACCCCGCCCCAAGAGCGGCCTCCTCCGCGTGCGCCAGTTCACCATGAAGGACTCCTACTCCTTCGACATCGACGACGCAGGCCTCGACGAAAGCTACAACAAGCACGACGCAGCCTACCGCCGCATCTTCACCCGCTGCGGACTCGAGTTCGTAGCCGTTGAAGCAGACAGCGGCGCCATGGGCGGCTCCCAGTCGCAGGAGTTCATGGTCTACACCGACGCCGGTGAAGACTGGATCGCATCCTCGCCCGACGGCAAGTACGCCGCCAACATCGAGAAGGCGACCTCCACGCTCGCCCCCGTCACGGATCTCGAAGCATCCGGCGACGGCACACCCGAACTCGTGCACACGCCCGGCCAGCGCACCATTGATGAAGTCGGCGCCTTCCTCGGCGTTGAAAAGCACGCACAGATCAAGACCATGGCCCTGATCGCCACCTGGCCCGCAGACGCAAAGGGCTTCGTCAAGACGCGCGCCGTCGTCGCATTCCTCCGTGGCGATCACCAGTTGAACGAGGCCAAGCTCGGCTCGCTCGTTGGCGGTGCAGAGCTGCGCCCCATGGTGCCCGAAGAGATCGAAGCCACCTTCAACGCTCCCGCCGGCTACCTCGGCCCCATCGGCGTCGCTGCCGCAAAGCCCGGCGAAGACAAGGGCACACTCGTCGTGCTCGACGCCTCACTCGAAGGCCGCAAAAACCTCATCGCCGGTGCCAACAAAGAGGAGTACCACCTCCGCAACGTAACCCCTGGCCGCGACTTCGCGCCCACCGCCATCGCCGACATCCGCAACATCAACGAAGGCGAGCCCGACCCCATCGGCGGCCAGCCCCTGCGCCTGGGCAAGGCAGTAGAAATCGGCCACATCTTCAAACTCGGCTACAAGTACTCGCAGTCCATGGGCGCGCGCGTCCTCGACAAAAACGGCAAGGAAGTCACGCCCATCATGGGCTCCTACGGCATCGGTATCGAGCGCATCCTCACCTCGGCCATCGAACAGTCCGCCGCAAAGAACGGCAAGAACGACCGCGGCGAATACAGCTACGCTCTGCCGCCCTCCATCGCCCCCTTTGAAGTCGTCGTGACAGTCACCAAGCAGAGCGACGTCACGCTCGCCGCAGCCGGCGAGCAGATCGCGCTCGACCTCGAAAAGGCCGGCTTCGACGTCCTCCTCGATGACCGCAACGACAGCGCCGGCTCTAAGTTCAAAGACGCCGACCTCATCGGCGTCCCCTACCGCGTCACCATCGGCAAAGGCCTCGCAGAGGGCACACTCGAAGTCGTCGATCGCCTCGCCGGCAAAACGGAAAACATCGCCGTCGCCGACGTCGTAAACGCAATGATCAAACTCCGTCAACAGACCGTTGGCACCGTCGGCGCGTCCAACGCGAAGTAAGGTTTTAAAGTCGCGCTGCCCGCAGCAAGGTATCTGTTTCACGTCGCGCTGCAGGCAGTTCGACCGGAGAAGGCAGGGGCCTTTAGGCCCCTGAAAATCCCGGCAGGAAGAAATGGGGCTTTAGCCCCGGCTCTGCGAAGTATCTGTTTCAAGTCGCGCTGCACGCAGCTCGATCGGAGAAGGCAGGGGCCTTCAGGCCCCTGAATTTAGGCAGTAGGGAATAGGGGCTTCAGCCCCGGCCACTGCGATGTATCTGTTCTAAGTCGCGGTGCACGTACCGCGACCCGGAGAAAGCAGGGGCCTTGAGGCCCCTGAATCCAGGCAGCAGGGAACAGGGGCTTTAGCCCCAGCCCACTGCGATGTATCTGTTTCAAGTCGCGCTGCCCGCAGCTCGACCGGAGAAGGCAGGGGCCTTTAGGCCCCTGAAACCAGCCGCAGGAAAAATGGGGCTTTAGCCCCGGGTCGCGGACTGCAGCACGCCACACGTAGGAGAACCATGTCAGTCAAAGTGAAACTCGGCAACGGTGGCAAGCGCTACGAAGAAGACCCACGCACCCGCCGCAGGTCGGCCAATCGCCCCCTGTGGCAACGCGCCCTGCTCTTTGTTGTTGTCGGCGGCCTGGCCTGCCTCGTACTGGGCGCCATGGTCTTTGGCTACTACTACAACCATTACCAGCAGGTGGTGGACGACCGGCTGAACAACGGCCCGCTCTTTGCCAGCACTGCACAGGTCTACGCCGCTCCCAAGGAAATTCGTACCGGCCAGACGCTCACTGCCGCCTCCATCGCGCAGGACCTGCGCCGTGCCGGGTATAACTCCAACCCCAACCTCGGCACCTATCGCGTCTCCGGCGACGTCATCACCATCAAGCCCGGCCCCGGCTCCTTCCACTCCACCGACGGCGCCACCATCGACACCACCGGCGGCAGCGTGCAGAACATCGCCGCAGAAAACGGTGCGGCACTGCGCGCCTATGAGCTTGAGCCGCAGGTCATCACCAGCCTCTCCGAAGACAAGAACCGAACCAAGCGCCGCCTCGTCACCTACAGCCAGATTCCGAAACACATGGTGCAGGCCGTCACCGCCATCGAAGATCGCAAGTTTTTTGAACACAACGGCCTTAACTTCGGCCGCCTGATCAAGTGCGGCATTCAAGACACCCTCACCGGCCACTTCGCCTGCGGGGGATCGACGCTGACGCAACAGATCGCGCGCGGCTTCTTCCTCACACCGGAGAAGAGCATCAAGCGCAAGCTGATTGAGATCATGATCACACTGCAGCTTGAGTCACGCTTCAACAAGCAGCAGATCTTCGAGATGTATGCCAACCAGATCAACCTGGGCCAGCGCGGCTCCTTCGCCGTCAACGGCTTTGGCGAAGCTTCGCAGGCGTACTTTGGCAAAGACCTCAAGCAGCTTGATGTGGCAGAGTGCGCTCTCCTCGCCGGCATCGTGCAGCGACCCAACTACTTCAATCCCTTCCGTCATCCGGAGCGCGCCATCGAGCGTCGCAACCTTGTCATCCGCTCCATGGTGGAGGAGGGTGACATCTCGGCATCCCAGGGCGAACGTGCCCAGGCGGAGCCGCTGAAGCTGGCGCCACAGAACGTCGACGCCAGTGAAGCTCCCTACTTCGTCGACATGGTGCACGATCAACTGCAGCAGCGCATCGGCGACCAGCAAAGCAGCGGTACCTTGCGCATCTACACCTCCCTTGATCCGGACCTCCAGAAGGCCGCATCGGATGCAGTGGCCCAGATGATGCCGCGCATCGACGAGATGATCCGCAAGCGCCACAAAGGCGATGCGCCCATCAAGTATCCGCAGGTCTCCCTCATCGCGCTCGATCCCCACACCGGCCAGGTGCGCGCGCTTGTCGGCGGACGTAACTACGGCCAATCGCAGTTAAACCACGCACTCTCCAGCCGCCCCACAGGATCCATCTTTAAGCCGCTCGTCTTCGCGACAGCCTTTTCGCAGAGCGTGAACGGTCAGGCGCTGGGTGACAGCGGACCGTTTACCGCAGTCACGCCGCTGAACGACGATCCGCAGGACTTCAGCACAGGCGGAAAGTCCTATACCCCCGGCAACTTTGTGAGCGGCGAGTATCCCGGCATGGTGCCGGCCCAGGTAGCGCTGGAGCATTCGCTCAACATTGCAACCATCTCGCTCGCGCAGCGCGTCGGCTTTGAAAATGTGGCGGCCATGGCGCGTGCCGCCGGTATCGCCTCCGCAAAGCCCACGCCCTCGGTCGCCATCGGCACCTACAGTGCCACGCCCATGGACATGGCCGGCGTCTACACCGTCTTTGCCAACCGTGGCGTCCATCTCAACCCGTGGCTGCTCGCCAGCGTGCGCAACGATCGCGGCGACATCGTGGCCGACTTCACACCGGAAGCGCGCCAGGTCCTCGACCCGAAGGTAGCCTTCCTGACGCAATCCATGATGGAGGGCGTTATGACGCACGGCACGGCGCAAACGGTCCGTGCGCTTGGCTTCACGGCGCCGGCCGCCGGTAAGACGGGTACCTCGCACGATGTGTGGTTTGCCGGCTATTCGTCCAACCTGCTCTGCATCGTCTGGATCGGCAATGACGACTACACCGACATATCCGACAACCTGACCCGTAAGGTGCAGGGCGCAGATACGGCCGCACCCATCTGGGCAGAGTTCATGAACCGCGCCATCAAGCTCCCCCAGTACAGCGACATGAAGCCCTTCACACCCGTACCGGACGGCATCAGCCTCTACAAGATCGACAAGGCCACCAGCCAGCTGGCAGACGAAACCTGCCCGGGCGGCAGCTTCACCGCAGCCTTCCTCGAAGGCACCCAGCCGCACAACACCTGCAGCCACATGGGCGACGGCACCGGCATCATGGGCTCACTCTTCGGCGCAGACAGCTCCACCGCAGGCACCAACATGACAGGCGGGGGCAGCGGTAACAACGGCATCAATAATGGCAATGGCAGCAACGGCTACAACAGCGCCCCGACGAACACCAACCCCGACGGCACCCCCCACCGCAACATCTTCCAGAAGATGTTCGGCCTCGGAAAGCGCGACGAAAACAACACCCAGCCCACCCCAACCCAACCAGCCACCCCCCAATCTCCACCACCGCAGCAAATCGTCATCCCGCGCTAAGCGAGATGGTTCTGTCGATCTCAAAACCCTTGACAGGCACGATAGAATCAAATCAGACGAAACGGGAGAGCCAATTGGCTCTCCCGTTTCGTCTTGCACCATAAGTCCTTTGTTATCAGATTTTTACCTGTAACTCCAATGGAATCAAATTTTTGCCATTTCGGGAATCGTCAACTCGTTTAGAAACTAATATTTAGCGGAATCAGGGGAGGGGGTACCCCTCACACCCCTGCCAGATAAGCCTTGGAGTTCAACAACGCCCGATCCATCGAACGAGAAAATTCGGTGACATCATCCGGGCGTTTCCCGGACTCAACCGCCTTCGCGAACTCGGCCCGCATGTTCTGCATCTTCGCCTCAAGATCATCCAGAGCGCTGAAGACGACCGCCTCTGGCGTCATCGGCAGCTTCGGCGATCCGTACTCGAACCGGCCGTGATGCGACAGGATCAGGTGCTCCACCAGGATGCGAAGTCGCTCCGGGAACTCCGGCATCGTAGCCATGCGATCCCGCAGCATGCCGATCACGATGGTGATGTGGCCCAGCAACTGGCCTTCCGTCGTGTAACTGAACGAAGTCTTCCACGCCAGCTCGCGGACCTTGCCGAAGTCGTGCAGGATCGCAGCCGTCATCAGCAGGTCGGGATCGACCTCGTCCACGTACTGCGGAGCAACACGACCGCACAACCGCAGCAGAAACACCACATGCTCCAGAAGACCACCGATCCACGCATGATGCAGCATCTTGGCCGCAGGAGCCGACCGGAACGCCGGACCGAGCTCCGGATCATCCAGAAAGCTGCGCACCAGCTTCTGCAGATGAGTGTTCGTAAAGCCATCGACGAACCCGTTCAGCTCAGCCCAGAGTGCGTCGATGTCATACTGCGTCGCAGGCTGGAAGTCAGCCACATCGATCTCGGTCTCAGCAGCCGATCGCATCTGCTGCAGCGTGATCTGGAAACGTCCCTGGTACTTGTCGATGCGACCCATCGCCTTGACATAGCAGCCCTGCGAGCACGACGTCAGCGCCTTGCCGAAGTCCTCCCACATGCGCGCCTCAAACGTGCCGGTCTTGTCCGCCAGCGTCAGCGCCAGGTACTGTCCACCGCCGCCCTTCTTGTCACGCGCGGAGATCTGGGAGAGCAGGAAGTAAGACGTGACAACGGCATTCTCATGCTGCGCCGCATCGGCAATATAGAAGTCCTTCATAGCTCCAGAATACTGTGTGCAGGGCGCGGCTCGCGCCGCGCCCTTCGTAGTTCGTAACCCGCTTACTGCTGCGGGACTGGCTGGTTGCTGGTCGGTGCGGAACCCGTCCCGGCAGGCGACTGGCTCGGCAGCGTGCTCCCAGGAGCAGGCTGTGCCGCCGGCGCCAGCGTCGTGCTGTCGCTCGTCACCTTGCTGCCATCAGGACGCGTCGGAGCGTTGAGCTGGTGCAGGCGGTCAGGCAGACCGTTGTCGTTCAAAGGAGCCTTCGGCTCGATCGGCTTTGTCTGCAGGCGATCCTTCGGATCGCCCTTCTTGCGCTTCATCTTCTGCTTCTTGGCGTTGCTGCCGTTTAGGCCAAGCGCCTGAGCCTGAACGTTCTGCGTCTGCTTCTCTTCGCTGGTCGCAGCCACTGGAGTCGCCTTGGCCTTCTCAACCACCTTCGTAACCTTGGCCTGGATCTTCTCCTGCTTCACCTCAGGCTCGCGCGAAGCATAGCGAGTCTTGGGACGAGGCGCCTGCTTCTGCGTCAGTGCATCCTCATCCGGAGCATTGGCAGAGATGGTGTTCGCCGAGCTCTGCAGAGGACTGATCGCGGCTCCAGGAGCAGCCGCGTCCGTGGTCGCCTCCGCAGTCTCCGGAGCATCCGGCAGAGCCGTCCGCGGAGCCTGGCCCATACGGACCTTCTCACGCTTCACCTTCTTCGGCTTGCCGTTCTTGTCCAGGACCTGCGATGCAGGAACGGCCACAGCAGCGGTAGTCGTCTTCTGCTGTGCCATGCGATTGGCTGCAGCAGCGTCCATGCGCTGCTTCTCGGTCTTCTTCTTCGGTGTCGGTGCGACGTAGGCCGCGAAGACAGGCTTCGTCTGCTTCGTGCTGCCGCCGCTGTCCACAAAGCCAGCACGCAGGTCGATAAAGGCTTCCTCACGCAGTCGCGTCAGATAGGCACGCAGTGCAGGCTGAATCGCCTCCTGGTACATGGCGTTCTGGACCTCGCCCTCGATCTGCTCCAGCGGCGGTGTGCCTGCCTGCTGATGCTCGACCGCCTTCAGAATCACGTAGCCCTGGCGCGTGCGCGTTGGCTCCGTGAATCCACCAACCGGCAGCGCGAAGGTCTTCTCTTCCAGCACCGGCGCGAGAGCACCATGCTTGAACAGGCCCAGGTCGCCGCCCTGCGCAGCCGTCGGTCCGCCCGAGGAGGCCTTGGCGGTGGCAGCGAAGTCCGCGCCCGCCTTTAGTTTGTCGTAGATCGCCTGCGAGGACTTCTGCGCGGCTGCAATCTGCGCTTCATCGGCATTGGCCGCAGTCGGTACCAGGATCTCCGACAGACGAACCTGCTCAGGCTGCACGAACTCGTCCTTGTGCGCCTCATAGTACTTCTGCTCGTCCGCACGGTTCATGCGGATGGTGCGACCGACCTCGTCGCGGACGACCTGGCCAGTAATGATGCTGTTCCGGATGTTGGCCCGGAAGTCTTCGAATGACACGCCCTGCGACCGCGCAGCAGCTTCAAGCGCTTCCATCGTCGGTAGATTGTTCTGCTTCCGGATCTCGTCCAGGCGGCGAATCACTTCGGCGTCGGGATTGATGCCAAGCTCCTTACCCTTCGACAGCAGCAATTGCTGATCGATCAGGTCGCGCAGCAGGTTCTTCTGGCGCTCGCTGGCGTCACCCGCGGCGCCGCGACTCTGCGCCAGTTCCTGCTGCAGGCTCGCTTCAGCGCGCTCCAGGTCCGACCGAGAGATGATGCCGTCGTTGACACGGACGATCACGTCTTCCACCACCGTCGCATTGGGCGTGATGGCAGGCGTCTGCGGCAGATTGAACTCCGGTACCGGCGCAGGCGCGGGCGCCTGCGGCACGGCCGGGCTCTGGTAGCGAGGAACCGGCAGCGCAGAAGGCGCGGCTGCGGGAGCCTGCTGTGCCACGGAAACAGCCGCGGTGGAGAGAAGCAAACCGGCAAAGATGCCGGCGCGGAACAGCCTGGTCGATTCGGTCATGCGTACCTGCAAAGGAGACTCGGAGCGTGCCACACCGCGCGTGCCCGCGCCGTGCCCACAGAGTGTTGGACGGACAGGGAAGCGCGCTGGATAGACGAGTCCTATTCTACGCGTGCCAGACCGCTCTTCGCGCGTCCGGACGTGGGCTCACGATGGCGAATCCGCCACAATTCCGCGCCTGCGGACCAAGTCCCGGGTGACGCTCCGGTGCTATACTCCGTCTTACTCTGGAGCGCCCTGCCGTTCCACAGGCAGATGGCCCACGCACCACGCTGAGGTTCAAGTACCGCATGCCGACACGTACACGCCGCGCCCTTGTCTCCCTATCGCTGTTCTTCGGCACCTGCGCGCTGGCTGGTTCCATGTTGAACGGTCGTGTGAACGCTCAAAGCGCCACGGATGAAAGCACCGTCCGCGACAGTCTGCACCAGTTCACCGACGTGTACTCGGTCGTCGAGGGGAACTACGCTGACAAACTCGACACGGACAAGGTCGACAAGGTTATCTATGACGGCGCGATCCCAAGCATGCTCCACGTGCTGGACCCGCACAGTAACTTCTATGATCCAAAGGCTTACGCGCAGATGCGCGAGGACCAGCACGGACGCTACTACGGCGTCGGCATGCACATCCAGCCGCAGATGGGTAAGGACGGCGTCCAGCGTGTCGTTGTCATCGACACGTTCGATGGATCGCCCGCCTACAAGTCAGGCATCAAGCCCGGCGACGCCATCCTCTTCATCGAGGGCAAGAGCGCAGACGGCATGGACTCCCTCGCAGTCAGCAACCTCCTCAAAGGACCCAAGGGAACCCACGTCGCCGTGCAGATGCAGCGTGAGGGCGCCGATAAGCCGCTGACATTCGATCTGACGCGCGACGAGATCCCGCGGCCCTCGGTCGACCTGGCCTACTTCATCAAGCCCGGCATCGGCTACATCCACGTCACCCAGTTCATGGAGACCACCTCGCACGAAGTGGGCGATGCTCTGACGAAGTTTGGCCCGGAGATGACCGGCCTGATCATCGATCTCCGTGGTAATCCCGGTGGCCTGCTGAATGAAGCAGTCGCCATGAGCGACAAGTTCCTTAGCCGCGGCGACATCGTAGTCAGCCAGAAGGGCCGCAGCTTCCAGGACGTCGTCTACAAGGCGAACCACGGCGAGCAGGGCAAGAAGTATCCCATCATCGTCCTCGTAAACCGCAATACGGCGTCTGCCGCAGAGATCGTAAGCGGCGCCCTGCAGGATCACGATCGCGCGCTAATCGTCGGTGAAACCACCTTCGGTAAGGGCCTGGTGCAGACCGTCTTTCAGATTGCTGAAAACACTGGTCTTGCGTTGACGACCTACCACTACTACACACCCAGCGGTCGCTTGATCCAGCGCGACTACAACGGCGTCTCGCTCTACGACTACTACTACGTGCGTAACGACGCGAAGCCGGCCGACAAGAGCAATCTTGAGGTGAAGCAGACGGACAGTGGCCGTACGGTCTACGGCGGTGGCGGAATCACGCCGGACGAGAAGATTGAATCGCCTCATTCGAACGCATTTGAGAACAATCTGCTCTCCCATGCGGCCTTCTTTGACTACATGAAGCACTACCTGGCGCACCGCAGCATCGACAAAAACTTCCAGGTCGATGACGCAGTGTTGACGGATTTCAAGAGCTTCCTGAAGACGGACAAGGTCGACTACAGCGACGCAGACTTTAACACCAATCTCTCATGGATCAAGATGAATATCCGCAGCCAGTTGTTCATCTCGCAGTTCGGTGCGAACGAGGGCTTCCGAGCGGCAAAGGACGACGACCCGCAGATCGCCAAGGCGCTCACCTTCATGCCGGAAGCGCTTGCACTCGAAGAGCGGAGCGACAAGAGCAAGGAACAGAGAACTGCAAGCATCAAGTAAGCATTTGTACGGGAAACCGAAAGCGGCACTCCAACCGGAGTGCCGCTTTCTTCTTGGTGAGCGTCCGTCCATGCTGGTGCTGAGAAATCATTTGGAGCGGGAGACCGGGATCGAACCGGCGACATTCAGCTTGGGAAGCTGACGTTCTGCCACTGAACTACTCCCGCTCGTGCGGTGATTATAAGCCGATGGTCACGTGGCCGCATACGGGAAACGCGCTACGGCAAATGGTAGACATTGGCTGCTGCGGCCTCGTTCAGCGAATTTCGAAAATGCACGTTGAAGGCTGCTACCCCGTCCCGCTCATCGGCGGTTCCATGCGCTGGCAATGGGACTGGACCGTCCATTCCGTGGCTCTTTTGGTAGATGGCAAGGCCCTGATTCAGCTGCTGAAATCGTGTCCTGAGACTTCGGATGCCATATGCCGTACCGACCAGGAAGAGAACAGAGGCTATTGCTACGCTCCACGTATAGGCGCGATGGCGTCGCGGAGCCGTTTGGCCCTGCATAAAATCGATACCGACCGCATAAAGGCAGATTAGCAACAGGTCAGAGTAGATCTTGTAGCGGCTCGATAGACTCTGCACGTACCCGAGTCCACCGCGCGTGAGCGAGACGGCGAGCGCGGTGATCAGCAGAAACAGAATGAAGCCGGCTATCGACGGGTTGCGACGGTGATAACCGCGTCTGGCCGCGATGAAGATGCCCGCCAGAACACACGCGCCTGCAGGCACGGATGCGAAGCGGATTACAGGCAACGAGACACCGGCGAAAGATCCAAGGAACGACAAAATGAAGACGGGGTGCAGACCGGGGTGTGAGGCGTTGCCCGGGCCGGGCGCGAAGCGCGTGTAGTGGTTGAAATAAAGTGCCGCGCAGGCGACCGTCGTCAGCGTCCATATCGCCATGAGTTTGAAGCGTCGCTGCTGCCACAAAAACAGTAGGCCGACCGGGTACAGAAAGAAGCCGTTCCCGGAGGCCGCGATGGCAAGCGTCAGTCCGACACATGCACCGGCGAACGCACCGGTGCCGGGCTGGTTGATCAGCCATAACGAAAGAAGCGCAAAGGTCACGACGCCAAGGTTCTGGAGGGCACCCATCGGCCAGTCGAGCGTCTCGGCGTAGTTAGTCTGGAACAGGATCAATGCCACTGGTACGAAGAGGGCAAGCCTGCACGTGCCACGGACGCTCTCTCTTACGAATGACTTCCACAGCAGCCACGCCAGCAGCATGATCTGGAGATCGCCCAGCAACGAAAGCACGATGAAGTTCACGTGACCGGATAGCCTGTACTGAAGTGCTGTCACCACGTTCAGCCATACCAGTTTGTACTCATTGTGCTGCTCGAAGATGATGGCGGCGATCTGTGCGCCTCGTGTTGGCATATGCCGCAAGTGCACCAGGAACAGCAACACGGCATCGTAGTCGTCGGCTACAGGCAACGGGGACAGATAGCGAATGCACGTTGCCCAGAAGATCCCAATCGGCAGCAGCACCCCCAGCCAGGCCAGCAGCCGCGTACGAGTTGACGCTTCATCGACCAAGCCGTTGCAGATGCTTTGAGAGGCGGCTTGCGCTTCGTTTTGCTGATTCACAGTTACTCTCAATGTCCTGGCGCTGCATGGATTCTATCGGCACGGCCGGAAGTTATTGCGGAGCCGGACCTGTTTCCGTCAGTGTGATGTGTCGGCCGGCCTGTGCTTCGTCGGTGAGCAGGATGCGGTGTCCATCGGCGCTGGCTGTAAGGCCAGCAAACTGTGGAGGCATACGCCGCAGGCGAGCGACGAGGCTGTTTGCCCCGGTCGTGGGATCGTAGAGGCGCAGCGCTCTCTCGCTCACATCGAGATACAAGATGCCGCGCGGCATCGCCTGCCAGAAGCCCCAGTAACCGGCCGCGGGTTGAGGCAGAACGCGCGTCTCCGTACCACCGCCCGCGGGAACACGCCATAGGCCGTCTTCGCCGCCGCGCGTGTAGTAGATCCACTTGCCATCCGCCGAAGGTTGCGGAACGATCCCGTCCTCTGTCGTCACCGGTTCTGGCTGCCGACTCTGCATGTCCATGCGCCATACCTGCCAGCGCCCGCCGCGGTTGGATCGGAAGTAGACGGTGGTGTCGTTGTTGGACCAGCGCGGCGTGATGTCGTTGAACTCGCCCGAAGTCAGTTGTTGCGCCTGTCCGCCCGCAGAGATAGCGAAAATATGCGAGTGGCCGCCGACTCGCGAGTCGAAGAGAATCTGGTCTCGCGTGTGGGCCCAGGCAGGGCTGCCGGTCAACGGCCCGCTCTGATGCGTGAGCTGCTGCAGGTTTGTCCCATCGACATTGGCAGTCCAGATCTCCTGAAAGCCGGAGCGCTGCGATTGAAATGCGAAACGCCTGCCATCCGGCGCCAATGACGGCGCAGAGTCCTGTTGGGTGGACGAGACGATTGCCCTGGGTTCCGTGTCAGAGCCTGCGGCCACCTCGATGATGCTCCAGACCGCCGAACCCTGTGTGTACGCGACACTGGTTACGGCACCAACGCGGCTGATCGCGGGTTGCGCGGCGTCTTCCGTACCCATCGGCATCCGTTCCGGCTCGCGGCCTTTCAAGGACATACGCCATAGGGCGGATTTGCCGCCGCGGTTGGAAGAAAAAATGATGGAGCGAGCGTCCGCAGCCCACGCCAGGCTGTCGATGTAGGTGCGGTCGTGCGTCAGCGGATGCACCTCGCCACCGGTCGAGGCCACCCAGAAAAGGTCACGTATCGCTGTCTCGCTGGCGCGGGTGAAAGCGATGCGCTGCCCATCCGGGGAGAACGCCGGTGTCAGGTCGCCCTCCCAACCGTCAGGAGGACGCGTTAGCTCATGCGCCTGCAGCGTCGCCAAATCCAGAAGGAAGATGGAGGCACTGGGATTTGAGCCAGGGTGATCGGGAAAGACGAGAGAGTGTCCATCCGGGGACCAGGAGAGGCCACCCTCTTCCCAATGGGTGATCTCTTGCGGAACGAAGACGCGCCTGGAGGAGTGGTTCGCGAGATCCAGCAGGAAGATCCCGAGTCCGTCCGGCGCCTGGGACAGGTAGGCGATCTGCTTCCCATCCGGTGCCCAGGTGGGACTGAAATCCTGACCGGGGCCATCCGTAATCTGTTGCGTCTGCTCCGCGCCTATGCGTTTCAGGAAGAGGTGCTGGCTGCTGCCATCACTGGAGCGGCCCACGTAGGCAAGTAAGCCGCCATCCGGAGAGAAGGCCGGTTGTAACTGCTCGCCAGCCTGGCTGGTGAAGGGAAGCGTTCGGAGGACGACGTCGCGGGACCCGTTTCTGGAACTCCTCAGAATTAGGAACGCCGTAATCGCCAGGAGACACAGTGCCGTCACTGCGGCAGCGATCCAAATAGTATGCACTTGGCGGGTTGAAGTGGATGCAGGCTCCGGGACAGCCGTGGCTGCCGGGAGATGCGCGATCTCCGGAATAGCAGTGACCATTTCTTCGGGACTGACATCAGAAGTCTCAGGCTGGGGATTGAGCCGGCGCTGCGTCGGCTCTTTCTCGACCGGCGCTTCTTCAATCGCAGCGACCAGCCGGTAACCCACCTTGGGAATGGTCTGGATGAACTGCGGCCGTGACGGGTCATCTCGAGTGGCACGCCGCAACATCGATATGCAACGGGTCAGCACATCGTCGCTGACAAAGGTCCCGGGCCACACTGCAGTCATCAGATCGTCTTTCGAGACGACGTGGTTGGGGTGCTCGGCCAGAGCCAACAGTACTTTCATCACCTTAGGTTCCAGGTGACGCTCCACGGTGCCTCTTCGCAGGCTGTTGAGCTCCGGCTCGACAAGCCAGCCTCCTGCGATAAATGGCGCTGGTGGCTTTAGACAGTTCCCCCGTGCTTCCAGTAAATCATTGTCATTGGGGGACTTACGTTCCATCAGAAAAACCTCAGGGAACCTTCGGAGGGTTCTCAGGACAACCGTTACTTCTGACCCCTAGGGTTCAGATCGTTCGAAAAGCAGTTGAAAGCAGGTAGAAACACAGTGCTATCTTCTCGTTCCAAACTCCGCTTGGCCAGTTGGAGCAACCTCTTAGTTCCCCAATCCAACGTCGCGTTCAGCCCTCTTTGGTCCCTTCCAGTTGCCTGTGTCCTGGCTTTGGGAGCTTCCGGCTTCGCGGGTGCCCAGGTTACGTCCGGCACCATTCTCGGCTCCGTTCAGGATACATCCGGGGCGCTGGTCCCTGGTGCGACGGTCACCGCCACCGCGCCCACGCTGGGCATCACGCGTACTGTAACTTCGGGCTCCAACGGCACCTTTTCGTTGCCGAACCTGCCCGGCGGCTCCTACACGCTGACGGTTTCCATGACGGGGTTCCAGCAGCTCAAGAAGGATGGCATCATCCTGAGCTCAGCTGACCGTCTGAATGCCGGCGTGTTCCAGCTCCAGATCGGTACCGAAGCGCAGACGGTCAGCGTCACCGCTGACCAGGGTCAGTTGCAGATTCAGGCGAACTCCGGCGAGCGTTCGGACCTCATTACCGGCAAGCAGTTGAACGACATCGCTCTCAACGGCCGTAACGTTCTCGATATCGTCCGCGTCATCCCCGGCGTCTCCGGTTCGGGCAGCTTCGGCGTATCGGGCACCGGCGGCCTGGACAGCTACAGCGTCAACGGCACCCGCGCGAACCAGCACGAGTTCACCATCGATGGTGCATCCAACGTCGACACCGGCAACAACGGCGGCACGCAGGTAACCATCAACACAGACGCGATTGCGGAAGTGAAGGTGCTGACCAGCAACTATCAGGCCGAGTTCGGCAAGGCCGGCGGCGGATCGATCATCGTCACTACTCGCGGCGGCACAAATGACTTTCACGGCAATGTGCACTTCTTCCATCGCAACGAAGGCATGGACGCGCGTAGCTGGCTGGAGAACCGTAACAAGACCGCTCAGCAGCTGTACCGACTGAACACCGTCGGAGCACAGATTGGCGGACCCATCGTGAAGGACAAGCTCTTCTTCTTCTTCTCGACTGAGTTCTACCGCCAGTTGCAGCCGGGCGCTGTCAACCAGTACCGGGTACCCACCGCGCTGGAACGCACGGGCGACTTCAGCCAGAGCAAAGACAGCAGCGGCAACGCGCTGACAATCTACAACCCGAACACTGGTCTTCCCTTCGCCAACAACCAGGTGACGGCGGCACAGTTGACCCCGGCACAGGCGGCGAACTACACGCAGATTCAGCGCATTCTGAACCTGTATCCGCAGCCCAACGTGACGAGCAACGCAACCTATAACCGCCAGGATCCTCTGTCATTCGATCACCCGCGCACGGAGTACATTGCCCGCGTGGATTACCAGATCAGCTCGACTGAGCGTCTCTTCGGCCGTTACATCAACAACCAGGACACGCAGATGGGCCCCTTCGGCAATTTCGGTCTGCAGTGCAGCTCGAACCTACAGTTTGCAGGCGGTTGCACGAACTCACAGCCCGGCTGGAATGCTTCGCTTGACCTGACCAGCACCATCACGCCAACAGTTGTGAATGAAGTCAGCGTTGGACCCAGCGTTTACCGCTCGCGCATTGAGGGTGTAAACGGCAACATCAGCGTTGGTGCGAACAACATCAACCTGCCGCTGCTGTTCCCGGTCACGTCGGGCACGTCCATCCCGGACTTTTCATTCAGCGGCAACGGCCAGAACTATCCCAGCAGCTACCTCGGTTCCACACCCTGGCACCAGGCCACCACGACGATCAACGCGAACGACAACCTGAGCTGGAGCTATAAGAGCCACACCATGAAGTTTGGTGCGTTCTACCAGCGGGCGCGTAAGGATCAGATCAGCTACGGCAATAGCAACGGGCAGTTCAGCTTCAGCAACGCCTGCACCAGTGTTGGTGGCTGCCTTGCCGGATCGACGTCCAGCAACCAGGGTTCGCCCTTTGCTTCTGCTTTGGTTGGGTCATTCAACAGCTTCTCGCAGAGCAGCGCGCGTCCAACAGGGTTCTTCCGTTACAACCAGTTCGAGTTCTACGCTCAGGACACGTGGCAGCTCACGTCGCGCTTCACCCTGGACTACGGCGTTCGTTTCGTCTACATCCCGCCGCAGTATGACGCGAAGAACCAGATCGCTCTCTTCACGCCGTCTGCTTATGATCCGGCAGCTGCCGTCGCCATCAACCCCACCAGCGGCGCCATCGTTGGCGGCACGGGCAATCGCCTGAACGGCATGACCTATGCCTCGAACGGTACGCTGCCCAAGGGTGGATGGAACAGCCGCGGCATTATGTATGAGCCGCGTGTTGGCTTCTCGTGGGATACGTTTGGCGACCGCAAGGGCGTTCTCCGTGGCGGCTTCGGTATCTCGCATGACCGTTCGCAGGGCAACTTGGTCTTCAATACGGTCTTCGGTAATCCGGCTCTTGTAACCACACCGTCGCTGACCACTGGCAACATCACAGGAATCGCAACCGCGGCACAGTCGGCTCCGGGTGTTCTGTCCGGCATCTACGGCGCTGATATTACAGGCCAGGTGCCGACCACCTATAGTTACTCGCTTGGTATTCAGCGTGAAGTTGCACCGGGCACCACGCTCGATGTCGCTTATGTTGGAACGCTGTCCCGTCACCAGGTAACTGCGCGCGATCTGAACCAGATCCCGTATGGCACCACCTTCACACGGGCAGCGCAGGATCCGTCGAAGTATGCCGGCGGCGTTGTGCCCGCGGTAGAACCGAACCTTGCACCTGAGTATCGTGCGGCTGGCTTGTCGTTCAGCGGCGCGAATGCTTACCAGACGAACTACCTGGCGCCTTACAAGGGCTACGACCAGTTGGAGTATTACAAGTTCGACGGTACCTCCAACTATCACTCGCTGCAGCTTTCTGTGCAGCGTCGGTTCTCACGCGGCCTGACCTTTGGCGGCGTGTACACCTGGTCCAAGGCGATGACGACTTCAACTGCCGACGAGACATTCGTCGATAAGTTCAACCCCAAGCTCTACAGCTACGGTCCTGCCGGATTTGATCGTCGTAACATCGGCTCTATCAATTACGTCTATGATCTGCCAAAGATCGCGCAGCACTTCGGTAGTGCATCGCGCTTCATGGCTTACATCACGGACGGCTATCAGCTCTCTGGTCTTGCAAACTTCCAGAGTGGCAACCCCGTTCGCAATGCACTGTACTCGCCTGCCAATCAGCTTACCGGCGGACGCCAGTATAGCAAGACGCCGCCGGCCTACGTAGGTGTGGATCAACAGGGCAACCTGATCCTGCCAACGATCGGCGCACCGACGCAGGGCGCACCGGGCAGCATCCGCAACGATGCTCTCGTCACCTGGGATAGCTCGATCTTCAAGAACTTCGCATTCGGCAAGTCGGATGGTGGTCGCTACATTCAGCTCCGCGGCGAGTTCTTCAACGTCCTCAATCACACCAACTTCTCTTCACGTGACTACGGCGCAAACGTGACTCTGCCCAGCTACAACTCGGCCAGTAACACGTATACGCCACTGTCGATCGTCAAGGATTCCGCATGGGGTACGCCAACCGGCGTTCGCAGCCCAAGCGGTCCTGGCGGCCCGCGTGTGATTCAGTTGGCAGCAAAGATCTACTTCTAACCCGCGGTATCCCTCCTGACACTGGGCTGACCTACAGGTCAGCCCAGTATTTTTCTAACTCAGCGTCTTAAGAAGGATCCGCGTGACCTGTTCTAGATTTCTGCTCTTCACCTCGGCAATTGTGCTCGTAACACCACTCACGGCACAGACAGTGCAAGCTGTGCAGACTACTGTCGACCTGTCACGGACGATGGTGCCCATGCCAGCAGCTAAGTTTCAGAAGCAGGCTACCGCCGCTTCGTCTTCGATCTCGATCGATGACAGCAAACGCTTTCAAGTCATCGATGGCTTTGGCGCCGCATTTGTCGAGGGTTCGGCATACCTGTTGCAGCACGAACTGACTGCCACGCAGCGCGCCGATGTCATGACGAAACTTTTTTCTCCGACGCAGGGAATCGGCCTGAGTGCAATGCGCCTGCCGATTGCATCCACGGATTTATCGCGCACTCACTACAGCTACGACGACATGCCAGCTGGGGAGCAGGACCCCGCAATGGCGCACTTCTCCATCGAGAAAGATCGCGTCGATGTGTTTCCAACGGTGCGGGAAGCATTGAAGCTAAATCCGCGTATGACCTTGATAGCATCGCCGTGGAGCATGCCGGCGTGGATGAAGACCAAACCCACCATGAACGGTGGCATGCTGCGCGAAGACGCGGAGCCGGCGTTCGCAAAGTATCTTGTGCGGTCGCTGCAGGCCTTCCAGCAGGAAGGTATCAAGCCGCAGTATCTGACCATCCAGAATGAGCCGTTGAATGAGACGAAGGATTATCCCGGTACGCTGCTGAAGGCCGATCAGGCGAAGCGCTTCATCGGACGTGATCTTGGCCCGGCGCTACGCGCTGCCGGCTTGAAGACGCAGGTACTCGCGTACGACCACAACTGGGATCATCCGGAGTACCCGCTGGAAGTAACTGCTGATCCTGCTGCTCGCCCCTTTACTGCCGGCTCTGCGATGCACTGCTATGGTGGAGCCGTTAACGCGCAGGATGGCATGCACAATGCCGATCCAACAAAGGGCATCTGGATGACTGAGTGTTCCGGTGGCACGTGGCAGAAACAAGCGCCATTAGCGACCACTGCGGATCTGATCATCGGATCGACGCAACATTGGGCGAAGGCCGTTGTCCTCTGGGGCATAGCGCTTGATCCCAAGGGTAATCCGCATGCTGGCGGATGCGGCACGTGCCGCGGGTTGCTGACCATTGACTCTTCGCAACACCCGGCGAAAATCACCTGGAACGGTGACTTTTACGCTCTTGAACATGCCAGCAAGTTTGTTCATCCGGGAGCGGTGCGCGTTGCCTCGGAGGCGACTGGCTCCGGCGTTCAGCAAGTTGCCTTCCGTAATACTGACGGCACCATTGCGCTGCTTGCATTCAATGCCGGCGATGCGAACCAGTCGCTCAGTCTGAACTGGCGCCAGCGCTCGGCTTCGGTTACGCTCCCTGCGCATTCGCTTGTCACTTACACCTGGAACGGTCGCTGAGCATTGTTGCTCCGAATTTAGGATGTGTCTCTTGCTGTTGGCAGCCTTCCCTCTGTCTCTGTTCAAGTTGACTGGCAGTCATTGGACCGCTTGCAAATGCCAAGGCAGACACGATGGGTTCCGGAGTCTCGCTGACTATCCAGAAGACACGGTCACGGTGCTCGAAGGCTCGATGACACGCGTCTCCATAGACGCTTCGAACGGGGCAGCATTGCAGGTAACCGTCGACGTAGAGAATGCCTTCGAGATAGCAGGCGATGATCTCGCGTAACTCTACATTCACCAGCGTGCGGGAAGCCTCTAGGCCTTCCAACGAATCAGTCTGAAACCGCACGAGCGACGCACCGTCACCCGACGTTGCAGTCCAACGAACTTATTTACTGGAGAGCGAGCAGTCGAATTCGGGTAACCGGGCCAGGAGCTTACGACTTATGCGCAGGCGGCCCGGTAAAGGCTGACTTACGTACAACTTTAACGCTGACGAGTTAGCAGATACTCCGCGAGGCCCCGGATTCGCGGCTTAGATCTGGGGTTGCGCAAGCATAGCGCTAAACTGTGGAGGCATCAGCACATCGATTGGAAGCCTGTTTGGGATTGCCAGCACGGGGCACCGCGCTTCTCTCACGATTGCAGCGAAGGTCGACCATGGTGCGTGTTCATCGTGCAGCATGCCTTCCGATATGCCTGTGATGATGACGCCGGCCCCATACTCTTCCGCAGTCTGAACAACGATGTTCTGCGGCACGCCGTGTTTCGCGATTAGTCCAACAGTGCACGATGAGGTGATGTCCTGCAGCAAGCTTGTCCGCATGCGATGACGTGCAAAAATCTCTTCCGCCTCCTGCGACTGTGCGAGCAGCGGCACTTTCTTATGGTTGATCACGTGTAGCGCGTACAGTTCACCCTGGAAACGCGTCGCTACTGCGGCTGCAAAGCTCGTCGCAGAGGCGCAGCTTTTACCCAAGTCTGTCGCGAGCAAGATTTTGCGGAATGGGTTGCCGGATACGACTGCATGGGGTTCGACGATTAACGTCGGGCAGCTTGCTCGCCTCATCAGGCCTTCCGCTAAGGATCCTGTGGCAATGCGTGCGAGGCCAGACGCACCATGTGATCCCACAATGATGAGGTCGATTTGCTCCGAAGTGACAAGTTGCTGAATTAATTCAAAGGGTGATTCAGCGGCAGCAATCTCATGGTGAGTGACAGAATTCAGAGATGGTCGAGCAGCCACTGCTGCTTTGAGTCTCTTAATTCCAGCTTGAATACAGGATTCACGAAAACACGCGCCGTCGTGGCCGCTTCTTTCATCCGGTGAATGAGTCGAGACCGAATGTACCAGGAAGACTTCGGAATGGAAGTACCTGGCAATGCATAGCGCAGCTTCCAGAACCCTGAGGGCCTGATCATCGAAGTCCAACGAGACAAGGATCCTATTGATCCTTAACTTGTCTGGTCGCGGTAGCATGCTGAGAACATCATTGAGCTGCGAAACTTGCATGTTTCTTGCCCCCTTCCAGCCGACTCAAGAATAACTACAGAGAGGGTCAGCGGTGGTGATAGAAATCACAGGCGGTACACAAGCGATGCGCAGAAGGATTCGCGAAGAGTATAGCAATATTTTTGAACGTCTAGCTATCGCGTTCCGGGCGATTAGAGAAGCTGCAGACTATCTCCAAAATTGCTGACATCCCAATTGACAAAAAGTTATGACTTCTGCCGGGTCAGTTCCTGATTTCTTCGGGAGTTATACCTTCTTCCCCGGCATAACTAATGTTTTGGATATGGTGCTGAATCGGCGCCTGCGAGTGCGAATGCATAACGTGCAGATCGGACTTATGGTGGGCTGATCAAGGAATTGTCTCTCGAGCGGAGCCAGCGGACTAACTCAAACAGTGTTATGGGGTTGTCGGAGCGGCGTAAACCAAGATTGAATTGGTGGACCTGAGCGGGATCGAACCGCTGACCTCCTCGTTGCGAACGAGGCGCTCTCCCAGCTGAGCTACAGGCCCTTCGTGTTGCTCTCGTCGCGCGGGCGCGCGGCGTGTGTTTGCTGCAACAGTTCTCCTGAGTGTAGCAGGAAGCAGATTGCCACTCAACGCCGGATGGGCGTTAGTCTCTCTGGGATACCTGCGCCTTTATAGTGGCTGCCAAATCGTCAAAACGGTCGGTCGGCATCGCTCCCTGCGCCAGGTCCTTGCCGCCGCCTCCGCGTCCGCCCAGCGTCTCCAGTGTCAGGCGTAGAAGCGTCCCGCAGTCTGCAACGCCGGGCTTTGCTGCAAGGACGACGGCCATGCGTTCCGGCTCCGCAATGCCGATCAGGGCCAAAGCGACGGACGTCGTGCTGATCAGCGAGGATGCCAGCGCTTTTGCGTAGCTCGCATCGCGGCCCGAATGCCGGGGATCCAGGCGAGTCGTCAGAGCCAGAATCGAACCGCGCTCCAGCGTGAGCTCCGCAGCGCGCGATGCCATCCTTTCCGCTTCGAGCGATGCGAGTTCGGCCAGCAGAGTCGCCCGTTCTTTGGCGGTGGCCTTTGAGTCAGC
This sequence comes from Terriglobus roseus DSM 18391, assembly GCF_000265425.1. GTDB lineage: Bacteria > Acidobacteriota > Terriglobia > Terriglobales > Acidobacteriaceae > Terriglobus > Terriglobus roseus. Next base: position 858,063 of record NC_018014.1, read on the forward strand.
CTGCAAACGTCCTACGCTGGCGGCGATGGCTTCGACTCCGGTCGAGAGTGCCTGCGAGAGCGTCTTGAGAAGATGAAAGTCGGCCTCTGCAGCCCTCATTGCGCGGTCGCCGCACACAAAGGACAGCCGCATGGTGTTTCGCACTCGCTCGGTGCCACGGATCAGCAGAGGGCCGATCTGTGCAGTTGTTGCGACGTGTGTGCCGCCACAGGAGTTGGTATCGATCCCTTCGCCAATCTCCACGATTCGAATCCGGCCAGAGCGCGGCGGTAACTTCCGCAGCACGCCCGCGGCGAGCATCGCTTCGGCCTCCGCCTGATCGACATAGCGGATCGAGAAGGGGAGTGCAGCCGCGATGACATCATTGACACGCGTCACCGCCTGATCGAACTGGGCATCATCCAGGGCCGGGCCATCTAGGTCAATCGTCGATAGATCTTCGCCAAGGTGGAAGGAAACCGTTTTCGCGTCAAAGTCCCGTAGCAGAACTGCCGACAACAGATGCTGCCCGCTGTGCTGCTGCATGTGGTCGCGGCGGCGAACGGAATCGACAGTGCCGCGGACCGCGGTGCCTTCCTGTAGAGGCTTCGATGTTGTGTGCCAGACTTCGCCCGTTTCGTCTTCTTCGACGTCGGTGACTGGAGCATCCAGCGACGCGCCGGAGCGCGCCGTTGCAGTCAGCTTGCCCGTGTCGTTCGGCTGTCCGCCGCTGGTCGGATAGAAGGCAGTGCGGTCCAGCGCGATTTGCCAAACCTGTCGTCCGTCAACTCGGGCGACCTCACGGATAGCCGTGACCTCAGCCGTAAACTCCAGGGTCCAAGGCTCGTCGTAGTAGATGCGTTCGGCAGCATGACTCACGAAAAGTGCTACTCCCTTGGCGTGATCGTGATCATGCCGCCGATCGCAGACACTTCACTCTGGCTACCGATGATCAGCGGGGTGCGCATATGCGGTTCCGTCGGCGTGATCTCAAGGATGCGATAACGACCGTTGCTTGCAGCGCCGCCAGCCTGCTCAGCGATAAAGCTAAGGGGATTCGCTTCGTACAGTAGGCGTAGCTTGCCGTTGGGCGCCTTCTTCGTCGGAGGATAGAGGAAGACGCCACCTTTCAGCAGCGTGCGATGGAAGTCCGCAATGAACGATCCGACGTAACGTGAACTGTACTTCCGGCCCATCAGCGTTCCATCGCGGAAGCGGCCGATAGCCTTGGCATACACGGGCAGTGACTCGCCAATGTTGCCCTCGTTCATCGAGTAGTAGGTTCCGTGTTCCGGCATCAGCATGTCGCCAGTGCTCAGCAGGAATTCACCGTCCGATAGCGTGAATGCGTGGACACCCTTGCCGGCGGTATAGACGAGGATCGTAGAAGGACCGTAGTTCACATAGAGCGCTGCCACCTGCGCCGTTCCCGGCTGCAGGATTGCAGCACGGACGTCGCTGCCCGGCTCGACGGCCTGGATGGAGACGATGGTGCCAACGTTGACATTGACGTCGATGTTGGAAGAGCCGTCCAGCGGATCAAAGATGGCGATGAACTTCGCATTCGGCCGGTCTGGGAAGATGAGCGGCTCATCATCTTCTTCGCTAACGACAGCAGCTACGCTGGGCAGTGCCTTCATGACATCGATGAGGGTCAGGTTGGCAAAGACGTCCAACTTCTGCTGTTCTTCGCCCTGAATGTTTTCACTGCCAGCCGCGCCCAGAATGTCATCGGCCAGGCCCGCTGTGCGGATCTTTGCTTCAATGGCCGCAGCGCCATCTGCAATCGCTGTGATCAGCGCCCCAAGATCCGCGTTATGCCGCTGTCGCACATGTTGAAAAAGGGTCATCGCCATGGGCATAAGCGTAGCACTCGGTCAACAGAAGTTGCGCCGGGCGATGTTGCTGCTGTGCGGTTTACGCACAGCAGCAATACCTAACCGCGGCCTGCGACCGCAGGAAAGACAGCAATCTTTCCGGTTGTGTGTTGTAGAGGTGCGGCGCACACGCGATTGCGACCCTCTCGCTTGGCTCGATACATCGCGGCGTCCGCATCGGCGATCAGGCGGTGTGGGTCAAGCGTTGCGGTTGGCCATGCTGTAGCCACACCGCAGCTCACCGTGGCCCAGACATCCTGCGCGGGGATGATCGAATCGCGTTGGAGCGCCGGCGATCCGGCCACCTGCACGAGCGTGCGAATACGTTCCGCGACCTTGAATGCCGTGTGCGGTTCCGCATCCGGCAGCAGAATCACGAACTCTTCGCCGCCGAATCGAGCTACAAAGTCGTCCTCGGCTCGCAGCGCCTGTTGCAGCAGAGAACCCACGCGTTGCAGAACGCGATCGCCATAGGGGTGGCCGTGGGTGTCGTTCAATTTTTTGAAGTGGTCAACGTCGACCATTACGACGCTGATGGGGTGCCTGCGTTCCAGTGACAACTGCCACAACTCGTGCAGACGCGTGTCGTAGGCCCGCCGGTTTGGCAGTCCGGTCAATCGGTCGGTCGAGGAGAGTGCCAGTAGCTCCGCGTTCGCCTCCGCAAGCATGCGGCGTTGCAGCCGGCCGCGCAGTTGCAGGAGGTATGAGAAGCGGCGCTCGCGGGACATGGTGTAGTTCGCCGTGAAGGTCAACATGGCTACCCACGCGAGCATGCCACCTGAAACCATTTTGTTCGAAACCGGCAGTTGCGCGTCGCTGACAAGGGAAATCGCGTCCAGGATGGTAATGATCACGGACGTCGCGGCGGCATAGGGCAGGTCAATCCGCAGCATGCAATTTGCAACCAACAGCACCAGGATCAGCCCTGTCTGTGCGTCCACGCTGACCGAAGCGCTGACGTCATGGTGCAAGTAAAGGATGCTGATGGCGCCCAGTACGCACAGGATTGATGTTGCAGACTCCCGCAGGAAAGCGCTGCGCCGGCTTTTGACCAGCATCGCAACTAAAAGAACTAAAGGCGTGATGATGCCAAAACGGACGATTGCGGCGCGCTCAATATTCGCAGGCGCCATGAAGTAATCGCCCACGATGAAGAAATCGTAGGCAAGCAGTGAGAGCAATCCCTGAACCAGCAACATGCGGGCACGCGCAGCACCCGTTTCGCGCTGAAAACGCTTCTCCAAGTCCCGCGAGAAGCTTAGCGATGCAATATGTTCGGTCTCGTATCGTCGAATCTCGTCTTCAAGAGCGGGAATCGGATCGAAATTATTTGAATCGGCCATAAATGTCCTTAAAAGACTAGCCCCCACCATTGGGTGCCAGCCATGCCACGGGCAGTCCATACGACTCCCACAAACGCACTAAGGGAACCTCAATTAAGAGCATCGGGACACGTCCACAGTTGTGTGGAAAGTTCGCGGGCGGGAACTAAGACTGCCTCGAGGCCGTTGAATTGCATTGGTACAATAAAGCTTTGATCAGGGAGAAAAATGCTTCGTTTTTCAACAGCGGGCGAAAGCCATGGTGAGGCGCTGGTAGCGCTGCTCAGCGGCCTCCCCGCCGGCGTTCCAGTGGATAGCGCGTTTTTAGGGCGCGAGCTTTGGCGCAGGCAGCAGGGCTTTGGCCGCGGCGGGCGCATGCGTATCGAGACGGATACGGCACACATCCTGTCCGGCGTACGGCATGGCAAGACGATCGGCTCGCCCGTCGCGATGACCATCGCCAACCGCGATTGGAAGAACTGGGAAGAGATTCTGCCCGTCGAAGAGGGCGATGTCGCGAAGCATAAGGCCGTAGCATCTCCTCGGCCCGGACACGCCGACCTGGCCGGCGCCCTGAAGTACAACTTTCCCGATGCGCGTTACATCCTGGAGCGTGCTTCGGCACGTGAATCCTCTGCCCGCGTAGCCGGCGGAGCGCTGGCCAAGATGCTTCTGCGCGCACTCGGAATTGAAGTGTTGTCGCACGTCGTTCGCGTCGGCGCGGTGGATCTTGAGCGGCCGTACCAGTGGGACGAGATCGTCGCCAGTAACGCGCGTGACACGGTCGTATTGAACTGTATCGACCCCGAAGTGGAGCAGCGCATGCGCGGCGAAGTAGACCGCGCGCTCCGCACAGGGGATACCGTGGGCGGTGTCTTTGAGGTCGTTGCGCACGGCCTTCCGCCGGGCATCGGCACGCACGTCAATTGGGATGAGCGTCTGGACGGTCTGCTGGCCCAGGCCGTGATGAGTCTGCAGGCGGTAAAGGCAGTTGAGCTTGGCCGCGGTGTTACGGCGGCGGAGTCCATGGGATCCACCGTGCATGACGCCATCGCCTATGCGACTGAAGAAGAAGCAGCAGAGGCTCATACGCGCTTCACCCGCATGGGCAATAACGCTGGCGGGATTGAAGGCGGCATCTCAAATGGACAGGACGTTACCGTGCGCGGCTATTTGAAGCCCATCAGCACACTTCGCCGGCCCCTCGGCTCCGTCAGCTTCGACACGCGCGAACCCGTCAAGGCAGCCTATGAACGCAGCGATGTCTGCGTGGTGCCTGCCGCCGGCGTAGCCGCCGAGGCCATGGTTGCCATCACCCTCGCGCGCCTGGTGCTGGAGAAGTTTGGCGGCGATAGCCTGGCTGAGACACAACGCAACCTCGAGGGTTACCGCGAGCAGATCAAAAGGTTTTAGCACCCAGACGTATTTAGGACTCGATTCAAGCAGATGATCTATCCCATCGTGAAATATCCCGAACCCGTTCTGGCGCAGAAGGCCGATCCGGTAACGGTCTTCGACGCGGAGTTGAAGAAACTGACTGACGACATGTTCGAGAGCATGTACGCGGCGGAAGGCATTGGCCTGGCCGCGCCCCAGATCGGTGTCTCGAAGCGCCTGTTCATCGTGGACCTCTCGTTCGGCAAGGAAAAGAGCGACCGGTTGGTCCTCATCAACCCCGAAATCATTCAGCGCGATGGCCGGCAGGTCGAGGAAGAGGGCTGCCTTTCGCTGCCGGACATCCGCGACAAGGTCAGCCGCAGCTTCACGGTGCGTATCCGAGCCCAGGATGAGTACGGCAAGTGGTTTGAGATGGACGGCGAAGAACTGCTCTCCCGCGCCTTTCAGCACGAGTTGGATCACCTCGACGGCATTCTTTTCATCGACCGCCTTTCACGGCTGAAGCGCGACCTGATTCTGCGGCGCATCCGTAAGCTGCAGAAAAACGGCGAGTGGTAATGCGCAGGGCGGGGCGCGGCCTATGCGATTAGTCTTCTGCGGCACGCCACAGTTCGCTGTCCCAACACTTGAGGCTCTGCTGGCCGCTGGGCATCAGGTCTCGCTGGTGATCTCGCAGCCGGATAAGCCCGTCGGTCGCAACGGCGAAATCCATCCCACACCGGTCAAGCGTGCTGCGTTGGCGCACGACATCGCGGTGACACAGCCCGAAAAGCTGAAGCACAACGAATCCCTGCGCGAGACGCTGACACAAATTGCGCCCGACGCCATCATCGTCGTCGCCTATGGCCGCATTATTCCGCAGTGGATGCTCGACCTGCCGCGCTTTGGCTGCATCAACGGCCACGGATCACTGTTGCCACGCTGGCGCGGCGCGGCGCCTATCCAGTGGGCCATCGCCAGCGGTGACACGGAGACCGGCGTCACCACGATGCGCCTGAATGCCGGCCTGGATACCGGCCCGATGCTCATGAAGTGGGCGGTCACCATCACACCACAGACCACCTCACCGCAACTCTTTGAGACACTTTCGACCATCGGTGCTGACCTGATGGTGCAGACACTCGCCGGTTTGGAAGCGGGCCTCATCACACCGAAGGAGCAGGACGACGCCCAGCACACGCTGGCGCCGATCCTTACGCGCGACGATGCCCGCATCCTATTCACCCGTACCGCGACTGAAATCGACCAACGCTTTCGCGGCTTCCAGCCGTGGCCGGGTACCTTCACAACACTGCGTGGCAAGAAGTTGATCGTCCACGCAATGCACGTTGCCGATGTCACCAGCAACGAAGTCCCGGGTACGCTCATTCTCCAGGAAGGTGCGATGTTCGCCGTGTGCGCCGGCGGAACGGCTATCGCGCTGGACGAAGTGCAGATGGAAGGCAAAAAATGCATGCCCGCAGAAGAGTTTCTTCGCGGCTTCCAGATCAAGAGCGGCGAGACGCTCGGTGAGGCAACAACGCAATGACCCAGTCGCCCCGCAAATCTGCATTCGGCAAGCCATCCAGCAGCGGTAAGCAGGACTTCACGAAGCCGGTGATCGTTGCCAATCCGGCAGGCTCGATGAAGCCGCGATCCAATGCCGCGACAAACACGCAAGGATCGCGACCGGCTGCCGCAGCTGCTTCGAAGCAATCTCCAGTCGCACGCGCAGCGGTGCCGCCCAGTGAGGCCAGCCTGATCCGCGCTGCCGCTGCGGCAAAGATCTCGCCAGCGCGCGCCGCAGCATTCCACATCCTCAGCAAGGTGAGCAACAGCGCGTCGCACTCAGATGATCTGCTGCACTCACTTGCCGTTAACGCGCTCTCTGCGGAAGACCGCAATCTGACTACGGCGCTGGTGCTCGGCGTGCTTCGCTGGCAGCTTCACTTGGACGCGGTGATGCGGCCCATGTTGCAGCGGCCGGATGCAGAGCTGCATCCCGCAGCCTTGCTCGCACTTCGCCTAGGCGTCTTCCAGTTACTTCATCTGGATCGCGTGCCCCCGCACGCTGCGCTGAATGAGAGCGTCGAACTTGCGCGGGCGAACGGCGCCGCCCACGCGGCCGGCATGGTCAACGCAATCCTTCGGCGCGTCCTTCGAGAGAAGACAACAGAGGCTGCAAATCGCTCCACGTTAGCCGTTGCTGTTACTCCTGCAGAACAGGCGCATCCAGCCTGGATGATCGCTCGCTGGCGTGCCAATTTTGGCGGAGCCACGGTTCGCCGCATTGCAGAGTACGACCAGGCGGAACCGCCGTCTCACGAACTCTTCAATGCAGATCCCGCGCTGCCGGAGATCGATGACGGATCGCGTCTTGTCGCAGAACTGGCTGCAGCGGCGGTCGGATTGCCGAAGCGCATCCTCGACTGCTGTGCTGCACCCGGTGGAAAGACCGCGGTACTTGCGGTGCGACATCCCGACGCGGAGATCGTTGCCGCAGACATCAGTGACAAGCGTCTCGACGCCATGCGCAAGCGCATGGACCGTGATCCTGCGACCGCCTCCGTTAAGACAATCGTTGCGGACATGACTGCGCCGCAGACAGCGCACATGCTGCGCGAGGGATTCGACCTGATCCTGTGCGACGCGCCTTGCTCGGGCACGGGTACCCTCGCACGCAACCCAGAGATTCGTCACCGTCTGCGGCCAAGCGATCTGCCTCGCCAAGCCGAGCGTCAGCGCCAGATCCTCGCCAACGCTCTGCGTCTGCTCGCACCCGGCGGCATCCTCGTCTACTCCACATGTTCGCTGGAGCCGGAAGAGAATGAGGCCGTCGTGGCCGCAGCAATGCAGGATGTCGAAGGGATTGAGCAGTCAGCCGCACAACCGATTGCCGAGCGAATTGCCGATCTCAGTCCAGAGGCAGCTGAGCAACTAGCTGCGTCGGCTTTCGCCGATGCGGCCCTCCGCACATTGCCTGGCACGCAAGCCTGCGATGGCTTTTATGCAGCGGTGCTTCAAAGGAAGAACTAGCTCCGGAGCATCGCCCGTCTTACCGAACAATCGTTGGGATCGCTGCAGGCTGACGCACGACCGGTGCAGAAGGACGCGGTGCAACGGCACCGGCAGGGGATGCTGGCGTCGCCGACGGCGCCGGAGTTGCACTCGGCGTCGCGATAGCCGAAGCGCTCATCTTTACCCGAGGCGTATCGGTTGTGCTGACTCGCATTCCTGCGGCGGGGTTCTGCGTGAGCACTACGCCTGCGGGCAGAGTCGCCACTGGAGCGGGTGGCGCCGTTCCGGTGGGGGCGTTGGGATCAACGGCAACGGGTGCAGGCTGCGGAATGATTGCGTAAACGCGCAGATCCATCTCACGCATCTTGGCACTGGCCGCGGAATAGCTCATGCCCACAAGATTCGGCATCACGTACGCGCGCGGCGTCGCGCTTTCTGGCTGACTCAATAACAGGCTTACCTCGGGCTTGTCGACGCCCTCGGCATTCGCTGGCGGGGTCTGCGCCAGTACAGTGTCAGCGGGCCCAGGCGAGGGCATGTGAGCGATTGCTCCCAGATCCAGCGAAGCACGGCGGATGGCCATGCCGGCATCGCGCTCGTTCATCCCAACTGTGTCCGGGATAGACACCCGCTGCGGTCCCATGCTCTCGGTGATACGCATATGCCAGCCCTTGCGCACGCTGGCGCCGGGTGATGGCGACTGCGAGAGGACGCGACCGGCGGGCACTGTCGTGGAGTAAAAACGGTTCTCGACGGTGAGATTCAGTTGCGCGCTCGAGGTCTTCTCTGCGGCTTCTTCCAGAGTCAGGCTGCTCAGGTTCGGTACCTCAACCTCGCCGGTGTGGATCGCCAGTCGCATGGTGATCAACGCAGACAGGAGCGCGACCGCCGTCATGGCGAGCAGCGTCATGCCAATGCGGAAGGCACGGGCGGCTCCAGCAGTGACCTCGCCGGAGTTATTGCGATAGCGAACGCGAATCTTCACGAGTGGTTTATCGTACCGAGCCGTAGGACGCACGCAGCCTGCGGCCGGTTGTCGACCCCGACCAGACCTCAACGATCATTGTCGGTCACTGGCTCTGGGTGGATCAACAGGCGGTCCACTTCGGGGCGCTCGCGCAGGAAGCTTGCCTCCATCTGCGAGATAATGCGGTGCACCGCGCCCATGGGCAAATCGTCCGGCATGCTGCAATGGCAGCTCATCTGCAGATGTTCTCCGGTCCGAGTTGCGACGATGTTGTGTACGTCTTCAATCTCGGGGAAGCCTTCTGCGGCACGACGAACCTCGTCCTCCAGGGCGCGGTCATCCTGCAGACGCACGGCGGGTTCAATGGTGCTCTCTTCGGCTTCGATGTGCGTAATGACCGATCGAATCTCGGGCACCTCGCGCTTCATGTCTGCCTCGATGTGTGTCGCGGTCTCGTGCGCCTCACGGAGCGGCATATGCTCGGGCAGTTCCAGGTGCAGTTCTACGGCCAGGCCGCCGTCCATCTGCTGCACTGTCACATCGTGAATACCCAGGTTCGCTCGCTGCGCCACGGCGCGGACACGGTCGAAGACACTCTCTTCGCCAGTGGCAACTGCTACCGTGCGCACCACCACATCCGTGCCGGGCATCACCTTCTGCACCGCCTCGGTGGCTGCCATCACAATCTGTTCTGATCGCTGAAAGGTCGTGTTACGGTGCATGCCGATCGCAACGTCCGCGAAGTAGCGCGTACCCGCTCGCCGCATGCGCAGATCATCCACAAACAACACGCCATTCACTCCGCGGATCGCCTCGGTCAACTCTCGCCGCATCTCTGGTGTCGTGGCGTCCAGCAGCGCATTCACCGTCTCGTGCGCGAGTTGATAGGTGACCTTCAGAATGATGCAGGAGACCAGCAGGGCAGCTGCGGGATCGGCAAGCTCCAGTACGCGAATGTGGAAGTGCTGGCCTGCGAAGGACGCGCCAAGTCCCAGCAGGACTGCGGCGCTCGACCAGATGTCCGTGCCGAAGTGCAGAGCTTCTGCCTGCAGTGCCTGCGAGTGAACCATGTGGGCCACACGCGCCAGGTGACGGGACCGCGTGTAGTCCACGGCGATGGAGAGTATCAGCACCAGGACGGGCCAGATGGATGCGTGGAGATCCAACGCTTCGCCGCGATGAAAGCGCAGGATGCGGCGCACCGCCTCAACGATGATCCAGATGGACGAGCCAAGCATCAGCACCGTCTCAACGAATGCGGACAGACTCTCGACGCGGCCATGACCGTAGGTGTGATCATCGTCCGGGGGGCGGTCGGAGACGCGCACGCTGAAGAGCGTGAGGCCCGATGCCATCAGGTCGATCGTGGAGTGTGCTGCTTCGCTCAACATGCCGAGCGAGCCGGTCGATAGGCCGGTGATGACCTTTAGCAGCGTGATGCCGCTGGCAGCCAGCACGCTGCCGAGCGCTGCCGACTGCTTGGCCGCTGACTCCGCGTGGATCACGCCGTCGGGATCGCGTGTACTTTGCGGGTGTGCGTTCTGCATTGGATCAGGCATGCGAATCCTTAGGCTACACGGGTACGGGCGTCGAGGCACGGCGTTGGGGTAGGATGGCACCCATTGCCGCATGTGCATTTGTGCTGCGGGGAAGGCGGGATCATACTTCTGAATCGGCGACAGTTTACTGGGGCGCTTGCTGCCACGATTGCCTCAACTGCGGCGCCTTTGTGGGCGTTGGAGGCGCGTGGTGTGCAGCTGGGTTTGCAGAGCTATACGTTCCATCAGTTGCGTGCTGGAGGCGTTGCTGCTGCTGAAGAAATCGCTGTTTCCATGCAGAAATTGGGAGTTAATTTGTGTGAGCTTTGGGCGCCGCAGATTGAGCCGTTTCCGTTGTCCGATGGATACTGGCGAAAGTGGCTGCCGAATGTTGAAAAAGGCGCGCCAATCAAGGCTTCCAAGGAGGAGATGGCGACCCAGCGACAGGCGTTGCGGGCGTGGCGAACCAACCCTCCTCAGGGCTATTTGCAGCAGGTTTTGAATCGATTCAGTAGCGCTCACGTGCGTTTGTTCTCTTTCAACTACAGTTTTGAACCGACGATGAACGATGCGGAGATCGAATTCGGCTTTGCGGCGGCGAAGGCGCTGAAGGTTGACCTGATTACGGCGTCGAGCCGGATCTCCGACGCGAGGCGTCTGGTGCCCTTCGCGGCGAAGCACGGCATGCGTATTGCCTTCCATGGTCATGCCGAAAAGGACGATCCCGACCAGATCTCCAGCCCGGAAAGTTTTCGTACTGTGCTCGCGATGTCGCCGCTCTACCGGATCAACCTGGATGTCGCTCACTTCTCGTCGGCCGGTTTCGATTCGGTCGCGTTTTTGAAGGAGCAGCACGCGAAGATCACCAACATCCATGTTCACGATCGGAAGGCGAACGCCGGGGTGAGTGTTCCGTTCGGCGAGGGGGTTGCGCCGACGAAAGAGGTGCTGCAGCTGATCCGCGATAACAAGTGGCCGATCCCGGTCTTCTATGAGCTGGAGTATGTCGGTGCGGATGGGCGGGATGTGATTGCGGAGACGCGGCGTGAGCTGGACTACGAGATCAAGATTCTGAATTCCTAACGGTGCAACTACACCACGTCTCAAACGCACAAAGGCCGCATGCGATCTGCATGCGGCCTTTGTGATTGAAGCAGGGGATTATGCCTTCAGCGTCGACAGGTCGATGACGAAGCGATAGCGGACGTCGCTCTTCAGCATGCGTTCGTAGGCTTCATTCACCTTGTCGATGGGGGTGATTTCGATGTCCGAGACGATGTTCTTTTCGCCGCAGAAGTCGAGCATCTCCTGGGTCTCCTTGATGGAGCCGATCATCGATCCGCCGAGGGTCTTGCGGCCGACGATGAGCGAGAAGGAGTTCAGGGTGGAGTTGTCTTCCGGAGCGCCGACGAGGACCATGGCGCCGTCCTTCTTGAGCATGGCGAGGTAGGGACCGAAGTCCATGGCAACGCCGACGGTGCTGATGATGAGGTCGAAGGTGCCGGCGAGCTTCTTTGCCGTTTCGGGATCGCTCATGGCGTAGAACTCATCGGCGCCAAGGCGCTTGGCGTCTTCTGCCTTCTTCATGCTTTGGCTGAGAACGATGGTCTGTGCGCCGAGAGCGTGCGAGAGCTTGACGCCCATGTGACCGAGACCGCCGAGACCGACGATGCCGACCTTCTTGCCGGGGCCTGCGTTCCAGTGCTTCAAAGGGCTGTAGAGGGTGATGCCGGCGCAGAGCAGGGGAGCGGCTGCGTCGAGCGGCAGGTTGTCGGGGATGCTGAGGACGTAGTTCTCGTCGACGACGATGTGATCGGAGTAACCGCCGTAGGTGGGCGTGCCATCCTTTTCGCGACCGTTGTAGGTGGCGTTCATGCCGACGAGGCAGTAGTTGTCCTCGCCCTTGACGCACTCTGCACACTGGCGACAGCTATCGACAAAGCAGCCGACGCCGACCTTGTCGCCTACTTTAAACTTCGTGACGCCGCTGCCTACCGAGGTGACGATGCCGGCGATTTCGTGGCCGGGGACCATGGGAAAGATGCTGCCGCCCCACTCATCGCGTGCCTGGTGCACGTCACTGTGGCAGATGCCGCAGAACTTGATGTCGATGTTGACGTCGTGCTCGCGCGGTTCGCGGCGTTCGAAGCTAAACGGGGCGAGGGGTGCCTTCGCCGACTGTGCGGCGTAACCAGATGCCTGGGGCATGGTGTAACTCCTGTTGGGATCGTTCGTGTGCTATTTGGGGTCTACAGCCGGCGGGTCCATCCGACTACTCATCGTCCGGTGTTCTGGAGATTTAGATGTAGGACCAACTAGACGCGATGCACCTAGACGGCGCGTGCGCTCCACAGACCTGCGATGCCAAAGAGGTATGGCTTCCACTTTGCATCCGTAAAGCCCGCCTGGCGCATCATGCCGCAGAAGGCCTGTGGTTTCGGAAAGCGTTCGACGCTTGCAGGCAGGTATTCGTATGAGGAGGTGCTGCCGGAGATCATGCCGCCGATCCGTGGCAGGATGTGCTTGAAGTAGAGACGGTAGGCGCTGTCGAGTGGCGCGGGCGGCATGCTGAAGTCAAGGATGCCGATCTCGCCGCCGGGCTTCAGGACGCGCCGGATCTCGGTCAGGCCCGCGGCGTAGTCGGCCAGATTGCGGAAGCCGAAGGCGCTGACGACGAGGTCGAGGGTGCCGTTGTCGACGTGCAGGTTCAGGGCGTCGTCCTCAATGAAGATGACGGCTTTGTCGCGCATCTTCTCGCGGCCGCGTTCGATCATTTCGTGCGAGAAGTCAATGGCGAGAATGGGCTCGGCCTGGGCTGGACGGCGCGCAAGTAGCGCGGCTGTCATGTCGCCGGTGCCGCAGCAGAGATCGAGAACGCGAGCCTCGGGCCGGCGGAGGATTGGATCGAAGCGGCGCGCCGTGCGGTTCCACCAGACGCGATCCATGCCCATGCTGAGGATATGATTGGCGCGGTCGTATTGCGGTGCAATCTCGTCGAACATGCGCTGCACGGCGTCAGCCGCTTCGGTGTTGTTCGCCGTGCCTTCGGGTCTTGCGCCCAGTGCAGGGTCGATCACGGCATCACCGGCGGCGGGATGGGGCGGGCACGCATCTCCACCAGCATTTGTTCGACTGCTTCCTGCAACTCAACGTCTTCTACGTCCTGTGCGATCTCCACGGTGCCAATCGCTTTGGGCACGATGAAGGAGAGGGTTCCGCTGCGCTTCTTCTTGTCGTTGCCGGTGAGCATGACCAGGCGTTCGGCGGTGACGTTGAAGCGGGGCAGGTCGCTGTAGGCGTAGACGAGGTCCACGATGCGTTGAGAGTCCGCTTCGCTGAGTACGCCGCGCGCTTCTCCCAGGCGGGCTGCGGCGATCATGCCCCAGCCGATGGCTTCGCCGTGCAGCAGACCCTTATAGTGCGTGGCCGATTCGATGGCGTGGCCGATGGTGTGGCCGAAGTTGAGGATCATGCGTTCGCCGCTCTCGCGCTCATCGGCTGCGACGACATCGGCCTTCATCTGAACGCTGGCTTCGACGACGTGCTGAATGGCCTCGAGATCGCCGCTGCGGACGAGTTCCACGTTCTTCTCCATGTAGTCGAAGAGGGCACTGTCGCGGATGACGCCGGCTTTGACGCACTCCTGCAGGCCAGCCTGCAGTTCGCGCGGCGGGAGCGTCTTGAGGGTGTCCAGATCGGCGAAGACTGCGAGCGGATGGTAGAAGGCGCCGACGAGGTTCTTGCCTGCCTTCAGGTTTGCGCCCGTCTTGCCGCCGACGGAAGAGTCCACCTGAGCCAGCAAGGTGGTGGGTGCCTGAACGAAGGGCACGCCGCGCATGTATATGGCGGCGAGGAAGCCGGTGAGGTCGCCGAGCACGCCGCCGCCGAGGGCGACGAGGAGCGTGTCACGGTCGGCGCCGTTGGAGGCCAGTTCTTCGAGCAGGCGCTCGATGGTCGAGAGGCGCTTATGCTGCTCGCCCGCGGGGACGTGAAGGGTCTTGTAGGGGATGGCGAGGGCATCGAAGCCGGCGCGGACGGGTGTGCCCCATAGGCGATCGATGTCGGGCGAGGTGATGATGAAGACGCGCGAGACCTTTTTTGCCAGCGCGACGGATTGCGCGGCCAATGATGGCAAAAGGTTCTGCCCAATATGTACGGAGTAGCTAGCCGATGCGGCTTCGACGCGAATTTCGCTCACATCATTGATTATCGCAGCCGCGCGCTTGTCGTGAGCGTTGGTCGTCGTGCAGCAATCGTGAAGCTGCGGCAGGTTTGATCCGCCGAAGGATTTATCCCCCGGCGTGCCCGTGTGTGACGGCTTGGCGCATTGCGGGGTAATTGCCATCCCGCAAGTCGTCAGCGCTGGGAGAGACAGCTGACAGACCGCCTGGAGCCCGATGTGACATAGTGAATTCGCGTGACGACGAAGAGGGTGTGGTCGACCTTCGGGCCTACGGCGAGTCACATCGAAGGCTTGCCGGGGCGGGTGGATTCTCCTGCGGCAGAGCGACCATCGGTCCGATTGCCTTTTCCATGAGGTCCAAAATCCAATAACACGATCTAGTTATTGCGAAAATTCCCGAATTGGTGTGTTATGTTCATCCCGTGAAATCTTTCTTCTTTATTTTGAAGTATAAGAGTGGTTTGTGATTCGCGTCACTTGTTGGCGTTGCCGTTAAGAACTAGTGTTGGCGGCACCGCTGCCTGGCCTTAAACCGTCTCCTGAAAGTTTTGGTGACGGACGTGTCAGTTAGCGGGGAATGCATGACTCATTGGTGATTGCACATGATCTCAGGGAACGAAAAGAAGTTCGGTGCCTATGTTTTGAAAGGGTCGCCGAGAGTGCTGGTGCGGGGAAAGAATGTCATAGATCTTCCTCACAGGCAGTTGAAGCTCTTATCTGTACTGCTCGCGGCCAAGGGGATGGTTGTGACGCGGGAGGCGCTGATGGACGCCGTCTGGCGGGATGTATTCGTCGAGGAGCACAACCTGAACCAGACGGTGTTTCTGTTGCGACGCTCCCTGGGGAAGCTGCCGGATGGCGGGGATTACATCGAGACGGTTCCTCGAAGGGGCTACCGGATGTCTGCGGCTGCCATTGAAGATCAGGGCGTCGATGTTGAGGTAATGCCTGAGCGCCGTGTAGCGAACGGGTGGCGTTCCGCGTTGCAACGTACCGCACCCTGGCTTGCGACTGTGCTGCGGTTCCCTCGACGTGAGCGACGGGGGAAACAGACGAACGCCGGCCCGTCTGTTTCCCCGATCCGAGCGGTTGCTCCGCCGCCTAGGTGGCAGACGGATCGTCGTGTTGTTTCCGTTCCAGCAAAAGCGATATTGCGATCGTCACTGCAAGGATAGCGAAGATCACGACGAGCGAGATCATGGGCGTGATTTCGATCCAGGGTGCTGCGAGCATCTTGGCTGCGGCGAAGGCCAGTACTGCGGCCAGGCCATAATGCAGGTAAGCCAGCTTGCCCAGCGCGTGCGTGAGTACGAAGAAGAGCGAACGCAGGCCCATGACGGCAAGGATGTTCGAGGTGTACGCGATGAACGTATGCCGCGTGATGGAGAGCACGGCCGGGATGGAGTCGAGCGCGAAGACGAAGTCTGCGAAGGCGATGCCGAGCAGCGCGAGCATCAAGACTGTGGGCATGCGGCGGCCGTTTTCGACCGCCGTGAAAGAGTCTTGCGAGAGCGAGATGGGCTGACGCTTTTCAAGCCAGATCTGCCAGCCGGGTTTCTTCGGGTGTTCGTGATCTTCCGGGAGGACCAGCCGGACGGCTGCGATCAAGAGTATGACCGCGAAGATGTAGGTGACCCAGTCAAATTTCGCGAGCAGTTGGACGCCGGCGACGATGAAGCCTGCCCGCAGGATGACGGCGCCGAGGATGCCCCAGAAGAGGACGCGGCGCTGCTTTGCCGGTTCGATCCGGAAGCTTTTGAAGAGCAGAAGGAAGACGAAGAGGTTGTCGATGGAGAGCGACTCTTCGAGCGCATAGCCGGCGAGGAACTCCTGGCCGAGCTGCGGATGCATGCGCAGATAGACCCATCCGCCGAAGGCGATGGCGCCGAGGATCCAGAGTGCGGTGGCGGCGTAGGAGCGGCGGGGTGCCGTCTCGGGTGTGGTCTTGTGGAGGAGCAGGACTTCAAGTCCCAACAGAACTAAGAGGAGCGCGTGAAAGACGATCCAATCGATGGGATGGGCGTTGGGCATGATCTGTCTGATGCTATCGCGTCACGGTTGAGCACGTCGCTTGCTGTGGATTGAACGCGGTGCGCGATCCCACGCATCCTCTTTGCGTAGGTATGGGCACCCCGGGCAAATGAAAAACCCCACGTCTCAGAAGCGAGACGTGGGGCACCCGGTTCCGGGGGTCGTGGGTGTTATGCGGGGAGTTCTTTTTTCTTTGGGCTTACGGCGAAGGCCACGCCGACGCTGAGGGCGTAGAGCACGAGCATGGGTGCGGCAAAGAGGCACATGCTGAGCGGGTCCGGCAGCGGGCAGATGATGGCCGCGATGATGAAGATGATGAGGATCGCGTAGCGCATGTGCTTGACGAGGAAGCGGCCGTCGACGATGCCGAAGAGTGCGAGGAAGAAGATGATGATCGGCAGCTCAAAGGTGATGCCAAGGCCGAAGATGATCGAGAGGAAGAAGCTGTTGTAGTCCTCGATGGTGATGATCGGGTGGAAGCGGTGGCCGAAGTCGCCGATGAGCATCTTGAGCGCGGACGGAAGGACCCAGTGGTAGCCGAAGTAGGCGCCGCCGAAGAACAGCGCGACCGTCGCCGTCATGAAAGGGATGACGTACTTCTTCTCGTTGGAGTACATGCCGGGCGAGATGAAGAGCCAGATCTGATAGAGGATGAAGGGCGCTGAGATGATGGCGCCGCCGTAGAGCGACGTCTTGAGGTAAAGGTTCAGCGGGTCGGTCGGGTGCGTGTAGTTGAGCGGGTAGTGCAGCGCGTCAATGGGCGCGGTCACGATGGCGAAGAGCTTCTCGTGAAAGATGTAGGCGACGAAGAAGCAGAGGACGAGGGCGATGGAGGAGCGGATGAGGCGGGCACGCAGCTCGGTGAGGTGCTCCATCAGGCTCATGCCTGGGAGTTCGGCGCGTTCCTGGACGGCTTCGCGTGCTTTGTCGATGACGTCAGACATGGATGGCGCTCCCGGTGCCGAGAGCGGCGCTGGTTTTCTTTTTGTTCGGAGCGGTCTTAGGCATGAGTGTTGGCACTCGTTTCCGGGACATGCTCGGCTGCCGGCTCTTCACTGCTGATGCCGGCGGAAGTCTGGTGGATGGTGTGTTCCGGGATCTCGCTGGACTCGACTGCGGCGCCTTCCGGGCTGGGCTGGGGTGCGGTGCCGTAGCTGCCGCTCTGGACGGGCAGGCCAGTGGAGGGAGGCATCATCTTCAGCTCGCCGGCTTCGGCGATGGGCATGGGTGTGGTGTCGGCAGCGGGTGTCTCGTCGAAGTCTGGCGTGGGGGCCGGGAGGTGCGGGTGCTCGGGATCGGGCAGGGTGGAGGGAGGCCCGGGCATGGCGGCAACCTTCGCCTGGTGCTCCTTCTGCTCCTCGACGCGCAGCTCGTCTTCCATCTGCATGCGGAACTCGTTGGAGGCACGGCGGAACTCAGCCATCAGCTTGCCTAACTGGCGTGCCAGTTTGGGCAGGTTCTTGGGGCCCACGAGCATGAGGGCCAACACGAAGATGAAGATGGAATCGCCTAAGCTGGGCATCGTGAAATCAAGAATAGCAAGTCAACGGGGTCGCGAGTCAGCGAGTGCGCCGGTTTGGTAGTGGGACCGATGGTTCTGGTCTCCTGATGCAAGTGAGATTGGGGCTATTGCGGACGGTCGCCGCGGGTGAAGCGGTCGTCGAGAGGCTGGCGTTCGTCCCAGCCGGCTTCGGCTTTGTGCCACTGGGTGATGTTCTTGTCGCCCTGCAGCCAGCAGAGCATGACGATCTCGTCTTCGAGCTGGAAGGGGAATTCGAGGAGGCCGGCGGCGAGGTCGTGGACTTCGACGCCGATGGAGCTGATTTCTTCGAGGGTGTCCTTTGCTTCGGAGATCGCGGCGGCGTGTTCGGCCTTGATGCGTGCGACCTCAGGGAGGTCGACGCGGAGTCCTCCGGAGAGGAAGATGGCCTGGGAGAGGCCGCGGAGGGCGTTCTCGCGGGTGGTTGCTACGGTTGCGGCAGCCTGGGCGCGCTGCAGCAGTGAATCCAGCACGGGTAGAAGCGTGTGTGCCTCGGGCAGGGTGAACGTCCGCACTTTCCGTACCTCCTTGCGCAGTCTCGCACGGGGCGTCTAAGGCTGCCCCTTGTTGGACGGTGGAAAAGGCGGGCGAGGCTGTTTGTTGGGCGTGCTGCTGAGTGCAAAAGCGTCTTGACACCGGGGTAACCGACATTTCTACTTGAAGATGCGATGCCTGACGGTTTACGGACATTTCGAGAGCTGTGCACGCAGCATGGGATCGCTGTGACGCACCAGCGCCAAGTGCTGTACGAAACGATGCAGAGCATGTACGGGCACCCTTCGCCGGAAGAGGTTTTTGCGGCGGTGAAGCAGCGTATTCCTTCGATTTCGCTGGCGACTGTGTACAAGAACATTCACTTGTTTGTTGAGAGCGGCGTGTTTCGCGAGCTTTCAATCCACCACGGGACATTGCGTGTGGAGATGAACAAGGTGCCGCACCACCATATGGTTTGCAGCGTGTGCAAGAAGGTTGCGGATCTGCCGGACGATGAGCTTTCGCTGCAGACTGCGCCGACGATTCTGCCGGGTGGTTTCCTGGTGGAGCGGATTTCGGTGGACGTGATTGGTGTATGTCCTGATTGCCAGGCGCGGCCAAACTAGTTACCTCTTCGCTACAATCTGCTCGCGAGCGTGAGGCGGAACGATCCTATTTGGGTGTTCTCCCGTCCAACCCTGTGAGTGCGGTCTACCGCCTGACACCGATGCGGAGCATTACCATCAAGTTCATGCGGACCATGCCGTCGCTTTTGTTGCTCTGCCTGTTGCCGATTTCGGGCTGCTCCGGGTTTTTCTATAAGGATTCGACGACGACGCCTGGAACTGGCACCTCTGCGACGAACTATGCGTTTGTGGCGAATACGGGGTCGAATACCGTTTCGGGTTTTGGCATTTCGACGACCGGTGCGCTGGCGGCTTTGTCTGGTTCGCCGCTCACGCTGCAACTTCCGCCGACGGCGCTGGTGGTCAGCCGTGACAACAAGTTTTTGTGGGTGGGTACGGTCTCGGCCATTTATGGCTACAGCATTGCGGCCGATGGCACGCTGGCCGCTTTGAGCGGTGGGAATGCCATTGCGAATGCGATCTGTTCCGACATGCAGGTTTCGCCCGATGGTAAGTGGATGATGGTGCTGAGCGGCAGCGGCGACTCGATTGCGCTGTTCTCCGTCAATGCCGACGGAACGCTGTCGCCGGGACCGAATAGCGGTATTGGCTTTACGGCCAAGGGCACGGTGATTCCGAAGCAGTTGAAGATTGCACCGAGCGGTGCTTTCGTCGTGGCTGCGATGGGAACGGCGGGCGAGCTGGTCTTCAGCTTCAACACGACCACGGGGGCACTGGCTCTGCTGACGCAGACGCTGCCGCCGGACGCCACCAGCGACAATGGCATTGCGATCGACAGCACCAGTACGTACCTCTATGAGGCACGATCCGGGACGAATCCGGGGCTGGTGGTGAATACGGTCAGCAGCAACGGGAACCTGACGCCGACGACGGCCACGACGTATGCGGCCGGCACGCAGCCCTACGCGGTGGCGCTGGATAACACGAGCAAGTATGCCTATGTGGCGAATCGTACCGATGGCACGATCAGCGGATATGCAATCGGGACGAATGCGGCGTTGACGGCGGTTTCTGGTTCGCCGTTTTCGTCGGGTGTAGCAGTGCAGTCGCTGGGCGCGGACTCGACGGGGAAATGGCTGTTGGCGGCTTCGTACAACGGTGCACCGGACCTGTCGCTGTATGGATTTGACGCGACGAACCTTGGACGGCTGTATGCCGTGAGTTCCGCCGCGACGGGTACGAATGCCAGCATCCTGGCGCTGTCCCACTAGTGCCCAGGGTGCACGGTGCTATCCTCAAACCTGCTCGAATGCATCATAAGTCCCCATTCTTACGCCGCCTGACCGTTCGTAGCTTTGCTGTTGCCGCGCTGTTCCCGCTGTTGCTGGCGGGGTGCAACCGCTTCAAGCCGAAGCCGTTTACCCACTATGTCTATGTCACGGCGAAGGCCACGTTTCTGCGTGACCGCATTGCCGCGGTGTCAAACCGTACGGGGAATGTCGTCAACGGACAGCGGCTCGAGATCCTAGAGCAGAACCGCCGCTTCTATCGCGTGAAGACGGATGCGGGCGAGATTGGCTGGATCGATGAACGCGCGGTTGCGACGGAGAAGGTTGCGACGGAGTTCGAGGAGCTGGCGAATGCTCACAAGGACGAGCCGTTTGTTGCGACGGGCAGTGTGCGCGACGATGTCTACCTGCATGCTGCGCCGGGCCTGACGACCGATAAGCTTTATCGGCTGGATGAAGGCGAGAAGTTGAAGCTGCTGGAACGTGCGAGCACGCTGAAACCGCTGCCGCCGGGTACGCCTCTGCCGACGGCGCAGGTGCCGATGGGCAAGGATGGCAAGCCGATTCCCGGCGCTGCTCCGGTGCCGCCTCCGCCGCCTGCGATGGACGACTGGTGGCTGGTCCGCGACAGCAAGAACCGTACTGGCTGGATGGTGAGCCGGATGCTGGACACGGATGCGCCGGAGTCGATCACGCGCTATGCCGAGGGCCAGCGCGTTGTGGGCGCTTACATTCTGAATAAGGTGGTTGATCCTGCGGTCGAAGGCGCGAGCCAGGAAGTGCCGCAGTATGTTGCCGTTTTCAGCCCCTATAAGTCGGGGCTGCCGTATGACTTCAGCCAGATCCGTGTTTTTTACTGGAATCTGAAGAAGCATCGCTACGAGACGGCGAACCGCGACAAGAACATCCTGGGCTACCTGCCCGTCAAGATCGGTGTCGACCCGGGAACACCGGCGCATGACCGTATCCCTGCGACTGGGCCTGCACCGTCGTACACGTATACGGTTCTGGCGGCAGGAGCGCCGGTGCCGCATCCGGACTCGGCCACTGGGCAGACGCGGCCTGCGAAGAATCAACTGGTGACGAAGACATACCGGCTTGAGGGGAACATTACGCGGCGCGTACTCGCGCCGGGCACGACCGCCCCGGCAGAGGCGCAGATTGCTCCCGAGGAAAAGAAAGAAAAGAAGAAGAGACGTTGACCGGGCGGACTCCGTGCTGCCGCAGTAGGAATCGTCGCGGTTTATTTCTCGCGATGCAGAACTCTTATCCTCTCTGGACGTCTACTTGAGCATGCTTCTGATCCGGCGAACGGTCGCTGCGGTATTGGTGTGCTTTTGCGGCCGTGTCTGCTGCGGCCAGTCCGCGCCCGGGGCGGTTGCACCCGATGCTGTGACTTCTTCGCTGCCAGACGGACCGGCGGCTGCCAGCAATGCGTCGCTGACCGGTGTTGTGACGGACCAGGAGGGCGGGCTGTTGCCGGGTGCTCACGTTGAGATCACCGCGGGTGGCCGGACCATTGTGCAGCTGGCGGATGGCACCGGAGCCTTTCACGCCTATGGACTGCCTGCCGGGCCGTACACGGTGCATGCCGTTGCCAGCGGCTTTGAAGCTGCACTGGAGAGTGGAACGCTGGAGGTTGCGGAACAGAAGGAACTGGCGCCGCTGGCGTTGAGTGCGACGGTTGCGACCTCTGTATCCGTCGTGGCTACCTCACACGACATCGCGGTTGCGCAGGTTGCGGCGGAGGAGAAACAGCGCGTTCTTGGCGTTATCCCTAACTTCTACGTCGTTTATTTCAAAAATCCAGCACCGCTGACGGCGCAGCAGAAGTTTCACATGGCATGGCGATCGACGCTTGATCCGGTGTCTTTTCTGGGTGCGGGGTTTGGCGCGGGTGTGCAGCAGGCGACGGGTGGCATCGACGGTTGGGGCTATAACCGCAAGGGCTATGCACAGCGGTATGGGGCGAACTTTGCGGATGGCGCGATCAGTACGTTTTTAGGCGGCGCGATTCTGCCGATGCTCTTCCACCAGGATCCCCGGTACTACTGGCAGGGGACGGGCACGAAGATGTCTCGTGCGAAGCACGCGATTGCGAGCGTGGTGGTGAGCCATGGCGACGACGGCAGGCGTGAGTTTAATTATTCGAGCGTGCTGGGGAATTTTGCTTCGGCGGGGCTCTCGAACCTGTACTACCCGGCGGCGAACCGCAATGGTGCCGGGCTGACGCTGAGGAACGCTGCGCTGGGTTCGGCGTTTGGGGCGTTTGCGGCGATCATGCAGGAGTTTGTGGTGCCGAAGTTGACGCCGCACCGGCCGGCCTCGGGGCCTTTGCCGGATCCGCTTCATGATAATTAGTTAGGGATCGCGCTTTCGCGCGATACCCACACATCCGCTTTGCGTATGTACGCCGCACCCGATGGTTGGACCATCGAGATCCCTGGTTTCAGGAGGGAGAGAGGTCGTGCTTTGCACGATAACCCACCCTTTGCTTCGCAAAGAATGGGGCACCCCATCTTTATTGTGTTCCGATGCTTTCTCTAGACGAGGCCTGCTCGCAGCAGGTCGTGGACGTGGAGGACGCCGGTTACTCGGGTGTTTTCGAGGACGAAGAGACTGGTGATGCCTTCGGCGTTCATGCGGGCGAGGGCTGCCTGTGCGAGTTCGTCGGGGGCTATGGTGCGTGGGGAGCGGCCCATGACTTCCATGGCGGGGCGGTCCTGAAAGCCGTGGGTGAAGGCGCGGCGTAGGTCTCCGTCGGTGATGACGCCGACGAGTGCGCCCTGCGCGTCGACAACGCCGGTCATGCCGAAGCGGCCGCCGGTCATGCGGACGATGGCTTCGGCGAGCGTGGCATCTTCCCTGATGAGCGGGACCTCAGAGCCGGTATGCATCAGTGCGCTTACGCGGAGCAGGCGCGCGCCCAGGCGGCCGCCCGGGTGTAGTGTGCGGAAGTCCTCTGCACTGAAGCTGCCCTGATCGAGGAGTGCTACGGCAAGCGCATCGCCGAGCGCGAGCTGCATGGTGGTGCTAGTGGTGGGAGCGAGAAGGTCGCTGCATGCCTCTTCGCAGGTCGGCATGGCGAGGACGATGTCGGCTGCGCGGGCGAGTGTGCTGGCTGCGTCGCCGGTGCTGGCGATGAGTGTGACGCCGAAGCGGCGTGTGTAGGCGACGATGTCCGAGAGTTCGGCGGTCTCACCGGACCAGGAGAGTGCGAGGACGACATCGTCGGCGCGCACCATGCCGAGGTCTCCGTGGCTTGCGTCGGAGGGGTGCACGAAGTGTGCGGGTTTGCCGGTGGAGGCGAGCGTTGCGGCGATCTTGCGGGCGATGTGGCCGCTCTTGCCGACGCCCGTGACGATGACGCGGCCGGGTGCGTTGGTGAGAGCTTCGACGGCTTTGTTGAAGGCTTCACCGAGCGGGCCGTTGAGTGCGTCGCGCAGGGCTTCAAGGCCGCGGATCTCGCACGCTATGGTGGCTTCTGCGCTTTGCCTGGATTTGTTGTCATGTTTCAACATCAATGGCCTCACGCCCACCCTTCGACAGGCTGAGGGCAGGCTCTTAGCCTGTCGAAGGTGGGGCACCCGCTATTCTGCTTCGCTGGATCGTTCGCCTTGCTCATGCTGTGGCTCTCGCTGCCATTGACTTTGCAAGTGCGTCGAAGGCCATCAGGTCTCGCAGCAGGGCTGCCATATTTTTGAGCGCGATCATGTTGGGGCCGTCGCTGGGTGCGTGGTCGGGATCGGGGTGTGTCTCGATGAAGACGCCTGCGACGCCGACGCTGACGGCTGCGCGTGCGAGGACGGGTACGAATTCGCGCTGGCCGCCGCTGGCGCCGTTCAAGCCGCCGGGCTGCTGGACGGAGTGGGTCGCGTCGAAGATGACGGGCGCGCCGGCCTGCGCAAGGACTGGCAGCGAACGCATGTCGGTGACGAGCGTGTTGTAGCCGAAGGTGGTGCCGCGTTCCGTGACGAGCACGCCGCCGGTTGCGTCCTTGAGTTTGTTGACGACGTGGACCATCTCAGGCGGCGAGAGGAACTGGCCCTTCTTGACGTTGACGGTGCGGCCCGTGGCTGCGGCGGCGAGGAGAAGATCTGTCTGGCGGCAGAGGAACGCCGGGATCTGCAGGACGTCAACGGCTTCGGCGACGGGTTTGCACTGCCAGCTCTCGTGGACGTCGGTGAGTGTGGGGAGGCCGAGCGTCTCGCGGATCTCGGCGAAGATGGGCAGGGAGGCTTCGAGACCGATGCCGCGTTGCGCGTTGGCGCTGGTGCGGTTGGCCTTGTCGAAGCTGCTTTTATAGACGAGGCCGATGCCGAGGTTTGCGGTGATCTCCTTCAGGGCCAGTGCGGTCTCGAGCGCGTGGGCGCGGCTCTCCATCTGGCAGGGACCGGCGATCAGGGCGAGTGGCGCCCGGTTGCTGAAGGTGACGTTGCCGATGGTTACGGTTGGGTTCATCGCATTCCATCTTAGGTGGAAAGGTGTCGTCGAGAACGAACCCACCTTTTTGCGTCGCAAAAGAATGGGGCACCCGCTCCATGGGGCACTGCGACTCTACTGCGGCATCAGGCGAAGAACTTGTGGATGGCTTCGACCACGCGGACTTGTTCGTCTTCGCGGAGTTCCGGGTAGATGGGCAGGGCGAGGACTTCGCGTGCGGCCTTCTCGCTTTCGGGGAACTGGCCTTCGCGGTAGCCGAGGTCGCGCAGGGCATCCTGCATGTGGAGTGGTACCGGGTAGTAGACTTCGCTGCCGATGCCGTGTGCGGTCAGGTGCGCGCGCAGGTCGTCGCGACGGGGTGTGCGGATGACGTACTGGTGCCAGACGTGGACGCCGCGCGGGTCGGCCGTGGGCAGGACGATGCCGCCGTCGGCGACGGAGCCGACGAGACTGGTGTCAGCAAAGAGCGCGGCGTAGCGTTCGGCGACGCGGCGGCGGTCGTCATTCCACTGAGCGATGTACTGCATCTTGATGAGCAGGACGGCTGCCTGGACGGTGTCGAGGCGCGAGTTCCAGCCGACCTCGTCGTGATAGTAGCGGCGGCGCATGCCGTGGGCGCGGAGTGCGCGGGCGAGTTCGCCGGTGGCGGCGTCGCGGAAGGTGGTGAGGCCAGCGTCGCCCCAGGCGCTGAGGTTCTTGGTGGGATAGAAGGAGAAGGCTGCGGCGTCGCCGAGCGCGCCGGCCTGAACGCCGTTCCAACTTGCTCCAAAGGCCTGCGCGGCATCTTCGATGAGTAGGAGATTGTTCTGGGCTGCGACGGGTGCGAGTGCGTCCCAGTCGGCGCACTGTCCGTAGAGGTGCACGGGCATGATGGCGCGGGTGTCCGGGTTGGCACGGACGGCTTCGGCTACGGCATCGGCGGAGAGATTGAAGGAGACGGGGTCGATGTCGGCGAGGACCGGGCGTGCGCCCGCTCGGAGGATGCTGCTGACCGTGGCGAAGAAGGAGAACGGCGTGGTGACGACGGCTGCTCCTTCGCCGATGCGCAGGGCAGCGAGTGCGAGCCAGAGGGCGTCGGTACCGCTGGCGCAGCCTACGGCTTCGCTTGCGGCCGTGGTTCGGGCGACGGCTGTCTCGAATTCACCGACTTCGCGGCCCAGGATGAAGCGGCCGGCAGAGCAGACGTCGGCGACGGCGCGGGCGATCTGCTCGCCCACGGCGGCGTACTGGCGGCTAAGGTCGAGGGTCGGGACGGGTGCAAGATCGGCGGCTGACATCAAGGATTATGGTATCGCCATAGCAGCGGTGGACCCTGGCTGGAGAGAGAAAGGCGGGATCGCGGCGCGCTACGGCACATGGTTCCAGCAATTTAGCGTTCTTTCGCGAAGATTGCGCGGCCACCCGCAGGAAGAATTTGCGTCTAATACCTCGTGATTGTCGTCAATGGTAGGGCAGCGGGTTTAGGCTTGCCAGGGTGACGGTCGTCGCCGTATTGTGTAGGGTCTTGAGGGCATCGGCCCTTGTGCTCAACCGAAGACGAGTTTGCGTGGTCCGCAGTCGTCGAGGTTTTTCTTAGAGGCAGTACATTTTGACAGCGCGCGTACGTCGCCGCGCATAAAGGGGAGATCGGCACATGGATTCCAAGCCGGCACAGAATATTCAGGACACCTTTCTGAACACGGTCCGTAAGGACAAAAGCGCAGTCACCATTTATCTGGTTAGTGGTGTGAAGCTGACAGGCAAGATCCGCTCCTTCGACAAGTACTCCGTTCTGTTGGAGAACAATGCTCAGGAGCAGTTGATCTTCAAGCATGCCATCTCCACGGTGGTGTCCACACGCGGTGGCGCGTTGCATAGCGACCGCACGCACGCCAGCCACAGCAGCCCGCGCGGCGATTCCGCGACTGAGGGCAGTGCTGAGGCCATGGGCGGCACGGTCGGCTCCTGAGCGCGACGCGGAGCGGATCGGGAGTGTCAACAAAACAACGGACAGCACGGACGGGTCTTTCCGGGCAGCGGCCGACAGCCTCACGACTTGAGGTTGCGGCCGCTGCTGCTGTTACGAGCTCAAAGGATGGCTACGTTACCGAGAAGGAGCGCGAGCTTGCGGTGCTGGTCTCCGTTGAGATCACTGGCGAGCGCCGGCGCCTGACGGCGGCTGCTGCACAGGCGCGTGCCGCCGCTGCCATCCATGATGGCGATGACGACGCGGACGAGCCGGAGGCGGTTGCAGAGCTGGACTTTGACGCGGCCCTGGAGGAGTTTCAGGAACTTGCGCGGTCGGCGGGTGCGGAGGTTGTTGCGACCGTTGTGCAGCGCCGCGGCAAGCCTGATCCTGCGATGCTGATCGGGCCGGGCAAGGTGGAAGAGCTTGCGGCGGTTGTTGCGAGCAGTGGCGCGAACCTGGTGCTGTTCGACCATGATCTGACGCCTTCGCAACTGCGCAATCTGGACAGGGAACTGCCGGTGCGCGTGATTGATCGCACGCAGTTGATCCTGGATATTTTTGCCCGGCATGCGCGGACGCGTGAGGGACATCTGCAGGTTGAACTGGCGCAGCTTGAGTACCAGTTGCCGCGGCTGGCGGGTAAAGGCAAGGCGATGAGCCAGCTGGGTGGCGGTATCGGCACGCGTGGCCCGGGTGAGACGAAGCTTGAGACGGATCGCCGGCGCATTCGTGCGCGCATCGACCGTTTGAAGGAACAGCTGGATACGGTGCGGCGCAATCGGCGACAGCAGCGGCAGCGCCGTGAGGCTGTGCCGGTGCCGACGGTTGCGCTGGTGGGGTATACGAACGCGGGGAAGAGCACGCTGTTCAATGCGCTGACGGATGCGGGTGTGCTGGAGTCGGCGCGGATGTTTGCGACGCTTGATCCAAAGCTGCGGCATCTAGCGCTGCCTTCTCGCCGTAAGGTGCTGTTGAGCGATACGGTGGGGTTTATTCGGAATTTGCCGCATGCTCTGGTGACGAGCTTCCGCGCGACCCTGGAAGAGGTTGAGCGCGCTGAGCTGCTGCTGCATGTGCGCGATGCTGCTTCGCCGAATATCGACGAGCAGAAGATGCAGGTGGAGCGGGTGCTGGCCGAGCTGGATGTGTCGAAGACGCCGACGCTGCAGGTGCTGAACAAGACGGATCTGCTGCCCGCGGACAAGCTGGCGGAGTTGAAGGATTTTCCTGAGGCCAACACCATTGCCGTGTCGGCACATACGGGCGACGGTCTTCAGGCGCTGATTGCTGCGATTGAGGAGCGCATTGGCGGGGCGGGTGCGGTCGATCCGACGGCGACGGCGAGCTTCCGCATTCCGCAGCGTGAGGGACGCGCGATTGCTGCTCTGGAAGCCGGATGCTTCATCGAGAACAAGCGGTTCGAGGGAAACCTGGTTTACTTCACCGCGCACGGACCTGCGTCGTTGCTGCAGCGCTATCGCCGTTACATCGAGCTCGCGCATGGCGAACTGCCGCAGACTTCGCCGGTTGAGGCGCGTCCGCGGCGCAGGACGCGGCAGATCGCGTAGCGATCGCTTGTCTGGTCTTCCGGGATGAACCCACGTCTCAGAACCGGGACGTGGGCATCCGGTTATTGCGTGCGTTCGGATTCTGCGATGGGTAGGTCGTTGATGCTGGCTTCACGGCGCTGCATCAGGCCGGACGGTGCGAACTCCCATAGCTCGTTGCCGTAGCTGCGAAACCACTGGCCGTCACTGTTGTGCCATTCGTATTGGAACTTCACGGCCATGCGATTCTCGCGGAAGCCCCATAGCTCTTTCTTGAGTTTGTAGTCGAGTTCGAGTTCCCATTTGCGCGTGAGGAACTCCTGCACTGCCTTGCGGCCGGTGAGGAACTCCGTGCGGTTCCGCCAGATGGTGTCTTCGGTGTAGGCGGCGGCGACACGATCGGGATCGCGCGTGTTCCAGAGGTCTTCTGCCATCTGGACCTTTCGCGTGGCCTGCTCAACGTCGGTGAATGGCGGCACGATGGGTGTGCTCATGGGGGCCTGCTTTCTGCATCGCAACGATGCCGCTGGCCCATGAATCAAGTCCATGGGCCAGCGGCGATGCGGTTCCGCTTCAGGCTACCGCAGTGCGGCTGCGACGGCTGCCGCGAGCGTTGTGGTGGGACGGCCGATGAGCGTGCGGAGATCGCTGCCCGGATTGTCGAGTTCGCCTGCGCTGGCAGCGCGATCCGCGTCGGCGAGCATGTGTGCGACGACCTCAGGCAGGCCGAATCCCTTCAGTGCGCCTTCGTAGCCGGCTTCCGGAAGGTTCTGGTAGACCACTGGCTTGCCCGCCTGCTTGCTTACTTCAGCAGCCAGCTCAGTGAGTGTGTAGGGTGTGTCGCCGCCCAGCTCGTACACCTTGTTGGCATGGCCTGTGCTTGTGAGAACGGCGACGGCTGAAGCGGCATAATCGGCGCGCGCGGCAGACGCGAAGCGGCCGTCGTTTGCCGAGCCGAGGATCGCTCCGTGCTCCAGTGCAGGGCCAAGGGCTTCTGTGTGGTTTTCGAAGTACCAGCCGTTCCGCAGGATCACGAAGGGCACACCGCTTGCACGTAGATACTCTTCGGTGGCCTTGTGATCGGCTGCCAGCGTGGCGATGGTGCTGGTGTCTGCACGCAGCAGGCTGGTGTAGGCGATCAGCTTAATGCCTGCATCCTTCGCTGCGTCGATGGCGGCTTTGTGCTGCGAGACGCGATCCTTGAGATCACTGGATGAGATCAGCAACAGTGCATCTGCACCGGCAAAGGCGGTGTGCAGTGTCTGCGGCTGGAAGTAATCTGCCTGCCGCACCTGTACGCCCTTTGCAGTCAGGTCTGCAGCCTTTTCCGGGCTGCGCACGGCCGCGATGATTTCGGCGGGTGGTACGGACTTCAACAGGCCCTCAACGACGTGCTGGCCCAGCTTTCCAGTTGCTCCGGTTACGACGATCATGGTGTCTCACTCCTTGTTCGCATCGTTCGCGACAAGGCAAGATTAGCGCACAAGCTTACTTGCAGTAAGTACGTACTTTTGGGTAAGCTTGTTTTCATGCCGTGGCCGAAGAGTACGAAGACCGTCAGGATCCGCAAGGGAAACCTGTATGCGGCGGATTGTCCGACGCGGATTGTGCTGGATGATGTGACATCGCGCTGGGGATCGCTGGTGATCGTGTTGCTGCTGGAGCAGACGTACCGCTTCAGCGAACTGGCCTATCGTATTGGCGGCATCAGCGAGAAGATGCTGGCGCAGACACTGCGTGTGCTGGAGGAAGACGGCTTTGTGCTGCGGGAGGTCTTTCCGACCAAGCCGCCGCGCGTCGAGTACAGCCTGACACCCTTTGGCCAGGAGTTAGCGGAACGCGTGCAGTACCTGACCAGTTGGGTTGAGAACAATGTCGCCAAGGTGATGGGAAACCGCGAGAAGTCACGGCAGATGTCGGCCTAGCGCGTGCCACCGGAGCCCGGACATGGAAGCGTCTCTCTTGAGGCAGGCTTCTCATGCGTCGGGCGGTGCACTCGACTAAGCTTGCGATGCTAGCTCGCAATGCGCTGCTGCGCGAACTCTTCCAACATGGTGACGAGTCTCTGCCGCTCTTCCGCGGCCTCATCCAAATTGTGGCTCGCCGGTGTCCCTTGGGCAACCTGCTGCTTCTGTTTCCTGCGACTAGCTTTCGGAATAGAAGTGATGCTCGCCGTGCGTCTGACATCTTTGAAGAGATGGTCTTGGATTCGTGCCACAATCGGTGCGATGTCGTTGAGGTAAACGTTTTCTTTCTGTGCCTGCGGCAGGAGAGCTTGGGCCAGCGCGAACCTGCTCAGATGCAGCGCGCGCGCCTTTCCTTCCTCGACGATGATGGCGACCGGTACGGCCTCCAGCAAATTGAGCATTGTGATTTCGATTGCCTGCGCCGCCAGCCTGGCGCACTTCTTCTCATGGATGTCCTCCACGCTGCCATACCACCGGGTGATCTCTCCGCTGCTGCCCCGGCGCGGCAGACCACGCGACCGCATCCAGCGCCAGTCGCCGTTGGAATCTTGCACGCGATATTCCATGTCGATCCGCTCGCCGGTGCGAAGTGCGTGTTCCATCGTCTTGACGGTGGAGACCATGTCCTCCGGGTGAACGGCTTCCATCCAACCGAGGTTGCTAGGAGGCAAGACATGGCCCGGCGTCTCTGCTACGGCGTCCCCATTCGTCTGGAGATTTTTCCCTTCTGGATCCATCGTCCAGGGGACTTGACGGTTCAGTTCGACTAACTGTCGCTGTGCAAACTCGGCCTCCTGCAACTCTGCCTGTGTCCTCTTGTTCTCCGTGATGTCCATCACGGAGATAGAGATGCCGATGACCTCTCCGACCTCGTCGAATGCAGGGTAACAACTAAGGAGCAGCCAGTCAGTCTGCGTGGAGCCATGCGTTTCTTTTGCAAGCTCGATACCGGTTATCGGCTCGCCGCAGAGCGCGCGCAGAAGGTATGGCTGAAGCTTCGGAAAGAGTTCTGGAATCAGGCCCTGAACGGACCGCCCCAGGTGGGCAGCTACGCTAATGCCGTGCAGTTCGGCAAGACGGTGGTTAAGGCTGACATAACGTAAGTCGCAATCAAGAAAACAAAGTCCGACCGGGGCTCCGTCATAGATTGCCTGCAACTGGGAGAGCCGATCGATGGGGAAAGCTTCCAGGCTGGAAAGCCCCTGCTGCGCCGTTGCGGCGGTTGGGCCCGATACTGCCGGCCACGGCGCTTTGGCCACGATGGCGCGTATGTCAGGAAATGAGGCTGGACCGCCGTAGTGCCAGCCCTGTCCAAGTTCGCTGCCCAACCAAAGGAGCATGTCTGCCTGCTCCCTGGTTTCAATACCTTCGGCCACGGTGCTGAGGCCAAGGCTATGTCCAAGACCGATGATCGCCGCAACGATCTTGCGGCTCTCCCGACGTTCGGTCATGTCACTGACGAAACAGCGATCGATTTTGAGTTCGTCGAAGGGCAACGCATGCAGATGCGCCAGGCTGGAGTAGCCCGTACCAAAGTCGTCGAGGGAGAGGCGACAGCCAAGCTCTTTCAGTTCGTGGGCGATTGTCTTTGCCCGTGTCAGATCACTGAGAAGTGCGCTCTCCGTGATCTCGATGGTAAGCCTGTCAAGCGCGAAGCCGCACTTGGAAGCCAAGGATTCCATCTGCCGAGCCAGATCCGGATAGCCAAGCTGCACAGGCGATACGTTGACCGAGAGGCTCAGACTCTCCGGGATTGCCATCACCAGCGAGAATGCCTTGCAAAATACCTGCTGGGCGAGGGCCTCGATCAGCTCCTGCTCTTCCGCAAGCTCAATCAGGTTCGAGGGCAGCCGGGGGCTGTGCCCGGGTTGTTGCCAACGCGTGAGCACCTCAAATCCTGATAACTTGCCGGTGCGCAGTTCGACGATCGGCTGGAAGTGGGGGATTAACTCGTCGTTCGCTAGTGCAGACCGTAGTTCGACGAGATTTACCTTCATTACACAACACTGGAGATTCACGCAGGTCGCGTCTGCCCTGTGGGGCACATATAGATACTTTGGCTAGTTACTCATTCTTTTAGGATCACCCCTACGGGTCAGTAACTGTGAATGTGGTCTTCCATACCGGTGTAAGTGAATAAGTTATCGGATGAAAGGTTTGTTCGCGCGGCTATGGCGGCGCTTTTTGCTGAGACTGTAGCAAATCAGAACGATCATTCCTGTGAAGCCGGGTGATCGTTACTTCCAATCGACTTTCTTGTAGTGCGGGTCATAGACGCGCCCGCCCCACTCGGACTGCGCGTAGCTCTGCGACGCGATGGAGATTGCATCGAGCCTTGCGTGGTCTGCGAAGGTGCTCTGGCCTGCCGGATCCAGCTTTGCAATCTCTGCGTTACTCACCTTGTTGTAAAAGGTGATGACGGTGTCACCCACCTCGTATGAGTTGAGCAGAACGGCGCCATCTTCTGCGAGTAACTGGCCTGCCTGACCTTTGAAGGCGAAGCCGTTACTTCCAAAGTGCGTGCGTATTTCGGCGAGTGTGGTCGAGCCAAAGTGCATCCACGGCAGATCGCAACCGGTGCCGGCATCGGTGCGGTTCCAATCGGATTCCAGGTAGACGATGCGGTTGTTCTTATCTGTCGTTGCCGAGAGGTCGTTTCCGTTGGGCAGCGTCCAGCGCTGTACCATTCTGTCGTTGGAAGGTTCGGAGGATGCCGGTTTCCCTAGGGCAGAGAGCTTTGCTGACGCGTCGCCGATGTGCAGGGAAGAGAGTGACTGCGCGCGCAGGCTGCTCGCAGTGACGGATGAGCAACCCACGACGAAGAGCGTTGCAATCACATATCTTCTTCCTGCCGACATTGAGGCACCTTCTGGCTTGAAGCGTATCGCACAGACTACGTTGGTCGGAGGAAGGTCTTACCGATACTGCTCTACTTCGGCGAGTAACTTCAGCTTTTGCATCGGTGGCAGAAAGCTGGCTTCGACGGAGTTGCCGGCGATCTCGCGCATCTGTTCGAAGGTGAATTCGAATTCGCGGTGAACGGTCTCGTACTCGTCGAGCAGATCTGCGCCAAACATGGGTGGATCGTCGGAGTTGAGCGTGATCATCAGGCCTCGCTCGAAGTAGTGGCGCACGGGGTGCGCTTCCATGCTGCTGCAACACCCTGTGCGCAGATTGCTGGTGACGTTGAGTTCCAGCGGGATCTGCTTCTCGGCGAGGATATCGAGTAGCTCCGGATCGTCCACGGCAGAGAGAGCGTGGCCGATGCGTTCTGCGCCGATGTTGATGGCTGCCCAGATGCTTTGCGCGGAGACGTTCTCACCGGCGTGCGCGGTCAGGTGCAGGCCGGCGGCCTTGGCTTCTTCGTAGATGCCTTTGAAATCCTGCGCGGGGCCCCGTGCTTCATCGCCGCCGATACCGATGCCGACGATGCTTGGGTAGATTTTGGAGAGCTCGGCGGCCTTGGTGAAGACGATGGCTGCCTCCTCCACGCCGAAGTGCCGCACGGCATCGATGAGCCAGATGACGGTGGTGCCGAAGTCCTGCTCGCCGCGGACGCGTCCGCGCTCGATGGCTGCGGTGACGTCTTCGACGGTGAGCTGCGTCTTGAAGCGGAGGATGATGCCGTAGGAGATGTAGACCTCAGCGTGGCGCACGCCCTGTTCGCTGAGGCGATGGATCATCTCGTAGGTGATGAGTTCGTAGTCTTCCGGCGTCTGCAGACGTTCGCTGACGGCCTTGAAGGCCATGAGGAAGCCGAGGAAGTTGTCGTAGACGTAGAGCGCGCGGGCCGCTTCCAGCGTTAGCGGCTCGGCGTCGTGGCGCTGGGAGAGCTTCACGAGCGTCTCGGGCACGATGGTGCCTTCCAGGTGGAGATGCAATTCACACTTTGGAAGGCCGCGCAGCCATTCGCGCGGCGTGATGGTCATCTGCTTCATCGTTCTAGTGTGAACCATGGCAATGGAATTTTTCGCGCAGGAGCAAAATCCGGCCGGGCGATGCGTTTCGTTTGCCAATTCACACGGAAGTAATGAAAGAATGGAGACGTCCTCTTCAGTTAA
Source organism: Terriglobus roseus DSM 18391 (assembly GCF_000265425.1). Classification (GTDB taxonomy): domain Bacteria; phylum Acidobacteriota; class Terriglobia; order Terriglobales; family Acidobacteriaceae; genus Terriglobus; species Terriglobus roseus. Next base: position 892,211 of record NC_018014.1, read on the forward strand.
ATATTTGTCCTAACGCACCGCACGGAGATCTGTTCCCGTATGCAGAGTGTTCGCGTATCGACGACGCAGTGGATTAGCCGCATCTGCATGCTGGCCGGAACGGTGCTGCTCGGTTTCTGGTGCGTTCCGATGGTGTATGGGCTGGTCTTTTCGCATGTGGTGCTGGCGCGTTTTCAGGCGCACCATGCGGAGACGATGGCTTGGGCACCGGGGCGAGTTGCTGCGTATCGCGATGCTCTGAAGGTTGCCGCGCCACCGGCGACGGCTGTGCTTCGTATTCCGCGTGTTGGTATCGAAGTGCCCGTGATGGAGGGGACTTCGAAGCTGGTGATGAATCTTGGCGCCGGACACATTGAAGGCACGGCGAGTCCGGGCGGCGCGGGGAATGTGGCGCTTGCCAGCCATCGTGATGGCTACTTCCGCCATTTGAAAGATGTGCGTGTGGGCGACCGCATTGAGATGAGTACCGCGCAGGGCACGGACGTTTACCAAGTGGAGCAGCTGCAGGTCGTCTCGCCGCGTGACGTGTCTTCGTTACAGCCGACGGCGAAGCCTGTGCTGACGCTGGTTACTTGCTACCCCTTCTTCTACCTCGGGCCGGCGCCGCAACGGTACATCGTGCGCGCGTCCCTGCTCTCGACTTCACTGCTTTCGACCAACACAGCCGCACCCTCCCTGGAGAGATAAATGACCCGCCTGTTTTCCGTTTCCGCATGCAAGCTTGCCGTCACCGCCGCCATTGCCTTTCCGCTGCTCGCCGCCGCTGCCCATGCGGAAGATACTGCCACCGTCGTGTACGTTTCGGGCGGCCAGGTGGTTGTGAAGAACATGAAGAACGAACTGGACTATGGCTACATGCTGGGTGCCGGCGACAAGGTAAAGACGGCAGCCGGTGATGTGGCAGTGTCTGGCCTGAAGGCCGGCATGACCATCACGGGCGGCCTTACGGGCGGCAAGGTGGTCGATGATGCGTCGGTCGTTAAGGCTAAGGTGATCAGCCTGTCGCCGCCGAACAAGATGGTCGTGAAGGTCGAGGATGACTCGAAGGAGATCACCATGGCCGAGGGCGTCCCTGCGGGCACCAAGGTTGGCGACACGGTCGACCTGACGCTGGTCAGCATCCGCACCGACGGCGACAACCGTCCGATGAACGCTGTGAAGGCGCCTGAACTGAGCGGCAAGCTGGCGTTCTATCAGCAGCCCAACCTGGAGCAGCCGGATTCGGGCACCAACCTGCCGACCTATGGCCTGCTTGGTGGCCTGTTGCTGGCGGTTGGTTACACGCTGAAGGCGAAGCGCCGCAACGCGTAAGTCACGCGGCAATAAGAAAAGGCCAGAGTCGCTTATGCGCTCTGGCCTTTTTCCTGTTTGCTTTGCGAGTTACTTGCCGAGGACCTTTGCCATCATCTCGCCGATATCAGCAGGCGACTTGACGACGTGGATGCCTGCAGCGGTCATGGCTTCCATCTTGCTTTCCGCAGTGCCTTCGCCGCCGCTGATGATGGCGCCGGCGTGGCCCATGCGGCGTCCCGGAGGTGCCGTCTGGCCTGCGATGAAGCCGACGACGGGCTTCTTCACGTGAGCCTTGATGTACTCTGCCGCGATCTCTTCGTTGGTGCCACCGATCTCGCCGATCATGACGATCGCTTCGGTATCGGGGTCTTCGTTGAGGAGCTTGATGGCGTCGATGTGCTTGGTGCCGATGATGGGATCGCCACCGATGCCGATGGCGGTCGACTGGCCGATGCCGCGCTGCGTGAGCTGGTGCACGGCCTCATAGGTCAGCGTGCCCGAGCGCGACACGATGCCGACCTTGCCCTGCATATGGATGCGGCCGGGCATGATGCCGATCTTTGCCATGCCGGGCGAGATGACGCCGGGGCAGTTGGGTCCGATCAGGACAGACTTCGAGTCCTTCACGACCGACCACACCTTAACCATGTCCAGGATCGGAATGCCTTCGGTGATGCAGACGACGAGCGGCAGGTTCGCGGCAACGGCTTCCATGATGCCGTCCGCAGCGAATGGCGGCGGAACGAAGATCATGGTTGCGTTCGCGCCGGTCGCTGCGACAGCTTCTTCGACCGTGTTGAAGACAGGCCAGCCCTCGTGGGTGGTGCCGCCCTTGCCGGGCGTTACGCCGCCGACGACCTTGGTGCCATAATCCTGGCAACCCTTGGCGTGATACGTACCTTCGCGGCCGGTGATGCCCTGAACGATGAGCCGCGTGTCGTTATTAACGAGAACTGCCATTACTTGGCTCCCTTCGCTGCTTCAACTGCCAGCTTTGCGGCTTCCGCCATCGTTGCACCTACTGCGTACTTCAGGCCGGACTCAGCAAGGATCTGACGGCCTTCCTCGACGTTCGTTCCTTCGAGGCGAAGGATGAGCGGGAGGGTGACGTTCAGGTTGCGAGCCGCGGCGACGACGGCCGTTGCCAGCACGTCTACGCGCAGGATGCCGCCGAAGATGTTGATGAAGATGGCCTTGACGTTGGGGTCGGCAAGCAGGATGGCGAAGGCAGCTTCAATCTGCTGCTGGTTCGCACCGCCGCCCACATCCAGGAAGTTCGCCGGCGATCCGCCGCTGTACTGGATGATGTCCATCGTTGCCATGGCAAGACCGGCGCCGTTCACCATGCAGGCGATCGAACCGTCGAGCTTGATGTAGTTGAGCGAATCTTTGGAGGCTTCTACTTCGAGCGGATCTTCTTCCGCAACGTCGCGCAGTTCCTTCAGGTCCTTGTGGCGGTACATCGCGTTGTCGTCGAAGTTGATCTTGCAGTCCAGCGCGGCCAGCTTGTCGTCCTTCGTGGTGATGAAGGGGTTGATCTCAAGCAGGGAGCAGTCGGTTTCAACGTAAGCCTTATATAGACCCAGCATGAAGGTGACGGCGGCGTTGATCTGTGTCGGCTTCAGGCCCAGCTTGAAGGCCAGGTTGCGTGCCTGCCAGGGCTGCAGACCGAGCGCGGGCTCGATCGCTTCCTTGTAGATCGCGTCCGGATTCTCAGCGGCAACTTCTTCAATTTCCATACCGCCGGCCTGCGATGCCATGAAGGTCAGCTTGCCGTTGAGGCGGTCCAGGGTGATGCCGAGGTAGAGTTCGCGCTCGATGGCGGAACCAGCCTCGACCAGCAGACGCTGTACCTTCTGGCCCTGCGGACCGGTCTGGTGGGTGATCAGCTGCATGCCCAGGATGGCCTTGGATGCGGCGTTGGCGTCGTCCAGGGTCTTAGTGACCTTAACGCCACCACCCTTACCGCGGCCGCCTGCGTGGATCTGCGCCTTGATGACAACGACTGCGTTGCCGGCGGAGAAGAGCTGCTTGGCGGCGCGGTCTGCATCTTCCAGCGTCGTGACCATCTCGCCTTCGGGCACGGGGACGCCGTATTTGCGGAGGATTTCCTTCGCCTGATATTCGTGAATCTTCATCTGGTGGCAAACTCCGGGACAGCGATCTAAAGACAAGGGAATGGTAGCGGACGCGGGTGACGGCAGTAAATGGATACCGCACGGTTGTGCGTTTACCGTCCGGTGTTACGGTGGCGGCACGGATGCAGATTGGACGGTTTTATGCGGCTTTCATGCCACTGCGCGAGCCGAATTTCGCGAACCATTTACCTTTAAATGCTGAGGATCTATGGAGCCGGTTGAACTTCTGCAGGGCGTGGTGGACGGTGGCGACGCACTCGTATTCGATGACGCGCGCGCGCTGATGTCTGCGCTGCTGGAGGGCGAGTTCAGCGAGAACGAGATGTCAGCGCTGCTGAGTGCGCTGCATGAGCGTGGCGAGACGTCTGCGGAGCTCGCGGGCTTCAGCGATGCCATGCGTGGTGCTGCGCTGAAGCTGCCGCTGACCGACGCAGAGCGTGACACGCTCGTCGATACCTGCGGAACCGGCGGCGATGGCAGCGGGACGTTCAACATCTCGACGGCGGTGGCGCTGGTGGCGGCTGCGGCGGGCGCTCGCATTGCGAAGCATGGCAATCGTGCGGTGACGTCGCGCTGTGGATCGGCTGATGTTCTGGGCGCGCTTGGCATTCCGACGGAGCACACCCCCGAGTCGGCCGCGGAGACGCTGCGTCGTGATGGCTTTGCGTTTCTGCTGGCGCCGCGCATGCATCCGGCTATGAAGGTTGTGGCGCCGGTGCGGCGTGCCTTGCCGTTCCGCACTGTTTTTAATCTGCTGGGGCCGATGACGAACCCTGCGGGGGCTCGGCGGCAGGTGATTGGTGTCTACTCCGCGCAGGCTGTGGCACTGGTGGCGGATGCGCTGGCGTTCAGCGGCCACATGCAGCATGCACTGGTGGTGCATGGTTTGAGTGGGCTGGATGAGCTTTCCCTGAGTGGGGAGAGTATCGTCGCCGAGGTGAAGGGCGTCGAGGTGCGGCAGTTTACTGTGACTCCGGAAGATGCCGGGCTCACACGGTCCCAGGATGCACTTGCGGGTGGGGATGCAGAGCAGAATGCGGCGATCCTTCGCGGCATCTTTGCGGGTGAGGTTGGACCCGCGCGTGACATCGTTCTGCTGAATGCGGCTGCGGTTCTGATGGTGTCGGGCGTTGCCGTCGATTTACACGCGGGGGTGGCAGCAGCGGCAGCGGCCATCGACAGCGGGCGTGTCGTGCGGCTGCTGGATCAGTTGGCAGGCGCGCACGCATGATCGTCCGCAGCAGGCCGCGCGGGTGGGAGTTGATCGGCATTTGGCGCCTGTCGATTCTCAGCCGCATCTGGCCGCTCCTTCTGGTCACGGCTGTTTTCTCATCATGCGTGGTGCTTGCTGCGGAACGCTTTCCGGCGGCCTTTCACACTTTCAATGTGGCTCCGTTCACGCTGCTGGGCATTGCACTGTCGATCTTCCTGGGCTTTCGCAACAGCGCCTGCTATGACCGGTGGTGGGAGGCGCGGCGCCAGCTTGGCGCGCTGATCGGCGAGATGCGCTCATTTGCGCGGCTGCTGATCGAGACACCGGGCGGCGATCGTGTGCGGAGGGTGCGTGTGGTGCGGCGTGCCATCGGCTATGTCTATGCGCTGATGGCTCATCTGCGCGGTCGTCCGATGTCGCGTGAAGTGGCTCTCTACGTTCCGGACTGGGATTCGTCCCGGGCGACGGGCAATGTTCCGGATGCATTGCTGCGGGGGATTGCTGCGGAGACCGGAGCGATGTTTGCGGCGGGCGAGTTTGGGGAGATGTTCTACCTGCGGCTGGACGAACGGCTGAGCTCGTTTGCGGCGATGCAGGTGGCGTGCGAGCGCATCAAGGGCACGCCGACGCCGTTTCCTTACACGCTGCTGCTCCATCGGACGGCGTATGCGTTTTGTTTCCTGCTGCCGTTTGGGTTGGTGGGAACGTTGCGCTATGCGACACCGTTGTTTTCTGCTGTCGTGGCATACGCGTTCTTCGGACTGGATGCGCTGGGGGACGAGTTGCAGGAGCCATTCGGCGAGTGGCTGAATGCGCTGCCGTTGACGGCGATGGCGCGTACCGTGGAGATCAGCCTGCTGGAGACTGTGGGCGAGTCGAAGATTCCGAATGCGCTGGAGCCGGTGCGATCCGTCCTGCAGTAGCGGGCTCTGCGATACATTGGTGTTGATCCCAGCACTGCCAGGAGTTTCCTTTGAAGCGCTTCTTCCTAGTTGCCGCCCTTGTGTGTGCCTCGTCGTCGTTGTTCGCGCAGGCGCCGTCTGATATTGCCGGTACCTGGACCACGCAGACGGAGGTGCAAGGCATTGCCGTGAACGAGACGTGCCACATGACCGAGACTGCGGACGGTGTGCTCGGTGGCATCTGCGAGACCTCGGGCGGTAAGTTCAAGCTGACGGGGAAGGTGGCGGGAACCAGCGTTAACTTTTCGCATCCGGCGAACTACCAGCAGGAAGACATGACCGTCTCATTTTTCGGCAAGCTGGATGAGCCCACTTCCATCACGGGATCCGTTGATATTCAGCCGCTGAATGCGGGTGGCGCTTTCGCCATGAAGAAGGTTGGAAAGTAAGGAACTATTGAGCGGTTTGTGCCGTTCTATTGATCGCAACGCTATTTCGAGGGGAGCAAACACATGAAGTATTGGATTGCATGCGCGGTGCTGATTGCAGCTCCGCTGGCCGCCCGGGCCGCATCGCCGGCAAATGCTGCTGGCATCTGGTCCACCACGGGTGAGGTCTCGGGTGTTTCTGTTGTGGAGACCTGCACCTTCACGCAGGATGCGGATGCGAAGATTGCGGGTAGCTGCCTGGTGGACGGCAAGGCGTATCCGACTACCGGCACGGTCAAGGAAGAGACTGTGACGTGGCAGCATGGCGGGAACTACCAGGGCACGGACTTCATCATTACGTACACGGGCAAGCTCGGTACTGATGGCGCCATCACCGGCACCATGGGGGTGGATCCGTTCAACGTTGACGGCAGCTTCACATCGAAGAAAGCCGCGAAGTAAAAAGTTCATAAGGCAAGACGAAGGGCCGGCGCTTGATGCGCCGGCCCTTTTGATTTCTCCCTTGCGGGAAGTTACTTTGCTCTCTCTGGATTGACCGGATGAAAGGTCGTCGGTGGCGCGGTGAAGGCTGCGTTCAGGGCTGCTGCCAATCGCAGACCGCCGAGCTCAAGCTGGCGATCAATCAGCGGGATGTTCTTGTCGTAGTAGGCTTCGTCGAGATTCGTGCCGGTGGGCACGATGGCGGCGTCGCTGAGGATCTTCGACTGCTCGGTCCAAGCGATGGGATTGTTGCTGCCGGCGATCAGGCGTTCTTTGCGGATCTCGCCCTCAAGCTTTGCGAGGTACTGCGCGTCGGTGAGGTTGCGGCGGTCGATGAGGTAACCGTCCCAGACGGCGTGCAGGTTGCACTTGCTGTTGGCGTTGCTGCCGCAGCTCTCCTGGCCGAAGGCCTTCACCTGAATGCCGTTGCCGCCCTTTTCTACGCCGGATGCGTGGAAGGGCTGGTGGATGTCGCCGACGAAGTGGACGAGGAACTTGAGCGATTCGGCGCGTTCGCTGGGGTCCAGCTTGGGGTCTGCGATGCGGCTCTCGAAAAAGAGGATGCGGTCGGTGGCGCAGTCGCGCACCTTGTCGTTGTAGCTGCCGGGCTTGACGCCGGGCTGGGTGGGGCAGTCGCGGTCGCGGTCGTAGGTGGTCTTGTCGCCGGGGATGTCGGTGTAGTGCCAGCCGCCGGTCTGCGTCACCAGGGGGCGATAGACGTCGGCCCATGCGGCTACGTCAGAGAGGGATTCCTTGCCCAGCAAGGCTTTTACGTTGCGGCGGGCGACGGGCGTGAGGTGATCCCAGGCGATCTGGCCTACGAGGCGGTGTCCTTTTTCCCACCAGGCGGATGCGACGGGCGGTGCGAGCGTGGCAGCAAGGAGCGCGGATGAGGCAAGGACGGCAAGAAGCTTTCGCATGATTTTAAGGATAATGCCGGGGTGTTACGGGGCGCAGAATGCCGCGATTTGAATCGTTTCAATCTGTTGTTCGGGCCAGATACACTTCTCCCGCACAAGAAATGGATCAGGAGACCGTTATGAACCGCCGCGACTGGTTAAAAGGCACTGCCGCCATGGCAGCCGCCGCAGGTATTTCCACGAACATGGCTGAGGCGCAGGCGCCTGCCGCAAAGGGAGCTCGCAGCTACTTTTTACTGCGCCGCTACAAGCTGCAGCAGGGCGCGCCGTTCAGCGCGGCTGCGAATAAATATTTCAGCGAGGCTTTGATCCCCGCGCTGACCCGGATGGGACTCGGTCCGGTCGGCGTCTTCAACCTGACCTATGGCGACGGTACGCCGACGATGTTTGTGCTGATCCCGGGCAGCGATCTGACCGCGCTGGCGATGCTGGATCTGAACCTGGCGAAGGATGCTGCCTTTGTTGCGGCGGCTGCGCCATTCTGGTCTGCTCCCGCGACTGCGCCTCCGTTCCTGACGGTGACGAGCACGGTTTCGCTCGGCTTTGAAGGCTTCCCACAGTTGGTCGTGCCGGCGAAGGAGCCGCACATCGTTCAGATTCGTACGTACGTCAGCCCGACCTATGCAGCGCATGAGCGGAAGGTGGAGATGTTCCACCAGGGTGAGTTCCGGATCTTTGGTGAAGCGGGCGCGAAGTCGGTCTTCTATGGTGACAATTTGATTGGGCCGGATCTGCCGAGCCTGACGTACATGCTGGCGCACAAGGATCTGGCTGCGATGGACGAGACCTGGAAGAACTTCATCTCGCACCCCGACTGGAAGAAGCTGTCGACGAATCCTCGCTATGCCAGCGAACCGACCGTTTCGCGTATCGATAACCTGGTGCTGACGCCGACCGCCTATTCGCAGGTCTAGCTCTTTGTTGCTTCAAGACAGGAAAAGGGATCTACCTTCCTCGGTAAAACGCTGAGGCGGGCAGATCCCTTTTGTGTGACGAAGCGTTTACAGTGCTTTGCGAACGACTCCCCGGACGGTTTCGCAGACGATGCCGTAGACGACGTGGGTGGCCATCTCGCTGCGCTTTTCGCGGGGTTCCTGATCTTCGGGTGTTGCGGAGAGACCGAGGGCGGGCAGGGCGCCTTCGTGGGTGATGGACATGAGGGCGATGCCGAAGGTGGCGCCGTTCTTTGCGGTGACTGCCGGGTAGAGTTCGGCCATGACGCCGTAGGCCGCGCCGGCGAGTGCGCCGAAGGTCCAGTGGATGCCTTCTTCGACGACCTTCTTTTCGGTGGTTTCGCGCTTTGGCTGGCCGAGTTTTTCGGCGAGAACTGCCGGCGGCTCGGGTTCGCCGTGGGTGCGTGGCGGGTAGAGCTTTTCAGCGGCAGACTTGGCGGCTGTGGCGATGAGGCCGCCAACGAGGCCGGCGAGCGCGCCCTTCAGCAGGTTCTTCGTCGTATCGGGCAAAGGCTTCAGAGTCTTGGTCATAGCAGGCAATGGGACGCGGCGGCCGGGGCTTGGGTGGTCTGCGCCGGGCGGGCGGGTTGAATCCTTTCGTGAGTTGGCGCATTTAGAATGAGGGCTGCCTGCCCGCGGCGCAAGTGCGCGGTGCAAGATGCATCAAACGCAGGCAAGACCTTCAGATCGGACACCATGTCGAACCCCACCTCTTCGATTCCCAGCACGACACGCGACAACGTCATCCTCGGCTCCGGCTGCAGCGGCCTGACCGCTGCCATCTATGCGGCGCGCTCCAACCTGAAACCGCTGGTGATCGAGGGCCACGAGCCCGGCGGCCAGCTCTCGATCACAACGCTGGTGGAGAACTTCCCCGGCTGGCCGGATGGCGTGCAAGGACCAGAATTGGTCGAAAACATGCGCAAGCAGGCCGAGAAGTTTGGCGCGGAGATGGAGATGGGCCACCTGGTGAGCGCCGATCTGTCGAAGTCGCCGATTGAACTGAACTTTGGCCACAAGATCGTCCACACGCGGACGCTGATCGTCGCTTCGGGCGCCAGCGCGCGCTGGCTGGGGCTGCCGAGCGAGCAGGCGCTGATCGGCCATGGCGTGTCGTCGTGCGCGACGTGCGATGGTTTCTTCTTCTCGGGCAAGGTCATCTGCGTCATCGGTGGCGGCGACTCGGCGATGGAAGAGGCGATGTTCCTGACGCGCTTTGCAACGAAGGTGTACCTGATCCACCGGTCAGCACAGTTTCGCGCGAGCAAGATCATGCTGGACCGCGCGATGGCGCATCCGCAGATCGAGTTCCTGACGAACACCATCGTCGAAGAGGTGCTCGGCGTGGAGGAGAAGGAAGTGCGCGGGATTCGTATCCGCAACTCCGTCAGCGGCGAAGTGAGTGAGATTGCGTTGAGCGGCTTCTTCCTGGGTATCGGGCACACTCCGAATGCCAAGTTCTTCGAGGGGCAGATGGACCTGGATGAGGATGGCTATATCAAGAGCACGGAGAACGTCTTTACGACGAAGGACGGCAAGGTGATCCCTGGCGTGTTCTGCGCGGGTGATGTCCAGGACCGTCGGTATCGGCAGGCGATTACGGCTGCCGGTACGGGCTGCATGGCTGCACTTGAAGTGGAGAAGTATCTGGAAGAGCACGGACGGTAAGTTCGTGGCTTTGTTTTTAAGGATGACCCCACGTCTCGATCTTGAGATGTGGGTTTTTCTTTTTGTGCCGATGTTTTCGGATGAATCGGGCGGCTTCGCGGTAGTACAGCGGATCCGAAAACTTACTTAACGATAGTTTCCACGCACCTGACGTCGCACAACCTCGGTAGTTTCCGATAACGCCGTTTTTCACGAAACGATAGCCTATAGGAGGCTTTGAGAGACTAACCGAATGATTATCCGCCCCTCGTCCAGCTATCAGCTTCAGCTGCCCGACGACATCGTTCGCGATGTGGACGGTCTTCCGGTGAGTTTCTGGCGGAGCGGTGAGCCACTCTTGTTGCAACTCTCAAGCCATCAGCGCACACATGGCAACCAGGTGACCGCGCGACGACGGCTTGAGGAACGGATGGAAAAGGGTAATGCCGAGTGGACCTCCAGACCCTGCGATCGCTGTGCGGATTCATCGGTAGATCAGGAGTGCGCCGAGACTTTGGAGGGAGAGACTGCATGGCTGCACTGCTATTTCGTCTGGTCCCATTTGGCCGTCTACGCCACCATCTCAGGACCTATCGCACAGGTGAGGGACACGGAGTCGTGGGCAGGTAGGGCGCTGCGCACGTTAGCTTTGGTGCTCCAGTAAATCACCGAAATGTTGTCGCAAACCCTTCGGCTGCCAGTTCCCGAAAAGTCGGGTTTTCGGAAACAGAGCGTCGGGAGTTGCCGAAAACACCGTTTTGCGCGAAATGACACGCTCGCATGGGAAGATGAGCTATGCAAGCTTATCTAGACGCCTTTCACTCCATCGAAGGTCAACGGCTTTCCAAGGTTCTTTGGCGCAGTGGGCAAGACGAGCCGGAAGCTATTTGGCTTGTCTTCGAAAAGGGTACCTTGCTGATCCAAGTGAATGAGGAAGATGACACGATCAGCGTGAATGCAGGCGCAACGCTAAAAGCGGATGAGTGTGTGGACCTTAGTTCATCTGATCTCTGGCAAGGTTTCGTGGGTCAGCCGTTCGGCTGGAGCTGGGTCGCCACAAATCAACAGGGCTATCGTGATGTGGTGCTACTAGGTTTCGACGGAATCACTCCGCAAGTGATGTTAGAAGTGATGGCATCTTCAATCAAAATACATCGGATTGGCGCAGCTGAACCTATTGGTAGTCACAAGGGGGCTTAGCTCCTCGAAAGTCGGGTTTTCGGAAACAGCGAACTCGGAGTTGCCGAAAACCCCGTTTTGTGGAGGCGCAGGATCCCATTTCAGGGTGCGACGGGCGTTAAAGATACGATGATCGTTTTCGGCTGCGAACAAACCAACTGAGCGGATTCCACCATTGGTCGATAGGCGAAACGTCTGGCAGGCTGGTCTCACCATCATCCGTCGAAGTGAGCAGCGTAGTGATTCTGTGTCCCGTTCTTTGCCGGTGATTCAGATCACTCAAGCGCTTCATCTTCAGAAATGAATCCTTCTGTCCACCCATCTCGCCCGATAACGTACTCTTGTATTTCAAACCCACTCATCGTATCGCGGAAGCCTGGCTTATTCGCAACCCGAGCTATAGCTGCCTCTGCCTCTGGGACACTAGCGTACACACCAATCAACTTCTCGTCGGATGCTGTGCCTACTTCGTGTCTATGCCAGACCGCGAATACTGAATTCAGTTTCTCTTCACTCAAAGGCCCGATCTCCCCACTTTGAATTGGACTAAATTCAGAGCCCTCTGCCTTGCCATCGTTTCCTCGGCCGTATTGGCGTTGTTTTACTGATCATGGGACCAACATGCCCGCGGAACGACTTCTTGCGCGAAACAGTATCCAAACGATAAGACAGACGCGCCTAGCATTAACCATCCAGGCTTGATTTCATCTGGCCGAAGTGTATCGCCAAGAACCTGACGTGTTCCTCAAAAGTCGGGTTTTCGGAAACTGTGCCGCCGGAGCTCTGGCTGAAATCTGCGTCGGCGCCGATTCGGTCATCGTTCGAGTCGTTCGATGTCTTCTGCGGACCTCAGAATCGAGAGCCGCAGGGGGTTGCAAGGGTCACAGACCGCCACGCCGTTCTTGGGACACAGGTCCATGCACGGTACGTTGACTATCTCCAGAGTCTTCGTGGGATGTAGCTTGTTGTATCTCTTTACGGTTTTCGCAAGCTTTGCGAGCGCATGCAGGTCATCGTTGCCCTTCAACTTCTTCTGGCACTTCTGGCAAGCAAGGATCAGCCGCCCTTCCCATGGCGACGTGTAGGTCTTAAGGGGATTCTTCATTCTCGTTGTTAGGATGCAGGCGCGCTCGACAACCGTTCCGGATCATTGCATTTGCCGTGCGCGTTCCCTTAAGAGCAAGCAGCTGCAACCGCGTACGACTCGGAAGCCCCGAACAATTAAGGAAACCTGACTGGTTAGCTGTATCGAATTCCGTGGCTTCCGCAGAGTGGGGTTTTCGGAAGTAGTAGCTCTCGCGATCATTGTGGTTGGCTCCGCGATTCATGACGTTTGTCATGCCATCTGGATGATGCTCTTCTCTACGCAAGGACCAGGTGGCGGAGCATCATGTAGATGTTGTTGGAGGGCTGGGATGGCCAAGATTGAAGCGGGACGCTTTGCAGGGACGATGGAGGGCGAGTTTGTTGTCTTCGTGATTGGCATGCGGATCAACAATTTGCTGGCCGTGAACAAGTGGTTACCGGTGTCGCGGGCCATGCCTCGTATGTTGCAGGAGCTGTTTCGGCAGCCGGAGCTGGGGCTGCTGCATGCCGAGTTGTTTATGAACCTGGCCGATCGCAATGTGATGACGCTGCAGTATTGGCGTAGCTATTACCAACTGCATGCGTATGCGCATGCGCGGGACAAGGAACATCTGCCGGCGTGGGCGGCGTTCAACAAGGCTGCGCGCGGGAATACGGCGGTTGGCGTGTATCACGAGAGTTATCTCCAGAAGCCGGGCAGTTACGAGACGGTGTACGTGAATATGCCGCAGTTTGGCCTGGCGAAGGCGGGGGCGATGGTGCCTGCTGTGGGGTCGATGAAGGATGCGGCGGAGCGGCTGCGGGCGTCAGGAGTTGCGCCCGGCGGTAGCTAACGCTGGCTTTGCCCGGCTGGTCCTGGAGCGATGTCAGCGTTTCCGTGGATGGGCTGCGGAGGCTGCGGTGATCCAGGCGTTGAGGCCGAAGTCGAGGCTGTTGGCGGGGTTTTCGTCGCCGAAGACATTGGCTGCTTCGAGTTGTGCCATGCCGTGCAGGAAGGCCCACAGCGCAACCTTTGCCTCGTCCGCTTGCCCGGGACCCGTGAGCGCGGTGACGTATTCCGTGACGAAGAGCCCAAGAGCCTGACGGGCCGTTGCTTCTTCACTTGCTGCGTCGCAGGGAAGCAGCAGGAGTTCGTAGAGGTTGGGGTGTTTGCGGGCGAAGGTGAGGTAGGCTCGCGCGATGCCGCGGATCGCCTGCTCGGGCGTTCCTTTGCGTACCGCGCGCTGCATCGCGACGTGAAGTCGTGCGGTAGCCTCACTGGCGAGTGCGGATTCGAGGACGCTCCGGTCGGCGAAGTAGCGGTAGAGCGCGTTGGGTGCGAGTTCGAGCGAGGCTGCAAGCGAGCGCAGGGAGAGGCCTCGCAGACCGTGGAGTTCAACCTGTTCGATGGCTGCCGCAAGGATGGTTACGCGGTCTGTCTTGGAGGGGAACGCCATGGTTATCACTGTACATCTTGACCCACCCGGTGCGAAGGTGTACGGTGAACACGTTGAAGGTGGACAGTGTTCATCTTGGAGCGTGTCATGAGTGCGAAGCGGAGTGTGGTGATCACGGGTGCGTCGACCGGTATTGGCTGGGCGACGGCGAAGTTCCTTCTTGGCAAGGGATTTCGCGTCTTTGGGACGGTGCGTAAGCAGAGCGATGCGGACCGGCTGAGCGCGGAGTTTGGCGGGGACTTTGTACCGCTGCTGGCGGATGTGACGGATGAGGCTGCGGTATATCAGGCCGCGGCGCGCGTGCGGGAGATGCTGGGGACGGAGCGGCTCGCAGGGCTGGTGAATAACGCGGGCATTGTGGTGCCTGGTCCTCTGCTGCACCTGAAGCCGTCGGAGATGCGGCGGCAGATGGAGGTCAACGTGGTTGGGCCGATGATGGTGACGCAGGCGTTTGCGCCGCTGCTGGGGAGTGAGCCGGGGCGGACGGGCGAGCCGGGGCGCATTGTGCAGATCAGTTCGGTCTCCGGGAAGTTGGGAGTGCCGTTTGTGGGAGCGTATTCTGCCTCGAAGTTTGCGCTGGAGGGGATGTCGGAGAGTCTGCGGCGGGAGCTGATGCTGTATGGCATCGATGTGATCGTGGTGGGGCCGGGGGCGGTGCTGACGCCGATCTGGAATAAGGGAATGGCTGACGATTACAGGGAATTCGATGCGACGGATTACGGTCCATTGCTGCAGCGTTTCCGGGAGTACTTCGCGATGGAAGCCAAGAAGGGGCTGCCCGCGGAGGAGATCGGGCGCGTCGTCCATATAGCGCTGACGGCGGGTAAGCCGAAGGTTCGGTACGCTGTGGTTCCGCAGCAGTTCAAGAACTGGACGGTGCCCCGGTTGTTGCCGAAGCGGCTGCTGGACAGGCTGATCGGCAAGCAGGTTGGTCTGGTCAGAAAGTCGTCGTAGTGCTGAAATTCTCGCGGGAAGTCAGCCGCGAGATAAGCTGGAAGCATGTCGATTGCAGAAAATCTGGAGCGGGTGCGGGCTGAGATTGCCGCGGCGTGTGCCAAGGCCGGGCGTCAGCCCGAGGATGTGAAGTTGCTTGCCGTGTCGAAGACGTGGGGACCGCCCGCGGTGGCGGAGGCTTTCCGCGCCGGTCAGCGGCTGTTTGGCGAGAACCGTGTGCAGGAGTGGGAGCACAAGCGTGCAGATCTGCACTCGCTGCTGGGTGAGGGTGTCGGCGAGATGGATGTACACCTGATCGGCAACCTGCAGAGCAACAAGACGAGCAAGGCGGCGTGGCTGTTCAGCGCGGTGGACGCGGTGGATAGCGCGAAGGTGGCTCGCCGGCTGCATGATGTGTGCGACCAGGTGGGCAAGGTGCTGCCAATCCTGATTGAGGTGAAGCTGTCGGACGAAGAGACGAAGCAGGGTGTGACGGCGTATGCGCTGCCGGGCCTGCTGAACGCCATCCAGGAGATGGATGGTGTCGAGGTGCGCGGGCTGATGACGGTGCCGCCGTACAGCGATGATCCTGAAGATGCGCGGCCCTACTTCAAGCAGTTGCGCGAGTTGCGTGATGCTGCCGAGGCGGAGACGGGTATGAAGTTGCCGGAGCTTTCGATGGGCATGTCGCATGATTTTGCGGTGGCCATTGAAGAGGGTTCGACGTGCGTGCGGGTGGGATCGGCGATCTTTGGGACGCGGACGTATGCGCCGAAGGATGAAGAAGACGAGGCTTAGCCGTTGGCCTTTGCGGTGCGCAGCGTCGAAGGTGGCGTGAGCTTTGCCGTGCGGGTGCAGCCGGGAGCTTCACGCGAGGGCGTTGTGGGAGAGTATGGCGATGCGCTGAAGATCGCGCTTACGGCTCCTGCTGTGGACGGCAAGGCGAACGATGCGCTGGTTCGCTGCCTTGCCGGGCTGCTGGGCGTGCCTCGACTGAGTGTCGAGATTGCTTCGGGCCTGCTATCGCGTTCTAAGATCGTCCGCGTTGTTGGCGTCACCGCGGACGAAGTGACGGCGAAGCTTATGCGGATCGAGAGCGTATAGAGCGGCCCTGGCTGCTGTGATCTTTCTGTTTCACCACCATCGTTTCGCCTTCGCCCAAGACATCGACCTGGCCGGCTATGCCGGCCTTTTTTGCTGCGGCGACGAGCCGGATGGGCGGTTCGGTCATGGGCTCGCGACCGAGCGGGAAGGTGTTGTAGTGCATGGGGACCATGGTGGTTGCGGAGCCGAGGTCGAGGAAGGCCTGCAGCGCTTCTTCCGGTGAGGTGTGCACGGCGCGATAGCTGTCGGGAAAGTAGGCCCCGATGGGCAGCAGTGCGATCTGGGGCTGCAGGCGCTGGCCGATCTCATGGAAGCCGCCGAAGTAGGCGGTGTCGCCGGAGTGATAGACGCTGTGGCCTGCGCCGGCGATGACGTAGCCGCCGAACTGGCGGTGCGTGTCCTTGAACATGCGTGCGCCCCAGTGGCGTGCGGGCGTCATCGTGATGGAGACGGGTTCGTCTGCGGGATCTGCGTCAAGGGCGGTGGTCTGCCACCACTCGAGTTCGGTGACGCTGCGGAAGCCGAGATTTTCGACGAGGTCGGCTACGCCTTTGGGAACGATGGCCTGCGGTGCGACGCCGGTGAGCTTTGTGGCGTGACGGATGATCTTGCGCAGGGAAGGCAGGTTCAGGTGGTCCATGTGCGCGTGAGTGAGCAAGACAGCGTCGACGGGTGGCAGGTGGTCGATCAGGATGCCGGGGCGGCGCTGGCGGCGGAGCAGGACGAGCCGCGTCTCGAAGACAGGATCGACGAGCAGGTTGCGGCCGGCGATCTGCACGAGGAACGACGAGTGCCCGATGAAGGTGATGCCGAGCTGCTCGGGGTCGACGAGCCTGGGCGGATTCGGCTTGCCGACAAGCGGCGCGCGATGGCTCTCGCGTACGACGCTCCACAGTTGGCGCAACTTGCGTAGAACCGGCGGGTGCGGACTAGGATTGCTCACAGTGATTGGATGTGGAAAAGCGCCGTGCGATGCGGGTTACGTAAGGCGGCAGGGCTGCGCAGACGGCAATTTTGGGATGTGTGTGCATCAAACGGCTTGTAGACGATTTTCGCGGGCGCTCTATCGAGTCCCTATCCCCAATGGCTGCAATAGGTTGCAGCACGGAGCAACGATGAGCGAACCCACGAATACGGGCCGTGAGGCCACCGAGCGCGCAGCCGCGAATACCGGCGAGCAGGAGCGTGAGCAGAGTGCGAAGGCTGCAGCGAACGTGCCGGCCGATGTGGCAAAGCAGGCACATGCGAATGGCTGGAGCCTGCATGCTCTGGAGCAGAACTCCTGGGCGCATGTGCAGCACTCGCCGCTGGGCAGCATGTGGGATCTGCAGGGCGTGCCGGTGTTGGAGGTTGCGAAGCGGACGTGGACGGGGATCGATGAGGACAACCTGTTCGGCCGGGCTTCACAGCTGGCTTACTCGTTCTTTTCTGCGATCTTTCCGGCGTTGATTGCAATGTCGTCGCTGATGGGGCTGATTGCGCAGTCGAGTGGGAAGCTGTACTACGAGCTGCTGGGGAAGATTGGCCAGCTGATTCCGCCCACTGCCTTCGCCCTGGTCACCGATACATTCCAGAAGACGACCAGCGCCAGCACAACGGGTAAGGTTACCTTCGGCCTGCTGTTTGCGTTGTTCTCTGCGAGCGTGGGCATCTCTGCTATTCAGGACACGCTGAACTCCGTCTACAACGTCAAGGAGACGCGTCCTTTCTGGAAGGCAAGGCTGCAGGCGATGGGCTTAACGCTGATGGTTGCAGCTCTTGTGATCGTGGCTTTATTGACGCTATTTACAGGAGACTGGGCTGCCAACCACATGGAGGGCCTGTTCCGTGGGGCGTATGTGCTGGCCATGGTTTTTCGCGTGTGTTATTGGGCGATCGCCTGCCTGCTGATGGTGCTGTCGTTCGAGGTGATGTATTACTTCTGCCCGGACGTGCAAAACCGGAAGTGGCGGTGGTTCACGCCAGGTGGCTGCGTGGGGCTGCTCGGTTGGGTCGTCGGGTCGATCGGTCTGCGTATCTACCTGCACTACTTCAACAGCTATTCGGTGACCTATGGCTCACTGGGTGCGGTGATCATCCTGCTGCTTTGGTTTTACTTAACGGGGGCGATGATCCTGCTGGGCGGCGAGGTGAACTCGGAGATTGAGCATGCGGTGGCAGAGAAGAAGCTGCTGAATGGCGAGTGCCCGCTGCCCCCGGCCTCTGCCGTGGGGCGGGTGGATGTGAATGTTGCCAGGAAGGCTTCGTAGGTTACTGCTTGTTTTGGGGCTTAGAGGCCGAGCACCTGCTCGGCTGTGATGGGCAGGTTGCGCAGACGGCGACCGGTTGCGTTGTGGATGGCGTTGGCGATGGCGGCGGAGACGCCAGTGATGCCGATTTCGCCAATGCCTTTGGCGCCTAACTCGCTGCCGCGTGTGTCGTCTTCGGGTACGAAGATGACTTCGATGTCGGGTGCGTCGGCGTTGGTGGGAACGTGTGCCTCGGCAAGGTTAGCGTTGACCCAGGCGCCGAGACGGATGTCTCGGAGACTCTCTTCGAGCAGGGCGTGGCCTACTCCCCAGACCATACCGCCGAGGAGTTGCGAGCGGGCGGTTCGTGCGTTGAGGATGCGGCCTGCGGCGAAGGCTCCGGTCATGTGTGTGACGCGGACGCTGCCCGTGAACTCGTTGACGGCGACGCGTGCGAATTGTGCGCCGAAGGCCATGCGGGCGTAGTCGCTCTTGCCGAAGGTGCGGCCAGCGATGCCTTTCACTTCGAGAGATTCGCGGCCCGCGCGGGAGAGAACGGCGGTTGCGGGGTCCCTTCGGGCGGATTCGATGCGGTGGGCGAGAACGCCGCCCTGGAAGGTGATGTCCTTTAGCGCGCAAAGGTAGAGCGGGCTGGCCTTGTCGACGCGTGCGATGCGTGCGAGCCGCTCGGCGAGTTCCTGCGCTGCGACGCGGAGGGCCGAGCCGACGGAGAGGGATGTGGACGAGCCTGCGGAGAAAGCGCCGAAGGGAAGCGTGGTGTCACCGATCTCAAGGCGAATGCGATCAAGTGGCAGCGCGAGTTCGGTTGCAACGACCTGCGAGAGGGATGTGATGGCGCCCTGGCCGATCTCCTGCGTGGCGCTTTGTGCGACGACGGTGCCGTCGGCGTGCAGGATGAGGCGGGCGGTGGCGGGGAAGTGATTGGTGGGGTAGGCGGCGGTGGCCATTCCGTAACCGATTCGCTCTTCTCCTTGATGCTCTGTACTGCGGGCCTGGCGGCGGTGCCAGCCGAAGTGCTCTGCGCCTTGTGCGTAGCACTCGCGGAGGGATTTGCTGGACCACTGTTTACCGCTTTCCGGATCGACTTCCGCGTAGTTGCGGAGGCGGAGTTCGATCGGGTCGAGGCTTAACTGCTCGGCGAGTTCATCCATTGCGGTTTCGAGTACGAACTGGCCGGGGGTGACGCCGGGCGCGCGCATCCAGCCCGGGGAGTTGGTGTTGAGTCGCAGAACCTTGTGCGTCGCGTGGAAGTTGGGGACGGCGTAGAGGTGTTGCGTGACTTCGCTGGTTGGTTCGAGGAAGCTGGCGGTCTCGGAGGACTGGAGCAGGCTTTCCTGGACGAGCGCTGTCAGCTTGCCGTCGGGTGTTGCGCCCAGGCGAAGACGGATGTCTGCGCCGCCGCGATAGGGCATCTGGCTGAAGGTGTCCTGGCGGGTGAGTACGAGCTTTACAGGATGGCCGAGGAGCTTTGCGGCCATGGCGGGCAGCATGGTGTGGTTTGCGCCGCCCTTTGAACCGAAACCACCGCCGATGAGTGGTGCGATGACGCGGACGGCGCTGTCGAACTCTTTACCGACGAGTACCTGCGCAACGATGCGCGGCAGCTTGTCTTTGACGCCGAGGCCGAAGGCTTCGCCGAGAGCTACGGCGTCGCCGTAGACGAACTGCGTGGCGGAGACGACGGTGAGGCGGTTGGCGAGACCATCGTGTGCGTGCCAGTAGGCGACGGTGGCGCCGGGTTCGATGGCATTGTGGTGTGCGGGCTGAAGCTCGTAGTGCGCGTCGACCTTGATGGGAGCTGTAGCGAATGCGGCTTCTGCATCGCCTCGTTTCACTTCGCCTTTGGAACCTGCTCCCACCTTCTTGGCTGGCTTCACCTTGTCGAGGTTGCGTTCGAAGTCGAGGAGAGCGGGCTGCGGCGAGTAGGTCGCGTTGATCAGCATTGCAGCCTCGCGTGCGATCTCTGGCGTCTGCGCGACGACGAGAGCGATGGGCTGGCCGTGATAGCGAACGTTGTCATCCTGCAGCGGGAGATAGTTCGACTGTTCGCTCATCAGGAGCGAGCGGATCTTTTTAAGCCTGGGCGCGTTCGCAGGTGTCATGACCAGGCGTACGCCGGGGAGTCTTTGGGCCGCGGCCGTGTCCAAGTGCAGAACGCGTCCGAAGGCGATGCCTGCGGGGACGACCGCGGCGTGCAGCATGGGCCTGACGGCTTCGCCGGGATGCAGGTAGCGATCGAAGCAGTTAACGTCGCCGGTGTAGAGGCCCTGGCCGGTGATTTTGGCGTGGCCGTCGATACGGACAGGGGCGTTGTTGATGGCTGCGTCTGGCATGGTTGTTTGGATGCGGGTCTGAGCGTGATCGTAGCGGACTTGATCCACGTTCGGCGATGCGATCTTCTGCGCCTGCGTTGGCGGGTTTTTGCGCTGCGGGTAGACTCATTGCGACATGAGTCTTTACGGGATTGTGGTTGGCATTATTGTTGTGACGCTGCTGGCGGTGTCGCTGTCGCGGCTGCGTGCGACGAAGACCAAGGCCGATTACCTGGTGGCCGGGCGGACGCTGCCGGCTGCTGTGCTGGTGTTCACGCTGCTGTCGAGCTGGGTCGGTTCGGGGTCGCTGCTCGGCGGTGCAGAGAATGCGTACAAGCATGGCTTCGCTGCGTTGTGGCAGGGTGGCGGTGGTTGGGCAGGGCTGCTGCTGATCTACTTCATTGCGCCGCGTGCGCGGAAGTTTGCGCAGTTTACGATTCCGGATCTGCTGGAGGCTCGTTACAACCAGACGGCGCGTGTGCTGGGTGTGATTGCGGTGTTGTTTGCGTATACGGCGATCACGAGTTATCAGCTGATTGGTGGCGGCGACATTCTGCACCTAATCTTTCCGGACAGCATTTCTAACATTGGCGGGCGATATCTTATCGCTGGATTTGTCATTGTGTTTACGGCCATTGCGGGGATGGGGTCAGTCGCTTATATGGATGTGGTGATCGGCTCGCTGGCTACGGTGACGATGCTGGTTGCGCTGCCGATCCTGATCCACGTGGCGGGCGGTTGGAGTGCGGTGCATGCGGCGTTGCCGGCTACGCACTTTCAGACGTTCGGCGATATCAGCGGTGTGCAGGCGGCGGAGCTGTTTCTACCAACGTGCCTGCTGATGCTGGGAAACCAGTCGATGTATCAGAAGTTTTTCAGTGCGAAGAGTCAGCGTGATGCGAGCCGTGCCGTGGTGGGATGGATCATCGGCACGGTGATTCTGGAGACGGTGATCGCCGCGCTTGCGGTGACTGGATCGGCGCTGTTCCCGACGGGTGAGGTGAGTCAGCATCCGCGCGAGATCCTGGCGTTCAGCGCGATGCATGGATTGCAGGGCAGCGGTGCGCTGCAGTTGCTGGGTGCGCTGATGATGGGCGCGATCTTCGCAAAGATCATATCGACGGCGAATAACTATCTCTTCAGCCCTGCGACGAACCTGGTGAATGATGTGTTCGTTCGATACATTGCGCCGACTGCCGGTGACCGAGTAGTGCTGCTGGTGTCGCGCGGCATGGTGGTGCTGCTGGGGCTTTGGTCGCTGTGGCAGTCGCTGGGTACGGAGAGTGTGCTGGCGATGAGCCTGTATGCGTACACGATCTATGCCGCGGCGCTGACGCCGGTGATCCTATCGGCGTTCTTCTGGAAGCGGGCGACGGCTGCGGGTGCGGTAGCTTCGATTGCGATTGGGACGGTGGTGACGATCGGATGGGACTCGCAGTTTGTGAAGCATACGCTGCCGCCGATGCTGGCGCAGCGCGATGCGATTCTGCCGGCGCTGCTGATGTCTGTGCTGGCGCTGGTGGTGATCAGTCTGCTGACGCCGCCGCCGTCTGCGGCACAGTTGAAACCGTTCGAGGGCTGACCGTGAAGCATCTGCTGCGTGTGCCGATGAGGGACACGAGGGCGGTGCTCGATGGTGAGAGAGCGGCGGCGAAGTGGTGCGGTGTGCGCGGGCATTTGCGCGGTGTGGTTGGGCGCGGTGGTCACGGAGGCGCAGTTGAGTGTCAATGATGCTCTTCGAGCGCATGGGGTGCGGCCTGCGGCCGTCGCCGATGATGCAGCTTTGCCTGTGACGATCGGTGAGGCACTGGAGACAATGTTTGCGGCGGCAGACATTGTGTTTGCGGGCGAGATTGTTGCGGTGCAGCGCGGTGAGGAAGTTGTTGCTGTGCGGTTTGCCGTGGACGACGGTGTGCGCGGTGCGACCACAGGCAGCATTTACACGTTGCGCGAGTGGAGCGGCCTTTGGCGTGACAACGCATCACGCTACGTTGTCGGTCAGCACCTGCTGATGTTGCTGCATGCGCCGTCTGTCGCGGCCTATGCAACGCCGGTGGCGGACGGAGCGATTTCGTTAAAGGGTGATGCGGCGACAGGCTCGGCGGATCTGCGTTGGATTGCGGTGCATGTTGCTGTGACGGATGCGGCTCGTCTGCGACCGGCGGCTGCGTTGCGTGCGTCGGGTGGATCGATTGCTGTTGCCGATGCTCGGATGCGGCTGGAGGCTATGCCGTCTGTGATGGCGGCGAGCGCTGCTGCGGCGCGATCGTTGCTGCAGGGCGAGACGGAGACCTCGGAGGCTTCCGAGGCTGCTGTTGTGCAAGATGATGCGAACGCTCGTGTGGATCGAGCGGTGGTGATGGATATGCTGCATGCCTGGCAGCAGCGTGCGGAGCGTGCGCATTGAATCGCGCGGGCTGGTGGAGTGCTTTCGTTGCAGGGCTGCTGATGCTGTGCGGCGGGGGATATGCTGCGACACCGCGATTCGTGGCAAGTACGCAGTGGACGAATGCCGGCAAGGCGATGGGCTGGTATCGCAGCGACGTGCAGTACTTCGTGGATGCGGGGCCGCTGAGTGCGTCGGTCGATCACGCGACGGCAGTGGCGATGGTGGATGCCGCAGCGCGGGTGTGGAATGTGAGCGGCGTTCCGTTCACGCTGACGAACGGCGGCGGTCTTGCCGAAGATGTGAGTGGCGACAACGTCTACCTGGGATCGAATGGGCCGGTGTGGCCTGCGGATGCGGCGAAGACGAACTACGGTGCGAAGCAGATTGCGGTGGTGTTCGATGCGGACGGCGCGATCACGGATATGTTGTTGGGCTCTGGTGCGAGTGGTCCCACGAGTTGCCGCACGAATGGCGTGACGGAGAGTACGGACTTATTTATTCAGCCGGGAAAGATTGCGCATGCGCTGATCGTGATCAATGGCCGATGCAGTGGGACGACGCCGGAGAAGCAGTTGCAACTGCAGTACCAGTTGATGCGGGTGTTCGGTCGAGTGGCGGGTGTGGGCTGGTCGCAGCTAAATGACAATGTTTTTACCGGCACGTCTGCACCGACGTATCAACAGCAGTTGCACTGGCCGATCATGCATCCCATCGATGTTCTATGCGGGCTTTATACGTATCAGTGTCTGCCGCAGCCGTTCACGCTGCGCGATGATGACGTGGCCGGTTTGCGACTGTTGTATGCAGACCTGACGCGATCGGATACGGCGTGGCTGCAGCCTTCGGGCACATTGAGCTTCCCGAATGGGCAGGGGATGGCGGGCGTGAATGTGACGGTGGAACGGAACTATCGCTGGGGCGGTTACGGGACGGAGCCGTTTCAGGATGCGAGTGCGGTGTCGGGCATGCTAGCGGCGGGCGACCGTGGCAATCCGGTCACGGGAAGCTCTGGGGATACTGCGGGAGTTAATGGGTCCACGGTGGCGAATGCGGGCTATTTCGTCTTTGGCGGCATTCCTCCGCTCGCGCAATTTCCGAATACATCGCTCTATTACTCGACGGAGCCGATCAATCCTCTGTATGTCGGTAATTACGCAGTGGGACCTTACCGTGTGACTGCGCCTGCACCTTCCGGGACGCCGCTCAATGCGCTGGCATACAGCCTGACGCCGGGGTATGTGGGCAACTTCGGCCTGGTGATGGCCGACGCTACGCGCGACTGCATTACTGGTGCGGATGGCACGGAGTCGCAGCCGGTGCAGGTGCAATCCGATGGCGTCTGGAGCGGACGGTTGTGCGGTGTGGGGCACTCATCGTGGGCGACGTTCGCGGTGCGTGCGGGCCGGTCTGCGACGGTGGAGGTCACTGCGACGGATGAGACCGGTGCGGCGACGGCGAGCAAGGCGATGCCGCTCATTGGAGTGTGGCATGGTTCGGACGCGACTGGAGCGGTTCCTGGGCTGGCGAGGGCGGCGGTAGCGTTTAACGGTTTACGGACGGGGATGACGCAACTGCGAGCGTCTTTTGCGTCGAGTGAACGCGTGCGCGTGGGCGTGACGGATGCTCGCGGAGAAGGCCGTCCAGACTTCACGTATCGTGCGCGGTTGTTGTATGCGGATACGGTGTCGCCGGATCGGCTGACTGCGGCCGGCGGTGCGATTCACATTGCGGGCATGGGCTTTCAGCAGGGCAATACGGTGATGGTTGGCGGCGTCGCGGCGCAGGTGACGAGTGTGTCGTTGACGGCGATTGATGCGATTGCGCCGGCTGCCGCGCGACTGGGTTCGACGGGCGCGATGGATGTTGTTGTGACGGATCTGCAGACGGGTGGGAGCTCGACGATCACAGGGGGCGTGACGTATGACGGAGCGGTGACGGATGTGCTGTCACTGCGGGTGGCGCCGCCGTCGGTTGTCACGGTAGGCGCGAGTGCTCCGTTGACATTGCTGCTAACGGATGGGAGTGGTGGGGCTGTTCGGAATGCCGCGATTCGGCTGACTGCGGCCGGTGGTGGTGTGGTTCTCTCTGCCTGCCGTCTGGCTGCATGCACGCTGGTGACGGATGCGAGTGGCGTCGTCACGACGCAGGTGACGGCGCAGACTGCGGGAGCTGTGACGATGGTGGCGAGGTCGACTGGCGGATCGACCTTGACGACTAGCTTTTCGGCTACGCAGGTGACGCGGGCTGTCACGGTTTTGCGGCCCACCGCGTATGTTGCGGCGGGCGTTGGCGCGAGCTTCCGGCCGGCGGTGGTGGTTACGGCCGATGGCGCGGTGCAGGCAGGCGAGGCCGTGGTTTGGAGTTCGTCTTCGACTCGCGCTGCTTTGCTGGCGGCGAATACTGTCACGGGTGCGGATGGCGTTTCAGTGGTGGCGACGGCGGGATCGCTGCGCGACTCTGAGGCTGCGACTGTGCAGGCATGTGCCTGGGCTAGTGTGTGTGCTGTGCAGAATCTGATTGCGGTGCCTGCGGCGGATCTTCGTTTTGCGGTGGTGAGTGGCGATGGTCAGAGCCTGACGGCGGCAGGGACGCTGGCGGCGGTGTCGTTGCGCGTGGTGGACACTGCGGGGCATGCGGTGGCGGGCGCGGCGGTAACGGTGTACCAAGCCGTCAGCGGGTGGCAGCCGGCTTGTGCGCCTGGTGGTCGTTGCCCTACGGCTCCGGTGTATGGCAAGGGCAGCACCAAGGTGATGAGTGATGACGATGGATTGATCACGGTGACTCCGTTGGAGTATGCGAATACCTCTGCTGTTACAAAGATTACGGCGGCCGTTGGGACGCAGGGATCGGTTACCGTGACACTGCAGAAGACACCTTAGAAGCTTGGCTAGAGGAGACGGTCGAAAAGAGTTGCGCGACGGTGGCGGCTCGGTACGCATCGAACGAGGGAGAACAGAGAGACAGGAGTTCGGATGACGAACGGCGTGACAGGTGGGATCCGCAAGCGGGTGTTGATTGTCGGCGGTGGTTTCGCCGGGTTGAAGGCAGCGGAGGCGCTTGCCGATGCCGAAGTGAACGTGACACTGGTGGATCGTCGAAATCACCATACGTTCCAGCCATTGCTGTATCAGGTAGCACTGGCGGTGCTTTCGCCCGCGGACATTGCGCAGCCCATCCGGGCTATGTTGCGGTCGCCGAATACGCAGGTGCTGATGGACGAGGTCACGGGCTTCGATACTGCGGCGCGACGTGCCACGTTGAAGAGCGGCACCGTGCTGGAGTATGACTACCTGATTCTGGCGACCGGATCGACGCACTCGTATTTTGGCAAAGATGAGTGGGAGCACCTGGCACCTGGGCTGAAGACGATTGAGGATGCGGTTGAGATCCGCCGACGGGTGTTGCTAGCGTTCGAGCTGGCCGAAGGGCAGATGCAGGAGACGGGACGGCATCCTGCGCTGAACTTTGTCGTGATTGGTGGCGGGCCCACGGGTGTTGAGCTTGCGGGAGCTATCTCTGACATTGCGAAACTTTATATTCGCCGTGACTTTAAACACATCGATCCTGCAACAGCGAGAGTGTTGATCGTGGAGGGTTCGCCGACGATTCTGGGCGCATATCCCGAAGACTTGCAGCAGAGCGCTCTGAAGCAGTTAGCGGAGCTGGATGTACAGGTCCGGACAAATACGCGAGTCACCGACGTGCAGCCTGGCTATGTCGTTGTGGATGGCCATGAGCGCATTGACTCCGTGGTGACGCTTTGGGCTGCGGGTGTACAGGCTTCTCCACTGGGCAAGCTGCTGGGTGTCGAGGTGGATAAGCGTGGCGCTGTCCTTGTGGATGAGCAGTTACATCCTGTGGGGCATCCGGAGATCTTTGTGTGCGGGGATCTGGCGCATGCGATGAGTGAGGGCAAGCCTGTCCCGGGTGTGGCACAGCCAGCCATGCAGATGGGAGACTATGCCGGGAAGACGATCGCCCTGGAGGTGAAGGGCGAGAAGATGAAGAAGCCTTTCCACTATCACGACAAGGGTGACATGGCGACGATTGGTCGCAGTGCCGCAGTCGCCAATGTGAAATGGCCTTTCAAAGGACACCTGAGCGGGTTTCCTGCGTGGATCTCCTGGTTGGTGGTGCACATCTTCTTCCTGATCGGCTTCCGCAACCGGTTGAGCGTGTTTCGTAACTGGGCATGGACTTACCTGTTTTTCACGGATGGTTCACGGTTGATCACGGGCGACATGCAGCTGCCGGGCTGGGATGTGGAAGATAACCCCCAAGGGGCGCTGACGACCAAACCCATTGAGGCTGTTTCGCAGCCTTAGAGGTTCGTCGTCGCACTCCAATGATGCCCACGCTGCTTCACGCCGCGTGGGCATCTTCGTCTGTGTCCGTCGCCGTCCGATGAGTTTCAGAGGATAGAAGAGATGACGACAGCGAAGAAGGTTGACGGCGGTAAGGTGCGGTACGCAGTGGTTGGCGCGGGTTGGATCTCGCAGACCGCACTGCTGCCTGGCGTGGAACACACGGGTAACTCTGTGGTGACGACGATTGTTACCGGTCACGAATACAAGACGGAGAAGCTGGCCGAGAAGTATCCGACGATTGAGCATGGCTATAGCTATGAGGAGTACGACGACTTCTTGAAGGCCGATGTGGCGGATGCTGTGTACCTGGCGACGCCTAACTTCGACCATGTTGAGCTTGCCGTGAAGACGCTGGAAGCGGGGCTGCATCTGCTGCTGGAAAAGCCCATGGCTGTGAGCGTGGATGAGTGTCAACGCATCATTGCCGCGTCGCAGAAGACAGGTGCGAAGTTGATGGTTGCGTACCGGCTGCATTTTGAGCCGGGGACGCTGAAGGCGCTGGAGCGTGTGCGGTCGGGCGAGCTTGGGACGATTCGGTACTTTAATTCGAGCTTCTCGCAGCTGGTGAGCGGGCAGAACCATCGCGCGAAGAATGGTTACTGGGCGGGACCGCTGCCGGATATGGGCCCGTATCCGATTAACATGGTGCGGACTCTCTTCGGTGCGGAACCGATCGAGGTATTTGCGACCGGCGTGAACACCGATGAGAAATACAACTTCGATGACACGGTTGCCGTGACGATGAAGTTCGATGCAAACCGCATTGCGGCGTTCGTAGTGAGTTATAGCGGACAGGATCTAGATGACTTCCGTATCGTGGGCGAGCTTGGCAGCCTGTACAGCGATCCCGCTTACGGTATGCCGGGCGGTGTGGCGCATGTGGTCAAGATCGATATGAAGGAAAGCAAAGAGAGCTTTAACAAGACAGACCAGTTTGGCGGGGAGTTGAAGTACTTCTCAGAGTGCGTGATCAACGGTACGGATCCGGAGCCGGATGGCGAGGAAGGCATGCTGGATGTGCGCATCCTGGTGGCAGCGGAGCAGTCGTTGAAGACTGGCATGCCGGTGAAGTTGCAGCCATATAAGCGGACCCGTCGTGCGGTAAGTGAGCAAGTGCAGAAGCTTAGCCCGGTGAAATTGCCGGAGTTGATCGGTGCGCATAAACCCAGCGACGGGCAATAAGACCTGATTCTCTAGATGCATAAAAAGAACCGGCCACCCTTAGATGGTGGCCGGTCTTTTATGTGTGGTGATGTCTAACTTTTCGTCATAGAAACGATGTGAGCCACGGCCTTGTGTGCAGAGAGTGCCGCCCCCTCTTGCCAGCCGACGATGCGGCTGACATAGTCGCCTGCCAGCATTAGCGCACCTTCCGGTTGAATCAACTGGCTATAAGCAGCCTGCGATTCGTCCAAGTGATTGTTCGCATAACAGCCAATGCTGTACGGGACCTTCGTCCACTCGATGTAGATGGGTTTCGTAAGATGTTGGCCGCAGCCCGGGTGCAGAAGGTTGACGCTGTTCCGGGATGATTCGAGGCGACCCTGCATCGTGGGGATCTTGCCGAGCGCGGTGAGATGACCTTTCTCATCGCCGATGGCGTTGAAGCCTGAGAGGATGACGCCGGTCTTCGAGAACATCTTGTCGC
This sequence comes from Terriglobus roseus DSM 18391, assembly GCF_000265425.1. Lineage (GTDB taxonomy): Bacteria > Acidobacteriota > Terriglobia > Terriglobales > Acidobacteriaceae > Terriglobus > Terriglobus roseus. Next base: position 920,909 of record NC_018014.1, read on the forward strand.
TGGGGTACCAGACGAGATCGACGGGCTGATCGAGGAAGGAGATGCCGCCGTAGATGTTGTGCTCCTTCTCCCAGAAGCGCGGTGCTTCCCATGCCATTTTGTAGAGCGCCGCCATGGGCATGCCGTGAAAGGCCTTTTGCATCGCCGGGCTAAAGTCGTTCGGAATGCCCTGCAATACGCTGATGGGTAGCGTACAGATGCAGAAGTCAGCTTTCACTTCCCTGGACTCGTTGCCGGATTTGTAGGCGATGCGCACGCCGCTGGCAGTCTTGCGAATCTCGCTGACGGGGCAGTCGTACTGGATGAGGCCTTTGAGCGATTCTGCAAAGGCGTACGGGATGCGGTCCATGCCGCCGACGGGCTGGAACATGGTGGCCTGCCAGTCGATCTGGTCTTCGTAGAACTCGGCCTTGGAGAAGTTTGCGACGAGCAGGTCATGGAGCGGTATCGTGTCGTGCAGCTTGCTCTGATCAGCACCGGCACCGCGCGGTGTAACGAAGCCTGCGCGTGTGGTGCCGTGATACTTTGCCTTCTTATCGAGATCTCCATAGCCAGCAAGGAAGTCCAGCAAGAGCTTCGAGTCCTCGCCGCTGAGTTCTTCATCGAGCGCGCGTTTGTTGATGGATTTGGTGAGTAGTTCTGCGATGTAGCCACGGGTGTCGTAGACGGCCTGGCGCTGTTCGACGGGTTTGCCGCTGTTCAGTTTGTCGGACTGAAGCAGCGCAGAGCGCGAGACGTTGACTTCCACTTCCAGCGGGACGCCGAGCTCTGAGCAGTAACCGAGGATTGTCTTGTGGATGGACGGGAGCCGCGCGGGACCGGCGTTGAGGTAGTGTCCGTCTTCCCAGGTGCAGCTTTGCTTCGTACCGTCCGTGAAGACGACGTCGGTTCCTTTGCCTACGCTCCAGTTGCGGCCGCCGGGACGGTTGCGGGCTTCGAGGATGGAGACGGTGTAGCCGGCCTTTCGCAACTCGTACGCCGAGACGAGTCCAGCGATTCCCGCGCCGAGGACGACGACCGACTTGCCTTGCCCAAGTGTGGATGAGAGTGGCGGCAGTGCTGAGGCTTCGGCATTGCCGAGCAGGCCGAGTGCATTCATGGTGGAGAATGCGGCGGAGTAGCCACCGAGATGCGCAACGCGATTGAGGAAGCTGCGACGAGTCAGGCTCATGAGCGATATCCCTTCGTGGGGTGCGGCTGCGCCTGCGCGCGGGTATGCCGCGGCACTGCGTTGAATTGGTTAGGGGAACTAACTACGAAGGTATCGGAGGGGAGCGGTCGACGCAAGGTGATTGCGCGCGTGGCTTTTCTGGAGCTGGATCGGGGGAACGCGGGGCAAACAAAACGGGCCTGCTTTGGCGGCAGGCCCGTTGGCGATGCGACTGTGAGGGTTTAGGCGGTGACTGCTTCTGCTTCTTCGACCTTCACGTTGACCGGCGTGAGCCAGCCGAAGCGGTCTGCCGTGGTGCCGTTGACCAGGGCGAAGAACTCATCATGCAGTTGCTTCGTGACAGGACCCATGGTGCCGTCGCCGATGACGATGCGATCGACCGAGCGCAGGTGCGAGACCTCTGCAGCGGTACCGGTGAAGAAGGCCTCGTCGCAGAGGTACAGCATCTCGCGGGGCATGGCCTGCTCGATCACTTCGATACCAAGTTCGCGCGCGATCTGGATGACGGAGGCGCGGGTGATGCCGTTGAGGACGGAGTTCGCGAGGGGCGACGTGAGCAGCTTGCCTTCGCGGACAAGGAAGAGGTTCTCGCCGGAGCCTTCACTAAGGTAGCCGTTGCGATCGAGTGCGATGCCTTCCGCGTAGCCATTGATCTCCGCTTCCATACGGATCAACTGCGAGTTCATGTAGTTGGCGCCGGCCTTTGCGAGTGAAGGCATGGTATTGGGTGCGAGGCGGTTCCAGCTGGAGACACAGACGTCTGCGCCCTGGTGGCCTGGCATGTACTTGCCCCATGGGAAGTTCGCGATGTAGATCTCAACCGGCGACTTGAGCGGGTTGACGCCGATTTCGCCATAGCCGCGGAAGGCGACGGGGCGGATATAGCAGGGGGCGACGCCGTTGGTCTCGACGACGCTGACGACTGCCTCCATCAGTTGATCCAACGTATAGGGGAGGGGCATGCGGTAGATGCGCGCGGAGTCGATGAAGCGCTGCATGTGTTCACGCAGACGGAATACGCCGGCCTTCTCTCCCTGTGTATAGGCGCGAATGCCCTCAAAAACCGACGAGCCGTAGTGGACCACGTGCGACATCACGTGGATGTTTGCGTCGGCCCAGGGGATCAGTGAACCGTTGTGCCAGATCTTGTCGGTGGTTTGGATGGGCATAGTGGAGCCTCAATAGTCGCAGTCGCGAGAAAATAAGGGTATCAAAAGGGCATTGTCGAGTGCCTCATTGTTAGGGCGCCTCCTCGCGAGCAAAATCTTTAAGACGTGTTCACCCAATGTTTACGGGGTGATTATCGCGATGTAGCGGAGGTTTTCCTCAGTTGCCTGGAGAGACGGGGTTGCAGAGCACGGCTGGCTCCGGTAATGTCAATCAAGTCGAGCGCAGTTGTGAGGCGCGAAACAAAGCGGAGAACATTACCGCTTGACGCAAGCAGAAGTCGCTTGTATAAAAGAAAAGTCGATCAGGCGGGCGGTATGTCGCGGATCGAGTGGGTAGCCGGAAGGCAGCCTGCGGCGTAAGACTCGCGAGAGCGGCACAGCAGTCCAAGCGTTTGTCACGCATGATTGGTATCGGGGGCCTTCGGGTCCTGGTCAATCCAAAGACAAGCCCAAGACACTGCAGTAAAGATTAGGGGCCTACGCTCCGGGACAGACGTTCGCGTTTGCTCCTTTGGATGGTTTGAGATTTCTGGTGCTGTAAAGCTGTGCGCCAAGCGTGAAGCCTTTGTGGTTTGAGGGTGGAGCGGCTGGAGCGCGAATTCGCGAGAGTCATCGCTGCTTTTAGCTATTTCCAATTCGTGGCCGCGGGCCTACGTCGACCATGAGGATCGAGAAGCGAACGAAATAGTATAGAAGCGAGCGAGTTGACAGGCAAGCGAAATCGCGATACTCTAGAAAAGTTGGTGAACGGCAGTCGAGAGCGAAAGCGACGCGGTCCTGGTAGGAGCTACGAAGTAGCAACCGGGAAGCAGCGAGCGAGTAGAAAGTGACTTACTTGTTAAGTCCCAAATCAAGACCATTGCAGCCCATACAAGTTCGAGGACACAACCGTTGAGTCTATGACTTACGGCGTCCTTGATCCAAAGCAGACGGCTTAGGCCTGATCTGACAAGGATCTTTGACAACATAGTTGAACGTGCCAGTCGTGAGATGCATTGGACCTTACGGTTTAGTCATTCTCACTTGTTTTAAACCGGCTAGCTTTCGAGGCTAGACCGGGCACCTATGCTAACCACCTCCGTGAGTTAGTAAGTGCAACCAGCATTCAAACGAGAGTTTGATCCTGGCTCAGAATCAACGCTGGCGGCGTGCCTAACACATGCAAGTCGCACGAGAAAGGGACTTCGGTCCTGAGTAAAGTGGCGCACGGGTGAGTAACACGTGACTAATCTACCTCCGAGTGGGGAATAACTGAGGGAAACCTTAGCTAATACCGCATAACACTTACGAGTCAAAGCAGCAATGCGCTTGGAGAGGAGGTCGCGGCAGATTAGCTAGTTGGCGGGGTAATGGCCCACCAAGGCAATGATCTGTATCCGGCCTGAGAGGGCGCACGGACACACTGGAACTGAAACACGGTCCAGACTCCTACGGGAGGCAGCAGTGGGGAATTTTGCGCAATGGGGGAAACCCTGACGCAGCAACGCCGCGTGGAGGATGAAGTCTCTTGGGACGTAAACTCCTTTCGATAGGGAAGATAATGACGGTACCTATAGAAGAAGCCCCGGCTAACTTCGTGCCAGCAGCCGCGGTAATACGAGGGGGGCAAGCGTTGTTCGGAATTATTGGGCGTAAAGGGCGCGTAGGCGGTTTGGCAAGTTTCGTGTGAAATCTTCGGGCTCAACTCGAAGTCTGCACGGAAAACTGCCGGGCTTGAGTATGGGAGAGGTGAGTGGAATTTCCGGTGTAGCGGTGAAATGCGTAGATATCGGAAGGAACACCTGTGGCGAAAGCGGCTCACTGGACCATTACTGACGCTGAGGCGCGAAAGCTAGGGGAGCAAACAGGATTAGATACCCTGGTAGTCCTAGCCCTAAACGATGATTGTTTGATGTGGCAGGTACCCAATCCTGCCGTGTCGAAGCTAACGCGATAAACAATCCGCCTGGGGAGTACGGTCGCAAGGCTGAAACTCAAAGGAATTGACGGGGGCCCGCACAAGCGGTGGAGCATGTGGTTTAATTCGACGCAACGCGAAGAACCTTACCTGGGCTCGAAATGTACCGGAATCCGGCAGAAACGTCGGCGTCTAGCAATAGACCGGTATATAGGTGCTGCATGGCTGTCGTCAGCTCGTGTCGTGAGATGTTGGGTTAAGTCCCGCAACGAGCGCAACCCTTATCTCTAGTTGCTACCATTTAGTTGAGCACTCTAGCGAAACCGCCTCGGATAACGGGGAGGAAGGTGGGGATGACGTCAAGTCCTCATGGCCTTTATGTCCAGGGCTACACACGTGCTACAATGGCCGGTACAAACCGCTGCGAACCCGCGAGGGGGAGCCAATCGGAAAAAGCCGGCCTCAGTTCGGATTGGAGTCTGCAACTCGACTCCATGAAGCTGGAATCGCTAGTAATCGCAGATCAGAACGCTGCGGTGAATACGTTCCCGGGCCTTGTACACACCGCCCGTCACATCACGAAAGTGGGTCGTACTAGAAGTCGGTGCGCTAACTCGCAAGAGGAGCAGCCGCCCAAGGTATAATTCATGATTGGGGTGAAGTCGTAACAAGGTAGCCGTAGGAGAACCTGCGGCTGGATCACCTCCTTTCTAAAGAGAACCAGTCTGACAAAGTCAAAACGCTCTGCGTATCGCAGACGGCCATTGTGCCGAGTTCGACTGAGGTCAGACAACCTCCAGGATTTATCCTGGAGAGCTTGAACTAAGCCTCTCTTTGGTCTAATACCCATCTATGCGATGGTCATCACTGGCGTAGCCGGTGAGCACGTTCAACTGTGTCCTCGAAAATCTTTCGAGAGCCAACTGCGTTTGCAGTGAGCTCAAGGTAAATCAGAGGGTTGCCGGCAGGTGTCCGCAAGGGCTCTGCCGGTATCGCCCTGATCTGGGCCTGTAGCTCAGTTGGTTAGAGCGCACCCCTGATAAGGGTGAGGTCGGTAGTTCGAATCTACCCAGGCCCACCACAACCTCTTGATTGGAAGCCGCGCGAGCGGTACTCTGATTAAGTTGTTCTGAATGGGGCTGTAGCTCAGTTGGGAGAGCGCCTGCTTTGCAAGCAGGATGTCATCGGTTCGATCCCGGTCAGCTCCACCATTTACTCGAAAGATAGAGTCTGTATGAGGTTGAGGAAGCTACTTTGGTAGTGATCCTGAGCCTTGGACAGAACGCGTGTGGCGTCTGGGAAACCGGAGCAGCACGAGGAAAAGTCCCACACCCCAGGGTGTGCTGGTGAGCGGTATCGCTTGCTTGTGATGTTTGACAACTGAATAGATTGGGTAAATATAACTACAAGGCTGAGCCTTCAGTTTCCCGGGTTTTCTCTGGGAGTAAAGCTGAAGATTTAGTGTTGAGTGTCTTTAGGATAATAAAACGGCGAAGTAAAGGACTAAAGCATTAGCAGAGTATGTTTCTGCGTGCGAGTAAATTCTATGAACAAGCTACTAAGGGCGCACGGTGGATGCCTTGGCAGAATCAGGCGATGAAGGACGTGGCAAGCTGCGATAAGCTTCGGGGAGCCGCACACAGGCGTTGATCCGGAGATTTCCGAATGGGGAAACCCACCTAGGCAAAACCTAGGTATGACCCGCTGAATACATAGGCGGGATCAAGCGAACGGGGGGAAGTGAACCATCTCAGTACCCCCAGGAGAAGAAAGAAACCTCGATTCCGAGAGTAGTGGCGAGCGAAATCGGATGAGCCCAAACCCGTTCCATTTCGGTGGCACGGGGGTTGTAGGGCCTGCAACAAGTAGAGTTACCAATCCAGTAGATAGTCAAAGCCCTTGGAAAGGGGCCCCATAGAGCGTGACAGGCGCGTAGACGAAATTTATCTGGACTCGAAGCAGGTACCTGAGTAAGGCGGGGCACGAGAAACCCTGCTTGAATCCACGGGGACCATCCCGTAAGGCTAAATACTCGATTCTGACCGATAGTGAACCAGTACCGTGAGGGAAAGGCGAAAAGCACCCCATTGAGGGGAGTGAAAAGTACCTGAAACCGTGTGCCTACAAGCAGTGGGAGGACTATGCCCGTAAGGGAATGTCTGACCGCGTGCCTATTGCATAATGAGCCGGCTAGTTATTCTTGTCAGCAAGGTTAAGCGTGAGCGAGCCGCAGCGAAAGCGAGTCTGAATAGGGCGATAAGTTGGCAGGAATAGACGCGAAGCGGGATGATCTACCCTTGGCCAGGTTGAAGACGGGGTAACACCCATTGGAGGACCGAACCGGTGTTTGTTGAAAAAAGCTCGGATGAGCTGAGGGTAGGGGTGAAAGGCTAATCAAATTCCGTGATAGCTCGTTCTCTCCGAAATAGCTTTAGGGCTAGCCTCGGGTGATTTGGATTGGTGGTAGAGACATGATTGGACTAGGGGGCTTTCCGGCTTACTGAATCCAGCCAAACTTCGAATGCCAATCACAACCAGCCCGGGAGTCAGACTGTGGGGGCTAAGCTTCACAGTCGAGAGGAAAACAGTCCAGACCGCCTGCTAAGGTCCCCAAATTATCGTTAAGTGGGAAAGGAAGTCGGAACGCTCAGACAGCCAGGAGGTTGGCTTAGAAGCAGCCATCCTTTAAAGAAAGCGTAATAGCTCACTGGTCAAGCGGTCCGGTGCCGACAATACAACGGGGCTAAAACGATATACCGAAGCAGCGGATGCACACCTTAGGGTGTGCGTGGTAGGAGAGCATTCTCGCGACAATGAAGGTAGACTGAGAAGACTACTGGAGTTTCGAGAAGAGACCCTGCCGGCATAAGTAGCGATAATCAGTGTGAGAACCACTGACGCCGAAAGTCTAAGGTTTCCTGAGGAAGGTTAATCCGCTCAGGGTTAGGCGGTCCCTAAGCTGAGGCCGAAAGGCGTAAGCGATGGATATCCGGTTAATATTCCGGACCTCCCAATACCTCGTTATTACGATGGGGTGACACAGAAGGATAATCAGGCCCTCCTATGGCTATGGGGGTTGATACACGTAAGCTGGATCTGATAGGCAAATCCGTCGGGTCTTAACAGTGAGGTGTAAAACAGTAAGGCGTATGCCTGAAAGCTGATGAGTTCACGCTGTCAAGAAAAACCTCTAAGGAGAGGAATTGGGAACCGTACCACAAACCGACACAGGTAGACGAGGAGAATATCCAAAGGCGCTCGAGTGAAGGCTTGTTAAGGAACTCGGCAAATTAGACCCGTAACTTCGGGAGAAGGGTCGCCACGGTAGGGTTCATAGCCCGAAGTGGCCGCAGTGAAACGCGTACGGCGACTGTTTAACAAAAACACAGGTCTCTGCAAAGTCTAAAACGACGTATAGGGGCTGACTCCTGCCCGGTGCTGGAAGGTTAAAAGGAGGGGTTAGCGCAAGCGAAGCTCTGAATTGAAGCCCCAGTGAACGGCGGCCGTAACTATAACGGTCCTAAGGTAGCGAAATTCCTTGTCGGGTAAGTTCCGACCTGCACGAATGGAGTAACGATCGTACGACTGTCTTAACGAGTTGCTCGGCGAACTTGTAGTACCGGTGAAGATGCCGGTTACCCGCAGCTAGACGAAAAGACCCCGTGCACCTTTACTATACTTTTACTATGGGTTACGGCAATTGCTGCGCAGGATAGGTGGGAGGCTTTGATACCGGGATCTCGGTTTCGGTGGAGCCAACGGTGAGATACCACCCTGCGATTGTTGTGACTCTAACCTCCTTCCCTTATCGGGAAGAGGGACATAGTAAGACGGGTAGTTTGACTGGGGCGGTCGCCTCCTAAATTGTAACGGAGGCGCGCGAAGCTACACTCAGGCTGTTTGGAAATCAGCCGTCGAGTGCAAAGGCATAAGTGTGGTTAACTGCGAGACCTACAAGTCGAGCAGATGCGAAAGCAGGCCTTAGTGATCCGGTGGTTCTGTATGGAAGGGCCATCGCTCAACGGATAAAAGGTACGCCGGGGATAACAGGCTGATCATTGCCAAGAGTTCATATCGACGCAATGGTTTGGCACCTCGATGTCGGCTCATCGCATCCTGGAGCTGTAGAAGGTTCCAAGGGTTAGGCTGTTCGCCTATTAAAGCGGTACGTGAGCTGGGTTCAGAACGTCGCGAGACAGTTCGGTCTCTATCTGCTGTGGGCGTAGGAGATTTGAAGGGGGCTGTCCTTAGTACGAGAGGACCGGGATGGACGAACCTCTTGTGTTCCAGTTGTCTTGCCAAAGGCACGGCTGGGTAGCGAAGTTCGGTTATGATAACCGCTGAATGCATATAAGCGGGAAGCATGCCCTAAGATGAGATCTCCCAACCCAAAAGGGAAATGAAGGGCCCTAGAAGACCACTAGGTTGATAGGCTGGATGTGGAAGCGCAGTAATGCGTGTAGCTTACCAGTACTAATCGCCCGTTCGGCTTGATCATAGAATTTACTCTGCGCAGAAACATTCGTTTTTTGTCCTGAGACATTCGACACAAGCTAAGTAGTTATGTTCGGAGCGCAAGCTCTGCGACGAAACTAAGTACGAAAATTACGAAGTATATGTCTACTCAATCTATTCAGTCGTGAAACTTCGCAGCGTGAGCGCGAGTTTTGACAATTTGCCGGTGAGAATATCACGAGGGCTACACCCGTTCCCATCCCGAACACGGAAGTTAAGTCTCGTTGAGCCGATGGTACTGCACGGGCGACTGTGTGGGAGATTAGGTTATCGCCGGCATAAACATAAAGGCCCACTCTTCGGAGTGGGCCTTTTGATTTTGCTGGTAACAGGAATGCCTGGTGTGATGCGGGTTCAGGCTCTAACGGGTACCGTAAGTCGCGCAGTATCGGCCGTGGGCGGCTGGAAATACGACGTAATGCACGCCCGCAAAACTCATCCCGCGAATGGTGACGGGCTGACCGTTGCGGCGGAGGGAGGCCACCTCCTCCGCTGCCACAGTCGACGGGAGCAGCACCTCAAGGCCGTGCGCTCCGATGCCTGACTCGATCATGAAACAGACTTGCTGGCCGGACCATTGAATATCGCGGAACTTCGATGCGTTACGTCCGTCAAGCCATTTCAATAGCTGTGCAGCCGTGATGATCGGTACCTGCCGCTTCTTCGCGGAGGCGATGATCTCCTCGGCGCTTGCGGATTTGGCCTCGTCGTTGTGCATGTTTGCGGTGAAGACACCGAGATACTCGGATTCGCCTAGCGCGTTGTCCAACAGAGTGTTGACAGTGAAGGGATAGGACTGGCCGGATTCGTCCGTCATCTGCGTTGGTGCCTGGTAGACGTCGATGAGTTCTCCCTGGCGCGTAGCGAAGCGCATTGGCAGCGCGGATCCGGTAAAGAGGCCAGGCTTGTCCTGCACCCATATCGCCGGCCAGTAATAGTAGTTGGTGTCCAGGCGTATGTTGTGAGCCAGTTCAACCTGCGGCTGCGTGTCGTAGTCGCCCCAGGTGATGCAGTCCGTGCGATTGCTGACTGGAGGGGGGAGCCCGGGGTACTTGGCCTCGAAGCCCTTGAGTTGCTGCGTGTAAAGACTGTCTACAAAGCCACGGTCCATTTGTCGGAGCTCGACGCCTGCGTTGTTCTTTTCAAGCTTGGTCGGCCAGTCAGTGCAGGCTGTGTAGACGTGGAGATCGACCTCAAAGCCTTTGCTGACGAAGTAGTACGCCTGTTCCGCTGTGATGGAGCCTTCGAAGATATTGGAGGTGGAGCGTATGCACTCCCAGTGATCGACGGAGCAGTTCGGTGCGCTGTCGCGCTCATACCTAGCGAACCTGCGCGTGGTGCCGCCATGTCCATGGTCGTCGCCTGTGAGGACGATGACTGCCTTCAGGCCTCTCGGCAGATACCAGAAGCGGGGCAGCGGCTTGTTCGCTGCACTGGCGAGCAGGATGAGATTGGCAAGGAGCCTCTGCTGTATGTCAGCCTGCGGGACGGCGATGAGGCTGGGGTCGACCCAGTCTAGCTGGGGATCGCTCGCGCTTGCACCGTAGAAGAGGTCGTCGGACCTGATGGGTCGCATTCCATCACGCTCGATGCCGGACCAATCGGGATTCCCCTGGCGTGTGTAGACGACAGACCTGGCCAGGTCGTAGCTGAAGACGGTGGCGCTGCCTTTGCCAATCTGCAGTGTGCTTACGGCGGGGTACTGCGTTGCCGTCTTGTCGTCGCGGTAGAGGGAGGCGATGGTCGTGGCGTTGCTGTCGTATCGATACGCGTCCCCGTGCCACTGCATCGGGCGCTGAAGAAGCCCGGCTGCGGCAGGCACCTTTGGGTTCAATTTAAGGTATCCGTTGTGCTGAATGGGGCCACCGGATGCGGTCACCGCAAGGTACCAGCCAAGACTCGCGGCGAGCGGCGGCGAAGGGCGCATTGCGATGAGATTGCCGCCCGCCTTGACCCAATCAGTGAAGAGACGAATGTGACTGGCGTCCACCGGTATCTCGCCGATCAACGCTATGTTGTATTTTGAAAGCTCTGAGGCCGAGACGTTTTCGATGTCTGCAACAGTGAAGAAATTCAGGCCTTCGCTTCGGAGAACTTCTGCGTAGTACTGGCTGAAACCGATTGTTTTACTCGTAACGAGCAGGAGCGGTCCACCAGGGCCTTCCTGCACGGATGCGGGTGGGCTAATCCCGACGGTGAAGTTCCATGTCTTAGGAGCGGACAGGCCGTGGTTGTACCGGTCTCGAAGGCCTTGCCTGCCTGCTGCCAGTGTCACCGTGTAAGTCACTCCTTCGCGAAGTTTTGCCGCGGATTGCATGGTGGCGGCTTGAGACGCAACGTCGTAGATGACTTTTGTTGAGATCACTCGTCCTTGTTCGTCGCGAAGCACCATGTTTCCGGAGACAGATTCGGGCGAGAGGGCTTTGCTGAAATGAATGGTGACGGCTGTGTTCGGCTCGACGCCCACTTCGTCCGCGTAGGGGTAGACACGCTCTGCGTCGGGCGGGATGGTGTAGTCGCGCGCAAACAAGACGAGGCCGATCATTGCCAGGACTGCCAAGGAGGCCGCAACGAGGAATCGGACGTGCCAAAGCGCTAGAGCAGGACTCACAGGGGAGGGGCCTCCGTGGCAGCCATCCTACGCCCAATGTCCTCGTATTTTTCTATGCAAACCTCGGCGCACTTATCGCAAATTTTTCTATTTCTTTGGGATGTGCTGGTTGGCGTCCGAAGGATCAGCGCGTCTTAGATACACTGGTTGGGGAGAGGCTGTTATGCGCGCAATCTGGATTTGTGGAATCGGCGGATTGATCCTGGCGGCTGGCGCGGCGACAAGCCGGGCTTCGAAGCCTTCTGCGTTTAGCAACCAGTCCAAGCCCATGACGGCAACTGTCACGGTGTTGGCCTTGAGCAGCTCGTCGCGCCAGAGCTTCGCCGGCAACCAGGAAGTCTATCTGGCGACGGTTGATGTGAAGGGCACGCGTGAGTTCGCGCGGGTGATCGACCAGTACCCGGGTTTCGGCCTGCCGATCCGTCCGTCTTTACTGCGGGAGCGCACGCCCCTAAAGATGAAGGTGACCCGCGAGCCTGAGTGTGATCTGCCGGGTTCGCAGATCTTCCTGACGCAAGGGGACGCTGCAATTTTTGATGGCAGCGTGAGAGACAGTCTCCGGACGCACGCGTCGGATGCAATCCCCTGCTACAAGACACTGCACCAGACAATCGAGATCGCAAAAAAGTAGTGGAGGCCTGAGCTGGTGCTGTGGAGGCTTACTTCTTATGCTTCCTGGTGAATAGCTTCAGATCCACGGCTGCTGCCATGGCTGCGTAACCTGCGTCGTTGGGATGCAAGTGGTCGCCGCACTCGTACTTCGGCAGCAGGCGATCGGGATGCTGCGGATCCTGCATGGTCTTTTCAAAATCGATTACGCCGTCGAAGAGCGGGCTGGTGCGCAGGAAAGTGTTCACGTGCTGGCGGATGAGTTCTCCGTCAGCACTATCGTACTTAGCGCCGCCGTATGGCAGGATCGTCGCGACGAAGAACTGTAGACCCTTTGCATGAGCGCGGTTCGCCATGGTGGTGAACGCGTCGGTGAGCTCCTGCTCGGTTATGGCGTCCGCGGGCGCACGGTGCATGTTTCCGATGTCGTTGATGCCTTCCAGCACGATGACGTAGCGGGCGCCGGGCTGTTGCAGGACGTCACGATCAAAACGGTCGAGAGCGCTGGGGCCTGCGTTCCCGTGCAAAACGCGATTGCCGCTGATGCCTGCGTTGAGGACGGACAGCGCCTTGGTCTTCTTGTTCGACGCGATCAGCGGCGCCAGCATGTCCGGATAGCGCCGGTTCGTCTCGGTGGTGGACTGGGCACCGTCGGTGATGGAGTCCCCGAGGAGGACGACTGCGGCTGACTTCTTTGTTGCGTCGACCTCTACGTTTTTCAGGAAATACCAGGATGTCGTGCGGGCGAGCAGAGCCGGCGAGTCCCCCGCTGCAGTTGCGGGGCGGCCTTCGCTCTGGACGATCGGCTTTGCGCCCGTGGGGGGCTGGATGGGGGCGGTCAGGTCCGGCGGGCCGACGCCTGGCGGCACCGCCGCAGCAGGGTCGAATTGCAAAGCCGTCGTCTGATCGCCGGCTGCGATGAACGTGGTCTGCAGTGCGAGCGCATGGCCGGTGAGCACCGGAAGATCCTGCTGCGGAATTGCCGTGGAGATGACCAGGTCCGAAAAGATGGGAACGGTCTCCACGACGGCATCACTGGCGGCGAACTGGCCGGGTGCGATGGTGATGTCAGGCTTGCCGGCAAAGGTGAGCGTACGGTCCGTCTGGGGCAGGATTTTCGATCCGGCGGAGAGGAAGGCGACGTGTGCCGCGGCGATGTGAAGCGGTGTGGTGCCGAACTCATTGGTGAAGGTAACGCGCATGCGCTTGCCGCCCTGGCTGATGTGGACGAGCTGCCGGAGCGTGACGTCCTGCTTGCCGATCGGCATCTTCTGCGAGGCGGAGGGCGATACCGGCATGGCAGCGGATGTCCATGTGCCGAGCCACTTGTCTTGAGCCATGGCAGGGAGCGAGAGAGCGAGCAGAAGGGCAGCGAGACGCATGGGCGAATTGTAGCTTTTTCAGCGCACCGGCGGCTGGGCGAGTGGACGTTATAGCGGGGGGACACGTCGCGATCTTCGAATGTTTTCTTGGGGAACCGATTCCTGTTCGGTTGCGTACAGAGGGTTATGGGAACGGTGACCATGCCGATATCAATCACGATGGGCCTGCCGGGCAGCGGCTGGGGTACTCGCCCGCGGGATGCGAAGCTTTTGCAGCGAACCCGCAAGAACTCTCTGCCGGAGATTCTGCTGAGTTCTAATGCTGCCGATGAGTTGTTGCCGGTGAGCCTGCGCGGTAAGGAGCTACCGGTCGTCCGCGATAATCGCGGTACACTGCTGCCACTGCACGAGGATGTAATTTTGCTGCGAACCGCCGAAGAATCCGCAGATCGCGAGCCTTGGCGTGCCGAATCCACGCTGGCACCTGCGATCGATGCTGCGAAGGCTGCTGAGATCGACGCGCTGCATCGGCTGGTCTACGCGTGCATGCGCGGCGACGGCGCCGCATGGCAGCAACTGGTGGTCTCGCAGCACCGGCGCGTGTATGGCATCTGCTATCGCTTTACCGGATCGCCCACGGACGCTGAGGACCTGACGCAGGATGTGTTCCTGAAGGTCTATCGGAATCTGACTGGCTTCGATCCTGCCAAGGGCGCCTTCACGACCTGGCTGACGACCCTGACTCGCAATTTGCTGGTGGATCACTTTCGGCGGACGCGGCAGGATCGTGCGACCGATTCACTGGACGAGAGTTCACGCGAAGGCGAGGATGGGCCGACGATGGCCGATCGCCTGGCGGATACCCGTCCCAACCAGATGCAGCAGGTGGCCCAGGCTGAACTACGCGTGCGGATCCAGCATGCGTTGAAGCAGTTGTCGCCGGAGCTGCGCGAAGCAGTGATCCTGCGCGATCTGCAGGATATGGACTACAAGGAAATCGCTGCGGTGCTGAAGGTGCCGGAGGGCACTGTGAAGAGCCGTATCAGCCGGGGCCGCGCAGAGATGGCGCGCATGCTGGGACGCACAGAAGGGAAGGTGATGTAGGTGGCCGATGAGAGTTCCAATTCGAAGGAAGGGAAGAAGCGCATGAGCCGGCTAACCTGCACCCAATGCGAAAGCATGATGCTGGACGCGGCCGACGGCTTGCTGTTGCCGGACGACGACGCGCACTTCCAGCTTCACCTTGCCGACTGCGCCTCATGCACGACGGCGTACGCCGATATCAAGCGTGGCGGGGCGTGGATGGAGATGTTGAAGGACGATCCACCAGAGCCGCCAGCCGGGCTGGTGGACCGCATCCTGGCGCAGACCAGCGGCAATCCCCAAGTGATGCTGGCCCTCATGGCAGAAACAGCGCATGCCGGGTCGATCTTCGGTCACAGCCAGGGAGCGAAGGTGCTGCCGTTCCGCGTGCCAGAGCCGCGCACGCCGTGGGCACGCATGGTGCATACGGCCATCCAGCCGCGCTTTGCGATGACGGCGGCCATGGCGTTCTTCTCCATCGCGTTGACGATGAATCTCGCCGGTGTGCGGCTCAGTGCGTTACGTGCCAGCGATCTCAAGCCCGCTAACGTCCGCAAGAGCTTCTGGGCGGTCAACAGTCAGGTCGTGCGCTACTACGACAACCTGCGCGTCGTCTACGAGCTGGAATCACGCGTCCGGGAGATGCAGCGGGACAGCGACAACGATGCTGCGCCGCGCAGCGGCATTATGTCTACGCCCTCCAACACAACGCAGCCTGGCGAAGAGACGCAGCCGCAAGGTCAGCCGAAGCAGCAGCCGAATGGGCAGCCGCGCAGCAGCTCACCGCGCCTGCATCGAGAAGGTCCTCTGAACCTTTCGATCCCGGACGGGAACCGCACACGACTGGAACACGTACATAGCAATCAGAACAAGATGATCGCGGCACAGATCCGCGGAGAAGGAGCCCAGGCATGAGCACACAGAATCCGAACACGGATCCATACGAGCAGCAGCCCTATACTGCGCCGGGTGCCTCGGCGGCTTATGACCCGTCAACAGGTGCACCCTACGACCCTGCGGATGTACCACCTCCGCCGCCCTACCCGCCATACGGCCCGGGAACGCCACACGTGCCCAACCCGCTGCTCGCCGGTCTGCTGGGTTTCATCCCTGGCGTCGGCGCGATGTACAACGGTCAGCTGGCAAAGGGCATTGCGCACATCGTGATCTTCGCCGTCCTGTCGTCCCTTGCAGACCACGTCAACGGTATCTTCGGTCTGTTAGTGGCGGGATGGATCTTCTACATGGCCTTCGAGGCGTATCAGACCGCGCTTGCACGGCGTGATGGTCGCCCACTGCCTGATCCTTTCAGCCTGAACAACATTGGCGACCGCTTTGGCTTCAACGGCAATCAGCACCCTGATCTGAATCAAGCATGGTGGAGCACCATGGGCAAGATGCCCGGTGCTGCTCCGCTGACGGGCGATCCGCGCGTGGACCCGGCTGGTGCTCCCTATTCCGGACGCACCGACGCAAGCGGTAGCCAGGCCACTTACCAGGTGGATCCGGATGGCGGCGTGTATGCCTCGACAGGATCGGTGCCGCCTGCTTCCGGTTATGTGCCCCCTGCGGGTTATGCTCCGCCATCTGGATACGGTTATGGCGCAGCGTATGGAGTGCCCCCGGTGCCTCCTCCTCCGCCCAGCTATGGAATGCCTCCGGTACCACCGCCCCCGGGCTTTGGTAGCGTGCCACCGGTCGCTCCGGTCCGTGGTGGTCTGCCGACGGGTGCCATCTGGCTCATCGGCCTTGGATTCTTCGCGCTGCTCGGATCGCTGCATCCCTTTGCGTTCCTGGAAGGTGAGGCTACGGGAGGTCTGTTCCTTATCGCTCTCGCTGGCTTCATCTTCTGGCGGCAGAGTATGCGGAACCAGCTTTACCCGGCTGGATCGCCTGCCGCGCAGTGGAACCTGATGCGCGCCGCCAAGGGAGCGGGTGTGGTCTTCATCGTGGGACTGCTGACGCTGCTGCAGGGACTGCACGTGGTGGCCTGGCACGAGTCCTGGCCGTTCCTGCTGATCTTCCTCGGCGTCGTCATGGTGCTGGAGCGGATGTCGTTGAACCGGATGAACGCTGCCGGAGAGTTCTCCGCCCCTGCAGCTTACCCAGGCTACCCGGGGGCTCCTGTGGGAACACCGGTTCCGCCCGAGAGCAAAGCAGAGCCGTCGACCCAGTCGGACTCCACCTCCATCCTGCCGCGTTACAACCGGCCCAGCAACGATCTGTCGATCAATCCGAACGCGGATGACCGCGGGGAAGGACGCTAGCCATGAGCACGACACCCCCGAACCAGCCGCCCTTCGATCCGTCGAATGTGAACGATCCTCGTTATGACCCGAGCCGCGATCCGCGTCTGGACCCGCGCTGGCAGAAGGCGCAACAGCGTTTCTACCGGGACCAGCAGCGCGCTGCCTCCAACCAGGAACGTGCCGCTGCTCGGGCACAAGCCTCAGCGTGGAAGGCACAGAGCAAGGCGAATCGGGATCAGTGGAAGATGTACTGGCGCGGACAGCGACGGTCATCCATCGTAGGACCGCTGCTGCTGATCGCGCTGGGTGTCATCTTTTTCCTGGTCCACAGTGGCCGGATCTCCATGGTGAATTTCTTCAGCTGGTACGCGCGCTGGTGGCCGCTGCTGCTGATCCTGATCGGCGTCCTGCGGCTGGTGGAGTGGGCGATCGACCGGGCGCGTGCACCGCAGGACGCTCCGCCGATGCGTTACTCCGTGGGTGGTGGTGTGGTCTTCGCGGTCATCGTACTTGCCTTCATCGGTATCGCGACACACAGCATGCAGTGGCGTGCTGACCACAACGGCTTCGGCTTCGTGGGGCCGTTTGGTGGAAACGACATGGGGCATTTCTTCGGGCAGAAGCACGAGGAAGATTCTCCTGCGGTAGAGCATGCCCTGACGTCCGGTGCGTCATTGACGATCGACAATCCACGCGGCGATGTCTCTGTCTCGGGAACCAGTGACGATGGCAAGGTCCACCTGTCGGTGCACAAAGAGGTCTACACCAGCTCCGATAACATCGCGACGGATCGACTGCGTGCGATGTCCCCGGTCTTTGAGGGGGCTGACGATAACCTGCGGGTGCGCGTGCCTGCAACAGAGGGTTCCAGCGCTGACCTGACGCTGCTGGTGCCCGCAGGTACACGCGTGCAGTTGAACAGTGACCGCGGCGACGTGCATGTGACCAATCTGAAGTCGCCACTGGTGGTTACGGCGAATAACGGTGACGTGGAGATTGCCGCGATTACGGGCAGCGTACAGGTGCACGTGAACAACCGGCGTCGCAGTACAAATGTGCGCAGCGTCACCGGAGACGTCAACGTGAACGGCAATGGTGACAGTGTTTCGCTGTCCGACGTTAATGGCACCGCAACCGTAAAGGGTGACTTCCTGAGTGGCGGCCAGTTGGAACGAGTCACCGGTGCTGTCAGTTATCACAGCAGCCGCACGGACCTGACACTGGCTCGCCTGGACGGGCAGATGTCTCTCGATAAAGAAGATCTGAACCTGTCGCAGGTAGTCGGTCCTGTTCGAGTTGAGACGCGTAGTCGCAACATCACGCTGGACAAGGTGACCGGCGAGGTCAAGGTCGTCAACAGCAATGGCACCGTGGATGTGCACGCGGCACCACCGACGGGCGCTATCACCATCGATAACCAGAAGGGTGATGTGAACGTAACACTGCCCAACGCGAGTAAGTTCAATCTGAACGCGGAGACCAGTGACGGCGATACGCACAGCGACTTTGCGGGTGTGAACTCGGACGGCCGCGGAACTCTGTCGGGCGCGGTGAATGGTGGCGGGATCGCTGTCCGCATCAACACATCGCACGGGGATGTGAATGTGACCCGCAACTCGGCGGCTCCGTTGCCGCCGCATCCTCCGACGCCGACGATCACTGGCTTCGGGTCGGTTCCGCAGCCGCCGACGCCGCCGAGCATGCCCTCTACCTCTGGCATGCCGCCAGAGGCAGCAGCAGCGGTCGAAGATGCAAAGCGGCAGGCTGCCGAGGCCAGGTCGCAGGCTGCGCAGTCCGTCGCCGATGCCCGCCAGCAAGCGAAAGAAGCAATGGACCAGGCGAAGCAGGCAATGAAAGATGCGCAGGAAAAGCAGAAGGAAGCGATGCGGATGGCACGAGAGGCTGCGAAGCAGAAAGACTAAGTTGCACAATTTCCAGACATGCATAGAGAAAGGCCGCTCAGATGAGCGGCCTTTCTTTGTAACTGGAGCGATTCGACTTACTTACTTGAGCTCGTAGCCCGCGAAGAAGTAACCAATCTCGAAGGCCGCCGTGTCTTCTGCGTCCGAACCGTGGATGGCGTTCTCTTCGATGGACGAAGCGAACTGCTTACGGATGGTGCCTTCTTCGGCGTTCGCCGGGTTGGTTGCGCCCATCAGCTTGCGAAGATCGAGGATTGCATTGTCCTTCTCGAGAACCATGGGAAAGATGGGGCCGGACGACATGAAGCGGGTCAGGTCCTTGAAGAAGGGACGAGCGCTATGCACGTGGTAGAAACCCTGTGCCTGCTCGTCCGTAAGCGACATCTTCTTGATGGCGACAATCTTGAATCCGGCCTTCTCGATTTCTGCGAGAATGGCTCCGGTGTAACCCTTGCGGACGGCGTCCGGCTTAACGATAGAAAAGGTACGCTGCGACATGATGCTCCCCGACTGAAGTTTCTTCGTAACCAATCTATTGTACCGTTTTGCAAATTTCGATGACCGTCAACGCCACTTGGCGTTTCGACTACGAATTCTGTTGCGACGAACCAGCTATAGCGTCCTGCATGGCCTCCGGCACGAAGAGCGAGAACGTCGTGCCCCCCCGTGGACCGCCGCCTGTCCTGGAACGCACGTTTAGCCGGCCGCCGTGGCGCCGAGCCAGCGTGCTCGAGATCCACAAGCCAAGGCCGGAGCCGCCGTCACCCTTGGTCGTGTAGAACGGCTCGAAGATCTGCGACGCAGTTGTCTGAGTCATGCCGTGGCCGGAGTCGGAGACGCTGATGCGCAAACCTGAGGCACGCGTGTGCGGATCTCGCGATGCGCGTGTGCGGATGGTCATGGTGCCACCCTTCTCCGCCATCGCGTCAATGGCGTTCCCGACGAGATTGTTCAGGATCTGGCGTATATCGCCTTCCGGGCAGAGGAAGGGCCGCGAGTTTTTATGGCGGCGATCAATCTGAATGCGACGGTGATGAAGTCGTCCCTGATGCAGTGCAAGCACGGATTCGATCAGCGACTCTGGCGAGCACATGGTCGCAGAGGCGCCGCCGCGCTGGAAGCGAAGTGTCTGCGCCACGATCTCGGAGACGCGAGCAAGTTCCTTCTCCGCCATCTCGAGGTAGGAGCCGGATTCGTCGGAGAGCGAAGGATCGTTGCGCACGAGATACAGGAGGTTTGTTACGGCTTCGAGCGGATTGTTGATCTCGTGCGAGATGGAAGCGGCGAGTCTGCCGACTGCCGCGAGCTTTTCGCTCTGCACCAAGCGGTCTTCCGCCATCTGCTGCTGGCGTCGTAGTTGGTCGGCGGCGGCTCGCTCGACGGATACAGAGGTTGCGCGATGGCGCGTAGCCTGCTCCTGTGCAAGCTCCTGCTCGGCGCGGGCTGCGGCGTCGCGCTGGCGCAGGACTTCACGCTGCTCAGCTTCAGCACGCTCCAGGCGCTGCTTCATCTGGTGACGGGTGCTTACATCGGTAAGAGTTACCACGGTGCCTTGGACCTGGTCGCCGAACTCAACTGGAGCGGAGGAGCAAGTTACGTAAACGGGCTCGCCGGACTTGGTCCAGAGGACTTCATCTACGTTCCTTGCGGGCTGGCCGGTGGCGCGCGCTTGCAACAAAGGGCAGTCGGCTGGCAGGTATGGAGAGCCGTTGGGATGTTTGAAGTGGACGAGTTCGTGCATGTCCTGGCCGAGGCACTCTGCCTCGGTGAATCCGAGTAACTCCAGTGCGGCTTCGTTGATCTGCGCGCACTTTCCGTGGGGATCGACCGTGTAGATTCCTACTGGGACGTGCTGTAGAACCGCGAGGACAGATGGCACCACAGGACCTGCGGGACCACTCTTTCCCGGTTCCTGGCTGTGCATCTCCATCACGTCTCCCCTGCGTGCGGTCAAAACGCCACGCATACAGATGGATGCACAAAGCCTTTGTTACATAGCCTACTTAGGGCAGTCAGCTTGCGCCGCAGCTCAGAAATATGTTCGGTGGATGAAGAAAATGGCGAAGGCTTGAAAAGTCTGAATCGTCTCAGTGCGCAGTTGGGTCTTAGCCGACCTGTCTGGCTATGAGCCTGCAGACTTTAACGGCTGAGGTTCGCGAACTCACTGCGCTTCCGGCTGTAGAAGAAGTAGACGCAGAGCCCGATGACGAGCCATACGAAGAACCTCATCCAGGTGATGGCGGGCAGGCCGGCCATGAGGAGGATGCAGAAGAGCGTGCTGAGGATGGGGATGACTGGTCCGCCGGGTACGCGGAAGCCGCGGTGGCGGGTCGGGTCTTTGTAGCGCAGGACGATGACGCCGATGGATACGAGGACGAAGGCGAAGAGGGTGCCGATGTTTGACATCTCGGCGAAGGTGCCTACGTCGAAGAGGCCGGAGGGGATTGCGACGAGGATGCCTGCGACCCAGGTGGCGAACGCCGGTGTGCGGTACCGGGAGTGGACGGTTGAGAAGACGTCCGGGAGCAGTCGGTCGCGGCTCATGGCGAACCAGACGCGGGCCTGGCCGAGCTGAAAGACGAGGATAGACGAGACCATGCCGACCAACGCTCCGAGAAGAACTGCGAGCCGGACGAAGTGAAGGCGGTGCGCTCCGGGCAGAAGGCTTACGCGTTTGAGCGCATTCACGACCGGCGCGCCGTCTCCCGCGATGGTCTGCCAGGGCACGAGGCCGGTCAGTGTTGCTGCTACGCCGATGTAGAGGATGGTGCAGACGACGAGCGTTGCGATGATGCCGATGGGCACGTCTCGCCGCGGGTTCTTGCACTCTTCGCTGGCGGTTGAGACTGAGTCGAAGCCGATGTAGGTGAAGAAGATGATCGATCCACCGGCGAGCACGCCGGAGAAGCCGTTGGGCGAGAACGGGTGGTAGTTCGAGCTATGGATGAAGCTGGCGCCGAAGCCGATGAAGAGCAGAATGGCTGCGATCTTCACGAGAACCATGATGTTGTTGGTGCGGGCGGACTCGGAGATGCCTCGTACGAGCAGGACGGTCAGCAGTAAAACGACGACGAAGGCGGGAAAGTCAAAGCCGAAGTGCCAGCCCGGGCTGAAGATTTCTTTCCCGCCGAGGTCCGTCAAGCCTAGGGGCAGGTAGGCGGGTGAGAGCCATTTGGGATCGACGCGGATGTTCATCCAGTCGAGGAGATCGACGATGTGGGCGGCGAAGCCTACCGAGACACTCATATTGCTGAAGGCGTACTCCAGGATGAGGTCCCAGCCGATGATCCAGGCGACGAGTTCTCCGAGTGTGGCGTAGGTATAGGTGTAGGCTGAGCCCGCGATCGGGATCATGCTGGAGAGTTCTGCGTAACAAAGGCCCGTCAGTGCGCAGACGATAGCGACGAGCACCAGCGAGATGGCGAGTGCCGGACCTGCTCCCGGCCGGCCCGCGACGGCGCCGTGGTGCAGGATGAGGTCGATGATGGGCGAACCCTTCCAGTCCGCCAGCTTTTCCGGATTGCCGCCGATCGCCGTTCCAATAACGGTGAAGATGCCGCTGCCGATGACTGCGCCGATGCCCAGGGCCGTCAGTGAGACGGGACCGAGGGTCTTCTTCAGTGCGTGTTCTGGTCGCTCCGAGTCGGCGATCAGTTTATCGATGGACTTTGTGGCAAAGATCTGTCGGGGCAGCGGGATGTCCTCAGAGTTTTTACGGATGAACAGAGGTAGTTTAGCGTGTTGTTCACGGGCCGTTGCATAGGAATCCGTGCCGGGAAGGTGGTTGAAGGTGCCATTGCGTCGATTAGCGTTGGGTGCGGTTATGTGGGGATGTCTGGTGGGGGGCGCGGCTGCTCAAGCGGGGGCCGGACCAACTGGAACTTTGGCAGGGCCGTGGACCCGCGCGTTGAATGCCCCGGTCATCTCGCCGCAGCCCGCGAGTACGTTTGACGATCCGATCAGCGGCACGCCGACCCATTGGGAGGCACTGCATACGTTTAACCCCGCGGCCGTGGTGCGGGAGGGCAAGGTGTACGTAATCTACCGGGCCGAGGATGACTCCGGATCGATGAAGATTGGCGGTCATGTTTCGCGGCTGGGGCTGGCAGTGAGTGACGATGGAATCCATTTCCGCCGTATGCCGCAGCCGGTGATCTATCCCGCCAAGGATGCCCAGGAGGAGCGGGAGTCGCCGGGCGGCGTGGAAGACCCACGCATCGTGGAGTCGCCGGCGGGCGGTTATGTGCTGACGTATACGCAGTGGTCGCGCAAGCTGGGACGGTACTCGGTGGGCATCGCGACTTCGAACGACCTGACGCACTGGCAGAAGCATGGGCCTGCGTTTGCGGGAGCTCTCGAAGGGCGTTACGACGCCTACAAGTACAAGTCCGCCGCGATCCTGACGGAAGTGAAGGGTGGGCGTGTCGTTGCGGCACGTGTGCAGGGGAAGTACTGGATGTTCTGGGGTGATCTCGGTATTCGCGCTGCTACTTCTGCTGACCTGATCCACTGGGTTCCGGTGGAGGCATCTGCCGGTACACCGAGGGTGATGCTTGAGCCGCGAGCCGGCAAGCCGGATAGTGATTTTCCCGAGGCCGGACCGCCGCCTGTGCTGACCCGTGAGGGCATCGTGATGCTCTACAACGCGAAGAACAAGGATGGCGCGGGAGCCGATCCGTCGTTGA
This sequence comes from Terriglobus roseus DSM 18391, assembly GCF_000265425.1. GTDB lineage: Bacteria > Acidobacteriota > Terriglobia > Terriglobales > Acidobacteriaceae > Terriglobus > Terriglobus roseus. Next base: position 944,142 of record NC_018014.1, read on the forward strand.
AGGCGGGGACTTACTCGGTGTTGCGTGCGGTGCTATCGGCGAAGGATCCGATGAAGGTCATCGCACGGACGGAGACGCCGGTCTTCAAGCCGGAGCTGCCGTTCGAGCAGAGCGGCCAGTATGCCGCCGGGACGACGTTTGGTGAGGGGCTGGTGCTGTTCCAAGGTAAGTGGTGGTTGTACTACGGCTGCGCCGATTCCTTCGTGGGCGTGGCCTCGACACCTGCCGCTAAGTGAAATATTCACACTTCTTTGCCTCCGCGCGTGAGGGTAGGATCGGAGGCAAAGAAGCGGGCGTCGGAAGAGAGGTCATACGATGAAGATCTTCACGGGAGCGCTTTCCTTGCTCTGTATCGTTGTGCCGCTGACGGCTCAGGCGCCGGGGCCGCTGGAGCTCCACAATGTGAAGTCCGAGGTCGTTACGTATAGCGGTCGGCAATCGGTCCAGATCACAGATGACGGACCGGAGACTCTCGGCGATGCCGGGCGGCTGGCTGTCCTGCACCGCGCTCCCTTTCTGGATGGCGTCATCGAGATGGACATTGCAGGCGATACGGTCCCGAATGCCGCTCCCAGTGCTCGTGGATTCGTCGGCGTTGCGTTTCGCGTGTCAGCCGATCGCACCCGGTTTGAGTGCTTGTATCTCCGCCCCAAAAACGGCCGTGCTGAGGACCAACTGCAGCGCAACCATTCCATGCAGTACATCTCGCATCCCGGCTATCCATGGGAGAAGCTTCGTTCCGAGACCCCCGGCAAGTACGAAGCCTATGCGGACATGGTCGCTGGGAAGTGGATCCACGTGAAGATTGAGGTGAACGGTCAACGCGCGCGGCTTTATCTGAACGGAGCCGAGCAGCCCTCCCTGCTGGTGAATGATCTGAAGCAGACACCGGCGTCGGGCGACATCGCCCTGTGGGTGGGTCCGCAGACTGTCGCGCACTTCGCGAATCTGAACGTTCACCCTTGAGTTCCGCAAGACCCGTTCTAACGGACAAGGCCCGCTCCGATTGCTCGGTGCGGGCGCCTGCAGAGAAGTGACCCGCTCAGAACGCGTAGGTCAGTTGGACGGTGACGGCTCGCGGTGTCAGGAAGTGCGTTCCGGAAAACGTCGAGAGGAAGTTGTAGAGGCCGTCCTTGTTGGTGAGGTTGACGATGTCGGCGTGGATGCCGATCTGCTGCCGCTCGTGGTGGTAAAGATCGTCTTCTCCGAGTGAGATGTCGAAGACGCTTCGGGGCGCGATGCGCGAGGGGTTCCTGTCATCGTCTTCGGTGCCGGCGGGTGGGATGCGGATGCGCGTTGTCTGCAGACTGCCTGCGGCGCAGGAGCGGACGGGCTGGCCAACGGCTGCGAAGACCGATCCGCAGTGCAGGCCGATCTGCGCCTGTTCATCCCCGGTCAGGCGCAGGACGGAGGCGGCGTCTGGCGTGGCGACGGAGACGAGGCCGCCGTCGTAGCGCCATGAGAAGCCGGCCCACGGGCCTCGACGCCCGAGTTGGTAACGGACGTAGGTGTTGGTGGCAAGGCCCTGGTCGTGATCGGGCCGCGTGACGTTGCTGTACGGTGCGTTGAAGCTGACGCCACCGGTCTCCGGGCCAAACAGTCGCGAACGAACGTGGCTCGCGGTGAAGTAGCCGGCGAAGCCGTGAGTGGGTGCAACGCTGAGCCGGAGAAGACCGCCGTCGATCTTTGACTTGCGGAATTGTGTGGGGAAGGTCAGTGGGCTGTTGAGCAGCACATCAAAGTCATAGGCGCCGTAGGTGAACTTCCAGAAGTACTCGCTGCTGAGGGTGAGGTGCTTGCTGAGCTGCGACTCGCTACCGATGTTGAATTGATTGCGATGGCCGGTCGCGAGCGGTGCCGAGTTCGCAGCGCCGAGTGCCGCCGAGGTTGATCCCGGGCCTGCGGAGCTGGCGACGATGAGGTTCTCGTTATACGGCGTGATGAAGACGCGCGAATAGCCCATGCGAAGGACTGTGCGGAGTGGCGTTGCGTTGTAGGCCACGCCCACCCTGGGCTGGAGACCGGTGGACCGTGCGAGGCCGTTGTACTTGTCGAAGCGGAGGCCGAGGTTCGCGGTGAAGTTGCCGAGCTGGATACTGTCCTGGCCAAAGACCGCCTCCTGCTTGATGTCGGTCTGTCCGGCGAAGGCGAAGAGGGTGCCGCCGCGGGTCAGGTCGATCGCGAGAAGGTTTGGGAGGAAGTCAGGATTGACGGCGAGGCCGACGCCCGCGCACTGTGTCGTTGCTGTGAGCGATGTCGCGGGAGAAGAGGCGCCATCCGCTGCGAGACATGGACTGTTGTACATGGGGTCTGTGAGGCCGGTTGCGAAACGTTCCGCGAGGAAGGTGTGTTTCCACTCCGCGCCGACGGTGACGTTGTGCCTGCCCTTTGCGTAGCTGTACTCCGAGCGGATGCCGGCGTTGGTGAGACGGCGCGATTGTGCGAGGTAAGCCGGCGTGTCTGCGAAGGTATCGGTCGAAGGCCTGTAGCGTACTTTGTCCTGGCGCACCCACAGGTTTGTACGCAGGTACGACGCGGCGTTGAAGGTATGCATGAGCGACGGCGCGATATTGAAGCTCTGGATTGTCTGTCGCTGGTTCTGGCGCAGGGCGTGTTGATCGTAGGTGTTGGGCGTCTGAAACCACGAGTGACTGAGTATGGCGTTGAGTTGCAGTGATGTTCGCGGGGTGAGGCGATAGTCGAGCCGCTGGAAGATGTTTTCCAGATTGCCGTTGGCATGCAATGGGACGAGTTCCGGTGTGTCGAGGAAGCGTCCGCTGTTGAGTGCGTCGATGGCCGTAAAGGTTCCGAAACGTTCGGTACCGTAGCCCACGCGCGCGCTTGCCTGACTTGAATTAAAGCTGCCGCGGCTGATGGAGAACTCACCGGTGGGGTGGTTCTGATCGAGGCCCGATTTGGTATGCGCCACGATGACCATGCTGGTCTTGTCGCCGACATCGGCCTGCGGAGCGCCGACGCGGACCTCGAGTGACTGCAACGCGTCGAGCGAGATCTGCGAGGAGAAGGTGCGGCTCTGCTGATCGGTGACGGGCTGGCCGTCGATGACGAAGGAGGCCTCCGCGTGATCGCCCAAGGGATGAAAGGAGCCATTGGAGTTTGCCGCGACACCGGGTGTGGTGTTGGTGATGAGCGAGCTCAGCGGGGAACTGACGCTCTGGCTGGGGATGCGTTCCATCTCTTCGAGCGTGATGGAGACGCGGGCAGGCGCGGTGGGATCGAGAGCGTTCGCGTCTGCTGTGACATCCACGCTGCTGGCAGTACTTACCGGAGCGAGGTGGAAGTTGACCTGCAGTGGTGTGCCTGAGTAAGTGAGGCTCTCAGAGGCTGCGGCGAAGTCCCCGCCCTGGGCACTTATGCGGTAGTTACCCGCGGTAAGTTCTGCAAAGGAGAATCTCCCCTCAGCGTCCGAGACGACGATGCGTGTTGCCTGCGTCGATTGCTGGAGCAGCGTCACGTTCGTCCGTGGAAGCGCTGCTCCAGTCTTGTCGGTCACGAGTCCGGATAGCTCCGCAGCGTTGCTGCTCCGCGCGGCAAGCGAAGTCGGATCGAGACCGACGGGTCCAAGAGCAAGGAGGAATGCAAAGAACATCTGCGTGCGCAATTTAGCTTCACCTAAAACAAATTTAGGCTAGCCTAAATCGCGGGGCGGGTCAATGACTTGTTGGGTCGTTGACTTAGTAGCGGGTGACCAGAGGTTGCCACTATCTGCGGACGCTGAAAAGCCCGCATGCGGCAGATGCCGTGCGGGCCGTTTCAGCTAAGTTCGGTTTGGGACTAGCGCTTGCTGGTGCCCTTAACGGCGGAGCGCATCTTCTGCTTGTTGCTGCCGCGCGGCGTGGTGCGGGGAGCCTTGGGTGCTGCGTTCTTGCGTGCCGTGCGCTTTGCTACCTTGCGCTCGTCGTGTGCCAGTGCCTTGGTGTTTGCCATGATTGCTTGAACCTTTTTCCTGAAAATTTCGCCGGCGGTGCGCCTGCGAGGGCGCTAGAGTTTGAAGCTCTCTTCCATGCAGCCTTCCGGCTTCCGTCAGAGCTTTTCAAGCTGGGCGAACTTCTCTACCAGCTTCTTCACGCCGTGCTTTGTAAATTGTACTGTAAGCTTGGCGTCCGGACCGTCCCCTTCGCGCTGTGCGACGACTCCATCGCCATATTTCGGGTGGCGAACGCGACTGCCGCGGGCGAGCTGGGTGGCTCCGTTGGCCTCTGGAATGTCCATCTTTGGCCGCGAAAACTTGCCACCACCGCCGAAGAAGCTGGCGATATTGTCGATACTGTCCGGTTTTGCCCCTGTAGCCACAGCCTTCTTGGATGCGCCAAACTGCAAGCCAAAGTTGCTTTTGGGCTTGGGTGGCGGCGCGGCGCCGCTCTGATCTTCGTCCTCGTAGCTGTAGTGACGCTCGCCGCCGAAGTCGTCACCGCCCTTCCTGGGCCATTTTTTGCCGTAGGCGCCGCCGTAGCCACCGTAGCCGGTGTCTGCGCGGAAGCTGGGCCGGTCAGCGGGGGAGCCGAGGTCTTCCACGAGGCGGGAGGGAACCTCTTCGAGGAAGCGTGATGCGACGGTGGCGTCGGGCATGTCGGATCCGTAGCGGCGGCGATAGCGGGCCCGCGTCATCACGAGGGTGTCCATGGCGCGCGTCATGCCGACGTAGCAGAGGCGGCGTTCTTCTTCGAGGCCGGCGGGGTCCTGCATGGTGCGCGAGCTGGGGAAGAGGCCTTCCTCCATGCCGCAGAGGAAGACCAGCGGGAACTCGAGGCCCTTGGCGGCGTGTAGCGTCATGAGGGTCACGCGGGCGTCCATGTTGATGCCGTCGGCGTCGCTGACGAGGGCAGCGTGATCGAGGAAGTCCGAGAGTGTCTCGCCACGCTCCTGCGCATCCTGCGCGGCGTTGGCGAGTTCTTTGAGGTTTTCCATGCGGCTGAAGGCTTCGGGCGTGCCCTCGGCCTCGAGGATCTTGAGGTAGCCGCTGCGATCGTTCAGGAACTTGATCAGCTCCGGCAGGGTAGCGGGATCGCCCGGGGCGCGGAAGCCGTCGATGCGGGCGCTGGTCGCGAGCGGTGCGGTGCTGTCGACGACCGGCGCGGCCATCGCCCGAAGCTCGGCGAACTTGTCCGAGGACGATCGCTTCTGCGCGGCGTTGTTGCTGGCTTCGAAGGGATTGAAGGCGACCGAGGGCTGCGGGGCTTCCTCGGGTGCGGCTGGAGTGGTCGGCTCAAAGCTGAAGTCGAAGCTGGTGTCCGCGTCTTCGATCTGCGAGTTTTCGGGCGCGATGGTGCTGCGTTCTTCGCTGGGGCCGAAGTCGAAGCCGAAGTTGAAGCTGGTGTCGAAGGAAGTGTCCTCGTTCGCATCGCTGGCGGAGGCGTTTTCTTCTTCACCGACGAACTCAGCGGTGGGCTCCTCTGTGGTGAGTCCGGCGTCTGCTGCCAGGGCGTCGCCGAAGCCGGGGCCGAGCATGGCGCGTGCGTCGAGGATGAGGCGGCGGAAGCCGGTGAGCGCCGTGATGGCGCGGGCGGGCAGCAGCTGCTCTGCTGCGACGCGTTCGATGGCGTCCCAGGAACTCATGCCGGTGGTCAGCGCGATGCGTTCGAGGGTTTCCATCGTCGTTTTGCCGATGCCGCGTGGTGGCGAGTTGACGACGCGGTTGAGCGCGATGGAGTCATGCGGGTTCTGCACCAGCTTGAGGTAGCTGAGCATGTCCTTGACTTCAGCGCGGTCATAGAAGCTGAAGCCACCGACCATGTGGTACTGGATGTTGTAGCGGCGCAGCGACTCTTCTACGAGTCGTGACTGCGCGTTGGTGCGGTAGAGGACTGCGCACTTTGGCGTCTCGCCGGCGGAGGTGACTTCGCGGATGTAGGTCTGGATACGGTCTGCGACGAAGAGCGCTTCGTTCTCGCCGTCGGGCGCTTCGTAGAAGCCGATGAGCGATCCGCCTTCGCGCGTGGTGAAAAGCTCTTTGCCCTTGCGCTGCGTATTGTTGCGGACGACCGAGCCTGCGCCTTCGAGGATGACCTGGGTTGAGCGGTAGTTTTGCTCGAGGCGGATGATCTTTGTGTCGCTGAAGTCTTTCTCGAAGTCGAGGATGTTCTTGATGTCCGCGCCGCGCCAGCTGTAGATGGACTGGTCTTCATCACCGACGACGCAGACGTTGCCGTGCTCGCCGCTGAGGAGACGCATGAGTTCGTACTGTGGGCGATTGGTGTCCTGGTACTCGTCGATGAGCAGGTAGCGATAGCGCTTCTGATACTTTTCGCGCGTCTCCTTGCTGGTCTTGAGCAGGCGGACTGTTTCGAGCAGGAGGTCGTCGAAGTCCATGGCGTTGTTCTTCGCCAGTTCGTCGCGATAGATCTTGAAGATGTGGGCGATTCGCTCTTCGAGCGGATTGGTCGATGCGAGGAAATACTCCTGCGGATCGATCATGTGATTCTTTGCCCAGGAGATGCGGCCCAAGGCGACGCGGGGCTTGAGCTGTTTGTCATCGAAGCCGAGGCGTTTGAGCGCGGTTTTTACGATGGCCTGCTGATCGGTCTCGTCGTAGATGGCGAAGCTTTTGGTGAGGCCGACGCCGTTGACGCGCAGAGCTTCGATGTCGCGACGGAGGACGCGCACGCAGAGCGAGTGGAAGGTGCTGATGAGCGGGCGGGCGAGCGAGCTGTGACCGATGAGGTGATCGACGCGCTCGCCCATCTCCTTCGCTGCCTTGTTGGTAAAGGTGACGGCGAGGATGCTGTCGGGGGCGACGCCGCGCTCTTCGATGAGGTACGCGATGCGGTGGGTGATGACGCGCGTTTTGCCGCTGCCGGCACCGGCAAGCAACAGCACGGGGCCGTCAACACTCAGCACGCCTTCGCGCTGCTGCGGATTCATATTGTCAAGCAGGCGGGACACGTTGCGAAGCGACTCCAGACACCATCCAGTTTATCGCGACAGCCTGTGTGTTATACCGCGTGGCCCTATTGCACGATGGTGCCGGATCGTTCCGAAACGACCTTGATCGCATCAGCCGCGCAGCCTTTAAGGTTCACGCACGCGATGGGCTGCATGTCTTTGTTGAAGCAGGCTTCGACGGCGGACAACTGGTTCTGGCTGCAGGAGAGGACGAAGCTGCCCTGTGGAAAGGCGGGGTTCGCTCGATGGAAGAGAGTCAGGATCTCAGACGGCCGCATGGTTGCGTCTTTGCCGAGGCTGGTGAACATCGGGGGGATCGTGATGGACTTGTAGGCCTGGCGGGCTGTTGCGAAGAAGCCTTCCGGTGACAGTGTGGTGCAGGTGCCGTGCTTGGCCCACTCATGCCGCAGCAGTGCAAGGTTCGGGGTCATGTCGAGGCTGCGCTCGGGATGTGCGGGGCCGGGCCGCTGCGAGCAGTAGCCGGGATAGGTGCCATCGTTGTTTTGCGTCCACAGGCCATGCAGCACGAAGTCGCGTGGTGTCTCGCAGGCGAGGTCTTCGCTGGAGTTTGAAGCGCGCTCTGCCGGTGTGAGTGTCTTCATTGCATCGCAGAACGCGGGCGCCCATGACATGTTCAGCACGTAGTAGTCGAACCGGCCTGGAGTCGACTTGATCTCCTGCGCGTGGGAGTCGATGCAGTGTCCAACTGTGGACAGCGTCAGTGCGAGAACGGACAGGGGACGTGCGAGTGGCATAGCGGTGCTCCTGGCACTCACTGTATACGCGACGTTGCTGCTGTGGATTCCAAGCGGCGATACCCGCGTAAACACAGGGGATTCGTCGCATGGGATCGGCCGAGTGACGGGCAGCAAAAGAAAGTTGAAAAAACTATGGAACGGAAGTGAACGTGCCGCGTATCTGTCAGTGCGCGACGATGTTCAACCTGCAGGGAACTTCGCCAGCTACTAAACCTTTAGGAGAAGTCACCATGATCCGTCGTTCCGTTATTGCCCTTGCACTCGCCGCCGCCACCTTTGCACCCGTTGCTTCGCAGGCCTTCCCCTTCTTCGGCAAGGGCGAGACCTCGCAGGTGAAGGTGAAGATGGTGAAGATGACCCTGAAGAACCAGACCAACGCGCCGATGGATGTTTTGATCGAGGACAAGCCCGTGACCATCGCCGCAAACGGTGAGTATGCCCTGAGCGCACCAGAAGGCACGCATATCTATGGAACGGACAAGGTCGTGAAGGTGCTTGTCACACGTGACCTGAACGGTTCGACCGCTTCCTTCCGCTAGAAACAATCTCGCTCCAGCGAAGTCTTACTGAGAGCAGCAGGAGTGGAGGGCCGGCAGCGGCGCTGCCCTTCGTCATCAGAGAGCCGTGGTCGTGAGCTGGACGTGGGTGCCTGGAAGAGGTGCCCATGTCCGCTTTTTTTTGTTCGACCGTACCTAGTGCCTGCGCAGCGACCGCGTCGTTCCCTGGGGAAGTGCGTCTTTGGCTTCAGAAGCGAACAACGGTTGTCAAGATTTGCAGAAACAAAAACGGGTGAAACTCATAGGTCGTTTGCGCAGAGTTTCGTAACTGTTGTCAATCGTCAGAAGCCATCTGGGTACATCTTTTGGCATGTGGATTCCCATAATTGCCTGCAAAAGGCCTTTCGTGAGAACTGACGGAGCTATTGGAATAAAAGTCGGAAAAAGTTAGAAGAATCGACGAGATTCAGATAACTTTTCTTACTCGGGAAGCGTATAACTCAATGCGCGACGTAAGTTTCAATTGCAGTGGGACTTCGCCAGCTACACAAGCATTACCGGAGAAGTCATCATGAACCGTAATTTCACTGCTCTCGTCCTTGCCGCCTGCACCCTCGCACCGCTCGCATCGTACGCCGCTACCATGGACAACAACTCAAACATCTCTCAGGGTAAGGGACCGATGGTCCGCGTAACCCTGAAGAACCGCAGCAACCTGACCCAGAACCTGGTTATCCAGGGCCGTCCGGTTTCGCTTGCGGCGAATGAGGAGTACAAGCTGGAAGCGCCCGCGGGCACCATGGTGTATGGCGCGGACAATGAGGTCAAGCTGACCATCGTCAAGGAGTACAACGGCGCGGTCGCTTCGTTCCGCTAAAGAGCATGCAGGTCGAGGGCCGCTAGTCGGCTCTTACGCTCGTACTTTCCGCCCGCCGAGAGCCTCTTAGACTCTTCCCGGGATCACCTTCAACACGAGATGGACGTGGCTCGCGCTGCAATCGCGTGCCACGTCCTTTTGTTTTGGTGATTCGGTTCAGGCGGCGCCCGCTTATTCTTGTTGCATGTCACTTCGTACTCTCTGCGTCTTCTGTTCCTCGGCTGATGGTGCACGTCCTGCGTATCGCGAGGCTGCGCTGGAACTTGGCGCGCAACTGGCTTCCCGCGGTATCGGTCTCGTCTACGGCGGCGCCAACGTCGGCCTGATGGGGGCGGTGGCAAACGCGACGCTGAGCGGCGGAGGCCAGGTCATCGGTGTGATCCCGCATGTGCTGGTCGACAAGGAAGTCTCAAATAACGGCTGCACCGAGCTGCACGTGGTGGACACGATGCACACACGCAAGGCGTTGATGGGCCAGCGGGCGGATGCATTCCTGATCCTGCCGGGTGGCTACGGCACCTTTGAAGAACTGTTTGAGGTGCTGGCGTGGGAGACGCTGCGGCTGCACAGCAAGCCCATGTGCCTGCTGAACACAGCCGGTTTCTACGACGGCATGCTCACGTTCCTGGATCATTGTGTGGCGGAGGGCGTGCTCAAGCCCAAAGCTCGGGGGATTCTGCTGGTGGCGGACACGGTGGATGAAGCCCTGGCGAAGATCGATGCTGCGCTGCAAGCCGCCAGTGTCTAGCTTTGCGGAATCTTCGACGGCAATCGAACCATCCAACTTCTCGACATAAGTAAAAGGGGAGTTCCGTACCATGCCGAACCTGTTCGATCCTATTCGCGTTGGCGATCTCGACCTGCCGAACCGTATTTTTATGGCGCCGCTGACGCGCCTGCGTGGCACCACAGAGAATGTGCACCGGCCTGAACTGGCCGCCGAGTACTACTCCCAGCGCGCTGCCGCCGGCCTGATCATCACCGAGGGCACGCCCGTGGACCCGAAGGGCGTCGGCTATCCCCAGGTGCCGGGCATCTGGTCGGAGCAGCAGACCGAGGCATGGAAGCCGATTGTTGATGCCGTACATAAGGCCGATGGCCGCATTTTTGCGCAGATCTGGCATGTGGGCCGTGTTTCGCACTCGACCTACCTGGATGGCGAGCCACCGGTTGCACCGAGCGCCATTCCACCGAGCAGCGGACATGTGAGCCTGATCCGGCCGGTGACGCCGTTTGAGACGCCGCGTGCGTTGTCAGTGGGCGAGATCCATGAGGTTGTGGAGCAGTTCGGACGCGCTGCTGAGAACGCGAAGGCTGCGGGCTTTGACGGTGTGGAACTGCATGGAGCGAATGGATATCTGCTGGACCAGTTCCTGCAGAGCGGCAGCAACAGCCGTGACGACGAGTATGGTGGATCGGTTGAGAACCGCGCGCGGCTGATGTTGCAGGCTGCCGACGCAGCGATTGCGGTGTATGGAGCCGGTCGAGTCGGCATGCACCTGGCGCCGCGCAGCGATGCGCATGGCATCAGCGACGAGAACCGCGCGGAAACCTTCGGCTATGTGGCAACGGAGTTGGGCAAGCGCAAGATCGCCTTCCTGATGGCACGTGAGCACGAGGCGCCGGACAGCCTGGGACCGACATTGAAGAAGCAGTTCGGCGGCGTGTACGTGGCGAACGAGGGCTTCACGCTGCAGAGTGCGAATGCCATCATCGAGCGCGGTGACGCGGATGGTGTGGCGTTTGGCAAGGCATTCATTGCGAATCCTGATCTGGTTCGGCGCCTGCGTGAGAACGCGTCGCTGAATGAGCCCAATCCGGAGACGTTCTATGCCCATGAGGCTGCGGGTTACACGGATTATCCCGCGCTGGCGTAGCTAGCTGGTCACTTCTGGCGCGCAGTGCTTGCAAGGCAGAATAGCCCTGTGAGTACTGCGCGCACGATCGTTGGGGGATGGGTTGATCGCAAGGATCATCCGCGCGGCCCCAATGGGCGTGGACTGTGCCGCTGGTGCAATCTTGAGGTGCCGAAGCGGCGCTTCACGTTCTGTAGCGATTTCTGCGTTCACGAGTGGAAGCTGCGGTCGCAGCCCGCTTATCTGAGGGATCATGTCTACAAGCGAGACAAGGGCCGATGCTGCGGCTGTGGGATCGACACCATGGCTGCGTTGCGCGCGTTGAAGCGTTCGCGTGGGGCCAAGCGGGAAGAGTTGATGCTGCACTGGGGCTTCAAGACCCGCATGCGCAAGAGCCTGTGGGATGCCGATCACATCGTGCCGGTGGTGGAAGGTGGCGGTGAGTGCGATCTGGCCAACATTCGAACGCTGTGTGTGCGTTGCCACCGTACGGTTACGGCTGCTCTCCGCGAGCGCATTCGTAAGGCGAAGGTTGCGGCGATGCTGGTAGCTGAGCGCGCGGCCTAAGCGTTGAGCGATCCTAAAAACTCTTCCAGAAGATTGCCAGCTACTGCTGCGCGATAGCGTGCGGTGGAGCGGATGTCATCGATGGGGGCGACTTCGCCTGCCAGTGCCTGTCTTGCTGCACGGAGTGCTGCGGGATCGTGTGGATTGCGGCCGAGCAGGGCAGCCTCTGTGGCGGGCAGACGGGATGGCCGGTCCCGCAGGCTTGCAGCGCCGAGTGCGATCTCTGTGAAGACTCCGTCTTCAATCTTCGCAACGGCGGCGAGCGCGATCTTCGCGATGGCCTGCGCGTTGCGTGTGCCGACCTTGCGGACCCAGTGCTTGTGCGTAGAGAAGCGGCGCGGCAGGCGGACGGCGAGAATCAACTCGTCGGGTGCGAGTGCGGTGCGCTTATAGCCAAGATGAAATGCAGCGTAAGGTATGGTGCGCGTGCCGCGGATGGAGATGAGTTCGAGTTCTGCATCGTAGGCGAGTAGTGCGGGCGGCGTATCAGCGGCGGGCGATGCGTTGGCGATATTGCCGCCGAGGGTGCCGCGGTTCTGGTTTGCGATCGAGCCCGTCCAGCTTGCGGTCTGTGACAGGAGAGGGAAGTCTGTTGCGATGATGTCGCTGCTTCGTATGTCGGTGAAGGTCGTGCCGGAACCGATGCGTAGCGTTGTCTCCTCGGCATCGTCGAGGAAGCGTAGTTCGGATAGCTTGTGCAGGCTGACGAAATTCTTCTGTGCGAGCCGGCCCGCGCCGAGCGCGACCATGAGTTCTGTGCCGCCTGCAATCGGCGCCCGCTGATCCGATGCGAGGACCGCCAGGACTTCTTCAAGGGAATCCGGCGCGATGATGTCGTACTCAGCGGCGTTCGATCTCATGTGGTCAGGCTCGTTGCAGGTACAAAATTGGCGGCTTCGCGCACGGCTTCGAAGATGCGCATGTAGCCTGTGCAGCGGCATAGATTGCCTGCGAGTCCTTCACGGATCTGCTCTTCGGTTGGGTGCGGATGTTTCTGAAGCAGGTGGTGCGTGGCGAGCATCATGCCTGGTGTGCAGATGCCGCACTGTGCGCCGCCCTGTTCCAGGAAGCACTGCTGGATGGGGCTGAGGCGACCGTCTGTGGCCATGCCTTCGACTGTGATCAATGTTGCACCGTCGGTCTGGATCACGGGTACGAGACAGCTGTTCACAAGCTCGCCATTCATAAGGACGGAGCATGAGCCGCATTCGCCTTCGCCGCAGCCTTCTTTCGCGCCAGTGAGCTTCAAATCTTCGCGTAGAACATCGAGCAGTCGCCGCATGGGTGGGACATCGAGGGGGTGGGTTTCGCCGTTGATCGTAAGAGTGATGGTGCTCATGCGGTCGCCTCGCTGAAGTACGGGCCGGCGATTGCGGGCTGAAGATCTTCGCTGCCACCATCGTGCGTACGTGTCATGCGCTCGAAGACGTCTTCGGGCAGGAGAGGGCATTGATTGAAGGCGATGCCGAGTGCGTCTTCGATGGCGTTGAGGATTGCGGGTGCGGGGCCGTCCATGGGGAGTTCGCCGATGCCTTTGGCCCCGAAGGCCCCGTGGATGCTGGGGATTTCTTCAAAGAGCACGTGGATGTTCGGCAGGTCCGCGCTGGTGGGCATGATGTAGTTCGTCATCTGATTGTTCTTGAGAGCGCCGTCGCGCCACTCACATTTTTCGTAGATGGCATAGCCGATGCCCTGCGCGACGCCACCCTCGATCTGACCTGCGGCGAGCACCGGATGCAGCACCTTGCCGACCTCCTGCATGGCCCAGAAGTTCGTGCAGGTGGCTTGATAGGTGCGGGTATCGACGGCTACTTCGGCTACGTAGATCGCCCATCCGAATGCTGGGTAGGCTTCGCCTTTGTACTTGTCGTCGTCCCAGAAGATGTCGCCGGGTGACTGGTAACGCGCTTCTGCTTCGAGCGTTCCATGCTCGTTGCGGTGATGCAGAGCAGCCGCGCAAAACTCCTGCGGTGTGTAGTGCTCACGCAAGTTGTTCGGAGCGGTACGGAGGGTTGCGAGGAGATTGGCGCAGGCATTCTCGACGAGCTTGCCGACGATCATCGCCGTGCGTGAGGCGACGGTGGGGCCGCTGTTGGGAACGCGATGCGTGTCCGGTTGGGCGATCAGCACCTGCTCATACGGGATGTTGAGCGATTGCGCCGCGACCTGGCAGAGGATGGTGTTGGTGCCCTGACCGAATTCTGTGGAAGAGACGAGCAGGACGACGCGGCCCTCGTGATCAACTTCGAGTTTTACCAGTGAGTTCAAGCGGCGTTCGCCACTGCCGGTGAAGCCTGCACCGTGGAAGAAGCTGGCGAAGCCCATGCCGCGCTTGATCGGCGAGGTCTTGTTCTCGGTGGCGAAGCGTGCCTGCTTTGCGTGGAAGTCTGCGGCGGTCAGCGTCTTCGTCAGCATTGCGTCGAGATCGATAGGATCCTTCACTACCTGGCAGGTTGCGGTCTGGTCGCCGGTGTGCAGGAAGTTACGGCGGCGCAGCTCTTCCGGGGTGATGCCGACGACCTTTGCGATCTTGTCCATGTGGCGTTCGAGTGCGAAGAGCGACTGCGGTGCGCCGAAGCCGCGGAAGGCGCCGTGTGGCGGGACGTTGGTCGCCATGGCCTTAGCGCGAACGCGCACGGCAGGCCAGTGGTAACAGCCTGCGGCGTGGATGGTGCCGCGTGAGAGAACGACGGGCGACAGCGTCATGTAGGCGCCACCATCGATGGCGAAGTCGATCTCGCAGCCGAGGAGTCTGCCGTCTTTGCTGACTGCGGTGCGGTGACGAGTGCGCGATGGATGGCGCTTAGTGGTTGCGGCCATGTCTTCGCCGCGGTCGTAGACGATCTTCACTGGCCGACCGGCTTTCTTTGCCAGTAGAGCGGCGTGTGTCCCGATGACGGATGGGAAGTCTTCCTTACCGCCGAAGGCACCGCCGGTCTCGGTCTGGATGACGCGGCACTTGTCTGCGGGCAGGTCGAAGGCGAGCATCAAGGCGTGGTGCAGGTAGTACGGGCACTGCATGCTGCCGTGGACGGTGATGCCGTCGGTGTCGCTCCACTCGGCGATGCAGCCGTTGTTTTCGATGTAGAGCTGTTCCTGCGCGCCGGTGCGGTACTCGGCTTCGACGATGTAGTCTGCGGCGGCGAAGGCAGCATCGACGTCGCCCTTCTCCATGAGGTAGCTCTTGAAGGTGTTGTCGTCGCCCCAGATGATTGTCTTCTGCGCTTCGCTCTCTTCAATGGTGAAGACCGCGGGCATCGCCTCGTAGTCGATCTGGATGGAGGCGATGGCGTGATGGAGCACGGCTTTGTTTGCGTGCGCGATCAGGAGGATGGGCTCTTCGGGGTGGTTGACGAAGCCGTCGGCGAGGCAGGGGTGATCTTCGGCGAGATGCACGATGGTGTTCTTGCCGGGGATGTCTCTTGCGGTGACGATGACGAACTCACTCCAGTCGATGGTGGGGCTGAAGATGATGTTCGTGATGCGGCCGCGTGCGATGGTGCTGCGGACGGTGGCGCCGTGCAGCATGTCGGGCAGCACGAGGTCGTCGATGTACTGCGCGCGGCCCAGCACCTTGCCCATGCCCTCTTTGCGCACCACGTTCCTGCCGACGGGGGTGGTGGAGTTGGCGGAGAGTTCTGGTGCAGGGAACATGGCGCTTGCCCTTGGGTGAAAAGTTGTCCAAGCATAGCAAAGCGCGCGTGACTATGCAGTCACGCGCGCTTTGATGTTTGCAACGAGTTAGAAGTGGCGCAGGGTGCGCGGGGTGTCTGTGGGACGCTCTGCGGCACGATCGATCGGGACGGCACGGTCGGCTGTGCGTTCGATGGAGCGGGCTACCAGGTCGCGCGAGCCGAGGCCGATCGCCAGCGCAAGTGCGAGCACGATGCCGCCGAAGAGGATGCCGAAGCCGAGTTCGACGATGAGGCCGCCGATCTGCAGGTGGTCCAGCATCATGGCGCCCGTGAAGACGAGCACCAGCCACTTGACGCCGAGGGAGAGCGGCCGTGCGTAGGTAAGCTTTGCATTCACTGCGCTGATGAGCACCGAGCGCGAGAGGTAACGGGCCAGGATGGTGCCAGCGATCAGAATGATGAGTGCGCCGACCGAGTGTGCGAGGTATGGCAGCAGGAAGGGGGCGAGATCGCTGGTGCCTGCGGCGTCATAGGCAGAGATGCCGATGGCGAGGCCGAGCAGGACGCAGCCCCAGAAGACGATACGGCTGACGAGCAGCGTTGGGCTGTGCGCGGGTGCCCAGTCGGTGACACCGGCCGAGTTGTCGCGCGCAACACGTTCGTCGAACTTCATGCGGACCAGCACAGCGCGGATACCCCACGACAGGCCGGCACCGAGAAGGGTGAGCAGAGCGACCGCGACGACGAGTGCAAGCAGGCCGGGAAGGAACACGGCGAGCTTGGTCAGCACGCGGCTGAACGAATCTGAAAGAGCGTAATGAACTTGCGAAAACATGATGCGGGTCTCCTGTCCGGTGCGGTCGTGCCCAATAGGACGAAAGCTCTACGGGTTGAAACGGTCTGGCCAACGCCAGCGTGAAACCAGGTAAGGTTTATCCGCCTCAAAGGCTCGCGCGAGCGTGTCGAGAGACGATCCGTTCGCACCAGCGATGATATGTGACGCGACCCACGCCAGGTACAACGGCGTCAGCGAGCCCATCAGGTGGCCGCGATTGATTGTCCGCAGGCGATGCGCCAGGACGAAGTCATAGACGATGCGAACCCAAAGGGCGTCGGGCATTGCAAACTCTTCTGCAGATGCGCGTGAGAGCCGCTTCAGTCCCAAAAGGGTCTGCGGCGGCAGTACGAGCGACCAGATCTCATGCAGGTTGCCATAGGCGATACGGAAGCCTTCGACGAGTTCTGTGATCTCTTCCGGTCCGACGGGATCGGCGGTGCGAGTCTGAGACGGCACCGCTTCGATTTCCAGCAGTGGTAGCGACGGACGCGTGCGTTGCCAGAACGATGCCTTCGCTTCGATATCGGAAAACACCGAGGAAGCGACAGTGTTCAGCAGCGAGGACAGATCTCCGCCGGTGGGATGTGGGAGGTCACGTACGCCTGCGCTTACCTCCGCCACAGTGAAGCCGGCGGTCGCGGCTTCGGCTGCCGGCCAGACCAGTGCTTCAGGCTGTCCGGCGGCTGTGCACTTCTGTGCCGCTGCGGCCATGCGTTCCGCCATGCGGCTCGACATTGCCAGATCGAGCGCAAGCGGGAAGGTCGCCTTTACCTGGAAGATTGCCCGCGTCAAGGGGTAGAGCATCGAGGCGTTGACCAGGCCCTCGTATGGCGTGATGTCATAGCAGGCAAGTCCGAGGTCAGCGCCGCGGTCACAGACGGCCTCCACCATGCCGCGGATGGCAGGTGCCTGCAGTGATTGTGCTTCCGCTCCGAGCAGAATGCCGCACGCACTTTCGTGCGCACGCATGATCTCGTAAAGGCTTAGATAGCTGGTCGCGGTCTGCACCGCGAGCTGATGCATCTTCGACGAGGGAAGATAAGGCTGTAGCAGCAAGCCATCGTGCTGCCAGGATTGTGCTTGAGGATCGGAGGCCGGGTACGCGATCAGCGTGCGCGATGCCCGGTCACCCAGAGCTTGTTGAAGAGTTAGCAGCAGAGGAGATAAAACGTTCTCTGGCGCGTCCTCGTACCAAGGACCGAGACATACAACGATATCCATCGCCGCGGCCGTATTGGCCGAGCGCTCTTCGTTGCGCGTCTCCATCTCTGCGGTTACGCCTGTGCCGGCTGTGCTCATGCTTCGTCTCCAACCGTACGGAGCAGGTCCAGGATGCCGGTAAGCGGGATCGCAATCCAGTCTGGACGGTTGTTCACTTCGTACACGATCTCATAGAGTGCCTTCTCCAACAGGAAGGCACGTAGCAATTGCTTTGCGACTGTCTGCTCACCCGACGGTATACCTTCCGATCCCTGATGGTAGCCCTGGAGGAAGGCGTCAGTCGCTGCGCGTTCCCAGGCGGTGCGTTCTTCGGAGCTTGTTGTTCCAAAGCCTGCTGCACCCGCGTACGAGAACGATCGCATCATGCCGGCGACGTCGCGCCAGGGTGATTGTTTTGCTCGCCGCTCCTCCAGCGAACGCGCCGGTTCGCCTTCAAAGTCCAGCAGAACGAAATCATCCTTGGTGCGCAAGACCTGACCCAGGTGGTAGTCGCCGTGGATACGGATGCGGATGCCAGCCTGTGCTCCGGCAATGCGCCGCAGCGCATCGGCTACCGCGAGCATCTCCGTACGTTTGCTGAGGAGGGTCGCTGCCGGTCCCAGCAGATCGTCCGGCAGTGCTGCGAACCGGTTCTTGATGGCGTTCACGGCAACCGCAATCTGCGCTTCCAGGCGTACAGCGTCGCGGTCCAGGGAAGATGCGTCCGTGCCGTCGCAAGCGAAGGCAGGGTTGGTTGTTGCGGTCGCCAAGGCGACGTGCATTTCACCGGTGCGTTTGCCCAGGAGATTCGCTGCTTCGGCGTAGTTGGTCGGTTCGCCCGTCTTGGTCGATTGAATCTGAGCGAGCGTCCACTCCCATCCATCGCCGTCGTTCGGCACCAGGCCCTGGAGGAGGCCGATGGTCGTCGCCTCCGTGCTGTCCTTTGCGGTGTAGACCAATTGGCCAGCGAAGGGGGCGATGTGTTCGAAGTTGGCGACCTCGGTCAGGAAGCGACCGATCTCCGCATCGGGGTTCTCACCCGTTTGCAGGCGGCGGAAGATCTTGAGGATCAGCTTGCCGTCGTAGAGCAAAGAGGTGTTGCTCTGTTCTGCAGAGCTGCGGCGCGAAGGGATCTCGCCTTCTCCGCGCAGTTCGGCAAAGGCAGAGCTTGCCTCGCCGCGCAGAATGCCATCGCAACGGGTGGTCTTCTGGTGACCGCGTTCGATCATCTCCAGCAGTGCGTCGCGTATCTCTGGAATGACCAGTGCGTCGACCAGTGCACCCGCAGATTGTGCGCCCATCTGCATGCCCGCGATGATGCTATGCGGAGCTTCCAGAAGCAGGTCTTCGGCGTGCTCGCCCGTAATCGCGGCAACCGGGACGGAGTAAACGTCGCTCTCGCCTTCGGTATAGTCAATGCGCAGCAGTAGTATGGCTGCGTCCATGTCGTCGATGGGAACCACGTCAGTGATGCAGACGTTTTTCACCGTGCGCGACTTCGCACCGAACCAGCGCTGCGCCTGGAGGTACTTCGGAAGAAAGGTCTCCTGCAGCAGTTCTGCGCCTGCACCTGTAACGGCACCGATGAGATCGCCCGCAGGCAGGACGAGAGCCGCGTCCTTGATCTCAGGCGGTGCAGCCTCCATGTCGATCTCAGGGGCTGGTTGCATTTCGAGCCAGAGGAAGCCGTATGGAGCGAGAGTGAGCGCGTAGGGGCTTGCATCCACCTTCGGAAATGGAACGTAGCCCAGCATTTCTACCGGCACCATGCCGGCGAAGCGGCTCAGGTCCAGAGTGACCGGCTGGGCAAAGCGTGACAAATTGGCGACGCAGACGACACGCTCGGATTCGTACTCGCGGACGTACGCGAGGATCTTGCGATTCTCCGGCTTGAGGAACTCCTGCGTGCCGCGGCCGAAGACCTGGAAGAGCTTACGCAAAGCGATCATGTTGCGTGTCCAGTGCAGCAGCGACGAGGTGTCGCTCTCCTGCGCTTCGACGTTGATCGCTTCGTAACCCCAGATGGGATCCATGATGACCGGCGAGTACAACATCGCGGGCACCGCACGGCTGAAGCCGGCGTTGCGATCGCTGTTCCACTGCATGGGCGTGCGTACACCGTTGCGATCGCCCAGGTAGATGTTGTCGCCCATGCCGATCTCATCGCCGTAGTAGAGAATCGGCGTGCCCGGGAAAGAGAGCAGCAGAGAGTTCAGCAGTTCGATACGACGACGGTTGTTATCAACGAGTGGCGCGAGTCTGCGGCGGATGCCCACGTTGATGCGCATACGCGGATCGGCCGAATAGGCGAGATACATGTAGTCGCGCTCTTCGTCGTTCACCATTTCGAGGGTTAGCTCGTCATGATTGCGCAGGAAGAGACCCCACTGGCAGCCTTCCGGGACGGGTGGCGTGCGCGCCATGATTTCCGTGATGGGCAGACGGTCTTCCTGCCGCAACGCCATGTAAATTCGCGGCATGAGCGGGAAGTGGAAGGCCATGTGGCACTCGTCACCGTCGCCGAAGTATGGAAGCACGTCTTCCGGCCACATGTTGGCTTCTGCCAAAACCAGACGGTTTTCGTATTCCGCATCGATGGCGGCGCGGATCTGCTTGATCTTGACGTGCGTTTCGGGCACGTTTTCGCAACTGGTGCCGTCACGCTCGATGAGGTATGGGATGGCGTCCAGGCGGAGTCCATCGACGCCCATATCCATCCAGAAGCGCATGGCGTTCAGCACTTCTTCCATGACGCGCGGATTGTCGAAGTTTAGATCCGGCTGGTGCGAGAAGAAGCGGTGCCAGTAGTACTGCTGCGCAACCGGGTCCCAAGTCCAATTGGACTTTTCCGTATCGGTGAAGATGATGCGGACCCCGTCATACAGCTTGTCGGTGTCGCTCCAAACGTACATCTCGCGCTCGGGCGAGCCCTTCGGCGAATTGCGCGCCGCCTGGAACCAGGGATGCTGGTCGCTGGTGTGATTGATGACCAGCTCTATCAGCACCTGCATGCCGCGCTGGTGCGCAGCGGCCAGGAACGCTTTGAAGTCGTCAATGTCGCCGTAGGCTGGATTGACGCTCAGGTAGTCGCTGATGTCATAGCCGTCATCACGCTGCGGCGACGGGAAGAATGGCAAAAGCCAGATGCAGGTGACGCCTAACTCCTGCAGGTAGTCGAGCTTCCCCAACAGACCGGGGAAGTCACCGATGCCGTCGTTATTGCCGTCAGCAAATGCCTTGACGTGCAACTCATAGATAACCGCGTCTTTGTACCACAAGGGATCTGTGGCGCTACCTGGCTTCTTCCGTTTCGGACGTGTAATGGCTGCGCTCAATCTTCCGTGCTCTCCCCGGCGGTCATTTCGGAGAGATGCTTCGGATGCAGTACGAGGATGTGTGCAGGTGCCTTTTCAGGGTCGAGCGCGACGTAATTATTTGACCCGTGCCACTGGTAGACTTCGCCCGAGAGCAGATCGACCGCCTCGTATGCTCCGGCGATCGGCAGATCCAGCGAGACAAGATCCAGATCCGTCCAACCTGTTTGCAGATTGTGCGGGTCGAGGTTGACGACCATCAGGACCACATCGTCGCCCAGGCGCTTACTGTACGCGATCAGGTGGTCGTTCGAGATGTTGTGGAAGCGAAGCGTGTTGTCGCGCTGAAGAGCCGGATGTGTCTTTCGAATCTGGTTCAACTGTGTCAGCAGCGGCGCCAGGCTCTGCGGATCGTCGCGATTCCAAGAGCGGAGCTCGTACTTTTCGCTGTTCAGATATTCTTCGCTGCCGGGCTTCGCGGGCTCGTGCTCGCAGAGTTCGAAGGCTGGGCCGTAGACGCCCCAGCTTGCTCCCAGCGTTGCCGCGAGGATAGCGCGTTGCGCGAAGCCAGGGCGACCGCCGGTCTGCAGGAACTCCGGCAGAATGTCCGGGGTGTTGGGCCACAGGTTGCCGCGGAAGAACTCGTTAACCGGAGCGGTGGTGATCTCCGTCATGTACTCCGTGAGTTCTCGCTTCTCGGTGCGCCAGCTGAAATAGGTGTAGCTCTGCGTGTAGCCCATCTTCGCCAGGCCGTACATGACGTGGGGGCGGGTAAAGGCTTCGGCGAGGAAGATGACCTCGGGGTGTTCCTTGCGGACCTCCGCAATGCACCACTCCCAGAAGGGCAGTGCCTTGGTGTGCGGGTTGTCGACGCGAAAGACCTTGACGCCGCGGTCGATCCAGAAGGCGAAGACGGAATACAGTTCCTGCCAGAGTGCTCGCCAGTCGGACGACTCGAAGTTGATCGGGTAGATGTCCTGATACTTCTTTGGCGGATTTTCTGCGTACTGGATCGATCCGTCGGGCCGAATGCGGAACCAGTCGGGGTGTTCCTTAACCCAGGGATGCTCCGGCGCGCATTGGAAGGCGATGTCGAGCGCGATCTCGAGACCGTTGGCGCTTGCGGTTTCCAGGAGTGCGGCGAAATCAGTGAACGTGCCCAGTTCCCGGAGGATCGCTTTGTGCCCACCATCGGATCCACCGATGGCCCACGGGCTGCCTACATCGCCCGGTTCCGCCTTGACGGAGTTGTTCTTGCCCTTTCGGTACGCGGTGCCGATGGGATGGATGGGCGGCAGGTAGACGATGTCAAAGCCCATCGCTGCGACTTCCGGCAAGCGGTTTGCGACGTCGCGCAGTGTGCCGTGAACTCCGGGCTGGCCTGCCGAGCGCGGGAAGAATTCGTACCAGGCCGAGAAGCGCGCGCGTTCCCGATCGACCCATAGCGGCAGCTCACGGTCGTAGGTCGCGGCGAAACTCAGGTCGGGGTACTCGAGGCACAGACGAATGCAATCGTCGCTGAGTGGGAAGTCGTAGTACGGCGAGTTCTTTTCAGCCATGTACCGCAGCGTGCTGGCTGTGCCCTTTAATGTGCGTGCTTCCGCGTCGCGAGCGCGTGCCGAGGCCTGGTCAAGCAGGATGGCACCTGAGCGCAGGGCGAGGGCGACGTCGCCTTGTGGGCGGGCGTTCGTGCCGTAGTTGCTGCCGGGCTGCTTGCCGGGAAGTTGCTGCGCGGCGACGGTGTTCTGATCGACCGCGTTGACGCCTTCGTTTTGTTCGGGGCCGCCGGGCTGCGAGGCGTCCACGGCGTCCACGATGCCAGGAACCTCCTGCGCGTCGATGCGCTTGTGGAGGTCATGCACCCATGTTCCGAAGTGGTCGACCCAGGCCTGCACGGTGTAGACCCATGCGCCGAGGGCGTCGGCGGTGAACTCCGCTTCCCACATGTCGTTTCCGAGTTCGCGGAAGGGAGCGTAGCGCCACGTGCGTTCTTCAGCGCGCTTGTACATCAAGCGACCGGCAACGTGGTCATGGCCATCGGAGTACATCGCCGCCGTCACCCGAACGCGATCTCCAAGGATGCGTTTGGCTGCGTGGCGACCGCAATCGATCTCCGGTTTCACATCTTCGATTACTACGCGGCTACGACCGTCGCTCGGCTTCAAACGAATCTCCTTCGCGCTTGTCCATCACGTCCGCGTGACTTTGGCGCGCATCCAAGCCGGTATGAACCTGAGCGACACAACGCACAATAGCAGGACTGTAAAACGACTACGGACGAACGCAGTCCTACAGATGCGCGATAGACCGGCGGCGTTTGCCCAGCGGGCGATGGGCCTGTCGGGCCGGTGCATTCAGTGAATCAGCGTCCCGATGAAGCACCCGCGATTGACTCTGCTGTGACACCTCCGTTACACGGCGCACGTATTGAAGACTATGCCCTGATCGGCGATTGCGAAACTGCGGCACTGGTGTGTAAGGACGGTTCCGTAGATTGGCTGTGCTGGCCCAACTTCTCCTCTGGCGCGTGTTTCGCTGCGCTGCTGGGCACGGCGGACAATGGCTATTTCAAGATTAAGCCTGCTGCTGATGAGACGATTACCGGCGAGGACTGGCGCTACAAGCCGCATACGCTCATCGTTGAAAAGCAGTGGGTTACGCAGAATGGTGAGGTTCTGGTCTCAGACTTCATGCCTCCTCGCGGTAATCACTCCGACGTGGTGCGGATTGTGCGTGGCATCCGTGGCACTGTGAAGATGCGCATGGATCTTGTGTTGCGCTTCGATTACGGCCGGACGATTCCCTGGGTGCAACGCGTCGACCATCACATGCGTGCGATTGCGGGGCCGGAACTGGTCGTGTTGCGCACGGAGGTTCCGCTGCGGGGCGAGGACCTTAGTACTGTCAGCGACTTTGACGTGCGAGAGGGTGAGAGCGTCTGCTTTGTGCTTTCGTATGGGTTGTCGACTGAGGATGATCCTGCCAACTTCGACGCATACGATGCCTACGCGGAGACGGAGAAGTTCTGGCTCGATTGGACTGACCAGCGCGAGTACCGCGGTGAATATGACGAGTGCGTTGAGCGTTCGCTGATCACGTTGAAGGCGTTGACTTATCGGCCCACCGGCGGCCTGGTTGCGGCACCGACTACGTCGCTGCCCGAGCTGATTGGCGGCGAGCGCAACTGGGACTACCGGTTCTGCTGGCTGCGCGATACGGCGTTTACGCTGCTGGTGCTGCTTCACGAAGGATTTACAGAAGAGGCTCTCGCGTGGCGTGGCTGGTTGTTGCGTGCGATCGCAGGATCTGCGCAGCAGATCCAGTCGCTGTACGGTATCAGCGGTGAGCGGCAGCTGACTGAGTGGACTGCGGACTGGTTACGTGGGTACGAAGACTCCAAGCCTGTGAACATCGGTAACAAGGCCGCAAATCAGGTGCAACTCGACGTCTATGGCGAGGTGATCGCTGCGCTGTCGCGTGTGCCTGTGGGCGACGACGATATGTGGACGCCGGCGATCCGTTCGATGGTGACGAACATGCTGGATCATCTCGCCGACATATGGGAGCGGCCAGACTCCGGTATCTGGGAGACTCGTGGACCGGAGCAGCACTTTGTTCACTCGAAGATGATGGCGTGGGTTGCGTTTCAAAGCGCCATCAAGGCATATGAGGCCAAGGACCATGGTGATGAAGATGCCGAAACCCGCCAGCGTTTCGACGCCTGGCGGAAGGTGCGCGATCAGATCCATGGGGATGTGTGTGACAAGGGATTCGATAAGGAACTTAACAGTTTCGTGCAGGCTTATGGTTCGAAGTCGGTGGATGCGGCGCTGCTGCGTATTCCTCTTGTCGGATTTCTTCCTGCGAGCGATCCTCGCGTGCAGGGAACCGTGGCTGCGATTGAACAACGTTTGATGAAGAACGGCCTGCTGCTGCGCTACGATACCGCTGACGGATCGGATGGTCTTCCGCCGGGCGAGGGCGCATTCCTGGCGTGTTCGTTCTGGCTGGTGGGAGTTCAGTACCTCAGTGGTCGCGTTGAGGAAGCGCATGCACTCTACAAGAGGTTGATCGCGCTGCGAAACCCTCTGGGTCTGATCGCAGAGGAGTACGACACGGTGGGCAAACGTCAGGTGGGTAATTTCCCGCAGGCTTTTACCCACCTGACGATGGCACACGCAGCGGTCATTTTAAGCGGTGGAACGGGCCCGTGGAGCGAGGTCGCGAGCACAAATCAGAACAGCTAAACGTGCGGCGCAGAGTGGCACGTAACGAGAGAATGCAAGGGCGCAGATGCCGGCGGGCGAACAACCCACCCGTAGGGCCTCGCACCTAAGCGAGAGATACCGCAGTTTCCCGTGACACACTTCGCTGCTGTTGCAGCGCCATGTGTTGCGGGTTTGCGCATGAGAGAGATTATGCAACGGACTCCGCTTTCCACATATCGACTTCAGCTGCACGCAGGGTTCACCTTCGCGCAGGCCGGTGCCATAGCGGATTACATCCGTGACCTTGGCGTGTCGCATGTCTACAGTTCGCCTTATCTGCAGGCGGGCAAAGGTTCCATGCATGGCTATGACGTGGTGGATCACCACCGCGTGAATACTGAATTGGGTGGCGAGGCTGGCCATTCCGAGTTCTCCAAGCGACTGGGCGAGTTGCGCATGGGGCAGGTGCTGGATATTGTGCCGAACCACATGTCGGTCGATCGCCAGAACCGCATGTGGTGGGACGTGCTGGAGAATGGGCCGTCCAGCCGCTTCGCGACCTTCTTTGACATCGACTGGAATTCTGCGGAAGAGAAGCTGAGGGACAAGGTACTGATGCCGGTGCTCGGCGATCAGTACGGTCGCATCCTTTCGAATGGCGACATCAAGATCGTCCGCGAGGGCACAGGCTTCCTGGTGCAGTACGGCGAGCAGGCGTTCCCTGTCGCTCCTCGTTCCTTGTCCACGCTGCTGTCGCGTGCTGCGGAGATGGCGCCGTCGGATACGTTGAACTTCCTCGCGGTGTCGTTTGCGAGACTGCCTGCGCCTGACTCTACCGAGCGCAGTGTGCAGCTTGGGCGGCATCGTGACAAGCAGGTGTTGCTTGGCCTGCTGACACGTCTTTGTGGGGAAGAAGAGGCTGTTTGCCGGTCGATCGATGCGGCACTCGACGAACTGAACGGCAACATCGACGCGTTGGACGAATTTCTGAATGCGCAGAACTTCCGGCTTGCGTTCTGGCGAACGTCGGACCAGGAACTGGGCTATCGCCGCTTCTTCGATGTGAATTCCCTGATCGGCCTGAGGATGGAGCGCGAGTACGTCTTTGAAGAGACGCATGAGTTGATTCTGTACTGGCTGGATAAGGGCGTGCTCGACGGCGTGCGTATCGATCACCCGGACGGCTTGCGCGATCCTAAGCAGTACCTGGATCGTCTGCGCGCACGCGCGCCGCATGCATGGATCGTGGCGGAGAAGATCCTGGAGCCCGGTGAGTGGCTGCGGTCTGACTGGCCTGTTCAAGGCACCAGCGGCTATGACTACATGAACCAGTGCAATGCGCTGCTGGTTCATCCGGATGGCATGCGTAAGTTGACCGCGATCTACAGCGAGTTTGCGCGTGACAGTGACAGCTTCCACGACATCGCGTTTGAGAAGAAGACGAAGATCAGCAAGGAGACGCTGGCCAGCGATGTGAACCGGCTGGCGAGCCTGTTTGTGGCGATCTGCGAGTCGAATCGCAACAGCCGCGATTACACGCGCGCACAGATCCGCCGTGCCATTCGTAATGTTGCGGCCTGTTTCGGGATCTACCGTACCTACGTTGTTCCAGCGACGCCGGTCAACGAAGAAGATGTCACCCATATCAACGAAGCGGTTGAAGAAGCGAAGCGTCGCAAGCCGGATATCGATGGTGGCCTGTTCGACTTTATGCAGGATGTGCTGACGCTGAAGGTAACCGGCGACAAGGAGTCTGAGTTCGTTGCGCGCTTCCAGCAGTTCACCTCGCCGGTGATGGCGAAGGGCGTAGAGGACACGGCCTTTTACTGCTTCAACCGTCTGACTTCGCTGAACGAAGTGGGTGGTGATCCGAGCCTGAACGGTATCGCCATCAGCGACTTCCATAGCTATAACGCTCACATTCAGGCCACGTTCCCGACGACGATGATTACGCTGTCGACGCATGACACGAAGCGCGGTGACGATGTGCGCGCTCGCCTTGCGGTGTTGAGCGAAGTGCCTGCTCGCTGGGCTGCTGTGTTGAAGCGTTGGTCGCGCATGAATGCGAAGTACCGCAGCGGTAAGTACCCGGATGCGAATACGGAGTACTTCCTGTATCAGACCTTGATTGGCGCATGGCCGATCGATCTGGAGCGGTTGCAGGCCTACATGCAGAAGGCGATGCGTGAATCGAAGCGCATCACGTCATGGCTCGACAATGACAAGGAATACGAAGACGCGTTGAACAGTTTCATGGAACGCATTCTGCAAGATGCCGCATTTACAGGGGAACTGCAGAGCTTCGTCGACCGCATCAATCGGGATGGACGGATCAACTCGTTGACGCAGACGCTGTTGAAGTGCACTTCGCCTGGCGTGCCAGATCTGTACCAGGGCGGCGAGCTGTGGGATCACTCGCTGGTGGATCCGGACAATCGCCGGCCAGTGGATTATGACCACCGCCGGTCCATGCTTGCGGAGTTGAGCAGCCGTAACTGGGCAGACGCTGCGAAGTATGCGGTTGAGCACTTCGAGGAGGGCTCGCCGAAGCTTTGGGTCATCACGCAGGCATTGAAGCTGCGTTTGGAACGGCCGACCTCCTTCGATGCGAGCGGCACTTACACGCCCATCGAAGTACAGGGACCGAAGGCTGATCACGTGATCGCCTATCAGCGGTCGGGCGATGTGATTGCGATTGCACCGCGATTCCCGCACCTGTTGACCGACAACTGGAGTGGTACATCAGTGCAGTTGCCCGCAGGCCGGTGGACGGATCGCCTGAGCGGTCAAGTGCATGAAGGCGGAGCATCGATTCGCATCAGCACGCTGCTGGATGAGTTTCCAGTGGCGCTGCTTGTGAAGGACAGCGATAAGACAGTGGGACAGGATACGCGCCGGACAGAACCGCAGCAGGTAGTCGCCTAACAGCGACCAATCTGCGGGGCGTAAAACGAAACGGCAGTGATCGGAAAGCGGCCAATAGAGCTGCGATGGAAAGGATGGGAACGGATGCATCATTTTTCGGTGTGGGCACCACAGCGCAAGAAGGTTTCGGTACAGG
The DNA here is from genome assembly GCF_000265425.1 of Terriglobus roseus DSM 18391. Taxonomy (GTDB): domain Bacteria; phylum Acidobacteriota; class Terriglobia; order Terriglobales; family Acidobacteriaceae; genus Terriglobus; species Terriglobus roseus. Next base: position 971,856 of record NC_018014.1, read on the forward strand.
TTGATGGCACGGAGTATCCGATGGCCGGGCCATCCGAACGTGGTTTCTGGAAGGCCGATGTCGAAGCTGCAGTGCATGGTAGCGACTACGGATTTCTACTGGATGACGACCCAAAGCCCTACCCGGATCCGCGGTCGTTCTGGCAGCCGAAGGACGTCCATTCCCATTCACGCGTGCTGGATCACGGTAAGTTCGCGTGGACAGATGAGAAGTTCCGGCCTAGCCCTCTGCCCTCAGCGATCATCTACGAGATGCACCTGGGAACGTTTACAGAGGGTGGCACATTCGACAGCGCCATCGAGAAGCTGGACTACCTGTATGACCTGGGCATTACCCATATTGAGTTGCTGCCCGTTGCATCGTACGAGGGCAGTTTCTCATGGGGTTACGACGGTGTTTCGCCTTATGCGCCGGACGAGTCTTATGGCGGCCCGGAGGCCGTCAAGCGCTTTGTGAACGCCTGCCATGAAAAGGGCCTGGGCGTGATTCTGGATGTGGTTTATAACCACTTCGGACCTGCGGGTAATTACACGCAAATGTTTGGACCGTACTTCACGGAGCGGCACCATACGCCGTGGGGCGCGGCCATTAATTTTGAAGAGGGCGGCAGCGACCAGGTACGCCGCTACTTCATCGACAACGCGCTGATGTGGCTGCGCGAGTACCACTTCGACGGTCTGCGCCTTGATGCAGTGCATGAGCTTATCGATCGCAGCGCCATGCATTTTCTGGAGCAACTTTCGCTGGAGGTTGAAGACCTGTCTGCGGCGCTTGGACGGGAGCTCTTCCTGATCGGCGAGACAGATCTGAATGATCCGAAGTTTGTCACGCCGCGCGAGGCAAATGGATTTGGCCTGGATGCACAGTGGAGTGATGACTTCCACCACGCATTGTTCACGCTGATTCATCACGAACAGAGCGGCTACTACCAGGACTTCGGCACAGTTGATCAGCTGGCAACCACGTTGAAACAGGTGTTCCTGTATGACGGTCGGTACTCGCGTTTCCGCCAGCATAATCATGGGCGGCAGGTGCAGAAGATCAGCTATCACCGCTTTCTGGGGTACATCCAGAACCACGATCAGATTGGCAATCGCGCCAAGGGTGAACGACTGGAGCACCTGGTTGGTATGCAGAAGGCGAAGCTGGCTGCGGCGGTCGTGATGACGGCGCCGTTCCTGCCCATGATCTTTATGGGAGAGGAGTGGGCGGCAGCGACACCGTGGATGTACTTCGCGGACTTCCAGGATGAGGACTTGCGCAAGAACGTTCGCGACGGTCGCAAGCGCGACTTCCAGCACTTTGGTTGGAGCGAGGACGTGCCCAATCCTGAGGATCCCGCGACAGTGGAGGCTTCGAAGCTGAAGTGGAGCGAGCTTGAGGATCCCAAGCATGATGAGATGTTCCGGTGGTACCGGGATCTGATTCACCTACGTCGCCGGACGCTGGCGCTGAACCTTGGCGATTTCAGTCGCATGGTGGTGCACCACAGTGAAGAGGACCGTTGGATCTACACGGATCGCGGCAACATCCGGACGATGATCAATCTTTCGGAGAACGAGACGCCATTTGCCGTGGAACCGGGTTCGGAATTGCTGTTGAGCAGTGACGTTGCGCCCTCGCGGGAAGGCGATTGCGTGATGGTGCCGCCGCTCAGCGTTGCCATCTACCACTGGCCGCCGCAGCCACTGGATCAGGATCCTCCTGCATAGACGTGATCGGCCGCGCGGCGCTGCAACTGGCGCCGCGCGGTTTGAGGCCGTCGTAACGGTTACATCTGGAGAAATTGCCTGCCCGGAGAAACTTTCCGGGCATTTGTTCGTACCCTTGTGTAGGTTGATCTGCCGCCAGGCGGCAGCAATCCTCTGCGTGGTATTGGGCGCACACCTTGGGAGCATCGTGATGAATGGAATCGCAGGCGTTTGGATGATTTCGCAGCGGGTAGTCTTGGCCGGCCTGCTGGGTGGCGCAGCGTTCGCGCCTGTTGCATACACCGGTGCAGCGTTTGCGCAGGCCGCGGCGACGCCGCGGGTGCTTGGCACGGTGAAGACCATCTCCGGTAACACGCTGACGGTTGCCGCGGACGGCACGGGAACAATGAGCACCGTAACGGTGGCCGATGGCGCACGCGTGCAACAGAGTGCGGATCTGAAGACCGTTTCGGCAGCTACGCTGGACCAGCTTGCCGTTGGCGACCGCGTTCTGGCGACTGGAACAGGCGACGCGACGACTCTGAGTGCGACCCGCATCATCATGATCAAGTCCACGGCGATCGCGCAACGGAATGCAACCGTGCAGGCGGATTGGAATCGTCGCGGATCGGGCGGCATCGTGAAGTCGGTCACGCCGGCAAACAACACGATCGCGATCAGCTCTGGCAAGAAGGACGTCACCGTGACCACGACCGGATCGACGATCTATCGGCGCTATGCTCCTGGCTCCATCAAGTTTGAGGATGCGAAGCCGGGAACGATGGCGGAGTTGCAGCCAGGCGACCAGTTGCGTGTCCGCGGTGACAAGTCGCCCGACGGTACGAGCATCACGGCGGACGAGATCGTCTCCGGTTCTTTCAAGAATCTGTCGGGCACGATCGTTTCTGTGAATGCGGCAGCGAACTCGCTGGTGATCAAGGATCTTGCGACGAAGAAGAACGAGACGGTCACCATCGGCGACGCCTCGGATCTGCATAATCTGCCACCTGAGCTGGCGGCGCGCTTTGCACCGCCCAGCGCACGTCCTGGCGGTGCCGGTGGCGCAGGCGGATTTGCCGGTCGCCCGGGTGGCGCGGCGGGTGCCGGTGCTCCGGCTGGTGCTCCTTCTGCAGCGGGCGGACCGCCTGCTGGCGCACCGCCTGCGGGTGCTGGTGATGCCGCAGCAGCTGGCGGTGGACGTCCTGGCGGCTATGGCGGCGGGGCTCCCGGTGGTGGTCCCGGCGGGCCAGGTGGGCCCGGTGGATTCGGTGGGCGTCCCGGTGGTCCGGGCGGTCGCGGTGCAGCCGATCTTGCCACGATGATTCCGCGTCTTCCTAAGACGACCCTTGCTGACCTGAAGCCTGGTCAGGCGCTCATGATCGTTGCGTCGGGCAGCGGCGGTGCGGGGCCGTATACGGCGATCACCGTTTTGAGCGGTGTGGAGCCACTGTTGACTGGACCAGCCGGCAGCGAGATGAGCATCTCGCCGTGGAGCATGGGCGCCGGTGGTGGTGGCGCCGAAGGTGGTGGCGGCGGCGCTGCGGAATAAGCAGCGCCTCAGTCCTCTTGCAGCAAAACAGAACGCGCCATTCACCGAAGCCACCTTCCCGTGAGGGTCTGATGAACTTTTGCTTTTCGCTGACTCGACGTAGCCTGTCGGTCGCACTTCTGTCGCTTGGATCTATTGCAACCGTAAACCTGGCAGCGACGCGCGCCTACGCACAGACTGCTGGTGCGGGCGTGGTGACCGGTTATGTCCTTGATCCGGACCAGGCCGCCATTCCCGGTGCGACCGTCACGCTGACGCCGGCAAAGGGCGGCGCTATGACGACGACCTCCGGTGCCGATGGTGCGTATAGCTTCCGTAGCGTTCCCATGGGAACGTATTCGCTCACGGTCAGCATGTCGGGCTTTGCGTCGTTTGTCAGGCAGGGTGTTCGCGTCACGGGTGCAACGCTCACGATCAACACGGCGATGGCGGTGCAGTCGGCGAATACGGAGATCGATGTGACGACGCAGAGCAATGCCGTCTCGGTCGATCCCGATTCCAACGGCAGCGCTGTCGTCATCAAGGATAAGGATCTTGAGGCGCTCTCGGACGATCCGGACGAGCTGTCGGATGAACTCTCCGCTCTTGCAGGTCCGTCTGCCGGTCCCAGCGGCGGCCAGATCTATGTCGATGGATTTACGGGCGGGCAGCTCCCTCCGAAGTCCTCGATCCGCGAAATCCGTGTGAACCAGAATCCGTTCTCAGCACAGTTCGACAAGCAGGGTTTCGGTCGTGTTGAGGTCTTCACAAAGCCGGGCACGGACTCATATCACGGCAACGCCAGCATCCAGTTCAACGACAAGCTGTTCAACACGTCCAGCCCGTTTCTTGGAGCGACGAATCAACAGCCGGACTATCACCGGATCTTCTTCCTTGGATCGTTGACCGGGCCTCTCACCAAGACGAGTTCGTACTCGCTGGCCGGCAGTCATCGCACCATCCAGGACAACAGCATCTTTGCCGGCTCCATCATCAGCACTGGACCTGGCTCCAATGTTTTGTGCGCGCCCGGAAATGCTGCGTGCTCGCTGAATCCGTATCCGGATGGTGCGCGCGCGACCTTCCATCCGCAGACGCGCTATGACTTCACGCCGCGCATCGACCTGGCGCTGGGTGAGAAAAATACGCTGACGATCCGGTATCAGTTTGAGCATGGCAGCGCGCAGAATGCTGGGCTGGGTGCGACTCAGATCAACACGGTGGCGACCAACACCTCGACGCATGAACACCAACTGCAGATCAGCGACACACAGATCCTGAGTCAGAAGGTCATCAATGAGACCCGACTGGCCCTGGTGCGTGCGGTCAGCTCCTCGCTGCCGCAATCGGTTGCGCCGACCGTCTCTGTGCCTGGTTACTTCACGGGTGGCGGCGCCAGCGGTGGTACACAGAGCAGTACAGCTGACCGCTTGGAGATTCAGAACTACACCTCCGTCGCGTTGCAGAAGAACTTCATTCGAGCCGGTATGCGGCTGCGTGTCTATCGCCAGGCGCAGTTCTCCACCTCGAATGCGAATGGAACATTCAGTTACTCGAGCGCTGCAGACTACATTGCCAACCGGCCGTTTCAGTACCGGATCACGAGCATCGCGAACCCTAGGATCGAAGGTCACTTGACCGATGTGAGCTTCTACGCGGAAGACGACTATCGCGTGAAGCCCAATCTCACGTTGAGCTACGGCATGCGGTACGAGGCACAGGGAGCAATCAACAGCGCTGCCGATCTTGCGCCACGTGTCGCTGTTTCGTATGGCATTCCGCGTAAGAAGGGCAATCCGACTACGGTCGTCCGGGCGGGCTTCGGTATCTTCTATGACCGCTTTGATATCGGAGGCGTTATCAACTCGCGCCAGCAGAATGGTGTGAACCAGATTGCATTGATCTACAGCCTGCCGACGGGCGTTTGCACACCGGGAAATACCGCCGGTTGCGGTGGTGGCGCGACGACGTCGCAGACGATCTATCAGCTTGCGCCGAACCTGCGTAGCGCTTACAACATGCAGACGGCGTTTGGAGTTGACCAGCAGCTGGGCAAGCGATCCACTGTCTCGTTCAACTACCTGAACAACCTGGGCGTGCACCAGTTTCTGTCGCGGTCGTTACCGGCAAGCGGTACGAACAAGCTGTACTCGTACCAGTCGGGCGGTGTCTTTCGGCAGAACCAGTTCATCGTCAACTTCCGCACGCAGATCGGAACACGATTCTCGCTGGTTGGTTTCTACGCGCTGAACTTTGCGAAATCGAATGCGAATGGCGCAGGTGTCTTCCCAACCGACAGCCTGAACCCTGCTACCGACTACGGTCGTGCCCTGTTCGTGAACAAGCACCGCATCACCTTGTTCGGAAACTGGCAGGCGCCGTTCGGCATCAATGCCTCACCATTTTTGATCGTTAATTCCGGCAACTATTACAACGTGACGGCGGGTCGCGATCTCAACCTGGACACGGTCACCAACGACCGGGCAGGCTTTGCGAACGGCGTCTCCGGCAACTGCCGCAACGCCGCAGACTTCATCGGCGGTCCTGGCAGCACCACCGTGGTGACCGCAGCGAATCGCCTCCCTCCTGGCTACTGCACCGGACCATCGAACGTGCAGATGAATCTGCGTCTTGTGAAGGCCTTCGGCTTTGGTAAGCGTATCCGTCCTGGTGGAGCAGATGCTGCGGGCGGTGGCGCGGGTGCCGGTGGTCCTCGCGGCGGCGGTGGCGGCCCGCGCGGTGGTGGCGGCGGTGGTCCGCGCGGCGGTGGCGGAGGACGTGGAGGCGGCTCCATCAGCTCTGGCCACAAGTACAACTTCAACGCCGGTGTGCAGGTGCAGAACCTGTTCAACTACGTTCCGTACACGACGCCAAATGCCTCGCTGAGTTCGCCTCTGCTCTTCGGGCGTTCGCAGTCGTTGATCGGCGGCCAGGGCAACAGTGGGTCGGCAGTACGAACCGTGACGCTGCAGTTGAACTTCAACTTTTGACCGGGCACGGCGTGGAAATCAGCAGGGCGCACCGAGGTGGTGCGCCCTGCTGTTTTCTATAACGAAGGCTTACTGGCCGATGAGTACGGTCTTCGCGACCATAAATTCGCGGATGCCGGCCTCACCGAGTTCGCGGCCGTAACCGGATCGCTTGGTGCCTCCGATCGGCGCGCGGGCGTTGTCCGTGGGCAGCGCATTCAGTGCGACGGTCCCCACATGGATGCCGGCGATCAACTGCTGCTGCTCGCCCGGCTCCTTTGTCCAGACTGAAGCCGCACGGCCGAAGGGCGTATCGTTCGCGATCGCGATGGCTTCCGTAAGATCCTTTGCGCGAAAGACCAGAGCCACCGGGCCAGCCAGCGCGTCCCTGGCGACAACTGCTGTGCGGGGCAGATCGCTCAGGATCGTTGGTTCAAAAAAGTTTCCACGACCGACCAGCCGCGTTCCACCCGTCACGATACGGCCACCCGAAGTCACCGCGGCCGCTACCTGCTCTGCCAGCGTGTTCAATGCATCCGCTGTACCCAGGGGGCCTACCTCGGTGCCGTCCTTCAGCGGATCGCCGATCTGGAGTGCCTCAACAGCCGTTACGAGTCGGTGGAGGAAGTCGTTGTAGACACCGGAGTGAATGACGAGCCGTGTGGCCTGGCTGCCAGTCGCCAGTGCTCGCACAGCGGCTGCGACGGCGGCGTCGAGATCGGCAGAGGGCATGACCACCAGCGGATCACTGCCGGGCAAATGGAGTGCGGATTTCTTCAAGAGCCAGCCGGCCTGCGCGGCAACTGCACGTCCTGTCGACTCCGATCCGGTGACGGTGACGGCCGCAACGCGTTCGTCTCCCAGGACTGAGTTTACGGCGGTGCTATCGATCAGCAGGGCACTCAGAGTGCCGCGAGAGAAGCCGGCGCGTCGTACCAGAGCCTCGATCTGCAGCGCGCACTGCGGCACACTGGCCGCGTGCTTCAGCAGGATGGTGTTGCCGGCGGCGAGCGCAGGGATAGCGAAGCGCAGCACGTGCCAGAAGGGGGATTCCCACGGCATGACTGCCAGCACAACACCCATCGGCGACCACTGTACGTAGGACTGGCCGTTCTCGCTCTGCAGCAGCTCCGGCGCCAGCAGGCGCGATGCCTGCTCGGCATAGAAACGCGCGGCATCGACGCAACGGGCAATCTCCGCCTCGGCTGCGCGCAGGGGCTTGCCGGTCTCCTGCGAGATGGTGCGTGCATGCTCGGGTGATTCCTCATCCAGCAGCGAGCCCAGCTTTCGCAGGCAGAGCGCACGATGTTCGAGTGGCAGGGCGCGTTGCGTCGCTGCGGCCTCGGCGGCCTGCCCAATGCGGACGCGTAGAGCTTCGTCCGAGATGGGAGTGAAGGTCCGAAGGACTTCGCCGGTGGCCGGATTGATGGACTGTATTGGCATCTTCCTCAGGGCAGTTCTGCAGAGCGAATGTCGTTAGCCAGCCAGGTCGCGCAACGTCTCTGCCAGTACGCGCACACCGTCAGTCATCGCCTCTACCGTAGCAAACTCGTCCGGCCTATGGCTGACACCGCCGCGACATGGCACAAAGATCATAGCCACCGGCGCGATGCGCGCTACGAACAACGAGTCATGATAAGCCCGGCTAACCATGCGGCGATGTGAAAGCCCCAGGCTCTCACAGGCCTTTTCGATCGATGCGACGATCGCCCGGGATGAGGTTGCAGGTGCATCGGCGTTCACCTCTTCCTCACGCACGGTGACGCCGCGACGCTCCTGCACGTCGGCGATTGCCTTGCGTACCTGCGCCATCACCGTGTCTCGGCGGTCAGGGTCGGTGTCGCGTACATCGAGCTCCAGATCGACGCGGCTGGGAACGCTGTTTACGGCGCCGGGATGCACCTTGACCGTGCCCACCGTGGCAACGGTATCGATGGCTGCTGTCGCAAGTGCAGCATGCTCGACGGCAAGGATGATCTCTGCTGCGGCACACAGTGCATCCCGGCGATGGGGCATCAGCAGCGCGCCCGCGTGGCCGCCAAAGCCTTCGATGGTGAACCGGTAGCTGGCTGGCGCAGCGATGTGTGTCACCACGCCGATCTGAAGGCCATCGCACTCCAGCAGCGGACCCTGCTCAATGTGCAGTTCTGCCCATGCGCTGTAGTAGTCAGCAGGCAGCTTTACTTGCGTGAGATCGCCTGCGAAGCCCGCGGCTTCGCGCACCTGTCGGAGAGGGAGTTCGTCCTTGTCCAGCAGGGCATCAGCGCGCGCGGGATCGAGCGTGCCGGCAAGCAGACGGCTGCCGAGGCACCCGATACCGAAGCGCGTCGGTTCCTCTGATGTGAACATCACAAGCTCGATGGAGCGCCTGGGCTTCACACCTGCTCTCTGCATTGCGCGGATGGCTTCCAGGCCGCCGAGCACGCCCAGCGTGCCGTCGTACATGCCTGCGTGCGGAATCGCGTCGGTGTGCGAGCCGGTGCCTACGGCTGGGAGATCCGGTTCGGAACCGATCCAACGCGCAAAGGTGTTGCCAACGGCGTCTTCACGCACAGCGAGGCCAGCATCCTCGTACAACGATTTCAACCAGGCACGCGCACGCATGTCGTCATCCGTAAAGACGACGCGCGTCACCGCTCGCTCACCCTTGCGGCCGGTCTGTTCCACCTGCGTGAAGCCGGCGAGCGTGTCCATCTCGTTTTGCAGCTTTGCAGTATCGACTGGCAAGTTCATCGCGCACCCGCCATCGGGTGCCGGTTCCAATCTTTGTAGATGAGATACTTCGCGGGCTGCTTGCCGAGCGCACCAAACCACTGCGGGCAGTACGGACCCATCCAGATGAAGTCGCCCTTTGCGACCGGATACCAACTGTCGCCAAGCCGGTAGATGCCTTCGCCTTCGATCATCATCAGGCCGTGTTCCATCACATGCACTTCCACCATGCTGAGTGACGCGCCGGGGAGATACTCCATCGTGTTGACTGCGAAGTCGAACGCGACATCCGGCGGCAGCAGAGCGCGGACCTGCAACGCATCATCGCCGTTCAAAGGCGTTCCGGGAATGCTGCCTTCACTCGCGATCAGGAGCTTCGGTGTGGCAACGCCTTCGAGTGCGACGTAAGTCTTTTCGATTACCTGCGCGCGAGCGGCTACGTCTGCGGTGATGGTGTGCGCGAGGCCGGGCGGCACATAACAGTAGCCGCCGATCCCGAGCGTTGCGTTGTGTCCCTCTGAGGTGAATTGCAGCGACCCCTCGGTCACAAAGACGAAGCGCGATCCAACTGCCGAGCCGAGTTTGCCGCCCGCTTCGAAGCTTGCCGTGTACTGCATGAAGGCCGCGCCCAGAGCCGGCGCTGCATGGACGCATGCCGCGGCATTGACCATGCCGGGCAGTGGTGCCCAGACGAACGTATCGGGTGTCTGCAGCAGGTGATCGGGTGTACGGCGGCTTCGTGTCTCGCCCAGTCGGTGCATGCTCATCGAGCGTTCTCCCGTGCGGCCAGCAGCCGCACAAAGGCGGCACCGGCATCCAGACCCAACTGTACATCGGCGGGCAGTACGGCCTCATCCGGATGATGGCTTAAGCCGCGCGGTGTGCGCAGAAATAACATGGCCGCGGGCATGTACGGGGCAACGATCATCGCATCGTGCCCGGCACCGCTGACGATCCGGCGAATGACCGCGCCCGTGCTGTCGACGGCATCTTCCAGCATTGTCAGAAGACCGTAGTCCAGCGGCACCGCATCCTGCTTCATGCGCAGTGTTGACGTCACGGTAACACCACGCGCGGTACCGCAAGCGTTCGCGTGATGCAAGAGATGTGTGACCGCGCCGTCGCGTATTTCATCGTTCGCGGAGCGCACGTCGAGCGTTGCACGCACTTCGCCTGCGATCACATTGCCGGCACCCGGAACCGTCGCTACGGAGCCGACCGTGGCTACGAGCCCGCGCGTCGCCCTGGCGTGCGTTTCGACTTCTGTGATCCATTGCGCGGCAGCGCTCATCGCATCATGACGCAGCGGCATGGGCGTGGTGCCGGCGTGGTTTGCTTCGCCGGTGAAGACGAGTTCATAGCGGCTCTGTCCTGCGATGGTTTCGACGACGCCCAGCGGGAGGCCTTCGCTCTCGAGGGCGGGACCTTGCTCGATGTGGAACTCAAGATAGCCGAGTGCGTCAGGCACAACGGCGTCGGGCAGTTGCTCGATGTCGAGTCCGTAAGCGTGGATTGCCTCGCGCACGCTGGTGCCGGTCAGGTCCTTGCGGCCCAGCAGCAGTTCCTCCAGTGTGCCGACGATCGCGCGCGATCCGATAAAGGGCACGCCGAAACGGACGCCCTCTTCTTCTGAGAACGCGACGACTTCGATCTGGAAGGGAAGCGACGCTTGTCCGAGATTTTCGACGACCGCTAAGGCCATCATGACGCCCAATACTCCGTCGAAAGCACCGGCGTTTGGCACGGTATCCAGGTGCGAAGCGAGGATCAGCGTCTTCGCTTTCTCGCTGGTTGAAAGACGTACGCCACGTAGATTGCCTGCCGCATCCGTGCGGACATTGAGGCCGGCATCGCGCATCCACGTAGTGACAAGGTCGTTCGCGCGGCGCATGGCCGGCGACAGGAACGTGCGCGTGGTTTCACCTTCGACATCGGTGATCCGTGCGAGTTCGTGGCATCGCGCTAAGACCTTTGTCGCGTCACTCAATTTCGTGTCACCCGTGCGTGAATGTAACCGGAAGGATCGCTGATGGGCATGAAGATCTCGTTTGCGTTCTCCTGGGCGAAGGACTTCAGATCTACCAGAATGTTGTGGATGTTCGGCATGGTCAACGTCATCTCAAGTAACTCGGGAACGGCCGCCAGGGCGTCTTCTGCCATGGCAAAGAGTGTCTGCTGGACAGACTTGGAATCGTGGGTAGCGAAGGTCTTCAGCATCGATTCGCGAATGCTGGTGCGTGTCACGTTGTAGTTTGCGACATCACCCGCGTAGAGCCAGGATGCCGTTACCGATGTTTCGAACAATCGGTCCGCGGCTTCTTTCAACGTCGTCAGATCGTCCTTGATATAGCCCTCAAACGAGGACTTCGTCGTCTTGAGGACGATCATGTTGTGGAGACCGCTGACGAGCGATGTCTCGCCGCTCTTTGCGCGACGGACTGTCGTGGTCTGAAGCTCATCGCTGCCGCGCATGAAGCTGTGCGGATGCAGTTCGCCGTCGACGGTGAGCCGCTTCCACATCACCTGTTCGATGTGTACCTCGACGGCAGACACCTGCGCATTGCGACCGAGCAGGAAATCGATGAGCTCCGCGGCGAACTCTTCCATGGACGTCGCATTTGATTCCTTCGCACGCGAGTAGACGGTGTTTTTCATGGTGTCGGTCGGCAGGATCTTCGAGTTATCACCGACAGTATGCGCCGTTTGAAAGTCGCCTTCCAGCAGTACGCGAACGGTCCATTCGCGCACCGTGTGCACGTCGCCATTGCGTGTCACTTTAACAAGGCGGACACCGCTCTTGCCGTACTTGTTCTCCTGCAGAATTGCCATGGCTCTCCTAGTTATTCAGTACTTCAACTGCCTCGGTAGGTGGTGTAACTGTTGGGCGTCAGCAGGAGAGGTATGTGGTAGTGGTTCTGATCCGGCATGACCATGAAGGTGATTTCGACATATGGATACAGGCCCTTCACGTTCTCGCGCTCGTAGTAGATACCCGTTGCGAAACGTGCGCAGTAGATGCCGGGCAGCATGGCTTCGTCCTGAGGCAGCAGGTGCTTGACGCGTCCGTCGTCGTCGGTATGCGCGGCGTTCAGGGTGACCCATTCGCCCTCAAGCATGAAGTCGAGTTCGACCGGCACATGCACTGCCGGGCGGCCCGTGGATGTGTTCAGGATGTGCGTTGAGATACTCACGCGTGCTGTTCCTCTTCCTTTTGCGTCAGCCATTTTCTCAGGCGGATGTGAGTGATCTGGCGTTGCTGCTCAGCGGACTCGTGGAGTTCGTCCTCCGGGATGTTGTGCATACGGCGCTCGAGGATCGCGAGCATCTCCTGCGCGGTTTTGCCCGTGGCGCACACGATGAAGATCCGGCCGAACTTTGCTTCATACGCTTTATTGGCTGCGGCGAGCTTTGCCTTTGCAGCATCATCACTCAGCATGGCGGAGTTTTGTTCGCCTTCGCTCCATCGCAGCGATGTATCGGTTGCGGCGGCCTGCGCGTGTTGTTCGCCGATGCGCGGATGGCTGTTGAAGGCTTCCCTCCAATCGCTTTCGTTAAGAGACCACCATGCGGCGTCGCTTGCGGCCAGTAGTTCGGGTAGTGTGCTGAGCGGACGGCGCGCTGCAAGTCCATGCGCCCACGCATGCGAACCGCAGCAGGGCAGAGCGACCTGGGCTGCGGCATCCGCACTCATTGCATTCCACTCATCGAGATAACTCATGCGCAGTCTCCATGCTTCATCGCAGCAGCATACATCGCTGCTACCTCGCAGCCTTCATCGTTTGTATTCAAGGCCGCGGTTGTCGCCGGGGAAATTGCCATCGGCGTAGACGGTGTGTCCGCGCAGCACGGTTTCGCGCACGCGTCCGCGCAGTTGCTCGCCCATATAGGGTGAGACCTTGTGGCGATAGTGGAGGAGATCTTCTGTGACGATGGTTTCGGCATCGGGATCGAAGAGGATGAAGTTCGCATCGCGACCCGGCTCGATGCCGCCTACTCGATGCCGAAGACCTGCAAGCGCCGCGGGTGCGCCGCTCATCCATCGCGCGATATCGCGCAGCGTAAAGCCGCGTGCCTGTGCCTCGGTCCACATCACGGGCAGGGCAGTCGACAGGCTTGCGATGCCGCCCCATGCGGTGTTGAAGCGACCGTCCTCCTTGCGCTTCATTGCTGGCGGACAGGGGGAATGATCTGTTGCGACTAGGTCAATCACGCCAGCGGCGAGAGCCTTCCAGAGTGCTTCGCGATTTGCCTGCGAGCGGACGGGCGGAGCGCATTTGAACTCGGTGGCGCCGTCCGCGATGGCCTCGGCGTACAGGTGGAGATAGTGTGGGCAGGTCTCCACCGTGATTGGCAGGCCTTTTGCTTTGGCGGAGCGGAGCATCTCCACGGCCTGCGCGGTCGCAAGGTGCACGATGTGGAGGCGGAAGCGATAGCGGCGGCAGAGGTCGATGAGCATCGCGATGGCTGCAAGCTCGGCCTCGTCGGGCCTGGATGCGAGATAGGTGGCGTACTGCCGCCAGGCCGGATTCTCTGCATTGGGCAGTGCGAGACCGGCTGCGTCGATGGGCCCCTGCAGCTCCGCATGCACCAGTAGCGGCAGTCCGGTCTGCGCAAGGATGGGGAGTGCTGCTTCGAGGTTGGCCGCGTCGATGCTGGTGAATCCCTCACACCCGGGGTAGACCAGGAAGCATTTGTAGCCGGGCACCCCTGCGTTCGCGAGCGGTTGCAGATGGTCGGCGTTGCCGTCGACGGCGCCGCCCCAGCTCATCCAGTCGACGCGGCATTTGCCCTGCGCGGCTGCACGTTTTGCTTCGAGGGCTGCGACGGTTGTCGTCTCTGGCAGGCAGTTCAACGGCATGTCGATGAGCGTGGTATAGCCGCCGGCTGCTGCTGCTCGCGTTGCTGTTTCGAAGCCTTCCCAGTCGGTGCGGCCGGGTTCGTTGATGTGGACGTGTGAGTCGACGAGGCCGGGCATCAGCGGTAGTTCGCCTACGTCGCGGATGTGTGCGTCGCTGGGTACGGCGCTGATGCCGCATACGTCGAGGATGATGCCATCTTCGACCAGCACGGCGGCGGGATGCTCTGCCATGGGTGTGATGACGCGCTGTGAGATCCAGGCCTGCCGCATGCTCGCCATTATCGCGCAGCCCTGCGATACTTGCGGTGATGGCAAGCACAGTGCAGCCCGACCCGAAGTTTATGCGCATGGCGATCGCCCTTGCGACGGAGAATGTTCGCAGCGGTAGAGGTGGTCCATTTGGCGCTGTGGTGGTGCGGAATGGCGAGGTCCTTGCGGCCGAGGCGAACACCGTAACCAGCTCCAATGACCCCACGGCGCATGCGGAAGTGAACGCAATTCGTGCGGCTTGTCGCAAGATTGAATCGTTTCAGTTGGACGATTGCGAGGTGTACACCTCCTGCGAGCCCTGCCCCATGTGTTTTGCCGCACTTTACTGGTCGCGATGCCGCGCCGTCTTCTTCGGCAACACCAAAACGGACGCGGCGGCGGCCGGGTTCGACGACAGTTTTTTGTATGACGAAGTGAAGCGGCCGGTCGAAGAGCGTCGCATCCCGTTCGCCCGGGTTCTGGGTGATGAGGCGATTGAGTCCTTCGAGGTCTGGAAGCAGAGTATGGAAAGGGTCGACTACTAGGCATGGCAAAGACAGCGCAGAAGGCAGCAGCAGGCAAGATTACCCGGGTAGCGATTCTTGGCTTTGGCAACGTGGGTTCTTCCGTGGCGCAGTTGCTGCGTGCGCAGCGCTTTGCCGGCATTGAGCTGACCCATATCTATAACCGCGATGTCGAGCGCAAGCGCACTGGCGCGACGGCGAAGGGCTTGAACGCGGGCATCGTGTGGACGGAGAACATCAAGGATGTTCTGTCGGCCAAGGTCGACGTGATCATCGAGACGATCGGCGGTATCGATCCGATCGAGGGATGGCTGAAGGCTGCGCTGCGGAGCGGCAAGCATGTCGTCACGGCGAACAAGCAGTTAATCGCTTACAAGGGCGCGGGACTGGCGAAGCTGGCGCGCGATAACAACCGCGTGCTGGTCTACAACGCTGCTGTTGCCGGTGGTGTGCCGGTGATTCCGGCGACGCTTCATGGCTTGCAGGGCGACCGGATCACGCGGCTTAGCGGCATTCTGAATGGCACCTGCAATTTCATGCTGTCGCACATGGAGCAGGGCGCGGAGTATGCGGATGTGCTGAAGCAGGCGCAGGCTGCGGGTTATGCCGAGGCGGATCCTTCGGCAGATGTGGATGGCTTTGACGCTCGTGCGAAGCTTTGCATCCTGGTCCGTGCTGCGATGCAGTTCGGCATCAATCCGGACGAGGTTCCGGCGCAGACGATTCGCAATGTGGGCGCGATCGATTTCGCCTACGCGAAGGAGCTTGGCTGCACTGTTCGTCAGATTGCGCGTGCGGAGTATCGCGGTACGACGCTGCATGCCCGTGTTGCGCCCATGCTGGTGCCCAAGACTTCGCCGATTGCTTGGTCGCACGGTACGCAGAACATGGTGGTGACGACCGGCGATTTCGGCGGCGATGTGGTCTTCAGTGGACATGGCGCCGGTGGCAACCCGACTGCGGTGGCGATTGTGAGCGATCTGCTGGCCGTGGTGCATGGCAGCAATTCGGTCTCGTTGCCGGTGCGCCGGAAGGTCGTTACGGGCGAGTTCCTGGCGCCGCATTATCTGCGATTTATCGTCCGGGACAAGCCGGGTATTGTGTCCGCGATCAGCGGTGCGTTGACGAAGGTGGGCGCGAACATCGACAGCATCCTGCAGCGGCCGGGATATCCGAAGGACGCGCTGCCGTTCGTTGTGACGACGGAGCCCTGCCTGACGTCGACGGTGGAGAAGGCGGTTCGCCTGATCGCGAAGATGGACACCATGCTGGAGAAGCCGCTGTGCCTGCAGATGCTGACCGAGGACGACCGGGCGGAGGACTAAGGCTTCGCGCCTTTCCGCGCCGGTTTCATCGCAGGTTCAGCAGACGGCTGCATTCTGTATGTGCCGGCCCTTTCGAGCGGCGACTCTGGTGTTGAGGGTTTCCTCTTTTGAACTTCGTCTTGCGTGTTCGCGGCTTTCTGCTCTCTGCTGCTGTTCTGTTTTCGATTTGTCCAAGGATCGCCTTCGCGCAGCACACGGCGTACGGATCGGTTCGGCCCAGGCCGGACATGATCGTCGACACCGGTGGACCGCCGAACGATGCGCATGCGATGAAGCAGCACTATGTGGTGCTGGTGTCGCTGGACGGCTTCCGGTATTCGTATCCGAAGGATCATGGCGCGCCCTACCTGCAGGCGATGATGAAGCAGGGGGCGACGGCGCCGGACGGCATGATCCCGTCGTACCCGTCGCTGACCTTTCCGAATCATTGGACGTTGGTGACGGGGCTGTATCCGGAGCATCACGGGATCGTTCGCAACAGCTTCTATGACCCGGTCCGTAAGCAGAGTTACCGGTACACGGACACTGCCAGCAACTCGGATGGGAGCTGGTATGGCGGCGTGCCGCTGTGGTCGCTGGCGGAGCAGCAGGGCATGCGTGCGGCGACGTTCATGTGGCCGGGTTCCGAGGCCGAGGTCGCCGGGCATCGGCCGACGATGTATGCGAAGTTTCAGGATTATCTGGATGGTCATGTCGGACTGAACCAGATCTCGCAGTGGCTTGCGCTGCCCGCAGCGGAACGGCCGCACCTGATGACGCTATACCTGAGTGCTGCGGACCACGCGGGGCATTGGTATGGACCGGAGTCGGAGCAGGAGCACGAGGCTGTGCATGTGGTCGATGGCCTGATGAGTGAGTTGCGCGCGAGGCTGGATCGGTCGGGTCTGCCTGTCGATCTGGTCATCGTTTCTGACCACGGCATGGTGCTGAATGACAATCACTGGGTTGATCTGGATGAGCATGCGGACCTGTCGCACACCGTGACGTCGGAGTGGCTGATGTATCCCGACTCCGAGGCGGAAAAAGAGAAGGTCTACGAGAGCTTCAAGGCGCATCCGGACCCGCGCTTTGAGGTCTACCGGCAGAAGGATGTGCCCGAGCGGTTGCACTACTCTGGCAATCCGCGGATTGGCGATCCAGTTGTGGTGGCGAATGTGCCGATCATCGTGCATCCGTCGGCGACGAGTGTTGCGCGGGCCGACCTTTCGGATCATGGGTATGACGTGGCGAAGGTGCCGCAGATGAAGGCGTTCTTTCTGGCGGTGGGGCCGGATATTCGGAAGGGTGTGACGCTGCCTAGCTTTGAGAATGTGGATGTTTATAGTTTTGTCGCGAAGCTGCTGGATCTGAAGACGTCTAAGACGGATGGGGAACTTGGGCCTTTGAAGGCTGCTTTGAAGAGGTAGGGTGACAGGGTATGTGCCGGCGAGAAGAAATCCCTCAGCGGCTGAAGCCGATGTAGTTGGTTGGCATGGGTGAAGCCATGCCTCTCCGAAAGATTTTGTCGCGTGCCTTCAGCCCGCAAGTTCTCTGCTAGTCCTGAGACCCAGGGCTTTGCCCTGGGCTAGGAAGTCGCGGACCTTCAGTCCGCTGGAAGATGGCCGCGGACCTTCAGTCCGCTGGAAGATTGCCGCTGACCTTCAGTCCGCTGGAGGATCGTCGCTGATCTTCAGTCCGCGCCCCTCCGGAAGCGGCTCGTGCTTTGCACGAATCCCCAACTTAGATTCGCGAAGGTGGGGCACCCGAGTTGGTGGCGGTCCTTGGACGTTTGAGGTGGCTTTGGGGAGAGCGGTCGTGCTTCGCACGATAACCCACCCTTTGCTTCGCAAAGAATGGGGCACCCGGTGGTGGAGGTCCGTTGGTCTTGTGCTGGGGAGAAGAAAATCCCTCAGCGGCTGAAGCCGGTTTTGTTGAGTGGGTTTTATGGCATGGCTGAAGCGATGCCTCTCCGAAAGATTTTGTCGCGTGCTTTCAGCCCGCAAGTTCTCTGCTAATCCTGAGACCCAGGGCTTTGCCCTGGGCTAGGAAGTCGCGGACCTTCAGTCCGCCGGACCGTCGCTAACCTTCAGTCTGCTGGAAGATCGTCGCTGATCTTCAGTCCGCTGAAAGATCGTCGCTGATTTTCAGTCCGCTGGAAGATCGTCGCTGATCTTCAGTCCGCTGGCCCCTCCGGAGGCGGTTCGTGCTTTGCACGAATCCCCACCTTAGCTTCGCGAAGGTGGGGCACCCGGGTTGGTGGCGGTCCTTGGACGTGTGAGGTGGGATTTAGGGAGAGCGGTCGTGCTTCGCGTGATGACCCACCCTTTGCTTCGCAAAGAATGGGGCACCGGGTGGTGGTTATCCCTAGAGTTCGGTGGTGAAAGAGAAAGGCCCGGCTTTTGCCGGGCCTTCTTGTTGGCGACGAGCCTGATCTCTACGACCTGCTGGTCGACTTACTTTGCTGCCGGTGTCTTGTCTTCGAGCATGGTCCAGCCTTCGGCTTTGCGCTGTGCCATTTCCTTGCCGCCGGAGGGGACGGTGCCTACGCCGCTGTGGAGTTGTTCGATGCCCATGTTGTGCGTCTTCATGGAGGCGTGGCAGGCTACGAAGCTTACGTCTTTGTTGAGCGAGCCCATGACTTCGGCCTGCATGGGGTTGTCCTTGTCGACGAGCTTGAGACCGTCGCCGGTGGCGAGGATTTCGACGAGGGTGGTGCCGGGCTTGGCGCTGGACATGTAGTCGTTCGCCTTGGTCACTGCGCCCTGCCAGTCGGCGGGCTTGTCGGAGTAGACGTGGATGAGGATGCGGTTAGCCGGGATAGTCGGCGCAGCGGCCGGAGCAGCTGTTTGGGCCAGCAGGCCCGCGGGAATCAGGAGGGAGGTGCAGAGGCTGAGCATCCAGTTGCGGCGGGTCATGTGCGGTTCCTTATGAGGAGCGATGCGTAACAAGAAGAAGGATACGCCCGTGTGTGATTGCCGCACGAGCGCGTCGACGGCCATTCCTTCGAATGGCCTGGCTCTGCGGCTCGTGCCGACCGCATTTGCTAGGCGCCAGATCCGACGCTAAGTAGCGCGCTAAGTTTCTTGAAGGAGTGAAATTTCACCAGACATCCGGTTAGGCTTTGGATAACCCCGCACGATCGCCCTCACGTTGCACCGATCGGAAGTTTGTATCTCCCTCTGGCGGGGACGACAACGTTTAACGCAGTCCAAAGGAATCCCGCAATGCCTCAAGATAAAGTCCGTGTCGTGCTCTGCTCACTTAGCATTTCCTGCCTGCTTTCCAACCCACTGGTCGCACAGAAGGGCCAGCCCACACCGCAGACGTTGGGAGCTCCTGCGACGGATCTGCCGCAGGAGCCGGCTCCGTTGCTGACGCAGCCGTTGTTTCTGCGGTCGACGGGTGTCGATTATGGAAAGAGCCGAGAGTTACTGCCAAATCCTTTTGGCCCGTTCTCGCCGCGGCAGTATGCACGGGCGCGGAATGATGGCGGCCTGAACCTTACGAACCTGCAGCGGGACGGGAAGATCTATCTGAGTCTGTCCGACGCGATCACGCTGGCGCTCGAGAACAACTACGACATTGCGATCGCGCGGATCAACCTGGATATCGCGGATACCGACATACTGCGTTCGCGTACGGGCGCGTCGCTGCGTGGTGTGTCGACGGGGCTGGTGACGAACACGCTTGGCGGCACGACGACGACGATCACCGGGGGCGGCGGACCGGGTGGGACATCGAGCGCGTCGGGCGGTGGCGGAACCGGCGCCAACGGACTGGTGTTGAGTACGAGCGGCAGCGGTCCGACGCCGGAGCCGATGGACCCGATCCTGACGGGGACGGTGCAATATGAGGCGGCGCTGGCGCCACAGTCAAACCTGCTGTTCAGCGGTGGTGCATCGACGGTTGCCACGAATACCGGCACCTTCAACTTTGGGTATCAGCAGGGATTTTCTACGGGAACGCTGCTGACGGCGACGTATAACAACTCCCGCATTACGACGAACAATGCCTTCACGACATTCAGCCCGAATATCAATGCGACGATGCGCCTGACGGCGACGCAGCATTTGCTGCAGGGGTTTGGTCCCGGCATCAATCGCCGGCTGATTCGCCAGGCGGAGAACAACCGGCAGATTACGGATTCGTCGTTCCGTCAGCAGGTGCTGTACACGGTGAACCAGGTCGAGAATCTGTACTGGGCGCTGGTGAGTGCGTATGAGGATACGCAGGACAAGGCTGAGGCTCTTGCCCAGTCGGCGCAGGTGGCGGCGGAGACGCGGCGGCAGGTGGACATCGGCACGATGGCCGGGATCGAGATTGTGAATGCGGATTCTGCTGCGGCGAGCGACAAGCAGGCGCTGGTGGCGTCGCAGTCGAACCTGCAATATCAGCAACTGGTGATGAAGCAGGCTCTGGTGCGGAACCTACGCGACCGTACGCTGGCGAAGATTCCGATTGTGCCCACGGATCGCGTGCAACTGGACCCGGTACCGGAGGAGGATATGCCGACGGACGACCTGATCGCGCAGGTGATCAAGAACAATCCGCAGATCGAGCAGGCGGTGCTGAATATGAAGAACAACCAGATCACGATCAAGGCGCAGAAGAACGCGTTGCTGCCGGTGGTCGATCTGTTTGCGTTCTATGGTGCGTCCGCACTTGCGGGTGCGCAGAGTCCGACGGCGCAGAACTTCGGGACGGGCGCGCCGTATCCTCCGGGTACATTTCCGTCGGTGTCGTATGGGACGGCGTTCAGCAATCTTTTCAATAACAGCGCACCCGATAAGGGTGTGGGTGTGAATGTCACGATCAACCTGCGGAACCGTACGGCGCAGGCAGACCAGTCACGGTCGGAGATGGAGTATCAGCAGTCGGAGATGCGGCTGGATCAGCTATACACGCAGATGGAGACACAGGCCACGAATGCGCAGTACGCGCTGACGAATGATCGCGCGCAAGTGGCTGCGGCGCAGGCTGCGAAGGAGTATGCGCAGCAGAGCCTGCGGTCGGAGCAGCGGAAGTATGAACTGGGAACATCGACGCCGGCGAATGTGATGCAGCAGCGGCGAAACCTGGCGATTGCCGCAAACAGCCTGCTATCGGCTACGGCTGCGTATGCGAAAGATCGTGCGGCGTTGCTGCAGTTGTCGGGCAAGACGCTGGATCAGTACGGCTTTGATATCCAGGCTTCAGCATCGGGTGCCGTTTCGAAGCCGGTCGTAGTACCCGGTGTGAAGCCGGCGCCACCATCGGCACCGGCACCGCCACAGTGATGCGGAATTACTGAACTGCGGTCGCCGAGTGATGGCGGCGATCGCTGAGGCGCTTGAGGTCCGGAGAGAACTCGCGCAGGACTGCGAAGCCAGCCTGGCGAAGGCAGGAGTAGGCGAACTTGGTTGCAAGGACGCCGAAGTCCTGTGAGCCGGATGGGTAGTAGGTGGTTGAGACAGCCTGTGTGCCGACCTTGCCAGCGAGGCCCGCGATGTTGGGGATGGCACGGCCGGAGTAGCTGTGCGCGACGACGATGGAGGAGACGGCGTGCAGGGTGCGCAGCGCCTTGGGGCCTGAGCCCTTGGCGTAGTAGCGCACGTCTTCATGCAGAAGGGCTGGGAAGAAGAACTGGCCCTGGTATGCGCCGTCTGTCTTGTCGACGAATCCGCGCCACAGGTAGGCCCAGAAGGGGGCGTCGCCACCGTTGACGGTGCTGAGTGCGGGATGCGAGTCCTGCGCGTAGGCGAGGCCGGAGGTGAGAACGACGAAGCCAAGAGCGGTGTAGTCGTAGTTCGACTTGTTGGCGATGCGGAAGTCGGTACGCCAGCCAGCCTTGACGGGCCTGGAGCCAGCGGAGACGGATTGGAAGTTGGCGAAGACGCCGAAGATGCGCTGCTGTTGCTGCTGGCCGGTGATAGGTTGCGGCTCATTCCTGCCGTGGTCAGACTGGGCAGGGCTTGCCTGATCTTCGCTGGATGGCAGGGAGCTTGAGACGCCGGGAGCTTCTGCAAAGTACTCGTGGCTCAGGCTGGCGATGGTGTCGATGCGACCTGCGTCGAAGGCGGCAATGGGCGCCGCATCCGCCTTGGCGATGAGCGTGGCAGAGGGGGCGTCGGGCAGGTCACTCTGCGGGCGGTTTTGGCCGAAGGCAGGGAGTGATGCGACCAGACACAGAGCAGCGGTGAGGGGGAGGACGCGGGCTTGCGCCCGACTTGGAAGTTGCACTTGGATTTTTCTCCAAAGATTAAGGAAGGCTGAAGATTGGATGCGCGAGGGGATCGTTCGATTGATCGTTCGTGGTCGAAGTTGCGTGGATCCGCTGCTCTGCGTTGGGACTCACCGTCGGTATGGGCCAAGTGCTTTTGTGCGCTGCATGAGAGAGGCCCGGCTCTCGCCGGGCCTTCTTTGTGAGCGATGGATTGGTGGTTAGTACTTGGGCATGGACGGGTCGATCTTGTCGGCCCAGGCGAGGATGCCGCCGGTGACGTTTGAGACGTTCTGGAAGCCATGCGCCTTGAGGATGAGTGCAGCCTTCTGCGAGCGTGCGCCGCTGCGGCAGTGGACGAGGATCTCTTCGTTCTCGCGGCCCTTGAGTTCGCCGATGCGTGACTCGAGGTCGTTGACCGGGATCATGGGTGCGCCGAGCGTTGCGATCTGTGCTTCGTGCGGGTCGCGCACGTCGAGGATGAACGCCTTGCCTTCGTCGCGCTTGGCCTTGAGGGTTTCGACGCTGATCTGCGGGATGCCGTCCTTCTCCTGCAGATCGGCAGCGACCGCTGCGTGTGAAGAGACCTCAAGCGGGCCGACGGCTGCGGGCTTTTCGATACCGCAGAACTGGTCGTAGTCGATCAGCTCCTTAATCTCATGGGTGCCGCAGGCGGGGCAGGCCGGGTTCTTGCGCAGCTTGAGCGTGCGGAAGCTCATGGCGAGCGAGTCGACGAGGAGCAGGCGGCCGATGAGGGGCTCGCCGATGCCGAGGATCAGCTTGATGACTTCGGTGGCCTGGATGACGCCGACGAGGCCGGGCAGGATGCCGAGTACGCCACCCTCTGCGCAGGAGGGGACGAGGCCCGGCGGCGGCGGTTCGGGGTAAAGGCAGCGGTAGCAGGGACCTTCTTCTGTTGCGAAGACGGAGGCCTGGCCTTCGAAGCGGAAGATGGAGCCGTAGGCGTTGGGTTTGCCGGTGAGCACGCAGGCGTCGTTGACGAGGTAGCGTGTCTGGAAGTTGTCGGTGCCGTCCGCGATGACGTCGTATTCCTTGAAGATTTCGAGGGCGTTTGCGGAGGTCAGCATCGTGTTGTGTTTGACGATGTTGACGTTCTTGTTGAGTCCCTTGAGCATCTGCTCGGCGGAGTCGACCTTGAGCATGCCGACGGTCTGCTGGGAGTGGATGACCTGGCGCTGCAGGTTGCTCTCATCGACGACGTCGAAGTCGACAAGGCCGATGGTGCCGACGCCGGCGGCGGTGAGGTAGAGCGCGAGCGGCGCGCCGAGGCCGCCGGTGCCGACGCAGAGAACCTTTGCGGCCTTCAGCTTGCGCTGGCCGTCCATGCCGACTTCCGGCAGGATGAGGTGGCGCGAGTAGCGGGCGATCTCTTCGTTGGTGAGCTTGGGGAGTTCCGCGGTCTGGGGCTCGGCGAGTGCGGCTTCCGCGATGCCGGGGCGTGTCTCCGTAAGGGACGGGGTGCCGCCGGCGATGGACGGAATGATCGAGAGCTCGTCGGATGCCTTGAGTGCGGTCAGTTCCTTCTCGGGCAGGTCGCGGATGTCGTCGTCATTGACGTAGACGTTGACGAACGAGCGGAGCTTGCCTTCGGCGCCGAAGAGGTGCTGCTGCAGCGCGGGGTGCGCCTCGGTGAGCTTCGCGAGGGCTTCTTTGACATTGGCTGCGTCGACTTCAACGGTCGACTTCTGGCCGGTGAAGGCTCGCAGCGGGGTTGGGATGAGAATCGTCATGACGTCCTTTTGACTACGGCTACGTGCGTTTGGATGCGACTGTCCTACCGGACGAGCCCACTGCGCGTGGGGCGGGCGTTTCACGCCTTTTTACTGCTTCGCTTGGCCCTCCCGTTGGTCGGGAGGTAAGAGTGTTGCTAGCCGACTATGATCTCTTCGTTTTCGAAAGTTTTGTCGTCTTCGCTGGTGCCGCGCAGAAGGAATGCATTCGTCACCTCGGCCTTGCCCTGCGCGACGGCCGTGATGACGTAGCTACAACCAAACCAGTGGGCTTCGGCGAAGTCGGTGGTCGACCACTGCGCCGGATGGTCCGGGTGCGAGTGGTAGAAGCCTACGATGTCGAGGCCCTTCTTGCGGCCTTCGCGCTGGGCTTTGATCAGCTCCTGCGGCGCGATGTTGTAACGGTTGTGTGCGGAGTCGGTGCGGGTGTTGCCCGCGCGCATCAGCTCGACGACCTGGTTGGTTTCGCCGGCATGACCGAGCATGATGCCGCAACACTCGTGCGGGTAAGTTTCCTCACCGTGGGTGCGCAGGGCTTCGTAGTCGGATTGGGTGAGCTTCAGCATCGTCTATTTGATCGTAATGCAGGGTCGAGAGATTCAAACGCCGTCATCGCGATGACGGCCCTTCTGATTGTTAGTCTTCCGTCCAGAAGCGTTCGCTCATGTATTTTTCGGCTCCGTCGCATAGGACGGTGACGATGACGGCTTCGCGGCCTGCGTCGTACTCTTCCTGGGCGATGCGAATGGCGGTGTCGACGTTGGCGCCGGCGGAGACGCCGACGAGGATGCCGAGTTCGCGTGCGAGGCGCTTGCACATGGCGTAGGCGGGTTCCGTCTCGGCCCAGATGTTGCGATCGGCGAGATTGGGGTCGTAGATGGGCGGCACGATGGCCGTGGGCATGTGCTTGAGGCCTTCGAGGCCGGTGAAGGGCGAGTCCGGCTGCATGCTGATGCATTGGATGCCGGGGTTCAGCTCGCGCAGGCGGCGTGTGTTGCCCATGAAGGTGCCACTGGTGCCCATGGCCGCGATGAAGTGCGTGATGGTGCCCTCGGTCTGGGCCCAGATCTCATTGGCTGTTGTCCGGTAGTGGGCCTTCCAGTTGTTGTCGTTGCCGTACTGGTCGGCGTAGTAGTAGCGCTCGGGGTGCTCGCTGTAGAGTTCGCGGACCTTGCGGATGGCGCCGTCGGAGCCGTCGCCGGCGTCGGTGAAGATGACTTCGGCACCGTAGGCCTGCAGGATCTTCTTACGCTCGGGGCTGGCGGAGGCGGGTACGCAGAGGGTTACGGGGAACTGGAGTGCCGCGCCGAGCATGGCATAGGCGATGCCGGTGTTGCCGCTGGTGGCGTCGAGGAGCGAGCGTTCAGGCATGGCGTCGCCGAGTTCGCCGGCGGCCATGGCGGCCTGGACGATGGAGAGTGCCGGGCGGTCTTTCACGGAGCCGCCGGGGTTGGCGAACTCTGCCTTGCCGAGCAGGGTGATGCCGGGAAGGTGCGCCACGAGGCGATCCAGCCGGATCATCGGCGTGTTGCCGATGCGGTCCACTACCTCATTGCCGAGCTTTGTTTTTGCCGCCACCGCTGCCGTTGCCATGCCGCTCCTGTTGTTCCGCCGCTGCGGAGTAGCTCTCGCCTGCGAGAGTGTGCGAAAGTAAATCGTAACCCGGCCGGGCTTTCCCGCCCGGTTGCGCATCTTTACCCAGGGGCCAGGCCGAACCTATGTTTTTTAAGAAGAAGACCGAGAAGCGCAGCTTCAACGATGTTCTGACGGCCCTTGGCGCGCAGAAGTTTGATGTTGCATCCGGCACGGCGGGTTCAGGCACGTACCGCGTGTCCAAATATGGCTGTGCGGCTGAGATCAAGGCGAATCCTGCGCTGGGCGAGAAGATCTTCCCAGTGCCGGCACCAGCGGAGATTGTTGCGCGTGCTGGTTTTCTGCTGAACGGGCAGATCGCGAGCCTGGTGGATAAGGGATATCAGAAGTTTTTGAAGGCCGGAAAGCTGGAGATTGTGGCGACCGCCGATCATCTGCGGGCTATCCACAAGTTCCAGGAAGAGCTGGATGAGGCGGCTGGAGCGACGATGCTCTACAACGAGAGCCTGGGCACGACGAGCGATGAGTACCTGTACGACCGTGTCGCCGGTCGGGAAGTCCACGGCCACTAGACCGTAGCGTTTTTCGTTTGGGTGCCCCATTGTTTCGCAGTCCCATTGCGAGAGGGTGGGGCATTCGCGTTTGCGCCCAGTTGGGGGCTCAGGTCGCGCTTTGCGCGATAACCCACCCTTCGCTTCGCGAAGAATGGGGCACCCGGCCTTTCCCTCTGCGCGAAGAGCAAGTACCGGTGGGTTGGCCTAGCGCTTGTTTTTGCCGCGTTGCCATTCGCGGTAGGCGTCGCTTTTGCCGATGCTGCGCTCGCGGGCTACTTGTTTGAGGGCGTCTTTTTCTTCCAGGCCGGACTTGATCAGGAGGCGGACGGCTTCGGTCACGCTTACTTTCGCCAGGTCTTCTGCGGCTAGTACGCCGGAGAGGAGCAGGACCATCTCGCCGCGGACGTTTTCACGTGTGGCGAGGGTTGCGTGGACCTGGGAGACGGGGCCGCGCAGGAACTCCTCGTGGAGTTTGGTGAGTTCGCGTGCGACGGTGACGGCGTGGGCCGGGCCGAAGACGGCGGTGACGTCTGCGAGGGCTTCGACGATGCGGTGCGGCGTCTCGTAGAAGATCTGCGTGGCGGGTGCGGCGGTGGAGCGCATCTCTGCGAGCAGGGTTTCGAGCGCGGTGCGGCGTTCGCCGGGTTTGGAGGGCAGGAAACCGTGGAAGGCGAAGCGTTCGGACGGCATGCCGCTGGCGGTGAGGGCGGACAGGACAGCGTTGGCTCCGGGAACGGG
The DNA here is from genome assembly GCF_000265425.1 of Terriglobus roseus DSM 18391. GTDB lineage: Bacteria > Acidobacteriota > Terriglobia > Terriglobales > Acidobacteriaceae > Terriglobus > Terriglobus roseus. The sequence goes on from NC_018014.1 coordinate 998,526, forward strand.
AAAGACGGGGATGCCGGCGGCGGCGGCGACTCGGACGATCTCTTCGCCGGGGTCTGCGATACCGGGCATGCCGGCGTCACTGACGACGGCGATGCGAGCGCCGCCTTTGAGAGCCGAGACCAGTTCCTCCGCGCGTTCCCGCTCGTTGTGGATGTGGTAGCTGACGGTGGGCGTCTTGATGTCGAAGTGATTGAGCAGCTTGATGGTCTGGCGGGTGTCTTCGCAGGCGATCCGGTCGGCGCTGCGCAGGATGCGGAGTGCACGGAGACTGATGTCTTCGAGGTTGCCGATGGGGGTTGCGACGAGGTAGAGGCCGGGGGCGAGGGGCTGTTCGTCAGGCATTGCGGTCCGCCCGTGCAGTGCTGATGTTGCGTGCCCGGCGCGCGCGGCCGAGCAGCGCCATGGACTGCGACAGATTGCCGGGCGTCACGATGCCGATGACGTGGCCGTGGCGGAGCACTGGAAGGAGCTGTGTGCCGGGCGTGTGCTGGACGCGGCGCAGGGCGGGCAGCAGGAGTTCATCGGATTCCACAGTTTCGACCGTGCGGGTCATGGCGCTTTGCACATAGCCGTTGCCGCCCGTGCGCAGAGCCTGGCTGAGCGTCTCGCGGCTGATGACGCCGACGACGACCGGGCCACGCACGACGGGGAAGACATTCTGCAGAGACTGGACGCTGCGGTGGAGGGCTTCCTCAAGGGTTTCTGAAGCGGCGAGTGTGGTGAATTCGGTCAGCATGACCTCGGCTACGGTGACGGTCTCGGCTGCGGAGGTTGCCATGGTGGAGACGGTTTCGGAGCGGCTTGAGAGGAGCATGCAGACGCCCATGAGGATGGGCCATGCGTTCAGCGTGGCTGCGCCGAGCAGGACGAGAACTGTTGCGAGGCCCTGGCTGATGCCTGCGGCCGCTTTGGAGCCTACTTCCTGTCCGCGGAAGCGGCGGAGCTGGCCGCGCAGGACGATGCCGGCGTCAAGCGGGAAGGCGGGCAGCAGGTTGAGGCCGCCGAGCAGAACCTGTGACCAGATAGCCGAGCGCAGCATGTGCAGCGGGCCGAACCATGGGCGCTCGAAGAGATTGACGTGCGACGTCGCGGTGTACATAAGCAGCGCCATGGTGATGCCGACGGTGAAGTTTGCGAGCGGTCCGGCCATGGCCAGCAGGCGTTCGCGCGTGGGGGTGAGGGTGGTGGAGGGTGTCTCTTCGGTCGCGGGAACAGCGCCGGTCGGCAGCAGGACCAGGCGCGTGACGGGGATGCCCATGGCGGCGTTGGCGAGGCCGCGGCCGACTTCGCGCACCAGAACGGCCAGCAGGAGCAGGAGCCAGAGACCGATGCCGCGGAAGGGCGCGTCGCTGAAGACGGAGGAGAGCATGACCATGACCGGCAGCAGAAGAACGAAGAGGGAGTGAAGCCGCAGCTCTACGCCGAAGTATCTGCCAAGGGAAAGTGACCAGCCACGCATGGGTCTGATTGTAGTGGTTGCCAGCGAAGGCGCCGGCGCTCGATAGAATGCAGGGATGCGCGTAATTGCTGGTACCTATCGATCACGGCCGCTTGTGGCACCGCGCGGCATGGACACTCGGCCGACGAGTGACCGTTTGCGTGAGACTTTGTTCAACGTGCTGGGGCCCAGCGTGGTGGGTGCTCGCTTTGCGGACCTGTATGCGGGTTCGGGCGCAGTGGGCGTTGAGGCGATCTCACGCGGGGCGGCTGAAGTCTTCTTTGCGGAGAAGAGTCCGGCTGCGCTTGCGGCGATTCGTGCGAACCTGCGGACGCTGAAGGTTCCGGGTGGATACCAGGTGGAGGGTAGCGGGAGGTCCGGGTTGCTGAAGTGGTTGAGCGGCAAGCCGCTGGACATCGTCTACCTGGACCCGCCGTACGACGAGGCCGAGGAGTATCGCCGCACGCTGACGGCCCTGGGAACCCCGGCCAATGAGTTGCTGACCGCGGATGCTGTGGTGATTGCGGAGCATACACGGAAGCATCCGCTGCTGGATGAGTATGGGGTGTTGCGGCGGACGCGGACGTTGCTGCAGGGGGATGCTGCCTTGTCGTTTTATTCGGTGCCCGCGTTTGAGCCGGAGCCTTTGCCGGATATTGTCTAGAGCCGAGGTACTCCGCAGTTTTGCTATGGCTGGCAGCCGCCGCCGATTAGTTCCTGGGTTCGCAGGTTCAGAGTGAAGGGGAGTTCCTTGTCTGAGGGCATGTGCCAGCCGGTGCCGTGCAGCGTGTCGCCTTCGATGCCGGTGACGGCTACGCCCTCCCAGCTCAGTTTCGGGCTCTGCCAGGCTTCGCCTGCTGTCAGAATGTAGGCGCTGTGGAAGCCGATGAGGACGAGCGCGTCGACCTGCGGTGCGGGATGAACCGAGACTACGGGACGCATGGGCAGCAGTTCGGTCTGGTCGGGGTCGTTTGTGTCGACGAGGTAGCCGTAGCCGCCTGCGACGGCCAGAAGAAGCGATGGTCTGGGCGTGCTCCAGACGCCGGTGGTGACGCCTTTTCCGGCGAAGCCCAGGGCGCATTGGGCGAGGAAGACGCCGCCGGTTGCGGGCTTGATTTCCATCCACATGGCGCCACGGGCGAGTGCGTCTTCTTCGCCGGGAACGGCTAGCGGGAAGACGTACTGGCGGGCGGGTGCGATCAGGGGCGGCCCGTTGAGGATGCGTGCCTGCCAGTCTTCGGCGAAACCGTCGGTGTGTGTGACTTCAAGGCTCATATGCGGTGCTCCCAACCTGCTGCGCGCAGTGGTTCGTCTTCGCCGTTGCCGCTGAGGAAGATGCCGCGGCTGCGAGTGATCTGGCCGATGCGTGTGATGGGGATGCCGCCGATCTGCTTTGGGACGCGGGCGGTGGGCGAGGCGGTGAAGAGGAGTTCGTAATCCTCGCCGCCGTTCAGGGCGTGGTCGAGCGGGGATGCAGATGCTTGTGCGAGCGGGTGGATGGGCAGCGCGGCTGCATCCACGGCGGCGCCGACGGCAGACTCTTCGCAGAGATGGCGAAGGTCGGTGGAGAGGCCGTCGCTGAGGTCGATGGCGGCTGTTGCGAGGCGGCGAAGGCGCTGGCCGGCGGCGAGTCTTGGAATTGGGAAGAGGTGCGGGTGGGCGGCGTCTGCGATGGCCCGGCGGAAGCGTTGAGGGCGGGCGGCGAGGGCCTGGAACTCTGCGGAGGCGCCGCCGAGTGCGCCTGTGACGTAGAGCGAGTCGCCGGGCCGGGCGGTGCTGCGGCGTAGCTCGCTGCCGCGGGGAGCCGAGCCCAGGAGGACGATGTCGGCGAGGATGGCTTCGCCCGGGGCTGCGGCGGTGTCGCCACCAGCGAGCGGCGTGCCGGTGGCGTCGGCCAATGCCATGAGGCCGGCGAGGAAGCCCTGGATCCAGCGCCTGCCGGTCGCTGTTTTGGAGAGGCCTTCTGGGAGGGCGAGCGAGAGGAAGGCTGCCATGGGTTTCGCGCCCATGGCGGCGAGGTCACTGAGGCCGCGCGCGAGGCAACGATGGCCTACCGAGACGGCCGGGTGCCAGTCGCGACGGAAGTGGCGGCCTTCGAGGGAGAAGTCGGTGGTGACTAGAATGTCATGGCCGGTGGGAGGGCGCAGAACGGCGCAGTCGTCCCCGATGCCGAGACGGACGGTGCCGGAGCGATGAGCGGCGCGCTGCCGGATTTGCTGGATCAGGGCGAGTTCTCCTGTATTTGCCACGCTTTGAGCATACGGTGCACGAGAGGGGCTTGGTGATGCCGGTTGGAATGGTGGATTTCTCCGAGCACGTCCGAACAAAGTAGTACTGAGTCAGTTTGCGCAGGCGGGTTTACGGAGCAGGGCCAGACCGGTACACTGGGTTGGTCGCACGCTGGCAACTCGCATATCGGAATCGACATCGGCGAATCGCATTTGCGCCGTGTCGGACCGCTGGAAAGAAATACCAGTTTGAAGAAGAAAAGTTTTTATGTCGTACTGGTCTCGCGTGATGAGGATGGCTCTCTCCGCCGGGTCCCGGTGCCTCTCAAATTCGCGTGGGCCTTTGTGAGCGCCGCTGTGATCGGTCTGTTCACGGTGGCGGGTCTGGCTGGATCGTATTCGCGCATGTTGTTGAAGACAGAGCGTTTCAATCAGCTTCGGAGCGAGCATAACGCTCTGCTGGGCGACTACGCCAAGCTGGAGAAGCGCGAGAAGGAAAAGGAAGTGCAGGCGGCGTCGCTGGGTGCACTGGCGAGCGAGGTCTCTGCGCTGTATGGCATCACCGCAAAGGGGATCGTTAGCGGAACGCAGGGTGGCGTGGCGCTGCTGGGCAAGAGTCTGCACCGTTCGGCGGGCGCACAGCCTGTGACCGGCGTGATCACGGAGACGACTGCCGAGACGAATTTCACGAATGCGAGCTATTACAAGTCGTTGCAGAACTTCTATGCGCTGCGCAATACGGCGATGGACGGGACGGCGACGCGGATGCTGACGGGCAATGCATTTGGCGGGGCGTCGCTGGGTGGTCTGGCGTTGTCGGCTGGGCTGGGCCTGGGCGGAAATCTGCCGACGCTTTGGCCGGTGATGGGTTCCGTCTCGTCGCCGTTTGGCGGACGCGGCGATCCGCTGAGTGCGGGTGAGGGTGAGTTCCACAAGGGTGTCGATATCTCTGCGGCCTACGGGACGCCGATCCACGCGACGGCGGATGGTGTGGTCGAGATGGCTGGTATCGGCAACGGTTATGGCAAGGAAGTTGTGATCGACCACGGCGGCGGCGTAAAGACGGCTTACGCGCACATGTCCGGTTTCCATGTTTCGACGGGCGACCAGGTGGTGCGCGGACAGGTGATCGGCTATGTGGGCATGACGGGCCGGACGACGGGCACGCATGTGCACTACGAGGTGCGTCTGCGCAATGTTGCGGTGAATCCGCACAAGTATCTGCGGTCGACGGCAGATGAGGTTCAGATCGCAACCCGATAGGTGGTTTCAAGGCAATAAGAAAGGCCGCTCCTGAGGAGCGGCCTTTTGATTTCTGGTGGCTATTTAGCGGACGCCCACGGGCCGATCGCCGTTCCACTCGTCGGCTACGACGCCGATGTTGCCGAGGGTGTCGATGGCCTTCTCGATGTTGCGGCGAAGCTGGGCGCGGGCCTTGGGCGGTGCGTCGTGCGCTTCTTCGATGGCGACGACGCGGCCGTAGGGCCAGGCGTCCTTTGGGATGGCGTTGAGCGCCTCGGCGAGGTTGGCTGGATCGATGTTCAGGATCTGCTTGCGTGCTGCTTCCGGGCGCAGCATGGTGCCTTTGCCGAGGTCGGACGGGTTGGCGTCGCGCATGAGTACGTGGATCGAAATCATCTTCTCCTGCACGGTGAGTGACGGGTTCTGCCACTCATTCATGCTGGAGATGGACATGTAGAGATTCTTTGAAGGCGGCGGGATCTTGCTGAGATCCTGGCGAGCTGCGTTGATCTCCTCGTCCATGTGGCGCGCGTCGGCCGCTGCGTTTACGGGCTTTGAATTACAGCCGATTAGAGCAAGCGGGAGGGCGAGGAAAAGGGGGAGAACTGAGATACGCACAATCACAAGGATATCAATGCAGTCGCAGGGTTTCGAAGGAATAGATAGAAATATTCCTCCGATTACACCGTGGTGATATTGCCGTTGACTCCATTGGGGAAGAATGCACCCTTGGCGGTGCCGGCTGTGGCGTTGCCGTAGAGGATCGCCAGCACCTGGGAGGTGCTCCGCTGGAAGGCGAAGCCGGTGTAGGTGTTGGTCTGGCCTGGGGTTCCATTGGCAGCGGTGGCGAAGAATCCGCCGTTTGCAGTGGTAGGACCGGCGAGGGATAGGGCGACCGTGCCAGGGTCTGCCGGCTTCACGTCAAAGCCATCGGCGGGAACATAGCCAGCGAGGGTGCTGGGGTAGGTGGCGCCCTGCTGGATGGCGAGGAGACGCAGTGCGCCCGCGTGGAAGCCTTCGACGGCAAGGATCTGTGCGGCCGCAGTGAGGTTGTTGCCTGTGAGCTTTGCTGCGGAGCCTGCATAGGCTGTCACACCCACGTCTTCGAAGAGGCGGGCGATCTGCAGGTAATTTGCCGTGGTGATGGCGGCGAGGGCGCTGAGGTTGATCTGCGGCCGTGCGACGGCGATGGACTGACCCAGTGCGGTGCGCAGTGCAGAGACGTGCGAGGCCTCATCGAAGTAGATTTCGGCAAAGAGATCGTTGATCTGTGCGTTGGGAAAAGTGATCTGTGCCGGTGCGCCGGTAGGGGCGGGACCGCCGCCGGTCAGGTTGCTGGGCAGGTCTTTACCGGTCACGATGTAGCTGTAGAAGGTCGCCTCGAGGTATTCGAGGTTGAGCGCGAAGTTGAGGACGTCGATCTCGGGCTGTGTGGCCGCATCGACGTAGGGGGTGGTGCTGTCGCTGCAACCGACGACGGTGGCCGCTGCTGCCACGGCTCCTGCAACACCCGCTGCCGTCAGGAAGCGGCGGCGGTTGTAGCCACCGGCGGGAGTCGGAAGGGGCTTAGCGGTCGGTGTGGTCTGGTCGGGTGCGGCCATGGTTCAGATCTCCTCGGGTGTGCTGCGGGCAGGATACAGGCGCCGCGCGATGGCGGCGGCAGGGACTCGCCGGGCAGGACCGTTTGGGACTTAGAAGTCGAAACCTCACGGAATGTTGCAGCAGTTGGCAAAGGTTCCGGTGAATCGATGACAGACTCACGAAATGGTGAGGGGGATACTGTCCGGAAAACTTTTCGCTCGTCTTACGGAGTATTGCGGAAGTCTGGAAAACTTTTGCATTCCCAATGGCCTTCGTCTGCCGTATAGAGTCATTGGAGAGTTTCCCCAAGGAGTTGGTCCCCACATGCCCGAAAAACAAGATCCGACACTGAACACATTAAAAGAGGGAATCCTGAAGTTTCAGCGCGAGACGTATCCCGCGCGTCAGGCCGAATATGAGTACGCGGCGACGCATCCGCAGAAGCCGCACACGCTGCTGATTACCTGCGCAGACTCACGGATCGACCCAGAGGCGCTGACCGCCAGCGTCCCGGGTGAGATTTTTGTGGCGCGCAACGTAGGCAACATGGTGCCGGCGTACGGCGAGATGATGGGCGGCGTGAGTGCCGTGATCGAGTACGCAGTGGATGCGCTGAAGGTGCAGCACGCAGTTATTTGCGGGCACACCGATTGCGGTGCGATGAAGGGCATCCTGGCCGGTGAAGGTCAGTTGGATGCGATGCCGACGGTGAAGAGCTGGCTGCGCAATGCCGATGCGGCGAAGCGCGTCGCGTCCACCGTGGACGACGGAACGACGTCGTTGAAGACGATGACGGAACAGAACGTGCTGCTGCAGATGCAGCATCTGCGGACGCATCCTTCGGTTGCGGGCGCGATCGCACGTGGAGCGTTGAGCGTGTCGGGCTGGGTCTACGACATTGCGAGCGGTGATGTGCGGATTTTCGATGAGGCACAGAACAAGTTTGTCTCTGTACGCGAGACGGCTGCCGCAGACGAGTCGCAGGAGAAGCGCGCATGATCGTTCCACGCGGACCACAGATCCGCCATTTAATCGGTTATGTCGGGCTTCCACTGCTGACACTGTTCCTGTATGACCTTGCCATCGTTTTGCTCTACAAAGTGCTGCACTGGGACTGGGTTGCCCTGCCGCATATTCCGCTGGCGTTGTTTGGTTCGGCCATCGGTTTGATCGTTGCCTTCCGCAATAACAGCAGCTACGGCCGCTGGTGGGAGGCGCGAACGTTGTGGGGCGGGATCGTGAACAACTCCCGTGCGTGGACGCGCCAGGTGCTGACCGCCATTGCACCGCAGAAGGAGTCCGACCGGGAGACCGTTCGGGCGATGCAGTGCCGCATGGTGCATCTGCAGATTGCGTGGGTGAATGCGCTCAAGCAACAGCTGCGCGGCCTGCCTCCGCTGGATGAGCTGCACGGCATGCTGGAAGAAGACGACCTGGTTCTGTTGAAGGACCAGAAGAACATACCGTTGACGATCAGCATGTGGCAGAGTGATATGGTCCGCCAGGCGCTGGAGAAGGACTGGATCGACAGTCTGCAATGGTCTGCGCTCGATCGGTCGTTGGAAGACCTGGGCGACCTGCAGGGCGGATCGGAGCGCATCAAGAACACACCGATGCCCAAGCAGTATGACTACTATCCGCAACTGTTCGTGAAGATCTACTGCCTGTTGCTGCCGCTGAGCCTGGTGCAGAGCATGGGATGGTTTACGCCGCTGGGATCGACGCTGGTGGGCTTTATCTTCCTTGCCCTGGACAAGATCGGGCGCGACCTGGAAGATCCGTTTGAGAACTCCATCTATGACATCCCGCTGAGTTCGATGTGCCGGACCATCGAGATCAACCTGCGGCAGGCGCTGGGCGAGCGGTCTTTGCCCGAGCCTCTGCAGCCGGTGAAGGGCGTGCTCTGGTAGGTTTGTGGCGTATTCACGGAGGGGCGTGGCTTCGGCCGCGCCCCTTTTGTTTTGTTGCGACCCCGCGTTGGTTGCGTGCTGGAACCGACCTTGTGAATCCTCCTAAACTTTTAGTTGACAGCGGAGCGTCTCCGGGCGCAGAGTACTCCTAAAGTCTTAGGAGTTAGCGCCGTCCATGCCCGCACCCACTGCAAGTAAGTCCATCGACAAGCAAGCTCTGACGCCGCTGGAGCTCGAGATCATGCAGGTTCTGTGGTCTGCCGGGCCCAGCACTGCCTCTGAGGTGGTGCCGCAACTGGCCGGCAATCTGGCCTACAACACCGTGCAGACGATGCTGCAGGTGCTGCTGCGCAAGGGGCGCGTCAAGCGTGTGGCGGAGGGCCGGGCCTATCGCTATCGTGCGACGGTAACGCGGGAGCGCGCTGCGGGTTCGGCTATCAGCGACCTGGTGAAGCGCATGTTTGGCGGGTCGGCCGAGGCGATGTTGCTTGCCATGGTGGATGCGGGGCAGGTGGGCGCGGAAGATCTGCAACGCGCACGCAAGGCTTTGCAGGCGGCGGAGAAGAGTGCCGAGGCTGCTGCGAAAGAGGCGCGGGGATGAGCGGCCTGGTAGCAGGCGCGATGCACGCATTTGTGATGGGCACGGGCTTTGCCGTGGAGCAGGAGGTAGCGGCTTTCGCGCTGCATGCGATGTGGCAGGTGCCTTTATTGGCGTGCGCGGCGGCGCTGGCTGTGCGGATTGGACGGCCGCATGTTCGCATCGCGCATGTGTTGTGGGTTGCGACGCTGGCGATGTGTGTCGCGGTGCCGTTGGTTTCTACGGTGCTTGCGCATCGTGCTGCTGTTGCAGCGGCTCGTGCTGCTCTGATCGACGCGGAGAGTGGCGGTGTGACTGTTGCCTTCGGTGACTTCCAGCCAATGCGCGAGCCTGCGTGGAAGCTGGCGTTTGAGCGTCATGTGCTGTCGCCGACGCCGTTTGCGTTTCAACTTTCGCCGCGTGTGGCGCGGGGCATCACGCTGGTCTACGCGCTGATCGCGATGGGTCTTGCTTTCCGGTTGTTGGTGGGATGGCGGCGTACGCGCTCGCTGCTGCGCACTTCGAACACGTTGCCGATGCCGCCGGAGATTGTGCTGGCGTTGCGCCGGCAGTGCGATGCGATCGGTTGCGAGACGCCTTCTGCCGCTTTGACCGAGGGGCTTGCGGGACCGGCGTTGGCGGGTGTTCTGCGGCCTACGTTGCTGATGCCCGCTGCGTGCGTGGAGGAGATGTCCGCTGCCGAGATCGAGGCGATCCTGGCGCACGAACTGGCGCACCTGCGGCGGGGCGATCCTGCGTTGCATGCGGTGTGTTCGCTGCTGCTGTTGCCGGTCGGCTTTCACCCTGCGGCGTTGTGGACAGCGAGGCGTGTTCGGCAGACGCGGGAGATGGCCTGCGATGCAGAGGCGGCCGAGCGGTTGGGGTCGGCGAGTGGCTATGCGCATGCGCTGCTGCAGGTGGCGGAGCGTTCCGGTGGTCTGCGCGGAGCGGGCGTGGGGCTGGGTCTGTTTGGTCTTGGCTTCTTTGGATTGGGTTTGTTCGACAGCGACATTCGCCCTCATGGCGGATACCGGGCGGCCGTTCGCGGCGGTCGTCTGCAACACGGCAGGAGGTCTGCGACGGCGGGCCTCCCACTGTTCGGCGTGGCGGGAGCCATGGAGGAACGAATGCAGACGATGATGAGTACGAAGCCGCAGGAGACCGGAGCGAAGCGTGTGGCGCGCGGTGTGGCAGCGGCAGGACTAGCGGCCGTCGCGGTGATGGCTGCGGCGATGGTGCAGGTGCAGCCCGCGCTTGCACATCCGAAGGATGCGGGAGCGACACAGGCTTTGAATGCAACGGATGACGCTGCATCCCAGTTGATCGGTGGCGATCATGCGCAGCAGCAGTTGCAGAACGCCCACCATCAACTGGCGGAGGCGGCGATGTCCGCGACAACTGATGCGGAGCGCAGTCGGCTGGCGACGGCTCAGGTTGTGATTGAAACGGCGGAGCAGCAGTTAGCGGCGGTGAGTGGCCGCAATCGGCAGCGTGACACTAACTCATTCATGATCGATCCGAAGATGCAGGCGGAACTGGATAAGCGTAGGGATTTTCGTGTGGATCCGAAGGTGATTGCCGACGCGGCAAAGATGAAGGCCTACTACGAATCGCCGGAGTGGAAGGCGCAGATAAAGAAGCAGATTACGGAGGCCGAGCAGATGCGGGCGCGGATAAACTCGCCGGAGTTCCAGGCGCAGATTGCAGCAGCACGCAACTTCGATCACGCAAAGATGGATGCACAGGTGCGTGAGGCGCTGGAGACAGCACGGCAGCAGATCGAGCAGGGCAAGAAGCAGCGGGCAGAGGCGACGCAGCAGATGCGCGAAGCTCTTCGGCAGCAGGCGGAGGCGAAGCGTCTGATGGCGCGGATTGAGCCGCCGTCGATGCCGGCCGAACCTACGGCTCCCGCTCCTCCGCCTGTACCGGGTCAGGGTGCGAACAAGCCTGCGAAGATTGAGGGCGGCATCATGGCCGGGCAGGTCCTCACCAAGGTGCAGCCGAAGTATCCGCAGAGTGCGAAGGACGCGCATATTTCCGGTGCGGTGGTGCTTCGTGCTTTGATCGACGAGACTGGCAAGATCCAGCAGCTTCAGCTTGTCAGTTCGCCGGACAGGGCACTGACAGAGTCCGCGATGGACGCTGTTCGTCAGTGGGTCTACCGGCCCTACCTGCTGAACGGAAACCCCACGTCGGTTGAGACGAACATTACTGTGACCTTTTCGTTTGAAGGTGCCGAGCTTATTCGACCCGGCGGCGCGATGTCTGAACAGGATCGGCCTGTGCTGCTAACTCAGGTGGACCCGGAGTTTCCGGCCGAGGCGCGCAAGAACGGTACGAGCGGGGCGGTGACGCTGCGTCTTTCGATTGGAAAGACAGGGCGGGTGGATGCCGTTCAGGCGGTGACATCACCGGACCCTCTTCTCTCCAAAGCGGCGATGGATGCGGTGAAGCAGTGGACGTTTCGGCCTGCGGTGCGGAACGGAGTGCTGGTGGCAACCAACACTCTTGTGAGTGTGAACTTCCAGGTCTTCTAATCATCTGGTCGAGAACGCTGACATAAGAAAAGCCCGCCGAAATGGCGGGCTTTCTTGTGATCGAGAGGTGCGTCAGCGTTCCGGGTGCAGGTGCATCTTCAGGAAGTCGACGTAGACGTTCCAGTCGCTGGGAACCATGCCGTGGCCACCGTCGTGCATTTCGTAGGAGAGGTCGTGCAGGATGGCTTCCTTTGCCTGCGGCATGGTTGTGGTACCGAGGTCCTGCTTGCCGTAGAGCTTCCAGACGGGGCCTGCGGCTACGGCTGACAGGAACTCGCCTTTGGGGTCGGACCAGAAGTCGGTGTCGCCGGTTTGCAGGAGCAGCGGGCGTGGTGCGACGAGGGCGACGAGCAGGTTCGCGTCCATGGGCGCGGTGTCGGGGAAGCCGCTGTACCGGGCCCAGTTGGCGGCGAACTGGTATGGGTAACGGCTTGGCGCGGTCATGTGGGCGATGGTTTCGCCGTAGTTGCGGCGGCTGATGGCGGCGCCGCCTTCGCCGCTGCAGCTTGCGATGACGGCGGCGAAGCGCTGGTCGTGCGCGCCGGCCCAGAGAGCTGTCTTGCCCAGGCGCGAGATGCCGTGGATGGCGACTCGTTTGGCGTCGACGGCTTTGTCCGTTTCGAAGTAATCCTGCACGCGGCTCATACCCCAGGACCATGCGGCGATGGTGCCCCAGGCGTCTCCGGGGCGGTCTGTCTGCGACTTGAGGTTGGTTGCGCGAATGCCGTTGGAGAAGCCGCCGACGTAGTCCGGATCAACGTCCCCGTAGTAGAAGGTGGCGATGCCGATGCCGGCATCGAGCAGGGCGTCTGTGTTCAGCTTGCCGAAGTTGCGTCCCGCGGCCGCGTCGACGCGCGTGTTGGTCTTGGGATCCCAGACCTGCTCGGGCTTGATACCGGGGTCGTCGGCCGCGTTCTGGGCGACGCCGAAGTTGATGCTGAGCAGCATGGGCGCGGGCTTGTGTGCGGCGAACTTTGCGGCGGGGACGTATTCGAGCAGCTGGATGTGCGGGCCGGGCTTTTCCCCGTCTTTCGGTTTACCGTTGAACCAGATCATCACCTGTTTGCGGATGGCCTTGCCGTTCAGCGCGGGTGTTCCCGCGTCGAAGACGTCGAAGGTAAGTCCTGTTGGGCGGCCGGGTGCGATGCCGAACTGCTGCGTCTCGAAGAGGCGGACGATCTCGGGCCGGCGTTTGGTCTCCCACTGTTTTGTGGTGGTCACCGGGGTGCCGTCGGACAGGACGAGCGCGTCGGGCAGTGTGTAGGCACCGACCTTGGTCTCGTCGTAGTTGACGGGAATGCCGGCGACGTCGTCGGGGTGGTTGGGGGGTGTCTTCGAGATGGGCTGCGGTGTTGCCGGGGCGGTGGCCGTCTGCGGCACGGTCTGGGCAGCCAGGGTCAGAGTGGTGCAGAGGGCGAGGGTGGAGACGAGAAGCCTGTGTGACACGATGGACCCCGGTGCGCAGATTTGGCGGCGGCAGCACCCGCGGGTACTTGCCCGGAGCCACGTTAGTGGGCCGCGGGAGATGCGGTCAAGGCGTCGATTTTGTGACTGGGATTCGCGCTGCACGAATGCCCCACCCTTTCCTTTGGAAAGAATGGGGCACACGGAAGATTGTCGTATTGGACTAGCCGGCGAGGAGGCTACTGATGAGCGGCTTTTTGTCTTCGCGGGGCGGTGGCGGTGTCTCGTGCAGACGGCCGTCGCGCACATAGAGGATGCGGTCGGCGACGGCAGCGGCCTCAGGATTATGCGTGATCATCAGAACGGTCTGGCCCAGCTCTTTCGAGGCGTGGCGCAGCATCTCCAGGACGGTGTCGGAGTTCTCCGTGTCGAGGTTGCCGGTTGGCTCGTCGGCCAGGATGATGGCGGGGTGCGTGATGAGGGCGCGCGCGATGGCGACGCGCTGCTGCTCGCCGCCGGAGAGTTCGCTGGGACGGTTGTCGAGGCGGCCTTCGATGCGCAGCAGTTCTGCCAGGCGCTGCAGCAGGGCCTGATCCAGCGGCTTGCCAGTCTCTGCGATCTGGTGGGCCAGCTCGATGTTGCCGCGGGCTGAGAGCGTGGGCAGCAGGTTGAAGCGCTGGAAGACGAAGCCGATCTTTTCGCCGCGGCGGCGCGTGCGTTCCGCATCGGAGAGCGCGCTGAAGTCCACGCCATCAATGAGAACCGAACCGCCTGTGGCGCGCGTGAGGCCGCCGAGCAGGTAGAAAAGTGTCGATTTACCGGAGCCCGAGGGCCCTACGATGGCGATGAACTCGCCCGGATCTACGGAGAATGTCGCGTCGCGGAGAGCGTGCGTTTCGATCTTGCCGGAGCGGTAGGTCTTGCCGAGTTGGCGTGCAACGATGATGGGCGGCATGGGCCCTTCCAGTCTACCGCGTGGCGCCGGAAGAGGGGGAGCGCGGCGGCTAGCGTCAAGGACGGGTGGGATCGAGCGGTTGGATTGGCTCCGGGCGGAAGTGGACTTCGAGCCGGATCAGCAGGTAGGACGACGTGCCGCGACGCGGCCGCATGTGCAGGCTGCAGTTGCACCGCTCGGAGAGGGCGTGATGGCTGTCGCGCGTCAGTTGCAGGCCGCAGCCCAGCAAGGCACCGTAGATCTCGGGCAGTGCGGGGAACTGGAGCTCAATCGAAAGTTCGACGGCGGTTGCGGAGAGGACACGGCGCCTGAGAACCCATCCGCCGGCAACGTCGATGGCTCGTGTCAGTCGCGGGAGCAGCACGGCGTGCTGGCTGTGGGTGAAGCCCTGCAGCCGGATTTGAGGTTGAGCGGGCTCGTGTTGAAATTTATCAGCCACGTAACAGATATCGGCGCGGACGAATAGCCGATTACAGGACGATGCAAGTTTGTGTGTCGCAGAATGGTACGGTGATGCCGTAGGGCATTGTTGTTGGTACGAGGGATGACGCGTGATCGTAGGGACAGGGACAGACCTGACGGAGATCGACCGGATTGCCAACTCCATCGAACGGTTTGGCGAGCGTTTTCTTCAGCGCATCTACACTGCCGGAGAGATCCACTATTGCCTGAAGAAGAAGAACAGTGCAGAAAGCCTGGCTGCTCGCTTCGCCGCGAAAGAGGCCGGCGCGAAGGCGCTGGGGACGGGCATTGCAAAGGGTGTGAGCTGGCAGGAGATTGAGGTGACACACCTGCCGGGCGGACGTCCTGCGGTGCGTTTCCATGGCCGCGCGGCCGAGCGGGCTGCGGCCATGGGGGTCACGTCATCCCACCTGAGTCTGTCGCACAGCCGGGCGATGGCGATCGCGACGGTCATTTTGGAATCCCATTAAAGCGGGTCAACAAGGCTTTTGAAACGAATGGGCTGCGTTTTGCATCCATTTACCGTAAGGTTCAAGAAAACCAAGAGGTTTGCAGGAGCGGCTGGAAGGCCGTCTGCGTTCCGGGGAGTTATAGATAGCGCATGCCCAGCCAGAGTGAAGTGAAATGGTCGCAGTTGAAGGTGGGCATCATTGTGATCGTCTCCGCCGCGATGCTGGTAACGTTACTGTTCCTGATCACCAGCTCTTCGGGTCTAGGCCTGTTCTCGCACAAGCTGACGGTCACCAGTTACTTTGAGAATGCCGCAGGTATCAAGGACGGTGCTGCCGTCAACCTGCAGGGCGTCACCATCGGTACGGTGAAGGCCGTGAATGTGGTCGACGACCCGTCGCGTAAGCTGACGCCGATCCAGGTGGTTATGCGCATCGACGGTAAGTACCAGAAAGATCTGCGCAAGGACACGAAGTCTGCGCTGTCGACCGTGGGCGTTCTCGGTGATACGGTTGTCGATCTGAACAGCCAGGTCGCCACCGGACCGGAGCTTCAGGACGGCGATGAGATCAAGACGCTGGAAAGCCCCAATCTGCAGGACGTGGTGAAAGCGAGCCAAGGAACGATCGAGAGTCTGAACGTCATCCTGGCGAAGATGGACCGTATCGTCGATACCATTTCGCAGGGTAAGGGATCCGTTGGCGGCCTGATCTATGACGACACGTTGTACCGCCGCGCGAGCGATACCGTCGACGAACTGCATAAGCTTGAGGTAAACCTGAACAATGGCAAGGGTTCCGTGGGCAAGCTGCTGAAGGACGAGTCGATGTACAACCACCTGAACTCCACGACGGCAAAGCTGGACAAGATCGCCAGCGATCTGGACGCGGGTAAGGGTAGTGCAGGCAAGCTGCTGAAGGACGACTCGCTCTACAACAATCTGAATGCCACGCTCGTCCACGCCAACAACATCATGGCGCAGGCCGATCAGGGTAAGGGTGCGCTAGGTTTGCTGACCAAGGACCAGGTATTTGCTGACAAGCTCAACAGCACCGTGACGCGTCTGGACAGCATTATGTCCGGCATCGACAAGGGTGAGGGCACGGCTGGTCTGCTGGTCAAGGACCCTGCGCTGTATCACAACCTGGATAAGCTGGCCGTCGACTCGCAGTCGCTGGTGAATACGATCCGCAGCGACCCGAAGAAGTACCTGACAATCCACTTCAAGATTTTCTAGGCCCGGGGTAGGATCGCGTATGCGCGCCCTGCTGCTGTCTGCTGCTCTCGCGGTCCTACCATTTCAGTCTCCACCTATTTCATCGCCGCAGCCACTCCCTGAGTTGGCTGCGGCTTTGCATGGGAACTGGGTTGGCGTGTTGGAGTATCGCGACTACAGCGAGCCAGCCGGGTCGACTAAGCGCGTGGATCTGCCAACGTGGCTCACGATCTCCGGTGACGCGGCGCAGAACTGGCATTACATCTACGACGACGGTCCGACCAAGACTGTGCAGGAAGACGATAGCGTCGTCTTCGATCCGGCAAAGCAAGCCTTTAGCGAAGCTTCGAATGGCAAGGCAGCGCATGTATATCGCATGAGCGGATTCGACTCACTGAAGGCAGGCCGCGGAACGCTGCAGATGGTGGGCTCCGGGACGGACAGCGGCAAGCCATCCGAGATCCACATGGTGATGACGGTCCGGCGCAATCTGCTTGAGATCCTGGAAGAGGTTCGGCCCGCCGGTTCAACGGAAGCGTATGCCTTCCGGCATCTCTACCGCATGGTGCGTCCGCAGGCTCCGGCCGTGCCTACGCCTTAGGCTGTCGCGATGGAGTCCTTGTGTTCCGGGAAGGCTCGGATCGACTCGAAGACCGGCGACAGGCCGAAGCTGCACAGCAGATTCAGGAGCAGTGCCGGGATGGCGGCGTACATGGCCCATGTCTGACCGAAGACGCGGATCGGGTAGACGCCTGAGCCCTTGAACTCAAGCGCGATGGCCATGGCCGAACCGCAGAGCATGCCTACGGCCCATCCGGTGAAGACCGCCCACGGATGCAGCCTGCGCCGCAGGAACGCTCCGCAGACGACGGCAGGGAAGAGCTGCGTGATCCAGATGCCGCCCAGCAGTTGCATCTCGATAGCGTAGGAGCCCGGCGTCTCAAGCACGAAGGCGAGTGCGCCGAACTTGACAACGAGCGAGACGATCTTCGCCTGCTCGGCTTCCTTCGCGGGAGTGAGCGGTGTGCGAGCGAACTCGCCCCACAGGTTGCGTGTGAAGAGGTTGGCCGCAGCGATGCTCATGATGGCCGCTGGCACCAGAGCGCCGACTGCAACCGCTGCCAGACAGAAGCCCGCGAACCACTGCGGAAAC
Organism: Terriglobus roseus DSM 18391; assembly: GCF_000265425.1. Classification (GTDB taxonomy): domain Bacteria; phylum Acidobacteriota; class Terriglobia; order Terriglobales; family Acidobacteriaceae; genus Terriglobus; species Terriglobus roseus. Next base: position 1,015,679 of record NC_018014.1, read on the forward strand.
ATCTTGAGGAAGAGCAGCGGGATGACTTCGGACTTGTCCGCCGAGACGACGTTCGCGGCAATAGCGACGTAGCCCAGCAGCGCCAGCAGGCCCAGCATCAGCGTGTACGCAGGCAGCAGGGCGGCGTTGCGCCGCAACGTCTGCGGGCCAGAGGATGAGAGCGTCGCCGTGGCTGTGTGCGGGTAGAGGATGAGCGCGAGCGCAGAACCGATGGCGAGCGTCGCATACGGTAGCGATTGACCGGCCTTCAACAGTACCGAGCCTGCCGGATTGTGCGTCGGCAGCGCTGCCTTCGCGACAGCGAAGACGTGTGCGAAGCCGCCGAGCTTTGCGGGCAGGATGATGATGGCGGCAAAGACCATGATGTAGAGCATCAGGTCCTTAATGACGGCGATGATAGCGGGTGCGCGCAAGCCGGCGGAGTAGGTGTAGACCGCGAGGATGACGAAGGCGATGATCAGCGGCCACTCGCCCTGCAGGCCCATCGCGGCCAGCGCGACTTTCATGCCGACAAGCTGCAGCGCAATGTACGGCATCAGCGCGAGGATGCCGGTGAGCGCGATGGCGACGGTGAGCGGCCGGAAGCCGAAGCGACCGCGCGCCAGGTCGGCGAAGGTGACGTACCCGTGCTTGTGGCAGATCTTCCAGAGACGCGGCAGCACGACCATCATGTACGGGTAGATCAGGATGGTGTACGGCACGGCGAAGAAGCCCATGGCGCCCGCGCCGTAGAGCGCCGCAGGCACCGCGATGACGGTGTATGCCGTGTAGACGTCGCCACCCAGCAGGAACCACGTGATGACGGTGCCGAAGCTGCGGCCTCCCAAGCCCCATTCGTCCAGCGACTGCATGCCGCCGGAGGGGCGGCGCCAGCGTGCCGCGAGAAATCCAGCGACGGTGACGAGCGCGAAGGCAGCGCAGAAGACGGCAAAGGCTACGGGGTAAGTGCTCATGCAGGGATGAAGCGATGGTAGCAGGGGAGGAAAGCTGCGCAGTATGATCGAGCACGATGGATGCTGTGCGGATTGATAAATGGCTGTGGGCCTCGCGCTTCTTCAAGACACGCGCGCTGGCTGTGAAGGCGTGTGAGCTGGGGCGGGTGAAGCTGCGGGATCTGCCTGCGAAGCCCTCGCGCGATGTGAAGGTGGGCGATACGGTCACCCTCACGAACGACAGCGGTACGTATGTCGTCGACGTCCTGGCGCTGAGCGATGTCCGCGGTCCGGCGGCTGTTGCGCAGACGCTGTACCGAGAGACCGACGCCAGCATTGCCGCGCGTAAAAAGGAAGACGAACTGCGCAAGAGCAGCCCATGGGGGGACGTCGACACAGCGGGTCGGCCATCCAAGCGTGACCGACGCGATATCAACAAGCTACGTGGGCGGTAGCGCGTTTCGGCGGTGAATGCGGGGCGGTGCATCCAACCCACGCCTTCCACGCAGCGTCCACACTGGAGACGTACTGGAGGTTACACGGATGAAGATTCAGCGCTTTGTATTTATTGCCACGCTTGTTGCGGGCGTAACGGCGGCTTACCTGATGCAGAAGCGTGGTGAGTCGCTGATGACCATCGTGAAGAAGACGATCAACAACCCGCTGGGTACGCTAGCGGATGAACTCAAGCTGGCACTGATGCCGGCGCAGAAGGCCCTGCCTACCTCGGTCTAAGTCTTCGAGACGGGCTGCGAAGGTCGAGTCCTTGTCGCATATACTCGCGCCATGAGACTCCCTTCGCTTGTCCTGCTGGCTACGCTGGCGCTGCCCGCGATGGCACAGATTCCCCCTGATACCTTGCGCCGCGAAGTGGATGCGCAGATGCCTGCGCTCGAGAAGACGTATCTTGCGCTACATGCTGCTCCCGAGTTGTCGCGGCAGGAAGAGAAGACGTCGGCGTTTGTAGCGGGCGAGTTGAAGCGCCTGGGCTATGACGTTACTGATCATGTTGGCAAGTATGCGGACGGGGCCAGTGCCTTCGGCGTCGTGGGCCTGTTGAAGAATGGGGCGGGCCCGACCGTCCTAATTCGTACCGATATGGATGCGCTCCCGGTGACCGAAGAGACGGGGTTGGTCTATGCCAGTAAGGTTCGAGGCAAGACGCCGCAGGGTGATGATGTGGGCGTGATGCATGCCTGCGGGCACGACGTGCATATGTCCGCTTTTCTCGGAGTGGCCGCGGAACTAGCGCAGCATAAGAAGGACTGGCATGGCACGGTGATGATGGTGGGGCAGCCTGCGGAAGAAGTGATCCAGGGCGCGAAGGCGATGATGGACGACGGCCTGTACACACGCTTTCCACGGCCGAATTACGTCGTGGGCATGCACGATTTCGGTAACATTCCTGCGGGCTCGGTTGGCATTAGTTCAGGGCCGATGATGGCGAGCGCGGACTCCGTGACGATTGTCTTTCATGGAGCGGGTGCGCATGGTTCCCAGCCGCAGAACTCCAAGGACCCGATCTACATGGGCGCTGAGTTCATCAACCTTGTGCAGGGGGTTGTGAGCCGCCAGATCTCACCGCAGTCTCCCGGTGTGATCACGGTGGGCACGTTTCATGCGGGCACGAAGAACAACATCATTCCGCCGGAGGCCACGCTGGGCCTGACGATTCGCAGTTATGACGAGGCCACGCGGCAGAAGCTGCTGGATGGGATTCGGAATGCGGCGAATGGCGTGGCGGTGGCTTACGGTCTGCCCGCGGACAAGATGCCGACCATCACGCATCCGGAGGCGACTGAGCCGACGGTGAATGATGCGGCTTTAACGGAGCGCGTGCGGAAGGCCGCGGCGGCTGCGCTGGGTGCGGACAAGGTGCTAACCCAGGCTGCTGTCATGGGCAGCGAAGATGTGGGCTACCTGACGGATGGGTACAAGATTCCCATGACCTTCTTCCGCCTGGGTGCGGGCGAGCCGGTGTCGTTGGCCAGCGCGGCCAAGGCAGGGAAGACTCTGCCGGATATCCACTCGCCGCTGTTTGCGCCGGACTACAAGCCGGCCATTGAGACGGGTGTGGTGGCGATGACGGCAGTGGCAGTGTCCCTGCTGCAGTAACGTCCGACAGAAAGTAGAAGGGCGCGGAGAAGATCTCCGCGCCCTTCGTGTTTGGTTGAGCAGGTTCTTACGCGGTGACGTCGAGGCCCATGGAGCGGGCGGTGCCGCGAATGCTCTTCATAGCGGCTTCGACGGAAGCTGCGTTGAGGTCGGGCATCTTCTGCGTTGCGATCTCGCGGATCTGCGCTTCGGTCACGGAACCAACCTTGGTCTTGTTCGGTGTGCCCGAACCCTTGGCCACGCCGGCAGCCTTCAGCAGGAGCACGGGAGCGGGAGGCGTCTTGGTGACGAAGGTAAAGGTACGGTCTGCGAATACAGTGATCACAACCGGGATCGTCAGACCGGCCATTGCCGGATCCTTCGTGCGGTCGTTGAACTGCTTGCAGAATTCCATGATGTTGACCTGCGCCTGACCGAGCGCGGGGCCGATGGGCGGTGCGGGTGTTGCCTTGGCGGCCATCACCTGCAGCTTGACGTATCCAGTAATTTTCTTCGGTGCCATGTATCTATCCCTCGTAGTGTTTTGGTCGCGGCAAGGGTAGAAGCCACCTGTTCACGACGGTATTGCTTTGTATTGTTGAAGCCACGCTTTCTTTCGAAAGACCGGCCGGGTAGTTTCCGCTACTCGACGTGCTTCTCCACCTGTGAAAATTCGACTTCGGTCGGCGTCGGACGTCCGAAGATGCTGACCATTACCTTCAGGGTCTGCTTGTCTTCATTTACGTCGTCCACTGCACCGTTGAAGTTTGCGAACGGTCCCTCGGTGATGCGGACCTGCTCGCCCTTCTCAAACTTGACCTTGAGCTTCGGCTTGTCCTTCGTGACATCCGCACGGTTCAGCATGCTGTTCACTTCGGCTTCGCTCAGAGCGTTGGGGGTGTCACCCGTCTGCAAAAAGCCCGTGACGCGCGGCGTGTTCTTCACCAGGTGCCACAGGTCGTTGTCGAGGTCCATTTCGACGAAGACGTAGCCGGGCAGGAAGACACGGTCGATGGTGTACTTCTTGCCGTTACGGACTTCGGTCACCGGCTCAACCGGGATCTCGATGCGACCGATCTTGTGCTCGAGTCCGAAGGCGCGGATGCGGCTCTCGAGCGATTCCTTAACCTTGCGCTCAAAGCCGCTGTAGGCATGGATGATGTACCACTTCAGGTTGCTCTCGGGCGCGGGCTCGCCGGCAGCTTCTGCCACTTCGGCTTCGGCACCGTGCTCGGCTGCGATCTGCTCTTCTTCCACGGCCTTTGCGCCTTCCGGCAACATCACTTCTTCGGACATCTTTACCTTCTTTGCCTGACGAATTCGTCCTGCTATGCCGCGGTGCGGCTAAAAACTTTCGCGTTAGCGCTGGGTGAGCTTGGTGATCAGCGCGTTCAGCGTGTGGTTGATGCCGAAATCCACAGCCCAGAAGTAGGCCGCGAAGGCGAAGACCGTGATGATGACCACGGCGGTCGTCGTGCGCGTCTCTGCCGTGGACGGCGTGGACACCTTGCGCATTTCGCTGCGTACATCGCCCAGGAAGCCGGTCAGCTTTTCCCACTGGCCCCGCGCGCGCTCTACACCGGTGTTCTCTGCTACTGCGATTGCCTTCGCCATACCCTGCCTCGACTCTTCTTCGCTGCTGTGTGCTGCGGTAGTGCATTGTTACTGCCGAACACGCCGCGACATGCCTTCGGCATATCGCTTCGTTGTGTTACTTGGAACTGGCAGGGGCGCTCGGATTCGAACCGAGAAGTTCGGTTTTGGAGACCGACAGTTTAACCGTTGAGCTTACGCCCCTGTACTTCCGGGGCTCGCACCCAGGAAAAGCCTCATGCACCACGAAACCGCAGGCCGGGCGAACAACTTATGATAGCCGATTTCGACCATCGGGGGAAGCCACGACGCATCCACAAACGATTCGCACCGTTTGGGATCGGGAAAGTGCTGGCGCACGCGCGGTCTCACGGCTCCGATTGGGGGCCGTAGGGGAACGCCTCCTTTCACCACTGCAAGGCGTCTGGATTTATGTTGCGTGGAATGGATTGTGCGTGGCACAATCGCGGCGTCTGCTCCCCGGCAGTAACGAGGAGCTCCCTATGCGACTTTCTACGGCTTTGTGCGTTCTTGCCCTGGCTCTGCCGGGTGCGGCGCGGTGTGCTTTTGCGGAGTCGCCGCAGTATGTCTACTGCTTCAGCTACGAGCATGAGCGGAAGGCGGCCATCCTGGTCTCACAGATTGTTCGCTTCGGCGCGCCGGAGACGCGTACCGACTTTTTCGAGCGCCTCGTCCGGTCGCAGTCTGCACTGGAGGTAAGCGAGTCGGGGTGCTCTGTCAGTATGTCGCTGGAAGACGCCACGGCCGATCGCGCCTCCTTTATTGCGTCTGGTGGTAATGCTCACGCGGAGGCTCTGCGTCAGCTCCCGGTGCGAGAGGTGATCATTGACGCGGATGGCCTGGAGCTGCGTGACCGACTGCAACTGGCGGATACGGAAGCTGCAGTTAAGGGCGAGCCTATGTACATTGCCTGCTTTGTGAATGCCGGGCCAGGCAAGTTCCCAGTGCTCCTTGCGGCTCCTTTCCTCTCGAGGCAGGAAGGGAGTGCTGTGGTCAAGGACGCCATGCGGAGTGTCCCTGCGTGGGAGAGTTACATCACGCCGCAATGTGAGGCGCATGCTGACAAGGAACGGGCTGCGGCCTTCCTGAAACAGGGCGTTGCCCTGGCCGCAAGCTACCGCGTACCAACTGCCGAGTTGAAGATCAACGGCCAGTAAACTTTCACGATGTAACGGCTCTACGCACTTGTCTCAGAAAGAGCCACAGAAAATGAAGTATCTCCCCGAAGTAGCCCAGGTAGTGATCGCTGCCTCAGTCATTTACGTCTGGACTGTGAACTATCGGAATGTGGTCAAAGAGTTTGAGGAATACGAATTGCCGGAGAGGGTACGAACTTTCGTTGGTGCAACGAAGATCTCGCTTTCGACCTTGCTGGTAGCCGGGATCTGGTACCCGCGGCTGGCACTCATCCCTGCGGCGTTGATGGCCTTACTGATGGTCTGCGCGATCCTTGCTCACCTGCGCGTGCATCACGCCTGGCATCGGTCGATGCCGGCCTTTGTGCTGCTTCTGCTTTGCCTTTTCGTGGTGGCCCACTATGCGTGGGGAGTCGCACTGTGAGCGTGCAGGCGCTCCTGATTGGTCTTTCGAGCGCCATCTTCCTTGTCTATGGTTTTCTCTGCTTTCACTCAGACTTTATGGTGAGTGACTTTCGAAGATTCGGCGTGCCAGAACTGCGCATACTGACGGGTGTGCTTGAGCTGCTTGGAGGCGCGGGCCTGCTCGTGGGCTACAAGTGGCCGCGCGCCCTGCGGGTTTCTTCGGGAGGGCTGGCGCTGCTTATGCTCATTGCGTTCTGTGTCCGCGTTAAAGTGCGGGACAGCATTCTGGAGTCGCTGCCTTCTCTTGGATTGATGCTCTTGAACGGGTACATCCTGAGGAAGTCGATCGACCTATCTACCGTCAACGCGTGAACGGATCGACCACCTGGATGGATCCGTCTGCGTTGAAGTGCAGTTCCGTCATCTTCACGTTGCGCAGGTGATTCTTGTTGGAGAGTTGCGTGTCCGCGTAGAAGAGCCACCACTTGCCGTTCCACTCCGCGATGGAGTGATGCGTCGTCCAGCCCTGCACCGGCAGCAGGAAGTGTCCACGGTAGTGGAAGGGACCGACGGGCGATCTGGCCGTGGCATAGGCCAAGAAGTGCGTGTCGCCGGTGGAGTAGGTGAAGTAATACTGGCCGTCGCGCTTGAACATCCATGAGGCTTCGAAGAAGCGGCGATCGTGGTCGCCGCCCAGCAGCGGCTTGTTGTCGTCGCCCAGGATGACGACATCCTTCGCGGGTGCGGCGAAGTGTTTCATGTCCGGCGAGAGTCTGGCCCACTTCGCCATCAGTGCAGGCTTGTCGTCCTGCTTCAGGTCGGTCGTCGATCCGGCGACAAACTGTCCGGTCGGCCAGTTCTCAAGCTGTCCGCCCCAGATGCCGCCGAAGTAGATGTAGCTCTGGCCATCCGCGTCCGTGAAGACTGCGGGATCGATGCTGTAACTGCCTTTGATCGGTTCGGGATCGGCCTTGAATGGCCCCATGGGATTGGTCGAGGTTGCGACGCCGATGCGGAAGTGGCCTTCCTTGTCGCGGGCGGGGAAGTAGAGGAAGTAGGTGCCGTTGCGGTAGGCCACATCAGGAGCCCACATCTGCTTCGATGCCCAGGGGACATTCTTTACTTCGAGCGCTACGGGTCCGACGGTGACCGGGCCGCCGACACGATCCAACCGCAGGACGCGGTAGTCGTGCATGGCGTACTGATTGCCCAGGTCGTCGTCCGGGGTCTCGGTCGGGACGTCGTGCGAAGGGTAGATGTAGAGCTTGCCACCGAAGACGTGTGCCGATGGATCGGCCGTGTAGATCTCGGAGATCAGCGGCTGCGACAGATAGTGTCTGCCGTTCGGAGCGGTCGGACCGTCGGCCTGAACCGCAGAGAAGGGTAGCGCGCCCAACAGCAAGCTTGAAAGAATCCAACGCACGGAAGAACCTCCAGAATTGGCCCGGAGAGAATCCTAGCAAACGTTTTCCTAGGACGAGCAGCAGAAAGGGCCGCAGCTTTCGCTACGGCCCTTCTTGATGCTTCTTCGAGTTCATCGCCCTGTCCGGGCTGAAGCCTGGACCTGAGTAGTTCGAACTGACGTTCGAACTACTTGATGATCTCGGAGATGGTGCCAGCGCCGACGGTACGTCCGCCTTCGCGGATGGCGAAGCGGAGGCCCTTTTCCATGGCGACGGGCGTGTGCAGCGTGATCTCCAGAGCGATGTTGTCGCCCGGCATCACCATCTCCGTGCCAGCCGGCAGCTTCGCCGAACCGGTGACGTCGGTGGTGCGGAAGTAGAACTGCGGACGGTAGCCGTCGAAGAACGGCGTGTGACGGCCGCCCTCTTCCTTGCTCAGGACGTAGATCTCGCCCTTGAAGGTGGTGTGCGGCGTGATCGAACCCGGCTTGGCAAGAACCATGCCGCGCTCAACGTCGTCCTTGGCGGTACCGCGGAGCAACAGACCCGCGTTATCACCAGCAAGACCCTCGTCCAGCTGCTTCTTGAACATTTCAACGCCGGTGACGGTCGTGTTCTGCGTGTCGCGGAAGCCAACGATCTGAGCCGGCTCGCCGACCTTGATCTTGCCACGCTCGATACGGCCGGTGACGACGGTTCCACGACCCGAGATCGAGAAGATATCTTCGATCGGCATCAGGAACGGCAGGTCGACCAGGCGGTCAGGCTGCGGAACGTTCTTGTCGACAGCATCCATCAGCTCGTCGATCTTCGCTTCCCACTGTGCTTCGCCGTTCAGTGCGCCAAGCGCCGAACCACGGATGACGGGAACGTCATCGCCAGGGAAGTCGTACTTGCTGAGCAACTCGCGAACTTCCATCTCGACCAGGTCGATCAGTTCTTCGTCTTCCACCGCATCGCACTTGTTCAGGAACACAACGATGTACGGCACGCCAACCTGGCGAGCGAGCAGAACGTGCTCCTTCGTCTGGGGCATCGGGCCGTCGGTCGCTGCAACCACCAGGATCGCACCGTCCATCTGCGCTGCGCCCGTGATCATGTTCTTGATGTAATCGGCGTGGCCCGGGCAGTCAACGTGAGCATAGTGACGGTTCGCCGTCTCGTACTCAACGTGCGACGTCGCGATCGTGATACCGCGCTCGCGCTCTTCCGGTGCGTTATCGATCGTGTCGAACGAACGGAAGCTGTTCTTCGGGTTGTGCTTGGAAAGAACCTTCGTGATCGCAGCCGTAAGCGTCGTCTTGCCGTGATCGATGTGACCAATCGTGCCCACGTTAACGTGCGGCTTGGACCGGTCGAACTTTTCCTTACCCATGATGTTTCTCCTGGTGTTTTGAGCCCGCTGCCAATGCAAGCTCGCGTTTCAAGGTCATGTTCGGGCTGCCGCACGGCGCGGCTCCAAGCCCAGGAAAACTTTTGTATGCGGGGAGTCGGTCCGCGGCCTCAGTAGTAGGCGTAGACCTTCAGATACTTCTGTCGCAGTGCAGGATCAACCTTTTCCAGAGTGGACAGGTAGTGCTCGCGGATCATGCCCTGATCGCCATCGCCCAACGACTTGTACGCCTCAGAGATCTGCGGACCCAGCTTGCCAGCTGCGGCGACCTCCTCAAAGTTGCGGATGCGTAACTTGCTTCGCTCCAGCGACTTCAGGAATTCTGAGACTTTGCCATTGGAAAAGGAGTCGTCGATTGCCGACTTCACGGCACCGAAGCCGCTCTGGTTCTCTACCGCGATTGTGGCCTGCTCGTACATGCTTCGCTCTACGACCTCAAAACTACCAATCTTTGGAGCGGGAGACCGGGATCGAACCGGCGACGAACAGCTTGGAAGGCTGTCACTCTACCACTGAGTTACTCCCGCCCGCTTTGCGCTGGCTACAGCCACGCCCTCCGTCAACCGAAGGTTGAAAACTGGAGCTGATGGAGGGGCTTGAACCCTCGACCTCTCCCTTACCAAGGGAGTGCTCTGCCACTGAGCTACATCAGCTTCTCTGCCAAGGATACCCTCAGCCTTGCTCGCGTTCCACTCGTTGACGGTGCATACGCCCGATCCACACGCGAAACGCGAAAAAACCTAACACAACCCACGCCAGCGACCGGTAGTTACCGGGCTCAATCGTGAAGTACACACCGACGGCGGCGATTGCAATCACCAGCAGTGCGACGATCATGCGCTGCTGCGATCCCGGACCATCCATCGGCTTGCTACCTGCGCCTAACCTCAGGCGCCCCACTCAGAAGTTCCGAGTGCCCCACAAAACTTGTGGTGCACAGGGGAGGATTCGAACCTCCGTAACGCGTTGCGTGGCAGATTTACAGTCTGCTGCCATTAACCACTCGGCCACCTGTGCACTTGTTGCCGCCCGTTGGGGATATCAGGATGGAGCTGGCGAAGGGATTTGAACCCCCGACCCTCTGATTACAAATCAGATGCTCTACCGGCTGAGCTACGCCAGCCCGCCTTCTACCAGCCCAGACAGGCACCGGCCCAAAACAGACACCAGACAGCAAACAACGCTGCCAACGTTGCGCAGCGCTGTCTTTGACTTTAGCACAAAAGGGCCCGCGAAGCAGAGCCGGCCTGGATTGCCTGCAGGGCCGCGTCATTCCTCGGTCTACCGCTTTGACGGGGATAGTTTTCCACCTCGGCCAACGCCCGCTTGCCGGGCGACTTTGACGTGTTGCGCAGGGTAGTATGCCCGTACCGCATTTCAAGCAGTGCCCCAGGATCTCTACCATGATGAAAGCCACTCTTGCTCTCTGCGCCAGCGCGTGTCTGCTGGCCTCTTCAGCTCTCGCACAACAGGCACCAGCCGCCGCACCGCCGGCAGGAGCTCCACCCGCAGGACGCCCCGGCCCCGCGCCGACAGACTCCTACGCCGCACTACGTCTCCATCCCCATGACCATTGATGTGAATGCGCCGGTCGACAAGGTGTGGGCGCGTATCGGGAAGTACTGCGACATTGGCGAGTGGGGCATCCCGGGCTGCACCATCCTGTCGGGCGATGGCGACTACGGGACGGTACGTTCAATCGGCAACGAGATCCTCGTTGCCAAGACGAAGTACAGCTATACCTACACGCAGCCTGTACGCGTCGGTCCGGCGTACAACATGTACCACGGCACTCTGGAAGCGCGGCCGCTGACCGCGACGACCACGCAGATCCTGTACACGCTGCTGTTCGACAACAGCATGCTCGCCGACGATGCTGCGCGCGAAGCCGATATCAAGAATCGCCGCACGCGCTTTACGAAGATGCTGGAGAACATGAAGGTGCTATCGGAGGGCGGCACGCTGCCTCCGGGCGCCGTCAGCGCGCCTCGTCCCGCGGGCGCACCACCGACAGTTGGTGTGCCAATGGCTCCTCCGCGGTAAGTCGCTTCGTAGCGCGACTGCCCTCGAAATGGTTCACAGAAGCACGAAACCCCATTCTTTCGCTATGAAGCGGCGAAGGAATGGGGTTTTTCTGTTGGTGCTATTGGGGCCGTCAGGCCCCGAAGATATTTCGATCCAGATACGCGTTCCGAAACTTGCCGCCGGGATCAAGCGCCTGCGCCATGGCGCGGAAACGCGGCAATGCCGGGTACTGCTTGTGCAGATATGAGGGAGGAATCTCGAAGATCTTGCCCCAGTGCGGACGCACACCAAACGGTGCGAGTGCTGCTTCAATCTCCGGCAGTAACTTGCGAACGGTTGGCTCTTCCGGCTTCCAAGTAAAGTGGATCGCCATGGAGTCGCGCTGGTAGGCCATGCTCATGGGCAGGTCGTCGGCGGCGATGGTGCGGATCTCCGTGATGAAGAGGTGCGGTGTGATCTTGTCGCGCAGCTTTTCGACCGCGCGGATGGCCCTGTAGCCGTCCTTGCGAGCGACGAAGTACTCGGTCTGCAGCTCTTCGCCGCTGGAGGGTGTGAACTCCATCTTGAAGTGCGGCAGGCGCAAATACCACGGGCCCACGCTTCCCATCTGTTCGGTGCATGCGTCTGCGGGATGATCGTCGATCGGGTGCAGCTTTGCCGTCTGCAGCGTTGCACCGTAGAACATGGGTGGCAGCGGCTTCTGCGGGGCGTCAGCAGTGGCCTTGTCCTTGATCCACACCTGGTTAACGCGGTTTCTCTGCCAGTCGGTGAAGAGGCTCACGCTGTAGCCGGAGCTCAGGATCGTGTCCAGATTGTGCTCAAGCTGATCGAACGACAGGTTGCGGTAGACCACCTGCGACATATCGAAGCGCGGCACGATGTCCAGGGTGACTTTCGTCAGGACACCGAGCGCGCCCAGGTGCACGACGGCCATTCGGAAGCGTTCACCGTCGGTGTCGCGTGACAGGCGCAGGATGCTGCCATCCGCCTTTACGATCTCAATCGCGCGCGTCGCGGACGAGAGGTTTTTGTTGCCCACGCCGGATCCGTGGGTTGCCGTTGCGATGGTTCCGCCGACCGAGATGTGCGGCAGCGATGCGAGGTTTGCGAGCGCGAAGCCGGCCTTGTCCAGCACTGGGGCGAGTTCGCCGTAGGCGATGCCCGCGCCGACTGTGACGGTCTGCGCGGCCTCGTCGATCTGGATGCCCTTCACCTCGCGCATCGAGATCTGCGCATACTGGCTGTCCGCGATGTTGTTGAAGCAGTGGCGCGAACCGAGACCCTTCAGGTGGCCATTTTCGAGGACGATCGCGGGAACTTCCTCGGGCGTGGTCGGCGCGTAGACGCGGCTGGTGCTGTAGTGGAAGTTCTTCGACCAGTTGGTGCGCGGCACATTCGCGTGATCCTCTGGGACATTAGCTGCGCGGGCCAGCGGCGCGGCGGCCATCAGCAGGGCGGACGTTTTCAGTAACTCGCGACGGTCCATCTTCACCTCAATGCGGGCGTGCCGGATTACAGCACGCGCGAGACCTGTATACGCGCGACGGGCCCTGGAACACAAATGTGCACGAAGGTAGCCCGCAATACATTCCAATCGTCTATACCTGTGTAAAAATCTGCCGGAGCCATTTCATGCCACGACTTACTTTCCTGCTTGCTGTCGCCGTCACGCTTGTTGTGCCTGTCGCTATCCAGGCGCAGGGAGCCGTCGAAGGTCCGTTGCCGCAGCTCGCGGGCAGGGACTCGCAAATGAACCCATCCGCGCCGCCGCCCGCCCAAAACAAGCAGCTCGATAACGACGCCATCATCAAGATGACGAAGGCAGAGCTTGGCGACAACATCATCGTGACGGCCGTGCGCATGCAGCCCGGCAGCTATTTGACCGCACCGGACGACCTGATCGCGCTGAAGAGTGCAGGCGTTTCGCAGGCCGTGATCTCCGCCATGCTTGCGCGCAACAGCGGCATGCAGCAGCGCGGGTCGATGTTGCCGATGCTGCAGCAGCGGGTCGACGTCTCGCCGCTGTCGCCGAATGTCGACGATCCCGGCGTCTACTTCAAAAACACGCAGGGACAGTGGGAGATGATGGGCCCGGAGCTGGTGCACTACCGTGATGGTGGCGCGCTGAAGAGCCTGGTAACGAACAACATCGTCAAGAAGGACGAAAACGGTGTGGTGAACGGCCCGAAGTCGAAGCTGAGCCTGTCGCCCGGGACGGAAGTCTTGATCCTCTCACCCAACATGCAGATCGACGCGGTGGAGTACGTCATTCTTCGCTTCCGAACCAAAAGCGATCGCCGCGAGTTCCGCGTGAGGTCGGGGAATGTCTTCCACTCCGAGACCGGCACGGAGCGTGACGCACTCGAGGTTTCGGTGCACAAGGTGGGGAACCGGCTCTTTGGCTTCACGATTCCGAAGGACCTGGCCAAGGGCGAGTACGGCGTGCTGGCGCCGTGGTCCGCTGGGGGCACCGGCATCGGGCACGCAGGCAAGATCTACACCTTCGACATCACGGAGTAGCCGGTACACTGCGGGCATGACGCCTCGCTCTGCCAGCCTGCTTGCACTCACCACGGCCATCCTTGCAGAGACCAGCGCTACCACCGCGCTGAAGGCCTCTCATGGCTTCACGCGGCTGTGGCCCAGCGTGACGGTCGTGCTGGGATACGCGATCGCTTTTTACTGCATGACCATTGCGCTGCGCACACTGCCGATTGGTGTCGTCTACGCCGTGTGGTCCGGTGTCGGTATCGTTCTCATCTCGCTGCTGGGATGGCTCGTCTACCGCGAACGACTGGACGCCGCCGCCCTGGCCGGCATCGCGCTGATCTGTGCCGGTGTGCTGGTCAACCAGATCTTCTCGCATTCCGCCGCGCACTGAGGCGACCCCTCGCGGGGCGTCTACCGGACGCGCACGGCAGATGTCGGCAGCCGTGACGGAGGTGAATCCGCTATGCTTCTCGTCAGTGGAACCTCGAAACAAACGCAGGCTTTATTCCCTTGGCGTCCCGGCGCTTTTGCTGGTGGCGCTCATTGTGGCACTCGTGCTGCGCTTCCACGCACCGCCCGAGGTAGCCCGGCTGCTGCCGGAATCGGATGCGATCGTCTACTTCAATCTGAAGCCGGTGCGTGCCGCAAGCCACTTCGATGAGCAGCCGGTGAACGCCTCGCCGGAGTATGCGAGGTTCCTGGAAGCGACGGGCTTCCGATGGGATCGCGACCTGGACCGCATCGCCGTCTCGCTGCACCGCATGCCTGACCCAAACGGCCCGAACGGCGTGGTCGCCTACACGGGCGTGGGCGAGGGACGCTTCGATGCCGCGAAGCTCACGGCGTATCTGAAGGGCAACAGCTCGTCGATCGAAAAATACGCAGGCCACGACATCTACACGATTCCTGGCAGCGAGGGACGCACGCTGCGTGTCACGGCTTTGGGCTACGACATGGTTGCGGCCAGCAACATGCCCTTGACGGAGCAGATTCACTCCGTCATCGACCGGTATGCCGCGGGCGCTTCGCCCTTTGCAGGATCGTCGCTGCTAAGCCTGCGCTACCCGCAGGTGCCGTACTTCTCGCTGGCATGGGGTATCGGGCACGTCGGCCTGCCGTTCAGCGATCGTGGCAACATCCAGATCTTCGGTGTGACGCTGCCGCTCAGTGAGGACACGGACTTCATCGCGTCGGTCACTTTTCGCGGGAGCCTGCACCTGCGTCTGGAAGAACTCGCCACCAGTGAGAAGGAAGCCCAGAAGACTGCTTCGAACCTGACGACGATCGTGAACCTTGTACGTGGCTTCACACCGTCCACAGGAACACCGCAGGAGGTCGCGCTGCACCAGGCGTTTGAGTCGCTGACGGTGGAGCAGAAGAAGTCGCACGTGGTGCTGTCGGCCAATCTGTCGCCAACGTTGCTGGCGTCGGCGGCTAAGTCGAAATAAGTCGTCTGCTCGATCTCGATTCACGCTTCGCAAGTCCAATTACGACACCAAGGCCGACGAGCGAAAGCAGTGCGCCAAGCCACTGATCGGCCGTGCGGCGGTAGCGAAGCTCCACGCGATGCGGCCCCGCGCTGTTCAGGGGGACAGCTGTCAGGCCGTCCGAACGGTATGGCAGAGCCGTGAGTTCCGCGCCATCGCGCAGCACGTGCCATCCGCGGAAGCTGCGCATACGGATCACCAGGAACTGCGATGGTACCGGCGCATTGACGTTGAAGACGAGGTCATCCGGATGCGGTGTCTCTTCGCGCGGCACCAGCGTCTTTGCGGTGGGCTCCCCGTTCCTGCCGTCTGGCACGCCCGTCGCAGTTGTTGCGATCCATGCGGCCGGCAGGTGAATTGCTAGCGACTCGTTGTTTGCTCCGACGGGTGTGTACTCGTCGGTCTGTTCAAAGCCATCGCCGTGCGCGAAGGCCATGCGTTGCGGCGTCAGTCCCTCTTCGTCATCGCAGCCCTGCCGAAAGCCGGTGTTAGCGCCCAGGAATCCGGCGAGCCCAGCGATACACAGGCCAGCCCCGGCCAGCACCTGCCATGGCATCCGTGATGCGCCGCGCAGCTCCCCCAGCCGCTCGATGCAAAGCGCCAGCAACAGAATCGAGACTGCAGCCTGCACGGAAAGGAAGCGCCACGGAAACTGCAAAAATACCAGCTCTGGAGCGATGTGCCAGACGGGTGCGCTGAACCTTGTGAGCAGAAAGATGACGAGAACTGAGAAGATCGCCAGCACGGGTATCGCGATCGCGACAGCGTCTGAGCGGCCGCGTTCCATCAGCATCGTCGCGTCGCGGCGATGCATGGAGTGGAAGCTCTCCACACGCCGCTTTTGCAGCAGCGTCCAAGCGATCGCGCTCACAACGGCCAGCACGACCAGGCCAATGCCGATCAGTGACGAGTGCACCAGCACACCGTCATGGAACTCGTCGCCAGTGTGCGAGAAGAGATAGTTTGCGTCGGGCCGTGCGTTTGGCACGATCGCCAGATTCAACTGCACATACTTCCGCTCAACCGCCATCGGCAGCAGGTAGAAGGCATCGGCCAGCAGACCAAGCGCAAAGCCACCGGCCAACGCGCCTGCGTAGTTCTTTGCCGCTGCGCGATCTCTGCGCCACATCAGGATCAGCCGGCCCGCACCCACCAGCAGTAGCGTGTAGCAGCCAATGACGGCTGCCGGAGCGTTCGTCAACCACAGCAGCGCAATGGCAACAGCAACGCGCCACGTGCTGACGCGCGGGCGCAGCAGAGCGGCCAGCAGCAGCGGCATCCACGCCGCAGCCATCAACTCTGCATAGGCCGTGCGCTCGTACGCGCAGAAGAGCATGTACGGGTTTGCAAGGTAGGCGCAGGCTGCCAGCGTGGCTACGCCGCCCGTCGTCCATCGCCTTACCAGGCGATGCATCGTAAGGCCGCTGAGGAACAGCACCAGTCCCGTGAACGTCGTCGACACCCAGGTCCAAGGCAGCACGGAGGTCAGCAGGGCGCCCGTGATCCACGAGAGCGGCGGATAGAAGAGCAGTCTCGGTTCGCCGGCATTCCATGCCGCGTGAAAGGCCCACACCGGCTTCAGCACGCCGCCATGCCACTGCGCGCTCGCCTCCATCCAACTCCGTAGATGGAAGTCAAAGTCGTGGCCGCACGAATAACCGTAGAGGGCGAGCGGCAGTACAGCGACCAGCGCTGCAAGCGCGATCACGAGGTACTGGATGAGCCGTTGCGTTCGTGCCGTCATGGTGTCAGGACTATACGATGCGAAGCGCCGCTGCCAGCGGTATTGCCGAAGGGCAGACTCTCACGTTCGCCGCGATACCAGGTCGGCCAACCGTCCATGAACCATGGGCTGGCGGGGTTGCCGCTCTCACCCATGGGCAGGCTCATAGAGTCATCTGCGGGTGCCGCAAGGTCTGCGATGAAGCGCATGCTGGCGCTGTGTTTGCCGTTGGAAGCCCGAACGGTGAGGCCGCTGCCCGGCATCGGCTGCGGGCCGGTTCCGGCGACGCCCAGCAGTGCGCGCAGCCACGGAATCGCGCCGAAGACGGGATGCTCGAGATCCAGCTCGTGCCGCGATCCCCAGGTCCAGTCCCGAAGGTCTGCGGGTGCTTCGCCCTCTTTCATGCCGCGATCCAGTGCTGCGACCAGCAACTCATTCCAGTCGGCAAACTGCTCCGGCAACCAGCGCGACGGTCGCGTCTCGATCATCCGCTCCAACACGTAGCTGCTGTTGCCTGGGCCGTAGGAATCCCAATTGGAGCCAAGCTTGGGCTGCAGCACCATCGGCAGAAGCGCTCGCCGGGTTGCGCTGGTCAGGCTGGCAGCTACCGAGTCGGCGGTGATGTGGCCGTCCCACTTCCGCAGGATCTCGGCCGCCTCTCGGTCACGACGTGTCGGAGACTTCGCGTGATCGACCGCATACACAATGTGCTCGGCGTAAGTCTTGTCGAGGGCAGAGAACGTGTCGTTCTGCACCGCAAGCATGTCCGCAGCAGAGAGGCCGTTGCGGCCCTCCAGTAGCTTCCAGATGCGCTCATTGCGGTATGGCGCGGCCCAGTCGAGCGAGGTGCCATAGGGATAGCCCGTCGGCGTTGTGCGCGCGTTTGCCGTAGCCACTACGCCACCCTCCGGATCGGTGACCTGCGGCAGGGCATCGTACGGAATCCATCCCGCCCACTCGTACGTCCCGGTGTTTACGGGAACCGGTGTCAGGCCGCTCTGGCCACCCGCGCCACGCAGCGGGATGCGGCCCACCAGGTGATAGCCGACGTGTCCGTGGTCGTCGCCCCAGACCAGGTTCTGCGCGGGTGCGCCGTAGTTGCGAAACGCCTCAATCAGCGCGGCACCATCCTCCGCAGAGCACACGCGATACATCGGCAGGCTCGCCGTGCCTGCGTCGTAGACCGGCCAGCGCAGGGCGAGGTTGCGCGTCTCATGCGGGTAAAGCGGCGACAGGATCGGCGTCGGTGTTCCGCCATGGCTGGTCAGTGACACGTCGAAGCTGACGCTCTTGCCGCGCTTCACGTTGATGGTCTCATGCTCGTGCGCCAGCGGATGCATCGCGCCGTCCGCGCCACGGAACTGATCGCCGCTGATCTGTTCGACGTACAGGTCCTGCACGTCTGCCGTGCTGTTGGTGAAGCCCCAGGCCACATGCTGGTTATGACCAAGGACGATGAAGGGCAGACCAGGTATGGAGGCACCGCTGGCGTGGAAGCTTCCCGATTCAAGCTCCACGGTGTACCAGATGCCGGGCACGGTCAGCGCCAGATGAGGATCGTTGGCGACCAGAGGCTTGCCGCTCTGCGTGTGGGCTCCGCTGATAGCCCAGTTGTTCGATCCCGCCTGGCAGCCTTCGCATTGCAAAGCACCGACAAAGGGCGCGAGCGCTGCCTTCGCCTGTGCCAGGTCTGCCGCATGCGCGGGCGCTGCGAACTGCGTGACCAGGTCGTCCTCACCCAGGTCGTCCAGCGTTGGCTTCTTCGTGGCGGCTGGCTGGTCAGCGATAGGCGGATGGTCGCGCAACGTGGTGACGGGGTACAGATCGCCCAGCAGGTCTTCGCCGCGTGCTGTCTGTCCTGCGAGCAGGCTCTCCACGGCCTCACGGTCCAGCTTCGATGGATAGACGGTGCTCAGATCCTGCGTCATCGCGAACTCGACCAGCAGAGAATCCATCGCGGACCAGTGCTCCGGCTGGTAGCCCAGCACACGAAACTCCGCCGGTAGATGTCCGGCGGAGCGCAGCAGGTCTATCTGCGCATTGACACCGTCGGCATATCGATCCAGTTGATGCCGCTCGGTCGCATCCATCAGTGGCAGAGCACGCGCCGCAGCCTGCCGAAACTGCAGATAACGCTGCGTGCGGTCGTGTTGGATCATGTTGCTGCCCAGCACCTCGGCCAGCCGGCCGGTCACGTGGCGTCGCAGCATGTCCATCTGCCATAGTCGGTCGCCCGCGGTGACAAAGCCCTGTGCGAAGACGAGGTCATCCACATCCGTGGACTGGATGTGAGGCGTGCCATGGGCATCGCGCTCCACCGTCACGGGAGCGCCAAGGCCACGTAGTTGCAGCGTGCCGTCCGTCTGCGGCAGGGATGAGCGCATTGCCTGTTGAAGCCACAGGCGTGCGCCCGCGGCAACGACCACCAGCAGCAAAAGCAGGGAGGCCACGCAGAAGACAACGCGGCGCAGCGTGCGGCGCGACGACCATCCCTCGGCGGCAGAGACGTTGGATCTCATTGCAGGCATCGCTCTGAGTCTAGATGGGGTGGACGTACATCGTGTCAAAAAGGAAGCGAGGCATCTGTATCCGTTCAGCACAGCGATCTTTCCAGCATCGAACGGGCGGACTTCACTGGCAGGTGGCGGGGTTCGCTCGCCAAAGTCGTGTCGCATCGGAGACACTAGGCTTGTGACCCAAACAGCTTTTAATCTTCCCGCATTCCAGATCGAGATGCTCTATCTGTTGATCGCCATCGCGGTCATTGCAGGCATCGCGCGCCGGTTGAGCGTGTCGTATCCCATTGTGCTGGTCATTGCAGGACTCGCGTCTTCGTTCGTACCAGCCTTTCCGCGTGTGCCGCTACCGCCGGATCTGGTGTTCCTCGTCTTCCTGCCGCCCTTGTTATTTGCTGCGGCCTGGCAGACTTCCTGGACTGATTTCAAGTACAACCTCGTCTCCATCGGCTCTCTGGCTGTAGGGCTCGTCTTCTTCACGGCCGTTGGCGTCGCGATCACCGCGCATTACTTTCTGCCCAGCTTCGACTGGCGCATGGGATTCCTGTTGGGCGCCGTCGTTTCGCCCACGGACGCAGTCGCGGCCAGTTCCATCGCCAAGAAGATCGGGATGCCGAAACGGATCGTCGATCTGCTGGAAGGCGAAAGCCTGCTGAATGACGCGACCGGCCTGCTGGCGCTTGAGTTCGGTGTGGACATGATCGTGAATGGCACCACGCCCACCCTTGGGGCCGGCCTGTTGCGGTTGCTGTGGCTGTTCGTCGGCGGAGTCGCCGTGGGCCTGGTCTGCGGATTTATCGTGACGTGGTTTGAGAAGTGGATCGATGACGGCCCGGTTGAGATTGCCTTGTCCTTCATCGTCGCGTACGGATCGTACTTGGCCGGTGAATCGATCCACGCATCCGGCGTCATCTCGGTTGTGGTCTGCGGTCTGTATCTCAGTCGGAAGTCGTCGACGTTCTTCTCGCCGACGGTGCGTCTGCAGACGATGGCCGTCTGGGATGCAGCGGAGTTTGGTTTGAACGGGCTGGTCTTCCTGCTGCTTGGTCTGCAGTTGCCGTCGGTGCTGGCGGGCATCCGTGACTACAGCCACATGCGTGTGGCCGCCTATGGCCTTGGCTTTGCCACGATCCTGATCGCGCTGCGCATGATCTGGTGCTATCCCGCGGCCGTCGTCACCTACAAAATCCGCAGGCACATGCTCCATCAACCGGAGAATGTACCCACCAAGGGGTCGATCTTTGTCCTGGGCTGGACAGGTATGCGCGGTGTCGTAGCACTGGCCGCCGCCAGCTCATTGCCGTACACGCTGGGCAACGGCGAGCCGTTCACCCAGCGCAACATGATCGTCTTCCTCACCTTCTGCGTCATCCTGGTCACGCTGGTCCTGCAGGGGCTGACACTGCCTGCGCTGGTGCGGGCACTTGGACTGGGCGCGGAGAAGTCAAGTGGGTGCGATGAGGGCGAGGCTCGCCGCATCCTGATCCGCCGTGCCATGGAGCATCTGCAGAATTGCAAGCCGGGCGAGGACGAGGCGCTGCATCATGCGTACGATGACCTGCTGCATCAGTACGAGCACCGTCTTGAATTGATTCAAGATTGCGGTCCGGACTTCCCCGCAGTCGATCGTCACGCCCGCACCATGTCGACCGTGATGCTGGAGACCGTGCAGGCGGAACGCGAACAGCTGATCGAGCTACGCGAGACGGGAAGAGTTGATGAGAGCATTTACCGGACCCTGGAGCGTGAGCTGGATCTGAGTGAGAGCCGTCTGCAGTCGGTGGCTTGACGCACGCGCCTCCAGGGCGAATCCTTGGAGGTGTGAACCTACGCGTCCTGTTCCACAACAACTGCTTCGATGGTGCCTGCTCGGCGTCGCTGTTTACGCGCTTCCACCGCGACTGCATCGGCACGGCCAGCAGCTATGACTACAAAGGCCTGATGCATAAGGCCGGCCCGGCGTTCGACGAAGCTGATTTCTCGGGCGATGAGAATGCCATCGTCGACTTCAAGTATTCGAACTCGCCGAAGGTGACCTGGTGGTTCGATCATCACCAGAGCGCGTTCCTCTCGGAAGAGGATCGCCAGCACTTTGAGCTGGAACTGCAGAAGAGCGCGGTCGATCCGCCGAAGTATGTGCAGCCGAAGAAGTTCTTTGATCCGCTGTATGTCTCGTGCACCGGCTACATCGCGGACATGACGCGGGACTACTACGGCTATGACACCAGCGATCTGCGTGAGTTGATCCATTGGGCAAACATCATCGACGGTGCCAAATTCGAGAGCGCGCAGGCTGCCGTCGAGCTGGTCGCACCCGCGCTTCAGTTGATGAGTGTGATCGAGTCGGTCAACGACTCGACCTTCATACCGCGCCTGATTCCGCTGCTGACGTCGCAGCCGTTGCTGACCACCCTGCAGGAGAACTTCGTGCAGGCCGAGCTGCAGCCGCGTCTGGAGAAACATCAGCGCGACATTGCGCTGCTGCGCTCACGCGTAAGCGCCGATCGTGGTGTCATCACCTTCGACATCACGGACCAGCCGACCGAGGGCTACAGCAAGTTCATCCCGTACTACCTGCTGCCTGAGGACGTGTATGTCGTAGGCCTTTCGAAGTCGAGCTTCCGCACGAAGATCAGCGTCGGCACGAATCCGTGGACGACTGTACCTGCGGATCATCTGGCTAATATCGCCGCCATCTGCGAGCGGTATGGAGGTGGCGGCCACGCCCGTGTGGGCGCGATCAGCGTACCCGTGGATCAGCACGAGGAAGCGGTTCGTATTGCAGCAGAGGTGACGGCGGAGTTGAAGGCTCTGGGTCAGAAGAATGTGCTGCCAACCGATCCCGCCTGACAGAGGTGCTTTCAAAGAGTCTTTGTCGGGCGGAGTGTTGCCGGATTACTTCTGGCGGTTAGCTTCGTAGACTTTCAGGCGGACGTACGCACCCTTCAGCAACGGCACGGGCGCGCCCTTGGCC
Source organism: Terriglobus roseus DSM 18391 (assembly GCF_000265425.1). GTDB lineage: Bacteria > Acidobacteriota > Terriglobia > Terriglobales > Acidobacteriaceae > Terriglobus > Terriglobus roseus. The sequence goes on from NC_018014.1 coordinate 1,037,871, forward strand.
CGGGCGAGCATGTCGCCGAGGATGTGGTCGGCTTCTACGGGATAGCCCTTGGTCATGTCGCGATACATTGACGACGTAAGCGTGGATCCCGGTTCCGTCATGCGATGGATGTGTGGCGCAAGTGCTGCTTCGTCGACAGGGAATCCGTTTGCTGCGGCGATGCTGACGCTCTCGCGCAGGATGGCTTCCGCAGTCTCCGCGCCGTAGGGCTGCGCGACCGTCTCGCCCACGGTGCCGCCGCTGACGATACAGACGGCGCCCATCGTCGAGAGGATCCACCACTTGTGCCAGAGAGCTCCGATGACGTTGTCGGAGAGTGTAGTCGTGAAGCCGAATACGCTGAAGATTGGCAAAAGGGCTTCGGTGCGCGGGCTGCGGCCGCCGTCGAGTTCGCCGTAGGTGAAGGCGTCGAGCTTCGTCATCTGGATGATGCGACCTTCCGCGTCCATGTCGCTGACGATGCGGACGGTGCCCGGCACGATGCGGTCGCGGCCGTAGCGATCGACCAGCACGTCGATGTGGCGCATGCCGTTCAGAATCGGCAGCAGGATCGTTTCCGTGCCGATCGCGGGAGCGATGTCATCCAGCGCCGCTTCCAGCGAGTACGCCTTGGTGCTGATGATCACCACGTCGAATGGCACGGTCGACTTTAGCTCGTCCGCAGAGATTAGCTTCGGGTCAGCGAGTTTGGCGTTGCCGAGCGGGCTGACAATCTCAATGCCCTTTTGCCGTAACTGTTCCGCACGCTTGCCGCGGACCAGGAAGGTGACGTCGCGGCCGGCGATCGCCAGACGTCCACCGTAATACCCGCCGGTCGCGCCGGCGCCCACTGTCAGGATGCGCATGTGTCGTTCGTGCTCCGTTGCTGCCGTTGGCAGGTTGCTGCCGTGGGCAGATTTCCTAGCTCGGCTTGTGGGTGAAGAAGGACAGCTTGGTGATGTCGTTGAAGATCACGAAGACGGCGAAGATCAGGATGCAGACGAAGGCCGCCTGATAGATTCTTTCCTTCACCGCAGCGTTTACATCGCGCCGCATGATGCTTTCGATGATCAGGAAGAGGATCATGCCGCCGTCGAGCACAGGCATGGGCAGCAGGTTGAAGATGCCCAGGTTCAGGCTGATGCCTGCCATCAGTTCCAGTACCTTCCAGGTGCCCATGGACTGCGCAAGACCGACCTGCTGCGCGATTCCTACGGGACCGCTCAGGTTACGGACAGAAACCTGCCGTTTGAACATGCCTCCGAGCACGTCAAAGATCAGCATGCTGCTCTTCGTGAAGTCGCGCCATGCCGTGGCTACTGCTGCGCCGATGGGCTGACGTGTGGTTACGACCGGCGGCGGAACGGCTGCGAAGCCGAGGCGATATGCCGGGCTGCCGTTCTGCGTGGGGGAAATGCGTGGTGTAACGACGACCGTGCGATTGACGCCGTTGTGCGCGACGACCAGCGTGACGGGCTTGCCACCGCCGTCCTTCAGGTAAGCGCCGGTGGCCTCAGTGCCGTGGAAGCTGTGACCGTCGATCGAAACGATGGCGTCACCAGGCCGAAGACCGGCGACTGCAGCGGGCGCCGTCGCGTCCGGCAAATCGCTGACCAGGACCGGTCCGGCCTGCATGCGGGGGATCAGGCCCAGTTCGTCGGGCGAGAAGTCTTCCGGACCACCGGTGAAGTTGACCGGGATGGAGGAGTCGACGCGCTTGCCGTCGTGGACGTAGGAGAAGGGAACCACGAGGTTCTGCTTGAGCGATCCCCGGATCATGACGTCCTGCCAGGACGGATGCTCGACCGTGTCGAAGCGAACAATGGAGTCGCCGGCGGCAACGCCGGTCTTGCTGGCAAGGCTGTTGTGGCTGACGTAGTCGAGCTCTGAGCGGTCCTGGAGATACTCGACCGTCTCATGGTGAAAGTGCGCGATGACCGTGAAGATGCCGATGGCGAGTATGAAGTTTGCGATGGGCCCGGCAAGGGCGATCAGCATGCGCTGCCAGCGCGGCTTGGTGTTGAAGTTGCCCGGATCCAGGGTCTTGACGCCTGTGCGGTCGTCGTCCGAGTAGTCGGTTACGGAGGGAGCCTGCCTGATGTTGGTCTCGGTGGGCGAGGTCTGGATCATCTCCATCTCGGTCTCGCCAGACATTTTGACGTAGCCGCCCAGGGGCAGCATGCAGATCTTGTAGTCGGTACCGTTGTGCACCCATCCAAAGAGCCGCTTCCCCATGCCGATGGAGAACGCCTCGACGCGCACGCCGCACAGCTTGGCGACGGCGAAGTGGCCGAACTCATGCACCAGGACCATGATGCCCAGGATGACGAGGAAGTAGACGGTAACGATCAGGACGTGCGGAATGTGCAAGAAACCCTCGAACCAGCCGCAGAAGCGGAGGACATCTAAGTTTAGACGCAGGCGGTGGAAATCGCGGCTCAGGGTTAAGTTCACCGCCGTTCCGTCCCGACAAAAGCCGCGGGAGACCAGCGAAACCTGGCCGAAGCCGTTCGTTCCTAAAACAATTACGCAGTGCGCGACGGAGTGGCTATTGGCGGTGGCCCACGTCCCTGAAGCGGGACATGGGCACCCAGTTAGTGCTTGACGAGCATTTCGGCCGCGACGGCTGTCGCGGTTTGGCGAGCTGATGCGTCGGAGGCGAGAACTTCCGCGATGCTGCCTGGGTTCGCCGCCGGGGTCAGTTCCAGCACGCGTTCGATCGTTCGTGGAATGCCCAGGAATGGCAGGTCGCCCTTCAGGAAGGCCGCTACGGCGATCTCGTCGGCCGCGTTGAGGGCGATGCAGTGCGCGGGACCGGCCTTGGCCGCCTCGTACGACAGGCGCAGGCAGGGGAAGCGCTCAAAGTCCGGCTGCTGGAAGTCAAGGTGCGAAAGCATGGCGAGGTCGAAGGTCAGTTCACTGGGCACGCGTTCCGGGTAGGCCATGGCGTACAGAATCGGGAGGCGCATGTCCGTGACCGAGAGTTGTGCGAGGATGCTGCCGTCGACGTACTCGACCAGCGAATGGATGGTCGACTGCGGATGGACCGTGACGCGCACCTTTTCGGGCGGCAGGTCGAAGAGGCGGCAGGCCTCGATGATCTCCAGGCCCTTGTTCAACATTGTCGCGGAGTCGATGGTGATGCGTTGGCCCATGACCCATGTGGGGTGCTTGAGCGCTTGCGCGGGTGTGATGTGCTCGAAGTCTTCGAGTGGCGTGTTACGGAATGGGCCGCCGGATGCCGTAAGCCAGATCTGCTTGACCTCAGCGGGTGTGCCGCCGCGCATGCACTGGTGAATGGCGTTGTGTTCGCTATCGATGGGCAGCAGGGCGACGTTGTGCTTCTTGGCGGCGGTGGTTATCAATTCACCCGCGGCCACCATCGCTTCCTTGTTCGCCAGGCCGATGGACTTACCCGCGTTAACGGCGGCGTAGGTCGCTTCCAGGCCGGCGACGCCAACGATAGCGCTGACGACAAGGTCTACCTCTGGCAGTGTGGCAACGCGCACGGTACCCGCCGTGCCGTAGACGACTTCGATGCCATGGATCGCCTCGTTTTTGAGCATCTCGGAGAGCGTGTCCGCAAGATATTCATTCGCAATCGAGACAACCACTGGCCGGAACTGCACGCACTGCTGGAAGGCAAGCTGCACGTTCGTGCCGGCGGCGAGCGAGACCACGCGGTACCGGTCGGGATAGCGGTGGCAGATGTCGAGGGTGCTGGTCCCGATGGAGCCTGTGGAACCGAGGATCGCGATGTTTTTCATCGCCGTCTATTTTCGCAGATGCTATTGCTTTGGCAGGCGTGCTTCGAGTTGAGTGAGACGATCGCGGAACTCCATGGAGAAGTCCAGCTTCTCGGACAGACGGTCGATCGCCTTGGTCTGACGTTCGTCACGCAGGCGCATCTCCTGCATCAGCTGCTCATCGCGGAGTCGCATCTCCTGCACAAGCTGCTCATTGCGAAGGCGCATTTCCTGTGTAAGCGACTCGATCTGCACCTTGATCGCACGGAGTTCCGGCACAAGAAGATCCTGAACCGTTTCGCGGAAGGATGAGAATGCCTTCGCTCCCGCTTCGCCGATCTGCTTGACAGGGACAGCCATGGCGAAATCTTACCTTAGAACGCGCCTAGGCCGGCCGCTTCCTTGAGCAGCAGCAGGTACCAGAGCACCGGTGCCGCGACGAGCAGGGCGTCGATGCGGTCGAGAATGCCACCATGTCCCGGCAGCATGGCGCCGGAGTCCTTTACACCCACGCCGCGCTTCAGAGCGCTTTCGAGCAGATCACCGACCTGTGCGGCGATGTTGACCAGTGCGGCCAGAAGTAGCGTCTGCCAGAGCGGTTCGGTGATGTGGAGAACGGTGCTGCCGCGTTGCGCGAAGAGCTGGCAGACGCCGGCGAGCGCACCCGCGATGGCAACCGATCCCAAAATGGAGGCGAGTGCGCCCTCCTGCGTCTTGTTCGGGCTGAGGGCGGGTGCCAGCTTGCGGCGGCCGAAGGCCTTGCCGATGTACAGCGCGGCGATGTCGCCGGTCCATACGACGAGCATCAGGAAGATCAGAAGCGTTGCGCCATTCTCAAGCGCGATGATCTGCGGCAGAAGGGTGAGCGGGTAGGCGATGTAAATGAGGCCGAAGAAACCCGCGGCACTGATGGGAAGGACGCGTTCGAGGTGGCCGCTCTTCGCTTCACGGAAGGCGATGATCGTCAGCAGGCTGAGGCCGAGTGCGCTCAGGACGGGCAGCGGGGAATCGAGCGGCCGCCAGTAGGTCACCACGAAGAGCAGAGCGACGGCGGGCAGCAGCCACCAGGCGGGGACGACCTCGTCGCCGGCGCGGGTCAGCGCGACATACTCGTATGCAGCCAGCATTGCGGCCAGCGCGGATACGATGATCAGCGCAAGCTGGTTGCCCCAAAAGATGAGGGCGAAGACGAATGCGATGAGGACGATGGCAGTAAGGATTCTCTTCATGGGCCAGAGATGAGGATACGCCGGATCGTCCTGCGAGAGGCTACATTGGTCGGCTGCGATTGCGTGCGCGCATGCTGAGGCCCAGCAACGCGCAGGTGATGACGAACTGAATCAGGACTTTCGGTTCGAAGAAATGGCCGACCAGACCTGCGAAGCAGATCACCACGATGAGCCAGGTGAGGTTTCCGGCGACGCAAAGTCGGGCCAGCGAAAGATCATGGCGGCGCTCGGCGCGGATGAGGTTCATACCGGCGAGATAGAATTCGGCGAGGCCTGCGGCGAGGGACCACAGCAGCAGCTCGTGCTGCGAGTGATAGGCAGTCCAGGCGCCGTAACTGTGCAGCAGGGCAGCAGCAACCATCAGCCAGCCGAAGATGCGATCCACCATGCGCATCAGGGTCTTGGGAGGGGTGCTGTCGGTTCGGGCAGAGCTTCGTCGCTGAACTCGGTATCCAGACCGCCGAAGCGGCGGCTGCGCTGCTGGTAAGTGGCGATCGCTTCGAGCAGATGCACGCCTAGGAAGTCGGGCCAGAGACGTTCTGTGACGAACAGCTCCGCATAGGCAAGCTGCCACAGCATGTAGTTGCTCAGGCGCATCTCGCCGCTGGTGCGGATTAAGAGGTCCGGGTCCGGCATGTCGTGCGTGTAGAGACCCTGAGATATGGCGTTCTCATCGATGGATTCCACGCCACCGTTGACACTGATGAGATCTTCCAGCGAGCAGCCGCGGCGGCGGGCTTCCGTCATCAGGTTGCGGACGAGGGATCGGGTCGCGTCGACAATCTCCGCGCGAGAGCCGTAGTTAAGGGCCAGCGTCACCATGGTGCCGGTGTTGTTCGCCGTCTCTGCCTTGGCCTGGCGCATGGTGTCCTGCAGCTCTTCGGGCAGTTCGGTCAGGCGGCCGATGTAGTTCATGCGGACGTTGTTGTCCTGCATGCGCTTGATGTTTCCGGCCAGGTAGACCTTCACCAGTTTCATCAGGAAGCCGACTTCGGCTTGTGGGCGGCGCAGGTTGTTCTCGAGGCTGAAGGCGTACAGCGTCAGGTAAGGGACGTTGATGCGGCTGGCGGCTTCTACGACGGAGAGTACGGCTTCTGCGCCCTGCTGATGGCCTTGGAAGCGCTTCATGGTGCGGTTGCCGGCCCAGCGGCCGTTGCCGTCCATGATGATGGCGACGTGCTCGGGAATACGTTCGGGGTCCAGTGTGCGGTAGACCGCAAGCTCCTCGGGGGAAAGCTCTTGGATGCGCAGGGGCTGGGTCAACGGCAAGGGTAGATCTCCTCGGGAGCGGCAGCTTCCGGCTCGACCGTAGCACGTCCGCTCAAGCCGTTGCAATGGAAGCAACGGCCTGAGCGCGATCGCGCGGAGAGGAGAGAGGAGGTGCGTTTGTTGCGATTCTGCCTAAGCCATGCGGCGGCGGCCGCTGGCCAGCTCGCGCACGTGGTTCAGGAAGATCGACTTCTGCAGCGCATCCAGGCTCGCTGCGAATCCGGCAATCTCTGCCAGGAACGGGTCTGCGAGGAGGACGGCTGCTTCGTCCTTGTGGCGTGTCCGGGCATCGCGCAGCAGGGCGCTGATGTCGACCTGCAGAGCCTTTGCGAGGCGCTCCAGTGACGACAGCGTCGGCATTGCTTTGCCGTTTTCAATCTTGCTGATGTAGGTGCGGGGAACGCCCATACGGCCGGCGAGCTGGCGCTGGCTCAGGTTGCGGACGCGGCGCAGATCGCGCACGGCCTGGGCTACCTGGATGCCACTGCCTTCTGACTCCGCTGCCGGTGGAACGAGCGAGAGCGACGGAGCCGCAACCGGCTCAGGCTCTTCGACGTCCAGGGGCTTGCGGCATTTGCGGCACATGGAGCTTGCCGCGCGAAATTGCACCAAGCTGCAGTGGTCGCAGCGCAAGACCTCACGCTGCTCGACGGGCGCCATCATGGTTGCCATAGTTGTGTGTAGCGGACGGGTACCAGAGCAAGGCCCGTATCGCGCACGTCCGATAAAGAACGACCGCGATGTTCCTACTCTGATACCCCGTAGCGAGGTAGTCAAGGGGAATCCGGCTGATTATTAGCGAAAGGCGGAAAAAAAGGGGAAGAGAACCCAAAGAGTAACTACCCAAGCAGCTCGGCGCTCTGTATACGCTTCACGCCAACTGCGTCCAAGCGGGCTGACATGGCGTCCATCGTCGCCGGTGCGATGCCGCGCACAGCGTCTTCGATCACTGTGATGTCGAAGCCGAGCGCGACGCCATCCAGGGCGGAGTAGCCCACGCAATAGTCCCAGGCCACGCCGCAGAGGAAGACGGACGTCAGCCCGCGGTCGCGCAGGTAGCCGGCGAGACCGGTGGACGTCTTATGGTCGTTTTCGAGAAAGGCGGAGTAGGAGTCGACGTCTTTGCGGAAGCCCTTGCGGACGATCAGATTCGCATGTGGCAGGAAGAGGCTTGGATGGAGTTCGGCTCCCGCAGAGTTCTGCACGGTGTGGTCCGGCCACAGGGTCTGCGTGCCGTAGCTGGCCTCAATCGTGTCCTCAAAGGGCCGCAGGCCGTGCGTGCTGCTGAAGGAGATGTGCCCGGCAGGATGCCAGTCCTGAGTCAGGATGACATCGCGGAAACGCTCGCCAAGCCGGTTGATGATCGGCAGCACGGCATCGCCTTCCGGCACGGCGAGGCTCCCGCCTGGTAGAAAATCACGCTGGACGTCGATAACAAGAAGGACTTCGCTCGTCGTTTCGCTCATACACTCGTATAGCAACACACAACAGATTTCACCAGGGCCCAGCCGGCCTGCATCGGACCAGTCACATGCGTCAACCTTCCGCCCTTCTGTTCCTGCTCGCCTGCATCCTGGCAGCGCCGACGCTGGTTCACCGCAGTGCCGCCCAGGAGCACTGTGAGAGCGTGGGTGTTACTCCGGACGGCGGTGTCTTCGGCGGCGTGTTCGATGATTCTGCCTCTGCATGTGCGGCCATTACGCCGCCTCAGCCGGCTTGGATGAGCGGGATGGAGTTTCTGGCGGTGCTGAGCTTTGCCGGTGGTGCAATCACGGGCGGGCTTGCGTTGCGCGATCGCCGTCGCGAAGCGGCGTTGCTGCGCGGTGCCGGTATCTACGCCTACGAGGACGATCTGCCACGCAGATAGCCGTCGTGCCCGGCGCTGCAACGCTACACTGGATGGATGCCACCATCTCAAGCCTCCACACGCTTCCACGCAGAGGCCCGCATTCGCGTTCGGTATGCCGAGACAGATCAGATGGGCGTGGTCTATCACGCAAACTATCTGATCTGGTTCGAAGTCGGGCGCGTGGAACTCATGCGCTCGCAGGGACTTGCCTACGCTGATCTGGAGAAGGAATACGGCGTGATGATCGCAGTGGTCGGTGCGGAAGTCCGCTACCGCTTTCCAGCGCGTTACGACGACGAAGTCGCCATCCGCACCAGCGTTGCGTCCATGCGTGGACCGCTGCTGAAGATGGCGTACCGTGTGGTTCGCGTGGAAGACGAGAAGCTGCTGTGTGAGGGAACTACGACCCATGTGGTGGTCGACCGCAGCATGAGCCGTGCGTCGCTGCCTCCGGCGTACGCGGCTGCCTTCCGAGCGTTACTCGATTCTTCGACGGACTAAGGCGCTCTGCCTATCGGTAAAGTTGCGCCGTTATTCGCTTGGCGCGAATCGACACAACGCAGCTTATCGCTGAAAATGCTGGCGCTTCCCGCCTCTTATAGGGCTTGCACGATGAGACGACGATTCTCTTCCAGATCATCAGGGGGAAGGAGTCTGCACTCCACACGGACGAAACTATGCCGTTGTGTTGACGAGATCCCGCAGCTCTTTGGATGGTTTGAAGTAGGGGACGCGCTTTGCGGGTACATCAACCTTCTCACCCGTTTTGGGGTTGCGGCCGGTGCGGGAATTGCGCTGGCGTGTCCGGAATGAGCCAAATCCGCGGATTTCTACCTTGTCGTCGGCGCGCAGCGCTTCCATGACGCCTTCAAAGAAGGTCTCGACGATGACTTCGCCATCGCGTCGTGTCAGATCGCCTGACGCCGTTACCTGATCAACGAGTTCTGCCTTCGTCATCTTTGGATCGCTCTCCTGGGTATCTGCGTGAGTTTGTGCGTCACAGACCGCGCGGATGGTTGGAGTTTACACCGGGGCCGAAAGCGGAGAGATGGAAACTGTGAAACGAACTTAACCGTCTGTTCATTTGTCGTGTCTCTGACGTATTATTGTCCGCGTTCGCGCCCCTCGCCTGCATCTATGTGGATGCAGGCATGACGCCCAGCCACAGAGTTTCCGAGAGATAAGTTCAGCCATGCCGCACCACGTAAGCATCATCATTCCGGCGTACAACGAGAGGGAGCGAATCGGGCAGACACTCGAACGAATCCTGGAGTGCGTCGAGCGCAGAAAATGGAACGCCGAAGTCCTGGTCGTCGACGACGGCTCGACCGATGGCACCCTCGAGATCGTCGATGGTTTCATGGAGCGGGACAGCCGCGTCAATCTCCTAAGGAATCCAAGCAACCGCGGCAAGGGCTACTCCGTGCGCAACGGCTTGCTGCAGGCGCTGGGTGATGTGGTGATGTTCACCGACGCAGACCTCTCCGCACCGATTGAAGAAGCGGAACTGCTCTTCGACGCCATTCGCGATGGCGCCGATGTCGCGATTGGTTCGCGATGGCTCGATCGTCAGCGTCAGACCACACATCAGCCTCTCTATCGCCGGTTCTTCGGTCGGTGTTTCAACGCAGTCACTCGCGTCGTTATGGGACTTCCTTATGCCGACACCCAGTGCGGCTTTAAGGCGTTCCGCCGTCCGGCTGCCCAGATTATCTTCCGCCTGCAGCGGATTGAACGGTGGGGCTTCGACCCGGAGATCCTGTTCATTGCGCGCCGTCTCCACTTTCGCGTGAAGGAAGTGCCGGTGACGTGGGGGCACGATGAGCGGTCGAAGATCAGCTATTTGCGTGATGGCGCCAAAATGCTGGAAGATATGGCGCGCATTCGTAGCAACAGCGTGCGCGGACGCTACGAGGCAGCGATCGCTGCCATGAAGGACATCAGCCGGATCGTTACGGCACGTAGCTCCGGCGAGCGACCTGCAGTCTCGGCTCACGTCGTGGGCACGACAGGTGCAGTTAGCAACTAGCTCAGGGGCATGTCTACCGAAAGGAGCCGCGCGAAAGCGCGGCTTTTTCGTGGGGCCACCTTTGTCGCTTACTGCTGCTTAGGTCTAGGACATTTGACACATGTCACTCCGTGTCGAACACTCGAATTAATGCTTCGCTCCTTGCTGATCGCCCTCTCTCAGAACTCCTCCTTACGCAGTGTTATGGAAAGCTCATCGCCGGGCCGTAAGGTCTCCGGGCGATTCGTCGCGGGAACAACCGTTGCGGATGCACTTCGCGTGACACGTGAGCTGAATGCACAGGGTTTTGCGGTCACCGCGGATTCGCTGGGTGAGAGCGTGCGGTCGGAGGGAGAGGCTCGCGCTGCTGCCGACATCTATCACCAGCTGCTGGATGCGATCGCTGCCGAGGGAATGAATGCCAATGTTTCGGTGAAGCTGACGGGCGTTGGCATGGATGTGTCGCCGGAACTGGCGGAGTCTACCACCGGTGGGATCGTGGAACACGCTGCGCAGCTTGGCAATTTTGTGCGGATCGACATGGAAGGCACGCCGTACACGGAGGCGACCATCGCCCTGACGGAGCGGCTGCATGCGGCATATCCGGGCGCAGTTGGCGCGGTTCTGCAGGCTTACCTGTACCGGACAGCGGACGACACTGCGCGGTTGCTGCGGCAGGGTATTCGCATCCGTCTGTGCAAGGGCGCCTACAAGGAGCCGGGTAACCTGGCGTTTCCGCAGAAGTCAGACGTGGATGCGAACTACGTGAAGCTGATGAAGATGATGCTGCCGTCGGGCGTCTTCTGTGGCATTGCGACGCATGACACGGCAATGGTGGCGGCGACGGAGCAGTTCGCGAAGGAACAGGGCATCGACCACAGCGCCTTTGAATTCCAGATGCTCTACGGCGTTCAGCGCGAGCTGCAGCGTGACCTGGTGAAGCGGGGATTCGGCGTGCGAGTGTATCTGCCGTTCGGTACCGACTGGTATCCGTACTTCATGCGACGGCTGGCGGAACGGCCTGCGAACGTATTGTTTCTGGCGAAGAACTTCTTCAAGATCTAGGCTCGATGCCCGTCAGAGGCGGAGCTAAACTTTTTTACAGATGGCGCACTTTAGCCGAACCTTTGTGCGGGAATGCACGTCTTTGACAGTGTGAATCCCAAGCCTCTGTTGAAGCGTGTCGCCAGTCTGGCAGTCGCGGTGTCGTGCCTCGGCGTTTCGCTGGTGCATGCGCAGACGAATCGCGCTGCGATGCCTGGGAGCACCGCCGGTCACGTTCCGACGCTTTCGGCTTCGCTTGCCCGCGAGATCGCAGGAGCGGATATGCCATCGATCTCAAGCTCCAGAGCTGTGGATGATGGCCTTCCAGATGACCCTTCGGTGCCGGTGCAGGAGTCGGTTCATCCAGATGCGAAGCAGCCGGCGGATGATCGCGGTGTGCAGACCAAGCGCATTCTGGGCATCATGCCGAACTTTTCTTCGGTCTCTGCCGACGAGCGGCTGCCGAAACTCACTCCAAAAGACAAGTTCGTGATCGCGGGTAAGAACACATTCGATTACTCGTCCTTCTTCATCGCGGCTATCCAGGCGGGTGTTGCGATGAACGGTGCGTCCTACCCAGAGTTCCATCAGGGTGTCGCTGGGTATGGACGTTATTACTGGCATACGCTGGCTGATACTGCGGACGAGAACTTCATGGTGGGCGGATTGTTCCCGGTTGTCTTCCGGCAGGATCCGCGCTTCTACACGCTGGGGCACGGCAGCTTTGGACATCGTGCGCTGTATGCTGCTTCGCGGGTGATCATCTCGCGGTCGGACGCGGGCAATCCGATGCCGAACTTCTCAGAAATCGTTGGCGCGGGTGCTGCTGCCGGCGTGTCGTCGCTCTACTATCCGACGCACTACCGCACCTGGACGAAGGTCGGGCAGAAGTGGCTGACAAGCTCAGTAATTGACGGTGCGAACTTCACCTTCAAGGAGTTCTGGCCGACGATCAATCACAAGGTCTTCCACACGCACTAAGGGCGTGGCTGCGCGGCGGTTGTGGCCGCGTGCTTGCGCGCCTCCCACACCTTCACGTACTTCCAATGCGCGTAGACGGCGTGGTTGAGGTGAAAGATCAGGCCTTCTGCACCGTCGAGGAAGCCGCCGCGGAAGATGTAGTTCTTCAGCCAGCCGAAGAATGGATTTGCGATGGACTGGAAGAGCAGCGCGGCTGATGAGGTCTTGGACTTGCGCCGGCTGAGGGCTACGACGGTGCCGGTGCTGTACTCGTTCATGTGGTCGAGGTAGTTGGCGAAGTCGGGATAGCCGTAGTGCTCCAGGTGCGCGCGCAGATGGCCCTTGTCTGCGTTGTACTGAGGCGTGCCGTGCGGGCCGATGCTCTCGTCTACGGTGGCCATGCCGCGGCGGAAGAGGCGGAGCTTCTCGTCAGGGAAGAGGCCGCCGTGACGCATCCAGCGAGTTATGAAGATGTTGAGGCGCGGGATCCAGAAAGCGTTAAAAGCGGATGTGGCGACGGTGCTCTGAATCTCCGTTGCGAGTTCGGGTGTGACGACTTCATCGGCGTCGAGTAAGAGGATCCAGTCGCCGGTGCACTGCGCGATAGCAATGTTCTTCTGCTCGGCGTGGCCGCGGAAGTCGCGGTTGTAGCTATGCTTTGCGCCGTATTCCACCGCGATCTGCGGGGAGCGATCTTTCGATCCGGAGTCGACGATGATGATCTCATCAACCCAACCCTGTAACGCGGCAAGAGTGCGCGGGAGGTTCTTCTCTTCGTTGGTTGCGATCATGGCGACGGAGATAGTTGGCCGCAATGTTTCGCTCGTCGACACGGGTTGTTGTGTAAGTAAATCCACCGGCCTGAGTCTAAAGCAAAGTGGTACCTTAGCGGCGAGCGACTTACTGAGAGATCGAAGAAGGGACCTACGCGATGGCAACGATTCCGCACCTTCCCGATGAAGCTCTGCCTGCGGACCGCACGGTGCCGCTGCATGTGGTGCCGGGTGCGACGATCGATCTGCATCGGAAGCATTCGCTCGCGGTGCGGTGGATGCACTGGATCAACTTTCCTTTGTTGTTCACGATGATCTATAGCGGGCTGCTGATCTATTGGGCTGACTCAATTCCGGCGAGCGGACATTTGAGTGCGGTGTACCGCGTGGGCTTTGGGCACTGGACGCTTTTCCGTTTGTTCCCGCAGAGTTGGTATGCGGCTGTGGGGATGCAGTACAAGGTGCCCAATGGCTTGGGGTATCACTTCTTCTTCATGTGGCTGTTTGCTTTGAACGGCATTGCCTACGTAGCTTACTTAACTATTTCTGGTGAGTGGCGGACGCTGGTGCCGCCGCTGAATGATCTGGGAAAGGCTCTCCGCGATGCGTGGGGCGTGGTGTTGTTCGATTTGCATCTGCGCAAGGAAGAGCCGCGGCGCAAGAAGTACAACGCTGCGCAGAAGTTCGCTTATACCGGCACGATTGTTATGGGTGGGGTGATGCTGGTTACTGGGTTTGCTATTTATAAGCCGACTTCGGCGCACTGGTTGACGTCGCTTTGTGGCGGTTATGAGATGGCGCGGTGGCTGCATTTCTGGACGACGATGGCGTTTTTAGGCTTCTTTGTGATCCATGTGGTGCAGGTGGTGATGGCGGGCTGGAACAACTTTCGCAGCATGGTGACGGGTGTAGAAGTGCAGCCAGCGGGGCGTTCCGGGGTGGAGGAAGTCCATGATTGAATCGTCTCAGTCACGAACACCGGAAGAACTGGACGAAGAGGTCCGTCGGATCCTGCATGCGCGGACCCGGAGGTCGTTTTTGATTGGCGGAGCGGCGGCTCTGGCCGGTGTCGGACTTTACGAGGTGCTGTATCGTGCGAAGGCCGTCAACGAGTTGCAGTGGCCGTTGCGCGAGGCGCATGAGGCGAACCGTTCGCTGACGAATGCGCTGTTTGGGCAGCGCGTGCTGGCGCCGACGTACAAGGCTTCGGAGGTGACGGGGCTTCGCATCAATGGTGATTTCGGAATCGATACGGGACTGATTGAGAGTTCGTGGGGGCTGCAGCTTGTTGGGCTGGACCGGCCGCAGCAGTATCGGCAGTTCATGCCGGATGTGGATCTGTGGGAGTACCGCTCGAAGGATGATTACCAGGCACCGACGGAGTCGCAGGAGCCTGATGTGAAGGGTAAGGGGCCGGGTTCTTCGAAGGCGCCGGCCGCCATTCCGCATATGCAGGAGAGCACGGGAGTGACGGCGTCGGCCGATGCTGTGCCCGGTATTGTTTTGCGGCTGGAGGATCTGAAGAAGCTGCCTTATACGGAGCAGATCACGCAGTTCAAATGCGTGGAGGGCTGGAGCCAGATTGTGCGTTGGGGTGGGGTGCGTTTCAGCGATCTGTTGCGGGCTTATCCGCCGGCGAACATCGATGGCGGTCCGCCGAAGTTTGTGACGATGGAGACGTCAAATGGCGAGTACAACGCGTCGTTTGATATGCCGTCGCTGATGCATCCGCAGACGTTGCTCTGTTACTCGATGGATGGCGTGCCGCTGCAGATTGCGCATGGCGCGCCGGTTCGGCTGGCGATGCCATTGAAGTATGGGTACAAGCAGATCAAGTCGATTGCGAGCCTTACCTTCAGCAACGTGCGTACGCCGGATTACTGGGAGAAGCTGGGGTATGACTGGTATGCGGGGCTTTAGCTAGGCTGCGGCGTCGAGTTGTTCTTCGAGGGCTCGCAGTTCCCAGGCGTACTCCTCGGCGGGGAGTTCGGCGAGGATGGAGCGGAGTTCGCGTGCGAGTGTGGCGGTGGTGCGCTTGTTCTTGCGCGCGGCGTGGAGCAGGGTGCAGAGTTCGTCCTCGTGCTGGGCGATGCAGCGTACTGTGTGGAGCAGGGTGTCGAGGCGATCTGCCAGCCCTGCCGGCTGCGGTGACGCGGGCTTCTTTGCGGTGGCCTTCGTTGTCTTGCCTGCTGCCTTCTTTGCTGCCTTTGGTGCTGTTTTTGCTGCAGTCTTCACTGACCTCTTTGCCGCGTTCGTCTTCGCCATATCTTCTCTGATGCAGTAAGCGCGTGGAAATTTTCTCTGGTGCGCAAAGCGCAGAGGAATCTTTCCTGATGCGCCAGATGGTGGGAATGTTCCGTGGCTTAGAACTCGAGGCGTGCTCCGAGCTGGATCTGGCGCGAACTGGTGGTCGTGGTGGTGATGACGCCGGCGCTGCCGACGCGTGCGCCGCCGGTGGTGAAGACGTTGCGCTGGCTGGGGATGCCGAAGTTGGGGCGGTTGGGAATGTTGAAAACTTCACCGCGCAGTTGAATGCGGGCGCGATCGCCGAAGGCGAAGGTCTTGTTCACGGCGCCGTCGATCGAGACGAGGCCTGGGCCGATCATGGTGTTGCGTTCGAGGTTGCCGTAGAAGCCTGCGGTGGGCAGCGAGAAGGCTGTGGGGTCGAAGTACTGCACGGGGCCGCCTTTGATCGGGTTCGAGCTGCGGCCGGGGACGAGGTCGGGCCGCTCCTGCGAGGGGCCTGTGCCGATGCGTGCGCGCGCGTTGTCGAAGCTAATGAGTGCGGAGAAGGGCGCGCCCGAACTGAAGAGTGCGATGCCGTTCAGCGACCATCCCTTGCCGAGCCAGCGCGGTCCGCCGAGGTTCGGCAGGTTGGTGGTGATGGAGTTGCTGGAGTAGTTGCGCAGGTCGTAGTTGGAGAGACCCTTTTCGGCGCGCAGGCTGTCGGGATCCTGCGTGATGTCGTTCTCGCTGCCCTGTGCGGAGACGAGCGAGCTAGTATCGATGCTCTTGCCCCAGACGAAGGAGGAGCGCATCTGCAGGATGTCGTGGAACTGCCAGCTTAGCGTCGCCTGCAGTGCATTCACGCTGGAGAGGCCGTCGGTCTTCTTGTAGCGGATGGAGGTGAAGTTGGGATTGCGGACGGTGGAGTTGACCGGGAAGAACTTGCGGCCGTTGATGATCTGCGGAAGCGCCTGGTTCTGATCGACGATGCGTTGATCGTGCACGCCGCGGTTGGCGTCATAGGCGATGGTGAGCACGGCGCCCTTGGCAAGCTGCTGCTGGACGCTCACGTTCCATTGCATGACATACGGGCTGGCAGGGTTGTACTGTACGACGTCGATGCGGCCCAGGCTGAAGTTGCTGCTGTTGATCACCGTGTTGGGAAAGGTGATGGGTGTGCCGCTCTTGACGCCGCCGACGGTATAGAAGGGTGGCTGGCGGCTGCCGGCGTTCAGATAGAAGTCCGTCCACAGCGGATCGAAGTAGATGCCGAAGGCACCGCGGATGCTGGTATTGGAGCGCTTATCGGGTGAGTAGGCGAAGCCGAGGCGCGGTGCGAAGTTAAGGTTGCTGGGGTTGGTGTACATCGAGCCGACGGTGTCGGCTGTGTCCGTCAGGACGTTGCGTACGTTCGCCTGCAGGCCGTTGACTTCGTTTGGAACCGAGGTGCGCTCGTAACGCAGGCCGCCTGTGACAGTGAGCCTGTCGGTGGCGCGCCAGGTATCGGTGATGTAGGCGGCGTCCATGTGCTGGCGCCACTTGCGCTGCGGGTTCGAGCCGGGCAGGGCGACCTCAACGGAGGAGGCTGTGCCTGCGAGGAAGAGCGCAACGGAGTTGAACTGATAGAAGCCGTTCTGCGATTGTGCCGATTCCTGCGGGAAGAGGATCTGCTTCTCATCGAAGCCCAAGGCGATGGTGTGACGGCCGAGCGTGAGTGTCAGATCGTCATTGGCCTGAAAGAGGTTCAGAGCGTTCACGTTCGGTCCGAAACGCATGGGGCCGATCATGGGGCCTCCGGTGATGCTGATGGATCCGAAGGGACGGCCCGGCACGAACGAGAGCGATGGGTCGATGTTCTTGATGATGTCGTACTGCAGCGTGTAGTAGCTGCGGTTGTAGGCGAGTCGCGTCTGGTTGACCAGGCGTGGTGAGAAGCTGTGCGTCATCTGCGCGGTTGCGTACTGCGCGCGTGAGCGGTTGTGCGCGCGAGAGATCTGCAGATTGTCCGGTGTGAAGACGTTGGTGTTGTCGAACTGAAAGCGACCGAAGATGGAGGTGCGATCGGAGAGGGTGCGATCGACGCGTGCGATGAAGAAGTCTTCGTGCAGCGTGGCATTGCTGGTGGAGACGTAGGCTCCCGTGCCGTCGCCGTAATCGACGCCGTTGGCCGTGGGGAGGATCGCTACGTAGGGGCGCACTGCGGCGACGGCCCTGGCGCGGCTGGCCGCGTTGGGAACGATGGCGCTGGTGGTGGTGCCAAGTGCCTGACGGATGCCTTCGTAGTTGCCGAAGTAGACGGTCTTACCGCTGCCGATGGGACCGCCGAGCGCACCGCCGAACTGGTTGCGTGTGAAGTGCGGGATGGGCTGCGTTGCGCTGTCGAAGAAGTTCTTGGTGTCGAGAGCGGAGTTGCGCACGAACTCGAAGGCGCTGCCGTGCAGGCGGCCTGTGCCGCTGCGGGTGATCTGGTCGATGACGCCGCCGCCGGTGCGTCCGAACTCTGCGCCATAGCCGTTCACGAGTACACGGAACTGTGCGATGGAATCGACGCCGAGGATGACGCCGGAGGCACCGCCGGGTGTGTTGTTGTAGGCGTCGTTGACGTCGGTGCCGTCGAGGAGGAACTCGACCTGGTTGGTGCGGCGGCCAGAGATGGAGATCTGTCTGCCGAGACCCTGCGAGTCAGGGTTGAGGCGGCGCGATGGCACGACGCCGGGGCTCAGCAGTGCGAGCTGGGTGACGTCGCGGCCGTTGAGGGGCAGTTGCCGGATCGTACGCGGGCCCGTCACGGAAGACAGGGAGGGGTCTTCGCGTTCGATGACTGCCTCAGAGGTCTGGACGTTAATGTCTGCGCTGCTGGACTGAATGCTGAGTTGCACATCCATCTCAGCATGCTGGCCGACGGTCAGCATCACATTGCGTTCGGTGGTTGCGAAGCCGGGAGCTTCGACCTTGATCTGGTACTGGCCGGGGGCGAGCTGTGGCAGGGTGTAGAGGCCGGCGCCATCCGACTCGGTGACGCGGCGCGCGGGGCGGCCTTCTTCCCCAACCGTGATGTGGGCGTGAGGTACCTGCGCACCGCTGCTGTCCCGAACGATGCCGGAGAGTGATGCGTTCGCGCCCTGGCCGAAGGCCGACGCGGAGGTCAAAAGACAAGCAAGCGAGAGCGCCGAGAGGGGGCCAGAGGGCAAAGGGTGCTGGGGCGAAAGTCGCCGCTTGTGTTTCATATCCCTAAAGATAGATTGCAGAGCGGATTCCGGGCGAGTCTGCGCCCGGAATCCATACGCACATTTACGACGCGCGACGGTTGATGGTGACGGCGTTGGCCTGATCAATCGGCGTAAGTAGGACAGACGACACATTGACGTGAGCGGGGCGTGTGACGGCCCACAGAATGGTGTCGGCCACGTCTTCCGGGAGGAGTGGCGTGACGTTGGCGTAGACCTTGGCCGCGCGTTTCTTGTCACCGCCGAAGCGGACCTCGCTGAAGCGCGTTTCCACCATGCCGGGGTCGACGCTGGTGACGCGTACGGCGGTGCCCATCAGGTCGATGCGCATGCCTTCGCTCAGGATCTTCTCCGCGGCCTTGGTCGCACAGTAGACGGCGCCGCCGGCATAGGCCAGCCAGCCGGCGGTCGATCCCATGTTCACCACATGGCCCGCGTTGCGCTGCACCATGCCGGGCAGGACGGCGCGTGTGATGTAGAGCAGGCCCTTGGTGTTGGTGTCGATCATCTGCTCCCAGTGATCGATGTCGTCGAGGTAAAGCTTTTCAAGGCCGCGCGCGAGGCCGGCGTTGTTGACGAGGATCTCGATGGCCTGCCACTCGGCGGGCAGGGAAGCGAAGGCATTCGCTACATCGTCGCGCTTACTTACATCGAGCGCGAAGCTATGCACGCCTGCGGCGCCCGCGCTGAGGAGGTCTTGGCGCATGGCTTCGAGTGCGTCGGTGGTGCGTGCGCAGAGGAGCAGCTTTGCGCCGGCTGCGGCGAGTGCCAGGGCGGTAGCTTTGCCGATGCCTGCGCTGGCGCCGGTGATGAATGCGATCTTGCCCGCGATGCTGATGCCCATGTACTCCCTCGTGTCCTGTTATTTTTCAGATGGCTTTGTCCTCATCGTATCGAACTGCAGACGCAACAAGGGGCTGCCGAAGCAGCCCCTTGTCGATACGCGCACAATGTCGCGTGTCGTTGATTACTGCACGGGTGCCGGTTCTGCCTGGGTGACGACGCCGATGGAGGGACCAGAGACGACCATCTCCACGCGGCGATTCTGCGCCTTACCAGCGGCGCTGCCGTTGTCGGCGACGGGGTTCGACTTGCCGAAGCCCATTGCGGTGACGTTAGCCGGGCTTACACCGTTGTTGACAAGGAAGGCGCGTGTGGAGTCTGCACGGCTCTGGCTCAGCTTGAGGTTGAGTTCGTCGCTGCCCACAGAGTCTGTGTAGCCGTCGATCTGCAGCTTCAGGTCGGGGTACTGCATGAGAATGGCCGAAACCTTCGCAAGGGAGATCTGCGCGTTCTGCTTCAGAGCGCTCTTGCCGGTATCGAAGAGTACGTCGCCGAGGGTTACGACGAGACCGCGAGCAGTCTCCTGCGTGGCAAGGACGGCGTTCAACTGCGAACGCAGACGTTCGCGCATTGCCTTGACGGAGTTCTGTGCTGCTGCTGCCTTTGCTTCCGCAGATGCAGCGTTCGCATTTGCGTCGGCTGCGGCTGCTTCCGCGCGTGCGCGTTCTGCTGCTTCACGATCGGCTGCAGCGCGTGCGCGCTCTGCTGCGAGTGCTGCCTGCTGCGCCTGCATCTGCGAAGCCTGAGCCTGGAGCTGTGCGTCCTTGCGGGCGTTTACTTCTGCGAGCGAGCGCTCCTGCTCCTTCTTGCGAAGGGTGCTGATGCGAGCATCTTCCGAGCGCTGTACTGCCTCGCGCGCCATGGTGATTTCCATCTTCACGTCGCGATGCTTGTTCTGGTCCATGTCATCGGCGTTCTGCAGGCTGGTCTTCACCTGAGCCATGATGTCGGGAGCGTACTTGTCTGCACCGGCCATGAGGGCGATCTGGTAGGCGTTGTGCGCCTCATAGAGTTCGAGCGGGCTGTGCTCGTCGCGAGTCACGGGACGGAAGACCGTCTTCGCGCCTTCGGTCTGCGCGTAGAGGCCCTTGGGCAGCAGCGTGTACTTCGCATTCACCTTTTCCAGGACGCCATTGGTCTTGTCTTCGATGACGTGGTTCTCCATGACGACGACGTCGCTGGGAACCTTGACAGCGAAGTAAGGCTCTGCCGTGACGATCATGCCGAAGGACTGCAGGTTGCTGGTGACTTCCATCTCAACGGTGTGGTCGCCGCCGGTGGGAAGAACTTCGCCAAGGTTCTGGGGAGCGCCGTCGGGTGTGATGGCCCACAGCACGTAGGTCAGGTATTCCGGACCAAAGCCGTTGGCGGCGGTGAGGCCCTTGAGCTTGACTTCGATGTTGATGCGGCCCTTGCCGCTGTCAACCTTTGCTTCACCTTTTGCGTTGGGCAGGAGCGGCGTGCCGGTGAAGGCAATCTTGGTGGAGCCGCTGCGGTGCAGGTAGTTGACGGCATCCAGGTCGCGGCGGACCACGTTCACGCGATAAAGGGGCACACCGTTGAGTTCACCGACCGGGCGGCCGCCGTTCTGGACGCCAACGCGCGTTTGCGGATCTGCGGTGGGATTCAGTTCCTGTGCGAAAGCGCCACATGCGAGTGCACTGCTCAAGAGCGCTGCTGCGCCAAACTGAAATGCCTGGATGCCAATTCGTTTCATGATTCCCTCGTGATCTTTCGATCGTCGTAAGTGGCGGACCGCTCCGTCGCGCACACTTGCAGCGCAGGCGGTTCCGTCTCAGTACAAGGGATGCACTCGGGTGGGGAGCGGTAGTCTAACAGCGAAAAGGATTCGCGGGACGATTTTTCAGAACTTTCGGTTGCTTTTCTGCGGAAATACTTTCGGGGTATGGACATTGGGACCGTATCGCCGAAGCGAAAGCCGACTACCCAACAGATTCGTCGCGGCCCGGGCGGGTCATGAGTGCGCGGATGGCGTCGACGGGGGAGCGGCCTTCGTGGAGGATGGCGTACATCTCAGAGGTGATCGGCATCTCGATGCCGTGTTGGCGCGCCAGGCCGAGTGCGGCGCCGGTGCAGCGAACGCCTTCGGCGACCTTGCCGTTGAGGCTTGCGAGGATGTCTGGAAGAGTGCGGCCGCGGCCGAGCTCCACGCCTACGGTGCGGTTGCGCGAGAGCGATCCGGTGCAGGTGAGGACGAGGTCGCCGTAGCCGGCTAGACCGGCCATGGTTTCCGGGCGTGCGCCGCAGGCGACGGACAGTCGCGTGATCTCGGCCATGCCGCGTGTGATGAGCGCTGCGGATGCGTTGCTGCCGAGTTGCAGGCCGTCCACCACGCCGGCGGCGAGGGCGATGACGTTCTTGAGTGCGCCGCCGAGTTCAACGCCTACGACGTCGTCGTTGGTGTAGACGCGCAGCGACTCGGAGGAGAAGTCGCTTTGCAGAGCGCGTGCGACATCCTGATCGCGTGTTGCGAGAGTGACTGCCGTGGGCAGCCCGGCGGCTACTTCACGCGCGAAGGAGGGGCCGCCGAGTGTGGCGAAACGAATGGGAGAAGCCGCAGCGACAACCTCGCTCATGCGGCGGAAGGTCCTGTCCTGAATGCCCTTGGAGGCGGAGACGAAGAGGTGATTCTCGCGGAGCGCGGGTGCGATCGCGTGGATGGTCTGGTCCATGTAATCGGATGGGGTGACGGCGAGCAGGACATCGGCCTGGTCGACGGCGGCATCGAGTGACGATGATATGGCGAGATCGGATGGGAGCTGGAAGCCGGGGAGGAACTTCGCGTTCTCGCGGGTCTGTTCCATGGCTTCCGCGTGCGCGGGTGTGTGTGCCCACAACGTGACGGTGTGGCGCTGCTGGCGCGCAAGGGACAGCGCGAGCGCCGTTCCCCATGCACCTGCTCCGAGGACTGCGATGCGACTCATGCTGCGGGCTTCGTCCCAAACTTCGGTTCGGTGTGCGCGAGTAGGCGACTGATGTTGCCGTGGTGCTTGGCGATGACGAGGAGCGGCATGGCGACGTACACGAGATCGACGATGAGTTCGCGGCGTGTGTCGAAGACGATGCAGAGGATGGCAAGCGAGACGGCGCCGACGATGGAGGCGAGCGAGACGTAGCGCGTCAGCATGAAGACGACAGCGAAGATGCCGATGCAGACGAGGGTTGTCAGCGGCATCAACGCGGCGAAGACGCCGGCTGCGGTCGCGACACCCTTGCCACCACGGAAGCCGAGCCAGACGGGGAAGATGTGTCCGATGACTGCGAAGAGGCCGGCTACGGCTTCGAGGTCGTAGCCGTTGGGGAAGCCGGCCCACTGCGCCATGTGTTGTGCGATGACGACGGCGAGAACGCCCTTAAGGGCGTCGAGGATGAGCGTGGCGATGCCGAGGCCTTTTGCGCCGGAGCGTGCGACGTTGGTTGCGCCGATGTTGCCGGAACCGCTCTCGCGAATGTCCTCGTTGCGGAAGGTGCGCACGAGAAGATAGCCCGTTGGGATGGAGCCCACAAGGTATGCGATGGCGAGGGTGATGATCCAGAGAACGAGAGGAGTCATAGCGGACTTTGAGTCTATCAGCGTGGTCTTACAGGAGCTTGTGACGCAGCATGCTGAGGGCGTGTTGCGAGGTGAACCAGCGCACACGTTCGCGGTCGCCCGTCAGGTTCAGTTCTCGCGTTTCGGTGCCGTTGGCATCGGCGAGTGCAAGGTAGACGCGGCCGACGGGCTTGTTGAGCGTGGCTCCGCCTGGGCCTGCGATGCCGGTGACACCAATGCCGAGGTCTGCGCCTGTTCTTGTGCGAATGCCCTCGGCAAGCGCTCGTGCGACCTCTTCACTGACTGCGCCGTGCTGCTGGATGAGTGGCTTCGGTACGTCTACGAGCGCGGTCTTCAATTGATCGGCATAGACGACAACGCCGCCGAGGAACGATCGTGAGGATCCGGGGATGGCGGTGAGGCGTTGCGCGATGAGGCCACCGGTGCAGCTTTCGGCGGTGGCGAGTGTCAGGTGGCGCATGCCCATCATGAGGAGGACGACCTGCTCAAGCGATTCGCCGTCGGCCGAGAAGACGAAGTCCATCATCTCGTGCTCGCAGAGAGAGAGCACTTCGTCGACGCGCGCCTGCGCCTCTTCGATGGTGGGTTTGGCGCAGGCGAAGTGGAGCTGGATTTCGCCCTGTGTGCTGAGGATGGTCGTCTGCACGTCGGTGAACTGCATGTAGATGGGGGCGGTGCGTGCGTCGACTTCGCTCTCTGCCACGACGGCCATGCGCAACTGTCCGATGGCGATGTGCTGCTGCGGGACGACACGCTGCAAGCGCTGCTTCACCTGGTCGGCGTAGAGGGCGGTCAGTTCTTTTGGTGGTCCGGGCAGCAACACGACGTAGCGGGGCTTGCCTTCGTACTCGGTGGCGATCCATTGGCCTGGTGCGGTGCCGTTTGCGTTGGGCAGCAGCTCTGCGCCGTCGATGACATCGCCCTGCTTGAAGTTGATGGCCTGGATGGTGATGCCGCGCTTGGCGAAGCGTGCGCGGAGGGCTTCGACGACGGCTTCGTTGCGCGTGAGGCCTACGCCAAGCGCCGATGCAACGGCTTCGCGCGTGAGGTCGTCTTCCGTTGGACCGAGGCCGCCGGAGAAGATGATGATGTCCGCGCGGCGCAGTGCGATGCGTGCGCAGTCAGTCAGCTGCTCCATGGAGTCGCCGAGGATGGTCTTGAAGGCGACGGAGACGCCGAGCTTGTTGAGTTCGGCGGTGAGTGCGAGTGAGTTAGTGTCCTGCCGGAAGGGCGTCAGCATCTCGCTGCCGACGGCGATGATTTCAGCGATCATGATGCTCTTACGATGCAAGGCAGAGCCTTAGCGGCTCAGGCGGCCTTCGACATCCATCTCCACGGTATAAAGTCCGCTGGTAGTCGCAAGCACTGCGGCGTTGTCGTCGGTGAAGGCGAGGCCTACAAGACCGCTGCCGCTGATGGCGACGGAGGCTTGCTTGTCGGGCGTGATGCGGATGATGCCGCGTTCGCCCTGCAAGGATGAGGCGACGTAGACGTTGCCGTCCGTGTCGACCGCCATGCCCTGCGGGCGGCCCAGGCCGCGATACCAGGTGCTGACTTCGCCTTCCGGTGAGATCGCGTGAATGGCCTCGTTGCTGCTGGTTGTTGGGCCGGTGACGAGCAGCGTGCCTTCGTTGGTGAAGGCCAGGTGATAGGCGGAGACCGAGGGCTCGAGTGTTGCGAAGACGAAGACGCTGCCCTGCAGGTCGAGTTTGAAGATGGTTCCGCTGCGATCGCCTACATAGCAGTTGCCGTCGTCGTCGAAGGCGAGGCCGGTTGCGATGCCCATGCCCTCGGCCCACTGTGCCATGGCGCCGTCCGGGCTGATGCGGTAGACCGTGCCCTCGGCGCGGGAGGAGCAGTAGAGGTAGCCGTCGGGACCGAAGGCGAGGCCGCTGGCGTTGGGCAGGCCGCGTACGAAGGCGCGCATGCTGTACTCGCGATCGATACGGAAGATCGAGACAGGAACTTCCTGGCCGCGCGAGCCGGAGAAGGTTGCGTAGATGTTGCCTTCGCCGTCGATCGCCGGGTTCGCGATGGGGTGCAGATTGTCCGCGATGGGGAGAGCGACGCGCAGCGGCAGGGCGTTGGAGTGACTGTCACCGAGTTGCAGGATCACATCGCCGGAGATGGCACCGTCGGGCACGCGCAGTGTCACGCGCGTTGGCGACGTGAGCGTCGTTGGGGCCGGTGTCTCGCCGATGGTGATCAGCGGCAGGAGTGCGCCGCCGAGGTGCGTTCCGCGAAGGTCGACGACACCGTCCGGCATCGCCGCGATGGGGGAGACGGAGACGAGGTGCGGCGCGTTGGGGTCGGCGTGGCCGCGGAGGTGATCGAGAAGCGTCATCGTCTTTCAGGGTATGCCTGCGACATGCGCGGCGCAAACGGCCTAGTGCTTCGGCGCGTGCGCGGCGATCTGCCAGACGATCCATGCCTGCTGGATGACGGTCTGCAGGATGAGCGCGTAGACGCCTGCGCCGAGGTCGTCGACCATGATGCCGGTGCCTGCGGGCAGCTTCTCAAGCCGGCGGATGGGCGGCGGCTTGAGGATGTCGAAGATGCGGAAGCAGACGAGACCGAGGAGGGCGAAGGGCATTTGCGGAAGGCAGAAGACCAGCGTCAGCCACTGTCCTGCGACTTCGTCAATGACGACGATCTGCGGGTCTTTGCGGCCGCTCTCACGGGCGATGCGTGTTGCCGCGGGGATGCCGATGGCGGTCGCAAGGGCGGCCATGCCGAGCGTGATGAGCGGCAGCCAATGGATGGAAACATGGCGTGCGATGGCGAACCACACGAGTGTTGCGGCGACGGAACCGTAGGTCCCCGGGCCGGGCTTCATGAAGCCTGCACCGAAGAAGGTGCCAGCGATCCACGCCCAGCGCGTCCGTTTGACGCCTCCCAGACCGGCGGCGGGTCCGTCGTAGTTACCTTCTGCGCTCACGCGTTAGTTCTCACGCATGCGGTTCTGTTCGCGCTCGAGGTCTTCGAGCAGATCGGGATCGTGAATGGGCGAGGTGATCTTGTAGTCGCCGCTGGCCCACTTGCCGAGATCGAGGATGCGGCAGCGGTCGCTGCAGAACGGGAAGTCCGCATTGGCGGTGGTGACGATTTTCTTGCAGATCGGGCAGTGCAGTTCTTGCGACATAGTCCTAACTCACAGGTTGGACAGGAACCCACAGTTCGATGGGGCCGGTCTCGGTTTCAGGGTCGTAGCGATCATCGTACCGCTCGAAGGCGGGCGACGGTGCGAGCGTGTAACCGGATGCCGGCAGCCACGTTGCGTAGATCTGGGACCAGTGTTCGCCGATGTGCTCGAGGCCGTCGACGGTGAAGACGGCGTAGCGCGCTGCGGGAAGCGTTTCGCGATGCGGCGAGTTGACGCCGTCAAAGCTGGGTACCTCAATGGCGCACATGTACTCCATGCTGTCGGCGTCGGCGCGGACGATGACGCCGTAGGTGACGCTGGCCGTGTGGATCTCGGGCACGTCCAGCGCGAAGAAGTCGCCCCACTGAACGGGGATCGACTCCGCTGCATCGGCATTGTTGTGCGTCTGCAGCGTTCCGGCGAGGAAGCGCTGTGCGCCGTCGCGGAACTTCGGGCTGGGGAGTGTCGTTTCCATGGGGTTACTTAGCTGCCGTCATCTGTGCGCGGCGGGCGTCGAGGTTCTTGACCATACCTTCGAAGGCAGCGCTTGCTTTCTCGCTGGCGTCGACGAGCTTCTTGGTGTTGGGCATGAAGGTGTTGCCGGTGGCTTCTTCGGATATCTTCGCGAACTTTGCGCGGAGGAAGAGTGCCTCGCCCTGCGTTGCCAGGTAGAGTTCGGGGTCGACGGCGCCGTGCAGCGGGAGCTGTGCCATGCCCTCCCAGAAGCTGATGACCTGGCGCCAGTAGACGTTGTTGGGGTTCGTGGGATTGTGGATCGTCTTGAACTCTTCGACGGTGGTCGGCCAGAACTCCATGCCAACGTAGTTTCGCGCCTTGCGCATGACTTCTTCGCGGCGGAGGTCGTAGAGCTTCAGGATGATGTCTGCGTCTGCTGGTGTTGCCATGTGTCTTGTGTTCCTCGTGAGGATTTTAGCGCGGGCCTTCAGCCCGCAGTCGCGTCGTGGGATGGGAAACCCAGGGCTTTGCCCTGGGCTAGGATAGCTCGCGCCTTCAGCGCGATGTCAGTCTTCGCCACCGAGGCGCTTGCTGTTGAGCGCCCTGAGGATCAGTTCGTAGGGGATCACTGCAAGGCAGACAGCACCGGCCGCCGTGATCAATGAGCCGAATAGAGCCAACCCGACGCCATTGCCGTAAGTGTGTCGGTCGTAGAATTTCGCCTGGCGAGCAAGGTAAGCACTTCGCTCCCCCGTATAAGAGTGGTGCACAAAGGCATATTCGACCAAGGTCAACAGACACACAGAAACTGCCGCCGCAGCAGCGTGTTGCTTCCAGCTATGTCTCATGCAAGCAGCCTAATCGAGGATGCGTGCGACGACGTCGTAGTCGTGGGCTTC
Organism: Terriglobus roseus DSM 18391; assembly: GCF_000265425.1. Classification (GTDB taxonomy): domain Bacteria; phylum Acidobacteriota; class Terriglobia; order Terriglobales; family Acidobacteriaceae; genus Terriglobus; species Terriglobus roseus. The sequence continues at coordinate 1,065,095 of NC_018014.1, forward strand.
GGTGATCTCGGCGCGGTAGAAGGTGCCGGGGACCAAGGCTTCGCGGTCGCCGAAGTCGTTGATCAGGACGTGGCCGTCGATCTCAGGGGCTTGTTGCATGGTGCGTGCCTGCCAGAGGAGTTCGGTCTCTTCGCTGGGGCCTTCGATGAGGACTTCGACCTCGCGGCCAACCTGCGCTGCGCGTGCCTTGGCGCTGATCTTGAGCTGGGTGCGCATCAGGCGGCGGCGTCGGGCTTCGATGGTGCGCTTCGGTACTTTCTCGCCGAGGTCGAAGGCTGCTGCACCTTCTTCGTCGGAGTAGCTGAAGACGCCGAGCCAGTCGATCTTTGCGGCCTTGATGAAGCTCTCGAGTTCTTCGAACTCTGCATCGGTCTCGCCGGGGAAGCCGACGATGAATGCGGTGCGGATGGCGATGCCGGGAACGATGGTGCGGGCCTTGTCGATCATCTTGAGGAAGATGTCGCCGGAGCCGCCGCGCTTCATGCGCTTCAACGTCGCTGCGGAGGCGTGCTGGAGCGGGACGTCGAGGTACTTGGCGATGTTGTCATGGGCGGCGATGGTCTCGAGCAGCTTCGTCGTCACCTTGTTCGGGTAGGCGTAGAGGAAGCGGAGCCACTTGATGGTGCCGATGCCCTCGACGTGCATGGTTGCGAGTGCTTCCAGCAGGGTAGCGAGGCCGTCGCGCAGGCCGAGGTCTTCGCCGAAGCAGGTGGTGTCCTGGCCGATGAGGGTGAACTCGCGGACGCCCTGACGCATGAGGTTCTCGGCTTCGTTGAGGATCGACGAGATGCGGCGCGAGCGGAACTTGCCACGGAGCTGCGGGATGATGCAGAAGCCGCAGGGATGATCGCAACCTTCGGCGATCTTGATGTAAGCGGAGGCGCGCGGCGTGGTGAGGATGCGCGGTGTGTCGTCGCTGTAGAGATAGCTGGGCAGCTCGGCGGTGGCGCCGTCCCATGCGTCACGGTTGAAGCGGCCGTTGCGTTCGCGGAGGTCGCCTTCGGGGCGCGAGGTCTGCTGCGGGACTTCCATCTGCGAGTGCTTGCGCACGGCACTGGAGGCGCGGTCGATCAGGTTGCTGTCCGCGATGCTGGCGGAGGAGAGATTGCCCTGGGCGAGTTCTACTTCGAGGGCTGCTGCTCCGCCTAGTTCCAGGTGTGCGTGGTCGTGGGCTTCGCCGAGTTGCTGGTTTCTAGTTTCTGGTTTCTGGTTCTCGGTCAGGATGTTGAACGGGCCGCTCTGCGGTACCGGCTTTGGGGTGAGGCCTGCGGCGCGGAGGATGCCGTCGAGTTCGCCGGTGCCGAGGACTGCGTCGACTTCCGGGATGTTCTTGCGGATCTCGTCGCGGTAGCGCTCGACGAGGCAGCCGGTGACGATGAGTTTGCGTGCGCGGCCGCCGGTCTTGTGCGCGACCATCTCGAGGATGGTGTTCACGCTCTCCTGCTTGGCGGAGTCGATGAAGCTGCAGGTGTTGACGACGATGATGTCTGCGTCTTCCGCGGTGGGCGTGAGTTCCGCGCCGGCGTGGTGGACCATGCCCATCATGACTTCGCTGTCGACCAGGTTCTTGGGGCAGCCGAGCGAGACGAAGCCGATGCGTGGACGCTCTGGCATGGGAGTGCTTTTGTCGATTTGTTCTACGAGTTCTGTTGGCACGCGCGTGGCCTTATGGGAGGGGTACCCCTCCCCCCTGCTTTTCGCAAAAATTAGATTCTAAAGGACTTAGTGCGAGCGGTCCGGCTAAAAATTAGATTCCATTGGACTTACACGCAAAAATTAGATTCCATTGGACTTAGCTCGCTCGGTCCGGTCCGCCAACCGGGCTGGGATCGCTCGAATCCTTAACTTCTATTGTAGCTTTTTCCGGGGAAATTATTGGCGGGTGGAAGTTGTTGATGTTATGCGAGTTATGGGTTTTGGGGCTTGACACGTTTTTTGGGTGTGGCTCCCGCGGCCTCTGGACCCACTCATGACGATGATGCCGTCATGAATGGGGCACCCGGTTTCGTGGCTTTCCTGAGGAGTTAGGGGAGTTTGGCTGCTTCTGCTTCTGGGTTCCAGCGGTCGGGGCCGTTGAGGAAGGTGCGGGTTTCGAAGGTGCGGCGCTGGGCCGAGGTGAGGCGTTTGGCGAAGGGGGTGCGGTCGGCTGTGTCGGCGCCGGGGCCGCTGGAGCCGTCTTCTGCGTAGAAGGCCGTGGTGAGGACGTTGCCGTTGTTCCAGTCGGACCAGCCGGCGGGTTCGAGGCCTTTGTCGATCCGGGTGTTCAGGAAGACGACGCGGGAGTAGGGGCGCCAGGGGCGGCCGAGGAAGACTCCGTGGGCGGTCTTCTTTGCGGCGTTGTCGGTCATGGCGGTGCCTTCGGCGCCGGGGGCGAAGGTGAGGTGGCTGTTGCGGATGACGTAGCCGGTGGGGTCGTCGGGTCGCAGGCGGCTTTGCGCGGTGATGTAGCCGGGTGCGACGGTGTGGAACTGGACCCGGTCGAAGACGGCGGTGGCGTTGCCGAAGACGTAGTCGACTGCGCCCTCGATGTAGCTGTCGACGTAGTACTGGCGACCGTAGTTGGCGAAGAGGGTGTCCTGGTAGCCGAGGAAGCGGCAGCGCTTGAAGATGGCGCGATCTGCGAGGACGGAGACTGCGACGGCCTGGCCTACGTTGCCGGCGGTGTTGGCGAAGGTGAGGTTGTCGGCTGCGAAGCCGTTGCCGTTGACCTCGACGGTTTCGGTGAAGAAGGTGCCGCCGCTCGTTTTTGCGAAGTGGTCGGAGGTGATGACGGTGTCTTCGGGCTTTGTGCCGAGGCCGACGAGTGTCAGGTTGGGGCGGTTCTGCGGAATCCAGAGGCGTTCTTTGTAGGTGCCGGGCGTGATGCGGATGGTGACGCGGCCGCCTGCTGTGGGTTCGGGCGCGTGGTCGATGGCGTTCTGGATCGTCGGGAACTCGGTCGGGCCGTTGGGCGTGGCGCCGGGACGGACGAGGACGGTGACGTCCGACGCTTGGGCGGTGAGGGTGATGAGGAGTGGCAGCAGGGCGAGGGCTCGCATGGTGTCCACGGTAGTGGGTTGCGGTGGTTGCGGCAACATCCTTTCGTGTTGGTAAGGAATGGTTTGCGGATTCCCGGGTCGCGCTTTGCGCGAGATCCCACTCATGCGCAGAGAGCGCGCATGAATGGGGCACCCGGCCGATTAGTTTTGGCTTCTACCTCTGCGGCGCAAGAACAAAAAGCGGACCTCGGGGGCTGAAGCCCGGTTTCAATAGGGTATGTTTTCGGCACAGCTGAAGCTGTGCCCTTCCAAATGCCGGAGATTCGTGCACGGCCGGTCGGCACACGGCGGGTTCGTGCGCGGCTGGTTCGTGCTCGGCTGGTTCGTGCGCGGCTGGTTCGTGCGCGGCTGGTTCGTGCTTTGCACGAATCCCCACCTTGGCTTCGCAAAGGTGGGGCACCCGGATTGGTGGCTTCCTCGTTCGGTGGTGGTGATTCGAAAACCCACATCTCAGAAGCGAGATGTGGGGCACCCGGCGTTTGTTGTAGGGACGATCGGTCAGAGCCTGGTCCGTCTTATGTGTTTCCGGTCAGTCGTTGCTGGGCTGTTGCAGGTTGTCGACGCTGACATCTTCGATGTTGCCCCTGGCGGATTGCAGCTTGAGGCCGAGGGACTGGTTGAGGGCTGCGGGCAGTGTGAGGTCGTCGGTGACGGCGGTATCGTCGGAGGTCCATCGGAGTTGCAAGTCGTAGGCGCCGGTGAGGCCGGTGTGGTCCTCGACCCGGCGGCCTGCACGGCGGCGGAGCGATGCTGCGAGGTCGGGCATGGTGATGGCGGTGCCGCGCATGATGATGATGCGGTCGCCGTTCATGCTCAGGTTTTGCCGGGTTCCTTCTGCGGACGCTTTGAGGGCTGGGCCGAGTTTGCCCGGTTTGCTGAGCACGAGCCAGTAGACCTGCCCCTGGCGTTGCTGGCGGTGGTAGCGGAAGCCGAAGGAGTTTTGAAGCAGCGACAGCATGACCTGCTGGAATTGCTCCGGTGTTTTGACCTCGGCGCGATCGACGGTGGTGGCGTTGATGTCGAAGAGTTCGTTCCGCGCCCATTCGGGTTCATTCAGGATGGTGTCGTCGTCGAGACCGAAGGCGATGCGGATGAGGGCGTGCACCGAGGTGGCGCTGATGGCGAGGCGTCCGCCGGGCAGCATCTGTCGATTGGACGGATCGTCGCCGGTGCTCTTGTGCGGGTGGATGGCGATGACATCGAGCTTGATGGGCGTCTGTGCGGCGATGGGTAACGCCGTGATGAGAGCGGCTAGAAGGGCAGCGAATCGCAACACATTTGTACCTCTGGGCGTGGGTACGTGGGGGATGGGCCGCTGGTTCCGTTTGTTTGCTAAAATCAACGAGTGCCGGGTCCTACGCGACTCACTCCTGCAAACCCCGCCAGGTCCGGAAGGAAGCAACGGTAGCAGGCTCTTGAGTGCGCAGTGGGTCACCCGGCGCTTTTTCTTTTTTCGAACAATATTGGAAGACGCGCAGCGCAGTGGGTCACCCGGCGCTTTTTCTTTTTCCCGCAGAATTTGGAAGATGCGTAACGTGGCTTTGGCCGGCGCCTTCTTTTCCCCTCACAATTTGTTTTGCAGAGCGATACTTTCCTTGGCGGCTTCGCGTTCTTGGAGCCGAAGCTTTGGAGTTTTTGTGCCGGTCAGCGCCTGCGGGATCCTTCGCTTTGCTCAGGACGATGGCTGGTGCGGGTGGGTGGCCGCTGCTTCGTCAGATGACGCTGTTGCGCAGTGGGCGGTGGCGGGTAACGGCATGCGTCAGGATCGGTGGTTGCACCGTCGCAGGGGCGAAGCGGTATGCTCAACAAGGATATTCATGCGCTGTATATCGGCGCGGAGGAAAGCCAGTTGAATCTGCAGTTGAAGCCGCGCGTGAGTTCTCGCGCAAAAATTTCGTCGGTTGGGACTTACGTTCCGCCGCGTGTGCTGACCAACGCTGACATGGAGCGGATGGTCGAGACGAACGACCAATGGATCATGGAGCGCACCGGCATTCGCGAGCGCCACGTGGTGGACGCGGGTGTTGCGACGAGCGACATGGCGGTTGAGGCGGCGAAGGTCTGCCTGGCCAAACGTGGCATTGATGCCAGCGAGATCGATTGCATCATCGTGGGAACGGTGACGCCGGACATGCTGTTTCCGGCGACGGCGTGCCTGGTCCAGAACAAGCTTGGAGCCACCAAGGCGTGGGGATTCGACCTGTCGGCTGCCTGCTCTGCGTTTACCTATGCGTTGCAGGTGGGTTCGCAGTTCATCCAAACGGGCACGCACAAGAAAGTGCTGGTGATTGGCGCGGACACGATGAGTTCGATCGTGGATTACACCGATCGCACGACGTGCATCTTGTTCGGCGATGGCGCCGGATGCGTTCTGCTGGAGCCGTGCGAAGAGGGCGAGGTCGGCCTGATCGACTTCTACCATGAGGTCGATGGCTCGGGTGGTTCCGCACTGTGCATGCCTGCAGGTGGCAGTCTGCATCCGCCATCGGCAGAGACGGTTGCGAATCGTCAGCATTTCATCAAGCAGGAGGGGCAGACCGTCTACAAGTTTGCCGTGCGCAAGATGATGGAAGCCAGCGAGCGTGTGTTGCAGGCGAATGGTGTACTGGGTTCGGACCTGGCGGCGTTCATACCGCACCAGGCGAACAAGCGCATCATCCTGGCGACGGCGGAGCGTCTTGGTCTGTCGGAGGATCGCGTGGTGATCAACATTGACCGCTACGGCAATACGACGGGCGGAACGATTCCCCTGGCGATGGGAACGGCGCTGGAAGAGAAGCGTTTGAAGAAGGGCGACCTGGTTCTGCTGGCGAGTGTTGGGGCAGGGTTTACCGTTGGGGCTACTCTGCTGCGGTGGGAGTTCTAGGTCTCAACAGGAAACAGGCAATAGGGAATGGGCTCGGCTTTGGCCGGGCCTGTTTTATTGCTCGCGAGAAATCCTGTTTCAATCCCGCGATCAAAGCGGGTGCCCCATTCATGACGGCTCATCGTCATGAGTGGGTTCGAAGGACGTTACCGGGAAAGGTCCCACTCATGCGCAAGAAAACGCGCATGAATGGGGCACCCGGCACCTGGGCTGGAATGCGTGAGCGTACTTACGCCGCGGCTGCGGTGGTGGCGGTTTCGTGCTGCTCGTGGCGGCGCTGGCGTAGCTTCACGATGGCGTAGATGATGCCGAAGCCGATGGATCCCCAGACGATGACGAGGAGGATCCAGCCGTAGTGGTCGGCGAAGCGCTGGTAGAGCGGCATGATCTTGCGGCCGTAGTGCAGGCCGAGCCAGGCGTAGAAGGCGTGGCGGAGGAAGCGCGAGAGGGTGAAGCTCCAGAAGAAGCGGCTGCGGGGCATGCGCAGGGCGCCAGCGGCGATCAGGAAGGGCATGAGCGGTGCGGGCGGTGGTAGCAGCGCCGGGAGCGCTACGGAGAGCAGGGCGTGCTCGGTCGTCCAGCGGCGTAGCCGGTCTCGGAAGCGGGCCGGGACGTACTTGTCCATGAGGGGCAGGCCGCCCATGGCGCCGGTCTGGTAGCTGATGGCTCCTCCGACGATGGAGCCGATGGTGGCGACGACGGTGACAAGGAGCCAGGCCTGTCGCTGGGCTGCCAGCAGGACGACGAGGATGTCGGACGAGCCCGGGATGGGGAGCGGGACGGGCGAGGAATCGACGACACAGATGAAGAAGAGGCCGAGCAGGCCGAGACGGAAGAAGTAGCGGGTGATTTTGCCGCCCGTGGTCGTGGGGCGTCGCACGTGCGCGGTTGCGCTCGTGGTTGTCTGGGCAGCCTTTTGGAGGAGCGCAAGGATCATCGGTCGGTGATTGGACGCTCGCAGGGGAGCGCACGGCTACAGCAGTGTGCGGTTGTGTTGCGCCAGAGCAAGGATATGTTCTGAAGGCGACCAGAGGCCCGCTTCCGCGGCTACAACAGCCTTAGCTTATACGCGGGCAGGACTTCGGCCTGGGCGGCGAGCGTGTAGAAGCGGTCGATGGCCTGCAGGCACTGGTCGTCGAGCGTGTAGTGGATGTTGCGGGTGAGGTAGTTGCGGATCGTCTCGGCGGAGAGTGGCAGGCGTGGTGTCCATTCGAGGACGAGGTCTTCGATGTGCGTGAGGCCCCGGTCGCGTGAGGCGGTCAGGTCTGCGATGAGGTCTTCGCGCGTGATGTGGCAGCGCGTGAGCGCCTCTGGCCGGACGGCCCAGACGGCTGCGACCCAGGGCAGGCCGGTGTGGTGCTGCCAGAGGGACGCGACGTCGATCCAGGTGTGGTCGGCGAAGTCGTTGCGGTGTTCGAGCGCGAGCAGGGCTGGATCGCCGATGAGCAGGGCGGCGTCGCTGGTGCGCAGCATGGCGGGCAGATCCGCCTCTTCTTCGTGGACGTGCGGCGTGTCGCCGTAGAACTCACGCATCATGGTGCGGACATAGGCCGCGGAGGAGCGGGATGCGGCGTCAGTTGCGAGTGTTTTGACGGTTGCCATCGTGAGGCCGGGCTTCAGCACGAGTTGGATGGAGCGGACCGCGTGCAGCGAGGCGATGGTGCAGCCGGGGACGGCCACCACTTCGGGCATGGTGGCGAGTGCGGCGATGGGGATGAGGCCGAGGTCTGCCTCGCCTGAGGCGAGTTGCGCGGCGCACTGCGAGGGCAGCGTGTAGCGCACGTCGTAGCGCTGGACGAGCTGCTGGCTGGCGGGTGGGTGTTCGAAGTCCCACAGGAGCGGCGCGGGATTGAGGAAGCTGATGGCGGCGATGCGAAGACGGGACACTTGTCTTTAGAGTATCGGGGGCGGTGGTTGGGTTCGTGGTGGCGCATGACGATGCGGTCATCTGGGCCGGGTAGAAGATCGCGATGTCTTCCATTTCGGGACGTCGCGAGTCGCGATTGTCTGCAACGCGGCATTGTCTTAGCGGGGTGGCGATGTATAACCGTTCGCACCGGGAGACATTTTGCATGGCGACTGCCATTGATAACGCGTTGCCGCGGGTCTTCGGTGCTGCCGAGGCTGAGAACCGGCTGGCCTATATGGCTTTGATTCTGACGCCGGGGATGGGCGCGACGCGGACGCTGCGGGCGGTTTCGCGAACTGCTGCGGCCGGGGAAATCTTCAGCATGTCGTTAACGCAACTCGAGGGTCTGGGTATGCCGGCGGCCTCGGCCCGGCATGTCTTTGAGGGCAAGTCGCGTGCGCTGGCGGTGGACGAGGTTGCGCGGATCGAGGAGCAGGGTGCGGGGTTTCTGACGCACGATTGCGCGGAGTATCCGGACCGGCTGCGTGAGATCTATGACCCGCCGGCGGTGCTGTGGTTTCGTGGCGACACTTCGTTGCTGGCGCTGCCTGGGATTGCGGTGGTGGGCACGCGGCATCCGTCTCCATATGGCAGCGGCATGGCGCAGATGCTGAGTCGAGAGCTGGCGGCGCGGGGAGTTGTGATCCTGAGTGGGATGGCTCGGGGTGTCGATACCGAGGCGCACAAGGGTGCGCTGGATGCTCGCGGAAAGACCGTTGCAGTGTGGGGCACGGGCGTCGATGTGATCTACCCGAAGGAGAACAAGCGGCTGGCGGAGCAGATCCTGATGGCGGGCGGCTGCATCCTGAGCGAGTTCCCGCTGGGGACGTTTCCGGCGCCACAGAATTTTCCTGTTCGCAACCGGGTGCTGAGCGGGATGAGTGTGGGCGTGCTGGTCGTCGAGGCGGCGGAGCACAGCGGCACGCGCATCACCGCTCGGTGCGCGATGGAGCAGAATCGCGATGTGTATGCGGTGCCGGGCAATGTGACGAACAAGGGATCGTGGACGCCGAACACGTTGATCAAGCAGGGTGCGAAGCTGACGGCTACCTGGGAGGACGTGTGGGAGGATCTGCCGAGCCAGATCCGTTTGGAGCTGGAGGAGCGGACGGGGCAGGGCAGTGAATCGGGAACGGCGACGGCCGCATCTTTATTCGACGACGGCAATCTTCCGCCGACGGAGCGGCTGGTTTTTTCAATCCTGCGGGCCGACGAGTCGGTGCAATTGGACGACCTGATCGAGCGGCTGGACGGCCAGTTGCAGTCGCCAGAGATCTTTACCGCGCTGTTTGAGCTGGAGCTCGCAGGGCGGGTGCGGCAGATGCCCGGCAAGAACTATGTGCGGACGTTTTAACGACAGGCAAGCCTCGTTGAGCGATGGTTCGGAGGCCGGTCCCAGGGTGGAGCGGTTGACCTTCAAAAGAAGACCCCACCCTTTGCTTCGCAAAGAATGGGGCACCCGGCATGGTTCCGCTTTGCAAGAGGTCTTCCGAGAAAGAGGCGTCTGGTATCGGACTATTTTTTGGCTGGTGGGGCGACGGTGATTTCCGCGACGGGTTTGCCTTGTTCGTAGTCGGGGATGCCGGAGGTCACCTTGCGGAGGACGAATTCGCGGACGAGGGAGACGACGGCGTGACCGCCGATGCCGATGCCCACGTTGCGGAAGATGAGGCCGGCTCCGCGGTTGTTGTCGGGGCGATAGAGGTTGGAGACTGCGCCCGCTACGACCGATCCCAGGATGCGGGAGTAGGCAGGCTGGAAGTGGCCGCTGTTGCCCTTCTGGATGAACGCGGTCGACATGGCGTACAGGGCGCGATGGCGCACGCTGCCGGAGCCCATGTAGAAGTAGCGGGGGTCCTGGCGGAAGATGCTTGGGAAGACCGCCGAGCCGAAGAAGCGGGAGACGACGACATCGGCGTAGGCAGCGCCGAAGCGCTTGCCGTAGCCCTCGGCACCGTCGCCGTAGTCTTTGAAGGTTCCCCGCTTCTGCTCGACACCGGCGATGATCGCGATCACGGCGAACTCTGCCGGGTCGGTGGTGGAACGGAAGGCAAGCCAGGACTTCTGCCGGAAATTGAGGGGCGCTGCGTCCCAGATGTAGCTGGAGTAGAAGTTGGGCAGGACGCCAAGTGCGCGCTGGTGCAGGGCGGCATTGAGCTGGGCCTGGGCGACCTGCTCCTGCGTTGCGACCACGGAGATTTCCGTATTGGCGGGCGCGATGGGCAGGATGATCTCTGGAATGTGTCCGGTTTCGCCTGCATCCAGGCGGATCTCTGGCGAGATGAAGGTCTCCATGCCGGCCGCGGTGACCGTCAGCCGGACGGTTGCGGGGTCGAGATTATTGAAGAGGAAGGTGCCGTCGGCGGCGGAGTGGATGACCTGATCGTTGGCGCCCTTGGCATTCACAAGCGTGACGTAGGCATCGGCGACCGGCGCACCGTTGGTGTCGATGATGTGACCCTGCAGGGCAGAGTGGGTCTTTTGCTGGCTGGGGGCATCCGGCAGCGCCTGGGCGTAGAGGGACCCACTGACTAGGGACGAAAACAAGAGGGCAGAGAGAAGAGCGCGAACGCGCGAAGCATGCATGAAGAGTGTCTTTCGTACCGATGCTACGACATCTGACGCCAGTTGCGCAGGAAAGGGTCGTACGACTTATTGATGTCACCGCTAACACGTTGCGGTGAGTTGAAGCAAAGGTTTGTTTGGGGCGGGGGCTGGGCTTTGAGTCGGACCGGGCGGTGATCGCATCTGCTGTGGAAGTCGGTGTTTGGCGGCCGATTGGGCGCCGGCCGCAGACCTTTTTGGAGCGGATGGGTCCAACCTGCGGAAAACGCTAACGTGACGCGCCGGGAGAACTCGTGTTAGGTTCCATACCGAGACAGAGAGAAAAGGGCGCAGACCCTAGGCCAGCGTGATCGCCGAGCGGTTGCCGGTGTCAGCAGGTTGATCGGCCGGTTGTGACCGGCAGCGGCGCGGAAGGTTTTGAGCGCTGCGACCGGATGAGAAATCCGGAGAAACCAGGAAGCAGTTATGGGTAAGAATCTCGTGATCGTAGAGTCGCCGGCGAAGGCGAAGACGATCAATAAATATCTCGGCAGCGACTACACGGTGGAGGCTTCGATTGGCCACATCATGGACCTGCCCAAGAACGACATCGGCGTTGAGCTGAAGAACCGCACGTTCCTGCCGAAGCTGATTGTTTCGCCCGGCAAGGAAAAGCTGGTGGACCGGCTGAAGAAGCTGGCCGCGAAGGCGGACGCTGTGTACCTGGCGCCCGATCCTGACCGCGAAGGCGAGGCGATTGCCGCGCATCTGCAGATGCAGTTGCAGCCGGGCATGAAGAGCAAGGCTCCGATCTTCCGCGTGACCTTTAATGAGATCACGAAGAAGGCCGTCAACGACGCCTTCAAGACGCCGCGGCAGGTGGACAACAACCTGATGCTGGCGCAGCAGACGCGCCGCGTGCTGGACCGGCTGGTGGGCTATGAGATCTCGCCGCTGCTATGGGATAAGGTGCGCCGCGGACTGAGTGCCGGACGCGTGCAGACGGTTGCGCTGCGGCTGATCGTGGACCGCGAGAACGAGATCAAGGCATTCAACCCGGTGGAGTACTGGCCGGTGGATGCGAAGCTGAAGCCCGCTTCGTCGAAGCAGGAGTTTATTGCACGTCTGTACGCTATCGATGGCACGGGTCTTCGCGTTGAGACGGTTGGTCCGCCGGCGCTGCCGGAGGGCGTGAGTGCCGAGGCTGCGAAGGCCGGTATGGAGAAGGCGAAGTGGACCGTTGCTTCTGTGGAAGCGAAGGAGCGCCGCCGGAATCCGCCTGCGCCGTTCTCGACTTCACGGCTGCAGCAGGATGCTTCGAACCGCCTCGGTTTCAACGTGAAGCGGACGATGGGCGTTGCGCAGCGTTTGTATGAGGGCGTCGAGGTCGGTAAGGAAGGCACCGTCGGCCTGATCACGTATATGCGTACCGATTCCACACGTGTGGCTCCGGTCGCCATCGACATGGCGCGCGACTATATCAAGACGCTTGGGCCACAGTATCTGCCGGCGAAGCCGAATGACTTCAAGGGCAAGAAGGACGCGCAAGATGCGCACGAAGCCATCCGTCCGACCAACGTTGCATACACGCCGGAGAGCATCCGGAAGTACCTGAGCGACGAGCAGTTCAAGCTGTACGACCTGATCTGGCGCCGCTTTGTCGGCAGCCAGATGACGCCGGCCGTCTATGACCAGACGAACGTCGATATCACTGGCGTGAGCGACAAGAAATACAGTGTTCGCGTTTCGGGATCGGTGCTGAAGTTTGACGGTTTCCTTAAGGTTGCCGATCCTCGCGCTGCCAATGCGACGGCTGCTGCGAAGCCGCAGAATGAGTCGTCTGACGGCGAGAACGAGGGCGCGGATACAGCGCTGCCCGCGCTGAAGCAGGGACAGGCCCTGGACCTGGTGGAAGTGCTGACGGAGCAGAAGTTCACGGAGCCGCCGCCACGCTTCAACGAAGCTTCTCTGGTGAAGGAATTGGAAGAGCGCGGCATCGGCCGGCCTTCGACTTACGCGAGCATCATCAACACGATTCAGGATCGCGACTACGTCAAGAAGCTGGCGCGGAAGTTTGTGCCGACGGAGATCGGCATGGTCGTGACGACGCTGCTGGTGAAGAACTTTCCGTACATCTTCGATATGGACTACACCCGCAAGCTCGAGGATGAGCTGGACGAGGTGGAGAGCGGCAAGGAGAAGTGGACGAACCTGCTGGACGGTTTCTACGGTCACCTGCTGAAGGAGATCAAGGTCGCCGAAGGTTCGATGGAAGAGATCAAGCGGTGGGAGAAGCCGACGGAGGAGCTGTGCGAGAAGTGCGGCTCGCCACTGATTTTGAAGTGGGGCAAGTTCGGCTCGTTCTATAGCTGCAGCGCCTTCACCAAGACCAAGCCGAAGACCATTGCGGTAAGCGCCTTCAAGAAGGACGCGAAGGCCGCGATGAAGCGCGTGACGGACTCGTTTGAGTACCCGGTGACGGTCAAGGGCATGGTCGACGATGCCGAGGCCTCCAGCGAGGAGGTCAAAGACGACAAGCAGTTGCTGGCGGCCATGAAGCTGGCTTCCACGCGTGGCAAGAGCATCCTGATCGACCCGGTGAGTTGCGACTTTACGAAGGAAAACTTCGCAGATAAGCCGGATCTTGCGGCAATGGAGGCGGGCGACACCGAGGAAGAGGAGTTCTGCGAGAACTGCGGCAAGCTGATGGTTCTGAAGAACGGACCGTGGGGCCCGTTCATGAGCTGCCCGGATTACTCGGCTGACCCGCCGTGCAAGACTGTGCGCCGGCTGAACCAGAAGGTGCAGCAGAAACCGCCAGAACCCACCGGCGAGCCCTGCCCGGAGTGCGGCATGGAGCTGGTGAAGCGGACCGGATCGTATGGCGAGTTCACGTCGTGCTCGGGATATCCGAAGTGCAAGTACGTCAAGCAGACGCTGCTGGACGTGGCTTGCCCGAAGGACGGCGGAAAGATCGCGGAACGTAAGTCGAAGATGGGAAATGTCTTCTACGGCTGCACGAACTATCCAAAGTGCGATTTCACCAGCAATCTGAAGCTGATCAACAAGCCATGCCCGAAGGGGAACAGCACCTACCTGCTGGAGGTGCCGAACAAGGCGGATGGTCTGATTCACGAGGTGTGTCCGCATAACCACGAAGCGCTGCCGAAGCGTCGGCCGAAGAAGGGCGCCAAGGTGGAAGAGGTGGTCCATCCGATCGAGTGCGGTTACGAGGAGATTACGGACCGGCCAATTCCGGTGGTGGCGCCGATCGAGGTTCCGGTGCTGAAGCGGCCCGATCCTGAGACTACCCGGCCGCTCGTAGAGAGTGTTGCGTAAGCGCTCTTAGATTCTTTGTTTCGTTCTACATACAAGGGCAGCACTGCCGATCCGGGGTGCTGCCCTTTCACCATGCCGCCGGGTACGTTCTCGCCGGCAGCGAACCTGGGAGGGTTCCTGGACAGGGATTTGATTTCGTAAAAAGGCCATGCACCGTGGTAACCACATTTTCCATCTAATGGTCAGGACTGTTACAAAGGTAGGACGCCAAATTTGGGTCGGTTTGCGACCCACGACGGTATTCCGCTGAGTTCCAGTCCGTCGAACCTTCTTTGAAAGTGTGTGATTCAGCAATGGCAAAGGCAATGTGGAACGGCCAGACGGTGGCCGAGAGCGAGAGCTTCGAGACCGTCGAAGGCAACATTTACTTCCCCGAGGAGTCGGTGAAGCGCGAGTTTCTCCGCCCCAGTTCCACCTCGTCGTCATGCCCATGGAAGGGGCAGGCGCGTTACTTTACGCTGCTGGTTGACGGCCAGGAAAACCCCGACGCAGCCTGGTACTACCCGGATCCAAAGCCGGCCGCCCGCTCAGTAAAGCATCACATCGCCTTCTGGCGCGGCGTGGAAGTCAGCAAGTAAATCGCTTCCAACCGGATCGGAGACAGCAGCCCTTGAGGCTGCTGTTTTTCTTTTCGGTCCTGCGTCTTATGGCTGCGGTATGGATTCCGCAGTCGGCTCCTGCGCGACTTCACTCGCGGGAAGGATGCGGGAGTCCACGTGGGTTTTTTCGAAGTCACCGTTTTCGACCGAGAGTGCGATGGTTCGGTGGAATAGGAAGAGGACGTTGATCTTGAACTCGGTGCCAAAGCTGGTAGGGAACCAGACGCCGTCGGGCTGTGGTGCGTAGGTCACCGCGAAACCTAGGCCGGGTAGGCTGGTGCCCAGCAGGATGCGGACGGCGATCGGGATATTTCTTGCCATGGCCGTCTGGACGACTACGGGTTGGAAGGCTTCGGTGTCGATCCATGCATCGCCGCGCCAGCCGTAGTCGTCTTTATCGCGCGGGATGAAGGTGATATGGAAGGTGTCGCGGCCGTTGCGGCGTTCGCGTCCTTTCAGGTTGAAGAGGTACTTCTCCTGCGCTTTGCCGGTGAGCGGGAACAGACCGGCGTGCAGGCCGTCTTTCGATTTCTCATTGGTCAGGTTCTTGCGCATGTTTTCGACCAGTTGCTGGTCGAGACTCTCATCATCGTCATTGAGCAGGCCTTCTTTGCGGCGCTGTTTGCGTTCTGCTTTCGTTAGTTTTTTGTCTTCCTGCGAGTCGGTGCCCGCCTTTGGATGTGGCTTGTCTTTGAGCAATTCCGTGTAGGCGATGTACTGGTTGCCTTCGCGGCGGCGGCCGTCGACTTTCATCATCAGCTGCTCGGAGCCGTGCAGGCCCGGTGTGACACGAGCGTCGGTCGTTTCCTCGCACATAACGGTCTTGCCGCGGCGTGAGGTCATGCGTGCGTGCTGCAGGTAGACGTAATGGGCGCGCACATCCTCGTCACGGTCTGTATTCGTGGCGACGCGCGCCATGATCTCGTTTGCGGTCAGCGGCTTGTCCTGCGCGAGGCAGTTCCCCGCGGATAGCAGTGCCAGACAAAGGAATAAGGTACGCATGATCGGCATACGTGTGGGTACGCTCTTTGGAACGCACAAGTTCAGAGCTTGTTCTGGCCGGCACAAAAAAAGAGCCTGCCCGGGTGGGGCAGGCTCCGGTTGTTATGTTCCAGCAGCTCCTTACGAGAGCGAGTGCAGGTACTTGTAGTCGAATGCGGCGGCTTCCATTGCAGGCATGCGGCTGTATGGGCCTTCCTGCTCGACGAAGATGTGCTGGATGCCTTTGCCCTTTACGCCGGCGAAGATCGCCTTGTAATCGACCACGCCCTTGCCGATCTCCGAGCCTTCCGGACGGATGGGGCCGCCGGTGCTGGCGCCCTTCAGGTAGGGGAGGAAGTCTTTGATGTGCAGCATCTTGATGCGGCCGGGGTAGCGTGCGATGAAGTCGGCTGGCTTGTAGCCGGCAACGGTCATCCAGCCGCAGTCGATCTCGAAGGTTACGAGGTCCTTATCGGTGTGGGTGATCAGGTAGTCGTAGCCGGGCTTGCCGTCCATCATGGCGAATTCCATGGTGTGGTTGTGCGCGCAGAACTTGAGACCGGCGGCCTTTGCGGCGGCGCCTACCTTGTTCATGTCTTCGGCGAGCGCCTTGAACTTGTCGTCCGTCAGGGGAGCGAGCATGCCTCCACGAGCCTTGTTGATGGCTTCGCGGCGCTGATCTGCGGTCATGTTCGGGTCCATGGCGGGCATGGGCGGCGCGAGCCACATCTGCGGTACGGAGGAGGTCGCGTAGGTGCAGCCGAGGGCGTGCGCGTCATCGAAGCTGGCGTTGAGGTCGTCCAGCTTGAGCGGCAGGTGCGCGCTGGGACACTTCAGGCCGTTGTCGTCGAAGGCCTTGCGCAGTTCCTTTGCGTTCTTGAGCGAGCCGAAGCCGGCTGTCTCGACTTCCTTGTAGCCGATGGCCGCGATCTGCTTCACGGCTGCGGCAGCGTCCTTCTGCATGTCTGCGCCGACGACGTAGAGCTGGATGCCGATGGGCAGGCCCAGGGGATCCGCGAAGGCCCAGCGCGGCAGAACCGCGGCAGAGGCCGCGAGTGCGGCGACGGTGCCCGTGCGTGAGAGAAACTGCCTGCGCGTGATGCTGTTCATGGTCATTGGCTCCGGTTATTGATAATTCGTCAGCGGAGAAACTGTAGCCCCTCGCCGCATAAGAGTGCAAGCCTGGTTATTTCGCCGCGAAGGTCAGGTTGGCCTCGGCTTTGCCGCTTGCCGGAACGGTGATGGTCGTGGATTGCCGACCCAGCGTTTCGTGCCACGCGGTGACCGTGTAGGTGCCGGGCGGCAGGTTGGGCAGCGTGAAGGTGCCGTCATCCCTGGTGGTCGCGAAGTACGGGTGATCGACCACGCCGATGAAAGCGTGCATCCAGTCGTGGATATTGCACTTCACGGGGATCATGATTTCGGGCTTGTTAAAGATGCGGTGCATCGCCGGATCGCCTGGGCCCTGCGAGTGATTCCACTCGTGATTGACCGTGGCCATGGGATGAATGTTGTGGGTGACAGGGTCGGAGTTCACGATATCGAGTGTCTGGCCGGTCTGCAGGCCAAGGACGCGCGGACGGAACCAGCAGCCTGCCTGGTCGATGGTGACGGCGGCGGTGGGTGTGGCGAAGTGCTTGCCCTCAAGGCCCTTTTCGATGAAGACGAAGGCGTTGCCGAGGCCGCTCTTTGCGCCGACGACGAGCGACTCGTCATAGGCTTTGCCCTTGTGCGCGGCGACGCAGGTGGGATCGCTGCTCATGTCGATGAGCTTTGGCTTCGGCTTTGCGCCGGTGTACTTGACGATGCCGGTCACTGTTGCGGCGGTGGCGGAGTCGACGGTGAAGACGGGCGTAATTGCCGGAGTCGGCGTCGTCGCGGTGTCGGGTCTGGTGGTCTCTGTCGGAGTCGATTTACAACCGGTGAGCAAGGATGCCGCGAAAAGGAGGGCTGCGGCGGGGCGGAACAAGGAAGTCGGTTTCACGAGGGTTCGTTCTCCTGAAGTGTGTGACGCGCAGGGTTACTTGTCCGGTGGCCCAAGATTCGGCGCAACGTCGCCCGTCAATGATTGCAGAAACTCTACAAGGTCGGTGCGGTCCTGCCCGGTGAGATGGATCTTCTTCATCTCGGGGTCGAGATAGGGGCTGCTGTTGCCTTGGCCCGCGTAGAAGTCGACGACTGCCTTGAGCGTCTTGAGACCGCCATCGTGCATATACGGTGCGGTGCCTGCGATGTTGCGCAACGTGGGTGTTTTGAAGGCGCCGGTGTCGGTCGCGATCTTTGTTTCGTGGAAGCGGCCCACGTCGCTGAAGCTGCCACTGTCGTTCACGCCCTGGCCGGTGTTGTGGAACTCACCGTCGGTGAAGAGGGCATCATGAGCGCCCACCGAGTGACACGATGCGCAGTTGCCGCGCGTGGGATCGAGATAGACCATGAAGCCGCGAAGCTGCGCGGGTGTGAGCGCGGTCTTGTCGCCGCCGTACTGGTAGCGATCGAAGGCAGAGTTGCCGGTGAGGGCGGTGCGTTCGAAGCTGGCGAGAGCTTCCTCGACGCGCTCGATGTTGACGTCGTCCGTGCCGAAGGCGCTCTTGAACATGGAGCGATACTGAGGGTCGTCGCCCAGTTTGCTGACATCGGCTGCATGAGGCTGGCTCATCTCGACCGGGTTGGCGATGGGGAAGGCGGCCTGCTGTTCCAGCGTGATGGCGCGGCCGTCCCAGAACTGGAAGGGCAGGTATGCCGCGTTCAGGATCGTTGGCGCATTGCGGGTGCCAAGTGAGCCGCGCACGCCGGTGGAGACGTTTTTGCCATCGGTGAAGTAGGCCTTGGGATCGTGGCAGGAGGCGCAGGAGAGCGTGTTGTCGACGGAGACGTGGGTGTCGTAGAAGAGCCTGCGGCCGAGCGCGATAGTCTCTGCCGTGGGCGGATTGTCAGCGGGGATGGGCAGCGCGGGAAGGCCCAGAGGGACGTGGATCTGCACGGTCTTGCCGATGGGCTTGTTGCTGACCTTGCGCTTGCAGCCCGTCAGCGCGATGGGCAGCAGCAGCGTGGCGGCGATGAGGATGGCGCGGCGCATAGTCCTGTATCCATTATCGCGCTGCGCAACGCCGGCGACAGGCGCAGTTTGATGCCGCCCTACGGCTAACGCGGTTCTGGATGCCGGGCGAAGTCGATCCGATGGACGACGGCGGTCAGGCGGTTGGGGCCTCAGATCCCCTTGCGAGCCACTTTGAGAAGTAGAAGGTCATGGGTGTCTTGCCTGTGTTGACGATGCCGTGCCAGGTGTTGGCGGCGGTGTACATGATGGCGCCCGGGCCGACGGATGTGGTCTTGCCGTCGACGGTGATCTCGCCCGTGCCTTCGGCGACGATCATGGTTTCTTCTTCCGGATGCTGATGCGGCGGATGCGGCGAGGCGCCAGGTTCGAGCACGCACATGCCAGAGCACAGGGTGGTGAGCTGGTTCGTGGGGCCGTTGTAGTGAACGTAGGCGGTTGCGCCGGGGGCAGCGCCCTCAGCCTGCAGGGCTTCGACGGTGACTACGCCGTCCTGCAGCGCAGGGCCTGAGGTGGTTGGGACGATGTGTGTGACGCCTTCTGCCATGGTGTCTTCTCCGGGCGGCCAGTATAACGTTGCGCGCGGGGAGCGTGCTCCGGTTCGCTACGGTTACATCGTCGCTCTTTGCTCTGGTGCCGTTTATCCTGAGCCGCTCCATTGAATAGACATCTGGCGACTCTGTACCGCTGGATTTAGAGAGAGACATGGCCAGCCGACATCCCGTAAGTATCGCGACCGCAGCAGTATTCCTCACCGTAGCAACCGCAGGAGCACAGGCGAACTGGGCCTCTTACGGACAGGATCAGGGTTCCTCCAGATTCTCGAATCTGACGCAGATTAATGCCGCTAACGTGTCGAAGCTGGAGCGGGCGTGGACGTTTCACACGGGCGGCGACTCGCAGAATGAGGTGACTCCGGTTGTTGTGGAGTCGGTGGTCTACCTGTCATCGCCGAATGGCTACTTCGCCGTGGATGCTGTCACGGGCGAGCAGATCTGGAAGTTTGCTGCGACGGACACGACGACGCGCGGTGTGACCTACTGGCCGGGCGATAAGGAGGCGGCACCGCGCATCATTGGAGCGGTGAGTGGTGGTCGCATCGTTGCGCTCGACACGAAGACTGGCAAGCCGGTGCCGGAGTTTGGCGATGGCGGATATGTCGATATCAAGACAAAGATGACCTCGCCTCCGGCGATCTATAAGGGCATGCTGATCCTGCCAACGATGGATAAGTATGTGCGTGCCTGGGATGCGAAGACCGGGAAGATGGTGTGGAGCTTTAACCTGGTGCCGCAGCCGGGCGAGCCAGGCCACGAGACGTGGGAGAACGATGCGTGGAAGACGACGGGCGGCGTCAATGTGTGGGGTTACATCACGGTCGATGAGAAGCTGGGCATCGCGTTCGTGCCGACCGCGCCACCGTCGCCGGACTACGTCGGTATCAATCGCCCGGGCGACACGCTGTATGGCACGTCGCTGGTGGCGCTGGATGCGAACACGGGCAAGCTGAAGTGGTTCCGCCAGTTGGTGCACCATGACCTTTGGGATTTTGACTCTTCTGCTGCGCCGGCGCTGGTTGAGGTGAAGCAGAAGGGAAAGACGGTTCCCGCCGTGGTGCATATGGGCAAGACGGGGCTGATGTATATCTTCGACCGGCGGGATGGAACACCGATCTTTGGCATGGAAGAGCGGCCGGTGCCGCAGAGCAATGTGCCGGGTGAGAAGTCGTCGCCGACGCAGCCGTTTCCGATCAAGCCGGAACCGATTGCGCGCATCAGTATGACGCATGAGGAGCTGCCGAAGAATATTACCGATAGCTTGACCACTTACTGCGAAGGTCTGTGGCAGAAGTACAAGTTACAGGACGCGAAGCCGTTCAATGCATGGCTGCTGAACCAGGATGTCGTTGAGTTTCCGGGCGCGGTGGGTGGTGGCAACTGGAATGGTGTGTCGTATAACCCGAAGCTTGGTCTGGTTTACACGAACGTGATGAATGCGGGACAGTGGGGACACATTGCTTTGGGCGCTGCGCGCTTTGGGCGGCCGCCGGGTGCTGGAGGACCGCCACGCGGAGCCGGTGGGCCACCACGTGAAGGCGGGCCGCCAGCTGCAGGAGCGCCTGCGAATGATCAGGAGTTTGCCGACCGCGCTGCTGCACCGAAGCCGGGTGCCATGCAGTACAGCAAGACGACGCCGGAGGGGCAGCGGTTCTGGCAGGCCGATACGCGCTACTCCTGCGCGCCTCCGCCGTGGGGCGAGTTGGTTGCTGTAAACGTGAACACCGGGGACATCGCATGGCGCTCTACGCTGGGTGCCTTCGATGAGTTAGAGGCGAAGGGGCTGAAGACCGGGACACCGAATCTTGGTGGCGGCATGAATACGGCGGGCGGACTTATCTTTATCGGCGCGACGGTTGATGGTAAGTTCCGTGCTTTCGATTCGAAGACGGGGAAGGAGCTTTGGTCGGTAAAGGTGGACGCACCGGCGCACTCGGTCCCTGCGACATATCTGGGTAAGAATGGACGGCAGTATGTGGTCGTCTCCGCCGCCGGTGGAGGGTTCCTGAGAGATCCGGTTGCGGACGCTGTTGTTGCATTTGCTTTGCCGAAGGGCGCAGCAAGTAAGTCGGCGGTCAAGGCCGGTAAGTCGAAGTAAGTCGATTGCAAGCAACAAGCAGGGCCACTCTCGGGTGGCCCTTCTCTATTACGACATGACGAGATGTGTCTACTGCGGAGTTCCAATGGCCGCGGGTGTTGGAAGAGCATCGGGTGTGGGCGGTGGCATCTTCAGGGGTGTTACATCCGCTTCGATCTCGCCCAGCGACCACTTGATGGCCTGCAGATACATCTCCTGAATCTTTGGGTTATCCCATGTCGACGGCGCGTGTGCGAAGGTCGCGTAGAAGACGCGGCCCTTGCCGTACATCTTCGCCCATGCGAGGGCGTATGGGTAGTCCGCAGCCTGCATGCCGCGTGCCTTGGTCTTGTCGATCTTCGTGGTGTCGAGGCGCATCAGCACGCGGCTCTTGTCCGGTGAGAAGCCGCTGCTTTGATAGAACTCGTCGCGGATGGTGAAGCTGGGACCGAATTGGCTCAGGCCTGGGAACTTTGGATCGGTGACGATGACGCTGCCTTCGATGGTGCCCCAGGGATGTTGGTCGAAGCGGCCGCCGAGCATCTCGCCAAACTCAGGCCATGAGAGGAACGCAGTGTCACCCACGTGCGCCGCGACAAAGCCCTTGCCTGCGTCGTGGACGAACCATAGAAGGTCCGTCTTCTGTTCGGTGGACAGTTCGATCTCGCGATGCCCCATGAAGAAGATGGCATCGACGTTACAAAGGCTGGGACCACCACTTGCGGGTTCACCGGTGGTCATCTTTGGATGGCGCGAGATGATGTTGGAGTCGGTGCGGATCCATGTGTCATACGCGCCGGACTTATAGCCAAGTTCTTCAATGATGGCGATGGCGTGACCGATATCGTGCTGAGCGATACCGTTGCGTGTGTCGGCCCAGATGAGGAGATGCTTCTTCGGCGAGCCTGCCGGTGCTTCTGTAAATTCAGGCGGTGGCCCTTGCGGTCTTGCTGCTCCAGCACCAGGACCGCCAGCACCTCCGGGACCGCCAAGGCCTCCGGGACGCGGTCCGCGCGCGCCGGGTGCGGGGCAACCTGTATCGGTTGTTGCCGGTGCCTGTGCCGACCCCAGGATCGGCATGGCGAGCGCCACTGTCATCGCCATCGTGAGCGTTAGAACTCTGCCAGAAAACATTGCTTCTCCTTGCATCCGTCGTCGGCTTTCGCGACGCGCTTGCGGGCGTGTCTCCGCCGGTCGTGATGCTAGCAGGCGGCTAAGTTGTAACGCTGCGACGAACGGTGTCAACACGGTAAGTTCATTGACTTCATTTTTTCGTGAAGCCTAGCATCCCGTCCGATCAAGCAACGGGCTTTCCTGTGTCCCCAACACATGGCCCCGCGTGATCGCGAAACGGATAGAGCAAGGCCGCTTCCGTGTAACTCGGCATTACCCTTTGGAGGCAAGATCCATGAGATTCACCCGCACGCTCCTAACCTGTGCAGCCGTTATTGCAAGCTGCGCGCCGGTTATGGCGCAATCACTCAATACTTCCCAGATCGTCGGTACAGTGCAGGACCCGACGGGCGCCTCTGTGCCCGATGCGGTCGTTACGCTAACGCAGACCGACACCGGACTGGTGCGCACGGTGAAGACAAGCGGGTCGGGTACTTATACCGCAACCGATCTGCCTCTTGGGCCGTACAAACTGCAGGTGTCCGCGCCTAACTTTCAGGGCTACACGGTAACCGGTATTGAGCTGCAGGTCGGCAGTAACCCGACGTATGACGTCAAGCTTTCCATTGGTTCCCAAACCGAAGAGGTGACGGTACAGACCTCTGGTGGAGTACAGGTCGAGACGGTGAGCAATGGTATTGGTCAGGTCATCGACAAGACCCAGGTGGTGGAGCTGCCGCTGAACGGCCGTGATCCAACACAACTCATCGCACTGTCTGGCGCAACCACCACGGCGCCCGCGGGCGACTTGAATACCAACAAGAATTTTCCGACCATTACTATCTCAGTCGCGGGAGGCCTGGCGAATGGTGTGGCATACGTTCTGGATGGAGCGAATCATAATGACGTCTTCAACAATCTGAATCTGCCGCTGCCTTTTCCGGATGCGCTGCAGGAGTTCAAGTCCGAGACGAGTTCTTTGCCGGCGCAGTATGGAAACCACGCGTCCGCCGCGATTAACGCGATTACGCGCAGTGGCACGAATAACTTTCATGGTGCGGCGTTCTGGTTTGTTCGTAACTACATGTTTAATGCGGCGAACTACTTTGGTTATCAAACGCCAATCGGTACCACGAATCGCATCAAGACGCGGGACAGTCTCAAGCGGAACCAATTTGGCGGCACGATTGGCGGCCCGGTCATGAAGAACAAGATGTTCTTCTTTGGTGGGTACCAGAGCACCATCAACCGTTCGAATCCGCCGACGAATACGGTGCGTGTGCCGACGCAGGCGATGCTGAACGGCGACTTCGCGGCTTCGATCAACTACACCGATCCTCAGACCAGCACGGCCGCCTCACCGAAAAATTGTTATGGCCAGACTCCAGGCAGCACGGTACTTCGGAGCGTTGCTGCAGGTGGTGCGACGCCGGCGGTCACGGTGGTTGGCAACAGGATCAATCCGGCGCAGTTCAGCGCGCAGGCGCTTGCTGCAATCAAAGCTGGTATCCCCATCTCACCCGACACGGATCCTTGCGGACGCATCAACGTCCCGTTGCAGGGCAACTCGTCAAATCAGCAAGCGGTTGGCCGGGTGGATTACACGATCAACGATAAGCAGTCGATCTTTGCCCGCTACATCAACGCGCGTTACAGCGCACCGATCGTTGTAAGTCCTGGCAACGTACTTACCGCGAATGCCGTGGGGCAGTACAACGAGGTGCAGGCTCTGACGCTGGGCCACACGACCATTGTCACAAGCAACATGGTCAATTCGCTGCGCCTGACGGCTGACCGGACCATTGGACTGCGCTCGCTGGCGCCGTTCTTCGATGCGCAGTCGATTGGCTCCAATGTTTACACCACACCCTCACTGCGGGGCTTCATGGGGGTCAGTGTAACCAATGGCTTCGCGCTGGGGCAGGGTGGCAATAATCCCGGGTATTTCAACACCGTGAAGTACCAGGTTACGGATGACATCAGTTACGTCCATGGTCGGCACTCGTTCGCCTTTGGTGGCCAATACCTGTTTGCCTACATGAACACGGTGAACAACCGTCCCACGAACAGCGCATTCACCTTTAACGGAACGATTCTGGGAGCCACCGGGTCGCAGGTCGTGGGGTATGCGGATTTTCTGACCGGTAGCGTGGGCGCGTTCAGCCAAGGCGCTGCAGATTATGAGAACGACCGGTGGCACTACGTGGCGTTCTACGCGCAGGACTCCTGGAAGGTTAAGCCCAGCTTTACGGTGAACTATGGTCTGCGTTGGGAGCCGTATATCCCGTTCTACAACGTGAATTCGCATGCGCAGAATTTCGATATTGCCCGATTCAACGCAGGGCAGAAGAGTTCTGTTTACACAAATGCTCCAGCGGGTTTGATTTTTCCCGGGGATGCAGGGTATCCCGGACGCTCTTACAACAAAGGTAAGATCTTCAGCGGTTTCCAGCCTCGCGTTGGATTTGTCTGGGATCCTTCGGAAGATGGAACCATGAGCATTCGTGGCGGCTACGGTATCTTCTTCGATTCTCCGCAGATGTTCTTCGACACGCGGTATTCTAACTCGCCGCCGTGGGGCCAGACGATCACGCTGGGAAGCACCAACTTTGCGAATCCGTATGCGGAATACAACAGCACGAACCACACCGGAACCAATCCGTTCCCAGGGTTGCTGAATCTGAATTCCGGAACAACGTTTGTGCAGAACGGTGTGTACGTCAACACGCCGCTAAACCTGAAACAGATGTATCTGCAGCAGTACAACCTGAGTGTTCAGAAGCAGTACAAGACGTTCCTGTTCGCGGCCACTTACATCGGCAATCAGACACGTCACCTGACCACGTCATACGAGGCGAATCCGGGCGTTTATATCCCGGGCAATGGAAATGCGTCGAGGACGGGTTGTGGCCCCATCCCCACGGCATCGCAGCCGACCAGCGGTGCCTGCTCGACGACGGGAAACACCAACATCCGTCGCCAGTTGTTCCTGGCTAATCCGACGCAGGGCGCGTTCTATGGAACGATCGGCCAGTTGGATGATGGCGGCATTGCGAACTACAACGGCATGCTGCTGTCTGTGAATCGCCGCGCGAAGATGATGAATGTGGTGGCAAATTACACCTATTCGCATTGCCTGAGCGATGCGTACACCACGGAGTTGACGGGGCCTTCGTATGTGATTCCTGGCAACCGTCAGGCCAGCTATTCGAACTGCGATCAGGAGCGCCGGAACGTGGCGAATCTGTCGTTGATTTTGAATCCGCAGCATTACAAGGAGCGCTACACCAATGCGTTCCTAGGCGGCTGGGGATTGTCTACCATCTTCACCGCGCGGAGCGGCGGCTATTTCAGCGTTACGACAGGCGTGGATAACGCACTGACCGGCATTGGCA
Source organism: Terriglobus roseus DSM 18391 (assembly GCF_000265425.1). Taxonomy (GTDB): domain Bacteria; phylum Acidobacteriota; class Terriglobia; order Terriglobales; family Acidobacteriaceae; genus Terriglobus; species Terriglobus roseus. The sequence goes on from NC_018014.1 coordinate 1,090,568, forward strand.
ATCAGATCGCCATCCAGACTGGCAGTCCTTACGGTGCGGTGACCAAGCTGCAGTCAACGACGGCGGTTAACTACCTGGACCTGTCGACGGCGAATTTCAGTGCGCCGGCTTCGGGTGTCTATGCGCTCAACCGCCCCAACACGATTCACGGTCTGCCCAGCTATCAATTGGACATGGCACTCACTCGTGAGTTCCGGGTTTACGAGTCGACCAAGATGCAGTTTCGCTGGGAGGTATTTAACGTCCCGAATGAGACGGTCTTCGGCAATCCCAGTTCTGCGTTGAACAGCAGTACGCGTGGTCAGATCACGACGGCAGGGGATCCGCGCATCATGCAGTTCGCTTTGAAGTATCTCTACTAACTCATTCTCGACTTTTGCCTAAAGGGACCTGCGCGGTAACGCACAGGTCCTTCCTTTTGGGTTCGATCGGTTGGTCGTCGCTTTCGTTCATGGCAAAGGGGCCTGTGTGCTGCTTGCGCACAGACCCCTTTGCTTGTTTGCTGAGATCAGTAGGTCTTTGAGTTGTAGAACTCGCCGAAGATTTCCTCGTCTGGTGGGCGGTCCTCGGCGATGGGCCGGCTGACCCAGGTGGTCTGCATGTAATGCTTCAGCACGACGTTCTCATTGGTGATGTTGCCGCCCCAGATGCCGCATCCCATGCTGGACGTCATGGCCAGTCCGTTGTTGAACGATCCGGAGTTGGCTCGGGATTGTGGCTGCCGCACGGTGATGCGGCTGACGGGCGCCATGCGTGCCAGTTCATCGATGTGCTCATCGTTGAAGGAATAGATGCCGACAGAGTGGCCTCGGCCGCCGACCTTGTAGATATCGGTCACCATCCTCAGCGCGTTGTCCCATCCGTCGTACTTGAAGATTGCGAGGACGGGCGAGAGCTTCTCGCTGCAGAAGGGATAGTCTTTGCCGATGCCGGTCTCCGGCACGATGAGGAAGCGCTTGCCCTCGGGGATGGAGAAGCCGGCAAGTTCTGCAATCACGCTTGCTGCGCGGGCAATGGTGGGCGCGGTGCGATGGCGTTCGTCATCCCACATGATTGCCTGCAGCTTGATCTTCTCCTCCGGTGAGACGAGATAGCCGCCCTCATCCTGCAGACACTGCAGCACGCGGTCATAGACCGTGGCTTCGACGACAAGGTTGCCGTCAGAGGAGCAGCCGGAGCCGTTGTCATGCGCCTTGCTGATGCGCGTGTTCCTCGCGGCCTCTTCGGCGATGGTGGTTTCGTCGAAGACCATGGTGGCGTTGCCGGCGCCGACGCCGTAGGCAGGCTTGCCGGAGCTGTAGGCCGCCTTCACCATCGCTGGGCCGCCGGTTGCTACGGTGAGGTCGCACGATGCCATCAGTTCGTTGGCGACGGGGATGCTGGGCTTCTCGATGACCTGGAAGACATCCTCTGGTACGCCTTCGCGCTTCAGTACTTCGCGCATGATGTTGACGGTTTCGATGGTGGTGTTCTTCGCTGCCGGGTGTGGCGCGAAGATGGCTACGTTCTTCGCCTTGATGGTGAAGATGCCGGTGACGATCTCCGTCAACGCGGCGTTGGTCACGGGGACGAGTGCCGCGATGACGCCGACTGGCTTGGCGTATTTGACGATGCCTTTTTCAGGAATCTCTTCGATGATGCCCATGCTCTTCTGCCGCAGCACGTCACGCAGAACACCGACGACCTTGGTGCGCTTGCCGGGTCGCGTCTCGCGATCGCCGAGGCCGCTCTCATCGATGCTCTTATTGGAGAGGCGCGTGAAGGTCGTCTCATTCGCGACGGCCCATCCAAGGGCCTGGCACAGGCGGTCGACTTTTGGCTGGTCGTAGTCCTTGATGGCATCCAGTGCGACTTTGGCGCGAGCCACCATCTCTGCGATCTGTTCCTTCTGCTCTTCCGTGATGACTTTCGGTGCCATTCCTATGCTCCTGACTACGGTGGATCTGTTTAAGGCAGTTTGCGTGGTGCCGGGCCGTCGTACGTTACGGGTACCTTGATGCGCATGGCCTTCTCACGCGCGAGTTCTTCGGCTACCTCTGCGCTGAGGCCTGCCGTACGGCCGATGATGAAGATGAGCCTGCCCATGAGCGGCGGGAAGCCGAGATCGAAGAGGATGGCAGCGAGCACGCCGTCAATGTTGATCGGTAGCGGCTTGACCTTGGCGGCGACAGCGTCTTCAAGTGCGAGCATGAATTTCACGCCGTCGCCTGCGAGGCCATAGCTCTCCGCCATGCCGAAGAGGACTTCCTTACGCGGGTCGCTGGTGTGCTGGCGATGCCCCATGCCTGCGACGCGTGCACCACGCGCACGGTAGTTGTCGACGAGCTTCTCCGCTGCCTCTTGCAGCGTAAGGTCTTCGCTCTTCGCAATTGCTACACCTTCTGCGATAACTTCCATGCACTCCATGCCGGCGCCGCCGTGCTGATCACCGATGGCGAGAATGCCTGCGGCGATTGCAGAGGAGACGGACCCGCGATTGCCAGAGCAGGCGAGTCGTGCGGTTGCTGCTGAAGGTGAGCCGGGACCGTGGTCTGCGGACGAAATAAGGATGGCATCCAGAAGTTTGCCCTCCTCCTTGCTGGGCAAGCGGCCCGCGTGCAGAAGGAAGATCGTCTCGGCGAAGGTGGCCCTTTGCATCAGGTCGCCTATTGCATAGCCGCCGACCCAGATGTTCTTTTCGTCGTATGTGGTAATGCCTGTTCGCCAGGGCTCTGTCATGCGGTCTCCATCCTGTTTTGCACGTTCCGCGTTTGCCGCATCGGAGTCAGCCCGGACGAGCGGCTGCGACGCAGTTGACCAAGCGTAATGCGAATCGACCAGGCACAAAAATCTTGATGCCAAGGTTAGCAGCGCCATGCGGTCGCGGGACGGTTTCTACCGTGGCGATACCGTTCCTTTCTTGCTGCCGATTTCAGGGCAGTGATACGGTTGGTGGCACTCTGGGAGCCCTTTGTTTACGGTGGTTCTCGATCAACTAGCGACCAACAGAAACGACGGGATTTTGATCGTACAGAAGACGACACACGCTTCCCCTGCGGCTCCGGACAGTGCCGGTCGCAGCTATCCGCCCGCCTGGCTCTCCTGGTCTATCTGGGCATTGGCCGCTACGTTCTATCTCTCGGGTTTCTATCAGCGGGTGTCGCCGGCGGTCATGACCGACGAACTGATGCGTACCTTCTCGATCGGTGCGGCAAGCCTGGGGAATCTGTCGGCGTTCTACTACTACTCGTACCTTGCGATGCAGATCCCGACGGGCATCCTGATCGACTCGTGGGGTGCACGCAAGCTGTTGATCAGTGGCTCGATCGCGGCGGCGGTGGGCACGCTGCTCTTCGCATCGACGGATAACTTTGCGCTGGCCTGCCTTGGCCGGCTGATCATTGGCGCCGCTTCGGCAGTCGGTTGGGTCACGCTGCTGACGCTGGCGACTCACTGGTTTCCGGCGAAGCGCTTCGCGATGCTGTCGGGCCTGGGACTGCTCTTCGGGAATCTTGGCGCGTTGTTTGCGCAGGTGCCGCTGCGTCTGGCCATTCAGAGCTTTGGCTGGCGACCCGTTGTTTTTGGCTCGGCCGTGGTTGTTCTCAGCATTGGTCTGCTGGCCTTCTTCTTCGTGAAGAATGATCCGGTGAACGCGGGCTTCGCTACCTATGCACCCACGGACGTTCACCAGGGGGACGCGTCGTTCGTGGAACGGCTGCGTGGCTTCGGGCGTATCTTCGGCTTTCGGAATACGTGGCTGATCTTCCTCGCGCAGGGCGGCATTGTTGGGTCGATTTTGTCGTTCACGGGGCTTTGGGGATCACCTTACCTGCGCTCGCGCTTCGGGCTGCAACAGACGACCGCGGCGGAGGTCTGCTCGGTGATGATTGTGTGCTGGGCTGTGGCGAGCCCCCTGTGCGGTGCGTTGTCGGATCGGATTGGCCGCCGTAAGCCGATCTATGTTGCCGGGGTGTTCCTCGCGCTGCTGGGGTGGGTTGCGATGTTCTACACGCCGAAGCTGCCGCTCGCTGGTTTCATTGCGATTGCGGCGATTACCAGTATGGCCAGCGGGTCTGTGGTGATCGGGTTCGCTTATGCCAAGGAGTCGGTACCGCCGCAGTATCTTGGGTCAATCTCCGGCACGGTCAATATCGGCAACATGATTGGTCCCACGTTGTTAACGCCTGCCATTGGCGCGGTGCTGGACCGTCACTGGACGGGGCAACTCATCAAGGGCGCGCATGTGTATGGGGTGCATGCCTATGAGGTTGCTTTTCTGCTGATGGTGGGGTGGCTTACGATGTCGACGATTCTGCTGAGCCTTACGCGTGAGACGGGTTGCAAGCAGTGCTAGGGCGTTGAATCGCTTAAATCTTTAGGGTAGGTAAACCAAGAGGCGAAGGGATAATCCTTCGCCTCCTGGTTTGAAAATAGATCGGACTTACTCTCCGTTACGGTAGATGTCGTTGATGTTCCAGTGGCCCGGTGTCGGTGTGGGCGCGTTCTCCATCGGCACCTGAATGACAGTGGGCATGCCAGAGGCGATCGCTTCTTCCAGTGCTGGTCCCAGCTCTGCGGCGGATTTGATGGCGACGCCGCGTGCGCCGTAGGCCCGTGCGATAGCGGCGTAGTCCACGTTATACGTTTTGCCGTTGCACTCGAAGAGGCAGCCGAAGCTCCAGCCGTAGTGCATCTTCTCGAGGCCTGCGATCGTGCCGAATGCTGAGTTATCCATCACTAACCAGATGCAGGCAAGGCCTGCTTCCATGGCCGTTGCGACGATACCGGGATTACTGCTGAACGCGCCGTCGCCGATGAGTGCGAGTGCCACGCGGTGCGGTTGCGCGTATTTCACGCCGAGGACGGCTGCGGGTCCGAAGCCCATGGTGGCAAGTCCGCTGGGTGTGATGAAGGTGCCCGGGACAGGGAAGTCGAATTGCTGTGCGACGCCATTTTTATTCCAGCCCACGTCGGTGACGATGAAGCCGTCGTCCGGCACCGCCTTGCGCAGTTCGGCAAGGATGCGCTCAGGTCGTAGCGGGAACTGCTCAGAAGTCCATTCATCGGCCCACAGGTCGCTGAATTCCTTACGTGCTTTGGCGATCTTCTCGCGCATGCCGGGCCGTTCGACGTGCTTGCGGCCCTGTGCGGCGCGAGCGAGTTCGGCGAGTGCGACCTTTGCGTCGGCGATGACACCCAGCTCTGTCTGGTAGTTCCGTCCAATCTCCGGGATATCGATGTCGATGTGGATGAGGCGTGGGTTGTCGAAGGTGAAATCCGGCTCCCAAGAGCTTGAGTTGGCCTCGGCCAGGCGTGTGCCGACGGCGAGGATCAGGTCGGCTTCGCGACACATTTCATTGGAGACGGGGATGCCCCAGAAGCCGGTCTGTCCCATCAGCAGCGGATGCTTTTCCGGCATGCAGGCCTTGCCCATGAGCGTGTGCGCCACGGGTAGTTCGAGCGATTCGGCGAGGGCTTGCAGTTCCTTCGTTGCCTTGGCCGAGATCACACCGCCACCGGCGTAGAGTACGGGCCGCTCGGCAGTCGCGAGCGCGTTGATGATGTATTCGACGGAGTCGGGATCGATCGCCTGCTTGCTGAGTTTTGGCGGCGTCTTCGAGAACGAACCTTCCTTCAAATCGGCGGAGAAGATATCCATCGGTACATCGACCAGCACAGGACCTGGACGGCCCGATTGCGCGAGATAGAAGGCGCGTTCGATCGCACGTGGCAGATCTTCCACTCGGTCTACGCGGTACACACGCTTGCAGAAGGGCCGGTAGATCTGGCTCTGATCCGCGTCGGCGTGCAGGTTGATCTCCTGGTGCGGATGCTTGCCGTAGTAGTACGACGGCACATCGCCCGCGATGACAACCATCGGCACGGAATCGAGTGCCGCGTTCGCAACACCGGTGGCCGCGTTCGTAAGTCCCGGGCCTAAGTGACTTAGGACGACACCTACTTTGCCCGAGGCGCGCGCATACCCATCGGCAGCGTGTGCCGCCGTCTGCTCGTGACGCGTGGTGATGAATTTCACCTTGGGATTTTTGCCCAGCGCATCCAGTACCGCGATGACCGTGTGTCCGCAGAGACCAAAGACGACCTCGACGCCAAGCAGCTCGAGATAATCGACAAGCTGATAGGCAGCGATGCGATACCCCTCTTTGGGAGCGACCGGAACCTTCGTCAACACGTGGCCGTAAGGCTTTGCGGGAACAATCGGGGCGTCAGTAATTGTGGGGACCATAGCGTGATGATTCTAAGGTCGGGCCTATGCCGGTACAACGGTGTAACGGTGTTCGCACGTTCCGCGGGCATGTTTTGCTGCGACCCAGAGCGTTTTCTTTGTAAGTTCCATTAGTATTGTGCGGTGCCGGCGAAGACCCAAATCGTGAAAGAAAAATCTACCTTTGATGAGGCGGTTCGCAGCCAGCTTCATAAGATCATCAGCAGTAAGTCGTTCCGCCAGGGCGACCGATTGCAGCGCTTCCTTGGCTTCATCGTCGACGAGTCGCTGGCCGGGCGCGGCGATCAGTTGAAGGAATACCCCATCGGGGTCGATGTCTTCGGGAAGAGCGACAGCTTTGATCCGCGCATGGATCCAATCGTGCGCGTGCAGGCGCGGCGCCTGCGCATACGGTTGCAGACGTACTATCGCGAAGAGGGCCAGGCAGACGATCTCGTCATCGAGATGCCAAAAGGGGGCTACGCACCCACGTTTCGCCAGGTGGATCCGTCGCCGGTCAAGCGGCCGCACGTGCCCGCGCTGGTCAGCCGCAACACCGTCGCTGTTCGCGCCTTTGAAGACTGCAGCCCGAACGGGGCAGAAAGCTCATTCTGCCGCGGCCTCGCCAGTGAGATCGTGCACGCGCTGTCGAAGGTCGACTCCATCGTCGTGATGGACGAATCGTCCACGCGGCAGGAGAGCCTGGAAGAGGCGGCCGTCTTCATCGGCGGCACGGTACGAACGGCCCAGGGCACGATGCGCATCACCATGCAGATGACCGACACTATGCGCGGCAGCATTCTGTGGTCAGAGTCCATCGACCGTCGCTATGACGATGTCTTCGCCTTGCAGGAAGAGATTGCCGCCACCGTCATTGGCGCTGTTATGCCGCAATTGGTGGGTGACTCAGGCGGGCCGCGGACGAAGGTCGGCAACCTGGCCGCCAACAACATGTATCTGCAGGGCGTCTACCAGTTCAACCAGCGCACGGAGAGTGGTCTGCGCAAGGCTATGGAGTACTTCGGCAAGGCAGCAGAAGAAGATCCAGGCTTTGCCAAGGCCTACGCCGGCATGTCGGATGCGCAGTTGCTGATGGCCAACTACGGCGTGGCTGCGCCGACAGAAGTGTGGACCAAGACGGCTGCGAACGCTTCGCACGCTGTGCTGCTCGACGACGAGTCGAGCGAGGCGCATACGTCTCTGGCACACGTAAAGGCGATCCAGGATTGGGATTGGTCCGGATCGGAGAAGGAGTTCCGCAAAGCGATCCGCCTCGATCCGCGAAATTCGGTTGCGCATCACTGGTTTGCGATGTCGTGCCTGGTCACGCTGGGCCGGCTGGACGAGGCGCTGCAGGAGATCATGATCGCGCAGAGCCTCGATCCGGTGTCATCCATCATCGCGCGCGACATGGCGCAGATTTATCATTTTCGTCGCGAGTACGACAGGGCACTCGAACAGTGCGATCACACCATCGAGCAGAATCCGCACTTCTCCGCGGCCTATTGGACACTCGGCCTGGTGCAGGAACAACGTGGCGAACTCGAGGAGGCCATCGCTGCTTTCCAGCGAGCGATTGAACTGTCGCCGCCGAGTCCACGCATCGTCGGTGCATTGGCAAGAACTTACGCGATCGTGGGCCGTAAGCAGGATGCATCGCGCCTGTTGAAGGACCTGAACGAACTATCGAAGAAGCGCTACATCTCACCCTTTGAACTTGCGCTCATCTACTTCTCACTGGGCCGCATGGATGAGGGGTTTGAGCGGTTGGAACTGGCCTTCCAGCATCGCTGCTTTGAACTGATTACGCTGCGTATCGATCCGCGTTTCGATAACGTTCGCGACGATCCGCGTTTCCAATCGCTCTTCTCGCAACTCGGCTTATCGTAGAGGCTTCGCTTCGGCCGGCAACGGTCGCGGCGTGATCTCTGCATCCGTCAGGTGCAGTGCCCAGCGCAGCGCCTCAAAGTACATCTGCTGCACCGCGCGATCGTCCCAGGTACTGGGATCGTGGCCGAGCGCGGAATAATAGACGCGACCCTTGCCGTAACTCTTCGCCCACGCCAGCGGAAAGTCCGCCTCCTTGTGGTGCACCAGCGGCACTGTCATGTCCAGCTTCGACACGTCCAATCGCAGAAGGACGTGGGCCCTGGCTCGCGAGAAATCTTTGATCTGGTAGTACTCGTCGATGTGTTGGAAGGTAGGCGGCAGATTCGTCATGCCGGGGAAGTTGTTGTCTTCCACGAGCACCGGCGCATCCGTAATGCCCCATGGATGTTCGTCGAAGCGGCCACCTAACATTTCGCCAAAGTCGGGCCATGAGAAGAAGGCCGTGGCGCCTGCGTGTGCTGCAACAAAGCCTTTGCCGTCATCATGGACAAACGCGAGAAGATCCTTCTTCTGTGACGCTGCCAGATCGATCTCACGCACGCCAAAGAAGAAGATCGCGTCGAAGTCATTCAAGTTTTTTGCGTACAGGAGGGGTTGGCCATCACTGCCTGTGACTGTGCCTTTGGTGATCGCGTGCGAGTCGGTGCGGATGAAGGTGTCGTAGGCACCAGTCTCGTAGCCAAGCCGTTCGATCGTCGCAACCGCATGCGAGACCGAGTCATGCTGATAACCGTTGCTGATGTCGATCCATGCCAGTACACGCTTGCGATGCGGCTCGGCGTTGTTGTGATAGCTCTCATCGCCCACGCTGGCGGAGTTCATGCCGGGACCGATTCGGATGCCGTATGACATGCCCAGATCGGCGGTGCCCTGGCGGTTTGTGGTCGGCGTCGTCTGTGCTTCGAGCAACGAGGTCAGCAACAGGAGAAAGAGTAGTGCTGCGCGAGTTCTCATGGGATGCCTTCACCCGCCCGTGAAAGCGGCAGGAGAAGGTTAGAGCCAGGTGTGTTCTGAAGTCCATTGCGGCCCGCCGCAGAACAGTAGCGATACTGTTCCACAACGGACCGCAGGGGTGGCAACTATGACCTGGAGCGAGCTTCAACCTTCCGGTCTTCTGCCTGTTCCGACGTCGACAGGAAGACAGCAAGCGTCATCGGAGGAACGTTCAGGTAGCCGTCACGCACATCCACGCCGCTTCGCGATACCAGCTCCAGCGTTTCGCCTTCCAGTAGGGCAAAGCTGAATGGTTGATCCCCGAAGTTCACGACGACACGCGCCTCATCGCGCTCCATAACAAGCGTTCTTGCCTCTTCATCGGAAGACACGTGGAGATGGTGCATATCGCCATCGTTAAAGCAAACACGGCTGCGCCGCAGCTTGATGAGTGCCTTGGTCCACGCCAGGAAGTCAGCATGCTTTTCATCCTTTTGCTCGTCCCACTTCAGCTTTGAGTCGGTGTAAGTTTTCTCCTGTTCCGGATCCGGCACGTCACCGTCAAAGCCGAAGGCAGCAAACTCGCTCTTACGGCCTGCGGCTACCAGTCGACGCATCTCCTCATCTTCGTGATCTGCGAAGTACAGGAACGGTGTGGAGCACGCCCACTCTTCCCCCATGAAGAGCATTGGGGTGTAGGGCGCTAACAGTACCAGGCCAATGGACAGTTTTGCAGTGTCCGTTTCGATCAGGTGCTCCAGCCGTTCACCCCATCCGCGATTGCCAACCTGGTCGTGATTCTGATCGAAGTGGATGAAGTGATGCGCTGACAGACCGTCAGCAGGGCGACCGTGCCGGCGCTTTCGATAGCCGGAATACTGACCGTCGTAGACATAGGCATGCTGCAGGGACTTATGCAGATCGGCGAGCGTTCCAAAGTCGCCGTAGTAGCCCGTCTCGCCCTCTTTCGGCGAGTAGAGAACAGCGAACAGGGAGTGATGGAAATCGTCGCTCCATTGCGCATCCATGCCGTACCCATTCGCCTCACGCGGACGGATGACACGGGGGTCGTTCAGGTCGCTCTCGGCGATCAGGTAGAACTCTTTCCCGACCGTGGCGCCCAGGCGCTCCACTTCCGTTGAGAGTTGCTCCATGAAGTGCACGGCGGACAAGTCGATGAAGGCATGTACTGCGTCGAAGCGCAGACCATCGCAGTGATAGTCCTTAAGCCACATGATGGCGTTGTCGACGAAGAAACGGCGGACCTCGTCGCTGCCTTCCTGGTCCAGGTTTACGGCGTCGCCCCAGGGTGTCTTGCGGTTGTGGTTCAGATACGGTCCGAACTTGCCGGTGTAGTTGCCGACCGGTCCGAAGTGGTTGTAGACCACGTCAAGGATCACGCTTAGACCTGTGGCATGGCATGCATCGACGAAGCGCTTGAAACCATCCGGGCCGCCGTAGTGCTCATGCGTCGCGAAGAGTGAGACGCTGTCATATCCCCAGCCCTGCTTGCCGGCCCATGCGGCCACCGGCATCACTTCGACGTGCGTCACGCCAAGCTCGGCGAGATATTGCAGTTTGGGGATCGCACCATCGAACGTACCTTCAGCGCTGAACGTGCCGATATGCAGTTCATAGATGATGGCGCCGGTCTTTGGCGATCCGCGCCAGAGCTGATCGTGCCATGTGAAGTTGTCGTGACGATATAGTTCGGAGGCTCCGTGCACGCCGTCCGGCTGCCGAACGCTGCGCGGATCCGGGTAAGGCGTCGGGTCGTCATCGAGCAGGAAGGCGTACCGGTCGCCACATCCTGCCTCCTCCACTTCAAGCGTCCACCAGCCACGATGGCTTGGGCCATTCATCGGTAACACCTGGCCCCGCCAGGACAGGGACATCTTCTGCGCCTTGGGCGCCCAGATACCAAACTTATGCATTGCGAAACTCCTCACGGATTCAATCCGACACTCGGTTTACCGGGTTTGGGTTACAAACCAGTCAGTAAATGGCTATGAACTATCTGTCTCTTCAAGGCCTTGGATGCCTGAGGAAGCCCTCGGTTGCGTATCAAGAGGGGAGATCGGTAGGCGTGCTCCCGCTGGCAGACCTTGGCGTTCTATGCGTCGTCGAACAGATGCGAGACTTCGCATGTTACTGGAGGTCAGGGGACTCCGGTAAGTTGTCCTGCAAACGGAATGGAATGGGCAGCAACTCTGGCGAAAGCGGGCCTGTCTGCACCGCGACCCCATCGGCCACGTAAAAAACAGGCAGACCGTGGCTCAGCGGAGTGAAACCACCGATAGCTCCTGCGCGTGTGTTGATGGGCAAGCGATGCTCGGCGTAGTGGTGGCGATCAAGATCCTTCAGCAGCCAGTTTCCGTCGCTCGCAAGAACAACATACTTTCCAACTGTTTTCTGAAACGTCGCCATAGGTACGATGCGCAGCGTGTATAGGGAACGAGCGGCCCAGAGGTTCTGCTCGGGCGAGTCATCCCTGCGGAACTTGCGAATGGCCTGAAAATCAACTGGAAAGACAGCGCGCGAAGCATATACAGGCGGCGCGTAATGCTGAAAAGTGAGTGCCATCAGCGGATCGGGAATTGCGAGCGGTGCATCTGCCGGCAGGCCCGCAAAGGCAAGCGGCAGGCGATCCACCACTTTGTGGAAGCATTGCTTCTGCTCGGAGTAGTCGTAGCCTACAACCGACTCTCGGCTGACAAACCAGGCCAGAACAAAACAGAGAAAGACCGGACCCGCGATGCGGCTGCGGCCGGATAGTCGATAGGCGGTAAGTGCTCCGCTGACTGCAAAGCCAAAGCAGACGGGAATGACAAAGCGAGGAGACAGCATGCCGCCTCGTACGGAGGCCACTAAGTAGCCAAGAAACGGATAAAGCATCAAGAAGACAATACCGACCAACTCATGCACCGGTAGAACGCGCGGCGCGTCGTCGTTAGCGGCAGTTTCTGCATAGCCATTCATTTTCGGTGAGAAGAGAAGCAGCTTGATTGCAGCAACTGCGAACAACGCAAGCAGCGGATACAGGATGGTCTCGACCATCTCGGTGTAGGAATCAAAGACCTGGTCGATCGATACCTTGTTCCACGCGTGGGGTGCGAACTGCGCAATATCCCGATTGATCAACGGAAGAAACACAAGCAGCGGACTGATCGCAAGCGCAAGCCCAAGCCAGATACGCCAATCAATCAGGCGGAGAAAGTTCGGTTCAGTGTTCCTATAGGTGTCGTGGCGCGACTTCAAGATAAGTCGCACAGTACGGGCGACTTCACCGGCTGTGATGGGCAGAAATGCCAGCACCGCGAAATAATTCGTGGAAATACCCAGGCCAAGTGCTGCGATCATGACCAACAGCCAGACATAACGAGATCTGCGCGAATGCCTTGTTTCCGTCGTTTCAGACCAGCTCAGAAACGCCAGCATCGCAAGGCCGTAAAAGATGCCATAGGAACGGCTTTCGAAGCTGTAATCGAAGGCGGCCATCGTCATGGAAAGCACGGTGCCGCCCAACGCCCACTCCGCAGGAACGCGACGACGCAGGTAAGTGAAGAGCGAGACTAACCCGATCCAATAGCCAACCATCGCCGGAAGCCTCAGTGCGAACTCACGCTCGCCGAAGAGCAGCCGGCAGAAGTGGACAAGAACATGGATGACCGGCGGATTGGGGTCGGCTCCCATCGCGAGTGCATGCCAGATCGCCGCGACGCTACCAAGGCGAGCCACGTGCAGAGTGAAGAGCTCATCCAGCCACAACAGCTTCAGGGATGAGAGGCAGGTGACCGCGACAACGTAGAGCACCGTAAGCGCCAGGAATGCACGCCACGGGTGCGACCGGATGGCGCGTGTCAGGCTAATCTCGCCCGGAAGAGTGGACGCGGACGCATCCACTCCCGGTCTCTCCTCAGCGGCAGAGGAGGTCATGCCGCAACGCCTTCGTCAGGCGCAGGCTCGTTCACGCCACCCGGCTCAGCTTCGCCATCCTTGTGTTCGTGGTAATCCTGCTCGGTATTGATGGACCACAGATTGTCTTTGGTGGTCTTCCCCGCCAGGATGTTATCGACTGCGGTCATCGCCGTCAGCATCGAGTGATCCTGGTTGTTGTACTTATGCATGCCGTTCCGGCCCAGCAGATACAGATTTTCAAACTGGTCGACGTAACGCACAATCTCATCGAAGCGGTCGTAAGTGCCAAAGTAGGCGGGGTAAGTCTTCGGCACACGGAAGACACACGAGTCGCGTACTTCATCGCCACGCAGGATACCGATCTTCCCGACCTCTGCGATCGCGAACGCTGCAAGTTCCGCATCCGGCATCTTCCATAGAGGATCCGTCTCATAGCAGAAATACTCGAGCCCAATCCATATCTTGGAAGGGTCCGCCACCAGGTGAGGACTCCAGTTATTGAAGATCTGCAGCCTGCCCACTAGTACATCTGGCTCCTGGATATAAATCCAGGTGTCCTTGAGCGGCGATCCATCCTTCTCTTTTAGTAACAGTCGATCGACCAGCAAGCCGACCGTGATGAAGTCGCGATAGACCAGCCCATTCGCGATCGCCGATATCTCCGCAGGAATCTGGGTATGCAGATTCTTGAGCAAGTCACGAACCGGCATGGTCGAGAAGCAGAAGTCCCCGTCCACTGTCACCGTTTCGCCACCGGGATTCGTCGCCTCTACAGAAGTGATGCGGTCAATCCCATCCGCTCCGCGCGCAACATTCAGCCCGACGATGCGCCATCCCATGCGGACCTCGCCACCCTCGCGGCAGACCATCTTCGCCACACGCTCCCAGAGCTGGCCCGGACCATACTTCGGATACAGAAACTGCTCAATCAGCGACGTCTCCGAATCCTTCTGCTTGATGTCGGTCGGGTCTGTTTTCCTCACACGAAAGACCTTGGCAAAGAAGTGAGAAACGACCTTGCGCAGAGACAGTCCCTTGATGCGCTGTGCACCCCACGACGCATCAATCTGCTCGCATGGGACACCCCAGACCTTCTCCGTATAGCTCTTGAAAAAAGTCAGGTAGAGCGTCCGGCCAAAGCGGTTCGTTAGGAAGTCTTCCAGCGTCTTCTCTGGGCGCCGCGGGAATAGTCGAGCCTTGAGATAGCTGAATCCAATCTGGATAGTTCGCAGTAGACCCAGACGGCGCAGCGTTCCGACTGAAAGTGTCAGCGGGTAGTCGAAGAACGACCGCAGAAAATAGATCCGGCTCTTACGCGGCCGGATGAGCATCACCGCGTCTGGATCATCGTCCACGTCGGGTGCCAGGTGGGGATCCGTGTGAACCACGCGCTGTTGATTGTGATACGAGATTGCAGCAACGTGGGAGTCGCCCTGCTGCTGGATCGGCATGATCGACGTCCACCAGTCCATCACGCGATCGGACTTGGAGAAGAAGCGGTGGCCGCCAATGTCGATGCGATTGCCGTTGTAGCGAATTGTGCAGGAGATGCCGCCTACGCGCTCACTCGCCTCAAAGACAATGGGGCGAATCGACGAGCGCCTGCAGAACTCCAGCGCTGCCGTCAATCCGGCGGGGCCGGCCCCAATAATCAAAGCGGTCTTCTTCACTGCCGTCATGCATCTCCCTGGTGTCTGCGTCGGCGACTGTTACATGTGCTCCCTTCACCAGGGGTGCACTGCGGCTTCCATCGCCGCCTGCCTTCAGTAAACCTATAACGGGCTCCTCTTTCATGTTAGAGGAGTAACCTACAGCGGCGCTCTGCGGTTCGATCTTCGAAGCTCGGATGCTTCTCAATCGTTACACGCCGGCATGACGGGCATTTTGACGGGATCACTGACTCTGCTTCGGCATTGAGACGCTCTCAAGCGATTGCCCCGCGGCCTCAAAGGGAAAGGTCTCCCAGACCTTGAGGTACGCGGCGCTTGCTGCAGGAAACCACAAAAAAGATCACAGCGGACAGGATGCCAAGTCCGCGCGGCTCCTACACAGCCATCAGCAGCAGTGTGGGGTCGCACCGTCTCTCAGCCACCCAACCACGAAGACTTCGTGTGGAGCCAGGGGAAGATCCAAACGAATGGAAGAGGATCGGACAATCGACCCAACTTTCGCTCCCGTTGAAGGCCGAGACCGTCTTCGATAGCGAAAAATCTACGGGCCACCGGCATCGGGGCGAAATCACACATAAGACATCTGCATCGGCAACCATTCCGCCGCGTCTTATCTCTCGGGTAGCATGAAGAGATGGCCGTAACCGACAACCGCCAGAGCACGTTCGAAGGCACACTGCGATCCGCCAAGACCTCGCTGATGTTCAGCGAGACGCTTCGGCTGGCGCTCGACAGCTTTCGCGCCAGCAAGATTCGCTTCCTGCTGACAATGCTCGGCATGATTATCGGCTCTGCTTCCATCGTTCTCGTGGTGACGGTCGGCCTTACCGGCCGCCAATACGCCTTGGATACGCTTTCGAGCATCGGCCCCAACATGGTGGAGATGCAGTACAACGGCGGCGCCACCATCGGCCCGGACGGTGCCTCGACCCCCGACTACATGACTCGCGAGGACGAAGCGGCAGTGCTGGCCCAGATCCCGGGCATTGCGCAGAGCTCTCCCATGCTGGAGATCCATACGCCGGTCAGCGTCGGCGACGGCAAGGTGAAGGACGTCATGCTGCTGGGCGTCTCGCCTCGCTACAAAGATGTTCGCAACCTTGGCGTTCTCGCAGGCAGATTCTTCGACGATCAGGATTCCGTGATGCATGACAAAGTCGGCGTTATGGTCGAGCCGCTTGCCAAGGAGATTTACGGGTCGAGCCAGGCCGCGGTGGGCAAGGTCCTGAGCATGAGCGGCGTTCCGGTCACTATCATCGGTGTCTTCAAGCAGCGGGTCGATACCTTCGGACAGTCCGAGATCAGCGAAACGACGATGCTGCTGCCCTATACCGTTGCGCGCTACTTTACCGGTACAGACACGGTGAAAGAGATCTTCTTCACCATGAAAGATCCGGCGGACGTTCCGCGCGGCGGTGCTCGCATCCTTGAGCTGATCCGCTCGCGCCATCGTAAAACTAGCAACTACACCGCCTTTACGATGGTCGCCATCCTGGACACGATGGCAAAGGTCGCCGACTCCCTGACGTACGTGCTCACCGCGGCGGCATTCATCACGCTGGTGGTTTCGGGTGTAGGCATTATGAACAGCATGCTCGCCAATGTATCGGCGCGCATCCGTGAAATCGGTATCCGCAAGGCGCTTGGCGCGACCAAACGTGAAATCCGCCTGCAATTCCTGACAGAGGCTGTGTTCCTGTCGTTGTGCGGCGGTGTCGTCGGCACGCTGCTGGGACTCGCAGTGCCGATCAGCGTTAATCTGCTGACGCCGGTACACATCCCCATGTCGTGGCTTTCGGCGGTGGTTGCGCTTTTCACGAGTGTGCTGGTCGGCGTCATCTTTGGCACGCTGCCGGCAAATCGAGCAGCCTCGCTGGATCCTGTCGAGACGCTTAAGTACGAGTAGAACCTCTCGATTGCGAAGGTGTTTCGGGCGTAAAGCGAAGGGCCGCTACATGCGTAGCGGCCCTTCGTTAATAACGGAATGGATCGATGCCTCTTTCGGCGGAGCAGGGATGCTGCTCTACATGACGAGTGCGAGCGTTTCCAGCTCCTGCTGCATACATTCCAAGGTGCAGTGTGTGGCGTCGATGCGCGTGATCACACTGCGCGCTCCGTCGCTTGATATGCCGTAGCCCCTTGCGGCCAAGAAGCTGCTGACCAGCTCTGCCGCCTGCCAGCTATCCAGTCCAGAACTCGCCAACTCACCCCGCAGGCTCGCGACGTCCTCTGCGGTAAACTTTCCGTCGATCGGCATTGATTCCATTCGCTTCGCACCCCGCTAAGTTGTTGGTTTAGACGTGACCCTGCGAGATGGGTTGCTGGTGTCTGCGCGATAACCGCGCCAATACACGTTTACAGCAACAATTGTTCGTGCGATGGACGAACTGTAGCGAATGGGCGCCTTGTATCCTCAAAGAGATATGACAGAACCACGCGTACTCGACGGTGCCGCAACCGCGGCAGAGATCAGGGCAGAGTTGAAGCAGCAGGTAGCGGCACTCGGATTCACGCCGGGGCTTGCGGTCGTGCTCATTGGGGAAGACCCTGCATCGGCCATCTACGTTCGCAGCAAGGTCAAGGCGTGCGAGGAGCTGGGGATTCGCAGCATCGAATTGCGCCCGGATGCTTCACTCACCACGGAAGACCTGCTGACAATCGTCGCCGACCTGAACAGCCGCGACGACGTCGACGGCATTCTGGTGCAGCTTCCTTTGCCGAAGCAGGTTGATACGAAGCGGGTGTTGGAAGCCGTGGACCCCGACAAGGATGTGGACGGATTCCACCCTGTCAACGTGGGTAAATTGCAGATCGGCCAGGACACCCTGACGCCATGCACTCCGACCGGCGTTCTTGAGATTCTGAAGCGCAGCGGCATTCCTACGGCAGGCGCCGAGGCGGTTGTCGTGGGCCGCAGCGACATCGTGGGTAAGCCTGTTGCTGCCATGCTGTTGCAGGCGAATGCGACGCTGACCGTTTGCCATGGTCGTACGCGCAATCTGGCGGAACACACGCGCCGTGCGGACATTCTGGTTGTTGCCATCGGCAAGGCGGGTTTCATTACTGCGGATATGGTCAAGCCGGGTGCGGTCCTGGTTGATGTGGGTATCAATCGCCTGACGGATGCCGCTGATGTGGAACGTTTCTTCCCGAATGATGCCAAGCGGCATGAGACGTTTGCGAAGCGTGGTTCGGTGGTTATCGGTGATATTGATCCGGCGGCTTTTGCGGTCAGCAGTGCGTATACCCCTGTCCCTGGCGGTGTTGGCGCGCTGACGATTGCCATGCTGATGCACAACACTGTGAAGGCTGCGAAGCTGCGCCGCGGGCTGAAATAGCTTTATGCTGCGCGTTGGTTTGACGGGAGGGGTGGGCAGCGGGAAGTCGGCCGCTGCTGCCATTTTCCGCGATCTGGGCGCGCAGATTTCGCAGTCGGATGAGGTCGGAAGGGCGCTTATGGAGCCCGGTGAGGCCGCTTTTGAATCGATTCAGAGGCATTTCGGGCCGTCGGTCGTTTCAGGCGACGGTTCGCTCAACCGTGCCGCCCTGGCACGCATCGCTTTTGACGAGGGACGCGTCGATGAGATTAATGCGATGGTCCATCCCTTGGTAATCGCCGCGCAGGATGCCTGGGCGGATCGGGTTGGAGAAAACGACTCGGCGGCGGTTGCGATTGTGGAGTCCGCGCTGATCTTCGAGACGCGGTTTAACGGCCGTGGCCCGGTTGCGGAGGGTGATGGCGCTCCGTGGCGCACTCGTTTTGATCGCATCGTCGTCGTTACGGCTCCGCTGGAGGTTCGCCGACAGCGCTACATTGCGCGCCTGGCCGGGTCTGTGCCGCATGAGGTGGCGTCGGCAGATTTCGACCGGCGTGCGGCTGCGCAGTGGCCGGACGAGCGGAAGGCGGCGCTGGCGGATTTCGTCCTGGTCAACGATGGTTCACTGCAGCATCTACAGGATGAAGCGACGAGGCTCTATGCTTTGCTTCGGCAGGAAGCAGCCGACCGTAACGCAGAGGCGATGTAGAGCGGCAGCGGCTAAACTGATCTTGCTGCGTTCACAGGACTGTTCCTGCTGAAGTCGCAGGATTTGAGGGCGCGCCTGGAGGCGCCGCGGATGAAGTTGCGTAGGGTTCTGCTTGTTGTACTTCTGGTTGCCGGTTTTTACTTCCTGACACAGCATCTGTGGACAGCGGGTTCAGTTGCTGCGCTGGTCGAGCGCTACGCTCCGTCTGTGTCGAGCGGGACGACGCTGGTCAGCAGTAAAGGGCCGCTGGGCACATTCGACCTGAACGTGGCAAATGCGCAGCCCGCCTATGACGCGGAAGAGCAGAACAACATCGCCGTCTACAAGCGAGTCACACCGAGCGTGGTCAACATCACGTCGACCGCGGTTGCCTTCGACTTCTTTTACGGTGCGGTTCCGCAGCAGGGCCAGGGATCAGGCTTCATCATCGATAAGCAGGGTCACATCCTGACGAACAATCACGTTATCGACAACGCCCAGCGCGTTGAGGTGCAGTTGTTCGACAAGCACAAGTACAAGGCGCAGGTGATCGGCGTCGACAAGATGCATGACCTGGCGCTGCTACAAATCAACGCGCCCAACCTGCAGCCGGTGGAACTGGCCGAGGCGCATGGCGCGCTGCAGGTGGGCCAGAAGGTCTTCGCTATCGGCAATCCCTTCGGACTGTCGGGCACGATGACGCGCGGCATCATTTCCGCTATCCGTAGCGTGCGCGGGCCGACCGGTTCGGCTATCGACAACGCCATCCAGACGGATGCGGCGATCAATCCCGGTAATTCGGGCGGACCGTTGATGAACTCGCGCGGGCAGGTGATCGGCATCAACACGATGATCGCTTCGAACAATGGCGCGGACCAGAGCGCAGGCATCGGCTTCGCGATCCCGATCGCGACGGCGCGAGCCGTGCTGGATGACTTCTCAAAGTATGGCCATGTGCGTCGGCCCACGCTTGCAATCATGACGCTTGAGATCGGGCCTGACCTGGCAGACCAGATTGGTTTGCCGTCGGATTACGGCGTACTGATTCAGCGGGTGCTACCCGGTGGCGCGGCGGAGAAGGCTGGTCTGAAGGGTGGAACGCAGCGCGCGGCGCTGGGGAACACACCCGTGATGCTTGGTGGAGACTTTATCGTGGCCGTCGACGGCCAGGAGATCACCAGCGAGCAGGACATCAACAATGTGATGAACGCGCACAAGACGGGCGACCAAGTGAAGGTTACGGTCTTCCGTGGACGGCGTCGCCAGGACGTGATGGTCACGTTGGGTGAAGCTGGTAGTGAACAGCAGATCTAAGCCTTGGTTCTGGTATCGCTGCGGTTCTTCGCGAGGTGCGAACCGCCTCTGCGCCTGAGTAGGTGAAGGGCTGTCGCACTTCGTGCGAAAACCCACCCTTTCGCGATGGAGCTGCGAAAGAGTGGGGCACCCGATTTCGTCTAGCGCGTGACTGCTTCGTAGGGCAGGAAGATGCTGAAGACGGTGCCCAGCCCCTCGCGGCTTCTTACTTTCAGCGTTCCGCGGTGGCGGTCGATAATCTCTTTACTGATCCACAGGCCGAGGCCGGTTCCGGTGATGCCCTTGGTCGTGTAGAAGGCGCGGAAGACCTTCGCCAGCACCTCTGGCGACATGCCGCTGCCGGTGTCCGCGACGGTGATTACCGCGCCGCGTTCGCCTGTAGTCCAGTTCACGCCTTCGCGGCTTCGTAGCAACATGCGGCCGCCGCCGGTTGCCATCGCATCGAGGCTATTGCCGACAAGATTGCTGATCACCTGTCGCACCTCGCCTTCGAAGCAGCGCACGGCGCGCGCGTCGCGGTGGCGAAGGTTAATCTCCACACCCGAGTTGACGATGCGGCCCTGGTAGATCGAGAGAACGCTTGCGATCAACTGTTCCGCTGTGATGGCCTGCGGGCTGGTGGATTGTTTGTGGAAGCGCAGTGTCTGACTTGTGATGGCGGCTACGCGCATCAGTTCGCGCTCGGCCGTGTCCAGGAAGCCCTGAGCATCGTCGAGCGCCTGGCTTGTCTTTGCGAGGTAGAGCAGGTTGGTGACCGACTCGAGCGGATTATTGATCTCGTGTGCGATAGATGCGGCCAGACGTCCGACCACTGCCAGCTTGTCACTTTCGATGAGAGCGAGTTCGGCCTTCTTCTGGTTTGTGATCTCGAGGGAGGCAGCGGTGATGCCGGTGACGGTACCGTCGGCGCCATAGACAGGGAAGTAGGAGACGGTCCAGTAGCGGTGCTCGTCGGGATCGTTGACGAGCGCGCCCTCCAGCGGAAAGTTCACAATCGGCTCGCCTGCGGCGACCTTATCGAAGAGTTCGCGCAAGCCCGGGATGGGCGCCATCTCGGTGAGCGTGCGACCGACGACCTCTTCTGGCTTCAGGCCGAAAAATGCGGCCTGGCGGTTGTTCAGCCGCAGATAGTGATAGTCGTCCAAGTCGAAGAGTGCAAGGCCGATGGGGGCTGTCCGGTAGACGGCCTCGATTTCGGCGCGCTGACGTTCGGCTTCTTCGCTCTTCTTTCGAAACTCCTCGTGCTTTCGCTTGTCTTCCGTGATGTCACGAAAGAAGACGATGATGCCGTCGTCGGAGGGGTAGGCCTCGATGTGGAACCAGATATTGAGCGGTTCCGGGTAGAACGCTTCAAACTCAGTCGCGACACGCTCGTTCATGGTGCGCGTGTAACTCTCGTAGTAGGGCAGATCGGACCGTGTGGCCTCCGGAAAGCTCTCCCAGATATTTTTGCCAACGACCTCGCCGCTGGGCGACAGGATTGCGAGTGCCCGGGCGTTCATGAAAGTGATGACAAAGTCGCGGTTCAGGAACTGGATGCCGTCGGAAGTCAGTTCAAAGAACTGCGCCATCTGCTGACGGACGGTATCGTCTTCGCTTCCGACAGGGGGGCCGAGAGGATGCAACCGAGATCTCCAGAGGATATTCAACCACGGCCATTCAAGAACGGCCAACCCCAGGGGTTCATTCAGCGTGCGATGTAGCGGCGGCCCTCGACCGTATACCGTCCACTCAATACGCGCTGGATTGCCTCAGGGTAAGCGATGTGTTCTTCCGCCAGGATGCGTTTTGCCAGCGTTTCGGCTGTGTCGGCGTCCAGCACTGGGATCGCGCGTTGCAGCACGATGACGCCGTGATCCACTGCCTCGTCGACAAAGTGCACGGTGCAGCCGGCGATGGTGGCGCCGTATTCCAATGCCTGCTGTTGCGCGTGCAGCCCGGGGAATGAAGGCAACAGGGATGGGTGGATGTTCAGGATGCGATCGGGGAAGGCGCGGATGAACTCCGGTGAGAGCACCCGCATGTAGCCGGCGAGGATGACGAGATCCACGCCATGCTGATGCAGCGCTGCGACCATCTTTGCGTCGTGCTCGGCGCGCGGAACGCCCTTACTGACGATAGCCTCGGTTTTCAGACCGAGGTCACGGGCAGCGTGCAGGCCCGGGGCATCTGCGATGTTGGAGATGACGCAGGCGATCTCGCACCCTGTCAGGCGGTTCGCTGCGATGGCGTCCGCAATATTCAGGAAGTTCGATCCGCGACCGCTGAGCAACACTCCCAGGCGCTGCGTGCGTGCGTCCGTCATACGTAGTTGACGCGCCGCTCGCCGCGGGCGATGCGACCTATGACGCAGTGGCGCTCGTTTGCGCGGTTCAGGATGGCCTTGGCTTTCTTCGCCATCTCGGCCGGCACCACGACGATCATGCCGATACCCATGTTGAAGGTTCGCATCATCTCATCCTGCTCGACCTGTCCCAATGCCTGCAGATGCTGGAAGAGCGGTGGTGGCTCCCATGCGTTGAGTTCCACCTGCGCGCAGAGGCCCTTGGGCAGAATGCGTGGCAGATTTTCCGTAATGCCGCCGCCTGTGATGTGCGCCATGCCGCTGACCAGGTTGGCTGCCGTGAGCTTCTTGACGATGCTGAGGTAGCTGCGGTGCTGCCGCATGAGGGCTGCGCCGGTCTTGTCTTTGAGTTCGTTAACGTACTGGTCCGGGCCGTACTTTGCTACTTCGAAGAGCAGCTTGCGCGCGAGTGAATAGCCGTTGGTGTGCAGGCCGTTCGACGGCAGGCCGAAGAGCACATCGCCCGCCTGAATTTTCTCGCCGGTGATGATCTTGTCGCGATTGACGACGCCGACGATGGTGCCGGCCAGATCGTACTCGCCGTCCTTGTAGAAGCCCGGCATCTGCGCCGTCTCGCCGCCGATGAGAGCGCAGCCGGCGCTTTTGCAGGCCTCGCTGAGACCTTCGACGACCTTCTCCATGACGCCGCCTTCGAGCTTGCCCGTGGCGAGGTAGTCGAGAAAGAAGAGTGGCGTCGCGCCCTGCACCGCGATGTCATTCACGCAGTGGTTTACGAGGTCGCATCCCACGGTGTGGTGGATGCCGAGCTCGAAGGCGACCTTCAGCTTGGTGCCCACACCGTCGGCGCTCGAGACGAGCACCGGGTCTGGATACTTGGCAACGTCGAGAGCGAAGAGGCCGCCGAAGCCGCCGATTTCGCTGAGGACCTGCTTGTTGAAGGTCTTCCGCGCCAGCATCTTGATGCGCTGTTTTGTGCGGTCGCCTTCGGTGATGTCGACGCCAGCATCGGCGTAGGTGGCGGGCTTCGTCTTCGGTGCAGACTCAGTGGAGCGTGCGTTCACGATTGATTCCTTAGCAGTGGGCGCGAGCCAGAGATCGATATGGATTACGTCGGATGAGGCACAGATGCTACGTGTTGCGAATGGACGCGACTAGTTCTTGAGAGCCCGCGCACGCTGATATCCGCTTGGCCTTGAGGATAACAGGGGGCATTCTCACAGGGAGACCGCGACGGCACACAAGCGGGAGAATTCTGTGAAACCTATACTGATTCGGTATGCCTTTTTCGCTAGATCGCTCCCGTTTGCTGCAGCAGCGCGCCGAGTCACTCATCCCCGGCGGCGTTGATTCCCCGGTTCGCGCCTTCCGCTCGGTTGGCGGCGATCCGCCGTTCGTGGAGCGTGCCGAGGGTGCCTACCTGTTCGACGCGGACGGTAATCGGTATATCGATTATTTCGGCTCGTGGGGGCCGATGATCCTGGGCCATGCCGCGCCTTCTGTTGTGTCGGCTGTGCAGGCTGCAGCGGCAAAGGGCACAAGCTTTGGCGCGTCGACGGCCGCTGAGGCCGACCTGGCGGCGCTGGTGATGCAGGCGGTGCCCTCGATCGAGAGACTGCGTTTCGTCTCAAGCGGCACTGAGGCTGTGATGAGCGCCATTCGTGTTGCGCGGGCGTTCACGGGCCGGAATCGCATTCTGAAGTTTGAGGGCTGTTATCACGGCCACTCAGACGCGTTGCTGGTGAAGGCCGGCAGCGGCGTTGCCACGCTCGGCATTCCCGGTTCTGCGGGCATTCCGATGGAGACGACGCAGTTCACGACGGCGATTCGCTACAACGACATTGGGGAAGTGAAGAAGGTCTTCGCGAAGCATCACGGCGAGATCGCCTGCATCATCCTGGAGCCGGTGGTGGGGAACGCGGGCACGATTCTGCCGCAGCCGGGTTTCCTGGAAGCCCTGCGCGAGATCTGCACGCAGGAAGGCACGCTGCTGATCTTCGACGAGGTGATGACGGGTTTCCGCGTGTCGCTTGGCGGAGCGCAGGCACTCTACGGCATCAAGCCTGATTTGACGACGCTGGGCAAGATCATCGGCGGCGGTCTGCCGGTGGGCGCCTTCGGTGGCCGCGCCGAGATTATGAACCTGCTGGCGCCGCTTGGCCCTGTCTATCAGGCGGGAACGCTCAGCGGTAACCCGCTGGCCATGGCTGCCGGTATCACCACGTTGCAAGCGCTGCTCGATGGTGGCGATGACTTCTATGACGCGCTTGCGGAGGTTACGAGCCGGATTGCACATGGTGTGATGGACGAGGCCAAGAAGGCGGGCATTCCGCTTTGTATGGCCGGTGTGGGGTCGATGTTTACGTGGTTCTTCCAGAGTGGGCCGGTACACAACTTCGAGGATGCTGCGAAGAGCGACACGCAGCGATTTGGGCAGTTCCACCGCGGCATGCTGGAGCGCGGTGTGTGGCTGCCACCGTCGCAGTATGAGGCGGCGTTCGTTTCGGCGGTGCATGGTGATGCGGAGATTGAGGCGACGGTCGCGGCTGCTCGCGAGGTCTTTGCGACGCTTTAGGGTCGCTGCGAAATCTTCAGGAAGGGCACCTCGGCGGTCGTTACGAAGCCGAGTCTTTCGTAGATCTGAACGGCGCGAGTGTTTGTGCTGATGACGTGCAGGTAGGGGAGTTCATCCGGCTGATCCATCAGCAAACGTTGGATCAGGTGCTGTGCGTAGCCGCGTCCTGTGTAGCCGGGGCGAGTGCAGACACCGCTGATCTCGCGCAGGCCCGGCATGCGTGTGCGATGACCTGCCATTGCCACGAGCAGGCCGTCGACACGGATGCCGATGTAGCGGCCGAGCTGGCAGGTCTCCGCACGAAAGTAGCCGGGGAAGGCGACTTGCGTCAGTTCCACCATGGCGGATGCATCTGCCGATCCCAGCTCGCATTCGCCCTCTGTCGCGGTTGGGATGGCGAAGTGGGAGCGTGGCCGCCAGGCCATCTGAAGGCAACTGGCATAGAGAACATCGGGTGTGTCTGGTGCGATGGAGGGCAGGACGCCGCAGAAATCTGCATCGGTGTCTCGGCGAAGTGTCTCGGCGTCCACATACTCGCCTTGGTGCTCGACTGAGGCGAAGGGCAGGACCTGCGGCCGATAGCGAAGGACGTTCTTGATGCGTTCGCCGAAGTGGCTCTGTCGCGTGGTGAGCGCGCTGTAGAACGGGTTTCGCAGATAGGACTGCTGTTCTTCGCTGAGGAAAGACATGTCCCATTTTGCATCGGCCTGGAGTGAAGTCTCTACGTGATGGCGAACGAATGCAGAAAGGCCGCGATTGCTCGCGGCCTTTTGCAATGTTGAGGAGTGGAGAGCTTAGTAGCTCTTTGCCTTCTCGAAGCGCTTGTTCACTTCTTCCCAGTTGACCGTGTTCCACCAGTTGGCGAGGTACTCGGGACGCTTGTTCTGGTACTTCAGGTAGTAGGCATGCTCCCATACGTCGTTGCCGAGGATGGGGTAGCTGCCGGTGGAGAGCGGGTTGTCCTGGTTGGGTGTGGTGACGATGGTCAGCTTGCCGCCCTTGAGGATGAGCCAGCCCCAGCCAGAGCCGAACTGCTTGGCTGTGGTCTCGTTGAAGGTCTTCTTGAAGGTTTCGAAATCACCGAAGTCGGCCTTGATCTGCTCGCCGAGGGAGCCCGTGGGCTCGCCGCCGCCGCCCGGCTTCATGATCTCCCAGAACATGGTGTGGTTGACGTGACCGCCGCCGTTGTTGCGAACGACGGTACGAACGTCCTCAGGCACGGCGTCCAGGTTCTTGATGAGCTCTTCTGCGGTCTTTGCGCCAAGCTCCGTGTGCTTTTCGACAGCGCCGTTCAGGTTCGTGACGTAAGTCGCGTGGTGCTTGTCGTGGTGAAGCTTCATCGTTGCTTCGTCGATGTGCGGCTCGAGGCCGTCATATGCGTAGGGCAGTGCGGGAAGTTCAAAAGGCACGGTCTTGTCTCCTCTGCAGGGTTCAAAAATCGTTGATAACGTTTCGCGGATTCACAGCACCGCATCGCCGTGGTTGGATGCGCGCGGGATGGCATCGGATGCGCCACCGCGACGCAGGCGCATGCCAACCCATTCTGCGCCTTTCTGGTGGGTGTCGCACCTCGACTGCGTGAAAATCTGCGATGCACGCCGTTCGTTGCGCATCCTACGGTGTGTAATGGAGCGAGCATGAATGCATTGACCGCCGCCTACCGGTGGCTGAACGATCAGGGCCCAGCATTCGGCGCTCCCGGGCTTGAGGCCCGTTGGACGTCGAGCAAAAAAGACGCAGTCTGTACCGCATACGCCGCTTCCAGTCGCGTCTGGTACACCATCTCGCACGGCACGCTCAACGAGATTTATTACCCCACCATCGACCGTCCGCAGACGCGCGACATGGAACTGATCTTCACGGATGGCGAGACGTTCGTCCATGAGGAGAAACGTGACTTCGAGTTCGATTTCCACTACATCGACGCCGACGCGCTGGCAGTGCGGGTGGTTGCGAGCGATCTGGGTGGCCGGTATACGGTGACCAAGGAGTTCGTCTGCGATCCGCATCATCCTGTCGTGCTGATGCACGTCAAGATCGAGGGGGAAGAGTCGGTTCTGTCGCGTCTGAAGTGCTATGCGCTGCTGGCGCCGCACCTGAATGGCGGTGGCGCGGGTAATTCTGCGCGTTCGATCGAAGTGGCCGGAAGCCGCTGCATCCTGGCGTGGAAAGAGAATACGTCGCTTGCCATGGGCGTGGATTGTGGTTTCACGCGGAGTTCCTGCGGTTATGTGGGGTCGTCGGACGGCTTTCAGGATCTTGCGAGCAACATGCGCATGGACTGGGAGTTTGGCCAGGCTCTGGATGGCAATATCGCCGTAATGGGCGAGATCGATGTTGCGCGCAATCGCGAGTTCACGCTGGCGATCGCCTTTGGCGACGGCTATCACGCGGCGCTCGCGGGCATGATGCAGTCGTTGTCGGTGCCGTTTGAACTGCACATGAAGCGGTTTGTGGAGCAGTGGCATCGCGCGGCATCGCCGGAGCGTCTGGCTGCGGCATCGCATGATGGCGGCCGGCTGATGCGCATCAGCCACAACACGATTCTTGCGCACGAGGACAAGACGTATTCCGGCGCCTTTATCGCGTCTGCGTCGATCCCGTGGGGTAACGCGAAGGGCGATGACGACCTGGGCGGCTACCACCTGGTTTGGACGCGCGACATGATCCAGTCTGCGACGGCATTGCTGGCCTGCGGACGTGTCGACACGGCTCGGCGCGCGCTGGTCTACCTGGCTTGTACGCAGCGGCCGGATGGGTCGTTTGCTCAGAATTTCTGGATTGACGGAACACCCTACTGGACGGGCATTCAGCTCGACGAAGTGGCTTTTCCGATCATGCTGGCGTGGCGGCTTTGGAAGCAGGACGGTCTCGGCAATTTCGATGTGTTCCCGTTTATCGAACACGCCGCGGCGTTCCTGGTTCACTACGCACCCATTACGCAGCAGGAGCGTTGGGAAGAAGCCTCGGGCTATTCGCCTTCGACGCTCGCGACCGTGATCAGCGCGCTGGTTTGCGCTGCGGACGTGGCGCGCGCGCACCACTCGCCGGAGCTTGCGAACTTCCTGGAGAGCTACGCCGACTGGATCGAAGATCACCTGGACGAGTGGACCACCACGAACAACGGCGTCCTGCATCCGGAGATCAAGCGGCACTACGTTCGCATTCAGCCGCCGGTTGCGGGTGAGTCGTTCTACAACCCGGATCTTGGCGACGGACGCTACAACATTGCGAACCGCCAGCCGGGAGAACGGTACAACTTCGCCGCGAACGAGATCATCGATGGCGGCTTCCTGGAACTTGTCCGCTATGGCGTGCGCCGTGCGGACGACCCGCTGATCATCGATTCGCTGAAGGTCGTCGACCACATTCTGAAGATCGATACGCCCTATGGCGCCTGCTGGCGGCGGTACAACCACGACGGCTACGGTCAGCAGAAGGACGGCGAGCCGTTTGTCCACTACGGACAAGGGCGCGCATGGCCCATCCTGACGGGCGAGCGCGCGCATTATGAGCTGGCTGCGGGCGGCGACTATGCACAGTATGTGAAGGCGATCGAGCGCTTCAGTTCCTTCGGCGGCATGCTGCCGGAGCAGGTGTGGGATTACGCCGATATGCCAGAGCAGGGCCTGTACTTTGGCCGCAGCGCAGGTTCGGCACAGCCCCTGGTGTGGGCGCATGCCGAATACATCAAGCTGCTGCGCTCGGCTGTCGATGGGCGTGTCTTCGACCGCATCAGTGTTGTCGAAGAGCGTTATGGCGTTCGTCGCGAGGATCGCACCTTTAAGAGCGAGGTCGAGTTCTTCCAGGTCAACCGTCCGCTGACCGTGCTGCCAGCCGGCAAGCGGATGCAGATTCTGGATCAGGCTCGCTTCCGCGTGGTGTGGACGGTCGACAACTGGGTGACGACGCACCACACGGATGCCCGGCTGATCGGATACCCGGGATTTGCAGTGGAATTGCCGATCCCGGCGGGAGCTACCGGCACACTGGAACTGACACTCCAGTGGCCCACGGAAGATCGCTGGCTTGGGAAAAACTTCCAGGTTCGGCTTGCAGAGGTCTGACCACCGGCCCAAAACCTTGGTCGTTTCGTAGGCGATTGACAGTTCGGGCTAGTACACTAGCGGCACACAGGACGGGTCATAGAACCGTAACCGTAGTGTGGCAACTTTTGATGTGTGAGGGCGCACGCCCCGCAGCGTGCATACGGCGCCAAGCGCCTATCTACCGTAGAGGAATGAATGACCGATCTCGACAAGCTGTCCATAGACACCCTCCGTCTCCTCGCCGTCGACGCCATTGAGAAGGCCGCAAACGGCCATCCGGGCGCGCCCATTGCGCTGTCGCCGCTCGCCTATCTGCTGTTCGTAAAGAACATGAAGCACGATCCGAGCGACCCGACCTGGACCGATCGTGACCGTTTCGTGCTGTCGAACGGGCACGCTTCCATGCTGCAGTATGGTGCTCTGCACCTGTCGGGATACGACCTGTCGCTTGAGGATCTGAAGAACTTCCGCCAGTGGCACTCCAAGGCGCCGGGACATCCGGAATACGGCTTTACGGCCGGCGTTGAAGTGACGACCGGACCGCTGGGCCAGGGCCTGGCGATGTCTGTTGGTATGGCGATCGCGGAGAAGCACCTGGCAGCGATCTACAACCAGCCGGATATGGAGATCGTCAACCACCACACGTACTGCATTGTGGGTGATGGCTGTCTGATGGAAGGCATCTCGCACGAGTCCTGCTCGCTGGCCGGAACGCTTGGCCTGGGCAAGCTGATCGTGTTCTACGACGACAACCTGATCTCGCTGGACGGCCCCACGGAGCTGAGCTACACGGAGAACGTCGACGAGCGCTTCAATGCCTACAACTGGCACGTGCAGTATGTCGACGACGGCAACGACCTGAACAAGCTGCAGCAGGCGATCAACATTGCGAAGCTGGAGACGGGCAAGCCGTCGCTGATCCGCGTGCGCACGATCATCGGCTACGGTTCGCCGAAGGCCGGCACGAAGCACGTGCATGGCGAGGCGCTGGGCAAGGAAGCGACCCGCAAGACGAAGGAATTTTACGGCTTCGATCCGGATGTCGACTTTGCAGAGCCGCAGGCCGCGTTGGACAACTGGGCGCAGGCGAAGACGACCGGCAAGCAGACGCATGATGCCTGGACCGAGCTGTTCAAGAAGTACGAAGCAGCTCATCCCGAGCTGGCGAAGACCTTCGACCGCATCATCAAGCAGGAGCTGCCGGCTGACTACGCGAAGGAGATCAAGCCCTTCTCGACAGAGAAGGCGATCGCCACGCGTACTGCAGGCGAGGTTGTTCTGCAGGCACTGGGCAAGACACTGCCGGAGATGATGGGCGGCGCAGCCGATCTGACCTCTTCGACGAAGACGATCTTCAAGGATTCGCAGTCGTTCCACGTCGACCCGAAGGGTAAGAACATCTTCTTCGGCGTACGTGAGTTCGGCATGTGCGCTGCGGTTAACGGCATGGCTGCGCACGGCGGCTTTATCCCGTTCGGCTCGACGTTCTTCGTGTTCAGCGACTACGCGCGTAACGCGATGCGTATGGCTGCGCTGATGAGCACGCACTCGCTGTTCGTCTTCACGCATGATTCGATCGGCCTGGGCGCAGACGGTCCGACGCACCAGCCGGTCGAGCACCTGATGAGCCTGCGCGCGATTCCGCAGCTTACCGACTTCCGCCCTGCGGATGCGAACGAGACTGCGGTCTGCTACCAGTTGATGGTGGAGCGCAAGAGCGCTTCGTTCATGGCGCTTTCGCGCCAGGATCTGCCTGTTCTGGATGCGGAGAAGTATCCCGTGATGAGCGGACCTCGGAAGGGCGCTTATGTCCTGATCGAACAGGAGAATG
Organism: Terriglobus roseus DSM 18391; assembly: GCF_000265425.1. Taxonomy (GTDB): domain Bacteria; phylum Acidobacteriota; class Terriglobia; order Terriglobales; family Acidobacteriaceae; genus Terriglobus; species Terriglobus roseus. Next base: position 1,121,260 of record NC_018014.1, read on the forward strand.
CGGACGTGATCATCGTCGCTACCGGTTCTGAGGTTTCGCTGGTCTTGAAGACTCTGCCGGAGCTCGAGAAGGCCGGTATCAAGGCGCGCGTTATTTCCATGCCCAGCTTTGCTGTCTTCGAAGAGCAGGATGAGGCGTACAAGAACAGCATCTTCCCGCATGGTGTGGCGAAGGTTGCTGTGGAAGCCGGCGCGACCATGGGCTGGTGGAAGTACGTTGGGCGTGACGGTTCGGTAGTTGGCCTGGACCACTTCGGTGGTTCGGCACCGGGACCGGAAGTGCTTGCGCACTTCGGTTTCACTCCGGAGAACATCGTCAAGGCTGCACAGACTGCGATTGGCAAGTAAGTGAACTAACCCAGCGAAAGGGCCGGCAACACCGGCCCTTTCGCGTTGGGAAAGCTTCAGAAATCAGAGAATGCCGCGTCAATATAGCGGCTGTACTGAGTCCCCCACGTCCCGATTGCATCCGACATATTGATGATCAAGTCTGCAGTTCCAGGTGAATCCGTAGGTATCGACACAGCTTTCGCGATTGCGATTGGGGTGTTGTCGCTTTGAAGATTCGCACGGTGTTCTGGGATATCGGCGGCGTGCTGCTGACGAACGGCTTTGGCCGTACGCAGCGTGCAGGGTTTTATGAGGCGCTGGGTTTCTCAGAGGACGATAAAGCTGATTTTGAGCGGCTGCGCGTGGATGCGAACTGGCACTGGGAGCGCGGTCTGATTGATGCGGATGAGTTCTTCCGGCGGACTGTTTTTTTCAAGCCGCGGGCGTTTTCCCAGGCGGATGTCTGGGGTGCGGTGGAGCAGCAGCAGAGGTTGCTGGAAGCGGGTGCGCTGGGCATCCTGCAGGCTCTTCATGCCCGTGGAAATGTGCGCCAGGCGGCCTTAAATAACGAGTCCCGCGAACTGAATGAGTACAGATTGAATCGATTCAGTCTGAGAAAGTATTTTCAGTTCTGTATTTGCTCCGGATACGTGCATGAGATGAAGCCAGCACCGGGGATCTACCGGTCTGCTTTCGAGATCGGCGGCGACGTTCCGGGTGAAGCATTGTTCATCGATGACAAGGCGGAGAACATCGAGGCGGCGAATGCTGCCGGTCTGATTGGACTGCACTTCGTCTCCCCCGCAGAGCTTCGCGAAGAGTTGCAGTCGCACGGCGTCGAGTTATAGATAATCCATAATGAAGAAGTGAGGAATACAGCATGCAAATTGGTCTGATTGGTCTTGGGAAGATGGGCGGCAACATGGCGGAGCGTCTTCGCCTTGGCGGCCACAAGGTAGTGGGCTTCGACTTCAACAAAGAGACCACGGCGAAGCTGACGGCTGCTGGCTCAGTGGGCGTGGATTCGCTCGAGGACCTGGTGAAGAACCTGGAAGCACCGCGCGCGATCTGGATCATGGTGCCGGAAGGCAAGCCTGTGGATGACACCATCGCGAAGCTGAAGCCCCTGATGCAGAAGGGCGACATCTTTATCGATGGTGGTAACTCGAACTACAAGGATTCGATCAAGCGTCACGATGCTCTGAAGGCTGAAGGCTTTGAGTTTGTCGACGTGGGTACGTCGGGCGGCGTGTGGGGCCTGAAAGAGGGCTACAGCATGATGATTGGCGGCGATGAAGATGTCGTCAGCAAGCTGACGCCGATCTTTGAGACGCTTGCACCCTCCGCTACCACCGGTTGGGGCCGCACGGGCCCGTCGGGCGCCGGCCACTTCGTGAAGATGGTTCACAACGGCATCGAGTACGGCATGATGCAGGCGTTCGCTGAAGGCTTCGCGATCATGGATGCGAAGAAGGAACTGAACCTGGACAACGCGCATATCGCGAAGATCTGGCAGGTTGGTTCGGTGGTGCGTTCGTGGCTGCTGGACCTGACGGCGGAAGCGCTGGCACACAATCCGGAGCTGACGGGCATTGCGCCTTTCGTGCCGGATTCGGGCGAGGGACGTTGGACCGTGTTCGAAGCGATCGATCTGAACGTGTCGGCACCGGTGATCACGGAGTCGCTGATCCGCCGCCTGCGTTCGCGCGAAGAGAACAATATGACGGATCGCATGCTGTCGGTGATGCGTAACGCCTTCGGCGGACACGCTATCAAGAAGGACTAACGCGAAGAATGGGAATCCGGGCGGCTCTGTTTACGTCTATTGAGAGACGGGCAGAGTCGCAACCTTTCCGCAGAAGAGAAGAGGGTTAAGAGTATGGCAACAACCGGCATCAACGTTTCTCAGGAGCAGGTCGAGGCAAATAAGTGCAAGGAGAACATTCCTGAGCCATGCATCGTTGTGATCTTCGGTGCGTCCGGCGACCTGACCAAGCGCAAGCTGCTGCCTGCGCTTTATCACCTGGAACAGTCGAACCTGCTTCCGACGGATTTCGCTGTGGTGGGTGTTGCTCGCCGCGATCTTTCCGCGACCTTCGCACACGATATGCACGATGGCATTCTGGCCGGCGGCGGTGTCGACAAGGACGAAGCGAAGCTCGACAAGTTCATGGAGCGCGTTCAGTACTTCGCGACGGAATTTGATAACGACGAGGGCTTTGAAAAGCTGAAGGCGTTCCTTGCGGATCTGGACAAGAAGTTCGGCACCAAGGGAAACCGCCTGTTCTATCTTGCAGTCGCACCGGAGTTCTTTGCGGACATCACGCAGCGTCTCGGCAAGCACGGCATGACCGGTGAAGAGGGTGGCGGCTGGGTTCGCGTCATCATCGAAAAGCCGTTCGGAACGGACCTGGAGAGCGCGAAGAAGCTGAACTCGGAAGTGAACAGCGTTCTGCACGAAGACCAGATCTTCCGCATCGACCATTACCTGGGCAAGGAGACGGTGCAGAACATCCTCGTCTTCCGCTTTGGCAATGGAATCTTTGAGCCGATCTGGAACCGCAACTACATCGACAGTGTTCAGATCACGGCTGCGGAGAGCATCGGGATCGAAGGCCGCGGACCGTTCTATGAGGCTGCCGGCGCGCTGCGCGATGTGTTGCAGAACCACGTGATGGAAGTGCTTTCGTTCGTTGCGATGGAGCCACCAGACAGCTTTGAGGCAGATGCGGTTCGCTTCGAGAAGCTGAAGGTCTGGAAGGCGATCGAGCCAATTCGCGTGGAAGACACGGCGCGTGGCCAGTATGGACCGGGTCGCGTTGGAGACCGGCCTGTGGTGGGCTATCGCGAAGAAGAGCGCGTGAGCAAGGAGTCGCAGACCGAGACTTATGCTGCGATGAAGCTCGAGATCGAGAACTGGCGCTGGGCGGGCGTGCCGTTTTACATCCGCGCTGCGAAGCGGTTGGAGAAGCGCGTGACCGAGGTGGTCATTACGTTCCGCCAGCCACCGTTGCACCTGTTCAAGGGTTCGTCGAACAAGGGCATGGAGTCGAATGTCCTGACGCTGCGCATCCAGCCGGATGACGGTATCTCGCTGAAGTTTGGTGCGAAGCTGCCGGGACCGACGACGAATGTGGCGCAGGTGGAGATGAACTTCTCGTACGCGGATGCGTTCGGTAAGTCGTCTGCGAATGGCTACGAGCGTCTATTGCTGGACGCTATGCTGGGCGACGGAACGTTGTTCGCCGAGCGTGAGGGCGTGGAGACGACCTGGGCGCTGATGACTCCGATCCTGGAGGCATGGAAGGCGCAGAAGGTTGACTTCCCGAACTACGAGGCTGGTTCGTGGGGTCCGAAGGAAGCAGACGAACTCCTTGCGCGCGATGGCCGCGCCTGGAAGGTCTAAGAAACTCCTGACACGAGGGAGCGTCGGCTCTGCCGGCGCTCCCTTATTGTTTGTGGTCACAGGTATCATGCAATCTCTCCATGTGGGAGTGCATCGGACTCTGAAGAGGACACACGTTATGGCTCGATCGACGATTGCCGACTATCTTGTGTACGACACGCCGGAGCGGCTGGCCCAGGCCGCTGCTGAAGTTTTTGCGAAGTATGCCGTGGATGCTGTTGCGGCACGTGGTGTGGCGCGGATTGCTATCTCAGGCGGCACTACGCCGAAGAGCATGTTCGCTCTGCTGGCGACCGAGCCCTTCCTGGGGCAGGTGCCGTGGGACAAGCTGCATCTTTATTGGGTGGATGAGCGGTGTGTTTCGCCGGAGGATGCGGATTCCAACTTCCGCATGACGTTTGAGCAGTTGCTATGCAAGGTGCCGCTGCCGGCGGAGAACGTCTACCGCATGGAAGGCGAGATGGATCCGGAGGAGGCTGCGAATCGTTACGAGGCGATTCTGCGGAATACCTTCCGGCTCGAGGGCGCGCAGGCGCCTGCGTTTGATCTGATCTTGTTGGGTATGGGCGATGACGGCCATACGGCTTCGCTGTTCCCGCACACGGATGCGATTGATGCGATGGGCCGGCTGGTGGTGGCGAACTTTGTGCCGCAGAAGGACACGTGGCGCATCACGCTGACGTGGACGGTGATCAACCAGGGCAAGCGTGTTGTGTTCCTGATTGAGGGCGGCACGAAGGCTGACCGGCTGCACGAGGTGCTGCTGGGCGACTATGACCCGGAGCGTCTGCCGGCGCAGTTGATTCGGCCGGAGAACGGTCATATTGGATTGTTGCTGGACGCTGAGGCTGCGCGCCGACTGCCGAAGGTTGGCATGGTGGACGATGCAGAGACGGGAACACTGGAGTTGACTCGATGATTCTTGCAGGTGATGTAGGCGGCACCAAGGTCGACCTGGCGCTGTATAGCTTTGACGGTGGCAAGTTGACCGTCGTCCGCACGAAGAAGTTCCCCGCCAGCGGTTATGCCAGCCTGCAGGATGTGGTCCTGGAGTTCCTGAAGGATCCGGATGTGGAGCGCAAGGTCGAGGAGCAGGTGGTCGCTGCCTGCTTTGGCTGCCCGGGACCTGTGAAGGATGGGCATCTGAAGCTGACGAATCTGCCCTGGGAGCTGGATTCGCGCGACCTGTCGAAGATCCTGGATATCGAGCACATCTTCCTGATCAACGATCTGGAAGCGAACGGGTACGGCATCGCAGAGCTTGGGCCGGAGCAGGTGTTCGAGCTGGAACCGGGTGACAAGTCGGCGATTGGCCACCGTGCGCTGGTGTCTGCGGGCACCGGCCTGGGCGAGGCGTTGCTGGTTTGGAATGCCGCTGCGCGACGGCACGTGCCATTGGCGAGTGAGGGCGGCCACGTCGACTGGGCTCCGCGGAATCCGCTGGAGATCGAGATGCTGATCTGGCTGCAGGCGAAGCTGAAGGGCCGTGTGTCCTCGGAGCGCGTGGTGAGCGGCCTTGGCCTGAAGAACATCTACGAGTTTCTGCGCGACGGCAAGAAGATGGAAGAGCCCGCGTGGCTGCGGGAGCGCCTGGAGACGGAAGATCCGAACTTCGTAATTGGGACGACGGGCGAAGACGGATCGTGCGAATTGACGGCGAAAGTGCTGGAGATGTTCACGGCTGCGTATGGCGCCGAGTGCGGCAACATGGGCTTGAAGCTGCTGGCAGCGGGCGGTGTGTATCTTGGCGGTGGTATTCCACCGAAGATTCTGAAGACGCTGAAGTCAGGGCCATTCCGCCAGGCATTCCTGGATAAGGGCCGGTTGTCGCCGCTGCTGCACACGATTCCTGTTCGGGTGATCCTGGAAGAGAAGTGTGCGCTGATTGGTGCGGCCGCGTACGCAGAGGCGCGGGCTGCAGAGCTGAGCGGCCACAGTGAGCGGGCTGCTTCGACGCCGTAGCAGAGTGTTTACAGAGTAGTCACGGTGGCCGCTTCCTTTTGGGAAGCGGCCATTTCGTTTTGCAATTAGGTGCGCGTGTCTTTCCGAAATTGGTTCGTCGATGAAATATCTTCGAAACGATATTGCACGAATTTATGCGTTCGGACAGAATTCCCAGTAAAGTCTAGACACAATACTTAAGCACCCCTGAAGCGCAACGAAAGTTTTGCCTCCCGATGGCCTTCTCCCGGTACTTACGGGCATGGGCTGTTGCGGATGGCGGAAGGTTGGACGGTAGATGCACCTCCTACATATTCAGCACGTCGTGTTCTTAGCGTTATGCATGATGCTGATATTGACCAATGCCGGGATGTACCGGGGCATTGGGGGTGTCCGTAACTTCCTGATCTACAACGCATTTCTGTTGGTTGCAGCGACTGCGGTGATGCTGCGCGGATCGATTCCGGAACCGCTGTCGATCGTCGGAGCTACGACGACGTTCTTCATTGCGTATTTCTATCTCTTGCGCGGGCTCGAGGATCTGTTCGGGATCAGCCCCTGGCAGCGGATGTTGCAGGGCGTACTGGTGCTGGCGGGATTTGCGATCGTGCTGCAGTATGGCCTGATCCATCCAAATACGAGTCAGCGGCTGGCGTGGTTCAGCCTGGTGCTGGGACTGCAGCAGTGGAATACGGCGCTGGTGATCCTGGCGCGGTCGGGCACAAAGTGGAAGATTGGCCTGCCCATGTCGGTGATGCTGCTGATGCTGGGGTTGGCGAACCTGATCCGGCTGGTGGGCGTTGGCTTTCATGGAGCGCCGTCGAACTACCTGGACAGTGGCTTTTTCCTGCAGGCGATTGTGATCACGACGACGTGCCTGCAGTGCGGGGTTATTGTTGCGTACGTGTGGATCACGATGGCGCTGCTGCGGCAGGACCTGGAGGTGCAGGCGTCGACCGATGCGCTGACCGGGACGCTGAACCGGCGGGCCGTGGAGATGGTGGCGGACCGGGAGTTGCTGCTGTCTCGCAGGAAGGGGAGCCGCCTGTCCGCGCTGGCGCTGGATCTGGACAACTTCAAGCAGATCAACGACCGGCATGGGCACCACTGCGGCGATGCTGTGCTGGTTGCCGTGGCGCAGTGTCTGCGTGGCGCTTTGCGTGAGGGCGATCAGCTGGCGCGTGTGGGTGGCGACGAGTTCCTGGCGGTGCTGCCGAAGACGAGCCTGGAGACAGCCGGGGAGATTGCGGAGCGCGTTCGGGTTGCCGTGGCCGAGCTGCAGGTGCGGTGCGGCGATGAGATGGAGAGCGTAACGGCGAGCGTGGGATTCGCGGAGTTGACGGATGACTCGGAGATTGGCTGGGACCACATGATGACGCGTTGCGACCAGGCAATGTACAGCGTGAAGCGTGCTGGTGGAAACCAGACGTTGACGAGCCCGGTCTAACCTCTGCCATTCGGCGCCTAGTCCTGGTTGACGGGCTTAGACTGTTGCCATGCGGAACCGTTTTCTTGCCCTGACTTCCCCTCTTGTTGTTGCCCTGAGTGTGTCGCCGATGCTGGCGCAGCGCCTGCCTTCGGATGTTCATCCCGAGCACTATGCGTTGCACATTACGCCGGACCTGAAGGCCGCATCCTTTACCGGGGACGAGACGATCGATGTGACGCTGGACCATCCGGCGAATGCCATCACGCTGAATGCGATCGAGCTGAAGATCACCAGTGTGAAGGCCATTGCGCAGCGTACCGGTGAAGCGCAAGCGCCGACGATGGGGCAGACCGGAACTGTTGCGTATGACGAAGGGAAGCAGCAGGCTACGTTTACCTTTGCCAATCCGCTGCCTGCGGGCAAGGTGACGCTGTCGATTGCGTATACGGGCATTCTGAATGACAAGCTGCGCGGGTTCTACCTGTCGAAGACGGCCAAGCGCAATTATGCCGTGACGCAGTTTGAATCGACGGATGCGCGACGGGCATTCCCGAGCTTTGACGAGCCGGCGATGAAGGCGACGTTCGACCTGTCGCTGACGATCGACAGGGGCGATATCGTCATTGCGAATACGAACATGCTGAGCGACAAGCCTGCGGCGAACGGGATGCACACGCAGACGTTTGCGACGACGCCGAAGATGTCGACGTACCTGCTGGCGTTCCAGGTGGGCGACTGGGTTTGTACTTCGGGTAAGGCGGATGGGACGCCGATCCGGAGCTGTTCGACGCCGGACAAGATCGCACTGACGCCGTTTGCGCTGCATGCCGCCGAGCACTTTCTGCACTACTACAACCGTTACTTTGGCGTGAAGTATGCGATGCCGAAGCTGGACATGATCGGCATCCCGGATTTTGAAGCGGGCGCCATGGAGAACTGGGGCTGCATCACCTATCGCGAGACGGCGCTGCTGGTGGATGACAAGGCACCGCTGGCTGCGAAGAAGCTGGTTGCGGTGGACGTTGCGCACGAGATGGCGCACCAGTGGTTTGGCGACCTGGTGACGATGCAGTGGTGGGACAATCTTTGGCTGAACGAGGGCTTTGCGACGTGGATGGAGTACAAGGCCGTCGATGAGTGGCAGCCGACGTGGGGTTTGCGGGAGGATGCTGCGCAGGATGTGAACCGGACGCTGAACCTGGATGCAGCGCCGCAGACGCGGGCGATCCGCAGCAAGGCCGATACTCCGGAAGAGATCGAGGAGCAGTTTGACGGCATTGCGTATGGGAAGGCCGGCGCGGTCATCGGCATGGTGGAGCACTACGTGGGGGATGCGGCGTTCCAGCGCGGGCTGCATGACTACATGCAGACGCATAAGTTTGGGAATGCGACCGCGGAGGATTTCTGGTCGTCGCAGACTGCGGCGAGCGGGAAGCCAGTGGACAAGATCATGGCGAGCTTTGTGGAGCAGCCGGGCGAGCCGCTGCTGCGCTTCACAGCGAATGGTGCGGGGAAGTATGACGTGGCACAGAGCCGCTTCTATTTGTCGCCGCCGTCGAATGTCGATCCGCAGGAGTGGACGGTGCCTGTGTGCGTGAAGGGTGCGGCGTGCCAGGTGGTGAGCGGAGCCGGGAGTGTGACGGTGCCGGCGAAGAGTTCACTGGCGAATGCGGATGAGAAGGGGTTCTATCGCAGCGATTACGATGCTGCGACATTGAAGAAGGTGATGGCTTCGGCGACGACGTTTACTGCTCCGGAGCGTATTGGGCTGGTGGGCGATCGTTATGCGCTGATGCGGTCGGGGCAGGGGACGGTGGGGTCGTACCTGGACCTGGTGGCGACGCTGCGTGCGGATGAGAATCCGATGGTGCTGGAGCAGAGCCTGGAGGGATTGGGGTCGATCCGGGATCGTCTGGCTTCGGATGCGCAGCGGGCGCAGTTGTTGAAGTGGACACGCGCGCAGTTTGGGCCGGTTTACACGGGTTTGCCGTCGGCGAAGAAGGGGGAGACACCGCTGGCTGGGGAGCGGCGTGCGGACCTGTTCCAGGTGCTGGGTGCGGCGGGCGATCCGGCGGTGGTTGCCGAGGCGAACGCGATGATGAAGCGGTACTTTGCGGGCGATCATGCGGCGGATCCGGCACTGACGGCGGCTGCGCTGAGGATTGCAGCGTCGCACGGGGATGCTGCGTTCTATGACACGGTGCAGCGTGCCGCGGAGGCGTCAAACGATCCTGTGGAGAAGAACCGGCTGCTGGTGTCGCTGGCGCAGTTCACGGATCCGGCGCTGGTGCAGCGGACGATCGATTATGCGACGAGTGGTAAGGTGCGTAACCAGGACAGCTGGATCCTGCTGTCGGTGTTGCTGGGCCGGCCGGACACGCGTGCGGTTGCGTGGGAGTACATGAAGGAGCACTGGGACAAGGTGCAGGCACAGTTGACGGTGGCGAGCGGCCAGAGGGTGGTGGCGGCGACGGGAAACTTCTGCTCGACGGAGGATCGCGCGGATGTGCAGGCGTTCTTTGCGGCGCACCCGGTTCCGGCTACCGAGCGTTCGTTGCGGGATGCGTTGGGCAACATCGATAGCTGCGTAAAGTTTCGTGCACAACAGCAGTCGGGCCTGCAACAATGGCTCACCAGCACAACGATCTCTCAGTAAGTCTGCGAGGGCACCAAGCGGTGGAACCACAGGACGCGTACCAGGGTTTTTCACCATCGGCTTACGGCGCGCCTGCGGCGTATGTGCCGCCGGCGCCGGTCGTACCGGATGCTCAGGGGCCTGCGCCACTGCTGCGGCCGCTGTCGACGGGCGAGATACTTGACCGGACGCTGGCGCTCTATCGGCGGCGGTTCTGGCTGTTTGCAGGGATTGGCGCTGTGCCGGCGGTGGTGCTGACGCTGTCGAATATCGTGCGGATGATCGTGGCCGCTTATAAGCATCTGCCGACGACGTTCTCGCCTGGCACCGCGCCAAATGCGGTGGCGAACGCGATGGGCACGATGATGCTGCTGCAGGTTTACTTTCTGCCGGCGACGTTGTTGTTCCTGGTGGCGTATGCGATCTCGCATGCGGCTACTGCGGATGCCGTGGGTTTGATGACGCGCGGATTGACGCCTTCCATTGCGGAGTCGTACCGGCATGTGCAGGGCCGATGGCTGCGGTGGAGTGGCATTGCGCTTCGGCAGATCTGGAGTGCCGTGTGGCCGGTCACGATTGGTGCTGTGATTCTGCTGGTGAGCATCGGTGTTCTGGCACGCCGCGGAAACACACTGCTGACGGGAATCGCGGGGCTGGTTGGATCGTTACTGATGATTGCCGGTAGTGTCTTCGGCATCCTGAATTTTCTGCGCAATGCGCTGGCTACGCCTGCGGGTGTGAGCGAAGACATGGGCGTGAACGCTGCGATGCGGCGATCAAAGCAACTGGCTGCGGGACGCAAGGGCCGCATCTTTTTGGCGCTGCTGCTGGTGTATGTGTTGCAGATGGTCGCGGGCGGCATCCAGATCCCGTTTGTGTTGATGGCTTCCACGACGCGCGGCGCGCAGCATGTGTTGCTGCTGGCGATTGAGCTTGTCGTTGGGTTCGTCGCTACGATGCTGGTGACGCCAGTGGCTTCGATTGCGCTGTACCTGATCTATGTGGATGAGCGCGTGCGTCGCGAGGGGTATGACATTGAGGTGCTGATGGAGCGCAGCCTCGTTCCCGTGGCGAGCGACGTTCTTGAGGTCTGAGCTGACTGCATGCGGATTCTGACGGCGGCGGGCCGTACCACTGCAGTTGTGCTGATGCTGGTCGCTGCTTTGGGAGTGGCGCGGGCGCAGCCGCAAATGCCGGCGATGGTGCCGCGCGCCGGACTGCCGCCGCTGCGGGATGTTTCCGCGACACAATATCGAGAGCACCTGGATCGTCTGCGGCGATTGGTCGCGGATTGCGGACGTCTTATCACGGCATGCGATGCGGCTGCGGTTGGCGATGACGATCGCGTTGCCACGCCTGATGGCACCAAGGTGGTGGAGCGGTTTGGCTGGTTGCGGAGTTTGCTGGATGACAGCAACGATCCGACGCACCAGTTGCGGGCAGAGCTGTTGCCGCGTGCGGGCGAGCGGCTGGTAGAGCAGCAGGCAGAGATGGATGCGTTGCCGAAGGCTGCTGCGCTGGCGGCGGAGCAGCGACGCGCACGCGATGGAGTGCTGGCACGTAAGGAGTTCCGAACGGCCGAGGCGGAGTACTCGCTGACGGAGCGGATTGGTGCGTGGATCTCGCGACAGATCTCAAAGTTGTTTGGTGGTGTGTCGAAGCTGGGCCGCATGGCTCCGTGGCTGGGTACGGCGTTGCAGTGGGGCACGCTGATGCTTGCGTTGTCGCTGCTGGTGTTGTGGGTGCTTCGCGCGCTGGACCGGCAACGGATTGCGCTGGGCAGGCTGGGTGGTGATGCTGCTCGCGCGCAGGCCGATGCGGAGTCGCGGGCATGGGCGAATCTTGCGCGGACGCATGCTTCAAAGGCGGAGTGGCGCGATGCGGTGCACTGTCTTTACTGGGCTTCGATTGTTGCGCTGGAGGATCGGCGGACGCTGCGTCGCAGTGGCACGCGGACACCGCGCGAGGCACTGCAGTTGATCGATCCTGCATCGCACCTGCGTGAGCCGCTGCGTGCGCAGACCGGTGCGTTTGAGCGGATCTGGTATGGGCAGCAGGCTGCGGCTGAGTCGGACTACAACGAGGCTTTGGAGCACTATAGCGTGCTGCATCCTGCAGGCAGGGAGGCGCGGGCTTGAGCGGCAATGCGGATCGCCGGATTGTGCTGTGGCTGCTGGCGGCGGTGGTCGTTGTCGTGGGGTTGACGGCGTTCGTTGCTCCGGTGACGCATGACGACGATCCCAAGCCGACGACGTATAACTCGGGCACGCATGGAGCGAAGGGCGCGTATCTGCTGCTGGGTGATCTTGGCTATGAGGTTTCGCGATCGGATGTTGCGGCTGCGGCGGCTCTCGATGAAGCGGATGCTCCGCACACCACGTACATTCTGGCTGAGCCGCGTGGGCCATCGGAGAGTGAACAGAAGCTGCAGTATGGCGCGGTCGAGCGCTTTCTGCAGCGCGGTGGACGTGTGCTGGCGACGGGATTTCGCGGTGCTTACTTTCTGCCGGGCGGACGCACGGGAGCGGCGACACAGTTCCTAGGTGAGCTTTGTACGACGGTGCCCGAGGGCGCCGGTGTGCTGGCGCAGGTGGGTTCTGTTTCCACGTATGACGCGACGCCGTGGAACGCGCCGGAGCCAGCGGTGCGCGTGGATCAGCGGTGTGGCAGCGATGCGGTGGTGGTGCATCGGCCGTATGCGAATGGCGGCGAGATGGTGTGGTGGAGTTCGGCCGAGGCGCTGACGAATCGCGGCATTGCGCAGGACAACAGTCTGCGGCTGCTGTTGCTTTCGGTAGGTCCTGCGAAGGGTGCGGGCGCGCGGCGTGTAATCTTCGACGAGTTCTATCACGGGGAGCAGGCTTCGGCGGTGGACTACCTGAAGGGCCTGCCGCTGCGTTCGCTGGCGGTGCAGGTTGGCCTGGTGGTGGTGTTGCTGCTGTTCAGCTATAGCCGCCGCAGCGGGCCCATTCGCGAGCCGTTAGTTGTGCCTCGGACTTCGCCGATTGAGTTTGCGCGAAATATGGGCGCTCTGTACGAGCGGGCTGGTGTGACGGAACCCGCGACGGAGGCTGCGCGCAGGCGGCTGGTGCAGTTTTTAGTGAGCGGCTGCGGACTGACACAGGCTGCCGCGACTGCGGATGCGCATGCCGTTGCGACGAGCGTGGGCGATCGGTTTGGGATTGATCCGCAGCCTTTGCAGAAGGTGCTGGAGCGGGCGGATGCAGCGCGGTATGACAAGCTGCGTCCGCGGGATGCGCTGGTACTGGTGCAGGCGGTGGATCGCGAGATTGTGCGTCTTCGTGCGGCATTGCCCGCGAGCGCAAATCATTCATTCGGTAAGTTAACCAATCAAGTGGAGACGACGTGACAAACGAGACGAGCCCATCACTGGAACTATTCCGCAGCGGACGCGCCGAGCTGGGGAAGGTTCTGGCTGGACAGCAGGAGTTGGTGGAACAGGCGTTGTTGACACTGCTGTGCGGTGGCCATGCGCTGATTGAAGGTGTGCCGGGTGTGGCGAAGACACTGGCGGTTAAGACGCTGGCGCGTTTCCTTGCGCTGGACTTCCGTCGTGTGCAGGGAACGCCGGATACGATGCCTGCGGACATTCTGGGAACGAATGTCTTCTCGCCGAAGACAGGTGAGTTTTCGTTGCATCGCGGGCCTGTGTTCACGCAGTTCCTGCTGGCTGACGAGGTGAACCGTATGCCGCCGCGTACGCAGGCCGCGCTGCTGGAGAGTATGGAAGAGCGGCAGGTGACGCTGGATGGCGACACGCATGTGCTGGACGCCTATTTCACGGTCTTTGCGACGCAGAACCCGCTGGAGTTTGAGGGTACGTATCCGCTGCCGGAGGCTCAGCTCGATCGCTTTTTGATGAAGATTCGCGTGGACTATCCTGCGGCTGCGGATGAGCGCACGGTGCTGGAGCGGCATCATCGCATCACGGCAGGTCATCGTCTTGAGGACATGGAGATTGCCGCGGTGGATGCGGGGCTGCTGCAGGCTGCGCGGGCGGAGGTTCGTGCAGTGCAGGTAGAGCCTGCATTGTTCGACTATCTGCTGGCGGTGGTGCGGCGTACGCGTGAGTGGCCGGCGCTGTCGCTGGGTGCGTCGCCCCGTGCGGCGGCGATGCTGCTGCTGGTGGCGAAGGCATATGCCGCTCGCGATGGACGGACGTTCCTGCTGCCGGATGATGTGAAGGCTGCGGCGCCGCCGACATTGCGGCATCGTCTGTTGTTGAAGCCCGAGGCGGAGCTTGAGGGCTTCAGCACAGACCGCGTTGTGGCGGACATCCTGGCAGCGGTGCCGTTGCCGAAGTAGGCCATGCAGACGCTGATTCCATCACCGGTAACGCACGAGGCGCGGCCCAAGGGCAGACGCCTGGGACGTGCGTTGGGGTTTGGCCTGACGCCACGCGCGCTGCTATTGCTGGCGGCGGCGTTGCTGCTGGCGGCGCCGTCGTTCGTGCATGGGAAGACGCCGTGGCTGATGTTCGGTGTGGATGCGGTGTTGCTGTTGGCGATGCTGGCGGATGCGATGATGCTGCCAGCGCCGGACCGGTTCGTGTTTACGCGAACGTTTGTGCATGCGCCCGAGCTTGGGCTGCCTGCGGAGATCGAGATCCGAGCAGTGAAGTCTGCGGCGGGGTTGCATACGCTGCTGCTGACGGATGAGCTGCATGCATCGATGCTTGCTCCGAAGTGGCCCGTGCGAGGGTTGGCTTATCCGATTGAGCCTACGGTTGTTCACTATGTTGCGACGCCGTCGACGCGTGGGGATGTTGCGCTGGGCAAGCTGTACGTTCGCTATCGCAGCGTGCTTGGGCTGGCTGAGCGATGGGCTGTTGCGGACCTGCGGCAGACGGTGCGCGTGTACGCGGCGGGTGAGGGCGCGAGCGAGCAGGCGGACCTGTTTCTAATGCGTGCGCGGCAGATCGAGCTGGAGAAGCGGCGGCTGCGGCGCATTGGGTTGGGGCGCGAGTTTGAGACGATGCGTGATTACCAGACGGGCGACGAGATGCGGAACATCTCGTGGACGGCGACGGCGCGGCACAACCGGCTGATCACGCAGCAGTTCACGACGGAGCGGTCGCAGCAGGTTTGGATTGTGATCGATGCGGGGCGGCTGTCGCGCACGGCGTTTGAGTTGCGACATGCATCGGTTGAGGGAGATGCGCCGGAGCGGGTGGTGACGCAGTTGGATCAGGCGGCTTCCGCTGCGGGGCAGCTGGCGCGCGTGGTGGCGCAGTCGGGCGATCGGTATGCGTTGCTGGCATATGGGCGAGGAATTCAGCAGCAGTTGTTACCGGGCTCGGGTGCGCTGCATCTGCGGCGGATGATCGATGCGTTGTCGCAGGTGCGGAGCGAGCGTGCTGAGGCGGACCACATGCTGGCTTCGGCTCGGCTGCGGCAGCTGCAGCGTCGGCGCGGGCTGGTGCTGTGGGTGACGGAGATGACGGAGTCCGCAGGGCGGCCGGAGATTGTGGCGGCCGTTGTCGGACTGGTGAAGCGGCACCTGGTGGTGCTGGTGTTGCTGCAGCATCCGGAGCTGGAGGCGCTGGCGGGCGATGCGCCTGCGGACGCTCGTGGGATGTATGCTGCGGCGGCTGCCCAGGAGATGCTGGAGCGGCGTCGCATCACGATTGCGCAGTTGCGTGCGGGTGGCGTGCTGGTGGTGGAGACGAGTGCGGCGGGTGTGGCGGCGGACACGATCTCAAAGTACCTGGAGATCAAGGCGCAGGGACGGCTCTAGGCGGGTTCTGCGATGGCCTCTTGTGCTCCATCGTTCGTCGAACGGCCACCTTCGCTGAGCCAGTAGCCGAGGCATGTGAGCAGGAGCGCGCAGACGGAGAACTTCACCGCTCGCGGTGCGGAGGTTGGCGACAGAAAGGCTTCGAGGATGCCTGCGACGAAGAGCATGGGGATGGTTCCGGCGAGCAGGCGGACGGCTTCACTGCCGGCCTGAGCGAGGGCGTTGCGACGCGAGAGTGAGCCGGGAAAGAGCAGGCCGCTGGCGATGCGAAGGCCTGCGCCGCCGGCGATGAAGATGCTTGGCAGCTCGAGTGCGCCGTGTGCGGCGACGAAGCTCCACAGGTCAAGCGCCATGCCGTGCTGTTTGCACGCGGTGGCGATGATGCCGACGCTCATGCCGTTCCAGAAGAGCATGAAGATGGTGGGGATGCCTGCGACGACCCCACCGGCGAAGACCATGAAGGTGACGGTGATGTTGTTCGTCATGATGGCGCTGGATTCCTGCGGCTTGGCGCTGACGACGCTCTTGGTCCACATCTCATGGCGCTCGATGGTGGCGACCATCTCCGGACCGAGCGTGGCGCGCATGAACTGCGGGCGTGCGATGGATTCCAGCGTGCCGAGCAGGGCGCCGAGCAGACAGAGGGCAAGCGAGGCGGCAACGTAGGGCCAGAGGCGGCGGAAGAGCCGCGGGTAGTCGACGGAGAGGAAGCGCCAGACGCTGAGCATGCTGGTGCGCTGGCCGCTGTAGACGTGATTGTGGGCGCGGGCTACGAGACGGTTGAGGTGGTCGGCGAGCGGCTGGGCGGTGCGGTCGGCGCGGACGGCGGTGAGGTCGGCGGCGGCGCGGCGATAGAGCAGGCCGAAGTCACGGAGTTCGTGCGCGGGCAGGGTTTTCAGGCCGCGGGTTTCCACGTCGCGGGTGAGCGTGTCGAGCCGCTCCCAGTCCGAACGTCGCGCTGCGATCCAGCCGTTGGAGACCATACACTGGATGCTACCGGAGACTTTCGTCACGTGAACAGCCAGCAGTGGGGAAGCGAGTTTTCTGTGCCTTCTGAGAGTGTGGAAGAGCACGGTATTGAGACGCCCGAACAGGTAGAGCTGCGGTTTCCGCTGGCCGGGCTGGGCAGCCGGTTCCTAGCGAATGCGCTGGACCTGGTGATCCTGCTGATGGTGAACTTTGTGTTCGTCATCGTTGTCCTTGTGGTGCTTGGCGCGGTGTCGAAGACCGGTGCGCTGAACCACATGTCTTCGACGGCGACGAAATGGTTCGTGGCTTTTGTGATCCTGTTTTATTTCGTTCAGTACTGGGGATACTTTGCGCTGTTCGAGGCCTTCCGCAATGGGCAGACGCCGGGCAAGAGTGCGTTAAAGATTCGCGTGATCAAGGACAGTGGGCGACAGATTACGTTCTTTGAGGCGCTGGCGCGCAATCTGCTTCGCGTGGTGGATTATTTCCCAGGCATGTATCTTGTGGGCGTCATCTCGATCCTTGCGACAAAGCAGAACAAGCGGCTGGGCGACCTGGTGGCGGACACGATTGTGGTGCATGAGCGTGCGGAAGAGTTCACCGGGTATCTTGCGCTGCCGGTCAGTCGTACCTTTACGTCGAGTTTGTATGCAGCGCCTGTCGTGCCCGCTCCGGTAGCGAGTGGCATTGCTGCGGATCGGATGGCGCGGTTGTCGGCCGATGATCTGCATGTGATCGACAGTTTTCTGGCGCGGGCGCTGGCGTTGCCGACGGAGCGTCGCGCGATGCTTGGTTCGCGACTGCTGGATGGTCTTTGCGCGAAGATGGGTGTGCCGGTGCCGATAGAGGTTCCGCCGGAGCGGACGCTTGAGGCGATCTCGTATGCGCTGCGGGGCCAGGATATTCGTTAGTTAATATACCTATCTATTGGAGTCGAAAGCGCTCGAGCATCAGGCGTTGGAAGCGCGGCTTCCAGATGAGATCGTAGGCGAGCTCTTTGCCGGGGAACATGCTGAGAGCGGCTTCGCGGCTGTCGGCGATCATCTGCGAGGCTTCTTCGATGGTCATTGAGGCGTCCTGCGCGATGACCTGCATGGTCATGTTCATCATCATCTGAAGACGACGTAAGAGTTTGCGCTCTTCTGCAATGCGTGCGGTCTCGGCCGGCTCGGGCTGCGGGTTTTGGGCTGCTTCCGAGCGTTGGGGTTCGGTCATGGGGGACCCTCCTTTGCTGAGGCAAGGTGCTAGGGATTAGACGCTAGAACGTGAGTTGCGATGCTGCCGTCAGCGCTGAGGAGGTATTGCACAGCGCCCATGTCGTCGGTGCGGGCGGTGTGGACGCCGGCGGCTTGCAGACGTTGCAGGACGGGCATGCGGGGGTGGCCGAAGCGGTTGCCGAGACCACAGGAGATGATGGCTGCGGTTGGATGCAGCGCGGCGATGATCTCTGCGGAGGTGGAGGTGTTGCTGCCGTGGTGGCCGATCTTCAGCAGCGTTACGGGGGAGAGGCGGGCGGCGACCATGGCGGTTTCGGAGGGGTGTTCGGCGTCGCCCTCGGAGAGGATGGAGGCCTTGCCGTAGTCGATGCGCAGGACGAGGGAGTCGTCGTTCGTCGGTGTCTTTTTCGGGGCGTAGGTGGCGGATGGACTGAGTATTTGGAGGCGTGTGCCGCCCCAGTTGTCTGTGTCGCCCGCGTGAAGGTGGCGCACGGTGATCTTTCGTCGTGCCGCTTCCCGCAGCAGGGCCTGCAGTGCGGGTGAATCGGCGTCGACGCTTAGCCATAGTTCGTGCGGTTGGAAGTTGCGCAGGACGGCGAGCATGCCGCCGATGTGGTCGCTGTGTGCGTGGGTGAGGACGAGGGTGTCGAGGTGGCGGAGGCCGCGCGACCAGAGGTAGGGCGAGACGACTTCTTCGCCGATGTTGAACGCGTTTTCGTCGGTCGGCGCGGCCGATCCGTTTGGGCCGCCTGCATCGATGAGCATGGTGCCTGCTGTGGGCGAGACGACGAGGAGTGAGTCGCCCTGGCCAACGTCGATTGCAGTGAATTCCAGGCGGTCGCGATGCAGGCTGGCGGCGCGTGGGTAAAGGACGAGCAGGAGGCCGAATGGGAGCAGAGCGAGGGCGGCTCGGCCGGCGATGGGTGCGGCCCGGTGCAGGAGATAGACTGCGCCGCACCAGAGGAAGAAGGCGAGCAGCGAGAGGCTGATGGTGGGCGCGGGTGTGCGGATGTCGGCACCGTGCAGGCTGCTGAGTGTGCCGATAATGAAGGCAACCGTGTGAAGTAACAGGGCCGTGACCGCTGCGGGCATCACCGCCACGATTGGATGCAGCAGTGATGCGAGGAAGGTAGCGATGGCACAGAACATCAGGACGCCGACCATGGGGAGCGCGAACAGGTTGGCGGGTGCAGCGAAGGGTGTGACGCGGTGGAAGTAGAGGGCCATGGGGAGGGCCATGACGATCTCTGCGATGAGGGTGATGAGCAGAAGCTCGCAGAGCGTTAGTATGCCGCGCACCAGTGTTGAGGGCATGCGTTGGAGCCATGTGGTGCGCGTGCGCGGCAGGCCGCGTGGTGCGATGGAGCGACCGATCCAACGGAAGGTTACGCGCATCTGTGCGAGGCGCGGTTGGATGTGAGGATCGTCGCGCACGAGGGCGATGTTGCGGAGTGCTCGTGCGAGGGGCACGATGGTGCGTTCGCCGATGGGAATGGCGATGCCTGCGATGGCGATGATGGCAAGCACTGTCATCTGAAAGCCAGCTTCCGCGAGTGCGTCAGGACGTAACGCGAGCATGGCGAAGATGGCCGCGCCGAGCGCATTGAGAGCGTTGCGTTGACGGCCCATGAGTCGAACGAGAAGGTAGACGGATGACATCAGCAGCGCACGCTGTACGGGCTGGCCGAAGCCTGTGAGGCAGGCGTAAAGGGTAGCCGTGGTGATGGCGATGAATGCAGCGAGCCATCGTGGCACACGCATGCGCTGGAGCAATGCGAAGAGGCCAGCCAAGAGCAGTGTGACGTGCATGCCTGCGACGACGAAGAGGTGGAAGGATCCGGTGCGTTCGAAGGCGGTGCGGACGCTGCGTTGCAGGAAGGTGCGGTCACCGAAGAGCATGGCCGCGAGCATTCCCGTGTCCGTTGCTGTGAGGCGCATGGCTCGTGGCAGATGGGCTAACGCAGGGCTTTGCGCCAGTTGGGAGAGGCGCGTGGAGGACCATCGCTGGGCGGCTGCGAAGTAGCAGCTTGCGGGTACCTTTGTTCGGTTGAGGATGTGGAGCGTGGAGGGATCGATGGAGCTTTCGGTGGTGATGCCGCGTGCCGTCAGTGCGTCCGCGTAAGACCACACGCCGGGGTCGACGTAGCGGTGGGGAGCGTGCAGGCGGACGGTTGTGCGGATGGTGGCACCGCAGGGAATGTCGATGGTGGCATGACCTTCGCGTGGCAGCAGTGTGAGGATGGCGCCGCCGTGGATGGGTGTCATGCGGGAGAGATCGGGCGAGACGTCCTCGATGGCGAGCGCCTGGACTTCGAGCACTTCGGTCGCCTGTTGCGTGGCGTCGCGTTGGCTCTCTTCTTCGGTGTGTGCGTCCGTCGTTGGCAGATCGGATCGGAGAGGGCGTGGTGGCAGGTGGCGAACGGCGACGACGCGGGCTTCCATGGTGCGTTGCAGTTCGTCGGCGTAGCGCAGCAGCGATGTGTCCTGCACGTTTGGTTGCAGCACTGCGGCGGTCCATCCAAGCGCGATCCAGAGGGTGCCGGTGGTGAACCATGCGAGGCGCGGAGCGCGTGTGCGTGCGATGCACGCGAGGCACAACAGGGCGCAGCAGACGAGGATCATCTGTGCGGGAGGCTGCCACCAATGCCGGCATAGGATGCCTGTGGCGAAGCAGGCCGCGAGCAGCAGCATGGGGGTGTTGCGGATGCGAAGCGGAGTGACGTGTGAGAAGCGCGAGGGGTGCGCGAGGACCTCAGGCAGCAGGATGCTGTGTGCGCCGCGGTCTGCTGCAGTTGCGCGCGATCTCATCCGTCAAAGCCTCCGCAGCGCGGAGCCGTCAGCGACGGAAGACCGCGATGGTCTCAGTGTGGAAGGTCTGGGGAAAAAGGTCCAGCAGATGCAGTGTTGTCAGTGTGTAGCCGGATTCTATCAGCGACCTTGCGTCGCGCGCGAAGGTTCCTGCGTCGCAGGAGACGTAGACGATTTCGCGTGCGCCGGTGCGTGAGAGAGCGTTGACGGTGGGCGCGCCGAGGCCGGCGCGTGGCGGGTCGAGTACGACCAGGTCAGGCGTTTGCGCGAGGCGTGAGGCTTGCTTCTGCAGGAAGTCGAGTGTGGTGCTGCGGCGGGCGCTGTGTTGCGGGCCGCATGCGCTCAGATGTGCTGCAAGATCGGTCGCTGCAGGTTCGCCGATTTCGACTGCGATGACCTGATCAAATCGTTCGGTCAGCGGCACTGAGAAGAGGCCTGCGCCTGCGAAGAGATCGAGGGCGAGCGTGCCGCCGCGATCGCCGAGCACGAGCTCGACCATGGCGGATGTCAGGAAGCGGTTGACCTGAAAGAAGGCGTTGCGCGTGATGTTATAGTCGCGACCGTCTACGGGATAGGTAAGTTGCTGTGAGCCCCAGCGGGCGATCTCGACGCGGACGCTCTCCTGCACGCGACGTGTCTGCGAGGCCTGCGGTGCGCCGGCCACGGAGAGACCGGCACCGACGAGTTGCGGATGCTCTGCCTGCAGAGTTTCGCAGAGGGAACGAAGGTCACGCGGTGCGTCGCGATCGACGGTGTTCACCGTTGCATCGAGCTGGAGTGAGAGCTGCACGCTTGTTTGATTGGCGTCGCAGAAGAGTTCGATGGTGCTGGTCTCTGCAGGCCAGCGTGTTGCGCCACTACGCACGAGATCGCGAGCGGTCATGGCCATCTGCAAAAGCAATGGCGATGCGATGGGGCACTCTGCGATGGGCAGGAAGTCGTTGCTGGCGCGGCGGCTGTAGCCGATGTCTGGACCCTGCACGCGCATGCGAATGCGGTTGCGATAGTGCCATGGTTCCGCAGCGTGGGCCTGGATTTCAGGAAGAGTGGTGATGCCTGCTCGCCGAAGAACGTCGATGAGCGTTGCCCTCTTGGCGGCGAGTTGCGATGGCTGCGGCAGATGTTGCAACTGGCAGCCGCCGCACTCGCCGAAGTGACGGCAGAGCGGCTCTACGCGCTCGGTGATGGCATCGGTGATGGTGGCGAGGATGCTCTCGGGCGAGCTGTGTGTGGGCTTCATCCCAGGCTCATGTAGAAAAGGCTCAGGCGTGGCAGGCCGCGCGCTTCCATCAGACGTTTGTGGAGGAACTGCTCTGTGACCTGCTTTAGTTGCACTGCGCCCATTTTGCCGCGATAGGGCGCGAGTTCGCGTGTGGCCTGTGCTCGCAGGACGGCTGTTTCTTCTTCGGTTGCTCCCAGGGTCAGCGCGGCGAACATGCGTTCTTCGAGCGCGGTGAGTGTGCCTTCGAGAGCTTCGTTGTCGAGCGGTTGTTGAAGCTTCGCTTCGGTCGCGAGGCCGCGCAGGCGCTGGGCGATGGTGCGAATGGCTTCGCCCGAGGCATCCGGAAGCTGAGCGGCTTCGAGCGCGTCTGCATTTGCGTTGAGATAGGCGGCGATGCGGGCGGCTTCGAAGCCGCTGTCCTGCGGTTCCTTTGCGGATGGTTTGGCACCGCCGATGGCTGCTTCCAGCATGGCTTCGGTGGCTTCCATGACGGACTGCGCGACCCATGCGAGGCCGTTGACCCGGCGCAGGCGACCACCTGCTTTTTGTGCGCGCGCGTCGTATTTGTCGAAGGCATCGTCAATGCCGCGGAGTACGGCTTCGAGCGGTATGCCGGCCTCTCGCCATGTTTCGATGAGGGCCCAGTCGAGGGTACTGAGCAGGAGGATGCTGCCGCGGCGCGCCTGGAAGCGCGTCTCGATTTCCGTGAAGTAATTGAAGTAGTTCTGCACTGCTGGCGCCTTCTTGCTGGGTTACTCGGCGCGTTGCGCGTTGTTTTGGACTGCGGATTGTGCGCGTCGGCGCACTCGATCGAGGTTGCGCTCGTAGATGAGGCGGACGCCGTCGAGTGTCAGGTTTTCGTCCACATGCTTGATGGTGCGTGAGCTTTCGGCCAGCAGCTTTGCGAAGCCGCCGGTGGCGATGACCTTTGTCTCAGGGCCAAGCTCCGCGATCATGCGTTCACAGATACCGTCGATGAGGCCGACGTAGCCGTAGAAGAGGCCGATCTGGATGTTGTCGACGGTGCCGGTGCCGATGACCTTGAGCGGCTTGCGGATGTTGACGCGGCTGAGGCGTGCGGCGGAGTTGAAGAGCGCATCGGCACTGATGCCGATGCCGGGTGCAATGGCTCCGCCAAGGAATTCGCCGCGAGCCGAGATGACGTCGAAGGTAGTGGCTGTGCCGAGGTCCACGACGATGGTGGGGCCGCCGTAACGCTCGAAGGCTGCGACGCAGTTGACGATGCGGTCCGCGCCAACTTCTGCGGGATTGTCCGTGAGGACGGGCAGGCCGGTCTTGACGCCGGGCTCGACGAAGAGCGGCTTGATGCCGAAGAGTTTTTCGATGGCGTCTCGAAAGAGCGAATCGATGGGTGGCACCACGGAGGAGATGGCGACGCCGGTGACGGTGTTGATGTCGACGCCATCCATGGTGAACATGCCGCGAATGATCATGCGGAGCTCATCCAGCGTGCGTTGGACGGGGGTTGCCATGCGCCAGCGGTGGATCTGAACGGCGGGTGCATCGGGGGTGGCGGAGCGGTAGAACCCCATGACGGTATTGGTGTTGCCTACATCGATCGCCAGCAGCAATGGGCGCTCCTCTGCTTGTCGTCGGTTGTTTTGATCTACAACTCGCGAACGCCGCCGTGCCGTACTGCGCGTGTCTGTTGGTCGTCGCACTGGACGAGCAAAAGACCGTCAGCGGTGAGCCCAGCGGTTGTGCCAGTATAGCCTTCGGCTTCGGCGACGTGGACCCGTTTGCCGCGCACCCAGGTGCTGCGCTGCTCGAAGCGATCGTAGAGTGTGGCGTCGCGTTGCTGCAGTTCTGCGTGGAGCGCGCGAAGCAGTTCGATGGCGAGATCTTCCCGCGAAATGATATGGCCCCAGGCGCGTCGCAAGGAGGTTGCGGTCGATGCGAGATCGGCGGGGAAGTCGGACTGGTTGAGGTTGATACCGATGCCGATGGCGGCGTGGCGCAGGGAGCCGTCGGGAGCGAGCGAGGACTCGGTGAGGATGCCGCCGCACTTTTTGCTGGGTCCGCCGTCACCGGGGATGACGAGGTCGTTGGGCCACCGGAGATCGATGCTGTTGCCGGTGACACGGTGGATGGCGTCGGAGGCGGCGATGCCGGTTGCGAGCGAGAGTTTGAGGGCCTCATTGCCTTTGATCTCGGGGCGGACGAGGACAGTGAGGTAGAGGCCGCGATCGGGTTCGGAATGCCAGGTGTGGCCGCCTCGGCCGCGGCCTGCTGTCTGCTCGTCGGCGATATAGACCTGGCCGGATTCGGCGCCGGCCTGTGCGTCGGTGAGGGCCCGGGTGTTGGTGCTATCGATCACGGGGAAGTGGTGCAGCTTGCCGTGAAAGATGGTGCTGCGCAGAGCGGCATCCACGCGAGCGGTGTCGAAGGTGTTCATCGGTTGGATCAGTAGACGTCTGCCGTGATGCGCATGCTGAGGTCGACGGCGACGGAGGAGCGGGTGAGCGCGCCTACGGAGAGGAAGTCGACACCGGTCTCGGCGTATTCGCGTGCGGTTTCGAGGGAGAGATGCTCGGCGACTTCCAGAAGGACCTTGGGAGCTTCTGCGCGCACGGTCTCGACGACGTCTGCGACTTCCTTCGGTGACATGCCGACGAGGAGGAGCACGTCTGCGCCGGCCTTGATGGCAGCACCGATGTCGTCCGGGTTGGTGACTTCCACTTCGATCTTCTGGCCGGGCTTGCGGCCCTTGGCTGCGAGTGCGACGGCTGCGGCGACGCCGCCGGCAAGGGCGAGGTGGCTCTGCTTCAGCATGATGCCGTCCTGAAGATCAAGGCGGTGGTTTTGGCCGCC
The DNA here is from genome assembly GCF_000265425.1 of Terriglobus roseus DSM 18391. Taxonomy (GTDB): domain Bacteria; phylum Acidobacteriota; class Terriglobia; order Terriglobales; family Acidobacteriaceae; genus Terriglobus; species Terriglobus roseus. The sequence continues at coordinate 1,145,805 of NC_018014.1, forward strand.
GCCGCAGGAGACGGCGTATTTGTCGAGCAGGCGCAGGCCGGGAACGGTTTTGCGCGTGTCGAGGACCTTGGCGCGTGTGCCCCTGGTCTGCTTGACGAAGTCGTTGGTCAGGGTAGCGATGCCGCTCATACGCTGCATCAGGTTCAGGATCACGCGTTCGCAGGAGAGGATGGCTGCGGCGGAGTGGCGGATGACGGCGACGGTCTGGCCCTTGCGGACGCGGACGCCGTCGAAGATCTCCGGGTGGCTGATGACCTCGTAGCGGCCCGGGCCCTTGTGGCCGGAGCGCGTCTGCATGGCGCTGAAGGCGTCGAATACGGCGCAGATCACGCCGAGTCCGCAGATGACGCAGTCTTCGCGCACCAGAATGGTTGCGGAGGCGCGTAGTGCGGGGTCAATCGTGAGCGCCGTTGTGACGTCGCTGGTCGCCTTGTCTTCTGCGAGTGCGGCTTCCATCACCGCGGCGATTTTTCTGCTCTTCCAATCCATCGTTTGCCAGTCCCGTTCACAATCCTATGCGCGCAAGGCGCATCCTACGAGAAACGTGCACGGCGAGCAAAAGCGCCGCATGTTGTTTCCACAGCGAGCCCAAGATGACTCCGTTTCCCCTTGATGTCCCATTGATGCACCAGGCTGCGGTATTGCTGCTTCTTGCGATTCCGATTGCCTGCATGAGCTGGACGGTAACGCACGAAGAGGTATTTCGCGAGCCGCGGGAATTCTGCAAGGATCAGAGCCAGAAGCCTGGCTTTCTGGCGCGCCGTAAGTTCTTTTACCTGTTCACTTGCGAGTACTGCTTCAGTCATTATGTGACGGCGCTGGTGTTGTTCTTTGCGCGCTACCAGTTGTTGTACGCCGGCTGGCGCGGGTATGTTCTGGCGGAGTTTGCGCTGGTGTACACGGCGAATATGTACATGAGCCTGTACAACCGGCTGAAACTCGATATCAAGCATGAGAATGTGGCGATTGCCGTGGAACAGCAGCAGGTGGGTGGGTCGAAGTAGCGGGTGGTGGCAGGGCCGGACGGGGTGGTCGAAAGAAAGTAAGCAATCTGCAAATAAAGTTCTTTGCTATTTGTCGATACCTGGAGTAGGGTAGTACTTGATCGTAGAACTCCGATCTGGTTTGTATTGCTTGGTCCGCCTGTACTCGCAAGACTCTACCAACGTGTTCGGCGGTACAACAAGCTCTTCTGAGCACAAGGAATACAAAATGGAACAGGGTACAGTGAAGTGGTTCAACGATGCTAAGGGTTTTGGTTTTCTGAGCCGCGCCAATGGTGAGGACGTATTCGTCCACCACACCGCGATCCAGAGCAATGGTTTCCGTTCGCTTCAGGAAGGTCAGAACGTGACCTTCAATGTCGTCAAGGGACCCAAGGGCTGGCAGGCTGAGAACGTCACCGCTGCGTAAGTGACGCTCTCTTCGTGAGAGTTTTGAGAAGAGGCGGCCTTCGGGCCGCCTCTTCTCGTTTGCGCTTGCCGATTTCTCGTTGCGATCCCACTGAACTCTTGAGAGTATGGCTCCATGACGAGCCCACTGCACTCCCGTTTCCGGATGATTGTTGCCATGCTTTGTGGCATCGGCTGCCTGATGGCAGCTGCGTTTCGTCTGCAGACTCCGTTGGCGCAGACAGCGGTTGTGCTCTTCGGGGTGTGCTGGTTTCTGCAGGCCTACTGGATTGGCGTGAAGGTCCGGGGATAAGAGGCCCACTCTGCCTGTCATCACGATTTAGCGGCGAAAGCCCCGCTGCGCTTTGCGCGAATACCGCTAGCTAGTCACCCTATGCCGAGAGTCCACGCGTCTGTGTTCGGAACCGTGCATCCTATAGCTTCACGCGTTCTTCGAGACACCACTGGAGGTGGCATGGCTTTACCGCATTCGGATGCACTGGTTTTTTACGGCGCGACGGGAGACCTGGCATACAAGAAGATCTTTCCGGCGCTGCAGGCAATGGTGCGGCGCGGCTCGCTGAATGTACCGGTAATTGGTGTGGCGAAGGCTGGTTGGGGTTTGGACCAACTGAAAGAACGCGCCCGGAAGAGCCTGGAAGAGCATGGTGGCGTCGACGATGCGGCCTGGGAGAAGCTGAGCGGCCTTCTGCGGTACGTCGACGGCGACTACGCGGACGATGCGACCTTCACCGCGGTGCGGGAGCAGCTTGGCGGAGCTAAGGCGCCCGCGCATTACCTGGCGATTCCGCCTTCCATGTTCGAGACGGTGGTGACGAAGCTGGCGGGCAGTGGCTGTTCGGACGGCGCTCGTCTGATCGTGGAGAAGCCGTTTGGACACGACCTGGCTTCGGCGCGGAAGCTGAATGCGATTCTGCTGCATGAGTTCGATGAGCAATGTATCTTTCGCATCGATCACTACCTGGCGAAGGGGCCCGTGTACAACATGGTGTCGTTCCGGTTTGCGAACAGCTTCCTGGAGCCGATCTGGAACAAGTACTTCGTTGAGAGCGTGCAGGTCACGATGGCGGAGAGCTTTGGTATTCAGGGCCGCGGTGCTTTCTATGACCAGACGGGCACGATACGGGATGTGATCCAGAACCATATCTTCCAGGTGATCTGCAATCTTGCGATGGAAGAACCTGCAAATCGCGACAGCGAATCGATACGGAACGAGAAGATCAAGGTGCTTCGGTCGATTCCGGAGATCAAGGCGGACGATGTTGTGCGCGGCCAGTTCACCGGGTATCACGAGGAAAAGGGCGTTGCGCCGGACTCGAAGGTGGAGACCTTTGCTGCGGTGCGGCTCTTCGTGGACAACTGGCGTTGGAGCGGCGTGCCGTTCTATATCCGCTCTGGGAAGAACCTGCCGGTCACATGCACGGAGGTGATCGTGCGTCTGCGCCGTCCGCCGGTAACTGCGTTTAACGTCGGCACGGGCCCGCAGAATTACATTCGTATGCGGATCAGTCCGGAGATGACGATTGCACTGGCGGTGAGCATCGCCGGGTCCACGAACCATGATCCGCGCAAGGAAGTGGAGATGGTGGCGACGCGGCACCCGGAGGCGCAGGAGATGGAAGCGTACGAGCGTGTGCTGACGGATGCGATGTCCGGCGACTCGACGCTGTTTGCGCGCCAGGATTATGTTGAGGAGGCGTGGAGGATCGTGGATCCGCTGCTTCGCAGCCTGCCTCCGGTGCGTCCGTATGAGCCTCACACGTGGGGTCCTGAGAACACCAAGATTGTGCCGCCGGGTGGCTGGGAAGAGCCGAAGCCGGAGACTGCCGACGATTTCGAGTAATCGGCGTCCGGAATGTTCTGACACATTAGGGCAAGAGAAAAGGGCAGGCAGCGGAGATCCGCTGCCTGCCCTTTTCTCTTCGTCCCGATTATTCGGGCGGCAGTGCTTCGAGCGCTGCCTTGGCCTTGTCGTAGAGGGACTGCGTTTCGGCCTGCTGCTTCTTGAGGCCTTCGACGACGGCTGCCGGGGCCTTGGCGACGAAGCTCTCATTGCCGAGCTGGCGGTTGGCGGCTTCGAGTCCCTTGGTGAACTTGACGATCTCCTTGGTCAGGCGCTCGCGTTCTGCCGGGACGTCGATCTGGCGCTCGTAGGCGACGGTGACGTCGAAGCCGGTGCCGGAACGGACGTTGGCGCCGGTGAGTGGTTCGGGGGCGAACTCGACTTCGCTGACGCGGGCCATGCGGGCGAGCATGTCACGGTTGGCGTCGGCGAGTGCGAGGATGCGGTTGTCGCCGTGCAGCGTGATGGGCGCGGCTTCCTTTTCGGGGACGCCGAGCTCCTTGCGCAGGCCGCGGACGGTGACAATGAGGGACTGCAGTGTGTCGATCGCACTGACGGCCGTGTCGTCCGCCGGGTAATCCGACGCCTGCGGGAAGTGTGTCAGCGCGATCGACTTCGCCGGTGGCTTGCCCTCGTAGAGGCTGTTCCAGATCTCCTCGGTGAGGAAGGGCATGAAGGGCGAGAGCAGTCGCAGCGATGCTTCGAAGACACCGACCAGCCCTGCGAGCGAGATAGCCGTCTCCGGGTACTGGATGGGTTCCACGCCTTCTACAGGCTCAGGGAATTCGAGGCGTAGCTTGACGAGTTCGAGGTACCAGTCGCAGAACTCGCCCCAGAAGAACTGGTAGACGGCGTTTGCGGCTTCGTCGAAGCGGTAGTCGGAGAGAGCGCGGTCGACCTCGGCGCAGACGGCGCGCAGACGCGCGAAGATCCAGCGCGTCTCGATCGGCGTGATCTCGGGCAGCGCGGAGACGGTCATGGCCGCGCCCATCGTCATCTTGTAGCCGGAGAGCTTGGCGCGCTCGACCTGCATGAAGAGGAAGCGTGCGGCGTTCCAGATCTTGTTGGCGAAGGCGCGATAGCCCTCGGTACGCGCTTCGCTGAAGGCGATGTCGGTGCCGGGCGAGGCCTGCGATGCCAGCGTGAAGCGGACCGCGTCTGTGCCGAAGCGCTCGATGACCTCAATGGGGTCGACGACATTGCCCTTGGTCTTCGACATCTTCTGGCGGTCGGCATCGCGGACGAGCGCGTGGATGTAGACCTCGCGGAAGGGAACAGCGTCCTTCAGCTCACGCTTGCTGCCGTCGGGCATGGGCACGTCCAGCATGAAGTGTGTGCCGAACATGATCATGCGGGCGACCCAGAAGAAGAGGATGTCAAAGCCGGTGACGAGCAGGTCTGTCGGATAGAACTTGGCGCTGTCCTGCGAGGGCTCCGGCCAACCGAAGACGGTGAACGGCAGCAGCCCGGCGGAGAACCAGGTGTCGAGGACGTCGGTCTCCTGCTGTAGCTCTGCGTGGTCGCAGGAGCCGCAGCGATCGGGACGCGTGCGCGAGACACACGTGGTCTTGCACTCCGGGCAGTGATAAGCCGGGATGCGGTGGCCCCACCAGAGCTGGCGGCTGATGCACCAGTCATGGATGTTCTCCATCCAGTTCATGTACGTCTTTTCGTACATGGGCGGCGTGAAGCGGACGTGGCCTTCCTTGACAGCGCCGATGGCCTTGTCGGCGAGCGGCTGGATCTTGAGGAACCACTGCATGGATAGGCGCGGCTCAATGACGGCGCCACTGCGCTGCGAGGTGGCGATGGCGAGTGTGTGGTCCTTCACCTCGACGAGCAGGCCGAGTGCGTCCAGGTCGGCGAGGATCTTCTCGCGTGCTTCGTAGCGATCCATGCCGTGGTACGGCGAGCCCTGCAGGTCAATGTGCGCGGTCTCATCCATGATGGTAAGGTTCGCGAGGTTGTGACGCTTGCCGATCTCGTAGTCGTTGGGATCGTGCGCGGGCGTGACTTTGACGGCGCCGGTACCGAACTCGGGCTTGGCCCAGTCGTCGGCGAGGATGGGGATTTCGCGATCGGTGAGTGGCAGCTTGATGGTCTTGCCGAGGAAGCCGGTGTAGCGCTCGTCGGTTGGATTTACAACGACGGCGACGTCACCCAGCATCGTTTCGGGGCGCGTCGTTGCGATCACGATGGAGCCCGAGCCGTCCGCGAAGGGATAGCGCAGGTGATAGATCTTGCCGACGATCTCCTTGTGCTCGACTTCGAGGTCGGAGACGGCGGTCTGCTGGACGGGATCCCAGTTGACGATGTAGCTGCCACGGTAGATCAGGCCCTGTTCGTGCAGGCGCACGAAGGCTTCGGTAACGGCGGACGACAGGTTGTCGTCCATGGTGAAGTATTCGCGGCCCCAGTCGACGCTGGCGCCCAGGCGGCGCATCTGCCCCGTGATGGCGCCGCCGTACTGCGCCTTCCAATCCCATACGCGGTTCAAGAACGCGTCGCGGCCGAGCTCCTTGCGGTTGGTGCCTTCGGCCTTGAGCTGCTTCTCCACCATCATCTGGGTGGCGATGCCGGCGTGGTCCGTGCCGGGGACCCAGACACTCTCCTCGCCGCGCATGCGATGCCAGCGGGCAAGGATGTCCATCTCCGTCTGGTTGAGCATGTGGCCCATGTGCAGGCGGCCCGTGACGTTGGGCGGCGGCAGCAACATGACGAACGGCTTGCTGGTGGCTTCGGCGTTCGCAGGGGTGTCGAAGAGCTTTTCGGTGACCCAGAAATCGGCCCATTTCTGTTCAATGGCGGCGGGGTCGTAGGCTTTTGGGAGTTCGTTTGGCATAGTCCTCTTCAGGATAAGCCGGATGTGGATTTATGCGGTCATTCTCGATGAGTCGAGAGGAGCCGAACCTCAGGGGCTGAAGCCCAAAATCCTCGTGAAAGGAAAAAGGCACAGCTGAAGCTGTGCCCTTTCGAGAGAACTCACGTCTAGCGCGAGACCCCACCCTTTTGCTTTGCAAAAGAATGGGGCACCCGGTTATGTCGATTGGGCTTGCTCTACCGGAACAGTAACGGTGTGAAGTCGATGAGGTCGTCGCGCCAGACCATCCAGGTGTGCATGCCGGGTGTTTCGCGGGTTTGCACGTTGCCTTTGATGTTGGTCTTGGCCCAGGTGGCAAAGGCACGGTTGACGGTGATCAAGCCATCCTCGGTCCCGCAGCTCTCCCAAAACAGCTTGAGCGGCTGTTGGGTCTTGGCTTTGGGGACGATCGTCTGGAAGCCCTTGTCGTAGTCGGCGGGTGTCAGTGGCGCGGAGCCGGGGATACGGGTGTCGCGCAGGTCCGGTGAGGTGACCGCCGAGGAGAAGGCGCCGACGTAGGCGAAGGTCTCCGGGTGGTTGAGGCCGGTGTAAATGCTGTGGCCGCCGCCCATGCTGAGGCCGGCGATGGCGCGATGGTCGCGGTCGCGTGCGATGTTGAGGCGCGCTTCGGCCATGGGGATGATCTCGTGCAGAAGCTGGTCGCTGTAGGCGACCTGGTTCTCCCAGATGAGGGAGCCCACACGGTTCCAGCCAGCCGTGACGATGTGCATGGTGCCGTAGCCCAGCGGCATGACGACGACCATGGGAACGATCTTGCCGTCGTGCAGCAGCGAGTCGAAGATCAGGTTTGCCTGTCCAGCCTCAACCCAGCCGTTGGCCGCGTCGCTGTAGCCGTGGTTCAGGTAGAGGACGGGGTACTTCTCCTTGCGCCTGGCGTCGTAGCCCGGGGGTGTGTAGATCCACATGTCGCGGTCGCCATTGTCGCCGTCATCGACCTTGACGAGCTTGGAGCGGTAGAGAACGTGGCTGACTTCGCCATGCGGGATGTCCGTGCGGTCCCATGGCTTGGGCGCCTGCGCGGGCACGTGCGCGACGGTGGTGGGGCTGAGCAGGTTGGGGCGGACCGTGGCGTTGTGTGGATCGAGCGCGCGCTTACCATCGACGGCAAAGGTGTAGCCGTAGAACTCCGGCTGCATGGCTGGCGTGGACACTTCCCAGACGCCGCCTGCGTTCTGCGAGAGGGGCGTTGGCTTCGCATTGCCTTCCACGGTTACGGTGACGGCCTTGGCTCCGGCGGCTTCATAGCGGAAGGTGATGGTGCCGTCGGGATGCACTTCCGGAGAGACGACGGGCGTTGCGGCGACCTGTCCCTGTGCTGCGGACGCACTTGCTGTGGCCTGAGCATGCATTCGGTTTTGAGAAGGAAAAATCGCTGTGGACAGGACGAAAGTTGCGCAAAACAGGCGGGACGTCGAACTCATGATGACCTCAAGGTTGGCTAAAGCACGCGGGACTATACTAACGCCGCAAGCGGGTATGTGATTGGTGAACGGTCGCGTGGAACGAGAAGATGAACTGCCCGGGCCGCAGGTAAATAAGAGGCACGTAACGGATAGCCGTTCATTCCTGGAATGGATTGCGGGTCTTGCCAAGCGGGAGGGTACGTTCGGTCGCTCGTCCGTCGTTGCCCTGAACGCGCTGAAAAACATCCGGACCTTTCCTGCGATTTACAGGCTCGCGCGGATGGAACCTTTCGCTGCGGCTTTGCGCACCAACCCGCGGCTCATACTGCGTTGCCTTACGCAGGATTACCTGGTGCGTGGCTTCAGCGTGGGAGTGAGCGCACGTTGCTTTCTCTACCATCACCGGCGGCTACAGTTGGCGCTCTCGAGTAGTTTCTTACGGCGACTGACGATGGATCAGGTCACGCTATTCGAGGTCCGCGATGAGGAGACACACGTGAGTGTGACCGTCGGCCAGACCAGGCCTCTCCATGACAAAGAAGGCGAACTGGACATGTACCTGCGGGTGGAAGGAAAGCCCGTGTTCGTGCTGTCGTTCACGGTTGTTCCTGGCTGGGCTGCAGGATCAGCAGCACGCGAGGTGGTCCTGATCTCGCGCATGCAGGGCCTTGCGGGATGCTATCCGGAGATCAAGCTGGCGAGGAAGGTGCTGAAGGATGTCGCGCCGAATGCGCTATTGCTCGCTTGCGTGCAGGGCATCGCGTTAGCGCTTGGCATCGAGGAGTTAGCCAGCGTCAATTCGTTTCAGCAGACTGCCTACCGTGACGAATATTCCGAGCGGCTACAACGGAATTATGAAGAGTTCTTCGGGGAGCTTGGAATTGAAAAGAACAATGCGGGATTTCTTGTGAGCGCGATCCCAATTCCCGAGAAGCCGATGGCCTGCATCAAGACGGGACATAAGCTCAGGACCAAGGAGAAGCGTGCGATCAAACTTGCCGTGAGAACCGCTTGTTTCGAACTTGTTCGAGCGAAGGTGGTCGGTGAGCAGACGTCCTATGTTCGGCTGATCCAGCAGCGGTCCGAGGCTCGTCAAGCACCGCAAACTGATGGCTTGATGAGTAGCTTGCTGCAGTAGGCGCATCTTTCCAGGCGAACTGTTTGAAGAGGAAAGAAGCGCCTGCCAGTTACTCCTGGACAGGCTTCTTGTTCTGCTGTTCGCTGAGGGATTCGAGCTGGCGGCGCCAGTCGAGTTCGTCGACGAAGCCGCGTTTGGAGCGCCAGTCTTCCTTGACCTTGACGAAGAGTTCGAGGAAGACGCGGGTGTCGAGCAGGCTCTCGATCTCTTTGCGTGCGGCCGTGCCAATCTGCTTGAGCATGGTGCCCTGCTTGCCGATCAGGATGGCCTTCTGGCCTTCGCGTTCGACGAAGATGGCTGCGGCGATCTTCGTCACGGGCAGTTTTGGCGGCAGTGTGTCGGTCTTGCGCGGCTTGCGTTGCGGGCCGGGTTCTTCCCATGTTTCGATGACGACCGCCGAAGCGTACGGAACCTCTTCACCGGTGTAGAGCAGGATCTTTTCACGGATGAGCTCGGCTGCGAGAAAGCGCATGGGCTGGTCGGTGAGCTGGTCTTCCGGGAAGTAACGCTCGCCCGCGGGCAGGCGTTCGACGACCTTGTCGAGCAGCGTGTCGAGGCCGTCTTTCTTGGCGGCAGAGATGAGGATCGTCTCGGCGAAGTCGTGCTTCGTGGACCAGTGTGTGATCAGCGGGAGCAGGTCTTCGCGCTTGACCAGATCGATCTTGTTGAAGACGAGCATGACCGGGCAGGTGACGTTGCGCAGCAGGCTGAGGGCGAAGGCGTCTTCTGCAGCGGAGAGTGCGCGCTTGTCTTCGCCTGGCGTGGGTGATTTGCCCTCGATGCGCGGCTTCGGCTCGTGAATGCGGTGGGTTGCATCAACCAGGAAGAGGATGACGTCGCGGCCTTCGAGGGCGTCGTGGACCTCCTGCATCATGCGCTTGTCGAGCTGCGAGGACGGCTTATGAACGCCGGGCGTGTCGACGAGGACGACCTGTGCGGGTGGCAGTGCGGGCTGCGTTTTGCTCTTCGGCTTTGCCGGTTGTTCCAGAACGCCGAGGATGCGTGTGCGGGTGGTCTGCGCCTTGTGCGTCACGATCGCCAGCTTCTCGCCCAGCAGGGCGTTCAACAGCGTGGACTTGCCGGCGTTGGGCCGGCCGATGATCGAAACGAACCCTGATCGAAATGCCATCTGTCTAGTGTATGCTGCGCGGCAGTGCGCGCCCATGGGCCGCAGGAGGCATGACCGTGGAGTCGAACCGAATTACCGAAGCTGTTTTGCCGCCAGACGATCTTGCGCGGACGCTCGCGCTCACCATGGCGGACGCGCCCGGGTTGCAGCACATCGGGCTTGTAGGCGACACCTACACGGTGCTGCTCTCAGGCAAGGACACTGCCGGGAAGTTCTGCCTGATCGACATGCATATCCCGCCGGGCGGCGGTCCCGGACCGCATCGGCATGATTTCGAGGAGACGTTCATCCTTCTCGAAGGCGAGATGGCCGCAACCTTCCGCGGTGAGAAGACAACCGTCAAGGCAGGGCAGACGCTGCATATTCCGGCCAATGCGCCACACATGTTTCACAATGCTTCCGATGCGAATGTGCGGCTGCTCTGCATCTGCGCGCCTGCCGGGCAGGAGGAGTTCTTCGCGGCGGTGGGTGTGCCGGTGGCGACGCGGACCACAGCTCCGCCAAAGCCATCGCCTGAAGCGATGGAAGAGTTCAAGAAGAAGGCTGGCGAACTCGCACCGAAGTACCGGACAGAGTTGTTGAAGGAAGCCTAGTCTTCGCTGGGGTCGGGCGGCGGCAGCGTGCGGACGCGAACGCGTGTGACGAGCCGCGAGGTGGCTGCGAGGACGTCGATGTGCAGGCCGTCCGCCTCGATGACTTCACCCGGTAGCGGGATGTGGCCTGCGAGTTCAGAGACCAGGCCGCCGACGGTGCTGGCTTCGAGGTCCGTGCGCAGGCGCAGCGGTTCGCGCTCGTCTTCGTCGTTGGATTTGGAGAGCAGATCACGCAGGTGGTTCACGTCCATGCTGCCGGGGACGATGTAGGCTCCGTCGTCTTCGCGGATGGCCTCAGTGTCTTCGTCGTGCTCGTCTTCGATATTACCGACGATGGCTTCGATGAGGTCTTCGATGGTGACCAGTCCTGCGACCGTACCGTACTCATCGATGACGATGCGCATGTGCTGCTTCTCGCTCTGCATCTCGCGCAGTAGCTCGTTGACTTTCTTCGGCTCCGGCACGAAGGCGGCGGGGCGCTGCATCTCTCGCACGGTCAGATTGCCGGCGTCCGTATCGGCGACCTGCAGCAGGTCGTGCGCGAAGGCGATGCCGGTGATCTCATCGACGGTGCCGTGATACACAGGCACGCGTGAGAAGGGATTGCCCTGCAGGACTGTCGTGAACTCTGCGAGCGTCATCTGTTCGGGCACGGCGAACATCTCCGGCCGCGGCGTCATCACCTCACGCACCACCATGTCGCCAAACTCCACGACACTGCGTACGAGGGCGCGGTCACTCTCTTCGAGGATGCCCTCTTCTTCACCGGCCTCCAGCAGGGCATCGACGCCTTCGTCGGGATGGTCCTGGGTGGCTTCACTGTCGTGCTCGGCGAGCGATGCGATGGAGAGCAGAAGGCCGAGGAAGAGCGTGATGGGCAGCACGATGTAGAAGAGCGCCTGCAGGATGTAGCGGATGCGTGCCGTCCACTCACCGCGCGTGCGTGCGAAGAGCACCTGCGGCAGCATGCGGTCAAAGAGGATGATGATCAGTGCGAGTTCGGCGAGTGTCTGCGCGTAGAGCACCCACGTGCTGGTGCTGGCGGAGGTGAAGCGGCGCACGCCGAGGATGAGTGCGATCGATGCGAGCGACGTCTGCCGGAGGATGGACGCGGAGAGTGCCACGGAGTCGCGCGACAGGCCGAAGTGCGGCTCCATGCCGTCGACCCATGCGTCGAGATTGTCCTGATACTCGCGGGCGAGGAACTTGCCCATCTCGGAGTAGACGCGGTCGGCGTAGGCGGCCACCGTCAGGACGAAGAGGAGTCCTGCGATCAAGAGCACAGAGAGGAGGTTCATCGTGCGGACCTTTTCTTGGCGGCTGCTTTCTTTGGGGTGGCTTTCTTTGCCGGCGCTTTCGTTGTTGCGGTCTTCTTCGCCATGGTCTTTTTCGTTGTGCCGGTTGCTTTGGCAGCGGTCTTAGTCCCAGGTTTCAAAGTCGGAACCCGGGGCACCCGCTTCTTCGGCTTGCCTGGCGCTTTGGTTTTTGCCGCTGCTTTTTTCGGGGCGTCGAGTGTTCGTTCGATGAGGCCCGCAGGTAGCTTCAACGCGGCGCGCAGTTCACTTTCGAGTGAGCGCATCTCGCCCTTGTCGGCTTCGTGGTCTTGGCCGGAGAGGTGCAGCACACCGTGCAGGATGAGGATGCGAAGTTCCTCGTCCAGGGTGTGGCCGTGTTCCGTGGCCTGGCGCGCTGCGGTCTCAACGGAGACGGCGAGGTCACCAGCGATGCCTTCGGCGTTGTCGCCGGCAGGGAAGCTGAGCACGTCCGTGGGTTTGTTCTTGCGGCGGAAGGTGCGGTTCAGCTCCTTCAGGCGTGCGTCGTCCGCAAGCAGTACGGTCACTTCGCCGCTCAGGCCTGCGGCCTTCTGGGCTTTCTTCAGAAAGCGTGCAAGGTCCGGCTTGCGCAGTGCAGCAAAGTCTGCGGCGCCGGTGCCGCTACTGGGAGGTTCGATGACGATCAATCAGCCTCGCTAGAAAAACAAAACAGGAGAGAACGTTGAAGTCCTCTCCTGTGATGCTACCTTGTGCCGCTGCGAATTACTGAGTTTTACGCGCGGGTGGCTGTGGCGGGTTGGCCGGAACTGCGCCGTCGATGGCAGGTTCCACCAGGCCCAGCGACAGTTGCTGTTCCTTCTGGTGCGAGTCATAGGCACGCACGATGCGCTGCACCAGGTTGTGGCGGACCACGTCCTTGTCCTCGAAGTGGCAGAAGGTCACGCCTTCTACACCGTTGAGAACGTTCAGTGCTTCCAGCAGGCCGCTGCGCTTTGGGTTGGGCAGATCGATCTGTGTGAGATCGCCCGTGATCACGGCCTTGGAGTTCATGCCGAGACGCGTGACGAACATTTTCATCTGTTCCTGGGTTGTGTTTTGCGCCTCGTCCATGATGATGAAGGCATTCGAGAGGGTGCGACCGCGCATGAATGCGAGCGGCGCCACCTCGATGATGCCCTTCTCAAGGAAGTTGTCGACGCGCGCCTTATCGAGCAGGTCGTACAGCGCGTCGTAGAGCGGCCGCAGGTACGGATCGACCTTCTCCTGTAGCGACCCGGGTAGGAAGCCCAGGCGCTCGCCGGCTTCAACGGCCGGGCGAACCAGGATGATGCGTTCCACCTTCTTCGCCATCAGCGCAGAGGCTGCCATGGCGACGGCCAGGTAGGTCTTGCCGGTGCCGGCCGGACCGATGCCGAAGGTCATGTCGTTCTGTTCGATGCCTTCAACGTACTTCTTCTGGTTGGGCGAGCGCGGATTCACCATGCGCTTGACGCCGGTCGCCGTGCGCTGGCGGCCGCTGTCGACGAGAGATTTCAGGCTGGATGCAGGATCGGCGATCGCCAGCTTGAGCAGTGCATGCAGCTCTGGTCCGGCCAGTTGCACACCGCCGCGGCGCAGTCCCTCGAAGTCCGCAAAGATGCGCTCAACGAGTGCTACCGCCTCCTGTTCCCCTTGGACCACCATGCCGTGCGATCGAAGATCGATCGTGACGCCAAGTTCTCTCTCCATCAACCTCAGGTTTTCATCGCGAAGACCGAACAACGCTTCTGTATTGGGCGTGATTTCGAGCGAGCTTTTAACCAACTGGGGCATGCCTCCATGGGGCGGGGGTGCGTTGACTGCCGTTGAGTCTTAGACGGTTCGGAGTGGCCGAGCGATTCCTGCGGCGCGCTATTGCGCGGATGTCCGCGAAAGCGGACGGAACCAGCGGCGGGATGGCGAAGGTCACCAAATCAGCTCGACTTGCGCAGAGAATAGCGCCCGCAATCGCCATCGTCAAGGAAACAACACATAAAAAAATGGACCGAAACCCGAAGGTCTCGGCCCATGAGGGCAATGTTGCCAGTTGAAGTTAGAAGGTGAGGCGACCGGAGAGCTGGATCTGGCGGTTTGCGCCCAGACCAACCTGGTTGCCGACGGTTGCAGAAGATGCTCCAAAGTTCGTACCCGCACCTGTTGCTGAGGTTCCGACAGTGAACGGCGTTCCGGGCTGCGAACCGGAGCCGGTAACCGTCGTGACGCCGCCGGTGGTGCTGGTGCCCGCCGGAATATTCTGTGCCAGTCGAACGTTGCCGGGATTGGCGAAGTTCGCGTGGTTCAGAACGTTGAAGGCGTCTGCAGTGAACTTGAAGTGAATCCGCTCCGTGAAGGTGAACTCCTTGGAGAGCGTCATATCGATCTGAGCGAGGTTAGGACCGCTCAGGTCGTTGCGACGCTGATTGCCGTAGGTACCGGGGGCAGGTGTGCTGAAGGCGGCGGGGTTCAGGTACTGGATACCGTTCTTCAGGTAAGGATTGACGCCTTCAACGCGGTTGGGACGGCGAATGTTACGCGAGTTGCCGCCACCGGGGGTGTTGACGACAGCAGTGGTCTGGACAGCTCCACCGGCGATGACCGGGCTGCTGAAGACCTGGTTGGCATATGCAGTGCCGGGGCGACCGACGTAGACGACATCAGCACGCGTGATCAGTACATCGATCGGCACACCGCTGCGGAAGTTCACGATGCTGCCGACCTGCCAGCCACCGGCAAGGGTGTTGCCAAGGCGGCCCATGTCGTACATCTTGCCCTTGCCGAAGGGCAGGTCCACGAGCGCCGTCATGTTGAAGCTGTGACGGACGTCGTTGGTGCCGCGGCCATACTCTGGAGCCTGCCCGTAGAGCAGCAGTGGGGACTGCGAGGTTGAGGCTTCGTTGGAGCCCGAAGACGTACCAAGCTCCTTCGCCCAGGTGTACTGCGCACCAAGCGAGATGCCCTTAGCAAAGCGACGCTGCAGCGATGTCTGGAGTGCGTGGTACTGGTCCACACCGCCGCTGGTCTTGTAGTCGATCTCAGCGAAGCGGCCGCCGTACTGACGGACTGCCGTGCCTGCGCCGGTCGCTGCGTTCGTGGTGACGTTGGTGATCAGGTTGGTGATAGAGCGCAGGAAAAGGTTACGGCCGGTGGAACCCACGTAGCCGATCATCATCTGCATGCCGCCGGGCAGCTGCTGCTGAACGCTGGCGGTGTAGCTGGTGATCTTCTCTGGCACCTTGTAGTTGGGAGCATAAGCACGCGGCTGATAACCCAGCGTCGGGCTGTTGATGTCGTAGTTTGCGTAGACATCGCTGACGGGGTTGATCGGATAGACCTTACCCGAAGTCGCCACGCCACCCGTGTTGGTGAACGTACGCGTCACGCGGTCGTTGGCTTCCGGCTGGATCTGATCTTCCGTCTGGCCCGGTCCAAAGTACAAACCGCCGCCCAGGCGAACCACGGTGTTGTTATGAAGCGCCGCCGGAGCGTAGGTGATACCGAGGCGGGGTCCGAAGTTCTGCGTGCTCTTGAACCAGTCGCCGGTGTACTTGGTAATGATGTTGCCGGCATTCATGTCGAAGAAGACGTTCTTGTTACGAGCCTCACGCAGCGGCGCGTAGAACTCGTACCTCACGCCGTAGCTGATGGTGAGGTTCGGTGTCGCCTTCCACTCATCCTGCGCGTAGCCGATGTAGTACGACTGCTTGACCTTCGCATTGCCGCTGAGTCCCGTGAACGGGCTCAGATCGCTCAGGTTGCCGTAGAACTGGATCTGATCCGGAACGTTGTTCTGGAAGTTGGCAAAGCTGTTGTAAGTGTAGGTCGTGCCGCCGATCTGGTCGTTGTACAGCGACAACGGCCGGATCTCAACGCCGAACTTCAAGTTGTGATTGCCTGCAACGTAGCTCAGGTTATCGATGTACGAGAAGCTCTGGCCCGTGTACGGAGCGCCAACGCCGTTGAAGGAGCTGGAGAGCGAGATGAGCGAGCCCACGTTGGTCAGGCCGGCGATGGAGATACGTGCCGCGCTCAGGTTCGCGTTGGGGCTGGCGCCAGCGATGCCCTGTACGCGCATCTTGATGCCGTTGTAGCCGAACTTGCTTTCGTTGAACAGGCGCGGCGTCCAGATCTGGTTGACTGCGATCACACCGTTTTGCGGGACCATGACCTGACCGAATGCGCTAAGCGATGCGTCCTGGATCTGGCGGGACGTACCCTGATCGCGGTTGTAGCGGGCATACATGCTGAAGCGATCGTTCAGGTGATAGTCAAAGCGGATGTGACCGAAGTCTTCCTGCAGGCGGTTCTGTCCAACGCTGATGACGCCAGCCGCACCGTTGTTTGCGATGGGGAAGGCAGCCAGCAGCGGCGTGAGCTGCGGATTGGTGATGGAGGCACGCTGTGCCGCGCTGAGCGTGGTGGAGCTGTACGGCACTGCCCAGGTCTGACGCAGACCCTCATACACCGCAGCAACGAAGAGCTTGTCCTTGATGATGGGACCACCGACGGATCCACCGAATTGGTTCAGGCGGAACTTGGGTGAGTTGGTGACGAGAGCGGTCGGCGTGGTCGTGCGGCGATTGAAGTAGTTACGCGCGTCGAAGAAGTCGTTGCGGACGTACTCAAACGCCGAACCATGCAGCGCATTGCCGCCGGACTTGGTGACGAAGCTGATCTGGCCGCCGGTGCCGGTACCAAGCTCTGCCGGGTAGTTCGAAGAGTCCACGCGGAACTCCTGCACGGCTTCCAGCGACTGCTGCAACCGGAAGAGCGAGGAGAGTTCGCCGTTCAGGTTGCCGGGCGTCGTGTCGATGATGCTGGTGGCTTCAATGCCGTCGAGGCGAATGATGTTCTGCTCGACCGCGCGGCCGGAGAAGCGGATGTCGCCGAACTGGCCGCTGCCGGTGTTGGTTGCGCCAGGCGTCAGCAGGTAAAGCTGCGAGATCTGGCGGCCGTTGATGGGAAGTTCCTGGATCTCACGCGAGGGGACGTTTCCGCCAATGCGTGCAGAAGAGGTATCCAGATCGACGACGGATCCGGCTTTCACCTGGACGCTCATCTCCGCACCGGCCAGCGGCAGCGTGAGATCGCGTGTCAGTTCCTGACCGACGGCCAGTGTCAGGTTCTTTTGCTCAACAGAGGAGAAGCCGTCGGCTGTAACGCGGACGTCGTAGGGCGCGGGCTGCAGGGAGACAGCGATGAACAAACCGCTGGAATTCGTGGTGACCGTGCGGACCTGACCTGTCGTCTCGTTGGTGATCACGACCGTGGCATTTGCAACTGCGGCGCCGCTGGGGTCGGTGACTGTGCCTGTCAAGCGAGCCGTTGAGGTCTGGGCGGAGAGCGCTCCCGCGGACATGCAGGCAATGGCTGCAAGTCGCAGGGCAGGAGGTGTGAATCGGCGTGAGGTCATGCTCCCAAGCATCCGGCGGTTATGTTGGGCTGCGCTTACAGCAGTGTGAATCTCCTGTAACGATGTGGCGTTTTACGGCGTTTCTTGCAAAGACATGGCGCTTGACGTCCTCACCCAAGATCCGTAAAAGGGGCGGCTTACGTTTAACTCTCAGGCGCCAGATGGCGCTCACAGATACACTCCATTCACGATCTCTTCTCCGTCTTTTCATATGGCCGGACGAGCATCGATTTCAACGGACATAACTGGCAAGGTGTGCCTCGGGCAGGTCGCCGAGATTTGCGTGGCGCTGCTCCCTTAGCCGTTCCGTATGAGGAACGATGAAACGACTGACCACACTGGGCGCGATGATGCTTGCGTCGACGCTGGTTCCCGCTCCCTCCCGCGCGCAGACAGGCACCCCTGCCGGGAAGACGACGACAAAGCGGCCGGCGCGGAAGTCGCCGAGCAAGAAGAAGGAAAGTGCTGAGTCAGTCCTGCTGCACGAACTGCTCGAGAAGGTAAACGCTCAACAGGCGCAGATCGATGCGATGAAGGCACAGCTCGCCGCCCGCGACCAGCAGGTACAGACAGCCCAGCAGAGCGTGAACGATGCGCAGACGCAGGCAGCGACCGCTTCCTCCGCAGCGCAACAGGCGCTTACCGCTGCCCAGGCCGCGACCGTCAAGGCTGATACGTTGGCGACATCCGTCGACCAGGTAAAGGCCGCGGATCAAGGTCTGCAGGAGACGATGGTTGCGAATCAGGCTCGGATTGAGGACGAGATCCAGTCGCCAACGACGCTCCACTACAAGGGTGTAACCATCACGCCCGTTGCGTTCTTTGCACTGGAAGGTGTGTGGCGCCAGCGCGCGCTGAATTCCGATATCAACACACCGTTCAACAACATCCCGTTCCCCAG
Organism: Terriglobus roseus DSM 18391; assembly: GCF_000265425.1. GTDB lineage: Bacteria > Acidobacteriota > Terriglobia > Terriglobales > Acidobacteriaceae > Terriglobus > Terriglobus roseus. The sequence continues at coordinate 1,163,807 of NC_018014.1, forward strand.
TGCGAATGAAGGTCATATCAGCGAGCTGAACTTCTCCGGCCGCCAGAGCCGTATCGGCGGTCTGTTTGAGGGCAACGCCGGAAGGTACAAGCTGTCTGGTTACTTTGAAACGGACTTCCTCGGCGTGGGTACGTCGTCGAACAACAACCAGTCCGATAGCTACGTTCTGCGTCAGCGTCAGTTCTGGGGCAAGGGTGAGATCGGCGGCTTTGCCGTGACCGGCGGTCAGATGTGGTCGCTGGTTACCGAAACCGGACTGAGCACGAACACTCGCACGGAAAAGCTCCCGAACACGATCGATCCCCAATACATGGTGGGCTACTCGTGGACGCGCCAGCCTGCACTTCGTCTGCAGCAGCGCTTCGGCGATGTGAAGACCGGCATGTTTACCGCTGCAATGTCCCTTGAGCAGGCACAGATCACCAACTTCACAGCAGCCGGCACCATTCCCACGGCCTTCCTGTTTGCCGGTATCGGTCAGAACGGCGGCCTTTACAACGCGGCTGGAAACATCGGTTCGGGGAATACGGCTGGTACGGGCGCGATCACCACCTACGCGAATAATGTTGCTCCGGACGTCATTGTGAAGGGGACGCTCGACTACACGCACGCTCACTTTGAGCTGGGCGGCATTGCGCGGTTCATGCGCGACTATTACTTCCCGGTCACTGCATACACGGGCACGGCTGCAGCCCCGACTTATACCTACTCGGCGACGCAGATCAGCCATACGGCACCCGCCGGCGGTGCCTTCGCCAGCGCCCGTGTCACGGTGAACAAGTATGTGGATGTTGCCGTGCAGGCCATGGGCGGACAGGGTGTCGGCCGTTACGGTTCGTCCCAGCTCGCCGACGCGACGTTGCGCCCGGACATGACGTTGGAGCCGATCCGCAACTATCACGGCCTCTTCAGCCTGGAGACGCATCCGACGAAGAAGCTGGATGTCTACGCCTACTACGGCGGTGAGTACGCGCAGCGGACGGTCTACACCACGCCGCAGGGCGCTCTGATCGGCTACGGTCCTCGTAATCTGAACAACTCAGGCTGCTACGCACTGCCGACCAACAGCGGCAATGGCAGCGGAACGGCGGGCTCCATTGCGGCTACTGCCTGCGCGTCGCCCACTCGTTACATCCAGGAGGGCATGCTTGGCTTCACGTATCGCCTTGCGAGCAGCCCCAAATACGGGCGTCTGCAGTATCAGGCGACCTACCAGTACTTGCAGCGTAACCTGTGGTCTGGAACGGCGACCACTCCCGGCCTGACGACGACAGGACCCCGTGCACTGGACAACATGTTCCACATGGGTATGCGTTACTACATCCCATAGACCGCGACGGCGTGGCAGAGCATTCGGGGGAGCGGTGCCGCTCCTCCTTCTTTTGTAGAATCGACTGCGTTGTTTCATCGCGCCGTCACATGCCGGCCTGACAATGACGATGGCATAGTCAGGACCACCCAAGGACTTTGTGAGTTGCTGAAATGGCAGCGAGCTACTTCCCCGAAACACCAGGAGAACGACCCGAATGAAGATCAAGGTTCTTTCCGCAATCATGGGCGCGGCCCTGCTGACCGGCATGGCCGGAGCCCAGCAGCTGAACGGCGCGGGCGCGACCTTTCCCAACCCCATCTACTCCAAGTGGTTCAGTGAGTACTCTGCCAGCCACCCCGGCGTGACGATCAACTATCAGTCCGTCGGTTCGGGCGCGGGGATCCGCCAGGCTTCGGACGGCATTGTGGACTTTGGCGCGTCGGATGGCCCGATGACCGACGAGCAGATGAATTCGGCCAAGGTGAAGCTCTTCCACATCCCGACAGTTATGGGCGCAGTGGTCCCGACCTATAACCTGCCTGGCGTTGGCGAACTGAAGTTCTCCGGTGACATCATTGCGGACATCTACCTGGGCAAGATCACCAACTGGAAAGATGGCCGCATCGCCGCCATCAATCCCGGTGTGAATCTGCCGGATCACCAGATCCTGCCGGTCTACCGTTCCGACGGTTCGGGCACCACCTACATCTGGACCGACTTCCTTTCCAAGAACTCTTCCGACTTCCAGAGCCGTATCGGTAAAGCGACCTCGGTTCGCTGGACGGTGGGCATTGGACAGAAGGGCAATGAAGGCATCGCCGGCATGGTCCGCAACAGCCCCTACTCCTTCGGCTACGTTGAACTGATCTACGCTCTGCAGAACAAGATGAGCTTTGGTACGGTCAAGAACCCGGCCGGCAAGTTCATCAAGGCTTCGCCAGAGACGGTTTCGGCCGCTGCTGCGGGTGCTGCAAAGAGCATGCCAAACGACTTCCGTGTTTCGATCACGAACGCTCCCGGTGCGGATTCTTACCCGGTGTCGTCGTTCACCTGGCTGCTGATTCCGACCAAGTCGCCGGACGCCAAGAAGGGCGAAATCCTGCGTGACTTCCTGAAGTGGATGATCGCGCACGGCGAGTCTGAGGCGGTTGGTCTTTCGTATGCTCCGCTGCCTCCGGCTGTTGCCATGAAGGTTTCGGGCGCCATCAACTACCTGAAATAAATAGCTTTGCTGCTCTCCGCGGCCTGCGCACCTCTCTGGTGCGCAGGCCAATCTTTTGTGGAGCAGATCAAATAAATTCGTTGCTCATCGAATTCACAGATCATTCACATTTGGTCTGCGACGTGTTCACGGGCGCGGAAGTAATCTTGATTCAGTTCCGTCAGAGAACCAGGCAAGCGTGTTTCGAACTTTCTCTACTCCTAATGGCTGACCAGAATACATCTCATCTCGCGCCTCCTATGGCCGCATCCATGGTGACCGTCCCCGTTCCCAAGATGGAAAGCAGCGCTGCGCCTGCTGTTCTTACTCCGGTGCCCTCAGGTATCCGTACCTTCCTCGCGAGCCGCGGCAGCAACAAGGGCGCTGATGGCTTCTTCGGCGGCCTGATGCTGACCTGCGCGCTCAGCATCATCGCGATTGTGCTGCTGATCGTCTGGGTGCTGGTGATGAACTCGCGGCTGTCGCTGCACACCTTCGGCTTCGGATTCTTCGTACACTCTGATTGGAATCCGGTTTCGGGCGAGTTCGGCGCGCTGCCGTTCATCTTCGGCACGCTGGTGACGTCGTTCCTGGCGCTCTGCATCGCCGTCCCGCTGGCCATGTGTGTCGCGATCTTCATTATGGAGATCTGCCCCAAGCCGCTGCGTGGAACCGTTGCATTCCTGACAGAGCTTCTTGCTGCGATTCCTTCCGTCGTATACGGCCTGTGGGCAATCTTCGTACTGGTGCCGATCGTGCGCGACCAGCTTGGACCATTCCTGACGAAGTACTTCGGCTGGACCGGTCTGTTCTCAGGGTCGAACTTTGGTGAGGGCATCCTGACCGGCAGCATCATCCTTTCGATCATGATCCTGCCCGTCATCTCTTCCATCACGCGTGAGGTCATGAGTGCCGTGCCAATCAGCCAGAAGGAAGGCGTTCTGGCACTTGGCGCGACGCGTTGGGAGATGGTGCGCATCGCTGTGCTGCGGAATGCACGCATCGGCATCGTCGGCGGCATCATCCTTGGCCTGGGCCGTGCGTTGGGCGAGACGATGGCCGTTACCATGGTCATCGGCAACAACCCGCAGATCTCGAAGAGCCTGTTTTCTCCCGGCTACACGCTCGCAAGTGTCATCGCGAACGAGTTCACCGAGGCTACCGGCGACCTGTATTTGTCGGCACTGATTGAGATCGGCCTGGCACTCTTCCTGGTGACCATCGTCGTCAACACGATTGCGCGCACGCTGGTGTGGGCTGTGACCCGTAACAACGCGGCGAAGGCGCACTAACCATGGCAGAACTTCAGATGTCCCCGGAGATCAGTGCTGAGATTCGCCGTGCCAGCCGCGCCAACCAGGCGACCCGTACCGGCACAGACCATGTGATGACGGCGCTCGCCGTGGGCGGCACGATCATCGTGCTAGTCCCGCTCGTCGCCATCCTGGTGTACCTGGTCTACAAGGGCGCCAGTTCGCTGAACTGGGCCTTCTTCACCCAGACGCCGAAGCCCGTGGGTGAGCAGGGCGGCGGTATGGCGAACTCGATTCTTGGTTCGGCCATCGTGCTTTCCCTGGCAAGCCTGATCGGTATTCCGGTTGGTATCGCTGGTGGCGTGTACCTCGCGGAGTACGGCGCTGGAACGTGGCTTGGCAACGTGATTCGTTTCGTTGCCGATGTGCTCAATGGTGTGCCGTCTATTGTTATGGGCATCGCCGGCTATGCGCTGGTGGTTGTGCACCAGCGTCACTTCTCCGCATTTGCGGGCGGCATCACGTTAGCCATCATGATGGTGCCCACCGTCACGCGCACCACGGAAGAGATGCTGTTGACCGTGCCGAACTCGATCCGCGAAGCGGCCTATGGGCTGGGTGTGCCGCGCTGGCGCACCGTGATGTCCATCAGTCTGCGGACGGCTGCGCCCGGTATTATCACCGGCTGCATGCTGGCCTTCGCACGCGTTGCGGGTGAGACCGCGCCGCTGTTGTTCACAGCCTTCGGCAGCCAGTTCTATTCGAAGAGTCTGAATCAGCCCATCGCCGCATTGCCGCTGCAGATCTTCTCTTATGCGCTTTCGCCGTATGACGAATGGCACCGCCTGGCATGGGCGGGAGCGCTTGTTCTGATCACCATGATCATGGTTTCTGTCGGCCTGGTTCGCTACGTGACATCGCGTGGCCAGCTCAAGGGAGGAAGTTAGTGGGACTCGCAATTGGCGTTGAAAACCTCAACGCGTGGTACGGACCGACACACACGCTGAAAGATGTAAATCTGCAGATTCCCGCGAATCACGCGACCGCGTTGATCGGTCCGTCAGGCTGCGGCAAGTCGACCTTCGTCCGCTGCCTGAACCGCATGCATGAGACCAACCCCACCGCTCGCGTTGAGGGGACGGTCATGATGGGCGACACCGACATTTACAAGGACGCATCGCCCGTTGAGATTCGCCGCCGCGTCGGCATGGTCTTCCAGCGCCCCAATCCGTTCCCGACCATGTCGATCTACGATAACGTCGTCAGCGGTCTGAAGCTGAACGGCTTCCGCAAGAAGGCCGTCATGGACGAGGTCGTTGAGCGCAGCCTGAAGCAGGCCGCCCTGTGGGACGAGGTCAAGGACGACCTGCGCAAGAAGTCCGGCGCCAGCCTCTCCGGTGGTCAGCAGCAGCGTCTCTGCATTGCGCGTGCGCTCGCCGTCGATCCGGAAGTGCTGCTGATGGATGAGCCCGCCAGCGCGCTCGATCCCGTCTCGACCTCGAAGATTGAGGACCTGATCTTCCAGTTGAAGAATCAGTACACGATCGTCATCGTGACGCACAACATGCAGCAGGCCGCGCGCGTCGCCGAGAACACTGGCTTCTTCTTGATGGGCAAGCTCGTCGAGTTCGACAAGACCCACAAGATCTTCACCAATCCTTCTGACAAACGTACCGAGGACTACATCACGGGAAGGTTCGGATGATACGGATTCACTTTCAACACAAGCTGGACGAGTTGCGCGAGCGGCTGCTGGTGATGGCCGGACTGGTGGAGCAGGCGATCGATCGCGCGATTGAAGCGTATGACAATCGCGATGCGAGCCTCTGCGACCTGGTTCTGATGGCAGAACCCGCCATCGATCGCACCGAGCGCGAAATCGATCAGCTTGCGTTGGACATCCTGGCGATGGAGCAGCCGACGGCAGTCGACCTGCGCTTCATCCTCGCCGTCATCCGTATCAATGCCGATCTTGAGCGCGTCGGCGACCAGGCAGTCAACATCGCCGCCCGTGTCAAAGAGCTGCAGGCGATCCCCGAAGCGGACCTGCCGATCGATATCCCGAAGATCGCGGAGATCGCGTCCACCATGGTCCGCATGGCGATCAAGGCATTCATCGACCGTGACGAGAAGGCTTCGAACGACGTCCTGCTGATGGATGACGAAGTGGACAAGCTCAATCACGACGCCTTCCACACGCTGGGCGAACTGATCAAGTCGAAGCCGGACGTGACGCAGCAGGCGTTGAACGCCCTGGTCATCTCGCGCAACCTGGAGCGCGTGGGCGACCACGCCACCAACATCGCCGAGGATGTGATCTTCTGGGTCAGCGGAGCGGATGTGCGCCATCACGCGAGTGCGATGACGTCGCTGCCCGATCAGATCGCCGAGGCCTAGAACGCGTTTTAGGTTGCGCTCCTTTGTAAAATCACCTATGCTTAGAGGGTTGAAGTGATCCCGGCGAAGTTCCGCCCGGGCCCTCCGCATCGCGCTGCCTGTTTGAGCGCGCACCCAAGATTCGGCCCCAGGGCCAACTGAAGAGAAGAGAATTCGATGGCAAATCATGTTTCGTCGCTGAAGCGTTCCAAGCAGACCATTGCGAAGACGGCCGTAAATCGCTCCAACAAGAGCAAGCTGCGTGGCACCCTGCGCATGATGCGCGAAGCCCTGCTCAAGGGTGACGTCAAGGCCGCTGCGGAGCAGTACCGCACCACCGCGTCCGTGCTGGACAAGAGCGTCCAGAAGGGCGTGCTGCATGACAACACTGCATCGCGTTATAAGAGCCGCCTGAATGCCCGCGTCAAGGCGCTGGCAACCAAGGCCGCCTAAGCCCCTCTACTTTCCCGGTTCTGTGAAAGGCGCGGACTCTGTCCGCGCCTTTTCATCTTCTGTGAGGACGATTCGAGGCCTGATGACCTATCCGACCGTGGTGCTTCTTCTGACGTCCCTCGCTTTAACCGGCTCCCATCGGAGCGCAGTCGCTCAGAGTCTTTCTGAAACGGATCTAAAGACAATTCAGTCTTCGCTTGCGGATAAGACGCTTGTGCTGAAGAGCTACGCCGTCGATTCAGTTGTGGCTTACGAATCGGTGGAAGGGCACATGAAGCCTGCCCTGGTTCACAAAAAAGGTCTTGGGGTCTTCACACTCCGGGATGTTCGACAGAAGAACGGCTATCTGGAGATCGACGGATCCCAGAAGCTCTATGTGCGAACCGAGGGAACGCAGACCCTATCCCCGACACACGGAGATTCTCCAGTCGCCTTAGCAATCTATATGGCGAGCGTGCCGGACATGGCGAAGTTGGTAAGCACTCTGAAAGAAGAGCTGTTCTACGACAGCCTGCAGGAGGCCTTCGCGGCTGTGCCGGTCGATCAGCAACCGTGTATTCCGCTCGTCTATTCGCCCGCGAAGAGGGCGATACTGCCCGCGCCGCAGTGCCGTACGCCAACCGCAGCATCTGCGCCCGCCCCGCCTCACCTTACTAAAAACGGCGGCGACACGGAGATTCCACCGCGTGTCAGAGACGAGGCCGGACAAGGCCAGTGGATGGTAACGGTCGCTTTTACCGTCAATGAGCGCGGCGTTCCCGAGGCAGTGCATGTGGCGAAGCCTGCATTCTTGATCCCCAACTTCAAGCTGAGCGAATTAGCAGCGAAGGACCTGGACGAAAGCGCCGTCACCGCAGTGAAGAAGTATCGATTTCGACCGGCCATGCAGGATGGCAAACCAGTTTCCTTCCCGCTCTACGTAGAAGTTGACTTTCAGATCATCGACCGCTGACAGCGCTCACCAGACGCCTGACACCTCATGTACTTTAGCTAGAAGAGCAGCACTCCAAGGTACTCACCCATGCTTCCCACCGAACCTGACAAACTGATCCGCCGCGGCGAGAAGATCTCGCCGGTAAAGCTGGCTGCCGCGCAGTACATCATCACTGCGGTGCTGGTGGTGCTGGTCGTTGGTCTGTGGCGGCTGCAGGTTCTGGGTGCGGCGAACTATCGTCTGCTGGCTGAGGCGAACCGTGTGCGTAAGGTGCCAATTCTGGCGCCGCGTGGCCGGCTGTTTGACCGGGAAGGCCGGCTGCTGGTCGACAATTACTCGTCCGTGACCTGTTTCCTGCTGCGCGAGCAACTGCGCGATGCCGACCTGCCGATGATTGCGGATGGTCTGCACATCCCCATGGAGACGCTGCAGTACACACTGCACCACTTCCAGTACGCGCCTAAATATCAGCCCATCCCGCTAAAGCAGGACATCACGCCCGATGAGCAGGCCTTCATCGAGGCGCACAAGAATGAGCTTCCCGAGCTGGAGACGCTCGAAGAGCAGCGCCGACTGTATCCGCGCGACGGCTTCGCGGCGCACCTGATCGGCTATGTAGGCGAGATCAGCGAGAACGACCTCAAGAATCCCAAGTATGACTTCTACGAACCGGGCGACGTCGTCGGTAAGTCCGGCGTGGAAGAGACCTACGACGCTCTGCTGCGGGGCAAGGACGGCTCGCGCGATGTGATCGTCAACAGCCACGGCCGGGAGCTCGGCCGGCTGGGCGAAGAGCTTGCCGTTCCGGGTAAAGACCTGAAGCTGACCATCGATCTCGACATCCAGATGGCTGCGGAGAGAGTCCTCGGCGACAAGAATGGCGCCATCGTCGCGATGGATCCGCACACCGGAGAAATCCTCGCCATGGTCTCCCGGCCCACGTTCGACCCGAATGAGTTTGCGGTCCGCCTGACACGGTCGTACTGGAACCAGATCGTTACGGACAAGAACCATCCCCTGATGAACAAGGCGATCCAGGCGCAGCTCGCACCCGGGTCCACCTTCAAGGTCATCATGACGTACGCGGGCCTGCAGGAGAATGCCGCGCAGGATTTGCGCGTGGTTTGCAACGGCGGAGCGACCTTCTACGGCCACTTCTTCGGATGTGACCGCCACCACGGCATGGTCGACATCCACAATGCTCTGCCGTTCTCCTGCGACACCTTCTACTACACGCTGGCGAACCGGCTCGGCATCGATGCCATCGCGAAGTACGGCCACGAGGTCGGCATCGGCCAGAAGACGGGCGTCGATCTGCCGAGCGAGGCATCCGGCATCATGCCGTCACCCCAGTGGAAGCTGAAGGCGCAGCGCGACAAATGGTATGCGGGCGAGACCATCTCGGTCGGCATCGGTCAGGGCGCCGTACAGGCCAGCCCCATGCAACTGGCGCGAGCACTCGGCGGTATCGCCTCGGGCGGCGCGTTCGTGCGGCCGCATACGCTGTTTCCCGACGAGATTCCTGCGGATATGCGGCAGCAATATGAGGAGATGTATCCCGGCAGCGGCAAGAAGTCGGTCAACATCTCGCCGGAGAACTGGCAGATCATCACGGACAACATGGCGAACGTGACGCAGGGCATCGGCACGGCTGCCGAAGCGCACCTGGAGGGCATCGACTTCGCCGGCAAGACCGGCACGGCAGACGTCGTCAGCGGACGTAAGAAGGGCACCGCCGACAAGGCCACGCTGCCGAACGCATGGTTCGTAGGCATGACGCCGCGGCGCAATCCGGACATCGTTGTGGCTGTTCTGTGGGAGCACGGTTACTGGGGCAACAACTCGGCAAAGCTTGCCGCACAGGTGATTACCGCCTACGTCGACAAGCAGCGCAAGCGCGCCGGCAATCTGCGGCTGGAGCAGGCAGTGGTTCCAAAGCCCGCCGAGACGCCCGCTGACAAGGATGCCAAGCCAGCTCCAACAGCGACGGCGCCCGCTGCGAAACCGGACGGCTTAAAGCCTGCAACGGCTGTGTCGCCAAAGCCCAAACAGCCTGACGCGCCCAGGCCCGTGGCGCGGCTGGCACCTGCCGTCGCGCAGGAACCGATTCGCACGCCGTAGAAGCGGGCTGGCGACATCGGGCCAACTATACTGACCAAAGCCGCACATGACCCGATTCTCCTCGTATCGCGACTTTGACTGGACGCTGCTGACGTTCGTTCTGCTGATGTCGACCATCAGCGTGCTGGAGATCTATTCGGCCACGCTGCACACCAAGTTTCACGGCTTCCACACTAAGCAGATTGAATTCCTGTGCATCGGCATCGTGCTGATGTTCCTGATGTCGATGGTGGATTACCACTGGTTCATCGAGGTGGCGCATTGGGCGTATGGCGTCAGCATTGTGTCGCTGCTGGCCGTCTTGTTAGTGGGCAAAAAAGTGCTGGGAGCGCGCCGCTGGATTGGCCTGCCCGGCGGCACCCACTTTCAGCCTTCTGAGTGGATCAAGCTGGTCCTGATCGTAACGTCCGCGCGCTACTTCTGGGGGCTGGCCAATAAGGATGAGCTGGACTGGAAGGACATTGGCAAGGCCTTCCTGCTGATCGGCTTCCCCATGTTGATGGTGCTGAAGCAGCCCGATCTGGGCACTGCGCTGACGTACTCGCCGGTGCTGTTGGTGGGCTTGTTCCTGGGCGGCATCTCCTGGAAAAAGGGGCTGATCCTTGCCGTCACGGGCATAGTTCTGGTTACGGGCATCTGGAAGAGCGGAAAGGTCTTGAAGCCGTACCAGAAGGCTCGTCTGACCAGCTTCCAGCACCCTGAGGACGATCCCAAAGGTTCCGGCTACCAGGTGCGGCAGTCGCTCATTGCCGTTGGCTCCGGCGGCATCTGGGGCAAAGGCGCGACCAAAGGCACGCAGACCCAGGGTGACTTTCTGCCCATCCCGTACACAGACTTCATCTTTGCCGCGCTCTGTGAGGAGCATGGCTTCGTCGGCGCAGCCTTGGTGCTGATGCTCTACTTCCTGATTCTGATCCGGCTCGTGCAGAACGCGCAGACAGCCAGTGACCCGCCCGGCACGCTCTTGGTGATGGGCGTGGCGGGCGTCATGCTCTTTCAGATCGCGGTCAACATCGGCATGGTCGTCGGCATGATGCCGGTTACCGGTATCCCACTGCCGCTGCTCAGCTACGGCGGATCGTCCGTGCTCTTCACCTTCCTGGCGCTTGGCATCGTCATGAACGTGCGGATGCGGCGGTTTGTGAACTAGCGCCAGCCGAGGGCCGGCGCCACCGTCGTCAGGATCGCTTCCAGGACGTGCGCGTTGTACGCAACCCCAAGCTGGTTGGGCACGGTCAGCAGCAATGTGTCAGCCTCGGCGATCGCCTCATCCTTACTGAGCTGCTTTACGAGCAGATCCGGCTCCGCCGCATAGCCTCGGCCAAACACCGCTCGAAGACCCGGCCCCAGGAATCCGATCTTGTCTTCCTCGTTGCTGCCGCGACCAAAGTAGGCGCGGTCCAGGTCGTTCACCAGGGCGAAGATACTTCGGCTGACCGAGACGCGTGGAACTCGCGTATGCCCCGCTTCCTTCCATGCAGCACGGAAGGCTCGGATCTGGGCAGCCTGCTGGATGTGGAACGGCTCGCCCGTCTCATCGTTCTTCAGTGTGGAACTCTGCAGGTTCATGCCCCGTTGCGCTGCCCACACTGCCGTCGCATTCGAACCGGCTCCCCACCAGATACGGTCTCGCAAGCCCTCTGAGATGGGTTCCAGCCGCAGCAGTCCTGGCGGGTTGGGGAACATCGGCCGCGGGTTGGGCTGGGCGAAGCCTTTGCCGCCCAGAAGTTCCAGATACGTCTCGGCGTGACGGCGGCCCATCGCCGCATCGTCTTCGCCCGCGGCTGGCGTGTAGCCAAAGTGGCGCCAGCCGTCGATGACCTGCTCCGGCGACCCCCGGCTGATGCCCAGCTGCAGGCGCCCACCCGAGATCAGGTCCGCGGCGGACGACTCTTCCGCCATGTAGTGGGGGTTCTCGTACCGCATGTCGATCACGCCGGTCCCGATCTCGATCGTCTTGGTGCGGGCCCCGACCGCCGCGAGCAGCGGAAACGGGGAAGCCAACTGGCGCGCAAAGTGGTGGACGCGGAAATAGGCACCGTCCAGCCCCAGGCGCTCCGCCTCGACGGCCAGGTCGATCGATTGCAAAAGCACGTCAGTGGCGGAGCGTGTCTGCGATTGTTGCGACGGCGTCCAGTGGCCGAAAGAGAGGAAGCCGATCTTCTTCATAACGGTTAGATTCCCGACACTGGCAGAAGGCGCGGCCGGTGCGGCACGGGGATTGTGGTCGCTCTTTTATGCGCTGTGTGGAACCGGCGACGCGCACACAGCTAGCCAATCGCCCTGTGCATGATGCACAATAACGTCAGTTTCACAGAACCCATGCAGGCGCGTTCGCCGCACCGGGCTTTGGCAAGCAGCCGCTCAAGACGTGCGCACAGGTCGCCGGAGCGGTACACAAAAGGTTTAGCAACAACGAGTTACAGTCGCCGGCAAGGGGCCCAAGGGTCAGCCGCGGCTGGGTAAAGATCTGAGAAAGCAAGTCCTTAGCCGGACGGCAAACGGCCCCGTCTCCCACCCAAGGGAGGCAAGTGAGGTCACAAAGCCGGCAGGGAGTTGGTGAGAGGCAGCAATGCAGTACCAGACGCATCCAGGCACACAGCCACCCGGCGGGCGCATAGCGCTGGCTGGGTCGCGGTCGCTTGACGCGCGTTCCGGTACACTCTCCGCTTCAGACCCCACCCATCCGCGGAGAGCGGTTTCGCGCTAACCCAATAGCGCGGCACCGGTTCTGATTCGAAAGTCCCCTCATCCAGTGACGGAAGAGGCAGGACACATGTCGAAAGAAATCTATATCTCAACAACGCCGCACGAGACGCGGCTGGCCATCGTCGAAGACGAACAACTGGCGGAGATCTACTACGAACGCGAGAATGAGTACACGCTCGCCGGATCCATCTACAACGGCAAAGTAACGCGCGTCCTTCCGGGCATGCAGTCCAGCTTTGTGGACATCGGCCTCGAGCGCGACGCCTTCCTGTACGTCACGGACTTCATGGAAGAGGCGGGTGATTCCGCCGACTTCGAATCCGCCGACGGCGGTAGCCGCAAGCAGCAGGCCGCACCGCGCGAGCAGGGCGAAGCCGCTCCGCAGCGCGAGGGTGGCGGTCAGCGTGAAGGCGGCCGCGAACGCGGTGGCCGTGGCCGTCGCGACCGCAATGACCGGGATCGCGGCGGAGACCGTGGCGACCGTGGTGAGCGCCGCCCCGCAGCCGCCGAAGCAGCGCCGCCCGAGACCGAGAGCACCGTCTCCTTTGACGAACCGATTGCACCCGCGCCGACTGAGGCGGTGGGTGGCGTGGACGCGAACACCGAGGGCGGCAGCCGCCGCTGGCGTGGTCGTCGTGGCCGCCGCCGTGGCCGTGGCAGCCGTGAGGATCGTCCGCAGACCGCAGCTTCTGAGACCGGCGTCGCGCCAGACGTAACGCTCGAGGGCGGTTACGACGAGGACGAGACCGTCATCTCCGACATCGATGCGGAGACCAGCATCGAGATCGATAGGACCGCAACCCCTGCGACGCCCGCTGGACGGGAAGATCGCGGCGGCAAACGTGGCCGTAACCGCCGTGGCGGTCGGGACCGCGGCGAACGCACCGACCGTGGCGAACGCGGCGGAGATCGTGGCGATCGTCCCAGCGTGCGGGAGACTGCGCGCCCTGAGGACGCACCTCTTTATGACAACAGCTACGCCGGGTACGACGCGCCGGAAGACCTCGGCCCAGAGCCGACGGGCGAGCCCATCGTCCTGCCAGGCGAATCGCTGCGCAAGTATCGCGACCCCGCAGAGGTAGCCGCCGAAGAAGAAGAGGCACGCCGCAACGCTCCTCCCGCACGCGAGGTCCTGACCGTATCTGTTCCATCCATTGAGATTGTGGGCTGGGATGGCGGCGCCGTGCTGCCCGGTGAGACCATCCGGCCCCGCGGCAACTCCGGTGGCAGCAATGCCGGCAGTGACCGCCCCGCACGAGAAGATCGTGGCCGTGGTGGCCGCGAGGATCGTGGTGGACGCAGCGACCGTGGTGGCCGTGGCGATCGCAACGACCGCGGCCCGCGCGAAGATCGTGGCCGCTCGGAATCGCAGCAGAACTTCGCTGCCGCTCCGGCCATCGTGCCGACCCCGTCTGCACCGCAGATGACGGAAGAGCAGGCTGATGCGGCATCCACCGCCGACCTGGGTGCTCTGCCCGGTGAGACCATCGCCGCAGAAGCTCCCGTAGCAGAGTTCGCCGAGGCACAGGCGGAGTCGACCCAGACTGCGTCCGAGACCATCACCGAGGATGCAGCCGCTCCCGAAGGCGAACAGCACCCTGCCGAAGAGCACGCTGCGCCAACCGAGTTCGAGCCCACGGAAGGTGCAAGCGCCAGCATCAGCGATGCAGCCGCACGCCGCGACCTGCGTTTCTTCGGCCGCGAAATCCTCGGTTCGAAGCAGGCGGAGCCCGAAGCCGAGCCGGAACCGGTTGTTGAGCCTGAGATCTCTGCCGAAGCGGAAGCCGCCATCGAGGCAGCCCTGCCCGACCAGGCCGTCGAAGCCGCTCCCGCAACCGAGACGGAATCTGAGCCGGACGTCGCAACACCGGACGCCACCTTCTATGACCTGAACGCAGCCGCGGAGCCGACCGGCGAGTCCGACTTCACCACGCTTCAAGCCTCGGGCGAGATGATTTCCATCGACACGGTTAACACGGTCGAGGAGCAGGGCTTCCCCCCGATCCCAGCGCAGGATCAGTCCGAACCCGCAAACCCCGTCTCAAATGAGGCTGCGGTCCAGTCCGTAACGCTCGCCGAGGCGGAGACCACGCCCCAGCCCGTCTTCGCGACGGAAGAGCAGACTGACAACGAGGGCGCTGAGCCCGGGATCCACGCCTACGGCGATGGTGACTTTGAAGAAGAAGAGATCGACGGCGAAGAGTACGAGTACGACGCCGCTGCTACCGGCGCCGACGATGCCGAGAGCGAAGAGTACGAAGAGGAGACGCTGGAAGGCACAGCGGACCTCGGATCCATGCTCCACGAGATGACACTCGACAGTCAGACCGGCTCCGAAGACGAAGACGAAGACGAGGACGACACGGAGGAGACCGACGCCAGCGGTGGCTTCACCGAAGCCGACTTCGGCGGCGCGGAAGAGGACGAAGACGCCCCTGCCGGCGAAGCGACCAGCACCAATGCAGACGGCCGCCCCGGTCGCGCCGAGCGCAACCGTCGCGGTGGAAACAACAACGCAGGCGGCGGACGCGACCGTCGCGGAGGCCGCAATAGCGGCGGCGACCGTGGCCGTGGCCGCGGACGCCAGTCCATGCAGACGACCGACCTGCCGGCCATCAACGAACTGTTGAAGCCCGGCCAGGAGATCCTGGTGCAGATTGCCAAGGAGCCCATCGCAAAGAAGGGCGCCCGCATTACCTCGCACATTGCGCTGCCGGGCCGCTTCCTTGTCTTCATGCCGACGGTGAACCACACCGGCGTCTCGCGCAAGATCTCGTCGGATGAAGAGCGTCGCCGCCTGAAGTCGATTCTTCTCTCTGAGAAGGGTGACGCGCAGGGCGGATTCATCGTTCGCACGGCTGCCGACGGTGCCAGCGAAGAGGAGCTCCGCAATGATCTCCGCTTCCTGATCCACCTTTGGAACGACATCAAGATGCGTTCTGAGTCGTCGAAGTCGCCGGCCCTGATCTATCACGATCTCTCACTCATCGAGCGCATCCTGCGTGACCAGGTAACGGACAACTTCTCCGCCATCTGGGTCGATACCGAAGCCGAGTACGAGCGCGTTCTTCGCTTCCTGCAGCGCTTCCAGCCCTCGCTGGTGCGCCGCGTGAAGCTCTACACGAAGGAGACGCCGCTGTTCGAGCACTTTGGCGTCACCGCCGAGATCGACAAGGCGCTCAAGGCCAAGGTGTGGCTCAAGTCCGGTGGATCCATCGTGATCAACCAGACGGAAGCGCTGGTTGCCATCGACATCAACACTGGCAAGTATGTCGGCAAGACGGCACGGCTCGAGGACACCATCCTCAAGACGAACCTGGACTCGATCCCCGAGATCGTTCGCCAGATCCGTCTCCGCGACCTTGGCGGCATCATCGTCATCGACTTCATCGACATGGACGAGCGCAAGAACCGCGCGAAGGTCATGCAGGCGCTGGAAGATGCCATGCGCACCGACCGTGCACCGTCGAAGATCCTGCCGTTCAACGACTTTGGTCTCGTCATCATGACGCGCAAGCGTGTGAAGCAGTCGCTTGAGCGCACGCTCTGCATGCCCGATCCCGTAACCGAGGGCACCGGCATGATCAAGTCGCCCATCACCATCGCCAACGAGATCTACGTGGAGATGAAGAAGATGCATCGCCACTTTGAGAAGGGCGATGTCATGCTCCGCGTGCATCCAGAGGTCGTAAAGACCCTGAAGGCGAACGGCGGCAAGCGTCTACAGGAACTGGAAGAGATGACACGCAAGACCATCCTGGTCAAGAGTGATCCCTCCCTCAGCCCCGAGGCCTTCGACATCCACTAGAAAGCATCGAACTCAACAAAGCGGACACTCGAAGAGGGTGTCCGCTTTTGCTTTACTCAGTGAAAGCTTTGTTGCAATGGCGCGCAATGCCCGTGATCCAAAATGCTCCAGATGGCGTCCCACAACTAAAGCTTTTTGTACGTGTTCTTTCTTTGTAAGCACGAACCTTGTTCGCACAGGAGCGTCCAGCACTATGACTTCCAGCATCCGCCTCACAGGCCTGCGCACTGGCCTTGCGCTCGCAGCGTTGTCCGTCACTCCGGTCATGTTCGCCGCAGCGCCAGCAGCCACGCCGGACGCGGCAACACCCGCGGCAGCATCCATCTTCAACATTCCCAACCCGACCGCGGACTACCGCTACCAGCCTGCAGGCGTCAGCAGCAGTGACGATGTCATCGCTGCGAATGATCCGTCCTCGTCGCTGGATGCAGAGCGTGACAGCCTGAGCTACGACGGTGCACAGCCGCCGCCGGGCCGCCGCCGCTCCTACGGACGTTCGCGCTATCAGGACCGGATGCACAACGCGGACGGCTCGTCCAAAATTGCTTTCGTGGCAGGCGCAGGCATGAACGTGCCCAACGGCAGCACGGCGAAGTACTACACGCCGCACTTCGCGCTCGATGTGGGAGCCGGATTGAACTTCAACAAGACCTTCGGCATTCTTGCCGAGTTCTCGTACCAGCGCATGGGCCTCACCGCCGGCGCCATCAACCAGGACTACACCAACACCTACAACTACTTCATCAGCCAGGGCAATAACCCCTCTGACGTCTCGGACTATCTGTCGGGCTTCGACGCGAACGCGCATATCTGGGGCATCAGCGTAAACCCGATCGTCAACCTCGTCGGCCAGGGGAAGGTCGGCGCCTATGTCACGGGCGGCGTTGGTTACTACCGCAAAACCACCAACTTCACCCTGCCGCAGCTTACGCAGAACATCTACGGCGGCATCGGTTACGTAAACTCGACCTTCGATAGCTACGGCGCAGGCGGCCTCGGCTACAACGGCGGCGTCGGTCTTACCTACAAGCTCTCAGAGTTCAGCAGCGAACGCCTGTTCGTTGAGGCACGCTACCAGTGGGTGGATCTCGGCAAGACGAACAATGACTTCTTCGCCTACAACAAGCGCAACACGGGAACCATTCCAATCACGGTCGGCGTTCGCTTCTAAGCATCACTCAGACTCAACAAAAGGCCGGGCCAATCGCCCGGCCTTTTGCTGCTCGCAGGCAGAGCATCTGCGACGGTTCCCATGGCACAGCATTACGCGTCCCGCAGAGCATCACAGTGACCTAAGGTAAAAGTGAGTCTCCATCCAGGCCTGCCCGCTCACCCATAGGAGTTCTGTGCACTTTCGCCGTACCGCTGCCGCCTGCCTTGCACTGACCGCCGCAACTACCGGCTGCCACAGCCGCGCCAAGCCCGACGCTGCCAAGTCCTCGTTGAAGCCAGTCTCACTTGCGCGCCTCAGCAAAGTGGAAGCCCCCGCACCGCCTCTTGGCCCGCCGATGGACTCCGCCGGCGTCATGGCAGAGAACATCTTCCGCCGTACCGCATCCACCGGCATGGTCGCGATCGTGGTGCGCGGTGACGAGGTCTGGATGTCCGGCTACGGCCGCGTGACGCCCGGATCGAATGAGAAGCCGCAGCCCGACTCGCTCTTCCGTCTGTGCTCCATTTCAAAGATCCTCGCGACCGATCTCCTTGCAAAGCTCGTCGCTACCAAGAAGGTCTCGTTCGACGACCCGCTGCAGAAGTTCGCACCGCAAGGCGTGACAGTACCGACCATGACCGTGCGCGGACCAGTCGCGCGCCCTCTGAACCTGGGCGACCTCGCGACCCACACGGGCGGCCTGCCACGCGAGATCGCGTACCCGCCTGAGGGCTTTGCGCACTTCACCTTCCCCGACTACCAATATCGCTGGCAATGGCTGCCGCAGTTCCGTCTCCGCACGTCACCCGGCGATGCGGCGCACTACTCCAACATCAGCTTTGATCTGTTGTCCGACGCCATCACCGCAGCCTCTGGTGAGAGCTATCTGAAGTTCTTTCAGGATCAGACGGCGAAGCCGCTGGGTCTAACCGACACCACGCTCTCTCCCAACGAAAGCCAGTGTCTGCGTCTGATGGGCGGCGCGCGTGAGCCGAGTGAATGCACCGACACGCAGGCTGCTGCAGGGTCCGGCGGCATGTATTCCACAGCGAACGATATGGTTAAGGTTCTTAAGTATTTTCTGAACCTGCCCGGCGTTCCCGTCCATGCCAACGGCCTCTCGACGGGTATGTATCTCGATCCCACAAAGCTGCACAGCATCCAGGGTCTGGGGCATGCGGGCGTGCCGGATGGCATTGGCCTGGGATGGATTGAGATCAACAAGGCCAACGGCCCATCGCGTATCGTCGAGAAGACTGGCGGCGGGGCAGGCTTTCAGACCTACATCGCCCTAAACCCGGCGCGGCATGCAGGCGTCTTCCTGGCCAGAACGCAGTCGCGCAGCGGCGGCGGTGCCAACATGTTCCGCGAGGCGAACGACATGCTGCTGGCCATGGTCGGCCTGCCGCCGGTACCGGTCGATCAGGATGACCCGGAGCGCGAACGCACCGCGGAAGACCTGATGGAAGCCCGATCCATACGTCCAGTTGGCCGGGCCGCAGTAGGTCGTCTAGTACGAGCGAAGGTGCCGGTGCGCTCGATCCACTCCAGAACCACGCCGGCAGCACGCGCTAAAGCCACGCCAGCCCGGACAAAAGCTACAGCTTCGCGCTCGAAGCCTGCACCATCGCGGTCGAAAGCCGCGCCGGCACACGCAAGGCGAGCGGTGTCTGCACCCGTCCATCGCAAACGTCGTTAAGCGGGCTTACATTTCGATTTTAGGAAGTGGCTCAAACAGGACGACTCCCACGTCTCAGCATCGAGACGTGGGTCAAGATCACGCGTAGACTTCCGCGTCCTTCAGCAACAACCCAACGGCATCCTTGGCGCTGAGCACTGGGCCGCCCGCCCCAATGAGGTGCAACGGCCACTCGATCCCGATAGCCGGATCATTCCACAGCAGCGATCGCTCGTTCGCAGGCGCGTAGAACTCGCTCGCCTTGTACGCAACCTCGGCCGTGTCGCTCAGTACCAGGAAGCCATGCCCGAAGCCCGGCGGAATCCAGAGCATACGGCGCTGCTTGTCATCCAGGATCTCGCCTACCCACTTACCAAAGGTTGGCGACGACTTGCGAAGGTCGACGGCGATGTCGAAGATCTCGCCCTGCAGCACGCGCACCAGCTTGCCCTGCGGCGTGCCGAGCTGATAGTGAATGCCGCGCAGAACATTTCGAACGGACTTTGAGTGGTTGTCCTGCACAAACCGCGTCGGTAGCCCGAGCTCCTGAAACGCACGGTCCGAGTACGACTCCAGGAAGAATCCTCGCTCATCGCCAAAGATCTTCGGTTCCAGCAAAACAACATCAGAAATTGCGGTGGGAATTACTTTCATGGATCCTTCTTTAAACCTTGGGGAACAACAGGCACGACGTTGTGCAACCGATGGCGAGGCACAACAGTAATAGGACGCTGGCGACCGGTGTCTGCTGGTGGGGCGCCTTCCGATGCGCACGCACAAGCGACGCTGCCAGCAGGAAGCCGGTGCAGGTCACCATCACCATGCCCAGCGTAGTTGCAGGAAAGATCAGCAGTGACACCGCAGCGCCCGCGGCACCCGCCAGCATCCACGATAGGCCCAGTTGCGTGAAGTACAGCGGGCTCATACAGTCGCCCTGCAGCAGCACCGCTCGGCTCTCACGCGTGATCAGAAAGCCGAGTCCAAAGTGTGTCGCAATCGCCGCAAGGTACCCGCCGATTACCGCGAGAAAAGGAATCATCGTGCTGCCCACCGTCCTGAGTGCTGCTGGTCGTGAGTGTACTGCGCCGCTGTTAAATGCCGACAGGGTAGGGCTTCTCGTGGATCTCGGCGTCGTTGCCGCCGCCGCCACGTTCAAACCGTCCCTGCAGCAGACTGAGCAGACCGGTGTACCAGTAGCCCAGCACAAACAGCAGTAGGAAGGGCACCGTGAAGTAGTTCTCGCTGCTGATCGCGTACCAAACCGTGAAGGCAAAGTAGCAACCGATGGCGAGCTCGATCCAGGGGATAATCCCCAGCCGCTTGCGGTACTTCTTCGCGGCGACATTGCTCTCGCCCTTCTTGCTCACGCGATACTTCGGCGTGCGTGCAAAGGCGCTCTTCACACCGAAGAGAGCTTCCATCACAGCCTTCGTATTCGTGATAGTCAGACCAACGCCCAGTGCCATCAGAAAGGGCAGATACAGGATCGTCTTGTACCACTTCTTCGGAAACAGCTCGCGCTGACTCGTCAGGTAAAAGCTGCTGATAGACATGGTGCTCGCCATAAACAGCGGGAAATCGATCAGCAACATCTGGACCCAGCCCTGCCAGCTACGGATGATCATCGCGGGCATCAGCAGGACGCTCAGGACAATCATCAGCGGATAGCTCAGGTTCGCCGTCAGGTGATACCAAGCCTCCAGCTTCGTATGGAAGGGAGCGTCGCTCTTCAGCACGCGCGGCAGGATCTTCTTGCCAGTCTGGATCAGGCCCTTCGCCCAGCGCGCCTGCTGCGTCTTGAACGCAGTCATCTCAATGGGCAGTTCCGCCGGGCACTCGACATCCTGCAGATACTTGAATTTCCAGCCCTTCAACTGCGCACGGTAGCTCAGATCGGTGTCTTCGGTCAGCGTGTCGTGCTGCCATCCACCGGCTTCATCGATCGCGTTGCGGCGCCACATGCCTGCCGTGCCATTGAAGTTAAAGAAGACGCCCGCGCGCGACCGGCCGCCATGCTCCAGCACGAAGTGGCCGTCCAGCAGGATCGCCTCGACCTGGGTCAGAAAACTGTAATCGCGGTTCAGGTGCGTCCACCGCGTCTGCACCATGCCCACACCAGGCTCCGCGAAGTGGTTGATCACCTTGGCGAGCCAGTCCGGTGGCGGCACAAAGTCCGCATCGAAAATCGCGATCAGTTCGCCCTTCGCCGTTTTTAACCCGGCATCCAGCGCGCCTGCCTTGTAGCCGTAGCGGTCTTCGCGATGCAGGTAATAGATAGGCTGCGGCGCCAGGCCTGCGGTTCCCGCGGCATAGCGTGCGACGATCTCGCCGGCCACCTGGTGCGTCTCGTCGGTCGAGTCGTCCAGCACCTGGATCTCAAAGCGGTCGCGCGGATACTCAATGCGGCAGCAGGCATCCACCAGGCGGTCGATCACATACTGCTCATTGAAGATCGGCAACTGGATGGTGACAAACGGTAGGTCAGCATCCGCAAACAACATCGGCGGATTCAGACTCGTCGCTGCCTTCTTCTTATTGCGGAAGTACAGCCAGACCAGCTGATACCGGTGAATACCGTAAAACGCCAGGATCACCATGACGATGAAGTAAGGCACCAGCAGCCACACATCGAAACTGTTCCAGTGGTACATCCCCTTGAAGGTGTTCTGGAGATAGTGCGTCTTGAAGTAGTGCTGCAAACCACGCTGCTGCAGCAACAGCATTACGGCAGGCGTGTGATTTGTCGTGAACAGATGGCTCTCCAGCAGCGGGAATCGAATCAGTCCGATTCTACCGGAGAGGCTGGAACTCAATGCGTTTCAAACTTCATGTCGACGTCCAGGCGGACAGCGACAGGTACCCCATCCTGCTTCGCTGGCTTGAAGCGGTAGGCGGCGACCGCTTCAATTGCGGAGCGATCCCATGGGTCGCCGCCGGAGCGTGCGATCCAAAGGGAGGTCGGCTTGCCTGATGTGTCGATGATCAGAGTCACCATCACACCAGCCTTGAGGGGAGTCGCGCTGAGCGGTAATGCAGGTTCCACGGAATGCGTCAGTACTGGCATCTGGGTACCCTTGCGCTCGGTTGCCGCCGCAATCTGTGGCGTCTTCCCGGGAGCTAATCGCCTCAGGCACTCCTCGCAACGGATGTACTTCTTCACATCCGGGTCGTAAACGGCGATGACGGACGTCCCGAAATCATCCGGCAAGGAAAAGATAGCGCTGCTTAAGGGCACGAACAGAACGTCGGTAAGACCTTCGAGCGAAGTATCCGAAGAAGGGACATCGATCTGGATGGTGACCGGAATCTCCTCGTTCGTCAGGCTCAGTGCTCCAGCTTTCGAATTCAGCACCGCGGCGATACGCTTTCCGCGCAAGATGATTTGCTTGTTCTCCTGATCGACGCTCGCGATCTTTACGGCAGCGAAGATACGATAACGCGGTTCGTCAACGGATACAGCGTGTCCGTCCCACGAGGCGTGGATCTCAGTCGCCGCAGAGAAACTTCGCAGAGCGAGCAGCTTGCCGGCCAGTTCCTGCTGGAGTGCCGACGCCGGGTTCGGCTTTTGCGGGCGAGCTATCGCAGGCAGAAGAAGCGCGAAAATTAGCGCAAGCAGGTTGAGCATCCTTTTAACGTAGCGAGCCAGTCCGATAGCGATTCGAAACGACATAAAGTCTACTTGCCGCGCATGCCGGCTTCCACTTCTTCCGGCGTATGAGCCAGGTCGGCGCTCATATTCACCAGCTTCCCGCTGGCGTCCACGTAAAACGTGTCTTCGATACGCACGCCCAGGTTCTCTTCCGGAAGGTAGATGCCCGGTTCAATGGTGAACACAGACCCCGGCTGCATCACGTACGATCCCTGTGCGCCATCGTGAACGTCAATGCCCACGCTGTGTCCCAGGCCATGGAGGAAGTACTTGCCCAGCGGCTCTCCGTGCAGATCCTTGCCGTGCGTGTTGATGTACTCGAACGCAACGCGATCCAGCGAAGGATTATCCGGGCCGGTGCGCTGCGCCATGCTGCCCAGCGTTGACTTCCCACTCACAAACGCCGCCGCTGCCGCCCGCTGCGCACCCAGCACAATGTTGTAGATCTCGCGCTGCCGCGCCGTGAAGTGCCCATCCACCGGCATCGTCCGCGTGATGTCCGCGGCGTACATGCTGTACTCGCACCCCGCATCAATCACCACCAGATCGCCCTTCCGCATCACGCGGCTGTCGTCCGAGTAGTGCAACTGCGTCGAGAACGGCCCGGACCCGACGATCGACGCATACGAGGTCCGCTCACATCCCTGCGCGCGAACCTTCGCGTAGAACTGGCCCTCGATCACGTTCTCGCCCAGGTTCGGCTTGATGTTCTTCATCGCATCGCGATGTGCCGCAACCGAAGCATCCGCAGCCTTCTGCAACAGCGCAAGCTCCGCAGGGGACTTCGTCTGCCGTTCCAGCATTAGCGCCGGCATCACGTCATGCAGAGGCAGCGACGTTCCCATGCCCAGGCTCTGCGACAGCAGCGTCATCGTCGCCGACATCTGCGGCACCGTGTGATCGCCATAGATCAGGCCCGCCCGGCGGCCGTAGTTATGGCGCACATCCCCATGCGTCAACCGATCCAGCTCGGCGACCAGTTGCGACATGGGCCTTACCTCGTCCACGCCGGCAGTCTTCGCGGCATTCGGATCGGCCGTATCCAGCTTGCGTCCGGTGTAGCCCTCCATGCGCAGATTCCGCGTCGGCAGGAACAGGACCTCGCGATAGCTCTCGGCCGGTTGCACGCCCGTCACGGCATCGCCACCTTCAGGCAGCGCCGCCTCAATCACCAGGGCCGCGCCCGGTTCCGTCCATCCCGTCAGGTAATAGAAGCTCGAATCCTGCCGGAACGGCGTGAAGTCCAGCAACGGCTCTTCCGCTGCGAACAGAACCGCAACACCGCCGTTCAACTTCGACGCCAGCGCGACACGGCGCGCATGCAACTCATCGGCGGAGGGCTTCTCCAACGCAGACGCGGTCAGAGACAACAGCCCGAGCAGGGCAGGGAGCAGGAGAGAGGAACGGTGCATGGCGAGAATTGTAGCCGCTCACCCGCTGCCCGCACTGCGCCACTTCAGCCGGGCCGCACTCTGAGAAGCGCGCAAAGCAAAACGGCCGCCGGGAACCCGGCGGCCGCCAAGAAAAATCACCGATCAATCGTCTAGTTCAGGAACATCGTCCGATACAGCGTGTCGCGCTGCGCCGGCTTGAAGCCTGCGTCACGGATGATGCGTCGCAGCTCTTCTTCGGTAGTGCAGTTGGCGGTGCCCGCGGCCTTCACCACGTTCTCTTCCAGCATGACCGACCCCACATCGTTGCCGCCAAAGCGAAGGCCCATCTGCAGCACCTTCAGGCCCTGCGTCACCCACGAACTCTGCACGTTCTCAATGTTGTCCAGGTACATGCGGCTGATCGCCAGCGTCTTCAGGTACTCGACTGACGTCGCCTCATCCCATCCGCGACCGCCCAGCGCCGTGTTGTTCGGCTGGAAGCTCCATGGGATAAACGCGGTAAATCCGCCCGTCTCCTCCTGCAACTGCTTCACCACTTCAAAGTGGTTCACACGCTGCTCCATCGTCTCGCCCACGCCAAACATCATGGTCGCGGTCGTACGCATACCCAACTCGTGCGCTGTCCGATGCACATCGACCCAGTCCTGTGTACGGCACTTCAGGCGCGCAATGCGCTTGCGAACGTCGTCATCCAGAATCTCCGCGCCGCCACCCGGAATCGACTGCAGGCCCGCATCGCGCAGACGCATAATCGTGTCACGCAGGCTGATCTCGGAATACTCCGCAATCGCCAGGATCTCGCTCGCCGACAGGCAGTGAAGCCAGATGTTCGGGAAGCGTTCCTTGATGCCGCGGAAGAGCGATTCAAACCAGTCGATCTTCAGATCAGGATGAATGCCGCCCTGCATCAGCACACCGGTGCCGCCCATCTCCTCGGTCTCGCGGATCTTGTCATAGATCGTCTCGAAGTCCAGGATGTATCCTTCCGCGGCCATCTTGCCCTTCAACGGCCGGTAGAAGGCGCAGAAGGTGCAATACTCCGTGCAGAAGTTGGTGTAGTTGATGTTGCGATCAATGATGTAGCTGACCACGCCCTCGGGATGCAGCCGCCGGCGCACCGCGTCGGCCTCCATGCCAATGCCGATCAGATCGTCGGAGGCGAAGCAGTCCAGCGCTTGTTGCCGCGTAATACCCATAGACTGATTTTACGCCTGTTCAAAACTCGAATTTGGTAATGCGACACTGTGACCGGTATTGACTTGAACTGGGGAAACGCTGGTGAGAAACTAGCGGCAACTGCTCCCACCGGCGTCCTGCACGTGCGCCCTCACGAACCTTCCGAAAAGACACAATGGAGACCGCAGTGGTCCAGAGCGCTTCCTTTACCGAGGAGACCGGGCTAGAGGTCAACGACCTGAAAGGCAACGCCGAATTCCTGGCGCGGCCCGTCCAGGGTCGTGACGACGCGCGCCAGATCGCCGGTCTGCAGCGCCTCTGCCGCGCCTTCGTAGAGACGCCTGAGACTCTCCTGCAGGAATTGGTGCGGTCCGCCGTGGAACTCTGCGGGGCCGACAGCGCCGGCATCAGTATCGAGCGGAAGGATGGCACGCCGGATCGTTTCTACCACTGGGTCGCCACGGAAGGCGTCTACGCCGGGTTCCAGGATGCCATGCTGCCGCAATATCCCAGCGCCTGCGGCGTCTGCCTTGAACGGGGACGTCCCCAGCTCTTCCGGGTGGGCAAGCGCTTCTTTGACATCCTTGGCGTCGACGCACCGCTCGTGACCGACGGCCTCCTGCTGCCGTGGCAGGCGGGAGAGACGCGCGGCACCATCTACGTCATGGCCCACACACGCGACCAGGCCTTCGACCGCGAAGATCTTCGACTCATGACCATGCTCGCTGACTTCGCCGCCATGGCGGTCCGGCACCAGGGACAGCAGGCGGCCCTTCTTGAGCAGGCCAGCCGCAGTGCGGCAGCATCCATGGCAGACGGCCTCGCGCACAAGATCAACAATCCGCTCCAGAGCCTGACGAATCTCGTCTTCCTGGCGCAGCAGGACAGTACCGGGGCCGAAGCTCGGGAATTTGCCGAACGCCTGATGCCCGATCTGCAGCGCCTGACCATGCTCGTAAGCCAGTTGCTCGCCGTGCCCTCCGCAGCGAATGCCCGCTACAGACTCGAATCGGCGGAACAGAGCTTGCACGCCAGTCTATGACCCAGCATCGCTGAGCGCCCGGCCTCCGTCGTCACCCACGGCCGCAACTGCCACGGTGGATCGTGTCGCACATGCTGCGTATGCCCGCACGCCAGCACTGCGACCCAGTGCCCGGCATCATCCTGAAAGAAGTTCTGGATCGGCTGAAGAACGGCGCTCACGCTAGCGCCGCAGAAGCACTGCTGCGACCACGATGGCGACGAACACCAGCGCCATCCCAATCGCCAGCAGCCGCAACATCGACTGCATCGCGGCCAGCCGCTGTTGCACATCCGCCAGCTTCGCCGCGCTCTCGCCTTCGGCCGCGCGCAGGCGCCGTACCTCTTCGGTCAGCTCCCGCAGATGCGCCGTTTGCTCCGCCAGCGCGGCCTCGGTCTCGGTACGATGAGCCGCAGTCGTGCTGATCAGGTCATGCTTCAGATCGACCGCGATCCGTTCCAGCGCAGCAGAGTCGTCGCGCCCGGCCAGCCTGCCGCCCACGTACGTCTCCAGCAACGGCGCAACACGGGTCAACAACGGCAGCAGCCGCTTCAACATCGCAAGAACTTCAAGCCAGCCCATGTGCCGATTCTATGCGTACCGGCCGATCAGATCGCCCGCAGGTGCAGACCTTCGCGAGCCGTACGGCGTCGCCCCATCCACAGGTTCAGCGCCGAAAGGCCAAGCAGAACCGCCAGGATGCACTGCGACCACACGCAGTAGATGCACCACTTCTCCAGCACATACTTCTCCAGGAAGGTCAGGATCAGCGCCAGGAAGAAGCCGATCTGGCTCACCTCAAACGCCAGAAAATCCATCTTGAAGAGCGCCAGCAGCACAATCGCCGCATAGCCCGCGATACCCGCAACGGCGACCGGCAGATGCCCCTTGCTGTTCAGGTCTTCGTCAAAGCCGCGCGGCGGAAAGACCGCAAAGCGCGAGTGATTCACCGCACCGCAATCCCAGTGTTCGCTGACCGCGCACGGCGGCGCCGCGCCCGGATCCTGCAGGTGAACGCGCAGCGCAAGTACAGAGACAACCAGCCCGCCAAGCGACAGCAGGGCAATCAGAAGACGAAGAACTCGCATACCCATTGGACGATACCGGCCCGCATTCGGTCGCGGCAAGCCGCCTTTCGTCTGGCGAACATAAGCGGGCGAAACATAACCAACCAGCCCAGAGTCCCGCGCAGTCCTGCGAGGTCGATCCGCTCCTCAGGCGTTCAAAGCCTCGCGCACAACCCGCAACATCTCACCCTCAGGCGCAGCGCGTTCCGTCCACAGCGAGAACTGACGCGCGCCCTGCTCCACAAACATCGCAACACCCGGAATAATCTCCGCACCACGCGCCCGCGCAGCGACGATCAGGGGCGTCTCCAGGGGGTTGTAGACCAGGTCGAAAAACACCCTGCAGTTCATCTCCGCCTGCGTGATCGGCGCATCCATCGTCTGCCCGCGCATCCCGTAGGGAGTGCTGTTCAGAATCGCGTCGAAGTACGTCTCGGCCAGCGTCTCGCGCGCCTGCACCCGCGCACCAGACTCCGCAGCAAGCATCTCCGCCCGCTCCGTCGTCCGGTTCAGCAGAAACACCGTGGCGCCGCGCTCCACCAGTCCATACACAGCCGCCCGCGCCGCGCCGCCCGCACCCAGCACCAGCACTCGCGCGCCTTTCAGCGTAATGCGCCGCGCCAAGGGCTCCACGATGCCCGCGATGTCCGTGTTGAACCCGGCAAGCTTGCCATCGCGATGCCGCAGCAGCGTGTTGCATGCGCCCGCCTGTTCCACTGACCGGTCCCGGAAGGCCAGCAACGGCATGACCAGTTCCTTCAGCGGCATCGTGATACTCAGGCCACGAATATTCAGCCGTTCCGCGACCTCAAGCAGCTCCTTGGGGTCGCTCGTCTCCAGCGGCAGATAGACCGCGTCCATGCCCGCATCGGCAAACGCAGTGTTCTGCATCCGCGGCGACATCGACCCGGTGATCGGCTCACCCGCAACCGCGTAAATGGCCGTCTGTGAAGAGATCTCATCCACCCGATAGAGCTCGCGCAACACGCTGACGCTCACCTGTCCGGGAGCAGTCCCGCCATGCCCGTCCGCCGAAGCAAACGTGAACAGGGAACCGAATCGCGGCCCAAGCACCCGCGTCAGCGTCCCCTTGAACCCCATACTCATCGCGACCAGGTTGCCCTCACCACCATGCTTCTCCAGCACGTCGATCAACCGCAGAGCATCGCGCAACGTCTTCGCCGTCGGCACAATCTTGTACACATCCGGTGCAAAGGGCCGCATGCGCTCCAGCACCGGCTCCAGCTCGGGCGTCGCCTGGAAGTCATGCCAGCTCAGGATCACCGCCGCACCCGCGCCGCGCAATTCTTCGAGCGCCGCCTGGCCCAGCTCCTCTGCCGTCTCCACCTCGATATCTACGAGTCTGCAACCGGCCAGCGCAGCCTCCCGCAGAATGGCAATCTGCGCCCGCGCATCGCCCCCAAAGTCGCCACCGAAGGCCTTCCGCCGGCATGTTGCCACGGCTGTCACATCACGATTCCCAAAGAGGAACTGCCGCAACGCAGGCAGCATCGCCGCCGGATCCGCCAGGGAGTCCAGCCGAAACTCTACAAACGGGTTCGTCCGCACGGTCTCCGCTGCCAGTGCGATCATTCCGTCGCCCGAAACCGCCACACAAACGCGCCCGGCACTCGCCGGCAACACATTCGCCGGGGCCTTTTCTTCTCTGTTGATCGGTGCCGTCATCAGGCCGATGCTAAAGGCAGCGCTCAACCGGTGCAACCAAACAGGGCACAGTCACCCCCCGATTCTGCTACCCTTTGGTTCACGCATTCGAACGGGAGTAAAGCAATGGCTAAGGGCGTCAATAAGGTAATTCTGCTGGGGAACGTGGGCAAAGACCCCGAGATGCGGGCCACGCAAGGCGGCATGGTGATCGCACAGTTCACGCTGGCCACCGCGGACCGCAAGAAGGAAGGCGACAAGTGGGTCGACACGACCGAGTGGCATAACCTCGTCTGCTTCGGCCGCACCGCAGAGATCGTCCGCGACTATGTGAAGAAGGGCAAGCAGCTCTACATCGAGGGCAAGATCCAGACGCGCTCGTGGGATGACAAGGAAAGCGGCCAGAAGAAGTACCGCACGGAAGTCCTCGTGAATGAGCTTGCGCTGCTCGGCGGCGGCGAACGCGAGGGCGGCGGCGGTGGTTACTCCGGCGGCGCATCGCGCAGCAGCGGCAGCAGCTACGGCGGCGGCAACACCGCCAGCTTCGACCAGCGTGCACCCGCAGGCGCCAACGACTACGCAGGCGAAGGCATCACCGACGACGACATCCCCTTCTAGCCCATGAGCCTCCTCTGGGTTCTGGGTGGTCTCGCCCTTGGAATCGCCGTCGGCAGCGTCTCCGGCCTCATCGGCCTGGGCGGCGGCGTCTTCCTGATTCCGGCACTGACCTACTTCTACGGCATGTCCCAGAAGCGCGCGCAGGGCACCTCCATCGCAACGCTACTGTTGCCGGTGGGTGCCCTCGCCTTCTGGAGCTACTACAAGCAGGGCCACGCCGACCTCAAGCTGGCACTCTTCATCGCTGTCGGCTTCACCATCGGTGGCTGGTTCGGCGGCCAGTACGCGCAGCACCTCTCAGACACCGCTCTACGCCGTGGTTTTGCCGTCCTGCTCGTGGCCCTGGCCATCAAGCTCTTCATGCAACGCTGACGAACGGTAGACTAAGCGCATGATCGACGAACAGACATTCCGCCGCGATGCCGATCGCGCCCTCGAAGCACTCAAGCAGAGCCTCATCACCGCAGAAGAAGACGGTGGCTTTGAAGTAGAAGAGAACAGCGGCGTCCTCAACGTCGTCTTCGACGACCCCAAGGGCAAGTTCGTCTTCACACCCAACACGCCAGTCCGCCAGATCTGGATCTCCGCGCTCTCCACCAGCTTCAAGCTCGACTGGGTAGACGGCGGCTTCATCCTGCCCAAGACCGGCGAAGATCTCCGCAATCTCTCGCAGCGCCTGCTGCAGGAACACACCGGCGACACCGACATCACCTTGGCATAGCCATCAAACGGGCGCCCCACTCATGCGCGCTCTCTGCGCATGAGTGGGAGGATGCTCGCTTCGCTACCTCAGCCCAATCGAAGCCATCATCCGGCCCGTAAAACCCTTCTCCGCACGATGCGAGAAGAAGCGATCCGTAGCCGTCGCCGTATCCAGTCCCAGCACATGGATCTTCGCATCCAGTAGACCCGCATCCAGCAACTGCCGCTGATTCGCCTTCCAAAGGTCCAGGTGCAGCTTCGTCCCGCCTTCCAGGAACAGCTCCGCCGCATACGCAAACTTCTCAGCAAACGCCGTGCGAAGCTCCTCGCTCACCACGTAACTCTCCGGCCCGATACCCGGCCCAATGGCCGCGATCATGTCACCCGGATCGCTTCCATACCGCTCCTGCATCGCCACAGCGGTCGACCCTGCAATACCAGCCGTAGTCCCGCGCCAACCAGCATGGATCGCCGCCACCGCGCGCCTCTTCGGATCGAAGAGCAGCACCGGAATGCAGTCCGCCACCTGCACCGTCAGCAACGTGCCCGGCAGATCCGTCATCAGTGCGTCACCGCAGACCGTACCTGGCTGCGTAAAGTCGTCCGCACCTTCGTCCGCTTCGCCCAGCACCAGCAGGTCAGGCGAATGAACCTGCCGCAGCATCCCAAAGCGCCGGAAACCCTCAGCACCCAAAGACCGCAGATGACGCCTGCGATTCTCCACAACGCTCGCGGCATCATCATCCTTGGTAAACCCAAGATTCAGATCACCAGGCCGATAGCAGAGCGACACCCCACCAACGCGCGTGGAGAAGCCATGCACCAGTCCCTCCCGCGCAGAAAATGCAGGAACCAGTACCGGCTGCGGATCATCCATGTGGGGTTCGTCACTCACGTCGCAAATCCATGCGTCAGTCCGTACGGTTGCGGTCGCCCATCCACTTGGCCACGCCCAGGATCAGGAAGAACGTACCCGCAGGCAGGCAGCACAGCGCCACCAGCAGTGCGAACCAGCCAATAGTGCCATGCGGTCCATGAGTAGTCATGCCACCGCTCGCCCATACGGCGATGGCGCAAACAATGCCAACTGCCACGACCGTGGTCGAGAAGCGAAGAATCGAGCGAGTATCAGAACGCATGCGGCCTTGCACCTGGGTCACGCTCATCCGTGCACAACGGCCTGAATCACGGCCACCAGCACGCCCGTCACCGACACATACAGCCAGATCGGGAAGGTCCAACGTGCGATCTTGCGGTGCTGCTCAAAGCGCTCCGAAAGTGAGAAGAAGAACGTGATCAGGATCAGCGGAAGCGCAAACACCGACAGCAGAATGTGCGACAGCAGCATCCAGAAGTACGTGTTCCACAGCAGCCCCACATGCGCAATCGGCAGGCGATACTCGCCATGCAGCGCGTGGTTCAGGATGTACGACACCAGGAACAGCGTCGAGAACAGGAACGCCGTAAACATCGCCGCGCGATGCTGCTTGATCTTCCGGCCCTTCACAAACACCAGCCCAACGACCAGCGCAACAGCGGAAAGCCCGTTGAACAGTGCATTCAGCGACGGCAGGAACAGCAGCTTCGTATGCTGCGTGTCCGCAGGCGCGTGGTAGTACACCAGCCAGAACAGGAACAGGCTGGCCACCACAGACACACCAAGAATCGCCGCAATGATCGACGGCGGCGTCTTGATACGTTCGGGCGTGGGGATCGGTCGAGTGTCAGTTGCAGTCATCGGGAATCCCTAGAAAAAGATGCGGCCATGCGCGTTCAACATCATGGCAGCCAGCAGCAGCGGCAGATAAATCACGCTCACCTTCAACAGGTCGCGTGCAATCTTGCGCGACTCGGCCGGCGGCAGGTCGCGTGTAATGCGTGTGAAACGCAGCGTCGTGTACAGGTAGACCAGTCCAAGGATGATTGCAGCCGCGCCATAAGCCCAGCCACTGGTACCCAGCCACACCGGCCACAGGCTCGCCGGAATCATCAGCACGGCATAGAACAGCGCCTGCGCGGCAGTCGCACGGCCATCCGGCTTGGCCACCGCAGTCACCAGGATGCCGGCCCGGGCATAATCCGCACGGTACAGCCAGCCAATCGCCTCAAAGTGAGGGAACTGCCAGACAAACAAGATCGCGAACAGCGCAACCGCCGGCCACTCAATGAAGCCGCGTGCGGCCGTCCAGCCAATGAGCGGCGGCAGCGCGCCAGGAAACGCACCCACAAACGTCGCGGCCATGCTCATGCGCTTCAGCGGCGTGTAGATCGCAACATACCCAATCGCCGTCAGCAGCGTCAGCATGCTCGTGATCAGGTTCGTCGTCACCGCCAGCAGTACCGACCCCAGCGCAATACAAAGCAGCCCGATCACCAGTCCATGCGCCAGCGAAAGACGCTTAGCCGCCATGGGGCGCGACTGCGTCCGCGGCATCAGCGCATCGGTGCGGCGTTCCAGCACCTGGTTCAATGTGCTCGATCCAGCCGTAACAATCGCCATGCCAACCATGGCCCATACAAACTGCAGGTTCAGTGGGCTGATGCCGGACCGCAGTGACCCCAGGTAAAACCCTGCCGCAGCCGTAATGATCACCATCAGCGTCACGCGTGGCTTGAACAGCTCCAGGTAATCCGTCACGATCGTCGATCGCCGTGTGACAGAGGCGCGTGCGTCCGGAATGGGGGCTGCAGTAACCATGTTGAGACCTGCCTTCAAGGATAGCGCAGTGCAGCCGCATGGACCCACTCTCCCGCCTGGCAAATGCGTGCACTTTGACGTGCATCGCCGCGCCTTTTCTCTCCCTCTTCCCGGATAATGCTGAAATGGCTTTGAGCAAGAACGGCATCCAGCGCCAGTCCATGGCCGACCGTGTAAAGCAGGAACTGCTCAGCCGCATCATGGACGGTCGCATGGCTCCCGGCGCCCGCATCGTTGAGCTGCAGATCGCAGAAGAGATGCAGACCAGCCAGGGCCCGGTCCGCGAAGCGCTACGCGAACTGGAAGCCATGGACCTCATCATCACCGAGCCCTATAAAGGCACCCGAGTCCGCGAACTCACACCCAAAGAAATTGAAGACGCATACGACGTCCGCGCCGCGCTCGAACAGCTCGCCGCGCAGCTCGCCGCTCCCACCTTCAAGGGCAACGTCGACGATCTGCGCAAGGCTGCGAATGCCGTGCAGACCGCCGCCAAACGCAAGGACCAGCGCGCCTACGGCACCCACGATGTGAAGTTCCACCGCATGATCGTCGAGGCCGCCAACAACCGCGCACTCCTCCGCGCGTGGGAGGCCCTAGCCTACGAGGTTCGCATCGCAACCCGCCTGGGCAAGACCCACATCGACCTGCTCGCCGCGCAGGAGGTGCACTGGCACCTCATCGACGCCCTCGAACAGGGCAACGGCAAAGCAGCCGGACGCATGCTCGCAGAGAATGTGGTCGCTGCCTTCCACCAGCACAAATAACCCACAAGGGGATGTCATCTTGAAGCTTGGTCTATTTACCGCACTGTTCGGATCGCTCACCTTTGACGAGCTCCTCCAGGAACTGAAGCGCTACCCCGCCATCACCGCCGTCGAACTCGGCACCGGCAACCATCCCGGCGCCAGCCACGTGGACGTGGACGCTCTGCTCAGCGGCTCCTCCGCCGCCACCACCTTCGGCCGCCGCATCGCAGACGCTGGTCTCACCATCAGCGCACTCTCCTGCCACGGCAACCCGATCCACCCCACCGCAGAGATCGCATCGCACGACGACGAAGTCATCCGCCGCACCATTCTGCTGGCTGAGAAGCTCGGCGTTCCCGTCATCAACACCTTCTCCGGCTGCCCGGGCGGCTCGCCCGCAGACACAACACCCAACTGGATCACCGCAGCCTGGCCGCCGGAGTTCGCCCAGGCACTCGACTGGCAGTGGAACGAACGCGTCATCCCCTACTGGCAGAAGACCGCCGCCTTCGCCGCAGACCATGGCGTCAAGATCGCCCTCGAGGCGCACCCCGGCTTCGTCGTCTACAACCCGGAGACGCTGCTGCGCCTGCGCGCCGCTACCGGCACCTCCCTCGGCATCAACTTCGACCCAAGCCACATGTGGTGGCAGGGCATCGACATCCCAACCGCCATCGCCGAACTCGGCGACGCCATCTTCCACTTCCACGCCAAAGACGTCTACGTAAACCCCGCCAACAAGGCCCGCAACGGCGTCATCGATACCAAGAGCTACCTCCAGATGGCACAGCGCTCCTGGCTCTTCCGCTCCGTAGGCTGGGGACACAGCGAGATCGACTGGAAGGGCATCGTCTCCGCACTGCGACTCTCGGGCTACGACTACGTCATCAGCATCGAGCACGAAGACGCGCTCACCTCCATACACGAGGGCCTCACCTCAGCCGTCGGCATGCTCTCACGCATGCTCCTCACCGAGCCCGCAGTAGAACCCTGGTGGGCCTGACGTCTGTACAGAGGACACGACAAAAGAGCGAGCCATCTGGCTCGCTCTTTTCTTTGCAAGGGGACATCAATTGGCCGCCGGGTGTTCCAGGCGTTGCACCGTCAATACTTCCACCGGTCCCGTACCAGCCTCCAGCGTCAGGCCCAGTTGCTCCCGCAGCGCCGTCTGAATGGACGGTCTGTCGCCGTCGCCGACAGTCCCACCCAGGTCGCCCGGATTCCAATCCAGCGCGAAGTCATACCTGCCCGCAAGTTCCGTCCTGTCGATCACGGTCCTGCCAAACTTTTGCGTCAGTAGCGATACCAGCGGTTTCAGCCGCGCGTTATGGCCCGCAATATGGCCCTGCGCAGCGATCATGGGAGGCCCAACATAGTCACCGGCACCCTTTGATTCCTCGATCTTCACGCCGCCCGGCGCAGGCAGCAGCAGGTACACCCGTCCCTGGCGCACGCCCCGGCTCGCCAACAGTTGGAACCGCTCAGCCAGCATCGATTGCAGCACCACATTGCGTTCCAGGCGCGTCAGCTTCGCATACCGTTCGGCATCCTCTTCGCCAACCTTGGCGTCAATGTCGAACCGGTCGGTGTAAGCCCACTTCGGAGCACCAAGAAAAAGATCGTCGTTGGAGTTCTCAAGATCGAAGGCAAGACGCAAGATCATCACGGGAGTGATATTCCGCGCGGTGAATCCATCGCGTGTAAACCGGGCCATAAACTCCCCGGTAAACGCCTGGCTAGGCTTCACCGAAACCACCTCGTAGCGCGGCTCACTGGACATCACCTCGGGCCGCGCCGTTGGAACCCTGGTCTTCGGGATCGTCTGTGCATCCAGACCCGCCCAGTGGCTCGTGCCCCAAAAACCAACAAGCATTACAAGAGGTAAATATCTCCCGCCGTGTCGAGCGCCCATTCGATCACCTATCAAAGCAATTCCTGTGAACCTTCGCACATGCCTGCGGCCTGTCCCTTTCAGGACTGCAAGCCAGGCCAGACTTCAGCTCGTCCAGCAGGCAGGCAACAGCAGTAGCAGATAGTAACGCCCTCAAAGTCCTTTGCCTACCGCTATCGCTCTAAACCCAAAACCAACATCCTGCACGACAAACAAGGGCGGCCCATTGGGCCGCCCTTCCGGATCGCAAACAGCAAAACACTACTCAACCGAAACCCAAACATTCCCACCGTCATGGCTGCGCAACATCGCATCCACAATCTCCGTCACATGCGTCGCATCCGCAAACGAAGACACAACCTCAGGCTTCGGCGTCGCCGCACCCGCACGAACCCATCCGTAGATCGCCGACACCACGTTGAAGAACGCGTCTGGCCATCCCTCCTGGTGTCCACCGGGCAGGTGCGCATACGGCTTCGCACTCGCAGCCATCAGTGAAGGATCCTTCGCCATCACCGAGTTCGAAGCATCATAGCGGCCAATCCAAAGCTCGTTCTGCGACTCCTGCTTCCAGCCCAGCGAAGCCTTGCGGCCGTTGATCTCCAGCTGCAGATCGTTCTTGTGTCCAGGCAGTACCTGTCCCACGGTCACAATGCCCTTGGCGCCATTCGCAAAGCGAATCATCACGCTCGCAACGTCTTCACCGGCAATCTGCACCTCGCGAAGATCGCCACCCTTCTCGCCGGAGAAAGCAATCGCAGAGCCGCTCGTATAACGCGTCTTCACAATCGTCCCAAGGTCCGCAAGCACCGACACAATCTTGGATCCCGTCACATGCTCGGCCAGGTCGCACGTGTGCGAACCAATGTCGGCCAGGGCCGAACTCTTGCCGCCCAGCGCCGGATCCAGCCGCCACGAAAACACGTGATCGTCCGTCAGCCAGTCCTGCAGGTACTGGCCCTTCACAAACACCGTCGTGCCGATCTCGTCCGCAGCAATCATCGCGCGCATCTGCTGCACCAGCGGGTTGCCGCGATAGTTGAACATCACCGCATTCACCACGCCCGCGGCCTTAGCCGCATCGCGCAGGCGGCGGCACTGATCGCTGTCCATCGCCAGCGGCTTCTCGCTGACAATGTGCTTGCCCGCCTCGATCGCCGCCATCGACACCTCAAAGTGCAGATGGTTCGGTGTCGTGTTGTGAATCACGTCCACATCCGGATCAGCGATCAACTCCTTCGCCGATCCATACGCGTTACGGATGCCCAGTGCATCGGCCTTCGAACGTGCATGCTCGACGCTCACGTCCGCCAGTGCGACCACTTCGGCATAGCCCAGGCGGCGAACCGCGTCGATGTGGTGCGATGCAATGAAACCAGGGCCAACCAGGCCCATACCAATCTTCTTCGTAGCAGCAGACTGCATTAGATGGATACCTCAGGGATAGCTGTTGCGGGCTCCGCATTGACCAGTAGCGGTGTCGTCGCAGTGGTGTTGGAATCGTCGTCTTCGTCGTCCTTGAAGACTGCGAGAAAGAGCAGAAGAACCGTGACCGAAAGGGCAGAAGCAACCAGCCAGATCGCACGCCAGTTATGCGCGGCAGATCCGTCCGCAAGTGTCGACGCATACTTGTCGACGATCAGGCCGCTCAACCACGATCCCACCAGCATACCCACGCCATACGTGATCAGCGTGATCAAACCCTGCGCCGCACTGCGATAGGCCGCCGGTGCCTTGCGATCCGTGTAGATCTGGCCCGTCACAAAGAAGAAGTCATAGCAGATGCCATGCAGCAGGATACCCAGCCACAACATCCACACGCCCGGTCCCGGATCGCCGTAGGCAAAGCAGACATACCGCACCACCCACGCCGCCATGCCCGCCACCATCATCCACTTCACGCCAAGCCGGCGGAAGAACATGGGGATCAGCAACATGCAGCCCAGCTCGGACATCTGCCCGCCGGTCATCTTGCCCGCGGCATCCGCCACGCCAATCTGGTTCAGGAAGGGATTCGTAAACGCGTAGTAGAACTGCAGCGGAATGCAGATCAGGAACGATGCAATCGCAAAGATCAGGAAGCTTCTGTCGCGGAACATACGGCGCACTTCCACCGGAAACAGGTTGCTCACAGAGAAACTCTCTGTTGCCTGCGGCGGTGTGCTCGGCAGTATCAGCGAGTAAGCCGCCATCACCAGCGAAGCAATCGCCGAAAGCTTCAACGGGAACGAGGTCGCATCGGCGTGGAAGACAAAGCTGATAAGCAGACCCGCGCAGATCCAGCCAATCGTACCCAGCACGCGGATTGGTGCGAACTCTGTCTTGGAGTCCTTCATCTGGCGGAACGCAATCACATTCGCCAGTCCCAGCGTTGGCATGTACACCACGGCATACGCCAGGATGAGGAAGTACAACGGTCCGAACTCATGCTGCGTCGATGCGTAGAACAGCAGACCCGCACCCACCAGGTGCAGCAACGCCAGCATGTACTGCGCCGACATCAGGTTGTCCGCAACCCATCCTGCAAAGAAAGGCGACAGCACCGCACCAAACGCGGTCGCACCACTGATCAGTCCTGTCTGCACACCATTGAAGTGCAGCGTCTGGCTGACCCAAGTGGTAATGGTGACGTACCAGCCTCCCCAGATAAAGAACTGCAGGAACATCATCAGTGAAAGCTTTACCTTCGTCATTACGGCAGGTTCCTCATGCAAGAGCTGGATTTCGTAGATCGCGCGGCGAAGCCGTGCAATGTTGGTGAGTAAATTGAGCTCGGGCCACCAGATTACAGATAATCAATGATCCGGCGCCAGCAGGCGCAGCAGCCATCCACTCGCCTGACGAGTGTATCGGTTCGCATCAACACACGGCAACGCAGCTACTTCACACCGTTCGCAGGATTCCACGAGCCCTGCAGTTTCCTCACGTAGAGGATCTGTCCCGTGTGATACGCATTGTGCGTTCCCACATGCGCCAGTCGCGTAGCCGCCGCCTGCAACTGCGCATCCGTTGCCTTCTCCGTCCACTGCTCAAAGCCCGTCATCACGCGGTCCAGTCGAGCCACAATGTCGGTCCACCGCTTCGCGTCAAAGTTGTTGAAGGTCTCGTCGTTGTTGCCACCGAAGGCCGCGGGCTTCTCGCCTTTTACCTCCAGCAACGAACGCTCATTCCAAAACACCAGGTGCGCCGCCAGCATCCCGACGGAATGATTGTTCTCCGGATCAACCTTGCCCGCGGCGTTCTGCGGAATCCACCGCGCCTGCTCCGGCGTCATGCCGGCAACAGCCGCATTCATCGGCGTGAACCACTCTGCCTTGTTGTGGGTAGACCGCAACTGCTCCAGCAAAATGGAGCGCAGTGTTGCAGGCGGCGCGTTCTTGGCAGGAGCCTGCGCAACGGCAGGAACGCAAGCAAGCGTAACGGTCGAGGCGGCAACAGCAGCGGTGAGCACAAGGGCACGCAACATGCGCGAAAGTATACCGGGCAAGCGCCTGCGGTGTGACCTTTTTTCTAACCGCGACGAACGACCTAAGCCGCGCCGGCGCCATCCTGCACAACCGTCATCACACGCAGCAGATTCTCTCCCAGCATCCCGCGCAACTCCTCTGCCTTCCAGCCACGCTCCAGCAGCCCAGCTGTGATCTTCGGCAGATCCGCCGCAGTCTCCATGCCCTCCACCGAAAGTGCGATGCCATCAAAGTCCGATCCAATCCCCACATGCTCCGGCCCAACCAGCCGCAATAGATGATCGAAGTGATCCACCAGCACTGAGAACGGAACCGGCGCGATGCGCTGTGCAAACTCACGATCCACCGCAATCTCCGCAGAGAAGGGAACAGGCCGCCCCTCCGCCTTGAACCACGCACGAACCTCATCCAGCGCCGCCAGCAACTCAGGTTTCTGCGCATTCCACGCAGCACGCCACGGATCGCTCAGGAACGCCGCAAAGAAGTTCACCATCACCACGCCGCCCTTCGCCGCCAGCGCAAGTGCCATCTCATCCGTCAGATTGCGCGGCGCTTCACACAGCCGTCGCACCGAAGAGTGCGAAGCAATCACCGGCACACGGCTCGCCTCCAGCACATCCCAGAACGACGCATCGCTCACATGCGACACATCCACCATCATGCCCAGCCAATTCATCTCCGCGATCACCTCGCGGCCAAACGCCGTCAACCCCATCGGGTTCGCACCGCCACCGCTCGACCCGCACCAGTCATTCGCGTTGGCCCACGTCAGCGTCATGTAACGCGCACCAGCCGTATAGAACTCACGCAGAATCTCAAGACTGTTCTCGATCGCGTGTCCGCCCTCCACGCCGATCATCGCGGCAAAGCAAGCATCCGCCTTAGCACTCCGGATCTCATCCGGCGTCCGGCACACACAAATCGCCGCGGGATGCCGCGCAGCCTGCATGTGCACTCCCGCAATCAACTTCCGCGTACGATCCGCAAACTGACCCGCCCAGGCTTCAGGCTCCGGCCACGCAATCAGGAAACCACCATCCAGCCCGCCCGCACGAGCCGTCTCTGCCGACAGTTGCCCTAGTCCCAGCGCATCTCCGGTCCAGTTCCACTCGTCATCCACAAAGCGTTGCGGCGTGTCCGCATGACCATCCAGAACGATGCACTCCGCATGCAGCGCCCGCGCCTGCGTCAGAAAGTCTTCCATTCGACAATGTTAGCC
Organism: Terriglobus roseus DSM 18391; assembly: GCF_000265425.1. Lineage (GTDB taxonomy): Bacteria > Acidobacteriota > Terriglobia > Terriglobales > Acidobacteriaceae > Terriglobus > Terriglobus roseus. The sequence goes on from NC_018014.1 coordinate 1,204,121, forward strand.
GCGCTCGCAGCCACGCACCCCGCCTTCCTGCGTACCGGAACCCGCATGGCAACCATCCGCCACACCGCATAGAAGATCCAGCCACGGCAAACCCGCGAAGCACACCCGGCGTCTACTCAAGTCGAGGTGATAAGGCTATGAGCAGCAGCTTGACCGGCAACGGTAACGCAGGCGAAGGCGAAGGCATCGCTAAAGACAAGGTCAACACAGCAGACACACCGGCACGCCCGGGCATTAACTCGCTGGAGACCCCGGAGTCGGGCCACCAGTCGCATATCGATCGCGTCGCGGAAGACTCCGCCAAGCGCGCCTCCAACCGTCAGGCACACAACGACGGCGACATCTTCACCAAGTAACCCCAAAGCATCTGCACTCCAAAGAGCCTCGGCCAAGCCGGGGCTCTTTCGCGTCAGCGACACCATGGGTGCCCCATTCATGACAGCTCCATCGTCATGAGTGGGTCTAGCAACGACCACATAAGAGACAATCATCCCCATGATCCGCCAGGCCCTCACGCTCGCCTTTGCCCTAGCCACCGCAACGCTCGCCCCGGCGCAGCAGACCATTCAGCCCACGCGCCCGGTTCCCGTAGGCAAAGCACCACACATGACCTTCCAACTGGTGAAGAACACGCCGGAAGAGAAGGTCTACGCCATCGTCTTCCTCAAGGGCGACGAGATCCTCAGTGGCCTCACCGACTTCGCCATCGCAAACCACATCGGCGACGCTCACTTCACCGGCATCGGCGCCGTCAGCGGCGCAACCCTCGCCTGGCTCGACCTGCCGCGCAAGATCTACCACGCCATCCCCGTCACCGAGCAGGTTGAAGTCCTGGCCCTCACCGGCGACATCGCCACCTTCAACAATAAACCCGTCATCCACATGCACGCAGTCCTCGGCAAACATGACGGCACCACCGTAGGCGGCCACGTCTTCGAGCTCAACGTAAACCCCACCGTTGAAGTCTTCCTCACCGCCAACACCGCACCACTCACCAAGCGTCCCGACGACGAAAGCGGCATGAAACTCATCGATCCAAAACCTTAGTCCCGGCAAACAAAAACGCCTCCTGCAAAGCAGGAGGCGTTCGATGTTTATCCGCAAAGACTAGTCGGCGTCCTCGGCCTTCAACGTAGCCATATCGATCACATACCGATAGCGTACTTCGCCCTTCTCCACGGCCTTGTACGCATCATTAATGTCCTTGATATCCAGCATCTCGATCTCATGCGCAATGCCATGCTCCGCGCAGAAATTCAGCACCTCCTGCGTATCCGCAAGGTTGCCGATCAGCGAACCCGCAACACCATTGCGATGCGATGCCAGTTGCATGTTATTCACCGGCATCAACGGTCCCAGGTCGCCGCAGATCACCATCGTCGCGTTCCGCTTCAGCAGCGGCAAAAACGGGTTCAGGTCGTGCTTCTCCGGTACCGTGCTCAGAATGAAGTCGAAGCTCAACGTCAGCGGATTAGTCGGGTCCACTTCTTTCTTCAGGTTCTCTTCCGGCACGCCCGTCGCACCAATCCGACGAGCCTCATCCAGCTTCTCCTCGCTCGTCGTAAAGATCGTCACCGTCGCGCCCATGGCAATTGCCATCTTCGCCGCAATGTCACCCAGGCCGCCGAAGCCCACAATACCAACCTGGCTGCCCGCCTTCACGCCCCAGTGCTTCATCGGCGAGTAAGTCGTCACGCCCGCGCACAGCAGCGGCGCCGCAGCCTCCGGCTTCAGTCCCGCGGGGATCTTCAGCGCAAAGTCTTCCGCCACCACCAGCACATTGCTGTATCCGCCATACGTGTTGTCGCGACCGTAGTGGTTCTTTTCATCGGCAGCCTTCTTCGCCGGAACCATCGGTCCGTTGTACGTCGCCAGCCAGCTATTCGGACCCTCGCAATAGTTCTCGTCGCCCTCCTTACAAGGCGCACACTGCCGGCAGCTATCGATCATGCAGCCCACGCCCACCATGTCGCCCACCTTATGCCGTGTCACAGCCGAACCCACTGCGCTCACGCGCCCAACCACCTCATGGCCCGGCATGCACGGATACACCGTGTTACCCCACTCGTTCTTCGCCTGGTGAATGTCCGAGTGGCAGACGCCGCAATACATCACGTCAATCGTCACCTCGTTCGGCTTCGCTTCGTCACGCTCAAACTTCAGCGGTTTCAGATCGGTGAAGGAATGGTTTGTCGCGTATCCAACGGCTTGAATCATCTCGAGAATCCCTGCTTTCAAGAGATTGCGACGCCGCCAACCGCACCCAACGATGCCCGATCGAGCGGCCACGGGTCAAAGTGGCAGGCGCGAGCTCAAAGCCCTCCGTGTCCCATTTCACGCTTGAGCAAAGAAAGCGAACACGTCCGAAGCACGCGTGCCGCCCGTGAAAACACACGCTGGGAAACATATCGCCACACAATCTCGCTTGTGTCGGAGAGCTGACGGACATCCCCCAACCACCAGGCTAAGATCGAGCGGTGTCGCGCGGCCTTCACTCTCTCTTCAGTTATTTCCTGGTCACAACTCTGCTGACGGTAGCCGGCCTCGCACTCAAACCGCAGGACGCGCCCCCCTGGGAGTGCGAAGACGACCTCCCGCTCAAACCCGCCGACGCATCCAACACGATCGCCCCACATCCTGCCGCCACACCTCATGCCGAAGACCCGCAAACAGTGCGCGACGAGGAGCTGGTTGCGCTGAGTTCTCCGGCGTCTTGCCCTGAGTTATAACCGCGCAGCGCCTCTCAGGTTTGGCCCTCAGCGATCAGGCTGCACCGCATCCCTCCGAAGTCCTCATGGCCAGAGGCGATGTAAAGCCCTTCTTCGAAATGAACCTGCAACGCACCAGTCGGCATGCCGAAAGACTAGGGCCCACCAACAGCAAAGGCAAGGCTCACGCCCTGCCTTTGCTCACGACACCGCAGCGCTCGTAGCCGACCAACGGAAGGCCTAGTCACACGGTTGAAGATGGAACCAAACACCGACGCTTGTTGATCGGAAGGGCACAGCTTCAGCTGTGCCAGAACGACTCCCAACTTTGGAGCTCGGCTTTAGCCTCTGAGGCTTAGCTTTCTTTAGAGGCGGCTCGAGCGAAGTCATACCTCAGAGGCTAAAGATCGGCTTGCGAGTCCGACGATACCGACGAGGCTGAAGCTATCTACCGTACGAAGAAGTCCTTCACCTGCTGCAGGATCACGTCACGGCTGATGTCGCTGATCGCTTCCGTCAGCGGCAACTGCTTCGGGCAGGCCTGCACGCAGTTCTGCGCATAGCCACACTCCTGCACACCGCCGTCACCAGCCAGCGCTCGCAGACGCTCTTCCTTCAGCACGGAACCCGCAGGGTCCATGTTGAACAGGCGAGCCTGCGCAATGGTTGCAGCACCAACGAAGTTGGTGTCGTCATTGAACTGCGGGCAGACCTCCATGCAGATCGTGCACGAGATGCAGTTCGACAGCGGATACCGCTGCTCCTGAATCTGCGGGAACTGCCGAGGTCCCGGCCCCAGGTCGTAGCTGCCGTCGATCGGCACCCAAGCCTTCACAGCCTTCAGGTTCTCAAACAGAACGCTGCGGTCGACCGCGAGATCGCGCACCACGGGAAACTTCGACAGGGGAGCCAGCGTGATCTCGCCATTGCCGCTCTCCGCCAGCATCGTGTCGACCAGGGCACTGCACGCCATGCGTGCCTTGCCATTGATCAGCATCGCGCAACTGCCGCAGATCTCCTCCAGGCAGTTCGAGTCATACGCAATGGCCGTCGTCGACGCGCCCGATGCATTGATCGGGTTAGCGGCGATGTCGCCGAGCACGCTGGTAATGTTCAGGCCGCTGCGATAGGGCAGATTGAAGACCTCGGTCGTCGCCGCCGCATCCGGCGTCGCCTGCCGCTTGATCGTCACCTTGTAGGTCGAACCCGTGTACGCCTTCGCCTTACCGCTATGCCCGTTCTTCGTCTTCGTCGACATAATTCCTCGCTCTGCCCTGCGATCCGGAGAAGGCAGTGGCCTTCAGGCCACTGATAACGCCGGTGTTCAAAAGGGGCTTTAGCCCCGATACTGCTGCCGGTCGGGGCTAAAGCCCCGCTTGCGGCAATGTTTGTTTCAGCGATCCGAAGCTCGCTGCTTACCGGAGAAGGCAGTGGCCCTCAGGCCACTGATAACCGGGTGTTCCAGAAGTGCTTCAGCCCCGGTGCCTTCCGGAGAAGGCAGTGGCCTTTAGGCCACTGATCACACCGGTGTTTCAAAGGGGCTTTAGCCCCGGATTACGAACTCGTATAAACCCGTGGGCGCGGCTTGATCCACTGCGTATCCACTTCTTCGTACCCAATCACCGGCGCATCGTTCGCCGAGTCATAACTAGCCATCGTCGTCTTCAGGAACTGCTCGTCATTACGATCCGGGAAGTCCGGCTTGTAATGTGCGCCACGGCTCTCGTCGCGCTTCTCCGCACCCTGCACAATCACGCGTGCCAACTGCAGCATGTTGTAAAGCTGCCGTGTGAAGGCGAACGAAGTATTCGCCCACTGGCTCTTATCGGTCAGGTTGATGTTGCGATAGCGCGCCAGCAGTTCGACGATCTTCTCGTCGGCCTCGCGCAGACCCTTGTTGTAACGAATGATCGTGGCGTGCCGCGTCATCGTCTCACCCAGCTCGCGCCACAGCTTAAACGGATTCTCAGTGCCCTGGTTGCTCAGCAGGATGTTGTTGAACTCCATCTGCCGAACCTTCTCGGCAGCGTGTCCGCCATCACCCGTCTGCGCCGGCAGGCTCTTCGCATACGTCATCGCCTGCGGCCCGGCAACAAAGCCGCCGTAGATGCAGCTCAGCAGGGAATTCGCACCCAGGCGGTTCGCTCCGTGGATCGAGTAGTCTGCCTCACCCGCGGCGAAGATGCCGGGGATGTTCGTCTGCTGGTTAAAGTCCACCCACAGGCCGCCCATCGTGTAGTGCACACCCGGGAAGATCTTCATCGGAACTTCGTGCGGATCTTCGCCGACGAACTTCTCGTAGATCTCGAGGATGCCTTCGATCTTCTTCTCCAGCACCTCGCGCGGGATGTGCGAGACGTCCAGGTAGACCATGGGCTGTCCGTCGATACCCAGGTCCTGCTCGTACACAATCTTGTGGATCTCGCGCGTCGCAATGTCACGCGGCACCAGGTTGCCGTACTTGGGATACTTCTCTTCCAGGAAGTAGTAGCGGTCGGCCTCGGGGATGGTCTTCGCCGGGCGAGGATCGCCCTTCTTGCGCGGCACCCACACGCGGCCACCCTCGCCACGAGCCGACTCCGACATCAGCCGCAGCTTGTCTTCACCGGGGATCGCCGTCGGGTGAACCTGGATGAACTCGCCGTTCGCATAGAACGCGCCCTGCTGGTACAGCGCAGACTGCGCCGATCCCGTGCAGACGACGGAGTTCGTGCTCTTACCGAAGATGGCGCCGTTGCCGCCGGTGCAGATGATGATGGCGTCCGCAGCAAACGTGCGCACTTCCATCGAACGCAGGTCCATCGCGCAGATACCGCGCGCAACGCCCTGGCTATCGAGCACGGCCGACAGGAACTCCCATCCCTCGTACTTGGTGACCTTGCCCTCTGCCTCGAAGCGGCGAACCTGCTCGTCCAGCGCGTACAGCAACTGCTGACCGGTCGTCGCGCCTGCATAAGCCGTGCGCTGGTACAGCGTGCCACCGAAGCGGCGGAAGTCCAGCAGACCTTCCGGCGTGCGGTTGAACGGCACACCCATGCGGTCCAGCAGATCGATGATCGCCGGGCCCTGCGCCGTCATGTTCTTGACGGGCGTCTGGTTCGCGAGGAAGTCGCCGCCATAGACGGTGTCGTCAAAGTGCTTGTCGACCGAGTCGCCTTCGCCCTTCAGATCCTTGGCCGCATTGATGCCGCCCTGCGCGCAAACCGAGTGCGAACGCTTGACCGGAACGATCGAGAACAAATCGACCTTGCCACCGGCCTCAGCGATCTTGATAACCGCGGAAAGACCGGCAAGACCGCCACCGACAACGATGATTCTTGGCACTGCTGCCATCTTCGAAACTCCGTTCTTGTCAGAGGGTGAATGGAACCACCGCTCTCAATTCTTTCGGAAGGGCACAGCTTTAGCTGTGCCGAAAATCCTGCATATAGCCAGGGGCCTTAGCCCCTGAGGTACGCTTTCAACTACTGTTGCGGCACCGCACTCGGCTGCACCGGCTGCCCGGCTGAATCATTCTGAAGCTGACCATTGCTGCCATTCGGCAAGCCATTGTCCGCGGGATACTGTGCTCCCGGTCCGGGCTGCGCAGGCAGCACCACACCCGTCGGCTGCGCCGGCATCACGTCCACCGGGCTATAGGGAATCGCATAAGCCACCCAGAAGATCGAAACCAGGCCCATCGCGCAGAGCACTGTGCCAAACAGACCGCAGACATAGCCAAACTTCTTGCGCGCCTGATCGCCGGGCGTAATGCCCCACTTCGCCGCAAACAGCCAGATGCCATAGCTGAAGTGCCAGCAGGTAGCGATCATCGCGATCACATAAACGGCCAGCATCCACGGGTTCAGCAACTCATACTGCACCTTGGCATAAGCCAGTCCCGGATGCTCCGGGAGCGACACACCCGCGAAGCGCTGACGCCAAACATGCTGAATGATGTAGACGAACGCGATCAAACCCGTCACGCGCTGCGAGATGTACATCCAGTTGCCGGCCCACGGATAGACGTTCACATTGGCGCGACCGCGGAAGGCGATCCATACGCCATACAGTGCATGGAAGGTCAGCGGAATAAAGATGAACGCCCACTCCAGCACGCGAGCCAGCGGCAGCCCGTTCAGGAACTTCACCTGCTGCGCGTAAGCCAGCGGTCCATGCACGATCTCAAAGTTCGAGAGGATGTGTTCGACCAAAAACGCGCCGATCGGGATGATGCCCGACAGCGAGTGCAGCTTGCGCCAAAGGAACGAGTGACCTTCGCCCGCGCGCAGCGGTTTCACGCCCTTGCGGCTGCTGTTATCGGGTGGTGCGACTGCTGCTGCGCCCATGGGTACGCGCTCCTGCTCGTGCTGCAAAATGGTCTCCGTGTCATCTGTCGAAACGACAGCAGCACGCGGAGAAAGGCACGCACAGTATCCGGTGCGGCGAAAACGCTAGTCAATGCAACTTGTCGGCGGCGTTCGAATAACGGCCATTGCAGCCGATAAACGAAATCGGCCTACTTCTGCTCTGAGACGATTCAAAGCTGCGCAACCACCTCAGCAGGCGCGCCACTGACGCAGCAAAGAAGCCAGCGCACGGCCCCGATGACTCACACGCATCCGGTCCTCCAGACCCGCCTGTGCCATCGTGCAACCAAGCTCTGGAGCATAGAAAAGCGGGTCATACCCGAACCCACCAGCGCCCTCCGGATCGGTCAGAACCTCGCCCTCCAGCTTGCCGTGCGTCACCATCTCAACCCTGCCATCCACAGCAAGCGCCAGCACACACCGATACCGCGCCGTGCGATCCGTCTGCTCAATCATCGCCAACGTTAGCGCCAGATTGTTGTCCGCATCCAGTCCGTCACCACTCTCCACACCGCCAACATCCTGCGAAAACCGGGCAGAACGCACGCCAGGCCGCCCATCCAGCGCATCCACTTCCAGGCCGCTGTCGTCCGCAACCACCCACGCCCCCGGCGCAAACTTCGAGTAATACATCGCCTTGGCCCGCGCGTTTCCTTCAAAGTCAGGAGCATCTTCTGCAGGCGCCGGAATGTCAGCGAGGCCAGGAAGAGGCTCAATCGAAATGCCAGGAAAAGCATCTGCGGCCGAACGGAAATCGCGCAGCTTGCCAGGATTCGAACTTGCTACATAGACGATCAAAGGGTGTCCAGGCTTTCTATGTGGTACGTTGAGCAACCAAGTGTTTGAAATATGGAAGAGCGAACCCCCTCGCATCCGCACATTCCTGCATTGGACGGCCTTCGGGGCGTTGCGGTGTTGCTCATCATTGTCTTTCATTTCGGTGGCGGAGCCGCTGATTCCAATCCAGTCGTACGGTCGATCGGGCAATTGATTCGAATCGGATGGACGGGCGTTTCACTCTTCTTTCTGCTCTCAGGATTCCTGATTACAGGCATTCTCTGGGCAGGCCGCACCAGGGTGGACCGTTGGCGAACCTTCTTCGTGCGGCGGGCGCTTCGCATCTTTCCGCTGTATTACGCAATGATTCTTGTCTTACTTGTGGCTGTGCTGTGCGCCGGGCAGGCGAGCCAGGCCTGGCACCTGCTGATCTACGCAGCCTATGCGCAGAATCTGGTACCCGATGGCTCGCATCTGCTGGACGTGCCGGGAATCTTCCCCGTGTACCACCTGTGGAGCCTCGCGGTTGAGGAGCAGTTCTACCTGGTCTGGCCATTCCTGATCTGGCGCATGCGCACACTGGAGCAGGCTCGGAAACTGTGCCTCGCGGTCTTTCTCCTGTCGCTGCTATGCCGCATCGTGTCGGTACCACTCGGCTGGTATGACTACGGCTTCTCCTTGTCCCGCTCAGGCGAACTGGCAGTGGGCGCGTGGATCGCTTTGTCGGTGCGCGCACAGTCACCCCTGCTGCTGGTGTGGAAGCGCCAGGCCGGCTCCGTTCTACTGGGGTCCGCTATAGTCGTCGCGACGATCGCTGCAGTGGCAGGACCAAGCTCGAGCGGGCGGTTGATGTGGACCGTTGGCGTACCTGCGATCTCGCTCTTTTATGGTTCCTTGCTGCTGTTGGCTTTGGAGCCCGGTCGGGTGGCCCGTATCCTGTCTTCGGCACTGCTGCGCTTTTTTGGCAAGATCTCTTACGGGCTGTATCTCTTCCACGTAATGCTGTCGAGAGTGGCACTCATGGTGGTCCACCGCTTCGCACCCCATGCGACGCACAATCTTCACGATGGCCTTCGGCTGCTGATGATCTTCCTCATCTGCATACCAGCGGCCATCGCGTCATTCCATTTGTTCGAAAAGCCGTTCCTGCGTCTGAAGGAGAAGCTCGCCGGGCACAGTCCGGCCCCACTTCCTCTCAGCTACAAGTCGTCCTGAGCACAATTGGAGCGACAGTGCGTAGGTCACACTTAGCCTGCGCGTGTCTGCCGGCAAGCGCAGGCAGCCGCGAAGCTGCGCAGCTTGCTGGTTAAGCTTGCTACTTAGAGAACTCGAGCCTTAGGCGAAGATGGTGTTTTGCGGTGCCGGATACACGGCGGGATACAGAGTTCCCGTTTGCATCAGGTCTTCAATGACATCCACAGCCCGAATACCGCCACGAGCGCCAGACGCCGTGCAGTTCAGCGCCGCAGCCGCACACGCAAAGTCCAACTGGCGGTCCAGCTCCCAGCCGGCAAGCAATCCGTAGATATACGCCGCATGAAACATATCGCCCGCACCCGTCGTGTCCACCACAGGCACCAGGTATGCGGGGCGGTAGTGGAACTCCTTACCGTCCCATGCCAGCACACCGTCATGACCCAGCGTCGCCGCCGTAATCTTGCTGCCGTAGTCTGCACGCATCTTCTTCAGCGCCTTTTCCAGATCCGGCTCGCCCGTAAGCCGTGCAGGGAAGTCTCGCGACACGATCAGGTGATCGATCAGCGGCAGCAGGTCATGCACGCCAGGATAGATCTCATCCAGATCGGCGATAACCGGCACACCATCCTCACGAGCCCACGTAGCGGCCTGCGTCGCAGCGGCGGTATCAAAGCCGTCCACATGCAACGCACGAGAGCCGGCGATCCAGTTCCGCCGCAGATCCTTCGGCTGCAGACTGAGGCGCTCATCGCGCTTCAACAGCACCGTCCGCTCGCCCGATCCATCCACCAGAATGATTGACTGCGCGCTGGAGGTGTTCTCCGCCGTCAGGATCTGAGCCTCAACGCCGGCGCGGTCAAACGCCGCACGATGGATCGCAGCGGCAGAGTCGTCGCCCAGCTTGCCGACGTAGCGCGTCTGCAGACCCCACGTCTGGCACGCCACCACGGCAGACGCAGTCTGGCCGCCGGGCAGGATGTGGACAGTCTGAAACTCTACCTTTTGTCCAATGGAAGGGAACCGGTCAAGCGCGATCAAGGTGTCCGTAGCGTTCAATCCAACTCCGACCACGTCGACCGTTACAACATTTTGCATGCCTCCATGCTACGCCGTACCGTGAAAAAATCTGCAATTTCTCGACACCGCTAACTACATGGCAAGTTACCGGTAACCCCGAAAATAAGGGGTCAAATCGTTCTCTATGTATGGTTTACAGATTTTTTCCAATGCGTATGTTGAGAACTGCGGACGCGATTTACAACTCCACTCGCGCATCCTCCGCAGGAGAAGCAATGACGGAATCACCCACACCGCAGGCGGCTGCGATCGCACCGGCGCAAGGCAAGCTCGGCATCATGATCCCCGGCATGGGCGCCGTTGCCACCACCCTGATCGCCGGTGTCGAAGCCGTGCGCCGCGGCATGGCGAAGCCCATCGGCTCCATGACCCAGATGGGCACCATCCGTCTCGGCAAACGCACCGACGACAACACGCCGCTCATCAAGGACTTCGCGCCCATCGCGCAACTCGAAGACCTGGTCTTCACCGGCTGGGACATCTTTGGCGGCAACCTCTACGACGCAGCAAAGACCGCGCACGTACTGGACCGCGATCAGCTCGAAGAGATGCGCCCCTTCCTCGAAGGCATCGAGCCCATGCCAGCCGCCTTCGACCAGCGCTACATCAAGCGCCTGGAACCGAAGAAGATCAAGACCGGCAAGAACAAGTGCGACCTCGCCAACCAGATCCGCAACGACATCGCCGAGTTCAAGGCGAAGACAGATCGCCAGGTCATGATCTGGACCGGTTCAACCGAGATCTACATCACGGAATCAGCCGTCCACCAGTCCCTCGCCGCCTTCGAAAAGGGCCTGGTCGAGGATGACGAAAACATCGCTCCGTCCATGCTGTACGCCTGGGCCTGCCTGAAGGAAGGCGTGCCCTTCATCAACGGCGCGCCAAACCTCTCGTGCGACATCCCCGCCCTGCGCGAACTCTCCAAAACCATGGGAGCGCCCATCGCCGGCAAGGACTTCAAAACCGGTCAGACCTTCATCAAGACCGTCCTCGCACCCGCGCTCAAGGTCCGTCAGCTCGGCCTCGCCGGCTGGTACTCAACCAACATCCTGGGCAATCGCGACGGCGAGGTGCTCGACGATCCCGACAACTTCAAGACCAAGGAAGAGTCGAAGCTGGGCGTGCTCGAGTACATCCTGCAGCCCGACAAGAACCCCGATCTGTACAAGGACTTCTACCACAAGGTCCGCATCAACTATTACCCGCCGCGCGGCGACAACAAGGAGGGCTGGGACAACATCGACCTCTTCGGCTGGCTTGGCTACCCCATGCAGCTCAAGGTCGACTTCCTCTGCCGCGATTCGATCCTTGCCGCCCCGCTCGCGCTCGACCTGTGCCTCTACATGGACCTCGCAGCACGCACCCCGGCGCTCAAAAACCTCGGCATCCAGGAGTGGCTCAGCTTCTACTTCAAAGCACCAGACACCGCCCCCGGCGTCTACCCGGAGCACGACCTCTTCATCCAGAACATGAAATTGAAGAACACACTGCGCCACATCATGGGCGAGAGCCTCGTCACACACCTCGGCCTCGACTACTACGGCGAGTAGTTCCGAATCGAAACCGAACAGGGAAGGCCGCCAGCGCTGGCGGCCCTTCGTCCCTTGACTTCAGTGGAGGAAGGGGAGAAATTATTGCCATGTCGACGATCCTCAGCGCCGAAACGGAAGCCGCTCTTGACCGTATCGTTGCCCGCTCGGGCAGGTCGCGGGATCAGTTGGCGAACGATGCGTTAATGAGCTACGTCGCGTGGTACGAGACGGAAGAGACCGCGGACTCCGAAGCTCGCGGCCAAGAGGCGCAACGCGATAAGGAACGCTACGAGGCGAACTTTATCGACGCAGTCAAGACAGGGTTGAACGACGAAGCTTCCGGGCGTGTGATCGATCACGATGAATTCTTTGAACGGTGGCACGCAGACCGGCCCGATGGTCCTCGAACGCATACCGAGTGAAGATCCTCTGGACAGAGTCCGCTTCTCAGTCCGCGGAGCACTATTACGAGTTGATCTATGCAAGCAGTTGGGATGCCGCCGCACGCTTCCGTCGGCGTTTACAGAGCCATGTTGAGCGCTTGGCAGCCTATCCGATGAGCGGAAGAGAAGGACGTGTCTCCGGCACGCGTGAGATCACGCTTGCTCCCTGGCCCTACATTCTCGTGTACACAGTCCATCCCGACCGCATCGTGATCTCCGCAGTTCGTCACGGGGCTCAACTTTGGCCACCACACAGATATATTTCTCCGCAACGACCGGATCCCCGCTCCCCTGCAGTCCCACAATGACAACCCGTAACTTCCGGGCGTAACCTGCGTCTAACAAGCAAGGGTGAAGGTGCGTCTTCTCCCGGGAGCCATCCCCATGAATCTGAAAAATCTCGTTCTCGTCGCGACCCTCTCCGTGGCAGCTCCGTTCGCGTTGAGTGCCCCGCTGGTCGCCCAGCAGAGCCCGACCTCGACAACTCCGGGTACCAGCACACCTCCGTCGACCACGCCCGGCACCAGCAATCCCAACCAGACCAACCCGGGTGGCAACCAGCCCTCGACCACGTCCAAGACCGGCAACGGTCCCACCGGCGAAGGTCCGGTGACAGCGACCAAGGAAGACTTGGAAAAGGCGCGCCTCGAGGCTGCTAAGAGCAACAACGAACCCATCCCAGAGCCCGGCGACGACCTTCGCAAGGACATCAAGAAGGGCTCCGCGGACGACGTCAGCGCGTCCGGCACCCGCGAAATCGGTGGCAGAGGCATGGGCAACTGGTTCTCGACTGACTGGGAAGTCCGCAACGGCAAGGGCTACGCCGTTGAGATCGAGCGTTCCTCGCACCTGGTCACCGACCCCGTCATCGTGGAGTACGTGAACCGCGTCGGCCAGAACATCGTCAAGAACTCCGACGCAAAGGTACCCTTCACCATTAAGGTGCTTGACTCGGACGAGATCAACGCCATGGCCCTGCCGGGCGGCTTCTTCTACGTCAACAGCGGGCTGATCCTTGCCTGCGATGAAGAGGCGGAACTTGCCGGCGTCATGGCGCATGAGATTGCGCACGTCGCCGCGCACCACGCGGCACGCCAGATGACGCGCATGCAGTACGCACAGATTGGCATGGTGCCGCTGATGTTCGTTGGAGGGTATACGGGCTACGGCATCTACCAGGCCGCTCAGATCGCCGTACCACTCAGCTTCCTGTCCTTCTCTCGAACCTTTGAGGCGCAGGCGGACTGGCTGGGCGTGCAGTACATGTATCGCGCAGGCTACGATCCGCAGGCCTTCGTCCAGATCTTTGAAAAGCTGCAGGCACTTGAGAAGCGTAAGCCCGGCGTCCTCGCCCGCGCCTTCTCAGACCATCCGCAGACACCTGACCGCATCGCCGACTCTGAAAAGGAGATCGCAACCATCCTCCCGGCTCGCCCCGACTACGTCGTCAGCGGCTCCGAGTTCGATGAGATCAAGGCACGCCTCGCGCGCATCCAGAACAAGCGCAAGGTCGACGGCGGCAAGGACGGCAACAAGCCCACGCTGCGCCGCACCTCGGCCAGCAACAACGACCCCAACAGCACCACGCAAGATAAGAGCACAGACGATCGCCCCACACTGGGCCGACGCGAATAGCAAAGCGGGAAACCGCAGAGCAAAGGCCGAGCGAAAGCTCGGCCTTTTACTTTGTGTAACGAAGCGTAAAAACGATGCCATCCAAGGGCGACTCAACTCAGTGCGCCCGGTGTAATAGTCCAGATAAATCCAGCACGTGATAACCCAGCATCAGTGTCATGGCGATCAGGTAGGCCCGCAAGACACCAAGCGAGATACGCACCGCTCGAGTCATCCTGATCTTGCCAAGCCCATCCGTGGAGCATTTCTCTTCCTGCACGTCATCCAGCGGATGGACTACGCGATATTCAGTCGTTGTCATCACATCACTCCTCATTTCGGAAACAGATTCGGCAGGATCACCTGCGCTGCAAGTAGCAGTGACAGCGCGAATAGCACGACGATGATCGTCCAGTTAACGATGTTGTTCCACGGCCGATTGACCCAGCGCTCGCCCAGCAGTTCGCGGTCGTTCAGCAGCAGTTGAAGAAAGATGATGGCTGACGGCAGGATCAATCCCGCGAACACCTGCACGCTGATGATGACCAACTGCAGCGGCACATGCGGTATCAGCACGATCGCCGCCGCAGCTCCAACGCAGGCAATGTACGTCGCGTAAAAGCCGGGCGCCTCCCACAGCTTCTTATGCAGTGAGTGTTCCCATCCCTGCACCTCGCCATAGGCCCATGCACTCGCAAGCGAAATCGCAGTCGTGCCCAGCACAGCAGCGTTCACCATCAACAGCAACACGCCGTTGCGAACGAAGGTTCCCGCAATGGGGCCCAGCGCCAGTGCAAGCTGCGCCGGATCCTGAAACGCAATCTTGTGCTCAAAGCCATAGTTTCCGACCAGCATCATCGCGCCGGCCACACACACGGTGAACACCGCACCGATCAGCGTATCCAGCCGCGCCCACTTCAGATCGGCAAACCGCAAACGCTTCTCCGCGACACAGCTCTGCTGAAAGAACAGCTGCCACGGCGCAATCGTCGTCCCAACGATCGCAATCACCAGGAACACCAGGCTGCTGGTAATGCCACCGGCTGGCACGGTTGGCCGTATTGCGTTGCGCGCGACCATCGCCCACTGCGGATGCACCACAAACGCCAGAACGAACCACGTCAGGTCCATCAGGCACAGCGCGATGACGATCCGCTCCCAGCGCAGATAGCTGCCGGTCACCACCATCATCGTCAGGCCAACCGCAGAGCCCGGAACGGACACATAGGGGCTAATGCCAAGAGCACTCAGCGCAAGTGAGATCGCCGCAAACTCAGTAATCAGCGTGAGAAAGTTTACGGCGAGTAAGTCAATCAGGGAAAACCGTCCCCACCACTTACCAAACCGCTCATAGATCATCGCAGCGTGGCCTTTGCCCGTTGCGATGCCCAGGCGCGCAACCATCTCCTGGATGAAGTAGCAGATGGGTAGCAACACCACCAGCAGCCACAGCAGGTGTAGACCATACTGTCCGCCCGCCTGCATGTAGGTCGACACCGCACCCGCATCGTTGTCGGCCTCCATAACGATCAGGCCCGGGCCAAAGACCATCAGGAAAGTCATGATGCGCCGCTGCCACTCGCCTCGCACCACGACACCCTTCTCTTCGTTCACTGCTTCCGCTTCCATCACGCGCACAGTAATCCTCCGGCCTGCTCGCTCTTCTGCTCCGCAGTGGTCATCTCAATCGCCGCGGCATTGGCCATAACCCAGCTGCAGACCAGGGGAGTTCCAGCTCCGCCGGTCGAACGCCATACGCGGATCAGGTGGCTGGGCTTGCGGACAGCAAACATCTTGTTGTTCTGGACGTTGTTCATCGTTCCTCCTCGCACGATCCGGCCGCACGTTCGCACCGGCTGCGCACAAGGGCACAGTCGCGAGGAGGACGCTGCAGGATCATCGGTTGGGAGGGTGTAAGGCTGGCCCATCGCGGGCCCGTCTCACGCGCTCAAATCACAGGTCGTATGCTGGATGAGCGGCGTGGGATCGTCCCATAGCAAAGCTAAAGGCGGTCGTCCGTTCGTTCACCACAACACAGGGAAGCGCTCGTTCTACTCGGAGGCTCTTGTGCGGAATTCATACTCATAGGTTCTCGGGTTCTCTCACGAGAGAAACTCTCGTCTCTCACTTTGTACCATACCCCCCTAGGGTATACACAAGGAGAATATGGCCGTCGTTGAAAAGGAAAGACAGAAGCTTGTCGCACGCATCAAGCGGATTCGCGGACAGGTCGACACCATCGAACGCTCGCTCACCACAGGCGACGATTGTGCCGACGTTCTGATGCTGCTCGCCAACGTTCGCGGCGGCATCAACAGCCTCATGGCAGAGGTGTTGGAAGACCACATTCGCCACCACCTCTTGTCCAACGAACGCAGCTCAGCCCCGCCCCATGAACTGGCGGAGGACATGATCGACCTGGTCCGCGCGTATCTGAAATAGAGCGTGGAATCACGGAAGAAGGGGAAACTGGATGATCTCTCTCAGGCAAGCCAGACAGCAGCGATCGTGGTCCGCTGCTCACGTGATTCATCTCATGCTGATGCTTCCTCTTCTCGCGCCTCACGCGAGCGGTCAGTCGCAGCCGGCCACGCCACGGCTCAGCTTTGACACTGCATCCCTACACGAGACAAAACCCGGTTCCGAAGAACAGAACTCAAACGTGCCGCTCGGTCCCGGCAATGTCTACAGCCCGACGGGCGGCTTGCTCGTGATTCACAACTACCCTCTGGTGGGCCTCGTCTCCTTCGCCTACCGCATGACCTCCGGACAGCTGTCCACATTCGAAAACATGGCGCCCGCATGGGTGCGTGACACGCATTTCAGCGTCGTCGCCCGCACCGAGAAGACTGACGTCACCAAAGACGAATTGCGGTTGATGATGCGGTCTCTCCTGGCCGAACGATTCGCGATGGCTGTGCACTATGAGTCGCGCCAGACACCCGTCTTCGCCGCACAGCTCGTGAAGCCCGGCCAGCCCGGGCCACGTCTGCGGCCACATCCAGCAGACGGCTGCTCGCACGCCTTCCCGAAGGATGCGGCAAACGGTGCACTCCCACCACCGGACACTATCGCGGGCGGCTTTCCGGCAGTCTGCGGAGGCCTGCTGATGATGTCGTCCAGTACACCCACCCACTACCTCATCGGCGCACGCGATGTGCAGGTTGTGACCATCACCAACGCCATGGCAAGCTGGGGCGATCTCGGGCGGCCCGTTGTCGACCAGACCGGCCTCACCGGCAACTACGACTTCGCACTGGACTTCATACCCAAGCGCGCCGACCCACCACCCGGCACACCAGCACCGCCCACCGAAGGCGAAGAACCAAACTTCCTCTACGCGGTCCGGACACAGCTCGGTATGAAGCTGGAAGCGCAAAAGCAGCCGGTAGAAGTTCTGCTGCTGGACCACATCGACCATCTATCGGACAACTAGAGGAATGCGGCAGCTCTGCTGCTGGCCCTCTGCCCGGAGACGGAGCATTGTCGTCGGCGGAACCTGTCAAGCCCCCAAATCACGTATCTCCAACATTCCACGGCAAATACAGTTGGCGGGCAATTTCCACCGAAACAACTAAAATAGAAGACAGGGCACGGTGGTCCGCTCGTCTGCGCCGCTAAGTCCAATAGAATCTAATTTTTGCCCGTAACCCCAATAGAATCTAATTTTTAGCGGCAGGCAAAAAGCTAACTCCTTTCGAATCTAATTTTTACGATTTTAGGGGGGAGGGGTACCCCCTCCCGGCCAATAAGGAACACAATGAAGCCCATTCCCGATAACCGGATGAACAACACCAGCCCTCTCTACACGGACGAGCACGCGGCCGCCGGCCTTGACGTCGCCATGCCCGAGATCGAGACCTGGCAGAACCACTTCCGCAGCTACGAAATCCTGATCGACGATCCGGAATTCACCAGCGTCTGCCCGCGCACCGGCCTGCCGGACTTCGGTCACCTGACCATCCGCTATATGCCGAAGGATCGCTGCCTGGAACTGAAGAGTCTCAAGGAATATCTCTTCTGCTACCGCAACCTCGGCATCTTCCAGGAGAACATCTGCAACCGCGTCCTCGATGACATGGTGAAGGCATGCGAGCCGGTCTGGGCCGAGGTCAAAGGGGACTTCCGTCCGCGCGGCGGCATCAGCACCGTCGTCACCGCGACCTTCCCCCGTCCGCACGAGCAGACGACCCCAACCTGCTAGTCGACAGCGGAACACCAACTGCAACGGACTCGCTCAGGCGGGTCCGTTTCCCTTTGGTACCAGCACGCGTTGCGGTTACGATCAGAACATGCTCAAAGGCCTATTGATGACGCTCCGCCTGCTGTGGGTGGTGAACTTGCTCACCGGCGCGCTGTACTACTTCCACGTCGCCGTACCGCTCAACATCCACATGTACCTCGGCTTCGCCATCACGCTGGTAATGATCATGATCGGTGTCATGGGTCTTCGATCGGTCATCGGCCTTGCCATTGTGACGATCGTCGTTGGGATCTCGCTGCCGGTCATCGGCATCCTGCAGTTGAAGCACCTGGCCATGCCCGACCTGCCGTACGTCCAGATCACCCACGTGATCCTCGGCGTCGCTGCAATCGCATTGGCTGAAATCACCGGCAAGCGTATCCGGCTTTCCGCGGCCTAACCTGCTATCCTCCTCGCGATGAGCGTGGAAACGAAGCCAGCAACAGCCTCCAACGCAAAGGCAGCCACCGTCGCGCTGGTGCTGCTCACCGCGCTGAACCTGGTCAACTACATCGACCGTTACATCCTGCCCGGCGTGCAGGAGATGGTGAAGTCGGAGTTTCATGTCTCCGACGAACGGATCGGCGCGCTGACGATGTGGTTCTTTGTGACCTACATCGTCACCGCGCCGCTAACGGGCTGGCTCGGTGACCACTTCCCACGCAAGCCGCTCATCGTCATCGGCGCGCTCCTTTGGAGCGGGACCAATCTCTTCACGGCGATGGTGCACGACTTCGACGGCCTGCTCGTGCGACACGCAGCGCTGGGCATTGGCGAGGCCAGCTTCGGCATCTACGCACCGGCATTGCTCGCGGACTTCTACGGACCAGAAGCTCGCAACCGTGCGCTGACTATCTTCAACATCGCCATCCCCGTCGGCGCAGCCATGGGTTACGGCGCCGGCGCATACATCGCGCAGGCGCACGGCTGGCGCAACGCCTTCTACGTCTCGGCAATTCCAGGCCTCGTCATCGCCGTCATCATCCTCTTCGTGATGAAGGAACCCAAACGCGGCGAGACCGACTCCGCCCGCAAAGGCAAGAGCAAGGCCGCCGTCGCGGACCTCATCAGGAACCCCGCGTACCTCACCGCAACCATGGGCTACGCGATGAGCACCTTCACCATCGGCGGCATCAGCGCCTGGATCCCCAGCTTCCTGCAGCGCGAAGCAGGCATGACCGCAGCGCACGCAGGATTCACCGTCGGCGCCATCACCGCCGTGACCGGACTTCTCGGCACAGCCATCGGCGGCTGGTGGGCACAGCGCTGGCTAAGGACCGACCATCGCGCCCTCTACTGGGTCTGCGCCATCGGCCCGGCGATCTGCGTGCCCTTTGCCCTGCTGTGCTTCTTCGGTCCGAGAGCGACCATGCTGCCTGCGCTCGCCATCGCAGAGCTGGCGCTATTCCTCGGCAGCGGACCGGTCAACGCAGCCATCGTCAACTCGGTCAGCGCCCAGGTACGGTCAACGGCGCTCGCCGGCCAACTGCTGCTGATCCACCTCTTCGGAGACGTACCTTCGCCGCGCATCATCGGCTTCGTCAGCGACCGCAGCAACCTGCGCTGGGGCCTCGGCGTGACGGTCTTCGCCCTCGTCGCATCGTCGCTCTTTCAATGGTTCGGCTCGCGCTACGCGCCAGAAGATAGTGGTGTCAAAGCTGTCGCAGTCTGACGGTCCAGACAACAGCGGGACGCGATACTATTCCGCTATGTCTACACCTACTGAGCAGGGCGTCGCCGAGTACTTTGCCGCAATTCGCGCTATGGACGTTGAACGTTGTGTCGCCGTCTTCGCTCCCGAAGCCGAACAGCACGATCCTGTAGGCACGCCAGTAAACGTCGGCCACGAGGCCATCCGCGCCTTCTTCACCGGTATCTTCACCGGGTTTAAGACCGTCGGCCTCACGGAAGACCTGGTCTTTGTCAACGGCAACTCCGCCGCAGCGAAGTGGACGGGCAAGGGCATTGCACACAACGGCAAGTCCGCAACCTTCGAAGGGATCGATGTGCTGGACTTCAACGAAGATGGAAAGATCGTTCAGGCCCGCGCTTTCTGGGATCCCGCTCCAGTCATGGACGCGATCGCAGACTGAGCGCCACGCCTGAAACGTCCAAACTGCGCCATACGATGGTTCGAAGACTATCGAACCATCATCTAATCCGTATGAGCAGTCTTTGCGTCTCCGTTCTGGATCTGGTTGGCATGAAGCCCGGCGAAGCCGCCGGTCAAGCCATCGCACGCACCGTCGAAACCGCGCAGCACGTCGAGCAGTTGGGCTATGTGCGCTACTGGCTGGCCGAACACCATAGCATCGCCGGCCTGGCCTGTTCCGCAACGTCAGTGTTGATCGGCCATGTCGCGCAGCAGACCTCGACGATCCGCGTCGGCAGCGGCGGTGTCATGCTGCCGAATCACGCCCCGCTTGTCGTGGCAGAGCAATTCGGCACGCTCGCGTCCATCTACCCGAACCGCATTGATCTCGGCCTCGGACGCGCTCCGGGTTCTGACCAGCCGACGATGCGCGCGATGCGCCGCGACGTGCGCACGACGGGTGATGACTTCCCGGAGTTGGTGGCGGAGGTGCAGCAGTATTTGGGTGCGCCGCGGCCCGGACAGATCGTCCACGCAATCCCCGGCGAAGGTACGCGTGTGCCCATTACACTGCTCGGATCAAGCGGCTTCAGCGCGCAGCTTGCCGGGCAGATGGGCCTGCCCTTCGCCTTCGCCGCGCACTTCGCGCCGCAGTATGCGCAGCAGGCGATGGAGCTCTACCGCAGCAACTTCCGCCCGTCGGAATGGCTCGACAAACCATATGCAATGGCGGGTCTGCCGGTCCTCGCAGCCGATACCGAGGCGCAGGCAAAGCGCCTGCTGACGACGCCGCAGCAGCGCTTCCTATCGCTGGTGCGCAACCAGGCAGTCGAACTCAAGCCGCCGGTCGACAGCATGGACGACCTATGGAACACGGGCGAACGCGAGGCCGTGGAAGCCCGTCTGGCACTGGCTGTTGTGGGCGATGCGGCTGCGGTGCAAGCTCGCCTGCAGCGCATTGCGGATTGGCTGGGACTCGATGAGATCCTGGCGGTCACCGACACGTTTGAGCAGGCGGATCGTCTGCGGTCGTACGAAATCCTGGCGGATGTGGCGAAGGGGATTGCAGTGCGCGAGGCGGTTGCGGCGTAGTTCTTACGAGGAAATGGAAAGGGCGACTGCATTCGCAGTCGCCCTTTGTACTGCTCGAAATGAAGCGGTTATGCGCTGATCAGTTCTTCAACCTGCGCCTTGCCGTAATGGCTCTTCACATAGTCATCGAGGATGACTTTGAACTCGTCCACGATGTGATCGCCTTTCAGCGTCATGGCCAGTTTGCCGTCGATGTAAACAGGCGCCTTCGGCTCCTCAAACGTACCCGGCAGCGAGATACCAATGTTGGCATGCTTGCTCTCACCAGGGCCGTTGACGATGCAGCCCATCACAGCCAGCTTCATCTCCTCAACACCCGGGTACTTGACCTTCCAGTCCGGCATCGACGTGGTGATGTAGTTCTGCACCTGCTCCGCCAGCATCTGGAAGTAGGTGGATGTCGTACGGCCGCAGCCGGGGCAGCTTGTCACCTGCGGCGAGAAGCTGCGGATCGACAGCGTCTGCAGAATCTGCTGCGCGCAGCGCACTTCCTCGCTGCGGTCGCCGCCCGGTGTTGGCGTCAGCGAGACGCGGATGGTGTCGCCGATACCCTTCAGCAGCAACGGCGCCAGACCCGCAGTGGAGGCGACAACGCCCTTCATCCCCATGCCGGCTTCGGTCAGGCCAAGGTGCAGCGCAAGATTCGTGCGCGAGGCAAGCTCGGTGTAGACGTCGATCAGATCGTTCACGCCGCTGACCTTTGCC
Organism: Terriglobus roseus DSM 18391; assembly: GCF_000265425.1. Lineage (GTDB taxonomy): Bacteria > Acidobacteriota > Terriglobia > Terriglobales > Acidobacteriaceae > Terriglobus > Terriglobus roseus. Next base: position 1,225,950 of record NC_018014.1, read on the forward strand.
GAGAGGATGATCTGGTCGGGACGCAGGCCGTAGCGCTGCGCGGCCTCGGCATTGTCAAGGGCCGACCGCACCATCGTCTCCAGCATGACGTCGCGTGCGGGCAGGGGAGTGGCGGAACGGCTGTTCTCGTCCATCATCTTCGTCAGAAGCGCTTGGTCCAGCGAACCCCAGTTGACCCCGATGCGGACAGGCTTCTGGTGCTTCACCGCGACTTCAATCATGGTCCGGAAGTTGTCATCGTCCTTGCGGCCAATGGAGCAGTTGCCAGGATTGATGCGGTACTTCGCCAGCGCCTCGGCGCAGGCGGGATACTTTGCCAGCAGCTGATGGCCGTTGTAATGGAAATCGCCAATGATCGGCGTCTCCCAGCCCTTCGCGCGGATGCCTTCCACGATGTACGGCAGAGCCTTTGCGGCCTCGTCATTGTTCACCGTAACGCGAACCATCTCGCTGCCGGCGCGAGCCAGCGCAGCAATCTGCTGAACGGAACTTTCAACGTCCGCGGTATCAGTGTTGGTCATGGACTGGACGACAACCGGCGCATCGGAACCGACGCGAACGTTGCCAATCTTCACAGTCACAGCCTTGCGGCGGGTGATCTCGGGCATGGGAACCTCACCCATAAGTTTACCAAAGGGCGACACGCACACCGTTTACACTGTCAGGAAGTGGCCCGGTAGCTCAGATGCATAGAGCGGCGCACTCCTAAGGCGAAGGTCGCAGGTTGGACTCCTGCCCGGGTCACCACTTAAATCAAAATTCACGGTTCTCGAAGATCCTGCTCTGGGTCGGACGATACTGTTCTCGCAACCTTGGAACTGAGTCCGCGCCGCCGTTCCTTCGGACGCCGGTCTCGGAACGGCGGCACGATCCACACGAGGCGGCCGCCAATGTTACTGACATCCCCAACTTGCCGTGGAATGGCACTGGCTTGCGTTTACGCAGAAGCGGAGCGGTCCACTGTCTCTGGCATTGGGTGACTCATACCGTCGCCGAGCACTCAGCGTCGGTGTGGACCGGCTGTCATAGCTCAAAAGGTCTGCATAAGCGGAAAAAGATGACGATGTGCGCCCTAATGCAGACCTAAGGAAATCCTCACAGCCCTTGCATTGACCGCAGGCGATCCACCTGCGAAATTGTGCTGGGCAATAGACAGTCGTCCGCGGTTGTCTGAGCTTCGGCCTTTATGGCGCGATCTCCGCGCAACAGGCCGCTCCACCCTTTCAGTCCTGAGCATCGACCGGAACGGTCAATCGCCCAGTAGTCGACACTCGCTCTTCAAACCCTGCGTGGAAAGCAACGATGGCAAACACTCCCCTGATTCGTGATGTTCTTACTGTCAACCAGACAGTCCAGCAGTTCTATGACACCTTCGAGGGCGAGGGGCCCGTCTTCCTGCTGGGGCGGGTGGTTGAACATGAGCCGGGCTTCAAGCTCACCTTGAAGGACCGTGCCCTGATCATTGTTGCCGATACCTACGACGGCAACGGTGGCTCCATCGATGGGAGCGGTCACAGCAAAAATCCCGCTGCACCTGTCGCGGGCGGAAGGGGCGCGGACGGTGAGAACGCGAAAGTCCGGAAGGTCGGCGCTACGTGGGTTCCCGCTGGCTCCGGAAGAAACGGCGGCTCCGGAGGGAACGGCACGAGCGGATCACCAGGGACCGATGTCACCATCTTTTGCCGCACGGGCAGCGCGATTCGCATCGACGTCGCCGCAACCGCCAGTGCACCCGGGGGCGATGGTGGGAATGGCGGTGGCGGGGCAGACGGTTATATCGGCCACATGGACGACTCAGGTCAGATCGTCGATGCCTATAACGGCACACGTGGCGGTTGGGCAGGTAGAGGCGGCGCCGGTGGTAATGGTGCGAACGGTGGCACGGTAACCATTCTCTCGACGGCACCGCTACCAGCCCCTCAGCTCACCTTTGGAGGGACACCAGGATCCGTTGGAGGTCGTGGCGGAAGGGCTGGCCGAGACGGCAATAACAGTCCGGACCTTCCTGAGGGAGAGGAACCTAAGCCTGCGCGCGGCTCCGATGGCGCGCATGGGACAGACGGGACAAACCCGCAGCCCGAAATCGTTGTCCTCGCAGAAAGTGACTACGTCCAGCGCATGTACGCGCTTCTCGATTCTGACCCGGTCTGGAACTTCAATAACTTCTGGGCTCCTTTCCGAATCAACGCAGGCGAATACTATTTCCGGAGATTTCAGCCGGCGGACCCCGACGACACGAACGGTCAATTGGCCGCCCGCGAATTCGCGGCTGCGTTGGAGATGCAGTGGAATAACACTGAAGCGAGTCGTCTCCTGCGGTTGCTGCAATCTGGGAGCAATGCACTCGGCATCCCCCGGTACCAGGACGTCGTGCCGGACTTCAATCGGTATTCCTCCGCTTACAACAGCATCACGACGTTGGTCTCCAGCTTCTTCAATGCGGGTATCGCACAGATCATTGCCGCCGTTCAGTTGGGCGCGCTGCAGAACCTTCTGACGGCACAGAAAAGAGTTGCCGAAGATGCAGTCGCGACGGTGACCGCCGACCTAAGCTACGTCCAGGCGGAACAGGAGGGCGCTGAAGCTGAGGTCAAGTATCTGCAGCAGCAGCTTGACGAGGCCAACGCGGAGATTCAGAAGTCGCTTGAATCCATGAAGTCGGAAAGCTTCAGCATCACAGGCTTCATCGGAACGGTGGCTGAAGTCGGCGCGGCGATCGTAAGTGTTGTAGCTGCCATACCCACCGCAGGAGCCAGCCTGGTTGCACTGGTACCCGCAGTGATCGCTCTCAGCTCAACGGTTCTAAAGGATGCGCCTTTCATTCTGGATGCCGCAGTGGCCGGGCAGAAGCCTGATCTGGATGACATCGAGAAGGCATCGAAGCAGGTCGGCAAGAAAGTGCAGGAGGTCGTGGCAGCCGGCCAGACCGTGGTCAACTTCGTGAAGCTCATCGAGAAAATTTCGGCAGGCTCTACGCCTGCCAATGCTGAATCGGTGGCTTTGATCAAACACGGAGCAGAGCTTGCGCATCAGTTGCTGGTCGCAAAGAACAAGGTCGACCTGAATGCGCAGAAGATTGCAGCGACCGAGGCGCGTCTCGGCCGCACGCAGGGAATCCTGGACTACATACGCAGCACACCTGCACTCGACGCGTCGTCGGTTCGCACTGCAGGTCAGCAGGCGATTGCAGCCGCCCTGTTGCAAGTCGACACGCTGCTCACCTTCGCATTCCTCGCGCAACGCTCCTTCGAAATTTACACCTTGCCATCCGGTACGCAGCCGCTTCCGCTGCTCGATGCCGGCTCGGTACATCCCGACATAGTCGCTGCGTATCAGGATGGTCTGCCGAACACGGAACTCGCGATGGTGCAGGCCTACCAGAATGCCTGGAACACGTTGCTGAATCCCCTTGGCATACAGCGCGCGTACGTCGACTATCTGCAACGCGATATTCAGACTGAGGTTTTACGCAGGGAGTTCGCCGTGGCCGATTTTCCCGAGTTAGTCGAGCAGCTAAGCACCTCTCGTGTCCTGCCTTTTCAGGTCACGCTCGACTCCATCTCTCAGAAACGCAAGGAGACGAAAATTCGCGGAGTCGCTGTGGCGTTTGTTGGTGCGTCCTCCACCAGTTCCGTCATCTCGTGCGAGCTGTGGCACGGGACGCGCTACGACCAGGTGGGTCCGGCTTCGGTCAAAGCGGCAGGGTATCCCAATGGCATACCTGTTTCTTCGCTGCTGGATGCGAAGTCAAAGAACCTGCAGGCTCCTGTCACGCCGCTTGTGCTTGCGCCAGTACATTTCGGGGATGACGAACCGATCGATGCGCCGCAGCAGGTTCCGTACTGGGGCCGGGGAGTCTGCGGCGCCTGGGAGGTGCGTCTGCCTGAGCATCAGCCCGGGAATGAAACGGTTGATCTGGCAAACCTTCAAAAGGTGCAGGTCTGGATTGGCTATCAGTACGTGCCCAATCCTTAGTCCCAGGATGCCTCAAATCAAATCGCGGCGCGAGGGTAGGAAATGAACCTGTGCTTACCGCAATCCGACACCTCCAGGTGTACTCAACGAACGTGACCCGCGGTAAATCCCAAGAAAGAAGTTGCTCAAGGAACAGTTGATCATGTCCAACGTTGCCAAGACAGTGAAGGTGTTGTCAGTGCGAAACACCGAAGATTTCGTCATCGTTACATTCGACGACGGGCAGGAATTCGCATACCCCGCTTCCATCCTGCACTCCGTCATCCCTCCGAATCCGATAGTCGCGCGTCAGGTACAAGAGATCATGTTGCGCACAACTCGTGAGAAGACACAGTTTGTTCACTGAGTCCTACACAGGACAGCTCGGATCGACCGTGACGCATGTCCAGGCTGTGCTTCCTTACGTCGAGACGGTCGCCGATAAGTGAAGGGGCGGCGCTAGAGATAAGCAACTAGCGCCGCCCGGGAAACACCGACCGACATCGATTCTTACGGACGTCGTGTCGCAGTTTTTTGACGGCTGGCTTCTGGAGCGATCGTGACTGTATCGCGCAGCCTGATGTCTTCCGACGATGACCCGACCATGAAGTTGAATGCACCCGGTTCCACGCGGAAGTTGTGGACCGCGGTGTCGTACCAACCCAATGCTGACGTCGGGATGGAAATCGCGACGGCTTTGCTTTCACCGGGCTGCAGAGTCACACGCTCAAAGCCTCGGAGGGTGCGCAGTGGTTGCACCTCGGAGCTTTTCACCTGGTGCGAATAGAGCTGGGTTACTTCAGCGCCTGCACTTTGTCCCGTATTCGTGAGCGTAAAGCTCACCGTTACGTTTGCGTGATCTCCGGATGTCTGCGTCACCTTCAGCTTGCTGTAGTCGAAGTGTGTGTAGCTGAGCCCGTGACCGAACGGATACAACGGAACGCCTTTGAAGTACTGATACGTATAGCCACGCGACACGTCATATTCATTCTGTGGCGGCACACCATCCAGGTTTGCGTATACGGTGTACGGCAGATGGCCACCAGGATTGTTCAGGCCGAAGAGCGTGCGCGCAATCGCAGCGCCGCCAAGCTCACCGGGATACCACGCGCTCAGGATGGCCGGCACATGATCGTGCGCCCACGTGACACCCAGCGGCCCGGCGTTCATCAGTACTAAGGCCACCTTCGGGTTGGCTGCGTAAACGGCCTCGAGCAAACGCTGCTGCGCACCAGGCAAGTTCAAGTCGCGACGATCACGACCCTCCGCTTCCACCTGAAGATTCGTTCCAAGGCACAGCACGACGACGTCGCTCTTGCGCGCCAGGTTCGCAGCACGCTCAATCTCCTTGTCGTCTGCGAGATCAACGTAGCCAGCTCCCTTCTCGTATTCGACCTTCACGCCGCTGCCCAGCAAGGCACGCAGGCCCTCGGTGACGCTGGTCTTGACTGCGGGCGTGCCGTAGTAGTTTCCGGTCTCGTACGCTTCACCACCGGCGGGGCCAATCACGGCCACAGACTTCACCTGGTCGCGCTGCAACGGCAGGAACTGACGGCGGTTCAGCAGCAGCGTCATCGATTCTTCGGCCACACGCTGCGACAGATCCCGGTGCGCCTGGGAGCGCACCACATCCATGCCAATCCTGCTGTACTTGCTTGCCTGCGGCGGATCGTAGGCTCCTAGTCGGAAGCCGACACGCAGCACATTACGCAGTGCGCCATCCACGTCTTTTTCGGTGAGGAGTCCTCGTTGCACGGCGAGCGGCAGGTTCGTTTCGAACTCTACGTCATCACTGTCATTGCCAGCACGGATTGCTGCTGCGGCTGCGACGACGGGATCTTCTGAGAAGTGCTGGCCGGGCTCTGAAGTGTTGGTTGCTCGTGTGCCAGAGAGCAGGGCTACCGCTCCCAGATCGTCGGTGACAAAGCCGTCGAAGCCCCACTTCTTTCGAAGAACATCGGTCAACAGCCAGTGGTTCACCGCGTCGGGCATGCCATTGATGGCGTTGTAGCTCGACATGACAGATTGTGCGTGTGCTTCCATAATGGCGGCGCGCCAGTGCGGCAGCCAGAACTCGAAGAGGTTGCGCTCGTCCACATCCGCGTTCAGGTGTTGACGTCCACTCTCAACGTTATTCACTGCGAAGTGCTTCACAGTCGCTGCCAGCTTCAGGTGTTGCAGATCGTCGCCTTGCAGTCCGCGCACATAGGCCACGCCCATGCGGCCCGTCAGCAGGGGGTCTTCGCTGAATACCTCCTGAATGCGGCCCCAACGTGGATCGCGGCTGATGTTGATGACGGGCGAGCGGTAGACCAAGCCATGGGGTGTGCGTGGCCCCTCGGCATGCGCGTTGTAGAGGGCGCGCGCCTCATCGCTCATGGCATCCGCGACTGTGTGCACCAATTCAGGATCCCAGGTGGCGCCCATCGCTGTCGGGATAGGGAAGAGCGTGGTTGGCTGCTTGGACCACACGCCGTGCAGCGTCTGGTTCCAACCTCCCCACATCGGCAAGCCCAGGCGCGGCACGCCACGATTGGTGTGGTTCAGCTGCATCGCCTTTTCCTGCAGCGTGAAGCGCTTGATGAGATCGGTAATGCGATCCTCGATCGGCCTGCTCATGTCCCGATAGACTTCCCCGCCGGATGCCGGGGCGTTGCTCCCTTGCGCAGACGCAGACACGCACGAAGCCACGCTCAATAGAACAGCAGCCGTTGACAGTGCAACCGATCGCAGATGCATTACTTTCTCCTTGGTTCTGGTGCTTGTTATGACTTCGCGGCGCGCAGTACTTCCACTACGGACGACATGTCCTTTTCGCCAAAACCCTCTTGCTGCGCCCGCTCGAACAAGTGCTCTGCGGTTGCCGCCGTGGCCAGTGGAACTCCATAGGCCTCGGCTGCAGTCTGTGCGTAGCTGAGGTCTTTGCGCATCAGGTCCAGCGCAAAGTTCACCTCATAGGTGCGCTTGGTCATCCGTTCGCTCATGCCGACGAAGATGCCGCTGCCGGGAGCCGCGGTCTTCAGGAACTCCAGAGCAGTGGTGCGGTCAAGACCGTTGCGCTCGATCCATGTGAGAGCCTCGGCGAACGATGCAACCTGCACGCCACAAAGAAAGTTATTGATCAACTTCAGCTGCGCTCCGCTGCCCACCGGCCCCAGCGGCAATACCTGCTTGCTCATCGCGGCGAGTACAGGTCGCGCCTCTTCAATCGTTGCCGCGTCACCGCCGGTGAGGAAGACTAGTTGACCGCCCTCAGCCTGCACGCGGCTGCCGGTCACCGGTGCGTCCAGCAGTCGAACGCCGAACGTGTGTGCCGCCGTGTGGAGCTCCTCGATCCACGCGGGGCTGGCAGTGCTGCTCTCGACAGCGATGGCACCTTTGTCCATCCCTGCCAGTGCGCCGTCTTCGCCGAGCCAAGCCGCGCGACAGGCCGTATCGTCCGCAAGCATGCTGATGACAACTTTCGCGCCCTTCGCGGCTTCCGCCGGTGAACCCGCGGCAATGCCACCTTCCTTAGCGAAAGCTTCTGCCTTTGCAGCCGTGCGATTCCACACGGTTACATCGAAGCCTGCCTTACGCAGGTTTTGAGCCATGCCAAGGCCCATGACGCCCAATCCAAGAACTGTTACTTTCTCCGCCATCTCGATCTCCCTGCGAACTGCGAATGCGTTTGCGTTACTGCATGACCTTCACTTGAACACACGCGGCCAGCGCTTCCTCGGCATGAATGGAGTTTCGTAACGCGCGCCCAAAGCCTTCAAACTGCACCTCTGTCACATCGCCCTCAGCCAGCCTGATACCGCTGCCAAAGGACAATGCATCCGCGCCCAGAAAGTGAACGTGCACCATGCCCGCCTGCCGGTGTCCTGCAAACTTGAAGTGGTGATGCTCCATGTTCGCCAGGCTGTGTGCCATATTCGCTTCGCCGGTACGGATCTGCTTCTCCCATATCGTGCTGCCGGCGCGCAGTACCTTCACGTTGCCGGGTACGTCTTGAAAGTCAGCATTCAGGACAAGCTCCGGTCCCAGGCTGCACTCGCGCAGCTTCGATCCCGCCAGATTGAGGTAGTTCCTGCGCTCGAAGACGTGATCGGAGAACTCGTTGCCGGTGGCCATGCCAATGCGATGGGGTGTGCCGTCCGCAGCGATGACATACACCGTCGCGACCTCTGCTTCTTCACCGCCATCTTCTGCATGGCCAGGAATCGTCAACGCATCGCCGGGCCCTTTCACAACAGAGCCATCTCCCTTGTAGAACCACTCGGGTGCGATGCCGATCAGCCCCTCAGCGGGCCGGCCACCGCGGCGTCCCCACTCGAACATCCGCATGCTGTCCGTCATCTCTGCTTCGTCGACTTCGTCGGGCGTGGTGCCCGCTGCCGCGTGCATCGACTGCCGCTCCCGTGCGCTGCCCAGGTGCGTCAGGCCCGTACCGGAGACCAGCAGCTTTTGCGGATCTCCCGGTACGTCAATTGGAGCAAGCAGCTTCCAGGAATGCGTGCCTTCATACACCGTGTCGTAGGCCATTCGCTCTGTGCTTCGCAGAGACTCCGCCAGCCCGGTAATCTTCTGCCCACTCTCGATGGCACGCAACGCGAGCGCGTACGTCGACGTGACATCGTGTAGCAGGACCAGGTCTGGCTCTTCCACCATCGCAACGCGACGATCATCCCCATTGGCAATCTGTACCAACCGCATCCGTTGCTCCTTATTCGAAGATGCGGAACCGCTTCAGCGATTCCTCGTTGACGGTGAGACCCAGTCCGGGCAAGGTGTCGTCCAGGTTGATGGAGCCGTTCTCCGGCACCGGCTCACCATCGAAGATGTACCAGAACAGCTCATTGCCGACCTCGACATCCACCTTCGGAAAGAACTCAGCAATGGGTGAATTCAGACTTGCCATCACCACGTGATAGTTATGCATCTGCCCTGCGTGGGGCACCACTGGAATCTGAAAACTCTCGGCCAGCGCGGAGATCTTACGCGCCTGGCTGATGCCGCCCACACGATTGGTATCGAACTGGATGTAATCGACGGCGTTTGTCTCCAGCAACTCGCGGAAACCAAAGATCGTGAACTCATGTTCCCCACCTGCGATGGGAATACGGCCATACTCCTTCAACTTCGCGTAGCCGCGTGTGTCATCGGGAATCACCGGCTCTTCCAGCCAACGCAGGTTGAACGGTTCCAGTAAGGGAAGCATGCGTTTGGCGTAATCCAGACTCCAACCCATGTAGGCGTCCGTCATGATGTCGATGCCATCGCCCACCACCTCACGAACATTCCGCACCAGCTCAACATTCTTCTGCATGCCTGCGGCACCATCCAGCGGTCCCCATCCAAAGCGGAGCTTCATCATCTGATAGCCCTCGTCCTTGTACTTCTGCGCCTCGGCGCGAAGCTCCGGAATGGGCATGGCATACAAGCGGCTTGCATAGACAGGAATACGATCCTTGGTACGGCCGCCCAGCAGACGGAAGACCGGCTGCTTCGCGTCCTTGCCCAGCAGGTCCCACAGCGCAATATCAATCGCAGAGATCGCCGTCAGTGCAACGCCCTTGCGCCCAAAGGCGAGTGTGCGCCGGTACATCTGTTGCCACAGGTACTCCACGTCCCACGGATCGGCGCCCAGCAGCAGCGGCTTCAGATAGATGTCGACCAACTGCTTAGTCACCATGGGGGCAAGCGCGGCGTTGCCCAGTCCTACCAGGCCTGTGTCTGTGAAGATCTCCACCAGCAGCCAGTTATGGAAGGCAAAGTTACCCATGGAGGCCTCGCGAAACGACACCAAATCCATCGGGTTGGTGCAGAAGTGCGGGGGCAGCGGAACGGTTTCGCCTTCCCACTGGACGACGCGTGTGCGGACTTCTGTGATCTTCATGAGTTTCCTTCGATTGCACGGAGTTCGTTGGAGCGGAGTGGTTGTATCGGGCCCGCAAACATCGCAATGGCCAGAAAGCCGATCAGGTGGAAGCTGCCCACCAAGACAAACAGTGTTCCGTAGGTAAAGCCGTGCCCCAGCAGAAAGCCGGCGACAAGGCCGAAGATTGCTCCGCCGATTGCGCCACCGAAACCGATCAAGCCGGCCACGGTGCCGACCAGTGTCAGCGGAAAGATGTCTGTCGGCAGCGTCATGATCAAACCCGACCACGCCTGCTGACAGAAGAACGCAATGCTGAACAGAAGAATGGCGACGCGCACGGGCGACACCGAAACCAGCATCACCACAGGCATGCCTGCAGCGCACAGGCCGAGTGCGAGCTTACGTGCAAAGTTGAGAGAGTGACCCCGCCGCAATAAGTACGACGAAAACCACCCACCCAGAAAACTACCTACACCACTGGCCGCATAGGGAATCCACGCGTAGTAACTCACCTGCTTCACATCGAAACCGCGCGCGTCGTACAGGTACTTCGGTAGCCAGAACAACAGGAAGTACCACGCTGAGTCGCTCATGAACTTGGCGAAGACGAAGGACTGCACGTTGCGTTGGCGCACCACATCGAACCAGCTCATGCGATCGCCAACGATGCGTGCGTCGACGGTATTCACCGTCACCGTAGCGCCGTCCGTACGATAGGCGAACCACCACCACACAACCCATGCCAATCCCAGTGCGCCGGCACTGACAAAGACGGCACGCCATCCGCTGCGCAGCAGGATGAACCCAATGACGGGCGGCGCCAGCACGGAGCCGATCGCCGTCCCCCCATTGATCAATCCCATCGCAGTTGAGCGTTGGTGTGCCGGCACCCACTCCGCCACAACACGAGACGCAGCAGGGAAGGCGCCGCCCTCGCCGCCGCCCAATAGAAAACGGGCGATCAGCAAGAGTGTGAAGCCCGTGGCCAGACTGTGCAGCGCGCATGCCAGCGACCACCACAGCATGATCAGCAGAAAGCCCCTGCGCGTGCCCAGGCGATCCAGCATGCGGCCACCCACCATGTACAGTGCTGCGTACGACAGCAGGAAGGCCGTTTGCAGATAACTGAACTGCTGGTTGCTGATCGGGATCGTGCGCTGGATCGCCGCAATGGCGACGGGCAGCGTCTGCCGATCGAAGTAACTGATCGCAATCGCCGCCGCCACCAGCAGCACAAAGTACCACTTCCGTTCCATGCGCGCCCCGGCCCTTCCCACTACCACTTCAACGTGACAAGCGAGATGCTCTGGCGGGGCATCTCCGTCTTCAGCGTGATGGTCCCGCCGCTCGCATCCATCCACTCAGGCGATGTCAGCGTCTGCAGGCCATCCACTGCCTGAAGCTTCTGATATTGCTCGGTTGTCGGGTGCTGTGGCGATCCCATCTCCTTCCACACGGTGTACGCGTTGCTGTGCGTGTCGTCGATGCGGTAGTGCGTCACCAGTACGCGCTTCGCTGTTGCCGGCAAGCCATGGATCGCAATCGCGGCAGGTGCAACGGGACCCGCTCCATCGACATCGTGATAGTTCCAAAGCATGACGGCTGCTGTATTGTCCGCGGCCTTCGTTGCCATTGCGTCGACATCGGCCTCTTCGCGGACGCCCGTCTGCACGATCTTGTCCAGCGGAACCATACCGGTGCTCGTGGTAGTCACGCGCGTGCCGGACATCAGCGCCGCCATACGGAAGAAGTTCAGCACCGGCTTGTCGACGCCGTTTGTGGAGAGGGAACGGAAGCCTTCAAAGTACTCGCGATCCTCAAATTCAAACGACCAGCTCAGCATACTCAGCAGGTTGACCTTGTACTTATCCTGCAGATCGAACAGCCGCTTGTAAGCGGAGGCCGTGTAAGCCGGATACAACGTGCCGTTGCGATAGTTGTTCGCCGGATTCACCTTGCTGGAGCATGCCGCGCAACCTTCCGGATCGGCCTCGCTCAGGATGATGGGCAGCGAGCGAAACTTCGGGAACGTGGAGATCAGTTGGAAGCCACGGTCGACATCCATCAGCTCACCGGTAATGCCCATCGTCACCTTGCCTTCCAGAATGGTCGGCTTGCCCTTCGCATGGAATGAGATGAAGTCCATGGGCAGCGGCTTTCCGTTCGCGGCACTCTTGCCAGAGTTCACGTGCTCCAGGAAGTTCTTCAGATAGTCGTAGGCCTTGGGACTGCGCGGACTCGTTGTCGCCGGGCCGCCTACTCTCGCTTCGGGCAATGCCGCGCGCACGCCAGCAACGGCGTAGTCATACAGTTTCCAGTAATCCTCAGGCGTGGAGTGCCAGTAGTCGATGTCCGGCTCGTTCCACACTTCGAAGTACCACTGCTTCACCGTGTCGCGGCCATAGCGCTCCACAAAGTGCGCCGTCACCACGCGTGCAAGCTCGCCCCACTTCGCGTAATCCTTCGGCGGATTGTTGCTCTTGCCGGTGATGGCATTCTGCGGATAGTGCACTTGGTACGGCTCATGCCGATTCGGCAGATCCGCTGCAAGATCCTTGGGCATGAAGCCAAGCTCCACCATCGGCCGGACACCAGCAGCCTTGTACTCGTCGAAGATCTCGTCCAGGATCTTGAAGTCGTACACGGGCTTGCCGCTCGCGTCTTCCGTGTAAACGTTCGTCGAACTCCACTTCAACTCCGGCACACCGTTACCACTGGTCAACAGGTGATGCGCGCGAATGTATACGGGCACCGGGCTCAGGTCACGCAGTTCGCGCAGCAGCACCTTACCGTCGCGGCCTGTCGTGTAATTGCCCTCGTCATAGCCAAACCAGCTATAGATCGGCTTGTACTCACCAACTGACTTGTTCAGATCCACTGTGATGTTCACCGGCTTGCCTGTCGGTGCGGCTGGCGTCGCAGGGATCGTTCCCTGCGCCCAGGCTGCCGCGCTGCATAGGCCAATCGCACCGGCGAGCAGAACACCCGCCACTCCGTTGTGTTGGTTCTTCATCGTCTTAACTTGATTCCGCATTGACTGCATGCTCCCGCCCTTTGTTGTGGCCACTTAGAAGTTGTATTTCAACGCGAACTGCAGGTTACGCGAGGAATTCGAAGTATTCGTAATCGTCCCGCCGGCGGCTGCATCGATGGTGGCATTCGGTGCAGAGAAGCTGGGCGTGTTCGGCAAGTTGAAGAACTCGGCACGGAACGAGAGCGTGCTCTCATACGGCATGGCGAAGTTCTTGAAGACCGATGCATCGAATTGCCGATACACATCGGAGCGCAGCGTGTTGGCGCGTACCTGACCATAACGGAAGACGTCGTTGCCGGAGCGCGTGCCGCCACCCACCGTTCCGTTCGCCACACGGTTCGCCACAATATAGCGGCCCTTGTCGAACCACGAACTCAGTGTCTTCGCATATCCCGGAGTACTCACACCACTCAGGTCGGGCCGCTGCCCGCCTACGCCAGTGTTTGCAATATCACCCGACACAACAGGCGTGTACGGCGTTCCACTGCGCAGGATATTGATTGTCTGCAACTGCCATCCACCTACGAACGCATTCACAAAGCCGTTGGAGTGGTTCAGGAACTTGCGTCCGCGACCCACAGGAACCTGCACCGTTCCGCTGATCGCTACGTTATGGGGTGTGTCTGTGGCAGCCAGCGCATACTCATAGCCCTGGATGCCCCCGAGTGCCGGCGTCTGCGCATACTGCATCCACTTTGAGAAGGTGTAAGCCACCAGCATGCTGAAGCCATGACTAAAGCGATGATCGTACTTGGCTTGCAGCGAATTGTAGTTGTTGTTCATGTCCTGCGTCTGGAACGAGATGCCGCTCCATTGCGTGTAAGGACGACGCGCCTGGATCGAACCGGGTCCCGGCGTGGGATCGTTGAAGCTGTTCGAAGCGCTCAAGTGAATGCCGCGATTGGCAACGTACCCAATTTCGAAGACGTCTTTGTCTGAGAGCTGGCGCTGGATGTTCAGGCTGTAGTGGTAGTTCGCTCCCATGCTTGCGTAGATACGTGCCGGATTCAAGCTGGGGTTTGCCGTGATGGATCCAAGTGGATTGCCCAGGAAGTAGTTGGAAAGTGTCCGTGTCGGCGTTACGTTCTGCGTCTGGTTCTGAGTCTCCGTCAGCAGGTAGGGAAGCATGTTCAGGTTCACGCGGCCGCTGGTACCTTCCGGTTCGTAGAAGATGCCGAAGCCGCTGCGCAGTACCGTCTTCTTGTCGATCGAGAATGCAAGGCCGACGCGTGGCGCAAACTGCTTCCGGTCTGTGTGCGTAATGGTGGAAGGCAGTCCCGCTTCACTGGACGTTGTGATGTATTGCCCAAAGACCTGGTAAGCACGCGGTGCGGCGAACTGAGCGGTCAGATCCGGCACCGGCCCACTTCCCGATACGATGATCGGTTTAGCACGCGTTGGATCGAACGTGCCCACCTGACCCTTATAGCCATCCAGCCAGGGCGAGTACTCATACCGCAGTCCAAGGTTCAACGTAAGGCGATCGCTCGCGCGGAAGTCGTCCTGAAAGAAGAATTGCCGATAAAGACCCTGCCCGCCAAAGTTGTCTGCAGCGTACGACCGCGTAACCGCCGAAGGATATCCCAGCAGGAAGTCGGCATAGGCATCGCCAGAGTTTGCGGATGCCGATGACGTGGACGTCGCGTTGTTGCTCGCGTTACCGTTGAAGTTGAACTGCCCGGCGTAGTTGCGGCTGTCATAGCCCAGCCACTGGTAATAACGGATCAGCGCTCCGAACTTGAACGAATTGCGTCCATGCAGAAGCGTGAAGTTATCCGCAATTTCAAATGCCTTGCGGTCCTGCGACTTAGGACGCTGATCGAAGCCCTGACCCTGTACGGAGTTGTAGCCACTCCAGACGTAATCGGGGAAGGCGCCGCCCGCATCGGGGCGCAGCAGGTCGCCGAAGCCGCCCACACCGAACTGACCGTTGAAGTCCGTTCCCTGCAGGAAAGCGGTAAGGCGTACGTGGCTGGGAAGGAAGTGGGCGCGCAGTTCATTCACCATGTTGCCGCCAAAGTTTGACGTCAGGCTGGCCGCGATGTCCTGGCCCCACGAGGTCAGGTTGGCCGTGCCAAGCGCCGGTGCGAAGTTGGGATCCACCTCGCGCTGCTTGACGTACACCCAACGGGCCGATAGCCGGTTCCCCGGCGAGATCTGGTGGTCTAGCCGAGTGATGAATTGATCGAACCCAATAGTCTGATTACCCGCGTAGCTGAACGTGCCCGCGCCCGTGTTCTGCCGGGGGATGTACTGCTGAATCTTGAGCGCAGCTGCGGAAATCCGATTACCGGGAATGGTGTTGTTCGGGAACTGCTGCGGCACACCGTTGATCAAATTCGTGCGGTCGTAGATGTTGCGCGAGAAGACGCCGGCACGCTGCGCATCCGAAGCAACCGTTCCGGTGAACGGCTGACCGCTCGTCAAACGCAGACCCTCATAGTTAAAGAAGAAGAACGAACGATTCGATCCGTTGTACAAACCGGGAATTCGAATTGGACCGCCGAGATTACCGCCAAACTGGTTTCGCCGAAGCTTCTGCTTCTGCTGTGTACTCGGCAGAAAGTACCGCTTCGCATCGAAGGCATCGTTACGGATGAACTCGAACAACGTGCCGTGCAGTCGGTTGGTGCCGGATTTCGTAGTCGCATTGAAGAATGCGCCACCACGGTTGAACTCTGCCGAATACGGGCTCTGCTGCACGGAAAACTCCTGCAGCGCATCAATCGACGTTTGAATGAATGTGCCGCCCTGGTGCTGCTCGCTGACATCCACGCCGTCCAACAGGAATGAGGTGGCACTGCCGCGAATACCGCTGATGACATTGCCGTTCACTACCTCAGGACGGATCGCAAGCGAGTTGCCTGTAGGCGGCAGGAGTGCTGCACCCGGCGTCAGGCTGGCCAATTGGTAGAAGCCGCGACCGTTGAGTGGCAACTCTGTCAGTTGCTGATTTGTGATCACCTGGCCAGACGTTGCAGAGTCCGTCGAAAGGAGTGGTGCGGTCGTGTTCACCTCGACCACCTCTGTTGCCGAACCAATCGTCAGACCCACGTCCTGGCGAACAATCTGGCCGACCTGCACCTCGATGGTCTTGGTGTTCGCCGTGGTGAATCCCGGCGCATTGACGGTAAGGACATAGTTGCCGGCGGGCACCGGAGTGATCACATACTCGCCGGATCCATTCGTAACACCGGTCTGCGTGATGTTCGTGTCCAGGTTCCGCACCTGCACGGTCACACCGGGGACGGAAGCGCCCTGGGGATCGCTGATTCTTCCCACAAAACGCCCTTGTTCCACCTGCGCGTGAAGACCGCCTACGTGAATCGCCGCCAGGGCCAAAGACCCGATCAGCACTCGTTGAAATTTTGTTTCGCACCTTGCCTGCATAACCACCTCTGGGCACTGCTTCAGGCCGACGTCCGCCCGCTCGTTTTCCGAACGCGGGCAAAGGTACTACCAATTTTCAAATGTTGTCAACGTCATTGTGACCGGTATTTTGCGGTCACGGCGGGCATTGGAAGGTGTGAAAGTTCGAAAGGTACTACCAATGCAAAGGAGTCGTCAAGGCGGCCTCGGCAGTGTGTTGCTGCGTCGTTTTGGTCCTTTTTCAATCTTCGTTTGACCGGCGTCGACGCATGCCCGATGATGCCGACATGGCCAAGGCTTCGTCTTCTCGGAAACCCGTTACTCTCACACGTGCGTCCACAGGGAAAGATGATGTCACCCAGGTCCTCATCACACAGTTTCAGCAGATGCTGCGGGATGGCAAGCTAAGCCAGGGCGATAGGCTGCCACCGGAACGCGAGCTGGCAGCCCACTTCAACGTGGCGCGTTCCTCCTTGCGACAGGCGCTCAAGGTGCTGGAGATCCTCGGGGTCATCACGCAGCGTGTCGGGGACGGCAGTTACCTGAATTCAGACGTCGCCGCGATCCTCGCGGTCCCACTCGAGTTTCTTTTTCTGCTGGACGATACGACCGTCGAAGACCTAACAGAACTGCGTCTCCTGATGGAGCCCGGCCTCGCTCGTCTTGCGGCGCAACGTGCCACGCCAGAAGACATTGCAATGTTGCATCAATCCATCCTTGACCTGGAAAGCAGCTCCAACGACAAGCTGAAGCTCGTGTCTTCCGATCTCTTGTTCCACCGTGCGATCTTTCTGGCATCGAAAAATCGCACTGCCGCAAACCTCTTCCACAACATCCATCGGGCCATGGCAAAGATGATGTTGGTAACCTCGCAACTGGTCGACTTGGAGCACACGCTCGCATTCCACAAACCAATCATGCAGGCGATCGAAAAGGGCAAAGGCGATCTCGCAGCCCGACTGATGAAGGAACATCTCGAGGACGCGCGCGAACTTCTGATCAAGGAGCGCGATCACCAACCCAAACCAAGGTTAGGGAATGCCCGGCGGCACGTGCCGTCTTTAAGGGCACCCGTCAATCACTGACGCTGAGGCGTTGCATTAAACCTTTGTCACAGTTGCCGCGGATGTCCGTCTTTCACTTCGGACTACAAGGGACGTGACTCAAAGTCACTCAGCGAGCCCGTCGGCAGAATCATCCGTAAAGAGTTAAGAATCGAGAGAAGATCGATGATCTCTTGTGCGATCGCGCCTTGGATAGGGCTTAACCATCCGCACGAAGCTGCGGCCATTCCAAGCAGACTCAACCCCATCCCGCCAACGGCGCTGATCAGCGCGATGCCACGCATGCGCCGGCCGATGTGCATCAGTTCATCCACGCTTACAAGCGACGACTGAAGAATGACCGCACCTGCTGCCTCCGATGTGATGTCGCTGTTGACGCCAAGCGCGACACCGGCAGTAGCGGCCATCATGGCCGGAGCATCGTTGATGCCATCGCCAAGGTAGAGGGTGTGTTCCTTCAGCGTGGCCTGGCGAACGAATTCAACTTTCTCTTCTGGGCTCTTACCGCCGTAGGCTTCGGTGATGCCCATGCCAGATGCAAAGAGCGCGACCTCCGCAGGGCGATCGCCTGAGAGCAGGACCACGCGAGTGATGTGGTGCCTGGAGTCGAGGTGTTGTAGGAAAGGCTTACTCTCAGCCCGAGGCTGATCCTGAAAGTGCATGACGCCTGCAAGCTTGCCGTCGATAAGCAGCACGCATTCAAGCCCGGGTGCGACTGGGGGCATGGCTAACAGTTGCTCCCGGGAGAGCTTGCCGCGACCTGTCACGGTTACGAGCTTTCCTGCAACGTGCCCCGTCAGCCCCGTTCCGGGAGCCTCAGAGACATCTTCAACCTTGAGGCGAACCAATCCCTGCTGCTCTGCCGCAGTGACCACGGCGCTTGCAAGCGGGTGCTTTGAGTAGCGCTCAACGCTGGCGACATACTGCAGTGCCATGTCGCTGGAGGTATCGCCGAAACAGTCGATCGTGGTGAGGCTTGGTTTGCCGTAAGTCAGCGTTCCCGTCTTGTCCACAATGAGGACATGACAGGTTTCGATGGTTTCGAGAATGGACGGATCTTTGATGATGATGCCGCGCTTTGCACCCACGGAAATGGCGCCGATGATAGCAACGGGGATCGAGATCAGGAGCGGACAAGGCGTCGCGATGACGAGCACAGCAAGGAAGCGTTCTGAATGGCCACTGAAGTACCAGCTCGCCAGCGCGATCAGGATGGCGGCCGGGGTGTACCAGGAACCAAGGCGGTCTCCGAGGCGCTGTATCCGTGGTCGATTCTCTTCGGAAGCGTGCAGGACTTCGACAATCTTTGCGTACCGCGAGTCACTTGCGATCTTCGAAGCGCGGATGGTAAGTGCGACGTTGCCATTGATCGCACCGGATAGGACGGTCGTTCCCGGAACCTTGGCAATCAGGAAGGGCTCGCCCGTCAGGTAAGACTCGTCCATGCTGCCCTCACCGCTGACGACCTGCCCATCCACCGGGCAAATCTCATGGGGGTAGATGATCAGTTCGTCGCCGACGGCAATGGTATCGATGGCAATGTCTACCACTGACTCACCGGCTCGATGAGCGGCCTGTGGCATCCGTTTGGCTAGCGCGCTAAGTACGGAAGATGCACGTCCTGTCGCGTAACCTTCAAGCGCTTGTCCGCCGGAGAGCATCAGCACAACGAGCGCGGCGACCCAGTATTGCCCCAATATCAGAGATGCGACAATCGACATCAACGCAAGAATATCGACGCTGAAGTTACCCTTGATGAGTTGTTGAACAAGCGCGATCGCCAGGGGGATGCTGGCGCCCGCAACGGCAACGAGCAGCACGATGTTGAGAAGGGCCCCGTCGTGCAGGAGCAGCTTCACGCCCAAGGCCCCTAACATCCCGGCAACGATGAACGCAGCGATCGAGATATGTGTTGCGGGCCTGTCGAGCCATGTGCTCAGGGCGTTCGGCTTATCCAAGGTCTTCTCCGCATTAACAACAGTAGTGACCTTGAGTGGCGGGAATTTGTGACGCTCGTCACACATGCTGCCAACGCAAAGGCCTATGATCGGTGCTCGCCAGCGATCCAGAAAATTCTGGTTAGCATCGGTGAACGAAAGGCCTGCTAATCAATGGTTCCTGACCAAATCATCTTCGCTACGGACTTCTCTCCTGCTTCTCTAGCCGCACGATCCATCGCAGTGACAATGGCTAAGTTGTTCCACTGCAGGATTCAGATCGTTCACGTCTTTGAGTATGTGGCCCGGCATCCCTATCGGATTCCAGTCGAGTGGATGATCGGGATGATCCGGACGGATGCGGAACGCCAGCTGTTAGAGGTTCATCAGGCAATCACCATGTTGGGCGTTGAGGCCACGACACTTCTCGTGGAGGATGGCATTCCAGAGAAAGAGATACTGAACTGTGCAAAGTCGTATAAGTCTCCGATGATCGTGATCGGCACGCACGCAATCGGTGGCATGGACAGGTTCCTGCTGGGTTCAACAGCAGAATATGTTCTGCGAGAAGCTGATTGCCCGGTCGTCACGGTCGGGCCACACGTTCAGCCTGTAAGTGCGACAGGCTCGTTTCGTCAGCTGCTGTTTGCGACTGATTTCCGTCCGGACTCGTTAAAAGCCGCCCCCTTTGTCGCCACATTGCGCGAGGCCACTCCCTGCAAACTTGCGGTCCTCAATGTACAACGGTCCGATCAACTCCCCGTCGCGACAACGTTGTTTGATCCGCTGCGGCTTATCTTGGATCGACTTGGTGCCAGTCACACTTATCCAGAAACGGAATATCTAACCCTGCATGGCGATGCGGTAGCACAGGCCATCAGTAATGAGGCGGAACGTCTTCCGGCAGACCTTCTCGTGCTCGGCGTCAAACGAGCCTCCGCGTTCATAACTCATCTCGCGCCGAAGGTGGCATTTCAGGTGATCGCCGCTGCGCCGTGTGCTGTTTTGACCATCTCGTCCTGAGTATTGGGAGGATCATAAGATGCGCTATGAACTTCGGCTCCATCGTTCACTTGCCGCGATTGTGTCAGGGTTGCTGATTGGATTTGTTGTGCTGTTTGTCTATCTGGACCATCGGGCGCCAAGCGCCTGGGTCGAGGCGAGCGTGGCTCTCTCTCTGGAGATTGCTGCCGCGACAGGTCTTGTCGCTGTGGGAATCGCCGAGGGGATACTTGCGTTCGAATTCGGAGCGACACATCGGCGAGAGATTCTTACTTACCTGGTGCTTGGCGTCACATCTGTTGTCTGCGGACTTTACCTTACGTTGACTCAAAGTTCTTCCTTGAAGACGGTCGCGTTGGTTGTTGCACCGCACGCGCTGCTGTTTGGAGTGGCGCAATTACGTGTTTCGCGGCACTTGGGTCATCATCCGGTCGTGAGGACTGCGCTCATAACCTGGGGTCTATCGGAAGTGTTGATGGCCTTAGCCTTGATTGTGGTATCGAGAGTCTCAGACGCTGCCTCCGCTGGCTTGTTGGCTTATGTGGCAGCAATGACGGCACTTCAACTGATCGGCTTTCTGATGTACAAGAGAGCTCCGCAAGAGCAGGCGGTCTAACAGGGCAAGGTCAATGGCCATCATGGGCTTGGCTGCTCTGGTGCTTGAGAAAAGAAAGGCCGGCCACGCTTGCTTCAGACAGAGACTGCAGAGTCACCACACACCCAGAGCGAAGCAGAGATTCTTCGGACCTATCACTCCGATGAAGAAAAGGGGCTGACCAATGCTCAGGTCGCCGAGCGATCTCTGAAGTATGGCAGCAACGAACTTGCGGTAGCCCCATCGGAGCCTTGGTGGAAGCGCTTTGGCCGTCAGTTCGCCGACCTGCTGATCTGGATTCTGATTGCGGCCGCGTTGATCTCTGGCGCACTGGGCGAGTGGGTCGATGCTATCGCCATCTTGGCGATTGTGCTTTTGAACGGCTTGCTTGGATTTGTGCAGGAGGGGCGTGCTGATGACGCTCTCGTTGCGCTACGAAAACTGTCTTCTCCGCAGGCGAGGGTAATACGCGAAGGCAAACTCACAAGCGTTTCGGCTAAGACTCTCGTCCCTGGTGACAGGATCGAACTGGAGACGGGCGATCGCGTCCCCGCAGATCTTCGGCTGCTCGGGGCGGCGGGGCTTCGCGTGGAAGAGGCCGCGCTGACAGGGGAGTCCGTTCCATCAGACAAGGATCACCGGGTGGTTCTGGATGAGGCAGTGCCACTCGGTGAGCGATCGAACATGGCGTATATGGGAACGTCCGTGGCCGCTGGCACTGCCAGTGCACTGGTGGTTGCTACAGGCATGAGCACCGAGATCGGCAAGATCGCAGGGATGCTCGAACGCCATGAGATCGAACCGACTCCGTTGCAGGTACGACTCTCTCAATTAGGCAGGACGCTGCTGTATGTGGTCGTCGGCATCGTCGCGGTCATGTTTGTCGCGCAGGTCGCGCGAGGTGGTCGACTCGTTGATGCGTTCTTGCTTGCAGTGAGCCTTGCTGTGGCGGCTGTGCCGGAAGGGCTATCGGCCGTCGTCACGGTTGCATTGGCGCTGGGCCTTCAGCGTATGGCGGCGCGCCATGCACTCATTCGTCGACTACCCTGCGTGGAAACACTCGGCGCAGTCACGGTCATCTGCTCAGACAAGACAGGCACGCTGACCCGTAACCAGATGACGGTGCAAGAGATTGAGTCGGGTGGGGAGCGCTACGAAGTTACCGGGACCGGTTACGAGCCCGTTGGGCAATTTCGCATGGCTAACTCCGAAGGGCAGTCGGCAGAATCGTGGACCGTGGTCGATCCCATGCAGCAGCAAAGTCTGCTGGAGGCCCTCAAGGTCGGAGCGTGGTGCAGTCACACGCACGTCGCGCAATCGGACAAAGCAGGTGGAGGCTGGGAGGTGGTCGGCGATCCCACTGAGGCCGCACTTCTCGTTGCTGCTTCCAAAGCGGGCCTTACCGTGAACGATCGTTTGGAGCGAATCGTCTTCGAGATACCGTTCAGCTCGGATCGAAAGGCCATGTCGGTAGTCGCTCGCGTGGATGACACAAAGCTCTTCATGTTTACCAAAGGTGCGCCAGAAGTTGTTCTGGGCAAGTGCACCCAGGAGTACGTCCGTGGTGGGTTACAACTGCTGACGGATGACCGCCGAGAGGCAATCATCACCGCCGCGAATCAGATGGCACAACGATCGCTAAGGGTCTTGGGCCTGGCGTCGCGAGAGGCTTTTGAGAGTCACAAACTGGGAGAGACAAACCTTGTCTTTGCAGGCCTCGCTGGCATGATGGATCCTCCGCGGGAGGAAGCGGCAGAGGCAGTCAGCCGGTGCCGTTCTGCCGGGATAAGGCCGGTCATGATCACCGGCGATCATCCGGATACAGCAAGGGCCATCGCATTGAGCCTCGGCATCATGCGTGTAAAGGAACAGGTAATGCTTGGTTCCGATCTGAATCTGCTGGACGATGCGGAACTTGGTGAGGCCGTATTGAAAACCTCCGTCTATGCGCGTGTCACTGCTGCGCATAAGCTACGCATCGTCATGGCGTGGCGTGGACGAAGCGAAATCGTCGCGATGACTGGGGATGGCATCAACGATGCCCCCGCGATCAAGGCGGCGAATGTAGGGATTGCCATGGGGATTTCCGGGACGGATGTAACGAAGGAGGCTGCTGACATGGTGCTGGCCGATGATAACTTCGCCAGCATCGTCAATGCGATCGAAGAAGGTCGAACAATCTACGACAACATCCTGAAGGTCGTTCACTACTTACTGGCAACAAATGCTGGCGAAGTCCTTTTGATGGTTGGAGCTGCCATCTTTGGTCTCCCGGTACCGTTGGTTGCAATCCACCTCTTAGTGATCAACCTCCTCACGGACGCGTTGCCCGCGATGGCGCTGGGAGTCGAGCGGCCCGAACCCAACGTGATGCAACATCCACCAAGGCCACCCAAAATACCGATTATCAGTCTCCGAAGTGGGCTACACATCGTGTATCAGGGTGTATTGAATGCTGGAGTAAGTGCAGTCGCATTCTGGTGGGTCTATCGTGGCCAGGCGGTAAACCTGCTGGCGGCAAGGACCGCTACCTTCTGCACGATTGCCTTGGCGCAGATGCTCTTTGCTTTGGGCTGCCGCAGTAATCGCTACACGTTTCTGCAACTGGGCTTGTTCACAAACAAGTGGCTGTTGGCGGCGTTTGCAGTCTCTTCAGGTCTGCTCGCTGCGATCGTCACAATTCCGATCCTCCAGCCGGTCTTTCAAATCGCTGCCTTGCCGTTCTTACGTGACTGGCTATTGGTCTTCATGCTTGCGCTTCTTCCAGTTACATTTCTGGAACTGGGCAAGTTACTGCAAAGCTATCGCGCAAAGGCCTGAAGATCGTTAGAAAACCGGCAATAAGAAGGCAGGAGGTGGCGCATCGATACGCAAGAACCCTCGGCAAAACCCGCTTCCACCCAGGGGTTGAGCGTGTCCTTCAACTGGAAGCAGCTCACACTCTTCCTGTCTACCGCCGTTGCTCTCGTCCTTTGCTGCATGATCCTGTGGCCGTTTCTCTCTGCAGTGGTTGGTGCGATCACTCTCGCAGTCGTGACGTACCGGCCCTACTGCTGGCTGGAAAATCGAGTGAAGCATCCCACGCTTGCGGCAGCGCTGGGCGTTCTGACCGTGACGGTGAGCATCATCACGCCTGCGTTCTTCCTGGTGCAGGAACTCATCCGGCAGGCTCTCTCCGGCGTCAACATGCTTCGCGCCGGACAGCCACAACACAGGCTGATGGAGTTGCTCGGAAGGCATCCCACGATAGCCACCCGGCTGGAGAATACCGCAAGCCAGATTGATCTGGGGCAGGCCAGTCAGCGCACAGCAAGCTATGTCGCAAGTCATCTTGCGGGACTGTTGGGAAATACCCTCGGCGCACTGACACAGCTCGTCGTCATGGTCGTCATCCTGTTCTTCCTGTATCGAGACCACGAACTGGCGACTACCAGTCTGCGCGCGTATCTCCCTTTGGACGCTGCAGAGACCGATCTCTTGCTCGACCATGTCGACGACACAATCTACGCCACGGCACTCGGTCGAGTAGCTGTAGCAGCTGTACAGGGAATAGTTGCTGGCTTGGCGTTTTGGATACTCGGCGTGGACAGCGCGGCACTCTGGGGGCTTGTGACGGCATTAGTCGCAATCATTCCCGCAGTCGGAGCAGGCTTGGTCTGGATACCTGTTGCGGTCGTTCTCGGTCTAACGGGCCACTGGATTAAAGCCGGCGTGCTGGTCGCCTGGGGAACCTTCGTGGTCAGCACGATAGACAATCTGCTCTACCCGGTCCTGGTAGGCTCGCGTCTCCGGCAGCACACGGTGATGGTGTTTCTCTCTGTGATCGGAGCGATCGTGCTCTTCGGCGTCCCCGGGCTCATCCTCGGCCCAGTCATTCTCACCGTCTGCGAAGCGCTGCTAAAGATCTGGGCTAAGCAGAGAGGAACCGTCTCGACGTAAGGAAGGAAGCACCCCCGGACCATCGGCATAACCGATCAGACGGGAAACTATGCGGAAGGCTTGCAGTAACGGGAAACTGAAGCGAACGACGCTTAGGAGGCGTAGATCGTCGAACCCGTGCTGCCGTCGTACGGAGTGTTCACCGTGCCGCTCTTCGTAACGTCGACCACATTGGAAACAATAGCCACAGGCGCAGCCCACTTGCGAAGAGTCGCCGGAGCCTCAAGCTCCTGCTCATCTGAAATGTTTTGAAAATTCGGATCGATCATCAGGGGGCTCCTTGTGCTGCTTATAAGTCGGAGTATACCTCAGCCATTGGGCGTCGTTGTTCCGTCCACCAGATACCCAAACCGCTGCATAGCCTCAGCATGTCGCTTGCAGATGCGTCTTTGCAGGTCTTCCGGCAGCTTTCCTTCCCAGCTAAAAGCCTTTCCGGATCGGAAAAACTGTGGCGAGCTGGCAGGCCGCTCTCGAAACCCCTTACTTTCCTCCAGGCTCCGCAGCTTGTCGAAACTCGCCGCTGTTACGGAGCGCTGTAAATCGGTCTCCGTAAATACAAATTCTGCAAAATGCGCAATACTCCGAAAGAGTGACATGCTGTCCAACAGCAGATCCTCATAGCGCACCGTAATGCAGCGGTATGGTTGGTCCGGGCCAGTCCACCCAAGTACGTTCTCACTCCACGTACCAACGGCTTCAGGAAAGGGCAAACTCAACTTGTAATCCTGCGACGAAAAGCGAAACGCTGAACCCATCTGCACGACCGCCTGTTCCACGGTCCAGCCCATGTGATGCGCGAAGGAGACAGCCACATCGAACGGGTGTCTCACCACATGGAGAACAGCCTTCACCTGCTCCGGAGCGTACATCCACGCACCCGCACGGTTGCGTCGCGCCAGCTCATGAGTCTTCACGATCGCTGGCGACTCCATCAGTGATGTCATCGAAGTATTCACTGACGGCAGGAAATCGTCGATCTCTTCCGCTGTCAGGTCCGAGGCCTTCGCAGGTGCAAGCTCATCAAAAAGGTTGCGCCTCTGCTGGCCGTAAAAGGCTCCGTCCAATGCATTCAGATCACCCGCGCGGTCTGCATGCATTAGGCCCTGCAGCACCAGCCGAACCCAGGTGTTACCTGACTTTGGATAACTTGCAACGAGGATTATTTGCTTTGCCAAGCTGCCGTTTCCTCTACGCTGTCAGCCAGCGCCGAGACAGTCGCCACTCGCGCCCCGTGCAGTTGCCACAGGTTGCAGGCAGTCGCGACCGTCGCGACCGTCTGCATGTGTTGCGCCTGCACCTGCAGAGCGGCAATCTGAAATGGACGAAAGGCATGCTTGCTCAGTAGGCTCATGCGCTCGGGCAGGGAAGTCACTCTCTCCAATCCGCCTTCCGTCGTAAGTAACTCGACGACGCTCCCCAACACAACGGTCTCAGGGTGAACCGGCATCTCGAAGTAAAACTTATTCATGTCTTCCCGAACACGACGAAGCCCTTCGACCGGCACATTGAAGTTGTCACACGTGTCGTGCCACAGCTTTACGCTTGGGTGACTCGGCCACGCCATCGGTGTGCCATCTTTACACTGCACGCGAGTCGTGTCATCTGCAACCAGCGTCCATCCTCTTCGTGACAGCTCAACGGCCAGCGTAGATTTCCCTGCGCCGGAAGGTCCGCACAAGGCAATTGCTCGATCGCCGCCTGGCGGTACCAGTGACGATGCATGCAGCGGTAACTCACCGCGTTGATGCAGCAAAGCTGCGCGAGCCGCGCCGTACAGGTATAAGTCCAATGCAGCAGGATCAACGCCATCGATCGGGCACACTTCAATAGTGTCGCCATTGGTGACGCGATAAGCCCCCACATACGGCACACGCAACAGCAGCGTTCCGCGGCGAGCCTGCCAGAACGCCGCAAGTCCCACAGCATCTTCCAGGTGCTCCGGTAACGACTCTACCCAGACTCCCTTTGCATCCGGCACGCCGGTTATTTCAAATTCGTTATTCACCGACCCTCCGCACTAAGTTGGAGATGATTCCAGGCGCGCATGCCACCGTAGCGCCCCATGAATGCCTTCATCACTTGTCCCGCGCTGTCCTCAATCGTTTGGCGGTCTGTGTGGCAATGTACTTCAGGCTCCAGCGGTGTCTCGTAAGGACTGTCGACACCACTCAGGTTGCGGATCGCACCCTCATGGAACCTGCGATACAGGCCGATCGGGTCGCGCTCTCTGCAAACCTGCAGCGGCGCATCGACGAAGACCTCCATAAAATTAGGCAATGTCTCGCGAGCCAGCTCCCGCATCCGGCGCAGGGGTGAGATAGCAGCAACCAGCGTCGTAATGCCATGGTGAGACAGCATCTCCGCCACGTACACCAGTCGCCGAATGTTCTCGTGTCGATCCTCGTCGGAGAAACCAAGATCGGGGCACAGATGCTTGCGCACCCGGTCCGCATCCAGCACCTGGTGCTGGATCGCCGACTGCATCATCTTCGCAGCCACGGCGGCTGCAAGCGTGCTCTTGCCAGAACCGCTCAGACCGGTGAACCAGATCGTGGGTGCCGAGATCTCTGTGTGATGAGGAAGGGGAGTGGCGTCCATTCAAGATTCCTGTTCCCGGAGCAACGGACAAAGTGCATGCTCCACAGTGATCGTATCGCGACGCGTCACACGTCGAGTTTCAAACCTGCATCCGGCGAATGAATCTACCCATCGAAAGCGCGCCTCCAACGGTGTAATTGAACCGGCGGTCCATTGCGTTCTTGTCGCCATTCGCGCCTTCGGTCCAACTCTCCAGGGCATCACGCATGCGTTTTAGATCCAGAATACGAACAGCTGCCGGCGTGTCTTCGAGGCGATCGAGTTCCTCCAGGAAGAGCGGTACTGCTTCATGGAACGTCTCCAGAAAGTCACCGCTCTGCAGGCCACGAGAACGTTCCTGCAACAGCTCCGTGGGCAGGTCATGACGGAAGGCAATGCGGTACAACTCACGGCGTATCCCGTTTGACACAAACGCTTCGTCGGGTATCGAGAGAACCAGTTCCACAAGGCCGCGGTCGGCAGTCGGGTCTTCGCGGCGCATGTCAAATGCGCGCCGCATCCCGGCGTTCACCATGCCCAGTTCGCTTTGCAAAAGCAGGTGCAACCGCCAGCTTCGACCATCCGCATGGTCCATCGCCGCGGCGCTGCCCACCGGAGATTCCTGCAAAGCAGGTAAGCCCGTTGATTCGTAAAAATCTTGCCGCATCATGCTATTGCTGTAGAGACTCGGCGTCGCACGTGCTCCGCGCATGCGACGCAGGTAGGCCAGCGTCTTGGGCCGCGGCATCCATGCGCTGGTGATCAACCGCGGCAGCTTTTCGCCTCGTCGACGACGTACCCGCATCGCCCGCAACAAAGCCAGCCACTCCCCGCGTTTGCGAAGGTCATACAAACCAAATTGGCCGGTATAACTTCCGGTTTGGTTACCGGCCTGCCCCTCTAACATCGTGCCCACACCACGGCCCTGCGCATGCTTGTGAATCGCGTAATACCAGCGCGCGTTGCGGATGAATCCCTGGGGTGCCTCAAATGCGTCCCCAAGCCCATCCAGCGCATCCCACCAATCCGCACCATTCGTTGCGATGCGGATGTGTTCCACGTTCTGATACATAGCGGCCACCTTCGCTGCCAGCGGCCATTCATCGGCAAAGCGATTCTTGACAACATTGCTTGCGTCGACTGCGTACACAGGAGCGGAAGTGTATGCGATAAGCGGACGGTTCTGTTTCGCAAGAGCCTGCGCTGCAAGTGCGGTAACGCCTGAGCTGTCGAAACCTGAGCTGAGATGAGACGCGACGAGTCCCTCTGCCGGAAGGCGCAGACTCACCGCCCGAACCATGGCGGCGCGCAGCGCCTCGGCATATCCCTCGGGCTCGCGCAGTTGCAGCAGCGGCCGGCGAAGCGGGAACCAATACGGCACGCGTTGGGGCGCTTCGCCTTGGCGAAACAGCAGAGTCGCTGCGCCCGGCACGCCACGGATGCCGCGGTAGATCGTGCGACCCCGCTCCTGCTGCAGACTGAAACGCCGGGCAACCGTGATCTCGTCCAGACTGCTATCAACACCAGGCCAGCCAACTAGGCCCCGCGCTTCACTGCTGAACAGAAGATCGCCGTTCGCCTGGCCATAGTGCAACACCCCGCGAGACATCGCATCGCAACTCATCAACAGGCAACGCCGTACGCTGTCCCAGACAATGACCGCATACTCCCCGTCCAGTGCATCCGGAAAGGTATCGCCCCAACGTCGATACGCCAGCGCTGCAAGCTCCGCATCGTTCGCCTCGGCATGAACTCCGCCAATACGATTGCGCAACTCCTGCGTCTCAAACAACGGGCCATCGAAGACTGCGAACAAACCTTCTGTATCGCCCCGGCCATGATGCATGCATCCACCGTTGACCGCGCCGAAGACAAAGCCGGGGCCGCGTAACAACTGGCGACTGGCGGTCGCGGTGTAGGCCAGCCGAGCGAGGCTGGCACCGACTTCTTCCTCACGAACCCCTCCCTGAAATGAGAGGGCACCAGCAATCGACATACAGACCCCGCCTTCGCGATTCTAACCGGCGTAACTGGTATCGATCGCCGCGCCATGGCGTCGTCCAACGCATGCTTCCGAGCGACGATGATCGATGCAGCACAGAGCCGCGAGCGAGTAAATCACACGATCGTTGGATAGTCGTGAAGTTGGTCCCGGTTTGCCAGCTGCGATTCGCCTTAGAGCTACTCATCGAGCCGCGGATCGAATAGGACAGGGCATATCAAGGCTCTGAAACCCACAGTATCTATCGCCATAATTGAAGCTGCGAGCCGATAGGACGCATTGCGAAGACGGCAATGGATGTTATTCGACCGAATAATCGATCCCGCATTTGAAAGATATCTTGACATGGCACATCACAGTGCCTACGCTGAATTCGCTCCCCAACCCCCAAGTCACGTGCATCCCGCGCGTCACCCTTACTTTCACTTCGCCTTCAGCGCTTTGCTCGCCTAGGAACTCATGCCTCGTCATTGTTTACGCTCTGTCCTCCCCGCTGTGGTATTGGGTGCAGTCGCACTTACAGCGTCCGCTACAACAGTCCCCACATCCGCAGATACCTACTACACCTCGGCAACCCCCGCCACGACCTACGGCGGCTCCACAACGCTCGCCGTAAACGCCAGCAGCAGCACATTGCTGCAGATCAACACGGGCGCTGTCCCGGCTGGAGTTACTGGCGCAAACATTCAGCGGGCAACACTCATCCTCTTCGAAAATCAATTAAATGCTTCCGGCACCTTCACCGCCAGCCGGGCCACTTCGTCGTGGACTGAGCCAGGGACTAACTACAACAATCGCCCGAGCGCCGACATAGCCTCAGCAGTCACCTTCAATTCGGTGCAGCCGCAAAGGTTCATCTCGATCGACGTAACTTCCATCGTTCAGTACTGGTTCAATAATCCCGGCACGAACTTCGGCATCCAGATCAGCTCAACGGGCGGCGATGCGGTCTTTGACAGCAAGGAAAATGCTCTCACTGGGCACGTCGCCATGATCGACATCACGTTGGCAAACACAGGAGCAACCGGTGCAACAGGCGCCACCGGAGCACCTGGACTGAACGGCGCGCCTGGCCCACAGGGAGCCACGGGCGCAATCGGACCTGTCGGTCCTACCGGAGCTACCGGAGCTACCGGTCTCACGGGAGCAACTGGAGCTGTCGGAGCTACGGGCGCGACTGGCCCCATCGGAGCTGCGGGCGCGACTGGCCCCATCGGTCCCACCGGCGCAACCGGACCCATTGGTCCCACTGGAGCTACTGGAACCGCCGGTGCGACGGGAGCAATCGGAGCCACGGGCAGCACGGGCGTAACGTACCTTGGCGCCTACAGTGATGCCACGTCCTACGGCGCGACGAACGTTGTGCTCTTCAACAACGCGCTCTACATTCACAACAATCCGGTCGTCTCCACGGGCATCGCTCCCACCAATACTGCCTACTGGACGCTTCTTCTGCCGCAGGGCGCAACGGGCGCAACCGGCGCTACAGGCGCCGCCAGCACCGTCCCAGGACCCAGCGGACCAGCTGGACCCCAGGGTGCAACCGGCGCCACGGGTACATTCAGCACTGCCCAGTCGAATCAGTTGACCGCAAACACGACGAAGTTGCAGAACTTTAACGGCTACACCGGGTCCGCTGGCCTGACGGCTCTCAACAGCGTCAACCCATACGCTTCCGCCACGGTCGGAGACAACTGTGGGAACGGATCGTTCTTCATCGGTCAGATCATTCTGACCACATACTCGAATAACTACCCTTTCGACATGCCTGCAGACGGTCGGTTACTTCCCATCAACCAATACCAGGCATTGTTCGCTCTGATCGGGACTACCTACGGCGGCAACGGCGTCAACAACTTCGCCGTTCCCGACATGCGTGCCATTACACCTGCCGGCATGATTTATTCCATCTGTACGAACGGCATCTTTCCAACACGACCGTAGCAATCTCTAGCACCACTTACGGCCTGCCTCTTCCTTCGAAGCGGCAGGCCGTCTTTTTTTGCCGCAGACGCAGCAGAACAGCCAAACCCAGAGGGCAAGCCGCAGAGCTTAAACTCTAAGACGGACGTAAGGATAGGAGCGGGCAGATGACTTACCAACGATCGGTGTCCGTTCTTCAGCAGGACGTCGAAGGAAAACTCATCCTCCTCCATACCACCCGCTGGGAATACATGGAGTTCAACGCACAGGGTGCGGCCATCTGGGAGCTGTTCAACACACCCCAATCGTTAGAAAGCCTCGTAGCGAAGCTCCGCGCGGACTTCGACGTGGACGAAGAAACCTGCAGGCTCGAGACAGGACGTCTGCTCGATCAGCTGCTCAGCAGTGGCTACATCGTCCCCGCAGCCTGACGCACCGGCCCAGGACCGGCAAAAGGCAGGGAACAACAGCGCCAAGCGCAGCAGTAGCCCGTCGGCCCAGTGTCCGAGTACCGTTCAGCACGTCAAAAAACTAATGCCGACCAGTTAAGTCCGAGTTATAGTTGGGTAACGTCTATTGTCGCCTGCGCGTTCTCACGCGTATGTGCTCCCGAGCGTGTTTCCTTCCGCAGAGCGGGAGAGTCACGGCGACGAAGTTCAAGGACGTTTGCGAGTTGTGATGAAGAAGTGGATTGTCGAATCAGTGCGCGCTGCGGCGCGTACCCATGAAGTGTGCCTGCCGTTCATTGCGGTGGCGGCAGTATCTGCAGGAACGTTGATGGCACAGGGGCCGTCAGCCTGCTCAGCGGTACCGGCAAACGCCCGGCGCGCACTACACGGCGTCGTAACGGACACCATGGGAGCGGCCGTCCCAAAGGCTCAGGTGACGCTCCGCTGCGGCAGCCTGGCAGAGACGGTAGTGACCGACGCCGCAGGCAGCTACACCGCCTCGGTACCCGCAGGGTCCTACGCTCTGACCGTGGAATCGCCGAACTTCGAGACCATCTCCCGCACCGTCGACGTTCAGGATCAAGCGGCGGGCACGGTAACGAACCTGCGCCTGCCGGTCGCAGGCGATCGCAACTCCGTCACTGTAACGGCCGGCAACATGTATGCCACCCCCATTAGCAGCGGAGGCAGCAAGCTCGATATGCCGCTGAACGAGCTGCCGCAATCCGTCACCGTCGTAAACCGCGAACTCATGAACTCCCAGGGCGTAGTCAAGCTCGACGACGCCTTGAAGAACGTGGCCGGCGTCATGCCAGGCGGCTACTACGACAACTACGACTTCTATCGCATCCGCGGCTTCGACGGCTCCTACAACACCTTCATCGACGGCCTGCGCAGCGGCAACGGCCTAGGAGAAGAGACATGGGGCGTCGAGTCGGTCGAAGTTATCAAGGGACCATCCTCCGCGCTCTACGGGCAGGCCCCACTGGGCGGTCTCATCAACCTCGTCACGCGCAAGCCGATCCCCGATCGCTTCGCCCACATCCAGATGACCGGCGGCACCTTCAACTTCCTCGACCCCGCCGTAGACCTCGGCGGCTCCCTCACGCCCAACCGCAAGCTCTACGGCCGCGTCGCCGCCATCTACCACTCCGCCGACACCTTCGTCGACTACACCTACCGCCATCGCTACTACGTAGCACCGTCCCTCACCTGGAAGCCGCGCAACGGCACGCAGCTAACCCTGCTCGGCCGCGTCCAGCGCGACAACCTGCGCGTCGCCATGCCGCTCCCGGCGGTCGGAACCGTGTTGCCGAATCCCAACGGCCCCATCCCCGTCAACGTATTCACCGGCGAACTCGACGCCAACAGCAACAAGATGTCCCAGGCAAACCAGGGCTTCGGTGTCCAGTTCCAGCACGTCATGTCGGAGAACTTCACCCTCCGCGAGAACGCCCGCGTCACCTGGTACCAGCAGGACTGGAATCGCCTCTACTACCCCAGCTACCTCGGCGCAGACAACCGTACCCTCTACCGCTACCCGCTCAGCTGGCACGAGAACTTCGGCGCCCAGCAAAGCGACACCAGCATCCAGGGCAAGGGCACCCTCTTCGGCATGGAGCACAACGTCCTCCTAGGCGTCGACTTCTTCCGCAAGCCAAGCGACGCCAAGGGCTACTCCATCGACTTCGCCGACCCCACACAGTACGAGGGCCTAGACCTATACAAGCCCGTCTACGGCCAATCCCCGGTTCGCCCGTTGCAGCTCTACACCGCCAGCAACACCGCCCTGCAATACACCGGCGTCTACCTGCAGGACCACATCCGCCTGCCGCACGACATCACCATCACCGGCGGCGCGCGCAACGACTGGGCCAAGAACGTCAGCAAGGGCTCGCCCAACCAGAACGCCCTCGGCCTCTCCCCACGTCTCGGCGTCACCTGGCAGGCAATCCAGCCCGTCACCCTGTACGCCAGCTTTGGCAAATCCTTCATGCCGCAGTCAGGCTTCGTCTTCGACGGCAGCCTCTCCGGCCGCTTCGTCTCGCCCGAGCGCGGACAGCAGTGGGAGGGCGGTGCCAAGACCAGCTTCCTCAACGGCAAGCTCCTCGGCAACGTCGCACTCTTCCAGCTCGAGCGCCGCAACGTAGCCACCAGCGACCCCGCCCACCCCAACTTCTATCTCGTCACCGGCACCCAGCGCAGCCGCGGCGTCGAGCTGGAGGCCACCGTGCACCCCATCGCCGGCTTCAACCTCAGCTCGTCCTACGCCTTCGTCAACGCCATGGTCACCAACGACAACACACTGCCCGCCGGCACACCCACCGTCAACGCCCCCAGGCATCTCTTCAACCTCTGGGGCACCTACGAGGTTCCACGCGGCCGCGCTCGTGGCCTCCTCATCGGCTTCGGCGGACGCCGCTACACCAGCCAGTCCGGTGATCTCGCCCACAGCTTTGACATCCCCGGCTACGGCCTCATGGACGCCTCCGCCGGCTACACACACGGCCACGCCCAGTGGCGCGTCAACGCCTACAACCTTGCCAACACTCGCTACTTCCGCGGCTCCTACAGCAACGTCTATGTCAACCCCGGCGAGCCGCGCACCGTCCGCGCCACCATGAGCTGGAACTTCTAACCCATGCTCAAGGCCCTGCTTCACGCTCCACGCAAAATCTTCCTCCGCAGGGCGCTCTTCCAGATTCATCTCTGGTTGGGCGTCCTGCTCAGCCTGTACGTCGCCGTCATCGGTCTCAGCGGCTCCATACTGGTCTGGGAAGATGAGCTACGCAAAGTCTCGCTGCACGGCGTCCACTTCGACCCCGCGCACGCAGCCTCGGTAGATACGGCGATCGAGCAGACGCAGAAGCGCTACCCAGGCACCAGGGCCTCGTACGTAGTCCTGCCGTCCGAAGGCGATCCACGCTGGGGCATGTACCTCAGCACCAGCCCCGGCAAGTACCGCTACGTCTACGCCGACTCCACCACCGGCGTCCCTTTTCCTGAAGGTCCGCAACCGCTGCTCGACCGCGTGCAGGACCTCCATGTGAACCTGCTCGCCGGCCAGACAGGCTTCGTCGTCAACTGCGTCTGCGGTATCGGCCTGCTGGTTCTTGCCATGACTGGCCTCATCCTCTGGTGGCCCGGGCTGCGTCAGTGGAAGCGCGGTTTCTTCATTTCGTTACGCGCACGCTGGCGCCGCATCAACTACGACGCGCACAACGCCGTCGGCATCTGGACGCTGCTCATCGTCAGTTGGTGGGGCATCACGGCGGTCTACTTCCTCTTCCCGAAGCAGGTGACGTCCGCCATTAACGCCGTCTCTCCGCTCAAGGGCATGGCCGAGCCGCCGGCGCCAAAGATCGCACACCCCCAGGCCGCATCCCTGCCCATGCAGACCATCGTTGACCTGGCCCGCAAAACATCCCCTGGTCATGTCAGCGGACTCTTCCTCCCCGCCACACCCGGCGCCACCGTCAGCGTCGACGTGCAACGTACGCCCGGCGACTTCACCCACCGCGATCAGGACATCTTCGACAGCGGCACAGGCCAACTGCTCTCACAGTGGCACTACGGCCAGAACCACTCACTCGGCGATTGGATCGTCTGGCTCATGTACCCGCTGCACTTCGGCACGCTGTGGGGCACCAGTGTCAAAGTGGCGTGGTGTCTCTTAGGTCTCAGCCTGCCCATCCTGAGTGTGACCGGCCTGCTGATGTATTGGAACCGCTTTCTGAGCAAGCGCTGGCGCTCCATCACCGACGGAACCCTGTCGCACGACCAGTGAAATGACACTTCAGATTGACCTCCTGCACACGCGTCTCCTCGCCACTGCCCTCCAATCGCTCGCTTCCATGCATCTCACATAGCGCGTGAGAACTCCCTCGACAGGAGTTCCGCAGGTAGAGCACATCAAAGGCGGGTCGCAGGATAGTGGGACAGATAGATACGAGTGCAGCAACGCCGGTCGAACCGGGCCACGCAGAAAGGCCGACGCCGCAGGTTGCGGGCATCATGGTCCGCGATACGGCCAACCGCCGTCTCTTGCAAACGATTGCCGCAAGCCTGGACCTTCAATCGGTGGTACTCGAACTTGCAGAGTTCGACCCGGACCGCCTGGCCGACTTCGAACTCATCATTGCCGACGAAGAGAAGGCGCTCCGCCTCCGCCCCTTGATCACCGCTCAGTTGATCGAGAAAGAACAGATCAGGCCGGCCCTCGTCGCCGTCGTTCCCGCGCCCATCGCTGCGGTGCCGCCGGACGAGGAAGCGGACTCATTCGACGCGGTCCTCGCCCTTCCAGACAATCCTTCAGTGCTCAGCGCGCAACTCGGCGTCGCCCTCTACGCCCATCGGGCCTTCGCGCGGCGTTACCGGTCGGCACTGGAAGAACTCAACCTGAATCGCAATATCTTCCGTTCGGTCACTAGCGGCATCAGCATCGCGAACGCTCAACTCCCGGACATGCCGCTGATGTACGTCAACCCAGCCTTCGAAGCCATGACCGGCTACAGCCTGGAAGAGGTAGAAGGGAAGAACTGCCGATTCCTTCAAAATGGTGAGACCGACCAGCCGGGCCTCACACTCATCCGCGAAGCACTTTCAAAACAGCGCGAGACCGTCGCAGTCCTTAAAAACTATCGGAAGGACGGTCGCCTCTTCTGGAATGAACTGGCACTCTCTCCCATCCGCAATCGCGACGGAGAATTGACACACATCGTAGGCATCCAAATGGATGTCACCGAACGCGTGGAACTTGAGACAGCACTGCGCGAGTCCGAAAAGCTCGCAGCCGTCGGCCGCCTCGCATCCGCCATCTCGCACGAGATCAACAACCCGCTCGAAGCGGTCATGAATCTTGTCTACCTCATGGATCAGGTTCTCCCGGAAAGTGAGCAGAACACGGAGGTCCGTTCGTACATCCGTCAGGCTGATGAAGAGCTTAAAAGGATGAAGCTCATCACCGCGCAGGCGCTCCGCTTCTCAAAGCAGTCCCACGGTCCAGAGGCCGTTACCTGCGAAGATCTGCTCTCGCCGATCATCGAAATCTACGGACCTCGTTTCAAAAACTACAACGTCACCGTCGAACTCAGGAACCGTACGGACCAGCACATCGTCTGCATGGTCAGTGAAATCCGCCAGGTGCTCACCAACCTCATTACCAACTCCGTACATGCCATGCATGCCGGAGGAGGACGCCTGCTGGTACGCACACGCGAGGCGATGGACACACGCAACGAACGCCGTGGCATCGCCATCACCATCGCCGACACCGGCGTGGGCATGGATTCCGCCACCATGACCAACATCTACAAAGCCTTCTTCACCACCAAGGGCCTGCAGGGCACCGGCCTCGGACTCTGGATCAGTGCAGAGATCGTGGCAAGACATCACGGACACCTCGACGTCCGTAGCTCTCGCGCCAGCCAACGCCACGGTACTGTCTTTCGTCTCTTCCTCCCCTACCAGGGCGCTGCAGGGGAAGATCCAGCCAAGGCCTGAAGCGCCGGGTGGCGCGCTGCTTCGATGCGGTCAGTAGCCCGTCCCGTCTAAGATGGTCGGGACCCCAGACGCTATGGGTGCGGAGTCGTGGCGTGACAAGTAGATCCTCGAAGAAGTACTGTGTCGCTGCGGCGGCTCTCTGGTTTGCAGCCGTTGGCTGCGCTGCAATGCTCCCGGCACAGGATCTCCCTGCGCTGCGCAAAGGCTTTGCGGCACCGCCGAATGACGCGAAACCCATGATGCGTTGGTGGTGGTTCGGACCATCCGTCACCCGCGAAGAGATCATGCACGAGATCGACCAGATGCACGCCGGCGGCATCGGCGGCTTTGAGTTCGCGTCAGTCTATCCGCTGCTCTTGGACGATCCAGCGAAGGGCATCCATAACCTCCGCTACGCCTCTCCTGAGATGGTCGAGATGCTGCGTGTCGCGCAGGAGCATGGCCGCGCCCTCGGCATGCGCGTCGATCTCACACTGGGCAGCGGATGGCCCTTCGGCGGCCCGCACATTCCGATCGATCAGGCTGCTGCGAACCTGAAGGTCATAGCACTGCCCGTTGGCGCACCACACCCCGTCATGGCAGCGGGTGAGAGCCTGATCGCGGTCTACTCCGCCGGAGGAACGCCGCAGAAGTGGGACGCTGCAACCGCCCATCGCGAGGCGCTCACCTTCAGTGGCACCGGATCGAACGCAGGCGTCGCGGTCTACTTCATCCTCAGCCACACCAAGCAGATGGTGAAGCGTGCATCGGTCGGCAGCGAAGGCTATGTGCTCGATCACATGTCGAAGCAGGCCATCACGACGCATCTGACCGCCGTCGGCGAACCGTTGTTGAAGGGCTTCAAAGGCGCTCCGCCATACGCCATCTTCTCCGACTCGCTGGAGGTCTACGGCAGCGACTGGACACCGACACTACCGCAGGAGTTCCAGCGCAGACGTGGCTACGATCTGCTCGACCATCTGCCGGAACTGGCGCAGGGAGGCACGCCACAGGCTGAAGCAATCCGGCACGACTGGGCCGTGACACTCTCTGACCTGGTGCGCGAGAACTACCTGCAGCCCATGACCACTTTCGCCGCCGAGCATGGCACAAAGTTCCGCTCGCAGACCTACGGCGAACCCGCAGCAACGCTGGCAGACGAACGCATCCCGCAACTCCCCGAAGGCGAAGGGCCGCAATGGAATGCCTTCTCGTACACGCGTTGGACCTCCTCTGCGAACCACATCTTCGGCAATAATGTCACCTCCGCAGAGACGTGGACGTGGCTACACTCGCCCGCCTTCCGCGCAACGCCTTTAGACATGAAGGCCGAAGCCGACCGCATGTTCCTCGAAGGCGTCAATCAGATCGTCGGACATGGTTGGCCTTACTCCGCACCCGGTGTGCAGGAACCCGGCTGGTCCCTCTATGCAGCGGCTGTCTTCAACGCGCACAACCCCTGGTGGCCCGTGATGCCCCAGGTGACGAACTACCTCCAGCGCATGAGCTGGCTGCTCCGTCAGGGCGAACCGGCAAACGACATCGCCGTGCTGCTTCCGGAGGATGATGCCCAGGCAGAGTTCCGTCCCGGCCACGTCTCGGTCACCGCCGAGATGCCGCACCACATCACGCCGCAGTTGATGAAGTCCATGCTCTCCGCGGGCTACAACGTGGACTACACCGATGCGAAGGCGATCGAACTCAAAGGCATCGCCCATCCCGTCGTCGTCATACCCGCGACCCGCCGTATGCCGCTCGCGCTGGTACAGCGGCTGCAGACCTATGCAAAGGGTGGCGGCAAGATCATCTTCGTCGGCGAGACACCGTCGACCTCACCGGGCCTGAAGGACGCCGGTGACAGTGCACGAGTCGCCGCCGCCGTTGCAGCGTTGCTACCAATGGCGCAACACGTAGCATCCGACGCCGATCTGCCTGCAGCCCTGCACCGTGCGCTGCCGCCGGACATGGACGTAAGCGCCAGTCATGGTGAGATAGGCTTTCTTCATCGCAGGCTGAAGGGCTCTGACGTCTACTTCATCGCGAACACCTCAAACACGGCCCAGGTGCTGAAGGTCTCACCCCGCACCACACGCCACACCGCGGAGTGGTGGGATACCGAGAAGGGCAGCGCAAGTGCCGCAACACTCGGCGCGCAGATCACACTGCCGCCCTACGCCTCGCGTGTCCTCGTGCTACACGACGGTACCGGCGTTAACACCAGGACGCCTTCGCTCGCGGCCGACAGCCGCACCCCCATCACGCTCACCGATTGGCACGCCGCATTCCCCGGCAGCGCGGGATCACCTGCCATGCCCGAGCGTGCAGTCAAGAGCACGGTGTGGACCGACGACGCTGCGACGAAGTTCTACTCCGGCGAAGTTCGCTACACGACGACCTTCGCAGCACATGCACTCGGCAAGGGCCAGCACCTGGTGCTGGGCTTCCCGGATGGCAAGCCATTGGAGAACACCCGGCCCGCCAACCTGCCCGGCATGCGCGCATGGTTCGATGCTCCCG
This sequence comes from Terriglobus roseus DSM 18391, assembly GCF_000265425.1. Classification (GTDB taxonomy): domain Bacteria; phylum Acidobacteriota; class Terriglobia; order Terriglobales; family Acidobacteriaceae; genus Terriglobus; species Terriglobus roseus. Next base: position 1,265,656 of record NC_018014.1, read on the forward strand.
TGCGTGACGCTGCGGTCGTACTCGTAAATGGCAAGCCTGCTGGAACCCTCTGGCATCCGCCGTATGAACTCGATCTCTCCTCGCTTGTAAAGGATGGCGACAACACCATCGAAGTCCGCGTCTTCAACACCGCAACGAACGAGATGGCTGGTCACCCGCCCGTCGACTACACGGCACTGAAAGCAACCTACGGCGATCGTTTCCAGATGCAGGACATGGACAAGATCGACGCCGCAACCTCGGGCATGGTCGGGCCCGTCACGCTGGACTATCGAACGGAGTCCAAGTAGGAATGCACGGTGTCTGACGTAGTCGATTTCTCGTGATTCCGGGCGCTCTTCGTCGTAGCCTGATCGCAGGAGTCTCCTCATGTCCAGCGCCGCGCATCCTGCAGGGCTCGCCTCGTTACCCTCCACTTCCTCATCCAGCCGCACCGTCTCAAGAGACGTCGCTGCGGCTGGCGTCCCTTGGTACATCTGGACCGGCGTTGCAGGCATTACGTCAGCCTCCGTCGGTGCCGCATGGGACGTCGCGTGGCATCGCTCCATCGGACGTGACACCTTCTGGACGCCCGCCCACCTCATGATCCAGCTCTGCGGTGTGCTGGCTGCGGTCGTCGGTCTGTGGCTCGTCCACCAGTGCACCTTCAACACCGATTCAAAGCTCCGCGCGGCCTCGGTCAATGTCTTCGGTCTGCGCGCACCACTCGGCGTCTTCCTCGCAGGCTGGGGCGGCATCGCCATGATCACCTCGGCGCCCTTCGACAACTGGTGGCATGACGCCTACGGCCTCGACGTCAAGATCGTCAGCCCGCCACACACGCTTCTCATCCTCGGTATCCGCGCCGTCTCGCTGGGCGTCTTCTTCCTCATCCTCGCGACCATGAACCGCGCCGCAGCCGAAGGCTCCAGGAGCTTTTCCACGCTGCAGAAACTGCTGCTCTACCTCGGCGGCCTCACCGTCGGTGGCCAGATGTTCTTCCTGCAGGAGTACACCTGGGACGTCGGCCTGCATCAGTCACGCGCTTACATCGCCATGGCCATCGCCGTGCCCGTCGTCTTCGCCATGATCTCGCAGGCCTCCCGCTTCAAATGGGCCGCAACCACCGCCGCCGCCATCTACATGGCCTTCCTCATCGGCGAGATCCTCATCTTCCCGCTGGCACACGCAGAACCGAAGCTCGGCCCCGTCTTCTTCCCCGTCACCCACCTCGTCCCGGCAAAGTTCCCCATCCTTCTCATCGCCCCGGCCTTCGCCCTCGACCTGATCTGGCAAAGGATGAAGAACTGGAAGACCTGGCAGATCGCCGCCGTCTCCGGTGTCGTCTTCCTTGCAGTCCTCACGGCAGTCGAGTGGCCCTTCGCCAACTTCCTCCTCTCCAAGGCGAGCGAGAACCGCTTCTTCGGTACGGCCTACTTCCAATACAGCGCACGCCCCGACAGTGAAGACCGCCTCCGCATCTTCTTCCACCCGCAGGGTGGTCTGACCCTCTGGCTCGATCTCTTCCGCGCCTCCCTTTACGCGGCGATCTCGACCTGGGTAGGCCTGCTCTTCGGTCGCTGGATGCGCGGAGTCCAACGGTGAGACTGAATCGATTCAAAATGTGGTTTGTAGTGCTCTTTTTGTTGCTTCCAGCGGTCGCAAACGCGCATGTTGGCAACAAAGATGTCTTCGTAGAACTGCACCCGGGACCCTACAAACTCTTCGTAACCATCCGCCCGCCACTGGTCATTCCAGGCGTAGCAACGGTCGAAGTCCGCAGCTCCGGACCCACCGTTAACTCCATTAGAATCAATCCAGTACCAATGACCGGCGAGGCCAGTAAGCACCCGCCAACACCCGACCCCATGCAACAATCCAAAGCCGATCCCGCCTTCTTCACCGGCTCGCTCTGGCTCATGGGAGCAGGCTCCTGGAAAGTCCAACTATCCATAGAAGGCACCCAAGGCAAAGCAAACGCAGGAGTTCCAGTCCCAGCCATGGCCCTGTCCGTTATGCGCATGGACCGCAGGCTGGGCCTAATGCTCGGCGCCCTTGGAGCCGCGCTGGTACTGGGGATCGTCGGCATCGTCGCCGCAGCTTCGCGCGAATCCCGCCTCCCACCCGGTGAAGCTCCGGATGCACCGCGTCGCAAACACGCAATGGCCATGGGCGCGGTAGCCCTCGTTGCTGTGGTCGCAGCCGTCTGGCTAGGCGGCTGGTGGTGGAACGTGGAGGCAGCAACCTACGCCTCGTATGTCTATCAGCCATTGGCACTTACGCCCTCACTTCAAGGGGACACGCTCGACCTGAAGATCGGCAGCTTCACGACAGACAACGTCCGCCGCAATCGCGTCGCCACCGATCTGCTGCCGGATCACGGTCACCTGATGCACCTCTACGCCATCCGCGAACCCGAGATGGATGCCGTCTACCATCTGCACCCATCACTGGTCGCCCCAGGCGAACTGCGCATGTATCTCCCCGCAATGCCGCCCGGGCGCTATCGTCTCTTTGGCGACATCGTGCACCGCAGCGGCCTGCCGGAGACCCTGACCTCAACGCTGGAAATTCCCCAAGGCTTCACTGGCGGCAAGCTTGCGCCAGAGGATGCATCGGCAGCACCGCCCGAGATTTCGGCGGGTGAGATGGGGTCGGTGGACAAGCTGCCGGACGGCTACAGCATGGTCTGGGACAAGCCGGCGACATTGGTCGCGAACCAGCCCGCAGACTTCCGCTTCCACCTGCTCAATGCACAAGGAAAGCCCGCAGCTGACGCAGTCACGTACCTCGGCATGGCGGGGCACGCAGCCTTTGTTAAGACGGATTGGACCGCGTTTGCACATACCCACCCTGAGGGCTCTGCACCCATGCAGTCCATGGCCGTCGCGAATGACGGTGCCGTGCTCGAACCCATGTCTGGCATGGCGATGGAAGGTATGGATATGGCCGCAAACGTATCACCGACGGTCGAGTTTCCGTATGGATTTCCAGCACCAGGAAAGTATCGGATCTTCGTGCAAATGAAGCACAGCTCCATCGTGGAGACAGGTGTCTTTGACGCAGAAGTGCATTAAGGTTTGATCGATCTTACTTAGTGGCTTGAGGCGCCGTGCGGCCACGGTGCTTTGCCCTTGAGGCAAGCCAGGATCCCACACGAACGATGGGGAACAAGAAAAACAGGGGGCGCGGCAGGCGCGACTCCACGATCTCGTCTGGCCGGTACGTCCATGTGCGAAGTTCCGATAGGACAGCGCGAGTTCCGCTGCCTAAGAGGAACCGGGACAGGTAGACGGACGTGCTGCCAAATGGCTGTGCATCCACCTCTCGTGTCTCGCCCCCACCCGACAGCAGCCGCAGCGCAGACTTTCGCAAGTATTGCAGTGTTGCATCCTTCTGAAGTTCCTGCTGCAGGGTACCCAGGTCGAGCGATAGCAGATCATGGCAGAGCAGCAGTGCCTGACCGACGGACCTTCCCGCGTCCAGGTCTTTCACACGATGGTAGGTCGCCATGACGGCGGCGGGATCGTTGTGTGGCAGCAGCACATACACATCCGCCAGCCATTTCAGGCGACCCCATCCATGGGACGCACCGTGCACGCAGAGGTAGGCCAGCAACGCATCACCGCCGAGCGTTGTCACACTACTGCCCGGCGCGATCTCTACCTGCTGAAGCGCCGCGGGTTGCAGTTCACCGCGCAAGAGCGGCAAGTCTGTCAGCCGCCAATGCAACTCCAGAAAGATGTTAGTTCCGGTCCGGCGCCAGTCCATGGCCTTGCCATAGCGTAGCCACACATCCTGGTGCTCCGGGGAGATCGTGTGAGGGTCTTCAGGCTCGTAGCCGGCGGTTTGTAGAATTTTCACCGCAGCGGCTACCTGCGATGGCGGAACCCACAGATCAACGTCTTTCGAATGACGCAGACTTGCGTCGTTAAATGCAAGTGCAGTTAGTGCAGCACCTTTCAAGAAGACGGCCTGAAGACCAGCATCGTAAAAAATCCTGCCGAGCCGCATGGTCTCAAGGGCCAGCATCATGGCCTGGCGGGCCTGCTTGCTTGCCGCGTTTTGCATGATGGCAGATACGTCATCCGGCGGTCGCACCTTCGCCGAGGCCAGCCCGCGAAGCAGCAGTCCAAAGACTCGATGCCGTTCGCCGATTGCCACGAGGTGGTGCCATTCCAGGACAGCCGCGGCAGCTTCCCGGATGGCTGCAATTTCCTCATCGCCGAACGGAAAGCGCAGGCAGACAAGCATCAGCCGGAACTCTGGCGAGAATGAAACCCCAACCGTGTTCTGTGCTGATAAAGCCGTGGCTGTGCCTCTCGCCTGCATGCGTATCCAGAGTAACGGTTCAGACGGTTGGCGTGCCTGCACGAGTCACGGGACGCATCCCGCGCGTCACGTGCTGCGTGCGCGGCCATGTTAGCCTTAGGAAAATCTCACCTGCGTGGCGTTGGGGTTCCGCCAGAACCGCACGCGGCCTGGCCGCTGCTGATGACTCCTACGAATCGTAGGAGGACCATGTCAGAAGCGCGTTCCGTAACATCCCACATCTCAATCCATCATCTGTTCCGGTACCTTCTGCGTTGGATTCCGCTTGCGGGTCTGACGGGCGTCATGGCTGGCTCCGCGTCGGCACTTTTGCTGTGGTCGTTGAACGTTGCTACTGCTATTCGCGAAAGCCATCGCTGGCTGATCGCCCTGCTGCCGGTCGCCGGTCTGGCCGTTGGCTTGATGTATCGCTACCTGGGAACATCGGTCGAGGCGGGCAACAATCTCATCCTGGATGAGGTGCATGATCCGCGACGGACCATCCCCGTGCGCATGACGCCGTTGATTCTCATCGGGACGTTCATCACGCACCTCTTCGGTGGATCGGCCGGACGTGAGGGCACTGCGATTCAGACGGGCGCATCGCTCGCTGACCAGCTTGCGAGGCCATTCCGGCTGAGCGCGGAAGAGCGCCGCGTGTTGTTGATGTGCGGCATCAGCGCTGGTTTCGCCTCGGTATTTGGAACGCCATTGGCCGGTGCCATATTCGGGTTGGAAGTATTGATGGTTGGGTCGGTGAGCTACGGCGCACTGGTGCCGTGCATCGTCGCAGCCTTTGCGGGAGACCTGACAACACGCGCCTGGCACGTGACTCACACGGTCTATCGTGTCAGTGCCGTGCCGCAGATCTCAGCACGCGGTGTCTTGCTTGCAGCCGTTGCAGGTGCTGCGTTCGGACTGGTCGCGATGGCTTTTGCGCATACGGTGCATGCGATCGCTGCGCGCTGCAAAGCGTGGATCGCGTATGCCCCGCTGCGACCATTTCTTGGTGGCGCATTGGTCGCTGCGGCGGTGTTTGCCTTCGGAACAACGAAGTATATCGGCCTGGGCATTCCGGGTATCCTCGCGTCGTTTGACGGTCAGCAACCTGCTTATGACTGGGCGGCTAAATTCCTCTTCACCGTTGTGACGCTTGGTGCGGGTTTCAAAGGCGGCGAAGTTACACCGTTGTTTTTCATCGGCGCAACGCTAGGCAATGCGCTTGCGTACGTATTGCCGCTGCCGCCATCCCTGTTGGCGGGCATGGGCTTTGTCGCTGTGTTCGCAGGTGCGGCGAACACGCCGGTTGCATCAACGCTTATGGCCGTGGAACTCTTCGGCGCAGAGGCAGGCGCATACGCAGGGATCGCATGTGTCTTCAGCTACCTCTTCTCCGGCAACAGCGGCATCTACCGTTCGCAACGCGCAGGGATTGCGAAGGTTGCGAACGAGGAGGCAATGGACGAAGACTCACTCGCGCTGGAAGCGAAAGATACCGTGTCACGCAAACTTCACTCTTAGCGCCATTAGAGCTTTACGGATCGCAGACGCAGCGCGTTTGCGATCACCGAGACCGAGCTGAGACTCATGGCTGCAGCCGCGATCATCGGGCTTAGTAGTAAGCCAAAGAACGGATACAACACACCCGCAGCCACTGGTACGCCGATGACGTTGTAGGCAAAGGCGAAGAAAAGGTTCTGCCGGATGTTACTAACTGTCGCCTGGCTCAAGCGTCGGGCACGCCATACAGCGCGCAAATCGCCATGCAGCAGCACGATGCCTGCTGATTCCATGGCAACATCTGTCCCTGTTGCCATCGCGATGCCGACGTCGGCGGAAGCAAGTGCAGGAGCGTCATTCACTCCATCGCCCGCCATGCCAACTGTGCGACCCATGCTCTTGTAGCGCTTGACTGCATCCGCTTTGCCTGCGGGGAGAACACCGGCGACATACTCAATGTCGAGTGTCTTTGCGACGGCCGATGCCGCGGCTTCGCTGTCCCCGGTTAGCATGACGACGTTCACCCCTGTGGCTTTCAATTCGCGGACCACTTCGGCGGCAGACGTGCGCACGGTGTCTGCGATGCAAAGCAGACCTGCTGCCTTGCCGTTGTGGGCGATGACGACAACGGTCTCCGCAGCAGATTGATGCTGGGTAATCGCAGCCTCCAAAGGCGCCGCATCGATGTTGAGCGATTGCATCATTGCCGGATTGCCAATGGCGATGTCGCTGCCCGCGACCTGTCCCTGTACGCCCATGCCGGGAAGATTCTTGAAGCTCTCGACAGACTGCAATGTGATGCCACGTCTCGTTGCCTCTGCTACCAGCGAGGCGGCCAGCGGATGTTCACTGGCTCGCTCCACACTTGCAGCAAGCCGGACGATGTCGTCTGCATTGAAGCCGGCTGCAGGAGCGACTGTTGTGACGCGTGGCTTGCCTTCGGTTAACGTGCCTGTCTTGTCGATCAAGAGTGTGTCGATGGACGCGAGCTTCTCTAACGACTCGGCGTTGCGAACGAGCACGCCAGCGCCTGCGCCGCGGCCGGTGCCAACCATGATGGCCATCGGCGTTGCCAACCCCAGCGCACATGGACACGCGACGATGAGTACGGCGATCGCATTGACGATGGCATGCGCCAGGCGTGGCGACGGGCCGAGCAAGTACCAAGCGAAGAAGGTAATCAGGCTAACGAGTAGCACAGCTGGAACGAAGTAGACAGCGACGCGGTCTGCCAGTTTCTGAATTGGTGCGCGCGTGCGCTGCGCGGCGGCAACCATGGAGACGATCTGTGCCAGCAGTGTTTCTGATCCGATGCGTTGCGCCTTCATGACGAAGCTGCCCGTGCCATTCACGGTGCCGCCGATGACTGCGTCGTTGGTGGCCTTTGCGACGGGCATGGGTTCGCCGCTGACCATGGATTCATCGACAGCGCTGAAGCCTTCAAGCACGATGCCATCGACGGGAACCTTCTCGCCAGGACGGACACGCAGGCGGTCGCCGACCTTGACTGCATCGAGCGATACTTCCTTCTCATGGCCGCAGTCAGCCAATCGCAGCGCGGTGCGCGGTGCCAATTGCAATAGCGCACGCAGTGCGGAACCGGTGCGACTACGTGCACGTAGTTCCAGCACCTGTCCTAACAGCACCAGTGTGATGATGACCACGGCGGGCTCGTAGTAGAGCGGGACCGCGCCGTTCATGCTGCGCATGGAAGCAGGGAAGAGTGATGGTGCGATGGTTGCTGCAACACTGTCGAGATAGGCGACGCCTGCACCGAGAGCGATCAGCGTGAACATGTTGCCGCTGAGGTTCTTCACCGATTGCCAGCCGCGTACGAAGAACGGCCAACCGCACCACAACACCACAGGCGTTGCGACGAGGAACTCCATCCATGCGAGTGTCTGCGCTGTCATTGCGTGCTGCAGCGGCATGGATGGCAGCATCTCCGACACCATCACGCTGAGCAGTGGAACGGCCATCGCAAGCGCGATCCAGAAGCGCCGCTGCATGTCGCGCAGTTCGGGATTGTCCTCTTCGGCGGTGACTTCGCGCGGCTCAAGTGCCATGCCGCATTTTGGACAGCTACCGGGTGCATCGCTCGCAACTTCCGGGTGCATGGGGCAGGTGTATTCGGTGCGTGTTGCTAGGGTCACAACTGCCGGCTCCAATGCCATGCCGCACTTGGGACAACTGCCCGGACCCATCTGACTTACTTCAGGGTCCATCGGACAGATGTACTCGGTGCCAGCTTCTGCGGCTGACGGCGGAGCGGTTGGCTGCGGTTCAAGATACTTCTGTGGGTATGCCTCAAACTTGGCGAGGCAGCCCTTTCCGCAGAAGTAATAACGCTCACCATTATGTTCTGCTGAGCCCGCAGCTTTCGATGGAAGAACCATCATGCCGCACACAGGATCCTTCACTTTCGCTTCGACGATCTCTTCCTGCAAAGTGCTCACTGCGTGCCCCCCATGGTTGAACGTAACATCGCATCTCCGTTGCTTGAAGGCGCATCGAGTGCGCCGCTTAGCGTGTAGTTCTGTAGAGCAATGACTCCCATCCACTCTTTCTCCAATGCATGCAGATAGGCCATGCGGAGTTGTGCGAGGGTGCGTTGCGACATGAGTACTTGTGGGTAGGGTGCGGCCATGGATTGGTACTTCATGGCATAGAGTTCATAGGCGCGTTGCGCGCGCGGGAGTAGTTGCGTGCGATAGCGTTCGGCTTCGAAGCGTGCTGCGAGATAGCTTTGAACTAAAGGTTGCGCTCGCTGTTGTGACTGTAGCTGCGTGCGGGCGACGTCGTTCTTTGCGCGCGTCAGGTCCGCTTCTGCTGCGGCTTTGTTGCCCTGGTTGCGATTCCACAAGGGCAGCTCTACGCCTATCTGCGCGAAGCCCATCCAGCCTGCTCGTTTGGTTGGGTCGCTGAGTTGATCGCCGCTGTTCCATGCGCCTGCCTGGATCTTCAGGTCGGGTACTGGTTCGCGTTTTGCGCTGGTGCGTTGTGCCTCTGCTACGGCTACTTCCTGCTGTGCTCGTTGGATATCCGGGCTGTTGTTTAGGACGTTATTTATGGTTTCGTTTGTGTCGAGGTTGGGGATTGCTTCGAGGTCGCCGGTTAGTTTTGCGACGGGGAGGTTGGGTTGGCCGCAGAGGGCTGTAAGTGACCGGAATTTCTGGAGATAGTCGCGTTGGGCTGCGACGTAGTCGATCTTGGATTGCTCGTTTTCTACCTCTGCCTGGAGGACGTCTGGGGTGTCTGTTTGTCCCAGGTTCTGCATGGTATGAGACGTCTCAGTCACATTCTGTGCCAGGGCCATTAATTGGCGTCGGATTTCGACGGCGGACTGGGCTGCGAGTGCCTGATAGAAGACACTTTGGACGTCGGCGCGGACGCGGATGGTCTGCTGTTCGATCCCGATGGCGTCGGCCTTCGCTGCCTGCTGGTAGACGTCGCGACGGAGGCCCAGCTTGCCGCCGAGGACGATGGTCTGCTGGACGAAGGCGCCCTGCTCACCACCGCCGTAGCTGCCGCCGCGGATGTGTTCGCCGCTGTAACCGATGGTCGGGTTTGGGGGGAGCGCTGCCTGACGGGCCTGGGCCTGGCTGCGTTGTTGCAGAGCGGTGGCTTGCTTCAGGGTTGGGTTGTTCGCGGTGGCGAGGTCTTCGAGTTGCTGGAGTGTCAGCGGTGCGTTGGCGTCGGCTTCTTTAAGGAGTTCGGGTGCGGGCTGGTTGTCGCCTGTGTGGGAGTCCGGTGCTTCGGATTCCTGCAGCTTGAGCGTGTCGCGGCGAATGGAAGTTGTTGCTGCGGGTTGCTGTGCTGCGGGCTTCGCGGGTGCGCTCATGTTGGGCATGCTTTGCATGGGTTTGTTGTCGTGGTGCATGCCTGGCATGTTGTCCATTTGCGCGGAGGCTGAGGCTGCCGCGAGCAGTATAGAGATGGTTAGGAAGGTGAACCGATAGGTCTTCATGCGCGGCCGCCTTCGTTGCGCAGGATGGAGGCGTAGGGATCGTTCTGGCGCTTTGCTTCGCGCATCTTTGCGATGACTTCGTCGTAACGGGCGGGCGGCAAGACGCGGAGGAAGGTCATCATGCCCTGCATGCTGCTGCTCCAGCCGGGTCGCAGGCCGAAGTTCTCCGGCTTGTCGAGCATGGCGGTGTGTTCCATGTTCATCATGGGGCCTTCCATGTAGGCGTCCTGGGGGAAGTTGGGCACGTTGCTGGCGTCGGGCGCGATGTTTTTGTCCTGCTCGCGCATGGCGGACTCGCCCATGTCCATGGACATCATGCCGGACATCTGTTCGCCGCTTGTCTTCGGTTGTCCTTCGGCCATCTGCTGCTGCATGTCGCGCATGGCGGACATGCTCTTCGCCTGGGAGAGCGGGCCGTTGGTGGTTGCTTCGCCGTTCACGCCGGTGCTCATCTGGTTCATCATGTGGTGCGGCATGTGGCAGTGGAGCATCCAGTCGCCGGGGTTGTTGGCGACGAACTCGACGTCGCGCGCCTGTCCGACGCCGACGAGCGTTGTGTTGCCGGGCCACCAGGCGCTGGGCTGAATGCGGCCGCCCTCGGTGCCGGTGACGTGGAAGGTGTGGCCGTGCAGATGGACGGGGTGGTGATCCATGCCGAGGTTGATGAAGCGCAGGCGCACGCGATCGCCGAGGCGGATGATGAGTGGCGTTGCAGCGGGGCCGGCCTTGCCGTTGATGACGAGCCAGTTGAACTCCATCTTCATGGTGTTCGGCACGGTGTTGTTGGCGAGGACGGCGTACTCCTGAAAGTGGAGGGCGAAGTCCTTGTCGCAGTGCGGCGTGTAGGGATCGCGAGGGTGCATGATGAAGGCGCCGAGCATGCCCGCCATCTCCTGCATGGCCATGTGCGAGTGGTAGAAGTAGGTGCCCGCCTGGTGGATGTCGAACTCGTAAACGAAGGTTTCGCCGGGGCGCGTGGGGGCCTGGCTGATGCCGGGCATGCCGTCGAACTGGATCTGGTCTTCAAATCCGTGCCAGTGGATGGAGCAGGGTTCGGGGAGCTGGTTCTCGAAGATGACGCGCACGCGATCGCCCTGCGTGACCTGGAAGGTGGGGCCTGGTGCGGAGCCATTGAAGCCCCAGACGTCGATGATCTTGTTAGGTGCGATCTGTTGCTTCATCACGTGCGCGATCAGTCGAAAGACCTTCACGCCACCGTCCATGGTGAAGGGCATGTCACCGACTTCCGTGGTGACGACCGGGACGTTGTGCGCGTTGGTTGCGTGATGCGGCGGAGGCGTGGTGGCGAAGAGGCGCGGCGCGGTCATTAGACCGGCGCCAAGACCGAACGCGCGCTGCAGAAAGCTGCGGCGGTTACTCATGGAAAATTCCTTCAGTTGTCCTAAAGCGTTAGGAGGTTCACGCGCGGTGTTGGGGCGTGAGTGTCGATCGGAAGGAAGGGAACTAGACGCGGAGAGGCAGCGGCATCGCCGTGGGTGGCGACGGCGGATGGAGCGCTGGCGGCGGCGTGGGGTAGCCAGTGGTCAGCGTGGGGATGCGTGACTCGACGAGGATGGGTGTTGCGGTTGCGTCGATGGAGGTGGGAGCTGCTTCTGAGACGGGTGCGTTCCGTTGTTCGGGAGCACAGACGTTGTGGGCGCAGTGGAGGGTTGCGGTGGCCTGGACGGCGGCTGCGTGATGGCAGGAGGGCATGTCTGCCATGGCATCGTCCTGCTGGACCTTTACGGCGGGTGCGGCCTGGGCGTTGCAGCAGGGCATGGCCGCCGCAGGAAGGGCGGAGCCGCCGAGGAGCAGGGCGAGCAGCATCACGAGATGGATCAGGCGTTGCACGTCTGTTGTAAAGGATGCACCGGGGTGGGGATCGGGTGCAAGGAAGGGTCTTCTTCGGCGGCAGCCCCTGGGCTTATGAGGTGGCTTTGGGGAGAGTGTCGTGCTTTGCACGATAACCCACCCGTTGCTTCGCAAAGAATGGGGCACCCGGTGGTGGAGGCCCGTTGGTCTTGTGCCGGGGAGAAGAGATTCCTCAGTGTCTGAAGCCGGTTTTGTTGGGTGGTTCTATGGCATGGCTGAAGCATGCCCCTCCGAACACGGTTCGTGCTTTGCACGATACCCCATTCTTTGGGCGCTGGGGCGCGGCAGCGTTGGGCCTGGCTTGTAGCCTGGCCCGACACTGTTGCGATTCTTTGGGTGAACGCGCTGAGAGCGCGTTGCGATCGTTGAAGAGTTTTAGACCGGTTCTGCGCTGCTTTCGAGGATGAGGCGCAGGGACTTGGCTGCGCGGTCGAGTGCGGTGCGGTCTTCGGAGCCGAGCTCGGCGAGGCGGTCGGCGAGCCAGTCTGCGCGGCGCTCGTTTACGTTGCGGAGGTACTGTGTGCCGGTGCGGGTGACGGTGAGACCGATGCGACGGCGATCTACGTCGCCCTTTGCGATCTCTCGCTGTACATAGCCGAGTGTCATCAGGCGCTTGACGTGTGCGCTCATGGCTGGACGGCTCATCTGTTCCATCTCTGCGAGTTCGCTAACGCCAAGACCGGGCTCTTCCCGGAGGGTGCCGAGCAATTGTGCATCCAAGGAGGAGCTGCCGCCCCGAATAGCTTCCCGCCGAAGATGACGGCTGAGGCGAAGGATAGAAGGACGAAGTTCCGCGGCGAGTTTCACCGTTTTCGTGATCGTAGTCGTTGTGTTACGCATTCCCTGCAATACTCCCAACAATGTCCGGGGGGCGATCGTGCCGCTCCTGCCGAAACCTGAAACACATTACATGCCTTGTCGATAGAATGGCAATCGCTAGAAAGTTACAGTTCGATGAGACAGGGATTGGCAACAGAGATGACACGAGATAACGCGGAATCCGTTGAAAGCGCGGAGCTTCGGCGTAGCTTTGTGTCGGCTATGCGACATTTGATTGCCACGATAACGATTATTACTTCCGGCGATGCGGGTGGTCGTGTGGGCATGGTGGCAACGGCTGTCATGTCTGTTTCGGCGGATCCACCGTCGCTTGCGGTGGGTGTGAATCGCGAGGCGGGTGTGTGGCAGGCGATGCAGGATACGGGGCGGTTCAGCGTGAATCTGCTGGCGACGCGGCATACCTCGCTGGTGCACCCCTTCAGCGGCCAGCTGCAGGGGGAAGAGCGCTTCAGGCTGGGCGAGTGGCACACGCATGCGACGCAGACGCCTTATCTCGCGGATGCGGTGGTGACCCTATTCTGCCGGGTGGATGGCGCGTTGGATTATGGGACGCACACGTTGTTTGTCGGGGCCGTGGATGATGTGCGTTTGAGCGCGGAGGCGAATGAGCCGCTGCTTTGGCGGAATGGTTCGTTTGCGAATGCTGTGCCGCTGGTTTGAGCGGTTCCGTCTTGTGCTGGGGGAGATAAAGATCCCTCAGTGGCTGAAGCCGGTTTCCCGGGTGGGTTTTATGGCATGGCTGAAGCCATGCCCCTCCGAATGCGGTTCGTGCTTCGCACGAATCCCCGCCTTAGCTTCGCGAAGGAGGGGCACCCGTTGGTGGCGGTCCTTGGGCTTATGAGGTGGCTTTGGGGAGAGCGGTCGTGCTTTGCACGATAACCCACCCTTTGCTTCGCAAAGAATGGGGCACCCGGCTTTGCCGGTTCTTTCAGGCCTGAACCCAACCCTTTGCTTCGCAAAGAATGGGGCACCCGGCTTTGCGGTTTCTTTTAGGTCCTTGACGCGACGAACCCCACCCTTTGCTTTGCAAAGGGTGGGGCAGCCGTGATCTTGTCAGGTCCGGGTTGCGATTTGTCCCGGCCTTATTTGTCTGCGCTTACCTGGTGAGGGATGCTTTTTCGTTTGCTGCGAGGAGCTTCTCTACGAGGGCGAAGGTTTCGTTGCGGAGTGCGGTGTAGGCTGCGCCGGTGGCCGGTCCGCTGAAGCCTGCGTGGGTCTCTTTGACGAGACCGTCGCGGCCGATGAAGAAGGACGTTGGCCAGCAGTTCAGGTTCTTGCCCTGAGGGAGCTTGTCGTTGAGTTCGTCGGGTGTACCCATGACCAGGACGGGGTAGGGGATCCGGTACTGGGTGACGAAGGCGCGGAGGCGCTCGGGGTTCTTGAGCTGGTCTTCTTCCTCGAAGGAGAGGCCTACGACTTCCAGACCGCGCTGGTGGTACTTGTTGTAGAGCTCGACGAGCAGGGGCGCTTCATCGTGGCAGTTGGGGCACCAGCTGCCGCCGATGGCGGCGATGACGACCTTGCCCTTGAAGTCGGGGTCGGTGCTGCTGACGGTGGTTCCTGCGAGGTTGGGGCCGGCGAAGCGGAGCGGCTCTGCGGGGTTGTTGACGGTGGTCTGCTCGGTCGCGAGTGTCGGCTTGCCGAGGTTCTCCTTGCGCGCGACCTCAGGCCGGTTGGCGGTCCAATGGTCACCGCCCCGAAGATCCGTTACGAGCAATGAGCCGTCGGTCTGGGGCTTGAGCGCGAGGATGGAGCCGCCCGAGTCTGCGAAGCGGCTGACGCGGTATTCGCCGGCGGCTTCGTCGTAGCGGCCGTAGAGACCGCCGGTGTCGCCGTCGATGCGGAGGATGACGGCCTTGATCTCGCCGTTGCCTTCAAAGGGCGCGACGCGCAGCGTCCAGGCGGATTCGCCTTTCTTCGACTTCTCAGGAAGCGCGATCTCCCAGTCACCGTTGATGGTGGCGCCCTTGTTGCTGCCGGCGGCCCTGGCTGCGGGGACGAAGACGCTGGCGGGCTTGCCGTCGCGGTCTGCGTGCAGTTGAAGGGCGATGGGCTGCTTCAGGCGCGCGCCGTTGTAGGTGGCGTAGAGGGTGTTGCCGCTGAGTGTGCCGTCGAGGGTGCGGGCGAAGGAGTTGAAGCGGAGCACGAGGTGTCCGTTGGTAAGGGTGCCATTGCTGGACGGACGGCGCTCGGCGCCGTTGAGGAAGGCGCCGGTGACCTGGCCAGCTTTGTTGGGGGAGGTCAGATCCAACTGCACCGGTACGGACTGGCCGCCGACATTGGCGGTGCCGATCCAGTGGCGCGCGACCTTCTGTGAGACGGCGAGGTGCGGCAGAGCTGCGAACAGGCTGAATGCTGCGGCGGTGCGAAGGATGTTCATGTTGGGTCGATCTCCTGGAGTGCGAGCGGGGCAGCAGCCGGCGGTCCGGTCAGGTGCGGGCGCACACAAAGGCGCATCAACCCGCACAAAGACGGATCGCAGCCACGGCACGGAAGGTTGTCAGAGGGGAACTAAAGCGACGCGAAAACCCGGTGCACGGCTACGAACAGCAGCAGCGGCAACAACAGGTTTTGGTGATGAGCTTCACACCAGCAGCGTAACGCGCTGTGGGGGTGCGGTCAAGATGGTTTTGACTGGAGCTCATACTGCATGGGATGCGCAGCGGGGCTTTGCGGATTCGCAATCCCTAATTAGCGGCCGGGGAGCAGGGGCTCCACGGAGAGCAGATTGCCGAGTGTGCCGCGCTCCTCGTCTGTGAACTGCTGACGGTACTCCGGAGAGTTGAGCATCTGGTTCCGCTGCTGCGCGGGCATCTGGCGGAGATCGCGGAAGGTCCTGGCAACGGCGCGTCGCCGGTCGTCGGGCAGAGAGCCGAGCTGACCCATAGCGCTGCGGACGTCGCCGCGCTGCTGCGGGTTGAGGTGCTCCATGGCTTCTCCGCGCTGGATGACGCGTTCGCGCTGCTGCTGCGGCATGGTGTTAAGCCGGTTGAGGCGGTTCATGACCTGCTGCTGGGTCTGTTGCGGCAGGCGGTTGAAGCCGGGTTCGTTCTGCAAGGCACGCTGCTGCTGCTGGGGGTTGAGGTTGCTGTGCTGCTGCATCCACTGGCCCAGGTGCTCGCCACGGACGGGCTGGCCGCCCTGCGGCGCGGGGCCGATGTAACGCTGATTGTTGTTCTGTTGCGTGGGGCCGACGTAGCGCTGGCTATTGTTTTGCTGCTGGATCGGGCCGACGCTGCGCTGTCCGTTCTGGACTTGCTGCTGTTGAGGAGCGCCGTAGTAGCGCTGACCTCCGCCCTGGTAGGACGGACCGGGATAACCCTGACCGTAGCCCTGGCCCCCGTAGGCTGGGCCGCCGTAGTTGCCCTGGCGCGGTGCGCCCATGGACGGGCCATTCATGCCGGGGCCGCCCATGCGCTGCTGTCCGCCTCCCATCCTTTGCTGCGGGTACCCCATGCGCTGTCCGCCACCCATGCCGCCCGACGGAGGCGCGTAGCCACCCTGGCGGCCTGGCTGCGCGAGGGCAGAGAGGCTGATCAGGAGGCACGCGGATGCAGCGAGCATTGCGCTCGCGGCGTTGTTCCGGGATGGTGTCAGCAGAGGCATCGGTCCAGTCAGATCAGGTAAAGCTCAACATAACAAAGCAGAACAGCGGTACATGGTGCAGCGGCTTAGCTTTCTGGTGTGTCGTCATCCAGCAGCTGGTTCATCTGCTGGATCGCTTGGTCGTTGTTGTCGAGGATCTGCAGGTCTTCGACGGTCGCCGAGATTGCTGGCGCCTTCTGATGCTGCAGATGCGAGATCTCAAGCCAGCTTCCACCGCCCGCTACGAGCAGGAGCGCCATGGCGCCCGCCAGCATCGGTTTCAGCGTAGCCGTGTTGCCATAGAGGAAGCGGTCGCGCAGGCGGGCGAAGAAGCCCTCCGGCTCGCGCTGGACCTCCTCGCGGAATCGCGCCATCATCCGGGCGTCGAACCACGGCGAAGGCTCTGGGGCCTTCCAATCGTCGAGGAGCGCCATCATCTCCTGCATGGCCTGCTCATCGGATACTTCGGTCGTCTTCTTGGCAGAAAACATAACAACCTTCCTTCTCAAGTCTAAATACGCTAGACGAACTCTTTTAGCCGCTCGCGCAAGGTTTGATAGGCGCGAAACAGTAGAGATTTTGTTGCAGATTCGCTCAGCTTCAAGACCGATCCGATCTGCTTGTAATCCATCTCCTGGTACTTGTGCATCAAAACGGCGCTACGCTGGCGCTCGGGCAAGGCCATGACGTGCGCCTTGATGGCTCTCATTCGCTCGGCGCGCACCATATCGGCTTCGATGGTGGGTGTCTCGTCGGCGACGTCGTGCATGCTGCCCGTCTCGGGATCGGGCTCGTCCAGATGGACGGTTGGCGCGGTCCGTTCGTTTTTGGTGTCGCGCGCGTGGTTGACGGCGAGGTTGGTGGCGATGCGGTAGAGCCAGGTGGTGAACCGAGCCTCAGCGCGGTAGGTTTCACGCGAACGATAGACGCGAAGGAAGACCTCCTGCGCCATCTCCTCGGCGATCGCCTGGTTGTGCACCATGCGATACATGAAGTGAACGATGGGCCGGCGGTACTTGTTCATCAGGTAGTCGAAGCACTCGAGCTCGCCCGCTTTGAGGCGGAGCATGATCTCGGCGTCGCCGGTCTCTGCCGGCTTGGCTGCGACTGCCTGAAGCTCTTCTGCGAAGCCATTTGCGCGGCCTGGAGCCAGATCGGCCTCCGAGCCCGCCATCATTCCCGGATTGAGCGCCAGACTTGCCATATCTTCTCCGACACCATCAGCGTCGGATTGTTGCGCGTCTGCCTCAGTTTCGGGGTCTTTCTCTAGGTTTTCGGAGTCCGGGTCGGCCGGGTCGAGCAGGTCTTCGTCGTGCATAGGATCGTCGCCGGGCGTGGCTCCATCGTGAGACGCAGTGCGATGCCCGCCGGAGAACCGATCTGACTTGCCCGATTGTCCCGTGCTGCCTGCTGCCATACGTCCGTGGGTCCTTCGCATTGCGTCGTCGCCGCGCGACGAACAGCACTTATTTGTACCGGCCTTCGCCTGGAAAAGCGAAACCAAACGTTCAGGTGGGATGCGCTCCATCACCCCCCGGGACGCTTGGAGGGCATGCACCGAAAGGGGTAGGGGGACGGAGACGGCTGCGCACAGGGCTGTGGGAGACGGCAAGTGGGTGCGTGATAAACTTCTTATCAGCAAGCGCAAGCCTGCGCGGGCGCATAACTCAGCGGTAGAGTGCCACCTTCACACGGTGGAAGTCGTAGGTTCGAATCCTGCTGTGCCCACCATCAAATCAACAACTTAGCGACATCTAGCTTAGGCTGTACGTCATGCGTACGTCATAGACCTGTCTGCGACCCCCCCGCACCCCCAAGTCAGCCTGCCTATCGTCCCGGACCTCAGCCCCGGAGAGCGCGAGCTACTTTGCCGTAGGTGTATGCGTGCATATCGAGCATAATGATCGCGCATGATGAAGTGGCTTGCTGCTAACGTCTATCTCGCATCTTGGCTCTCTGTTCTCATTGCGCTCGTCGCCATGCTCGTTCAATCACGACGTTCGGGCCAGCCGATCAGGTGGACTATGGCGACACTCCGAGTAGGCTTCCTTATCTGCCTATCCGCTGTACTGACTCCGGGACTGGATCAGGAGACCCGTCACGTCATGGAAGCCATGGCAGCATCTTTGATAGGTGTGCTGGTCGTTAGGTCTGGGCAGGAATAGAGGATGTGACGGCCAGACCGCTAAAGTATGGTCATGAGGCCAAAGGGAATCTGCGGACTTTGTAAGCGTGAGCGTGACTTGGCGGACAGCCATCTCCTGCCGAAGGCGCTCTATCGGCTTTTCCAGGGTCCAGACCAGGGCAGCAGGAACCCTCTCCATCTATCGACCGCAGCAAAGATGCAAACGTCTGCTCAGATGAAGGACTACTTTCTTTGCGATGAATGTGAGGACAGGCTAAACAAGCAAGGGGAGCGCTGGACGATGGCGAATTGCTATCGCGGCGGCAACCAATTCAAGTTGCGTGAGTCCTTGTACGCTACAGAACCCTATTTGAGCGTTGACGGGTCAAGCGTTTATGCCACGTCGGGAATTCAAGGGATTGACCACGCAGCATTGACGTACTTCGGTGCGAGTGTCTTCTGGAGAGCCGCCGCAAAGTCATGGTCCCAAGCTGGCATGCGCTATTCAGCACTACGACTTGGACCGTACGCTGAGATGCTTCGGCTCTATTTACATGATGAAGCACCCTTTCCTACCCAATTTGTTTCGCTGAATGTCTTCGTGTCGATGCGAGAGCCGCCGCTTCTAGGCATGCACTTTCCAGTAACAGAGCCAAAGCGCGAGAGCTTTAGATCAGTACACCGGTTCCACATCCCCGGAATCCAGTTCATGATGGTCTGCGGCAAAGATTTGAGAATAGATCAGTTTAGAGGTTCTATCGCCGCAGCCCCATACCACTACATATTTGCCTCTCCTTTCACCGAAGACGTTCCAGCGGCAAACTTTCTACACGTACTGAGAATGCACGAGTAGATATAGGCTGAGTCCGTAAGCGTCCGCTTGTGTGCTAAGCTCGCCTGACGGTGCGCGACGGGCATACCCAGTCCGCCGAATCATCCACTGATTCGAGGAGCGCCGTCGATGTCAATCAATCCCATCAAGCCAATCGCCCATCACGATCTCAAAGCCTTATCTCTGACAAGGCTCGAAGCTCTCTACGCCCACTACTCGAAGGACGAACGCAACGTGTCGCTCAAACATCGGCGGCGCAACTTCGATGCGATGCACACCATCACGGCTGCGATAAGAGATCGCTCCGCAGCCAGCAAAGACGAGCTATTCCAGCTCCGACATGCTTTCGCAATCATCCGGCTGATAAAGCGAACAATTACGTGTGTAAATCAGTACGGCCCCGCGCGTGTAACCCGATATAGGAAGGCAGCATGAGCATCGTGCAGGAAATTCGTGACGAGGTATCGAACCTCAAACTTAACGGCTACAAAGATGAGACTCATGTGGACGCAACATACGTGCAAATCATCGAGCTGTTGGAACGTCAAGCAACCATCATCGAAGTTTTGCTAGAGCAGCATCCCGAATATAGAGAGCGCTTTCACTTCGAGTCCTACAACCCATTGAGCTAAATGTCCACCGCCGTCCGCTAGCGCATTTTCCTTGCACCCCATGGGAAGGTGCGCTAGTTTCCTTGAAAGCGCAGTCGCGCTCCGCAGTACAGGTCACACCCCTAGCAGTCGCTAGGCGGGTCTCGCCAGTCGGCCAGCCCGAATCAAGCCGTTCATTTTGATTCGAGGCACAGCCATGGCAGTCACACAGCTCATCGACGTCATCATCCCTGAAGAGTTCACCGCGTATCAGGTGGAGAACTCTCTCGTGTCCACTGCTCTCTCGCAGAGTGGCGTGGTCGCAAACAACGCTCTGATTGCCGCGCAGCTTAGCGCAGGCGCAGAGAGCTTCACCGTTCCGTTTTGGAATGATCTTCCTGATGTCGAAGCGGACATCACGAACGACGATCCCGCGATTCTGAGCACGCCGCAGAAGATCAGCGCGCACAAGCAAACTGTCCGCAAGTCGTTTCTCCATGCGTCCTGGTCAGAGATGTCGCTTGCGTCGGAACTGTCAGGCGATAGCGCCCTTGCTCGGATTCAGGACCGTGTAACAGCGTATTGGGACCGTCAGGTCGAGAAGCGAGTCATCAACACGCTGCTTGGCGTGCTCGCTTCCAACGTCGCGAACAACGCAAGCGATATGGTCGTGGACATCTCCGGTCTCGCTGGCGCGGCTGCATCGTTCAACGGTTCGTCTGTCATTGACACCGCGCTCACCATGGGCGACCGCTTGGGCGACGTGAAGATGATCGCCATGCACAGCCACATCTACGGTGAGGCTTTGAAGAATGACGAGATCACGTTTTTCAAGCCGTCAGAGAATGGCGTGGAGATCGCCACGTACAAGGGCATGGCGGTTATCGTTGACGATGGCTTGACTCCCGCGTCTGGCGTTTACACCACGATTCTGATGGGACCGGGCGCTCTGGGCTATGGCATGTCTGCGCCGCGTACAGGCTATGGGACGGAACTCTTCCGCGTCCCGGCTGCGGGTAACGGCGGCGGTCAGACGGTGCTTCACAGCCGCGTGAACGTCGGCATTCATCCCTTAGGCTACGCCTGGACAGACGGCACGGGTGGAAGCGCCATCGCAGGCGATTCGCCGAGCATTGCTGACCTCGCCGTCGCTGCCCATTGGACTCGTGCGGTGTCGCAGCGCAAGTCCGTGCCGCTCGCCTTCCTCATCAGCAAGTAAAGATTCCCGTGGCGGGACAGAGGGATCATGCAGGGGTGCATGGTCCCTCGCTTTTTCATTTCGGAGACACATCATGCCAGAGAAGAAGAATGCACCGGAAGGCTGTGCAGCCGAGACGAGGGCGCTCGCTGCGACCGGCCACAGCGTACGCGGCATCGCGGCGTACTTCGGTACGTCTGTCGATACGTTCAATCGCTGGATGGATGAAGATGCAGAGCTTGCCGAGTGCTTCGCAAATGGGCGCGAAGCCGAACGCATGACCCTGCATAACTCGCTTTACGTTGCAGCCACGCAGAAGGCCAACGCGACCGCCGCGATGTTTTTGCTAAAAGCTCGCCATGGCTACAGAGAAGGCGATCAAAGCGAGCAGTCCAACCGCGTACAGATCGTCTTCAATCTTCCCGGTGCGATGACCGCAGAGCAGTACAAGACGATCGAAGCCGTCGCTACGGCTAAGCCAAAGAGGGTGGATGATGGTCGCGAATGAAGAGCTAAGCCTCAATCCGTTTCAAGAGAACCTGATGACAATTCCTGAGAGCTTCGACGTGTTCTTAGGTGGTGGTCGTGGCGGTGGCAAGTCATACGGACTTGCATATCTGGCGCTGCGCCATGCAGAGCAGTACGGAGTCAAGGCTCGCATTCTGTATTTGCGAAAGACGTACAAAGGGCTGTCAGACTTCGAGCTTGTGACGCGTGAACTGTTCGGCAAGGTCTATGGGACGGAAGCCAAGTACAACGCAGCCGAGCACGTTTGGCGCTTTCCTAATGGCGCGTACATGGAACTTGGACAGCTTGAGACAGCATCGGACTACACGAAGTATCAGGGACGTTCATTTACGCTGCTCATGATTGACGAGGCAGGACAGTTCGCTGATCCGTCGCTTCTGGACATGATGCGCAGCAACCTGCGCGGCGCAAACAAGATCCCGATTCGCACGGTGATCGCAGCCAATCCGGGCGGACCTGGGCATCACTGGATAGCGAAGCGCTATGTCTTCCAAACCGCGCCATGGACACCGTTCTATGAAGTCAAGAGCAAGCGCGAATGGGTCTACGCGCCGAGCACGTTCGACGGTAACAATCAGATTGACCGTGAGCAGTACCTAGATCAGCTTGAATCGTCATGCCCTGATGACCCTGAGTTGCTACGCGCATGGCGCGATGGCGACTGGACTGTCATCCGTGGTGCGTACTTCGCCGAGTGCCTGTCCGAAGAGCGCAACGCTGTCCCGCCGTGGAAGACGCTGCCTGCACCTGATGAGGGCTGGCATGTCTTCCTTACCCATGACTTCGGCAGTGCTGCGCCGTCTGTCACATACGTTCTGGCGAAGAGCCCCGGCGCAGAATGGGAAGGACGTTTTTACACGCGCGGCTCATTCGTCTTAGTCGATGAGCTTGCTACCCATAAGCCCAATAACCTAGCCGTTGGCATGGGATGGAACGTCGATCAAACCGCGTCGGCTATCCGCGAGCTTTGCGCTAAGTGGGACATTGACGCCGATGGAGTAGCTGATGATGCGATCTTCGCACGGACGGGCGCAAGCGCGGGAAGCATTGCAGAGGAGTTTCAACGGGCAGGCGTTCATTTCACTCGTGCGGGGAAGGCAGATCGCATCACTGGATGGCAGACCATGAAACGTTTGCTTGCCAATGCGGGTAAGCCTGACATCGCAGGCCTATTCATCAGTAGATCGTGCGCCTATTTCTGGGCAACTGTGCCCTACGTCGCAAGGGATGAGCGCCGTGCCGAAGATGTTGACACAAGCTCGCAAGACCATGGGGCAGATGCCTGTCGTTACGGCATCTTGGCTCGCGAATATGCGCACCATGTTCCGGTGAAATGGCAGAGATAAGGCCGTGTCGAATTGTCGCGCAGCTATGTCGTGCTGCGTTGCCAAGCGCGACATACCCAGGCAATTAACATTAGTAGTCTTTCTTCTTGTCGAGGTCTTGACGGTCGCAAATCCCGGGTTATTGTGGATTAACCGCACTTACTTTATTGCGGAATAAATACACCGAGAGAGTGACCGCCCATGCCCGCATTGACTAAGAAGGGACCAACATCAGCCCGCTCAGAGACGGTCGCCGTTCGCCTTGACGCGAAGGTCCGCCATCTCGTAGAGCTTGCTGCCAGAGACCAGCAACGCAGCTTGTCGAGCCTCGTGGAAACGATCATCCGCAAAGCCCTCTCCGATGGTTCATTCGCTCAGGCACCCAATTATGGCCTGGACATCACCAAGCCCGCCGCGCGTGCGCCTATGTGGGGTGAGGGCTTCTGGGATACAGACCCGGCAGATAGGCTCTACCTACTTGCAACGGGTCGCCCTGACCTGATGACCGAGCAAGAGGCAGGCTTCTGGAAGCTGTCGAGTGGAAGCCTCGTCGCTCGTGGTGAGCGTTTGACCCTGGATAGCTACCGTGCGGCATACCATCACGCTGCGTATGACAAGACGCATCTTGAGAAAGGTGATGACGCATGAGCGAGCAGATCAATCAAGAATTAGCGACGCTTCGTCAGACTGTAGCCGAATTGACGCAGAAGAATGCGACACGCAAAGCACGCATCACGGACCTAGAGGCTCAGCTTGCGGCATCGCAAGGCGCTGCACAAACTGCACAAGCAAGCCTGCACACCATGCTAGTGACGCAACCCATGCAGACCCTTGCCGCAGCGATCAGCCCGACGCCTGAACTGTTCCTGTCTGAGCTATCGCGTATCGGTTACAAGGTCACGAGCAACGATGGCAAGCTTACTCTGACGGACGCCGACGACAAGCCGGTCGAAGGCGCAGAGATGACGACTGACGGGCTACGTAAGCACTTGCTAAGCGCGGACGCCAAGCATAAGAATTTCGTTCATCTCATGACGCTTTCGAGGGCATCGGGCGGCGGTGCGTTAGGACAGTCGCAGTCCAATGGTCTTCCTCCTGCTGATCGCTCTGACAAGCCTGTAAGAACCCAACGTCCGCAGTTCGGATTGAGGTAAGCCATGGAACCCCTACTTGTGTCTGTAGTGGAAGCTGCCCAAGCCTGTGGGATATCTCGGTCCGCGATGTACGAGCTTTTAGCGGAGCGGAAGATATCCAGCATGAAGATTGGCAAATCGCGTTTGGTCGAAGTCGCTTCGATCAAAGCATTCGTAGCCAGTCTGCCAACCGATGACGTACCTAAGCTCAACAGGAAGGATGTGGTGTCATGAACATCATCGAACGAATCATGCCGCCCGTATTCGTGGGAGGACCGCTCTCCTCCGGACGGGTCGATACGCCGGATCGCAATGCGGGTATCCCGCACTTCGGCGATAGCACGTTCTTTCGCATGAATCCAAAGCGCAAGACGGCAGTGCGTGCGGCCTACCCACAAGAGTTCGATCAGCTTGTACCAGCGGAAGTTAGAGCCGAGCTGCCGAAGATGCATGTCCTTGTGACAAAGCTGAGCGAAGGTGTCCATCTTGTCCTGCCCGTCTACAGGACGAACCGCCCGTTCTGGACTGAGCCGAAGAGCGATGCCGAAGCAGCCGTCACGGTCGAAGCAATGGCTCGGATGGGCGGCTGGGACTTGGCTGAGATGCAAGCCTTCGCAGCCAAATACTGCACAGACGATCTAGTCAGCCCCACCGTTCACTAAGGATCACATCATGACGAACAAAGACGCTGCCATTGCCCTGGCAAGCGAACGCCTCACCGTGTTCGGCTGCGGTCCAGATAAGAAGCCTAAAGGCCCGTGGAAGGACGTCACTGTACGTCCCGCATGGCAGGTTGGTATGGGATGGCATGATGACGACTTGCCAGCGATCCCGGTAGGTAAGCACAACATGGTGGTCATAGACTGCGATGTCGCCAAGCCGAACAGACCGGACGGGCGAGTAGCGTTCGCAGCTTTATGCACGCGCGAGAGCATCGACCTATCGAGTGCGTTCGTGGTAACGACGCCGAGCGGTGGCTTGCACTTCTATTTCAAGACGGACGTGCCGTACGGCAATAGTCCCGGCGCTCTGCCTGCCGGTATCGACGTCCGAGGACGCGGCGGCTATGTGGTCGGTCCTGGCGCTGTAATGCCCGATGGCCGGACCTATCGGCACGATCACGGCTCATGGGAAGCAATCCCTCTGCTGCCCGAAGCCCTCGCCAAGTATCTGCGAGCGAAAGACGACGCGTCCCTCTCGATAGGCGCGTCCGCTGAGACTACAGACGCGCTCGCACCTGTCTCAGCGACAGCGAGCGATCCTGAGAGCGCTGGCGAAGTCCTGCCCATTGCTACAGACAGGGACAAGACCTACGCTGAGCGAGCGCTAGAGGCTGAGGTCGCTAAGCTCTCAGCGCTCGGTCCTGGGGGACGGCGGAACGCGGGTCTAAACGATGCCTGCTTTGTCATGGGAACGCTCGCCGCGAATGGCAGCATCGAAGCTCAGCACGTAGCGGAGCGGCTGTACGCCGCAAGTGTCGAGAATGGTCATGTCGCGAAGCATGGACATGAGCAGACAGCCGCGACGATTGAGAGCGGCATCCGGGCCGGAATGAAAAAACCGCGTCCCTTGCTTCCTGACGGTCCTGACATTCCACTGCAAGCGCTTCTAGACTCAGCCACGACTGCAAAGCAAGCCATCGCACCAAAGCCTATAGGCAAGCGAGCCGTGTCGCTTCTGCAAGGCTCACAGATTGTGGAAGAGCCTATCTCGTGGCTATGGGAAGGCTATCTGCCGAAGGGTAAGCTGACGCTACTCGCAGGCGCAGGCGGTACAGGCAAGAGTACGCTCGCATTTAATATGGCTGCGACGATCACCAACGGCACGCAATGGCCCGACGGGACGCTTTGTCCGCAGACTGGCAATGTCCTCATCTGGAGTAGCGAGGACGATCCCGCTGATACGATCAAGCCGCGCCTAATGGCCGTGAACGCAGACCAAACACGCTACGGCATCATCGCAGGCACGATTGACGAGAACGGCGAGCGTGATGCGTTTGACCCGGCGCGAGACATGGAAAGTCTGCGCGAAGCAGTCACGCAGATTGGCGGTATCAAGCTGCTGATCATTGATCCGATTGTTACGGCTGTGACAGGCGACATGCACAAGGCGAATGACGTGCGCCGTAGCTTGCAGGCCATCGTTGACTTCGCATCCGAGATGGATTGCGCAGTCCTGGGCATCACTCATTTCGCCAAAGGGACCGCAGGCAAGAACAGTGCAGAGCGCGTCATTGGCTCGCAGGCATTCGCCGCGCTCGCTCGCATGGTGCTAGTCGCAGCGCGCGAAGAGGACTCAGAACGCCGCGTCTTCACGCGTGCCAAGTCGAACAACTCTGTTGATACAGGTGGATTCAGCTACACCATCGAAGCGCTCATGCTGCACAGCAACATCGTCGCAACACGCGTGGTTTGGGGTGAAGCCTTGGAAGGATCGTCCCGTTCCATTTTGGCCGATGTCGAAGACGAGAAGAAAGACGAAGATGAGAAAAGCCAGCTGAGTAGGGCGCAGCAGTTCTTGCTTGACTCGATGCGGCACGGACCTGTCCCATCGAAGGAACTGATGGAACATGCGAGGGAACTGCACGGCATCTCAGCAAAGACATGCCGCCGCGCAAAGGACGCGCTAGGCATCACCGCGCATAAAGCAAGCATGACCGGTGGATGGCTTTGGCAACTTCCGGTCGCGCGATCTTGACCACCTTGGCCATCTTCGAAAGTGTTCAAGATTCCTGTATTACTAGTTTCTTGACCTTCTTCATGATCTAAAGGACTTACGAGATATATGACTGACCATCTTCGAAGATAGGGAATCTTCGAAGGTGGGCAAGATGGTCATCAAAAGAAGTAATACGAGAATTGGGCATCTTCCATGAGCATCTTCGTCGGTAGCCCTTCCGAGCCGATCCTCACGATCCGTAAAAAAAGATTCGACATCCATCGAAGTTTGCGACTCGTCATGCACTCGCTGTGCTGTAGCTCAGGCTTGGCTTGTTGGCTCGGACAGTGTTGCCGATGTAATCCGGCGATAGATGCGCGTAGTGTTTGATCGCCATGGCTGTACCGCTGTGGCCAAGCTGATTAGCGATGACTTCGATCTTCGTCCCGTTCTGAATCAGCAGGGAAGCAAACGTGTGCCGAAGATCGTGGAACCGTACAGGGCGCTTGATATGGGCAGCGCGAAGCACAGTCTTCATTCTCTGCTGCTGGTTCGATTTGTTCCATGCCTCACCGTCTGAGCGCCGAAGCAATAGCTCGCTAGGCGACTTGTCCTTGGAGACCGCCGCGAAGAAAGCGCCTTCAGCATCCGTTAGGAATATGTGCTTCGTCTTGCCAGTCTTGCTCTGCATAAGAGACACGACGTTCGTGCGCGGATCGAACGCGCTCGCCTTGAGGCCGCATAGCTCGCCGTAGCGACAGCCTGTGATGAGCGCAGCTTGCACTAGGTTCTTGAAGTCATCCGGGCATGACGTGATGAAGCGCTGCGCTTCATCGCTAGTCAGGTATTCATTCTTTGGCTTGTCCACGTTCTCAAACTTCGCTACGGTCTCCCATGACGCTTTGCTGCTGACGTGCTGGTTGTTGTATGCACGGGTCAGCAGAGCCTTGAGATCGTTGAACACGCGGTTAGCTGAGTCCTTACGCTTGCGGCGCGTCTCAGGATCATCATGCTTGTAGACCACCTTGCTCATCCGTGACGGCGATAGTTTCTTCGTGCTCTGCAAGCGGCGCTGTACCTTGAGCGGTGCCTTCTCTGCGAGGTCGTGCAGCCATTGCTCCACCTGTCTGCGAGTGAGCTTGGACACTTCGACAGCGCCGAGAATGGGCAGGATGTGCATGTCTACGTTCGACTGCGCCGTCTGCTTCCCGCGCTCGCTACCATCCCAACGCGAGAGCCAATCGTTCGCGGCATCCTTGACGCTGTATTTCCCCAGGTGGACGCCGCTAGCGTCGGAGCGAGTGACAGAGCCGAACCACGCCTGCGCCGCTTCTAGAGCCTGCTGGAAGCTCAGGACGTGCGTTCCGTTGGCCGGTGCCGTATCGTCCGCGCTGCCCAGTGCCTGAAAGCGCCTGCCGTGCTCGCGCGTGTAGTACCGGGCGATCCATGTCCCACCGATGTCCTGCCGACGATAGCCGAGATGCTGCCCTTCGGCGATCAGATGCCAGTACGGATCGCGGCGCTCGGTGAGCTTTACGCGGACGGTGCGATTGACGATGCGCGGGTTGTTGGCTGTGCGTGGCATAGGGACTCCGTACGTCATAGCGTACGTCATAGATCGTCCCGTACGTCATAAAATCGTCGTGGACGGAGGACTTTATTTGTTTGCGCCAAACGTCACAGAACCCGCATGGATGTTGGTCTAGGCTGCATTCCATGTGTATCCATGACCGTGTAGCAATTCATGCGTTTATCGCCTTCACACGGTGGAAGTCGTAGGTTCGAATCCTGCTGTGCCCACCATCAAATCAACAACTTGGCGACACTGGCGAAATAGATTTGATGCCACTTGATGCCAAACTACACCGTCTAGCATCAACCGCGCCGGGTGTACCGGCTACACCCTTCTACGTCGCCTGCTGCTGTGTTGCTGCTGATGTGAGCATCGCGTAGATCGAGCCGACCATCTGCTGCACACTCTCTGGCAGTTCCTGCATGTACTCGTTCGCTGTCGTGTCCGCTCGCGAGTGCCGCAGGTGAGATTGAATGTCCTTCACGGAACCAAGATTCTGGGCTCGAGTCGCCATCGTGCGGCGGAGCACCTGAATTCGCGTTCACCGAGACTGTGGGGGATGCCGATTGCTACATCCCGTGGAGCGCCTCCTAGGCTCCAGCGCTGCTGCCATGGATCAAGCTGAAACCAGGTGTCACTGCCTCAGAGGCGGATTCTGACTTCCAGGTTTATCTCAAGGACTTTCAGAGACAAAACCCGACGCACTTTCCAAAACACTTCCATGTAGATGTTCAACCCATAGCGAAACCATACCTCTCGCGGACCGGACGAACACTGTCTCTACTCTTTGTTTCGGTCGTACTGCTTCTTCTTATCGGCTGTGCGAACTGTTCCGTACTACTGCTTGCCCGCGGAGAGACGAGCGAGCGGGAGCTTTCGATCCGCTCCGCGCTAGGGGCCAGCCGCTTCCGGCTAATACGGCAACTGCTGGTTGAGTCTTTGACGATTGCACTCTCTGGCACAGTGCTGGGCGTAGCAATTGCGTTGTGGTTTTCGCGGATGCCGCTGCAACTTATGCCTGACCTATTCCCTCATGAGGCCGTTGCAACGGTGAATTGGCCTGTTCTCGGTTTTTCCGTGGCGATAGGAGTCGTCGCGGGTATCGCCTTTGGGCTTGCTCCAGCACTTCGGTTTTCCCGACCCGATATTGTCCAGATCATCCAGGCACACGGCCGCAGTCAGATGTCGCCGAGAGGGAGCTCGCTTCCACTGCTCGTTGGGGCTCAAACCATTCTGACGTGCATTCTTCTTAATGCCGCATTCATGGCTCTTGCTGGCTTCCGTCACATCACGACCATGGATCTCGGGCACGACCCTCATCACGTGGGTTTCATTGGACTCCCGCTGAAGATCGATCCAACAAAGAACCAGCAGGCCTATGCGGATCACATTGAAGCGCTGGCCGATACCGTGGCGACCGTTCCGGGAGTGGTTTCGGTCGGTGTCTCATCAACCGGGATACCACCCTCTCAACCCTTCGGGGGGCTTGGGTCGCCGGCGCCATTCGAGTTCCTCGGAGAAAAGCCGCAGGAGACAACGCGGGCACTTATCCAACTTGTTAGCCCCGGCTTCTTCGAGACGATGAAGATCCCCCTCCTGCGAGGGCGTCTCTGGTCGAACGATGAAAACCGCAAGGGAGATTTCGTGGCCGTAGTGAACGAGTCCTTCGTGAACCGGTATATGAAGGGGAAAGGTGTCTTGGGTGCGCAAGTGCGGTCCGAGGCGCTCAAGAACGATGGCGGACCTGCCAACATTACTTCTCCCTCGAGTGGAGAGTGGCGTCAGATCATCGGTGTCGTTGCCGATGCGCGCAATGACGGCCTCGAAAGGCCGGTCGCCCCTGCCATCTACGTTCCCTACAGCGCGTTCATGTGGAATGATGCCCAAATCTTCTTCCGGTCTACTGGGGCTCCAACATCCATCGATCGCTCTCTCCGGCGCGCGCTTCATGGCATGGATGCAGAACAGAGGATCGGTGGCAACAGGATCGAAACGCTGGAGCACGTCCTGAGTGTGCAGACAATCTGGGTGCAGCAGCACATGCTCTCAGTGCTCTTCACGGTGTTCGGTGTGATTGCGTTGGCGCTCTCGCTCTTCGGCATCGCAAGTAGCGCCTTGTTCCTGGCGAATGGGCAAAAGAAGGAGATCGGGATACGTCTGGCCTTGGGAGCATCACGGGGGCACGTGTTGTGGACGGTCATGAAGCCAGTTCTTCTAATCGTATCGCTCATGGTTCTCATTGGGTTATCCGTGAATCTCGCCCTGGCGCGGATATTTGGGCACTGGATGCAGATCGATCATTCTTCCTTCGGAGGCTCGCTCTCCGTAGCATTGTTGCTGCTGCTTGCTTCAGCGCTGGCTTGCCTCGGGCCGGCGCTTCGGGCGTCTCGCTTGGATCCACTTCCTATTCTTCGTGACGTTCTTTGAACGCATTCGCGCGGACATGTCGAACTGGTCTGATGTGGAACTCGCTGCTTTCAAAGCCACCCCGAGCAGGGCAAGGCGGACTGCAGCCGCATTGAGCAGACCCCACATGAGGGCGAAGAAGCGCTGGCGTTGGCCAGGCTGTGCGCTCTTGGGCGGGACTGGGAAGGCACTTATTCCGCAGCGCGCTGGTACACACGTAAGTCAGCTCCACCGGAGCAAGCGGCCCACCTGCCCGTTGGCTTTGCTCTGCTGCTAAAGGCCGACCTGAGTCTACAGGCAGTGGCACGAGCCCTTGAGGATTTAAAGAAGCTGTACGAACGAGTGCCCTTCGACGAAGACATAGATTCGGTTTTTACCTACGTGATAATTGCACTCGAGGTCATGCGACCCGACGACGGGATCGCAGCGGCTAGGATGCGGCAGGCTGGGCTCCTCGACGCCGTCTCCGGAAAGAAGCCATCATTGCCTTCCGGGAAAGCTGAGGCCGAGGCCTGGCACTTCCTGGCGCTGTTACGCGCCGCTGGGCAGACGGACGCTGAGAAGACCGAGAGAACATTGCTCCTTGGGGCCATTGCTGCTCGCACGGCCCCTCTTTCAGCAACAGACCAGTACACCGCTCAGCGTGGCCGAGCCGCGTACGAGTGGCTGGGGAGAGAAGCCCCAACGATCCAAGTGGCGCGAAGCACCTACCCGCCAGTTATCACCAGACGGGCTCCTGTCACTGCAAGAGCGACGTTGCTGGTGGTGGAGATGGTCGATGCGGCAGATGCACCTGCGCTCTCCCTCGCGATGGATTCGCTTCGCAGTCACCTGCAGCCGGGAACGGAAGCGAGGCTAGTGTTGATAGGCACACGGCCAGCCCCTGCGAAACGCACGGCGAACCCTCCCTCAATCCGTGCTGACTACACGAACGATGCACTGCTTGAGACCTTGAGCATGGAGTCGGGGCCGGCGCTCGTTTTGCTTGGTGCTGATCATCGCGTGAGGTGGGTAGGGACTGGTGCCGCTGCGTGGCTCAATCCGCAGCAGCAGGCCGAAATCCTGCTCTCCCGAACAGCTTCGCAGTAGAGCGATGCGAACTAGGAAAGCTCAAATATCGGACAATGAACAGACTTAGGGAGGTTCTTGGTTGCTGAAGATCGCTGCTGTCGTCTTAGGCTGTTGTCTTGATAATTAAGTAGCTAAGTTCTGTTCGCGCGCAGCTGCATCAGCCTCTTCATTACCGTCAATATTCCCTACCTCAACGGATACGTACAGCAATGTTCTTTACCAAATGTCGGCGATTAAGTGCGAAAGTATGCTGCTGCGGTAGTGCGAGAGCTCCTTGTCCGCCCTGTGATGGTAAGCTTCCTGCGTGCCAAGGCTGCGCTCCAAATGGCATACTAAGGCCCACCGCGAGAGGAATCCCTGTGCCTCGGGCTTTCATGCATCTATCGTGGTCAATGAAAACTACTGTTTCTGCTCCACGGGCAGCAGCCAGACCTCAGCTATTTGTCCGCCTCGGCCACCACCCCCAGCGCCGTAGGGTCGGCTCCATTCGAGCGTAAGTTCACCCTTGTGGATGAGTTCTGCGTTTACTGGCAACTCCATTTGCTCGGGATTGGAAGCTCGCACGCGCGCGGCGAGCAGGGTCACACCATTCGCTTTCAGTTGCATCGGCAGCTTGTACTCCTCACCTGCGTAGGTTATCCGAAGCGTGTAGGCAGTTGCCCCTTTTAGGCCGGTGTAGTGAAGCTGCAACGGCTGCTCGTAGAGAGTCTCTGCATAGTCAAGCCATGAGAGTCGCCATCCCTTCTCGAGCGTCTCGTCGGCGATCCCATCGATTGATGAGTGATAGAGTTCCGGATCGGATTGCCAACCGCTCCCTTTCACCAGTTGCGCCTCGCTCGCGGGATCACCCAGATCGTCATAGAGCGCGCCGGGGACGGGATGCGACCAGTTTGCGATACGGGAGAGTTTTTCCCTCTGCTCGCTATTACGCAACGTCCCTGCCTTATTCAACTCGGTCTCAAGCCAGGTGCGGTCGTTCAAAGGTGTGTCAATGCGATCGAAGTTGGCCCCGCGTTCCCAATTCGAAGCACCATAGAGCTTGACGCTGAGCTGCAGGCCACACTCCTGAAACAACGCCGATGCTAAGCTCGTGAGCGACGTGTGCAGCTTCCGTTCCTCTGCATCCGGCGCGCTGTTGCGCAGCGCTCTCATGGCCCCCTCAATGCGTGTTGAGGGGGGCGATGTATCGTCGGCGACTACCTTCAGAGCCGTTTGTTCAGAACGCAGCTCCCGCAGGCGTTTGATCTGTAAATAACGGTCGTACGAACCTCGATACAGTAGGCTGTCCCAGCGCCAGTTCTTGACCGAGTTTGCAGGATGAAGTTTTTCAAGCTTTGCGAGCACAGGTGCGATGCCGGTGTTTTGCAGCAAAGGGCCATCCCAATTCCGCTCAAGCCCTTCAACGGCCGATGCGATTCGTTCGTCATCCGCTGGAGCAGCCTGAAAGAAGTAACGAGCGTAGTCGAGCAAGGTGTTGTGAGTCGGACGTTCCAGACTCCATCCCCAGCCTCCCCAAAGAACCTTGTTGATGTCGTCGTTCACACCCTCTGAGTAGACGATGAAGCCGTTGTTGTAGGGGTAGAAGTGCTTGTAGATATGCTCAAAGCCTGCAGGCCGTGGATCAATCGGCTCTCTACCTTCGGTCAGCGCGAAGATGGGATCCCACTTGGGCACGGGAAACTGCGAATGCATGGCGTGCGCTGTATCGGGATAGAATTCGATGGGATACGCGGCAGGAATCTTTGCTCGTTGTTGTTCCATGCTTTCGCGTGACTGCGGGCCGAAAAAGATGCCGCTCAGGTAAGCCGGGTGTTGTTCCAGCAGTTCATAGAAGCGCTTGTATCGTTCCGCCGTGAATCCCTGGGCGGAGACCCACACCTCGGCCTTTGGATGGTAACGATGAAGGATCTCTGCCTCTTGTTCGATCAGCGGCAGCAGAACTTCCGGGGCCGTGTGTCCCGGGTCGCCACCAGGAACGTGGATCGAGTCAACACGCGGCAGCTTGCGGATAAGGTCTTCGAACTGCCTCAGTTCCTTTGCTGACTGATCGGGATCCGCATAGTTCTTCGCCATCTCGGGGTAGAAGAGATCGAAGCGGAGATCGTAGTCCTGGCTCATCTGCGACAGACCCAGCACGGTAGTCTCAGCGGGAGCGGGGAAGAGCGGGCTTGTCGGGTCGTCGTCAGAGATCGGCGCGACGACCTGCATGGTATTTAAACCGAAGACGGCCATGTCGAGCATCTGCTGGCGGAACTGGTCCAGCGTCCACGCGTCGTAGGTGTTGTTCTTCATGCGATACCCAATCTGGTAGCCGCGCACGTTCCGGTCGGGTTTCGTTGTGTACGAATTTGTAAACGGCAAGTGCAATGTTCGATGATCGTAAGTGGCAGAGCGCAAGAACCAACCCACGGCGAACAATTCGCCACGCTCACTCGCCGCAGAGAGGATTAGCGTCTTGTGCGTGCCACGCCCAAGACTTGTGACGCTATAGCCTTCCTGGCCTATTGGACGGCTCTCGCGCTTCTGCTGCCACATACCCAGTTCCGCGGGCGATAGAAGAGATGGCATCTGCTGCTCAGTGCCTACAATCAATCGATCCGTCGAACCAGCCTTATCCCTGCCCGACATGGATACCTGCTGGCCACGGTCGGCAAGCTGCTTCAGTAAAAAATCGAAATAGCGCATCTGGACCGGCGTCCGCGGTTGCGCTACCAACACCAATCGCTGCGCAACAGCGCCGTGTGAAAGCGATAGGAAAAAGCACGAGAAGATGGCGAGACGCAGACGCATTAGGAGACCTGTCTAGTAAGGTCGAACGGCGAAACGTTCGTTGGCACTGCAGATGCACGTGGAATTATCTGTGAGGCGGCCGGGAGGATTTCGGATTCGCAGAGCGTGAAGCGGCGAAGTTCCTTCCGACTTGAAGGTGGCCATCCCAACAAAATACACACTGTCGACAGTTTCTGTCATATGATGGCCTGAAATGAAGACCGGACTCGACGTAAAGCTGCTCAAAGGTATTGTTGTGCCAACTGTCACTCCTCTGACTCGTTCGGGGGCTTTGGATGAGGTGGCTTTGCGCTTGCTTTTGTCTCGAATCGTTGCGGGTGGGGTGTCCGGGATCTTCGCGTTGGGGACTACTGGGGAGGGGCCTGCGCTGGGTCGCGGTATTCGGCGGCGCGCTGTTGAGGTTACTTGCGAGGTGGTAGATGGGCGGATGCCGGTGGTGGTTGCGGCGATTGAGACATCGGTCGATGATGTTCTGCGGACGAGTGAGCATGCTGCGGCGGCAGGGGCGGATGCGATTGCGATTGCGCCTCCTTTTTACATGGCGCTTGGGCAGGCGGACATCGTTCGGTTTGGGCGGCAGGTGGCGGATGAGTCGAAGCTGCCGGCTTACCTTTACAACGTTCCCTTCGGGAACCTGCCGCAGTTCAACGTGCGGGTGCTAGAAGCTCTCAGTGGACTGGATCCCATCCTTGGCTTGAAGGACAGCTCCGGTGACTTTGAGCAGTTGAAGCAGGCGATTGCGATCTTTGCAGGGCGCCCTGAGTGTTCGGTGCTTGTTGGGCCGGAGCGCATGTTGCTGGCGGCGCTGCGTGAGCGTGCGGATGGTGGCGTGTGTGGTGGTGCGAACCTGCTGCCTCACTTGTATGTGCATCTCTACGAGGCTTACCTGCGGGACGATGTGGCTCTTAGTGACGCATTGCAGCAGCGGGTCGTTGCAGTGGAAGAAGACTTCTATGGCGTGGGTGCTGCCGAGTCGGGACTTGTCCGCGGCTTGAAGACGGCGCTGGAGGTGCAGGGAATCGGGACTGCTGTGATGGCGCCTCCTTATGCCTCTCCGAGCGAGGAAGAGTATGCGGAAATCCGTAAGACGTTGCTGCGCTGGAAAGATGTGGCAGTGAGCGAAAAGCAAGTTATGGTTTAAGAGCTATGGCAAGACTGAAGAAGGTGGAGACGCAGGTGCGTCGCCCGACACGGCGTTCGACTGTTCCTGCGCGTGAGCGGGTTTACCAGCACATACGGAGCCAGATCAACAGCGGCGAGCTTGCGCCGGGTAAGCCACTTTCCGAATTGTTGCTGGCGAAGGAGCTTGGCAGCAGCCGTACGCCGGTGCGTGAAGCGATCAGTCTGCTGGTGTCGGAAGGGATCCTGGAGACGACCCACAACCGTGGGGCGCAGGTTCGTAAGCTGACGCGCAGCGACATCATTGACCTCTGTGAAGTGCGCGAGGCGATGGAGCTTTTTACTGCGGAGAAGGCAGCTCGTAATGGGCTTTTGCCGCAGGAGGTGGACGCTCTGACATCGACCATCGCTGGCATTCGTGAGCTTCGGGATTCTTTGCCGGATGTGCATAGCGCCCTGAATGACCAGGGGATGGCGCAGTTTACGCAACTGGATCGCCGCTTCCATGAGCAGATTGTGCGGCTCACGTTGAACCGGGCGATGCACGAGATTCTTCGTAAGGCGGGCGTGCTGGTTCAGATCTTTTCCATGCGTCGCAGGGGACATACGCGCGCCATGCTGGACCGTGTGCTGGATGAACATATGCGGATCGCCGAGGCTCTGCAGAAGAACGATCCTGAGGCTGTGCGGAGCCTGCTGGCGGCCCACATTCAGAACAGCATGCGGGAGCGCCTCGAAGAGTTCGACTCGTGGGAGCGTAGCCAGTTGATCTCACGGAAGACGTCGGAAGAGCGGCACGCCGAGGAAGCGATTCTGTTCTGACTTCCTGCTCTAAGGTGTGCTTCGCTGCCCATTTCGGCACAGAATGAGACGTCTCAGTCACCCCCTTGGACGGCTTCTGCGCGGTGTGCCAGCGACCTGCGTGCGCTGCCGCGCGATGCGCACCCCCAACCTCTGCAGCTACCGGGTCCATCTGAAGGGTACTTTCAGGTCGATAGACGGTTGTAATGCAGTGTTAGGGGATCTGTCGGCAGAAATAATCCAAACTGTCGACAATTCACTTGCCATTCATTCTTCACTTGCATTAGCGTGGCCTCACACACTGTTACAAGGATGTTGCGAAAGCGACGTGATCGCTGCTCGCAGGTTCGTGGGGGACGAAGAGATGTTGGGATGTTTGCGGAAGAAGAGTGGCACCTCGGTTCTGTTGAGCGCGGCGGCTGTCATGG
Organism: Terriglobus roseus DSM 18391; assembly: GCF_000265425.1. Taxonomy (GTDB): domain Bacteria; phylum Acidobacteriota; class Terriglobia; order Terriglobales; family Acidobacteriaceae; genus Terriglobus; species Terriglobus roseus. The sequence continues at coordinate 1,302,287 of NC_018014.1, forward strand.
TGGTGAGCACAGGGCTGCATGCGCAGACGATCACGGGCTCCGTCTCCGGCACGGTGACGGACGCTTCCGGAGCAGTGGTGAAGGGCGCGACCGTTACGGCCGTTTCCGCTGGCACCAATGCGAAGAGCACGGCTGTGACGAATGACGACGGCATCTACGCGCTGCGTTTTCTGCAGATCGGCCAGTACAAGCTGGTGGTCTCTGCCCCCGGATTTGCGCCGTATGCGGTCGGTCCTGTCACGGTGGAGACCAATCAGCAGTTGAAGCTGGACGCTGCGATGCGGCTGGATGGCGTGGCTGCGTCGGTGGACGTGAAGGCACAGCTGGTGCCGATCCTAAATGCCGAGAACGGCACCGTGAACCAGGTGGTGGACGCGCAGACGATCGATAACATCCCGATCAACGGCCGTAACTTTACGCAGCTGACCCAGTTCATGCCGGGTATCGCGTTGACGAATCAGAATCAATGGAACGGTGCTACCGGCGACCCGAACAACTCTGGCGTGCGCCAGCAGAGCGTGGCGACCGCGCCCTCTGTGAACGGCAATCGGCTGACGTCAAACAACTACACGCTGGATGGCATTCAGTTCTTCGACACGGGCGCGAATCTCTCCTTCGCCTTTGGCCTGCCGGGTTATAACCCAGCGCCGGAGGCAATCGACCAGGTGACCGTGGTGAGCACGAACCCGGCCGCGGAGTATGGCAGCGGTTCCGGCGGCCAGATCCTGACCATTCTGAAGAGCGGCACGAACCGGTACCACGGGTCAGTGTATGACTACCTGCAGAACTGGCAGCAGGATGCCAATACGTTTGGCAACAAGCGGAAGCCGGCCGGAACGGCACCCACGGAGCGTGGACATTACACGCAGCAGACGTTCGGTGCGACGTTTGGCGGACCTATCCTTCACGACAAGCTGTTCTTCTTTGTCGACTACATGGGATACCGCAAGCCGTCGTCTTCGCAGAGCCTGGTGAGCGTGGCCCCGGCTGCGTTCCGCCAAGGCGATTTCTCGGTCCTGCTGAGCCCTGCTTATGTTGCGCGTACCGGCACCGCCAAGCAGCTTTACAACTCGCAGGCTAACTTTGCGCCGTTCGCCGGGAACAGAAACATCCCGATCAACAATCCGGTGGCGCGTTACCTGTTTGCGCACCCTGAGATCTACCCGCTGCCGAATCAGCCTTCGACCGAGGCGGATGGTGTGAAGTTCAACTACCTGCCACCTGCTGTGAAGAGCCTGGCCCGCAACGACCAGGGCGATGTGAAGATCGACTATCGCATTGGCCAGAACGACAGCATCTTTGCAAGGGTGTCGATTGGGCGCGCGAACAGTGGCCCGCGTGGCACGAGCATTGCGACGCAGTTCCCGACGGTGCAGGATTTCCCGTTCACCAGTGCGATGGCCGACTGGACGCACGTGTTCTCGTCGTCGATCGTGAATGACTTCCGCGGTGGCTTCACGCGTATCGCCTATAACTCCTACAACGCCGACCTGGGCGGTGCGTTTGGCAACAGCGGTAACTCCACCGTGGGTGTCGCGCTGCCGGGTGCACAGGTGGTGCCGGGCTTCACACAGCAGAGCATGGTGGGATCCGAGCAGACCACGAGCAACCAGGTAACAGCGCTGGGAACGAATGGTCCGGGCCGCCTGGCACTGGATAACAACATTGAGTACAACGACCAGCTCTCCATCCAGCATGGTCGCCATCTGTTCAAGATTGGCGGACAACTGGTCTGGTATCAGAACAACTTCATCCCGAACACGTACGGTGCACTGGGTAACTTCAACTACAACGGCGTGTTCACCGGCCGGCCATCGGCCGGTATCTCAGAAGGCTATGACTTCGCGGATTTCGTGATGGGCTATGCCTCGGGGGCATCGATCAGCATTGGCGCCACCGGACGTGTAGGGCAGCGCCAGTTGCGCTCCGCAGCGTACTTCCAGGATGACTTCAAGGTGACGCCGAACTTCACACTGAACCTGGGACTGCGTTATGAGTACGACCAGCCGACGTACGAGGTGAAGAACCGCATTGCGAATGTGGATCTGAACACGGGGCAGTTGCTGCTGGCGGGTGTGAATGGGAACGGCCGGTCACTGTACAGCCCAACCTATCGTCAGCTGGACCCTCGCTTTGGCTTTGCGTGGTCGTTGAAGCCACGCCTGGTGCTGCGCGGCGGGTTTGCTTCGACGACGTTCATGGATTTCAACGGACTACTGAACCACTCTGCAAATCCACCGTTCAGCGCACAGGCAAGTCTGACCGCGTCTGCGCCGACGACGACTGCCGCGGGTACGCCGCTGAATCCTGCGACGGCGCTGCAGAATGTGAACGCCGGACCTTCGACGAGTTACACGGCGTGGAGCCCACGTCTGCGTCCTGCCTTTGTGCCTTCGTTCGATCTGACGGTGGAATACCAGTTGAGCAACACGCAGTCACTGATGGTGGCGTACGTGGGCAATGTTGGATCGGCACTGCTGAACATGCGTGTGGGCAACCAGTGGACGCGCTATAACGATGCAACGTCGGCACCGTACCGCAACCTGGTGGGATCGTCGGGAACAGTCACGATCTTCGAATCGCAGGCGAACCAGAACTACAACGCGGGCGAGGTGGTGTATCGCAAGCGCGCAAGCCATGGCATCACGTTCAACGCAAACTATACCTTTGCGAAGAACCTGACGAACGCTACGGGGCTTGCGTTGCCGTCGAACATTGCGGGTTATTCGAACGTGCCGCAGAATTCGTATGATCTGCGGTCAGAGTATGGTCCTGCAGGTTATGACATCCGCCACATGTTCACGTCGAGCTTTGTTGCTGAACTGCCGTTTGGCCGCGGACGCGACTTTGCAAACCAGATGCCGCGAGTACTGGATCTGGTGATTGGCGGATGGAAGGTAAGTGGCAATGCGACGCTCTACTCCGGTTTCCCGGTAACGATCCAGGCGAGCAATGCGTTTGGCGGCAACCAGGGGACGGGCCGCGCGAACCATTACCGCAAGCTGGTGATCAAGAACCGGACGACCACGAACTGGTGGGGAACGGACCCGTCGGCACAGCAATGCTTTGGTGCAGACAACGGTGTCTGCGCGTACGGCGCGGCGCTGCCGGGAACGTTTGGCACTTCGGGTGTGGGTACGGAGCGTTCCGCCGGGTTCGTTGGTGTGGATGCGGCGGGCATGAAGGACTTCACGTTCTACAAGGAGCACAAGCTGCAGTTCCGCGCGGATGCTTACAACGTGGGCAACATCTCCTCGTATAACAATCCGGGACGTACTGTTACTGCGACCACTGGATGGGGACTCATCCAGAGCACACGGTCTCAGCAGCGCCAGATCCAGTTTGCCCTGAAGTACCTGTTCTAAGAAGATGATGCAGTTCCAGGAGCCGCAGGAGCAAATGCCTGCGGCTCTTTTCTATTGGTTGCATGGAGGCGTAATGAAGAAGTTATCGCGGCGTGAGTTTCTTTACACGACGGCTGCAGCAACACAGGTGCACGTTGCTGCGCGGGCATTTGGACAAGCACGCCGGCAGGGAAGCTTCTTCGACAGGTTTGGTACGGAGTACGTTGGCGTTCCGGCTGGGAGCTTCACCATGGGTGAAGCCTTACCGATTCCGCGTGAGATGTGTGAGCCGCTTGCTTACATGACACGCAGCGAGTTACAAGCGATGTTTCCGCACGGGGATCCTGCACGGTTTGTACTGTCCGATGATCTGTTTCTTCATGGCGATCCTGATGAGAGACCTGCGCAGGCGAAGATCGCGACACAATTTTCACTCGCTGCGACACAGGTGACCAATCGCGAGTATGAGCGCTTCGATCCGAAACACCGGGCAGTGCGCGGCAAGTTTGGTTATTCAAACGAAGATGATGACGCCGTTATCTATGTGAGCTGGCATGAGGCGGTGGCTTACTGTGCGTGGCTTTCGAAAGAGGAAGGCAAGGAATTCCGTCTGCCCACGGAAGCCGAATGGGAGTACGCGGCGCGAGCGGGTACGAGTACCCTGTTTGCCACGGGAAACAAGCTGCCTGATTACTACCTGAAGAACGCGCAAGTAATGGACTTTACCGCGGCGAAGGACAAGGTCAGCCTACGTGTGGGACAGACACCAGCCAATGCGTGGGGGCTGTATGACATGCATGGCAATGTGGAGGAGTGGGTTCATGACTGGTACGCCCCGCAGGCTTCACACGAGGGTGGGCCCGGTGATGGCATATTCAAAGTGACGCGTGGCGGAAGCCATGGGACCTTTGCGTATTATCTGCGTTCTGCGAATCGTGCCGCGGCGTTACCCGGGACGCGTGGTTTCACGATTGGATTCCGTGTGGCATGTGCTGCACCGTTGCCGCATGCGGCAGGTGCGTCTGCGCCGGTCGAGGTGGTGCGAGAGCATGTGAAGCGGCGCACGCTTAAGCAAGTGGAGCAGGGGCCGGAGGCGAGCAAGCCTTACTTCTTTGGGCCAGTGCCGTTTGTGAAGATTGCAGAGGGTTCGAGTGGGCCGCTGTACTCGTGGCATAACCATGACACCGCTTTGACGGAATGCCCTAACGGCGACCTACTCGCTGCGTGGTATACGTGCGCTCGTGAGCAGGGAAGAGAGCTGGGCGTGGCCAGCAGCCGTTTGCAATTTGGGGAACACGAGTGGAGTCAGGCCGCGCCGTTCTATGACACGCCGGATCGCAATGATCATTGTCCTGCGTTGTGGTTTGACGGTGAGGAGACGGTGTATCACGTGAATGGCACGGCGCTCTCGCATTATTGGGAGCCGTTACAGATTGTGTTGCGTGAGTCAAATGATAGCGGTATGACGTGGTCGAAGCCGCGTTATATTGCCCCAGATTTCGGGCTGCGTAACATGGTGTGTCAGCCTATCTTCCGGTTGCGAAATGGCTGGTGGGTCTTTGGTGCGGACGCGCATCCACAGGGGTCTGCACTGTGGTTGAGTAAGGACCGCGGCGCGACTTGGGAGTGTACGGAGGGAACAATCAACGGCATCCACGCGGCGATTGTTGAGCTGAAGGATGGCCGGCTGATGGCGCTGGGGCGTGGCGCGAATATTGATGGTCATCTGCCGATGAGCATCTCAGAAGACTATGGTAAGACGTGGAAGGCGCAGGCTACGGAGCTGCCGCCAGTTACTTATACACAGCGCTTTGCGATGACACGGCTGAAGGAAGGGCCGCTGGTGCTGGTTACATTTTTGCCGGATGTGTCGCAGCTGGGGCCGCAGCGCGCGACGGATCGGGAGCTGGCGAAACTGTGTATCTGCATCTCGTATGACGAGGGGATGACGTGGCCTGTGCGGCGTGTGCTTTCCAATGAGAAGACGGATTGCGGTGTGACGGGGATGAGCCATGGTCGCGTGTATCTTGGGCCGGGATATGCGGAGCCGACGGCTTACTGCTCGATCCTGCAGGCTCGTAATGGTGTGATCCATGTGCTGAGCAGCATGAATCATTACGCGTTTAATTTGAAGTGGGTGGAGTCAGGCGAGCACTGGCCGCAGGCTATGCCTTCGCGTGTGGATCTGCCGGTGAAGAAGGTGTTGGCAGTTACTTTATCCGCGCAGCAGATGCAGGAGTACCGGGTGGCGCGGACGCTTTGGACGAATGAGCGTACGGGCGCGATGGACACGATCGATCTGGTGAAGGGGTTCAGTGTCGAGGTTTCTGTCGCGCTCAGCCAGGCGGAGGACGAATACTTTGTAGTGCGTGCGTTTGCGCGGAGTGGATGCACGATGTGCAATCGCTACTGGTTACGGATTCGGCCGAAGCGCGCCGAGTACTGGTATGCGGGCGCATGGCAGCCGCTGGAAGGTGCGCGTGCGGGCGATGGGGAGCGGACCTATCGTATGTGTGTTCGCACCGATACGTGCGTCCAAATCTATGAGGGCGCGCGCGTCATTGGCACCTATCCCGCGTCTTACGAAATCGGATTTGCACCGCCCACTCGCGGGAACTGGATGGAGTGGGAGAGGCCTGCGGAGAGTATGACAAACGATGCGAAGATCAGTTTTGATACTGGAGGTCCTTTCCGAAAGGAGTAAGTGTTTGCCGACATTGCGGTGACTCGGATAGCTACTCGGTCGAAGAGGGCTGTTGGGTATTGCTGGCCTGGAGGCGCAGCCTGGACTGTGCAAAGTTTGTGCTGCAAAGCTAAAGTGTCGTTTGTCACACTAGGTGGCACACTTCTGACCACGCTATTTGGCACAGAAGCCGGTGCGGGAATCGAGCGGGAACAGCCTTCTGGGAGGCATCCTCTTTGTTTGCTTGCTCTTGCTGCACTCAGAAGATCACGGGCAAAGCCTAGGTGTGCCAAATAATTCGAACCAAAGTAGGCCAAATAATTAGAAAAACGACACCTCGAGGCGATCACGGACTTCTCTCACCGCTCCACGATGACCCTCAAGCGACCGGAGCAGCGTATCCGCAAGGTTGTTCAGCAGGTGCCAGCGATCCGCAACTTGTACCGCGTTCGGGGCTTCTTTTACGGATAGCATCCGCGAAGGCACCTGCACGATCCCGACTCACAACTTGCACGCTCGGATGCTGATGCAGTCATGCTGCGACCGTCTCTCAGTCGTGGTTGGAGGCAGATCGATGTCACGGCCCTGCTCCAGATCGCACAGCATCGCACCTGCGGCGGTTCGGCCCCGCCGGTGCAGGGAACGCTCCTCCATGTGGCGTCACCAGTGAGTACTTCTATGGGCACACCGCCATCCCGGAAGAGGTCTGATGACGGCTAGTGATTCAAAACTTGTTCGTGATAGGGCATTGTCAGGCGCTGACTGAGCTATTTCTCAGCAAACGCACTGCGAACGGTCGCTTTGGCAGTCTCGTACTGATCCGTTGCGATCCAGTCGGCATGGTATCGAGCGAGAGCTCCGATCCTTTTTGTAGCTTCCTCTGCGGAGCGGAAATTGTAAGTAAGAAACCAGCCATTAGTCTTGGCTTCTTCGGTCGACTCTCCGTCGAGGGTATAAAAGCGGATCCAAAGGTGCTGCTGATGGGCGTGTTCGATGAGGCGGCGGAGGCGCTCTTCCGCCTGCGAGCCCCAGGGGCCAGCCTTGGCCGCGCCACCCTTCTCCACGACCGTCCATCCGTTGTTCCACCAGCGGTGGAAGTTATCGGCGGGCATGGTCTCCACTGCTTCCGGCGCGGTGATGGAATCGGAGGCCAGGACCTTCACGGCACCGAAGGCCAACAGAGGTGCGCCAGTCTTGATCTCGTCGTAGAAAACCTGCTCTTCATTGGCCGTGGAACCGACGAAGACGAGGATCGGGGCCTTATGCAAGGGCTGCATGGCAGCAGTGTCGCTCGTACGGACTGCGGTTGTCAGCCACGCCTGGTGCTGCTGCAGGAGAGCCCGAATGGCACGCAGGTGTTCCACTTCCGTTGTCTTGAAGTCAAGGTTGAGCGTGACGATGGGCCAGTTCTCCGGATGCGGGTGTTTCACTTCCGCTTCGATGATCGGCTTGACTTTCGTGAAGAAGTAGGACTCCAGCGTGGGCTCGCCGCCAGTCGGGTGAGGATCGTGCGACAGAACAGAATGCCCCTTGCCCGTCTTCGGATCCAGCACCCAGGCCAGATCCTGCTCGATGCCGATGGGTGTGCCTGTAGCGAGTGCCCGCTCAATACGGTCGGCCCATTGGCCGTTGTAGGGATAACAGTTGTGCGCGTCCACCATGGTGCGTGTGCCTGGCACGAAATTGTCCTGGGCGAAAGCCGGAGTCATCGAGAACAGCAAAAGGGAGCAGAGCGATCGTGCGAAGCAGCCGGGCATACGTTGTCCTTGCGCGTGAGAATGGTGTCGGCGGAGGGCCGCTGAGGACGGCCCTCCATTCTAAGCAGGGAAGAGGTTAGAAGGTAAAGCGCAGTGCAACCTGCGAGGTGCGCATGGCTTTCGCTGTTCCATTCAATGCTCCCAGGCTGGCGCTGTTCACCGCGATCTGGCCGGGCAGCGAGAGCTGCGGATGGTTCAGTGCGTTGAAACTCTCCAGTCGAAGCTGCATGCGCGCGCTCTCGGTGATGCCGAAGGACTTCTCCAGACCAAGATCGACCTGGTTCAGATTTGGTTGGCGCACACTGCCGCGTCCACCGCGTCCATACGCACCATTGCCCGGCTGCACAAAGCACGCGGTATTGAACCACTGTGCACGACTTTGCTGGAAGCCTTGCGTTGGATCACAGACCTTCTGTGCCAGGAACGTTCCGATGCTGCTGGTATCCGCTGTGTTGGTTGCGGTGATGGTGACGGGCAGTCCGGTGGCGTAGCGATAGATACTGTTCAACTGCCATCCACCGGCAATCCAGTCGACGGGCCGCGGTACGGACCCAAGAAAGTGCTGTCCCCGGCCCACCGGCAGGTGCAGCAGCGCTCCGACGTTCAGGTGGTGCGGGCGATCCCATGCTGCGGGCGCGTAGTACTGACCTGCATCGTAGGCGTTCTGAATCGTGTTGCGGTCTCCGTCGGAGATGTTCAGGCTGCGGCCATAGGTATAGCTACTGATGATGCGTGATCCGCCAGGCAGTCGGGCGATGAACTTCGTCTGCAGCGCATTGCTGTTGGAGTAGCCGATGTTGTACTGCGCGAATACATCGCCGGCGTAGGTGTAAGGACGTACGTTGAAGACCGCGCTGGTGCCGGATTTTGCATTGGGCTGGTTCGCGTTCACGCGCACAGAGGAGTGCCGGCCGACCTGACCAGCGTAGGTCACACTCAGCATGTAGCGCCTGAGGAAGGTATGTTCCACACCCAGGTTGAACTGCTGCACGCTGACGTCCTTCATGGTCTTACCGAGCGTCTGCGGCGTGATGCCGGTGGCCGAAGGATTCGCTACAAAGACATCTGTGACGACCTTCGCTGTTGCGGGTGTGAAGCTGAGGCTCTGTGTAATGAAGTTAGGCGCATGCGCCAGCAGGAACTGCAGATAGTTATAAGGTGTACCTGCGTAGTAGATGCCAAAGCCGCCATGGATCACGGTGTTGGTCTGCGGCGAATACGCAAAGCCGATGCGTGGTGAGAAGTCGCGATAGTTCGTATTCCAGGTGCCGTCCGCGATCTGGTTTGTGGGCAGATCGTAGATGCTGGCCCTTCCCTTCCTGTCATTCGGCGGATTATCGAAGTCATACCGCAAACCGACGTTCAACGTGAGACGGGGCGTGACCTTCCAGTCGTCCTGCGCATATCCCGCCACCTGCCACTCGCGGAAGGCGCCCACTGACACACCGGTCGCACCTGCCGCTGACGATGGATAGCCCAACAGCACATCGGCCCATCCGCTGCCACTTGCTCTTCTCGTACCGCCGACGTACTGGCCTGTCAGGGTTGCATTGAAGGTGTAGTAGCCATTGTTCTGAATCGTCCAGTTGCCATCCACCTGCGTGCGGAGAAATTCGCCACCTAGGAAGATGTGATGGCGGCCGATCTGATAGTTCAACTCATCCGCGTACTGGAAGCGATTCTGTGTTGCGCCCTGCGGCGCATAGCGATTGCCCGCCGTAAAGAAGGACGTGATCGACACGGTTGGCGGCGTCCATTGTGACGGCAGAGGAGCCAGGTTCTTCAAACCAAACTCCTGAAAGTAGGGCCGCGAGCCTGCACCCAACACCGACGACAACAGGACAGATCGGTTATATCCAGCGCGGAACGTATTCACTGCACGGGGTGAGAAGACGTGTGTGTGCTCCAGAAAGCCGTTCACAGCCGACTGATCATTAAGCGCCCCATACAAGCTCGACATGAAGGACGGCGTGACCGTGGGTGTTTTGCTGTAACCGCCGGCCACATAAAGCTGATCACGCGAAGTCATGTTCCAGTCAATCCGGCCAACAAATTGGTCGGAGTCGATGGTGGAACGAATTGGCGCCTGGTAGTTGATATTGAGGACGCCATCCAGCGGAAGATTGCTGAGCGGGATGTACTTCATCAGCGTCGTGGCGAAGGGGGTTATGCGTGCCGTGGGAATCGCATTCTTTCCGGTCGTGGTCGTGAAGCTCTTATTCGTACCGCCCACATAAGTCAGCGGGTCATAAATTGCCACTTTGCCTTCGCTGAAGTCGCCCGCGCGCTCCAGGTTAGTCGGGACCCTGGTCGTGGTGTAGGCCGTGGTGCGCTGGCGCAGGCCCTGATAGCTGCCAAAGAAAAACAGGCGATTGTGCAAGACAGGGCCACCTACGCTGCCACCGAACAGGTTGTAGCGCACCGGCGTCTTAACCTGGCTGGCGCCGGTCAGGCTATAGTTCTGCGCATTCAGCGCGTCGTTCTGCAGGAAGTCGAAAAGCGAACCGTGGACGCGGTTCGTGCCACCCTTGGTCAGGATGTTGACGGTGCTGGGATTGGCATAGCGCGCATCCGCTCCGTTTACGATGACGGTCATCTGTCGGATCGCCTCAACCGATGGGAGCAGATTTGCCGACTGGGTGAAGAGGGTGACGTTCTGCACGCCATCCTGCAGATAGCCTGTCTGGGAATCCATGCCACCGCCCAGGTGGAGTTGGTTGGCCGTGGTGCCGAAAGACTGTCCGCTGGACGTGTTGACCGTGGCGTCGGACGGTGATTCAGACCCCGGTGCCAGCAGTGCCACGGACAACGGATTCCGTCCGTTGGTGGGAAGTTCCGACAGTTCGACTTCGTCGACCGTCAGCTTCAGTTCATGGCTCTCGGACTGCGGCTCCAGTGCTCCGCCCGCAACGACGGCGATCTCCACCACATCCTTCCCCACGGCGAGCGAGAAGTCCTGCGTGATCACCGCTCCCGCCTGCACCGTGACGCTGCCGGTTGACTTACCAAATCCCGGTGCCTCGACCTCAAGGGTGTAGACGCCGGGTGCCAGGGACGACAGGTCATAGAGACCGTCATGATTCGTCCGCGAACGCCGGACCGCATGCGTCTCTGTGTTCGTCGCAATAACCGTAGCGGCGGGCAGCATGGCATGGGAAGGATCGACCACGTGGCCGGTCACACCGCCCTGGTTTACCTGCGCGCTCAATGAAGTACTGAGAACCACGGCAGCAGACAGAGCGAGGAGACCGCGGTAAAGGCGCGGGTTTAACGTGCAAGCAGAGGAAGAAGAGCTCTTGCGAAATACGATCATGGAATGTCCTTTCGGGCTGGGCGAGAGCAGCGGCCGGTGTTTCCACCATCGAGGGCCGTGCGTACCGCATCAAGTGAAGGACAGGTGAGGAACAGCACTGCGAGGATGGGAGGAGTTCTTCTCACGTGGAGTTAAGTCATTCATTCACAAGCGCATTTCCGGAACTTTGCAGTCGTTGCGCGTCGAATGAACATCCGATGAAAACCGTGAGATGGGCCTTCGGCACCCACGGAACTGTAACGCAGCGCCCCTAAGATAAAAGTTGTTGGCGCCAAGTGAGCCTCCGACTCAAACCCCCTCGAAAAGCAATATGGTGACCACCACGGATCTTGCCCCGGAAGTACCGACCACCCGAGGTCACGTCACGGATCCCGTGCTGCTGGAGAATTGTCTTCAGCGAATCCAGTCCAGCGCCGAGTTTGTGCGTTCCGACCGCATGGTGCGATTCCTCCGGGTGGTTGTGCAGCATGCCTCAGAAAGCCGCGATGGCCGCCTGACCGAGCGCTCCATCGGATGCGAGGTCTTCGACCGTCCACTCGACTGGGATCCGTCGATCGATACCATCGTCCGCTCAGAAGCACGGCGGCTGCGCACCAAACTGGAACAGTATTACGAGCGCCAGGGTGGTCTCGACCCCATTCGGATCAGCATGCCGAAGGGCGGCTATACCGCTGAGTTTCAGCTCATGTCGCCGCCCGTCTCTGCGCCGGAAGATCGGACCGCTGTGTCATCGAAGCCCCAGCGATCTCTCGTCTTCATGACCGCTGCTCTGGCGTCGGTCGTGACTGCCTTGCTCATCTGGTTCTTCCATCGTCAGCAAAGCAACGACTCGGAGGCCAGGTTTGAGGTACAGTCGATCAGTTCGGAGATGGGACAGGAGTACAGTCCCGCTCTGTCGCCAGACGGCAACACAATTGCTTACGTATGGGACGACCGGCAATCCGGCCCCGACATCTTCCTTCGAGCGTGGAAGGAGAGCGCGCCGCGCCGGCTGAACGTGACGCCAGCCATACGGCTTTACCCCTCGTGGTCTCACGACGGCGCATCGCTGGCCTACCTTGTCGTTGAGGGGGAAGAGGTCTTTGTCACGATAAGGCTGCTCAACGGTGGTCCCGAGCGGCGCATCGCGCAGATGAAGCGACAGGTAGGCAGTTGGTCGGATGATCCCAGCCCACTCCTGGGTCCTGCCGGACCAGTCTGGACGCCTGATGGCTCCCTCATCTTCGCGGACTATGATCCGGCAACAGCCACCAGTTCGCTCGTAAGAACGACCGTAGACGGCCAGCGCTCGGTAACTCTAAGCAGTCATGGCGTGGAGCATTATCTTTATCCACGTGTCTCGCCCGATGGCAGGGCTTTGGCCTATGTGCGTTATACCAGCCACGGTGTGGGTGAGTTGTTCATTCTGCCGACAGGTCGCGATCCGCGGCAACTCACCTCCGATGCCAGAACAATCCAGGGGCTGAATTGGTCACCGGATGGGAAGAGCCTGCTCTTCAGTTCCAACCGCAGAAACGCCTTCCAGCTATGGACCATACCATCCTCCGGCGGTACCCCATCCCCGGTACAGACGAACAGTACATTCGCGACAGATCCAGTCTTTGATCGCAAGGGCGACATCTTGTTTGTTGACTCACGCGAAAACTGGAACATCTGGCGCCGGTCGATCACGGGCTCGCCCGGCACGGAACAACGATTGATCGCTTCCTCGGGCCGTAACTATGATCCCCGCTATTCACCCAACGGGCAGCGAATTGCCTTTGCCAGCGATCGGTCCGGCACCATGCAACTTTGGACAGCCATGGCTGATGGTAGTGCACCCCAGCAGTTGACCCATCTGGCAGGCTCATGGCTTGGCGGCATCGCATGGTCCCCCGACGGCTCGCAAATCGCGTTCGATGCGCGGCCAAACCAACGGTCTGCGATCTACATCATCTCGGCCACCGGGGGCGAGCCTAAGATCCTCGAAACCAACAGCTACGAAGAGCGCATGCCTGCCTGGTCCGTCGACGGCAAGACGCTGTACTTCAACTCCAACCGCGACAGCTCACTTGCCATCTGGAGGCGTGAGCTGTCCACGGAAACCCTGCAGCGCGTCACGGCTTCCGGTATGTTCGCCGTCACTGCCGCCGAAGACGGGATTTTCTTTAGCAGCCGCACCGGCATCCTCTGGAAGAGCGACGCGGACGGAAGTCACGCGCAGGCCTTGATGCCTGAGTTGCAAGCTGAGCCAGTGATGAGCTGGTTCGCTGATCGTGGGACGCTCTATCTGACCAATAAAGATAAGACGGGACGTCCCATCTTGCGAACCTGGTCAGCATCGCAAGGCTCTATCGACCGCGGTGCTCTCGAAGGCCATTTGGTACCCAACGCGCCTGACATCGCAGTCTCTCCGGACGGGCGCTGGCTTCTGTTCGCGGAGCGAGACCTCGCAGAAAGCGATCTGAAGTTGCGCAAACTCCAGCGCTAGTCCTCAGACCCATTGACACGAAATTCACTTGGTGCGGCGTAGCTTTGCACGCCTTGCTAAGTACCTCAAAAGAATCAACGTCTACTCAGGAGAGGTGAGTTACTCACCTGCCGTCGGCACCACTTCTCACCTGTCCCTCACTTGTTTGCTCCTCGGCGCCTCCGCATGGTGGAAGAAATCTCATGGCACTTCCAGCCAGCGCTGAACAGGACCAGAGACCTCAACGATGCGTTGCACGAGTTCTAGCCAGGCACACACTTTCGGCGTCGGCCTCTCAAGAAGACCCGAGCGAGAGCGAAGAGTACAGCCCGTGGGCAGCATATTCGCGGGCGCCCACTTTATTGCAGTAACAACGAATTGACCGAAAGAGAACGGCATGACTCCCCAGCGTTATAGACGCTCAGAGATTTCGCAGCAGCCGACAGGCCAGCCAAACCCTTTACGCCCCGACCATCTTCTGTACACGCTCTTGTCGCACGGCAGGCGCACGATCCTGACAGTCGGTGTGATGCTAGGCCTGCTAGGGCTTTGCCATTCCTCTCAAGCCCAGGACACTTTTCTCTACAATCCCAATCATTTTGATACGGCAAAAATCATCCAGGCGATGAAGACTCCGCACAGCGATCTGCGAATCCTGTCCGCTCATCGTGGCCTGCATGCCAAGTTTGGGGACAATCCCAACATCGCTGGCATACCGGAGAATTCGCTCAGTTCGGTCGAAGCCGCAGCACAGGCCGGGCTGGAGCTTCTGGAAGTGGATGTAAAGCTCACCTCGGACAGAATTCCAATCTGCAGTCATGACCTTACCTGGGGGCGTGAGACCAATCCCGCGCAGCCCGGAGGTCACGTCTTCGACCCGTTCAGCTCTCCATCGCCCTCGGCTCAAAGGCAGGCAAACGCGCGAATCGATTCGATGACCTTGGCCGTCACGCAGGCGCAATTTAACCTGCGAGATTCTGTTTCCTTCCTCCCGAACTATGGAAGTCACTTCAATGTCCCCGCCTCGCTGCAAAATGTCATCGACCGGGTCAATCTCGATCAGATTGCTGCCGTCATAGCCATCGATGTCAAGGACGTAGACACTTTCAAAGAGGCATGGAAGATCGTGCGGGTGGCCAAAGACTGGAAAGGAAATCCTTTCGCAGGGCACGTCGCATGGAAGGTCAGTGGATTCAATTACACGACGCCAGCCGCCTTCAAGGCGGACTTCCCAGACTATGCTGCGATTAATTTCTGGCCAAACTACAATACTTCCCAGGTCGCTGCGAGTGTATTTGGGAGCGAACAGGCGATGATCGACTCGTTGAACCTGTTCTGGGCAGACCCTTCGATCAGTTTGATTGCGCCGGAAATAACGCAAAAGCAACCCGGTGGTATCTTCGACAGGATGCGGCAGATGGGCATCAATACTGGACACACGGTTGCCGAATTTGCCGCCTACAAAGATTACGTCTATCCGAATGACCCAAACCAGGTCGCACAGTTCTTCTGGACAGGCGGCACGAATGGGGACGGAGCCCAGCTCGGTGGATCATGCTGCGTAAATCTCAGGCATTACTTCTTCAATCCAAGAACAAATGAAGATGGCACTCCGAACCCGAACTATGACTCAACTCGGCCGACGGATACCGCCGACGATCGTGGTGACTTTGATTTTGTAGTCAATCAGATGAGGTTCAACGTCATCACCACGGACGACGTGATCCACTGGGATAATCTGCTCGCGGCTGGCGGCCTCCGGAATCTTAGCTATATGCGACTCGATGGCTATCAAGGGGATCCTCAGTGCAGGGCAAATGGTACTTACCCCGGCTGCGACCAGAACGGACAAACCACATATACCTTGTGCTCCCCTGAGGGAGGAACGTGCAGCTTCACAGGTGATCGAAACGTAGCATTCGGCGCGAATGGGACATATAACACCCGCACGATCACCAACACTACAGCCTGTAATGTCGGGGTCTTCAATGACCCCACTCCCGGCGTTCTCAAGAGCTGCTACATCAGTCCCCCCATCGACTATTACACCGCGTATGGTGGAACGATCTACTGCGCCGATGAAGGCCAATATTGCAACTTCAAAGGCAACGGATCCGCAGTCATGGCGGCGAATCATCGTTTCTCTCGAACCTTTTTCAAAGCCACGAATGGCTTCCAATGCGATGTTTCGACGTTCAGCTATTGGGGTGATCCTGCTCCGAATATCAGGAAGGCGTGTTTTTACACGGTCGATCAGGGGTATGTCTTTCCACATTCCGGTCCACAGGGGTATCAGTTCTGCTCGGGTGAGGGCGACACAAACGGGTGCCAGTTCAAGGGCCTAGGGCGTGTTGCATACGGCGCCAGTGGCTCCTTTAAATATGGAGTCTTCGATGGAGGAGTTGCGTGCACGAACTCCGTCTTCGGTGATCCCAAACCGGGGGCCACAAAAGATTGTTACTACCAGTGGGTTGCGTCCGCAGGCGGAGCTTCGGGTGTCAGCGTCGGTGGCTCAGCCGCTCCCTATGACACAGGCGGCGGCACCGGAAGCGGTAATTCGGGACCTTCGAAGACCTTCACGGTCAGAGCAGGAGCGACCACGTTCACGGCCAGTCAGCCGAACGATTCTGTGGCTACCTATACCTGGACAGACGGAGGTCAGCCGTCCGAGGTGCTGACAAGTGCCACCGGCAGCGTGTTAGGCGCGGCCATGCAATCGGTTGCGGTGAGTAACTACGCCGGGTCTCCCACTGCCACGATTACCGTAAATGCGGGTACCACCTTCCAGACCATCGATGGATTCGGCGGTGCCATGACGGATTCGGCAGCTGCAGTGATGGGCTCCTCTCCAAATCGCAATGCCATCATGAACATCTTGTTCTCTCCAAGTGGTGGCGCCGGCTTGACGATCGTCCGATCGCCTATGGGATCAAGCGACTTGATGGCTTCCCCAAACGACATCCACACGTATGAGGACGCGCAGGGCAGTTTCTCTGTGAACGGCTATGCAAGCGACCGGAGGCAGATCGACCTGCTCACGCAGGCCAAGTCGATTGCGGGCAACAACTTCAAATTGCTTGGGACCCCTTGGAGTGCTCCGGGCTGGCTCAAGCGTGGAGGCGCATTATTGCCGGCACAGTGTGGTACGGACGACAATGAGATCAAAATCGGCTCCGTTGCGCAATATGCCAGTTATTTTGCGAAATATGTAAGCGCTTACAGCGCCTTGGGATTGAGGCCGTGGATGGTCTCCATGCAGAACGAGCCGGAAAATTGCAAGACGGCGATGCCAACCACGCTCCTATCGCCTGTTGACGAGGTCGCTCTTGCACAAGCACTCAAGGTAACTCTGCCGAGTGATGTGAAGGTGCTTGGCTGGGACCATAACTGGAATGACCCAGACTACGTCAATACTCTCGCCAGCCAAAGTGTGCGAGTCGACGGCATTGGCTACCATTGTTACGATGGCACCCACTACAGCAATCAGACGCAGTCTGTAGCAACTTACTTTACCGAGTGCTCCGGGTTCACCAGCGGCACAGGAAACGTGGCCGGCAACCTGGGCTGGGAAGTCGCAAACACATTGATTGGGCCGCTCCGTTATGGATCACGCGGATCGGTCTACTGGTCTCTTGCGCAGGACCCGAATGGTAACCCGCATCTGGCAAGTGGCGACGCCTGCCAGAACTGCCGTGGCATGATCACTGTTAACAGCGACGGCAGCTTTCAGCCGAGCCAGGACTATTACTTCTGGGCTCAATTCTCTAAATTTGTTCCGCCCGGCTCTGTGCGGATCGACTCCAACAACTCCGGAGATTTTTCGACTGTTGCCTTCCACAATGGGAGCACCACAACCCTTGTGGTGCTGAACTCGACAACGCACGCAGACGGAGGGTCCGCCGGTTCGGACGAACGGGATCTGAGAAGGCATGTAGTCCAATGGGACGGGGACACCGCAACTCAGAAGACTGCCTGGCTGGTTGGGGCAGATGGCTATCGTCGCTGGATTGGCGATGGGTCGACTTACAACTGTCTTATCTATGACGCCGGTATGCTGGGACCTGACCTCGAGGCAGGTGGTGCTCTCGATAAGTACATCAACATGCGCGATGTTTGGGCTGTGTGCGGAACAGCCGTGATGGGTACTCGGAGCGAGCTCGAAGTTGGCACCTATCTCAAATCGGCTGGCGGCGCGCGTCTCACGTTGACCAGCAGCGGGCTGAAAAGCATCGATGCGACAGGTACGTCACGTTGGGCTCCGTCGGGAGCAGGCAATCGACTCATTCTGCAGGAGGATGGAAACCTTGTCCTGTACTCTGGCACCACGGCGTCATGGGCAAGCAACACCGTGGGTTCTGGTGCAATCTGGCTGGTAATCCGGGATGACGGTTCGTTTGCATTGTTCAACAAGCAAAACCAGCAGGTCTGGGTAAGCCCGATTGATGCCAGCTCTTACCGAGGCAAGATGGTGCAATGGGACGGTGATACTGCCGCTCAGAAGACCTCATGGATGGTTGGCTATGATGGCAACCGGCGGATTGTCCATGACCTGGGCACGTTCCAGTGTCTTCATGACGCTGGTGCTGGAAACTCCCTTACCGTGAGCAGCAATGTTCTCGACAAACTCCCCGACCTCACCAACGTCTGGGCGACTTGCGGCGGGACCCAGATCGGCGCCAATGGAGCCCTTGAACAGGGAGGTAATCTCACCGCTGGCAATAACACCCTCGTTCTTCAGACAGACGGTAACCTGGTTTTGTACCATGGCGCCCAGGTTCCACTGTGGTCGAGCGACACCAGCGGCAAGGGTGGCGTCGAGCTGAAACTGCAGTCCGACGGTAACCTTGTCCTCTACAACCAGAGCGGATCCTCCATCTGGACTACCGGCACCGACGGTTCCAACCCCGGTTGGTTCATCCTCGGGACGGATGCGACCCTGCAGCTCTTCGATGCATCGGGGAACCGAATCTGGAGCCGCACGTCAACCGATGTTATTCCCGCGCCCACAGCAGGGTATAACTTCTGCGCGACTGAGGGTGGAACATGTAACTTCACGGGTGCCGGAAGGGTGCTATTCGGAGCGCGTGGGAAGGCAACGTACACCTGGAAGGATGTCACGAACGGCACTCCATGCACTACCGCTGCTTTCGGGACCGATCCGAACCCTGGCCTGGTTAAGACCTGTTGGTACAGCACACCTCCTCGGCCTCTTCAATGAGGCGAGGAGTGGTGCTGGCACGCACTGGAACGTTGATTTTGCAGTAAGGCCTTCAGGCTCGATCCCGCTCCCGGAAGGGTGAGAGCCTGCTGGTATCACATCAATGGAACGAAAGCTCTTGGTCTTGCTCAGCACGGTTGTCCCACAATGCCTGGGAAAGGCGCTTCTAGCTTTTCCCAGGCATGGTAGTCATGATCACGTTTGCCCTGGTCTGTAGCTTTTCACATTCCGTGTCGTTTTTTGATCACATTGTTTGGCGCGATGTATCACAATAAATGTCGTATACAGAGGGTGTGAGCATCCTGCTTAGCCATTCTGTGTCGACGGATCGCGACAGTTCTGCGGAGCTGACGGAGTCTCAGTTGCTGCTGAAGCAGATGGTGCTGAACTCTGTGACCGCGGTGAACACGCGTAGAAACTACTCGAAGTCGCTGGATGATCTATTCGCCTTTGCCGCCGGACGACCATTGACACGTGCTCTGTTGCAGGAGTGGAAGTCGTCGATGGACAGCCTGGCAGCCTCGACCGTGAACGTGAAGCTCGCGGCTGCCCGTCGCCTAGTCTCTGAGGCTCGTCGCAACGGGCTTATAGGCCCGGAAGAGGCCAGCAATCTGTTCGACATCCCAAACGTAGCGCAGCGCGGGAACAGGTTGGAAAATTGGTTAACGCGAGAGCAGGCAAAGGATCTGCTGCGTGTGCCAGATCGCAGCAAGTTGAAAGGGAAGCGGGACTACGCGATCCTTGCTCTGCTGGTCGGTTGTGCTCTACGCCGACGTGAACTTGCTGCTCTTGACATCGCTGACGTGCAGCAGCGAGACGGGCGATGGGTCATTTCGGATCTGCGCGGTAAGGGTAATCGCATCCGAACAGTTGCGGTTCCGCTCTGGGTAAAAGCCGCCATCGATGCCTGGCTGGCAGAAGGCGAACTGCTTGAGGGACGAATCTTTCGTTCTGTAGCGAAGAGCGGCACGATCTCGTTCGCCTGAGCGGTGGTGATTTCGGCATCGAGACTGGCAAGACGGCGCCGGGCTGGCCTTTCATGCTGATGGCTTGCGGACAACACACCGGGGTTCACGGGAGACAAGCCTCATCCCCTGTTCCACTTTTGCGCATGAGCGGCCGAAGCCCGGCCAGCCCGTGCAGGACGGCACCTCCGAAACCTTCTACAGCGCCTTTGAAAATATTGACATCACAGTGGGCAGTGGCAATCCGGCCGCTGCCGGGATCCGCTTCCCTTACCCAGCAACCGGAAGTAGCGTTCCAGCACCGACGCTTCCTTTGCGAAGAAGGCCGGGTGAGTCAACTGCGATGTCTCGTAACTCAGTCCCGTGTAGTCCACGGGGATCCTCGCACCAGCCGCAGAAGCAACCGTGAGCGACACTGCGGCGGCCTCGGGAGCCATCGCGCGCATCATGCGTGAGTCGAGCAGCGTCACACCGCCGAGTGCTGCCATGCCCAGCAATACGCCCCGGCGGCTCACTGTTTCGGTGCTTCCATACTCATAGTCCAGCTGCTGGGGACGTTCCTTCGGCTCGGTCTTCGTGTTCACGTGGTCTCCTGCCCCTGTCTAGGGCGCGAAACCACTCTAGCCATGGAAACTGTCCGGGTCTCCAATCTAACGGCACCATACAGTCCAAGTGGTTTCTTAGCAGTGACTTGCGTGGACGTATCATACTGCCTTGAATCATGGAATTCCTGACGGAACGCAGGACGAAACGAGCGATACTAGTACGTGATGGTTCAGAAGCAGCCAATTCCAGCGGCGCAGATCAGCGAAGAAGATCGCCGTACGATCGACCGGTAATTAGAGAGACTCCTTGCTCACCCGCTGTTCCGGATGAGCAAACGCCTGGCTGCGTTTCTGACCTACGTGGTCCATGAATAGCTGACCCACTCCGACCTCCAGCCACCGAAGGAACGGACGCTCGGCATTGAAGTCTTTGGCCGGAAGCCTGACTGCGATACAAACGCCGATCCGATCGTGCGTGTGACCGCGACAGAACTCCGCAAGAAACTTGCGCAGTATTACTACGCGGACGGGCACGATGACGCCATTCGCATCGAGCTACCGCCCGGCAGCTACCTGCCAAAGTTTCACCGCTCCACCGACGTTCCGCCCATCGCAGAGCCGTCCGCTATTGTGTCCCCAGCATCGTTCCCGGAGAATTCGGACAGGCCATTGGCGGCGTTACCGGTGACAGAGAATTCGCCTCGCGCCGCAGCGACGCAACACGCAGCCACGTCTGCCGGAACGTGGCGACTCTCCGCGGTCGTACTTGCGGGTCTACTGGTCGCCGCTCTGCTCGGTTACCTTCCGCTCCTTGCGAAGCTCCGGCCTACACCGATTGCTCGCTTCTGGACATCCTTTGCCGGCCCCAACTCGCAGGTACGCATCGTGATGCCGGTGATCGGCACGGACTGGGTCTCGAGCGCGAAGCGCCCCAGCGACGTCTCGGTTTCACCGAATCTCTCCCTGGAAGACACGAATATCGCGGCGCGCGTTGCAGGCCAGCTTGAAAAGAGCGGTCTGCGCTATCTGATATCGCCCGCTCCGGAGGTCAACTTCGCCGAACTCCGTACTGGACCTGCGGTCCTGATCGGTGCGCTCGACAATGTCTGGACGTTGCAGCTGAGCAAGGATCTGCCCTTCGTCTTTCAGGAGAGCGCCGGCGGTCGCGTCGGAAGCATCCTCGAAAGCAAACCCGAAGGCAGAGCAAAGCCGCGTATCTGGTCGGTCGACATCACGACGCCCATCAACGAATCGGGCAGGACTACGGCATCGTAGCCCGCTACAGGAGCCCGCTGACAGGACAGCCCGTGATGGTCATCGCCGGTATCTCATCGCAGGGAACTCAAGCCGCAGGCGAAGTGGTCACAGTGGCTTCGTCTTTGGAGGCTGCTCTTCGCAGGGTCACGAACAGCGATAACTTTGAGGTCGTGATTCAAACCACGGCCGTAGAAGGACGAGCGGGCCCTCCCACAGTAATCGCAAGCAAGACATGGTGATCGAGCCAGTCGTCGCATCAGCGCAATGGCCCCTGTAAGTCGATTTTCTTCGCTGCTGAGACGCAAATCGGCTATACAGGAAAATCTATGAGGCGGTTGGCGCCCGCTTCGGATCATTACGCGCCCTAGTTACCAAAAGTGCTTGTTGAAAGAATCGAACAGGGCAATACTTCTCTTGCTGATTTTGTGCTGAGTTGGTCGTTTGCCAAAGTTAAAGTTTGCGGACTTTGGGACATCTATTAATGCTGTATGGCAGCCAATTTGAGGCGAAGGGAGGGGTGGACGGTGCAATCACATCGTGAGAGCCTCGCTGACCACTCTATGTGCCCTATCATCCTTGGATCAAGTGTCCGAGATACCCAGCCGGGCTGATTACCGTCACATCCTGACGAATATCTTCCGGAAAATCCCGCACATTACCAGTCACAAGCCATGCTCCAGAGATGTGGGCCAGGGTAAGGAATTGAATGTCGGCAGGATCCGGGCCTTGCCGCCAGCTGATACGTGGATCGGGAAGCTGAAGACTCTCTTCAATCAGGAACTCCAGCCAGAGCGGAGGGAAGCCATACCGAGCGAACTTGGGGCGTCTCGCAACTTCGCGATATTCCTCGATGATGCTTGGGCATGTAACGGTCTGTACTTGGCCCTCGAAGACCCAATCCATCAGGAGCCGCGCCGGCACGCCGTCAGGCTTGATTCCTGCAGACACGATCACGTTTGTATCGAAGACAGCCAGTCTCATCGGTCTTTATCGCTTACGCGTGGAACGCACCTGGCTGACTTCTTTTTCGATCTCTTCTTCGGGGAGGGGCGGTGCTGCGTTCGCGAGCTTCCAACTGTTTCGAAGACTCGCCTTGGCAATCGCGCGACGCAACTCACGATCTTCCGCGGCGACGTCGCCCATCACTGGTACTAGGAAGAACGTGGGACCGTCCTGACCAGAGAGCAGAATCGTCTCGCCAACGGGAACGGCTTGGAGTGCTTTCGTTCCCCTCGTTCGGAACTCTCGAAGTGAAATTTGACGCATCGGAATCCTCTGGATGTAGTGTAGCCAATACGGCTACGCATCTCAAGCACCGAAGCCGGTTCAACCTTTGACCAACCTGCTGGACTTGCCGTTCGTGCCGCGTGGGTACGAGGTCCAGCGTGGGGCCATTAGTGGGCCAATCTGGGGCCATTAAGGATTGCAGAACGTTGCATAAGCACGGTTACGTTCCAACCGATACCGCCTAAGTCGTTGAAAATGTGTAGCCCCGAAAACTCCTAAGGCGAAGGTCCTAGGTAGGGGTCCTCACACCTCACCTGATGGGAGGAGACTAAGCTCCGGCATCGCAGCTTCCGCAGCGCTCAGATCAGGGCTCATTGCAACTTGCCCTAGAAAGCTTCCCGTACTCGGGATGAGCTTGGGGACAGGTCGCTTCGAGAAAGAGGGACTGATCCGCCACAGTCAGTCCCAACGCCCACGTGAAAGTTGATGCCATTTTGATGCCAATCACCGGCCGGAATGCCGGTTTTTCCCGCCCCATTCGGCTTATAAGTCCTTTAGAATGTGCATCCGGCTACTTCTTGCACACCTTCACACGGTGGAAGTCGTAGGTTCGAATCCTGCTGTGCCCACCAATCCTTCCAACAAGTCAGCGTTGCCCCGGCGGACGGGCTTTGTTGCGTCCCTTGTTGGATCGCGCCGCGATGCTGTCTTGCCGTGGCGGTTTCCTGGCTGCGTGTCTCCGGAGACCTTAGGCCAGACGATTCAGCGTTCAGGGCGAGCTGCGATATCGGGCGCTTACTGTGTGGTCAACAAGCGCGGCAGTTTTTGCGATGTTTCGCGCTGCGATCCCATGGGCAGCGGTGTAGTGACCGCTTCGGGACAGGCGCTGTCCTATTTGGGACAGCATGCAACAACAGTGTTTACGCCATAAAACAAGCGCCATTTTGGCCCATCGGCAGGATTTTCATCAGCATGATGCTGGACTGCGATTGCGGTTTGAGCGCGGGTTGACGATCTGTCAGCAGGGATCGTGATGTTACCTATGGGACAGTTGTTCTGGCAAGGCCTGCAGAAACCTTGAATTTCAGGGGTGCCACTTTGGTAATTCGATTGCCTTGAGTGGAATGCATGAAGGTCCCACTCCAACGAATCACAAGCCTGCTGCAGCCGGATCGTTCCGACCTTTGGATCGTTGCGGCTTACTCCCTTGCCATTGGTCTGCTTACCCTGGCGCTGCCGGTCGCGTCTCAATCATTGATTAACACGGTCGCCTTCGGGACCGTGCTGCAACCGATCATTGTGCTGTCGCTGCTGCTCTTCGCGGCGCTGATGGCTGCGTCCGCTCTCCAGATCCTGCGTCATTGGCTGGTAGAAGTTCTTCAGCGGCGGATCTTTGTTCGTGTAACCGGCGATGCTGGTGACCGGCTGATCCATGCGCGCAGTTCTTTCTTCGACAACGTTCATGGACCGGAGCTGGTCAACCGGTTTCTTGATGTCGCCATTGTCCAGAAGAGTGTTGCTGTCCTGCTGATCGACGGTTTGACGATCCTGATGCAGACGGTTGCGGGGCTTCTGCTGCTGGCCGTGTATCACCCGTTGCTGCTGCTGTTCGACGCGGTGCTGTTTGCGATGATTCTGTTCATCCTGTTCGGCCTTGGACGCGGTGCTATCCGTACCAGCATTGCCGAGTCGCAGGCGAAATATGAAGTGCTCGCGTGGCTCGAAGAGCTTGCGCGTCATCCGAGTACCTTTCGTTCGTCGCAGGGCATGGACTTTGGCTGGACGCGAACAAATGCGCGCGCTGCCTATTACGTAGAGGAGCGCAAGTCTCACTTCCGCGTCGAGATGCGGCAGATCGTTGGATCACTCGCGCTGCAGGCGTTTGCGCTGTCGGCACTGCTGGGTTTTGGCGGCTACCTGGTGACGGTGGGGCAGCTTACGCTGGGCCAGTTGGTCGCGGGTGAGCTGGTGGTCGGCATGGTGGTTTATGGCTTCACGAAGCTGAATAAGTCACTCGAAAGTTTCTATGACCTTTCAGCCGCAGTGGACGAGCTTGGATACCTGGAAGATCTTCCCGTTGAGAGAGAGCTTGGCAGCCACGTGCTTGAGGCGAAGCCTGCAGCATCGGTGCAGCTTTCCGGCGTGGAGTACTGCTATGAGGCCGGCACGAATCTTTTGCGCGGACTCAATCTTTATGTGGGAGCCGGCGAGAAGGTGGCGGTGCAGGGTGCGCTTGGCTCTGGTAAGTCCACGTTGCTGGATTTGATTTCGTCCCTGCGGACACCGACTGCGGGACACATCGAGATCGATGGGCAGGACTATCGCGAGTTGCGGTTGGACAGCTTGCGAACACAGGTTGTCCTTGTTCGCCGGGCGGAGATCTTCGCGGGGACGCTGCTCGAGAACCTAACACTTGGCGCCGCGGTTGATAACAGGCAGATCCGCAACGTGTTGGAGCAGGTGGGTCTGCAGGCGGCGGTAATGGAGCTGCCGGATTCGACAGCGACTCGGCTAACGACCGGCGGTGCACCGCTAACCAGGACGCAGGCATTACGCCTGGTGGTGGCACGCGCGCTGCTGATGAAGCCCTCAGTCTTGCTGGTGGACGGCATTGTGGATGGCATGGAGGGGCTGCAGGCAAACGATCCGCTGGTGGTCACGCTGCTGGCGCCGGAGGCTCCCTGGACGCTGGTCCTGACCTCTGACAGGCCCGAGGTTTTGCAGCGCTGCGGACGAGTGTATCGCCTGTCGGGCGGCTCCCTTTACGAGATGAAACCCCAGCCTGGAAGTCAGGAGAATGCACAGTGACGACAGCGGTTAAAGAAGTATCTACAACGCGTAAGTTGTCGGCGATGGAGGCCTTGCGTACTCCGAATGCACTGCGAATGCTGGCGTTTGCGCTGGGTGGGATATTGCTGCTGGTGATTGCAGCCTTGTTTTCGCCCTGGCAGCAGAACATTGATGGTGCTGGTCGTGTGAGTGCGCTGACGCCGATCGAGCGGCAGCAATCCATCGATGCGACCGTCGATGGCCGCGTCGTGAAGTGGCACGTCATCGAAGGAACACATGTGACGAAGGGCAGCCCCGTGGTGGACATTGCGGATCTTGATCCGACGATGCCGGAGCGCTTGAAGCTTGAGAGGAGTGCTACCGCGGATCGCATCCGTGCCGCGACAGAACGTGATGCACAACTGGGCGGCCGAATCTCTGAGGTGGTCGCGCAGTTGGGGAATGATCTTGCTGCCGGTGATTTCCGCATTCAGCAGGCGTCGGATCGTGTGCAGGGTGCGGAGAGGGCGGTGGACTCCGCGCAGGCGAAGGAGATTGCAGCGAAGAAGAATGTCGATCGTGTGCGCGCGCTGTTTCCAAGCGGCGTGGTTTCGAAGCGCCAGGTCGAGGTTGCGGAAGCGGAATACAACGCAGCAGTTGCGGATCTTTCACGAAGCAGAGCTTCGTTGAATGAGAGCCGGAACAGCCAGCGAACGAGCGAGGCAGAGCGAGCACGTACGGCGAACGCCGGCCGTGCACTGATTCGGGATGCACGTGCGACGCAGCAGTCTGCGCGCGCGGAGATTGCAAGTGCGCAGGCAGCGCTGCAGCCTGTCGAGGTTCGTTTGAATCGGCAGTCGACACAGACGATCAAGGCGCCTGCGGATGGCACGATCTTCCGGCTGATGGCGCAGCCTGACAGCGCCGTGCTCAAGGCTGGCGAAGAGATTGCATCCTTCGTTCCCGACAATACGCTGCCGGTTGTGGAGCTGCTTGTGTCTGGCCGCGACATGCCTCTTATCAGCGTTGGACGGAAGGTACGTCTGCAGTTTGAAGGCTGGCCAGCCATTCAGTTTGCAGGTTGGCCATCGGTTGCTGTCGGTACGTTTGGCGGGCGAGTGCGGCTGGTGGATCCAACGGATAACGGCAGCGGCAAGTTTCGGTTGCTGGTAGAGCCGGATCCAGACGATGCTCCGTGGCCGAGTCTGCGTTACCTGCGGCAGGGCGTGCGAGTGCATGGATGGGTCTTGTTGAACCGTGTCACGCTGGGCTTTGAACTGTGGCGTTTGTTCAATGGTTTCGCGCCAGTCGTTGAGCCGGAGAAGGGCACGAAGGTAGCGGGGAAGAAGGCATGAAGAGTCGAGAAATCAAGTTTTACAAAGCTCTCCTAGTTTGCCTGTTGTTCTTTTCGGTGCATGGGATGGGGGCGCAAGTCTTGCAGCAGACGGATATCGAAGAGTCTGTTCGCAAGTCCTATCCACCGCTGCTGGCGGCTTTCCAGGAGATTAATCAGGCAAACGCAGATGCTCTTGCAGCGAAGGGTAAGTTCGATACGAAGCTGAAGGGGAAGGCCGAGAATAACTCTCTTGGTTATTACGAAAACCGTGTTGCAGACGTTAGCGTTGAGCAGCCGCTGCGGTGGGGAGGCGCCGATCTGTTTGGTGGCTGGCGCATCGGTCAGGGTACGTTCCCGGTGTACGAGGGTAAGTACGAGACTCGATCCGGCGGCGAGTATCGTGTAGGCGCACGCCTTCCACTGTTGCAGGACAGGAGCATTGATTCGCGACGTGCTGACTTGCAGAAGACTGCAATCGGTCAGCAGGCCGCGGGACTGTCGGTAGAACAGCAGAGACTTGCTATTATGAACAGCGCAATTCAGCGCTACTGGCTGTGGGTCGCAGCTGGCAACCGTCTCGCGATTGCGCGGGGCGTACTGCAAACTGCACAGAGCCGCCAGGCTTTGCTGGATCTCGGTGCTGATTCGGGTCAACTGCCTGCCATCGATGCTGTAGATAATCGGCGCGCTGTGCTGCAGCGTCAAGGTCAGGTCGTGGAAGCTACTCGAGCTTTGCAGGGTGCTGCGCTCGACTTGTCTCTTCTTTATCGCGATGCAGCGGGAGATCCGATCGTCCCTACGGAAAGCCAACTTCCTCCGGAGGTGACCCACAATCCAAGCCCCGATCCTATGGATGTGAATTCATCCGTTTCGTTGGCGTGGGAGAAGAGGCCAGATGCTCGTCGCGTCGCGACACAGCGGGCCTCTGCAGAGGTCGACTTAAAGGTGGCACGCAATCAGAAACTGCCTGACCTGGACCTGACTACAAGCTTCACCTCAGAACGAGGGACAAGCTCAACTGTCAGGCGAGGACCCCAGGAGTTTCGGGCTGGTGTTGTCTTTGAATTGCCACTACAGCGTCGCCAGGCAGAAGGGCGCATTCAGGCCGCACAGGCGAGGATTGTGCAATTCACAAAGCGCGAGCAATTTGCGAAGGACACCATCCGCGAAGAGGTGCAGGATGCGATCTCTGCATTGACCACTGCTTCGCAGCGCCTGCGAGTCGCGCAGGAAGAACTGAGTGTCACAAGGCAGCTGGAACAGGCCGAGCGCACAAAGTTCGAACTGGGCGAGGGCACGTTGTTCCTGCTGAACCTGCGGGAACAGGCGACCCTGGAATCGGCCGTGCGCAATGTTACTGCTCTCGCGGATCACCAGCGCGCTGTGGCTGCTTACCGTTACTCGATGGCTGATCTCTGATCGTCGAACGCTGCCAAGTCCACATGTTTAGGATCGCTATCTTCTAACCCATACGAAGAAGGATGAGTCATGAATCGTTTTGATAACAAGGTAATCATCATCACCAATGCGGATACGGGTATCGGTGCCGCTACGGCCAAGCGATTCATCTTAGAAGGTGCAAGTGTCGTGCTGAATGCGTGCCACAAAGAGTCGCTGAGGGAGATGACGAACGGTATCAGTGGGAGGCGCATACTTCTGCACGAAGGGAACGTCTCCGAGAGGGCGTACATCGAGCGGCTCGTTGAAGAGACGGTATCGCAATTTGGGCGGCTGGATGTCCTGATCAATAACATCCAGTCCGCTTCATCAAAACAAAATCACGGTGACACAACCGAGCGACTCCTCAAGATGACGGAGCAGCTGCACAAAGTGACGCCGAGCGATGTGGATTGCGTCTTTCAGGCGGTGCGTTCTGCATTACCTCACCTTTTGCACACCCGAGGAGCGGTGGTGAATGTGCTCTTCCCGCCTGAAGTTGGCATAGAGCAAGGTGGCAGTAGCTACAACAGTGCGAGGGGTGCTGTTAGCAGACTCACGCGCACCGTTGCCGGCGATCTCGCAGGCGAAGGCGTGCGAGTAAACGTTGTTAGCCCCCGGCTCACGTCGATGGTGCTTGCGGGCGACTTCGAGAACAGCGATTCGTTCTATCCGAAGTCAGGCGAGGTGGTATCTATCGGGCGAGGTGCGTCCGCAGAGGAAGTCGCTGGCGTGATTGCTTTTCTCGCGAGTGAAGATGCGTCTTTTGTGAATGGTATTGACCTGCCGGTTGACGGCGGATTTACCGCTGTTCACCGAGCCGCCACGGCGTAGCCGAAGTATCACTTGCATCGCGTTTCATGGCAGGAGCCTACCGTGGAGGTGGCTCCTGCGGTTTTTTGTGGCTGGTGCGCCCGTCAAAATGTGCCACGGCACGCCTTTTTAAAGTTCCTGTACAAGAGTCTTCCTGTGGCCCCTCCATGAGACCGCTCACCTGGAACGATGCTGCCCGAATTTGTAAAGTGCAGTGTTATCAACCAGCTTCCTCTCTGTGTGTAGCGCTCCCTTCTGTGCCGATCTTTTGCGTCTTCTTACTGCAGACACCCTATGTCTTGGGCAAGGCTCCATATTTCTGCCGCCTATGTCGATAGACAACCGATCGCACCGGCCTTTATCCTTCTCTACGCGTTCCCCCACCGGGATGTCCCGGTTTCAATTCCCCCAAACGCGGCATGTTGCTCATACGTCCTTGCGCCACGAAGCGCATGGATACGCGACTCCGCACTGAAGTTAATTCAAGAGGCCCCCCAAGATGATTTTTTCAAGAGCGCGCAGACCTGCGTTGATCTGCGCTCTAAGCACTACATTTCTCGTACCAGCCGCACACACACAGGGCGGTAATGCCGTGCTCAGCGGCACTGTGACTGATTCCACGGGCGCGGCGGTGCCGGGCGCACACGTTACTGCGACCAACATCGACACCAATCTTGTCCTGAAGTCTGATAGCAATGCATCAGGCTTGTATCGCTTTCCCACTTTGCCTCCCGGCAAATACACCATCACCACCGAGATGAAGGGCTTTCAGAAGGTTGAGCAGACCGGAGTCGTTCTTACGGTCTCGCAGCAGGCGACGCTTGACCTGAAGCTGCAGGTGGGAAGCGAAGGCGAAACAGTAAGTGTGAGCGCCGGTGCGGCTCTGCTGAACACGACGAATGCTGAGGTCAGCAACACTGTTGGCGAGCAGGCCATTCGCGAACTGCCATTGAATGGCCGCGACCCATCAAGCCTGGTGCTCCTGTCGCCGGGTGTGATCAATGTTCTGAACACGGGCGCAGGCACACTGCAGGGTGAGACCACGTTCCCGAATGAGTCTGGTGCCTCTGCCGGCGGCGGTCGACAGGGAAGCACGCTCTACCTTCTGGACGGCGTTCCGAACATGGACACGTACATGGCGCTCGCTGCACCCTCGCCGAATGCGGATGCGACGAGTGAGTTCCGAGTGATATCGAATAACTTCGACGCACACTACGGCTTCTCGCCGGGCGCAGTTGTGAGCATCGACACCAAAGGTGGCACCAATGCGCTGCACGGTGGTGCGTTTGGATTCCTGCGTAACAGCGCGCTTAACTCGGCTGATTATTTCTCGAAGCAGGTTGACCCGTTGAAGCGGACGCAGTTTGGTGGATTCCTTGGCGGACCAGTCAAGCGGAATCGCCTGTTCTTCTTCGGCAATTACCAGGGCACCCGGCAGTCGAGCACGTCGACGGCAAACAGCACGAATACGCCGACGGCCGCCATGCTGAACGGCGACTTCTCGGCCTATCCGAAGGCGCTGACAGGCGGCTTCGTCAACAATCGCATCAACCCGGCGCTGTTCAACGCTGCATCCGTGCGTATTGCAAGGACGGCGCTGCCGCTGGGTCAGGACCCTGCGAGCGGACTGGTTTACTACACCACGCCGAAGTCGATTGAGAAATACGACGAAGGCACCGGCCGCATCGACTTCACGCCGACTGACAAGCAGCGCATTACGCTGCGTAGCTTTATCCAGTATTACAACCGCGCAGAGTCATCAACGCCGGGCAATATCCTGGCTATCACACCCGGCAAGCAGGGTAAGTTCTTCAACGAAGTGTTGAATCATACCTGGACGATTACGCCCAGCTTTGTGAATGCATTGTCCCTCTTCTGGAACCAGATGCATGTCTACAACGCCGGCACGCAGCGTGACAGTGCAGGCAATGCATTCTGCCTTTCGAAGTTCATCAATGTCAGCGATCCAACGGGAACCTGCTACTCCGAGGGGCTTAGCGCGGACGGTGGATTTAGCACGCCTTACTCCGAATATACGGGCGAGATGCGTCGTTCGTGGGGTTTCTCGGACTCGATCACGAAGATCGCTGGAAATCACACGCTGTCGGCTGGTGTGGATCTTTGGCATCAGCGTGCGCGTGAAGAGACGTTCTATCCTGCGGCTCCGATCGTGAACTTCAACGGCTACTCGACTGGCCTGGGACTTGCGGACTTCCTGCTGGGTCGCGTGAACACTTACACGCAGGGTGCAGGCGAGATCGCGGATGTTACCGGTAACCTGTTCGGTGTGTTTGCACAGGATCAGTACAAGGTGCGGCCGAACCTTACCTTGACGCTCGGCGTCCGCTGGGATCCGAATCTGGCACCGGCTTCGCGTGACGGCCGCGGCGTTGTTTACTCGCCGGGGCAGAAGAGCACGAAGTTCCCCAATGCTCCGGTTGGTTTGCTCTTCCCGGGCGATGCGAATACGCCGAATAGCCTGGCACAGAATACGTACGGCTACTTCGAACCACGAGTTGCCGTTGCGTATCAGGCGTCACCACGTACGGCCTTCCGCGCAGGCTTCGGCATGTTCACAGCGCCGCTGCCGTATTCCGCTTATAACCATGTGGCAAACGTGACGCCCTTCGCGCCGACGTTTGTGCTCAATGGCAGCGCTACGAACCCGATCGACTTCTCCAATCCCTGGGCAGGTTTCGCCTCTACCGGCGGCGTCAGCCCCTTTCCTCCTTTCTCCTATGGTGCTTCGGCTCCGGCAGCAAATACTGCTTTCCCGGCGCAGACAACTGTTCCTGCAGCTTTCCGTCCTGGCTTCAAGCTCGGCATGACACAGAGCTGGAACGCTTCGGTTGAGCAACAGGTCACGAACGACATCGTCTTCCACCTGGCGTATGTCGGTAGCCAGAGCTATCACCAGACACTGATCATTGATGCGAACCCGGGACAGGTTACCGGTCCAGCTCGCGGCACCCGCGCTCAAAACAACTTTGGTCAGATCCTCACCATCAACAGCAACGGCGTCAGCAGTTACCACTCGCTGCAGGCGCAGTTTGAAAAGCGCTTTTCGCATGGTTTCCAGGTACAGAGCAGCTTCACGTGGTCCAAGAACATCGACATTGCCGCATCGGGTAATGCTTCGTTCACGGGCAACGGCGTCGGCAATCCGTATGACCTGCGCTTTAACCGTGGTCTGTCCGATCTGAACTATCCTCTTGTCTCGGTGACGAACGCGGTTTACACCACTCCCGCTCTGAAGAGCTGGAATGGTTTTGCGCGCAGCATCCTTGGTGAGTGGGAGATCTCAGCCATCTACACGCTGCAGTCGGGACGTCCGTTCAGCATCGTGGGCGGTAACGGCAACAACAACTCTGGAGCGCTGGTCTACGGCGATCGGGCTGACTTCACGGGTGCTGCTGTGCGAGCAGGCCAGGGAAGCAAGCAACAACGTCTGACCCAGTACTTCAACACCGCAGCCTTCCGTACGAATGCGGTTGGTACTTTCGGTAATACGGGTCGCAATCTGTTGCAGGGACCCGCTATCAATTACAGCGATGCGGCGGTCATGAAGAATTGGACCGCAGCGGAGCGCTACAAGCTGCAGTTCCGCTGGGAGCTGTTTAACGCCTTCAACCATACGAACTTCGCAGTGCCGCAGAACAACCCATCAAGCGGCAACTTCGGTGCGATCACCGCGACTGGCCCTGTACGGCCGCGTGTGATGCAGGCTGGTCTGAAGCTGACGTTCTAAGTCACATGTTGGAATGAGACCGCTGCCATCCCTTCGTGGATGGCAGCGTTTCTTTTTGCCGCAGGGGTTCGGCCGCATACGAGAGCCTGAGCCGGGCATGGTCATAGATCGACGCGGGCCAAAACGCTTCCCGGGGAGCGGAGTGTTGCTCAGGCTGCGGTGACGTAGTTCTCCCGGATGGCGTATCGCACGAGATCGGCGATCGTCGCGATGCGCAGCTTGCGATAGATGTTCAGCCTGTGGGTTTCCACGGTGCGCGTACTTATGTCCAGGGTCACGGCCGCTTCTTTGCTGCTGAGGCCTTTTGCGAGCAGGGTCAGGATCTCTCGTTCGCGTTGCGTCAGGGGATCTGCCGTTGGAATCTGTGCAGGACGCAGGTACCCTTTGCGCATCATCTCAAGTGCCGCGGTGTGGAAATAGAGTTGGCCATCCATGACGCTTCGCAGTGCCTGTCCCAGATAGATATCGGCTTCGCCCTTCAGGACATAGCCGTGCGCTCCACATTCGACGATCTGGCGGAGCGTGCCCTCTGAGTCATGCATCGTAAGGATGATGATCCGGGTTGACGGCGCTGTCGTTGCGACGGCCCGCGCAACTTCCGGACCAGTCATGACCGGCATGCTGAGATCGAGGATGGCTACGTCCGGTTGCAATGCGTTGATGTGGTTTACTGCCTCATCACCTTGTGAGGCCTCAGCGAGGATGGTGCAATCCTGATAGCCAGATATCAGATCACGGATACCCCGGCGCATCAGGGCATGGTCGTCTGCCACTACGAGGCGCATCGTGTCTCCTGTGTAAACGGCACAGTCGCTCGTAGCTGCATACCGGCGGCCGTGGTGGTGACGCGCAGCGTACCCCCGAACTCTGCCAGTCTTTCGCGCATGCTGTTGATGCCTACGCCGCTCGACAGTAGAGACGATGCGGAGGTTTGCAACGCTTCCACGTGATTTACAAGGGTTAGCTTGAGCACGCTGCCCTCCATCCGAAGGCCGAGTGCAATCGCCGATCCCCTTGCATGCCGCAGGACATTCGCGAGACCCTCTTGGATCAGGCGATACAGAGCGGACTCTAAGTCGATGGGGAGCCGATGCAGGAACGGCTCTAACTCCAGGCAGACTTTCATGCCGCTGCGCCGTTCGAAGCCTTCTGTCAGCCATAGGATTGCACTGTGAAGGTCCGCCTCGCCGAGCTGTGGCGGGTGCATGAGGAACGATGCAGAGCGGATCTGGCTGATGCACGAATCGGCGATGTCGCTTGTCTCGCCCAGAAGCTTTTCTATCTTGGGATCCAGCATCGTCTGCGCCGATAGCTTGCGGAGATTCCAGGTCAGAAGAGTCAGTTCCTGCGACAGGGAGTCGTGAAGGTCTCGCGCGAAGCGGCGTCGCTCTTCATCCCGAATCGTGTTCAACCGTGTCGTCATCTGCTCCATGGCTGCGGTGAGTTCCATGCGCTCGGTGACATCCTGGTAGAGTCCGTAGACTCCCACTACCTGCTCATCCACGATGAGCGGCACTCCATGGAGATCGACGTCGATGATGAGGCCATCTTTCCTTCGACGCTTCGTCAGAGTGTGTACCTTTTCCCCGGCAAGAACACGCTCTGTCAGCTGCGCAGCCTCCAGCATGAAGTCAGGCCCGGCGATCATGGAATCGATGGCCCAAGTCCTGAGTTCCGCCGCGTCGAACTGGAAGAGTCTTTCGAAGGCTCCGTTGCAGAGCTGGAATTTGTGCCGGCTGTCCAACACGATGATTGCGATGGGATTGTGTTCGATCAATGCGTGGAGATAAGTCGTTGAGACGCGATCGCCCAGGGCCAGAGCTGCGCCCTGTCTACAAAGGGAAGAAGTCATATCGCCTCCACTGGCGTGGTAGTCGTAGTTAGACAACTTAGCTTACTTAAAGGTTGAGGTTTGAGTTTAAGGCCAGACGTAAAAACTCTCAAGCAGAAACGGCAGACACCCTGGTGTCTGCCGCCTATTGGAAGTCCGCACGGGCTACTTGGCTGTGAAGATCT
Organism: Terriglobus roseus DSM 18391; assembly: GCF_000265425.1. GTDB lineage: Bacteria > Acidobacteriota > Terriglobia > Terriglobales > Acidobacteriaceae > Terriglobus > Terriglobus roseus. Next base: position 1,337,164 of record NC_018014.1, read on the forward strand.
TCTTGGGGCACATGGCATGCACGCCGACATTGCCGTCGACGAGCTGCGTGATGTCCAGGTCCACCGCCACGCTCGAGAGCATGTAGGCATCGTCACGCGTCATGTGCTTGGTTTCGACGAGGAAGTCGATCATGTCACGCAGGGCGTGCTCGGTCGCCTCTTTCAGATCCGGGCTAAAACCCATGGAGATGTAGTAGTCCGGCGTCTCTGCACGCGGCCAGGACAGCGCCTGTTTCTTATGCACGATGAATTTGAACGTGCCGGTCAGGTACGTTTCCAGCGCCGTGATGTCTACCTCGCCGTTGCCTTGTCCGGCGTGTCCGTCTCCTGCTTCAAAGAGTGCGCCCTTCGCAGCTACGGGAATGTAGAGCGTGGTTCCGGCGACGAGTTCTTTGTTGTCCATGTTGCCTGCATGCGCGAATGGTGGCGCTGAATCGATCTTGCCGCCGGCGGGGGCGACTCCCATGCTGCCGAAGAATGGGTGCAACGGGATGTCGATACCTGGCGCGAAATGACCGATCATCTTTGCTCGGTCCAAGGGGACGATGCGGCTGCGGCTGTAGGGAAACTCCATCGGCAAAAAGCCGCGATGCAGGCCGAAACCGTTGCAGGCAAAGTTGGCATCGATATCAATCTTGAGGATCTGGACTTCCAGAACGTCGCCGGGTTCGGCCTCTTCAATCGCGACGGGGCCCGTCAAGATGTGGCCGCCTGGGCCCTTGTCCTTTACCTCGTTGTAGATTGCGTCGGTGTAGGCCGGGATGTCTTCTGGCTTGACGCCGCCTTTGATCATGCGTTCCCGCGGGCCGCAGGTGGACAACGTCTGCATCATGACGGTGTCGCCCGACTTAACGGTCAAGGCCGGCTTGGCCATGCCGGAGTAATACCCCCATGCCACCGTGTTGGGTGTTGCAAGCAAAGTATGTTGCTGCTGAGCGCCGGAGAAGAGGGCGCTGCCGATCATGACACCGGACACGAGAAGTGCGCGAAACATGGGAGTCCTTTCCTGAGCAACGAGGAGGTTGTGGTTGTGTTGCGATTATGCGGTATTCCCCTATCGTTGTGCCGCGCCATTACTACGCAGTCGAGCTACGTAGAACTACGTAGGTAATGGTTTAGAAGACCTGAGGCAGGCGAACCGCTTACACTCGGTGTCTCGGCATTCGGGTCTCGTTTGACCAAGCGTAGCCCCGCCGTGTCTGCGATACGGCACAGGAGATTGCACGTTGAAGACTCTTTTGAAATCTCTCGCAGGCATGTCGCTTGCTCTCGGCTGTCTTACGACTTCCGCGCAGCGGACGCCCGCGCCCGCGGCGGCGAACGCGCGCTATCTTTACGGCCGTAATCAGCCGGTGAAGGTCTTACGGCACGTTCGCATCATGGACGGTACCGGCGGCCCGGTGCTGCAGGATCAGACGATTGTCATCGACAACGGCACGATCCGCAGCATTGGCGCGGATGCCGCGGCGCCCGCTGGTGCTGAGGTGTTTGACCTTGCCGGGTATACCGTCCTGCCGGGATTGGTGGGGATGCACGATCACATCTACTACCTGCAACGGCCGAACAGCGACGCAGAGGGATCGGAGGCGCCAACGCTGCTGCCTCAGATGACCTTCCGGCGCCGCGCATGTACCTGGCGAATGGTGTGACAACGATCCGTACCGCGGGATCAGTAGAACCCTATGCCGACATTCACCTGCGGAATCTGATCGACACCGGAGCGCTTATTGGTCCGCATGTGGAACCTACGGCGCCCTACCTGCAGGGAGTCAGTAGCATCTTCATGCAGATGCACGTGCTCAGCGGGCCGGAGGATGCGAGGAACTTCGTCAACCAATGGGCTGACGCGGGTGCTACGAACTTCAAGGCTTACATGCACATTACCCGCGCGGAACTTGGGTCGGCCATCCAGGCTGCGCACGCAAGACTCCTGAAGGTGACAGGCCATCTGTGTTCGGTGACCTCCCGAGGCAGCGGAACTGGGGATCGATAACCTGGAGCACGGCTTCTTTGTGAACACGCAGTTAGATCCGGAAAAGAAGGTCGACGAGTGTTCGCGGGAGACTGGTGGTGCAACGCTGGCGAAGATGACACCGGACAGCGCGGAAGCTGCCGCGTTGATCAAGCTGCTGGTGGCAAAGCATGTGGCACTGACCAGCACGCTGCCTGTGTTTGAGGCGAGTTTGGCAGGGAAACCGGCGTTGCGTGCGAAAGCGCTGGCCACCATGCTGCCAGAGGCGCGGGAAGCCTATCTTTTCGCTCGCAATCGTCGCAACACGGCCCCGGATTCTGCAGCATTACAGCGCCTGGCGCAGAATTATCGGAATGCTACGGCGCTCGAGAAGAAGTTCGTCGAAGCGGGCGGTTTCCTGATGGCGGGCCTTGACCCGACAGGGAACGGAGCGACGCTGCCGGGCTTTGGTGATCAGCATGAGGTAGAGCTGCTTGTGACCGACGACGGTTTCACGCCGTTGGAGGCTGTGAAGATTGCGACTTTGAATGGCGCAACGTATCTCGGCAAGGCGGATCACACCGGCTCGGTGCAGGTAGGCAAGGACGCGGACCTGATGATTGTGAAGGGCGATCCTTCCACAACCATCACAGATATCGAGAAGGTTGAGATCGTTCTGAAGGACGGTGTGGCGTGGGATTCCAACAAGCTGCTTGAGTCGGTTCGAGGACGATACGGAGAATACTAAGGCGACCTTCGTGTCAGAAACTCCGCCGTCTGCGTAGAAATACGGATGTTTTTGGTTCACGAAACGTTCATAGTGCTGGTAACCCACCCAAGAGGTTCCCACACCATGAAGAGGTCTGCCTCTATCTTTGGCCGCACAGCGATTGGTTCGTCGCTCGCTGTCCTGTCGTTCGTATCTTCTGCCGCTTACGGTCAGACCTCCACCACAGGGGCGATCCGCGGCATCGTTACGGACGAGCAGGGAGCGGTGGTTGCCGGTGCGGTGGTCACGGCGACATCGAAGGCTACGGCCCAGACGCACCAGACGAAGAGCGATAGCGCGGGGCAGTTCACCATTGGCCTGCTTCCTCCAGAGCTCTACACGCTCAACATCACAGCACCCGGCTTCAAGAAAGCCGAGGAGCCTCCGATCACTGTGGTTGTGACAGAGACCTCGCGAGCCGACGCGAAGCTGGTGGTCGGCAGTGAAAGTGAAACGGTCGAGGTCACAGCGGCACCCGCTCAGTTGCAGGTCGAAAATGCAACGCTGGGCACAGTGGTGGCCGGCGACACGATCCGGGAAGTGCCATTGCCCAATCGAAACTTTACGCAGGTGCTCACAATCTCGGCAGGTGTTTCGGGAGATGTAAACAACGCGGCATCGCTCGGGAAGGGAACGCAGGACGTCTATGTGAATGGCGCCAGCAGTATCAGCAATAACTTTCACATGGACGGGGCGGACATCAACAACTTCGGATCAGGCCGGGCGGGTGACTTTGTTCAGCAAGCCGGCATCGCCATTCCGAATCCCGACACACTGCAGGAGTTCAAGATCCAGACGACGAACTACGATGCGGGTTTCGGCCGCGACGCAGGCGCGAACGTCGATGTGGTCACGAAGACGGGCTCCAATGCTCTTCATGGATCGGTATGGGAGTTCTTTCGCAACGATGTCCTGAATGCGAACGACACGTTTCTGAAGCTGGGTGGGCAAAAGCGCGCTGTGATGAAGCAGAACCAGTTTGGTGGAACGATCGGCGGTCCGATTCACAAGGACAAGATCTTCTTCTTCGGTTCGTATCAGGGCACGCGCCAGGTGAACGGACTGTCTTCCAGTTCGCTTGCCAGCAACACTCTGTTTCCACTCACGGATGATCGCAGTGCTGCGGCGATTGGTGCAGCAGGTTGCGCGAGTGCCAAGCCGTTCAATGGTGGCGTGACCGTTGCCTGTAATGGCAGCAACATCAATCCGGTTGCGCTGAATCTGCTGCGGCAGAAGATTCCGAATGGCACCTACCTGATTCCAACGCCACAACGTCTTTCGACCGTAAGTGGGAACCTCGTGGGTCTGTCTACGTTCAGCATTCCGTCGCACTACAGCGAAGACCAATTCCTGATCAATACGGACTATCTTTTCAGCGCAAAGCACACGTTCTCGCAGCGCTACTTCTATTCGCGCCAGCCCCAAGATCAGCCCTTCAGTAGCACCACGAATACGCCGGGAAATGGCGTTACGCCAAACTTTAATAGTCAGGTGGCCGTTCTGAAGCTGACGTCTGCGCTGAGCTCCCGCTTTCTGAATGAGGCGTTGATCGGCTATATCCGCAGCGTAGGTCGTTTGCAGACACAGGCCAACCTTACTTTCGATCAGATCGGTATGACGGCACCAAGCGACCCGAGCTATCCGCTGACGCCGATCATCTCCACCACGGGCTATTTTGCTCTTGGCGGAGTAAACAACGACGTGTCGTTCTCTGCCGTGAACACCTTTGAGATCAGCGACCAGATATCGTTCAACCGCGGAAAGCAGAGCTTTCGCGCCGGCTTTACGGGCGAGAAGAATCAGTTCAACTTTGACGATCCAAACAACAAGCGCGGCAGTGTGGGCTTCCTTACCTTTCAGGACTTCCTGTTAGGTCAGAGTGCCGCACAGAACGGCAGTGGCTTCAGCAATCTAAGTTCGAGTGCAAGTCAGCAGGGCTCTTACTACAAGGGCTATCGCGGCACTACGATGGCGATGTTCCTGCAAGACGATATCAAGCTGAACAACAAACTGACCTTGAATAGTGGTATCCGTTGGGAGTTGAACAGCGGTGTCAGTGCGAATCATGGTCAGCTGAGCAGCTTCTATCCATCCCTGGTCAACCGCTTTGAGCCGGTTCCGGTTGGTGGCACCTTCACGGGGTTCGTCGTACCGAATAACTACCGACTGACATTGCCGGCGGGAGTCACGCGGTTAGGGAGCACGAGCCTGTCGGACAATGACATTCCTCTCCATAACTTTGGCCCACGCGTTGGCTTCGCCTACCAGGCCGCGCAGAATACCGTCATCCGCGGTGGCTACGGGCTGTTCTACACACTGCCCAATGCGAACTCCGTCCTGCAAACGCTGGGAGGTCAGCCGTTCGTCAGCTCCGCCAGTTTGAGTGGGACGGCGAATGCTGCTGCAACCTTCCAGACACCGTTTACGACCGCGCTTACTCCCGGTGTGTGGCGTCCCAGGTCGACGGCCTACACCCTGACCGTGACCGGCGTCGCAAACAACATCGATAGCCCTCAGGTGCAGCAGTACAACCTTGAGGTGCAGCAACAACTCGTCGGCAAGATGGTTCTCGAGGTCGGGTATGTCGGTACGCGCGGCACACGTCTCTCGGAGTCTCGCGCTCTGAATCGTGCCTTCCTCGCCAGCCCATCCAACCCTATCAATGGTGTGACGACCAACACCCTTGCGAGCGCCAATATTCAGGCGCGGGTGCCTTACCAAGGATTCACGCCGGGTGGTGTCACTCGCATTGAGACCTATGGGTTTTCCAACTACAACAGCCTTCAGGCGATTCTGCGGAAGCAGATGTCGCACGGAGTCTATCTGCAGGCTGCTTATACGTGGAGCAAGGGACTCACGACGGTCACGGGCGGCGACGGCACGAACGGTGTCTTCGCTGGAGGCAGCGGCAACAGCAACGATCCGAATGACCGTTACCAGCGCTGGGGGCCTGCCGGCTTTGATCGCACAAACCGCCTGGTTGTGGTGTACACCTACCAGATCCCTGGTGTGAAGAACAGCGGCACCTTTCTGCGCGGTGCTACCAGCGGATGGAAGATCTCCGGCATCTCAACGTTCCAGTCTGGCAAACCCCTTACCTTCACGGACACGCGGAATGGCACAGCATTCGGGACGGCCAGCCGCGCACAGTTTGCTCCCGGCATGTCCAATAAGGACATCAAGAATGTCAACGGCGGATCGACGCTGGACCGCATCCGCAACAACAACTATCTGAACGCCGGGGCGAGCGTGTTTACCGTCGCGCCCTTCGCACCGAATAGCACGACCGTGACTCCGGGCGCTGCGGTCACGGCGACATCCGTACCGACGCTCTACGGTAACAGCGGGATCGGCGCGGTTCGTGGCCCGGGGAATCAGAACTGGGATATGACGCTGGCCAAGACCGCGAAGGTAGGCGGCCTGCGGGAAGATGCGACGATCGACTTTCGCACGGAGCTGTTCAACGTGTGGAATCACGCGCAATACGCTAACCCAGGCACGGGTGTCGGAACGGCAAGCTATGGGTTGATCAATGCGTCGTCTGTCGCTCCCCGGCTGATCCAGTTCGCGCTGAAGTACCAGTTCTAAGGGCGGTTGGGACCGCGCCATAGCACTGAACAGAGGGGAAGGTGGCTGATCCGCCGAGGTCAGCCATCAAAACCCGCCTCGTGAGCAGGTAGTGGATCTCTGTTCCCATAGGCATTGGTTCGAGCGCATCAAAGGCTTCGAAATCTTTCGGATCAACTGACGCGTTTCTGCGTTCCAGGTTTGCAGTGCGCGCCGCGTGGGTAACCCTCTCCGAAACGTTTTTTAGACCCGTGGGCAGTTGGGAACGGCCACCCTTCTGTGATGCCCATGGACAACAGAGTCGGCCGTCCGAGTGGTCAAACCTACCCTCAGCAGCGATTCAGCCCGCCTTGCCATAGCACCCTCAAATCACTGAGAATGTGTACCTTAGACGTTATCGTCTTTGCATGCACACGTTGTACTGCAAGATGCTATTGACAGACGTCCGGTGGTCCCCTTAATTTCTCCGCGATCCAATTGACAAAAACGTTTCGTCACGAAACCGGCTGACACATGCGGATTCGTTTTTGAGGAGCTTATGAAGGCCAACGCAATTACTCCTGGATCCTGGCTTCGTCGCAGGATGCGGACCTACGCATGTGTCGCCGCATTTCCCATCATGCCGCTTGCCGCTGCTGCCGTACTTCTGTCGCCGGCCCTGCTGCATGCGCAGGCTGCCGGTACCGCTAGCGTTCAGGGAACGGTGAAAGACCCTACGGGCGCTGGAATCCCGAATGCGACAGTTGTCTTTGTCAGTACCGAGACGGGTGCGCGGCGTGAAGTTAAGACTGCCGCTTCCGGCGACTATTCCGTGCCCAACGTGCCGGTGGGCGCCTACACGCTGAGTGTCGCAGCTCCTGGCTTCTCCGGTTTCAAGCAGAGCGGCACGCTTGAGGTGGGCAACAATGCCACCGTGGACGCGCCACTTACGATCGGCAGCGAGACCCAGGTCGTCGAAGTGCAGACTGGCGCGGTTGCGCTGGAGACCGAGACCGTTAATTACAAGCAGGTCGTCGACCAGCAACGCATTAATGAGCTGCCTCTAAATGGACGCCAGGCCACTCAGCTGGTGCTGGTCACCGGCGGCGCTGTCACTGCTCCGAGCGGCGATATGGTTGGATCGAAGAACTATGCGTCCTCGACGGTAATTGCGGTCGCCGGCGGGCAGGGTAATTACAACAACTACGTGCTGGACGGCGGATATCACACGGATAACTTCACCAACGTGAACCTGCCGTATCCCTTCCCGGATGCACTGCGCGAGTTCTCGGTTGAATCGAACTCACTGCCTGCACGCAACGGCCTTCACCCCGGCGCTCTGGTCAATGCAGTTACTGTTTCGGGTTCGAACAAGTGGCATGGCTCCGTCTTTGAGTTCATTCGGAACAACGTCATCAATGCGACGAATTTCTTCTCGGTCAACACGACCACGGGTGCACCAATCCGCGACACGCTGAAGCGCAACCAGTTTGGTGGCACCTTTGGCGGACACCTGATCAAGGACAAGCTCTTCTTCTTCGGCGGCTATCAGGGCACGCGGAATAAGCAGGTTGGTAATGCGACGAACTACTGCCTGCCTACGCCCGCGGAGCTTGCCGGCGACTTCAGCCAGATGGGCGGCGCCTGCGCCAAGAACGCAGCGGACGGCTCGAATCTAGTGAATCCTTCCAATGGCGCAAGGATCAACACGACAGCGGGAACAGCGGGTTACCGTAGGGTTGATCCGGCAACTTACTCGGCACAGTCGCTGGCTTTTGTGAAGTATCTGCCGCTTGCGCAGGCAGATCAGTACGGCCTGGCGAGTGTGGCTCTCCCAGCCAACAATAAGGAAGATCAGTATATTGGCCGCGTGGACTGGAATATTTCGCAGCGTCACACCTTTTACACGCGTTACTACATCACGAACTACAACGCGCCGTCCTACTACTCGCCGACGAATATTCTTTTGACGACGACTGCGGGCAATGATGAGCGCGTGCAGACCGCTACGATCGGTGACATCTTCAATATCTCGCCGAACATGGTGAACACGTTCCACGCGACGTGGGCTCGCCGCCGTAACAATCGCGGGCCGACAGCGGGCGGCATCAACGCGACCACGCTGGGCGTGAACGTGTATGCGTATGTGCCGGTAGACTTCCGCCTGTCCGTCACCAACGGCCCGTCCGCCGGTTGCGGTACGTGCTCGCCGGGCTTCTTCAACAGCAACAGTGAGGACTTTGCCGATGACATCGACTATCAGCACGGCAAGCATTCGTTTGCCTTCGGCGCAGAGTATATCCGCGCGGCGGATAACACGAATGCCGGCTACCTGCAGAACGGTCAGTACACCTTCAACGGCCAGCTCTCGGGCGTAAACAACAGGAATGTTGGTGAGGGCATGATCGACTTCCTCACCGGTCGTATGCAGAGCTTTGGTCAGAGCCGGTCGCAACAGACATCGTTCCGCGAGAACATCTTCTCCGGTTACGCGCAGGACACGTGGCACGCTACCAGCATCATGACCATCACTTACGGCCTTCGCTATGAGCCGATGCTGTTCCAGGCGGACCGATTCGGCCGCGGCAGCACCTTCGATCAGGCGGCCTTCAACAGCAACACGCACTCGGTCATCTATCCCAATGCGCCTGCCGGCACGCTGTATCCCGGCGATCCTGGCGTTCCCAAGAACCTGACGAACAACCGCCTGAATAACGTGTCACCGCGTGTGGGTATTGCGATCAATCCTCATCCGACGACAGTCTTCCGCGCAGGTGGAGCCGTGATGTACGACAGCCCGGCCCTGTACCTGAATCAGCGGCAGATCACCAATGCGCCGTTCACCAATGAGATCGGTATCACGGGAAATCTTTCCTTTGCCAATCCTTACAATGGCTATGCTGGTGGCAGTCCCTTCCCAGGTGTCTTTCCGCCGGATAAGACATCGGTTTTCCCCACGCAAAGCGCGTACGTCATCATGAAGCGTGACGCTCGTACCCCGGCCATCTATCAGTGGACGGCGAGCCTGCAGCAGGAACTGGGCAAGGGCTGGACGTTCTCAGCTAACTACCTAGGCAATCGGAATATTCACCAGTACATGGGTGTCTATCCAAACCGGGCCACTTACATTCCTGGCAACTCGACGGGTGCTGCCGGATCGTGCGGAGGACTGACTGGAGCAAACTTGCCTGCTGCTGGCTCGGCCTGCTCTACGACGGCATCAGCCAATGCGAACGCGCGTACGCCGCTATCGCTTGCTAACCCGGCGCAGGGTGTTTACTACACACCCACGTTTACGGTCATCGATGATCACGGGTACTCGAACTACAACGGCGGTATCTTTACCGTGCAGCACCGCCGGGGGAACTTCAACTTCCTGGCGAATTACACGTGGTCCAAGTGCCTGGACCTGGTCGATAATCAGGGCGACATTGCGCAATCGTTTCTGCAGAACACCGCAAACCCACGCGGCGATTATGGTGCATGCGGTTTCGACGTGCGTCATATCGCCAACATCACCTTTGTTACCGAGAGCAAGTTCACCAGCCTGCACGGTATTACCGGCGCCCTCGTAAACGGATGGCAGATTGCTCCGTTAATCCGTATGACCAGCGGTTTGCCGATCAATGTCACCACGGGGTCGGACGTTTCGCTGACTGCCCAGGGTCAGGATCGCCCTAACCTTGTGGTGGGTGTTCCCCTTCGCACAAACGTGAAGGTGACCAGTCTTGCTGCGGGAGGTAACCGTTTCTTCTTCAACAAGGCAGCGTTCACCGCAGCTCCGACCGGTACGTTCGGGAACCTGCCACGTAACTTTCTCCGGACTCCGGGGCAATACAACGTGGACGTCTCCGTCAGTCGTAACTTCAGTGTGTATGAGCAGTTAAAGTTCCAGATCCGTCTGGAGAGCTTCAACGTTCTTAACCACCCAAACTTTACGCAGACTGGCTTCACGACCTCGAATCCCAGCAGTTCCACCTTCGGTTTTGCGAATGCAGCCGGCGACCCACGCATCTTCCAGGCGGCTGGTCGTTTCACCTTCTAACCTCACATGAGACGACGGCGCGGGCCCAGGCCCGCGCCGTCGTTGTCCGCACATAGAAATACTTCGTCCCCGTAATCTAAAAGCCAAGCAGGGATTGACTATCCTCCTGCTGATTGAATCTGGAGCTAGAACATGAGTGAAACAACCCGCCGCGGCTTTATCAAGCAGGCCGGTATCGTTGCTGCCGCCGCCACTGTCTGGGATGCGAAAAGCTACGCCGCGATTGTTGGTGCGAATGACCGTGTGCGTACCGCCGTGATTGGAGCGGGCGATCGCATGCGCTCGGCGCTCATCCCTTCGTTTCTGCAGCACTCGAAAGAGATGAACTTCGAGTTTGTCGCGGTCTCTGACATCTGGAACAAGCGTCGGGATGAAGGCGCTGCGTTCGTCAGCAAAAAGATGGGCGGCGGCAAGGTCGACGCGGTGCGGAACAATGACGAACTCTATGCACGTAAAGATGTCGATGCAGTCCTGATCGCGACTGCCGACTTCCAGCACGCGATGCACGGCGTGGAAGCGGTGAATCATGGCCGCGATGCGTATGTTGAGAAGCCAATGGCGCACACCATGGGCGATGCTCGCGCAATCCGCGACGCCGTTCACAAGTCCGGCAAGATTGTGCAGATCGGTACGCAGCGCCGCTCCACACCGTCTTACCAACGCGCCTTCGATTACATTCGGTCCGGTGAGTTCGGCGACATCGTGAATGTCGAGATGACGTGGAACGTAAATCAGCCTGGCCGCTGGCGCCGCCCGGATGTTGTGCCGCTTCTGAAGGAAGCGGATACGGACTGGAAGCGCTATCTGGGCAACCACCCGTACCAGCCCTTTGACGCTCGCAAGTATCTTGAGTTTCGCCTCTTCTGGCCGTTCTCCTCTGGCATTCCGGATCAGTGGCTCGTCCACCAGATCGACACGGTGCACTGGTTCACCGGATATCCGCGGCCGCGCTCGGTCGTTGCAAACGGCGGCATCTATGCCTGGCATGATGGCCGTAGTAATTGGGATACGCTCACCGCCGTCTTTGACTATGGCCCGCTCGATGACATGAGCAAGGGCTTCCAGGTGATCTATTCGTCGCGGCAGACCAATGAGGCTGGCGGCGTGAAGGAGATCTATCGTTCCGTTGGCGGCTCGCTCGACATGGACAAGCAGATCGTCACGAACGAGGGTGGTCTGACTGCCAAGTACGCTGCCGAGATGAAGATGCAGCCGCGGCAGTTGAAGACGTTTTCACTTGGTGATGTTGAGAAGGTCTCGAACGATGCCAATACTGGCGCCGATCCCCAGACGAGCGCGAACATGCGCAACTGGATGGAGTGCGTCCGTAACCGCAAGACACCGAATGCGAGTGTGGACGCGGGTTATAGCCACTCGGTAGCCCTCTGCATGTGCATTGCTGCGATGCAGACCGGTGCCAAGGTGACGTTCGACGACAAGGCGCAGCAGGTCGTCGCTGGAGGCAAGCTTGTCGGGTAAGCGAATCGCTCTTTCTGCGGTTGCCGTGGGCGCACTGGCGCTCGCGGCACACGCGCAGGTTACGGTGACACCGCATGAGGCAGACCACCGCATCGATGTCACGGTCGATGGTCACCCCTTCACCAGCTACATGTGGCCGACGAGCCTCGATAAGCCAGTGCTCTATCCGCTGGTTGCGCCGGATGGCACCACGGTCACTCGCGGCTTTCCTTTGGAGCCGCGGCCAGGGGAGCGTGTCGACCATCCGCATCACGCGGGCGTCTGGTTCAACTATGGCAACGTGAATGGCTTCGACTTCTGGAATAATTCCAGTGCGATTCCTGCGGCCCAGAAGCCGAAGATGGGCTCTATCCACCACACACGGATCGTCTCAACGAAATCCGGTAAGCAAGAGGGCGAGATCGTAACGGAGTCAATCTGGACCGACGGAACCGGGACGGATCAGCTCAAAGAACTGACCCGCTACGTCTTTCGCGCAGAGAATGGCACGCGGACCATCGATCGTATCGCCACACTGACCGCGCTGAAGCCCGTGACCTTTAAGGATGACAAAGAAGGTCTGCTCGGGATGCGCGTGGCACACTTCCTGGAGTCACCGACGGAGAAGGGCGGCACATTCAATGATGCGTCCGGCCGTCCGACGAAGGTTGAGACTGCAGACACCAGCGGAGCAACGGGCGTCTACCGTACCTCCGCGGGTATCAGCGGCGACAAGGTTTGGAGCACACGCGGTGCTTGGTGTGCGCTCACCGGGACAAGTCCCGAAGGCAAGACAGAGACGGTCGTGATCCTCGATAACCCGGTCAATCCTGGATTTCCGACGTACTGGCATGCCCGCGGCTACGGTTTGTTCGCCGCGAATCCGTTGGGCGACCATGTCTTCGACCCAAAGGCACCCGAGCACAACTTCACCATTGCGCAGGGACAGTCCGCAACGTTTCGCTACCGCATCCTGCTGCATTCCAGCGCGATGACTCCGCAGCAGCTTGATGCGGCGGAAGCAGCGTTCGCGAAGGTAAAGTAAGGGCAAGGATCTTTCACCAGATATCCCCACAGAAGCGATTGTCATGAACAGGCAATCGCTTCGAATCTTTTGCGCAGAGGTTTGAAGCTCAGTATGGGAAACAGGAAGTAGTTCCGCACGTCGTTGCTCAGGGTCGCGGTAGTAGGATGTGTCGCTTCGGTTGCCGGCGCGCAACAGGCTGCACCAGCGATCACCCTGCAGGTGCGCGACTACCTGACACTTCCATCGGCGGAGAAGCTTGATCCTACGACGCAGCAGCAGGGAGAGATCTCTCGCGTGAACTTTCTGCGGGAGGAGCCGGGGCCGGACCGGGGACGCGTGTTCCTGAGCAATCTGAACGGGCCGCTATACATCCTGGACAAGAAGACCAAGGAATTGACGACGTATCTTGACTTCAATGGCCGCGATGGTCGGAAGGGCATCTTCCATCGCCTGAACTTTGCGACCGGCTACCAGAGTGGTTTGATCACGGTTCAGTTCGACCCGGACTACCGGCACAACGGCAAGTTCTACACCATTCACATGGAAGACCCGAAGGTTACTGCGTCTGCCGTGCCGGACAATGCAAGCGTTCCGCGGTTGAACGTCACTGGCTATGAGACGACGGCGCCTGTGCGTACCTCGGGGCCAGCAGAGCGTGAGTGCGTGCTGATTGAGTGGACGGATACCAATACGGCTGACAAGACATTTCAGGGCACGGCGCGCGAGGTTTTGCGCATACCTTATCTCGGCCACATCCACCCGATGGGCGATATCACCTTCGACCCCACGGCGCGCAAGGGCAGTCCAGAGTGGCACGTGATGTACGTGTCGAGCGGTGATGGTGGTTCGGGCGAGACCCTGAAGCCCATTACGCGGAACAACCCGCAGCGGCTGGACACGATGGTGGGCAAGATCCTGCGGATCATCCCGGATTTGTCGGAACATACCAAGACAAGCAAGGTAAGTCCGAATGGGCGGTACCGCATTCCGGATGACAATCCTTTTGTGAATACCGCTGGCGCCTATGGTGAGATCTGGGCATACGGCCTGCGCAATCCGCACCGGTTGACCTGGTATGTCGACCCGCATGGAAAGAAGCCGTACCTGATCGTCAACGTGATCGGTCTGGCTACGTGGGAGACGGTCGACATCATCCACAAGGGCGCAAACTACGGCTACTCCGAGCGTGAGGGAAATGAACACCTGAAGGCGAACAACCGGACGGAGGCTCTGCCCGCGGATGACCGTATCCCGGTGCGCATTGGTGACGAGCCAGGGACGGAGATGGTCAAGCCGACGTATCCTGTGCTGCTTTACCCGCACAAGGACGGTGGCGGCGATGCGATCTCCAGCGGCTTCGTCTATGAGGGTAAGATCGCTGCGCTCAAGGACAAGTTCCTCTTCGGCGACATCACCACCGGGCGCATCTGGTGGGCGGACATCCACGAGATGATCGCGGCGGACGACGGTAATCCTGCCACCATGGCGACGATGCATCCGGTGCAGATCGAATACACTGACCCGCAGGGCAAGACGGAGACCTATCCGAACCTTGCGCCGATCGTGACGGCTGCCTATCACGCGCGCGGTGGCGTCGCGCCATATATGCCCGGCTATGGAACGCCCGTAGGCAAGGGACGAGCGGACATTCGCCTGGTGATGGACAATGCGCAGAACATCTACATCATCAGCAAGAGCGACGGCATGCTGCGCACCGTGACGGGTGTAACGGCGAAGTGAACTATTCCACCGCAGTGGGGCGATAGCTGCTGCCCCATTGCGATGGATGTGCGCCCATGACGAAGCGAAGCGTGCCGCCAGCCTGAATCTGCTCCCATGTAAGGACCGGCTTATCCAGAGGCTTCTCGTTAAGAGAGGCCGACTGGATATACACGTTGGTCTTTGAGTTGTTCTGAGCTGTGACGGTGAAGGTCTTGCCGTTGGCCAGCTTCAGGCTCATGCGCGGATAGATTGGCGAGCCAATCATGTATTCGCCGCTGGCCGGGTTTACGGGATAGAAGCCGAACGACGTGAAGAGCAGCCATGCGGACATCTGCCCACAATCGTCATCGCCATCCAGTCCGCCGGGGCCGCTGCCGTATTCTTTCGCAGCAATCTCACGCACCCGGGCTTGTGTCTTCCATGGTTGTCCTGCGAAGTCGTACAGGTAGCCGTAGTGGTGGCTGGGCTCGTTCTTGTGGACGTTGTGACCTTCAGCGAAGTGCTTGTCCAGTTGTGCTGCGTACTTGTCTGCGCCGCCGATCAGCTGCATCAGGCCTGCCTGGTCGTGGAACATGCTGTAGGTGTAGACCCACGCATCACCCTCTGTCCAGCCGGAGACGGCGCGGTTCTCGTTCGTGTCGTCGGTGCCACCAATGGGAGCCCACTTGCCATCGCTGGTACGGCCGTTCATCAGCGAGAGCTTCGAGTTGAAGAGGTTGCGACCGTTCAGTGAGCGATGCAGGAAGAATTTGTAATCGTCCGTTCTGCCGAGCGCCTGCGCTACCTGCGCCACACACCAGTCGTCGTAGCTGTCCTCCAGCGTGCGGCTGGCAGCTTCATCGGTCTTGTCCGTCGGAATGTATCCGAGGCTCTTGTAGTAGGTGAGGCCGGCGCGCGCCTCGTAGGGCGTGTGCTCCTCACGGTCCAGCCAGCGGCGCGTGGTGTCGCCGTCGGGTGGGGACATCGCGTCTTTGTAGACGGCCTTCCATGCCAGTTCACGGTCGAAGCCATGAAAGCCTTTGCGGATGGCTTCTGCGACGAGCGAATCCGCGTGCGTGCCGATCATGATGTTGGTGTAGCCGGGGTTCGGCCACTTCGGCATCCAGCCGCCTTCTTTAAAGTTCTGAAGTAGAGCGGTGATCATGCCGTCGACGCGTTCGGGGGCCATCAGCGTGATCAGGCTGTTCTCGGCTCGGAAGGTATCCCAGATGGAGTAGGCCGTGTAGCTCTCGCCGGTGTGCATCGTGTCGTCGAAGGCGCTGTAGTAGCGGCCGTACTCCGAGAACTCACGCGGATAAAGCATCGCGTGATAGAGCGCGGTGTAGAGCTTCGCCTTCTCACTGTTGCTCGCGCTTACCTGCAGGCGTTGCAGTTTGTCATTCCACTGAGCGCGGAGTTTACGCTGCGCTGCGGTGAAGTCCCACGTTGGGATTTCGTGCTGCAGGTTCTCGCGCGCCTGATCGATGCTGAGAAACGAGGTACCGACGCGCATCTCGACGTCTGCACCGGGAGTGAACTCGACGTAGGCGCCACGGTAGGCGTTGGCATCGTTCATGCCGTAGGTGTTGCCGGCTCGCGGCAGCTCACGGAACTGCACGACGAAGTATCCCTTGAAGGACGGTAACGCTGCTGCGCCTTTGTCCGGACCCAGGTGCGCATCCATGCGGTGCGGGTTGTAGCCGGTGATCTCACGCCGCTTCAGGTCGACATTGGCAAAGCCGTTGATGCCGGGGCGTGAGGCTTCGACGAGGATGCGTGCATCGCCCGTCTTCGGAAAGCGGTAACGCATGAGTGCTGCGCGGTCGCTGCCCGTCATCTCCGCACGCAGGCCATCGGCGAGCGTTACGGCGTAGTAGTCGGGACGAGCGGTCTCGTCTTCATGGCGGAAGGCGACGGCGCGATCTTCCGGCTTCGTGCGCAGGGCGCCAGACTGCGGGACGATGGTGACATAACCGTAATCGCCCATCCAGATGGCGGGCTGGTGTGTGCCGATGAAGC
Organism: Terriglobus roseus DSM 18391; assembly: GCF_000265425.1. GTDB lineage: Bacteria > Acidobacteriota > Terriglobia > Terriglobales > Acidobacteriaceae > Terriglobus > Terriglobus roseus. The sequence goes on from NC_018014.1 coordinate 1,353,680, forward strand.
CGCTGATGATCTTGTCGTCGTAGTTGTACGACGTGATGCTGATCTTGTTCTGGCGCGTCTGCGCAACCCAGCTCGTCATGCCGAAGGGCGCCGTGACGAAGGGCATGGTGCCGCCATACCCGATAGAACTCTTTTGGGTGCCAACGAGAGGGTTCACGTACGAGACGGCATCGCGTGGTGGCGCAGCGGCAGCGACAACGTTACGCGCGCCAAGCGTGAGCAGCATCAGGCAGAACAACCTCTTCATCAACGGAGCGACCTCGTACTTAGAACTGCGCCCTGTTTCGCACCGCGTTCACTATCGTCACGGGGCGAAACAGGGCAGCGGAACTATCTTACGGTTGATGCTGTGCGGATGGCTTGCCAGCGCTCTTCGCGCCGGGCTCCAACAGCTCTTCCTTGCACGTTGGCGGAGCGCTGACAGGGTTGCAGCGGACAGGCATGCCATCAGGGAAGCCGACGGAATAGCCACTCCAGACCGATGGTTCGGAGAGCGGGTAATCCGTGCTGATCATCGTTGCGCCACTGCTCAGTGCTTCATCGCGGCGGGTGGTGTTGTTATCGCGCGCAGCCACGGTGCCTTCGTCTGTGCGTGTGCGGACGATGAATCCCTGCTTGATAACGGAATCGATCTCTGCCTGCGTGCCGCCGTTCATCTCAACGAAGGCTGCGTCGTCTTCGGTCGGAATGGCATGCGTGAACAGTACGCGTCCCTTGAGGTTTGGGTGCCCTACAAGGTAGACGGGGCTCGCGTTGCGCTGATCCATCAGGAAGATCACCTTGCCGCGCGACTCGGCCAGCGTGGGCCAGTTGCCCGCCATCACGGCTTCGCGCAGCGTCTTGTACGAGCCACGAACCTGGTCGGGAAGGATCATCTCCTTGTCGGAGAAGACAGAGCGGATTTCTTTGTCCAGCGCGTCGAACTCGGTTGCCGTCCATGCCGGAACATCCACGCCACCCGGCATGTTGCTCTTGCCGCTCTTGTTTTCAATCAGCAGAAAGAGTGGCACATGGTTCGGGTGCGCCTTCGACCAGTCACGGACCTGCTTCAGGCACTCTTTGAACAACGGGCACGACGAGCGCTGGTTCAGGTCCTGGACGTGGATGACCTTGATACCGGGCTTCTCCATCTCGTGCTTCGGATCGAAATACGGATCTTCGGGAAGGCCCTTATCCTTGGTCAGCTTAATGATGCTGGGGTGTGCGAAGCGACCGCCCTGCGGATCCGGGAATACGTCGATCTCAAGCTGACGCACGCCACCGTCGAGTTGACTGGCAAGCGACTTATGCGCGTACTCGAGAGAGGCGTATGACTTCGGTTTGACCGACTTCAGATACGCGGCTTCGCTGGGCGCAAAGCCCAGGTTGTAGCTGTTGTGCGATCCAATGACCTGAATCTGGTTCAGCTTCAGGGTCTTATCCTGCTTTGCTGCGTCCTGCCTGCTCTGCGCGGGTGACATTGCAGCTACTGCCATGAGTGCAATTGCGAATCGCTTCACGAACTGTCCTTCTATTACAGATTAAAGAGCCTGGAGTAGCCTGAGCCGCTCCTGGCGCTAGTGTGCACGGCCAAGATTAAAAGATGAGTGTGAACGGAAGGAAGCCCTGGCGCCAAAAAAGCCCCGAGGAGTCGGGGCTTTCTGGCGTTGATGGGCTTGTCCAAGTTACCAGGCGAGCTTGGAGGGGAAGAACTCCGCGAAGAGGTCGTCATAGTACGGCTTCAGCTCAGCCAGGTTTGGCTTGGTATTGCCCTTGGAGTAGAGATCGTACGGGTTGAAGCGAAGTACGGAGGGCAGCATGGCGCGATCCTGTTCGTTGCACAGGTGGTCGTACGCTCCATGGCGGTGCCATGCGTAGAACGAGTGGTAGCGCAGCATGTACAGCGCTTCCATCGGCAGGTGATTCTTCATCACTTCGTAGATGTAGCCGTCGTGACCGAAGCTCATCTTGACCTTGTCCAGGCCGCAGTTTGGCTCGTAGATGCCGTACTTGGTCTGGAAGACCGGGTTGTTGAAGTCGGGGTTCGCCTTGAAGTATTCCGGGAAGACGACCTGGTCCGAGTAGGCGCAGCCGGTTGGGAAGGTATCGCCCACAACGCCCCACTGCGGTTCGCCGTACAGGCAAAGGCACTTGCCGAGATCATGCACGAAGCCGGTTGCAACCATCCAGCGCGGCTCGTTGTTGGCGCGCATCGCCTCCGAGGTCTGTAGCAGGTGCTCCATTTGCGTCAGGTCGGTATCAGGATCGCTGTCATCAACGAGGGTGTTCAGGAACTCCGCTGCTTCCCAAATGCTCTTCTCGCCACGCGTCAGCCCGAAGTACTCCTTCTCCTTACCCAGAACGTACTCATGGGTCTGGTGAAGGTGATTCAGGCGATAGAACTCAGCGACGCCGGGATTTGCCTCTGCGTCGTACTGACGGAACTCCGTCTCGGTCTTGCCTTCCTTGTAACGGCCTTCCAGAAACTCATCCCACTCATCCATGTCTCCGAGGGGATTGTGCGACGAGGGTGTTGCGACGGCTGTGCTCATGGGACGACTCCTTGGGGCCACAGGGAGTCGTACCCTCCGAGGGCTTAGTTAGCGGTAACTATACGCACGCCGCAGGACCATGCGCAAGGGGCTTTGCAGAAAGATTTTCGGGGCCGACGGCTAGGGGGAAACGGTGGATTCCCGCTGCACGAGCCGAGGTTCCAGCAGGATGCTGCTCGCCTCCAGTTCGGGGTCTTCCGCCAGCCGAACGGCGAGTTCGCCGGCTATTGCGCCGAGTTGCTCGGTGTCGTGGTCGATGGAGCTGAGCGGGGTCTTCAGGTAGGTGGCGTACCGCATGTTGCCGCAGCCGACAAATGCAATGTCCTGCGGGATGCGCAGGCCAGCCTCCCGCGCGGCTTCCATGGCGCCAATGGCGGTGAGGTCGTTGTAGCAGAAGACGGCGTCCGGCCTGGGCTGGGCGTTCAGGAGCTGCTGCATGGCCGTATGGCCCTGGCTGTCACCGGTCTCTTCAAAGCGTTCCAGCGTCAGGACGATCTCTTCGTCGACGGGCATGCCGTTGCTGGCCAGGGTGTCGCGGTAGCCGCGCATGCGCTCTAAGGATGGGCTCATGTCGCTGCCGCCGATGTGAGCGATGCGGTGTTTGCCGATGTCGACGAGGTGCTGGGTGGCAATGCAGCCGGCCTTGTAGTCGTTCGATCCCACGAAGTGCGCTGCCAGGTAAGGGAAGTTGCGGTCCACCAGCAGGTAGGGCGTCCGTTCATCGCCCAGTTCATAAAAACTCCTGAGTTTGGGCTGGCAGGAGGCGATCAGCAGCACATCAACGCCACGGCTGAGCAGCGTGCGGATCTCCTGTTGCTCGATCTCCGGTCTCTCCTCCGACGATGCGATCAGTAGCGCGCGCTGGCTGGCGCGGAGGACGGCGGAGAGGGACTTGGCAAACTCCGCGAAGAACGGGTGAACCAGATCCGGCACAACCAGGCCCACCGTAAAGGTCTTGCCGCTGGCAAGGCCGCGCGCCAGCATGTTGGGCTGGTACTTCAGCTCAGCCATCCGCTTCAGAACGCGCGCGCGCGTCTTCTCGCTGATATCGGTGTTGCCGCGCAGCACCTTGGACACCGTGACGGTGGAGACGTTCAGATCGCGCGCAATATCTTTAAGCCGGACGGCCAAGTGCTCTCCTGGAACGAGTGCTGTGGCTCCAGTCTAGCGCCCGGCGCGCGCGATTTGAACGTCATTACGTGAAGCGTGCTTGAGTTACGAAAAGCGTGTCTGGCGCTGCAGCCGATATCCGCAATAGGCCAGGCTGCCAATCAGGATAGTCACCAGGATCGCAATCCAGCGGTAGTTCATGGCGAAGGGCGGAAGGACAGCGCGTGATCCAAGGAAGACGAAGAAGCCCGTGGCGACGATGACGATGGCGTAATCCCACCAGCGTTTGCGTTCCGAACGATCGCCGAACTCATCACCGCTCTGTGCCAGCAGGGTCTCGCGGTAGTCCAGGCCGTACCGGGCACACTCCTGTTCCAGCGCGCGGTTGCGCGAGGAATGCTCATTGACCGAAGCCTTTGCGGTGCTGATGAAGAGGGCGCCGATGATCATGATCACGGAGCCGCCGGCTACCAGCAGCTTGTGCTGCATGTCAGCGTGCGCGAGTTCCCCGAAGACGAGTGCGCCCCACGCCAGGCCCCAGAGCTGGTTGGTGTTTGAGAGCGGGATGCCGCGGCCGATGCCGACATACTTCGTCGCAAACTGCTGGAAGAGATCGCCGATAACCCAGACGAAGCCACCCAGGAAGAGCCAGAAGACCATGGAACTGCTGTGTGCCAGTTGGAAGGCAGAGGAGTTCCTGCCGCCATCCAGCGTCCAGGTGAGCGTGAAGACGGTGAGCAGTTCGCCCACCGTGAACGCGGTGACGAACGAGAGCGGGTTCATGCCGCTGAGGTACGCCTTGCGGTAGGGCACGTACATGGTGCCCCACATGAAGCTGGCGCCAATCGCGGCGAGCACTCCGCCGAGCGCGTTGTGGCCGGTGGCCGTCACGCCGCCGTGGAGAGTGCTGAAGCCGAGCATGATGGCCGCAACCACGATGCAGGCGCCACCAACGACGACCTTGGTGATGGTCTTGCCGTCAGCACCTTGCAGCTCACGGAAGAGCAGGCGTCCCCACAGGAGCCCGATGAGTGAATTGGTGTTCCACATGGGAAAGGCGACGGCGAGACCGACGTCACGAATCGCGAAGACCGTCAGCGTGTTGGCGACGGCCCACAGCGCGCCGGCAAGCAGCGCCCACACCAGCAGATGCTTCCGCGCCATCAGGTCACGGAAGACGTAGCTGGTGCCCTTCAGCAGCGTCGGGAAGGTCCAACGTGCGGTGAAGACACCCGCAACCATGCAAAGCGAGATTGCAAAGGGCGAGAAGCCCGCAGTCACCAGCTTGGTCGGCGCTTCCGCCGCACCAAGCCACACACCTGCCGTCAGGCCGCAGAGAACGCCGAGACCATGCAGAGAAGAATTTGATTTCGAAGATGAAGACTTGGTCGCCAGCGTCTTTGCCCGTTCGACTGAGAAGATTAGTGAAGCGCGATGAGCAACGCAATACCGAGACCGAGTACTACGACGGGGATCCAGAACTGTGCGTCCGTCAGGATCGCCTTTGCCATGTTGTTCTTACCCAATCGCTGCTCCCCTACGTTACCGCTTACTTTCACGCCAAACTAGGCTTTGGTGGAAAGGCTTGTCAAGCTGAAGTGTACGGCGCCTGCATCCAAGCGCCTGAGGACCTGAGTTGATCGTAAAGCTTTGTGACGCAAAAGACCTGCCGGCAGCCGGCGAATTGAAGTCCTTTCGAGGCGGGAAAGACTTCGAGATCTGTATCACCCCGTCGCAGGAGGGCGCGGGGAAGCTCCTTGCCTTTGACAACCGCTGCCCACACCAGCACGCACCCCTGTCGGCCGGCCATATGGACGGTTGTCGCGTGGTCTGCCCGTACCATGCGTGGAGCTGGGATGTGACGACGGGAAAGTCTGACAACGCCGCCGATCCGGACCTGCCCCGCTACGAAGTGAGGCAGTACGGCGACGAAGTCTTCATCCAGCTCCCAGGCAGCGCCGGCTGAAATCACATTCGCTTGAGATCCGTGACGCATGACGGAATCGCGACAAAGCCCTTACGGCAGCGGGACAATTGCCACGCACGCGCTTGCTATCGTCTTCTTCGTAATGGGTCGACGGGTCTCAGGAGAGAGCGATGCAGGCAAGATCTCTCGTTGCTGCGGGATGCATGGTGTTGCTTGTAAGCGGCAGTCCTGCCTTGAATCTGCGCTTGCGCGGTAGTGACAATCCGCAGACCGTCCCGATCACTGCGAAACGGTACGAGTTCACGCCGAATGAGCTGACGCTCAAGGTGAATGAACCGGTTGTGCTTGTCTTTAAAAGCGACGATGCGACGCACGGCATGCACTTCGAAGATTTGAACCTGGATGCGGTCATTGCGAAAGGCACTGGCGCCGAAGTGAAGTTCACCCCTGACAAGACCGGCGATTTCGTTGGTCATTGCGCCGTCTTTTGCGGGACGGGCCATGGTGGCATGACGCTTACGATCCATGTGGTTCCGTAGCCGATTCTGTTTTGTCTGGCGTCCGTCCGCGGCCAGCACCGCCCTCTTTCAGGGCGGTGTTTTTTTGCGCGCGACACAATCGCGTCCCGTTCTGGAATCGGTGGAATTCGGTGCAAAGCAGTGACAAAGCGATAACAAGCTCCTTAGGACATTCCCCCATACTCGGGGACATCAGAGCCGATCGGATGGAGTTAGTCCAAGTGAGACGAAATGCTCGCGCCTGTTTGACCTTACGGTGTGTCTCCACGGTCGTCGTCGCCTTGCCGGGTGCGACAGTATCGAGGGCGATGCACGCGCAGACCCCAGGGACCGGCGCCATCACCGGTGCTGTCCTTGATCCGTCGGGCAGAGTGGTCGTTCATGCGGAGGTGGTTGCCATCCATGATGCGACGCATCAAGAGCGGCGCGGTGTGACAGATGACAGTGGGATCTACCGGCTGTCACTGCTATCCCCAGGCCGCTATACGATTACAGTCTCTTCTCCAGGTTTTGCTTCTGTTGGTCTGCCTTTGGTTGCGGTGGATACCGGCGGCGTGAGTTCGATCAACGTCACGCTATCGACGGCCAAGGCCGACACGCGCGTGCAGGTGAATGCGGATGCGTCTCTCGCCAGCTTCGAGTCGGCGACGTTGGGGGGGCTTGTCGATCAGACGGCGGTGCTCGCTTTGCCGCTGCGGAACCGTAATTTCACGCAGATTCTGGGGCTGTCCCCTGGTGTCATTACGGAGGTGCCGAGTGCTGCGGCCATTGGTGCCGGCACGCAGAATGTCTCCTCGAACGGCGCGAAGACGACCGCGAACAACGTGCAATTCAACGGTGTGGATGCGAACAACCTCGCGCAGAACTCTATGACTAACATCGGTCAAGAGGTTGGTGTCGCGATTCCTGCACCCGATGCTATCGATCAGTTCAAAGTGCAGACTGCGAATTTCGATGCCGCCTATGGACGCGGCTCCGGCGCCAATGTGGATGTTGTAAGTAAGACCGGGAGCAATCATTTTCACGGAACCGTGTGGGAGTTCCTGCGAAACGATCTCTTCGATGCGAATGATTTCTTTCTCAAGCAGCAGGGGCAACGCAGGCCGGTACTGAAGCAGAACCTGTTTGGCGGAACGCTGGGCGGTCCCATTCGGCACGACCGCACCTTCTTCTTCCTGGCATATCAGGGCCTGCGGTCCAGCAATGGTCTTGGCGCGAAACGCACGGCCACGCTTCCTTTGCTAACGTCCGATCGTTCCGCCCGCAAGCTTGGCGCACAGTTCTGCCCGGATGAGCACACGGATGGGCAGGGTGCGCCGCTTTCGGGTTATCTGACTCATGCGGGCGGTACGCAGGTGGCGTGCGATGGGTCCAACATCAATCCGGTCGCGCTAGCCATCCTGAATGCGAAGCTGCCTGGGGGAGACTTTGCGATTCCGAGTCCGCAAACAGTATTGGCGGGAACAGATCCATCGGAACTGCCCGTGGGGCAGTCTACGTTTGCGCCGCCCGCTCGCTACAGTGAAGATCAGTTTTCGATTCATCTCGATCATGCCCTGAGTCCGAAGAACACACTGTCAGGACGGTTCTTTTATTCACGCTCGCCCTTCACATTGCCTTTCTCGCAGAATGCGGCAAACGTTCCCGGCTGGGGCACAGAGCAACTGGATCGGAACACGATCTTCCTTCTTGCCGATACCCACGTCTTCAGTGCGAACCTGGTGAATGTAGCGCGCGCCGCTTATATGCGGTTTGACGGAACGGCGCGTGTGCAGCATCCGTTGCTCGCCTCTGCCATTGGTCAGAGCAGTCCCACTGGACTGGTTGGTCAAGCGACGGGTGCTCCTGGCATGTCGATCGATGGACTGTTCACCATCGGGGATGCGGGCACGCCATCGCAATGGCAGGTGACGAATTCCTTCATCTACCAGGACACACTGTCTTGGTTGCGTCGCAGGAACAGTCTTCGTTTTGGCGCAGAGGTGAAGCATCATCAGGTCGATATCGATGCGCCGTTTTCGCAGACTGGGTTGACGGATATCGCTACTTTTGCGGACTTTCTGGTGGGGCAGAGCGCGGCTCAGAACGGTAGCAGCAGCGGTGTCAGTAATGTGACGACTTCCTACGGCGCTTCGGGTATTGCACGCAAAGATGGCGTTTACAACGATTTTGCGGCATTTGTGCAGGACGATATCCGGTTGCTGCCGCGGCTGAGTTTGAATGTTGGCGTGCGGTATGAGATCTTTGGCGCGCCTTATGAGAAGAATGGACGTCTTCCCAACTTCGATCCGACGCTCGCAACGGGGGACGTTTCTGCGGGCGGTTCACTCTCCGGCTTTGTTGTTCCGTCCAATTTCAGCGGCGATATTCCCGCTGGTGTGACGCGTTTGAATCGTCTCAGTCTATGGACCAGTCGTTTCGGAGATGTGTCGCCTCGATTCGGTTTCGCCTGGCAGGTTTCCGGGCAGCCAGCGGTTGTGATCCGGGGCGGTTATGGCATTTATTTTGACCAGCACTCCGGTGGTTACATCGAGGGTCAGATCGGTCAGGCGCCGTTCTCTGTTCAGCAGTTTTTGTCCGGCTCGCCCAACGGTGGGGCGACCCTGCAAAACCCGTTCAGTCCGCAGCTGCCGGCCGCTGACAACTATCCGATCTTCGTTCCGCGAGTGCCGTTTGGATTTCCATTCCTCCAGGGAATCTCACCCGAGCTGAAGGATGCGTACACGCAGGAGTTCAACCTGAACGTGCAGACGGAGCTATCGCACAATGATCTGCTCCAGATCGGGTATGTTGGCAGCCGTTCCATCCATCGGCCTGGATCGATTGAGTTTGATCAGGCGTTGCTGGCCTCGCCCACTCGCCCTGTGAATGGCGAGACGACAAACTCAACCAACAACCTGATCGAGCGATTGCCGATTCAGGGTGTGAGTCCCGGTTCGCTCTTCACGATGTCCATCTTCCAGGCGAACTTCAATAGTCTGCAGGCCAGTATCACGCACCGCATGTCGCATGGCTTTCAACTACAGGGGAGCTACACCTATTCGAAGAGCCTGGATGAGACGAGCGGATCTGGCGGCGGCATCGGTTACGAGGTGTGGCTGGTCACGAATGACCAGACGAATCCGCGCCAGGCCTATGGCACCACAGACTTTGATCGGACGCATCGCGCAGTCCTGAACTTTACGTGGCAGGGGCCTCGCTTTCGGACGTTGCCCCTGTTGGCCCGGGCGTTCCTGGCGGACTGGATGGTCTCCGGTGTGGCCGTGGCGCAGTCTGGAACGCCTATGACCATAACGGACGGAAACGCTGCGTCGGTGTACGGAAACTTCCTGAATCGCGCGCAACGGTCGGGTGGACGTGTGAGTACGCCGGGTTCGGACTTTGACCGCGTGATCGGGCGCTACCTGGACGGGGCGGCGTTCACGCGTGCGCCACAGGCTCCGTTTGCGTCCAGTCCGGCCGATCAGGATTTCGGAAACAGCGGTGTCGGTATTGTTCGAGGACCGGGGCAACGGAACTTCGATCTGACGGTCGAGCGTGCCTTTCCGATACGGGAGGGAAACGCGTTCCGGATACGCGCTGAGTTCCTGAACCTGACGAACACAACCCAGTTCAACAACCCGGGAACGACGTTGAACTTCACGGGCGATCCAGCGGGTTCGATCTCGCAATACAAACCGAGCGCCAGCTTCGGGCGAATTCTTTCCACCAACGGAAACTCCCGCGTGGTGCAGTTAGCGGCGCGCTATTCGTTCTGACGTCGAGGTGACGCATGACCATTCAAGAGATCGAGGCCTTCTGCACCGCAGAGCACAAATTTGATTTCCGCCGGCACCCTCTTGAATCGCCGCAGTTGACGATGAGCGGATGCTTTTACCCACTTGGATTTCCGGTAAATCTCAGGACGAATGCTTCGGAGGTATTGCAGCTCTACGCTGCGAGCTGGGACAGCTTTCGGCCACGGTATGATGCCACGCCAATCAACATTGACGTCCATGTAATTGAGGAGGATGCCGCAGAGTGCCCTCCTGCACCGCACTTTCGTATGCTGCTGCCCTTGATGACATCGATTGCCGACGAACGCAACTACAGCATCTTTGACCTGGCGCGGGCGGAGACAAAGATCGTGCTGTCGCGTGCAGCGCTGCGTCATCCTCTGTATGCAAGTTACTTCTTCCTTGAGTCGGCCGCAGCGTGCCATATCGTTACGCGGTACGCACCACCGATCCATGCCGGTTGCGTTGAGTGGAATGGACGCGGGCTGCTCTTATGTGGGGACAGCGGTGCAGGCAAGTCGACACTCTCCTACGCCTGTGCGCGGGCGGGGTTTGGTTACGTCACGGATGACGCTGCTTATCTCCTCTATAGCGGGAACGACCAGATTGTTACGGGCAATAGCCAGAAGGTACGACTGCGACCTGAGAGCGCGGAGTTCTTTCCGGAGATCCGCGACCTGCCGATGACGCCCCGTGCCGCAGGGAAGCCATCGGTTGAGATCGAGACGAGTGAGGGTATCGTGGCGCTGGAAGAGACGCAGGTGGCGGCGATCATCTTTCTAAATCGCCGCACAGGGCAGCAGGCGTTGCTGCCGTATCGTCGCGAGGTGGCTCGCGAGTTCATGCGGCAGCTTCTGTTCGGAACGACGGAGCAGCTTGCGTGGCAGTACAGCACGGTGGAACGACTGCTGGACGCGCCGGTGTTGGAGCTGCATTACACGGATCTGGAGTGGGCGACGCAGCGGCTGAAGCAGTACGCGCAGGACGGTCGCTGATGGAGGCGGTCCTGAGTGTGGACGAAGTCCTGGAGCAGGTGTCGTTCTGGAGGAGTCCTGCGAGATGGTTTCGTTCGCAACAGCTTGGGAGTGGCTTCTGGACGTTCTTCTGGGCTGCGTTCTTCTTCGATGCGGGCTTTGCGGTCTACTTTTTCCTCTTCAATCTGTATCTGGTTGACCTGGGCATGGGCGAGCGAGCGATTGGACTGATTAACGGCGCCGTCACCTTTGGCTCAGTATGTGGCACGCTGCCCGCGGGACTTTTAGCGCGTCGGTTTGGCGTGCGGCCGGTGATGCTTACCTGCTTTGTTGCCGCACCGATCGCCGGCGTCCTCAGAGTACTGTGGATGCAGTTGCCCGCACAGTTGGCACTTGCGTTCCTGGGTGGCCTTGCGATGTGCCTGTGGGGCATCTGCTTCCTGCCCGTGGTGTCAGGGCTGACGACGGAGGGTAACCGCGCCTCGGCGTTCAGTCTCATCTTTTCGGTGAGCATCGGTACCGGTGCGCTGGGCAGTATGCTTTGCGGCTATCTGCCACGGCTTCTGCATGCGATGGGCATGGCGCAGCAGCCGGCGGAGATCAAGCGCGGCATCCTGATTGCAGCTAGCGTGCTTGCGTTCGCCGGTCTTGCCTTCGCTCTGCGAGTGCCGGCGGCTGCCAACCGTAGCGCGGATGGCGGCATGTCGGGTTGGTGGCGAAGCTTCCGGCGGAATGTCCTGATTCGCAGACTGATCCCGCTCATGGCGTTGTGGTCTGCGGTGATTGCGGCCTTCACGTCCTTCGGCAGCGTCTACCTTGCACGGGGCCTGCATCTCCCGCTGGCTCGGATTGCGATCGTCTTTGCGGCGTCGCAGATCGTGCAGCTGATCGCGGGTCTGATGACCGCTCCGCTATTCCGTGCGGTTGGCTTGCGTAAGGGAGTCGCTGCAACACAGGTTGCGGTTGCGGTGCTGCTTACACTGTTGGCGTCCGTGCGGCAGGCGGATGCGGCGACGCTACTCTTCCTTGGCATCTCCGCGGCGCAGTGGATGAGCTCACCCGGCCTGTACAACCTGCTGATGAGTGGGACGCCGGAAGAGGACCGGGGAGCGGTGGCGGCGCTGGCCATGTTTTGCAATGCGCTGGTGACGACCGTTGCGACGATGCTGGCGGGAGCAGGCTTCGCCAGTCTGGGTTATCCGTTGATGTTTTTCATACTGGCATGCGCGGCAACGCTGGCAGGGAGCGTCATGCTGCGGCTTCGCGCTTCGCAGGCCGAGGGAGTCGCATGAGTCTGTAGAGCAGGATCGTTTCCTGTACTTCTGGAAATGTCATTCCCTTGTCATGGTCCTTCGTTTTCCTGTCGCCGAAGGCGGTTTTAGGAGGAGAATGGGATGCAAATGTACACGTCTGAGAGAACGGCTTCTGATCTGGGCTTGGGAATCCTCCCCATGGCGGCACGCGCCCAGATCCTTGTCATTGAGGACGACGTGCGCATGCAGAAGATCCTGTACCGCCTTTTCACCGAGCAGGGCTACGGCGTTACGATCTGCGGTGATGGACAGGCAGGGTTGGACGCGTTCCGCGCCTCGCGTCCTGCGGCCGTCGTCCTCGACCTGATGCTGCCCGGTATCTTCGGCCGGGACCTCTGCCGGACGATCAAGTCTGAGCGGAGCGACCTGCCCGTCATCATCGTCAGCGCGATCAGCGATGTTGCGGACAAGGTACTGCTGCTGGAGCTTGGGGCCGACGACTATGTGACGAAGCCTTCAGCCCGAGGGAGCTGATGGCACGCGTACAGGCCGCGATTCGGCGAAACCACAAGGCGCCAGCGGTCACCAGCTACAGCTTTGGCGAGTGCGAGATCAACTTCTCAAAGATGAGTGCCAGCCGAGCCGGTGAACCGGTGATGCTGACCGCGCATGAGTTCAAGTTGTTGCGTTATTTCGTCGATCATGCGGAGCGGGTTCTTAGCCGTGAGGAACTGCTGAATGAGGTGTGGGGCTACAACTCCTATCCGACAACCCGAACGGTGGACAATCAGATCCTGAAGTTGCGACAGAAGCTGGAGCCGCATGCCGCCGAACCCCGGTATCTGCGGACGGTGCATGGCGCTGGCTACAAGTTTGTTCCGTAAAGTGATGATGCTTTGACCGATCCAAGCCCTGGCAATGGAATCCGCACACGTGTTCTGTTGCAGGTGTCGGTTGCGCTGATCATCCTGGTGACCATGGCGTGCAGCCTGGTAGTCATCGGCCGCAGTCTGCGGCAGCGTGCCGCGGCGCAGCTTCATGACGACCTTCAGAATTCACTGCAGACGTTTCAGGATTTGCAACTGCGTCGTCGTGCCTCGCTGGAGCGGGAAAACCGCCTGCTGGCGGCCCTGCCCACGTTGCGTGCGCTGATGACGACACACGATGCGCGGACGGTGCAGGAGGGTGCGAAGGACTTCCGGAGCCTGAGCGGCAACGACCTTTTTGCCCTGGTAAATCCCGATGGGACGATCGTCGCGGCAGAGGCCCAGGGCATTCAGAATCAGGAACAGTTGCGTCGCGAACTGGGATCGATCATGACGCATCCTGGGAAGCGTTACCTGGTGGCGAGCGGAAAGCTCTTTGAGTATTCGGTCGAGCCGGTCTACTTCGGCTCGCCGGAGAGCGGCACGCTGTTGGCCTATGTGATCGACGGCTATCTCGTTGACCGGCGTTTGATGCAGGAGGTGGGCCGCGGCGCCGGGGCAGAGGCGCTCTTTCTGGCCGATGACCACGTTGCCGCCAGCACGCTGCCGGAAGATCGGTTGTTGACACAGGATTGGAGCGCGGCCTTCCCATCCCGGTCCTCGGATGGCGTTGTTCTCATTGGCGGCAGACGGTATCTGGGTGCGACGCGCGATCTGCCCGACGGAGCGGGCATGCCGCTGCGGCTGATTGTGCTGAAGTCGTTTGACGAAGCCGAAGAAGTCGAACGGGAGATACGCCGCATCGTGCTGCTGGTGAGTCTGCTGGCGGTCCTTGGCGGATCTGCGCTGATGATTCTGCTGGCCCGGACGGTAACGTCGCCGCTGGAGCGATTGGCTGCTGCGGTACGGGCCTTTGCCGGTGGCGACCGACGCTACCAGTTGCCTGAGGGCGGACCGCAGGAGCTGCGTTACCTGAGCCACGTGCTGGCGGAGATGCGGTACGACATCGAGAAGAAGAACCACGCGCTGCTGGAGTCGGAACGGTTGGCGACCATTGGGCGCATGGCCAGTTCGGTGTCGCACGATCTGCGGCATTACCTTGCAGCGATCTATGCCAACTCCGAGTTCCTTGCTTCTTCGTCCCTGACGACGGAGGAGAGAGCGGAGCTGTTTGAGGAGATCCGGCTTGCCGTGGATGGCACGACCGATATGCTCGATTCGTTGTTGCTGTTTGGCAGTACGGGGACGGCGGTGCGCCGGGCCGATACGTCGATGCAGTCCGTCGTGCACCGGGCGGTGGCGTTAGTCCGCGCGCACCCGGATGGTGAGACTGTGAACGTCCATGTGGAGGAATACGAAGGCGACGCCACCGGAGAGATCGATGCCCGACAGATGGAACGTGCGATCTACAACCTGTTACTGAACGCGTGCCAGGCGGCTGCGGAGGGGGACGCCTCTCCGCAGGTGACGGTCGCCCTTTCCGGGGAACTGTCTTCGATCTCGGTGACGGTTTCCGACTCAGGCCCTGGTGTTCCTGATGCGATCCGTCACTCGCTCTTCGATCCGTTTGTCAGTAAAGGAAAGCAGAAGGGCACGGGGCTGGGGCTTACACTGGCGAGCAGCGTAGCGCACGAGCATGGTGGCTCCGTGGAATTGATCAGCAGCCGGGCTGGAGAGACGGTCTTCCGCATTACAATCGAGCGGCATAACGCCGGCATGGCTTCGAAGCTGCCGGATTCCTCCACCATGGTTTCGCAATGAAGATACCGCGCAGACTCGCAACGCTCGCCTTGTATATCGCCATGGGCGGCTGCCGCGTCACGTCGTCTGCGCAGGATGCCGGTGGGGAGACTCCGCAACAGAAGCTGCAGCGGCTGAGCGCGGCGGTTGCACAGGCACAAGCCCAGATGCAGGCCTACCAGGCGCAGCTGCAGGAGCTGCAAAAGCAGCTTGGCGATCTGCAGTCGCAGCTACAGCCTGCTACCGTCGCTCCTGCGCCGGCTCCGCTCGCTGCGACGACTGCTTCGACGCAGAACGCGATGGATGAGATTCGAGAGCGACAGGCGATCCAGGAGGCGCAGATCGCCACGCACGATCAGGCCAAGGTCGAAACGGAGTCAAAGTACCCGGTGAAGCTGAGCGGTTTGATCCTCTTCAACGCCTTTGTGAATACGCGCCGTGTGGATGATACGGTCGATCCCACGTATGCGCTTCCCGGCAGTGGCACGACGGGCTTTTCCGTCCGGCAAACCATTTTGGGGCTGGAGGCAAATGGGCCGCATCTGTTCGGTGCAACCAGCCATGCTGATGTTCATGTGGACTTCTTCGGCAACGGTTCGCAGGCCACCTATGGATCGACCGGAATCCTTCGTCTAAGAACGGCACACGGGTCTCTGCGCTGGAAGAACACGGAGGCGTTTGTCGCACTGGATCGCAGTCTGCTGGCGCCGAACATGCCGACTTCACTGGTTGCGACGGCGCAGCCTGTCTTCTCATGGAGTGGTGACTTATGGACGTGGAATCCGCAGATCGGTCTGACGCATGAGTTGGCGCTGACGGGATCCAAGCGTCTGCGGCTGCAGGCTGCGTTGATCGATCCGCAGGACCCGTTGCTTCCGAATACGACGTCGACGGCGACTTCGACGCGGTCCGAGAAGGGGCGGTGGCCCGGTATCGAGGAGCGCATTGCGTTCGCCGCCGGCGATCGCTTCAAGGGTCCGGAGTTTGGTGTTGGTGGATACTTCAGTCCGCATCGTACGGGGACCGGACGCCGCTTCGATGCCTGGGCGATCACCGCGGATGCGCGACTGCCCATCGGGAAGCATGTTGAGATTACCTCGAACGTCTACCGCGGCGCTGCTCTTGGCGGACTGGGCGGCGGTGGTTATGTCGACTACTTCTATCTTGATCCGCAGACGGCCGAGAGAGCGTATGCTTTGCGGGCTGCTGGCGGGTGGGCTCAGCTAAAGGTGAAACCTTCCGAGCGGCTCCAGTTCAACGGCGGCTTCGGTATCGACAACCCGTTTGGCTCGGACATTCGTCTTGTCCGTGCGACACCCAGCACCGCGTACAGCGGCTTGACGAAGAATCGCTCCGCGTTCGGCAATGTCATCTTCAGTCCTAGCGCGTACCTGCTCTTCTCGGTTGAATATCGTCGCCTTTGGTCCGATTACCTGGACGGTATACCGCAGCACGCAGACAATATCGGTGTCAGCGCGGGGTACCGTTTTTGATCAACTCTCGCGTGGCGACCACGATCTTCTACTCGCTTCTTTTGTCCGGTCTGGGATGCACCCCGGCGATCGCGGCGAACGTTACGGCGCATCTGGCTGCCACGCGGAACGGGAAAGAGCGTAAGCCTCCTGCGGTGATCTGGCTGAAACCGCTGCAGGCGACGATGCCGGATGCGCCGATTGCCCGGTACTCCATGCTGCAGAAGGATAAGAGCTTCTCGCCTCATCTGCTGGTCGTTCCGGTGGGCAGCACGGTTGTGTTCCCGAATGCCGATCCGTTCTTTCACAATGTCTTTTCGCTCTTCGATGGGCGGCGATTCGATTTGGGTTTGTATGAAGCGGGGTCGGCTCGCTCGATTGTGTTCTCTCGCGAGGGTGTGTCGTATATTTTCTGCAATATCCATCCAGATATGAGCGCTGTCGTCTTGTCGCTTACGACGCCGTTCTTCAGCGTCGCCGATGGGAATGGCATGTTTCGTTTGCATGATGTGCCGGAAGGGAACTACGAACTGCATATCTGGGTGGAAGGGCGCCGTGACGATGCGCTGAATCATCTGACGCGTCGCGTCCATGTCAACGCGGGTCCGTTGGATCTTGGAGAGATTCAGCCTGGTCCGCAGGATTTGCCTGCCGTGCATTTGAATAAGTTCGGCCATCCTTATCCGGAAGATCAGAAGCCTGCGTACTAGGCCGTTGCCCTAGGGGTGCAGGAATTTTCTCAGCGCCTCATGGTCTTGTTCGCTTAGCGAGGCGCGGACGCGCATGTGTCTTGCGACGGTCCCTGCGATGCGCGGAGAGAAGCCGTCTGGCGCCGCATGGCATCGCGAACAGTTCTGCTCGAAGACTCTCTGGCCTTCACTGATACGCTGCCTTGTCGATGTCTTCACTGCTGCTGGCCGTGCCTGGAGTGGTGCAGCCGGGGACTGGGCGACGGCACCAAGCGGCAGCATTAGAAGACACATCACGTGCGCACGAATTCTGGTCATTACTTTTTCCCCTTCCATGCCGGTAGCAGGAAGCGATAGACAATCCCTGTCTCCCAAAGATTGCGATTGCCAGCCGTCGAGAACTGCCGCGAGTAAGCCGTAAGGATGCGCGTGTTGTGCGGAAGGTTATAGTTCAGGCCGAAGTCGGCGCGTTGGGTGTTGACCAAGGGCAGTCCGTCACTCACAACTGTGTCACGCCGCCAGGTCTGCTGGATCCGGAGCACGGGCTCGAAGCGTCCAATCCAACTCTCCAGGCCACCGAAGGCCGTGGTGCGATAGTCGAACTCCATCCAGTAACCCTGCGCATGATGGCCGCGTGAGAACTCTGAGCGGAAGCGGAATGCAGTGCCGGCCGGCTCCCACCACAGGTGTGCGCCGTAGAAGTTTTCACGCGTGCCCTGTAACTGACGGTTGTACGAGAGACCAATCTCTACGCGCTTCTGCGGCAGGTAGAGGCTTGATCTGCCGCCGAAGGATCGCTGTGCCCCGAACTGTTCGTTACCGCTGCGTGCGGAGAAGTAAGCCGCGTAGTCGATGGAGTACTTCGGTCGTGAGATCGCCGATCCGCGAAGCTGCCCACCCAGTCCTGAACCGGTGCCCTGCGCACCGAGATTGGCGATCAACGGGCCGCTCTGGAAGTTACTGATCCAGATCGGCGAGAGGCGCTCGTTGTAAGTACTGAAGGGTATGAGGAAGTCTCCGCCGATGACCGTCAGGTGGGGGTTGAAAAAGTACTCGGCCTGCAGATAGGTAAATGCAGCGAAGTGCGATGTGTCATAGCCGCGGCCTGGAACCGGCGACGCCGTCTCAAGGATCGCTGCGCGAGACTCGATCTGAAGCCGCGGTCCGATGGGCACCACAATCAGCGGCGCAATGATCGGCATGTAGGTTGTGTTGCCGCCGTTGGTGCGGGTGAAGAAGCCGGCGCCGCCAGAGATCAAAGGCGTGTCCTGCGCGTGTGCTGCACCCGCGCAGACAAGAGCGATCGCTAACAGCGCGCGACAGCGTGGGCGGCACCTGTTGCGAAGAGAACTGCTTGCAGAGAAGTCTCGCATGCACAACACGCTATGTGCATTCCGCGGCCGATGTGTCGTTGCTGCGTCTTGTCCTTGTCAGAAGGTTGTCATGTGGTGGGTGACAGGCACGGAGTCATGGGAATGACAAAGTCAACTGCTTCCGACAATCTGCTGACATTCGCCTTACAGCGACATGACAAGCATGTACCCGCCGCTCCATAGAGTCGCTGACAGCATGCAAGCATTGGGCACCTTCGCCGGGGAAGTTATGCGTAGTTGGAAGCGCGAAAAACGATCGAACAGGGCTGCCCAGGACACGCGCGGGATATGCGAAGTGACGCTGGATAAGACGCAGTGGCAACGTCTTACCATCCTGCGCACGATGACCCAGCCCTGGCCGCAGGCGGAGCGTGCCCTGCGTGCGATTCCGGCTGCCGACTGGAATCGGCACTTGCCATGGCTGGATACCAGCGGCACCGCACTGTACTTCGCGGACCGACTCCTTGAGATCGGCTGCATCGATGTGCTTCCGGCGAAAGTCATGCAACGTATGAAGCAAAATCTCTCCGATAATGCCGAGCGGATGAATGACCTTGCGGAAGAGAGTTGTGCCTTGCATCGCGGCTTTCAGGAAAGAGGCACCCGCTACGCCACGCTGAAGGGTTTCTCGCTCTATCCCATCTCCGTGCCTAAGCTCGAACTCCGTTCGCAACTGGATCTGGACTTTCTGGTTGCGGAGAGGGACGCCACAGAAGCAAAGGACGTGCTTGAGAGCAGGGGGTACCATCTCCGCGCTATCAGCGGGCGCAGCATGGAATTCAAGTCGAACGAAGATGCGGCGATGTCCTTGAGGGATCTGTATAAACCACGGACTTATCGGTCGGTAGAGCTACACCTGGAGTACACCGGTTCAAGGGACCCGCTGCTTCCATTCCTACATCTGCAGCCGTTTCGCGACACCATGATGCCGGTCTTGCGCCCCGAGGATCTCTTCCTTGGTCAGGGTGTTCACGTCTTCAAGCATGTCTGCTCTGAGTTCTTCCGTGTGTCGCACCTGCTGGAGTTTCGAACGCACGTCCTACATCGGCATGACGACGCGGCCTTCTGGCAACGGCTTCGTTTGCATGCGAAAGAGGACGTCCGCACCCATCTTGGGATCGGACTGGTCGTGGATGTGATCACGCAGGTGATGGGCGAGTTTGCACCGCGCGATCTTACGGATTGGACGAGCGCCATGTTGCCGGAAGGGGCTACGCGTTGGTCGCGAGAATTCGCACACCAGGTGGTACTCGGATCCTTTCCGGGTAACAAGCTGTACCTGCTCCTGCAGGAGGAGCTTGCCGCGTCAGGAGTGCCGCACCGCCGGACAGTGAAGCAGTCACTGATCCCGGTCCGTATGCCTCCACCTGTGATGAACGCAAAGGAAGGCGAGTCAGTTCGCCAGCGCCTGCGTCGACGGCGGGCACAGGCATCCTTCGTTGCACTGCGCGCACGTTTCCATCTGATTGAAGGCCTGCGTTACGCATGGCATGCGAGACGTTGGAAGCGAATGAAAGAGATTGCGCTTCTTGCTTCGGTGCTTCTTTTCCTTCCAATTGCTCTTCAAGCGGGGCAGTCATCCCTACCTTCTGCCAACAGCGAGACGGCCGGTCGATCGCAGGACGATCGGGCAGTCACACAAAGATCAAGTGCACCCGCTGGCGGCAGTGGCGAAACCGTTGCTGCCGCGCCTCGCATGGCGCCGGGGTCCAGTGCGGCACAGATCCAGACGTTGCTACGCGCCAACCCGGATGCACTGATGGAGGTGAAGCAGTTTGTCAGCGATACAGCTGCAGAGTCCGGCCAGGCTGTCGCATCCGACAACATGACGGACGAAGCGCTGTACAGCCTGATCGCAAGCAATGCTGCGGTGCGTGGAAATGTTGCAGCCTTCCTGCGAACGCGCGGCTACCTTACTGACTCAGAGGTTTCGGCGGAAGATCTACCGCTGCCCGAAGAGGGTTACAGCGCGTCAACGATGCGGCCCTCAGCGAGGGGAGAAGCAAGGCCCACTCCTTTAGATCCTCTCGCTGCGAAGGAGTCGCCGGAGCCGAAGGTACTGCGCAGAGCGACACCCTACAATCTGCTGTCGCTGCACGACCTGTATACGCAGGTGACCGACGACACTGGATCGTTGAAGCGCTTCGGCAGCGACGTTTTTCTGCGTCGCGATACGGCGAGCCGCCGAGCCCTTGCGCCTGCGGCATCGCTTGATGTTCCGGCCGACTCCTCCTACATGCTTGGTCCGGGCGACAGTGTCGTCGTGCAGATATGGGGCGGCGTCTCCCAGACGTTACCACGCACAGTGGATCGCGAAGGCTTCCTCGCGTTGCCGGAGGCTGGTCGTATCCAGGTTGCAGGATTGTCGCTGGAGCGCGCACAAGCCGCAGTGTCCGAGGCGTTGAAGCAGCAGTACCGCAACGCGCAGGTTGCACTTTCGCTGGCACGCTTGCGCACGGTCCACGTGTATGTCGTGGGAGATGTGCAACGACCCGGCTCCTATGAGATCAGCACACTTGCGACGCCGCTCAGTGCGTTGTACTTGGCGGGCGGACCTACCGCTGTCGGCTCACTGCGCCTGCTGCGGCACTACCGCGGCAGCAAGCTCTTAGGCGAAATCGATCTTTACGACTTCCTGCTGAATGGTGTGCAGTCGGAAGATCGTCTGCAGGCAGGCGATACGTTGCTGGTGCCGCCAACCGGTCCACAGGTTTCCGTTTCAGGAGCGGTGAAGCGGCCCGCGATCTATGAATTGAAGGGCCAGACGCGCCTGGCTGCACTGATCGAGATGGCCGGCGGTGCGACGGTGACCGCAGAACTTTCTCACATTGTTATTGACCGCGTTCGCGCCAATCAAGAACGAGAGACGGTTGACCTGGCTCTGCCGGTGTCGAGTGCGCCGGCGCAGGCGCGGGCCGCAATCGAAACGATGACCGTTCAGGATGGTGATCACGTTCGCGTATCTCCGATCATGTCGTACAGCCAACGCGTGGTCTACGCGGATGGGCATGTCTTGCGTCCTGGTCGCATGGCCTATCGCGATGGCATGAGACTCTCTGACGTGCTGCCAAGCTATCGCGAACTATTGCCGGAGCCTGCGGAACGTGGAGAGATTATTCGGCTGGTGCCACCGGACTTTCACGTGGAGACGATCGACTTCAGCGTGCCGGACCTGATGGTTGGCAATAACAACGTGTTGCTGCAGCCCTTCGATACGATCCGGATTCTCGGGAGATATGAAGCGGATGCGCCAAAGGTGACGATCAATGGTGAAGTGCTCCGGCCGGGTACTTACCCGCTCTCGCAGGAGATGACTGCGGCACAACTGGTCCGCATGGCTGGCGGCTTCAAGCGGGACGCGCTCCTCACGTTCGCAGACCTTACGAGTTATTCGATTGTGAATGGCACGCGGATCCAGGGCGAGCGCAGTGCGATCGCAATCGGCAATGCAGTCCGTAATGTTGGCTCTTCGGATGTAGCGCTCAAAGCGGGCGATACCCTTACGGTGCACAAACTGACCGGTTGGGACGATATTGGGTCTTCCATCTCGTTGGAAGGCGAAGTAAGTCACCCAGGGAGTTATGGATTTCAGCAGGGCGAGCGACTTAGCTCCGTGCTGCGGCGGGCTGGAGGCTTTCGCGACACAGCATACCCCGATGGCGCAGTGCTGATACGGACAGAAGTGCAGAGGCTGGAAGAGAAGAGCCGGGATGAACTGATCCGGCAGATTGAGACAAGTTCGTCTGCAGCCCGCATTACACCCACGATTGCCGCGGTCGATCAGGCGACGCAGCTGCAGGTAGTGCAGGCGCAACAGGATCAGATCCTCTCTCATTTGAAAAGCCAACCAGCCGTGGGGCGAATGGTCATCCATGTGGGGGCCGAGATAGCAAGCTGGGAGAACACGCCCGCCGACATTGAAGTGCGCGCGGGTGATACGTTGCGTGTACCCAAGCGGCCGGGATTCGTGCTGGTAAGTGGTCAGGTCTACAACAGCTCTGCCATCACCTTTGCACCGGGTAAGCCTGCGAGCTGGTACCTGCATCGTGCGGGGGGGCCGACAGAGGTTGCGAACACCAGACAGATTTTCGTGATTCGAGCGAACGGCACAGTTGTCGGCCACGAGAACGGCACGGTCTTTCGCCATGACGTGCTGGGTACAAAGCTTGAGCCGGGTGATGTTGTCGTGGTGCCACAAAAGATCATTGGTGCGTCGCTCTTCTGGCGCAACCTGCTCACCGTTGCGCAGATCACTTCGTCCATCGCCATCACCGCGGCCGTTGCAGGTGTTCTATGAGCTCTGTCGCGAAGACCGACCCTTCATCCCCACAGACCATGCGGGTTATGCCGTGGCTGGAACGGCTGTCCGTGCTCTGGATGCACCGTCGCAACCTGATGAGGATTGCAGTCGTGTCTTTCTTCGCGAGTCTGCTGATCTCAGTCGTGATCCCGAAGCAATACAAGGCAAGTGCAAGCATTATGCCGCCGAGCAATGCCGGCGCCAGCAGTGCGATGCTTGCCGCAGTGACCGGCCGCGCACTGGGTGGGATGGGCGGCCTTGGCAGTCTGGCGGGGAGCCTTCTCGGTATAGGGAACTCCACTGCACTGTTTCTCGATCTGTTGCACAGCGGTACGGTGACGGGCCACATCATCGATCGTTTCGATCTGCGCAGGGTGTACCGCAAGCGATACAAGGTCGACGCCGCCAAAGCTCTTGCGAAACATACCAGCATTCAAGACGACAAGAAAAGTGGTGTCATCACCATCACCGTGGAAGATCGAGATCCCCAGCGCGCTCGAGACATGGCGCAGGCTTATCTAGATGAGCTGAACCTGCTGGTCAATCGCACGAACACATCGTCTGCGCACCAGGAGCGCATCTTCGTACAGAAGCGACTGGTCCAGGCAAAGACGGATTTGCAGCGGGCCCAGCAGGATCTGAGTGACTTCTCCAGCAGGACTTCCACCATCGACCTGAAAGAGCAGGCGCGTGCTTTGGTTGGATCCGCTGCGCAGTTGCAGGCGCAGGTGCTGCAGGAAGATTCCAATATCAGTTCGCTGCGTCAGGTGTATGGCGACGGCAATGTTCGGCTGCGTGCCGCGAAGGCTCGTGTCGCCTCTCTTCGATCGGAGTTGTCGAAGATGAATGGCGTGGGGATGCTGGAAGCGGGAGAAGACGAGGAAGCCTCAGTAAGTGGAAGACTTTCTCCGCCACTACGACAACTTCCTCGTCTGGCAGTGCCGTTCGCCAATCGCTATCGCGAAGTCCAGGTGCAGGAGAAGCTGTTTGAGTTACTGACCGAACAGCTTGAGATGGCGCGGATTTCAGAGGCAAAGGACGTTCCTGTCGTCAGTGTGATCGATGCACCGGGCATTGCGGAGAAGAAATCCTATCCGCCCCGCGCGCTGCTGACGCTGGGGTTGTGGCTTGCCACGATGATTGCCGCGTGTACGGCTGTTCTGCTCTGCCATGCGTGGCGGTCGATCGATGCGGACGACCCGCGTCGTGTCTTTGCCTCGGATATCTCCTCGCGACTTCTGAGAAGAGGCGGCGCATGAAACAGATACTCAGAAATGCGTTGTTTGGAGTCTTGGATTACGTCGCTTATCCACTCGGCATGTTACTTGCGGCACCTGTGGTCCTCAAGAATCTTGGCGCCGAAGCTTATGGTGTTTGGTCGCTCTCCACTGCACTTGTCAGCATGGGGAGCATCATCACATCGGGATTTGGCGATGCCAACATTCAGCTTGTCAGCCGCCATCGCGATCAACGCGACGGGCTTGCGGGTGTTGTTGAGACGTTGCTGGGAATCAACTTCCTGCTTGCTGCTGCGATGGCCGCGATCCTGTGTTGCGCTGCACCCGTCCTCGCCATGTATGCCGTGCGCGTGCCAGGGGAACTCCGGAGTGACTGCGTCTTATGTGTTGCGTTGGCAGCCGTTGCGGTGGGGCTGCGTACGGCGGAGAGCGTGTGTGTCAGCACACAGCGCGCTTTTGAACGCTATGGAGCGGCCATGCGGATCAGTGTCGCCGCGCGCTTGCTGTCGCTGTTCTTTGGCGCCTTCCTTACGTTTTTTGTTCACCGCGTCTCCATCATCGTGTTGACCTCCCTGATCTTTGGCGGTCCGGCGCTTCTGCTCCAGCTGAGACATTTGCGCTCGCTCTTAGCAGTCAAGGCGCTGAGACCTCGATTCAGGAAGAATGCGTCGGTGGATTTTCTGAGGCTTGGTTTCTACAGCTGGCTGCTTGCACTCTCAGGCACTGTGGTGGGTCAGGCTGATCGTTTGGTGCTGGGCGTTTCCGTGGGTGCCGCGACGCTGGCTGGTTATGCGTTGTGCGCGCAATTGGCGCAACCTTTGTATGGTCTTCCCGCGGCCGGCCTGCACTTTCTTTTCCCGTATCTCGCGGGCAGGTCCGCTGGACGGGCACCGTCAGATCTGAAGACGCCTATCGCCATTGCTGCCATCAGCAACTTAGCGTTTGTGGGGGTCGCTACTTTCTTGCTGCAGGTCTTTGGTCCGGCGATTCTGCTGCGGCTGGGACAAGGGAAGTTGCAGCCGTCGGCGACGGCTATGCTGCCGGGTGTGTTGTGGAGCACGGCGTTGCTTGGCGTCAGTGTGACACCGACCTATGCGCTGTATGCCTTCGGGCGGTTTCGCACCGTAATGTTTCTTACCACGGGTGGAGCCGTGGCGTGCGGTCTGATCATGCTATGTTTCGCACGCGTGCATGGAGCTTCGGCAGTCATTGGAGCAAGGTTCGTGTATGCCATCGTCTCTCTCCTGCTTTTTGTGCCACTGCTTCGAATCCTTCACCCGTCAGCGCATCGTGACGCTGAGATGTTGGTCCCACTCTGTGAGGAAGCATGAACTCGCTGTGGGTTGGCAATGGTCAATACGGAGTGATGGACGCCGCTGCATCGGGCGAGCGAACGGCTCCTTTGAGCTCTGTTACAGGCTGCTACTTCGCGCTTCGCCTCTTCTATGTTTTGATCGCCGTTCGCATCTTCGGCTCCACGGCCCAGGCAGGTGTCACGGCGAGTCTTGCGTGCAACTATGCGCTGCTTGGCCTCGCGCTCTTTGCGCTGCCAACGCATCGTGCACAGCCTCACCTTGGCGCAACGCGGTTGTCCCGCATCGTCTGCGCCTATCTGCTGCTGACCGGCGTCAGCCTGCTGTGGAGTGTTACCGCATCGCTGGCGGCAGCGACGGCGTTCTGGGGTGCGATGGTGGCCGACGTCGCAATCGTCGCACTGCAGTTGAGGGGCAACACGCCAGACGTCGTTGCCCGGTCGCTCATGGGATGGTTTGTGCGCGGCGCCAGTGTGATTGCGGTGTTCGCATGGCTGATGCCTGCTCAGTCGGATCTGCGTCTGGGCGATGAAGAACTGCTTGGGCCGAACCAGATTGGATGGCTCTGCGGCTTCGGGTTCTTCTTCGCGCAGTATCTTCTTCTGCGAAAGCAGGGCGGACATTGGAAGGTGTATGCCGTGCTGCTGGGAGTAACGCTGCTGCGTTGCCTCAGCAAGACCACCATCGTTGCCTTTCTTATGGCCCAACTCTTCATCCTCATGCGCGATCGCGAGATCACCCGCAAGACCAGACGGTCTCTGCTTGCGCTTGCGCTCCTTGTAGGCATTGCCTTTTCGAGTCTGCTGGCGAGTTACTACGCCCTCTATCTGAATACTGGAGCGGGGAGACAGCTGGAGTCGCTCACCGGCCGGTTGGGAATCTGGACTTACATCTTGTCTGAAGCGGTCCATCGCCCATGGCTGGGTCACGGCTTCCATTCCGTCTGGAAGGTGATCCCAATGTTTTACGGCGTCTTTGAAGCGCGACACGCACATAACGAAGCCCTGCAGCAGTTTTACGCGTACGGCGTCGTCGGTGTGATTCTGCTGTTTGCGATCTACATCAGCTTGTTCCAGGAGATCCGCAAGCTGCGGGTGCATTCGCTGAAGATCTTCTGGCTGGGCTTTCTTCTCTTTGTCCTTGTTCGCGGCCTGGCAGATACGGAAGTGTTCGATATCTCGTGGCCCATGTGGCTGATACTGCTCTTTGGCGCTCTGGCACGGCAGAGCAACGATGGGACGGAGACGGCCTCATGAGAGTCACGCTTCCTTTCGTCTCCGCTGCCCGGCAAGTCTCCGGCGTGCAAAGGCACGCGGTCAATGTTGCCAAAAGCCTGTTGCTATCGCAAGAGATCACAGCGTTGACCATCGTGGTCGCACCCTGGCAGGAACACCTGATAGAGATGCTGCCCGCAGACGAACGTTTGAAGCTCGTCTTTACGACATTCAAAGATTCCTCATGGTCGCGCAATCGCTGGTACTACGACGGTCTGCCTACGATCTGTGAAGCGGCAGATATTGTTCATCTCTCCTATCCGGTGCCGGTGCATCACTCTGCGTATCCTTGCCCGATCGTGACCAGCCTGCACGATATGTACCCGTTCGATCTGCCGGAGAACTTCGGGCTCGTGAAGGGTCACTTCAATCGTTATGTTCTCCGTTCCTGCCTGCATGCCGTGGACGCGATCGCATGTGTCTCTCAGAGCACCATGGCGCGGCTTGAAATCGTGGAGCCTCGTCTCGCACTCACTAAGGCTGTCGTCATACCAAATGCCGTTGAGCCAGGACCGGAGGAACGCCCGCGCATCCTGAGGCCGAGGTCTGCTCCCTTCCTGCTTTGCGTGGCCCAGCATCGTCGTAATAAGCAACTCCTCCTATTGCTCGAAGTCTTCGTCGCGCTCCTGCGGAGTGGGGCTGTCTCAGGGAATATGCAGCTCATCATCGTAGGCATCTCAGGACCGGAGACGCCTGCAATTCATGCGGTCATCCGCAAATACCGACTTGAAGATCGAGTGCGGACGGTCAGCGGACTCAGTGATCGTCAGTTGCAGGAGCTCTATCAACGTTGTGACGCGCTGATCGCACCGTCGAGCATTGAAGGCTTCGGTCTCCCCGTCGTGGAGGCAATCCTGGCCGGGTGCCGCGTCGTATGTTCCGACATTGCTGCATTTCGAGAGGTGGGCAACAGCAGTTGCAACTTTGTGCGGCTTGGAACGCATGAGGTCGGTGAGTTTGTTGCGGCAATTGAGAAGGCGCTTCGCAGACCGAAGCCGAGACCGGTAAAGCGACCGGACCTGTCTTTGGGGGCAGTGTCCGAGCAATATCTCAGCCTCTATCGCAGCCTCTTGCAGCCTATCTCTGAAACGGCCTCGTCAAGGCTCGCAGGAGCCGCAGTGAAAAGAAGAAGGGAAGTAGAAGTATGACCACAGGTGTTCGCACGTTGGTCCCGGTGCTTGGCATTCCCATCGCAGTAACGGATATGGAACAGGCGTTGCAGTTGCTGCAAGAAGACCTGCAGGCAGATCGCAAAGGGTATGTGTGTTTTGCGAGTGTGCACGGCATCATGGAAGCCAAGCGGCAGCCTTCGTTCGCGCGAGTGTACGCGGAGTCGGCGCTCTGCCTCCCCGATGGGGCACCCGTCTCATGGGTGGGTCGTTGGCAGGGACACCGTAGTATGAGGCGTGTCGCCGGCCCTGATTTTATGTTGAAGGTGTTTGCCGATGAACGCTTTCGGACGATGACCCACTTCTTCTACGGAGGCGAAGAGGGCGTTGCGGCGACCATGCAGCGGAATCTGCAGCAACGGTATCCTCATGCACGCATCGTCGGGACGTACACGCCGCCCTTCCGGTCGCTCAACGAAGTTGAGGAGCAGGAGTTGCAGGAGCGAATTCAGAAACTGCAGCCAGACTTCTTCTGGGTCGGCATCGGATGTCCCAAGCAGGAATACTTCATGCATCAGTATGTCGATCGCCTGGAGACACGAATGATGTTCGGCGTTGGAGCTGCATTCGATTATCACTCGGGCCGCATTGACGATTCGCCGGAATGGGTGAAGCTCGCCGGGTTGCAGTGGCTTCACCGTCTGGCCCAGGATCCTCGTCGTCTGTGGAAGCGCTACCTTTACAGCAACAGCGCGTTTCTGTGGAACCTTGCGCTACAGGCGACCGGATTGGAACAGGTAAAAATTCCAATGCCGGTAGAAGACGACCTTGCTGCGGAACGCGCGATCCATCTTGTCGAGCGGCCAAGAATGTAGCGTCTGCATCTCGGAGTGAATCCGACAGGAAATGCCTTTCCATAGAAAATGGCCCTGCCGGCGCAACGCCAGCAGGGCCGTTACTGCTTGTTCGTGTTACTTCACCGTCAGTGCGACGGAGGTCTGCTGTGTCACTGTGCCCGATGTTGCAGCGATCGTGACGGTGGATGTGCCGGCGGGTGTGACGGGCGCGGGGGTGGTGCTGGTGGAAGTGGTGTTACCGCTACCGCCGCAACCAACGAAGACTACGGATGAGCCGACGAGGACCATTGCCAGTCCTGTGGCCCGCAACGCTACGACATACCGCGAACGCTTGCCAAAGCCGAACAGCGACGCGAAGGGCAGCAGAAGGGCAACGGCGATGCCAGCCAAAGTATGCGACTTACGGAATGGCTGCAGCGCTGCTGTCTTGGTGTTCGTCGTGATGCTCACCGTGACGGTGCTGGGGGCAGTGGACGAGACGCTGACCTGTGAAGGCGAGAAGCTGCAGGTTGTGTTGCTCGGAAGGCCCGCGCAGGTGAGTGAGACATTTCCGGAGAAACTGTTGACGGGGATCAGGCTTAGTTGCACCTGCGCGCTGGAACCCGCAGTAACGGTCGCCGAAGGTAAAGCAGCGCTGAAACCGAAGGTCGGTGTCGCGCCCGCCGTTGCTCCGTTTGTAATGCCAGCCAGGAGGCCGTGCTGCTCTTTATCGAGGCCTGCGGTGAAATAAACGGTGCTGGTATCACCTCCACCGACTGCGGTGGTCCCGGTTACGGCCGTGCCGCCGGTCAGCAGCTCCCACAGGCTGGCGTATTGCAGCGGCTTGCCTGCCGCGTCTACAAGCTGACCGATGTATGCGAATGTTTTCGGATCGAAGGCGTTAATGATGCCATCGCCGAAGTTACCAATCAGCAGATCGTTGGAGAAGATTCCGAAGTTGGCGGGAGCATACGCAATGCCCCAGGGTGCGTTGAGGTTGCCGCCAGTGGCGACACGACTGACGAAGTTGCCGCTGGTGTCGAAGACGCTGACGACGCCGTTACCAGGGCCGTTGACGGTGAGGTACGGCGCGGCTGCGGTGCGGACCGCGTAGTTGACGAAGACCTGGGAGCCGAGCACATGGACGGCGAAGGGTGCATAGCCTGCAGGGAGCGTGGGATCGACAAAACCTCCTGCCAGCTTTGTGGGCGCGAAGTTACTGTCATACACCTCGATCGCGTTGCCGGTTCCGAAGTTAGCGGCCAGGATATAGCTCTTACTGGTGACCCCGGCGGTCGCGATGTTCAGGATGGCAAGCCCGGGATAGGAAGCGCCTGCAGCACTGTTATTGATGGCGATGGTTGAGATTGCATTGGCGGTACCCAGCTTTGAGTTCCAGCCAGAGATCGTGCCATCCAGCGTGGAGAAGAGGAAGCTTGCCTTGGTCGCGTTTGAAAGCAGCATGCCGACTGCGCCACCGGTCGTAACAGAGCCTGCAGGCAAGCCAGGCGCGGTGTTGGGTGCAGCGGCCGTCGGAACGATCACCTTGAAGGAGACAGTACCCGCAGGGGGCACGACGTAGTTGTAGCCGGTGTTTGCCGTGCTGATCCAGAAGTTGCCGCTTGCGCTGATCGCCCAGGGATTCTTGAAGTTGGGATCGGTATTCGCTGCTGCAACGGAACCATCCGAGAGCAGGTTTGTCACTTTATAGGATTGAGCACAAGAGGGGACTGCTGCGGCAAGAACAACGACGGTGTGCAGGACAGCCTTACGCAAAATCTGCATGGAAAACCACCTTCTCTCTCGCCGGATGGGCGATGAGAAAAGGGTAGGCATGCGGGCCAGGAAAGATGTCGCAACCTTGTCACTTGGCCGTCATTTCACGGTCAACCATTCGGAGCGGCGTCTATTTCAGCGCTGCGCGGATCGCGAACTGCGTGAAGGCCTCAACGGCTTCCTGGTCTGAGGCATGCATCTCCTTCAGCTTGTACACATATTTGCCAATCGCGTAGCTTCTGGCCATGCCGAAGATGATGTGAAACATGGCAGCCGGATCCATCGGCTGCAGGAATCCCTCTTTCTGACGGCGCCGCAGATAGGTGATCACCTGTGTCTGCAGCGCTTTGGGAAGGTGACACGCCCGGTCGGCCTCCTGGTGGTAGCCCTCCAGGATGGCGAAGAGAACCAATCTCTGCATCACGGGATAGGAACGGTACGCCTCTATGACGAACGAGATGAGAGCGCGGATCAACTCTGCGTCTGCATTGCCGGCCATGAACCCGCGAATGTTGTCGTACCAGTCTGGTCGCCGCGAGTTCTCAACGTAGTCGTCGATCACCGCTCGATACAGGGTCTCTTTCGTTTCGAAGTGCCGGAAGATGAGCGACTCCGTCACGCCGGCTGCGGCCGCGATCTGCTTCGTCGTGGTGCCATGGAAGCCTCGCTCCGAGAACAGTGTGCGGGCGGCTTCGATCAGACTTGCGCGACGTTCGGTTTGCTTCATAACGAGTGTCTTCCCATGAAAGCATAAGACGGAGGGTAGAAGCGATCGTTGACGTGCGCTGCGGCCGGATGTAAGTGATCACTCACTCTTTTTCGCTCCCGTCACTCGCCGGTAACGCTCCATTGATTTTTGCCAGCTAGTTTCGCCTCATGCGAAAACTTCTGCTTCCCCTTGTCTGCCTCATGGCGTCTCCTGCCCTGAGTCGTGCGCAATTCGACTCGGGTGCCGTGCTCGGCACCGTAACGGATGATCGGAGTGCCACCGTTGCAGGCGCTCGCGTCACGCTGGAGGACGTAAGCCGGGGCACAACATCGGCAGTCACTTCCGCGGCCGACGGCACATTCCAGTTTCCGTCCACGCCCATCGGGCGCTATCGCCTCCGGATCGAACATGCCGGCTTCTCCAATCAGATGACGCAGGCCTTCCAGCTCACGATCGGATCGCGTCAGCGAATCGACTTCCAGCTTCATGTGGAGCAGGTGCAGTCCACCGTCAACGTTGAGGCGACCGTCCCTCTGGTGCAGGTGGACAGTTCCGATCGCGGTCAGACGATTGAGGCGACGCAGATCCGCGAGCTTCCGCTGAACGGCCGCTACTACTCGGACCTGGTGCTGCTCGGGACCGGCGTCATGCGGTCGCCCAGTTCCTACGGCGCCAGCAGTTCTTTTCGTGAGGGTTCGTTCAATGTGAATGGCCTGCGCAGCACGACGAACAACTTCGTGCTGGATGGACTCGACAACAACTACTTCGGTACCTCCAATCAGGGCTTTGCGAACGAAGTGGTGCAGCCTCCACCGGATGCCATCGCAGAGTTTCGGCTGATCTCCAACAATCAGCCTGCCGAGTATGGACGCAGCGGCGGAGCGACTATCGTAGCCAGCCTGCGCAGCGGTACCAATCAGTTCCACGGCAATGTGTGGGAGTTCATCCGCAATACCGCGCTCAACGCAAATGGCTACTTCAAGGCCGCAGCAGGGAAGCCGCGGCTGAACCGCAACCAGTTCGGCTTCACGCTGGGCGGCCCCATCTGGCGTGACAAGACCTTCTTCTTCACCGACTACGAGGGCTACCGCGAGGTCGCTTCAACCGTGCAGTCTGCGGTGCTGCCGACGCTGAACCAGCGCCTTGGAAACTTCGGCGCATCGGTGCCGGTTCGCAATCCGTACACGGGCGTACTCTACGCGAACGGTCAGATCCCAAGTAGCGACATTATCCGCTTTGCCAGCACGGTGCTGGCGGCCTTGCCCGCTCCTACAGCGGCTGGAAACGGTGCGAACTACACGACGCTGTACCGCATCACGGACTCACGCAACAAGGGCGATATCCGCCTGGACCATTACTTCTCAAGCAAGGTCCGCGTCTTCGGCCGCTATGACCAGAGCGCGTTCAATGTCTTCGATCCCGGCCTGATCACGGGACTCGCGGGCGGCGGCGGCAACGGCTACCAGATCGTGCCGATCAAGGCTATGGCAGGTGGTGTGACCTGGGCGATTAATGAGCGCACGCTGCTCGATGCAGGCTTTGGTTACTCCACGTCGGACGCAGGCAAGCGACCGCCGCTGGCCGGTGGTCCCAGCATGCTGGAGCTCTTCGGCATTCCCGGCTTGCCGACGGACCCGGCGTATACCGGCGGCATCTCGTCTGAGACGCTTCTTGGCTTTTCGGCACTCGGGCGCCAGGCGACGAGCCCGCAGTTCCAGCACCCGAAGCTCTTCGATCCGAAGGTTAACCTCACGCGCATCGCCGGCGCTCACACTCTCAAGGCCGGCTTTGAGTATCAGTGGCTGGGTGTACGTACGCTCGATGTGAATCCGATCCTCGGTCGTGATGTGTACACGGGCCTCTTCTCGGCGCCTGCCGTGGGCACGGCTCTGCCCGGCGGAGGCACGGTGACTGCGGCTCAGATCACTGCCAACCAGTCCCTCTATAGCCTTGCCGACTTCCTCTACGGCGCCCGCAACCAGTACCAGTTGGTGAACCCCGGCTACGTGAACCATCGTCAGCAGGCGAACTTCATCTACGCGCAGGACGACTGGCGCGTAAACAAGTCGCTTACATTGAATCTCGGTCTTCGTTATGAGTTGACAACGCCCTTTTACGAGCGCGATAACTTACTGTCGAACTACAACCCATCGACCAACAGCATCGTGCTGGCGAAGTCGGGCTCCATGGCGGATCGTGCGCTCGTGAATACGGACACCAACAATCTCGCGCCCCGCGTAGGCGCAGCCTGGAGCGTCACGCCGAAGACGGTCGTTCACGGCGGTTTTGGCATGAGTTACAACAACACCAACCGAACCGGCACCAGCTATCTCGCCTACAACGGTCCGCGCTTTGTGCTCGCCACCATCACGCAATCCAGTCCCACGGCATCTACCTTCCGCACGACGCAGCAGGGCTTTCCCGCAGACTTTACCTCGTCCGCCAAGTTTGACCCGCGTTCGAGCACCGTGCAGTACATCCCAAAAGACACGCCATCCGGCCGTGTTCAGAGCTACTACTTCTCCGTGCAGCAACAGCTGCCCGGCGGCTGGCTCTTCGACATTGCCTATGTCGGCAACAGCGCCAAGAACCTCATCATCATCAACGACATCAACCAGGCTCGCCCGAATGCATTAGGAGAGAACACCAACGTTGAGCTGCGTCGTCCCAACCTCACCTTCAGCTCGATTGCGGCGACGCTGCCTTACGGCACGTCCAACTACAACGGCCTGCAGGTACGCACCGAGCGCCGCTCGAGTGGCGGCGGTCTGTACTTCCTGAACAGCTTCACGTGGTCCAAGACGATCGATATCGGATCGCAGGCGTTCGACAGCAATAACGGCAATAGCACCGGCGTGCAGGACATCAACAATGTCAATGCCGACCGGGGCATCTCCAATTACGATCGACCGATCAACAACGTTACCAGTGTCGTGTACGCGCTGCCCTTCGGTCGTGGTCGCCACTTCCTCGGGAATGCGTCACGCCTGACCGACACCTTGTTGGGCGGTTGGAATCTCAATACGATTCTGAACATGCGCTCGGGTGAGCCGTTCACGCTCTCCTACACGCCCAATGCACAGCAACAGGTTGTGCCTGTGCTGTCAGTCCTGGGACGTAATACCTACCGTCCAAACGTAAGTGGAGCCATCGGCCTGCCCAACGGAACACGCACTCCGGCACGTTATCTGAACAGTGCAAATGTCAGCGTTCCTACTTACTACTCGCCGTTCGGTAACGCATCCCGCAACAGCGTTCGTGGCTATGCGTTTTATCAGGACGATATCGGCATCTCGAAGAACTTTCCGGTCGTCGAGCGCGTCAACGTTCTGTTCCGCGCCGAAGCCTTCAACCTTTTCAACCACTCGAACTTCACCGCTCCCGATGGCAACATCTCGAACGCGACGTTCGGTGTCATCACCTCCACGTACCCGCCACGCCAGATGCAGTTCGCTCTGAAGGTGCAATTTTGATGAGACGTTTCCTTTCACTCACACTCATGCTCGCCGCTGTCCCCTTCCTGGGGACAGCGAGCGTTGCCCAGGCATCGCGCGCTAACGTTACCAACTCCGATGTGCTGCCGATCATCTTCGTCCATGGCAACGGCGACGACGCCGCAAAGTGGCTCGGTCCGATCTGGCTCTTCGAGTCGAACGGCTACCCGGCGAACAAGCTCTACTCCGTCCGATTCGCGCTGCCACTTGCGCGAGGGGACGATTCGAAAGACGAAGCCTTTCGCTCGTCGACCGTAGACTCCGCAGCGGAACTAAGTTCCTTTGTGACCCGTGTATTGCTGGAGACGAAGAGTCAGAAGGTCGTACTCGTCGGCAGCAGCCGCGGTGGCCTGACCATCCGCAACTACATCGTGAACGGTGGTGGCCGTGCGAATGTTGCCGCAGCCATACTCGCCGGCACGCCCAACCACGGCGTCATGGCAGTCGACGGCAGTCAGAACGAGTTCAACGGCAAGGGCCCCTTCCTGCAGGCGCTCAATCATGCCAGCAGCGACGGTTCAGAGGTCGTCCCGGGCATTCGCTTCCTGACACTGCGCAGCGACAAGCTCGACAAGTATGCGCAGCCGCAGTCCGCTGCGGGCGGCGTCGGTTATGAAGGCCCGACCCTCCAGGGCGCGGAGAATACCGTTCTGCCCAACCTCGACCACCGAGAACTCGCGTTTCAGCCAACTGCGTTCGCAGCTATGTACACCTTCGTCACAGGGCACAAGCCAGCCAAACTCACGGTCACGCCGGAGACAAATCCCACAGTCTCTGGTGTGATCACCGGCTTCGCAGGACCCGCTCCAACCAACCTGCCACTGGCAGGCGTGAAGCTGCGCATCTACCCCATCGACGCCGCAAATCCGCAGTCGACGACAACACCGCTGTACGAAACCACAACGAAGGAAGACGGTAAGTGGGGTCCAATCCAGATCTCATCGCAGCAGCAGTATGAGTTCGACATGGAGTACCAGGGGCGACACGTCCGTTACTTCAAGTCTCCTTTGCGCCGCTCGTCTTCGCTGATCAACCTTCGCTTCCTGCCGGTGCCTACAAGCCTCGGAGCTGCTCAAGCTGGAGCAGAGGCAAAAGGCCCCGAACTCTTCGTGGAGCGGCCGCAGGGCTACTTCTCACGCGATCGTGATCCGGTCCTGATCGAAGGGAAGCTTGCCGTGGAAGAACCCGCTGGCCTGCCCACCCGCGATGCCTTCCTGGTCAATCTGCCCGCGGCCAAACCCGTGCGGGTCTCGCTCCGTGACGAAGCCATCACTGCGATACCTTCCACAGACCTGTCGCACGATCTTCCGGTCGTGGACTTCCTCTGGTAGCAGGCTCTGCTGCTGTATGGCCGACGGACGACACCATCGGCCATTCAGCGGCACGGCATCTTCCAGACGTTGGCCACTGCTATCCTGTTTCCGCTCGGCAGAGGGGAAACAGGATGAACGCCGCCAGGATCGTAGGAATTGCTTTGTTCGCTCTGGCCGGTAGCCATTGCTTCGCCCAGGCAGGCAGCGCGCCGCATGCTCCGCTTCAGGTCCCGGCGAAATCCCTGCCCGTTCCCACCGACGTAAGTGTAGGCATGCAGGAGATCATCGCTGCGCCACTCCGCCCCGGCTGGAACGACCTTTGGAAGACCGGGGAAGAGTGGCGGAAAGCCGCCAATATCGCGGCCGCCAAGACCATCGAAACGCTACCGGCGATGCGCGAACGCCTCCACGTCACGGTAAAGCCTTCAGTCGTCGATGGTGTGCGAGTGTTCGTCGTCACCCCCGATGTCATTTCGCCTGAGCACCGCGACAAGCTGCTTCTCCACGTGCATGGCGGTTGCTATGAACTCTCGCCCGGAGAAGCGGGCACACCAGAGGCCATCATGATGGCAGGCCTGGGACACTTCAAGGTCATCTCGGTGGACTATCGCATGCCGCCGGAAGCTTATTTCCCGGGCGCGCTTGACGATGCGATGACCGTCTACAAGTCGGTGTTGAAGACATCCGAGCCAAAGAACGTGGCCGTCTTTGGTACCTCGGCCGGCGGTGCACTTGTCCTGGAGATGATGCTGCGAGCCAAACAGTTGGGATTGAAGATGCCCGCAGCGATCGCGCCGGGAACGCCCATGTCTGACGTAACGAAAACCGGCGACAGCTTCTACACCAACGAGATGGTCGACAACGTCCTGGTCTCACGTGACGGATTCTGCGACGCCGCGACGAAGGTCTACGCGCACGGCCACGATCTGAAAGACCCGCTGCTCTCCCCGGTCTACGGCGATATGCACGGCTTCCCACCCGCCATCCTGACGACCGGTACGCGAGATCTGTTGTTGAGCAACACCGTCCGAGTCCACCGCAAGCTGCGACAGGCTGGCGTTGAAGCGCAACTCGAAGTCTACGAAGGTCAGTCGCACGCGCAGTACTCTCGTGACGACCGCTTGCCTGAGACACGTGAGGCCTTCGGCGAGATCACTGCGTTCTTCGACAAGCATCTCGGCCAATAATGAGACTTCTGGTGCGGACCTCAAGCGCACCAGGATCGTCTCGTTGACCCAGGTCTTTACCCCATGGTAGCGTCAACGGATGGCGTTTCTCGTGTCCCATTGTTGTTGTTGCAACCAGCCCCTCTCGGGTGAGCTGCGACACAACATGGCTGTCTGAACGCGTCCTTCAAAGCTCATCTGCATCCTCCGTCGGTCACACGCAGCTTCGTGAACTGCCCGGCTCCTCGCCTGGAGTCGTCCTTCACGATCAGCTCTGGAGAATTGCATGCCACTTGCAGCAGAGGCAGTATCCGTAAGCGATCCTATCCATACATCGACACCAGTAGATATTCCATCCAACGCGGCATTGAGAACGCCCGAGGAACTCGCACAGATCGCCCTGGAATTCGCGGCCACAGACGGCTGGTTGCACCGCGTGCAATTAAGCAACGACCACCGTTGGTATGAACGTCTGCACCACGGCGCTGACTACGACCTGTGGGCGATCAGCTGGATGCCCGGTCAGTCCACCGGCTTCCACGACCATGGAGAATCTGCAGGAGCCTTCGTCGTCGTGACGGGTGTTCTTGAGGAGCATCGTCCCGGCGAAGAACCGCAATCGATCTCCCCAGGCCAATCACGCACGTTTGGCTCTGACTTCGCTCACGATGTCCGAAACGTCTCGCTTGGTCCCGCCGTCAGCATCCACGCATACTCGCCGCCACTGAGCGAGATGAACGAGTACGAACTGGATGGGAGCCAACTTGTTCTGCGCACCCATCCGTCCGAACGGTCGAAGAGTCTTAGCGATGCGCAGGCAGAGCCCAGCGCTCCGGCCACTGCAATCACGAATGCTTCGAGCATCGACCAAGTGCTCACCAGGGCGCGCGCGCGTCTCCGGCGCTTGTCCCCGGCTGAAGCGTTCGAGTCGGCCGTTGCGAAAGGCGCGCTCCTCGTTGATATCCGTCCCGCAGCGCAGCGCGCTGTCGAAGGAAACATTCCGGGCACATTAGTGATCGAGCGAAACGTACTCGAGTGGCGATTGGATCCGTCGTCCAGCGCACGTCTGCCGGTCGCCAACGATCACGACGTGCAGGTGATTGTCTTCTGCTCCGAGGGGTATACCTCCAGCCTGGCAGCCGCGGCGCTGCAGGACCTCGGCCTGTGGCGTGCCACGGATGTAGTCGGTGGCTTCAAAGCGTGGCGCTCCGCAGGCCTTCCGACCACACCCGAGTAGGACAGTATGCCGTCGGCGGTGAAGGCTCTTACTGAATCACCGCCAGCGGTTGCTGTGCATCCACCTGCGGATCTACGTTCCCCTCGACATTGTGCTTGCCCGTATCCGGCAGAAAACCGGTCAGCAGACCGAGCGCTGGCAGGAACGAGCAGACCTTGTAGACGAAGTCGATGCTGGTG
This sequence comes from Terriglobus roseus DSM 18391, assembly GCF_000265425.1. Classification (GTDB taxonomy): domain Bacteria; phylum Acidobacteriota; class Terriglobia; order Terriglobales; family Acidobacteriaceae; genus Terriglobus; species Terriglobus roseus. The sequence continues at coordinate 1,391,913 of NC_018014.1, forward strand.
TGATCGGCAAGGTTCCCAAGCAAGGCCGCGCCAAGTCCGCCAAGACCGAACGCCAGGCCGAAGAACAGGCCCGACACCATGCCTACGCGCCCGGGCAGCAACTCCTGCGCGTAGACCAGGATGGCAGAGAACGCCGACGCGATCACAAGTCCGATCACAACGCTGAGGCCGATCGTCACCGGCAACGCGACATACGGCAACAGCAGGGTCAACGGAAGTACGCCGAGGATCGAAACCCAGATGACCTTCTTCCGGCCGATGCGATCCCCAACCGGGCCGCCCACAACGGTGCCAACAGCCACCGCTCCTAGAAACACAAAGAGGCAGAGCTGCGCGTTACGCTGTGTCGCATGGAAGTGCTGCATCAGGTAGAACACGTAGTAACTCGTGATGCTCGCAAGATAGAAATACTTCGACAGTGTCAGCAGGATCAGCACGCCGATAGCTCCACCTACCTGCTTGCGGCTGAGCGATGACTTGGTCGAGACAGCATGCTTCTTCGGTGCATTGGCATTCTGGCGCTTGTACCAAGTGCCCAGGGCACTCAGCAACACAATCCCAAGCAGCGCAGCCAGTGAGAACCAAGCCAGGCTCCGCTGTCCGTGCGGCAGGACGACAAAGGCAACGAAGAGCGGTCCCAGTGATGCGCCGAAGTTGCCGCCCACCTGAAAGATGGATTGCGCCATGCCATGCGCGCCGCCAGACGCCATACGCGCCAAGCGCGATGATTCCGGATGAAAGATCGAAGATCCGATGCCAAGCATCGCCCCGCCCAGCAGCAGAAAGCCAAAGCTTGGTGCGAAGGCCAGCGCCAGCAGGCCACACATTGAGATCGACATACCAAAGGCAAGCGAGTACGGCATCGGCCTGCGATCGGTGTAAAGACCTACCAGCGGCTGCAGAAGCGAAGCAGTGATCTGGAAGACCAGCGTGAGAATGCCGATCTGTCCAAACGACAGATGAAAGTTCCCCTTGAACATCGGATACGACGCGATGAAGAGAGACTGCAACATGTCGTTCAGCATGTGACCAAGGCTCGCGCCGCCGAGAACGGGATAGATTGCGGAAGTCTTAGTGCGTGGGGGAGTTGCTGCGAGCATCGTTCCTGCTTTCCTTGCCGTAAATGGCCTCATCTCGGACGATACAATCTCCCTGTGCGGCCCACTACCTCTGCCGGGACAAAAAACGATGCGAATGGGCCACCGCTTCAGTTTCAACATCGACAAATACTTCGCGGACAAGGATCGCCCGATCCTTGCGCTTGGCGGCACCTACCCGGCCGCCCATCATGTTCGGCCCCACACTCACCCGCGAGGCCAGCTCTTCTGCCCGCTCTCCGGTGTGGTCACGGCAACCACCGCACACGGCACATGGGCGGTACCGGCGATGCGTGGACTTTGGATTCCCGCAGGCGTGCAGCATGAATTAAGAATGCAGGGCGTCGTCGAGATGCACAGCCTGTACTTCGAACCCAGCGCGGTCGTTGACCTGCCCAGCCGATGCCAGGTCGTCGGGATCTCTCCGCTAATGCGCAATCTCATCGATGAGGCCGTCGCGTTGCCGGTACTCTACGAACGCGAAGGCCGCTCCGGCGCGCTCATGCAGCTCATCGGCTACGAAGTAAAGACGCTTCGCGAACTGCCCCTGTCCCTTCCGCTCCCGATTGACAAGGCATTGGCCGATCTCTGCCGCCGGTTCCTACGGCGTCCCAGTGCCGTGCAGGAGATTGATGACTGGTCGAGCCAGTTACACCTCAGCCGCCGCACCTTCACACGGCTCTTCCGCCGCGAGACCGGTCTCAGCTTTGTGGCATGGCGGCAGCAGGCCTGCATCCTGGCGGCTCTGCCAAAACTGGCAGCCGGAGCATCAGTGACCCGAACAGCTCTGGAACTCGGCTATCAGAACCCCGCGGCGTTCACGACACTGTTCAAACGAGTGCTTGGCAGCGCGCCGCGAGAATACCTGCTGACAGGTGGCAAGGAACTCCGCGGGCAAAACCACGAAGCCGCGGCGCAGTAAAGCCGGTCTATCGCACCGGCTTCGAGAGTTTGTAGAGCAACTCAAGGTACCCAAAGTTCGAATCGCCTTGAACCGGGTAGATGGTATGCACGACTGTCTTCCCGAAGACATGCGCGAAATATCCGGTCAGCGTCGCCTGTCGTGTGACGGCGTAATCCAAGCTGATGTCGTACAGGGAAGCGAAGCTGCCGTGACCATTGCCGGGCCGTGCCACGTAACCGAACACCTTGTTGTCAAACGCGCCGCCACCCTGGTACCAGAAGTCGGTCGGCGCTGTCAGTTGCAGGAAGTGCAGATCCGTGCGGATGTCGAGCCGCGGACTTGGCTTGTCTATCAGTTGGATGAACTCGTCTTTGCTGTTCATCATGTTGAAGAAGGGATCGCGCGCATAGTTACGCGGCGTCGGCAGCACCTGGAAGAACGTGTTGTGAACGCCATCCGTGTTGTTGTTATCGCCCGTCGTGCGCAGAAAGCCACCGCGTAGCCAGGGCTTGGTCGGAAGAGTATCGGCACGGATCCCGCCTTCAATCGCAATCGCACCTGCGCGATGATCCAGCAATCCCCACGAGCCCGTCTGTCCCGCAACCCAGATCAGCAGATCAGCGGTCTGCTTGCCGACGGGAACCGCTGCCAACATATCGCCACCAAAGGTACCGATGCGAATGTTCTTATGGTCGAGAGCGCGTGCCGCGGCGCTGCGATTGTCCGTCTTGGTCAGGCCGGTCCGGCCATCGTGGTAGCCGATGCCAAACGCCCGAAACTGCACGCGCTGCTTCGATGCATAGCGCGTGTAGGCCAGGTACTGCAGGTCCACATTCAGTTCTTCATTCGCACTCATCTTGAACACGCCCTGATCGGCGCGGCCACCCATCGCGGTCAGGTCCCAGTTGGCGCCCCCCACTTTGATGTCAACGCCATCGAAGGACCTTTGCGAGTTACTGAAGCCAAAGTTGCCAACCAGCCGCTGTGCCATGCGATTCGTCTGGAGCCAGGCCAGCGAAGCATTCTTTGGCGTCGTCTCCGCTCCCTCAAGGAACTCAAAGCGGCCCACCCGAACCAGCCCCGTGTCGTGGCGAAAGTGGTAGCGCACGAAGCCGGTCTTGAAGGACACGGCTGCAGGGTAGTTATTGTTCGCGTTCGAGGCATAGTACGTACCGCCCAGCCCCAGTTGCCCCTGTGCAGCAACCGGCGAGACTGCGTCCGTCGGCAGTGAGAGCTCAGAGCTGTTGCTCATCTCCAACTGCCAGTCGATGCGCTTGATGCGTTGCGCGATGGCGACCCGGAGCAGGGAATCACCGTGACCATACTGTTCCGCATTGGGCAGCGCGCTGAACCACTGCGTCGCATTGGCGCGCTCACGCAGCATGACCGAGATCACGGGTTTGCCGCTGGGTGCGTTTGCCGGCAGCAGCGGCGTCTGGGGACGTGTGTCTGTCGTTGGGGTTGCGGGAACTGCGGGCTTTGCCTGCTGAGCGTTTGCCGCGCTGGCCGTCGCTGCCAGAAAGAAAAGCGATGCAGAAAGAGACTTCATCCATGACCTCGCGGAGTTGAAACAGTGTCGTCTCTGACCGCAGCAATGTGCAATCAAATGACGCAAGGAAGTGCTGACACGCGAAAGGGCCGCCTTCCCAATTTGGGCGACCCTTTCCTGCGTGCGTGCTGTCGGGATGCAGTGTGGTCAGGACTGCGTGACGAGACCCTCGGCGCTGATCACCGGCTCCGAGTACGTAGGCTCGGCTACCGTGAGAGCGCGACCGCCCTTGCCAACCCACGTCCGTGTCCACTCACGCGAAACCGTCAGCAGTACAACCAGCACGATCAACGCAAAGACCGCATACACTCCGAAGCCTGCAGCGTAGGATCCGGTGTGTTGCTTGGACTGGCCGAGCAGGTTCGGAAGGATCGAACCGCCCAGCGCACCGATCTCGCCAATCATGCCACCGGCAATCGCGGTCGTCACCGGCCAGCGTAACGGCACCATCTGGAAGGTGGCGCCATTGCCCGCACCAAGCGCCGCAAAGCACAGCATGAAGAGGGCGGTGGTGACGCCGAGCGACGGTGATGTCGTCAGACCGAAGATTCCAGCGATCGCGAAGAGGAAGACGACGGAGAGCGTCGTGATGCCGCCAACCTTATCCGCAAACCAGCCGCCAGCCACACGCGTCAGCGAACCCGTCAGCGTCGCCAGCATAGTCAGCGTACCGGCCTGCGTCTTCGCAATGTGAAATTGCGAGACAAACAGTGACGGCAGAAAAGTAGCCAGGCCGATGAAGCCACCGAACGTGATGATGTACACCAAATTGAAGTACCAACCGTCGGCCTCCACCAGGCACTTCAGGTGCTGGCGCAACGTCTGATGCTCGGTATCGGGTGGCTCTTTCGCGAAGAGAATCATCACGAACAGCGGCAGCAACATGCACAACGCAGCGATGCCATAGACGTGTTGCCAGCCGTAAGCCTTCGCCAGGCGCGGCGCGAAGAAGGCGGCCAGCGCCGTGCCACTGTTGCCCGCACCGGCAATGCCCATCGCCAGTCCCTTGTACTCCTTCGGAAACCAGCCGGAGCCAAGCGAAAGCGCAACGCCAAAGCTGGCACCTGCAACGCCCAGCAGCACACCCATCGCCAGCACGTTGTTGAACGTGTGCACATAGAAGAAACCGAAGAGCAGCGCGAAGATGATGGCACTCATCTCCACAATCGCCGCACTCTTGCGCCCGATGTACTGGCTCAGCACACCAAGCGGAAAGCGCATCAGCGCACCGGCAAGCGTCGGGATGGAGACCATCAGGCCCACCTCGGCAGGTGACAGGTGGAACTGCTCCGTGATGAATGGTCCCATCGCACCGTTCAGTACCCACACGGCAAACGAGAAATCAAAGTAAAGAAACGACGCGAACAACGTGGCGGGATGCCCCGACTTCAGAAAGGCGCTTTTGCTTGCCATGACGAGTACTCCTGAGAACGAGATGGATGTTTTCAAAATGAATTGCGAAACAGGCACTGCGTCAGGAGGCGGACGTCGTGGTGCGCCTTCTAAAAAAATGCCGCGGCGGACGTGGTCGCGGCAGGTTTGATACGGGTGTTGCGATGGCGGGTTAGGCGTATCTGCAGCGCTCCACACGCACAGCACACTGTTTAAAGTTGGGTTCGCGACTGATCGGATCAAACGCGCCCAGCGTCACCTGGTTGCTGTTTTGCTCCGCAAAGTGAAAGGGCATAAAGACCTGCCCCGGCGCGACGATGCCCGTGATCCGCAGCTCCACGTTCGTTACGGAACTGCGCCGAGAGACGATGTTGACGCGATCGTGCTGACGAAACTGCAGACGCTCCGCATCCACTGGATTCATCTCAAGCCAAGCATTCGGCATCATGTTGTTGAGGATTGGGACCGCGCCGGTCTTCGTCCGTGTGTGCCAATGCTCGACGGTGCGGCCCGTATTCAGAATCAGCCCAAAATCCGAATCGGGCTGCTCTGTAAATGGAAGGCAGGGAACGCAATGAAAAAGCGCGCGGCCGTTCTCACGCGGAAAGATGCCGTCCTCGTACAGGCGTTCGCCGCCCCACTGCATCCCACCGTTCTCTTCAATCTGCTGCCACGTGAAGGATGAGTAGTCGCACATCCGCCCCGCAGAAACCCTCTGCCACTCAAGCCACGCATCGTGCGTCGTCGACCATCCGGGATACAGAACATCCTTCACGCCAAGCTTCTCGGCCAGCGTCAGGAAGATGTCGAAGTCGCTGCGCGCCTCACCCGGCGGCGTGGCAAACGCATTCACCTTGCTGATGCGTCGCTCGCTGTTCGTATACGTCCCTTCCTTCTCTCCCCAGATCGCCGCCGGTAACACCAGGTCGGCATAGTCCGCCGTGGGCGTAGGAAAGAAACCATCCTGCACCACCACAAACTCCGCAGTCGTCAACGCCTGCTGCAGCAGCTTGAAGTTTGGAAAGCTCACAACAGGATTCGTCGCAATGAACCAGAGCGCCGTCACACGTTTCGCAACAGCGGCTTCGATGATGTCTGGATAGGCAAGACCACGCGCAGTCGGCAGTCGATGCGCAGGAATTTCCCAGATAGCCGCCAACTCCTCGCGATCGTGCTCAGAGTCGAACTTGCGATATCCCGGCAGGCTCGATGCAAAGCCGCTCTCGCGCGTGCCCATCGCATTGCACTGGCCCGTGATCGAGAACGGCGACGCGCCCGCCCGCCCGATGTTGCCGGTCAGCATCGCAAGATTGTTGATCGCCGCCACCGTCACAGATCCCTGCGTCGAGTGGTTTACACCCATCGTCCAACCAATGAAGGCTGCCTTCGCATTGCCGTAAAGATGCGCGACACGCTCGATGGTCTCAACGCTAAGTCCCGTCACATCACTTACATGCTGCAGTGTGAAGTCAGCAGCGAACGATACGAAGTCGTCGAAGCCCTCTGTATGTGCGTCCACATAGTCGCGATCGATCATGCCGTCGCGTAGAAGAATGTGCGCAATGCCATTCAGCAGCGCGATGTCCGACCGCGGCTTCACCGGCAGGTGGATATCCGCAAGCATCGCCGTCTTGGTCACCCGCGGATCGGCAACGATCAGCACCTGCTCCGGATTGGATCGCAAGCGGTTGCAAAGAATCGGATGATTGTCCGCAATGTTCGAACCTACCAGCAGGACAACATCCGCCGTCTCCAGGTCGGCATACGCACCCGGCGGCCCATCACTGCCAAAGCTAAGCTTGTAGCCCGAGACAGCGCTTGCCATGCACAGCGTCGTGTTGCCGTCGTAGTTGCGCGACTGAAAGCCTAGCTGCACCAGCTTGCCCAGCGTGTAGAACTCCTCGGTAAGCAATTGCCCTGTGCCAATGACGCCCAGCGTGTCGGTTCCATGCGCTTCCTGCAACGCGCCGATGCGCGAGACCATGACATCCAGCGCCTCCTCCCATGAGACAGGCACCAGTGGTGTCCCTCGTCCACCACGGCGAAGCATCGGTGTAGTCGCGCGCCCAGGAGCACGCAACACCTGGTGTTCGCTCAGTCCCTTCGGACACAGCTTCCCGCGGTTCACAGGATGGTCTGGATTGCCGCGTGCTGCCACCGGCTCTCCATCACGCGTGCCAATCAGCATCCCGCAGCCCACAGAGCAGTAACCGCAGGTGGTGCGCGTCCACGTGTCGGCAACGCGTGACTCTGAGATGTAACCGAAGCGCGGGTCTTCCGCGTAAGCGTACTTCTGCTGATTCGTATCGATACCAAGTAGCCGCTTCAACCGAGTCACGACGCCGAACTCAGCATTCTTTGACGTGCCTGTCTGTGCGGTTAGATTCATGCGGCAGCTCCCGCGTGTGCAGCCTGTTTGCCGCCCACGAACGTCAGCCCCATGTTCAGAGGAACGACGGAGACAAAGAAGAGATAGCGTCCCATGGCGACGGCCGTGATCGAAGTCAACAGCGCCGCAAAGGGAAGTGGTGCGGCAAAGAACAGCGGCGTCACAACCGCTGCAGCCACCGCAAGCGCCACCTTCCACCACAGAGCTTCACCGCGCAGCAGGTTGTAAGAAGCGCGTGATTCAAAATTCGCGGAGCCTCGCAGCCGCAGAACACGCGCGATCAAGTTCACAACCCACAGAGCAGCAACCACCACGACGAACAGCGGATGCGCCGACAGGGCAGCATGTTGCAGATGCACGCCGAAGCGTCCCAATGCATCCCCCAACAGATCCGCGGGCTGCTGCAGGAATGCAGGCAAAACGCTACCGATCAACGCAGAGGACAGCAGAAAGTCCAACGGCGTGTGAACCACATTCCACGCAGGCCTCGCTTTCACCAGGTAAATGAAGGCACTCGCGAGTGTCCCCATCAAGCCGAAGACGACGCCCGCAACAGCCGCGCTCTGCACGACAGGCCCAGCCCACACCACGCCCAACGCGGATGCCCACGAAGCCGCAGCAGATACAACGATGGAGAGCATGAACAGGCTGAAGCAAAGCACCTCGCGACTAAGCCAGGACCGCCGCCACATCTTCATCGCGCGCCACGCATACGCAGGTCGTCCCAGGTGAAAGACGGACACATTCAGCGCGAACGCGGTCAACAACACAAGCAGCGTTACGTGGATCGCATCCAGTCCATGCGCCACCACCAGCGCCGTCAGTGTGCCGAAGGTCGCCTGCATCGCCGTCGTCATCACGACCAGCGAAGGGTGCGCATGCTCCAGCGCCACATGACCGTTGTCCACACGCTCCAGCCACGCAACATTGTTTTCAGGCAGCGTAATGCGCGTCGTCGAGATCGTAGTGCCCGCGGGCGGCATACCAGGCGATTCCGCCGCAGCATAGTTCTCGCTCCACTCCAGCTTGTTCACGATCTCAATCTGGATCGCGTTCTCAGGACATGCATTCACGCAGGCAGGTTCGCGGCCCTCAAGCAGCCGTCCACGACACATGTCGCACTTGCCCACCACGCCGCGCTCCGGGTTGAACTGCGGCACAGAGTAAGGACAATTCCACACACAGTACTGGCAGCCAATGCATGCATCGGCGGAGTGCAGCACAATGCCCGTCAGTGGATCCTTCGTATACGCATCCACAGGGCAGCCCTTGACGCAATCGGCACTCACGCAGTGGTTGCAGCCCATCGAAAGATAGGTGCGCTGCGTCTCCGGCCACACACCGCCCTCAAGCTCACCCACGCGACGCCACTTGATATCCGCGGGATTCCCGTTCTGCTCGTTGCACGCAACCTCGCATGACCTGCAGCCGATGCACTTCGTCATATCGAAGTGAAAGCGATACTGCTCGCCCTCCTCCAGCGGCCGCGATGGGATCAGTGCATCCACTAGCGCACGGGACGCGCCGCCTTCCAGCAGCGTCATCCGCACCAGGTCGGTGCTGTCGGTCTCCATTGCGCGTTCGTGCAGCGGTAATGCCATCGGGGCTCTCTTTCGATTCGGACTGGATCAGTACACGTCGCGGTGGTAACGTCCGTCGTCGTGCAGTTGTGAGACATAGTCGCCCGCGGCTTCAGCATTCATGCCGCCGTGCCGCGCAATCACCTCATGCAGCGACGCATCCACATCCTTGGCCATGCGGCTCGCATCGCCACACACATAGATCTGCGCGCCTTCGCACAGCCACCGCCACAGTTCCGCGCCGTTCTCCTTCATGCGGTCCTGCACATAGATCTTGTGCGACTGGTCGCGCGAGAAAGCAGTGTCCAGGCGCGTCAGGTATCCGCTGTCGCGCAGGCCGTGCAGTTCGTCGCAGTACAGAAAATCCGTCTGCGCGCTGCGTTCGCCGAAGAACAGCCAGTTGCGCCCGCCATGTCCCAACGCCTGCCGCTCATGCAGAAAGGCACGGAAGGGCGCGATGCCCGTACCAGGCCCGATCATGATCATCGGCACGTCCGACGCAGGCAGACGAAACTTCTTATTCGGCTGGATGTAGATCGGCAGTCGCTCGCCCACGCGAACACGGTCACTCAGCATGGTGCTGGCAATGCCGCCGCGTTCGCGATTGTGCGACCGGTAGCGCACCACGGCGATCGTGCAATGCACCTCGCGTCCATGCGCCGCCGGGCTCGACGAAATGCTGTAGAGCCTCGGCGAAAGCCGCGGCAGCATGCTCACTAACTCCGCCGGCTCCGAGACCGATCCGGGATACTCATGCAACAGATCGACCAGCCCACGATCCCACATGAAGCTGTCCAGGTGGGAAGCCTCTTCCGGTAACAACAACGTGGTCAGCGGCTTCGCCTCTGTGCGTGCGGCGAAGTGCTGAACAATCTTGCGGGTCAACCGCGTCGGTTGCAGATGATGCAGCAGCGCATCCCGAACCGTGGTCACACCGGACTTCGCAACCTCAATCTTCGTGTCCGCCGCAAACGGCAGCAGCGTAAGGATCTCTTCCACCAACTCCGGGTCGTTTTGCGCAATCACGCCGCACGCATCGCCCGCCTGGTAGTGCACGTCTGAGTCAGCAAGGCCGAAGCTCAGATGCATCGTCATCTTGCTCGAGACATCGCGTGTCAGCGGCTTCCGCTCACGCATCTCTGCATGAAAAGGATTGTCACGCGAGTGGCCCGGCGATGCTGGTGCGCTCTCCGCAGCACACGCAACCGCGACCGGCGCCGTAGATGCAACAACACCCGGAACCTGAGCCTGTGTCAGGTGGGGACGCAGTGCCGTCTTCCACTGTTCGAACGGCACGTCCACATCGACATCCGCATCCACGCGCGCCATCAAGCGCGTCGCTCCAAGCGCGCGCAGACGTTCATCGACATCCGCGCCAAACTTGCAGAACTGTTCGTAGTGCCTGTCTCCCAGCGCGAAGACGGCATACCGCATCGCGTCAAGCTTTGGTGCGCCGTCCGCAAAGAGCGAATCACGAAAGCTGATCGACGATTCGGGTGGATCGCCCTCGCCATACGTGCTCACCAGGAATAGCGCATGCTGCTTCCCCGCCACATCGGCCAGCGTCACCTTTGCCAGCGAGGCAAGCTCCGCAACGTGTCCCTGAGCTTTCAATTCCTTCACAAGTTTCTTCGCAAGACGCTCTGCGGTACCACTCTGCGAGGCGAAGTACACCGCAAGCTGCAGCGGATCAACCGCCGCTGCCGCAGTCGGCGCGGCAGAGAACAACCCCGCAAGAAATCCGTTAAGCCATGCCCGTTGCTCCGTAGAGAATGGTGCATTGTCCGGAAGGAAAGGTACGCTCATGCCGCATCTCCCTGCGACAGCACTTGTTGGCCGCACATGCTGCGAAGCTCTTCGACTGCATGTCTGCGCGTGAACTCGAGAAAACTTTCTGACGCTTCGTGCCTCTGCTGATAGATCGCAAAGACGCCTTGCAAGGCTGGGATCACTTCGGCATAGGGCATCGCCGGAAACAGCTCCCGCGCCATGCCCTGATCGTTATCGGCGCTACCACCCAGGTTCACCTGGTAACCCTCGCCGCCGTTCACCTTCACGCCCATCAGGCCAATGTCGCCGATGTAATGCTGCGCGCAGGAGTTGGGACAGCCCGTCACATGCAGATTGACAGGACTGTCGATCGGAAACATTGTGTCGAGCGTGCGCGCAATTTCCAGCGCATGCGCCTTGGTGTCCGTCATCGCAAAGCGGCAACCACGGCTGCCAGTGCATGCCACCGTGCCGCTCAGCACACGGCCCGCCTCGTATTCCAGGCCGGCCTCGCGCACAGCGGCTTTTGCTGCCTCCAGATCCGCAGCAGCAATATTCGGGATCAGCAGATTCTGCCAGACCGTCAGCCGCAGCTCGCCCGTGCTAAAGCGATCCGCAACATCCGCCAGCGCGCGCGCCTGTTCCGTTGGCAGCCAGCCAACGGGAATCGTAATTCCCATGTAGTGAAGTCCATCCTGTGACTGCGCATGAGCGCCGAGATGTCCCGCGCGATCGATCGGTCCGCGTGGCTCGCACTCCGCCGCATCGCAATGGATGACAGGGAAGTCCAGCTTCTTCTGCACTTCCTCGAGAAACTTCGGAACGCCCCATCGATCGATCAGATACTTCAGCCGAGCCTTCTTGCGGTCCGTGCGATCGCCATGCTCGGCAAACACACGAACCATCGCCGCGGCCACAGCCACCAGTTGATCCGGCAGCAGCAGCAGGCCGCAATCGCTGGCAAACTGCTTGTGCCCGGTGATGCCACACAGCAACACACGGAAATACACACCCTCAGGGACGCTCCGCCCCGAAGCCACACGAACCGCGGTAAAGCCGATGTCGTTCGTGTCTGCCAGTACGGAGATGCTGCCGCCGTTATCGAACGCAATGTTGAACTTGCGCGGCAGACCAAACATGTCACGCGAGTTACTCATGTAGTTCTGCAGCGCGTCAGCAAACGGCTGCACATCGATCAACTCCTGCGCGTCAAAGCCTGAGATCGGTGACGCGGTAAAGTTACGCAGATTGTCCGCGCCCGAACCGCGTGAGCTCATGCCAAGCTTCTGAATCGTATTCAGCACATCCACAATGTTGCGTGGCTGCAGCTCGCGTAACTGCACATTCGCGCGCGTCGTCAGATCGATCCGTCCGCAACCCCACTGCTCGGCCATCTTCGCCAGCCCGCGCATCTGGTGACTCGTCAGAACGCCGCCCGGTACACGCATGCGCAACATGAAGCTGTCCTGCGCAGGCGCAACGTGGAACAGACCAAAGCTCTTGAAGCGATAGCGGAACTCAGCATCCGGCACACTGTCCATGGCAGCATGGCGCAGCAGATCATCCCAGCAGTCCAGGGGATTGCGCTCGTACTTCCATACCTCTTCCGCGCATAGGTCGCTCACCGGCGTTCCCCACACCGTGGGCTCAACATCTGCGGTTGCCACAGCCAGGTTGCTGTCAGCCCGCGTGGGATCGTTCGTCAGCGCGCCTGCGCCCGTATGTCCCACAAAAGGCATACGCTGGGTCGCTCCCGCAAAGAAGCCCTGCAGGTACTGCTTCTGTTCGTCGGTAAAGTCGCCGGTCGTCAGGTCGGATGGAGCGTCTGTCATACGTCTTCCTCTGAAGGCAATCGCTGGTGCACAAATCGAAAGCGAGCCTGGTTTTGCAGAGGATGTCGCGCAGGCATGACGAACCGAGCGCAGCAAACACCGCGAAACTCAGGCTCATCATGGAGCTGGACTGATAGGGATACCGGCCAGGCGACAGGGGCTGGCAGCTTTCCGCAAAAGATCGCGGGAAAGTGGGATCGGTAGCGTGATCATAAGGCCACTTGAACTTCCACGCAATCCTTTCCCAAAGTTTTTCGCGCAACGACACCGTTGCAGTTGGCCTTCAACACAAGGCCGTCTATTCTGGACACACATCATCGTCCGCCAACTGGTTAGTCTTCTTTCCCATCCGCAGCGTCGTCCCTGCTTCGGGCAGATGTTCTATACCCGTTCGCCAAAGTCCCTTTGAACTGACCGGAGAGCAACATGCCGCATGCAAGCTTCGATAGCCTCCGAGTCGTCTCTCTGGAATCGCGGCGCGCGCGCGAAGTCGAGAAGCTCATCCGGACCTACAACGGCGAACCCATCGTCGTGCCATCGATGCGCGAGGTCCCACTCAGCTCAAACGCAGCATGCCTCCAATTCGGACACGACCTGCTGGCCGACCGCTTCGACGCGATCATCTTCTTCACCGGTGTCGGCGTCCGCGCCATGATGCGCATCCTCGAAACCGAGTTCCCCCGCGAAAACCTGCTCGAAAAATTGCGCGGCCTCACCGTCATCTCACGCGGCGTCAAGCCGCAGGCCGCACTCATCGAACTGCGTGTGCCGATCACCGCCCTCGCACCCGAACCTGCGACCTGGCATGAAGTCATGTCCGTCCTCGACACCACCCTCGGCGACCGAGCCGCAGGCATGCGCCTCGCCGTGCAGGAATACGGCGCCAGCAATCCAGAGATGCTCTCGGAGCTCGTCAACCGATTCGACTCCGTCACCAAAGTCCCCGTCTATCAATGGGCGCTGCCGGAAGATCTTGAGCCGCTGCGCAGTGTCGTGCGCGAGATCGTTCGCGGCTCCGTCGATGTCGTTCTCTTCATGACGGCCGTGCAGGTCATCCACCTCTTCCAGGTCGCCGACGAAATCAGCATGCAGGACGATCTCAGGCTCGCCCTCGCCTCTACCGTCGTCGTCTCCGTCGGACCCACCACAACAGAAGAGCTGCAGCAGTACGGCGTGAAACCTGACTTCGAACCATCCCGGCCGAAGATGGGCTTCATGATCAACGAAGCAGCGCAGTACGCGGGTAAGCTGCTCGCGGCAAAGCGCGCCTCCTTGCCTCCGGACGATCTAAGCGCCGCGCTCCCTCCGCCATCCGCCACCCGCAAGACACCAGCCTCCGGCGTGCAACAGGTCGCAGCCATGACCGCGACCATGGCCGGCTTCACCGACGGCCTCGCCCCGCTCGACATCCTGCATGAGATCGGCAGCCGCATCGCCCTCGCCGACCCCTTGCACCTCGTCCTCGAACGCATCGTAAAGTTCGCCTGCGCCGTCATCCCCTGCGACTCCTGCTTCGTCTACACCGTGGAAGGCGAGCAGCTCATCCTGCGCGCCAGCAAAAATCCGCACGCCGACCAGGTCGACACACTCAACGTACCCGTCGGCGAAGGCATCACCGGCTGGGTCGCCAAGCACCGCGAATCCGTCGCCATCCCCAAGGCCGCATCAGAAGACCCGCGCTTCAGCTTCTTCGCACTGCTTCCGGAAGACCGCTTTGAGGCCATGCTCAGCACGCCGCTCGTCTGCGCCAATCGCGTCATCGGCGTCATCAACGTGCAGCATCGCGACCCCTACTTCCACAGCGACCTGCAGCGCCGCCTGCTCGCAACGCTCGGCATACTTGTCGGTGCAGAGATTGAACGCGCCCGCCTCGAAACGGAAAATCTTGACCTCTCCCAGCGGCTTGAAAGTCGCAAGGTAATCGACCGCGCCAAGGGCCTGTTGCAGGCCGAACTCGGCATCACGGAAGAAGAGGCCTACCTCACCATGCAGAAAGAGAGCCGACAGCGCAGGCGCTCCATGCGAGACATCGCGGAGGCCATCCTGCTCTCAGAAAAACTCAGGCAGAAGCCAACGATGAGTGAGTCCAGGGCCTAGGATTCTAGACGATCGAGCCCTCATCCGCTGGACACGATTTCCTTTCGCCGGGTGTTTAGACTGCAACAAGCATGTCAGTTCCCATTTCTCTCGACGCACCCTACCTCCTCCACATCGCGCAACTCCTGAATCTCCCTCTGCCGGGCATCCGCGCCGTCATCGCGCTCTCGGACGAGGGCTCCACGGTTCCGTTCATCGCCCGCTACCGCAAGGAAGCCACAGGCAACCTCGATGAAGTGCAGATCCGCGATATCGCAGAGAAGGTCGACTACTTCCGCGAACTCCTGCAACGGCGCGAGACCATCCTCGCCTCCATCACGGAGCAGGGTAAGCTGACCGACGACCTTAAGGCGCGCATCCTCGCCACCATGGATCGCAGCGAACTCGAAGATCTCTACCTGCCCTATAAGCCCAAGCGCCGCACCAAGGCCACCATCGCCCGCGAGAAAGGACTTGAGCCACTCGCCGACTACCTTTGGAACCAGTCGCCCGCCGCTCTCGATCTCATCGCTCTGGCACAATCGCTCGTCGACCCGGTTAAGGAAGTCGCCACCATCGAAGATGCGCTCGAAGGCGCGCGCCACATCGTCGCAGAACGCATCAGCGAAGACGCTGAGGTGCGCAAGGCCACGCGCCACCTCATGTTTGAAGAGGGCTTCATCATCAGCCGTAAGTCCTTCGACGCCGTCGATGAGCAGGAAAAGTTCAAGATGTACTACGACTACCGCGAGCCCGTGAAGACGATTCCGTCCCACCGCATGCTCGCCGTCCGTCGCGGCGAATCCGAAAACGTCCTTTACTGGATGATCGAGCTCGAGGAGCCGCGTGTCCTCGGCCTCATGCGCTCGCGCATCCACAAGGCCGACGGAGACTGGACGCCCCACCTCAACCAGGCCGTTGAAGACTGCTGGAAGCGTCTGCTCAACTCCTCGATCCAGGTTGAGATCCGCATCGAACTCAAGCGCCGCTCCGACGCAGCGGCCATCGACGTCTTCCGCGACAACCTTGAGAACCTCCTCCTCGCCGCACCCGCCGGTCCCATCGGTGTCCTCGGCGTCGATCCCGGTCTGCGAACAGGTTGCAAGCTGGCCGTCGTCAACGAAACCGGCAAGTTCCTCGCCGACGATGTCATCTACCCGCACACCGGCCGCACCAAGGAAGCCACCGACAAACTCGCGGCGCTCATCGCAAAGCACAACATCCGCGCCATCGCCATCGGCAACGGCACCGCCTCGCGCGAAACCGACGCCTTTCTCCGCGACTTCCTCAAAGAGAAAGGTCTCGCCAACATCTTCCGCGTCACCGTCTCTGAAGCCGGCGCCAGCGTCTACTCTGCCTCCGACGTCGCACGGCAGGAGTTCCCAAACCTCGACCTCACCGTCCGAGGCGCCATCTCCATCGCACGCCGCCTGCAGGATCCTCTCGCCGAACTCGTGAAGGTCGACCCCAAGTCCATCGGCGTCGGACAGTATCAACACGACGTCGATCAGCGACAGCTCCAGCAATCCCTTGAAGCCGCCATCGAAAGCTGCGTGAACCGCGTCGGCGTCGATCTCAATACGGCCTCATGGACGCTGCTGCGCTACGTCTCCGGCGTCACTGAACGCGTCGCACTCAACATCGTCAGCTTCCGCGACGAGCGCGGCCAGTTCCGTTCACGCTCGCAACTGCATGAGGTTCCGGGCATCGGCCCCAAGACCTTCGAACAGGCCGCAGGCTTTCTGCGTGTTCGCGACGGCGATCAGCCGCTCGACAACACCGCCGTCCATCCGGAGTCCTACGGCCTCGTCGAAGAGATCGCAAAGTCCCTCTCCGCGCCCGTCTCAGACCTCATCCGGGCGCCGCATCTCCTCTCGGGCGTCAAGCAGAGCAGCTTCGCTGCAGGCACCTTCACCTGGAACGACATCGTCGAAGAGCTTAAGAAGCCGGGCCGCGATCCACGCGACACCTTCGTCGCTCCCACTTTCAATGAAGCCGTGCGCGACCTCGCCGACGTCGTCCCCGGCATGGTGCTCGAAGGCGTCGTCAGCAACGTCACCAAGTTCGGCGCCTTCGTCGACGTAGGTGTCCACCAGGACGGCCTCGTCCATATCTCCGAGATCTCGAACCGCTTCATCAAAGACGCCTCCGAGGTCCTCAAGGCCGGCCAGATCGTCAAGGTCAAGGTTCTCTCCGCAGACATCAAGACCAAGCGCATCGCCCTCTCCATCAAGGCGCTGCAGGCTCCATCCACTCCAACCGTCAAGAACCGTCCGGTGAAAGAGACGAAAGCGATCCCGGTCAGCGATCAGCTCGCGGCTCTCTCATCCAAATGGCGCACACGCTAATCCCGCAACGAAGAAACGGCACGCGCCAGGGAACTGGTGCGTGCCGTTGCTCTCTGTAACAGAGCGGTGCGGTTTTCTGACGAGCCGTGCTACCAGACGGTCACAGCCTGTAGCGCCGGTGCGCCTGTCTTTCCATCCACCACGCTGATCTTTAAAACAGCTTCCATGTTCTCTTCGCCAATCGGCTTTCCCAGCCGCTCTTCCAACTCAGCCATGTAGTGCGGATCCGTCAGGAACTCCGCGGCGGCCTCGGTGCCGTTCCGTCCCAGGCCCGCCACCACCACGATCAGGCTGCCCGTCGTCTTGTCGCGAAAGCGGCCAAAGACCGCGTAATCGTCGGACGCCGAGTAGGGCAGGTTGTGGTCGCGCTCCCAATGCTGCCTCGGATCCGACGCACTCCGGATAGCCGGTGTGCTCGGCCCGTCCAGGCGATAGCGTGTGTCCTGCAGCAGGCGCCTGGTCCAGCCATTGCTATAGGCACCGATCAGAATGACGGATCGGTCGCGCAGGTCGCTTAGGGTTGTCGTATTCGCCGGCTGCAACTCGTACTCGCTGCCGTTCTTCTGCAGCAATCCGCTCATCCGCGCAGTAGCGGCTGCCGCCTGCATCGAAACGAATGGGTATTCGGCCCCTTTGCCCGCCGTCTCTGTACCGGAGTACGGGTTAGGCGAATAGACCACCACACCCGGTACTAGTAGCGGTGTGCCGCGATCGTGCAGGACAGGGGACCAGAAGCGGTCAACCGCGGTGGTCCGCGCAGCTTGAACGCGATGGTTGACGAAGGCTAGTGCCAGTCCCAGCGCGACCACCGTCACCAGGACCACCAGGGGAAGCGACCGCCACTGGTTGACTTGGGCCGCAGGCGGCAGGGCAGCGGGCACAGGCAACGCGTACGCTGCGACCGGGGTGTCAAACGTCGGTGTCACGGCCGTTTCAGCAGCGTCTACTGGCTTCACAACGCGTTGAAAGTCCGGCACATACGACCCCTGCGGAATCGTGATCTCCAGCGCAGCGTCTTCGTGGTCGTGATAGTAGATCGCCAGGCGCTTGCGCACCTCGCCCGCGGTGTAGCGCACGACGGTGTCGTTGTTGGTGTCGTAGTCGGTCGACCGGCCGAAGACCTCGATCCCGATCGTCCGTTCCTTGATCTGGGGACCGTTGCCGTCCAGCGTCTGCGCAACCACGTACCGCAGGAATGCGGGGTACCGCTTGCTGTTCGAGAACTGCGGGCTGTGCAGAACACCCTCCAGCTCCGCCCATACGAACGTATGGTCAGCTTCCGTCTGCGGAGCCCACCGTTCGCGATCTGTCTTCTGTATGACCATTGGCGGCACCATCATAGCCAATGCCGTATGCCTTTGCACATGGCTACTCTGGCGTTGCTCCCGCCGTCCCCCGACCATCCCCCTCTCCCCTTGCAAGGAACCGTGGCAAGGGGTGACAAACCGTGAGTCACTTGCTCCCTCTCTGCCGCGCAACAGACGGTGTTGTGCGGATTGGAACGGCGTGCTGAAACGTCTGCACCCGTCCCGCGAACTTTTATCCGGCCTGTCAGAATCCCCGACTGTCGCGCAATCATGCAGCGATGGCGCTCTGGCAGGCGAACCGATTGCCTTTGGAGAGCCAAAATGAAGATCAACAGAATCCTGGGCACGGCATCTGCCCTGGTGCTTTGTTCCACAGCCAGCGGTGTCGCCTCCGCTCAGCTCAGCACCGCGACCATGTTCGGCGTCGTCCGCGACGCCTCCGGCGCCTCGGTCCCGAATGCCACCATTACACTGACGCAAACCGATACCAACTTCACCAGCAAGGTCACTGCAAAGGATGACGGCAGCTACCACGTGGAGTTCCTGCCGGTTGGTCCTTATAAGCTGACCGTCACCTCAGAGGGATTCAAGACCCTGGAGCGCTCCGGTATCGTTTTGGCCGTCATGCAGAACGCCGAGGTAAACCTGGCGCTCGAGATCGGTGGCGCCGTCGACACCGTGAACGTCACCAGTGACGTCCCGCTGATCAACGTCGGCAACTCCACCCTGGGCAACACGGTCAGCAACGTCGAAATCGACAACCTGCCCCTGATCAACCGTGACGTGACACGGCTGCTGCAACTGGTACCGGGCGTGCAGAGCGTGCAGACTGCAAACAGCCTCGGATTCCAGGAACTCCACGTCCTCGTAAACGGCGCCGCGGACAGCCTCGTCGGTCAGACTTCGTACTACCTGGACGGCGGTCTGAACATGACCGGCCTGCGCAACAGCGGTAACGCGGTGCCCAACCCGGACGCTGTCAGCCAGTTCAACGTGGTGACGAACAACTATAGTGCCCAGCTCGGCAAGTACTCGTCCGCCGTAGTCAGCGTCATCACCAAGAGCGGTACGAACAAGTTCCACGGATCGGCCTTCGAGTTCTACCGGTCGCGCAACTTCAATGCGACGACCCATCTGCAGGGCAGCAAGAACCCCTACAACCAGCACCGCTTTGGCGGAACGGTCGGCGGCCCCATCCGCCACGACAAGGACTTCTTCTTCGCCAGCGCCGCCGCCTTCCGTTTCATTCAGTACGGCAACTACAACGGCAGCCTGCCCAGCCTGGCGCAGCAGGCGGGTAACTTCTCAGAGAACACCCCCACGCCAGCCGAGCAGGCCAACTGCAAAGCCACGCCGACGGCTGCTGCGAACACCGCCGTCCACTTCCTGGTCTGCAATCCTGCCACCGGCCTGCCATACGCAAATAACACGCTACCCACCGTCGACCCGACGGCCGTCAACATCCTGAAGTACGTCCGCGCGAACCTGCCGACACAGCAGCCCGCGCAGTTCGGCGATACTCGCTACACCTACCGCACCCGGTCGCCGCTGCCTGAGCAGAACAACGAGTATCTGATCAAAACTGATCATCAACTCGCTGCAAAACATAGACTTACCCTGAGCTACTTCATGCTGGACTACAAGGTTCGCAGCGTTCCGACGACCTTCACCCAGGCATGGTCCTACTCCGACTACGCGAACAAGCAGCAGAACGCGAACATCGCCGAAACGTGGACCGTCAGCGACCGCACGGTCAACCAGTTCTTCGTCGGCTACACGCGCCAGAACGGTGGACGTAACCCCGTTCCCGGCAACAGCACCCTGGCGGATTTCGGTTCAGACTTCGGCGTGGTCGGCACGCCCTCGCGCGGACAGATCGCCGTCGGCGGCGTCGAGGCGTTCACCCTCGGCCAGGCCATCACCGGCCCCAAGGCGGGTTCCAACGTCTACAACGTGCGCGACGTCCTCGCGACGACCCGCGGCAAGCACTCCATCTACGTTGGCGGTGAGGCGGGCCTGGAGAAGGACTTCCAGCTCACATCCCTCTCGAACTACGGCTCCTTCGCCTTCAACACGGCCAACGGCGCCAGCGGCGCTCGCACCACCAACGGGCTTTCGGACTTCCTGGCCGGCGTCCCGACCACGATGGCGCAGGACACCGGCCTCTATGCCAACGCCAGCTACTTCAACTACGGCATCTTTGCCCAGGACGACTGGCGTGTCCGCAGCAACCTGACCATCAATGTTGGCCTTCGGTATGACTGGCAGCAGGCGCCGACCGAACCGCTCTCACGCCAGACGAACTTCTCGCCGGGCGTGCAGTCCCGTGCGTTCCCCAACGTTTCGATCGTAGGTAAGACGGGACCGCAGCTTGCGCCCGTGGGTATGCTCTTCCCGGGCGATCCCGGTGTGCCGCGCGGTGGCGTCTTCACGCCCCGGAACCACGTCTCGCCGCGTGTCGGCTTTGCCTTCGACCCGAACGGCAAGGGAACCACGGTCTTCCACGGTGCAGCCGGCCTCTTCTTCGGCGGCATCTCGGGCAACGAGTGGGAGTTCCCATCCAACTTCGCGCCGTACGCCGTCCGCAACACCTACAACAAGGTCGTCTCGCTCACGCACCCCTACCAGGGTGATCCCACGGAGTTCCCAACAGGAACCAATCCCTATCCGGCACTCAGCTACAAGGGAGACGGCAACGTAACCTTCCTGCCGCTGAACCAGGTAGTGGCCTTCGACCCCAACTACAAGTGGCCCTACTCCATCCAGATCAACGCGGGCTTCCAGCACCAGTTGACGAGCGGGCTGGCCATCAGCGCGTACTACGTCGGATCGTTGAATCGGAAACTGCCGCTCTATAACGACATCAATGGACCACAGTTCAACATCAACGCTGCCGGAGCCAGCGGCGCAAGCTGCACGGATCTGAGCAAGGCCTGCGGCTACGCCAACAACAGCAACACGGTCAACAACCGCCGCCCGCTGAACTCGCAGTTCGGAGCATCTGCGGCGAATCCGCTCTACAGCCAGGTCTACATCATCCGCTCGAACCAGAACTCGAACTACAACGGCTTGCAGGTCACAATCGAGCAGCGCCTCACACACCGCGTCAGCGCCCGCGGCTACTACTCCTGGAGCAAGACGCTGCAGAGCAACAATCTCAACAACCAGGGCGGCATGAACGGCGTCTTCGTCGACAACAACTTCCCGGAGCTTGAGGTCCGCCAGCGCTCCGATCAGGATCGCCGCCACATGATGACGGCGACGGTGGTCTGGAAGCCGGACTACTTCGACAACTTCAACCATGTCGTCCGCTACTTCGCCAACGGCTGGACCGTCACCGCCATCTGGACCGCAAACAGCGGCCAGCCCTTCACCATCACCACCGGCGTCGATAACTACTTCTCCGGCAACGGCAACAACCGCGTCAGTGTCGTCCCGGGCAAGACGCCCCGCGTCCTCGACAACAACGGCTCGCGCGCAACAGCCATGAACCAGTGGTTCGACACCTCCGCATTCTGCCGTCCCGGTGTGGACGCAGGTTGCCCCGGCGTCGGCCCGCTCGGCCTCCTCGGCAACTTCCGCGCAGCCACGCTCGACAGCCCCGGCTACCGCAACATCGACACCTCCATCTTCAAGGACTTCGCGCTCTTCCGCGAAGGGGTCAAGTTCCAGATCCGCGGAGAGTCCACCAACGTCTTCAACCTCACCAACCTCGGCCAGCCAACCGCCGCTGCCAACAACACGAACTACGGCAAGGTCACCAGCACGTCCGGCAACAACCGCATCATCCAGGTCGGTGGCCGAATCCTGTTCTAAACCGCACTGCCTCCTCAAAGCGGCAGCGAAGCACCACGCCTTCGCTGCCGCATTTCTCTCAGTTCTGTCCGGCCAGCTTGCAGGCGATTAAGGTAAGGTGGACAACGATAAGTTCCGGCATCGTTCTCTGCCGGCAACGGAGGATGCTCGCTTGACGAACGCCGCAACGCAAAAGATCTTCTACGGCTGGTGGATCGTCGTCGCCGCGTTCCTCAATCTATTCCTCGCCGTCGGCGTCATCTTCTACGGCTTCCCGGTCTTCTATCCGGCCTTCGTCCAGGCGCTCGGCTTCAGCCGCGGGCAAGTCACGCAGGGCTTCCTGCTCGGCTTCCTCATCGTCGGCCTGCCCTTCGGTCTACTCACCGGTATCCTCATCGACCGCATCGGCGCCCGCGCCGTCATCCTCTCCGGCGTCGGACTCATCGGTCTCCCGCTCATCGCCATGGGCCACATGCACCACTTCTGGCAGTATCAGGTCCTCTGCGTCATCGAGGTCATCGGCTACGTGCTCGCCGGCCCCATCTCCAATCAGGTACTCATCGCCCACTGGTTTCACGAGCGACGTGGACGCGCCATGGGGTACGCCTACCTCGGCCTGGGCCTTGGAGGCGCGGCGGCACCGCCCACCATCAACTGGCTCATCCGCTCCGTCGGCTGGCGTCATGCGCTTGAGATCGTCGGCGCCGTCATCCTCATCGTGCTCTTTCCCGTCGGTGTCTTCCTCACGCGCTCAACACCCGCCGACATGGGCCTGAACCCTGACGGCGCGCTCGCACCCGCAGCCCTGGAACCAGCCGCAGCAGGAGGCGTCTTCAGCGTTATCGGCACCGCCATGCGCGACCGCAACTTCTGGCTCATCCTCGCCGGCTCCGCGCTCGTGATCGGCGCCATGAACGCCGTCATCCAGCACTTCATCTTCTTCCTCGTCAGCAACGGCTACTCATCCGTAAGCGCCTCGCGATTCCTCTCGGTCCTGCTGCTCGCCAGCCTCGGCGGCCGCGTCATCGTGGGCTACATCGCCGATCGCTTCCGCAAGAAGAACACCATGGCACTCTTCTACGCGTTGCTCGGCCTGGCCATCCCCATCCTTTTCGTAGCGCACCTGCCCGTCGCGGCTTTCTCCTTTGCCGTCATCTTCGGCTTCGCCATGGGCGCGGACTACATGCTCATCCCGCTCGTCACCGCAGAGTGCTTCGGCGTAAAGTCCCTCGGCAAGCTGCTCGCACTCATCATCGCCGGCTACTCCATCGGTCAGTGGATGGGCCCATGGGTCGCCGGACGCATCTTCGACCGTTATGGCAGCTACGATCCCGCATGGAAGTTCATGTGTGGTGCGGCCCTGCTCGGCGCCGCTGCGATTTACGCAATTCGCAAGCCACGCGCTACCATCATGGCGTCGCCTGAAGCCTTGGTCATCGAAACCTCATCCGCAAAGTAAGTCACGGCATCACTCGCTCAAGGACAAAGTGAACATGCAAGAGAAGCGCATCGGCATCATCATGAACGGCGTCACCGGACGCATGGGTCTCAACCAGCACCTCATCCGCTCCGTGCTCGCCATCCGCAACGCCGGCGGCCTGCCCATCGGTGACGGCACCGTCCTCATGCCCGATCCCATCCTCGTCGGCCGCAACGAAGCGAAGCTCAAGGCCATCGCCGACGCACACGGCGTCACGCGCTACAGCACCGACCTCGAGCGCTGCCTCGGCGACGAGAAGGATGAGATCTACTTTGACTCCGGCACCACCGGCCTCCGCGAAACCTTCGTCTCGGAGGCCATCGACGCCGGCAAGAACGTCTACTGCGAAAAGCCGCTCTCCACCTCCGTCGAGTCAGCCCTGCGCCTCGCAAAGAAGGCCGCAAGCGCCGGTGTGAAGCAGGGCATCGTGCAGGACAAACTCTTCCTGCCCGGCGTTCGCAAGCTGCGCCGCCTCATCGAATCCGGCTTCTTCGGCCGCATCCTCTCCGTTCGCGGCGAGTTCGGCTACTGGGTCTTCGAAGGCGATTGGGGCGGCCAGCCCGCACAGCGTCCGTCATGGAACTACCGCAAGGAAGAGGATGGCGGCATCATCCTCGACATGTTCTGTCACTGGCGTTACGTGCTCGACCACACCTTCGCACCCGTACAGTCCGTCTCCTGCATGGGCGCCACGCACATCCCGCAGCGCGTCGATGAGAACGGCAAGACTTACCAGGCAACGGCAGACGACGCAGCCTACGGCTCCTTCCAGCTCGAAGGCGATATCTTCGCGCAGATCAACTCGTCGTGGACCACGCGCGTCTATCGCGACGAACTCTTCAACCTGCACGTCGACGGCACGGAAGGCAGCGCCATCGCCGGCCTGCGCGACTGCAAGACGCAGCACCGCGTCAACACACCCAAGCCCACGTGGAACCCCGATCTGCCCAATCCCTTCAAGTTCCGCGAACACTGGCAGGAAGTGCCCGACAATGCCAACTTTGAGAACGCCTTCAAAGTCCAGTGGGAGCTTTATCTCAAGCACGTCGCACTCGGCACGCCCTTCCCGCACACCTTCGTCGACGGCGCGCGGGGCGTACAGCTCGCCGAACTCGGCCTGAAGTCCTGGGCAGAGCGTCGCTGGCTCGACGTCCCCGTCATCAAAGACGCAGACGTGCTGAAGGCGTAACGCATGGCCGATATCCAAAGGCTGAGCTTGAACCAGGCCACCGTGCAGAACTGGAGTGTGAAGGAAGCCGTGGACGGCTGTGTCCGCCACGGCATCCCCTCGATCGCTCTTTGGCGTCACAAAATTCATGAGGCAGGCCTGCAGCAGAGTGCGCAACACGTACGCGACGCGGGCCTGCACGTCTCCAGCGTCTGCCGCGGCGGCATGTTCGTCGCGCCCTCCGCTGCAGAGCGCAAAGAGCGCATCATGGACAACTTCCGCGCAGTCGAAGAAGCGAAGGAACTCAACGCTGACTCGCTCGTCATGGTCGTCGGTGCCTCCACAGAAGTGCCCATCGCGGATGCACGTCAGATGGTCGCGGATGGCCTCGCGGAGCTGGTGCCGTACGCACGCGAACAGGGCGTCAAGATTGGCCTTGAGCCCCTGCACCCCATGTACGCAGGGGACCGATCCGTCCTCAACACCATCGACCAATCACTCGCCATGGCGGCGCCGTATGCTGCAGACGAAGTCGGTCTCATCCTCGATGTCTTTCACATCTGGTGGGATCCCACCGTCTTCGAACAGATCCAGCGCGCAGCAGGACGCATCTTCGGCTTCCACGCCTGCGACTGGCTGGTGCCACTGCCGGACACGCTGCTTGGTCGCGGCGTCATGGGCGATGGTGTCATCGACAATCACGCGCTACGCCTCGCCGTAGACGCCGCCGGCTACAACGGCCCCATTGAAGTTGAGATCTTTAACCAGGCGCTTTGGGATACGCCCGGCGACGATGTCCTGAATAAAGTCGTCGAGCGTTTCACCGCACTGGTCTAGTACAGGAAATTTGAGATGAAGATACAGAACGAATTGAAAGCATCCGACCACGTCGCAGCGCTTGCGCGCCTCTTCGAACTCGCGACCGAAAAGACAGCACGCATCGCAGCCCGCTGGACACCGCAGATGGGCGCACCCGTAGTCACCGCAGCCGGCGTCTACAAGGGACGCAACTGGACGCAGTGGACTCAGGGCTTCGCCTACGGCAACGCGCTCCTCTGCTATGACATGACGGGCGACAGGGACATGTTGCGCATCGGCCGCGACAACACCCTCCATTACATGGCGGAACACATCTCGCACACCGGCGTGCATGACCACGGCTTCAACAACCTCTCCACCTACGGCCAGCTTCGCCGCCTCATGCTGGAAGGCAAGACCGAACGCAACGAATGGGAGCTCAACTTCTGCGAGCTCGCCATCAAGACCAGCGGCGCAGTGCAGGCAGCGCGCTGGACTGACCTTCCCGAGGGCCTTGGCTACGTCTACTCCTTCAACGGATCGCACTCGCTCTTCATCGACACCATGCGCACCGTTCGCATCTGCAGCGCCGCATACGCGCTTGGCCACACGCTGCTCGGCGAACAGGACCGCTCCATCAACCTGCTCGCACGCATGCTCATCCACGCGAAGACGTCGTCGCAGTACAACATCTTCTTCGGCGAAGGCCGTGACATCTACGACACGCCGGAACTGCGCGGCCGCACCGTGCACGAAGCCGTCTTCAATCCTGCCAGCGGCACCTTCCGTTGCCCCTCCACACAGCAGGGCTACACGCCGTTCACCACGTGGACCCGCGGCCTCGCCTGGGCGATGCTGGGCTACGCGGAAGAGCTTGAGTTTGTCACCTCTCTCGATGAGAGCGACTTCACGGCAGCAGGCGTCATGACCAAGGCAGAGGCCATCGCCCTCATGACACGCACCGCAAAGGCCACCTGCGACTTCTACATTCAACAGGGCACTGCCGCAGACGGCATCTGTTACTGGGACACCGGCGCGCCAAACATGCACAAGCTCGGCGACTGGCAATCCGCTCCTGCGGATCCCTTCAACGCCTTCGAACCCGTCGATGCATCGGCAAGCGCAATCGCAGCACAGGGCCTGCTACGCCTGGGCCGCGCACTCGGCGCCGAAGGCAAGGAGTATCTCCAGGCCGGTCTGACCGTTGCGAAGACCCTGCTGCAGGAGCCGTATCTCTCCACCGACGCCGCGCACGAGGGCATCCTGCTCCACAGCATCTATCACCGTCCCAACGGCTGGGACTACGTGCCGGCCGGCTCTGCAATTCCCTACGGCGAATCCAGCATGTGGGGCGACTATCACATGCTCGAACTCGGCCTGCTCCTGTCTCGCCTCGCCGAAGACAAGTACTACACCTTCTACTCAGCGGCTTCAGCCGCTGAGACAGACCACCAGAAGTTTCTAAGTGGCTTTAGCCACCGGGATAGACACGCAGAAGAGTCGTAAGTGGCTTTAGCCACTGAGATAGAAGCAGCGGGAAAATTCCGCCCGGCTTCAGCCACCGAGATAGAAGCAGCGAGAAAATTCCGCACGGCTTTAGCCACAGGGATAGAACATGCAGAAGAATCATAAGTGGCTTTAGCCACCGAGATAGAAGCAGCAAGAAAATTCCGAACGGCTTTAGCCACCGGGATAGAACATGCAGAAGAATCATAAGTGGCTTTAGCCACCGAGATAGAAGCAGCGAGAAAATTCCGAACGGCTTTAGCCGCCGAGATTCGCAACCGTATGGGACTCCAGAAATGTCATCGAACAACAACACCTCCGGCAAAGTAGCACTCGTCACAGGCGGAACGCGCGGCATCGGCCTCGGCATCGCGAAGCGCCTCGCCACCAGCGGCTTCCACCTCGTCATCACCGGCCGCCGCGATAAGGCGGACGCGCAGGATGCGCTAAACGACGTGGCGCAATCCTTCCGCGACAACACACAGCGTGTGGAGTATCAGCAGGCCGATGTCTCCAGCGCGACAGAGCGGCACTCCATGCTCGACGCCATCGACGCAAGCTTCGGCGGCGTGGACGTGCTGGTCAACAACGCAGGCATCGCACCACGCGTGCGCGCGGATGTGCTGGAAGCCACGGAAGAGAGCTTCGACGAACTTATCGGGACCAACCTCAAGGGGCCCTACTTCCTGACGCAGGCCGTTGCCAACCGCATGATTGCGCGCCAGCAGCAGTCCACCACCCTTCGCTGCATCATCAACGTCAGCTCCATCTCGGCAACCGTAGCGAGCGTCAACCGAGGCGACTACTGCATCAGCAAGGCAGGCATCGCCATGGCTACCAAGCTATGGGCCGCACGCCTCACGCAGTTCGGCATCGGCGTCTACGAGGTCCAGCCAGGCGTCATCGCAACCGACATGACCGCAGGAGTCAAAGGCAAGTACGACGCGCTCATCGAAGGCGAACTTCTCCTGGACAAGCGCTGGGGAACACCCGACGACGTAGGCACAGCCGTAGCCATGCTCGCCACCGGCCAACTACCTTACGCGCCCGGCGCTGTACTGGTGCTCGACGGCGGACTAACCCTGCCACGCCTCTAGTCATCGTCGGACGGATCGCGTGGCTCGGCTGCGTAGTACGTAAAGACCGTCTCCTGCCGGCGCGCCTCCGGGCAGTACCGAAAGGGGTGCCCCATTCATGACAGCATCACCGTCATGAGTGGGCCATCGCGCAAAGCGCGATCTTCTTTCGGAGGGGCATGGCTTTAGCCATGCCATCAAGAACCCATAACCAGAACCGGCTTCAGCCGCTGAGGGATTTTGTCTCCCTGACACACATCAAGCGGAGACCACCAACCCGGATGCCCCCACCTTCGCGAAGCTAAGGTGGGGATTCGTGCGCAGCACGAACCGCTTCGCCCTAAACGCTTCACGGCTCTTCATTCTTCAGCGCTATCGTGACGATCAAACGTGTCAAACGGTTAGTAACTTCACACACCTCACACGTTAGCGAAGTGTTGTACTCGCAAGCCTTTTCCCGGCTCCACCAGAAGGCAAAGCAGAAACAGGTCCTCCATGAATCCCTCAACACACTGGACTCGCCGCACCTTCTGCCGCGCCGCAGCCGCAACAGCAGTGTTGCCCCGGCGCATCTTCGCACAAAAGAGCAACGCGGGTTACGACCTCGTCGCGAAGACCGACCGCAAGCGAATCATGGATGCGGCCGCGCGCTACCGGCAGGAAAAACCAGAGACAATTACCGCAGTGACCTCGCCGCGCTCGCCCGGCGGTCCGCACGACTTCTTCTCGGAGGCCGACTACTTCTGGCCCAATCCCGCCAACCCGACCGGTCCGTACATCAATCGCGACGGTCAGAGTAATCCCGACAACTTCAACGAGCACCGCAAGCGCATGATCCGCCTCTCCATTCATATGCCGGCGCTGACCGCATCCTGGTTGCTGACAGGCAATCGCACCGACGGCATGCTCGCCGCAGACCATCTCCGTGCATGGTTCATCACGCCCGCAACGCGCATGAACCCCAACCTGCAGTTCTCGCAGGGCGTGCACGGCGTCTCCACCGGTCGGAACTACGGCATCATCGACACGCTGCACCTGGTCGAGGTCGCGCGAGCCGCCAGCCTCATCGCATCAGCACTGATGAGCAAAGCCGACCGTGATGCGCTGCATGCGTGGTTCGCCGACTACCTGCACTGGATGAAGACGAGCAACTTCGGCATCGCCGAACGCGACACCAAGAACAATCACGCCGTCTGCTGGGCGTTGCAGGCCTCCGAATTCGCACGCCTCATCGGCGATGAAACCACCCGTGCCGAAGTCCGCACGCAGTACGAGAACCTCTTTCTACCAAAGCAGATGGCGCCCGACGGCAGCTTCCCCCTCGAACTCGCGCGCACCAAGCCCTACGGTTATTCCATCTTCAACTTCGACGCGATGGCCATGCTCTGCCAGTCGCTGCTGGACAGCGATAAGGACATCTACTCCTTCGCTCTCCCGACCGGGCAGGGCATCTGCAAGGGCGCGGCGTTTCTTTATCCCTACCTGAAAGACAAGTCCGCGTGGCCCTACGCGAAAGACGTGCAGCACTTCGACTCCTGGCCCGTACGCTCCCCCGGCCTGCTCTTTACCGGCCTTGCATGCCGGCGCGACGAATACCTCGCTCTCTGGAAGACGTTGCCCGCCGATCCCACCGACCCTGAGATCATTCGCAACTACCCGGTACGCCAGCCGCTCCTGTGGTTCGGCAAAGCACCGGCCCGCGCCTGAACACTCGCACAACCTCGCTCCACGTACACCCAGGAGATCCGCATGACCCCGACACGACGCGCCTTCCTCGTCGGCAGCGCCGCGCTCTGCGCCACAACACTCGTTTCATCCAGGCTCATGGCCGCCTCCACAACGACAACTCCTGACGTAACGATCCTCGACAAGGACTGGGAGTTCTACCGAGGGCCGCTCGAACCGTGGCAGGTCTGGCACAGCGAAGAACTCGTCACATGGGAGCCGCAAACCGTCCCGCACTGCTTCAACCACTACGACGCCTGCGACCCCGACATACCGGCCTATCGAGGATCGGGCTGGTACCGGACAAAGCTCAAGGCAGCAAACCCCTATCGCGACGGCCGCACCATGCTCCTCTTCGAAGGCGCCGCCCAGACCTCCGAGGTCTTCATGGGGACGACCTCCGTCGGAAAACACATCGGCGGCTACAACGAGTTCGCAGTCGACATCACGGACGCCTTGAAGACATCCAAGGACGGGGCGCTGGCAATCCACTGCAGCAACGCGCGCGATCTGGACCGTATGCCATCCGACTTAAGCGACTTCACGCTCTACGGCGGACTCATCCGGCCGGTGCATTTGGTCTATCTGCCGGAACTGGCCATTGAATCGATTTATTCCGTGCCAGAATGGCACCCTGGAGACACTTCTGCGACCGTATCGGTCACCGCGCGACTCTCCGGAAACACGACCAGAACCGCGTCGCAGATCCCGTTCACAATCAAGCTGATCGACTCCTCCGGTAAGGTCGTAACACAGCAAAAGCTCAGCAAAAACGCAGGTCAGGCAGAGTTCGAACTCGCAACACTCACCATTCCAGCAGTGCAACCATGGTCGCCGGAAACCCCAACCCTCTACCGCTGCGAAGTAACAATGGGCACCGGCGCTGACACATCAGTGACCACGCACCGTTTCGGCATCCGTCACACGAAATTCGAAGCGCAAGGCCCATTTCTATTGAATGGAAAGCGCCTGCTACTGCGCGGCACACATCGTCACGAAGACGGCGCATACTACGCCGCAGCCATGCCCGCAGACCAGGTACGTGAAGAGTTCCGATTGATCAAAGCAATGGGCGCAAACTTTATAAGACTAGCGCACTATCAGCAATCGCGACAGGTCCTCGACTTATGCGACGAGCTTGGTCTTCTCGTCTGGGAAGAGGTGCCATGGTGCCGCAGCGGCGTTGGATCGGCAACCTTTCAGCAGCACGGCAAAGACACACTCACCGCCATGATTGATCAACATCGCAACCATCCGTCCGTGCTGATGTGGGGTCTCGGAAACGAAGACGATTGGCCCGGCGAACTGAATGGCGACGACCGTGAAGCCATCCGAACTTACATGCGAGAGCTGCACGAGTTATCGCACAAGTTAGATCCTTCGCGCGTCACGTCGTATCGCCGTTGCGACTTTGCGCGGGATATTCCGGATGTTTATTCGCCTTCGATCTGGGCGGGCTGGTACGGCGGACGTTACACGGAGTACGCAGCAGCCCTGGAGAAAGCGCGCAAAGCCGTACCGCACTTCATCCACATGGAGTGGGGCGCGGATAGCCATGCAGGCCGTCACGCAGAGGACCCAGATCCCGCGCTTGGCACCGTCGCAACCGGTAAAGGAACTGCCGAGAAGGGGTTTGATTACAAGCTCACCGGCGGTACGCAGCGCATGGCGAAAGACGGCGAGTGGAGCGAGACCTATGCCTGCGATCTCTTCGACTGGTACCTGAAGACGTCGGAGTCAACGCCGTGGCTTACGGGCACGGCGCAGTGGGTCTTCAAAGACTTCACCACGCCGTTGCGTGTCGAAAACCCCGTGCCCCGCGTGAATCAAAAGGGTCTCATCACACGCGACATGCAGCTCAAGGAAGGTTATTACGTCTTCCAGTCATTCTGGGCAAAAGAACCGATGTTGCGCTTGTATGGACACAGCTTTCCTTTGCGATGGGGTAAAGCAAGACAGAAGCGCACAGCGCGCGTGTACTCGAATTGCAGCGAGGTCGAGCTATTCCTGAACGGTAAGTCAGTCGGCAGACGCAAGCGCGATCCGAACGATTTTCCCTGTGCGGGGTTGCGCTGGGAGCTGGCATTTACCGAGGGCCGGAATGAGCTGCGTGCCGTCGCGCATGAGGGTGGTAAGACGCTCGAAGATACCGTTCAATTTCGTTACGAAACCCGCCCATGGTCGAAGCCGGTAAAGCTTCTCTTGCGCACTGTTGCAACGCAAAATGGAAGGTCAACCGTGGAAGCAGAGCTGGTCGATGTGGCTGGTGTGCGGTGCCTGGATTCGCGCGCTGTCGTGCGCTTCTCACTTGCGGGTGATGGCAGACTGATCGACAACCTCGGCACGCCGGATGGATCGCGCGTCGTGCAGCTTGCAAACGGTCGCGCACGCATCACCGTCGACCATCGCGAAGCAGTAGTGGTTGGCGTATCAAGCGATAACATCATTCCTGGATATCAGGAATTAGGGAAACATAATGGCCAGGCATAACAATGCCTGGCCATCATGCTCTTACTAACTTGAACTTACTGGAACGTGATCCGCGATCCCTTTGCGTTCCAGTCGAACGTGATGCTCGGCACAGCGCCGGTCGACGCAAGCGCGGCCTCTTTCCCATCGATGGAAGCGCGTTGCGGCGCTCGTTGTGAGCCGACAAGTTCGATGCGGAGCTGTTTGAACCAGGGCTTGTAGCGGCCCTCCGCCGGATCTAACGTAACGCTCAATAAGCCGTCGGCACTGACGCTGCAACTTGCGTTCATACGGAAGAAGTCGCCCTTGCGATAGTTCAGCGAGTGGCCGTCATCGCTGTAGACGGTGCCACTGCAACTCTCGCCCGCGGACGGAACGTACACCCGCAACGTCAGTGGACCATTGGGCGTCTCGTCGGTGTTTTGAACCAACGGCTGCAAGGGAAGGATCGCTCCTCCGCGAGCATAGACGGGCACCTTCGCAAGCTCCGGCGTCAGCATGGTCTGCTGCGATGCCAGCAGCGAGTCGCGTACCTCAGAGTCACGCGTCTGCACCACGGAACGTGTGCCTGCGCGTGCTCCGGTCCAGTAGTCGTACCAGGTTCCCGGCGGCAGATGCAGTTCATACGGTGCCACCTCTTCCGGCGAAGGATTCGGAGCGATGAGCAGATCCGATCCAAGCAGGAACTCTGCGCCGCCAGTGACCAGATCCATCGGGCTGCCATCCGCTGTGGCATGCGGGAACTCCATGAAAAGCGGCCGCATCATTGGCATGCCGTCGCGTGAGGTCTCTTCTGCCACCGTGTACATGTAGGGCAGCAGGCGATAGCGCTCTTCGATGAAGCGCTTGCGGATAGCTTCCTGCTCCGGCCCGTCGACCCACGGCTCGTGCATGCGGGTGCCCTTTGCGGAGTGGTCGCGATCGATGGGTTGGAAGGCTGCGATCTCAAGCCACTTTGTGAGCAGGTCAGCCGGCGGTGAACCAGCGAAGCCGCCTACGTCCGCCCCAGCAAAGCTGAATCCGCTGATGCCAAGGTTGATCAATTGCGGCGTGGTCATGCGCATGTGATTCCACGTTGAGCTGTTGTCCCCCGTCCAGGTCACGGCATAGCGCTGCCCGCCTGCGTAGGTTGCGCGCGTCATCACGTACGGCCGCTCGTTCGGCCGCAGAGCCAGCACGCCGTCGTAGCTTGCCTGGCTGTTGAGCAGGCCATAGATGTTATGGACTTCGCGGTGGCTGGCAGTGCGTTTCGCAAATCCAGGCTCGTCGATGCGATGCTGTGTGTCTAACGGCATTGTCTTCGAGGGATAACGGAAGACTGCAGGCTCATTCATGTCGTCCCAGAAGCCCGAAACGCCGTCGGCAACGAAGTCCTTGTAGAGCGTGCCGAACCACTTGCGTGTACGCGCCTGTGTGTAGTCCGGAAAGACTGAGTCGCCGGGCCAGACCTTGCCGACGTAGGTGGTGCCATCGGGGTTCTTCAGGAAGTGGTCACCCGCGGTGCCGGAGTCATAAGGAACGTAGCCCGCGTTCGGCTTATCCGCGATATGCGTATCGGCGATGACGATCAGGTGGAAGTGCTCCTTCGCCAGTTGCTGCACCAGCTCCGGGAACTTGGGGAAGCCGACGGGATCGACGGTGAAGGGCATGTTGTTCTTCTGAAAGTCGATGTCGAGCCACAATGCGTCGGCGGGTATCTTGTCCTTGCGCAGGTGCGCGGCAACATCCAACAACTGCGAAGCCGGCGAGTAGGTATAGCGCGACTGCTGAAAGCCGAAAGACCAAAGCGGGGGCAGGGGAGCCGGGCCGGTCAGCCAGGCGTACGACGCCATCACCTGCTTCGGCTCAGGGCCGTAAAGGAAGTAGTAGTCGACTGGGCCGCCCTGCGATCCGAAGTTGTACTCCTGCGCGCTCTCTCGGCCGAAGTCGAACGAGGTGCGCCAGGTGTTGTCGAACAGAATGCCGAACGACCGGCCGTCCTTCACATCCATAAAGAATGGAATGCTCTTGTAGATCGGGTCAGACGACTCCTGCCAGCCGAAGTCGTCGGTGTTCCACATGGTGAATTCCTGGCCAGCCCGATCGAGCGGGCCGGGCTTGTCGCCCAGGCCGAAGAAGTGCTCGTTCTCGCCGCGTTGCTTGTAGATGTGGAAGGTCTCTCCGCGCCACTGCACGGGCGTCGAGTCTTCCTGCAGGACGTTCCCGTGGTGATCGCGAATGATGAGATGAAGTCCTGTGGAGATCTCAACCGATAGCTTGTCGGTATGGAAGCCGCGCACGTCTGCCGCGACCGTAGCGCGGCTGGTCCGGCTTGCTGGAAGCACGGCCCAGGACGCATCCTCGGGCGGTGCAGATCGCCACTCACGGATGCGAAGCTTGTCGGCCTGCAGAGCAGTCACTTCGAGTGTTGTGCCGTCCTCGGTAGCTGTCAGTCCATTTGGCGTTGCGCGAATCTGTTGCGCGAGCGCAGCAAGTGGCAGAAGAAAGACGGCAGTCGGGAATAGAAGACGGACAGCGCAGCGTGACATAGTCGAAGCTCACCACTTCGGCGTGTACCGTCGCAACCCGCTCACGGGCATTTTCGCTTCAACTTTTGATCAACAGGTAAGTGTTGAGGAATGAGAGAGATTGCGTTGATCAACGAGTGCTTAGACCTAATGCATAAAGGTTCGCTGTGGTCGAACGCGCTCTCACGACGATAGTTCCATCCAGCAGCGTGCCTGCCAGAACCATGTCGCTAAACTCGGACGAGCGCAGGCGATCCATTCCACCCAGTTCTTCGATTCTGCCGTCGGCAACCGCGACGCGGTAGACCGGCTGGCCGGCATCCATGAAGGCATCTGCGTAGAGATAGTGGCTATCCGCCGACCAGACGGGGTCGGCAGCGGAGCGCCCGGACAGCACGCGCCACTGCTTCGTTGCGACTTCGTAAAGCTTTACCTGACGCTGGTCGAGGGATAGGGCTGCGATATAGCGGCCATCCGGCGCCCACCGTGGACTGAAGAGATTATCCGAGCCCGGCAGCGTCGTCACCCGGTGTGACTTCAGGTCGAGCAACTGAATGGTTCGTGGGGCTGCGTCTTTGCCGAGAAGGTCAGGAGCCAGACCCAGCACAATGGTTTGACCGTCCGGCGACCACGTGGGATCGGCCGTGTTGCTGCCGCTTTCCAACAGCGGTTGCAGGTCGCTGCCGTCGGCGAACTCCTGGTAGATGCTCCATGCTCCGGAGGCCTTGCGAGCCATGAGTGCCATGCGGGAGCCGTCGGGTGACCAGTGAGCGTTAAAGACCTGGAGATCGCCAGGGCTAAGCTGCAGGATCTCGGAACCGTCCGATCGTGCTCGCCACAGTCGTCCGACCGTATCAACCCATGCCAGCCACTTGCCGTCGCGGCTTTGCTCAAGCCGGTGAGCGTCACTATAGAAGTTGCGGACGGGCGCGAAGTCGCGCGCACCGGGTTTGAGCTGTTGCACCTCGCCCTCAGTGGAAACGCCCGTTAGAAAAATTGTCCGTTCCGAACGAGCGGCAACCGGTCCCTGATAGGTCAACGGGCCATCCGTCAGACGAACCGGGTTGGAAGACCGGGGCGCGAGCAGCCATAGATCAGACGCCGGACCTTGCGCAGCCTGAAAGACGAAACTGCCATCGGACATCCAACTGCCGCAGCAGACGCCATTGGCTTCCGCCCATTTGGAGAGCACCGGGTGTGCGGTGTGGTTGGACACCGTCATCTCCCACAGAGCCTGGGTGTGGGGTATGGGATCGAACAGAGTAAAGCGCAGTACTTTGCCGTCAGGGGACCAGCGCAGCCAGAAGGCACGGCCAGGCAATGTGGCGAAGAGGACTGGCTCCGATCCGTCGGGGCCCGCCACAAGTAACTGATTCCCTGTGGCATAGAGGATCTTCTTATCGTCCGGCATCCACGTTGCATCGTGTGCCAGAATGCGTACGATGCGCTGTGCGGATCCGCCGCCAGAAGGGACGATAAACAGCGGCTGCTCTGATTGGTTGGAGGCGTGGCTACGCACCAGCAGGCGGGAACCATCGTGGGAGATGTCTGCAATAGCGGGTCCAGCGATTTCATCCGGCAGAACGATCGGTTCGCCGGCGCCACCCGCTATGGTGATGCGGGCGAGGTGAACGCTGCCGTCACGGATTACCGACGCGAAGAGATGCAGGCCATCCGTCACCGTGACGGGAAATACCTCCATTGCGTCGCCACCGGGAAGAACCCTCTGTGAATGAGTCACTTGGCGTAAGGAGGGGATCTGCGGTGCGCCGGCCGGCCTGCCTATTAAGAAGCCGCAGAACACGCCAATCAGCAGGATTAACGCTATCGCTGCCCCTGCGACCCATAGGCGGTTTATGGTCGAGGGCGTTCTGGAGACCTCCTGAACCGACATCATGGCAGTTGGAGAAGTCGGAAGCGTGGGGACCGATGGTGCTAAGTCCGGCGGCGGTGGCGTCGCTATATCTATCGTTGCAGGTGCAGCCGCGGTCTCCAGGACCGTGACGGGGGCAATGAATCGGTAGCCGCGTCGCGTCAGTGTCTCAACGTAGCGTGGGTTGTCTGCGTTATCGCCGAGCGCTTCCCGAATCTTATTGACTGCGGTGCCGAGGGAGTGGTCGAAGTCGACATTCGTTCCCGGTTCCCAGACGCGCTGTTGCAGTTCTTCGCGAGTGACTACTTGACCGGCATTCTGCACAAGCTCAGCGAGCACTCGAAACGGCTGGCCTTGGAGCTTGATGCGGAATCCACCCCGCCACAGTTCTCCAGTAGAGAGGTCTGCCTCGAAGGTGCCAAAGGCTACACGCACGGAATGTGTTGACTGACGCATACGGACCGCACTCTAGAATCTAACATTTTGCCCCCGAAAAGATTCTCAGTGTGAGTTATGAAGCGCTGTAAGTAACTGGTTTAAAGCAAGTTGATTGTTGATTTGTCTTTCAATACAAAACGACACCGAGAGGATGGAATTGTCACCAGCAGATTATGGAGAGTTCACGCTGTCCAACAGTTCTCCTCAAACTGTCTGCGGCATTTTGGAGGCACCACCGTAATGAGATCCAAGTCCAAGAGCTTCGGCTCGCACCTTTATGTCACAGCCGCGACCCTATCGCTCGGCTTTGCCAGCATCTCCGTGCAGGCTCACGCTCAGACCGATACCGGTCGCGTGACCGGTACCGTCGTCGACCCCACGGAAGCAACCATCCCCGGCGCGACCGTCACAATCACCAACACGGGAACATCTGAGACCCAGACCGTCAAGGCTGATGCCGCCGGCAACTTTACCTTCCCAGCCCTGCAGCGCGGTCCGTACAAGATTTCCGCGACGATGACGGGGTTCCAGACGACTACCCAGAGCTTTGATCTGCAGGTCTCCCAGGTACAGACGGTCATCTTCAAGCTGTCAGTCGGTTCGACGGACCAGACGGTTGAGGTTACCAGCGCAGCACCGATGGTCGAGCTTGGCTCGTCCACGATTGGCAGTGTCGTTGAGAGCCGCCAACAGACTCAGCTTCCCCTGAACGGTCGTAACTTTACCCAGCTCGCGCTCCTCTCGCCCGGCGTGACCCGCGGCAACTATGGCAACGGCGCTTCCGGTGTGAACGGCGATGCGGAGACTTTCCGCAACAGCTCGTCGGGCGGCGGCTCGCTCTCGACGAACGGTCTGCGTCCGCAGGCGAACAACTACATCCTCGACGGCGTCGACAATAACGAAGGCCTGGTCAATACTCTCAACTTCTTCCCGAACGTAGAAGCGACGGAAGAGTTCCGTGTGAACACCAGCACCGCACCGGCTGAGTTCGGCCGCGCCGGTGGCGCCATCGTCCAGACGTCGATCAAGTCAGGTACGAACAGCATTCATGGTTCCGCGTACTGGTTCTCCCGCTCCAACCTGTTCGACGCCAGCCCCAACTACCAGTTCCTCGGCGCCAGCAAGACGGCTCCGCTGCCGTTCAAGCGCAACACTTTCGGCGGCGCCATCGGTGGACCCATCATTAAGGATCGCCTGTTCCTCTTTGGTGACTACTCGGGACTGCGCGAGAACTCGCCACTGAATCCGGAGATCGTGACCGTTCCCACAGCGCAAATGCGTCAGGGCAACTTCCAGGAACTGCTTGGCCGGGGGACCACCCAGGCACCCACCGTTTGTGGGCGTCCTGGTGTTACAACGGTCGCGGTAAACGGTGGCATCTATGACCCGACCACGTGCCAGCAATTTGCGAACAACATCATTCCGCAGGGCCGTCTGAACTCGGCAGGTCTGCGCTATCTGAACGCCTTCCCGCTGCCGAACATCCCCGGTACGCTGGGCGGCACGCAGAACAACTACCGCACCATCCGCACCGACGTGCGTCATTCGAACACCATCGACGGCCGCCTGGACTACAACATCTCCACGGCAGATCGTCTGTTTGCTCGCTTCAGCTACGACAACAGCAACTTCACGCGGTCATCACGCTTTGCGGCCCTTCCGGCGGGCTTTGCTTCCGGCACCAACTACGTGCACGCACGCGGTTACGTGTTGGGTGAGACGCACACGTTTGGTCCGAACACCATCAACGAGTTCCGTGCTGGCTACACGCGTTACACCTTTGCTAACCAGCCTGTGTTCAGCAACACGCCGATCTCGGCGAACCTGGGCATCGTGAATGCGAATCGGACTACGAACCTGGGCGGCGGCGCACTCATCGGCGGCAATGGCAGCCAGTTGGAATACACCGGCGACTACGGTACGTACCTCGTCCCGGAGAACACTTACCAGATCAACAATGCGCTCACCTATATCTGGAAGGGTCATACCTTCAAGGTTGGTGGTAATGGTATCCGTCGTGAAGTGGCTTACTTCCGTCCGATTTCGGGCAAGGGCTACTTCCAGCTTGGCAACGGTGACTTCACCGGCTACAACACGTCGGAAGTGCTCGCGGGCTTCGCAGACAACTACAGCATCGGTGCGCAGAGCGGCCTGTTCGGCACGCGCAACTATGAAGTGGGTGCCTTCGCGCAGGACGACTGGAAGCTCAGCCGCCGGCTCACCTTCAACCTCGGCTTCCGCTGGGATTTGATCACCTACCCGACGGAGCAGCAGAACCGCCAGGCCGCGCTCAACCCGAACAGCACCGGCGCAAACCCGACGGAGCTGATCGCAGGGCAGAATGGCGTTGGCCGCTCCATCATCAACACCCGGTTCACCAACTTCGCTCCACGCTTTGGCTTCTCGTATGACCTGACCGGTCAGGGCAAGACGGTGCTGCGCGGCGGCTACGGTATCTTCTACTTCCTGGATCGTGGCGGTATCGACAACCAGCTCGGTCAGCAGGTGCCGTTCGGTGGCAGCACGTCGTACTTCGCATCGGGCGGATCCCGCATCGCCTTCACCGGCCAGAACCCCACAGGCAGTTCGCTAAGCAGCACGCTAGCGACCGCTCCGCTACCGGGCCCGACAACCTCGTCGCTTGCCGGTGCGAATGTCTTCGCTGTGAACCAGACGGAGAAGATCCCGACGGTGCAGCAGTATGACCTGCAGATTCAGCACGAGATCACACCGAAGATGGTGATGACCGTTGGTTACGTTGGCAACCTGTCAACCCACCTTGCGACGGGTTACAACTTCAACAGCAAGCCGTTCTCCGCGGGAGCAACCACACCCACGGCATTCCCGACGCTGGGTCAGGTCGTCTACAACCTGAATGATGGCGTCAGCCGTTACAACAGCCTGCAGGCTCAGTTGAACTACCGCGCGAACAAGAGCCTGACGCTCACCTCGTCGTACACGTGGGCGCACAACATCGACAACACCAACGGCTACCTCGGCTTCTACGCTGTGAGCGATCTGAACTACTACGATCACAGCCTGAACAAGGGCAACAGCTCGCTGGATCAGCGCAATGTCTTTGTGGCCAGTGCGCTGTATAGCATCCCGTTTGGTCGCGGTCAGCAGTTCGGCAGCAACATCAACCGCGGACTGGATTACATTGTGGGCGGATGGCAGTTGAACACCATCGTTCAGGCACAGACGGGCACGCCCTTCAGCGTTACCTTCCCTGTGTACGGCGGTGGCACGAGCATTCGCGCGGACTATGCGAACAATGGTCAACCCATCTACACGCATAGCATCCAGGGCAACTACATCAACCCCGCAGCGTTCAGCAAGACACAGCCAAATGGGCGCCAGGGCAACACGGGCCGCAACCAGTTCTACGGACCTGGATTTGCTGCCGGCGATGTGTCGATGTTCAAGACGCTTGGTGTTACAGAGCGTCTGAAGACCGAGCTGCGGGCAGAAGTCTTCAATGTGACCAACACGCCGCAGTTCCAGAATCCGGATGGCACTATTACCGACGGCAACTTCGGCAAGGTAACCGCAACGCGCCTGGCTTCCGAACGCCAGATGCAGATGGCGATCCGCTTCCTGTTCTAACGAACGGGCAGTAACTCACCCATGGGCGCCGAGAAGTCTATCGGCGCCCATTTTTTCTTGCTTTTCTGATCCCTGGAGACCCTGACCCATGTTCGCTCGGCCTGTTGTTGCTTCCTGTCTCTCCCTGATCTTCGCCAGCGCACTGTCGCTGCACGCACAGGCACCTCGCATCACGAAAGTTGATCCACCCAACTGGTGGGTGAACATGCCTGCTCCCATGTTGCTCATCAATGGCGAGCACCTGAACGGCGCTAAGTTCAGCGTCGGAGGTCTGCCCATTGAGCGCACCACCATCTCCGACAACGGCCACTGGGCGGAGCTGTGGCTGGCGAAAGACGCGACCTCGGTCGGCGATCTTCGCATCACCGCTCAGACGACACAGGGCAAGGCAGAGGTCCCATTCCGCTTTGAGCCGCGCCGCGCGGCCAACGATGGCTTCGCTGGTTTTTCATCACGCGATGTGATGTATCTAATCATGACGGACCGGTTCGCCGATGGTGACAAGACCAACGACGGTCCCGACGCCAAGGACAGCGCGGATAGCGCCGCAGCACAGGCACAACGGAAGGAAGGGCGCGGTTGGCACGGAGGCGATCTCCGAGGCATTGAGCAGCACCTCGATTACCTCCAGGCCTTGGGCATCAATACGGTATGGATCACTCCGGTCTACCAGAACCACGACCACGATTCCTACCATGGCTACGGCGCAACCGATATGTATGCGGTCGATGAGCACTATGGTTCGCTGGAGGATCTGAAGTCGTTGAGCAAGGCGCTGCACGCGCGTGGCATGAAGCTCGTGCTGGATACCGTGCCGAATCACGTTGGCCCCATGCATCCGTGGGTAAACGATGAGCCCGAACCAACATGGTTCCACGGCACGAAGGTGAAGCACACGGTCGCGCAGATGGACTTTCAGCCGCTGACTAACTCGCATGCGCCGTGGAGCACACAGCGTGATGTTACGGAAGGTTGGTTTGTGGACACGTTGCCGGACAACAATCAATCAAACCCGGCGAATGCAAAATATCTCGTACAGAACGCGATCTGGTGGACCGAGCAGGCGGG
Source organism: Terriglobus roseus DSM 18391 (assembly GCF_000265425.1). Lineage (GTDB taxonomy): Bacteria > Acidobacteriota > Terriglobia > Terriglobales > Acidobacteriaceae > Terriglobus > Terriglobus roseus. The sequence goes on from NC_018014.1 coordinate 1,433,666, forward strand.
ACTCGACGGCCTCCGCATCGATACCTTCCCGTATGTCCAGCGCGACTTCTGGACTCAGTTCAACAGCACACTGCGCACGCTCTACCCTAAACTGACCAGCGTTGGTGAGGTTTCCGGAACCGATCCCATCATTAACTCATCCTTCGCGGGTGGTGTGACGCGTGATGGTGTGGACACGGGACTTTGGACGCCGCTTGATTACCCCTTGCACTTCGCGATCCGCAACGCATTCACAGGCGCGTCACCGATGACCGAGCTTGTAACGATTCTTCGACAGGACTCGCTCTATCCACATCCGGAGCGTCTCGTCCCGTTCTTGGACAATCATGACTTGATTCGCTTCGCCAGCGAGCCGAACGCAACTCTTGCAGGAGGGAAGCTTGCGATGACATTTCTGTTGACAGTCCGCGGTATGCCGCAGCTCTATGCCGGCAACGAGATCTATATGGACGGCTACCAGGATCCGGACAACCGCCATGATTTCCCGGGTGGCTTCGCGAATGCTTCCAACGACGTCTTCCAGGCGTCAACACGCCAGCCCGTCCAGAAGGAGATGTTTGACTGGACGAGCGGTCTACTGGCCTTGCGCAGCAAGACGCCCGCATTGCAGACCGGCACGCTGCAGATCCTCTATGCCTCAACAGACTCGCTCGTCTACACCCGCACGGAAGGGAAGCAGCGAGTGTTGATCGCAATTCACCGCGGTAGTGAGGATGTGACACTGCATCTGCCGACGCTTGACACCAGCATCACGGGCGCCAACGCCGCTACGCGGCTTTACGGTGAAGGAGAGTTGACCTTCGGCTCGGGCGATGTCGCCGTCGCCTTACCTGCGAACAGCGCCCTGATCGCGGAGATCCAGTAGCTGCGCAGCGCAGGAAGAAACGACAGCAAACCTTAGGCGGCGACGGTGGCCCCTCTCTTTAAGTTATAACCAAGAGAGCAGTCACCGTCGCCGCTATTGGTGTGAGGGGCGTTATCACACAGATGACTACTCGCCGATGAGATGCAGAACAATCTCACGCCTGTGCGGACGCACACGATGTTCGAAGAGATAGACGCCCTGCCACGTGCCTAAGACGAGTCTGCCGTTCACGAGTGGGATCGAAAGCTGGATCTGCGTTAGGGCAGTCTTCAGATGTGCGGGCATGTCGTCCGCTCCTTCATCGTTATGCTCGTAGGGGCCATTCTCCGGTGCCAGCCGACTGAAGTAGGCCTTGATGTCATGTTGCACCGTGGGGTCCGCATTCTCCTGGATCAGGAGCGAAGCGGAGGTGTGACGGCAGAACACAGTCAATAATCCCGTCTGTATCTCCTGCTCACTGAGCCAGGAACTTAGGGTCTCGGTAAATTCGTAAAGTCCCTGACCACGCGTCGTCAATACAATAGTTCTTACAGACTGATTCACAATTCCTGCCTTTACTTGGTTCTCCGGGCTCAAAGCCTCGGCGCTCCGATCTTGATGTAGTACGTTGGGAACGTTTTGCTAGTCATCACCGCCGCCTTAACGAGTGGCTTTAAGGTAGACCTTCTTCTTCGGGGGTCTTGTGACGACTCCAGACTGCATCCTGATTCTCTTCTCGCAATGGCCGATTCATCGTGCGATGCCAGATCAGATGCGAGTTCATCTCGAGATAGTTCCATATTTCGACGCAAATGAAGAACGAGATGATCAGCACGGGAAGCCCGAGAAAGAGTGCCATCACAAAGACCTGCAGGCGAGTGCGGCGTCGCAGGCACGCGCGCAACTGTTGCCGCGTCTGCATGCGGCGTTTCAAGGCAGCGTGAGACCGCATTCAAAGACATAACGCACCAACTGCGAACGCGTTCGGACGGAGGTCTTTTCGAAAAGCTTTTGCAGCAACGCTTTCACGCTGCTCTCTGAGATGGTGAGCTTGTCGGCAATCTCCTTATTGCTGAGACCTTCTGTGATCCAGCGCAAGACCATCAGTTCACGTGCTGTAAATGCAGCTTCGCCCGGCGCGGAGGCGGACGGAGCGGAAGACTCTTCCAGCAGGAGTCGGTTGGCACCGCTCGAAATCCAGCGTCTGCCCTCGAGCGTTCTTTCGATGGCGAGAAAGAGATCGGACGTCGGTTCTGACTTTAAAAAGATGCTGGCCGCGTAAGTCTGCACAGCTTCGCGTAACTCCGCCTTGCCAGTGCCTGCGGTCAACAAAATGACGGCGGCTGACGCATTCGTTTGGCGTATTGCGCGAAGGACCGCGAGGCCATTCTTCGCAGGGTCCGAAGAGCTTAACTGGAAATCAACCAATCCCAGATCGAAGTCCCCACCGCCAGTGCAGTACGCTGTGGCCTCCTCCAGGGTGGATGCCTCGGCAACAACGCGGAAGGGAGCCTCAGCTTCCAACACGCGCCGTAGACTCTCGCGAAAGAGCGTGTGATCATCCACGAGCAGGATGCGGATGGGTGTTTGCAGATCGCTCATAGTGAGGCCACCTGCAAGGCGATCACGAAGGACGCGCCCGGATTCAAAGGCTCATAAGAGATATCCGCCTGGAAGCTGTTGAGGATTGCGCGCGAAAGATAGAGCCCGAAACTGACGGTTGTCGGTGCCGCCCAGAAAGGGCGAAAGAGTGATTCTGGAGTAGCGACGCCGGGCCCGTTATCGCTGATGCGGATCGACACAGTTTTCGCATTGCGTATAAAGTCAACGCGAACCTTGGCGTCAGCCGTTGATGCGAGAGCGCTCTGCGCATTGCGAAGTATGTTCAGAAAAACCTGCATCAATCCCTGCTGATCCGCCCATGCGCTTGGGAGATCCGCCGGCACATTCCATTCCAGAGCGATGTCACTTTCGCGCAGCATGGCTTGTGAGACGATGCGCAGCTCTTCGAAGCAGTGTTGTAATGGAAGAATTGTTGCGGTGCGCTTCACTTGTGACGTCTCGACAGAGGCCATGCGTTCCAACGTTGAGGTTAGTTGCTGCAGTGCGATGAAGTCAGGTGTGTCCCCGAGTGCGGGCGTGGTGGTGAGCAGGTTGCGTTGGACGAGTTGGATCGCGCTGCTCACGTTGCGGATCTCATGCGCGACCGCACCCACAGCAAGACGCGAACTGTTCAGCAGTTGTTCCAGTGCCGACTCTTCGCGGTCGCGAAGATCATCCGATGCGTCGACGATCATGGCGGCCGTGCGTGGTCCGTGCGTCGTGGTGTATGTGGAGAACCACACCTCTGCCAGGAAGGGCGCGCCATCGCGCCGGAATCCCTGTGTCTGCATCATGGTCTTCACGGGCCGCTCGGGGTGAGACCGGTGCGGCACGCGCCCGAGCGCCGGCAACAGCGTCGTCACTCCGATCCCGAGTAACGATTCGTCTCCACACGCACCCTCCTGAAACATCTGGCGGGCCGCTTGATTTGCCTGGATGATGAGACCGGTGCCATCAAGCGTGAGGATGGCGAGCGCAGAACTGCCAATGAGCAGACTCAACTGTTCCTCAGCCTCGCGGCGAGCCTGGTTTTCTTCCTGAAGTAGTTTGATGTTCCGTCGCTCGGACTGTCGTTTCGAAAGCGCTTCGCGTATGTAAAGACCTTCCGAGGCGAACGCGATGAAGGAGAGCAGGTCACGCGGGATGCCTGCGGACGCGCTCCAAGCGAATGCGTCGGAGTACTCGGCAATGCCTGTGCAAAGTAGGGCGGCTGATAGTACCTGCCAACGCGAGGCAACGGAACCGATCATGCCCATGGGGAGCAGGTATAGAAGGCTTAGTGGCACGTCGTGCGGCAATAGCCGATCAAACACGGAAATCGCCGCAGCGAGTATTGCTGCCGCGAGCGCGACGGTTGCAGGTCGTTCTCTCCAATGAGTCATTCGCACCACTTCTATATCATCCTGCTTGAGCGAGCGATTACACAGACCACTATCGAAAGATAGACGCTTAGACATCGAAAGATCGAGCCCTCAACCGCTTCTTCCAGAGCCTGTCTCAATAGACTCGCAACTATGGAAATCCTCCGTATCGAGAGCGCTGCGCGAGCGAAGCCGGTTCTCTCCGTCCGTAGCGGGCATCTGTTGCTGTGGAGCTTAGTTGCACTCGCATGCCTGCAGGGCTGCCGCCGCGATGAAACAAAACGAGAAGCCGCGGAAGCTCCCCCGAGCACACCGCAGGTGGTGGAAGCCGGAACGTCGAACACCGTCCACGTGGACCAAGCGAAACTCTTTCCAATGGTGGCAGCCGATCAGCGCTCTGTCTTTGACACGCTGAACGTGACAGGAGCGGTGCAGCCAGACGTCTCGCGTGAAGTGCCTGTGCTGTCCATTGCGAATGGAAGGGTCACGGCGTTGCATGTCGGGCTGGGTGACACCGTGCGCAAGGGGCAATTGGTGATGGAGGTACAGTCGCCGGATGTGGCGCAGGCCTTCATGAGTTACCGGACGGCGCTCGCTAACGAGCAACTTGCAAAGACTACGCTGACGCGCGATCAACTGCTCTTCGACAAGGGGGCGATCGCGAGGAGCCAACTGGATGTCGCAGACAATGCAGAGACGGATGCGCGCGCTGCTTTGCGTGCGGCTGAGCAGGAGTTGCGCATCCTTGGTGTGGACAAAGATCATCCAAGCGATTCCGTTCGTGTCTACGCGCCGATCTCCGGCATTGTAGTCGCGCAGAACACAACTGCTGCCGGTGCTGCAGGTATCAACTTCGCTGGAGCCGCTGGCTCATTCACAATCGCGGACCTCTCGCATGTGTGGGTTGTCTGCGATGTCTATGAGAACGATCTAGCCAGCGTGCACCTGGGTGAGAGTGCAGAGATCCGTCTAAGCGCCTTCCCGGATAAAGTGCGCATCGGTACGATCTCCGACATCGGATCGATTCTCGATCCGTCGATCCGCACAGCGAAGGTGCGTATCCAGGTACAGAATCCGGACAACCTGCTGCGCATCGGTATGTTTGCGACGGCAACGTTCCGCGGTGTCAAGGCGCACAACGCTGTGACGGTGCCTGGCACCGCGATCCTCCACCTCCACGATCACGACTTTGTCTACATGTCCACCGCGACGGCTGGAAGCTATCGTCGCGTGCCGGTGCAAGAAGGACATACGTTGCCGGGTGGCGCGGTGGAGATCCCGTCCGGTCTTAGCGCGGGGCAACAGGTCGTAGCGAATGCACTTGAGCTGCAGAACACGGCAGGTCAGTAGTGATCCGGAAACTTGTGGACTTCGCACTGGACAACCGATTCCTTGTGATCGTGATGGCTATTCTGCTCTTTGGCTGGGGTGCGATCTCATTCCATAACCTGCCCGTGGAAGCATACCCCGACGTTGCAAACAACTACGTCACGGTCATCACGCAGTGGCCAGGTCGCGCCGCGGAGGAGGTGGAGCAGCAGGTCACGGTGCCGCTTGAGATTGGCTTTGCCGGTATTCCGCACATGACGCATCTACGGTCTACATCGCTCGCCGGTTTGTCGAGCGTGACCATGATCTTCGACGATGACAGCATCAACGACTGGAATCGTGAGAAGGTCGTAGAACGTATGACGCAGGTGACGCTGCCGAACAATCTGCAGCCGCAGATCGGCACGGACTGGAGTCCCGTCGGTCAGATCTACTGGTACACGTTGCAGAGCAACAACCCGCTGTACGACACCATGGCGCTCAAGAGCCTGGAGGACTGGACACTCGAGAAGAACCTGCGCACAGTACCCGGCGTCGTGGATGTCTCAAGCTTCGGGGGCCCCACTCGCGAATACCAGGTGACACTCGACCCGGCGAAACTGGTCTCGTATGGACTCAACATTGCGCAGGTGAAACAGGCGCTGGCGTCGAACAATACCAACGCCGGCGGCAGCTTCATCGAGCAGGGCGCACAGCAGATCAATGTCCGTGAGATTGGTCTGTTCGCCAGTACAGAGGACATCGCGAATACGCCGTTAAAGGCACAGAACGGCACGGCGTTGCGGGTGCGCGACATTGCGACGGTGGTGCAGGGACCGAAGATCCGACTGGGACAGATCGGTCGAACGATCCGATCCGCAGATGGGAAACTGATCGACGATCCAGATGCGGTGGAAGGCATTGCGCTACTGCAGAAGGGGGCGAACTCCGACGAGACGTTGGAAGCGATCCATCAGAAGGTCGATGAACTCAACGACCGTGTGCTGCCGAAAGGCGTCAAGATCGTGCCGTTTCTGGATCGCAGTAACCTACTGCACCTGACGACGCATACGGTTCTGCACAACCTCACCGAGGGCATCGTCCTCGTCGTCATCATCCTCTTCCTCTTCCTCGGCAATCTGCGTGGCGCGTTCATCGTCGCCATCACCATTCCGTTCGCGTTGCTCTTCGCATCCATATGCCTGGACCTCAAGCACATCCCTGCGAACCTGCTGTCGCTGGGCGCGCTCGACTTTGGCATGGTCGTCGATGGTGCTGTCGTGATGGTGGAGAACATCGTTCGTCACCTGAGCCATAACCGTCGCGAAGATCTCACTGTGAACGAGCAGATTCGGATGGCTGCGCATGAGGTGCAGCGGCCTGTGTTCTATGCCATCGGCATCATCATCACGGCCTACCTGCCAATTTTCACGTTGCAGTCTGTTGAGGGCCGGCTCTTCAAGCCGATGAGCTGGACCGTTGCATTTGCGCTGCTGGGCGCACTCATCTTCTCGATGCTGCTGGCGCCGGTACTTGCGAGCTTCTTATTCAAGAAGGGGACAACAGAGTGGGAGAACCCATTGCTCCGCTGGTTGACCGGGCGATATCGCGTTGCCGCACAGTGGGCAATCGAGCATCGGTACGTCACCGTTGGAGTTGCAGGCGCAGCGCTTGCAACATCGATCATCCTGATCGCGACGGGCGTGGTTGGCTCTGAATTCCTGCCTCACCTGGATGAGGGCGCAATCTGGGCGCGCGGGACACTCGCGCCTTCCACAGGTCCAACGGAAAGCCTTGCCGTTGCGAACCGTGCCCGCATCATTCTTTCTTCTTTTCCCGAGGTGAAACAGGTGATCAGTCAGATCGGTCGGCCCGATGACGGCACCGATACGACCGGCTTCTTCAACACGGAGTACTACGTCGACCTGAAGCCGAAAGACGAGTGGCGCGGCGTCTTCCGCGAGAACAAGGACGAGCTGATCGACGCGATGAATCGACAGTTAGCAGAACTCCCAGGTGTCATCTGGAACTTTTCACAGCCCATCTCAGACAACGTCGAGGAGGCTGTCAGTGGTGTCAAAGGAGAGCTTGCGGTGAAGCTCTATGGTACGGACCTTAAGACACTGGAGTCCAAGGCTGACGAGATTGTCCGCGTGATGAGCACCATCCGAGGCATTCAGGACCTTGGACTCTTCCGCGTCATCGGTCAGCCAAACCTCAACTTCGTCGTGGACCGTGATGCTGCTGCACGCTTTGGCATCAACGTTGCCGACGTGCAGGATGCCATCGAGACTGCGGTCGGTGGCAACTCAGCGACGCAATTTCTCGATGGTGAGGCTCGCTACGATGTCATGACTCGTTACGCCGGGCCGTATCGGTCAACGCCGGAAGCCATCAACGATATCCGCATCGTCGCCCCGTCGGGAGAGCGGGTTTCACTGGCGCAGGTGACCAGGCTGCAAACGACGGACGGTGCGGAGGAAATCTATCGAGAGAATGGCCTGCGGTATGTCGCCATCAAGTATTCCGTGCGCGACCGAGATCTTGGTTCCACCGTCGAAGAGGCCATTGCGAAGGTTTCAAAGCAGGTGACTCTACCTGCGGGTTACAAGATTGACTGGGCGGGCGAGTACGAGAGCCAGAAGCGATCCTCACGCCGCTTGTTGATCGTGCTGCCAATCACCATCTTGTTGATCTTCATCATCCTGTACACGATGTTCGGTTCGGCCAAGTGGGCAAGCCTGATCCTGGCGAACGTTGCTATGGCTCCCATTGGCGGTCTGCTCGCATTGCTTGCTACCGGCACGCACTTCTCGGTGTCATCCGGTGTCGGTTTTCTTGCACTCTTCGGCGTGTCAGTGCAGACCGGCATCATCATGCTCGAGTACATGAATCAACTGCGCGCAAACGGTGATAGTCCGGAGAAGGCTGCTATTGAAGGCGCTGTGCTGAGGCTGCGCCCCATCCTGATGACCATGCTCGTTGCAACGCTGGGGCTACTGCCCGCGGCTCTGTCGCACGGCATCGGTTCAGACTCGCAGCGCCCCTTTGCCATCGTGATCGTGGGGGGCCTTGTGGGCGCTCTCATCATCAATGTTTTCCTTCTGCCCACCCTCTACGTCTGGCTCTCGACGAACGCTGATGTGCTGCCGGGCCAGGATGAGGAGTTTGCATCATGATCGCTCTTGCTTTGCGTCGAACATTCTCTTTGCTTGTCTTCTCTTTTGCGATGCCTGTCTGCTTCGCGCAGGGTTCCGGCGCTGGCGGTGGGGCTGCCGGTGCAGGATCTGCAAGCAACGGTGCCACGGGCGCTGCAGCACATGCGGCTGCCGAAAGCGGCGCGCCATCAGCCACCAGCGGAGGCACACAGAGCAGCGCCACACAGCCTGGATCTGGACCATCGACTTATGCCGCCGCAGCTTCTGCCGGTAGCGATCCGCGCGTTCCTCCCCACGCAAAGCCTGGCGCAATGACGTTGCAACAGGTGCTGGACCGTGCACGGCAACGCAACCCAACACTGCAGGCCGCACAGCAGAATCTCCATGCCGTCCGTGCACAGGAATTGCAAGCCGGTGTGCGTGCCAACCCTTATGTCGGCTTCGCGGGTTCCAACGTCACACTGCCGTCGGACGCATCGAATCCCTACGCATACTCTCTGCAGGTGTCGCGGCTTTTTGAACGTGGGAACAAACGCGAGTACCGTCTGGATAACGCTCGCGCCACGACTTCGCAGACGGAAGCGCAGTTGCAGGACACCATTCGGCAGACTGAGTTGAATGTCCGGCAGGCGTTCACGTCTATGCTCATCGCGAAGGAGGCATTGCAACTCACCCGCGCGCAGCTTGTTGATTTCCGTCATGAAGTGGAGATCGGACGTGACCGCTTTCAGGCAGGTGACCTTGGCAAGCTGGACTTCGAGCGCCTCGATCTGCAACTGGGCGCTTCGGAAGCTGATGAGCAGAACGCCGAGATCGCGGTGGAGCAGGCATCCGATCACCTGCAGATGCTGATGGGGATCGCTGTCTCTTCCCCAGACTTTGACGTGACCGGTCCTATCGTCCCGCCACCCGTCACGCAGACACGGGAAGAGGTGCTAGCAACAGCGTTGCAGCGCCGGCCCGATCTTCGAGCGGCTTCCTTTTCGATCGCCGCGGCCGATGCGGCCGCGAAGCTCGCGATAGCTCAGGGCACTGCGGATCCGACGCTCGAAGTGGAGTACGACAAGACTGGCACGGATAACTCGGCAGGATTTAACGTCAATATCCCGCTCCGCATCTTCGATCGCAACCAGGGCAACAAGGAGACAGCACGGCTTCAAGCGCAGGCTGCAGTGTTGACCGAGCAGGCGACGCGCAACCAGGTAGCTTCCGACGTGAATCAGGCATGGAGTGCCTACATTCATGCACGCGTGCTCTCTAACCGCTTTGGAGATCACTATCTGGATGAATCCGCTGATGTGCTCTCGATCGCGCGTTACGCATTCGACCACGGTGGACTTGCGCTCATAGACTACCTTGATGCACTGCGTGGTGCGCGAGCAGCGACCAGCGACGCGCTCAATGCGTACTCGCAGACATGGATGGCGATTCATACTCTGAGCGCAGCTGCTGGTGCAGATCTAGTGCCGTGATGTTGAACACTGTCCTCCAGCCTTGTGGCCGTACGCGCCTTATTCCACGGTGACGCTCTTGGCCAGGTTTCGCGGCTGGTCCACATCGCAACCCTTCTCAACCGCGATGAAGTAAGCGAGTAGTTGCAGCGGCACCGTTTCCAGGATGGGAAGGAGAGCTTCAGAAGCCCGCGGGATCGTGATCGTATGCTCTACGAGCGATGACACAGCCGTGTCCCCTTCCACAACGATCGCGATCACCCGTCCGCCTCTTGCAGTGACCTCCTGGATGTTGCTCAAGGTCTTCTCGTACTTCAAGACACTATCGGGATCATCCCCATCCTTGGTCGCAAGACAGACCACGGGAAGCGTCTCGTCGATCAGGGCGTTGGGTCCATGCTTCATCTCACCCGCAGGATAGCCCTCAGCATGGATGTAGCTGATCTCCTTCAGCTTCAGAGCGCCTTCCAGGGCGATGGGGTAGTGAATGCCGCGGCCGAGAAAAAGCACATCCGTTGCGTTTGAAAAGATTTTGGCCAGTCGCGCGCACACAGGGGCGGACGTGCGCAAAGCCTCTTCCATCGCCTTTGGCAGCACTTCTAACTCCCGCAAGATCGACTGGACCGCCTCTTGCGGCATGGTCTTTCGGCACTGAGCGAAATAAAGCGACAGAGTAAGCAGTGCGGCGATCTGCGCAGTGAAGGCCTTAGTGCTTGCGACACCAATCTCCGGGCCGGCATTTGTGGTGATACTGCCGCGTGCTTTGCGAGTAAGTGCGGCGTCGACAACGTTGCAGATGGAGAGTGTTGGAATGTCCCCTGCAATCATCTCCAATTGCGCGGCGAGCGTGTCAGCCGTCTCACCAGATTGGCTGATCAATAAGCCGATGTCGCGTGAACGCATGATTGGTCTGCGGTAGCGGAACTCACTCGCATAATCCACCTCGACCGGGATGCGAACCATCCGTTCCAAGAGGAACTTGCCGACGAGTCCGGCGTGCCAGCTCGTTCCGCAGGAAGCAATAAGAATACGTTCGGCGTGAACGATCTCGTCGTGGCTCAGATCAAGGCCAGGAAGTTCGATGTGACCGGATGCCGCTGATATTCTGCCACGGAGCGTGTCGCGCACAGCTCGCGGCTGCTCATAGATCTCCTTGAGCATGAAGTGCGCGTATCCGTTCTTCTCGGCTTGAATCGGATCCCAGGTGATGTGTTGTGGTGACCGCTTCAGAGGCTTCCCGTGGAAGTCACTGAAACTGATGCCGGATCGTGTCAGCACCGCAACATCCCCATCCTGCAGGAAAACAATATCGCGCGTGTACTGAAGGATGCCAGGGACATCGGACGCCAGGAAATACTCGCCATCCCCGAAACCAACCACCGCCGGAGGGCCACTGCGCGCAGCAACCAGCTTGCCCGGATCGTCGGTTGAGATGACACCAATCGCAAAGGCTCCAGTTAATTTCTTCACTGCTTGACTCACTGCCTTCTCAAGTGAGGGTGCTGCATCTCCGTCGTTGCGTTCGCGTAAATCGAGATACTCCTGTTCGATCAGGTGGGCGATGATCTCCGTGTCAGTCTCGGTCAGGAAGAAGTGGCCTTTTGCCTTTAACTGGTCTTGCAATTCGCAGTAGTTTTCTACGATACCGTTGTGCACGACCACCAGGGAACCAGTGCAGTCGCGATGCGGATGAGCGTTGGTCTCCGAAGGACGTCCGTGCGTCGCCCAACGGGTGTGTCCGATGCCATAGTCGCCCTGCAGCGGGTTCAGCGAAAGCGAACTCTCTAGGTTGCGAAGTTTGCCGGACGCGCGTCGGATAGACAGGCCGGTATCGGCACCTCCCAGCGCGATCCCCGCAGAATCGTAGCCGCGATATTCCAGGCGCCGCAGCCCGTCCATGATCACCGGCACCGCCGGCCTTGCTCCGATGTAACCAACAATTCCACACATATCCTGTCGTCCCTTCTAAGCGCGGCGAGAATGGCAGTTCGTTCGACATAAAGACAATGTTCTAAGACACCGCAAGGAGCTCATTGGTGAGAAACCATTGAACGGTTCTCGCAATGCCATCAGCGAAGCTCGCCAGTGGGACATAACTCAGCATTTGCATACTGCGCGTCAGATCCGCCTCAGAGTGCTGGATATCGCCCACTCTTGGTGCGGTGTAGCGTGGGCCGTGAGGAAAACACAAATGCCGCGCCAGCAGATCGTAGGTTTGATTGAGCGTGTAACTCCTGCCGCCGCCAACGTTGAAGACCTGCCCCGACACATCGCATGCTGGCGCGCCGCAAGCAAGCAGGTTCGCAGATACGACATTGTCGATATACGTAAAGTCGCGGCTCTGGCTGCCATCGCCAAAGATGAGGGGCGTCTCCCCTTTAAGCATCATCGAGATGAACTTGGCGATCGCGCCTGAATAGGGGGAGTCAGCACCCTGCCGTGGTCCGAAGACATTGAAGTATCGAAGGCACACACCTTCCATCCCGTAGACCCGCGAGAAGCTCCGCACAAGATGCTCGCCCGAAAGTTTCTGCGCGGCATACGGCGAAAGCGGATCCGGCAACATATCCTCGCATTTGGCCTGTTGAGACTTATTGCCGTAAGCAGAAGAAGACGCTGCATACACCACGCGAGAGACACGCGCATCTCGTGCTGCGATCAGAACGCTCAGCGTTCCATTCACATTCGAAGCGTGAGTGAGTTGCGGATCGTCAATCGAGCGTTGCACCGACGCCAACGCTGCTTGGTGCAGCAGAAAGTCAGCACCAATGCAACATTTGCGTAAACGGTCTGTTTCGTTGACATCCATGATGTGAAGATCAATCTCGCGGATAATCCCGTCGAGGTTGCGGATGTCACCGCCTGACAGGTTATCGACACCGGTAACGTCATGGCCCTGCCGCAGAAGTTCGTGAGCAAGAGACGATCCGATAAATCCGGCTATGCCAGTAATTAGGTAACGTGCCATCAGCGCATGCTCCTGAGCTTGCTAAGTGCTTTAGTCAGTGCGGAGCATTTGTCGTGCCAATAGAGCAATCGTTGGCAGGTGGCTGTTTTCGGGCCTCAGGATCATTGCGAGCTTCCGTCCCCAGCAGCATTGGGGCGTAGGAGCCTATCAAGAAACGCCACATCCTGACGCCAATCGCGATGCAGAAAGTGTGCAATCCATTGCATCGTTCGCGCCTGAGATCACGCGTACTCGGTCGATGAATCGTCATAAGCCCACGCCAGGGCCTGAAAGGGCCACTCCGAGGTGTGGTCGCGAACGTGCAAAACAAGATACAAACTGTGCCGCTGCGACTGCAATGGCCAGATGGAGGAGATGGATGCAGATTGTGAAAATGCTTAACCTCGAGCGTCAATACGCTTCTTTGCGGCCTGAGATTGACGCGGCAATCGGACAGGTGCTCGCCCGGCAGAACTTCATCCTGGGGGATGAGGTAGCCACGTTGGAGCAAGAGATCGCGATGTATTGCCGGACGGGGTATGGCGTCGGCGTGGCCTCTGGAACGGACGCATTGCTACTCTCGCTGAAGGCAGCAGGAGTGGGGCCCGGGGATGAAGTCATTGTGCCGGCGTTCACCTTCGTCGCGACTGCGGACACGGTTAGTCTCCTGGGAGCAACGCCAGTCTTCGCCGATATCGATCCAGCAAGCTACACCATGGACGTGACCACCCTCGAAGCGCTTGTAACGCCAGCGACCAAGGCGATCATTGCAGTCCATCTCTACGGACAGGCCGCTGATATCTTTCCCATTGCAACGCTCGCGAAAAAGTATGGACTTGCCCTGCTCGGCGATACGGCCCAGGCTCTGGGGGCGACCTACGCCGGCGAGCCCGTCTGTTCCTACGGCGACTTCGGCTGCTTATCCTTCTTCCCAAGCAAGAATCTCGGTGCATACGGTGACGGTGGCATGATCGTCACGGCCAGTGCTGAAGTTGCGTCATCGTTAAAGATGCTGCGAGCACACGGAAGCCGCAAGAAATATCGCAGTGAGACCTTGGGCTGGAACAGCCGGCTCGATGAAATTCAGGCGGCTATCCTTCGCGTCAAGCTCCCGTATCTTGACCAGTGGAACCGCGCCCGCAGAGAACACGCTGTCCGCTATAGCGATGCGTTGGGGCAGCTGGATGAGGTAGTCCTTCCGATCGTCGCGCCACGGTGCTCGCATGTGTTTCACCAATACACCATCCGCGTTCCAGAGCGCGACCGTGTGCAGGCGGCCTTAAAGGAGTTAGGCGTCGAATCGGCGGTGCATTATCCGATCCCTCTTCATTTGCAGCCGATGTATCGGTCGCTCGGTTACCAGCAGGGATCGTTACCAGAGGCGGAGAAGGCCGCTCGCGAAGTTCTTTCGCTGCCGATTTATCCGGATCTTGAGGAGTCTGAGGTCAATCGCGTTGTCAGGGCGGTCAAGCAGGCTCTGCTCAGCACGTCCGCGCGATCCAGGGTCGCGCTCTCCGGGGTGGCATGAGATGACGATCAGCGGAAAGGCATTGCCGCCACGCGCGGCGCTGTTGCTATCCCTTGATTTCGTGATGCTGGTCCTTGTCGCGCCGATGCTGTTCGTCCTCTCCTCCATCGCGATCGATCAGGAACGGCCGACGGGCAGTCTGCTGATGAGTCTCGGGCGCCTTATGGCTGTCGGGTTCCTCTGTCAGGTCATCTTTTATTACCACGAGCTCTACAACCTGCAGGTGATCCGCGTACGACGGGAGACGATGGCGCAGACGTTCAATGCCTTCGGGATGCTGTTTTTCCTCTTAGCGATGGTGTCCATAGCATCGCCCATGGCAACACCGGTGTTATCGCGCGCAGTGTTGTTCGCAGCTCTGATTGCCACCGTCACAATCATTGCAAGATTCTGGGCGTTGCCGCGCCGCCGTGAACAGGTGCTTGTTGTGGGGAGTGGAGAAGACGCGTCGGAATTGCAGGCGGTAATCTTTTGCAGTCCTGAGTGGAATATGGAAGTGTCGCGCATTGTTCTTCCGGCCGACCTCCAGTTCCTTTTGAACGACATGAATAGCTCGGAACACTTCGATCGCGTAATTGTCACGAATGTGCAGGCACAGTCACCGGCGAATCTGGCGTTACTGCTGGATCTGAAGATGGCTGGACGAGCGATTGAGGATGCACAATCGTTCTTTGAACGAGCCACCGGACGTGTGCGCGTGGATGAACTGGACGCGCAATCGTGCATCTTCAGTGATCGTTACGCGAATCGCACCGCCAAGCGTGTGATCAAGCGTGTCTTCGACTTAGTCCTTGCGAGCACGTTACTCGTCCTTTCGTCGCCTCTTATGGCGGTCACGGCCCTTGCTTTGTTACTGCAGCGGGACGGACCAGTCTTCTACCGGCAACCCCGAACGGGGCTCTTCGGGCGCACATTCAATATCACCAAGTTTCGATCGATGGCACCGGTCAAACCTGGTGAGTTAACGGGATGGGCAGGCGAGGACACACACCGCATCACAACGTTGGGGCGTCATCTTCGGAAGTATCGCATCGACGAACTTCCCCAACTGATTCACGTATTAAAGGGTGAAATGAGTATGGTTGGGCCGCGGCCTGAGCAGCCGCATCTTTGCACGATGCTTGAAGCGCATATCCCGTTCTATCGTCACCGTCACTCAGTTCCGCCCGGTCTTACAGGATGGGCGCAGGTCCGTTATCACTATGGCGCAACCGTCGAAGAATCAAAGCGGAAACTAGAGTATGACCTTTTCTACGTAAAGCATCTCTCGGTGTGGCTTGATTGTGCCATCGCCCTGGAAACACTGAAGGTCGTTCTTGTAGGACGCGGCGCGCTCTGACAAAAGAAAGGAGGGGCATCGAGATGCCCCTCCTGCGGAAGTGATTCGTTTAAGAGTTATTGATACGCACCCATCGTGGGTGTCTCGCTGCGAGGCACGCCAATGATGTCGATGGGAGAGGCCTTCGTCGTGCTACCGGATGACTTCGCTGGAGACTGTGGTTGCAATGCGAAGTTGGTCGACGAAATAAACTTTGGATCAGAGTTCACCGGAGCGCGATCAAAGGCAGGTGCGGGCCCTGCTCCGTACCAGAGGTTGTTTGACCCACTGACATTCTGCGATCCACTTTCGATGTAGGGCTGTGCGGTGGAAGGCTGCGAACAGATGTTGTTCGTAAGCTGCATTCCAGCTCCTGCAAACACAACGCCAAAGCAGCCGTTCTGATTGCCGATCTTGTAAGCACCGGCGTCGACCACCGTGTTGTTGTAAACCTGGACCGTCCCACTCGTAGAGCCAGCCGGGTCAGAGTTGATCGCGATACCCGCTTCGTTGGCAACACCGTACGGGTTGCTCGCAAGCGCGGCGTGAGCCACCACGTTGTTATATACCTCGACCGTGCCCTTTGAGGGATCGACCGAAGCAAGTCCGATGCCGTCGCAATAGCTGTTCGTGATGACGTTGTCGTGGATGTGGAGGTCGTACTGATTGGCGCCGACTGTCGCGTGGAACATGATGCCGCGGCAGTAGCCCTTGAAGTTCTGTCCCACGTTGTTCCAGCCGATATCGGCATGATTCACGTTGGAAGAGAAGTAGACGGCGTGGTAGGTCTTATCAACGTTTCCACCGGTGTCATGCACGTTATTACCGTGGAATACCCATGTCTCAGCGGGATTGGTCGTTTCTCCAAGCACGCATGCGGTACCGCCAAGGCCGCTCGGCGGAGCCGGGCAGGAGAGGCTGTTGTTGATGATACGGACGTTGCCCGCCTCCGCATCAATGGCCGAGTTCCGGCCCTGAATGCTGAGGTTTGCGATGGTGATGTACTTGCCCCATCCTTTAACGCCATTGTCAACGGAAGTACTGCCAACGTTCACCGTGCCACCAGGATAGCCGACAATGGAGAGCTGATTGGTTGGCGAGGATCCGCCAATGTCCGTCGAGATCGAAGCCCTGTATCCGCGGCCATCATCAGCACTTACATTGGTTCCGGGTTCGAGATAGATCACCGTGTTCTGCGACGGCGACTTCGAGTCATTGGATGTGACGGAGTTAAACGCCGCGCGCCATGTCTTGAAGGGCGAAGCGAAGGTGCCGGAGTTTGAGTCGCTACCGTTTGGCGACACAAAGAGGATCGTCGTCGGCGTCACAGTAAAGGGCACGCCGTTCGACGCGAGTCCGTTGGCTGTGACGACGATCTGTCCAGTGGTTGCAGAGCCGCCCAGTTGAGCAACGATTTGTGTGTCGCTCCAGGAGCAGAGGCTGCAGTTGGTCACCAGCAGACCGCCCAGGGCGACCGTGCTGTTGCCCTTCGAAGCTCCGAAGTGGCTACCAAAGATTCGAACGTAAACACCGTTTCCATTGTCGCCGCCGGAACCGCTTCCCACATTCAGATCGGTGTAATTGATGTGCGGGTAGACTGTTGATCCCGTCGAGGGAGCCTGGTTTACCGTCACGTTGATTGCACTGGTGGTGGAGTTCGCCCGCGAGTCCGAAGCCTTGATCGAAGGTTTGGAGGTACCTGCAGTGGTGGGCGTACCCGTAACGTTGCAACCGTTCAGTGTCAGGCCGGCCGGCAGGGAGCCACTCGCAAGCGAGCAGCTGTACGGGGCCGTACCGCCGCTCACACCGATGGTGCCTGTGTAATTGGATCCGGCAGTTGCTGCAACCGGGGAGGTGATCGTCAGATTGGTAACAGGGGCAGCATTCACAACCACAGGTATGGTTGCGCTGGACGTTGCAGCCGGAGAGTTGGAGTCAGACGCCTTCACAATGACGCTCGAGCTACCAGCCTTCGCCGGTGTGCCGGAGATCGTGCAGTTGTTGAGAGTCAGACCGGCAGGAAGACTTCCACTGGTAATTGAGCAGGTGTAAGGCGCTTTACCGCCAGACACTCCAATGACGCCCGTGTAGGCTTTCCCCGCAGTAGCGGAGGAGGGTGCTGAGATGGAAAGATTCGCAGGCTGTGCTGCTGCGACTGAGACCGCGAGTGCTCCGCTCTGCGCTGATGTTCCGCGAGAGTCGCGCACGGTTAGGGTGAACGATGAGGTGACGGCGCTGGTTGGCGTTCCTGCGACACTGCAGCCAGATAGGGAGAGCCCCGGATTCAGAGAGCCCGTTGCCAACGTGCAGGTATAAGGTGCGGACCCGCCGGTAGCGCTGATTGCGGCTGAGTAGGCCTTGCCAACAGTACCTGACGGCAAGGAAGTAGTTTGCACCTGCACAGCGCTGTACTGCGATGTCGAACGCCACCGCCACCGCCTCTGGGCAGCCAGAAGCATGGGCTCTTGGGCGTCCGGCGAGGCGGAAGCTCCCTTAGTAAAGGAACCACTTCCCGCGGGAAGACTCGTGAGAGGGGAAGAAGGCCGTTGATTGAAAGAGGCGATTTCCGAGATCGTGCCGACGTTGTTGGAGGAGGCTTCGCGAGTACTAGCCCATGCATTTGCGTTCAGCAGGGAGAGAGTGCATCCGAAAAGCGTTAAGAGTGCGGGAGCGTGTGCCCCGACCCTTGTGAATTGTGCAAACGGTGAGCGACCTAAGATGCGCAAGGTAAATCAATCTCCTTCATCTGGGGGATGAGAGTGGTTGTGGGGCTGTGTTGCAGACTTCGTGTCTGAGTTGGCAGGTTGCAACCGTCTGCAGGCAAATGCAATTCCTGACCCAATATCTTCACTTCCCGTAAGTGATTGATTCACCGTAAGTCAGTAATCTCTAGTAGTAAGTTTTTCGCTACGCGTTACGAAATTTTTTCCGTCCGCATGGTTGTTCGCTTTGGCACTCAAAATGCAGTAACTCTCGTAGCCGTCTTCAGGTGCGATCGTGATGTTTGAGTTTCGAGCTGACTTACAGCGATACAGGAGTTATGGTGACGCGGAGTGGCGCATCCTCATAAATCCCGCGGTCTGGTGCGTGTTCTGGTATCGCTTCGGCAGGTGGATCTATAGTCCTCGCCGGGTCGGCTTCATTCGCTACCCGGGCAAGATGGTCCATCTGATCGGTAGCGTCATCCTCGACGCTCTGCTGCAAATGCGTCTGAACGTCCGAACAAAGATAGGCCCCGGACTTTTGATCGCGCACAGCGGCGGCATCACTCTTCATCCGGACGTCGTCATTGGGAGTCACTGTGACCTCGCGCACCACGTCACCATAGGGGCGCGTGGTGCGGGGCAGTCAGGTGTGCCACGTTTGGGGGATGGCGTTTACGTAGGGACCAACGCTGTGATAATTGGTCCGATCATGGTTGGGGATGGCGCTCGCATCGCCGCGAACTCGCTCGTTAATCGAGACGTTCCGGCCGGAGCGACGGTCATGGGCGTCCCCGCCAGGATCGTGAAGCGACGCGATGACGTTACGTTCGCTCAACGAGAGGATCTCGCTCATGAAGCAGGATGACCGTCCCGTCGTGCTCTTCGCCGCTCCATACTTTGCACCTGCCTATCACGGCGGCGTCGTGCAGGTATACCTGGGCCTTCTCACCCGAACCACGAAGTTCCGTTTCGTCTTGGTCGCCGATTACAGCGGCGTCGGGCATGATGTAGCCGATGCATGGGACCAGGAAATGCGATCGCGATACGGAATTACTGTAGAACGCATCAACTCATTTGAGTTTCACCTCTCCCGCCATAGGGGGTCATTAGTGAAGCCGGCCATGGCTATCGTTGAGCTGGCCCGCTTTTTCTCCGAAGGTCGGCGCCAATGGAAGGCGTTAGTCCAGACTTACAAGCCGGCAGTTATCGTTTGTGGCGGCACTTACTCCGCCGGCTGGCTCATGCCTTGCAATCATCGTGACGCCTGCCTGGTTAACTATGTGCACGGAGAAGAGTTGACCATGCAGGTTAAGCCGCTGTTCCTTCAACCCTGGATGCGTGCGTGGCAACGACGGTGCTTGCGAGACGCGCGGCTTAACATCGCAGTCAGCACTTATACCGCCGAAATGATTGGAAAACTAACACCTGCCTCACCCGACCGTACTGTTGTATTGCCAAACTTTATCGACCAGACACGCTTTCACCCCAGCCCGCAACGCGAACACCTGCGTTGCCAAAACGGTTGGTCAGACAAGACGATCCTCTTAACCGTTGCCCGCCTTGATCGAAGGAAGGGAATCGATCAGGCTCTGCGGGCACTTGCACTCCTCGTGCAACGCGGGGAGGCACTGCCGAGTTGGCGTTACGTCATCGGTGGAAGAGGAGCCGAGCGCGAAGAGCTGCAAGCACTCACGAGAGACCTTGGATTGACTCAATCGGTCTCTTTCATAGGTTTTGTGCCAGAGGAAGAATTGGTTCATCTCTATCAGACGGCCGATGTCTTTCTTCAGCCGAACCGTGAGATCAACGGAGATACCGAGGGGTTTGGTGTTGTTTTTCTGGAAGCGAATGCGTGCGGTCTTCCAGTGATTGGTGGCATCGCCGGCGGAACCGCTGATGCTATCGACCATGGTCAAAGTGGCCTGCGCGTTGACGGTGACAATGTCGAGGACATAGCCGACGCGATCGCACTATTGATGTTGAACAAGGATCTCCGAGAGACCTACGGCCGCCGTGGTGCCATCTGGGCAAGCCACTTCGATGTCGATAGAGCTGCATCGCGGTTTGAAGATCTACTGCAACAGACGCTGCAGCAGCATCGCGCAGCACAATCCGTCTCGTATCAGTAGGCGCCAACGTCCGGACGGAGCGTCGCATCACGAGGCCGCCCCTCTAATGTCCGCGTGATCCCCGTGTGAACACCGTGTTGCACCGCGGGGCTGCCATCTTTCAGGTGAAAGTCAGCGTGCGCAGGATCGCGCAGCATAGGGTCTTCCAGAAGGAAGCCAGCACTCACACTAGGCGGGGGACTGGTCGCATTCCTCCACCAGATTAGGTTATTTGAACCAACCAGTAAACCGCGTACGCTGTTTGGGGCCAGCAGTGGGACACCACGGTCAAGGACGATGATGTTATTTCTCAGACGGACCTCTTGGTGTGGCGACCCGCCTGAAATAGAGATTGCACCGGAATCTGTATTACGCCTACCGCCACATCGATACATCGTGTTGTGATCGATCTCAACCGTCCCACTTCCCGAGGGACCATTGTTCGAACCGCCCTGAACAAAGATGCAAGCGTAGTCAGAACTACCATCCGGAGGATCGGGTCCTTCCCCAACGTTATAGATAAGGTTGTTCCATACTCCAATTCGGCCGGCCGCGGGATTGATCGTCGCCAGATTGATACCATCGCAGACAGTGTCATGGATTGTGTTGTCGTGTATGCGGATGTCGTACTGGTTTAAGCCGGTACCAGCTTCCTCAGGAGTGGAGTGAAACTGGATGCCCCGACATCCCCGCACCTTCGCAATGGTGTTCCATCCCACGTCGATATGATTGCTGTCGGTGCTGAAGTAGAGCGCGTGATAAACCTTTGTCGTTCCTGGCTGACCAACGTCATGAATCCTATTGCCGAGGAATGCGATCTTGGATGCTTGCGAGATCTCTACGCAACCAGTAGGTCCGAAGCCGTGCGGGCAGGTGAAGTCATTCCCCACGATTCTCCAATCCTTGGAAGACGTCAGATCCAAAGCTTCTTGTCTCCCGCGAAAATGTATCCCGGCAACAACCCAGTGATCGGATGTTCGCTCAACATTCGGTGTACGCGCGGCAATCAACGTCCCATCCACAGAACCGATGACGACATCCGCGCCCGGATAAGCCACAAGTGCGATGGGCTCGTCAGGCTTGCCGCTCTGCATCACGTTGACCGCAGCATCATAGCGATCAAGCAAAGTCTCTTCCGTCCCATCGCGAAGATAGAGGATGTCTCCCGGTCGAAGCTGCTCGATCGCACTTCGTAGAAGCGGCGTCTTCGCCGCAGGAAAGAAGAGCACGCGACCCGGCCGAATACGAAATGGTACGCCATCGGATTCAAGGACCCCGTCGCGGTGCAAAACGATAGTTCCCGATCGGGTATCGCGCCCCAACTGGATAGTCACTCTCTCGTTCGACCAGACGGGATAAGCGAACGCATGGCCCCCGCCCACTGTGACGTACGAACCATGCCTCTCGGCTCCAAAACCAACGCCATAGAGTGTGACAAACGCGCCGGAATCCGCCTCTCCGCCTGTAGCCGGTCCGCTTGTCAGATCGGTAAAAAAGATCCGCGGAACCTCTTGCGCCTCTGACCGAAGAAAGCAGATCACAAGTATCCACAACAAGAATCCCACACGCGCTGCCTTGCAAGAGTAAGCCGAATTCCATCCTGGCGAAGATGTTCCAACCGTCGTTTGCATCGGTCGCACCAATCTAACTTGCATGTGTGGGCTCACGTTGCGTCTTCCATACCACGTAGCGCGTGCCGCGCAGGAACTGTATAGCCCCACACAGGGCTGCCGCATTAACTGTGCAGAAGTAGAGCGGCAAAGCGAACAGTTTCATCCGGCGGGTTGCGGGTGCGATCAAGCTGATCGCTGCAACTCCGTAAAGCAACAACTGCCCCAGGAAGACCATCCGGAAGAGCGGTCGATCACGAAGCATAGCGGAAGCAACCAGAATGCCGAGTAAGAAAAGCGGCAACGCGTAACGCAAGATCTTGTGTGAGTGAATCTGCAATGCAATCCAGGGATGCTTCCAGGGAAGCAGAAGAGATCTGACACTGTTGAGGCCAGTGAGAGCGCGTGCGATCACCCGCACGCGCATAGAAAACTCACGTCCGTTGCCATGCGAGATTATTTCGCGGGCCACCGCTCGTGGCTCAAACTTCACCATCGAGCCGCGCAGGAGTATCTGTAGCGGTTCAACAAGATCGCTGATGATATGAGGTTCCAGAGGGACGTACAAGGCCCTTCGGACCGCGTAGATGCACCCACAACAGCCGGTGATACTGCCTGCAGCAGACTGCATCCGCCGTAGACGATTGTCATAACCTGCATACGCCTTTGCGCCCTCGCCCGTTCCATCCACGCGCTTAGCATTGATGTAGGAATAGCGGCCAGAGACAGCGCCAATGCGTTCGTCTGCAAACGCCCCGGCAAGATAGCGCAGCGCGTCGCGGTCATATTCCGTCGTAGCATCAGAGAACACTACGATGTCCCCTTTCGCCTGCAGCACGGCCGCGTTTTGCGCAGCGGTCTTCCCACACTGTTGCTCCAGCACTAGAAGTTCCACACCGAGCGGCTCAAACGAGCGGACAATCGAAACGGTCTCATCGGTCGATCCGTCGGACACGACAAGGATCTGTAAGTCACTCCTGGGATAGTTAAGGTTGAGGCATTCGTTTAGCTTGTCAGCAATCCGACTCGCCTCATTGTGCGCTGCGATCAGCAACGTCAGAGAAGGTGCGCTTGAAGGCGGAAGCAAGCGCTCTTTCCTGAACCGAGTGACACACCACAGCATCAATGGATACCCGGCGTAGGTATACAGCACGACGAAACTGCAGATCCAGAAGAGTGCGACCCAGGAGATCGGCGGTAACGTGCCGAGAAGACCGCTATTTGGCCAGGATGGCATCATAGACCTCCATGTGGCGCTTTACCATCGTCTGTATTGAAAAGTTCTCTTCAACCAACTGCCGGCCGGCAGCGCCCATAAGCCTCCTCTTATTTGCGTGTGACAGAAGAGAAATCATGTGCTGCGCCGCAGCATGATGGTCCTGATCCGCAACCAGGTACCCGGTCACGCCATCCAGGAGCGCTTCCCGTGTCCCGCCGACGTCTGTGGCAATCACGGGGAGAGATGCGGCCATCGCTTCGATCACCACGTTCGGAAAGCCTTCACTACGAGAGAGCAAAAGGAAGACGTCTGAGGCTCGCAGCAGCGACGGAACATCATCAACGTGGCCCAGAAAATGCACGTATTCCGTGACGCAAAGTTGCTCCGCAAGTGCACGCAGTTCCTTCAGGTGCTGGCCATCCGTCCAGTCACCGGCAATCGCGAAGTGCACATCCGCATTCCGCTGGCGCACCAGCGCCGCCGCCTTCAGGAAGACATCGAGCCCCTTCCAGCGATTGACATTGGCCACCGTTGTGACCAGCAGCATGTTCGTAGGAATTCCAAGTTGAGGCAAGATGCGCGTGGCATCGGACTTGAGTCGGTAACGATCCAGATCAACCCCGTTACGGATGACCGCCATGCGGCCCGCAGCAAGACCATCCATCTGCCGATGCCGCTCCGCAACGCCATCTGACACTGCAATTACACGCGTGTAGAGCGGCGCCAGGAACTTATAAGCGACACGATGCTTGAGCGATCGCAGGATGCCCATATCGCGTCTGCTTGAGCAGAGGTTGTGTACTCCTGCAAGACGGGCTGCAAAGACACCGATCAGGTCGGAACTCTCGCAGTACGTCTGCACAAGGGACACCTCTCTTTCCCGCATCATTCGAACAAGTGTCCGGATTGCACGGAGGCCTTCCAGCGAAAAGCACGAGTGGATCGGCAACACCACGATGTCTCGAGCTAGCTTGTGCGCCTCTTCGCTCACCTGGTCTCGCAATGTCACAACTGTTACCTGATAGCCATGGCGAGGTAACGCGTCGGCCAGCGCGAACATCATTCGCTCGGCGCCGCCCAGTTCGGTAAGTTGATCGATCAAGAACAGCACAGACCGCTGCTTCGATTGAATTGCAGCAGAACTCTCGCTTTCGGTGACCAACGTCTGAGTGCTCATTGTGTCGCTCCTTCAAGCGCCAGAGTAGGAGTCGGACTTCCATGCCACGCGTGACGCAAGCGGGGCTCTGCCTTGTGGTTCACCGGAGCAGTCGGCGTGTCGCTCGAGAGCGACGATGCGCTCAACACGCAACCCAGAAGAATCCAGAGATTGGAGTCAACCTGGATGAACATCCATCGATCCCCGAAAACATTCACGATGGCGGCTGCCAGGATAAGAGCGGCGTAGCCAAGGCCAACCAGCGACAGAAAACGATCCGTGGCGCTGACAAACAAGCGCAGACCCTGGCGGAACAAGAGCAATAACTGGAGCAGAAAAAGTGCTAACCCCACAACGCCCGTCTCCACCAGCATCTTCAAGTAGAAGTTGTGCGTGTCTTGGTAGGATCCAACCCTTCCCAGTCTCGAATACGTAAGAAACCCGGTGCCGATAACCGGATTGCTCTGGAACAGATTGATCGCGTCGGTCCACAGCAGAACTCTCTCCTGTGCTGAGGCATCCAGTGCGGCTGCCTCCCCGGCGTTCGGTCGCGTATAAGTCATCGCGATGCGTTCCAATACCGCTTGCGGAAGGATCATCTGTGACCCGATTGCAAGACATAGGAGCGGCACGAACAGCCATCGCACACGGACAACAGCAATGAAGCAAAGGGTAAGGGCCAGCGCAAGATAGGCCTCTCGTGAATACGAAAACAGGACGCAGACGATATTGGCGGCCACGCACACCACGATGAGCAATCGCACCCCGGCCTTCTTACGGAGAGCCAGAATTGGCAGGATGAACGCTGTGATCTCTGCCATGTACGAAGCCAGTCCGTTCTCGCCGGCATACCCGAGCGGACCTGCATCACGGGTCTCTTCAGCGTAGTGACTGAAGTCGCGCCCTGATGCGCTTTTGAGATAGCTGTAATCGACGGCGACGGCTGTGATGCAGCACAAGGCGATGACCACGGCAATCTGTGCCTTCGTACGGATCGCCCGAAGAGCAACGAACGCCAGCAGCGGCATGACAATGAAGTTCTTGTAATCCACTAACCGCGGATCGGCGAACGAGATCGGCATCTGTCCGCCGAGATAGAATGCACCGCGCCAAAGCGACAGCAGATAGAAGCCGCACAGCAAAGCCAGAAAGGTAAGGATGGCAGGGCGCTTCGACTCGGAGTTCGGTGGTCGGATGAGCGTGCCAATCAAGGTGCAGATCAGAAGTATGTCAACGATATTGGATCCGAGGGGCAGGCCATGCAGATGGTAACGAGTGGTCTGTAGAGGCAACAGCACCGTCAGCAGATAGATTCCCAATTCGGATCGCAAGGCAAGCGTACCTACCGCACCGGCGACCACCACGGTGTAGAGGGCCAGAGCCTTGAGACTGGAAGCACCCGCTGGGTCCATCATGACCTGCATCACTCGGAACCTCCCACGGTCGATCGGGCGGGCATCATCGCCGCCCAGTTCTTTCTGCGTACCCAGAGAAAGCGAACCCTAGACTGCTGCACCAGCCCACGAAATTCGGCTGAAAAGAGGAGCAGGCATATTACAAACAGCAGCGAGTAGAGAGTATTTCTCCCAACCAGCGTTACCATCGACATCCGTGCGTGCAAGAAGGTCGGCAATGGATAGGAGAGGAGCATCGCAAGCGTTCCGCTCACCACCAGTGGCCATTTGAGCTGCAGCGGCAGAATCTTCCGGTTGACGATCAGCAGCCCCGCGATCATTGCGAGATAGCTCACCAGCGTGGCCAAGGCGGCGCCGGTCAGCCCGATCCGGGGAATCCAGTAGACGTTCGCAGCAATGTTGACGACCGCAGAAAACGCCGCGATCAATGCCAACATCGTCGTTCGCTTTTCTAGGATCAGCCCAACATTCAGGAAGATATGCAGGGCATAGATCATCAGCGCTGGCACGAGGATCATCAGCAGCTGGTCGGCGCCCAGGAAGCGTCGGGATGCCAGCAGAATCAGAGCATCCTTCGCAGAAAGCCACGATGCACCGATGATGAAGAGCGCCAGCACCAGAAACCATGACAGCGCGTTAGAAAGGAAGCGGATCGTTTCATCTCGGCCCTGCTCGTTCCAGATACGCATGTAGACCGGGAACAGCGCCAGGTTAAGCGGCGTCATGACCGTGTCTTGCACATACCCCGAAATTCCGTAGGCAGCGGAGTAAATACCGAGCGAATGATCACCAAGGTATCGCTGCACGATCAATCGGTCAGCTGAATCCAGAACGAGGCTGGAGAGCTCATAGACGATCAAAGGCACACCGAACAGAAGCGACTGCCGTATCAACTCCCAATCAATAGCGCCAAACCGAATCAACCCGCGCTGCAAGACGCTTTGCAGTTGAAAGGCAACAACTGCCGACTCTCCTGCTAACGTGCCAAGCAGCACAGGAAACGCCCGATGCTGCCCCGCAAGCGCCAGCGTGACGAGTGCAACGACAGTGGTGAGTTTGGTCGCAACTTCTGCAATCGTGTGAGCCCTGCTGCGCCCTTCATTACGAAGAAAGCTCAGCAGCATGGATTGAACGGTGCGAAGTAGCACAACGCCTGGCGCAAGTAAGAGGCAATGAAATAGAAGCGTGTCGTGGCGGATTGAGGTGTTGCACAGGAGGATCGCAACATAAATCAGCGACACCACGAGCGAAATCTGCACTGGACAAAGCAGCAGGGTGGAGTAGAAGCGTCTCTGCTCCGCCGTATCCGAATCGGTCGCACGAAAGAAGCGTGCAGCCGAATACTGTAGTCCGCACTTGGACAGCACGACCAATAACAACACCAGCCGGAACGTGAGAGAGACAACGCCGTACGCTTCGACCGACAGCAGCCTTGTCAAGATCGGAAACGTAATGAATCCCAGGACGATCAACGAGCCTCGACCCGCCAGGTAGTTGACGATGTCCTGCATCAGCTTTGGTGGGTTGCTGCTCAAGATGCACCACCCGGCTGAGGGAAGCAGCCACGTCCCTTGACCGAAGGATCCCGCAACACCATAAACGCGGATGTCCTGTAAATCACCCGATAACGTGAATCCAGAGGCGCATCATGCAGCAAAGTACGATAGGCAGACTCGTACTCCGCTGCGGCGTCGATGTGTCTCCAATCCGAATCAAGGATCAGGTACTCATAGACGGCGCTGTGATACTGCTGCAACCGGTGCGTCTGGTAAAGACAATCGCGATTCGCAAGTAAGGGGAGAAGGTAACGAGGGGCCGCCACCGAAGCGCCAGCCGGTACAAAGGCGGCAACTCTCCGGGCCTCGCCCGTCCACGCCTTCATACGCAGCTCGTCCTCCTGGAGGGCCCCAGTCAGGAAAACCAGTGTGCCAAGACTGAGAGAAAGAAAAACTAGCGGAGGCACACGCGCACTGCGAAGTCCAAGGTGTGCCAGCTTTGCGGGCAGACCGCGACCGGTTGCACACAGCAAAGCGCTGATGAAGAGCAGCACTGACGGTACAACCGAGTACTGAGCAGCAATAACAGTGGTGATGCATCGCCCCGGGCCGGCGAGCAGATTGATCGCCAGAAACGGCAAAGAGGTTAGCACCAAAGGGCTTGCAAAAGGCAACAGCAATCCAGTTGGTGTCAACAGTTGCTTCAGGTAGACAAGGTTGTTATGCGGCAGCAGGGTCGTTTGTGGACTGCTGCAAACGCGAGTGAGCATCTGAGCGGGAGTCTGTCCGAGGTGACTGAAGCATGCGTCTGTCACGAAGGAAGCACCATGCAACGCATGCGGCAGCACATAAAGATAAGAGAGCGCTCCCCATACCACCCCTCCAAGCAGTGGTGTGAGAACCCAGCGACTGTTCTTGCGCTGAAGCAGCGCAACACAGGCAAGCATGATCGCAAACAGTGCTAGGTCCTCCCGGACTAGCAGCGTGAGTCCGAGCCAGCACAGGAACTGTCGATACTCACCGCGCAGGTAAAAGAGAAGCGTATACAGGAGCGGAAGCGCAACAAAGCTCAAAGGATAGAAATCAAAACTAGTTTGGTAGTAGATCGCCGGTAAGAAGAGAAAAGCGGCTCCCCACAGTCGCGCATTCTTATCTGCTGTATAGATGCGGGCGATGTGGTACGCCGGAAAGATGCATGCGACCATCGCTACATTGCGCAGCACAAGCAGTGTGATCGGGCTGGGAAATAATGCATAGAACGGTAAAAAAAGAAACATAATGGGCGAGTTGTGCCCCGCGAAATCGGTCGTTACGGTGTGTGAGTAAAGAAGATCTTGCAGCAGTGAACCCCAGAACAAATGACCGTTAAGCGTGGTGTGCATAATCTGCGCAAAGTAAGCCAGATCCTGCCCAACATATCCCAGGACGTAATACTTTCGGACTGCAAGCGCCGTGACCCCGGCAAAGAAAGTCCCAGCGATTATCCAAAACAACAGCCCACTCCCGCGTGCGCTGCGACGCTCATTTGCGACAGTCTCTTCTGGGCCAGTCGCCAGCATCACCCACAGTGCAGTGACGATCGCAAACAGAAGAGCCGACCGGAGGCCTGGCGGACGCACCCTTCCGATGTACTCCGGTACGAACAAGAGCAGCAACGTAAAA
The DNA here is from genome assembly GCF_000265425.1 of Terriglobus roseus DSM 18391. GTDB lineage: Bacteria > Acidobacteriota > Terriglobia > Terriglobales > Acidobacteriaceae > Terriglobus > Terriglobus roseus. The sequence continues at coordinate 1,462,554 of NC_018014.1, forward strand.
GCAACGGACGATCTGGAAAGCGACAGCACCACCGTTCCGGATCGGCTGTTCACAGCGCCGATGGCGGCGATCGTAGTGCATGCGCCACCGACGCACAGAAATGCAATGGCCACACCAGGCAGACCTAGCGACCGGAAGAAGGCAAGCCACAGCCAGACCCCGACGGAGACCGCCCCCAGTAGCACTGAGAACAGCGGTCTCCAGGCGAGAAGTGCACGAACGTCCAGCCGTGTTCGCCGTAAGCTAACCAGGAACGAAGTCATAGGTATGCCTTGTCGTTTACTGCTGTACGGTTACGTTGCTGAAGCTGATAGGTCGCGACGAGACATCGAGTGCGATTGCACCCGATGACAAGGTGCTGTCTGACGCACTGATAACTAACTTCGCGTCGTAATACACCATGATCTGGTTACCCGTAAACTGCAGTCGCACAGTGTGAGGCGCAGTGTCCAGAACCAGCGCGGCCGACTGTGCCAGCGTGGACAGTCCGGCCGTATCGATGTTCCATCCAGTCGTCCGGTAAAGAACAATCTTGCTGTCCGCCGGGTACAACCAGACTGCATAAGAAGCACCAGTGGCGAGGTTCACACGCCCACGGATACCACCCGGATAGTTCAATTGATTGGTGAGCGTGATCTTCGTGGAGACGCTGTAATCCGTCCAGGAAGAACTGCCGGCGTATTGCTGCGTGTGTCCGCCGCCGTTGTAGGTATAGCTGCCGTTGCTAATTGACCAGCCGGAGGAAAGACCCAGCGGCGAGGCGGTCCACTGGGTGTCGCCGACAGGGAAGTTGTCCTGGAACAGCAGGCTTCCCAGATGCAGTGTGACCGGCAATGTCAGAGTCGAGGCGGCGTTGGTCGAACTCAGCGTAACGTTTGCAACCGTCGTCCCGGCAGCAAGGGCAGACGTAGCTGGTGTGAGCGTCAGGTTTCCCGGAGCGCTTGCGCTGGCTGGTGTGGGAGTGAGCCACGCGGCATTGCTCGACGCAGACCACGGCATCGTTCCAGTGCCAGCGTTCTGTACCGCAACGACCACTGGCGCTGGTGACGTCCCGGTCGGGCTGAACAGGTAGACACTTGCCGGATTGGTCTGAACGATCGCCGTGGACACTGCTGACACGGTGAATGCGACGCTTATTGTGACAGCGTTCCCGCTGGATGGTGTGACCGTAACGGTTCCGGAGTAAGTACCAGCGGCAAGTGTCGCAGCATTCGCCGTCACGTTGAACGAAGCAGGTGTTGACGCTCCGGTAGCAGGCGTCGCCGTTAACCAGGCTGCACTAGAGGACGCGCTCCAGCTCACGCTCGACGACGAAGCCAGGGCGACACTCTGTGTTGCAGCCGTAGCTCCGGCGGCAGCGCTGAAGCTGAGTGACGCTGGCGACGCCGTGACAGTGGTCTGCGCCCCCACCAGGTTCGACAGGACGATGCTGTTATACGTAACGATCTGATTTGAAGGGTCAAGGGCGACTACCCCTGACGTATAGGTCGCGTCGGTAGCAGATATCAACTGCACACCGTCGTACAGCACTTTCAACGCGCTGCCCTTCATGGACAGCGTTACCGTGTGGGCACTTGTGTCGAATAGGAGTTGCGAATATGTGCCCAACAGGGTGTATCCATTGGAAATGCTCCAATCGACCACCTTGTAAAGATTGATGGTGTGGTCGCCGGGATAGAACCAGACGGCGTAGCCGGATCCATTCACTGGGTTCACACGCCCGCGGAAGCCACCGGGATAGTTGGACACAGGAAGTGTTAAGTTGACGGCAAGGTCATAATCTGTCCAACCCGCGCTTCCCGTATAGATCGGAACCTCTCCGCCGCCGTTGTAACGCAGCGCCGTGCCGGTCGTGCTCCATCCCGCGAGGCCTCCAAGATAGGTGCTCGTCCACGAACTAAGGCTCGATACGGGCAGAGATACGGGTTGCGCCAACACCTGGAACGTGACAGTAACCACCAGCGTCTGGGGGATACTGTTGGCAACAATGGTCACTGCACCGCTGTAGGTACCGGCCGGGAGCGCCCCTGCGATAACAGACGCGGTAAGCGTTCCTGGGGTGCCACCGCTGCTTGGCGTTACTGTCAGCCACGACGCGTTCGACGACGCGGTCCAGTTCACGTTCGTGCCGCTCAAATTAGTGATTGAAAGTGACTGCGACGCCGCCGTTGTCGTACCAACTGCCTGATTGAAAGACAACGCTGTGGCGCTTACCGAAAGGCTCGGAGTGGTAGGCGTAACCGTAAGTGTCACGGCAACAACCCACGGGCTCGGGGTGGCCGTCGCAGAAGTGAAGGTCAGGTTGCCACTGTACGTTCCTGCTGCAAGACCCGTGCTGGTAACGCTGACAGATACGGTGGATCCAGAAACGCCAGTGGTCGGTGTGGCGTGCAGCCATGACGCGCTGCTGTTAACACTCCAGGAAAAACTCCCTGAACCAAGGTTTGCCACGGTCAGAGACTTATTCGCTGGCGACGTCCCCGCCGGTGTCGTAAAGCTTAGCGTCGACGGCGATACTTGCATCGTCGGTGGTTGTGCATTCGCAAACGTGTACGTTCCACCGTTACTGAACCCGGGCACGGACAACAGTTGGCCTTCATTGTCGCCATAGAAGACGTACGCCTTCGTCGGTATCAGATGGCCATCTGCATCCGTGGCCGCACCTGTGAAGCTAAGTGATAGCGTCGATGACGTGGCAGTCCCAGCTGTCAGCAGCGAGTGATTGCGGGCACGCAGGTAATCACCCATGCCATCCATGTATTGATGAATACCCTTGTTTGCGCTGATCCACTGCGACAGTTGGGATATAAAAGACTGCCTCTCCGTCGTCGTCGAGTACTCCAGGTTGTCACCGTCATGGGTGTAGATCTGGACAGGCTGCATGCCCGACCAGAAATGCCACATGTAGTACTCCCATTGATTCAAACTCTGCGCAACTGTGTAGTTGTTCTGGGTACTCGGCCAAAGCGCATCGGCTCGCGGAAAGCGGCCACCCGACTGGCCTACCTGCGATGCGAAGGCAAAGAATGTCTTTGCGGGTTGACCGGCAACGCTGTGAACAACCATGTCATCCGCATAGAAGAATGGGAAGGTCTCCTCATAGTCCACGGGGTAGATGGGTTGTTGCTCATAGATACGGAAAGGCCCGTAAGGAATTCGCTGTGCGGCAGTCTTTGGGTAGTCAAAGTAATAGGTCCCCGGCGACTGCGGTGTTGTCAGGTACCGGATTCCAAGGCTATTCCACATCTCAGCGCCGCTATTGTCAGAGATATCCCAGTAGTGGCCAACCAGGGATCTGCCAAAAGCAGGGAACGTATCGCTCCCGCCCTGTCCCAACTTCCACTGCAGTGCAGAAGCAACACTGGCCTGCCACTGCGAATCCGTGTTCGGCGCGGTTAGATTCCAGTAAAGATCTCCGCCAGAACCGTAATTAAGTCCATGGGGCGTCGCATGCATATTGTTTGCATTGATGGCGCTGATCATCTGCGCACGCTCACCGCCCGGCGTAGACAGCGACCCCAGTTGGATATTCAACTGCGGCAACCACGGGCCTCCCGTGCCATCCGCTGCAACCGTTCCTGTCAGGCTCGTGTTCCACATGTCCGGGATGCGTGACATCACGCCGGGCTCGTTATCGTCCATTTGGATCGCAGCGAGTCTGGGGTAGCCCCGAAGCACGAATGGCTTGCGTGCCGCCCACACTAGACTTCGCCAGAACAAATCGTCCACACCTTGAACGAATCCGAAGCGGTCCGCATGCATATAGTCGTAAGTGGTGAAATCCACAATGCGACCTTGGCCATAGGAGCCGGCAACGATCAGCGGATCGGTGCCAAGGCGCGCTACGACATTCCCCGTTGCGCCGGTCAGAATCGTTGCATTGGACGCGATTACTGTGACGCCGTTGCCGTGATAGGGATAGGTAATATCTCCGGTTGGATCGTTCAGCCAATGGCGCTGCAGCGCGGTAATGTAGTGCGGCGTCGATCCGCCCACCTGCACGGCCGCAGGGATCACGATGCTCGTCTGGTCTGATCCTAAGGTTGCTCCCGTTGCATGGAACATCGTCTGGATGTGATTCTGTGTGCCCACGGCCTGGGCACTATCCAGATTGATGAATCCGGAGCCGCCTGTTACTGCGGTGACGATTGCGTTCTGCCAGGCGGCATTCGGCGCAAGTCCATTGTGAGCCGCAATAATCAATTGTGACGAGTTAAGGTTGATCGCTGCCGTAACGCTGATGTCAATGACCTTGTAGGGAACTTGAAGATGCACAAGGTAGCGTTCTGGACCTTTTTGATAAGAGCCCGGGTTCGTGCTGCTGGTGTTATAGCCAGAAGGCACTGCCGAGTTCACAAGCACTACAACGGTAAGATCCTGTGTTTGTGCAGCGGCAAACGTTGACCCCAACATGAGGAACCAGAGCAAAGTAAGTAGACAATGGACCAGGTAGTTCGTGCTTCTCTTTGAACCGCGCATAGTGTTTTCCTTAGTATCGGTATCCGTAGCTTTCAGAAAGAGTGACATCGTTGTAGACAAGAAAATTCAACCGGTCGCCCAGGTGGCTGGCCGCGCGTTCCAGCATGCCGCGTGGAGTCACACGTTCCCGGACCACCATCAAGACCAGGTCCACGCGTGGCAGGATCTCTTCCACGTCGGACGCTGCGAGGACAGGCGGCCCGTCGATCACCACCCAGGCAAACGTCTCCCTTGCCCAGCGGATAACATCCACCACGGCCTGGGTGCGTAGAAGCTTCAAAGATTTCGGAGCTGGTTCGTCCAGTCCAAGGAAGAAGAGAGGCACCTGCGCGAGTCGCGTTATCGCATCGATCGGCTCAGCTTCGCCAGACAGCACATCGACCAATCCGTACGGCGGCCGGCCCGGCAGAAAATTGTGCTGGCTGGGACGGCGCAGATCAAGCTCCAGCAGCAGGGTGCTGTGGCCGGCCTCTGCCAGAGCCCACGCCATGTTGTGCGCGTTCAAACTCTTTCCGTCGCCGGGGCCGGGGCTCGTGATCAGTACGGTTCCACCATTGGGACTCAGGTTGCATAATCTCCGTCGCATCAGGCGGAACTGCTCCGCAGCAATACCGTAGGGATCTGTTTCAAAGATTGATCGCTGATGTTCCTTCCCATTGGCCGACGGCTTTAGACGTGGCACACCATCGAGCACTCCCTCGAACTCAGGGATTGAGTCAGTCGGGATAAAATGCCGGTCGTTCATCTGCTTCAGGGTGCCGGCGGCTTTCGAAGAGTCATAACGTACGGAGAGAGGGGTCATATCAATGGCCTCCAAGCGAAAGCCGGGTAGTGGTCGTCAGCGCACGGCCAGTTGACGCGGGACGAATGTTGGGAGTGGTGCCGAGAACCGGGACCATCGGCAAACAGTCATGCAGCTCGGCTTCGGACTTCAGGGTGCGATCCATAGACTCGGCGAGGAATCCTACCGCCAGGCTTGCGGCCAGCGCCGCGAAAAAGGAACCAAAGAGTAGTGGCACGCGCTTCGGACCAACGGGTGCGTCGGGGATACGGGCGCGGTCCAGCATGGTGAAACTCCCCCCCTGCTGCTCACGCTCCAGTTGCGCTGCCATCTGTGCGGAATAGGTTTTTTCTAAGAGCACGTTGTAGTGATCCCGCGTCGTGTTGTAGTCACGGGACAGCTGAGAGATCTCCTGCTCACGAAGCGGCTCGGAGTCGATCCGGCGTTGATAGCGCTGGATCGATGCCTCGATGTTGCGCCCCACACTCTCCAGACGAGCGCGGTCGCGACGGATCAACTGCAGATGTGTGGCGCTGCCATCTTCCGGATCGGGTGCGGCCGCAGCTGCTTCAACGCGTGCCTGCGGCAGCGTCGCAATCCGCTCGTCTAGGGCACGGATGTCGGCCTGCTTACGTGCCACATCCGGGAAGCGATCCGTGTAATGCCTGCGCAACTCTGCCAGTTCCGATTGCGCCGTGGCACGCTCCGCATACAGTCTCTGCCTCAGCGTCGGAGTGTTCGTATCGCCCCGTTTGGCGGAACTGTCAGTACCCATTGAGCCCGATAGAATTGCCTCGTGGTCCAGTCGGCTCTGCGCTTCCGTATTGGCTTGTAACTCCACCTGTAGCCTCGCCAGCGTCTGCATGTTCGCCTGCATCTGGTCGGGTAACTCCCCCAGATGCTCCATCTTGTAAATGCGCAGCCGCTCTTCCAGCCGGTCCAGCTCCATCTTCGTGGAATGAAGCTCATTCTCCAGAAACTTCGTGGTCCCAAGCGCCTCTTGTTCGCGATCATGCAGATTCCAGGAGATGAATGACTCCGCCAGCCGGTTGGCCACTGTTGCGACCTCCTCCGCAGATTCGCCGGTGTAACTCAGCGAAAAGGCGCTAAGACCTTCGGCGTTATGCTTCAACTGAATGCCGATGTTCTTACGCATCCGTTCAATCAGCTCTTCACGGCTTGTGCTGTCTCGTAGCTTCGGAAACAGCTTGTATTCCTGGATGATTGCGTCCAGTCGCGAAGAACTCAGGATCTGCTGACTCAAGGTATCCAGGCGTTGACTTGCGTCGGCGGTCACCACGCCGCTGACATACTTATCCGAGATTCGCTGTGGATCCACCAGGATCTGTGTCTCGGACCGGTAGACGTTCGGCATGCGCATGACAAACGTCACCGAGGCGCAGAGAATGATTGCGAACACGAGAAGGATCAAGCGCAGGCGATAACGCATCGCCTGCACCAGGCTATAAATCCGGTCGACCGGGGACATTGCGTCACTTGCCATTGGACCCTCGGGATTGTGCACAGCAGGTAAAGGTGGCGAAGAAAAGTGTGCGGGAAAGATCGACCGAAGACGCTGTCCGCTGGAAGTGCCGCATCGTCAACGCAGCCTCTGCAATAAATCCAATCTGACGACGCAGCGTACCTGCGACGAAGTACCCGGTTACATCGCTTGCCAGGGAAGCGGTTCCACCGTGGTAGTTGGTGTACCCACCGTTCGCGGAAAAAGTAAACTTGCGTGGATTGCCGATCTCCATGCCGCCGTAGCCTGACGTCTCCCAGAGCGACCCCGTCACGGACCCATTCCCGCGGTGGCGGCTTGTGCCTACATACACACGCGTCCCGCGAACCGTCTGCTGAGAAACGATCGCCTCAAATTGGTACTGACCAGTGCACTGTGCTGAGCCGAACGCTGGGCCTACCGACCCGTCAACGCGGAGGTTTGACGTAATCCGCAGAGCGGCAAACCCCGTCAGGTTCGCGGTCGTGCACGTGCCTGAGCCAAAGTTTTGTTGGCTCCCTTCGGCTCTAGCTCCCACCAGCAGGTGTGGTCCGTAGTACTGACGGTAAGCACCATTCAAATTGAATTGGTCGTTCGAAGCGCCGGCGCCCAGGAAGTTGTTGAAGCTGCCGCCGCCTCCGATCGTGAAGGCTCGCGTCGCAGAGATCTCATGATCCAACACCACACCGCCAGACTGCCGCAGCGTCTTTCCTGTTACGACAGCCGCCAGGACATCACTGTTGTCGATTGGTTGTGTATTGACGGCTGCAAGGCTTACTGAACCCGTCGCCCGCACAGAGTCAGCACCATAGCTGTTTGTTACGTTGAATCCCAACGTCGTTACACGACTGATCGCATGGGTCAGGTTGAAAGACGTTACTTGGTACTGCTGCAACGCAATATCACTCCCGGGAAATAGAAGGACCGTGCCATCGTGGGCGAGAGTCATCGAACTCCGGCGAGTACGAAGTCCCAGTGCCAGGCGAGCCTGCAACGAATTAAATTGCGAACTCAGACCGGGAATGTTATTGACGGAAGAGTCGTTGCCATAACTCGTTGACACCATCAGGTCAAGCGATGTGCCGTTCTCGACGTTCAGTCCCGCGTTCACCGACCGTGGTCGCAATGCCTCTGACTTGTCCGCGAGCGTGTCCGCAGACAAGCCACGATCTTCGCGCGATGCTTGTTGCGCGTGACCGTTCCATGGCGAACTGCACAGAAGGACCGCGCAGACAAGCTCCAGCGATGGCCGCGTCATGGAACCACCACCGTATCCCCAGGATTCAGGGCAAGGTTACGGTTCACGTCCGTACCTTGTGTCAGGGCTTTGTAGTTAAGCCATACCTTGCTCGTGGAGCTATCAGCCGGGATGATGTGAATCTTCTTGCGCGATGCAAACGCCGTGATCCCGCCAGCCTGTGCGATCAGTTGCAACACAGTGATCGGCGCGTTCAGGGGGTAGGCACCAGGCCGTGCGACTTCACCTGCGATATACACCATCCGACTGTGTATCTCGGCAACAGTGACCGTCACCTGGGGTTCCACGACGATCGACAGCAGTCGCGCATGGATCATCGCTTCAAGCTGCGAAGGCTCCAGGCCAGCCACCGATAATTCATTCAGTAGCGGCAGCGAAATCTTGCCATCAGGCCGAACCGTCACGACCTGACTAAGATCTTTCTCTTTCCAAACCTGGATATTAAGAATGTCGCCGCTTCCAATCGTGTAGCGTGCTGCGGGGACTGCGGCGCGCGTCTCTGGCCTGTTGGTACTGGTAACAGTCGTCGCAGCGACATGTGCCACCTGTTCCTGTCCGTCGCACTGCCCGACCATGAAAGATAGGGGCAGCGCGCATGCAGTGCCCCATCGTGTGATAGCCCTGAATCCCATACTTGCCGTCCTTCCGATGACAAGGAATATGCAAGTAAGAAGCCAAAGCAGATGGTCAGTAAAGCGCCTGTTTTAAGCTCGAATCGCTGTGGTATCGCGGGAGACTGTTAGACAGTATGCAGTGTGTTGCACACTTCCTTGGAGGCACCGCCAAGCAACTGGCCATAGACCTTTACAGTCCTCGCCGCGATCTCATCCCAGCCGGTGTACAGCAACCGATTATTCATCGCCCCCTGCAGAAGCGCCGGGTAGGGGACGTCAGAAGGCTGCGTTCCTGAGCACGACATTGCAGTCTGATCGCGCATCGCAGCGACCTCCCTCAGCAATCGGCTCAGCACCTTTGTCAGTAGGACATCGTCTCCCGGAGGTACGAGGACGGCGTTACTGCCATGTTGAAGATATTGACGAAAGGGAGCCAGATCGAAAGCGACGATTGGCTTGCAATAGCTAAGCCCCGTCAGCAGCGCGCCGCTTGTTGTAATGCTGCGATAAGGGTAGAGAATTACATCGGCCACACGATAATAGTGCGGTATTTCCTCCGTCGCAATATACCGAAGATCGGCCCGAATCGTATCGGGATGAAGCCGCGCGGTGCGCTGAACAAGCTCTTCCTCCGCGGCGGATCCGCTACCGGCAATCAAGAGGAGAGGGCATCCTGCACCAGGATCCCACGTACTCATAGACCGCTTCCACGAGTCTAGTAATAAGTCCAGTCCCTTATACGGTGCCAACACTCCCTGCCACAAGGCGACGGGTCGCTTCCGCTCGATGCCTAGCCGCTGGCGCGCATCGACACGCAATCCTTCTGCAGTGCTTACCTCTTCAAAGAGCGGACCGTGGGGAATCACCGTGATCGCATCGGCGTCGACGCCAAACTTGCCCCTTAGCGCCTGGGCAATATCTGTGGAGTGACAGATCAGATGATCCACCACGGAATAAAGGCGCTGATACACCGGTCGAAGTTGTTCGCCCGTATCGTGTGGCAACAAGTTGTGCACGGTGTGGACAACGGGAATGCCATATCGCTGTGCCGCTGCGATTAGGTCGAAGTCAAAGGACACGCCATGGTTCAGCGCTGGGAGTTGTTGCAAGTGCAAAATGTTGGGCCGTCCAGCTTCTTTGCGTTCCAGCGTGCGCGTCAGTATAAGAGTGTTCGCGATAGCAGCAGCGGCACGCATTGTCTTTCGGACGCGCGGATGCCAATGGTCCGCGCATCGATCCCAGCGGATGGGCCCGGGATCCGCGGTGAGTCCGCTGCGCGCAAAATAATTGGGTTCGCGCGCAATGCTGGCGGAAATCAATCGCACGGCTGTACCGGCATCGCGCAGTGCTCCGGCCAGTGCTGCGGTGTACCAGGGCGTGAAGCAGAATGGGTCGGCAAGCCACACGCTGGGGCGGGCACCGCGCGTCCCTTCCGGCGTTCCCGGTGCTGCCGTCGCCTGCATCGCGGCGATCGTCATAAGGAGACGCCCGCCCTCGTTGCGACGCTGACTCTCGTGCCTCGTCTCGCGGACACTGCTTGATACATACGCACGTACTCACGCGTCATGGCGGAGACATCAAACTGCGCGATGGCTCTGGCCTGCGCACGTTGTTCATAGTCTTGCCTCAGAGCTGCGTCGGACAGTAGAGCAATGATCGCGTCCGCCAACAGTTCCGGCTTGCCCGGTGGTACCAGGCATCCTGCACTTCCGTCATCAAGCAGGCGCGGTATCTCTCCCACTGCGGACGCGACAATGGCCTTACCGGCGGCCATCGCTTCCAGGATCGCCAGTGGCATCGCCTCCATGCGCGAAGGCTGCACCATGATCGTGCAGCGGCTCAGAAATTGAGCGGTGTCGTCGCAGAACCCCGGCAAGTGAAACTGCTGCGACACCCCAAGTGTCTCCGCAAGAATGCGCAAGTGGTCGCGCTCCACTCCTTCACCGGCTATCACGCACTGCAACGTGGGATACTGTCGCAGGATCTTCGGGAGAGCCCAAAGCAACACGTCTACGCCCTTTTCTTTGGAGAGGCGCGAGATGCATCCCAGCACGAAGGGGCCATGCTGCGTCGCGCTGGTGATGTGTTGATACCGTGCGACATCGATGCCGTTCGAGATCACACGGATCGTCTGTTTCCGGATCCCGGCACGTCTCAGCTGCGAGACGATACCGCGGGACACCGCCGCTACCATGTCAAATCGGCGAAGAAGCAATCGATCCAGTCGCGCATAGAACTGCAACGGGGAGGTACGCTCCGTCCAGTTATGACATGTGGCGACGATGGCGCAACCAGCCAGTCGCGCCGCCACCCACCCGTAGACGTTGGCCTTGTAGCCGTGTGTATGTACCACGTCGACACGTTCTGCGCGAAGAAAGCGGATCAGCGATCGAAACGTACTCAGGTCCCAGCGGCCCTTACAGTGCAAGTTCCAGACTGGAGTATTCTGCTCTTCCGCGCGTTGCGTTAGCTGCCGGCATTGCGGGGCATCCGCATTGAACAGGCCGAGGCATGCATCCACTCCTGCGGTCGTAAGAGACGCAGAAAGTAAGCACACCATCTGCTCAGCGCCGTAGAAACCCGCACTCGATACCAGTTGTAATACCCGCAAGCCAGGCCCCCGGACTACTGCAGATCTAGTTGGTTGTCGCACGGAACAGGTGCGACCAGAAGCGTTGATACACTGCGTCCCCAACCACTGCTTTCATGGCGTCGCGCACGCGATAGTTCGCCTGCAGAAGATGCACTGTAGTGCGATTGGCTTCCGCATAACCTGCAATCGTCCGCAATGTCGTGTGAGCACGCACTGCAAAACGGCCAATGACCGCCGGCATCGTAAGCCCGGGGACTTGTGCAGGCGGCCGGTAATAACCGGGCTGTGAGGTATAGACCACCTCGTAACCGGCAATCGCACACGCCCGCAACACAGCCTCATTGCACCTTCCACCGGGAAGAGAGATGGTTCTCACATGCTGACCGATATGGTCTTCCAGTGTCCTGCGTGAGCCCAGCAGCTCTTCCTGCATGCGGGAAGGCGAGCACTGGGGAAGGAAGGAATGCGAAGCTGTGTGCGATCCCACCGCATGCCCTGCCGCTACAAGACTTCGCACATCATTCCAGTCCATATGATCGTGCTTGCTTGCGATCCAGTTTGTGGTCACGAAGAAGTTCGCCTTGAGCGAGAACGCACCCAGGATCGGCGCTGCCCACCGAATGTTCGAACAGTGGCCGTCGTCGAAGGTGATCACTGCCGGGCTCCGGCTCTGCTCGGCTGTTTTACTGATTGTTGCCAGATGCTGAAAGAACATCTCGGGTGACAGCGTGTAGATGTCACGCGAGGGAACGCTGCAAATCTCGTGGTAGGCAAACACCTGTATTTTCGATGTCGCCATCAGGTCGTTGTCGGTAAGTTGTGTCATACCCGGCCGTCCTCCGCGCGCTGGCCTGAGATCGACTTATGCTCTCGCCCCGCTCGCTGAACCCGCGTCCGCGTCAGGATTGCGCCACACAGAAAGAGCGCCGCAGACAGCAGCAGAAACGAGAGTGCGGGACTCGGTCCCAGCATCTTCTCCAGCGAGTGCGATACACGCTCTACCAGCACAATCAGTTCACCCATGCGAAACCTCCATCGGAGCAAGAACCAGAGAAGGCACGCACGGACTCAAACCACTGGCGGCCAGCGAACGCTCCACCGGGATGTCTTTCATGAGCTCGCAGCATGCCTGGTTCGCGATGGAAGTCATCGCGTTGTTATTAAGCGTGTTGTTAATGATCTGCGCGGTGTTCGCTAGGTAAACATTCGGCACAGGAGTACGGACTGGTGGCACAATCCCGGAATAGCCGATCGTCGGGACCGGCTGCACATTGCGTTCGCGGAACACGAACCAGCGTTCGATCTCAGCCTCCTTCAGATCCGGGTACATCGCAGACAGCTCCGGCCAGAACTGGTCCCACACTCCCTGGTCATCTTTCTCGAAGAGGGGATCAGAAGATGTTGTATAGCGTGGAACGTAGACCAGGTGTCTCCCGTTCGTCTCCACAGCAGGATCGATCAGGTTCGTCATCTCGATAACACCGGTAAAACCAATGGTGTCCGTCACGTTTGTCACATAGAAGGGCGATAGCCGGCGGCGCAGAACCACCACCACGCAAATCATCCCCAGGTACATCACCTCGCCTAGTCGTTTCATGTAGTCGGCGTCGCTTGTCTGCAGAAGACGTCCAACGACACTGTTTGGAACCGTCAGCACCGCACCATCGAAGAACTGCGCGCCTTGCCCCGTATCGATCCGTACAGCGCCTGCTCTGGCATCGCCTTCATGGGCGCAGATGCGACGTATCTTCACGCCAAGGTGTGTCGAACCATCCCACATCGCGACACTCTGCTGCAGGCGTTGGAAGACCATCCGGTAGCCACCCCGCACGTATCCCAACTGCTCCTGCGCACCCAGTCCCTGCTGACGTGTGGAAGCCAGACGGACCATCGTCCCCCACAGAAAGGCAGCAGAAGCGTAGCGGCGCAGCTCCCCCAGCTTGCATCGCAGTAACGGCTCCCAGATCTGCTCGAAGACCTTCCGTCCAAAGAGCCGGCGCGTCCACTCGCAGAGGGGCACTCTCTCCAGTCGAAGCCCCTTCTTGATCTTCGTCACATAGAGCGACATGATCGCCAGCCGCATCTTCGACAGCAGGGAAAGATGCCGATACCGAAGCAGATCGGCTGCCCCGGTCATCTTGTGAAAACCTCCGTGGGAATAGAGGCCAACCTCCGTCTTCGTCCAGCGCAGTTCGTCGTGCAGACCCAGCTCATCCAGCAGGTCCAGCAAAGCTCTGTCAGAGGTCAGGATGCAGTGGTAGAAACGATCCCACTCAAACGACCCAAAGTCATGGCTTGTACTCAGGCCGCCAATGTCGGCACGCTGTTCCAGGATGCTCACCCGGTAACCCGCGCGCAGCAGCCGAAGGGCGCAGACCATCCCTGTAAAGCCCGCTCCAACTACAGCAATATGAGAGCGACGTGATGCTGTCATTGTCATCGTCAAATACTCCCCGCAACCATCGCGGCCCCACAGGAAATCACACCAATGGCAATCCAGCGTTGCCGCGAGACCCTTTCATGCAGGAGCAGCGCAGCCAATCCGCTTACCAGCACAAAACCAAGGCTCAACAGCGGATACGCATAAGAAATATCCAGCGTCTTTAGCGCGACCAGCCAGCAGGCCGTAGCCGCTACGAACATCACTGCCCAAAGCACCATCCAGGGCAGCCCCTTACGTCGTTGGTTTGAGGCTGCGACCAGGTTCGTGGCATGTTTCAACACCACTTGTGCCACCGAGGCCAGGCCAATAGAGACGGCAAGCGCGGTCCAGGCAGAAGAGACGGATGTGAAAGACAACGTCATCACGAAATCACCTCTCGATTCGTTCGTGCTAAAAGCGCGATACCAAGTCCGATCGTCACAATGCCGATGCAGCGCAAAGGCCCTAAAGGTTCGTGCAGCACAAAATGACCCACAAGTCCCGTCAAAACGTAGTTCGTTGCCGCCAGCGGATAAAGGTAACTAATGTCCTTACGAGCAACGGCAGCACACCAGAGCAAGGTCCCAAAGGCGTAGAGGGCAAGCCCGCCCGCGAGCCCTCTGGTCACCATGAGAGGCCACTCCAGCAGAGCGGTGCCGAGCGCCCCTCTCCCCATAAGGCCCAGCTTCATCACATTCTGACCAGCCGCCGCCAGCACAACGGAACCCGTCACCAGCATCTCTGTCCGGTAGGCCTTCATCCGCCGCCCTAAGCCTGCGCCACGGCGGTTGCAGCAACTGGAAAGACCGGCAGTTGTGGAGTCCATTGACGGTTCAACACAGCAGTCTTCGATGGCGCCGTGCGTACCGTTCCGTGCTCCAGTGAAATCGGCACACCGTCGTGCTCCAGCGACTTTTGAGCTGCTTCCAGGATGCGTACGACGCGCAGACCATCGCGGGCATCGCTTCGAGGTGTCGTGCGGTGGTTGACGCAATCGATGAAGTGCTGGAACTCCAGCTTCAATGGCTCCGTTGACGCGAGGTGCGGGATCTGAATATCCCCGAAACGAACCTGGATCGCCTCACCGTAAGAACACGTTGCAGGTGTCTGCGCGCCGCTGTCGTAAATGCGCAATTTCTCCGTCGTCGCTGCGTCGTCGAAGACAAGCATCTTCCGGCTGCCCACCACGGTCGTGCTCCGCATCTTGTGCGGGTCAAGCCATGAGATATGAATATGTGCCATCCGCCGGTTCTGGAAGAACAGACTCAGGAATACGACATCCTCAATTCCGTTCTGAATAAATGACTGGCCTCTCGCACTTACATCAATCGGCTCTTCGCCCAGGATGTAAAGGATCTGTGAGATGTCGTGCGGAGCAAAGCTCCACAGCGCATTCTCGTCGCCGCGAATGCGCCCCAGGTTCACCCGCTGTGTGTAGATGTAATAGGTCTCCCCTAGCTCGCCTGACTGCACAATTTCGCGGATGCGATTGACTGCGGGGTGATATTCCAGCAAGTGCCCCACCATCAGAATCCGGCCAAGCGACTCGGCCAAAGCCAGTAACTCTTCCGCGTGCGACACCTTCAGCGTGAAGGGCTTCTCCACAAAAACGTCTTTACCGGCAAGCAGAGCCTGCTTTGCAAGACTGAAGTGAGTTACAGCCGGCGTGCTGATCACGATAGCGCGTATCTCCGGGAAATTCGCAAGCATTTCGTCGAGCGATACAGCAGTCTGGGTATTCCAGTTTCGCTCGGCCAGTGCCCGACGGCTCTCACTCACATCGCTGCACGCAACAAGGTCGCAATCAGGGTTCTCGTATAGGCACCGCGCTACATTACAGCCCCAGGCGCCGAGGCCGATAACTCCTACCTTCAACTTGCTGTTCATGATCATCATCTCTCTCTGAGTGGGGGCTCGCACTCATGGAAGCAATCGTCATGCCAAGTTTCCAGCGCGGCTTTTTATAGAAGCTGGGGCTCAAGTCGAGCTATATCGGATCCGATAGGCAAGCAGTTGCATAGTCTGTGCACTCCGCATTCGCTCAACAATCACCCGAAAGATAATCGCCCGAAGTCAATTACATAGATGGAAGCCACCGCCCGCAGGAGTTTCTCGATCCTGCGCGGTTTGGCATGAGCCTTGCACTAAGGGAGCACATGAACACCGCATCGCTCGCCATTCAAACCTCTCAGGTGGATCTTCAGCTTCAGAAGCTTCACGCGAAGACCGCAAAGGTCGGAGTTATCGGCCTCGGTTATGTTGGTCTACCTCTCTCCCTGCTGCTTTCGGAAGCAGGCATCACCGTGCAAGGGTTTGACATCGACGGCAGCAAGGTCAGTCAACTGGAGCAGGGAACCAGCTATATCTACCGGATCCCCTCCACTGAAATCGAGCGAGCACGCTCGCAGGGTTTCCGGGCGACCAGTGACTTCTCGTTGATCTCCGAACAGGACGCCATCATCCTCTGTGTCCCCACGCCCCTGACGGAACATCGCGATCCCGATCTCTCCTTCATCGAGTGCACCGCAACCAACATCGCTCCCTGGTTACGCCGCGGCCAGCTCGTCGTGCTGGAGAGCACGACCTATCCCGGCACCACCGAAGAGATCCTGATCCCAATCCTCAACCGTCTCTGTCCGGAAGGACTCCGCGCCCATGAGCAGGGAGCCGACCCGGATGGCAACGTCTTCTTTGTCGCCTTCTCGCCGGAACGCGAAGATCCCGGCAACAACACAGTCGCACGTCGCGACATCCCGAAGGTGATCGGCGGCCACAGCCCGGCGGCAGGCCTGCTCGCATCCGCCCTCTACAGCACCATCTTCGGCAAGACAGTCTCCGTCTCCTCGACCCAGGCGGCAGAGATGACCAAGCTGCTTGAGAACATTTACCGCTGCGTCAACATCGCACTCGTCAACGAACTCAAAATGCTCTCGCAGCGTATGGGCATTGACATCTGGGAGGTGATCGACGCCGCAGCGACCAAGCCGTTCGGCTTCCAGGCCTTCTATCCCGGCCCGGGACTCGGTGGTCACTGCATCCCAATCGATCCCTTTTATCTCAGCTGGAAGGCCCGCGAGTGGAACTTCCACACACGTTTCATTGAGCTCGCCGGCGAGATCAACGAAGGCATGCCCGACTACGTCGTCCAGGCAATCGGAGAAGCGCTCAACACAGTTCGTAAGTCGATCAACGGCTCGCGCATCCTGGTACTTGGCGTCGCTTACAAAAAGGACATCGATGATCTTCGCGAATCCCCATCGCTCGAAATCATCGAGAAGCTTCAGCATGAGCGCGCTCTCGTGGATTACAACGATCCCTATCTCCCAACCGTCGGACGCGGGCGTCATTACAACCTCGGCATGACCTCCACACCGCTCACACATCTTGCGGACTATGACTGCGTTGTCATCGCGACGGATCACTCCGACTACGACTACGCCACCATCGTGAGCGAGGCCAATCTCGTCGTCGATACGCGCAATGCAACGCGTGGCATCGTGTCCACCAAGATCGTTCACTGCTAGGCAGAGAGAGGAAGGAGTAATCGAATGGTGGCTGCTCATAAGCAATTGCGTCCACGCGTCGCGGTGATCATTCCTCTCTTCAATGAGGAGGAGGCGCTGCCGCTTCTCAGGATCCGTCTGGCAGAACTGCATCGCTCCATCAAGGAGCGCTTCACGGTTTTCTATCTCTTCGTCGACGATGGAAGTACAGACCGAACAGTAGAGCTGGTGGAGAGGGCCGTTCCACGTGGCGCGGCCTTCCAGCTCATCTCTCACGGCAGAAACCGCGGATTGGGTGAGGCGTTTCGGACCGGCTTCCGCGCTGTCGAAAGCGCTGAGATAGTCTGCACCATCGATGCAGATTCAACGTATCGGGCTGCAGATCTCGCTCCCATGATCAGTCTCATCGCAGCAGGGAAGGCCGATGTAGTTGTCGCGTCGCCTTACCATCCGCTCGGCCGGGTAGAAGGTGTTCCCGCATGGAGGATCGCACTCAGCCGTCGGTGCTCCTCGCTCTATCGAACGGTCTTGCCAGTCAAGCTTTATACCTATACGAGTATGTTCCGTGCCTATCGTGGATCGTTCACCCGGCGCGTGCAATTCGAAAGTTCGGGTTTCGTGTCAACGGTCGAGATCCTCATCAGTGCCGCAAAGCTCGGCTACCGCATCCACGAAGTTCCTCTCACACTGCATCGTCGTGTGGCTGGTGTCAGCAAGATGCGTATCCTGCAGACCACCCGGTCTCACCTGAAACTGTTACTGAAATGCATCCTTGCAAAAGCCGGCTACCCCCCCAGCCGTCGGCGCGCGAGCAATCCCTCTTCGGCAGAACTCACAGAAGAAATGCCGGCCCTCGTTGGATCTCCGCAGCACGGTCGTTAGAACAAAGAAGCAGCATCAACAGGGGTGGGGGAGCAATATGAATGTCGAATTCGTCGCTGCGGAAAATGCTCTCCTCGAAGAGCAGGATAGAAATAAGCGGTATCCCAACGTGCACTTCGGGAAATACGTGGTCCTGGGTCAGGACGTCAGCATCGGTGAGGGAACGTTCATCGGAAGCCACGTTATCGTTCATGAAAATTCATGCATAGGCAAAGACGTCCGGGTAGATGATGGCGTCATCATTGGCAAACAACCGATGAAGGCTCGTGCAAGTGCAACCACCGTCGATAAGGCCTTTGCTCCCGCCTATCTCGGCGATGGATGTCTCATCGGCAGCCATGCCGTCATCTACGCCGGAGCTGTGATCGGTGACGGTGTGCTCATCGCCGATTACGCCAGCGTGCGGGAGCAGACCTCCATCGGCGACCTGACCATCATCGGCCGTGGCGTAGCCGTTGAGAACGAAGTTACGATCGGCAGTTGTTGCAAAGTGGAAACAGGCGCCTACATCACGGCCAAATCAACCATCGAAGACCTCTGCTTCATCGCGCCGGAAGTCACATTTACCAACGACAACTTCGTGGGTCGTACCCAGGAGCGATACAAACACTTCGGCGGCGTCACCATGGAACGCGGCGCGCGTGTCGCTGCGAATGCTACCGTGCTCCCAGGCGTCACCATCGGAAAAGACGCCTTGGTTGCAGCCGGCTCCATCGTAACGCGCAACGTACCACCGCGCATGTTGGTCATGGGGTCCCCAGCGCGTGTGGTGCGACCCGTAAGTGACGAACAGCTACTGCAGGAACCTAAGGCTGAGAACAGCGGTGGTGCCGCGTGAAACTACTTTCAATCGGCGGCACCCGTCCCCAGTTTGTCAAGATGGCTGTCATCTCCAAAAGTATCGATGCCTATCTGCAGCTTCATCCCGGATCCATCGAGCATCGACTCCTGCATACCGGACAACATCGCGATGCCGCGATGTCCGATATCTTCTTTCATGAATTAAATATGCCTGCGCCGAAGCTGCTGGATGTCTCACAGGCCAAGTCGCCCGGAATGCAGACTGGCATCATGCTCGCTGAGATCGAAGCGGAGCTCCAGGATTGGGGCCCCGACGCCATCATCGCCTACGGCGATACCAATTCGACCCTCGCCTCAGCACTCGCCGCCGCCAAACTCCACATCCCCATCGTTCATCTTGAGGCTGGTCTGCGCAGCTTCAACCGTGTCATGCAGGAAGAGATCAATCGTATCGTCACGGACCATATCTCGGATCTCCTTCTCTGTCCGACCCACACAGCCATGGAGCAGCTCGCTCGCGAAGGCCTGGCGGAACGCGCCGTTTTCGTTGGCGACGTCATGCTCGACGCAGTCGAATGCTTCGGCACCCAGTCGCTTCACTCATCAACATTGAACCATCTGAAGATCCTCCCCCAGGACTACGCCCTCCTCACCATCCATCGTGCGGAGACAGCCGATGATCCATCTCGGCTCGCGGGTATCTTCGACGCGCTAAGAGAGGTCGATATTCCGATCGTCTTTCCCATGCATCCGCGACTGAGGAAACGCCTTGGTGAGATGGGCAACGCCTTCGTATTGCTAGGCGATCGAGTCCACATCATCGAGCCCGTTGGGTACCTCGAGATGCTCGCGTTGCAGCGCAATGCGCGCTTCGTCATGACAGACTCGGGCGGGGTGCAGAAGGAAGCTTACTTCCTTGGCATCCCCTGTCTCACACTGCGCAACGAGACCGAGTGGCAGGAGACTCTACTCGGTGGCTGGAACAGGCTCGTCGGCTGGAATCCCTCGTGCATCCGTGCCGGGGTGAATACTCTTCTCAACGGCGACACCGCCACACTCGAGTCCGCACGAGACCTCGCCGGCTTTGGCGACGGCAATGCCGGAAAACACAGCGTTCAAGAAATTCTTACAAGGTTGAGGTGTGCATCATGAAGCGAGTATTGATTACCGGGGCCGCAGGATTCCTCGGTTCACACGTAACGGATCTCATGTTGAAGAAGGGCTATCACGTCGTAGCCGTAGATGATCTCTCCCACGGGAATCTCCGCAACCTTGAGGACGCCTTCCGTAGTCAGGAGTTCGAATTCCATGACGTCGATGTATGTGACGCGGCATCACTGCGTCTGGCGGCGCAAAAGGTAGACATGGTTCTTCACCTGGCCGCCTACAAGATTCCGCGATATGAGAATCCCAAGAAGACATTGCTGGTGAACTTCTACGGCACGCAAAACGCCCTGCAGGTCGCAGCGGAGCAGGGCGCACGCTTCGTCATTACCTCAACGTCTGACGTTTACGGTAAGAACCCGTCTGTGCCCTTCGCTGAGGATGACGATTCGGTCCTGGGTCCGCCCACCGTCGCTCGTTGGGCCTACGCCGCTTCGAAAATGTTCGACGAGCATCTGGTGCTTGCGATCGCGGAAGAGTCCGGCATCTCTGCCACCATCCTTCGCATCTTTGGCTCCTATGGCCCACGGCAAAACCTCACCTGGTGGGGTGGCCCGCAGTCGGTCTTCATCAACACCATCGTGGATGGTGGTGAAATCCCCATTCACGGTGACGGCCTTCAGACTCGCTCCTTCACCTTCGTGGAAGACACCGCACGTGGCATCGTCGCAGCTGCTGAATCCACTGCGGCCGATGGCCAGATCGTCAATATTGGCAACAGTCACGAGATCACCATTCTCGACCTGGCCCAGAGGATTCATCGCCTCTGTGGCGAACCGGGCGAGCCTCGTATCCGCCTCATCCCCTACGACGCCATTGCCGATCGCAAGTACGAGGACGTCCGCAGGCGTGTCCCCGATACTCGCAAGGCCGAAAGACTCATCGGATTCCGCGCACAGATCTCCATTGACGAAGGTCTGGTAAAAACCATCGAATGGCAAAAGAGAAGGATGAGCGAACAAGTCTCCGAAGAGCTCACCCTGGTATAGACGCGAAAAGGAAACCGCTCCATCCTGGAACTCAAGGATTGGAGCGGTTGACGTTGCAGAAACGAATGACTCTCGAAACCTTTACTCTTCTCGGATCCGGCTGCCTGTAGCAGGGCCGGATATCTTCTCACGCCAGGAAGCGAGCAGTACCTTCAATCTCCCCATTCATGCGAATCGGTGCACGCGTCTCTTTCAGGTGGTATTCATCAATTTTGTACAGCAGCGTCCGGTAGCTTATCCGCAGCTCCACTGCAGCCTGCCGCCGGTTCCAGCGAGCGTTATCCAACGCCTGCTGAATCAACCTCCGCTCTGTCTGGTCCTTGAACGTCTTCACGATCGATCGCATCTCGTGGACGCTTGCGCGGCCATCGGGTGCCTCGACCGGGCAAACCTTCTCGACAATCGTAGTACGTGATAGTTTCCTCTCGATATCGGCGATCGATGACTCATGTCCCTGCAGCACCTGCAGCCGAATCACGACGTTCGACAGCTCACGAAGGTTACCCGGCCAGTCATACTCCTGCAGCGTCGAGAGGATGTGCGGTGAGATGTACACCGGATCGCGCTGGAAGATAGCCGCCTGCCGCTTCACCATCTCCTCCACTAAGTAAGGGATCTCCTCCCGGCGCTCTCTTAGTGGTGGAACGCGAATCGTGAAGGTGCTGATTCGGTAGTAAAGGTCTTCGCGAAAAAGCTTATCAGCCATCGCCGTTTCAATGTCGACATTCGTCGCGGACACCACGCGCACATCCGCCATCGACGGTGCACGAGCTCCCAGCCGCGAGTACTGTCCGTCCTGCAGGACATGCAATAACTTGGCCTGCATCGGCGCGCTCATCTCGCCAATCTCGTCCAGCAGAATCGTACCCTTGTCCGCCTGCTCAAACTTACCGGACTTCGCGCGAACGGCCCCGGTAAATGCACCCGCCTCGTAGCCGAAAAGCTCACTCTCCAGTAGGTCGGGCGGCAGGGCAGCACAGTTCACAGAAGTAAAGGTATGCCCGGCGCGCTTCGAATGCCGGTGCAGCAGGTTAGCCACCACATCCTTACCCGAGCCGCTTTCCCCCAGGATCAGAACAGGAGCATCCACCGCAGCAAGCAGCAGGACCGTCTCATAGATCTGCATCATCTTCTGGCTCGCTGCCAGGAAGTAGCGATTGTTTCCCAGCTCCTCCAGAATCAGTCCGCTCGCCGAGTGTCTCCGCGGTTCACTGATCGCAGGCGCAGGACTCTCATGTCGTGGGCTGCTCAGATCACTCAGGACCAGCTCCAGCGCGGTTCGTTGTAACGGCGCCGTCAGTCTGTTCTTCAGGCCCAGGGAATCCGCGTCAGCAGTCCATGGGCTCAATCCGAGCGGTAGCGCGATCCACACTTGCTCTCGACCTACCAGACGAACCAGCTCCGCAAGCGAAGCCTCATCTCTCGGTGGCCGCGAAGAGACATCGAGGATCACCGCGTCGAAGCGCGATTGTTTCCAGGATTCCAGACACTCCGGCAGAGTATGAAACACCTTGGCGTCATGGCCTTCGGAATGAAGTGCAGCTTGAGCGGTATGCCTCAGCAGTTCCGAATGAGTTACTAGCGCAACAGTCTTCGTTCGAAGCATCAACGGATCCTCGTTCACCTTCTGTGATTGAAATCACATGTGTTTTGCGCCAGGACGATATCATCGGCGCCCCCGCGCTTCAGTCGGCGATACGCTCTCAGTCGTTTAGGGAAAAGCGGGCATAGCCCTTGCAGCCATCATGCCTTCTCGGTGAAGAATGTAGTACGTGTTCTGTAGCCAGACATCCGAGATCGAGAAGACCCAGCAGGCATCAAGTAACCCCATGGTTAGGAGCAGTGACATCGGAGGGTTTGTTCTCGTAAGAGAAAGCCAGCACAAGGACAGTAAAGCTGCACCTAGGACTGTTGCTACGATCGCAGGCAGATAAAGGAACCAAATCAGAAGTCGACGATAAAGCGACTCAAACGTGGAACCCGAAGGGTTACTGGCAAATGAAGCGAAACGTCTGTTAGCAGACATAAAAACTCCAGTAGGTGGAACACTATGGGTCATAAAAACTCAGGAACCTGTCAGACGAATCCAACGATAGGTGCACCAGGATCGGAAGTCCTCAAATTGGGAAATGATTCCGAATATTTCGGTGCCGGTTCCGCTAAGTCTCGTGAAATAAACGAGATCGTGTTCTTCGGTGAATATAGCTTTGAGAAGTCCCCAATGGTTGTCATGCGGGGGCTTGACATATGTGACCTGCCGCGAAAGCAGCTGGAAATTCTCTCGATCCTCTTGGAAGCCGCCGGCGAGGTCGTTAGTCGTGACGAAATTATTGATTCCGTGTGGCCCGATGTAATCGTGGAAGAACACAACCTGACGCAGACAGTCTTCTTATTGCGTCGAGCGTTAGGGAGATTGCCGGACGGTCAAGACTACATTGAGACGGTTCCCAAGCGGGGGTATCGGATCGCGTTGTCCGCGCTCAAGCCCCAGGCAGCATTTGCGCCCGATCTTCTACCGCGAATCTCAGACGCAGCCAGCTATCACGATCTGTATGACACGGAACTGCCGCAGTCGCATGGGTTCGGAAAATGGGTGCGCAATCTCGCCTGGTCGGGCGCGGGCATCATCATTCTCGCCGCCGCACTCGCGCGTCATTCAGGACATCTTCACCTTCCACGCCCATATCTTGTCGCTTCCCGCCAAGTTACTCGGGGCGGCGGACCGCACAGAGAGACCGACGCACCGATTCTTGTTCGAGATCAGACGTTATTCCTTACCGGACAGCGCCTCAATCAGGCTCTTGTTCTTAAGGTTCCGACCGTCGGTGGTAGCCTTACTTCTTCCGCGCTCGCTACTGGCACCGGCTGGGTATCAAGCGTTCATCCGACAAAGGACGAGTTGTTACTCTCGCACTCCCGTGTGGATGGCCTGATTGTTACGAGTAACCTCGCAGGCGAGGCGTCACAGCCTTTCGGCTATCTCCACGGACACTCGGCAGTGTGGTCTCCCGACGGGAAACGTGTCGCCTACGGACGCGAACGTCAACTCTTGGTGGCGGACGCGGCAGGAGTGACCCGTGCTCTGGTCGAGCATCTGGCAGGTGTGGCCCTCTGGCTCGCCTGGTCTCCCAACGGAAAATACCTCCGCTACACCATGCAGGAGAACGGGGACAAGCGAAGCCTCCACCAAGTCGACGTCGCGACTGGGAAAGTGACCACGCTCTTCACGGGAACCCAGGAAGAACATCACGTGTGCTGCGGCTCCTGGAGTCCTGACGGACGGTACTATGTGTATCTCTCTGAGGCACCTGCGTCCTCCTCCATCTGGGTTCGGCGCGAAGGTTGGGTCGGCAGTATCCTTGGGAACCCGACCTGGAATCTAGCCGATGGTCCCGTCGATTTCTGGCGGTCGCCGGTAATTGCTCCGGACAGCCATCATCTCTATTCCATCGGCGTCCAGATGCGCAATCATGTCGTGGGCCTGGACGCAGCATTCGATAGCTTTCTCGAGGACATGTCGATCGATTCCATGAGCATCTCGCACGACGGCAAATGGGTTGCCTATACAACTTATCCGGAAGGCTTCCTTTGGAAGAGTCGTCTGGACGGTACCGACAGGGTCCGGCTATCGGGACCGCTTGTGCGAGTAAGGTCGCCGCAGTGGTCTGCAGATGATCGCTCACTCATCTATCTGCGAGCGCATGACGGTGATGCCTGGATCATCGCTCGCATGGAAGCCGTCCTGGGCAGTCCAGAAAGATTCATCGATGAAGGTACGGATATCGCGGCCTTCTCCTATTCACCGGCCGGCAACAAGATCGCATTCGACCGCGTCAATGAGTCGCTTTCGGCCCCTGCCGGTATCTCCATCCTCTCCCTTGGGAGTCGCAAGGTGGAACCTGTGCCGCAGTCCGCCGACCTGTCAAATGCCAAGTGGTCACCGGACGGTCGCTATCTGGCCGCCGTTGCGATCAATCGCCGGGAACTCAGAATCTTCGATACCCAGACGCAGAGCTGGAAGACGGTCGACACGGCAGACGAAGTGCGCGCCCCTGCCTGGGACCGGAAGCTCGACATCCTCTACTTTGTCGTCGACGACGAGAAGAAGCGCTTGATTAGGAGATACAGCGTCGACACCAGGGCCGTCGCGGACGTGATGGTGCTCCCCGATCGCTATCGCCACGGCCACGCGTCAAAGATCCTCGAACAATCGCCGGAAGGGCGCCTGCTTTTCGGCTACTCTGAGGGCGGCTCAGACGTCTACGACCTGACCGTGGAGCTGCCGTAGCAGAGTAAAGATGCACGCACAGGAGTCCAAGTGAAAATCTTAGGAGCGCTCGCGCTCGCAGCCCTGATCGCGCCAGCCCAAACAGGGAAGGCGCCCACCACACTCAAGGACGCCTACAAGCCCTACTTCAAAATCGGCGTTGCCATCAATGAACGTCAGTTCGACGAACGCGACCCCACCGCTGCGGCCATCATCGCCTCCCAGTTCAACACCATCAGCCCTGAAAACGCCCTCAAGTGGGAATCCATCCACCCGCGTCTCGACACCTTCAACTTCACGCCCGCAGACCACTACGTCTCCTTCGGCGAGAAGAACAGGATGTTCATCGTAGGCCACTGCCTCATCTGGCACAGCCAGGTGCCCAAGTGGGTCTTCGAAGACGCGGAAGGCAAACCCCTCACGCGCGAAGCACTCCTCGAACGCATGCACGATCACATCCGCACCGTCGTCGGCCGCTACAAAGGCCGCATCGGCGGTTGGGACGTCGTCAACGAAGCCATCAATGACGACGGCACCATGCGCCAGTCGCCCTGGTTCCGCATCATCGGCGAAGACTTCATCGAGAAAGCCTTCCAGTACGCACACGAAGCCGATCCCAGCGCCGAGCTCTACTACAACGACTACTCGCTCGAAAACGACGCCAAGCGCAGGGGCGCCCTCGCGCTCATCCGCAAACTCAAAACCGACGGCGTCCCCATCACCGGCATTGGTCTCCAGGGCCACGTCAAGATCGACAGCCCCAGCGCGCAGAAGGAAGCTAAAACCATCGAAGACTTCGCCGCCCTCGGCATCCGCGTCAACATCAGCGAACTCGACGTCGACGTCCTGCCCCGGACCACCCGTTCGGACTCAGCCGACGTCTCTACGATCGCAGCAGGATCGGCAGCCGCAAACCCCTACACCGCAGGCCTCCCGGAAGAGCAGCAGCAGGCACTCGCGCGTCGCTACGCCGAACTCTTCAACGTCTTCCTGCAGCACCACAAATCCATGGGACGCGTAACACTCTGGGGCCTCAGCGACGCCAACACATGGCTCAACAACTTCCCAACCCGAGGCCGCACCAACTACCCGCTGCTCTTCGATCGGGAGATGAAGTCCAAGCCCGCCTTCACGTCCGTACTCGATGACGCGAAGAACTTCCGCGAGACAAACGGCACACGCTGACGCAACAAAGCCGCTGACGGTAGTACTACCCGTCAGCGGCTCCTATAACCTCGCGTTAGAAGTTACGTGCGTAGGTATCGCGGGGAAGTCCAACCTGCCGCGCACGATTCCGAAGTGCCATCGCCCGGCTCGCATCGGATGACCCGCCCAGCGCAACGAAGTAAGGCGCATGTCCAGTCGGCGAAAACACCTGTGGCTCCAACGCTACATACTTCCGCTTCAGCTGCTCCGCCTTCGCCTGAGCCTGCTGCTCATAGTTATAGGTGTAGGCGATCACGTGCCAGCCCGCCTTCACACCGGAAGACAGGAGGGAATTCTGCTGCGCCTCGGTAATAGCGGCAGAAGGCTTCGGCGCATGCTTCACCGTCTGCGTCGGCGCGGTAGTGGTCGCAACCTTCTCCGGAACGCTCGCTGCCGCGGCTGACTCCGTAGCCGTGTGTTTCGTACCGCCAACCGTGTTCCAAAGCACCAGCCCCAGCATCGCCGCTGCAGCACCGGAAGCAATCCACGCCTTGTTGCTGATAGGCCGGGCATTCATCGGCCTCAGCCGGCCCAGCACGCCTGCAGGCTGCGTGGCCGTTCCGGCGTCCAGGCGCTCATTCCGCAGACTGCCAAGTCCCAGGTCGAACGGATCTTCCGTGCTAGGCTTCGCCACCGCGGGTTCACGGGTGCTCGTGGCCTGCGCATACGAAGGCACCGCGCCGGTGCCACGCATCTGCGGCACGCTGGAAGGTAAGGCAACTTCCGGTACCGAGGCAACACCAGCACCTGCCGCCACAACCGGAGCAGCAGGCACCGCCCGCGGACGAATCGGCGGAGGAGTCAGTGTCGCCACCAGCTCTTCCGCACTCAGCTTTCCATCCAGCAACTTCGGAACCAGCTTGTCGAACGGGCTCGGCAGCGGCATCGGCACCGTACCCTGCCAATCCACCGTCAGGCAGCGCAGCAGCAGCAGGCCGATATCGCGAACGTCCGCCTGCCGCAGCGCCTCGCGAGCCTCCGGTGTATCCGCCTCGAAATCTCCAACGCACTCCCGCGCACAGTCACTGCGCAGCTTTACCGTCTCGCCTACAGCGAAGACGTTGGTCGCATCGATGTGCTCGTGCACCAGCCCGGCAGCGTGCAGCGCAGCAACTGCACCGCCCACCGCCTCGGCAACTTCTTTCGTCTCTGCAACTGAAAGAACGCGCTCTCGCAGCACATCCGACAGGGAACCGTCCGTGGCCTCCACCAAACAGCAAGCCAGCGGAACACCGTCGAAGTCCGTTCGCCCAAAGTGGCCGATTGTCTGCAGATTCGGGTGCGAAACAGCGGCAACCTTCTGCCAGCGGGCGATCAGCTCCGGCTCATCGAAGTGCGCTTCCGTCAGTCGCAGCATCGCTGGCTGACCTTCCGCATTCGTGGTCACAAAGAAGGCGCTGCGGCCCTCCGAACGATAGAGCCGGCCAAGCGGATAGCCGGCCAGCGTGTTGCCTTCGTATTCAGTCCACAGATGCATGGGGTCTCTTCCTTGTGGAGTCGCCGGGGACAGGTGGAATTTCACACCTGGCAGTGGCAAACGCGCAGTGGGGTATTCAGCGCTCCTATTAATTATCCTCCTGTGGCTTCAGGAAAATCCTGCTAATAATTGGCAGTCAATAGAGAAGATTTGGGGCATCTACGCAGTTACCCGCAGCACCTATTCCATGCTAAGAATGGTCCTTAGCGTTCCTGTAGCCGCACGGCACCCGATACGTCCTTTTCCACAACCCACCATCCGCCGTCGCGGTGCGCCGTCACACGCTTCCCATCAACCCACACGCCGGTCGAGCCCTCACGCGCAGGCAGCTCAACCTTCGCAGTCATCCCGGCAGGCACCTTAAGCTTTAGCTCAAAGTTCTTCCCACGGCTCCAACTTACAAACAGTTCGCCAAGCGGAGTCGGCATACGACCCTCAGCCTTCGTCAGCGCACCCGTACGCGGCTGGATCACGGCACGCTTCCATCCTGGCGTCAGCGGCTGCGCGCCAAGCACAAACCTCGGCAGCAGATTCGCCGGCGCGGCACCCCACGCATGGTTCCAATCCTGGTTCGGCTTATAGTGCTGATCCCACGCCTCCCAAGTCATCGTGGTCCCGCTCTCCACCATGTGCTTCCAGCTACGGTCGCCCGGCGCGGTCATCAGCCCTAGCGCGGCTGCATCTTCGCCATTCTCAAACAGGCCCTCCAGCAGGTACTGCGCCGCATAGACTGACGCCGCCATACCCCTGCCTGCCAGCCACTGCGCAACCTTCGGCCGCGCCTCCACCGGCACCAGCCCAAACGCCAGCGGAAACAGGTTCGCATGCAGCGAAGCATGATCCGTTCCCACACCATCGCGGTACAGCCCACGCGCCGGATCGAACAGCTTCGCCTGAAAAGCAGACTTTGCCGTCCGCGCCTGTGTGGCGTAGCCCGCGGCCTCGTCGTCCTTGCCCACTGCCGCAGCCAACACAGCCATCTCGTCCAAAGCCCGCAGGCGAAACGCATTCACCACCGTATTCACACCAGTAAAGACATAGCCATCGCGCTCGGCAACGGGCCAGTCCACAATGTCGCCCATACGAATGTTCTCGGCGTTACTCGTCACCAGCCCATCCGGCCCCACACGATCCTGCAACAGCTTCGACTTCAGCGCCTCGTAGTGTGCGGCCAGCCAAACCTTGTCGCCGGTTTGCATCCAGTCCGCATAAGCAATAAACACCACATGCGGAGCCCACTCGGAAGGCCACGTCGGATACTTCAGCAGCCGATCAAACGTCACGCGAACCATCCGCGGATCCGCATCCCCCGCGTAGTAGCCCAACTGATTAAGGTAGGCATCCGCCTCATACGCCAGCCGCTCGCGATCGCCATCCACCAGCACCCCGGCAAACGTAGTCGCCTTGA
Source organism: Terriglobus roseus DSM 18391 (assembly GCF_000265425.1). Lineage (GTDB taxonomy): Bacteria > Acidobacteriota > Terriglobia > Terriglobales > Acidobacteriaceae > Terriglobus > Terriglobus roseus. The sequence continues at coordinate 1,491,899 of NC_018014.1, forward strand.
TGGTGTAGTGCGACAGATCCCATATCTTATCCAGCATCGCGTCTGACGACTGGAAGCTTGCTGCGCCGTCCACCCACGTACTGTCGAAGCTCGCGCGCCGCCGGATCTGGCTCGCCCGCAATGCTCCCGGCCAGCCCTCCACCTCCACCCAGCGAAAGGGCATCAGCGTTCCATAAGCAGCCGGCGTCAACACGGCCGGCGCCTTCGTATTCCGCGCATCCACCGGCGGTGCAATCGTCATGGCCGCACTACCGCTTGGCGTAACCTTCACCTCGGCAAATCGCACCGTTCCCGGCGGCTTCGTATCCACGCGGCCGTCCTTCAACGCCTCGCCAAATCGAACGGTAACCGGCCCGCTCTTGCCTCCGCCTGCAGGCGTCAGCGAAAGATTGCCAAAGGCAGCCCGGCCAAAGTCCACCAGGTACACGCCCGGGGCAGCTTCGCGGATCGACACCGGCGCCTGTTCCACCAGGTGTGTCGGCGCTGCATCCTGCGCCACGGCAAAGCCCGCGGATGCCACCATCAAAAGGGAACCGAAGATCAAGGAACGCATCGCGTTGGCAACCGTGCTTTCTACTGGGTATCGTGCCGCAGGCGACCCGATCCACATTCAGTGAAGCACACTGACCTGGCGCTTGGTGCGCATCCCGCTCAAGCATTAACTTTGTATGCTGCACTATTCCACAACGCCCGACGAGTACCGGCCAGGCAGCGCCCGAAGATGCTTGACCGCCACCGCACACCCAACATAATCTGGCACCCTCGTTATAGGCTGGGCGTCAGCCGTCCCATTTAGTTTCAGGCCTGAACGAAATCATCGGAGTCTTCTTTGCGCATCCTCGCCTCTGTATGTCTGTCCACCGTTGTACTCGCAGCCGCTGCGCAAAACCAGCCTGCCTATCTCAATCCAGCGCTCACGCCGCAACAGCGCGCGGCAGACCTAGTCGGTCGTATGACGCTCGAAGAAAAGTCACTGCAGATGGTCAACGGAGCCGCCGCGATCCCACGGCTCAACGTACCCGCCTACGACTACTGGAATGAAGGTCTGCACGGCGTCGCCCGCTCCGGATACGCCACCATGTTCCCCCAGGCCATCGGCATGGCCGCCACGTGGGACGCGCCACTCCTCAAGCAGATCGGTGACGTCATCGCGACCGAAGCACGCGCCAAGAACAACGAAGCGCTCCGCCGCAACAACCACGACATCTACTTCGGCCTCACCTTCTGGTCGCCAAACATCAACATCTTCCGCGATCCTCGCTGGGGCCGGGGTCAGGAGACATACGGCGAAGACCCCCACCTCACCACCCAGCTCGGCGTCAACTTCATCGAAGGTCTGCAGGGAACCGATCCAAAGTTCTACAAGGTCATCGCCACACCCAAACACTTCGCCGTACACTCCGGCCCGGAAGAAGGTCGCCACAAGTTCGACGTAGAGCCCACACCGCATGACTTGTGGGACACCTACCTGCCGCAGTTCCGCGCAGCCATCGTCGACGCCAAGGCGGACTCCATCATGTGCGCCTACAACCGCATCGACGGCCAGCCCGCATGCGGCAGCAAACTGCTGCTCGTCGATATCCTCCGCAACGACTGGAAGTTTCAGGGCTTCGTCACCTCCGACTGCGGAGCAATCGACGACTTCTTCCGCCCCAACACGCACCAGACCGAACCCGACGCGGAACACGCCGACAAGGCCGCTCTCCTCGCTGGTACCGACACCAACTGTGGCTCCACCTACCGCAAGCTCGGCGACGCCGTGAAGTCGGGCCTCATCAAGGAGTCGGACATCGATGTCAGCCTCCGCCGCCTCTTCGAAGCACGCGTACGCCTCGGTCTCTTCGATCCAGCAGGCTCGGTCCCGTACGCTCAGATCCCGTTCAGCCAAGTAAACTCGCCGGCCAATGCAGCCGTCGCAAAGCGCGCCGCAGAGGAGTCCATGGTGCTGCTCAAGAACGACGGCATCCTCCCGCTCAAGGCCGGTAAGTACAAGACCATCGCAGTCATCGGACCAAACGGTGCGTCCCTGTCGTCGCTCGAAGGGAACTACAACGGCATGGCGCACGATCCCAGGATGCCGGTCGACGCGCTGCGCTCCGCACTCTCAGGAACCAACGTCGTCTATGCACCGGGAGCACCTTACGTTGAAGGCTTCCCCATGCCGGTCTCACGCACCATGCTTCACCCGGCAAACGGTTCGCAGGAACAAGGCCTCAAGGCCGAGTACTTCGGCGCAGCCAACTTCAACGGCACACCCGTGACCACACGCGTCGATCCGGAACTTAACTTTGATTGGAGCGGCGTCAGCCCGCTCACCAACGCGCCCGACAGCGCCTTCGCAGTCCGTTGGACCGGCACACTGACGGCGCCAGTCGCAGGTACCTACCAGTTCCTGCTTCGCACCGGCCGCTGCCGCGGCTGCAACACATCGCAGCACTATAAGGTGCTGATCGACGGCAAGGAAGTTACGGTCTCGCGGACCGTCGCACCGGCAACACCCAATACACCCGTTCGTATAAATGGCACCACAGGCTTGCCGGAGACAGGCAACACCGAACGCCCAGGCGCCTTCAGCGTGAACTTCGCCGACAACAAACAGTCCCACACCATTCAGGTCGACTTCCTTCGCGACTCCGCAAGCCAGGGATCGGGCATTCGTCTTGAGTGGACGCCCACACCCGCAACGCTGCTGCCCGAAGCGCTCGAAGCCGCCAACAAGTCCGACCTTGTCGTAGCCATGCTCGGCCTCTCGCCCGACCTCGAAGGCGAAGAGATGCCGGTCAAGCTCCCCGGCTTCGTCGGCGGCGACCGCACCGACATTAGCCTGCCCGCATCGCAGCAGGCACTCCTGCAGGGCCTCATCGCAACCGGCAAACCCACCATCGTCGTCCTGCTCAATGGCTCCGCACTCGCCATCAACCTCGCCGACGAGAAGGCCAACGCCATTCTCGAATCCTGGTACCCCGGCGAAGCCGGCAGCACCGCACTCGCCGACACTCTCGTAGGCCGCAACAATCCCAGCGGCCGCCTGCCCATCACCTTCTACAAGTCCGAAAGCGACCTGCCCGGCTTCGAAGACTACTCCATGCAGAACCGCACCTACCGCTACTTCAAGGGCGCACCGCTTTACGGCTTCGGCTTCGGTCTCAGCTACACAAAGTTCGCCTACTCCGGCCTGAAACTCGCCAAGGCAAAGCTCAACGCAGGCGACACCCTCACCGCTGAAGTGACAGTCAAGAACACAGGCAAGGTAGCAGGCGAAGAGGTAGCCGAGCTCTACCTTCTGCCACCAGCCGAAGGCAACGCAGGCCTGTCGCCCAAGCAGCAGTTGGAAGGCTTCCAGCGCGTCATGCTCAAGCCCGGCGAAAGCCGAAAGCTCACCTTCACCCTTACCCCACGCCAGCTCTCCGAAGTCGACGCAAAGGGAACCCGAGCCATCCAGCCCGGTACCTACGCCATCGCCATCGGTGGCGCACAACCCAAAGATCCAAGGGCAACGGCAACAGCCCAGACAGCCGGCTTCACCATCCAGGGCACTCAGCCACTGCCGCACTAAACCACAACGAAAAGCGCTTATGGAAGAGCGGGCAAGCCAAAGGTAAGCCCGCTCTTCGCAGTCTCGACAGTGCAGATTGCCCTTCCAGAAACGCAATCTGCAGAAAGCTGCCAATCATCGCACTGAATCGTCTCAAAATGTGGCACAAAACGCATTGTCTGCACACAAAGAGCCGCTCCTGCATGACGAATATTCCCTGTATCCTTGCGTGGATCGCGAAGCCTATCGGATTCATGTTGCGTGATCGCGAAAACGTAATCGGTTCCAGCTAGTTTTGATCTTCAGGAGATAGTAACGGTGGCTTCCACCCCAAACCGGCAAGCCCCTAAGGGCAAACAGTCCGAACGCATCAAGATTCAGGATGTCGCGCGGCTTGCGCAGGTGTCGCTCAGCACGGTGTCCGGCGTACTGAACGATAAGGAAAACGTTCGGCCGGAGACGCGTCAACGTGTGCTGGAGGTGATTGCACAGCTTGGCTATACGCCGAACCTGTTTGCAAGCAACCTGGCGCGGCGCCGCACCAAGATCATCGGCATCATCGTCAGCGACCTGATGAATCCGTTCTTTGCGGAGATTGCACGCGCGCTCGATAACCAGGCACGACAGCATGGCTACGAGACCTTTCTGACATCAACGAACTTTCATCCGGAGCAGCAGTGCGCCGCGGTTCGGCAGATGCTTTCACTGCGGGTCGCAGGCATTGCGATGATGACTTCGGAGAATGATCCGGAGGCCTTCTTCATCTTGAAGGCGAGCGGTACGCCGACCGTCTACCTGGACAACGATCACTCCGCGCAGCACATTGGCACGGTTCGCGTGGACAAGCGCCACGGCATGTATCTGGCGGTGCAGCATCTGTTGCAGCTTGGTCATCGGCAGATACTGCTGGTAAAGAATTCACAGCAGGATGCAGCTGTGCCACCCATGCATTCGCACATGGAACGGCAGATCGGCTTTGAGGAAGCGCTGCGAGAGTTCAACTCGCGTGAGACTGACGTGCACATCATCGACGAACCTGGCGAGCCTGCTGCCGCCGGGCTGCGCGCGGTAGAGATGGCGTTGAAGCAGCAGTATCATTTCACGGCAGTGGTTGCCATCAATGACCTGGTGGCGCTGGGCGTCTTGCGTGGTCTACAGGCCGCAGGGAAGGCGATTCCGCAGGATGTGTCGGTCGTCGGGTTTGATGACACCTATCTGTGCCGTTTCCTGCATCCGCCCCTGACGTCTGTTGCGACTCCGCGAGAGGACCTGGCAAAGAGCGTGCTGCAGACGCTGTTTGCTTACATCGATGGCGACGATCTGCTGCCGGAGCCGATGCTGGCTGCGCGCATTGTGGTGCGGGAGTCGACTGCCGGGCCGTCGAAGGTGGCGCTGCTCTAGGTGCAGCGTCAAGCTTGTAAGGTTGGTTCGCCTGCTGCGTGGGGTGCGATGAGTGCGGTTTCGTCGTTGCGACGCGCGCGTTCCCATGCTCCAAGCAGCGCGCTTCGAACGAATTGAATGTGAGAGCTGGTCATCTGCTGGGCCAACGCGCGATCTCCGGATGTGATGGCTTCGGTGATGTTGCGGTGGGCGGAGGGTGTGTCAGAGGACGTGAGTTGATACGTCTGGCATCGACAAAGCCATAGCTTGTCCTGCAGGTTGCTGTGGACGCGCGCAAGCTCCTCATTGCCGGTGGAGCGGACGATCATGCTGTGGAAGAAGATGTCCTCTTCGATGTAGTCGGCCTTCTTGCGGGAGCGCAGCAGCTGCTCGGTGCGGGCGACGCTGGTACGTAGCTCTGTGATGAGCTTTGGCGTAATGGGGACGATGGCTGCGGCGAAGGTTTCGAGTGCTTCGCGCAGGTTGTAAAGGTCGGAGATCTCCTTGCCGGAGAACTGGTGGACATAGGCGCCACGGCGGGGTTCGATGCGAAGGAGGCCTTCGCTCTGTAACGTGTTGAGCGCCTCGCGGACGGGGGACTTGCTGATACCCAGTTGCTCTGCGAAGAACGTCTCGGTCAGGCGAACATCGGCGCCAGGATTCTCTGCGAGAATGTAGCGCCGGATGCTCTTATGGGCCTGTTCCGTGAGGCTTAAAGATGTCTGCAGTTTCTTCAGAGATGACATTCGAGTCTTTCTTTTGCGTGACGCCCCATAGTACGGAGGTAGTCGTCCGCCGACAATTACCAGTCTTTCGCGAGTGCCGTGACGATGTCGGTGAGGGCGTTGACGTCGCGCATGTCGACGACCTCAGCCGGCGAGTGTGCATAGCGCAGTGGCCAGCTTAGGGCGACGTCGGTTGCGCCATAGCGGGCGAAGGCTGCGCCGTCGTTGCCACCGCCGGTGACACCGTACTGCACGGGGATATTGTGCTTCGCGGCGAGTGCTTGCACGCGCTGGACGGCGCTCCACGGGACGATGTTCGAGTTGTCGATGGCGCGGATGACGAAGCCTTCGCCGAGTTTGCCGTCGGCGAAGCGGTGCGATTCGAGCGGTGTGTCGGACGAGACGAACGTGTCGATGGCGAAGACGGTTTCGGGGACCTGGTGCTTTGCGTTGGCGGCTTCGGCGAAGGCGGTTGCGCCGAGCAGACCAAGCTCTTCCTGCGTGGACCAGACAAAGGTCACGTCGCGGTTGAAGTCTTTTCCGAGCGCCCATACGGCTTCGATCATTGCGGTGCAGCCGACACGATCGTCGAGGCTACGGACGGAGACGCGACCATCGCGGAGGGTGCGGAGGCGCTTGGGAATGGTGACGAAGTCGCCTGCCTTGATGCCGAGTGCGCTAGCCTCGGCAGCGGTTGCTGCACCGACGTTGAGTTTCGCGGCCGCGCGGAAGTCGGCGGGGAAGTGGAACTTCGCGGAGTCGAAGTCATCGGGCAGCGTGACGACTGCGCCCAGCATGCCGGCGCTTGTGTGGACGAGTGCCGGATGTCCCCAGAAGAATGCGGGCGATCCTCCGCCCTTGTTGTCGAGTTCGAGTGTGCCGTCGGCGTTGATGCTCTTGATGCGGAAGCCTAGTTCGTCGGTGTGCGCCATGAAGAGTGCGGCGGGTTTCTCACCCTTACCGAAGCGCACGGTCAGGTTGCCGGCGGCGTCTGTTTCAGCTTTGACCCATGGCGGCAGCAGGCGTTCCACGGCTTCGCGCGGCATCTTTTCCTGTTCGCTGACGCCGTAGCTCTCCGTCATGGTCTTCAGTACGGCGTTGATGTCAGGCCTGGTTGTTGGCTTTGGCGATGCCGGCGGATACGCGGTCGCAGTGACGGCGCCAAACGTGTTGGTAGGCGCGGAAACCCCGACGAAGTGGAAGAGCTTCTGCTGCAGTGCCTGCAGATCGCGGTTGTCCAGCATCTCGCCCGCGGTCAGCGGGTACTTCAGCGGGAGACCAAGGTGCAGTGTGTGTGCGGGCAATGCGAAGGCGGGACCGTAACCCTTGATGAGGAAGGCAGCGGCTGAAGCGTGCGCAAGGGATGTATCGCCGAACCATTGCGTGGAGGCGGCGGCATCATTGGTGAAGCTGAGCGGGCCCGAGCCCATGCTTATCGCCGTTGTTGAAGCGGCCGTGCGAGCGTCTGTGCGTCCGCGGCCGATGTAGATGAGCTCCTCGGGTTGCGTGACCTGCAGCATGCGAGTGAGGCCGCGGGAGCCGCTGTATTGCTGCGTGACAAAGGCGATGGTGGTGGTGCCGGTGCCGGGCCTGGCTGCGAGAGCTCGCGCCAGTTGCAGCAATAATGCGGCTCCAAAGCGGTCGCCAATGGCAGTACCTGCGAAGGCATGTTGACCGACGCGCGTCATGGAGCGATCGGCAGCCAGCGGGCTGAGCACGTCGACGCCGCTGCTGAGGACACCGGCCGCGGTCTTCGCACCCATGTCGATGTACAGATTGTCGATGTCGTCCGGATCAGGGACGTTGGCGCGGCCTGGTGTCAGGTGGATCGACAGCGCGGCAACGACGGCAGGCAGCGCGTTACCGGTGCGCGTAGTGATCAACATCTGCTGCGCGTTCTGCATTTCGTTGTAGTGCGACGGGAGGCCGGCCTGTGGCAGGCGCTGCACGCGCAGGTAGCCGTCAGGCTCGATGTGGCTGACGACGTAGCCGGGCTCGTCGATGGGCGCGGCAATCAGCCGGCGGGGCGATCCGCTGCCGAAGGTAACGGAGACATTGCCCATGGCATCGCGCTGGGGGTGCATGTCTTTGAGCGCCTCTGCGATACGCGCGGAGAGTGCGGACTCGTAGCCGGAGACGGCAGGCGTGTTCGTCAGCCATGCGAGGTCATCAGCAGCCGAGTGCGATTGCGCTCCGGCAGTGGCAGCTCCAAGGATCAGGAGCGGAGCGATCAAGGAAGAGAAAGCACGCATTAGGGCACCCATTGGGTAATAGTCTGATTTGCTGATTGGTATCTGATATATTACGCAGCATTCACACCTTTGTAGTAATCACGACCGCCGACATTTGTTCCGCAGCTGTCTTCGAGGCCTAAACGCCGCGTTCACTGATGTTTCGGGCTGACGTCCACGAAGTCGCAAGCATTGCTGTCCGCAGCGAACGGGCAGGGCACCAACGCCATGGAGATCTCAGCGGGCACGGATCCGCAGACCACGTGGCGAATTCAGGAGGCAGTATGAATAAGCGCAATTCCTTTCTCGCTCTCGCAGCTCTGTCGATCGCGCCGGCGATTGTCTTTGCCCAGTCGACCGCGACTCTCACAGGAACGGTCAAGGATCCCTCAGGCGCAGTCCTCCCCGGCGCGCAGGTCGTGATTAAGAATCTTGGTACCGGTGCGGAGCGCGCGGTCACGAGCGACAGTGCGGGTCAGTATGTCGCGCCCTCACTGCCGCCTGGCGACTACTCGGTGCGGGTCACGGCGAGCGGTTTCGGTAACTACACGGTGCCTCGCATGACACTGCTTGTGGATGCACATCCGAGCCTTGATATTCCCTTGTCACTGGCATCGGCTGGCGATACGGTTCAGGTAGAGAGTGCGGCTCCGCTTATCGACGCCGAGTCGATCACAGTCGGCCAAGTCATTGACCGCCAGACCGTGCAGGAAGTCCCGTTGAACGGCCGCCACTTCCTCGACCTGACTGTGCTCACACCGGGCGGTGTTGTTGCACCGGCCACCGGCAGCTTGACGGCTCCCAGCCGTGGTCTCGGCGCGAACTCGTTTGTGACGGCCGGCAACCGTGAGGACTCCGTTAACTTCCAGATCAACGGCGTGAACCTGAACGACATGGTGCAGAACCAGATCACGTTCCAGCCGTCGATCAACACGACCTCTGAGTTCAAGATCAACAACCAGACATTCTCCGCGGAGTATGGCCGGTCGTCGGGTTCGATCGTGAATGTCAGCACGCGCTCTGGCTCCAACGCCTTCCACGGCGAGGTGTTCGATTACATCCGCAACGAGGCACTGGACGCGCGCAATTACTTCCAGGCTCGTGGCACGCAGATGGCGGCGTTCAAGCGCCACAATTTCGGCGCTGCGCTGGGTGGGCCGATCTGGAAGGATCACACGTTCTTCTTCCTCAGCTACGAAGGATTGCGCCAGAAGCAGGCACTTCCCGTGAGCAGCGGCGTTCTGACCACGTCGCAGCGTGCCGGCGTCACGAATGCAACAACGCGCAATCTGCTTGCCTTGATTCCGCTGGCCAACTCTGGCCCGCTGGATGCAAATGGTCAGCTCACACGCTTCGTGGGCACCGCGCCTGGTCCGGTGAATACGGACCAGGGCACCGTCGACATCTCGCACACCTTCAGTCCGTCGGACAGCGTGCACGGCTTCTATGCGATCCAGAAGGACCTCCGCACCGAGCCGACCTTGCAGGGCAACACGGTTCCCGGATTCGGCGATCAGCGCTCGGCAACCCGGCAGATCTTTACGCTGAATGAAACTCATGTCTTCTCGCCGCGATTTGTGAATGAGGCTCGTATCGGTTTCAACCGTATTGCGATCCAGTTCACGCCGCAGGTCAACACCGATCCGACATCGCTGGGCCTGGGAACCGGCACCACCGGAAACGTTGGTATTCCGCAGATCACGATCACGCAGACGTCTCTCAACTTCGGCGGTCCCTCGGGCTTCCCCCAGGGTCGTTTTGACACGTTCGGCATCTTCTCGGATACGGCCAGCTACACGGTCGGGCGGCACTCGCTGCGCATCGGCGGAGAGTTCCGCCGGTTCCTGAATGCGAACTTCTCGGGTGATACGGGCACGCTGGGCTTCAACACCGTCGCGAACTTTCAGGCGGGACAGGCGACGTCGTTCAACATCACGCCGAACACGATTTCCAACCGCATCTACGTAAATGCTGTAGGCGGCTTCGTTCAGGACTCATGGAAGATGACGCCCAACCTTACGGCAGAGCTGGGTTTCCGGTACGAGTGGAACGGCTCACCGGTAGAGGGTAAGAATCGCCTGGTCAACTTTGACGTGGCGACCACCTCGCTGGTGCAGGTGGGAACCAATGGCTATGGCAACAGCCCTTATAAGCAAAACCATAACTTCGAGCCGCGCGTCGGCTTCGCTTACGACGTCATGGGCCGTGGTAAGACGGTGATCCGTGGTGCATACGGCTACATGGCGGATCAGCCCACAACCAATGCGGTGAGCGGTCTGAACAGCAACCCTCCCTTCCGGAACAGCGCAACGTTCACCAACTCAACTGCGACGCCGTCGATCCCGGTGGAGAGTCTGTATACGCGTGCTGCGGCTGCGGGCATTTCTATCTCGGCTATCTCGCGTGACTTCAAGAATGCTTACACGCAGACGTTCAATCTGAACCTGCAGCAGGAACTGCCCTTTGGCGTTGTAACGTCCGTCGGTTACTACGGTTCGGTGGGACGTCACCTGCGCCAGCCGCTCAATATCAATCAGCCCAACGCAGCGGGCGTGCGGCCGTTCAATACTCTTTCGCTCTCCAGCCCGATTCGTCCCGGCGCAGCGATTGCCGTCAACATCAACCAGGTGGCGAGCCTCGGTCAGTCCAACTACAACGCGATGTGGTTCACGCTGCGCAAGGCATTCCACAACGGTCTGAACTTCAACTTCAACTACAGCCTGGCGAAGTCGCTTGATCTGGGTTCGTTGTCGGGGACGGCATACCAGGATGCGACGCGGCCCTATCTGAACTATGGTCCGTCTGACTTTGACACACGCCATCGCGTCGCCTTGACTGCGATCTACATGCTGCCGTTCAAGGGCAACCGCCTAGTCGAAGGTTGGCAGCTCTCTGGCATCGCGCAGTGGCAGTCAGGTAATCCGTTGAACGTGACCACCACGTCGACGTTCACCGGTACGTCTGGTGTTCTGCATCCCAACCTGCTTCGCCCGGTGGACTATGTGAAGACCAAGGCGAGCGCTGGATCGGTACAGTGGTTCAATGCGGCCACCTGCACCGGCGCTGCGACGGCCGGCTGCACCTTCCAGATCCCGACCACCGGCTTTGGTAATCTGAGCCGCAATTCCCTGGTCGGGCCCGGATTCAGCGATGTCGACTTCTCGATCGAGAAGAACACGACCATCGTGGAGGGTGTGAAGTTCCAGGTGCGTGCCGATGCATTCGACATCTTCAACCACCCGAACTTCGGCAACCCGGTTACTTCGGCAAACTCTGCCAGCTTCGGCCTGATTACCTCAACGCGTTTCCCAACGGGTGATTCTGGATCTTCGCGTCAGCTGCAGATCATCGGTAAGATCATCTTCTAAATTGCGTCACCGTTGTCCGTTGGACCAAGACTGCGGCGCTCCTACGGGAGCGCCGCACGATTCTCATAGAACATTTGCGCTCATGCGCTAATTCGGAGTGGTGATGAAACTCGTTCGTTCCGCTGTAATCGCAGCAGTTGCTTTGTCCACAGCTAGCTTCAGCCTGTCGGCGCAGAAGGCCGGCGTCAGCGAAAAGATCGACTTCACTGCAGTGGGCGCACCGATCGCGAAGGCACCCGCGGATCCTGAGATCAGTGCGGCATTGAAGCAGGTCTCGGTGGATCGCATCAAGGCAAACATCTCGCACCTGGTGGACTTCAACAATCGCACGACCATTTCGTCCACGGACACGGACCTGAAGCCGGGCACGGGTGTGCTGGCTGCGGCGGAGTGGATCAAGTCGCAGTTCGAGTCCTACAGCAAGGACTGCGGCGGATGTCTGCAGGTGCAGTACGACGAGTTCATCGAGCAGCCGCAGGCGGGCTTCAACAATAGCAAGCCACGCATCATCAAGCCGACGCCGCTGCGTAATGTCTACGCCATCCTCAAGGGCACGGACCCTGTTGCGAGCAAGCGAATGTACCTGGTCACCGGTCACTACGACACGCGCGAGACCGACGTGATGAATACGCACGATCCAGCGCCGGGAGCGAACGATGACTCGAGCGGTACTGCGGTTTCGATGGAGGCTGCTCGCATCCTGAGTAAGTACAAGTTCCCGGCGACGATCGTCTTCGTGACCGTTGCAGGTGAAGAGCAGGGTCTGAACGGATCCGGACATCTTGCAAAGCTGGCGAAGGAAAAAGGCTGGCAGCTTGAGGGCGTTTTGAACAACGACATCGTTGGCGGAGACACTACGCCGGGCGATACGTTGCAGAGCAAGACACGTATCCGCGTGTTCTCGCAGGGCCTGCTGCCGTCTGCGCCGATTGAACAGATTCGCGCTGCACTCAACATCGGTGCGGAGAACGAGACACCGTCGCGGCAACTGGCTCGCGAGGTGATGGATGTGGACCGCACGTATCTTGCTACGGCCGCACCGAAGCCTTTGCGCACGTCAATGGAGTTGCGCCTGGACCGCTTCCTCCGCGGCGGCGACCATCGGTCGTTCAGCGAGCAGGGCTTTGCGGCCGTTCGCTTCACGGAGTGGCGTGAGAACTTCGATCATCAGCATCAGCACGTGCGCACAGAGAACGGTAAAGAGTACGGCGACCTGCTGAAGTTCGATGACTTCAACTACATTGGGCAGGTCGCTCGTTTGAACATGGCGGTGCTGGGCACGCTGGCGAAGTCGCCTGGTATTCCGCAGAATGTGCGGGTGGTCACGTCGAATCTTGATAACGACACGATCCTGACCTGGGAGCCGCCGGTAAGCGCTGCTGCTACGCCGAGCTACCAGATCGTATGGCGCGAGACGAGCGCGACGGACTGGCAGTACAGCGTGGATGCAGCGAAGTTTCCGGGTACCGCGCCGAACTCTGTCCGGCTGCCGGTGTCGAAGGACAACGTCTTCTTCGGCGTGCGTGCGTGCGCAGGATCCTTCTGCAGCCAGGCTGTTGCGCCGGTTCCCGGGCGGTAGCCGTTCGTTTCAAGTAAGTAGCGAGAGCAAGGGAGTTCGCCATGGAGTTTCATAGTCGTCGTGCCTTTCTTGTGCAGAGCGCTTCTGCGGCCCTGGCCGTCGCTGCTGGTGCACAGACACCGGCACCGCAGGCACCTCCGACTGCGGGTGCTCCGCCGGCGTTCGGGACGGCGCCTGCTGTTGGTCCGAAGGTGACGCCGGAGGACTTTGCGCATGCCGAGAAGCTGATGCAGATCACCATGACCCCGGCCAAACGCGCCGAGGCCGCGGGGAATTGGCAGAACAGCATGGCGGCCCTGCTGGAACGACGCACCGGTCCTCGGAAGGTGGCGCTGGAGGATGGGCTGGCTCCTGCCACGACGTGGAATCCTGTGCTGTCGGGCAAAGATAGCCATCGTTCGACGGGTTCGAGCAAAGAGTCTGCGCAGATCTTCAGCACCGTGACTACCAAGCTGCTGGCGGATGATGAGTCGATTGCATTTGCGCCGGTGACGTCGTTGTCGCACTGGATTCAGTCGAAGCAAATCAGCTCGGAGCGGCTGACGAAGATCTACCTTGCGCGGTTGAAGCGCTACGATCCGCAACTGCGTTGTGTGATCACGCTGACAGAAGAGCATGCGTTGCAGCAGGCGCGTGCTGCCGATGCAGAGATTGCGGCAGGGAAGTATCGCGGCGTGTTGCATGGCGTCCCCTACGGGCTAAAGGATCTGCTCGACACGGCTGGTATTGCGACGACATATGGCGCGGAGCCGTTTCGCAATCGCGTACCGAAGGCGGATGGTGCCGTCGTTCGCAAGCTGAATGATGCCGGTGCGGTGCTGGTTGCGAAGTTGTCGCTTGGTGCGCTTGCCTTGAATGACATTTGGTTCGGCGGGCAGACGATGAATCCGTGGCTGCTGGAAGAAGGCGCCTCCGGATCCAGCGCAGGGCCTGGCGCTGCTGTAGGTGCGGGGCTGGTGGGGTTTGCAATCGGCAGCGAGACGGAGGGGTCGATCACGTCGCCGTCGATGCGTTGCGGCGTTACGGGGCTTCGACCGACCTATGGGCGTGTGCCGCGCAGCGGTGCGATGGCGCTGGCATGGTCGCTGGATAAGCTGGGCCCTATGACTCGCTCGGTTGAGGACACGATGATGGTGTTGCAGGCCATCGCTGGCGCTGATGCCGGCGATGTTGCGAGTGTGGATGCGGCGATGCCCTTCGATGCTTCTGCCGGCGCGAAGGGGCTTCGCGTTGGTTACTTTCCGAAGTGGATGGCGGAGGCTCCTGCGACGGATGTCGACCGGCATGCGCTGGAGGTGGCAAAGCAACTTGGGATGGTGCCGGTCGAGGTCAGCCTGCCGGACTGGCCTTACGGCAGCCTGAACACGATCCTGTTTGCGGAGGCCGCGGCTTCTTTTGAGGAACTGACGCTGTCGAATGCGGATGATCAGTTGAAGATGCAGGTGCCGGACGCTTGGCCGAACTCATTCCGGCAGGCGCGTTTTCTCTCTGCGGTGGACTTTGTACAGGCGGACCGTATGCGGCGCCGCGTAGCGATGGAGATGGAGCGCGTGATGGGGCAGGTGGATCTGCTGCTCGTTCCTTCGCTGCGCGATGAGATTCTCACGATCACGAACTTCACGGGACATCCATCGCTTACATTTCGCGCGGGATTTGTGACGGTGGGTGAGGCGCGGAGTGACTGGGCGCCGGATTCGAAGCGGCCGCTGCCGAAGTTCAACCCGCCGCGCCGTGTGCCGCATGGAGTTACGCTCATCGGCAAGCTGTTCGATGAGGGAACCATTGCGCAGGCGGGCATTGCCATGGAAGGTGCGCTCGGTGTTTCGGGAGAACGTCCCCGGCTGTAAAGGCGCTCTAGGTCAGGAACGCATACCTGGCACGCTGTGGACGCGAGAGCATTGCGTTCGCAGCGTCGTCGTTTTTGAAGCGCTCCGCCTGCGGATCCCAGTGCAGGTGACGATTGGTGTGCATTGCGATCTGGTGGATGAGGCAGGTGGAACAAGCGCGGTGGCCCATCTCAACGGGTGAGATGGGTGCCTGGCGCGTACGGATGGAGTCCAGCCAGTTGCCGTGTTGATCGGTGCTCTTGTAGAGGTGGATCTCGTCTGGACCGATGACGGATTGCAGGATGCGCGGATCGCTTGCCTCAAGGCCTGAGGCTTTCACGCTGCCGCCGGGATCACTTGGTGTCGTCTGTTCCGTGCGTGTGACGAAGACCCATCCCTTGGTGCCGATGAACTTGATGCCATTGGGGAAGTCGCCGGAGATATCCATGGTGACGCCGTTCGCGTAGACGGCGTGGGTGAGGAACTTGCCATGGACGTTCCACAGGCCGCTCTTTGGGAACTCGGCGGAGCCCCAGACTTCGATGGGGCCGGTGTATTCGGTGTTCATGCCCCAGTGCGCGCTGTCGACGTGGTGTGCGCCCCAGCCGGTGATCATGCCCGCGCCGAACTGTTCGCAACGCAGCCAACCGGGGCGGTCGAAGCCCTTCTGCGGATGGACGCGGATCTCGGTGTAATACACCTCGGGCGTGGTGCCGAGCCATGCGTCGTAGTTGAAGCCCTTGGGCACGGGCATGGACGGTGCTTCCGGTCCAGCGGGATCACCGGGAAGACCGACTTCAACGTGTTTCAAATCGCCGATGCGGCCGTTGCGGACGAGCTCTGCCGCGTACCGGAACTGCGACCACGACCGTTGCTGACTGCCTACCTGCAGGATGCGTCCGGAAGCCTGTACGGCGTTTGAAAGATAGCGGCCTTCGGCGATGGTGAGGGATGCGGGTTTCTGGAGATAGACATCCTTGCCCGCGCGCACGGCAGCCACGGCGATGGCTGCGTGCTGATGATCTGGCGTGCTGATGACGACAGCATCGATGTCGCGGTTCGCAAGGAGTTCGCGATAGTCGCTGTAGCCGGTGACGCCGTTGTAGGGCTTGCCGGACTTCTTTGCGTAGTAGTCGTTGATGAGCTGTTTGCCGGACTCAACGCGGTTGGCGTCCAGGTCGCAGGCAGCCATGATGCGCGCACCGTCAAACTGCCAGATGCCCGGAAGGTCATGTCCGCGAGAGATGCGGCCCACACCGATGGCGCCCACGTTGATGCGCTTCGAGGGCGAGCTTTGCCCCAGCGCGGAGAACGGGACGATCGTGGGGAAGCCGGCAGCCGCAGCCATTATGGCTGCGCCCTGAAGGAATGTTCTGCGCGTTGCAATCATGGCGTTACTCTTGGCGTCTCGGGACGGACGACGGCTTCAAGTCTCCTCGTGTGAGGGATACTTCAACACGCGAACTATACCGCCTCAATAGGGGACTGTCCACGCCCGCAACGTCAGCTACTCCGCTTCGCCGTGCGATCTGGCGAAAGGAGTCTGTTGTCTGTCAGTGAGGAGCTTGCGACTGCTGCGGTAGAACTAGCTTGCTTTTTTCAACAGACGGCGCCACCACGGAGATTCCTGCTTGCCAAACTTCTGCGCGGCAAAAGCGGCTGCCTCCTGGCGAGATTTCAGGACCTGCTCGCGCTGGTTCTGGGTGATTTCTGTGGCGGTTGGATACCAGCTCGCCACCTTGGAATGTAATTCGAGTTGCTTCTTCAAAACTGCCCCTTCGCCCATGCGGACCTCGCGGCGATGGCATGATAAGCCTTCGCCGTTTCTTCTCTGATACTGACACACTTGGAGTTGGGTTGCTACCGGGGGAATCAGGGACTGTACGGTGGCGCTCGAAAAACAGAGGCTTGCGGCTATCGACATTCAATGCTTCAATCGTGACGGATGAAACTCCTTGCCATTCTGCTGCTGATGCTCATGGGACTTCCCATGGCGTCGCCGCTGTTGGCACTGACGACCGGGTCAGACGACCATCTGCCAGCATGCTGCCGTCGCAATGGAAAGCATCATTGCTTGATGGCGACAGGCAGTTCTGACGCTTCCACCGGGACACACATCCGTGCCAAGGCGGAGAAGTGCCCGATGTATCCGCAAGCGTCCGTTGCTGCTCCGCATGATGTCGCCACGCCGCCCGCAGAACAGGCGATCTACGCTTCGATTGTCAGCCATCCCACGGGCATCGCCCAGACAGAGTCGAAGTGGCGCGTTGCGCGGTATCGCAGCCGCCAGAAGCGCGGCCCACCAGTAAGCATCTTCCTGTAGCCAGAGCACAAGCACCGGCACGTTTCTTCCTGCTTGCGGATGGATCATCCATTCGTAGCCTTGAATCGAGGGAAAGTGTCCGAGCTGCAGTGCACTCACCGTTCTGGAAGCTGCACAGGATGGCGTCTGTCTGACGCGATCCAACGCTGGAGATTACCTTGTTCCGCTCAAGATTTGCTTTTCGTATTTCGCTGGCCTTCAGTTGCCCGCTTGCTTTGTCTGCGGTTGCATTTTCGCAGGAGGGCCTGACGACCGCGTCCGTTACAGGACGTGTGCTTGACCCCACGGGAGCTTCGATTCCGCGGACCGCTGTGACGGCGCTTGATCGTGCCACCGGCCAGTCGCGCATGGTAGAGACCGATGCGCAGGGGCGCTTTCGTATGCCACTGCTGCCGGTCGGCACCTACCATTTCACAGCCCACCCAGCAGGCTTTGCAGAGGCCGCGCGCGAAGTTCAACTAACGGTTGGCGCCGCGTTTGACCTGGTGCTTCAAGCGCCGCTTGGTGAGGCGACGACCGCCATCACCGTTGCCGCCGAGGCCCCTGTGATGGAGCAGGATCGCAGCCAGATTTCAGAGACGGTGCTGCAAACGGAGGTGAACAACCTGCCGTTCAGCGGCCGTAACTTCCTGGACCTGGCCCTGCTGGCACCGGGCGTTTCACCCACCAACACTGGCAGTGTTCAGACCTTCGCGGAGACTTCGCCCGTGGTGGGGCAGGGCTACTCGGTGAACAGCCAGAGGAATTTTTCAAACAGCTTTATCGTCGATGGTCTTTCCGCGAATGACGATGCTGCGGGGCTCGCCGGCAACTTCTACAGCATGGACGTGGTGCGGGAGTTTCAAGTGGTGACGTCTGGCGGTCAGGCGGAGTTTGGTCGGGCGCTGGGTGGCTACTTCAACATCATCACGCGCAGTGGCGCGAACGATGTGCACGGAACGGCTTACGGCTTCCTGCGCAACCAGCGTCTGAACGCCCAGAACCCGCTCTCGCGCAACAAGCTGCCGCTGACGCAGGGGCAGTACGGTGCGAGTCTTTCCGGTCCTATTCGGAAGGACAAGACCTTTCTCTTCGGCAACTATGAGGGGCGACGTCTGAACACGAACGGCATCATCACCATTACGCCTTCGAACGCAGCCGCAATCAATGCTCGTCTGAATGCTGTCGGATTTACGGGCCCGCGTCTGTCGGTGGGCACGGGGCCCACGACGTTGTACGGAACCACGGTCCATACCGATACCGCCTTCGTTCGTGCCGACCACCACTTCAGCGATCGCGATCAGTTCAGTATCCGTTACAGCTACTACGGATTGAACAGCGTCAATGCTCGTGGCGTGGGAAGCCTGTCGGATGTGAGTTTTGGCACTGCCGTTCGCGATCAGAATCACACGGTGGCTGTCAGTAATGTCGCGATGCTGTCGCCGCGCACCTTCAACGAGACACGCGGACAGTTCACCTACGACAGTCTGAACGCCCCACCAAACACGGACAGCAGTCCCGCAGTAACGATCAGCGGTATTGCTACGTTTGGGCGATTCTCGTCCTCGCCGACGAGCCGCCTTAATTCCCTGTACGAAGTGGTCGACAACCTTGTGCTTCAGCGCGGCGCTCATACGTTCAAGATGGGTGCGGACTTCCTCTTCAACCGCGACACCATTACCTTCCCGCAGTCGATCCGGGGCTCGTATACCTTTGCATCGCTCGCAGCGTTCAACAGTGGCACCTACAACACGGGCGGATTTACCCAGAGTTTCGGCACACCCTTTGTGCAGCAGAACAATCCGAATGTTGGCTTCTATGCGCAGGACCAGTGGAAGCTTGGACAGACCTTCACTCTGAACCTCGGCGTTCGGTATGACCTGCAGTTTCTGCGCTCGATCAACACCGATAAGAACAACGTGTCACCGCGTATCGGGTTCGCCTGGTCGCCGTATCGGTCCAGGACGACGGTCGTGCGTGGCAGCTACGGTCTCTTCTATGACCGTGTGCCACTGCGCGCGCTGGCAAATGCGCTTTTGTCTGCGAACAACACGACGGATCCAACGCAGGGAAGGTTGCTGAGTTACACCTACTCGCCGACGACACCCGGAGCCCCGGTGTTTCCGAACACCGCTTCCACGCCGCCGGCTGGGGCGTTGTTGAACTACTCGACGATGAATCCGAATGTTCAGAATGCTTACTCGGAACAGGTAAGCCTTGGAGTTGAGCAACAGGTATTCGGCAGAGGCTCACTTGGCGTGAGCTACCAGCATGTTCGCGGACTGCATCTGCTGTCGTCGTACAACACAAACATCAATCTGAATGGAACGCGTCCAGATACAGCGCGCGGCAACATCAAGCCGTATGATTCGCGGTTTGACTCCTCCTACGATGGGCTTGCTGTCTCGTTTCTACAGCGGCCTGTTTCGTGGGGTTCAGTGCGTGTGTCTTACACGTGGTCGAAGGCCATGGACAATGTTGGCGAATTCTTCTTCAGCTCTCCGATCAATAACTTCGACTTCAGTGTGGATCGAGCGCGATCGGACGATGACCAGCGGCATCGCGTGGTCTTCGATGCAACGGTGAACTCGCCTACGACTCACGCCGGCAGTGTCGCGGCCCACGTGACGCACGGGTGGCAGTTGGGCGGCATACTGCAGTACTACTCGCGCCTGCCGTTCAATGTGGTCACCGGTGCAAACACGCTGCAGCAGACAACGGCT
Source organism: Terriglobus roseus DSM 18391 (assembly GCF_000265425.1). Lineage (GTDB taxonomy): Bacteria > Acidobacteriota > Terriglobia > Terriglobales > Acidobacteriaceae > Terriglobus > Terriglobus roseus. Next base: position 1,511,568 of record NC_018014.1, read on the forward strand.
CGGCCGTGCACGGTTGCTGCCTTCGGAACAGCCGCCTGTTCCCAGGCGATCAGGGGCGCTGTCATCGGGCGGAACAGCGGCACGGGATTTGATTTCTTCAGCCTGAATGCCCGTCTGAGTCGAAGCTTTGCACTTACGGAACGGGTGAAGCTGGAAGCTGTTGCGGAGGCGTTCAATGCTCTGAATCATCGCAACGATGCCATCCCGAACGGAACGTTTGGAACAGGGCGAATCGATGCGGCTCCAGTCAATGCGACGTTCGGGCAGGCCACCGCAGTCAACGATCCGCGCAGCCTTCAGCTTGCGGCACGAATCAGCTTCTAGATGAGAACCCTTCATGGACCGGCTGCGAGGCCGGTCCATGCTTTCGGAGATACCATGTCGAACGACGTTTGGTTGCATGACGCTCCCTCGAGGGGGCTAGACCGCCGCACCGTGTGGCGCTGGCATTTTTATGCAGGCCTGTTCTGTATTCCTTTCGTGCTGTGGCTTTCGGTCACGGGCACGGTGTTCCTCTTTCATCCGCAGATTCAACGTCTGCTGGATCGTCCTTACGACCGTCTATCGATCCAGCAAAGGGCTACGGCGAATGCGCAGGTGCAGGCGGCGTTGAGCGCAGTGCCGGGCAGCACGCTCGATTCCTACGAGTTACCGCATACGGTGACCTCGGCAGCGCAGGTGTTGGTGGATAAAGAAGCGCAGCAGTTTCGCGTCTACGTTCATCCGCAGTCACTTGCGATCCTCAAGATCGATGATGAGGATCATCGTGTCGATGTGTTCACCTCACGGTTACACGGCGAGCTATTACTTGGAAACTACGGCTCTTGGATCGTTGAGCTGGCTGGTAGCTGGGCTGTGGTGGTGGTTGTGACCGGGCTGTTTCTGTGGTGGCCGCGTGACTCGCGAGGACTGGGCGGCGTGCTCTATCCGCGCACGGGCCTGGGTGGGCGAGCGTTTTGGAAAGACATCCACTCGGTAACCGGAATCTATGTTTCGTTCTTCGCTTTGTTTCTGCTGCTGACGGGGCTGCCATGGGCGAAGAGCTGGGGCGGATACCTGAAAGCAATACGCCACTACAGCGCGGGGCGCGCAGTAAGTCAGGATTGGACAACAAGTAGCGCCGACGTGCTGGCGGCGAGGGCTGCGCGGAGTGGATCTGCCATGCATGACATGGCAAGCATGCCGGGACATGACATGGCGCACATGGGCGGCGGTGCGGCTGCGCACGCAGAACACGCGGGCGTCTGGGGCCGGCACGCCACGATGATGACCGGGCCGAATGCCTTTGTTGCGATCGACACGATGGTTGCGACAGTCGCGCCGCTGCATCTTGCGAACCCGGTGCTGATTGCTCCGCCGCTGCATGCTGGCGGAAATTGGACTGCCAAGTCGGATACGCGGGATCGACCGCTGCGTGTGGATCTGGCACTCGATGGCAGCACTGGCGATGTTGTGAAGCGGACCGACTTCCATTCGAAGCCATGGCTGGACCGGGTGATTGGAACCGGCATCGCCGCGCACGAAGGGCAGCTCTTCGGGCTGGCGAATCAGCTTGTGAGTCTTTTCACCACGATTGGCCTTGTCCTGCTGAGCGTCAGTGGACTGGTGATGTGGTGGAAGCGGAAGCCGGAGGCGGTGTTGGGAGCGCCGGTCGCGATTCGTCGCGTTCGTTTCTCTGCGGGCTTGATTGCCGTGATGTTGTTCCTTGGTCTGTACTTTCCGTTCCTGGGTGCCTCGATGATCGTTTTGGGCCTTGCGGAGCGCTTTGTCCTGCGTCGTCTGCCTGCGACCCAACGGTGGCTTGGGCTTCGACCGAGGAATGCCTAAAGCATTTGTGGTTCGTTGGATTCATGCTGAAGTGGGTCGCGCTACAATCTGCCTCATCGGGCGATGATTTATAGCCACATAGTACGGGGTGTGCGGCACAGCTTTGCAGATCTGCGAACGCTGCTGGCATGCGCCTCGCCGTTGCGATCCGGTGACGAACTGGCCGGGGTCGCTGCCGCGAGTGCTCAGGAGCGCGCAATTGCGCAAATGACGCTGGCTGAGCTGCCACTCAGTGCTTTCGTGGAAGAGCCTCTTGTGCCGTACGAGAGCGATGCTGTAACCCGGTTGATCTTCGACACACATCACGTAACGCAGAGTCAGGCTGCGTTTGCACCATTCGCATCGCTGACGGTGGGCGAGTTTCGGGACTGGCTGCTCTCTGACAATGCCACGGGCGACCAACTGTCGGCGCTGGCGGGCGCGTTAATGCCGGAGATGGCTGCGGCGGTCAGCAAGCTGATGCGGGCGCAGGACTTGATCTATGTTGCGCGAAAGATCAGCGTGGTGACGCGCTTCCGTACGACGGTCGGGCTCTCAGGGCGGCTTGCAACGCGGCTGCAGCCGAATCATCCTACGGACGATCCGCTTGGAATCGCAGCGAGCATGCTGGATGGTCTTCTGCTTGGCTCGGGTGATGCCGTCATTGGCATCAACCCGGTGTCGGACAACGTGTCGACTGTGACGACGCTGCTGCGACTGATTGATCATGTGCGCGTGCGCTATGCCATCCCGACGCAGAACTGCGTGCTGGCACACATCACCACGCAGATGCAGGCGATGGAGCAGGGTGCGCCGCTGGATCTGCTCTTCCAGTCGATTGCAGGGACGGAGGGTGCGAACACTTCCTTCGGCATCAACCTGCCGCTGCTGGAGGATGCGCATGCGATGGCGCGCGAGTTGAAGCGGGGCGGCCTGGATGGTGAGACGGGTGCGGAGAACATCTTCTACTTTGAGACGGGACAGGGAAGTGCGCTTTCTGCGAATGCGCATCATGGTGTCGACCAGCAGACGCTGGAGGCGCGCGCCTACGCCGTTGCACGGCACTTCAAGCCCATGCTGGTGAATACCGTCGTCGGGTTTATCGGTCCTGAATATCTGTATGACGGCAAGCAGATTCTGCGTGCGGGTTTGGAAGATCACTTCTGCGGCAAGCTGCTGGGGCTGCCCATGGGTTGCGATATCTGCTACACGAACCATGCCGAGGCCGATGGCGATGACATGGATGCGCTGCTGACGATGCTGGGCGCAGCCGGTGTGAATTACATCATGGGCGTGCCCGGTGCGGACGACGTGATGCTGGGGTATCAGAGCACGTCGTTCCATGACGCGCTTTACCTGCGCCGACTGCTGGGGCTGCGGCCTGCACCGGAGTTTGAGCGGTGGCTGGAGGGTGACGACTTTCATCGTCTGCAGCATGCGGGCCAGCCCGCGGCACTGCTGCCAGGCGGGGGGCGTCGTGGGTGAGGATCTTTCGACTCTCGCGCGTAGTAGCGAAGTGGCAACTACCGCGGCGCGGATCTCGCTGGGCCTGACCGGGCCGTCAATCCCCACGCGCGAGCAACTTCGGTTCCAACTGGATCACGCACTGGCACGCGATGCGGTGCATGCCACGATGGACTCCGCAGGGCTGTTGCAACAACTGCGTCAGCGAGGGATGGAGGGCATGCTGCTGCGCAGTGCGGCCTGCCAGGAGACGTCCCCGCGTGACCGTCGCGTGTATCTGCGACGACCGGACCTTGGGCGCAGGCTCCACGAGAGTTCGCGTGACGAATTGATGGGGCGGACAAAGAGCGGCGTGGATGACGGCCGGATTGTCTTCGCCATTGTGGATGGGTTGTCTGCGCTTGCCGTGGAGCGGCATGCGTTACCGCTGATGGATGCCACACTGCCGTTGCTGCAGCCGGACAAAGTCGCGGGACCGGTTTGTGTGGTGCAACAGGGGCGCGTTGCAGTGGGGGATGAGATCGGTCATCTGCTTCGGGCGGAGTTGATGGTGCTGCTGATCGGGGAGCGGCCGGGGCTGAGCGCGCCGGATTCCATGGGGGTCTATCTCACGTGGGCGCCGAGGCCTGGGCGCACCGACGCGGAGCGCAACTGCATTTCAAACATCCGGCTTGAGGGACTTAATTATGCAGATGCCGCCCATCGTATCGCATTTTATGTGCGCGAAGCTCGGCGGCTGCAGTCTACCGGCTTCGCTTTGAAGGAGTCGGCGAGTTCGACGGCGACACTGGAGTAGTTCGTTTATTTGTCCAGGCCTACTTCGTGGCGCTGACCGGAGCGGCAGCGGGGATGACGCTTACTGGAATCTCAATGGCTCCAACTTTGCCGCTCAGGTTGTCCTTCAAGCCAATACGTAAGAAATATTCGCCCTTCATGGGAACGCTGATCTGTTCCTGGTATTGCACGCCGGACTGGGACATTTGCTGGAAGGCCGCGGGCGTGATCTTTGCCTGTGCGTTCTGTGAGAACAGTGTCATGGGCTGGCCATCGGGATCGTAAACCACGGTTGCGAATCGTGCGCCGGAGATGCGTGTGCCGTCGGGTTGCAATTGGAAGTCAAAGTCGTTCACGCTGCTGGCGATGTAGATGGTGAAGTTACGGTAGGGTGGTTTTACCTTGCCGGCGACGACACTGCCTTCTGCGATTTTGTCGGACGTGCCGTTTGGAACGATCTTGGCCTTGAAGAGGATCTGGGTGGGGTCCGGAGCGCCGCGCTGCATGGCAGCATTCAATGGATCGATACTGACGCCTGCTGTTTTTGTAGCGGCAGTGCTGTCATGATCCAGATGCTTATACGAGGGATCATCCGCGTAGTAGCCACGCCGGTAGGTCAAGGTGTACTTGATGCCGGAGGTTGCGCGGACGACGATCTTCCGGTACTTGCCATTCCAGTCCCGATTCGTAGGACTGTAGACGAGCGTGTAGTAATTGGCCCCCGCGTGAAAGGCGGAGTCTACGGCGCCGGTCAGGTCATTGGTATTGACGAAGGCTTTGCCACCGGTGGCCTCAGCCATCTCGAGCATGGTGCTGTGCTCCTGCGCGGTGTTGGTAAAGAAGGTTTGTGTGTCCTTGTTGAGTCGGGCAGGATTGCGGCCGTATTGAGAGAGCGAGTTGGAGGCGTCCATCATGGGCGCCGCGAATAGGCCGCGGGCATCCACAGGATAGACGGCCACCTGGGACCGCGCGAGCAGGTTCGTGGTCTCGCGGAACTCGTTCTCCATACTCATGACCGCAGCGAATGGATCTTTCAAATCGCCGTCGGGCAACACATTTAAGGGGAAGGAACCGGACATCCAGATCAGGTTCTTGCGCCCGTTCAGACCGTTGAGGTAGCGCGCCATCTGGTTCAGGGCGGTAAGAGTGAGCAGAACGCGGGTGCGCAGTTGATCGCTCGCGACCACGGCCTCAAACTGTTGAAGGTTCGCGGCGAGCTCTGCGGCGCCGGGGACATTACCCATGGATTCGGTTAATTGATCTGAGACGGTCTGCGTTCCGAGCGGCTCTGCCAGCACCGGGGATTGCTTGCTCTTCGAACGCTTGCCCTGCAGGCCTGCCCGGAGCAGCGCCGGGTCCGAGGTGAATCCCTGGAGAAGGTACAGCCGACGAGACAGGCCGAAGATTGCCACGTGTTGATTGGGCTTCATCTTCTCAAGGAACGCGATCATCTTCTGCCGCACTACCATCTGGCTCGCCATCGGCGTGTTGAGCGTGTCCAGCAGGATCACGTTGAGGGGCCCGTCGTCCGGCACCTGTGAGAAGTTCGTGTAGGTGCCCGCAGGCATCCGCGGAACCGTCTGGGTGCTGGGACCCGAGGAAGCCTCGGTATGTTCCTCGAAGTGGTCCACATGCTGTGGCGCGCCATTCTCCAGCACGGCAAAGTCGCCTGCCTTCAGGTGGGTCACCGCAACTCCGTCGGCGCCGGTGACGCTGACATCCAGGACGACGATCTGGGTACTCGTGCGGATCGTGTCTGCCGTGGCCGCTGGCGTAGCCGCTGCGGGCGGTGCCTGAGCGATGAGCACGATCGGCGACGCGAGAGCACAGAGCAACGCAAGGCAAAGACGCATGACTGCTCCTGGAGAGGTTCGAGCCATGCTCCCACAGGCCGAGTCGTTATCCAAGCAGTTTTCTCTTCGTTGCGGTGATGGGAAGACCAAAGCGGGACAAGCGTTACTTGCGTTTGGAAAACGCAGAAGGCGCGCCCATCGGCGCGCCTTCTGATGTTGCCGTTCCTTCAGGATTAGAAGCTGAAGTTCATCTGCAGTGTGACCGTTCGTACCGCGGCGGAACTGCCGCCAGGGCCGAACGAGCTGAGTGATGTGGACCGTCCGAAGAGGTTCTTCGAAGGATCCGCGTTGTAGCTCGACAGGGAACCGTTAGGCGTTGAATACGGCACGTAGTTGAAGAGGTTCTGGATCTGCGCGCCGATGTTCACGGTGTACTTGTTGCGGGAGCTGATGCCGCCGCCGAAGCCGCCACCGGGACCACCGCCGCCAGGACCGCCGCGTCCACCACCACCGCCGCCAGGGCCACCGGGAGGCGGTCCGCCTGCGGGCGGTCCGCCGGGACCACCCTGACCAGCGGCATTGGGTGCCCCGGACTTCTTGCCGAAGCCGAAGACCTTCACGATGCGCAGGTTACCCTGCACGTTCGCAGGACCAGTGCAGTAGCCGGGAGTGACGCGGTTGGCTGCCGTAACCGAGATCGTGAAGTCAGTCGCCGTCTTGCAGTTACCGGAGACGCCATTCGCGAAGCCCGCACGGTCATTGAACTGGGTATCGCCATTCACATCGGTGCCGGTGGTGATGTTGTAAAAGTTGCCTGAGTTCACCGAGAGGAAAGGACTCAGGTTAATGCCGTATTTCGCCTGGATGTTACCGAAGAGGAAGACGCGATGACGCTGCGCGAAGAGCGAGCGGCCGTAGTCCGTCTTAGGATTCAGGCTGTCCGTCGGGAAGCTGTTCGCACCGTTCGCATTCGAGTTCGCGTACTGCAGGCTGTAGAAGCCGAAGAGCGAAAGACGGCTTGAAACCTGTGTACGGAAGTTGGCGATGAACTGGTTCTGCCGGAAGACGCCGCCCGACTGGTACTGGTAGATGTAGTTGTTGCCGCTTGGGATCGAACGCGACAAGTACTGATGATTGCCGATGCTGTTGATGTAGTTGAAGGAGATCGTCGTGCGTTTGCCCACCTGCTGGTCCAGACCGATGGTGGTCTGCATGGTGTACGCGCTGCGCAGACCAGCGCCGAGTTGGTAGGTGGTTTGCGACGCTGACGTGCTGCTGCCGCATGCCGCGATGTTCGTCGGGCTGCAGTTCTGCAGGGTACCGGTCGGGGTTGCAGCGCGGTAGATCTGAGTCACCTGGTTAATGCCATTCTGCCGTAGCGTCTGGATGCTGTCGGCGACATCGAAGCGATCGTAGAAGATGCCCCAGCCCGCACGGAGGACGGTCAGCGGATTGCCCGTCTTACGAGGGATGCCGTAAGAGAGGGAAAAGCGTGGCGCAAAGTCGGCGTTGCTGTGGATCTTATTCTGCGTCTCGTACCGGATGCCGTAGCTAAGCGACAAGTTCGGCTTGATGCGCCAATCGTCTTCCGCATACAGGCCAAGGTCGGCAATGCTTTGCTCTGCCTTGGGATTGCTGATGGTCGTGACGCGATATTGGAACGGATTGTTGCTTACGTAGTTCGCGGCGCTCTGATAGACAAACGAGCCATTAGATCCTGCGGTGGAGAAGAGCGCCTCGCGGTTGATCCGGAGACGCCCACCAATGCGGATGAAGTTCTTCTGCAGCGCGATGGATGTGTAGTTCTGCAACTCGAAGTGATCCATGGTGCTGCTTTGCGTACCGGCTGCCGAGCCGCCGCTGGCGAAGTAGCCGGTCAGCGTCAGCGTCGGTGCGGTGCTCAGCGGATTCTGCGTATTGTTCTGACGCTCAATCGCCATGCGGGTTTCATTGATGATCTTCGAATTGAAGATCTGGGTGTCACTGATCTGCAACTGGCTCTCACGCTGACCGGTGTTGTACCCCGTGGTGTTCAACGAGGTCGAACCGAGGCCGGCGTTGGTCTGCGTGTTGTGCTCGAACTGGTACCGCACCGTAAGTGTATTGGTCGCGCTCAACGCCAGATCGATGCGTGGCGTGATCTGGTACCGCGTCTGCGGGTGGAAGGTCGCGCGGGCAGTATCAGGATATGGATTCAATGCGCATGCCAGGTTGCCGGGCGCGCACAGAACGCCGGGTGTCGCAGGATTACTGATAATCTGGCCGGCGAAGATGCTGTTGTCCTGAATGTCGCGGTAGTTGCCGCCCACGGAGTAGGAACTGCTCTTTGTAAGTGGACCGGTCAAGGATCCAAGAAAGAAGATGCGGTGATAGTCGGGCTGCTGGTTGCTCGACCCGAGGAACGGGCTTGAGGTATTGAACTGCTTGGTGTTGCCCTGCAAGCTCATCTGGCCGTGAATCTTGTCGGTGCCCGGCTTGGTGAAGACTTCCACACGACCGAAGCCTTGCTTATCGAACTGTGCCGAGAACGGATTCTGGTTCACGCGGATTTCGCGGATCGACGACTTTGGCGGGAGAGTGCCGCCGGTGAAGCCGTCAACGTAGATCTGCCCGCCACTGGGACCGGCCGTAGGGCCGGCGAGCGCGGATAGCTGGTCGGCCAGTTCGTCTGGATCGTCTGAGAGTGCTTCCAGATCCTTATCCTTGATGACGACCGAGCTGCCGTTGGCATCGGCATCGACGGACACCTTGGTGTTCTCGGTCGTGACATTGATCTCGGTGTTTTCTGACTGGACCGCAAGGCCGGCGTTGATCGCCAGCGGCGCTGTCGTCACACGCACACCCTGACGGACGAATGAGGCGAAGCCGGGCATGGAGACGGTGAGCGCGTAGGTACCGGTGGGGACGTTGCGGAAGCTGTAGCCGCCGTCAGCACCAGAGGTAACGGTAAGTGCGGAGCCGCTGGCAGGTGTCAGCGTCACCGTAGCGCCCGGGATCGCAGCCTGGTCCGGATCAAGCACAAAGCCGGATACGGTGCCGGCGGCCGTTGCCTGTGCCCACGCCGAGGGCGCATGCAGTGTCGTCACGCACGCGGCGATCGGCAGGGCAGTCATCATGACCGACCGCGCGAAAAGAGATAGGGACTTGTTCATCTGTGACCTCAAAGTGTTCGGAACCGCGGCCAAAGCCAACCGGCGCACGAACAGAAGACCGTGTTTCCACCCTACCGAAAGTCACAGAGTGTAAAGGTTTGTAACGAACGCCAAATTCGGGCGTACTTGAGTGACAAACTATGGCTGTAAGCGGGGGCGTCGACGGCTGTGGCACCGGATCTGGAAAGCGTTCTATTGGTCGATGACGACCTGGAGTTGTGCACCATGCTGGAGAGCTACCTGTCTCGGCATGGATGGAAGGTCACGTCCACGCACAATGGGCAGGACGGCATTCGAGCCGCGCAATCGCTATCGCCCAGCCTGATCATTCTGGACGGCATGCTGCCGGACATGGACGGCTTTGACGTGCTGCGCCGGATTCGCGCTACGGATAATGTGCCCGTGTTGCTGCTGACCGCGCGCGGCGAAGAGATCGATCGCATCGTTGGCCTGGAGATGGGCGCTGACGACTATCTTGGCAAGCCCTTCAACCCGAGGGAACTGCTGGCGCGGATGCGTGCCATCCATCGTCGTGCTGCGCCACGCGAGGATGCCGATACCATCGCACCCGACTTTGTTACGAACGAGGCCAGGCGCGAGATCAGCTTTCGGGGGCAGGTGATTATCCTCACGGACATTGAATACCGCTTGCTGGCGACCCTGTTGCGCGGCGGTGCGGAGGTGGTAGACCGTGAAGACCTGACGCGGCAGGCCTTCGATCGCGAATCGCGACCGTTTGATCGCAGTCTGGATATGCATGTCTCGCGCCTGCGGCGAAAACTGGATCAGTTGGAAGGATTCAAGGGTACTGTAAAGTCCATACGCAATAGTGGTTACCTGCTGGTGCAGGATGAAGAAGCAGGAGGCGCGCGGGCATGAAGACATTCTTCCTACAGTTGTTCCTGTCGTTCTGGCTCGCGGCGCTGGGCATCCTCATCGGTTCGACGCTCTTGTTTCCTGGATCGAATCCCGGGCCTGCAGATAACTTTCGCGCGGCCGGCCAGGCCAGTAGCCGACGCATCGTCGACGACTCACTGCGCGAGTTTGCAGAAGATGGGTGCACGGGCCTGACGCAGTCCGAGGGCTCCTTCATTGTGCTGCGCACAGATGGCACGCCGCTGTGCAACGAGAAGCTGAGCGCGGAAGAGCAGCGCCTGATCAAGCGCACGCTTGGTGACTTGCACGGCTGGGGGTTGAATGCTCGCGCGGGTGAGTCGTGGATCCAGATGCATCCGGTCACCAGCACGGACGGTCGCCACTGGCTGCTCTTTGGACGTACGAAGTATGTACACGGCCTCGGCATCCCACCACTGCCGCGCAATGCGCTGCCTGCATCCATCATCGTCACGTTCGTTCTGGCATTGATCCTGACGCGACCGGTGCGCCGGCTGTCGGCTGCGTTCCGGGCATTCGCTGCAGGCGATCTCTCCGTACGCCTGCCGGTCGCGCGTAACTGGTGGAGCAGTGTTGGTGGCGCGGATATCCGCGAGCTGATGCTGGACTTTAATCACATGGCCGAGCGCGTCAATGAACTAATCGAAGCACAGAAGGTTCTTGTTCGCGACATTTCGCATGAGCTACGGTCGCCGCTGGCCCGGTTACGGCTGGCGCTCGAGATGACACGCGAAGAGAGTGAGCAGCCGCTGCCATCACTGGACCGCATGGAGGCGGAGGCCGAGCGTGTGAATGAACTCATCGGCCAGATGCTGACGCTGTCACTCATGGAAAGCACACCGCAGTCTGCGTTGAAGGAGACTGTATCTGCCGAGGAGATCGTGCGCTCGCTGCTGCCGAACATGGAGTTTGAAGCTGCGGGCCGCGGCTGCAATATTCTCTTCCATTCGCGCGGCCCGGTGCCGCAGACGTCTGGCAATCGTGAGCTCCTGCGGCGGGCGCTGGAGAACGTCATCCGCAATGCCATCCGTTTCACAGAGATTGGCACGACGGTTGAGGTCGAGGTTTACGCGGAACAGCACGCAGTGCTCATTGGACCTGCCGTACACGTCATCGTCAGTGACCGTGGACCGGGCGTGCCGGAGCAGAATCTGGCGATGATCTTCCGCGCCTTCTACCGCACGGACTCCGCACGGCGCGATGCTACGGGCGGCTTCGGGGTTGGTCTCTCCATTGCAGAGCGTGCCGTGGCGCTGCACGGCGGCCGCATCAGCGCACACAACCGGAATGGTGGTGGGTTGAGCGTTGAGATACTGCTGCCGGTGGCTGTGCGAGAGAACGCCGTGCCGGAACTGGTGGGAGCGACGTCTTAGCTCCTTGGCACCCAGTTTTGCTGCGGTATGACAACGTGTTGGCAGGCGGGTATCTCGCAGGCTCCGGCTTCGTTTAGAGTGGGTCCGAAGGGTCTCGATAACGATGTCCGCAACACCATTCCCCATTCTCACGAACACCACGAAGAACCACACGCACCCGCATGAGGATTTCTCCTCTGCCGCGGGCCTCGAAGCCACGCTGCGACAGACGGTGCAGGGCGAGGTACGTTTCGACGCAGCTTCGCGTGCGCTGTATGCCACGGACGCTTCGAACTACCGGCAGGTGCCTATCGGCCTTGTAGTGCCGCGATCCATCGATGACGTCATTGCGACCATGGCTGCGTGCCACAAGTTTGGCGCGCCTGTGTTGTCTCGCGGCGGTGGTACCAGTCTCGCGGGTCAGTGCTGCAATGTGGCTGTCGTCATGGACTTCTCAAAGTACCTGCGCAATATCGTCGCGCTGGATCCTGTGACGCAGATGGCTCGTGTTGAGCCGGGGATTGTGCTGGATGCACTGCGCTTCGAGGCAGAGAAGCATGAGCTGACCTTTGCGCCCGATCCTGCAACGCACAGTCGCTGCACGCTGGGCGGCATGATCGGCAACAACTCGTGCGGCGTGCATGCCTTGATGGGCGGTAAGACCGTCGATAACATCGAGGCACTCGACATCCTGCTGTATGACGGCACGCGGATGCGCGTTGGTAAGACGAGTGAGGCTGAACTCGAAGCAATCATTGCGGCGGGCGGCCGTAAAGGACAGATCTATGCGGGGCTGAAGTCGCTTCGCGATCGCTATGCTGTGCTGGTGCGGGAGCGTTTCCCGGATATCCCTCGGCGCGTTTCAGGCTACAACCTGGATCAATTGCTGCCAGAGAATGGCTTCAACGTAGCGCGTGCGCTGGTCGGGACCGAAGGAACGTGCGTGACCATCCTCGAAGCGACGTGCGAACTCAAGCCGAGCCCGCAGCATCGCCGGCTTGTTGTGTTGGGCTTCGCCGATGCGTTCATCGCAGCAGACCACGTACCAGCAGTGCTGGAGCATAAGCCGATCGGCCTGGAGGGCTTCGATGGTCTGCTCGTCGACTTCATGCTCCGCAAGAACCTTGTTGTGGACGATGTTCGTTTGCTGCCTGCGGGCCGCGGCTTTCTGCTGTGTGAGTTCGGTGCGGACTCTGACGCGGATGTCGATGCGCAGGTCGATCGCTTTGTTGAGGACGCGGGTCGCTACGCTGAGCAGCCAGTCATCGCACGGTATACCGAGGCTGAGGCTGCGCGTGTGTGGAAGGTGCGCGAGTCCGCATTGGGCGCGAGTGTTTTCGTGCCCGGTGAGAAGAGCGGCTGGGAGGGCTGGGAAGATTCGGCTGTACCTCCGGAGAAGCTTGGTGCCTATCTGCGAGAACTCTTCGGTCTGCTGAACGCTTACGGCTACCGCACGCCGATGTATGGTCACTTCGGCCAGGGCTGCGTCCATCTCCGCATCAGCTTTGACCTGAAGACGACGGCGGGCGCTGCTAAGTATCGCGACTTCATCGACAAAGCCGCGGACATCGTGTTGAAGTATGGCGGATCGTTCTCCGGTGAGCATGGGGATGGGCAGTCGCGCGCGTGCCTGCTGCCGAAGATGTTTGGGCCGGAGCTGATGTCTGCGTTCGTAGAGTTCAAAGCGCTCTGGGATCCGACGAACCGGATGAATCCCGGTAAGCTGATCGATCCCATTGCGGTCTACGATGCGATTGAGAATCTGCGCATTGGACCCGGTTATGCGCCTACACCCGCGAAGACCTGGTTTCAATATCCGAATGACAATGGGATGTTTGCCGAGGCGACAGAGCGTTGCGTTGGCGTTGGTGCGTGTCGCCGTCAGGACCATGGCACCATGTGTCCGAGCTACATGGCTACGCGGGAAGAGAAGCACAGCACACGTGGCCGCGCACGCCTGCTGTGGGAGATGATGCAGGGCGACACCATCCCCGGTAAGTGGGATAACGAAGAGATCCATGAAGCGCTTGACCTCTGTCTTTCTTGCAAGGCATGCAAGACAGAGTGCCCGGTCAACGTCGACATGGCGACCTGGAAGGCAGAGTTTCTCGCGCATCACTACGAGCACAAGAGACATCCGGTGTATCACTACGCCTTTGGCTACATGGACAAGCTCGCGCATGCAGCGTCTGTTGCGCCTTCACTTGCAAATCTGCCGATGAAGTTCGCTCCGTTGGCATCGCTGGCTAAGTCTGCATTGGGTATCGCGCCGCAGCGCACGCTGCCTGCATTTGCTGCGAAGAACTTCCGCGACACGTATCAAAGCACACATGGATGGCGGCCGCAGTCTAAGCGTGCAGATGTTTTGCTGTGGGCAGATACATGGAATAACTACTTCCATCCGCAGGCTCTACATGCTGCGGCGGATGTTTTGGGAACTGCCGGCTATAACATCCAGGTGCCGAAGCGGCATGTATGTTGCGGACGGCCGTTGTATGACTTTGGATTTTTGGATGAAGCCAAGCGATACCTGCGGAATATCCTCACGATGTTTGCAGCGGAGATTGATGCGGGCATGCCGGTGGTGATGCTTGAACCGAGTTGTGCGACTGTCTTTCGTGATGAGTTGATCAACTTCTTTCCGCATGATGAGCGGGCGCAGAAGCTGGCCCGACAGACCATTATGTTGAGTGAAGCGCTGGCTAACAGTCCGCAGCCGTATGTCCCGCCAGACCTGGCAGGACGTCGCATCGTCGTTCATGGTCACTGCCATCAGAAGACGCAGATGACCATGAAGGATGAGATGAAACTGTTATATGCCACGGGGGCCGCGGTGGAGCTTCTGGACTCAGGATGCTGCGGTATGGCCGGTCCGTTTGGCTTTGAGAAAGACAAGTTCGACGTGTCGCAAACGCTGGCTGAGCGCGTGTTGATGCCTGCGGTGCGCGCGGCTGCGAGTGAGGACATCATCGTCACGAACGGCTTTAGCTGCCGCGAGCAGATTAGCCAGAACTCAAACCGATGTGCGGTGCACCTTTCGGAAGTGCTGGCTGGACGTCAGTGATGCGACGACGTTTTGGGGCCAGCGTTTCTGCGGGTAGTGGCAGATCGTCTGCGGGGCGCACCTTCAGGCGATAGCGGTTGTTTTCCAGCTTCTCTACGATGTTGCATGTGGTCATGGTGTAGAGGAGGCGGAAGACCATTGACTTGGGGAGACCGCATCGCCGCACGATTTCTTTCAGCGGAATTACGTCTGATCCGTCGTGGAACGCAGAGAGTATCTGCGATGCGTGTACGACGGACTTCACGAGGTAGGGGTCGCGATGCGGATGCTCTGTTGCTGCGGTGAAGTGTCCCTGCAGCACTGCGTCTGCTGTCACGTCTGGCGAGCTAAGCATTGTGTCCATCGGTCTTCCTTACGCTGGTTAATTCTGGCGGCGTGCGATGCCATGTTTGCCCGAGCGCCGAGGAGTTTAAGTCTGGGGGAGGGAAAAGTGCAAGATACTTTTTTTTGCTTAATTCCGCAGGCTGTGAGACGTCTCAACCCCTATAAACATTGGGCGGTAAATGACGCATCCAGGCTGCTTCGGATGCCTTTTCGGAGTGAAATGAATCGATTCAGTACGTTTTGACTTTGTGTCTGCAATGCAACAAACGGCGCGGCCTGAAGCCGCGCCGTTTGTCGTGCTGAGTTGTGATGTGCCGGCTTAGGGTTTGGGAAGGCTGGCCTGGTTCCATCCGCCGCCGAGCGCCTTAATCAGGAGGACGGTGTCGGCCAGACGCCCGCGCTGGATGTCGATGTCGTTGCGCTGGTTCTGGAGGAGCGAGGTCTGCCAGGTGATGACCTGCAGGTAGGTGTCGACGCCGCCTTCGTATCGCACGTTGAAGAGATCGAGCGACTGCTGTGCGGAGGCGGTGGCACCTCGTTGCTGTTCGGCTTCGACTTCCAGCTGGTGCAGAGCGGCGAGGTTGTCTTCCACTTGCTGGAAGGCTTCGAGCGTCGTCTGCTGATAGTCGGCCACGGTGCTGTCGTAGTTGGCTCGTGCGATGTCGGTCAGCGAGCGACGGCGGCCGTGATCGTAGAGCGTCTGCGAGAGCGTGGGACCAACGGCGAAGAAGCGCGAGGGCCAGGTGAACCAGTTCACTGCGGAGGTACCTACGAATCCTGCCGCTGCCGAGATGGACAGCGTGGGATAGAAGGCTGCTTCCGCGATGCCGATCTGTTCATTGGAGGCGGCCATGCGGCGCTCGGCGGAGGCGATGTCGGGCCGGCGTTCGAGTAACTGTGACGGCAGCATGCCCGGAACGTCGGGGATGACTGGCGGAGCTACGGTGACGGGTGTGCGCGGGATGGACAGGTCGGCGGGAGCCTTGCCGATGAGTACGGCGATGGCGTGTTCGAGTTGCGCTCGCTGCACATCAACATCGGTTTCCTGTACCTGTGCGGACTGGAGCTGTACGCGTGCCTGCGAGACATCGCTGAGGGGAGCGGCGCCTCCATCGTAGCGGTCCTGTGTGAGTTGCAGTGCGCGGAGGAAGGCGCCGACGGTCTCGTGGAGCAGCTTCTTCTGTGCGTCTGCTGCTCGCAGATCGAGGTAGTCGTTCGCGAG
Source organism: Terriglobus roseus DSM 18391 (assembly GCF_000265425.1). Taxonomy (GTDB): domain Bacteria; phylum Acidobacteriota; class Terriglobia; order Terriglobales; family Acidobacteriaceae; genus Terriglobus; species Terriglobus roseus. The sequence goes on from NC_018014.1 coordinate 1,527,413, forward strand.
TTCGGCGTGCAGCGAGAGACGGATGTTTTCGCGATCTGCTGCTGTGGCTTGTGCCTGGTCGCCGGCCTGCTGGATGGAGCGGCGAACGCGACCCCAGAGATCGACCTCGTAGTTCAACGAGAAGGGAAGCGACAGGTTGCCGACGCCGTTTGCGCCAGCGGCTGCGCTGTTCTGGTTGAAGTATGGCTGGTTGGACGAGTTACGTACGGTGGAGACAGCAGGTGCGACGCCGACGGTGGGAGCGCGGTTGGCGCGATAGAAGGCGACGTCCGCGGCTGCTGCGCGGTAGTTTGCTTCAGCGGCGCGGAGTGACTGGTTTGCGGGATCGACCTGTGCTTCCAGCGCGTTCAGTTGCGCATCGCCGAACATGGTCCACCAGTCACCCTTGACGAGCATGTCTGCTGGTTGTGCGACCTTCCAGCCTTCGGCGGAGAAGGTGCTTGGAGGCTGCTCTTTAAACGAAGGTGGCGTGGCTGTCGCGGCCGGGCGCACGTAGTTTGGTCCAACGCGGCAGCCTGTGACGGTCAGCGCGATGGCGCTGATACCGATGAGCGCAAGCCGTTTCATCGTGTGCCTTTCGTGTTGGTTGTGCTGACGCGAACGTGCGCACCGTCGACCAGTGAATCCGAAGGATCGAGGATGATGGCGTCGTTTGCATCGACGCCCGACACCACTTCCACCGTGTCGCCGTAGTCGTGCCCGACGTGAACGGCCTGCAGGTGCACACGGTCGTCGCGGACGATGGCGACGCGCGGTCCTTCGGCACGGAAGAGCAGCGTGTTCGAGGGGATGGTGAAGGCCGAGCCTGAGCCGGGCAAATTGAAGTGTGCGAAGACGTAGGCGCCCGGGCGCAGCTTGCCGTCTGGATTGTTCAGATCAACTTCCACGTTGAGGGTTCGCGTGGTGCGATCGATCGCATCGGCATTACGGGTGACGAAGCCGTGCATCGCCTCGCCGGGTGCGGAGTCCTGCGAGATGGTGGCCGCAGTGCCGTTATGGATGCGATTGGCGTACATCTCAGGGACAGAGGCGAAGACGCGCATGCGGTCTGTCTGTGCGAGCTGGAAGAGCGCACGTGGCGAGGCCGAGCCGGAGCCTGCGTTGATGAGGTCACCGATGTCAGTGTTACGCGAAGTGATGGTGCCGTTGAAGGGAGCGACGATCCGTTCGTAACCCTGCAGTTCCTCAAGGCGCTTTACACCAGCGCGGCTGGCGTCCGAGGCTGCCTGCGCTGCGATGTAGTTGCTCTTGGCCTGGTCGGCCTCCTGCTGCGAGACGGCGTGCTTGGCGAGCAGCGACTGCCAGCGATCGCTGGTGGTCTTGGCGAGTTGTTCGTTCGCCTCCTGCCGGTTGAGTTCGGCCCTGGATTGAAGGAGCTGCTGATCGGTCTCGGGTGTTTCGATGATGGCGAGAAGCTGGCCCTTCTTCACACGGGATCCGATATCGAAGAACCACTTGCGCAGGTAGCCGTTGGTCCGCGAGTAGATGGGCGTCTCAACGAAGGCCTGTACCGAGCCGGGGAGCACGAGTTGATCGGCCTTGGAGCCACTGACCGGATGCGTGACGGAGACAGTGGGAATGGAGTCAACTTCCGTCTTCTCGACTAGAGCGTTCTCCGTCTGGTGGCGGTGATAGATGCCATAGGCGATGGCAGCCAACACGACCAGGGCGAAGAGGATGCCGAGTGTCTTGCCGCCGCCGGGATTGTCGACATGACGTTCTGCGGGGGCGTCTTCGTGGGGCTTGACGACGTCGGTGTGGATGTTGCGCACGTCTGTGCGTGCGTCGTTGGCTGTCTCAGGATCCACGATTGGTGTCACTGTCCGTTCACTCATGCATGCACCTCTGCCAGTTGCTGCGAATTGCTGTTTGCTTCGTTTTTCTTACCGCGTTCGTGGATCAACGCAAAGACCGTGGGAACGAAGATGAGGGTCGCGATGGTTGCGCACGAGAGACCGCCGATGACGGCCCGTCCCAGTGGTGCGTTCTGTTCGCCGCCGTCGCCTGCACCGAGTGCCATGGGCACCATGCCGATGATCATGGCGATGGCCGTCATGAGCACGGGCCGGAAGCGGGTGGCACCAGCTTCAATAGCGGCGCGCAGGGCGTCACCGTGTTCCTCATATTGTTGCTTTGCGAAGGAGACGACGAGGATGCTGTTGGCCGTGGCGACGCCCATACACATGATGGCGCCCATCAGCGCGGGCACGCTCAAGCGAGTGCCTGTGAGAAAGAGGAAGAGGATGATGCCGGCGAGCGCGGCGGGAAGTGCGGTGATGATGATGAACGGATCAACCCAGCTCTGGAAGTTGACGACAATGAGCAGGTAGACGAGCACGATGGCGAAGGCGAGGCCGCCGATGAGGCCGATGTAGGATGCCTTCATCGTCTCGACCTGACCCTTGAGGGTGATGAAGGTACCGCGAGGCGCCGACTTCTGGTTGGTGTCGATGATCTTCTGAATGTCACGGCTGACTGCGCCGAGGTCACGGCCCTGCACGCTGCCGTAGATATCGACCACACGACGGATGTTGTAGTGGTTGATGACCGTGATTTCGTGGCCTCGCTGGACCTTGGCGATATCACCCAGAATTTCCGGCTGCTGGGGGGCCGCCGCTGCTGCACCTGCAGTGTTGCGATTGATGGGAATGTTCTGCAGGTCCTGCATGCTGTCCATTTTGTACTGGGGTGTCTGCGCGACCATGTTGTAGTTGACGCCATTCTTCCAGTTGAGGAAGAACATGGGCGTTACCTGGAAGCTGCCACTGAGCGTGTTGAGGAGGCTCTGCGTTACATCGCGTGAGTTGAAGCCGCCCTGCAGTGCCTTGGTGCGATCGACGTTCACCTCAAGGACAGGCCCGTCAAAGTTCTGCTGGATGCGCAGGTCGACGAGACCAGGTACGCTCCGCAGCTGCGCAAGCATCGTGTCCGCGGAGGCTTTACTGGCCTGGATGTTGTTGCCTTCGATCTGGATATCGATGGGTGCGGGGATACCGAAGTTCAGGATCTGCGTGGTGATGTCTGCCGGCAGCATGTAGAACTTGGCCTTCGGGAATTGCCGAGGCAATTCTGTGCGCAAGGTCTTCACATAGCCTGCGGTTGGATGATGGTCTTCCTTGAGCGTGACGAAGATGTCACCGTCGCCTGCGCTGATGGTGCCGTTGGTGAGGTGCTGCGTGTTCATGGAGCTATAGGGCATGCCGATGTTGTCGAGCACGCCAGACATCTCGTCAGCGGGTATGGTCTTGCGAACGTAGTCCTCAACCTGGTCAAAGAGCTTGGCGGTTTCTTCGATACGAGTGCCGGTTGGTGCGCGGACGTGCAGGACGAACTGACCGCTGTCGGTGTCGGGAAAGAAGTCCTGGCCCAGGAAGGGGATGAGTACCGCGGTGATCAGGCAGAGGCCGAGGAAGGCGGGCACGAAGAGGCTGCGTGCCGCGATGAGGCGACGCAGCAGACGATCGTAAGCCTGCCTAACCTTTTCAAATCGTGCGTTGAAGGCGCGTGTGAAGCGGGCGAAGAGGCCATTCTCATGCGAGTTGGGATCGTGCGCCTTGAGCAGGTACATGGCGAGCGTGGGCACGAGCGTACGGCTGAGGATGTAGCTGGCCAGCATGGCGAAGACGACGGCCTCCGCGAGCGGCACGAAGAGGAATCGTGAGACGCCGCTGAGGAAGAACATGGGCAGGAAGACGATGCAGATGCAGAGTGTGGAGACGAGTGCGGGAACGGAGATCTGCGCAGCGCCCTGCTCGATGGCTTCGAGGAGTGGGAAGCCGTCTTCAAGATAGCGCTCGATGTTTTCGATGGTCACGGTGGCGTCATCGACCAGGATGCCGACGGCGAGTGCGAGACCGCCGAGCGTCATGGTGTTGATGGTCTCGCCAATGAGGCCGAGGATGATGACCGAGGTGAGGATCGAGAGCGGAATGGAGATGGCGATGATGATGGTGGAGCGCCAGCTACCGAGGAAGACGAGGATCATGACAGCCGTGAGTGCGGCAGCGATGATGGCTTCGCGGATGACGCCTTCGACGGCAGCGCGTACGAAGACGCTCTGATCACCGAGCGGCGCCAGCTTCAACTGCGGTGGCAGCGTGGACTGAACGCGTGGCAAGAGCTTACGGATGCCCTTTACGACGTCGAGCGTAGACGAATTGCCATTCTTCAGGACGCTAACGAGAACGCCGCGTTTGCCGTCCTGACGTACGACGTTGGTTTGAAAGCTGAAGCCATCGGCGACGGTAGCGACGTCGCGCAGAAAGATGGTGGTGCCGTTGACCTGCTTGATGGGGACGCCGGCGAGATCGTCGAGGGTGCGCGGCGTGCCGTTGGGCCGAACGTCGTATTCGGTGGGCCCAATCTTGATGGTGCCGGAGGGGGTGACGACGTTCTGCTGCGAGAGTGCGGCGAGCAGGTCGCCGGGCGCGATGCCCTTGGCCTGCATGGCGGCCTGATCCATCGAGATGGAGACCTGACGCTGTTTGCCGCCAAAGGGTAGCGGGACGACAGAGCCGGGCACCGTGACGAGCTGTGCGCGGACGAAGTTCGTGGCGTAGTCGTTCAAGGATGCTTCCGAGAGACCTTCGCCGGAGACGCCGAGTTGCAGGATGGGCACGCTGGATGCAGAGAAGTTAATGATCTGCGGGGGCAGAATGCCTGGCGGCAATTGGCGTAGGAGATATTGCGAAGCGGCGGTGACCTGGGCGTTGGCGGTGTCGAGCGATGCCCCGGGCTGCAGGTAGACCCGGATGACCGAAAAGCCGTTGTAGCTGGTGGACTCCACGTGTTGAATGTTGTCGACGAGGGTGGTCAACGCCTTCTCATACGGCGTGGTGAGACGGCCTTCGACTTCTTCCGGGTTGAGTCCGGTGTAGGTAAAACCCACGGAAACAACGGGAATATTGATATTTGGGAAGATGTCGGTGGGAGTTCGCAGGATCATGATCGGCGCTGCGATCAGGATGAGCAGCGCCAGGACGATGAAGGTATACGGTCGTGTCAGAGCGACCTTGACGATCCACATGCGGCAATCCTTTGGCTCGCTGGAAGCGGGCCTGTATCTATCTGACTACCAGGTTGGCAAGTCGGACCGTGGTTTCTTCCGGGATTAAGTATCGGAAAAACCGATAGTATCGGATCCATGGAGCTTCGCCATCTTCGCTATTTTGTCGCCGTCGCCGAGCAGCAGAGCTTTAGCCGGGCTGCCGGGCTGTTGCACGTCTCGCAGTCGGCGATCAGCGAACAGATCGCGGATCTGGAGGAAGAGATTGGCGTGCGGCTGCTGGATCGCGGGTCTCGCAAGACGGGCCTGACAGATACGGGACGGGTGTTTCTGCAGCATGCATATCGCGTGTTGGAAGAGAGCAAAAACTCCGTGCAGGAGGCGCAGCGTGCGGAGCGCGGTGAGGTGGGGTCGCTGCGGATCGGGTTCTTTGCGGGCGGGCTGGGCGATGGATTTCCGCGGCTGATCCGGGACTTTCGTGAGAAGCATCCGCGGGTGGAGCTGTCGCTGGTGGAGATGAGTGTGTCGGAGCAGTGGCCGGCGCTGATGGAAGGCCGGCTGGACATTGCGTTTACACGCGTGCCGGAGCCGCAGTTTCGACGGGATATTCGCTACGAGATTATTCAGCATGACCCGATGCTTGCGATTCTGCCGAGGACGCATGCGCGCGCGAGTGCGAAGCGGATTGATGTGAAGGACCTGGCGACAGATCGCTTTGTGGTGTCGTCGCGCGCGACTTCGCCGTCGGTCTTCGACAAGGTGATTGAGCTTTGTTCGGAGGCGGGGTTTGCGCCGAATATTGTGAGCGTGAACACGGTGTGGAGCAGCGTGACGCTGATGGTGCAGTCGGGGGAGGGTGTGTCGCTGCTGCCGATGAATCATCAGCAGCCGAGCGCAACCGATCTGGCGTTTGTGCCGCTTAAGGCGAAGAACGCGTTTGTGGAGTTGTGCGTGTGCTGGGCTGCGAAGCGGGATCGGCAGTTGCTGCGGTCGTTTCGTGAATTGACGCGGCTGCATGTGCGTGGGAATGAGCGGCTGTAGTTACTTCACGGATTCCATCACGGGCTTGTGGGATGGATTCGCTCGTTCCAGTGCGTAGGCTTCAATGTGAGGACCTCTTTATGCCATTGAATACCGTTCGCCGTTTTTGTTTGACCGTTTTGTCTGCTGCACTGCCGTTGATGGTTGCTGCGCCAGTGGCGCATGCGCAGACGGGAATCTATTTGCAGTTCACCGGTCAGTCAAACGATTTGAACAGCAATGGCTGGTTCTATGGGCCGACGTTTGGTGTCTACCAGGACCGTCATAGCGCAGGACCGGTGCATATCGGGCTGGATTTTCGCGGGTCGATTCTGAAGCATGACAACGCACAGTTTGCCAGCGGTCTGGGCGGTCTGCGGTTGACGGTGGTGCCGCATGTGATTCCGTTCAAGATCTATGGCGAAGCGCTGGCGGGCGTGGGGATTGTGTCGAATGGCGCGAGCAATACGCATGTGCAGTACCAGGTGAATGGCGGGTTTGAGTACACGATTCTGCCGCGGATTGACTGGCGTGTGGCTGAGATTGCGTACAACGGCTACTCGGGGACGGGCACGGGGAATCCTGTGGGATTGTCGACGGGACTCGTATTCCGGCTGCCGTAACGGGCGTTGCGGGGCGTGTGCATGCTAGGCTTAAGTCCTACGGATAATCCAAAAAAACATGAGCACAGAGACACAGAAGTACACCCGCAACAGCCCCTATCTGTCCACCATGCTGGTCAACACCGTGTTGACCGATAAGGACTCGGAAAAAGAGACGCGCCACATCGAGCTTTCGCTGGAAAATGGCATGCTTTATACGCCCGGCGATGCTGTGGGTATTCAGCCAACTAACCGCGAGGCTGAGGTTGAGGCCGTGCTGAAGGTCCTTGGCTTCAAGGGCGACGAAAAGGTGCTGGACTTCTTCAAGAAGGAAGACACGCTGGACAATGCTCTGCGCACGAAGCTGCACATTGGCAAGCTGACGCGCGGCAGTGTGAACAGCTACGCGAAGATTGCGCCGGAAGGCACGCCTGGTCTGGACTTTCTGAAGGGGCTGGCTGGTCAGGATAATAAGTCGAAGGCCGAGGAGTATGTCTGGGGCCGCGAGTTCCTGGATCTGATTACGGAGCATCCGGGCGGGATCACCGATCCGCAGCAGTTGTTTACGGTGCTGCAGCGCTTGACGCCTCGCATGTACTCGATTGCGTCGTCGCAGGCGAAGCACTCGGATACGGTGCATACGACGGTTCGCGTGGTGCGGTATCACACGCATAATCGGGATCGTCAGGGACTGTGCAGCGGCCACTTGGGCGAGCGTGCGGATGTGGGTGCGAACATGCCCATCTTCCTGCATGCGAATGCGAATTTTCGCCTGCCGGAAGATGAGTCGGCACCGGTGGTTATGGTTGGACCGGGTACGGGTGTTGCGCCGTTCCGTGCGTTCCTGGAGCATCGGCAGGCGCATGGTCACAAGGGCGACAACTGGCTGTTCTTTGGTGAGCAGCGCGCGGCTTCGGACTTCCTCTATAAGGACGAGTTCACGGCGATGCAGGTGGACGGTACGCTGACCCGTTTGGATACGGCGTTCTCGCGCGATCAGCATAAGAAGATCTATGTGCAGGACCGCATGAAGGAGAACTCGGCTGAGCTGTTTGCTTGGCTGGAGCGTGGTGCTTACTTCTACGTCTGCGGCGATGCAAGCCGTATGGCGAAGGATGTGGAGCAGACGCTGCTGGATACCATCGCGAACGGTAAGGATTGCAGCCCGGAGCATGCTCAGGAGTATCTGAACGAGTTGAAGAAGCAGAAGCGGTATCAGCTGGACGTTTATTAGAACAACGGTCTGGAAATACGAAGGGCGCGGCGAAAGCCGCGCCCTTTTTGCATTGCATTAAGCTTGAGATATCAGTTTGCATTCGGGAGCGGCGCTTGTAACATATGAGACATGGCCGCGCCTCTTCGCACGATGACTTTCGTTCAAGATCCGCAAGAGTTGAAGCGGCAAGACGTACTCTACTGGCGAACTGTACCCCCCAGCGAGCGGTTCGCCATTGCGCGCAAGATGAGCATCGAGCAATATCGGCTGTCGGGAGTCGAGCATGAAGCTGGACAAAGACTTTCAGGATCTGTTGTCCGTTTTCAACGCCCACAACGTTAGATATCTTGTGGTCGGGGGAATGGCCTTCTCCTTCCATGCCGAGCCCCGAGGCACAAAGGATGCGGATGTATGGATCGAAGCCAGCCGTGAGAATGGCCGGGCTGTCTATCAGGCCCTCGCGGAATACGGCGCCCCGATCGCAGGAATCGATCCTGACGAATTTTTGGATGGCAAGACTTTCTTTCAGTTCGGCGTAGCGCCCAACCGTGTCGACATCATGCAAGCGATCGAGGCGGTCGAATTCTCGGAGGCTTGGCCGCGGAGGCAGGAAGGCCGCAGCGCCGACGGCGTGTCCTTTCATGTGATCTCAAAGGAAGACCTGATCGTCAACAAGTCGGCCGTTGGGCGCTTGCAGGATCTTGCTGACGTCGAGCGGCTTCGCGATTTCGATGACTAGATGCGATCGTTGTCGGGGCGCCAGTTTTTGATGGCTGCCTTGATGGCTTTGGGTTCCATGTTTTCGGCTGCGGCGCGGCGGGCGAGTGGTACGAGTTCCTCGTCAGAGGCGAAGCGTAGCGCGATGAACTGGGCGGGTGTGATGCCTGCCGTGGTGCCGCCGAGGGTCATGATGCGGAGCGACTCTTCGAGGCGGATGATGCGGTTCTGGTTCTGCAGGGCGTAGACGCGCGTCAGTGCGATCGACAGGAAGACGAGCAGGGTGACCGGTACCAGCAGCACGTTTGCGCGCGAGTATTCGTGCACCAGATGCACGATGGACATGATGAAACAGATCAGCGCGAGAGGCGCGAAGATGAGGTACTTCGGGTCGCGGCGTGTGTGGTTCTGAAAGCTTTGTGGTTCTGCCATGGTGCCTGCCATTCGTGGAACTGGATTGTGGGGACGCCCAAGTCTCGCACGCGGGCGCGGTTCCTCTAACATCGAAGTGATGGCACCTGCTAAGTCCCCCTCGAAGCGTATCGGCATTCACCTTTCCACCAGCGGCGGCACGTGGACCGCGGTACAGCGTGCGGTGGATTGCGGTGCGAACTGTTTCCAGATCTTTTCGTCTTCGCCGCGGCAGTGGAAGGCGAACGCGGTCGCTCCGGCCGACGCGGAGCAGATGCGTACGCTGCGCGCGCAGCATGGCATTGCACCGATGACGATCCATGCGTCGTACCTGATCAACCTTTGTTCGCAGAGCGAAGAGGTTCGGAAGAATTCGACGGCTGCGTTTCGTGGCGAGGTGGAACGCGCGCTGGCGCTGGGAGCGGAGTTCCTGGTGTTCCATCCGGGATCGTGGAAGGGACTGACGCGGGCCGAGGCGCTGCAGCATGCAGCCGAGAATATCGAGCGGGCCGTGGATGGACTGGGCTGCCAGGATTCGCATCTGCGGATCCTGATTGAGAACACGGCAGGCAGCGAGTTCAGCATGGGCGGCAAGCTGGACCAGGTCGGTGACCTGTTGCACATGCTGGATCGGTGCGCTCCGGTGGATGTGTGCCTGGACACGTGCCACACGCACGTTGCGGGCTATGACCTGGTGACACCTGAGGGGTATGAGGAGACGGTGGCGCTGATTGCGGAGTCGTTCGGCACGGAGCGCGTGCGGGTGTGGCACTGCAACGATGCGAAGGCAGCGATGGGCAGCAAGCTGGACCGGCACGAGCATATCGGCGATGGGACGATCGGACCCGACGCGTTTCGGCGACTGCTGCGCGACAAGCGGTTTGCACACTGTGCGTTTATTGCAGAGACGCCGGTGGATGACCCCGGTGACATTCTGCGGAACGTGAGTGTGCTGCGGACGCTGGCGGCGGGATAGGCCGGTCGCAGCACGAATCTTGGTGATTAAGCGCGAATGTCCCTTGCGCGCCAAGCCGAGCCCATTACGGAACAGGTCGCGATTCTGCGCGAAAAAGTCGCACAAGACACCAGAATCCTGGCGACTTCATGATCGGGCGACTTTACAATTTCGCCACGTTCAGGAGGTAGCATCCGCATGGTCCGGTCGTTTTGTGTCGCTCTCTGTCTTGCCGCAGCAACTGCCGGAGTGGGAAGCTCAGCGCAGACGGCATTGCGCAGACCCGTACCGCAAGTCGGCAAGCCGATGTCGATTATTACGGAGCAGAAGACGGTGCAGACCTTCGCGGAAGGTTTACAAATCACCCGCGTGACTCGAGACAGCTTTTACCGTGACAGCCTTGGCCGCGTGCTCACAAAGTCAGAGCATCCTCTGGACGGGGGCAGATCTTTGGTCACCTTCATGCTTCAGGATCTTGCGGCGAACGAAAGCCTCTTCTGGAACATCGCTCCCGGTGCTGCGAAGGAGTACACCCAGACGACTTTGGCGACGCCAACGCCCTTTGTGGCGTCCGTTCCTTTTCAGCAGCCGATAGATACTCGACCGCTTACCAAGCGTGACAATCTGGGCGAGGAGTACGTGGGAGGATTTCCTTGTCAGGCAGCGCGAATGACCACCACGTACCCCATCGACACGGTGGGCAACGATCGTCCCTTTGCCGTGGTCAATGAGACCTGCATGTCCCGCGAGTTTGGGCGATCCCTCAAGTCATCCGTTGACGACCCACGGAACGGCAAGACTACGGTGACGGTCCTCTCGATTTCGCGTGGCGAACCCGACCCAGCGCTCTTTCAACCGCCGGCAGACTATGTTCGCCGAATAAATGTCACAACACTGACTCCGGCGGCGGTCGCGAACGCAAGGTGATTTCGCCTTGGAGCCACCGGGGACCCGATGCCCACCAGACGTCATTGGGGAGCGGGGACCGGCTAAGCAGTGGCACAAGCGAATATGTTTCCAGCACTGGCGCGTATTCGACTGGTGGTTTGCATGGCCCACGCTAAAATCGCGGCAGATTTCGGAGGCTCCTCTTGTACTCGAAAGCTTTCGCTGCCCTTCTTTCGTTCGCAGCGATGGCAGCAGATATTTCTGCGGTACCGCTCTTCGCACAGGACCATTCAGTCCGCGGACCGGTCTCCGTCACGCTGGAGCGAAAGAGCGTGCAGACGCTGGCGGATGGCACCCACATTACGCGGGTAACGCACGAGATATTCATCCGTGACAGCAAGGGGCGGGTGCGCACGGAAAGGGAGGTTGGACCTTTGCCCGGCGCGGAGGTTTCGCTTCGCACGGTGTCGGTAACCGACCCGGTTGAGGGCGTTGGTTACAGCTGGCAAGTGGGGGCACCGGGCGGTCGCAAGACCTATAGCGTCTGGCGGCGACCTGCGCCAACGAACGCGGGTTCCAATTCGCCGATGCGGACGTTGCCCGATGGCACGAACGCGGCACGGCAGGGAGCGATGGGGAGCGCGAGCGGATCTTCTGGAGGTTCTGCTCCTGTGTCGCTGTCGATTCCGGCAGTGGTGAACAGTTCCGTTGTGCCAGGCGGGGCGGTTCAGCCGGCAGTAACGCGCGATCCGCTGGGCATGCGGGTCATCAGCGGGCTGACCTGTGTGGCGCAGCGGACGACGACCGTCTATGCCATTGGGTTTCTGGGCAATGACCGCACGATCACGACGACGGATGAGACCTGTACGTCGGAAGAGGCTGGCCGAGTGATTGAGGAGACGCGGGAGGACCCGCGAACGGGCGTGCAGACGGTGACGCTGTTGTCCGGCAGTCTGTTGGAACCGGATGTTTCCCTGTTTTCGCCGCCGTCGGATTACACGGAGTTCAAGCAGCCGGTTCGGACTCCGCAGCGCTGATCTTGCGTGTTGAGTCCGAATGCAATGGCGGAATTATTTGGCCTCGCGCGCAACTGTTTGTTTGAGAGTCCGTCTACTCGTGCAAGCACTACTCCCGAGGAGTTTTCTCATGAAGATTGGTCTTGTCTCTGCTGCATTGCTGTTGGCCGCCGTGCCGGTGTTTGCGCAAAGTCCTGATGGTCCCGGTCCTGGCGGTCCCGGTTTTGGTGGTCCCGGTAGCGCTCCTCCCTTTATGGGACGGGGAGGTATGGGGCGCGGATTTATGGGCGGGGCGCATGAGGCTGGATTTGGGTTTGGCCTGATGCAGCCGCCGGTTACGAACGCGCCGTATGCTGCGACGTTTACGAGCACGGAGACGGAGAAGCTGCAGGATGGCACGGTGTTGACCCGCAACGTGACTCGCGTTGCGACACGCGATTCGCTGGGGCGGACTCGTGAAGAGGTGACGATGCCGGCGCGTAAGGGTGGTGACGGCAAGCCGCACACCACGATCGTGATCGTGGATCCGGTTGCGCACACCGTCACACGGTTGCAGGCGGATGAGAAGCTGGCGATTGTGCACCAGATTCCTGCGCCGCGTCCGCATGATGGACCGGGAGGCATGGGGCGTCGTGGACCGGGCGGACCGCCGCCACAGGATGCCAGTGCTCCGCCGCCTCCTGATGGTGGGCAAGGACCTCGCGGCCGGCATGGCGATAAGAATGCGGTCGTGGCCGACCTGGGGACGAAGACGATCAACGGTGTGCTGGCGACGGGGAAGCGTGTGACGCGGACTATCCCGGTCGACGGCACGGATAAGCCGGTGGTGGCGACGCACGAGGAGTGGTTCTCGCCTGATTTGAAGATTCAACTGAGCCGCAACGATGTGGACCCGTTCCGAGGTACGCACACGACCATTGCGACGGCTCTGACGAAGGCCGAGCCGGATGCGGCTCTGTTCAAGGTTCCGCAGGGTTACACGGTGGAGCAGGCGGCACAGCATATGGGGCGACGTGGACCGATGGGGCCGCCTTCCGGCATGTAGTTGGATTTCGAAGATGGAAAGCGAGGGCAGCCGGGTTCGGATGTCCTCGTTTGTTTGTGCGGGGCGTGGTGGCGTTTGATCGGCTGTAGGTACAGCGGAGAGTTGAGAGAGCCCACCGTTTGCTTCGCAAAGATTGGGGCACCCCTTTGTTAGCACCCGGCTTTGTTGGCGTTGGGTGAATTGCGATTCTTTATTTGTGTGGGGCGCGAAAGTGGTGGGAGACTGGGGCGTACTTCGCTTCGTCTAACCGGCAATGACGAAGACCTGGGGCAGGGCTGCGTGGGCTGGTGCACTGGCGGGCGCGGTCTTTGCCGTGGCTGCGATGGTTGCGGCGCCTGGGGTGATCTTCGCGGCCGGGACGGATGGTGGCCGGTCGTGGCATGCGCCGTTTCGTGAGTATCCCTCGGTTGAGTATGGTCGCTTTCCGCTGCCGCCGGATTATGACCGGCAGGGTGAGTGGACGTTTGCGCGGCTGATGTTTCCGGGCGGGCCGCTGGACGGCTATCAGGGCAGATTCGACGGGCCGTGGCAGGAGGGCATGACGCTGTGGACGCAGGATTATCCACGAGCCGATCGCGCGCTGGCCAATGCTGTTCATCGGTTGACGCGGGCGGATGCACGGTCGGTGGAGCAGTCCGTTTCGCTGGACGATGGCGACGAGATTTACAACTGGCCCTGGCTCTACGCCGTGCAGGTGGGCGAGTGGGGATTGACCCAGAAGGAGGCTACCAAGCTGCGAGATTACCTGTTGCGCGGTGGCTTTTTCATGGCAGATGACTGCCATGGTTCGGCGGAGGAGGCCTACTTCGTGAAGACGATGAAGATGGTCTTTCCGGAGCGGCAGTTGGTGGACATTCCGGATGGCGATCCGATCTTTCACACGCTGTTCGACCTGGACGAGCGTTTCCAGGTGCCAGGGGCGGAACACGTGAATACGGGCCACAAGAAGGACGGGTATGTGGCGCGTTGGAAGGGGATCTACGACGACAAGGGCCGCATCATGGTGGCGCTGTCGTTGAACAGCGACCTTGGGGACTCGTGGGAGTTTCTGGATGACCCGCGCTACCCGGTGAAGTACTCGGCGCTGGGGACGAAGATTGGCGTGAACTATGTGCTGTACGCGATGACGCACTGAGAGAGATCGGCTAGGCTGGATTGCATGAGTGCTCTTGTCTCGCCGCAGTGGGTTGCCAGCCGTCTTTCGTCGCCGGATCTTGTGATCGTGGATGCCACCATGCCGCCTGTGGGCGTTGTGCCCAAGGTGGATACGCATGCGCTTTACCTGCAGAAGCATCTTCCTGGCGCTGTCTTCTTCGATATCGATGCGCTGTCGGATCACAGCAGCGGACTGCCACACACCATCATGAGCGATGAAGCCTTTGGCGCGGCGATGGGCGAACTTGGCATACACGATACGGCGACGATCGTTGTCTATGAGCAGGGGGATGTCTTCTCAGCACCGCGGGCTCGGTGGAAGCTTCGCGCGATGGGCGCGAAGAATGTCCACTTGCTGGATGGAGGACTGAAGGCTTGGGAGGCCGCGGGGCTGCCGCTGGAGTCGGGTCCGGTGGTGCGTGAGCGTACGAAGTTCCATGCGACGTTGGACAAAGCCGCCGTCAAGGACTATCACCAGATCCGCGCCACGCTGGCTGCGGGTGAGCAGGTGCTGGACGCACGCAGCGAAGGACGCTTTACCGGCGCGCACCCGGAGCCGCGTGCGGGTCTGAGCAGCGGGCATATGCAGGGTGCGACGAGTATGCCGTTTCCGCATCTGGCGAACGGAGCTTCCATGAAGTCGCCGGAGGAACTGCGAGCGATCTTTGAGGCGCGGGGCGTGGATCTGCAGCAGCCGATTACGACCTCCTGCGGTTCGGGCGTGACGGCGGCGGTGGTTGCCCTGGCGCTGGAGATGGCCGGTGCCCCGAAGGTGACGCTCTACGACGGTTCGTGGGCGGAGTATGCGTCGCGCGCGGAGTCGGTGATTGTGAAGGACGTCTAGAAGAGCGAGGGAAGTACGGCGGTAGCGGTTCCGAGCTCGATGCGATGGAAGAGGGCTGCGTTGAGCGGCTCCTCGGGTCCGACGTAGATGGTGCGGATGCCGCGCTGCCGTGCGCTGTGCACGAAACCCGCTGCGGGATACACCGATCCGGATGTGCCCACGACGAGAAGCACCGTTGCGTTGTCGAGCTGGTGGTAGATGAGGTCCATCGCGAGCGGTACTTCGCCGAACCAGACAATGTGCGGCCGGACTGCCGCGCCGCAGGTTTCGCAGGTGGGCAGCTTGCCAAGGTACTGCTCACGATCCGGGAACGGGATTGCGCACTCGACGCATCGTGATTCGAAGAGGGAGCCGTGCATGTGATGAGTCTGCTTCGAGCCGGCCTGTTCGTGGAGGTCGTCCACGTTTTGCGTGCAGAGGAAGAGGCGGTCCCCCATGGCGCGCTCAAGGCGGGCGAGAGCGAGGTGACCGGCGTTGGGACGGGCGAACTCTGCGTCACGCCGGCGGGCGGAGTAGAAGCGCCAGACGAGTTGCGGGTCGGCGGCCCAGGCTTCGGGCGTGGCGACCTGCTCGACGCTGTAGCCGTTCCAGAGCCCGCCTGAGCCGCGAAAGGTGGCGAGGCCGCTCTCGGCGGAGATACCTGCTCCCGTGAGGGTGAAGACGCGATCTGAGGTGGTGAGTTGCATCCGGACAATTATCCATGGCGGGCGGAATTGCCGAGCGTCCGGTTGGGTCGAGTCGTTCTATCAACGAAGTGCAGTGAGTTTAACGCCTGCGAGGCGTGGCTGGCTTGGCGGGAGGGGTGAGCGCCTTGGCGGCGGTCGCTGGCAGGGTGAGTGCCAGCAGTTGGACCGGGTCGAGATAGGCGCCATTCCAGCGGACGCCGAAGTGCATGTGCGGTCCTGTGACGCGACCGGTAGAGCCGCTGAGGCCGAGCCGGGCTCCCTTTTCGACGCGATCCCCTTCTTTCACGCCGAGCTTCTCAAGGTGCATGTAGATGGTGAAGAATCGGTCGCCGTGGTCGATGATGACGCAATTGCCCTCGTAGAACATGGTCTCAGCCAGGACGACGATGCCGGCGTTGGCGGCGAGGACGGGTGTGCCTTCTTTGACCGGGTAGTCGGTGCCGCGGTGGAGGCTGCTGCGCTCCTCGTTGAGGATGCGGCTCTCGCCGAAGCTTTCGGTCGAGGGTGCTGCGACGGGTTTCTGGAAGTTGCCGGACCACAGGGGCTTCAGCGTGTTGTGTGCGTAGGCCTTTGTCTTCCACGCATCGTCGCGGGCGATCTGCCGCTTCTCCTCGGCGCTGGGATTGACGAAGTTATCGGGGACTTCTACGTCGCCGGTTTTGAAGGTGCCGGCGGCGATCTCGACCTTACGGGAGTCGCGTGCGGGCCGGCCGGCGATGATGGCGGCGATGGCGATCTGGTAGCTGCCGGGCTGCGTCTCGACGTCGTCCCCGGCGAGCGCGTGCCAGAGCTTTGGGTCGTCGCCACGGAAGAAGAGCAGGGACTTACCGGCGAAGGTGCCGGTGACTCGCGTTGCCGGTTTCAGGAGTTCGACGGTGATCAGCGCGGGCGAGCCCTGCTTGAGGTCGTTGGGCTGCCAAAAGATGTTCTTGACGGCGGGGGATCCGTGCGCGGCGGGTGCCTTGGCGGCAGCAGGAGCTGGCGTGGCGGGAGGAGCGGCGACTGCTGCTACGGCGACTTTAGGCGGGGCATTCGGAACGACGCGAAGGCCCGGTCCACGATCGGGGAACTGGTCTTGGGCAAGCACGGGAGCGGTCGTTGTCGTGGCCAGAAGCAGGAGACCTGCGGCAGCGACAAGACGCTTTTGGGGAGTGCTCATGATCGGTGTGACCTCGCTCCCATGGGATTGCGCTCCCGGGGATTTGGTTGCGGCGGTCGCTGGGACTTCGCCGGTCCGGCGTCGTACCGTACACTTTCCCCATGCTTGAGTCGGCATTTTTCAAGCTGATGACGGTCGCGGTGCTGATCCTGGCAAACGCGTTTTTCGTCGCAGCGGAGTTTGCCATCGTCTCAGTCCGGGAGACGCGGCTGGAACAGATGCTTCGGTCAGGTCGCGTCGGCGCAACGACCGCGCTGCGGCTGAAGCGGGAGATCGACGACTTCCTTGCTGCCAATCAGCTTGGCGTCACACTGTGTTCGCTGGCCCTGGGTTACCTGGGTGAGAGTACGGTGGCGCAGCTCTTTGAACAGATCTTCGAGAGCATGACGTTCATTCAGCGCGTCCCGTTCCTGCGGGTGCATGCGGTCGCGGCCAGCCATGTGCTGGCGATCATCCTCGCGTTCTCCCTGATCACTTATCTTGAAGTTTTGCTTGGAGAACAGGTACCTAAGTCATTGGCTTTACAGCGCAGTGAGCGGATTGCATTGGCCGTTGCTGGACCCATGGACGTCTTCATCCGGATCACGCGGCCTGCCGTTCGACTGCTGAAGGGATCGACTGCGCTGGTACTGCAGTTGTTTCGCGTGCCGCTTAGGGGCGAGGGTGGCGAGGTCCACTCGCCCGAGGAATTGAAGATGGTGGCGACGGCGACGCGTCGCAGCGGCCTGCTGCCAGCCTTTCAAGAGCAGATGATTCATCGCGCCATCGATCTGAACCATGTGACTGTGCGGGAGATCATGACGCCGCGCGGGCGGATTTTCGCGCTGCCGGGGGATATGCCGGTGGAGCTGGCGTCGGCACGGATCATCGAGGAGCAGCACTCGCGGGTGCCGGTTTATGACCCGGCGCTGGGTACGGAACACATCATTGGGGTGGTGTACTCCAAGGACATCTCACGGCTGATGCACTACCGGCGGGATAGCCGGTTGCCGGCTGCGTTGCAGGCCGCAAGTGTGCCGCTGCGGACGGTGGCGCGCGAGGTTCTTGTGGTGCCGGAGACGAAGCTTGCGGTGGACGTTCTGAAGGAGTTCCAGGAGCGTCGCCGGCAGATTGCGATTGTGGTGGATGAGTTTGGTTCGACGGTGGGATTGGTGACGGCGGAGGATGCGCTGGAGCAGCTGGTAGGTGAGCTGGAGGACGAGTTCGATCTGTCCGGGAGAGCCCTGCCGATGCCGGACAGCCGCGGCATCGTGGAGTTCGATGGGACGGTGACGCTCCGCGATCTGGCGACGCAACTGCACTGGCAGTTCCCGCGGGAGCCCGGCATTGAGACGCTGGCAGGATTCTTGCTGGCGCAGTTTGGACATCTGCCAAAGCCGGGGGAGCGGGTATGCCACGCTGGCCGCTGCTTCACCGTGACGGAGCTTACGGGACGGCGCATCAGTCGCGTGCGCGTGGAGCCTGATGAGCGGACGAAGCGATTGGCGGGTGCGGAAGGGCAGCGTGCGTCTGTATGAAGGCTCTGCTTCCGGTATTCCGTCGCATCTTATTGATGTTGCCAGTGTTATGGATCATCGTCTCGCTTGTGTTTCTGCTGATCCACCTGGTTCCGGGTGATCCGATTGCGCAGATGATGGGCGAGGGCGCGAGCTCGACGGACCTGTCTGCGTTGCGGCATAGCTACGGTCTGGACCTGCCGCTGCACACACAGTACTTCCGGTATTGGCAGGGAATCTTCCATGGTGACCTCGGCAGGTCGCTCCGGTTGCGCGACTCGGTCACGAACCTGGTTCTGGCGCGTTATCCGTACACATTGCTGATGAGTGTTGCGGCATTAGTGCTGGCGCTGGTGATGGCGGTGCCGGCGGGCGTGGCGAGTGCATTGCATCGGGGGCGCGTGACAGACCGGCTGCTGGGCGGTGTGTCGCTGCTGGGGCTTTCGTTTCCGAACTTTGCGTTGGGACCGATCCTGATCCTGATCTTTTCGATCAGCCTGGGGTGGTTGCCGGTTTCTGGTGCGGGGACTGGGCCGCTGCTGGGCGGCAGCACGATGCTGCACCTGATCCTGCCGGCGGTGACGTTGGGGCTTTCGCTGGCGGCCATCCTGACACGGATGGTGAGGGCATCGATGCTGGAGGAGCTGGGACAGGACTACATCCGGACCGCCCGGGCGAAGGGGTTGCCGGAGAGAACGGTGGTCTACCGGCATGCTCTGCGGAATGCGCTGGTGCCGGTGCTGACGGTGGTCGGGTTGCAGTTCGGTTCGCTGCTCGCGGGCGCGATCGTAACGGAGACGATCTTCAGTTGGCCGGGACTGGGACGGCTGACGCTGTCGGCCATTTCGAATCGTGACTACGCGCTGGTGCAGGGCTGCACGCTGACGATCGGGCTGACGTACCTGGCGGCGAACCTGCTGACGGACCTGGCCTACACGCTTGCGAATCCTCGGCTGCGGCGGTCTTAGGATTGTCACGCTAGACTTGCCTTCGGAGAACCCATGTCCCGAATCCACCTGGCCCTTGCTTTACTGATCACCCTGCCCGCCGTGGCGCAGACGGAGCGGCACCGGCTGCCGGTGCCCGGGATGGATGCGCCGAAGCCGGTGCCGGGAGCACCCACGCCGAAGAAGCCTGGCGGAGCGAAAGGCATCACGGAACCGGACGATCCGGAGCATCCGACGCCGGCTGCGCGTGACTTTCACGACGCGAAGTATCGCCTTTCGTTTCATGTACCTGCGGGGTGGAACTTCGAGCGACGGGATGGGGTCCTGTCGAACTTTGGCGTGGATGTTCGAACGACGAAGCGAACGCTGGATGTGCGTGGCGTGGCGTCGATCAACTTCAACCCGTATCCGGTTTCCACGTTTTCTGGCGCCACGTTTTATTACTCGGTGATGCCAAATGCGACCGCGGCGAGCTGTGCGGCGCAGGCGATGACTGCACCTTTGAAGCCGCAGAGTGATGTGCGCGTGGGTGGTTTGCCGTTCAAGCATGGTCGCGACGAGAACGGCCACGTCTGCACGGAATCGCGCGATGAGGTCTTTACGGCGTTACAGGGGCGCAGCTGCCTGCGGTTTGACCTGGTGGTGAATACGTTCTGTTCGCAGACCAGTGGCGCGATGGAGATTTCGAAGGACCAGCTTGCCGATGTGCAGGGTCGGCTGGGGAAGATACTGGACTCTTTAAAGGTTGAAAGCAAGTAACAGCGTTCTCGATACTTCTGGTGGTGAGACTGCAAGACGAATCTCTTTCAAGCCGTACCCGCTGGTTCGTGCTTCGCGCGAAGATCCCACTCATGACGATAGGGCCGTCATGAATGGGGCACCTAAATTCGTAGCTCCACGACCATCCGAAACCTTTGGCTCAAAAATCTGTCACGCGTCGAACTCGATGGGTTCGACGGTGATGTTGCCTTCGGAGATCATCACGAAGGCCATGGCGATGGGTAGTTTGAAGCGGCGGGGGCCGACGCTGCCCGGGTTCAGGTAGAGGACACCATTGCGGGTATCGTGGCCGGGTTTGTGAGAGTGGCCGCTGATGACGACGCGGACCCCGGCGGCGGTGGGACTGATGTCGAGGTCAGCTACCGAGTGGACCAGGTAAAAGGTGACGCCTGCGATCTCGACCATCTCGGTTGCGGGAAGATCGGCGCAAGGGCTGTGGACGTCGATGTTGCCTCGGATTGCGGTGACGGGTGCAATCGCGGAGAGCTGGTCGAGGAAGTCGGCGTTGCCGACGTCGCCCGCGTGCAGGATGTGATCGACGCCCTGAATCTTTGCAATGACTTCCGGTCGCAGCAAGCCGTGGGTGTCGGAGAGAACGGCGATTCGGGTATGGCGGATTGCGCTGGTCATTTGATATCTGTCAGTTGGCGGCGGCAGTTGGTTTGGCGATTTGAGGGCACGATCAAAAGCATATCGAGTTAGATTCCGGTGTCTATCCGATCTACCGCACCGCCGACATAATCGGAGGTGCGATGAACGTCCCGCAACCCACTCCCGGAAAGCCTGAACCCTGCCGTAACGCGCAGCTTGTGCGCGAGTACGTGACGTGCCTGCGTGTGGAGCGTGGGTTGCGCCCGCTGACGTGCGAGGCGTACGTGAGGGATCTGCAGCAGTTTTCGGAGCACCTGGAAGAGACGTCTGGAGTTTTGCAGGCGGCGACCCGCGAGGATGTCGCCGGGTGGATGGAGCATCTGCGGACGCATGACCGGACGGACCGGTCCGTTGCGCGGAAGCTGAGCTGCCTGCGCGGCTTTTATAAGTGGATGCTGCTGGACAAGCGCATTGCGCACGACCCTACGGTGAACATTGAAGCGCCTTCGACGTGGAAGGTGCTGCCCAAGTCGCTGGCCGAGAGTGAAGTGAACGGCATGCTGGAGCAAACGGCGATGGCCGCGAGCCATCCGCAGGCGGGTGGTCTGCAACTGCGGGATCATGCGTTGATGGAGCTGCTGTATGCCGGTGGTCTGCGCGCGGGCGAGATTGTCTCGTTGCGCGTGGAGGATCTGCACCTGGACCAGCAGCGCGCGCAGGTGCGCGGCAAGGGCGACAAGGAACGGATTGTGCCGCTGGGTAATGCGGCCTGTGCGGCTCTGCAGGCTTATCTGGAGCGAGGCCGTGCGGAGCTGGCGGGCAAGGGCTTGCAGAGAGCCCTATTCCTTTCGGTTCGTGGGAAACCCCTGACGACGCAGGTGGTGTGGTCGATTGTGAAGGGGACGAATTCCAGCGCGAGTCCTCACAAGCTGCGGCATAGCTGCGCGACCCACATGGTGGAGCATGGCGCCGACCTGCGCAGTGTGCAGACGTTGCTGGGCCATGCCGACATTGCGACGACGCAGGTCTATACGCACCTGGCGCTGGGGCGGCTGAAGGAAGTGCATCGGATGCACCATCCGCGTGGACGGCGGCGGACGGAGGCGGCATGAGCGATCGCATGCAGGCTTTGGCCGACCGGTTCATCACCATGCTGGATGGGGAGCGCGGCGCGAGTGAGCACACCGTCCGCGCCTACACGCGCGAGGTTCAGGCGTTTGCGACGTACCTGGCGGCGACGCTCGGTGAGGATGTTGCGCCGAAGTCGATCGAGCACACGCATATCCGCGGGTATCTGGCTGTGTTGTATGACCGTGGGTTGACGCGGGCTTCGGCTGCGCGTGCGCTGGCCGCGGTGCGGTCGTGGTTCAAGTGGATGGCCAAGGAAGGCATCGTGGATCAGAATCCGGCGACGCTGGTGGCGACGCCGAAGCTGCCGAAGCATCTGCCGCGTGTGCCTTCCGCCGAAGAGGTGAACCGTGTGCTGGACGGCATCGAGGGAGACATCGACCGGGCTGGCAGGGGCGTGCCGAAGAAGAGCTCGGCCACAGACGGTGAGGCGTATACCGGCTGGCCGGAGCGCGATCGGGTCATCTGGGAGCTGCTGTACGGCTGCGGTATCCGAAATTCTGAGCTGGTCGGCATCGACCTGGCGAGTTTGCACTGGGCGAACGATGCGATCCTGGTTCGCGGTAAGGGGCGCAAAGAGCGGTATGTTCCGCTGGGCGATGCCGCGGCTGAGGCGATCCGGAATTACCTGCCGCACCGGGAGGCGAAGCTGCAGGCAGCAGGCAAGGGCGCGCTTGTTGCTGCGGGGCCGCTCCTGATTAACCAGAGTGCGCGTGGAGTCGCTCGGCTGACGACACGGTCGGTGGGACGGATTGTGAAATCTATCGCCGTCGCGCGGGGGCTGCCGGCGGATGTACATCCGCACACGCTGCGGCATGCTTTTGGGACGCACATGCTGGAGGATGGGGCGGATCTTCGGGCAATTCAGGAGCTACTGGGGCATGAGCGGCTGTCGACGACGCAGCGGTATACGCAGTTGACCGTGAGCCAGGTGCAGCAGGTGTATGACGAGACGCATCCTCGGGCGTAGCACGAAGGTGTGGGAAGTACGTCGTTGGCGCACGCTTTTCCTGAGCTAGACTAAAAAGGATGCGTTTCCGCGCCACACATTTGACGTGCCTTTTGTTGCTGCTTTCGAGCCTGGCGGTATCGGTTCATGCCAGCAACCTGGCGTCGACGCGGACGCCGGGTGATGTGTTTGTCCGGAATCTGCTGCTGCAGGCAGCGGTGGAGGAGTCTGAGCCGGTTCGGTCTGACTTCCCGGAGACGGGGCGTGATGTCTCTGCAGTTCCCACGCCGCACCTGTGGAATGCTGCCCATGCGGTTGCCGGGCCTGTGGCCCATACGGCGCATGTGCATGCGGTGACCGGAAGCAGCCTGTAGCGCGCTGGCAATCTCTGCCAGTTATTGCGGCCATATGAGTTGCCGCGCCCTACTCTCGCGCTACTTTTCGCACCAGCAAGGAATATTTCAGTGATTAATTCAGTATTTACCAAGGTTTTTGGTACCAGCAACGAACGCGCCGTGAAGCGCATGCAGCCGGTCCTGGACCAGATCAACGGCTTTGAGGCGTCGCTGCTGCCTCTGACGGATGAGCAGCTTCGTGGGAAGACGCTTGAGTTCAAGGAGCGCATTGCCGCTCGTACGGCGGACATTGCGGATCGCGATGAGCGCATCGCCGCGGAGAAGGTCGTTCTGGACGAGATTCTGCCGGAGGCCTTTGCGGTTGTGCGCGAGGCGGGCAAGCGTGCCGTCGGCATGCGGCACTTCGATGTGCAGATGATCGGTGGCATGGTGTTGCACCAGGGCAAGATCAGCGAAATGCGAACGGGTGAAGGTAAGACCCTGGTCGCTACGCTGCCTTGTTACCTGAATGCGCTCGCCGGCCGTGGCGTCCACGTGATCACCGTGAACGACTACCTGGCCAAGCGCGATGCCGAGTGGATGGGCAAGATCTATGGATTCCTAGGGCTGACCGTCGGTGTGATCGTGCATGACCTGGACGATCGTGAGCGCCGCGCTGCCTATGCTTCGGACATCACGTACGGCACGAACAACGAGTTCGGCTTCGACTACCTGCGCGACAACATGAAGTTCGAGCTGACGGACCTGGTGCAGCGTGGGCATTATCATGCGATCGTCGACGAAGTTGACTCGATCCTGATCGACGAAGCGCGTACGCCGCTGATCATCAGCGGACCGACGGATCAGACGACGGACAAGTATGAGCGCGTGAATCTGATCATCCCGGAGCTTGAGCTGGGTGTGTTCACGGAGACGCTGGAAGAGAAGACGTACACGGGCGACTATGTGGTCGACGAGAAGACCCGTTCGATCACTGTTACCGACGAGGGCTGGGAAAAGATTGAAGGCCTGCTTGGGATCGGCAACATCGCCGATCCTGAGAACTGGGATCTGAAGCACCACGTTGAGACCGCGATCAAGGCGCACAACCTGTACAAGCGGGATGTGGAGTACGTGGTGAAAGACGGCGAGATCATCATCGTCGACGAGTTCACGGGCCGGCTGATGCCGGGCCGCCGCTGGTCGGATGGTCTGCACCAGGCCGTCGAGGCGAAGGAAGGCGTGGCGATCCGCAAGGAAGACCAGACGCTGGCGACAATCACCTTCCAGAACTACTTCCGTATGTATAAGAAGCTCTCGGGCATGACGGGTACGGCGGAGACGGAAGCGGCCGAGTTCGACAAGATCTACAAGCTTGAGATCACAGTGATCCCGACGAACCGTGTGATGCAGCGCATTGAGTTTCCGGACGTGGTCTATCGCACGGCGAAGGAGAAGTACTTCGCGGTTGCGGATGAGATCGAGCGTCTGCATGCGTTGAAGCAGCCGGTGCTGGTGGGTACGACGTCCATCGAAAAGTCGGAGCTGCTGAGCGAGATCCTGAAGAAGAAGAACGTTCGGCACGTGGTGCTGAATGCGAAGTTTCACGAGCGCGAAGCAGAGATCGTCGCGCAGGCCGGCCGGCTTGGCATGGTGACGATCGCCACCAACATGGCGGGTCGCGGTACGGATATTCTGCTGGGCGGCAATGCGGACTTTATGGCTCGTCAGGAGCTGGTGAAGGGCGGCACGGCTCGCGCGCTGAGTGCGGTTGAGGGTGAGATTGCACCGGTCGCTGGACCAGGCATGTTCCGCTTCTACTACTCCAACCAGGAGTACGAGTGCACGCAGGCTGAGTGGGACGCGAGCACCGCGCACTTCCAGGACAATGTAAAGCGCGAGCACGAGCAGGTGCTTGCCGCGGGTGGACTGTTCATCATCGGTACGGAACGGCATGAGAGCCGCCGCGTCGATAACCAGTTGCGTGGACGTGCGGGCCGGCAGGGCGATCCGGGTGCGGCGCGCTTCTACCTGTCACTGGAAGACGACCTGATGCGCATCTTCGCGCGTGAGTGGGTGGGCACGCTGCTGCAGCGACTGGGTATGGAAGAGGGCGTGCCGATTGAATCCGGCATGATCACCAACCGTATCGCCGCTGCACAGAAGGCTGTCGAGACCCAGAACTTCGAGAGCCGCAAGCACGTTCTGGAGTACGACGACGTGATGAACAAGCAGCGCGAGGCCGTGTATGGCCTGCGGCACAACCTGCTTGAGGGCATCGACCAGAAGGAACTGATCCTGGAGGATTACACCGCGACGGCGCTGTCGAACATCCTGGATGAGTTCGCACCGGCCAACGTTCATGCGGACCAGTGGAAGGTGGAGGAGATGAAGGCGAAGCTTGTCGACATCTTCGGCACGGACTTCCCGTCGATCGACTTCACGGCAGTGAATCGTCATGAGCTGGGCGAGACGCTCTTCGAGCAGCTGGGCAAGCGTTTTGAGGTGAAGGAACAGATTCTGGGTGCGGAGACGCTGCGTTATCACGAGCGTGTCGTTCTGCTGACGGTGCTGGACGGCCTTTGGAAGGATCACCTTCTGGCGATGGACCACCTGAAGGAGGGCATTGGCCTGCGTGGGTATGCGCAGCAGGATCCTCTGGTGGCCTACAAGAAGGAATCGTTCGACATGTTCGAGGCGATGATGGCCAAGTTCCAGGAGGACACGCTGCGGAACCTTTACCGCATGCAGATCCTGGGGCCGGATGGTACGCCGATCGAGTCGCTGGAACAGCTTGCATCGCTGCAGGCGGCGGCAGCAGAGCCGATCGCACCGCCTCCGCCGCAACTGCCGTCCACGCCGCAGCGCACGACGCTGAGTGGTGGTGGTACGGATCAGCAGGCGGCACAGGCGCCCGCTCCGCAGGAGCCTTCGTATCCGGTTTCGCAGGGACCGCAGCGGCAGCAGTATGCTCCGGCGAAGGCGACGAGCGGACAGAAGCCGAAGCGCCGCCGGTAGTCGTTTGTAGAGAGAAAGGCCGCGAGCTTGCTCGCGGCCTTTTTGTTTGTCCCGAAGACTTCTAGTGTTCTGCTCGATGCGACGTTCTAGCCGAGCACTTCGTCCAGAATGACCTTGGCTTTGGTGGCCAGGGTGCGGGCGCCTTCGATGTCCTGTTTTGTCCAGGCATCGCTGGCCTGCTTCAGGAAGAGGCGTGCCTGTTCGACCTGCTGGGTGTGCAGGGCGATGGTTGCGGTCGAGATGCCGGCCAGGCGGCGCGTCTGCGTCTTTAGCAGGTCGTCTGTCTCTTGGAGCAGCGCGGTGTTGGTGGATTCGCCGCCGGTGGTCAAGTTGCCGAGATCCATGGGCGGCGGTGCTGCGACTGCCGTCTGAGTTGGCGGCGCGGCGGGTGTCGACCGGCGGCGCGGCGGCTGCGGACGGCGGACCGGCGGTACGACCAGTGGCAGTTCCGGCGAGGCGATGACGGGTTCTTCCGGCAGCGGTTCCGTTGGGTGTGAGGGTGGGGGGACGCTGATCATCTCTACGGGCGGCGGTGGTGGCGTTGCCGCGGCGACGATCTTGGGATTGCGATGGCAGCCGGCAAGGAAAAACACCGCTCCGAGTGAGAGCACGATGCGGAAACTATGAGGCCACACCGTGCAATCTGCACGGCGGGTTATGCTGCACCCATGCGGGATTGGGACTGCTCTGAACTTCCGCATATTCCCTAGGATAAATGCGCCGAAGCCTTCATGCGGCACCAGTAATTGCTGTCTTTGACGAGGAGCGAGCGGCGAGC
Organism: Terriglobus roseus DSM 18391; assembly: GCF_000265425.1. Lineage (GTDB taxonomy): Bacteria > Acidobacteriota > Terriglobia > Terriglobales > Acidobacteriaceae > Terriglobus > Terriglobus roseus. The sequence goes on from NC_018014.1 coordinate 1,554,154, forward strand.
GGAAGCCGCAGCACAAAGCAGGTGCCACGTCCGGGTGATGTTGCGTCGGTTTCGGATGAGACGTCGATGACGCCGCCGTGCAGCTGCACGATGCGATAGGTCATGGCGAGTCCGATGCCGCTGCCTGTTGCCTTGGTGGTGAAGTACAGATCGAAGATCTGCCCAAGACGTTCTGGAGGGATGCCGGTGCCGGTGTCCTTGAGTGAAAGAACTGCCATGTTGCGATCGCGTGCCAGGTTGATGTGCAGCACGCCGCCGTCTGGCATGGCCTGCATTGCGTTCAGTGCGATGTTGAGCAGGGCCTGGCGCAGGAGTTCCGCATCGGCTACGACCCTGACGGGTACGGAGGGCGAGTCTTCGGTAATGGCGACGGCGACGTTGTGTCGGTCCGCCTCGGCAGCGATCAGTTGTGTGACAGCCTGGACGATAGGCAGCAAGGGCTGCTCCTGCAAGCGCGGCTCCATGGGGCGCGAGAAGTCGGCTAGCGTCTGGACGACGCGGTCCAGCCGGCTCATCTCGCTTGCGAGTACATCCACGTGTCGCTGCGCGTCGGCATTGGGATTCTTAGAGAGCTTGCCGCGAAGCAGTTCCAAGTGAACGACCATGGCGTTGATCGGATTCTTGACCTCGTGGCCGACGCCTGCGGTCAGTCGCCCGATGCTTGCCATGCGGCGTGCGACTTCGATCTCGCGCTCCAGCTCTTCCTGCGCTGCGACGTCATGCAGCGTGAGCAGGGCTCCCATGCCGCTGCCAGGAAAACAGTCCAGTGTGAGTTCGATGGTGCGACCGCTGTCCATGGGGACAGCAAGATCTCGCACGCTGCGGCGCTCGGCGATAAGCTGCGAAAGGAGGAAGCCAAGGGCGGTTGAGGGAGGGAAGACCTCGCTCAGTGGCGTTCCGGCTGCTGGTGTCATGCCTGCGGCGAGGAAGTTGGCGGTAGAGTCGCTGGCGATGGCGATGCGCAGGTCCGCGGTGAAGAGCATAACGCCATCCTTCAGCGTTTGCAGCATGCTGTTCAGGTTGGTGGCCATCTCCGTGCGCGTCTGTTCGCTGGTGCGGATCTGTTCATCGATGCGGCTGATGGTGGACGATACGCGCTGGACCGCATCCTGCGATGCGGAGGCCTCCGCTGCTGCACGCTCGGCACCGCTGCGTGCGGAGATCACTTCTAACTCACGCCCAATCTGCTCGATCGGCCGCAGCGCGACAGCAGAAATGGCCGCGGCGACGATCAGCGATCCTCCGAGCGCAAAGAGGCAGACGATGACGGCGTCGCGCAGCCAAGGAGCGTAGGCGTTGCGCAGCAGCGTGGACCGGATGCCCAGGTGTGCGACGAGGAAGGGCTGGCCGTTGCGTTCCAGCGGCAGGCTTACATCCAGTGTTTCCGGCGCGCCGAAGAGCAGCTTGCGCTTGCTAAGCAGCGAGTTGCCACTGGCCGTCGCGAAAGAGCGGCGGTGTGGCGTGGCTGCGTCGACCATGGAGGGATCGGTGCTGACCAGGACGCGGCCGCTCGCCGTTGAAACATAGGCATCCTGCAGGCTGGACGAGTAACGGACAAAGCCGTCCAGCGTGCTTTGCAGTGTGTCGTCAGTCTGCAGCGCGTGCTCAATGGCGACGGCGAAGGCCGCTTCGCCCGCTTCAGCAGGGGGATTCTCCTTCAGGCCGCGCTGCAGTGCGGTACGGGTGGCAGCAAGAATCTGATGCACCAGCACGTCGTTCGCAGCTTCCGTCTGGCCGATGCGTTCCCGCAGCAGCTCGGATAAAAAGACGAGCGACAGCACCACCGTCAGCACGAAGGTGAAGAGCAGTGTTGCGGCGATCAGTTGCGAGCGAAGGCGCATTCGAATCAGGCTTCCTTATCGTCGAGTGCGTATTCCTTGAGTTTGTTCTGCAGCGTCTTGGAGCTGATGCCGAGGATCTCTGCCGCGCGCGTCTTGTTGTTGCGCGTGGACTGGAGCGTCTTCAGGATGAGCTGCTTCTCCGCCTCATCGACTGTTGTGCCGACGCTGAGGTGAACCATGTCGCTGGCGACTGCATTTTCCGTTACGGCTGAATGGGCACCACTCGAAAGATGTGCGCCGTGTGCGGGTGGGGTGTGCGCCGCGTCTCCAAAGCCCGGGGGCAGGTGCGAGACATCAAGCGTTTTGTTGTTGGAGAGGATGACCGCACGTTCGATGGTGTTGCGCAGTTCGCGTGCGTTGCCGGGCCAGCTATAGGTCAGGAAGCGCTCCATGACGGGCCGCGCAATGCCGGGTACCGTAGTTCCGTGACGCGTGTTCATCTCGTCGATCATGGCCGCGACCATGGCGGGGATGTCGTCACGGTGTTCGCGTAGGGGCGGCATCTGGATATTGAAGACATTAAGGCGGTAGAAGAGATCGCCGCGCAGTTCGCCTGCGGAGACGGCTGTGTGGGGATCTTTGTTGGTGGCTGCGATCACCCGCACGTTGACCGGGATTTCGTCGCGAGAGCCCAGGCGGCGCAGCTTGCGGTCTTCCAGGACACGCAGCAGCTTGGTCTGGGTTGCGGCGGGCATCTCGCCGATCTCGTCGAGAAGGAGTGTGCCCTCTTCAGCCAGTTCAAAGCAGCCGGCACGACGCTCCTGCGCGCCGGTGAAGGCGCCGCGTTCGTGCCCGAAGATCTCACTTTCGATGAGCGTTTCCGGAATGGCCGCGCAGTTTACGGCGACGAAGGGCTTGTTGCGGCGGCCACTCATAAGGTGCAGCGCGCGCGCGGCAAGTTCCTTGCCGGTGCCGCTCTCGCCCGTAATGAGGACGCTGACGTTGTTGGGCGCGATCTTTTCGATCATGGTGAAGATCTCGCGCATTTGCGGCGAGGAGCCGACCAGCGGGCCCAGTCGGCCGGTGGCCTCTGCCTCAGACTCCTCCTGTGCGATCTCTTCGTTGGCTTCCGTCTGCTGTCGCGCGTTCTGGAGGATGGTCTTCAGGCGCTGCGGATCGACCGGCTTCTGCAGATAGTCGTACGCGCCCATGCGCATGGCATCGACGGCAGAGTCAATCGAGCCCTGCGCGGTGAGCACGACGACGGCAACCTGCTGTGGAAGTTCACTGATGCGGTCCAGCAACTGCAGGCCGTCCATGCGCGGCATCATCATGTCTGTCACGACGACGTCCGGCGACCAGCGCACGACGGCGTCAAGGCCGGCAGCGCCGTCCACGGCGGTCTCCGTACGGTATCCCCAGGATGCAATCAGCTCCGCCAGTCCTGCGCGTGCGTTCGGCTCGTCTTCGACGACCAGTACTTTGGTCTGTGCCAATGAAACCCTCTCTCGTTCGATCTGTCGTTTGATGCCGCGCAGCCAACTAAGTTTGCGTATGCTGAATCTTGTGTTGCCCTATGAGATCAGCGTCGCGGAGGTTGCGCAACTACGCGCAGCCGGAACCCCTTTTACTTTGCTGGATGTGCGGGAACCTTGGGAAATTGCCACGGCCAGCATCAGCGGCAGCCTGAACGTGCCCATGGGAGAGATCCCGGCGCGCGCCAACCAGGAGCTTGACCCGGATGCGCACATCGTCGTGGTGTGCCACCATGGTGCGCGGTCGTTGTCCGTGACGGCATGGTTGCGGCGCGAAGGCTTTGAGCAGGCACAGTCTATGGCGGGCGGGATCGACCAGTGGACGCGCGAGATCGACGGCGCGGTGCCGTTGTATTAAGCGAACCCGCTTCTACCAGTGACATGCAATATCTTTCCTCATGCTGTTGGCGGTGACGCCGATAGAGCTTTTGAGCGCCGTGGAATGGCGTAGAAGTTCAATCTCAAAACGCTGATAAGCAGGAGCAAAGCGATGTCCCTCGGTGTACTGAATAACATCTCTGCCATCTACGCCCAGAACAGTCTGAGCAACACGCGGGCGAATCTTTCGAAGACGCTGCAGCAGCTTTCCTCGGGTTCGCGCATCAACTCAGGCGCGGATGATGCGGCCGGCCTGGCTGTTGCGGACGGTCTTGCGGCCAACGTAACCGCCCTGTCGCAGTCCACGCGCAACGCCAGCGATGCGACCGGTCTGCTGCAGACCGCCGATGGTGCCCTGTCGCAGGTGACCTCGCTGCTGAATCGCGCTGTGACACTGGCAACGCAGGCGGCAAACGGCACTTTGAGCACCAGCCAGGTCTCTTCTGCGAACCAGGAGTACCAGAACATCCTGACGCAGATCGGAAACATTGGCTCCACGACCAACTTCAACGGCACGTCGGTCTTCTCGTCCACGGCGCGTAACTTCTTCGTCTCTGACGGCACAACCGCAGGTTCGTCCACCTACAGCGACACGGTGGGCACCTTGAGCGCTTCCAGCGTGGGTACCACCAGCGGCGGTGGCGGCGTCGACTTCACCGCGAGTTCGATCTCGTCCCTGTCGGCGTCTTCGGCTACCAGCGTTCTTACGGCACTGACAAGCGCGATCGGCGACGTTGCCTACCAGCGCGGCACCCTGGGCGCCGACATCAACCAGCTTGCTTCGGCACAGTCGGTCGCGGCCAGCGAGCAGACGAATCTGACGGCGGCGGAAGACAGTATTCGGGCGACGGATTATGGCCAGGCCGCTTCGAACTTGTCGAAGTACCAGGTGCTGTCGCAGACGGGTATCAGCGCTCTGGCGCAGGCCAACAGCGTGCAGCAGGAAGTTACCAAGCTGCTGCAATAATTAGCGGTTCGCAGGGCAAATGGGGCGCGGATGAAATTCATTCGCGCCCATTCTTTTTCGCTGTGCAGGACGGTCTTGCCTGCGTGTTTCTTACGTGCCACTAATCGTCAGCGCATTTGCCGTGGCAGGGCGCGTGCATCGATGCGCAGACAGGAGTGCAACATGGCAGTGGTCGGGATCAGTTTCGGATCGGCGACAAGCGGCAAAGGCTTTGACGTCGCCGCCACCGTGACCAGCATCATGACGAACATGCGTGCGCCGGAGACTGCGTGGGCGACGCAGACGACGGCACTGACTGCGCAGGACGCGGCGCTGAGTTCGCTGGGAACGGACATGTCTGCTCTTTCGACAGCGCTGGCGACGCTGACTGCGTTTGATGGGGCGTTCTCTCAGAAGCAAGGCGCTGTGAGCGATACGTCGGCGGTCGCGCTGACCAATGCGACGACGGACGCTTCGGCCGGCATGCACACGCTCACAGTGCAGAATCTGGCCAACTCAAGTCAGGTGCACTCAAGTGCGATCCCGTCGGGACTTACGCTTGGCGGCAGTTTCACACTGCAGATCGGCTCGGGCGCGAGTAAGACCATCACGCTGGATGCGACGAACAACAGCGTCGCGGGCCTGGCGGCGGCGATCAACAATCTGAACGAGGGCGTGAGCGCAACGGTCATTACGGACAGCACCGGCTCGCGGCTGTCGCTGACGGGACCCAGCGGTGCGGAGAACGAGCTGACGATCGACGCGAGCGGCCTGACGGATTCGGGCGGTAACAGCGTGAGCATGACCGAAACGCAGGCTGCGGCGGATGCGCAGTACACGCTGGACGGGATACCGCTCACGAGCAGTTCCAACACCATCTCAACCGCGTTGAACGGCGTGACCTTTCAGTTGCTGGGGACGACGAGCCGCGCTGTGACGATGCAGATTGCGAACGACACCAGCACCATCTCGTCCGCCCTTGCCAGCTTCGTCTCGGCGTTTAATACTCTCGCGACGGCGCTCGCGGGCCAAGAGGCGAAAAACTCGACGGGTGCTGCGGAGCCTCTTTTCGGCGACCAGACGTTGTCGCTGATCCAATCGCAGATCTCCACGGCACTGGCCTTTGCGACAGGCAATACCGGCAAGAGCAGCAACCTGGCGCAACTGGGTATCACGGTCGGCACGGGCGGGCAGTTATCGCTGGATAGCAGTGCGCTCTCGACGGCGCTCTCCACCAACTTTGCCGGAGTCAGCAACTTCTTCCAGAATGTAGGCGACTTCGGACAGAACCTGACCACAGTCCTGAACGGTCTGGGGAACTCAGGGAATGGCGCGCTGGCTCTGCGGAGCGCTCAAAACACCTCGCAGGAGAAGACGCTTGCCGACAACAAGACCAACCTGGAGACGCGATTGGCAACCTACCAGACCCAGCTGACCAGCGAACTGAACTCGGCGAACGAGGTTCTGCAGAGCATACCGTCTCGACTCAGTGAGATCGACCAGATCTTTGCAGCGATCACGGGTTATAAGAGCAGCTAATTTTTCGGCGGAGGGTGACAACGATGAACTATCAGGAACATGCGCTTGCCGGAGCTACCGGCGTGGACTTGATCGTTGCCCTGTACGACGGCTGGATCCGTTTTCTTCATCGGGCAGCGGACGCGGCAGACGACGACGATGTTATCGAGCGCCGCTTTGCAGTGAAGCGTTCGCTCGATATCCTGATGTATCTCGAAGCGCGTCTGCGGCCGGATATCGGCGGCGAGCCGGCGCGGGCTCTTTCTGACTTTTATGCAGCCATGTTCACCATGACACTGGAGGCTTCCAGCGCGGGGTCTGCTAAGGAATTACGCAAGGTCGTTGACTGCGTGCGGAACGTGAAGGAGGCGTGGGTGATCGTCGCTCGCGATCCTGAGGCGAACCGTGTCCTGCCACGCGAACTGCGTACCGCGCAGGAACGGCGTCCGCAGGCATCGGCGTTATTTCCACCGGCAAGTGCCAATACCGTCCAAACGACCAAATGGAGCGCCTGATTTCGATCGGTATCGAAAGATATTGCCGCGAATTGGCGTTGTCAGGTGTACTCTGCATGAAACTTTGCTCCTCAACGTTGAGGAGCGGAAGATACTAACGCTTTTGGCCAATAAGTAGTGTTAACAGGCCCGATTTGTCGGGTATCTGGCACAATATCACTTAGTCTGCTAAGGAAACCAAGGTGGGTGGTAGCGCATCTTTTCCTATGTAGCCTGGTCGTTAAAAGTCGGTATGCGCAGTGCATGCCATCATCCCCCCGCTGCCGAGGTGTAGTTTGAGCAAAATGTTGAGTTCCTGGAAAGAAATCGCGCACTTCTTCGGTAAGGGAGTGCGTACCGTGCAGCGTTGGGAGAAGACGCTTGACCTGCCGATTCACCGCCCACCAGGTGCGCCCAGCAATGTGGTGCTCGCTCGCACGAGCGATCTGGAAGAGTGGATGCATCGTGGTCCCGTCTCGCGTGCCGAACTGGATGGTCCAGTCGTTACAGGTCAGTCGGACTCCAGCGTCTCCCTTACCGCTCTTGAGCGGGAGGTTGCTTACCTGGCGGAAATCACCGGTATCAAAGCTGTCGCGGCGGAGGCTTCTGCTTCGGCTCAGGATCGCGTGAGCGCACTGACGGAGCTGATCGCTGAAGCGAACAGCCGCCTTTCGGAGCGTACTGGTATTCGCGCCGCGTAACAGGTTTTCCGCTTCGCAATGACACACCCGCCAACATGGCGGGTGTTCTTGTATGCGGCCCAAGTGAGCGCTCGCTGGTGGGCTGCGCGACGGCCTCAAGCGATACCATGAGACCTGCGCCAACGTTTACGCGGCGCGGCTTGGAGTAACAGCATCATGGCTTATCGCGACCTGCGCGAATGGATTGCGCGGCTGGACAAGTGTGGGGAACTGAAGCGCATCAAGATCGAGGTCGATCCTGACCTGGAGATGGCAGAGATAGCGGATCGTGCCGCCAAGATGAACGGCGGCAAAGGCGGTCCGGCGCTGCTGTTCGAAAACATCAAGGGCCATCCTGGCGCCCGCGTGCTGATGAACCAGTTCGGCAGTGAGCGCAAGATGCGCATGGCGCTGGAGTGCAACTCGCTGGACGAGATCGCCGGCCGCATCGACACCCTGCTGAAGCCGCAGATGCCGTCGACGTTGATGGACAAGCTGAAGATGCTGCCCATGCTGGCGGAGATCGGGTCGTTCTTCCCGAAGGTGATCGAGCGTCGCAACGCACCCTGCAAGGAAGTGATCCAGACGGGCGACAGTATCGACTTGCTGGATATCCCCGTGCTCAGAACCTGGCCGGGCGATGCAGGGCGTTTCATCACGCTACCGCTGGTCATCACGCGCGATCCTAAGTCCGGCAAGCGTAACACCGGTATGTACCGCATGCAGGTCTATGACGAGCGGACGACCGGGATGCACTGGCAGCGGCAGAAGAATGCTGCCGAACACTTGCGTGATCGTCTGCGCGCGACGGCGACCAGTGATGCAGAGCGCGTAAACCTGATGGCCATGACAGCCGGCGGCACAAGTGCTTCCGGTGCGGCTGCGGATAGTCTGCCCGGCGTGACGCTCTCGCGCATCCGTGGCGAGCGGATGGAGGTGGCCGTCGCCATCGGCACCGATCCAGCCATGACCTTCAGCGCCATCGTTCCCGCACCGCCCGAGATCGAGGAGTTCCTCATCGCCGGCTTCCTGCGGCAGCAGCCGGTGGAACTGGTGAAATGCGAGACGGTGAACCTGGAGGTGCCAGCGCACGCCGAGTTCATCCTGGAGGGCTACGTCGAACTGGGCGAGCTGCGGATGGAAGGACCGTTCGGCGATCACACTGGCTTCTACACCATGCCGGAGGAGTACCCGGTCTTCCACCTGACGGCCATCACGCACCGTAAGAACCCGATCTACGCCGCGACCGTCGTCGGCAAGCCGCCGATGGAAGATGCATGGCTGGCGAAGGCGGTCGAGCGCATTTTCCTGCCGCTGATCAAGCTGACGATGCCGGAGATTGTGGACATCAACCTGCCGCCCGAGGGCGTCGCGCACAACCTGATGCTCGTCTCGATCCGTAAGAGCTACGCGGGACAGGCGCGCAAGGTGATGAGCGGCATCTGGGCGCTGGGTCAGGCGATGTTCACGAAGTGCATCGTGGTCGTCGACGAGGATTGCGATGTGCAGGATGTGGGCGAGGTCGTGCTGCGCGTTGCGAACAACATCGACCCGGAGCGCGACATTCAGTTCACGCTGGGCCCCGTCGATTCACTCGATCACGCGTCCCGCATGCCGAACTACGGCAGCAAGATGGGCATCGACGCCACCCGCAAGTGGGCCGCAGAAGGCTTCACACGGCCGTGGCCGCAGATGCTGGAGATGCCGAAGGATGTGAAGACGCACGTGGACGCTATCTGGTCGAAACTTGGTATTTAGCTTGCACCGGCCTTCGCTGTATTTCATACTTGCGGTATGAAACTCGCAGCGAAGGTCGGTGAGCGCGGTCAGGTCGTGATCCCCAAGGCCATTCGCGAAGAGTTGGCGATTGGCAAGGACTCGGCGGTCGAATTCGAATTGAAGGGAAAGGTTCTTACCCTTCGACCGAAGAAGAATCTTGAGAAGATCCGCAAGGCCCTCGCGCAATACAAAGGGTCTCAGACGGGTGCGCTGAGGGCTGATGGCTTTGCGTCTGTCGATGAGTACATGCGCGTTATCCGGTCGCGATGATTACCGCGATCGATACGAACGTTCTTCTTGACCTGATCGACAGTGATGCTGGAAAGGCAGACGATGCCGAAGAGGCGCTCCTGCTGTGTTCCGGAGATGGATCGCTGACCATCAGCACCATCTGCTACGCGGAACTGGCTCCCCGCTTCCCCGACCAGGCCCCACTCGATGCGTTGTTGAGTCGCCTTGCGATTACGGTTTCCGATTTGGATCGCCGTGGAGCCTTCCTCGCCGGTAAGTTCTTTGCGGAGCATCTTCGTCGTGGTGGTAAGCGTACCCGCATCTTGCCGGACTTCCTGGTCGCAGCCCATGCAATGCAGGCCGCAGACAGGTTATTGACCAGGGACGGACGCTTCTACCGGGATGCGTTCTCAAAACTCAACGCACTCTCACCCGCTGAGCTAATCGCCCGCCACCGGAAAGCTTCACAGCGGAACCAGGCGCTATAGCAAGCCATTCAGTCCGTCTATTTCCGGATCGTGTTGCGCTTGCTATTCGTCGTCAGCTTCTTCAGGACGAACTCCTGAAAGACGTTGTTCATGGCGTCCCCGGCGATGCCGAGCAGGCCGTTCACGACGGTGACCCTGGCGCCTTTGCGGTCTTCCGGCGCGTAGTAGAGGTTCGAAAGAGCACCCGCGGACATGTCGCCCAGCACGGTCGAATAGTTGAACTGGTGCCGGCCGTTGTCACCACGTGTCACAACGGTCCGGGTGACGGCATAGAGAAAGCGCTTCCGTACGGTGCCTGTCCCACGATAAAAGTAGCGTGGATCCTGGTGGAAGAGGGACGGGTAGATCGCTCCGCCCAGGAATGTGCCGGAGACGAGGTTGCCCAGATCTGCCCCATACCTGCGACCGTAGCCGGCTGCCCCCTGACCATACCCGGGAAAGGCGTTCGCTGCCTGCTGGACACCTGCTACCGTGCCTACCAGCAGTAGATTGCCGGGATCGCTGGCGTTCTTAAATGCGAGTCGAAACTTCTGTCCGGAGGTCAGCGGTGCGGCCCGGTACATGTAGCTGACAAAGAAGTTGGGGATGATGCCGGCCACGCGCTGTTGCTCCGCCATCTGGATCTGGGCCTGGGCGATGTCCTTCTGTGAAGCCGTAACGCTCACCGAGTCGCTTGCCGCTGGATGCAGTGTGAACGTCGTCGTTGCCGTGTTCGCTTCTGGGGCCAGCTTCACCACGCCCGAGACCGGGCTGAAGCCGTCGCGCGAGACGACGACGGTGTAGTTGCCGGGCGGCAGATCGCTGATGGCGAAGCTCCCGTTGGCGTCGGTCTCTGCCTCGCGTGTGGGCAGCAGCGGCGCGCTAAGTTCCGCCTTTGCGCCGGGCAGCGGATCACCTTCGGGCGAGGTCACGTGACCGTTCAGGTTGCAGTAGGTGACGTTCTGCTGGCCTGCATCGGCAGACGACAGGATGGGGTGTACAGGCGCAAGGGTGTTCCACTGCTGCGCGTGGAGCGCGGGCGCAGACAGGGCGGACAGTGCGAGGAGGCCGGCGACCGCACGCTCTTGGAGCGGCCAAAGGCCGCGGGGGTCTGAGGGAATCTTCAACATGAACTGGGTGTTGGATGCAGGCATCGTGCAGCCATCCGAGGGCTAGCGTTCGAACATCGGCCATGGCTGCTTCTGGCCGACAGACCAGCCGCAGATGGGTGGCATCTATACACCTGCCGCGTCGTTTCCCCCATCGCGGTTCGGAGAGATTGTGAACGAGGCACCGTCGCGCCCTCTCTGGCGCGCGAGCATCCTGCTGTCGCTGACCTTGGCTTTTGTAAGCTGGCAATCTGCACGCGCTTCACTTGCCGTGCTGGTGGGTGAGCCCTTCGGCAGCTTCGGCACCATGATGCCACTGGGGCATACGGCCATCTATCTGAACCATGTCTGTGCGGACGGTCCGCTGAAGGTGCGACTGTGCCGGCCGGACGAGCCGCAGGGCGTTGTCCTGGCGCGTTACCACGCGATTGGTCAGTATGACTGGCTGGCCACGCCCATCATGGATTTCCTCTACGCCACGCACGACCCAGCAGAGGTGCTCGCCTTTGCCACGCCGCAGAAGGTATGGGCCATGCGCGAAAGGTACCGCGAACGCTTCCTGCGCGAGGTGGTTCCCGACGGCAAGCAGGGAACCATGAATGGCGATGGCAGCGCGAAACATGCGCACGACCTGGATGAGTGGTGGGAGACTGCGGGCATGGCATATCAGCGGCGCCTGTGGGCCTATGAAGTGTCCACTACGCCCGAGCAGGATGCGACGCTGGTCGCGGTGATGAACGACCAGGCGAATCGCCACCGCTATCACCTGAGCGGCGCCAACTGCGCGGACTTTGCGGCGGAGCTTCTGAATCTGTACTACCCCGGTGCGGTGCGTCACGCTGACCGCATCGCCGACTACGGCCTGATGACGCCGAAGCACGTGGTGCGCAGCCTGACCGGATACGCGGAGAAGCATCCGGAATTGGACATGCATGTGTGGGAGATTGCGCAGATACCGGGTTCGCTGCGACGCAGCAAGACGGTGTGGGGCGGGGTGGAATCGGCGTTGAAGACGAAGCGGTACCTCTTCACGCTGCTGGTCATCCAGCCAGAGGTACCGCTGGTACTGGAGGCGCTGTACCTGCGGCATGGCCGCTGGAAGCTGGGGCAAGGCGCGCAGCCCATGCCGCCGTTGATGCAGACCGGGCCGGAAGAAACTGTGGCGGCCACTCCAACGGCGCTGGAGCCGGCTGGATCAGAGTAGACAGATCGATCCAGCCGGTTCCATCCGTGACGCTACTTTGAGTTTCCGAAGAGCACGCCGCTCTGGTTGTTGCGGATGCACTTGGTGTAGTTGAACAGGAAGGTGTCACGCATGCGGGCGTAGTCCGCTGCAGTCTTGATCGGCGTCTTTGCGGGGTTCAGCAGGTACACGGTCGTCACCACGTGCGTGCGGTCGTCGATCAGCAGGTAGATGCCGAGCGTCTTGCCGTCTACCGCGTTGCGATCCAGGCCGGCAATGCTAAAGGCGTTGAACGGCGACTTCCGCGTGGTGTTGCGCGATACGTTCTTGTCGGACGCGATGATGTCGTCAAAGTCGTCGAAGAGCGCCTTGCGATTGGCGATGAAGTTCGCTTCGGGCAGCAGTTCGATCTTGGCGCTGGCGTACGGATCGGATCCTGGGTAGGCAAAATCGACGCGCCGGCCGGCGAGCAGGGGAACGGTGCCTGCCTTGCCGTGGGACTGTACCGGACGCTGTTTCACATCGTCCGGCATGGGAACGATGTTCGTAATCTGCAGGCCGTCCGGGAAGGAGCACGACTCATATGGCTTCAGTTGCGGAAAGGACTGCGGAGCGGCGGTCTTCGGCGCAGATGCCGCGGCGCTGGGCAGCGGCGTGGACAGCGTCTTGCGTGGCGCCGGCTTCGGGCCGGCGGCTGGAGCGGTTTGAGCGGGCAGCGCAGCCACTGGCAGCAGGAGGACGGCGACGATGGCGGAGCGGGAGAAGCACAGCATCTCTGAACACTACCGGAAGCGCCGTCGTATACTCAAGCCATGTCAGTCGTCAAGAATATCGCAGGCATCGCCAAGGGCATGAGCATCACCTTCAAGGAGATGCTGCAGCCGTCAGAGGTCGAAAACTACCCAGACGGCCCCGGGCCGATGCGTGGCGCCATCTTTCAGGAGCGCTTTCGCGGCAAGCACCAGTTGCAGCGCGACGAGAACGGCCTGGAGAAGTGCGTCGCCTGCTTTCTGTGCGCGGCAGCCTGCCCGTCGAACTGCATCTACATTGAAGCTGCGGAGAACACCGAAGAGACGCGCATCTCCTCCGCCGAGCGCTATGCGAAGGTCTACAACATCGACTACAACCGCTGCATCTTCTGCGGCTACTGTGTCGAAGCATGCCCCACGGATGCAATCACGCACGGCCACGGGTTTGAGCTGGCCAGCCTGAATGCGACCAACCTGGTCATGCGCAAGGAAGATCTGTTGATGCCCACGGCGGCAAAGCCGTTGAAGCCGGGCAGCAGCGAAGACCGCGTCGATTTGCTCTCGTAGATCGACGCTGGACGCTACAGCGCCGAAATCTCCTGCATCTTGCGGACGGCCGGCGCCATGTCGACAAAGTTCCATGCCTTCACGATCTGGCCGTTCGACCATTCTGCGGTAGCAAACCCTGACAGTTCCGCAGGAGCGTCCGACGCGTCTTTGCTGGCGTGCATCGCGGCCGTCCAGCGGACCGCGGACTTGTTACCTTCCACGAAGACGTCTTCCACCTTCAGGTGGATCTTCGGAAACGCTTCGTGCAACTGCACGACCGTCGCGCGGAAGCCAGCGGCATCCTGAACCGAGTTCGCATCAGGAAAGCCGTGCGCCTGCGCGTTGCTTGCAAGCAGCTCATCGACGGTGTCCAGCCGTCCCTGATTCCAAACTTCTTCAAACCACCGGTGCGTCAATTCCCGAACATCCTGCATGGCTTTCCTCCAGTCCAGGCAGACTAAGCAGCATCGAAAGGTGTGGCAAGAGAATTTGCGAGGAACGCTCGTAAATTCCGCCAATCGGAGACCGGTTTCGCAAAACGGCTCCGCGGTCGGAGAATAGAAGCATGACAGTTCTGAATGAAACGCCGGCAGTAACGGGAACGACCCCGAGTTTCGATGCGAGCAATCCCTTCTTTGCGCCCAGCACGCTTCCGTACTCCGCGCCACCGTTCGACCTGATCCGCGAAGAGCACTACATGCCCGCGTTTGAAGCCGGCATGGCCGAAAACCGTGCCGAGGTGGACGCCATCATCGCGAACCCCGACGCCCCCAGCTTTGACAACACGCTGGTTGCGCTGGAAAAGAGTGGCGACCTGTTGAGCCGAGTGGCCACAGCGTTCTACGCCATCGCAGGAGCGAACACGAACGCTGCGCTCCAGCAGATGCAGCAGGATGTCGCGCCAAAGCTGTCCGCGCACAGCGACAGCATCAACCTGGATGAACGCTTGTTCGCGCGCGTGAAGTCTTTGTATGAGCAGCGGGAGTCGCTGGGACTCGACGCGGAGTCGATGCGTCTGTTAGAGATCACCTACGACGGCTTCGTGAAGGCCGGCGCGCTGTTGAGCGAGCCAGATAAGAACACGCTGCGCGCGCTCAACACCGAGCAATCGACGCTGCAGGCAAAGTTCATTAACCGAGTGCTGGCAGCGATGAAGGAAGGCGGCCTGCACGTGGCGACGCGCGAAGCGCTGGATGGCCTGTCCGATGCCGAGATTGCCGAAGCTGCCGAGGCAGCGAAGTCGCGCGAGCTGGATGGCTTCTATCTCTCACTGCAAAACACCACGCAACAGCCGGCGCTCGCGTCGCTGACCAATCGTGAGACACGCGAGGCACTCTGGAAGGCGTCGCTCACGCGGGCAGAGCAGAGCAACGATCACGACACACGCGAGATGATCTCGCGGCTGGCGCAACTGCGCGCGCAGCGTGCGAACCTGCTGGGCTACAAGAGCTACGCCGCATGGAAGCTGTCAGACCAGATGGCGCGCACCCCGGATGCTGCTGTGAAGTTTCTGGACAACCTTGTCCCCGCTGCTCTGAGCGGCGCCAAGTCTGAGGCACGCGAGATGCAGGCGCTGATTGAAGCGACTGGCGATGGCTTCCTGCTGGAGCCGTGGGACTGGGCCTTCTACGCCGAGGCCGTTCGCAAGGCAAAGTACGACATCAACGAAGACGAGGTGAAGCAGTACTTCGAACTGAACCGCGTCTTCGAAGGCGGTGTCTTGTTCGCGGCGACGGAACTCTACGGCATTACCTTCCGCAGGCGGAACGATCTGCCGGTCTACCACCCGGACGTGGTGACCTACGAGGTCTTCAATGCGGACGGCTCACATCTCGCACTGCTGTACTGCGACTTCTACCGCCGCGATTCAAAACGCGGTGGAGCGTGGATGAGTTCTCTGCTGACACAGTCGAAGCTGTTGAATCACGCGCCCATCATCACGAACGTCTGCAACTACACGAAGCCTGTGGGGGATGAGCCATCGCTGATCGATAGCGACGAAGTGCAGACACTCTTTCACGAGTTCGGTCATGCGCTGCATGGTCTCTTCAGTGAGGCGACCTATCCGTCGCTTAGCGGTACAGCGGTCCCGCGCGACTTTGTGGAGTTCCCATCGCAGTTCAATGAGCACTGGGCTTCCTACCCGACCATTTTCAATAACTACGCGAAGCACTGGAAGACGGGCGAGGTGATGCCTGCCGATCTGCAGACAAAGCTGAAGGCGACGAAGAACTTCAATGGCGGGCACGCGCTGACGGAGGTCCTGGCTGCGGCTGAGTTGGACATGCAGTGGCACACACTGCCTGCCGACAGCGAAGCGCAGGATGCGTCCGCCTTTGAAGCGGCGGCGCTGGAGCGTGCCGGCGTGGCAATGTACCTCGTCCCGCCACGCTATCGCTCCACTTACTTCTCGCATATCTTTGGCGGCGGTTATGCCGCGGGCTACTACGCCTACCTGTGGGCGGAGATGCTGGATAGCGATGCCTACCACTGGTTCGAAGCAAACGGCGGACTCACGCGCGCCAACGGCGATCGCCTGCGCAACATGGTGCTCTCACGCGGGAACACGGCTGATCCTGCGGACCTCTATCGTGCGTGGGCAGGCCGCGATCCCGTCATCGGACCGATGCTGCAGCAGCGCGGCATCCCTGACTCGGCCGTTGCTGGATAGAACCTAGGGCTGTCATCCAGCGTCGCTCAGGATGACAGCCTTTGTTGAAGCTAGGCTTCCGGATCGTAATTCAGATTCGGCCCAAGCCAGCGCTCAACTTCCACCAGCGGCATGCCCTTACGCTTCGCATAGTCCTGCACCTGGTCGCGATCGATCTTGCCCAGCGAGAAGAATCGCGACTCGGGGTGTGCGAAATAGATGCCGCTCACGCTCGATCCAGGCCACATCGCGAAGGACTCGGTGATCTCAATGCCGGTGTTCGCCTGTGCATCCAGCAGGCGCCAGATGGTGCCCTTCTCCGTGTGGTCTGGGCATGCGGGATACCCGGGCGCCGGGCGGATGCCACGGTACTTCTCTGCGATGATCTGCTGCGTGGTCAGGCCTTCATTGCAGCCGAAGCCCCACTGATCGCGCACACGTTTGTGCAGCGCTTCCGCGAACGCCTCCGCAAGACGATCCGCGACAGCCTCAGCCATGATGGCGCTGTAGTCATCATGCTGCGCGCGGAATCCGTCGCACAACTCCTTCAAACCAAGTCCAGACGTAACGGCGAAGGCACCGATGGTATCTGGCAGGCCAGTCTCCTTCGGCGCAATGAAGTCAGCAAGCGAACGGCATGGCTCGTTGCCATCGCGATGCGCCTGCTGCCGCAGGAAGTAGAAGTGCTCGCGGACTTCTGAGCGTGACGCATCGCTGTAGAGCTCAACGTCATCCCCAATTGCACTCGCCGGGAAGAATCCATACACACCACGCGCGCGCAGCAGGTTCTCACCCACAATGCGGTCGAGCATCTTGTTCGCGTTTACGTAGAGCTCGCGCGCCTCTTCCCCCTGCAGCTTGTCGTCGAGGATGCGTGGATAGATGCCCTTCAATCCCCACGTATGGAAAAAGGGCGACCAGTCGATGTACTCGCGCAGTTCCGTAAGAGGGAAGTGATCGAGCACGCGCACGCCGAAGAACTCCGGCTGTGCAATCTCTTCGCTGCGCCACTCGATCGGCGTGCGGCGCAGGCGTGCCGTCGCGATGGGCACCATGGGCTGCTTGGGTGCCAGGTGTGCCTTGCGAACGGCGTCGTACTCCGCGGCGTGTTGTGCCACGTACTGCGCACGATTGTCTTCACTCAACAGGTTCGTCGTCACCGGCACAGCTCGGCTTGCATCGGTCACATGAACCACAGGTTGACCGTAGTGCGGAGCAATCTTGATGGCTGTATGCGCGCGGCTTGTCGTTGCACCGCCGATCAGCAGCGGGATCGTGAAGCCCTGTCGCTCCATCTCCTTCGCTACATGCACCATCTCGTCGAGTGAAGGCGTGATGAGACCGCTAAGGCCGATGATGTCTGCGTTCACTTCCTTCGCGCGCGCAAGGATCTTCTCCGCGGGCACCATCACGCCCATGTCGAAGACTTCGTAGTTATTGCAGGCAAGCACCACGCCAACGATGTTCTTGCCGATGTCGTGCACGTCGCCTTTCACCGTCGCGAGCACAATCTTGCCCTGCGTGCGCATGACGATGCCCGCCGCGGCCATCTCGGCCTTCTCGGCTTCCATAAACGGGAAGAGATACGCGACGGCTTTCTTCATGACGCGAGCCGACTTCACCACCTGCGGCAGAAACATCTTGCCCGCACCAAAGAGATCGCCGACAACGCTCATGCCCTCCATCAGCGGGCCTTCGATCACCAGCAGCGGACGCCCCAGCTTCGCGCGAGCCTCTTCCGTGTCTTCGTCGATGTACGCATCGATGCCCTTAACCAGCGCATGGGAGAGACGTTCTTCGACCGTTCCGCTGCGCCACTCTTCGGCCTTCTTCGCGGCTGCTTCCGGGTTGCTGGTGCCTGCGGCCTTGAGCTGCTCGCCATAGTCGACCAGTCGCTCCGTCGCGTCCGGCCTGCGATTCAGCAGGACATCTTCGACAAGCACTTTGAGCTCGGGCTCAATCGCGTCGTAAAGCTCCAGCATGCCGGCGTTGACGATGCCCATGTCCATACCCGCGGCGATCGCGTGATACAGGAAGGCCGAGTGCATCGCCTCGCGAACCTTGTTGTTCCCGCGGAAGCTGAACGAGATGTTGCTGACGCCGCCGCTCACCTTCGCATGCGGCAGGTTCGCCTTGATCCAGCGCGTCGCGTTGATGAAGTCGACGGCGTAGTTGTTGTGCTCTTCCATGCCCGTCGCAACGGTCAGGATGTTCGGATCGAAGATGATGTCTTCGGCAGGGAAGCCAACCTCATCGACAAGGATGCGATAGGCGCGCTCGCAGATACGGATCTTGTCTTCATACGTTGCGGCCTGGCCCTGCTCATCGAAGGCCATCACGACAACGGCCGCGCCATACTTCAACACGGTGCGCGCATTCTGCCGAAACTTGTCCTCGCCTTCTTTCAGCGAGATGGAGTTGACGATGCCCTTGCCCTGCAGGCACTTCAGCCCGGCCTCGATGACCTCCCACTTGGAGGAGTCGACCATGAAGGGCACCTTGGCCACTTCAGGCTCGCTGGCGAGCAGCTGCAGATAGCGGCTCATCGCGGCGACGCCGTCGATCATGCCCTCGTCCATGCAGATGTCGATGACGTTCGCGCCATTCTCCACCTGCTGGCGCGCGACGCTGACGGCTTCTTCGTACTTGCCCTCCTTGATCAGCTTCGCGAACTTCGGCGAACCAGCCACGTTGGTGCGTTCGCCCAGCATGATGAAGACGCCGGCCTGCTGTGTGAAGGGCTGTGATCCGCTTAAACGGAGGGGCTTACTGTCACCGGTCATGCGCGTGCACCTGCCAGTTCCAGTGCATACTCGCGCGGATGCTTGCCTTCCAGCGCCTTTGCAATCGCGGCGATGTGGTCCGGCGTGTTGCCGCAGCATCCGCCGGCAATGTTGATCAGTCCGTTCTTCGCAAAGTCGCCCAGGAAGCGCGCCATGTCATCCGGCTCAAGATCGAAGCCCGTTGGCGAAAGGGGATTGGGCAGGCCTGCGTTTGGATAGCAGGAGATCGCAGTGTCTGCCTTTGCCGCCAGCTCCGTCAGGAACGGATACATCAGGTCGGGTCCGATGGAGCAGTTCAAACCCACACTCAGCGGCTTCACATGCTTCACCGCGTTCCAGAAAGCTTCCACGGTCTGCGCAGAGATCATCGTCTCGCCACCGCGGCCCACCGCAGCAGAGATCATCACCGGCAGGTCCTGCTTGTCTTCATCGAAGACCTCGCGAATGGCCACAAGTGCAGCCTTCGCGTTCAAGGAATCGAAGATTGTCTCGACCAGCAGAACATCCGACCCACCGGCGATCAGCGCTCGCACCTGGTGCTTGTACGCGGTCAGCACCTGGTCGAACGTGACGACGCGAAATCCGGGATCATCGGCATCGGGCGAGTTCGAAAGCGACACCGTCAGCGGCCCGATCGCACCTGCCACAAAGCGTTGACGACCCGTGTCGTTCGACGTCCGGTCGGCGAGCTCACGGCACTGCCGTGCAGAGGTCTCATTGATCTCCCAGGCCAGGTCATTCAGCATGGGGTCGTCCATGATTTTCTGGTAAAACTCCGGATCCTTGCGGCCACCGTGTTCGCGCGGATCATCCACGAAAAACTCGCTCTGCGAGATACCCGTGGCGCCGAAGGTATTGGTCTCGATAATGTCCGCGCCAGCGTTTAGAAAACGCTGGTGAATATCGCAGATCATTGCCGGCTGCGTCAGCGAAAAGATGTCGCCATTGTTCAGCAGATCCTTGGGCGCGTCTTTGAAACGCTCGCCGCGCATGTCGGCTTCTGTCATGCCATAGGTGCGGATGGTCGTGCCCATCGCACCATCAATGATGGCGATGCGGTCTTCCAGGACTTTGCTTAGTGCGTGTTTACTCTTCAACATGGCGAAGATTAGATGATATCGAACGCAGGAAGTACCAAGGGCCTGCGCCTGTAGCCATGGTGGGTTCGCGTCCGGTAAACTACTGGTATCGCACCTATGCATTCGAATCCTGGCCCTCCCCGGAGCCTGGCCTTCGACTGCAGACAGAGCGACCTACACACATGTCCCCCTTACCCCCCGATCCTTCGGCCAAAAGCATCCTGCATATCTGCGCGCGCGAGATGCTACGTCCCCTGCGCGACCAGATCCTGCGGCTTTCTGGCTTCTTTGTCGATTCCACCCTGTCGACCGCGGAAGGGCTCTCGCTCTTCTGGGGCAAGCACTATGACCTGGTGCTGATCGACGTGGAAGGCGAACACAAGGTCAGCGACGCGGAAGAGATGTGTTCTGAGATCAAGACAGCACAGCCCGATCAGATGGTGGCATTTGTCTGCAATTGGCGTGTCGCGATCATGACCGACTGCCCCGACGAAATTCTGCGGACGGAGTTTGACCCGCAGCGCTTTGTCTCCGGCGTCAAGGGCATGATCACGGAAGCCAGCTAGCTACGGCGACTGCGTCCGCGTCTCTGTGTCCACTTCCTGCTGGATCATTGCCTGCACGTTGTCCCAGACCTTCGGATCGTTTTCGATCTCAATGTGCGGACGCATAAACGTGCGTGCAAACCACGGAAACTCGCTCGTATCCACTGGCGACGACTTATAACTGACCCTGTTATTTCCAAGGATCATAGTCTTTGCAGGGTCGGCTGCGCGAATGCTGCGGCGGCCGCTGAGCAGGCCCTCCGTCTGGTAAAAGTTCATGGCCCGGTGGACGTTCGCGGGGATCGTCTGGTCGTCCTCGCCGAACTTCTGCACGGAATCCACCTGGATAGTCAGAAGCACCGGCACACCCAGACGTTCAAGCCGGCGCGCAATGTTCACCGTCTCCGATGCTCCCCAGCTATGGCCGTACAGAACGATGCGCGCATTCTTCTTTTCACCATCGGTAAGCGTGCCGCTGCCGTCTTCGTCCAAATAGTGAAGGACAGCGTTCATCGCTCGTCCGGCGTCATGATTTGCAAACGTCAGCACGGTCAGCCGCTCTCCGTTGCGCTCTCGTAGATCGCGGGCGATCACGGCTTCCTTATGGACGAAGTTGCTGGCCTTTACGCGACCGCCCATGAAGCCAAGCACAAGCGTGGGCCGATCGGCGGTCTTTGCCGGAAGCAAAAATTGAGCGGGCACAGCGGTCGCCAGGCCAGCGAAGAAAGTCGCTGTGGCGATCCGGAGAAGGAGAGGGAAGTGAGGCATTGGCCTTAGTTTGGATGATCCCAGGCGTGCGAACCGATCACTCAATGTACCCCCGCAGACCAACACTTTGCGCTCGGTTACGGGTCTTCCATCTTGACGGCACTACAAACCTGGGAAGTAAACGCTACATCCTAACCCGGAGACGCAAGAAGAACTTGGGGGATGTGCAGCGCTTTGGAGTCCAGAAGATGAGTTTTATCCGCGGTCACATACCGCAGTCCACTTCATGCCTTCGATGGCTCAAGCGCTTCGCCGCGGCATTTGTTGTGCTGCACTGCGCGACCTTCGCGCATGCGTCGGTCGCACTGTTGATGGAAGAGCCTTATGGACGTTTCGGCGCCTTCAATCCGACGGGACACGCCGCGGTCTACCTGAACAAAGTCTGCGCCGTAACCCCCACACAGCTTCGCACGTGTCAGCCGGGCGAACTCGGCGTCGTCATCAGCCGATATCACAAAATCCATCACAACGACTGGATCGCCATGCCGCTTGTGCCCTACCTCTATTCCGTAGAGGAGGCCTCGCAGGTGCCGAAGTCCGTCACGAAAGAAGATGTGAAGGTGCTGCGCGATGCCTACTGGCGGGCCCATCTCCAGCAGCTTGCACCGGCCAAACAGGATGGGGAAGTTCCGAAAGGCGAGTGGACGCAATTGGTCGGCTCTTCCTTCGATCGCAAGATTCACGGCTTCGAAGCGGAAACGACGACTGAAGAGGACGAGCACCTGATCGCGTACTTCAACGATCGCCGTAACATCGGCCACTTCAATATCTTCTTCCATAACTGTGCGGACTTTTCGCGCGTCGTGCTCAGCATCTACTTTCCGGACGCCATCCACCGCAGCTTCATCGCAGATCTTGGCATCACCACGCCGAAGCAGGTGGCGAAGTCGCTGGTAAAGTACGGCAAAAAGCACCCGGAACTGAAGATGTCCGCCTTCACCATTCTGCAGGTGCCGGGCACGGTAAAGCGCAGCCACGCGGTCGATGGCGTCGCGGAGTCGCTGGTGAAGAGCAAAAAGTACATGTTGCCGCTCATCGTGCTGCAGCCCGAGTTTGCCGGCGCACTCGCCGCCGGTTATCTCTCCGAAGGCCGAATGCGCCTACCCAAGAATGCGCGGATCTTTGAGGTGGGTGACATGGTGCCCGACAACTCTGAAGACGCGGCCACACCCATGGGCGGGCCGATCGCCAGGACGGACTCGCCAGAAGGGTTGCCGAACAGCACCACGGCGCCCGAAGAGCCTGCGGCGTCTCCTGCCACATCAACACCGCAGTAGCCCCGCCATTGCATCCGTCGACCCAAGGTGCTACAAAGGTTCAATCAAGTCTGCAACTGTAAGGTTGCAGGCCTGAGTTTCATGAAGAGTGGCTGAGGGACGAGCCCTGCGACGCCACGACAACCGGACGAGTCTGTACCGGTGTCACCTCTCTCCTGGGCAACAGGGAACATGAGATTCGGGATACAGCCCCCACGCACGGTGTGGGCAAGCGGTATGACCGTCTAATCAGACTTCCATCCGCACGCGGCCATTCCGGCAGGTGCGTCTTCCCAGCAGAGCGTCGCACGTTTTCGCACACCTCTTCCGCTCTAAGGAAGAAGGATTCATGTCGTCTGCCTCGTCTGCGTGTACCCCGTACGAGCTCTACTCCAAGGAGTCGGGCAAGAGCTATGGCAACCAGCCGCTCTCCATCTGCGATGAGTCGTTTACGCCACTGGAAGTGCGCTACGACCTGGAAGCCGCACGCACCATCTTCACGAAGAAGGCCATCGAAGCCGGCCCCGACAACATGTGGCGCTACAGCGGCCTGCTGCCCATCCCCGAGGGCTTTCAGCCCGACCTGCCCGTCGGCTTGACGCCGCTGGTGCGTGCAAAGAGCTTGGGCAAGCGCCTGGGCGCAAGCAATCTCTATGTGAAGAACGACGCCGTCTGCTTTCCCACGCTGTCGTTCAAGGACCGCGTCGTCGCTGTGGCGCTCGCGAACGCCCGCGCCTTCGGGTTCGATGTCGTCGGCTGCTCTTCGACCGGCAATCTTGCAAACTCAGTCGCTGCGCAGTCCGCCCGGCTTGGCATGAAGAGCTGCATCCTCGTCCCAGCCGACCTTGAGCCCGCGAAGATCCTCAACACCCTCATCTACGGCGCGCGCCTCGTTCGCATCGACGGCAACTACGACCACGTCAACCGCCTCTGCTCGCTCATTGCCGACCAGTACAACTGGGGCTTCGTGAACGTGAATCTGCGACCCTACTATGCTGAGGGTTCGAAGTCGGTCGGCTACGAGATCGCAGAACAGCTCGGCTGGAAGCTGCCTGACAACGTCGTCGTGCCCATGGCCGGCGGTTCGCTGATCCGCAAGATCAAGAAGGCCTTCGACGAGCTTGCCTTCCTCGGCCTGGTCGAAGCGAAGCATGTACGCTTCTTCGGCGCACAGGCTACCGGCTGCTCGCCCATCGCGCAGGCTGTGAAGAACAACACCGAAACCATCACACCGCAGAAGCCCAACACCATCGCTCGCTCGCTGGCCATCGGCAACCCGGCAGACGGTCCCTTCGCCTCACGCATGATTCGTGAGACGGGCGGCTGGGCTGAGGATGTCTCAGACGTCGAGATCGTCAGCGGCATCCAGGAACTGGCGGAGACAGAAGGCATCTTCACCGAGACCGCCGGCGGCGTGACGACCGCAGTTACCGCGCGCCTCATCGCGCAGGGACGCATCGTTGCGGACGAGACCACGGTGGTCTGCATCACGGGCAACGGCCTCAAGACTACCGATTGCATCGCAGACCGCTTTACGCTGGGCCGCGCAGTTCGCCCGCGTCTGGCGGACTTTGAGGATTACATCAACGAGCTGGACGGCATCACTGCACCTGCAGAACCCGAACTGGCCATTGCAGGAGGGAAGTAACTTGTCGATTCGCGTAATGCTACCCGCCGCCTTTGCGCGGCACACCGCAGGCACCAAGCAGGTCCAGTCCGAAGCCACCACGCTACCCACGCTGGTGGAAGATCTGGGAACGAAATTCCCCGAGCTGGGACTGCACATCAAGGACGAGTCTGGCACGCTGCGGAAGTTCATTAACGTCTACGTCAACGACGAAGACATTCGCTTCCTCGGTGGCGATACCTACCAGTTCCAGGATCGCGATGAAGTCATGTTTATTCCGTCGATCGCCGGTGGTCGCGACTAACGAATTCGTCCGAAAACTGACGAAATGAAAGAGGGGATGCGCCAAGGCGCATCCCCTCTTGTCTTGCAGATTCGCGCCAGATCTAGACACCGTGCATCAGCAGAACGATCAGTACGATGATCGCCAGAATACCGAGTCCACCGCTCGGATAGTAGCCCCAGCCGCGGCTGTAGGGCAGTATCGGCGACGTACCAAAGGCAAGCACCAGAAGGATGATCAGCAGGATCAGCATCGAAGTTCTCCAGTTGAAATTCCGCGCAACCGCGCGTCACAACAAGCTAGATGCGCCACAAACCTCCCCATGTTTCCTGCTTCGCCAGAAATGATTTCTGCCTGCACATGCAACCACCGTTCGCACAGCCGCTTCTATGTATGGGTTTGCGGTTCCGATATAGGAGCGCGGGAGGAAGTACAGATGTTTCTTGCAATTGCCGGTGTGTTGTTTCTGCTGTGGATCCTTGGCGAAGTCTTCACGCATGGCGCCAGTCTTCTTATCCACATCCTCGCCATCGTGTGGGTGATCTCGCTCATCGGTGGACTGTTCAGCGGCCGCAAGGCGTAAAAGCGTTAAAGTTTTCGCAATGCAGAAGGGCCGGCTTTCGCCGGCCCTTTCTATTTGTCTTGAGGGTGAGGGATCGTTACTGACGCGCTTCCGTCGCAGGGCGAATCGCAGTCGGTGGCGGCATGGTCTTCGCCAGTGCCTCCGGCTTCTCTTCTTCCAGCTTCGGCAGCTTGCCTTCCAGTGCGAGTTCCAGCACATCGTCCATCTCGCTGACGAAGTGCAGCTTCATCTCGTCCTTGATCAACTGCGGCAACTCGTCAAAGTCCTTCTCGTTGTCCTTCGGCATGATGGCTTCGCGGATGCCGGTGCGATGCGCCGCCAGCAGCTTTTCCTTCAGACCGCCGATGGCGAGCACCTTGCCGCGCAGCGTGATCTCGCCCGTCATTGCGATGTCGCGGCGAACCGGGATCATCGTCAGGGCAGACGTGAGCGCCGTTGCCAGCGTAATGCCGGCCGACGGACCATCCTTCGGGATCGCGCCCTCCGGCACGTGCACGTGGATGTCGATGTTGCGATAGAAGTCCTTGGGCAGGCCAAGGTGCTGCGCGCGGCTGCGGACGTAACTCAGGGCCGCCTGCGCACTCTCCTGCATCACATCGCCAAGCTGCCCCGTTGTGGTCAGCTTGCCCTTGCCATCCAGTACCTGCACTTCCGCCTGCAGGATCGCTCCGCCGACTTCTGTCCAGGCCAGGCCCGTCACAAGACCGATCTCGCTCTTCTCCTGCATGATCGAGTCGCGGAACTTCTGTGCACCCAGGAACTCCGTGATGTTCTCCGCGGTGATCGTCTCCTTCGTGTGCTTCGCGCCCGCCTTTACGACATGGCGAACCACCTTGCGGCAGACGTTTCCGATCTCGCGCTCCAGGTTACGGACGCCGGCCTCGCGCGTATAACCGCGGATCAGCTCCTTCAGGCCGCCATCGGTGAACTCAATGTTCTCCTCCGTCAGGCCAGTACCCTCGCGCTGCTTCTTCAGCAGGTACTGTTTCGCGATCTCGAGCTTTTCGACCTCGGTGTATCCATGCAGCCGCAGGATCTCCATACGGTCCTGCAGAGGGCCGGGGATCGTATGCAGAACATTCGCCGTCGCCACGAACAGCACCTGCGACAGGTCATACTCCACATCCAGGTAATGATCCTGGAAGGTCGAATTCTGTTCCGGGTCCAGCACTTCCAACAATGCCGAAGCCGGGTCGCCACGGAAGTCCGAGGCCATCTTGTCGATCTCGTCCAGCATGATCACCGGATTCTTCGTGCCGGCCTTCTTCATGCTCTGGATGATCTGGCCGGGCAGGGAACCGATGTACGTTCGGCGATGCCCGCGGATCTCGGCCTCGTCACGCACACCGCCCAGCGACATCCGGACGAACTTGCGGCCGGTCGCCTTGGCAATGCTCATACCCAGCGAGGTCTTACCCACGCCCGGAGGTCCGACGAAGCAAAGGATCGAACCCTTCGGATTCTTCACTAACTGACGCACCGCCAGGAACTCCAGGATGCGGTCCTTGATCTTCGGCAGGCCGTAGTGATCCTCGTTCAGGATCGTCTCCGCGTGCTCGATGCTGCGGATATCCTTCGAACGCTTCTTCCACGGCACGGCCAGCAGCCAGTCCAGGTAGTTGCGGCTCACGGTCGACTCAGCCGACATCGGCGGCATCGCCTCCAGCTTCTTCAGCTCCTGAATCGCCTTATCGAAGACATCCTTCGGCATGCCGGCGGCTTCAATCTTCTTCTTCAGCTCGTCCCACTCGGACTTTTCGCCGCGGCCCAGTTCCTTCTGGATGGCCTTGATCTTCTCGTTGAGGTAGTACTCTTTCTGCGCGCGCTCCATCTGCCGCTTCACGCGCGATTGCACGGTGCGGTCCATGTTGAGCTTCTCAATCGCAATGTCGAGTACGTCCGCAATCTTCGCCAGGCGCAACGCCGGGTCGAAGATATCCAGTAATTCCTGCTTTTCTTCGATGGAGAGCTGCAGGTTCGCAGCGATCACGTCAGCCAGTTTCGTCGGCTCGTCCGTGCGCACGCTGGCGACCATCGTCTCGTAGTTCAGGCTCTGCTGCAGCTTCAGGTGCTGCTCGAAGCGCTGCTGTACCACCTGCATCAACTGCTCAATCTGCGGTGTGACGACAAGCTCGCTCTTGCCGGTGCGAACGGTCGCGACAAAGAAGCCGTCGTCGTCATTCAGCTCCAGCGTGCGGGCGCGCTCGACGCCTTCCACCAGCACCTTGATGTTGCCGTCCGGCATCTTCACGGACTGCACAATGTTTCCAATGGTGCCGGTCTCAAAGATGTCGTCGCCGCTTGGTTCGTCAATTGACGCGTCGTGCTGGGTCGCCAGGAAGATCTTGCGATCGCCTGTCAATGCCTCTTCCAACGCACGCACGCTGGATTCGCGGCCGACGACGAACGGAGTCATCATGTGCGGGAAGATGACCATATCGCGGATGGGCATCATGGGGAGCTTGCGTACATCGCCGTGGGGTGCATCTGTTTGTTTAGGCATGGTCTCCCTCATTAGACGTCCAAATGCGTCGCAGGATGCGGATGCACTCGATCGCTTCCGGAGATTGTAGCGCCTAACAGGCATTCGCACGCACGCCAGTGACGGCCTGCGCAGCTCGCATTTATGGTGCGATATCAAAAGGGCACTGAGTTTGAAACTCAGTGCCCTTCAGTAATCTCCAGCGAATCGTTTGGTGCGTGAACTACCCGGCCTTCTCCAACTGAACGGGGATCGTCACATTGCGGTTCTTAACCTGATCCGCTGTGATTTCGATCTCCTTGACCTTCTTGTTCGTCGGCACGGTGTACATCAGGTCGAGCATCAGCTCTTCCAGGATCATGCGCAGACCACGCGCACCCACCTTGCGGTTCAGGGCCTCGTGCGCCACGGCCTGTGCAGCCTCGGCAGTCCACGTCACCTTGACGCCTTCGAACTCGAACAGCTTCGCGTACTGCTTCAGAATGGCGTTCCGCGGACGCGTCAGGATGTCGATCAGTGCAGCCTCGTCCAGTTCGTCCAGGATGCCAAGCACCGGCAGACGTCCCACAAACTCGGGAATCAGGCCGTACTTCAACAGATCCTGCGGCTCCGCCTGGCGAAGCAGCTCACTGTCACGCTGTGCGCGAATCGGCGTAACTTCCGCCTCCTTCACGTCCAGCCCGGCAGTCTTGAAGCCGAGCGCCTTCTTGCCAATACGGCGACCGATCACCTTTTCAAGTCCGACGAAAGCTCCACCGCATATGAACAGGATGTTCGTCGTGTCCACAATGGTGAACTCCTGGTGCGGATGCTTACGTCCACCCTGCGGCGGAACGTTGGCAACGGTGCCTTCCAGCAGCTTCAGCAATGCCTGCTGCACGCCCTCACCGCTCACATCGCGCGTGATGCTCGGGTTCTCATCCTTACGGCCGATCTTGTCGATCTCGTCGATGTAGATGATGCCCTGCTGCGCGCGCGTTACGTCGCCGTCGGCAGCCTGCAGCAGCTTCAGGATGATGTTCTCGACATCCTCGCCCACATAGCCGGCTTCGGTCAGCGTGGTCGCATCGACAATCGCAAAGGGCACGTCCAGCATCTTTGCCAGCGTCTGAGCCAGCAGCGTCTTGCCGCTGCCCGTAGGGCCTACCAGCAGAATGTTCGACTTCGCCAGCTCAACATCGTTGCCGCGCGTGCGGTTCATCTGGATACGCTTGTAGTGGTTGTAAACAGCGACCGCGAGCTTCTTCTTCGTCAGGTCCTGGCCAATCACGTACTCATCCAGGAACGCCTTGACCTCGTGCGGCTTGGGCAGATGCGCGGGCGCTGTACCGGCCTGCACTTCCGTGCGGTCATCCTCGAGGATTGAGTTGCACACGGCAACACACTCATCGCAGATGTAAGCGCGGGGATAATCTGAAGGGGATGAGATAAGCTTTGCGACTGCATCCTGCGACTTGTGGCAGAAGGAACAGCGCAGAGAGTCGTCAGAACCTTTGGAAGTTTTCATGCGGATCCGCAACTCCTCTCCGGGCAAACCAGCACCCGGCAGAGCTTAAGTTTACACCCCTGTTCCCGTCCGCGTGACGCCACAGAGTACATCCAAAGCGTCATTTGGACCGAGCTTTCCACACCGGGAACGGTTCCGAATCAGTCATTTCCGTCAACTGGCGGCGCAACCCAAAAGGACGGCCATGTACAACTCGCCCCATTTTGAAATCACCTCTACCCAGGAGATGCACGCGGTCGTCCGCGCCTGCGGTCTGGCGCAGTTCATCACCGCAACTGCCGCAGGCCTGCTCGCCACGCCACTTCCGCTGTTTCTGGACGCATCGGAAGGCACCTTCGGCACCCTCTACGGCCACGTCGCCCGCGCAAACCAGCAATGGAAGACGACTCCAGAGCACGAGGCACTGGCCATCTTTCCGACCGTAGATGCATACATCACGCCGTCCTGGTACGAGATCAAGGCAGAGACGGGAAAGGTCGTCCCCACTTGGGACTATGAGACGGTGCACGCCTACGGCACGGTCGAATTCTTCGACGACCCGGAACGCCTCCTCGACGCCGTCACCCGCCTGACCGACCTGCACGAAGACGGGCGTCCCGAGCCGTGGCGCGTGACCGATGCTCCGGACGACTTCATCCGGTCGCAACTGCGCGGCATCGTAGGGATCCGCATGCCCATCACGCGGCTGGAAGGGAAGCGCAAGATGAGCCAGAACCGCAGCGAAGCCGACCGATCCGGTGTGGTCACGGGGCTGACGCAATCGGAACGCGCAGAAGATCGCCTGGTAGCAGCACTGGTCCCGCTCAAAGAGTCGTAGTCGCAATAGGAAAAGGCCCGGCAGAAGCCGGGCCTTTCCTTTCAATCAGTGCTGTTCTTACGATTTTTGACGCGAGATGATGTCGTCGATCAGGCCGTAGTCCTTTGCCTGCTCAGCGCCCATCGTAAAGTCACGGTCGGTATCGCGTTCGATCTGGTCGAAGGTTTGGCCCGTGTGGTCCGCCATGATCTTGTTCATACGCTCGCGCAAACGAAGGATCTCGCGTGCGTGAATGTCGATCTCGGTCGCCTGACCCTGAATGCCGTGGCCCATGATCAGCGGCTGGTGAATCAGGATGCGCGAGTTGGGCAGGGCGAGACGCTTGCCCTTCTTACCGGCCATCAACAGGAAGGCTCCCATGCTTGCAGCCTGGCCAATGCACAGAGTCGAAACGTCGTTTTTGATGTACTGCATGGTGTCGTAGATAGCCATGCCTGCGCTGACCGATCCACCCGGCGAGTTGATGTACAGCTGGATGTCCTTGTCCGGGTCTTCACCGGAGAGGAAAAGCAACTGCGCAATGATCAGGTTGGCGACGTTGTCATCGATGGGCGTGCCCAGGAAGATGATGTTGTCGCGCAGCAGACGGCTGTAAATATCGTAGGAGCGTTCGCCCCGGCTCGTCTGCTCGAGCACCATTGGAATCAGACCCATGTTCTCCCTCGTTCTTCCGTTGTTGCTCTTCTAGAAGTTGCGTAGTTTCTAGTTTCTTGTTTCTAGGAAACATCCTCTAGAAACAAGAAACTAGAAACCAGAAACTATTGTTACGCCAGCTTCTCGTACAGTGCAGTAGCCGTCGCTTCGCGGCGCATCTGCTCGCGCATGCGGCCAACGGTACCGTCTTCGTTCATACGGCTGCGCAACGTCTCCAGCGGCTCACGTGTCTGCAGGGAAAGGATCATCAGCTCGCGCTCGATGTCTTCTTCCTTCACTTCCACGTTCATGTCGGCGGCTATCTTATCCAGGATGAGCGATGCCTTGACTTCCTTCACGGCTTCGTCACGCTGTGCCTCGCGCAGACGGCCGAAGTCCAGTGTCTGCATCTGCTCGCGCGTCATGCCCTGCTGTGCCAGTGCACGAAGGCCGCGATCCAGGCGGACATCGATCTGCTGGTTCACAAAGCTCTCCGGAACGGGGAACTGGAACTTCTCGACAAGTGCGTCGACCAGCTTGCCCTTCGCCTCGGTCTCAGCCTGCTGCTTCTTGCCGGCGGTTGCGTTTTCACGCAGTCCGGTTTCGAAGTCTGCCCAAGTCTCGTACTCACCCAGCTGCTTGGCGAACTCGTCGTTCTTCTCCGGGTACACCTTGCGCTTGATGCCGTTGACCGTCACCTTGTAGTCCACGGTGATGCCGGCCAGGCGGACATCGCCGAAGTCGGACGGATAGCTGACTTCCAGCTCAAACTCCGAACCCTTCGACTGGCCGCGCAGAGCGTCGTTGAAGGCGGGCAGCGTGTTCTTGCCACCAATCTCAACCATCACGTCTTCGCCGTCGATCTCGTCTGCTTCGTGCACGCTGGTGTCGCCCTCAGGCTTGCGGCGCGCGCCGGTGAAGCTGATCTCGGCCCAGTCGCCATCCTGCAGAGGACGGTCGTCCTCAACCGGCTCAATGGTCGCGTGCGAATCGAGCACGCGGTCCATCTCGGCCTCATACTCCGCATCTTCCAGGGCCACGTTCGGCTTCTCGACCGTAACGGTGTCGTAGCCGGTAACTTCAATGGCGGGCGCTGTCTCAAACTGTGCGCGGAAGCGCAGCGGCTGGCCGTCTTCGCAGAACAGCTCGCTCAGCTGGGGTTCAGAGATCGGCGTAAGGCCCTGTGCCTTGATCTCAGCAACAAAACGCTCCTGCACCAGCGACTCCAGCACTTCCTGGCGGATGTCCTTCGCAAAGCGGTTGCGGATGGTCGCCTCCGGCACCTTGCCGGGACGGAAGCCGGGGATACGCGCAAGCTTGCTGTAGCGCTTGATTACCTTGCTGTAGGCCTTGGAAACCTCTTCGGCAGAGGCTTCCACGCTGACCGAACGCGTCAACTCAGGGTTGAACGGCGGGCGGTGCACGTGGCCCTCATGCGAGTGGTCATGACCCTCGTGCGAGTGATCGTGCGTGAGTTCGGTCTGCTCTGCCGGCGTTGTCTCGGCTGCTGCGTCTACTGTCTCGTTCGGAGTCAAAATCGGATGCCTTCTGGATGGGTCTCTGCGGCGGGCCGCGGCGGGTTCGCCGCGGGCGGTCATGCCGTCGTATCAATGGTACGGACACGCGACGGGAGGGTCAAACCAGACTGTCGCCAGCCTGGTTACATTACTGCGTGGGAGCCCGATAACCGGCGTCGGATGGCGCGTCCACGCGGACACGCCACTGCAGTGTTTCGTGGGGCGCTACGACCGTCCGGGACTGCTCCGCGCTGCCGCTTCCGGTCGTACTGAAGACAATAGCGACGCTTTTGCCGTCCTTTGCCGCGTCCATCCGCATGCTGCGAATGCTGGGCGTCATCGCCGTCAGCCGCAATGTGTACCCGTCTGCCTGGTTTCGCAACTGCATCTCCGGCCCCTGGCTCAGGTAGCTGTACTTCAGTCCGGTAAACACCGCATGCAGATCGGCTTCGCCCAGCGGCAGCGCCCGTGATGCGGCAGTCGCCGACGGAAGCACGGTCTCCGGCGCCAACACGTTCATGCCGGAAAGACCCGACTGCGGAGCAGCGAAGTTCGCCTGCCACTCAATCACTACCGCCCGCGGCGTGTCGTTCCGATTCGTGGCAGAGATGTTTAGATCCAGTCCGCGACCGGTAATCGTAGTGACGATCTTCGTCTCAATTCCGCTCGGCGCCGGCACATGGCCGTCCAGTCCGGCAGGAGGAGCCGCAGCAAACGTCGCGGTCGACGTGCTCCCATCAGGCAGAAAATCGCTCGTCGCCGTCTGCGCGGGCCGATTCTTCACCAATTCCGTAGCCGTTCCCCAGTTAGGACCGTTCGGGACCTGCACGCGCACCGAAATCGGCGAATCCTGAAGGCCAGGACGCGGCGCAAAGGTCAGCGGGTCAATCTGGCCGGGCAGCGACGCCTCGTCGGTTCCCACCAGCACCGGAATCTGTCCACGTCCGGGAACGTTCAGGTTGGCCTGCAGCACTGCCATGCCTGCGCCCGGCAGCAACAGAGCAGACGAAAACTGTGGTGCCATCCCCTCCGCATGCTCGCTGCGAATCATCCGGACAACGTCCTGCCCACCGGGCCGCGCGGCCAGGGTGGTCTCGGGAAGGATCTCGGGTGTGGTCATCTTGTGGATCTTGCCGCGCATGTGCGCCTTCCACACCACACCCAGCACCGCCAGCACCACGGCCAGCAGCAGCGCCGTAACCAGCCCGGAGCTGGCAAGGCTCATGCCCCGCCCGCGCCTGCGCGTCCCGCCTGAATTTTCACTCGAACTTGGCATCGTCTCCATTACCTGCAAGCTCTCCAAAACACTGGAAGGGGGCCGAGGCGCAGTCATTGCCACGCTACCATCATGTGAGCCGTCATGCCATCAGCACGAAAGACTCACACCGCCACCGAGCTCGCCAACGTAAGCGCCAACATCGTCGCCTGCACCCGCTGCCCGCGCCTTCGCGAATACTGCACCGCCCTGGGCGAGACGAAGCGGCGCGCCTATCTCGACTGGGATTACTGGACACTCCCAGTCCCGGGCTTCGGCGACATCAACGCACGCGTCCTCATCGTCGGCCTTGCCCCGGGCGCACACGGAGCCAACCGCACCGGCCGCCCCTTCACCGGCGACGGAGCCGGCTATTTCATGTATCCCGTGCTCTACGAGACGGGTTTCTCCAACCAGCCAGACGCCACCGACCGCGACGACGGCCTCAAACTCCGCTACGCCCGCATCGCCTCCATCTGTCGCTGCGCCCCGCCCGGCGATAAGCCCACACCGCAGGAGATCCGCAACTGCGCCCCGCATCTCGCCGCTGAAATCGCCGCACTCCCGCGCCTGCGTGTCGTCGTCGCGCTCGGCCGTATCGCCTTCGACGGCTATCTGAACTTTCTCATCGCGCAGGGCATCATCGACTCCCGCCGCCACTACGCCTTCACCCACGGCGCCGAACATCGTCTGCCAAACGGCATGGTCCTGCTCGCCAGCTACCACCCCTCGCTGCGCAACACCAACACCGGCCGTCTGAATAAGGCCATGTTTACCAAAATCTTCGTGCGGGCAAGGGAACTCGCCGGTCTAAGCTAAACCCACCACAACCGCACCAGGATGGCGCAATACGGAACAACCCACACCGATGACCGCCCATCACAAAGCAAGGAAGCGAGGCCCAAGCATGAGCAGCAAAAATTTCTGGATCGCCTTTATCGCAGGCACCACCGCAGGCGCCATCGTCGCCCTGCTGTACGCACCGCAGACAGGCAAAGTCACACGCAAGAAGATCGGTAAGGCCTACGACGAAGCAGGCGACTCCTTCGACGACGCAGCCGATTACGTGAAGGATCAGGCAGAGCGCCTCTCCAAGGAAGCCAACTCGGCCTACAAGAAGAGCGCCAAGCAGCTGGACCAGGCCTACTCCAAGGCAATCGACGCGCTGAACGACTCCTACGCCGAAGCCAAGGACAAGCTGAGCAGCGTCGCTGACGTAGCCATCGACAACGTCGAGACCATCACCAAGAAGGCCCGCTCGCTGGTGTAAATCGCCAGCGAAGAGTGATCCAAAGGACCTGCACTCGGTCAGCAATCGCACGAATGTTTCGGGAAAAGCTTTCTCCCCGTTCATCTCTGGATTGGACCGGATGCAGGTCCTTCAGTTTCTGCATAGAGTCGCAACTCAACGGGGAAGAGCCCGGCCATCCATCGAAGGAACAACTAAGGCCCCCAGGACGGGTCTCCATATCTGGAGAACCAATGAACGAATCGACCAGCACCGCGCTCTCTCACGAGGCACGCATCCTTCGGGTGAAGAAGATTGCCCTGGAGCATTTCAAAGAAGAGCACTGGACCGAAATGGCCTCAGAGATCGGCTGTGCCGACCTTCTTATCGTGCGTGAAGAATCCCTCGGCTCCGTCTCCTGGGGTGACGATGCCTACGCCGCGACAGTGCTGAAGATACTGGCCGCCATCGTGCAGCGAAATCCTTCGGACATCGAAAAACTCGAGATCTACGCAGAAAAATGCCTGTCTCACGCGGAGGCAGGCTCGTTCGCAGGAGTAACCCTGACGCGGATCTAAGGGACCAGCTTTAGGTCCGGACTCAATCCTCGCGCGAAGCGCCCGGCCTGCCCCGCCGCACACCCGGCCGGTCTGCTTCCACACATTTATCGGAAACTTCCACTGGATTCGCCATCTTGCCCGCGGCCGCACGCGAGAACGTCCGCCACATGCGGTTCACGTCCACAGGCTTCCCAGCCCGAACCTCACGCTCCACCGCAACGTGCATCGCCGAGAGAAGTTCATCGCGTAATTCGTGAAAGAGCTTACTGATATAGATCGAAGGCACTGACTGAGGCTAACAGTTTCCGATAACGTCGTTTGCGGGAACGAGCCGATCGGTGACGATACGCCGGCTTGCCAGCAATCTATGCGTGTGACAAACTCCGCTCATGCCAGCGTTGCGTACAGGTGCAAGTCTCTTGGTACTATCCACAGCAATGATGGCTCAAACCTCATCGCGTCACTGGAACAATCCCCCACAGAAATCTTCAGACACCGCTGACACATTAACGGAAACTGTTCCTGCGGGCACCGACTACTGGCGGGTGACGCACTACGGCTTCATCCGGGACAATGGACCGTTTCAGTATGAAACGCGCTCCGGCAACTTTGAAGCGATTGTTCAAATCCACGGCGAGTATCGTGAGCTCTACCATCAGGCTGGTCTGATGATTCGCCTGAACGAGAAGAACTGGATCAAGACCGGAATAGAGTTCGTGAACGGTCATCAGAACATCAGTGCGGTCGTCACGCGCGAGTTCTCCGACTGGTCCGTACTGCCTCGCACGGACAGCCCTTCCTCGATCTGGATGCGGTTGCAACGCTACAACGACACGGTGCAGATTTCCTACTCCCTCGATGGCCAGAAATGGTCCATGCTTCGGCTTGCCTACTTCCCGCCGACTGTGCCCGTTCAGATCGGCATGGTCGCTGCTGCACCGGGCAAGCAGCCGTTCCAGGTCCGCTTCGATCACTTCAGCATCTCCGCTCTCAACTCTCCTCCTAAGGAAGATTGAGAACGGACCCGCCGACAGCAACATTGGCACCGAAAGTCGGGTGTTTCGGAAAGAGACTGTTTCCGAGCGCCGGATCGAGTCTCGTCACCCCTTACCCGCATAGCGCCATAGGATGAACAAGTGCGCAAAGAGTGGCCAGAAGCAATGGCCGAGGTCACAGAGTGCCGCTATGACGTCCGCGCCGGTCGCGCCCTTGCGTTTGGTCTCACCTCCAGCAAGCACTTCCGGATCACCTACAACTACCGCGTCGGGGACGAACTGCACACAGGCGAATGTTTTTCGGAAATCGCACGTCCTCAGGGCAGCCTGTTCCTTATCCGTTACGACCCTGACCTGCCCAGCTCCAGCCACTCCCGTGGTGCCCAGCGACCGTTTCCGTTGCTGCTCATCGTTGGGTTTCTTGGGTCAATTGTGATCTCGCTACTGCTGCTGAAATTGCGTGGCTGCTGACCGCATCTTTTCGTCTGCAATGCAAGTAAAAGCACACCAGGCTCCTCCTAAGTCGTGTCATCCGAAACAAAACTCCGTTTCCTCAAGAACGACAACGACAAGCAGGACCTCCCTTGCAATCCCCATCCCAATCCAGTACATATCTAACTCATGGTGCTGCGTTCCCACGCAACGTGTAACTGTTGTCGCCGCTAGGTTGAGCGCGCGCACCTTTCTGTTTTTCTCCTCATCCAATCTCTGATCCACCACTACTGGCGCCCTGCGCCATCTTTCCCCCGAGGTTCGTTTCCATGCTCCTGTGTCGTTGTTGTCGCCGCTGATCCTTCGCAGCCCTGCTGTGCGCTGACCACCCCGTGCGCCGCCCGACAACCGAACACAACGAGAGGAACTACCTGTGACGCACCCCTTCGCGCGACGTTCGCGCCTTCTTGCATCCGCCCCCATTGCCATCGCCGCGGTCCTGTCGCTCACCGCTGCACACGCGGGCGCGCAGGTCGTAGGCAGCACCCTGTACGGCGTCATCACCGATAACAGCGGCGCCGCCGTTCCCAACGCCAACGTCATCATCCACAACGATGAGACCGGCACCGAACGCCGTCTGCGCACCGACACCGCAGGCCGCTACAGCGCACCCTCCATCGCCGTCGGCATCTACTCCGTCACCGTCACCGCCGATGGCTTCGGTGCAGAGAAGCACACCGGTGTCGTCCTCACCGTCGGCCAGGCCGCCTCGCTCGACGTAAAGCTCCACGTCCGCAACGACGAGCAGCAGGTGACCGTCACCGACACCGTACCCACCGTCAATCTCTCCAATGAACAGGTCAGCGGCCTCGTCACCGAGCGCCAGGTGAAGGATCTGCCGCTCAACGGCCGCAGCTACGACCAGCTCATCACGCTCAACCCCGCCACGGTCAACTACACGTCGCAGCGCTCCGGCTCCGTCGGCACGTCGAACTCCTCGGTGGGCAACATGTTCTCCGTCTCCGGCCGCCGCCCGCAGGACAATCTCTATCTGCTCAACGGCGTGGAGTACACCGGCGCATCCCTCATCAATGTCACACCCGGCGGCACCAGCGGACAGTTGCTCGGCGTCGAAGCCGTTCGCGAGTTCAACGTCGTCAGCGACACCTACGGCGCCAACTACGGCAAGCGGCAGGGCGCGCAGATCTCCATCGTCACCGCATCCGGCACCAACAAACTGCACGGCGGCATCTACGAGTTCATCCGCAACTCCGCCTTCGACGCGCGCAACTACTTCGACCAGGCGAAGAAGCCAAACTTCCAGCGCAACAACTTCGGCGCGGCGCTCGGCGGCCCGATCAAGCACGACAAGCTCTTTCTCTTCGCCAACTACGAGGGCTATCGCCAGAACCTCGGCCTTAGCGACGTCACACTCGTGCCCAACGCAGCCTCCCGCGCAGCCGCCGCACCTTCCGTTCGGCCGCTGCTGAATCTGTGGCCCATCGCCAACGGCCCGGACCTCGGCTCCGGTATCGCCATCGCCTACTCCACGCCCGTGCAGCACATCCGCGAAGACTTCGGCACCGCGCGCTTTGACGCCAACCTCTCCGCGAACGACCTCCTCTTCGGCGTCTACACCGTCGACGACTCCACCGCGAACACGCCCACGGCAAACCCGCTCTCGCTCATCAACGAAGCCCTGCGCGAACAGGTCGCCAGCCTTCAGGAGCAGCACGTCTTCTCCCCGCGCCTGCTCAACACGGCACGCGCCGGCTTCTCACGCGCCAGCTTCTACTTCCTGGGTGAGGTACCACCTGACGTCGCCGCGGCCAGCGGCACCTTCGTCGCCGGCAAGCCCATCGGTGCCATCGTTATCGCCGGTTCCACCGCCTCCAACGGTTCCTCGCAGATCACCGGCGCCGGCGCCAACGTTGGCTCGAACAACGCGATCACGCGCAACCTCTTCACCTTCGACGACCACATCTTCTACACGCTCGGCAGCCACACGCTTGAAGCAGGCGGATGGCTGCAGCGGCTGCAATCGAACGACAACCTCGCCCAGAACCAGTACGGCCAGGCCAGCTTCGCCTCGCTCAGCACCTTCCTCGCGGGCAACATCAAGACCTTCACCGTAGTGCCAAATCCCACGGCACTCGCATGGCGCTCGTGGTTTGGCGCAGCCTATTTGCAGGACACCTGGAAGGCGCTGCCCAATCTTGAAGTCACGGCGGGCATCCGCTTCGAATCCAGCAACGGATTCAACGAAGCCAAGGGCCGCGCCGGCGTCTACGGCTTCACCAACGGCGTCATCAACAGCACGCCCACAGTCGGCAGCGCAGGCCTCGCAACCAACCGCGCCAAGTTCCTGCCAGAGCCGCGCGTCGGCCTCGCCTGGAACGTTACCGGCGACAACAAGACAGCCATTCGCGCCGGTTTCGGTCTGCACCACTCGCTGCTCGACAATCTCGACTACCGCCTCGACCAGGCCGCCCCGTTCAACACCACCGTGTCGTACAGCGGAACGACCGTGGCAAACCCGACCTCCGGCGCGCCCGGCCTCATCTCCCCATCGAATATTCAGCCCGATCTTGCAACGCCCACCGTTTACTCCTACGCATTGCACATCGAGCGGCAACTCGCTGCGAATCTCTCCGTCACCGTCGGCTACATCGGCTCGCGCGGCACAAACCAGATCCTCTCCGCCAACCAGAACGAACCGGCCTCGCAGCTTTGCGCGAATAACTGCCCCGCCGGCGTGCCCAACGGCACGCTCTACTACCCCACCACCACACGCGCCAACCCCGCCGTCGCCAACACCACCTCCTGGCTCAGCGCCGGCAGCAGCAACTACAACGGCGCTGTCATCGACGTACGGCAGAGCCTGCGCAAAGGCCTGACGCTGCGCGGCGTCTACACCTTCAGCAAGAACCTCGACAACGGCAGCGCATGGAATACCAGCGTCTCCGCCAATACGCCAGCCTTCATCAGCTACCCGAAGAACCCCTCGCTCGACTACGGCCCGGCAGCAACGGACGTGCGGCATCTCGCAGCCTTCAACGGCAGTTACGATTTGCCCTTCGGCCGCAGCGGCACCGGCAATCCTTACCTGCGGCGCGCCGTCGGTGGATGGTCCGTCAGCGCCATCGTCACCCTGCAGACGGGCCTGCCCTTCACACCGCAACTCGGCTACAACCCCACCGGCTCCGGTGATACGCGCAACCCCGTCCGTCCCAACCGGAACCCGAACTACAACGGCAAGCTCTACACCGGCGGCAGTACGTCACAGCGCGCAGCGAAATACTTTGACGCCGCAGCCTTCTCGGCGCCCGCCTATGGCACCGTCGGCAATCTCGGTCGAGACACGCTGCAGTCGCCAGGCTTCGCCAACTGGGATCTATCACTGCTGAAGAACACCCAGGTAAGCGAACGTCTGAGAGTGCAGTTCCGCGCCGAAGCCTTCAACCTCTTCAATCACACCAATCTGCTCACGCCGAACCCCGTCGTCTTCTCCTCCGGACCGACGCAGGGCACAGCCGCCAACCAGACCGCACCCGTCGTCGCCAGTCCCACGGCTGGCGTCATCACGGCAGCCGCAACATCTCGCCAGCTCCAATTCGGCGTCAAGGTTCTCTTCTAGCTGCGGAAGCGAAGAAGAGAAAGGCCGGTGCGGGGCGACACCCACACCGGCCAACAATTTCTAACCCGTCATACTGCCTCGTGCGCCGTCGTCCTGCGCAAAGGCCCCTATTCGGACTCACCACAGATACATCGTCATCCTGAGCAAAGCGAGGGATCCCGACGACCCCGACCAGCCACAGAAGACGGCACCTTTCAGCCACGAATCGGGTGCCCCATACATACGCGTAGCGGATGTGTGGGCCCTTCGCGAAGCGAAGGTAAGCGGGCCAAAGGCTCGCGCTATCCCAGCCCAGGGCAAAGCCCTGGGTTTGCGGGGAGAGAGAAAGACAGCGGGCTGTAGGCCCGCGCTAAGGCCACCTTTTGAATCCCAGGCCCCCGTTTGCTAATCTCAAAGAGCAGACATGCGCGCGCCCTCCTTCATTTGCGACTGTTGTCCGGCCGTCCTCACGGCTGTCTGTTGTTGCGCGCGCTAGAACATCGCTCTGCACCTTCCTCCACCAACATCTCTGTGCACGTACCCATGAACTCATAGGATTCGATGGCCACACTCTCCCCATCCCAGCCGCAAGTCACCGCAGCCACACCGCGCCTCAGCCACCTGCGTCTCCTCGAAGCTGAGAGCATCCAGATCCTGCGCGAAGTCGCCGCCGAATTCGAAAAGCCGGTCATGCTCTACAGCATCGGCAAGGACTCGTCCGTCATGCTGCGCCTCGCGCAGAAGGCCTTCTATCCCGGGCCCATTCCGTTCCCGCTGCTGCACATCGACACCGGCTACAAGTTCCGCGAGATGATCGAATTCCGCGACAACATGGCCAAGTCCATCGGAGCGGAACTGCTCGTCTGGCGCAACGAAGAAGCCCTTGCCAACGGCACCAATCCCATCAAGCTCGACACCAAGCGCTGCTGCGGTTTGCTGAAGACGCAGGCACTGCTCGACGGCCTCAACCACTACGGCT
Source organism: Terriglobus roseus DSM 18391 (assembly GCF_000265425.1). Taxonomy (GTDB): domain Bacteria; phylum Acidobacteriota; class Terriglobia; order Terriglobales; family Acidobacteriaceae; genus Terriglobus; species Terriglobus roseus. Next base: position 1,595,148 of record NC_018014.1, read on the forward strand.
TTACCGCCGCCTTCGGTGGTGCGCGCCGCGATGAAGAGAAATCGCGCGCCAAGGAACGCATCTACAGCTTCCGCGACACCGCCGGCCAGTGGGACCCGAAGAATCAGCGCCCCGAACTCTGGAACCTCTACAACGCCCGTATCCACCCAGGCGAAAGCATCCGCGTCTTTCCGCTCAGCAACTGGACGGAGATGGATGTCTGGCAGTACATCCACGAAGAGAACATCCCCGTCGTCGATCTCTACTTCGCGAAGGAACGGCCCATGTACCTGCGCGGCGACGCGCTGCTGCCCACCGAACAGGACTTCGTCGCACGTCCGGGCGAAAAGGCCACCATGGTCAAGAGCCGCCTGCGCTCGCTCGGCTGCAGCCCGTGCACCGGCGCCATCCGTAGCGACGCCGACACCATCCCCAAAATCATCGAAGAGATCCTCGGCTTCCGCTCGTCCGAACGCGCCAACCGCGTCATCGACCACGACCAGGAAGGCTCCATGGAGATCAAGAAACGCGAGGGCTACTTCTAAATGAGCACCTCCAACAACGATCTCGTAGAACTGCACCTCGAGACCTCGCAGGCCGCGCAGGCACCCAAATCCGAAAACATTCGCGCAAAGCGCGAACCGGAGAAGGCAGTGGGCTTCAGCCCACTGGACTCCAACCCCGCACAAGAAGGGGCTTCAGCCCCGGACCTGGCAGCCAACGGCGCCCCCTCCGGCGAACCCGAGGCCTGGAACTCCAACGTAGCGCTCCACAATCCGCACCTCGGCCAAACCCCGGAGCCGGAACCCATCCACGTCTCCGCCGAATTCGCCGCCAACTTCAACATCGGCGACTACCTCGCGGAAGAACGCGGCAAGGACCTCCTGCGCTTCTCCACCGCAGGTTCCGTCGACGACGGCAAGTCCACCCTCATCGGCCGCCTGCTCTACGACACGCAATCCGTCTACGACGACCAGATCCAGTCAATCGAAGGCAAGGGAACCACCGCGCCCGGCGTGCTCGACCTCGCACTCCTCACCGACGGCCTCCGCGCCGAACGCGAGCAGGGCATCACCATCGACGTCGCCTACCGCTACTTCAGCACCGCACGCCGCAAGTTCATCATTGCGGACACCCCCGGCCACGAGCAGTACACCCGCAACATGGCCACCGGAGCCAGCACCGCCGACGTCGCCGTAGTCCTCGTCGACGCACGCAAAGGCGTTCTCATCCAGTCGCGCCGCCACGCCTACATCACCGCCCTCCTCGGCGTGCGCAACGTCATCGTCGCCGTCAACAAGATGGACCTCGTCGACTACAGCGAAGAGGTCTTCGAGAAGATCCAGCAGGATTTCACAACGTTCTTCCACGATCTCGACATCGACGGCAACGACCAGACCACGCTGCACTTCGTCCCCGTCAGCGCACTCGCCGGCGACAACGTCGTCCACTCCAGCATGAATACCTGGTGGTATGAGGGCCCAACACTCCTCGGCCTGCTCGAATCCATCCCGTCCTCGCAGGTCAACATCGACGCGCCCTTCCGCATGGCCGTCCAGCGAGTCATCCGTCCCAACCTCGACTTCCGCGGCTTCGCCGGACAGATCGCCGCAGGCATCGTCCGCGTCGGCGACACCATCACCGCGCTCCCCAGCGGCAAGCACAGCAAGGTCCAGCGCATCGTCACCTTCGACGGCGACCTCCCGGAGGCCTTCGCACCACTCTCCGTCACGCTCACCCTCGAAGACGAAATCGACATCAGTCGCGGCGACCTCCTCGTCAACGCAGCCGAGCAGCCCGTCATCGCCAAAGGCTTCACCGCATCGCTCGTCTGGATGGACGAAACCCCGCTCGAACTCGGCAAGCGCTACCTGCTCAAGCAGGGCAGCCGCAGCGTCCCCGCACAGGTCAGCACACTCGTCCGCACCATCGACCTCTCGGAAGTCCCCGGCCAGCTAAGCCACCACAAGTCCGCAGCCACGCTCTCGATGAACGGCATCGGCAACGTCACCGTCGAAGCCCTGCAACCGCTCGCCTTTGACACCTACGCAGCCAACCGCCACACCGGCAGCTTCGTCCTCATCGACCTGCAGACCAACGCAACCGTCGCCGCAGGCATGATCCGCAAGGCCGAAGCAACAACCGCACAGGCCACCGCACAGATCACCCGCGACATCACCCTGCACCCCGGACACGCACTCCGTCTGCAGGGCAGTGAAGACGCCATCACAGCCGCCATCGAGGCACTACGCAACGCAGGCGCACTCCGGGAGAATGACTAATGTCCCAACTCCCAATCGACACCACCGAAGTCGTCTCACGCGAACACGAAAAACAAGTCCTCCGCGCCGAACGTGAAACCGAACGAGCCGGCGGCGCGCCACTCCCCGATGCACCCATCGTCGACACAGCCGACCTCCGCCCGGAACTCCTCGCCCAGCTCGCCCACGTCCGGCAGACTCTGCAGGACGAACTAAGCCCTGTAGGCCCCGAAGAAGCCTGCCTAACCTGCAGCTTCCAGGCCGAGGACGTACTCCTCCTCCACCTCGCCATGGAGCTGCGCCCCAACATCCCGGTCCTCTTCCTCGACACCGGCTACCACTTCAAAGAAACCTACGAATACCGCGACCGCATCGCCGCCGACTGGCACCTGAACCTCACCAACCTGCTGCCGCGCCAGACCGTCCCTCAGCAGGAATCCGAGTTCGGCCTTCTCTACCAAACCGAGCCCAATCGCTGCTGCGGCTTCCGCAAAGTCGAGCCGCTCTTCGACGCCGTAGCCCAGTACAAGGTCTGGCTCACCGGCCTCCGCCGCGAACAGGCACGCTCGCGCACCGCCCTCAAAGAGATCGACGACTTCGCCGTCAAACCCGGCATCATCGTCCGCAAACTCAGTCCCTTCGCCGACTGGACCACACGCGACGTCTGGCAGCTCTGCGCCCATTTCGACATCCCGCTGCTGCCGCTCTACGACCTCGGCTATACCAGCATCGGCTGCGAGCCATGTACCACGCTGCCCACCGACCCGAACGATCCTCGTTCCGGCAGATGGGCAGGCAAGAAGGTGGAGTGCGGCATCCATATCCAGGCCACAGAAGATGGCAATCCGGATGCCTCGCACTAAGTAGTTAGCCTTCCTAACCGGATGGCTGACACGGGTACAGAACGCTGCAGTACCGCTGTTGGAAAGCTACGGATGCATTACCTTATCGGCTTCATCATCGCGATGTTCATCGCGCTCACCGGCGTAGGCGCCGGCACCATCACAACTCCGCTGTTGATCCTCTTCCTTGGCGTGCCCACCAGCATCGCCGTCACCACCGGCCTCGTCTTCGCCGCATCGGTCAAGCTGCTGCTCGTTCCCACGCAGATCATCCGCAAGCAGGTTGACTGGAAGGTCCTCGGCTGGATGCTCCTCGGCGGTCTCCCCGGTGTCCTCGTCGGCTCCTTCTTCCTCGCACACCTCGTCAGCAAGGGCTCGCAACACTTCATGAACGGCCTGCTCGGCGCGGTCCTCGTCGGCACCGCGATCTACCAGATCTTCTACTCCTTCCGCCCCATCAAGAACCCGCGCGAGATCACCCGCGACGCTCCCTGGGCCATGCCGCTCCTCATGTTTCCCGTAGGAGCAGAAGTAGGTTTCTCCTCGGCAGGTGCTGGCGCGCTCGGCACCGCCGCGCTCCTGTCCCTCACCACACTCGCGCCCGCCATGGTCGTCGGAACGGACATCCTCTTCGGCTTCCTCGTCGCCGTCATCGGCAGCGGCGTCCACATGTTCAACGGCGCGCACGATACCCAGTTGCTAAAAGAACTAATCATCGGCGGCATCGGCGGTGTCATCGTCGGCACCGTCTCCGCAAAGTACATCCCCAAGCGGCCTCTGCGTTTCGCACTATGGGTATGGCTGCTCATCATCGGCGTGCAGTTTCTCTACACCAACATGATCGGCGTCACGAAGTAACTGCGACGCTGCAACACACACGAAAAAGCGCGGGCGATCAGCCCGCGCTTTTCTTTTGGATTGCGATACTACTTACCGGCTGTCGCCGCACGCGTGGTGATAAACCACTGGCTTCTTCCACTCTTCCATCGTGGCAAACAGGATGCAGTTCGCGCCAGACTCCGTATCCACACGCCACGTCAGATTGCCCTGACGATAGACCTGGAACTTACCCGTCCCCGCAAACGCCACACCGTTCGGCGGGTTCGGCTGAATGCTGTCCCGTGCCGCCACCGGTGTCTGTGCGGCCGCAGGCATCGTGCTGTTCAAGGGGTTCTCGACGGTCGCACGAGGCTTCGGTGCAGGGGTCTGCAACTCGTTCGACGAACCATCCTTCGCGGTCGCATCGTCGGTATCGCCGATCTTGATGGACCCGTCCGTCGACTGGCTGATCATGCGCCGCTGATAGGCGTAATAAATCAGATAAACCGCCAGCAAAGCCACGACAATTCCGAAAATGCGCTTCCCCATATCACCCTCAAGGTACCATCGGTGCGAAACAGCCGCAGTACCACTTTCGATCCTGCAAACCCACCACCACTGGGATGCCGACAGCAGTTGGCGCCATTTTCCCGGTCCGGGCATCCGCACGAGGCGTAAAATCGATGTGTGCCAAAGTATTCCATCGTCGTCCCGTTCCACAACGAGGAAGACAACGTAACTGCGCTTTATGACCGTGTCAAAGACGTCATGGAGCATGTAGGCGAAACCTTCGAGATGATCTTCGTCGACGACGGTTCGCGCGATCGAACCTACCGTCTCCTCGAAGAGATCGCCGCCGTCGACAGTCGCGTCCTCGTCATCAAGCTGCGCCGCAACTTCGGCCAGACCTCTGCGCTCGCCGCCGGCTTCGATCACGCCCAGGGCGACTTCGTCCTCGCCATGGACGGTGACCTGCAGCACGATCCGCGTGAGATCCCGGACTTCCTCGCCAAGCTCGAAGAGGGCTACGACGTCGTCAGCGGCTGGCGCGCACAGCGTGCCGATAACTTCGTCATGCGCCGCATCCCGTCACGCATCGCAAACTGGCTCATGGCCAAGCTCAGCGGCGTCGACATCCACGACTTCGGCACCACCTTCAAGGCCTACCGCCGCGAAGTCATTCAGAACATCCCGCTCTACGGCCAAATGCACCGCTTCATCCCGGCGCTGGCATCGTGGTACGGCGCATCCATCTGCGAGATCCCGATCTCGAACCCGCCACGCGTCGCCGGCAAGAGCCACTACGGCATCACCCGCACCTTCCGCGTCTTCTTCGATCTGCTGACCATTCGCTTCCTGCTGAAGTACATGATGCGGCCGCTCCACTTCTTCGGCAGCTTCGGCGCCATCAGCGTTCTAGCCGGTATCATCATGGCACTCTGGCTCGGCATCATGAAGCTGGTCACGCACGGCCACATGCTGCTCCAGCACGGCCCCTGGTTCATCATGGCCTCGGTGCTCATCCTCGCAGGCGTCCAGCTCATCGGTATCGGTCTGCTCGGCGAACTACAGGTGCGCCACTACCACTCGCCGCAACACCGCGCGCCCTACGCAGTCGAACGCATCGTTCGCCTCCGCTCTTCAGAAGAAACCATGCTCTCGTAACTTCCAAATCTCAAGAAATCAAAAAAGGCCGCGACAGATTCGCGGCCTTTCCTGTTAGCGCCCAGATACCCTCAACCGCCGTCATCCCGAGCAAAGCGAAGCACCCTGTCACACCTACCTCCAGCAGTGTCCGCTTGGAAGGGCACAGCTTCAGCTGTGCCGATACTGTCCTCATCGGGAGATGGGCTTTAGCCCCTGAGGTTCAGCTTTTTCTTCCTCCGGAACCGCCAGGAAAACCGGATCTCCCACTCATGACATCTCCGCCGTCATGAGTGGGGGTTGCAGGACACCCAACACAGACTGGCCACACGACAGCGGGCTGAAGGCCCGCGTTATCCCAGCCCAGGGCAAAGCCCTGGGTAAGGCCCGAAAAGATAGTCAGCGGGCTGAAGGCCCGCGCTAAGGCTCTCGCAAATATTCTTGGCAGCACCAAGCAGGGTGCCCCATTCGCAACATCTCCACCGTCATGAATGGGCAAGAGACCGCGCGGGAAGGGATCTTTCGGAGGGGCAGGGCTTCAGCCCTGCCATCATCCACCGCCCAAAAAACGGCTTTAGCCGCTGAGGGATTTCGCCTCAACGGCCACCACCCTAAAACGTCAATGCAATCTGCCCGGTCACCGTTCGCGGACTCACAAAGTGAGTTCCACTAAACGTCGACAGGAAGTTATAAAGCGCAACCTTGTTCGTCAGGTTCGTTCCAACAATCGAAACGTTCGTCTTATAACGATCCTTGTGCAGCACATTATCCCAACCCAGCTGCGCATCGAACAGCGTCCGCGGCGCCACACGGGGCGGGTTCTTGTCATCATTCTCCGTGCCCGGTGCGGGGATCTTGATCAGCGGCGACGACAGCAGATTCGCCGCGCAGCTCGTAATCGGAGCCGCCAGTGTCGCCTTCACATTGCCGCACTGCAACTGCATCTGCGCCTGCTGATCCGGCGTAAAGCCAAGCACCGCCGCAGCATCGGTCGCTGCACCCGCAACCATGCCGCTCTCGTACCGCCACGTCAGGCCCGCATACGGACCATGCTTGAACTGGTACTGGAAGTTACTCGACTGCTGAAACGCCTGGTCATGATCGATGCGGAATACGCTGCTGCTGTTGATAGTGGGATCGTTCGAAAGCACACCACCAACCTCCGGTCCGAAGAACCGCGAACGGGTATGTCCAATCGCCGAGTAGGCCGAGAAGCCGCGATAGTTAGGAATGCTTACCTTTACGCCCAGGCCGTCGATCTTCGACTTGGCCCACTGGATCGGGAACGCCAGCGGCGAGTTCAGCACCACGTCAAAGTCAAAGTCACGATCCGTGTACTTCCAGAAGTACTCGGCATTCACAACCACAAAGTGGCTGAAGGCCTGCTCAAAACCTGCATTGAACTGGTTACGCGCCGCCGGCTTCAACGGCACTGCCGTCAGCGGATCCGCAGCCGTACTCTGCAGCCCACCAACACCCGTGCTGCTGCTCACCAGTAGGTTCTCGTTATACGGCGTCAGGAAGAACATGCCATAGCCAAACCGGAAGACCGTACCGGTTGAGACAAGGTGGTAGCTCACGCCCAACCGCGGCTGCACCAGCGACCGGCGGCTCAGGCCGTTGTAGTTATCCGCACGTGCGCCAAGCTGCAGGTTCAGGTTGTGCCATGTGATGTTGTCCTCCACATAGGCCGCCTCCTGCTTGATGTCGGTCCGTCCATGGAAGCGATACAGCGCTCCACCGCGCGTCAGGTCATATGGTGCCAGCCCGGCGGCGTATCCATCGTTCGCAACATAGGCATTGCCCACGCCACACTGCGTCTGACTCGTAACCGCAGGATCCGTCACCGCATTGCCATCCGCATCGTTGCATGGGGCATTGAATGCCGCGCTCGTCACGCCCAGGCCAAAGCCCTCGGACAGGAACGTGTGATAAATCGTCGCTCCAGCCTTGATCGTGTGGATACCCTTCGTCACCGTGTAATTGGCCTTGAAACCAACGTTCTGCAGACGGCGCGACTGCGACAGCGTCACCGGCGAATCATCCAGGATGTCGTGGCTCGGGTAGTAGTGGAAGTTATCCTGCCGCAGATACGGCGACATGCTGAACAGGCTCGTCGCATTGATCGTGTGCGTCCACGACGGTGCAATGTTGAACGAGATAATCTTGCCGCGCTGATCCTGCGTCGGCTGGTCATACTGGTTCGGCTGCTGGAACCACGACCGCGAGAACGTCGTGTTCAACTGCAGCGCATCCTTGTCCGTCGGGTGCCAGTCCGCACGGTTGAAGATGTTCTGGTTATTGCCAACGTCATGCAAAGGCCGTAACTCGGGGCTATCCAGGTAACGCCCGCTACGAAAGCCATCGACAGAGAAGAAGTCGCCAACCTTCGCCCCACCCATGCCAAAGGCAATCGCGGGCGAGAACGTTCCAAAGGTGCCGTACCCCAGCGAAATCGTGCCCGTCGGCTTCAACTGCCCAAGGCCGCTACGCGTCGTCGTCTCCACCACCAGGCTCGTCTTGTCGCCATACTCGGCCGGCGCAATGCCGTTGATCACGTTTACGGACTGAATGATGTTCGGCGAAGGCTGGTTGCCGAAGACACGGCTCTGCTGATCGCTGATCGGCTGGCCATCGATCGCAAACGTCGTATCCGCATGCTCACCCAGCGGATGGAACAGACCGTTCGAATCCGACGCAATGCCCGGCGTGCTCAGCGTCACCAGTGACGACAGCGGCGACGAAGTACTCACCAGCGGCAGCTTCGAAAACAGGTCGCGGTCGATGGTGTTGGCCTGCTGCGCGCTGGTGTTCAGCACGTCCTCGGCCTCCACCGTGATCTCCTGCGAGGCCGCACCTACCGTCATTTTCAGATCCACGGTCGTCGCGGAACCGGTACGCACCTGCGCGTCGCCGCTTGCAGACGCAAATCCCGGAGCCGAAGCCTCCACGTGATATCGGTTGAACGGCATGTTCGGAAAGGTGTAGTGTCCCGCACCATCACTGGTCGCTGTGCGGCGCAGACCGCTGACCGGGTTCGTAATGATCACGGTCGCATTCGGAACGGCCGCGCCGGTCGTATCGGCGACGGTCCCGGTCACGGTTCCGGTATTACCCTGGGCGACGACGGACACACCGGCAAGTGCCGGTGAAAGAGCAAGCATGAAGGCAAATCGGCCCATGCGCATGTGTTGGTTCTCCTGATTGTTATTGCCAGCGGAGCAGTGCGAAAAACGCACCCTGCGGACTCATGTCGTCGCAAAAAACGCAACGGCAAGTCCGTACGACCCGGGGCTAAACAGTCGGCGGAGGCCGGCAGAAAAGGGAAGCGTGCCAACCGGTAACAGGGCCGGTCGGTGTAACGCGAAAGATTGGCCGTGGCCGGGCTGTGCGCGGAATGCCGAACGCAAAGACCGCCAGCGCAACAATCGTCGACAACGCCACGCAGAGCGCGCAGGCATCCGCTGAATCAGGCCCGGCAGGATCGCCCGCCTGGCTCAGCGTCAATCCCATGCCATGCAGCGAAGGTGCCGCCAGCGCGTCCGCGTGTCCCGCAGCAGTGTGACCAAACGAGAACATCAGCAGCAAAAGGCACAGTACCGCACAAGCCCGGCTGAATGCCGAGGACGAGCGGTCGCGCGCTGGAAGCTGCAAAATTCTCATTGGCTGAACCAATCCCAGATTACACACATCATCCCGACACACAAAAACCTGTCAAGCCCTGAATCGCATAACTCGTCTCATTACAACAAGATGCACTTGGCGGGTTTTATGGCGGAATTCCTTACAATAGAAGTAGACAGAAAGCAGGACTCAGTCCGTGACCGATGTCACGCCGGGTGCCCCATGTCTCGCTTCTGAGACATGGGTTTGTGGCACTTTGCTTGGCTGACAGGATGGGTTGAAGGCACTTTCACCGCTAAGTCCAATGGAATCAAATTTTTGCGGATAACCCCAATGGAATCAGATTTTTGCCAAAAAGGGAATCGTCAACTCCAGCAGAATCAATATTTTGCAGGAAAAGGGGGAGGGGGCACCCCCCTTCCCTCTAGCTCACATGGACGACCGGCCGCCGCTCCTGCTGCGGGATCGCCTTGCGAAGAACCTCTTGGGTCAGCGGAGCCGTGTCGCCCTCGCCCAGGAACAGGAACCGCATAATATTCACCGCCGGACTCACCTGCGTCCACCGGAAGTACACATGCGGCACCTTACCCGTCCGCCGCTCCAGGTAGATCAGCATCCCCGCGATCGAGTTCGCCACTACCGGACTCTTCGCACTCAGCACCCGATGCCGGCCCACCCGCCGGCCGGTCACACACAGCGTCTCGGAGAAGTCCGAAGCATCGCCGCGGATCACCTCAAAGAAGAACAAGCACTCTTCATCGCTCAGATTGTGGAAGTGTCGAACCTTCCAGTCCGCCACATCCAACAACTCGACCGAGTCGCCCATCTCCGGTCCGCGAGCAACCAGCCGAATAATCTGGTCCGCGTCCTCCGCCAGGATGGAGTCGGTTTCCTCGTCCAACTGCACGTCGCTGATGCGCAGCTCCGTCGAACGCAGCGCACGTGAGATAAACGATGACAGCAGGATGCAGCCAATAAAGATCGACGAGATCTTCAAGCCTTCCGGCCGCTCCACAATGTTCGCCAGCGTCGTGTAGGTAAAGATCGCGGTCGTGGCAATAAACGCCCAGCGCAGCTTCGTCTTCCAGACGCTCAGCATCACCGCAACCGAAGCCGAAGTAATCAGCACCAGCACGCCCGTAGCGTAAGCGCCGCCCTGCGCGTCAACGTCAGCGTTGAAGAGCAACGTAACCACCGTCGCAATGCCCATGAACACCAGCACCAGCGGCCGCGAAGCCCGCGCCCACTCCGGAGCCATACCGAACTTCGGCAGGTACCGCGGAATCAGGTTCAGCAGCCCTGCCATCGCGCTCGCGCCGGCAAAGCCCAGGATCAGGATCGTGCTGATGTCATAAGCCGTGCCAAGCACGTTGCCGGCATACTGATGCGCCAGCCAGGCCATCGCACGCCCATTCGCCTCGCCACCCTTGGCGAACTCCTTCGCCGGTATCAGCACCGTCGTGATCACGCTCGTCGCGATCAGGAAGACGCTCATGATGCCCGCAGCCGTCGCCAGCAGGCGCTTCGCGTTGCGGATGCGCTCTTCATCCGAATCCGCCTTGATCAGCGGCATCACGGCAACACCCGTCTCAAACCCCGACAGGCCCAGCGCCAGCTTCGGGAACAGCAGCAGCGACAACCCGATCATCACCGGAATGCTCTGATGCCGCTCGCCAATCGCCATCCGCCAGTGGTGCAACACCGACGGGTGCTTGATGATCTCCCAGAAACCCGCACAGACAACCACGGCATTCAGCACCAGGTAGCTGCCCACCAGCCACACCGCGACGCCAATCGCTTCCTTGAAACCCTTCAAAAAAATGCCGCTCAGAATCGTCAGGATCAGCAGCGTCACCACCATCTGGTGATCCATCCACGCCGGCATCAGCGGGTTATGGATCAGGTGGTTCGCGCCATCCGCCGCCGAGAGTGTCATCGTGATGACAAAGTCTGTCGTCGCAAACCCCAGCAACACCAGCACGAAGATCTTGCCGCCCCACGCCGGAAACAGCCGCTGCAACATCGCAACCGAGCCCTGACCGTACGGACTCGCCTTACAAACACGCCGATAGACCGGCAGCGCTGCGAACAGCGTCACCAGCACCAGCACCAGCGTAGCCACCGGCGAAAGCACACCCGCGGCCAGGAAGGCGATGCCAGGCTGATAACCCAGCGTCGAGAAGTAGTCGACGCCGGTCAGGCACATCACGCGCCACCAGGGATTCTGCGCCTCGTGTTCGACGTGCGGTGTCGGTACGCGCAGGTCGGCGAGCAGCCAGTCGGAAAATGTCATAAGTCTGTTCGGAGTCCTCGGCAGAGTATAAGGTTTGCTGGGCCCTCCGCCGCTTCTCGCCAACGATTCATGCGCCATTAGCATTCCAGGACTTGGAGTACGCTAGGCTGATGCGGAGGGTCGCATGCAGCGGGCCTGCCGAGGGGGATTGCCGCAAGTGAGTCAGACCATCTTTCTGCTGGAGGACGACGCCGATATCAGCAGGCTTGTCCGCTACCACCTGGAAGCTTCCGGCTTCACCGTGCAGTCCTTCGCCAACGCAGGCGAAGTTCTGCCCGCCGCCGAACGTAAGGCACCGTCGCTCTTCCTGCTCGACATCATGGTTCCCGGCGGCGATGGCCTCGATCTCTGCCGCCGGCTCCGTCTCAACGCCACACTCAGCAGTGTTCCCGTCATCTTCCTGACGGCACTCGCTACTGAGAGTGATCGCGTCCACGGCCTGGAACTGGGCGCAGACGACTACATCACCAAGCCCTTCGGCACCCGCGAACTGCTCGCCCGCGTCAAGGCTGTCCTGCGCCGCTTTGAGCGCCAGGAACCGGCCGAGACCCTGCGTGTCGGTGAAATCGAGATCGACGGCAGCGCCATGCAGTTGCGCGTACGCGGCGAACTCGTCACCACCACTGCCACCGAGTTCCGCCTGCTGGACTACCTCGCACGTCATCCCGGCCGCGTCTTCAGCCGGGACCAGCTCCTCGACGCCGTCTGGGGCGACGCTCGCTTCGTCACGCCGCGTTCGGTCGATGTCTACGTCCGCCGCATCCGCGAAAAAATCGAAGACGACGCAGAGGAGCCGCGCTACCTCAAGACCATGCGAGGCGCCGGATACCGGTTCGAACGTGCGGACAAGATCTCGCAGGTTCCGGCGGTCCCCACTGAAGCTGCCGTCGAACGCGCGTAGACTGCGGGCAGCGTGAGACGCTTCTTCAAGAATCCGCTGACGCTGGCCCTGGCGTGCTTTTCGCTCGGCGCGCTTCTGATCGTGCTGATTCCGCGGCACCCGGAACTCCGCTGGTTTGCAGTCGCTGTCTTCGCATCCGTCAGCCTCTCAGCAGGCATGGCACTGCGCCGGCAGTTCCGAATGCGTGCTGACTCCGCAGCACGGGCGGTCGCCGGCATCGTAGGACGTCATCAGAACTCAGCAGGTGCGCCGCTCGCACCCGTGCTCGACCTTCGCAACACGGTCGATGGCCGAGGCCCGGTCTTTGACCCGGTACTGCGTGCCGCTCGTGATGCCGCCGAGTACATCGCCACCGAACGCGCCCGTCTCGAACAGCGCGGCAATCAGCTCGAGGTTCTCCTCGAGGGCATGCCGGACGCCGTGCTCGGCGTTGACGCCGCAGGCCGCGCCCAGTGGAGCAACGGACAGATGCAACGGCTGATGGGCCGAGATACCGCGGGCGTCTCCGTGCGCCATGGACGCGCGCTCGTCCATACCTTCCGCGATCCGGCGCTTCTCGCTGCCGTCCAGAAGACACTCGACGAAGGCGTCACCTCCCAGTGCCGCAGCGAGTCGATCGTTGCAGGTCACATCTTCCAGGTGAACGCATCCCCGCTGCCCGGCGGCGGTGCCGTCGTCGTTCTGCACGACAACACGCAGGCAGAGCAGATGGAGCGCACACAGCGCGACTTCGTCGCCAACGTCTCGCATGAGCTGCGCACGCCGCTGACCTCAATCGTCGGCTACGTCGAGACCGTGCTGGACCACGAAACGCTCTCCGGTCCCGCACGCGAGTTCCTCGACACTGTGCTCAAGAATGCATCGCGCATGCATCGGCTGACAGAAGACCTCCTCCTGCTCACCCGCGTGGAACGTGCCGACAATCCTCTGGAACCCCAGCCTGTCGCCGCAGAACAGTTACTGCGCGACGCACTCAGCATGGTCTCCGGCTCAACCTACGCGGAGGGCGCGCGACTTGAGGTGGGCGGCAGCACAAGGCGCCTGGTAAGGGCCGACGAACACGCCATCCTTCAGGTGCTCGGAAACCTGATGGAAAACGCTGTGAAGTACTCCAGCGGCGGCGTCGAAAGCCCGCGAGTCATCGTCTCCGCCCGCGAGCTCGAAGGCGAGGTCGAGTTCTGCGTGCAGGACTTCGGTCCCGGCATCTCATCGGAACACCTGCCACGCATCTTCGAGCGGTTCTATCGCGTGGAAAAGGCACGTTCCAGGGCGACAGGAGGCACGGGCCTCGGACTCTCCATCGCACGCGACCTCATCCAGCAGCACGGCGGTCGCATCTGGGTGGAAAGCGCGCTGGGCGAGGGGAGTACCTTCCGATTCACCCTTCTGTTCGCTGATTGACAGTCTTTTCATCGGAATCCCGTAATCTAAAAGCACGATTTCGGGTGCAGTACGTAAGGCGTAAGACATAACGGCAAGTCATGTCTGCCGGTCGCACCATCTCACATTCCTGTACACAAACTCCGCAGCGCAGGGCGCGCACGGACGATGGATGCATCGAGGGGTTCGGATCATGAGGAAGCGGTTCCACCAATCTCTCGACGAACTGAAAGAGAAGCTGCTGGTCATGGCAGGCTTCTCAGAGCAGGCGATTCAGCGCGCCATTGAGGCCTATCGCACACGCGACGGCGAGATGGTCGAACTCGTGCGGAAATCGGAACCTTCAATCAATCGCCTGGAACGCGAGATCGACTCGACTGCACTAGACCTGCTCGCCACCGAACAGCCCATGGCCGTCGATCTCCGCTTCATCCTCTCCGTCATTCGTATCAACGCCGACCTCGAGCGCGTCGGCGACCTCGCCGTGAACATCGCCGTGCGCGTCGGTGAGACGAACGCTCTGCAGCCCGTCGATCTGCCCGTGGACATCCCGCGCTTGGGAACGCTCGCCGCAGCCATGATCCGCAAGGCACTGGAAGCCTTCATTGAAGGTGACGCCGAAATGGCTGAAAGCGTTCTGGCACTCGACGACGAAGTCGACCGTCTGAACTCGGCAGCCTTCCACGCCCTGTCCCGCGTCATCCGCGAGCAGCCCGCCGTCACAACTCAGGCCCTCAACGCCATGCTGATCGCCCGCAACCTCGAACGCGTCGGCGACCACGCCACCAACATCGCAGAAGATGTCATCTTCTGGGTGAAGGGCAACGACATCCGCCACAAGATGACTGCTGCCTGAAAAGCCCATCAGTGGGCTTTTTTCCAAGGCACAGCGCCTCAAGAGGCTGGGGCACATGCCTGTCTTTACCTCTCAGCAGCTTGCAGTAAGCGAGACATGAGACTGTGCCAACCCTTGCGCACGGAAGGCACGCGACTTCCTAGCCCAGGGCAAAGCCCTGGGTCAGAGAATGCTTCCCAGCACAGGGCAGCGCCCCGGGTCAGAGAATGGCAAGTCTTCGCGGGCTGTAGGCACACGACTTCCCAGCCCAGGGCAACGCCCTGGGTCGCAAAACACCGCACGCGTTCGCGGGCTGTAGGCACGCGACAAAATATCCGTGCGGCGCAACCGGCCACCTCGCGATCGCCATCCGCTGGAGCCGAATGCTCCGGGGGAGAGAAACCTCTCAACGCGTGGGTGGGAAATACCTCCTCCATCACGACGGAATCGCACGACATGCGCTTATCCAAACAGGCTGAACTGCCCCGTCCCGTTCGCTACAATCACGACCTCTGAGGACGCCACTTCGGAAGCCTCATACCTCCACGAAACCATCCGCCCCATCAACGGATAGAACAAAGCCAGCATCACCGGCGTGCCCGCCGGTAGCATCTGTAGCCGGATCGCCGCATACGCACGCAACTGCTGCTCGTACGCCACACGCTCCTCGGCAAGGAACGCATCCTGCTCCGCAGCCGCACGATCGGCCGTCTTGAAGTCCACGATCCAGAGCGTGTCATCTCCCGCAGCTCCCGGCTTACTGCCCGCGAAGAAGCTGCGATCAAGCCGCACACGGACCTCCTCCCCGCTCACGCCACTGCGCCACGCAGCTTCATTGGCCGCCATGCGATGCGGCAGCAGCAGCCACCGCCCGTCCTCACTACGGAGCATGTTCAGCAGGGCACGCTCCACGGTACCCGCAGCGCGTTCCACGGCTGCGGGCGGCAACCCACCGGACCGCAGCATCGCGTGAATCGCGGCAGACCATTGCGGTACCTCACGTTCCATACGACCCAGAGCATTGTTGGCCGCTTCGCCGGATCCAATCGACCCTGCCACCGCCTGTGACAGTCTCTCCACAAAAGCATGGATCGCATTGCCGACCGCACGCGCGCCAAACGTTCCCTGCGGCCGCACAAAGCGCTGGCGAGGTGCGAGCGCATCCGCGGAAAGGGAAGCAACTGCCGGCTGCGATGCGTGCAGGGATGCAATCGGATCCACGTGATCCGGCAGACGCTGGAACGATGGCAGATGGAAGACCTTCTCTTCTTCATCCTCGACGGCGATTGACGCCGCAAGGGCCAGCGCGCCTGTCTCGAAGGTGTCCTGCTCGTCGACCAGTGCAATGCCGCGCGTGGGCGCTTCCTCAACCGGAATACCCGCAGCCGTCTGGAACTCCAGCATCGCTGCGGGACGCGCCGCGCTCAGCAGCGTGCCCTTCACGACGATGGGCGATCCCTTCGAATCGGCCATCGGAGCCCCATACAGATGCAGTGAAACGCGCGCACGCGTCGCAGCAACGTAGAACAGCCGCTTCAACTCCAGGTAAACACGCTCGCGCCGTCGCTTCCGGATGTACTGCAGCACGGCCTCGGCCTGGCCGCCCTTCGCCGGCAATGGTGCCAGCAGGACATCGTCCGAGTTGGCAATCTCCAGCCACTCCAGTGCCGTGAACGCATCGCGTCCCGCAGGACGATGCAGTCCCGGCACAATCACCAGGTCCCACTCCAAACCCTTGGCGCGATGGACGGTCATGATGTCGACAGCGTTCGCAGCATGCCCAGCCTGAGCGAACAACCGCTCCACACGTCGGTTCAGCGAAGGCAGTGTGACCGCTTCGCCATCCGCCTCCATGGCATCCAGCACACGCAGGAACTGCCGGACGTTCTCGCGGCCAACATCGTCCGTACACAGGTCACCGCCCAGCGAACGCCACGTGCGATCCACCCGATCCGCCAGCGCTGCGGTCCCCGCATGACGCACGGCGCCGTCCATCACATCCAGCGTGCGAAGAACGCGGGCTCCCGCAGCTCCAGGAAGCATGGCCGCACGTTCGCGCAGCCGCAGCCGCAGCGCCTCGCTCCTGTGTTGCCGGTCGTCCCCGGCAACCAGAGTGTGCAGATGCGCCAGTTCAACCCCGCACCACGGCGCACGCAGCAGCGCCACCCAGGCGACGCGATCCGCCGGATGCAGCAGGGCACGCGTCACCGCCATGATGTCCAGCACCTCCTGACGCTCCGCCAGGCTCTCGAGATCGACAGCACGGTAGGGAACACCAACCTTGCGCAACGCCTTCGCAATCTCCGTGACATGCGTTCGCGCACGCGTCAGCACGGCAACGCTCGAGGATTCGCCCTTCTCCGCACGCCACCGCAGAATCGTCGACGCAATCGCGCGAGCCTCTTCCCGAACAGCCCTGCGCCGAACGCGCCGATTCTCCATCAGGCCATCGCCCGGCGGAACCGCCTTCAGATGCCACTGCGCACCGTCCCCGTCCACGGGATCCTTCGCAGCCGTCGCCGGGTGGAACTCCACATCACCCTCCAACGGATGGTGCTCCGGGAAGATGCGAGTGAAGGCACCATTCAACTCATCGACCAGCGTGCGCGTAGACCGGAAGTTGCTCGACAGCCGCAGCACATTCAGTCCGATCTCACCCAGCAGCCCCGTCGTCATGCAACGCTGAAAGCGATCCACGCGCGCCTGGCGGAACAGGTAGATCGACTGCTTCGGATCGCCAACCAGGCAGACCGTCTGGCTCGCCCCGTCCCAACCCGACGTCAACGTCTGCAGCAACTCATACTGACCCGACGAGGTGTCCTGCATCTCGTCCACCAGCAGGTGTCGCAGCGGAGCGCCAAGCGCGCTCTGCGCCTCAAAGGCGTTCTCCTTCAGCGCGGTCCGTGCCGCCAGCGCGACCTCGGTGAAGTCGCAGACACCCTCGCGAGCGAAGAGCAGTTGCAGTTCCACCAGGGCGCGTTCGAGCAGGCGGAAGAGTGCCTTCGCGACCTCCCACTGCTCTCTCGGATACACCGCACCCTCGAAGCCGCGGACCGTGTTCAGCAGATCTTTCAATTCGTCTGACTGAATCGATTCAATCAGATCCTTCAATCGCGCTTTTGCCTTCGTTTCGATGACCGCATACACGTGATTTGTGTTGTGCGAAGCACGCCAGCCATCCTTCGTCAGAAGCGCATGCGCGATCGCTTTCCAATACCGCAACTGGTCCGGACCACACCCCGGAGGCAGCGGCATACCGCCACACTCACGGAAGGGATGCGGGTAGTCTTTGTACCCATCCGCATACGCAAGTTGTTCCGTAATTGCTGCGATTTCCAGCAAAGACTCCTCATCAAACGAGTCGCGCAGCTCTTCCATCGCACCACAAACCACGCGCTCCAGTGAAGCGTTCAAGCGCGGCAGCGTGACCTGCTCCAGATGCTCTTCGGTAAGCTGTTCGCCCAGCGGAATCAGGCTGCCCCACTGCTCGCGCGTACCAAGCATCTCCGCCAAAACTCTCTCGCAGAACAACAAGTCGCCATCGCGATGCAGCAACACCGTCCGCACCGCTGCATTCAACGGCTCATCGTTTCCGCCGAATTGCATCATCACAACCCGCGCCGCACGCGCATACAAAGGCCGTGCATCCTGCACAGGCCGAGTCACGCCCGCTTCACCCGAAAGCAGAGGAAGCGAGCGCGCGATCTCTCCGCAGAGTGAATCGATGGTGCGGATGTTCAGCCGCTGCGGCCGTTGCAGCAAGCGCCACCCACGTTCCGCATCACGCGCCAGCACAGCTTCTGCAAGCTCTTTCGTCAGCCGCGCAAAGTCACCGTCGTCCTTGGCAGAGCCGTCTGCCGTGGCGCTCAGCGCACCCAGCACGCGCTCCTGCATCTCTGCGGTGGCCTTGTTGGTAAAGGTCAACGCAAGCACCTGAGCAGGCTCGTCGACGGTGGCCAGTAGCTTCAGAAAACGCTGAATCAGCAAGCCGGTCTTGCCGCTGCCTGCGGGCGCTTCCACGATGCACGAAGTGGTGATGTCCAGCGCCGCCGAGCGTTCCGATGCGTCACTCATCTCTTCGCGATCGGAGACAGGGAACTCGATTACCATGCGGGCGCCTCGTCTTCCTCTTCTGTCAGGTCGTCGTCGGGCTCCAGTTGCGTCAGGTCCAGTCTGCAGATGGGGCGGCTCGCGCAGTGCTTGCATGTGATGAGGTGATCCTTGGGATCGACTGCGGCCTCACCGTTCGCGTAGGCCTCGGCCAGCCGCTGCAGATCACGCCGCCACTCCTCCATGCGTTCGTCGAAGGAGAGATCGCGTTTCGTCCGCGTGGCAGGGCCGATCATGCCGGCGCGCTCGGCCATCTCGTCGAACTTCATGCCATCCTTCTGCACGCGGACACTGCCAAAGGCGATGCCACGCACATCGTCGATGCCGCCCGCAATGGCGTACACCGGCAGTTGCGGCGCTTCAAGGCGGTCGCCGATCCAGTCCTTGCGCTCCGCGACGCCGGTCTTGTAATCGATCAGGACGGTTGCTCCCGTGCCTTCCTCTTCACTGCCCACGCGGTCGATGCGATCCACGCGCATGTCCACGCGTAACGGCCCAACCTGAGCGCCGGGAACCTTCAACTCCGTATGCAGAACGGTAAAAGGTGGTCGCTGCGCCTCCACGTCAAGCCATGAGGAGAGCAGCTTGAAGAGGCGCTCGCGCTGTACCTGGAGATAGGCCGCGTCCCACTGATTCGCAGGAGTTTTTTCGAAGGCCTTTTCGATGCAGCTCTGCAGAAGGGCATCGCGTTTGCGGTCGCCGGTCGCATCTTTCCTGCTGATCCGGATCAGTTCCGCCTGCGTCTTTACGGTGTCCCAAAAGGCCTGCAGTGCGGTGTGTACCTGCTCGCCGCGATCGCGCGGGGAGAGGCCTGCGTCGATCGTTTCAAGCTCGCGTACGAACAAACGTCCCTCAGCAAAGGCACGAAAGCCGCACTGGGCCTGGGCCGTCAGGACACTGACACCGCCCGCTGCCACACCTGCGGGCAGCGGCGGCAGGGGCATGGTGTCTTCTACGGACTCGATCTGGGCTGGTGCCTCAGCAGCCTCGTCGACTGTAGCGAATTCGAAGACGATGCCGGGCATCGCTTCTACGAGCGGTGAGGATCTGCGGTGGCCTTCTGCTGCGCTGGACGCGTAGCTGAAGGTCGTCCTGGATGCCGAGCGCACGCAGCGCATCATCGCCTCGCGGGCTTCGTCTTCGTCTCGGTCTGCCTCGCTGCCGGGCATGCCCAGCGACCGTTGCAGAGCGGACGGCAGCAACGGATGCATGGCCCTCCGTGGCGGCCATGTTGCGTCGTCGGCGTGCAGGAACCAGAGCGCATCCGCAGTGTTGCCCGCGGCCTCAGTGATGCTCATCACCTGGATGGGGGCGCCGGTATTCTCGGGTGCGAAGAGTGTCTCGCGGGCGAGGTCGGTGAGGTCGTCGAGAAAGTTCGCGAAGGTCGTTCGCCCGCCCAGCAGGTCCAAGGTGGAGAGCCGATCCAGCGCCTCCTCCCACCGATCGATGGCCTGGTACTCGGTGCTCGATAGTTCCTGAACGCCAGGCCAGCCGGCACGCTGCAATAGCTTCCGGCTCTCATCTGCAAAGTAAGCGTGAGAGTTGCGCGTACTGTCCAGCGGGCGCGCGGCTGAAGCTATTCCGCGCAGTGCCCCTGCGGTGTCTGCGTCGCGCTTGAACAGGATTGATGCAGCTTCGGCGAGCGACACCTCCGCACGCAGCAGGTCTGCCGAGGCATCACGCAGGACAAAGGCATCCAGCTCAGCACCGCGTTCTGGCGAAGGTGCGACGGACAGGTTCGGACTGCACAGGACTGCGCCTGCATCAGGGACAGGTATCGAGCCCGCACACCAGCGAAGGAGCCGCAGTGCATCAGCGACCATGGCCACCTGGGACAGTGGACGCCCCGTTGAGAACTCGTACGGCGCAGGACGGACCGACGCGGTGACATCCGCCAGCGCCGGCGCAGCAGCAGACCGCAGGGCGCGCTCGAGTTCGGGCCGCGTGGTTTCAAGGTCCGGTACAAGGATCGCCACGCGCTCGCCGTCAGCGAGTGCTTCGCGGGCCCATGCACTGCATGCCTGCAACTCATCGTCCGGGCTTCCGCAGGCGAGCAGGCGCGGAGATGCGGCCTGGTTACGTGATGGTGCAACGTGCTGCAGCAGCGATCCTGCCTGCTGTAAAGCGTCGGTGACGACGCGCTGTGCTGGAGTCAGTCGATCGAAACCGTACAGGATGTATTCGTCTGCCGCGGTCATCCTGCCGTCGCGCAACAACCCCGCGATTTCGGTATCCAGATGCGAGGTGGGAAGCAGACCCTCTGCGGCGCACAGGTCTGTGAAGCGTGCGTACCAGTTGGCGAATGTGGCTGTGTCGGAGAACACATCCTGCGTGGTGATCCGTCCGAAACGGTTCGCAGTGTCGAAGGCGCCCAGGAGACGCAGAGCGCCCGAGCACAGCCGCGCCTGCGAGACGAGCGGCCGCAGACTCTGCGTGGCGTCCTGCTGCAGCACACGCTGCCACACGGCGCGTTCCTGCAGGTCGTTCAAGAGGACACGGGTCTCACTTCCAGCGATCAGTGCGGACTGCCAGAGCGAGGTGGTCCACGCGCTCCAGGTCAGGACGTTTGCCGGTTGCCATGCGAGCAGGCCCTCGGCGCGCCGCGCATCGTCAAATTGTGCTGCGAGTCGCCGGGCGGTGCGCAGATTCGGCGTCAGGACGAAGGCGCCGCGCTTGAGTGCAGCGTCGATCCGCAGGGAAAGATGAACCGAGCCAGCCGGCTGTGGTTGGGTTGCGGGGCGGTCGGACATTCTCTTTTTATACGCCTTTTATGCGTGCTGGATTTCGGTTGCAGGCAGCGGTTCACTGCGGCGGAAGCTGAGCGCAAAGAGCAGCAGCAGGCCACACAACGGGACCAGCAGCGCGATCCGCAGGGAGCCCGAAGCACGCGACACCGTGCCCAGCAGCAGGGGCAGCGTTGCAGCGCCGATTCCGGAGACGGCGATGATGGTGCCAACCTCGCCGGCAGCTGCGCCTTCGCCCAGCATGGCTGACAACACCAGCGGGAACCAGGGGGCAAGCGCCACTCCCAGGAGTCCTGCGATCAGTGTGATGGCAGCGGCGCCGTTGGCGCGGCTAAGCATTGCGGTGAGTGCGGTCGCTGTCAGCAGAGTTGAAATGAGGAGAGTCCGCTCTCGCATCACTTTCAACAGCAACGGCGCGAGCGCGCGGCCTGAGGTGATGCCGATCCACAGAGCGGACTCGCCCAGCGCACTGATTTGCAACGCGCCCGAACCGTACCGCGTGCCGAAGGTGGTAATCCATCCACCAATGCACGTCTCGACCCCGCCATACAGCAGGAGGAGAAAGCCGAAGTACACAAAGGCGACCTTCGGCAGACCGCGCCGTATCGCGCCACGCGCCATGGCAACTCGGGCCGGACCAAAACCTCGCGCATTAACAATCGAAGCCAAGCATGCCGAAGCGAAGATGGCAGCGGCACAGACCAGCAGCGCACCCAGACGGACGTGCGGAAGCAGGCTGCCGAGCAGGAACGGCGCACAGACTGCGCCGAGGCTCCAACTCAAGTTGACAAGCGACAGCGCCGATCCGCGGCTGGTGGCGAAGCGCTGCGACGCCAGCAGGTTGACTGCGGTCAACATCTGCCCGACGCCAAAGCCCAGCGGCAGCAGTGCCGCCGCATCCCAAAGCAATGATGCGTGCAACAGCGCGCAAGCTCCGAGCAGGGCAAAGCCAAAGGTGGCGGCGGCTGAGCCGCGGATGAGTGAAAACCAGAGACGGCTGGATGTGGTGACGCCGCCGAAGAATGCGCCCACAAACTGTGCGGTGAAGAAGAGGCCACTGCCGCTGTCGGAGGCGTGTGCACTAGCGGCCAGCACGGGCAGGGTGGGGCCTAAAAAAACTGTGCCG
This sequence comes from Terriglobus roseus DSM 18391, assembly GCF_000265425.1. GTDB lineage: Bacteria > Acidobacteriota > Terriglobia > Terriglobales > Acidobacteriaceae > Terriglobus > Terriglobus roseus. Next base: position 1,617,706 of record NC_018014.1, read on the forward strand.
AAGCCGGCAAGCAACATGCAGACATGGAGAAGCGCCAGATTGGGCGATGCACCTGCCGCTATTTCGGCCGACGTTTGATCGGACGCCGTGGTCCGTTCGTCGGGGATCTGACCCATGTTGCCTCCGTGGCTCGTCGGCGCAGAAGGTTGCGCTCGCCGGCCAAGTCTCCATGGCAAAGTATCATGGAGTTATGAGTCGTATGGGACAAAGGTGTTGCGCCGCCTCGCTGCTGTGCTTCTGCGGGCTGCTTGCCGGCTGCCGCAAACCTACGGAGACGATCGCGAAAACGACGCGGGAGTTCAAGGTCAAAGGCAAGATCGTCGCCACGGATCCCGCGCATTCAGAGATCACCCTGGATCACGAGGCTATCCCCGGCCTGATGGAAGCGATGACCATGCCGTACAAGGTGGCTCGCCCAGAGATCGTGGAGGAATTGCACCCCGGCGACGTGATCCGGGCCCGCCTGCTTGCAGACCAGACGAGTGATGGCGACTACACGAATTCGAAGCTGGACCAGATCGCCGTTATTGGGCAGGCCAAGCCGGATTTCAAGCCGAAGAGCAACTACCACGCGCCGAATCCCGGCGATGTGATGCCCGACTTTGCGCTGACCGACCAGGATGGTAAGTCCATCCATACAAGCCAGTTCAAGGGCAAGGCACTTCTGATCACATTTATCTACACGCGCTGCCCCATCGATGACTTCTGCCCGAAGATGAGCCGTAATTTCGCAGCAATTTCGAAATCGCTGGCTGCGGATCGTGCGCTGTATGACGGCACGCACATGTTGTCGATCTCGTTTGACCCTGCTTTTGACAAGCCTTCTGTCCTGCGCGCGTATGGCAAGACCTACACGGGCGCTGCGGGATTTGCGCACTGGCAGTTTGCTGCGCCAACGGCTGCCGCGCTGCCTGACGTGGAGAAGTACTTTAATGTGGGCGCGACTCCTGAGAGTGATGGATCGCTGACCCACTCGTTATCCACGGTCCTGATCGATCCGACGGGCAAGGTCGCAGCCTGGTACCCCGGCAGCGAATGGAAGCCGGAAGAGGTTGTGGCAAAGATCCGGTCCATGCCACGCGGGTAACGGTATGAATAAGAATTTCATCGCGGAGTTTCTACCGCGCATCTAGAGAATCGCAAACAGATACATGGCCCGGGGAGGGCAGGAACATCATGGGATCGTTCGGACCCTCAATGTCGGGCGGTCATTCGACCCGCAGCATGGAGCGCACAGCGCGTAATCCATCGCGCTCCATCTCAGCAGAACTGACGCAGAAGAAGCCGAAGCCACCGTTGAAAAAGGTATGGCCTGAGGTGAAGAAGCTGGTGAAGCCTCGCCTGCCGCTGCTGGGCGTGAGTCTGCTGGTACTCATCATCAATCGTGCCTGCGGTCTGGTCCTGCCAGCCTCAACGAAGTACTTGATCGACGACGTCATGCGGCAGCATCACGCCGCGCTGTTGCCGCGGATCGTTGGCATGGTGGTTACTGCAACCATCCTGCAGGGCCTGACGACGTTTGCGTTGACGCAAATGTTGTCGAAGGCGGGGCAGCGCCTGATCACGGAGATGCGCACGCAGGTGCAGTCGCACATCGGCCGGCTGCCGGTTGCGTACTACGATGCCAACCGTTCGGGCACGCTGGTGGCGCGCATCATGTCGGATGTCGAAGGTGTCCGCAACATCATCGGCACGGGCCTTGTGGACTTCCTGGGCGGCCTGATGACTGCGATCTTCGCGTTCATCTACCTGATCCGCCTTTCGACGCAGATGACGCTTCTGACCTTTGGCGTGCTGGTGCTGTTTGGTGGCGTGATGGCCCGCGCCTTCAAGACCATCCGGCCGATCTTCCGTGCACGCGCCATCATCAACGCCGAGGTGACCGGTCGCCTGACAGAATCGCTGGGCGGCGTCCGCGTAGTGAAGGGCTACCACGCTGAGGCCAGCGAAGCGAAGGTGTTTGCAGACGGTGCGCAGCGCCTGCTGAAGAATGTGATCAGTACTCTCACGGCGCAGTCGATCATGGCACTGTCGTCCACAGCGGTGATGGGTATCGTAGGCGCTCTGGTAATGTATCTCGGCGCGCGCCAGGTTTTGGCCGGCACCCTGACGACCGGCGGTTACGTGACGTATACGATGTTTCTCGCGTTCATGATCGCGCCACTAATGAGCCTGGTAAACATTGGCACGCAGATCACCGAAGCACTCGCCGGACTGGATCGTACCGCGGAGATCCTGAACGAGCGGGAAGAAGATGCGTATCCGAAGCGCACCGTCGTTCTGCCGCCCATCGCGGGTGATGTGGTCTTCGACAATGTGATGTTCGAATACGATCCGGGCAAGCCGGTTCTGCATGGTGTGAGCTTTGAAGCAAGGCCGGATACCGTGACCGCTTTGGTCGGTTCGTCAGGATCGGGTAAGTCAACGATCATCTCGCTGGTCTGCGCCTTTCACGATGCGACGACCGGCAAGGTGCTGGTGGATGGCATTGATCTGTCGACGGTGCAGCTCGCGTCGTATCGCTCACAGCTTGGCGTGGTGTTGCAGGAGACGTTCCTGTTCGACGGAACGATTCGCGACAACGTGGTCTTCTCGCGTCCGGATGCAACCGAAGAGCAGTTGATGGAGGCCTGCCGCATTGCACGTGTGGATGAGTTTGTGGAGCGCTTCGAACTCGGCTATGACACCATTGTGGGCGAGCGCGGTGTGAAGCTATCCGGCGGCCAGCGGCAGCGGCTATCGATTGCGCGCGCGATCCTTGCCGATCCACGCATCCTGATCCTGGATGAAGCGACGAGCTCGCTCGACTCTGAGAGCGAAGCGATGATTCAGCAGGGCTTGAATCACCTGATGACCGGCCGGACGACGTTCGTCATTGCGCATCGTCTGAGCACGATTCGTAACGCCGATCAAATCCTGGTGATCGAGGGCGGCAACATCGTCGAACGCGGTACACACACCACACTGTTTGCGTTGCGCGGCCGCTATCGCGAACTGTATGACCGGCAGCACGGACTCGAGAGCAATCTATTCCTCGCTCCGGGTGAGGGCGACAAACTGGTGGAACCGGCGGCTGTTTAGGTACAGCCGCCGCACCCCTTACGCCAGTCCAAGCTCACGCAGGACGAAGGCGTAATCCATGGCGATCTCGCGCAGGTAGTCGTAGCGACCGGATGCTCCACCATGTCCTGCGTCCATGTTGGTGTGGAGCAGCAGTGGAGCGTCGTTGTTTGTCTTCAGCGTGCGCAGTTTGGCGACGAACTTTGCGGGTTCCCAGTACATGACCTGCGAGTCGTTGAGGCTCGTCTTGACCAGCGTGGCCGGGTAGATGCCAGGCTGAAGGTTGTCGTAGGGCGAGTAGCTCCGCATGTAGCCGAACGCCTCCGCTTCGTTGGGATTGCCCCACTCCTCGTATTCAGCGACGGTCAACGGCAGCGACGCGTCGAGCATGGTGTTCATCACGTCCACGAACGGCACATGAGAGAGAACGATGCGGAAGAGATCGGGCCTCAGGTTAACGACTGCGCCCATCAGCAGACCGCCAGCACTGCCGCCTTCGATGATTACCTCATCCTTGGCGCCGTACTTCTCTACGATCAGATGCTCCGTCACTTCGATGAAGTCGGTGAAGGTGTTGCGCTTCACCATCATTTTGCCGTCGTCGTGCCATGCATCGCCCAGGTCGCCACCGCCGCGGATATGCGCATAAGCCATCACGATGCCGCGGTCCAGCAACGATAGTCTGCTGGTGCCAAATCCTACGGGCAGGGCGTAGCCGTAGGAGCCGTAGCCGTATACATACAGCGGATTCGTACCGTCTCTCTTGAATGAGTCACGCCGATAGACCAATGACACCGGCACGCGAACACCATCGCTGGCCGTCGCCCAGAGACGCTCGGAGGCATACAATTCGCGGTCGAAACCACCGGGTACCTCCTGCTGTTTCAAGAGCGTCGACTCGCCGGTCGCAACGTCGTATTCGTAGACCGACGCGGGTGTCACCAGCGATTGATAGCTGTAACGCAGCGTGGTCGCGTCGAAGTTGCGATTGACGTGCAGGCCTGCGCTGTAACTTGGTTCCGGGAAGGCTACCGTCTTGAAGTCTTTGGAGAGCGTGTTGTTCTCGAAGCGGAAGACACGCATCCGGTCCAATCCCTGAACGATCTCGGACGCAACGGCAAAGTGCTGGAAGACCTCGAAGTCATCCAGCGGGATGTCCTTGCTCTCGGGGAGCAGTTCGGTCCAGTGATCACGGTCCGGCGTCGCAACCGGTGCTGTTACAACGCGGAAGTTCTTGCCCGTGTCGTTCGCGCGAATGTAGAAGAAGCCGTCTCGATGGTCAGGATAGTACTCCTGGTCGGGGACGCGTTCGGCCAGCAGTTGGAACTCTGCGGTTGGTGTCGCAGCATCGACGAAGCGGTATTCCGAAGTTGTGTGGCTACCAACTTCGAGGAACAGATACTTGCGATCACGCGAACGGCCAACACCCACGTTGAAGCGCTCGTCCTTCTCCTCGAAGATGAGGACGTCAGCATCCGCAGCCGTGCCGAGCGTATGGCGCAGCACGCGGTCCTGCCGCTTGGTCTGTTCGTCTTCCACGGTATAGAAGATGGTCTTCGCATCAGGCGTCCAGACCAGCGAACCGACGCGCTGCGCGGTATCGGGCAGCACATCGCCGGTACGCAGATCCTTCACATGCAGTGTGTACTGGCGGAAGCCGGTCTCGTCAGTGGTGTAGGCCAGCAGGTTGCCGTCAGGGCTGACGCTAAGCGCTCCCAGCGCCATGAACGGTTTACCCTCAGCAAGCTTGTTCACATCCAGCAGGGCTTCTTCCGGAGCGCTCGCGTCATAGCTGCGGTCCGCAGCGGCGCGGCGCCGGCAGTGGATTGCGTACTGCGAACCCTCAACAGTGTGCGTGAGGTAAAACCAGTCACCATCGCGATAGGGAACCGACGTGTCGGTCTCCTTGATGTGCGAGAGCATTTCGCGGTAGAGCTTCTCCTGCAGGTCTTTCGTCGGCGCCATCACTGCGTCGGTGTAATCGTTCTCGGCAGAGAGGTACGCAAGGACCTCTTCAGACTCCTTCTCACGTAGCCAGAAGTAGTCGTCCTCGAGCGTGTGCCCATGTAGATGCGTGGGGTGCGGGACCTGCTTCGCGGTGGGTGGCTGAACGGTTGCGGCGACTGCGGCGAGTAAAGGGCTGATCATCTCCCTCAGAATACAAACTCCTGCACGGGTGCGATACAAACTCCTGCACGGGTGCGCTTGACTGTGACGTGACGCACTTTGGCGTAGCAACGGATTTGCTCCCTACAGACCCTAAATAACTGATCTGCGCGGAGTTGCGCAGAGGGAGCCGGCACTTTCGCCGCGCCCAACAGGACGTCATCAGGACGTCAGGGAGAACGACCATGAAGATCCGTACGATTGCATTGACCACCGCATTGTTCGCCTGTACCGCGACCGCAGCCTTTGCACAGGACTTCTCCGATAAGGACAAGAGCTTCCTCAAGGATTCGACACAGGACAATATGGCTGAAGTGAAGATGGCCGAGCTGGCGATCAAGACCACGAAGAACCCGAAGATCCGCAGCTTCGCGCAGAAGATGGTGACAGATCACAACGCTCTGATCGCCGGTTCCAAGCCAGTAGCCGCGAAGGCAGGCGTTGAGCCACCGAAGACCGACGGCTTCGAAGCGAACGCCGATTACCTCAAGCTGAAGATTCTTACGGGCGAGACCTTTGATAAGAGCTATGTCAAGACGATGGTGAGCGATCATCACAGCGATCTCGACAAGATCAAGCAGGAGAACGCCGCGACAACCAACGCTGACATGAAGAAGCTGACAACGCATGCGGCAACGGTCGTTGCTGGACACACGAAGATGATCGATACACTCGCAGGCTCCATGGGGCTGCAGTAAGTCTCCGTGAAACTTAACGTGCGGCAGGAGGGCAGACGGCCACGTCTGCCCTTTGCCGTGTCTCATACTCTGCCTAGTCCTACGGAACTTTTGGCGCCGATCAGCGTATCATCAACCGTGATGGCAGCACGGCTCCGGCACCTCTGGTTTCTCGTAGTTGCACTGGCTCTGATCGGGTGCGTCTTCCCCGCATTGGCAGAGTCCGTGAAGTCGATGCCGCAACCCACGGCCTACGTCAACGACTACGCGGGCGTTCTTAACGACTCCACAAAATCTGATCTTGATGCCCAGCTCAAGCAACTGGATACGCAGGCGCATGCGCAGGTCTTCGTCGCCATCATTCACAAGATCGAGGACGACAACAGTCCTGCAGAGTTTGCGAACCAGTTGTTTGCAAAGTGGAAGCCGGGGGCGAAGGGGTCTGACCACGGCGTTCTGCTGTTGCTGTCGGTCGAAGACCACAAGTACCAGTTTGAAGTTGGTTACGGTCTCGAGGGGATTCTGCCTGACGCCAAGACCGGCGACATCGGCCGTGAGATGGTTCCCGACCTGAAGGCCGGTAGCTACGACGGTGCGGTGCGGACCGCCGTCAACTCACTGACGACAGTCATTGCGCAGGACGCGGGTGTCACACTCGATGTCCCGCAGCATACCTATCGTCGGCAAAATGTTCGTCAGAAGTCCGGTGTCGGCGGCATCATCGGTTTCCTGGTCGTCCTGTTTATCATCTTTCTGCTGATGCGAGGCGGTGGCCGCGGCGGTCCGGGCGGCTTCCTGACCGGCATGCTGCTCGGCAACATCCTTGGCGGCGGCGGATTTCGCGGCGGCGGTGGCGGCGGTGGCTTTGGCGGCGGCAGCGACGACGGTGGCGGCGGCTTTGGTGGCGGTGGCGGCGGCAGTTCGGGTGGCGGCGGCGCTGGTGGCAGCTGGTAAGTTTTGAGAGGCAACAGATGGCACAGATGCTGGAAGGCAAAACAAGTGGGGGAACAATGAAAAAGGGCTTGATCGGTCTGATTGTGGCGGTTGTACTCATTGGCCTGGTGGCGATGAGCTTTATCTCCGCGAAGAACTCGATCGCGGTGAAGTCAAACGGGATCGACGCGGCGTTCAGCGAAGTCGACGTCAATCTGCAGCGGCGTGCGGATCTGATCCCGAACCTGGTCGCCAGCGTTAAGGGCTATGCCAAGGTGGAGACGAACATCCTCACCGCTATCGCAGAGGCTCGCAGTGGATTGCTGCAGGCGCGCACGCCGGACGAGAAGCTCGCGGCGAACGATCGCCTGTCCGTTTCGCTGCTGCCGCTTACGCGTATGCAGGAGGCGTACCCGGACCTGAAGAGCAACCAGCAGTTCATGCGATTGGAAGATGAGCTTTCAGGTACGGAGAACCGCATCGCCGTTGCACGCAAGCGGTACAACGACTCCATCCTGGACTACAACAACACGATCGCAGTCTTCCCGAACAGCATGTGGGCCAGCATCGCCGGCTTCAAGCCTCGGACGACGTACTATCGTGCGGATCCCGGCGCGGCTACCGTTCCGAAGGTCGACTTCAACTAAACGCAGTGTCAGGAAAGCTAGGCCGGGATGGCAGCGCAAGCTGCCATCCCGGCCTAGCTCTTTCGCAAATCTTTGGGGTACGGGAAGAGGAACGAACTACCGGTCGCGGTCGGTCACGTAGCCCGGTACCCAGAGCAGCGCGCGAAGTGCCCGGCCCGCCTCGGCGTTTGCCTGGGGTAGATCAGCAATTGATTGCCGCGCAGCTTCGGCGTAAGCTCGCGCGGCATCCATGGCGTACTCCAGCGAACCGTGGCCCCGAAGGATCTCCAGGATCGTTGCGTGCTTCACGCGGGTAAAGTCGCGGTCGGCCAGGACCGTGCGGATGGCCTCGCGTTCGGCACCAGTGCCCCGCTCCAGCGCGTGGATGACGGCAAGTGTCGCCTTACCCTCGCGCAGATCGCTGGCAGCGGGCTTGCCCAGTGTGGCCTCTTCGCCAACCAGATCCAGCACATCGTCGACGATCTGGAAGGCAAGGCCCAGGTTGCGGCCATACTCGCCCAACTGCTGCTCGACGGTTTCGTCCACGCCAGCCAGTGCTGCGCCCAACTGCATGCTGACCTTGAAGAGCATGGCGGTTTTGCGGAAGATTAGGTCGAAGTATTCTTCCTCGTTGATCAGGTGGCCGAGCTTCTGCATCTGCAGCAACTCGCCTTCGACCATCTGTTGGGTCAGGCCGATCAGCAGATCGAGAATCTTGAAGTTGCGCTCGTCCAGGGCTGTCTGGAAAGACTGCATGTAGAGCCAGTCGCCTGCCAGGACGCATTTGCTGGCTCCCCAGGCTGTGTTGGCGCTGGGCTTGCCGCGGCGCGTCTGTGCCTCGTCGATGATGTCGTCGTGGACGAGCGTAGCCGTGTGCAGCATCTCTACGACGGCGCCCAAGCGGATGCGGCTTTCGCCTGTGAATCCCAGGGCCTTCGCCGACAGCAGAAGCAGCAAGGGCCGGATACGCTTGCCGCCGCCTGAGAGCAGGTAGCGTGCGATGTCCTGAATGACCACAACTTCTGATTTGGATTGCCGCCCAAATTCCCGCTCAACGGCGGAAAGGTCGTCGCGGACAAGGTCGAAGACCTCTTTCGCGGTCGCAATGGGTAAGGAACTCACGCTATATTTGACTTTAACAGTAACCGCAGCGTCACACACTATTTCGCGACCTTTGTCCTGTTGGAAGGTGAGATACGTTCTTCGTGTCCAACGAAAAATGGGTGCCTCACGATGACCGTGGGGCACCCATGGACTGCATTTCGCGGTCAGTTTGAACGGTAGTTGGTGAACTGCAGCTCCACGCCAATGTCCTTGCCCTTCAGCAGGGTGATGATCTGCTGAAGTACATCGCGGTCCTTGCTGACGACGCGTACGGTATCGCCCTGGATCGAGGCCTGCGCCTTGAGCTTGGAGTCCTTGATGGCGGCGACGATCTTCTTCGCAGCGTCGGACTGGATGCCCTGCTTCAGCTTCACCTTTTGACGAACGGAGCTGTTCGCGGCGGGCTCGATCTTTTCGTACTCGAGATTCTTTAAGCTGATGCCACGCTTGACCATCTTCTGCTGCAGGATCTCGGTGACTGCCTTGATGGTGTACTCGTCCTGCGACGCCAGCAGGATGTTCTCATCGCCGCCCTCAAGCGTGATGGTCGACTTCGAGTTCTTCAGATCGAAGCGCGCGTTAACTTCCTTGGTCGCCTGCTCGATGGCGTTCTTTACTTCCTGGATTTCGACCTTGCTCACAACGTCGAAGCTGTTCTCGGCTGCCATTGTTGTTCTCCTTGCCAGTGGTGCAGTCTTGCTATGGTGCGTGGGGTTGTTATGTGTCAGAGCGCCGAAAGTGTGCGGCGCGTTGCCGGGCTATTCTACGTACTTCCGCAGACAGCTACGCACTTACGCCGAATAGCCTCTCAAAGTTCGCGGTGGTGGCCGCTGCTAGCTCCTCCAGGGAAATGCCGCGCAGATCCGCGACAAACTCTGCCGTGGTGCGTGTGCGCGCTGGTTCGTTGCGTTCTCCCCGGAAGGGCTGTGGTGCCAGAAAGGGAGCGTCCGTCTCGACGAGGATGCGGTTGGCCGGCGCGAGGATTGCAGCTTCGCGGATGGAAGGGAAGCGCGAGTAAGTCACGTTGCCGGCAAAAGACAGGTAGAAACCGAGATCCAGTGCGCGACGAGCCTCATCGGCGGAGCCGGAGAAGCAGTGCATCACGCCGACGCCTCCCTTGCTGCTGAAGTGGGTTTCGATTAAGCGCAGCAGGTCTGCCTGCGCATCAGCCGCACCGAAGCGCTCCTTCGCCTGCGGCGTCGCCAGATCGCTGGTACGGCAGTGGATCAGGATCGGCTTCTTTCCGGCGAGCGCGATCTCCATCTGAGCGAGAAAGGCGCGCTGTTGCACGTCGATGTCCGGATTTTCGAAGTGGTAGTAGTCCAGGCCGATCTCGCCGATGGCAACCACATTGGAGTCAGACGCGAGAGTGGTTAGCTTTGCTAACGACTCGTTGTCTGCATGGGCCGCTTCCTGCGGATGGATACCGGCGCTGCAGACGATGCGTGGCGCGGCGGAGTTGCCCTTGTACTTCACGGCGAGATCCCGCGCACGGTGCATCGTCTCCGGGCCATCACCAATGCCAACCGCGAGGATGGTCTTCACGTCCGCGGCAAGGGCGCGTGTCAGCACTGCGTCGAGATCCTCGGCGTAGCTGGAGAAGTCGAGATGTGCGTGCGAATCAACGATATGCATGATGATCCCTAGCGGAGGCGCGCGCCGATCTCGATGTCTTCGAGGAAGCTCGCAAGAGCTGGGGTGCCATCGCCGACCGATGCCGCGACGACCATGCCCTGCGACTCGTAGCCGCGCAGTTTTCGTGGTGCCAGGTTGGCCACGATCACGACCTTGCGGCCGACGAGCTTCTCCGGCTCGTAGAACTGCGCGATGCCTGCAAGGATCTGGCGCTTCTCATAGCCGAGGTCTACTTCGAGGCGAAGCAGCTTGTCGGTCTTTGGAATGCGCTCGGCGACGAGCACCTTCGCGACGCGGAGATCGACCTTGATGAAGTCGTCGATGGTGATCTCTGGAGTGTCCGGCTTGGTGGGCTTCGTTGGATCGATGGCCGGGATCTCTGCTGCTGGCGCGGCTTCTGCAGCTGGCGAGGCAGTGGCATCGGCGATGGGCGTGAGCGGCTGTTCGCCCTCCGCGAGATTCTGCGTGGCGTTAGGGTCGATGGCTGCTGGCTTCTGCTCTGCGTCGTTCATGCGTGTGATCAGTTCTTTCTCCGCGCGCGGGAAGATGGGCGCGATGGTGCCAAGCTTGGTGTTTGCCGCAAAGCCGCCGCGCGATAGATCGCGCAGTTCGCCCAGTTCCGCAGCGCGTTCAATGCTGCCGAGTCCGAGCTGCTCCCACACGTGCGATGTCGCGTAGGGCATCACTGGGTGCAGCAGTGCTGTGATGATGCGGATACTCTTTGCGGCCGTCCGCAGGACCTCTGCAAGACGCTCGCGTTGGGCGGGGTCCTTCGCCAGCTTCCATGGGGCATTGGATGTGAGATAGCCGTCCGTTGCGGCCACCAATGCAGAGGTTGCTGAGACGGCTGCTGTGAACTCCTGGCGCTCGAGTGCAGCGTGGACTGTCTCGATCGCTTCTGCGGTCGCTGCAGTTAGTTCGGTGGTGAGGCCGCTCTCCGGGATTACGCCTTCGAAGTTCTGCGCGATCATGTTCAGCGTGCGGCTTACGAGGTTGCCGTAACCGTTGGCCAGGTCGCTGTTATAGCGCGCGACGAGCGCGTCAAAGCTGAACGAGCCGTCCTGTCCAAAGGGGATTTCGCGCAGCAGGAAGTAGCGTAGAACGTCTGCGCCGAAGAGGTCCTGCTCGTACTTCTCGGTGTCGGGTTTTAGGGAGCCGAAGGCATCGAGGATTGTTTCTGTGCGCACGATGTTGCCGCGGCTCTTGGACATCTTGGATTCTTCGAAGAGGAGCCAGCCGTGCGCGACGATCTTTTTGGGCAGGGGGAGACCGGCTGCCAGGAGGAAGGCGGGCCAGTAAACACAATGGAATCTGACGATTTCCTTACCTACGAAGTGGAGGTCGGCGGGCCAGAATCGGGCGAACATTTCGGCGCCTTCTTCGGTGTCGTCGCCGTATCCAACGGCCGTCATATAGTTCGCTAACGCGTCTAACCAGACGTAAATTACGTGTTTTTGAATCGTCTCAGTCGCCGCAGGCGCCGGAACGGGTATTCCCCAGTCAAAACTGGTGCGCGAGACGCTGAGATCCTTAACCGCGCCGGGGACGTAGGCGACTCCGGTGTCGCTCAGGAGTGTCTCCGAACCGTCGTTCACGTTGCCGCGCAGGAAGCTGAGGACCTCGTTCTTGCGGGCTTCTGGGGTGATGGTGAGCTGGTTCGATTCGATGAGGTCGATGAGCGGCTTCTGGAAGGCGGAGAGGCGGAAGTAGAAGTTCTCTTCCGTAACCGTCTCTGTCGGCTTGCCGTCGGGACCGATGGTGCCGGGAGGGCCCTCGATGAACATCTCCTCGCCGACGGAGTACTGGCCGGTGTAGCTGTCGAGGTAGATGTGACCGCGCTCGTAGAGGGCGGAGAAGAGCTTCTGCGCGCCGCGCTTGTGTTTCGCATCGGTGGTGCGGATGTACTGGTCGTAGGTGATGCCCATACGGTGCCAGAGCGAGCGGAAGGTGCCGCTGACGTCGTCGGCGAACTGCTGGGGCTCAATGCCTGCGGCGGCGGCGGAGCGGCCGATCTTCTGGCCGTGTTCGTCTGTGCCTGTGAGGAAGTAGGTGTCGGCACCTTCCATGCGTTTGCGACGCGCAAGCGTGTCGGCAGCAATGGTGGTGTACGCGTGGCCGATGTGCGGGCGCGCGTTGACGTAGTAGATCGGGGTCGTTATATAGAACTTTTCAGGCATCGCGGCTGATGGCAAGTTTACCAGTGCGACCGCTGGGATCCGTCGCATGGCAAGGCGAAACAAGGAGGTTGAGCAGGATTGGCGGCCATCCTGCGGGTGATGTTGGCCGTCTACAATGACAGCCATGGGCAAGATGACAGTCGTAACGGGTGCTGCGGGCTTTATCGGCCGCAATGTGGTGGCGGAGCTCAACCGCCGCGGACAGACGAACCTGCTGCTGGTCGACGACCTGGGCACGGACGAGAAATGGAAGAACCTGGTCGGCCTGCAGTATGAAGATCTGCTGCCGATCGATGAGTTCCTGGACCGTATCCACGGTGTTGGAGTGGAAGAGCTGCCGGAGATCGACGGCATCGTTCACCTGGGTGCGTGCAGCGCGACGACCGAGAAGGACGCGGATTACCTGCTGACGAACAACTATGCGTACACGCGCACGCTGTGCCAGTGGGCGCAGGCGCATGGAGCGCGGTTCGTCTACGCATCGAGCGCTGCGACGTATGGCGATGGCGCGCTGGGTTATGACGACAGCGATGCAGTCACGCCACGGTTGAAGCCGCTGAATATGTACGGCTATTCGAAGCACATGTTCGATCTCTGGGCGCTGCGCAACAACCTTTACAGTGGCGCGAATCCTATCGCGGGTCTGAAGTACTTCAATGTCTACGGCCCCCATGAGGACCATAAGGACGACATGCGTTCGGTCGTCCACAAGAGCTTCGGCCAGGTGGGTACGGGCGAGGGCAAGGTGAAGCTCTTCAAAAGTCATCGGTCCGATTACAAAGACGGCGAGCAGATGCGCGACTTCGTCTACGTGAGGGACGCAGTTGCAGTGACACTATGGCTGCTGGAGAACCCGGGTATTGGCGGCCTGTTCAACTGCGGCACCGGCATCTCGCGTACGTGGCGCGACCTGGTGACGGCTGTTTATGCCGCGATGGGCAAGGAGCCAAAGATCGAATACATTGACATGCCCGAGGGGCTGCGCGATAAGTACCAGTACTACACCGAGGCGAAGCCCGATAAGCTGCGCGCTGCCGGTTACGACAAGCCGTTTACTACGCTTGAAGACGGCATACGAGACTATGTGAAGAATTACCTGCAGGCGCAGAAGGCATAGGGATGGCTGACGCTTCCATCGACCAAGACGTTTCGATCTTCCAACACAATGTGTCGGAGTCTCTCCTAATCCTGCAGTCGCTCCGGAAGTTGGAGCCGCAGGTCGAGCGGGCGGCAAAGCTGCTGGCCGACGCGCTGTTGAGCGGCAAGAAGCTGCTGGCCTGTGGCAACGGCGGTTCTGCTGCGGATGCTTCGCACCTGACGACAGAGTTTGTCGTGCGCTACCAAGCAGACCGGCGTCCCTATCCTGCGATCAGCTTCACGACGAACGGCGGCGATCTGACGGCATGCGGCAACGATTACGGCTTCGACGAGATCTTTGCGCGGCAGGTGAGGGCGTTCGGACATAAGGGCGATGTGCTCTTCGCCTTCACGACAAGCGGCAACAGTGAAAACGTGCTGCGCGCGTTGTTGACTGCCAAGGATACCGGTGTGTCTACGGTTGCATTCCTCGGCCGCGACGGCGGCAGTTCCAGCGGCATTGCAGATGTTGAGTTCCTGGTGGAGCATGGCGTGACGGCCCGCATCCAGGAGGCACATAAGCTGTTGCTCCACACCATCTGTGAGCTGGTTGAGGTGCGGCTGCATGCTGCGGCCAACGCCGGTCATCAGCCCCTGACCTAAGAAAACAGCATTAAGGACTTACGATCGCATGAGCATTCGCATTGGCATTGACCTGGGCGGCACCAAGATTGAGGGCCGCGCCTTTGACGCACACGGACAAGAGATCGACCGGCTTCGCGTGCCGACACCTCGTGAGGACTATTCCGGCACGATCGACGCCATCGTCGATGTGGCGCGCTCACTTGAGGTGCGCGCAGGCGAGCAGGGAACGGTCGGTGTCGGCATCCCCGGATCGGTGGTGCGTTCGACCGGCCTGGTGAAGAATGCGAACTCGACGTGGCTGAACGGGCGCGCCATTGAGGTGGACCTGACGAAGCGCATGGGCCGCGAGGTCCGTTGTGCGAACGATGCCAACTGCCTGGCTGTGTCTGAAGCTACGGATGGTGCGGGCGCCGGGTACGGTGTGGTCTTCGGTGTGATTGTCGGCACGGGCTGCGGCGGTGGTATCTCCATCAACGGACGTGTCCACAATGGACCGAACGGCCTGGCTGGCGAGTGGGGACACAATCCGCTGCCACGACAGACCGAGGCGGAGTGGCCCGGGCCGGTCTGCTATTGCGGCAGGCTGAGCTGCATTGAGATGTGGTGTTGCGGTACGGGGCTGGAGCGGGACTTTCGCACGGTGACAGGCCGAGTGATGCGTGGACCGGAGATTGTTGCGGCGAGTGAGGCAGGCGATGCCGATGCCGAGGCTGCGATTGTGCGGCTGGAAGACCGGCTGGCGAAGAGCCTTGCAACGATCTATAACTCGCTGGACCCGGACTGTATTGTGCTGGGTGGCGGTCTGTCGCAGTTGGACCGGCTGTACACGAACCTGCCGCCGTTGATCTCCACCTATACGTTTGGCGGTCCGGTGGAGACGCCGATCAAGAAGGCCGTGCATGGCGATGCGAGCGGTGTTCGTGGGGCTGCGTGGTTGTGGCCGGCGGCTACGGATTAGGGCTGGCTCGTGGTGATTCGAAGCAAAGAAAATCCCGTCGCTTAGCGGCGGGATTTCTTTTGTGGCGTGTCTGGTTCGAGCTGCAGGGTTCGCATCGTTGGATACGATGCAGATGCCCAGAACGATTGAGCCCACATCCCTTCAGGATTTGGGGCACCCGCTACACGTTGTTATCGCTTAGAGTGTTGCGTGTTCGAGGTCCACGTTGAGCCAGGAGCCCTTTTCGATGGCTGCGCGGATCTGCGCGGGTGTCTTGCCGAGCTTGGTCTGCTGGTAGGCGAAGACTGCTTCCTTCATGCAGGTGGAGCACTCTGCGCCGTGGAGGCCTTCGAAGCAGCTATGCAGGCTGTTGTGACCCATGGACTGGTCGCAGCGGCAGTAGCAGGGCATCTGGTGCAGGACGGGCTGGATCTTTGCGGCCATCTTGTATGCCGTGACCTGGTACGGGTGCGAGAAGTAGACGCCCGTGGTCTGTGCGCCGGCGAGGACGGGCGGCAGCGGCTTGGAGGGCGCGCCGTTGTTGTAGGCCGGGATGTCCGCGGATGGGTTGGACCACTGCGCGCAGGCGGCGACGGTGAGGAGGGAGACAGCAAGTAGCGGCAGCAAGCGCTTCATGTCTTTCATGATAATCCTGCGGGCGGGCCGTGGGATATCTGGAGTCATTTGGCATGAGGGTCGCGCTTCGCGCGATAGCCCGCCCTTTGCTTCGCAAAGAATGGGCACCCAAGATTTAAGCGGAAGGCATTTCCGAGCAAAAAAAAGCCCGTATCGACGATTACCGCCGATACGGGGGAGGCCAGTGACGCAACTTGTAGCGGGAGGGAGTTACTCAACCTTCCGCAGAACCTTTGGGCAACCTCGCCCACACACAGTATGACGCAGATGCGGGTCTGGAGTTGCTGTCTTTTACGTAAAAATGCAGAAATATATAAAAAACAATAGAAATGGCCGAGTTTGACGTCAGCTGCCGTTGCCGTCTGCGAGCCTGGCGGCGGCTCGTCTGTCGGCGGCCCAGCCCGGTTTGGTGACCTGACGGGCTCGGCCCAGGGCGAGTGCGCCGGTGGGCACGTCGTCCGTAATGCTTGATCCTGCAGCAACATACGAGCCGCTGGCGAGCGTAACGGGAGCGATCAGGGTGGAGTCCGAGCCTACGAACACACCGTCGCCGATGGTGGTGCGGTGCTTGTTCACGCCGTCGTAGTTACAGGTGATGACGCCTGCGCCGATGTTGGAGCCTGCGCCGATGATGGCATCGCCCAGGTAGGCGAGGTGGTTGGCCTTCGAGCCTTCGCCGAGGTTTGTCTTTTTAGTTTCGACGAAGTTGCCGACGTGGGCGCGTGCGCCGATCAGGCTTTCAGGACGCAGGTGGGCGTAGGGACCGAGTTGCGCGCCGTCGCCGACGGTGGAGTCGGTGAGGATGCAGCCGTTGCGGACGAGGACGCCTTCGCCGAGGGTGCAGCTCTCAATGACGGAGTAGGAGCGGATGCGGCAGTTGGGGCCGATGGTGGTGTTGCCGAGGAGCTGGACGAAGGGTTCGATGATGGTGTCGGCAGCGATCTGGACGGACGCGTCGATGACCGTGGTGTCGGGGCGGAAGATGGTGACGCCGGCGGCCATGAGGCGGTTGGCGGTGCGTGCGCGGAAGCTGGCGTCGAGGTGCATCATCTCCGCAATGGTGTTGGCGCCGAGGACTTCGTCGACGGAGTCTGCTGCGATGGCGACGACGCGCTCGTTGTCATTGACGAGCATGCCGGCGACGTCGGTGAGGTAGAACTCGCCGGCGCTGTTGGTGTTGGCGAGGCGGCCGAGACGGTCGAAGAGGGCGGTGGTGCGGAAGGCGTAGATTCCGCTGTTGATCTCGCGGAGGCGCTCGGGCGTGGCGAGCTGGTCTTCGGTGAGTGACTTCTGTTCGACGATGCCTGCGACGTCTTCGGTGCCGTCCTGCTTGCGGAGGACGCGGCCGTAGCCGGTGGGGTCGGGCGGAATGGCGGTGAGGATGGTCATCGCTGCGTCCTGCTCGATGTGCGTATTGCGCAGGGCGGCGATGGTCTCCGGCCGGATCAGCGGTACGTCGCCGGAGAGAACGATGAGGTGGGTGGGCGGCTGTGTGCCGGTCTCGGCGTACCAGTCGCGGACGCACTGCAGAGCGTGGCCGGTGCCGAGCTGCTGTGGCTGCAGGACGAAGCGGACGCCGGTGGGCTGGGCCGCGGCCTGGACCTGTGCGGCCTGATGGCCGACGACGACGAGGATGTCGTGGGCGGAGACCTGGGTTTTCGCGGCTTCAATGACGTGGAGCAGGAGCGCTTTGCCGCCGACGGCGTGGAGAACTTTGGGACGGGCGCTCTTCAGCCGGGTGCCTTTGCCCGCGGCCATGATGACGATGCCGAACTGACTCATGCACCTGATGCTACGACGAAGGCGGGTGAGCGTGTTGTGGTGAAGGTTAGAGAAAATTCCCAGAGTGGTAAATGCCCTGAACGTGGTGCTTGCCAAGTGGTGTTTCGCAGGGGAGACTTAGTCGTCACCCCTATGATTTCTATGATGTTGTTCCGCCGCGTAGCCGGCCAAGCGTGTTGCTCTGTCCGCGTTGTTGCGGCCATTTCGTTGCTGATGGGTTCGGCTGGATATGCGGCGGCTCAGGCTGGTGCGAGTCTGGATGCTGCCAGTGAAAGGGCGGCTTTGCCGTCCCTTCGACAGGCGCTGCCGGCGGGCGGCGGTGTGGCGGGCGATCTGCCAGCGTCGCAGCCGGTGCCTGCGGTGACGGTGGAGTTGAAGCGCAGCGCGGCGCAGCAGGCCGACCTGGATGCTTACCTGAAGTCGGTGCGGACGCAGGGTTCGGCGGAGTATCACCACTGGCTTACGCCGGAACAGTTTGCAGCGCGGTTTGCGCCCACGGCGACGGAGGTTGCGCCGGTGACGGCTTGGCTGGCGACGCAGGGATTGCAGGTGCAGTCGGTGTCTGCAGGCGGCATGCGATTGACTGCGAGTGGAACGGCGGCGCAGGTGGCGTCGGCGTTTGGTGTGCGGCTGCAGCGGTATGCGTTGCCGACGGGAGATCGTGTTGCGGTGGATGGCACGCCGACGGTGCCGGGGTCGTTGGCGGCTGCGGTGCTGGCGGTGGGTGGGCTGGACCAGAGTGCGGCGACGAGCAGCGATGCGGTTGCGGGACTTGAGGCGGCGATCGATGCAAATACAGCAGCGGTGGTGCCTGTCGATCTGACGGGGACAAGTGCGAGTGTCGAAGAGCTGAACGCGGTACTGGAGCAGGCGAGTGCGCAGGGCCAGACGGTGGTGTTGCAGCATGTGACTGCGAAGGAGTTGCCGGCGCGGGCACTGGTGCTGGTTTCCGGCGCCTCGTCTGCCGCAGACGCTGCGGATGTCACGGCTACTCCGAGGCCAGATTGGCAGGTAGCCGAGGGATTGCCTGCGGATCAACTGCGGGCGATGCCGGATGCGGCGGTGGCGGATGCAAGTGCATTGACGGCGGCGTTGCAGCAGGTGGTGACTAAGGCTGCGGCCCGGCAGGGCGAGGTGGCTGCGACGTTCTACACGCTGGCCTCGGCGAAGGGTGTCTTTACGCATGCGGACTCGACGGTGCCGGTGGGTGCGTGGAGCGCTGCGGATGGCCTGGGGACGGTCGATCCTGTTGCGCTGGTGAAGGCGTGGCCGTTTGGCGTGACATCGCCGAACAGCACGACGATTGCGCTCTCAAACCACGTGGTCACGCATGGCTCGAACATTACGCTGACGGCGACGGTGACGGGCAGTAATGGGACGCCGACGGGAACGGTGAGCTTTGGCAGCAGCCAGGGTGGGACGCTGGGGTCGGTGGCGCTGGATGCGAGCGGTGTTGCGACTTACTCGGTCAGTACGCTGGCTGGCGGGCAGTATGGGTTTTTCGGGACGTATAGCGGCGACAACACGTATGCGTCGACGACGACGAATATCGATACGGCTACGGTGAACCCGGAGGCGGCGAGGATCGTTGCCGCGATGAGTGGTTCGCCGGCGGTGGGTACGGTGATGCCGGTGACGGTGACGGTGTCGTCGCCGAGCGGCGTGGGTACGCCGACGGGATCGGTGATGGTGTATCCGTATGGGTCGGCGGTGAGTGCGAATACGTATACGGGGACTCTGGTGGCGGGCGCTGTGGGGAGCGCGAGTGCGACGGTAAGCGTGCCGGCGAGCAATGTGGGTTCGTTTACGTTTCAGGCGAATTGCACGGCGAATGCCAGCTTCTCTTGCGGTAGTCCGCAGGCTTTCAGTGTGACGGTTGGAAAGGGTGCTCCTGCGTTTTCGCTTACGCAGACGGGATCGGCGACTGCGGCGGTGTTGACGGCTACGGCTGCTGTGCCTGCGGGCGCTGGGACGGGAACGGTTGCGCCGACGGGCAGTGTTCAGTTTCTGGATAACGGGGCTGTGATCGGGAATGGGACGCTGAGTAGTTCTGGTGTGGCTACTTATAGCGGCGCGCTGGGCGGTGGGGCGACGCACCTGGTGACGGCGGCCTATGTGGGCGATGGGAACTACAACTCTGCGACGGCTACGGCGAATGCGACGGTGAAGGTGACGCCGCGGGTGACGCTTTCGGTGGTGACGGCTGGGAGCAGCTTGTCGGCGGTGGTGGCGCCGCCTTCGGGTACTTCGACGACGCCGACGGGGACGGTGCAGTTTCTGCTGGGGGCTGCGGCGCTGGGTTCGGGAGCGGTGAATTCGGCTGGTGTGGCTACTTTCAGCGGGACTTATGGGAGCGGCGTTTTGACGGCGGTTTATGGGGGCGATGGAAGCTTCAACACCGCTTCTTCGAATGCGATCGATACGGCTAAGGTCTTGCCGACGGTTGCGCTGGTGAAGACGAGTACGGATAGTGCGGCGAATACCGTGGCTTTGAGTGCGACGGTGATGAACGGGACGGGTGTTGCTACGACGGCGACGGGGACGATGTCGTTCCTGGATGGGACGACCGCTGTGGGGACCGGGACGGTTACGGGTGGCGTGGCGAGTTTCAGCGGTTCGCTGGCGGCTGGTGCTTCGGCTCTTGCGGTGGGGCGGTTGCGTGCGCAGGCTACGGTGATCACGACGCATTCGTTGACGGCGGTTTATAGCGGAGATACGAATTTCAATGCGGCTACTTCGAATGCCGTTACGGCGAACGCAACGACGACTTTGATTACTACGAGTACGTCGCTTAGTTCTTCGAGTGGTTATAGCGGGCCTTATGGGACTGCGTTCTCACTCATCTCGGTGATTACGCCTTCGAGTTATGTGACGGCGGGTACCGCGCCTACGGGGACGATCACGATCCTGGATGGGGGAGTTGCGGTTGGTACGGGGACTTTGAGCGCCGGGACGGCGACGGTTGCCGTTTCTACGCTGACGGTGGGGACGCATTCGCTGACGGCGATGTATGGCGGGGACGCCAACTATGCTGCGAGCACCTCTGCGGCTGCGGTGTTTACGATCACGCCGTTGACGGCGACGATTGCTGCGACGATCTCGCCTATTGGATCGATTCCGTATGGGTACGACGCGAATCTTGCGATCACTGTGGCGGCCGCGTCCGGAACGGTCGGTCCATCGGGAACGGTCATGGCGACCGTGAGTGGGAGCAATGGGACGTATACGGCGACGCTGCTGTCTGCGACGGGATCGCTTGTCAGTACGGCGAGCCTTCCGTTACCTGTGCCTTCGCCGGGGACGTACACGATCACGGTGAAGTGCAATACCAACCTGACGTGCAATACCGTGACCCTGACGGTGACGACTACGAAGGGTTTCACGACCACGACAGTCAATGGTGTGACGCCGACGTCTCCGCCAGCAGGTACGCCGGTCACGATCAGCGCGACGGTGGCGAACTCCGGGACGGGGACGGGGACCTACCGGTACTCGGGAACGGTGAGCTTTTATAGCAACAACAAGTTCCTTGGTTCGGGTTCGGTCGTGAATGGCCTGGCGACGGCAACGGTGGTCTTCCTGAGTGCTTCGACGCAGTCGGTGACGGCGATTTATAGCGGTGATGCGAACTGGACGGGCAGCACATCGGATCCGGTCAGTGTGACACCGACGCCGATTCCGGCGGCGATCGTGCTCAGTTCGAATACGCTGTCGGGCATCGTTGGGCAGAACATCACGCTGACGGCCGCGGTGAGTTCCGGCGTGACGAACAGCACGCTCGTGCCGGGCGGGACGGTCGCGTTCTACGACACGTTCCAAGGTGTCGTGGTGAACCTGGGTTCGGCGGCGGTTCTATCGAACGGGTTGAACAATGGGTATGCGCAACTGTCCACAACGGGTCTGCGTGCGGGTTCGCACAGCATCATGGCGGTCTACTCGGGCGACCTTGTATTCCTGAAGACGACGTCCAGCAACCTGTTGGTGAACATTGGCGACTTTGCTCTGAGCTTTGTGCCTTCGTCGCTGAGTGTTTCCTCGGGCGGGACCGCGAAGGGTGTTCTGACCGTCACGGGCCTGAACGGCTTCTCCGGAGCGATTGCGCTTGGATGCAGCACGAGCGCGGGCACGGAGACGAGTTGCAGCGTTTCGCCGACGGTAGTGAACACGGGCGGTACAGCGCAGATCACGGTGAGCACGACGAAGAACTCGGCTGCACTGGTGCGGGTTGCCGAAGCAGGCGTGTTGTTTGGGCTTTGTCTTGTGCGCCGGCGCAGACGGCTGGTTGCGTTGTTGTCTTTATTGCTGGTGGTGGTGATTGCTGGCGGCGGATGTTCGCAGGTGGCTGCTACGGACAGCACGGCGAGTGGCAGCGGGACGCCGTTGGGGACGATGAGTCTGACGATCACGGCTGCTTCTACGGACGCGCCGGTGAATGCGCGACATACGTATGTGATTCCGGTGACGGTGCAGTAGGGCCCGGGGTTAAAGCCTCCTGACTCCTCCGCTTCGCGCTTCGCGCGAATGCGAGCGTTCGGATCATCACCTTACGGCGAAAAGCGGTTCGCGCTTTGCGCGAATCCCCACCTTAGCTTCGCGAAGGTGGGGCACCCGGTATGTTGCCTGGCTTGCGTTTTGCGGTCTTCCGTGGGGCTGACTTTGCTGCGGAGGACTTTTGCGGAGCGGGTTTCTTTGCGATTGATGGGACCGTCGAGGAAGCTTTCTTTGCCGGAAGAGCTTTCTTTGCTTGAGCTGCTGGTTGCGCTGTGGCCGCGGTCTTGGTGTGTACAGCGCTCTTGGTTGGAGCCGGGTGAGCGGCTTGTTTCGTGGCTGCGGACTTGCTCGCCGGTGCTGTGGCTTTGGTGGCTCTGTGCCGCAGGACGCGCTTGGCGGGTGGTCGCACCTTGTCGGCTGCTGCGTCTGTTGCTTCCGTCGCCGACTTTGCTGCGGCGGTACGGCCTGGGTTCGGTGAGGCGGCTGCCGACTCGGTTGCGGCGAGTTGCATGAGCAGGATCTGTGCTTCGACGGGGTGGGAGCCGCGCGGCGGGCGGGTGTACTCGCCGTCCTCCTGGAGGAAGCGGGACTTTACCGTGTCGGTAAGGTAGGCCTCGAGGATCTCTTCACGGAGGCGCTTCTTGAGGGCCGGTGCGGTGACGGGGTAGAGGTCTTCGCAACGTTCGTAGAGGTTGCGGGGCATCCAGTCGGCGGAGCCGCAGAAGACTTCGCTCTTATCGGCGGCGCCGGTCTTGCCTTCCGTGCCGTTGGCGAACCAGAAGATGCGGCTGTGCTCGAGGAAGCGGCCAACGATCGACCGCACGCGGATCCGCTCGCTGAGTTTGCGAACGCCGGGGCGGAGGGAGCACATGCCGCGGATGATCAGGTCGATCTCGACACCGGCCTGCGATGCGGCGTAGAGCGCGCGGATGGTTTTGCCGTCGAGCAGCGCATTCATCTTTGCGATGATGCGTGCCGGGCGGCCGGCGCGGGCATGCTGCGCTTCGCGGTCGATAAGGTGAAGGATGTCATTGGCCAGCGTGACCGGCGCCACCATGAGCGGGCGGAAGTTCTCGTCCTGCGCGTCTGCGGTGAGGTAGTTGAAGACGCGTTGCACGGCGGCGGTGACTGCTTCGTCTGCTGTGATGAGGCTGATGTCCGTGTAGAAGCGAGCGGTTACGGAGTTGTAGTTGCCGGTGCCCAGATGGGCGTAGCGGCGTGTGACGCCATCCGGATCTTTGCGCACGAGGAGCGCCAGCTTGGCGTGCGTTTTCAGGCCGACGATGCCGTGGAAGACCTGCACACCGGCGTCTTCGAGAGTGCGTGCCCAGCGAATGTTGGAGTCTTCGTCGAAACGGGCCATGAGCTCGACGACGACGGTGACGTCGGTGGTCTGTGCTGCGTCGAGCAGGGCCTGGAAGAGCGGAGAATCGGCGGAGGTGCGGTAGAGCGTCTGTTTGATTGAGATGACGCGTTCGTCCTCAGTGCCCGCCTCGATGAAGCGCTCGACTGCGCGGAAAGAGTCGAAGGGGTGGTGGAGGAGGATGTCGCCCTGGCGCAGCGTGTCGAATAAGCAACCAGGACGACCGTCGGCCTGCGGCGGTGGCATGTAGTCGCGGCCGACGAACTTTGGGAACTTCAGGTCCGGACGTTCGACGGCGTTGACGATCTCCATAACGCGGGTCAGGTTGACGGGTTCTTCAGCGCGGAAGATCTGCCAGCGTTCGAGTTCGAAGTTCACGCGAAGCTGGTCGATCAACTCCTCGTCGGCACCTGCTGCGATTTCGAGACGGACGACATCACCCTTGCGGCGGTTGTGCAGCTCGGCGCGAACGCTTTCGAGCAGTGAACGTGACTCTTCTTCCTGCAGGTAGAGGTTGCTGTTGCGGGTGACGCGGAAGGCGGCGCGGGCAAGGATCTCGTACCCGGGAAAGAGGCGGGGAACGCGCGCCTGGATCAACTCATGCAGGAAGAGGAAGCGGTAGCTGCCCTCTGGCGACGGAAGGCGGATAAGGCGCGGCAGCGAGCGCGGGACGGTGACGACACCCAGCATGCCGGGCGCGCGGCGTCCGCTACTGCCCTGTTTTCGACGGAGCAGAAGACCGATGCAAAGGGCCTTGTTGAGAACACGCGGAAAGGGATGCGTGGGGTCAATGGTGACGGGCGTCAGGAGCGGGTCGACTTCGCGGTCAAAGTAGTGGTTGGCGAAGCGCAACGATGCCTCGTCAAGCTCATCCCAGTCCATGATCTCGATGCGTTCTTCGCGCAGGGCGGGAATAAGGCCGCGGGTCCAGCAGGCGTACTGTTCGCGGTTGAAGCGGTGCAGGCGGTCGGCGAGGGTGTCCAGCCGCTCCTGCTCGGTCAGGCCGTCGTCGTCCTCGCCAACGGGTCTCTGGTAGCCGTCTTCAATGCGCTGGAGGATACCGGCAACGCGTACCTCGATGAATTCGTCGAGATTTGACGCGGTGATGGAGAGGAACTTGACGCGCTCGAGCAGGGGATTGGTGGTGTCCTGCGCCTCTTCGAGCACACGGCCGTTGAAGCGGAGCCAGGACTCGTCGCGATTGAAGAAGAGGTGCTGAGGGGAGCTGCTTTCGGTTTCGTTGCGCTCAGGAGTCGCCGTGCGTTGCGACGTGGCCCGGAGGCCCCTGGTCCGTGAAGTATTTGCGTTCTTCGGCATGCTCTCTCTTGGATGTAGCGCCCGGGGTGGTGGGCGCCTGAATGTCAGACAGTGAGCACGATAGTACCGGCAGTGTGTGAATTCCCGTTGATTGACGCAACGTCCAACTCGATTGCGTGTTCAAGAATCTATGTTGAGGATAGAGTTCCTCACAGAAAAGGGAGTACGACATGCGAGCGATCCGATTTGCAGCAGTGGTGTTTGGAGTTGTGGTTTCCGCAGGCAGCCTGGTGGCGCAGACCGCCAAGCAGGATATGAAGGAAGCGGGCCACGATACCGCGCAAGCCACGAAGAAGACGGGCCACGTGATCGCGAAGGGCACTGAGAAGGGCTATGACAAGACCAAGGAAGGCACCGTGAAGGCAGCCCATGCGACTGCACACGGCACCAAGGTCGCCGCGAACAAGACTGCTGACGTCGCCGAGACGGGTTACGACAAGACGAAGGAAGGCACCGTGAAGGCCGCGAAGGCAACTGCCCACGGCACCAAGGTTGCGGCACACAAGACTGCAGAGGGAACGAAGAAGGCCGCTGACAAGGTTGACGGTAAGTAAGACCTCTAGGCTGCAAATGAAGAGGGACGCGGATATCCGCGTCCCTCTTTCTGCGTTTGGCGGCGCTTAGATTTCTGCGATGCGATCCATGGCGCGCGGGAAGAGTACCGGCACGGCGAGGGCGGAGAGCGTGATCCAGAACAGATCGGCACCGAGCAGGTGCAGGACCTGGATCCACGTCGGGGCCAGGGTGACTACGTCTGCCACGCCAATGAGCACCTGCATTACAAGATTCAGGATTAGCAGGTTTGCGGCTTTCACTGAACCGTTGCGCTTGAGCAGGACGGAGAGCCAGAGCGCACCGCAGATCGCCAAGACGGACGCGGCTGGATGCATCCAGCGCATGCGGATGAGCAGGGGTGAATTTACGGCGAAGTCGGCTGCGATCGCGGCACGCAGCGATTCGGACGGGAAGAGCGTGTCGGCGAGTGCGGCTACCGATCCTGTGGCGCCGGTAACGATGGTGGCGACAAGCGTCACGATCGTCGGCTTCCGCAGCGATGCTGCACCGACTGCACGCATGCCACGGCCGAGGAGAACGGCGACGACGGTGGCAGCGGCCAGCAGCAACATGGTGTTGGTGAAGTGGATGGACTGGACGACGGACCGGGCGTCTGAGATGTTCTTCTCGACGTAGTGGCCTTTGACCAGGACGGCGCCGAGTGCGCCCTCAAGGAGCAGGAGAATTCCGGCGACGACGGATGCGAGTCGAGCCGGATGCCGTTTGGGCGTGGCGTAGAAGGTCCACGCGATGAGACCGACGAACATGGCGGTGCAGATGCCGGTGAGCGAGCGGTGCAGGAACTCGATGACTGTGGCGACGCGTTGGAAGTGGGGCAAGACTTCGCCGTTGCAGAGCGGCCAGTGATCGCCGCAGCCTGCGCCCGATGAGGTGGCGCGGACGACTGCGCCCTCAAGCACGACGATGACGAAGAAGGCGAGGGTAGCCCACGCCCACGCGCGCGCGCCGCGCAGGCTGCGTGGTTGGTGGAGCGCGGGCGTGAGGGTGTGCGTGGCCATAGGTTTCCTAACCGGCTGCGAGTTCCTTGGCGCGGGCGGTGGCACGCTTGACGGCCTTGATCAGGGTGACGCGGAGGCCGCCCTCTTCGAGTTCGAGGATGCCGTCGACGGTGCAGCCGGCGGGCGTGGTGACGGCATCCTTGAGCAGGGCGGGGTGGTAGCCGGTTTCCAGGACCATACGCGCGGAGCCGTAGGTGGTCTGTGCTGCGAGCATTGTTGCAATGTCACGCGGCAGGCCGACGTTGACACCGGCTTCGGCGAGCGCCTCGATGATGATGTAGATAAAGGCGGGACCTGAGCCGGAGAGGCCGGTGACGGCGTCCATGTGCTTCTCATCGACGACGACGGTGCGGCCGACGGTGCCGAAGATGCGCTGGGCGATGGCCATCTGCTGCTCAGTGACGAAGCGACCGGCGCAGAGCGCGGTGATGCCGGCGGCGAGCATGGCCGGTGTGTTGGGCATGGCGCGGATGACGCCGAGGTCTATGCCTGCTGCGTCTTCGATGGAGGCTGTCTTGACCGAGGCGGCAAAGGAGAGCAGCAGCTTAGACGGCGTGAGGACGGGCCGAATGAGTTCGACGAGGCCGGGCACCTGCATGGGCTTGACGCCGAGGAGGATGACATCGGCTTCGCGGGCGGCTTCGACGTTGTCGGTGGAGACCTCAACGCTGAACTGAGCGGAGAGCGCGTGTGCGCGCTCCGGGTGCGCGACGGTGGCGGTGATCTGTTCCGGGTGCAGCAGGTTGTTCTTGAGGAAGGCCTGCAGAAGGATGCCGCCCATCTTGCCTGCGCCGAGGATTGCGACCTTGAGGCCGGGCATGGCGGCAGGTGTGACGGGGAGTTCGTAGTCGAGTGTTTCTTCGCTCATCGTTTCGTATCGTCCAGGGCCGAGAAGAGGTTATCCATCTCCAAAGCGAGTTCTGTTTCTGCAATGCGCAGAGTGTTGTCCAAGGCGTGGTGAAGACCACTGCCGTCGAAGAAGTATGCAGCCCGCCGAAACGGGTCGATCAGCCAGATGTTCGGGACACCCATGCTGCGGTAGTCCGCCAGGACGGTTTCTGCGCGCGCGATGCGGTCCTCTGGGGAGAGGATTTCGATACAGATGACCGGCGCGCTCATGGTGACCTGTTCGCGAGGAGCGTCAGCCGATACCACTGCAACGTCACAGATTCTGACATTGCGATCGGATACGCGGATTCGCTGTTCGACGACCGGGATCAAGCGTGTTGAACTCATGCGCTGAAGGAACCACGCAAACAAGAGACCTTGCAGATGACCGTGGTCGAATTCGCCCAAGTTCCGCTTCTGGAGATCGCCGTCGACGAAATCCACGTCAGGGTGGAAGGAAGTGTGAAGGTACTGCTCCATCGTCATTAACGCGGGTGTGGTTGCCATCAGCTTGCCTCCTCAAGAAAAGATTACGCCAGCCGCCGGGTGGCGACTGGCGTTAATCGAGCGAAAGGCTGCCTTTACCGGGTTGCGTTGAGTGCGAAGGAGCTCTCGGGGTACCACTCAGGGCGTGGGCCGTTGGCGACGCGTGTGGTGAGCTGTGCTAGGACTACGGTGAACTGGGCTGCGGCGGCCTTGTCGATTGGCTGGTTCAGGTCGTCGCTGGGCTTGTGGTAGCGGGTCTTGACCCACTCGTTGAAGGTCTTCATCTCAGGTGAGTCGGGGGTCCAGCCGAACTTGAAGGCGAGTGCGGGGATGCCCTGCTTGACGAAGTTCACCTGGTCGGAGCGGACGAAGCGGTTCTCGTCGGGCTGTTTGTCGAACTGGACTTCGATGTCGTTGCTCTGGAAGGCGGCGCGGGCGTCGTTGCCGAGGGTGCTTTCGCCCATGCCCTGGACCTCGATGTAGCGGAGGGGGAAGAGGGGGAGGTACATGTCCATGTTGAGGTCGGCGACGATGTCCTGTCTGGGCACGGTTGGTTTGCGTGCGAAGTAGGAGGAGCCGAGTTCGCCGAGTTCTTCGCCGGCGAGGGTGATGAAGAGGATCGACCGCTTGGGTTTGGTCTTCTGCGCCATGAGGATCCTGGCGCATTCGATGACGGACGCCGAGCCGGAGGCGTTGTCCATGGCGCCGTTGTAGAGGTGGTCGCCGGCGCCTTCGCCGCGGACGCCGAGGTGGTCGAGGTGTGCGCTGACGACGACGTATTCCTTCTTTAGCTTTGAGTCGGAACCTTCGACCATGCCGACGACATTGGATGCGCGGAAGGGCGTGCCGGCGATGGAGGTGGTGACTGCGGAGAGCGTCGCCGTGAGCGCGATGCTGGGCAGGGGTTGGCCGGCCTTTGCGAGGGCTGTGAGTTCAGCGGGTGTGTGGCCGGTGCCGGCGAAGAGCTTGGCGGCTCCTGCTTCCGAGAGTGTGGCGATGAGCTTTACGCCAGGCAGGCTGTCGAGCGATGGATCGGCGAAGTAGAGGGCGGAGGGGGCAGGTGCCGGGCCGTGTGTGGGCGGGGCATCTGCGGCTGCGGGGCGCGGCGCTGCGACGTAGATCATGCCGACGGCACCGGCTGCCTTCAGTGCCTTCCAGCGCTGGTCGTTGCCGCGGCCGTAGGCTCGCTGCGGACCGAGGAGGTTTTCGGGTGCGTAGTTGTAGAAGACGACGATCTTGCCCTTCACTTCGGCGTCGGTGTAGCTATTCACGTGCTTGGCGGGGATGCGCAGGCCGTAGCCGATGAAGGCGAGGGGAGCGTCTACTGCCGCGGACTTCATGAGCGGGGAGAGCGAGATGTCTGTACCCAGATTCAGCGGCGTGGATGCGCCCTCATGCTTCAGGACCACGCTGGACTTTTCCATGTCGAGGATCATGGGCTGGAAGTCGATGGGCTGTTTGTAGCCGTCGGTGCCTGCGGGCTTGAGGCCGATGCTCTTGAACTGGTTTTCAACGTAGGCGACGGCGGCGTCATAGCCGGGGGTGCCGGTGCGGCGTCCCTGGAGCTTGTCGTCGGCCAGGTATTGCACGTGGGACCACCAGTCGGCGGCGGGTGCGCTCCAGTCCTTGCGTTCGCTCAGCAGGGGAATCTGAGCGGAGGCGGTCAGTGTGAGGGCAAGAGATACGAGCAGGGCGGCGGCGGTTCGGCGCATCGGGTGAAGTCTCCGGCAGGTCACAGGGGGATGAGGTGATGTTAAATCTTCCGGCTCGCGTTCCCGGCGCGCGGAGACGCGACATGCGTGAGTTCATCGCCCAGGTGGCGGTGGGCTTTGTATGGCCGAAGTTATTTTGCGTGGGGCCGGAGCAGGAGTCGTGCGGTGTGATGTCGCTCGGCGGGACTCAAGAGGTAAAGGCGATTCGCCGATAAAGGGCTAGACGTTCGATTGGAGTGAAGATGGATCTTCTTCCGGCCCTGTTTCTGTTTGCCGTGATGCTTTTGTTGCCCTGCCTGTGCGCAATGGCCAACCACTTTTACCGCGATGATCCTTACGGTGACTGCGTTGAGCCGCGGTTCGCTCGTAAAACGCTTGTCGGGATGCCGCGACACGCGGAGCTGCCCCGGTGGGAACCGAGGTCAGCATCCGCGGATCGTCTTTAACGCTTGCCGAAGACTTCGCCCATGCGCCGGATCTGTGCACCGACGCCGCGCAGCTTCTCTTCAATGTGCTCGTAGCCACGGTCGATGTGGTAGACACGGTCGAGGATCGTTTCGCCGTCAGCGACGAGCGCTGCCAGTACGAGCGATGCGGATGCGCGCAGGTCGCTGCACATGACGGCAGCGGCCTGCAGCGGTGTGCGGCCGGTGATGGTGGCCGTGCGGCCATGAACCTTGATGTCTGCGCCCATGCGCACCAGTTCGCTGACGTGCATGAAGCGATTTTCGAAGATGTTCTCCGTCACGCTGGAGGTGCCCTCCGCCTGCGTTGCCAGGGCCATGTACTGCGCCTGCATGTCGGTTGGGAAGCCCGGGTACTCGACGGTGGAGATGTCTGCGGCCTTGAGCGATCCACGGCCTTCGCTGCGGACGCGGATGTTGTCCTTGCCCACGTCCATGCGCACGCCGCACTCTTCCAGCTTGCTGATGACAGCAGCCAGGTGAGCGGGGTTGCAGCAGTCGACGTTGAGGTCGCCGCCGGAGATAGCGCCGGCGATGAGGAAGGTGCCGGCCTCAATGCGGTCGGGGTTGATGCGGTGCCGTACGCCGTGGAGCTTATCGACGCCCTGCACGCGGATGGTGGAGGTGCCAGCGCCTTCGATCTTTGCACCCATGCCGATGAGCATGGCTGCCAGGTCGGTGACTTCCGGCTCCTGCGCGCAGTTCTCCATGACGGTCTCACCCTCGGCGAGTGTTGCGGCCATCAGGAGGTCTTCGGTGCCGGTGACGGTGATCTTGTCGAAGACGATATGAGCGCCCTTGAGGCGTTCCGTGCGCGCTTCGACGTAGCCGTATTCCTGCGTGATCCTGGCGCCCATCGCCTCCAGACCCTTCAGGTGCAGGTCAATGGGGCGATCGCCGATGGTGCAGCCGCCGGGAAGTGCGACACGTGCCATGCCGGTCCGGGCGACGAGCGGTCCAAGCACCAGCGAGGACGCACGCATGGTCTTGACGATCTCGTACTTGGCCTGAGGGTCGCTGAGCACGGCGCACTGAATGGTGGTGCGATGTTGTGCGCGGCCGTAGCCCAGCTCGACCTGCGCGCCCATGGCTTCCAGCAGTTTGCGCTCGGTCTCGATGTCGCGGACCTGGGGGATGTTTTCGAGCACAACCTCGTCTGCAGTGAGGATGGCCGCAGCCATGCAGGGAAGTGCCGAGTTCTTTGCGCCAGAGACCTTGATGGTGCCGAGCAGGGGATTCCCGCCGCGGACGACAAACTTATCCATCCTGTGAGTTTACGAAAGAGTTACGAGGAAGGTAGGTGCCGGGGGAGGTACTTTTCGCACAGATTGCGGGACAACCCGTGATGTTGCGACTTTTGCCATACGCCGGCTTGTCATAACTGCTTGAAAGTGCAGGGTGCGGGCTTCCGTAGTGCTGCGGGGCTCCAAGACGAGGGCCAGAGCCGCCGAGGTCAGCTTCCTGCTTTTTGGGGACAGGATTCGGAAGCTTACCTCAGCGGCTGATCCGTTCCGGCTTTCGGTGTGGAGTGACCGTTGCTTAGACGGCCGGGGTGCCGGCCTTTTCGCGGGCCTTCTCGCGGTGCATCTCTTTCAACTGCTTCATCTGATCGGGTGTGAGTACGTTGCCCATCTGCATGCGCGTGCTTTGGGCGATGGTGCGGCGCTGCTGCTTGCGCTGCGCTTCGGTGAGCGAGGTGTCGGCGCTGAGTGCTTCCATCTTGTTACGACGCTCCGCGAGGATCGGCTCCAGTTTCGCGGTCTGATCCTGCGACAGGCCAAGCTTGCGGCCCATCTTCATGGCGGTCTTATGCGGGTCGTGTTTGCCTTGGTGCTGCGCCATGGTGGCTTCGTTGGCCTGCTGCGCAAAAGCAGGAGCGGCCGTGACGGAGAGGGTGCTGACAGCGAGAACGAGGGCGGCGAGGGACAGTGTGCGTTTCATCTTCTAGCTCCTTGCGGCGGTAGGCCGTACTGCATTCATAGACACGGTGTCCAGGGATGGTTGCGCGCAACTTTTTCTCCGTGGCTGAAGAAGGCTGCGTCCGCGTGGCAGGCGACGAGATGAAGTCTGGCGGAGAAGGTCAGGCGAATGACTTATAGACGGCGGTGAGAGCGATTCTGCTCCCGTAGACTGCGTCTCGTCCCTTACCAAACTGCGCTGTCCTGAGAGGATCTGACCCTGAGCCGGAACATGTCTATTTTCCTTGATCTTCTACGGTTCGTGGCGGCTGTCGTGGTCGTTGTGGGCCACTTTACCGAACCGTATTTCTCGCAGGGTTGGCCCGATCTGGTGTCCGTAGCGAGCTGCGCTGTTGCGGTGTTCTTCGTGCTGTCGGGTTTCGTGATCAGCTTCGTAACCAGAACGAAGGAGAAGCATGCGATCGACTACGCTGTTGCGCGTATCTCCCGGCTGTACTCGGTGCTGGTGCCTGCGATCGTCGTGAGCGGGATTGTGCTGTACGTTGGCTACCGGCTTGATCCGGAGTACGTGGGCCAATGGACCCAAGCATCAACGAACCTGCCCTTTTTGCGCGGATATCCGATCCTGCGTTTTCTTGCACAGACCGGCCTTTCCCTATCGTTCCTGAACAGCATTCACGATCACGAAGGCTATCCGGCGATGAACAGCCCTATCTGGTCCTTGAGCTATGAAGCGGGCTATTACGTTCTCTTTGGAGTGTTTCTCTTCTGCCGCGGTACGCGACGCATCGTTCTGCTTGCACTGGGTGCTGCCTTGTACAGCGGCGGGATCCTGCGTCTGTTGCCGGTGTGGCTGGCTGGGGTGATCGTTCACAAAATCACTCTAGGCCTGCCGTCTTCGCGCTGGCGCTTTGTGCTGGGTATTACCTGCCTGGTGGGAGTTCTTGCTGGATGCGTTTGCTGGCCGATGTTTTTGTCGTGGTCCGGAAATTCCCATGGTCCCCTGATGACGTTTCTGATCCGGGGGAAGGGGCGAGCAGTGGCACAGCCGGTGTTCTATTACTGGGGAGCGGTCACGTCGTTGTTGATCCTGGGAGTCGCGGCGCTGGATGAATGGAGCGAGCGCGTCCTGGTGCCGCTGGAACGACCGATTCGATGGTGCGCCGGGCATACCTTCTCGCTTTATCTTTTCCATTTCCCGCTGTTGGTTCTGGCTTACGTGACGTTGCATTACAACCGCTCGTCGCGGCCACAGCAGGCGATGGTCTTGGCCGGTGTGCTGGGTTGTTGCGTGCTGCTGTCGAAGATCAGTGAAGAGAAGAAGCTGTGGTGGCGAGCGAGTGTACGGTCGGCGTTCCGCAAGGTGTTTCCGGCGGTGAGCGTCATGGCGCGCTCGTAGACAACGACTCTGCTGATCTGTGATTTCGAAATCTCTTTTGTGGCGAGGGGTTCTTTTCGCGCGTCGCAATGCGTTACCTTGAATGGCATAACCAAAATTGAGGATGAGTGCGAGCGCTGTTCTTGTTTGTCCAAGCGTGTGCACGGTGGAGATTGCGATGAATCGACGGAGATTTCTTGGCAGCACAGCACTGGTCGCAGCAGCAGCACCGGGGATGCTCTACGGTCAACGTCCGGAGGCGCCGTCGACCTTTACCGGTACGTTGCCACCGTCGATCGCTGCACTGAAGAACCGCAAGTCAGAGGCGAAGCCCATCACGAACGAGGAGCGGGCGATGCGCGTCGCTCGTGCGAAGGAGCTGCTGGCGCAGCAGGGCATGGCCGGCCTGTTGATGGTGGGCAGCACGTCGCTGGTGTACTTCACCGGCATTCGGACCGGGAACAGTGAGCGCATGTTTGCTTACATCATCCCAGCGAAGGGCGATGCGTTTATTGTCTGCCCGTACTTCGAAGAAGAGCGTATGCGCGAGCGGCTGACGACGACGCCTGGTGGCGAGAACACACGCATCTACACGTGGAAGGAAGACGAGAGTCCGTATGCGCTGGTGAACAAGGGCCTGGCGGACCTGGGATTGCGCACCGGCAAGCTGGGCATCGAGGAGAAGACGCCGTACGTCTATGCGAACGAGATCGCGAAGGCCTGCCCGGGCATGGAAGTGGTGAATGCAACGCCGGTGACCGCAGGTTGCCGCATGATCAAGAGCGCGCATGAGCTGGAACTGATGCGGCTGGCGAACCAGGTGACGCTGAAGGTGTACGAGGCTGCGTGGAAGGCCGGGCATCCCGGTATGACGACGGAGCAGTTCAGCAACCTGATGGGTGTTGCCTACATCCAGTCGGGCTTTCCGGGGTACTCGAGCTGCGAGACGGGCATCTACAGCGCACTGCCGCATGGCTCGATCAAGCCGCAGGTGATCAAGGAAAACGACATCGTGCTGATCGACGATGGGTGCACGGTGGAGGGCTATCCCGCGGATATCTCGCGCACGTGGGTGTATGGCAAGCCGACGGACAAGATGCTGAAGGTGTTCGACGTGGTGCATGCCGCGCAGGCCGCTGCAGCTGCCGCTGCGAAGGCCGGCAACGAGGCGCAGATGGTCGACATTGCAGCGCGTGACGTCATCACGAAGGCGGGCTTTGGGCCGGATTACAAGACCTTCACACACCGGCTGGGCCATGGCATCGGTATGGATGGGCATGAGTGGACGTATCTGGTGCGCGGTAACAAGACCGTACTGCAATCGAACATGACGTTCTCGGACGAGCCGGGTATCTATCTGAAGGGTGAGTTCGGCGTTCGGCTGGAGGATGACATGGTCGTCACGGCGAGTGGTGGCGAGTTGTTCACTCCGCAGAGCCCATCCCTCACGCAGCCGTTTGGAATATAACGATCTGCGGTTGCAAGGGTGGTACCCGGCGACGTCATTCGTGGCCGGGCCATGCAACCAGGTGGCGTCCTGTCTGTATCGCACGGCATAATGGCAACAACCTTGCGACGCCTTTGGCCCAGGACGTTTTTTGCGCAACTGGTTCTGGGCACGGTCCTGGTCCAGACGTTGATGCTGGGCGTTTTCATCACCTGGGTGGTGAGTGCGCAACGGGATCTGGCGCAAAAACGGACTACGGCGCGCATTGCGGATCAGCTTAACCGGTTGTCGGTTGCGAGTGCCCGTCAGATGGCTCGCGGCGATAACTCCGCATTGCAGGATGTGCTGGAACTTGCGGAGATTGCGACGACCATCCAGGCGACGCGGCTGACAGATCTTGAAGGCAAGACGCTGGCGGTGAGCGATGCCGGCCGGAATCGCGGCCTGGATGCAGAGGAGCTGAAGGTACTGCCAACGGCTACGAAGCAGCAGATCTTCAAAATCCGGAATGGCCAGCCTGAGGCAGTGACGCCGGTGCTTCAGAACGGCAAGCCGGTTGCGCTGCTGTGGCTGGAACCGAATCCCTCCAGTGCTTACAACACGGCGAACACCGTGGCGCGCATCGCGTTCAGTTACGGTGCATTCGCATTGCTGGCGAACTTGCTGCCGATCTTCCTGATGACGCGGGCGATGACCCGGCCGTTGCGACGGTTAAGCGATGCAACGCAGAGCATCGTCCACAACTCCGGGACTGAGAGTGTGTTTCCGCTGCCCGTAACCACGGCCAATGAGGCGGGGCTATTGACCGTGAACTTCAACACCATGGTGCGGGAGCTGGAGGCGCAACGCAGCGGTTTGCTGGAGACGCTGGCGCTGCTCGATTCCATGCTGGGCAATGCGCCGATTGGGTTTGCGTTCTTCGACGGCGATTTTCGGTTCGTGCGATTGAATGGCTTCTTTGCGGAGATGTCTGGAGAGCAGCCTTCCGCGCACGTCGGATCCCTGGTGAATCAAGTTTTCGCGGGGGAGTTTGGGCAGCGTTTGGAGGGCTGCATTGCGGAGGTCTTCCAGAGTGGTAAGGCCAAACGCGATGTTGAGATTGCCGCAGAGCCAACGAGCGACGGCATGCCTCGTCGAACGTGGCTGATGAACTTTTACCCGGTTTGCATGCAGGCGAACGTCGTGCGTTGGGTGGGCGTGATCGTCTCTGAGATCACGGACCGGCTGGCTGCGGAAGAGACGTTGCGTAAGACGGAGAAGCTGGCCGCGGCTGGTCGGCTGGCCGCGAGCGTGTCGCACGAGATCAACAATCCGCTGGAGGCTGTGACGAACCTGCTGTACATCCTGCGGCACCACGAGCCGATGGATGAGCAGGCGCTGTTGTTTATCGAGACGGCGCAGGGCGAGTTGGCTCGTGTTGCGGAGATTACGCAACAGACGCTGCGGTTCTATCGGCAGTCTGCGTCGCGGAGTCGCACGGACCTGGCCGAGGTGATGAGCTCGATCGTGAAGCTGTATCAGCCGAGGTTGACGGCTGCGCGAATCAAGGTGGTGAAGGAGTTCCGCGGTGGCACGGAGCTGTTCTGCTTTGGCGGTGAGATGCGGCAGGTGCTGGCCAACCTGATCGTCAATGCGGCGGACGCGATGCAGGGGGGCGGCACGCTGTCGCTGCGCGCCCGGCGCGGCAGCGGACGACTACAGAACGGCACGTGGGGTCAGGGGATTCGCGTTGCCGTGTCGGACACGGGTACCGGCATGTCGCCGCAGACCAAAGCGAAGATCTTTGAGGCGTTCTTTACGACCAAGCAGGCGACCGGAACCGGGCTTGGGCTTTGGGTGAGCGAAGAGATTATCCGTAAGCACGGCGGTAGTGTGCGTGTACGGAGCCGTCAGGGTGAGGGTAGCGGAACCTGCTTCTGGATGTTCTTTCCGGATGCGGTGGCCGGGGAGATTCCTTCGGCTGAGATTCGAGCTAAGTCGTAAGTTTTCTTTTTGCTGCAAAGAGAGAGGCAGGGCCTGAGCCCTGCCTCTTTTGTTTGTTGCCGTGTCCGACTAGAGTTCCAGCGAGGTGTTCTCGATGGCGCGTCTCACGTTGCCGTCGGACTTTTGGAGGCGGCGTACGGCTTCCATCTTATCGACGTTTGCCTTCAGCATGACGACGGCGATGGGAATCGACTTGCCTGCGGACTTGATGGTACGGATGGCGTGTTCCCGATCGACACCAGTGACGCGCTGCAGCACGTTGATGCCACGCTCCACCAGCTTTTCGTTCTTCATGTGCACGTTGACCATGAGGTTGTCGTAGACGTAGCCCAGCCGGGTCATGGCGCCCGTGGTGATCATGTTGGTGATCATCTTCTGCGCGCTAGATGCCTTGAGGCGTGTGGAGCCGCTGATGACTTCAGGACCGACCTCGGCGACGATGGTGATGTCTGCCGCGTCTGCCAGGCGTGTGCTCTGATTGCAGACGATCGCTGCAGTCTGGGCTCCGCGAACACGCGCATACTCCACGGCACCAACGACGTAGGGTGTGCGGCCTGAGGCCGAGATACCGATGACGATGTCCTTCCGTGTTGGGCGGCGCTTGGCGATGTCGCGCTGTCCCATGTCGGGCGAGTCTTCGTTCACATCGGCTGCGCTGGCGAGGGCTTTGGGGCCGCCACACATGATGTACTGCACTTGGGCCGGCTGTGTTGAGAAGGTCGCGGGGCACTCGGCGGCATCCAGTGATGCGATGCGACCGGAGGAACCTGCCCCGACGTAGATGAGGCGTCCGCCGTCGCGTAGACAGCGGGCTACTACGTCGATGACCTGCGCAATCTCCGGCAGCGCCTTTTTGACGGCTGCACTCACCTTCGCGTCTTCCGCGTTGATGATGCGTGCGATCTCGAGAGCTGACTTGGTATCGAGGCCCTCGGAGGCTTCGTTCTGCCGCTCCGTGGCCAGGGCGCGGATGTTCTCCGGGGTACGTGGAGTCGGTTTTTGTGTTTGTTCTTCCATCAAAGTTGCAGGCATGGATCTCCGTCCTTCGCCATCGGCAATTCTAGTCCAACGGCACTACGATGCACGGACTTTCCTCCGAGATACCCGGAAGAACCCCAATGACTGTCTGGCCGGTGGCCGACATATGATCCGTTGTCGTGTTTTCATCGTCTTACATTAGAGTTGAGAGCAGAGTCGTGAACGATCACCAGCCAATAGATTCGGAAAATTCTTCGACGGCACACGCCGCCTCGGCACCTTCTGCGTTGCCAGGGCGTCCGCAAGGATCGCTTGGCTGGCTGCGAGATGTGTTGGCCTCGATCGCTGTTTCGGTCTTCATCATCCTCTTCCTGTATCAGCCTGTGCGCGTGGAAGGTACCAGTATGGTGCCCATGCTGCAGGACCAGGATCGTCTGTTCATCAACAAGCTTGCTTATCGCGTGGGCACAGTGCACCACAGCGATGTCGTGGTCTTCCACTATCCTCGCGATATTACGAAGAGCTACATCAAACGTGTTATTGCGCTGCCTGGCGATCGACTGCGTATCGACCATGGTCGCGTGTACGTGAACGATATGAAGCTTGCTGAGCCTTATGTGCCCGCCCGTTATGCGGATGAGCGCTCGCAACCGGAGATGCTTGTGCCGGAAGGCGAGTACTTCGTGATGGGCGACCATCGCTCGATCTCAAGCGACAGCCGCGACTTTGGAACGGTGGATCGCGGTCTCATCTATGGCAAGGCAAGCTTTGTTTATTGGCCTTTCGATCAGGCTGGTGCGGTTCACTAATCAAGGCAGGGAACCAAGGCAGAGTCCAAGCGTAGCTTTGCACAACGCCGTGGGATTGCTCTGCGTCAGACTAGAAACGGGTTTCTTCACCCTTGGGAGTTTTCATTGAAAAAGTTTGCCAGCAGCCTGCTTTTGATGGTCACGTTGTTTGTCGCGGGAAGCGCATTTCTGCCGACCTCGGCTGACGCGCAGCCGCGTCGCCGCCATCACCGCCCCTACCGTCACCACCGCCCCTACCATCACCGTGGCTATCGCCGGTAGGCGGTAAGTCTCTCGGCTAACGCCAAAGTAAAAGCCCCGCCTTCTGGCGGGGCTTTTTGGTTTCAAAAGTTGGACCTCAAATATGCGTGTGAACGATCTTCGCCAACGACTTCGGATCCAGACTGGCTCCACCGATCAGGAGGCCGTCGATGTCCGACTGCGAGAGAAGTGAGGCACTGTTCTCGGGCTTTACCGAACCGCCGTAGAGGATGCGCGTGTTCTCTGCGATCTCATAGTTGAAGACACGTGCGAGTTCGCTCCGAATGATGGCGTGCACTTCGTTGGCGACTTCGGGGCTGGCGGTGGATCCGGTGCCAATGGCCCAGACTGGCTCATACGCGACGACCAGCGTGCCGGCGCTGGAGGCGGGCAGGTTGGAGAGCGCGGCGCCCATCTGTGCCATCAGCGTGTCCTTGGTGAAGCCGCCCTGGCGGTCCGCCAGCATCTCGCCCAGGCATAAGACAGGCGTGAGGGCGTGCGCGATGGCGGCCTTCAGTTTGAGGCTGACCTGCTCGTAGCTTTCATTGGCATAGAGACGGCGTTCGGAGTGACCGAGCAAAACGTGTGTTGCGCCGATGCTGGTGAGCATGGTGGGCGATGTCTGACCGGTGTAGGGGCCCTCGTTCAGCCAATGCATGGTCTGCGCGCCGGCGCGGACGTGCGTGCCGCGCACGCGATCGATGACGGTCGAGAGTGAGGTCGCCGTGGGAAAGATTACGATCTCGGCCTTCTCGTGGTCGTGCACTTTCGGGAGAAAGGCGTTCAGGAACTCAAGCGACTCCATCGGAGTCTTGTACATCTTCCAGTTTGCCGCAATGATTTTCTTACGCATCCGTCTGTTCCTAACCTCTCTCAATGCGGCAGCTTATGCGACGCGGCGGCACCAGGGCAATCCCTGTTGTGCCGCGCCGCGCAATGAACGATTATTTTTGCGTCAGAGCTGCGACGCCGGGCAGGGTCTTGCCTTCGAGGAACTCAAGCGAAGCTCCGCCGCCGGTGCTGATGTGCGTGATCTTATCGGTGACGCCGGCCATTACGGCTGCGCTGACGCTATCACCGCCGCCGATGATGCTGGTAGCGAATTCATTGTCTGCAACGGCGTGCGCGACGGCCATGGTGCCCTTGGCGAAGGCAGGCATCTCGAAGACGCCCATGGGACCGTTCCAGACGATGGTTCGAGCGTCCTTGATCTCCTTGACGAAGAGCTCGACGGACTTGGGTCCGATATCGAGTGCCATGAGGTCTGCAGGGAAGTCGCCTGTGCCGTCGAAGGTGCTGGTCGTCGCGTCGGGTGCGAACTTGTCCGCGAGGATGTGGTCGACGGGCAGAAGGAAGCGCACGCCCTTCGCCTCGGCCTTTTTCAGCGCAGCTGCGGCGATGTCGATCTTGTCGGCTTCCAGCAGGCTCTTGCCGGTCTTCTGACCCTGAGCGTTCAGGAAGGTGTAAGCCATGCCGCCACCAACGATGATGGCGTCCACCTGGTTGAGCAGGTTGTCGATGACGTCGATCTTGTCGGAGACCTTGGCGCCGCCGATGATGGCGACGAAGGGCTTGTCGGGAGTGGTGAGCGCCTTGCCAAGATAGTTCAGTTCCTTATCCATCAGCAGGCCGC
Source organism: Terriglobus roseus DSM 18391 (assembly GCF_000265425.1). GTDB lineage: Bacteria > Acidobacteriota > Terriglobia > Terriglobales > Acidobacteriaceae > Terriglobus > Terriglobus roseus. The sequence goes on from NC_018014.1 coordinate 1,657,843, forward strand.
TGGCACTCTGCTTCACGAAGTGCGTGATGCCTTCGGTGGAGGCGTGTGCGCGGTGGGCCGCGCCGAAGGCGTCGTTCACGTAGACGTCGGCGAGCTTCGACAGCTTTTCGGCGAAGGCGGGGTCGTTCTTCTCTTCTTCCTTGTGGAAGCGCAGGTTTTCCAGCAGCAGGGCCTGGCCGTGCTCGAGCTTGTCGACGAGTTCTTCAGCGATCTCACCGACGCAATCGGGGGAGAAGGCGACGTTGCGCGAGGCGCCGAGGTCGGCGTCGAGCAACTGGCGCAGACGATCGACGACGGGACGGAGGCTCATGCTCTCGACTCGCTCGCCTTTGGGGCGGCCGAGATGTGCTGCGAGGATCACCTTCGCCTTAGCGCGGAGGGCGTACTCGATGGTCGGCAGTGTCTCGCGGATGCGGGTGTCGTCCAGGATTTCGCCGCCGTCCTTGGAGAGCGGAACGTTGAAGTCGACGCGGATAAACACGCGCTTGCCATGCAGATCGAGATCACGAATCGAAAGCGTTGCCATAAGGACAGGATACCGCCGTGGCAAAGGCGACGGGCGGCTATCGCTCGCCGCAAAGGGAACAGCCCCTGCGGGAGCGCAGGGGCTGTTGACGTTTGGTGCGGTTTACTGAAGTTCCGGCTTAGCCCTGGTTCGGCGTGACCACGCGGTAGCTTGCGCCGCCATTAGACCAGACCAGCAGCAGCATTTCCTTGCCGTTCGGCACGGTCTTGATGTTGCTGGCGAGCTGATCGGCAGAGGCGACGGGCTTGCGATTCACCTCCATGATGACGTCGCCGGGCTGAAGGCCCGCATCTTCTGCCGGGCTGCCGGGACGCACCTGAGCGATGGCTGCACCATTGACGCTGGCCGGGATGTTCATCTGCTGCCGGACCTCCGGTGTCAGATCGCTCATGGCCAAGCCGAGCTTACCGCCGTTGGACTGGCCGCCGTTGTCGCCATCGTTGGCTGCGACCTCGCCGTCCTTCTTGTACTCACCCAGTGCGACGTTGATGTTCTGGCGCGATCCGTTGCGGAGGACGCCCAGGTCGATCTTTGTGCCCGGCGTGAGCTGTGCCACCTGCACCTGGAGCGCGCCACCGTTTTCAATCGGCTTGCCGTTGACGCTGGTGATTACGTCGCCATTCTTGAGTCCGGCGTTGCTGGCCGGCGAGCCAGGCGTGACCTGCGAGACGATCGCACCGAGCGCCTGGTCGAGATTGAAGAACTGGGCATTCTGCGGCGTCACGTCATTCATGGCAATGCCGAGGTAGCCGTGGTGCACGCTGCCGGTCTTGATGATCTGGTCAGCGATGGCCTTGGCAGTGGCGGCCGGGATCGCGAAGCTGGCACCGGCGAAGCTGCCACTGTTGGTGGCGATCATCTGATTGATGCCGACGAGTTCGCCGTGAGCGTTGACGAGAGGACCACCGCTGTTGCCGGGGTTCACGGCTGCGTCGGTCTGGATGAGGCCACCGGGTGTGCGCGCATCGCTGGAGAAGGGTGCGGCGCGGTTTACCGCGCTGACGATGCCGCGTGTGACGCTGAACTGCAGGACGCCGAAGGGGCTGCCGAAGGCTAGCACGGTCTGGCCGGGCTGCAGCTTGCTGGAGTCGCCCCAGGAGATAGCGGGCAGATCATGCGCATCGACCTTCACGACGGCGATGTCCGTGAGCTTGTCGGTGCCGATGACCTTGCCGGTGAGCACGCGGCGGTCATGCAGTGTGACCTTGATCTGGGTGGCGCCCTGCACGACGTGGTTGTTGGTCACGATGTAGCCGTCCGGCGAGATGATGACGCCGGAACCTACGCCGTGGCGCAGTTGCTGCTGCTGGGGCATGGCACCGCGACCGAGGCCACCGCCGCCGCCGAAGAACTGACGGAGTTGCGGTGGCAGATCCGACGGGTCGATGCCGCGCTGTGCGGTCTGCCCGTCTTCGTCATCGTCCGAGCCTCGGCTGGTGACGGCGACGTTGACGACGGCGGGTGTGACGCGGGCTGCGAGCGTCTCCATGTCATGGTCTAGCGCGGCCAGCGACGAGACGCTCTGATCGTCCAGAGCCGACGCGGAGATCGCGTTGGCATGCACGCCGGTCCCGTGCAGGAACATGGCGGAGCCGAGTACGGCCACGGCAGCCAGGCTACCCGGAAGTGCGAAGCGGCGGGCGTTAGTGCGAGCGGTAACTAATGAATTAGTTGTTAGCGGCATGGTGGTGTCTTCTCCTGGAGGTGATGTCGGGTACTAAAGCTCGATGAGGATCCAGCCGTTGCGGACGGGCACGGCTACGTAGGGCGTTGTGAACTCAGTGGTGACGAAGCGGACGGTGGCGTCATCGCTGTCCTGTCCGTTTGATTCCGCGTCCTGCGCTGCTGTCTGGAGGAACCGGGCAGACGCATAGCCGCGCGGAAGAATTTGCACCGGTTGCAACGTGGCCTTGAGTTGCGGCTTGGGGGCGCTGCTGTGGCGCATCTTCGATTGCGGCTTCACGGTGAAGGTCGCCGGTACCATGTGCATTGTCGAAGCCGCGGTGGTGCTCGATGCTTTCACCATGGCTGCGGTGAGTGCGGAAGGCACGGTGGTGATCGCGGGTACCTGTGTGGCGGCCAGGCTCATGGGTGCGTCGGCAAAGCGGACGAGGCGCGGCGCGTGTGCAAGCCCTGCTGAGGCCGTCAGCAGAAGGGCCGCTGCTGTGGCGCTTGCCATGCCGGACTGCCTGCCGGTCCATGCCGGACGTTGTGACAGGAGTGCGTAGACGCGCTGCGTAAGCTCTGATTTGCGTCCCCATGCCGCGAGGGCCAGGCGTAGGCTTCTGCGCTGCATGCGCTGCTCGGCCAGGTGCGTGAGCGAGGCGGCGTAGGCCAGCGGCTCGGATGTTGTGGCGACCACCTTCGCGTCGCAGGCGAGTTCGCGCTGGATGCCGATGCTGCGGTTGAGCCAATGTAGCGCCGGGTTCAGCGGCACGAGCACCAGGCCGAGCTGGAGCAGCAGGTTGATCCAGTCGTCGCGACGGCGCAGGTGTTCGCACTCGTGCAGGGCGATCTGGCGGAGTTCGCTTACCGTGAGCTTTGGAACGAGCCATTCCGGCAGGAGAAGCACCGGGCGGAAGAAGCCAAGAATGGCCGGGCTATCGACCTCAGACGAAAGGCAGAGAAGGGCACGGCGGTCGCCTGCGGTGAAGCTGTCAACGCCGGCGATGGTGACCGGGACCGCGTTGCGGCGGACTCGGCGCAGGTGCTTCCATGCCAGGACGAGATCCGTCGCGCGCGCGATCGCAGCGGTCAACCAGATGGCGGCAATCGCTGTGGCGATCCATGGGGCCATGCGCAGTGGTGCTGTGCCGGTGGATGACGCGGTAACGTGCGTCACAGACGGCAACCAGGGAAGGATGGCGGCTGCGACGAAGATGGCGACGAGCAGCGTGTGGCGCAGCGCGGGCGATGCCTTTGGCGTGAGTCGTAGAAGTGCCGATGCCAGCAGAGCCAGCGCGGCACCCTGCCACAGGCCGGCGATGCATCCGGTTGCGACAACGATCGAGAGATGCGCGAAGACCGGGGTCATTTCGCCACCTCATCCGACGCAGACTTCTGCGCGGCTTCTGCTTCTGCGATGGCCTTTTTCAGGCGTGCCAGTTCATCCGAGCTGACGTCGCCTTCGCCCAGCAGCGCGAGCATCAGACGCTCGCGGCTATTGCCGAAGAAGCGGTGCATCACGTGGCGCACCTCGTGCTGCTGCGCATCCTGCTCGGCGACGCAGGCGGTGTAGAGGAAGGCGCGGCCTTCCTGCCGGTGCTCTACGTAGCCCTTGGTTTCGAGGATGCGGATGGTCGTCAGGACGGAGGTGTAGGCGAGGCGCGACTCCTCCGGCATGGCAGAGACGAGGTCCTGCACGGAACACTCTCCGCAGGTCCAGAGCAGGCGCATGAGCCTGAGTTCGGCTTCAGTCAACGTATTGGAGCGGCGCGGCGGCATTTCGTCTCTGGTAGGAAAGACGAGCAACTAAGGAATTAGTTAGCGGCGGGAATTGCGCTTTCCTAGCGGGCAGGTGCGGGCGCTTCCCGACTGTGCCGGACGGTCAGGATGATCACGGTGTCCGTTTTCACTTCGTAGATAACGATGTAGGCCCCGTGGCCGAAGCGCACCACCCACTCCCGCCTGCTTATGTGACCGGGCACGCGGCGACCGAGCAGAGGGAATGTCTCAAGGATTCGTGCGCCCGACTGGATGTCCATGAGCGCACGAAGAGCCGTTGCTCGGCTTTTGACGGCCACCAGGTGCGCATACAGGCGATCAAAATCGTCGAAGGTCTTCGGTGACCAACTTAGGTGTGGCATGAAGGACGCGGAGCATCTGGATCGTCGTGAAGACGTTTGATCCAGTCACGCATCTCGTCCTGAGACACATGCAGACCGGTCCGTTGGTAGTCCTGCCATGCAGACTCGGCATCCGCAAGCATCTGCTCCCGCTCTTCCGGCGACTGCAACTCTCCTGCTTCGAGGTACTGGTCGATGGCTTCGCGAACGAGAAGGTCTGGTGAGCGCAATTGTGCCGCAGCCAGGCTCTCGAGGCGCTCCTGCTGGTCGGGCTGAACGACGATCGCGTGCGAGGCTGCCATGCGGAGATGATAACGCTGGCTGTGTCCGGGCCAAAACTACTTCTTGCGCTTCTTTTCCAGCCGGTGCCAATACTGGAATGGGTCTTCGTAGAGCTCACCGTCGACTTCGGCGATCCGGCCCTGCATGCGAGTTTGCGCGTCGGTGACGGCTTTGTTGTAGACGGCGGGTGCGATGTCTTCGAGGAAGAAGTCGAGGAGCATGCCTGCGGGCAGGTCGCCGATGGGCTCGGGCAGATTGCGGTCGAAGTAGCGCTGGATGGAGGCGATGGCTTCTTTGCGGAGGTGGTCTGGGAGTTCGATCGGCATGACAGAACTAGTTTGCCATCACCAAACGTTGTTATCCCGCAGCAATGCGAAAGGGATCTGCTTTCTGCTGCGTCACCGCGAAATAGTGCGGTGAAACAAGCGAGAAGCAGATCCCCTCACTTCGTTACGGGATGACAAACATTCGTGAGTTAGGGGATGACGTAAACCCGCTGAGGCTTACAGCCCCTTCTTTACCAAGAAGAGAATGAGGTCCTTCACGCGGGAGGAGTAGCCCCACTCGTTGTCGTACCAGCTGATGACCTTGGCGGTCTTGTCGCCGATGGTCTTGGTCAGCAGGGAATCGAAGATGGAGGAGTGGCTGTTGCCCTTGAAGTCGCTGGAGACGAGCTCTTCATCGGTGTAGCCGAGGATGCCCTTCATGGCGCCTTCGCTGGCGGCCTTGATCGCGGCATTGATGGTCTCGACGCTGATCGCCTTGTCCGTGTTGAAGGTCAGGTCGACGACCGAGACGTTCGGCGTTGGGACGCGGATGGCGAAGCCGTCGAGCTTGCCGGCCATCTCGGGGATGACGAGCTTCAGGGCTTTGGCGGCGCCTGTGGACGACGGGATCATGTTGATCGCGGCAGCGCGGGCGCGGCGCAGGTCCTTGTGCGGGAAGTCGAGGATGACCTGGTCGTTGGTGTAGCTGTGGATCGTGGTCATGATGCCGCTGGTGATGCCGAAGGTGTCGTTCAGCACCTTGACGACGGGCGCCAGGCAGTTGGTGGTGCAGCTGGCGTTGGAGATAATGTTGTGCTTCGACGCGTCGTACTTGTCGTCGTTCACGCCCAGGACGACCGTCAGGTCCTCGTTGGTGGCGGGCGCGGAGATGATGACTTTCTTTACTGTCTCACCCAGGTGAGCCTTGGCCTTGGTGGCGTCGGTGAAGTGGCCGGTGGATTCGACGACGATCTGCGCGCCGGTCTCAGCCCAGGGCAGCTTCGCGGGATCGCGCTCTGCGAAGACCTTGATCTTCTTGCCTTCGAACGAGATGAAGTCGTCGCCGGCAGTGATTTCCTGCTTCAGATTGCCCAGGATGGAGTCGTACTTGAGCAGGTGGGCCAGCGTCGCGGGGCTGGTCAGGTCGTTGACGGCGACGATCTCGATGTCCGGATTGCCGATTGCCGTGCGGAAGACGTTGCGGCCGATACGGCCGAATCCGTTGATGCCTACCTTTACTGCCATTCTGATTCTCTTCCTTCCGTGTCGCTATTCACGCGCTACCAACAGTGTACCGTTCGGGAGGTTCGCGAGGTCCAGACGACTGTGTGTCCGTTGCCTAAATAGAGTTGGGTTCCCCAACCTCGTAGAGTCTCAGGGAACGGTCCGAGATGCCCGATTCCGGCCAGGTGGCACGCCATGCTGCAATGTGCTCGGAGGCAAAGTGGCGGTCAAGGTCGGCTCCGCTTTGCCACATCTCCTTGACATGGATCAGGCCCGCCGTCAGAACGTCTTCCGCATAAGCGTATTCTTCACAGCCTTGTTCAAGACGGCTTTGGAGAATCATCCGTTCCATTGGCGCTTTCGCGGCAGCCATATTTTGTGGAGGTAGTCTGATTGTGCCGACGATAAGAAGCATGAACTGAAGGATAGTAAGCCACCTCCGGAACGGCAACGGTTATCAAGAAATGCCGCTGCTTAGCCTTTCCGGTGGCTCGCCGGCACAGGCGCGGTTTTGCGGGTTAGGCTTACCCTATGGTACAAACCGAGTCATGCGCGACTGGATGCGCAACAAGATGAGAAGACGCAGTAAGCGTGGCCCGAACAATAGCGAGGCCACCGGAAAAATTGGGCAGGAGATCCCCCAGGACCAGCCCGCAGCACTTCAACCCACCTACCCGGATGCACCGGCAAAGGCTGCTGCTGCAGCTGTAGTCGCCGAGTCCGCACCGGCTTCCCTTGCTGAAAATGCAGCGCCCGGCAAGATCGAGGTTGAGACCCAGCCGGAATCGCTGGGAACTCTGCCGGTCGAACCTGCTTCGATACCCGCAGGGGACAAGGCTCAGCCGCGCGGCTATGTCGTGCTGGCGATCGGCCTGCCCGGCAGTGGCAAGACGACCTGGTACAAGCGTCGCGGCGTGACCCCGCTGAGCAGCGATATGCTGCGCACGATTCTGTTCGATGACATTACGGATCAGCGTTATAGCGGACTCGTTTTCAGCACACTGCGCAGCCTGCTGCGTGCGCGCCTGATTGCGAAGATGCCATGGAACTACGTGGATGCGACGAACCTGTCGGCTCACGAGCGCCGCCAGTGGATCAAGATGGCGAAGAGCTTCGGGTATGAGGCTCAGGCTGTCTACTTCGACGTACCGTTCGCGGTATGCATGGAGCGGAACAGCAAGCGCGAACGCCGCGTGGCCGATGACGTGATGCAGAAGATGGCAGAGCGTCTGCGTCCGCCATCGTTCAAGGAAGGCTTCTCAAAGATCACAGTGGTCCGTGTGAAGGGACTGCCCGGCAGCACGCCGACGGCTTCGGAAACCGATGCGTTCAACGCGCCGGTTCCTGCGGACATCGATGAGCCAAATGGCGACAGCAATGACGTCGATGGCAACGAAGTCGACAACAACGATCTTTCAACCCAGGACGAGTAACCACCATGACCGCCGCTGCGGGCAGCGTAGAGTTCACGCATGTGAGCTTCGCCCCGCACGGTGTGTCGCGGCCCATTCTCAACGACATCTCGCTGACGCTTGAAGCGGGCACCACAACCGCTCTGCTGGGCCGTTCCGGTTCCGGCAAGACGACGTTGCTGCGTACCGTGAACGGCCTTGTGTTGCCGACGGGCGGCAGCGTTCGCGTGAGCGGGAACGAGGTCGTCGGAGCGGATCTGATCAAGCTGCGGCGCGGCATCGGGTATGTCATCCAGGAGACTGGGTTGTACCCGCACATGAGCATCGAGCGGAATGTTGCGCTGCCCTTGGAGCTTGCAGGAAAGACGCTGAGCGAGCGCACGGAACGGGCGCATGCTTTGCTGCATGATGTCGGCCTTGAGCCATCGCAGTATGCGACCCGCATGCCGTGGCAGCTAAGCGGTGGTCAGCGGCAACGGGCTGGCGTTGCGCGCGCGCTTGCGGCGGATCCTGCGATTCTGCTGCTGGATGAACCGTTTGGTGCGCTGGACCCTTTGACCCGCGCAGAGATGCAGACGATGTTGCGCGATCTGCTGGCGCGACTGGGTAAGACGGCGGTGCTCGTGACGCATGATCTGCAGGAGGCCATCTTCCTGGCGCATCGTGTGATCTTCATCGACGCCGGAAATGTCGCGGCGGATCTGCCCTCGCAGGATGTCTTGAAGTCGGACCTCGCGAATGTGAAGGAGTACGTCCGGGCTGTGAATCGGTTTGAGGCGGCCGGATGATCGGCTTCCTTCACCAACACGCGTATGAGCTGGCCCGGCTGGTCTTTGAGCACCTTTGGCTTACCGGGTCGGCTATGTTATTTGCGACGCTGATTGCGGTGCCCACGGGCATCTGGCTGACGCGGCATGAACGTTGGGCGCGGCCTGTCATCGGTTTTGCAAACATTGTGCAGACGGTGCCGAGCCTCGCGCTCTTCGGCCTGTTGCTTCCCGTGCCTTGGCTGGGCGACCGTGCGGCACGGCTGGCGATCATTGCACTGACGGGGTACGCGCTGCTGCCGATCCTGCGGAACACGTACACGGGAATTCGGGGGATCGATCCTGCTCTGATCGACGTGAGCAATGCGCTTGGCATGACGCCGATGCAGCGACTGATCAAGGTGGAACTGCCGCTGTCAGCGAGCGTTTTGCTGGCTGGTCTGCGCACCGCGACCGTCACGTGCGTTGGCGTTGCGACCATTGCGGCGGCGATTGGCGCAGGTGGGTTGGGCGAGTTTATCTTCCGTGGAGTGGCCTCGGTGGATAACCGTTTCGTCTTGCTTGGCGCGATTCCTGCGGCGTTGCTGGCCCTAATAGCGGATGCGCTGCTCGGCTTGCTGGAACACAGGCTTGCTGTGCGGAGGGATTCGTGAAGCACCATCACAGCGGGTGCCCCATACATGATCGAAGAGCATCTATGGGCCTTCGCGCCAAGGCACGAGCCCGTTGCAGTCAGCTGTCTCTAGGAAGGTCGCGCTTCGCGCGATGCCCATTCATGACGGTGAAGCTGTCATGAATGGGGCACCCAATCTGTCGAGCCATAGCGGCTTGGGATCGATGTTCCGAGTGGCGATGACGCTGGTGGTTACGATGATGGTTCTGTCGTTCACCGCGTGCGATCCGCCGCATGGGTCGCGCATTGTCATTGGTGCGAAGAACTTTACGGAGCAGGTGATCCTGGGAGAACTGCTTGCGCAGGAGATTGAGGCGACCGGCGAGAAGGTGGACCGTCGTTTCTACCTGGCGGGCAGCTACATTGCGCATCAGGCACTGGTTGCGGGCCGCATCGATGCGTACGTGGAATACACCGGGACGGCGCTGACCTCCGTACTGAAGCAGCCACTGGATCATGATCCTGACCGTGTACTGGCGACGGTACGCCGCATCTACGCGCAGAAGTACGCGGTGCGCGTACAGCCGTCGCTGGGCTTCGAGAACACGTTTGCGATGGTGCTGCGTGGAGCCGATGCGGACCGGCTGCACGTGTCGAAGCTGAGCGACCTTTCACAGGCAGCGCCGACGCTTCGGCTGGGCGTGGGGTACGAGTTTGAGGAGCGGCCCGACGGTCTGCACGGCATGGACGATGCCTACGGCCTGCGCTTCGACGGCACACCGCGCATCATGGATCTTGGGCTGCTGTATCGGGCGCTTGGTTCGAACCAGGTCGATGTGATCTCCGGGAACTCAACCGACGGGCAGATCACGGCGATGGACCTGCGTGTGCTGACGGATGACCGGCGCTACTTTCCGCCCTATCAAGCAGTTCCACTGGTTCGCGAGGACACGCTGCGCAGCCATCCGAAGATGCAGGAAGCGTTGGACCGGCTGACCGGTCGCATCAGCGAAAGCGAGATGCAGGCGATGAACCACGCTGTGGAAGGCGACCATCGGGACCCGGCGGACGTCGTGCGAGATTTCCGTAAATCTCATGGCTTGTAATCCGCTCCTCGTCTGCTACATTGGCACCTGTGAAGCGAAGAAAGATCGAAAGCGTAGCGTTGCTGTTGGTGGCCCTTCTGGTCGCCGCGGGCGCTATGGCGCAGCCGATGAAGCGAGGATCAACAATGCACGCAACCGGAACGTTCAAGGTCAATGTGAAGCCGACGGAGGTCTCGCCCGTTGGCAAGGAAGCCGGCCTGGGAGTCATGACCATCGACAAGACATGGAGTGGAGCCATTGAGGGCACGAGCAAGGGCCAGATGACCACGTCCGTGACCGGCAAGGCGATGGCATACGTGGCGCTTGAAAGTATGAAGGTGAAAGTCGATGGCCATTCCGGCACGTTTGTGTTCATGCACAGCGCGACGATGATGTCCGACGATCCGCAGGCGGCCATGCTGAATGTCACGGTGGTGCCGAACTCCGGGACCGGGGACCTTGCAGGGATCGAAGGCAAGTTGAAGATCATGATCGACAAGACAGGCCACAGTTACGACTTCGAGTACACAATGCCTGCCCGATGACTGTATCGCTCCCGAATGGGAAACGGCATGGAGCCCCCCGCGCATCCAAGCCTTTGGAAAGCAGGAGGATTCATGGCTGAGAAGAATGTGTCGGGCGCGGAAGGTATTGCGAAGATCAAGGAACTGACGAAGGACATACACATCGCGATGTTGACGACCGTGGCCGACGACGGCACGCTGCACGCACGTCCGATGGGAACAGAATCCACTGATTTCGACGGAACGCTGTGGTTCATTACGCGTCTTGATTCGGGCAAGGTCGACGAGATTCGAGAGGACAGCCACGTGCTGGTGAGCTACGAGCAGCCGAAGGATGGCATGTATCTGTCGCTGCAGGGTCGCGCCGGCATCGTGAAGGATCGCGCTCTGATCAAGCAGCACTGGTACAAGATGGCGGACGCCTGGTTCAAAGAGGGCAGCGATGATCCGGCGGCTGCACTGATCCAGGTAAAGGTTACGGGCGGCGAGTACTGGGAGTCGAGTTCGTCCGGTATTGTGCGGCTTGGCCGGCTGGCTTTGGCGTCCGTTCTGGGCGCGGACAAGGTCAGCGTGGGCGACGCCGGTAAGATCACGCTTTAATTGCGCACGATTTGCTACAGTTTGTGATGTCGGATTGCTCGCGGTACCGTCCTACAAAGAGGCCGCGGGCACGGCACACATTTCGAGGAACTGCATGACTCTGAAGAACCGCAGCCGACGTACCGGCAACGACGAAGGCTTTACGCTGATCGAACTGCTGATCGTCATGTCGATCATCATCATCATTGCCACGTTCGCGATCCCGAACATTACGCGTATCAAGCGGCAGGGCAATGAGACATCGGCGATCCAGTCGATCCGTGCCATTGTTGCTGCGCAACTTCAATATCAGCAGACCTATCCGGCTAACGGCTACGCCTGCGATTTGAAGGCACTTGGCGGTGATAAGGGAACAGCACCTTCCCCAGCAGCGGCGGGCCTGCTGCAGCCTGACCTTGCGGGCGGACAGAAGGCTGGTTACACCTTTGCCATCGTCAACTGCAACAAGGTCACCATCAACAATCAGGACCAGTACACCAGCTACGAGATCACCGCGGTTCCGCAGAAGATCGGCAACACCGGCGATCGTGGCTTCTGCTCCGATGATTCGCAGCAGGTGAAGTACGACCCTAAGGGCGGCACGGCCTGCACGCAGCCGATTCAGTAGGAAGCGGCAACCCGGCTAGTCCGCAGGTCAGTGAAGTTTAGGAAGCGGGTGCGGCCTTGGCTGCGCCCGCTTTTGCTTGGCGGCATCCAAAGGAAGCGATGAGATTGATTTCCCGTATTGCTGTGCTGCTCGCAGCGTCGATCACCACGGCACAGGCGCAGGACGTCCACGCGCTGGCCAGCAAGGTCGATGACCACTACAACCACCTGACCAGCCTGCGCGCCAATTACACCGAGCGCTATAGCGGCATGGGGCAGCAGCGGACCGAGACAGGCACTCTGCTGCTCCGAAAGCCCGGCCGCATGCGCTGGTCTTATTCGACGGGCAAGCTATTCGTGCTCGACGGGAAATTCGGCGTCAGCTACACGCCGGGCGATCCGCAGGCGCAGCGCGTGCCTGCAAAGCAACTGGACGATATGCGTTCGCCGCTACGGTTCCTGCTGGGGCACACCAAGCTTGAAAAGGAACTCGACCATCTGCAGGCGACGCCCGCTGCGAATGGAGCAGTGACTCTCGCCGGCACGCCTCACTACGAGATGACGCCGGGCGACCAGCGTGTGCAGAAGATCGCCGTCACCGTGATCCCAGCGACCGGCGCCATCAACGGTCTTCGCATTGAGGAGATCGACGGCAGCTTTACCGAGTTTGTCTTCCGCGACCTGCAGGAGAACGTGCCCGCCACAGATGCGGACTTCCGCTTCACCCCGCCTGCGGGTGTCACCGTGATCGATGGTCTGCCGCCCGCGTAGAGTAGCGGGTATGACAGCCATCAACCTTGCCTCGAAGCTCGCAACGTTCACGGATCACTGGTCACCGAGGATCGTCGCCGAGTACAACGGCAACGACATCATGGTAGTGAAGGTGAAGGGCGAGTTCACTTGGCACTCGCACGCGGATACGGACGATCTGTTCCTGGTGCTCAAAGGCTCGCTGACCATCCGCCTGCGCGACGGCGACGTACACCTGGGGCCGGGTGAACTCTTCGTTGTGCCGAAGGGCATCGAGCATTGCCCGGTGGCGGAAGACGAGGTCCACCTGCTGCTGATCGAGCCGTGCGGCACACCCAACACGGGTGATGTCATAACCGCCGTGGCCAAGCAAAGGATCTGAGCAGCGGCGCACGCGTGCGCTATTCGACAGGCGAATGATTCTTATTCTTGCTCTCCGCACCTCTTTGCCCTAAAAAGAACTAGGACCAATACTGTCCGCATTGCCTTCGCGACGTTGCATGGCAATTCGTTCATGAAGCGAGTCTGAAGAAACTTGCCGCAGAATTGGCCGTCTAGAGGAATTAGAGAATGACGAAGATGCACCGTTCAAACCTTCTTGCTGCCGCCGTCGCTGTAGTGGTTCCCGCTTTATCGATGCCTCTGCTCGTCGCGCAGCCGCCACGGACTCCGCCGCCGCGCGTCTTTCTGCTGGCGCTGGACACGGACCATGACGGCCAGCTTGCGGCTGCTGAGATCGCCGCTGCGAGTGCGTCGCTGCTGACGCTGGATAAGAATCACGATGGGCAGATAACGCCGGATGAGTATGCTCCGCGCTTCCAGACGGATTCGCCGGTTGCGAACGAGTTGTATGCACGCTTGATGGCGATGGATGCGAACAAGGACGGTGTCCTGACTGTCGATGAGGTGCCGGAGCGCATGCAGCCGATGTTCCAGCGAGGCGATGCGAACCACGACGGCAAGCTGACCGGGGATGAGATTCGCGCGATGGCGCAGGCGCAGGCCGATCCGCAAGGCCGGCCAGTTGGACGGAACAATGCATCGGTGCAGCTGCGCGTGGATCCGATCACGAACTCGCTGGATGTCGATCATGATGGCGTCTTCACTGCGGCCGAGATTGCAAGTGCTCCGGGTGCGTTGAAGACGCTGGACAAGAATGCCGACGGCATCCTGTCAGCGGACGAACTGCGTGTTCGCCAGCAGACTCCGGCGGAGCGTGCTGCGCACAGCATGGACGAGTGGGATGGCGATCGCGACGGCTTCCTGATCAAGGGCGAAATGCCGGACCGGATGCAGGCGAACTTCGAAGCGATGGATCTGAATCACGATGGCAAAGTCAGCCTGGAAGAGATGACGACCTTCATGGCGACGCAGCCGATGGGACGCGGCCCGGGTGGCCCCGGTGGACCGCCTACCGGAGCTGGCGAACGCTCCGGTGACATGAAACCTCCAGCCGAACGTATGCCCGAGAACAACGCTGCGCCCGCACGCTAACCCTGCAGCACTTACCTGCCTTACTCAGGAGAAGAGATCGTAATGAAGAAGAAGACACAGGGATTATTTGCCTCCGCTGCCTTGGTTTCGCTGGGAGTGTTGCAAGCATCTGCTGCTACTCAGGTCATGCAAGCCGGAGCGGTGAAGCATGACGCAGCAGGCACGTGGGCCTTCGCGCATGAAAACGTGCTGGGAACATCGCTCGACATGAACGTGACTGCTGCTTCGAAGACGCAGGCGCATGCGGCGGAGGCAGCGGCGCTGGCTGAGTTTGATCGTCAGTCGAAGATCCTGAGTGCGTGGGACGCGAAGAGCGAGTTCTCGCGCTGGCAGAAGACACGCGGTGTTGCCGTGAAAGTCTCGCCGGAGCTGATGGATGTCCTGGCTCGCTTCGATGCGTGGCAGGGTGAGACAGGTGGCGTGTTGAATGCTTCGTCGGAGGCAGCCGCGAAGGTATGGCGCGGCGCTGCGGCAAAGGGTGCTGCACCCTCGTCGAAGGACCTCGACAACGCGGTGCATGCGATGGCGCAGAAGCACTGGTCGCTGGATCGCGTGCACGGCACCGCGACGCGGCTTTCAGATGCGCCTTTGGTCCTTGCCAGCTTCACGAAGAGCCTGATTACGCAGAAGGCTGCGGATGTAGCGCTGCATGCGGGTGCGACGGGCATCATGCTGAACGTGGGCGGCGACATCGTCACGCGTGGTGCGCTGACGCAGCGTGTGGACATTGCCAACCCCAAGGCCGATGCAGAGAACGATGCTGCGCTTGATACGGTGGTCTTGCGTGATCGAGCCATTGCGACCAGCGGCAGCTATCGTCGCGGCTTTGCAGTGGCGGGCGAGCTCCGGTCGCACCTGATTGATCCGCGTACGGCGCAGCCTGCCGCTGCTGTTCTCTCATCAAGCGTCATTGCTCCGGATGCTGCTACGGCTGGTGCACTTGCGACGGCTCTGTCGATCCTGTCGCCTCGTGAGTCGGCTGCGCTGATGCAGCGTCATCCGGATGCGGCTTACATGATCGTCACGCGGGATGGTGAGCGCGTCGCCAGTAAGGGTTGGGCTACGTATGCCGAGCCGAAGGTCGAGCGTGTGGCCTATGCCGTGCGTGCCGGTGCGGCGGCACCGGCTGGATCGAACTGGAACCAGTCGATGGAACTGCTGGTAAAGCTGGAGCTGCCGCGCGTCGATAACCCGCGCTATCACCGGCCATATGTCGCTGTCTGGATTGAGGACAAGGACAAGTATCCGGTCCGTACCGTTGCGCTGTGGTTCAAGAATCCGCGTTGGTTGAATGAGTTGAAGGGTTGGTATGGCGAGGATCGCGTGCGGAATCTGGCCGAAGGAACGGATATCTCTGCGACCGTTTCCAGCGCGACGCGTGCGCCCGGGACCTATTCGCTGAAGTGGGATGGCAAGGACAACAACGGCAAGCTGGTGAAGGCAGGGAAGTACACGGTGGTGATTGAAGCTGCGCGCGAGCACGGCGGGCACTCGCTGCTGCGCCAGGAGATTGACTTCAACGGCACCGCCGCGCAGATGACGCTGCCCGCCAGCGAAGAACTGGGAGCTGTTCAGCTTGACTATCGGAAGCAGTAAGGTCGAACACAGCCCCGAGGCGCAGAGCATCACCGCCGCGGTTACACGTCGCACCGCGGCGGAGAAGGCCGCGCAGCCATTGTCTGCGCGGCTGCGCAAGAAGACAGCCATCGTCTCGCGGTGGCTGCATATCTACCTGTCGATGGTGTCGTTCGCGGTGGTGCTGTTCTTTGCGGTGACGGGCCTGACGCTGAATCATGCAGAGTCGCTCTCGCATGGTGAGGTGGTTAAGAATCTTAACGGTTCGCTCTCGCCGAAGGAGATGGGGCCGAAGGACCATCCGGACACGCTTGCGATCGTGGAGCACATTCGCTCCAAGGATGGCGTCCACGGCGCTGTCAGCGATCTGCGTGTCGAAGACGACCAGATCAGCTTCAGCTTTCGCGGGCCCGGTTACAGCGCAGACACGACGGTGAATCGCGCCGATGGGATGTATACCGTCGTGGAGACGCGTGCGGGCTTGGTCGCGGTCATCAACGATCTACACAAGGGGCGTGACACCGGGAAGGTGTGGTCATGGATCATCGATGCGTCCGCGATCCTGCTGACGCTGGTGTCGTTGAGCGGTTTGGTGCTGATCTTTTTCGTTTACAAGAAGCGTGTGAGCGGGTTGATTCTTGCTGGCATCGCGACGGTAGTCTGCCTCATGCTCTACAAGCTTTATGTGCCGTAGGGCTTAGAGGACAACCAGCTCGTAACGCGCCATGATCTCGATGATGCGAGTGCGGTCGGGCGGGCCGTCGCTCATGGCTTCGCGGACCTCTTCAAAGTACCGCTTGCCGATGGAGCCGGGATTCAGCGTGACCAGCGCCTTTGCAGGCGCATCGTGCAGGTTCGCATGGTGATGTTTCACACCACGCGGAATCATGAGTGACTCGCCGGCTTTCAGCTCGTGCGCTTCGCCGTTTACGGTGGATGTGAGTGTGCCTTCGAGGCCGTAGACAAACTCGTCCACGGCGCGATGGTAGTGGGGCTCCGGCACGCGTGCGCCGGGCTGCACGAGAAATTCGAAGATGACGAGATCGCCGGAGCCCTGCGTCTCATCGACGAGGAATGTCAGTTCGATTCCACCAAGGCGCACCACGGCGCTGCTGTCTGGCTGCTGCATCACTCACCTGTTTTCTAGGGGAGTGAGCAGGCTAACATGCCAGATCGGCGCGGGTGATTTTTAGATCGCCTAGATTGCCGAGCAGTGTGAGCGAGATGTTGTCGCCGATCAGCAGCTCGTTGGCTACCCGCTGTACATCGGCAGGCGTTACGCGGTCGACGTCCGCGATGATCTCATCGACGGTGTGGAAGCGGCCGTAGTACATCTGCTGGCGAGCCAGGTTTCCCATGCGTGCCGAGGAGCTCTCAAGGCCGAGAACGATGTTGCCTTTAGATTGATTCTTCGCGCGCTCCAGCTCGTCTTCGCCGATGGGCTCCGTCTTCAACTTGCGGAACTCTTCGACGATCAGGCGAATCATCTCACGTGTCTTTTCGATGGACGTACCCGCGTAAACACTGAGCGCTCCGGTATCGCGATAGGGCGACAGCTCTGAGTAGATGGAGTAGGCGAGGCCTGCATCTTCACGCACCGACTGGAAGAGGCGCGAGCTCATGCCGCCGCCGAGAATTGAATTCAAAAGGTACAGAACGTAGCGGTCCGGCGAGTCGACCGCGGGTGCGGGAACGCCGAGACAGATCTGTACCTGCTCGAGTGACTTCTTCTTTTTGAGCGTGATGTGCGGTGTTGCTTTGGGTGCTGCGAAGCGGACAATCTTGTTGTCGCCGGCCGGTGCGAGTGCGCCGAAGTGCCGCTCGACGAGAGCGATCATCTCG
The DNA here is from genome assembly GCF_000265425.1 of Terriglobus roseus DSM 18391. GTDB lineage: Bacteria > Acidobacteriota > Terriglobia > Terriglobales > Acidobacteriaceae > Terriglobus > Terriglobus roseus. Next base: position 1,675,173 of record NC_018014.1, read on the forward strand.
TCATGCTTGAGGTGTCCTGCGGCGGAGATGATCACATTTGACGGCACGAATCGAGATGCGTGGAAGGAGCGCACCGCGGTCTGATCGAAGCTGGAGACAGTCTCTGCCGTGCCGAGGATAGAGCGTGCGAGCGGGTCGTTCTTCCAGAAGTTTGCCGTGTGGATCTCGTGGACGAGATAGTCGGGATTGTCCTCGTCCATCTTGATCTCTTCGAGCACGACGGACTGTTCGCGTGCGATGTCGTCGGGTGCGAAGGTCGGATTCAGTACGAGATCTGCGAGGATTTCCATTGCCGGTCCCACGTTGGTGTCGAGCACCTTCATGTTGAAGCAGATGGTTTCCTTGCCGGTGAATGCGTCTAGGTTGCCGCCGATGGCGTCGGTTTCGCGCGCGATCTGCTTGGCTGTGCGCGACGTTGTGCCCTTGAAGACCATGTGTTCTACGAAATGGGAGAGGCCGTTTTCTGCGGGTTGTTCGTCGCGTGAGCCTGTGCCGACCCATACGCCTACTGAGACCGATCGCATGTGCGGCATGCTCTCGGTGAGGACGAGGAGGCCGTTGGGGAGCGTGGTCCGGCGGATGTTGCGGGCGGGTGATGCGGCGGTGGCAAGCGTCGCATTCTCTGCGACGGGGACGGTTTCAACCATCCTTCCATTGTAGGCGCTATGCGGGTTTTCGGATGGGTTCGGTGGCGATGCGGGCGAGCAGGGAGGCCTTGATTGCGGGCCAATCTTCTTCGGTGATGCTGTACCACTTCGTGTGTCGTGTGGAGCCGTCCGGCATGATCATGTGGTTGCGAAAGGTGCCTTCGAATTGCGCGCCCAGCTTGAGTAAAGCGCGTTGCGAATGCAGGTTTTCGTGGTGTGTTTTGAGCGCGATGCGACGGAAATGAATCGTCTCAACGCCGAATTGCAACTGGAGGAGCTTAACCCGTGGATTGACGCCGGCACCGCGCCAGTTTCTGGCCAGCCAGGTGAAGCCGATTTCGACGGTCCGGTGGGGCCGATTGAGGTCGAGGTAGCTGGTCGCGCCGACGACCTCGCCGTCCACGGTGGTGACCCAGGGCATGACGGTTCCGGTCTCGGCGGCTCGCTCGGAGTCGTCGACGAGTTTCTGGACGTCGGCGGGTGTCTCGATGCGGAGGTTCATGTGCTTCCAATTGCTCGGCTCGATGGCGATGCGGGTCAGACCCTCGACGTGCTGCTGCGCCATCGGCTCAAGCCGGACGCCGTATCCCTCGAGGACGGGCGTCTGGTTCATGCCGCGACGAACTCCCGGCGAGCGGGCAGATCGAGGAGCCGTTCGGCTACGTGGTCGTAGTCGTGGCGGAGGACGTCGCCTTCGTGGACGAAGTTGCCGGTGATGGGTGTGACGCCGAGTTCGCGGATGCGGTCGAGGTCGGCTTCGATGGGTTGCTGGCCTTCGCGGGCGTACTTCTCCAGCAGCACTTCGGAGATGGGAGCGGTGTTGACGAGGGCGAAGTCGAAGAGCCGCTCGCCGCCGCAGTGTGACTGGATGTGGCGGATGTGGTCGGCGGCGGAGAGGCCGAGGGATTCGTTGGCCTGCGTCATCAGGTTGCAGACGTAGACGCGCTTGGCGCGGGAGGCTGCGATGGCTTCGGGAATGCCGCCTACGAGCAGGTTGGTGATGAGCGAGGTGTAGAGCGAGCCGGGACCCAGGGTGATGAGGTCGGCTTCTGCGATGGCTACGAGCGCTTCGGGCAGTGGCTTTGCGTCTGCCGGGTGCAGCATGAGTTCGGTGATGCTGCGCTTTGAGGCGGTGATATTCGTCTCGCCGTGGACGGTGGTGCCGTCGTCCATGCGGGCGGAGAGGGTGACGTTGCTGTTGGTGGCCGGGTAGATGGTGCCGCGCGCGGCGAGGATTTGCAGGGACATCTGCACAGCCTGTGCGAAGTCGCCGCCGTGGATGGCGGTGAGCGCGGCCAGGAAGAGGTTGCCGAAGGAGTGGCCGCTGAGGCCGTTGGTATCTGCGCCGGCAGGAAAGCGGTATTGGAAGAGGCGCGTGAGCAGCATTTCGTCTTCGCTGAGTGCTGCGACGCAGTTGCGGACATCGCCCGGCGGAAGCATCTTGAGATCTTCGCGTAGGCGGCCGCTGGAGCCGCCGTCGTCTGTGACGGTGACGATGGCGGAGAGTTGCGCGATGCGGCAGGGCGCGTCTTCGCAGATGTCCTCGGGGCGTGGTGGCATGCCTCGGCGTTCGCTCATCTGGACGTAGCGCTTGAGGCCGCGCAGCAGCGTCGAGAGGCCGGTGCCGCCGCCGATGGCGACTACGTTGATCGGTGCGTAGAGGTGGCTGGACATCGGTTCTTAGTCTATCGGTTTGATTTTTCGCTCCGCGATTGGGAGCGTCAATGGCGCGACCCGATGTTAGCCCAGAGAGCGGTCGCGGGAAAGCCTGGATGTCGATGGGGCGGGCCGTTGGCCCCTGGGGTTGTGGTTGATTTTGGAGCCCATGTCCCAGAAAGCGAGACACCCGCGGTTTTGGTCGATCCCACTCATGACGATATAGCCGTCATGAATGGGGCACCCGCGCGCCGTCGGAGCCATGTCTCTGAAGCGAGACGTGGGGCACACACGTTAGGTGCTGATTGGTGCTCGATCCCACTCATGACGATGGAACTGTCATGAATGGGCACCCGCTCTTTTGGTTAGGGGAGGGGGATTGGGGTTGGTGGGGGTTGGCCGTTGAGGACGGCCTGGATGTTGTCGAGGGCGAGCATGCCCATGGCGGTGCGGGTTTCGATGGTGGCGCTGCCGATGTGTGGCAGGAGGTAGGCGTTGGGCAGGTCGAGGTAGCCGGGGTTGACGTTGGGTTCGCCTTCGAAAACGTCAAGGCCTGCGGCGGCGATTCGGCCGCTGCGGAGTGCGGCGATGAGGTCCTCGTCATTGACCAACGCGCCGCGTGCCGTGTTGATGACGATGGCGCCCTGCGGCAAGAGGTCAATGGTCTTGCGGTTGAGGAAGTGCTTTGTCTCTGCCGATGAGGGGGCGTGGATCGAGAGGAAGTTGCTGGCGCGCAAGAGAGATTCCGGGGTGTCGTGGAAGATGGCGCCCTGCGCTTCGGACTCAGGGAGCGGCTTGCGGTTGTTGTAGTGGATGGTCATACCGAAGGCGCGTGCGCGGTGTGCGAGTGCCTGGCCGATGCGACCCATGCCGTAGATGCCGAGGATGCTGCCGGTGAGTTGCCAGCCGAGCAGGTCGGCCGGTTTTCTCTTCGGCCATTCGCCGGAGCGTACCAGTTGCTGAGACTCATAGGCGCGGCGGGATGCGCCGAGCAGGAGGAGCATGGCGACGTCGGCGGTGGCGTCGTTGAGGACGCCGGGGGTGTTGCTGACGGGGATACCGCTGGCCTTTGCGGCCGCGAGGTCGATGTGGTCGTAGCCGACGGAGAAGGTTGCGATGGCCTTGACGGACTTCGGGACGCGCGCGAAGAAGGTGGCGTCGAGCTTCTCGGCGGGGCTGATGAAGAGAGCATCGGCGCCCTCGGCAGCGGCGATGAGTTCGTCCGGGGTGAGGGCGCGGTCGTTCGGATTGCGGCGGGCTTCGAAGTCGCGTGCAATGCGTGTCTCCACCGCATCGGTGAAGTGACGCGTGACGACGAGGATGGGTTTGGATGGCATGGGTCGATGCTATCGCTGGAAGCTGGAAGATGGAACAGGCAGTGGGCTTTGAAGACGGGAAAGGGCGCTCCTGTGAGCGCCCTAGTGTTCCCGACTCTGAGTTCGCTGTTTAGCCTTCGGGGTAGAGGAGTTCTGTGAAGCGCGGGTCGTCGGACATGTCCTGGAAGTCGGAGTCGGAGCGGGCCTGGATGCGGTTCATGCTATTCAGGCGGATGGCTTCGGTCAGCTTGTCGAGGCAGGTCGAGGTGTCACCGGTCATGGAGGCGAGTACGGCGAGACCGTAGAAGGCGTAGTCGGCGTTGCCGTCGCCATCGAGGATCTCGTTGAGGTGCTCGCGCGCATCTTCGTACTGACCGTCATTGAGCAGCGAGATGGCGTAGTCGTACTTCTCTTCGGGAGAGGTGAAGTCGTTTGCGCCCTTCTTGGACTGCGCGATGCATGCGGACAGGTACATCCGGATGCGATCGATGAACTCCGGCGGAGCGGTCTCCAGCAGCTTCTCCAGCGCGGGATGCGCGGCGGAGTAGTTGCCCTGCTGCATGGCGGTTACGGCTGCCTGGTACTGTTCGAGCGCGGCAGCGCGATTGGCATCATGCGCGGGTGGAAGGTGACCGGCAAGTGTGCGCGGGGTCGGCATCACGGAAGTCTTGCTTGGAGCTTTACCGGCTTTTGCGGCGGTCTTTGCAACTGGCATTTTTAGGTTCCTGGTCGGCAGATGGATTCTTACGGCTTACGTCCAGAAGCCATTGTTTGGGGGAACGGTGTTCGCTATGCGTTATACGGTACCCAGGACCCAAGGTCAAGAGGCGGTCTTTGAGCTGCGTTCCGATGCGGCATAAAGGACAGGATTGAGGTCTGGATCGTTATACATCTTCATCTGTCGATAGAGGCGGAAGCGTACCTTGCCATCGGCGATGTTGTGGAAGAGAAGTGTGAGTGCATCGCGAAGATCGTCGCGCTGTTCGGTGAGTATACGAAGGCGTTGCCGATTCCGTTCCCGGTGTTCCGCGGAGGCAGTGGCGCGCTCTGCTTCTTCGTGTGTGTGATAGATCTTCAGCGACAGGATGGAGAGGCGGTCGACGATCTGGCCGGGCGTCTCCGAGTGCAGCGGTGCAGTCCCGTTCTGCTGCAGACGATCGAGCAGAGATTCATCCAGGCGTTCCACGAGATTGTTGCGTTGCTGGTTGGTGCGATCGATGAAGCGCTTGCACTGCACGATGGTGCGGTCGGTCGCGTTGGGATCGCGGGCTTCATCTTCGAGGTGCCACAGGGTGAAGTTGGCCGCGTGCAGACGCTGCGCGATCTCGCGTGGTGAGAGGTCTGCGGGGACATCGAGATCCTGCCGGTTGCCGGCGTCGCTATGCCAGCGATGCGTTGCGCCGTCCTGTTCCTCGACGAGGATCGCCGGTGTGAACGGGAGCGGTGTCTCATGCGGCTGTGGGTGCTCAGGCATTCCATGCCATTGTAGACACTCCCCAGAGGCTGTCTGGCCGCATTGGTATGCTGGACACTCATGCGGCTACTACTCATTGGGAATTACGCGCCGGACAGACAGAACAGCATGCTGCGCTATTCCGATCTGCTGTGCCGCGAGATGAAAGCCCGTGGGTACGAGGTGCGGGTGATTGCACCACAGCCGTTTGCGACACGTGTGTACGACCGTGGGGTCGTGGGCAAGTGGCTCGGCTACATCGACAAGTACCTGATCTTTCCGTTGCAACTTCGGGCTGTGGCGCGCGGCTGGGACTGGGTGCATGTGTGCGACCATTCCAACTCGATGTACCTACCGCACGTGGACGCGGCGCGGTCGAGCATTACCTGCCATGATCTGCTGGCGGTGGAGGCTGCGTTGCAGCAGCACAGTATGGCCGATGTGGGCCGACGGGTTTCGTTGACGGGGCGCGTGCAGCAGAGCTGGATCCGGAAGCACCTGGTGAAGGCGCGGCGTGTGATCTGCGTCTCGCACGCGACGGAACGGGGTCTGCGAGCGCTGGGTGCGGATGGCGTGATCGTGACGATCCACAATCCACTGAATCGCGCGTTTGCACCTGCGAGCGCGGATGCGGTGCAGGCGATCCGTACGCGTGCCGGCCTTGCCGAGGGCGAGGCCTACCTGCTGCATGTGGGTGGGAACCAGTGGTACAAGAATCGCGTTGGTGTGTTGCGGATCTTTGCGGAGCTGCGACAGCGTTCTGACTTTGCCGCGATGCGGCTGGTGATGGCGGGGAAGGACTGGAACGGCGAGATGCACGCCGCGCTGCTTGCGCTGGGCCTGGGGGATGCCGTGGTGGAGTTGAAGAACCCGAGCGATGCCGAGGTAGAGGCGCTGTACACGGGTTGCGCCGCAATGCTGTTTCCCTCGCTGCAGGAGGGGTTCGGCTGGCCCATCATCGAGGCGCAGTGCTGCGGCGCGCTGGTGGTCACGTCGGATCGTGATCCGATGCGTGAGATCGCGGGCGAGACGGCACTGCTGATCGCTCCTGCGGACCCGGCGGCTGCTGCTGCCGAGATAGCGCTTCGCTGGAGTGAGCGGGCAGTACTGCGGGCCGAAGGCATGCGGAACGCAGAGAACTACACGACGGAGCGTTTAATGCCGAAGTACGACGAGTTCTTTCGTCAGGGAGCCATCGCGTGATTGCGGATCGGGATGCGGTGTTGCGGCTGCTGGAGACAGGCTTCAGCCGGCTGCGTGTGTTGGTGGTGGGCGATGTGATGATCGACCGCTACATCGTGGGCGATGTGGAGCGGATCTCGCCGGAGGCTCCGGTGCCGGTGCTGCGGCAGGCGCGAGAGTATTCGCGGCCGGGTGGCGCTGCCAACGTGGCGATGAATCTTGCAGGGCTGGGCCTGCAGACGACGCTGGCTGGCTTTGTCGGCGATGACAGCCATGCCGGCGAGTTACGGAAGCTGATGGCGGCGGCGGGTGTGGATGCGTCGGGGTTGGTGGAGTCGGAGTTGCCGACGATCGCAAAGACACGCGTGGTGAGCCGGACGCAGCAGTTGTTGCGGATCGATGTGGAGAGCCGGGAGATGCATCCGCCGGATGCGGATTCGTCGCTGCGTGCCAAGGCGCTGGATGCGGTCGCGGGTGCGGATGCGGTGATCCTGTCGGACTATGCGAAGGGCGCGTTGAGCGAGGGGCTTTGCGGGACGGTGATCCGTGCGGCGCGGGCGAAGGGGATTCCGGTACTGGTGGATCCGAAGACGCGCAACCTGGCGAAGTATGCAGGTGCGACGACGATCTGTCCGAACCTGCAGGAGCTGAGCGCGGCGACGGGTGTGGATGCGCATCGCACGGGCGAACTGTTGCAGGCGGGGCGTGACCTGCTGCCGGCACTGGGCATCGACTTCCTGACGGTGACGATGAGCGAGAAGGGCATTCGTGTGTTGCGGCACGATGGGCTGCTGGAAGAGATCCATTCGCCGGCGCGTGCGCGTGAAGTGTTCGATGTTTCTGGCGCGGGCGATACGGTGATTGCAACGCTGGCGGCGGGACTGGCGGGCGGGCTGGCGGTGGATAGCGCGGTGGAGCTGGCAAACGTTGCCGCGGGCATTGTGGTGGCGAAGCTGGGTACGGTGCCGGTGGCAGCGCACGAGATTGTGGCGGAGCTGACGATGTCGAGCGGCATTGCGTCGGCGGATAAGGTGCTGGACTTCGATCGGGCGGTTTCGCGCGTGGCAGAGTGGCGCGCTTCGGGCGAGAGCATCGTGTTTACGAACGGGTGCTTCGACCTGCTCCACATTGGCCACATCACGCTGCTGGAAGATTGCAGACGGTTTGGGTCGAAGCTGATCGTGGGTATGAACACGGATCGTTCTGTGAGTGAGTTGAAGGGGCCGTCGCGGCCGATCGTAGGAGAGAACGAGCGGACGAAGGTGATGGCTGCGCTGGGTTCGGTCGACATGGTGGTGCTGTTCGACGAGGAGACGCCGCTGAAGCTGATCCGGGCGATGAAGCCGGATGTGCTGGTGAAGGGTGGCGACTATCGCGTGGAGACGGTCGTGGGCCATGAGGATGTGATGGCTGCGGGCGGTCGCGTGGAGATTGTGCCGACGGTCGAGGGCTTCTCAACTTCGAACATTGTGAAGCGCATGGTCGAGGGCGCTGGAAGCTGAGTGGTTGGGGCTTCGTGGTTTCCACCGGCTTCGTAGGGTATTCTTGAACACGGCATGAGAGCGTAGCTCAGTTGGTAGAGCATCGCCCTTTTAAGGCGCTGGTCCTGGGTTCGAGCCCCAGCGCTCTCACCACACCCCTTGTGATTCCTTCTTTCTGGTCCTTCTTCGGAGGGAGACCGGAAAGAGGGGACGCAGCCTTGGCAGAGTGTTGCTGTCCCGATTTGGCCCCGGACATCTCTTTGTTGTGGCGTGGTTTACGGATTCGTGCAGGCATCCCACAGAAGTACCAAAGAGCTTTATTGACTTGGCCACGTGGCGGACGTAGCCTCTGCCTAGCGCTCACATCCCGCACCACCAGAAGTGCATTTGCAGGTTGAAGCAGCCGGCCGCTTAGCGGCGGGGTCACGGTCCTTTGCGGCCGTATCTGTGTCGACCGATGCATCGGATACCGCCGATCGCAGTACAGCGCGTCAGTGACGCGTGGGGAGTAGGAAAGACATGGACGAGTTCGCGACGAATCCCAAAGAAGACGGAGAGCTGGCGCAGACGCCGGAGACGCCGGAAGATGTTGCGGTTCTGTACACGTGGGCGAATGTCCATGGAGGTAAGTACCGTGACTTTTCCGCATCGCGGCGTGAGTACCGGGCGCAGCAGCGGCACCGTATGGTGGAGGCGCAGCGCCAGGTTGAGTTAGAGGCTGCTCGCGAGTTGGAAGAGAAAGCTGAAAAGGAGCTGGAAGCGGCGCGGCTGCTGGAGTCGAAGACAGACGAGGCGGGTGTGTCGCCGGAGGCTGCGGAGAAGATTCGTGGCGCGGAGCAGCGCGCGGAGCAGGAGCGCCTGGCGGCAAAGAAGCATGTGGAGACGGCCGAGGAGCTTCGGCTGGCTTTGGAGCAGGCTGAGCGCGAGATGGAAGAGGCTCGCCGCCGTGCGGAGGAGCAGTCTGCGCGTTATGCGGAGGCCGATGCGCGCTGGCGTGCCCAGCAGCGCGGCATGGCAGACGTGGTTCCGGGTGAGATCGCCGATCCGTACTACTACGCCGGTCCGCTGGAGCCGGGTGCGTTTGCGCCGGGTAAGGGTGTTCGCAGTTCCGTGCCGCAACGCGTGTCGTCCGAGCGAAAGATTGCGGAGTCGTACTATCGTGCCCGCGGCGAGAGCGGTGCGGAGATCGATGCGCGCAGGGAGGAGTCGCGTCGCAGCGACGAGGGTATTGGTATGTTCGCCACCGGCGGCGGTCACCATGGCCGTCCGAGTGCAGGTGGCCGTTCGATCTATCGCGAGACGGAGCCCGCGATGGAGGTCCGTCCCGAGACGCCGAAGGATATGCAGCAGAATGCAGTGGCGCCGGGCGACAAGCACATTTTGCCGCGTAACCCGGATCCGCGATCGTCTGCCGAGAGCGACGGTCGCCGTGTCGCTCGTTCGGAAGATTCCGATTCGGGTTCGATGCAGACAATGGAGCAGAGTTCCCGCGGCCGCCGGCGGGAGGGCGTCACCGATATGCAGGCGCGGACGACGCGCCACCCGCGCACTTCGGATGAGTCCTATTTGGCGGAATCCTATGGCGAGCGTGCGCGTCAGGATTCTGAGGCCGAGAGCGGCGATCGGTTCGACTATCCATCCGCTCCCGCACCGAGCCCCAGCTATGACCCGGAAGATGCCCGCGCTGTGCGCCACGATGCGAGCCGTTTGCCGGATCGGGAGGGACCAGCTCCACGCGCGACACGGACACACTACGATGACCGTCCGCAGCCCACTACTGCTGCCCATGCGCGATCGTCGGGCGACTACTCCGGTGGACGGGAAGAGCGTCCGGCGTGGTTGGGACGTGAGGCCCGAGCGGCCGATAAGCTGGCCGAGCAGGTCAGCCGCGACGATGAGAACCGTGAAATTGAGGGACGCCGTCGCGAGCGCGATGCGTTTGAGCGGTTTCTGGCACGTTCCACCGATGTGACGCCGCGATCGACGAACGATCGTCCCGCACGCTCAGCGTATCTGGAACGTAACGACGAGCGTGACGACAGGAGTGGTGCGCGCGCGGACACGCGTCCGACGCCTGACCGTGAGGGACTGCGCGAGGATCACGAGGACCGCCAGAATGGCCGTGTCTATCGTGAGAGCACCGAAGAGCGCGGACGGGAAGAGGCTGCCGAGCGGCGCCGCGAAGACCGTAGCTCACGTTCCGCGGCGGGTGGGATGGGGGAAGTGCCGAGCAGCCTGCCCGACGATGGCGAACTGAATCCGCGTCCGCTGAGCGAGCGGCCTTCCGTGGACAAGTTGCCGCCGCTACGCGATCTGACCCCGATGCGCGATCTGCCGCCGATGCGTGATCTTGCGCCCATGCGTGACCGCAGCGGATATCGCGAAGAGGGCGATGAGGCTTCGTCGGTTCGCCACACTGCGAGTGAGATCTCGGCTGCGCCGCGTGAGCGTGCATCGGTGCGTGAGGTCGCGATGAAGCCTGTGCCGCAACGCGATGCGGCGGCCGCGTCGGGGGCCGATGATCGGGCGGACCTGGGTCCGGCCGTGGAAGGCGAGTGGCCTCGTGTCGAGCGCCGCCGTTATGAGCGGTCGTCCGTTTCTCGCGGGATTCCATCGTTGCTGGACAGCAGCCGCGAGTACCGCGCTGCAGCCCGGGCCGCAGATCTGGAAGAAAAGAATGACCGCACGCGGGCGCGATATGCGCAGCGTGATGAGCAAGCGCGTGAGGACTTGCGCGAGTATGGGCAGAGCCAATCCCCGGGTGAGTCGGCTCTGCGCGATCGCGAGGATCGTTCTGGTGGCCGGGCGCTGCCGGAATCAGATACCTTGCAACAGTCGCGTGAGCGTGTGGCTGCGCGCTGGTTCGCTCTGAAGGGGCTGATGGGATCGAATGTGGAGCCGATCGCGGATCCTCCGCCGCAGATCCGCACTTCCAGCGAGACGGACGCGCCCATGCTGTCCATCGTTGCGCTGGCCGGTGGTGTCGGTAAGACGAGCCTGGTCGCGACCCTGGGACGTGCATTGTCGTCCGCCGGTGAGAAGGTGCTGCTGGCGGATACGACATCGCACGGGCTGCTGCCGTATTACTTCGGCGCGCGCGAATTGCGGCCGGACGTCGTGCGTACCTTTTCACCGCCGCCCGGAAGTCCGGACGCGACGGTGTACATGGTCAACTATGAGACCGACCGTCTTGCTGCAGACGATGCCGGGCAAGCGCACCTGGTGGAAGAGATCAGCCGGCACAGCAAGGGAACACAGCGCGTTCTGCTGGATCTGAACGGATCCAGCGCATGGCTTGCGCGCCGATTGGCAAAACTTAACTCCCGCGTGCTGGTGCCGATTGCGCCGGACATGAATTCCGTTTTGAGCATTCGAAGCGTAGAACGTTTCTTTGCAGGTACCCAAGATAGTGAAGGACAGCCGGTTTCCCCCTACTATGTTCTGAACCAGTTTGATGCTTCGCTGCCGTTGCACCTGGACGTGCGCGAAGTGCTGCGTCAGCAGCTTGGAAACCGTCTGCTGCCCGTGATGATCCGGCGGTCACAGTCTGTAGCCGAAGCGCTTGCAGAAGGGATGACCGTGATCGACTATGCGCCGGAATCTCCGGTGACCGAGGACTACATACACCTGGCTGAGTGGGTGCGCAACCTGGCAGCGCCTGCGCGCGTTGGTATACGCCGCATCCGCTGGAGCGAACGATGACACAAACGCGACTCTGGAAGCAGTTTGAGAGTGGCGATAACGTTTTACTAACCGTACTCCGCGTAGTCGTTGTGGTCGCATCCGTGGGCGTCCTGCTGTACGCCGGCGCGCTGGAGCTGACATGGCCGCAGCAGGCCGTGCTGGGTGTCGTATCCGTTCTGATTGCAGTGTGGATGGACCGTTCGTCGTCCAGCTACCTGATTACGCTGACGCTGATGATGGCGTCCTGTTACTCCACGTTTCGTTACGCCTACTGGCGACTGTCTACGGTGGTGAAGTTTTTCCAGGATCCGTCGTCGCAGTGGGGCGGTCTGGATGCGTTCTTCATCTTTACGCTGGTGCTGGCGGAGGCGTATGCCTTCGCGATCCTGTACCTGGGATATATCCAGACACTGTGGCCGCTGCGCCGCACGCCGGTGCCGCTGCCGGATGATCCGAACGACTGGCCCGAGATCGATCTGCTGATCCCGACCTACAACGAACCGCTCAACGTGGTGCGTTACACGGCGCTTGCAGCGATGCATATCGACTGGCCAGCCGACAAGATCAACGTCTATGTGCTGGACGACGGCAAGCGGGAAGAGTTCCGGATCTTCTGCGAAGAGGCCGGCATTGGTTACATGACGCGCGAAGACAACCACCATGCGAAGGCGGGCAACATCAACCGCGCGCTGAAGCGGTTGAAGGCGCCTTTGGTTGCCATCTTTGATTGCGACCATGTGCCCACGCGGTCGTTTCTGCAGGTAACGGTGGGCTGGTTCCTGCGCGACCAGAAGCTGGGCATGCTGCAGACGCCGCATCACTTCTATTCGCCCGATCCGTTTGAGCGCAACCTGGGGCAGTTCCGCACCATTCCGAATGAGGGCGAACTGTTCTACGGCATTGTGCAGGATGGCAACGACTTCTGGAATGCAACGTTCTTCTGCGGATCGTGCGCGGTATTGCGTCGCACGGCGCTGGATGAGATTGGCGGCATTGCCGTCGAGACCGTAACGGAAGATGCGCATACCAGTCTGCGTATGCAGATGAATGGCTGGAACACGGCGTACATCAACATTCCGCAGGCGGCCGGCCTGGCGACGGAGCGGCTGAGCGGCCACGTGAAGCAGCGCATCCGCTGGGCGCGTGGCATGATCCAGATTCTGCGGACGGACAACCCGCTGTTTGCGAAGGGCCTGAAGCCCATGCAGCGTCTCTGTTACTTCAACGCGATGACGCACTTTCTGTACGGTCTGCCGCGGCTGATCTTCCTGTTTGCGCCGCTGATCTACCTGGTTCTGGGTCACACCAATGTGCCGGGTTACTGGGCTGCGATTCTGGCCTTTGCGTTCCCGCACCTTGTGCTGTCGTCGATGACGAACTCACGCATCCAGGGACAGCATCGTCACTCGTTCTGGAACGAGATCTACGAGACAGTGCTGGCGCCGTACATCTTTTTGCCAACGTTTATGGCGATCGTGAATCCGAAGCTGGGTTCGTTCAACGTGACGGCAAAGGGCGGCGTTGTGAGCCGGCGATTCTTCGATTCGCGGATTGCGTTGCCGTTTCTGACGATGCTTGGGTTCAACTTCATCGGGATGCTGTGTGCGATTCCGCGGTACTGGCACTTTCCGTCGGTACAGGGTGGATTCCTGGCGCCGCTGCTGAACGTCCCGGCGAATATGTATGACGGCGCTCACCCGGGCACGATCGTAATGAACGTGATCTGGACGCTGTTTAATACGCTGATCCTGGGTGTTGCGTGCGGCGTTGCGTGGGAGAACCAGCAGCGGCGGCAGACGGTGCGTGTGACCATGCAGGTGCCCGCGACGATCCAGTTGGCGGACGGCACGCTGATCACGGGCGTAACCGCGGACGTGTCCAGCGGCGGCGTGATGATGGAGACAGATCTGCCTGCGGGCCTGCGCGGCGGCGAGCCTGTGCGTATCCAGTTCCCCGTACTGGATGGTGAGGAATCGCTGCCGGCGACGATCGTGCGTGTGAACGGCACAGAGCTTCGCGCGCAGTTCGATCCGCTGTCGATCCCGGAAGAAGAGGCGCTGACGCAGGTGCTGTACTCCCGCGCGGATACGTGGCTGGGATGGGGCGAAGCGCGTGATGCAGACAGGCCGTTGAAGAGCCTGTGGCGAATTATGAAGCTTGCAGTAGTTGGTCTGAGAGAGACGGCACGGGGCCTGATGAAAAACAGCAATGGCGGCGGCGTACGAGCCGCGGCAAAGACGAAGCTGGCTACCAGCATCGCTCCACTTGGATTGATCCTTGCGCTTGGACTTGGCCTGATGGCGCCGGTGCGGTCTGCGTACGCACAGTCTTTGCCGTCGGCAAATGTGCCGCAACCGGTTTCGAGCGGTACCGTTGCCGGACCTGCACCGGTTGCGAAGGTGATGCCTGCCGGGCAGTTCGACAATGTATTTACGTTGCAGGATGTCGGCGCAGCGGACACGATCGTGTTGCGCGGCGTGGACGCGTATCACTCGCAGTACTTTGCCGTGCCGCAGACGCAGGTGGTGAAGACGGCGACACTGCATCTGCGATATCACTTTTCGCCGGGTCTGTTGCCGGCGATGAGTCACTTGAAGGTGTCGATCAACGGCACGCTCTTTGCGACGCTGCCGGTGACGGCGCAGCCGGACTACGCCGGGCTGCCTGCGGATCTTTCGCCGGAGCAGAAGGTGGCAGAGAGCCAGAAGCTCTCCGTGCGGCGCGTGAGCGAGAACAATGCGCTGCTGGAAGCGAAGCTGGAGATGCCGGCCGAGATGCTGGTGCGCGACAACCAGATCACGTTTGAGTTCATTGGGCATTACACGCTGCAGTGCGAGGATCCCTCGCACTCCACGCTGTGGTCACATGTGGACAACACCAGTTCGATCGAGTTGACGGGAAATCTGCTGCCGCTACAGGACGACCTGAAGCTGCTGCCGCTGCCGTTCTACGACGCCGCTGTGAATCTGCACCCGGTAGTGCCGATCGTGTTTCTGAACCAGCCGTCGACGAAGGCGATGCAGGCCGCAGGCATTGTGGCCAGTTACTTCGGAGTGCTGACGGACTATCGCAATGTGCGGTTCCCGGTTTCGCTGGGGCAGATTCCGCGGGGCAATGTGATCGTGATCAGCGAGAACGCGGGCGAGCTACCGGCGTCGCTGAATGTGCAGGGAACGCGAGGACCGACGGTTGCGATGCGGACGAATCCGTCGGACCCGTACAGCAAGGTGCTGGTGTTGACGGGCGATTCCGCCAGCGATGTTGTAACGGCTGCACAGGCTTTGAGCCTGTCGCGCGATATGTGGCAGGGCAACCAGGTGAGTGTGACCCTGCGGCATCCGGAGAAGAGCGAGCCGGACGATGCACCGCGCTGGATGTCGACCGAGAAGATCACGGACGTCGGCCAACTGATGAACCAGGGAGATCTACAGGGCGATGGATCGGTGCCGGTGGGCATCTTCATGCGGCTGCCACCGGATCTGTATTACGGCTCGCGGGCGAACGTGCTCTTCCATATGGACTACCGCTATAACCCGGTGCCGCTGGCAAATGAGAGCACGTTGCAGGTGTACATGAACACTGCGTACGTCTCATCGACGCCGATGCCGCATGCGGACAAGGCGAGTGCACGGCTGGAGACGGAGATCCCGATTCCGCGGGTGAACATGAGGCCGTTCTCGCAGACGATGAGTTTGAAGTTCGTCTTTCAGATTGCGAAGAAGAACAAGTGCCAGGACACGGCGCCGTTGAATCTGCAGGGGTCCATTGTGAAGGACTCGTACCTGGATATCCGGGGCATACCGCACCTGGCGGTTCTGCCGGATCTTGAGCTGTTCAGCAATGCCGGCTTCCCGTTCACGCGGTACAAGGATCTGTCCGAGACGACGGTGGTGCTGCCGGATAATCCGGGCGTGGACGAGATCGAGATGTTCCTGACGATGCTGGGCCACTTTGGTGCGGCGACCGGTTATCCGGCGATCGACGTCACCGTGGCTGGTCCCGACGGTCTGAAGGCTGACGGCAAGAAGGACTACATCGTGATTGGCACCGTTGAGGATCAGACGGCGTTCTCGACGCTGAACAGTCATCTGCCGGTGCAGATCAGCACGAGCGGCGTGAAGATCTCGGATACGCAGGGCTTCTTCGCACCGCTGGAACATGCGTGGTGGAAGGTGCGTTCTTCGGATCATGTGCAATCTGCGGAGCTGGAAGTTTCGGGATCTCTGCCGGATGCGTTGATTGAAGGCATCGAGTGGCCGGCGCGGTCGAACCGGTCGGTGGTGACGATTGCGCTGCGCGACCACTCGGTTGTTCCGGCGTTCCTGACGACGTATCTGCAGGTGAGCGGCACGTCCGACATCTCGCAGTCCGTGAGCGTGCTGCACGGCACGCAGTTTGCGTCATACCGCATCGGCAATGATGTGTACAAGGTGGGTTCGTTGTCGATTCTGACGCGCCTGCAGATGTTCTTTGCTGAATTTCCTGCATCCGTTGTACTGCTGGTCATCGTTGCGTGCATTCTGCTGGCGGCACTGATTCGAGTGGCTCTGCGGCGGCGCGCGCGGTTGAGGTTGCAGGGAGAGGACTAATGCTGGGCGAGGCAGGGAATAAGTGGGGATGGCGCCGGTGGGTTGCCGTGGCGATTGCGCTGAGTACCTTGTCGCTCCAGACGGGATGCCGTGCGGAGGTGCCCTGGCCGCTTTGGCAGCAGTACCGCGCGAGGTTTATCGACGGTTCCGGACGCGTGATCGATCACAGCCCGGGGGCGAACGAGAAGACAACCAGCGAAGGCATGGCGTACGGCATGTTCTTTGCACTCGTCGTCAACGACCGGCCTACGTTCGACAAGCTGCTGCGCTGGACAGAGGACAACCTGGCGGGCGGCGACCTTACGGCGCGCCTGCCTGCGTGGAACTGGGGCAAGTCGCCGGATGGCGAGTGGAAGCCGCTGGATACGAACTCGGCCAGCGATGCGGATCTTTGGATGGCGTATGACCTGCTGGAAGCGGGGCGCCTTTGGAAGGACGACCGCCTGACCAAGCTGGGCGATGTGATGATGGACCGCATTGCGCACACTGAGGTGGCGGTTTCCCCGTCGCTGGGAACGGTGTTGCTGCCCGGTCCGACGGGATTCAAACCGCAGCCGAACACGATGATTCTGAATCCGAGCTATTCGCCGCCGCAGGTGCTGGCACGGCTGAAGGCGGAGCAGCCGTCGGGGCCGTGGGAGGCCGCGCTGGACGCGTTGCCGCGATTGATTGCGGCGTCCGCACCCAGCGGCTTTGCCATGGACTGGGTTCTCTCCGGTGCAAAGACGGTCCCGTCCGTGTCGCCAACGGATCTGGCTGCGGGTAACACGACCGTTGCACCGGTGGGTGGATTTGAGTCGATTCGCGTGTATCTGTGGCTGGGTATGGCGGACAAGGGGACGGCGGTTGTGCAGCGGTCGCTGCAGTCCGTGGGCGGGATGGCCCGTTTGATGGAGAGTACGGTGACGCCGCCGATGCAGGTGGATGCTGCTGGAACAGTCGTGAATGCCGATGGGCCGGTTGGATTTTCGGCTGCTGTGATTCCGTACCTGCTGGCTGTGGGACACAAGGATCAGGCGACCGCGCAGGCGAATCGGATGGCTGCGAGTGTGGACTCGGCGAGCGGTCTGTATGGCCGCACACCTCTTTACTATGACCAGAACCTGGCGATGTTTTCGAATGGCTGGACGGAGGGTCGGTTCAAGTTCGACCGCGACGGCAAGCTGAAGGTGAAGTGGAAGTGACGCCGTCAAGGTGCTGTTAGCCAATGAGTAACCGCTGGAAAAAAGCAGGTGACAGCGGCAGGAAAAGGGTAAGATTCTGAGGAACACCCGGTGTATAGACCGGGGAAAGCTGTACGAAACGTACCGGCAGAGTATCGGTACAAAGGCGTGACGCATGGCAGGCAGGAACCCATCCCGGAAGACACTGTTGCTGCTGAGCGCTGTCTTGCTCGGCGGAAGCGGTGCTGTGCCGGGGCAGGCGCAGGCTCCTTCTGCGAGCAGCAATGTGGCCACGCAGGCTTTGCTCGAGAAGGCTCGTTCGCTGGAGTCGCGCGGACGGATGGATATGGCTGCCCAGACGTGGCAGCAGGTGCTGCTGGCCGATCCGAATAATACGGATGCACTTGGCGGACTTGCACGTTCGGCCAAGATGGCCAACAACCAGGCGCTTGCGAATACTTACCTGCAACGGCTGAAGGCAATTAATCCCAAAGATCCCGGCATCGCCCGCGCAGAGAGTGTGATGGCGCAGGGTGCGCAGCTTTCGCAGCTGCAGCAGGCCGGCAAGATGGCCGCCGCGGGCAATTATGCCGAGGCGATGAAGATCTATCGGCAGGTCTTCGGACCCGCACCGCCGCAGGGTGAGTGGGCGCTGGCTTATTACGAGACGGAAGCTGCCACTGAAGAGGGACGTCCGCATGCGGTTGCGGGTCTGCGGTCGATGGTGGACAGGTATCCGCAGGATTCGCGTTACCAGATCGCGCTTGGCCGCATTCTGACTTACAGCCCGAAGACACGTTCCGAGGGCCGCCGTTTCCTGGAGCGTCATCCGAACGATCCGCAGGCGACGGAAGCGTTGAAGCAGTCGCTGGTTTGGGATGCGCAGAATCCGGCGAGTTCCGGAGACATCCGCAGCTATCTGCAGAAGCACCGCGATCCGCAACTGCAGGAAGCCCTGACAAGGAACGAAGCGGCACAGCGCGCAACGGCCCGCAGCGCGGCTGCGAATCGGCGCTCGGGTGAGGGTGGTTACGGTGCCGGTGTGTCGGATGATCCTGCCACATCGCTGGCGGCTCGCCAGCACAACATCGAAGAGAACGCAGCGTATGTAGCGCTGAATGCGAAGCGGTTCAGCGAAGCCGAGGAGCGATTCAAGTCACTGCTGGCGAAGGATCCGAACGATCCGCGGGCACTGGCCGGTATGGGCTATGTGCGGATGAATCAGCAGAATTTTGGCGGCGCCATCAGCTTCATGGAGCAGGCGAAGCAGGACGGCGCGACCGATAAGGGGTTGGAGAGCAACCTGGCGACGGCGCGCTACTTCTTCCTGATCCAGGAGGGCGGCACCGCCCTGAACGAGAACGACCTGACGACGGCAGAGCAGGAGTACCGACAGGCGCTGACCCTGCGCGCCAATGGTCCTGAGGCTCTGTTGGGACTGGGTGGAACGCTGGCGAAGGCACAGCAGGCTGAAGCTGCGGCTCCTTACTATGCGGAGTACGTCAAGCTGAAGCCGGCTGCGATCGAAGGCTGGCGCGGTCTGTTCATGTCGGAGTATCAGGCTGGCAATTCGCAGCGTGCCCTGGAGACAGAGCGTCGTCTGCCGGCGAATCTTCGTGCGCAGTTGATGCGCGATCCGGACTTCCTGCGGACGCTGGCTTCGGCCTATAGCGCGGTTGGCCGTGATGCGGATGCGCAGCGTGTGTTACGGTCCGCGCTGGATCTGCCATTCCCGACCGGCGCGCAGGGCGTGAAGTCGGATACGCAGTTGCAGTACGCGAGCCTGCTGCTGCAGGCGAACCACATCGATCAGGCTGCGGGATTGTATCGCCAGGTGCTCTCCATGGACCCGACGAATACGTTGGCCTGGGAGGGATTGGTCAACGCGCAGCATGCGATGCACAACGAAGCGGCTGCGCTGCAGGCGCTGGAAAGCATGCCGCCCGAGGTCTACGAGCAGGCATTGCGCGAACCCGGATTCCTTGGGACGGCTGCCGCGATCTACGGTTCGCAGAGCAAATACGATATTGCGCAGAGCCTTCTGGAACGCGCCATTGCGCGGGAGAATACCACCGGGCAAAAGGTGCCGGTCAATCTGCAATTGCAGCTTGCGGGTCTGTACCTGCAACGCAACGACGGGGCACATGCGTTTCCGATCTACCAGCGCATTCTGAGTGAGAACCCGGACCGCGTGGATGCGTGGAAGGGCCTGCTGGGATCGCTGCATGCGGCGAATCGCGACCGCGATGCGCTGGCGCAGATCCAGCAGATTCCGCCGGCGACGCGCAAGACGTTGGAGAGCGACGTCGAGTATCTGCAGTCGATCGGCAATATCTATAACGGTCTGGGGCAGCCGCAGCAGGCGATGGTCTTCTTGAACCGCGTGCAGCAGCGTTACATTGCGCAGCATGCCACTCCGCCGGCTGACATCGATATTCAGAATGCGTATTTGCTCTTCAACGGCCAGAACGACACGGGCCTGTATCGCCAGTTGCTGGTGCTTGGCAGCCGTCCTGACCTGAGCGATGAGCAGCGCCGCACGGTGCAGACGATCTGGGCGATGTGGGCGGTTCGGCGGTCGAACCAGGCTGCTGCTGCCGGTAATGAGAAGCGTGCGCTTGCGATCCTGAATGCAACGGCGAAGGCGTTTCCGGATAATCCGGGTGTTGTGAAAGCCCTTGCGAGCGGCTATCTTCGCGCAGGATTGCCCAAGCAGGCAGTGGCAATTTTCAAGTCGCAGGACATGACGACCGGCTCCGCCGCGGACTACAAGGCTGCGGTGGGTGCGGGACTGGCCGCTAACGACATGAAGGATGCGGAGACCTGGCTACGTTACGGGTTGAACCAGTATCCGCGTGACGGACAGATGCTGGGCCTGGCCGCGAAGTTTGAGCAGGCTCGTGGTGACAGCGGACGTGCGGCTGACTACTACAAGGCTTCGCTGGCAGCGATGCCGCCGGCCGACCCGGGGTCAGAGCTGGCGTACATCCTGAACCAGCCGGTTGCGCTGAATCCGCGCGCGCTGCCCAGCCCGACTTCGGCGCAGGACCTTGCGTCGCTGCTGGCGCCGGGGCAGGAAGATCGCAATGCGGATGGCACGCGGATGACGCAGGCGCCTGCGCGTCCCTATCTGCCCAGCATGACGAACGCATACGGCCAGGCGCCGGTGCAGGTAGGTGCGGGAAGCGCGATGCCGGGTTCGGCCGGACAGGGAGGTTATGCGCTGCCGTCGTCCGGTGCACCCGCGGTGCCGGCATACATGGCCAATCCGAATTCGACGGTGCGGCAGACGCCCACGACGCAGCGTCTGCGGGACTACGCACCGCCCGATCCGTCGACGACGCCCGCCGGCGGTTACATGATCTATCCAGGTGTTTCGCAGAACTTTGCGCCGCCCGAGGTGACAGCACGTCCCGCGAACCAGACGCTTACAGCGAGCGATTCGCTGCCCATACCGGGTGCCTACGCACCACTTTCGACTGAGCGTGATCTGCCGCCAGCAGATATGGCTGTGAACCAGCAGCCGGAGCCTTACCTGGCCTATCAGCAGGAGCAGGTACGTCGCAGTGTGCAGCAGGCGCAGGTCGTGGACGATGCGAGCTTCCTTGCGACCGGACCGCGACGCGATGGCGCGCAGACCGGTCAGTTCAACGGCGAAGTCTACGGACCTTACATCCCCTACGTGGCGCCCAGCCAGGCGAACGGGCGGCCGATGGTCAGTTATTCGGCGAGTGAAGTGAACTCGACGACGTTGCGCAATGGTTCGACCATGAAGAATGCCCGCAATACGCGTGTCGCTCCAAGGTCTGGCACATCGGTCCATCCGGAGATTGCTGCGGCAGAGGCTGCTGCGTCGCGTCGCCGCCAGTCGGATCCGCGCAGCATGATGGGGCAGAGCAATCCGCCGGAGGACATCGACAACGGTGTTGCGCAGAACTCGCAGTACGTACCGCGGGGACAGGGGCAAATGTCGCGCCTTTCGAGCATTCCGTCGACGGAACCGACGAACAGCGGATCCAGCTACACCCCGCAATACAACACACAGGCTGGTCAGACCACGTTGCCCCAGCCGAACGGCTATCCCCAGACCGCGCAGAGCGGTGGAGAGGCCTACGGCCAGCAGTATCCGCGGCCGACGGGTGGTTTGATCGCGCACCGCGCGCCACGTCGTCCGGTTCGGCAGCGGTCTGCCACAGCAGTGACCGGAGTTGGACCCGCCGGTGCGCCGATCTTCTATCCAGCCGCACCCACGGGTCTGACGAATCAGCCGTACCCCGATCTACCGCCGTACAACGGCACTGGCCCGATCCCGTCGGATGAGCAGTTGATTGCGCGCAACATCCCACCGCTGCGCGGCAACTACGATCCGAATGGTGCAGCTCCGCCCCCGCCGCTGACTGAGCGGCAGCAGACGGAGCTGGACTTGGCGACGCTGGAGGCCAGCTACAGCGCATGGATGGGCGGTACGGGCAGCGTGCGTTACCGCAGCGGCCGCGCCGGCGTCGAGCGTCTATTCGACTACGAGATCCCGTTTGAAGCGACGATCGTTACGGGCAGGCGTGTCCGTTTCTCTGTAATCCCGAAGGCTGTCTTCCTGAACAGCGGAACGCTGGACCTGACGGGCGTCGATCCCACGACTGCCGCTGTGCCAGTGCTGGGTACGTTGCCGATCACGGCCATCACAGCGCCCGCGCCGCAGTTCAACTCGGGCGTTGGCGGCGAGTTTCAGATCTCCGGGACCAACTTCGGCATCTCCGTCGGCTACACACCGTACGAATTTCTTGTCAGCAACATCATCGGACGCGCACGTTTCCGGCTGTTTAATCACCTGACGCTGTTCGGCGAGCGCGACTCCGTGAAGGATACCCAATTGTCGATTGCGGGTCTGCGCGACCCGGGATCAGCGACGCCCGTCTTTGAAGGCAATATCTGGGGTGGCGTGGTCTCGACTGTCGGCGGCGCACGGTTTGATCTTGGCGATGAGAAATCAGGTTTCTATATCTCGGGCGATGGCGGAACGGTCACCGGATATCACGTGCTGGACAACAAGAAAATTGAAGGCACGATGGGAGCTTACTTCCGCGTGAAGCAATTCCCGGGCGTCGGTTCGATGACTGTGGGCGGCAGCTTCTTCGGCATGCATTACACCCATAACGAGCGACCGCTGAGCTACGGGAACGGTGGTTACTTCAGCCCGAACGTCTACTTCCTGGGCTCGGTTCCGGTAACGTTTAACGGCTACTACAAGACCAACTTCCATTACTCGCTTTCGGGTGCGCTGGGTGTCCAGACGTTCGAAGAACAGAATGCGAAGCTGTTTCCGCTGGACCCGGTACAGCAGAGCGGCGCCTATTCGGGCTGCACGCTGACGCAGATTGCGCAGCACACCTGCACGACGGCCGAGGTCGCGCGCAACACAAGTACGGGTGCGAACTTCAATATCGGCGGCCAGTTCAGCTATCGCGTTGCAGAGCACTGGTATGTGGGCGGCGCGCTCTCCGCGAACAATACGAATAACTTCACAATGGTGCAGCCGAGCTTCTTTGCGCGGTACCTCTTCCGGCCACAGTATCCGACGGAAGATTACCCGACGGGCCTGTTCCCGCTGGATGGGTTGCGCCCGCTGCGGGTCCCGTAAAACTCGCACGACGATCAGAAACAGAGGCATGGCTCGCGCCATGCCTTTGTTGTTTGTTGCCGCCGCAACAGTCAGGGGAGGCGGCAGACCTTTGCGGCGCTGTTGCGGAATGGGCAGTCGAAGGCGGTCTGCGCGGCCGCTGGCAGCAGCAGCCAGGTTGCGCCCAGGGGCCGCACCCATGTGAGGCGCTGCGCATCGGTGGCAGTGGCCAGGCCGGTTTGCAGATCGCTTTCGCGTTTCCACGTCTCTGCGAGCGCGGGTATGACGGAGGCGATGCCGCCGTCCTTTGCCTGGTCGGGCAGCGCCGTGCGTTGCGCGACAGCGCGAAACATCTGCGCGTCTTCTCCGGGAGCCTTGGTGTAGTCGGCGTCGGCTGCGAATACGGCGTCGACAGGCGTGTTGTCACGAACCCATAGAAAGGCCCGTTCGTAGGCGTTTGCGGGCGTGGCGCCGGGTAGTTCCCATTGGCCGGAGTGCGCATAGATGCCGCGCTGCATGGTGAGCAGGCCGATGCCGGCCGCGATGCATGCGGCCGCAGGCATACAGCGCAGCCGTTGCGGCAGATCGCCGAGCAGGCCACCGGCCATGAGGACGAAGACCAGGTATAGCGGATGCAGCATGCGCAGGGGCTGCATGCGTGCCAGCAGCAGGCTGGCGTCGCCGGGGTGGATCAGCAGGAGCGCCGCTGCGGTGACGATGCCGGCGACGATGACCAGCGCCAGGCAGAGATCACGGCCGCTCTGCGAGGTCCGCTTACGGAGCGGATTCCAAGTGGCAAAGAGCAGCAGCAGGACGGGTGCTGCGACGAGGCCGACCCACTCGTACCACTCCCACTGTGCGAGGAACCAGTAGCCGCGGCTAAGGGATGCGGCCCGGACGGCTCCGGAATCGGGCGGAGCGAATGCTTGGAGGGTGGCCATGGCTGCAAGAGTCGCGGCGGCCAGGCCTGCGGTCCAGGCAGCCGGGCGGTTTGACCGGCGCGCCATGACCGTCGCAAAGAGCAGCGCCGCCCAAACGGTCATCAGGGGGTGAAGCGGTGCAGACACAACGAGGCAGAGGAGCGCGGCGCGTGCACGGGAGCGTAGCAGCAGCGAGAGCCCGTAGAGCACCAGCGGTGTCCACAGCGAACGGGCCGTGAGGTAGGGGTCTGCCAGGTAGAGCGAGGTGCCGGCAACCGGTAGACCGAGCGATACGGCAAGCAGTAGTACCGCACCTCGCTGTGCGCGTATTGAAGGGAAGAGCGCGCGGGCCAGTGAACCAGCGGCGAGCAGCGTGGCCAGCAAGGCCGTTGCGAAGAGCAGCAGCATCGCCCAGTCCTGCGGCAGGTGCAGCAGACGGATCAACTGTGCGACCGAGGGGACGAAGAGGCTCTGCGAGGTGTGAGCGATGGCGAAGGAGTGTGGAAGATTGCGCTCGGTGGGGAAGAGTTCCGGATGCAGCCGCAGGGTGACGCCCGTTGCGTAGATGCCGCCATCTTCGGCGAAGGGGTGGTAGCCCAGCAGTCCGAAGGCAAGGACGGCGCAGAGGAGGAACCACGCTGTTCTCGGTCGGGCAGACTGTGTGCCCTGGGTGTGACCGTCGCGCTGCGACTGGTCTACCTGGGGCAGGAGTGTGATGGTTGCCATGAACTCTCGTGGGTCTGCTTCAACTGGTTTGGATCACTGGATCGACGCCGGAAGATTGCAGTGTCGATTTCAGGTAACCCGAGTATGGTTGGTTTGTTCCGCTCCAACATGAGATGCAGGAGACCACATGCGGCTGATACCCCTGATCGCCTTACAGGTGATTCTAGTCATGGTGCACGGTTTGCAGGCGCAGAGCCCGGAGGCCCTGAAGGCGGCCTACGACGCGAAGCATGTCTTTGCGCTGCGGGATGCCGTTGCTCATTCCAGCGCGCCGCGCCTGTACAAGGGAGCTGTTGACGCATCGGCGAACCGCGTTCAAACGGCGACGAAGGAACTGCAGGCGGTCATTCAGCATGATCCACACTCGGACGAGGCATACGAGGCCCATGATCTGTTGGGCAATCTGTACTTCCGGAACGGCATGTACCGCGAGGGGTACGGAGAGATCGTGGCGGCATTGCGCGAGAGCCCGAACGCCTCGGATGCGAAGAGTATGCTCTCGATCTTCACGGCACTGAATGAGTTGCCGAAGATGTCGGTCGTCGAGATGAAGCCGACCAGTATGGCGATCGAGCCGGGGAGCCTCTCGCTGCCGTTCCAGGCGAATGGCAAGGACCTGAAGTTCTTCTTCGATACGGGCGCTGCGATTTCGATCATGGGCGAGTCCGAGGCGAAGGAGCTTGGCATCCTTGCGAAACCTGTCGAAGGGAAGATGAACGACTCCAGTGGACGCGGTGTCTCCGGACTCAGAGTGGCGCTTGTCTCTGATCTGCGGATCGGCGGACTTCATCTTCGGAATGTGCCGTTCCTGGTAATTGCCGATTCGGGCGAGCCGTGGACCCATGCTCCGAAGAATGAGCGCGGGATCATCGGGCTGCCGTTGCTGATTGCGATGCGGACCTTTCGCTGGACACCAGAGGGCAGGTTTGAGTTTGGGCTTCCTGCCGGTAAGCCGGATATCAACACGTGCAACATGCTCTTTCACAACTCAAGCCCCGTCGTTGATGTGCTGGTGGAAGGGATGCATCTGGATTTCACGCTGGACACCGGCGCGGTGGATACGGACCTGAACCCGCCGTTTGCGAAGGCTCTGCCGGACCTGATGAAGAGTGGCCAGCCTGAGGAGCGGGCACTTGAGGGACTTGGCGGGAAGGTCGTGAACGCCTCGCTGCTGCTGCCATCGGTCACGTTTGCCTTTGGCGGAAAGAGCCTGGCGCTTAGCCCGGCGCATGTCTTCACCGAACATGGGAACGGAGCCTGGGCTCCCGGCAACCTGGGTATGGATCTGCTTCGGCAGGCACGCGCTTTCACGGTTGACTTTGAGGCGATGACCTTGCGGCTGGAATGACCGTGGTCCGACCCGGTGGCTAAGGGTGTTCCTCCCCGTGTGCGAGTGAGGTTTATCGGCTCCGTATAATCGGAGGGATGTCCCCCCAACACCTTGGCCCGTCTACGGCCCGTGGGAACGCAGACGGAAGGATCGCCGCTTGAGCCAGAACGAAAAGGTCAGTACAGCGCGGAAGTATTGGAAGCTGATTCCGGGCTTTGCCATCTCTGCTTATTTTCTTTGGCGGGTTCTTCGTGATCTGAAGGTGGACCGGCTGCGCGAGATGCGGCTGTCGCACCCGGTTTGGATCGGCGTTTTTGTTGCGTTCATCGTATGTGACTATGCTCTGCGCGGCTATCGCTGGTGGTACATGCTGCGGCCGGTCAAGGCTTCGTATCGTGCGTGCGTACGCGTGCTGCTGACCAGCCTGGCTGCGAATAATATTCTGCCGTTCCGTATCGGCGACTTTATGCGCATCTTTGCGTATGCGCCGGATGTGAATGCGCCTTCGTCGACGGTGCTGAGTACTGTTTTGCTGGAGCGGCTGCTCGACATCTTCATGCTCTTCACCTTTTTTGTGGTCGAGCTACAGGGTGCGGATTCGCGCTTCCCGCAGCACACCATTTATGGGCACAGCCTGGGTGTGCAGGAGTTGGCGATCGTGTTGCTGATGGTTGCGGCCGTAGGCCTGGGAGCGTTGCTCTTCGGGACGCGGCTGTTGCAGCGGATCACGCATGGGCTGGTGGCTCGCTTTGGTCAGCATCCACGCACGAAGAAGCTGGGCGAATGGGCCAGTCTGCTTTTTGACGCAGTGCTTCACCTTACCTTTGTCGATCGTATTTGGTTAGTGCTGATTACCTCGGCCGTGTGGTTTTGCGAGAGTGTGTTGTTTATCTCGGCGGCGAAGATGGTCGGCATCGAGTCCGGTGTACGCGGGCCTTGGCTTGCTGCGTCGCTGAGCAACCTGTCGTTTATGCTGCCGAGCGCGCCCGGTGGCATTGGCCCTTTTGAAGGATCGGCTAAGCTGGCCATGCAGTCGCAGGGCGCCATGGCGGACGATGCCGCGTTGTTTGCGGTGCTGGTCCATGTGCTGATCTGGTTTGCCATCACGGCAGTGGGAGGCATTGGCTTCCTGGTGCATCGTGCCGCGCGTGGCGCAATGAGCAAGCCGCTGACGGAAGAGTTGGCAGCCGTTCCCGTCGATCTGGAAGTTCCCGAAACGCACTAAGTTCCCGAAACATCGCGAGATCAAACTATGTACCGCACACAGAGACAGGCACTGCTCACCAAAATGGAGCAGGTGCTGAAGGATAAGTACGACATTACCGGCGCGAATATTGCGACGGAGCAGCCGCCGACGATTGCGCTTGGCGAGATCGCAACACCGGTTGCGTTCGAGCTGGCGAAGCGTCTGCGTAAGGCGCCAAAGATGATTGCGGCCGAGCTTGCTGCGGAGTTGAGCGGCATGGACGGCGTTGCGGCCGTGGAAGTTGCGGGCGCCGGCTACCTGAACATCAAGCTGGATCGCGCGGATGCTGCTCGGCGGATCGCAAAGGGCGAGCATGCCGACGTTGGCGGCAAGGGCCTGCGGCTGATCGAACACACGAGCATCAACCCCAACAAGGCTGCGCATGTGGGTCATCTGCGCAATGCCATTCTCGGCGATACCTTTGCGCGGTTGTTGAAGAAGGACGACTACAAGTCCGGCTATCCCGTGGTGGTGCAGAACTACATCGACAACACGGGTGTTCAGGTGGCAGATGTGGTCGTTGCGCTGCTGCACCTGGAAGGCAAGACGCCGGAGCAGGTGGATGAACTGATCGGTGGCCTGATCGCTCGTGGCGAGCGTGTCGATTACTTCATGTGGGATCTGTATGCGCGCGTGTCGCAGTGGTACGACAGTGATCCTGCGGAGAAGGAAGCCCGCAAGAAGCTGCGGCTGGATACGCTGCATGAGCTTGAGGAAGGGAACAATGAGGTCTCGCGGGTTGCGGACCTGGTTGCGACCGCTGTGCTGGAGCGACACCTGGAGACGATGGAGCGGCTCGGCATCGAGTACGACTTCCTGCCGCGCGAGAGCGAGATCCTGCACGGACACTTCTGGGATGCGGCGCGCACGCTGATGATCGAGCGTGGCGTGCTGTACGAAGAGACTGCAGGCAAGAACAAGGGCTGCTGGGTGATGCGTCGCCCGAATGCGGACGCCGTCGAAGAGGGCGCGATCGATGAAGACGCCAAGGTCATCGTTCGTTCCAACGGAACCGTGACGTACGTCGGTAAGGACATTGCGTATCACCTTTGGAAGTTTGGTCTGCTGCCGGGCCGTGACTTTGGCTACAAGATCTTCCGTGAGTACGCGACGCATCCGTGCTGGATCAGCACGATGGATGGCGAAGAGAAGCACCCGCACTACGGCCAGGCAACGGCGATCTACAACGTGATCGACTCACGGCAGAACGATCCGCAAGCCAACGTGGTGGAGTCACTACGCGCCATGGGGTATACCGAAGCGGCGGAGCACTACACGCACGTGAACTATGAGTTCGTGGCGCTGACGCCGCGCTGTGCCGAGGAGCTGGGCTACGTCCTCTCCGACGAAGACAAGCAGCGCGCTTACATCGAGGTCAGCGGTCGCAAGGGCTTTGGCGTAAAGGCGGATGACCTGCTCGATCGGCTGATTGCAGCCGCAAAGGCCGAGGTGGATTCGCGGCATCCCGAAGACGCGGAAGCGCTGCGGCAGGACGCAGCGGAGAAGATTGCGATCGGTGCCCTGCGTTACTTCATGCTGAAGTTCACGCGCAATACGCTGATCGCCTTTGACTTCCGCGAGGCACTGTCGTTCGAGGGCGAGACCGGTCCCTATGTGCAGTATTCGGCGGTGCGCGCGGCCAACATTCTGCGTAAGTCGGGCGTGTCGCACGAGGACGCCATTCGTGGTCTGCAGGGCTTCGATCTCGCGCCATACTTTACGGGCGAAGCAGGAGACAGCCTGTGGGCGATGTGGCTAATTGCGTCTCGTGTGACGACCGTGGTGGAACAGGCGATTGCCGCGGCAGAGCCTGCAATCGTGGCTCGGTATGCGTTCCAACTGGCGCAGGAGTTCAACAACTTCTACCACCGCAACCACGTGCTGAACGAGACCGACGAGTCACGCAAGAAGCTGCTGCTGGCGACCGCGGCCGTAGGCTATCGGGAGCTGGAACGGGTGCTTGGCTGGTTGGGAATTTCGGTGCCGGCTTCGATGTAATTTCGGGTGCGGGAAGCAGTGTTTACGGCTGCTTCCCGCTTGCCGGAATTGGCTCGACCACCCGCGCCAGAATCTTGACCAGTTCCGCGGGGTGCAGTGGTTTCGTGACGGTCTCGGTGACCCCGAGGCGGTCCATCTCTGCAGGACTTTCGGAGGCGACTCCGTTGACGAAGAGCACGACCGGCGCAGTGTTGCCGCGTTCGCGCAGCGTTCGGATCATCGCGATGCCGTCCATCTGTGGCATCTGCTTGTCGCTCAGAATAACGTCGACGCGCTCACGTTCCAGGACGTCGAGCGCGTTAATGCCGTCTTCGGCCACGTGCACCGTGGCACCTGTCTGTTTCAGCACAAGAGAAAAGGTGAGCCGCAGGATTGGCTCGTCGTCGACGACGAGAATCGTAGACTCAGCGAGCGTCATACAGACAGCGCCCTCACCCATTCGACGATGGAACGCACGGCGACGCCGCTGGGGCCTTTCGCGATTTCGGTATGGTGATCGTCAATCCATGCCTGCCCGGCGATGTCGAGGTGTACCCACGGCGTATCGCCGACGAACTCCTTCAGGAACATGGCTGCGGTGATGCTGCCGCCCCAACGATCCCGTCCAGTGTTCATGATGTCCGCAATGCTGCTCTTGATGAGTTCGCGGTAGTCTTCGGTGCAGGGCAGCCGCCAGAAGTGCTCGCCCGCAATCTTCGCCGCTGCGTGGAAGTGATCGCAGGTAGCTTCGTCATTTGAGAAGAGGCCTGAGTTCACTTTGCCCAGTGCGACGACGACTGCGCCGGTCAGAGTCGCCGCGTCGATAAGGTGGGTCGCGCCAAGGGTCTTCGCATAGTGCAGACCGTCGGCCAGCACCAGGCGGCCCTCGGCGTCAGTGTTCATGATTTCGATGGTCTTGCCGGACATCGCGGTGAGTACGTCGCCAGGCTTGTACGCCGTGCCGCTGGGCATGTTTTCCGCCGAGCAGATCACGCTGATGACTTCGATCTTCGGCTTCAGAGCCGCGATAGCCTGCATGGCGCCGATCATGGCACCGGCACCGGCCATGTCGTACTTCATCTTGTCCATGCCATCGGCTGGCTTGATGGAGATGCCGCCCGTGTCGAAAGTAATGCCTTTGCCGACGAGCGCGACGATCTTGCCACCCGGCGCCAGCTGCGCCGGCTTGTACCGCATGACGATGAGTGCCGGTGGCTCTGCCGAGCCCTGGGCGACACCCAGGAATGCGCCCATGCCAAGCTCTTTCAGCTTCGCCGTGCTGTGGACCTCGCACGAAAGTCCGGCTGTCTGGCACATGGCAGCAGTGCGCCTGCCGAGTTCGGTCGGCGTAAGGACATTCCCGGGCTCGTTGACCAGTGAGCGTGTGAAGTTCTGCGCTTCCGCGAAGATGACGCCCTCTGCATGGCCCGCGCGGATCTCATCCTGCGTAGCCTTCTGCTGGTCGGGCGCGAGCAGAGTGATGCTCTCCAGACTGCGGTCTTTGCGGTCGCTGCGATAGGTGTCGGGATCGAAGTCGGCCAGCAAAGCACCCTCAACCAGCGAGCGGGCGGAGGGCATGCAGTCGAGGCTTTCGAGGTGTTCGTCCGAGATGGCGCGATCTTCCGGGAAGACGATGGCGATGTTGCGGATGGACTTCGTCTTGGCGACGCGGACGGCAGTACCTGCCCCGATGCGGAGTTCCGTAGGCGCAAGCTTGCTGACCTTGCCAAGTCCCACGATCAGAAGCCGGTCTGCCTTCAGGCCATTGGGACTGTGAAGAAGCAGCGTCTCACCGCATGCCGCCTTGAACTCGCCGCTTGTGAGAAAGGCGCTCGCGGCGTCACTGAGCGCGTCGCTGGTGGTAAGCAGAGTGGGCAGGGCTGGGGCGTCAGTACCAACGGCGATGTCGACGGCGAAGACGGCAAGCAGAGGTGTGGCAAAGGAAACGGCATCCGAAAACAACAGCTGTGTGCTCATACAGCTATTGAGTGTATGCCGATTCGTGTAGCGAAATGAACAGACGGGAATGCGACTTGGTGCCGCGGGATCGCTTATCGGCGCTGGCTGCGCGCAATCGCGGATTTGGCTTCCTTATCCGCTTCGCGTTTCCGTTCGGTCTCGCGCTTGTCCCAGTCCTGTTTGCCCTTGGCCAGGGCCAGTTCACATTTGACACGACCATTTTTGAAATAGAGACGCGTTGGGATGAGCGTAAAGCCCTTCTCCTTCGTCTTAACGGTCAGTCTCCGCAACTCTTCCTTATGCAACAGCAACTTCCGAGTCCGGGTCTCCTCATGATTCATGGTGTTGCCATGGGAGAAGGCGCCGATATGCGCATTGAGCAGGAAGGCCTCGCCGTCCTTGACCAGGCCGTAGGCGTCGCGCAGGTTTGCCTTGCCTTCCCGGATGCTTTTCACCTCGGTGCCGCGCAGTGCAACACCGCACTCCCAGCGGTCAGAGAGGAAGTAATTGTGTCCGGCCTGCCGGTTGTAAGCGGCGTCGCGGGTGCCCACGGCAACGGCGTCGCGCTCCTTCGGCTTCTTGGGAGGATTTTGTTGCGTCGCTGTAGGACTGTGAGGCATAAGATTTCAGATGCTAGCACGGCCCTTGCGGACGCACCGGACCTTGGGGGCGCGATGGTACACTCGACTCACGAAAACAGGCAGAATCGCGCCTCCCGCATCGGATTTGTTGTGAGCATCTTCTGCTCACGCTCGTCCAACGGGAAGCAGGCATCACCTGGAAGGCGGACGCTGAAGTTGACGAAGATAATGTTGGGCAAAGGCGGCGAGAGCCAGGGGCAGGGCCGCAGCCTTTGTCACAGTCTTCCTCGCGGTCTTCTGCGGTCGGGCGCGGCTGCGATGGTGCTGCTCTCAATGGCTGCAGTGACGATCCCTGCGGGTCATACGCAGTCGGCCAACGCGTGGTCGAAGCGCGGCGCGGATGCGGAAGTCAGCGAAGACTGGGACGCAGCCTTCGAGGCGTATCGCCAGGCGCACCTGCTCAAGCCGAAGGATCTCCGCTACAAGACACATTTTGAGCGCGCACGCTTCTCAGCGGCGGCAGCGCACGTGGACCGTGGCCGCGTTCTGCGGCAGAGCGG
Organism: Terriglobus roseus DSM 18391; assembly: GCF_000265425.1. Lineage (GTDB taxonomy): Bacteria > Acidobacteriota > Terriglobia > Terriglobales > Acidobacteriaceae > Terriglobus > Terriglobus roseus. Next base: position 1,707,260 of record NC_018014.1, read on the forward strand.
CGACATGCGCGGCGCGCTGACCGAGTTTGAGCGCGCACTGGCGATCGACGGCGGCAACCAGGCCGCACAGCAGGAGATCACGGTCACGGAGCGTCTGCTGTCTGACGCGCCGACGAGCAGCCTCGACCTGCCGGTGCCGGTTGGGCCCACGCCCGACATGTTGTCCATCTCGGAGCCGCTGAAGCTCAAGCCCGTCTCCAACAATCCGTTGACGCTGCACATGGTGGAAGACACCAAGGTGCTCTATCAGGCGATCGGCAAAGAGGCCGGCCTGAACGTGATCTTTGATCCGGACTACACCTCGCGCCGCATTGCGCTTGACCTGAACAACGTGTCGTTGAACGATGCACTGCGCATCCTGGGCACGCAGGCCGGAACGTTCTACAAGGCGGTCACGAACAACACCATCTTCGTTGCGCAGAATACGCAGACAAAGCGTACTGACCTGGCGTCGGTTGCGGTGCAGACCTTTTACCTGTCCAACGCCGCGACCCAGGCCGACCAGAACGAACTGCTGACCGCACTGCGTAACGTGCTCGACCAGAACGTGAAGATCTTCCTGGTGCCGAGCCAGAACGCCATCGTAATGCGCGCAACGCCGGACCAACTGCTGCTGACGCAGGAGCTGCTGAACAATCTCGACCGTCCTCACAGCGAAGTGGTGGTCGACGTTGCCGTGCTGGAAGTAAATCGGGATCGCGCGCGGAACCTGGGTGTGACCCTGCCCCAGAGCTTCTCCATTACGCCGCAGGTGGCAAACTCCACCACGACGTCCAGCACTACCGGCAGCACCACGACGACCGGCAGCAGCACCAGCAGCACCTCGACGTCACCCACGCTGAACACGCTGGCGCATCTTACCGGCGCGAATTTTGCGGTGTCATTGGGAACGGCTACGGTGAACGCGCTGCTGACGGATAACGACACCCGCGTGCTGCAGAATCCGCGCATCCGTGCGACAGATGGTCAGCGCGCACAGTTGAAGATTGGTCAGCGTATTCCGATCGCGACCGGATCGTACTCTTCCGGTGCTTCGACCTCGGTGGTCAGTTCGCTCGTCAATACGCAGTTCCAGTACATCGATGTCGGTGTACTGATTGACATGACGCCGACGGTCCACGCGGATCGCGAGATCACGCTGAAGATGGCGTTGGAGATCTCCAGCCAGAATGGAAGCGTCAGCATCTCCGGCGTGACACAGCCCATCATCGCGCAACGCAAGGTGGAGCAGGTCATCCAGTTGAAGGAAGGCGAGCCCAGCATCCTGGCCGGCATTCTTTCTCGGTCTGAGACGGACTCCATCTCGGGTACGCCCGGTCTCGCCAGCATTCCGATCCTGAAGAACTTCTTCCGTTCGAACAACCGGGATCGCGCACAGGATGAGGTCGTCTTTCTGCTGATTCCGCACATCGTGCGTGAGCCGCTGGTGACGCGAATGAATACGCGCGCCCTCGACACCGGCACAGGACAGAGCATTGAGCTGCGGCACGATGCCGTTCCAGAGTCCGTGGCGACGGATACCTCCGCCAGCCTGTCAACTGGCGCCTTCCAGCAACAGCGCAGCAATGCGGCTGCAGCCAACGGAGCTCCGTTGACCGCAGCGCAGGCAGCGGCGGCGATGATCGGGCAGGTCGGCAATGAGAACTCGCCGGGATCGCAGCGAGCGATGCAGGCGCTTGCAGCTGGTGGGACACCCACCACGGCTGCAACAGCCGCGGCACAGGCAATCCCTGGCGCTGGCGGCCCTGTCAGCTTCAGCATCACACCCGGTCAGACGACGCAGGCCATGGGCAGCACCTTCCAGATGGCGGTGATCGCCAATGGCGCGAAGGATCTCTACTCGGTGCCGCTGCAGGTTCAGTTCAACCCATCGCTGCTATCGCTGGTAAATGTGGATTCGGGTGAGTTCTTGGGCCGTGACGGCCAGTCGGTGGCAATCGTGCACCGCGACGAGGGCAACGGCATGGTGACAATCTCCATCTCGCGGCCGCCTGCGGTGCGTGGCATGGATGGCCAGGGATCTGTCTGTGTCCTCACCTTCCGCGCGAACGCGCCGGGTGATTCCCAGGTGTCGCTGGTGAAGGTGGGCGCGAAGGATAGCGCGCAAACCAACCTGCCTGCGGTGGGCAGCGCTGCGACGGTTCACGTCCGCTAAGAGGCTGTTTCGTGATCCTGTGGACGAAAATCCGCGAAGCCGCACGACAGCGTGGTACCCGATCTGCTCTTGGTAGCGAGGCGGGTGTCACGCTGGTCGAGCTGGTTGTCGTAGTCAGCATCATCGCCATCCTGGCAACGGCGGCAGTGCCCGTCACGCGCTGGCAGGTCAAGCGCACCAAGGAACGTGAGTTGCGCGCGGCCTTGTGGGAGATGCGAAGCGCCATCGACCACTACAAAGACGCAGCGGAACGCGGCGCCTTTCAGACCAAGGTGGACAGTTTCAACTATCCGCCCGACCTGGAGACACTGATAAACGGCGTGGACGTAAAGGACAAGAAGGTGCGTTTCCTTCGTCGCATCCCGATCGATCCGATGACGAAGGGTACGGAGTGGCAGTTGCGCGCCATGCAGGACGATGCGGATAGTACGAGCTGGGGCGGGCAGAACGTCTTCGATGTGCACTCGAAGAGCCAGGGCACTGCTCTGGATGGCACCAAGTACTCGGAATGGTAAGGGCGATGACGACTGACAAGACATCCCGGCGTACGCTCGATCCGGCTTCCACGGACTGTGGTTCGGCTGCTGCCCCGCACGCGGGTCAGAGCGGCTTTACGATGCTGGAACTGATCGTCGTCATGATGATCATTGGCATTCTGGCGGCGATGGCTGTGCCGGCCTTTACGCATCACTTGAAGGTGGCGCGGGAAGCGGTATTGCGCGAAGACCTGCACACCATGCGGCAGGCCATCGACAGTTACACGGTCGACAAGCAGAAGGCGCCGCAGTCGCTGGATGAACTGGTGACCTCGGGCTACCTGAAGTCGATGCCGCTGGACCCGATGACACATCGCACGGATACGTGGGTGGGCGATCGGTCTGACCAGTACCAGAACGTCGATGAGACAGCCACCGGCATCAACGACGTGCACAGCGGTGCGCAGCAGTTGTCCACGGATGGCTCGCTGTACACGACCTGGTAGTCGGCGTTGGCTGCATCGCAGGCAGATACTCTCAGATTGTTTACTGCGCTTCGCCTGCACCGGACGGTGTGGGCTGGTTCGCTCGTGCTTGGCCTTGGTCTGAACGATGCCGGGCGTGCCTTTGCGCTGGCCTCACTGGCTGCTGGCGCGGCTGCGCTGTTACTTGAAGACGATCCCGCACGCCTGCGAGAGGCATCGCGTGAGGGCTGCGCTACCTTCACCGTCACCACGCTCGATGAGGCCTTGCGCGCGTTGAAGAACGAAGTACGGCAGGGCAGGGCAATTACCGTCGCGCTGGGTGGCTCGGTGGAACAGTGGCTATCGGAGATGGCGGAACGCGGAGTTCTGCCGCGATCTCTTGCGGTGGCCCGGGAACTTTCCGACGCCGAGGCGGCAGCGATCGGAATCCTGAAGGATTGGGGTGCGGAACGTCTTCATGGACTTGGCCTGATCGGGCCGGGTGAAGTGGAGCTTACGGTCGGCGCTCACTGGGCGATCACTACGGACACCGCAACAAACCAGGCGGAGCGCCGCAGCCTGGATGCGGCTTTGCTCGCAGCGGCTGAGGGAGACGCCGCGATGTCGGAGGTCACGCGGCAGTGGTTGCGTGCTGCACCAACGCTCTTCCCGCGATCGCTCGACAGATCACACTGGCAAAGTCTGTCAACCCCCGTGAAGGCTTAAACCACTCATTCCATAAGAGATAAAGTTGGCGGGTTATTTCTCGCAACTCGCTAGAATAGAAGACAGGGAATCGCTCAGCTTGTGGTCCTGCTGCTAACTCCTTTCGAATCTGATTTTTGCGTGTAAGTCCTTTGGAATTTGATTTTTGCCGATTTGGGAAAACTCAAGTCCTTTAGAATCTGATTTTTGCGAAGAATGACGGGGGGGAGGGGTGCACTCATGGAGTCACCGCAGTCCCATGACTATCCCTCTGTCTCGGTGCCGACGCGAGCCGCTTCGATGCGGGCCCAAAGTTCTTTCATGCCGCGGCCGTTCTTGCCTTCCTTGGCGGCGACAGCGATGATCTCGCCCACGCCGTGCTCGCGCTTCAGTGTTGCGATGGAGTTGGCAAGGGTGTTGTTCGACAGGCGATCGCTCTTGGTACCGACGACCACAAACGGCTGACGGTGCAGCTGCATGTACTTGATCATCTGAGCATCGCTCTCCTGCGGCGGAATGTTGGTGTCCACCAGGCAGCAGCTCAACGCGAGTGTCTCGCGGTCGGCGAGATACGGGTCGACGAAGCTCGACCACTCGGCCGAGATGGACTTTGAGATCTTGGCGTAGCCGTAGCCCGGCAGATCGGCCAGGATGAGCGCGGGGTTGGGCCGCATGGTGCCGGAGTTCAGCACCTCATGCATCGCGAAGAAGTTGATGGAGCGCGTGCGGCCGGGGGTGGACGAGACGCGTGCCTGGCCTTCGCCGAGAAGCGCGTTGATCAGGCTCGACTTGCCGACGTTGGAGCGGCCGAGGAAGGCGATCTCCGGCACGCCGCCGGTCTTGACGGTGGATGGGAAGTGCTCGGGCGCAAAGGCCGACAGCAGAAATTGGGCGCGAAGACGCATAGGTTCAGTGTAGCTGCCAGAGTCACTTCCGCTGGAGCGACACCGATCCCGGTCCATTCGCACCGGCAGAAAAAAAGAAAGCCCGCAGCATGATGCTGCGGGCCTGTCGCGGATCGACGTCGATCTATTCGAAAACGGGTGCGTAGACGCAGTAGCCCCGAGGAGGCGCAGGGAACTCGCCCTTGCCCTCGGCGTCGGTGCTGCGCTCGTCGGGGTGTGCCTCGTCCTTGCCATCCCACGCAACGGGAACGAAGCGTGTATTGGGCCACTTGGTTTGAACGGTAGTGCCGCTCCACTGGTTGCCCAGGTTGTTGAGCACGTAGATCAGTCCGGACTGGCCTTCATTACCGCCGCGCTGCGAGATGTAGAGATCCGGATCCGCATGAAGGATGCAGCTCTCTCCACCGGCATGCTTATGGTGCGCGCTGACCAGCGCATCGATGCCGTTCGGCGAGTTGGGACGCGCGAGACCGAAGTTGTAATAGTCCTTCCAAAAGACGCAGGGATAGCCGTCCTGCGTGAGGATGAAGGAGTATCCGAGCATCTTGTCATTGACGACTTCGTTGCCGCCCATGTCGTGATTTTCCGTGAAGGTCACAGCGTTGAAGGGACGCGCAGCAGAAACCGAGTTACCGTCCGTCAGGTTGCGCAGATCATAGTTCGGCGTATCGCAGACGTCTTTCAGCTTGTAGCGCAGCGGGAAGTCAAACGCGGCGATCTGCGAATCGGTTAGCTTGCTTACCGAATCCAGCCAGTCGCCAATGTCTTCCGGTCCGCTCCAATATTCACCTACAACAAAAGGTGAGAAATTCGGGTTGTTCTTCTTCTGATATTCGTACTTCGCAAGCAGGCCGATCATCCATGCGCCGAAGCCCTTTACGAAGTCGAAGCGGAAGCCGTCAAAGTCAAGATCTTCAATGATCATGCGGGCGTAGTCATACATCGCGCCGTAGACCTTCGGGTTGCGATGGCACAGATGCGGGAAGCCAGCGAACTGCTCGCCTTCCATCATGACCTTCTCGTAACGCGATGGGTGGAAGCAGTCCCAGTTACGCGCGAACTTACCACTCGCAGGCGTGAACTTAGTCCAGCGCTTCTCGCCGTCGAGAGGATTTTCTTCTTCTGCATCGGCGCCGCTGTTGTGGTTGATGACCATGTCGGCGATGGCGCCCATGCCATTTTCATGGATGATGCCGATCAGCTTTTCAAGCTCTGCACGGTTGCCAAAGCTGGTCTTCAACTGGCCCTTCTGTTCGAAGTCACCGAGATCGAAGTAGTCATATGGGTCATAACCCATGGTGCCCTTGTCGGCGCCCTTGCTGATCGGTGGCAGCCAGATCGAATCGAAACCTACACCCTTCTTACCCAGCTTAGGAATTTCGCCCGCGACGAAGTTCCACCACTCGCCCAGCTTGTCCTCTTCCTTCGCACAATCCCAGTAGAAGCCCTGCATCATTACAGCCATTTTGGTTATCGCTCCCCATCTGTACGCAGCGGAATCGCACCGCTCTGCAGTACCTTTCGAGTCCTGTTCTGCGTATCGATTCGGTCTGATGCATCCAATAAGTGCGCGTTTGTACGCGTGGCCCGCGTGGTCAATGGAGTGTCTGATGAATGACGTACGTACTACGCTGGAACGCACAAACAACTCTGGGATTTCGACGTCACCAAGTGGCGGAGATCCTTTCCGCACAGCCGGCGGAGCAATCGCCGGATGGTGGCGCGCAACGACGCTCGATGCGTTGTGCGTTGGCTTGATGTGGTTTGTGGGACTCTACTTTATCCACGTTCCGTGGGCGCCACTTTGGGCGCTGGTGGCTGCTTTTTGCCAGTTCGTCCCGGGGATAGGTATGGCAATCGCGGTTTGTGGTCCTGCAGTGTCGGCTGCGCTTGCCTCGTCGGACACTGACTTCGACAAACTCTGGTGGACGCTCGGGCTCTATGCGTTTATCGCGATTGTCGATGGACTGATCGTGCAGCCGATGCTGTTGAAGCGGACGACGCTTGTGCCTTGGTGGGCGGCGATGCTGGGACCCATCGTCGGTGGAATCTTGTTGCCGCCGTGGGGCGCATTGATTGCTCCGCCGGTGCTCGCGGTAATTTTTGCCTTCCGTAAAAAGCGGTAGTGCTTTTCACGAGACAAGGCTGACTAAGCGCCCAGCTTGTATTTTGATTCTGCGATCCGGAAGAGCGGGCGCCAGATCAGACGGTTGATCGTGACCACCATCAATGCCATGACGATGGTCGCGAGGAGCAGAACGGCGAAGCGTCCGGCGTCTGTGGCGGCACTGATCTGTTCCCCGAGTCCGAAGGTGGTGAGCGTGTTGCTCTTCAGGCGGAAGTACTCGGCGATGATGCTGGCGTTCCATGCGCCGCCGCTGGCTGTGATCAACCCCGTGAGCAGGTAAGGAAAGATGCCCGGCAGGATCACGGTGCGCCAGCGCTGCACGGTGCTGAAGCGAAAGAGCCGCGCCACTTCCTTCAGGTCGTTCGGAATGGCCATGGCGCCAGCGATGACGTTGAAGAGCACGTACCACTGGGTGCCGAGCAGCATGAGCAGAACGGCGGCCGTGCCCATGCCTGCGCCTGTCTTGAAGAGCAGCAAAAGAAGGACGGGGAAGAGCGCTGTCGCAGGCACGCTGGCTGCGATCTGTGCCAATGGCTGCGCGATTCTGGCCAGGCGCGGATGGAAGCCGATCGCGACGCCTGCCGGCACGGTCCAAAGGGTTGCGAGGACGAGCGCGATAACGACGCGCATTAGCGTCATGCCTGCGCCGCCGAAGATCTGCAACACTTCGTGCCGATCGACAGAACGCAGCAGGTGCAGAGCCTGCACGGCTGCGTAGCCAACGACGATCAGGATCAATGCCAGCCCCGCCATGCGGAAGAATGTGGAGGGGGCGCGTCTGCTGGCTTCGTCGTACTGAGGATGCGTTGAGCGGCGCTTCGCCTCGTGGCGGTAGAGCTTTTCAGTCAGAGGCTCGAAGGTTACACGGCCAAGACGGCGCACGAAGTTGGACTGCTGCAGCATGGAGAGCAAAGGCGAGCGAACACGACGGGAGCTCTCCACCTGCTCGAATTTGAAACGGTCACTCCACGCGATGATTGGGCGCCACAGCAACTGGTCGGTTGCGACGATGATCAGGATCATCGTCATCAGGCCCCAGAAGATCGCCTTGGTGTTGCCCTCACTGGCGGCGGTCTGCAGATAGCTACCCAGGCCCGGCAGGCGGAAGTCTCGCGAGCCCAGGACGAACATCTCGCAGGCCATCAGGAAGAACCAGCCGCCGGCAACAGAGACCATGCTGTTCCAGATGAGGCCGATGGCTGCGTAGGGAAGTTCAAGCTGCAGGAGGCGCTGCCAGCGGCTGAAGCCGTAGATGGCGGAGGCTTCGGTGAGTTCGCGCGGCAGGCTCTTGAGTGATGAGTAGAAGGAAAAGGCCATGTTCCAGACCTGACCGGTGAAGATCAGGACGATGCAGCCAAGTTCCAGGCCGATCTGGCGCGTACGGAAGAGCGCGACCATGGCCAGCATGACGCCAGGCAGGAAGCTAAGGACAGGGATCGATTGCAGGATGTCGAGCGCCGCGATCATCAGAGCTTCAAGCCGACGGCTATAGGCTGCCACGTATCCGTAGCCGACGGCGAAGAGCAGGCTAAGGATGTACGCGAGACCCATGCGCACGACAGAGTAGAAGGCGTAGCGCGGCAGAGCTTGCGGTGAGAGGCTGAGCACGACGTTGGGCTGAGGCTGACCCAGCCAAAGGCGTGCGATCTGTACCACGCCGTAGAACGCGGCAAGGCCGATGCACGCGACGATGAGGTCGAGGAAGAACGGCCAGCTGCGCTGCACGGCCTGCGACCGGGCAAGGGTCTGCGGTATGCCCAGTTCCCGGCGCGTTCGCAGGCTGCCAAAGCTGTCTGGCAGGTTCTTCATCCGGAGACTTCCGCCGCGGACTCTGCGGCCTGGTTGTGCGCGAGCGTGAAGCGACGGCGCTGCGCGTCAAAGTCGAAGAGCTCGGCATAGCGTCCCCAGTTGATGGCCGTTTCAAGCTGGCGTAGCGTCTCTTCTTCGCTGAACTGCTCGTCCAGCATGTCGTGGAAGAACTCCTCGGGTACGGTGCCGTCGCTCTTTGCTTCCAGTGCGCGCACGATCTGGCGCAGCAGCAGAACGTTCTCAACGGCGGCCGCACGGAAGATCTCCTTCTGGCGCAGGATCTCCGCATTCGCGAACTCTGAGCCAATAGATGTCAGCGCGGCATCGCCTTCGGTGATCTGCAGGAAGCCGAGCAGGGACGACGCGTCGACGATGGGCAGAAGGTCGTCGACTTCAAAGGCGAGGTCGTCGGCGAGTCGGTAGATGTCGGCCTTACCGCCGTGGTCCACCATCAGCTCCAGCAGACCGGCGATGCCGCCAGGACGTGCGTGCGGCAGCATCTGGTAGCTCATGAGGCGCTGGTCACGGACGCGCTTGCCGTCTGCCGTGCGCGGCAGCGCCGGAGGCTGCGCCTCAGGCTGTGTGAGCACCTTATAGATGTAGTCGACAAGCTGGGTGAAGGCAGAGGCCTTACGGTCGCGGGGATGCTGCAGAGCCACGCGGAAGTCCACGCGCACATGGCCAGGATTGCGGCCAAGCACGATAATGCGGTCGGCCAGCAGGACTGCCTCTTCAATGTTGTGCGTCACGATGAAGATCGCCTGCGTGGGCATGGTCTTCTTCTGCCACAGCTCCAGAAGCTCCGAACGCAGGTTCTCTGCGGTGAGTACATCCAGGGCAGAGAACGGCTCGTCCATGAAGAGGACTTCGGGTTCGACGACGAGGGCCCGTGCAAATCCGACGCGCTGCCGCATGCCGCCGGAGAGCTCCTTGGGATAGGCGTGCTGGAAGCCGTCGAGGCCGACCGTATCTAACATCTTCAAGGCGCGCTTGCGGCGCTCTACGGGCTCCATGCCGCGCGCCTGCAGAGGCGCCTCGACGTTCTCAAGAACGGTGAGCCATGGGAAGAGCGCGAAGCTTTGAAAGACGATGGCAACGTTAATGTCTGCCTGGGCAATAGGCTTCTCGTGCCAGTAGACCTGTCCGGCGGAGGGGATCGACAGCCCCGTCAACATCCGCATCAGAGTCGATTTTCCGGAGCCGGAGGGCCCGAGGAGCGCAACGATTTCGCCCGGCACAATGGACAGGTCCGTTGGCGAGATGACCTGAATGCGGTTCTCGCTTGGCTGGGCGTAGTACTTTTCCACGCGTTCTGCGCGGATAATTGCCTGCTGCATGCCGTCTCCCTTGGTTGAGGCGGAAGCTGGTCAGAAACACTGGGATAAAAAGGTTGGGGCGGACGTTCCGGGGCCCGGGGGCCGGTGGTGCTCTCTGAGCCTAACATCCCTTCATGGCTCAGTTAGTTCCATAACTTGCCAAGAGGTTTCCCGTCGAGTAGAACTGAGACTGACATGACCAACACCTCCACTAAACCGCGCGTTCTGGTTGCTGACGACGAACAGGTCATCGCGAACACGCTTGCGATCATTTTGAATCAGGCCGGGTTCGAAGCGCGGGCCGTTTACTCCGGCGAAAACGCTGTCGAAAGCCTGGATGAGTTCCAGCCAAACATGCTGATCTCTGACGTCATCATGACCGGCATGACCGGCATTGAAGCGGCGATCAAGGTCCGCGCAAAGCTTCCAAACTGCAAGATCCTGTTGTTCAGCGGCCAGGCCGCAACAGCCGATCTGCTGGAGAAGGCACGTGCCCAGGGCCACGAGTTCGAGATCCTGGCCAAGCCCGTTCACCCCACCGATCTGCTGGCAAAGCTTCGCAGCTAGAACACGATAGCGATTTCGTTTCGATGATGTTGAAAAGGCCTCCAGTAGGAGGCCTTTTGCTTGCTCGGAATTAACAGAACTTCAACCTGAGCGGAACGGATGGGTGGGGCGCCGGTTGCGGTGAGGCCCGTGCCCCACGGGCGCTGCTCTAGATGTTGAGGAGCCGTTCGTGCATGATCTCGCGTCGCTTCAATTCGATTAGATATTCGTAGAAGCTTTGCAGGGTGCTGTAGGTCAGGCCAGCGTAACCGTCAAGTACGGCGCCGCGAATGAACATCATGTAGATCCACTTGAAGACCGGCCGCATGGGCAGCTTGAAGAAGAGAGCCTTTTGCGCCGCGCGGCGCTCGCCGCGGTCCTTGCCGAAAAGAGCGACCTGCAGCGATGCATCGGCGGTGGCGGCTCCGCTGGCAAGCAGTTGCGCTTCCATGGTGGAGTACACGTTGTGCTTCGCCACCCAGTGCGCGATGCCCTTGGAGAACGGGTAATGATTGAGCGGCGCCTGGAGCTCGACGATCCGGCCATCGACCTCGAGCAGTTCGTTGATCTCACGTACGTAACGCGCGCGTCCTCGGCGGACCAGACGGGTGTAGTAGGGCGTAATCTGCGCGTGTTCCAGCCAGGTGCCCCATAGGTAATCGTGGCGCCGAAGTCGAAATCCGTCGACGTCTGCGTCTGCAGTGGCGACGGCCCGCTGCATCTCAGCGACGAGTTCCCGGGTAGGCCGTTCGTCGGCATCGAGGATGAGTACCCAGTCGTGCCGGAAGGCCGGTTGGGTCAACGATGCGTTGCGCTGCGCGGCGTAGTTGTCGAAGACGCGTTCATGGACAGTCGCACCCAGGCTGCGCGCAATCTCCTGTGTGCCGTCTGTACTCATGGAGTCGAAGACATGCACGTCATTCGAAAATGACACGCTGCGGATAGCGCCGCCGATGTCGGTGCTCTCGTTCTTAGTAAGGATGACGACGGAGATCATGCGGCAGAAACCTCCGTGGCTGAGCCTACAGCGTCGTCGCCGGTTGTGTAACCAGAAAATATCAGCGCTTGCCGCCTTCGAGCTGTGCCTGCCGGAAGAGGGACATGATGACCTGCGCGGTCTCAAGCATGTCGAAGCGCGAGCGGAAGCACTCGGCTGCATGCTCGCTCATAGCCTGGCGATCAGACGGATGCATTGCAATCCAGCTTTCCAGCAGATGGCGCGTGCCGTCCAAGGTATCCGGCTGGATCAGGGAGCAGCCTTCGCCGACCAGCATGTCGCCGATGTTTACCTTGTCGCTCAGCAGTACGGGAAGACCGGCAGCCAGAGCCTCAGCGACAGCGATGCCGAAGTTCTCCTGGTGCGAGGGCAGGATGAATGCCTCGGCGGCACGGAAGGCTCCCCACTTCGCTGGTCCACGCAGAATCCCGGGCCAGTGGACGCGGTGTCCGCAGCCGGCTTTCTCGGCGACGGCCTTGAGTTCCGGGATCCATCCCGTCTCGTCCGGCCCAGCCATGACGAGGTGCAAGTCGGGGTCGCTTGCAGAGACCTCGGAAAAAGCCTGCAGGAGCAGGTCACAGCCCTTCTTGGGATGGATCCGGCTCAGGTAGATGAGGAACCGTTTTCCACGGACCGCGGGCACGTGCTCCAGGAAGGTGGAAATGTCGTCTTCCGGCCGGCTCTGCGGAGCACGGATGCCGTAGGGCACCACCTGCGGTCGCCAGCGCCATGCGGCGAAGCTTTCCTGTGCGAGTCGCTCCTCGGTTTCCGTGGTGAACAGAACACGATATGCCCGCCTGAGAACCCAATACTCGAACGGATACCAGTAGAGGACCTTCTTCAGGTGCTTGAGGGGGTAGCGCCGTTTGAAGTAAGGATCCAGCATGCCGTGCGTGAAGACCATGTATGGCTTGCGACCGCGCGCCGCAAGCATTGCAGGCAGACCGTTGTACTGCCACAGACCATTCACGATCACGCCGTCGAAGCGGTCGATGTTCGCGCGCAGCCACGGCAGTAGACGGGCGTTGTAGCCATAGGTGCCGCCGGTGGAGGGTCCGAGAGCGTGGACCGGAAAGGCAAGACCCTGCAGCCAGGGCGCGTCGGGCAGATCGGCCGTGACTGCCTCGCCGATGTAGCCTTCGTTGACGTAAGTGAAGAGCGTGCGCACGCCCTCGATGGGGCCGCCCATAGCGGGATTGAGCGTCGGGATGACATGGAGAATTCGCATTGTCTGGCTAGCCACTTATTTTCTGAATAGGAAGCTTCGTAACACGCTGGAGAGCTGCCTTGAGAGCGACTAGATCTTCGCGGTAGCTCCAGCGCGACAGGATTTCGCGGCCGCGCTCTCCCATGGATTCACGGCGGCCCGGTGCGAGCGTTGCTGCCAGGGCATTGCGCAACGCTGCGATATCGCCCAGCGGATAGACGTATCCGTTCTCTCCGTTTCGAACCAGGTCCACTGCGCAACCCACATCGTCGGACACGATCACAGGGAGACCCGCGGCCATCGCTTCATTGGTGATCAAGCCCCACGCTTCATGGCGCGACGGCAAGACGAACACGGTGCTGAGATCGAAAAATCGTGGCAGTTCGCTCTGGTTGCGGAAGCCGAGAAAGCGGATTCCCTCGACGCCGCTGGCAGAGGCACGCTGCTCCAGTTGTGCCCGCGTTTCACCATCACCCACGATCAGGAGGTACGGATCCAGAGAGGTCTGCACGCGGAGTTGCAGGTATGCCTCAAGCAAATGGTCGGCGTGCTTGCGTTCCTGAAGTTTACTGGCGAACAGGATGACGGGCCGCGACGGATCTAGATTGAACTCCGTTTGTAGTTCTGCGCGGTTCCGGGTTGCAGCCTCTGCCCGCGTGGCGAAGTATTCGTTGTCGACGGCGTACGGCATGGTGAAGGCAGGGAAGTCCGCGCCAAAGTAGTGCGTCCAGTAGGTCGCGTTGCGCGATCCGATTGGTAGAACCGCATCGACGAGCATCTTGAGTCCGTCGAAGTAGAGCTGTTTGATGAGCAGCGTGGTGTGAGAGCGGGTGCGGTCGGCAAGCCAGGACTCTGCGCGCAGCAAGACTGGGATTCCCAGTGCCTTCGCTGCCAGCATTGCATGCAGGCTGTTCACCGTGGAGTAGCCGTGCACCCACAGGGCATCAAACGGTTCACCGTCGATGCCGCGCAATAGACCGCGGAAGATTCCGCGTGCAATCGGACGTGTGGGGCTCAGCTTATTCGTGTCGCGCCAGCGTGGCAGGACAACGGAACGGTAGCCCTCAGTCAATGGGACATCCCACGTGACGCTCACGCCGAAGCCGGGGTCCTTGTAACTCCTGAGCGATAGATCGGAGCAAAAGAAAACGGTCAGATCAATGCCGGGATCGGCGGCGATAAGTCTAAGCAGTTTCGCCTGATACTGGATCGGATGGCTGACCACATAAGCCAGCCGAATCCTACGGTGTACGCCTTCCATGCTTTCTCTCGTTCCTTTGTAAAGAACACAATTGGGCTTGACACCGGCCCTGCACGTTAACGAAGGAGCGTGGCCATTGCGACGATCAGGGCTACCACTGTTCCGGACGATTGCGTGGCGAGGAATTTCTTCAGACCGCTGGACGGTACCAGCAGGATGTCGTCAGACTGCAGCACCACATCGGCTAACTTGCCATCCTGAATCTGGCGGAGCTGAAGGTTGATGACGGTGCGTTGGCCGCCGACATTCCGGATGAGTGTGGCCTGGTCGCCCTTCGCGGGGAAGGTTAAGCCGCCAGCTGCGCTGACCGCTTCAACTGCCGTCACCGGGATGGAACCGCTGAGCTGACCGACGCCGGGTCTCATGACCGCGCCAAGAACATAATATTGTCCGACCCGACCGACGGTGATGACATCTCCGGTAAAGATAGGAACGTTGGCCTGGACGGTTCGCGCAGGGTCGTTGCCGATGTCCACGATGATCGGCTCAGCTTGACCCAACCGATCGATCCGGAGGACGGTGCTGGCGGTGGCGGGAATACCGCCGTTTGCGGCCATGACCTCGAGCAGACGCTTTGGTCCGAGGATCGGCACGGTGCCTTTCACTTCGCCGACGACCGTAGCGAAGTGCTGCGGTGCCTCCGTGAGTTCGATCGATACCTGTGCACTATGGAAGATCTCGGCCGACTCGAATCGCTCCGACATGGCGACTTCTGCTTCCTTCACAGACATGCCGGCCACGTGGATCACACCGCCAAGGTTCATGCGGATACTGCCATCCAGATCGACACGCTCGGTATCCGTGTACTCCGGAGCGACACCGTAGACGCTGATCTTCAGCAGGTCGCCGGGGAGTAGTGTGAGTTCCCGCTGCGGCGGATAGAGCACTGCAGGATCGGTCGTGATGGGCAGCCGTACATTCAGGCCGGGCGCCGAAGTTGGGACTGTGCCGGTGTACTGTGCGGCAGCCGGCAGGCACAACGCTACGCACGTTGTCAGGGTAAGGGCTGCGGTCTGAATCAGGCGGAGCATACGGGTCAAACTCATGCCTTGTCCTCTCCCTGGCCTGCGGCGCTGTTACGGGGCCCGCCATCACCCGTGCCGGTTGATCCGGACTCCCACGATTCGGAGTCGATGTTGGAGTAGCTGTAGCCTGAGTAACCGTAGTACCCGTGGTATTCCGGCGCGGTGATATCCACGGAGTTCAGAAGGACACCGGTTACGTTTGCTCCGGAACGTGAGAGGAGATCCCTTGAGCGGCGCACAGCATTCCGGCTGCTCTTGCCGTGCCGCACCACCAGGACGATCGCATCTGCCTGTCGCGCGAGGATGACGCCGTCCGTCACGGACAGGATCGGTGGCGAATCGACGACGACATGGGTGTAAAGCGTGCAGCAGTGGAGCAGCAGGTCGTGCATTGCCTCGGAGGAGAGCATCTCCGTTGGGAAGGGCGGCACCGGGCCGCTGCAGAGGACGTCCAGATTCGGGATCTCCGCCACGTTCTTGGTGGCCTCTTCCAGCGTGCTGCCGCCGGATAGCACCGTGGACAGTCCGACACGTCCATTTAGACCAAAGCGATGATGCACGTTTGGTCTGCGGAGATCGGCATCGATCAGGAGTACGCGGGTCTCTCGCTGAGCGAGTATCGCGGCGAGATTGGTTGCGACCGTCGTCTTGCCTTCACCCGGCGTGGAGCTGGAGATGAGAATGATCTTGGGAGGGTGTCCGGTCGTAGCCAGCAAAAGCGAGGTTCGAAGAGAGCGGAACGCTTCCGAGAACTGTGACTTGGAGGTGGCGAGCACTCCGATGTTGCTTTGAGCGACGGACATGGAACCGGTGTCGGAGCTGAGGCGCCGCACCTTTGGGATCACCGCAAGGGACGGGAGTTGCGTAATCTGTTCGACCTCAGCCACGCTACGGATGCCGGTGTCCAGACTCTCCATGGTGAAGGCAATCATCAAGCCTGCAACCAGCCCGATCAGGACCGTTCGGAGAAGGATTGTCGAGCGCGGTGTCATGGAGGGGCCAGCCGGCTTCAGGGCCTGATCCACGATGTCGATCTCGAGCGAATCGAGGCCTGCCTGAATGCTGGCTGCACGCAGCTTGGAGAGCAGGCTCTCATAGAGGGTGCGATTGGCCTCGTAGTCGCGCTGACGCAGCGTGTACTCCACCAGGTCATCACGCAGCCGGTAGGATTCCTGCTTCTGCTGTTCCAGTGCTGAGGTCGTCTGGTCTTCGTTGGCCCGAGCGGCCACAAGCGCCTGCTTTGCCTCCGTAAGAAGGCGGTTTTCTTCTGCCTGAACCTCGCGCTGAACCTCGCGCTGGTGTGCCCGCAGAGCGATGATCTTCGGGTTCTTTGCGCCCAGGGTGATGCTCAATTCGGCGATGCTGGCCTGGGTCTCCGCCGCATCCGATCGCAACTTGGAAAGTTCCGACTGGCCGCCGGCCACATCGAGATTGCTTTCCAGCAGATCGGGATCGCTGCTCGCCAGAACTCTATAGCGCGATTCGGCCAGGATGCGCTGCACCTTTGCGCTTACGGAAGCGGTGCTGAGGGCATCTACCGAGACCGCGAGCTGCGTCGTTGGCGGCTTGGTGGCATCGAAGCCCAGTCCAAGTACGCCGAGGCGTTTCTGGAGATCGATCAATTGCTCCTGTGATGTCTCGACCTGCTGGCGGAGATCGTCCAGCTGCCCGGAAAGCCATTGCGAGACGCGTTTGGTTGATTCAAAGCGTGTCTCGAACGAGCGCTGCTGATACGCATTGATGACCTGATTGACGATATCCGCTGCAAGTTGCGGCCTGCTCGCGGTGCAGGTGATCTTGATCATGGCCGTGCGTGGAATGATGCTCGCGTTGACGGAGTTACCAAGACGCTGCAGTACATCCGTCCGCACCGCGGGATCATTGATGTCGCGGACCTTTCCGACCCGGATTCCCATGAAGTCCGGATTGTTGATCAGGTTCATGTTGCGCGCGACGTTCAGCAGCAGGGAATCGCTGGTGATGATACCCAGCTCGTTTTCCAGGTTGGTCTCCTGGCTGCCAACGCTTCCCATTAGTTGAGTGGCAGCGCTGTTCGCCTCATGAATCTGAATTCGGCCAGTGGCGGTGTAAATGATTGGCTGCGTCGACGCCGTGTAGTAACCATAGAGAATGGCGATGACTGCGCACGCCACCAGAATCCACTTCCTCTTGCGGATGACCGCGAGGGCCTCCGAGAGAGCGCTGTCGGCAGAAGTCGTCGTGAACCCGGTAGGGCTAGCCGGATCCGTGGGTACCGGCTGGTTTGTGGCTGGCGGCATCTGGGACGATGATAACCGAGACATCTCGCGCCAACCGTATTCGATCGCACAAAGGTCTATGCAACCCCATCAACCGGGGCGCCAATCTTGCCGGATACCCTTGCGTCATATGGCGTGCTCTGAGGTAGTCTTGCTTCTATGGGCAAGAGCGTGAACATCGCCGTAGTGGGCTCCGGGTATGTAGGCCTGGTTGCAGCAGTCTGTTTTGCAGAGATGGGTCATCAGGTGACCTGCGTAGACAATGATCCACGCAAAGTGGCGGCGCTGCAGGGTGGCGATACGCTCATCCACGAAGAGCATCTGCCGGAGCTACTGAACCGCTATCGCAACACAAAGGTGACCTTCACCACAGACCTGGGATCGGCTGCCGAGAACGCCGCGGCTATCTTCATCGCTGTTGGCACGCCGCAGTCTGAGACGGGCGATGCTGATCTTTCCTACGTGGAAGCCGTGGCATGCGAGATCGCTCGGCACCTGACCAGCTACAAGGTCATCGTGGAGAAGAGCACCGTTCCCGTTTATACGAATGAGTGGATCCGCCGCTCGATTGAGCGCAACGGCATCGATCGTAAGATGTTCGACGTCGTGTCGAATCCCGAATTTCTTCGTGAAGGCTCGGCCGTTGGCGACTTCCTTCACCCCGACCGTATCGTCGTCGGCGCTGACAGCGAGCGCGCTGCGCAGGTGCTGCAAGACATCTATGCGCCGTTGACCGACGGCAGCTATTACAAGCAGGCGAACATCATCCCCGGCCCGTTCAGCGCGGATGCACCGCCGCCGCTTCTTCTGACTTCGACCAAGAGCGCCGAGATTATCAAGCACGCATCCAACGCCTTCCTGGCGCTGAAAATTTCGTTCATCAATGCCGTCAGCAATCTGTGCGAAGCCACGGACGCGAACGTGCAGCAGGTGGCACAGGGAATGGGCCTAGACAGCCGTATCGGACCGCGCTTCCTGCGGCCCGGCATCGGCTACGGCGGCTCCTGCTTCCCGAAGGATGTCGCAGCCTTCCGTTCGGTCGCTGACCAGATGGGCGTGGACTTCTCACTGCTGACGGAAGTGGAACGGATCAACGCGACGCAGAAGAAGCGCTTCCTGGCAAAGGTTCGAGCGGCCCTGTGGACGCTGCGCGGCAAGAAGCTTGGCGTTCTCGGCCTGGCCTTCAAGGGCGATACAGACGACATCCGCGACAGCCCAGCCATTGAGATGGTGCAGATGCTGCTGGCCGAGGGATGCTCGGTGTGCGCTTTCGATCCTGCAGCAGTGGAGCGGACCAAGGCTGTTCTGCCGGAGTCGGATAAGGTGTCGTACTCCACGGATGCTTACGCGGCCGCAGAAGACGCTGACGCCCTACTGATCCTGACCGACTGGGCAGAGTTCGGCAAACTGGACATGAAGAAGCTGCGCACAGCTTTGCGTTACCCCATCATGATCGACGGCCGGAATATGTTTGAGCCAGCGACCGTTGCGGCCGCAGGCCTGACGTACTACAGCGTGGGCCGCCCTGCGGCTCACCCCGGTCGCGCAGAAGCAAACGCATAATTTAGAACGACGGTGACGGAAGCAAGAAGGACGAAGATGGCTTGGAAGCGTGTGTTGATTACGGGTGCAGCGGGTTTTCTTGGCTCGCACCTGACGGATGCAGTTCTAGCTGAAGGTGCGGAGGTGATAGGTGTCGATAACCTCTGCACCGGATCGCTTGAGAACCTGCAGCACCTGAAGGGCAACGCGAAGTTTACCTTTCAGCAGCACGACATCTGCCATCCCTTCGACTTCGGCGAAGTGGACTATGTCCTCAACTTCGCCTCGCCGGCCAGTCCTGTCGATTACATGAAGCTGGGACCGGAGACGCTGCGCGTCGGTTCCGACGGCACGGTCAATGCCTTGGAATTGGCGAAGAAGTACAACGCAGGTTTCCTGCACGCGTCCACGTCCGAGTGCTACGGCGATCCAGAGGTTCATCCCCAGGTTGAGACCTATTGGGGCAACGTAAACCCCATTGGTCCGCGCTCGGTCTATGACGAGGCGAAGCGCTTTTCGGAGGCCACCATCATGGCTTACCAGCGCTACTACGGCGTTCGGACTAGCATGGTGCGCATCTTCAACACGTACGGCCCGCGTCTGCAGCCGAACGATGGCCGCGTCATCAGCAACTTGATGATGCAGGCTCTCGCAGGCGACGACCTCACAGTCTACGGTGACGGCGCTCAGACGCGTTCCTTCTGCTTCCAGTCCGACCTGGTGCGGGGCATCCTTGCACTCGCCAAGTCCGGCGAACCGCTGCCGACCAACATCGGCAACCCGGAGGAGTGGACAATCCTTGAGTGCGCGAAGACCGTTCTTGACGTGACCGGCTCGTCCAGCAAGATCGTCTACCGGCCCATGCCGCAGGACGATCCCAAGCAGCGTAAGCCCGACATCACGAAGGCTCGCTCGATCCTTGGCTGGGAGCCGAAGGTCAATCTGCGCGAAGGTCTGGAGATGTCCATGGACTACTTCAAGCAGCGCATCGCACAGGCGGCTGCTGCAAAGTAACTCCCGGAGTTTGAAGAACTTCCTAAGATCCCTCCGCATGCTGCACTTCAGCGCTGCGGAGGGATTTTTCTTTGGGCCGATGCGCTCGGGCAAGAACAGGTGGGCTATCGGGGACCGTGCTGCCGCAATAGGGCGCAGCACACGGTTGCCGTGAATGACGATATCTAGTGACGATCGAAGCCGGATTTTAACTTTGGATACCACGTCACCTGGAATGCGCCTGTAGTGCTGCTTTGCGGGCCAGCCTTCCATATCGGTGCCTTCCAGCGCTCCTCCTGGAACCATGCGTTCAGTTCCACGTCTCGTTTCAACCGTTTGATCACGTCGATGCGGAAGATGTCCTGCGTCGTTCCGCCCTCAATGAAGGATTTTGATGTCTTCTTCCGGAGGTACTGCGCCGTGATGGTTTCGTTGCCGGACAGGTGATATGTCACCCACGCCTGGCCGCCCTTGCCCTCGCGGCCCATCCAGTCACCCATGATGTTGCCATTACTGGTGTAGCCCTGCCGCTGGATGTCTTCAAAGTAGACGCCCCGGCCAAGGACACTGCGCGAGGTCACGTAGTCGGTGTAGGCACCTTCCACACGGAGATCCACCTTCGGCATAAAGGGCAGTCTCGTGATGTAGATGCCCGGCCGCCAGGCGGCACGGCGCGGTGCCGAGATGGGGAAGACGTCATCGTGCGTGACGGAATCTGCGTAGAGCGTGGCGATGTTGCGCAGGAACGGCAGACGGTACGAGAAGGAAAAGGCGCTGAAGCGAGCACCTGGATCCGCACGTGAGTATTTCTCTGCGGGCGAGGTGTCATTGACGTCGAAGAAACCCTTCAGGAACGTGTGCAGCGTGATGGGTGCGTGGCCTTGGCCGCCAAAGATGATGGTGCGCTGAAAGCCGAGCTGGAAGTTCTTGGTGGGCGCGAAATCGATCTTCTCGCTGTGTGCATAGGGATGCCGCGGGTAGGTATGACCCTGCAGACTGCCGATCATAAAGTCATATCGTACGTTGCCCAGCAGCCAGCTGACCACGGGGATATGCAGCGGTTCCACGCGGTTGAAGCGGAAGGCATACATGTTCTCTGCGTTGTTTGACCAGGCCATAGCTCCGCCGACGCCGGGCCCAAGCCACGAGTCCGCCTTGCCGAACGAAATCTCATGTCCCAAAACGTGGGCAGAGGCGGTTGCCTGGAGTACGCGGAAGCGGTTGGCTGCTGGTACGGGCCCTGCGGGGATGGTCGGCTGCGGCGCGTTCAGTCCGCCGAACAGATTGTTGGGCGCGTTGTAGGTAATTCCGTCCAGCAAGGACAAGGACTGTGTCAGCGGCAGGTTGTAGCCTTCGTAGCTGGGCGCATGCTGCAGCTCGCCGCGAAAGTAGAGTGAAAACGGCCCAAGCTCGCCTGTCGCCGAGAAGCCGTCATAGCTGTTGAAGCCACTGGAGTATGGGCGTCCGTAGTCGTTGTTGAAGGTCTGACCCAGGTGATAGCTGTCACGCAGAACTGTTCCGCCAACCACGCGAGCGCCGACGTAAGCCGAGCTGAGACCGTAGACGAGTCCGCGTTTTTTGAAGGGCAGAGAGTTTGAGGAAGGCTCATCTCTCAGCTCGTAATACAGCTTGTCCAGAAGCTCCTCGGCCTGTTCGTCGCCGTTATAACGGATATCGCTCTCGGACAGATCCAGCATGTGCAGGACGCTGCGGCGTGTCCACGGGCGGAGCGAAAGGAACGCCGTATCCAGGTAACCCATGGAGTAGAGGCGCAGCAGTGCAGGGTACATCCAGCTGTCCATCGGGATATAAGGCGAACTGAGCCACTCGCCGGTGGGGACGGTCTCGCCGTCCTGCGTATAGCCAGTGCGCGCCACGACAGGCTGCGTGACGGGAGCGGTCGTAACAGCCGTCTGCGCGCCCGCTGATGCGGAAGAGGATGCCGGAGGCATCGTCTGTGCAGACGCTGCAACGCCGCCGAGAGCGATACAGACACCTGCGGACCAGGAGGCTACAGGGAGGGTATGGCGGCAGAAGCGCCGCGATGTTAGCGATCGCGCAGGGGGGAAGAGGGAATCGGCCACACGGAGATTCTAACTGCCCGGCCCCTGCGACGTTCTCTCTCTATGTCGAGGAGATATCGTTTTGTGGCAACAAGCCTCGGACCCGCAGCCGCTGCTCCATGCCTGCGAGAGCGTCGGGTGCGCCGTCCAGGCGAGTCGCCTGGATGATGGCTCCGCCCCATCCGTTGCGAGCCCGCAGCATAGCTTCCTGCACCACGCGGCAGACGGCAACTGCATCGGCGTCGTCAACGGGCAGGATCGGCACCTTCGTGCCCAGCGCGCGGCGCTGTGCGTCGGCACGGGATAACGGTTCGGAGCGTACGACGACGATCAGCGGCAGATCGTTCTGCGCGATCAGTGATAGCACACCATCCAACGCGGGGTAGCCACGCAGAAGCGCTACCGTCACAGCACGTACGCCTGTGGTCCGTGCTGTTTCAGCGTGCTGTAACGCCATGCCGGCGGCGACGGCCGCGCACTCCTCTCCACGACCCGGGCAAACGATCGAGTGAAGCGATGAAACCTCAATGGGGAAGTAGGCGGCGAGGGCTGCTTTTGCAAGAGGATCTTCGCCCTCAGTCAGCAGCGTATCTCGCCGATGCATCTGCGATAGCAGCGCGGCATGCAGCGCCTCTGGCTGCGCGATCATGGCAGCACGATCGGCGCGCGAAAGGCCTTCTGTAGCGGCTCTGTCACGCTTCGTAAGGCGCAACTGTTGCATGGTGGTGTACATGCTGCGCATGGCAGCGTCGCTGATGAGCGGCTTACCCAAAGTGGTTCATCCTCGAATCGAAAGCTATGGTGTGTGGTTGAGTATCGCATCCTTCGCGTTTAAGAAACGAGCTCGGACTCGAAGAGTATCCCCGCAAGAGGAAAGGGCGCTGACAGAAGTCAGCGCCCTCCTTGATACGAACAACGATTACTTCTTGGAAGGATCAGTACCCTCGGTGTCGATACCCAGATCGGCGAATGCCTTCTGAGCAACTTTGGCCTTGACGCTGCCCTCGCGCACCAGCTTGGATAGTGTTGCTGCCACGATGGCTGCGGCATCCACTTCAAAGTGGCGGCGCAGGTGTTCGCGGTTGTCGCTGCGACCGAAGCCGTCGGTACCCAGTGTTACCAGGCGTGAACCGAGCCATGGTGCCAGTGAGTCCGGCATGACCTTCATGTAATCGCTCGCGGCGACGATGGGGCCGTTCGATCCGGTGAGTGCCTGAAGAAGATAGGGCTGCTTCTCCTTCTCGGCGGGATGCAGCCGGTTCCAACGCTCGACGTCGAGTGCGTTCCGGCGCAGTTCCGTGTAGCTGGGGACAGACCAGACATCCGCCTCGACGTTGTACTTGGTCGAGAGGATCTCCTGCGCCTTGAGAACTTCGTTCATGATGGTGCCCGAACCGAAGAGCTGCACTGAAGCAGCGCCCTTTGCCGCGGCCTTGAACTTGTACAGGCCGCGCAAAATGCCCTCGCGGACGTTGTCGCCCTGCGGCATCTCCGGGTGGACGTAGTCCTCGTTGTACATGGTGACGTAGTAGAAGATCTGCTCGTCATCCGCGTACATGCGCTTAAGTCCGTCCTGCAGAATGATCGCGAGTTCGTAAGCGAACGCGGGATCGTAGCTGATGCAGGTGGGAATGGTGCTGGACAACACGTGCGAGTGACCGTCCTGGTGCTGCAGACCTTCGCCAAGCATGGTCGTGCGACCGGCAGTGCCGCCCATCAGGAAGCCCTTGCCACGCGAGTCTGCGAAGGCCCAGGCCATGTCGCCGATGCGCTGAAAGCCGAACATCGAGTAGTACATGTAGAAGGGAACGGACGGCAGGTTGTAGTTCGCATACGCGGTGCCTGCGGCCGTGAAGCTGGCCATCGATCCGGCTTCCGTGATGCCCTCTTCTAGGATCTGGCCGTCCTTCTCCTCGCGGTAGCTCAGCAGCACATCGCTGTCATGCGGGATGTACTTCTGGCCTTCGCTGGCGTAGATGCCGACCTGCTTGACGGCAGACTCCATGCCGAAGGTACGGCCCTCGTCGGGCACGATCGGGACGATCAGCTTGCCAATCTCTTTGTCCTTCATCAGAGCGCGCAAGATAGCGACGAAGACCATCGTGGTCGAGACAGCACGGCCCTTAGATCCGCCGAGCCACTCCTTGAAGAAGTCGACTGTGGGGGCGGCGAAGGTGAATGGCTTGACCTCGCGCTTGGGCAGATAGCCACCCAGGTTGGCGCGATGCTCCTGCATGTACTTGAGTTCAGGCGCGTCCTCGGAAGGCTTCCAGGGCTTGCCAGCAGCAGCCTGTTCTTCCGGCACAGGAATGTCGAAGCGCTTGACGAAGGCGACTACGCCCTCATCGGTCAGCTTCTTCTCGTTGTGCGCGGCGTTGCGGCCTTCGGTGGTTGCGAAGCCGTAGCCCTTGACGGTCTTGGCGAGGATGACGGTCGGTCCGCCCTTGTGCTCTACGGCCTGCTTGTAGGCGTTGTAGACCTTCAGGGGATCGTGCCCACCGCGGTGCAGGCGGCCAAGCTGCTCGTCGGACATGTCCTTCACCAGCTCCAGCAGCTCCGGGTACTTACCGAAGAAGTGCTGGCGCAGGTAGGCGCCGCCCTTGGCCTTATATGCCTGGAAGTCTCCGTCGACGCACTCTTCCATGCGCTTCAACAGCAGGCCGGTGTGGTCGCGCTCGAAGAGCGCATCCCAGTCCGAACCCCAGACGACCTTGATGACATTCCAGCCGCAACCGCGGAAGTGCGCTTCGAGTTCGTCGATGATGCGTTTGTTGCCGCGGACCGGGCCGTCGAGGCGCTGCAGGTTGCAGTTGACGACGAAGATCAGGTTGTCGAGGTTTTCGCGTGCGCCGAGCGTGAGTGCGCCGAGCGTATCGACTTCGTCCGACTCGCCGTCGCCGACGAATGCCCAGACCTTACGGTCGGTGACGGGAATCAGCTTGCGGTTCTCAAGGTAGCGCATGAAGCGCGCTTGATAAATGGCGTTCAGCGGGCCGATGCCCATGGAAACAGTGGGGAACTGCCAGAAGTCCTGCATGAGCCACGGGTGCGGATAGCTGGAGAGGCCGGCGTGGTCGCGCAGTTCGTGGCGGAAGTTGGTCAGGTGCTCTTCGGACAGGCGGCCTTCGAGGAAAGCGCGGCCGTAGACGCCGGGGGAGGCGTGGCCCTGGAAGTAGATGAAGTCGCCGGGCTGATCGCCGTAGCTGCCGTGGAAGAAGTGGTTGAATCCCACTTCCAGCAGCGTGGCGAGCGAGGAGTACGTCGAGATGTGGCCGCCGATGCCGGCGTCCTTCTTATTCTGGCCGTGGAC
The DNA here is from genome assembly GCF_000265425.1 of Terriglobus roseus DSM 18391. GTDB lineage: Bacteria > Acidobacteriota > Terriglobia > Terriglobales > Acidobacteriaceae > Terriglobus > Terriglobus roseus. The sequence goes on from NC_018014.1 coordinate 1,732,420, forward strand.
CATGGCCATGGCGTTCCAGCGAATGAGCGCTTCAATGCGCTTTTCCATGTCGCGGTCGCCGGGATAGGGCACTTCATCGTGCTTTGGAATGGTGTTGCGGTAGGGCGTGGCGAGCTCGTTTTCGGCGTGAACACCGGCTTCTCGCGCGCGTTGACGCAGTGCTGTCATCAGGTCGGCGCCTTGTTGGGGGCCTTCCGCGACAATCATTTCGTCAAACGCTTCAATCCACTCGGCAATCTCTTGTTGCAGATCGCTCGCCGGGGGCACAGCTACATTGGTCGCCATAATGCTCCAGAAATGGTGTCACTCTGACACGCTTGAATCGTCTCAGACTGCACAGTCTTCACCGGAGCAATTATAAGTGGGAAGCGCATACCGTATAAGCACGGTCAGCTACTTGACAGGCCTAGGCTCCCCGCCGAACGACTCCGACAGTTGTTTGACGACCTGGCGCGAGAGGTAGTTGGGTCCAACGAGCAACATGAAGAATCGCCAGCTCGGATGCTGGATGATGACGGTCTCGGTCATCTGGAGGCGGGTCTGGGTGGGGGAGACGGCGTCGAGCTGGTAGATCCAGGTGCCGCGGAAGTTGCCAGGGCTGGAGAGACCGACCTCCCGCAGGCGGGGGGCGGTGCTGACCTCGACGCACATCATGATGGGCAGCTTGCCGGCGGTCTCCTGCCAGCAGGGGCGACCGTTCACCGAGCGGGCCGGGCTGACGCTGAGGCCTTTGCGCCAGGTGGGCTGATCCTGGACGTCGGCGATGCGTTCCCAGACTGCGGACTGGCTGGCGGGGACGATGGCGGTGTAGCTTGCGGTGTGATCGAGCGGCTGCATGTAGCCGATGCCCCAGGCAGCCACGATCAGAACGATCACCACGAGAACGATAGCCAGTAGTCGCCGCATCTCCCAGATCCTCCGCAGCGCTTTTAGGTCGAGTAGTCCGCGTTGATGTGGACGTATTCGACGGTGAGATCGCAGGTCAGGAACTTTGAGCGGCCGGGGCCGGAACCAAAGTCGATTGCGATGGTGTATTCGCGCTGCTGCATCTTTTCATGGACCGCGGCTTCGTCATAGCCCGCATCGCGCATACCGTGATCGAAAACGCGCACGCCGCCAATGGTGATGGTGACGTTCTCCGCTGCGAAGGGCACGCCTGCGTAGCCTGCGGCGCAGAGGATCCGCCCCCAGTTGGGATCGGCGCTGGACCATGCGGTCTTGCAGAGTGGGGAGTGTGCGATGGACTTTGCGATGATCTTTGCCGCCGTGTCGTCCGGCAGGCCGGAGACGTCGAGGGTGACGACGTGCGTCACGCCTTCGCCGTCGTCGATGACGGCGTGCGCGAGTTCGTTGCAGACACGCTGTAGCTCATTGCAGAACTCGTCCTGGAAGCTGCGCTGCACGCTGTCCCAACGGACACCGCTGGCGCCGCTGGCGAGGATGAGGACGGTGTCGTTGGTGGAGGTGTCGCCGTCGACCGAGATGGAGTTGAAGCTGGCCTCGACTGCGGGTTCGAGCAGAGCGCGCAGGTCGGCAGGCTCGATATGCAGGTCGGTGAAGAGATAGACGAGCATCGTCGCGTGCGGCGGTCCGAGCTGTGGGCCGATCATGCCGGCACCCTTGCAGCAGCCGAAGATGCGGACGGAGCTTTCGGCATCTTCGAGCGAAGCCTGCGACACCTTCATCTTAGTGTCGGTGGTCATGATGGCGGTGGCGAAGTCTTCCGCTGCGGCCTGATTGTTGGCGAGGCGGGATTGTGCGTTGGGGAGGGCCGCGGTCAGCTTTTCGACGGGCAGCGGCACGCCGATGATGCCAGTGGAGGACGGGAAGACCTGGTCGGCGGGGCAGTCGAAGATCTCGCCGGCGCGGCCGCATGTCTGCTCGGCGACCTGAATGCCCTGGGGGCCGGTGGCGCAGTTGGCGTTGCCGGCGTTGACGACGAGCGCGCGTACGCGGCCCTGGGTGGCAGCCATGTTGCGACGGCCGACGGTGACGGGCGCGGCGACGACCTGATTCTTCGTGAACATGACCGCGGCGGATGCGGCACGGTCGGCTACGGCAACGGCGACGTCGGTGCGGCCGCTGGCCTTGATGCCTGCTTTGACAGCAGCCCAGCGAAAGCCGCGGGGCAGTTCCTTACGTATTGAGGGCAATGATGTTTCCTTCCTGCTCGAGCTGGGCCACGAAGAAGCTTCCTTCCTCACGCGTTGGTGATGTGCGGGGCGAAAGCTAAACCTCAGGGGCTAAAGCCCGGTCTATCGATGAAGTTTGTTGGCACAGCTGAAGCTGTGCCCTTCCGGTCAATTGGCATTCTCAGTTATTGAGGCTTTGCCCTTCCACGCAATCGCATCCTCAGTTGTTGAGGCTTTGCCCTTCCACGCAATTGCATTCTCAGTTGTTGAGGCTTTGCCCTTCCACGCAATTGCATTCTCAGTTGTTGAGGCTTTGCCCTTCCACGCAATTGCATTCTCAGTTGTTGAGGCTTTGCCCTTCCGCGCAATTGCATTCTCAGTGGTTGAGGCTTTGCCGTTCCACGCCATTGGCATTCTTGTCGTTGCGGCTGTGCGCTTCCGCACGACTGCATCCTCATTGTTCAGGCAGTGCCCCTGAGCCATCGCCATCCCGTGCGCAATGTCTTTGGGCTGCTTGACAGCGCCTCTTACCAGCCGGTGCTGTCGACGCGGACGGTGGCGCCGGTGCGTTGGCTTTCCATGGCGAGTTCGATGATGCGCGCGACGCGGACGGCGCAACGGGCGGTGACCTGTGGTTCGGCTGTGCCGAGGATGGCGTCGGCAACGTTCTGGTAGAAGCCGCGGTAGTCGCCGGGAAGTGTCGGGACCTTATCGGTGACGAGATCCGAGGGCTTCGCGGTGTCGGGTGCGGTGGTGAGTGTGCCCCAGCGCTCTTCGGGTTCCGCGAGCCAGGTCGTTGCAGAGCCCAGGACGGGTGGCAGGGTACCTGCGAGGATGGTCGGCTCTTGCGGATCGAGACCGTACTTTACATAGGTACCGCCGGTGCCGTTGAGGCGGTAGCGCGGGCCGGCTTCCGCTGCGAGGACGGTCGTGCCCAGACGGACGGTCATGGTGCGGTCACGACCTGTCGGGAAGACGAGCGTGAGGTCGAAGGCGTCCGGTACCTTGCCTACGTTGCGGTCGTGGCGGAGGTTTGCGGTGATGGTCGATGGGTGTCCGAAGAGTGTGAGGGCCTGATCGATGAGGTGGGGTCCGATGTCAAAGAGCTGGCCGCCGCCCTCTTCCTCTTCACGCCATGCGCCGGGCTTGGGGTCTGGGCGGTAGCGGTCAAAGCGGGACTCGAGTGTGACGGCGCGACCAACCTTACCTTCCTGAAGGAGCTTGCGGAGCGTCTGAAAGTCGCCATCCCAGCGGCGGTTGTGGAAAGGGAAGAGCATGACGTTTTTTTGGCGGGCGAGTTTCTCCAACTCTTCTGCCTGGGCGAGCGTAGTGGTCATGGGCTTGTCGCAGACGACGTGTTTGCCTGCCTGAAGGGCCTGCTTCGTGAAGTCATAGTGCGATGGCGTGGGTGTGCCGATGACAACGAGTTCGACATCGCTTGCGAGCAGATCTTCATAGCTGCGCACCTGTACGGCCTCCGGGTAGGCCTGCTTTGCCGTGTCTCCCGTGCGCTGGACGATAGCTGCGAGCTGCAGCGACGGCACCGCCGCGACGAAGGGTGCGTGAAAGACGCGGCCAGCGAGGCCAAAACCAACGACTCCAGTACGAATGCGGCGCAAGTGATTCTCCTTCGAGGCCCGATGCGGGCCTGCATGCGTGAGCGAAACGCGAAGCAACAGGATAGAACGCAAGGGGAGTGGATGTGTGAACAACTGTGAGCGAGTGTCGCGAGGGTCTGCTGTCGTGTCATTCCGCGCCACTGTTTATCTTGTGCTGGGGCCGCCGGGTCGGCGGGTGTGAGAGCGGAGAAGTCACCGGGCACCTTTCCTGCATTACGACCGTACTTGGCAGAGCAGAGCGGGGCGCGCAAAAGGCCGGAGCGGGTGAGATTTTGGTTTCTGCAGCGGAAGAGCGGGTCCTGGTGGAGGGATTTCGCTTGCACCATATGTGTTGCAGACTGAAATGAACCCAATTCGTCCTTCTGGTCTGGCAAGGCGAACATTTTCTGCATCGAAGGCGCGGGTGGACGGCATCAGATAGGCAACGCTGACGATTTGCCACTCCGAGCGCATTGACCGATGGGTCAGTGGCGGAGGTTGAGTGAACGCAGCAGCAATGGAGCGTATGACGCAACACGATCGAGCATGGAGCAGTACCCCTCGCCCGGGGCTGTGGGCGACGGCGGTTCTAGCCGCGTTTCTCCCGATGGCGGCGGTCGCGCAGATGGCATCGCAGGGCAGCAATGGCCAGAGCCAGGGATCTTCTGCGGGCGGCCGCAGCGCCAGTGGACCGGCGACGGTGCAGGCAGCGCAGCAGACGCTGCAGACCATCTCAAGCAGCGGACAGACGCAGGGCAGCGTGAATGGTGTCAGCCAGAACGACTACAAGGGTTCGCTGATCCAGGGCAAGGCTACCGATGGCGTTCTGGAGTTAACTCTGGACGACGCGATTCAGCGCGGGTTCCGCAACAACCTTGGCATCATTCTGCAGAGTTCGGCTGTGCAGAGCGCTTCGGGTACGCGTCTTCAGCAGTTGCAGCAATTATTGCCGACGGTGACCGGTTCCGCGACCTACACAGTGCAGCAGGTCAACCTGGCTGCGTATGGTTTGAGCTTTCCCGGTATTAAGCAGATTGTTGGACCGTTTCAGGTCTTCGACTTCCGCGCGTACCTTTCGCAGTCGCTGTTGAACATCAACAGCATCCAGAACTACCTGGCTGCGAAGCATAATTTTCAGGGTGCAAAGCTGTCGGCGGAGGATGCGCGGAACCTGGTCGTGCTGACCGTTGGTAACGCTTATCTGCTCTGCATCGCCGATGCCTCGCGCATTGAGGCTGCTCAGGCTGAGAAGGCGAATGCAAAGGTTTCGCTGGATCAGGCGACGGCGAATCACGAGGCCGGCACCAGCCCCAAGCTGGACGTGCTGCGTGCGCAGGTCGATTTTCAGAACACGGATCAACAGTTGATCCAGTCGCAGAACCAGTTGGAGAAGGACAAGCTGGCACTGGCGCGGGCGATCGGCCTGCCGCTGGACCAGAAGTTCCATGTATCCGATGCATCGCCTTACTCGGCCGCAACGCCGACAACGCCGGAGCAGGCTTTTGCCGACGCACTGAAGAGTCGCAAGGATCTTGCCGGTGCGGAAGAGCGAGTGAAGGGTGCGGAGTCGCAGAAGTCTGCGGCGAAGGCTGAGTACTATCCCACGGTGAGCGTGAACGGCGACTATGGCGATCTGGGTACGACGATCGGCCATTCGCATGGAACGTACACCGCTACGGGCGAAGTCTCTGTGCCGATCCTGCAGATTGCGAAGACGCGCGGCGATATCGCCGTGGCGGATGCGAATCTGCAGCAGCAGCGTGCACGTTACAGCGACCAGGTGCAGCAGATCAACGCGGATGTTCGCGACGCTCTGCTGGATATCGAGGCTGCAGCGAAGCTGGTTGAGGCGACCAAGTCCAACGTGGATCTTGCCAACGAAGCGTTGACAGAGGCGCAGCAGCGCTTCCGCGCGGGTGTGGCGGACAATCTTGCCGTGTCGGATGCGCAGTCGCAGACGCAACAGGCAAACGATCAATACATTAGCGCGCTCTACCAGCACAATGTGGCGAAACTTTCGCTGGCGCGCGCGGTCGGCTATGCCGGCACGAACTATAAACAGGCTCTTCAACTCGGAGGAAAGTGATCGTGGCAGATTCCGATCAGCAACAAGCTGGCAATCAACAGCAGGACAACAATCAGGCAGACGCTCCCAAGCAGGACAACAAGCCTGATGTGACGGAGACGCCGCCCGCTAAGGCACGTCGCAAGTTCATCATCATTGCGGTGGTGCTCCTGCTGGTGCTTACGGCCGGGTTCTTCTACTGGCGCTCGACCTACACGGAAGATACGGACGACGCGCAGGTTGATGGCGATCTGTACCAGGTATCGGCTCGCGTGAGCGGCCAGGTCATCAAGGTGAACGTGACCGACAACCAGAAGGTAAATGCCGGCGATCTGATTGCAGAGATCGATCCGCGCGACTACCAGGTTGCACTGGAGCAGGCAGAGGCGCAGCTTGCCAATGCGAAGGCCAGCTACACGCAGGCCAATGCGAACGTGCCGATTACCAGCGTGCAGTCACGGACGCAGGTCAGCACCTCAGGGTCTGACGTTGCAACCGCAGAGGCCGCAGTGGCGCAGCAGCAGAAGAATGTAGCTGCAGCACAGGCTCGCGTGGAGCAGGCGAAGGCGAATGCACTGAAGGCTCAGCTTGACGTGGAGCGCTATACACCGCTCGTCGCCAAGGATGTCATCAGCAAGCAGCAGTTCGATCAGGCCGTGGCACAGGCTTCCGCAACCAATGCGGCGTTGCTTGAGGCACAGCAGAACGTGATCGCACAGCAGGCCGGTGTGACGCAGGCCCAATCGAAGGTAGCCAGTGCACGCAGTGATGCGCAGCAGGCTCGCGAGAATGGCCCCAAGCTGGTCCAGGTGCAGCAGGCTCGCGCACAGGCGGCGAATGCCGACATCATGACGGCGCAGGCGAAGGTGGACCAGGCGAAGTTGAACCTGAGCTACTGCCACATCACTGCACCGACGACCGGCATCATCAATCGGAAGAATGTTTCGACGGGCCAGAACATCTCGATCGGCCAGAACATGCTGACGATTATCCCGCTGGACAATCTCTGGATCACGGCGAACTTCAAGGAAACGCAGCTTGAGAAGATGAAGGTCGGTCAGGCCGTTACTTTCTCTGTGGATGCGCTTGGTGGCCGCAAGTATAAGGGTCGCCTGACGCAGGTGGGCGGTGCAACGGGTTCACGCCTGTCGCTCTTCCCGCCGGAGAATGCGACCGGTAACTACGTGAAGGTGGTGCAGCGTATCCCGGTCCGTATCGACATCGATAAGGGCGAGAACGACGATCACCTGCTGCGCCCCGGCTATTCGGTGGTGCCGGACGTGGACATCAAGTAACTGCGGTTGTTTCACGAGAGAGGCACGGCTTTGGGCCGTGCCTCTTGTCTTTGCGCATGATCGACTACACTGCTGTAGAAGGAGTTTTGCCGTATGCCGCTGTCCGGAGAAGCAATTCGCACCATGAACTACGTCGACGATATTTCTGTGACGCTGCGTCGCATCCACGCCGTTCTGCCTTCGCTGACGCCGGAAGAGCGCGCGCGCGTTGCCGAGCACATCTCCAAGGCCGAGCCGAGCTATGCTTCGGTGGTCGCGGCGATCGAGACGAAGTAGTTGACGTCCGTAACCGATCCTTTTGCACGACGTGTAACGGGCCCGCTGACGCTCGCGCTGATTGGCGCGGGCAAGGCGGGCCGTTCGCTTGCTGCGCTGGCCGTCCGCGCGGGGCATCGCGTGGTTCTGGAAGACGTGATGCCGGCGAAGCTGCGCGAAGCACTGGAAGAGATTCCGACCGAGGGCATGCCTGGCACGCTGGAGACGGTCACGACCGTTGAGGACGCCGTTCGCGAGGCGGACCTGGTGATCGATTTTGTGCCGGATGAGCTGGAGTCAAAGCTCGAGATCGTGTGCATGGTCGACCGTATGGCGCCGCCAAAGACGGTGATGTGCATCCAGACGCGGGCGTTGAATGTGACCGACCTGGCGAGCTGCACGTATCGCGCGGATCGCTGTGTGGGACTGGTCTTCGACGAGCGCACTACGGTTCGTCGGGGGATCAAGACGTCCGACGAGACGATGGCGCTGGTGGAGGCGTTCGCACGCTCGTGCGGTGCCGCTGTCGATGTGCGCGACGAGACTCCGATTACGCTGTAAGTTCTGCCTTTGCCTGCGAAAGATCCTTCACGAAGAGCGCCAGTGATTGCGTCTTGACGAGGTACGTCGCGGTGATCTCTGCTGTGTCTTCTGTGGCGTCCTGGTCGGTGTCGACCAGCAGGCGCCATTTGCCGTTTGTGGGCAGCGTGAAGTTTGCGTCCTGGTGATAGTCGTTCACGATGAGGAAGAGGGATTCGGTGTGGCCCCGTTCGGCCAGGCCGGAGGGCCGGGCTTCGCCGTCGATCATCATGCCGAAGCACTGCGGTGTATCGCCGCTCCAAGTGCTACGTTGCGTCTCTGAGCCGTCGGGCAGGAACCAGCAGAGTTCGCGGATGCCGGACTCAGCATCGAGTTCGTCGTGCAGGTATCGGTTGCTGCGGAGGACGGGGTAGCGGTGGCGCAGGGCGAGCAGCTTCTTCGTGAAGGCGAGCGTGGAGGTGTTGCTCTCGCGGAGACTCCAGTCGACCCAGCTGATGTCGTTGTCCTGGCAGTAGGCGTTATTGTTGCCGCGCTGCGTGCGCGCGAATTCGTCGCCGCCGAGGATCATGGGCGTGCCCTGGGACAGCAGTAGTGTCGCCATAAGGTTGCGCATCTGGCGGCCGCGCAGGGCGAGGATGTTGGCGTCGTCGGTGGGCCCTTCGACGCCGCAGTTCCAGGAGCGATTGTCGTTGCTGCCGTCGCGGTTGTTCTCACCGTTGTCGAGGTTGTGCTTGTCGTTGTAGCTGACGAGGTCGCCCATGGTGAAGCCGTCGTGTGCGGTGATGAAGTTGACGCTGGTCCAGGGACGGCGGCCGTGGTGGTCGAAGATCTCGGGGGAGCCTGTGAGGGACTTGGCGAGGTCGGTGCTGTTGTCGCGTCCGATCCAGAAGCCGCGCGAGCGGTCGCGGAAGGTGTCGTTCCACTCCATCCAGCCGGGAGGAAATTCGCCGACACGATAGCCGCCGGGGCCGATGTCCCAAGGTTCTGCGATGAGTTTGACGCGGCTTAGGACGGGATCCTGCATGACGACTTTCAGGAAGCCGCTGCCGCGATCGAAGCCGCCGGGTTCGCGCGCGAGGATGGTGCCGAGGTCAAAGCGGAAGCCGTCGACGTGTGTCTCCAAAACCCAATAGCGGAGGCTGTCGCAGATCATCTGCAGGACGCGCGGGTGGTTGACGTTGACGGTGTTGCCGGTGCCGGTGTCGTTAATGTAGTAGCGGCGATTCTCGGCGTGCAGGCGGTAGTAGCTGGCGTTGTCGATGCCCTTGAAGGAGAGGGTCGGGCCGCGTTCATTGCCTTCTGCGGTGTGGTTGTAGACGACGTCGAGAATGACCTCGATGCAGTGCTCGTGATACTGCGCCACCATGGTCTTGAACTCCTGCAGCGCGCGCTTGGGATCTGCGGCGTAGCGCGGGTCGGGAGCGAAGAAGCCGATGGTGTTATAGCCCCAGTAGTTGGTGAGGTTGATGTCGCGCAGGTGCGACTCATCCATGAAGGTCTGGATGGGGAGAAGCTCGATGGAGGTGACGCCGAGGGACTCGATGTGGTCGATCACAGGTTTGGAGCCGAGGCCGGCGTAGGTTCCGCGCAGGTTTTCGGGTAGGTCCGGATGAAGTTTGGTGTAGCCCTTGGCGTGGATTTCGTAGAGTACGGTTGCGTCCCATGCGACGCGGCAAGTGCGGGGCGCGCTGATGTTGTCATGCCATGCGAAGTGCGGGTCAGTGACGAGGCACTTGGGCATGCAGGAGGCGCTGTCGCGCGTGTCGAAGGTGGTGTCGTCACCGGTCTCGACGATGTAGCCGAAGATCTCCGGTCCCCACTTGAGGCTGCCGGTGTGGGCGGTTGCGTAGGGGTCGAGGAGCAGTTTGTTGTGGTTGAAGCGGTGGCCTTCGCTGGGTTCGTAGGGGCCGTAGACCCTATAGCCGTAGGCGGTGCCGGGCGGCAGGCCTTCGATGTAGACGTGCCAGATGCCGTCCGTGTATTCGGGCAGGGTGATGCGCTCGAGTTCGTGTTCGCCGGTCTCGTCGAAGAGGCACAGCTCGACCCGTTGGGCGTTGTCACTGAAGAGGGAGAAGTTCGTGCCGCTGCCATCCCAGGTTGCGCCGCGTGGGTTGGGTGAGCCCTCGCGGATTCGATAACGTGATGTCTGGGTCAATTGCGGTCTACTTCCTTATCTTGTGAGCGGGCACGCTCCGGCGCTCCCGGGTCGTACTGTCAGTTTATGCGGAGTGTATTGCGGTTTTATGTGCGTTCGAGCGGAAGCCGCGATTCGGTAGCATCGGCTTTCAGCTCCTCGCACTCCGCTCGCACGGCTTCGTAGCCGGCGTGCAGCGCATCGAGTTCCAAGTCGCTGAGATTCTCAATATCGATCATCTGGTTGCGTGCGCGTTTGTGGGCGCGGATGAGTTCATCGAGCTTGAGGTTGATGGCGCGGGCATCGCGGTTCTGTGTGTTTTGGATGAGGAAGACCATCAGGAAGGTGACGATGGTTGTGCCGGTGTTGATGACGAGCTGCCATGCCTGCGAGTAGTGGAAGAGCGGCCCCATGACGGCCCAGACGACGATGAGCAGGACAGCGGCGCAGAAGGCCCACTTGGAGCCGAGCCAGCCGGATGATTTGGCTGCAAAACGCCCGAACCAGTCGTTGGTGGTGCGCACCTGTACTTCGAGCGGAACGTCATCCTGTGCCAAGCATCACCTTCCGTTTTGACCACACCACATGCGATGCGTGTTGGCTTCGATGAGTACGTATCGGTCGCGATGGCGGAAGGTGCAGGCAGAAAAAGGCGGACCAGCGATTGCTGGTCCGCCTGGGTTTGTTGCGGTGTTCTAGCCGAGGTTCTTGATCTTGGCGCGGAGAGCCTTGGCGGCTGCGCCGGGATCGGCTGCACCGTAGATGGCTGCGCCTGCGACAGCTACGGATGCGCCGGCGTCTTCAACTTCCGTGATGCGGTCGAGGTTGACGCCGCCTGCGACGGCGAAGGGGATGTCTGCGCCGCGGCCTGCTTCGAGGAGCTTGCTGATGGAGTAGCCGGCCTGCGCCTGCTCATCAAGACCTGCGTGCAGTTCGACGGAGTGGACGCCGAGCGCTTTGAGCTGCTTGACGCGCGTTGCCTTGTCGAGGACGCCGATGACGTCCGCGACGATGCCCTTATTGTGCTTCTTCGCTGCGTCGACTGCGCCGGAGATGGTGCTGTCACCGGCTGCTGCCAGGACGCTGACGAGGTCTGCGCCGGCCTTGAATGCCATGTCGGCTTCGAGGGCGCCTGCATCCATGGTCTTCATGTCGGCGAAGACGATCTTGTTGGGATAAGCGGCCTTCACGGCGGTGACGACGGCGAGGCCTTCTTGCTTGATGAGCGGCGTACCCAGCTCAATGATGTCGACGTGCTCCGCGACCTTCTCCAACAGCGTGAGGGCGTCCTTCGTGGACAGAAGATCGATTGCTACCTGAAGCTTCATGAAATAGTTCTCCTTCGAATTAGATGAGTGGGGGTTGCACGCGACTCTGCAGAAGCGCGAGGTGGCCGAAGATCGCCTACTCGAGGTTGGCGTGGCGTTTGAGGAGTTCTTCCGAGGTCTGCGGGCCGGACTTCCAGAGTGCGTGGAAGAGTGTGTCCATGACGAGGAGGACGGCCTGCTCGAAGAGGGAACCGGCGTACTGCTGGGAGGCGCGCTCGGCGGTGTCGGATTTGGAGGCGGCGGGGAGCAGGACGATGGCGTCGGCTAGCTGGCCGAGTTTCGACGCGGGTGCCGTGGTGATGGCGAGGATCTTCGCGCCGGTCTTTTTTGCTATTTCCGCTGCGTTCAGAACGGATGTCGTTGTTCCGGAGGCGGACGCGACGAGGAGGAGATCTCCTGTGGCGAGGGAAGGTGTTGTCGTCTCACCGGCGACGTAGGCCTGCAGGCCGAGGTGCATGAGGCGCATGGCGACCATCTTGAGCGCGAGGCCGCTGCGGCCGGCGCCGTAGAGGAAGATGCGCGGGCTGGTGAGGATGAGGTCTGCCGCGGTCTGAAGCTGGGTTGGGTCTACGGCGTTGAGGGTGGTCTGGACTTCTTCAAGGAGGAGGGTGCGGGCGGTGGTGAGGTCGTTTGTTTCGGGTGGGGCTTGGTGAGGCATGTTTGTTGGATGCGGTGATGTTCGTTTGGGCCAGCCGCGGTCGGTTGTGAGCGCGCGGATTCGAACGGTTGGGCTCCTGATTGTGGGGTGGCCGCGCGGGGTTATTGTGTGATCGGGACCCAGGGCGTTGCCCTGGGCTAGGATGGCACGGGCCTTCAGCCCGTCTTCGCGCTTTGCGCGAGTCTTCCCACTCATACGCTTTGCGTAGGAATGGGGCACCCCGGCGATTGTTTTACACTGCTCCTTGAGAGGGTGCGATGGAGAGGGCTGGATCCAGGGCGATGGGCCGGTGGTTGGTGGCGGCGGGTTTGCTGCTGCTTGGCCTTTTGCTGAGTGGGTTCAACTGCCCCGGCAACCTTCGCGACCATCTGCCGGCACGCGCTGAGGCTCGCGCTGCTTCTGCGCAGCAATCCCTTCGGCGCCAGTCGATTCAAAGCGAGATCAAGGTAGAAGTTGCGAAGGCTGCGCCGCTGGTGGCGCTGCTGCTTTCGCTGGTGCCTGCTCATCCGCGTGCAACGGCGGTGCCGGTTGCCGTGGTGGCGACTGCCGGTGACAGCAGCCTTTGGCTTATGCCGTATCTGTTTCGACCACCACCCGTAAGCATCCTCGTTCGGTAGCGATCTGGCTTCACACACTGTTGTGTTGTGAAGGCATGCGTGACCCGCGGAGCGCCCTGCTCCGCACGACAGCGGTGAACAGCCGCCGAGGAAATATTCATGCAGATGATGCCTGTTGTGATGGTTGACGGTGTCCGCTCATCTCTCACGGACTTTGCAACGGACGACCGTACGCGATTGATGGATGCGATGGTGAAGCACCGGAACTACCTGTACCGGATGGCCTATTCGATCGTGCGCCACGCGGAGGATGCGGAGGATGCCGTGCAGGCGGCTTACCTGTCGGCGTGGACGGGCTGGGCTTCGTTCCGCGGGCAGTCGACCTTGAAGACGTGGCTGACGACGATTGTGATGAACAAGGCGCTGAGTGAGTTGAGGACGAAGCGGCGGCAGACCTGCGTGTCGATGGATGCGGATCCGGCGCTGCTGGCGGATGCTGAGTGGCGGCTGTCGGCGGGGCAGGTGACACCGGAACAGCTTGCGATCCGGGAGCAGAGCGTGCGGCGGGTGACGGAGCAGATGGCCTATCTGCCGGAGCATACGCAGTGCATGGTGATGCTGCGGTATGGGCAGGAGCTGAGCGTGGAGGAGATTGCGCAGAGCCGCGGGACGAGCCGGGCTTCGGTAAAGGGACACCTGGTGCGTGGGTGCAAGGCTTTGCGGAAGGGTGTTTCGAGCCGGCGGATGTTGATGGCTTGAGTGGCGTCCCGGTTCAGCCTTGTCCTGGGCCGGGATTGTTTTCGCGCATTCGCGCGAAGGTCCCACTCATCCGCTTTGCGTATGAATGGGGCACCCGGTTTTGTGGCGCATTGTGGGCGTCGTCAGGGACGGGCGTGGAGGATGGATCCGAGCAGGAATGCGATGCCGTTCCATGAGATCTGTACGCCGATGCAGAGCAGGATGAAGCCCATGACGCGCAGGATGCCGTGTGCTGTCGCGGGCGGGATGGCCTTGGTGATGCGGGCTGCGTAGGCGTAGCAGAAGTAGACGGCAGCGCTGAGGACGACGATGGCGATGAAGAGACCGAGATGCGCGAGCAGGGCAGCGGTGCCGCGGTCGCCGGAGAAGCGCGCGCTCAGTGTGAGCAGCACGACGAGCGTGCCCGGGCCCGAGGTGACGGGAAAGGTGAAGGGATAAAAGGCCTTCTCCTGCAGATTGCCCAGCGCACCACAATCCTCGCCCAGTTGGGCTTCTTCGCGCTTATTGTCGGCCATGGCCTCCGAGTCTTTCGCGTTGAGGACACCCCAGCCGATGGCGGCGATGACGATGCCTCCGGAGACCTGAACGATGGGGAGGGAGATGCCAAAGAAGTGCAGGATCGCCGAGCCGAGCAGTTCAAAGATGCAGAGGAAGATGATGTTGTTGATGGCGATCTTGCGGGCCAGCGCTCGGTAGACGCCGGACGGCACCTGCCCGACTAACCCCAGGAAGACCAGGGAGGAGCCGAGAGGATTGATCAGTGGTAGCAGGGCCGTGAAGGCTATGAGAAATGAGTTCCAGACGGGCAAGGAAGTTTCCTCTGTGGATGATCGTAACCGTCGTGCAGATCAAACAAATTGGCTTTGCTCAGAGCGGGCTGCCGGAGGTAAACAGTTAGTCCCGCATCCTTTGCCAGAAAGACAGAGGTTTCACGTACAGGACTAGCTCGCCGGGATGCACTGCGACTTTCTGCGAACCGCAATTATTGGGTTCTGCCAAGCCACCATCAAGAATATTTTTCGTCGAAAAGCTGAAGCGCTCAAACTGTGGCGTCTTGGCGGTCTTTTCCCAGCAGGGTTGAAAGCCGAGTTGAATGTGCAACGTATCGGTATATGGCAATGTTGGAATGCCAGAACTCGCGGGAGCGAGAGACTCGTCCTGCTTTCCGGTTATTAGCAGGACATTCGCTCTTCCTTCGGAATCAAAGGCGAGCGGCAACGCGGCTCCTCTGAGATTGCTCCAGAGGTTCAACCAAGAGTGCTCGATTGGCTTCATGGTCCTTCCGTCGAGAAGAAGGACGGTGATGGACTGCGCAGCGACGGGCCTTATGGTCGCGACAGCCACGCATAGGGCTGAGATCAGAGTGGGCAGCTTGGCTTTTCGCAATGGCACGTTATTAAATCTCGTCCCCGGGCACGGGCGGGACGTCGGGGCGAGAGTCCAGCCATTCTTCGAGCGCGGTTCCGGTTGCGCCTTCAGCACGGCAGCGAAAGAATGCGCGAGCTCCTTCATCGGTATCCAGTCGGGACGCGACCGCCAAGCTGATCCACTGTTCGAGCGAAACACCGCTGAGACGTGCCTGCACCTGTGCTGCATGCACGATGCTGTCCGGGAGCGATACATTGCTTACTTCGGCTGCCATGGATGCGATCTCCTCAACTTGATGATATCGCCGGGCGTGAGGACGGCGATAGTGAATTGCTTCGGCACTGCAGCGAAGTCCCGCACATTGTGCGTGACGATGGCTTGCGCGTGGCCGTTTGTAGCTGCTTCGAGAACAAGTTCGTCGTCGGGGTCTGCCAGTTGAGGCTTCCATTGGTAGTCGATGCGAGTTGGCTCGATGATCGCTGCCAAGTCTTTTAGCATGGTTTCGAGAAATTCATGTGGGATACCGTGCTCTGGTCGCGATAAGACTTCTTCGTATTCGAAGAAGAGCGTTGCTGTCGCGACCATCCGAAACTCACCGGCGATGCACGCGCGCAAGAGCATGCTGCTTGCTCCATTGCGGCTTCGGTGGGCAGCGACGAGTACGGATGTGTCGAGCACTATGCGACTCGGGATCATTTCGCGTCCCGCCAGTTGGGGCCTTTGCCTACTTCGGCGACGATTGGGATGGAGAGCGATAGGACGCTCTCCATTTCGTGTTTTACGAGGGTGGTTACGGTTGCGGCTTCTGCTTCGGGGGCGTCGAAGAGTAGTTCGTCGTGGACCTGGAGGGTCATGCGGGTGGCTAGTTTCTGGTCGCGCAGGGCCTGGTCGATGCGGAGCATGGCGACCTTGATCATGTCGGCGGCGGTGCCTTGCAGCGGGGTGTTGACGGCGGTGCGTTCGGCGAAGCCTCGCATGTTGGGGTTGCGGGACTGGATGTCGGGGATGGGGCGGCTGCGGCCGAAGAGTGTGGTTACTTTGCCCGTTTCGCGAACGGTCGCGAGTGTCTCGTTGATGAAGTTCTGCACACCCTTGTAACGGTCGAAGTAAGTCTCGATGTACGTGCGTGCTTCCTTTTGATCGATGCCGAGTTGTGCTGCGAGGCCGAAGGGCGAGATGCCGTAGACGATGCCGAAGTTAACGGCCTTGGCGCGGGCGCGTGTCTCTTTCGACATGGTGACGGGGTCGACGCCGAAGACCTCGCTGGCGGTGAGTGTGTGGATGTCGATGTCGTTGCGGTAGGCGTGGAGGAGGAGCGGGTCCTGCGAGAAGTGCGCCATGAGGCGCAGCTCGATCTGCGAGTAGTCGGCGGAGAGGATGACGTTGCCGGGCGCTGCGATGAAGGCGGCGCGGATCCCGCGGCCGAGCTCGGTGCGGACGGGGATGTTCTGCAGGTTGGGCTGCGTGGAGGAGAGGCGGCCGGTGGCGGTACCCACCTGATTGAACGTGGTGTGGACGCGGCCTTCTGCGTCGGCGAGTTGCGGGAGCTGCTCGGTGTAGTTGCTGCGGAGCTTGGCGAGCTGGCGGTACTCGAGGACGAGGCGCGGCGCTTCGTGGTGTTCGGCGAGCTCTTCGAGGACGTCCTGCGCGGTGGAGACTACTTTGCCCTTGCCGTACTTCATCGGCTTGGGCAGTTCCATCTTACCGAAGAGGACTTCGCCGAGTTGCTTGGGCGAGTTGATGTTGAAGGTCATGCCGGCCATCTCGTGGATGCGGCTGGCCAGGTCGTCCATCATGACGGCGAGGCGGGAGTTCTGCTGACGGAGTAAGTCGCTGTCGATGCGGACGCCGGCTTTTTCCATGCGGAGTAAGACCGGGACTAAGGGTAAGTCGATTTCGTTGTAAGTCTTGTCTAACTCGCCCTCGGCGATTTGTTTCTTGAGGATGGGTTTGAGCTGGAAGACGGCTGCGGCGGCTTCGGGCAGGATGTGCTCGGGCGCGATCTGCTTCTTTTCGACGACTGTGAGTGCGCGGTCGTTGAAGCGTGCGGCGACGTCGCTGAGCTTGTGCGAGCCGTGCGTGGGGTTGACGAGGTAGCTGTAGAGCATGACGTCGTCGCGCACGTTGGCGATGGGCAGGTTGGCGAGTTCGCAGGTGCGGAGGACGGCCTTGAGGTCGTGGACGGTCTTGGGGATGGCGGGGTCGGCGAGGGCTTTGCGGATGGGCTCGGCGAGGTCGCTGCGGAGGTCGAGGAGCATGGCGGTGTCGGCAGTGGCGGTGATGCCGATGGGGAGCGGCTCGGTCTGCGGCGCGGCGAAGGGCTTCGGCTCGGTGGGGATGGTCATGCTGCCGAAGAGATCCATGTTGGTTGCGATGGGATCTTCTGCGGGGGCTTCGGGATCCAGCTCTGCTTCCGCGCCTGACTCTTCGGCGAGGGCTTGTTTGTCTTCGGGGAAGAAGATGGTTAGTCCTGCAAGTTCGGTGGCGGCCGGATCCCACGTCTCAGAAGCGAGACGTGGGGCACCCGCTTTAATCGGTTGCGCCGCTGCTTCGAGTAGAGCCGTGATGTCGGCGGCGGTTGGCTTCAGGATGTAGTCGACGTGGGCTGCTTCAGGGCTGGGCAGGTCTTTGAGGAGCGTGGTGAATTCGAGCTCGGTATAGAGGCTGCGGAGTTCGGCGAGGTTTGGTTCGTCGCCGGTGCTCATTGCCTCGATGGAGTAATCCACGGGTAAGTTGCAGTGGATGGTGACTAACTCCTTGGAGAGCATGACGGTGTCGCGGTTGTTCTGCAGCGACTCGCGGTAGGTCTTCTTCTTGATCTCGTCGGCGTGGTCGAGCGCGGCTTCGACGGAGCCCCACTGCTGGATGAGTTCGACGGAGCCCTTGTCGCCGATGCCGGGTGCGCCGGGGATGTTGTCGATGCTGTCGCCGCGCAGGGCCATGACGTCAATGACCTGGCGGGGTGGGACGCCGAGGACCTCTTCGACCTTGGCGGGGTCGAGGATCAGGTTGTCCTTGGTGGGATTGAGGATCTTTACGTGCTCGGTGACGAGCTGCATCATGTCCTTGTCGCTGGAGACGATGTAGACGGGGTAGCCCTCTTCGCTGAGGCGGCGGGAGAGTGTGCCGATGACGTCGTCGGCCTCGAAGCCCTCGTGATGCAGGATGGGGATGCCGAAGGCCTCGAGCGCGCGGCGGATGTAGGGCTGCTGCTGTGTGAGGTCGGGCGGCGTTTCGCTGCGGGTGGCCTTGTAGCCGGCGTAGTCGATCTCATCGAACTGCTGCGTCTTGATGTTGAACTTGCGGATGGTCTTCATGGCCGCGGCGGCTTCGTTGCGGTGCACGGGGGCGCCGCCCTCGTAGATGGCTGCGAGGTAGTGCGGTGCGAAGTCCTGCCGCAGCTTGTTGATCATATTGATGAAGACATAGGTCGCCGCGGTCGGGATGCCGGTGCGCGTGGACATGGGCCGCGATCGCTGCATGGCGTGGTAGGCGCGGAAGACGAAGGCCATGGTGTCAAGCAGGTATACGGGCGGCTTTTGTTCGGTCGGCATGGACTTCTAGTATCGCGCTTCGTGGGGCGAGTCAGCGAGTCAGCGACTTCGAGGGCACCCGGTTCAGCCTAGGAACATGCAGTCACCGTAGGAGAAGAAGCGGTAGCGCTCGTCTACGGCGTGGCGATAGGCGGCCAGGACGTTTTCGCGGCCGTGTTCGCCGGCGAAGGCGCTTACCAGCATCAGCAGGGTGGATTTCGGCAGGTGGAAGTTGGTCAGCAGGGCGTCGACCAGCGCGAAGCGGTGGCCGGGTTGAAGGAAGATGCTGGTGCTGCCGGAGTGGGCGTGGAGCTGGCTGGTTGCTGCAACGTGCTCGAGGGTGCGGGTGGTGGTGGTGCCTACGGCGACGATGCGGCGATGGTCGGCCTTCGCGCGGAGAATGGCGTCGGCGGTGGCGGCGGGCAGCGTGTAGTGCTCCTCGTGTAGGCGAATGTCTGAGAGGTCGTCCGCGCGGACAGGTTGGAAGGTGCCGAGGCCTACGTGAAGGGTTATGTGGGCGGTTTCGACTCCTCTTTGCCGGATCTGGTCGAGGATCTGCGGCGTGAAATGCAGGCCGGCGGTGGGCGCTGCGGCGGAGCCGTGGGTGTTGGCGCCGGCGTAGACGGTCTGGTAGCGGGTGCGGTCTTCTGGTTCGTCGTCGTTGCGGCGGATGTAGGGTGGCAGCGGCATGTGGCCAAGGCGGTCGAGCGTGCCGAAGAAATCGGGTGTGGGAGCGAACTGGAGGGTTCGTTCTCCGAACTCGCCAGCTTCGATCACATCGGCTTCCAGGGAAGACGCGCTTTCGCGCGGGTTCCATTCATTCGCTTCGCGTAGGAATGGGGCACCCGATTTTCTGGCTGTTGGTTGCTCTTCGAAGATGAGGCGCTCGCCTACGGGGACTTTGCGGCCTGGTTTTACGAGGGCTCGCCAGCGGCCATCGCCTAGCGGTTGGGTCAGGAGGACTTCCACGTGACCGGTGGGCGATGGTGAGTTTGCCTGGGTGCGGAGGCCTGCGCGGCGGGCGAAGAGGCGAGCCGGGATGACTCGACTGTCGTTCATGATGAGCAGATCGCCGGGCTGCAAGAGGGACGGGAGGTCGCGGAAGTGACGGTCGGCGAGTGCGCCGGTGGTGCGAGCGACCGTCATCATGCGCGAGTCGCCGCGTTCCGCGGGTGGGTGCTGCGCAATCAGTTCGGGCGGAAGGTCGAAGTCGAAGTCAGTTACGCGCACATCTTGATTGTAAGTAGCTCGCGTTGTGTGGTGCCGGGCGTCCTATCATCACTCAAAAAGTGTGAGGAGTCCTCTTGTTCAAGCTTCGAAGCGGTTTAACGGCGTGTGGCGTTGTCGGCTGTCTGTTGATCGCTGGACCTGTCCCGGCGCAGGTTGTGGCGGAGCGGCCGAGCTTTGAGGTGACGACGGTGCGGCCGGCGAAGCCCCTTGATGGTGGGCAAAGCTGGCACACGGAGAACAATCGCAGCATCATGGAGAACTTCACGCTGCGGCAGCTGATCCGGAACGCGTACCGGCTCAAGGTGGAGTCGCAAGTGCTGGGCGGCCCGGAGTGGATCGACAAGGAACGCTTTGACATTTCGGCGAAGATGGATGACGAGGAGTTCCGGAAGATGAAGGCACTGCCATCCTCGGAATCGGGCCGTATCAGTGGTCTGCTGCAGCAGTCATTGCTGGCGGAACGCTTTGGCCTCCGCGTTTCTGTTGAGCAGCGATCCATGCCGGTGTATGCGCTGGTGGTGGATGGTGGCGGGAGCAAGTTGGCCGCGTCTGTCGATCCTCCGGCGAAGGAGGGCGAGCCGAAGCCGGAGGCGCAACACAGCATGATGATCCATAGTGGTGATCACGGCACGCACCTGGAGGCGAAGAGCATTACGATGGCGGACGTTTCCGGGATGCTGTCGGATAAGAACGAAACGGGCCGGCGTGTGGTGTTGGATCAGACCGGACTGACGGGCAACTACGATTTCAAGATGGATTGGGCGCAGGACAATGGCTCCGGCGCTCCCGCGGATGCGACACAGCCGGGGTTGATGACGGCGCTGCGTGAGCAGCTTGGGTTGCGGTTGGAGAAGCGTGAGGCTGAGGTGCCGGTGGTGGTGGTGCAGTCGGCCAGCAGGCCTCAGTTTGACTGAGCGCTTATGCTTCTGCGCTGAAAACGGCTTCTTCGAGGGAGTGCTGCAGGGTCTGTGTCGTCGGAGCCTCCACTGGTGGCTGCCATGCGATGCGGACTCGGCTGAAGGGTTTGGGGATGAGGAACCGGTCCCAGGAGCGTAGAATCCATGCGGACTCCGGGTGCAGGTGGAAGCAGGATGCGGTGCTGTTCGCGCGTCTTGCGATGGCGGCGGCGCCGTCCTTTGCGATGTAGACGGGACCGCGCGGGCCGTCGGCGGTGATGGCCACTTTGTGGTCTGCGGCGCGGGCGCGGGTGGCGGCGAGCAGGCCTGCGGCGCCGCCGCGGGAGCTTGAGCCACGGATCGGCACGAAGCCAAGGCGTTCGACGAGCCGGGCGATGAGTTCGCCGTCGAAGGATGCGGAGATGAGGATGCGGATGCCGAGGCCGCGGTAGCGCCACGCTGCGAGCAGCAGGGCGCGATGCCAGAAGACATAGACTTCGGCTTCCTGCGGGAAGTGGTCAGCGGGGCGGGCGCCGGGTGCGTAGCGTTCTTCAAAGCGCAGCGTCGATCCCAGCAGGTGGAGCAGCGCGGATGCCAGAGGGGGCACTACCGCGAGTAGCAGTCGCTGTTGGCGTGTGAAGTTCAGGTCGCCGGGCTGGTTGCGCGGCGGGCTGTCCTGGGGTGTGGAGGGCACGGGAACCATTGTAGGTTGCCGGGGACGGCACCCTGCGTGGACAGTGCAATCCGATGGCGTGGCATCCCATAGACTGTTTGCAAGCCCTTCCCCGCATGAGCGATACAGAACCCAGAGTGGATACCACCCACAGCGACTCCAAGTCGACAGAGGCGGTGCTGGCCGTGGACGTGAGCGGGGACCTGCGCTTCATGCTGGATCAGCTGCCGGATGGCGTCATCTTCATGGATGAGGCGTGGCGGATCACCTATGCGAATGAGCAGGCTCGGCGCATCAGCCGCATTCGTCCGGAGGATCTGAACAGCAAGTCTCACTGGGAGCTTTATCCGGCGACCGTCGGCACGGAGCAGGAACGGCGATACCGCCGCGTGATGTACGAGCGGGTGATTGAAGAGTTCGAGGTTTACTACGAGCCGTTCGACGTCTGGATCAAGCTACGAGCGCTGCCAATTGCCAGTGGAATGGCGGTCTACTACCAGGATGTGACGGAGCTGAAGCGGGCTCAGATCGAGGCAGCGTCGGTGACGCGACGGCTGGAGCAGGTGTTCGATGCGACCTCAGACGCCATTGCGGTACTGAACCGTGAGTGGCGTTATACCTTCCTGAATCAGCGTGCGGCCAAACTTCTGCAGCCGGATGGACGGGAACTCATTGGGCAAACCATGTGGAACATGTTCCCGGAGACTGTCTTTCCCGGATCGCCGTTCGTCGAGAACTTCTTTCGGACGATGAATGAGGGCGTATCAACCGTCTTCGAGGCTTACTATCCGGCGCCGCTGAACTCGCACTTCCAGGTGGAATGCCAGCCGTCGCCGGAGGGAGTGGTCTTCTTCTTCCGCGATATCACCGAGAGTAAGCGTGCTGAAAAGGCCCTGCGCGCGGAGCAGGCGGAGACAGAACGTCAGCGCGCTGAGTTGGAGGCGATCTATCGCACAGCGCCGGTGGGGCTGATCCTGTTTGAGCCGAAGGAGCTGCGCTATCTGCGCATCAACGATCGCCAGACAGAGATGATGGGCCTGTCGCGAGAAGAGGTTCTGGGGCGCCGCGTCGAGGAGATTGTGACGTCTCCGATTGCGCTGGAAAACTTACGCAAGGTCGCGGCGGGCGGTGTCGTAACGGACTTCACCTTTGAGACTGCATTTGTGGGGCGACCGGACGAGACGCAGGCCTTCAATGTGAACTATTCGCCCGTGCTGGATGCGGATGGACAGGTTCGCGCTATCAGTGTGGCCGCGCTGGATGTGACGAAGCTGCGGAAGGCGGAACGGGCGCTGATCCAGAGCGAGAAGCTGGCGGCCGTGGGCCGGCTGGCATCGTCGATCTCGCATGAGATCAACAATCCGCTGGAAGCTGTGACGAACCTGCTGTACCTGATCGCGACCGACGAGGTGCTGCCGCCGTCGTTGAAGCCGTATGTGCATGCGGCGCAGGACGAGCTTTCGCGAGTGTCACAGATTGCGACGCAGACGCTGCGCTTCCATCGGCAGTCGAACAAGCCGACTGCAGTGACGCCTGCGCAACTGGTGGACGCGGTGCTGAATCTGTTCGCCGGGAGGCTGTCGAACAGCGGGATTCACGTGGAGGCCTCGTACTCTACGGCGACGAAGATCGTCTGCTTTGAGAATGACATCCGGCAGGTGCTGAATAATCTGATCGCGAATGCGATTGACGCGATGCGGACGGGCGGACGGCTGCTCGCGCGGGCGCATGATGCGCATCATGGCGGGCTTGAGGGTGTGCGGATTCTTGTGGCGGACACCGGGACGGGCATGTCGGTGGAGACGCAACGGCGACTGTTCGAGCCTTTTTATACGACGAAAGATCTGAATGGAACCGGGCTTGGGCTTTGGATTTCGAAGGAGATTGTGGACCGGCATGGCGGCGATCTGCGCGTGCGGTCGACACAGAACGGGAAGATGCATGGGACGGTCTTCTCACTGTTCCTACCCAAAGAGCCCCCTGCGGTTGCGGCGTCGAACAGTGCGCCGTTAAAGAGTCCTGCCGTGGTAAAGGGCGAGGGCCTGCTGCGATAGGATTACGGCTGTGCCTCGGCGCAGAGAAGGGAAGCGAAGCCAGGATGGATGCAACATTGCAGGCAGCCCTGCCTTGCACGCTGGTGGTGCCCTGTTACAACGAGGAGCAGCGCTTTCATGACGATGCGTTCGCGGCCTTTCTTGCTGCGGAGCCTGAGGCTCACCTGCTGTTTGTGAATGATGGCAGCCGCGACGGTACGCTGGCACGTCTACATGCGTTTGCTGCGCTGCATGGGGATCGATGCAGTGTGCTGGATGTGCAGCCGAATGGTGGCAAGGGGGAGGCGGTGCGGCGCGGGATGCTGCATGCGTTGCGTACGGCTGCGAATGGCACGCTGGTTGGCTTTTGGGATGCAGATTTGGCCACGCCGCTGGATGCTTACGCGGATTTTCGCCTGATCCTGGAGACGCTGCCGGAGATCGAGATGGTCTTCGGGTCGCGCATTCAACTGCTGGGACGTCATGTGAAGCGCAATGCTATGCGGCACTATGCGGGCCGCGTCTTTGCGACGACGGTTTCGCTGGCGCTGGGATTGCCGATCTACGACTCGCAGTGTGGAGCGAAGGTGTTTCGGGTGTCAGGGGTCTTGCGTGAGGTGCTGGCAATGCCCTTCGTCTCGCGATGGATCTTTGACGTTGAGGTGCTGGCGCGATTCCTGGCGGTTTGGCGGGCTGGCGGTGCGCATCCAGAGACGCGCATCTACGAACTGCCGCTGAAGGTCTGGATCGATGTGCCGGGATCAAAAGTCCATCTGAGTGACTTCTTCCGATCGTTCACGGACCTCATCAAGATTCGCAGCAGCTTTCCGGCTGGGCGCGGCCCCCGGGGCCGTTAGGACCTTAGGCGTTCGAGCTGTGTGGTTAGGTCTGCGATGAGGTCGTCGGCGTCTTCGATGCCGCAGGAGATCCGTAGCAGGTCTTCCGGGATGCCGCGCTGGGCTCGCTGTTCTGTGGGAACGCTGGCGTGGGACATCGCGTACGGGATGCTGATGGACGAGTTGACGCTGCCGAAGCTGACGGCGATCTTGAAGAGATCGAGGCCCTCCGCGATCTGCTTTGCAGCTTCGGGGGATCCTGCGCGGAAGGTGAGCAGAACGCCGGCGCCGGTGGCCTGCCTGGATTGCACGGCGTGGGCCGGGTGATCGGGCAGGCCGGGGTAGGCGACCTCAAAATGAGGGTAGTTCTGTTGCAGGTGTTCGGCGATGCGCTGGGCGTTTGTCTGCTGCGCGTCGATGCGGAGCTTGAGCGTCTTGAGGCCGCGCAGCAGGAGGAAGCAATCCATGGGGCCGAGGGCGGTGCCTTCAGCGTTTTGGAGGAAGTAGACCTCTTTCGCGAGAGCCTCGTCCTTTACGACGACGATGCCTGCCATGACGTCGCTGTGGCCGCAGAGCAGCTTGGTGCCGGAGTGGATGACGATGTCGGCGCCGAGTGCGAGCGGGTTCTGCAGGTAGGGCGACATAGCTGAGCTGTCGACGCAGAACATGACGCCACGATCCTGCGCAACGCTGGCGAGCGCCTGAAGGTCCAGGACGCGGAGCAGTGGATTGGTCGGAGACTCGACGTAGAGCATGCGGGTTGCGGGCCGCATGGCTTCGCGTACGGCTTCGATGTCGGTTCCATCGACGAGTCGGACGGTGACGCCGGCGCGGCGCACCACGCGGTCGAAGAGACGGCTTGCGCCGCCGTAGAGATCCCAGTCCGCGACGATCTCATCGCCGGCCTTGAGGAGCCGCGTGACGGTAGCGATGGCTGTCATGCCGCTGGAGAAGGCGAAGCTGCGAGAGCCGCCTTCGAGTTCCGCCATGTGATCTTCGAGCACGCGCCGGGTGGGATTACCGGAGCGCGAGTAGTCGTACTCGCCGAAGCTGTCCGCGTGTTCCTGCTCGAAGGTTGCCGTCTGGTAGATGGGCGTGGCCATCGGCCGGAAGGGATCCTTGGGCGCAGGGTCGAAGTGGACGAGGCGCGTGGCTGTCTTCATTCGCCACTTCCGGCGGCGTTGCCGTTGAAGGTGGCGGCGAAGGCCTGCTCGAAGTCCTTGATGAGGTCCTTGGGCGACTCGAGACCGACGGAGAGGCGGATGAGGCGGTCGGGGATGCCGAGTTGTTCGCGCTGCTCCAGCGGTAGATCGCAGTGCGATGCGGTGGCCGGGTTGGTGACGAGCGTTTCGACGGAGCCGAGACTCTCCGCGCAGGTGCAGAGGCGTAGTGCGTCGATGAAGTGGAGCGAATCGACGGTGTTGGCTTCAAGCTCGAAGGAGAGCATGCCGCCGAAGCCGGTCTGCTGCTTTTCAGCGAGGGCCTTCTGCGGGAAGGAGTCGAGGCCGGGATAGTTCACCTTGTGAACCATCGGGTGCTGCTCAAGCCAGGTGGCCACGGCCATGGCATTGCTGCAGTGCATGGCGAGACGTGCCGGCAGCGTCTTGACGCCTTGGAGTGCGAGCCACGCGTCGAAGGGCGGCTGGATGCTGCCGATAGTCTTGCGGACGAGGCGCATGCGCTCGACGAGCGCCGTGTTGTGCGTGGCGAGCGAGCCGCCGATGGTGGCGTTGTGGCCATCGATGTACTTGGTCGTGGAGAGCATGGAGACGTCTGCGCCGAGGTTGAGGCAGTTCTGCAGCAGCGGCGTCAGGAAGGTGTTGTCGACGGCGACGAGTATGTCCTTGTGCGAGTGCGCCATGTCGGAGAGCGCGCGAACATCGCTGAGCTTGAGCGTCGGGTTCGCGGGCGTTTCGAGGAAGAGCAGGCGGGTGTTCGGCTTAATCGCCTTCTCGGTGTCTTCCACGCTGGCCGTGTTGGCGAAGGTGTACTCAATGCCGAAGTTGCCGAGCACCTGGTGGAAGAGGCGCGAGGTGCCGCCGTAAATGACATCGCTCAAAACGACGTGGTCGCCGGCCTTCAGCATGGAGAGGCAGAGGGTCGTGATGGCGGACATGCCGCTGCGGAAGCAGAGCGCGTTCTCGGTGCCTTCAATGGCGGCGATCGCCTGCTCCAGCGCGTTAACCGTTGGGTTGGCGCCGCGTGAGTAGCCGTATCCCTTAGTGACGCCCACGCTCTCGTGGATGTAGGTTGCCGTCTGGTGGATGGGGAAGAGGATCGAGTTCGACTGCTTCTCGTAGCTCCGGTTGCTGTGGATGACGAGTGTCGATGGATCGAAGTCCGGGCGGTCTGGCAAATGCTTCTCCCTGCGCGCGGCCGTGAGCCGGCACATCAATCTTCTTATTTCAGCACATACGTTGGATCGCTGACGCTGGCGTGGCGATTCGCGGATCCTGCAAAAGAGAAGGGAGGCCGGTTGGCCTCCCTTCTTGTGTTGGTTTTCGAATGGTCTAGACGATGGCGAGTGCGGCGCCTTCCATCTGCTCATCGCCTTCCTGCGCGACGGGACGGTAGAAGAGCTTGTCGCCCGAGAGGTAGACCTCAAGGAACGCGGGCCGTGCCGTGATCTGGCCTGCGATCAGGGCTTCAGAGAGCGGGTCTTCCACGTAGCGCTGGAGGGCGCGGCGTAGCGGACGGGCGCCGTAGCTGCGGTCGACGAGCGTCTTGTCGAGGATCCACTTCTTGGCCTCGTCGTTGACGCTGATGGTGATGGCCTTGTGCACCAGGTTGGTGTTCAGGTTCTGCACCAGCAGCTCCAGGATCTGCATCAGGTCTGCATCCGACAGCGACGTGAAGACGATGATCTCGTCCAGGCGGTTGATGAACTCAGGATTGAAGGTACGCTTCACTTCCTGCTTCACCATCTCCTCCATCTTTTCAAGGACAATCTCTTCCTTGTTCGAGGCGAAGCCGAGGCCTTCACGCTTCATCAGGTGCTTGGCGCCGATGTTCGACGTCATGATGAGGATCGTGTTCTTGAAGTCGACAGTGTTGCCCAGGCCGTCGGTCAGGTGGCCATCTTCAAAGACCTGCAACAGCAGGTTGAAGACATCCGGGTGCGCCTTCTCGATTTCGTCGAGGAGCACGACCGAATACGGCGACCGCTTGACGCGTTCGGTGAGCTGACCGCCCTCTTCGTAACCGACGTAGCCCGGAGGCGAACCGATCAGCTTGCTGATCGAGTGCTTCTCCATGAACTCCGACATATCGAAGCGGATGAGGCTCTTGTCGCTGCCGAAGAGGAACTGCGCCAGAGTGCGCGCCATCTCCGTCTTGCCGACGCCAGTTGGTCCGAGGAAGAGGAACGAGCCGATAGGACGCGCAGGGTTCTTCAGGCCCGCGCGCGAACGCCGGATGGCGCGGGAGAGGGCGCTGATCGCCTTCTCCTGGCTGATGACACGCTTGTGGAGTTCTTCTTCCACGCGCATCAGCTTCGACATCTCTTCTTCCTTCAGCGAGTTGATGGGTACGCCCGTCCAGCGGCTGACCACGTCCTCAATGTCTTCCTTCGTCACAATGCCCGAGGACGAGTCATCGAGGTGGTACTTGTCACGCAGGGCGCGAAGGTTCTCACGCTCTTTCCGCTCTTCGTCGCTGTAGAAGCGCGCCTTCTCGAACTCGTGGTTCGCAATCGCGTTTTCCATGCGGTGGACGATGAACTTGATGCGCTTCTGCACCTCGGTCAGCTCTTCGGGCAGGGTGGTCTGGCGCAACTTCACGCGAGCGCCCGCCTCGTCGATCAGATCGATGGCCTTGTCCGGCAGGAAACGGTCCGGGATGTACCGCGAGGAGTGCGTCACAGAGAAGGTAATGGCCTCATCCGTGTAGCTGACCGCA
The DNA here is from genome assembly GCF_000265425.1 of Terriglobus roseus DSM 18391. Classification (GTDB taxonomy): domain Bacteria; phylum Acidobacteriota; class Terriglobia; order Terriglobales; family Acidobacteriaceae; genus Terriglobus; species Terriglobus roseus. The sequence goes on from NC_018014.1 coordinate 1,760,207, forward strand.
TGGAACTTCTCGTACTTGTCCTTGATGCCCATGATGATCTTGATGGCATCTTCTTCATTCGGTGGCGGCACCTTGACGGCCTGGAAGCGCCGTTCCAGCGAGCGATCCTTCTCGATGGACTTGCGGAACTCGGCCGGTGTGGTTGCACCGATGCACTGGATCTCGCCGCGCGAAAGTGCGGGCTTGAGGATGTTGGCTGCGTCGAGCGAGCCCTCAGCAGATCCAGCGCCCACCAGTGTGTGCAGCTCGTCGATGAAGACGATGCTGTTCTGGTTCTCCATCAGTTCTTTCATGATGGTCTTCAGGCGCTCTTCAAACTGGCCGCGGTACTTGGTGCCGGCGACGATCAGAGAGAGGTCAAGCGACAGGACGCGCTTGTCCGCCAGGAAGCTGGGGACTTCGCCGTCGGCGATCTTCTGTGCGAGGCCTTCTACGATTGCCGTTTTGCCCACACCAGGCTCGCCGATGAGGACCGGGTTGTTCTTGGTCCGGCGGCAGAGGATCTGGATGACGCGATCGACTTCCGTGTCCCGGCCGACGAGCGGATCCAGCTGCTGATCCATGGCGGCCTGGGTCAGGTCGCGGGAGAACTCTGCCAGCATGCTCTGTTCGCCACCGCCGCCCTGTTGCTGGGCTCGACCCTGCTTGCTGCCGCCCTGCTGCTGTGCTGGCTTCTCCTGCGTGGTGCGCTGGAGCTCCTCACGAATGGTGGGCAGGCGCAGGCCACGCTCCATGAGGATCTCTGCGGCGAAGCACTTCTCTTCGCGCAACAGACCCAGCAGGAGGTGCTCCGTGCCGATATGTTTGTGGCTCAGCCGTTCTGCTTCTTCCGCGGCATAGGCGAGCACACGCTTGCATTCGTTGGAGAGGGGGAGGTCGACGGAGGTCGATACCTTCTCGCGAATGGTCGTATGTCCTTCAATCTGCTTGCGGATCGATTCCACCGAGGCGTGCGAGCGGAGGAACCGATTGGTCAGCGCCTTGTCTTCGCGGAGCAGACCCAATAACAGGTGCTCCGTCTCAATGTAAGGCGAGCCAAACTGACTTGCTTCGTAACGCGCAAAGAAGATCACGCGCCGCGCTTTTTCGGTATAACGCTCGAACATGCTCCCCCTTAGCCCTCGACCAACGGCGTGCTGCCGTCTGTGAGGCCATTGGTTCACCCGCTCGTTCCCGCATCACGCACCAAAGCGTCCGATGCGGGAACCCCTAGAACAAACCTCGCCGATATGCACGCCGGCGAAGCTGCTCCCACATCTCAAAGTGCGTCCAGTGTACCGAAAGCGGCAGACCGGCCGCATTTGCCCTCGAACTTAGGCAAAACCTTATCAGGGCGAACACACTCCTGAAACGTGATTATTGGACGCGTCCTGTGGGAAAACGATGCGTAACCCCTGCGGCGTGGCGCATTGTTGATGGCGCAGGAATCCCGTGTGGGTCAGACTTGCAGGTTCGTCGACGCCAACTCCACCAGACGGCCGTCCCGAAGCACTAGCGTCCGGTCGCACCGAGCCGCGATGGCCATGTTGTGCGTGACCATGACGGTGCTGATGCCGTGCGAGGTGTGCAGCCGGTCGAGCAGATCGAAGATGGCGTCGCCGGTGGCGGCATCGAGGTTGCCGGTGGGCTCGTCGGCGAGCAGGAGGCGGGGTTCGGTGACGAGCGCGCGGGCCAGGGAGACGCGCTGCTGCTCGCCGCCGGAGAGTTCGCCGGCGCGGTGGGTTGCGCGGTCGGCCAGGCCTACCTCGGCGAGCCACTGGCGGGCTTTCTGCCGGGCCTCGGCTTGGGAGGTGCCGCGGGTAAGTAGTGGCATGGCGACGTTCTCCTCTGCCGTGAACTCCGGCAGCAGGTAGTGCGCCTGCCAGACGTAGCCGATGGTGCGGTTGCGGAACTCGGCCTGGTCGGCGGGTTTGAGGGCGGCAAGGGAGGTGCCGTGGATGATGACATCGCCGGAGGTTGGGGAGTCCATGGCTGCGAGGAGATGCAGCAGCGTGCTTTTGCCTGCGCCGCTGGCTCCGACGATGGCCAGCATTTCGCCATGCGCAACGGTAAAGCTAAGTTCGCGGAAGAGGACGAGTTCGCCACGGCCGGTGGCGTAGCTCTTGGTCAGCGATTCCACGCGGACGAGCGGTTCGGTCAGGTCTGGCGCGTTGAGTGGTTTGGCGTCGGGCATCTATCCTCATCGTAGAGGAGACACGATGCATCCTGCCGTTGAAACCTTCCTGGCGAAGCCTGCGAGCGACGCCGCTGCCGGCCCGTTACGGGCTTTATGGCATGCCGCCCATGGCGACTGGACTGCTGCGCACGAGATCGCGCAGGCGAGTGAAGACCGGGATTCGGCATGGGTGCATGCGTATCTGCATCGCGAAGAGGGCGACCAGTGGAATGCGGAGTATTGGTATCGGCGGGCTGGGAAGCCTGTTTTTAAGGGGTCGCTCGAGGACGAGCGCGAAGCGATGATCGCTACGCTGCTTCGCTAGTCGGCTTCTCGGTCTTGATGAGGCCCATCATGGCTTCGATCTTGACCAGGCGGACTTCCAGATCGTGCTCATTATGGAGCGATTTAAGTTCGGACAGAATCCGTTCGTGACGCTCAGCGGCTATCTTCTCCGCCTGAGCGAAGCGATCCTGCTCGGTCTTGTCAGCCGCGGTGAGGCGGCGGTCCACGTCGTCGAAGCGCTTTTCAAGCGCAGTGAGGCGCACGTCAATGGCTCGGAGTTCGGGTGCGACAAGGTCCTGCAGAAGCTTCCGGTTGTCCTCGACCACGCTCATGCGGCCATCGTACCCAATCCCGGTAGAAGATCAACCAGCATTTGCAGCGATGGCTGCGACCAGCTTTGCCTGCAGACCGGGTAGATCGGCGGGTTCGAGTACGTCGCCGTCGCGGGTCAGGTAGAAGACGTCGATGGCGGTGTCGCCTTCGGTGTCGATGACGGCGACTTCAATGTTGGCGCGGGCCTCGCCGAGCGTGGTGCTGATGGCGTAGAGGAGCCCGGGAAGGTCCTGTGCGACGACCTGCAGGACGGTCGAGTGAGAGGACGATTCGGTGTCGAACTCGACGGAGGTCGAGACGTCCACCAGCGGTGCACGGCGGCGTGACCGTTTGCGGTGGGCGATCATCTTTTCGGCGACGGCGGGGTCTGCAATGGCGTCGTGCAGGTTCTGCACCAGGCGGTCGCGTTCGGAGGGGTTCATCTCCAGCGTCTTGAAGCTATCGGTGAAGCGGAAGCTGTCGACGACGATGCCGTGTGCGTTTGAGAAGGCGTCGGCAGTGATGATGTTCATGCCCCATGCGGCGAGCACGCCGGCGATGCGGGCGAAGAGTAACTGGCGGTCGGGAGTGACGAGCGTGATCTCGCTGCGGTCGGCGCGCCAGACGAAGTCGAGCTGCACGGCGTCATCGCTGAGCTTCTTGCTCATCAGGTAGTGCGTGCGGATCTGCTCGGGCGAGCGCGTGCGCAGGTAGCGCTGCGGGAAGCCTTCGAGAAAGTGCATGACGTCGCGGCTTTCGCCTTGCAGCAGTTGCGTGACACGCAGTACGAGTTCGCTGCTGACGCGCAGGTCCACGCGCTCCTCGTCGATGTTGCGGTCGAGGTGGTTGGAAGTGGCGATGTAGAGACGCCACAGGTTCTCGGCCTTCCAGGGTGTCAGCGCGTCGGGGTGTACGGCGTGGATGTCGGCGAAGGTGAAGAGCGTGATGATGCGCAGTTCTTCGGGCGTCTGCACCTTGGCTGCGAAGCCGCGGACCGTCTCGGCGTCAAAGATGTCGCGGCGCAGGGCCGCGCTCATCTCAAGGTGATTCTGGATAAGGCCGAGGACGAGGCCGGATTCGTAGTCGTCCAGTTCGAGGCGCTCGACGACGCTTTGCGCGAGGCGCGCGCTCTCCGTGGTGTGTTCGCCGGTGGAGCGGCCTTTGCCGGTGTCGTGCAGCAGTGATGCGAGGTAGAGCAGGTCGGCGTGTTGCAGGTCGCGCAGGATGGCGGCGAAGCGGCGCTTCCACTCGGCCATGGGACCTTCGCCCGGCGTGAAGAGGCCGTGGAGTGTGTCGATGAGGACGAAGGTGTGCTCGTCGACGGTGTACCGGTGGTAGGCGTCGCGGATGACGAGGGCGTCGATCCCGTGGAACTCCGGGATGAGGAGTTCGAGGATGCCGAGGGTGTGCATCGATCGCAGCGCGAGGCCGGCATGGCGACCGAGGAAGATAAGCCGCAGTTTGTGCCAGAGTGCCGTGCCTTCGTCGAGTTGCGATGAGAGGACGGGAACGGATTCTTCGAAGCGGACTTCCGCGACGTTGCTGAGGCGTGCGCCGGTCTCCGCGATGGTTTGAAAGGCGCGCAGCATGACCTCGGGGTCGCATGCGGGGTCGTAGTCCTGCGTGGCCTCGTCGATGAAGATACGGCCGCGCTCCAGGCGCATGCCGGGTGTGTCGGCGGGGGCGGTGCGCTTGAGCAGCTCCTTCGACATGCGCAGCAGCGACTTCTGCTTGGGCAGCGCGTCCATCTGCTGTTCCAGGCGTCGTGCGATTACGCGTGCGTGGCGGAAGTAGTGCTGCATCCAGTGGGCCGCATCGCGCGGCAGGCCGTGGGGTACGCCGATGCCGTCGGCGGCAGCGGCGTCCTGCGTCTTCCAGTCGAGGGCGTTGCTGTCGCGGCCATTGCGCAGGTGGAGGAAGCAGCGCACGGCCGCGAGGAAGGCGAATGCCTCGCGGAACTCCATGGACTGCGGTGCGTCGTCGTTGGTCAGGCGTGCAAGCCAGCCGCAGACGTTGGCATCGCGCAGGCCGCCGGGACATTCCTTGATGTTGGGTTCCAGGTGGAAGAGTGTGTTGCCGTACCGTGCGTGGCGGTCGCGTGTCAGTTCGGCCAGGCGCTGTGTGATGTTTTTGCGCTCGCGGTCCAGCAGCTTCGGCAGGCAGTCGTCGATCAGCTTGTTTGTGAGAGTAACGTCTCCGGCGAGCGGCCGCACGTCGAGCAGAGAGAGTGTGAACTCTGCGTTGTCACTGTCGTATTTTTCGCATTCGCCGATCACGCGTGTTGTGGCGGCGACGCGGATGCCGCTGTCCCACAGCAACTGGTTCATGCGCTTGATGGGATCTTTTGCGTTCTTCTCTTTGGCGGCATCTTCGACCACGAACAGGAGGTCGAGGTCTGAGGCAGGGAAGAGTTCCTGACGTCCGTAGCCGCCTACCGCCAACATGGCGATGCCGCTGCGCAGGCGTTCGTCTGTCGCTGCGGCCTCCTGCCAGAGTGACCTGACCAAGGAGTCGGCTGCGGCGGCTCGTGCATGGATCAGCGCCACACCCGTGGTGTCGCGAGCACTGAAACTTCCCCGCAGGGTGAGCATGCTGTTCAGGTATTGCTGCCGGGGCGCAGCGATGTCGTCTGCCATGCCCTTACCTTCTCATGCTTTCCGAGTTCTTTCTAGAAGGAGATCTCAGTGCGTGTCCGGGATCTCCTGAGGGCTGAAGCGGCGGTAGAGCAGTGGAAGGACGAAGAGAGTCAGCAGGGTTGCGGTCACGAGACCACCGATGACGACGACGGCGAGGGGTCTTTGGACCTCGGCGCCACGGGAGTTTGCGAGAGCCATGGGGACGAAGCCGAGCGAGGCGACGAGTGCTGTGATGAGCACGGGGCGCAGACGATCGGAGGCTCCCTGCTGCACGGCTGTCTCAAGATCCTTGCCGTCTTTACGGAGGGTGTTGATGTGCGAGACCATCACGACGCCGTTGAGCACCGCGATGCCGAAGAGTGCGATGAAACCGACGCTGGCGGACAGGTTCAGGTTGATGCCGGTGATCCAGAGTGCGGCGATGCCGCCGACGAGCGCCAGCGGCACGATGCAGAGGATGAGCAGCATCTGCCGGGCGTTGCGGAAGGTGGCGTAAAGCAGGGCAGCGATGATGAGGATTGAGATGGGAAAGACGATGGCCAGGCGCTGCTGTGCGCGGCTCTGGTTCTCGTACTGGCCGCCCCACTCAAGCCGGTAGCCTGCAGGCAGTTGCATGCCGTCGGCAACGGCTTTCTTGCAGTCGACGACGAAGCTGCCAAGGTCACGTCCGTCTACGTTGGAGGTGACGACGGCACGGCGTGTGGCGTTCTCGCGGTTGATGAGGATGGGACCGCGGACTTCGCGGATCTCTGCGAGCTGATCAAGCCGCACGAGATTGCCGCTGGGTGTCTTCATCTGGATCGCGCTGAGCTGTTCCGGATCGTTCCGGACATCCGCGGGCAGCCGCAGTGCGATCGAGAAGCGCTGCTCTCCGACGAGCATCTCCGAGACGGTTTTGCCGCCGTAGAGGGATTCGATGAACTCGCGGATGTCGCCAACGTTGACGCCGTAGCGGGCGATGGCGTCGCGGTCGATGCGGATCTGCAGCTCTTCCGCGCCGGAGATGAGTTCCATCTGGTTTTCGGCCGCTCCCTTGACGCCGCCGATGATGTGGTTGGCCTGGTGGCCGAGTTGTTCGAGTGTGTCGATGTCGCCGCCATCTTTTGGCGCGAAGATCTTGAGTGCAACGTCGCCGCGGGTGCCGGTGATGGTCTCATCCATGCGCATCTGCATGGGCTGGGTGAACTCGTACGAGACGCCGGGAATTTTCTCAAGCTCCTTCTCGATGCGGTCGGAGAGCTCCTTGTGTTTGCTGGTGCTTGCTTCCTGAAACTTCGGTGTGAAGGAGACGTAGGAGTCGGATTCGTACTCGCCCATGGCCTCGGTCGCCAGGTCGGGGCGGCCCAGCTTGGTGACGACGCTGCTGATCTCCGGGAAGCTCTTGATGGTGCGTTCGATCTGCTGGCCGATCACGACGGATTCGGTCAGCGAGATGCCCGGCAGGCGCTTGGACGTAATGACCATGGAGCCTTCATCGAGCCGCGGCATGAACTCCGTGCCGATGAACTTGAGCGAGCCGATAGCGAGAACGATGAGGACGCCGGAGACGATGAAGATCCAGCGGGAGTAACGTTCGGAGCGCTTGAGCGCACTCTCGTAGTGGCGGCGGAGTTTGTCGAACCAGTTTGGCTTCTTCTCGTCGTGCTTCTCGCGTTCTTCCTTTGTCTGCTTTGCCTTGTGCTTCAGGGCGAGTGAACAGAGGGTCGGCACGATGAAGAGCGCGAGGAAGAGCGACCCGGCAAGTGCTGAGACGACCGTGACTGCCATGGGCCGGAACATACGGCCTTCGAGACTCTCGAGCGTGAGCACCGGCAGATAGACCGCGATGATGATGAGCACGCCAAAGGTGACGGGGCGGGCGACCTCGATGGCGGCGTCGCGGATGATCTCGAGCAGCGGGCGTTCTTCGCCGGTTTCGACGCGATGGATGCAGTTCTCAACCATGACGACCGAGCCGTCGACGATGGTGCCGAAGTCGATGGCACCAAGGCTCATGAGGTTGATGGAGATACGGAAGGCGCCCATCCCGAGAAAGCCGAAGAGCAGCGAGAGCGGGATGGTGACGGCGACGACGAGCGCCGCGCGCCAGTCCCCAAGGAAGAAGAGCAGGATGACGATGACGAGGAATGCGGCCTCAATGAGGTTCTTCTTCACCGTATGTGTCGTCGCGTTGATGACGTCGCTTTGGTCGTAGAAGGGCAGGATGCGGGCGCCCCCGGGCAGTTTGAGCGAGGCGACTTTCTCCTTGACCAGCTTGATGATCTGGTCGCCGTTTTCGCCACGCAGGATGATGACCATGCCGGAGACCGTCTCGCCCTTGCCATCCTTCATGACTGCGCCATGGCGCGGCAGTGCCGACAGCTTCATGGTCGCGATCTGGTTCAAGTAGGTGGGGATACCGTTGCGCGTGGTGACGACGATCTTGCCCAGGTCGTCGAGTGACTGGGCGCGGCCGATGCCGCGAATGGTGTACTGCTGCTCGGCGTGCTCGATATAGCTGCCGCCGAAGTTGTCGTTGTTCGACGAGACCGCGGTGACGACATCGTGCAGCGTGAGGTCGTAGCGGCGAAGGCTGTCGGGGTTGACCTCGATGGTGTACTGCTTGGTCTGGCCGCCCCACGAGTTGATTTCGCTGACGCCGGGGATCGTGAGCAGGTCGTAACGGATCACCCAGTCGTGGAGCGTCTTGATGTCCATCAGCGACATCTTTGGCGCTTCGACGGTGTACTGGTAGACCTCGCCGAATGCCGTGGCCATCGGACCGATCTGCGGCTGCAGGCCGGTGGGTATACGGCTCTGCACCTGGTTCAGGCGCTCCGCAACAAGCTGGCGGACGAGGTACTTGTCCATGCTGTCATCGAAGATGACGGTGACCATCGAGAGGTCGAGCTTCGAGGTGGAGCGCACCATCTGCAGCTTTGGCATGCCCATCAGCGATGTTTCGATGGGATAGGTAACGAGCTGCTCGACTTCCACGGGCGACAGACCCGGGCACTGCACAGTGACGACGACCTGATTGTTCGTCAGGTCGGGGAAGGCCTCGATCGGTAGCTGGAACATCGTGTAGATGCCGCCTGCGATCAGGACGAGCAGCATCGCGACGACGAGCCAGCGGTTGTCGAGCAGGAATGAGATGACCTTCTTCATCGGGGTTTAGCCATCTCCCACGGTGCCCTTGAGCAACTCACCCTTGACCATGAACGCGCCCTTGACGACGATGTGATCGCCCGGCTTGAGGCCCTGAACGATCTCGGCGCGGCCCTTGGAGTGCGTGCCGAGCCGCACGATCTGCGGGCGGAAGGTAACGCCGTCCATGGTGAGGAATACGACCTGGTTGCCGTTGATGTTCTGCAGCGCGTCCTCCGGAATGAAGACAGCGGTACGGCTGGCGGTGCCGGCGATGTGCGCCGCTGCAAACATGCCGGGGCGGAGACGCTGCCCCGGATTAGGGATCACGATGCGCACGGGAATGGTGCGTGTCTGCGGATCGAGTTCGCTGCCGACATTTCCAACGCGACCGTTAAAGGCGAGGTCCGGAAAGCCCTGCGTGGTGACGTCGGCACTTGCGCCGTTGTGTAGCAGGCTTATGTCCTTCTCGTTCGCTGAGGCGGTGACCCAGACGGTCGACAGATCGGAGACGAGAAACGCTTCGGTGCCGGTGTCGACGACCTGTCCGACGGTGAGAGATCGCGAGAGGACAACACCGTCGATCGGCGACCGGATGGGCACCAGTTCGCGGTTGTAGAGATTATTTGCGTTTAGGCTTTCAGGCGTGACCTGGAGCAGCTCTGACAGATGTTCCCGCTCCATGTGAACGCTGGCATCTGCGTCGAGGAGACTCTGTTTCGCCTGGAGGAGATCCTGCTCGGACTTCTGCTTCTCTTCGAGTGAGGCGGCCTGGATGCTGTAGAGCTTGGCGTAGCGGTCGCGGGCCTGCGTGGCGAAGGTGACGGCGCCCTTGGCACGGTCGACAGCAGCGAACGCCTGCAGAAGCGCGCCGACGGTTTCGTGGACGGAGTGGCTGTGTACCTGGCCAAGGGTCTGGCCGCGGCGAACAACCGCGCCCGGAAGAACGCTGAGCGAGGTGATGCGACCGTCGGCGACGACACCCACGTGCGAGGTGCGCTGATCGTTGGGAACGACCTGACCGTTGAGCGTCAGGAGCTGCGGCATGGACGCGACTTCAACCGGCGCGATGGCGATGCCGGCCTTCTGCTGGTCCGCAGCCTGGATCTTCACCGAGTCGGCGCTGGCTGCCTTCTTATCGTCGGCGCCAGACTTGCCGTCGCCTTGCTGGGACGCGGACTGCTTTTGATCTTCGCCCTGCTTGCTGCTGCCCTCGTCCTGTTTTCTGGAGCAGCCGGCGAGGGTGACGCAGAGGATCGCTATCGGAATGAGGCGTATCGGTGCGTTCATGGGCGCTCTCCCGTGGCAATCTGCAGGCGGACGGCGCTTTGCTGGAACTCAGTGAGGGTTTTCAGAGCGGTGATCTCCACGTCAATCTCGGTGCGTTCGGCGTCGATGTAGCGCAGCAGGTCGACGCCGCCGATGCGGTAGGCCTCGGTCATGATGGTCAGGTTCTGTTTCGCCCGATCGCGTATTTCGGGCAGCGTGTGCTGCACGATGTCGAGCTGCTGGTCGTAGCTGACGCGTGCGGCTTCGATGTCGGCCCGTGCGGCAAGTTCCGACTGGCGCAGCTGGTCTTCGGCGAGCCGGACCTGTGCCTGCGACCGTTCGATCTCGCCCTGGTTGCGATTGCGAAAGGGGAGCTGGATGTTCATGGATGTATAGAGCGTGTCGAAATTGTTGTTGCGCTTGTATCCGGCGGAGAGGTCAAGGTCCGGTGTCGCGATGGCGTGTTGCAGCTTCACATTCGCCTGTGCGGCCGTGAGTTGCTGCTGTGCGACCCGCAGATCGATGCGGCGGCTGAGCGCGGCCTGGACGTCCAGCGGCGGAAGCAGTGGCATGGTGGTGATGCTGTCCGTAAGCCGGATTGTCGCGAAGTCCTGGCGGCCAATCTGGCGGAAGAGGTCGGCGCGGGCGAGGGCTGCGTCCCGTCGCGCAGTCTGCAGCGACAGGTAGACGCGGTCTCGTTCGATCTGCACGCGGATGAGATCGATGCCGCGCATGGCACCCGCATCGACGCGCTCCTTGTGATACCGGACGATCTCATCGACGCCGGCAATGTCCTGTTGCAGGAGGGAGACGATGGACTCTGCACTGACGGCTCGCCAGTAGCTTGCAGCAACCGAAGCGGTGAACTGCTGGCGCTTGAGGTCGCGCTGCGCCTCGGCGATATTTACGTCTGCTTGCGCAAGTCCGACTCGCTTGCGCCGCTTGCCGTCCAGCTCGAAGGTCTGCGCGAGATAACCGTACTCTTCGGTCTGATCTGCGAATGAGAACTGCGAGTCCCAGGGACGGAGGTCTTCCGACTGGAGATAGAGCCGCGGGTTAGGGCCCAGGTGCGCCTGCCTGAGGAGACCCTTCGACGCGTTCAACTCTTCATCGAAGACCTGGGCAGCGGGACTTGCCAGGGCAGAGGTGATGGCGTCGGTCAGGGTAAGAGGTTGCTGCGCTCTCAGGTTTGGGCACGCACAGAGCAAGAAGACGATCGCCGAAGCGAATGCGAGTGTCGGTCTGAAATTGATGTGCCCGACGCTGCCGTTGCGCCTCCACGATCCCCGAGTGGGTGACATCCCTGTTCCTTTTTGGTTCTGTTGCAAGCAGCAGACGAGGCTGGTGCAGTGAGGATAGGCGTTTGCGGACAGATTCGTCTGCGTAGTCACCGGGCCTCACCACAGAGCGTATCCCACTTCCGATGCTTCGAAGGCGTCCTCTTGCCCTCCGTACGAATGACAATTCGGTCATGTTCGTTCGGCTCAAAATGCGACTGCCGACTTTGCGGAGTTCTTTTAGAAATTGGCGGGCCCGGGACTTGCCTGAACGGGCGAAATGCGGTCTCGGCGGACAGGACAGATGCGCATGGGCGAGGACGGACGCTGTCCACGGATGCCGACGAACGATTGGAGTTGGGGAGAAGCATTGGCACCCCGGAGTGCTGAAAGCTCTTAAAGAATTGCGAAGGGCACGGCTTTCGCCGTGCCCTTCGTGATCGCGAGTCAAGTGGATCTAGAGCGCCAGGTCGCCGCGGTCTTCGTTGCGGATGCGGATGGCATCGTCGACGCGCGTGATGAAGATCTTGCCGTCGCCGATGGAGCCTGTCTGGGCTGCGGTGATGATTGCGTTTACGGCCTTTTCAGCCAGGTCGTCGGTGACGACGGTTTCGAGCTTGATCTTTGGGAGCAGGTCAACCGAGTATTCGCGGCCGCGGTAGAACTCCGTATGGCCCTTCTGGCGGCCGTGTCCCCGCGCCTCCAGGATGGTGATGCCCTCGATGCCGGCCTCGATCAGTGCTTCTTTTACCGCGTCCAGCTTACCTGGCTGGATGACTGCTTCAATCTTCTGCATGGTGTTCTCCGAATCCTTCTCGCGTGCGCGGTGTGCGCCGCGAAGCATCTCATTGTGCCCGAAAGGTCCGGGTGCTGTCGTCACCCGTTGGTGAAACGGCAGCACCCATGCTGGTCAGCTAGTAGGACGGCTCAGCGTGGTAACCCTCTTCGCCGTGCTGCGAGAGGTCGAGACCGGTGTCCTCATCTTCTGCCGAGACGCGCAGGCCGATGGTCTTATCGACCACAACGAGGATGATGGTCGTGCCGACGATGGCCAGACCCCAGGCGATGGCGACGCCAACGGCCTGATTGAGCAGTTGGTGGCCATTGCCTTCGATCACGCCGGTTGCTTTGCCTGCGCCGAGGATTGGGTTGATCACCGAGGTGGCGAAGATGCCGGTGAGGATGGCGCCGATGGTTCCGCCTGCGCCGTGTACGCCGAAGGCGTCCAGCGAGTCGTCATAACCGAACTTCTGCTTGACGATGAAGACCATGAAGAAGCAGAAGACGCCGGTGATGGCACCGATCCAGAGTGCGGAGATGGGCGTGACGAAGCCCGCGGCGGGAGTGATGCCGACCAGGCCGGCGACTGCGCCGGAGATCGCGCCAAGCGCGGTGGGCTTGCCGGTTTTAATCCACTCGGCTGCGGTCCAGGTGCAGGCAGCGGCGGCTGCGGCGAAGTGGGTTGCCACGAACGCCGAGGTCGCAAGGCTGCTGGCATTGAGAGCCGAACCGGCGTTGAAGCCGAACCAGCCGACCCACAGGAGCGCGGCGCCGATGAAGCTGAGCACCAGCGAGTGCGGCGGCATGGCCTCCTTCGGGTAGCCGCGGCGCTTGCCCATGTAGAGGCAGGTGACGAGGGCCGAGACGCCGCTGGTGACGTGAACGACGGTTCCGCCGGCGAAGTCGAGCGTCGGGAACTTGCCGCCCAGCGCCGCGTTCAGCAGACCGCCCTTACCCCAGACCATGTGGGCCATCGGGCTGTAGACCAGGATCGCCCACAGGATCATAAAGACCAGCATTCCGCTGAATTTCATGCGTTCCGCGAAGGCGCCGGTGATGAGGGCGGGGGTGATGATGGCGAACATCAGCTGGTAGACCATGAACGTCTGCAGTGGAATGGTGGTGACGTAGACCTTGTCCGGGACCAGTCCGACGCCGTGCAGCAGCGCATTTTGAAACGATCCAATGAAGAAACCGAAGTGGCCGGTGTTTTCACCGAACGCGAGCGAGTAACCGATGAGCGCCCACAGGACCGTGATGACACCCATCATGGCGAAGGTCTGCATCATGGTGCTGAGGATGTTCTTCTTGCGGACGAGGCCGCCGTAGAAGAGGGTCAGACCGGGAGCGGACATCATGAGAACCAGGGCTGCGGAGACGAGCATCCATCCGTTATCACCGGCGCTCTGTGCTGCGGCGACCGAGGTCTGCAGATCGGCATTCGCTTTTTCCAGGGCTGCGATGCGGGCATCGGAGGTGGGCGCGGTGCCGGAGACGCCGTGCAGCTCCGGTCCGGGACCGGCTGTGGGCGTCTGGGCCGATGCGCTGACGGTCGCGGCCGTACACAGGAGCATGAAGAGAAGACATGGAAGCAGGCGCTCCCTAAAGATTCGTCGCAGATTACGCATAGTGCAAATCACCTGTACCGAAAGAAGTAAGGGGGTTAGCCACATTGCGCTCTCGGTTTGCGAGAAGCGCAGCATGGTATCGCCGTCTAGGAAGCCCGGTGAAACGGTGCGTACAGTTGGTTCGTTTCGTTTACTGTACACAAGGACCCGAGTCGGAGAGGTACTTCACAAGGCATGACTGCAGGATTTATGAGGCGCGTCGCAGGTTTACGCCTGGTGATTATTTTTCTCGGGCTGCCGTGCTGTGGGACTTTGCAGCTGCGGGCGCAGGGCAGGGGATGCGCGTCTCTGGAGTTCGATGGCGAGGTAGAAGCGGGCAAAAGCTTTCGCCACAGCATTGATGCCTCGCACGTCTTTTTGCTTGAGAGCATTGCATCAGGCTGGATCGTGCGTGTGCTGCCGGCCGCGGGGATCCGACCTGTGCATGATTATGCGGAGCTGGCGACACCGCCCTACCGGTCGCCAAATCCTTTGCTGATCTCCACGGACTTCAGCTTTCGGGCCCAGGATGCGATCGCCTGGAATCCGCGTGAGTTCCATTTCTTTACGACGCCGCAGCAACTGGCCGTGGCGACCCGGGCATTTGAGGCGACCGAGCGGGAACCGAACCGTCCGGCAGCCGGTGCTGCGCTGTTTCCCTTGCTGGCGCAGGCCTGCAAGGGGGAACTGCGTATTACGGACGCACGCATTGCAGGCGGCACGGCGGACCAGTCTGCCATGGCGGCAACGGTGGCCTCGCACTTTGCGCAGACAGCGCATACGCTGGAGACAAGTGCCGCTCCAACCGGCCTGGGCCGGATCGTAATGTTGCGGTTCCGTGTGCGGTTTCATGGAGCCGCGGCAGGTACTTCGCGCTGAGGTGTCGTGATCTGCATCACACTGTCAATCCCCTTTGCAGGGAAGAATGTGGCCCAAGGTGCCATGTCAAACCCATGACATCCGGCAAAATGCCGCTAGTGTAGAAAGTTTCGTGACATAGAATGAAGAGCATGATGACCCCTCCAGAAGAGACCTCGAGCAACGGTCGCCCCGCGTCGCCGCAGGGATCGGACCGCTACTTTTTCGGCACACTGGATTCCTTCGGGAAGAACCAGGACAAGCTGCGTGAGGTGAACTGGGGACCGCAGCAGCCTGAGGGCGTGGTCCTGGCATCGATGGATGCGGCAGTGAACTGGGCGCGCAAGAACTCGGTCTGGCCGATGACCTTCGGCCTGGCGTGCTGCGCGATCGAGATGATGAGCATGGGTGGATCCCGCTATGACATCGCCCGGTTCGGAGCAGAGGTATTCCGTCCGTCACCCCGTCAGAGCGATCTGATGGTGGTTGCGGGGCGTGTTTCTCAAAAGATGGCACCGGTGATTCGTCGGCTTTATGAGCAGATGCCGGAGCCGAAGTGGGTTATCAGCATGGGCGCCTGCGCGACATCCGGCGGCGTCTTTAACAACTATGCGTTGCTTCAGGGCGTGAACCAGATCATCCCGGTCGACATCTACGTACCAGGATGTCCGCCACGGCCAGAGCAGCTTCTGTATGCAATCACGCTCCTCCAGGAAAAAATTCAACAGGAGCGGGGCAGCATAAAGGACTCTTTGAACATCGCATAGTGCATATCAGGATTTGTTTCGCCCACTGGCCGAGCGTTACTGGTTAGATTCGGCACGTGGTATCGAGGCAGTAGCGCTGATGTAAACCAGCATCAGTGGATAGGAACCGGCAACGGCAGATATTTCTATGATGGTATGGAAATGCTGCTATACACTCAATCGCAATCGTTACCAAGCGGGCCGTTAGTTTCAGAGCCCGCGCAAGCGTATTAGATATTCCGCGGAGGATAAGTCGCATGTTTTCTCAGCCGTTTCGCAAACTGGGCCGTTCAGTATTGGCAGCCAGCGCAGTAACCCTGGGCGCTGCAAGCCTGGGTGCGCAAACAACGCCAGCCGCACCACCCGCAGGTCCCAACCCGTCGCGCGTCGACGTGTTCATGGGATATTCATACTGGAGTGGGCATGGCCAGCTGAAGCCCGCCGGTATCAGCTACTCCTCGATTGACCTTGGCGCCATCGGTAGCGGCGCGTACTACTTCAACAAGTATGCCGGTTTCGAAGTCTCGGCAGCCTTCCATCCGGATGGTAAGAACGATGGCCTGATGCCCCTGCTTCAGGCTGGTCCGGTCTTCCGTCTTCCTGGCCAGTACGTTACCTTCTTCGGTCACGCGATGGCCGGCGCAGCCCGTCTCGGTGGACCGAACAGCGATGTCCCCGGCGCCACCTATCACAATCCCTACACCTGGGGCCCTGCTTTGACGGCCGGCGGTGGTATGGATTATGACCTGCCGTTCTTCAACCACGCATTCGGTCTTCGTCTGTTCCAGGCTGATTACACGTACATCCACGCAAACTACGGTCCCTATGTCGGCATCCCCACGGCCGGCGCTCTGGGTGGCCGCGCGAACATTAGCTCGGCTCAGTTGAGCTCGGGCATCCTGATGCACTTCGGTCACATCGTTCCTCCGCCCCCTGTAACCTACGCTTGCGTTGCGAGCCCGGTTTCCGGTTATGCGGGTGATCCGATCACCGTCACCGGCACTGCGATGAACGTCAACCCGAAGAAGACCGCGACCTACGCGTGGACTTCGGATGGCGGCAAGGTATCCGGCACCAGCAACGTTGCAACGGTTGACACCACCGGTGCGGCTCCCGGCACGTACAACGTGAAGGGAACTGTCACGGAGAGCATGAAGGCTGGTCGCTTCGCGGAGTGCACCACGCCGTTCACGATCAACCCGCTGCCGGCTCTGTCCCTGAGCTGCTCGGCTAGCCCGTCCTCGGTTCAGCCTGGCGGATCCTCGACCATCAACTCGGTGGTTTCGGACTCCTACGGCCGTCCGGTCAACTACACCTACAGCTACAGCGCAACCTCTGGCTCGATCTCGGGAAGCGGCACCACTGCTACCCTTTCGACCACCGGCGCTGCTCCTGGAACCGTCTCGATCACCTGCAACGTGATGGACGACAAGGGCCGCAACGCAACGGCTTCCACGACGGTCGCTATCATCGCACCGCCGCCGCCGCCGCCAGTTGCTTCGTCCAAGTCGCTCTGCTCGATCACGTTCGACAAGGATAAGAAGCGCCCGGCACGTGTAGACAATGAAGCCAAGGCCTGCCTTGACGACATCGCTCTGAACATGCAGCGCGATTCGTCCGCCAAGCTGGACCTGGTCGGCAACGCAGCATCCACGAAGCGCAGCGCACGTCTGGCAGCAGAGCGCGCAGCAAACACGAAGGCCTACCTGGTCACCGAGAAGGGTGTCGATGCTTCCCGCATCATGCTCTACACCGGTTCGACTGGCGACAACTCGGTCACGTCCACCCTGGTTCCGGCTGGTGCAACTGCACCTGAGCTCGGCACGATGGTTGATGAGTCTGCGGTCCGTGTTCAGCCCCGCAATGCTCCGGCACGTCGTCACCACAAGAAGTAGTCGGAACTGCAACAAGGAAGCGGCTGACCGAAAGGTCAGCCGCTTTTTCTTTTGCAGCATCTAACCTTTTCTGGCAGTGTGTTGCCGCGCAGTCCAACGAAACACCATGAGTACCGTTGCAGGTTCCCCCGATCGTCGCCGGTTACGGCCCAGGCAACTTAGAATCATGGTGCTTTCTCCAACAAGGAAACCCATGAAGTCTTTTCTGAAATCTCTTGCTTCGCTGGCTGTACTCGCCACACTCTCCTCTGCTGCCTCCGCTCAAAACCGCTGGTTACCCTACGGCCCCGACGGCGGTGACGCGCGATCGTTTGCGACCGATCCTCACGATCACAATCACATCTACCTCGGCACTGTGAGTGGAACCATCTATGACTCGCATGACGGCGGTCAGACCTGGAAGCGTCTGGCTGTAGTCGGCAAGCGCGATGACCTGGTGCTCGATAACATCCTCGTCGACCCCGCAAACGCGAATCACGTTCTGGCCGCAGGCTGGGTGCTGGATCGTGAAGACGGTGGCCTCTATGTCTCAAACGATGCTGGAAAGACCTGGACACCCAACGAGAAGCTCGCCGGTCATTCCATTCGTTCTCTGACGGTCGCGCCCTCTGACGCGAAGATCATGATTCTCGGAACGCTCGACGGTGTGTACCGTTCCACCGATAGCGGAGCCTCCTGGACGCTGATCAGCCCTGCCGGCAGCAAGGAAATTCACGAGGTCGAGTCGGTTGCGATTGACCCGAAGAACCCCGAGCGCATGTATGCCGGTACGTGGCACTTGCCCTGGCGCACGACCGACGGCGGTCAGACGTGGCAGAACATGAAGGAAGGCATCATCGATGATTCCGATGTGTTTTCCATCATTGTGGATCCGGTCAATCCGTCGAACGTTTATCTCTCGGCCTGCTCGGGCATCTACCGCAGCACGGACCAGGGCATGAAATACGCCAAGGTACAGGGCATTCCTTCCACGGCGCGCCGTACGCGCGTACTGATGGAAGATCCGAAGGAGCCAGGCACGGTATTTGCCGGCACAACAGAAGGTCTCTGGAAGACCAGTGACAGCGGCCGTACATTCCTTCGCAATGGCGATCCCTCCTGGATCATCAACGACGTGAACATCGATCCGCAGGACAGCAAGCGGGTTCTTCTGGCGACGGATCGCAACGGTGTTCTCCTTTCCAACGACGGTGGAAAGACCTTCACTCCGTCGAACCGAGGCTTCTCGTCGCGCCAGATTTCGTCGATTGCGCAGGACCGCAGCAATTCACAGAAGGTCTACGTCGGCATCATTAATGACAAGACGGCTGGCGGTGTCTTCGCCAGCGAAGATGGTGGACTGTCCTGGACGCAGAAGGCCAGCGGCCTGAGCGGTGCTGATGTCTTCTCGTTGACGCAGGCCCCGGATGGCACCATGCTGGCGGGTACGCGTCACGGTATCTTCCGGTCCACTGGCGATGCCTGGGTCAGCTCGGGTCTAACGTTGGCTCTGCCGAATGAGCCTGATCCCGAGGCACCGGCAAAGCCTGTCGTCGCAAAGGCGCCGGTCAAGGTTGCGGCACGTGGTCGCGTGACGGGCAAGGCGTCGGGGAAGGCTTCGGCAAAGGCAAAGGCACCCGCTGTCAGCAAGATGGCTCCTGCCCGGACGGTTCCTCCGCAGGAATCGAACACGGGCGTCTACTCCATGACTTCGACGGACAATACGGTCTTCGCCGGCACGGAAGAGGGCCTGCTTAGCTCCGAGGACAATGGCCGCACCTGGAACCATGTCCGGAGCGCCCCAGGGACCTGGCGCCTGGTAACGGCGCAGGGAGTGCGTGTCGCAATTGGCGACCTGCATAAACTCGCCCTGTCGGTCGACAAGGGACTGAACTTCCATGAGATCTCGGCACCTTCGGAGCTGACCTACATCACGTCGGTTGCTGTCGACGATGGCGGTCGTATCTGGGTTGGTGGTCGCGAGGGCATCTGGGTTTCCGACAACAATGGAGGCGCGTGGCACTCCCAGCCAAACCTGTTTGTGCCCAACGTGAGCGGCATCTACTTCGACCACTCAAGCAGCCGCGTCCTTGTGACCTCGCGCGAGCCGAACACCCTTGTCTTCAGCGTCCACACGCCGGATATGAAGGTGAGCTACAGCGATGCGGGGTGGTCGCTGCGGACGGTTCGGCCGGTGGGTGACCATATGGTCGGCGTGACGCCATTTGACGGCGTCGTGCTGGAACCGCGCATGGTGGTGTCACAGGAGCGGCCGCTGAAGTAAGCTGCATGAAACCGAACGACGAAAACAGCACCGGCGGCGCCACACAAATCGAAGCGTGGCGCCGCCGGTCCGCGTCTAAACTAGTGTTATGACCGAATCGCCCACAGGCCGCCCTCGCCACGAGTTTCAAACGGATGACGCTACCCTGGCGCCGATTGCGGCAAAGGTTATGGCCGGCGAACGCCTGTCAGCGGAAGACGGCTACGCGCTGTACCGCTCACCCGACATCCTGGCAGTGGGCTGGCTCGCTAACCTGGTCCGCGAGCGGATGCATGGAAACCTGACCTTCTTCAACGTCAATCGCCACATCAATCCGACGAACGTTTGCGTCGCCAGTTGCCGCCTATGCGCCTTTGGCAAGAAGAAGGGCGATAGCGGCACATACACCATGGCCTTGGAAGAGGCGTGGCAGTCGGCTGGTGAAGGCTACAGCGAGGCTGTGACGGAGTTCCATATCGTAGGCGGATTGCATCCGGACTTGCCGTTTGAATACTTCTTGGATCTTGTGAAGGGTCTAAAAGAGCGGTTCCCGAAGGTGCATATCAAGGCCTTCACGATGGTGGAAGTTGCCTTCCTGGCGAAGCGTGCGAAGCTGTCGATTCCAGATGCGCTGATTCAGATGAAGGCTGCCGGCGTGGATTCGTGCCCGGGCGGTGGCGCGGAGATCTTTGCAGACCGTGTTCGGCATATCATCTGCGATCACAAGATCGACGGCAGCGAGTGGCTGGAGACGGCGGAGATGGTGCACAACGCCGGTCTGCGGTCGAACGCGACGATGCTCTACGGTCACATTGAAAACGAAGAAGACCGCGTCGATCACATGCTGAAGCTGCGCGCTGTGCAGGATCGTACGGGCGGCTTCCAAACGTTTATTCCGCTGGCGTTCCATCCGGAGAACACGGTGCTTGGACATCTGCCGCGGACGACCGGGTTCGATGACATGCGTCAGATCGCAGTGGGACGTTTGCTGCTCGACAACTTTGCGCATGTGAAGAGTTACTGGCAGATGGTGACGCCTAAGATGGCACAGATCTCGTTACGCTTTGGTGCGGACGATATCGATGGCACGGTCGTGGAAGAGAAGATCTATCACGAGGCCGGTGCGACGACGCCGCAAGGTATGCGTCGTGCCGAGCTGGAACGCCTGATCCGCGAGGCTGGCCGTGAGCCGGTTGAGCGTGACACGCTGTACAACCGCGTTACGCGGACGGAAGATACCTTCGTCATTGCTGTTTAGATTTTGCTTGTAATGAAAAGCACGCGAGTAGCGGCTCGCCGCGGATTGGCGGAGTCGTGCCTCGCTTGTCGGCAATCGAATTGGGATGCCAGGCTCATCGTTTCCGCGACGTGGTTTCTTCTGCAGAGTCCCATGATGAAGCGCGAGATGCGGCCTCGGTATGAGGAACTTGGCATCCTTGAGCCGCTGGCATAACAGTAAGATCGCTTCATGAGTAAGAAGGCAATCGATCCTGCGCACCGCTGCCGCTGGGCCAATAGTGATCCGCTGATGAAGCAGTACCACGATGAAGAGTGGGGCGTGCCGGAGCGCGACGGCCGCATGCTGTGGGAGACGCTGATGCTGGAGGGCTTCCAGGCTGGGCTGTCGTGGAGCATCATCCTGCGCAAACGCGAGACGTTTCGTGAGGCCTTCCTCAACTTCGACCCGAAAAAGGTCGCGCGCTTTGGGGATCGGGAGATTGAGATCCTGATGGCGAATCCCGGCATCGTGCGAGCTCGCGCGAAGATCGACTCCACCATCAAGGGCGCGCAGATCTATCTCGACATGAAAGAACGCGGCGAGAGCTTCAGCGACTTCTGCTGGAGCTTTACGGACGGCAAAGTGTTGAAGGGGGATGGCGAGGCGTTTGCCACCACGACGCCACTCGCGGAGAAGATTGCGAAAGAGATGAAGCGGCGCGGCTTCAAGTTTGTCGGACCATCGATCACGTACGCATGGATGCAGGCTGTGGGCATTGTGAACGATCACAGCAAAACCTGCTTCCGGCGGAAGCAGGTCTGACGCTTTACGCCAGTGTCTTGCGCTTCCTATCGAAGTAGAAGAAGACCGGCACTCCAAGCACGATGACGATGCAGCCTGCCAGCGTGTTCTTCGGATCGTCCACCAGTTGGAAGACGGTAAGAGCGATTGACGCGAGGATGAAGATGATGGGCACGACGGGATAGCCCGGCGTTGAGAAGGCGCGTGGCTTGCCGGTCTTTGCATCGCGGCTGCGGAAGACGAAGACGGTGCTGACAGCAAGACCGTAGGTGATCCACTCCGCGAAGATGGCGAGTGAGAAGAGTGCCTGGAAGCGGCCGATTGCGAAGATCAGCAGGGAAGACATTGCAGCCTGAACGACCAGCGAGACAGCGGGCGTTTCGAAGCGCGGATGGACATTCGCGATCGACGAGAAGAAGAGGCGATCACGCGCGGCGGCAAAGCTGATGCGCGCTCCGGAGAGCGTGGTGGCGATGAGTGTTGCGGTGATGCTGATGGCCATGCCGATGCTGACCAGCGCCGCTCCCCATGCGATGCCGTGCGAGTTCATCACGAGGCGGAGTGCATCTGCTGCGGGACGGTCGTCGGCAGCCAGCGCGGCCGCTGGCAGCACGTACTGGATGGCCGCGTTAGTCAGCATGTAAAGGCCGCCGACGGCCAGAATGCCACCCACCAACGCGATCGGCAGGTCACGCTGCGGCCGCTTGACCTCACCGGCGACGGCTGCGACGTCCGACCAGCCGTCATAGGCCCACAGAGCGGCGACGAGCGCGACCATGAAGCCCGCTGCCCCGCCACGTGCGCCCGTGAAGACAGAGGTAAAGTGCTGCACGGATCCGATAGGACCGGCGAAGACGAAGCAACTGATCGCGATAACGGCGATGAGGATGACTTTGAGTAGCGTGAGGCCCATCTGCACGTCCGCAGCCTTACGCGTGCCAACGATGTCGAGCCACGTGGCCAGCCAGAGTGCGACCAGCGCGGCGACCTGTCCCCAGTTCATGTGCAGGAAGGCGGGATCGTTGAAGAAGTAGAAGACGCTGAAGGTCGCGAGCGTTCGGACGAGGCCGCTGACGACGGAGGCGATCGAGGCGGGCTTTGCGATCGTCCACCACGTCCACATGTGCAGGAATCCGACCATGTCGCCGTAGGCTTCGCGCAGGAAGGCATACTCGCCGCCGTAGGCGGGCCGGGCCGATGCGATCTCTGCATAGGTAAGTGAACCAAAGAGGCTTAGCAGGCCGCCGACAATCCAGACGAGGTACAGCGTGCTGGACTTGCCGACGGCGGCGATCATCTCGCGCGGCACCAGGAAGATACCGCTGCCGATGATGATGCCGACGACGATGGCGGTTGCGTGCCGTGCGCCGAGGACGCGTGGCAGTTCGTGGTCGTGCTGCGGAGAAGAAGTCATGCGGTGGATGCAGCGTAGCACCCACCCCTGCGGAGCGCGAAATGGATTAGTAGTAGATCTTGCTTTCGGCCCAATCCGGCGGCAGCGGCATCTTGCGATGGCGTGCCAGGTAGATGTCGTGCCGCTCGTACGGCATGGAGAGCGGATTGTCGACGCGGCCGACGACCTGCACCTCCTCGTAGTACTTCTGGATGTTCGCCACGGAGCTCTTGCGGTCGATGATCATGACCTCGCCATCCAGACCACGCGTGCCCCAAAGCCAATACGTATTGTGTTCGCTGATGACGGTCGGCAGGCCGTGGCCCAGCCATTCGAGTGAAGCCGCCTGACCGTAGTTCCCGCAGAAGATGCCGACCTTTGCGCGGTCCGCCGGCGACAGCGCATTCACGATCCGTGTGACTTCGTCGACGTTCTCCTGCCAGCCGTACCGGTCGGCAAAGAACTGCGGTAGCGGAGCACGCGCGCTGTTCTCCGTCTCAGTGTCCGGCAGATGCAGCGCCTTGGCATAACGCCAATAGGTCTGTGGCTGCAGCACCGGCGCAGCGGACGGATAGACGATGGCAGCGCCGACGATCATCGTGACAATGCCAACTGCGAAGGCCAGCGGACTGTCACGCTGCACCGACTTACGCTGCGCAAAGCGTGTCTGCCACGCGACGCCGCCCGCAGCGAAGAGGATGGGGTAGATCGGTGCGAAGTAGTAGTCCTTTGCGCCGAGCGCGATCATGACAACGAGCAGAATGAGAAACGTCAGACCCAGCCAGCGGCGATCTTGCCTGCGAAGCAGGTGAACGAGTCCGGGCAGCCAGACGAAGGCGCCCCAGGGGCCGATGACGACGATCTGGTTCAGGACGAAAGCCAGCGGCGACAGCCTGATGTTCTTTCCCTGCTCGCGGCCGTTGCGCAGGAACTCCAGCGTGGGCCAGTGGTTGTGTACCTGCCACAAGACATTCGGAAGCGCGATCAGGATCAGCAGACCGATGCCGAAGGCGGCGTGGCGTGTAAACAGAACACGCCGCTGCGGTGTCAGCAGCAACGCAATTCCCACCGAGATCAGAAAGAAGAGCATGGATGGCTTGTTCAGCAGGCCGACGCCGGCGCTGACGCCCAACAGCGACCACCACATCCACCGGCGATCGATGCCGTCCGCTTCATCGCGGAAGATCATGATGAGCGCCAGCAGGCAGGGCATCCAGAACATGGACTCGAAGCTGTTCATGGAGAGGAAGCCGTCGATTCCAAGAAACAACGGGACGCTAAGGACGGCCGCCATGGCCAGCGCCTGTGCCGACCTTTTCCCGCCCAGCGACCAGCAGAGCAGCCCCGTCAGGAAGACGCGCATGGCTCCCGCGGCGGCGGAGAGGATGCGGATGCCCAGTAGACTGTGCCCGAAGACCGTCTCCGCGATCCGTGCCTGCAGAGCTACGATGGGGCCGTGGTCCACGTAGCCCCAGGCCAGATGGCGGCCGCACATCAAGTAGTAGAACTCATCGCGAAAGTAGCCCATGCCGATATGGCGCTGCCACAGTGTGGCGGCTATGTGGATCAGCAGCTTGATCGCGAAGAAAAGTAACGCGAGGCGAACCGCAGAGCGCAGAGAAGCGTCTGTTGGACGGACAATAGTCGTGCGGGTCATGCTGGAAGCATACGCAATCCGGGGCGCAATCGTTCCTCCCTTTTTCGCTTCGCGGGGGAACGGAGGCATCGGGAGGCGGGCGTCCGCATCCAACGGAACGCAAACCAGATTCACACACCACATCACTACCTAAGGGGCAAGCAGATGCAATGGACGCCGGGCGGCACAAGCAGTGACATCGAGGATCGGCGGGGTGATTCCGGCGGTGGCGGCGGGTTCAACCTGGGCGGTGGCGGTGGCTTCGGCATCGTTGGCTTCATCGTCGTTGTGGTGATCGGCCTTATCTCTGGCCGTGGCTTCCTGGGCAGCATCCTTGGTGGTCTGGGCGCAGGCGTGGGCAGCGGCAGTGGAGCGCCGGTGCAGCGCGAGTCGGCACGAAACGCAGACGGGTCGATTCAGGAGAGTGCTTCCGAGCATCGCGACGTGCAGCTCGTCTCGTTCGTGCTGGACGATGCGCAGAAGACCTGGACGGCGATCCTGCCGCAGCAGGCCGGTCGCAACTATCGCCACGCCAAGCTCGTTCTCTTCCGCGACGCGACACGGTCAGGCTGCGGGAATGCACAGTCCTCCACGGGCCCCTTCTACTGCCCGGCGGACGAGCGCGTGTACATCGACCTTGGTTTTTGGGATGAGCTGCGCAAGCTCGGCGGCAACACCGGCGACTTTGCGCAGGCGTACGTGATCACACACGAGATCGGTCACCACGTACAGAACATCCTGGGCATCGAGCAGCGTGCGCAGAGCGCCATGCGCGATCCGTCGCAACGATCGAAGACCTCCGTGGAACTTGAGCTGCAGGCCGATTGCTACGCCGGTATCTGGGCGCACAGCACGCAGCGACGCAACATCCTGCAGTCGGGTGATATCGACCAGGCCCTGCAGAATGCAGCGGCTGTTGGTGACGACCACATCCAGAAGATGCAGCGCGGCAGCGTCAGCCCGGAGAGCTTCACGCACGGATCCAGCGCAGAGCGGCAGGGCTGGTTCAAACGTGGCTTTACGACCGGCGAAGTAAAGCAGTGCGACACCTTTACCGCGGGTGCGGACGGCTACGGCGGCTGATGCGGTGGATCAGCTAGTCACCGATCAAACGACGAAAAGACGTACATCGGTGTACAAGGCACTGCGTTGGTATCTCATCGTGTTTGTCGTTTTGGCGGCGATGGGATGGGGCCTTGAGATTGCGGGTCGCGCGGATGTGGGCGATGTCTCCATCGACCACTCCGCGCTGTTTCATCCGGAAGAGGATTTTCACGATCGCGCAGCGTTTGGCGACCTGACCGACGTAAAGGACAGGACCGTACGCCTGAGTGCGGCGGCTCTCCATAAGCCGGGTTTCGTCGCCTTTCCTTATCCACCGGCTGCGGCGTTTCTCTTTAAATTCTTTAATCAGGGCTTTTCCAACGGACCGGCGGCTTACCTCTGTTGCTTCGGTCTGATCGCGGTCGTTGCGGTCGGTCTGGTGGCGATGCGTCTGGGCCGTGGGCAGCGATTGGCATTGGCAGTGTTGCTTACGACGGCGCTGCTGGGGTCTTCGCAGATCTTCTGTGCGAATCGCGGCAATCTCGAGTTGTTCAGTGGCACCTTTGCGGCGGCCGGCCTTGGGCTTTTTCTTGGAGGGTTCGGCTGGGCCGCCGCTGTCGCGGTCGGCTTAGCGATGTGTGTGAAGCCTTTTCCTGCATTGCTCCTGCTGTTGTTTTTGTGGCGCAGGCAGTGGGCCCAGGCGGCACTCGCGATCGCGGTCTGCGTGTTGGTCTCAACTGCTGCACTGTATGTTCTTGGGCCGAGTGTTCCGGCTGCGGCAAAGATCATCCTCACGTGCTGGGCTGACTACTTCAACCAGCAGGTGGTCGTGCTGAACATCGTGCAGGAGTTGAAGACGGATCACTCACTGATGGATGCGGTGAAGCTTGTGCTGTGGCGCGTACTTGGTGATGATTTCCTGGATGTGAAGCTGACGGATTCCGACCTGCCCGTATGGGCTCGGCTTGATCTGTGGGTGAGTTTCTTTGAAGTCTTCGCGGTGTTTGCTGCGGCCTTTGTTGCGTGGTTCTTCCGTCGTGGCCCGGTACTGAATCAGGTCTTTGCGCTCGTGCTGTTGATGGTTCTGCTCCCCTTCATCTCATCGGAGTACACGCTGATGCTGCTGTACCTGCCGTGCGCCGTACTGCTCGTGCGGATGAGTCAGGGTGGCTGGGCCGGAAGCCCGCGGCAGATGGCAACGATTGCTGTGTTGCTGGCCCTGCTGTTCGCGCCACTGAATGTGTTGGGTGTCTATGCTGGCCTGGCGAAGACAGTGCTGCTGCTTGGCCTGTTTGGCTTCGTGGCTCGTGTGCCGTTAGGAGACTCTGCCGAGGGTAGACATCTACTGAAGGATGCGTAGAGCGGGATCGCCTGCATCCGTCGTCGGTGTGCCCATCCCGTCGATGACGCCTTCGCGCTCGCCGTCAAAGTAGGCGCGGATCTTCTTCGCAGTTGCTGCATTTACGACGGCCGTCAGCGCGTCGTAGCCTGCGGCCTTGATGCCGCGCAGACTGCCGAAGTGTTCGATCAGACGCTTGCGCGTGGTGTCGCCGACACCAGGTATCTCCAGCAGTTCGCTGTCCCGGTCGCGCATCTCGCGGCGCTTGCGGTGGTAGCTGATCGCGAAGCGGTGCGACTCATCGCGGATTCGTTGCACCAGGTGCAGCACCGGGCTGCGGCGGTCAAGAACGACCGGATCGTCCTCCTGCCCGTAGACGTAGATCACTTCCTCCCGCTTCGCGATGGAAGCGAGCGGTTGCAGCGTGATGCCGATACTCTCAAGCGCTGCGTAGGCAGCGTGCAGTTGGCCCAATCCGCCGTCAATGAGGATCAGGGAGGGGAACGGCTCGTTGTGCGCCTGGAGCTTGCTGTAGCGGCGCACCAGGATCTCGTGCATCGATGCGAAGTCGTCGACGCCGCTGACGGTCTTCACCTTGAACTTGCGGTAGTCGGCCTTTTTCATCTCGCCGTTCTCCCACACGACCATGCTGGCGACGGTCTCTGCGCCGGCGATGTGCGAGATGTCGAAGCACTCGATGCGGGTTGGGATTTCGGGCAGGCCCAGCGCCTCCTGCAGCGCGTTGGCGATGGCGTTCTTCGATGGCGTCAGCGTGCGGAAGCGTTGATCGTACGACTGCTTGGCGTTCTGCCCGACGAGATCGACGAGGGAGCGCTTGTCGCCGCGCTGTGGTGCAAGGATCTCAACCTTGCGGCCCGACTGCTCGCTCAGGAACGAGGCCAGGGCGACGCGGTCCGGGAACTCCAGCGGTACCAGGATCGTGCGTGGAACGTACGGCTGGTCGAGGTAGAGCTGCTTCAGAAATGCGGAGAAGAAGACGCCCGGTGAGAACGGCTCGGACGCAGGAGGCGCGGCGTTGAAGCTGTCGGCCGTGGGCTCTGACTGCTCTTTCAGGCTTACGCCTGGGGTCGGTTCGACGGATGTCTCGTCCTGCTCCGGCTCTCCCGCGTCGAAGAGCAGGTCGGGCAGATCCTCCCAGAAGAAATCGCGTTTATCGACGATCTTGCCTTCACGCATGTGGAACTGCCCAACGGCGAGCATCTCCTTGTCGAAGTGATAGCCGAAGACATCCGCATCCTCGTTCTCTGCGGATGCGATGCGCTGCTTCTCCTGCAACTGGTGAACGGTCACAAGCTGGTCGCGGAACTTTGCTGCCATCTCGTACTGCTCGTTCATGGCGGCGTCGGCCATGCGCTTCTTCAGACGGCTTTCGAGTTCATCCTCATGACCTTCTAGAAACAGCTGTACGTCGCGGATCGCCTCGCGATACGTCTCGGGCGCCACCTGGTTCTCAACGCAGGGCGCGAGGCATCGCTTGATGTAGAACTCGAGGCAGGGTCGGGGGTGGTAGCGATTGAGGTCGACCTTGCAGCTGGGAATCAGGAACGAGCGGTGGATCAGGTCCACGATGCGATACGCCAGATTGCCGGGGAAGTAGGGGCCGTAGTACTGGCTGCCATCCTTCTTCAATTTGCGCGTGACGAAGACCTTCGGGTGGCGGTCGCCCGTGGTCAGCTTCACATACGGGTAGGTCTTGTCGTCGCGCAGAAGGATGTTGAAGCGCGGCTTCCGCTGTTTGATTAGGTTGTTTTCGAGCGCCAGCGCCTCGTGCTCGTTCGCCACCTGGATGTAGTCGACGTCGACCGCTTCGCGCATCAGCGAGCCGGTCTTTCGATTGGCGAGCTGGTTTGCCTCCAGCAGATAGCTGCTCACGCGGCTGCGAAGATTCTTCGCCTTGCCGACGTAGATCACCTCACCCTCGGCGTTCTTGTACAGGTAGACGCCTGGCTGCTTGGGGAGTGTCCGGATTTTAGCGGCGAGATCCATGAGGGAGCGAAGGCAGGCGAGCGGCCTGCCTTTAGTTTAGATTGCCGGCGTAGTTGGAAGTTTCTGCCGGGATTTCCGGCAGAAACTGCCCCGTATTCGCCTGCGCTTCTCTCTGATGGGGCTGTAACTGATTCATATAAAGCAACTTGTGAGCGTTAATGTTTGGTGATCAAGTTGCACAAGAGTACACGTCAGGCGCCATGCGCCTTTAAGACCTGGAGGATGGATCAATGAATACCAGCGTAAAGAAAATGACACGTGCAGGGTTGGCAGCGGGATCCGCTGCCCTGATTCTTTTTCTGACCACGGGCTGCTCGACCAAGAACTACGTTCGTTCCCAGGCAACACCGCTGGTGCAGAACACCAACGAACTTGACGCGCGCACGTCGCAGGATCACCGGAACATCGTCGACACGGACACCCGCGCCACTGCCGGAATTGCCAACGCTCAGAACGCAGCAGATGCCGCGAACCAGCATGCGCTGGCCGCCGGTCAGTCGGCTGACAAGGCACAGGGCAGTGCAAAGGATGCCTACAACCGCGTGGACTCGCTCGCGGGCGCAGTCGCCGGCCTGGATACCTATAAGCCCCTCAGCGAGAGCAGCGTGACCTTTGGGTTCGATAAGTCAACGCTGACCGCAACAGATAAGAAAGAACTGGACAGCATCGCTGCAAGCCTGGACACCACAAAGCACTACATCCTGGAACTGACAGGCGGTACCGACTCGACCGGCGACGCGCAGTACAACTACGCGCTGAGCCAGAAGCGTGCGGACGCAGTGGCTTTCTATCTACAGAGCAAGTACAACATCCCGCCGCACAAGTTCTACATGGTGGGTATCGGCAAGGATAAGGAAGTAGCTTCGAACCGTACGGCCGCTGGCCGTAAGGAAAACCGCCGGGTGGCAGTTCGTGTGCTATCCAACTTGCAGGACGAGGGAACCACGACCGCGCGCGCCGGTCAATAGCCTGTTTCGATAGCGTAAACATGGGGCGGCCTTCGGGCCGCCCTTTTGTGTAAGACGGGTGTGTCTGTTACCGAACTTTCTTGTTATATGTCATGCCGCCAGTTGCGAGTACGCTCTGTGTAGGAATTGTGTATGGCGCGACCAGGAACAAAATCGGAAGGTGACCCCGCATCAAGTGGCAGCATGAACGGGCACGATCTCTCATCGCTGACGAGCAAAGATCTGGACGAGACAATTGCTCTGTTAGAGGGCGGCGGGTTCTGCTGGCTGCGCCACAGTCCGATCCTCGAAGCCCGATTTGAGGATTCATTATCGGTCCACCGTTCCAAGAGGTTTTTGATTGAAGGGATCATCTGTGTCCTGCTCTTCAACCTGTTCCTGATCCCGGACTACTTCCTCTTTCCACAACACTTTCTTCACTTTTTTGTCGTACGGATCGGATTTGCGACTCCGCCCGCCCTCGTCGCCCTCATTCTTTTGCGGCGAGGTGTCAGTGCGGCCGTACGCGAGAGCTGTGTGGTCGTAATCGGCGTAACCTTCGCGCTGACTATTCTTTACCTCTACTTTGACATCAGCCCGGTGGTGTCGTCGTATGCGGTGACCGATCTGTCCATTCTGCTTTTGTTTGCCAACGTTGGCATCCGCGCACGATTCCCATACGCGATCGTGGTCTCGGTACTCTGTGTCTTGTTCGGTGCGATCTACCTGGTGCTGGATCCGATGTTGAAGCAGCCGGAAAAGGTTGAGAGTTTTGCCATCCTGTTCGCAGCAGCACTGCTTTCTGTTGTCGGAAACTACAGCATTGAGCGCGGGGACCGGCTCAACTTTCTGCGTCGACTCGAGAGTGAAGTGAGCTTCGGGGAACTCGCGAATGCGAACGATGAACTCCTGCTGCTGGCAAGGCAGGACAAGCTGACGGGGCTGGCCAATCGTGGGCACTTCGACGAGACTTACCGGACCATTTGGTACGAGAGTATTGAGAACGGTTCGATTCTGTCGGTCATCATGATCGACATCGATAACTTCAAGGCGCTGAATGATAGGTACGGACACCTCTACGGCGACTCCGTGCTGCAGCGTGTCGCGACACTTCTGAAGCAGGCCTTGCGCGGGGAAGAGGACTTCGTCGCTCGATACGGCGGCGAGGAGTTCATTGTCTTGCTGCCGAATACTTCAGAGGAAGCCGGCCTGATCGTCGCACAGCGAATTCGCCTGCTGATTGAGGTCGCAGGGAGTCCGGCGGTGCCGGCGGTCGCTTCGCACGAGCATGGGTGGGGGACCGTCAGCTGCGGTCTGGCTACGGTGCATCCGCGGAAGGGGCTGAGTCGCAACGGCCTGATCGCTCAGGCTGATGTAGCGCTCTACCAGGCCAAGGCGGATGGACGAAACCGCGTTTGTGTCGCGGAAACCGTGAAGGCGGAGCGCTAAAAGCTACAGGAGTGAGCCAATCAGGTGGCCCATCTTGTCCCGCTTCACTTCCAGATACTTCTGGCTCGTGAGTTCCGCAGCGACTTCGGCGCTGATCCGTTCCACTACCTTGATGCCGGCGTTTTCCATCGCCTGCACCTTCTCCGGATTGTTCGTGATCAGGCGAACGGCCTTCACTCCAAGCTGCTTGAGAATCTCCGCCGGCAACGTGAAGTCCCGGTGGTCTGAGCGGTAGCCCAGATCCTCGTTGGCCTGGATCGTGTCACGACCCTGATCCTGCAATTCGTAAGCGCGCAGCTTCGCCATCAGGCCGATGCCACGACCCTCTTGCGCCTCATAGATCAGGATGCCTGCGCCGTGCGCCGTGATGGTATCCAGCGCCAGCTCAAGCTGCTGTCGGCAGTCGCACCGCAGCGAATGAAAGACATCGCCGGTAAGGCACTGTGAGTGCACTCGCACAATGGGCGTCTTGCCATTACAGTTCCCATCGCTGCAGTCGCCGTAGACAAGCGCGACGGCTTCTTCGACGGTCTTACCCATGGGCCCGGGTGTTGCACCGGGGGGCAGGTGGCCTTCGAAGCCAAGAATGCGGAAGCTGCCCCAGCGTGTGGGCAGGTCGGCTTCGGCAATTTTCTCAACCCGGCTGTATTGCATAACGTCATTCTATAGATGCCGGACTGAGCGCACGGATGCAGGCAGTGCCCGGCGACGTACAGTAGAACCGTGCACCCCGTCGAGCCAAAGCTGGTCCTCATTTCGTTGCTGGTTCAGTTGGGCGTCGCTGCGGCGGTCTCCAGCTCGCTGGCGCGCTCGACACTCTTCCGGCGGCTGCTGCTGGCGCCGGAACGCTCGCCCTCCGATCGCCTGAAGCTGGTAGCCCTGATCTGTGCACCGCTGGTTCTGGGTGTCTGGATCCGCGCGGTCGTGCCAAACTTCCTCGCTGCGGACATCTCCCTGGCGACGGTGATCCTGCTCGGCATCATCGTCGGAACGCCCATGGCATCCGTGGGTGCAATCGCCCTCTCGCTACCGGCGATGCTGCATCGCGAATATCTGTCGCTTCCTGTGAACCTGATGGCAGCCGCTGTCTCCGGCCTCTTTTACCGATTTGTGGACGTGGAGGCGATCTGGTCCTTCTCGCCCATGATCGACCTCAGCCTGTACCGCTGGGTGCGCCGCAATCTGCGCCGCCCGCACCTCGACCGGCAGGTCTTCCTGCTGCTCATCATTGCGCTTCTGCAACTGGCGGCAAGTGAGATCGCAGAATTCTACCCCCACCGTTACTTCAGCCTGGGTTCGAATGTCTGGCTGCTGCAGCTCGCAATCTGCGCTGCCACGCCAGTACTGGTGGGGATTCCACTCAAGATCTGGAACGCCATCCGCATTGAAGACAAGCTGGAACAGCAGGCACGCCTACTGCTCGAGGCCAGGCTGGACGCCCTGCAGCGCCAGATCAATCCCCACTTCCTCTTCAACACGCTCAACTCCATCGGCTCGCTCATTCGCGTGGAACCCGACATGGCGCGAGAGATGGTGAACCGCCTCGCAAACATCCTGCGCATCCTCCTCAGGACGCGCGAGGCGTTCGTGCCGTTCCGCGATGAGCTTGCCTTTACGGACGACTACCTGGGGATCGAAGTCGTGCGCTTCGGCGAGAAGCTGCGTGTGGTGAAGGAAATTGCGCCGGAGACACTGGATCTGGTCGTTCCCAGCATGCTTCTGCAGCCGTTGATTGAGAACAGCATCAAGCACGGACTGGAGCCGCGCATCAGCGGCGGCACGGTCACGCTGCGCAGTCGCGTTCGTGGACAGCGGCTGCTGCTGGAAGTGGAGGACGACGGCGTGGGTGTGGCGCCGGAACGCCCCCTGCACAGCGGCAGCGGCCTCGTCCGTCCCAGCACCGGTATCGGCATGAAGAACGTGCGCGAGCGCATGGAAGTGCTGTACGGCGCCGATGCCGTCATGGAGATGGAGAGTCGGCCGGGTCGGGGCACACGCATCACGCTGGAAATGCCGATCGTAGACAGTACCGATCTGGCGGGCGGCCGCGGCGAGCCACGCCGCTAGCCTTTAAAGGTCGGCGAAGCTGATGAGCTCGATTCGGCCCTCACGAACCGCCTGCGGAATCTGCTGAAGCAGTGCCTCGCGTTCCGTGTCGCGCGTGGTGCGAAGACGCGTCTTCACCTGGGCCAGATCGGTGTCGTTGTAGCCCGGATGGCAGACCAACTCCCACGTCCCGGCGGTAGCAGCCTCCAGCAGGCGCCGAAGTGTAGCCGCATCCAGATGGCCCGTGGCGGAGACACCGATGGAACCATCGGTAGTTTTTAGTCCCGCGGCGCGGCGTAGCTTGTGAAAGGTGCTCGCGAACCTCCGCAGCGCCGCTACTTCAAGCTTTCGCAGAAGTGCTCCGCGCGTCAGCCTTGCGGACCAGGCCTGCTCAAACGGGTTGCGGATGGCCGGCACGCCGCAGCGCATGGCCGCACGCATGACAGGCAGCGCTACGCGGGGGAACAGGTGCGTGTGCTTATGGGTGTCGACGTGAGTCACGGTTACGCCGGCCTGTTGCAGGCGAGTAATCTGCGCCACAGCCTCAGTCTCTATCTGCTTCTCAGAGATGCGACCAAGGTAGAGATCTGCAACAAAGCGAAGCAGCGATGTCTGAAGCCGCCCGCCAGTGTCCACCAGCGTCGGGACCTCGGATGCTGGAGATACGGGCACGCCATCTACCAGTACGACGTGACACCCCATGCGTCGCACCCCGCGGGCGATGGCGTCCTCGAAGGCCCGCCCATTCGCCATGAGCGTCGCAGAGGAGAGTGCGCCGGTCGAGGCCAGCTCTGCAATCGAACGGTTCACGCCGTCGGTCAGACCGAAGTCATCTGCGTTGACGATCAGTCGCACAGGCGACGGGGGGTGGGAAGCCATCTGCGAAGTTTATACGCCCCATGCGAAACCCCCTCCTATGCGGCACGGAGGCGCACTATTTTGGCATTATCGAAACTCATTTGCATCCAAATTCAAATGCGCGGCTTCTAAGCTAGAGAAAATATGTTCCCATTTTAGGAATCGAAGTTGCAATTCATTGCATAGAATCCGCAGGAATCCTTCAAACCTGCGATATGCTCGTGAAAAAGCAGCCCCAGAAAAACGTCACCGGGCTCCCCGGGACCACGGTGGCAAACCTCTCTCTCAGGCACCAGCTAACAAGTTAACTGCCTCATGCCACCCGGTTTACGGGACGGCTGAGCACGCGGCTTAAAAGGTGTTTATGCAAGCACGGGATTTCGCACAAGAGGATGTGATGGGCAGCCGGCGAACCAGTCGGCCTCCGCTGCGCACCGGCTCGAGCGCGTCCGGCGTGTTGGAGCGGCCATCGTTCGTTAGCGCCGCGTGGTCCGTTCTCGATGTGATTACAACTCTCATCGCGTGCATAATCGCAACCCGCTTCCGTCTGGATGTTGCCGACGCCAGCGGTGCCTTGACCAACGAAGACCTGTTGGCTGGCCTGTGGAGCAGCTTCGGCGCGTACATGGCGTGGTTCGCCGCATGCCTCGTTTTCTTCACACGCTCTTACGGGCTATACGGTCCGATCCAAAATCGAAGCGGCCTCAATGAGCAGCGGATGACGCTGCAGGCGACGCTTGTCTCCGGCCTCATCCTCTGCGGAACCATCTACCTCTCGCGCGGTGAGGCAGTGTCCCGCATCGTAGTGATTCTTTCCGTGCTGCTGACCGGCGCGATGATCTGTGCACGCCGGGCCCTCTGGCGCTCCATGGTCTACACGCGTTACCGCGAGGGCCTGGATACACGCAATGTGCTCATCATCGGTTCAGGCCGCGTTGCGCACGCACTTCGCAACCACCTGGAGTCTCTGCGCCACCTTGGCTTCCGCTTTCGCGGTTTCGTCTCATTAACGGAGCAGGAGGCGGAGAGCGGCGATGCCGACATCGTGGGCGATGTAAAGAACTGCCTGGCGCTTGCCCGCGCCCTCTTCATCGACGAAATCTTTTTCTCCGTTCCGGCAGAGAAGAAGATGGTAATCGCACTGGTCAATGAGGCTCGTGAACTGGGCATCGATGTCCGCGTCGTTCCCGATCTCTACGATGGTCTGGCCTGGAACGCACCCGTCGAGTACATCGGTCAATTCCCGACGATCCCTCTCCACCGTCGCGATT
This sequence comes from Terriglobus roseus DSM 18391, assembly GCF_000265425.1. GTDB lineage: Bacteria > Acidobacteriota > Terriglobia > Terriglobales > Acidobacteriaceae > Terriglobus > Terriglobus roseus. The sequence goes on from NC_018014.1 coordinate 1,795,405, forward strand.
TCCCCATCGGATCGTTCATGGTGAAGCGCGTGATGGACATCACCATCTCCAGCCTTGCGTTGACGGTGCTCAGCCCTCTCATCCTGGGAATTGCGATTGCGGTGCGTCTCAACTCGAACGGTCCCATCGTCTACAAGGCACGCCGCATTGGCCGCAAGGGCCGTACCTTCGATTGCATGAAGTTCCGCACCATGGTGCAGAACGCCGACGAACTCAAGGCGCAACTCGAACACATGAACGAGCGCGACGGCATTCTGTTCAAGGTCACGAACGATCCGCGCATCACTACTGTTGGCAGCGTCCTGCGCAAGTATTCGCTCGATGAGATTCCGCAGTTCTTCAATGTCCTCCGTGGCGACATGAGCCTGGTAGGCCCGCGGCCGCCGATCGCCTCCGAGGTGGAGCGCTATGACCTGGCGCATCTGCGCCGGCTGGACGTTCTGCCCGGTATCACTGGCTTGTGGCAGGTGGAAGCGCGGCAGGACCCATCGTTCGACAGCTACATCTCGCTTGATACGGCCTACGTTGAGAACTGGAATCTGTGGCTTGACCTCAAGATCCTGATCCGTACGGTGAGCGTCGTCCTGGGCGGCACTGGCACCTAAAGCGTCGTTCTCCAGCGCAAGCCATAAAATGGTCTTGTGAAGATTGCTCTCGCGCAGTTGAATCCTACCGTCGGCGATTTTGCCCGGAACACCAAACACATTCTGGCTACGGCACAGCGTGCCGCTTCCCTGGGCGCCGAGCTCGTCGTCTTCCCGGAGCTTGCGATCCCTGGCTATCCGCCGCAGGACCTGATCGAGGACGACAACTTCCTGGATCGCGCAGAAGCTGCTCTGCAGGAAGTTGCCGCTGCTACGGGACAGTCTGACATGCCCGGGATCCTGTGCGGCACGATTCGACGGTCCGAGCTACGGCCGGGCAAGCGCGCGCGGAACGTTGCCGCGCTGTGCTTCGACGGCGCAGTGAAGTTTGTGCAGACGAAGATGCTGCTGCCGTTCTACGACGTCTTCGACGAGCAGCGATACTTCCAGCCGGCTACATCCCAGTCACTCGTAGCCTTCGGCGATCAGGTGCTGGCGATCAGCATCTGTGAAGACGCCTGGAACGACAAGGGATTCTGGCCCGAACGTCTCTATGAGAACGATCCTGTCGAGCGCCTGATGACCTGCACTCTGGCTGGCCGTAAACCGACGGTGATGTTGAACCTCTCCGCTTCGCCGTATTGGGAAGGGAAGCAGGCTGTGCGCCGCCGCATGATCGGCGCCATCGCAAAGCGTCACGCTGTTCCCGCGGCCATGGTGGGGCAGGTTGGCGGCAATGACAGCCTGATCTTCGACGGCGCATCGTTTGCCGTGGATACCCACGGTGAGACAATCCTTGCCGCGAAGAGCTTCGAAGAAGACCTTGTCCTCTTCGACACTGCAAACCTTCCGAGTAGCGGCGCAACTGCCTTACCTCAGGACGGTCCAGAGGCCGCTTGGAACGCACTCGTTCTTGGGGTGCGCGACTACGTCCGAAAGTGCCGCTTCAGCAAGGTATTGCTGGGCCTCAGCGGCGGTATCGACTCGGCCGTGGTCGCTGCGATCGCAGTGGACGCACTGGGCGCGGAGAACGTCCTCGGGATCGGTATGCCAAGCGAGTTCTCCTCGACCGGATCGGTGGACGACGCTCGTGAACTGGCGCAGAACCTTGGCATCCGCTTCGAGGTCGTCGCCATTCGTGACACCGTCGATGCCATGGCGCGCAGCCTCAATCCTCTCTTCGCAGGGACGCCCTTCGGCCTGGCAGAAGAAAACATGCAGGCTCGCATTCGCGGAACGTTGCTGATGAGCCTGTCGAACAAGTTCGGGCACCTGGTTCTGACCACTGGCAATAAGAGCGAGATGTCGGTCGGTTACTGCACGCTCTACGGCGACATGGTCGGCGCGCTCGCGGTCATCGGAGACGTGTGGAAGACACGGGTCTACGAACTGGCCCGCTACGCCAACCGCGAGCGCGAGGTTATACCAGAGAGCACCATCAGCAAGCCGCCCAGCGCGGAGTTGCGTCCCGACCAGAAGGACACCGACTCGCTGCCTCCCTATGAAGTGCTCGATCCGATCTTGAAAGCTTATGTCGAGCGGTACGAGTCGGCCGAACAGATTGCAGAATCACTCGGTGTCGAGCTGGAGCGTGTCGATCATCTGCTGCGGCTCGTGGAGCGCAGCGAGTACAAGCGGCAGCAGGCTGCTCCGGTTCTTAAGGTGACGGCGAAGAGCTTCGGCACGGGGCGCCGCTTTCCGTTGGCAGCCAAGGTCCGTCCCTAAGTTCTGCGGGTGAGAAAATAGACGGGATCATGCGAATCAACTCTCTTGCCACCCTTGCCGGCGCACTGGCGCTCTTTGCTGGAGCTGTGTCTTTCGCCCAAACGGCCGCGCCCGCTGCGGATCCGTTTCCGCCCGTGAACCCCAAATTCTTTGACGCACCGTCGCCCACAGCGGCCGACGTCGATGCGTTCCTGAAGGCGATCTGGGGCTACGACATCAACCGCACGTGGCGCGTCGAAGCCGTGCAGAAGACCGCCGCGCCCGGCGTCAGCAAGGTGACGATCTTCGTCGCGGACAAGAGCCAGGGCAACAAGGTGGAAAGTGTTCGCTTCTTCGTCACGCCCGACGGTAAGTACGCCATTGCAGATACAGTCTTCCGCTTCGGAGCGAAGCCCTTTGAAGATAATGCGAAGCTGCTCGATGCCGAGGCAAATGGTCCCGCTGAGGGTTCCGCATCGAAGAAGCTGCTGCTCGTGGAGTTTGCCGACCTGCAGTGCCCGCACTGCAAGGAAGCCGGGCCAACGATGGATCAGTTGCGCAAGGACTTTCCGGAGGCGCGCGTCGTCTTCCAGAACTATCCGTTGACGCAGATTCACCCCTTCGCCTATAAGGCAGCGGCCATGGGCAACTGCGTCGCCGCAGCCAAGGGCGATCCCGCCTTCTTTGTCTACATCAAGGATGTATTCGACCATCAGGAGTCACTGACCGATCAGCTTGGGGAGACGACGCTGACCAATGCGGTGAAGGCCGCAGGTGCTGATCCGGCCTCGGTAGCCACATGCGCCGCATCGCCCGCAGCGAAGGCGAAGCTGGATGCGCAGATCGCTCTGGCCGACAAGATCGGTGTGGACCAGACACCCATGATCGCTGTGAACGGACACTTGATGCCGCTGGGTGGCGTGCCGTACGAGACACTGAAGCAGGTCGTCGCTTGGGACATCAAGCAGGGGAAGTAGTTGACACGCCCGATACAATAAAAGCAGAAGCAAAGGGAGAGCCTACGGGCTCTCCCTTTCGCGTTTCCACGGCTAAGTCCTTTGTTATCTAATTTTTGCGTATAAGTCTTTTAGAATCAAATTTTTAGCGGAAGTGTCGGAACTCAACCCCTTTGTTATCTAATTTTTACGGGAAAAACGGGGGGGGTGGTCCGCGCTGAGACCATGTCGACTAACCGCGCGAGAGGAAAGCAAACCGCGCAATGAACAGAGCGGCCAGCACGAATAATAACCAGTCGTGCCGCGTGGCCTTGCCGCTGAAGAGGCGCAGCAGTGCGAAGCTGCTGATGCCAATACCGAGGCCATTTGCAATTGAGTAAGTCAGCGGGATCATCACCAGCGTAAGGAACGCGGGGATGGCGACGGTGGCATCGGCCCAGTCAACCTCTGCGATGGACCCGAGCATCAGCGCGCCCACGATGATCAACGCTGGCGCAGTCGCGGCGCTGGGAATCGGTCCAACCAGCGGTGCAAGGAAGAGCGACAGGAAGAAGCAGATGCCGGTGACGATCGCCGGAATCCCGGTGCGCCCTCCCGCTGCGACGCCTGCGGACGACTCAATGTAAGAGCACACGGTGCTGGTGCCTGTAAGTGATCCGACGATGGTAGCGGTGGCGTCTGCAAAGAAGATCTTCGACAGCCGTGGGATCTTCGCATCGTCGGTGATCAGGCCTGCTTTCTTCGTGACAGCGACCAGCGTCCCCACATTGTCGAACAGGTCGACGAAGAGGAAGACAAAGATGATCTCGAGCGCGCCTGTGTGCAGTGCGCCTCGGATGTCGAGCTTGCCAGCGGTCGCGGTGAGTTCATGCAGGTTGAAGTGCTGCGGTGTCCAGTGCACCTGGCCGAAGATGTAGCCCGTCAGTAGCGTGCCTACGATGCCGATGAGGATGGAGGCGCGGATCTTCAGCATCTGCAGCACGGCGATCAGCAACAGGCCAAAGAGCGCCAGCATGGTGCCCGGCGCGCGCAGGTTGCCAAGCGCAACAACGGTGTCCGGATCGCGCACGACGATGCCCGTCTCGATCAGGCCGATGAAGGCGATGAAGAGACCAACGCCACCGGCCACGGAAGCGTGCAGCTCCCGCGGGATCGCTTCGACGAGCAGTTGACGGATGCCGCCGAAGGTCAGTGCTAGGAAGATCACTCCGGAGAGAAAGACCGCGCCCAGCGCGGTCTGCCACGGGATATGCATCTTCAGGCAGACCGTGTAGGTGAAGTACGCGTTCAGGCCCATGCCCGGCGCAAGAGCCAGCGGATAGCGCGCCAGCACGCCCATCAGGATGGACCCAAAGGCCGCGCACAGACACGTTGCAGCCGTGACCGCAGCGATGGGCATGCCCGTCTTCGACAGGATCGCCGGATTGACGAAGATGATGTAAGCCATCGTCAGAAACGTGGTCAGGCCTGCAAGGATCTCGGTACGCCACGTGGCGCCGAGTCCGCTGAAGTCGAAGTAATGCTCGATGCGCGCGATGGTGCTGTTGGGCAAGCTGGCCTTTCCGGTTGGGACGGGTGTAACGCCATCATACGAAAACGCGATCACGTTGATAGCGTCAGCGTGGCAGAGGACGCGATTGCGTCCAATCGCATCCCATTCCTGCGATGAGTACACGTGCAGCTGCCCCCCACGCAAAGTCCACGAAAAAGCCCCGTCCAATTGCTGCAGAGATCGTCCTCGATCCCGAGGAAGCGGCCCGCGCAGCGGGACTTCGCTACGTCTCCGACCGTCAGCCGGGCATGCATCGCATAAAGCACGGTGATAGCTTCCGGTTCGTCGGACCGGATGGCAAGGTGGTGCGCGACAAGACTGCGCTGGCACGCATCAAGTCGCTCGTGATTCCGCCGGCATGGACCGATGTTTGGATCACACCGCACGCGAACGGACACCTGCAATGCACCGGTCGCGATGCGCGCGGACGGAAGCAGAGCAGGTACCATCCGCACTGGCGCGAGGTCCGCGACGAGACGAAATACGAGCGGATGGCGCACTTCGCCAAGTCGCTGCCCGGCATTCGTAAGCGCGTGGCGGAAGATATGGCACGCGGCGGCTTGCCACGCGAGAAGGTGCTGGCGACCGTTGTACGGCTGATGGAAGAGACGCACATCCGCGTGGGCAATGAAGAGTATGCCCGCACGAATAAGAGCTACGGCCTGACGACCATGCGCACGAAGCATGTCGATGTGCACGGGGCAACAGTGCGCTTCAGCTTCCAGGGCAAGAGCCGCGTTCACCATACGATCGATCTCGCCGATAAGCGTATCGCGCGCATCGTGAAGCAGTGCTCCGATCTACCGGGGCATGATCTTTTTCAGTATGTCGATGAGGACGGCAACCCGCACTCCATCGACTCGCAGGCGGTGAATGATTATCTGCGCGAGGTGACCGGCGAACACTTCACCGCGAAGGACTTTCGTACGTGGGCGGGCTCGGTGCTTTGCTGTGACCTGCTGAGTGAGTTCGAGCCTGCTTCATCGATCACGGAGGCGAAGAAAAACGTGGTGCAGGCGATCGCTCAAGTAGCTGCGAAGCTCGGCAACACGCCCAGCGTCTGCCGTAAGTGCTACGTGCATCCGGTCGTGCTGGAGCGATATCTGGGCAACATCTCGTCGGCTGATGCGAAGAAGGAGATCGAACGCGAGATAGCGCATGAGCGCAAAGCGATCGAAGAGCATAGCGCTGCTCTGCGAAGGGAAGAACAAGCACTTGTGAATTTATTGCAGCAGAAGAAGCTTTTAAGCAAAGCGGCTTGAGGAGACCTCAGTAGAAGTCGCGTCCAGCGGGGCGGGACGAGCATCTGATCCGCAGAAGGATTTATCCTTAGGACTTGGCGACATGTTCCCGCAGCGTAGGTCGCGAGTGACACCGCAAGCGGACAGGGAGTGGACGTTGGCATCGGTTGACCGCACCATCCAGTTGATTCGCATTGGCGAGCAGCAAGGTAGTAGTTGTTCTTCGGCTCTTGCTGATGATCCTTGGGAGAACGATGTGCAGCCGGGCTATGGGCCTGGCGCTTCGCAGCGGGACCATTTGCCGACGGGATCGCCTGTTCAGGGTGTCATACCGCGGGAATACCGCCAGGCTTCGGCTGCGGAACTGGATCTGCGGATCCGTGCTGCGCGGCACTCACTGGGCGAAAAAGTGGTGCTCTTGGGGCACTTTTATCAGCGGGATGAAACGATTCAGTACGCTGATTTTGTCGGTGACAGTTTTCAACTCGCCCAGGCGGCAAAAACAAGGCCGAAGGCGGAGGCGATCGTCTTCTGCGGTGTCCATTTCATGGCCGAGACGGCCGACATGCTCTCGCGGGACGATCAGGCGGTGATCCTGCCGAACCTGGCTGCCGGATGTTCGATGGCGGACATGGCCGACCTGGACAGCGTTCAGGATTGCTGGGATGAGCTTGCGGCTCTGTATGGCACGGAACCCGATGCGGACGGCCGTGTGCCCGTGATCCCGGTGACGTACATGAACTCTTCTGCCGCGCTGAAGGCTTTCTGCGGAGAGCATGGCGGCATTGTGTGCACGTCGTCGAATGCGACGCGGGTGCTGGACTGGGCGTTTGCGCGCGGGCAGCGTGTGTTGTTCTTCCCGGATCAGCATCTTGGCCGCAACACCGCCTTTGCGATGGGGATTCCTTTGGAGCAGATGCCGGTGTGGCAGCCGGAGCAGCACCTGGGCGGTAACAGCGAGGCGCTGATGGGTGATGCTCGCGTGATCCTGTGGCATGGCTTCTGCTCGGTGCACAAGCGCTTCACGGTGGAGCAGATCAAGCATGCTCGTCATCGGCATCCGGGAGTTCGCGTGATCGTGCATCCTGAGTGCCCGATCGAGGTGGTGCAGGCTGCGGATGAGTACGGTTCTACCGACTACATCAAGAAGGCGATCGAGGCGGCAGCGCCGGGTGGCGTGTTTGCCATCGGCACCGAGATCAATATGGTGCAGCGGCTGGCGAGCGAGCATCCTGAGCACACAATCGTCTGCCTTGACTCGATCATCTGCCCGTGCTCGACGATGTATCGGATCCATCCGAGCTACCTGGCCTGGGTTCTTGAGGCTTTGGAGCGTGGTGAGATTGTCAATCGCATCACGGTGCCGGAGAGCGTTGCTGTACCGGCCCGGATTGCGCTGGAGCGGATGTTGAGTCTGAGTCCGGTGGCTGCTCCGACGGGGCAGGCGCAGTGAGTCTGTCGCCTGAACTGATCGAGCGCGTCGTCCGCATGGCGCTGGACGAGGATGCGCCCTGGGGCGACATCACTTCCGAGACATTGATCCCTGCCGATGCTCTGGTGACGGCGCAGTTGGTCGCACGTGAGGATGGCGTCTTGTGCGGCGCCGAGATCTTTGCTGCAGCGATGGTGATGTGCGATTCGGGCATCGTGGTGGAGTTTGCGGTGGAGGATGCTTCGCAGTTCTCTGCAGGGCAGACACTTGCTTCGATCACCGGACCGGCGCGCGGTGTGTTGCGCGGTGAGCGGGTTGCGTTGAACTTTACGCAGCGGTTGTCGGGCATTGCCACGATGACGGCTCGCTATGTCGCGCAGACTACGGGGACGAAGGCACGCATTGTGGACACACGCAAGACCACGCCGGGGCTGCGGCAGTTTGAGCGGTATGCGGTGCGGTGCGGCGGCGGCTGGAACCATCGGTTCTCGTTGTCAGACGCTGTGATGGCTAAGGACAATCACCTGGCTATCGTGGCGGAGAGTGGTTCGCTGTCGTTGACAGAGGCCTTGCTGGCGGCTCGTAAACGTCTGCCGCACACGACGCATGTTGAGGTTGAGGTGGATCGTCCGGACCAGATCGAGCCGGTGCTTGCGGGTGGTGTCGATACGATCATGCTCGACAACTTCAGCACGGATGCGATGCGGGATGCCGTGGCGCAGATTGCCGGGCGGGCTTTGATAGAGGCTAGCGGCGGGATAACACTGGGTCGCATTCGTGAGATTGCTGAGACTGGTGTGGATGTGATCTCGGTTGGAGCGCTTACGCATAGTGTGCGGGCGCTGGATCTTGGGTTGGATATTGCGGTCTTTTAGGTTTCGTGACTCGCCGATCCCACGTCTCAGAAGCGAGACGTGGGGCACCCGCTAAGAATGAAAGGCCACCGTTACCGGTGGCCTTTTCGTTGAATCGCGCTTATGAATGATGCGACGCGATTAGTCTATGAAGTCGACTTTGGACTTCATCGGGATGACGCCGCGTTCGTAGCCCATGTCGAGCAGCTTCTGGATCGCGATGCGGCCGTCGTCGCCGTAGTTCAGGGTGCGCTCGTTGACGTACATGCCGACGAACTTGTTGGCGAGTGCCGGGTCGAGGTCGCGTGCGAACTGCATGGCGTACTCGAGTGCTGCCGGACGGTGATCGAGTGCGTGCTGGATGCTGTCGCGCAGGGCCTGGGTGGTGATCTTCATCGACTCGGCACCGAGCGAACGCCGGATGGCGTTGCCGCCGAGCGGCAGAGGCAGCCCGCCGGTTTCGTCGCGCCACCACACACCCATGTCCAGGATCTTGTGCAGACCGTTGTCGCCGTAGGTGAGCTGGCCTTCGTGGATGATGAGGCCTGCGTCGAACTCGCCTGCGACGACCTTCGGGATGATCTCGTCGAAGGGTACGGTGACGGTTTCAACGTCCGGTGCGAAGAGCTTCAACGTGAGATACGCGGTCGTCATGTTGCCGGGAACGGCGATCTTCAGCTTCTTCACTTCATCCAGCGTGTACTTGCGAGGCGAGACGATCATGGGACCGTAGCCGTCGCCCACGGAGCCGCCACACGCCATCAGCGCGTAGTTCTCCTGCAGGTAGGGGTAGGCGTGGAAGCTGATCGCTGTGACGTCGTAGTACGGATCGTGGATGGCGCGCTGATTCAGCGTCTCGATGTCCGTGAGGACGTGCGTGAATTTGTAGCCGGGGACGCGGACCTTATTAGTTGCAAGGCCGTAGAACATGAAGGCGTCGTCGGAGTCGGGGCTGTGCGCGATCTTGATCTCTTGCACGTCGTTGGTTGTGGTGCTCATGTACGTGTGTTGCCCTTCTGTTGCTGCTTGAAAGCAATGCTAAGGATTCGACGTTCGCGCACGCGCGACGACTCAAGGGAAGGCCGTGTCAGGCGCGCTTTGCCACAGCTGCTGTGATGCCGGCGGCGGCGCAGATCTTTACGAGATCAGACAGGGCAAAGGGAAGCACGGTGCTGCCGAGCGCCGTGGAGAAATTGACGCCGATCTGGTGGCTGAACCAGAGTGCGCCGCAGGTGTAGATCAGCGTCATGGCTGCGAGGCCGCCGAGAGCGTAGGCGGCGAAGCGAGGCGACTTGACGATGCGGGGCAAAGCGCCTGCGATGGCCGCTGCGAGCGGGTAGGCGAAGAGGTAGCCGCCGGTGGGACCGATGAGGCGGGCGATGCCGGGCAGGCCTGCGGGTGTAAAGACGGGCAGACCGGCTGCGCCCTCTGCAAGATAGACCGCCATGGCGGCGAAGCCTGCCGTTGGTCCAAGCAGCATGCCGACGAGAATGACGGCGAAGGGTTGCAGCGTGAACGGTACGGGTGTGAAGGGCAGCGGCACGGCGATGTGTGCGCAGAGTGCGACGAAGAGGCTGGCGGCGACAACAGTCGCAGCGCGGAGCAGCAGGTCAGCCGAAGCGGAGCGGCCGTTGACCGCGAGCGGTGCCGGGCGCAGAGCGGAGGATAGAAGTCGCGACATCAGGTATGCCTCTCAGAGAATCTCTCCTGATTGTAATGCGACGCCATGGGCCGCGTGCCCAGTTGGCGTGGCCATTGTGTATGGAGGTCATGTTGGGCAGGGAGGATGTTTGACTCTACGGTTTCGGCAGATTGTGCCGCATGCCGAGATTGTTACCAGCCACTCGGAATTGCGCTAGCGTTCGGGCCGGGAGAGGGATCCCGTTGGACGCTGTACGCCGCCGGCGGGTGTGCCACCCGGCTCCGGATCGCTGAGGTCGCCGTTGTCCTGGTTGTAATAAGCCCAGTCGGGTCTGCGGGGAAGGTCAGCGTCGGCTGCTTTCGAGCGAGCAGAGGCCTCGAGCTTTTGCGGAGGCTGAACGCCCTGGCGGCGCGGGGCGTTGTGCACTGCCTGGGAGGATGCGACGATGCCCGCGGCGAGGTCGAGGCGTGGATGTGGTTTGGTCTTGCGCTGAGCGGTTCGCTTGTCCTTCGTGGAGCGGGTTGCGGCGCGCTTGAAGACGCGCCACCACAGGACTGCGGCGATAGCGAACAGTATGCAGCAGACGGCTCCGAGCTGTAGCAGGAACGGCATAGGCACGCGAAGGATAGCAACCTGGAAGTGATGTCGCCAGAGAATAGCGGCAGCGTCCTTTCGGCAAGACTATACCGGCTGCGTGACGTCGATGCGAAGCGTCCAGTGTTCATGCGGTACCGGATTCAGTGTGTCGTGCGGAAACGGCGGCGACAGGGGTATCTTTTCCGGCACATTTACTTGATGTAGAGCGGCGGCACAGCATCTACTGGAAACGTATGCCGCCGCAGCTAAATCCGACACGTACGGGCCGAGTCATGGGTCAATTGCGCCGTGCTGGTGAGGCCGTATACAAAGGCCGCACGAAGGTCGCGACGGGTGCTGCCGGTTTGCTCGCGCTGATGGTTGGCTATCACGTGGTCTTTGGTCAGAATGGCTTGACGGCTTACCAGGCGAAGCGCCACGACGCGCATGATCTACAGATGCAGGCGCAGGAGCTGAAGCGCGACAACGAGCGCCTGAAGGCGCACGTGGAGCGGCTGACGAACGATCCTGACGCGATTGAGCATGAGGCCCGCGAGGAGCTGCACTACACGCGGCCCGGCGAGGTGATTTACACCATGCCGCCAGAGCATAAGTAGTAGTCAGTCGACGTGGAGATCGCCGTCGAGGTCGACGGTGAGCCTGTCTTTCGTAACCAGCATGGAGTGGATCTTGAGTGCGTCGAGCGCTACGAGATAGCCCGTGGATTCCCTGGAGCGCCCAAGTGCGGTGCGCAGCAATTCCAGCGCATTGAGCTTCATGTTTGCGGGCAGCTTGCGGCTGAGGAACGGGACGAGGATGAAGTCGAGTTCCTTGTTGCCGGTGAATCGGTCGATGCGCGCGTCGCGGAAGCCGATGGATTCGCCTTCGGCATCGGGCAGTACGGAGACGTCTGCCTCGGTGTTGAAGCCGACGCCCACACACTTGCCGAACATGCCTGCGCCCAGACGCGAGTGCGTGTGGACGTGAATGACGACACGGTCGTCTTTGAAGATGACACTGGGGTTGTCAACGTAGACGAAGCAGGCGGAGTTGGCGTCCCCGCGGAGGTAGTAGCGTCCCTCCGGGCCGTTGAAGAGTTGCTGCTTCAACGTTCGTTCCAGCGCACCGGACGAGACCTTGAGCTCGATGGCGCGCGCTTTGACGGAGAGCAGGGACATGATGGCGAGCACGACCAGAGAGCGCTTCACAGTCCCTAGGATAACGCCTTCACGCTGCGGAAACGGAAGAGCCCGGCTGATAGGCCGGGCTGCTTCCTGGATGTCGTGCCAGCGTTAGTGGCCGGTACGCTCTTCCGTCGCTTCCTGGTTCTGCTCGGTTGCAATCGCACTGGAGGCTCCCGGAGTCGCCTCTGCGGCCTTTGCGTTGGGGCCGAGTCCGAGCTTGATGAGGGCTCGCGAGTCCGGCACGATCTTGGTCTGCCAGCCGTTGTCCGACTGCAGCTTGTGCATGGCGGCCTCGCTGGCGTTGTCCCAATGGCCGCTGACTTCGTCGAGGTAGCCGGCCTTGACCAGCGCTCCCTGAATCTGGGTGGCACGGGTGTCATCGATGTTTCGCTGGTGCGGCGTTTTGTCGCTCTTGGCCACTTTGTGCCGGTGCGATGTGGGGCCGCGCTTGATTCGGGATGCCTGTGACGGAAGGGCGGTCAACAGGACCGCGGCTGCGGTCAGTGCTGCGGTCGTAATCAGGGAAGAAGAACGCATAGCAAAACCTCAACAACAAGGGTAAACGTACGGCATAGGATCGACTGATTCCCACACAGTACACACTCGGTAAACACGGGTGCAAGGGCGAAGTATCGGCCAAATGGCAGACCGGCAGCCCTTGGAGGGGCTGCCGGCGGGGTTTGGCTGCGATTGGCGTTACGGCAGACGTCCACCGACGAAGCTGGAACCACCAGCGCCGCGCGCATTGGGCGAGTGGACGACGAAGACGACGTCGTCACCGGACTTGAGTTTGGCGATTGCCGACTCAAATTCGCTGATGTTCGGCGTTGCGTGACGGTTGACTTCGGTGATGATGTCGCCCTTCTGGAGCGGCAGATCATCGGCGAAGGAGCCGGGTTTGATGTTGGAGACGGCCACGCCACCGGAGAGCTTGAGGCGCGAAAGCATCTCTGCCGGGACGGTGCTGACGGACATACCGAACTTGTCCTGGGAGACGTTCGGAGCCGGGGTCTTACCCGGTGTGCCGTCGTCGTCAGGAGCACCGTTCATGGCGACTGCAGTTTCGTTGCGGTCGGCGATGGTGACGGTCACGGTGTTTTCCTTACCGTCGCGCAGGTAGGTCAGACGTGCACTGGAGCCGGGGTGGCGCGGTGCGACGTTTGAGACGAGGTCGTCGCCGTCCTTAACGGCAGAGCCGTCGATGGCGGTGATGACGTCCTGCGGCTTAAGTCCTGCCTTGGCAGCCGGACCGCCAGGTGTCACGGTGCTGACCAGAACGCCACCCTTGGCGAAGCCGTAGACACGGCTGACCGCAGAGGAGATGGTGGGCTGGAAGGAGATGCCGATGGAGCCGCGAACGACCTTGTGGTCGGGCGAGATCAGCATGTTGTAGACGCCGATGACGGTGTTGGACGGAACTGCGAAGCCGACACCGACAGAGCCCATGGACTGGGTGTAGATGGCGGTGTTCACACCGATGACAGCTCCCGTCATGTCGAGGAGCGGACCGCCGGAGTTACCCGGATTGATGGCCGCGTCGGTCTGGATGAACTTCTGGAACTGGCTGCCGCCGCCGCCGGGTTCTGTGCGGTTCTTTGCGGAGACGATGCCTGCTGTGACGGTCTGCGAGAGGGAGAAGGGGCTGCCGATGGCAAGGACCCAGTCACCGACCTGCGCGCCGTCCGAGTTGCCCAGTTTGACGGTTGGCAGGGAGCCGGTCGCGTCGATCTTGATGACGGCGAGATCGGTTTCCTTGTCGACGCCGATGACGCGCGCCGGACGGCCGGGATCATTTTCGCTGTCGGTCGAGAGCTTGACGTTGATCCGGTCCGCCTTATCAACGACGTGATTGTTGGTGATGATGTAGCCACGGGGATCGACGATGAAGCCCGAGCCCAGGGCGCGCCGCTCGCCGCCTGCGGGACCGCCCTGATCGTCGTCATCATCGCCGTCACCGCCGCCGGGTCCGCCGTTGCCGCCGAAGAAGCGGTTGAAGAAGTCCTGCATGTCGCCCTGGTCGCCGCCCTGGCCACCACGGGGCGAGAGTCCACGGCGTCCCTTGGGAGCGGTGGACTGCTTGGGCAGCGATTCGGTGTTGATGTTCACGACGGCCGGGCCGACCTGCTTGGCGATCTGGGTGAACTGATTCGGCTGATTGGCTGCCGGCGGAATGCGCAGCGGCGCGGCATCGCTGGTGTCAGTCTTTTGCTGCATAGCGCCGTGCACGGTGCCGGTGAGCACGGAGCCGGCGATCACACCAGCGGAGAGGGTTCCGAGCAGCACAAAGGTGGCTGCAAGCCGGTGCGAGCGAAGTCGTTCTGGGAAGGACTGAATCGGTGCCATGTAGTGGAATGTCCTCGTTCTTTGTGCAACATCAAGAGCCTGTTTTCCAGGCCCGTCCATTTTTTAGACGCCGTTTTGGGCGATATGTATGCGCGAGTTGTCTGTCGGCGATTATGCGCCACTGATGATATCTGATGCTATGCCCCCGGTTTCGACGCCGCCTGGTCGGCGGTGTCGTTCGTCGTGTAGCGGTGCGGGAGGCTTTCTTTTCTGCGGATGGAGTGTTGCAGCGGAAGTCGCAAGTGCTATGGAGCTTCGGTCGGATGTTCCAGCGCTGCGTTGGCTTCGGGCTGCTCTGCGACGGTTCCTGAGAGGAGTTCGCTGGCGATCAGGCTGACGAGGATCAGGGCTGCGCCTGCGCCGGAGCGGAGGGTGAGTCGCTCGCCAAAGAAGAGCAGGGCGGTGAGGAGGGCGAAGGCTGGTTCGAGCGCGAGAAGAAGGGCGGTGTGGCTGGCCTGCAGGTGTTGCTGGGCCCAGGACTGGATGCTGAAGGCGGCGGCGGTTGCGAGGAGGGCGCAGACGACCAGGGCTGCGATGAGCGAGCCGGTCCAGTGCAGGTAGGTGTGTTCGATGGCCGGGGTGGCGACGGACATGAAGAGGGCGGCGAAGCCGATCTGGAGTGTTGCGAGTTGGGCTGTTGGGATTCGTCGCGCCATGTGGGCGAGGGACAGGAGGTGGCCTGCGAAGGCGATGGCGCAGAGGAGACTGAGGATGTCTCCGCGATTGACGCCACGCGTGAACTCGCGCAATGGCATGCCGGCGGGTGTGGTGAGTAGGACGATGCCGGCGAAGGCACCGGCTGCTCCCAGGAGAGCGGTTGCGCGTGGCCGGTGCGCACCGGGCGGGCGTAGTGCAGGCACCACGGTAAAGAGCGGGACGAGGACGACGACGAGGCCGGTGAGGAATGCCGAGTGATCGGGTGTTGTGTAGACGAGGCCGGCTGTTTGCAGCTCATAACCTGCGGCGAGAAAGAAGCCGGCGACGGCTCCTGCTTTGAGCGCTTCGCGGCCGATGCGTGGCCACTCTCGCGCGTGCAGGATGGCGAGCGCGGCGAAGGCGAGGATCATGCGGAGTTGATTAAAGAGGAGCGGGGAGGCGTCGTGGAGTGCGCCCTTGACGACGCCGAAGGTGGCGCCCCAGACGGCGACGGTTGCGAGCAGCAGGACGTGCGCCAAGAGGGACTGGCGGCGTGTCGTGCCGGGCGTCATGGCTCGCCTGCTCCGGGGGAATCCGCCGCTACTTCATTGCCTGCTTCGAGGTGGCCGCAGAGGTCGAGAAGGATGAGGAGGACGCGACGGAGGGCGAGGTCGCGGCCCCGTGTGTCGTGCCATTCGTTGGTGGTGTGGACGCCGCCTGCGAGGCCGCCAGCGCCGATCGCTACGGCTTCGAGGCCGAGTGAGAGTGGGATGTTTGCGTCGGTGGAGCCGAGGCGTTCTTCGGTGCGTAGACGCAGGTGCCGATCAACAGCGCGGACGGTTTCGAGCAGGCGGGATTTGGGGTCGAGTTCGGCTGCGGGCCGGTCGCCGATGAGGGTGATCTGTGCCTGCAGTTTTTCGCCGCTGCCTGCGCGATTCGCGGCCATGACGGCATCTTCGACGGCGCGGTAGAGCTGGACTTCAAGCAGCAGTAATTGGCCGGCATCGGTGGAGCGGAGGTCGAAGGTGGCCTCAGCGGACTGGGCGACTGCAGTGACGGAGGTGCCGCCGCGGATCTCACCGACGTTGAGCGTGGTGCGTGGTCGTGCGGGCAGGGTGCGGGAGCTGATCTCGGCGATGGCGGTGCTGAGCGCGACGATAGGGTTGGCGACGGCGGAGTCGGTCCATGCGTGGCCGCCGGGGCCTGTGATTTCGACGCGGAAGCGGCGACTGCCGAGTGCGCGCGTGACGACGATCTCAGTCCCTGCACCTTCGAGCGCGAGTGTGCCGCAGATGCGTCGTGCGAAGGGCGAGCCGGTGAAGAGGTGTCGCATGCCGCGGAGGTTACCCTCGGCCTCTTCGCCTACGTTGGCTGCGAAGAGGATGTTGTTGACGGGCTGCAGCTCCGCGTGTCGGATGGCGGCGGCGAGGGCCAGCAGGCCGGCGAGGCCTGCTCCGTTGTCGGAGATGCCGGGGCCGATGAGCAGCGATTCGTCCTGGCGGATGTCGAGCTCTGTGTCTGCGGAGAAGACGGTGTCGAGATGGGCGGAGAGAAGGGCCACGTGTGACTGTCCGTCGTCCGGCCGCAGCAGACCGAGCGCGTTGCCTGCCTCGTCGATGTGGACGTCACTGAGGCCGAGTTCGCGCATGCGGTCGGCGAACCATGCGGCACGCTCGCCTTCGCCGAAGGGGGGAGCGGGGATGGCGACGAGCTCCTGTTGCCACGAGCTGATGCGAGGTTCCTGCAGGTGCAGCCATGCGAAGGCGCGATGCACTCCGCGGTGTTGCGCCAGGGTGGCGATTCGTGCGAGTGGGAGCGGCTCCTTCGTCCGTTCGCGGAAGATCATGCGGACGCCTTCGCTGCCGTTTTGTCGTGAGACGCGGTCTGGTCGGCGAGGTAGTTCACCTCAACGAGGTGCAGGCCCTGCGGTGGTGCGGTGGCGCCGGCCTGCCGGCGATCATGCGCGGCGAGGATTGCCGGAATGGCATCGGCGGGCATGCGGCCTGCGCCGATCTCGACGCAGGTGCCGACGATGTTGCGCACCATGTGATGGAGGAAACCGCTGCCGGTGACGCGATAGACGAGCAGACCGTCGCGGAGCTGCCATCCGGATTGGAAGCTGGTGCGGACGTTGTCAACGGGGTCGCCCTCATCCTGCAGGCGTTGCGTGCGATCGGGATCGGTGGCGGCGAAGGAGGTGAAGTCGTGTGTGCCGACGAATGCTTCGGCAGCGCGCTGCATCGGATCGAGGCTGAGCGGCCAGCGGCAATCCCAGACGTAGCGCGCGATGTCCGGGAGGCAGATCTGTTCGTTTGGCTGGGTGGCGAGGCGCCGTTGAAAGATGCGGTACTCGTAGGTTTTGTCGAGGACGCCGGCGCGTGCGTGAAAGTGCGGCGGAGCATCGACCAGGCTCACGATGCGGATGCTGGCGGGCAGGCGTCGATTGAGCGCGCGAAGCAGGCGGTCTGCGGGGATGTTTGCCTGCAGGTTGAGTGAAACGGCCTGTGCAGAGGCATGGACGCCGGTGTCCGTTCGGCCTGAACCCTGCGGGAGGACGGTTTCGCCGGTGACTTCACGGACCGCGGTTGCGAGTGATCCCTGGATGGTGGGCAGGCCGGGCTGTACCTGCCAGCCAAAGAAGTCTGTGCCGTCGTAGGCGATGGACAGGCGGTAGGTACGGGCGGGCGGTGCGTTCGGCGGTGTCCCGGCGTCGCTGTTTTGTCCGGAATGTTCTCGGTCTGAAGGGAACATCGGGGCTGTTTGAACCGTACCATGCAGCACCTACGCGAACGGCTGATGCCGGTTGCTATACTTTGACTTCCGAAGAACCTGCGTCGGTCGATGCGTTTGATGAAGAGATGTGTGTCACGGCAGCGGTCCGTGCGTCGCAAGCCCTTGCAAATGGCGACCACGCGTGCCTGATGCAGAGTGTGTGCGGGCATGTGAAAAGTAAGGCCGCACGGAATAAAGTGCGTCCGAATGGCGCTGGCGCACGTCTTCGTAGGGGAATACTTTCCGATTGGCTGGAGAAGAGGCGTGAGAGCAGGAACTATGCAGGGAGCAGCGAGCGTCGCTCTGTTGCTGATGGGATCTTTGGACATGTCGGCGTTCGCGCAGGCAGCGGCCGCACCGCAGGCTGGAGTCGGTGGTGCCCAGACCAATCCCACTGCTCCCGCCGCACCGCAGGCGCAGCAGGTCGACACCACGGGGCGTCCTGGGATACCCCAGGCACCCGAACCGAACCATCCAGGGCCGTTGTATCTTCGCGAGACTGCGAAGGATTACAGTCGGCTGAAGGGACATACATTCCGGCATCCGTTTGCTCCGTATACGAGCACGGACTACAACCCGCCCCGGCTGACGAATACGCCCCGGTTGGGGGACCTGCTCCGCGATGGCCGCATCTACCTGAGCCTTTCCGACGCTGTCCTCCTCACGCTTGAGAACAACTTTGACATTGAGATCGCGCGCGTCAACCTGGATATTGCCGATACGGATATCCTGCGCGCGAGGGCTGGCAGCACCCTTCGCGGTGTTTCGACGGGCCTGATCACCAATACGCTGGGCGGCACTTCGTCCACCGTGACAGGTGGTGGTGGACCAGGCGGTACGGGAACGGGTACGGGCGGTTCGGGTACCGGCGCATCGGGCCTCGTACTGAGCACGAATGGCGGCGGACCAGTGCCGTTGAATCGTGATGGAGTGATTACCGGCACGCTGCAGTATGAGCAGTTGAAATCGCCGGGCGGTACCAACTTCTTCAACCCGAACGCTACCGAAACGAACACTGGGACTTACAACTTCGGCTATTCGCAGAGCTTTCTTTCAGGAACCACTCTTAGCGCAACGTTCAACAACTCGCGAGCAACGTCGACATCTGCGACGAGTCCATACACGCCGTCGTTCAATTCAACCTACCGTCTGCAGGCGACTCAGAACCTGCTGCAGGGTTTTGGGCCTGGCATTCAAGGACGCTTCGTGGTGCAGGCGAAGAACAACCGCCGGATCGCCGACTCGGCCTTCCGTCAGCAGTTGATCTCGACGGTAACGCAGGTGGAGAGCATCTACTGGTCGCTCGTCAGCGCATATGAGGATGTCCAGGCGAAGACGCGCGGTCTGGAGCAGTCGACCAAGCTCGCATCGGACAACCGCAGGCAGTTGGAGATCGGCACCCTGGCGCCGCTCGATATCGTCAACTCCGATCAGGCTGTGACCACCGACCGGCAGGCCTTGACGACTTCGCAGTCGAACCTGGAATACCAGCAGCTGCTGATGAAGCAGGCGATTGTTCGCGATCTGAACGATCCGCAACTGGCAACAGCGCCCGTCGTACCGACGGACCGTGTGAGCCTGGATCGTCTGTCGGAAGAGGACACACCGGTCGAAGATCTCGTGAAGCAGGCGTTTGCCAACAATCCTTCGATTGAGCAGGCGTCGCTCAACATGAAGAACAACGAGATCACGATCAAGGCACAGAAGAACGGTCTGCTACCCATCTTGAACGCGTATGCGTTTTACGGTGGAACCGGTATTGCCGGTACGGCGAATCCTGTCAGTTCGATCTGCCAGAACTCTACTCTGCCCAACTGCGGTCTTGGAAATCAAGGATCGTACGGTACAGCCTTCACCAGTGCCTTCAATGCGAGTTCGCCGGATAAGGGTTTTGGTGCTAACTTCTCGATCCCCATCCGCAACCGTCCGGCACAGGCCGATCAGGCGCGTTCGCAGATGGAGTATCGCCAGGCGGGCATGCGTCTGCAGCAGCTTTACACGCAGACCCGTATCCAGGTCATCAACGGGCAGTTCGCCCTGACCAATGATCGCGCCTCGGTGATTGCGGCACAGGCATCGCGTGATTACCAAGCACAGGCACTTGATGCAGAGCAGAAGCGCTATCGTCTCGGTGCTTCAACCACGGCAAATGTATTGCAGCAGGAGCGCAATCTGGCGACGGCTGACAACACATTGATTACGGCGACTGCCGTGTATGCGCGGGATCGTGCGGCTCTGCTGCAGATCCTGGCGAGCACGCTGGATCGCTACAACGTTTCGCTGACCCAGGCCGCTGCCGGCACCATGACGACCGCACCGGTTGTTCCTGGCCTGACGGCACCGCAGGCACCGGCACCACCGAAGCCGTTGACCAGCACACCGGCACCGCTACCGCAGTAAGCATTGAAACAGTAGTGAGGGCGAAGGAGCGAGAGCTTCTTCGCCCTTTCTGTTTTGGGCGCTTCAGTGGGCGAATGACAGCTGACCTTTGACTTTATTCTGCATGGCGATGCGAGTTCTTCGTGCTTTCCGCCGCCTTCTAAGCTATAAAAGGCTTGTCAGGTACCCGGAACCCAGGACCTGCCATCCTCCATGTCTGGACACTCAACAGTTGGCTTGAAGATTCTGCGGCTCGCGGCGCTGTTGGCGTTGCTGGCGATCGCGCTTGCGCCTGTGTTCTGGCTGTCGTGGGCTCACCGTTCGCAGCGGGACAGCGCCCTTACTGCAGCGTTCGACGGAAGGAAGGGACAGTACACATCGCCTTCTTTCGTGCCAACGAAGGGCGCGACCTACCAGGTCGAGATCTATTTCCTTCCTTCGCATCAGCCGTTGAAGCTGGACTGGAAGGTGCTGGATGACGGGGGCGCGATCCTGGCCAAGAGCCGTTACAGCGAGATGAGCGGCGATGGCAACCTTGCCGATCTGGGCGAGTATGAGGCGACCAGCCAATCGGCGCAACGGATCGTTGTGGACCTTCAGAGCGAAGCGGATTTTGATTCGACCCTGCATGTTGAACCGCTGGAAGCCGGTCCCGAAGGTCGTGGGTATGCGATCCCGTTGGCCGGAGCCTGGGCGGCGATTGTTCTCTTCGGGGCTGTGGTGGGATTGCGGTCGTGGTTCTGCGAAGTCCTCAGCTAGTGAAGAGGTGCGCGTCGAGTTGATCCGTCTCCACTAAACTGAAGGGATGACCGATCCTGCACTGAACGCACTCGCTTCCGCCTCCTCCGCTTATCTCCGATCGGCGATGCATCAGCCTGTTCAGTGGGAGCAGTGGGGCGAGGCGGCGTTCGCGCGGGCTGCTGCTGAGAACAAGCCGGTGCTGCTGGACATTGGCGCGGTGTGGTGCCACTGGTGCCATGTGATGGACCGCGAAAGCTACGAGAACGCTGAGACGGCTGCGCTGATCAACGAGTACTTCGTTGCGGTGAAGGTCGACCGGGATGAGCGGCCGGATGTGGACACTCGGTACCAGGCTGCGGTGGCGGCGATCAGCGGGCAGGGCGGATGGCCGTTGACGGCGTTCCTGACGCCGGATGGCCGGCCTTACTTTGGTGGGACTTATTTTCCGCCGGAAGAGCGCTATGGCCGGCCGAGCTTTCGCCGGGTGCTGATGACAATGGCAGGGTCGTTCTACGACAAGCATCATGAGGTGGAAGAGTCTGCCAGCAGCGTGATGGAGGCGATCGAGTACAGCGAGACGTTTACCGGGGATGCGACGGATCTGGACGCATCCGGTGCGAGTCTTGCGTTGCTGGACAAGCTGATCGACGGTGCGTTGAAGCAGTTTGATCCGATCCATGGCGGCTTCGGCTCACAGCCAAAGTTCCCACATCCCGCGGCGCTTGAGATGCTGCTGGATGCTGCTTCCCGACCGGGCCCGAATGCGCCGCAATGTGCGGAGGCTGCGCTGGTGTCGCTGAAGAAGATGGCACGTGGCGGCATCTTCGACCAGTTGGCGGGCGGGTTTCATCGCTACTCGGTGGATGAGCGTTGGGTCGTGCCGCACTTCGAGAAGATGGCGTACGACAACAGCGAACTGCTGCGGGCGTATGTGCATGCCTTCCAGACGTTTGTGGATCCGGAGTGCGCGGATGCGGCGCGCGCGACGATGCAGTGGATGGATGAGTGGCTGAGCGATCGCGAGCGTGGCGGTTTCTATGGCTCGCAAGATGCGGATCTTTCTCTGGACGATGATGGCGGCTACTTCACCTGGTCTCGCGACGAAGCTGCTGCTGTGTTGACCGAGGACGAGGCGAAGCTGGCAGAGCTTTACTACGACATTGGTGCGGTGGGCGACATGCATCACGACCCGGCTCGCAATGTGCTCTTTCGGCCGATGACGCTGGAGCAGGCGGCACAGCAGGCTGGTGTCGATGCGGAGATCGCTCCCATGATGCTAAAGGTGATGCGATCCAAGCTGCTGGCTGCACGGCTGCAGAGACCTACGCCGTTCGTCGATAAGACGATTTACACGGGCTGGAACGCCATGTGTATCTCGGCCTATGTGCGAGCGGGACGTGTGCTGCAGGTGCCGGGCGCCGTCGCGTTTGCGTGTAAGTCACTCGACCGCGTGCTCGATGTCGCGCTGGTCGAGGGCACGTTGAAACACGTTGTTGCGTACAGCGATCCCGCCGCGCCGCACACGGATGTTGCCGGTGTACTGGATGACTACGTCTTCCTGGGGCATGCGTGCCTGGATGTGTGGGAGGCTACGGGCGAGATCGTTTACTTCGAAGCTGCGCGGGTGCTTGCGACGACGTTGCTGCGCAAGTTCTATGACGGCAAGGGCGGCGGCTTCTTCGATATGGCTTCTGACTCGACAGAGACGATTGGTGCGCTGAGCACGCGCCGGAAGCCGGTGCAGGACGCACCTACGCCCGCGGGTAATCCTGCCGGCGCAGCGCTGCTGTTGCGGCTGCATGCGCTGACGGGGGATGAGACCTATCGCGAGACCGCGCAAGAGACTCTGGAGACCTTTGCGGTGATCGTGGAGCATCTTGGGCTGTATGGTCCGACGTTTGGGCTGGCGCTGGGGCGGCTGGCGCGGCCTGCGGTGCAGGTGGTGATTGTTGGTGGCGGGGCGAAGGCTGCGCAGTTGGAGATGGTGGCGCTGGCTCGCTTTGCGGTGAACAAGAGCGTCGTGCGGATTGCGCGGGCGCAGCTTGGGGCGTTGCCGCCGGCGCTGGCCGAGACATTGCCGCACCTGCCGGATAGCGATGAGGCGATCGCGCTGGTGTGCAGTGGCATGACCTGCCAGCCGCCGATCCGGGATGCTGCGGAGCTGGCTGCGGTGTTGAATGCAGCGGATGCCGCCTAGCGCGTCCGGAAGGCCTTGATGGCGATTGCGTTGGGGTGTGCGCCGACGGGCAGCATGGTGAAGAGCTCGGGGCCGTTGGTGTCGCGGGTGCGGATGACGGCAACGTCGCTGCTGCCGGAGTCGGCTATCAGCAGGACGGGCTGGCCGGGGGAGAGCGCCATGGCTGCGGGCTGCGGGCCGGTGTGGACGCTCATGGCCATGCGGCCTTCATCGATGGAATAGAGGCTGACGGAGTCCGCGCCTGAGTTTGAGACCCAGAGTGAGGCGTTGTCGTCGCTGATGATGCCGTTGGCGGGCTGTGTGCCGATGGGGAAGGTGGCGCCGACTTCGTTGGTGAAGGTGGAGATCTCGCTGATGCTGCCGGAGCCGGTGTTGCTGACGAAGATTTCGCCGCTGTCGGGCTTGAGGGTCAGATGTCCCGGCGCGTGTCCGACGCGGAGGCGTGCCATCAGGCGGTCCTGCATGGAGGCTGGATCCTGCTTGGCGGGCCAGGAGTCGGGTGCGCTGGCGAGTGCGATGGAGAGGACCTGGTCGTCGCCGGTGCAGGCGATGAAGGCCTTGGAGGAGTCGCCGAGGATTGCCATGTCATTTGCGCCGGCGCAGCGGTCAAAGGTGGCGCGGAGGCGTGGTGTCGGGGCGTCCGTGATGTCGTAGACGGAGACGCTGCCACTGCCGCGATTGGCGACGACGAGGGAGCGGCCGTCGGGTGCGATTTTCACCGTGCCGGGCTGCTCGCCGGTGCCGACGGAGGCGACTTCCCGTCGTTGCTGCAGGTTGAGCACACTGACGGTGTTCGAGCCGGTATTGGTCACATAGGCGCGCTCGCCTTTGGCGTCGACGGTAATGCTCGCCGGCTGACGGCGGACGCCGATGGTGGCGGCTACCGAGTTGTTGGCGGCGTCGATGACCGAGACGGAACCGCTGGCCGTGTTGACGATGTAGACCTCGTTGCGCACGGGGTTGACGGCGACGGCAGAGGGCCCTTCGCCGACCTTCAGCGTGCGGTCCGGGCGGAAGTTCACCAGGTCAAGGACACTGACGGTGCCGCCGCTGCCGTTGGTGACGTAGGCGTATTCGCGGTAGTTATCGGCGAGTTGCGGGAAGCGCACACGACGGCAGCCGCCTGCGAGGAGCAGCAGCGGCAGGGATGCAAATGCAACGGAGCGAGTGAAACTCACGCGAATCAATTCTCAGTCTTGTTCAGCTTGACCCACAAAGAGCGCAGCCAGAGAGCATGCCCGATGTTGGCAGCGGCGACCAGCAGGTAGGCCGCCCATAGGAAGTGGATGCTGTTGACGTTGGGTTGCATGTCAGGCCTCCAGTGCCTTGAGTGCGGCGCGTGCGTCGGCACGCTGTTCGCGGCGAACGATGGCGTAACGCGCCCAGACCAGCGTTATGCCCCAGCAGAACCAGGCGGCTAGATTCCAAAGGAAGGCGGGCCACATGGAGGGATCGAGCGAGCCATCCCCTGTGAGAACTGGCGCGGGGTGCTGTGTGCGCCACCAGCGGATGCTCATGAAGACGATGGGCACATCGATGCCGGCGAAGACACTGAGAACGGCTGCGATGACGGGTGCCTGGCTGCTGGTGGAGAAGTTACGCACCAGGAGATAACTCACATAAAGAAGGAAGAGCATGAGGAAGCTGGTCAGGCGAGCGTCCCATGCCCACCAGATGCCCCACACAGGGCGACCCCAGAGCATGCCTGTCGCAAGGCCCAGACCGACATAGAGAACGGTGACCTCTGCCGTGGCGATGGCGAGTGCGTCGAGCTTGGCGGCCAGTTCCTGCTTCGTGCGGCGGAAGTAGAGGAAGGCGATCGAGGCGATCATGTTGACGTATGGGAAGACTTCGGCGGAGATGTTGATGGGCACGTGCCAGTAGAAGATCCGGTATACGGATCCCATGGTGGCCTCAACCGGCGCGACGAAGACTGCCTCGTAGAAGCCCCATGCCAGCAAGGCGAGACTAAAGCCACACAACATCCAGAAATAACGCTTCATGATCGGTATTCAGTCTACCGGTTTGCGGGGGCGGCGCGGGCGTTATTCGGCGTTGAGGACGGTATCGAAGAGCAGGATGCAGGCTGTCGTGAAGATGACGTCGAAGCCGAAGATGAGGCGGATCCACATTTGTGGCTCGAACTCGCCTGTGATGACGCCGGTTGTCGCCTGGGTGACGCCGAGGAGCGCGGGGATGGAGATGGGGAAGAGGATGACCGGCAGCATGAGGGCGCGGTTGCGGCTGCGCAGGCCGAGGGCGGCAAAGAAGGTGCCGTTGACCACGATGGCCCAGGTGCCGAGCGGCAGGATGAGCCAGAGCCACTTGATCTCGCCCAGGGGGTGCAGATTGTAGAAGACGACAAAAACCGGCGCGAGGACCGCTTCTACGAAAAGGACGAAGATCAGGTTGGCGAATGCCTTGCCGAGGAAGAGTGCGGAGGCTGGCGCGGCGGACATGCGGTGCGCGTCCAGCACCTGGTTGCGGCGCTCTCGCTCCCAGGAGATGTTGAGGGAGGTGGTCGCGGCGAAGAGCAGTCCCACCCAGAGCAGGCCGCCGCTCATCTGGCGAGCGAGCGTGGGGTAGCCGGTTGGATCGAAGGCCATGGCGAAGACGACGGCGATGAGCAGCGTGAAGAAGAGCATGCCGGCGACGGCCTCGCGGCTGCGCCATTCGAGTTGCAGGTCTTTCCTGAGATGCAGCCAGACGGTGCGTGCGTAGATCACGAGAGAGTCACCAGAGCTTTCGTCAGGTCGGCAACGTTCGCGTCCGCGGCCCGGATGTAGTCGGCCGGGGCAAGGATGAGCTGGAGGCCGCGCATGCCGGCGGAGACGCTGATGGTGTCGAAGAGTTCGAGGGCCTCGTCGACAAAGGCGCGGTAGGCCTTCTTTGCGCCCATAACGGTGACGCCGCCGCGGATGTAGCCGGTGAGTGGCTCGACGTCCTTCAGACTGGCCAGTTCGGCGTTTTTGGCGCCGGCAGCGAGTGCGAGCTTCTTCAGATCGAGTTCGCTGTCACCGGGGATGGCTGCGAAGACGTACTCGCCATCATTGAGGCGGCAGAGGAGGGTTTTGAAGACCTGCTCGGCCGGCATGTTGATCTTGCGGGCGACGTTGGTTGCGGTCAGGTCCTCGGGATCGACCTCGTAGTCGCGAGTGCTGTACGGAATGTTGAGGCGGTCAAGCAGCCGCGCGGCATTGGTCTTCACGCTGCGGTTGCTCCTGCCTGGGTCTCAGAGGCGACGATGCTGCCGTTGCGCATGGTGACGACCTGATCGGCGGCCTGGGCGACAAGTTCGAACTGGTGCGTCGTGACGATGACCGTGCGCTGTGCGCCGCCGGGCAGCGGCCAGGTACGGAAGTCGAGGAGAAGCTGCACGAGCTCCTTTGCGCCGCCGACATCCATGTTGCTGAAGGGTTCGTCGAGCAGCAGCAATTCCGGATCTGCCACGAGTGCGCGGGCCATGGAGACACGCTGACGCATGCCCTGTGAAAACTCGGAGACCGGGCGGGTGATGGTGGGATCGAGGCCGACGGCGCGCAGTGCCATCTCGGGCGATCCCGTGCAGTCACAGTTTGCGCCGGGGTTCTGCAGCCGGGAGAAGTAGCGCAGGTTCTCCATTGCCGAGAGCTCTTCGTAGAGCATGGGCGCGTGGCTCATGTAGGCCATGCGTGCGCGTGCTGCGTGTGGTTCGCTGCCCATGGTTTGCACGGTCCCGCTGGTGGGTGTGATGAGTCCTGCAAGGACGCGCAGCAGTGTGGATTTACCCGCGCCATTGGGCCCAAGGAGGACGTGAAAGCCGCCGGCAGGGAAGTCGCACGTGACACGCTTGAGCGCCGCGAAGCTGCCATAGAGCTTCGACAGGTTGCTGACGGTCGCCGCCGGAATGGGACTGGAGTGCATCGTTTCCGAGTATAGTGCGCCGAATTCTCTTGGCGTTGCAGCTCGCTGTCATTAGAGTTTGCGAATGGCTAATGTCATCCCTCCGCCTTCTCCCGCGTACGATCCACGCTACGTCCCACCGCCGGTGCGCCTGCATTGGGGATGGGTACTGGCGCTGAGTCTGCTGACGCGCGGCTACTTCAATTCCATCTGGATGGTCGTTCAGGCGAATTGGATCAAGAGGGTGACCGGCCGTGAGGATGTGTTGTGGTGGTCGATCGCGAATGTGGCGATGCTGCCGGTGCTCGTCATCATCGGCATCATGGCGGGCGTGACGATGGCGCTCGTGCCGCATCTGGGAGCGAACGATGGAAGCTCGTCGACCCTTTTAGTTGGTGCTAACGTTCTGGGCACAGTGTTGTACCTGGCCGTTTACGTCAAGACAGTGTTCACCCTGCGCGAAGCGCTGGAACTGCCACCGATCGGCATCCCGCTGGGTGGTGTGATGACGTTTCTGTTCAGCGGGATCTATTTCCAGTACATGCTGCACGATCACGTCGTTCCAGGTCCAGAAGAGGTTTATGGAACGATGCAGCCGCCAGCCTATGTGCCCGTTGCTTCGCCGGAACCGCGAGCGTAGCTGTGCGGCTCGCTGCACTGTATTTGCAACGAGTCCTGAGAGGACGCTCGGAAGCATGGATTTGACCATGCGGTACGGAATGGGACTGGGGTGCAACGTTTCGGAATAGAGTGAGCCGAATTTCTTTGGTCCGCCGCGCTTCCGTCTCTAGAGTGAGCGCATAGACAATGTTGTGTTGCCGTTTGCGCATCATCCGCAGCCTGTCGCGCAGCCCCCGCGGCTTCATTGGACCGTCGTGCTGGTGCTTTCGGTCATGTCGCATTTTCTGTTCTGGGTGATCTGGCTGATTGTTCAAAGCGGCGCCGATCGACCTCCGCCTGAGCGGACCCATGACCTTCTTTTTCGGACCAATTTATTTCCAGTACTTCCTGGATGATCTGCCAACGCCTGGTGAACAGGTGAGCGCGCTGACCGGCTAGTTTGAGTGGGCACTGCGGGTCGAGCTTGTGTCTGCTGAGTGGGAAGGGCAGAGCTTTTAGCTGGCGATGAGGCCCCAGAAACAGATTGGGCTTTGGCCTCAGGTCGAGCGTTCCTCAGCGAGAAAACGGACCTCAGCGGCTAAAGCCGATTGCTTCTTTGGGGACTTTTTCGGCACAGCTGAAAGCTGTGCCCTTCCGAACGCGATCTTGGTCAGCTTGCGACCAAATCTTCGGTTGAAGTTTGGCGCGACCGAGTGGAAATTCCGAGAGGTAGAGCTTCGACTGCGCGTCAGCTACTTGGCGGGCACCACGAGCGTAGCGGTCGTCCCGGTCACGGGGCTGCCTGCCGGCTTGTCGCCGGGCTTGGCGGGTGCGTACTTGCTGGCGCACTTGGCCTGGAGCTGGTTGGCCTGGAAGGTGCCGTCCCGGCCCAGGTGACCCATGGCCAGAGCCTGCGCGTCGTCCTTGAAGGTGTCGGGTGGCGGCTCGGCGCCGTCGTAGTTGACGGGGAGTTCCTTACCCAGTTCCAGCAGAACGAAGCTGGCGTGGGTGCCCATGCGGTGGATGCTGCCGGGCTTTACATTGCCGGCCACACGCAAATTGCGCGAGTAGGCCTTCTTGCCCATGCCCTGCAGTTCGCCGATGGTGCAGTAGTAGCTGGTGGCCTTGCTGTCGCGCGCGCCGCTGATGGCCAGGTAAAGCACTGCCGCGATGATGACGACGGATGCAACGATGACCTTTACGGAGGATGCGCTCTTGGTGTTCATGGCTTCTCTATTTTACAGCGCATTCGCGGGGGCTGCCGTGCCGAAGATCGCACCGTCTTTGGGCCGGCTGGAACGGTTACGCCGCCTCGTCGACCCTGCCAAACGGGTATACTTCGCCATAAGTCACACGCAGGGAGACACAGCAGATGAGCGCACTCGCGGGCAGCAACGGTAACGGACACAACGGCAATGGAAAGCAGTACGACGTGCCAACGCCGCGCGCGGAGTGGATCGTCAAGCGCCGCGAAGAGGCAGCACGCACCGGCGACACGAACATGAGCCAGATGCACTTTGCACGCAAGGGCCTGATCACGGAAGAGATGGCTTATGTTGCGCACAAGGAGAAGCTGGCACCGGAGTTCATCCGCAGTGAGATCGCCAAGGGAACGATGATTATCCCGGCGAACGTCATGCACCCGGAGCTGGAGCCCATGGCGATCGGCGTCGGCTCGCTGTGCAAGATCAACGCGAATATCGGCAATTCCGCGCTTGTTTCCAATGTGGATGAGGAGCTGCGCAAGCTGCACACCGCTGTTCACTTTGGTGCAGACACGGTGATGGATCTCTCGACCGGCGGCGACATTCCGATGATTCGCGAAGCCATCATTCGTCACTCGCCGGTGCCGATCGGTACCGTGCCGTTGTACGAGGCGCTGAGCCGCGTGAAGCGTGTTGAGGATCTGAACATCGATCTTTACCTCGAGGTGATCGAGGAGCAGGCGCAGCAGGGCGTCGATTACTTTACGATCCACGCCGGCGTGCTGATCCAGTATGTGCCGATGGTTTCGAAGCGCATCACCGGCATTGTGTCGCGTGGCGGCGCGATCCTGGCGCAGTGGATGACGGCAAACCACAAGCAGAACTTCCTCTACGAGAACTTTGACCGCATCACCAAGATCATGGCGAAGTACGACGTGAGCTACTCGCTGGGCGATGGCCTGCGGCCGGGTTGCGTTGCGGATGCTTCGGATGAGGCACAGTTTGCCGAGCTGAAGACCTTGGGTGAGCTGACCCGTCAGGCGTGGAAGGACGATGTCCAGGTGATGATCGAAGGCCCCGGCCACGTGCCGATGGACAAGATCAAGGAGCAGGTCGACAAGGAAGTCGAGCTTTGCGACGGCGCTCCGTTCTACGTGCTTGGACCGCTGGTTACGGATATTGCACCGGGCTATGACCACATCACCTCCGCGATTGGTGCGGCGATGATCGGTTGGCACGGCGCGGCGATGCTCTGCTACGTGACGCCGAAGGAGCACCTCGGTCTACCGAACGAGAAGGACGTAAAGGACGGCATCATTGCGTACAAGATCGCCGCGCACGCAGCGGATATTGCACGGCACCGGCCGGGTGCTCGTGATCGTGATGACGCTATTTCGCATGCTCGTTACACGTTCGATTGGGATGCGCAGTTTGACCTGTCGCTGGATCCTGAGACCGCTCGTGGAATGCACGACGAGACGTTGCCGGATGATTACTACAAGGAAGCGGCCTTCTGCAGCATGTGCGGACCGAAGTTCTGCTCGATGAACTGGTCGAGCAAGGTCGACAAGTACAACGAAGAGGTTCATGGTTTGAAGAAGCCGGAGCTGACGCAGATCATGACGGAGCAGCTGGCTCTACGCGGATAACCGTTTCTTTCAACAGAAACAAAAAGGGCCGCACATACTGTGCGGCCCTTTCTATTCTTCAGGTATGCGTCCTGGAGTATCGCGAAACGCGACCACCGCAGGACTGATCAACATGGCAGTAAAGCCGAGAGCAAGCAGCAAATGGTGCATTGTGGCCTCACGGACTGTGCGAATCGCTCAATCCAACATGAGCATGCGCCCGGAGAGATCGTTTTTCCAGTGAAAATACGTCCAGGGTTATGACTGAAAGGGAACATTAGGCAGAAAACGGAAGGGCCGCGCGAGCGGCCCTTGTGGTTTAGTGCCTCCCGGAGAGAGGCGGATCTTCGCTCGACCGAGTGGTAGAAGCGCTGATTCCGGAACCTTCTCCACCGCTGTCGTCCTGACGGAAGGCGATCAGCGACGGGACAAGAAAGATGAGCAGAGCAAATATTCCAACGACGACATCATGCATTCAGACAGCCTCAACGCCGGTTTCGACCGGCTGTCTCAGCATGCACTTTTGTCAATATTAAAGCTATTAATTTTCACCCTGTCGAATTCGGCAGGATGAACTGTTAAGCGGCAACTGGCTCGGTGCAGAACTTGCAGCGCGTTGCGGCGACGGGAATGTCACTGAGGCACTGCGGGCAGACCTTGGTTGCAGGCGGCGCTGGCGGTGCAGCCGGTTCGAACTTCTTCATGAGGTACTTCATGGGTACGACGATGAGGAAGTAGATTGCGGCGGCGTTCAGCAGGAAGCTGATGAGCGCATTGAGGAACTTGCCGATATGGATCTCGCCCGGTGGGACGTAGCCTGCAGGCAACGGGCTGGGCGGCGTAATGGTGCGCAGCGTGGGCATGTGGAAGACCAGGCTTGAAAAGTCTGGTGCGCCTACAAGCGCGGAGATCATCGGGGTGATGACGTCGGCGGTCAGCGAAGAGGTGATGGCGCCGAACGCGGCACCGATGATGACGGCGACGGCAAGATCGACGACGTTGCCGCGCAGGATGAAGTCGCGAAAGCCTTTCAGCATGGATGTGCCCTTTCTGTTCGAACCAGCTTACACGTCCCCATGGTGGTGGCTAGAGCCAGAGCGGGTAGACCAGGAAGAAGGCAATCATGCACACGGCCATCAGGTCCATGTAGGCGCAGAGGACGACGCCACCGTGATACCAGCTCCAGCGTGTGCGCATGCAGCGGAGAGTGTCTGCTGTGCCGATGAAGGAGAGCAGCAGCGGCAGCAGGATCCAATAGGACAGCCGATTGTGAGGGAAGTTCGACAGCCAGAAGGCTGAGAGCAGTGCGATGAGGACGAGCAGATTGGCGCGCACGAGCGAGCGTTTGCGCCAATCTGCAAAGTCCTGCAGCCACGAGTTAGGCGGTGGCTGCATTCACCTCGGCCTGCATGGCGAGCATGGTGTCGTCATAGGGGGGATAGAGCACGCCACGCTCGGTGATGATGCCGGTGACGTACTTGGCGGGTGTGACGTCGAAGGCGGGGTTTTCGATGCCGACGCCGTCGGGCGTCATCTGCTTGCCGTTGGAGTGGGTGACCTCGTAGGCGTTGCGCTGCTCGATGGGGATGTCATCGCCGTGCTTCGTGGCCATGTCGACGGTGGCCCAGGGAGCTGCGACGTAGAAGGGGATGCCGTGCTCCTTTGCGAGAACCGCGACGGTGTACGTCCCGATCTTGTTCGCAACGTCTCCGTTGGCTGCGATGCGGTCTGCGCCGACGATGACGGCCTGGATGCGACCCTGGCGCATGAGTGCGCCGCTCATGTTGTCGCAGAGGACAGAGGTGGGGATGTTGTCCTTCATCAGCTCCCACGCGGTCAGACGTGCGCCCTGCAGGAAGGGGCGCGTCTCGTCTGCGAGGACGTCGATGACGTGGCCGCGTTCGACTGCGGCGCGAATGACGCCGAGCGCCGAGCCGTAGCCGCAGGTAGCGAGCGCGCCCGCGTTGCAGTGCGTCAGGACGGTGCCTTTCTTGGGGAGCAGGTCCGCACCGAATTGGCCCATCGTCTTACACGCCGCGATGTCTTCGTCGTACATGCGATTGGCTTCGGCGATCACTTCGTCGGTGATGGCCTTCAGCTTGTCTGCGTCGCTGCGGTCGGCGGGCTGCGATGCTGCCAGTTTGCGGACGAGCGTGCGAATGCGCTCGATACCCCAGAAGAGATTGACGGCGGTTGGACGCGTTGCAGCGAGGACTGCAGCTGCTTCATCAACGTCCTTCAGCAGAGCGTCGACTGTGGTCGCGGGGGACTTCTGTACGGCGAGCGCCATGCCCATGCCGGCCGAGACGCCGATGGCCGGTGCGCCGCGCACGATCATGTCGCGGATGACGGTGGCAACGTCCTGGTAGGTGGTGGCGAGAACGTAGGTCTCTTCCAGCGGCAGCTTCGTCTGATCGAGGAAGTTGACGCCCTTGTCGGTCCATTCGAGGGTAGGAATCATCGTCTTTCAGTTTACTGCTCTGGGCGTTCGGGTGCTTGGGGCGGGTGGCCCGCTTCAGGACATGGAGGTCGGGACGGCATCCTTACCGCGTCGTCATCTCCCGCGCTTGAGGGGATGACGGGCTTAGGAGTGAATGCCGTATTTCGCGCTCAGGAATGCCTGAAGAGGCCGAGGCAGTGTAGTCGCGATCTCCTGCCAAGTGAGGAAGAGCATGCGGCTGCGCAGGGCTGAGGCGTGAATGCAGGCGATGACGGCAAACCACTCCTCGCGCAGATCGGGGCGGCGTGCGTCGCAGAGGACGGCGAAGCGTGCGTCATGGTGCGCTGCTGCGAGGACTCCGCGCAGGAGCTGGTAGCCGCGGAACTGGCCGCGTGTGCGTGGCAGGCGTTCCGTGTCGAAGAAGAGTTCAAAGTCCTGGTAGCGGGCCATCAGGTCGGCGCGTGCGGTCTGGAAGTTGCTCTCGCTTAGCTTGGCTTCTACGAGCAGGTCGCCCAGACGCATGTCGGCCTCAGTGCGGTCTTCCAGGTCGTTCGCGATGGGCGTGCGAACGCGTACGCCGAACTCCGGCTGTGCGTCCGGTTCGATGTGTAGCAGCGCTTGCAGCGGCTTCGATTGGAGGGTCTTCGGGTGGCAGAAGATATTCATCAGAAGCGCGTCGCTGCTGTTGCTGCAGTCGAGTTCGGCGCGCTCGCGTTCGTTGCCACGCACGATGCGGCTGGAGGCGGTGTAGGCCTTGGCGAGTCGCTGTGACCACGCTGCGTTGGCCCGGATGCGCTTGTAGGAAGCGGGGAAGAAGTTGCCGTGGTTGCCGGTCTCGTCTTCACGATAGAGAACGCTGGCTATGGAGCCGTAGGTGGTTTCGTGTGCGTGCTCGGCGGCGAGAGCGAGATTGCGTTCGCTCAGTTCGCGGCGTAGCTGGGAGGCGGTTTGTGGAGCGGCTTCGGGGAGTGTCGATCGCGCCGGCATTCTTCTATCTTAGGCGATGATAAGGCGAAGAGCGCCGATGTATCGATTGCGGCTTCGCAGCTTGCGTGGAGGCTCACGTCGGCTTCACGCGGTTATGGCTCTGCGAAGAGCTAACATCGACTGATGCGCTTTCTGGATAAAGAGAACCTCGCCGCGGGCGAGGACTGGTATGGCAACAACGCTGCGGTGACTTGCTACAACTGCGGCAAGGTCTTTCTTACATCACAGATCCTGCATCGCAAAGGCCGTGCTTGTCCGCAGTGTGGCGCCTGCAAGGTGATGTTTACGAAGCAGGGTGTTGAGGTTTCTGAAGCTGGGGACACCATTTAGCCTGCAGGTTGCAGCGTCGGCTGTCCCGAAAGTGTCTGACATGCAATTGGGATTGCGCCCGTGAGGCATGCTCGCCGTTGGACCATCAAAAAAAAGCTGAACCTCAGTGGCTAAAGCCATTCGATGGAATGGAATCTTGGCACAGCTAAAGCTGTGCCCTTCCGAATAGCCATTGGCAACCGTCGTTTGTTGCCTAAGCTTGCTTGAGTTTCTCTGCGCGTACGTCGGTTGCGGTGTAGACGCTGACGAAGGGTGTGGAGCCGATGACGGCTTCGATGTTGGCTCGGCCGCCCTGTTCGCGGTCTACGAGGCAAAGGACTGCAGCGACCTTCATGCCTGCGGCCTGCACGGCTTCGATCGCGGTGATGGTGCTGCCGCCGGTGGTGCAGACGTCATCCACTACGACAACCTCTGCGCCTTCACGGACGTAGCCTTCGATCTGGCGGCCGGTGCCGTGCTGCTTCATCGCCTTGCGGACGAGGAAGCCGTGGACGGGCTTCGCTTCGGGGTGCTCCAAGGCGTACCAAGCTGTAGCGGATGCGGTGTTGCTGACGAGTGGGTCGGCGCCCATGGTGAGGCCTCCTACGGCGACTGCGTTGGGTGCGTGCTGGCGGATCAGTTCGGCGAAGACGAGGCCACTGAGGCGGCCGCCTTCCGCGTCGAGCGTGGTGGTGCGGCAGTCGATGTAGTAGTCCGACTTGACCCCAGACGCGAGCGTGAAGTCACCGAGGCGGAAGCTCAGCTTTGCGATGAGAGAGAGCAGGGCGGCACGATCGGCGACGAGGGCTGTGGTCAGGTCCATGTCTCTATAAGAGCAGCGACTTCGCGAGTCAGCAAGTTGGCGTTGACAAGGATTTTGCCGAGGCGTTTGATGCCTGCTTGAGGTGATGGCATGGATGCTGTTGGTTTCTTCCTGGCACAGTTGGAGCGCGAGCAGGCACTGAACAGGAAGGTGCTGCAACAGGTGCCGGAAGGAAAGAACTCGTGGAAGCCACATGAGAAATCCATGGAGCTCGGCTATCTGGCCGCGCTGATAGCGCAGATGCCAGGGTGGATTGCGATGATGATCGCGACGGACGGGCTGGATCTTGACGACAAGGAGTCGGGCGACAAGTTTCAGGCACGGGCTTCCGAATCAAGTGAGGCTCTGATGAAGCTGACCGAAGACAACTACGCAAAGGCAAAGTCCGCGCTGGAAGGGACAACCGAAGAGCACCTCGGGGGACCGTGGGCCTTTCGTATGCGCGGCGTCGATCTAAACGGCGGTCCGCGACTGGAGCAGATCGCCGACGCGTTCACGCATATGGCGCACCATCGCGGGCAGTTGACCGTTTACCTGCGACTACTGGGCCAGAAGGTGCCCGCGACGTATGGGCCCAGCGCTGATGAGAAGGTCGGCTGACGGTCCGCTTCGCAATTAGTGATTGCTGAGTTTGTCGAGGTGCCGGAAGCCGTCGGTGAGGAAGAACATCACCACGAACAGGAAGCCGTTGTAGGCTGCGTGGACGGTGGCGCTGGCGGCTACGGAGCCGAAGCGCAGTCGCACGAAGGTGAGGACACCGCCGACGAGCCAGAGGACGCCCACGGCGTTCCATGCCCAGCCGAGTTGTGCGGCGTGCATGGCGGCGAAGAGACCGCTGGTGAGGATGCCGGAGAAGATGAGACCTCGACGCGACAGGTCGGCGGTGGTGGCCCAGCGTTCGCGGGTCGCGTCGCTCCAGCGGGAGCCGATCCAGTCGAAGAAGATGGCGAAGCCGCGGAGGAGAAAGCCGCGGAAGAAGATCTCTTCGCAGACCGGCGCGACCAGCGTGCCGAAGATGGCGATGATCCAGACGTCGGACGGGTGTTTGAAGAACTCGTCGACGGGCATTTCTTTTGGAAGCGTCAGGAAGCTTTCCAGCGCCTGCGCGACGATGCTGAGGATCATGCCGGTCAGCAGCAGCTTCGCCACGTTCATGCGTGCGGCGATCGAGTTCCAACTGAGGACGTCGCCGAAGGGCCGCCGCCACATGCGCGGGAAGAGCACGTATGCGGTTAGCAGCGTGAGGCCGAAGGTGATGGCCTCAAGGAAGATGCTGGCCTTGGGCTTTGCGCTGATGACTTTCGCGGCGTCGTGTGCGGAGGCGTGGCGAAGGTCTGCGGCGATGTCATAGGCGACGGCGAAGCCGATGGAGGTCAACGCAAGGAAGACCACGATCATGACGAGGATTATGGCGGCGTAGCCGAGGTTCGGCTGACGCTCCAATGGTTCATCGATGGGCATGGCAGGCTGCGGCGACCACAGCCGGAACTCGCGCGGCGGTGGCGGGATGTGGTCGGCGGGATCGAAGCCGTTGGGATCGTCTCTCACGCGATCTTCGTCCTTGCGGCCTTCTTTGCCTTGCTCTTCACGGCTGCGGCTTTCGCTGCGGCCTTGCGCTTGGCGGCACGCTCTTCCACGCTGGGCGCGAACTTGGTTGGGTTCGCGACTTCGGTCTTCACGTTCACGGGAGCAACGTATGCGGGCGCTGGGCCGCGCTTCGTATACGGGCGCTCTTCGTACAGCTTGGCCAGGAAGAAGCCTGTGTGCGACGCGCTGATCTTGGCGATCTGTTCGGGTGTGCCCGCGCCTACGACGGTGCCGCCGCCATTGCCGCCCTCAGGACCCATGTCGATGAGCCAGTCAGCGTTGCGGATGACGTCGAGATTGTGCTCGATGATGAGCACGCTGTTGCCAAGACCCACGAGTCGCTGCAGGACTTCAAGCAGCTTGCGCACGTCGTCGAAGTGCAGGCCGGTGGTCGGTTCGTCGAGCAGGTAGAGTGTGCGACCGGTCTGGCGCTTGCTGAGTTCCTTGGCCAGCTTCATGCGCTGTGCTTCGCCGCCGCTGAGCGTCGTTGCGGACTGTCCAAGGTGGATGTAGCCCAAGCCTACGTCTACGAGCGTCTGCAGCTTCTGCTTGATGTTCGGCAGGTCGCCGAGAGCAACGAGCGCGTCCGCGATGGGCAGGTCGAGGATGTCTGCGATGGAGAGGCCGTTGAGCTTTACGGCGAGTGTCTCCTGGTTGTAGCGACGGCCGTTGCAGACCTCGCACAAGACGTAGACGTCCGGCAGGAAGTTCATCTCAATGCGGCGCTGGCCGTCACCCTGGCAGGCCTCGCAACGACCGCCCTGCACGTTGAAGCTGAAGCGGCCGGACTTATAGCCGCGCTCGCGCGATTCGGGCAGCATGGCGAAGTATTCGCGGATCTGCGTGAAGACGCCGGTATAGGTCGCGGGGTTCGAACGCGGTGTGCGGCCGATGGGCGACTGATCGATCTGCACGGCCTTGTCTAGCTGGTCGATGCCGATCACGCGCTTGTGTGCGCCGGGCTCGTCCTTGCTGCGGTAGAGGAACTTGGCAAGCGAGCGGTAGAGGATGTCATTGACGAGCGTGCTCTTGCCGCTGCCGCTGACGCCGGTGATGACGACGAGCGCGCCGAGAGGGAAGTGCGCGGTCACGTTCTTCAGGTTGTGCTCAGTTGCGCCTTCGACCACGATCTCTTTGCCGCTGAGCGCACGTGGTGCGTCGTTGCTGCGGATGTCGATCTTGCCGGAGATGTACTGGCCGGTGACGGAGTTCGGGTTGGCTGCCATCTCAGCGGGCGTACCCGACTCGATGAGGTAGCCGCCGTTCTTGCCGGCGCCGGGGCCGAGATCGAGGATGTAGTCGGCCTTACGGATGGTGTCTTCGTCATGTTCGACGACCAGAACGGTATTGCCGAGGTCGCGCAGGTTTTCCATAGCGGCAATCAGCTTCATGTTGTCGCGCTGATGAAGCCCGATGGATGGCTCATCGAGCACGTAGAGAACGCCGCGCAGCCGTGAACCGATCTGTGTTGCCAGGCGGATGCGCTGGCCTTCGCCACCGCTGAGCGTGGCCGCGCTGCGATTCAGCGAAAGATACGACAGGCCGACGGCATTGAGGAATTCGAGGCGCTCGATGACTTCCCGCTGCAGGCGATCGGCGATGAGCTTTTCGCGGCCGGTGAAGTGGAAGGTCTGCGCGGACTGCATGGCTTCGTCCAGCGGCAGAGAGGTGAAGTCGCTGATGGACTTGCCGTCGACCTTTACGGCGAGTGATTCTGGCCGCAGGCGCTTGCCGTTGCAGGCGGGGCAGAGCGTCGCGGACATGTACTGCATGTAGTACTCGCGGAAGCCGTCGGACTTGGACTCTTCGACGGTGTCGCGCAGGTAGCCAAAGATGCCGTGGAAGCCGGTGCGTGCGGCTTCGCTGCGAGGCGGACCGTACAGCAGCAATTTCTGCTGGTCTTCTGTCAGGTCTTCGAACGCGAGCTTCAGGTTGATCTTGTTCTTATCGGCGAAGAGCTTGATCAAGCGCAGGAGGTAGGCAGATCCAGCGCCGGGCCCCATGGCGCCGTCGAGCAGCGGCTTTGACCAGTCGGTGATGGTCTTGCCGGGGTCGAAGTCGTAGATGCTGCCAAGGCCGTTGCACTCGGTGCAGGCGCCGTAGGTGCTGTTGAACGAGAACGAACGCGGCTCCAGCTTGGGCACGTTGATGCCGCAGTCCGGGCAGGCCATGGAGGTGGAGTACAGCGTCTCGTCGAGGCCATGGATGGCGATGACGACGAGGCCGCTGGCCATCTGCAGGGCCTTTTGGACGGAGGCTTCCAGGCGGCGTGTGTCGGGCTTGCCTTCGGCATCGAGCTTCAGGATGACGCGATCGACAACGGCTTCGATGGTGTGGTTCTTGCGCTTTTCCAGGCGCATGCCCTCGGTGATCCCGATCATCTCGCCGTCGACGCGGGCGCGGAAGCCCTGCTGGTCGAGTGCTTCGAGTTCTTCGCGGAACTCACCCTTGCGGCCGCGGACGAGTGGTGCAAGGACCGTGATGCGTTCGCCGGGCTTCAGCGCGACGACGCGCTCCACGATCTGGTCAGCGGACTGTCGACTGATCTCGTGACCGCACTGTGGGCAGTGGGGCTTGCCGACGCTGGCCCACAGCAGGCGCAGGTAGTCGTAGATCTCCGTGATGGTGCCGACGGTGGAACGGGGCGAGCGCGAGGTCGTCTTCTGCTCGATGGAGATGGCGGGGGAGAGACCGTCGATGGCGTCGACGTCAGGGCGCTCCATCTGGTCGAGGAACTGCCGCGCGTAGGCGGAGAGTGTCTCGACGTAGCGGCGCTGGCCCTCGGCGTAGATGGTGTCGAAGGCGAGGGAACTCTTGCCGGATCCAGAGAGGCCGGTGACCACCGTCAGCGAGTTTCGCGGGATGCTGACATCGATGTTCTTCAGATTGTGGTGACGCGCGCCGCGGACGGTGATGTGACTAATGCTCATAGGGGTGTTCGGGACCGATGGTGGGCGGGTTGCGCCGCATCCTCAAGGTTACGGCATTCGGGCCCAATGCGTTTCCGGCATACTAGAAGCAGCTTGTAGCCGTTCCCCATCGGCAGCTGCCTCTCATGGTTTGTTGCAGGTACCCCTTTGGGTACTGCCGCGCGTGCGCTCGGCGGGGCAAACTGTGTAAGACCGTTCTCATCTCTGATGGAGACGGAAATGCCCATCCCCATGGGCAGGAGAGATTTTGTGACGACCGTTGTGTTGATTTGCGCCGTTCTGGCCAGCCTTGCTGGTGGAGTCCTGCTGGCGTACGCGATCTGCTATTCGATGTTCAATGTGTTCCGGATCCACTCGATCCAGGTGGCACAGCAGCGCGCCGCGAAGCGCGAGGCTCAAGCGATGACCGCGGCAGACGTCGCGATCTAGTTTCGGGTGTCCGATTTGTCTTGCCGGTCCCTACGCCTTTCATGGCGTTGACCGATTTTTCCTGTCAAAGTCCAGAAAAACGAACACGCGTTACGCGCGAGAAAATTCCTGCGCGTACGAACACCTACTGCGGCTCGTTCTGTTGCTGTTGCTGACGCCTGCGGAGTTCTTCGAAGATCTGTTCCGGAGTGCGGACGCCGTTGGGCGACTGTTGCTGGTCTGCACCGGCGGCTGGATCGGTGGTGGTGTCCGGCGGGGTGCTATTGGGAGTGGCACCGCCAGTGCCATCCGGCATGGGCGGTTGCCCACCCGGGCCGTTTGGATTCGGGTCACTGAGTTCTCGCGAGCCAAAGGTTCGACCGGGTCGCTGGACGATCGGTATCCCGGGACTAGGAGTGCGACGGAAGTCCTCGTCATTGGAAACCTCGCGCACCTGTGGGGGCGATGCGGCGCCCGTGCGCGTGGTCAGGACGAGCTCTTTCGGTGTGGTCGCGTTGCCGTTTACGAGCATCATGTTGATCGCCAGGCCATCGAAGAGCTGGCTCATGACGGCCTGGACGGAACCCGGGCCGTAGGTGCCGAAGACGCGTTCGTCCGGGACGCCGCCGGTGATCTTCATACCCGTCTGGCGTGCAATCTGTTGCAGGATCTCGGGAAGGGCGCTGCCGCCGGCGTTGACCGTCAGCTTTCCGCCGTTCCATGTGACCTGAGCTTCGCCACGCGGCGTGCTCTCCTTAACGGCGGGGCGCGCGGAGGGCAGGTCAGAGACGGACTGCGTGGGAGCCGTGGCGGGGATGGCGGCCGACGGCTTCGCCTGCGCTGCAAACGCCGCAGCGGAGACGGTGGAGACCGCGAACGCCGTGAGACGGAGAGACCGGCGGATCAGAGTTGAGCGCTGCGTCATGGCTGCATCCTTATGCGTAAGACGGTTCTGACGGGGCAATGTGCTTACCTCCGCCGGGTGCGTCGCGTCTGTACTAGACTAGCAACCGCGGTGGCATGTGCCGCAACTGGAGTTTTTGCCGATGTGGCTGGTGCGAACGACGCAGGGAAATGGGCGACCGGGATTCGGGATCAAGCGGGCGATTGTGGCCGCCGCCATGGCTTGTGCGTCGATGCTGACGCCGGCCTTCGCGGAGACATGCACGACACAGTCTGCGATGACGGCGGCCGACCGCGATGCGCTGGTGCGTGCTGGCGAGCAATTTGCGGCGCTGACCGCAGCCAACAACGCTGAGGGTGTTCGCGCCCAGACCATGCCCCAGTTTGCGCAGGACTTCGGCGGCATCGCCGAGGCGATCCGCACGGCCGCGCCGAAGCTGCAGGGCGCGAGTTTCGTGCCGGACACTGTGTGGATTCTGGATGCTTCCACCTCAAAGCCAGGTGCTGACGGCAGCGCGCAGGATGCGCAGTTCTTCTGCAACCTGAATCGCGGGTCGCTCCAGACGAGCTTTCTGATCCCGGCGTTGCCGGCAGGGCGATATGCTCTGGTCGTCCTGAATACGGCGGGAACTGCCGATCCCTACCAGATCGCCATGCTGCTTCGCCAGAGTGCGACGGGCACCTGGCAGCTGGGTGGCCTGTTCCCGCGCGCAACTACCGCGGGCGGTCACGACGGCCTGTGGTTCTGGAAAGCTGCACGCGATTTCGCGGCGAAAAAGCAGTCCTGGAACGCTTTTGTGTACTACAACGAGGCCGAGCAGCTGTTGAAGCCGGTCAGCTTTCTGAGCAGCTCGCACCTGGAGTCGTTGCAGGCGGAACGGTCGAAGGCGGCACCGCCGGCGCTGTCGACGGGTATCAGTACAAGTCAGCCCCTGGTGATAGCACCCAAGGCGGGCGCGGAGGTTCGCGTGACGAGTCTTGAGGCGCTGAACGCTCCTGCGCAGGCGGGCATCGACCTGCTGGCGCATGTCCGTACGGAAGATGCCCTGACGGATCCGGTGGCGTCGCGAGCGCGCAACACGGCCGCCGCCAAAGCCATCGTCGCGGCCTATCCGGAGCTGCGGACGGCCTTCCATGGCGTCTGGATTGTTGCCGACCTTCCAAATGGGACGACATTTGTGAGTGAAGAGCCGATGGGCGCGTTGTAGTTCCACATCGGAACTAGCTCGAAATCGGCGCTGCCGTTACACTCATACCCGATGCACCAACCGCTTAAATCGCTGTCGGACGCGATCCGCGAACGCCGCAGCACGCCATCCTTTGATGGGCGTGAAGTCCCGGCAGAGGACATCCGGACGATTCTGGAGGCCGGACTGGCCGCGCCATCGGGCTACAACGTGCAGCCCTGGCGCTTCGTGGTCGTTCAATCGGCCGATGTCAAAAAGAAGCTGCGCGCCGCTTGTTTTAACCAGGCAAAGGTGGAAG
The DNA here is from genome assembly GCF_000265425.1 of Terriglobus roseus DSM 18391. Lineage (GTDB taxonomy): Bacteria > Acidobacteriota > Terriglobia > Terriglobales > Acidobacteriaceae > Terriglobus > Terriglobus roseus. The sequence goes on from NC_018014.1 coordinate 1,837,385, forward strand.
AGGCGCCGGTCGTCATCGCTTGCTGCGGTGACGCAGACAGTTGGCGCCGCGACGCGGATGAGATCGTGCGCATGGGCCTGGAAGGCGGCATGAGCGAGGGCTACGCCGCGCAGTTGAAGAGCTACGTGGAAAGCTACCTGCTAAGCCTGAACACCGACCAGATGCATGGCTGGCTGAACAAGCAGATAACCTATGCCGCGGCCTATATGCAGCTGACGGCTGAGGTCATGGGCTACGACACCGCGACCATGGAAGGCTTCGAAGAGGACAAGGTGAAGGAAGCTCTTCGCCTACCGCTGAGCTACTGGGTTGTGTCTCTGCTGGCTATAGGCCACCTGAAGGGTGCGGACAAGTACGACGGCGGCCGCTTCGACATCAATCACACCTGCTTTGCAGACGAGTTTGGGAAGCCGCTGAAGTGAGCGGAAGTCTCACACGTCGATGGCCGATTTACCTCGCATCTGTGGCTGGTCTTGTAGTGGTGCTGGCGCTTGTCGTCTGGCTCAATCCCTTTCTGCTGATCGATGCTGGTATCGACGTCTATCTGCGCGGGCATGGTGTGAAGCATCACCATGTGGATGTTGAGGGATACAGCATTCAGTACCTGGAAGCGAAGCCTCCGGCAGGTTCGCCGGAGAAGCCGCTGGTGCTGGTGCACGGCCTGGGCGCACGCGCGACCGACTGGACGCCGCTGATCCCAACGCTGGCGGCGCATGGCTATCACGTCTACGCGCTCGACCTTTTGGGCTATGGCAACTCGCCCAAGCCGCGTGACGGCGATGCTTCGCTGGCCGTGGAAGAGCGCATTACACTCGGGTTTCTGCAGGCCCTGCACCTGGACAAGCCGGACGTCGCGGGCTGGTCGATGGGTGGATGGGTGGCGATGAAGCTGGCGCTGGATCATCCGGAGCACGTTCGGCGGTTGCTGCTGTACGACAGTGCGGGCCTGTACTTCATCATCGATTTCCCATACTCGCTCTTTACACCGAGCGATCGCGCAGGGTTTGACGCACTAATGGAGAGGATTGAACCGGATCAGCCACGCATGAAGATGCCGGCCTTCGTGATTCCGGGCATGCTGCGACGCTTTGAGAAGAGCCGCAGCATCGTCGACAGCTCGTTCCACAGCATGCTGACGGGCCGCGAGATCCTCGACTTCCGCGTGCATGCTTTGAAGATGCCTGTGCTGATTGTCTGGGGGACTGAGGACAAGCTGACGCCGCTGGCCACGGGCCTGCGTCTGCATGAGCTGGTGCCGCAATCTGTGTTCGTAGGCCTGCGTGGCTGCGGACATCTGGCGGCCGCGGAGTGTTCGAGCGCAGCGCTGCCGGCAACGATCAAGTTCCTGGACGCGGAGCCACCGATGGCAGCTTCGGCCACGTACATCGACGTGCCGCGCTAGCTACTCGCCGGCCTTCCACTGATAGGCTTCGCTCTGCTGCAATCCCACATGCGCGAGGACGCGGCAGGCGAACTGCCGTGCGATCTCATCCAGCCCGGGCGGACGGAAGTACATCGCTGGAATGACCGGGAAGATGGTCGCGCCCGCGTCCGCTGCCAGGGACATGTTGCGCAGATGGATGCGGTTCAGCGGTGTCTCACGCACGCACAGGATGAGCGGACGCCGCTCTTTGAGGGTGACATCTGCCGCGCGATCGATCAGGCGTGCGGCGAGGCCGTTGCTGATGGATGCGAGCGTTCCCATGGAGCAGGGCAGGACGATCATGCCATCCGACGGATGACTGCCGCTGGCAACCGCGGCGCCGATGTCATCGTTGCGTACCGACTTGATCTTTGCCGAAGCAGGACCGCCACCGACCGCCTGCAGCAGCGCGTCAACGAGACCGCTGCGACCGGTGGGTGCAAGCTCCTCACCGACGACACGCAGCGCGTGGTCTGACGCGATGAAATGCACGGTGCCAACGCGGTCATCCGCATCCAGCAGTTTCAGCAGGGCAGCGGTGAAGAGGGCGCCGCTGGCGCCCGTCATTGCAACAGTAAGATTCCGGCCTTGCGTCGTTTCCGCCATCTCTCGATTATCGCTGAGTTTTACACGGCATTTGCGTCGGGAAGCCGCCGCTTGTCATCACTGGAAGTGGCATCAAATGATGATAGATTCGTGCCTGAGGTACAGCCATGCGGACAACGATCGTTCTCGATGATGAGTTGATGGAGCGCGCGAGTGAGATCACCGGCTTGTCAGAAAAGTCGGCCATTGTCAGGGAGGCATTGAAGGCGCTCGTGGCCAGGGAAGCGGGGCGCAGGCTCGCCGCATTGGGTGGCAGCGCGCCAGATCTGAAATTGCCTCCCCGGCGTCGGTCTGCATCGTGACGTTGGTCGACACCTCAGTCTGGCTGGACCACCTGAACACGGCCGTTCCGTCCCTGGCGCGGCTGCTTCTCAAGGACGAGATCATGATGCATCGATACGTCATTGGAGAGGTGGCAATGGGCAACTGGAGGCGACGTTCGCAGACGCTCGCCGACCTGAACGAAATGCGTCAGGTAATGCCAGCCACGCACAGCGAAGTTCTCCAGCTCGTTGAGCGGCACCACCTTTACGGCACCGGAATCGGCTACGTGGATGTGCATCTGCTCGCAGCCGTTCGGATGACGCCCGGCTGTGACTTTTGGACACGCGACAAGCGGCTGAAAACAGCGGCGACGAAACTTGGGATCGCGTCGCCGCTCGTCTAGCTTGAAGGTTCTTCGGACTTCTCCAACACCGGCTTCTTTGCGGGCCGAAGCAGCGGGAAGAGGATGACATCGCGGATGGAGCGCGAGCCGGTGAGCAGCATGGTCAGACGGTCGATGCCGATGCCTTCGCCGCCGGTGGGTGGCAGGCCATAGGCAAGCGCCCGAACGTAGTCAGCGTCCATGGCGTGGGCCTCGTCGTCGCCGCGTTCCTTCTCGTGAAGCTGATCTTCAAAGCGGCGTCGCTGATCTTCCGGGTCATTCAACTCGCTGAAGGCGTTTCCGATCTCGAAGCCGCCAATGTAGAACTCGAAGCGCTCAACCCAGTCGGGTTCGTCTGGCTTGACCTTGCTGAGTGGGCTGACGGCTAGCGGGAAGTCGTAGATGATGTGCGGCTGAATGAGATGTTCTTCAGCGACGGCTTCAAACAGGTCGGAAATTCGCTTCCCGAGAGGCGTGGACTGATTCATCTCGTCTGCGATAGCGAACAGTGTTCTATTCAGCGCTATCCACTTTTGCGGCAGATCAACGAAGTTGACGCCTCGATCAGCTTCATTGGAATTGAGCGCGGAGTCGGGTGGGTAGGCAAGTCGCTTTGAGGCCGCCAGTGCATTCACTACGAAGTGATTGAACTCCACCGTATTGTCGAAGGTGCTGCTCGTGGGGGCTTCGCCAAGTTCCTTTGGCCACCACTTGATAATCGCTTCCTTCATCGAAAGCTTCGTCCACTTCCCAAGATCAATCTCAACCATCTCGCCAGCGCGAGGCCCCTTGGGCAGCGGGAAGTTGATCAGCGTCGTCCCATTCACTTCGTTGGCGACGAAGGTGATGATCTCTTCCGTGATGTTCATCAGGTCGTGGTAGTTCGCGTAGGCCTGGTAGAACTCCAGCATCGTGAACTCAGGATTGTGCTGGGTGCTGATACCTTCGTTGCGGAAGTTGCGATTGATCTCGTAGACGCGGTCCATGCCGCCGACGACCAGGCGCTTCAGGTAGAGCTCCGGCGCGATGCGCAGGTAGAGCTCCATGTCCATGGTGTTGTGGTGCGTGACGAACGGACGCGCCGCTGCGCCGCCGGCGACCGGCTGCATCATGGGCGTCTCGACTTCGATGTAGCCGCGGCTGTCGAAGTAAGTGCGTAGCGCCTTCAGGATCTGGGCGCGCTTCACGAAGACCTCGCGTGCGGGCAGGCGCTTGAGCGGGGCCGTTGCGGCGGCGATGGCCTCGGGATTTTCGCTATCGGCCGCAGCCTCCTCGGTGGACGGCTCGGCGGCGTCTTCGCCGGTATCCATGAACAGGTCGACGTACCGCTGGCGGTAGCGCAGCTCAATGTCGGTAAGGCCGTGGAACTTGTCGGGTAGCGCGAGCATGCTCTTCGACAGGAAGACGAGCTCCTGCACGTGCACGGTCAGTTCGCCGGTGCGCGTGCGGAAGAGGAAGCCCTTCACGCCGATGTGGTCGCCGAGGTCGAGCAGTTTGTAGAGTTCGAAGGCGGGCTCGCCCACGTCGTCCTTCCGCACGTAGATCTGCAGGCGGACGCCGTTGTTTTGCAACACGGCAAAGCCTGCCTTGCCCTGGCGGCGATGCGCCATGACGCGGCCGGCGCTGGCGACTGCGGGCTTGTCGGCCTCAAGCTGTTCGCCGGTGACGTCGACGTAGGTGCCCAGGATCTGCGGCGCAGTGTGCGTGAACGGAAAGCTGTTGGGATAGGTGGCTTCCAGCGGCAACAGGCCGGCCTGCACGCCAAGCTCCTGGATCTTTGTGAGCTTTTCCTGGCGTAGCTTGTATTGCTCTTCTTCGAAATCGGATGCGAACATGTCTTTCGAAGTATAGAAGGCTGCGGCACGCGGCAGCGCGCGCGTGATGTAATGGCTTCTGCGATGAGTAACGAAGGCAAGACACCGGGCAAACCGAAGGGCACACTGGGCGATCTGGTGAAGGCTGAGAGCATGATCCAGCTTGCGATTGCGCTGCCGATTGGCTGCGTCGTCGGCTGGTTCCTGGGCAGCCTGATCGACAAGCATTTTGGCACGCACTACTGGATGGTGATCGGCATTCTGATCGGAGCGGCGGGTGGATTCATCAAGATCTACCAGACCGCCGCAAAGTTCATGAAGGATCCCGAATAGTGGCTGAGAGCCTGGCGAACTTTACCGATGAGGATGCGCGAGCGGTCATCACGCGCGCCGTCAAGATCGTCGTGGTCCTGGGCATCATCGGCGCGCTGATTACGCTGGCGAAGGCGGGCTGGAAGTCTGCGTTATTGTTGCTGATTGGCGCGGCAATTTCGGCAACCGGTCTGTGGGAGTGGCGGCGGCTGATGGCTGCTCTGACGGCTCGCATGGAACCGATGGAAGGCGAGCATATTGTGGGCGCGCGGAGGCCCTCGATCGGGTTCGCGCTGGCCGGGTTCTTTCTCCGTTTGTTCGCAGTCGTGGCCGTGCTTTATGTTAGCCTTAGGTATCTGAACGGCTCTGCGCTCGCGCTTGCAGCAGGCCTTGCGATGGGCGTCTTTGCGCTTACCATCGAGGGCTTGCGGTTGCTGCGTAGCGGCACCATTTAGCCGCCACTCAGAGCCGATTTCGAAACCCCTTCCGATTCATGCCCCTGCGGTGTGAACGACAAGAAAGAACCATGCCGGAACAGCTAGTTTTTACCCGATTTCTGAATGCGCACTTTGCCGGTCCGGTGGATGCGTTGTTGCGTGCCGTGCACGTGCATCCCGTGTACCCGGATGCGCCGATCTCCAACGCTGTCGCGATGGAAGTGATCGTTGTTGCGCTGCTGTTGGTGTACTTCGTCGCAGTCCGCACCTCGCTTAGCGTTGACCGCCCGAACGGCGTGGCCCACTCCGCGGAGATGGTGCACGAGTTCGTCAGCGACCAGGCGGAGAGCATCGTCGGCCACGGCTACCACAAGTTTGTCGGCTACCTTTCGGTGCTGGCACTGTTCATCCTGGTGATGAACCTGTTGGGCCTGATCCCCGGCCTGATGTCGCCCACGTCGAACCAGGTCGTCCCTCTTGGCTTGGCGCTGGTCACGTTCATCTACTACCACTACCACGGCATCCGTTCGAATGGCGCCGGCTACATCAAGCAGTTCCTTGGCCCCGTCTGGTGGCTGGCACCGCTGATGTTCATCATTGAAGTCGTCTCGCACCTGGCGCGTGTTCTATCGCTCACCGTCCGTCTGTACGCGAATATGTTCGCGGGCGATCTCGTGACGCTGGCGTTCTTCTCGCTGATCCCGGTCGGCGTGCCCTTGATCTTCCTGGGACTACACCTTGGCGTGTCGGTTATCCAGACGTACGTGTTCATGCTGCTGGCGACGATCTATCTGAGCCTGGCTGTCAGCCACGAACACTAGAAAGTACAACCCATGTCTCAAAAAGCGAGACATGGGGCACCCCAAGTTTGACTTCGATGGCGCAGCCTCTGCCATCGTTGGAGTTCGACCCGGATGAGCGTGAGGGGGTCAGCACGGTGAACCTCAACCACCCACTGGTCCGGCATTCTGGAGGCATTTGGAGCACCACCATGAAGTTCATGAAGTACATGTTTATGATGTTGGCCACGCTGCTCATCGCGTCGCCGGTCTTCGCACAGGAAGCTGCTGCCAGCTCTTCCAAGGGCATGCTGTACATCGGCGCAGGTCTGGGCATGGCACTCGCTGCCGGTCTTTGCGGCCTGGCACAGGGTAAGGCAACGGCTTCGGCCGCTGAGGCACTCGCGCGCAATCCTGGCGCACGCCCCGGCATCTTCACCTTCCTCATCCTCGGTCTCGCCTTCATCGAATCGCTGGCTCTGTTCACGTTCGTCATCATCTTCATCAAGCTCCAGTAGTTCCTGCGCTGCATAAGCAGCCACAAGAAAGGCCCTCGCTTCGGCGAGGGCCTTTCTGTTTGCATTTCGGATTGACTACCGGATCTTGTCCGCGTGGTGATGGGCGCGATAGACATAGTGGCCGATGAGCCAGCCTGCGGCCGAGCCGATGAGGACGTCGGAGGGGAAGTGCTCCTGGCCAAGAACGCGCGTCACGGAGACGGCGCTGGCAGCGGTGTAAATGCCGAGTTGAGCCCATGGGCTGCGGTACTCGCCTGCGATGACGGCAGCAGAGGACCATGCGACCATGCTGTGGCCAGAGATGAAGGATGAGTCCGCGCCGGTCGAGCCAATGTAGAAGTTGCCGCGGGCGTTGTCAGCAAGGGGCCGCTCGCGGAACGAGGAGACCTTCACGAGCGCGTCTACGGCGTATGCTTCGACCCAGGCCTGCGATGCGAGGATGCCGGTCTCGCGTGCCTTTTCGTTGTGGACTACGGAACCGTAGAGAAACATGGCTGCAGGCGCCGCGATGAAGCCGTCCCGGCCTGCGTCGGAGACGTTGATTGCGGTCTGATTGAAACTGGCATCGTGGCTGACGACATCGCGCATGGTATGCGTGTCGGTAGCGAAGGCAGCGGCGGCGGCGCCGGCCAGCGGAAGCAGGTAGGCAAGATCTCGCGTGCGGATGTAGATGGGTGAGACGACGATATGGCCGGCGTCCGCCAGCATATGACGCGGTGTATTGCGAAGCGTCACAGGGGAGTGAGGCTGATCCTGTAATGGCAGGTCGGTATTCATCGCAGGTGAGCCGGACTGTGGGGCGTCCGCTGCGTGTACCGCTGAGGGGGCATCGGGTAGATTGTCCGTCGCCACAAGCGATGAGGAAAGTGCCAACTGAGCAGATGACGGTCGAGCCGTCATTGCCATGGCGGCGCAGACGAGCGCGAGCCAGCCCGATGTCTTACGGTGGTTACGGCGAAGGATGCTGGCGGCGGGGGAGTCCGATGTCATCCATATAGGCTCTCGAAACGGCCTTAACCCTGACTGAAGAATCGGACCGCAAATGCGAACAGGATGCGCCAAAAGCGCATCCTGTTTTGCATGGCGAAGGATCTCGCGCAGTCTAGTGGAGCGCAGCCGGATCGCTGACGGTATTGTCTGTCGCAACACCAGCCGGTGCGGTCGCAATGGCGGCTACCTGTGCCATGGTCAGCACGCGTCCCGGCGCGATGCCAAGCAGCAGAGTCGCGCCGACGGCTGCGGCCAGCGCAACATACGACGGAACGCGTGTGCTGGTCGGCGTTGTGAAGTAGCCGGTCGGGCGCTGCAGCAGTGCAGGACCGGTCTGGCTTCCAAGCGCATAATCTGCAAACTCGGCGGTGGCGGGCGCGGTGTAGAGGCGCACGATCAGTCGCAGATAGTAGAAGCAGGCGACGCCGGAGTTCAGCAGGCCGATGATTGCCAGATTGACGTGGCCGGTGTGCATGACTGCCGTGAAGACGTAAAACTTGCCGAAGAAGCCGCCGGTAAAGGGAATACCGATCATCGACAGCAGGAAGAACGTCAGAGCGGCGCCCAGTACAGGATGGCGCAGAGCTAGTCCGGTGTAGTCTTCGCCGGTGCGGAGACGCTCCTGGTAGCCGGTGACGAGCGAGATGACGATGAAGGCACCGACGTTCATCGCGGCGTATGCAGCCGAGTAGAAGGCCGCGGCGGCGATACCGTCGGTGGGCAGGGCAGTGAAAGCGGCGATCAGGTAGCCGGCGTGAGCAATGGACGAGTAAGCCAGCATGCGCTTCACGTCGCGCTGCATCAGCGCACCCAGGTTGCCGATGCACATGCTGAGCACGGAGATGATCGCCATGAGGATCTGCCAGCGCGGCTGCAGCATGGCGTAGCCGGAGAACAGGATGCGCAGGAGAACGGCAAATGCAGCGGCCTTGGGAGCAGTCGACATCATGCCGACGACGGGCGCCGGTGCGCCCTGGTAGACGTCAGGCGTCCAGACATGGAAGGGAGCTGCGGAGACCTTGAAGCCAATGCCGATGATGATCATCGCGACCGCGAGAACGGCCAGGATCGGCGTCTGTGTCTGCGTCATGGCCTGCGCAACGACTGTCAGGTTCGTCGAGCCGGTTGCGCCGAAGGTAAGAGCGATGCCATAGAGGAAGAAGGCCGTGGCGAAGGAGCCGAGAAGGAAGTACTTCAGCGAACTCTCGGTGCCGGTGGCCTGGCCCTTGCGGAAGCCCGCCATGATGTAGGTGGAGATGGACGAGATCTCGAGTCCGATGAACACCATCAGCAACTCGGTCGAGCAGCACATCAGCATCATGCCGACGGCGCCGAAACAGACCAGCGCGTAGTACTCACCGGCATGCGATTCCTTGCGGTCCAGAAAGTCCAGCGAAGTGAGCAGCGTGGCGACGACGACGAGGCCGATGATGACCTGGAAGAAGATTGAGTAGCTATCCACACGAATGGAGTCGTGGAAGGCATTCATGATGCCCAGGTGAAGCTGCCAAAGGCTGATGCAGGTAGCTGCGACTCCACCAAAGATGGCAAGCCAGCCCAGCGACTTGCGCGAGCGCGAAGCGGGCAGCACCGGCTCCAGCAGCATGATGATCACGCCAACGATGGTGAGCACATACTCCGGCAACAGCGCGAGAAAGTTGTTTCCGAGCGAATCCAACATCTAGCGGGCGCCTCCTGCTACGGGTACTTCGGGGCTTGTCCCCACGGTGGTGGTAAGAGTTGCCGGCATGACGTGCACCGCACCAGGAGCGTTAATGCTCCAGTTGCCCAGACGATCGCCGAGCGGCAGAAGCGCGTCCATGATGGTCGGCGATGCAACGCCCATGTAGAGGAAGAGGACAACCATGGGCCACAGTGCAAGATGCTCGCGGACCGTGATGTCCCAGCCGCGCTTCTCGGCCGTCACAGACCCCAGGTTCGCGTAGAAGACGCGCTGGATCATGGTGAGCAGGTAAGCAGCGGAGAAGATGACACCGGTTGTCCCGATGGTCGCCCACAGCCATGGGTGCGAGGAGAGCTGGGTCGAAGCAGCACCGGAGAGAATCAGGAACTCACCGACAAAGCTGTTCAACATGGGCAGGCCAACGTTGGACAGCGCAGTGATGACAAAGAGCGTCACCATCCACGGAAGTTTGCCGGCGATGCCGCCAAGTTCGCGCATGTCGTAGGTGCCATAGCGCTCGTACAGGAAGCCCATCAGCAGGAAGAGCGCGCCACCCGAGATCCCGTGGTTCAGGATCTGGTACATGCCGCCGTCGAGGCCGTTGATGGTGAAGCTGAAGATGCCGAGCGTAATGAACGACAGGTGGCCCAGCGTGGAGAAGGCGGCCAGACGCTTCAGGTCGTTCTGGACAAGCGCAATGCATGCGCCGTAGACGATGCCGATAGCGCCAAGCGCGATCATCAGCGGTGCGATGCGGTGCGACTGCTCCGGGAAGAGCCCGAAGGAGTAACGCAGGATGCTGTACAGGCCGATCTTGCCGGCGAGCACCATCACAGCAGCGGTCGGTGCTTCGCTGATGGCGTCGGAGAGCCAGCCATGCAGCGGGAAGACCGGGACCTTGACCGCGAAGGCCAGCAGAAAAGCGAGCGACGCGAGCCAGAGCGCGGTCGAGGTACCGGGAATCGCGTGTGCCGTTGCAAGCGCAATCAGACGCGGCATCTCAAAGGTGCCCGTCTTCGCGTAGATCCAGATCACGCCAACCAGCAGAATCGCCGAAGGGATGAAGTTGTAGAGGAAGTACTTCATCGCAGCTCTGTTGCGGTTGCTGGTGCGACCGAAGATGGCGATCATCACCGTCATCGGAACCAGCGCCATCTCGAAGAACGCGTAGAAGAGGAACAGATCCAGCGAAGCGAAGACGCCGAGCATGGCGACCTGCTGCAGCAGGAAGAGTACGTAGAACAGCTTGCGGCGCGAAGCGATTGCGTTCCACGAAGCGAGGACACCCAGAGGTGCAAGCAGGCCCGACAGGACGAGCAGCCACATGGACAGACCATCCACACCCAGGTGATAGCGGATGAGCGGGGAAGGGATCCAGAATTTGTTCTGCTCGAATGCAAAGGCAGAGATGCCCGAGCCGGCAGCACCCAGGTTGAGGACGGTGTGCGCCTCAACAAAGTGTGCGGGCAAATGCAGGGTCATGACGAAGGTGATCAGCGTGATCACCAGCGCGCCCCACTGTTGCAGACGACCGCGGTCGGGCAGCAGGGCAAGAATGCCCGCTCCCGCCAGTGGCGTGAGGATGATCAGCGAAAGGATGATGCCGTTCAGATTCATGGTGTCCTTTGCCGTCTCCTATTTCAGGTGCAGCGCGGCCTTGGTGGCGTGCTGTGTCAGAGAGCTGTAAGTCATGAGCAGGATGACGGCGGCAGCGCCAGCGGCGAGCCAGCCAGCGTACGAACGGATATTGCCGGACTGCATGCGGCGGGTGCCTTCGCCGGCCTGACGCGTCAGGAAGGTAGCGAAGGAACCCGAACCGTTGACGATGCCGGTGTCGACCAGACCGAGGAAGAGTACGCGCGAGACGATCTGGATCGGTGTGATGATCGCGAACTCATACAGCTCATCGACGTAGTACTTGTTGGCGACTAGGTTGTAGACCGGGTTTCCGGTTGCCTTCGCACCCAGCGTGCCGGGCTTCTTGTAGTAGAAGACGTACGCAGCAAGGAATCCGATGAGCGCAACCAGGACAGAGACGCCCGCGAGGCCAAGTTCAAGGCCATGCGAAACCTGATCCGCGTTCGTTGCGTTCTGAGCTTCCGTCGTCAGAGCGAAGACGGGATCCAGGAAGTGTTCAAAGTGGTTCGAACCACCCAGAGCCTGCGGGATACCGACCCAGCCGCCAACGACAGAAAGAATTGCAAGGATAACGAGCGGCGCCAGCATGACCCATGGCGACTCATGCACGCCATGCGAGTGTGCAGCCTGTCCGCTATCGTGCTCTGCTTCGCCTGCGTGGTGTGCGGCATGCGCGTCCGCGCCCAGATGTGCCTCATCGAAGCGCTCCGCACCAAAGAAGGTCTTGAACCACAGGCGGAACATGTAGAACGAAGTCAGGCCGGCAGTGATGACGCCAACCACCCAAAGCAGCATGTGCAACGGATTCGGCGAGCTGAAGGTGCGGTAGAGAATCTCGTCCTTCGAGAAGAAGCCGGCCAGCGGCGGAATGCCGGCGATGGCGATGACGCCCGCAGACATCGTCAGGAAGGTGATGGGAGTGCGCTTGCGCATGCCGCCCATGACGCGCATGTCCTGCTCGCCGCTGAGCGCGTGAATCACCGAACCGGCTGCGAGGAAGAGCAGTGCCTTGAAGAAGGCATGTGTCATCAGGTGGAAGACAGCAGCGGAGTACGCCGCAACACCACAGCCCAAGAACATGTAGCCAAGCTGCGAGATCGTCGAGTAGGCCAGCACACGCTTGATGTCATGCTGCACGACGCCGATGGTGGCCGCGAAGAGAGCGGTAGCCGCACCGATGATCGCCACGACACCGAGCGCATAAGGCGAACGATCGAACAACACGTGCGAACGGCAGACCAGGTAGACGCCCGCCGTGACCATCGTGGCCGCGTGGATCAGTGCGGAGACGGGCGTGGGGCCTTCCATTGCATCCGGCAGCCAGACGTACAGCGGAATCTGTGCAGACTTACCCGCCGCGCCGACGAGCAGCAACAGTGCAATAGCGGTCAGGAAACCGCCGTGCAGCTCCGGGTGGTGATTGATCGCGCTGAAAATCTCTACAAAGCTGAGTGTGCCGAAGTGCTGGATCATCAGGAACATCGCCAGCAGGAAGCCGAAGTCGCCCACACGGTTCGCAACGAATGCTTTGCGTCCCGCAGCATTGGCGCTGGGCTTCTGCCAGTAGAAGCCGATGAGCAGGTAGGAAGCGAGGCCCACGCCTTCCCAGCCGACGAAGAGTAGCAGGAAGCTTTCAGCCAGGACCAGCACCAGCATGAAGAACATGAACAGGTTCAGGAAGGCGAAGAAGCGCCAGTAACCCTCTTCTTGCGCCATGTAACCGGCCGAGTAGATGTGGATCAGGAAGCCGACGCCCGTAACGACCGCCAGCATGATCAGCGTCAGGTGATCGACCATGAACGCGAAACGAACGGTGAGAGCCGATGTCTGGATCCACGGGCTTGATGCTGCGGTGATCTGCAGAACGTCATGCGAGAGCATGTGCTGCCACAGCCAGGCGACCAGCGCTGCAGGCAGAGCGGTAAAGAGGAGTGCGATGGCGGCTACGCCCGCGCGCGGCAGTCTACGGCCGATTGTGCCGTTGAGCACGAAGCCGAGGAAGGGCAGCAGCGGGATGAACCAGAGCAGATGTTCAATCTTCATTGGAAGGTCTTCGGTCTCCGCTTAGTTCTTCATCAGGTTGATGCTGTCCACGTCCAGTGTCTGGCGCGTCCGGAAGATGGCGATGATGATAGCGAGTCCTACCGCAGCCTCAGCCGCTGCAACCACCATCACGAAAAACACAAACAGCTGGCCCTGTACGGCATGGTGCATGTGCGAGAAGGCCACAAAAGTCAGGTTCACCGCATTCAGCATCAACTCAATCGACATGAAGACGGTGATGATATTGCGCTTGATCAGGAACGCGCCGATGCCGATGCAGAACAGAATCGCGGCGAGGATCAGGTAGTAGTAGATGGGCACCATGCTTTAGTTCTCCTTCCGCGCAAGCACGACCGCGCCCAGGATCGCGACGAGGATAAGGATCGACGTGACTTCAAACGGCAGCAGCAGGTCCGTGAACAACACGCGGCTGATGGCAGCCATGTTGCTGACACCATTGTTCAGCTCACCGCCAAAGGTCGCGTAACCCAGCGTCGTGCGCTCATGCAGGAAGGTGTAGACCAGCAGGGCAAGCACACCAACCACACCGGGAACGCCGGCGAAGTAAGCTGCCTTTGAACCACGGGTACGTTCTTCCTCGCCGGCATTGAGCAACATGATGACGAAGGTGAACAGCACCATGATGGCGCCGGAATAGACGATAACCTGCGCAGCCGCGAGGAACTCAGCGCCCAGCGTCCAGTAGATGACGGCAAGCGACATCATGACGACCACGAGCGAAAGGGCAGAGTTGATGGGATGGCGCTGAAAGAGGAGATTCAGCGCGCTCACCACACATATCGCCGCGAAGATGAAGAAGAGCGCAGTTTGCATCGGTCCGGCAAGTCCTTACAAAAGGCAGAAGCGTTAGGGGGTGAACTTAGGGGCTTCACCCGATTGTAAATGCGGTCGCCCGCGTTATCCGTGGATTGCGAGCACAAGTGCGGTGATCACGATATTGACCATCGCCAGGGGCAGCAGCCACTTCCAGCCGAAACTCATCAGCTGGTCATAACGGAAGCGCGGCAGAGTCGAGCGCACCCAGATATACAGGAACAGAAAGCAGAAGACTTTGAAGATGAACCACAGAATAGGGAAGATCGCCGACAGGATTGGTCCGCCGAAGTTATCCGGTAGCAGATGACCCAGCGGGGAAGTCGCGCCGCCAAAAAAGAGCAGCGTGGCGACGCAGGAGACGGTGATCATGTTCGCGTATTCCGCCATGAAGAACATGGCGAACTTCATCGACGAATACTCGGTGTGATAGCCGGCAACCAGCTCCGACTCTGCTTCCGGAAGATCGAATGGCGCGCGGTTGGTCTCGGCGTATGCGGCCATCAGGTAGATGAAGAAACCCAGGAGCTGAGGCCAGATGTTCCAGCTCAGCAGGCCGTGGTGCGCCTGCGACCCTACAATGTCGCGAAGGCGCAGCGATCCCGCGCGCATGACAACGCCCACCAGCGACAGGCCGAGCGCCAGCTCGTAGCTGATGATCTGCGCTGAGGCGCGCAACGAACCCAGCAGAGAGTACTTGTTGTTCGAAGACCAGCCCGAAAGCGCGATGCCGTACACACCAACCGAAGTAATGCCCAGGACGACGAGCAGGCCGATGTTGATGTCGGAGATCTCGAAGAGGCTGACGCCGCGGTAGGTGAAGATCGAACCGAAGGGCACCACGGCGATCGAGATCAGCGCGCAGGAGAGTGCGATGACGGGCGCGATGACGAACAGCGGCCGCTCGACTGCGAGCGGCATCAGGTCTTCCTTGAGAAAGAGCTTGAGGCCGTCAACCAGCGGTTGCAGCAGGCCGAACGGGCCGACCCGGCTGGGTCCCCAGCGATTCTGGATCAGGCCGATGACCTTCCGCTCCAGCAGTACCGTGTAGGCGACTGCTGTAAGCGTAATGACCAGCACGACCACGATCTTGAGGATCGTCAGGAGCAGGAAGATTTGGAAGTCGGAGAGATGCGTCACGGCTATCGTTGTCCTGTTCTTGCGTTAGTCGGCTGGAATGCCGGCGGGTTCAACGGCATACTTGTCGGCGAGTTCGACCAGCTTGGGTGAGTAACGGCCAAGCGTGCCGGAGGTGAACAACGTGTCGTCCGCGGGCAGCACCAGGTCGCGGCGAGCCGGTTCAATCTGGACGAGGTCGGAAGGTGCAGCGGGGGACAGATGCTGATCGTTGCCGCTCAGCAACTGCAGGCGCAGCAGGTCATAGCCGGGTACCAGGCGCTGAATCTCATCGAGCACTGCAAACGGGTCGAACGGTGACAGCTTCATCTCGAGGTTGTTCGCCGAGAGCCACACAGCATGACGATCGGCCTCACCGGACTGCGCACCGCGCGTCTGGCCCAGATCAGCGCGAAGCCCCGCACCCTGCTTGCCGAACGGAACCAGCTCGCGGATGTTTGCGCCCATCTTGTCTGCAACGCGGACGATCAGCTCCAGGTCGGTACGGACGCCCGCACGATCGGAAGCTTTCTTCACCAGTTGCAGATCGCCGTAGCTGTTCGTGACCGAACCGGACTTCTCATACAGGTTCGCAGAGGGGAAGATAACGTCTGCGAGCTGCGCCGTCTCCGTCAGGAACATGTCGTGGACGACCACGAAGGTGTTTGCCAGCGCGGTGGGATCGACCGAGTAACGAGCGACCGGGTTGGCATTGACCACATACAGCGCGCCAAGGTTGCCGGCGATCGCTGCGTCGAACATACCGATCAGGTCAAGACCCGGCGTGTTGCTGAATCGCTCGCCATACTCGTTATGGAAATCGTGCGAGCCCTTCAGGGGCAGGTAGCCGGGCAGCATGTCCGGCAGCAGGCCCATGTCAGAAGCGCCGTGGCTGTTGACGTAATCGCTCAGCAGCGCGAACTTGGCGTGGGGCAGTGTCAGGCCGAAGTCGATCAAGGCCTTCAGCGCAGCGCCACGCAGTTCACTGCCAATCAGGATGACGATCTTCTCTTCCGCCTTTACGGCATCACGCAGCGCCGCGAGGCTCTCTGCGCCAGCACCGCTGGCGAGCGTGTTCATCGCTTCGCCATAGCCCAGTTCGTCGATCTGCGCGAACAGCTTTGCCTGGCGGCGCAGCTTGATCGGCTGATGATTCACGACATACAGGCGAGCATTGTTCAGACGGACGTCCGCACGAATGTTCCAGGCGGTAAGCGGATTCTCGTTCGTAGGATCGCCACCCACCAGCAGGATCGCGGGCGAGTTCTCATTGTCATGCTGCGATGCGAAACGGTCACCATTGCCGCTCAGCGCCGCAGCGAAGGTGACGTAGTCGGCCGTGCGATGGTGATCGATATTGTTGGTGCCGAGGACGCTGCGGCCGAACTTCTGCAGCAGATAAGCCTCTTCGTTTGTCAGGCGATTGCCACCGATGACGCCCGTCGCGGAGCCACCGCGTGCATCACGGATCTCACGCAGCTTGTTGCCGGCGTAGGCGATCGCCTCATCCCAGCTGACAGCCTTGAACTCACCATTCGGCTGCTTCACCATCGGCTGCGTGATGCGGCTGTGCGAATTCGCGAAGTCGAAGCCGTAGCGGCCCTTGTTGCACAGGAAGTCGCCGTTGATGCCGCTCTTGTCGCGGTTGTCCCCGCGGACAATCTCGCTGCCATCGGTCGTTGCACGCACACCCAGCGTGGTCTTGCAACCATCGCCGCAGTGCGTGCACACCGTGGCAACGTGGTTCATCTCCCACGGGCGTGTCTTATAGCGATAGGTGTCGCTGGTCAGCGCGCCGACGGGGCATACGTCGATGCACATGCCGCACTCTTCGCAGTCCAGGTGCTGCAGACCATCTTCACTCTGCGACGCAGGGATATTCGGTGCAATGACAGCGGACGAACCACGGTTTTGAATGCCCAGCGCGAAGACGTCCATGCCTTCACCGCACATACGAACGCAGCGATAGCAGAGGATGCAACGGGGACGGTCGAAGTAGACGGTGGGCGACCACTGCTGTTCTTCGCGGTGATTCTTCGGCTCGGTATAGAACGAATCCGCCGCGCCGTACTTGAAGGTCATGTCCTGCAGTTCGCACTGGCCACCGGCATCGCAGACGGGGCAGTCGAGGGGGTGATTGCCCAGCAGCAACTGCAGTGTGGCCTTGCGGGCCTGCGCAATCTCCGGTGTCTCGGTCGCTACGATCATGCCTTCCGCAACGGGCGTGGTGCACGCCGTCTGCAGCTTGGGCATCTTCTCAATGCGCACAACGCACATGCGGCAGGCCGCCTGCAGCGACAGGCCGGGGTAGTAACAGAAGGCCGGGATCTGGATGCCGGCCGCCTTGCAGGCGTCGATGAGCAGCGTGCCCGCTGGGGCAGTAATCTGCTGGCCGTCTACGGTAAGGGTTACGGAGCTTGCAGCTCGTACGTCTGGCATTCGTGTCCTCTGCTAGTGCGAAGCGCCGATAAGTTCTTCGGTGGTGATGAAGGTCTTCTCTGTCCGAGCGCCCTTGAGGTATTCCTCGAACTCAGGACGGAACTTCTTGATGAAGCCGAGCGTTGGCATGGCTGCGGCGTCGCCAAGTGGGCAGAAGGTGCGGCCCATCATGTTCTCAGCCAGGTACTGGATGTTGTTGATGTCCTTCAGATTACCGCCGCCGTTGTAAAAGCGCGTCAGGGTCTTCTTCAGCCAGTCCGTTCCTTCGCGGCAGGGAATGCACCATCCGCAGGATTCATGCTGGTAGAACTTGATGGTTCGCAGCGCAAACTCAACAATCGAGACCGTCTCATCCAGCACGACAATGCCGCCGGAGCCAAGCATGGTGCCGGCCTTGCCCATCTGATCGAAGTCCAGACCGACGTCGATCTCATCCGGCAGCAGCACTGGACACGAAGATCCGCCAGGGACAACCGCCTTCAGCTTGCGACCACCCTTGACGCCACCGGCAACTTCATAGATGGCCTTCTTCAGGTTGTAGCCCATGGGCAGCTCGTAGACGCCGGGGCGCTCCACGTGTCCGCTGATACCGAACAGGCGCGTGCCGCCGTTGCGCTCACTGCCGATCTTCGCGTAATCCGCGCCGCCCATCAGCAGGATGTGCGGTGCACTGGCGATCGTCTCAGCGTTGTTGATCACGGTCGGTCCGCCGTACAAGCCGACGACAGCAGGGAACGGAGGCTTGATACGCGGAACGCCGCGCTTGCCTTCCAGCGACTCCATCAGAGCCGACTCTTCACCGACTTCGTATGCGCCTGCGCCGGTTTGCGTGACGATGTCGAAGTCCACGCCTTCCTTGCCGAAGATGTTTTTGCCCAGGAAGCCCTTGGCGTAGGCATCGGCAACGGCCTTCTCGACGATCTTCAGCAGGTAGCGATACTCGCCGCGCAGGTAGATGAAGCCCATCTTCGCGCCAATGGCCAGGCCGGCGATCATGGTGCCTTCAATCACAGCGTGCGGATCATGCAGGAAGATCACGTGATCCTTGCAGGTTCCCGGCTCCGACTCATCGCCGTTCACCAGCACATACTTCGGCTTTTCGCTGGTCTTGGGAACAAAGGACCACTTCAAACCGGTGGGGAAGCCTGCGCCGCCACGTCCGCGGAGGCCGCTGGCCTTCATCTCATTGATGACCCACTCAGGCCCTTGTTCAATGGCCTTTTGTACTGCCTTGTAGCCGTCCAGCTCGACGTACTTGTCGATCTCTGCAGCGCCCTGCCCAAAGCGGCGGGAGAGGACTCGGACTTCATCGGGATGCGAGACCAGGGTGGGCATTACTTCACATCCTTTCCACGACCGGCAGCATACTCTGCCAGGATCGCGTCGACCTTCACGGTCGTCAGGTTGTCATGGAAGTCGTAGTTCACCTGCATGGCAGGCGCCCAGCAACAGGCACCGATGCACTCAACCTCTTCCAGGCTGAACTGGCCATCGGGTGTGACTTCCTTGTGCCCAATGCCAAGCTTCGCCTTGCAGTGGTCAAGGATGTCGTAGCCGCCAACGAGCATGCAGGAGATGTTCGTGCAAACCTGCACGTTGTACTTACCCGCAGGCTTCGTGCGAAGCATGGAGTAGTACGAAAGAACTCCGCGAACGTCCAACTCAAGCAGATCCAGCCGCTGCGCGATCTCCGCGACGACGGCGTCGGAAACATATCCAACCTCGTCCTGCGCATACAGCAGCATGGGGACAAGAGCCGATCGCTTTACCGGGTAGAGCGTGACGAGTTTGTCGAAACGCTCGGCGGTTGCCGGCGTGAAGATGCTGTCGGTTACGGTGCTCACACGGTAATTATCGCCGATGCCAGCCGCTCTGCGTAGAGGTCCATCTCATCTTCGTCGTGACCAACGCAGGCACGCCCATTTTCTGTCAGGGTGAAGGCGGTTGTTTCGCCCTCGCTGGTGGCGTATTCGGTGCGCGTGAACCGCATCCAGCGCAGCCCATAGCGCACCAGAATGCTGTCGTCACTCACCTCAACAACGGCATGCTGCTCGCGGCCCAGCGAGTGGACGGCAGCATACGAACGCAGCAGGGAAGCCCAGGAAGTCCACAATTCGCGGTGAAGTTGATCGGTCACAGTCTCTTCAGAGTAGCCGAGTTGCCGAAATGGGGGCTCCTGGCCCATGCAAGAAGAAACCCCACATCTCTTCGAGATATGGGGCGCCCGTGCTCTCATCTCCTGGACTCCCTTCAGGATCTAGGAGACCTGAGGGTTCTCCGTAGCCACTTCCGCGTCTTTGGTATCTGGAGCGTCGCTATGCGTCTGCGCCTGCTCCGCCGTCTCATCCGCAAGTAGATTCCATCCGTCAAAGGTTCCATTCATCGCATTTGCGGTGTGAACCATATCCGAAACGAACTCCTCACGCACAGCATCTCGGAGACTGCGCTTGACCCCCACCCGGATGTGAAAGCGGTCTCCCTGCTGCTCGGGATCTCGCAGCAGCACCCGCGTTCCCTTCGCAAACAGCGCCTTCGTCAATGCGCGCGCGCACTCCTCGTCCTGTGATGAGAAGCAGAGCACCAGCGACCGCGTCGTCTCCACGTTGTACTGCTGATCCACCAGCTCCTGCATGCGGACGCTGTTGTTCGTAAGCTGCTGGTCAAGATTCTCTTTTGCGCTCGCTTCTGTCGGCATCCCTGGCTTGTACCTCGAGACATTGGATGCGCTCCGCAAGGATCGCGTCAGGCGAGCTAAGCCTTTGGAGCGCTATCGATTTCGTCGAAGATGTCCGTAACCGTGATGCGAACGGGCGTACCCGGCATGGTCAGCGCATCCCCAGCCCAGGTTCCGCTCCTCGACCTCACCGTCCACGTAATCGCAGTCCGGCGCCTAAGTCGTCCGGAGGTACTCCTTCACCGGGATGTGGACCGTGGTAGCCATGAACCTATACGACGCTCCTGCCAGCCGTTGGCGCAAGAGAAAACCCCACATCTCACAGCGAGACGTGGGGCCAGCATTCCTTATTGCGGTTCAGCCTAGCGGTCGATCTCACCCAGAACAATGTCAATTGAGCCAATGACAGCTACCACATCGCCCAATAGCTTGCCTTTGCACATGGTCTCCAGCGCCTGCAGCGTCGCATAGCTAGGATTCCGCATGTGGCAACGCAGCGGCTTCGCCGTGCCGTCGCTGACGACGTAGTAACCCATCACGCCGCGTGGCGACTCTACCGTCTGGAAGACCTCGCCTGCCGGAACGCCAAAACCTTCCGTGACGATCTTAAAGTGGTGAATCAACGACTCCATCTGCGTCTTCATCTGCTCACGGTTCGGCAGAATGATCTTTGGAGCGTCTGCGACGATTGGTCCCTCAGGCATGCGATCCAGCGCCTGCTGACAGATCTTGATCGACTCGTACATCTCCTCCAACCGAATGACGTAGCGCGCCCAGACATCGCCCTCGGTGCGGATCGGCACCTTGAAACTGTACTTCTCGTAACCGGAGTAGGGCATATCCCGACGCAGATCCCAGTCCACGCCTGAGGCGCGTAGCGGCGGCCCTGTAACGCCCAGCGCGATCGCGTCTTCGGGCGACAGATAACCAACACCCTTCAAACGCGAGACCCAGATGGGATTACCCGTCAGCAGTCCCTCGTACTCGGCGATCTTCGACGGCATCACCTTCAGGAACTTCTGCACACGGCCAAACCAATCGATCGGCGGATCCATGCTGATGCCACCAATGCGGAAGTAGCTGGTCATCATGCGCTGGCCGGCAACCGCCTCAAACAGGCGCAGCAGCTCTTCGCGCTCACGGAAGCAGTACAGGAACACCGTTAGCGCGCCGATATCCATGGCGTGCGTGCCGAGCCAGACCAGGTGGCTCTGAATGCGCGTCAACTCGTTCAGCAGGATGCGGATCGTCTCCGCGCGCTCCGGAATCTCCAGGCCCAGCAGCTTCTCAACCGCCAGCACATAGGCCAGGTTGTTCGTCATGGGGCACAGATAGTCGATACGATCGGTCAGCGGCACCACCTGCTGGTAGAACTTCGCCTCGCAGGTCTTTTCAATGCCGGTATGCAGGTAGCCGATATCCGGCGCCAGCGACACGACGGTCTCACCGTCGATCTCAAGTACCAGCCGCAGAACGCCGTGTGTCGACGGGTGCTGAGGGCCCATGTTCAGAACCATGGTTCGGTCCTGCGCGGGATCGTCCTGGTGGCGTGCGGAGTCGGCGACGACGTCAAGAACGTCCGGAATGATCATGTCTGGCGCGGCAACAGGAGCCATGGTGCGAATCCCTCGGGTAATGCGGTTACAGAAACAGCGGCGTTCTAGCGGTAGACTTCAACCGATCTAGCGGTAGCCTTCGACCGGGTAGTCCTTGCGCAGCGGATGGCCCTTCCAGTCGGTCGGCATCATAATGCGCGTCAGGTTCGGGTGCCCGCTAAAACGGATGCCGAACAGGTCGAACACCTCGCGCTCATAGAAGTTCGCGGACGGCCACACAGACGTGATCGACGGAACGACAGGGGAGTCACCCTCCAGCAAAACCGCCAGGCGAATCCGCTGCTTCATCATCATCGAAACGATGTGGTAACTCACCTGAAAGCGCGGCTCGCTGGGGTACCAGTCGACCGCAGTGCAATCTTCAAAGAAGTTGTAACCGGCATCCTGCACGGCCTTGGCCGCGGCGACGATGTCTTCCGCACCAACAGTCACGGTCAGTTCGTCGCGGTCGAACTTGGCCTTCACCGGCATCGTTCCCAGCGCAATCATCGCTGGATTGTCGGTCATTGCCTCGCGAACGGCTTCGAGAGAGAGCAGAGCATCAGCCATTACAGATCCGCCTTATCGTTGCCCCAGTCGAGCACGCCCTTCTTCCACACATAAAACAGGCCCACGGCGACGAAGCCAAGGTACACAATCATCTCGTTGAAGCCGAAAAACTTCGACCCGGTCAGCGCCGGCAGCTGGCGGAAGACCGTAGCCCACGGCAGCATGAAGACAGCCTCGACATCGAACAGGATGAAGAGCATGGCAACCATGTAGAAGCGCACGGAGAAACGTCCGCGGGCATCACCCACCGGATCCATGCCGCACTCATAAGCGCCGGCCTTCACCTTGCTCGGGCGCTTCTTGCCAATGAAGAACGATGCGCCCACCATGCCGCCGGCCAGGCCAATGGCCACCAGCAGTTGCAGGGCAAGCGGAAGGTAGTTCCAGACGTAAGGGTGTGTCGAGTTCATGCGGTCCTTAAGGGTGCGTCTTTACCCGATTCTAGCCGCAGACCGCACCGAAGGGAATTCGGCGCCCGTCTCAGGGACAAGATTTGACTTTCCCCGCTTGAATTCATGCCTCATCCTGTTGCCATGATGGATCGACCACACAATCTGACCGCAATCCTTCCCTGCAGCGACGTCCCCGCAAGCAGGGCGTTCTACGAGCGGCCGGGCTTCCAGGTCTGGGCAGGCGACGACCACTACCTGATGATGCGCGACGGCAGGGGAGGCGAACTGCACCTGCAACCCGCCTGTGAAGACTGGCTGGTGCCGGGCCGTAACCCCTTCGGCCTCTACCTCTACTCGGAGGACGTCGACGCACTGGCCGCAAAGTTTCTGGGCGAGATCCTGGGAAAAGTTCATGGCCCGGAAGACAAGCCCTGGGGCATGTACGAATTTGCCGTCTCCGACCCTGACGAGACGCTCGTCCGCATCGGCTGGCCGTCCCGCTTACGCACTGCTTCTGCGAAATAACGGCAACGAGCTCTTCCCATGCGGGCACGTCACGCGATAAAGTGCTCATGCCGTCGTTAGTGGACGATGTACACATCTGGATCAGGGGAGAGTTAGGATGAGCCGAGTCAGGCTGCTGGTGGGCACACGCAAGGGCGCTTTCGTCCTGGAGTCGGATGGAACGCGGAAGGACTGGACGGTAAGCGGCCCGCACTTCGCCGGCTGGGAGGTCTATCACCTGAAGGCCTCGCCGCTGAATCCTGACCGGATCTATGCCTCGCAAACCTCTGCCTGGTTCGGGCAGGTGGTGCAGCGGTCGGACGACGGCGGCAAGACCTGGGCTGCCGCCGGGAATAAATTCCTCTACGAGGGCGTGGCTGGAACACACCAGTGGTACGACGGCACGCCTCATCCGTGGGAGTTCAAGCGCGTCTGGCACCTGGAGCCATCGCTCTTCGATCCAGAGGTCGTCTTCGCCGGTGCGGAAGATGCCGCGCTCTTCCGGTCGACGGATGGTGCCGCAAGCTGGACGGAACTCGCAGGTCTCCGCAAACACGGCAGCGGCCCGAACTGGGCGCCGGGCGCCGGCGGCATGTGCCTGCACACCATCGTGCAGGATCCTTCGGACGCCAGGCGGATGTTCATCGCCATCTCCGCCGCGGGAGCCTTCCGAACGGATGATGGCGGCGAAACCTGGAAGGCGATCAACCAGGGCCTGCGTTCGCAGCATATTCCCGATCCCAACGCTGAGGTCGGCCACTGTGTCCATCACATCGCCATGCATCCATCGCGGCCGCAGACACTCTTCATGCAGAAGCACTGGGACGTCATGCGCACCGACAACGCAGGGGATCAGTGGTCAGAGGTAAGCGGCAACCTGCCGACTGACTTTGGCTTCGTCATCGACGTACACGCTCACGAACCAGAGACCGTCTACGTCGTGCCGATCAAGAGCGACTCAGAACACTTTCCAATGGACGGCGCACTGCGCGTCTACCGCAGCCGAGGCGGTGGCAATGAGTGGGAGGCATTGACGGCTGGCCTGCCGCAAAAGGATTGCTACGTGAATGTGCTGCGCGACGCCATGAGCGTCGACTCACTCGACAAGTGCGGCGTCTACTTCGGCACGACGGGGGGGCAGGTCTACGCGTCAGCCGATGGCGGCGACAGCTGGAATGCGATCGTGCGCGACCTGCCCGCGGTGCTTTCCGTCGAGGCACAGACGCTCGCATGAAGATCCGGGTAGAACTGCCGGCGAACCTCTGCCGGCTGGCACACGTCGCGCCTCTGGTTGAGCTGGAAGCCGGCGAGCAGCCCACGCAACGCTCCATGATGGAGGCGCTGGAGGCGAAGCTGCCTGCCCTGCAGGGCACCGTGCGCGATCACACCACGCAACTGCGCCGGCCCTACCTGCGATTCTTCGCCTGCAACGAAGACATCTCACACCAGGACATCGACCAACATCTGCCCGAAGCTGTCGCCTCAGGAAACGAACCCCTCCTGATCGTCGGAGCCGTCTCCGGCGGTTAAGTTGGTCGACGGCATTTCGCGGGCTACTTCTTCGCTTTGACTGCTGCTGCGTCGTACTGGAAGACGTCCTCCAATGGAACCTGAAAGAGGGTCGCGATGCGGAAAGCGACCTCCAGCGACGGAGAATACTTGTCCTGCTCGATGGCGATGACCGTCTGCCGCGTCACCCCGATGGCATCGGCCAGTTGCTGCTGCGTCATCGTCTGTGCCGCGCGTAGGTCTCGGATCCGGTTGCGGATGCCGCCCATTATGCAGCCCTCCGATAGTCAATCAACTGCGTCACCACCCGGACGACGTCTGCCACGATCAGCATGCCGAACATGACGCTGAGGAAGTGGATTCCCATGCGGTTCGGGTTGATCCGCCCGAACGCCTCGTGCATCCACAGAAGACCCAGGCCAGAGACGATGCAAATGACAAAGGTCAGGTAACCCGCGCGGTAGCCTCGCAGCCGGATCAGGAGGTCGCGTTCGTCCTGAAGCAGATTGCGTGTTCTGATCGCAATCGCGGATTGCACGATGATCTGTGCCACGATCAGCACCAGGATCGACCCTGCGATCCAGCCTAACGAGTTGGTCTTCGCCGGGTGCCAGAGGTAAAGCACATAGACAAGCAAGTCGGCGATCAGTGTGCCATATAGCGTCCGCTCCTGGTAGTTCATCGAACCGTCTCCATGTCAAAAATGTTTGACATGAGAGACCGTAATCGGCTCCGATATCAATGTCAAATATTTTTTACATGCGACTACTAGAAACCCGCCTAGCGAAAGAGTGCGAGGTAAGCGTCGGTAATCCGCGCACCGTACATTGCGGCAACAAGGCCGCCAAGGCAGAGGAAGCTGCCGAATGCCAGTCGCGTCGCTGCACCTGCTCGACGTCCTGTCAGCAGGGCCGCCGCATAAAGTGTCGCCAGCATCAGCCCGACGAATAGCGACAGAACCGTCGCCGCGAACCCCACGAAAGCCGCAATCATCGCCAGTAGCTTGGCGTCGCCCAATCCCATGCCGTCCCGCTTGCGAATGGCTCGGTAAGCAAGCCGGATGAGGTACAGCAGCAGAAACGCGCCCACGGCGGCAAGCAGCCGCCCGAAGATCAGGTGCTCGGTCCCTGTCAGGAAGATGTTGCCAGGGCTGCGGCCGGAGCCAGCCGCATTAATGTCGGGAGCACGTTTCAGAACGACATTGCCTTCGTTGTCGTTCAGAAAGACCGCTTCGGCACAGGCGAACAGCAGGCCCAGCAAGATGCCGGGAATTGTCAGCGTGTTCGGCAGCAGATAGTGCTTCCAGTCGATGACCAATAGCGCGATCAGCAGGCAGCCAAGTGTGGCGACACCGACGGCATGAACGAGCAGCCGCGCGAAGACATCGCCGGAAAGGCCGTGCCCATCCACCACGGTCATGGCGCAAAGTGCAAACCAGATGCCGGTGGTCAACTCCACCGCGGGGTATTGCCAGGAAATCCCCGCGCCACAGTCGCGGCAACGGCCACGCAGCAGAAGATAGCTCAACACAGGGATGTTGTCGTACCACCTGATGGTGTGGCCACAAGCCATGCATCGCGAGCGGGGTGTGACGATTGACTCATCCAGTGGCAGCCGCGCAATGCAAACATTCAGAAAGCTGCCGATCAACAGACCGAAGAGGAACGCTATCGCTGGAATGAGAAGCTCGGCACGCACAGTCGAAGTATAGGGGTTCCCTCGAACCAGCCCGCGCTGCGGCGTCTTCCAGCGCAGTACTCCTTGAAACGCAGAGAAGGCCCAGGCGATGCGCCTGGGCCTTCGGATCGGTTTGGAAACCGGTGAGGACTACTTCTTCGCGCCAACAACGACCAGACCGAGGCCGCAGACGATCAGCACACCCGAAACAATCGGGCCCACCGGAACATGCTTTGTCGACTCGTGGCTGATCTGGATCGGGCCCGCGTCCACATCCTTCTTCTGATGAGTGAATGAGAAGCCGCCCGTCACCAGGCTGGCCACACCCGCCAGCATCAACACCACACCCACCACAACCAATGCCTTCATAACGCCTTGCCTCCGAAATAAAACAACTCGCGGTGTGACGATTCGCGCCACGCAGAGGATGCTTTTCATGCGGCGGAAACCGGCGCGGTACTCCCGCTTGCAGTCGCGGCGAACTCAGGCGTATGTTGTCCTTACACGGGAAAGGAGGATGATCCAGCCTATGAAATCTGACAGTTATTTGTGTGGTTCAACAGTACGTGAGGTGACTGAGGCTTAGGGCTTCCGCTCTAGACCTGGCAAGTGTTTTTGCCGAAAGTACGATCATCAGCAAACTCCGCCGAGGCCCTCCGAAAGAGTGGACGCCTCAGGTCAATCTCAACAGTTCACCGGCAACGGCTCGAGTCAGCAATGGCTCGGGCCGTTTGCTCTTGGTGGTGACGACCGGCACAGTACCGCACCGCTCAACGGTCTTAGAATGGAGTCCATGGAACCTCTGGTTATTGCAGGCAAGGCCTTTCAGTCGCGACTGATCGTTGGAACAGGCAAATACAAAGACGGCGCGGAGACGCGCGACGCCATTGAGGCCTCCGGGGCAGAGATGGTGACGGTCGCCGTCCGCCGGGTCAACCTCGACCGCTCGTCCGAGTCCCTGCTGGACTTCATCGATCCCCAGCGCTACTTCCTGCTGCCCAATACCGCCGGCTGCTATACCGGAGAAGAAGCCATCCGCGCCGCACGCCTCGGACGCGAGGTTGGTCTCTCCGACTGGGTCAAAGTCGAGGTCATCGGCGACAAGCGCACCCTCTATCCAGACGTAGCAGGAACGCTGTTAGCGACCGAGGTTCTCGTCAAGGAAGGCTTTACGGTTTTGCCCTATACCTCTGATGACATTGTCTTTGCGAAACGTCTCATCGACGTCGGAGCCGCCGCGGTCATGCCCTTGGGCGCACCGATCGGCTCCGGCCTAGGTCTGCAGAACACCGCCAATCTCCGTATCCTTCGCGAGATGATCACAGAAGTTCCGCTGATCGTTGACGCCGGCGTAGGAACAGCAAGCGACGCCGCCGTAGCCATGGAGATGGGATTCGATGCCGTCCTGATGAACACCGCCATAGCCGAAGCACGAGAGCCGGTCCTGATGGCTGAAGCCATGGGCAACGCAGTCCTCGCAGGCCGTCAGGCATTCCTCGCAGGCCGCATGCCCCGCAGACTCTACGCCTCGGCCAGTTCGCCCCTCGAAGGCGTCTCGCGGTAGATCTCAAGTTCGTCGCCGGCCGCCCGGGCAGAACGCAACAGCGTCCAGGCGCCGGCGACGAACAGGATCACCAGCAGCGGCCCATCGATCCGCTTACGAACCTCCCAGCTATAGATCGACAAGCCGTTCGCAACCACAAAGAACGCGACAGCAACAGATGCCGCAACCACGCGGAAGCGCCCAAGACCGGCGACCCAACGCCACGCCAGCAGCGCCAGCGGCAGAGTGATCGGTGCAACGTCATACTCCAGCAGTCGCGGATTGAGCAGGATGGTCCCCACCAGCAGCAACGGCGCCCACTCCTGCAGCGTAAAGTCCCCGCGAAAAAACCGCCGCGACAGATAGAACATGCAGCCCAGCAGCGGCAGCGCATACGCCAAATAGACAAAGTAGCTGGCAGGCGCATACGACAGTCCATGATCGAACCGGATAGCGCTGAAAAGCCCGGCAGGGCTACAGCCAAAGTCGCGGTTATAGCTGAACTGCAGCTCCACAGCCTGCAGATAGTGTCGAAAGAGCGAAGGCCAAAGCATCGGCTGGAACCCGAACAGCGAAACCCCCGCAGCCACCGTCGCCACAGCCGGCAGAATCTGCCGCCGGGCAGAGAGCGGTGCAATCACCACCAGGCTAAGCAACGGCGCCTTGACGCACGATGCAATCAAGACCGCGGCATAGAACCATCCCCATCGCTGCCGCCGCCAGCCATACACCGCCGCAGAGAAGACCAGGGCATACAGGATGTAAGCAATGTTCCCGCTCTGAACGGTCCCATTCGCCAGCAGGCCAGGGAAGAAGAGCGTTAGCGGAGCCACAAACGCAAAGACACCAAACTCCTGCCGCCGCACAAAACGCATCCCGACCCAGATCTGCGCCAGCGCGCCCAGGGCATATAGAAGCCAGTACACCGCCCCGCTCAGCCACTCCGGAGCATGCGCGATCCCACGCAGCAAAGGCAGAGTGATCGGCGAGTACACATAGCTATACGGAGGCGCGACTCCCGCCTGCAGCGCGTGCGACGCATGATAAGTGCGCTGCACGGCCATCGCCTGCTCATACGGATCCAGACCAGCAGCCGCATCGCGCATCCCCTTGGCATAAACGGCGACGTCCCAACCCGGCGCGTCGAAGTGCACCCACACTGGGAACACCGCCAGCACCAGCAACCACAGCACTAGAAGCACCGTGCGACGGCTACGTCCAAGCTCACTCGACATACCGTTCTCGATCAGCGGACTGCCTCAACGGCGGACCGGAACCGCCCGGGTGCAGCAGAGACCGTCGACCGCCGGCGCACGGGCCAGGTAAAGACGCTGCTCACAGAAAGATTCCAGACCGATCCAAGAACGATCCCCGAAAGTCCCGCTAGGTACCACTCCACATTCGACTGCAGCAGCGCGCGTGACAGCACCACATTCGCCCAAGCCCCAAACGAACACGCCAGCGCAAACTTCGCCAGCCCCGGCAGCACGCGAGCTCCCGTCAACTGGCGATCGCGGAAGGTGATGCGATTGTTCGCAAAGAAGTTCGCGACCATCGCCAGCGTCGTCGCAAAGAACTGCGCCTCGACAAAGTGCATGTGATGGAGCCGCATCAACGTCAGCAGCGTCACCAGGTGCACCAGCAATCCAAAGCCGCCCACCATCAGATACATCGCCATCCGCGGCGGCAGGGCATTGCCCAGCAACTTGTTCACCACCATGAACAGGTACTCAATCCCAACCACCAGGTCCAGCTTGCTCTCGCCATGCCGCCGAGCCGCAAAGGTATAGCCCACCTCGCCCACGCGAACCGGCCGCGATGACGACGCCAGCAGATCGACCAGGATCTTGAACCCCTCACCCTGCAGATCGCGCACAACCTCCATCAGGAACTCGCGCCGCAACAGGAAGTAGCCGCTCATCGGATCCGAGAGTTCGCAACGGCAGATCGACTGGCTGATCTTCTGTCCGCAGCGGCTCAACAGCACACGTCCGCGCTCGAACTCGCCCATGCTGCCGCCGCTCGCATTCCGCGTGGCCACCACAACGTCCAGCGACTCACGCCGGAGCCGCCGCAGCATCTCCGGCAGAATCGCCGTATCGTGCTGCAGATCGGCATCCATCACCGCGATCACAGGCGCATGAGTTGCCATCATGCCTTCAATGCATGCGGACGCCAAACCGCGTCGTCCCACGCGATGGATCAGTCGCACGTTCGGCGTCTCGACGGCGCACGCCGTCACAACATCCGCGGTACCGTCGCCCGAGTCGTCATCAACAAAGATGGCCTCCCACCGCAGCCCATGCAGATGCTGCGCAAGCTCCGCCAGGATCAGCGGCACGTTCTCACGCTCGTTGTAGGTGGGCAGTACCACGGCCAGGTCCAGACGGTTTCCCGCTCGAACCGGTTCCAGGCACGGCAGGTGCCGTTCAGGCTGAAGAGCCGAATTTGCGGGCATGTGCGTGAGGACACCCAATCTTTCTGACAGTTGCCAAGGCAAGATGGCCACTAATCTCCTAAGCTGCGACGAGCAAAGGGGATCAGTGGTTTACATCCACACTGAAAGCAGACACAAGGGTGTTGACCAGATCTTCAGAAATGCAGTTAGCGCAGGAAGACGCTCAGCTCATTTGCAGCCTGGCGCAAGTAGGGGAGGAAGTGCGCCTGCATCTCCATCATAGGCATACGCGGTGCATGACCGCTCAGGTTGATGGTCGCAATCACCTTGCCGCTAGGCGCATAGACGGGCACCGCCATCGACCGCAGGCCGACCTCATACTCCTGATCGCAGACGGCGTAGCCGTTTCGGCGAACGTTCCGCAGCAGCATTCGCAGCTTCTCAACTGTGTTCACCGTACGCGGCGTAAACGGCTTCAGAACCACCCGCGACAGGTAGCGCTCCACCTCATCCGGCGGCTGGGAAGCAATCATCACGCGACCCATGCTCGTGCAATAAGCCGGCAGGCGGCTGCCGATGTGAAGATCCACACTCATCACGCGCTGTACCTGCGTGCGTGCAATGTAGACGATCTCGTCGCCATCCAGCGTCGCAACGCTGAAGCTCTCGTTCAGCTTCTCGCTCATGCGCTCCAGGATTGGCTGCGCCGCGGACGACAGTGTGTTGCTTACCGTGTAGGTATGGCTCAGCGTCAGCATCTTCGGCCGCAGGCTATAGCGCTGGCCGTCTTCCGAACCCACATACCCAAGTTTGTTCAGTGTGTACAGACAGCGGCGAACGGCAGCCCGGCTAAGACCCGTCTTATTTGAGAGCTGCGAGATGGTCATCTGCGGCGTCTGCTGCGTAAACGTCTCCAGCACCGTCAGGCCTCGCGCAAGAGATGTCATAAAATTCGCATCGCCTTGGTAGATCTCAAGCGCCTTTGCGGGCGAAACCTTCACGGGCACTTCAGCAACGGCGGCAGACACAGGTACAGGAAGCACAGACACGCAGATCACCTCATGGAAGCGCTGGAATACGGGCATTCGCGCATTCTCGTTCGAATAACGCGCAAACGAGCGATTAACGCACTCTTAGTGTAGCCGCCTTCCACGACCCTGTGCAATGTGCCTACCCATTCTTCCGGCAAGGTTTGGCGTGATTCGCAGGCACCGGTCATCCGGTCGCAACCCGGCCTCCCATAGAATGGGAGTCATTATGAGCTCGCTTGATCTGCAGATTTCGCTCCCGTCCGCGCTGCAAAGCACCGTCACCACCACCGCCGCCGCATGGCAATCGGGCGACAAGCTAGGCCGCCTCTGGGCAAAGGACGCATCGCTCTGGACCTCCGCCACGGGCAGCGATGACGAGTCCATCTGGCTCGGCTGGCTCGACATCGTCGAGCGGCAGCAGGCTGACCTCGCCTCCTTCGCAGCACTGCGTGAAGACATTCGCAGCACCGGCTTTACCCACGCCCTCTTGCTCGGCATGGGCGGATCCTCCCTCTGCCCGGAAGTCCTGTCGCTCACCTACGGCCAGCAGCCCGGCTTCCCCAAGCTGCACATCGTCGACTCCACCGATCCTGCGCAGGTCGCCGCCGCCCGTGCTGCCGTCGATCTCAAGAAGACCATCTGCATCGTCTCCTCCAAGAGCGGCTCCACCCTCGAGCCGAACATCCTGAAGGACTACTTCTTCAGCGAGATGGCCAAGGAAGTCGGCGCAGGCAATGCTGGCAAGCACTTCATCGCTGTGACCGATCCCGGCAGCAAGATGGAAGCAGTCGCCAAGGCGGACGGCTTCCGCCACATCTTCTACGGTGACAAGACCATCGGCGGCCGCTTCTCGGCGCTGTCGAACTTCGGCATCGTTCCCGCAGCCGTTGCGGGTCTGGATGTTCCGCGCTTCCTCGCAGAGGCAAAGCGTGGCGTTGACGTCGCACACAAGACGGACATCGCGACCAATGCGGGAGCCCTGCTCGGTATCGTCCTCGGCGACGCGCACAACGCCGGCATGGACAAGCTGACCTTCTTCACCTCGAAGGAGATCTTCGACCTTGGCGCCTGGCTCGAGCAGCTCATCGCGGAATCGACCGGTAAAACCGGCAAGGGCATCACGCCCGTCGACCGCGAGCCCGTTGGTCCGCCCAGTGTCTACGGCAAGGATCGCGTCTTCGCCTACATCCGCCTCAGCACCAGCGATAACGCCGCACAGGACGCTGCAGTGGAAGCACTCGCCGCCGCCGGTCACCCGGTCGTCCAGTTCACCATCGACGACGTCTACGAACTGCCCGGCATCATGTTCCTCTGGGAGATCGCAGTCTCCGTCGCCGGTTCGGTCATGGGCATCAACACCTTCAACCAGCCCGACGTGGAAGCTGCCAAGATCGAGACGCGCAAGCTGACCGACGAGTACAACGAGACGGGTAAGCTGGCCGAGCACGAGGCAATCCTCGACGTCGACGGCATCAAGCTCTACGCTGACGAGACCTACGGCCTGACACTGTCCACCACCGCCAGCGCCAAGACCCTCACCGAGTACCTGAAGGCGCATCTCGCGCAGATCAAGCCGAACGACTACTTCGCCACGCTTGCCTACCTTAAGATGACCGACGAGCACGAGAAGCTCATCCAGACCTTCCGCATGCTGGTGCGCGACCGCGAAACCGTCGCCACCTGCCTCGGCTTCGGCCCCCGCTTCCTGCACTCCACCGGTCAGGACTACAAGGGCGGACCGAACACAGGGGTCTTCCTGCAGATCACCGCAGACCACGCAACCGACGTCGCCATTCCGAACGCACGCTACACCTTCGGCGTCGTGATTGACGCACAGGCAGCAGGCGATCTCGCCGTACTGCAGCAGCGCGGCCGTCGCGCCCTTCGCGTCCACCTCGGTGCAGATGTCACCAAGGGTCTGAACACGCTTGGCCTCGCAATGGCAGAAGCACTCGCATAAAGCAAGCTCACCAACGACAAGAGGCGTGCCCAAGGGCACGCCTCTTCTTCGTGACGCCACACACTCTTAAAGTGTGTCATCCCGCAGCGAAGCGGAGGGATCTGCATGTGTCCTGGCCCGCCCACCCAATATCAGAGGGCAGTGAAACCACCCGTCGCGCAAAGCGCGACCGCAGTCGCAGCGCGCAACGATGAGCCAGAGGCTTACAAAGCAGCCAAAACATCCTCAGGCTCAGGCCGAACACGAAAATCCGCATGCGCCTCGGCGAACTTAATGACACCATCCTGTCCAATCACAAACGTAGCCGGCAACGGCATCTTCCAAACCGCATCATCCACGGGCGCCATCACGTTCTTGCCGCTGTTGATGAAGGGAATGTTCACCAGGATGGACCGGTAATACTTCTGCAGCGCCGCAGAAACGCTGTAAGCAATCCCAAACTGTTCTGCCAGTGCGGAGTTCGTATCCTGCAGCAGAGGGTAGGGAATCCCGTACTGCTGCACGGCAAAGTCACTCTGGCGCAGCGTCTCTGGTGAGATGGCGACGATGAACGCGCCACGTTCACGCAACTCCGGGTACAGATCGCGCCACACTTCAAGCTCAGTCACGCAGTACGGATCCCAGCGCCCACGAAAGAAGTTGATGACCAGCGGCCCAAGCGCCAGCAGGTCGGTCGACCGGATCGGCTTGCCCGAAATCGCATCCGGCAACGTGAACTCCGGCGCGATCGCGCCAACCGGCAGCACACGGTCTTCAATACCGGTCTCGAAGAGTTCGGCGATCGTCTGCTCGCTGATGGCAAGCCGTTCCGGCTGCACCAGCTTGCGGGTGTTGAAGGTGATCTCGTCGAGCTTGCTTTGCAGTTGCGGCATTGAAACCATTCTCTCAGGTTGAGATGCGGCTATGCTTTCCCAGGGCGGTCTCGCCGCCAGGGAGCGAACGCAATGCAGCAGGTAATTGGTTTCATTCTGGAAATCGAAAAGCTCAAGGGGGTAACCCGCAAGGTGAAGCCGCTTGGTCTGGATCGGTATGAGAACTCCGCCGAACATAGCTGGCAACTGGCGCTGATGGCATGGTCGCTTCAGCCGTACGCGCCCCAGCCCGTCGCGATGGATCGTGTCCTGCGCATGTTGCTCGTCCACGACATCGGCGAAATCGACACAGGCGACACCATGGTCTTCGTGCAGGGCGGATGGGCCGAACGCAAGCAGGATGAGTTACAGGCTGTCCGGCGCATCTTCGGGCTGCTGCCCGCCGAACTCGCAGAAGAAATGCTCGCGTTCTGGCAGGAGTTTGAAGAGGGAACGACACCCGAGGCGCGCTACGCCAACGCGATCGATCGCGCGATGCCTGCGCTGCTAAACCTCAACAACGGCGGACAGAGCTGGAAAGAGAACGGCATCTCCTACGAGCGCGTCGCGGGCCGCATTCGCGGTCAGATTGAGGACGGCTGTCCCGCACTGTGGCAATACCTGGAGCCAAAGCTGGCAGCGGCAAAGGACGCGGGATTCTTCGGAGCGTAGCTCCCGCGCCCCCAGGGATTACTCCTTCGCTGCCGCTTCCAGGTCTGCAATGACGAACTTCTTCATCTGCATCATGGCCTGCATCGCCTTCGGGTGCTTCAGTAAAGAGCCGATATTCTCCGGAACGATCTGCCAGGCGAGTCCGAACTTGTCATCAAGCCAGCCACACTGCACCTCCTGGCCGCCATCGGATGTCAGCTTCTCCCAGTAGTAGTCGATCTCCGCCTGGTCCTTGCACTGAACGACAAAGGAAACTGCCTTGTTGAACTTGTGGTGGGGGCCGCCATTCAGCGCGGTGAACTTCAATCCTTCCAGTTCAAACGCGACCGTTATCGCCTTGCCGTCAGGACCAGTCAGGCCGCCGCTTTTCTTCGAGTTGGGGAAGACCGAAAGGTAAAAATCCACGGCCTCTTCGGCGTTGCCGTCGAACCACAGAAACGGAGTAATCTTCGAAGCTTCCACTGCCATTTGCTACCTCCAGAAGTGCGGAAGGGCACAGCTTCAGCTGTGCCAAATGAAATCCGAAAATGCTGTCGGCTTCAGCCCCTGAGGTAAGCTTCCTTGTCTTCGCCGAGGAAACAAAGAAGCGAAACCTCAGGGGCTAAGGCCCGGTTCCGAAGAGATGGAATAGGCACAACCGAAGCTGTGCCCTTCCGAGCCCACGAGATCCCTCCGCCACAAAGCACTGACTGCAAGGCATTGACTGCACAGATCGGGCGCCTACATGCCGCTCATGTTCATGTCATGGCACTGCATCGCGCTAGCCTTCGCAGACACAGGCTTCTTACGCGGCACAGGCGAATATAGCGCCGCATGCGGCTTGCCCGCGGGCATCTTGTCGATCTTTGCCAGCTCTGCCTTCATCCGAGCAAATCCCTGCTCGCGAGCGGTCTTATTGCCGTCGACCGTATTCGTCGGGTCCACACCGGCGCGCATAAAGCCATGGCCCGCGCCGTCATAGGTCACTTGCTCAAAGGTCTTGCCGGCCGTCTTCATCGCGGTCACAGTCGCAGGCAGCGTCGCATTGATGCGTGCATCATTACCCGCATAAAAGCCATAGATCGGCACGTTGATCTTCGCCATGTCGGCATCGCTCGGCGGCGGTCCGTAGAACACAAACGCCGCACTCAGATCCTTGCGATGCGTTGCAAACGCAAAGCTCTTTCCGCCGCCCCAGCAGAAGCCCGTCACAGCCAGCTTTCCGCTCGCCGCCGGCACCTTCTTGATGTAGTCGGCCGCTGCATCCAGATCGGCCATGACCACCTCGTTATCCAGCCCCGAAACAGCCTTCGTCACGGCATCCATGCTGGCAAATGAATCCGTTCCGCCACCATTCGGTCCCATGCCGCTGAGTACATCCGGAGCGATCACAACATAACCGGCCGCGGCAAGATCGTCGGCCATGGTCTTAGCCCACGCGGACAAACCAAAGATCTCCGGGATCAGAACAACAGCAGTCGCTTTGTTCTTCACCTCGGGATAGACGACAAACGCCTGAATGGGCTTGCCACCCGCCTGCAGCGTGACGTACTCGTGGTGGCGTGGCGATGCGTCCAGCTTCTTCACAGCCCAGTCCTGGGCTTGTACGACAGCGGTGGTAGCGCACAACAGCAAAGTAGCGGCGGCAGTCTTAAGGAATCTCATGCGAAGGAGTCTAGAGAACGCCTGCTGCAACGCGCAACGAAGAAATCACCGCTGTTCGTCCCACACATCCGCGCTAAGACTGCCAAATCAGGATGCCGTCCTGGAAGAACAGGGAATTAGCGGCCGAAACCGCCACCACGCCCCATGCTGCCCATCTGGCTCATCAACCGGCGCTGCATCTTGCCACCACCGCTGCCCAGGCCCTTGAACATCTTGCGCATCTGGCCATACTGCTTCAGCAACTGGTTCACTTCCTGCACGGACGTGCCGCTGCCCGCCGCAATCCGCTTACGCCGCGATCCGCTGATGATCTCGTGATTCAGCCGCTCCTTGGTCGTCATCGAGTTGATGATCGCCTCGGTCCGCGTCAACTGACCCTCGTCCACATTCTCCGCAGCCTGCTGCAGACCCTGGAACGGCCCAACGCTCGGCATCATCTTCAGGATCGACTGCATGGATCCCATCTTCTTGATCTGCCGAAGCTGATCCCGGAAATCCTCCAACGAGAAGCCATCGCCGCTCAGGGCCTTCTTCGCAAACTCCTCGGCCTTGCCGCGATCCAGCTTCTCTTCCGCCCGCTCCAGCAGCGTCTGCAGATCGCCCATGCCCATAATGCGCGACACGATACGGTCCGGATGGAACGGCTCAAACGCATCCGGCTTCTCGCCCGTACCCAGGAACTTCACCGGCGCGCCTGTCACATTCCGAATCGAAAGCGCCGCGCCACCGCGAGCATCGCCGTCCATCTTCGTCAGGACAACGCCCGTAATCCCAAGCTGCTTATGGAACGCATCGGCAGAATTGACGGCATCCTGGCCCGTCATCGCATCCGCGACAAACAGAATCTCCGAAGGATTGAGCAGCGCCTTCAGCTTGCTCATCTCGTCCATCAGCGCGGTATCAATGCCCAGACGACCAGCCGTATCGACGATCAGCACGTCATTACCAAAGTTCCGCGCCTCGCGCAGCGCTTCCTTGGCCAGGCGCTCCACCAGCGGCGTCCCCGCCTCGTCGTCACCCGTCTTGCCAATGTAGATCTGAGCGCCAACGCTCTTCGCCACGATCGCCAGCTGCTCACGCGCCGCCGGCCGGTAGACGTCGACTGACACCAGCATCGGCCGGTGTCCACCCTTCTTCAGCCACGCGGCCAGCTTGCCCGCCGTGGTCGTCTTACCCGAACCCTGCAGGCCCGCCATCAAAATCACCGAAGGAGGCTGCGAGCTGAACTTGAACTTCGCCGTATCCTTACCCAGGATCTCCACCAGCTCATCGTGCACAATCTTGATGATCTGTTCCGTGGGCGAAAGCGCCGTCGCCACCTGCGTGCCAATGGCCTTCTCGCGGATGTGATCGATCGTCGCCTTGACCACCGTCAGGTTGACGTCAGACTCAAGCAGGGCAAGGCGGATCTCACGCAACGCCTCGGAGATGTTCTCGTCCGTGATGGTGCCCTGGCCGCGAAGGTTCTTAAAGGTGCGCTGTAGCTTTTCCTGAAGGTTTTCAAACATGGCTTGTCACCGCTAAGTTTATCAGTGACGAGAGAGGCAGGCCCCCAATGGCTGAGCAACAACCGGAACCATGGCTGCGCGGCACCCACACGGACATCGACCCCGTACGCCGGGCCGTCCTTCACGCGCTCGAACTCGCGGAAGAAGACGCCCTCCGCTGGACGCGCGATCTAGACGCAGAAGCGCTCGAACTCGAGCCGCTCGGCATGCCCTCCGTGGCCTTCCAGATCCGCCACATCACCCGCAGCATCGACCGCCTCACCACCTACGCCAAAGCGAAACCGCTCTCGGAAGACCAGCTCAGCGCCCTCAAGGAAGAGCGCATCCCGGGTACCGACCGCGAGCAGCTCCTGCGCGAGCTGGTCGAAGCCATCCGCGGCGTGCAGCCCTTCATAATGTCGTTTCCCGTCGAAGATCTGCCGCAGCAGCGCAGCGTAGGCCGCGCCAACCTGCCCACCACCCTCGCAGGCTTACTCATCCACATCGCGGAACACACGCAGCGGCACGTCGGCCAGCTCATCACCACGGCAAAGGTCGTCATCGCCTTGCGGGACGCGCAGGGCAGCTAGTTCCGCGTCAGCTTGTACACAATGCCAAGCACCGCCGTCGCCAAAAATACCCACGCCAACTGGTACCAGTAGAAGAACGGAAATCCGAAGAGCGTCGGCGTCTCGCGGTTGTACAGCGCGGGAAAGATCAGCGCCAGCACCGGAATTACCAGCAGCCACAGGGGCTTGTTCGATCCGGATGTTTGTTCGTCGCGATCCATGCTCAGCAGCATACTGCATCGCGTTGATACGATGAAGGCATGAGCGACAACTCATCGACACAGGCTGCAGGCGAAGCCTTCGCAGAGGCCGTCCGCATCATGGCCCAGCTTCGCGCCCCCGGCGGCTGCCCATGGGACCGCGAACAGACCATGGATTCCATCAAGCCGCACACGCTTGAGGAGACCTACGAGGTCTTCGACGCCATCGATCGCCGCGCCTGGCCCGAACTCCGTGATGAACTCGGCGACCTTCTGCTGCAGGTCATCTTCTACGCGCAGATCGCCGCAGATGACGCCCACTTCAACATCGAAGAAGTCGTCCGCGGCCTCAGCGCCAAACTCATCCGCCGTCACCCCCACATCTTCGCCGACGCCGTCGCCGAGACCGCCAGCGATGTCAATCGCACCTGGGAAGCGGTCAAGCAGCAGGAGCGCGCCGGCAAGCCAAAGGAAAGCGAAGGCTACCTGGCAGATGTCCCGAAGTTTGTGCCGGCTCTCGTCGAAGCACGCAAGCTCGGCTCGAAAGCCGCAAAGATCGGCTTCGACTGGCCCGACGTCACCGGCCTCTTCGACAAGGTGCAGGAAGAGATCGCAGAGGTCCGAGCAGAAGTTACCGACTCTCCGGATGCCGCTAAGTTAGAAGAAGAGATTGGCGATCTGTACTTTGTCCTTACCAACTTATCCCGTCACTTGCAGGTAGACCCGGAACAGGCGTTGCGCAAGGCGAATGCAAAGTTTCGCCGTCGCTTCCATGCCATGGAAGTTGAAGCAGGAGAAGCCTTCGAAGGCCTCTCCTTGCAGGAGAAAGACGCACTGTGGGATAAGGCAAAAGCCGCGGAGAGACAGGCATGAGCCAACTCCGCATCGCACGACTGACAACTCCAGAAGAGTTCGAGGGCTGCGTCGATCTCCAGCAGAAAACATGGCAATATTCCGCGGGCGAGATACTGCCGCGCCGCGTCTTCTTCCTCGCTGAGAAGTTAGGCGGCCACGTACTCGGCGCCTACGACGGCGATAACCTCGTCGGCTTCAATCTTGGTCTGCCCGCGCAGCGTCGTGGCGTCGGCTACATCCACTCGCAGATGCTCGCAGTCCTTCCGGACTATCGCAACAGCGGCCTCGGTCGCAGCATGAAGCTCGCGCAGCGCGACCTCGCCATCGAGCAGGGCATCCACGTCATCGAGTGGACCTACGATCCTCTCGAGATCAAGAACAGCTTCTTCAACCTCTCGCGCCTCGGTGCCATCAGCCGTAAGTACGTGCCCAACTTCTACGGCGCATCGTCCTCGCCGCTGCAGGGCGGTCTGCCGACCGACCGCCTCTACGCCGAGTGGTGGGTGCGCTCAGCGCACGCCGAGCGCGTGATGGCACGCGAACCCCTGCAGGAGCCCGTGCTGCAGCGCGTCTCCGTCCCCGCCCAGATCTATGAGTGGAAGGCCGAAGGTGACCGGCACGCCCAGCAAACCCAGACCATGCTGCGCGAGCGTCTGCAGCAACACTTCGCCGATGGCCTTTGCATCATCGGCTACGACCGCCAGCCCGACGGCACCGGCGTCTTTTTGCTGGGCGAAGTACCCGCGGAACTTGCACACCCAAAGAGTTAGGAGAACACCCTGTGAAGATCGATGCGATCGTAATGCGTGAGATCAAGATGCCGCTCGTGCATCCGTTTGTGACCAGCTTCGGTAAGACGACGGACCGTCGCATCCTCCTCATTGAACTGCAATCCGAAGGCTTCACCGCATGGGGCGAGTGCGTCGCGGGCGAGCACCCCTACTTTTCCGACGAGATGATCGACACCGCGTGGACCATCACGGAGCAGGAACTCGCACCGCGAATGATCGGCAAGGACATCGCCACAGGCCGTGACGTGCCCGCCATGCTGCTGCAGGTCCGCGGACACCGCATGGCCAAGGCCGCTCTTGAGAACGCTGTCTGGGACCTCGAGGCGCAGGTCAAAGGCATCGCGCTCGCAAAGCTCCTGGGCGGCACGCGTGACGTCATCGCATGCGGCGTCTCCATCGGCATGCAGCCGTCGATCGAGGAGCAGCTACGCAAGGTTGAGACAGAAGTAGCCGCAGGCTATCAACGGATCAAGTTGAAGTGCCAGCCCGGCTATGACTCAAAAATGTTTGCCGCTGTGCGTGAGCGCTGGCCCGACATCCTGCTCAGCTGCGATGCAAACTCTGCCTATCAACTCAGCGACGCAGACCACATCGCATCGTGGGACGAATTTAAGCTGCTGATGATCGAACAGCCGCTCTGGTACGACGACTTCTACTTCCACGCGCAGTTGCAGAAGCGCATCAACACCGCAATCTGTCTCGACGAATGCATTCGCAATGCACGCGACGCGCAGGCCGCACTCGAACTGGGCAGCGGACGCATCCTTAACATCAAGGTTGGGCGCGTCGGTGGCTACACCGAAGCCATCGCTGTGCACGACGTGGCGCAACAGCACGGCGTTCCGGTTTGGTGCGGGGGCATGCTTGAGAGCGGCATCGGCCGCGCGCAGAACATCGCACTCAGCAGCCTGCCAAACTTCTCACTCCCCGGCGATGTCTCTGCTTCAAAACGTTACTGGAGCGAAGACATCATCGACCCGGAGGTCACCGTCAGCAGCGCCGGAGAGATCGTTGTGCCCACATCCGTGGGCCGCGGCTACGAGGTGCGGCGCGACCGTGTCGACACGCTGACCGTCCGGCAGCAACGCCTGACGAAATAAGTCAGGGTTTGCTGCTCAGCAGCATCTCGACCGCCTCTTTCAGGCGCGGCGGCGTCGGTAGATAGGTGATGTCAGTAGCCGTCAGCGTCTCGTGGTACGGCACCACCTTCACCATCAGTTCTCGGAGCTTCACATTGATGTCGATGTTGCGATAGGCATAGTGGCCGCCGCCAATGGCCTGCTGCTCATAGGTCAGCGTTCCGCCTTGATAGACCCGAGCCAGGATGCCGAACATCAGGTTCAGGTTCTTCGTTACGTTCAGTTCAATACGCAGCAAATGGTGCGTCTCGGCATCGATCCACATACGGCCGGCAATACCGGGCAGCACCTCCTGCGCGGTCGTCTGCGGGTGATACTGCGGATTCGGTGAAAAGTTCAGCACAACTTGCGGACGAGAAAACTGTGGCAACTGCGTTTGGCTCGGCGCCACTGTGAACAACATGGCATGCGGAAACGCGCCGATCAACTCCAACCCGTATTTGTCGGACGAATCGGCACTGCGCCGCCGTCGAGACAGTTCGGTCGCTGAAAGTGCACGCAAGCGCTTTTCTTCCGCGGCCGTCTCCTCATCGCTCAATGGGCGGCCATGATGCGAAAGCGTGCGGGCCACGTTGCCGTCAGCACTCTCGATCAACTCGCGAACACTATCGTCCTTGCTGTCGACGCGATGCACGCGATAGCGAAGCCCCCAGGACGTGTGATGAAAGTCCTCCATCTGGTATTTCACGGCCTCAGCAACCAGTGCGGGAACCGCATCGGGCGTGACCGAATCAGCAACCGTGGCGTGATATGCCGCATGCGCGAACGAAAGAGAGAGCACGGCAAGCGCACCGGCAGCGGGAATCAACAGGAAGGGAAGTCTCATAGTGCAGCTAAAAGTCCTGGCTAGCCGGGATGCCGATAGTGTACCGATCAGTGACGCAAAGCGGAGGCGCGTTGCCACCCGGGAGGCACTTGGTTAGACTCACCGCAGGTCGACTAAGGGAGCGCGCAACCATGGCAGGGGAAGTAACCACGATGTTGGGAAGATCCATTACAGTGCGCGGCGAGATCATCGGTTCAGAAGACCTGACGATCGACGGCACAGTTGAAGGCACCATCAAACTAACGGAGAGCCGCCTCACGGT
The DNA here is from genome assembly GCF_000265425.1 of Terriglobus roseus DSM 18391. Lineage (GTDB taxonomy): Bacteria > Acidobacteriota > Terriglobia > Terriglobales > Acidobacteriaceae > Terriglobus > Terriglobus roseus. The sequence continues at coordinate 1,879,813 of NC_018014.1, forward strand.
CGGTCCGAACGCGCAGATGAAGGCGGACCTTCAAGTGCACGACGCAATCGTGCTGGGTAACGCGCAGGGCAACATCATCGCGACCGGACGCGTGGAAGTACGCAAAGGTGGATCGCTCATCGGCAACATCACGGCAGCTCGCCTCAGCGTTGAGGACACCGCATACCTCAAGGGTAAAGTCGAGTTGACCGGCACCAAAGAAGCCTGAGCAAACCAGTCATGTTCACACGGCACGGCACCACGCGTGCCGTGACTACCGGAGGTAGATGTGCGTCTGTTTGGCGGTTCTGAATCACGCAGCGCTGCGGCAAAGGCAAGCGCAAAAGTTCCGCGGGTCTCCAGCGGGTGGAATCACCTGCTCAAGCTGCTCCGTGCCGACGAGGGCCAGCGGATCCTGGACATAGGTCCTACGTCCTCCAACAACATCAACTTCCTCACCGGGCTGGGGCACAGCATCTACATGTCGAACGTCGTCTCCGAAGCTGCCGACCCAAAATGGGCGACTGAGGACGCAGACGCGGCGTTTCCCATTGAGGCATTCCTCACCGAGAATCTGAACTTTCGCGGGCGGGAATTTGACACCGTCCTGTTCTGGGATACAGCTGACTATCTTCCGGGCGGCCTGCGCGAGGCGGTTATCGAACGGCTCTATCAGGCACTCGTTCCAGGTGGCCAGTTGCTCGCCTTCTTCCACACCAAGCCGGAAAATGGTTTTCACCGCTACCATCTCCGCGAAGACGGACAGGTGGAAGCGCAGCTGATAGACGACCAGCCGGTGAAGGAGATCCTCAACAACCGCCAGGTGGAGAACCTCTTCAGCAGCTACACCAGCTACAAATTCTTTCTCGCAAAAGACAATCTGCGCGAGGTCGTAGTCACTCGATAAGAGGTTTGGGGCAACGAAAAGGGGGAGCGCAATGCGCTCCCCCTTTTTTCTATCGGATCAAAAACATTTTAGGAAGACTTGCGACGCTCGGCCCAGCGCTTCTTCTGCGCATCCGCAATGCGCTTACGCGCTTCAGGGCTCAGGTTACGCTTCTTCTGGCTGGAGCCGGTGCTCTTCGTGACGGTCGGCGCTGCGACGATCTTGCGCGGACGGCCAACAGCCTTCTTCGCGACAGCCGGTGCTGCAGTTGTGCTGCTTCCGCCCAGTAAAACGCGGGCCTGCTGAAGCTTCGCGATCTGAGCATCGATCTCTGCGAGGATGCGGTTTACTTCCAAGTGAAACCTCCTGAGAGCTCTCGCTCCGAAGTAAGTGTAGACCATAATTGTCTACACTTTGCAGGCATTTAGGTAACTATTTTGGGTTACGAACTTGTTATGCGTCGGCATTATTGGCGTTTGTTCCAGCCGTTTTCAGCGAATATCCAGGGCCTTCGTCATCCGTATCCTCAAAGCGGGACACCGCTCCAAGACCGCGTCGCTGGCTCTGTTCGTCCATATTCATGCGCAATTGCTGCGATGTCACGGTCCGATCGTTCGCATAAGACGACGCAAGACGAGTAAGTGCAAAGGTAACAATATCGGAGTGGTGAAGGTGCTCCATATCCGGATCGCGCCGCATATTCAGCCACAAACGGTGCACCAACTGCACATCACTGGCCGGAATGCTTGGGGTATGCGGACCAATATGGAAGCTCTCCGCTTCGCCAATGGGCGGCACAACATAGAACGTGAACTGCCGCTTCGGCTCCGGCAGAGTCTCCCACGCCTGGCCCACGTGATAAGCCTGCTCCTGCGCTGTCAGCTTCGTCGACAGGCCGGAAACAACCGCGGCCACATCCAGAGAGTTCGCAGTGCGAACGATCGCCGCAAACACATCGCCCGCAGGAACAACGACCAATCCAATATGCTTTCCGAAACTCTCAGCAACCGAGACTGCCTTGGTAAACAGCATCTGCTCGTGCTCGCTGAAGAGTTGTTCCGAAGCGTCCACATACTCCGGTCCGCCCGCGCCCATCATCCGCGCAGCCAGAACCACCACGTCCTGATCGTCCGTATCCGTACGTGCGAGCGCCCACTTCAATGCATGAGGCGTCTGCGCGTCGCGCATCGTCACCAGCACGCCGCCCGACCGGATCGCCAGGTCATCCCGGCCCACTTCCTCCGAATGCTCTAACTGGAAGTGTTCCTTCATCTGCCGCTCAGTCGCCTTATGACGACGGCGGTTATCCCGCTCCGACAGCGAGAAGATGATGAAGAAGGCCACCGCGAAAATAATGCCGCTCACGGTAGCAACGGACTTAGTGAACAGGTTCACAATCGCGATCGTCAGCAGCACCAGAAACACGCACGCCAGGCCGATCGGATACTCCGTCTTACCAATCTTCAGGTTCAGCGGAACCTTCGCGCCACGCTCGCCCTTGTACTTCCAACGCAGCACCAGCATCGCCAGGGCATTGAACGTAAAGCTCCAGATCACGCCAAAGGCATACGCCTCGCCGATCATGATCACGTCGCCGCGCGTAACGATAATCACGAACAACTGGATAATGCAGACCAGGTTTACGATCCGATAGCTCGTACCAAACTTACGCTGCGGCTTACGGAACCAGTCCGCAAGCACACCATCTTCCGCAACCCGCATCAGCACGCCGGTCGAACCCACGATGGCCGTATTTACAGCGCCACCCAGGATCAGGAAGCCCACGATTACGACGAAGACGCGGAATGCAACACGCATCGCCAGCGGCCCGACCATGTACATCGCCATGCCCGCGATCATGTTGTCGCGATACACACTAACGCGCACGCCATCCGGAATCAGCATCACGGCCAGCAGGGAACCAAGGCCCGTGAAGACCATGCTGTAGATCGCGATAATCAGCGCAGCCCGCTTCAGGTTCTGCAGCTTCGGATGCTCAATCTCCCGATTGACCTGCGCCAGCGACTCCTCGCCGCTCATCGCCAGGACCGAGTGACCAAAGGCCATCAGGATACCGAATAGTCCAAGGCTCCTCGCAAAGCTCGTATGTTTCAGGAAGCCAAGCGAAGCGTCTGAAAACTTAAGATTCGAAGGCGTCGGCAGCGGCGGCAGGTGCGCCCCGTAATGGCCCACGCTATAAAGGCCCCAACCGATCAGGATGATCACCATAATGGTGGTGATCTTCATAATCGTCAGAGCCTTCTCGCTCGACTCCTCGATACCCTTGATGTTCTGCCACCAGAAGTAAAGCGTAATGATGATCGCAATACCGGCAGAAGTGTGATTCACATTGAGTTGCCGCGTCGAACCCGCGGCATTTGTCACCAGCGCATGGAAGCGCGGCGACGTACTCATCTCAATGAAAAGCCCGTTGAACAACCCAACAATGTACTGACCGGCTGACACGCCCGAGATAGGTCCTGTCAACACATAGTCGAACATCAACGCCGACACGCTGATCTTCGCAAACGTGCCGCCCAGCGCTTCCTTCACGATGCGGTATACGCCACCGCGCGTGTACATCGAACAGCTCTCCACATACACGGCTCGCACCGCGTAGGAGAACAGCATGACACCAAGGATGAGCCAGGGAGCGGACTTGCCCACAGCCTCTTCCGCGATACCGCCAGCGTAAAAGGCAGAGGAGCCAAGATCGTTCAAAACGATTGCAGCGGCCCGCCAGAAGGAGATGAAAGTCAGCATCACGGAGGATGCGACGACCAGGCGGACTCGGCTGGATTGCGTCGGTGCGGGAATGCGTTTTGACGCCATTGGTTAAGGGGAACTCGTCTCCGGCGGAGCCTTATTGTCTCAGCGGGAAAGCGTCGCCCAGCGGTGAGTGTACTGCGAGGGTGTAGTGGAGTCAAACGCGAGCATTAGCTAAGTCCGTCCGGCGACTTACTCTCTTCGCCGTTATCCGCGAAGAAGTCATGGATGTCATGGACCACCGTGATCGCAACCACAACGGCAGACCCCGCCATACCAATCAGGAACATGGGGACCAGCACATGCGATATTGCGCGGACGAAGATCTCGAGCATGCCGTTAATTGTATGCCTCCCCACAGCGCAGCGTGCGGTGCCCGCACTACAGCAAAGTGCTAGACTCCAACGCGATGCGCCTCCTTTCCAGCCGGGTTCTCCTCGCGCTCCTGCTCACCAGCGTCCTGCAGGTGGTCATCTTTCCCGTCGCCGGTCCGCTGCCCATGTGGCGAGCCGCACTCTCCTGGTTCGCGCTCATCCCGCTCCTATGGATCCTGCTCTCCGCCGGCGCCGCGTGGACCCTCCGCCAAGCCGCGATCGCAGGCTATCTCAACGGCGTCCTGTGGTATCTCGGCACCTGTTACTGGATCTTCTTCACCATGCACCAATACGGTGGCATGGCAGTCCCCGTGGCCGCGATGGTTATGTTGCTCTTTTGCATGTACCTGGCGCTCTATCACGCGCTCTTCGCGGTCCTGCTGCATACCGTGGGCCGCGCCGGCACCGGCTACGCGCTCATCGCCGCGCCATTTCTCTGGATCGCCGTGGAACTCGCGCGCGCTCGCATCACCAGCTTTCCCTGGAACCTCCTCGGCTATTCGCAGGTGGGCAACTCCGTCCTCACATCGCTCGCGCCCATCACCGGCGTCTACGGTCTCAGCTTCGTCCTCGCAGCCGTAAATGCCGCCATCGCCGCCGCCGTCGTTCTGCCTCGCCGGCGCGTCACCACGGCCGTCGCACTCGTCGCCGCAGTCATCGCCACCGGCGCGCAAAACTTCGGATGGATGATGCAATCTCCGGTCCGCCAGGGCTCGCAAAAGGCCGTTCTGCTTCAGCCCAACCTCTCCGTCAACGGCGGAGAAGACGCGGACGTGGCTACCCTCGCAAGCAGCTCCGCCGCACTTTCGCTGCAGGCATCCGCCCTCGATGACTCGCCGACGCGAATCATCCTCTGGCCCGAATCCCCGTCGCCCTTCACAACGGAAAAACCTGCCTTCCTGACCACGACGCGCAAACTCGCGGCCGACGTACACTCACCGGTCATCTCCGGCGCCGTCGGCTACGTGCAGGACAACGCGCTGCGCCGCGGCTACCGTGTCTACAACTCCGCGCTCCTCTTCACACCCGGCGCCGGCTACGTCTCGCGCTATGACAAGATCCACCTCGTACCCTTCGGCGAGTTCGTTCCGTACGCCAGCCTCTTCAGCTTCGCCAGCGGCCTCACGCAGGCCGTGGGCCTCTTCGATCGCGGTACCAGCCGCGCGACCCTCGATGCCGACGGCCACCACTACGGCGTCTTCCTCTGCTACGAATCCATCTTCAGCGATGAAATCCGCCAGTTCGCCCGCAACGGCGCGGAAGTCCTCGTCAACCTCTCGGACGACGGCTGGTACGGCGACACCAGCGCACCCTTCCAGCACCTCAACATGGCACGCATGCGCGCCATTGAAAATCACCGCTGGCTCTTGCGCGACACCAACAACGGCATCACCGCCTCCATCGATCCCAACGGCCGCGTCGCAGAAACCATGCAGCGCAACCAGCGCGGTGCCGTCGCCGTCCACTTCAACTACCTCGCGGACAAGACGTTCTACACGCTGCACGGCGACCTCTTCGCCTACGCCTGCACGCTCCTCGCCATCGCCATGCTGGCCTACGCGGCACTGACGCCAAAGCGAGCGGTAAACTGAACTTATGTTGACTGACCTCGAATACAGCTACTCCCCGGTTCGTGCTCGCGTGCGCGATCTGCGGGAGTATCTTTGACTCGCCCAAACTCAAGCGACAACTAGCCGTCGTTGAAACGGATATCTCCGACCCAGCCGTCTGGGCTGACGCCTCGCGTTCGCAGCCACTCATGCGCGAACGCAAGCGACTCGAAACCCTGCTGGCCGACGACGCCGAACTCGCGCGCCGCACCGACGATATCGACGCCTACTTCGAATTAGCGAAGGAAGGCGAAGACGTTGAAGGGGAACTCGCAAAGGCGATCCACGACGTTAGCGAATTCGCCGAACAACTCGACTCCAAGACCATGCTCTCGCAGGAGAGTGACCCACTGAATGCCATCGTCACCGTTCACCCCGGTGCCGGAGGAACAGAGAGTCAGGACTGGGCTGAGATGCTCATGCGCATGTATCTTCGCTGGGCAGAGCGCCAGGGCTTCAAGACCGAGATCAACGAAATCCAGGATGGCGACGAAGCCGGCATCAAGTCCGCGACCTTCACCATCACGGGCGACTTCGCCTACGGCCTCCTGAATGGTGAGACAGGCGTCCATCGCCTCGTCCGCATCTCGCCCTTCGACTCTGCAAAGCGACGTCACACCTCGTTCTCATCCGTCTTCGTCTCACCGGAAATCGATGACACCATCATCATCGACATCAAGCCCGACGAACTGCGTATCGATACGTATCGCTCTGGCGGCAAGGGCGGCCAGCACGTCAACACAACCGACTCTGCCGTGCGCATCACGCATCTTCCCACCGGCATCGTCGCGGGTTGTCAGAACGAGCGTTCCCAGCACAAGAACAAAGAGAAGGCGATGAAGATGTTACGGTCGCGCCTCTACGAATTCGAGTTGGAGAAGAAACGCGCCGTAAGTAAGAAACTCGAAGACTCCAAGAGCGACAATACCTTCGGATCGCAGATTCGTTCCTACGTCCTGCAGCCCTACCGCATGGCAAAGGATCTCCGCACACGCGTAGAAGTCGGCGACGTAGACCGCGTCCTCGACGGAGACCTCCAACCCTTCATCCGCGGCTTCCTCAAAATGCGGCGAGAAGGCGGACCCTCCGGCCCAATCGAAGATATCGAATAGTCAATATTCGAAGTCACAGAGAATCTCTCGCATCAGCAAAAGTCATCCCACCTCAACGAACAGTAATCGCATATCAGCAACAGTAATAAGGGCACGGCCTCAAGCCGTGCCCTTATTGTTTCTGTCTCTATCTCAACTGCAGTTGTGACCACGAGACGATCCTGAGGACTCCTGTAAGCGCCAATTGCGCCACTAGACATCAGCCTGAAGCACAGCCTCATACGAGGACGATCTAACCCCGGGTTTGACGATATGAGTGAGCATCAGCGGACTGAAGGTCCGCGACTTCCCAAGCCAGGGCAAAGCCCGGGTTTGAAGAGATGAGTGAGCATCAGCGGGCTGAAGGCCCGCGACTTCCTAGCCCAGGGCGAAGCCCTGGGTTGAAGGCTCGAGTGTGCATTGCGGGCTGAAGGCCCGCGACAAAGAGCCGGATACCCCATCACAGGAAAGCCTCATCAACAAAGCGCCTGATCGAAGCGCCAAAAGGCGCGCCCATAAGTGCGCAGTGGTCTAGGCGCTCCGGCTGAGACAAACGGCAGCAAGGTCAGCGGGCTGAAGTCCGCGACTTACCAGCTCAGGGCAAAGCCCGGGTTTGACGATATGAGTGAGCATCAGCGGACTGAAGGTCCGCGACTTCCTAGCCCAGGGCGCAGCCCTGGGTTGAAGGTACGAATGTGCATTGCGGGCTGAAGGCCCGCGACAAAGAGCCGAAGACCCCAGACACCCTCACAGGAAAGCCTCATCAACAAAGCGCCTGATCGAAGGCCAAAAGGCGCGCCATAAGTGCGCAGTGGTCTAGGCGCTCCAGCTGAAACAAACGGCGACAACACCAGCGGACTGAAGGTCCGCGACTTCCTAGCCCAGGGCAAACCCCTGGGCTGAAGGTTCGAGTGTGCATTGCGGGCTGAAGGCCCGCGACAAAGAGCCGAAGACCCCAGACACCCTCACAGGAAAGCCTCATCAACAAGCGCCTAAGGCGCGCCCCATAAGTGCCGCAGAGGTCTAGGCGTTCCAGCAGAAATGAGCAGAGGCAACATAGGCGGACTGAAGGTCCGCGACTTCCTGGCCCAGGGTCGAAAAAATGAGTGAGCCATTGCGGGCTGAAGGCCCGCAACAAAGACTAACGGGCCCACGCACCGCAAAAACACTAAGCCCGAACGGCGCGTCCCACAACATGCGCTATGGAACGCGCCATGGCCATGATGTTCTTTCGACAGAGATAAGACCCGTTCGGTGGCTTTAGCGAATCCGACCGCCTACAGATTCGCTGCGGCCGTCAATGCAGCAGTTCCAAACGCGGCAGCGAGAACACTCCAGCCAATCCATTCTTCTTTGCGCATAACCATTCCTCCGGGCTCCCGAAGGAGCTTGCCATCTTGGACGAAGCGATTCGGAAAATGTTGCGCCCGTGATCGATTCAGCATCCAACCGTCATGGCCACCACGCTCGAATCGGAACTGAAGACGCAACTCAAGGCGCTGCTCGACGGCGGCCAGGCGCACGCGAAACTCGATGAGGCCGTCACCGGCATCCCGCCGGAGGCGCAGGGCAAGGTGCCGCAGGGCCTGCCGTACTCGCCCTGGCAGTTACTCGAACACATCCGCCTCGCTCAGAAAGACATCCTCGACTTCAGCGACAACGCGGACGGCACCTACCAGGAACTCAAGTGGCCTGACGACTACTGGCCGAAATCACCCGAACCACCCGACGCAAATGCATGGGGAAACAGCGTAGCCCAGATGCGCAAGGACCGCGCCGCCTTCGAGAAGCTGCTGGCAGAGCGCGATCTGACCGAACCCTTCCCATGGGGCGACGGCAAGCAAAACATGTTGCGCGAGGCACTGTTGATCGCCGACCACGAGTCGTATCACACGGGCGAACTCATTGTGACGCGCCGCCTGCTTGGCGCCTGGCAGCCGAAGAAGGGCCACGCGTGAACTCCCGGGAAGACATCGCAGGTATGCTCGCGGCAAAGACCATCGCCGTCGTCGGCCTCTCGGACGATCCCGTAAAGCCCAGCCATTACGTCTCGGCGTACATGCAGAGCGCGGGCAAACAGATTCTGCCGGTCAACCCATCGATCGCCACCGTCCTCGGCGAGACGAGCTACCCCTCGCTGCGCGATCTGCCGGAGAAGCCCGAACTCGTCAACGTCTTCCGTCTGCCGCGGGCCATCCCCGCGATCGTGGACGAGATGATCGAACTCGGCCTGACTAACCTCTGGGTGCAGCAGGGAATCGTCCACGCGGAAGCCGCCGCAAAGGCCGAAGCAGCCGGTATTCGCGTGGTGATGGATCGTTGCATCATGGTCGAACATCGTATGCGTGTGCGCTGAACTTAGCCGTTGCTGAGGCAGGCACCACGCCTACAATGATCAAGATGATCCTCCCACGTGTTCTCCGTCTCCTGCCGGCACTGCTGCTGGCGCTCGTGTTGCCCAGCTTGCACGGCCAGATCGGCATCACGGTAGGGAACGGCGGACCAGGTCCGGTCAAGGCACAGCACCTTACGGTGGAGATGATCTCCGCCGGCCCCCAGATCGCCGCAAGCGGCAAACAGACCGTCGCCTTCGTCTTCTCCATGGAGACGGGCTGGCACGTCTACTGGCGCAACGCCGGTTTCGCCGGTTACCCGCCACGCGTCAAATGGACGCTGCCCACCGGCATCACCACGGGCGATCTGCAGTTTCCCGCGCCGGATCGTCTCCCGCTCGACACGACCGTCGACTACGGCTACGAAGACTCCGTCGCATATCCCGTCACAGTTGAGGCCGCACCGAAGCTCAAGCCCGACGCAAAGGGCAACGTCCATCTGACCGCTAAACTCGACTGGCTGGTCTGCAAGGAAGTCTGCGTCCCCGGCAAGGCCGACCTCGGTCTCGACCTTAAACTCATGCCCGCCGGCACGCAGGTCAGCCACGATGGTGAGACCGTCGGCGAACTCGGCGCAGCACTCAAGTCCATGCCGAAGCCGATCCCACCGGCATTCAAACTCACGGCAAACAGCGTCGGCGACAACATCTACCTCACCGCTGTAACCGGCACCAACGAAACGGATGCCGAGTTCTACCCCATGGAGTCCGACGTCATCGCCGACGCGGCCAATGTGCAGGCCTTTGGACTGGCAGATGGGGCGCAGATTCACATGCAGAGATCACCCGCGGCAAAGACGCCCCCGCCGACACTGCACGGCCTGCTCAAGTTCTCCCCGGAAGAGAGTTACGAAATCACCCTGCCCATCGTTCCGGGCGCACCCGCATTCCTTGCGGGTGGATCCACGACACCGACGGATAGCGGCGCAACGAAGCTCACGGCTGTCAGTGCCGTCGCCCTGGCGTTCGTCGGCGGCATGCTGCTGAACCTCATGCCCTGCGTCTTCCCGGTGCTCTTCCTGAAAGCGCTCTCGCTCCTGCAGTCCTCCACGGAAGAGAAGCACCGTGTCCGCGCCCATGGGGTCGCCTACACGCTCGGCATCGTCGCATCCTTCTGGCTGGTCGTCGCTGCGCTGCTCGCCCTGCGCGCCGGTGGCAAGCAGTTCGGATGGGGCTTCCAACTCCAGTCCCCGGGCTTCGTCGTCGTCCTCGCCGCCTTCCTCTTTTTCTTCGCACTTTCGCTGTCGGGCATGTTTGAACTCGGCCTCTCGCTCACCAGCACCGGCAACGCGCTGACCCGCAAGACCGGCTACACCGGATCCTTCTTCACCGGCGTCCTCGCTACCGTCGTCGCGACACCCTGCGTTGGCCCCTTCATGGGAGCGGCCATCGGCTTCGCCCTCGCGCAGCCCGCAGTTGTCACCTTCCTGGTCTTCACCTCGCTCGCCCTCGGCCTCGCCGCGCCCTACCTGGCGCTGACGCTCCAGCCCGCATGGGTTCGCCTGCTGCCGAAGCCCGGCGCATGGATGGAAGTCCTCAAGCAGGTCACCGCCCTGCCGCTCTTCGGCTTCGTGATCTGGCTCGTCTACATCTACGGCCGTCTCTTCAGCGGACCCAACACGGGCTCGGACGGCATCCTGCGCATGACGCTGCTGTTGACCTGCCTGCTGCTCATCGCCATCGCCGCATGGGCGCTCGGCCGCTGGCCCGCCAACCGCTGGAGCACCATCGCCGCCGTCCTAATCACCATCGGCGCACTCGCCATCCCACTCTCCGCCTCGCACGAAGACGCAACCGCCACAGTCTGGAAGACCTTCAGCGCAGAAGAAGTCCAGCAGGCCCGAGCCAGCGGCAAGGCCGTCTTCGTCGACTTCACCGCAGCCTGGTGCCTCAGCTGTCAGGTGAATGAGCGCGTCGTCCTGAACTCGGGCGAAGTGAAGAAGCAGCTCCAGGCACCCAACGTGGTCCCCATGCGAGCCGACTGGACGCAATACGACCCTAAGATCACGGCAGCGCTACAGGCAGTCGGTCGCAGCGGCGTTCCGACCTACATCATCTATCCGGCCAACCCACAGGCAGCCCCCGATGTGCTCCCCGAGGTGCTCAGCAAGAGCGTTGTCATGGACGCAATGGCGAAAGATCTCAAACGCTAACGCAGCAGCGCACTGAATCGATTCATTTCTCGCGCGCAGCGTCACGCGCGCGAGCAATTTCGTCCATCCGCTGACCCAGTTGCCGCTCCCGGCCCTGGTCCGTAGGGACGTAATAACGACGATCCTTCAGCTCATCCGGAAGGCACTGCATCGCCGCAACCTTGCCCGGTAAGTCGTGCGCATACTGGTATTCCTTCCCATAACCAAGGTCCTTCAGTAGCCGCGTAGGAGCATTGCGAAGATGCAGCGGCACCGGCTGCGAACCCGTCGCATTCACGTCTGCAGCAACATCGTTAAACGCAACGTAGACGGCATTCGACTTGGGTGCAAGTGCAAGATAAACAACGGCTTGCGCCAACGCGAGCTCGCCCTCCGGAGAGCCCAGAAAGTGCATCGCCTGCTGCGCGGACAGCGTAAGATTCAGCGCCTCCGGAGCAGCAAGACCGATGTCCTCAACCGCCATCCGGACAACGCGCCGAGCAACGTACATCGGGTCTTCGCCCGCTGCCAGCATGCGCCTCAGCCAGTAGATCGCCGCATCCGCATCCGAGTTCCGAACACTCTTATGCAGCGCACTGATCAGGTCGTAATGCTGCTCACCCTTCTTGTCATAAAGCAAAGTCCGCTGCTGCAAAGCATCCGCAACAGCCTCCCGCGTAAGCGTCGAATCACCGCGCCCAGTCAGCAGATGCGCAGCAGTTTCAAGCGCATTCAAAGCGTAGCGAGCATCGCCGTTGCTGAAGCTCGCGATGCTCTCAAGAGCGCCTTCGCTCGTGGTCAGATGAAGGCTGCCGATGCCGCGCTCTTCATCCGTCAGCGATCGTTGCAACAGCGCAACGATCTCTTCGTCCCCAATCGATTGCAGCACGTAGACACGGCAGCGTGACAGCAGTGCAGCATTCAGTTCGAACGACGGATTCTCAGTCGTAGCGCCGATTAACCGCAGCGCGCCGCGCTCCACGTAAGGCAGAAACGCATCCTGCTGTGCCTTGTTGAAGCGATGGATCTCATCGACGAACAGGATAGTGCGTGAGCCATGTGCGGCCGCCCTCTCCGCATCGACCATCACCTGCTTGATCTCCTTGATGCCACTGGTGACCGCGCTGAACTCGATGAAGGTGGCGCTCGTGGTATTCGCGATGATCTTCGCAAGCGTCGTCTTGCCCGTACCCGGAGGCCCCCAGAAGATCATGGAGCCCGGCTCGCCGCGCTCAATCGCCAGGCGCAGCGGCTTGCCCGGACCAATGAGGTGCGTCTGTCCCGCAAACTCATCCAGATTGCGAGGGCGCATGCGTTCGGGCAGCGGCACATCGCGCTGATCGCGTGGCTGTTGCATCGTCTGCTGCGGTTCGAAATTGTCGAAGAGGCTCATCCTGACTACCGATCTTTAAAGCGTCTCTGCTGTGATGCCTCGTACAGCAGAAGGGAACCCGCGACGGCAGCGTTCAGGCTCTCCGTAGGGCCAATGGTGGCGAGCGTTACACGCTCATCAGACTCTTCCAGCAAAGCATCGGAAACGCCGGCAGCTTCGTTACCGACAATGATCACCGCAGTCCCGCCAAAATCGGTCACATGAGCCAGCTCACCGTTGCGCGCGACAGCAGCGAACAACCTCACATCGACGGCTCGCAACGACAGCAACAGATCGTTGTTCCAGCGTGGCAGCGGCATACGAAAGGCAGCGCCGGCTGCGGCTCGTAGACACTTGCCGTTCCACGGATCAACGGTGCCGTCACCAAGGGCCACGGCAGAAGCTCCAAAGGCCTCTGCAGACCGGATTAAAGTCCCAAGGTTGCCGGGATCCTGGATGCCATCGGCCATCAGCAGCAGATCGCCGGTCCGTGGTGCATAGGTCTGGGCAGGACGGTCGATCGTAGCTGCGATCCCTTGCGCCTGCTCCGTAGCTGCGGCACTGTCGAACGCCTCGCGCGAGAGCAGAAGAATCTCGCGAGCTGCATCGGTCGGCAGTTGGTCGAGCACGCTCTCCTGGTCTTCGCGCACGTACAGTGTCGTCAGCAACAAGCCGCTGGCAACGGCCTCGCGCACCAGGTGAAAGCCTTCGATACCCACCGTCTCGCCGCGCCTGGTCTGCAGGGCAGAACGCAGGGCGCGCACGCGGGAATTGGTCTTGCTTGTTATCCGTTCCGGCATCATGCGGATTCTACGTGGTTCCATCGACGGACGAGCCATCGCCGATGTGCTACCGTGCTGTTTTGGGCGCTGCTCTGCCGGTAGGGCAGGCTGCGCCGCTGTTTAGCCTTGGAGAGTGCATGTCGGCGGAGATGTTGCGGATGAACCCGGATGAGCCTGAAGCGGACCTGGTCAGGTACGTTGCCAGCTCACTTGAAAGCGGCATGGTCGTGGCGATGCCTACGGACACGTTCTACGGTCTCGCTGTCGATCCCGTGAACCTGCGTGCAGTCGAGCAGATCTACGAGCTGAAGACCCGCGCCAAGCACAAGCCGCTGTCGCTGCTGATCGCGAACCTTTCGCACGGCTACGAACTGGCCCGGGACATCGACACCGCGTTCGATCGCCTTGCGGAAAAATTCTGGCCGGGGCCTCTGACGATCATCGTCAAGGCGGGATCGCGCCTGCCGCTGCGTGTGACCGCACATACCGGCAACGTAGCGCTCCGCGTGCCCGAAGCACCCATTGCACGAGCCGTGGTGGAGAAGCTCGGCCTGCCCATCACAGCGACCTCCGCGAACCTGGCCGGTCAGCCGGAGTGCACCCACGCGCGCTGTGTCCGCGAGCAGCTTGGCGACAGGATCCCACTGATCGTGGACGGTGGCCCCACAGCGCGCACCGTACCCACGACGATCGTGGACCTGAGCGGCGGCGGCAACTCGTGGATGATTCTCCGCGAAGGTGCCATCCCGACTCACGAAATCGCGTTGGCATTGCAGTAACTGCGGGACGAGGACAACGAAGCGTTATGGCGGCAAGATCGCGAAAACGGCAAAGCAACGGAGGGCATCCCATCCGAACGCTTTTCATCGTCCTTTTTCTGGTCGCGAGTGTCTGGTTCGCCAGTCTGTACATGCGCATCGACCGTGTCGCCAATGAAGATCAGGCGCAGCCGTCCGACGCCATCGCAGTCTTCGGTGCGGCCCAGTACGTCGGGCATCCCTCGCCGGTATTCCACGCGCGGCTCGATAAGGTGGTATCGCTGTATCGCCGGGACATGGCCCCGCTCATCATCACGCTGGGCGGTTCGGCGGACGGTCGCACCGGACGGACGGAAGGTGGTGTCGGTCGCGATTATCTGCTTGCGCAGGGCGTGCCGTACGACCGGATCATTGCAGAGACGGAATCCATCGATACAGAGCAGCAGTCCGAGATTCTCGCCGATATCGCGCGGCAGCGTGGATGGAAGCGCGTTATCGTCGTGAGCGACGGCACCCACCTGTTCCGTATTCGTGCGCTATGCAGGCGGCAGGGCCTCAATGTACTGACCTCGCCGCGTGCCCCCTTCGGTAACCTCTCAGGATGGGGTCATTTTGAGCGTGTAGCTCACGAGATGCTCAGCTATACCTTCCTTCGTATGCACGTTGAGGCTGGATGGGCGAAGCGTTGGATGGAAGGCAGGGAAGAGTTCTAGAAACTATCGGCGGCCTGTAAAAATGCCTGGAAGATTGACTCCAAACGCATTGGCCAGCCGTCTACCGAGAAGGAAGTCTCCGCCAGCATCTGCGGAGGTGCCGACATTCTCTTTCATTCCGTTACAATGATGCTTGTTGGGGCCGCAGTGCTCCCAGTGCAGGAGCAGCGTTTGTTCTCAGTTCCACGTCAGGTAATTCGCGCGTCAGCCCTTTCGATGGGTTCGGTTGCGGCGGTATTTTTTCTTGCCGGTTGCGGCAATAACTATCGCCCGGTAGTCAGCGCCATCAACCCGGTCGGGCCGTCTTCTCAGCCCACCGTGTATGCAACGGCGCTCTCCGATCCCGGTAACGGCAAGAGCGGCCTCATCACGGTCGTCGATGTCTTCGGTGAGACGAACATCGCCAACGCGTATGTGGCGCCTGCGCCTTCGTACTTGGCGGTCGACCCGCTCGGTCAGTCATATGTGCTTCACAGCAACAGCGTGCTGGTGGATTCGTTCACAAGCGCCTCCGGTCTTATGACCAACATGGTGCGGCAGTCGTCGCTGGTGGCCGGCGCGGCGCCAACGCAGATCAATCCGACATCCGGCACCAGTGCCATCTACATTACGGAGCCCGGCCTGAGCCGCGTCTCCGTCCTGACGGGTGGTGCGCCGCCGACCGCTCGGCAGGATCTGCCGGTACCTGCGAATCCCGTTTATACGGTCGGCCTGTCGACTTCACCGCGAGTCTACACGCTAAGCCAGGGTTCCACGCCAGGCACCACGCTTGGAACCGCTACGGCGATCGAGAATGGCACGAACAACGTAATCTCAGCCAGCATCCCGGTCGGTGTTAGCCCAATCTACGGCATCATGACGGCGGATTCGCGTCGTGCCTTCGTCCTGAACACCAAAGGCAACGGTACCGGAAACGGCACGGTCAGTGTCATCAACGTGCAGGGCAATGTTCTCGATCGCACCATCGATGTGGGTGTGAATCCGATCTGGGCTGATCTGGCTCCGGCGGTGAATGAGATTGCGGTGCTGAACGCCGGAACCGCTACCACCCCCGGCACACTCAGCATCATTAATGTGGCCCTTTGCTCGCAGATTGCGCTAGGCGGCAACACGGCCTGCGATCCAACAAACCCGACGGATGCGGTCAACTTTGGCACCGTACTGGCGACCGTCCCGGTTGGACTAGGTCCAATACAGGTCGCAGTCCTGCAGGATCTGAGCAAGGCATACGTCGCGAACGCGACGGATGGCACCATCACTGTCGTGAACATGAACAGTATGGTTGCAACCAAAACGATCACCCTGCCAAGGCAGACCGATGCACAGGGAAATTCAGTTGCTGCTGCTCTGAACTGGATCGGCGCGGTTGCGGGTAATCCTACCGGCAAGGTGCTGGTCACCGCTTCGAACTCGCAGAACCTTTACATCATCCGCACGGACACCGATGTTCTGTCGGCAACGGTTCCTCTCCAGGGCAATGGCGTCTCGGTCCGTATCGCTCAGTAGTCTTCATCAAAATTCAACAGGAAAGGGGGAGCCGATTCGGCTCCCCCTTCTCGTTTCATTTGATCTTCTGATTGGTCTACGAGCCGATCATCAGGATGGGTAGT
The DNA here is from genome assembly GCF_000265425.1 of Terriglobus roseus DSM 18391. Taxonomy (GTDB): domain Bacteria; phylum Acidobacteriota; class Terriglobia; order Terriglobales; family Acidobacteriaceae; genus Terriglobus; species Terriglobus roseus. Next base: position 1,896,278 of record NC_018014.1, read on the forward strand.
GTCGGCGTCTGTGAGCCGCCATCGTCTTCCATAGTTACACCGAAGGTGCTGGCCAGTACGCCCTTCGGCAGCTGCGGCAGGATTACGCTGGCATAGCCGCGCTCGTCAGGCTTGAAGGTGCCGGCTGGTATGGGCTGGCGGCCTTCGCCGACAGGGATCAGCCATAACTCATACGTTTTGGACGCCGGTAGCTGCTCCATGTTGGAGCCCTGGAATACCAACGATCCACTCTCTGCCAGATAGGTGACTCGCGCGGATGGAATCGGCTGCGAGTTCTGCTTGGTCAACTGGAAGCGCTGTGCCGCACCGGAGCGCAGCGTGTCGAGCACCTGCTGCGCCTTCGCCGAGTTTGTCGTAGCGCGTGCTGCGCTGGCGTTGACAAATGCGATCTTGTCCTGGAGATCTTGTGACCGGTGATACAGGTCGAATGTGCTGATTGCAAGGCCAGCTGCGACAGCCCAGCCCGCCCACGGCAGCATCACCCGAAGGATGCCGCGGCGTGGTGCCTCGTTCTCCTCATCGTCGTCATAAGACCGCAACGGAAGAGGTGCGTCGTGCGCGGGCGTGCGGCTATCGACATCGAGGGAAGTCAGACCGCGCTCGCTCGCCTCGCTGATCGGCACAGCGGTCTGCGACGACTGTGCAGCACGATTGATTGGTGTCGGAGCGGGCGCAGCCTTCTTCTCGCGCGCCACCTCCTTCATCAGGCGCTGGCGTGCTAACGCAGGCGGTGCCACTGATTCTGCCGACAGGGCGAGCAAGGCAAGGTCGCCGCGCACATTGGCAAGCTCCGTGCGCGCCTCAGGCGACTGCTGCAGGAAGCTCTCAAGGCGAGTCTGCTCTTCTGGTTCCAGAAGCTGCATTGCGTAGAGATAAAGATCTTCGGCTGTGACCGGCTGATTACTCACGCTTGCATCGCCTTTCTGAGAACCAGCAGAGCGCTGCGAATCCGCGTCTTTACCGTACCCAGTGGGTCACCGGTAAGCTCTGCAATCTCGGAATGGGTCAGGCCATCAAAGAAGGCCATTTCGATCACCTTGCGCTGTTCTGCAGGCAGCCCTGTGATGACGCCGCGTGCGCGCTCCATCATTACGGTGCGCTCGGAGTCTTCAGCGAGGTTGAAAGGCGAAGCAAGCACGATGTCCTCTACGGAATCCGACGGCTTGCGGCGGCGCAGGGAATCGATGGAGCGGTTACGGGCGACCACCGCGAGCCACCCACCGAGTGATCCTCGTGTGGAGACAAAACTCTCGGGTTTACGCCAGATTTGCATAAAAATGTCTTGCAACACGTCCTCGGCTGCAGCCGGATCGCGCAAGACGCGCAGCGCGACCGAATACACAACCCTGCTATAGCGGTCGAAGATGGTCGCCATAGCGCCCTCATCGCCCCGCTGAATTGCTCGGAGCAGAATTCCGTCATCGTTTGACGGCGTCATCTCGCTCTCTCTGACGAAAGAACGCGCGAACGGCTCCTGTGGATTGGGCCGCGGCGTGATGTCACCGAACGAAAAGTCGGAAGGAGGCATATTTGTTGACAGTGTGAAGCGCGGTGTTAGCGATGAACGTCCCCGCCGTCTCCGGCAGATGTCGTGCGTCGCAAACCTCCCGATGAGTGTAACCCGTCGTCACGATCTTTGTGCATTTGAGAGGATGGAAAGAGGCAGGGTGCATGGCTAAGCAACGGTTGGACAAGGTAATGGTGGAGCGTGGCATGGTCCCGTCGCGTGAGCGCGCGACGGGATTGATCCTTGCGGGCCGAGTCCTCGTGGCAGAGCAGAAGGTCACCAAGGCGGGTGCCGCCGTGGATCCCGAAGCAGCCATTCGGATTCTGGGCGAGGAGATGCCCTTCGTCAGCCGGGGAGGTCTTAAGCTGCGTGGCGCACTCGATCGTTGGAGCATCGATCTGACCGGCCGTCTGTGCGTCGACATCGGCGCTTCCACGGGCGGTTTCACCGACTGCATGCTGCAGGCCGGTGCGGCGGCCGTACTGGCGGTCGACACGGGCTATGGGCAGATGCATATGTCCATGCGCAACGATGCGCGTGTCCGCCTGATGGAGCGAACGAACGCGCGTCTGCTGGAACCGGGCGCGTTGGTTTTAGAGGCCGCCGCGCTGGCCCACTCCATCTCGCCACCTTTGCCACCGGATTTGGCCCCAAGTTTCTTCGCCATGGACGTCTCCTTCATCTCCGCCACGCTGGTGGTGCCTGCCGTGGTGCGTTCACTGGCTGCGGCGGGGCTGCAGTGGAAGGGCGAGGCGGTAACGCTGGTAAAGCCGCAATTTGAGGCGGGCCGTGAATGGGTCGGCAAGGGAGGCATCGTGCGCGATCCCGCGGCCTATGACATCGCAATCGACCGCGTCCGCGGTGCTGTCGCGGAGGCAGGCGGTGAAACGATTGATGTTTCTGACTCACCGATTACAGGTGCGGAAGGGAATCGCGAGTTTCTGCTATACGCCCGATTCGGCGGCTGACCGAAGTACACTTGTGCCTATGCCGTACGTCGCAATCATCTCCAAGCCGCAGAAGCCGGAACTCGTAGAACTGCTTCCTGAGCTTGTGAAGTGGCTTGAAAGCCATAACTACACGCCTGCTCTGGATGAAACCAGCGCAGAGTACATGGGCCAGCAGGGATTGGCACGCGAAGCGATGCCGAAGCTGTGTCCAGAGCTGGTCATCGTCCTCGGTGGCGACGGCACGCTCCTCTCGGCCGCACGTTCCTTCGCAAGAACTGACACGCCAATTCTCAGTGCCAACCTGGGTTCGTTAGGTTTCCTAACGGAAGTTCCTCTCTCCGAGCTCTACAAGACCCTCGACGCGTGGCGCGAAGGCTCATGCAAAGTGGACGAACGCGGCATGATGCACGCAGAACTGATGCGCGACGGTGGAGTCTTTCAGGCGTGGGACGCACTGAATGATGTCGTCATCGCCAAGGGCGCGATCGCTCGCATGGGCGATTACATCATCGAGCTTGGCGGCCAGCTGGTCGCACGCTTTCGCGCCGACGGCATCATCGTCTCCACACCGACTGGTTCGACTGCCTATAACCTCGCGGCCAACGGCCCCATCGTGATGGGGACCGTGAATGCAATGATCGTCACGCCCATCTGCCCGCACTTGCTGACACTTCGGCCGATCGTTGTGCCCGGCGACACGGAGGTCCGCGTCTATGTGGAAGGTATTGCCGATCAGACCTATCTGACCGTGGACGGCCAGGAGGCCGTGGAACTGAAACTGCACGACCAGCTTCGCTGCAGACAGTCGAAGTATCGCGTGCGGCTTGTCCGGCTCGGAGAGCACGGTCTCTTCAACGTTCTGCGATCCAAATTGAAGTGGGGAGAGCGGTAGGGAACGGCAACTTCTGGACTGATTGCACCAAAGAGAAAAGGCCCCGTGAGGGGCCTTTTCGAGATTGTATGGTGCACCCGGAAGGATTCGAACCTCCGACCTATTGGTTCGTAGCCAATTGCTCTATCCAGCTGAGCTACGGATGCACACAGTCGCTTCAACACCGTCGAAACGCGCTTACTCAAGATACCAAGAGAGAGGCTTCGTTGCAACTCCAACGCTGTGGATTGTTATGCCTGCACCACCGCAGGATCATCCTGCTCGAGCGGCTCTTCTGGCGAAGGTGCATCGACGATCTCGATGCCAGCGCGACGCAGCAGTTGCCGCACGACAGGCTCATTCAAGCGTGTTGCGTCGTACTCGATGCCGATGGTGCCAGCGCGCTCGTCGAGCGTGACGCGGCGGATGCCGTAGACCTCGCGAATGCTCGCAAGGGCCAGCACGGAACGCTCGCTGGGAGCCATGGCGAAGTGGAACAGAACGTCAACGGTGGTCATGGGTGCAGGATACCAGTTCAGCGTTAGGGACTTGAGTTTCAGACGCCCGTTGTGAGCAGCGTCTCATAGTCAGAAATCTGTTTCAGCGTCAGTGCCTGCATGTCTTCCCCCGCAGCCTGTGCGCGGTACCAGCGAACGAGCCACTCCAGGGTCGTATCCATGCGCAACGCAGGGCGCCATCCGAGATCGGCACGCGCCTTCGACGCGTCCAGTTTCAGGTAGCCGGCTTCGTGCACGCCGGGGTCCGGATCGAGCGCCCACTGTGCTCCGTCGCCCCAGACGTCCACCATCTTTTCCACGATGCGCGATACAGGCCACGCGTCATCATCCTGCGGGCCGAAGTTCCAGCCCGCGGCTGCGGACGAGTTGCCCTTGTAAAGCTCTTCAGCCAACCGCATATAACCCCAAAGCGGTTCCAGCACATGCTGCCATGGACGGATGCTTTTCGGACGGCGGATGCGTACGGATTCACCCCGCAAGAAGCCACGGACCAGGTCCGGCAGCAAGCGGTCATCCGACCAATCGCCGCCGCCAATTACATTCCCTGCACGACCGGTCGCGATGCCGCACCGATGCTGATCGAAGGTAGCCACATTGAAGAACGACTGACGATAGGCCGCCGTCACAATCTCCGCACATGCCTTCGACGAGGAGTAGGGGTCGTAGCCGCCCAGCGGATCGCTCTCGCGGTAGCCCCACACCCATTCCTTATTCTCGTAGCACTTGTCGGTTGTTACAGAGACGACCGCACGCACGCTGGGCGTCTTGCGGACTGCCTCAAGCACGTTTGCTGTCCCGATCACATTGGTTTTGTACGTCAGCAGGGGATCGACGTATGAGAGACGCACCAACGGCTGCGCGGCCATGTGGATCACGATCTCCGGCGCGAACTCCGTCATGCTCGCCGTGATCTTTTCTAGATCGTTGATGTCACCGCGTGTGTCTTCGATGACGTCGCCGATTTTCGCAACATCCAGCAGATTCGGCGTGGTGTAGGGATCCAGAGCATAGCCACGCACGTTCGCGCCCAGCTTGGCCAGCCAAAGTGCAAGCCAGCCGCCCTTGAAGCCGGTGTGGCCGGTCAGAAATACACGGCGGCCGTTCCAAACAGCCTTATCCGGAGCGGTTACCAGAGCTTCCACGGAGCCTTACCTTTCGACCACAATTCTTCCAACTGGTGCTTGTCGCGCAGCGCGTCCATCGCCTGCCAGAAACCGTGATGGAAGAACGCCTGTACCTCACCTTTTGCAACCAGGGCTTCCATCGGTTCGCGCTCAAACATCCAGTCATCGTTCTTTACCTCATCCAGAACGCGAGGATTCAGGACGAAGAAGCCGCCGTTGATCCATCCACCCTCATCCTTGGGCTTTTCCTGGAAGGCATAAACGTGTGAGTCTTTCAGACCGAGTGCACCGAAACGCGCGCTCGGCTGAATGGAAGTCAGCGTTGCTTCCTTCCCGTGCGACTTATGAAACTCGATCAGTTCCGTAATATTCACGTCGCTGACGCCGTCACCATAAGTCATGCAGAAGGCTTCGTCCTCACCCAGGTACTGGCGGATCCGACGCAAACGCCCGCCCGTGCCGGTACTCTCACCGGTATCTACCAGCGTCACCTTCCAGGGTTCAGCGACAGATTGATGTACGGTCATAGCATTGTTCTGCATATCAAAAGTCACATCAGACATGTGCAGGAAGTAATTCGCGAAATACTCCTTGATGACATAGCCCTTGTATCCGCAGCAGACGATGAACTCGTTAATGCCGTAGTGCGAATAGATCTTCATGATGTGCCACAGAATCGGCCGACCACCGATTTCCACCATCGGCTTGGGGCGCAGGCCCGTTTCTTCGCTCAATCGTGTGCCAAGCCCGCCGGCAAGTATGACTGCTTTCATGCTTCCTCATCCTGGGGTTAATCTTCGGCCAAAACCCGCCCGAACTAAGAGTACGACAGGCAGCCAGATGCGTCCGGCAGCCGTCTCCTGTAAGCTACAGGATATTCATGACGGATAAAGCACAAGCCCTTCGTAAGCAGATTCTGGACCTGGTTGAGGCGTACCACGCAGAAGCTTTCCCCCCGAAAGACTTCGTCCCTAACGCCAGCAATGTTCCTGTCTCCGGAAAGGTAATTGACGCGGCCGACATCAGTGCCGTCGTCGATTCTGCCCTGGACTCGTGGTTCACTACGGGCCGCTGGGCAAAGGACTTTGAGCGCAAACTGGCACGCTTCGTCGGCGTCCGTTCCGCGTCGCTGGTCAACAGTGGCTCTTCCGCCAATCTGGTCGCATTTTCCGCGCTGACTTCTCCCAAACTGGGTGACCGGCAGATTAAGCCGGGCGATGAAGTCATCACGGTCGCCGCAGGCTTCCCGACCACGGTGAACCCGATCATTCAAACCGGCTGCATTCCCGTATTCATCGACATCGCATTGCCCAGTTATGAGGTGGATGTCGCCCTGCTGGAAGCAGCACGTTCTGAGAAGACGCGCGCCGTCATGATCGCGCACACGCTTGGCAACTGTTTTGATCTGGAGGCCGTCTCGGCCTTCTGCAAGAAGTACAACCTATGGCTGGTTGAGGATTGCTGCGACGCACTTGGTGCCACCTTCAATGGCCGCATGGCGGGTTCGTGGGGCGATATCGCAACCGTCAGCTTTTACCCCGCTCACCACATCACCATGGGCGAGGGAGGTGCTGTGTTGACGGACAAGCCGGCACTGCAGGTTCTCATCGACAGTTACCGCGACTGGGGTCGTGACTGCTGGTGCGAACCCGGCGTGGATAACACCTGTGGCAAGCGTTTCGATTGGCAGCTAGGCACGTTGCCCTGCGGCTACGATCACAAGTACACGTACTCGCACATTGGCTACAACTTGAAGGCGACCGACATGCAGGCTGCACTTGGCGTCTCCCAGATTGCCAAGCTGCCCAAGTTCATCGCGAAGCGCCGCAAGAACTTCGATTACCTGAAGGCCGCTTTGCAGCCCGCTTCCGAGTGGCTGATGCTGCCGGAAGCAACTCCTGGTTGCGATCCCAGCTGGTTCGGGTTCGTGATTGGCGTCCGTAAAGATGCTCCCTTCACGCGCGATCAGCTTACTGCTGCGCTCGAGGCAGCAAAGATCGGCACACGCCTTGTCTTTGCCGGCAATCTGACGCGTCAGCCGGCCTACCAGGACGCCGAGTTCCGCGTTGTGGGCGAGCTCCCGAATACTGACTTTGTCATGAACAACGTCTTCTGGGTCGGCGTCTTTCCGGGCCTGACTGAGGTTATGCTGGACCACATCGTGAACACGATTATCACGTTCTGCAAGCAGAGCAAGATGCTGCCGATCGCATCGAAGTAGCTGCAGGAAATCACTCGGTGGGTGGCTTGAACCACCGCACACTGCAAGGCACGACATAAGGACGGACACTGAATGAATGCGCGCGAACGCAAGATGCTCGACTTGTTGAAGAAGGGCAGGGACGACTTCGGTTACCTTGCCGTTAAGGCGGAGTACGAAGCGGAAGGCACGCGCGTCGACGAGTTGTTGCGCCTTGTCGAGATCTGCCGCAAGGCAGGCCTTGAACTGGCAGTTAAGATCGGCGGCTGCGAGGCAATGCGCGACCTGATGGAGACCAAGCAGATTGGCGTGGACTACATCATTGCTCCGATGATCGAAAGTCGCTACGCCCTCTCGAAGTTCGCGGAAGCCGTTGACAAGGTTTACCCGAAGGAAGAGCAGGATGACACGGACTTCCTCTTCAACCTCGAGACGATCAACGCCTTCAACGTGCTCGACGAGATGGCCGACTATGCTGCAGCCGCTCCTGAGATTGCCGGTATCGTCTTTGGCCGCGTTGATTTCTCCCTGTCCGCCTCTCTTGGCCGCGACGCCATCAATGGTCGCGAAGTTACCGACTATGTTCTAAAGACCGCAGCTGCCGCAAAAGCGCGTGGCCTCGATCTCGTGGTCGGCGGCGGCGTTTCCAGCGATTCGATTCCCGTCCTCAGAGAGATGGTAGCTGTCCACTTGACCCGTTTTGAGACCCGTAAGGTCATCTTTGACGGACAGGCAGCGAACGCTCAGCACATCGATCAGGGACTGCTGAACGCAGTTCACTTCGAACTGCTGTGGCTCCTCAATAAGCGCGAGTACTACGGCTCCATCGAGAAAGAAGACTCGAAGCGCATCGATATGCTGGAAAAGCGCTGGGCTGTCCTCAACTCGTAGGTGGACCTGGGCATGAGCCATCGCTTCCTCGTATTCGGCGCCAGCGGCGCCATCGGCAATGCGCTGGTGGCGTCCGCTGTGGCGCGGGGATGGGAAGTGACATCGGTTGCACGTCACTGTCCCGCCGGGGTCGATGGTGTTACCTCGATCGCCTATGATCCTTTTGACGGGACCAGCTTCGCCACTTCTTCCTTAGCAGAAGCCGGTCCATTCGACTCCATTTGCTGGGCACAGGGCGCGAACGTCAACGACAGCATCGCTGACGTCGACGTGGAAAAGCATCTAGAAATCTACCGGGCGAATTGTCTTTATATCTTGGTCTCATTGCAGGGCCTGATGAATGCCGGTCTCCTGCGTTCGCCTGCAAAGCTCTGCGTCATCAGTTCCATCTGGCAAAACCTTGCACGGCAGTCGAAACTCACCTACTGCATGACGAAAGCTGCGGTAGAGGGAATGGTCCTATCGCTCTCTGCAGACCTCGCAGCGGATGGCCATCTGGTCAATGCGGTGCTTCCAGGAGCGCTGGAGACGCCGATGACTCGTAAGAATCTCTCGACCGAGCAGATCGATCGTCTGACGTCTGCGACACAGTTCGGACGACTGCCATCTCTTGAAGATGTAAGTGCCGCTGTGCTCTTTCTATGTTCGCCGGAAAATACCGGCATCACCGGCCAGTTCATCGCGGCCGATTTAGGATTCAGCCGTGTCCGCATCGTTTGATATTCAGTCGGCTACCGGCACTTACAACGTCACGGTAGAGAGTGGTTCGTTCGCTCAAACACTTGCGGGAATGCAAGACGCAGCCGTGATCGCCGACGCCTTTTTTAAGCCTGCCCTTGCCGGCATTGGTATCGATGCAATCTTCGTCGAGGCAATCGAAAGCAACAAGTCTCTCGACGCATCTCCCGCTCTCATCGAACAGATGCGCAAAGCCGGCGCAAACCGCTCGACGCACATGGTCGCGGTCGGCGGCGGCATCATTCAGGATCTGTCCGCCTTCATCGCGTCGGTGTACATGCGAGGTCTCCGCTGGACTTACATGCCAACCACGGTGTTAGCGATGGTCGACTCGTGCATCGGCGGTAAGTCATCGATCAACGTAGGTCCCTATAAGAACCTGGTCGGCACCTTCCACTCCCCGGAGCGTGTCTGGATTGACCCTGCGGTCATTGCGACGCTGCCTGCTGATCAACGCGCAAGCGGACTCATCGAGGCGGCAAAGATCACCTTCTGCAGAGGGGCCGAGGCGTTCGAAGAGCACCTGGCATGTGGACCGTCCGTCGATATGGACCCCGCTGCTCTCGAACGGCTTATCATCAACAGCCTGCATTCGAAGAAGTGGTTTATCGAGATCGACGAGTTCGATCGCAAGGAACGGCTTCTCCTGAACTTCGGCCATACCTTCGGTCACGCCATCGAAGGCGCGTCACACTTCGGTATCGCCCATGGGATTGCGGTTGGCATTGGCATCGAATGCGCCATCGCCTTTCAGGAAAACGCCGGTGTTGACTACACCGCAGTCCCGCGCGTAGCAGCGTTGCGGCAACATCTGCGGGACATGATCGGCAACGATCCAACGGTTCTAGGGCACCTTCGCGAGTTATCAGTGGACGACGTTTTGCAGCGCTTTGTCTCGGATAAGAAACACGGGAAAGACTTCTACGCGCTGATCCTGATCGCGCCGGATGGCAGTGTGATCCTGAGCAGGGAACCGCGTACTGAGGCAACGCTTGGAAGTGTGCGGCGTGCCGTGGAAGAGATCATAGAGGCATACGTATGAAGAAATATTCTGACTTGATGGCCGACTGGCTCGTCGATCTTGGCTACACGCATTGTTTCTTTCTGGGTGGCGGCAACATCATGCACCTGTTGGAGAGCTGCAGCCATCGCTTTACCTGCATTCCCGTAGTGCATGAAGTTGCGGCAGGTATCGCGGCCGAGTACCTCACAGAGCTCGGTGAAGGCAAGCGAGCCTTTGCGCTCGTAACAGCAGGACCAGGCTTCACAAATGTCGTCACTGCGATGGCCGCGGCGTTCCTCGAAAGCCATGAGCTGCTCGTGATTGGCGGCCAGGTAAAAGTTGCAGACCTGTCGCTAGGACGAGTGCGGCAGCGTGGTATTCAGGAAGCCGACGGCGTTGCGTTAGCAACGCCGATCAGTGTGAAGTCTGTCCTGATGGACAGGGTCATCGACCAGCGAGAATTCAACGCATGGACACAGGCAGGCAGCTCCGGTCGTAAGGGCCCCGTCTTCGTTGAAGTGCCTCTGGATGTGCAAGGTACCTCCGTGGACGAAGTCACCCTGAGCAATGCAGAGCGCGCCGCGCCAACAAATCCGTTGCCATCCGCAACCGCTGCACAGATCGCAGAGATCAATCAGTTATTGGAACGCGCAGAGCGCCCGGTCGTACTGCTTGGTGGTGGCATAGATCGCAGACTTGTGCGTTCGCTCTTGCCGCAACTGGAGAAGGCCAAATTACCTCTCATGGTGACCTGGAACGGCATGGACCGAGTGCCATCCGATCATCCCTACTACTTCGGAAGGCCGAACACCTTCGGCCAGCGCTCCGCCAACATCATTCAGCAACAGGCCGATCTTGTCATTGCTCTCGGCACACGTCTCGGGCTGCAGCAGACGGGCTTCAACTGGCAGCAGTTTGCTCCGATGGCGAAAGTGGTTCAGGTGGAAATCGATGAGCGTGAACTCACGAAGGGTCATCCTCGCGTCGACCTCCCAGTGCTTGGCGACGCGAACGAAGTTCTGCGCGAACTGAGTTCCGTCACGCCTGGGAACTGGTCCGAATGGATCGACTTTGCGCGGATGGTCCGTCGGGAAGTGCCGCTTGTCGATCCGCAAAACGTAACAGCTTCCGGATACCTCTCTCCCTTTGAGTTCAATGACAAGCTTTCTGCGATCGCGAACGGCGACGACATCGTCATCCCGTGTTCCAGTGGTGGTGCGTACACTTCCGCGATGCAGGTATGGGAGCTGAAGCGAGGCCAGATCTCCCAGACGACCAAGGGATTGGCTTCTATGGGATACGGTTTGGGCGGCGCAATCGGGGCCGCACTCGCCTGGCCTGAGCGCCGCACTATCCTGATGGAAGGTGATGGTGGCTTCTCGCAGAACCTGCAGGAGCTTGGTACTGTTCGAGCGCAGAAGCTGAACCTTAAGATCTTCATCAATGACGATCACGGCTACGCGTCGATCCGTATGTCGCAGATCAATTACTTCAAGGGGCATTACGTCGGGTGCGATATCGAGACTGGTCTCGGTCTCCCGGACTGGAACCTGCTCTTTCCTGCGTACTCGATTCCTGTCATGACGCTGAAGCCCGGCTTTGAGACGGACCCGGAATTCCTGCAACGCTTCAACACTCCCGGTCCCGCAGCGTTCCTGGTCAGTGTCGATCCGAAGCAGACCTACTTCCCCAAGATCATGAGCCGCATTACCGAGGCCGGCAGCATGGAGTCGAATCCGCTGCACTTCATGTCGCCTGACCTTGAGCCGGAAGTTGCTGCGAAGGTCTATCGCTACATCAGTGGCGATACCGGTGCGAAGGTCACGAAGTAGATGATGGCCGCGAAGCCCATCCCGGAGAGCGATCTGGCGGCAATTCTTGCTGCTACAAGCGAGCTCTGGGAGACGCTGCGCGGTCGCAGCATCTTTATGACGGGGTGCACCGGAACCTTCGGCGCATGGCTGCTGGAGAGCCTTAGCTACATCAATCGCGCGCTCGATCTGCGAGCCAGCGCTGTCGTCCTGTCGCGTCGTCCTGAGGCTTTCCGGGCGAAGATGCCACACCTCTTCGCGGACGATCTCATCACGATGCATGCGGGCGATGCGCGCGACTTCAGCTTTCCCGCGGGCGAGTTTCCGTTCATCATCTGCGGTGCTACGGAAGCGAGTGCGAAGCAGCAGGCGGAGCAGCCTGTGGAGATGCTTTCCACCATCCTGCGTGGCACGGAACGCACGTTGCAGTTTGCAGCGCAAAGCGGCTGCAAGCGATTGCTGCTTACAAGTTCTGGCGCTGTCTACGGCCGGCAGCCGAGCGATCTGGTTCATCTGCCCGAGAGTTACACCGGCGCGCCGGATTCTACGGACTTCAACTCCGTTTACGCGGAGGGCAAGCGCGCCAGTGAACTGATGTGCGCTGTCTACGGTCGGCAGTACGGTTTCACGACCGTCTTCTCGCGGGCGTATGCGATCGGCGGTCCGCATCTGCCGTTGGACATGCACTTCGCGCTTGGCAACTTCATCCGCGACGCCTTGGCCGGCGGTCCGATCCGCATCGGTGGCGACGGGACGCCGACGCGGTCGTACCAGTACGGCGGCGATCTTGCTGCCTGGCTGTGGACGATGCTCTTTCGAGCACCGGATCGCGCTGCTTACAACACTGGTTCCGGCGAGAGCCTTTCCATCCTGCAGCTCGCTCAGGCGGTTCGCGACGCGCTTGACCCATCGATTGCGATCGATGTCGCGAAGGAGCCGGTCGCGGGCGCGCCTGTCTCGCGCTACGTTCCATCGGTCGAGAAGGCTGAGAGGGAACTGGGACTTCGCAACATCGTACCGCTCGACGAGATCATCCGCCGCACGGCTCGCTGGTACGGCTGGCAGGGTTAGCGGCTGGCGTGTAGGCTGGTCTCTCGTATGAAGACCTCCAAGGTACTCGCCTCCGTCTGCGCCGGTATGTTGCTTGCCGTCGGCGCTTCTGCTCAGACCCCTGCACCGACTGCCGCTGCCGCCGCCGCTCAGGCTGCTGCCGGCAAGTTCACTCCCAGCTTTCCGCCGCCGCCTGGCATGACGATCATCGCTCCGCCGGATGGTCACGCGTGGACTCCGCTCTGGCCTGCCGGCGCTCCGGGTGCGCTTGGGACCGAGGAGGCCGATGTTCCGGCTGTCAGTGTCTTCCTGCCTCGTGTGAACCCGACGAAGACGGTCGTCGTCGTCGCTCCCGGCGGCGGCTACACGCACCTGGCGCTGGGGCATGAGGGCTACGAGGTGGGTGAGTGGCTCAGCCAGCATGGTGTCGCGGCGGTTGTGCTGCGGTACCGGTTGGGACCGAAGTATCACCATCCCATCGAGCTCGGCGACTCGCAGCGTGCGGTCCGTTATGCTCGGGCGCATGCAGCCGAGTGGGGCGTTGATCCGGTGCACGTCGGCATGTGGGGTTTCTCAGCGGGCGGGCATCTGACCGCGACTGCCGGGACGCACTTCGATGCGGGCAATGCTGCTGCGACCGACGCGGTCGATCGCGTCTCCAGCCGGCCGGACTTCCTGATCCTTGCGTACCCGGTGATTTCATTCGATCCGGCGGTGATGCATGCTGGATCACGCAAGTATCTGCTGGGCGATAAGGAGTCGGACCCGACGCTGATCGCGCTTCTTTCGGATGAGTTGCAGGTGACGCCGCAGACGCCACCGACCTTCCTGTTCAGCACGAGTGACGATGCGACGGTGCCGGTCGCGAACTCGATCCTGTTCTACTCGGCGCTGGTGAAGGCGAAGGTGCCGGCAGAGCTGCACATCTACAAGCATGGTGCGCATGGCGCAGGACTGGCCCTGGCCAACCCGGAGCTTCGATCATGGAGCGAGTTGCTGTTCCAGTGGATGAAGTCAAACGGGTGGGCTCAGTAGCACCCACCCCCCCCGCAAAACCCGTAAAAATCAGATTCTAAAGAAGTTGACGTTTCCCGAAACGGTAAAAATTAGATTCGAAAGGGGTTACGGGTAAAAATTAGATTCCAAAAGACTTACGCGAAAAAGGCAACCCGAGAGGGCTGCCCTTCTTGCTTCTATCTCTATTGTAACGAATCGCGCTGATTTTCCCGCCACCCGTAAGTTACTTGCATCATTGGGCTTACGCGATTTGGGGCTTGACAGCATTTCGAGCACGCCGCAGCCATGCGCTACTCGTATCGGAGAGCCTCCGCTGGCAGGATCTTCGCCGCGGACGAGCTTGGGTAGAGCGTTGCCAACAGTGACACGGCGAGCGAGACGAAGGCGACCAGAACGCCATCGATCGCGCGGGGTGCGAAGGGCAGGTAGTCGATGGAGTAGACCTGCGCGGAGAGCTGGATGAAGTGGTAGTGGCCGCCGATCCATGAGAGGCCGTAGCCGAGCACCAGGCCGATGATGGTGCCGCTGAGTGAGATGAGCAGCCCCTGCGCCAGGAAGATGCGGCGCACCTGGTCGGGACGGACGCCGAAGCTCATCAGGACGGCGATGTCGCGGGTCTTTTCCATGACGAGCATGGTCAGAGCGATCAGGATATTCAAGGCTGCAACGCAGACGATGAGCGCGATGACGATGAATGTTACGACACGCTCCAGTGCCAGCGCGCGGAAGAGTTCGCGGTTCTGATCCATCCAGTTCGTCGCCTGGAAGCCGGGGCCTGCGGCCTGTTCGATCTCGCGGGCGATCGTGTCGGCGTGATACAGGTCGTCGACCTTAAAGCTGATGACGGAGATCAGGTCGGGCTCCGAGAAGAGACGCTGTGCATCGGTCAGGCGGATGAAGCCGTAGCTGGAGTCGTACTGGTAAAAGCCGGAGTGGAAGATGCCGACGAGCTGAAATCGCTGGTACTTTGGCACGATCCCGAGCGGTGTGAGTTCGCCCTGCGGGCTGGTGACGAGTACCGTATCACCGACGCCCGCACCGATGTTCTCGGCGAGGTCTGATCCGAAGACGACCGGTGGTAACGGGGTCGGTGCAGGGTTGTCGAGCGGAGCTGCTGAGCCGGACTTCACGGTCTGCAGCAGATCCGTAACTGTCTTCTCCTGCGCCGGGACGACGCCTTTCAGGAGGCCTCCGCCGGAGCGTGCGCCACGGGAGATGAGGACCTGGCCGTAGAGGCCGGGGGCCGCTGCGGTGACGTGTGGCAGGTGCCGCATGCGTTCGACGAGCGGCCGCCAGTCGCGGATGCCGTCGGAGGCGGCCTTCATCAGGTCGACGTGTGCGGTGGAGCCGAGGAGGCGCGACTGGAGATCTCTCCGCATGCCGTTGGTGATGGCGAGCGCGATGATCAGCGAGGCTACGCCGGCGGCGACTCCGAGGACCGAGATGGCTGTGATGACACCGATGACGGCTTGCCGGCGCTTGGCGCGGAGATAGCGGGCGGCGATGAAGAGCTCGAAGCGCATGGGTTGGTTTCAGTATCGCTTAGGTGGGAAGGGCCGGGGCTGAAGCCCCTTGTTTGTTGGTCGGTTCTTCAGGGGACTGAAGGCCCCTGCCTTCTCCGGTTCGCGCTTTGCGCGAATTCCCACTCATGACGATGGAGCTGTCATGAATGGGGCACCCGGATTTGTGCCGCTTGAGGGTCTGTAAAAAGCGGTTCGAGCTTTGCTCGAAGAACCCACCCTTTCGCGATGAAGCCGCGAAAGAGTGGGGCACCCGGGTTCGGTGCCTCTCCGATCTCTCTACGTACTGGTCAGTGTTCTTAGCGGGCGATGGCTTTTACGCTTACGGCGTTTTCGTTGCGGTCGAAGACTCGGATGGCGATGGTGTGTTCGACGGTGCCGGTGACGGCGGCGGTGAAGTCGTAGTGTTCGGACTTGCTGTCGCTGAGGGCGCCGGTGGGTTCGAGGTACTGCCATGGGCCTGCGTCGACGGAGTACTCCGCGTGGGCGATGGGGCTTGTGGCATCGGTTGCGTCGAAGGTGGTGTGCAGCTTGCCGTCGCGCACGGTTGCGGCCAGAGTGCCGGGAACGGGTGGCGTGGTGTCTACGGTGAAGGGGGCTGAGACGCGATTCGCCGTGAGCGTGTCAGCGTCGGAGTGGACGGGACCGTCGCTGGCGGTGACACGCAGTTCGTACTCACCGTCGGGCAGCAGGGCGCTATCAAAGCTGTAGGCGCGGTCGCTGATCTTGTCCTTCAGGCGATGCCAGGTCTGCTCGTGTACGTCACGGAAGTCCACGGCGAACATCATGTCGTCGTTGTTGGGATCGTGTGCGAGCCAGCGTGCCGTGACGGAGTTGCGATCGCGCTGCGCGACCAGCGGCGGTACGCCTGTCTCTGCCTGGGAGAGAGCGGGTGCGGCCGAGGGTGCTCCGCGGAATCCCACGAGCACGTTCGCGGATGGGGCTGCAGCGCCGTTGGTGCCGGTGTAACGCGCACCGGGCTGCACGACGATGTCGTCCACCTGCGGTGGCAGATTGCGCGGCAGATAGTTCATGGTGACGGAGCGGAGTTGCGCCCCGGGCCGTAGCACGGCCTTCCACTGAAGGTAGCGGGCAGCGGGCGCGGGCAGCGGCGTCTGGTTGGCAGTGACGGGTTTCCAGTCGGACCACAGGTTGCCAAGGGTGTCGCGCGGGTTCTCCACGTTGCCGGAGCGCACGAAGAGATCGATGCCGGCGGGGGAGCCGGTGACTTCCGCACGACCCCAGCGGGTGGTGGTCTCTGCGTCGAAGACGTCGGAGGTGTAGCTGGCGTTGGCGGCGACGACGTCCGAAATCTGAAGGATCTTGCCGCTGTTCGCAGTAGCCATCACGATGCCTGCGGCGGACGGCGCCATGGCCGTGACCTGGCTGGCCTCAGTGTGTGCGATGTCCGTGTAGACGCCTGCATTCTCCGTGTCCACACGATAGACGCGGCCGCGATTGCCGGTGCCGGCGTAGAGCGCGCCGTTGCGCACGGCGAGCGCGTAGACCACGTCTTCACGCAGCGCGACCAGCCGCAGCGGTGTGCCGTCGGGTGCGATGCGGTAGATCTCGGAGCCGTCGGGGACGATGGAGTTGTTGTTGGCGGAGATGGTGGAACCGGGTTGCAGGATGGTGATCGACACCGTCTGCTGGCCGGACGCGGGTAACGGCGGCAGCGCGGGTGGGCGGCGGTCGCCGACGGCGGCTGCGTACAGGTTGTCGGCGGCGTCGAGCGCCATGGTCGTGATCTCGTGCTTTGGTGCGGCGTAGAGCGCGAAGGGCTTACCGTCCGGGCTGATGCGATAGACGATGCCTGCGCCGTCGGAACCGGCGTAGACCGTGCCGTCGGGTGCGACAAGCATGGAGCGGATGTGCTGATCGCCGGAGTGGAAGAAGACGGTCGGCTTGGGTGCGGCGGTGGGGGCTGCACCACCGAGCTTCACACGGAAGATGGTCGCGGGAGCACCGGCAGCGATGAGCAGGTCCCCATCTTTTGCTAAAGCAAGGCTCCAGAGATACTTTGGCTTTTCCGCGGTAGTTGTTGCATCGAAAACTACTTCCGGCGTTCCGCTGGAGCGAACTCGGTAGACCTTGCCGTCGGGCGAAGTGGCCGCAAGGATGCTGCCATCCGGCAGCGGCAGGACCGCCTGGACGTTCAACTCCTTGAAGGAGGCGGCGGTGGTGATGGCGCCTTTGTCGTCGATCCTGAGGAGTTGCGAGCCGCCCGAGGCGGCGCCGGTACCGGCGTAGAGACTGTTGCCGCTGCTGGCGAGCGACCAGAGAAAGGTGGCCTGGGTGCTGGCGACGGAGCGCAGAGTGGGCGCCGCTTCCAGGCGACCGTCATTGCGGACGGCGATATTGCTGGGCGTGCCTCGCTCGAACTCTTCGTAGCGGCTTACGGTCCACTGTCGCGTCCCCTGCGCGGCAAGCGGCAGGGCGGCGGTCAGCGAGAGGAGCAGGGCGGCGGTGTATCGGATGGCGGGCCTCAGCGAATGCGGATGGTGACGACTTCAGCGCCGGAGAGTTCGGCGTCAGCGGGTGCGGAGCCGGCTTCGGCAGCCGTCTCCGACGTGAAGGATATCTGCCGGGTGCCGCGCAGTGGCTGCAGCACGTTGGCGATGGAGGGCGGCAGGGACGGCAGCGCGGCGGCGGCGGTCACACCCTGTGTCTGATGATCGAGCAGCGTGACCCAGACGCGGTCGTTGGCATGGCTGCGGTTGAGCTGCGCGACGGTGTCAGTCAGGCCAAGCGGTTGTGTTCCCGCGTTTGCCGGCGGACGGAGCAGGCGGTCGAGCGAGGCGCCGTCGCTGACGAAGATGCGCAGCGGCCCTTCGGTCAGCGTGGTGGGCAGCGTGACCGGAATGCGAAGGACGCGCGTCTGCTGCTGGAAGGGGCGGATGGTCGCCTCTAGGGTGATAGTGTCGCCTGGGTTCGCTTCGTTGGTGCTGAGGCGGACGGTTTCGATCTCAGCCGATTCGCGATGCGAGACGGCCATTGCTTCGATACGGATGCTGTCGATGTGCGGCTTTGCGAGATCGTTGCCGTAGATCGCCATGAAGCGGCCTGCAAAATACTGCGTGGCGGCGGAGGCGGCAGAGACGCCGTCGGCGGACGCGAAGGTGTTGCTCAGACGGATGGAGCCGGCGTTGGCGAGAGCGATCTCGCCGGTCAGGTGCAGGCTCATGTCGTTTGCGGCGATGTTGGTCTGGTTCAGCGACTGGTAGACGGCGGCCAGCATCACCTGCGGCGTGAGCTGCCGGTTATCCAGTACCTCAAAGTGCAGCGACTGCGCGGGCAGGTTGCTGCCGGGCGCCGGCGTCACGGCGACGCTGACGGGGATCATGCGGGCGGTGCGGCCGAAGGTTCCGGCGACGGCGTTGGCGCGGTCCTGCGTGAAGCTGCCGACGGTCTCGGTGGTGTTGACGATCTTGAAGGCGTTCATGGGCGAGGGCAGCGTGGCTAATACCTGCGCCTTGGTCATGGGGATGGAGACGTCGCCGAACTGGGTGATGGGGTGTCCGCAGGCGAGTAGCTGGTGCGCGTCGACGTAGGTTACGGTGCAGGTGGCGGCGACGTTCAGGTCTCCGCGCGCAAGGACTGCGGAGACGGCTGAGCCGGGGATGATCGGCTCGGGTTGCAGGGTGTCCGGCGCGGCGGAACCGATGCCGTTGACGGGTTCCATGCCCATGGCGCGAAAGCCTTCGCCGTAGCGCGTGACCGTCTCGGCAGAGAAGCCGTTGAAGACGAGTGGCGTGTCGATGGGGTGGATCTGGATGTTGGGATCGGTCGCAGCCGGAGCAGGTGCAGCGCCTTGGGTCTTGCCGAGGGGCACCGCGATGCCGGGGTCAACCAGCGCGGGCAGGTCGCGCACCTGGAACATGCTGCCGATGGGCGTGATGCCGCAGATGGGTTCTTTGCTGAACTGACCGATGCGGTAGGAGACGGCTCCAAGCAGCTTGCCGTCGATGTAGACAGGCGAGCCGCTCATCCCGGCGACGACGCCGGTGAACTCGGGCTTGGTGCCGTGCAGGCGGGCCAGGATCATGTCCTGGCCGGGGCCGATGGCGTCCTTCAGGCGGCCGAGTATTTCAACGTCCATGGGTTCGGGGTCGACGCCCTCGAAGACCGTCCAGGCGGTGCCGTGCAGGCCGCGCTTGACGTCGGCGAAGGGGAAGATTTCGGCGGTCTTCGGCGGTGCGGTGGCCGCTGCCTGGGCGCTTGCTGCAGGGGATGCGAGGAAAGCCGAGGCGAGCGTGAGTGCGCACAACGGCGCTGCCAGAAGAGGCAGTTGCGATGCGGGCGCGGTAGCCTTTCGGCGGGGATTCACGTCTACCAGAGTAGGGCCAAGCGTATCCCGTGCCAAGTCATACCCGTTGGTCATACGATATGGACGCACGCCGACAGGTTTACGCTTAGTCAGCAGCATCGCAACGGAGACCCTCGCTTTGAATGCAACCCTCAAGACCCTGACAGCCGCCGCGATCGGCGCCATGCTGTTTGCCGGCACCGCATCCTTCGCGCAGACCACACCGCCGCCACCCCCCACGGACCAGGGCGGACCGCAGCAGGACAACAGTCCCGTCATCCTGAAGAAGAAATCACAACAGAACCCCCAGGATGAGCCGCCACCGCCGGCCGAGGAGCAGGAGAAGGTCAAGAACCCGAAGGGGCTTGAGAACTACTCCATCCGCGTGGATGTGCCGGTCGTCACGGTCGACGTCAGCGTGCAGTTGCAGAAGACAGGCCAGTTTGTCCCGGGCCTGAAGGGCGGCAACTTCAAGGTGACGGAAGACGGCGTTGAGCAGCGCGTGACCGACGTGCGCATGCAGCAGAAACCGATTACAGCCGTGCTGCTGCTGGAGTTCGCGGCGAATAGCTGGGCGTTCATCCAGGACATGCAGCAGTCTTCGTATGTGTTCTTCCGGCAGTTGAGGCCGGAAGACTACATCGCGGTCATCACGTATGACCTGCGCACACGCATCCTTACGGACTTCACGCAGGACAAGGGCATCACCGAGCAGGCGCTGCGCTCGCTGACGATTCCGGGCTTCAGCGACACCAACGAGTTCGATGCGCTCTACGAGACACTTGACCGCGTCAGCCGTATCGAAGGGCGCAAGTACATCATCCTGATCTCAAGTGGTCGCGACACGTTCAGCAAGCTGAATCTCGACCAGATCTATAAGAAGGTCAAACAGTCGCAGGATGTGACGATCTACACGATCAGCACGGGTGGACTCGCTCGCGAACTGACGGATGCTCGCGGCGGCATGGGCGGTATGCAGCGGATGAACTACCTGCAGGCAGACAACCAGATGCGGACGTTCTCATCGATGACAGGCGGCCAGTCGTACTTTCCGCTCTTCCAGGGTGCGCTGCCGGAGATCTTCAACTCCATCAACGCGTCCATCCGCAACCAGTACGTGCTGAGTTACCGGCCGACAAACACCTCGCAGGATGGCACGTATCGCAAGATCAAGGTAGAGCTGGTGGACCGCGAAGGGCTGCCGCTGAAGATGATCGACGAGAAGGGCAAGCAGGTGAAGTACTCCGTGATGGCGCGTGACGGATATCGGGCACGCATGCCGGTGGAATAGCTTCTTCGACCAAGCAAGTAAAAGGGCCGGACATATGTCCGGCCCTTTTACTTGCTCTCAAGATTGAGACGTTGATCAAGCCGCGCCGCTGCCGCGCAGCACCGCTGGAAGCGTCTTCGCAAGGATCTCGACATCCATCAGCAACGTCCAGTGGTCGATGTAGCGCAGATCCAGGTCAACCCATCCGTCGAAGTTGAGGTTGCTGCGTCCGGAGACCTGCCATAGACCGGTCATGCCGGGCAGTACGCTGAAACGGCGCATGTGGCGTAGCTCCTGGAAGCGGGTGACGTCGCGCAGCGGCAGCGGACGCGGCCCAACCAGCGACATCTCTCCGCGCAGCACATTCACCAGTTGCGGCAACTCGTCGATCGATGTCTTCCGGATGATCTTTCCTATCCAGGTGATGCGCGGATCGCTCTTGATCTTGAACACGGGGCCCGCGTTCTCATTCAGGTGTTCGATGGCGGCCTGCTTCTTTTCGGCATCGACCACCATGCTGCGGAACTTGAACATGTAGAACCGCCGCTTGTTCAGGCCGTACCGCTGCTGCTTGAAGAAGACAGGACCCCAGTTGGTCAGTGGGATCAGGATTGCGACAACCAGGAACAGTGGCAGCAGAAGAATCAGGAGCACGCTGGCGATCACAACGTCGAACATCCGCTTGATGTGGCGGCGGCTGTCCTGGTGCGTCATCGTCAGGATCATGCGGCCTTCTTTTTCCTGAATGCCCTTGGCGACGGTGGTGACCACGATTTTCGTGGGGAACTGCGTCTGCACGCCGGCAATTTCAACGATCTCCGTAACGCGCTGGATCGTATCGTAGTGCGACTTCACGGGGAGACCGACGAAGACGTCGTCCACCGGTGTGTGCATCAGCAGCTCGGAGAGTGCCTCAATGTTGCCCAGCCACGGACCGATCTCGTCACTGCCATCCTGCTCGACGGTGTCGACAAACCCATAAATCTCATAGTCGTAGACGGTCGACTCCCGGAGGTCTTCCGCCAACTGCTGCGCAAGGTTTCCGCTGCCGACAACCACGGCAACACGCCGGGGACGTGCGTGCGCGTGAAATAGGACTGCGGACAGGCTTGCCACACCGCGACTGCTCATCAAAAAGACGAAGGACAGCACCATAAAGATGATCAGCGGTCTCACGATGTCCCCGCCGTAATGCCTTGCCATCAGCGCCGCCGCAGCAAGCGGCGTGGAAAGAGCCACACCACCGGCGACACGCCTCATCAGGTCCATGGTCGAGGTGCTCCGGTAAAGGCCAACGGCCCACAGGCAGAAACGCCAGATCAGCAGCGAAACGGCCAGCAGAAGCAGGTTTCGCACCGAGACCCGCAGTTCGAAGTAACGCTGAAAGTTATCGACGTGGCCCGGCATGTGTTCCGCCAGGTTCGCGAGTGCCAGCGCCAGCGAGAGCAATGCAAGATCGCTCCAGGCTAGTGCAGAAGAGTTGAAAATCCGTCTTGCAATGCGATGCATCTTGGGCATGATGTCCGTCAGACTGGAGCGTCCGCGAGGGGGAATAGCCGCCCGGGCTCCGATGGGGAAAGTGGGGTGCGAGGTGTTCATAGCGAGTGGGGACCTCCCTGTACGTGCCGGACGCAGCATGCGCTTTGCCCGGGTGCCACGATGCAGAAGCTGCTTACATGCGCGCGCCTTTCCCGAGAAAAAAGCAGGAAAAACGTCCGACAACAAGAAGACAGAAAGGACGGCGCTAACTTATAGCGGTTACTCAACCATACCAAGCGAATAGCGCGAAGTGTGAGGATTTTTGTAAATGCTTCTTACTGTTGCCAAACAGTCAACCAAACTTTCGTGTTAGTTCGGGAGGCGGAGAGAAGCCTCCCGAAAGCGATCCTTTGTTTCTTCCCCGTCCCTTTCGGAATCCCCTGCAGATGTGTTGTCTATGCCGGCGTTCGCCCGCAGAAGGCCATGAAGCTCGGCCTTAGTATCCGTTTCGTCCGATGTGATGCTGCACTTGGGATGGACCCGTCTCTCCCGCAAATGTTGCGGCCGGCCATACGAATTAGCCTCAAACTGCATCCGCAGTTTGCTGTGAAGACGGCCTCATGCACCCTCGCAGCCACTCCGCCGTGCAGGGAACTTGCCTTTTGGCGGTGCGTTGAAGATGCTGAAGCTTCTGCGCGATCTCGCACGAAAAAAGGGAGCCGGTGAAGCGGCTCCCTCGCGAAATATATAAGCTCCTGCCTACTTCAATCACCAATTTGTGTCATCGCATTACCATCTTCACCCTTGACCGACTTGCGCGCGGCTGAGCGCAACGCCGAGCATGATCCCGTCGGAGCCTTTGCAGCACGGCCAGCAGCGAAAAGTCATGGGCAAGACGGCGAACGCCCCATCGCTGAACTTCGGAGAACGGTCGCCAGCGTCCATGGCAACCCACCACGCTGTGCAGTTCCCAACGGCGCTATTCCCAACCAGCATGTTGCCGTAACACGTGAGACCACCCTTGATGGAAGCCATCGTCGCGTACACCGGCACTACAAGATCGTTCGGGCCTGGCGCAACATCCATGTTGGTCGTGTTCGAACTCGCGTCATAGGTATTTCCGTACATCACGCCGGTGCTCGCGACACCGCTGTCTGACTCATGGGTCGAGCAGTTATTGGACACGCCCCAGATGTGGTTATCGAACTCCTGCGTGTTCGTGCTCGATTGATCGTCAAAGCCGTTGTGAAGCCCATGGTTGAAGGCCGACTTCAGATTTGTCATGACGCAGTCGATGCACCCACCATGGAGCCGGTGCCTTGCGGGGCCGTGATCTCCGCGTCGTCGATCGTGTTCGTGGGAGTTTCATCGGGGACACTGTGGTAATCGTACCCAACCCCAGCAATGAAAACGCGCCCATTGCTGGGCGCGTGGTGTTTCATGGTGTTCCATGGAACAGACTTTTGGTGGGCAAGGAGGGACTCGAACCCCCGACATCCTGCTTGTAAGGCAGGCGCTCTAACCAACTGAGCTACTCGCCCATTCCTCTATCCAGCATACCAGCTTCGTGTACTGCGGGTAAGGGAAGCTGTGGGTACCCATGCGGATGCACCTATGCAGGCCGCTTGCTTATACGTGGAAGGCCAAAGCAATGCGGTACGTCACGAACGAAGCCGCATACGCCAGCACCGTCATGTACCCCATCTGCACCAGCGGCCACTTCCAGCTATTGGTCTCGCGCCGAACGACGGCCAGCGTAGCGGTGCACTGCATGGCCAGCGCAAAGAACACCAGCAGGGCCAGCGCCCCGGCGAGGCCAATCTCAGCCCGGAGTGCCACGCCCGCATTGACTGATCCGTAGAGGGTAGCCAGCGTGCTGACAACACTCTCACGCGCCACAAATGCCGTCAGCAACGAGATACCCACGTTGCGCGTCAGGCCCAGCGGCCGCAGCAGCGGTTCGATCAGGTCGCCCAGGTGTGCCAGGTAGCTTGCGCCCACTTCGCTTGGCTGACCGTTGTGAAACGGCATGTGCGACAGGAACCATACGGCCAGGTTCAGCACCAGAATGACCGTTCCCACCTGCTTTAGAAACACCTTGCTGCGGTCGTAGATGGCCAGCAGGATCGTGCGCAGCCGTGGCAGACGGTAGTTCGGCAATTCGATCGCGAAGAGAGAGGGCTGGCCCTTCAGCATGCTGAAGTTCAGCAGCTTTGCGGTGAACAGTGCAGCCAGCAGGCCCAGCGCGTAGAGCAGCATCATCGTGATGGCCTGCAGGCCAAGCGCATTGCCCAGCAGCTTGCGCGCCGGAATGAACGCGGCGATCAGCAACGCATAAACCGGCAGACGCGCGGAGCAGGTCATGAACGGTGCGATCAGGATCGTTGCCAGCCGGTCTTTCTTCGACGGTATGGCACGCGTCGCCATGATGGCTGGCACCGCGCAGGCATAGGCGCTCAGTAGCGGCAGGAACGACCGGCCGTTCAGTCCGACGCGACCCATCGTGCGATCCGCGATCACGGCTGCACGGGCCATATAACCGGAGTCCTCAAGGACCGTGATCACAACGAACATGCAAAGGATCGTCGGCAGGAATCCGAGGACCGATGCCACGCCGTTCCAGATACCGTCTACCAGGATCGCGCTCACGATCGCGTTCGGAATATGCGCGCCAATCGTGGCGCCAATTGCGCTGAGCCAGTTGCTGAGCGCCGTCCCGGCTGGGTAAGCTGCGCGGAACATGATCTGGAACGCCGCCATGATGAACAGCAGACAAAGGATAGGGCCGATCACCGGATGCAGCGCCCAGCGATCGAACTCCCGCGTGAAGCGCGAGTGATTCGGGCGGCGGTAGGCGCCGGTCTTCGTCAGGTTGTTGCAGTCCGTCGCGCAGCCGGGGGCAGCGTTGCCGCCTGCCTGCAGGACCGGCAGCAGGGCTGCGGCGGCGTGTTCGCCGCTCAGGAAGCGGGTGATCGCATCCATGCCGGTGCCGCGCGATGCGCTGATCAGCGCGGTCGGCGCGCCCAGCTCCCGGGCGACGGCCAGCGGATCGATGAAGCCCTTGCGTGCCGTAAGTTCGTCGGCCATGTTGATCAGCACCAGCGTCGGCAGGCCGCACGCCAGCACCTGGCCGATCAGTGTCATGTACCGGTGCAGTTGTGTGCCGTCGACCACCAGCAGAACCGCGTCCAGCTTCGCGACGTTATGCTGCTTGCCCATCAGGACGTTGACGGCAATCTTCTGATCTTCGGACTCGGGCGTCAGGCTCCAGACGCCGGGCAGATCGACGACCGTCTGGCCACTCTTCAGCTTGCCGCTGCGATGCTCAACCGTCACGCCGGAATAGTTGCTGACCTTCTGGCGCATGCCCGTAAGCCGGTTGAAGAGTGTGGTCTTGCCGACGTTCGGCGGACCGATCAGGCCCACCGTCCGGTAAGCACCGCCGGCTGGCCGCGGGGCGACTGTAGCGGGAGCGGGAGCAATCAGGGTGCTCACCGTGCGCGCTCCAGTGCGATCTTTACCGTAGCGGCGGTCTCGCCGCGCAGGGCAATGTCGAAGCCATCCACGCGGACGATCAGCAACGACTTGCCGGAGAGGCTGCGCACCAGTTCGACCTCTGCGCCGGAGTTCAGACCCAGCGAACACAGGTGGCAGTACGCTTCGCCCTGCGCAACGCCCAGGACGTGCGCCTTCTCTCCGCGATTCAACTCAGCCAGGTGCAAAACAAGTCCTTCTTCCGTGCGCGTGTCGCTCACTTCATCGTAACGCAATCTACGACGGAATTAGTCCGCGATTGCTGCTGAAGGGTTGGATGACACGGGGCGGCGCAGGATGCGGCTGATTCGAATGCATTAGCGCGAGAAGATGCGCTTCCACAGGCTCGGCTTGTCTTCCGGTTCATCCGGCTCCGCGTCCTGCACTGGCTGCTCGGGCAGGGGATTGCCCTCAAACACAGCCATCGGATTGGTCACGCAAAGCCGCGTGGCAGTGTCCTCACCTAGCCGCTCCGCAATCGAACGGCGAGCAATGCTCATGGTCGGCGTACGGCGCTCCAGGTCATGCGCGTCCGTCGCGATGAAGTGGACGGAGTTTTGTTTGAGCAGCGACCACGCGAGCGACTCTGCCGTATGCCCAAACGTGCCGAGCACGGAACCTGCGGTTACCTGCAGCAGAAGCCCATTCGCCACCCACTCCTGCAGCTTGCCGGGCGTGCGCTGCAGCGTCACGTTCCGCTCGGGATGCGTCAGGATGGGGGTCATCCCGCCGATGCGCAGGTTGTACAGGATCTCGTCGATGCGGTTGGAGATGCCGATGTCCGGCAGCTCGATCAAGAGATATTCCTTCTCGTTGATCGTGTAGCGGCGTTTGTGGACGCGCGCATCTTCCGTGTTCTCAAAGTTCAGATGGAAATCGCACCCGAGGCCCAGCGTCATCGCCGCCGCAACGTCGGGCGGCAGCGCCTCGCGAATCTGCTGCAGCAAACCCTCATTCCGCGCGCGATCGTAGGAGTACCGGTCGTTCGCATGAGGCGTTGCGACGACATGCGTGATGCCGTCCTCCATCGCCATCTGCACCATCGCAACCGACTGCTCAAGAGACTTCGAGCCGTCGTCAATGCCGAACAGCAGATGTTGATGGATGTCGACCATGTTCCTGGGATGCTGCTAAACGGTCTGCAAGCTGTTGATGAGTCCCTGGAAGAGCTTTAATCCATCGGCTGATCCCAGCAGAGCCTCGCTCGAACGGTCCGGATGCGGCATCATGCCAAGCACGTTACGACCTTCGCTCAGGATGCCGGCGATGTTCTCCAGCGATCCGTTGGGGTTCGCCTCGGGCGTGACCTCACCGGTGGGCGTGCTGTAGCGGAAGGCGATACGGTCGGCCTTCTTCATCGCAGCGAGCGTCGCGTCGTCGCAGAAGTAGTTGCCTTCCATGTGGCCGATCGGCATCTGCAGCACTTCACCGCGCGAAAGCAGGTTGGTGAACGGCGAATCGGTGGTCTCGGTGCGCAGATGCACCTGCTTGCAAATGTAGCGCAGACCCGCATTACGCATCAGTGCGCCGGGCAGCAGGCCGCTCTCGCACAGGATCTGAAAGCCATTGCAGATGCCCATCACGGGACCGCCTGAGGCAGCAAACTTCTTGACCGATCCCATGATCGGCGCAAAGCGCGCGAGGGCGCCGGTGCGCAGGTAATCGCCATAAGCAAAGCCGCCGGGCACCAGGATGGCGTCACAGCCCTGCAGGTCTTCCGACGCATGCCAAAGGAACGTAACGGGCTGGTGCGCCACAGCGTCGATGACGTTGTAGGTGTCGTGGTCGCAGTTGGATCCGGGGAAGACAAGGACGCCGATCTTCATGGTTCCAAGGGTACAGGATTACGACGGGTGCTTGGGACGTCGCGTTACACTCGTCCGCATGATTCCGTCGCTTCGCCAGGACTTCAACGCGCGCTTCACCTACGACAAGTACCGCAGAATGCGAGCCGAGCTCGATCGCCACACCCGCACGGCCATCGACATCCGCGTCGCGGAGACACCCGTCTTCCTGCCCGCAGCGATGGTTGCGGAGATGGTCGACGCCGGTGCCGCCATGACGCATCAGCTCCTCAGCGATACCGAATACCTGCGCATGGCGGAGGAGACGATCCCGCCCGCCTTCCGCGTCGCGCACACCGACGCACACCCCAACTTCATGACGGTCGACTTCGGTCTGGTCCGTGAATCGGACGGGACTCTGACACCCCGGCTGGTCGAACTGCAGGCCTTTCCGTCGGTCTACGGCTACCAGGCGGCACTCGGGGAGGCGTACCTGCGGGCATTCCAGCTCGACACGCAACTGAGTCGATTCATCGGTGTCGACGAAGACCAGTATTGGGAGGCAATGCGGCAGGTTATCGTCGGCAATCACGCCCCGGAAAACGTCATCCTGATGGAGGTGACGCCGGATCAGCAGAAGACCCTGCCAGACTTCCGCGTGCACGAGGATCGTCTCGATATCCGCACCATCGACATCACGCAGGTGCGCCAGCGCGGCACAAAACTCTTCTACAACCGGGACGGCGTGGAGACACCCATCGAGCGCATCTACAACCGCGCCATCGTGGACGAGATGCTGCGCAAGAACATCCAGCCCGGCTTCGATCTGACTGCGGATCTGGACGTTGAGTGGGCTGGTCATCCGAACTGGTACTTCATGATCAGCAAGTTTTCGCTGCCGTTTCTGCGGCATCCATCGGTGCCGCCATCGTTCTTTCTGGATGAGTGGATGCGCGGAGAACACCGCGAACGCTTGCCCGCAGATCGCGCCGATTGGATACTCAAGCCGCTGTTTTCCTTCGCAGGCAAAGGAATTGAGTTCGCACCCAGCGACGAGCTGCTCCACTCCATTCCCACGGACCAGCGACGCAACTACCTGCTGCAGCAGCGCATGGATTTTGCCTCTACCGTCGAAACGCCGTATGGCCCGACACAGGCCGAGATCCGCATTCTGTATGTCTGGCCTGACGACGGAGACCTGCGCGCGATCAACACATTGGTGCGGCTGGGACGCGGCAAGATGATGGGCGTCGACCACAACCGCGACCAGCTTTGGGTCGGCGGCTCTGCCGGTTTGATCCTGGGTTAAGGGCCGATGCGATGACGGTAGGTGGCTTGTGAGACGGGTGCCGTCCTGTGTAACCGTATTCGATGTCAGCTAACCCACTGGATTGAGGACTCTTGGAGTACACTTCTCTCAAAGAATGTGACTAGAGTAACCAACACGTCTCTGTTCAATTACCGCATGCCTCCAGCGCCGATGCCACCTAACCCGCCCTCGCTCGTGACTGATCCCATGCGGAATTCGGTGCGCTTTCCACTGCGCCTGAACGTCCATGTCGACACGGAAAATGGTCCAGTAGACGCACTTACTGAAGACATTTCATCCTCTGGCGTGCAGTTCGTCATGCCATGGGCGCCGCCGATCAACAGCCGTCTCGCATGGACGCTCGTGCTGCCCGGCGACATCATGGGATCGCCTGAGGACGTGTCGGTGAATTGCGTAGGCCGCGTGGTCTGGCACAGACCCGGCATCGTGGGCAAGCAGGTTGGCGTGGTGATCGATGGCTACCGCATCGGAGATATCGCCCATGGATGAGCGCGCGCTCCACGAGACCCACGATGAAGATCTGCCGGAGAACGGCATCCGGGTCATTCTTGCGGATTCGCAAGCGATCTACCGCGTCGGCATGCGCAAAGTCTTCGCGCTGGAGGATGACATTCGCGTCGTCGCGCAGGCCGAGACACTGCTGAATCTTTACGCAGCACTGCAGCGATTTCCCGCCGACGTGGTCGTCCTGGAAGCCCAGTTGATTACCGGCACGGTGGATGCAATCCCGGAGCTTGTTCGCCGTGCACCCAACGCAAAGGTCATCGTGCAGGTGGTGGAGAACGATGAGGCTGCGACGGTGGAACTCTATCGGCGCGGTGTGCGTGGCGTGATCCCTCGCTCCATCTCGCCCGACCTGCTGGTCAAGTGCGTTCGCAAGATCGCCGCCGGAGAGACTTGGATCGACAACCGTTCGATCACATGGGTGATTGAGGCCTATCGCTCGCAGGCCAACGCCCTCGTGAGTCCTCGTTCGCGCCCTCGGCTTTCCTCGAAGGAGATTGCGATCATCACGTGCATTACGCGCGGTATGCGCAACAAAGAGATCGCATACCACGTGGGAACGACCGAGCAGGTCATTAAGAACTACCTGCGGAAGATCTACGACAAGCTGGGCGTAAGTGACCGCCTGGAGCTTGCCCTGTACTGCATGCACCACCAGTTGCTGAAGCACTATCCGCAGGACGCGGTCATGGAGCTGGTGCAGTAGACAAGTTGCAGCATGAGAATGAAAAGGGCCCCGCAACGTTGCGAGGCCTTTCTGTTTCGTGGGACTTGCTCAAACTACTTGTTGATCTCGATGTCGATTGTGAACTTGACTTCGTCACCCAGCACAGGCGGCTGAAACTTCGCTTCCTGGCCGAAGTTGAAGTTCTTCCGGCTGATCACGCCAGTGGCCGAGAAGCCGCTGAGCATCTTGCCGTTCTGTCCGGGCTGGGGAGCCGCGGGGCCTTCCACATCCAGTGTGACCGGCTTGGTCTGGCCACCCAGGGTCAGGTCGCCGACGATCTGCAGCTTGCCTTCGCCGGTGCGCTTCACCTGCGTGGAACGGAAGGTCAGCGTGGGGTACTTTGCCACGTCGAAGAAGGTCTCGGACTTCAGGTGGCCGTCACGCTTGGGTTCGCCGGTGTCGACGGTGTCGGTCTTCATGGTGGCTTCCACGTGAGACTTGGACGGATCCTTCTCATCCCAGACCACGGTGCCGGTCGCGCCGCCCAGCTTGCCGTGGACGTTGCTTACACCAAGGTGGCGGATGGTGAACTCAGCGCCCGAATGGACGGGGTCGATGTTCCATGTGGATACCTGCGAAAACGCCGGCAAAGCAACGGTCAGCGCAGCAACAGCAAATGCACTCTTAAAGATGTTCATGGTCTCCCTGAATAAAACTTGTGATCTCACTCTACCGACGTACCAGGCGTCTGAGTCGATTTCTGTAGATTCAGATGACCACAAAAAGTCCTTCGATGCAGAAATAAATTGCGCAATCGATTCGTCCTGCAAAATTTGTCTCGCCTACCCGCCACACGAGCCATTAGGATCGGACGAACCCTATGGCAACTGGCATTGTGCAGCAGTGGAAGACGCTCACGTCTCCGCAGAAGAACGCGTTCATCGCATGTTTTCTTGGATGGTCGCTCGACGCCTTTGATTTCTTCGTCCTGACCTACTGCATTACCGCCATCGCCACGGACTTCCATACGGGCGTGGAGCAGGTGACGGAGGCGCTCTTCTGGACACTGGTGATGCGGCCCGTGGGCGCGCTGATCTTCGGCGCACTTGCGGAAAAGATCGGCCGGCGCCCGACGCTGATGATCAACATCATCAGCTTCTGCGTCTTTGAAGTTGCATCGGGTTTCGCGCCAACGCTTGGCTGGCTTCTGGTCTTCCGCGCACTCTTCGGCATAGCGATGGGTGGCGAGTGGGGCGTGGGCGCCGCGCTTGCGTTTGAGACGCTGCCGGAGAAGGGCCGCGGCTTCTTCAGCGGCCTGCTACAGGAGGGATACGTCATCGGCAACCTGCTGGCGGCGACCGTCTACGGCCTCGTCTTCCCGCATCTGCATCCGGCGGGATCGGGCCTGCTGACCAACTGGCGCATCATGTTCTTCCTGGGCGCTGCACCGGCTGTGCTGGTGTTCTACATCCGCAGCAAAGTAGCCGAATCGCCCGCATTCCTGGCGGGACAAGCCAAGGCAGTCAAGCCGTCGCTCAACTTCGGCGAAGTGGCTCGCTACCTGCCGAACTTCCTCTTCCTCGTGCTGCTGATGACTGCCTTCACATCGTTCAGCCACGGCACACAGGATCTTTACCCAACCTTTCTGCAGAAGGGCAAGGGCTTCGCACCCGCGCGTGTGGGATGGGTCTCGGATGTAGGCCACATCGGCGCGCTTCTGGGCGGCATCACCTTCGGCACCTTGTCCGAACGCTGGGGTCGCAGACGCTGCATTGTGATCGCGGCGCTGCTAGCGATCCCAATGATCTACATCTGGGCCTTTACCTTCGAGCCGTTTGTCGTCGCGACCGGTGGCTTCCTGATGCAGTTCATGGTGCAGGGAGCATGGGGCATCATCCCGGCGCACCTGAACGAACTGTCGCCCGCAGCCGTACGTGCGACGTTCCCAGGATTGGCCTACCAGCTCGGCAACCTGCTCTCGTCGCGCAATGCCAAATTCCAGACGGCACTGGCCCGCAAATACTTCCACGGGCAGCTTGGTCCCATCTTGGCCATGACCGTCGCCATCGTTGCGATAGCCGTTAGCTTGCTCGCAGGGTTTGGCAGGGAAGCCAAGGGCCAGAGCATGCTCACAACGGACGATGTGGCGATCTAGCTGATCTGGGTCGTCACACGCTGGATGGCTGACCGCAATCAATTCTCGGTCGGCTGATCCAGGTGGTCGATGACGTACAGCTTCACGGGACCCTTCGTGGGAACCAGGCGCAGTCCCGTCTCTGTCTGTAATGCCTCGGCAAAGGAAGGCAGAGCTGCGTCCTCGTCCGAGACGGGAGCGGTACCCGAATCACGAGCCCACTTCAGCTTCACGTCGATCTTGCCTTGGAATCCCGTGCGATCGTAGACATCCCGTTTCACCTGCGCGGCGAGCAGCTCCGCGAATTGTGAGGTCGAAATGCCATGACCGGCGATCTCGTTCTCTCTGGAAGAGGCGCAGCCACCGCAAAGCCCGTACACCGTCTTGGTCTTGTCGTCCGGATCCAGCGCAGCGGTCAGCTTTGGGCCGTCTTTCCCTGGCGCCAGGTCATACGTAGGCATCTGTTTCGTCTCGACGTGGTACTTGAGTCCGAAGCGTTCCGTCAGCAAAGCCAGCAGAAGAGCGCGGTGCTGATCCTGCGTCAGCTTCTCCGCTGTGGCTGCGTCCATGTCAGTAAGCTTGGCGGTGATATCGAAGTGCTGCTCCTTCGCCCAGTTCGGCAGGTCGAGCACCTGGTCCTGCCGAGCGTGGAAGGCACTATTCAGGATCCATTGCAGGGTTACGTTCGTGGCCTGCAAGGCGGCGAAGCGCCAACTCAGCCCCATGCCGGTCTCCCCAGGCTTTGCAGGTTTCACCGTTGACACGTCGTAGGTGGATTGCCCATGCGCACGTGCCCCATCCACCATTGTCGTCACCGCTGCGGCTGCGACAACAACCGGAAAGACCAGGGAACGTCGGAGCCGCGGCAACGAGAGCCGGATTTTTGCAGGAAACAGCCTGCGTACGATGCAATGCATAGTGGAAGACCTCCGCACGGGAAGCATAAACGCAGCCAGGGAAAAGGCAACTGGTAGGACCACTTGGGAAGGTCGAATGGGTATTTCGCCTGATTTCACGCACTCGTTGGCCTTCCAGCGAATTTTCCGCGAAAATAGAGCAGAAGGCCTTATGCCACGAATTCACTTCCAGCAACAGCTCGCCACGCTCAAGGACAAGCTCCTCGCGATGGCTGCACTCTCGCAGCAGGCGCTTGAGCTGTCGGTCGAGGCATACCTGCAGCGCGATACGGGTCTGTGCGATCACGTGCATGACATCGAGGCCGCGATCAATGCTGCGGAGCGTGGCGTGGGCGAGATGGCCTACGAGCTTCTGGCGAAGGAGCAGCCCATGGCGATGGACCTGCGCTTCATCATGGCTGTCATCAAGATCAATGGCGATCTGGAACGCGTGGGCGACCAGGCTGTGGCCATCGTCAAGCGCTGCGGCGAGCTGCAGAAGTACGACCCCAACGCCGGTCCGGAGAATCTGCCCGGCGACATTGCGCAGATGGGTGCGATCGCCGTCAAGATGATCCGCCGCGCCATCCGTTCGTTGCTGGAGGGTGATCCCGTCCTTGCCGAGAAGGTTCTCGACATGGATGACGAGATCGATCGCCTGAACCACGAGACACAGGCTGCTCTGCGCGATGAGATGATGCGCCGGCCTGAGGTCACGGAGAACGCTCTGAACTCGATCATCGTTGCGCGCAACCTGGAGCGCAGCGCCGACCACGCGACCAACATTGCCGAAGACGTCATCTTCTGGGTGCGCGGTTCGGACGTGCGTCATAAGGCCGCAGCTGCGGCCGTCCTACAGTAACGATTCATTCAGCCGGGAAGGCATTGGAACCGAAGCATGGCAGACGAAGTACAGAACCCGACCAACGCAGCGCACATCGTAACGCCCGTCGAAACTGCAGCTCCCCTGAAGCCCGTGAAGGAAACCAAGGCGCAGAAGAGTGAGCGCCTGAAGCTTGAGAAGAACCCGTGGGAGACATGGGAAGAGGTTCGCCAGTTTGCGCGCGAAGGTCGCGAGGCTGTCATGCCGGACTGGGCCAACTTCTACTTCAAGTGGTGGGGCATCTACACGCAGGGTGACGGCGTGGGCGCCGTCGGCGGTGTGGGTGGCGAAGGCAAGGTCACCGACTACTTCATGATGCGTGTCGGTATTCCGAATGGCATCCTCACGAGCGACCAGACCCGCGTCATCGCAGACATTGCGCGCGATCACGGCCGCGACCTGGCTGACATCACAACTCGCCAGAACATCCAGTTTCACTGGCTCACGATCGAGTCGCTGCCGCTGGTTGTGGATGCGCTGTCAGCCGTTGGCCTTACGCCCAAGGGCGCATGCGGCGACGTGGTCCGTAACGTCACCGGCTGCCCGCTGGCTGGCCTGCACAAGCATGAGCTGATCGACGCTGCGCCACTGGCACAGCGCGTCGGCGCGCACCTGACGGCGCACCCGGACTTCGTCAATCTGCCACGTAAGTTCAAGATCACCATCACCGGCTGCCCCGAGTGGTGCTCTTACCCGGAGATCAACGACATCGCGCTGACCGGTGCGGAGCGTACTGTCGACGGCAAGCGTGAGGTCGGCTACTCCGTTCGCGTGGCTGGTGGCCTGTCGAAGGATCCGCATCTTGCAATCCGTCTGAACGCGTTCATCAAGCCCGAAGAGGCGGAAGAGGTCTGCTACAAGATCACCGAGATCTTCCGTGACCAGCAGGGAACGCTGCGCGAGAGCCGCACGCACGCCCGCATGAAGTTCATGTTCATCAAGGACGGCTGGACAGCCGAGACCTTCCTCGCGGAGCTGGAGCGCAAGCTCGGCTACAAGCTTGATCCCGCGCCCGATGAGATCGTGCCGGATGATCTGTTCCGCGATCACACTGGCGTGTTGCCGCAGCAGCAGGATGGTCTTTCGTCCGTCGGCATCACCGTTCTGCGTGGCCGCCTGAACGCGAGCCAGTTGCGCACGCTGGCCGATCTGGCCGACGAATTCGGCAACGGCGATCTGCGCTGCACCATTCAACAGAACATCATCATCGTAAATGTTCCAAACGAGAAGGTGCAGGCGCTGATCGCACGCATCAACGCGCTCGATCTGCATGTGGACGCGACCAACTTCTGGCGCGGCACCGTGGCCTGCACGGGCACGGAGTTCTGCAAGCTGGCCATCTCGGAGACGAAGGGCTTTGCACGCTGGCTGGTCGACGAGATGGAAGACCGCGTGCCGAACTTCGACCAGCAACTGCGCATCAACGTGACCGGCTGCCCCAACAACTGCGGCCAGGCATGGATCGCGGATATCGGCCTTGAGGGCAAGAAGATCAAGCACGAAGGCCAGATGGTGGATGCCTTCTACTTCTGCCTGGGCGGAGCGCTTGGCAAGCATGCAGGCTTCGCGCGCGCTGTTGGATACCGCGTGCCCGCAACGGAAGTGCCTGTTGCGATGGAACGCCTGCTGAAGACGTACCTGAAGGACCGTTCGCCGGAAGAGAATCTGCGGCAGTACTTCGCACGCTTCAGCGATGAAGAACTTCGCGGTCAGCTTGCTGGCGCAGTCGTTGCAGCAGTGGAACGCGACAAGCCAAGCGGACGTCCGCCGGCGGACGCGTAGAACTGCCTTCGCAAATGGGTCTCCCACTCATGACAGCACGTCGTCATGAGTGGAAGACCGAAGCCGTAGAGAGGTAACGGATGTCACTCTTTCCAATCTTCCTGAAGCTCACCGGCCGCCGCTGCCTCGTCGTCGGTGCGGGTTCGATTGCGGAGTCGAAGATTCAGAGCCTGCTCGATGCGGATGCGGATGTCACCGTGGTCGCCACACGCATCTCGGCCCAGGTGCAACGCCAGGCTGAGAACGGCGAGATCAAGCTCCACCTGCGCGAGTTTGTAGATAGCGATCTCGATGGCAACTTCCTCGTCGTCGCCGGCACCGATGTGCCGGAGGTGAATCGCGCTGTCTTCGCCGGTTGCGAGCGCCGCAATATTCTCGTCAACGCGATCGACGATCCGCCTTACTGCGACTACTACTTTCCGTCGATCGTGAAGCGTGGCGACCTGCTGATTGCCATCTCGACCGCAGGCGAGAGCCCGGCACTGGCGCAGCGGTTGCGTAAGGAATTAAACGCACAACTGCCGCTGGACCTGGGCCCGTGGCTGATGGAACTGGGGCGACTGCGCCGCGAAGTCATCGGCATGGAACCGCTCGGCGAGCCGCGCAAGATGCTGCTGCATCAACTGGCGCAGCGCGAAGTCTGCGGCGCCGAGGCATGCCCGTCGCGTGAGATGGCTCGCGCCCATGCACGGCAGCACTATCCGCAGCGCAATCCACAGTTGATGGAAACGCAGGAGTTACGGATATCCAACGACGCCCCGCCGGAAGGCCAAAACGTCACCCTTGTCACCAATGCCGTGCCGCTTTCGGAGGGGCATGGCTTTAGCCATGCCATCCACCCGGACGAAGAGAAGGCGGCTTTAGCCGCTGAGGGAACTCTGCCATGAGTCGCGATGCGCAGAAGGGAACGGTCTATCTCGTCGGCGCAGGACCGGGCGATCCCGACCTGCTCACGGTCCGCGCGGCGCGCCTGCTTGCAACGGCTGATGTCGTTCTGCATGACGATCTTGTTCCCGACGCCGTTGTTGCCCTCGCCAATGCGCATGCCCTGATCACCAGCGTCGGCAAGCGCTGCGGGCGTCCTCGAATCACGCAGGCTGGCATTCATGACCTGATGATCGACTCCGCTCGCCGCAACCTGAGCGTGGTGCGTCTGAAGTCGGGTGATCCGCTGGTCTTCGGACGTGCTGCTGAAGAGCTTAATGCACTGCGACAGGCGGGCATTCCGGCAGAGGTTGTGCCCGGCGTCTCCGCTGTCTTTGCTGCGGGAGCTGCGCTGCAGTTGCCGTTGACCGATCGCCGCACTGCCTCCAAGCTGATCCTCATCGCAGGCCAGCACGCCGCGGATAAGTCCGCTCCGCCACCCATGTGGGATGGACCGCTGCCCGCCGATGCAACGCTCGCCATCTACATGCCGGGACGGGATCTCGCGGCACTCGCGGCAGAGCTGCACAGGAACGGTGTCGCCGCCGACATGCCGTGTGTCGCCATCTCAAAGGCCGCAACGCCACAGCAGCGTGCAGACGCGTCCACACTGCAGGACTTCGGCGACCTCAAGCCGGGTGCAGCGCCGCTGCTGATCCTTGTGGGCCGGGCGATGGCGCCCATGCTGCGCAACGCCACCGATGGCCAGGCAGAGTCCATGGTGCAGAGCGCCGCGGAAGCCTTCTCCAACCTCGAGCAGTAAGCATCGATACCGTATCACCGCGTCGGCGGCGCGAAACGTCGACCATTCCAGAGCGGTCTCCGGCAGTCCTTCCGCGTCCTATCGCGTGAAGCATCACCCTGGAGACACGAAATGCCCGAACCCAAAGACACTGCCAGCCTGACCGGAGCCGACAATCTGCAACGGCCCCCGTATGACCCGGCGCTGCGCACCACACGCAAGCCGCTGATCATCACGGGGACACTCGTCTCCCGCGTGGACGACACCCCGCACGCCCTGCGGTCGCATGACGAGGGCTCGTCCGTCGACCGGAAGGGCAGTGAGGTGAAGCACCCGAAAGAGCATCCAGAGAAGCTCGCGATCGAACCCAATCCCAACCTTGCTTATGAACGGTGGGATGAGTACTGGCGCAAGGTTCACGGGCCCAAGTTCGCCTATGAGGAGCCGGGCAGCACATCGCACATGGTCTTGCGCTATGACCAGTTACACCGGCTGCCCTCCGGCCCTTCGACCTACTTCCGGCCGCCCTATCGCGCCATGATCGACACCGCAGGAAAGCTCGTCAGTGACCCCGCAGCCCATGTGCCGAAG
Source organism: Terriglobus roseus DSM 18391 (assembly GCF_000265425.1). Taxonomy (GTDB): domain Bacteria; phylum Acidobacteriota; class Terriglobia; order Terriglobales; family Acidobacteriaceae; genus Terriglobus; species Terriglobus roseus. The sequence goes on from NC_018014.1 coordinate 1,934,304, forward strand.
TTTGCGCGTCCCAAGTGGGATGGCCTTGCTTACATCGCATACGCCAGCGAAGCCGACATGGAAGCGACGCTGCAGGATCAGGATCAATACGCGAAACGCATCATCGCGGACGAGCAGGTCGCCTTCCGCATGGTCACGCGCGAGATCTGCGAAGAGCACATCCTGATCCCAAGCGCGCAACACCGGGACGCCTTCAGCCTCGTGAAGATCCACAAGCGCCGCCAGGACTGGTCGCGCGATCAGTTCCAGCAGCACATGCTCCACAAGCATGCGGAACTGCTGATGTCAAAGGCAGCCACGCACACCTACGTTCGCCGCTACGCGCAACTGCTCAACATTGGATCGACGCAGAAGGACCCTGAGGGCAGTGTCATCGACAGCATGTCCATCCTCTCCTTCGCCTCAGTGAACGATGTCGAAGACTACCTGCTCACAAGCGACTACGCGACGATCGAAGCCGATGAAGCCGCGGCCTCCGGTGAGGTCACAGAGTTCTGGACCGCCGTAAACTACGGCCTCATCAATCGCCTGCTACCGGAGCTCGCAACCGAACGCCTGTAATCAGCGCGGACGTTTCGCCGGAATCACAGCCTCCGGAACCTCCGCAGTGGGCAGGTACCCGTACAGCAGGTACTGCTGCCGGCGCTCGCGGAACTTCCAGAGCTCCGGCTCCCAGGCCGCGGCGATGTCATGCGGGTCCTTGCCAGCGGCGAGGGCCTGCATGGTGGCATCGTTCAGAATGATCCGCTTTGCATTCGCAAACGAGAACGCAGTCGGATACTGCGCATGCACCGCACCCAGCAACTCCGCACCCATCGCGGGAGCGTCGAAACGAGTGCGATCGGTGACGGTCGCGCGCACACCATGAATCGTCTGCCCTGCAAACGGGTAAGGCTTTGCAGGCGTGAACGTGACCGGAGCAAAGGTAACGCCAACCAGCTTGCGCGCGTTCAGCGTGTCAGCCAGCTTCTGCGCTTCCGCATCGTTCGCAATCCACGCAGCACCCACCTGCTCAAAGGCAGCATCGGTGCCACGTCCAACCGAAAGATTCGACATCTCCGCAAACGCGACGCCCGTGTAAGTAGTCGCTGCGGACAAGCTCTGCAGATTGGGCGAAGGATTCACCCACGGCAGACCGGTCTGGTCATACCAGAGTCCCCGCTGCCAGTGCTGCATAGGAACAACCGTCAACTTCGCACCCAGATGCCGCTCGCCATTGAAGTACCCGGCAAGCTCGCCCATCGTCAGGCCCAGCGACATCGGCTCATCGCCATAGTTGATGTAGCTCTCCGTCCCCGGATCGCTCTTCGGACCCGTCACCATCACGCCGCTGATCAACGCGGGCCGATCCAGCACCACCACGGGCGTACCGGTCTTCGCAGCAGACTCCAGCACATACGCCATCTCGGTCTCATACGTGTAGAAGCGCGCGCCCGCATCCTGCAGATCGATCAGGATCGCATCCAGCTTCTGCAGGTCTTCCGCCTTCGGCTTACGATCTTCCAGCTTTGCGCCATACAGCGACACGACGGGCAGCCGCGTAGCCGCATCGACCGCGTTGCCAAGGCCTTCCTTGTCCTCCGCGCCCAAAATGCCATGCTCCGGCGCAAACAGCGTCGTCAGCTCAAGTCCCTTCGACTTCTGCGCCGCCAGCACGTCAATGGTGCGCTTGCCGTTGCGATCAAGTCCCGTATTGTTCGTCAGCAGACCCAGCTTCAGGTGTCCCGCCGTCCGAGAAGGCAGCGCATACAGCGTGCGAAAGTTCGTCGCTTCCAGGACATCGATCCCGGTCAGTGTCGGCTTGTCAGCCAGCGGCTTATCCAACTGCAGCGCACGTGCCACCACCGTAGCCAGCTTGCCGCGCAACGGCGTAATGGCGCCGCGACCACGCGGGTGCACTGCGTTCGCCAGCAGGATCACGTAGCTGTCGCTGCGTGGATCCATCCAGATGCTGGTGCCGGTAAAGCCCGTGTGCCCAAAGCTCCCAACGGGATAGATCTCACCGCGCGGCCGCGAGAACGGCGAATCAACATCCCATCCATAAGCACGCAGAGCCTTCGCGCCCGTCGGCTGTTCCGGACGGCACATCAACTCCAGCGAAGACTGCTTGAGCGGGAACGTGCTCGGACGCCCAGCAAGCCGGTCCAGCAGTGCCTGCGCAAAGAGCGACACATCTGCCGCACTGGAGAAGACACCCGCATGACCCGCGACGCCACCCATGCGGCGTGTCGTCGGATCGTGCACTTCGCCGCGCAACATGCGATCGTCGGCCATAGGCTTGTCGTCGTTGTGCGCGGTCGGAGCGATCAACGGTTTCAGGCTGACCAAGGGATTGTAAGTGGTGTGAACCATCCCCATCGGCGCGAAGATATGCTTCGCCGCGTAGACGTTCAGCGGCTCGCCGCTGAGCTTCTCAACGATCGCTCCCAGCGTGATGAAGTTGATATCCGAGTACTTGAACGTCAGCCCCGGCGGCCCGTAAGGCGCAGATTCCATCGCACGCTTCACACCTTCCAGCTTGCCACTCCACGCATCGGTCAGCGACACATCTTCCTTCAGGCCGCTGTAGTGCGTCAGCAACTGGCGAACGGTGATGTTGCTCTTGCCGTTGGGTGCAAACTCCGGCAGGTACTTCACCACCGGATCGTCGAACTGCAGCTTGCCCGCCTCGTACATCTGCATAATTGCGACAGAGGTCGAGATGCACTTCGACAGCGATGCCATGTCGTAGATGGTGTCTTCCGTCGCGGCTTCGATCGCAGGATCTTCCGCGCGATTGCCATAGGCCTTGTGGAAGACAACCTTGCCGCCACTGCCCACAACCACCACGCCGCCGGGCAGTTGCTTCGCAGCAAGTGCTGCCTGCATGACCGTATCGACTTCGCTGAAGTTATACGTCTGCGCACTCGCAGATCCTGCACCAGCGACCAGCACCAGCAGAACGGCCGCAACGGCGGTGCGCTTATGCTTCATGACCAGGCTCGCAACCGATCCCACAACAAACGTGGTCACCGAGCCCAGCAGAACGTACCAGGTGTAAGCAATCTTCGACAGCATGAATCCTCGAATGTGCAGCGACGGCACCGGCAGAATGGTTGGCAGAAAGAGAGCAAGATTCAACGCGAAGCCGGCCACCAGACCCGTGACTGCGCCGGCCTGTGTCGCATACTTCGTGAGGGTACCCAGCAGGAAGACGCCAAGCAGCGCGCCGTATGCGACCGACGCGATGGAGAGTCCCAGTTCCACCACGTGTCCCTTGCCCCCGGCCTGCACGGAATAGATAGCGATGCCGATCAGGATCGCCGCCCAGAAGACGGTTGCAACGCGCGACAGGAAGTTGCGTTCCTTGTCGGTGGCATTCGGCTTCATGTGCAGATAGAAGTCGATGATGGTCGTCGACGACAGCGAGTTCAACGCCGCGGACAGGTTCGACATCGCCGCCGCAAGAATCGCCGCGATCAGCAGGCCCGCAATGCCAACCGGCATCTGCTGCACGATGAAGGCAGGGAAGAGCCGGTCTGATCCCTTCACGGTGAGCAACGCCGGGTGCTGGCCATAGAAGACAAACAGGCCCGCGCCGATAACGAGGAAGAGTGTGAACTGCAGGAAGACCACGCCACCGCTCGCCAGCAGCGACACACGCGCATCGCGCAGGTTCCTCGCCGCCAGCAGGCGCTGCACCATCAACTGGTCCGTACCGTGCGACGCCATCGTCAGGAACGCGCCGCCGATCAGGCCCGCCCAGAACGTGTAGGTCGTCGTCAGATTCCAGCCCAGGTTGAAGACCTGCAGCTTGCCCGCCGCTCCCGTGATGGCATGTACGGTCGTCCATCCGCCATCGATCTTCGAGCCAAGCGTAAACAGTGCAATGACGGTGCCTGCAACGTATAGGCCCATCTGCACGACGTCTGTCCAGATCACGGCAGCCATGCCGCCTTCGAAGGTGTAGAGCAGCGTCAGCAGGCTGATGATCACGATGCTGGCAATATCATTCGTTCCGATGGCGATGCCAACGACGATGCTGACCGCATAGACACGCACGCCCTCGGCGGCGGCACGCGTCAGCAGAAACAGACCAGCCGTCACCTTATGCAGCACCCGGCCAAAACGCTTGTCGATCAACTGGTACGCGGTGAACAGCTCGCCATCGAAGTAGCGTGGCAGGAACAGGATGCAGATAACGATGCGGCCGACCATGTAGCCGAAGACCAGCTGCAGGAAGGTGAAGTTACCGCCAAAGGCAATGCCGGGCACGCTGATGATGGTGAGCGTACTCGTCTCCGCCGACACAATCGATAGCGCAATCGCCCACCAGGGCACGCTGCGTTCGGCAAGAAAGTACGAGGCAAGGCTCTTATCGCCGGACTTGCGGAAGCGCAGGCCGAAGAGCGTAATGCCCAGCAGGTAAACGACGATCAGGACAAGGTCAAAGGCATGAAGCCGTGTCGGCATACGTGAGAGTTTACTGCGAGCGGGCCACTCTCGGCTCCTTAGACCGAGAGCAAGCGCCCGCGAAGGATCGTGCCGGTACGCTGGCCCGTATCGTCGAACAGGTTGAAGTCTGCCCACTCACTGGTTGCGGGAAGGCCAAGCATCGCCGCCGGATTCCTCGACGCAAGGTAGACTGCCGACGGAAGATCGATGCCGGTAAACGCCTGGACATTCGCCACGGCCTTATCCATTGTGAGCACAGAGCCGGCCAGCGCACCATCGTGCATCGCCACGCCGTTCGTCACCACCGCCAGCATGTCGCCCAACAGGTATTCGCCGTCGGGCATGCCGGTTGCAGCCATGCCGTCCGTCACCAGCAGCGCGCGATCCAGGCCCTTCATCTTCAGCCAAAGCCGCACGGCCTCTGGCGTCGTGTGAATGCCGTCGCAGATCAGTTCGGCGTACAGTTCGTCCGCATCCAGCACCACGCCCAGCATGCCGGGTTCGCGCTGGGTCAGGCCGCGCATGGCGTTGAACGTGTGGGTTGCAGAGACAGCACCGGCAGCAATACCGGCACGGGCGACCGCAGCCACGGCATCGCTGTGACCCAGGCTCACACGAACACCCTTGCCGCTGGCATGTGCAATCAGATCGAGTGCATCGGGCAACTCCGGCGCAATCGTCATCAGGCAGATATGCCCACGCGCCGCCTCTACGAAGCGGTCGAAGAGTTCAATGGACGGTGCTTGCAACAACGCCGGCGAGTGTACTCCGCGCTTGGCATGCGAGAGGAACGGCCCCTCCAGATGGATACCGATAGGCGTTGCTGCTTCCGGCGAGGACGGTCCGGTCTCAATGGCCGTTGCAATCGTGTCGAGCGCCGACAGGATGTGATCCACGGTCGCCGTCACGGTGGTGGCAAGGAAACGTGTCGTGCCATACGACGCAAGCGTCCGCGCAACCGTATCGATCGCCTCGGCGGAACCTTCCATCACATCGCGACCGCCCGCACCGTGCACATGCACGTCCAGGAAACCCGCGGAGAGCGTGGTCTCCGGCAGATGCAGCGTATCCTTCGGGGCCTCGCCGGCGGCCTGCGTCGAGATGCTCTCGATGCGGCCATCCTTCAGAAGAACCAGTGGGTGGGAGATCACGCCATCCGGTGTGATCAGTGCCTTTGCCGTAATTGCTCGCGGGGTCTTATTCATGGGTAGGCTCATCGTGCCGCCACCGGCGGCGCGGGAATGCCGATATCTGACGCGGGCGGCAGAGTCTGCGTCCGGTCCCACTGCCGCTGGGCGCTGCGGAACTTGTCGATACGTGCGAACCACGTGTTCAGTGTGAAATCGTAGCGCGCAAGGTTGTTGCGCAGGAAGTATGGCCGGTTGCTCTTCAGCCACGCCGCCTCATACAGATCGCGCAGCAACGAGTAATTGTTGCGGAAGTCCTGCAGCTTGCCATTCACAGCATTGATGTCAGCAAGATCCCGTGCGATCTCCGTGCGTGCATCCCGATCCCGCGAGTTCTGTAGGCGATACGCCGCGTCATACTCGATGGCGATATCGTCGGTCAGTTGGAACTTCAGTCCAATCAGGTCCATACGGCGCGCTCCCAGGTCCAGCGCATCCAGTGCATCCTGCTCACGCAGATTGCCCTGTGCCCGTGCCTCGGCGATCAGAACGATCGCACGCTCCGCATGCAGCCGCAGGTCATGGACGTAGGGCCGGATCTTCGGCGCGTAGATCTGCCCATCCGGGCTCCACGGATCGATCCAGAAGAGCAGATCACTGGCATCGCTCGTCTTGAAGTTGTTCTTCAACACCGCATGCGCTGCCATCAACTCCTGCTGCGCTTCATTCACCTTGCCGCTGGCGTCGCCATGGAAGACCTGGCCGTAGTTGCCCTGGAACTGCGGGATCGAGCTTTCGCCCTTATGCCACGCGGCCTCCGCGCCATACAGCAGGGCATACCAGTTGTTGTTGAAGAGCGCCTCACCATCGTCTTCCCATATGGTATTCAGCTGGCCGGTGCATCCGCCGGCCTGGCCCTGCGCCGTGAACTGCTGAATATTCGGCAGCGTGTTATTGAAGTTGGGCCACACGCGGCTCCAGTTATTCACGCCGGGCGCCACCCAGCACTCAATGCCAGCATCGGTGTAAGGCTTGATCCAGGGCGTGAAGCTCGTATGCGGGTTGTACTCCCACGCGACGGCAATCATCTGCGACTTGAAGTCCTGCGGCAGCGCCTTCACCAGCGCCGGCTCCTTCATCGCAATGTCGCCCCAGAACAGGAAGCGGCGGTTCAGCGGCTTCAGCGCGGCGACCGTGCTCTGCAGGTAATCGAGGTAGACCTTGCCCAATCCCTGCGCATCGACCGCGGCCTTCGTCTGTCCCTTACCCAGTTCCACGGTCTCGTCCGCGCCCAGGTGCAGCAGCGGTGACGGGTAAATCTGTGCGAGCTCCGCATACATCCGCTTCGTCAGTGCGATCGATCCCGGTTGCCCGGGTGCCAGCACGTGGCCATTCGGCGTCTCCGACAGTGGAGCGTACAGCTCTTCGTTCAGCATGTAGTGCAGGTGACCAAAGGCCTCCTGCTCCGGCACGATCGTCACGTGATACTGCGCAGCGTACGCCACCAGCTCCCGTGCCTGTGCCGGCGATAGGGTGCCGCCCGGCGGTGCTGCCAGCGGATCGCTCAGGTACTGCATGGTGTTCTCAAAGTACGGCGAGTACACATTGATCTTGTACGCCGCGAAGGTCCGTATCTCTTTCTTCTGAAACTCCAGAGTCGGCACCGGGCCGCGCGACAGATCGTCATGCACGCCGCGATACTTCATGGCGGGCCAGTCGCGAACGGTAGCCGTCTGTAGCTTCGCCGCCGTGCCGAAGCCGCTGACCAACTGCTTCGCGGTCATCGCTCCGTAGAACACACCGGTGGGCGTCGCACCCACAACGCTGACGCCCGTGCCGTCGGGCACAATCGCGTAGCCCTCGGCCTGCATCTCGGGTGACCAGGTGATCCTGCCGCGACTCAGAGCCTCGCGGCCAGCCGCGCTCTCCGCACGCAACAGCGTAATGTGGGCGCTTGCCGAGGGAGTGGTCGTCACGCCCATGTCGGCAAGGCCGCGGGTCAGTTCAGCCGCAGCAAAGCTGTCCTGCCCGTCGCACGCTGCGCAGACGACGCTGACACCCGCAGCCAGCGGTAAAGATTGGGCCGGTGCGGCCTCACGCGGTGCCGGTAAGAGCGCGAGCTGGCCCCAGACAGGGGCAAAGCCCGAAACAAACAACGAAGCAGAGAAGGCAGCGGCGCGGAAGGGGGTGCGCAGTGCGGAGGAGAGAAAAGCCATAAAACCAAACTACCCCATTGTCCGCTTCGCGGCCTCGCTTAAACCTGTCAAGCCCCTGACTGGGGTATCTCACTCAGAACATTGAAGATAGAGTTGGCGGGTAATTACCTGGGAATTTCTATAATAGAAAGAGGTGGGTAAGAACGCGTGCAGTGCGTCGATAGCGCAACTGGCTAAGTCCTTTGTTTTCTAATTTCTGCGCGTAACTCCTTTGGAATCTGATTTTTGCCGATTCGGGAAACGTCAACTCCTTTGGAATCTGATTTTTAGCGTTTCCAGGGGAGGGGGTTACCCCCTCCTTCACGCCGGTGGACGAACCGTCCACAGTGCAGGCTGCCGCACCGGAAAGGTACGCAGCAACTCAGCCGACTTCGGCTCCACAGGCAGCCGCTTCCACACGTCGAGATATTCGCCTCGGCCGAAGGCCCGCCCGGCCAGCAGCAGCGACGGCTGCCTCACCGGCCAGTCCGTGAAGTGTCGTGCGTCCGCCGGATACTTCCATCGGGCGCGACTCTCCATGGCAGGAAACAGGAAGGCAACAGCCGACCGCATGCCCCGCCCGTCTGGCAGTGTGTAATCCCAAAGTCGCTCCAACGGCGTCGACAGCACCTCGCACGTGACGGACAGGCAGTCCAGCGTGAACAGGCTGGCGGCGTAGGCGTCTGCGCGATGCAGCTCCAGCGGAAACTCGCCGTCGAAGTTCATCTGCCGCAGCAGCTTGTCTTTAAAGCGATGCGAACACTCCAGCGCCAGCGCGCTGTTGTGCGTGAAGCGAGCACACTCTGCCGCCTGCAGCGTCCAGCAGATGGCCAGTCGATCCTTCGCCTCGCGAGCGATCATGCCCTTCTTCGACTCGTCCAGCCATGCGCTGAAGTCACTGAACCACTTGCGAAGCGCAGCGGCCTCATCTTCGGTCGCAACACCGTTGTAAGCGCAGAGGAACGATGCGGCACGCACGGTCTCGGCAAGCGCGACCGTCTCTTCGATGCCGCGATAGTGGCCATCGCTCGCCGGCGGAATCGTCGCCGCATGCTCCAGGCTCGGCTCCATGCGTGTCGCAGCGTCGACGAACCACGCGCGCAGGTGCAGCATCGCATGCTGCGCGTACGGCGCCTCGCCCGTCAGCCGCCAAGCTGCAACGCACGCCGCAACGATGCCGTTCATCCGCACCAGAGCATCGCGGTGCGCAGTGAACGCCTGAGGATTGGTGTAGCCCTGGCGTCGCTCGTAAGCTGACTTCGCCGCACCCTCCGCGGGGAACCACTCGGTATCTTCGGAGTAGTAGGTGTTCGGCTCCAGCGCCTTTGCAGGCGCCGCTGTCGCCGTAACGGTCTGCGGCGCCTGCTTCAAAGCATCGGCAGCCGCTGCCAGAATGCGTGCGCGGTCGTACTCAGCCACGTTGAAGTGGATGTTCTCCGCCACCTGCGCACGCAGGATCTGAGTCGTCGCGCAGGCTGTGGCAAGCGCACCACCGCAGAAGCGTCGGCGAGTCATCGGCGATGGCAGCAGGTGAGACATCGTGGCCAGAAGGCTAACACCTTCCAGCGTCACCGCGAAGTGCAGCGTTACAGCCAGCCCTTCGTACGCGCCAGCCGAGAGGCTTCCACGCGATTCGATGCGCCCATCTTCGCGATGGCCTCGGACAGATAGTTGCGCACCGTGCCGTCCGACAGCCGCAGCGACCGGGCGATCTCGGCAGTGCTCTCACCTTCGCCGGCCCGGCGCAGGATCTGCCGCTCGCGATCCGTCAGAGGATCGTTCTCGGCGTTCCATATCTCCGCGGCCAGAGCAGGATCGACCACGCGCAAGGACTGGTTCACGCGCCGTACAGCATCAGCCAGCTCCGCAGAAGGACGATCCTTCAACAGGTAGCCATGCGCGCCCGCATCCAGCGCGCGCCGCAGATAACCCGGCCGCGCGAAGGTAGTCACGATGACGACACGTGTCTCCGGGTAAAGCTCCCGCACCCGAGCAGTCAGCTCCAGCCCGGTCAACTGCGGCATCTCGATGTCAGTCACCAGCACGTCCGGCCGCTCGCGGCCAACGACGCGCAGCGCTTCCTGCCCATCGGCAACCGCAGCAACGACCTCGATGTCATGCTCGATGGACAGCAACGCGGCGAGCGCTCCACGCACCATCGCCTGATCTTCCGCGAGGACCACGCGGATCTTGCCGGTTGATGCTGCACTCATGCGTGTGTCTCCTGCAGCGGCAGCGTGGTGTCTCCAACGGGTTGCGCTGCCGGCAACTCGACAATCAGATGCGTTCCGCCTTCCACACCGTTGGTGATGCGCATCTTGCCTCGCAGTCCTTCGACGCGCTCTCGCATCCCGCGCAGGCCGTTGCCTTCGCACGCACGCGCTCCGACGCCGTTGTCTTCCACGGAGAGCACGAGCCCGTGCGCGTTGCGGGACAGTCGCACCTGGCACGTCGTCGCCTTCGCGTGACGTACGATGTTGGTGATGCTCTCGCGCAGGCACAGGCAGAGCACGTTGGTCACGGCAGGTGTCAGTTCGATCAGTGCGATGTCCGTCTGCAGCGACACATTCGCCGACTGCAACGTTCGACGTGCACTGAGCACCTCGGCCGGGAAGCCTTCGGATCGGTAGCCAACGACAGCTTCGCGTACCTCCGCCAGAGCCTTGCGTGCGGTCTGTTCCACGTCGATCATCTCCTGCTTCGCGCGTTGCGGATCGCGTTCGAGCAGGCGATTCGCCAGCTCAGACTTGATGGCTATCACGGTCAGCGTATGGCCCAGCAGGTCATGCAGGTCCCGCGCGATGCGCTCGCGTTCGGCCACCTGCGCGAGATGCTCGATCTCTTGGTTGGCGCGTTGCAGCATGTAACTGGTCTGCTGCTGGCGTGAGTAGGAGAGGTTGCTGAAGCCTAGAACCAGGGAGAAGAAGACGCCATAACCACCTGCCCACCATGGCATGTGAAATAGCCAAGTCTCGAGCACGATACCGAGGACAGTTGCCGCAAGTAGACCGATGTAGGTCCGCGTGCTGCGGACGACAAAGGCGAGCATGACGATCGGGTAGACAAAGGCACCGGACGCACTCTCGTTATAGGGGAAGTAGACGAAGCCGACGACGAACATGAGCACGAACAGCAATTGCTGCACGCGCCCTTTTGTCTGCGGGATCGCAAAGTAAAGCGTGAGGAAGACAGCGTAGAAGACTCCGAACCACAACCAGTGCGCGCGCGAGTGGCGGTAGTAGGGATCGATAAAGAAGAAGCAGGTGTAAAGCAGGTAAAGGTAGCGTAACGCGCGCGCGCTGCCTTTGGACTTACGCCACGCCTCACCGGCCGCTGGAGCGTTGGCTCGCGGCAGGGCTGGATGTCCGGTTGGTGGGTTCTGATCCTGCGAAAGCATACGCAATCATCATGCGCTATCCGCATGCTTGCCGTCAGCCCACAGTGTCACGGCCTCCGCATGACATTTGTCATGGTGACAACTGTCACCCGACGCAGCTGACACCGCACACTGCCCGCATCTCCAGCGAAGCAGGAGTCTGGGAGTGCAGCAAGTGGAGGTAGTGGCGATGCGTTTGGCGATAGCAGCAGCAATGGTTTCCGCGACTCTGGGCGTTCAGGCGCAACAGTGCGCGACCCATTCAGGGCGCGTCTCTGGTGAAGTGCGAGACACCACGGGAGCACTTATCGTTGGCGCCGTCGTCGCAGTGGACGCTGGCGATCCTGTCAGAACGGACAAGCAGGGACGCTTTGATTCGGCCTGCGTCGTCGATGGATCGCACACCGTCTCCATCGAAGCGGACGGCTTTGAGGCAGTCGTGGAACAGGCGCAGGTAGGTGTCGGCGCGCACATGCTGGCCACGAAGCTGAAGCCATCGTCGGTGGTAGCTGTTGTCGATGCGGTCAATGCCAGCGGCGTGGACAGCGAGGATGTCGCTGGCTCGAGGACGCTCCAAGCCAACGACCTGAAGCAGCTGGCCGACGATCCCGATGAGTTCGCACGTCAACTACAGGTGTTAGCCGCCGCGGCCGGTGGCGCGCCGGGGCAGGCCATCATTACGGTGGATGGATTTCAGAACAGCGGCAGCATCCCGCCGAAGTCAGCTATCGCCTTCATCCGCGTCAACCCAGACCTGTTCTCGTCAGAGTATGAGCGCCCTCCTTATCAGGGTGGCCGCGTCGAGATCTTCACCAGGCCCGGCCAAAGCAGGCTGCACGGAGCACTCTTCACGACGCAAAGCACTGGCTTCCTCAATGCAAAGGACCCGTTCGCCCTCAGTCGTGCTGCCATTGGTAAACAGCGTTATGGCTTTGAGCTGAGCGGTCCCATCCGAAAGAACAAGGCAGACTTTACGCTCGCTCTGGAGCATCGGCAGATCGACCAGTTCGCCGTGGTGAATGCGGTGTCGCTCGACGCAGCAGGAAACAACGTCAATGTGATTGCGAACGTCGCCACGCCACAGACGTTGTGGGAAGGAAGTGCACGTCTCGGGTGGATGCCGAACGTGAAGAACAACGTGACAACCACCTACTCGGCGAACGTGAACTCGCTGCACAATGTGGGCGTCGGCGGTACTGTACTTCAGCAGGCGGGCTATGACAGCCTGCAGCAGGAGCATGCCCTCCGCTTCACCGATCTTCAGACTCTGTCCGCGCGCCTCGTCCATGAGAGCCGCATTGGCTACACGTGGCGCAATCGCGATGATGCCCCACAGAGCAGCGCACCATCGCTTGTAGTCGCAGGAGCATTCACCGGTGGAGGCGCCACAACACAGTTGTTGCGCAGCCATCAGCGTGATCTTGAGATGGACGACGACATCCTATACACGCGTGGCAAACACAGCATGAAGGCCGGTGTGCAACTCCTGAACACCACGCTCAACGATTCGCTGCCGACAAATTTCAATGGCCAGTATGTCTTCGGCGGCGGCCCTGTGGGAACCACGACGATCAGCGGACTGGAGCAGTATCGTCGCGCCCTGCTTGGTCTTCCGGGTGGTACGCCAACGCTATACACCGTCACGGACGGCAACGCTTCCATCTCGTTGAACCAGCTTCGTGTTGTGCTCTACGCGCAGGATCAGTGGAAGCTGCGACCGCGGCTTTCGCTTTCCTATGGCCTGCGTTACGCCGTGCAAAGTTCGCCGACCACGCTAAAAAATGCGGGACCACGGCTGGGTCTGGCATGGTCACCGGACAAAGCACAGCGCTGGGTGCTACATGCCCGCACAGGGCTTTTCTTCAGCCCGATCGACACGGCGACGGTCTTGGAGGCGAACCGCTTGGACGGTGTGCAGCAGCGGCAGATTCAGATCTACGGTCCCGTGTATGGGCAACCTCTCACCACTGGCACGGCGACGATCACAACCGTGCGAGCACCCTTGCCCGAGTTGAGCCAGACGCCTTCGCTGCAGTCCCACATTGGTGTCGAGCATGAGTTCACAGGTCACTGGCATGCGCAGGCCAACCTTTACCTGGTGCGCGGGTGGGATCTTCTCCGTTCGCGCAACATCAACTCACCGCTGAACGGGCAGCCAAATGGACCGCGGCCGTCGTCCGCCAACATCAACATCAATCAGTATCAGCAGACCGGAACGATCCACGGCAACGTCATGTTCCTTGGACTGGATCAGCACAGCCTGCGCCGTGTACAGATCTTTGCCGGTTACATCCGTATGGATCTGCGCACCAACGCGGACGCGGCGAACGCATATCCGCAGAGCAGTGCTTCGGACATCGGAGAGACCGCACGTCCCTCGTGGCTTGCAACACACCACATCATCGCCTTCTCGAACATCACTCTGCCGAAAGGTCTTGCGCTGTCAACGCAGTTCGACGCGGCCAGCGGCAACCCTTACAACGTCACCACGGGCTTCGACGCTAATGGAGACGGCATCCTGAATGATCGTCCGCACTATGCGACCGGTGCCGAGAGCACCATCTATCGCACATCCTTCGGCGCTCTGGCAGGTGCAGGTTCAGGACGATACCTTCAGCGGAACGCTGGTACGTTGCCGTGGAACATCCATCTCGACGCGAACCTCAGCCGAAGCTTTGCAATGCCGCATCGGCACGGCAGCGACGCAACCAACCTTGCTGTCAATCTTCGCTCTACGAACCTCCTTAATCGCACCAACGCAACCGCCGTCGGAGGTGTTCTGGGTTCGCCGCTCTTCGGCCGTGCCTACGCCGCCGATCCGGGGCGGCGCATAGAGCTTGGATTGCGCTACAGCTTCTAGCCCCATAATCCTGTCACCCAAATCCTTAGGAGATTGCGCCATGAATCGCTTCGCACACACGCTGACAATCGGACTGATTGCCTCTTTACTCGCAGCTCCACTGACCGCGCAAACCATTGCTCCACCCACGACCGGGCTGCTGGTGCAATACCAGTACTGGCCCGTTCAATATGTCCAGTGGATTGGAACAGAGCTGCCCTACTCCATGATTGAGTTGGACGTCGATGCGACTGCCAAGCAGCCCTTGTACAACGTCATCCTGACGGATCGTTCGAGCGGCAAGCGGATCGTGTATGCGAACTCCGATGCACTGGTCGCGAACGCAAAGGCACAGGGAGAGGAAGCCTATCAAACGCAGATAGCCTTCGACGCGCCCGAGACTACAAACGTGGGTGCTACCTCCACACTTCGTCTCTCGCTGGTGGATGGCAAGCCGTTGCAGTGGCGCTTCGTACAAGGCTCCGACATCTCGGAACAGGGCGCCGGCCTGACACCGTTGCCGCAGGTGCCGGTCCCTGTCCTCGCTTACCGCGAACAGGCCGCAGTCGCGGGTGAGGGCACTGCGCTGCAGATCGGCGACAAAGTGAGTACCGCTGAAGTATGGACAGAGATTTCGAAGCCACCTTACTTTGTTGCTTATCACGGTGCGATATCGCTGAGCGCGCACATGACTGTGTTGGTCCCAGGCAAGCAGACGTGGACCGTTGTGTCCGCACCGACCGATCTCAAGGCCGGCCAGTCGTGGGAGCTCGATGGCGACCACGGCAACCACCGCACTTTGCGCATCACCAGAGTAGAGGGCTCGAAGTTTGTCATCACTGGAAGCGACCGCTTCGCGACTCGGACAGCCTTCACCATGGACTGCAAACGAACAGGTGATAGCTGGTCGATCGACCGCGTGCGATTTGCGCCCGCCGTGGATGGGGAGAAACACTTTCTCGCGATGACGTTCACTGTTCCACTTACTGGCAGCAGCGCGGCCAGCACGGTCGACATCAGTGTTGGGCGCAAAGCCAAAGTAGCGTCAGCGAACCTGGCGCTCTCCGGCTCACAAGAGGACCGCACCGTAACGCTGCGAATGCAGACCCCGACGTGGGCGAGGGGGAAGGGTTTGATAGAGGAGACGACTACTGACGCGGCTACTCTCACGACCGTATCGAAGCTCTCTCACTGAAATCGTCAAGAAAGCGCTGTTGATGCATTGCGTTATGTTCGACAGCAAAAGAGAAGCCTACATCGACACGCGACGCTCAATCGTTTTTCCATATCGTCAAAGATTCTTTGCCGATATCGTCCGAAGCGAGATGCAGAAGTGAAAAGCGCTCTCCGCATTTCTAGTAGCCGAGCGGATGCAAGATATCCTCTAAGGATGTCACCTTCGTTTGAACTGAAGCGGCTCGTCACCGGCGCCCCCGGCCTTGATGACATCTTGTCGGGCGGGCTGCCTGCCGGTCAGATGTATCTGCTGGAAGGTAGTCCCGGCACCGGTAAGACGACGCTCGCCATGCAGTTCATCCTGGAGGGCACGCGCAATGGCGAGCGTTGCCTTTACATCACTCTTTCGGAGCCGCGTACCGAGCTTGAGCTTTCACTCCGCTCGCATGGTTGGGATCCCGCTGACCTTCCCATCGCAGAGTTCGTCCCAGCGGAGGCCAGCCTTTCCGCCGAGCAACAGTACACTGTGTTCCATCCTAGTGAAGTGGAGTTGGCCGACACTGTTGAGAAGCTCGTCGCGACTCTGGATGAAGTCCAGCCGGACCGCCTCGTGATCGACTCCTTGTCGGAACTCCGTCTGCTCGCCTCAGACAACATGCGTTACCGGCGGCAGTTGTTGGCACTTAAACAGTATTTCGCGGGTAAGTCGACAACGGTCCTTCTGTTGGATGACCTGACCGGCAATGGCCGAGACCTTCAACTTCACAGTATCGCGCACGGTGTCATACGGCTCGAAAAAATCAGCCGTTCCTACGGAGCGACCCGCAGACAAATTGAGATCGTAAAGTTGCGAGGATCAGGCTACCGCGAAGGCTTCCATGACTATGTAATCCAGCGCGGAGGTGTGGTGATCTTCCCGCGACTCGTCGCAGCAGAGCACGGTGAGAGCTTCGACGGCGAACGCATGGCCAGCGGACTTACCCAGCTGGACGCAATGTTTGGTGGCGGTATCGCTCGTGGATCTTCTACGCTTTTCACCGGGCCACCGGGTAGCGGCAAATCGACGCTCGCCATGCAATTTGCGTACGCTGCAGCAGCACGTGGTCAACGGTCAATCGTTTATACCTTCGACGAAGTATTACGCACCGCGAAAGACCGGGCCAACGCTCTTGGCATGCATGTCGACGTCGAGGTGGCGCGCGGCACGTTGTCCATCTCGCAGGTCGATCCCGCTGAGCTGTCGCCAGGGGAATTCATCCATGACATTCGCTCCGATGTCGAAGAGCACGATACCCGCGTTGTCGTCATCGATAGCCTGAACGGCCTGATGAACTCCATGCCTGGTGAGCGCGACCTTGTCATGCATCTACATGAGCTTTTGTCGTTCCTGAACCAGAAGGGCGTGATCACCCTGCTGGTACTTGCACAGCAGGGCTTGGTAGGCACCATGCACGCGCAGGTCGATGTCAGTTATCTCGCAGACACGGTCGTTCTAATGCGTTATTTCGAATCGAAGGGCGCCATACGTCAGGTAATCAGTGTCCTGAAGCAACGGGTGGGCGCGCATGAGCGGACGTTGCGAGAGTTGACGTTCGGGGCCAACGCGATCGAAGTTGGGGAGCCGCTGGTTAACTTCCAGGGCATCCTGACAGGTGTGCCGCAAATGCTGTCAGAATCAGAGGCTGGCGGTAACGTCGCCTCGCCGCTTCACGGAACCATGTCATCAGTTGGCGGACCGCTTCCCGGCCAGGATGCCGTCTAAGACTCTCATGGCGATCAAACGCAGTGTAGGAACCGCAGTATGAGCATGGTGGTGCGAGTGATCGCACCCAGCGGTCGCGATGCAGAATTAATCCTGGCCCTGCTGCGGCAGAACAGTATTGCTTCAGAGACCTGCACGGATCCTTTGCAGCTGCTGACTCGCGGTTATGACGTGGGTCCCATGTTGATTGCGGAGGAGTCGCTGACGTCCGCTCTCATCGCGGCTCTGGCGCATTTTGTAAATACGCAGCCCTCGTGGTCTGATCTGCCGATCCTCATCTTGACGACAGTCGGAAGAGAGACCGAGCGTACACGCCGACTTGAGCGTGAGCGTCTTCCCATTGGTGCACCCATTCTTCTTGAGCGGCCCATCCGCACGGCAACACTGTTAAGCAGTGTGCAGGCTGCGGTCCGTGCGCGTAGCCGTCAATACCAGGTACGGGATGCGATCGCCGAGCGTGATCAAAACGCCGCCAGGTTGCGCGCCGAGCAGGAGACCTTACGCACGGTGCTCGACAGCATGCCGGTTGGTGTTGCTGTCGCACATGCGAACGGTGAAGTGGTCCTCACCAATGCCATGCTCGCGCAGATTCTCAGGCATGAGGAGTTGCCGACACCGAATTTCATCGCATACAGCGATTGGGATACACGGCACGCAGACGGTAGGAAGTTGACGCCCGAAGATTACCCTTTAACACGCGCAATCCGGAGCGGCAGACCGGTGGCCGGTGAAGACTTCCTCTACCACCGCGGCGACGGCACAACCGCGTGGATTCGCCTCTCGGCCGCACCAATTGTGGACGCAGAGGGCGAGATCCTGGGCGGTGTAACTGCGGTGATCGATGTCGATCAAGAACGCAAGGCAGCCGAAACATTGCGCCGCAGCGAAGAGCGCTTTCGCCTACTGATCGAGCAGGCGAGCGTCGGCATCGTCATCGGCGATCTTGGCGGTAGCCTCTCGTATATGAATCCCACACTCCTTCGAGCGCTCGGCTACACACACGAGGAGATGGAACAGGGAGTCATCCGGTGGGACGAACTCACACCGCCCGAGTATGCCGAGCTTGATCTGCAGGCGATCAAAGAACTTCAAACCGTCGGTGTCGCGCAACCCTATCAGAAGGTGTACGTCGCTCGCGACGGGCGCCGCATCCCACTCCTGCTTGGTGCTGTGCGTATCCCAGCGCAGGAAAAGACAGATCATGAAGAGATCGCAGTCTTCCTGACGGATCTCAGCTCTCAAAAGCAGGCTGAGGCAGCCCTCATTCAGAGTGAGAAGCTTGCCGCAGTTGGACGCCTCGCAGCTTCCATCTCGCATGAGATCAACAACCCCCTCGAAGCCGTGACCAACCTTCTCTACCTCGCTCGCAGCGAGCAGACAACGGCAGCCGGTCGCGAGTACATCGAGCAGGCATCGCAGGAACTTGCGCGTGTCTCGCAGATCGCAGGCCAGACCCTACGCTTCCATCGGCAATCGACGCGTCCGCGTTCCGTTACGCCGCGTGAGCTGATTGAACCAGTGCTAGCACTCTATGAAGGCCGGCTCCGCAACGCGCGCGTCCGCGCCATCTCGCAGCATCGCGGTGAACCTGCATTCGTCTGTTATGAGGGGGATATTCGCCAGGTCCTCAATAACCTCGTCGGCAACGCGATCGATGCGATGCGTGGCGATGGCACGCTGCGCATTCGCAGTCGCGCTGCGACTGACCAGCGTACTGGACAGTCAGGCGTTCGCATCACCATCGCGGACACCGGTGGCGGCATGTCCGAGTCCACCCTCCAGCGCATCTTCGAACCCTTTTATACGACGAAGGGAATTCACGGAACCGGCCTTGGTCTCTGGATCTCACAAGGCATCGTCGAAAAGCACCATGGCCTTCTCCGTGCCCGCAGCAGGGAAGAGGGGGCACACATCGGCACCGTGTTTACACTCTTCTTACCGCTCGAGCCGGGAATGGAAGATCGTTAGTCGACGAGCAAAGAAAAAGGCGGACGCGCGCTAAGTTGCAGCGACGAGTCCGCCTCGAACATGAAGCACTCAGAACTTGGCGATCAGGCTGATCCCACCAACCAGCAGCAGGCTTCCCACCACGCGTCCCGTGTTCAAGGGATGAGCCTGCATCCTGAACCAGCCGAAGTGGTCGATCAGCAGGGAAGAGATGAGTGCTGCGGTTACCGTGAACCCGACAAATGGGCCGGCGCCCACCTTATTCACCAACGTAAGTCCTGCATACACCTGAACAGCTCCCACCAGTCCACCGACTACCGCCCACCACGGCAGTTCCGCGAGATCATGCTGTGAAGGCAGCGGGTTAGGATGGATCAATGTTGCGCCGGCAAAGAAAAACGTAATCAGCGCAAACGAGATTGCCGAGGCAAGCCACGGGTTCACAACATGCTTATTCAGTTGACCGTTCATTGCCGCGCCGCAACTCTGAAGTGCGCCGCCCAGAATGATGAAAGGGATGATCCATCCGGCATTTGCGTTCATAAGGCTCTCCTTGGTGCTTAGTGTTGACCTGTCATCATGTGCATCAGAAGCGCGCCGCCCAGAGCTGCAAATAAAGCCGCTGGCATCGCAACCATTCCAACCTTCAAAAACTTCCAAAAGCTGACATCAAGCTTCTCCCCGCCCGTCTCTGCACCGGAATCCTTACGAAGAGCAAGCAACCATAGGATCGTCGCCAGGGATCCAGTGACTGAAAGGTTCGGGCCCAAATCGACGCCAATCAGGACCGCATTCGCTATCAGACCTTTCGTGTGAGCAGCCTCGATTGTGCCGCCTGCAATCAAACCCAAGGGCAGATTATTCACGATGTTATTAGCGATACCCACTGCGAATCCGACGACCATCGTGCCTGCGGTCTGCCCTAGATTGGAAGCCCACGTGAGCCATTGTTGTGTCAGCTTGAGCGCGCCTTGACTTTCGACAGCATCGACCATGATGAAGAGTCCAGCCACCAGCAGCAGCGTGCCCCAGCTAATCTCACGCGCCAGCTTAAGAGGATTGCTCTTTGTCTTAATCGACACGATAGCGGTGATGACAAGCGCAGCCAGGCACGTCGGCAGACCAAGATCCCTCTTGAAAGCGGATGCCGTCAGGAGCACGCCAATCATCATGGCAAGCCCAGTAAGGACGAGTTTCCCGTTAGCACTCAGCGTTACATCGTCCACCTCGCACTCGATCTGCTTGGCGAGATCTTCGCGGAACAGAAATCGCATGACGATGTAGGTCACAACGATAGACAGCAGGGACGGGATGCCGAAATCGGCAAGCCACGTTCCGAGTGGTGGCATTCCGGTGTGAAAGACCACAAGGTTCGCGGGGTTCGAAATCGGCAAAACAAAGCTTGCAGCATTTGCGATCAGCGCACAGACGAACAAATACGGAAGTGGCGACACCTTCGCCTTTCGGACTGCGGTCAGAATGGCAGGTGTCAGCACAACTGCGGTTGCATCGTTTGACATGAAGATGGTGACGAGTGTCCCGACGCCATACACCAGCAGAAAGAGCCGCGAACAACTGCCTTTGGCGCCGCGTACCGCGACCGAGGCCACCCAGTCGAAGACGCCTTGTTCTCTCGCGAGCTCGCTCAGTAGCATCATGCCGATGAGGAACAGGTAGACATCACTTCCTTCTGCAACGGCCTTCCCGGCTAACTTCAGCGGCACCAGGCGCAGCACCACCAGTAGCAGCGCCCCGCCCGAGATCCACCAGACTTCCGGTATGCCACGCGGACGTGTCAGCATCAACGCAATGCTTATCGCAACGATCAACGGCAGGACAATGTGTGCAATTTCTACGGGAATCATCACCACTTCTTTCCGTTCTTGTTTGGTCCCAGCTGTGTGCCCAGCAGGCCGTGCTCTGGCCATGCTTTCAGCGCGTTGTCCTGATCTCGCTCAGCACACTCATGTTCTGCACGCTGTCCGATGGCGATACGTACCTCATCGGTTGCGACATTGCCTTGCGCGTCCTGAAAAGAAACCATTAAGGCATGGATACCTTCGCGAGGGGCTGCAATCTCACACTCCCAGACGTGACTCATCCCGACTCGCTTCATCTGGAAGCTGCGCTCTTCTAGGTGCGCTGTAGCCTTCACCGCGTCAGCGGTTCCCCAGAATTTTGCCCGCACTTTGATCGTCTCCTGCAGCGGTGTGTTCGCTGCAGGCAGCAGACGCTCGTCGCTGGGAGATGTGATCATCGCCGCAGGCAGCTTACCGAGATCAAAAAACTTCCAACTGACAACATTGCCGTCGATGTTGGTAACGGAATAGCCCACCGGGCCTTCTTCGATCTGTCCCGTGGATCGTGTTGCCGTGTAGAGGAGTCGACCGTCATTCGCGACTTCGTTGTAGTGCGTATGCCCCATGTCGATGAGTCGCACATCGAAGCCCCTGAGAAGGTGCATGAGACGCGTGCCACCTTCTTTCAGATCACTCGGGTAGCAGTGCAGCAGGATCACCTTGGTCTGGCCCGCATCGGTCGCTGTCTGCAACTCCCGCTCGACCCAATCCAGTTGTTCCGCCGTCACCGTGAACGATGCGGGATGCGGTACGTCGAAGGCGTTCATGGCGATGAACCTTACAGCACCGACAGTGAACGCATAGTGGGTCTTCTCAGACATTGCCTCACGGAAGTTGACGAAGCTTTTCTCGTGAACATCATGATCACCAACAATGGAACACCACGGCACACTCAGGCGGTCGAGCTCCCCGCGTACAACCGCGTAGGCCGCGCGACTGCCGTCATCCGCGACATCGCCCGGCAAAAAGACAAAGCTCACCGAGTCCGCCAAAGCCTGATTGACTTCATTCACGATCGCCGCCAGGTCCAGGTGGTTTTGTTCACCAGCATGGGTCATGTGCAGATCCCCGAAGTGGACCCAGCTGATTACGCCAGCGGGATCAGCCGGCCTTGGTTGAAAGGTAGACTCTGACGCGACAGTATTCATGCGGAAAGCTCCTGAGAAGAGATTGCGTTGGAAATGTCTTGATCCTGCTGGTTGTCCCGAGGCAATGTCTCCGGGATCGCCATCCACAGCAAGACAAAGGCGAATGCAGCGATGGCACCCAGCGATAGGAATGAAATTCGATAGCTGAAGTGCTGTATGAGTTTTCCGCCAAACGTGGTGCTCAGTGCCGCCCCGAGTCCCACTGCCGTGGCAAGGCTGCCCTGTACCAGATTGAAGCGGCCCGTCCCGCGAGTGCGATCAGCAATCACAAGGACAGAGACGACCCCAAAGACTGCATTTGCGACACCATCGAGCAACTGGATAGCGATCAGGCCGCCCGTGTTGTGGGTCAAGGTATACAGCAGTGCGCGGATTGGCAGCACACCGAATCCCACCAGAAGCAGTGGCTTCCTCCCACGCATATTTGCGAATCGTCCGATTGCAGGCGCCGAGCACATAATGACAATCTGCGTCACAATGATGCACGCCGACATGAAAGGAGCCGCCGTCGCCTGGGCGCCATTCGATAGCATCTCGCCAAGCTGCGGCAACATAGCCGCATTGGCAAAGTGAAAGAGGAACGCGCACCCAAGGAAGACAAGTAATACCTTGTCGCCAAGCAACACCTTCACGATGGAGACCTGCGCAGACGCCTCTTTACCGTCGCCCTTGACCGCACAGCCGCGTGCCAGGTCGTGGTCGATATCCTCACCCTTGATAGAAGTGATTGCAATTGCCGTGGGTATCGTCAGCACCGCGGCAGTAAGGAAAATAGCGCGGTTGCCGAACCAGTGACTCATGCCTGCAATCAACACCGCGCAAGCCACGTTTCCTGCGGAGTTGAAAGATTGGTTCTTTCCAAACTGACGATCGAAGAGTGTGACACCAACCATCCCCATCGTGATCGCGGCAAGCGTGGGAGCAAGGAACGGCCCGGCACCACCAATGAGAACCTGCGAGGTATAGACAGCCCAGGGCTCGGTCGTGTTGCTGAGTAATATCGCTCCGATGGCAAGCACTGCGGAAGCCAGCAGAAGGATCAACCTCTTTGACCGGAGTCGATCCACGATCGCACCAGCCGGTGTCTGCAGTACCACAGTAATAATTCCACTCACGGTCAACGCCATGCCGATACGTCCTGGTGCCCAGCCCGTACCCGCCAAGTAAGCGGCGAGAAACGGTCCCAGACCAGTTTGTACATCTGCAAGAAAGAAGTTCGTCGCTTCAAGGGCGTAGATACTTTGCTTCTTGCCGGAATCGATCGGCATAGCGTCAACCTTTTGTGTTTTTTTGGCGCAACTGGGCAAGCCCGCGCTGCTGAGCTTTCGCAGCGCGGACCGAGGTTCAGGTTCTACTAAGCGTTCTGGAGCTGTAGAGGTTTACGTCCGCTCTCAAGCTTCAAATTGCCCTCGAGCTTCACATGGGTAAGAGCCTCAGCACCGCGCGCAAACTCGAGTGCCTGGTGGTAAGCGCCATCCCTGAAGGCCTTCTGTGCGCTCTTTCGAGTGCCGTCATAGATCGTGCCAACGACGGACTGTTTCTCGTTGCCTTCCCAGTGGTCATCCGCCCGCTGCAGCAATTCATCGAAGTGCTTTGTGATGGACTGCTTTAGCTCGTCGGATAAGCCGTCACCGATGCGACTATCGCCCGCTCGAGAAGCGAAGCTGAGGTGCTCGCAGGCCCGCAGCAGATCGGCTGCATCCTTGTTCTTTCCACTCTTGATGGCGTCTTGGGCAAGTGCGGTCAGTTCGGTAACAGAGGCAGCAGTGGATGGCTGAGCAGTGTGCGTAAGAATTTCCACGCGTCCCAGGTGCTCGTATGCGCGACGTAGATCGTTGGCTTGATGCTTGTCGTGATGGTTACCTGCGGCCTTTTTCGCAGCTTTTTTAGCGGCCTTCTTCGGGGGAGGCATAAATTGTTCCTTTCATCCTTGAGCAAATGGTTCGATGCAGAAGTTCATTGGTTGAACATCGCGACGTGCATGGAAAGATTGCGACATGCGAGTGATTTCATGTCACGAGAAGGATGTGCAGAGAGAGCCCACACATCCGTCTCAAGCAAGTGCTCAGTTCTGCATAGGCGGCGGTGGGGGCGTCATGCCGTTCGCAGGCGGCGGAGGCGGTGCCGCACCATCGGGCGGGGGCAGCGGAGGCACGGAAGGACCTGCAGGCGGAGGTGGCCCACCCGGACCCGCCACCGGTGCCGGCGAACCCGGAGCGGCGGGGGGCGGTGGTGCATTTGGCCCGGCTAGCGGCGCGGGCGCACCGGCCGGAACGCCATAGGGCGCCGGAGGTCCATCAGCAGCACGTCTCCGTCGGGCTGGCGATGGCGGTGCCTGTGGGCCGTTCGGAGGAGGCGGCGCGATCTCCTGTCCGACTCCGTTCGGCCCTGCAGGTGCGTACATGGTGTTGCCCGCAACGAAGGTCTGGTCGTTGAGTCGTACGCTCGCAGCTTCAACCGAACGCTGTCCATTGATCTCGGAACGCGTTCCTGTAACCGTTATCTTCTCGCCCTTACGGATCGCGCGGCCGACTTGCCCGCCTAATGCGGGACTGAGCGCAACAACGCTTCCGTTGCGGAGATACACACTGTGCACCTCGCCATCAGGGCCGACGTTGAAAGCCCGGACACGAGAGGACTCGGTGACTAGGGGAAGTTGAGTGGGTGCAAGCGCGGAGGACGCACCTGCAGGTCCTGTAGGAGGGGGTGGGAGTGCGGGAACCGGGCCCTGTGCGCACGCAGTCGATCCGATTGCGAGACCAAGAGCAGTGACACGAAGAGAAGATGGAATGTACATCGGCATTACCTCTGCCCCGGTTAAGGCAAACTCCGTGCCATTCTTCATCAACGCAAAAAACCTTGAGAATAAAGGGAATTCAGCAGTTTTCCATCCGCAAGGAAAGTCAGTGTGTTCGCAATCCCCTCAGCTCGTGTGCTGATTGCGGACACCTCTATCTCATCGCCCAGCGACCTTTGGCATCTGAACTCTTGAAAGTCGGCGCGTTTCCGTCAAAGTATCAATGGCAGTCGGGTTGCATATCATGAAGTCAATTCACGCGATGCAATAGCTGACGCGCAAGGAGGAGAGGAATGCAAACGATGTTCTGGAGAAGTCTTCGTTCTCGCATCCTCCTGCTCGTCGTTCTTACGTTCCTGTTTCTCGCTGCTGCGGCGATCAGCCTCTTTACCTTTTTGCGCAATCGTCACATCGAGACACTCTCACTCACCGAACGTCATCTGGTCAGTGTCGCCTCCAACCTCGCGAGAGATTACGCAGATCATCGAACCTCTGAGAACTCTCTTCGGCTGATCGATCCAGGTCCACCATCACCACCGCCGCCACCACCTCTTGCGCCGCCATTCCAACCCAACGGTCCACCACGTCCGCATGCAGACCCGCTAAAATTCTTCACCACGGAAACACTGCGACATGAAGATGGGATCGAAGGCGGCTTCTATGCGGCCAAAGCAGACGCACTGGTGGGCTATGCCTTTCCGACGCATGAAGGTCCCGGTAATGAGAAAGGCATGCCCGAACGCGAGAGGCCAACCATCGAAAATCTCGCGCGCGAAGCCGTCCAGGCAAACGCGACCAGGACCTTCCGTTTTCAAGGACCACATGATGCCATCCTTTTCGTCGCCGTCCCCATTCTCGAAGATTCCAGTGCAACCGGGACGAACAATCGCGACAGGGAAGCGACGGGAGCAGCGTGGCTCATGAAACGCCTTCCCGGCATCGAAGGCGGTCGGAGTCGCGAGTTCCTCTACGGCAGCATCGGCTTCGGCCTCGCCGCACTGATCACTGCGCTGCTCGCTGTCTTCGTCACAACGGAGATCCGCAGCGGCGTCAACATCGTCCTCCAACGCCTCGGCTCCATGGAAGGTGGTCTGACGGCAAGTGCGCAACAAATGACCGGCCGGCCTCCACTCGAGGAGTTTGATCGTGTGCTGCACGGCATCGACTCGCTCGCGCTCGCACTGCAGCAGAAGATCGAGAATGAGCGAACCCTTGAGGCACAAGTTCGCCACAACGAACGACTCTCTGCACTCGGCCAGTTCGCAGCCGGTATCGCGCATGAACTGCGCAATCCCCTCGGCACCATCAGAATGCGGACGCAGATGTGGCAGCGCTCGCCTGACGCCGACGCAGCGAATCGCAGCAGCGCCGTCATCCTCGAAGAGATCGACCGGCTCGACACCATCATCAGCCGTCTTCTCTACTTCGCAAGACCCATTCAGCTTCAACTCGAACCCATCTCACTCGATGCATTATGTGCTTCCACCGCGGCAACGTGGGCAGAGAAAGAGACCTCAACAGGCGTTACGATTCGTTGCAAGGCCAGCGCAAATTGCATCATCACGGCAGATCGCGGACGACTCGTTCAAGTCCTCGACAATCTCATGGAAAATGCTGTTCACTCTGCGTCTCATGCCAATGAAAACAACGGCATAGTCACAATCAGCACAGTGCTGAACAAAGACGGCGCTCGTATTGACATCACAGACAACGGCAGGGGATTGAACGCAACTTCGCTAAGTCATGCAATGGACCCCTTCTACACAACAAAAGAAACCGGCACGGGACTTGGTCTCTCCATCGCGTTTGAAATCGTGCAAGCCCATAGTGGCGCTTTGCAACTCACCAATCATGAGGGTGGAGGAGCCATAGCATCCCTTCGTTTGCCAATCGCGAACGCTGCCGGCATCGCATCGGAAGCTCCAGAGAAGCAGGTGGGACAAGATGCCTGAAGTACTCATCGTCGACGATGATCACAACTTCCGCGAGACCATCCGCGAGTTGCTCACAAACGAGGGCTACAAGACTCTTGTCGCAACCAATGCCGAAGAGGGAATCGCTTTACTTCAAACCAACAGCCCGGACCTTACTCTCTGCGACTGGAAGATGCCCGGCGGAGGTGGAGAGCAATTTCTTAAGAGCCTGCAATCCGAAGGCTTGTTGACCAGCATGCCGGTCATCATCTTGACCGCGCACGGCACCGGTCCGAATGCGATGCAAGCAATGCAGCTCGGTGCCTACGACTTCATCACGAAGCCACTTGATATCGATCAGGCTCTCGCGACCGTGGCCCGCGCTATTCGCGACATGGAGTTGCAGCGCGAAGTGGAATTGTTGCGTCTGCAGCGTTTCCAGGATCGTGCGCTGGATGACACCACGAGATCAGGAGAGGACCGCAAGCCGCAATTGGTTGGAAACTCTGCAGCATGGATCGAGGTCTTCAAGAATATTGGCCGAGTCGCATCGACAGACGTCGGCGTATTACTCCTCGGCGAGTCCGGTACTGGAAAAGAAGTCGTGGCACGTGCGATCCATAAGAACAGCGCTAGGAGTACGCGTCCCTTCATCATCCTCAACTGCGCGGCCTTGCCTCCGGAGTTGCTCGAGTCAGAACTCTTCGGCCACGAGCGTGGTGCCTTCACCGGTGCTATTGCCCAAAAGCGTGGCAAGTTCGAGGCTGCAGATGGTGGCACCATCTTCCTCGATGAAATTGGTGAACTACCGCTCTCGCTCCAGCCAAAACTTCTGCGCGTCTTGCAGGAACATACCTTCGAGCGCGTCGGTGGCACCGCTTCCATCGCAACAGACGTACGCGTGATCGCCGCCACAAACCGATCTCTTGAAGACGAAGTGGAACGCAGGACCTTTCGTGCGGATCTGTTCTATCGACTGAACGCCTTCACCGTCCGCCTGCCGCCATTGCGCGAACGTCAGTCCGACATACTGCCTTTGGCCGAATACTTCCTTGCGCGCTATACCCACCGCAATCAACTCGCACCAATCGGACTCGCCGCAGATGCGGTCGTCGCGCTTCAGCAGTATTCCTTCCCTGGCAACGTCCGGGAACTCGAGCACCTGATCGAACGTGCTGCAGTAAAGGCTGGTGGCCGCGCCATTGCAGCCGAGCAGATTCTGCAGGAAATGACACGAGCAAAGACCTCCGCGTCGGGTGCCTTCGACATCCAAGCAGCGCTCAGCATTCCATTTCATGAGGCCGTTGCCGCATGGGAGCGTTACCTCATAGAGCAGGCGCTGGAGGCATCGCGGGGAAACAAGTCGGACGCAGCGCGCAGGCTTGGCATTCACCGTCGCCTCCTATACGAGAAACTCACCCAGTTCGATATGTAATGCCGCGCGACTCGGGTTCAGAAAGTAGGAGCGTTCAGGTGATGCTTCACTGTGGCCATGAAGTCGCTAGTCTCACTCCGAGCGAAAAACGTCCTGATAGAAGAAAGACTCCTTTCGCACCATACGTTGGCACTTTAAGTGCTACAACTTCGGTGGCAGCAGATGGACTGCATCTCGCTTCCTGCTTGGGGAAAAAGTGGAAGAATCTTTCCTCTTCGCCTCGAAAAAATCCGCACTCGACGCTGAATGCAAATCTTCGCTCTAGGAAGCTGGCCCACAATGCCGTCTCTTTTCCTCTGTGTCCTCGCAGTGACTGCTCTGCCTGCCATGATTGGAACGTACGTCACGCGTCGGAGGCTAGAGAAGTACTCTCATCTGCGTAGCATCACGCATCGCTTCGAACGCTCGTAGATCAAGAACAGCTTTGCTCCGTAAAAGATGGTTTAGTCTCCCGCGGGTCTGATTGGGAAAACTTTACCGTCGAGGGAGGGATTCGGCCCTCAAGAAGTGCCAGCCGCAGTTGAATGCCTGGCGAGCCTTGGGGCCGTTCCAGCACGTAGATTCCATTAACAGTCTGTGCCTGTCGCTCCAGTAGCCGCGGTTGGATCTGTGCGTATTGCCCACGACCGGCAAGCCCATTCAGGTCGTCGTGGAAAACCGAATCGTCCCAATCTTGTGAAGTGAAAATATTCTGACGCTTCGTGGTTCTGCGGCCCATTCAGCGTAATTCGTAACTCAATCCTTGAAAAAACTAATAATTACCGGCGCCCGGTTATAGATGCGGCGCATTATTACTGTCTGTGAGATTCCTTTCTAATATTGGTTCAAACGCACATCAGACGCCCCTTCATGAAGTGGATGGCAAGCGGCGTGCAAGGTAAATCCATAAGGGGTGAAGGAATAACATGCAGAAGAAGGTAAGGATTACAGTAGTTGGTTCGGGTTATGTCGGTCTTGTGGCTGCAGCCTGTTTCGCAGAGATTGGACATGACGTCATCTGTGTCGACAATGACCAGTCCAAGATCGACGCCCTCAAGGGCGGCGCATGCCTCATTCATGAAGAGTTCCTGCCAGAGTTGCTGGATCGTCATCGCAATGGCCGCTTGCAGTTCAGCGCCAATCTGGCAGAAGCAACAGCAGGTTCTGACGCGATCTTCATCGCGGTAGGTACGCCCCAGTCGGATACAGGCGACGCAGATCTTTCTTACGTTGAGGCTGTCGCGAGCGAGATCGCACGCCACCTCACGCACTACACGGTGATCGTTGAGAAGAGCACGGTTCCTGTCTACACAAACGAGTGGATCCGCCGGACGCTCGAGCGCAACGGCGTTGAGCGTGGAATGTTCGACGTCGTATCGAACCCAGAATTCTTGCGTGAAGGAACGGCCGTTCGTGACTTCCTGCATCCGGATCGTATCGTCGTCGGATCGGACAAGCAGGAAGCTGCCGATGTTCTATCCGCTATCTATGCTCCGCTCACGGACGGCACATATTTTGACGGCGAGAGCGCCATCCCCGGCCCGTTGAACACAAACACCCCGGCGCCGATACTTCATACATCGACGAAGAGCGCCGAGATTATCAAGCACGCCTCAAATGCGTTTCTGGCTTTGAAGATCTCGTTTATTAATGCGGTGTCGAATCTCTGCGAAGCAACAGACGCGAACGTCGAGCAGGTCGCAAGTGGCATGGGCCTCGACAGCCGCATTGGTGGACGTTTCTTGCGTCCTGGCATCGGATATGGCGGCTCATGCTTTCCTAAGGATGTCGCCGCGTTTCGTTCAGTGGCTGATGCTCTTGGCGTCGACTTTTCTCTGTTGCGCGAAGTGGAAAGCATCAACATCGAGCAGCAGAAGCGCTTCCTGCGCAAGATTCGCTCCGCACTCTGGACGCTTCGTGGAAAGAAGCTTGGCGTTCTCGGCCTCGCGTTCAAGGGTGGAACGGATGACATCCGTGACAGCCCTGCGATCGCGCTAATCCAGATGCTCATCGAAGAGGGTTGCACGGTCTGTGCATTCGATCCGGCTGGCATGGAGCGCGCTCACGCTGTGCTGCCAGTCTCCGCAACCATGAGCTACGCTGCCGATGCCTATGAAGCGGCGATGGAGGCAGATGCCCTCCTGATCCTGACGGACTGGGATGAGTTCTGTGACCTGGATCTCAACCGTATCAAGCTCAACCTCCGCTACCCGACGGTGCTTGATGGTCGCAACCTCTTCGACCCCAAGACGGTCTCTGGTGCAGGCCTGACCTACGTCAGCGTTGGCCGCCCGACCGCGCACCCCATACGCGAACATGCTGTGAAGCAGACCGCGTAGGTACGCCGTCTGCTGGGTGCTGTGGATGGAAGGGAAGGCTCTACCAAATTTTCTGAAAAAGCGGTTTAGGTTGAGCCTCCCTTGCGCCTTGAGTAGATCTGCTCAAAGCCCCTCCCATCGACAGTCGCCGACATTGTGTGCGCTGGCAACTGACCATCGAAGGTCTTACGCAGAAAGGGTTCAAACGGTCAAACTTCCACAGCGCAGAAATCTATGAATCGACTTTCTGCATCGTAATGAACGTACAGAAACATCCCTGTAACGCATGGGGTCTTACGTCTGTCGGCTGAGCCGATCAGTCGTGAGCGTTCACGCCGAACTGGCGGTAGATCCATGAGTGGCAAGCGGTAAGAAGCTGATGAAAACAGGGACGGACAGAGCCTTGCGTCTTGGAAGGCTTGTCTTGGCAGTTGCCTGCTTCTCGAGCCTCCAAGGGCAGTTAATGCGCCAGTAGTGGCGCACTGATCGCGGTGATGGAGATACAACGTCAATGTGGAATTGCAAACCTTTTCTTTTAAATCGGATCAATCATTCATGACACAAAGGCGAATGCAGAAGCGCACCAACCGCAAGCGTAGGTTGAGCATGCTTCTTCCTGGACTTCTCGCGCTAATCCCATTCCAGCAGGCCCTCGGTCAGGCAGACCCCGCTGCCGTCAAGAAGATACCTCTATCTTTTTTCGCGGGCGGCTCTGGTATCTACACAGGACTGTTAGGCAGCAAGAATCTGAGCATTACCGCGGGAGCTGATTTACGTCTGAGAGACGTCTTCGGCCTCGCGCCATCAGTAGAAATACGCGGTTCGTATCCAATCGTCCGTGGCAATGTGGTCAGCGAGAAAAATATTCTTGCAGGTCTACGGGTCGATCGGTCCTTCGGTCGCTTTACTCCGTATGGCAACATCCTCTTCGGACTTGGTCAACTGAGCTACGACCCACTTCGCCCAAATCCAGCGGGCACATTTGCCTACGCGTACTCGTCTTCCAATGTGATCTCGCCCGGCGCAGGCGTCGACTTTGAGATGACTCCCACTTGGGGCATCAAAGTCGATGGTCAGTTTCAGCGATATTCGGTGCCGGTCACTGACTCACATCACATCTACGCAAAGTCGGTTACTGTAGGCATCGTCTATCACCTGTTCTCAGGAAGCGGCCCCCGCTAATCCGGAAGGCCGCACAGTAGCCAGGCGCTGGGCACGTCCCTTTCAATTGATGGAAAGAGCATCTTGGCGACTAGCGTAGGACATCATCCCCCGAAAAATAATGCGCCACGGTTGGCGTGCGCTTACAGTCAGACCAGCAGTATCAGTGGTGCGGAAGTAGTCTTGCTCCCCGTTCTGAGCGGTCTTGATCGAGCTCCTTCACGCAAATACATTCGCGCCGGTCGCTAGGCTGGCCGCCGTCAGGCTCAGATTGCCCGCGATCTGGCATCGTCACGACATTCTGCCCTATAATGCCCCCGGACTGGCGATCGCGAAAATTCGCGATCGCTCTGTCGACGACGGCCTACCTGGCCGTGTCACAGGTTACAGCGGATGGCTTGCCTTTCTTAGGGAGCGTGTCGTGACCCGCAAGATTAAGTTCATCACAACAGCGTCTATGCTGAACATTCCGCCCAAACCAAGAGGATAGATCCGTGATCTGTCGAGAGCTTGGGCCTCTCGAAGACTACCTAGCCATCGATGCCATCGCGCAGATCACAACCAGAAAACGTCAGTTCGAGTTGTAGGAGGTCTTCGCACAAGATCGCCGGATGTGCCCTACGCTGTCCTGATCTTCGTCGGGGCGGTCTCTTCAATGCGACCGATCGGCACCTTCAGGTTGGATCCAGGTAGATGGAAACCAAATGTCCACAAATGGTGGGCAATCTGGAGAAATGGGGAAATGCATAACTTATCCGCATCCACCCCCCAGCGAATTAACGGCTCGGTCTACCTCTTTGATTTTTGGACGTCCGGCGCAGGCGGAACCACGGCGGTAACTGTAACACCGCCTCACAAGACAACCACCTTTGCGGCCCACCTTGAAGTCGGAAACTATTTGAACGTAATCTCTCAGGGCGGCGGAACGGCGACCGTCAGCAATCCAGGGGCGAAGCTTGACGGCCTCTCATACTATCGACCATGGGATTCGGTCGCAGTATCAGCCAACCCCGCGGCTGGTTGCAGCTTCCTGCGATGGGACGGCTCATCCTCATCTTCTTCGTACCTGAACCTCAACATCACCGGCCCCACCAACCTCAACGCGGTCTTTGGATGTGGCAAAAATGCAGGCGGAAACTGATCTCCACCGTTCACTGACCACATAGCGTTCGCTGCAGAAAAAAGACCGCCCGTCACGATCTCGTGACGGGCGGTCTTTTCTGCGTGCTCACCTCGTCATCACAGTGGACGGAAACCAATCCTTAGAAGTCCCGGACGAAGACACAGTCCAGGGGACGCAGTAGTCGCACGCGACACAGGCAGTGACGCTGAGGAGCGGGAAATGGTGTGAAGCAAAATGGAACGCGCAATGGCGTTGCTGGGCTGACAGGAGAGGAACAGCGCATGCAGAAAAACGCCACCCATATCAGAATCACCCAAGGCATCTTATGACTGCCGTTCGCTGGATTTATCTGGGGATAGCGTTTCTGGTGATTGGTTGCGGGGGTAGGATTTGAACCTACGACCTTTGGGTTATGAGCCCAACGAGCTACCGGGCTGCTCCACCCCGCATAACCAATATAGCTCCGTTGAAGTACTGAGTCAATAGGTGGGCCGCCGCTCTGACTTGTCGCGACACAAGGCATAGCCTCCGCCACTCCGGTGCTAGCATCGATGCACGCAATTGCCATGCGCAAAATCTGAATTAATTCAAAAGTCCTTTCAAGGAAGTGAGACGACTCCTGTCCATGCTGAAGCCCACTTATCTGTTGGTTGCTGCCGCCCTTGCTACATGCGTCTCTGCCAGTGCCTCCGCGCAGAAAGTGCCCATCCAGATCACTGCAGATCTGACAGAAGGCGCGCGCCACCTCTATCACGCGGAAATCGATATCCCGGTCAAGCCCGACAGCACGGCTGACTTCATCACACCGCGCTGGATTCCTGGCACCCACGCGCCCGGCGGCCCATTGGCTGACCTGGTAGGCGTCGTCTTCACCGGCAACGGCCAGACGCTGAAATGGCGGCGCGATGATGTCGAAT
Organism: Terriglobus roseus DSM 18391; assembly: GCF_000265425.1. Taxonomy (GTDB): domain Bacteria; phylum Acidobacteriota; class Terriglobia; order Terriglobales; family Acidobacteriaceae; genus Terriglobus; species Terriglobus roseus. The sequence goes on from NC_018014.1 coordinate 1,967,810, forward strand.
TGGCGGAGTTCCACGTCACCGTACCCAAAGGCGTGACCAGCGTCCACGTTCATGTCGACTCCATCGTCTCCGGCCGCGTCACCACAAAGATGTCCGTGCTCGAATGGGAGCGCCTGCTGATGTATCCGGCCAACGTCCCCACCAGGGACATTGCGATCCAGCCCTCCGTAACCGTTCCCGCAGGGTGGGGAACCGGCACAGCTCTGAAGCCGGTCGGCACCGTTCCCACCCCGGCAGTCACGGGCGTTGACGAAGGCGCCCATACACCCACCTCCGGCTCCGTAACGACAAAGTACAACGTCACCAACGTCGAGCAGCTTGAGGATTCGCCGGTGATCACCGGCCTATACTTCCACGAGTTTCCGCTCGCACCGGAGATCACGCCCAAGCACTTCATCGACGTCGTTTCGGACGACCCCGAAGACTCCAAAATGCGTCCGGAGACACTCGCAGAGATCGGAAACCTCGTCCGCGAGGCCGATGCCAACTACGCCTCGCACCACTACAACGAGTACCACTTCCTTCTGACCCTCTCCGACCGGGCAGGCGGCGAAGGCCTCGAGCACGGTCAGTCATCCGACAACGGCGTAGGCGAGAAGGGCTTCGCAGACGACGGTCACCAGCTTGCCGAAGCAGACCTCCTCGCGCACGAGTTCACGCACTCCTGGAACGGCAAGTATCGCCGTCCCGCCCGGCTCTATCAACAGGACTTTGCCACCGCGCAGCAGGGTGACCTGATGTGGGTCTACGAGGGCATGACGCAGTACTGGGGCAACGTGCTCGCGGCGCGTGCCGGCCTCAAATCGCAGGAGCAGTATCGTGACCTGCTCGCGCTGAGTGCAGCCCAGCTCGATTACAAGTCTGGCCGCGCATGGCGCTCCACGGAAGATACCGGCATCGCCGGCAGCCTCATCCGTGGCGGCAATCAGAACTGGGTCAACTGGCGTCGCGGTCAGGACTACTACCAGGAAGGCGAACTCGTCTGGCTCGATGCCGACACGAAGATCCGTCAGCTTACCGATAACAAGAAGTCGCTGAATGACTTCGTAAAGATCTTCCTCGGCAAGGGTGGCAACACCGGCCCCATCGTTGTGGGCTATGAGTTCCCGGAACTGGTGAAGGATCTCAACGAAGTCGTGAAATTCGACTGGGATACCTTCCTCCGCCAGCGCATCATGAACATCAATCCGCGCGCAGACCTGGACGGCATCGAGCATGGCGGCTACAAACTCGTCTATCTCGATCACCCGTCCAAAAGCGAGCGCACACTCGCCAGCACCCGTCGTGGTGCCTCCATCAACGTCTGGTACTCACTCGGCATGCGTGTCGGCATAGACGGAACCCTCGGTGATATTCGTTGGAATGGCGTCGCCGACAAAGCGAAGCTGGCGCCCGGCGAAAAGATCATCTCGGTCAACGGTCTGGTCTTCTCCGCAGACAACATGAAGGCGGCTATCGTAAAGGCGAAGACGGACACAGCTCCCATCCACCTGCTCGTGCAGCAGGAAGACGCCATCATGCCGGTGGACCTGGACTACCACGAAGGCGAAAAGTATCCGGCCATGGTTCGCGTCGAAGGCACACCGGCATACCTCGACGACATCACCAGGCCGCTGACAACACCGCAGCACGCACCCGCAGCAGACCCCGCAAAGCCGGCAAACTAAACCCCCGCAGCACAGCAAAAAGAGGCACGGCTCCGGCCGTGCCTCTTTTTGTTGCCTTTAAGTCAGGCCAACTCGTCGCTCCCCAAAGCGGTGTGCTCGGCTCTAACGAACAAAAACTGCTGTTTGGTCAGGCTCAAAAACACGGTCTGCACCACAAAAAGTGCAGGTTGCACTCCCTACCGCAATAGGCGAAGATAAGGCGAAGAAAGGGCGACCCCCATGCCTCACGCCGCAACGCTTCGCCGACAGATTGAAGATGCCCTGCAAGACCGAGTCCCAGGTGCACTTTCGCCCCGGCCCACCGGCGTGCGCGAGACCATCCCGACCGGCATCGACGCTCTGGACGCGATGCTCCACGGCGGCCTGCCGATCGGAGCGTTAGCGGAACTGGTGGGGCCTGAATCCTCCGGCCGCACAACAGCTGCGCTCTCGTTCCTATCCCGGGTCACGGCCGACGGCAATGTGTGCGCCTGGATCGACGTCTCCGACGCGCTCGACCCCGAGACTGCCGCAGCCAACGGTGTCGACCTGGAGCGCCTGCTATGGGTCCGTTGTGCCCGAGGCAAGACCACCCCGCCCCATCCCCAACCGGAAAAAGTGGTGCCACAAACCATCGCATCCGCACAGCAGCCACAGGTCGCCCCCGCCAGACCGGGGCCAACCGCACCCGGAGGCTGTGGCAGTCCACATCCCCGCAGCGAAGGTCGCAGCATGTCCGAAGCCATCCACCAACTGCTGCACCAGCAGCCACGTTCCGCGTCCATTAAGGACGTGCGCCGAAATCGCGGCATCGGCACACCCGGCGCACCGAACCGCCCCCTCACAGCCAAAGAAGATCAGAAGCGCGAAGAGCAGATCCCCACCGACCGGCGGCCGGCCCGCCGTGGTGAAAACCTGCAACCACTTACCACCCAGCAGGCTTCAATCCTGCAGATGAAGGCAAGCCTCTCTGCGGTCATGGCAGAAAAGCAGGCTGCCATGAAAGCCCCAGCCCAGAAGCGCGAGTTCGTAAAAGGAGAGGCGCGCTGGTCTCCGCTCGACCGTGCGCTGCGTGCAACCGATCTGTTGTTACAGGCTGGCGGCTTCCGAGCCATCGTGCTCGACCTCGGCAGCACACCGGCAGAGATGGCGTGGAGAGTCCCCATGGCCACATGGTTTCGCTTTCGCGCCGCATGCGAGCGGTCGCGCGTCAGCGTCCTGCTCCTCACACAACATCCTTGCGCACGCAGCAGTGCAGAGCTGGTCGTCCGCATGCAGCCCGGCCAGTTCGAACACACCGGCGCCGTCATGACCGGCATCACCTGGCGCAGTCAGGTCGAGCGTCAGAGAAAGCACCGGCCGGAACCGCAGCGAAAAGGCAACGTTGTCTCCATACGCAAGCAGCCACAGACAGACCCCGAGGGAACGTGGTCCGCATCCGCAAGCTGGGTGCGTGCGTGATGAGGATCCGTGGATGACACAGCCGCAGGTCTATCTCGCAGTCCATGTGCCGGAGTTCGCCGCACAGGCGCTCCTGCGCATGCGCCCCGATCTTCAATGCAAACCAGTAGCAGTGGTGAAGGGCATCGCACCCCTGCAGGAAGTATGTAGTGCCAACACAGCAGCACGCGCCATGGGCGTTGAGAACGGAATCACCCGCGCCCAACTCGATGCGTTCGACGGTCTGACCATTCTGCCGGTCTCTGCCGGGGAAGAAGCATGTGCTCGAACAGCCCTGCTCGATGTCGCAGCCGTCTTAACACCACGCATCGAACCGCAGCCGATGGCCGACGGCGCCTTCCGCATGTTGCTCGACATGACAGGGACCACACTGATCTGGGGACAGACGCACCAACTGGCCCAGCGTGTAGCGCACGCAGTCAGTTCCATCCGTCTGTCTGCAAGAGTCGTCGCCAGCAGCAACGCACACGCATCTCTCTCGCTGGCTGCCGTCCCACGAAGCCGTCCGTTGGTCGTCAACGCAGGGGATGAAGCGAAAATTCTCGCGCCTTTGCCACTCTCAGCGCTGCATCTGTCACAGGAGGAGACTGAGACGTTTCAATTGTGGGGTCTGCGTACCCTCGGAGAGCTCGCAATGCTGCCCGTACGCGATGTCGTCTCCCGCATAGGACAGCGCGGAAAGCACCTCCACGCCATGGCACGCGGCGAGCATCCACACCATCTCGTGCCGCAGGAAGAAGCCTTCAAACTCGAAGAGCAAGTCGAGTTCGAAGCACCCGTAGATGTCCTGGATTCGCTACTCTTCGTGCTCGGCCCCATGCTCGATCAACTCATCTACCGAGCAGCCAATCGCTCCTACGCCTTGGCCAGCGTCACAACGCATCTGCGACTTGACGGCGGTGGCGAACACGAACGAACAGTACAGCCTGCGCTGCCAAACGCAGATCGAGCGGCATTGCTGAAGCTGATGCAGCTCGATCTGCAGGCGCACCCGCCCGACAACGGCATCGTCGCAATAACACTCACAGCGCAGACAGGCGATCGCAGCAAAGTACAGATGGGTCTCTTCGCACCACAACTGCCAGAAGCCATGCGCCTGGATGTGACAATCGCCCGCATCGCCGCACTGGTCGGTGAAGATTCCATCGGTCGCGCACGGCTGCTGGATACACACGGCATGCATAGCTTTGCCATGGATCGCTTCCTCGTAAAACCCTCGTCAGCAAAGACAAAACATCACGCCATTCCCAGGCAAAGATTCAGCATCCGACGTCATCGTCCGCCTGTGCCGCTTCATGTCTCTCCGCAGTACAGGCACAACGGATCGCGACCTTTTTCCTTTTATCTGGAAGGCAAACAGTATGTCATCGCAGAGGCCTACGGCCCGTGGCGGTGCAACGGCGACTGGTGGTCTTCTGACGTTTGGTCGCACGAGGAATGGGACGTACGCGCGCGTAGCGATGACGACATAAGCACCCTGTTGTTATGCCTGCTGAACCACGATCTTCTGCGTAAGACATGGACGCTGGAAGCGACCTATGACTGACAGCGACTATGTCGAACTGCATGCCAACAGCGCCTTCAGCTTTCTGGAAGGTGCTTCGCAGCCAGAGCATCTGATCGATGTTGCCGAGCAGATGCAGATGCCGGCCATGGCGCTGATGGATCGCAACGGTCTATACGGTGCGGCACGCTTCCATCTGCGTGCGAAGGAGAAGGGCATCCGCGCCCACATCGGCGCAGAGGTTGCCGCAGACTGTTTCGATCCGCGACCGCAGCCGCCGCTGTGGCTGCCTCATCAGCAAGGCCATCAACATGCCAGACTGCCGTTACTGTGCTCCTCGCAGACTGGTTACAACAATCTTTGCCAGCTGATCACACGATTCAAACTCCGGGAACGCGGTAAGGCGGAAGGCTTTGCACACGAACGTGATCTCGAAGAGTTTGCAGAAGGCCTGGTATGTCTTACCGGTGGGGATGAGGGGCCACTCGCGGCAGCACTGACGCATGGCGGCGTCGAAGAAGGCCGCAAGTTGCTGGATAAACTGCAGCGCATCTACGGACGCGACAATGTCTATGTCGAAGTGCAACGGCATGGCGAACGAGAGGAAGAGTGGCGCAACGCTGCCGCATCTTCACTGGCAGAATCGTTGCGTCTTCCTATCTTGGCGACAAATGGTGTGCGCTACAGTGCTCGTTACGATCGCGAGATTCTTGATGTTTTCACGTGCATTCGTAATGGTGTCGATCTGGAACATGCAGGCCGTCTGTTGCAGTCAAACTCACAGCGACATGTGCGAAATGGCAAAGAGATGCGGCAGATCTTCGCTGATCTGCCACGGGCTATCGAAAACACATCAGAACTGTCGCAGCGCCTGGACTTCGAACTCGACAAGAACTTCGGCTATGCATTTCCCAGTTACCCTGTGCCAGATGGCGAGACGATGGACAGCTATCTCCGCAAGCGCGTCAGGGAAGACATTCTGAATCGCTATTACTTCAAATGGAACTCAGCACTGCTGCGTAAGGCAAAACGACAGGCCGAGACGGAATTGCGACTCATCGAGCAACTCGGCTTTGCAGGTTATTTTTTGATTGTCTGGGATATCGTTCGTTACTGCGGGCAAAATGACATCCTCGTGCAGGGTCGAGGTAGTGCGGCAAACTCTGTCGTCTGCTACGCGCTTGGGATCACCGCGGTTGATCCGGTGAGTATGGGACTGTTGTTTGAGCGCTTTCTCAATGAAAACCGGCGAGAGTATCCGGATATCGATCTTGACCTGCCTTCCGGCGACAAGCGCGAGAGCGCGATCAAGTATGTGTATCAGCGCTACGGGGAACTCGGCGCAGCGATGACTGCAAATGTCATTACGTACCGGGGGAAGTCCGCTGCGCGAGAGGTTGGCAAGGCGCTTGGCTTCGATGAGGAGACTGCGGGGCGGCTGTCCTCACTCGTAGGACAGTGGGAGTGGCGACGCAAGGACGAAACCCTTAGCGATAACTTCCGGCATGCAGGCTTTGACCTACAGCACCGACGCATTGCGAAATATGTTGAGTTATCAGAGCGTTTGCAGGATCTGCCGCGGCACCTTGGCCAACACTCCGGCGGCATGGTCATATGCCAGGGAGCCCTGAACAAGGTGGTTCCCCTTGAGCGAGCCTCCATGCCGGGTCGCACAGTCGTTCAGTGGGATAAAGACGATTGCAGTCAGATGGGCATGGTCAAGGTGGACCTGCTGGGCCTTGGCATGATGGCCGTAATGAAGGACTGCCTGGACCTGATACCTGCCCACTATGGAGATGTTGTAGATCTGGCGCATCTTCCGCAGGACGATGACGTGTACGACGTTTTACAGAAGGCCGACACCGTGGGCATGTTCCAGGTGGAAAGCCGCGCGCAGATGGCATCGCTCCCACGAAACAAGCCGAAGGTCTTCTATGACATCGTGGTGCAGGTCGCCATAATTCGTCCCGGTCCTATCGTCGGCAAGATGATGCACCCCTACATGCGCCGTCGTCAGGGTCTGGAAGAGGCGAAGGCAATTGTGCCGGAGTTGGATGAAACTCTGAGACGCACCCTTGGGGTGCCGCTGTTCCAGGAACAACTGCTTCGAATGGCCATGGTCGTCGGTGAATTTAGTGGCGCGGAAGCTGAAGAGCTGCGGAAGGCCGTGGGTATGCGCCGGTCCCGCGAACGGATGGCCGTGCTCATGGCCAAGCTACGCGATGGCATGATTCGCAAGGGGTACAGCGAAGAGATACAGAACGACATCGTGCAAAGCATTGAGTCCTTCGCCTTATATGGCTTTCCAGAGTCCCATGCGGCCAGCTTTGCACTAATTGCTTATGCTTCTGCTTACTTTAAGGTGAAGTATCTCGCGGCATTTCTCTGCGCCATGTTGAACAACCAGCCCATGGGTTTCTATACACCAGCAGTGCTGGTGAAAGACGCGCAGAGGCACGGTCTCCGTGTCCGTCCGATGGACGTGCAGGTATCGCAACGTCTCTGCACTGTCGAGCATGATGAGCAGGGCGCACTCTCCGTCCGCATGGGTTTGATGTACGTGCGTGGTCTGCACACCCGTGTTGCGGATGCCCTGGTCGCGGAACGCGAACGTGCCGGTATCTTTCGAGGCGCCGAGGATCTCGCGCGTCGCGTGCCCTCGTTAAATCGCCGCGACATGGCGCAGCTTGCACGCGTGGGGGCATTGAACTGGATGGATGGTGTACAGCACCGGCGCGACGCCATCTGGCAGGCAGAGCAATGCAGCCGGCCAGCCGGCCCGTTGCTGCGTGATGCGGAGACCGACGAGATTGTGAGCACTGCGTCTCCACTGAAACAGATGACAGATGAGGAGCGACTGGTCGCGGACTACAGCGGCGCGGGCCTGACCACAGGCCGTCACCCCATGGCCTTTCGCCGAGCAGAGATGCGTCGTGCAGGCATCCTATCCGCTACGGATCTTCGAAACGCTCAGGATGGTGCATGGGTGCGCGCTGCGGGCGCCATCATTGCGCGACAGCGGCCCGGCACGGCGCTGGGCTTCATCTTCCTGTCCATGGAAGACGAGACCGGTATCGCCAATGTCATCATCCATCCGGAGCTGTACGAGCGGGATCGTGCGCTCATTACGCGCGGAAAGTTTCTGCATGTGGAAGGGAAGTTGCAGAACCAGGATGGTGTCGTACATGTGAAGGCGGAACGGGTGAAGCTGCTGGAGATGAGCTCGGCGGACATCCGATCGCACGACTTTCACTAGACCTGTGCGCCCCGGCATAGTTAGGTTGCTTCATCAACAAAAGACCGCTACAGTAGCCACAACACCAGCACATCCGAATATCTTCCTGAGGACATCGATGACCCGGTCTCGCTCCCTGTCTTGCTGCTTTGCAGCGGCGCTGTTCCTGTCCAGCAGCACGTTCGCGATGGCCCAGCAGCCGCGCCGGCCGAGTGGCGACGCACCTACGGCCGCACCGCAGACCATCGTTCAACGCACGGCGACGCTTCAAAAGATGGACGGCTTCTTCCCGGTCTACATGGACACGAAGACCGCGCATCTTTACCTGGAGATCAGCGGCTGGAACAAACAGTTTCTATATCTGCGTCACACTGCCACGGGCAATGGCGCTGGAGTCAACCGCGGTGCTGTCGCTCAACCGCTGGTGGTGCACTTCTCACGGATCGGCCCCAAAGTCCTGTTGATCGCGGAGAACACAGCGTGGCGCAATGGAACCGGTGAGCCAGCGCAGGCATCGGCGACGCGCGACAGCTTCGCACAGTCTTTAATAGGTGGCTTCACAGTTGCCGCAGAAGACACGGACGACCATGTACTCATCGATGCAACAGACTTTCTGCTACGCGACGTCGTCAACTTCGCAGCCCGGCTTGGCACAGGGTATCGTCTCGATACCACCCGCAGCACGATCGTCCCGGAACACACAAAGAACTTCCCGAAGAACACTGAGATTGAGACGATGTTGACCTTCGCTCGTGAGGGCGGGGGACCAGCCGGTTTTCCTGGCGGCGCTGGAGCACCGGTGGGCCCGTTCGCTCCGGATGCAGCGTCGATCACGCTGGAGGCACGTCAGTCACTAATTGAACTGCCAGACGACAAGTACAAGCCGCGGCGGTGGGATCAGCGCGCCGGCAATCTGCAGAACACCAGTTATTCGGACTGGTCAAAGCCTTTGGGCGATGCTCGCGAGACACGCTTCATCAACCGCTTCCGTCTGATCAAGAAAAATCCGAGCGCCGCGGTCTCCGATCCTGTTGAGCCGATCCGTTTCTACATTGATCGCGGAGCGCCGGAGCCTGTGCGCACCGCACTACTGGAAGGCACGCGCTGGTGGTCTGAAGCGTTCCTAGCTGCTGGTTTCTCAAACGCCTTCAAGGTCGAAATTCTGCCTGAGGGCGCGGACCCATACGACATCCGTTACAACATGATCCTTTGGGTTGAAGGCGAGAACCGTGCCTTCTCCAACGGCCTGGACGTGGTCGATCCACGGACGGGCGAAGTCATCAAGGGCGAGGTGACGCTGACCGCCGGGCGTGAGCGCCAGGACTACCTGATCACCGAAGCGCTGTTATCCCCATACAAGACCAGCGACAAGCCGGACCCGCAGCAGCTGGCGCTAGTCCTCCAGCGCATCCGCCACCTGGCCGCGCACGAGACAGGGCACACCTTGGGGCTTGGGCACAACCATGCCGCCAGTGCATTTGGTCTTGGATCATCCGTGGATGATTATCCTTTCCCGAATATCCAGATTGATAAGAACGGCAAGCTTGACCTGTCGCACGCCTATGAGCCCGGGCTGGGCGCGTGGGACATGATGGCTATCAAGCACACCTATATGGAACTGCAGCCGAACACCACGCCAGCGCAGGAGAAAGCAGCGCTCGATAAGGTGATCGACGATGGCATAAAGAAGGGCATGTATTTCCTTACGGACTCCGGTCCATCGACGGTGCATCCGCACTCATCGCAGTGGGACAATGGGCCTGACTCTGCAGTGGAGCTTGACCGCCTGTTGAAGGTGCGCGAGGTCGCGATGAAGAATTTCTCAGAGGCTGCCATCAAACCTGGCACACCCATGGCAGAGTTACAGGACACGCTGGTACCGGTCTATCTTCTGCATCGCTACCAGGTAGAAGCAACGATCCAATCCATCGCAGGCGAGGACTATCGCTACGCGGTGCGGGGCGATGGTCAGCAGATCGCTCCCATGGTGCCCGCAGCGCAACAGCGTGCAGCACTCGCCGCCGCTGTGAAGACGCTTGATCCGCAGATGCTCACTTTGCCAGAGTCACTGATCCTGAAGTTCCCGCCCCGCCCGCCATCATTGCCGCGTACGCGAGAGTCCTTTCAGGGTGAGGCAGGCGATGCCTTTGATCCCATGGCTCCCGTGCATGCCGCTGCCACCATCACACTTGCAGCGCTGTTTGAGCCCACGCGCGCAAACCGGTTGATTGAGTTCCACGGGCGTGATGCGAGCATGCCAACGTTATCTGACGTGATCGACGCAACATTGCAGGCGACTTGGATGGCGCCGTCGCAGCAGGGACTCACGCAGCAGTCAAAAATGACTATCGATCGTGTGGTGCTGGATGAGTTGCAGACGCTGGGCAATAGTCCGCAGGCGTCTGCGATAACGAAAGGCGTGGTACGGGCGGAGCTTGCGAAGTTGAGAACGTACGCCGCAGAGCGCTCAAAGGATGTGGCTCTCGATCCGGACAGTCGTGCCTTCTATGGCAGCGCCTTTGAAGCGACGGGTGGCGGATCAACTAGTCGCGGCGGCGCCGCTACACCAGCACCCGTGGCACCCGGTCGACGCGGCGCCGACACCGACGCTATTCCTGCCGGCGCACCAATCTAATCTGATTAGCGGCTAAGCACAGGGTAAACACGAAGGTGTCTGCCCTGTGCTGTTACCAGCGTGCACAAAACGTCGGCGCTGACTTTGTAGTCATCGAACGCAGCTTTGCGACATCGAAACGCTTCATGCCGCAATCTGCATCCTACCGTTCACCCGAGGGTGTAACTGGATGTGGATTGTTCGGCTGGCGCTTCGCCGCCCGTATACGTTTGTCGTGGTGTCCTTACTCATGCTGCTGCTGGGTATCGGCACCGCTGTGGAAGCACCCAAGGACATCTACCCGTACATCAACATCCCGGTAGTGACCATCGTCTGGAGCTACAACGGCCTGCCACCGGCTGAGATGGAAGGTCGCATCATCACGGTATGCGAGCGGGCGCTGACAACGACCGTCAACGACATTGAGCACACCAGCAGTGAGAGTTACCAGGGCGTCGGAGTCATTCGCGTCTTCTTTCAGCCGAACGTAAAGGTTGAGTTGGCAATGTCGCAGATCACGGCTGTGGTGCAGACCATTCTGCGCGTGATGCCGCCCGGCACTTTTCCGCCCAACATTCTCAAATATGACGCCAGTTCCGTACCCATCGTGCAGCTTGCGCTTGCCGGCCAGGGCATAAAAGAAGAGGACCTTTATGACCTGGGCCTGGCATTCATCCGGCCGCGCCTCGCCAATGTGAAAGGTGCCGCCATTCCTCTGCCATACGGCGGCAAAGTGCGGCAGGTCCAGGTTGATGCGGATCCCAACCAGATGTATGCGCACCATCTCTCAGCGACGGATATCTCGACGGCATTTAACCAGCAGAATCTGATTCTGCCGGCAGGCGTGGCGCGGATGGGTGATCGCGAATTCATCGTCAAGCTGAACTCTTCACCGCCGGAAGTCTCCGCTCTGAACGACCTCCCCATTCGTGCCGCGAACGGCGCCATCGTGTCTGTGAAGGACGTGGCGCAAGTGCGGCTGGGCTATGCGCCGCAGGTGAACGTTGTCCGTCAGGACGGTAAGCGCGCCGCACTCCTGACAGTGTTGAAGAATGGTGAGACCTCGACGCTCGATATCGTGAAGGGCGTTAAGCAGCTTCTCCCGCAGGTCAAGGCTGGTCTTCCCGCTGCGCTCACGATCACGCCGCTCTTCGACCAGTCAATCTTCGTCTCCGAGTCGATCAGCGAAGTGGTTCGTGAAGCCGTCATCGCCGCGGCGCTTACAGCGCTCATGATCCTTCTGTTCCTCGGTTCGTGGCGTTCGACGCTGATCGTCTGCGTGTCGATTCCGCTTTCCATTGCGACGTCACTCGTTATCCTCGGCGCCATGGGCGAGACCATTAACGTGATGACACTCGGCGGCCTTGCACTGGCCGTCGGCATCCTCGTGGACGACGCGACGGTCGAGATCGAGAACACGCACCGCAATATGAGCGAGAAGAAGCCGCTCGTTCGCGCCATCCTGGACAGCGCACAGCAGGTCGCATCACCGGCTTTCGTGTCGACACTCTCCATCTGCCTCGTCTTCACGCCGGTCGCATTGCTCAGCGGCCCGGCCAAGTATCTCTTCACGCCGCTGGCGCTCGCCGTTGTCTTCGCAATGATGGCGTCGTACTTTCTTTCACGCACACTCATTCCCACGATGATGCACTTCCTGCTCGCAGCAGAGATCGGTCTCTATCAAGACCCGGATGCTGCGGAGAAAGAGAAGGAAGAGAACTTCATCTGGCGCTGGCATTCGCGCTTCGATGAGTGGTTCGAACGTCGGCGCGAAAGCTATAAGAGGTTGCTGGAGCACACGCTCGCAGCGCGCGGTCTAACCATCGCTGTCTTCGGTCTCTTTGTGCTGCTATCGCTGCCGCTGGCGTTTCTTATCGGCGAAGACTTCTTTCCGTACGTTGACTCCGGCCAGATGCGTCTTCATGTCTATCCGCCTTCGGGCATGCGGCCAGAGGACTCCGAGCAATACTTTGCCGCGATCGAGCGTGAGATTCGTAAGGTCATCCCAGCCGAGCAGACGAAACTCATTCTGGATAACATCGGCCTCCCAAACGGAGGCATCAATCTTGCCTTCGGAAACAGCTCCGTCATCTCTGACACGGATGGCGACATCTACATCTCGCTAGAGCCCGGCAAACGCGACACGCAGATGTACATGCGTCAACTCCGCGCTGATCTACATAACAAATTCCCGGACGGCACCTTTTTCTTCACCCCGGCGAATATCACAAACCAGATCCTCGACTTCGGTCTGCCCGCACCAATCGATCTGCAGATCTCCGGTCGCAGCCCGCAGAACTACGCGACCGCGCAGCAGATGTTGAAGGAGGTTCAGGCAATCCCCGGCGTTGCCGACGCTCATATCCATCAACAGATCGCGCAGCCGACGGTGAACGTGAACGTCGACCGTCTGAAAGCGCGGCAGATCGGCCTTACGCAGCAGGACATCGCGCAGAGCATGCTCATCTCACTGACCGGCACAGGCCAGACCGCGCCGAATGAGTGGCTCAACCCAAAGACCGGCGTCAATTATCAAGTTGTCGTGCAGACGCCGCAGTACCGCATCGACAGCATGCAGGCACTCTCTCGCACACCGGTGACATCACCAGCCGGGAATGCCAGTCAGCTGTTGGGAAATGTAGCTAACTTCGAGCGTGACGTGACGCCCGCCATCATCGACCACTACAACATCCAGCCGGTCTACGACATATATGCCGACGTGGATCAGCGCGACCTGGGCGGCGTCGCCAGTGACATCCGCAAGATCATCGCGAAGCATAAGCCCGATCTCGCGGTGGGTTCACAGCTGGCGTTGCGTGGCGAAGTGCAGACGATGAGTGAATCCTTTACGAGACTTGGCATCGGCATTGTCTTCGCCATCATCATGGTCTACCTGCTGATGGCGATCAACTTCCAGTCGTGGCTCGATCCGCTGATCATCCTTATGTCGTTGCCTGTCGCATTCGCCGGCATCCTGTGGATGCTGTACCTCACGCACACCACCTTCAACGTCCCATCGCTGATGGGCGCCATCATGACGATCGGCGTTGCCACGGCCAACAGCATCCTGATGGTGGTCTTTGCGAATGACGAACGCGCTGCCGGTAAGAGCAGCCTCGAAGCCGCACTCAGCGCAGGCTTCACCCGCCTTCGTCCTGTATGCATGACGGCATTGGCCATGATCATCGGCATGCTACCAATGGCGCTGGCGCTGGGTGAAGGTGGCGAGCAGAATGCGCCGCTGGGCCGCGCGGTCATTGGCGGTCTCCTCTTTGCCACCCTTGGCACGCTATTCGTCGTCCCCATCATGTACTCGTGGCTACGGACCGAAGCGCCGCGCGACATGGACAAGGAAATCGACGATGCCTACCACGAAGGCGAGAACGCAGATCAGCTGGGCAACAAGCGGGGCAGCACGGGTGGACACCCCCAGCAGCAGCCCGCATAACGAGGCATAAGGACTATGAGCGACGACCTGCAGCAACGCGTATATCCCGAAGACGAACGTCTCCGCGCCGTTCAGGAAGACCCTGACCGCCGGATGACGCGCGATGAGTGGGAGCGTGAAGAGTCGCTGGCCCGCCAGGCCGCGCATAAGCGCCATGTCAGCGTGCAGCACGACCGCGAAGTACAGCAGGAGCACGATCGGAAGCACCGCGCGCAGCATCGCAGCTGGGGCAAGATCCTCCTATGGATTGGCATTGGAATCGTCGTCATGCTGCTCATCTTCCTCATCGGCTATCTGCCGCATCGAGCCGAAGCGAAGAAGGCAGCGGCCGCTGCGCGTGAGCGGGAACAGGATGAGCCGCAGGTCCCTGTTCTTGAAGTGAAACGCAGCAGCAAACCGGGCCAGCTCACCGTACCGGGAACTACTGCACCAATGACTGAGGCCTATATCTACGCACGCGCCAACGGTTACTTGAAGAAGCGCTTCGTCGACATTGGCGACCACGTGAAAAAGGGCCAACTCCTCGGCGTCATCGACGCGCCCGATCTTGACCAGAACGTAGAAATGGCGCGACAGCAACTACATCAGGCGGAGGCCGATGAGGCGCAGCAGCAGGCGCAACTCGACCTGAAGCGAGTGACCTGGGAACGCTGGCGTACCTTGGTGGCGAAAGGTGTTTTCTCACGACAGGACGGCGATCAGCGCGAGACCGACTATCGCGCCCAGCTTGCCCTCGTGGCCTCTGCGCAACGCAACGTCGAAAGCTTCCGCGCAAACCTCAATCGCGCCATCGCCCTGCAAAGCTATGAGCGAGTGACCGCCCCCTTCGACGGTGTCGTGACGCAGCGCAATACCGACATCGGCGCGCTCGTCGGTGCGGGTGGCAGTTCTACACCGCCGCCGATGAACTCGTCGAACTCCGGGAATGGTGGTTCTGCTGGCGCAAGCAGTTCCAACACCAGCGGCGCCAGCGGCAACGGCAGCAGCACCGCGACACCTTCCACGGGGCAGTCCAGCGGAGGCGCGCTCTTCGCGGTCGCGCAAGTTGATAAGCTACGCATTCTCGTCGCTGTCCCCGAGGGCTACGCCACCAGCATCGTCGCCGGCATGCAGGCGCAGGTCTTCCTGCAGGAGCGCACCGGCAAGCCAATCTATGGCACCGTCACGCGCAGTACGCACTCCATTGATGCGAACACACGAACCATGCTCGCCGAAGTGGACCTCGATAACCACGACGGCCGCTTGAATCCCGGCATGTACACGGTCGTTACGTTCGTACAAGTACGTGGCACACCACCACTCACGGTACCTGGTGATGCGATCGTCGTCCGCCAGGATCGCACCATGGTTGCCATCGTCCGTGACATGAAGGTGCAGATGGTTCCGGTCGAAATCGGCCGCGACTACGGCCCATCGGTCGAAATCCTCACTGGTCTCCATGAAGGAGACCATGTCATCACCACCGTGACCGACGGCGTACGGCAGGGTGCGAAAGTTCGGCCATTGCAGCAATCCGGCGAGAACGGAGAGGACGCAAGCGGCAAGGGCGGTCAGCAAACCAATCAAGTCCCCAACGCAGGTCCAAATGAATACGGGGATCAGTCCATCGTGAACCAAAAGTCTGAGAGCACGAACGACCAAGGCAAAAAGGGCGGCGGTACAGGCGGTGGCCAGCAGGGCAGCGGCGGCAAGCAGTCGCAGGATAAGAGCAGCAAGTGAAACCCGTCATCCCAACCCGAATCGCTATCTCGGCCATAATCGCCCTCGCACGCACAGCCTGCGTCAGCAGCCTTGCCGTCAGCATCATTGCAACGGCACAACAGCGGCCGCCTGCCTCGCAAAGTCCACAGCCGCCTCCGTACACGGCGCCGCAGCCTGCACTGTCGCCAGTTCCTGCGTCGTCCGGTCTGGCAGCAACCGAATCCCAGCAGCCTTCCGCAACGCCCGATGCACCGCTGCCGCAACCCGACGGCAGCACCATCGACCTGCGGGATGTGAAGCCGCTCAGTGTGCAGCCCGTTCAATCCGCGCAGCTCTCAGCAACGCAGCAGCGAGCGCAGTCGACTGTTACAAAGCCACAGGCAGAGACACCTTCCTCACTTAGGACTGGCCTCTTCAACGTCGTCGGCGCCTACCATCCTGCACGTGTCGCGGCACTGCCGGCGGGTGACACCTCTCGTCTTTCATCCTTGGTGCGCGACGGCAAGCTCTACCTTTCACTGCATGATGCGCTGGCACTGGCGATCGAAAACAACCTGGATGTCGAGGTTGGCCGGTACAGCCTTGGACTCGCAGAGACAGACATTACAAGAGCAAAGGGTGGCGGCACGCTCCGTGGCCTGGACTACACGGTGACGCAGACCGCTCCAGGAGTTGGCGCAGCAACCACCCCGTTTTTGATCACAACGACCACGCAGAACGGGTCGCCCACCAACGCCTCCATCACCGATCTCTCGCAGGTAACGCAGACCGGCAGCACAACCCAGCAATCCCTCAGCGAAAGCGGCACCGACACCTACGCGCAGGGTCCGCCCATCCCCATCTTCGATCCAACGTTGATCGGCGAACTCGGCTATCTCCGGCGCTCGAACCAGACATCGTTGATCGAAACCGCAACGACCGGGTCCACGTCCAACACCGGTCCACTCTCGTTCCTGAGCGGGGGGCTCGACTATCAGCAGGGCTTCTCACCCGGCACCCAGATTGAAGCGTTCGTCGACAACGCTCCCTCCGTCCTTTATGGACCGCAGTCGCAGTACAACCCGTTCAAGTCGCCGAGTACGTCCGTCACGGTAACGCAACCGCTGCTGCGCGGACGTGGACGCGCGGTCAACCTGCGCTTCGTCCGCATCGCACAGATCAATCAGAAGGTGTCACGCCTGCTCTTCGAACAGCAGGTGCTCGAGACGGTCTATGGCGTCTCGCGCCTGTACTATGACCTGGTCTCGCTGGGCGAAAACATCGGCGTGAAAGAACAGTCGCTTGCCGCCGCGCAACGTCTGCTCCAGGACGATCGCAATCAAGTCTCTGAAGGCACTCTCGCTCCGGTAGAGCTGACACGGGCGCAGGCGCTGGTGTCCTCAAGCCGACTCGATCTCATCCAGGCGCGCGGTCAATACCGCCAGCAGGAGGTGATCCTCCGGCAGCAACTCGTCCGCAACATGGCGGACCCCGGTGTGCAGGTGATGTCGATTGTCGCGACCGATCGCATCACTGTTCCAGATGCTGCGCCGCAATTGGACGTCAGCGCCCTTACGGCTGACGCACTGGCGAACCGGCCCGACCTTGCGCAGGCCGGTCTGCAGGTCGCTGCCAACGAGGTGTCCGCGCGGGGAACAGGCAACGCAGTCAAACCACTCCTAAATCTCTACGCGAACGTGCAAGCGCGAGGCTCGTCACTGGTGCCCTACCAGAACCTCGGATCAGCCGGCACAGGTGTCGTGCAGGTGCCGACCGCACTGACGACAGGCGGGCTCCGGCTGTCAACGATCTATCAGGCCGGCATCCAATTGAATCTGCCGCTGAGAAATCGTATCGCCCAGGCCGACGCCGCCAGGGATCAGATTCAATTGCGTCGCGCCCAGGGGCGTACTGCAAAACTGGAGAACGACATCCGGCAGCAGATTGAGAACGCCAGTGTCGCTCTGGAGAACGCACATGAGGCCTATACCGCTGCCGTAGAGAGCCGCGACTACCAGCAGCAGCTACTTACCGCAGAGATTGATAAGTTCGCCGTTGGTGCCAGCACCAACTTCATGATCATTCAGGATCAGGCCTACCTGGCACAGGCGCGGTCGACCGAAGTGGCCGCCCGGTCCAATTGGATGAAGGCACAGATGGCGCTCGACCGCGCCTTGGGCGACTTGCTGTCGAAGAATCGTATCGAGCTGGACGACGCCATTCGAGCAGACATCAAATGAATTTGTTTTCACAACACCGACAACTTAATAGTGCAAGTCAACGTGAGAGCGCAATGCACGCATCTTTCTTCCTAGATGTGCCGCTTTCCGTTGCGACCTGCTGGACGAGGCGGGTATGCTTCGAGGCATCGGCTTAGACCCCCCTCCGGTCTGCGTGAGCGCAGATCACCGATCCACGCGGCTTGGCCGCCTAACCGCAAAGAGGGGTAACGGTATGGCGAGCGAGCAGCAGGCAGCAGACGGATTCGGTGGTTGTTGTCTTTCCGACAGCCTTTTTGAACGTTACAGCTGGTTTTACGCCCTTTGCAGAGAGCATCTCTTCCACGACCACTCCGACGAGATTCGCGAAGCGCTCTGGGACGGTCGTGATCCCAAGGCGGGTACCCACCTGGTCGAGCTTGGTTGTGGCCCGGGCTTTTACGCCTGCCGTTTCGCGGAAAAGTTTCCGGAGATGCGTTCTACCGGCGTCGACCTTTCTCACAACCTGCTGACGCGTGCGCGTCAACGCGCCGCACGCAAGCGCCTGACGAACTGCGCCTTCTACAACGCCGACGTCCACGCACTGCCTGCGGCGATGGAGCCCGTGCACGACATCGTCGTCTCGCGACTCTTTCTGATCGTGCCGAACCGCGAAGACGTCCTGCGAGAGATCTTCCGTGTCCTGCGTCCGGGCGGCCGATGCTTTATCGCAGAGCCTGTCAGTGCCATGCGCACGCAACTACCGCTTTCCGCAATGTGGCTGCTGGCGAAACTTACATCCTTCGGGCGAGTGCCGTACACTGAGCCGCACAAGGTGAAGACGATGTCCGCAACTGAGTTCGACGCGCTGCTCCACACAGAACCCTGGGCTGAGGTGCAGATTACCCGTCGCGGCCGCTATCAATTCGGCGTGTGCACCAAGCCCATGGCTACGGAAGCCTCCAGTACGGCCGACACGGCGGAGTTCGCCGTTGCCTGATCAGTACCCGATCCTTTCTCCAGAACATCCCTCTGCCTCCAACGCCGGGAAGTGCGCCCTCGCCGTCATGGCAAAAGCACCCCGCCCCGGTAAGGTGAAGACCCGCTTGGCTCCACCGCTCACATTGGAGCAATCGGCAGCTCTCAACACCTGTTTCCTCCGCGATACCTTCGCAAACATCGGCCAGGTCGACGGCGCGCAGGGCATCATCTGCTACACCCCGGTGGGCGATGAGGCGATGTTCGACGGCCTCGCTCCGGAAGGTTTCGCGCTCATCTCGCAGCGTGGCGACGGCTTCGGCGAACGTCTCCATCTTGCTGCTACCGATCTGCTGGCCTGCGGCTTTGATTCCGTGTGCCTCATCGACTCCGATAGTCCGACGATTCCTCACGCCGCGTTGCAGCAGGCCGTTGAGGCACTCGCTAAGCCCGGCGACCGTGTCGTTCTCGGCGGCTCGGACGACGGCGGCTACTATTTGATCGGTCTTAAGGCTGCGCATGCCGTGGTCTTCGAGCGCATCACGTGGAGCACAGGATCAGTCTTCGCTGAGACCGTCGAGCGTGCCGCAGAGGCAGGCCTGGAACTGGTGGAGCTGCCTCTCTGGTACGACGTGGATGACGGTGCGACGCTGCGCGTTTTGGCTGCGGAGCTGCTGGAAGGGAAGCGGCCGCCGTTCGCGGCGATGGATGGTTTCGATGCCATCCGTACACGGGAATTTCTTCAGGCGCTGGCCGAGGGCGGATTGCAGCCATGGCAGACGGCCGGTTGAAAGCGGTAGCCAAGCGCGGCGCAGCGTTGCCAGCGACTGCGCTGGGAACCAATCTCGGACTCATCGTTCTCGGGTGCCTGCTGCTCGGCCTCTCGCGTCACCTGGCAGGCCAGATGGACCACATCCTCTTCGACTACTCCGAGACTTCGCTCGCAGCCTTGGTCACATTCCTCGGCGCGGCGCTGCTTGTGACGCGTCAACCCGTCGACCGGGCGACGCTGCCCATCATTCTCGTCTTCGCCGCGCTCTGCCGACTGGTCTTCCTGATGCCGCGGCCGCATCTCTCCAGCGATATCTACCGGTATGTCTGGGACGGCATGATGCAACACCACGGCATCAACCCCTACCGTTACTTTCCGGCCGATCCACACATCGCAGCCTTTCGCGATAACGCAATCTATCCGCACATTAACCGCAAAGAGTACGCGGTCACCATCTACCCACCCGTGGCGCAGATGTTCTACTTCGTGGCCACCACCTTTGCAGCCAGTCTGACAGCCATGAAGCTGACCCTGTATGCAGCGGAGGCCGTCACGGTCTTCACGCTCATCCGCATGCTGGTCCTCCTCGGCCTGCGGCGGGAGCAGGTACTCCTTTATGCATGGAGTCCTCTGCTTATCTGGGAGGTTGGTTCCAGCGGCCACCTCGACGGCTTTCTCACCGCTCTGCTTGCACTTGCTTTGCTCTTCCGCATGCGGAATCAGCCGGTGCTGACCGGGCTGGCGCTGGGCGCGGCAGTGATGACAAAGTTCTATCCACTGCTCCTGTTACCGGCGCTCTGGCGGCGTCGTGACTGGCGCATGCCGCTTACTGTCTTGGGAGTGATCGTCGCTAGCTACTTGCCTTACCTTTCCGTAGGAAAGCGAGTCTTCGGATTCGCGGGCGGCTACGTGCAGGAAGAGGGAATTAGCACAGGTTCACGTTACTTCTTGTTGGAACTCGCGCATCACATTCCCGGCCTCGAAAATCTGCCGGCCGCTGCCTACTACGCTTTCTGCGTCCTCTGTTTCGTACCGCTCCTCTGGTGGTGCTGGCATTTGAGCGCGAGTGCCGATCTCGCAGCGTTCCTTCGCCCAGCCGCAGCACTTGCCTTTGCGCTCATGATCTTGTTCTCGCCGCACTATCCCTGGTACGTTCTCTGGCTGGTCCCGTTTGTGGTCTTGCGGCCCAGCTTTACGATGGGCGTGTACCTCTGCGTCATCTTTTATGGTTTCACCACCATGTGGGCCGAGCCGGGCGCGAAGATGTACTTCCTCAGCAAGTGGATGTACGGGGCGGTCGCAATCGCCGCCATCCTGCAGGGAATCTACGAAGGCTGGCTGCACCGCGTCCTGCCGTTGGCCCGGCTATGGCCCGTGACGGAAGAGGGCAAGGCATAGCATGCGCGTCTCTGTAATCATTCCGGCGCTGAACGAGGCGGAATCCATCGGCTTCGTCGTCAGCGAGATGCCCTGGCACCTGATTGACGAGTGCATCGTCGTCGACAATGGATCGACCGACGCCACCGCAGCAATCGCGACGGCCGCCGGAGCCCGCGTCGTCTCTGCGCCTCGCGGCTACGGCGCTGCCTGCATGGACGGTGCCGCCGCTGCGTTACCCACCAGCGATGTCCTCATCTTTCTGGACGGCGACGGTGCAGACATCCCCGCGCACATGCCCGAACTGCTGGCGCCAATCGAACGTGGCGAAAAGGACCTCGTCCTCGGCACACGCCTGGGGCCGCGGCCCAATGCGCTCAGGCGCGCGAAGGGTTCCATGCTCGCCTCACAGATCTTTGCTGGATGGTTGGTCGGCACGCTGCTGCGCCTCCGTTTTCCCGGCAAGCACTGCTACACAGACATGTGCGCCTTCCGCGCGATTCGGCGTACCTCGCTTGACTCTCTCGGCATGCGCGAGCGGACCTTCGGATGGAATCTCGAGATGCAGATCCGCGCCCTGCAGAAGGGGCTTCGCGTCGCCGAGATCCCCGTCGGCTATCGGAGTCGCTACGGCGGTATCTCCAAAGTCTCCGGCGACTTCCGGGCAAGTGTGAAAGCGGCACAACGCATCCTCGAGGTGCTCTTCCGTGTCACCGCCGAACGCACCTGACTGGTGCGTCGGTTAGACAACGGTTGTCGCCGCATCTTCGCCCTGCAAAACCACAACTTCCATCGCAAGATCGCGTCTTATGAGGTACGGGCCGGCCGCCACGATCAACCGGCCAGCTTTCTGAACCGAACGGTTCGGAGGCCGAGGCCCGACGGAGTCACGACGATGCAGTCAAAGTTTGGATCGCGCCCCCTTGCAGTCTCTTCTCGCTTTGCCGGTTCGCTCGCTCTTGCGGCAATTCTTCTTGCGCCGGCCGCGACTGGTTTCGCGCAGACCGCCCAGAAGGGCCCGAGCGACGCCCAGGTGGAAGCAAACGTCCTGAAGGCCTTCGCCGCAGACGGCAAGCTGGCGAATCAGCCCATCAATACCTCTACTGTCTTCGGCACCGTTACGCTCACCGGTTCGGTCAGCGACGAAGCCGCGCGTGACGCCGCGGAACAGATCGCATCGCGCACCGCGGGTGTGAAGAAGGTCATCGACCAGCTCACGGTCGGCGCGCCGCAGGAAGCGGACAATGATCCTGCAACCGGGAACAGCCTGCCCAACGGCGCGGCGATGCCCGCAGCGCAGGCCGGTCAGATCGTAGCGCGCAATCCGCAGGGCAACGCCGACAACGGCAACATGGGCCCCGACGCGCAGGCAGTCCAGCAGGGACAGGCAGCGCTCCAGGACGAGGGCAGCCAGGACCCCCAACAGGCCGGCGCTTCGCAGGGCCAGCCGCAATACTCGCAGCAGCAGCCCGGCTATCCGCAGGGGCAGCCCCAGTACTCCCAGCAGCAACCCGGCTACGGTCAGCAGCAGCCTGCATATGGCCAGCAGGGATACCCGCCGCAGCAGGGCTATCCGCAGGGCGGCTATCCCCAGCAGGGAGCGCCGCAGTATGGCGATCCGCAGGCCAACGGTGGCTATCCGACCCCGCAGCAGCAGCCGGGTCGTCTATATCACCGCGACTATGAGCGCCAGATGGCAGCGCGGCAGGGTGGCCAGCAGGGATACGGCGCACCGCAGGGATATGCAGCGCCCCAGGGTCAGCCCGGCGGACAGACTGTTGTGATTCCTCCGGGAACCGACATCGCCGTCCGCATCAACCACTGGATCTCCAGCGGTGACGCTGCACCCGGTTCCAGCTTCTCGGCACTCGTGTCGAACGACATCGTCGCGGGTGGCGCCGTAGCCATCCCCCGCGGAGCCACCGTACAGGGCACAGTTCTCGATGCCAAAGGCGCCGGCGCACTCAAGGGCCGTGGCGAGCTGACGCTCGCGCTCAACATGCTCGAACTCGGCGGCCAGCAGATTCCGCTGCAGAGCGAGCCATTTTTCGTCAGCGGTCGCGATAAGGCCGCGCAGTCCATCGGTTCCACTATCGTTGGTGCTGGCGTTGGCGCCCTGATCGGCGCCGCCATCGGTCGTGGCACGGGCGCAGCCATCGGCGCAGGCGTTGGTGGTGCGGCCGGTCTCGGCGCATCGGCTGCTTCCAACGGCGGACAGGCGAACCTGCCACCAGAGGCCCTGCTGCACTTCCGCCTCACGACACCCGTGCAGGTCATGACGGTCTCTGAAGCCGAGATGCAGCGGCTCGGCGGCTACGCAGGCCCGGCGAATGCCTATGTTGGTGGCGGCGTTCCCGCTCCCTATCCCTACGTTCAGCCCTACCCGGCAACTGTGGGTATCTACGCCTATCCCGCACCGTACTATCGCCGTGGCTACTACCGTCGCGGCTACTGGTACTAGTCCTCAAATCCGTTCGACGGAGGGCCGCGGCGAATCTGCCGCGGCCTTTCTGCATTCGCCGTTTCGCCGCTCATTTATACTCGGAAGCAGCGCCGCGCTCTGTGCGCTCGCACGGTTGCGCGCTTTGCGCAGGCCATGCGTGTCACGCACGCGTTGGATCGCACTGAGTTCTCTGAAGGGTCTCCGCCAAAAGCAATGATTCGTGCTCTGCAAAAGGATAACCGTGTAACAAAGGCGATCTTCGCCGTCATCATCGGCGTGGCCACGCTCTCCATGGTGCTGTACCTCGTTCCGGGTCTGTATGACGGTGTGACCGGCGGTGGTGCTACCCCTGGCGTCTACGCCACGGTGCGCACACCCGGTGTGCTGGGCCGTATCTTCGGCGAAACCACAAGCATCAAGACGACGGAAGTCACGCAGCTCGCGCAGTCCCTGGCGCAGCGGCAGAATCTTCCGGCGCAGTACCTGCCGTTCCTGATGCCGCGCTTTGAGCAGCAGGCCCAGCAGGTCCTCGTTGCGTCGGCGATCGAGACGCGCGAGGCAGCACGCCTTGGCCTGTCCGCCACCGACGCGGACGTCCGCCAGGAACTGCAAACCGGCCAGCTCGGCCAGTTCTTCTTTCCCGACGGTAAGTTCATCGGCGACGACAAGTACAAGGCCTTCATCACCAACCAGCTCCAGTTCGCCAGCGTTGCCGAGTTCGAAGGCAAGGTGAAGGAAGAGATCACGACGCGCCGTCTGCAGCAGTTCGTCACCGCAGGAGCCACCGTAAGTGACAACGCCGTTCGCGAACTGGTGCGCAAGCAGGGCGTGAAGGTCAAGTTCGACTACGCGCTCATCTCCGCAGCGGACATCGCGAAGACTGTCAACCCGATTGACAGCGACCTTGAGAACTTCTTCAAGAAGAACGCCGCGCGTTACGCGACAGCTGTCCCCGAAAAGCGCAAGATCGCCTACATCCCGATCACCCTCGCAAACCTGCCCGGCGGTAAGCCGCAGGTCAGCGATGCTGATCTGCAGGCCTATTACAACGCTCACAAGGCCGACTACCACGTCGACCAGCAGGTGAAGGTCCGCCACATCCTCATCGCATCGTCCAGTCCCGCGACCGACGCAGCCGCCAAGGCGAAGGCGCAGGACCTGCTGAACAAGATCAAGGCAGGCGGCGACTTCGCAGCTCTCGCGAAGGCCAACTCCGACGATCCGGGCTCCAAGGGCACGGGCGGCGAGCTCGGTTACGTAAAGGCAAATGGCGCCATGGTGCCTGAGTTCCAGGCGGCGGCCATGAAGCTGAAAGCCGGCGAAACCTCTGATCTCGTCAAGACCAGCTTCGGTTACCACATCATCAACGCCGAAGCGCGCGACGAAGCGCACGACAAGACGCTGTCTGAGGTCGCCGGCGAGATCCGTCCGATCCTCGAGCAGCAGAACGGCTCCAAGGCACTCGGCACGCTCGCGCAGCAGATCGCTCAGGACGCTGCCAAGAATGGCATCGAAAAGGCAGCGACGGATCACAGCCTGAAGGCATCAACCACCGATTACATCACCAGCACTGACACGGTGTCCGCAATCCCGGACAGCGCACAGATGGTGCAGGCAGCATTCACCGGCAAGAAGGGTGACGCACCTCGCTTCGCACCTGCCGGCCAGGGAACCATGGTCGTCTTCCAGACGGCTGACGTCCAGCCCGCGCACGCGCCGCAGTTTGCCGAATGGAAGGACCACGTCCTCGAGGACTACCGCACCGAGCAGGTGCCTGCGATGCTGCAGGCGAAACTCGTAAAGCTGTCGGACCGCGCGAAGCAGCTGGGTGACCTGCACAAGGCAGCCGCCGAGATGAACGTCCCGGTCAAGTCGTCGGACCTCGTCGACCGCACCGGCAATGTTCCCGAAGTGGGAGCAATGAGTGGTGCGGCCTCCGCCGCGTTCGATCTGCCGAAGGGCGGCATCAGCACAGCGCTCAACAACGGCCAGAACGGCGAAGTCCTTCAGATCGTCGAAAAGCAGGAACCCTCTGCCGACGAGATCGCGAAGTCCTTCACCACACAGCGGACAGCCCTGCTCGAACAGCAGCGTGGCGAAGTCTTCGGTGTGTATATGCAGACGCTCATCGACGAATACACCAAGAAGGGTGCGGTGCGCGTCATGGCAAAGCCAACAGCGCCTACCATCCCCATGGGCAGCTAACGTACGCTGCATAACAGACCAAAGGCCGGACGCGTATGCGTCCGGCCTTTCTCTTTTCCTGTACTCCTCGCAGCACCTCCGCGCCACCACATCATCTTTGCGCATCACACAATCGACATGATCTCTGAACGGCTCTCCGGTGTACTCCTGCACGTCACCTCGCTGCCTTCCAACGGCGGAATCGGTGACTTTGGCCCTGCGGCTTATGCGTTCGTCGACTATCTTGCGCAAGCCGAACAGCGGCTGTGGCAGGTGCTGCCTTTAAATCCGGTGGGCTATGGCAACTCGCCATACTCGGCGTTATCCGCCTTCGCAGGCAATCCGCTTCTCATCAGCCTGGAAGAACTCCAGAAGGCAGGATGGCTCTACGCTGGAGAGGCCGAAGGCCTCGCCGGCGCAAACGGGCCAGTCGACTTCGCTCGAGCCATTACAGAGAAGATTCCCCTCATCCATCGCGCGGCGAAACGGTTCCTGCAGAGCAGCAACAGCCAGCAGTGCCAGGCCTTCGAGAAGTTTCGCGAAGCAAGCCGGGCATGGCTCGTGGACTACGCACGCTTCACCATCCTGCGCCGTCAGAACAACTTCGTGCACTGGAACGAGTGGCCCACAGAACTCGCCGCGCATGACGCCGACGCTTTGGCGAAGTTCGACGCGGAACACAAGGAAGATCTCGAGATCGAGTACGCAACCCAGTTCTTCTTCACGGAACAGTGGACCGCTCTCCGCGCCTTCTGCACCACGCGCGACATTCGCGTCATGGGCGACATGGCCATCTTCGTCTCCTACGATTCGGCCGATGTCTGGGCAAACAAGGAGATCTTCGATCTCGACGAACAGTACAAGCCCATCGCCGTCTCGGGTGTGCCGCCGGATTACTTCTCGGCGACCGGCCAGCGCTGGGGTAACCCCCTCTACCGCTGGCGTTACCTCGAACAGCACGGCTTCGACTGGTGGGTGGAACGTGTCAAACGCCAGCTCGAGCTATACGACCTTCTGCGCCTCGATCACTTCCGCGGCTTTGAAGCCTACTGGCGCATTCCCGCCGACGAAGAGACCGCAATGAACGGCGAATGGGTCGAGGCACCGGGCTTCGCGCTCTTCGACCGCCTCAAGTCCGCCCTCGGTGGATCGCTGCCATTCATCGCAGAAGACCTCGGCGTCATCACGGATAAGGTCGACAAGCTCCGTTGCGATTTCAGCATGCCCGGAATGCGCGTCCTTCAGTTCGGTTTTGCCGGTCGCGGAGCGCACCTCCATCTGCCGCATAAGTACGACCGCAACACCGTCTGCTACACCGGCACCCACGACAACGACACCACGCTTGGCTGGTGGATGAGCGCAGGCGAAGACGACCGCAAGAACCTGCTTACCTACCTCGGTCCGCTGGCTCACCCAAACGATGTCGTCTGGGCGATGATCCGCTGTGCGCAACGATCCGTCGCCTCGCTCTGCATCATCCCGTTGCAGGACCTGTTGCATCTGGGACCGGAAGGCCGTATGAATACACCCGGTGCTCCCGAGAATAACTGGACGTGGCGCTACCACCCGGAAGCGCTGCATCCGGACATCGGCATGCAGCTTCGCCACATCACGGAAGAATGCGATCGTGACGCCTACATTCCGGAATCGGCGGCGCAGGAAGTGGCGTCCATGCCCTCTCCGCCCGAGGCCCTCTCAGATCAAACCGGCGAACAGCAGGGAACTGCCGCTGAAACCATTGCTCCCACGGCCTAATCCGGCAGGTGGAAAACGAGTAACCGGCCTGCAACGCTAGGCATCCTATGCTGTAAGAGAACGAGGAGAACATCATCATGGCAGTTGCAATCAAGAAGCCCGATACGAAGGACATGAGCACTCCGCACTGGCACGAGCAGGCGAACGAGATTCAGAAGTACGGCACGGTCACTCAGGATCTGCCGCTCGGTCTTAGCGCTGACGTTCGCGCAAAGTCCTGCAAGGCTCTGAACCAGTTGCTTGCTGACTCCATCGCGCTGCGCGACATGTACAAGAAGCACCACTGGCAGGTTGCCGGACCCACCTTCTACCAGCTACATCTGCTGTTCGATAAGCACTTCGAAGAGCAGGTTGAGATCGTCGACACCATCGCCGAGCGCGTTCAGCTCTTGGGTGGCGTCACCATCGCCATGGGCGGCGACGTTGCAGAAGTAACGCGTATCGCACGTCCTCCCCGCGGCAAGGAAGAGGTTCCAGTGCAGATCTCGCGCCTTCTGGAAGCGCACAAGATCATCATTGAAGAGTGCCGCGACATCGCGAAGCAGGCCGATGAAAACGGAGATGACGGTACGAACGATCTGGCAGTCTCCGACGTGCTCCGCGCCAACGAACTGCAGGCGTGGTTCATCATGCAGCACCTGGTCGACATGCCGCTGGTCCACGCCAGCTAGGACTACAACCTGAATGCGAATGGCCCGCCACTAGGGCGGGCCATTTTTGCTGCGATGCACTCACGCTTGTCCGACCATCTCCAGGTATCGTGCGACTTCCAACCTGCCTTCATGGCGCGCCCATTCCAAAGGTGTGGCATTCCAAAGAACATCCCGCATGTCCGGCCGAGCTCCGGCTTCGACAAGCGCGCGAGCAGCCGCCAGATGCCCGAAACCCGCGGCCTGATGCAGTGGAGTTGCGTGAGCGTGTCCTCCCGGCGGGTTGTAGGCGTTGGGATTCGCGCCGGCTTTCAGCAACGCAAGCACCGCGTCCACTCTGCCGGACTGGGATGCGACGGACAACGCAATCTGAAGATCTTCCGCGGTGGCATCGGTCAGGTCCTCCAGCGGGAGTCCGAGCGCCGTTGCCAGGATGGGCGTCATCTTTGCTCCGTGTTTCACCAATTCCGCGACGGAGGCATCTTCCATCAGAACGGCGGCTGCCTTCGCGGCGCCATTGGGATTCGCACCATGCCTGCAAAGCAAGGCGATGAGCTGCGCCTGAACGCCGCACTCACGCGGCACGCTACCGGTGGCGACCAGCATAAGCGTCTCATCTCGGCTCGCTGCATCGGGGTTGGCTTCCAGGATGGCGAGCGTGACCTCCACAATATTGGAGGGAAGCTTGCCGTGACGTACCGGATTCTCAGCGATGAAATTCAGCAGGGTTGCAGAATGGAAGTAGTTGCCTCCCTCAAACGTGACATGTTGATGCACCAACGCGGAATGCATCCGCAGCCACTCCCGCAACCCGGCAGCGTCCCCCGCATCGATCAGGTCCACGGCGTGGCGGAAAGTCGGGTCTGTAATCAGCTCGTGCTGCGGGGTCTTCCAACGGTCGATGGGGGACGGGCCTTCCACGTGAGCTTTCAGGCGGGGCCAGCTCGGGTAGCCGTACTCTCGTGCGATGGCCAGCAGCGCTTCGCTCTGCGAAAGAGCCGTTGCGAAGATCGCGTCGTCATTGAGCCGGCGGCATCGCGGGAGAAACTCCCGCAAGCGTTGCGCCGCCATGGCAGATCGGGCAGAGTGGTCTCGGCGCAGGTCTTTCGCCTGTGCCTTTAGATGATCAAGGTTTGGGGAGTCAGGGAGGCGGCGTACGGGCATGGAACTTCCTTTCGTCATTGCCCAGGTCCGCACGCAGGGGGCTGAAAGTCAGTTCGTATTAGATTAAGAAAAACAAGGTGGACTTCTGTCCTCTCCGCGGACCGGATGCGCCCTTCGCGCCGCCACCAGCCTAGCACCGCTTCGGCAAGGAATCGAACGATTTCGGGCAGTGAGTGTCGCGCACACCTCAAAAGAGGACTCGCAAAATGAAGCGAAACCATTTACTAATTCATCTACAGAGCAGAGTCCCCTCGCTATGCCTATCGCCCTAGACTTTTTCGTGCACTACGCCTACGGCATCCTCTTTCTTTGGGTGCTGATAGAGCAGCTTGGCGTGCCTGTGCCTTCGGTGCCGCTGCTGATTGCTGCGGGAACGCTGACGGCGACGCATCGCATCCACGCCGTCCCGGCCATGCTGGCCATTCTTCTCGCGTGCTTGGTCGGCGACTCGGTCTGGTACATGGCTGGCGTGCGTTACGGCGGACGCGTCGTCAAGCTTGTCTGCCGCCTCTCGCTGGAAGCCTCGGCCTGCGTGAAGAAAACCGAAAACTCCTTCGGCAAGCACGGCGCAACGACACTGCTCTTCGCGAAGTTCATCCCCGGACTCTCGACGGTGGCGCCCCCCATCGCCGGACAGACTGGCATGAGCTACGGCCGCTTCCTGTTCTTCGATCTTGTTGGCTCGCTCATCTGGTCTTCGACCTATGTCTTCGGCGGTCGCTTCTTCGGTGACCTCGCAGAACGCTATTCCCCGTTCTTCCACTTCCTCGGGCGCTTTGGCGTGTTTCTGTTCGCTGCAGCCATCGTCTTCTTCGTTCTTCGCCGCATCTGGAGACAGCGCGAGTTCCTCAAGAACCTGCGCGACGCCGGCATCACCGGACCGGAACTGAACGAGATGCTGCTCTCGTCCGAAACAAACAATACGCGTGCCCCTTTCATCGTGGATCTTCGCCATCCATTGGACTACCTGCCCGACCCGCGCGTGCTGCCCGGCGCCGTACGCATCAGCCCCATTGAGCTGGAGAAGCACTGCGACCTCCTGCCGCGCGATACGGACGTGATCCTCTACTGCACATGCCCCAACGACGAGACCAGCGGTACCCTCGCGCAACGTCTGCAGAAACTCGGTGTGCACCGCGTCCGTCCGCTCCGCGGTGGCTTTGAAGGATGGCGCGACGCGGGCCTGCCGCTCGTCGAATATGACGAGACCAAGCCTCGCGAAACCGCGCCCCGCCTGGTCGAAGTCGCTGCTGCGTAAGCTCTTCCGTATAAAATCGGACGCGTTCACTTGCTGAGTCGGTGACTAGCTGTTGTAGTAGAGGCACACCTCTGCTTCAGGAGCTTTTCATGACACACCCGTGTGCCGTGCGCCGCGTGCTTTTTGCCGCTGCCGCCTTTGCTCTTTCTGTGACATTCGCACCCCTGCCGGGCAAAGCTCAGCCGCCCGCAGGGCAGCGGCGCCCGCAGTTGCCGGACACCGGTGGCCGCTCCGCCACATACGATCCACTAAAGACCTTTGCTCCCTTCGCTATGCCGGATGCAGTCAACAGCTACCGCAGCGGTAACGGCGCGCCCGGACCCGCCTTCTGGGCGAACCAGGCAGACTACGAGATGCACGCGTCCATCGACACCGCGACGCAGACGCTTACCAACGACGAGATCATCACCTACACCAACAACAGCCCGGACATGCTCAACAGCCTGTGGCTGCAGGTGGAGCAAAACACCTATCGCACCGACAGCCGCGCGCGAACCTTCGCCGGCGGCAGCCGCCGTCCCGGAGCCGATCAGTCATCCGAAGGCACCGTCTTCGAGTCCATGGAACTCATGGGTAATGGCAAGAATGCCAAAGCCGAGAAAGCCACGTACGTCATCAGCGACACACGCGCCCGCATCGACCTGCCCGCAGGCCTGGCGCATGGCGCGCAGATTAAGGTCCACATCAAGTACCACTACAAGGTTCCCGGCCAGTGGGGAGGCCGCACCTCCGTCGGCAAGTCGAAGGACGGCTACGAGATCTACGACATCGCCCAGTGGTACCCCCGCATGTGCGTCTATGACGACATCCGCGGTTGGGATACCCAGCCCTTCCTCGGCAACGAGTTCTACACCGAGTTCGGTAACTTCGATAACTACATCACCGTGCCTGCCAGCATGCTCGTCGCAGGCAGCGGCGTTCTCGTCAACGAGAAGGACGTCCTCACCAAGGCGCAGATCGACCGCCTCGCGCAGGCGCGCACTAGCGACAAAACAGTCATGATCCGCACCGTCGCCGAGATCAAGGATCCGGCCAGCCGGCCCAAGCAGGACGGAACGCTGACCTGGCACTACCACATGGACCACACGCGCGATGCCGTCTTCTCGGCCTCGGCGGGCTTCGTATGGGACGGTGCAAAGATCAACCTGCCTGGTGGCAAGACGGCGCTCTCCCTCAGCTTCTACCCCGCGGAATCCGCCGGCGATGAGGGCTGGGGACGCACCACCGAGTACGCCAAGGACACCATCGAAAACATGTCGCACGACTGGTTCAGCTACCCCTGGCCCGTCATGACGAACGTCGCCGGCTTCTCCTCCGGCATGGAGTATCCCGCAATGGTCTTCGACGGCATCAACTCGAAGAACAAGGGACTCTTCGTCGTCACCGCGCACGAAGTCGGACACACCTGGTTCCCCATGATCGTGCAGTCCAACGAGCGCCGCGACGCATGGATGGACGAGGGCTTCAACACCTTCATCGATATCTACGAGAGCGATCAGTTCCAGAAGGGCATCTGGGGACCGAAGCGTGACGGCGAATACGCACCCGGCGGCGGCTTTCCCGCAGACGAGATCGCAAAGATCATCGCTGATCCTGAAGCGCCTGTGATGCTCAGCCGCGCAGACGCCATCCGCGAGAAGTACCGTCACCCCATCACCTACTTCAAATCCGCAGAAGGCCTCTACATCCTGCGCGAAGAGATCATGGGCCACGAAGTCTTCGACCGCGCCTTCCGCAAATACATCAAGGACTGGGCCTTCAAACACCCCACACCCAGCGACTTCTTCCGTGCCATGGCAAGCGAGGGCGGAGAAGACCTGGACTACTTCTGGCGCGGCTGGTACCAGAACAACTGGACGATGGACATGGCCGCGAAGAACCTGAAGTGGGTCGACGCAGCCGATCCCTCCAAGGGCTCCGTCGTCACCATCGTGCAGAACGGCCAACTCGTCATCCCCACGTGGATCGAGGTCAAGTTCGAAGACGGCACCTCCACGAAGACAAAGCTGCCCGCCGAAACCTGGATGCAGAAGGCCACCTTCGACATGGCCATCACCTCCCCAAAGAAGGTAGCCTCCGTCACCATCGACCCGGAACACCGCGTCCCAGACAACGACCGCAGCAACAACGAAGTAAAGCAGTAACGGATCGCATAACAAGCCAGGCGCAGCGGCCCACCGGTCGCTGCGCTGGCTTTTTGCCCCCTGCTTGCCCTTGGTGAGGTCCTCTGCGATGGCAACTATTCACAGAAGAAAAGGCTAAGAAAAACATCACATCGGTCCGCTCAGATCAGAGCTAAGATGTTGCCACAAAGACAGCGGCTTTCATCCGGAGGTTGATGATGCAGCGAAGGAACTTCGTGAAGTTGGGCATGCTTTCCGCACCCGCGCTCATGCTGGCACAGACCAAACCAGCCGCCAATGATGCGCATGCCGTTTCGGCAGGCACAGACGTCCTTGGGGAAGCGCACACTCTCGGCTTCAGCAAAATTCTTTTCAAGACAACCGCTGCTGAGACGAATGGTGGCCTCTTCATACTGGAGCACAACAATCTGGAGAAGGGTGGACCCTTCCGTCACGTGCATCCAGCGCAGGATGAATGGCTCTATGCAATGGAAGGGGAGTTCCGCGTGGAGATCGGAACTCAGAAGCTCACGCTGCATCCCGGCGATTCCGTCCTGATGCCGCGCAAGCTGCCACACGTCTGGGCTCAAACAGGCGACACCCCCGGCAAACTGATTGTCGCCTTCACGCCCGCCGGCAACATGGAGGCCTTCTTCCGCGAGTTCGGAAAGACCGGAAAACTCCCGACCGACGCCACAGTCCTGACCCAGTACGGCCTCGAGCGCCTCGGACCCCCGCTCAGCATCTAGTAGTACCGCCGTCGAGTCATCCCGAAACACTTGATACATTGGGTGTGTCACCCACAACCAATGTCAGGCGGAGCCGCGCCTAAGTCAGCTGCCCGTGTTGAAGCTTGCATCCATCGAAGAGGCTCGCCTCCATCCTGTTCAGGAGTTTTCATGCGCCGTTTCGTCCGTCTGCCCGTAGCCGCCTCCCTCGCAATTCTGCTGCCGCTCGCCGCTGTTTCTCAGCAGGCGCCAAAGCCAATCCTCGGCTTCACGCCGCAGACCGAAGCCGCGGAACGCACGTGGGAGACGAAGTTTCAGGCAATTCCCGCCGCAAAGAACATCGTCGACAACATGCACCGGCTCGCCGCACATCCACACAACGTCGGCTCCCTCGCTCAGCGTGCCAACGCCGAATGGATGGTTTCGCAGTACAAGTCCTGGGGTTGGGACGCAAAGATCGAACAGTTCGACGTGCTTTATCCCACACCGAAAGTGCGCGTTCTTGAGCTGCTCGGCAGCAAGCCCTATAAGGCAAAGCTCGAAGAGCCGCCCGTCCCGGAAGATCCCTACACCCAGGACAAGAGCCCCGCAATGCCGCCCTACAACATCTACGCGATGGATGGCGACGTCACCGGCCCGCTGGTCTACGCAAACTTCGGTCTGCCGGGCGACTACGAAGAGCTGGAGCGCAACGGCATCAGCGTCAAGGGTGCCATCGTCATCACGCGCTACGGCGGCGGCTGGCGCGGTCTGAAGCCGAAGCTTGCCTATGAGCACGGCGCCATCGGATGCATCATCTACTCCGATCCTGCGGATGACGGTTACGGCCAGGGCGGCACAATACCCGCTGGCCCCATGCGTCCGGAGTGGGGCGTGCAGCGCGGCTCCGTAGCAGACACCACGCTCTACGCAGGAGACCCGCTCACGCCCGGCGAACCCTCCATCCCCGGCACGAAGCGCCTCGACATCAAGGCCAGCAAGACCATCATGCAGATCCCGACCATCCCCATCTCTTGGGGTGATGCGAAGCCGCTGCTCGAGCAGCTCGGCGGTCGCACCGTTCCTGTCTCATGGCGGGGCGGCCTGCCCATGACCTACCGCTTCGGTCCCGGCGCCGCCAAAGTCCACCTGAAGATCGAATCGGAATGGGGTACAAAGCCTGTCCTCGACGTCATCGCCACCATGAAGGGCAGTGAAGAGCCCGAGACATGGGTCGTCCGCGGCAACCACTACGACGGCTGGGTCAACGGTGCCGACGACCCCGTCAGCGGCCAGTCCGCACTCCTCGAAGAAGCGCGTGCCTTGGGCGAACTGCACAAGCAGGGCTGGTCGCCCAAGCGCACACTCGTCTATGCCGCATGGGATGGTGAAGAGCCAGGACTCCTCGGTTCAACAGAATGGGCCGAGATGCACGCGGACCAGCTCACCAAGCACGGCGCCGTCTACATCAACAGCGACGAAAACGGCCGCGGCTACTTCGGCGGCAGCGGCTCGCAAAGCCTAGAACTCATGGTGAACGACGTCGCCCATGAGATGACGGATCCCGAAACCGGCAAGACCGTCTGGGAGCGCCAGAAGGCCGCGCAAAGCATCGGTCGCGGACGTGGCGCAGCCAGTCGTGAAGGCGCAACGGAGCGCGCCACCATCGAGTTCGGACCGGCAGGCAGCGGATCCGACTTCGCAGGCTTCATCGATCACCTTGGCGTCGCCTCCGTCAACATCGGCTTCGGCGGCGAGGATCGTGGCGGCACCTACCACTCGGCATACGACACACCCTGGCACTGGGATCAGTTCGCAGATAAGGAAGAGGTCTACGGCAAGCTCTTCGCCCAGACCGCCGGTGTTATCGTCATGCGCATCGCAGATGCCGACGTCATGCCATACAACTTCACTGAACTCTCGCTCACGGTCAACGGCTACGCCGCAAGCCTGAAATCGGAAGTGAAGACCTTGCAGGCGGCCTCAATGGCGCGCACCCGCGCCCTGAAGAGCGGCGCCTATACCCTCACCAACGACCCGAAGAACTCGGTCGCGCCACCACCCGCGCTGTCCCTGCCGCCTGACATGGACTTCAGCGCGCTCGACGGAGCACTGGCCAAGCTCAGCGCGGCCTCGACGCGTTATCAGTCCATCGCAGGCAAGGCATCCATGATGTCGCCCGCAAAGCGCAAGGCATTGAACGACGGCCTGGCCCTCAGCGAGCGTAAGCTGATCAGCGAAGCCGGTCTGCCCGGGCGTCCGTGGACCAAGCATCTCCTCTACGCACCGGGCACCTTCACCGGCTACGGTGCAAGCACCTTCCCAGGAGTTCGCGAAGCCGTCGAAGCGGGCCGCTATGACGAAGCCAACCAGCAACTCGGAGTTCTCGTCCAGTCCCTCAACGAAGAAGCCAGCTTTATCGATTCGCTTTCCGCTATGGTTGGTCAGTAGCGGATCGCCCAAACCAGGTACGAAAACGGGGAGCCGGGCATCCGACGGCTTCCCGTTCTTGTCTTATGTCGTGAACACAGCACTTGGAGGAATTACATGCGCAAGCAGTGGATCGCAACCCTTTGCCTGATCGGCGGCTGTACCGTCGCAATGGCCGCACCGAAGAAGGCTCTGACCGTTCCCATGAAGGATTCCAAGGGAGCAGAGGTCGGCCAGATCATGATCACCGAGAAGGCCAAGACCGTGACACTGAATGTCATGCTGCACGGCATGCCTGCCGGCCAGCACGGCATTCACATCCACGCAAACGGCTCCTGCACCGCGCCTGAATTCACCGACGCCGGCGGCCACCTCAACCCCGATACCAAGAAGCATGGCTTCAAGAACCCCATGGGCCACCACGCTGGCGACTTCCCCAGCAGCATCACCGTCAAGGACGACGGCAACGGCTCCATGAAACTGACCAACAAGGACGTTACGCTGAAGCCGGGCGAGCCAAATTCCATCTTCGGCAAGTCCATCGTCGTGCATGAGTCAGCCGACGACGAGATGACCGATCCCGCCGGCGCCTCCGGCAAGCGCATCGCATGCGGCGTCGTTCCCGAATCCATGTAGTCCGTCAGTCTGCGTGCTCATTTCTGTTACGAACAGGAATGGGCACGCAGACCAGTATCCATACGGTCTCGAAAGACTTTTCGGATGAAGCTCTCACGTATCTCTGTCTGCCGTTGCCGGCCTGTGCGGGGCGGTGTCATGCGGAGTCCGTCATCAGGCATACAGCCTCGTGTCAGGCGGGCTGAACGTCCGCGACTTCTTAGCCCAGGGCGAAGCCCTGGGCTAAGAGTCCATCAAGCGATCGCGGGCTGAAGGCCTGCGACAAAATGCTTATGGTCACTGATCTCGATGCGCGAAACGTAGGTTACTTACCGTGGCTTCGAATACGCCGCGCAGGTGCAGGCAGAACGCGCTGAGCCGCCGGCAACAAAACGACGGTCGGCGCATCGTCAATCATGAGGTTCCCACGGCCTGCAGCAACCGGCTTCAAAGCGCCATTGCTCGCAAAGTGCAACACAGCCGGCACAGCACTCCCTTGAACATGCAGCACCACGGACTGCGGTGCCACCGGCGTCACCTTCCTCGTCTCCGGGTCATAGCCGGAAACCTCCTGCCACAGCAGCAGGATCGTCTCGCCGTTGCTCTTACGCAAAGCCAGGTGGTGCAGGGAAGTGTCGCCACCCTCCAGCTTCCAGGCTGCCGGCAGAACATCCTGCGCAGCAGCCTCAGCCTCGCTGAGCACGGTAGAATTCGTCTCTTGCAATAACTTCAGCAACGCACTTACGGCAGTAAATGCAGGCCGAGGCGTGAAGTCCGCGCGCAACAACCCGTCATGGTCGCGGATGCCGCGGTCTGGCACCTCCATATCAAT
Organism: Terriglobus roseus DSM 18391; assembly: GCF_000265425.1. GTDB lineage: Bacteria > Acidobacteriota > Terriglobia > Terriglobales > Acidobacteriaceae > Terriglobus > Terriglobus roseus. Next base: position 2,004,884 of record NC_018014.1, read on the forward strand.
CAACTCGTATAAATACGTTCGCCGGATGCCGTGCAGAAACTGCTCCAGCAGCAGCCGTACCGTGTACTTGCCGGCCACATCCTCCGGCACGCCATTTGCCACGCTGGGGTCGGCAACATAGCCACTCTCCGTGGTCATCAACGGCAGGGAACCGAAGGCACTCTGAGCCAACTGCAACGTCCACGGGTACGATCCGGTGCCGGCCTCATCGCGGCCCGCAGTCCCCGGATGACGTCCACCAAAGTAGTTATGCAGATTCCCGAACATGCAGTCGCACGGTTGCGTTCCAAACTCCGCAAACGATCCGCGACGCGTCAGCGCGGGTGCGACGGTGAAGATCTGCGTCCCGCTGGTGGCTTTCGTGATTTGCTGCTGAGCCTCGCGGACTTCCTTCAGCCAGCTCTCACTCGTCGCGTCCAACTCGTTCGGCGCTTCAATGCCCTCAAGCGATCCCGGCGCGCGCGTCGGAAAGGCTCGCAGCATCGGCGATGTCTCGGAGACATCGGTATACAACAACGCATGCACACCATCGCGAGCCAGCAGCGTCAGCCCCGTGTAATAGTCCTCGACGTTGGAGTTCAGCAGTCCATCGCGCACATGCTTCACGCCCAGTTGCTTGATCGCCGTGCGCACGCGCAGCGAATCGCCATAGGCCGAATCCTGCGACGCAAGGTGCACGTTTACACCAACACTGTCGGTGAAACGGCTTGCAGGCACGGTCTCCTGCGCGCACAGCAGCAACGGACAAACCAGGCACGCAGCACGCGCAACCCGCAGGCTTGCGCAGAGTCCTCGAAGCATCCACGCTCCTTTTATGGGTGACGCTACTGGATAGACGAAGCCATTCGCATTCAAGCTCACAGCCCCAGCGAGGGAAGCGCGACGCCCATATGTTTCGCTGCGACGGCAGCTGCGGACCATCCGCACATCCCATGCACGCCACCACCGGGTGGCGTTGACGATGAGCAAAGATACACACCCTCGATCGGCGTGCGATACGGCGGCAGCGTCGGTCTGCGGACGATCTGCGCCAGGGTCATCGCACCGCCAGACACATCGCCGCCAACAAGGTTTGCGTTCCAGGCTTCCATCGCCGGAGCCGACCGCGTATGGCGCGCAAGAATCGTCGCACGAAACCCCGGCGCAAAACGTTCCACCTGTGCCTCGATGCGCGCCGTGTAATCCGCCGCGCTGCCATTGGGTACATGACAGTAAGCCCAGGCAGTGTGCATGCCCGCAGGCGCACGCGTGCTGTCGAAGAGGCTGGGCTGCGAGAGCAGAATGTAAGGCCGCTCGCACTCGCGACCCTCCCACGCGCTCAACTCGGAAGCCGCAATCTCATCGAAGCTGCCACCAAGATGAACTGTCCCGGCTCGCCGTGCCAGCGTCGCACTCCACGGGATCGGTGCAGACAGGGCCCAATCCACCTTGAACACACCGGGACTCTGCCGCACACGCTCAAACGGCTCGCGCTGTCTCTCAGAAATTGCTTCCCCTGCAAGCCGCACGAACTGCCGAGCCGTAACATCCAGCAGTACCGCATCATGCGATGGCAGCTCCCGCAGCGTATCTACGTGGCTGTTGATGTGGATGACGCCTCCCAGCGACTGCAGCAGCGACCCCAGGGCATTCGTGATCGACTGAGCACCTCCACGCGCGATAGGCCATCCCGTCGCATGCGCAGCACCTGCCAGCACTAACCCCGGCGCGGCACTTGCGATAAAGTGCAACGGCACATTCGAGTGACCGGCAAGGCCCGCAAACAACGTGCGCGCACGCTCTGTCTTGAAGTGCGTACGAGCCGCGAAGGACGCGGACTGCAACGCCGTCAACCCGAATCGCGCCATCACCAATGGATGTCGCGGTACACGCAGCATCGGCCCAAGCGCGTCGCCAAGGAATCCCGGCCACGCATCCATTAGTGGCTTCACCAACGCCCGCCAGGCATCCCCATCCTGGCCCAGCAGAGCGGCGGTCTCATCAAGATCATGCATCTGTCCGACGCAATCCCCACCGTCCAACGGGTGCGCCAGAGGTACATCTGGCTCGATCCACTGCAGGCCGTGTTCCCGCAATGGCAGCGTCTTGAAGAAAGGAGAAGCGATCCCGAGAGGAAACACCGCCGCGCCGGCATCGTGAAGAAAGCCCGGCAACGTAAGGGCCTCCGTGCGAACACCGCCACCGATCGTCTCCGCAGCTTCGAAGACCGTCACCCGCACACCTGCGCGCGCCAGCGCAACGCCGGCGCTCAGGCCGTTGGGTCCGCTGCCGACAATGACCGCATGCTTCATCCCTCGTCTGATGCGCCTGGTCGCATGCCGTCAACATTACACTGGAACAAAGCGAGCAAGTTTGCGCACGGAGCGCAACAGCGATTCGCCGGAGCAAGCACTTGCCTCACACCAATGCCGAGCCCTTCCTCTCGCTTCAGCACGTCTCCATCGCACGCGGCAACGCCACCGTGCTGCACGACGTAAGTCTCTCCATCCGCCGGGGCGAACGCGTCGCCATCCTGGGCCCCAACGGCTGCGGCAAATCCACCCTCATCAAGACCATGACGTGCGAGCTCTACCCGCTCATCACGCCCGGCATGCAGGTCGAGATCTTCGGCCGCCCACGGTGGGACCTGACCGAGCTGCGCCGCAAACTCGGCGTCGTCACCTGCGAGACTCCCAGCAAAAGCGCACTGCACACGACATCCTTTGACGCAGTGCTCACCGGCTTCTTCTCATCGGCAACGCTGTGGCCCAACCTCACGGTGACGGATGCAATGCGCGAGACGGCCGCCGCAGCACTAAAGCAGGTAGACGCAGAGGCCTTCGCAAGTCAGCCTCTGGGAGAACTCTCCGCCGGTCAGCAGAAGCGAGTCCTCATCGCACGCGCCCTCGTCGGCAGCGGACCCGTCGCCAGCGAACGAATGCTGCTGCTCGACGAACCATCCAACGCACTCGACCTGGCCGCGCAGACAGAGCTACGTCAAACCATGCGCCAACTCGCACAGGACGGGACCGGCATCATCCTTGTCACACATCACATCGCAGACATCGTGCCGGAGATTGACCGCGTACTCTTCATGCGCGAAGGCCGCATCGCAGGCGACGGCTCACGCAAAGAGATGCTGACCGAAGAGAAGCTCTTCGAACTCTTCGGCGTGCACGTAAACCTCGCAGAGCGCGATGGCTTCCTGCACGCCTGGTAATCGAGAATTCGGGTGCCCCACGTCCGATTCGGAGACGTGGGCTCTTAGTGATCCGCCCCGGTGAAGGCAATCTGCAACGGCACCAGCTCCGGCTGCTTGATCTTCGCAGGCCCAAGCACCGCTACCCGCGGCACAGGCCCACGCAACATCGCAACCTCGTCACAAGCGTGCAGACGCGGACACTTCTGGCAATCCTTGTAGATCTTGTCTGGTAACGCCGTGCGATCCATCGTGGTGCGGAAGCCATACCGAAAGAAGAAATCCGGGATGCGCGTGAAGAGGCAGACCGTCTGCACGCCATGCACCTCCGCCTCATCCAGCAAAGCCTTCATCACAGCACTTCCGGCGCCCTGACCCTTGGCCTCAGGCTTCATAACAATCGAACGCACCTCGGCAAGGTGCGGCCCATAAAGATGCAGCGCACCGCAGCCAAGAAAGATCCCGCCCTCGCTATGCGCCACATGGAAATCGCGAATGTTCTCGCAGATCTCCGCATATTGCCGGCGCAGCAACGTGCCATCGCCCGACAGCGAATTCACCAGCTCGAAGATATCGGCAGCATCCTGCAGACGCGCCTGACGAACACTAGATCCCACGCGCCGCCCCCGTCTCCAAAGCACTCAACCGACGACCAGCGGCCGCAAGCGCTTCCGCCACACGGTGCACCGCCGTGCCGCCAATCACATCATGGCAATCCAACGTAGCCTTCAGCGTAACGGCCGCATGGAAGTCCTCGCCAAACTCATCGCCAAACTTCTTCAGCTCTTCCACCGAAAGCTCGTTCAACTCGCGACCACTGTCCAAACCAAAACGGACCGCATTGCCAATCTTCTCGTGCGCCGTGCGGAAGGGAACACCCTTATAAACCAGGTAAGTCGCAGCAGCCATCGCGTTCAAATAGCCCGACTGCGCAGCCTCTTCCATCCGCGGATAACGGAACTGCAACGCAGCCGTAAACGGAGCCATCAACGGCAGCATACCCGCAAACGTCTCGGCCACCTCAAACGTAGCCTCCTGCGTCTCCTGCATATCCTTGTTGTATGCCAGCGGCAGTCCCTTCAGGATCGTTGCAAAGGTAGTAGCCGCACCCAGCAGACGCCCGCTCTTACCCCGCACAAGCTCCGTCAGATCAGGATTCTTCTTCTGCGGCATTGCAGAAGACCCGGTGCTAAAAGCCTCCGGCAAATCCACAAACCCAAACTCCGCTGTCGCATGTAGCGTAATCTCTTCCGCAAAGCGCGACAGATGCAGCCCAATGGTCGCCGCCACCTGCGCAAACTCCAGCGCAAAATCACGATCGCTCGTGGCATCCATGCTGTTCGCAGTCGGCGCAGTAAAACCAAGCTCACGCGCCGCAATCGTGCGATCCAGCGCCAGCGTAGCGCCCGCAATCGGTCCCGAACCCAACGGGCAGAAGTTCATCCGCGCCCGGGCATCTTGCAGCCGTGAAATATCCCGCACGGCCATCTCAAAATAAGCCATAAGCCAATGCGCCACCAGCACAGGCTCTGCACGCTGCAGATGCGTATAGCTCGGCATCGCATGCTCGCCCGCAGTCTTCGCGAGCTCCAGCAGGGCAGCCGCCCACGCCTTCAAATCCACCACAGCGCGATCGATAGCATCCCGCACATAGAGCCGGAGATCCGTAGCAATCTGTTCATTGCGCGAGCGTCCGGTGTGCAGCTTCAGTGCAACGGTGCCGACACGCTTCTGCAACTCCAGCTCAAGAAAATGATGCACATCTTCCGGCACATCTGTCGCAACATTCAGACTGCCCGCAGCAAAGTTTTCCCCGATCGCGCGCAGCCCATCAACGATCTGCGCAAGCTCTTCGCTCGTAAGAATGTTCGCCGCAGCAATCGTCTTTGCATGCGCCGTGCTCGCCGCTATTTCCTGCGGAATCAGACGCCAGTCAAATGGAAACGACCGCTGCCACTGCTCGAAGGCCTTGTTCAACGGCTCGCGAAAGCGGCCGGACCACATCTTGGTGGGTTCATTCGACATGACTATTCCGAACCCTTGAGCTGGGGCATCTCAGAGCCCTTGCTAAGATTGATCAATCCCGTCGCCGCATACGTCTGCAGCTTCGCGCGCGTATCCGTGATGTCCAGGTTGCGCATCGTCAACTGGCCGATGCGATCCCGCGGCGAGAAGTTCGACTCCGTCTTCTCCATCGACAGACGATCCGCGGCAAACGTCAGGTTCGGGCTCTCCGTATTCAACATGGAGTAGTCATTGCCGCGACGCAACTCCAGTGTCACCTCGCCCGTCACCGGACGCGCAACCCACCGCTGCGAAGCCTCGCGCAGCATCAGCGCCTGCGGATCGAACCAGCGTCCCTGGTACAGCAGACGACCCAGCTTCCGCCCGTTCTCGCGGTACTGCTCGATCGTGTCCTCGTTATGAATGCCGGTGATCAGCCGCTCATACGCGATGTACAGCAGCGTCAATCCCGGTGCCTCATAGATGCCGCGGCTCTTCGCTTCGATGATGCGGTTCTCGATCTGGTCACTCATGCCCAGGCCATGACGGCCACCAATGCGATTCGCCTCCAGCATCAGCTCAACGGGGTCGCTGTACTCCGTACCATTCAGCGCAACGGGCACGCCCTCGGCGAAACGGACCGTCACTTCTTCCGCCTTCACCGCAACATCCTCGCGCCAGAACGCCACACCCATAATCGGCGACACGATCTTCATCGAGCTCTTCAGAAACTCAAGATCCTTCGCCTCATGCGTCGCACCCAGAATGTTCGAATCGGTCGAGTAGGCCTTCTCCGTCGACATCTTGTAATCGAAGCCCGACCGGATCAGAAACTCCGACATTTCCTTACGGCCACCAAGCTCATCGATAAACGCGGCATCCAGCCATGGCTTGTAGACCTTCAGGTTCGGATTCACCAGCAGGCCATAGCGATAGAACCGCTCAATGTCGTTGCCCTTGTACGTCGAACCATCGCCCCAGATGTTGACGTCGTCTTCCTTCATCGCCGTCACCAGCATCGTGCCGGTCACAGCACGGCCGATGGGTGTGGTGTTGAAGTAGGTCACACCCGCAGTCGTGATGTGAAACGCACCCGACTGCAACGCTGCAATGCCTTCGCGGACAAGCTGCGCACGGCAATCGATCAACCGAGCCTGTTCCGCGCCATACTCCATCGCCTTGCGCGGGATCGCGTCGTAATCCGTCTCATCGGGCTGGCCAAGATTGGCCGTGTAAGCGTAGGGAACTGCGCCCTTCTGCTTCATCCAGTGGAGCGCGGCAGACGTGTCCAGGCCGCCGGAGAAGGCAATGCCGACCTTCTGGGCAGTGGGAAGCGATTCGAGGATGACAGACATGAGGTGGAGCCTTCCTGAGCGTGCTGCGGTCCGGCGCGCCATCGTTGCGCACGCCGGACCGGTTTGATTCGGGACCTTAAGTGTATGCGAAAGGACTAGGCCAGCGTGCGACGTCGCTTGCCATTCACACCGCGATCGCGCGGAATGCGCTTCGCGCCGCCCAGCAGCATCAGTAGCAATGCCTTCTGCGCATGCAGACGGTTCTCCGCTTGGTCGAATACAACAGACTGCTCTCCATCCATGACCGCATCCGTTACTTCCTGGCCGCGGTGTGCCGGCAGGCAGTGCATAAACACCGCGTGGCTGGCCGCATTGCCCATCAGCGACTCATTCACTTGGAACGCCTTGAAGATGGGTGTGCGCCGCATCGTCTCGTTTTCCTGGCCCATCGAGATCCACGCGTCCGTATAGACAGCGTCTGCACCGGTGACGGCCTTGACGGGATCGTGCGTGATTGTGATGGATGCGCCTGTTTGTTCGCAGATGGCCATGGCCTTTGCCACCACATCTACCTCTGGTTGATAACCCTTCGGTGTTGCGACGGTAATGTGTGCACCCAGCAGCGCTCCGCACAGAATGAGCGAGTGGCACACATTGTTGCCGTCACCCACATAGGTGAACTTGATGCCCTCAGCCGATCCAAAGCGCTCTTCGATCGTCAGGAAGTCGGTGATCGCCTGGCACGGATGCTCATAGTCGCTCAGCGCGTTGATGACTGGCACCTTGCTGATCTCCGCAATCTCCGTCACCGTGTCGTGGGCGTACGTACGCAGCACAATCACGTTCATCCAGCGCTCCAGGTTGTGCGCCACATCGGCCAGCGACTCACGCTCGCCCAGCGGCGATGCAGTCTGATCGACGAATAGAGCATTGCCGCCCAGTGTGTTGATCGCAGCCTCAAACGTCAGGCGCGTGCGCAGCGATGCCTTCTCAAAGATCATCACCATCTGCTTCGCTTCCAGCGCATGGCGGAAGTCTTCCGGATGCGCCTTCACTGCATGCGCCAGCTCCATCAGCGCGGCCAGCTCGTGCACCGTCAGGTCGCTCATCGAGCACAGATCGCGGCCGCGCAGCGACTTCGCCGCTTCCGTAAATACAGCGTCCGATTGAATGCCGAGTGCGATCTTCGGCTTCGGCATATCCAGCAGATCCGTGCCATTCGGATTCATCACAACAGTCTTGCTATCCATGAACTTGTTCTCCGGCAAGTACGGTCTGCGCCGCGCTTGCTTCCTGCAAAAGGCTGCCAAGGGCAGCAATGGTTTCGTCAACGTGCGCCTTCGTAATCAGGAAGGGCGGCAGAAAGCGCAGAACGGTCTCGCTCGTGCGATTGAGAATGATGTGCCGCTCAAACATCATGCGGTCGGCCAGCTCCTTCGCCAGCTCGGCGGTGCGGATCTCGACACCGATCATGAAGCCCATACCGCGAACCTCCAGGATCGAGTCATGCTCCTGCGCAAGCCCACGCAACTGTTCGACGAAGTAGCTGCCCACTTCGCTCACATGCGCGAGCAGGTTCGCACGATTGATCTCGTCGATCACGGCAATGGCAACAGCGCACACCAGCGGTCCACCGCCAAACGTTGTGCCATGCATGCCTGGCGTAATGGCGCGTGCTGCGGCCTCGGTGCAAAGGAGCGCACCCATCGGCAGACCACCCGCCAGCGGCTTCGCCAGCGTCGTCACATCCGGCTGAATGCCATAGTGCTGGTACGAGCACCACTTGCCGGTGCGGCCCATGCCGCTCTGGATCTCATCGCACAACAGCAACGCACCGGTCGAGTCGCACAGCTCTCGCGCCGCTGCCAGGAACTCCTGCGACACGGGATGGATTCCACCCTCGCCCTGTAGGCACTCCAGCGCAATACCGCACACCTCGTTCGTAAACGCCGCACGCAGCGCGGCAACGTCGTTGAACGGCACAAACACAACGTCCGGCATCAGCGGTGCAAATGGCTCGCGATACTTCAGCTTGTGCGTCGTCGCAACCGAACCCATCGTGCGTCCGTGGAAGCTGTGTTCCATCGCGATGAAGCGCGTGCCAATCGTCTTGCCTTCCGCGCGCAACATGCCCGCGTGCGCACGTGCCAGCTTCAGCGCAGCCTCCCACGCCTCGGTGCCGCTGTTGCAGAAGAAGACGCGATCCATGCCGGTCAACTCCGTCAGCTTTACAGCCAGTGTCGCGGTGCCATCGTGATAGAACAGGTTCGACGTGTGCAGCAGCGTTGCGGCCTGCGCCATCATCGCCTTCGTGATCGCGGGATGACCGTACCCAAGCGCCGACACACCAATGCCGCTCAGCAGATCCAGGTACTCGTTGCCGGCGTCGTCGAACAGGTGCACACCTTCGCCACGCGTCAGCAGGATCGGGTGGCGATCATAGGTTTGCAGCAACAGCTTCTGCTCCGCCGCCTGGGTTGCAACAAGGTTCATGTCTGCTGCGCCTCCGGTGATAGTTCCATCCTGTTTCATGTTGTCGAGTTTCATGCGACCGTTGTCGAGTTTCATGCGACCATGACCTCCGTTCCGTCGTTGACCCGCGAACTGATCAGGTCGGGTAAAACCGTTGCAGACTCAGCCGGTAAGATGCGTACGCGCTTCACGCCGGCCAGCAGGGCATCGCGGCATGCATTCAACTTCGGCAACATGCCGCCGCTGATCACAGCCTGTTTCTCCAACTGCGGAATCTCCTTCAGGGTCAGCCATCGCATCACCTGTCCGTCCGCACCCTTTACTCCGGGAACATCCGTCAGGAACACCAGCGCATCCGCCTTGGTCGCAATCGCCGTTGCAGCCGCCATCTCATCGGCGTTGATGTTGTAGTACTCGCCGTCAAAGCCAAGCGCCATTGAACTGATCACCGGCACCGCGCCCATCTTCCAGATCGCATCCAGCCAGCGCGGATCCGTTGCAGCAATCTCGCCCACAAAACCCAGATCCGGCGACGTCTTCTTCTTACGCGCGCGAAACACATGGCCGTCACCGCCGCAGATGCCGACAGCCGCCTGTCCTTGCTGTCCCAGCGATGCGACCAGGGACTTGTTCACGCGGCCTGCCAGCACCATCAACGCGGCATCGCGTGTCTCCGCATCCGTCACGCGCAGACCGCTGATGAACTCGCTTGTCTTGCCCATCGCCTTCAACGTCTTCGTCAACTGCACACCGCCACCATGCACAATGGCCACCTGGTGACCATCCGCAACCAGGTCTGCGATGGCCTTGCCAATGGCGTGCAGCAGTTCCGGCTTCTCCAGTGCGGCACCCCCGAGCTTCACGACATACTTCAAAGGAGTCCCTCCGATTCTTTCCAACCACACATCACATTCATGTTCTGTACCGCCTGCCCGGAAGCACCCTTTAGAAGGTTGTCCAGGCAGGACACGAGTACCAATCGCTTGCCGTCCGGCGCCAGCTCAAATCCGATGTCGCAAAAGCTGGTCCGCACCACGTTCTGGATCTGCGGCAGATCGCCCGATCGGTGCACACGCACCATGGGGCTCCGCGCATAGAAACTTCGCAACGTATCTTCGATGGTCGCCGCATCCATCCCGTCGCGTAGCCGTAGATAGATCGTCGAAAGAATGCCGCGCGGAATCGGCAGCAGATGCGGCGTGAACTGGATCTGGTCGTTCGTAAGACCAAGTTGCTCCAGCAGTTCGCCCGTGTGCCGGTGTCCGAAGACTGCGTAAGCGGAAAGATTGTCCGCCGCGTACATGTAGTGCGTCTTCGCCGAAGGCGCCTTGCCCGCACCACTCACGCCGCTTTTCGAGTCGCAGATGATGCCATGCTCCACGTCCACCACGCCCGCCCGAACCAGCGGTGCGAGAGCAAGAATGATTGACGTCGAATAGCAGCCGGGATTCGCCACCAGATCGGCGCCCGCAATCTCGTCGCGGTGCAGCTCCGGCGAACCGAAGACCGCCTCAGCCTGGATCGCAGCCGCCAACGCAGGATCGGAGTCGGTCAGCTTGTAGACCGCTGCGTTTGCAGGATGATGCAGTCGCCATGCACCCGAAAGATCGATCACGCGAAGCCCGGCCGCCAGCGCATGCGGTACGTATTCACGCGATTGCTCGTGCGGCAGCGCCAGGAACAGGATCTCCGTCCCGTTCTCGCGCAACGTCTCCCACGAAAAGGGAACTACCGGTGGCGCAGGCTTGCCATCATTCTTCGCGATCTGCGGATGCAGATCATAGATTGTCGTCCCGTCTGCCTCGGCTCCCATGCGGCCAAGGAAGATCGGCTGGGTGTCGCCGAGACGCGGGTGATGCAGCAACAGGCGCGCAAGTTCCGCGCCGGCATATCCCGTCACGCCGGCAACGGCCGTGCGCACGTGGGACTTCGGTTGTTTTGCGAGGGTCGCCAACGGCTCACTCACAGCGGCAAAATGGCTCACCCGATCAAACCTTCCATCCGCGCCTTCAGCACCGCGGCCTGCTTTGCATCCGCGCAGATCACCAGCACGGTGTCATCGCCGGCGATGCTTCCCATCATCTCCGGCCAGTCTTCATAATCCAGGGCGGCCGCCACGGGCTGTGCCGAACCTGTCGTCGTAATTACCACCAGCAGATTTTGAGCCTGCTTCACTTCCAGGCCATAGTTCCGAAGCGTTTCGCCGATGCCGGGGGAGTCGTCATCCTCCTCCATATTGCCCGGCAGCGCATATCCATTCGGTCCCTTATAAACATGAAGTTCATGAATATCGCGTGACAGCGTCGCCTGCGTTACCGTAAATCCGCGCTTGGCCAGCTTCTTCCGCAACTCGTCCTGGCTGAGCACGCTGGTCGTCACCAGAAGTTCACGGATTGCAGTGTGTCGTTGCTGTTTCATGCGAAAAAGGGTCCGCCCTGGGTTGGTGCTGCCGTTGACCTGTTGTAGGGGGCGGAAGCGAGAAATGTCGTGCCGATTAACGGCTACAAATAAGATGTTCGGCGAACTTCGCCGATGCATAACTATACATCTAGTTGTATAAATATACAGAACCCCCGTCAAGCAAACTCCCAAGCTGTGATCCGGAAATTTCGGCGAACGGTTAGGAATCCTTACAGAAAGACCGTCGCGCCCGCACAAAATCGCGGTCTCCGCGCAGTAGAATGAGCTATGGACACGTGTTTTTTGCCCGCCCGCCCCGAGGTTGTCAGCGCCCGCACGTCGGTGCGCTCCCTTGTGGATCCCCGCTTCGACCACGACTCCTGCGGTGTCGGCTTTGTCGCGGATTCCGGCAACGTCGCCTCGCATAAGGTCCTTACGGATGCGCTGACAGCGCTCGCCCGCCTCGCACATCGCGGCGCGGTCGCTGCAGATGGTAAGAGCTCGGACGGCGTCGGCATTACGTCCGCCGTGCCGCGAGCCCTTCTGCTGGCAGAAACAGGTGTCACACTCGACGATGCACAGCCCCTCGGCGTCGGCGTCATCTTCGTGCGCGAAAAGGGTGCCAACACCTGCACGGTCCTCGACGAATGCCTCGCAGAGCAGGGCATCACGGTACTCACGTGGCGCGACGTACCCGTCAAGCCCGAGGTCCTCGGCGAGATCGCACTCGGCACCATGCCGGAGATCCGCCACGTCCTCGTCACTGGCGCCCCGGAAGACTTCGAGCGCAAGCTTTATCTCGCGCGCAAGACCTTCGAGCGCCGCCTCGAAGCCGGCGAAGTCACCGGCTACGTCGCCTCGCTCTCTTCGAAGACCATGGTCTACAAGTCCATGTGCAGCGGCCGTCTGCTGCCCGAGTTCTACCCGGACCTGCAGAACGAAAGCTTCACCACGCCTTTCGCGCTCTTCCATCAGCGCTACGCCACCAACACCACGCCCGCATGGCACCGCGCACAGCCCGGCCGCACTCTTGCGCACAATGGCGAGATCAACACTGTCTGGGGCAATCGCGCACGCATGGAAGCGCGCTACTCCACGCTGCCCTCAGAGTGTCAGCCCATCCTCACCCAGGACGGCACCGACTCCACCTCGCTCGATGAGACCGTCGAACTCCTGATGCACAACGGCCGCACCATCGCGGAAGCCATCCGCGTCCTCCTGCCGCCTGCCGTCGCAGGCCGCGACTCGGCCTTCCTCAAGTACCACATGGACACCATGGAACCATGGGACGGCCCAGCCGCACTCGGCTTTACGGACGGCCGCTACGTCGGCGCCGCGCTCGACCGCAACGGCCTGCGCCCCTGCCGCTTCGCCATCACCACGGACGGACTCGTCGTCGCCGGCTCCGAAGCAGGCCTCGTCGATCTCGATCCCGAGACCGTCACCCACAGCGGCCGCCTCGGACCCGGCCAGATGCTCGTCGTCGATCTGCAGGAAAAGAAGATCTACGAGAACGAGGAACTCCTCGACCTCTTCGACGCAGACGGCAGCTACGCCGCGCTCATCGACGACACCACCATCTCTGCCGAGTGGGTCGACCTGCCCGCCACCGACTTCGAAGCCATCGCCAAGTCCCAGCGCAACTTCGGCTACACCAAGGAAGACGTGCGCATGGTCCTCACACCCATGGCAACCGACGGCAAGGACGCCGTATGGTCCATGGGCGACGACACACCGCTCGCCTACCTCGCGAAGACACCCCGGCCGGTCTACGCCTACTTCCGCCAGCGCTTCGCCCAGGTCACCAACCCGGCCATCGATCCCTTGCGCGAAGCCATCGTCGTATCGCTGCACACCCGCCTCGGCCCCTGGTCGCACATGCTCAACAAGCAGGCATCACTGCGCGGCATGGCCCTGCCATCACCCTTTCTCTCCATTGGCAAGCTGGAGTCCCTGCGCCAGGGTAGGTACCCTCACAACGACACGCTGCGTCTGCGCGAACTCAAGTGCGTCTTCTCCTCCCGCTTCTCGCTTGAAGTCGGCATCGAAGCGCTCTGCACCAACGCCGTCGAGCTCGTCAAAGAGGGCGTAGAGATCCTCCTGCTCAGCGATCGCAACGCCGACACGGACCTGTTGCCCATTCCCATGGCCATCGCGGTCAGCGTCGTCCATCACGCCCTCGTCAAGGCCGGCCTCCGCACCGCAACCGGCATCGCTGTAGAAGCAGGTGACGTGCGCGACGTGCATCACGCTGCCGTTCTCATCGGCTACGGCGCGGGCGCTGTCTGCCCATGGCTCGCGCTCGAGACAGCACGCGCCACCGCAGGCCCTGACGGCGACGCAAAGGTCCCCGAGATCAAGATGCTCAAGGCCTTCGACGCCGGTCTTGCAAAGATCATGTCGAAGATGGGTGTCAGTGTCGTCGACAGCTATCGCGGTGCCTACCCGTTCGACATCCTCGGCCTCAGCAACGAAGTCGTAAACCGCTGCTTCCCCAACACACCCGCACCGCTCGGCGGCGTCGGCTTCGCAGAGATCGAGCACGGCATCCGCCAGCTCTGGGGCGCGCCCGTCTCGCCCGATCTCCAGGCAAAGATCGACCTGCCCGACTACGGCTGGGTCAAGTTCCGCAAGGCTGACATGGCCGAACCGCACGCATGGCAGCCCTCGAACGTGAAGGCGCTGCAATCCGTCGTGGGCTCCGCCCGCAACGTGCCCATGCCGGAAGACGCCGCAAAAGCGTTCCAGATCTACTCAACCGCCGTTGCCACCAAGGAAACGCCGACGGTCCTCCGTGAACTTCTGGAGATCCGTCCCGCAGGGCCCGAGCTCGATCTCGACAAGGTTGAGTCCCCACGCTCCATGATGAAGCGCTTCGCCGCCTCGGCCATGTCGCTCGGCTCGCTCAGCCCTGAGGCGCACACCACCATCACCATCGCCATGAACAGCATCGGCGGCAAGTCCAACACGGGCGAGGGCGGCGAAGATTCCGACGTCTACCGTCCGCACCCTGGCAACCGTCGCGTGCTCATGCCCGGTGAGGCCTCGGCCTTCGTCAACAAGCCATCCCCCGGCGGCGTCGCTGTCGCGGAGCCCATCGTCGAAGCACCCGCCGTCCACTCGTTCCTCAACAACAAGATCAAGCAGGTCGCCAGCGGTCGCTTCGGTGTCACCGCCGAATACCTCGCACACGCTGAAGAGATCGAGATCAAGGTCGCACAGGGCGCCAAACCCGGCGAAGGTGGCCAGCTCCCCGGCCACAAGGTCACCGGCCTCATCGCCCGTCTGCGTCACGCCCAGCCCGGCGTGCCGTTGATCTCGCCGCCACCGCATCACGACATCTACTCCATTGAAGATCTCGCGGAGCTCATCCACGACCTCAAGCGCGTCAATCCGCGCGCTGCGGTAGGCGTCAAGCTCGTCTCAAGCTGTGGCGTCGGTACCGTCGCCGCAGGTGTAGCGAAGGCCTACGCAGACTACGTCGTCATCGCCGGCAACGTCGGCGGCACCGGCGCAGCGGCACTCTCGTCCATCAAGTACGCAGGCAATCCCTGGGAGCTCGGCCTCGCCGAAGCTCACCAGACGCTCATGGCAAACGGCATGCGTGGACGCGTCCGTCTGCGTACCGACGGCGGACTCTCCACCGCACGCGATGTGCTGATCGCAGCCATGCTTGGCGCGGACGAGTTCGCCTTCGGCACCGCTGTCCTCGTCGTCCTCGGTTGCGACATGGCGCGGCAGTGTCACCTCAACACCTGTCCCACCGGCATCGCGACGCAGAAACCCGAACTCCGCGCACGCTTCCGCGGCAAGCCGGAGCACGTCGTCCGTTTCTTCGAACAGCTCTCAGGCGACCTGCAGCAGATGCTTGCGCGCTACGGCCTCGCATCCATTGAAGAAGCCATCGGCCGCGTCGACCTGCTCGAGCAGGTACGCTTCGACGGTGGTCTCGACCTGTCGCCCATGCTGGTGCAGGAAGGAAACGGCCCCCGCAAGTGGGACGGCATCCGCAACGACCGTCCCGAGACAGAACCCGCTCTGGACGACGCGTGGGTCGCACCTGCCGTCGCCGCCTTCGAAAAGGGCGAGGCCTACTCGGTCAGCGGCATGATCGCCAACAAGGATCGTGCCGTCGGCGCCCGCATCGCGGGTGAGATGACTATCCTGCAGGCAAAGGCCGAATCGCCCATGCCACTGCCGGACGTCACCATCAAGCTCACCGGCACGGCCGGACAGAGCTTCGGAGCCTTCGCCATCGAAGGCATGAAGCTGGAGCTGACCGGCGAAGCGAACGACTTCGTCGGCAAGGGCCTCAGCGGTGGAGAAATCGTCATCCGCGCACGTGGCCTCGCAAAGACCAAGAGCGGCGCACACGTCCTCCTCGGCAACGTCGCTCTTTACGGTGCAACTGCCGGCAAGCTCTTCGTCGCGGGGCAGGCTGGCGAGCGCTTCGCCGTCCGCAACTCCGGCGCCACCGCGGTCGTCGCTGCGGTAGGGGATCACGGCTGTGAGTACATGACCGGCGGTACCGTCGTTGTGCTCGGATCCATCGGCCTGAACTTCGGCGCAGGCATGACCGGCGGTATCGCGTGGCTCTACGACGCGGAGGGCACGGTACTCTCGGGCTCCCGCTATCACGCCGACTTCCTGCAGGCCATCCCCTTCGCCGAAACCGACGAAGCAGCCCAGGCCGAACTGAAGTCGCTGCTGGAAGAACACGGCGCCAAGAGCGAAAGCACACGCGCCGCACGCTTCCTCTCCGACTGGGACACCCACTCGAAGAAATTCCTACGCATGGTGCCCATCTCGCAGGTGTAATCGAACACTGGCAACACGCGCATCGCAACGATGCTCTCCCGCACTTATAAGAGTAACGAGCTGACAGGCGATAAGAAGGCGAAGCAAAACTGTCGGACAGTCCCAACGTGGCCAGCGCGGCAGATGCTGAAAAGGTGTCACGTATGTGGATTGCTGTTCTTGATATCGCGACTTCCAGCGGCGTGTGTGCCGATGGAAGTCGCCGATGTGTTCGGGAGCAAACGTGTCGGCTGCTCTCCCAGCACTGGGTGAAAGGCACATCGACGCTTTGCTCACAGGAGCGAAGACGTTAAAGCCAGAGCCAAAGGCAGAGTCGAAACGTGGCAATTGTACGTAGTGGACGTATCCCGGGGCACTCTCGTCAAAAGCACTCCCCTCTGCGATGCACACCAAATTGCGATGCGGAGGCGCGTCGCATCGAGGATGTCTTTACGAAGAAGATCTCGCTTGGCTGTCTGCTCTTACGGTCAGGAGAGCAGACAGCCAAGCGAGATGAGTCTTACTTCGTGATCTTCTGAAATTCCGCGGCCGTGTAACGGTGCGCGCTATCCGTAGGATCCTTGATCCTGTAAGCAAATGGCCTTGGCACGGCTGTGTTCAGTATCCATGAAATGCTACCGCGAAACTTAACGGCTCCAGCGCTTGCTGTCGTGTACAAAGGGCACCCCGAAGCGTTGTTGGAATCGTAGCGCCCGCCTTCAATGCTGACGCCAATTGCATTACCTTCAACCGTTATCGAGCAGGCGTGCACATCTGTGATGATGTTGTTGACATAGCGGGCGTGGTCGCCTCCATTGCCATCAATCCCGTTGTACAGTCTGGAATCGCGGCTGAGGCCCAGGTGTGCAATGGTGTTATCAGCGGCATAGCCGTACGACTGAACCTGTATACCGAAGCCACGGCTGTTGGTGATGGTGTTTGATGTCACCTGGTCATACGGGCTGTCTGCGGTAATGTTGCCTTCATTGTCGGAAAGCGTATTTTCTGCGATGAGGTTATATCGGCATGTTGAAGCGAGACCATAAGGACGGTCTTGAATGCCCATGGCGTTGGTCGTCTTCACCGTGTTGCCTTTTACCAGGGCACCATATGTGCCCCGCAGTTCAATGCCGCCGATGTTGTAGTTGAGACCGTAGGGAGAATCCAGGCGACCGATGTTGTTGTTGGTGATCTGCCATCCCATCAGCGCGCGCGAGCCAAACGATGTATTTGCCCGCACCAGGATGCCACCTTCGAACCCGAAGGGCATAGGGGCGGTCGAGCCGGTATTGAACGTCGTCAGCGCATTGAGCGTGTTGTTCTGGTTGCCACTCGTCCCGAACAGGTTTCCATAGTCGAGGACAAACGCGACACCAGAGTTTGTCGTTCGAATGATTTCAAGGTCTTGAACCGTGACATAGGATTTGTTTGAGGCGACGATGCCGCTCTTGTGGGTGCTGCCGGAAACCTCGATGGTGTGCTTGGCTGGGTCACTGCCATCCAGCAGGTGGACGTACAGGGTGTCCGCGTCCGCGTAGAACGACCCGGCAGTATTGATGGCATTCGCGAGGTTCGACTGACGTGTAAGCGGGATCGTCTGCTTGTAGAGGGCGTCCACGAAGACCTTGTAGCTCGCTTCGGTGCGATGCGTCTGGTAGGTGTCGGAGGAGATGAGGCTCCATCCGCTGATAGTGTCGGCGCCGTCAATGATTGGAAGCCGACCAGAACCGTATGCGCCGACGACCAGGCGACTGTTGAACGAGGAGCCGGAGCTGGGGATTAAGAATTGCTCATGCCAGACGTCCCCACGCTTTAGCAGGATTGCGTCGCCACCCTTAAGATGAACGAGGCTGCTCGCCTTCGCAAGTGTTTCAAAGGGGGCAGACTGGCTCAGACCGTCATTGCTGTCATTACCAGCAGACTGTGACACAAAGTAGCTGGTGGCAGAGGCAGGAAGTGTGGCAAGCGCGCACAGGATCGTGGGCGCGCAGAAGCGCGTCAAGAAAGTCATGGGGTCCCCAACCGGTTGTGAAATTTTCTGCGGAGTGCGTACAACCTTTATAGCGCGGTTTGTCTTGGCAGAATATGGCCATACTTACCACTTTTTAGGGAATTAATTCCCTAGTTGCGGGAGGAATTACCTTTTCATTGAAATCTGGTTGCTCGGGACAACGGTTTCACTCGTGTTGCCGAAGCTTCATACGCCGGGTCAGGATGGCGGTGAGGAGTCCAGCCCGTCACAGGTGCACCGCAGTATCTGATCTGCTCGCGATAATTCTTTCAGATACGATTACTCAGGATTGCTTGAGAGTGGGCCAGCGCGCGACTTCGCGGTTCGGCGATACAATTGTATGTGGATGCAAGTAGCATTGAGGAGAGCTCCATCTCACCACATACCAAATCAGATCGACATGTTCTAAGTGCCTGTGTATTGCTTTGCACCTATAGGCGGCCGATTGATGTTGAGCGTTGCATCCGCGCACTCGCGTTGCAAACGCGTCTTCCAGACGAGCTACTGGTTGTGGTCCGTGACGAGGATGTGGCGACGCAGACTTTCGTGGCGCGAATGCAGCCTCCGCCCTTTCCAGTACGCATCATCATGGTCCACACTGCTGGCTTAGTTGCCGCGCGGAATGCCGGGCTTGACGCTGTTCGAAGCGACATCATCGCCATGATTGACGATGACACGGCACCGCTGCCTGAGTGGCTGGACCGCATCTGCACGCACTTTGAGACGGACTCGACCGTGGGGGCAGTGGGCGGGAGGGATCGCCCTGCTGGGCCGCACGCCGGTGCAGAGGTTCGCCAGCCGACCGTGGGCATTCTTCAGATTCACGGGCGCTACATAGGGAACCATCACTGCGGCATCGGTCCGCCAAGGCCGGTTGACCTGTTGAAGGGCGCCAACATGAGTTACCGCGCCGCAGCGGTTGCCTCGTTGCGCTTTGACAAACGGCTGCTAGGCCGGGGGGCACAGCCATGCGAAGATCTTGCCTTTTCACTCGCCGTGCGTGGTGCCGGTTGGAAGCTGATTTATGACCCTGAAGTAGTGCTGGATCATTACGAAGGCGATCGCGAAGAGCTTCGACACTACGCCGGAATGATGCCCATCAAGGATGGCGATGCGTTCGGTGAGATGACCTACAACTGGGTTGTGGCGATCTGGGACCACATTTCCGTACCGCGGCACGTGTTGCATATCATATGGCAGGTGTTGGTCGGCACGAGAGCTAGGTTCGGTCTGCTGCAGGCGCTGCGATTTTTGCCAGCGCTGAAAGGTGCCTCATGGCAGCGCTTCTGGTACACGCAGAAGGCCCTCTTCCGCGCTTACGTGCACTTGGGATTGCGCCGCGGCACAGAGCGCAAGTCGGTATAGCGTCAAAAAGACTTCAGCAGCTCAACATGCCAAGAACGGACGATTCTTTACGCCGGCAAGGACGCCATCGGCCAATGCGTTTACAGCGACCGCATTGTGGACAGCGCGGGATTTTCTTTATCGCAAGTACCGAAGCGCACTCCGTGTGGGACTAGGAGCACGGAACTCGCAAGAAGACGACTTTAGCGCAGAGCTGCAAGGCAGCTATCGGTGTTCCAGCCAAGCGGCGCAGACGCAGTGTTCTGACGCCGGCCGGTCCGACGGCACTGAAGGAACGACGTTGCTGGCAGTCGGCAGGGTGGTGGAAGAACAGAAGCGCTTTGCAGATCCGTTGCAGGAGCTCGTGTGTCTGCCTGCTGGAGTTCACTGTCGACCTGTAGGTCAGGTCCTGGTGAGACGCCCTTGAAGGAAACGTGCGGGCAACCGGGTATGACTGGACGGTGTGCGCTTCGCCAGCTTCTTCTCACACCGTGAAGGTCTGCACAAAAGGTACTGCGGATGCGCGTGTTCGTGTCAACCTGCATTGGAGATGGTGGCTGGTGCTGGCGACGAGAGTTGCGGCTCGCCCGTGCTTGCGACCCTCTCCCGAATTTTGGATTAATGCTCTTAGCGGTCTCAGTACGCCACTGATTGGGGAGCAATCCGGACGTGTGTGCTGAGTAGAGCAGTGTTCGGAGCAGAAGCCCGCAGCGTTCCTACATCGCGTAAACCCTACTATTTAGCGGCCATCCGAAGCTGTCGGACCCGAATGCCGCTTGATCCCGACTCCTCTGCAAATATTTGCAGTTGATTGCCGTAGACGCATCACTTCGGCCACTCAAGTGCAATGTCAATGGCATTCGTCCAAAGACTTGGACCCGGGGGAGCCACTGGAATGCAAACAATCACTGAAGTACAGGAAAGTCGACCCGCGCGGCCGCTAGGGACCATCCGGTCTGTCCGCGAGCCGTCGGACCGCATCTGTGCGATAGCGATTGCGCTGCTCTACCTTGTCACGTTCCTGATCCTTGCGAGCGCTCTGCGCACCCGATTCGGCTTCCCGCTGGATGATTCGTACATCCACCAGACAGTTGCTCGGAATCTGGCCTATCACCACGTCCTTGGGTTTCTTGCGGATCGGCCATCGTCCGGCTCTACCAGCCTTTTGTGGGAGTTTTTGCAAGCCGCCAAATACACACTGCTTCCCGGTCTGGATCCAGTCTTTTACAATCTCGGTCTGAGTCTGGTGATCCTGCCGGTTATTGGCAGCACCTTCTTCCTCCTGGCCCGGCGTGACGGCATGTCGTGGAAGGCGTCCGCCGTGCTTGCCGCCGCACCCACGCTATCCGGCAATTTTTTGTGGCTTGGCCTGATTGGCATGGAGCACCTGTTTTTTGTAGCATTCTCCCTGTTGGCGATCCTCTTTTGGTTTGACGGTGGGAAGCCGAGTCTGCGCCAGGTGATAATTGCCGGCTTTTTCAGCGGTTTAGTGGTGCTGACGCGGCCGGAGGCGGTGGTATTTGCTCCGATGCTGCTGGCGGTGACAGCCGTGAGCCGTTCACGTCCACGTCCCTGGCGGGATTACGCCATTGTTACTGCCCTGTGGTTTGTGGCCACTTCGCTGGTGGTGTCCGCGAATTTCTGGACTTCAGGCTCGCCCATGCCGGCCACCTTACAAGGACGGTCCTGGCTATACTTCCACAGCACCGGCGGATCGCACTCAGTCGGCACCATCCTGCGCTTCGTGGGTGGATGGGTACAGCGGCTGCCGCGAGAGTTCAGCACAGGGTTCGTGAATCAGTTGAGTTCGCCAACTCAACTCGGCACGCGGACGGGACTTATCGGTGTTGTGCTGCTGGCTTTCATGATTTGCGGTGTCGTTGCGCTTCTGCGTCGCAAGCCGCTTCGCATCAAGTTCCTGCTGCTTTGGGCTTTAGTTCACTTTCTCACTTATCTGGCCACATTTCCCGCAGCAGGCCATGGTGGACGCTATCAGCCGATTGTGGTGATGTTGCTGTTCCCACTGTTGTTCTTCGGGGTGTTGTTTGCGCTGCGCCGCATGGTTCATCTTCCTGCGAAGGTAGCATTTGCACTCGTCTTTTTTGTGATGCTAGTAAGTGGCGTGGCTTCCATCTCCACTTGGCGCCGGGTAACGGAGTCTGGAGTGGCTCACATCAGCCGCGTGCATGGCGAAATCGGCACTTGGATGCAGCAGAACCTGCCGCCCGACACGCGCTTGGCAGCCTTTGACATCGGTCGAGTCAGTTACGAGTGGAAAGGCCAGGTCATCGATCTGGGAGGCCTCGTCGATCCGTCCTACTATCACTATCTGGTGAGCGGACAGGTGCCGCAATACCTCCGTGACAAACGGATTCAATATGTCATGTTGCCAGGCGCCGGTACGAAAGACATGGGGTTCTCAGACCGCGACGGGCTTGAGGTCGTGTTCCGGCGCTGCAGCGAATCGGCCGACTGGCTGCTGGGATGGCGGTACACCATCAACGCGACTCAATGCCAGGAGATTGACCGAGTGCCGGACGCGACCGAGGTTGGAGGCGCTAAGCGGTGATGCTCAAGCACAAAAGTGACCTGCCAGACGCGTTCAGAGTCACGATCGCTTCAACGCGTGCTAATGGGTACATCTTCAAAGTAGCAGGGGTTTGCATGACAACACTTCCATGGCACCTGACATCTGATCTAGGGAGCAGGACGGGTTGTGATTTACGGCACAGGCATGACCCTATGTTCAACGTCACAGGTAGGAAGCATGGGTCACTCCGCGATGGAGCGAAGGTGCTCAAGTGGAGTGTTTTACGATGATGCAAAGCCTGGTTCGTAGTCACAGTAGCGTTCTCTGTCTACTGTTACTTCCGTTCGTGATCAGTGGCTGCTCCACGAACGGTGGCGGCAGCGGCAGCGGGGGGGGAACTGGTAGCACAAAGACCTACCCGGACTCAACGGGGAACTGGGTGGTGCAGGCTACTGCGACGTCAGGTACGGCTCCGTTTACTCTGCTCAGCGGCTACATCAACGAGCAGCAGACGGGAACCTCGCACCCGACAACAGGA
Organism: Terriglobus roseus DSM 18391; assembly: GCF_000265425.1. GTDB lineage: Bacteria > Acidobacteriota > Terriglobia > Terriglobales > Acidobacteriaceae > Terriglobus > Terriglobus roseus. Next base: position 2,027,453 of record NC_018014.1, read on the forward strand.
ACCTTCCTGCCTGCGTCCACGGGCTGCTATGCGGCGGCTGCTAACGTGCCGATGAACGGCGTCATTCAAGGTGTGCGCCTTCACCTTGTCTCATTCGGCCTCGACCAGCAGGTTCTGGATATTTCTGCGGCGAAAGACGATACCTCGACACACTTCACCGGGACGTACAGCGTGACCGGTGGCTGTGCGGATGGCACTGCAGGCACCGTTGCAGGTACACGCTATAGCGCGCTGACCGGCACCTATAGAGGGTCACTTAGCGCAGATCCGGCGACGGTGGTCACGTTGACACTGAATCAGTTCGCACTGGGTACGGGCGAAGCGAAGTTCCTCGTGAGCGGCTTTGCGGTGGTCGCGGGGCAAACCTGTTTCACCACGGGTACTCTCAGCACCGCGAATGGGTCGGTGATTGGAAACCACGTGCAAATGAGCTTCCTAAATTCAAATGGCCCAAAGATGGATGTTACCGGCGAGTTTGACGCCGAGGCAACGACCATCAGTGTTTCCGGTCTCCTGTTTACAGGTGCCGGGTGCCCGACCAACGTCGCTCAAGCGACGTTGACGAAAGTTTAGGTGATCTTCTCGATGACTGACCGGTATCAATCCTCATCCGCAACGAAGCAAAGACCCGAAGTCGGGAGCCGTCAGCGTGCACAACGTTTCGCTGCGATGGCCAGCCTCACCGGGCTACTGGTGGTCATCGGATGCGGATATGGCGGCGTCCCGATTGGCGACGGAACAGTGACTCCTCCTCCTGCAGTCGCCAGTGAGATCGGGAACTGGCAGGTACAGGCCACCAGCACCGCTGGAACATCGCCATTTATTGCGTTGGCCGGCTGGATCTACGAGCCCAAGTCCACAGGCACGGCGGCTGTAACTACGCAGAGTGTCTTTCAAGTCACTCCGGGCGCGAGCAATTGTTTCGTAAGCGCGACAACATTGCCATCACAGGGAACTCTGACGGGAAGAGCGCTCGTGCTGAACGGTTTCGCAGTCAATGGCCAGTACTCCACGATCAATGCCACCCAGGATGAGACTGCCACGCATTTCACTGGAACATATTCAGTTCGCGGAGGCTGCGCATCGGGTACAGCCGGTACCGTGACCGGTACGCGTTACGACGCGCTCACGGGTTCTTATCGCGGCGCGCTTGCCGGTGGACAGACATTCGTTATCGCTACGACACAGGATCCGTATCCTGATGGAACGGGTTATTTCTCTCTTTCAGGAAGCGCAACGGTCATAGGCACCGGTTGTCTGACGGGCGCAACGCTCGATGCAGATTCAAGCTATGTGATTGGTAGTTCGGTGTCGATGACCCTGGTCTCGGCGAGTGGATTGCGACTTACATTGGTTGGCTCCTTCACCCCCGACGCCTCATCAATCACAGTGACTTCCGTCCAAATAGCCGGAGCCTGCGCGGATTCCTTCGGTGCTGGAATGCTTTTGCGTCAGTAGGGAAATTATTTTCCTCTTTGTGTCGTTAAGCTATCGACCCTTGGCACCGCCGAAATAAAGTCAGATGTTTCCCGGTCGATCGTTCAATCTGAAGGCATAGCAAAATACCCTTTCGTGCATACGTCTGACAAGGAAACTAAGCGCCAATTCGCGCCTAGCATGCCAATAACTTTAAAATTCGCGCGTTAACCGCGTTGTGGCGTTCCAACTGCAAGGGTAGTCGTGAAGACTTGCACAGTGCATTGGACCCATAGTGGATCACCGAGCGCTGTGCCCTATGTCGCACAACCTGAACGCGCGGAGACACTTGTGAAGAATCTGGAACTAAACCTCAATAGCCCACCCGTACGATTCTTCCCGGCAGCGCAGGCTGAGCATACTTCCGTGGTGTATGGAGTCTTACGCGGGATTGTCCCTGTGGCTGCGGCTGCACTCGCGTGGGTATGGGTAACGCATGACTTGCATCTCTCTACGCTCCACGAAGGATGGGACGTAAAGTTTGCGTTCTCCCGCGTGCTGGTGGTGTTAATGGCAATGGTGCTGTGGAACATGCTGGTGTATCTGCGTCCCTTGGATAACAGTAAGCACCTCTGGCTATGCGAGCTACAGGGCGTTGTGATGGCGTCGATTTTGTGTTCCGCGTTTGGCTTGGTGTGTGCCCACTCAATTCTAGGGATCGGAAATACAGGCGTCGCGGCCGAGAGTGCGTGCCTGGCCATGTTGGCCAGTAGTGCGCTTTTGGTTCTGCTAGAGTTTCAGCGGCCTAACGTCAAACGCCACCTTGGCTGGGGCAAGCCGGATGCGATCATTGTCGGATCTGGCAAAGGTGCAGAGGCAGCACTGCTCGAGATCAGCGAAACCTACAACGTCGTGGGTTGCGTAGATGATCGTCTCCAGCCTGGCAGCAGCCTCCTCTCCAGGTATCTAGGCGAAATCGACGCTCTGCCGAGCCTTCTAAAGTATCATCCGGTTGAGGCGGTCGTGATTGCGTTACCCACCCGTTCTCACTATGACCACATCCAACGAGCCCTTACGCTTTCTGAGAATGCCGGCGTGACTGTCCATCTATCCGCGAGTTGCTTTAAGACTCGGATCCTTACACATTCCAGCCGGTCACAGATTCTTCGTCGCGGAGTCATGTTGCATGCGAAGCGATTTGATGTTCGCGATGTAGTCAAGCGCATAATGGACTTTGGTCTGTCATTCGCCGCAGTCGTTCTGCTCGCTCCTGTTCTCCTACTCATCGCTTTGCTCATCAAAGTGACGAGCCCCGGCCCAGTGATTTTCATTCAACAGCGTTACGGCATGAATCGAAAGAAGTTCCCGATCTACAAGTTCCGGACCATGTGCATCGATGCTGAGGCAAAGATGAAGCAGTTGGAAGCGATGAACGAGATGGGTGGACCCACGTTCAAGATGAAGAATGATCCGCGCATTACGAAGGTCGGCAGGTTTTTGCGCGCCACGTCTCTGGATGAACTGCCGCAGCTGTTCAATGTACTTACGGGCGACATGTCTCTGGTTGGTCCGCGACCTTTGCCGCTGCGTGACGTTGGTCTATTTGAAGAGGGCTGGTTACTGCGTCGCTTCAGCGTGAAGCCGGGACTTACCTGTCTGTGGCAGATCAGCGGGCGCAGCAACACAACATTTGACACATGGATGCGCCAGGATCTTGACTACATCGATAGCTGGTCCCTATTCCTGGATTGCCGCATTCTGCTCAAAACAATACCTGCCGTGATCCGCGGTAGCGGCGCGATGTAGTTCGGCGGAACCCCGATCAAAGATCGTAACAAGGGGCGTTCGCCCCAGGAGTACACATTGCAGATCATAAGAAAATCGAAGCGAGTACTGAATAGGATGATGCTGCGGCAGATAGCCCTTGCTATCTTTGCAGTCGGCATTTTAATGACGTCCATGGCGGCGCAGGTCGCGCTGAAGCAAAGAAGTTCGTATCGGCTGCACGCGGGCGATCAGTTGACCGTGCAATTCACCTATACGCCTGACCTAAACCAGGCAGTTACTGTTCAGCCCGACGGCTATATCGTTCTGCCGAGTACTGGTCAGGTTCAAGTCGGTGGTCGCACCGTCGATGAAGCCATCAAGCTGATCGAGGAAAAGGCAGCGGGCCATCTTAAGGATCCTGAAGTCGCGATTGTGCTGACAGACTTCCAGAAACCCTACTTTATCGTTGCCGGCCAGGTGAACGCTCCTCTGCGCTACGACATGCGTGAACCCACGACAGCCCTGAAGGCGGTCATGCTTGCCGGTGGTATCAAGTCCACGGGTAAAGAGAAGCAGGTAGTCGTATTTCACGACATGGAGGGCGCGTCGCCACAGGTACGAGTGCTCAATCTGAAGAAGATGTCGGATCCGAAGATCTTCGAACATGATATGGAACTCTCGTCCGGAGACATCGTCTTCGTTCCACGCACCACGATGGACAGAGTCGCAGATGTTGCCAAGGTGGCCGCTACGTTCGGCCTCTACCTCAACGCAGCCACCTATATCATCACTCGATAATGACCAAGTCGTCGTCGAGCCCTCGTCGCACCCGAGTCCTGTATATAGACCAGACCGCATCCATGAGTGGCGGTGAGCTTGCCTTACTGTCACTCATTCAGGAGCTCGACAAGCAGGCCTTCGATCCTACGGTTTTGCTCTTCGAAGATGGTCCGCTTGCGACCAAACTCCAGGGCCTAGCCGAGGTCGTCATCCTGCCCCTCGACTCCAGCGTGCGGGAGATGCGAAAGGAAGCGGTTGGCGGAACTTCTTCCATGGGGTTCTCCAAGGCGTTCGTCCTTATGGGCTACATCGCTAACCTGGTGCAGACTGTTCGCCGACTTCGGCCGGACGTGGTCCACACAAACTCCCTGAAGGCTGACATCCTTGGCGGCCTGGCAGCGCGTCTTCTTAGGATTCCTCTGATCTGGCACGTCCGCGACCGTATCGCGGACGATTACCTTCCGCATCGTGCAGTCATCGTCTTTCGAAAGTTATGCCGAATCCTGCCCAACTACGTCATTGCCAACTCGTATGCCACGCTGGAAACACTGTTCCTTCCAACAGGCAAGCCGCAGTGTGTCGTCTCGTCCGGCTTTGATGTAGCTGCATTTGCTCAGGTGGGTGCAGAACGTGCACCACTCGCGGATGCGATGAAGATGGGCAGAGTCGAGATTGGAATTGCTGGGAGAATCAGCCCTTGGAAGGGACAGGATGTCTTCCTTCGCGCCGCCGCGCTCATCCATGCAGTCTTTCCCGCTACCCACTTTTCCATCATTGGGGCTGCACTCTTCGGAGAAGCGGATCACGAAGCGAAGCTCCATGCTCTGACGCACGAACTGGGCCTTGATGACGCCGTGACCTTCTGCGGATTCCAGGAAGATATCGCCACGGCCATCGGCGCCCTCGACGTCCTGGTCCATGCATCGATCATCCCTGAGCCGCTTGGTCAGGTCATTGCCCAGGGTATGGCCGCCGGCAAGCCAGTCGTTGCCGCCCGCGGAGGAGGAGCTTCGGAGACGGTACGGCACGGCGAGACCGGATGGCTCGTGCCGCCAAACGATCCGGAGAGTCTTGCAGGGGCAGTGATTCATATCTTGCGGAATCCGCAGGCCGCACAGGAAGTCGCTCGTCGTGGACAAGTGACCGTCAAAGATGAGTTCGATCCCAGGGCAGTAGCTGAGCGAGTCGAGCAGGTGTATCGCTCGCTACGGCGATAGCGAGCAGCTACGCCAATGCCTTCGGATGACGCTCGTCAATAATCTGCTGAAGATAATGGACGAACTTGCGTGCGAAATGAATGCGATCAAATCCCTCAGCATGTGTGCGCAATGCCTGCGGATCCCATGCGATGGTTTCTGCACGCAGCATCGCATCTTTCATCGACTCAGCGGTGGGACGAGCAAAGTGGACGCCGGTCACACCGTCCACGACCGTATCGAGGGCCCCGCCTTTGCCAAACGCAATCACGGGGCGACCAGACGCCGCAGCCTCAAGGGGCGTAAGGCCGAAGTCTTCTTCACCAGGGAAAAGGAAGGCCTTGCAGTGCGATAGCAGGTGCGCAACCTGTTCGTCGGGCGCGCGACCTGCAAACGTGATCTGATCACCCGCCATGCCTTCAAGACGTGGGCGATCCGGTCCCTCGCCCACCACTATCAGCTTGCGTCCAAGTTCGTTACAAGCCTGTATCGCGAGGTCAACACGCTTGTATCCAGCGAGTCGCGAAATGACCAGGTAGTAATCATCTGTTTGGTCGGCAACTGTGAAGCGGCTGCAGTCAATGGCTGGGAACATAACAATTGAGTCGCGGTTGTAGTATTCGCGAATGCGCTCCGCAACCACGGTCGAATTTGCGATGAAGAAATCAGTGTTGTTCGCGGCCTTCTGATCAAGGCCTCGCAGCAAACGCGTCACGCGGCTGAGGACCGCATTCACCACCGGATTCAACGTCTCGCGGCTAATGTAGTCCTCATACCTCCAGATCCAACGCGTCGGCGTATGGCAGTAGCACACATGCACAGCACCCTTGGGTTTCGGCAACATCTTCGCGAAGCCGTAGCAGCTGGAAACAATAAGGTCATAGCCTTTCAGGTTCAGTCCACGCAGCGCAATCGGATACAGAAGAAAATAATGACGGTAATACTTCTTCACGTTCGGCAGATGCTGCATCCACGTCTTCACGATGTTGCGTGTCCGCATGTATGCAGTCAGCCTTGCCTCGACCGTTACCGTCGTGAACACTTTCGCGGTTGGGAGAGCGCGTGCAATCTCCTCAGCAACTCGTTCGCCGCCTCCAGCTTGCACAAAGTTATCTTGCACAAAAGCAATGCGGATGGACGGGGCGGCCAGTTCTGTTGGTTCGGTGACGGGTAAATGGTCGTTCGCTTGCATTGATTCCTTTTGGAAGGGGTTGTTCGTCGGATTGCGCATCCAACCCATCGACTACACTTGAATGGCGTTGAAATTGCATGACCACTCACTGGTATTTATAGGTAGGATGCATCCTATTCAGCTAATGAAGTCTAAGCAATTCTCAGGCCAACTCGAAACAAAACACCTGCACACCACAATGAACGGAGTCATGAAATACGCATGAAGAGTTTTCAGCTCGCTCTTTCCTGGTGCACGACTGGCGCCGGAGGCTCAGGTCGCGTGGTACAGACACTTGTCGATCATCTCCCTGAGCAAGGTGTACAGGTGAACGGCGCTGTGCTGGCGCCGGCAGATGTAGCGCAACAGACTGGTGGACGATTCACCGCAATTGCTCCCGTGGGGACTGGTGGCATCAGGCGTCTAGCCTTGACGCGTCGCGTTGTCCTCGATGCTCTGACCAAACAAAAGCCTGACATCTTCGCATCGCATTTTGCCATGCTCGCGCTCCCTTCTCTTGATGCGGTCAAGCGTCAACCTTTCGTCGTCCACTTTCATGGTCCATGGGCAGATGAAGCGAGGGTGCAGGGCAGTGGTGCCGCAAAAGCAATGGCGATGCGAACCGTCGAGAGGCTTGTATATTCTCGCGCCGATCTCGTCATTACTCTCTCTCTCGCATTTTCGAAGGTGCTCCAGGAAAGCTATGGCATCGCGCAGGAGCGCATCCGCATCGTTCCAGGCGCTGCAGATCTTCAGCGCTTTGTTCCGGCTGCAACGCGTGCGGCAGTTCGTGCGGAACTTGGCTGGCCACAGGATCGTAAAATCCTAATCACGGTTCGTCGTCTGGTGCCGCGCATGGGCCTTGGGAATCTGCTGACTGCAATAAGCCGCCTTCGGACAAAGCACCCGGATATGCTCTTGTACATGATCGGAAAAGGCCCGCTTCAACCGCAGTTGCAGGCACAGATTGAAGCTCTGGGGCTCCAGGACCATGCAAAGCTGTTGGGCTACGTCGCCGAAGACGATTTGGTGAAGATGTACGGTGCTGCCGATCTCAACGTTGTGCCTACACTCGCGCTGGAGGGCTTCGGCCTTGTCGCGGCAGAGTCGCTTGCGGCGGGAACGCCTGCATTGGTGACTCCTGTGGGAGGACTCCCTGAAGTTGTCGGAGGACTGTCCGACAGTCTGGTGCTCGCGTCCACCTCTGCCGAGGATATTGCGCGCGGACTCGACGCCGCGTTGTCCGGAGACGCGCCCCTACCGACGACCGCAGCCTGCAGAGCGTATGCAGAGCAACATTTCAGTGCAAACCTTATGGCCGAACGAACCGCCGCCGTGTACCGCGAACTGGTCTAAACGTCGGCGTCCGCCGCCGCTCATGGAGACGTCATGCCTCGCTTTCAGACGCAAAGTATTGGAGCCACATTCTGCCTGTTACTTACCGTGTGCAGCGTCAGGCTCTCGCCGGCAGCGACCTACTACGTCGATGCAACTCACGGTAGAGACGCAGCAAGCGGAACATCCCCGCAGGCCGCGTGGCGACATCTCAGTGCAGTCGAGCGCCTCGCTCAGGCTCGAGGTTTGAAGCCCGGCGACAGCGTTCTGCTGAAGTCCGGCGAACGCTGGCGGGAACAATTTGACCTCTCCGACATCCATGGTAGGCAGGGCGCACCCATCCGCATTGCAAGCTATGGCACGGGCGACTATCCAACCATTGACGCGGCAGACCTGGCGACCGGCTGGACGAGAGTACAGGGCGACATCTACCAGACCCCTGCAGTGGAAGCTGTCTACAAAGTATTTGTGGATGGGGACGATCGGCCGGTTGCCGCGCTCCAACCCGTCGTAAACGGTCTCGCCGACTGGACGATGGGCAAGCAGTATGTCCTCGGGGATCAGGTGCAGGCCAACGGCAAAACCTTCACGGCACTGCGTACTCCCATGGACCCGAAGCACCTCAACCCGGCGGATTGGTACCGCGTCAACTCAGCCGCGGTGCAGACAGACGGTATGACGAACCTCTTGCAGACTGCCGGCAGTTTCTGGTACGACGCACGCAGTAAGCGACTCCTCGTTCGACTTGCCGATGGCAGCAATCCTGCTTCGCATTCTATCCAGATCACCACCCGCCGCTATGGTGTGCATCTGCAGGGCAGCAGCAATGTCGTCGTGGATGGCCTGCGCATCGTGCACCCTGCGAAGGCCGGTATTGCTGCAGTTGTTGCAGATACACCCCTGTCTGATGCGGCACAGGATAACCAGTTCAACACAATCCAGAACAGCATCCTTTGGAATGTTGCCGACACTACCTCGGACTTCTCAATGGCATTGAACACAGGTGGAGAAGGCGGGATCTATATTTCACCGGGCTCGGGACCGGGACGTGGATCGCTGCAGGGATGGACCATCCAGAACAATGCGATAGGTATCGTGGACAGCGCTCGTTATCTCACGTACGAGCGCGACGGCATTCTTGTTGCCGGCACCACCGGGGCCTCGATCAAGAACAATTATGTTTCCACAGCGAACGCACTTGGGATCTCCGTCGTGTCCGAACGCGGTGTTGCGTGCTCGACACCCGCAGTGGTTGGCAATTACCTTACGAACAATGACGGCAACATCCGCATATCAGGCTGTGCGCAGGCGTCGGTCGATAGCAACACGATCGAATACTCCTACGGATATGGTGTGCAAGTCGGCGGCAATAGCAATGCACCAGTCGTCACGCGAAATGTCATCCACCACATCGAGCGACTGGGACAGGAGAACGCGTATAACGGCTTCGATTGCAACGGTGGCGCTCCTGGCGGAACACTAAGCGAGAACAACATCGCCGCAGTCTGGGGAGCAGAAGCTACCTTCGAGGTCGGATGCGGACACTGGACCATCGAAAGGAACATCTTCGACTCCAGCTCGAATATGAAGGGCGGCGGCCTGACGCTTTACATTCGACGGGACTCGCCGCAGCTTCAGTTCCGCAACAACACCTATCATCTGAATGCAGGAACAAACCGCCAGTTCAACTTCGGTGCGGGTGAACCAGGCGCGCAGACATTCCATGACTTCGCTTGGTGGCAACAGACTGTGGAACAAAGTGCGCAGAGCGGCCCGCAAGCCAACGCCTTGGTCATGCGCCGTGCTGCGGTCCCCGCAAAGACGCCGGCAGCGCAGAATTACCTGCGTGTTGCGCCGCCTGTGAATTGGGAACCCTAACGTGCGTTCAGCAACTCGTCGTAGACCAATTCTGTCTCAACACTCATACGCTGCACTTCGTAGCGCTGGAGATCCTGTACGGTCTCGCGCTGCAGCCGTGTACGAAGCTCCGCATCGTCGAGCAAGGAAGTGATCGAAGCTGCTAAAGCCCCTGCGTCTTCCGGCGGAACCAGCAGTCCTGTGGCGTTGTGCTGGATGATCTCCGGGATGCCATCGACATCGGTCGCAACAATGGCGCAACCGGCAGCGCGCGCTTCGATCAACGCCAAGCCAAACGCCTCGCGCCTCGAGGCCAACACGAAGACCTCCGCGGACACAAGATAACTGCGCGGATCAGCCTGGAACTTCTCAAAGTGAATGCGATCAGCGCATGCAGTTGCAGCGGCGGCTTCCCAGATCCCAACCTCTTCAGCACTGCCTCCGCCCACTAGATACAGGTGAGCCGTGGGGTACCGTTCTGCCACTTTGCTGAAGGCCTCGATCAATTCGTACATGCCTTTGCGAACAGTAATACCCGCAACTGAAACGATGGCCGGTTTTCCCAGAGGCAACGGTACCGGTTCCTGTGAGAGGCGTTGCGTACCCAGAGTTCCATTCATCACGATGCGGATGCGGTCGGCCTTCGTGCCATGACTCTTCAGATCTTCTGCCACCGCGTTACTGACAGCGATCACACGGTCAGCCAGCCCCGTGGTGCCCATGTGCTCGTTATGGATGTTGTGCAGATGAAGAACGATGGGAATACGCAGCAGCCGCGCCATCGGCCACACCATGAAAAGGCTCTTACGCATGTGCGCATGAATAATATCCGGTTTGAACTCACGCAAGATCCGCCAAAGGCGGAACAGCGCCTTTGGTAGAACGCGTGAACTGTGCAGCGGCAGCGTGTACACTTTCACGCCATGCCTGCTCATCAGGTCATTCCATCCACCACCGGCGGACACAAAGGCAGTAGCGCCTCGCGTTGCCTGATCGATCGCAAGATCGACGGCCACGTTGACAATTCCGTTCCCAAGACTGGAGGCGCTGTTCGAGAAGTGCAGAATGCGCTGAGCATGCTTCATATCGTCTGCACCTGCGTGTCGTTCAGGGACACGGGCTTCAAAGTGGTTCCGCTAGATCTCACATTCTCCTTATAAGCGATTCCCATCATAATGCTCGACCAAAGGAGGAACGCAGGCGTGCTCGCAAACAAGCCCATCGTCGGCATCTGCACAATCAAGGACAGCAGAGCCGCATTCACCGGCGTCAGCTCCTGAGGAGAAGGTGCATGCAGACAGGTAAATACCAGGCCGCCCAAACCGATAGCAAACACAACACTGCCAAACCAGCCGAAGGTAAGCATGAACTGTTCAATGCCGTTGTCAGCAAGGTACACACCTTGAATCGTTGCCACGCCAAACGTCGGGCCCGAGCCTGTGTCGTCGGATGACCCGCCGAATCCGTTGCCGAACGCACGGTCGCCGAACATGGTGATCGCATGTTCTTGGCTGAGCATACGCGCATTCACACTGCTGTCTGTCTTTAGGTCTGTAAAGCTTTGTAAACGGCGAGTAAGTTGCTCGTTTACCTCCGGCACCTGAGACAGTACCGCAAGCAGCAACACCGAGCCAAGCAGCGCCATCATTATCTGCAGGCGGCGCTTCGCTGGGAAGAAGAAGATGATGAAGCACATCCCGACCACTCCACCGATCCAGGCAGAGCGGCTGTTCGTCAGGCCAAGGGCCATCAGGCCGACAGGAATGGCGAAAAAGCGCAGGCGTCGCGTAGAGGCAGTGCTGAAAAGGATGCCAAAAACAATGAAGTCTGCGAACGTCTGCGGCGCATTCATCGTCGAGAAGACGCGGACGCCGAAAGGCTCAGGGGTTCCGATGGTCGACAGTGTGGACTGTTCCATCCATGTCGCGTCCCAGGGTGCCAAGAAAACATATTGATAGATGCCGTAGAGACCCATCACCAGGGTGCCCAGCATGAACTGGTCACGAAATGTCTCCAGCATCTCGGCGACATGCTCACGTTGTACAAAGAGATAGAGCGCGAAGGCGAGTGGCCCAGCCCATGTGATCGCCTCCTGCACAAGAGCAATGGGAGAATGCAGCATGTACCCCACAAAGCTCGCATAGGCGTACGTCGCTACAATCAGGACCATCCACTTTAGTCGACCGAAGTTCAGCATGCCCCATAGCTGCTTCGGGTATGGCGTCGCACCCATGCAGGCAAGAATCGGGGAAGCAATGATTGCACTTGCGGATGCGCCACCCAGGTGAGCATCAATCATCCGTCGCAACATCGGCGCCAGAAAGAAGAGCCACAGCACGAAGGTGATGTACTGCGATCTGGAACGCCTGCTCAGGTACACGCCGCCAAGGAGCGACGCCAGCGGCACAAGTACGATCTCACCCTGAGCCAACGGCGTAAACGATCCCGCAATCGCGAGAACGAAGCACGCAATGAATACATTGCGGCGATTAAGTACCCTGCTCTTTATTTGGTCATGTGTCATTTTGCGGTCTTTGACTCGGACATCCGGGTCAGCACCATGCTGACCATAACGTTACGTCTACCTGCGGGCCACGGCGCGCAGGCATCTAGCATGCGCGCTGTTGTTAGAATCGCAACGCGCGGTGCAATAGCCCGCAACATTGCCGTTAAATTTAAGCCGGAAGATTCCTTCTTCACTTGCACTACTGTTCCTTCGTCACGCATTGCGTCCGTCACAGGATCATCTAGCTGTCGGGAGCACTGCGCACTGGTTCTCGCGCTACTTCTGTGCCAGGTGTGCCTGCGTCTCCGTCTGCAGTTCCGTCCCCACGGGGCCGCGGATCGCAGTCAACTTGCCGGACGGTTCAAGCGTACCGTCCAGTGTCATGGGACGGTTCATTGCGTTCAGCAGGTACACAGTCATCAGAGCCAGAAACAGTGTTGCAGCAAAACCAAGAATCGCATCGCGGAGCGGCTTGGGACGGACCGGAGACAGCGAGAAGGTAGGCAGCTGCACAACCCCAAAGTTGAGTAGACCACTGTTGTCCATCGCAGCAGACATCCGCGCAGAATCTCTTTTCTGAACGTAGAGCAGGTAGTTGGCATCCAGCGACGCCGCAGTCTCTTGCAGGTTTTTAAATTCCAGTGCGTCGCCGGAAAGTCCCCGCACGTCGCTCTGCAATCTATCCACCTGCGACTGCAGCGTTGCGCGTCGGCCAGTGACTGCCTTAAGCCGCGCACTGTCTGTCGTGAACGCCTGATCCAGTGACTGCCATGTGGGATTGATATCGGTACTTTCGTCCGAAGTGCTGAGCGATCTCAGACGCGTCAACTCTTCATTCGCCTGCTCAATCTGCACCTCAACGGCCTTCACCGTGCGATCTTCAGGCTGATACGCTGTGAGCAATTGCGCGCGCTTCATGTTGAGCTGTGCTAGAAGCGTGTTGACCTGGTCGATCGCGCCAGATGCGGGAGAGGTCCGCTGCGCCGTACGCACGCGCACTGGCGTCGTTGCAAGCTGCGCATGCTCTGTAGCGATTCGCTGTGTCAGTTCACTTAATTCCGCTTCGCTTGCGCGAAGCAGCGTACGCGCATCATCGAGTGCCTTGGCGCTCTCCACTTCCTTGTCCGACACAGAGATGAAGCCATGGGTCTGTTGAAAGGCAGCCAGTTTCCGCTGCGCCTCTTCCCACTGTGACTTGTAGCGCTGCGCTTCCTTGTCAAAGAATTGCGGTACGTTGCCTGGCTGACTAAGCACCTTTTCCTTGTCTATGAATTGACGCAGAAGGGCCGACAGCGTGTCTTGAGAGACCTTTGGGTCATTGGACGTGTAGCTTACATCGATCACGTGGGACTTGCGGACGGGCATCACAATCATGCGCTTGCGCAGATTCGCAAGCTTCGCTTCATGGTCGTTCTGCGCCTGCGCGCTGTGCGAGGGTGAATCTTGCCAGCCGGGATCTGCGACGTCGTCAAGAACGTCAGTGCTGCCAAGTACCTCAACGGCAGAGTTGATGTCTTCCTCGGAAACAACCGATGCAATGGGCTGCGAGTTCGTCGTCGGGTCGGCAGAGATGACATTGGTCTTGCGTGAGTTCTGCACAATCAGGCTCATGTCGCTCTGGTACTTCTTGTGCGAGAACAGCAGATAGGCTGACGTCAGCACGAATCCGGCGATCAGAACGGTCAGGAACGGGATCTTGTACTTCCGTATCGCACCGGTGATGCCGGATTCCGGCGTCGGCTTGGTGTTGGAAGATTCTCCGAGTAATAAATTGGCCACGTAGACTCCTCTGGGCTGTGTATGGTTCCGTGCTCCGCGCCAAGTAGTTCAGTAGAACAGGCGGGTCACCCTGCTGCAACAGGCTGCTCGCGCTCTCGTAGCGCTCCACAGTCTAATAGACAGCAATAAAGTGATTAATCATGCAATGAGATGCATGTTCTGATCTGCGCGTGGACTCCGCAAGACAAATTATGGCGGTCGCTAAGACCACGAAATAGGGCTTTTGAGAAAAATAATGCTATGTTGCCGCTCCTGGTTGCCGCTAAAGCTGTCTAAGCCGCTCTTGAGAGCGCTTCACAGCACTTTGAGCAAATAGTTCCAATTTATTAGCCACTTCTTGCCTGAAGTGACGTTACGTCATCTTTCGTGAATACATCTTGCACGATGAAGGCCACTCATGATCCCAAGTGCGGAAAGGTCTCCGAAAACGGGTCAGCGGAATTAACCGGCGGGTGGTTAGCTCCCGGAGGGTAGGTCGATCTGAGCGGCCGCATGGTTGGTAAACTGAGGGAGCAGCGTGCGTTCTTTGAGACGGGCGCAAGACCTCAAGCATTAAGCGTCCATCACGCTGGAGTTATCTATGATCGCTGAGTTCGACGACCGCAAAGGTGCTGAACCACTCGTTGTCGACCTTTGCATCGTGGGCGGAGGCGCAGCAGGTATCGCAATGGCCCGGCATTTTGCCGGATCCAAGTTGCGCGTCGCGTTGCTCGAGAGCGGCGGCTACAAATATGATCCCGCTCTCCAAGCCCTCTACGAGGGACAAAACACCGGTATGCAGTACTTCGATCTTCACAATTGCCGCACGCGGCAATTTGGTGGAAGCACGAACTGTTGGGGTGGCATGTGCACCCCCATGACCGCCGTTGACTTCTCGCATCGCAGCTGGGTACCGCATAGCGGCTGGCCCTTTGACGCGCAGGCTCTTGAACCACACATGCGTGCCGCGCACACGTTATGCGGCATCGGTCCATACGGTTATGACGAATCCGTGTGGGGCATGCTCGGCAAGGAACCTCTGCCGTTTGCGTCCGATCTGTTGTGGTCCCACTTCTGGCAGATGAACAGCCGACTGGGAAAGCGTCAGGTTCGCTTTGCGAAGAAGTTCCGGGGCATCATCCAGGATGCGCCGAACGTCCAGGTGTTCCTTCATGCCGATGTCGTCGACCTTGTGCTGGATGACAATCACCGTCGGGTAACGGCGGTTAAGGTCAGGACTAGGGATGGCGGCGAACAGCACGTGCATGCAAAGGCCTTTGTGCTCGCATGCGGAGGCATTGAAAACGCTCGTATGCTGCTCACTTCGGATCGGCAGACGAAGAACGGTGTAGGCAATCAGAATGACCTTGTCGGCCGATTCTTTCAAGAACACCTGCAAACGCCCTGCGCCACGGTAACTCCTGAGCCGAATGATCGCCTGCTATCGTATGCACGCTGGTGGGAACTGGGCCTGACACACGCGCGACCAGGCCTGACATTGTCTCCCACCGCGCAGCAGCGGCACCGGGCCTTGAACATCAGTGTCTCCGTGGATGCGGTCTACGATGAACGATTCCTATGGACGGCCGCCAAGAGTGTATGGGACGACATCGTGGCCCGGCGCTTCAGCGCGAAGACGGCCCGGAACATCGCACATTGTGTGACACAGTCTCCCTCATTTCTCCCGGATACCTATCGCCGTTTGCGCTTTGGTGCACGCCCCATGGGAATCCCTGTTCAATACACGCTGTACGCGCGCGCCGAACAGGCACCCAACTACGACAGCCGCGTTCGGCTCAGTGAGGAGCGTGATCGTCTCGGCATGCGGAAGGTCATGCTCGACTGGCGCACGATCCCTCTGGACCACACCGCATTCGTCACGATCACTGACGTAATCAAGTCTGAGTTTGCACGTCTGCGTCTGGGACGCGTCGACACCTTTGACTGGGTCAAGGAAGGTCGTTGGCCGGACACTCTCGTGGGCGGTCCGCATCACATGGGAACTACGCGTATGTCGGACGACCCGAAAACCGGCGTCGTGGACGCGAACGCAAAGGTACATGGGCTCGACGGTTTATACATGGCTGGAAGCTCTGTCTTTCCTACCGGGGGACACGCGAACGCTACCCTCACGCTGCTGGCCACAACTCTTCGCCTCTGCGACCACCTGGAGTCCCGGTTAAGAGCTACTTAACTGGGACGTCGGCGCGGGCCACGGAAGGAACGAAGCGCCCTTGCCAGCGCCGGGAAGTGCCATTCCAGAAAACGCTGCGACATCTTCGCCATCCGTGTTGGCAATTGCCGGATCTCTCGCTTAGGACGCGGGACTTCGGAAGGGATTCTCTTCAACACACGCAAATAAGTGGACTGGTAGTGAGGCGCCCACTTCCACATCCACGGCTTGTAACGAGACGTGAAGTGGACAATTTCCGGAGCACGCTTCCACATGGCGTACTGCTCTTCGGAGATGTGTAGCTGTACTGGCTGCAACCTTGGGAACAGGGCCTGCCAGTTCCAGCCAAGACCAATGTCGATCGCTTCACCACGAAATACTGAGTTCAGGATGTCCTGATCAGGACTGAAAAGAATCGCTTGATTGGTCTCTGCGAACTGGAGAAAGCGCGCCACTACGTCTTCGTCTCTCCACTTCTTGAGATTCACGACCATGACGCCAGCGTTGAAGTAGAAATCCTCCGGACCAAAGCCGAGTGGTAGCCGTTGCTTCGAATCAAATGGTTCCCGCGCAGCGCCCACATACCGGTCGCCCAGCTCAACCTTCCAAAGCTCCTCAAAGTTATGCGTAAGAACAAGAACGTCGCTGTCCAGGTAGATCACCTTTTCAACGGTGGCAGGAAGGCAGTCCGTCAGGAAAAGTCGCAAGTACGTCGCCAGACTGATATGGCCATGAACCGGAAGATGTCCGTACGCCACGGTGTTGTCGAACGGAACAAGTTCGAGTGAGGCATTTCCCGCATCTGCTATCAGCTTGCGGAGGCTGGCCTGGTCGCCGGCAAACACATCGGGCGTTCCGATAACAAATAGGCGGAACTCGGATCCCGGATTGTTCAACACAAGCGAGGAGATAGTGATGGTTAGCGGATGCCAAAAGCTCGCATCAATGCAAAAAACAACGTCAATCATGCGGGCCTTCAGAAGTAGATAAGGCTAGAGGCTAATGCAGGGTACAGTCTCAAACCCATAGAATATAGACAAGTTTCCCATCGTGGATAGCATGACGAGCAGAAGAGTGGCGCCCGCGGTCAGCCTAAACAGCCATTCTGTGTTGCCACCCAAATCAGAATCGCTGCTTTTCGGCGTATCAAACAACGCCTCGCAACGACAAATGCGCCGCACGTCATCGAACGCGGATACCCGGGAAGACAAGCATCAATGGTTTGTATCCGGCTAAGATCGATTTGCCTGATGCCTGCGGATGATATTCACCAGTTGCGCCACATACCGTGAGCCGCTTAACCGTGAGACATAATCGCGCCTGGCAGACCAGCACATATTCAGATATAATTCTCGGTCCTTATAGATGCTGGCAATACGCTGCGCATAGGCTTCCGGAGGTGTATCCGGCAGAAACAACACACCCCATACATCATGTTGAACGACCGATGAGATTCCGCCAACATTCGTCGCTATCACCGGCAGACCATACGCTGCAGATTCGTTGAAAACGATGCCCTGCGCTTCGGCAGAGGCAGGTAAGAGAAAGAAGTCGCTTTCGGTATACAGCCTCTGCAACAACTCTCGTTGAGCCGGATCAGTCTTGCGTAAGAGACCATGGACATGAACGAAATCGGTCAGGCCTGTCGGACTACAGCCCACAACATGAAGCTCGACTTCAACGCCAAGGCCGCGCAAAGCACAGCAGATCGCTACAGCGAGCGGTCCGCCTTTTCGTTCCCAGTCACGGCCCACGAAGAGTAGCTGACAGACATTACGTCCCCGCGCCGAGATGCCTGCCGCGACCTCGCTGTCGGACGGATCAACGTCGAAGTTCGCTCCGAAAGGGAGCACGCTCATCTTCTTTGGATCAATTCCGTAATCGCTCGTTGCCCGGTCAGCAGCCCACTTGGAAGCCATGACATAGGAAACGTCACTGCGGCGGAACGTGATGTTGTCCAGTTTCTTTCCGCCTTCCACGATGCGGGACGGCATCCGACTCGGACTCAGATGCGGATAGGTCTCCAACATCTGCGACCAAGTACCGTCATGCAGCAAGTAAATGGGCTCCCGGGATCTCAGATATGCCGTAAACGGCGGCGAAAGTGTGATCACTCCATCTGCCCTCGCGTGCAGGAACAGCTTCAGATTTCCGACCTGGGTAAAGACCCACGTAAGGAATCGGTCCCGATCGACGTGATAGTACTTACGGAACACGCGGTTGTAGAAGTGGTAGAAGAGCGACGTACTCACCCGCCGCAGGGTCGGCAGTTGCGGCCCGACCACGCTGACTTTATGTCCGGCCTCACGCAAGTGATGGATGATATGGGCCGCAGTGCCCGCCCAGAGCCCGGCATCCAGCGGATCATTCAGGTCGTAAAAAATAAGAGAGAGCGGTCGTTGTGATAAAGCCTGGGACTCAACGGTAGATTCTGCTAAAGCCATTCGGACGCCTCGAAATCTGATCTCAATCGGTTGCTGTGGGCGAAGTTTTGCGGATCTGCCCTGCCTCGCCTCAGGAAAAGGGCGTCCATGCAAGGGCTTCTCTCACATTGGATTCTCGACCAGAATCAAACTTGTCGTTGCGCGTCAGAAGCCAGCACGTCTGCCAGCAGTACTCACTGCGCGACAGTGGGCTCGGACGTCCTTCTCAAGAGAAGCGTCAGAAGAGGGAGAAGGTCTTCCTTCTTCAGCAGCAATCTTGGAGCCTTGGTTTTTAGTACAAGTCGGAAGCTAACGTAGATCGTGATAAAGCGGCAAGTCGTCGAGATCAGCAAAGACGCCGCAGCCCCGGCGATACCCCAGCGCGGAATGAGGAGAAGCATCATCGGAACGCAGACAGCGAGCCCGACGCCCTGCAATGAAGTCACAAACCCGGGACGGCCCAGCGCCATGAATGCCTGCGCCAGCACAACCGTTGCGCCGGAGAGAACAACCTCCACCAGCAACAGCCGAAGCGTCCCGATGGAGCTGGTATAGGCGCGGCCGTAGAAAATGCGCAGCAAAATTGGGCCGACGATACCAAGTGTTACGGCTGCAACAGCAGTGATTGCGGTGCTCATGCGTACCGCCCTAGACGTCATCGCAAGTGTGGTCTCCATGGAAAGGCCGGTCGCCTTCGGGAAGAGGACTGCAACCACAGACCCTTGGAAGACATTCAGAACCCGCGACAGACTCAGCATCACGACATAAACACCAAGTTCTGCCGGATGAAGGAAGCTGACTACGAGAACCTGGTCCACCTGGAGAGCAAGAGTTCCAATCAGATCGATTCCGTAAGACCGCACACCATAGCTCAGCAGGAGCTTCTGGGTCGCCCATCGCAGTTTCACTCCGCGGTCGAAGAGCGAGCGCGAACGCCACAGAAGAAGCCCGATCGGCGGTAGGGCAGCAAAAATGTACGCACAGGCCGCTGTCAACGTATCGAAGCGATGAAGCTCGTAAAGCACACCCAGAATCACCAGGACCGCGGCAGGGTTCAGGATCTGAGAGAGATTTGAGCCGGAGAAGTTCTGCTTTGCTTCCAGCGCCGCCCGCAGAATATACGTGACGCTTGCAACCGGGGTAATAAGCAGAAACCATTGCGCAGCGACGATTGCCCAGTGCGGATACTGGTGCAGCCAGGACGGCATGCAGACGGCGCCCACAGCAGCTGTGAGGCACGAGATCACCGTGCAAAGAAAAAGCGCATTCCACGTCATATCCGCAACGCGCTCAGGGGAACGCCGAATATGGAAGATCATGGCCGTCGGAAGCCCGAAGGAAGTTAAACCCGCAAGTAGACCAGACCAAAGAATAATCGCGGCGAGCTCACCCCGCCCTGCCGGCATCAACATGCGCGCCGTCATAATCCCCGTGAGGACGTTGAGTCCTTGGATCAGGACACGCGATACGACAGTCTGAAAAACAGCTTTCACGCCCTTTCCAACTGCGGCCTTCGTCTGAGGCACTTTGGGTTCCTCTTTTTTCACCATCTCGGGCGGTGCGGTCATGAATTGTCCTTTGCAGGCCGATGCGTGGCAGGTGCGAGTTGCCGCGTACTGAGCTGCTCTTTATGGGTGGATTTCGATGGCGGGCAATCTGCTAAAGGAAGCGCACCGTTTGAGCTTATCTCGATCTTAATAGGCGGGCGCATCACATCCGGACACTCCCTCTCGTTGCAACTGGGATTCCATCCTAAAGAACAGCCCATGTTGACCGAATCGCACGGACTTCAGGGGGAGGGTACCATCGAGGTGAAGCAGCGAGTGCCGCCGTCCTGTCGCTGGTCGCTCATGGGCCAAGAATCCAGCATCAAGGGTGTGTGCATTGTGGAAATGGCAAGAGCATCAATGCATGATCTGCCTTCAGACTGAAAGGAATTTGCATGGATCGCGATCACCTGAAACTTGTCTTTTATGACGTACATGATCCGGAAGATAAACAATTCTGGGCCGGATCGTCCGCGCACGTAATTTCGGGCCTGCGAAAAGCTGGACAATCGGTGACCTCAGTTGGAAATCTCGTTCCCAGGCTCCGTCGTGTGCTTCGCGCCGGACTCTTCCACGCCTACCGGGTCGCCCGGAATTTGCATTATCATCCCGATCGGCATGACCTCGTAACCCGCTTCTACACGGCGATTGGCAACCGGCGACTACGTCAACATCGTGACGCGGACGCAATACTGACCGTGTCGGCGGCATTCGCGGCTTACCTCGAGGTACCACAGCCCATTTTCGTGCTACTCGATGCTACTTGGGGGCAGATCGTCGAGATGTATCCCTACTTTGCCGCCGATCGCCAGCCCGCCCACATCGTCCGGGCAGGATACGCGCTGGACAGGCGGGCATTCGCCAAACCGAATCTCCATCTCGTAATGACTTCTGCCTGGGCAGCGGACCGGGCAATGCAAGAGTACGGAATGGATCCTTCCCGCGTGCATATCCTTCCCTTCGGCGCCAACTTTACTGACGACCCGCAGCGCGACCTCGTCATGAAGGCCGCCGCCCAGCGCAACGGCCAGCACTGCAATCTACTTTTTGTTGGGCGTGAGTTCGACCGGAAAGGTGGCCCCATTGCCGTGGAAATCGCGCGCAACCTGAACCAGATGGGAGTTCCCGCCACGCTGCACGTCGTCGGGTGTTCGCCGGAGAGCATGCCCGATTGCGTCAAGGTGCACGGCTTGCTGAAGAAAGAGATTCCCGGGCAACTGGCGCAACTGCAGAATCTTTATGCAACCAGCGATTTCTTCCTGTTGCCCACCCGTGCAGAGGCCCAGGGCATCGTCTTCAACGAGGCCGCTGCATACGCACTTCCTGTTGCAGCCACGGACGTAGGGGGTGTCAGCACCGTGGTCCAAAAGGACTGGGGTTTTCTGCTTCCTCTGGAAGCGGATGCTCATCAGTATGCCGTTTGGTTGCGCAACGCGTTCCAGGACCGTGACTCTTACAAGCTTCTCTCAGAAAATGCACGTAAGGATTTCGAGGCACGTCTGAGTAATACGGTCTATACGCAGAAATTACTGGGGATTATTCGCGGTGCCCTCCATGCGACCCGTGCCGCATAAAAAGAATTGAATCGAGTGACTGCGGACTTTAGAAACGCGCATCGGATCGGGTATGAGTCACAACAGGGAATTAGATAGTGGCAGGGCGCTGGGAAAGATTCACAGTGGCTCAGCACACCTTGGTCGATCGTTCACCGTAGCAACCGGAAGAAGAGATTCCGAACGCGATGAAGGGGCACCGCCGAAGCGGTGCCCCTTCATCTTAGAGATGCAGTTGACAGGTATTCACTTACTGTCCCGAAGTGGCCGCCATGAACTTTGCCTGCGTCATACGATTCTGCCTGTCGCCAGCGGATGCCATCCTGTAGCGAAAAGCGTCGGGTGTCTTTGTGATCCAGGTCGTTCTACCGTCGAAGGCTACATGTCCCGCGCTGGCCGTGGTGTACAGCGCGCACTGCCCACCCTTGGTCGCGTCGTACGTTCCTCCCAGCACCTGCACTCCCGTCGCTGTTCCTTCAATCGTCAGCGAGCATCCGGAAACATCGGAGACATTGTTATTGCCGTAGACAGCGTTCGCTCCGCCAGCACCGTCAATGCCGTTGTACAGGGTGCCGTCCGTGCTTGTCTTCAGGTGGGCGATCAGATTATTGGTCGCATACCCAAAGGACTGGACCTGGATACCAAAACCCCGGCTGTTCGAGATCTTGTTGTTATTCACGTAGTCGTAGTTTTCTTCGGCAGAGATATTCCCTTCATTATCGGAAAGGGAGTTGTTTGCGATCAAGTTAGCTCCGCATGACGAAGCCAGACCATAGTTACGATCCTGGATACCCATCGCGGTCGTTGTGCGGACCGCATTATTCGCAATATATGCGCCCTTGATACCGCGCATGTTGATGCCGGCAATGTTGTAATTCAGGCCGACGGGCGAATCCAGCCTTCCAACCAGATTCTTCGCGATCGTCCAGCCTGTTACCGCCATCGAGCCATACGAAGTATTTGCGCGTACCATGATGCCGCCGTCGAACCCGAAAGGCATAGGGGCCGAAGATCCGGTGTTGAAGATCGTAAGCGCTTGGAGCGTGTTGTTCTGATTCGGGCCATTGCCTGCGGTGTTCGGCGAGTCTAGAACAAACGCAACCCCTGAATTCGTGGTGCGGATGATTTCCAGGTTCTGAATTGTCACAAAGGACTTGTTTATAGCGACGATGCCGTTCTGATGACCGCTTCCTGAGACTTCGATTGTGTGCTTCGAAGGATTCGAGCCGTCGATCAGATGCACATATAGTGTGTCAGCATCACTGTAGAAGGATCCTGGAGTGTTGATGGCAACCGCAAGATTGGCTTGCGCCTTCAGGGGCACCGCTTGGGCGTAGATGGCATCCACGAACACCTTATAGCTGGGAATAGTACGCCGGGTTTGGTAGGTGCCTGCAGAGATGAGGCTCCACCCGGTTTCGGGGTCAGCACCATCGATGATAGGCGTTGCACCTTGGCCATACGCATCGATAACCAACCTGCTGCGTGCGGAAGATCCCGACCCTGGCACAACCAGCTGCTCGTGCCAGACGTCTCCACGTCGAAGAAGGATCGAGTCGCCCCCTGTGACTTTCTTCAGAGCACCTACCCTGCTCAGCGTTTTGAACGCTGTTGTCTGACTGAGACCATTATTATTGTCGCTCCCCCCAGACTCAGAGACGTAGTAAGTGGTTGCCGAAGCGGATAGCGTAAGTGACGCACAGACAATGGCCGAGGCCCAGAAATGGTTCAAATGTGACATATATCTCCGCAAGTCAGAACAAAGTGAAGGATTACCATCCCTTTATAACTGCGGAAAATGGGTAAAGCTCTACCACTTTCGGGCATATCAAAAGCACTTTTGGTCATTACCTGGGCGAAGGGCTGTCCAACAGCTATGAGTGCGCAGGCGGCAACCACTCGCTGGAGCAAAGTCGTCGGGGACGATTTCAGATCGCGACCAGAGCGTCGTTGCCAGGCAAGGACAGCGCGTGAGCTGCAACTCGCGTGTTACCTCTGAGGAGGCCAGCGCAAACACCGCTGAAACGGCTACTTCGCTGATCGGCGAAATGGGCATAGGTTAGGACCTGTCTGAAGAAGCGAGTCGGCATTTGCAACGGCAGCGCACGCAACATCTGGTCTGGACGTACAACGGAAGACCGTCCTGTGGACATCGCCGAGAAGGACCGAAACTCATAGTGGAGGGCCGCAACGTAAATCGGTACCGCGCCGTCTGCCCGCACCGCATGACATCCCGAACGGTGTTTGCTTGCCACTAACCCATCGCATGTAGGATTCTCTGGAGACGAAATTGCCTCCGGGGATCGCATGCAGCTGCGTACGTTGAACGATGTGTTTCGGAATGCCACTTCGCGAGGCCAGTCCCGCGCAATCCTTTCTCCCAGCGGCGATCAGTGGCTGCCTATATCCTGCGACGCACTCTACTGGCGCACCCGCCGTCTCGCAGCCTGGCTCATGGCCCAAGGCATCACCAAGGGCGACCGTGTCGCACTCATCGCAGAGAACCGCTGGGAGTGGCCCGTCACCGACTTTGCCTGCCTCGCCATCGGCGCCATCGATGTCCCCATGTTCCCAACGCTCACCGCAGATCAGACCGAAGCACAACTGCGCGACAGCGGTGCGAAGATCGTCTTCGTCTCCACGCCCGACCTCGCTACCAAGATCCTCAAGTCCGGCCTCGATGTAACCGTCGTCGTCATGGATGCCGAAGCCAGCTCACAGCACATCGCCTTCGCAGACCTCGTCGCAGGCGAGGAACCCGGCACACGCGACGCAGACTTCGACGCCACGCTGCAGGCCATCGAACCAGGCGACATCGCCACCATCATCTACACCTCCGGCACCACTGGCGATGCCAAGGGCGTGGTCCTCACCCACGGCAACATAGCCTCCAATCTCACAGAGACGACGGACCTCTTCCGCTTCGGTGCGGAAGACCTCATGGTCTCGTTCCTGCCGCTCTCACACGTCACCGCCCGGCATATCGACTACCTTTTCTACGCAGAGAACGTCACGCTCGCCTACGTCAGCCGTCCCGAGCGCGTGCTGCCGGCAATGGCCGCGGTCAAGCCCACCATCTTCGTCGCCGTCCCGCGTGTCTATGAGCGTGTGCGTCAATCTGCGGAGGGCAAGGCGCTCAAGGCTGGCGGCCTCAAAGCGAAGATCTTTGCGTGGGCCATCAGGACCGGTGGCAAACACCGCGACCAGGTCGCGCAAGCGCAGGGCGATCCCTCGTCCCTCGCCTGGAAGATCGCGAACAAGCTCGTCTACAGCAAGCTGCGCGAGGCTATGGGCGGCCGCGTCAAGGTCTTCGTCGCAGGTGGCGCGCCCCTCGGCATCGATCTCGCACGCTGGTTCGCAGATGCGGGTATTCCCATCTTCGAAGGCTATGGCCTCACCGAAACCTCACCCGTCATCGCAGTCAACCTGCCGGGAAAGAACAAACTCGGCAGCATCGGTCCCAAGCTCAAGAACCTCGACGTCCGCTTCGCCGAAGATGGCGAACTCGAAGTCCGCGGCCCCAGCATCTTCCAGGGCTACTGGCAGAAGCCTGAGCAGACCGCCGCAGTCATGGATGGCGAGTGGTTTAAGACTGGCGACATCGGCGCCGTGGATGCCGAAGGCTTCCTCTCCATCACCGATCGCAAGCGCGAACTCATCAAGACCGTCAGCGGCAAGTTCATCGCACCGCAGCCCATTGAGAACAGGCTGAAGGTCTCACCGCTCATCGGCTTCGCTGCGCTCCAGGGCGACACCCGCAAGTACGTCACGGCCATCGTCTCGCCCGATCTCGTTGCTCTGGAAGAGTGGGCAAGGGAGCAGGGCATCCAGTCCTCCGACCGCACCGCTCTCGTGCGCGAACCGAAGGTCATCGCCCGCTACCAGCAGGAGTTCGACCGGGTAAACGCCGACGCCGCACCGTGGGAGAAGGTAAAGCGATTCCGTCTGGTGCCGGACGAGTGGACCGTCGACACCGGCGAGATGACACCAAGCCTCAAGCTGAAGCGCCGCATCGTGGCCGCAAGATATGCCTCTGAGATCGACGCCCTCTACACCGGAGCCGAAGCCGAATGATGTTCCGCGTCATCCGCGTCCTCGCTGCAGCGTTACTCTCAGCAACGCTCGCGAGCGCGCAGGTCGCGAACCATCCACCAACCTGCCCGAACCTGCGCAAGGCCTCGCCGCACCCAACGGCTTCGCAGATACTCGCCGCGCAGGAACAGGCAGCGGCTGATCCCAACGTGATCCTCTCGCCGGAACCCGTAGGCAACATCGGCCTGCTCCGCTACGCCCTCCGCGACTACGCCGACTGCACAGGCGACGCGGGCTGCTACTGGACCGATTTGGACGCACAAACCCAACGCGCTCTCAACGCACTGGAATCCGGGGTAAGGGAAGCGCGTCGCGGAGCAAAGCTGGCACTCGTCCTCGACATCGACGAAACCTCACTTTCCAGCTACTGCGAATCCATCGCAGAGGACTTCGGCTACATCCCGGACCGTTGGGAGAAGTGGATCGTCTCAAACGAAGCCGCAATCCCGATCCCGGGCACTGTCCGCCTCGTCAAACGGGCGCAGGCTCTCGGCGTGACGGTCTTCTTCATCACGGGGCGCCCCGAGGCCCAGCGTGCCGCAACCGAAGCGAATCTCACAGCCGCAGGCTACGCAGCCTGGCACCATCTATCGCTGCGCCAGGCCGGCGCCTATCCCTCAACTACTGCCTACAAGGCTGCAGAGCGCGCGAAGATCCAGGCGGACGGCTACACACTCCTGCTGAACATGGGTGACCAGTGGAGCGATCTGCAGGGCCAACCCATGGCACAGCACAGCGTCAAGCTCCCGAATCCCTTCTACTACCTGCCCTGATCCAAACCACGCACCAAAATTCGAATGTGCCAAAGACGATTTTTTCTTGTCTTACCTGCCTGAAAAGGGGTACAAGTATCTGGCTGGGCGGCCAATCCACCGGATCGAACGGCAACTCCCTCGCTTCAGGAAAGCCATCACATGCGTAGCTCTGCTGAGACCGTTTTGCGAGAGGTAATGGATATCCGGCAGGCCGCCGGATACCTTGGGATCAGCAGCGACACTCTCTATCGCTACGCGTCCGAAGGCTTCGTACCTGCGTTCAAACTGGGAAATCGCTGGCGTTTCAAGAAAAGCTTGCTCGATGCCTGGATGGATCGCCAGTCCGGTGCAGCCACACTACCTGCCCTTGCAGAAGTGAAGCCCCGCGAAAAGAAGCCAGCCCGAGCTGCGGTTTAGCGGATCCCGCCTCGGATCTGTCAAGAGGTAAATCGTATAACGTGCTTATTTTGAGTGGTTTACGTTGGCGGGTTTTCCTGTCCAAGCTGCTATCCTTGAATAGGACACAGATAGACGACTGGCAATGTTGCGGGCCGCTAAGTCCTTTGTTATCTAATTTTTGCGTGTAAACCCTTTTGAATCAGATTTTTGCCGAAAAGGGAATCGTCAACCCCTTTGTTTTCTAATTTTTACGGGAAACGCGGGGGGGGGCACCCTACGCCGGTTGCAGCGTCAGCATCGTCAGCTCGGGCGGACAGTTGAACCGGAATGGCAGGTGCATGCAGCCAAGTCCACGATTCACATAGACTTGTGTCCCCGCAGCCGCTTGGAACAGGCCCTCAACATATTTCACGCCCAGTGCAGGCAGCATCATTGCAGGCATCAGCGGAATGCGAACCTGTCCGCCATGCGTGTGTCCCGCCAGCATCAGATCCACCGGCGCGGTGGCAGCCACCGTGTCGACGAAATCCGGCTCGTGGCCCAGCAGGACGATCGGTTCGCCATCCTTCCGCTTCGGCACGGCGGTCGCCAGATTCGGCAGGTCGAAATAAGCGTCGGCGATGCCAGCGATCCAGAGCCGGTCGCCACGCAGATCGATTGCAGTGAACTCGTTGTTCAGCGGAGTCAGCCCGTGGCGTCGAAGAATCTCCCGCATCTGCGGACCGATGCCCGCGTCGTGATTGCCCAACGAACAGAAACGCAGGGCGCACTGGATCCCGGACAGGATCGAAGCGCATCCATCCGCATCGGCGAGATTGGTCGCGAGGGGCCCGCGGTGCGCCGTAATGAAGTCGCCCGTTAGAGCAACCATGTCCGGCTGCAGGCGATTGATCGTCTTCACCGCATGCTGAACGAAAAAGGGCTCGTCGTACGAATGGAAGTGAATGTCGCTGATCTGGGCGATTCGGAAACCATGGAAAGCCGTCGGCAGGTTCTTGATGTGGACAGTCCGCTCGACCGTCATAAGCGCGTGCCGCTCGATCTCGCTCGAGTAAAGCACCAGGGATCCTGCGGTGATGGCGGTGCCGATAAGAAAGCGTCTACGAGTGAGGACGCGTTGTGCGTGCTGAAACGGCTCCATACGTCATGATACCGGGCAGAGTGCCGCAGGCGAATGAATCCCCAGGGCATCGTATGATCGCCTGATGAATCAACGAGCCAGATTGCGCGCCCTGGCGTCGGCATTGACCCGCAAGTCCACGCCGGCATTGCTCGTCACGCACCTGCCCGATGTCAGGTATCTGACCGGCTTCACCGGATCAAACGCTGCGCTGGTGGTCCTCGCAGGCTCGCGCGTCTCCGCACGTCTCTTCACCGACGGCAGATACACCGCTCAGGCGAAGCAGGAAGTTAGCAGCGCAACGGTCCGCATCGCACCCAGGTCCGCGCTCGCGGAAGCCTGCGCCTACGCCGCCCAGCACGCCACCGTCTGCGGCTTCGACCGCACTCAGACCACCGTCGCCACGCTCGCCACGATGCGCACAGCAGCCCGCAAAGCTGGTGCAGACGGTAACTTCTTCAAACCATTTGACGGCGCTGTAGTGGCATTGCGTGTCGTGAAAGACGAGGAAGAAGCAGCGATCATGCGTCGAGCAGCAGCCATGACCGGCGATCTGTACGAAGGTCTCCTGTCATGGATTGAAGCAGGCATGCGGGAACGAGACGTCGCGGCAGAGCTCGAGCACCGCGCTCGCCTCGCCGGAGCCGAAGGTATGAGCTTCGAGACCATCGTCGCCGCCGGCGAACGCAGCAGCCACCCGCACGCACGCGCCACCGACGCGACACTGCAGCCAGGCGACCTGGTCACGCTGGACTTCGGCATCGTGCTCGACGGTTACTGCTCTGACATGACTCGGACCTTCGCCCTCGGCTTTGGTGGAGGCACGATTCCGCCGAGGCTGCGAGCGCGCTGGGCAGAGCAGCGCGAGGTCTTCGAGGCAGTCCTCGCAGCCCAGACTGCAGCCGTCCGAGCCGTCCGCCGCGGCGTCACCTGCGGGGAAGTCGACGAGGCAGCACGGTCCGTTCTGACCGAACTCGGCTGGGCGAAGTACTTCACCCACTCCACCGGCCACGGTGTCGGTCTGGAGATTCACGAAGGCCCACGCGTCGCGAAAGCGCAGTCACAGCGACTGGAATCTGGAATGGTGATTACAATCGAACCCGGGGTCTATCTACCCGGTCGCTTCGGTGTGCGCATCGAAGATACCGTGCGCGTGACGGACGATGGAGCCGAAGTGCTGACGCCCGTGCACAAGGGCTGGCTGGAACTCTGAGGGAAAAGCGGCCGGAAAGGCCGATGGCAAAGGAAGATGATGGAAGAGAAAGATTTGCAGGAACTTCGGGATCTGGTTGGGTTCCTCAAGGACAATGGCATCGCCGAGTTCGATCTTCACCGCGGCGAGCAGCATGTCCGCATCAAGTTCGCGCAGGCAGCAGTCGCACCGGCATTCGACGCCGCGCAGCTACAGCACTTCGCCGCGGCATCCGCCGCAGCGCACGCGCCAGCGGTGGCTGCACCTGTCACGCACGCACCAGCGCCGGTTGCAGCTCCTGAAGAGAAGCTGCACGAGGTGAAGTCACCTATCGTCGGCACCTTCTACGAGAGTTCAGCACCCGGTGCCGCCGCATTCGTTAAGGTCGGCGACATCGTGGAAGTCGGCCAGGTGCTTTGCATCGTCGAGGCCATGAAGCTGATGAACGAGATTGAGAGCGATGTGGCCGGCGAAGTCGTCAAAATCATCGCCAAGAACGGCCAGGCTGTCGAGTATGGTCTGCCGCTGTTCGCTGTGAGGCCGCGGTAAGCATGTTCAAGAAAGTCCTGATCGCTAATCGCGGAGAGATTGCGCTACGCGTGATCTCGGCATGCCGGGAACTCGGCATACGCACCGTCGCCGTCTATTCCGAAGCCGACCGCAACAGTCTGCACGTTCGCTTTGCGGACGAGGCTATCTGCATTGGACCGCCGCGTTCGGCTGAAAGCTATCTGAACGTCCCTGCGGTTATCTCCGCTGCTGAGATTGCGGACGTGGACGCCATCCATCCGGGCTACGGCTTGCTGAGCGAAAACGCAAACTTCGCGGAAGTCTGCCGCGCCAGCAACATCAAGTTCATCGGACCGCGCCCGGAAGTGACTCGCATGATGGGCGAAAAGTCGACGGCACGCCAGACCATGAAGGCCGCGAATGTGCCGATCCTTCCCGGTTCTGATGGCGTCATCGCCACCGTAGAAGAGGCGCTGGAGTGGGCCAAGCAAGTACGCTTCCCAGTGATCCTGAAGGCAGTTGCGGGTGGTGGCGGTCGTGGTATGCGTATCTGCCGCACAGCCGAAGAACTTCCAGGCCTCTTCAACCAGGCGTCGCAGGAGGCTTTGAATGCCTTCGGCAACGGCGACCTGTACATGGAAAAGTTCATCGAGCGTCCGCGCCACATTGAATTTCAGGTGCTCGCTGACGAGCATGGCAATGTGATGTCGCTCGGTGAGCGTGAGTGCTCCATCCAGCGCCGTCACCAGAAGCTCATTGAGGAAGCGCCGTCGCTTCAGGTCACGCCCGAGATTCGCGCGCGACTCGGCGGGGTTATCGAGCGCAGCCTCCGTGAGATCGGGTACTGGAACGCCGGCACGATCGAGTTCCTGATGGATGAAGATGGCGAGATCTACTTCATCGAGATGAACACGCGCATCCAGGTGGAGCATCCAGTCACCGAAGCCGTCACAGGCGTCGATCTGGTGAAGGCTCAGCTCCTAATTGCAAGCGGTGAAAAGCTCTCGGACATCGTCCCGGAACGGCCCGTCATCCGCGGTCATGCGATCGAGTGCCGCATCAACGCAGAGCATCCTGAGAAGTTCACGCCATCAGCAGGTAAGATCACGGCGTTCAACCTTCCCGGCGGCAATGGAGTTCGCGTCGACACCGCGCAATACCAGGAAGGCGTCGTGCCGCCGTACTACGACAGCATGATCGCAAAGGTAATCTGCCACGGTCGCGACCGCGAAGAGGCCATGAACCGCATGCAGCGCGCGCTGAGCCAGTTCGTAGTGGAAGGCATCTACACGACGATCCCGCTGCAGCAGAAGATCTTTGCGGACGCGGACTTCCGCCGTGGCGACTTCGATACAAAGTTCATGGAGCGCTTCTTCGAGCGCGAAGCCGAGCGCAAGAAGGCCGAAGCGGCCAATGAGCCGGTTGGCGTTTAATTTCAGCGATAACTTTCAGCGGCGCATCGCTTCCGGCGATGCGTCGCTTCGTCTTTACGCCATCCTCGACGCCGAATCCTGCGCACGTCGCGGCTTGTCACTCCTCGCCGTCGCGGAAGCATGGCGTAACGCAGGCATTCGTCTCGTCCAGTACCGAGACAAGCAGGGAACAGATGATGCGGTGCTTGCGAACGCGCTTGCGATTCGCGGCATCTTTGAGGGCTCAGGAGCGATCCTGATCCTGAACGATCGTGTCCCCCTGTTCGCAGCCTCTGGCTTCCAGGGCGTGCATGTCGGTCAGACAGACGCCGGCGTCACGACAACGCGCGAGATGATCGGTCGTGAAGCGATCCTGGGTACCTCCACCCACACGCCAGTGCAGGTAACGGAAGCAGACAAGACCGATGTATCTTACATCGCGGTCGGTCCTGTCTACGGTACGCAGACGAAGCTGGACGCCTCACCGGTCGTGGGCTTGGAAGGCGTCCGCACCGCGCGCGCCCTCACGCGCAAGCCGGTGGTGGCAATCGGTGGCATCACTGCCGAAACGGTGCGGCTGGTTCATGACAACGGCGCGGATTCCGTGGCGGTTATCTCTGCGTTGCTGCCGACATCCGGCGAGACGCTAGATAGGCCCGCGAAGACTTTGCTGCGTCTGCTCACGGTGTAATCGTCGGGCTGGCCGGGTTCGCCTGGCCCTGCGACACCGGCTTTGTAAGCGTGTCGAGTTTGCTCTTCGCCATCTTCAGGATGACGCCGGCGTTGCGGTCTGCCACCTCGCTGACCTTGTACTCCGCAGCGGTTCCAAGCACCATGGCAAATTCTGATGGCGTCAGCTTGTATACGCGCGCCAGATAGTTCTCCATGCGTTCGGTGGCGTCCTGAAAGGCAGCGTCGATAGAGCCGTCTAGGCCGATGGCCATCAGGTGCGTTGGCGTCTCCAGAAACGGGCCGCGGATCGGGACGTCGTGCACCACTTCCACCGTCACGGTGACATCCATGGATGTTTCGAGGGCGTCTCCAGTGGTTTCTCCGTCGCCTTGGACGGCGTGACCGTCGCCAAGATAGAGGAGCGCACCTGCTACTCGAACCGGCAGATAGAGTGTGGCGCCTTCGGTGACCTCGTTGAAGTCCATGTTGCCTCCGAAGTTGCCGGAGTCACCGGTTCTGGGTGCAGGGCCGCTGGGGTCTGTGGCGACCCCGATACAGCCGAGCATCGGCTTTAAAGGGACGCTGTAAGTAGCCATGTGTGGGCCTGGCTTCTCGGGGCTGGCAAGACCTTTCTCAAGGTCGAGGTGCCAGCGGACCACCCCAGAATCTGTCAGTCGGCGCGCGATGCCCGGCGGGTTCGCGCGGTCCACGATGCTGTTTGTGCTGATAGCCCAGTCGCGATTGAGCCTGAGGCGACGGATGTGAATCGCGAGTACGTCGCCAGGCGCAGCGCCGTTGATGAAGAACGGGCCGGTCTGTGGGTTGCCTCCGAGAGATCGCGGTGTGCCGGTGGCATCGTAGCCGGCAGCGTCCACGGTCCATGTGTGGATGGTGTCACCGGAGTTCACTGTGAGAACCGGTTCGTACGCCGCAGAGAATTGCCGGCGGAAGACTGTCGGCGTGAAGTCGTGGAATGTGGGCTGCGGTGCGACGCCAGTCTTCAGTGCGGCGCGAGTTGCGGTGAACGTGTGCGTCGTCGGGTGGCTGACGGCGGCGTTCTGAGCCCACACGAGCGAGCCTGTGATCGTGTCACCAGAGACGGTTGCGGTGACATCCTCATATCCACCCTGAGGGTCCTTCGCATGGAAGGACAGCTTGCCATTCTTCAAAGAGCCTTCGAGCTTATCGCCGCCAAGCTCGCCGGTGATGTGATCACCGTTCTGTTCCAGTGTGAGATTCCAGTTCGTCGGCGTGCCGAAGGTATCGATGTTCGTGATCCACTTGCCGCCCGCATTGGGTTGCTGAGCGGAGGCGGTTGCTGCGAACAGGATGGCGGCGCTGAGCAATTTCACGGTGGCTCCGTTCTGGTAGGTGGCTGCATATTGTGTACGTCCCGGTGGGACGCATTGACGATGAAATCTTTCGTGATTGGCTGATGCATTGCGGAACTGGTACAACAAAGCACACACGTGTCCAACGAAAATCTTTCAACAGACCAGACCCAGCCGGAGTTCGTCAAAGGCCTCGGGCTCTTTTCCGCCACGGCCATCGTTATGGGATCGATGGTCGGCTCGGGCATCTTCATCGTCTCGGCGGACATGTCCCGTACGCTGGAGTCGCCGGCGCTGCTGATCGCTGCCTGGCTGGTCACGGCGATCATGACGATCGTTGCCGCTCTCAGCTATGGGGAACTCGCGGCCATGATGCCCAAGGCCGGTGGACAGTATGTCTACCTCCGTGAGGGGCTTGGTCCGGTCTGGGGCTTTCTGTACGGCTGGACACTCTTCCTGGTGATCCAGAGCGGCACGATTGCTGCTGTGGGTGTCGCGTTCGGTAAGTTCCTCGGTGTCTTTGTGCCGTCGGTTTCGGCAAGTCACTGGATATGGCACATCGCTCATGTTCCACCGGTGAATGTTGGACCGATGGTGCTGGGCAATATGGACGTTGGCCTAAGCACGGCGAATCTCACGGCGATCATCATCATTACGCTGCTGACTATCCTGAATACGCTGGGCGTGAAGCTGGGCGCGTTGATCCAGAACATCTTTACCTCGGCAAAGATCGTGGCGCTTCTGATGGTCGTCGGTCTCGGTCTGCTGGCGAAGAATGCTGCAGCGATCGCGGCGAACTTTAGCGGCGGCAATTTCTGGCACGGTGCTGGTCTGCACTCTGTTCACCCGGTGACTGTAGGGGCGGGTGGGCCGACGGCGATGGTTGGCTTCCTGACCGTGATAGCGGTGGTGCAGGTCGGTTCGCTGTTCTCGAGCGATGCCTGGAACAACGTGACGTTTACCGCTGGCGAGATCACGCATCCGAAGCGCAATCTGCCGTTGTCTCTGGCACTTGGCACAGGCATCGTGCTGGCGCTCTATATCGCATGTAACTTCATCTACCTTGCCGTTCTGCCGCTTCACGGTTCGGCGGAAGGGACAACGATCCTGGCTCGTGGAATCCAGTTCGCCAGCGAAGACCGTGTTGCGACGGCTGTGATGGAGCAGGCGTTCGCAGGCTACGGTGCGCGCATTATGGCGCTGGCTGTGATGATCAGCACCTTTGGCTGTGCGAACGGCATGCTGCTCAGCGGCGCTCGTGTTTACTACACGATGAGCCAGGACGGACTCTTCTTCAAGGCTGCTGGAAAGCTGTCGCCAAAGTCGAAGACGCCTGTGGTCAGCCTGTGGGTTCAGTGGGCCTGGACCTGCTTCCTGTGCCTGTCCGGATCGTACGGGCAGCTGCTGGATTATGTGGTTGTTGCGGTTCTGATCTTCTACATCCTTACGATCGTTGCTTTGTTCGTTCTGCGGCGGACCCGACCGGACGCCGAGCGGCCCTACCGGGCGATTGGTTATCCTGTATTGCCTGCGCTGTATATCGTGATGGCTACGTTTGTCTGTGTTGTACTCTTACGCTATAAACCGCAATACACCTGGCCGGGAATCCTGATCGTTCTGCTTGGACTTCCGGTGTACTTCCTTTGGCAGAGGAAGGCAGATCCCCGCGTGGAAACGCTGTAGGTTCTGCATCTGCCGTAAGCATTTTGAGATTCAAGGAGTAACCCAAACGCATGGCTGATCTTTTCGCCAAAAAATCAATGGAATCGCTGATGACCGAGGCGCACGAAGAGGGCACTCACTCTCTTCAGCGCTCGCTCGGGCCGGTGTCGCTTACGATGCTGGGCATTGGTGCGGTCATCGGCGCAGGCATCTTTGTACTGTCCGGTCTTGGAGCGCACTCCGCCGGACCGGCGTTGATGCTGGCGTTTGTGTTGTCTGGCCTTGGCTGCGCCTTCGCGGGCCTTTGCTATGCCGAGTTTGCGGCGATGATTCCGCTGGCTGGGTCTGCTTACACGTACGCTTATGCGACGCTGGGCGAGCTGTTTGCGTGGATCATTGGTTGGGATCTCACGCTGGAATACGCCATGGGCGCAAGCACCGTGTCTTCGGGCTGGTCGAACAATTTCGTTGAGTTCCTGAACATCTTCGGTCTGCGGTTTCCGCTGTGGCTCGCGTACGACCACTGGACGGGACTTCGGACTGCGCTGGAGCGGGTGGCCCGTGCGTCGCTGGCTACGACACGGCCTGACCTGCACCCGGGCACGATGCCCTTCAGCGATGCGCTGGCTGCGATCATGGCGCATCCTTCGGCGGCTCTATCGTCGCAGGCACATGCTCTGTTGAACGCACCGCAGATCTTTGGTGTTGAGATCGGATTTAATCTTCCTGCGTTCATCATCGCTCTGCTGATTACGACGATCCTGGTGATCGGTATCCAGGAGTCGGCGAAGTTCAATGCGGGCATCGTTGTCATGAAGCTTGCGATCGTCCTGTTCGTCATTGGTCTTGGTTCGCACTATGTGAACCGCGCGAACTGGGGCACGGACTGGCATTCGTTCGCACCGTTCGGTGTGGGTGGTATCGGGCTGGCGGCCGGCCTTGTCTTCTTCAGTTACATCGGCTTCGACGCTGTCTCGACGACGGCGCAGGAGGCGATCAATCCGCAGCGTGATATGCCGATCGGCATCATTGTGTCGCTGTCGCTCTGCACGGTGCTGTACATCGGTGTTGCTGCGGTGCTGACCGGCATGGTGCCCTGGCAGTCGATCAACATTGAAGCCCCGATCGTTCGTGCGTTCCTGGAGTACAAGGTCGGCTGGGCTGCGAACGTGGTGACCATCGGTTCCATCGCTGGACTTACGTCGGTGATGCTGGTGATGCTCCTGGGTCAGTCGCGTGTTCTGTACGCGATGGCGAAGGACGGCCTGCTGCCGCGGAAGTTCTTCGGCGACATTCACCCTCGCTTCCGTACGCCCTGGAAGGGCACGATCCTGGCCGGTCTGCTGGCTGCTGTCGTCGGTTCGGTGACACCGATCGATGACATCGGCAAGATGGTGAACATCGGCACGCTGCTGGCGTTCGTCATCGTCTGCATCGCCGTGGTGATGCTGCGTCGCACCGATCCCGATCGTCCTCGTCCGTTTCGTGCGCCGCTTGTCTGGCCTGTGCCGGTTGTCCCTGTGCTCGGTGTTCTCTTCAACGGTTACATGATGTTCAAGCTGGGACCTGCCAACTGGATCCGCTTGATCGTGTGGCTGGTGATCGGCCTGGTGGTTTACTTCACCTACAGCCGGAAGCACAGCCGGGTGCAGCGTGGTTTGCTGCCGGCTGAGCCTGTGGATCACCTGTAACTGGAATCGCATACTGCAAGAGAGAGGCCGCCATCACTGGCGGCCTCTCCTCTTTGCTCTTAGGGGGGACCCCACCCCTTGAATCGCTAAAAATTAGATTCTAAAGGAGTTGAGTATTCCCATTCTGGCAAAAATCAGATTCGAAAGGGCTTAAGGGTAAAAATTAGATAACAAAGGACTTAGCCGATTGCGGCATCGCGCGCTGACTGGACCTCTTTCAAGGATAGCAACTCTGCGGAAATAACCCGCCAAGTTTATTTCCTTTGGAATGAATGGTTTAAGTCCTTAAGGGGCTTGACAGCGATTACGGATTACTCGGATGCCTAGTGTGTCGCTTCGCCTGCCGGACTGTCTTGCGAGGTGGCCGGCGCCGCGGGTTGAGCGGGTGTCGCGGGACTGTGGTGTGCCGGAACGACGGCAGCAGGTGCCACGGCGGTGGTGACGACGGATGGATCATCGCGCAGTTTGAGATAGAGCGTGCGATTGTCTGCGGGGCGTGGCACAGGTAGCGCCTCGCCGGCAAAGCCCATCGGAACTGCGATGGGTTGCGTGAAGTCGCTGTCTGCGGCGATCGAGTCGACCAGGAAGAGGTTGGCACCAGTCATCTGGCATCCAGTCTCCGGCAATGTGGCATCCTCCGCGAGGGGCTGCACCGTCCGTGTCGAGGCTTTGGTGCAGGTGATCGCCGTGATGGTTGGCGTACGGACGAGCGTTCCCAACGAGATCCAGTCTCCGACTGTGCCATCCTCCGAGAGCGCACGAAGTTGCAGCGGGCCGAAGGCGGACGGGCCGAAGGATTTTGCAGGGGAGAGGAAGGCGATTGCCGTGCGGTTGTCCTGGAGGACGAGCGAGCCCTCGCCAAGTGAGAGCGTGGTTTTGAGCGAGCCATCCGCGAGAGCGATCTCGACCTTTTGCGACCGCTGGAAGCGTGCAGGGAACTCCGATCGCAGGGCGATGGTGACCTTCGCGTTGAGCGGTACGTCGTCCTTGCTGCCCAAAGTCAGTGGAAGTCCGGGCTGACCGTCCGGCTTGACCGAGGTGCTGAGCAGCCGGAGAGAGGGGCGTGCTGCGTCGACCGTGTAGGGAACGGTAAGGGTGCGGCCATCCGCGAGGAAAGCTTCCGCGATACCGGTTTCGCCGGCTGTCGTCAGGGGAAGCTTTGCCTTTGCGTCCTTACCGGGAGTCGGCGTTCCTGCGAGGCGAAGATCCTTGCCGTTCGCGGGCTGCTCCTCCGTGGGTTTGTAGTCAGCGCCAGCGAGGCGGACGGACTTAACGTTGTTGAGGCCGCTGCCGGAGAGCATGGCGAAGTGATCGCCGGAGTGGATGTGCAGCGTTGCGAGGCGTGTGGCGTCCGAGTAGGACGTTGCAGCGACTTTCTCGACGTTGGGCGTACCGTACTGATGGACAAGCAGGTGCATGCTGCCCGGTGCCGCCTTTTCGAGTGGGACCTGAACCTCAACAGCCTGCGGCGCTTTGATGTCGGGACCGCTGACCTGCTTCCACTGGAGTGGAAGGCCGTGGCCGCCCTGATCGAGGTCAACCTCTGAGGTGCATGCGGTTCCGTCGGCGTGGAGCATCAACTGATTCATGCGGCCGGCGATGAGGTCAGAGTGGCTTGCAGCATTCCAGCCGCCGCCTATCCGCCGCTGCAGCGGCACAGTGACGCCGGAGAAGTTATCAAAGCCCCACGAGCCCCGCAGCGTACCGGTAACGATGAGATCGCCCGTAGAATCTACGGCGCCGCCCTGCAGGGTCGCGGTGGACTTTGCGGAGTTCGGTGCCTGAGCAGTGGTCTTGTTGGCAGCGGAGGCACGCATGCCCGTGGGGTTCTCGACGGAATCGCGTGCTTCCGGAGCGGCCACTGCCAGCGGTTTGCGTTCGGGCGCATTCGTCAGAACCAGACCGCCTTCGAAGGCGTCCGGAGCCAGCGGCAGATCGGTTTTGCCACCGAAGGTCGCGCCATTGTTCAGGTGCAGGACCAGATCGTGCGCGAAGCCAGTTGCGAAGACGAGTGGCGCGCCTTCCAGCGGCAGGACCATGGAGGGCTGCAGGAGGCAGGAGACGTGCGCCGCATCCTGCAGACGGAGCGGGGGCGCTACCGATGACTGAATGGCCGGTAGAGCGACGACGATGACCGACTTGGGGTTGTGGAAGGAGGGTGGAGTGTTGAGACGCAGATTGAGCGTTTCGTCGTCCGGGAAGGCGATGGCGGGGATGTACTGAAACTGGGCCGTGTGGATGCCGTTCATCAGACGAACGAGGTCGATGACGGTTCCAACGTAGGCGGAGTAGACGCCTGAGCCGCTGGCCATGGGCGTTCCGGCGACGGCGCCGATGAGGTTTGCCGAATCGCCGGAGGTCAGCATGGACGCGAGGGTCTGTCCGTGACCGTCATCCAGGAGGAGCTGTGTGCCCGTCTGGCGAAGGCAGCTCATCTGCTGATCGGCGGGCTTCTTAAAGCAGTCATCGTTTGGTTTGAGGTTGAGCGTCGCGGCGAGCTTGTGCGAGTGGTCCAGCAGGTCTGCCTGCGAACCGGCGGGCACGCGGCGAATGGCCTGGAGATAGCGCTCGATGCGCGCCTGTTCGAAGGAGGCCTCAATCAGATCCTGTGCTGCTCGTACGAATAGACCGGGACGGCCAGTCACGGCGGACTTCAAGGTCGAGTAGTCACCGCCGGTCTCTGGCGCAAGAAAGATGAGAGCCTGCTGTGCCTCTGCCGGGACGGTGACAACCACTCCCTCAGAGCTGACCTTCTTGTCCCAGGTGTTGACGCGGGTGAACCACTTCTCTGGCGGGGGATTGGTGCTGCCGCGGAGGAAGGCGACGACCATGATGAGCTTGACCGACTGGGTCGCCGGCAGGTCGGCATGAATGGTGAGCTTGTCGCCCGCTTGCAGGTTGGGCACCATGGCGATG
This sequence comes from Terriglobus roseus DSM 18391, assembly GCF_000265425.1. Classification (GTDB taxonomy): domain Bacteria; phylum Acidobacteriota; class Terriglobia; order Terriglobales; family Acidobacteriaceae; genus Terriglobus; species Terriglobus roseus. The sequence continues at coordinate 2,066,687 of NC_018014.1, forward strand.
GGGAGCGACTGATCACCACGCTGGACGTGTACATCGATCTTTGGGCCGGTAAGGTCGAAGCGGCCGCCTGTGGCGCCTTGTGCGTGTGCAGAGAAGCAGCAGGACGCAGATGCTGCGAGCAGCACCGCGGATCGTAGGACAGTTCGAAACGTATTTTTCTGTGCTGCAGCCATCGTTCCCAGTTTAGACGCTGGGATGCCTTCGTCGGTGCTTGTCGTGCTGTGGCGGGAAAGTGAGACGACAACTAGACGGCAGCGGCTGCCTTGCGCGGCGAGGGATGGTCGCTGGCAATGACGCCGTCGCGAATGGTGACCACGCGGTTGGCGTGTTCTGCAATATCCGGCTCGTGTGTGACGAGGACGATGGTGTTGCCCTGGCGGTGCAGGTCTTCGAAGAGCGCCATGATTTCGACACCGGTTTTTGAGTCGAGGTTTCCCGTTGGCTCGTCGGCCAGGATGATGGACGGGGAATTGACGAGGGCGCGCGCGATGGCGACACGCTGGCGCTGACCGCCGGACATCTCATTCGGCTTGTGATCCATGCGGGTGCCGAGGCCTACTGATTCAAGCACAGCCTTGGCGCGAATGATGCGGTCAGTGGCGTTGGTGCCGTTGTAGATGAGTGGCAGTTCCACATTGTGCAGGGCAGTGGCGCGCGCGAGGAGGTTGAACGTCTGGAAGACGAAACCGATCTCCTTGTTACGGATGCGTGCGAGTTCGTCGTCGGAGAGGCGCGAGACGTCATGACCGTTGAGGCAGTAGCTGCCCTGCGAGGGCGAGTCGAGACAGCCGATGAGGTTCATCAGTGTGCTCTTACCGCTACCGGACGGTCCCATGATGGCGACGTACTCGTTGCGGCGGATGCGGAGATTGACGCCGCGGAGAGCGTGCACCTCCTGCTCGCCCATGACGTAGGTCTTCCACAGATTCTCTGTGACGATCACTTCGCCGGGGTCGCACGCCACGACATGGTTGGTCACGGTGCTGGTTGCTGTCGCCATACTCACCTTTGCAGTCTACTGCGCCGCGGTCACGCGACCGCAGGGTTGCCTTTGTTACGACGAGGTTTCTGCCGTTTCGGGCGTGGTGTCGCGTTTGATGGAGCTTCCACTGGCGAGTGAGCGAAGAATCTTATAGCGGCCGGTGACGACCTCATCGCCAGCCTGCAGACCATCCGTTACCTGGATGTCGGTGGAACCGGTAATGCCGGTCTTTACCGGCCGGAAGTAGGCGCGCAGCTTGCCGTTCTCGTTCTTGACGACGTAGACGCCCTGTTCCTTCTTCGCGTTCTTCGTGTTGCTTGCCGCGGATGCCGTGTCGCCTTCCGGCGCCTTGCCGTGGTTCTTCGCGAGGACGGCTTCGGCGGCGGGATCGCGCGAGACAAGCGCTTGTAGTGGAAGGATGACGGCGTTCGAGACGGAGGCGGTGCGGACCTTTGCGGTGGCGGAGAGGCCTGGGCGAAGCTCGTCGTTGTTCTGACCGCTGACGTTGTCGAGTGTGACAACGACCTTGAAGTCCTTGGCCTCTTCCGTGCCGGTGGTGGACTGCGAGGTCGCGATGCCGGTGGTGCGGAGGAGAGCCTGGTCGCCTACTTCTGTGACGTGGCCGTGGAAGATGCGGCCGGGCAGGGCATCGACGGTGACGTCAACGGCCTGGTCCATCTTGACGTTGATGACGTCGGTTTCGTCGACCTTGACCTCTGCGGTGATGACGGACATGTCTGCGATGGTCATCAGGGTCGATCCCTGCGCGTTCTGAATGCCGGTGACCATCGTCTCGCCCTCGCGGACGGGGACGTTGGTGACCAGGCCATCATAGGGTGCGCGGGAGATGGTCTTGTCGAGTGCGTCGAAGTTGGCTCGCTGTGATGCGACCTGCTGGTTGACGTGAGCGCGCGAGGAGTCCGTCTGCGCCTTTGACTGGGCGAGTGCGGCCTCGCGCTGCTGAACAGTGGCAGCGCTGACGTCGTAAGCAGCCTTCTTGGAGTCGTAGTCCTGCTTTGCGACGAGCTTCTCTTTGTAGAGGGACTCATAGCGATCGATGTCGAACTTTTTCTGCTGGAGATCGGCGCGGGACTGGGCGAGGTTTGCCTCGGCAGTCTTCTCTGCGGCGACGTAGCTGTTGACGTCTGTCTTTACCGAGGCGATGTTTGCGGCCTGGGAGGCGACGGTAGCTGTGGGCTGAACGCTTTCCAGCGTTGCGAGCACCTGGCCCCGCTTCACATGATCGCCCTCTTTGGCGTAGAGGTGCGTGATGCGGCCAAAGGCCGTTGCGCCGATGTTGACGTATGTCTTGGGCTTGATCTGGCCGGTCCCGGTGACGATGGAGGTGAGATCCTCGCGCTGGATCTTCGCCGTGGTGACGGCGATGACGCCGGCGCGGCTTTTATAGATACTTCCACCCACAATGGCGGCCAGGACAAGGACCCCAGCCACGATCAGCAACACTTTCTTCATAAGTCGCTTTACCTGTATGCCGCGGTCGGCCGTTCGTCGAATGAGCCAAGCGGTTCAACATCTAATACGCGGCATGGCTGGAAAATGTTCCGCCCTAGCAATTGCTTAGTTGCTGCGCGATGTGTGCACGCCATTTCGACTGCACTTCGTCCAAGATGATAGCAGCGCAATTTGGCGCGGCGGTAAGCTTTTGTGTTGTGGGGGTGGCGAATCTCCTGCGATGCTTGCCCACCCGTTTATCGGACTTTACAATACATTGACCCGGGCTTCGGCCCGCGTGGAGTTGCAGGGCGATGAGCAGAGCAGTTTGGCAGGGTTGGATCGGTGCTGCGGCACTGATGTTGGGTGGACTATCCGCGGTGAGCCACGCCCGCGCACAGGCGTCAAACGTGACGCCGACGCCCACGGGGGAGACCACGCCGACTGTGAACAAGTCTGCACCGCCGGAAGAGCGCCCCGACCCGATGAAGCGTCGGTTGAGCGATCGTGAGCGTATTCAGCAGCAGAAATACCTGAAGAACGAATTGAAGCCGGACGGCACCTTCAAGAAGTGGTTGGAGCAAGACGTCGTCTGGATCATCTCGGACCAGGAGATTTCCGCGTTCAAATCGCTGAAGAACGATGAAGAGCGCGAGAACTTCATTGAGAACTTCTGGCTGCGTCGCAATCCGAATCCGGATTCGCCGGACAACGAGTTCCGCGAGCAGCACTATGCGCGTATTGCGTATGCGAATGAGCATTTTGCGGCGGGCAAGCCGGGATGGAAGACCGATCGCGGTCACATCTACATTGCCTGGGGCAAGCCGGATTCGATCGACTCGCACCCGAGCGGCGGATCGTATGACCGCCCGATGGAAGAGGGCGGCGGTACAACGTCCACCTTCCCGTTTGAAGTGTGGCACTACCGTTACGCCGAGGGCCTGGGCGACAACGTTGATCTGGAGTTCGTCGATACCTGCCAGTGCAACGACTATCACATGACTATCGATCGTTCAGAGAAGGACGCGCTGAAGTATGTTGCTGGCGCGGGCGCGACTCTGTACGAGCAGACTGGTCAGGCTACGCGTGCCGATCGTATGAACGGCGGCCTGGAGCAGTTGGGCAAGGGCCCGATGTCGACCTCGCAGCAGTCGAAGCAGTTCGATCGCATCTCGCTGTTTGCGAAGGCGCTTGCAGCTCCGCCGATCAAGTTCAAGGACATGGAGCAGTACATCACGTCGGCGCAGATCCTGAAGGGACCGCCGTTCCTGTTCGATGTGCGCACCGACTATGTCAAGGTGACGAACGATACCGTCCTGGTGCCGGTGACACTGCAGATCCAGAATAAGGACATCACCTTCCAGACGAAGGACAACGTTTCTACGGGAACGGTCAATATTCTGGGGCAGGTGTCGAACATCAACCACCGGATTGTTCAGACGTTTGAGGACACCGTGAACGTCCAGGTGCCTTCGGAGTTCCTGGCGAAGACGCAAGCGAACAAGAATATGTACTGGAAGGCGCTGCCTCTGCGCCCGGGTATGTACAAGGTCGACATCGTCATCAAGGACGTCAACAATCCGGAGCACATTGGAACGTGGCGCCGTTCGGTGAACGTGCCGAAGTATGACGATGACCGTCTGTCCGCATCTTCGTTGATTCTGGCGTCGAGCATGGCGCGCGTGCCGTCGAAGGAGATCGGCGCTGGTTCGTTCGTGATCGGCAACACGAAGGTGATTCCGAGCGTTTCGGCTAACCCATCGCTGCCGGTGATCTTTAAGAAGAGCGGCAATCTGAACTTCTGGATGCAGGTTTATAACCTGGGCATCGATGAAAAGAGCAAGCAGAACAACGCCGAGATCCAGTACCAGGTGACCGACCTGGCGACGAATAAGTTCGTTCTGGATACGACGGAATCGACAGCGAAGACGAACCCGAATGCAGACCAGGTGACGCTGGAAAAGAGCCTGCCGCTTGGCAGCCTGCAGCCGGGTAAGTATTCGCTGGCCATCAAGATCAATGATGGAGTTTCAAAGCAGCAAATTTCGCAGACTGCTCCCTTCGTTATTGAGTAGTTTGTGGAGTAGACTGCAGGGGCAAGGCGGTACGGTACGTTTCGAGAAGAGAGCTGGCGCAAGACACGACAGCCCTGCTCCTTCTGGTTTGGTTTTCCCGGGTTCGGATGCTGGAACCCTTTGGGAGAGGCTGAGACGCGAAGAAGGTACATCCAGGCAGTGAAGCAGTTGACCTTGCAACACGGTGTGGTTCTGACGCTCGCAGCGCTAGCTGCCTCGGCATGCACGGGTTCGTGCGCAGAGGCACAGCTAACCCAGCGCAGTGCGGACGTGTTTGGCGCCAGCACGGTGAGTGGCATCATCCGCGATGCGGAGGGTGTGCCGCAGATGGGTGCCCTGGTCGAGGCACTGCTCCCGGATACGTCCGTGACGGCGTCTGCCATCACCGATGCGCGTGGCCGCTACCACCTGAATCTGAGACCAGGTCGCTATCGCATTCAGGCTACGGCAGCCTTATTTCTGCCGTCTGTGCGGGATCGGCTGCAGGTGTTGCGCGGCGGTCGAACCATTGTGAATCTGACGATGGCTACGTTGCTGGCACCCAGTGGATGGCTGCCGGCGTCGCGCCGTACGACCAGCGAGCCGAGTGACGACTGGATGTGGACGCTGCGCTCATCGGCCGGCAGGCCGATTCTGCGTTTCGACAGCTCGGGTGGTTTGAGTTCATCTCAGCCGGACGATGAGGAGAGCAGCGGACCACTTGCGGTGTCTTCAAGCCGTCAGGAGTCGAGACGCGGTGCGTCTGGTGGCAGTGTGACGGTGAAGAGCAGCCAAGGTGGGTTTGCTCGCGGTGGCAGTCACAACGTCCTGGTGCTTACCCGTGTGAATGAGGACGGCAGTGGTGCGGTCCTTCGAACAGATCTGTCTGGCCCTCGTTCGCCTTATCCTGTAGCGCCATCGACGGAATTGAGTGTCGGCATGCAGCGCCGTATGCCCCTGAATGGCTTCACGCGGGCTGTCCTCACGTATTCCAATCATCCCGAACTCACCTCCGGCCGCGGTATGACCGGCATGCAGGGCGCGACTTTGCGGTCCGGGGAACGAATCGAGGTGGGCGACCTCCTCCGAATCGATGCCGGAAGCGTTATGCGCGAGAGCAATCTAGGAGGCAATGCGCTCATTGTGGAGCCATTCCTCCGGGTGTCGGCGCACGGTCCCGCGAGCATGGTGCTGGCTTACAGCATGACGCGTTCGCGCGGAACGGGAAGCCTTGATGATCTTGACCGGGTAGGTGCGCCCACTCCGATTGCCGTCATGCGGAATGGACATATGCGCCTGGAAACAGGCAGCCACCACGCGTTGTCGGCCTCTGGCGAGATTCCCGGCGGGGGCGTCATTGAAGTTGAGCTATTCCGCGATGCTTTCAGCAATCCGCTGATTGGTGGAGTTGGCTCGCTGGCGGCTGCGGACATTCCCGCGGAGGGCCTGGTTGTCGATCCTACGACGACTACCTACCGTGTCGCAGGTCGTGATTACGACAGCGTCGGGGTGCGCGCTTCCATTCGGCAGCCTGTGACGAAGTCCATGCATGTTGGAGCTGAGTTTGCGACGGGGCAGAGTCTTCGCGTTTCGCACCTGCAGAGTGCATCGATGACGGACGTGCTGAATACTCTTGCTCCTGCACAGTCGTATGCGGCGACGGCGTATGCCGATGGCAAGGTCTTGCACACGGGAACTTCCATTCGAGCCAGCTATCGCTTCCAGCCGTTGCGGACGCTGACCGCCGTAGACGGCTACCGTGTCGGGGATGAGGGAGCTTATCTCTCTTGTTCCATTCGTCAGTCTTTAGGGCATACACGCTTGCTGCCGCAGGGACTGGAGGCGGTTGTGGACGTACAGAATCTTCTCGCGCAGGGATATCAGCCGTTCTTTTCGAGTGATGGCACGACGATGTATCTTGCGCAGACACCGCGTAGCCTCCAGGCTGGACTCTCCTTTACTTTCTAAGTGCGCCTTGATTTTGCGACACGCTATAACCTGTGTTACATTCATCTAGTCGCGCAACTGCGCGGCAAGCTGTGAACGGGGCATAACCTGCCCATCGAAGGCGCCCGCCTTCGTGCCGTATCGGCCCATTCGGGTCTTCTGCCGGCTCACACCAAAACCTGGACGCGTAGCTCAACTGGCAGAGCATTCGACTCTTAATCGACAGGTTGTAGGTTCGATTCCTACCGCGTCCACCAATAACTTCTCCCACAATCAAAACGGATAAATCGTCCTCCGTGCGATCTCCGAGAAGCTCGCTCGATCTGCTTTTCTTGATGGGGATAGCAGCAGCTAGGAGCAGTCGTTGTGCTCGCGAGTAGCTGCGTGGAGCAGTCCTCTGATCGGGCCCCTCTGCCGCATCTCGCCGTAAGGTAAGTGACAGGCAGGGAAGTCCTCGATCACTTGGAATTCGCTTAAAGATAGTTTCCTTGTTGACACGGGTGAGTCAGACTTGTATAAAAGAAAAGTCGATCAGGCGGGCGGTATGTCGCGGATCGAGTGGGTAGCCGGAAGGCAGCCTGCGGCGTAAGACTCGCGAGAGCGGCACAGCAGTCCAAGCGTTTGTCACGCGTGATTGGTATCGGGGGCCTTCGGGTCCTGGTCAATCCAAAGACAAGCCCAAGACACTGCAGTAAAGATTAGGGGCCTACGCTCCGGGACAGACGTTCGCGTTTGCTCCTTTGGATGGTTTGAGATTTCTGGTGCTGTAAAGCTGTGCGCCAAGCGCGAAGCCTTTGTGGTCTGAGGGTGGAGCGTCTGGAGTGCGAATTCGCGAGAGTCATCGCTGCTTTTAGCTATTTCCAATTCGTGGCCGCGGGCCTACGTCGACCATGAGGATCGAGAAGCGAACGAAATAGTATAGAAGCGAGCGAGTTGACAGGCAAGCGAAATCGCGATACTCTAGAAAAGTTGGTGAACGGCAGTCGAGAGCGAAAGCGACGCGGTCCTGGTAGGAGCTACGAAGTAGCGACCGGGAAGCAGCGAGCGAGTAGAAAGTGACTTACTTGTTAAGTCCCAAATCAAGACCATTGCAGCCCATACAAGTTCGAGGACACAACCGTTGAGTCTATGACTTGCGGCGTCCTTGATCCAAAGCAGACGGCTTAGGCCTGATCTGACAAGGATCTTTGACAACATAGTTGAACGTGCCAGTCGTGAGATGCATTGGACCTTACGGTTTAGTCATTCTCACTTGTTTTAAACCGGCTAGCTTTCGAGGCTAGACCGGGCACCTATGCTAACCACCTCCGTGAGTTAGTAAGTGCAACCAGCATTCAAACGAGAGTTTGATCCTGGCTCAGAATCAACGCTGGCGGCGTGCCTAACACATGCAAGTCGCACGAGAAAGGGACTTCGGTCCTGAGTAAAGTGGCGCACGGGTGAGTAACACGTGACTAATCTACCTCCGAGTGGGGAATAACTGAGGGAAACCTTAGCTAATACCGCATAACACTTACGAGTCAAAGCAGCAATGCGCTTGGAGAGGAGGTCGCGGCAGATTAGCTAGTTGGCGGGGTAATGGCCCACCAAGGCAATGATCTGTATCCGGCCTGAGAGGGCGCACGGACACACTGGAACTGAAACACGGTCCAGACTCCTACGGGAGGCAGCAGTGGGGAATTTTGCGCAATGGGGGAAACCCTGACGCAGCAACGCCGCGTGGAGGATGAAGTCTCTTGGGACGTAAACTCCTTTCGATAGGGAAGATAATGACGGTACCTATAGAAGAAGCCCCGGCTAACTTCGTGCCAGCAGCCGCGGTAATACGAGGGGGGCAAGCGTTGTTCGGAATTATTGGGCGTAAAGGGCGCGTAGGCGGTTTGGCAAGTTTCGTGTGAAATCTTCGGGCTCAACTCGAAGTCTGCACGGAAAACTGCCGGGCTTGAGTATGGGAGAGGTGAGTGGAATTTCCGGTGTAGCGGTGAAATGCGTAGATATCGGAAGGAACACCTGTGGCGAAAGCGGCTCACTGGACCATTACTGACGCTGAGGCGCGAAAGCTAGGGGAGCAAACAGGATTAGATACCCTGGTAGTCCTAGCCCTAAACGATGATTGTTTGATGTGGCAGGTACCCAATCCTGCCGTGTCGAAGCTAACGCGATAAACAATCCGCCTGGGGAGTACGGTCGCAAGGCTGAAACTCAAAGGAATTGACGGGGGCCCGCACAAGCGGTGGAGCATGTGGTTTAATTCGACGCAACGCGAAGAACCTTACCTGGGCTCGAAATGTACCGGAATCCGGCAGAAACGTCGGCGTCTAGCAATAGACCGGTATATAGGTGCTGCATGGCTGTCGTCAGCTCGTGTCGTGAGATGTTGGGTTAAGTCCCGCAACGAGCGCAACCCTTATCTCTAGTTGCTACCATTTAGTTGAGCACTCTAGCGAAACCGCCTCGGATAACGGGGAGGAAGGTGGGGATGACGTCAAGTCCTCATGGCCTTTATGTCCAGGGCTACACACGTGCTACAATGGCCGGTACAAACCGCTGCGAACCCGCGAGGGGGAGCCAATCGGAAAAAGCCGGCCTCAGTTCGGATTGGAGTCTGCAACTCGACTCCATGAAGCTGGAATCGCTAGTAATCGCAGATCAGAACGCTGCGGTGAATACGTTCCCGGGCCTTGTACACACCGCCCGTCACATCACGAAAGTGGGTCGTACTAGAAGTCGGTGCGCTAACTCGCAAGAGGAGCAGCCGCCCAAGGTATAATTCATGATTGGGGTGAAGTCGTAACAAGGTAGCCGTAGGAGAACCTGCGGCTGGATCACCTCCTTTCTAAAGAGAACCAGTCTGACAAAGTCAAAACGCTCTGCGTATCGCAGACGGCCATTGTGCCGAGTTCGACTGAGGTCAGACAACCTCCAGGATTTATCCTGGAGAGCTTGAACTAAGCCTCTCTTTGGTCTAATACCCATCTATGCGATGGTCATCACTGGCGTAGCCGGTGAGCACGTTCAACTGTGTCCTCGAAAATCTTTCGAGAGCCAACTGCGTTTGCAGTGAGCTCAAGGTAAATCAGAGGGTTGCCGGCAGGTGTCCGCAAGGGCTCTGCCGGTATCGCCCTGATCTGGGCCTGTAGCTCAGTTGGTTAGAGCGCACCCCTGATAAGGGTGAGGTCGGTAGTTCGAATCTACCCAGGCCCACCACAACCTCTTGATTGGAAGCCGCGCGAGCGGTACTCTGATTAAGTTGTTCTGAATGGGGCTGTAGCTCAGTTGGGAGAGCGCCTGCTTTGCAAGCAGGATGTCATCGGTTCGATCCCGGTCAGCTCCACCATTTACTCGAAAGATAGAGTCTGTATGAGGTTGAGGAAGCTACTTTGGTAGTGATCCTGAGCCTTGGACAGAACGCGTGTGGCGTCTGGGAAACCGGAGCAGCACGAGGAAAAGTCCCACACCCCAGGGTGTGCTGGTGAGCGGTATCGCTTGCTTGTGATGTTTGACAACTGAATAGATTGGGTAAATATAACTACAAGGCTGAGCCTTCAGTTTCCCGGGTTTTCTCTGGGAGTAAAGCTGAAGATTTAGTGTTGAGTGTCTTTAGGATAATAAAACGGCGAAGTAAAGGACTAAAGCATTAGCAGAGTATGTTTCTGCGTGCGAGTAAATTCTATGAACAAGCTACTAAGGGCGCACGGTGGATGCCTTGGCAGAATCAGGCGATGAAGGACGTGGCAAGCTGCGATAAGCTTCGGGGAGCCGCACACAGGCGTTGATCCGGAGATTTCCGAATGGGGAAACCCACCTAGGCAAAACCTAGGTATGACCCGCTGAATACATAGGCGGGATCAAGCGAACGGGGGGAAGTGAACCATCTCAGTACCCCCAGGAGAAGAAAGAAACCTCGATTCCGAGAGTAGTGGCGAGCGAAATCGGATGAGCCCAAACCCGTTCCATTTCGGTGGCACGGGGGTTGTAGGGCCTGCAACAAGTAGAGTTACCAATCCAGTAGATAGTCAAAGCCCTTGGAAAGGGGCCCCATAGAGCGTGACAGGCGCGTAGACGAAATTTATCTGGACTCGAAGCAGGTACCTGAGTAAGGCGGGGCACGAGAAACCCTGCTTGAATCCACGGGGACCATCCCGTAAGGCTAAATACTCGATTCTGACCGATAGTGAACCAGTACCGTGAGGGAAAGGCGAAAAGCACCCCATTGAGGGGAGTGAAAAGTACCTGAAACCGTGTGCCTACAAGCAGTGGGAGGACTATGCCCGTAAGGGAATGTCTGACCGCGTGCCTATTGCATAATGAGCCGGCTAGTTATTCTTGTCAGCAAGGTTAAGCGTGAGCGAGCCGCAGCGAAAGCGAGTCTGAATAGGGCGATAAGTTGGCAGGAATAGACGCGAAGCGGGATGATCTACCCTTGGCCAGGTTGAAGATGGGGTAACACCCATTGGAGGACCGAACCGGTGTTTGTTGAAAAAAGCTCGGATGAGCTGAGGGTAGGGGTGAAAGGCTAATCAAATTCCGTGATAGCTCGTTCTCTCCGAAATAGCTTTAGGGCTAGCCTCGGGTGATTTGGATTGGTGGTAGAGACATGATTGGACTAGGGGGCTTTCCGGCTTACTGAATCCAGCCAAACTTCGAATGCCAATCACAACCAGCCCGGGAGTCAGACTGTGGGGGCTAAGCTTCACAGTCGAGAGGAAAACAGTCCAGACCGCCTGCTAAGGTCCCCAAATTATCGTTAAGTGGGAAAGGAAGTCGGAACGCTCAGACAGCCAGGAGGTTGGCTTAGAAGCAGCCATCCTTTAAAGAAAGCGTAATAGCTCACTGGTCAAGCGGTCCGGTGCCGACAATACAACGGGGCTAAAACGATATACCGAAGCAGCGGATGCACACCTTAGGGTGTGCGTGGTAGGAGAGCATTCTCGCGACAATGAAGGTAGACTGAGAAGACTACTGGAGTTTCGAGAAGAGACCCTGCCGGCATAAGTAGCGATAATCAGTGTGAGAACCACTGACGCCGAAAGTCTAAGGTTTCCTGAGGAAGGTTAATCCGCTCAGGGTTAGGCGGTCCCTAAGCTGAGGCCGAAAGGCGTAAGCGATGGATATCCGGTTAATATTCCGGACCTCCCAATACCTCGTTATTACGATGGGGTGACACAGAAGGATAATCAGGCCCTCCTATGGCTATGGGGGTTGATACACGTAAGCTGGATCTGATAGGCAAATCCGTCGGGTCTTAACAGTGAGGTGTAAAACAGTAAGGCGTATGCCTGAAAGCTGATGAGTTCACGCTGTCAAGAAAAACCTCTAAGGAGAGGAATTGGGAACCGTACCACAAACCGACACAGGTAGACGAGGAGAATATCCAAAGGCGCTCGAGTGAAGGCTTGTTAAGGAACTCGGCAAATTAGACCCGTAACTTCGGGAGAAGGGTCGCCACGGTAGGGTTCATAGCCCGAAGTGGCCGCAGTGAAACGCGTACGGCGACTGTTTAACAAAAACACAGGTCTCTGCAAAGTCTAAAACGACGTATAGGGGCTGACTCCTGCCCGGTGCTGGAAGGTTAAAAGGAGGGGTTAGCGCAAGCGAAGCTCTGAATTGAAGCCCCAGTGAACGGCGGCCGTAACTATAACGGTCCTAAGGTAGCGAAATTCCTTGTCGGGTAAGTTCCGACCTGCACGAATGGAGTAACGATCGTACGACTGTCTTAACGAGTTGCTCGGCGAACTTGTAGTACCGGTGAAGATGCCGGTTACCCGCAGCTAGACGAAAAGACCCCGTGCACCTTTACTATACTTTTACTATGGGTTACGGCAATTGCTGCGCAGGATAGGTGGGAGGCTTTGATACCGGGATCTCGGTTTCGGTGGAGCCAACGGTGAGATACCACCCTGCGATTGTTGTGACTCTAACCTCCTTCCCTTATCGGGAAGAGGGACATAGTAAGACGGGTAGTTTGACTGGGGCGGTCGCCTCCTAAATTGTAACGGAGGCGCGCGAAGCTACACTCAGGCTGTTTGGAAATCAGCCGTCGAGTGCAAAGGCATAAGTGTGGTTAACTGCGAGACCTACAAGTCGAGCAGATGCGAAAGCAGGCCTTAGTGATCCGGTGGTTCTGTATGGAAGGGCCATCGCTCAACGGATAAAAGGTACGCCGGGGATAACAGGCTGATCATTGCCAAGAGTTCATATCGACGCAATGGTTTGGCACCTCGATGTCGGCTCATCGCATCCTGGAGCTGTAGAAGGTTCCAAGGGTTAGGCTGTTCGCCTATTAAAGCGGTACGTGAGCTGGGTTCAGAACGTCGCGAGACAGTTCGGTCTCTATCTGCTGTGGGCGTAGGAGATTTGAAGGGGGCTGTCCTTAGTACGAGAGGACCGGGATGGACGAACCTCTTGTGTTCCAGTTGTCTTGCCAAAGGCACGGCTGGGTAGCGAAGTTCGGTTATGATAACCGCTGAATGCATATAAGCGGGAAGCATGCCCTAAGATGAGATCTCCCAACCCAAAAGGGAAATGAAGGGCCCTAGAAGACCACTAGGTTGATAGGCTGGATGTGGAAGCGCAGTAATGCGTGTAGCTTACCAGTACTAATCGCCCGTTCGGCTTGATCATAGAATTTACTCTGCGCAGAAACATTCGTTTTTTGTCCTGAGACATTCGACACAAGCTAAGTAGTTATGTTCGGAGCGCAAGCTCTGCGACGAAACTAAGTACGAAAATTACGAAGTATATGTCTACTCAATCTATTCAGTCGTGAAACTTCGCAGCGTGAGCGCGAGTTTTGACAATTTGCCGGTGAGAATATCACGAGGGCTACACCCGTTCCCATCCCGAACACGGAAGTTAAGTCTCGTTGAGCCGATGGTACTGCACGGGCGACTGTGTGGGAGATTAGGTTATCGCCGGCATAAACATAAAGGCCCACTCTTCGGAGTGGGCCTTTTGATTTTGCTGGTAACAGGAATGCCTGGTGTGATGCGGGTTCAGGCTCTAACGGGTACCGTAAGTCGCGCAGTATCGGCCGTGGGCGGCTGGAAATGCGACGTAATGCACGCCCGCGAAGCTCTATGTCGCCTTGGGGGTACAAGCTCCCACAGGCAGTACGATCGGCTTTGAAGCTTGTCGGCCTGGCAGGCCGGGTATCAGAAACTACTTTGAGATATAGGCGTTGAGACCGACAGTGATCGGCTTTCCGTTTACGGTGGCTTGTGTCTCGATGTTGCCGCCACTGCTGGCAACCAGCAGGGTTTTGCCGCTCTTCGATTTGGTCGGTTCCGCAAGGAGTGGGATACGGATCACGAGTTCGTTACCTTCTACGCTTACCTGCATGGTTGTCCTTTTCTCCGCCTCAACAAGAGTATTCTCCTCCCCTTCACTTATTGATTGACCGCATGCCGTGCCCTCTGGAAAAGCCCGCTTGACAATCTCGCAGTTGAGACAGATTCTTATCTAGCGGTGGATATGGAAGAGATCAGGCACCGACTGGATGCGCACGGAGTGAAGTTTACTCCGCAGCGCTACTGCCTGATGGCATTCCTGATGGAGAATGAGGGCCATCCCACCGCTGCGGAGATCTTCGACGGTGTGAACCGCCTGGATCCGCGGTCTTCCCGCGCGACCGTTTACCGCAATTTGAAGGACATGGTTGAAGCTGGTCTGGTGCGGGAAGTGGCTGTGGAAGGGCGATCGGCACGGTTCGATGCAAAGGGAATTCCGCACCATCACTTCATCTGCGACAAGTGCGGCGGGGTTGAAAACATGACGTGGTTCGATGTGCCACGCCCGCCGGCAGGCGCCGTCGGTGACCGCGTTGTGCGCGAATACGAACTCATCCTTCGGGGTCTCTGCAGCAGTTGCGTAGCGGCCTCCCCCACGCTTTCTGTAAGAACCGGCGGGATCAGCACCGGATAGATCCATCTCACTTCACCATCAAGCAAAGTTTGGGATTCGGATGGTTTGAATCCCGCAACACAGAAAACTGCAGCAGAGCAACTGGGGATGGCTGTCCCCAGGCACGAGAACAAGGAGCAAGCATGTCAGACGAAATGAAGTGCCCGGTAACCGGCGTCACCGGCGACCGTCCCGCACCGAATGTCACCGCGACCGAAACGGAATCGCCCAAGGGTGGTGCGGTCACCCACAATTCACGCAAGATCATGAACAACGTGGCATGGTGGCCCGATCGCCTGGACCTGGCTGTTCTGTCGCAGAACAACAAACTCGTCGATCCTATGGGCAAGGAGTTTGACTACGCCGAGGAGTTCAAGAGCCTCGACCTGAACGCTGTGATCGAAGATCTGAAGGCGGTCATGACGACGTCGCAGCCCTGGTGGCCTGCTGACTACGGCCATTATGGTCCGTTCTTCATCCGCATGGCATGGCATAGCGCCGGCACCTATCGCCAGTACGACGGCCGCGGCGGCGCAGGTATGGGCACGCAACGCTTCGCACCGCTGAACAGCTGGCCTGACAACGTCTCGCTCGACAAGGCTCGCCGTCTGATCTGGCCGGTCAAGCAGAAGTACGGCAAGAAGATCTCCTGGGCCGATCTGATGATCCTGACGGGCAACATCGCGCTCGAGACCATGGGCTTCAAGACCTTTGGCTTCGCAGGCGGCCGCGCCGATGTCTGGGTGCCGCAGGAAGACGTCTTCTGGGGCTCGGAAGGCACATGGCTTGGCAGTGACCGCTACCAAGGCGATCGCGAGCTTGAGCAGCCGTACGCCGCCGTGCAGATGGGTCTTATCTACGTGAACCCCGAAGGCCCTGATGGCAAGCCCGACCCCATCGGCTCTGCCCGCGACATCCGCGAGACCTTCGGCCGCATGGCGATGAACGACGAAGAGACGTTTGCGCTGATCGCCGGCGGACACACCTTCGGTAAGGGCCACGGTGCACACGATCCCGGTCCGAACGTAGGACCCGAACCGGAAGGCGCTCCCATCGAGCAGCAGGGCTTTGGCTGGAAGAATTCCAAGGGCAAGGGCCACTCGGAGGACACCATATCCTCCGGTCTTGAGGGCGCCTGGACCTCCAATCCGATCAAGTGGGACAGCGAGTATCTCGACAACCTCTACAACTTCGACTGGGCTCTGCGTAAGGGACCCGGCGGCGCATGGCAGTGGTACGCCACGGCGGAAGGGGAGACCTTCCCGGACGCTCACATCAAGGACAAGAAGCACCTGCCCATGATGTTCACCTCGGATCTTGCGCTGAAGTTTGATCCCATCTACGAGAAGATCGGCAAGCGCTTCCAGAAGGATCCTGCAGCCTTCGCCGATGCCTTTGCTCGCGCCTGGTTCAAGCTGACCCACCGCGACATGGGCCCCCTCGCTCGCTACCTGGGACCGCTGGTTCCCAAGGAAGAGTTACTCTGGCAGGATCCGGTTCCGGCAGTGACGCACGAACTGATCAGCGATGCAGATATCGAAGCTCTCAAGGCCAAGATTCTCGCTTCGGACGTAACCCCGGCGCAGTTCATCGCAACCGCATGGGGCGCAGCAGCATCCTTCCGCGGTTCGGACAAGCGCGGCGGCGCCAACGGTGGTCGCATTCGCCTGGAGCCGCAGAAGAGCTGGGAGGTCAACCAGCCCCAGGTGCTCGCCAAGGTGCTCACAGTGCTGGAAGGCATCCAGAGCGACTTCGGCAAGCCCGTTTCGATTGCTGACCTCGTCGTTCTCGCCGGCACCGCTGCCGTCGAAGCGGCGGCGAAGAAGGCAGGCTTCGACGTAAAGGTTCCGTTCACGCCGGGCCGCACCGATGCCTCGCAGGAGCAGACCGACGTTGTATCCTTCGCGTTCCTCGAGCAGAAGGCAGACGCCTTCCGCAACTACCTGACGCCCGGCCACAAACTGCGCGCTGAGGAGTTGATGATCGATCGCGCGCAACTGCTTACGCTGACCGCGCCGGAGATGGCAGTTCTGCTTGGTGGCCTGCGGGTCCTGGGTGCGAATCACCGCGGATCGAAGAACGGTGTTTTCACCGACCAGCCCGGCACGCTGACGAACGACTTCTTCGTCAACCTGCTGGACATGGCGACGGAGTGGAAGCCGGCCTCGACGGGCGAGGGCCTCTTCGAAGGTCTCGACCGTGCGACCGGTGAGATCAAGTGGACGGCAACCCGCGTCGACCTGGTCTTCGGTTCCAACTCCCAGCTTCGTGCGCTCGCAGAAGTGTATGCGGCCAGCGATGCGAAGGAGATGTTCGTGAAGGACTTCGTTGCAGCATGGACGAAGGTGATGAACCTCGATCGTTTCGAGATTGCGTAAAGCCGCGGTCGAAGCAAACAAAAAGAGACGGCCCGCGCGAATTGCGCGGGCCGTTTCTTTCTGTGCGGGACGCTTACCTCATGCGTTTACGCGAGCGCGAATGTCAGTGCGGCATCGCAATGAAGAAGCGTGGTGTCGAAGACCGGTACGGACACATTGCCTTGGTTGAGCAACATGCCTACCTCCGTGCAGCCGAGAATCAGGCAGTCAGCACCGCGTTGCACCAGGCGTTCTGCGATCGCTGCACAGGCCGTTTCGCTTTGCGCGGTTACAACCCCGCGGCAGAGTTCCTCATAGATGATCCGGTGCGTCTCGGCGCGGTCAGCTTCCTTGGGAATGATTGGCGCCAGACCAGCAGCGATCAACCGGTCGGTATAGAACGTCTGCTCCATCGTGAATGCTGTTGCCATCAGGCCAGGGGACTGCAGGCCCTTCGAGACGATGCTGGCGGCCGTCGCGTCGGCGATGTGCAGCAGTGGGATGGTGACACCGCGCATCATCTCCTCGGCAAGCTTGTGCATGGTGTTGGTTGCGAGCAGTAGGAAGTCCGCACCGCCGCGCTCGAGCGCCCTTGCCTCCCGGTTCAGAATGTCGCCTGCTGACGCCCAGTCTCCCTTCATCTGCAACTCCTCGATGCGCGCGAAGTCGAGAGAACGGATCAGGAGTTCTGGAGAGTGAAGGCCACCGAGACGTTCGCGCGTACGGCTGCACAGCTCTCGATAGTAGGTTTGTGTGGATGCCGCTGACATGCCACCCAGAATGCCGATTGTCTTCATAGGGTCGCCCCATACTATCGAATGACACGGTGGCCATCGCTTACACTCAAGCCACATGCTGAATCGGGGCTATGCCTACACCACAGTCATCAGCAACAAGTACTGTGGTCGAACCCTGCTCGCGCACCTGGCAAGCCTCTATCCGCATGCGACAGCGCAAGAATGGCAGCAAAAGCTGAACGACCGCGAAGTGACTCTCGATGGTGTTGTTGCGACGGGAAGCGAGTGGCTGAAGTTGGGTCAGACCCTTGTGTGGGACCGCCCGACCTGGATCGAGGCAGAGACTCCTCAGCACTTCGAAGTGCTCTTTGAAGACCCCTACCTGCTCGCCGTGAATAAACCGGGTGGACTGCCCACCCTTCCTGGTGGCGGTTTCATGGAGAACACGCTTCTACGCCTGGTGCAAAAGCAACGCCCCAGCGCGAATCCTGTGCACCGCCTTGGGCGAGCCACCACTGGCATTGTCCTCTTCGCAAAGACATCCAAGGTGGCAGCGCACCTCTCTGCAAACTGGAACACTCCGAGCATTCAAAAGATCTACAGGGCACTGGCTCAGGGCATTGCGCAGCACGACGTCTACGAGATCCTCACACCCATCGGCCCGGTGCCGCACCCGCGCATCGGTTCTGTCTGGGCGGCCCACCCCGGTGGTAAACCTTCGAAGTCTTTGGCGAAGGTGATCGCGCGCGGCGCAGATACAACGACGTTTCAGGTAAGCCTCTATTCGGGCCGTCCTCATCAGATCAGGATTCATCTGGCGTCCATCGGCCATCCACTCGTGGGCGATCCACTGTATGGACCAACGGGCATGCCGCTGGAAGATCTTCCCGGGCTCCCGGGCGATGGGGGGTATCTCCTCCACGCAGGACTTCTGACACTCGACCATCCGGTCACGGGGGAACGGCTCGAGCTTGCGGCACCTGTGCCTTCTGCATTCTCATTGCATTCGTAGGTAGCTTCAGGCTCTATTTCCTGCGGCGTCCACCATTTCTCGCATGCCATGAAGTGCAACGGCAGCGTTCGTCATTTTGGCTCGCCCCGTTGCCGTTGCTTCCGTTGCTGGGGTGTGGGGTCGCCTACAATGACGAAATATGCCTGCCCGCTCCTCCCGTTCTGTGGTTCCACTCGCGCTGTTCGCGGCGGTGCTTGTCGTTGCAATGAATACCTGGTTCGCTGTCTCTGCAGTGCGATCGCTGCTGGACAGCGAGGCGTGGCTGGCGCATACGTGGGAGGTCATCGGCCAGGAAGAGCAGTTGATGCTGACCGTTACCAACGCTGAGACTTCGGCGCGCGCCTTTGTCATCACAGGGCAGGAACCGTTTCTCGGACCGTTCCGTGAGGCCGAGCGCACGTTGCCCGCGGACGTGCAGCGTTTCAAGGACCTGACCCTCGACAACCCCATTCAGCAGAGCACTATCGATGAGGTCCATGCCTCCATTGGCCGCCGCATGAAACTGTTGGAGCAGAGCGGCGAGGCAAGGCGAGCGGGTGGTCTGGAAGTAGCATCTTCACTTGTTTCCAGCGGCATCGGAGCTGCGGAGATGGAACATCTGCGCAGCCTTGTCGCGCAGATGGACGGCGAGGAACGGCGCCTGCTTGCGAACCGAGCCGATGAGGCTCGGCACAACGGTGCGCGAACAATCTTTGCTATCTCCCTGGCGTGCGTGCTGGACCTGCTGATGATTGGTTTTGTTACCTGGTACTTCTGGCAGGAACGGTCGCTGCGTCTTGCGTCTGAGCTTGCCAATGAGCGCCTGGGTGTGGCGCGGGCGGAGGCAGAGCGCTCTGCGGAGGAAGTGCGGGTTCTGAACCTGGAGCTTGAAGCGCGTGTGCGTGAGCGGACGGCTGAACTGGAGACCACGAACCGTGAGCTTGAGGCCTTCAGCTACTCCGTGTCGCACGACCTGCGTGCGCCTCTGCGGACGATTGACGGCTTCAGCCTTGCGCTCATGGAGGATTACGCCGATGTCGTGGACGACACGGGCCGGGACTATATCGGACGAGTCCGTGCCGGCGTGCAGCGCATGGGCCAGTTGATTGATGCGCTGCTGCAACTGTCGCGCATCACCCGTGCGGATGTGACCCGCGAGACGATCCATCCGTCGGAGATCGCGGAGACCGTCGTGGCGCAACTGCGCGAAGAGAATCCCGACCGGAAGATTGCCTTTACGGTGACTCCGGGACCGCAGGAGAATGCCGATCCCAAGCTGGTACAGGTGGCGCTCGAAAACCTGCTGGGGAATGCGGTGAAGTTCTCAGCGCGCCGCGAGGATGCGGAGATTTCGTTCGGTTGGGACGCAGAACAGAAGGCTTGGCGCGTGAAGGACAATGGCGCCGGCTTCGACATGCACTACAAGGACAAGCTTTTCAACGCCTTCAATCGTCTGCATGGGGACAAGGACTTCAAGGGATCCGGCATCGGCCTGGCGACGGTAGCGCGTGTGATCCGGCGGCATCACGGCCGCATCTGGGCGGATAGCGAGGTCGATCATGGCGCGACGTTCTGGTTTACGCTAGGATGACGGCATGGCTGAGGCTACACGTTTGATCCTGCTTGTTGAAGATGACCCCGACCATGAGCTTTTGACGATCCGTGCTCTCAAAAAGAGCAACATCGCCAATGAAGTACGCGTGGCACGCGATGGGGAAGAGGCGATTGCGTCTCTCTTCGGGCCGGATGCTGTCCGTCCGCAATTGGTACTGCTGGATCTGAAGCTGCCGAAGGTAGAAGGTTTGGAAGTCCTGCGCCGGATCCGCGAAGACGATACGACGCGCATGTTGCCGGTTGTGGTTCTCACCTCCTCTGACGAAGAGCGCGATGTCGTTCGAAGCTACAAGCTGGGCGTCAACAGCTATATCCGCAAGCCGGTGAACTTCACGGACTTTGCGGAGGCGACACGGCAGCTCGGAATGTACTGGCTGGTGCTGAACGAATGTCCGCCGATGAGCTAGCTCCGCCGCGGCAGCTTCAATTGCTGCTGGTGGAGGATAATCAGGATGACGCTGCGCTACTGGAACGGCATTTTCGCCGTAACGGCTTCGCGCCCCGTGTGACACGTGTGGAGACTGCCGCAGAGATGATGGCGGCTATCTCTGCCAGTGTTCCGGACCTGGTCATTGCCGATTACAACCTGCCAAATTTCAGCGGCCCCGCTGCGCTCAGCATCGCGCGGCAGAGCGGCTATGACCTGCCGTTCATCATGATGTCTGGCGCTATCTCAGAAGAGACGGCCGTTGAGAGCATGCGTGCAGGTGCGCAAGACTACGTCACTAAGCAGAATGTCGCACGCCTGATTCCGGTGGTTGAGAGGGAATTGCGTGAGGCGTCGGCGCGCAAGTCGCGGCTGTTGGCAGAACGCGCGCTCGCGGTCAGCGAGGCACGCTTCCATCACCTGGTCGACGCCATGCCTCTGGGGCTCTTGATCAGCCAGAGCTCGGGTCGTATCACCTACGCCAACGCCGCCGCTGAGCGGCTTTTGGGCTTTGCTCCTGAGAAGGTTTTGAACGGGGACATCACGCTGGCGTCCTTGTGTGGCGCGCTGGACGCGCCCTTTGCCGAGCTGGAGCAACGCGCCGCAGAAGAGCCGTTCGAAGCGACCTGCACGACCTCTGCGGGGCTAGCCGTCGATGTCCTGGTGGGTATGGCATTCCTGGATCGCGAGCAGGAGGCAGGGCATCGCGAGCTTGCCGTCTTTATCGCGGATCTCAGCCACCAAAAGCGCAGTGAAGAGGTGCTCCGCCGGACCGAAAAGCTTGCAGTGGCCGGGCGACTCGCAGCATCCATCGCGCATGAGATCAATAATCCGCTCGCAGCCATCACGAACTGCCTGTACCTCGTTCAGCAGACGGCGCTGGACGACATCGGTCGCTCCTACCTTGAAATTGCGCAGAAAGAGCTCGATCGCGTCGCGCAGATCACGGTGCAGACGCTCCGCTTCCATCGTCAATCCAGCCGGCCCATGCCGACGGAGACGAGCGAACTGATCGAGACGGTTCTTGCCCTCTTCGAATCGCGGATTCGCCGGCAGGGCATACAGATCGAACGGCGCTACCGTCAGACGTCTCCCATCTTTGCGTACGAAGGCGAGATTCGGCAGGTGATCGTAAATCTGCTGGGCAACGCCATCGACGCGATGCCGGGCGGCGGCAGCATTACTGTTCGGACGACCGAGACACACAATCCAGTAACCGAGGCTCGCGGCCTTGCACTCACCGTCTGCGATACCGGCAGTGGCATGGGTGAAGAGACCATCGCACATCTATTCGAGCCCTTCTACTCGACCAAGGGTGTTACCGGAACGGGACTGGGCTTGTGGGTGTCGAAGGAGATTGTCGACCGCCACCACGGCAACATTCGTGTGCGCAGTCGCAAGAGTGTCGACGGCAATCCGGGCCAGACGACCTTCCGGGTATTCCTCCCGATCGATGGTATTCCCGCCTCAGCGAGCGAGCAGACGGCCTGACGAGCCGCCGCGTCCGTACCTCGCAGCGCGCTTGATCTGTTCGATCAGTTTGCGTCCTATCCGGCGCCACTGGAACTCAAAACCCGCCCATACCAATGTCAGAAATTCAAGCCTTGCCCAATTTCGTATGGGCATCGTATGATTTCGTTCGCGCCGCGAACTTATGTTGGGGAAACGTTTACTCAAATAGCCAGGGATTCGGATCTGCGGATTCTGCCGGAGCTATCTCGAGTATCCGTGTAGCTCTGGGGCTGTCACAACAACGTCGGTCGCATGCATGTATTGGAATGGGGCCGGAATGCAATCAGGCAGTGCGTACGATGCGTCTCGTGTGAAAGTGCCAGCGGATAGATCTTCTTCAATAGACAGACGTCAGTTCCTGCAATACGCAGCAGGCGCAGGCATGATGCTTGGGTTGGGGCGAGGCGTCTTCGCGCAGGGTTTGGCTGCAGCATCGGACAATCGTCTGCCGGATGGCAGCGGCCACGTGTCCTGGGAACAGCCACTGCAGTTCACCAAGACCTACTACGTCGACAACAAATCGCAGAAGGCGGACGACAACGGCCCGGGCACTTCTGCAAAGCCCTTCCGCACGATTAACAAGGCGGCGCAGGTGCTTCAGCCGGGGGAGCGAGTTGTGATCGCCGCCGGTACGTATCGCGAATGCGTGCGCCCTATGCGCGGCGGGACAGGCGCCACGCGCATGATCAGCTATGAGGCTGCTCCGGGTGCGCAGGTCATCGTCAAGGGGTCAGAGATTCTGAAGGAGGGCTGGGAGAAAGAGTCGGTCGCAATGGGCCGCGGACCGCAAAGCGGACAGGTTACGGCCTGGCAGCATGAACTGAGCGGCAAGCTTTTCCCGGATGCCTACAATCCATTCGCACTGGCAAGTGCGCCGGGCGATCGCTCCTGGCTTGATACCAAGTCTGTCGACATGGGGCCTTACTTCCGTCGGCGCGGCCTGGTCTTTGTGGATGGCAAACCGCTTGAGCCGGTCGAGCAACTCCGTGAACTCGCTTCTGCAAATCTGCCTGGACCACCGCCGCCCACAGCTGCCAAGGTACTCAACGGACTCCCAACGCGCGTTCGCACCGCGCCCATCATGCAGGAGGTAGGCGGCACACCTGACGGTCGTTTCTGGGTGGAGAACTCAGGTACTGGAGTGCACGTACGTCTGCCGCAGGGAGAGCCTGCCGACCACACCATCGAAGTCACGACGCGTGAGCAGGTCTTCGCGCCGTCGCAAAAAGGTCTTGGTTTCATCCGAGTGAAGGGCATCACCTTTCAGCACGCGGGCAACGTGATCCCGGTGCCGCAACGAGGCCTGGTATCGACCGCGGGCGGCAACCACTGGATCATTGAGGGCAACACCATCGAGTGGGCGAACGGTACCGGCCTTGATATCGGGAATGGTGACTGGAACGGCCCCGGCGCACCGAATGCGGGTCTCAATCAGATCATCCGTGGCAACACCATCCGCTACTGCGGTGTGGAGGCCATCGGTGGCATGGGCACGAAGAACACTCTAATTGAAGACAATCTGATCGAGTGGTGCGGCTGGGCCGATGCAGAACGTGCGTGGGAGGCGGGCGCGGTGAAATTTCATCGTGCGCAGAACATGCTCTTCCGGCGCAATGTCATCCGTCACATTCGCCATGCGAACGCGGTGTGGTTCGACAGCGGCAACGTCAACAATCGCATTACCAGCAACGTCTTCGCAGACGTCTTGACGGTGAGTGCCGCTGTACACATTGAGGTCAATCTTCAGGAGAACCAAATCGACAACAACGTCATCTGGGACGTTCGCAATGCGGAGCCGGGAACACCCGGACAGAGAGGCTGCGCAGGTTCCGGCATCTTCATCAATGCCAGTGACCGCGTCGTCATCGCGCAGAACCTGATTGGTCGCTGCGATAACTCCGGCGTGTTTGCCATCATTCGCGAAGACCGAGCCGGTACCGGCACGGCTACGGGTAACAAGATCTTCAATAACATCTTCAGCCACTGCGGTAAGTCTGCCGTCGTCTTCCTGAACACCCGGAACGAGGCGGACGGCAACCTCTATGTTTCCATGCCACAGGGCTATCTCGGCTTCACGACATCCGACTCAAAGCAGTGGCTCGATCTTCCAGCTTGGCGCGAGACGCATGGCTGGGATAAGAACGGTGCAACAGCAGATGCGCAGATTGACTTCAACCCGGACACGCTGGAGCTGACCATGAGCAGCAAGCAGCCGCTTCCGACGGTGAGCGCCTTCAACCATATCGACAACGATCTCTTCGGCAAGGCCACGGGCGCCACCCGATTACCCGGACCACTGGCTGATCCGAGTGCCAAGGCCGTCTGGAAACTTGATCCGCGTGTGTCGGTCGTTTAAGCCAGCAACAGAAATCGTAACGGCAGTCGATACAGGACAACGAAAGCTCGATTGATGAAGACGAAGATTCGGAACACCGGCTGGGTTGTTGCTGTCTCCCTGTGTGCATTGGCCGCGGTTGCGGCGGTGACTCCACGGCAACGCACGCCCACCTCAACGCTGGATGCAGGTCATACACGGTACTCTGGGTTGTCGGAGATCAATCGCGGCAATGTGCAGAACCTGAAGCCCGTCTGGGTCTATGACACCGGCGTCAAAGGCCGCACCTGGCAAGGGAATCCCATCGTTGTAGACGGCGTGATGTATCTCTCGATACCAGGCGGGGCATCTGCAATTGACCCGGAGACAGGCAAGGAATTATGGAAGTTCGTCCCCAAGGGTATCTCGCGACCGGGGCGTGACCGAGGCGTGGCGTACTGGCCCGGCGACGGCGCGCTCACTCCGCGGATTATCTACGCAACGGTAGATCGCCTGTACGCGCTGGATGCGGTGACGGGTGTACCAGTCGGAGGTTTCGGCAAAGACGGCCTGGTGAACCTGCGGGATGACGTTGCCGACAAGTATCCCAACGCTCTCTACACGATCTCTTCACCGGCTGCGATCTATAAGAACCTGGCGATCATCTCTCCGTCGACACAGGAGTTTGGCAGCAAAGGTCCCAGCGGCGACCCGCGCGCCTTTGACGTCCGCACGGGCAAGCTTGTCTGGCGGTTCCATACCGTTCCACAACCCGGCGAGCCACAGGATGGTTCGTGGGGGCCGGAGGGCTGGAAGGAAAGAGCCGGACCAAGCGCGTGGGGCGGCGCTACCGTGGACGCGGCGACGGGGCTTGTCTTCATTCCCATTGGCAATCCCGATGACAGTTACAACGGCGTTGATCGCCCGGGTAAGAACTATTACGCCAACTCAATCGTCGCGCTCGATGCAGCGACGGGAACGCTGAAGTGGTTCTATCAATTCACGCATCACGACATCAACGACGTCGACGCGCCTGCCGCGCCAAGCCTGATTGATATCCGCCGCAACGGTCAGTTGATCCCCGCGCTGGTTGAGGTGCCGAAGTCGGGACTCGCATTTGTGCTGGACCGTCGCACAGGCAAGCCGGTCTTCGGAGACGAGGAGCGACCCGTGCCTCAAAGCGACGTGCCGGGTGAGCATAGTTCGCCGACGCAGCCTTTTCCTATGAAGCCGCTGCCATTGGCGAAGACAAGTGTGACGAAGGCGGACATCACGACGATGTCGCCGGAAGCACATGCGTTCTGCCTGGCGCAGTGGGACAAGCTGCAACTGCACAACGACGGTCCATATACTCCGGTCAGCATCAAGGGCACCACGCTGTTTGCGCCGGGAACCTCTGGCGGTGGCAACTGGGGCGGCGTCTCAACCGATCCGCGGCTCGGCTACTTCTTCGCAAATATCTCCAATGTGCCAACGACAAGCCGGATGGTCCCGGATGCAGCGGGCGGCTACAAATTGGAGGGCGCCTATGGCC
The DNA here is from genome assembly GCF_000265425.1 of Terriglobus roseus DSM 18391. Classification (GTDB taxonomy): domain Bacteria; phylum Acidobacteriota; class Terriglobia; order Terriglobales; family Acidobacteriaceae; genus Terriglobus; species Terriglobus roseus. The sequence goes on from NC_018014.1 coordinate 2,092,510, forward strand.
GCTTCAACGATCCAAAGGGCTGGCCCTGCATCAACCCGCCATGGGGCGAACTGATCGCCGTGAACGCAAACACGGGCGACATTGCATGGCGCACACCACTGGGTACGTCGGACGATTATGGTGCGGCAAGTAAGAACGCCGGCACGGCAAATATCGGTGGATCGATCGCCACTGCGGGTGGTCTTGTCTTCATCGGCGCGACGGTCGACTCGCGCTTCCGTGCCTTTGATTCACGTACCGGCAAAGAGGTGTGGACCGTGTCGGTGCCCGCGCCCGCAGTCTCGACGCCGACGACTTATCGCGGCAAGAGTGGGCGGCAGTATGTCGTGATTCCGGATGGCGGACCCGGCACAATCGGCATGCCGGGGCGCTTCTCCAGCTTCCACGCGATCCTACTGGCTTACGCGCTTCCAAAGCCTGGTGAGGCTGCGGTGGACCTGACGCAGTTCGCTCCCACGCCGATGCAACTTCCACCCAGACCTCCCGGCGGCCAGACTCCGAGCGGGCCATCCACCGCGGCGCTTCCGGCATCGGCAGGGCCAACTACATTGCCGGACGGCGCAGGTAAGGACGACGTGTTGAGTATGTGCGGGCAGTGTCATGGTGTCAGCACAGCGGTGGCAGTCCGCCGGTCGTCTGAGGGCTGGCATGACCTCATCCAGGACATGCGCTCGAGAGGAGCACAGGGAGATAACGCCAAGGCAGCACGAGTGCAGGACTATCTCTCACGATACTTCGGCATGATGCCGGTCCCGATCGACTCTGTCGCTGTGCCGAAGCCGTGACGAAGGAGTCGGATCAAGGTGCCCGTTGACAGCGGGGCATTGAGGAAGCTAGTTTTCTCCACGCCTCGAACTTATCTCATTCGCAGTCACTGATCTCGAAGGGGATTGGTGGAAATTAGTAAACGTTTTCCATTATCTCGTGATGGATCGTGATTTGAGAGGAAGCATGAATAGAAGATCGCTCCTGAAGTACTCGACCATGCTCGGTGTCACCAGTTCCTTGTCGTCGCTCGTCCTTGCAGAGGCTGAGCCAGCGAAGGGAAGCGGCGGCGGCATCGTTCTCTACTGCGACCTGGCAATCGATCCGGCGCGTGAGCAGGAGATGTTGCACCACTTCCACATGGACTTCCTGCCGGCTGCGGCAAAGTTTGACGGCTACATCGACGTCAAGATGTTGAAGCTTCGTAAGGTGATGCAGGGCCAGCCGGCGCCGATGCCGAACATCAACTATCGCTTCCAGCTCACGTACAAGAGCGAGGAACTGCGCCAGAAGTGGATCGCGTCGGCAATCCATCAGCGCGTGTGGCCGCTGATCGAAGACACCGTGACGAACAAGGATTACCTGGTCTTGCTCACGGACAAGGCTTAGACGAGCAGTTTCAGTCGACGAATGGTTTGTTCCAGGGAAGAAAGCACACAGATGAGATTGAACTCGAGATGGATCGTATGGAGCGTCATGAGTGTGGCGCTCGCCGGATGCAAGGCGAAGCAGCCCGCTCCGGCGGTCGTCGCGTCCCCGCCAGCCCAGGCAGCGTCAGCCAGCCTGGAAGTCGTGCGGCTCGATGCTGCGCTGGATGCTGTCATCGCACCCGGCACGAAGATCGAGAAGGTCGCAAGCGGCTTCGTCTTCGCTGAGGGCCCAATGTGGCATGAGGGACAACTGTGGTTCTCCGATGTGGCCGGGAACAAGATGTACGCCATGACGGCGGACGGACACACACCCGTCTTAATCGATCACGCCGGCGGCCTGGATAGCTATCCCGCTGGAATGCCTAAGGGATCGAACGGCATGGCGACCGACAAGGACGGCAGCGTGCTGATGACGCAGCACGGTGTACGTCGCATCGCCCGGCTTGATGATCACCAGAAGCCGACCACCTTCCTCGACCGATTTGAAGGCAAACGCTTCAACAGTCCCAACGACCTCGTCTTTGCACCGGATGGTTCGTTGTGGTTTACGGATCCGCCCTATGGGCTCACCGGCCAGGACCGCGACCCCGCGAAAGAGCTGCCCTTTAACGGCGTCTACCGCTATGCGAACGGCAAGCTGACCGCGCCCATTCGCGAGCTGGCCCGACCCAATGGCATCGGCTTCACGTCGGATGGCAAGACGCTCTATGTGTCGAACTCCGGACCCGAGATGTATGTGGAGAGATACGACGTCAACGCGGACGGGACGGTCTCGAAAGGCACGCGGTTTATCGAGTACCCCGGCAGCGCTCCGGACGTTCCCGATGGCCTGAAGCTCGACTCAGCGAATAACCTCTGGACATCCGGGCCGGGTGGCATTCGCATTATCTCGCCTGCAGGTAAGGTCCTGGGACAGATCAAGCTGCCGGAAGTCGCCGCGAACATGGCCTGGGCCGACGGCGGCAAGACGCTGTACATCACGGCTTCCACCAGCATCTATCGCCTTCCGGTCAAGACGCCGGGAGCTTTGCCTCACTACGTCAAGTAAGTCGTACGGTTGTTGCTACAAGATCGGGAGTAAGTCAGCGAATGGACGTGAAACGCAACACGAGAGTACGTTGGGCGCTTGCTTCCTGGCTATTTGTTCTGAGCGCGGTGGCGTTCCTTGACCGGACGAATGTCTCCATCGCCGGCCTGCAGATCAGCAAAGAGTACGCACTCGGGAACCAGCGTCTGGGCTGGATGGCGAGCGCCTTCCTGATCGCCTATGCAGCCTTCCAGGTCCCGGCGGGATGGGTCTCCGCGCGGTACGGCCCGCGGCGCGTCCTCGCGTTCGGAGTGCTTTGGTGGGGGGTTGCAACGGCGCTCACGGCCCTGCTGCCCGCGTCCGTCTCACACGCCGCGATGATCCTGGTAGCGCTGCGATTCGGTCTTGGCGTGGGCGAGTCGGTGATGTATCCCGCGGCGAATCAGTTCGTGATGCGTTGGTTCCCGGCGGAAGAGCGTGGCCTCGTTAATGGACTCATCTTCGCAGGCGTCGGAGCAGGCAGTGGACTCACACCGCCGCTGCTGACCTGGTTCATCCTGCATCACGGCTGGCGCTCTGCCTTCTGGCTAAGCGCGGCAACGGGACTGGTTGCAGGCGCCATCTGGTGGTGGATCGCGCGAGACCGTCCTGAAGAGCACCCGTGGGTACAGACCTCTGAGCTGCGCCTTATCCGTGGAATAGCTAACGCCGACGCAGCAACTCCCGCACTGCAAGCGGCGCCTAAGACCGTGCCGTGGAAGTTAATTCTCGGCCGCACCGATCTGCTCGCCATGATGGCTGCTTACTTTGGATTTCTTTACGTCGCGTGGATCTACTTCAGCTGGTTCTTCATCTACATGGCGCAGGTGCGCGGCTTCGACATGAAAGCCAGCGCGCGATACACCATGCTGCCTTTCCTTTCGATGACCGTCTTCTGTCTGGCGGGCGGCAAGCTGAATGACGTGCTCGCGCGTAAGTATGGTGTGCGTGCGGGCCGGTGCGGCCTTGCTGCCGGCGCATCGTTGCTTACGGCGGTCTTCCTGATCCTTGGATCGCAGACACACAGTCCGCAACTGGCCGGCTATATCCTCGCGCTCGGAGCCGGCGCGCTCTATCTGTCGCAGAGCTCCTATTGGGCCGCCTCGATCGATATCGCCGGCCCCAGCTCCGGTATCTTCTCCAGCATGGTCAATATGGGCGGACAGATCGGCGGCGCAGTCACCGCGTCCCTGACGCCATGGATCGCCCAGCGCTTCGGATGGACGACCTCTTTTGCCACCGCCGCAGCATTCGCAGTGTTATCCGCAATCCTCTGGCTTACTGTGCATCCGGAGCGGCCGCTTGCAGGCGAGGCGAGTGAGCCTGCCGAAGGCGTCCAGAGAGTACCCGGACGTCTTAAAGCAGCCGCGCAGAGTGCCTGAAGAGCGTTCCAACAGATCGAGTTTCTAAGGAGATGACCGTGCAGGCAAAGTTGATCTTTACATTGCTTTTCGTGTCCGCAGCATCGACTTCGTCCGCGCAGACGGCGACGCCTCCGGCCCGCACGCCGCAAACGTTGGAACAACGTATCGGCCACACCGATCCGGCGAAGGCAATGCATCAGTCGGCCGTGCATGACGGCGCAGGTGCTGTCGACTTCCGGCCACTCCTTGGAATGAATGCGACGGATACGAACCTCATCTTCTTCCATCGCGGTGTCATTGAGCCAAAGAGCGGCATCGGGCAGCACTTCCATAACAAGTGTGAGGAGATGTTCGTCATCCTCGACGGCGAGGCACAGTTCACAGTCGATGGACACACCTCATTACTCAAAGGGCCCGTCGCTGTGCCGGACATCATGGGCCATGCCCACGGCATCTACAACGCGACGGACAAGCCGGTGCAGTGGCTCAACATCAACGTGGGTATGAGTAAGGTCTACGATGCCTTCAATCTCGGCGACTCGCGTGTGGGCGCCGCACTCGATCCCGTGCCCCAGTTCGTCTCCATGCACTTCGACCGGTCTCTGTTGAAGCCCGTGGATCACATGGGCGGTGGCACCGGCACGGTGCAGTACCGCCGCGCGCTGCCACCCAGCGTCTTCTCCACCACCTGGTCTTACGTGGATCATCTGCTGCTCCCACCCGGCAGTTCTGTAGGACCGGCGACGAAGGCCACACTGAGCGAGGTCTATTACGTGATGAACGGTAGCGGCGAGGCGCACATCGGTACAGAATCGGCTGCAATTCATACGGGAGACGCCATCCCGGTCCGACTCGATGAGGCAGAGGGATTCACCAACAACGGCAGTGAACCGCTGGAGTTCCTGATCGTCGGCGTGGCAAAGGACTTTGCAGCAAAAGACGCGCTGATGAACGCGCCGCGGCCACGCGGAAACTAAACTGCAGCAAGAGTGGTTCGTGAGGAGTTGTTGATGGTCCTGGTGAAGCGTTGGATCGCAGTGGCGATATTGTTGTTCGCGGCCTTTGCGCCTGCGCAGAAGGTCGAGAAGCAGTCGAAGCAGCGCGTAAAACCAGCACTCGCAGCGCGGCCGCCACTGGGATGGAATAGCTGGGACTCGTACGGTCTGCGGATTGATGAGCAGCAATTCCGAGACAACGTGAAGGTGCTCACGAACAAGCTCAAACCCTTTGGTTATGACTACGCCGTCATCGACGAAGGCTGGTTCCTGCGCAACCCGGAATCACGACCGCACCCTGAACTTCTGCAATACGAACTCGATGCGAACGGCCGTTACATCCCGGTACCGTCAAGGTTTCCTTCGGCAACAGCTGGCACAACCAATGTCGGCTTTGCACCCATCGGGAAGTGGCTCCACGCGCAGGGACTGAAGTTCGGTATTCACATCGTGCGAGGGATCCCGCGCGAGAGTGTGAAGCGGGACCTGTCCATCGAAGGTTCAACCTTCAAACTGGCGGACGCCGCAGATCAAAGCGATGCATGCCCCTGGGATCCCACCAACTGGGGCGTCAAAGACACACCAGCCGGTCAGGCCTGGTACGACGCGCTGCTTCGTCAGTACGCGGTCTGGGGAGTCGACTTTCTCAAAGTCGACTGCATCTCCAACAACCCCTACAAAGTTAGTGAGATTCGACAAATTCGCCTCGCCATTCAGCACGCCGGCCGGCCTATGGTGCTCAGTCTGTCACCCGGGCCGACCTCGGTCGACCACGCTGAGGAAGTCATCGCCATGTCACAGATGTGGCGCATCTCGAATGACGTATGGGATGTGTGGTCGACGAAGGCGCCATTTCCAAAGAGCGTGAAAGATCAATTTGCGCAGGCCGCGAAGTGGAGCAAATACGCAGGCCCTGGGCACTGGCCCGATGCGGACATGCTGCCGATTGGGGAACTCACGCCGTACCCGGATGTGGGTAAGGTCGCGCGGCATACTCGCCTGACTCCTGCGGAACAACGAACGATGGTGACGCTCTGGTCCTTCGCGCGAAGCCCGTTGATGGTGGGGGCAAACCTCACGCAACTCGATGAACCGACGACGGCTCTGCTGACGAATAGGAACCTGCTTCGCATCGATCAAAACGCAATCGCAAGCAGGGAAGTAAGGCACGACGGTGAAACCATTGTGTGGACCTCCGACCTGCCGAACGGACAGTTCGCTGTTGCCGCATTCAACATCGGTGACGAACCAGCCGATGGCGCGTGGCAGCTCTCCGACCTGGGTCTTCCAGCAGGTAGCTTCAGCGTTCGAGACGCCTGGGAAGGCACAGAGAAGGGCAGCGCGACAGACCTGAAGGTGCACCTGGAACCGCATGCCACAGCGGCCTACGTCTTGACCCGGAATCATCAGTAAGTCACGAGTTACTACCGGTGAGTAGGACTAAGCTTTGTCCGCTGACTTTCGGGCGGCCGGCTTCGATCCGGGCGTCTGCTTCGACGGGACGCCGGTCGTCTGCCGAACCACCAGGTTGGTCTCCACCTGCTTTGGGGCGATTCCGGGATTCAGCAAGGCGTAGACGGCGCTCGCGGCGATATCTCGACCTGACATGCGAATCGTCGTGAGTGGGGGCAGCACGTACTCCGTCAATTGAATATCGTCGAAGCCGATCAGCGAGATGTCCGCGGGGATCGACAGGCCCGCGCGTGAGATCGCGTGCATCGCACCCAGCGCACTCATATCGTTCGAGCACATGATGGCAGTGGGTGGCTGCTTGATGCTCAGCAGATGCTCCACACCGCGGGAGCCGCCCTCCGCCGTGTGATCACCATGGAAGATGCACATCTCCGGCACACGAATCCCGACACGTTCCGTAGCAGAGAGGAACGCATTCAATCGCGCGTTCGCAGAATGAAGACGGGGCGGGCCGGTGATAAATCCGATCCGGCGGTGTCCCAGCGCGGCCAGGTGCTGCACGGCTTCGCGAATGCCCTGGTCGTAGTTCACATGGATGACGGAGATGTTCTTCTTCCGAGGAGCCACGTCGATGAAGACCATGGGAATGCCCTCAGAGGACAGGCGCTCCAGCAGTGGCTCTTCAATGCCGAAGGTCATCACCGCAACACCTTCGACCTGCCGCTCCAGCATGCGTTGGACGCAGTGCTCCATGCGTTGCAGGTCGTAATTCGTGGATCCAATCAGCGTCTCGTAACCAACGTCGATCGCTTTATCTTCGAAACCCTGGATAAGTTCCGGGAAGAATGGATTGGTGATGTCCGAGATGATGACGCCCAGCAACTTGCTGCGACCGGAGACAAGGGCTCGTGCCTGGGTGTTGGGGATATAGCCAAGCTTTTTGACGGTGGCCCAGACTCGCTTGCTCAGTTGTGGGTCAACCGTGGGAACCTTGTTCATCACCCGGGAGACGGTTGCCACGGAAACGCCCGCAGCAGTAGCAACAGTGCGGATGTCAAGCCGCTCTTTTCCCTTTGCTGTCGTGGTTGATCGTTTCCGAGTTGCCAAACTATCCCTCGCTCAAGTCAGGATCATAGCAGCCTGACTTGAGCGTTTCGGGTCTCCTTAGGAGTACAGCAGGTGCTGTCTGAGCGTGCGCAGATCGGTATCTGCGTCGATCCGAACAACCTCAACACCGGCCATTACGGCGAAATCTTCCAGGTGCTCGCTGTTCAGTGCCTGGCTGAAGCCCGTGTGGTGCGCGCCGCCGGCATAGATCCAGGCTGCTGCCGCTGTCTTGAGGCTCGGCCTCGGAACCCAGAGAGCACGGGCGACCGGCAGGTGCGGCAGATCGTGCTCGGGCTGGATGACGTCAACATCATTCAAAATCATCCGGAAGCGATTGCCCATGTCCACAATGGTGGCCACGACGGCGGGACCTGCTGGTGCAGTGAAGACCAGGCGCACCGGATCTGCCTTGCCGCCGATGCCAAGGGGATGCACCTCAAGTGAAGGGCGCTCCGCCGCGATCGACGGGCAGATCTCCAGCATGTGCGATCCAAGAACCTTCGGTGTGCCGGAGAAGTCGTAGGTGTAGTCCTCCATAAAGGACGTGCCACCGGGCAGCCCCTGCGCCATCATCTTCATGATGCGTACCAGCGCGGCCGTCTTCCAATCGCCCTCGCCCGCAAAGCCAAAGCCGTCTGCCATTAGGCGCTGCACCGCGATACCGGGCAACTGGCCGATGCCATGCAGGTCTTCGAAGGTATCGGTAAACGCGCCGAAGCCACCCTCGGTCAGAAACGCGCGCAGACCGAGTTCGATACGCGCAGCAACTGCCAGCGCATCGGCACGATCGTGCTGCGATGCGATCGAATAGCTCTCGCGGTACTCGCCAACGAGCGCTGCGACTTCGGTCTCGCTGAAGTGCGACATACGATCGGCAAGATCGCCAATGCCGTAGCCCAGGACGCTATAGCCGAAGACGCGCTGCGCCTCGACCTTGTCGCCTTCGGTGACAGCAACCTCGCGCATGTTGTCGCCGAAGCGAGCCACCTTCAACGTGCGGGAGTGGTGCCAGCCGATGGCGGAACGAGCCCACGAACCGATCTCACCGACGGTCTCAGGATCGCTATAGAAACCGACGATGACCTTTCGCGGCAGTTTGAGGCGAGCCGTAATGAATCCGAACTCTCGGTCGCCATGGGCGGCCTGGTTCAGGTTCATGAAGTCCATATTGATCGTCGCCCACGGCAGCTCGCGGTTCGCCTGCGTGTGCAGCTGCAGGAAGGGCTTGCGCAGCGCCGTCAGGCCTGCAATCCACATCTTGGCCGGGGAGAAGGTATGCATCCACAGGACGAGACCGATGCAGGCCTTGCTGGAGTTCGCTTCCTGGCACAGATCGAGGATAGAATCCGGGGAGGTCAGGGTGGCCTTCCAGACAACCCGCACCGGGATCTCCGCGGCTTGATCCAGGTAGCCGGCGATCTGCTTTGAATTCTCAGCAACACGCTGAAGCGTTTCGGGGCCGTAAAGATGCTGGCTGCCTGTGACGAACCAGAGTTCAAGGGGTGTATTCGGGGTCATTTCCATCTAGCCTTCACCGGTTTGGTGCTTCTCACGGTAAGCGTTTACCCGGCAATGTGCAAGAGAACGGCAAATTGAGACGTAAAAATCCTTGTACCGCAATCCATCTGAGAAAACGTATACTCAAAACGCCATCATGATGCTGCTTGAGTTGAAACAGAAGACGTGGGAAGCGAACCAGGACCTTGTCCGGCGCGGCCTTGTGCTCTATACGTTCGGCAACGCCAGCGGGATTGACCGTAACGAGAATCTCGTTGTGATCAAGCCGAGCGGGGTTGACTACGACAAACTTCGGCCCGAACACATGGTCGTTTGCAACATGGACGGAAAGATCGTCGAAGGCGACCTGCGCCCCTCCAGCGACCTTGCGACCCATCTCGAGATCTACCGCTCCTTTCCGCAGATTGGTGGAGTGGTCCACACCCACTCAAAGAACGCGACCGCCTGGGCGCAGTCCGGCCGTGATATCCCGGCCCTTGGAACAACCCACGCGGACTACTTTCACGGCCCCGTCCCGTGCACGCGGGAACTGACTGACGATGAAATTCGCGGCGACTACGTGCTGAACACCGGACATGCCATCGTGGAGCGCTTCCAGGGGATCGACCCACTCGCCGTACCCGGTGTCCTGGTCGCGGGACATGCGCCATTTGCCTGGGGACGCGATCCCATCGACGCCGCTCATAATGCGGTGGTACTCGAGGCAGTCGCCGAGATGGCCTTTATGACCGTGCTCCTTAATCCCCATGCCGGCGTCTCACAGGCGCTGCTGGATCGTCACTACTACCGCAAACATGGCGCTGCTGCGACCTACGGACAGAGGTAAGAAGAAACATGGCAATCGTCGCAGGCGCAGACTTCGGCACACTCAGCGTTCGAGTCACCCTTCTGGATTCAGCGAAGGGACGGTTAGGGACGGCGGTCGCGGAGTATCCGCTTCACAGGCGCCGCAACGATCCGGACTACGCGACACAATCGCACGCGGACCAGATGAATGCGCTGGCCGAGGCGACGCAGAAAGTCCTGGCTGAGACAGGTGTCGCTGGTGCCGATGTCGTGGCGCTCGCACTGGACACCACCGGCTCAAGCGTCCTGATCGTCGACGCAGCGATGCAGCCCATCGGCGACTACTACCTCTGGTGCGACCATCGCGCACACAAGGAAGCTCGGCAGATCACGCTGCGAGCCCATGAAGTGGGCCTCGAAGCCATCGACTGGTGCGGAGGCGTCTATTCTCACGAGTGGGGCTGGGCAAAGCTGCTGCATTGGCTGCGCAACGCAACACCCGAGGAGAGAGCACGGTTCGGCACCGCAATCGAGAACTGCGACATGGTCGCGGCGACTCTCACCGGCGTGACCGACGTTGCGGATCTCAAGCGCTCTGTCTGCGCCATGGGCCACAAATGGATGTGGAACCCTAAGTGGGATGGCTTGCCCTCCGAAGAGTTCCTCATCGGCGTCGACCCACTGTTCGCAGGTATCCGCGCGAAGATCGGCGGCGAGTACCTGACCTCCGACCACATCTACGGCAAGCTCGCACCCGAGTGGGCAGAGCGCACGGGATTGCCCGCCGGCATCCCCATTCCGGTCGGCGCCTTCGACGCCCACTGGGACGCACTGGGAGCAGGCTGCCGCGCCGGCGATGTCGTCAACGTCGTCGGCACTTCCACCTGCATCATTGCAATGGCCGACAGCACGGAGCTGGTTCCCGGCGTCTGCGGTGTGGTTCCGGGCAGCGTCCATCCAAAGTTCACCGGGATCGAAGCCGGACTATCCGCAGTCGGTGACATCTTCGAGGCGATCTCCCGCAGGGCCGGCAAGTCTGTCAGGGAACTCGCGGCTGGACTCGAGGTCTATCGCGCAGGCCAGACGGGTCTTATGCGGCTCACCTGGGATAACGGCGATCGCACCGTCCTGGTGAATCCAGAGCTGGGTGGCATCACGCTCGGTTGGAATCTCGTTCACACGGCGCAGGACGAACTCTTCGCTGCAATCGAAGGCACAGCGTTCCACACCCGGATCATTCTTGAGCGTATGGCCGAGCACGGCGTCCCGGTCGAGCGAGTCATCAACGCAGGTGGTGTGCCGCAGAACAACACGACGCTCAACCAGATCTACGCGGACGTCCTGAACAAGCCAATGCTCGTACCGGACGGCGTACCCACCAGCATCGGCTCCGGCATCATCGCGCTCACAGCGGCCGGCACCTTCGACTCGATCGAGGCTGCACAGGACGCGCTCTGCCTCCCGCTGCGCTCCTACCTGCCACAGCCGGCTGCCGTGGCCGTCTACGAAAGGCTCTACCAGCTCTACCGGCGGCTCTACTTCGCCTTCGGCACGCCGAATGCTGCGGGTGTCGCCTTAGGCGATGTGCTGCCGGAGCTGAGAGCCATCGCAGCAGCACAACAAGGTGATCTCACGTAAAGCCGTCTCCGTATCCTGCAAAGTCAAAGCTTCTTGGAGGGTAACGATGTTGAAGAGAACGTTGTTCGTGCTTCTGCTTGTCTCTGCAGGGATCGTCGCGCACGCCGAGGTCACCAGGGCATCGTTCGGCAATATGCCGGATGGCCGCGCGGTCGACGTCTTCACGTTGACGAGCCGGAACGTCGAGGCAAAGGTGATCACCTACGGCGCGCGCCTGATCGACATCCGCACGCCGGACCGCAATGGCAAGATCGCCGACGTCATGCTCGGGTACGACACGCTGCCTGAGTGGCTCGCCGACAGGGGCTCTTACAACGGCTCCATCGTTGGTCGCTACGGCAATCGCATCGCGAACGGCCGCTTCACCATTGACGGGAAGGAATACCAGGTGCCGCCGAACGACGGCCCAAACGCCCTGCACGGCGGCCGAGGCGGCTTCGATAAGAAGCTCTGGACAGCGAAGCAGCTACCGGACGGCGTGGAACTCACGCTGGTTTCGCCCGACGGCGACATGGGCCTTCCCGGCACGCTGACCGCACAAGTCACGTACACGCTCAAGGGAAATGCGCTCAAGATCGACTACAAGGCGACAACCGACAAGCCAACTGTGGTCAACCTGACGAACCACACCTACTTCAATCTCACGGGCACGGACGAAGATGTCCTGGGGCATCAGCTCATCATCCACGGTGACCGCTACACGCCCACATCGAAGACGCTCATCCCCACCGGCAAGCTGGACTCCGTAGCCAACACTCCGATGGACTTCCGCACCAGCCACACCATCGGGGAGCGCATTGCCGCACCATTTGAGGCGCTGACGATGGGCGGTGGCTACGATCACAACTGGGTTCTGAACGGACCGGACGGCGTGTTGAAGCCAGCCGCGGACGTCTACGAACCGAAGAGCGGCAGAACGCTCAAGGTCACGACGACGCAACCCGGCGTGCAGTTCTACTCTGGTAACTTCCTCAACGGTATGCTGACCGGTCGCGGTGGCATCAAGTACACAAAGCACATGGGCTTCTGCCTGGAGACGCAACACTTCCCGGATTCGCCGAACGAGCCCAGCTTCCCATCCACCGTCCTGAGGCCCGGTCAGACGGCGAGCTCAACCACCATCTTCACCTTCGGCATCAAGAAGTAGAAGCAGCGGGCGGTGGCACCTGCGATCTAAATGCGCACCGGCTGCACCGAAAGCTCTGCCTGCTTCGGAAGCAGAAGGATCAGCAGGGAAGACAGGATCACCGCGACCGACATCAGCAGGAAGCCGGCCTTCGGGCCACCCGTCGCAGACTGCAGCCAGCCAACGAGATAGCTGCCAACAAACCCACCCAGCGCACCAGCAGAGTTGATCATCGCCATCACTTCGCCCGTAACGTTCTTCGGTACGCGGTCTGGAATGATGGCGAAGTAAGGTCCGTAAGGCGCATACATGCAGGCGCCTGCGACGATAAGGCATAGGAACGCAACGGTAAAGCTCTTACCCGACGCGAAGTAGGACCCAAGCATCGCCAGTCCTCCCATCATCAGAAACGGCCACACGACTGACGCACGTTTCATCGTTCGGTCCGAGATGGAAGACGCAACCAGCATCAGCGCCGCGGCGACCGCGTAAGGGATGGCAGTCAGCAGGCCTGTGTTGCCCATACCCTGGCCCGAACCCTGCCGCACAATCGTAGGCAGCCATAGCACGAAGCCATAGACTCCCAGACTCCAGCAAAAGTACTGCACGGCGAGCAGGATAATGTCGGGCCGTAGCAATGCCTGCCGAACGGCCTTCACCTCCGCGACCTGCGCCTGTTCCGCCAACAGCACCGCATCCAGCGTTGCGACCGATTCGCGCTTCAACCAGCCCGTCTGCGATGGGTAATCCTTGATGAAGAGGATCCAAACAAAGGCCCACACGATGGAGGGAATACCCTCCACGATGAACGTCATCTGCCAGCCAAGCGAATCGATCAGCTTGCCGGTAAGCGCAGACATCCACAGCACAGTAACCGGATTGCCAAGAATCAGAAAAGTGTTCGCGCGGGAGCGTTCGCCCTTGGTGAACCATCGCGTCAACAGCAGAAGGATCACCGGGAAGATGATGCTCTCCGCAACGCCGATCAAAAAGCGATCGAGGGCCAGCAGCCAGAACGAGTGAATGACGCCGGTCAATGACGCAAGCACGCCCCAGGAAAACAATGCCGTAAAGACAAGCTTCGCTGCCCCATGCTTCCGCGCGAATGCAGCACCCGGAATCTGAAAAAGAAAGTATCCAAGGAAGAAAGACGCGCTGATCAGCGACGTCTGTTTGCCTGTGATGTGCAGCGTCTCGGCCAGCCCCGCCGCCGCGCCTAACCCGAAATTCGCGCGATCAAGATACGCAAGGCTGTAAGTGATGAAGACGGCCGGAAGCATGAAAAGGAATCGGCGCCGCAGGTCGGCATGCTGCTTCAGCGGTGTGTCAGCGGTATAAGTTTCTTTCACCAGCAATGAGCTCGTTTCCTTTACATAAGACCGTCGCGAAACAGATCCGTTGTCATACGACTCACGGCGAAGTGTGTCGTCCCAGGAAGGACAGTGGCTGTTCTTCCTAGGAAAATCATCCGTCCGAAAAGGTGCGGCAGGCAGACCCACACCATTAAACAACGTCGCTGGCGGATCGGACTGCAAGTCATAGCGGATTTGCATTAACTGGGCAATCTTCGAAGACGAGACAAGAACCGTGTTGCCGTTCGGCGAGGGGAAGATCGTATTGATCCGCTTCCGTTGCGGAAGATGGGTGCCGACGGGGCTTCGCCGGCACCCATCTCCTTAGGCGAGGATGATCTTGCGAGAGTCGCCGTCTGGGTCGTTGACCATGCGGCACTGATTATCGAAGATCATGGTCCCATTGCTTGCCGGATCGCTGGGCTGCCAGTTGATACCTGCGGTGCTGGGCTTGCCGGTCGCCGCAAAGGCCGCCCAGGACGACGCCATCTTCTTTGCCAACGCCTGCGCCTCTGGCGTGTTGCCGGTTCCTTGCTCGCAACGCTTGGCGTTGTCGAAGCAGAACTGAAGCTCCGCCGTATGCCACGCGCCCGGCAGCCCATCCAGAATGGCCGTCTGCCACGTGAAGTAGTACGCATAGGCAGGAGCAGCGTTCAGTTCGTGCTTCAGCTTCGCCATCTTGACCACGTTGTTGCGCATGGAAAGACCATTGAGTCCGCCGGCGCCTCCACACATGTAGGAGAGCGTCTGAATCGCCTTGTTCGGATAAGACTTTTTCAGCGTCGAGACAAGGGCCGTTGCCTTATCCTCGCCGTACGCCTTGGCCAGATTGGCATGCCATTGCTCCTCGGTCGGATGCTGCGACATCCGGTTGCCCTCTTCGCTTACCGAGCCCACCAGCATGGGTACGTTCTTCGAGATCTCCGGGGCAGCGTCATAGAACGAGCGCAGGTTGATGTTCTTGCCGTCGATGCTGGGACTCCATCCGGCACGCGGTGGGCCTGCGACGGGGCCGGCGGTCGGCGGTCCAGGCGGGTTGACCTTCGCCACCGCAGCATTGCCTGCCGCATTCAGCTTGGCCCACTCCATCTTCTGTAGCGACGCGATGTCGTTCGGCTGCAGTCCAAGGTCCTTCATCATCTGGCGCGCAACTTCAGTCTGCTGTTCCTTGGTGGGGATGTTGCCGCCACCGCCCGACTGCACGGACGCACGGCTGAAGAGACCGTTTGCGTGGGGCATGCCCATGAGCGTCGTCACCTTCGATCCACCGCCGGACTGCCCATAGATCATCACGCGATCCGGGTCGCCGCCAAAATTTTCGATATTGTCGTGAACCCACTTCAGGGCAGCCACCAGGTCCGTCATGCCGACGTTCACTGAGTCCTCATACGCTGAGCCGCCGATGACGGACGCGTCAAAGAAACCCAGGATGTTCAGGCGGTGGTTGACCGATACCTGCACCACATCGTGGTTACGAGCCATGTTCGCGCCCTCGTGCGAGGGCAGTTCGTAAGACGACCCGAACGAGTAGCCGCCGCCGTGGATGTAGAACATCACCGGCCGCTTGCCCGTCAGCGACGGAGTCCAGATGTTCAGCTTCAGCATGTCCTCGCTGATCCAGCCGTCATCCCAGTCCTGAATAAAGGTCTGCGCTCCAGTCCAACTGTGCAGATTCTGTGGACAGTTGGAGCCGTACGTGAGCGTCAGCATCTCGTCCGTCCACGGCTTGGGTGCCTTGGCGGGCAGCCAGCGATTCTCGCCCGCCGTAGTCTCGCCGTAGGGCACGCCCTTGAACGTGAAGACGCCGCCGTCAAGGTAGCCGCGAACCTTGCCGTACTGCGTCTTCGCAATCGCGGAACGAGGCGTTGAGAGTGTGCCGGGACCCGAGTGCGCGGCCGTCTTCACGCTGTCGGATGCGTTTGACATCTGCGGCAGGGAAAGCCCCAAACCTGCAGAGGCCGAGAACAGTAGTGCCTCACGACGACTGATTCTGCCATCGACCATCTTGCTCATTGGAACCTTCCCATCTCGTAGATGAAGTGCGTAGTGCGCATCGCAACGGCCGGTAACTACTTCAATGGAATATCTATGACCTGGATCGTGTTTCCCGGCACCGTGTAATCCAGATTTGCCTTCCACGTAGTCGACGACGTCACAGGCTTGATCGCCTCGGGACGCTCGATGGTGTTGGTGGCCCATCGACTGCCGGCGCTCAACGTGTACGTGGTCGCCTTGCCGCTCGCGACTCCAGGGATGTCCAGCGACAGCTTCTGCGTGCTGCTGGAGCCGTTCACCAGCTTCAGATGGAGCATCTTGTCCGCCGTCGAAACCGTCGCAGACCAGAAGAAGCGGCTGTTCAATCCGGTCGCATCCGTCTTCACGGTGTGATCGCCCAGGTGGCTCGCAAACAAAGCCTGTGCGTAATACGAAGGCGAGCCATACGCCTTCGACGCGTCATATCCGATCAGGTCGGATGGCCACTGCATGCCGCCGGGATTTACATTCACGAACAGCGGTGCATAGCAGGACATGATGATGATGTCGCTGTTGCGCTCCATGCCTGTCATCCATGCCGCATCACCCAGCGCCGCACCGAAGTCTGGCGTCGGCGATCCCGTTCGCGTGGCCCATTCACCAACGAAGATCTTTGGGCCCTTGCGGTCGGTCTTGTCATACATGTGCGCCATTGAGAACATCTCTTCCGGCGTCCGGTAGTAGTGATCATCCAGCACGTCAGGATTGCCACGCGTAATCGGCATCGTCGTGATCATCTTCAGCGATGGATACTTGGCGCGGATCGCCTTTGCAAAATCGTCGAAACGATCTTCGTAGGTCTTCGCCTTATCGAAAAAGTCCTCGTTGCCGATCTCGACATACTGCAGGGGGAACGGGGCCGGGTGACCATTCTTTACGCGCTCAGCGCCCCACTTGGTGCTCGCATCACCCGTAACGTATTCGATCTCATCCAGGGCTTCCTGGATGAAGGGCTTCAGCTCCGCGCCAGTAACGTGCTCACCCTTCAACGAATAACCCGCATAGACGGCCAGCACCGGCTCCACCTTCAGGTCCTCGCACCACTCCAGAAACTCCAGCAGTCCCATGCCGTCCGACGAGGTGTAGTTCCACGGACTGCGATGAGTCGGACGATCGACCAGCGGCCCGATCGTCTCCTTCCAGTTGAAGCGCTCCTTGATCGTGTCGCCCTCAAGGTAGTTGCCGCCGGGCAGCCGCAGAAAGTGCGGATTCATCGCAGCCATCATGCTCATCAGATCGGACCGGTTGCCATTCGCACGATCGTGGTACGTCGGCCCCATCAGCGACACCAGCTGCAACTCAACCGTTCCCGACTCACCGAAGAGAACTTCCAGGTGGTACGCACTCGACGCAACCGCCTTTGCGCTTGAGGTCATCTTGAAGGTGTACTGCTTCCAGCTTTCACCGCTGATCGCAACATCTGCCTTCGCAACGGCCTCGCCGCTCTCGTCAGAGATCAGCATCACCTGCGCCGTGCGCGCCTTGTCGGACTTCGCATAGAGCGATCCGGTGTATGCAGTTCCTGGCTTTACGCCCATTCCCCAGTAGCCCATATTGGCCACACCGGCCTGGTCGCTACCACCGGCCTTCAGGTTCAGCTTCATCGATGTGGACAGGGCAGTGCTCGGCCCATCGGTTCCGCCATCGATCTCCACCGTGCCGTTCCCGCGTGACGCAGGCAGCCACGACGAGAAGTTTTTGCCCCGGTGCTGGAACGAACGATTGCGGACCATCTCCGCATACAGGCCGCCGTCGTACGAGAAGTTAATCTCCTCGGTCATCAACCCGTACAGCATTGGACTCACGGGCGCTACCGAGGCGTCCGTCTGCACTTTCAGACTCGCAGTCTGAGCGGGAAGTGTGACTGCACAGGCGGCGAGCGCGGCGGCCGCCGCGACGAGAGATGGCTTGAGACGAAGCATGCGATTCACAGAACACCTTTCAGACTGCCGGGCCCCGAGAGTGCGGAAGACTGGAAGGCAGTCCGCGGCCAAGGCATTGGAACAACACAAAGTGAGTAAACGTTTACGTGCCACACGATAGTGACGCGCCACTTTGCTTGTCAAGAAAAGAGCGGCACCGCTCGCAAACGTCTTAACCACGGCTGACGCGGCTTTGCTTTGATAGGAGCTAACGGAAGAACAGACCCTTAGACGGCAAGTGCGTGCGGCGAAAGTGATTGACTAGCTGATGTCGAGATAGCTACCATGCCCTGCATTCAAGAAATCGTTTACTCACGCGCCAGACGTGAAGCGTCGCACCCCTTCTAAAAGGGCATGCGGCAAGCATCATCAGCATGCAACGCCGCTACAGACCTGAGAAGAGTGAGTCACCTCAACATGAAGACATTTCGCCGAATCGGAAAACTTGCCCTGCTCGCCGTAGCTGCCGCTGCGCCCATCGCACT
Organism: Terriglobus roseus DSM 18391; assembly: GCF_000265425.1. GTDB lineage: Bacteria > Acidobacteriota > Terriglobia > Terriglobales > Acidobacteriaceae > Terriglobus > Terriglobus roseus. The sequence goes on from NC_018014.1 coordinate 2,110,731, forward strand.
CGCTCTGGATGGGCTGGTGAATATCCACGACCCCTCCACCGTCATCCAGTGCGACGGAAAATACTACGTCTACGGAACCGGCGGCACCGCGCTTGTCTCGGACGATGGCTGGGCCTGGCGAGCCGGCACGCGAGCGCCACGCACTGGCCTCGCTCCCGACGTGATTCACATCGGCGATCGCTACTACATGTACGTCGCACGCAACACCGGCGTCACCAAGGGCGCGATCAACATGATCTGGAGCAAGTCGCTCGATCCCGCGTCGCCCAACTACAAATGGGAAGAGGGCGGAGTGGTCGCCTCCTCGGACGGTGTCGAGGAGTCGAATGCCATTGATCCCGGTGTCTTCCTCGATCCCACAACCGGTCGTCTCTGGCTGGTCTATGGTTCGTACTTTGGCTTCATCCGTCAGGTAGAACTCGACCCGAAGACGGGCGCTCGCCTGCACGCAATCGACAAGCCGCGCGACCTCGCCGTCAACTGCGAAGCATCGGACATGATGTATCACGACGGCTGGTACTACCTGCTGGCAACTCACGGCAGTTGCTGCCGCGGTGCAGACTCCGGTTACAACATTCGCGTCGGCCGTTCGCGCAAGGTCACCGGCCCCTTCGTCGATGACATGGGCGTCGACATGATTGAGGGCGGCGGGAAGCTCCTGCTCGGTTCTGAGACGCGTGTCATCGGCCCCGGTCACTTTGGCCTGCTGGATCTGGGCGACGGCGTCCAGAAGTTCTCGCTGCACTACGAGGCCGACCTGGAACGCGGTGGCGCCAGTGTCCTCGATATCCGTCCGCTCCTTTGGAAGGACGGATGGCCGGTTGCCGGCAGCAACATGAAGGAAGGCACCTTAGAAATCGAGTCGGCCCGCGCCGGCACGGCACTCGAAATGGCGGTGGAAGGCATGCCGGTGGGCGGCCGCATCACCCGTCAACGCCCCGCAGGTCCTCCGCCCGGAGCAGCCGCACCGGGGACAGGTGCTCCAGCAGGCCCACCACCCGGTGGCGGCCCAGGAACCGGCGGCGGTATGTTCGCAGGCGTTGGCCATGTGATCGAGCCGCAGCAGGCCGCGCAGGTCTCCTCAAAGTGGCCGTCTGGCAACATCGACCTACGCCTCTCGAACTTCATGTCGCAGGCGCAGCAGCGGTGGACGATCAGCCCGGCGAAAGGCGCAGGTGGCTACCTCGGGTCGCCCTACTTCCGCATCACCATCGCCGGCACAGAACGCGCGCTCTCGGCCACGCCCGGTGGCGAACTGACCGTCGCCTCATCCTTCACAGGAGCACCCGAGCAGCTCTGGCGATTCGACCAGCTCGCCGATGGAACATGGCGCATCATGCCAAAGGCCGTACCCAACGCAACCCAGCCAATGGCACTCTCCGCAGTCGGCAGCGGCGGCGTGACGCTGGCAAAGTTCGATGCAGCAAGCGACCGGCAACACTGGCAAATTCAAGCCCAGTAGCTCTGCGCGCCGCTCCGTTCGTCATCTCGGAACAAACGTTTCATAGGAAACCGAAGGGCTGAATCGATGAAAGAGTTTCAATGGCGTTCCATCGCGTGGGTCGCAATCGTTACCGGAATCTTTTTGACCACAGTTGCTGCAAGATCAGCCGCAGCACAGGCTCCGACAGAAGCGCCCACCGGCCCCATCCCGGCCGCAACACTGACGACACCAACGACGCCCACCGCGGTGCCCAGCGCCGAAGGCTTCATCCAGCGCTGGCTCGTGCTTGAGCCGATTCCCGTCATGGGCGTCACACAGAACGCCGTGCAGGCCACCGTCAAGAAAGATGCCTTACCCGACACGCAGCCGGCGGTGCCACACACTGGCGATAAGACAACCGTCGACGGCAAAGACCTCACCTGGCACGCCCTCGACACAAAGAACTACAACCTCAACCTCTTTCATTTTTCGCGCTCCCTCGCCAGGCCGACATCGGACGTCCTGTTCTGGGCAGTGACCGTGGTCAACTCGCCCACTGAGATGAAGGACGTCCGTCTGGCCATCGGCTCCAACGCAGCCTCCGTCTGGTGGTTCAACGGCGAAGAGGTCATCGGCATTTACGGCGATCGCCAAACAGTCATCGACGACGGCGTCTCAAAGCGGCTCACACTGAAAAAAGGACAGAACATCATCCGTGCAGCCGTCGTGAACGGTGGCGGCGCAACGGACTTCTGCGCACGCCTCCTGGACGCAGACGACAAACCAATCAAGGGTTATACGATCACCCTTGCCAAGTAACAGCGGCAACCCCGGCCGTGGAGTCGATATGTGCATCGCAGTCACTCGTAGAAAAGTATTGCAGTGGGGCGCCATCCTCGCTGCAGCGCAAGTTACCCCCGGCCTCCGCGCGCAGGCGCGTCGGCCTGACGCCATGCTGCAGATCGACGGTCGCCTCTCGCCGTTTCCCATGAGCGCAGTCCGCCTCCTGGATGGTGAGTTCAAACGCTCCGCCGATGTGAATGAGAAGTATCTCGACAGCCTGCAGGTCGACCGCCTGCTGCACAGCTTCCGTCTCACCGCCGGCATCACTTCATCCGCAAAACCCTATGGTGGCTGGGAGATTCCGAATGGAGAACTCCGCGGCCACTTTGCCGGCGGGCACTATCTCTCCGCCGTAGCCTTTGCATCCGCAGGAGCAGGGAACACGACACTGCGCGAAAAAGGGAACGCCCTCGTAGCCGGCCTCGCCGCCTGTCAAAAGGCCAATGGCAATGGCTATCTCAGCGCCTACCCGCCCGAACTCTTCCAGCGGCTGGCCCTCGGCAAACAGGTCTGGGCACCGTTCTACACCTACCACAAGATCATGGCCGGCCTCGTCGACATGTACACGCAGACCGGCAACGAAGACGCGCTGAAGGTAGCAGAAGGCATGGCAGGATGGTCGTCAGCCTACTTCGCCGACATGAGCGATGCGCAGCGCCAAGGCATCCTCCGCATCGAGTACGGCGGAATGAACGAAGTCCTCGTGAACCTCTACAGCCTCACCGGCAAGGAGCGTTACCTCTCGCAGGCGCGCAAGTTTGAGCAGCCCACCTTCCTCGATCCACTCGCAGCGCATCGCGACGAACTGCAGGGCCTCCACGCCAACACCAGCATCCCCAAGATCATCGGTGCCGCCCGCATGTACGAAGCGACGGGCGATCGCCGTTACCAGGAGATCGCCAGCTACTTCCTCGACGACGTCCTCTCCGCGCACACCTACGCCATCGGCAACACCAGCGACGACGAACACTGGCGGACGCCCGCAGGCTCGTTGGCCGGTTCGCTCTCGCTCAAGAACGCAGAGTGCTGCGTCGCCTACAACCTCATGAAGCTCGAACGGCACCTCTCCGCATGGACCGGTGACGCTCGCTGGATGGACGCCTACGAGCGGACGCTCTTCAACGCTCGCCTCGGCACGCAGGACGCCGCCGGCCTGAAGCAATACTTCTTCCCGCTCGCCGCCGGCTACTGGCGCGTCTACGGCTCGCCCGAAGAGTCCTTCTGGTGCTGCACCGGCACTGGCGCAGAAGACTTCGCGAAGTTCGGCGACTCCATCTACTTCCATGCGAACGACACGGTCTACGTCAACCAATTCATCGCATCCGTCCTGACGTGGAAGGAAAAGGGCTTCACCCTGCGGCAGGAAACAAGCTTCCCATCCGAGTCGCAGACGCGCCTCACCATACAGACGGCGCAGCCGCAGGAACGCTCCATCGCCATCCGCATCCCCTCATGGATCGCCGATGGAGGTTTTGTCGCCGTGAATGACAAGCGCCTCGAAGCCTTCGCCGAGCCGGGCTCCTACCTCGTCATCCGCCGGACCTGGCACGCTGGCGACACCGTGACGGTGCATCTCCCCATGGCCCTGCGAGAGGAGCCGCTACCCGGCAGCCCAAACACCGCCGCCGCTCTCTACGGCCCGCTCGTTCTTGCAGGCACACTCGGGGACGGCCCGACCTCCGGCCCGACAAAAATCCTCACCGGCCGAGGCACCGCACCGGAAGGTGTTCCTGCTGCCGCACCACTTCCAGGAATCAAGGCTGGCACTACACCCGGCAGCTGGCTCAAGCCGGTGCAGGGAAAGCCACTCCACTTTCAGGCGGAAGACAAGGCGGGCGCAGCGGTAGAAGTCATGCCGATGTACCAGGTCCGCGACCAGAAATATTCCGTCTACTGGCAGCGCAATACATAAGTAAGAAAGGTTCTTCCATGCAACGTGTCACAGTCTCCCTCTGTCTCTTGCTGGGATTAGCAGCGGGCGCCGCAACGCAAATGCACGCGCAGGCAAAGACCGAGGTCCCGGCAGTCATTCCCGGTGCCAAGCCCGTCCGGACGGAGAAGATCAAGATCCACGGCAAGTTCCTTGAGGGCAGTCTTGAAGGTGACTCTGCAGACCGCGACGTCATCGTCTATCTGCCGCCCAGCTACGACAAAGATAAGAAGCGCCACTATCCCGTCATCTACGCGCTCCACGGTTACTCCATCGGAGCCGACCAGTGGAGCAAGGAGATCCACGTCCCGCAGACCATCGAAGGCGGTCTCGCACAGGGCGCGAAGGACATGATTGTCGTGCTGCCGGACTCCAAGACAGTACACAACGGTTCCATGTACTCAAGTTCGGTCACAACGGGCGACTTCGAACGCTTCATCGCGCAGGAAGTCGTCGCATACATCGACGCACACTACCGCACAATGCCCAACCGTGCCAGCCGCGGCCTCGTCGGCCACTCCATGGGTGGCTACGGCGCCAGCCGAATCGGCATGAAGCACGCTGATGTCTTCGGCAGCCTCTACATCATGAGTCCGTGCTGCATGTCGGCGCGCCCCGCAGGCCCCGCCAACGCCGAGATGGAAAAGACGCTGGCTGCAGTCAAGAACGCGGAAGATTCCGCCAAGCTGCCCTTCGGCGCGCGCGCTCAACTCGCAACCGCCGCGGCATGGTCACCCAATCCGAAGAACCCACCGCTCTACCTTGACCTGCCCACGAAGGACGGCGTCACGCAGCCCGACGTGCTCGCCCGCTGGGCAGCAAATGCCCCCTTGGAATTCGTCGATCAATACATCGACGAACTCAAGCGCTATCACGCCATCGCGATGGATGTGGGCGATCAGGATGGTCTCAGGATCGACGCAGGCAAGCTGCACAACATCATGGATCAGTACGGCGTTGCCAACTCCTTTGAGATCTACCCCGGCACACACACGAGCGCCGTCGCCGACCGCTTCCAGAACCACGTGATGCCGTTCTTCAGCAAGAACCTGTGCTTCGATACAACATGCGCCGATCACACCCACTAGGCAAAAGGAGCAGCAATTGATGGTGGCATGTAGATACATGAGGTCCTCACTGTTGCACCACCTCAAAGCGACCACCACAAGCCTGCTCTTCTTCGCCGCGCTCTGCTGCTTTGCAAGAGGCCACGCGCAGACATGGCACGCCGACAACGGCGACGGTACGTACAGCAATCCGCTCTTCTACGACGAGTTCTCCGACCCTGACATGATTCGTGTCGGGTCGGACTTCTATCTCACCGGCACCACCATGCACAGCATGCCGGGCCTTCCTATCCTGCACTCCAAAGACCTCGTCAACTGGGACTTCGTAACTTACGCGCTCGATAAACTCGACCTTGGTCCCGAGTACCGCCTCGAGGACGGTCGAAGCATCTACGGCCAGGGCATCTGGGCGCCCAGTTTCCGCTATCACAACGGCACGTACTACATCTTCAGCAACGTCAACGGTAAGACCACACAGCTCTTCCAGGCGACCAGCCCCGCCGGACCATGGACGCGCAAACCCATGACGCAGAGCCTGCACGATCTTTCCGTGCTCTTCGACGACGACGGCAAGGCCTACGCCGTCTGGGGCTACCGAGCCATCCATCTGGCACAACTCACAGACGACCTCACCGACATCGTGCCCGGCAGTGAACAGCAGATCATCAATCCCGATCAGGGCATGGGCGAAGGCCTGCACCTCTACAAGATCAAGGGCAAGTACATCCTTACCAGCGCCTGGTACGTCGGCGAAGAGCGGATGCCAACCGCCCGCGCCGACAAACTCACCGGCCCATGGGAGGTCAATCAGAACGTCAGCCGCGGCGAAGACTTCGGCCTGGTTAAAGGCCACGGCATGAACCCGGGCCCACGCCGCGACGGCTCCATCAAGCCGCCCTACAAGATCACGCCACCCAACCCCGAAACGATGGGCCGCGTCGCCATCCATCAGGGCGGCATCCTCGACACACCCACCGGCGAGTGGTGGGGCTTCTCCATGCAGGATGCCAACGCGATCGGCCGGCTGCTCAGCATCTCACCCGTCACGTGGACGGACGGATGGCCCTACTTCGGTCTGCCCGGCAATCTCGGCCGCACCCCACGCACCTGGCTCAAGCCCAACACCGGCACCACCAGCGCAGTACATGCACCCTATGTGCGCAACGATGACTTCTCCGGACCGAAGCTGGCCAACATCTGGCAGTGGAACCATGTACCCGTCGACGGCAAATGGTCGCTCACCGAGCGCCCCGGCTATCTTCGCCTCCACGCCATGCCGGCAACCGAACTCCGCGCCGCAAAGAACACCCTCACGCAACGTGCCATCGGCCCACAGTCCACACCCACCACCGTGCTCGACACCAAAGGCATGGCAACGGGAGACACAGCAGGCCTGGCCCTCTTCAACTTCCCGAACGCCTGGATCGGCGTCACAAAGACAGACACAGGCCAATCCATAACGGTCTCCGACGAACAAGCCCCAGGCCCTGTCTCAGAACCGCTCCAGTCCAACCGCGTCTGGCTGCGAGCCACCTGCGATTACCGGAAAGAGACAGCACAGTTCAGCTACAGCACCAACGGCAAGGACTTTCGCAACCTCGGCGCGCCTGTCACGCTCGTCTACCAGATCATCACCTTCCAGGGCATCCGGTACTCGCTCTTCAGCTACAACAGTGCAGGGAAGCCAGTGTCCGGCTACGCCGACTTCGACGACTTTACGGTGAACGAACCAGCACCCCGAGCCAACATGCAGCCCATCCCATACGGAAAGTCGATCGCACTCCAGACCTTCGGCCTGGCCGCGACCTCCGGCATCTCGCTCAAAGGTGCAGCGCCAGCCATGACCCCGACTGCGACAGGCCATATCGAAGTCCGTCGCGCAGGTCCCGGCCGCATTCAACTCTGCAGCCAGAATCGCTGCCTGCACGTAGATGAAGCCGGCGCAACGACCATGCAGGCAGGCAAGCCTGCATCCGGCAATACCTTCCAATGGATCACCAGCCTGACCGGTGAACTGACCCTGATGTCACTCCAGAACCACCGCTATCTCCGCGCTGACGCCGCCACTGGAAAGCTGATCGCCGACAGCCCCGGCCCAAGGCCCAACGCAACCGACGGCGCACGCTTCACCTGGCACACAACGAACAAATAGCCAACACAAAACCGGGTGCCCCACGTCTCGCTTCTGAGACGTGGGTTCGTCTGAATCCGTGACATCAAAGACCTACAGCACAAGTAAAGGCGTCCGAAATCCGGAGGCCCTTGCTCTTTCTCTATGGAACAACAACAGCCCTATCGAAACAAACGCGGTGCAAAGTCCTGAAACGACCGTCGCCAAGTCAACCACTCATGCGCCGTTCCTGGTGACTCGAAGTACACATTGTTCACGCCAGCGGTCTGTAGCGCATCGCTGAACTGCTTCACGCGCGGCCCCTCCACAGATCCCGTCGAGATATAAAGCAACTTCACCTTTTTGTTGAACGCCGCCGGATCCGCAAAGGCGCCACTGCAACTCGTCTTCGGATCGAAGCTGGCGCCCAGGCTGCCGCAGTTGCCGCTGAATCCCGCCAGGTAAGCAAACTTATCCAGATTGGTAAGTCCCGTGTTGAGCGTCTGAAAACCACCCATCGACAGTCCAGCCATCGCGCGGTTCTCACGACCTGGCGCCGTGCGGTAGTTCTTCTCCACCATCGGGATCAGGTCCGCAACCATCATCTCGGTAAACGTATTGCTCATGCGCGGCATGCCACGGGGAGCCGGCGTCGCACCCGGCGCGGGCGGCGGCACTGGCACGGCCTGTGTCAGCACAGAACGAGCGTTGTAAATCGACGCATCCTCACCCGGCTTCGCTGCGTTCAGGTTATCCATCACAATCACCATCGGCTTGGCCTTGTTCGTGGCGATCAGGTTATCCATGATCTGGTCGACATGGCCCTGGTAGGTCCAGCCGACTTCGTTTTCCCCCCACCCATGCAGCAGATACAGAACTGGGTAACGCACCTTCGCGTTCGCGTCATAACCCGGCGGGGTGTACACCATGGCACGTCGCCACTGCTGCGTCACCGTAGAGAAGTACTCCTGTTCGCGCACCACTCCATGCGGCACGTCCTTGTGTGCATAGAACTCCGCATCCGCAGCCGGAACCTCAATGGCGCTGCTCCACAGGCCGCCGCCAAAGTAAGTCCGCGTCGCCGGGTCTGACACTGACGCCCCGTCGATGTTGATCGTGTAGTAGTGGAAACCCTCCACCAGTGGCGGTGTCGTGGCATACCACAGGCCATCTTCCTTCTTGGTCATATCGACGCGCCCACCGGCGCTCACCTGCACCTTCTGAGCGGCCGGCGCATTCACGCGAAACATCGCCGTCCGGTCCGGCATCACGCAGGGATAAGGTGCACCCGGAATATTCAACGACGACGGTTTACACGCAGCCGGCGGCTGCGCCCATGCGGTGCCTGCGGTCAGGGCCGCTGCGGCGAACATTGCAATGTATTTCATAAGTCCTCGTTTTCAGGTTAAGAAGGCAATCGAACGGCCTCCCCGAATGCCGCACAAAGCCATCCAGGGCTATTCATAGGAAGTGCAGGGAGACCGCGTCAGAACAGATATTTGGCCGCCAGCTGCAGTTGACGCATATTCCCCGCGGTCACCTGTCCAAACGTCGACGAGTTGATCGTCAGCGTCGGCGTGTTCCAGTTCGGATGGTTCAGTGCATTGAAGGCCTCAAAGCGGATCGACAGTGCATGATGCTCACCGTAGGGCATCGCAAAGTCTTTATGAAGCGAAGCATCCAGGTTCGTGACGCCCGGCCCGGTAAAGCTGCCGCGGCTCACATTGCCGAAAGTCCCGGCGGGTGACTTCGCATACGCCGCAAGGTTTGCCCACTTATCAACCGATCGCGCAGTCCCTGAGAGATACTGACTGACGCCGGTCTGGTTCGGACGATCGAAGTTTCCAAACGGACTGCTGATGCCGGCATTATCCGCACCCGTCTGCGGGGTCGCCACCTGGCCTGTCTGGTGCGTGAAGATTCCGCCCACCTGCCATCCGGCAAGGATCGAAACCAACGCCTTATTCTGCAGCGGGATCAGCCGGCCCGGTCCGATTGGCAGCTCATACAGTGCGGCCACCACTACGCGATTCCTCACATCGAACGCGGACGGGCCATACTCGCAGGAAAGGCAGTAGCTGTTCTGTGGGTACAGCTGATCGTTGCCCTGGTTGCGAATGCCGCTCGTGTTGTCCAGCGACTTCGAGTACGTGTACGAGCTGGTAAGACTCATACCCTTGCTGAACCGACGGTTTAGCTTGAACGTTGCAGAGTTGTAGTTTGCACTGCCGCCGTCGTGGACATACTGCAAACCGCCCGCCACGTTCGGGAACGGCTGACGTGGCCCGACCGGAGTCGCCGAGGTGCTGCCAAAGAAGCTCCACGGCGTTGCAGCGTTTGCATTGATGAAGCCATACAGATGCCGGCTCAATGCGCCCTGGAACCCCGCCTCCATGGACCAGTTCTTGCCGATCTGCTGCTGAATATTCAAAAGAAACTGCTGGGTATAGCTGGTCTTGTGACTCACGGCATTTGAGAAGGCTACCGTCGTCGCCGGCAGGTTCACCGTGGTGGCGCCGCTCGCGCCAGGAGCAGCGTTCGCCCACGTCAGGTTCGAGGGAGCGCCAAGCTGATTCGCATTCTGGTTCGTCACCGTGACGCGTCCCGCGATGTTGCGCGAAATATCAAAGACCGCGTTTGCGACGTCCTGCGTGTAGAAGATGCCGAACCCGGCGCGGATCACCGTCTTCTCCATGGGCGCCCACGACAGGCCGATACGCGGCGCAATGTCGGTATACCGGGTGTTCATCAGCGTGTCATTGGGAATCTGTCCGTTGCTGCACTCCGCCCGGCTCGCCGTCCACCGGACTGCAATGCTCGCGTACACATCGGCCGGAGCGCAGTTGCCCTGCCGCACATAGTAGGGAAGCTGCGCTGCGGTGTAAGTCGTGTTGGTGTCACCCTGCTTCGGAAGTTGTGGCAGGCGCACGTTAAAGTTGTTGCCGAACGTGTTCGTCCACGGCGGAGTCAACTCGTATCGCAGGCCAATGGATGCGGTGAACTTCTGGCTCCCTTGAACGTGTCGTCGACATAACCGGCCTGCACATTCCGCACGTCATTCGCGTTGGCTACTGCCACGGCAACTACAGACTGCTGCAGATTACCCAGCAGCAAATCCGCCAGGGAATCGCCGCCGGTCAGCGTCGTCCCGGTATAGAACGAAGTGGTCAGCGGCTGCGCGGAAAATTGGCCACGAGAGAACTGGTTGCCAAGCTGGTTGAATGTCTGCCGGTTGAACTCATACCCCAGGCGAAGCGAGTGCTTGCCGCGGATCAGCGTTACGTTGTCGACAATCTGCCAGGAGGGGTCGCGGAGCACGTACGGTCCATCCCCTCCCTGATCGCCGAACCCCGTCCAGATAGCCGGCGCGGTGCCAAACGCACCCGAACTCTGAACACCGGAAACGGCGAAGTTCGAAAAGCTCACGGAAGGAATGCCCCAGGTCGCCGGATCGCCCCCGGTAAGCCCGGGAATGCCAAGGCTGCTCACGACGTCGGTCGTAAATGCGGACACCAGGCCCAGCGAGTTGAAGAAGTTGCTATAACCAAACCGCGTTTCGTTCACCACCGTGGGCGAGAAGGTATGCGTCAGCGATCCCATGTATTGCTGATATTGCGTGATGGTCTTACTGCCGGCGCCAAGCAGCCCTGTGTTAAGAGAATCGCCATCACCCTGGCCGTAGCGGAAGCTGATCTGCGTCCGATCGGACCAGTTGTAGTCACCGCGCACATACAGGCTCTCGCGGTTCGAAGGGCTGGTGGTGGAGTACCGATAATTCGGGACGGCCGCGCAGTTCGTGTTGGTCGTGACCTTTGCTGGGCAGTTGTAAGTCGGCAAACTCGCTGCAGTACCCAGGTACTTCAAAAGTGCGGTGGTCTGCTTCGAGATCCGACCTGCCGGAATGATGTTATTCGGAAACGGCTGCCTGCCTGTTCCGTTCGCATTTCCGGTCGATGGATCATAGATCGTGACAGGAGCATTGCGAACGGCCCCGCTCGGATCAACATACTGGTAGGAGTAACCACGGAAGTCGCCCCCGGCCATCGCCGCTGTTGGCACCGTCGCCGTCGCATTGGGATTGCTAGAGCGGCTGCGGAACCACTCCTTCGAAACCATGAAAAAGAACTTATCCTTGCCGTTATAAAGCTTCGGAATCCGGATTGGACCGTCCAGTTCAAAACCAAAATCGTTGTACTTGAATGGGTTGATCTGCTGCACAGCTCCGGCTGCCTGGCGCTGCGGGAACCAGTAGGGCCGCGCGTCAACAAAGTTATTCCGAATAAACTCGTATGCCGTACCGTGATACTTGTTCGTGCCGCCCTTCGTCACAACGTTGACCTGCGAAGCTTCATGCCCAAACTCCGCAGAGTAGACGCCGGTCTGAACCTTCATCTCCTGTATGGCATCCGGAGAAGGTAGACCGATATAGGTATTGAAGTCGGGATCGGTATTATTCACGCCGTCCAGCGTGAAGTAATTGAACATAATGCGCTGCCCGCCCACCGCGATGGACTGGTTCGCGCGGTCGCCACCCAGGCGGCTGCCGGCCTGACCCGATGCCTGGGAGAGCGTATTCACGTTGGAAGAGAGGGCCACCAGACCAAGGTAGTTCCGTCCATTCAGCGGTAACTCCGTAAGCTCTTCGTTTCCAATTACCGTACCGGTTGCTGCATTCTCAGACTGCAGCAACGTGCCCGCAGTCGAAACCTCAACTGTCTCACTGATGGCACCGATCTCCAGGTGCACGTCCAAGCGAACAGACTGTCCGATCTGTACATCGAGCGCACTGCTCGAACTGGTCTTGAAGCCGGCATGCTGTGCGGACACCACGTACGAGCCGATGGGAACTTCCGTAAAAGTGTAATCGCCAGTGGAAGTTGTCACCGTCGTGCGCTCGGCACCGGTGTCCACATTCTTCAACAAAATTGAAGTGACAGGTACCGCAGCACCTTGCGGATCGGCAACGTGGCCAGAGATGCTTCCCGAAGTCTGTCCATATGCACTCGTTGCCAATGCAACTACGATTCCCGCTACAGCCACGGACGGCGACAGGACATCGCGTACGCAGGTAAACGTTTTCCCTACCGGACGAAAAGCTCCTGGAAACTTCTCCATGTATGCGACCTCTGAAATTGTCGGTTGAAAATCGAGGAACTATACAATCTGTCCGTCATCGATAGTCAAGAGTTTTTTTGAGCTGCGAACAAAAAACGTTTCACTCGCATCGTCTCCACGGCCAGTGCCCACGTTGCCGCATGCTTGCAGGCAAAGCTTCAGCAGATACAACCACCTTTCAAACGGTAGTGCGTGGTGATTCCGCCCGAACGCTTTTGGAAAACCTCGCACCGAAATGAATCGGCGCATCGGAATCGTTACTGACCCTGGCGTCCGTCAGCTCTCTCCTGGAGGGGATTGTTCTGGTTACACGCGCAACCGAAAAATCGCACATCCTCCAAGGGCGCGTCGCCCGCGGCACCTGGTGTAAGATCGGGTCGCATTGTAGTAAACGTTTACGTGGCCGTGAGTCGTAGGGATGTGAAAGTCAGTTACCGCGCAAAACGCACGACGGCGAACGAGCTGCCCATCAGTCCCGCTGTTCTGCAGCCGCAGCAAGCCGTCGATACAGGGCGTTTCAGGAGAGTTCATGGTTCTGCGTACGACCGCGCTTTGCTTCGCCTGTCTCGCACTCACAACGGGAACCCAGGCGCAGACGCCGACGCCTCCGGTCACGACTGCCGCTCCTGCAGTTCGCCCATCCGGCAGACCCGCCCCGCTGGTGTCGCCACAGCTCGCACCCGACAACCGCGTGACCTTACGCATCTACGCACCGCAGGCATCCGCCGTTACGCTGGCCGGCGACATGGGGCAGGGCGTCGCCCGTGACCCTGCCAGTAATGGAACCACAGCGCAGGCCCTCGCAGCAGCCATCCCCATGATCAAAACGCCCGACGGCGTCTGGACAGGCAGCTCCGCGCTCCCGATCAAATCCGGCGCCTGGCGCTATCACTTCCTGGTTGATGGCGCGTCCGTGGTTGACTCGCGCAACGTAAACACCTCGCCCTACCAGTCCCAGATGGAAAGCCTCCTCATCGTGCCGGGCGATTTTTCAGACACGCGCAACGTGCCGCACGGCAGCGTCTCCAGGGTCAAATACATGGCGTCCACCTATCAGGGCGCGACCCGCGAAATGTATGTCTACACGCCGCCAGGGTACGAGAAGGGAAGCGGCACCTACCCGGTCCTCTACCTCATCCACGGCGGCGGAGAGACCGCGGCCTCATGGTCCACGGTCGGCCGCGCCAACGACATCCTCGACAACCTCATCGCCGAAGGCAAGGCCGTGCCCATGATCATCGTCATGCCATCCGGCTGGACACCGCTCGGCGGCCAGGTCATGACCTCCGACGCAACGAAAGACCCCTTCAACGACGAGATGATGAAGGACATCATCCCGTACATGCAAACCCACTTCCGCGCGAAGACAAGCCCGAACGATCGGGCACTCTCAGGCCTCTCCATGGGTGGCATTCAGACGCTGAACGTCGGCCTCCACAACCTCGGCAGCTTTCGCTATCTCGCCGTCATGAGCTCCGGCTGGACCACCGACCAAGACCGTCAGGCCTTCTTCACGACCGAAGCCGCGCGCATCCCCACGTACAACTCCCAACTCAAACTCTTCTGGTGGGGCTGGGGCGCAACCGACATAGCTCGTCCTAATTCACTACTTGTAACGGATCGCTTCAAGGCGAAGGGTGTCCACATGGAAACCATGGAGACAGCCGACGGTCATGAGTGGAAGAATTGGCGTCTCTACCTGCACGAGGTCGCACCGAAGCTCTTCCAACCCTCAAAGCCGAACGAACAAGTCTCTGCGCGCAGGGGCACAGCACAAAAAGGAATCCGCATTGAACCGTAGACACTTTGTCCTGAGCACCATCGCTGCCACGGCCGCTCTTCCCATACGCGCCACACCATGGCTGTCAGTTGCGGACGCGGAGACTTTAGAGCCAGGTGTCGCCGTGCTGCTCGTCGACACGGACCGAAAGACAGCACCCATCGATCGCAACATCTACGGCCAGTTCCTCGAACACATCAATCACTCCGTTGAAGACGGCCTTTACGCCGAGCAGATCCAGGGCGCGGGGTTCGAAGGCGATGACTTCAAAACCTACTGGAAGCCGTCCAGCGAAAAGGGTCACGTCGAACTCATAGATCTGGAGTTTCAGAACGGCAAGAAAAGTGTCCGTCTCACTGCCCAGGGTGGCCACGCCTCCATCCGGCAGGGCCGCATCTTTCTCGAGCAGGGCAGCCGCTACGAAGGCTCACTCTGGGTCAAGCGCGAGCGAGGATCCTCGCACCTTACCCTCCGCGTCCTCGGCCACGCAGGAGAGCAGATCGCGTCCCTCCCAATCGCCGTCACTGGCTCCGAGTGGAAGGAACTCCCGTTCTCCTTCACAAGTACCGTCAGAGACACGCAGGCGTCCATCGAACTCACCGCATCCGGCAACGGCTCCATCCTCGTCGACTTCATCTCCATGATGAGTGCAGCCGCCCGCGCCAACGGCATGTTCCGCCACGATCTCTACAGTGCGTTCAATGACCTCAAGCCCGCGTTCATCCGGTGGCCCGGTGGCTCTTTCGCATCCACATACAGGTGGAAGGAAGGCATCGGTCGCTACGCCGCACGCGGCTATCATCCCAATACCTACTGGGGCGGTTACTCCGATTACTTCGGCTTCGGCACCGACGAGTTCCTGTCACTCTGCAAGAAGCTGAAAGCCGAGCCGCTCATCACGCTCCCCGCAACCAGCACCAAACCCGAAGACGTGCAGTACGCCATCGATTGGATCCACTACGTAAACGACCCGCCGACGACGGAGATGGGAAAGCTGCGAGCGGCCAACGGCCACCCCGAACCCTACAACGTCAAGCTCTTCCAGATCGACAACGAGCCCATGAACAACGGCTTCACGCCCGATGCATACGCGGAGATCGTGAACGTCTACGGTCCGCGCATCCGTGCCGCAGCACCATCCGCAAAGGTCGTAGCCTGCGGACAGAAACGCTCGAATGACATGGAGTGGAGCGAGAAAGTCATCGACCTGGCAGGGAAGAACTTCGATGTCCTCGGCTGCCATAACTACGAATACGAACCCGATAACTTCGAGACAGGCGTCCGCCGCATCCACGAATACCTCGTGAAGCTGCGGGACCACGTCCACAACTCGGACCACCCCAAGATCGAGATCGCGGTCCTCGAATGGAGCCTGCAACACACCTACGACTGGCGGGCCGGCCTGCACGCTGCGGGCAGCCTCATGATGTACGAAAGCCTGAGTCCAGCGCTCAGCATGACCTGTCCGGCGCTGCTCATGCGTAACATCACCGACGATCCCACGTGGACCTCGTCCATCTATCACGACCACGTCTCGTGGTTTCCGGGCGGCAGTTATCCCGTCGAAAAACTCTTCAGCGACTGCTACGCCGAACGCTTTCTCGCATCGACCTCCGGAACCTTTCGCGATCAGCCGAACCGCGCCATCCTCTTCGACAAGATCTCGACCGCAATTCCGAAGGGCTGGATTCCCGGCTCGGTGGACGCAGTCGCGACGGCCAGTGAAGACAACCGCCGCATGGTCATCAAAGCGGTCAACTACCGAGGTGTGAAGGCAGACCTGCTCGTACGTCTGCAAGGTGCCCGGACCCCGAAGAACGCTACCGCCGTGCTGCACACCATCACCGCAGCACCAACCGCCGCAGCGTCCATTGAAAACCCAAACGCCATCCTGACGGAAACAAAGTCCTTCCCATACACAAGCGAATTCACCATCAACCTCGCGCCGTACACCGTGGCAGTGCTCGAGATAACTGGCTCCGCTGCGTAATACGCACGGAAACTCGCTGCGACAACTCGCACACCGGGTTGCCGCAGCGCTGTCGCAGCGTGAGCAAATCCAGGTCAGGAGCGATAGGGAACAAGTGTCACAGGCGCACGAAGACAAGCGAAGCAGTCAGAAGAATGTAATGGGAACTTAGATCAGAGGGGTTTGGAGGCGCGGGTCGGGATCGAACCGACGCATAAAGGTTTTGCAGACCTCTCCCTTACCACTTGGGTACCGCGCCACTTGCGCATCCGGGGGTGAACGCACATTCTTCAGAAAGCCGGCTGAAGCAGTTCAGGAAGGGAAAAAGGCTTTATTGGAGCGGGAGACGGGATTTGAACCCGCGACATCTTCCTTGGCAAGGAAGCACTCTACCACTGAGCTACTCCCGCTCAACAAGATTAAGTATATCCAGCCTTCGCACTAAGGTCAACGTTAGCTCGCAACTAAGAAATCACCAGTGTTTACGCAGTCTTTTGAAGCTCGCTCAAACACCCATGTGGAAGACTTTCCACCAGCGATTGCCTGACATCACAGTCGCATTACTCGTCGTCAGGACGCGGAGGCAGCGCGATGTAAGGTCCGGTGGGGCTCCGGTGTCCCAACCGCACGATGTGCGGCGTCAGCATCAACACAAGGTCGCCGGTGCTGCGGGTGCCATTGCGATTGGTGCCTCCTTGGAAGCCCGGCAGCTCGCTCAGTCCGGGCACCCCCGTCACCGCTGTCGTCTCGTTCTGAGTCGTGTCGCTGACCATCAGCGCCGTATCGCCATCGGCCATCGTCAGGTCCGACGAAAACTGCCGGCTCGACAGGATCGGGATCCCATTCAGCGCGGCACCCGACAGCGCACTTACCTTGATCTCAAGGTGCATGCTCACATCGCCCGTACGCAGGATGCGCGGCACCGCAGTGATCACCAGCCCCAGGTCCTCGTACTGAAACTGCGGAATAATTCCATTGCTCCCGCTCGAGTTCGTTCCCAGGTACTGCGACAGCAGGCTCGACAGGCTGACGCCATTCACCGTGGTGTTACCCAGCGCACTCGACGCGTTCGAAGCGATATCGCTGAAGAGCGAAGTCTGGATCGGATACCGCGTGCCCGCCTTGAAGATAATCGTCTGCCGGTCGCTCCCACGCAGCTGCACATCCTCCAGCGACCGCGCATCGCTCTGATTCAATGCCAGGTTGATCGTAGGAATATTGCCCGCAGACAGCACACCGGTCGTCGCGCCACCGCCAAAGATCAAAAAGCTGTTCGACAGCAGGGAACTCGTCCCGCCCACACCCGCCACAAACACCAGGTAGGCCGCCAGCTCATACACACTCGTCGTCGACGGAATCACACCGCTCGCAATCAACTGCGTAATCAGCGACTGGTTCGCCGAAACAATACTCTGCGCCTGCGAAGCCAGGCTGAACGCATTCAGCGACGACGGCAGCACAACGCCCAGGTTCTGCGTCCGCGATTTCTCGATCGCATAAAGCTTCATGTCGATCACGACATCGCTTCCGCCCGTCATCAGGTCTGCAAAAATCTTGTCCGCAGCATCCACCAGATCCGCCGGACCGCGCACCACCAGCGATCCATCGCCCGGCTTCACGCTGACCTGCTTCAGCGTCAGCACGTTCTGCGCAATGCTGACAAAATCCTTCAACTGATCAGCAGTGAACGCCGGCAGGTAATACACCGCCTCCACCAGGCGCTCATACCGTTGCCGATTCGCCACCGTATCCATCGCAAACAGCAGCGTATGTTCATCCAGCGGTACCGACATCATGTTCGTCAGCACGCTGAAGACACTCATCACTTCGTCATAGCTCGCATCATCCACATCGATGCGGTACGACTTCGTCGGCACCTCGGTATCGAGTACGGCCTTCAGGCCATAGTCCGCAGCAATGTGCGATGCAAGCGTGCGGATGTCACTGCGTTCGTGGTAACTGTGCCGGGTGTTCGTGTGCAGCAGCACCACGCCACCCACCACCTCCATCTTTCGCACCGGCTTGATCGCAGTAGGCCCATCGTGCTGCGTCACGCGCGGATTGTCCCGATCCAGCGCTCGCGCCTGTCCCACCAGCGCATCCGCCGCGGCAGCATCTCTCGGCCGAGTCGCCGCCGCCTGCTGCAGCAGGTTCGTCACACGATGCTCGCGCGACAACACCAGCGCCTGCACATACTCCGGACGCGACGGATCCACCACAATGGCCCGCGCAAAATCCTTCTCAGCCGGCAGAAATTCTGCCTTGCTCAGGTGCTTCGCGCCGGAAAGATAAGCATCTTCCGCCCTCGCACGCTGCTTCGCAGAAAGGGGAGTCAGAGGTTTCGGGGTGGGCGCAGCAGTTTGTGCCTGGGCTAGCGGCGACAGCAACAGCGCGGCGATGCAGCCCAGCGAAACTCCGCGGCGATGGGGAAGAGATGCAGTCATGCCTGCAGCATTAGACGGTCGAGTGACCACAACCTCTAACGGACGCGTGCAATCGTCTGCAGCCGTGGCGTCCCTGCAGCGCGATCGCTACGCGCAGGCCGCTTCAGACCGCTGCGGATCTGTGCCGTGTCCATGTCCAGCTCGGCCAGCGTACGGCTCAGCGTGTTCCGGTGCATGCCCAGCTCTTCCGCGCTCTTGCATTGATTGCCGCGATGATTCACCAGCACCTGCAGAAGATACCGCCGCTTGAACTCGCGCACGGCCTCTTCGTAAGAAATGCCGTCTGCATGCATCTGCGCCACCAGGATGTCCAATTCCCGCTTCACTCGTACTCACCTCAGTCTGATGGCGTCGTGCGTTTTCCGATGGGCGCAAGCTCACCGGCGGCGCTCCTGGCATGGTTCCACCAGTCGCTTGCCGGGAGTCGTTTCCCAAAGTCACGCGGCACAACGAAGGATATCCCATGCGCGGCCGGAAGCAAATAGGGCAAAAGTACTGAATCTTTCGCAGCCCTGAAATCATGTAGAAACGGCCCAAATGGCAGCACCAGCGACGCCAGCAGCAATACTCCACGAACAAAACCGAAGCAAGCGCCGCCCAGCCGATCCAGAAAACCAAGCCCCACCGCCCCGGCGGCCCCGCTCAGCACCCGTCCCAGCAACGCTGCCAGCACGTACACTCCCGCCAGGATCAGCACGAACGCGACGATCTCCGCAAAGGCAAAAGGCGTCACCCACCGCGCCAGGTACGCCGCACCCTTGGGTGCATACCAGCACGCAGCCAGGATGCCCGCCAGCAGCCCCGCCAGCGACACCACCGAACGAATCAGGCCACGCATAAACGCCGTCACAACTGAGATGGCGAGCACCAGCGCAATCGTCCAGTCCAGTGGATTCATGCCGTTCAGGCCGATCGTGACACCGTGCAGGGTATTGTTCAAGACAGTTACTCCGGCAACTCTTGCTTGCCCGTCAGCAGCGTGAACGCCTGCAGATACTTCGCACGCGTCTCCTCCACCACCTCATCCGGCAGCGCAG
This sequence comes from Terriglobus roseus DSM 18391, assembly GCF_000265425.1. GTDB lineage: Bacteria > Acidobacteriota > Terriglobia > Terriglobales > Acidobacteriaceae > Terriglobus > Terriglobus roseus. Next base: position 2,130,449 of record NC_018014.1, read on the forward strand.
GTGCAGGCAACTGCTTGTTCCACTGGATCCGCTCCAGGTAATCCCGCACAAACTGCTTGTCGAACGACGGCTGAGCACCACCCGGCGCATACCCGCTCGCCAGCCAGTAACGCGACGAATCCGGTGTCAGCACCTCATCCGCCAGCACTAGCAGGTCGCCGCCGTCCTTCGACGGCACAAACCCAAATTCGAACTTCGTATCCGCCAGGATCAGGCCCTTGCTCTCGGCATACTTCGATGCCGCGCCATAGATCGCCAGCGTCAACGACCGCAGCCGCTCCGCCAGCTCCGGCCCCACAGCATCGACCACATGGTCGAACCCGACATTCTCGTCGTGGCCCGTATGATTCTTCGCCGCCGGCGTAAAAATCGGCTCCGGCAGGCGATCGCTCTCGCGCAGGCCGCTCGGCAACGCAATGCCGCACACCGCGCCGGTCTGCTGGTAATCCTTCCAGCCCGACCCCGAAAGATACCCTCGCGCCACGCACTCCACCTGAACCATGCGAGCGCGCTGCACGATCATGCTGCGGCCGCGCAACGCATCGCTGTACACCTGCAGATCGGCAGGGTAGTCCCGCACATCCGCCGTGATCAGGTGGTTCGGCACCAGGTTGCGCAGATAGTCAAACCAGAACAGCGACAACTGCGTCAGCACCTTGCCCTTGTCAGGCACCAGGCTTCCCAGCACATGGTCAAAGGCAGAGATGCGGTCGCTCGCTACAAACAGCAATCGGTCAGTGCCAACCTCGTACAGGTCGCGCACCTTTCCGGTCAGAATCGGTTTCAGGTCGCCAAGGATCATCCCTCTGATTTCACCACTTTTTACGGGACACGTGCGGACTCATGCGACAAGGCATCGGTTCGGTTACCGGCGTACACCGCATCCACGCAGAAATCTTGCACCTCCAACCGCCGTCATGCGATAGCCTGACGTTCTGCATATTGGCGCGATTTCACCCAGCCGCTTGAAGGAGTAGCATGCACGGTCCCCCCGTAGCCACCACCCGGCACGCCGTACACGAGGCGCCCGACCTGAACACACCCCTGTTCAGCCCAAGTCACCGCACCGCTTTTTTTGTCGTGACGGCGCTCTTCTTCCTCTGGGCGCTCCCGAACAACCTGAACGACGTGCTCATCCGGCAGTTCATGAAGGCCTTCCAGCTCTCGCGCCTGCAGGGCGGCCTGGTGCAATCCGCGTTCTACTTCGGATACTTCTGCATCTCCATGCCGGCCGCCTACGTGCTTCGCCGCTGGGGATACCGCGTTGGCCTCGTCACCGGCGTCCTGCTCTACGGCGTGGGCTGCCTCTTGTTCTGGCCGGCCGCACTCGCCAACCAGTACAGCTTCTTCCTCATCGCTCTCTTCGTCATCGCTGCAGGTCTGGCGTTTCTTGAGACGGGTGGAGCGTCCTTCATCACGCTTCTCGGCGACCCATCCACCTCGGAACGCCGACTGAACTTCGCGCAGGCCTTTAATCCACCGGGAACCATCGCCGGCGCCCTCATCGGCACCGTCTTCATCTTCTCCGGCATCGAACCCAGCGCCACAGAGACCGCGCAGATGAAGGCCGCAGGAACCTACGCAGCCTTTCTGCACCGCGAAACACTCCGCGTCACCACGCCCTACCTCGTCCTCGCGCTCGTCGTCTTTCTCTTCGCCATCCTGCTCATGCGCGTGAAATTCCCCGCGCGAACACTCAGCCAGGACCAGTTCCCGTTTGAAGAGCGCGGCACAACGGCCAGTCTCATCCACGTGCCGCACTTCGTCTGGGCCGTCATCTCGCAGTTCTTCTACGTAGGCGCCCAGGTAGCTTCCTGGAGCTTCCTCATCCAGTACGCGCACGACTACGCACACCAGCCGGAAAAGATCGCAGGCTACTTCCTCAGCGGCAGCCTCGCCATCTTCTCCGTAGGCCGCTTCGCCGCAACTGCGCTTATGAAGTACGTCCGCCCCAACGTGCTCATGGGCATCTTCGCCCTGATCAACGTGGCGCTGCTGGTACTCGTGATCCTCTTCCCGGGCTGGGTAGGACTCTGGGCACTCATGTTCACCAGCTTCTTCATGTCGCTCATGTACCCCACCAACTTCGCACTCGGCCTGAAGGGACTAGGCGCAAACACCACGCTCGGAGCCAGTGTCCTCGTCATGGCCATCATCGGCGGAGCAGTCGCAACACCAGTCGTCGGATGGGTCGCAGAACAGACCGGCAGCATGGCCATGTCCTTCATCGTCCCGCTACTCTGCTACCTCGTAGTCGCATACTTCGCGTTCATAGGATCGAAGGTGCGCACGCAGGTCTCATAGTGGTCGTGCTCCCGTAACGGTGTACTTACCGACTACGGTCGTGCCGACCCATGACGGGCGCTAAGTTCCGATAACGCCCATGCTTCTGTCTCGGGCCATCGAACTTAGCGCCAAAGGCGCGACCAGATCTTAGCCTAGGGCAACGCCCTGGGCTAATGGCCCCTTCCTCTCCCGAGATCCAACGGCCCGACCCGTAAATCGCATCTCGAGTCCTCGGGTATAACAACCGCTCCGTACCTGGTGCGTATCGACATACGGTGGGCTCTAACCGCTGGGGGATATTGCGGGCTGTAGGCCCGCGACTTCCCAGCACAAGGCAACGCTCTGGGTACAGCACAAGCGATGTCCCTTGGCGGGCAGAAGGCCCGCGACTTCCCAGCCCAGGGCAACGCCCTGGGTACAGTACAAGCGATGTCCCAGGGCGGGCTGAAGGCCCGCGACTTCCCAGCCCAGGGCAACGCCCTGGGTATGGTTACAACGCAAATCCCATGCGGGCTGAAGGCCCGCGACAAAATGTAGAGAATTCGGAGACCACTCGCGCGGGACTTGACTTCAGCGGGCTAAAGCCGGTCGACGCGATGATTCCCGGGCCGCAAACGCAACAAAGCCCAGCGCTCGCTGGGCTTTGTCGTTGCATTAAAAACGAGACTACGCGACCCGCCGTGTCTCCGCCTTATTCAAATTCACACTGACAATCTTGCTCACACCAGGCTCCTGCATGGTCACGCCATAGATCACATCGGCCTCGGTCATCGTCCGCTTATGGTGAGTAATCACCACAAACTGCGTGTCCTTGCTCATCTCGTGGATCAGCCGCGCAAACCGGCCCACATTCGTCTCATCGAGCGGTGCATCGACTTCGTCCAGCACGCAGAACGGGCTCGGCTGGAACTCGAAAATACCGACCAGCAGCGACAGGGCAGTCAGCGCCTTCTCTCCGCCCGACAGCAACAGAACGTTCTGCATCTTCTTGCCCGGCGGCGATGCCACCAGGTCGATGCCGCTCTCGGCCGAGTTCGACTCGTCCGTCAGCTTCATCGTCGCCTGTCCGCCACCGAACAGCTTCACAAACGTCTCGGAGAAGTTCTTGTTGATGATGGCGAACGCATCATCGAACTTGATCTTGCTGATCTCGTCGATCTCCTTTATTGCGCCCTGCGTATTCGAGATGGAGTCCAGCAGATCCTTGCGCTGCGTCTCCAGGAAGCTGTGACGCTGCTCCGCCTCCGCAAACTCTTCAAGCGCCATCATGTTGACCGGCCCCATCGCCTCCAGCTTGCCCTTCAGCGTCCGTGTCTCTTCGTCGGCAGCATCCAGGGCCTCTGCCGTGATCGGCTCGATCGTCGTGTCCGCACGCAGCTCTTCCGCCGGCATATTCAGGTCATTCAGCGACTGCGCCTCAAGATGCTCGATTTCGCTGCTCAGCCGCGCAATCGTCGTCTGCAACGTGCCGCGCTGTTCGCGTAGACCCTCGATCTCGGTACGCAGTGAACGCAACAGCCCATTCTTCTCGCCGATGCTCGCGCGTAATGCCGTTGCCTCTGCGCCTAGCCGTTGCGCCTCGGCCGACAGTTGCTCGCGCTGCGCAGTCAGCTCAGCCTGCTGCTCGATCAACTGCACGGTCTCTTCTTCGCGACGCGTGCGTTCCGCGGCTGCGCTGGCATTCTGACCTTCCAGGTGCAGAATGCGCTGCTGCGTCGTATTGCGCATGCGTTCGTTCTGCTCGAAGTTCGACGAAGCATTGCGGCGACGCTCTTCCAACCCTGCAAGGGCAGCCGAAGCCGCCGCCGCAGCAGCCTGCACCTCTTCCCGCTGACGACGCAGGTCTTCAATGCGCAGCAATGTATCGCTCACCCGCACATCGATTGCTTCGCGCTCCATCATCAACTGCGAAGCCTCAGCCTGCTTGCGCTCGATCAGGTCCTGCTTCTGTGCGCGAGCATCACGATTCCGCTCAGAGTGCAGCGACCAGTCCGCCAACCGCTTTTCAATACGAGCCGCCTCCGAGTCCATCTGCCGCAGCGCAGCGCCGCTGTTCGCAGCCTCACGCTCCGCCTCACGTCGCTCGTTGCCCTTGGCCTCCACCGCGTGCTGCATCTCCTGGATCTGCTTCGCCAGCGCTGCAACACCAATCTCGCTCTGCGCCAGCTCGGCCTGCACACCTTCCAGCTTCGTCTGGATCTCGCGCAACTCGCTCTTCAAAGCCAGCGGGCCGCCCGAGCGCGCCTTGCCGCCCGTCACCGTCATGTTGTGGAAGGTCTCACCGGAAGGCGACAGGAAGAACGCCTCTGGATTCTCAATCGCAAGCGTCCGTGCCGTCTCGCTATCCGGGGCAATGAACCCCTCGCGCAGCTTCGGCAGAATCACCTCGAGCGACCGTCCAAATCCATTCAGCACGCGGATGCAGTCCTTCAAAGGCCGCGCACCGCGCAGATCGCCCGCAGACCGGCTCGCCATGCCATCGCCATACTTCGGCGCCGACTCGCTATGGACCAGGAACGTAGCCCGTCCATCCACATTGCCCTTCAGCAGCCCGATACCTGCATCTGCCGAATTCCAATCCTTCACGACAATGTAGTTCAGCTCCTCTTTCAGGAACTCATCGACTACCGCTCCATGCTCGTCATCCACTTCCAGAAAATCCGCAAGCGTCCCAACCGGCGCAACACTCGTCGCAATCCCATTCGCCTTGAACAGCTTCCGAACCGTCTCGCTCGAGTAGCTGTGATCGCGAATCAGCGCCTCCAGCGAGTTCTTGCGTCCCGTTAGCGTCGCCGCCTCCGCGCGCAGATGGTCGCCACGCCGCCGCGTCTCCATCTCCTCACGCCGCTTCGCATCCAGGTCCAGCCGCAACTGCGCAATCTCGGCCTCCAGCCGCTTCAGCCGGTCCGTCACCGACTCAAACGTCATCGACACCTGGCCACGCTGCTTGCCCAGCGCCTCCAGCTCAACCTTCGCCTGCTCCGACTCCCCGATCAGCCGCTCCGCCTCACGCTCCAGCCCCGCAAGCGACTCAGCAGCCTGCGCCTCCTCACGATGCACATTGCTGATGCGCTGCATCAACTGCATCGACTGGTGCCGGCCGTTGCCCGCCTCGCGGTCCGTATTGTTCACCTGCGCCTGGGCCTCATTGGCTTCACGCTGCTTCGTCTGCGCCGTCTGCTTCGCCTCTTCCGTATCCGCGGTGGCCGTCTCCAAAAACAGCCGCAACCCATCCCGATCCGCCGACAGCGCCTCGATCTGGTGCTTCAACTGCGCCAGCTCTTCCGTGCCGCTCGCAATCCGGGCAGCCAAATCCGTCACACGATCCGTATTCGAATGAATCCGAGCAGTAGCCCGCTCCAGCTCAATCCGCGTCTCGTTGATCCGGCTCTGCGCCGCACGAGTCTCCTCATCCAGCTCATACCCGCGAGCCACACCCGCCGTATGCTCCGCATCCAGAGCCTCCAGTGACCCTGCCTGCTCATCGATCGAAGCCGTCAGCTTCGTCACCGAAGCCTCAGAGGCCGCACGATCCGCATCATGCTGCGACAACCGGCTGCGCAGCACCACGCGCAACTTCGCCCGCAACTCGTCGCGCATCTGCCCATAGCGCTCAGCCTTCGCAGCCTGCCGCTTCAAGCTGCCCATCTGCCGCGTCACTTCGTCGAAGATGTCATCCACGCGCGCCAGGTTCTGCTTCGCCGCCTCCAGCCGCAACTCCGCCAACCGCTTCTTCGTCTTGAAGCGCGTAATGCCCGCCGCCTCTTCAATGATCGACCGCCGATCCAGCGGCTTCGACGACAGCAACTGCCCAATGCGCTCCTGCCCGATAATCGCGTAGTTCTCGCCCGACAGACCCGTTCCAAAGAAGATGTCCTGGATATCCCGCAACCGGCAGATCTTGCCATTCAGCAGGTACTCCGACTCGCCCGACCGAAACAGTCGCCGAGTCACCGTGATCTCACCCGCCCGTACCGGCGCACGGTTAAACTTCCGCCGGCGAATCTTCAGTACCAGCGGATTCGGCGCCACCGTGCCAGCCTCAGCTGCGGCAAGCTCGGCCGTCGAATCGACCGGAGCATCCACCTCGATCTCCTCCGACTCCTCATCCGCAGGGATCGGGCCCGGCTGTGCCTCGGCAACCGCCGCCAGCGTAGCCTCCGCGCTCATATTGCGCTCGGCCGTCTCGTCCCAGTCGTTGATCTCCGCCGGCTTCGGCGTCACCGACCCCATGTTGATCGTCTCGCCCGCATCGCTCGCGTCATAGACATCCGGATCCACCAGCGTCAGCGACACCTCGGCCATACCGGTCGGCTTCCGGTCACGCGTGCCCGCAAAGATGACGTCTTCCATCTTTACGCCGCGCAGGCTCTTCGCACTCTGCTCGCCCAGCACCCACGTAATGGCGTCCGAGATGTTCGACTTGCCGCAACCGTTCGGTCCAACGATCGCCGCAATGCCATTGCCGCTCAGCTGCACATCCGTACGATCACAAAAGGATTTGAAGCCGAGAATCTGAACACGCTTGAGCTTGAGCAAGGAAACGAGACCTCCGCACCGTCTACCCACCCCGCCTGGGCAGGGAAGATGACGGTGTTCTTGTATGCAATCAGGCTAGTCCGCCCCAGAAGCGGAATCAAGCGGGATACCGGCCAGATATTGTGGATAAGAAGGTCCCAAACGCAAGGTGTGGGGATCGCCCCGCATCTCTCACTGCCAGGCAGCGCTTGCACCCCGCAGGTCCACCAATCCGTCTATGCCCGCTCCCAGTCATTGGGAGCCTTCTACTTTGCCGCTCGTCCGCATCGCTACTTGCTGCGATAATCGGTCGTGAACCGTCCAATAAACGTAGAAATTGGGTGCTGGCGCATCGCAGGTTTTGCGGTGGAGCTACACCTGATACATTGCTTGCATCTATGAAAACCTGTGACTCGTAAACAGCACAGCGTTCTGCTCTGATTAATGAAGAGATTGAATAAGAACAGGGAGAGTTCGATGAAGAAGGCTTTTCTCGCCTCGATGCTGGCGGCCGCGTGTGTCTCCGCAACGTACGCCGTGGCACAAACACCGGTAAACACGAACAATGGGGCGGCAGCACAGGGACCACAGCTCTCGGCGGACGAGTACACGGCCTACCAGGCTGTGATCACCGCTACCGATCCGGCGGCCAAGGCCACCGCGGCTGAGGCGTTCCTGACGAAGTTCCCCCAGTCGTCCGTGAAGAGCACGGTCCTGGAGCAGCTTGTCGCCGGCTACGCCGGTTCCAACAATGTTCCCAAGACCCTCGAGTCGGCTGACAAGCTCCTCCAGGTCGACCCGAACAACATCCGCGCACTCGCGCTCGAAACCAGCCTGCTGAAGGCTCAGGGCGACTCCGCAACGGATCCCGCTGCGAAGCAGTCCGCCTACGACAAGGCAGCCGACGCTGCCAGCCGCGGCCTCAAGGCCACCAAGCCTGCCGCCGTCGCTGACGCCGACTGGGCTGCCATCCAGAAGCAGGTAACACCCTACTTCTACTCGGCCATCGGCATCGACGCTCTCACCAAGAAGGATTCCGCAGGCGCCATCGCTGCTTACACCTCTGAGCTGAAAGCAGTCGACGTTGCAGCAACCACGCAGCCCGGCCCCGTCCTTCAGGACACCTACTTCCTCGGCCAGGCCTACTACACCTCCACGCCTCCCGACTACCTGAACTGCACGTACTTCGCAACGCGCACGGCCATCTACGCGCCCGAGCAGTTCAAGTCCACCTTCCAGCCCCTCGCGACCTACTGCTATAAGAAGTTCCACGGCGCAGAAGATGGTTACGACGCAGTCAAGGCAGTCGCAAAGGACAACCTCTTTCCGCCCGCAGATTTTGCGACCAGCGTAAAGCCGGCTCCGACCCCGGCAGACCAGGCAACAACGGTCTTCGAGGCGGACAAGAAGGAAGATCCGACGCTGACGAAGACCAACATCGCTGATCGCGAGTTCGTCATCACCAACGGCACCACCGAGCAGGCAGAAGCAGAGTTCGCACCCATCAAGGACAAGGAAGTGAAGCTGACCGGTAAGGTCGTCAGCATCGCGGACACCACCCTGACGCTTGCTGTCTCGGACGATGCCAAGCAGGCCAACCCCCTCGTTGCAGACGTCAGCGTAACGCTGACAGAAGCTCCGAAGGTTGCGCCCGTCGTCGGTGCAGATGTCACCGTCGTTGGCAGCATGGCCTCCTACACGCAGAAGCCCATGATGTTCACCATGACCGGTGGCACCATCGAGGGTAAGGCTGCTGCAAAGGCTCCCGCCAAGGCAGCTCCCGCACGCCGCGCTCCGGCTCGCAAGCGCTAACCCGCACCAAACAGCAACAGGGAAGAGGCAGCCTTCGGGCTGCCTCTTCTGCTTTCCTGAAATGAGGTCGTGATGCTTCCGTCGAACCGAATCACAAACGCGCTGCTCGCGGTCATCGCCGTAGCACTCACAGCCATTGCCGCGCGTCCCTACGTGCAGCCCACACCCGTCGCCGCACAGTCGTCGACCTTCGCCTCACAGGCGGGCAACGCCGATCCCATCTACGTCGAGCCAGGCGTCTACATGCTGCGTCGCCCTGAGGGTGGACAGGTCCTCGGCAAAGTCACCATCAACCTGCGCACCGGCAACGTTTGGGGCTTCCCGACAGGCACGCCGGATCCCTATCCGGTCACACCGCTCGACAGCAAGCCACAGATCTCCCACGCCATCCCGCTGGGACGGTTTGCCGTAGGCGAGGCCGACCGGTAGTCGCTACTCGCCCAGCATGACCCGCTTGATGCGATAAGCGCGACCCGTTGCGCCATCGCACTCGATCACCGCGGCGCACATCTTCGGATTCCCCTTGGCTGCTTCAAACTTCGCGGGCTGGCCCGTCAGGAACCGCTCGATCACGGCTTCCTTCTCCACGCCAATCACGGAGTCATACGGCCCGCTCATACCCACATCCGTTTGGAAGGCAGTGCCACCCGGCAGCACGCGCTCATCAGCCGTAGGAATGTGCGTATGCGTACCCAAAACGGCAGTCACGCGGCCATCCAGGTACCAGCCCATCGCCACCTTCTCGCTCGAAGCCTCCGCGTGAAAGTCCACCAGAATCACCTTCGCCTTGATCGAAGCCAGCATCTCGTCGGCCTTGCGAAAGGGATCATCATTCTGCTGCATGAAGACGCGGCCCTGCAGGTTCACCACCGCATAAGGCTGCCCCGTCGGCAACGCACTCTCGTACACACCAAACCCCGGCGTCTTCGGCGCAAAGTTTGCAGGACGCAGGATGCGCCGGGGGCGACCGTGAGAGTCAGCGGGAACCTTCAGGTAATCCAGCAACTCCTTCTTATCCCAGAAGTGGTTTCCGGTCGTAATAACATCCGCGCCCAGGTCAAAGATGTCATCCGCAATCGAAGGCGTAATGCCAAAGCCACCCGCGGCATTCTCACCATTAATTACACAAAGATCGATGGCGTTGGACTCAAGAACATGGCCGATATGCTCCGCAACAATGCGACGGCCGGCCGAACCAAAGATGTCGCCGACAAAAAGAATATTCACCGCTCTAGGGTACCAACACCCCAGCAAACAATCACCGACGTGGAGAGATCCACTCCAGCACATCCCACAACAAAGGACCGGCACAGAGACCGGGTGCCCCATTCTTTGCGAAGCAAAGGGTGGGTTATCGCGCGAAAGCGCGACCAGCGTACCTGAGTCCAACTCGCCCGCGCCGGGACCAAGTCAACCCTGTAAAAACCCACAAAACCGGGTGCCCCATTCTTTGCGAAGCAAAGGGTGGGTTATCGCGCGAAAGCGCGACCAACGTACCTGAGTCCAACTCGCCCGCGCTGGGACCAAGTCAACCCTGTAAGAACCCACAAAACCGGGTGCCCCATTCTTTGCGAAGCAAAGGGTGGGTTATCGCGCGAAAGCGCGACAGCAGTGAGCATCACCCTGCAGGCCTGAAAGACACCGCACAAACAAAGGCTTTCGCCGCGGTCCAAAAAACAGCGCCGCTTACAAGTCGTAAATCGCCTTTTGAGGCGGGCTGAAGGCCCGCGACTTCCTAGCCCAGGGCGAAGCCCTGGGTCACCACCGGCAACAAAGCAGGCGGGCTGAAGGCCCGCGACAAAATCCCAAACCTTCTCAGACACCCAACAAAGCAAAAGCAACAACGGTAGTCCCAGACAAACCCGTCTCGAAATCCAACCGCGCCTCAAGATCCGGATCCGGCAAATGCAACTCCGCCGCCGCGACCGCCTCCTCGGGCGCTCCAACAAAACAAAGCTCGCAAACGCCAAACCCCTCGTCCCCCGTCCGCACCGGCGGACCAAACGTCCGGCACGTCATCGGACGGTGCGCATACAGATCGCAAGTCCCCGTCACTGGATCCAGAACAGGGCACACCTCGTCATCCGCAAAGTCCTCGAACCGTTCCAGCGAATCGTCATCCTCGAAAAGCAAGCCTGTATCAGTGTCACCAGGAAATCCCGGCGAAAGCCGCGCGACACTCTCACGCACACGATCGCGAATCAACCCAGCCTTCTCATCGCCAAGCAAACGCAACCCCTCGCGAAGGCGTTCCGCATCCAGAGGCCCAATCCGGAACACACCCGAGCAGCACTGATTGCACCCCGGCCGGCAGGCCAGCCAATGCCCACTACGCACCGCCGCATCCGCCAGCGCGGCGTCCATAATCTGCACGAGTTCGCGATCACCCTGAGGAAGCATCGTGACTGAAGACTAACAAGCCCGCCCCAGGACCGGGTGCCCCACTCATGCGCGCACCATGCGCATGAGTGGGACTTCGCGCGAAGCGCGACCTACTTCCCCTGCAACTCCGACAAAGGCTTCCCAAAAACCCGCTCAAAAATCGCCGGAACATTCTCCAACCGCCGGTTCACATCGAAAGCCCGCACAATCCGCTCAGGCGCCAGCAGTGCCGTAATCTGCGCATCCGCCGCAACCAGCTCCTTGAACACCAGGTCTTCCTTCCACGCCTTCATCGCCAGCGTCTGCACGGTTTTGTAAGCATCCTCACGAGACATGCCGGCCTCCGCCAGGTCCAGCAGCAACTGCCCGCTGAACACCAGTCCACCCGTCAGGTTCAGGTTCTTCAGCATCCGCTCCGGATACACCATCAGCTTGTCGATCAGGTTCGTCGTCTTCGACAGCATGTAGTCCGCCAGCGTCGTCGTATCCGGCAGAATCACCCGCTCTGCGGAAGAGTGCGAGATATCCCGCTCATGCCACAAAGCCACATCTTCAAGTGCCACTTGAGAGTTCGCGCGCATCACGCGAGCCAGGCCACAGATGTTCTCGCACGTAATCGGATTACGCTTGTGCGGCATCGCGCTCGAACCCTTCTGCTTCTCGCTGAAGAACTCCTCCGCCTCGCGAACCTCTGTACGCTGCAGGTGACGAACCTCCGTCGCAATCCGGTCCAGCGAAGAAGCCATCACCGACAGTGCGCCGATGTAAGCCGCATGCCGATCCCGCTGCAGAACCTGCGTGCTGACCAGCGCCGTATCCAGGCCCAGGCGCGTGCAGATCTCCTCTTCCAGCGCAGGCGTCACGGTGCCATAGCTGCCCACCGCGCCCGAAAGCTTGCCAACGTTCATGCCGGCCGCAGCCGCGTCAAAACGGACGATGTTGCGCTGGCACTCGGTGTACCAGAGCAGCAGCTTCAGCCCGAACGTCGTCGGTTCCGCATGCACGCCATGGGTACGTCCAATGCAAGGCGTCAAGGCGAACTCAATGGCGCGACGCTTCAACACAACCGACAGTGCAACCAGTCCCTCACGGATGATGCTGGACGCCTCACGCAGCAGCAGCGCCTGCGCGGTGTCCACCACGTCTGTCGACGTCAGGCCAAAGTGCAGCCAGCGTGCCTCGGGTCCAACCTTCTCAGCAACAGCGGTCGTGAAGGCGATCACGTCATGACGCGTCTGCTGCTCAATCTCAAGAATGCGCGCAATGTCGAAGTCGCCGCGCGTGCGGATCGCCTTAGCGGCGTCCTGCGGCACAATGCCGGCATCGGCAAGCACTTCGCTGGCGGTGGCTTCCACTTCAAGCCATGCGCGGAACTTCGACTCGTCGGACCATAGCGTGCGCATGGCTGGGCGTGTATAGCGATCGATCAATGTGGCGTCTCCAGAAGGTCGCGCACAGCAGGGAAAGCAGCAGTGACGCGGTAGACTTAAGTCTAATGGAAGCTGGAAGTAAACAAGCCGCAGCGCCACTGCCGCCGACACCGGCGCAGGCATCCCGGCGCCGGCTTATGATCCGCGACGGCCTCAAGTTCCTCACTCTGACGCTCGTAGCAGTCGTTCTCAGCGGTGTCACGACCTTTCTTTTTCGCTCCTTCGAATCGCGCCGCGAACGCCTCGCCGAACGATGGGCGCAACGCGGCCACGATGCCATGCAGCGCGGTCAATCCGAACAGGCGGTAGCAGCCCTCCGTGTCTCGCTCTCCTATCACCCCGATGACTACGAGAACCAGCTCGCCCTCGCCGAGGCCCTCGCCGCAGGCGGCCACGTCGACGAGGCCGAAAACTACTACCTGAACCTCTGGCAGTCCCGCCCAGGTGACGGGCCCATCAACCTCCAGTTGGCCCGCCTCGAGCGGACGCGCGGCCGCGACCAGCAGGCCATCGACTACTACCGCGCAGCCGTCTTCGGCACATGGGCAGGCGATGCACCAGCCAGGCGACGCGACACCCGGCTTGAACTCTCGCGTTACCTCGTCGACCGGGGTCAGCCGCTCGCAGCCCAGGCCGAGCTGCTCATCGCCGCAGGCAACAACCCGGACCCGGCAACGCAGCTCCGCATCGCGGAAGCCCTCGAAGCTGCCGGCGACACCAGCAGCGCCCTGACCGCCTACCGCAGAGCCGAAGTCGGTTCGCAACTCCATACCGCCCAGGCGCGTGCCGGCGAACTCTGCTTCCGCGCCGGCGACTACACCTGCGCCGAGGACTCCCTGGAAAAAGCTCTCCGCTCGAAGACCTGGACCGCAGAGCAGATCACCCGCCTCAACGGCATGCACGACGACGCAGCCCGGCTCCAGGAACTGGCCTTCTCCCCGGTCGTGCCACCCGCGCTCCGGTCGGCCCATCTGCTCAGCGACAGCGTCATCGCACTGAATCGATTCAAAACCTGCACAGACCCGTCCCTAATGCCCCTTCAAACGCGCTGGAAAGCGCTAAATACGCCGCAAAATCGAGCTGCGCTGCGTCACGACGATGATGTACAGCTTCAATACGCAAACCTCATCTTCGAGACCGAAATAACCGCCGCAAAGACCTGCGGCACACCCATCGGCGACGACGCTCTGCTGCTCCATCTGCAGGACCATCCCATGACCCGCATAGGAGCGCAGCAGGGATGAGCACACTGATCTCGAACGAAAAAGAAACCAGCACCGACTCCTCACCCATGCGTGAAGAGCGCCTGTTTCTCCTACTCTCCATCTTCATCGGCATCATCTCCGGCCTCGTCGTCGTGTCCTTCCGCATGGCCATCGAGTGGCTCACCGTCCTGCTCCAGGGCTCCGCGCCAGCACCACATCAACTGCGCCTGGTCATAGTCCCCGCAGTCATCGGTCTCGCGCTCGGAGTCATGATCCGCTACGTCTTTCCGGACGTGCGAGGCTCCGGCGTAAACCAGACAAAGGCCGCGCTCTACATACACAACGGCTACATCTCCACCAAGACAATGATCGGCAAGTTCCTGCTTGCCGCGCTCTCCATCGGCTCCGGTCAGTCACTCGGACCAGAGGATCCGTCGCTGCACTTCGGCGCCGGCGTGGCCTCTCGGATCGGCCGCTACATGGGCCTCTCACGCGAGCGCATGCGCCTCTTCGCACCGGTCGGCGCTGCCGCCGGCCTCGCCGCCGCATTCAACGCACCGATCTCCGCAGTACTCCTCGTCATCGAAGAAGTGATCGGTCAATGGACCGCTGCCATCCTGGGATCGATCGTGCTGTCAGCTGTCTCAGCAGTCGTGGTCGCGCGATGGTTCTGGGGACCACAGCCCATGTTCCGCATCCCGCCGGTAACGCTCCGCGATCCACGCGAGCTGCTTGCCTACGCGGTCCTGGGCGTCGTCGGCGGCTTCGCATCACTCGCACTGACTAAGGCGTTAGCTTACCTACGCCCCAGGCTGCGCAGCCAATCGGCAAACCGGCAGATGTTCATGCCCGCACTGGCCGGCCTCTTTGTCGGAGGCATCGCCTACTTCGGCGTGCCGCAGGTGCTGGGCGTCGGCTACGGCGCGATGGACGCGGCCATGCACGCGCAGTACACCATTGGCTTCCTCCTGCTGCTGGCAGGATTAAAGCTGGTCGCATCCACAGTTTCGTTCTCATCCGGCGCACCAGGCGGCCTCTTCGCAACCGCACTCTTCCTCGGCGCAATGCTCGGCTCTGTTGTGGGCACCGTGGAGCACGGCCTCTTCCCATCGCTCACCGGTTCCGTGGGATCGTATGCACTGGTCGGCATGGGCGTCTTCTTCGCGGCGTTCATCCGCGTTCCACTCACGTCGGTCTTCATGATCCTCGAGATGAGCGGCAACTACTCTGTCATCCTGCCCGTAATTCTCGCGAACACCATCGCCTATCTCATCTCGCGCTCGCTGCAGCCCGTACCCATCCTCGAGCTCTTCACCCACCAGGATGGCCTCTACCTGCCGTCCATGGAAGAGGAGCGTGAGGACTCGCAACTGCACTTCGAAGATGCTCTGAAGCCTTCGAGCGCACCAATCCTGCCGGGCGGCGAGAAGCTGAACGAACTCGCAAAGACCGTCGAGAACAACAGCGAGATCGCGCACGCCGCGGCGGTCCTCATCCAGTGCAGTGACGGCTGGTACGCAGCGACACAGACAGAGCTGCAACAAATGCTCACAAATGCTTCGGCGGACAGGGAAGGTGCTGGTGCGAAGACGTTGGAACAGAGCGTAGGCCAGGCAAGGACACCGCTGCTTTTCCCGGATCAACCGCTCGCCAATGCGCTGCCATTCTTCAAGATCTGGCCGCTCCTGCCCATCTCAAATCGCGCGATCCGTGGCGTTATCGAGGGCGTGCTGACACTCGACGATGTCCTGAAGCGCTATCAACGCAGCTAGCAAACAAAACACGAGGCATCCCGCAGGATGCCTCGTCTAATTTTGCAACTCGCGCTGCTCTAAGCCTTCGTCACGCCAAGCAGCAGGGACATCTCTTCGTACAGGAAACCCTGCCCGGGCTTATAGGGCTGTACCCACTTGCCATCGATAACAAACTGCGGAATCGCCTTCTTGCCAACGTTCTGCAGTAGAGCATCCACCGCACCGGGCGTTCTCTCGATGTCGATCTCAGTAAAGGCGATGCTGTGCTGTTGGAGGAAGCGCTTTGCGACGAAACAGTCGCGGCACCAGGAGGCTGTGTAGACCTTCAAATCCATTATCTAAGTGTACCTTTCAGGCCTTACTGCTCGTGATAGTTCCGCATCAGTCCGCCGTCGACGAAGTACGTGGAGCCCGTGACGTAAGCCGCTTCGTCACTCGCAAGGAAAGCAGCCAGTGCGCTGACGTCGTCGATGCTGCCCATCCGTCCCAGCGGGATATTGGCGAGCAGGGGATCGAGCTTCGCCTTGTCATCCAGCAACTTCTTGTTGATCGGCGTAATGATGGCGCCTGGCGCGATGTTGTTGACAGTAATGTTCTTCGGTCCCAGCTCCACAGCAAGATCGCGCATCAGCATGCGGATACCGCCCTTGGAGGCGCAATAGCTGGCGAAGTGTGGGAAGACCATGTCCTCGTGAACGGAGGAGATATTGATCACGCGCCCCGGTATCTTCGCAGCCAGCACGCGCTTCACGAAAGCCTGTGTCGTAAAGAACGGTCCTTTGAGATTCACATCCAGCACCAGGTCGTAGTCAGCCTCGGTGACATCGACAAAGTCTGAACCCTTCTCAACGCCTGCATTGTTCACCAGGATGTCAATCTTGCCGAACTGATCCCAGCCCGCCTGCACCAGTGACTGACACTCGGCAACCTTCGACACGTCTGCGCGGACGATGAACGCCTTCCGGCCCAGCGCTTCGATCTCCTGCTGCGTCTCCTGCGCGCCTTCAATGTGCCCACTGTAGTTCACGACGATGTCTGCGCCGTCCTTCGCCATGCGGATTGCGATGCCCTGACCGATGCCGGACGAGGAACCGGTGATAAGTGCGACTTTGCCTGCGAGTTTGCCTTCGCTCATGTACAGATGAGATGCAGGAAACCCTGCCAAGTCAGTCGAACCAAAAAAAGATGGACACCCGAAGGTGTCCATCTGTCGTTCGTGATCGCGCAAGACCTAGAACTGGCCCCACAGCAGCTGGTTGTAGATCTCGTGGTGGAACTGCACTTCCGGTCCCTTGACCACAGATCCCAGCAGGCGCGGGCAACGATCAGCCGAAGCCTGCTTTAACTCTGCAAAGCGCTCTTTCACATCCGCACCCAGCAGGGTCGTGGTCCAGTCGGAGCCGCGGAAGTTTTCGATCGCCGTGTAGATGTTGTCTGGCAGGTAACGCGAAGCCTGGCGCAGGTTTTCGATCTGTCCCACCTGGCCGTCCAGACCCGTCTTGAAGACCGAGTACAGCACGCCGTACGGGTTCGCATCGGGGCCCACAGAGCGGACCTCAACACGTGCCGACTTCTCGTTGCCGATCGGGATACGAACCATCGAACCGCGATCCGTTGCCGAAGCCTTGATCTGGTTCGGCGCTTCGAAGTGCGGATCCAGACGACGGTATGCGTTCACGCTCGAGTTCAGCAGCAGGCAGATGTCGTTGCCGTGCGTCAGAATCTTGTCGATGAAGCTCCATGCCATCTCCGACATGCCTTCTTCACCAGCCTTATCGAAGAAGAGGTTCTTCTTATCCTTGGTGATCGACACATTGGTGTGCATGCCGCTGCCATTGACGCCCGTAACGGGCTTGGGCAGGAAGCTTGCCGTCATACCCATCTGCGTCGCCACCTGGCGGCAGATCAGCTTGTACAGCTGGATCTGATCGGCTGCCGAAACCACATCGCCGTACGTGTAGTTGATCTCGAACTGTGAGGGAGCAACTTCCGGGTGATCCTTTTCGTTCTCGAAGCCCATCGCGCGCTGCACTTCTGCGGCCGTATCGATGAACTCGCGCAGGGGATCGCCAGGCAGCGAGTTGTAGTAGCCGCCGCCGTTGACGTACTCAAACGAGCCGGTCTTGTGGAACGAGCGCTCTGCATCGACGCCTTCAAACAGGAAGCCTTCGACTTCGTTCGCCGCGTTCAGGGTGTAACCCTTCTCGTCGTACAGCTTGTTGGCGTACTGCTTCAGGATGCCGCGCAGATCGGCGCTGTAGGGGCCGCCGCTCTTGTCGATGACTTCGCCGAAGACCATCACCTTGCCGGAACCGAAGACGTCTGCCGGAGTCCAGTAGAAGGCATTCCAGTCCAGGCCCAGGCGCAGATCCGATTCCTTCTGTGCCGTAAAGCCGCGGATGGACGAGCCGTCAAAGGTCAGGTTGTCATAGCTGTTGACCAGGAACTTCTTGTCGTAGTCCAGCATGTGCATCCGGCCTTCCAGATCGCTGAAGACGACGGTGACGGCCTTGATGCCCTTGGTGTCGGTCAGGTACTTCAACCGCTCTTCCTGGATCTTGCCAATCGCAACGTGCTTCTTGCGCTGGTCCTTGGCGGCCAGGTTCAGCTCTTCGAGCTCTTCATACGACAGTTCGAGAAATTCGCGGTAATTGCCTGACATACGACTCCTTAGCGGGTACGACGCGGCGCTGCACAGCAGCCTGCGCGGGTATCAAACCTGGGATAAAGAAAGCAAAGTGAGATGCGGACGAGACGGTGGGCCGAACAGCCTTGCCTCCCCTAAAAAATATCAGAAAATTCGCAAGGAACGATGCCGGGCTTCGTACCTCTTGTTTTCAAGCCGCAGATCCGCTTCCACGGCGTAACGCGGCCACTGCGTCTCGCTCGAGAGAAAGCTAAGATGAAGTGTGCGAGAAGCGTCACTGCTTCTGGGACATCCAATCAGGAAGCAATGACACACATCAGCACCGACAACTCGCAACAGTTCGCCAGCGACAACTACTCCGGTATCTGCCCTGAGGCGTGGGCGGCGATGGCTGAGGCCAATCAGGGCCACGCCACTGCGTACGGCGACGATCCCTGGACCCAGCGCGCCTCGGACCTCTTCCGCGACCTCTTCGAGACAGAATGCGAGGTCTTCTTCGCCTTCAATGGCACTGCGGCCAACTCGCTGTCGCTCGCGGCGCTGTGCCAGAGCTACCACTCGGTCATCTGCGCTCAGTCGGCCCACGTCGAGACGGACGAGTGCGGCGCACCGGAGTTCTTCTCCAACGGCAGCAAGCTGCTCACCGCGCAGACCACCGATGGCAAAATGACGCCGGCGGCGATCCGCACACTGGCGACGTCGCGCAACGACATTCATTTCCCCAAGCCAAAGGCCGTCACCATCACCCAGTCGACCGAGACCGGCCGGGTCTACTCGCTGGACGAGCTCAGCCAGCTCAGCGCTACTTGCCGCGAGCTGAAGCTGCATCTCCACATGGATGGCGCGCGCTTTGCCAACGCCGTCGCCAGCATCGGTTGCACACCTGCAGAGATGACGTGGAAGGCCGGCGTCGAAGTGCTCTGCTTCGGCGGCACCAAAAACGGCATGGCCATCGGCGAAGCGATCGTCTTCTTCGATCACACACTCGCGCAGGACTTCGACTATCGCTGCAAGCAGGCGGGTCAGCTCGCCAGCAAGATGCGCTTCCTGTCGTCACCCTGGGTCGGCATGCTTGAGAGCGGCGCATGGCAGCGCAACGCGCAGCACGCTAACGCCTGTGCCACACGCCTGCGCGAGTCCATATCGGGCATCACGCAGGGCAGCATCATGTACCCCACCGAGGCGAATGCCGTCTTCCTCATGAGTGACGAGGCCCGCCTGGAGCAGCTGCGCGAGCGCGGCTGGCGCTTCTACACCTTCATCGGCGGCAGTGCCCGCTTCATGTTCGCGTGGGACACGGATCTTGCGCGCGTCGATCAGCTTGCAGCAGACATTCGCGAGATCATGGCGTAAGCCGCTCGCACAGGAGTTTGAATCATGAAGAAGACCAAGATTGCGCTCATCCAGATGAGCTGCGTCCCCGATACGGGGAAGAACCTGGAGCACGCGGCAGAGCTCGTCATTGAGGCTGCAAAGAACGGAGCGGATCTCGTCTGCCTGCCGGAACTTTTCCGTGCGCAGTACTTCTGCCAGCGTGAGGATCACGCACTCTTTGCAACCGCCGAGTCGATCCCCGGCCCGTCGACAGAGCGCCTCGGCGCCATCGCAAAGGAACACGGCATCGTCATCATCGCGTCGTTGTTTGAGCGCCGTGCACCGGGGCTTTATCACAACACGGCCGTGACGATCGAGCGCGACGGCAGCATCGGCGACGTCTATCGCAAGATGCACATCCCGGACGATCCGCTCTACTACGAGAAGTTCTACTTCACGCCGGGCGACCTGGGTTTCAAAGCATTCGCATCCTCCGCCGGCAATATCGGCACGCTCGTCTGCTGGGATCAGTGGTACCCCGAAGGCGCGCGCATCACGGCGCTCAAGGGCGCAGAGACGCTCTTCTTCCCGACGGCCATCGGTTGGCATCCCAGCGAAAAGGAAGAGTACGGTGACGCCCAGTACGACGCATGGCAAACGACGCAGCGTGCGCATGCCATCAGCAATGGTGTCTGGGTCTGCGCGGTCAATCGCGTTGGCTTCGAGCATGGCGACGTCGTCCACAACGGTGTCGACATGCCAGGGCCAGAGGGTGCAGGACTCGAGTTCTGGGGCGGCAGCTTCATCGCCGATCCATTCGGGCGCATCGTTGCCAGGGCTTCACACGACAAGGAAGAGATCCTCTACGCCGACATCGATCCCGCTCAGGTTGAAATTACGCGTCAGCACTGGCCCTTCCTGCGCGATCGCCGCATCGATGCCTACGAAGGTGTGACGAAGCGTTTCCTGATCTGAAGGGGTTCACGATGAAGGTCAAAGCACTTGCACTCTTGCTGCTTCTGGCAATCGGCGCGCACGCGCAGGATGTCACGGAGCCTCCGGCCACCGCCAAGGTCAAGTACACGGTGCTAGGCATCGGCCGGCAGGTCTACGCCTGTGGTGAGGACGGCAAGTGGACGCTGCAGGAGCCGCAGGCTGACCTGATCGACACGCAGACGCATCAACCGGTGGGCACCCACACCAAGGGGCCCACATGGACCTGGAGTGATGGCAGCGCAATCACCGGCAAGGTGCTGCAGCAACGCGTATCGGCAGACTCAATCCCATGGCTGTTGCTGCAGGTGCAGAGCAGTGGCGGAAGCGGCGCGCTCAGCACCATCGCCTTCATCCGTCGCTCAGACACGCAGGGTGGCGTCCCACAGGCCGCAAACATCTGCGGTGCGCAGAACGTCGGCAGTACCATCAACGTCCCTTACCAGGCGACCTACACCTTCTACACGGCTCAATAGATGACGAACGAGACACACTCGCAGTACCGCATGCCCGCAGAGTGGGATACACATACCTCCACCTGGATCGCGTGGCCGCATAACGCGCAGGACTGGCCCGGTCGCTTTCAGCCCATTCCCTGGGTTTACTCCGAGATCGTGCGGCAACTGTCGCAGGTGGAAGAGGTCAACATCCTCGTCAACGACGAGCGCGCACAGAAGGTTGCGACGCGAATCCTGACGCGTGCCGGCGCTAACCTCGCGCGCCTGCACTTCCACCTCTGGAAGACAGATCGCATCTGGCTGCGCGACAGTGGCCCCATCTTCGTCAAGAAGGACGACAAGCTCGCGATAACAAACTGGAAGTTCAATGCGTGGGCAAAGTATCCCAACTGGTTGAACGATGACCAGATTCCCGAGCATGTTGCAAAGCTGCAGGGGATCGAGCGTTTTGACCCCATGATCACGCTGGCCGATGGCAGGGAACAGCGCGTGGTGCTTGAGGGCGGCTCGATCGACGTGAATGGTGCCGGTGCCATGTTGACCACGGAAGAGTGCCTGCTGAGCGAAGTGCAACAGCGCAACCCAGGCGTCTCACGCGAACAGCTTGAGGGTATCTTCCGCAGCTATCTCGGTGTCGACCAGGTGCTATGGCTCAACCGCGGTTGCGCAGGCGATGACACGCACGGTCACGTCGACGACATCGCCCGCTTCACCGCGGTCGATACCATCGTCGCTGCCGTCGAACACAACACCGCCGATGAGAACCACCTGCCGCTGGCGGAGAACCTCGAACGTCTGCGCAACTTCCGGCAACCAAATGGATCGCCCTACAAGATCGTTGAACTGCCAATGCCGTCGCCCGTGATCTTCGACGGCGAACGCTTGCCCGCGAGCTATGCAAACTTCTACATCGCGAATGGCCTCGTGCTGGTGCCGACATTCAACGATGCAAACGACCGCGTTGCCCTCAACATCCTTGCCGAACAGTTCCCGACGCGCAAGGTTGTCGGCATCCACTGCGGCGACTTCATTTGGGGTCTCGGCGCGCTCCACTGCATGACACAGCAGGAACCCGCTTAAAAGGAACTTCGCAGGCACTCTCTTCGTATGTAAGCTGGACGCATCCCCCAAACTGCAGTCCAGCTTCCTACCTGAGGTTTCACGCATGCTGAAGACCATCGCCGCCGCCGTTACGCTCTCCACGTTTGTGATCGCTGCGGTCGTCTCGCATCCGGTCAAAGCGGCTGACAAGACCTCCGCACCCACCACGATGCCCATTCCCGCCGACTACCGCGAGTGGATCTATCTCACCAGCGGCATGGATATGACCTACGCACAGGCCGGTGCCGTCGGACTCACTGCTGACAAGAAGTCTGTCTTCGACAATGTGTTCGTCAACCCCGAGGCCTACAAGGTCTTCAAGCAGACGGGCACGTGGCCGGACAAGACGACATTCATCCTCGAAAACCGCATCGGCGAGCCGAATGTCTCCATCAACAAGGGCGGACGCACGCAAAGCCATGACATCAGCGGCCTTGAAATTCACGCGAAGATGAACAACGAGTGGGTCTTCTATGTTCGCGGCAAGGACGGCCAGGAACACCTGGTTCCAAAGCCCGCAAGCTGCTACACCTGTCACGAAGAACACGCCGCCAGCGACACGACCTTCGTGCAGTTCTACCCAACACTGCTGCCCATCGCACAGGCGAAGAACACCCTCAGCGCTGCCTATCTAAAGGAGACGGCGTCACCCGATGGAAGCGGTGCGGGCACGACACCGGTCGCACCACCCACAAAGTAAACTTCCCACAACGTAAACTTGTCGTTGTGACCGATCTGGATGCCATGCAAGCCGCTATCGCCGAGGCGCACGCCGCCTCGGCTGACGGTGAAGTTCCCGTGGGCGCAGTGGTCCTGCTCGATGGCGAGATCATCGCTCGCGGCAACAATCGCGTCATTCGCGACAGTGATCCGACGGCACACGCTGAGATCGTTGCCATGCGCGCTGCAGCGCAGCACCTGCGCAACTACCGGCTCAGCGGTTGCACGCTCGTCGTGACCCTTGAGCCGTGCTCCATGTGCGCCGGTGCGATTCTCCACGCACGTGTCGCCCGCCTGATCTATGCAGCAGCCGATCCCAAGGCAGGCGCGTGCGGCTCCGTTCTCGAAGTAATGAACCACCCAAAGCTCAATCACCGCGTAGAGGTCACCGCAGGCCTCCTGGCAGAGGATTGCTCCACCATGCTGCAGCAGTTCTTTCGGGCAAGACGCTAGCGCGCAACCGGCAGAGGCACATGAAACACGATGCCCGCACCCACGCGCACACTGCGCTGACGGTCACCGGCACCATTCGGCAGATTCGTCTGCAGAAAATCCACCTCCGCCACTCGAAGACCAAGTCGCCGGCTGAGCCGAACTTCAAATGCACCGCCAAGGGCCATCGCAAAGTTTGTCGAAGTGTCCACACGCCGTGGCCCCGCGACAAAGTCAGCATCGAAGCCACGCACAGCGCCAAAGAGCGCATGAGCATTAAGCGTCCCATATCGCAACGGCACCGCATAACGCGGCCCGGCAAGCAAAGTGATCTCGCTCAGTCCGCGCGCAGAAGCCGGAACACGACTCACCGTGACGCCAGCAACTTCCACTGCCGCAGACAGCCGCCGAAACAGTGGCACTGCGGCATCCACCGCACCACCCTGCAGCCAGAAACAGCCGCAGGTCCCCGGAGGCGCATTTGCCTCCGTCGCCACATAGCGGACGGCAACAGGGATCGCGACCTCCCGACCACTCCGATCCTGCGCACTCACCGCCTGCGCCATGCCTGCCAGCAAGAACAAGGCAAGGCACCTCAAGACGCGCACCCACGCGCCCGGCAACAACAATCGCATCATTGGCTCACCGTCAAATTGATGGTTGCGGTGTGGACGAGCGCGGCTCCCATCACATCCGTAGAAGTGGCAGTAACGATCACCGCGTAATGAAAAGTCTTGGCCGCACCGCCAGTGCCGTTGCTCGCAGAAGTAGCCTGAAAGCCACCGCCACAACCTCCTGCGCACACCAAAGCAACGACACAAAGCACTCTCACACCAGGACGGAAGCCCCGCCGCCACCCAAGCAGGAAGAAGCCTGCAATCACTCCCGCCATCGTTCTCGACACACCCGAAGGCCCCGTGCCAGCTAACGTCGTAGGCATGATTAAAGCCAGCGAGACATTCGCAGGATCGCCGCCAAGCGTAAAAACCGACGGAGTAAAAAGGGCTGTAGCTCCCGCCGGCAAACCGCTAACGCCAAGCCTCACCGTATGATTCAGCGTGCCGTTCACTGGCACAATCGACAACGGGATCGCAATGCCACCACCCGCGCTGCCGCTATAACTCCCGGCAGCTGCAGCGATCGTGAAGTCAGGCGCTGGCACCACCGTCTGCGTCACATCCGCCGACACACTGCCCGCGTACGCCGCATCACCGCTGTAGACCGCATGCACCGTATGCCGTCCCGTCCGCAGCCCAGCCGTCGCAAACGTCGCCGAACCACCCGTGAGCGCAACTGTCGCAAGCGGCACATCCCCATCTAAGAATGTGACGTTCCCCGCCGGCACAGTTCCCAACAATCCCCGCACGACAACGGAGAACTCAACCGGTGTCCCCGCAAAACTGATGCTGCCATCGCTCGACAGCGTGGTGCTGCTCGCAGCCAGGGAGCCGACAGCCGTCGCATTGCCCGTCAAAACGACACTCGCAGCCGGTGCGCCTTCAAGCAGCAACCGAAGAAAAGCCGTCTGCTGCCCCTGAGCAATCGGAGCGAAGGTCACCCCAACGACGCAGGAAGCCCCCGCCTGCAGCGAGAAAGGCGCCGCAGGACAGCCCGCACTCCCGCCACTCGCAATAAAGCCCGACGGGAACAAGACCGCGGAGATTCTCACCGACTCTTTCCCACCATTGCGAAGCGTCAGAGCCTGCGCCGCAGACGAACGACCGGCAGGAACATCCCCAAAGGCAAGGGAAGACAAAGTAACGCGCTGCACCTGGTGATTTCGCCGATCACTCATCGCGACACTGCCACCCGCGTCGACTGCCGCACCTGCCGGCGAATCCATCGCGCTCTCTGCCGCAACCCCGACAGCAGCCGCGCCCTGCCTCCCGCTCCCGGCAACACTAGCAGAAGCGACAACTCCAGAAGCATCCAGCCCGCTCAGTAGCATCTGCTGTCGCCCCGCATCGGCGATCAGCAGCCCCCCGGCAGCGTCCACACCAAGACCCTCCGGCCTGCGCAGCGTCGCTCCCGTCTCGTAGGCGTTGATCGTTCCATCGGCCAGAAGAGCGCGTACGCGGTAAGCTTCCCGGTCAGCGATCAGCAGCCTTCCATCCGGCAGCACCTGCAACGCCCCGGGCGAACGAAACGAAGCAGCCGTCGCAACGCCGCCATCACCCGCATCATCCTCCGTACCGGTCCCGGCAATCGTAGAGACCGAACCGCCGGGTGGGATCTTCCGAACACGGCGGTTGCCAGTGTCAGCGACATACAAGCTCCCATCCGCCGCGAACGCCAGTCCACCGGGCGATCGAAACCGCGCGACCATTGCCGGGCCTCCATCACCACCAAACCCAGGCGCGCCATTGCCGGCGACGGTCGTAATCACTCCACTGGCGATGCGGCGGATGCAGTGATTGCCGCTATCGGCAAAGTAGACTGACCCGTCCGGCGCGACCGCTACAGCCGTCGGTGCATTCAGTTCCGCCGCCGTTGCCGCGCCACCATCCCCTACGTACCCCTGATGGCCAGTCCCCGCAACCACCGCGAGCACGCCGCCTGACGAGACGCGATCGATCTGATGATTCCGAGAGTCCGCAACATACAAATTGCCCTCGTGGTCATACGCCAGGCCTCGCGGCCAGCCCAGTGCAACATCTTGCGCAGTGCCCGCCACCGTCCGTCCATCGCGACCACTGCCTGCGAGCGTACCCACGCGACTACCAGGATCGAGAACCAGGACCGCCTGGGCTTTCACCGAAAGTACGGAAAACAGCAAAAAGATGAGGAACGAAGCTGTCACCAGGGACTTGCCGCGCCGCGCCCGACGCGATAACCCTTCGTCCCTCGGCAACGTCACTCGATCACCTTCGAACCCGACAGGGGCGTCACGACGCCTTGATGTCATCGGAAAAGTTATTTACAGGGAAACGATTTGCCACATCGTACGCCCCGGTTGCCTAAAGTTACACCCCCGTGGCATACGTCTATGCAACTAAGTGTGTACGCTAGACATCACTTGACTACGTATGATTGGCGCATAGACGCCCGTTGACGTCTCGACTTGTATTGCCCTTTGAGGGTCTGGCAACTCTCGTTTCTATCTGCTCGTTCTCACTGACCCTCCCGGTCTTTGGTGAAAATCGCGTTTTAAGAGCGCTGCCAGCAACGGAAAAACTGTTGCCGTGATCGTACTGCGGCAATTGCAAGGGCGCGACGGGGAAGGCTGGACACTATGCAGGAAGTCGAATACCAGTTCTGGGTGCGTGAGCAGGAGCGCAAGCTTCGTGGTGGATCGCCAAAGCCGATCTTGATCAAGGGCGAAATCCCGCGATTCTCCATGGCGTTCCAACCCATCGTCAGCGTCCTTGACGGATCTGTCTTTGCCTTCGAAGCCTTGGTGCGCTCGGAGTCGGGCGAGAGCGCGCACTCCGTCCTCTCGCGCGTTCAACCGCGCAACTTCCACCTATTCGATAAGGCATGCCGCTCCCGCGCCATGACGGAGGCGATCCGCTCCGGACTTCTGCAGCATCCGGATCAGAAGCTGTGCGTCAATGTAAATCCGAACGCAGCCATCAGCGCCAACAGCCACCTCCGTCACACCTGCGACGAAGCGATCGGCATTGGCTTCCCACTCGATCGTCTGATCATCGAGTTGGTTGAGGACGATGAGATCTGCGACTTCGACGGCTTGAAGCGCGTCGTTGATGACTACCGCAAATGCGGCGTCAAAGTCGCCATGGATGACTTCGGTGCAGGCTATTCGGGATTGAAGCTGCTCTCGAAACTGCAGCCCGACATCATCAAGCTCGACATGGGCTTGATCAGCCGTCTGCATGAAGACCGCACCTCGCAGGTAATCGTGAAAGCGATCGTGCAGGCATGCTCTGAGCTCGAGATCACAACCATCGCCGAGGGCGTTGAGAGTTACGACACAGCCATGCGTCTACGCGACATGGGCGTTGCTCTCCAGCAGGGCTACTACTTCGCGCGGCCGGGCTTCGAGCATCTTCCGCACGTAACCTACACGCTGCCTGAGCCGGCCCTCGGCTAGGCAGCGCGCAAGTCCTTACGAGAAAAAGAACTCCTTCGTCCGCATCTCTTTGATCTGGTCGCGAAGCTTCGCGGCCTTTTCGAACTCAAAGTTCTTCGCCGCCTCACGCATATCCTGTTCCATGCCGGCAATGTGCTTGTCCAACGCCTGCTGATTTGGAAAGTCGGCCACATTATCGTCGGTCGTCACATCGACGTAGTCGGCCTCTGCGATACCCACCAGCGCCTCGCCAATCGGACGGACAACAGACATCGGCGTAATGCCATGCTCCTCGTTGTAAGCCACCTGCTTCTCCCGGCGGCGATCCGTCTCGTCGATGGCGCGACGCATGCTGTCGGTCATAACGTCGGCGTACAGAATCGCCCGGCCTTCCAGGTGTCTTGCGGCACGTCCAATCGTCTGGATCAGTGAGCCCTGCGAACGCAGGAAGCCTTCCTTATCTGCATCCAGAATGGCAACCAGCGAAACCTCTGGCAGATCGAGGCCTTCGCGCAGCAGGTTGATGCCGATCAGCACGTCATACTCGCCCTTACGCAGATCGCGCAGCAGCTTCACGCGCTCGAGCGTCTCGATCTCAGAGTGCATGTAGCGGCACTTCACCCCAACCTCCGTGTAGTAGCCGCTCAGATCCTCCGCCATTCGCTTCGTAAGAGTCGTGACCAGCACGCGCTGGTTCTTCTCCACGCGATCACGGATCTCCGCAAGCAGATCGTCGATCTGGCCCTTGATCGGACGGATCTCAACCGGAGGATCGACCAGACCCGTGGGACGGATGATCTGCTCGGTCACGACGCCCGCGGCCTTCGTCAGCTCATACGCTCCAGGCGTCGCGCTCACGTAGATGATCTGACCGGTCCTGGTCTCGAACTCATCGAACTTCAGCGGACGGTTGTCCATCGCAGAAGGCAGGCGGAAGCCATAGTCCACCAGGTTACCCTTGCGCGATCGATCGCCGTGCCACATGCCATGCAACTGCGGCACGGTGACGTGGCTCTCGTCGATGAACACCATAAAATCACGAGGGAAATAGTCGAAGAGTGTCGGTGGCGGCTCACCCGGCAGGCGCTGGCTGAAGTGCCGCGAGTAGTTCTCAATGCCGTGGCAGTAGCCGACGGACTTGATCATCTCCAGGTCAAAGCGCGTGCGCTGGTGGATGCGCTGCGCCTCCACCATGCGGCCTTCTTTTTCAAGCTGCGCCTCCCATTCGACAAGCTCGCTCACGATGCTGTCGATCGCGGATGACTTGCGCTCGGGCTGCACGACATAGTGGCTCTTGGGGTAGATCGGCAGCCGCGCGTACTTCTGCTTGACGGTACCGAAGAGCGGATCGATCTGCGAGAGCGAGTCGATCTCGTCACCGAAAAGCTCAATGCGATACGCAAGTTCGTCGTACGTCGGAAAGATCTCGATCACATCGCCGCGAACGCGGAAGGTACCGCGACGGAAGTCGCCGTCATTGCGGTCGTACAGAATCTCGACCAGTCTGCGCGTGATGTCCTCGCGCTTGATCTTCTGGCCCTTCTCCAGCAGCATCAGCATGCCGTAGTAAGCCTCCGGCGAACCGAGACCGTAGATGCACGAGACCGACGAGACGATGATGCAGTCACGGCGCTCAAAGAGTGACCGCGTCGCGGAGAGCCGCAGCTTGTCGAGCTCTTCGTTGATCGTCGCTTCCTTCTCGATGTAGAGATCGCCCGAAGGAATGTAAGCCTCAGGCTGGTAATAGTCGTAGTAGCTGACGAAGTATTCGACTGCGTTGTTCGGGAAGAACTGTTTGAACTCGTGGTAAAGCTGCGCCGCCAGCGTCTTGTTATGTGCCAGCACGATCGCGGGGCGGTTCGACGCCTCGATGACCTTTGCCATGGTGAAGGTCTTGCCGGAGCCGGTGACGCCCAGCAGCACCTGGTGCTTTTCGCCGTCGAGCAGGCCGGCAGTTAGCTCTGCGATGGCGCGCGGCTGATCGCCTTGGGGTGTGTAGTCGGTGGCTAGCTGGAAATCCATCCCTACAGTTTACCTTTTGTTCGCCTTCCGGGAACCGGCGGCAATCTCGTGCGTGTGTCATTTGCAGCGGCGCGGGCAGATGCTACTCTGCGTTCCATTACCTTCAAAAGAATGTTTTCGCAGGGGACGGCGATGGAAAGTACATCGACCTCGTTTGACGCATTCTCTGACCTGATGGCACCGGCAGCCGATGCGTCTTCAAACACCTGCTGCGGTTATCGCGCAGGCGTGGCGGCCGAGGATCGATAAACTGGTGGCTTGAAGCCCGACTCCTCCAACCCTGCGAAGCAAACCGATCCGTCGACGCTGCGCGGTCACGCGCTGGCCGTGGCGCTGCTGGCTGCGGGTGCGCTCTTCATGGAGAATCTCGACGCGACCATCATCGCAACGGGCCTGCCCACCATGGCACGCGACTTCGGCACAACTGCCATCGCGGTCAACGTCGGCATCACAGCCTACCTGCTGACGCTCGCCATCTTCATCCCGGTGAGCGGTTGGGTCGCAACGCGATTCGGCGAGCGACGCGTCTTCGCTTCGGCCATCCTCATCTTCACGGTGGCTTCCGCAATGTGTGGTCTGAGCCACACGCTGCCTCTGTTCACGGCGTCACGAGTCCTGCAGGGCATCGGTGGATCCATGATGGTGCCGGTCGGCCGCTTGATGGTGCTGCGGGCATCGACCCAGGCGCAGTTGATGAAGGCAATCGCGTACACCATCTGGCCGGCGCTGGTGGCGCCCATACTCGGTCCGCCCGTCGGCGGCTGGATCCTCAGCTTCGCAAGCTGGCCGTGGATGTTCCTGGTGAACGTACCGATCGGCATCGTCTTGTTCTTCTTCGTCATGAAGGTCGTGCCGCCCGACCTGGAAACACGGCGCGAATCGTTCGACGTGCCCGGTTTCCTCCTTGCCGGTGGTGCGTCCTTCTGTCTGATGTATCTGCTCGAATCCATGCAGGTGACACCACTGCCCGTTGTGAAGCTGACGGTGATCGCGGTCCTCGCGGCGGTCCTGTCTCTCGGAGCGGTGCGCTGGATGCGTGTCGCGCGTGAGCCGCTCTTCCGCCCCGAAGTATGGAAGATCGACACCTTTCGCGTGAACAACGGGGCCGGCGCATTCTTTCGCATGGCCGTGTACTCCGTACCCTTCCTGCTGCCACTGCTCTTTCAGGAAGCCTTTGGATTAAACCCGCTTCAATCCGGTTCGCTCACGATGGCGGTCTTCGCGGGGAACCTCGCGATGAAGCCGCTTACGGCGCCTCTGCTCCGGCGCTATGGCTTTCGCCAGGTACTCATCGTGAACGGTTTCCTAACCGTGGTGCTGCTGGCAGCATGCGGATGGCTGCGTGCCGACAGTCCACGACTGCTGGTGCTCGCTGTGTTGTTCTTTGGCGGCCTTGCCCGGTCCATGGAATTGACCTCGCTCACCACGATCGGCTACGCCGATCTGCCCAGGGATCTAAAGGCAACCGGCACAACACTGACAACGACCATCAATCAACTAACGACAAGCCTCGGAGTGGCCGTATCCGCGTTGGCGCTGCATATCAGTGCGTCGATGCGCGGCGGCGTCAGCGCGTTTGATTTTCGTGTGGCCTTCTGTGTCATGGCCGTCTTCGCCGCGGCCAGCATGCCGGCCTACTTTCGCCTACATCCAGATGCCGGCGCCGAGGTGAGCGGAGCCGCGATCCGGCAGGAGAGGGAAGCAACGCCGGCGGAAGGCTAGGGCAGTAGCCGCCGGATGCCGCTGATCCACTCCGTCGGAGTGTCGACGATGTGATCGGGCTTCGCCTCGCGCAGGCGCTCCGGCGCAAGACCGTAACTGCAGCCAAGGCAAAGCGCCCCGGCATTTCGTGCAGTCTCGACATCCACATGCGAATCGCCGACCAGCACCGTGCGCGCCGCCGTAACCTGTCTACCCAGCAACGCACTCGCTTCCGCGATCAAAGCATGCATGCCAAACGGGTCCGGCTTCTTCAACGGAAAGCTGTCGCTGCCGTAGTTCTGAAAGAAGAAAGGCGAGAGCCCCAGACCGTCACAGATCACCCGCGACGGCCGAAAAGGCTTGTTCGTCAGGATCGCCATGGGCAAATCCGGCGCAATCTCTCTGAGACGATTCAATTCTGCAATTACGCCATGGTAAACGTAGGTGTAATCGAGGTTATGAGCGCGGTAATAGTCCAGAAAATAAGGCAGCGCCACCGCCATCAACGCATCGCTGACGCCCCCCGTAGCCTCCAGAGAACGACGCACCAGCATCGCCGCACCATCGCCGATAAACTCTGCGATGCGCGTGTCATGCAGCTCAGGCCGCTGAAGATGGGCCAGTGTGGCGTTGACGGAATTGGATAAATCCCGCTGAGAATCGATGAGCGTTCCATCGAGATCAAAGACCAGAAGATCGCAGTTCAGGCCACCGGCCAAGATCGAATCAGGCATACTTTCGCAACATACCAAGAACTTTGCCCTGAATTGCGACACGGTCCGCGGGCGCAAAAATAGGGGCCATTTCGCTATTCGAAGGCTGCAGCCGGATCAGGTTGCCCTCCTTGTAGTAGCGCTTGAGTGTCGCGTCAGAACCATCCACCAGAGCGACGATAATCTCACCTTCGCGAGCAGTGTTCGTTCGCTCTACGAGGACATAATCGCCGTTGACAATGTGCTCATCCCGCATGCTGTCCCCGCGCACTTCCAGCGCAAAAACCTCACGATTGCCGATGATCTCCGAAAGAGAAATACTCTCGGCACTCTCGATGGCTTCGACAGGCTTGCCGGCTGCAATGCGTCCCATCAGCGGCAGGCGCTCGTTGTTCCTACGAGTGCTCCGCGGCGCGAGCACATCGATGGAGCGCGAACGGTTATGTGCGCGCTGCAGCATCCCTTTGTTGTGAAGATTGGTAATGTGTTTGTGCACGGTCGCCAGAGAGCTAAGACCGAGACCTGCAGCAATCTCTTCATAGGAGGGCGAGTAGCCCTTCCGCTGCGTGAAACCCGAGAGAAAGTCTAGGACTTCCTTTTGTCGACGCGTGATCGCCATGGGGATGATTCTAGCGAATAAAAAGCGAACTGCAAGCAGAAAACTCAAGGAACCAAGATCGATACGGAACGTTACCACCTTCCCAAAGTGGAACAGTTCGCCCGGAAAGGGGTTCGGGTCCGGTTGTTGCTGCCCAACTTTAGGGGCATCTTTACTGGACAGCACGGCCCGGATATTGGGGGATTTGTGCGCATAGCAGGTCTGTTGCGGCAGGAGAAGCACATGAGAGTCATCGTTGCGGAAGACGACTTCGCTCTATCGATGTTCTTGCAAAAAGGACTTGAGCTGGAGGGCCATGCGGTGCGGTGCATCGCGGATGGCGCCACAGCGCTAGAGCAGATTCAGGAAGATGCTCCGGATCTGCTCGTACTGGATCTTGGTTTACCAAGGATGGACGGCGTGGATGTATTGAGAACCCTGCATGGAAAGGTCACCAGCATGTCCATCATGGTGTTGACCGGAAGGACACAGCTTCCGATGAAGCTTGACTGCCTGAACCTGGGCGCGGACGACTATATGATCAAGCCGTTTTCACTGCACGAACTCCTGGCGCGCTGCAGGGCGCTTGCGCGGCGTCGTGTTGGCGTTGGCACGGGTGTCCTGCAGCACGGCAGTCTCCGTATGGATCGCATCCTGCGCTCCGTAACTTTCGGTCTCGAATCCGTGGATCTGACCGTAAAGGAGTTTACGCTGCTGGAGTATCTGCTTCAGAACAAGGGACGCTCCGTCTCGCGACGTGAGTTGCTGGAGCAGGTCTGGCACATGTCTCCTGACGCCGGTACCAACGTCGTGGATGTCTACGTGAACTACCTGCGGCGGAAGCTGGGCGCGGCTGGATCGATAGACCTGATCGAGACAGTGCGCGGTGAAGGATACGGCTTGGGTACCCGCACCGATGGTGGGAAGCGCCCACCTACTTCTGTTCGCTCCGCTGGCCCTGCGTCCTTTGCAGGCGCCGCATAATGCGCATCGAAGAGCGCGCAGATGCACTGGAAGATGCGATTCATCATCTGTCCCAGCCACTGACAGCATTGACGTTTGTCATCGAGTTGGGGCGGCTCCAGCTAACCCCTGAGGCTTGGAGACAATCGCTTGATACCGCTGCGGAAGAATGTCGCAGGGCCGTCTCAGCACTGAACGCGGTTCGTCACGCAGCGGCAGCCATGGCCGCGGAAAGCATAGAAAACGCATGAGTACAGCGCCTGTAGCTCTCACGACGCAGCAACGAAGTGTCGTGCTGGTGACGCCCGATGCAGATCTGCGCCAGCGCCTGACGGATCGACTGTGCAGCATGCGCTGGAACGTTTTCACCGCGGCCGGCGGTGCTGAGGCGATGGCATATTTAAGCAATTCGGCCCCGGAAGCGATGATCGTCGATCACTGGCTGCCGGATCTGGATGCAGCGGAGTTCAAGGATTATGCCTCCGCCATGTGTCCCGAAACAGATTTGCTCCAGATGGATGGAAGTGCGTCAGCGGGCTGTGTCCGGAGCGCCCGCCGGAACGAATTGCTGCATGCGATCCGCGAAGTGCACGACGCGGGAGAGGCGACCAGTGTGCCGTCCGCACTGCCGTTGAAGTTCGACGGGCCCACATGGCTGCAAGCGCCTATCGCCATTCCGCCGCTGGAGCCGGTTCCCAAGGTGGCGGACTCGGCAGCCTTCGGTTTGCCGTTTCTCATACCTCAGAACGATGTGGTGCAAGAACATCGTAACGGCACCAGACCCCTAAGCGGACCGGTGGAGGTGCGGATGAACCTTCCCGAGATCGTGGGTGACGCGCAGCAAATGCGCGAGCTGGCAAGGGTGATTCGACTGATCGCGCCGCATAACGTGAGCGTTCTTATCAAAGGTGAGACAGGCACAGGAAAAGAACTCGTGGCCAAGGCGGTGCACCGATTGAGCGCACGTGCTGGAAAGCCTTTCGTTGTATTAAATTGCGCGGCCATCCCAGAGCATCTGCTGGAAGCTGAGCTGTTCGGTCACACGCGCGGAGCGTTCACTGGCGCGGTCGCCTCTCGCATCGGGCGCATCGAGGCGGCGCATGGCGGCACGCTCTTTCTGGATGAGATCGGAGAGATGCCGCTCCCGCTGCAGGCAAAGATGCTGCGGTTCCTGGAGAATGGCGAGATCCAGAAGGTAGGCGAAAATGATGCGGTGCGCGTCGACGTAAGGATCGTCGCCGCCACGCATCAACCGCTTGAGCAGAACACCGCGAATAAGCTCTTCCGCCTCGATCTCTACCATCGCCTTGCTGTCTTTCCGGTTGATGTACCTGCACTGCGCGAGAGAGCGGAGGATATTCCCATGCTGGCGGAACACTTCCTGCGCAGGCTCGGTGAGGCTGCGCCAAGAAGGTCGATGACACCGGAGGCACTCGGAGCTTTAATGGCCTATCACTGGCCCGGCAACGTGCGTGAGCTGGGTCATGTTCTGCAGCGCGGTGTCATTCTCTGTGGCGAAGACGCCGTGCTGCCTGAACACCTGCGCATGCGCGATCCACAAAGCACATCGTGGCTTAGCCCTGGCTAAGAATCACCTCCCTTAAAAGCTGCAAGCTTTGGCCGCTCTCAGGAGCGGCCATTCGCGTCTGGTTGCATGCGTGCATGGTTATCGGCAGGGCGATACGAGACTTGAGGGAGGAGAACGCGATGCTGGAGATGCCGACCGCTGCTGCCATCGAGCGTTATCTCTCATTGAGTACGCAGCAGATGAAGCTGACCGCTGCCAACATCGCCAACATCGACACGCCTGGCTACAAGACGGTCGGCATCGATTTCGAAGCGGAGTTTTCAAAGGCGCTTGAGAGCCACAACACAGACAAACCTGCGGAGGCGACTGTCGCTACGGTGCCCGGCCTGACGTCGCGACCGGACGGCAACAATGTCTCGGTCGATCGCGAGTCGATGACGATGGCGGCCACGCAATTACAGTTCCGAACCGGCATTGAATTACTGCGGCACCAGTACAGCCAGATGATGGACGCCATCAAGTCGGACATGAAGTGACAAAAAGGATCACGCGATGAATCTATTTGGAGTCATGGAGATCAGCAGTTCGGCCCTGCGCGCGCAACGGGTCCGTGCTGAGGTGGTCGCAGTAAATATGGCCAACGCCGAGACCACGCGAACCGAAGGAGGCATTCCCTATCAGAGGCAGAGTGTCATTCTCCAGACGGCCGCCGGCACCAGTTTTGCGGGCGCTATGAAGAGCTTTGGCGTCATCGGAGATTCCGTGGCTCCGGCAGGCGGCGTGGAGGTAGCCAGCGTGATCAGCAG
The DNA here is from genome assembly GCF_000265425.1 of Terriglobus roseus DSM 18391. Taxonomy (GTDB): domain Bacteria; phylum Acidobacteriota; class Terriglobia; order Terriglobales; family Acidobacteriaceae; genus Terriglobus; species Terriglobus roseus. Next base: position 2,165,862 of record NC_018014.1, read on the forward strand.
CACCGCTCCCGCGCTGCGCCGTTACGATCCGTCGCATCCCGATGCGGACGGCGACGGTTACGTCTCGTATCCAGACATCAGCCCTGTAACGGAGATGGTTGACCTGATGGGAGCGAGCCGTTCCTACGGTTTGAATGCGAGCGCTGTGCAGGCGGAAAAGGGAATGCTCGCGGCCTCGCTGGATCTGCTGAAGTAAATCGCGCGAAGGGAGTGACATGATGCTGCCAATCCAGAACGCAACCGCCCTACGCGAAGCGCTGCTGCAAAGCCGCACACCATCGGCCGGTGACACGACTGTTGCAAGCTCGCCGGATCAGGAAGGAATCTTCGGTGGTTTGCTTCAGGCTGCGCAGCATCAGATCAAGGCCGCGGACACCAAGGCGCAACAGGCTGTGACCGGACTGCTTAGCGGCCAGGGCGTAGAAGTGCATGAAGCGATGATTGCAACACAGCAGGCCGACCTGACGTTCGAGCTGGCGCTGCAGGTTCGAAACAAAGCCGTCTCCGCATATCAGCAGATGATGCAGATGCAGTTCTAAACAGTAAGACGAGAGATTCAGACACGCATGGCGACAATGGCGGAAAGCACTAGCAGCGGAGGAAGTGTAAGAGCGATCCTCTCGAATCTGCGGGAGCGCTGGGCTGCTATGCCAGCGGCACAGCGTCGACTGCTGTTGATGTGTGGAGCTGCGCTGCTTGCGCTGTCGGCGCTTTCGATATGGTGGGGGACGCGCACGGATTGGCGAACACTGTTCAGTGGCATGGATGGGCGCGATGCCGTCGCGATGCAGCAACAATTGACCGTTGCCGGCATCCCTTACCAGACGACTCCGGATGGAACGGCCGTGCAGGTGCCGGCAGAGCAACTGGACAAGGCACGCGTCGCCATTTCGACAGGTGGCCTGCCGCAAAGTGGTCGTCTTGGATTCGAGTTATTCGACAAGCCCAACTGGGTGGGCAGCGAGTTTGACGAGAAGGTCAACTTCCAGCGTGCGCTGGAGGGCGAGTTGGAACATACCATCGGATCGCTCGAAGCAGTTCGTTCGGCCCGCGTGCATATTGTTCTGCCGAAGCAGGGAGCGTTCTCGTCCGAAGACCAGCCGGCAAAGGCGTCGGCCGTCTTGAAGCTTCGCCGCTCGAATCTGCCTCGCGAACAGAGTGACGCCATTCGCAACCTCATCGCGGGGTCGGTCGAAGGTCTCCACTCGGATGGGGTCACACTCGTCGATGCAGACGGGCGAACGGATTTGAGTCCGACGAGCGCAAGCGGCAACGATCTGGAGCAGGAGCATCTGCTTCACGCCAAGTTGATCCAGGTCCTGAAACCACTTGCTGGTGCAGGGAACGTGCATGCGACTGTTTCGATCGCGTACCTGCGGGGGAGCGAGGAGCACACGGACGAGGTCTACGATCCGCAGAGTGCCACTCCCGTCAGCACACAACGAACTGACCAGACGTCGGCCGCATCGCGACCTTCGGGTGTTGCGGGTGCCAGCAGCAACCCGCCGGGCGCACAAGCCACCGTGAACAATGCTGCGCCAAACACTGCACCTGCAGCCACACCGACGCCCGCCGCGACGCAGAATGGCCAGACACAGACAACGCATGAGGAGAGCAATAGCTACGCTGTGACGCGTCATGTTACGCACACGGAAGAGGCGCCTGGCCGCGTTCGCCGCGTTACAGCCGCCATCGTCGTCAACGATCGGGAGATACAACAGATGAGCGGCAAACGGATGCATACGGCCTGGCAGCATCGAACGCCGGAGGAGATGAAGCAGCTACAGCAATTGGCGCAGGCCGCCGTCGGCTTCGATGACAAGCGTGGCGACCAGGTAGTGCTGGAGAACGTCGCCTTCTCCGGTAACAACGACGTAGCGCCTGCTGGAGGTTTGACACGCGCCTTCGACGGGGTAACAGACATGCTGCGCGCGCAACCCACCTTACCGCGCGCCGTCGCAACCGGCATCGGCATCCTCATCCTGGGCCTATTCGTTCTCCGCCCGCTGACGAAGCAGACGCAACAACTTCTGGGTACGCCGGCGAAGCCACTCCTCACTGCGGCCTCAACTTCGCCCACGGGGCAGCCAGCGGAACTTGCAATTGGGGACGCTACCGGTGCACGGATGAGCACACAGCACGTCTTCGACCGAGTGACGGAGGGCATCCATGCCGAGCCGGAGAGCAGCAGGCGCCTGATCGGCAGTTGGATCGGCGCGGCTGAGGAGGCCGACTGATGGCGACCGCATCGACTACATTGGCCGCAACCGTCCCACCCATGCCAGCCGTCCCGGCCCTGACCATCGCACCCTTGCGAAAAGCCGCGATCCTCATCATGACGCTCGGAGAGCAGGCTTCGAAGGTTCTGCTGCGGGGCCTGGGAGAGGGGGAGGTCCAGCGCCTGACGGAAGAGTTGTCGCGTGTCGGGGACATCTCTCCCGAGGAACAGACGCAGGTACTTCTTGAGTTCTACAGCCTCCAGGAGACCCAGCAGTACATCCTGCGCGGAGGGCCTGATTACGCACAGCGTCTGCTGCTGGAGACGTTTGGGCGGCAGCGTGCCGACGAACTGTTACGCGATATCAGCAGGATCGGCGATCGGCAGGTGGGCGATCTGGCAGCGCTGCAGAAGATGGATCCGGCACAGGTTAGCAAGTTCCTAGAAGGTGAACATCCGCAGACAGTCGCACTCGTCCTGGCGCACCTGAATCCGAAGCGCGGGTCAGCCGTCCTGATGGCGTTGCCGGAAGACCTGCGTGTGGAAGCGGTTCGAAGGCTCGCGGAGATGAGGCAGTTCTCACCTGAGATGGCCCAACGCGTGGCTATGATCCTGTACAAACGCATCCATGCGCTGGGTTCGAATGGTCGGCAGTCGTATGCAGGATTTAAAGCTGTTGCCGAGCTGCTGAACCGTATGGAGGGCAATGCGAGTCGCAGCATTCTGGAGAGCATAGAGCAGCAGGAGCCGACACTGGCCATTGGAATCCGGAACCTGATGTTTACCTTTGAGGACCTGTTGAACGTGCCGGCTTCCAGCATTCGAGAACTCGTGAGTGCCGCCGAAAAAAGAGTACTCGCGTTGGCACTGAAATCTGCCGATGACACTCTCAGGATGCACCTGTTCGCCGCAATGAGTTCGCGCGCGGTGGAGATGCTGCAGGAAGACATGGAGACCTTGGGTCCCGTGCGCGGACGGGATGTAGCCCAGGCACAGCAGGATCTTCTGTCGCTGGCCCGCAGGTTGGAGACGGAGGGCAAGATGATCTTGAAGATGGAGGCTGATGGTGACTTCGCAAGCTAACGAGAGGTCCGCCAGGAAGATCGTGAACGCCGAGCCACTGTTCTTTCGTAGTATCGAGGAGTCCTTCGACATAGGCGTACTGCTTCCGGACCAGGCCGAAGCGAACCCTGAGCCCTTTCTCGACTTTGAGGCTAGCTTGCGCGCGGCACATGAGCAGGGCCGCCGCGAAGCGTTGGCCGCAGCAGAGCAGGATCTGGAGCAACGGCTTCTGCAGGAGCGCGAAAGCGTCAACCGTTTTGTGCAGCAGTTCGAGCAGGAAAAACAGCGTTACTTCTCAGAGGTCGAGAGCGAAGTCGTGAAGCTTTCTCTTGCCATTGCAGAGCGCGTCCTGAACCGTGAGGCGGAGATGGATCCAATGCTGCTGGAGGGTGCTGCGCGCGTTGCACTCGATCAGGTTGCAGATTCCAGCGAGACGGTCCTTCGCGTCCCGCCTGCCGAAGCCGATCGATGGCATCAGGCTTTCGCTTCGAAGCACATGCTCATTGAAGCCGATGCCGAACTGCCGCGGGGCGAGGCCGTTTTGAAGACGCGTAGCGGCACCATACAGCTGGGGATGCGGGCCCAGTTGCAGGAGATCGAACGCGGTTTCTTCGAACTGCTGGATCGCCGGCCTTCGATGGCGGCGTAGATGGCGCTTGAGAGCTACTTTAGTCATCTGAAGACCTCGCCATTCGCGCGCTTGTATGGCGAGGTCGTGGAGGCGAACGGCAGCTATGTGCAGTCGCTAGGGCCGCCGTGTTCTATAGGCGACTGCTGCGAGATTCATGGCAAGGACGGCACGCGCCACATGGCGGAGGTTATCGGGTTCCGAGCACACAATGTCCTGGCCATGCCGCTCTCCTCTGGTGCCGGTATTCGTTTCGGTGACCGGGTCTTTGGCTCCGGGACACCCGCCTCGCTAAGCGTCGGGATGGCGATGCTTGGTCGCGTGCTGGATGCCAACGGCCATCCCATCGACGGATACGGGGCGGTGCTGGGAGAGACATTGCTTCCGCTTGACCGGAACGCTCCCATGCCGCTGGAACGCACACGCATGCTGCAGCCCATCAGCGTTGGTGTCCGCGCCATCGACGCCATGATGACGGTCGCGCGCGGGCAGCGCATTGGTATCTTCGGTGGATCCGGCGTGGGTAAGAGCACCCTCATCGGCATGATGACAAGGAACACCGCAGCTGACCTGACGGTCGTTGGCCTAGTCGGCGAACGCGGCCGAGAGGTGGGCGAGTTCCTGGAGGATTCACTCGGAGAAGAGGGCCGTTCTCGGTCTGTCGTCCATGTGTCTACCTCCGATGAATCGCCGCTGATGCGCATGCGTTGCGCACTCGCTGCAACCACTACGGCTGAGTACTTTGCGGCTCGCGGGAAGCACGTCCTTCTTATCCTGGATTCCTTAACGCGCTATGCCATGGCAGCGCGCGAAATTGGTCTTGCTGCGGGAGAGCCGCCCTCCACCAAGGGATACCCTCCCTCGGTTTTTGCAAAGATGGCTCGATTGCTGGAGCGCGCAGGAAACTTCTCGAATGGCAGCATCACAGCTTTCTACACCGTCTTAATGGAAGGTGATGACGAGCAGGATCCAATCGTTGATGGCGCACGATCAATTCTTGACGGACACATCATCCTGTCACGCGAGATTGCCGGTGAGGGAAGATACCCGCCGATCGATATCCTTCGGTCGCTGAGCCGCTTGATGCCGGCGGTAGCCAGTGAGAGCCATCAGCTGCAGGCAAGGGCAGTCCGTCGCATGCTGAGCGCCTATGCGCGTGGCGAAGATCTGCTGCGAGTCGGCGCATACAAAGCCGGGTCCGATCTCGAACTGGATCAGGCAATCGCTCTGCGTCCGCTCATCCTAAAGCTGCTCACCCAAGCCACGCACGAGAGGCATGACCTCAATAGCTCGGTCCAGGCGTTAAACGATCTGACGGTGCTGCGATGACCGAGCGTCAGAGACGGGTTGAACGTTTGTTGAAGCTTCGTACCAGTCAGCACGAGTCCACGACGGTTCGATTGCGTGCAGCCCGAGCCGTGTTGCATGAGACCGAATTGGCCCTGCAGCAATGTTCACAGTGGTCACAGCAGGCACGCGAGAGCCTTGAACAATGCTCCGCTCAGGGAAATCAGCAGGAATGGCTTATCATCTGCGCGGACATCGAGGCCTCAAAGATCGTTGCCCGCGCGAGGGATACGAGACGTTCCGCTGCAGCAGCAGAGGTGGAGTTGGCTGCTGCACAGGAGGCGGACGCGAAAGTCGCGCGCAAGCAGATGGAGAGAAGCCTGGAGCTTATCGCTAAGAGTGCACGGTCGCACGACGTACGGGCAGAACAGAATGAGCTGGATGAGACGGCTCGTCTTGTTAGCGAAAGCTCATCAACAAAGCATCAGAACGGAAGATTCCCCTAACAAAACACCGGCGGTCACGGTGAATCAATTGCATTGACTCATCGCGTGAATGCACCCGCTACCACGATCGCTTCGGTACAAGCCCCGGCAAGACTACCGGAGCGATCGAATACCACACCTGAGGCCAAGAAGAGCGCAACACAGCCCCTTCATTTCTCCGATGCACTTCAGCATGCGCGCAAGGTGAGTGGCGAGCAAGTCACTGTTGCCGGCGCAAAGCAGTCCCACGGGACGCCGCAAGGTCTTAGGTCGCTCCCAGCGACTGATGGTTCCACACTTGATCTTGCACCGCTTGAAATGACAGACGGTAGGCAATCCACCTGTGAAGTGGAAGCCCTCGTCGGGACTTTAAACACGGCGCCTTCCGATTCACTCGCTGTGACGGGCGACCCTGAAAGTCCCGTGGTGACAGCAATCGACGACATCATTGCGGCGACGGATCATCCAATGGAGGATACTTCGGTCGCAGACTCTTCCTCGGAGACGGAACCAAAAGGAGCCGTTGGGAAGAGTCACGCGGCAACAAAGGGGAGAGCGGGGCTTCGGGCGCAGGCTGTAGATGAGACTTCCGACGCTGTCCAGACCGGCCCGGAAGCTGGAACTTCTTTACAGAGCAATCCGCAAGTAGCACTCACCTTCGTCATAGCGGATACCGATTCAGCAGGGAAGCCGGCAGCACTCAACGAGCAAACGATCGTCGAGAACTCCACGACCGCAGATATTACCTCGCTGTCGACAGCCAAAGCGATGAAGTCAGATTCCAAGCCACTTCCTTCGGAGCGTGTTCGCGCCAATTCGTTGGCCCTTCACCCTGGGTTGGAAAGGCCTACCGCTGCGGATGGTGAGATTGAGTCACCCGGTTCTGATGTGAGCGAAGCGGTAACTAAGGTCCTTCACGGATCTCGCCTCTCCATAAAAGAAGTTCCTACCTCTGCTGTGAGCTTCCAGCCATCGATCCAAATGTCATTCCAGTACGCCCATGGCAACATGACTCCGCTCCGGGACGATTTTATGGAGGTATCCCCGCGTGTCATCGAATCCAGTCCAACGTTGGTGACCGCTTCAGCAGTTCGGCATCTCGAGATCGCGGTTGACGATCCTGTGCTGGGAAACGTCGGTGTGCGTGCCGAGCTACGTGGCGGCGTATTGCATGCCTCAATCTCAGCCGCAGACAACATTGCGTCGACCGCTCCACAGTTACACCTGTTCCTTCAGCATCACGATGTCGCGCTGCAGAGCTTAAGTTTTACCGCGGCAGGATCAAACATCCCGCAACCTTATGGTTCTACTGCAGTCATGGCGACCTCTGAAAGCGCAAACGGTTCGTTTGTCTTTGATCAATCCAGTGCTCAGCAGCGAGGGAATCCCGAATCTGGAACGCAGTCGAAGGCGGCAGCTTCAAACGGGGATGACGACGTCCGGCGAATTCCTGTCACAGCAACTCCAAATGCAATGAACGCGGTCCGTGCAGGTAGCACTCTCAGCATTCACATCTAGCACGAAAGGTCTCCGACGATGAACTCCTTGACGACAACGAATTTCATGACACAGCAGACGGCACGTGTCTCGGCCTATGCGTCTTCCGCATCCAGTAACAGTAGTGCCGACGATGCAACGACGATCACCTCCAGCGACTTTCTGACGTTGCTGGTTACTCAGATGAAGAACCAGGATCCAACTGAGCCCACCGATCCGAGCCAGTATCTCCAGCAGCTTGTTGGCGTGAACAGCCTGGAACAACTGATCGACGTGAACAAGCAGTTGACGTCTCTCGGCGGTTCAACCGCCACTTCCACCACTTCAGCCGCAGGCGTTTAAAGCGCATCGATCCACTGCAAAGAACTACACATTAGTCCGGCCGTAACCCGGGGAAGGAACATAGAAAAATGCCATCATTTTCCATTGCGCTTACAGGACTGCAGGCTAACTCCGTCGCACTGACTACCATCGGCAATAATCTGGCGAACCTTAATACGACCGCCTTCAAGAAGCAGGGCGTCAACTTCGCAGATATGTTCTACCAGAACATCGGAACCACTGGGTCAAGCGCGCCGCTTCAGGTAGGTATCGGAACGCGCGTATCGTCCATCGAAAGCGACTTCTCTCAGGGCAACCTGGCGCCAACCGGCTCTTCTTCGGATATGGCGATCAATGGCAACGGTTTTTTTGTCGTGAATCAAGCGGGAACAAATGAACTGACGCGTGCCGGCAACTTTCAGCTTGGCCCAACGGGTAACCTGATCACAAGTGAGGGCTACGCGGTCATGGGGTATCCCTCTGTCAACGGCGTGGTCAATACCGACGCGCCGCTGCAGGCAATGAACGTACCCACATCGAAGACACAACTGGCCCATGCCACGACGGGCTTCGCCTTCACATCAAGTCTCGACTCGAGCGCTGCAGTGGGGAAGCAGTTCACCTCTTCGACCGCCATGTATGACTCACAGGGCACGGCGCACATGGTCAGCGTCAGCTTCACCAAGACGGCAAGCAATCAATGGAGCTATAGCATCAACATGCCGGCCGGTGATGCTGCTTTGAGCACCGGCAATACGGGCACATTGAGCTTCAATTCTGACGGCACGCTGGCGCTTCCTGCGTCTGATGTCACTGGAGTAACATTCGCAGGACTTTCAGATGGAGCAGCCGACATGAGCTTGTCATGGAAACTGCGAGAGGCAAGCGGGAACAGCCTTATTACGCAGAGCGCGGGCACCTCAGCGACGAATGCGAGCGCGCAGGATGGATACGCCAGCGGCACATACAAAAGCTTTGCTGTCGATGCGACGGGCACCATGACCGCAACCTTCACAAATGGCGGCACCGAAATTCTCGGCCAGATCGCGGTAGCGACGGTGACTAATCCAGAAGCGTTGGCACGTCGCGGGAGCAATCTTTACGCGGTCAACCAGGCATCCGGCGCAATGGACATCGGCGTAGCCGGCAGCGGTGATCGCGGCACCGTGGATGGCAGCACATTGGAGCAATCCAATGTCGATATCTCCACGGAGTTCGCAGATCTGATCGTCGCGCAAAGGTCCTTCGAAGCCAACTCCAAGACCATCACGGCCTTCGACACGATCATGCAGGACACCATCAACATGATTCGTTAACTCCGGTTGAGTAGCAGAGGGCTGCGTTAGTCACGGCTAATGCGGCCCTTCGACGTTCTGGTATGCCGCGTGCATTGTGAAGGATATGTCAACCTCCCCAGCTGAGATCGTCCCCAACGGAAACGTGGCCATACCACCGAAAGTAGGCGTGACCGCGATACTGCTTCCCGTCCTGCTCTCCACAGTATTAGCGCTTGGGTCGGTGGGAGTTGCGCTCTATTGGCTAACCAAGTCAGGTAAGCTCGGTGCCGCAACAGCTGCGAGTGTGGCACGACCGATCATCGTAGTCGCTCCGCCGGCATCGCATGTGCTGGCGTTGGAGCCGATGATTGTCAATCTCTCCGATGACGGGGGGCGCAGCTATCTGCGCGCCACCGTCAGCTTACGCATCAAGGACGAGCCGAAGACGGAAGAGAAGACAGATCCGAAATCCTCCGATGGTTTAGCAGCTGCGTTGCGCGACAGCACCCTGAGTGTGCTGACTCAAGAGAGTGCTGACAGCCTGCTGATTCCGGAGGGCCGGGACCGCCTGAAAGCCAAACTGCAACAGGAGTTCAAGCTCCGTAACAGCGAGACGTCCGTGCTGGAGGTTTATTTCACGGACTTCCTGGTGCAACGAGGATGAGCGCACTCGAGACCAGTCTTGCCGTGACCGACCCTGTCGGAATCACGCCGACTCCGTCACAGGACACGATGACACGTGGTGCGATTCGTTCCATCCCGTTCCGTTTGGCTGTCACCATCCCGGTTTCGGGACTGAAGCTTCGCAGCTTACGTGAACTTGGAATCGGCGAACTATTCGTCACGGATATTGCAGCTTCAGAGGATGTTCCAGTGTTTCTTGGTGGAGCCTTGCTCGGCTACGCAGAGCTAGACAACGTGGATGGTGCAATGGCCGTTCGCATGACGAGACTGAGTTGACCAAGAGGGGAGTGTTCTTATGAATGTTTCAACGGTCAGCGACGGTCGATCGCTTATGAAGCTCGCGACTAGCCTACGTTCAAAGCTCGCAAAATCCGCTGCGGGACTCATCGGAAGCCGCCGCCCGTCAGGTCATTCGCTGCAGATCCGGGAGACGTTATCGCTCGGAATCAAGCGGCAGGTCTTTCTGATTGAGTGTGACGGCCAACGATTCCTTATCACTGCCGCGGGCGACTCCATCAGTTCCCCGGTGTCGTTGGCAATTGGATCGGCAGCGCGTTGCGAAGAGACACCGCAGCTATGAGAAAGCTTTTCCCATCCTCATGCCTGCTGACCGTGATCATCGCAGTCCCGCTATGTCTGCATGCACAGTCCGCAGAGTCCTTCTGGGTGCGTCCTACAACCGCCGTGCACACGGTAGGTTTGCCCATGTCACCCAGGCCGATTTCCACGCGGTCTACGCACGAATTCGAACCCCATCGATCGACAACAAAGGCAATCCCTGCAGCAAACCCGGCCAAACCAACCCAGGAGAGTAAGGCGCCGGGTCCGTCAGCCGCGAACTCGGCGGTCCCCGCTGGCCGTAGCATTGCGGAGGCACTTGCGACTGGCAATAGTTCGCCTTGGTCGGTCGCCGTCGGACTGACTCTCCTCACGCTTGTACCAGCGATGTTACTGGCGATGACGCCGCTGGTGCGACTGTTGGTGGTCTTTCATTTTCTACGGCAGGCGCTTGGAACGCAGACCGCACCGTCGAACCAGATTCTGATGGCGCTTGGACTTATGATGACCTGGTTTCTCATGCAGCCTGTGATCACCCAGGTCAACCAGGTGGCCATCGCACCGTACCGCGCAGGAACTCTACAAGGCGAAGACGCGCTCTCACGTGGTGTCGTGCCGGTAAAGACATACATGCTTCGATACGCGCGCGACAAGGATCTGGAACTCTTCGCCTCCGCCTCGCAAGTGCAGCGTCTGGCGAAACGTGATGATGCACCGATGCAGGTAGTGCTACCCGCTTACATGCTTAGCGAGCTTAAGGCAGGCTTCCAGATTGGCGCGATCCTCTTCTTGCCCTTTCTCTTGGTTGATCTTGTGGTCGCGAGCGTAACAACGTCCGTCGGCATGTTACAGATGCCGCCCACTGTCATTTCGACACCGGTGAAGATACTTCTCTTCGTCATGGTCGATGGCTGGCACCTGCTTGCTAGCTCATTGTTGAAGAGTTTTTAGAGGGGCATGCGATGGGGCCTGACATGGTTACCGACTTGATGCGCAGACTGATGCTGGAGGCTTTACTCCTAAGCGCGCCATTGCTAATAGTTGGCTGCCTTATCTCCATTGCGCTCACGCTTGTGCAAACACTCACCGGAATTCAGGAACAGACAATCACGGCAGTACCGCGATTATTGTTCGTCTTCTTCGCCGGATTAGTGAGCATGCCCTGGTTCCTGCGGCGCGTAGTTACCTACACGTTGCATCTTTGGACGGACTTTCACCGGTTCTTGGGTTAGAGCTATGGCAATCGAAGCCGTCCCACAAAGTGGCCTCCAAGACTTGCTGTCCGCCGGCCTGTTGGTGATGCTGCGCCTGGGGAGCGCATTAGTATCGATGCCGATCTTTAACTCACCGGCGATTCCCGTAAGAGTAAGGTCCGTCTTTGTGCTGATACTCGCCGCCGTTCTGACGCCGGTCGCAGCTTACCTGCCCGGAACTGAACTCCATCTGACCGCAATGGCTCTGTTAGGTGAGGTAGCGGTTGGATTATGCTTCGGCCTCACACTCGCTTTCTTGAATGAGGCCGTACTGTTTGCTGCGTCCATGATGAGTTCTGCATTTTCGTTCTCGCTCGCGAACCTGATGGATCCTAACTCAATGGTTGAGACAGAGGTGCTGGGTACAGTGCTCAGCTGGTTCGGCGTCCTCGTGCTGCTTAGCGCAGGGCTGCATCGGACGATGCTTGCTGTGTTGATGCGCACCCTGGTGACAGTACCGCTGGGGCATGCGCCCATTGCGACCAGGTCTGCGACGACGCTTGCGAATATGGCATCGGGCATCTTCTTTTCAGGACTGCAGCTTGCCGCGCCGGTCGTTGCAGCGGCGTTTCTGGTTGAGGTCTCCGTCGGCATCGTCGGCCGCATGGCTCCGGCCCTTCCTGCCCAGATTGCATCCGTGCCCATCAAGACACTGGTCTCCTATACCGTGTTGATCGGAGCGTTGGCCGTTTGGCCGGGGTGGATGGAACACCGCTTTGTCGCGCTCCTGGATGCTGCGCAGAAAGGCATGCACGCATGAGCGGCGAGAAGACAGAGAAACCCTCAGAACAGCGAAAGAGGAAGTCGCGCGAAACGGGAGACGGAGTCAAAAGCCGTGAACTGACGGCGGCTGCTGCCATGCTCTGTGGCCTTCTACTGCTACGCGGCGCAAGCGTTCAGTTTTTGAAGGCTTGGAGCGGAGCTTACGAAAGCGCTCTCGCACACGGCACGCATGTCTTCGACACGCCCGACGGCATCGCACGGTTTCTGTCAACGTTGTTACTGCCTGCGATGGGCCCTGTCGCCGCAGTGATGGCCGCAGCGCTGGCAGGAGCGATCGCTGTCGGCGCGATGCAGACGGGGGGAGTACAAGTCCATCCTGGCGCACTCGCCTTGAAGCCGGGACGATTGAGTCCTGCAAACAACACGAAGAATATGTTTTCCATGCGGTCCGTGCTGCGACTCTCAAAGTCCCTGGTGCCCACGGCGATCGTGGTCATCCTGACCTCGCATGCTCTAAGAGGAGCAATTCTGCCGATGCCAGTCACCAGCTACGCGCGACTTCCAATCACACTCACGGCAACATACGGTCTTTCCATGAAGGCTGCATGGATTTCACTGGCGTGGTCCGCGATTGACTATCTGAATGAGTGGAGATCTTGGAACAACGGTCTGAAGATGTCGAAGGAAGACGTAAGACGGGAGATGAAGGAGTCGAACGGCAATCCTCATACGAAGGGACGCATCCGGCAGATTCAACGTGCCATGCGCAAACGCCGGGTGAGGGCCGATGTCGCCAAAGCGGCTGTCGTGATCACAAACCCCACACATTACGCGGTGGCGCTGCTGTTTGACCTCACCACTATGAGCGCACCGAAGGTCTTGGCCAAAGGACGCGATCTACATGCCCTCGATATTCGCGAGCAAGCGCGATGGGCGGGTGTCCCGATCGTGGAGAATCCACCGCTGGCCAGGTCACTCTACCGCAGTGTGGAAGAAGGGCAGGCGATTCCATTTGAGTTGTACTCCGCAGTTGCCGCCATACTGGCGTTCCTGTTTCGTGAGGCAAGTGATCGCTCGGGGCGAGACGCCCGCAACCAGACGCAACATCGAGGCTATGGCTACGCTGCGCAACCTCGAGTTCAGATTCCTGTGACCAACTATGACCCGGCCACAAGTGAAGGTGGTCGCCTATGAATACCGAGAACTCCGTGACGGCTCCTCAAAAGTTTTCCATGGCGCGGGCTAAGCCATTTCTTCTGCCAGCTGGGGCCTTGTGCACTATCTTCGTCATGCTTGTGCCGCTTCCCGGCATTGTGCTCGACCTGCTATTGGCGATATCGATCACTGCGTCATTGTTGGTCTTCCTCACTGCCGTACAGGTACGCAAGGCCACAGAGCTATCGGTCTTCCCGACACTCCTACTGTTGCTGACGCTCTTTCGTCTCTCACTGAATCTCGCATCGAGCCGTCGCATCCTCCTCCATGGCAGTGAAGGCACAAGCGCCGCTGGCGAGGTTATCCAGGCCTTTGGACAGTTCGTGGTGGGTGGCAACTACGTCGTTGGCTTCGTGCTGTTCTTGGCGCTGACCGCTATCCAGTTTCTCGTCGTGTCTCATGGAGCGGTACGAACCGCAGAGGTTACGGCGCGGTTCACGCTGGATGCGCTGCCAGGTAAGCAGATGGCGATTGACGCCGATATGAATGCCGGCCTGATCGACGAACAGCAGGCACGCAAGCGGCGCGAGGCTATCGCTCGTGAGGCAGAGTTCTATGGAGCAATGGATGGTGCGGCGCGCTTCAATCAGCGTGATGCTCTGGCCACCATCCTGATCACCGCGATCAACATCATCGCGGGTCTTCTGATCGGCGTGTTTCAACAGGGCATCGATGTCGCCACTGCCGTCAAAACGTACACAATCCTCACCGTTGGCGACGGCTTGGTGACAATGATTCCAAGTCTGCTCGTCTCGGTTGCGGGCGGGCTGGTGCTGACGCGTGCCTCCTCCGCAGGCACGTTGGATCAGGAACTGAACGCGCAACTCTTCGCGCGACGTAACACGATCTATCTCGCAAGCAGCGTCCTTCTCGCGATGGCGTTGATTCCCGGCATCCCGAAGATCCCGTTCCTCATGGTCGCAGGCGCATTGGCTCTTTTCGGCCGCCGCTTGCCCAGCGAGCAGCTACTTACGCAGGAGACAGCACTAACTGGGACGTCGAACGGTGGCGCCGCCATTTCGCCCGTACCTGGCGGTGAAGACCTCGGAAGTTTGCTTAGGGTGGAGGAACTGACACTTGAGATCGGTTTTCAGTTGATTCCGATGGTCGATGAGAAACAGGGCGGCCAGATGCTCAATCGTGTGCGCGCTCTTCGTCGACATCTGGCGACAGAACTTGGCTTTATCGTGCCACCGGTTCACATCACGGATAACCTCCGCCTTCGGCCCAGGGAATATGTGGTGCTGCTGCGCGGAACTGAGATCGGGCGATGGCAGACAGAAAATAACTGCCTGCTCGCAGTGAATAGCGATCCCAAAGCCAGATCAATCCCGGGCACCGAGACAAGGGAGCCGGCCTTCGGCGTGCAAGCGAAGTGGATCGAACCCGGCCTGGAAGAGCAGGCACTGGCGGCTGGGTATTCCGTCGTAGATCAGACCGCCGTGATCGGCACCCATCTTGCCGAATTGATACGGCGCCATGCGCACGAACTGCTTGGTCGCGTCGAGGTGAAGCGGTTGCTCGATTCAGTCAATGAGTCGCACCCCAAGCTGCTCGAGGAGCTGCTCCCGAAGCTGATGAGCCTTGGCGAGATACAGAAGGTATTGCAACAGTTGCTGCGGGAGCAGGTAAGCATCCGCAATCTTGGGACCTTACTGGAAACGATGGTGGAAGCTGCCACCCAGTCAAAGAATGTGGTCTTCCTTACGGAACAGATCCGCCAGGCACTCGGCCGCAACCTTGTACGACCGCTGCTCGATAACGATGGCAGTCTAAACGTCTTGATGCTTGACCGCGCCCTCGAAGAGCAAATCATCAGCACCTTTGATCCTGATGGTGCAGCTCGGCTGCTTGGCGAGACATCACGACCCGCGTCACAGGGAAACAACTTTCTTCGCCCAATCCTGGAGTCTGTGAAGCGCTTAACCGGCGATGGTGAACCAACGGCTCTCCCCGTGCTTCTTTGTCCATCGCCTGCTCGATATCACCTGCGGCGCTGGCTTGAGCCATTTCTGCCAAAGGTGACAGTGCTTGCACCTGCCGAGATCCCGCCGGAAGTACGGGTTCGGAGTCTTGGCACCGTGGGTGCGTGAAGTGTTGGAACAGGATCACCGAAGTGGGAGAGACGATGGCGACCTTAGGCACAGGGAAGAACAGCATGGTCGATTACAACAGTGAGTTTATGTCTGCTTCTGAAATGCCACTCACGATGCTCGGTAAGACGGGTGCAGCCGTATTTAGCAGCAGCCCGGACTGCAACATCTATGGTCACACTCTTGAAGATGACAGTACAGCGATCGGTCCGGGGGAACGGGATCGACTACTGTTGGAGCATCTGCCTACCGTTCGCTTTGTGGCCCGTCGCATCCATGAGCGACTGCCACAGCACGTGGATATGGAAGACCTTGTGTCGGCCGGCATTGTCGGGCTCATCGATGCGTTCTCGAAGTTTGACCACGGAAAGCAGGTGCAGTTCAAAAGCTATGCGCAGTTCCGCATCCGCGGCGCCATTCTCGATTCACTCCGCACGTTGGATTGGAGCCCGCGCGAACTACGGCGCAAGGGCCGTGCAATGGAAGAAACGGTGCGGACCATGACACAGCAGCTTGGCAGATCTCCTACGGAGCAAGAAATTGCTGCGGGCATGGAGATGAGCCTGAACGAGTACCAGCAACTGCTGGGGGAATTGAGGGGTTTGGAGATTGGGAGCCTCAATCTCGAACGCAATGAAGACGGCGGTGATGAGGAACTCTCCTATCTACCGGGTTCTGAGACCGATGAGCCACTCTTTCAGTGCCTGAAGGGTGAGCTTCGCCAACACCTCATCGATGCGATTGAAACGCTGCCGGAGAAGGAGCGCCTGGTCTTGACTCTTTACTACTACGAGGAGCTAACGATGAAAGAGATTGGCCTGACGTTAGGCGTGGTGGAGTCGCGTGTGTCTCAGATCCATTCCGCGGCTGTCGTAAAACTCCGCGTGGCAATGGCTGACCTGGGCGCACACAAGGCCGGCACAAAGCGGAACGCCTCGGTGAAAGGAATGCATGCCCGCTGAACTTGTGCAGCTAGCAGGGGAGAAGCGGGCCTTCAACTTCAGCCGTGCAGGGCTTGTCGGGAATGACCAGATGCGCACGCTGCGCACGGTGGACGAGCAGTTCGCTCGGAACCTGACGCATACGCTGGGTGCCTGGATGCGAACTAACATCACGATCGCACCGCAGCCCGCTGAGCAGACCGTCTTCAGTCAATTCATGGAGAAGACCGCAGCGGAATGTCATGTGGTTCCACTCCGGGTCGAGCCACTGCAGGTGCGTGGTGCGATGTCGCTCGATCTGCAGCTGGCACCATCGATCATCGACCTGTTGCTGGGTGGTAGTGGTCGTACCAGCGGGTTGGCGCGCGAATTGACGGAAATCGAAGAGGCCGTTCTTGGTTCGGTGCTGGAGATCGTGTCGAGGGAATGGAACGCCGCATGGAGCACGCTTGGCATGGAGTTCATCCCGCAACCGCGTGAGCGTGACAGCGCTGGTCAGCGCATGATGCCGCTGCAGGAGAAGGTGTTCTTCTGCAGGTTCCAGGTGTCTCTAGCCGAGCTCACGGGTGAACTGCTGTTCTGTATGCCGTCCTCTGCATTAACGTCCACGCTAAAAGCCGTATCGCATCGCCGGGAAAGGCAGCGGCAACGTACCGCCGAGGAGCGAGGACGCATGTTGCAGCGGCTGGGTGCAGCCGGACTGCGGGCACAGCTTCACTTTCCAGCGATGCGTCTTCACGCAGAGGAACTGCGCTCTTTGAAGGTGGGAGCGTTGTTGTGTTTGCCGCTATTACGCGGTGTTTCTGCTGAGATACGCGTGGGTGGTGTTGCTGTATTTCGTGCGCTTCCTGTGCGTGCGGGGGAGCATCGTGCTGCTCAGATTGAGCATGCGCTGGAGTTGATCTCTGTTGAGGAGCATGCGGCATGAGCGGGAACTTAGAGAGTGTGGGCGCAGTGGTGGATGAGGTTGCTGCGGTTGGGAATGATGCTTTGCTGGATATTGAGCTGGAGGCGAGGATCCAGTTTGGTTCGCGTGAGATGTTGTTGTCGGAATTGATGGAATTGAATGCCGGCGATGTTGTTGAACTGGATCGACTTATCTCGGATCCGGTGGATCTGCTGGTGGGGGATCGCATTGTTGCTCGTGGTGAGGTGGTGGTTGTGGGCGGGAACTTTGGTCAGCAGGTGACCGAGGTGGTCGCCCCAAAGCCGCGGCTTGAGAGTGTTCGGTGTCTGCTTTAGGCGGCTTCATTTTTTGCGTTGTTTGTCGCGAATCTTTTGGAGAGTTGTTTTTGGGGCAGAACCCCTGTATTTGCTGCGCATTTGTGTATGCATTGAGTCGTTTCGTGCATTTTTGAATCGATTCATAACGCATGTTTTGTCGTTAATTGCTTCTTAGATTCGTGGGCGCTGGGTTGGCGATCTTCTTGCCTGTAGTCCCGGCATGGATAGCGGACTTTACGCGGCTTATACGGGACTGCTGGCGCGCACGCAGGCGCTTGATACCGCTGCGAACAATCTTGCCAACAGCAACACGAACGGCTTCCGCGCGCAGCAGGATTACTTTCGTGGTGTGATGGCGGGTCTGGCCGGCGAAACGGTTACCGATGACAGCGGTGTGGGCGCTGCGGTGAACCAGTTCGGCATCCTGGGTGGTACTCGGCTGGATGTGAGCCAGGGACAGATCAACTCCACCGGCAATCCGCTGGACCTTGCTTTGAATGGCAGCGGCTTCTTCGAAGTGAAGACGGCGCATGGGACGCAGCTTACGCGGGACGGAGCGTTTCTTCGGTCGGGGGACGGAACGCTTACGACGCAGCATGGCGAGCCGGTGCTGGATGCGAGCGGCGCTGCGATTGTGTTGCCGACGGGGTCGGTGCATGTGGGCGACAACGGAGACATCTCGGTGAGTACGCCTGATGGTGGCAGCGGGATTGTGGGCCGGCTTGCGATCGTGAACTATGCCACGGAGGACCTGGGGGCGGCGGGAACGAACCACTTCGTGGTGCGTGATGGAGCCAAGGCGACGAAGGCCGATGGGCAGGTGCAGGAGGGTGCGCTCGAAGGAGCGAACCAGGACACGGTTCACGGCACGATGCAATTGATGCTGGTGCAGCGGCAGGCCGAGATGATGCAGAAGGCGTTGAACGTCTTCCATAACGACTTCGACAAGACAGCGACGGAAGAACTCGGCCGCGTCTAGATCGTTCTTCAGGAGCAACAGATGATTCGCGCACTCTACACGGCAGCGAGCGGCATGAGCGCACAGCAGGCCAATCTGGACACGGTCGCCAATAACCTGGCGAACTCTTCGACGACAGGGTTCCGGCGGCGCAACCTCCAGTTCGAAGACATGATGTATCAGAACATGGTGATGCCGGGGGCTGCGCAGACGACGAGCACCACACAGGCGGGTCTGCAGATCGGGCTCGGAACGCATGCTGTTTCGACCGAGGTTGTGAATACGCAGGGCGACTTCAATCAGACCGGCAACCAGCTTGACCTTGCGATTAGTGGGGCCGGGTTCTTTCAGGTGACACGGCCGGACGGGACGACAGCGTACACGCGTGACGGCAGTTTCAAGCTCACCTCTGCGGGACAGATGGTGACGGCGAATGGTGAGCCACTTTCGCCCGCGATCACGATACCGACGAATGCCACGAGCATCAGTATCTCCCAGTATGGGGTGGTGACGGCGACGATCCCAGGGCAGACTGCGGCATCGACACTGGGCCAGATCCAGCTTGTGACCTTTCCAAATCCCGGCGGGCTGAACTCCATCGGCGGCAACCTTTTGACGGCGAGCGGTGCGAGTGGGAATGCGGTGGTCGATAACCCCGGCGGAGCCGCTGGCCTGGGCACGTTGCAGCAGGGATCGCTCGAGGCGAGCAACGTGGATGTGGTGGAGGAGTTCGTGCAGATGGTGCTCGCGCAGCGGGCGTATGAGAGTAACTCCAAGGTCATCAAGACGGCGGATGACATGTACTCGCAAGTGAACAACCTGGTGCGCTGATGCGTCGATCGCCGGTGGGACTGCTTTGGTGGGTTGCGTGGCTAGTGGCTGTCACGCATGCCTCGGCGCAGGGAGTGACGGCAACGAATGGATGTGCGTCCACGCCCGAGGCTGCCGTAGAGTCCGCGATGGGCAGGGGGCTGCCGATTGCGCCTGCCGAAGGCGAAGGATTTCGAGTGCAGGATGTGCAGGTGGACGCCGTTTTGCATCGGACCTGGGCGCGTGTGCGGCGATGTGACCGTGACGCGCCTTTGATCTTTATGCCTCTGAAAGCTGCGTTCAAAGCTGTTCTGCCGCCTGGTAAGTCGGAGTACGTTGCCGGCGTAGTCATGCCGGTGCTCTCCGAAGTGGTGGTGCATGCGGGCGATGTTGTGCGTGTGGTCTCGGCAAGCGACAGCGTGCGGATGGTCCTGGAGGCGACTGCGAATCAGCAGGGCGCTGTTGGCGACATGGTCGTGGTCACGCTGAAGAGGCGGATGAACCAAGCGGCAGATGAGCCGGATCACAGGATGCGTGGCACGGTGCTTGCCGACAAGAGTGTCGAGGTGAAGCTTTGACGGGCGGACAGAAGGCGATGAGCGCATACCGGTTCGGTTACATTGTCGTTGGGGTATCGCTGCTGGGGGCTGATGCGATGCAGGCCCAGGCGAAGGCGGTGACTGCTGCGTCCGCGACGAAGTCTGCGAAAGATCCGGCTGCGGGATCGCTGGATGACTATCTGCGGCGGGTGCGTGCGGAGTTCGCTGAGAACCGGCCGGAGGCCGGTGCGATCTGGACGGATGGCAGCCGGTTCGCACGCTTGAGCGCGGACGTGCGGGCGAGGCAGGTGCATGACCTGGTTTCTGTGGTGGTTTCCGAGGCCCTGGAGTCGTCGACGGATGGTGCGGTGAAGGGGAGTCGAAGTTCCTCCGCGAGCAGCGCGATCACTGCGTTGTTTCAGAAGTTGTCCGCGGCCAGCGCCGCGCAGAACCTGGTGAATATGAATGCGCAGTCCGCGTTGAATGCGCAGGGTCAGAGCGCGAACAGCAGCAGCCTGAGCACGACGCTGGGCGGCGAGGTGGTCGAGGTTCTACCGAATGGAATGCTGGTGATCGAGGCGGCGCGGCAGGTGGAGTTCAGCCAACAGACGCAGACGGTCGTGCTGCGCGGGCTGGTGAGGCCGGAGGATATCTCGCAGTCGAACCGCGTGCTGTCGACCGCGATCAGCGACCTTACGTTGCAGGTGCGTGGGCATGGGATTGTTTCGGACTACACACACCGGCCGAATGTGCTGGTTCGGTTATTGCAGCGGGCTTTGATCTTTTCATTCTTCGGGGGCGCGCTAGTTCGGTTGATTGATTCCTAAGCGCTTCTTACTTTCTGCCGTGATCCGTGGCCAGACGATTGCACTGCCTTGGTATTGAGGATGGAAGCCTTCGTCATGCTGATTGTGCTGAGAGACCGCCGCATTCGTTTCGCGCTGGGTTTGCTGCTGCTGTTTGTGGCGGAGGTGGCCTTGCTTGCCGATACGGTACCTGCGCAGCGGCAGGCGCGAATCAAGGATATTGCCACCATTGAAGGTATTCGTGAGAACCAGTTGGTGGGCTATGGGATTGTTGTTGGGTTGAACGGCAGCGGTGATAGCCAGCAAACGGCATTTCCAGTGCAGACGCTGGCAGCGACGCTATTGCGTATGGGGGTGAGTGTGCCGACGAGTGCGATCCGTGTGCAGAACATGGCGGCAGTGTTTATCTCTGCAGCGCTGCCGGCGTTTGCGCGCTCGGGGACGAGGGTGGATCTCACGGTCTCATCGGCGGGTGATGCCCGGAGCCTGGAGGGTGGGCTGCTGCTGATGACTCCGCTGTATGGCACGGATGGCAGGATCTATGCGGAGGCGCAGGGGCCATTGGTGCTTGGCGGGTATTCGGTCAGTGCGAATGGCAACAGCAAGAGTGTGAATCATCCGACGACGGCCCGCATTCCGATGGGTGGATCGGTGGAGCGTGGTGTGCCGCTGGATCTGGCGGGACGGACGACCTTCAACATCCTGCTGCAAGATGCGGACTTTCGGAGTGCGCGGTCGATGGCGGATGCGATCAACAAAGAGTTGGGTCGACCAGCCGCGCATGCGAGTAACAGCCGCAGTGTGGAACTGCAGGTGAAGGCGGGCGAAGATGTGCCGGAGCTGCTGTCTCGTGTAGAGGGTGTTGAGGTGACGCTGTCGCCGAAGGCGAAGGTCGTGGTGAATGAGCGAACCGGCACCGTGGTGATCGGCGGCAATGTGGTGCTGCAGCCCGCTTCGATTCTGCATGGAGGCCTGGCGGTCAACATTGTGAGCGAGTTTGAGGTATCGCAGCCAAACGGGTTCTCAAACGGCTCGACGAAGGTGGTACAGCAGACGCAGGTCGACGCGAAAGAGAAGCCGGTGAACCGCATTGATCTGAAGAGCGGATCGACGGTGGAGGACCTGGTGCGGAGCCTGCAGATGATTGGCGCGACGGCACGTGACGTGATCTCTATCCTGCAGGCGATGAAATCTGCCGGTGCGGTTGAGGCAGAGATTGAGGTGCTGTGATGCTGACATCCTTGACGGCGGTGCCGGGCACTTCCGACGTTTCAGTGCAGGCGGACAATGCTGCGCGACATGCGAAGTTGATGCATGCTGCGCAACAATTTGAGGCCGTGATGCTGGGCGAGTTGATGAAGCCCCTGTCGAAGTCCTCTGCAGTTGACGGAGAGGAAGGCGAGCAGAGCGGTAACGCGATGCAGGGGTATGGCGTCGAGGCGATGGCGGGTGCGCTGGCGCAGTCTGGTGCGTTGGGATTTGCGCACCGGATGGTTGCGGCAGTGGAAGGACAGTACGAGAAAAGTATGTCCGAAAAAAATACAGTTCCGGCTCATGGTTCTGTGGATGCTGCCGATGATCCGATGGGAGGGAAGTAGAGATGACGATTACCAATGGGATCGCAGGTTCGCCGCTGCCGGCGGGAACGCAGATCGGCAAGGCCGAGCAGACGGTGGAGCAGCGCTCAAAGTTGAGCGACGTATCCGCGAAGACCGCCACCAACACACAGGATGCAGCGAGCCTGAGCGGTACCGGCAGTCTTCTGGCTGCGGCATCTGCCGACACGGACGATGTGCGCACCGACAAGGTGGAAGAGCTGAAGGCGGCCATCCACAATGGCACCTATAACGTTCCGGCTGCCGACGTTGCAGACAAACTGATCCGTAACATGCTGGGGTAGATGCGTGCTCGATCTGGTAAAGGCAGTCTCGGTGGCGCTGAGCAGGAATGATGCAGAGACGCTGGAGCAGCTTGCGTTGGAAGCGTGCGAGGGGCGCTACTGCATGACGGCGCTGCACCGTGACGAGCTTGCCCGTGCGACGCATGTGCTGACCGCGCAGATGAATGCGGCTTCGTGGCACCTTGAGCTTCGATCACGCATGTTGGGACAGGGCGGTACCAGTCGGAAGGCGATCGCATGGGATCTTTAAGCGCACTGCTTAGCATGTCGAAGAGCGCGCTGGCAGCGGACCAGGCGGCGTTGTCGGCGACGGCGGATAATATCAGCAATCAGAACACCGAGGGTTACACGCGCCGCAGTGTGAGTTGGAGCAGTGGCGATACGGTGAATGTGCGCGGCACGAGCACGACCACCGGCGTGACGGCGACCGTGGTGGCGCAGCGAGATCGCGTGTTGCAGAGAGCGGTGCAGACAGCGACGGAAGCTGCGAGTGCGAGCAGCACACGTGTGACATCGCTGAGCAGCCTGCAGTCCTTATTTGCGATTGGATCGACCGGCGAGGATGCATCGGGCATTGGTGCTGCTGTGAGTGACTTTTTCAATGCGGCGACGGCGCTTGCTTCTACTCCCACGGACGGTACCGCGCGGCAGACGATGTTGACGGCAGCGCAGACGCTGGCGAGTGCTATGAATCGCACGGCGGGCCAGATCTCGCTGCAGAGTTCCGCGTTGAACCAGACGATTACGAGTTCTGTGGCGCAGGCGAATTCGCTGGCGGCGACGGTGGCTTCGTTGAACCAGCAGATCAGCAGTGCGAGCGGTGGGACAAGTGTGGATTCGCTGGTGGACCAGCGCGACCTTGCGGTAACGCAGCTATCCAAACTGATCGACGTGAACAGTATTGCGAACAGCGACGGCAGTGTGGGGCTTGCATTGTCTGACGGCACGGCGCTGGTGACGGGATCGATTGCGCTGCCGCTGACGACGGGCGTTGCGAGTGGTGTGACGCAGATCTATGCTGCAACGTCTGCCGGTGGAGCGAATGTGACGGGGGCGATCCATGGCGGCAGCATTGGCGGTTCTCTGCAGGTTCGGGACAGCGATATGCCTGCCGTGATGGCGCAACTGGATACCCTGGCGGGCACTATTGCTGCCGCGGTGAACGCGCAGAATGCGCTGGGCACGGATGCCGCGGGAAATCCTGGTGGTGCGATCTTCAGTGGATCTACGGCGGCGACGCTGACGGTGGTTGCGACGAGTGCGAGCGCGATTGCAGCTTCTCCGGATGGGAGTAATGTGGCGGCGATCGGAGCGCTGCAGGATGCTGCTTCGATTGGGGGCAAGACGTTCTCCGGTGCGTTTTCTGAGATGGTTTCCGGACTGGGAACGACCGCGGCGGATGCGACGACCGGGCGTGCCACGGATGCGGCTGTGTTGACGCAGACGACGACGCAGATGGAGGCGGTGTCGGGAGTATCGCTGGATACGGAGGCTTTGAACCTGACGCAGTTTCAGCGGTCTTACGAGGCTGCTGCGAAGGTATTGGCGATTGTGAATGAGTTGATGGCGCAGGCGATCAACCTGGGCACGCAGACGACCGTGTCGTAAGTGAAGGGGCAGACCTATGCTGAGCAGCAACTCATCCTTGCAGTCGCTTCTGACGTCGCTGAGTGACATGAACGCGAGGCAGACGAAGATTTCGCAGGAGACGTCTTCGGGCGTGCGCCTTACGGCGTTGAGCGATGACGCGAGCGCGGCTGGGCAGGCCGTGACCATGGCGGATACCCTGCGCCGGGATGACGCGTTTGTTGCGACTGCGAACACGGTGGGGAGCCGGATGCAGGCTGCGGATACGGCACTGAGTTCCGTGGTGGCGCAGATGACTTCGGCGATCAGTACGGCGGTGGGTGCGCTGACGGATGGGACAACGGCGACGGCTCGCGCTACGGCCGCGCAGCAACTTGGATCGATTCGCGACAGTCTGGTGTCGCTGGCGAACAGCAGCTATTCGGGGAGCTACCTGTTCAGTGGCAGCGGGACGGTGGCGCCGTTTACCGAGGATGCGAGTGGCAATGTGACGTATGCCGGCGACGCCCAGACGACGTCCGTGACGTTGACGAGTGGGAGCAAGCTGCAGAGTTCACTTGCGGGGGCGTCGGTGTTCCTGGCTTCGGGAGCTTCAGTGTTTACGGCGCTGAATGATGCGATTGCAGCCTTGCAACCGAATGCCAGTGCGAATGCGGCTACGGTGACCGGGGCGTTGCGAAGCGCTTTGGACAATGTGACATCGCAACGGGCTGTGCTGAACACAGCGCAGGCGCGGCTTTCGAGTGAGAGTACTTATGTTTCGACGCAGAAGACGAATCTTACCGCGGATCAGACGACGCTGCTTTCGGCCGATACGGCGACGCTAGCGACGGAGCTTTCGGCGGTGACGACGCAGCGGTCTGCGCTGCTAAGCACGATTGGGATTGTGCAGAAGGGTAGCTTGTTCGACTACCTGTAGGGTTCGTGTGGGTGCGAGCGCATTCGGTACACTCGACGAGTGATCGGCGCGATTCAATTCCTTTGGAACAGCACACGTGGTTCGCGGCTTCGGCCGTGGCGGAGCCCCTATCTGCGCTGGCGCGTGGAGACGTATAGCGGCATGCATGCGGAGACGATTGGCGCGGGTGCGATGCTGCGTTTTCTTTGGGCGGAGAAGTGGCAGTTTCTGCGGTTTCTGCGGTGGACCGAGGAGATGCGGGCGGAGAGTAAGAGCGTCTCGCGGCATGGGTAGTGCGGACGGGATTGGTCGACGACGGTTTCTGGCGGCAGGTGCAGCGATGGTTGGGGCTGTGGTTTTGTCGGGTTGTGGGCCGCGGCGTGTGGGTGGTTCGCCTGCGCTGGCGGGCGTCGATGTTGGAGGGAAGGCGTCGCTGAAGGAGCATGCGGCGAATGCCCGGCTGCTATTTGGCTTTGCGGTGGATACTCGGCAACTGCGGGAGAATCGCCGGTATCGGGAAGTAGTCGAGCAGCAGGCTTCGATCATCGTGGCGGAGAATGCGATGAAGTGGCGGGCGCTGCGGCCGGCGGTGGATCGGTATGACTTTGAGGATGCCGATGGGCTGCTGACGTTCGCGGAGAAGAATCGCATCAAGCTGCGGGGGCATAACCTTTGCTGGCATGAGTCTTTGCCAGTGTGGTTCGATGCCGTGGCGAATCGGGGGAATGCGCACCGGTTGCTGGTGGATCACATTCGGACGGTGGCGGGGCGGTATGCGGGTCGCATGCACTCGTGGGATGTGGTGAATGAGGCGATCAACACTCGCGATGGGCGTGGGGATGGGTTGAGGAATTCGCCCTGGCTGCGGCTGGTGGGGACGGACTATATCGAGATTGCTTTCCGCACGGCTCGTGAGGCGGATCCTGCTGCTTTGCTGACCTATAACGAGTTTGGGTTGGAGCCGGAGACGGTGGAAGGTGCAGGGAAGCGCGCGGCTACGCTGCAGATGTTGCGGCGGTTGAAGCAGCGGAATGTGCCGATCGATGCCGTTGGGATCCAGTCGCATCTGGAGGCTGGTTCGCGGAGCGGCTATGGGCCGGAGCTGACGAAGTTTATGGCTGCGTGTCGCGAGATGGGACTTGAGATCTTTTTGTCGGAGATGGATGTCAGCGACCGGAATCTGCCGGTGAACACGGATAGCCGCGATGCGGTGGTGGCCGAGAGCTATCGGTCTTATTTGGAGATGACGCTTCAGGAGCGCAGGGTAACTGCGGTGCTGACCTGGGGTGTGGATGATGGTGGGACGTGGCTGACCGCGGGGGAACCGCGGAGGGATCAGTCGGCGCAACGGCCGCTACTGTTTGATAGCAGCTTCCAGGCGAAGCCGGCGTTTGCTGCAGTGCGTGAGGCGTTTGTTGGGCGGATGCGGCCGGGGTCGGGTGCGAGTGCGGCTCGTGTGCCTGCTTACTTGCCTCGCTTGTAGCGCTTGTCTATTTGCTGGATCTGACAAGTGCGGAAGTTGGAGCTACGTTTCAGAAGCGAGACGTAGGGCACCCGCTGTCTTGCAGGTCTCGACTTTGCTCCGTCTTCGCGATAAGTGGTATCCTGTCTCGTAGACCAAATTGGATTTTCGGAATCAGGAGTACCGCAAGACAGTGTTGGCAACAGCGAAAAAGAACGACATCATCACGAAGTATCGTACGCACGATACCGATACCGGCAGCCCTGAAGTACAGATTGCGATCCTTAGCGAGCGCATCGGTCAGCTTACCGACCACTTCAAGACTCACAAGAAGGACCACGGCTCGCGCCGCGGCCTGCTTATGCTTGTTTCCAAGCGCCGCAGCCTGTTGGACTACCTGAAGAAGAATGATTCCGACCGTTACCGCGACGTTATCGGTAAGCTCGGCATCCGTAAGTAGTTTTCTTTTCCAGGCATATCCAATCAGGGGCGAGGGCCGCATCGAGATGCTGCGCACGCAGACTTCCGTTACGCCGGGGCAGAGATGCCTCGGCCTCACCTCCACACTGTGGAGCGTGAAAGGTTGACTGTGGCGTATCGCCTTCGGCCTCGCTGCCTCCTGGTTCGTTCCGGGCCTGGCCAATCCATTGACTTTATCGGCTCGCACCGCGTTCACCCCAGCGCAGAGCGGGCCCGCGCGCGTTCGCAGGCTTACTGTCGCGCCCACGACTTCCCATACAAAACCACAAAGAGAGAACACCCGCTATGAAGCAGGAAGTTTCCGTTGAACTTGCCGGTGGCAAGCGCATTACATTCGAGACCGGCCGCATTGCAAAGCAGGCCTCAGGCGCGGCGTTCACAAGCTGCGGCGACACCGTCATCCTGGCTACGGCCGTTGGCGCACCCGAGCCGAAAGAAGGCGTCGACTTTTTCCCGCTGACCGTTGAGTACCGCGAAACCACGTACGCCGGTGGCCGCATCCCCGGTGGCTTCATCAAGCGCGAAGGCCGCCCCAGCGAGAAGGAAATTCTCACCTGCCGCCAGATTGATCGCCCGATCCGCCCGCTGTTCCCGGAGACCTACCGCAACGAGACCCAGGTGGTCGCGTTCGTGTACTCCGCTGATAAGGAAAACGATCCGGATGTGGTCGCGATTAACGCAGCATCCTGCGCGATTGCCCTCTCTGATCTGCCCTTCGAAGGCCCCATCGGCGCTGTCCGTATTGGCCAGATCGACGGCGCCTTCATCGTGAACCCGACCTACGCTGAGCGCGCGAAGAGCACGCTCAACATCATGGTTGCCGGCACCAAGGACGGCATTGTGATGGTCGAGTCTGGCGCCAAGGGCGTCAGTGAAGAGACGGTCGTCGAAGCCATCGAGTTCGGGCACACGCAGGCCAAGCTGATCTGCGCAGCCATCATGGAGCTGGTTGGCCTTGCCGGCAAGCCCAAGCGCGCTACCAAGGCGCTTGAAGTGGACACTGCCTATGCCGAAAGCATCAAGATCCAGGTTGGCGACCGCCTGATCGATGCCGTCGACACGCAGAAGTACGACAAGATTGCGAGCTACGCCAAGATCAAGGAATTGAAGGATGAGCTGAAGAAGTCTCTTCCAGAGGGCAGCGATGCTGCCGCTTCGAAGAAGCTCGGCAAGTACTATGACAAGCTCCGCGAAGAGATCTTCCGTGAGCAGGTTCTAAAGGATCGCATCCGTCCCGATCGCCGCGCCTTCAACAAGGTTCGCGACATCGAGATTGAAGTTGGCATCCTGCCTCGCCCGCACGGCTCGGCACTCTTCCAGCGCGGTGAGACCCAGGCCATTGTGACCGCAACTCTGGGCACTGGCGACGATGCGCAGCGCATGGAGTCGTACGAGGGTGAGCAGAAGAAGCGCTTCATGCTTCACTACAACTTCCCGCCGTATTCCGTTGGTGAGGTTGGACGTATGAGCGGCACGGGTCGCCGCGAGATTGGCCACGGCGCGCTTGCGTACCGCGCGATCGAGGCTGTGCTTCCCGAGGATTCGCCCTACACTCTGCGCGTGGTTTCCGATATCACCGAGTCGAACGGATCGTCGTCGATGGCGTCTGTTTGCGGCGCTTCGCTGGCGCTGATGCATGCCGGTATCCCGCTGAAGGCGGCGGTTGCCGGTATTGCGATGGGCCTGGTTAAGGAAGGCGACGAGTACGCCATCCTGACCGACATTGCCGGTGCGGAAGATCACTACGGCGACATGGACTTCAAGGTGGCCGGTACGCGCGAAGGCATTACCGCGCTGCAGATGGACATCAAGATCATGGGCATCACGCCGCAGATCATGCGTGAGGCTCTGGCGCAGGCCAAGGAAGCTCGCCTGTTCCTGCTGGACAAGATGGACGCTGTGATCAGCGGTGCGCGTGAAGAGAAGTCACGCTACGCTCCGCAGATCAAGACGCTGCAGATTCCGACGGACAAGATTCGTGACCTGATTGGACCCGGCGGCAAGGTGATTCGTTCGATCATCGAGGCGACCCAGGTGAAGATCGATGTGGACGACACCGGCAAGGTGGACGTTTCGTCGAGCGATCCGGACGGCCTGGCACGCGCACTGCAGATGATCACCGATATCACGGCTGTTCCCGAGATCGGCAAGACGTACCTGGGCAAGGTGGTTCGCCTGGCAGAGTTCGGCGCATTCGTCGAAATCTTCCCGGGCACGGACGGCCTGCTGCACGTTTCCGAGATTGCAGAACATCGCGTGAAGGAAGTGAAGGACGAACTGCGCGAGGGCGATACGGTTCTGGTGAAGGTGCTCGGTATCGAGGGCAACCGCATCAAGCTGAGCCGCAAGGCAGTTCTGAAGGAGCAGCGCGCCAAGCTTGGCCTGCCTGATCCCGAGCCGCAGGCGGACGATCGCGGTGGCGATCGCCCGGCGGGTGGGGGCGACCGTGATCGCGGTCCCCGTCCTCCGCGTCCTGAGCGCACTGCTCCGGCACCGTCCGAAGAAACCATCACGCTTGAGGGCGGCGATGACTTCGAAGACGACGATGACATGGATGACGAAGAGGGCGACGAGGAGGGCGATGAGCCCGAGACGACGACCGAGGGTGGCGCGGCTCCAGCTGGTGGCGCTCCGCGTCCTGCTGGCGGTGCAAAGCGTCGCCGCCGTCGCGGTGGACGCCGTGGACCGGGTGCAGGTGGCCCGGCGGCCGGTGGCGCACCAAGCGCGTAACGGTACTTGCAAGAAACGTAAAGGGCCGCTGCGTAATGCAGCGGCCCTTTGTGTTTTTGATCTGCGTTAGGCCACGGAGGCGCGGAATTGTGCGGAGTGTTAATGCTTCGGCAAGACGTACTTGCGCAGCCTCTGTGCAGGCAGCTCGATGATGTAACGCGATAGAACGGCCAGCATGATGGTCGCTGCCAAGACCGTCACAAGGCGCATCAGATATGGCCCATTCTCATCGAGGAACAATTGATCGTGGTGCCGGTCCCAACTGATGTAGACATAGCCGTGAATCATGTAAAAGGCGTAACTGATGAGTCCCATGAAAGTGAGTGCGCGGCTGCGTGCCCATGCAAGCCATGAGGCGTTGGTGTGACTGACAATATGCGCGACAACGCTCAAGGCGATCAGGGTTAGACCTGTTTGCGACATCGCAGCGAAATAGGCTGCATGCGCGGCGCGAAGTGAAGTCATCTCCGGCAGGAGCAGCAGAACACCGATGAAGAAGCAGGCCGCCATCATGCTGTTTTCTTTTAGGGACGCACCTTGCGGCGATCCGCGTCGCGTCCACCAGCATGCGAGCAGTGCTCCTCCGGCGAGTCCATCGCAGCGCAGAGGCGTGAGGCCATAGTTATGGTGTCCGAAGTGGGCGGCGACGAGGCGAAGCAGGATGCAGGCAATGACAATGCCAAGGGCCGTCTTCTGCAGGTGGTCAATTTTGCGACGTCGGACCACCGTCGGCCACAGGATGTAGAACTGTTCCTCGATTGCCAGCGTCCAGAACGGTCCAAGGGCCACCACGTGAAACGAAGCAGAGAGGTTAGCGATAAAGAGTAAGGCGAGGACGACATACTTCCAAGATGCCGGGTATGTCATCAGGAGAAAGGCAAGGCAGGCGACGTACAGCGGAAAGATTCTCAGCGCCCGCTTCCAATAGAAGTCCTTGTAGTAGCGCTTGCTTTCACGCTCTCCGATCAGGATGTTCGTGATGAGGAAACCCGACAGGACAAAGAAAAGATCGACACCGCCGTAAGCCAGACTGGTGAGGCTATACATGGTCTTGATGAGGAAAGTGCCATGCGTCGGCGTGATCGAGACATAGGACAGGTGATGAAAGAAGACCAAGAGAGCGGCGATGCCGCGCAGTCCATCTAGTTCAAGAATGTGTGGCAGTCGAGGTCGTGGCACAGGTTGCGGGGACAATTGTTCTCCTGGAAAGCGTCCACGAGAGTCAGCGACGGAATGCGCTTGAATCAATCGGTGGGTCATCCGTGATTCAAAGTTTGCTTGGCGATACGGTATTGTAGCCCGGGCATTGCCGCCGCGGCGGCTGCGACACGGAGTGCACGATAGGCAGGACTGGGAAGAAGAGGACGTCCGTAACTCGTCGTCTTTCGCATAGCGTTACACTAGGCGCGAAGATGTCTGCTTCCATGTACATCGTTGTTCAGGGTGAAGATCCCGGCTTTGACACATTTGTGAATGGCCGGGCACTGGTGCGTAATGAAGACGCTCTGGAACGGCTGGCGATTCGGCTGGGCGTTCGACCGCTGATTGATTTCTTCTCCGCGGATGAGAATTCGATGTCGCTGCTGATCGAAGAGGGCGCGGGGAATCCCGAGTTGCTGGAGAAGCTGCCGCCACCGCAGTGGTTTGCCGGCGACGATGGGCTGGCCACGGTGCGTCCGCTGCTGCAGGCGCTGCGAGAGGATCCTTCGCAGTTAGGGAGTGAAGGTGAGTACCTGCGCGAGGAGCTTGAGGAGTATGAAGTGGTGCTGCAGAAGACGGCCGATCGCTGTCTTCGGTGGCATCTGGCTGTTAGCTGGCGTTAGTTCGCTGTTCACCTAAGTAGTTAGGAGTTTGCTTTGATCCTTGCACCGCATGAGTTTGTTACGCTGGATACGCCTTACGGCCCAATGCGCACACACATTGTTCGTCCTGCTGCGCCGGGGAAGTATCCCGGGCTGGTGTTCTATTCGGAGATCTTCCAGATCACGGAGCCGATTCGCCGGACGGCAGCGTTGCTGGCGGGGCATGGGTATGTTGTGGCGATGCCCGAGATTTATCACGAGTTCCTTCCGGCGGGTGAGGTGCTTGCGTATGACCAGGCGGGATCGGATGTCGGGAACAAGTACAAGTATGAGAAGGAACTGGCCAGCTATGACGCGGATACGCGTGCGGTGCTGGACCATCTGAAGTCACGCGAGGACTGTACCGGACAGCTTGGTGCGATTGGCATCTGCCTGGGTGGACATCTGTCATTCCGTGCGGCGATGGAGCCGGATGTGCGTGCGACGGTCTGCTTTTACGGCACGGACATCCATAAGGGTTCGCTGGGCAAGGGGCAGAGCGATGATTCGCTGGCGCGTGCGGCGGAGATCAAGGGCGAGTTGCTGATGATTTGGGGCCGCCAGGATCCGCACATTCCTCTGGAGGGCCGGCGGATCGTGCTGGCTCGGCTGGACGAGTTGAATCTGCGGTTCGCGTGGCACGAGGTGAACGGCGCACACGCGTTCATGCGGGATGAAGGCGCTCGCTATGATCCGGAGCTGGCGATGCATCTGTATCGGGAGACGCTGGATCTGTTCCACCGCAGCCTGGGTGCGGGCGACCGCTGAGTCTTAGCCCTGAAGGTTTCGCCAGCGTCGCACGAGGTTCTGTGCGGCGCTTGGCCATTCCGGGAAGATGAATTCGAAGCCTGCCTGTTGCAGGACTGCCGGGAGGACGCGGCGGCTCTTCAGGATCAGTTCTGTTTCCGTGCGAAGGAAGACGGCTCCGACTTCAAGCATCCACTTGCTGGCGGGCAGGCCCATCTGCGTGCCGTTGGCCAGGCGGATAGCGCGCATGAAGTCCTGGTTGGGAATGGGGTTGGGCGCGCAGATGTTGACCGGTCCGCTGACCTCGTCATTTTCGATGAGGAACTGCGCGGCGCGGACGAAGTCCTGATCGTGAATCCATGACAGGTACTGCGTGCCGGGGCCCTGGGTGCCGCCCAGACCGTGGCGCACGAGTCCCAGGAGCACGTCGAAGACGCCGTCCTTGTCCGGGCTCATGACCATGGAGGTGCGGAGAGCGATCTTGCGGGTGGCTGGTGTTGGGATGGCTGTGAGTGCGGCCTCCCATTGCAGGCCGATGCCGACGGAGAAGCCCCATGTTTCAGGGACGCCCGGTTCGTTGCCACCGAGTTCGCCGGTGAATTCGTCCTGTGGCTTGTCGATTGAGTGGCGGTAGAGCGTCGCGGTTGAGGCGTTGAGCCACACCTTTGGTGGACACGCTGCGGCGGCGATCGCCTGGCCTACGGCGAGTGTGGTGAGGGTGCGGGATTCGAGAATTTCTTTGCGGTGCTGGGGTGTGTAGCGGCAGTTGACGGTGCGTCCACTGAGGTGGATGACCGCGTCTGCGCCGTCCATCTCGTGTGCCCATGCGCCCGGGTATTTGCCGTCCCAGGATGCGGTTCGCCATGGAGCGGGCTGGGGATGACGGGAGAGAACTACGACTTCGTCGCCGCGCTTTTGGAAGGCACGCGCGAGCATGGTGCCGACCTGACCACTGCCACCTGGGATGACGATCTTCATTTACTCAAGATAGCTCTTGATCCATGGGTCGTCGGAATGGGTGAGTTCGAGGGTGGTGCCGTCGAAGACGACCTTGCCTTCGTTGAGAATTACGAATTTGGTGTTTTCGTCGACGCCGCCGTCGGGAATGGGCTTGGCTGTGTTGCTCTCGGTGTCCCAGCGGCTGGTGGCGAGCAGGAAGGCGTCCTGCAGGCGATGCGTGATCATGAGCGACGTGGTGTGCGAGACGTCGCGCTGTTTCATGACGAGTTCGACGATGGTGGTCGAAGTGATTGGGTCGAGGCCACCAGTGGGGGAGTCGTAGAGGATCAGGTCAGGCTTGGTGATGATGGCGCGCGCGATGGAGACGCGTCGGCGCATGCCGCCGGAGAGCTCGGAGGGAAACTTCGCAATGGCCTGGCTGAGTTCGACGAACTGGAGAGCTTCCTCGACGCGCTTGTGCGATTCGTCGATGGAGACGCCTTCTTCGTTGAGACGGTAGGCGACGTTGTCCTCGACGTTCATGGAGTCGAAGAGGGCTGACTCCTGGAAGACCATGCCGACGCGGCGTCGCATCTGGAAGAGCTCGCGCTCGGACATTGTGGTGATCTCCTGCCCGAAGACCTTAATGCTGCCGCTGTCAGGCTTGATGAGGCCGTTGACGAGCTTCATCAGGACGCTCTTGCCGCCGCCGGCGGGGCCGAGGAGGACGCGGGTCTCGCCGGAATTAACGGTCAGGCTGACGCCGTTGAGCACGGGGTCGCGCTCGAAGACGATGCTGACGTCCTTCAGTTCGAGAACGGGTCCGTCGTAGTCTTGGGCGGCTTTGTCTTGCGTGTCTTCGGCCATGGGTTATCGCCCGAAGATGCCGATGGTGGCGCGGCTGATGAGGAAGTCGATGACGATGATGAAGACGGAGGAGACGACGACAGCCTGTGTGGTGGCTTTGCCGACGCCTTGGGTGCCGCCCTTGGTGTTCATGCCGAAGTAGCAGCCGACCGAGGCGATGATGAAGCCGAAGAAGATCGGCTTGGCCATGCCCTGGACTACGTCGCCGTAAAGCAACGCACGATAGCTGGTGCGCAGGTAGCTGTGGCCGTTGAGGCCGAGCATGAAGACACCGACGAGACCGCCGCCGAGCATACCGACGCCGTCCGAGAGGATCGTCAGCCAGAAGAGCATGAAGACGGTGGCGGTGATGCGGGGTGTGACGAGCTTGCGGATTGGGTCGACGCCGAGGGCGCGCATGGCGTCGATCTGCTCGGTGACCTTCATGGAGCCGAGTTCGCTGGCCATGCCGGAGGCGTTGCGGCCGGAGACCATGAGGCCTGTGAGGACGGGACCCAGCTCTTTCACCATCGACAGCGAGACCAGCGTGCCGGTCATACTGACGGCGCCAAACTGCTTCAAGGAGGAGACGGACTGGAGGGCCAGAACGCATCCGGTGAAGAAGCCGGCGAGGATCACGATGGGCAGCGAACCGATGCCGATGGAGTCCATTTGAGTGAAGATGTCCGCGAGATAGATAGGCGGCGTGAAGAGGGCAGCGACCGCGCGAGCGCACAGGAGGGAATAGTCCTGGACCGCGGTTAGCTTTTCCTTGACGAACTCCGTTGGCGATGCAAATTTCATCAGTGGTCGGATTGCCTGTCTTGTAGCGGGAAGTCCCTGTCAAAGTATCAGATGCAGGAAGGTGCTGCACCGTTTCGTTCGATTGCGTGTTGCGTGTTCTTGTAGGTTCCGTGGCGCTGCGGGTGAGAAAATAGAGCGTGATGTCCACGACCATGCAGGCAGTTGTACTCCACGGCAGGGAAGATCTTAGGCTGGAGACGGTCGCCGTACCGCAGCCGGGGCCGGGCGAGTTGCTGCTGCGCGTGGGTGCGGCGCTGACGTGCGGTACCGATCTGAAGGTGTATCGGCGCGGGTATCACGCGAAGATGCTGGTGCCACCGACGCTCTTTGGGCATGAGATCGCCGGGACGGTGATCGCGATGGGCGCGGATGTGGCTGGTTTCAAGCAGGGCGATCGCGTGGTCGCGCTGAACTCTGCGCCTTGTGGTGCGTGCCTGTTCTGCCGGCGGGATCAGCCGAACCTTTGCAGTGACCTCTTGTTCAACAACGGTGCTTATGCGGAGTACATTCGCATCCCGGCGCGGATTGTGGCGAAGAATACGCTGCACGTGCCGGAGGGTGTGCCGTTTCAGCATGCTGCCTTGACGGAGCCGCTGGCGTGCGTGGTGCATGGACTGGAGCAGTGCAAACCGCGGACGGGCGATACGGTGGTTGTGATCGGTGCGGGGCCTATCGGGCTGATGTTTTTGCGGACGGCGCAGATTGCGGGTTGCCGCGTGATTGCGGTGGTCAAGCGGGATGACCAGATCGCGAGTGCGAAGCGCTTTGGTGCGGATGAAGTGGTGCAGATTGCGGAGGGCGTGGATACTGTCGCCGCAGTGCGTGCCTTGACCGAGGACGGTGAGGGCGCGGACATTGTTGTTGAGTGCGTTGCGACGCCTGCGACCTGGGAGCAATCGGTGGAGATGGTTCGCAAGGGTGGTGTGGTGAACCTGTTTGGTGGGCCCCCGAGCGGGACCAGCGTCTCGTTCGATACGAACCGGCTGCACTATGGCGATATCACGCTGAAGGCGACCTTTCATCACACACCCGCTGCGTGCCGTCGCGCGTTTGAGTTGATTACGAGCGGACGGATGCATGCGGAGGACTTCATCACGGCAACCTCTGCACTGTCGGATGTGCCGGATGTCTTTCGGCGGATGCTGGTGCGGTCTGCGACGGGGACGCTGGACATCAAAACGGCGATCCTGCCCGAGGCGGCACAGTGAGTACCGCGATGGCATCGGAACAGCGGCTTGAGGGCGCGCCGGTTGAGTTCCTTGAGCCGGCTACGCGGCCGACGCTGACTGAGGCGCAGGCCTGGTGCAAGGCGCTGGCGAACTCTCACTACGAGAACTTCCATGTCGCCACATATTTCCTGCCGGCGAAGTTGCGGCCGCATTTTCATGCGGTGTATGCGTACTGCCGCGTCTCGGACGACCTGGGGGATGAGGTTCCGGATCGCGAGACGGCGACGCGCCTGCTGGATACGTGGGGCGCGATGTTGAATGAGTGCTACGACGCTCCGGAGCAGTCGCGGCATCCCGTATTCGTTGCGCTGCGACCAAGCATTGTTGCGTGCGATCTGCCTCGTAAGCCGTTTCTGGATCTGCTGAGCGCCTTCCAGGCGGACCAGGTGAAGACCCGGTTTGCCACGCTGGATGAGGACAATGACTACTCGCGTGATTCCGCGAATCCAGTCGGCGCTCTGGTGCTGTACCTGTGCGGCTATCGTGATCCTGCGATGCATACGTTGAGTGACAAGACCTGCACGGCGCTGCAGTTGGCGAATTTCTGGCAGGATGTGGGCGAGGATCTGCGTGAGCGCGATCGTGTCTATCTGCCGCAGGATCGGCTGGCGAAGTACGGACTCGATGATGCTTTTCTGAAGCGCGGCGTGGAGAACGATGCCTACCGCGCGATGGTGCAGGAGCTTTGCGCGGAGACGCGTGCGATGTTGCTTGCGGGCGCTCCGCTGATCGACCAAGTCGATCGCGAACTTGCGGCAACGCTGCGACTGTTTACACAGGGTGGACTTGCGATCCTGGATGCGATCGCTGCGATCGACTACAACACGTTGAGTCGCCGCATTGAAGTGAGCAAGAGTGCAAAGATGAAGCTGCTTGCAGGTGCTGCACTGAGCAAGTTGGGCGTGCATCGCGGGTCGCGAGGTCTTCGGTGACGGATGAGCTTACCGCGGCATATGCCCACTGCCGCGTGATTGCAAAGCGCGAGGCGAAGAACTTCTACTACGGTTTTATGGCGCTGCCAGCGCATAAGCGCGATGCCATGTGCGCCGTGTATGCCTTCATGCGGCGGGCGGATGACATCAGCGACGAAGAGAGTTACTCGCTGGATGATCGTCGCGTGATGATGGCAGACTGGCTGGCTTCGTGGCGCGGTGAGCGTGCCGTCGATGCGCAGGATGTGCAAGTGTTTATGGCTGTGCGCGATGTCCAGGTCAGCTTCGGTGTGACGGACGACCTGCTTGAGAAGCTGATCGCCGGTACGACGATGGATCTCGATCCGGCGGCGCCGGCGGGTGTGCAGCGCATCAGCGTTGCTGGGCGCACGATCGATCAGTATGAGAGTGCCGAAGCGCTGGAGCGTTACTGTTACCTTGTCGCTTCGGTCGTGGGTCTGGTTACGATTCGCATCTTTGGATTCACGAATCCCGCCGCTGATGAGTATGCAGAGCAGCTTGGTCTTGCATTCCAGTTCACCAATATTCTCCGCGACGTGAAGGAAGACGCCGAGCGAGGCCGCATCTACCTGCCGCTCGAGTGGATGGAGCCGGCAGGTGTTACCTCGGCGGATGTGTTGAAGGCGGCGGCGTCCGGTGATGCGTCGCCTGCGATGTATGCAGTGCTGGCAGAGCTTGGGTCGCGTGCCGAGACTTTCTATGGCGCAGAGAACAAACTGATTCCGCTTCTCGCGACGGACAGCCGTGCCGCGATGCGGGTGCTGATCAGGATTTATCACATGCTGCTGCAGGACATTCGCGCGAAGCACTACCGCGTTTTCCAGGAGCGCATCAGCGTTTCGACGGCTCGGAAGCTGGCGGTGCTGGGCAAAGGGATGCTGGGCGGGCTGATGGCGCGTGGTGGAGCGAAGCCGTGAGTGTGCCTCATTTTGATGCTGTGGTGGTTGGGGCTGGACTTGCCGGCCTGGCAGCGGCGTCTGCGCTGAGCAGTGCGGGCGGGAAGGTACTGGTGCTGGAGCGGAAGCCGTTCGTCGGCGGCCGCGCTTACTCGTACGAGCACCCGGCGCTGCATGAAGAGATCGACTGTCAGCATGTGTTGCTGGGCTGCTGCACGAACCTGGTACACCTGTGTGAACAGGCCGGTGTGGCAGATCGAATCCGGTGGTATGACGAGCTTACGTTCCTGGAGCCGGGGCTGGATGGCAAAGCTGCTCAGCGGACGTCGTTGAAGCCCCGCATCCTGCCTGCGCCGCTACACACGTCGTTCGACTTCCTGCGGGCACCGATGCTTGGGCTCGCGGACAAGGTTGGCATCGCGCGCGGCCTCATGGACTTTATGCGCGGCTATCCCGCGGGTGATTCGGAGAGCTTTGCGACGTGGCTGAAGCGGACGCGACAGACTCCACGTGCGATCAAGCACTTGTGGGAGCCGGTGATTGTCGGTGCATTGAATGATGGCTTTGAGAACTGCTCGACGAAGTATGCGGGGCAGGTCTTTCACGAGTCGTTTCTGAAGTCGGCGCAGGGCGGCCGGCTGGGAATTCCTGCGATGCCGCTATCGCAGTTCTATGGGTACGTTGCGGAAGAGACGGTGCGGCAGGGGGCAGAGCTGCGTCTGTCGCAGTCGGTCACCGGACTCGCGCGCGAGGGCGATGTGTGGTCGATCGCAACGAGCGAGGGATCGTTCACTGGCGACAACGTTGTGCTTGCGGTGCCGTTTCAGCAGGCGGCTGCGCTGTTGCCGATGGATGCTGCTGGCACCGCGCTCCGCGAGCAATTCTCAAAGCTCCAGAACGCTCCGATCACGACCGTTCACCTTTGGTTTGAGCGGGAGATTACGGAACTGGATCACGCCGCGTTGCTGGACACGGGCATTCAGTGGATCTTTCAGAAGTCACGGATTCGTAAGACGCCTGGGCAGGGAAGTTACTGCGAGCTGACGATCTCTGCGTCGTTTGCGGAGTTGCACCAGACACGGGAGGAAATCCTCGGAAATGCTCTGCGGGAGCTTGCGATGTTCTTTCCGAAGGTGCGCGAAGTGAAGCTGGTGAAGAGCGGGATACTGAAGGAGGCTCGCGCTACGTTCTCGGTGACGCCGGGGCTGGATGCCTCCCGGCCTACGCAGACGACGGCGTGGCCTGGATTGTTTCTTGCGGGCGACTGGACGGAGACGGGCTGGCCTTCGACGATGGAGGGCGCGGTGCGTGGTGGGTACCTGGCGGCTGGCGCCGTGGCGGGAACGAAGTTCCTGCGGCCGGATTTGCCTGCGACCGGGTTGACGGGTTTGATCGCTCGGTCTTGAAGCGCAATCTCTAGAGTTGGTGGTCACGCTTAGTGAACTCTGCGTTCGGAGAAGACCTCCCTCAGCGGCTGAAGCCATTTTGTTGTTGGTTCTCATGGCATGGCTGAAGCCATGCCCCTCCGAAGGAAGTCGCGCTGACGCGCGATTTAGCGCTTTGCGCTTCCGTTCAGTGGGTCGTGCGTTGGCGATGGAGCGCTTCGTGGCGAACCCGGTTCTAGCGGTAGGGAGGTGAGGGCCGTGGATGCTTGAATGCCTTCGGGATCCTTGGCTTTGCCATGCAATGACGGGCTTTGGGGGTGATCTTGCCGCTGCCTTTTTAATCTGGAAAAGCTCGACCTCAGGGGCTGAAGCCCGCTTCTCGGAGGTTGTGGTGGCACAGCTGAAGCTGTGCCCTTCCGAGTCACTGGCTTTGGAAGCGGGCGTAGGCTGCGCGGTGGTAGAAGTTTGCGGTGGCGCTGTCCACGTCTCACAGACGAGACCTTGGGGCACCAGGCGGCGTGTTAACCCGAGGATCTTTGATGGATCAGAGGAAAGCAG
The DNA here is from genome assembly GCF_000265425.1 of Terriglobus roseus DSM 18391. Taxonomy (GTDB): domain Bacteria; phylum Acidobacteriota; class Terriglobia; order Terriglobales; family Acidobacteriaceae; genus Terriglobus; species Terriglobus roseus. The sequence continues at coordinate 2,205,696 of NC_018014.1, forward strand.
TTCGCGCGTTGCGCGAATCCCCACTTTAGCTTCGCGAAAATGGGGCACCCAGAGTCGTGATCTCCGCTAGCTGTTAAGCCGTGCCCTTGAGCGACGCGTTCGGGCCTCCGTGAGCTTGAGGTGCTTGTCGATTCCTGGGGCTTGCTAGCGCGTTAGGAGGAAGACGCCTGCGCTGACAAATATGGCTGCGAGCCAGCGGCGGCGGTCCACGTTTTCTTTCAGGAAGAACTTTGCTGCAACGGCTGTTGCGATGAAGGTTAGCGAGTTGGTTGCGGGCGCTACCAGGCTTAGGTCCGCTCCGGAGAGCGCGAAGAGTAGCGCGAAGAAGCTGATTGCCATGCAGGCGATGCCGCCGATGAGGAAGGGCGATGTGACGACGGCCTTGATGGCGCCGGGGAGGCCGCTCTTTGCGCGGATCTCGTCGAGGTCACCGACGCGGGTCATGGCGGCCGAGATCATCGTCTCGCCGATGGTTGCGCCGAGGACCATGACGACGATGGTGATTATGGTCGAACTGCCAAGGTTCGCGATCATACCTGCACGCCTTCTTGCTCCACGATGGCGATGATGGTCGAGCTGCCGAGATTCGCGATCATGGCTGCACCCCTTCGAGTTCCGCGAGGGCGAGATGTTCGGTGCGGGATGGGCCGTTGGCCACGAAGCCTACGCCAATGACAATGCAGGCGATGCCTGCCCAGCGCATGGGGGTGATGGCCTCGTGCAACCAGAGGCGGCCGATGAGCGCGGTGACGACGTTGCCGAAGGCGGTGGCGGGCTGTACGAAGGTGAGGTCAGCCCAGCTAAGCGCCGTCATGTAACTGCCCATGAAGCTGATGAGGACGAGGATGCCGGCGATGACCCAGGGATTCATCAGAGCGTGCAGTAGCAGGCCCATGTGATCAAAGGAGACCGGACCGACCTGTTTCATGCCGCGGCTGAGGAGGGCGTCACCGATGGAGGCGCCCAGCATGATGAAGACGAGCATGAGGTATTGCGAAGCTTTGAGGCGGTGGGACATTCAGCTTTGATTGTATCGACTTAGGATGATCCGAAGCCGGGCGGGCACATACTGTCGCTGCGCCTGAGAAGTTGCAGCCAAATGAAAACCGCCTCCGTTTCCGGAGGCGTTTCTGTTTGGATCGACTTTGGAACTAGGCGTTCATGCTGACGGATTCCTGCGCCTTCAGTGCGTTCTGTTCCTTCTTGAGACGCGAAGCCTTGTTGCGCTGGCTGCGGAGCTTCATGAAGGCCTTTGCCTCGACGTACAGGCGCGGCACATCGCGGTTGACGATTGCCTTCCAGACGACGCGGGCTGCGGCCTTCGGGCGGAAGTAGTACTCGTCGTAGAACTTGTGCACCATCTCCATCACGTACTCGGTCGGCAGGCCGGGGTATTCAATGTGTGCCATCTGGTGGCCGCCGCCGTCGTTCATGATCTCGTTGGTGATGTAGCCGTTCTTCTCAGCGAAGTCATAGAACTCGGTGCCGGGGTAGGCATGCGCAACGGAGACCTGGATGGTCTCGCAGTCGAGCTGCTTGGCGAAGTTGATCGTGTTCCAGATCGACTCCTTGGTTTCGCCGGGCAGGCCGAGGATGAAGTCGGCGTGGATGATCAGACCGAGGTCGTGGCAGTCCTTGACGAACTCGCGGGCACGCTCAACGGTCGAGCCCTTCTTGATGTTCTTGAGGATCTGCGGATCGCCGGACTCGAAGCCAACGATGAGCAGGCGGCAGCCCGCTTCCTTCATAGCCTTCAGGGTGTCGCGGTGGGTCGTGGTACGGCTGGTGCAGGACCACGTGATGTTCAAAGGCTTGAGCTTCGCGCAGAGCTCGATGGTGCGTTCCTTTTGGATGTTGAAGGTGTCGTCATCGAAGAAGAACTCCTTGACGTCAGGGAAGTTCTCCTTGGCCCACTTCAATTCCGCTGCGACGTCGTCGGTGGAGCGCTTGCGCCATGCGTGGCCGCTGAGTGTCTGGGGCCAGAGGCAGAAAGTGCACTGTGCCGGGCAGCCGCGCGTGCTGTAAAGCGAGATGTAAGGGTGCAGAAGGAACGGCACGTTGTAGCGTGTGACGTCCATGTCGCGCTTGTAGATCTTGGTCGCCCAGGGCATCGCGTCGAGGTCTTCGACCTGCGGACGATCCGGGTTGTGCTGAATGACGCCGTTCTCATCCTTGTAGGAGAGGCCGAGGATCTCGTTGATCGGCTTACCCTGCGCGTATTCGACGATGGTGTAGTCGAACTCGCGGCGGCAGATGAAGTCGATGGCGTCGCACTCGTTCAGAGCGCGGTCGGGGTCGGTGGTCACCGGCGGTCCGACGAATGCGATCTTGATGGTCGGGTTGACCTTCTTGATGGCCTGCGCGAGCGCGTGATCGCCGGCCCAGCCTACCGTGGAGGTGAAGAGCACCAGGAACTCGTAATCCTTCGCGATGTTGATCGTCTCTTCGGCGCTGACGTGGTGCGGGGGCGCGTCGAGCAGGCGCGAGCCCTCCAGCATGCCGGCCGGGTAGGCCAACCACACGGGATACCAGTAGGATTCGATCTCACGCGTCGCGGGCCAACGGGAGCTGGCGCCACCGTCGAAGTTTTCAAAGGAAGGCGGGTTCAGGAGCAGTGTCTTCAATACCATGGTTGTACCTCGAATTTTACCATTTAGTGACCGGTCAAAGGACCGGTGGAACCCAGTCGGGAACCTTTCCGGCGGCCGCTAGGGGTGGGGTATGACGGAAGGGGAATTCGGCACGATGCCGGGGCTGGCTCCGGTGGGAGCGGTGGTGGGAACACCCGGTGCGGTTGTACCTGCGGGTGAAGGCACGCTTGGCGTCAGGGTGCGACTACCGGTGGCACCCAGAATCCAGTCGCCAAGGCCCTCTGTTTGACGCAGCAGGTTGACCTGCGTTTGACGCAGTTGCAACTCGGCGGCCAGAACGTCGAGATATTTCTGACGTTCCTGAAGCTGGGCGTTGAGCTGGTCCTTGGGATTGACTTGTGGGCCCTGGGAGGCGCCCCCGTCGAGCTGGAGTTGGAGTTTTAGAGTTTCGAGTTGATCTTCTGCGATCTCGCGGTCGTCGCGAGCGAGTTGGGCACGGAGGTCGAGTTCGCGGGTGGAGTTCGCCAGTTTTGAGCGACCTTCGCGATAGACGCCGCGCTGCTGGTCCGCCTCGGCGTAGGCACGTGCGGCATCTGCGGCTGAACCACGCGCCTTGGCCCGGTGTGCCATGTCCAGCAGCGGGATATTAAACTGGAGGCCAAAGCTGAGCGCGTTTTCGCTGTTCGGGTGCGCGTCGGTGCCGCCATACCGGGGGTAGTAGTCGAGGTAGGAGGAGAGCGAGGTCGCCACGCGGCTGTAATTGCCGGCGAGCACGATCTGCGGACGAAGCATGTAGCGGCTATCGCCGAAGGCGGTGTACTGCTTCGCGCGTGCACTCGCGAACGCTGCCTTGATGCCGTAGCTGTCTGGCAGCTTGTCCATATCCACGTCCGCGGATGCTGGCGTCCGCGTGAATTCCGGAACCGAGCTGCGATCCGTGAAGAGGAATGTCGCAGGAAGGCCGGTCAAGAGTGCGAGATGCTGGCGATTCGCTGCGATTTCATCGTCTACCTGGAGGCTTGCGAGACGTAGTTGCGTCCCGGTGCGTCGCGATTTGGGGAGTTCGACTTTTGGGTCGACGCCGAGAGCGATGCGGTCTGTGGTGATGGACACCAGGCGGTCTGAGTATGCGATGGAATCGCGAAGAACCATCTTGCGTTCCAGGGAGTAATCCAGCGCCAGGTAGGTGTTAGTTGTGTCTTCGGCTACTTCGATCTGGCTGTTGTGCAGGGTAAGTTCGGCAGCCCGGACACCTTCGTCGGTCGAACGGATGTAGTCCTTTTGCGAGAAGCTAAAGACGAGACTCTGAGCGCTTATTGAGAAGATGACCGGGACATTCAGAGGAGCGCCAGTGGATTGGCCGTAGCCGGTCACGACACCGACGGTGGGGATATAGGCGTCGCGGGCTTCGCTGCGCGCGGCACGGGCTTTGTCGAGGTCGGCCTGTGCCATGCGGATCTTGGGGCTGTTCTTCAGCGCAAGGTTCACTGCGGACTGCAGGGAGATCTGCGCGACGCCGCGGCCGGTGCAGACGAGGAATGCGGCGAGGGCGAGTGTGCGGAGTGCGTAGGAGCGTGTCATTGACCGGCTCCTTTCCGTGCGGCGTCGTAGTTGGCGGCGAGCGCCAGGGCTGCGGCGTATTCTTTTTGGGCGCCGGCAGTATCGCCCGTTGCCTTGAGCGCATTGCCTAGCAGGACGTGCGCATGGGCGAATGCGGAGAGTTCGATCTGCTGGGTTCCGAGGTACGCACGAAGTGCTGCGATCGCTTCAATGGGCTGCTTGAGATCGATCAGGATTGCGGCGGCATCGAGGGTGTCCGGACCATGATGTGGGTCGGCTGCGAGCGCGAGCTTTGCGTTCTGGGCGGCTCGATCCGCCTGCTTGCGGCTGCGGTAAAAGCTGGCTAGATCGACATAGGCCTCAGGCGAATGGGCCACTGCGAGTTCGGCACGATACTCGGCTTCCGCAGTTGCGTCGTCCTTCGACTTGGCGGCAATCATGGCTGAGAGGCGGTGGGCTCGCGCTGCGGAGAGGGGCTTGAGGCGGTTTGCGATGTCGCGGGCCTTATCAAGTCCGCCGCCCACGATGCCAGGAGCCTCGGCGTAAAACTGGCCCAAATCGCTGAGGGCTTCTACATTCTTGGGATTCAGTTGGACTGCCTTTTCGAAGCTTCCACGGATTTTGCTGACCATTCGCATACCGGTGAAGGTGCCGCTGTGATCGGCCTTATTGCCGTAGACGCGTGCCAGCTCGAGGGCGTAGTCGCTGTTGGAGGGCGCCAGAGAAGCGGCTGATTCGCAGGCGGTAATGGCTTCATCGCGTCCATCGACAGAGGAGTAGAGCTTGCACAACAGTTCCTGTGCGTCAGCGTTCCGGATCGGCTTCAGGGCTGCGACTGCGGCGTCGACTCGGCCTGCGCGGGCATCCGCCAGAGCGGGTGCGGGAATCTGCGCGGCGGCGGTCGCTGCGAATAGGAGGGTAACGCACGCTACTCGAGACACACCGATCACTGCTGCACAACCCTGACCCGCAGGCCTTCCGAGAGATCGATACTGCTGCTGGTTGAGGCGAGTGCGACAAGATCGTTGGGATTGATGCCGGAGACGATCTGTACCGCCATCAGGTTTACCGAACCAATCTTGACGACGCGCTTCACGAGCTGATTGTTCTGGACCAGGAAGACGTAGCTTTCTGAGCCTTGTGTCCGCAACGCCTCACGCGGCAGGCTGAGCACGTGATAGATCGACTGCGTCGTGACGCTAACGTTCACGTTGGTATTTGGAAGCAGATCGCCTGTGGCGTCGTCTACAGCGATGAGACACTCGCCAACGTTTCGGGTGCCGTAGGTTATGACCGTCGTGGGCGTCCGGACGATGTGGCCGTGCCAGCTGAGACCCGGCTTGGCGTCCCACTTGATGACCACCTTGTCGTTTAGTTTCAGGCGGCCGATCTCGGGCTCATCGAAGTAGGCGCGGACCTGCATCTTGGTGAGGTCGGCAACCTGCACGAGTTCTTCACCGGAGCCGACGAAATCATAAGCTTTCACGGGCAGGGAATAGACGGTGCCGGAGAACGGTGCACGTACGACGCTCTGAGAAAGTGACTGCTGCGCTGCGGCCAAGCTTGCCTGGCTGTCAGCCAACTGAGCGCTGGCGCGCTGCTTATCCAATGGAGAGTAACGACCTGTGGAGCGCTTCTGGAGTGAATCGAGGGAGCTTTGCGCCGAGGAGAGGCGGGACTGGGCAGAGGCGACCTCGCTAAGTGAGGCTGCGCCCTTCGCTTGTAATGCCTGTAGTGCAGAAAGATCCTTCTGCGATTGTGCTACCTGAAGACGTGCGCGCTCGAGGTCGCCGGTAATGCCGATACGCTCGTCCGTCGATCCGCCATTGCCTACGTCAAATTGCGCTGCGCGTGCCTGCGCAATGGCTGACCGTGCGGTCTCCACGCGAGCCTCGGCGGCAGCGGTGCTCATGCGGAGCAGCAGCGTTCCGGCGCCAACCTGTTGGCCTGCACGGACGTAGACTGCCTGCACGCTGCCGGCTTCGCCAGCATGGGCCTGGAAGTTCTGGATGGGTTCGACTTTACCGTTGGTCGACAGGTCGCTCAATAGGTCGCCGTAGCCAGCCTTCGCCGCTCTGATGTCGATTTCCTTACGCGTGAAGAGGCGAATGCCGATGACCAGTGCGATCACGAGGATCGCCACGATCGCCACTCGAAAGGCTATTTTTCCGCTGTTTCCGCTTGCAGTGTCAGTCATGCCCGATTCGTCATTATATGAGACTCAGAAAGCTGTTTCTCGGTTCAAAAGAATCGTTTACGGTACGTCGGGTGTTTCGTGGAGGCGCAGGTCTGCGAGTTCCATCTCCGCTCCACCAAACTGCGGGTGCTTGTTCTCGCGCACACGGAAGACCGCATCGACCACGGAACCCGCGCCAATGCCCATTTCCGCGAGTCGTTCCGGCCAGACCACGGCTCGGCTCCAGCAGAGGCAGCTGATCTGCGTGTCGTCTCCTACGCTGAGGCACAGCTTAAGATGGCGCTCCTTCAGCACCTTCGGCTGGTCGCGGATGGTGCAGGCGCGGGCGAGAAAAAGGGGTTCTCGATTGCTGTGGCCAAAGGGTTCGAGTAATCGCAGTTTCTTTAGCAGCTCAGGCGTGAGTTCCGTGAGCGGAAGTTCTGCGTCGATCTCGACTCGCTGCTGCAGCATCTCCGGTGAGAGGCGGCCGTTCGCGTAGGCTGCGAGCCGTTCGCGAAGCATCGGTACGCGATCTGACGGCATGGAGAAGCCAACGGCGTGCGCGTGGCCGCCGAAACGGTCAAAGATGACGGGTTCAGCGTGGGAGTGCGCAGCAGTGATTGCGTCCAGCAGATGAAAGCCGGGAACGGAGCGACCGGATCCATGAGCCAAGCCATTTTCGTGGGCGATGACGAGCGCCGGACGCCCCATCCGCTCGACCACGCGTGAGGCGAGGATGCCAATGACGCCGCGATGCCAGCCGTCGCCGTCGAGCACAAGGCAGCCGGCGGCGGCAAGTGCGACTTCGTCGGCACGGAGAACGACCATCTGCTCTTCAAGAGCGGTCAGGACGGTGGCTTCGACGTTGCGACGCTCTTCGTTGAGCAGGTGCAGTTTTTCTGCGATGGCGCGGCCCTCTGCGGGGTCGCGCGTAAGGAACATGCGGACGACGTCGCTGGCCACGTCCATGCGGCCGGCTGCATTAATGCGCGGCGCGATGCGGAAGGCGATCTCCGTGGCGGACGGGCCGCGCTCCTCATCGGCAGCGACGCCGGCGAGGTCCATGAGAGCGCGGAGGCCGCCCTGGCGAGGATCGCGCAGAGCACGCAGGCCAAGCGCGACGATGGTGCGGTTCTCACCCGTGAGCGGCACGGCGTCGGCAACGGTTGCGATGGCAACCAACTTCAGCAGGGACGGCAGTAGCTTGTCCCATAGGGCAGTGAATTCGACGGTGCGGTAGTGCGATGGATCGGGTGGTGACGTGGTCGCTGCGTGCAGGAGGGCGTGCGCCAGTTTGAAGGCGACGGCGGCTCCGCAGAGTTCCTTGTACGGGTAGTCGCAGAAGGGCTGATTGGGATTGATCACGGCGACCGCGTCCGGTATGCCGGCGACGCCGTCAGGCAGATGGTGATCGGTGACAATCAGATTGAGTCCCAGCGCCTTACACTCGTCCGCTGCGGCGAAGGCACGGATGCCGGTATCGACACTGATGACGAGGCGAACGCCCTGCGCTGCGGCCTCACCCAGCACGCCGGTCTGCATGCCGTAGCCTTCGCGGATGCGGTGCGGGATATGAAAGCGGACGAGCGAGGATCCACGGCCGTTGCTGTCGAGCGGCGTGATGCGGTCGATGGCGGTCTTGAGGAGGACGGTAGCGGTGGTGCCGTCGACGTCGTAGTCACCGTAGATGAGGATGGGCTCGCGCTTCGCAACAGCCAACAAAACACGGGCGACCGCTTCCTTCATGCCAAGTAGAAAATTGGGGTCGTGCAGGTCTGCCATGCTTGGGACGAGGTAGCGGCGGGCAGCGGCGGGAGTTTCGATGCCGCGGGAGACGAGAACCTGCGCGAACCAGAGCGGCTGTTCCAGCGCTGCGGCCAGCCCGTGCGCCTCAATCGAGGGCGGTTCCGGCATGATCCAGCGGGCCTGCATGGCAGATGTTTCTGCGGGCATCCGGTTATTCGTCGTCGCTGTCGTCAAGAACGATGCTGCCCAGATCGGCCACAGCTTCCATCCACTGCTGATAGCGGTCGTACCACTCGGTGGCGGTCTCGTAGAGGAACATGACGCCGCCGTAGGCGAAGCCGAGCTGCAGGTAGCCGGTCTTGCCGACGTACTTGAGCAGGTACTGTGCGTCGTCGAGCTCCTGGCCAGCTTCGTCGGGGAAGCGGTGGACGCGGGTGCGCTCGATCAGCGTCTCAATGTCCTGCTTTTCCAGGACGACTTCGCTCATGGTGACGAAGGGGACGTTGGTCGCCTTGGCATGCTCGACGAAGTCTTTCCAGCTGTCGGGACCATCATCCTCAAACATCACGGAGGGCACGTCTTCCGGGACGTATGCGTTCAGGCGCCGCAGGCCGTTGCCCGCGATGAACGCGATCATGTCGTCTTTCACAATGAGGAGGTCGTCTGGCTGCATCGTCCTTTGATTGTCTCATCCCGAAGGCCGGGGAGCATCGAGGTTATGAGTGTTCCCGAGTGGCAGATTCGTGTCTGCATGAATGAGCGCGAGCCCGACGCATCCCGGCCTTCCTGCCGGAACGAGGGCGCCAAGAAGTTAAAGGACGAGCTCAAGGACATGGTGAAGGATGCCGCTCTAATGAGAAAGGTTCGCGTGCTGGAACCAGCTGCATGGACTAGTGTGAACACGCTGCGGTTTGCGTGGTGTATTCGGACAATGTCTGGTACAGCTTTACCAAGGCGAAGGGACGCGGAGAAGATCGTGCAGCAGCACCTGGTAGGCGGAAAGCCAGTGAAACGCCTGCTGCGTGACGCGCCCGAGAATCTGCGACGGGCGGACAGCCGCAAGTAGAGAAGTAGGGGGACGGCTGCAACATGCTATCCTCCTTCTTGCCCATGCTCTTCTCCAAAGACTACGTCGGATATTTGTCGCGCCAGGTTGTGCGCAGGCTGGTGGAGGCGAAGATGATTCGCACCGACAAGCCAGCCATTGTGGCCGAGCGGATCAACGCCGGTCTGATCGAAGAGCTGTCTCTGGAAGACCGCATCAATGACGAAGTTCGCGTCATTCTTGAGGCTTTCCAGGACGACATGCTGAAATCCGGCGCGAGCTACCCGGAGATGTTCAAAAAGGTGAAGAACGAGCTCACCCGCAAGTACAAGGCGGTGCTTTAGTCATGCGCATCTCTCGCGATAAGGTGAATAAGCTGGCCCACACGGTCGCCGACACACTGGCGGACGTGGACGAGGCTGAGTTTCTGGAAGATCGCAATACGATCCGTCAGGAAGCCCGGAAGATCCTGGAAATGCTGCTGGCCGATGAAGTGAAGATCGATGCCGCCGCGCGCGGCAAGATCACGTCGCAGCAGAGGATCATCCTGGAAGGCACGCAGGAGTGGGACATCCTTTACCGGAAGTACTACAACGATGAAGTGAAGCGGCTGGGTATCTAGAGCGGTTTGGAATCATCACGGTGTTTGCGGTATACTTTGGAAGTCGCGCAAGTGATGGCCATTCCAAATGTGGCGTTATGGTGTAACTGGTTAACACGTCGCCCTCTCAAGGCGAAGAGTCCGGGTTCGAGCCCCGGTAACGCTACCAAATTCTCAGCTTCTCGCTAAATAACCTCAGACTTGAGCCACCCAGGCTGCTTTTATGGCGTCCTGTCTACTTTGGGGGTAGCTTTTTGGCTAAGCAGCGAATCTTGGTGACTGGCGCAAGCGGCACCTTAGGCCTGAACATCCTTCGTCAGTTAGTTGCAACGAACTCCTATAAAGTTATTGCACCGGTCCGCAGCAAAAGTGCGGAGCTGGCCACTTTCGGCGAAGATGTTCAATTCATCGATCATGAACTAAGCGATGCGATCCATACGGCCCAGATCTTTGAGCGTGCGAACCCGGACGTAATTGTCCATGCGGCTGCCAGTGGCTTGCGCCCCCCTAAAGGGTCCTGGTTTGACTTGATGCACTTCAATGTGGAATCGACGATGCGTTTATTTCAGATGAACTGCAGGTTTGACCACCATTCGCGTTTCATCTACATCAGCACGGGGCTTGTGTATCGAGAACAGGGCCGCCCTCTACTTGAGACTGATCCTATTGAGACCCTGCACCCCTACGGGGCCAGCAAGGCCGCTAGCGACTCGATGCTCCAAGCCGCGGCAGCGGAGTTTAAGCGGTCGCTCACCATATTGCGGCCGTTCGCTTTCACGGGCCTTCATGATGGCGGCGAACGCCTTTTTCCGAGAATCGTCACGGCTTCAGCTACCGGCAACACATTGCCTATGACGCTTGGGAACCAAGTGCGTGATTTTTGTTCCGTCGAAGATATTGCGCGGGCCGTCGTGCTGACAATCGAACGTAAGCCTGAGTCGATGATCGAAAAATTCAATCTAGGCAGCGGAGTTTCTGTTCCGCTTCGTGACCTAGTGACCGACGTGTGTCAGAAGTTAAAACTTGCGCCCAAGCTTGAATTTGGGAAAGTGCCGATGCACCCATTTGAACCCTTCCATTCCGTCGCGGATATTACCGCTGCTCGGGAGAAGCTCGGCTGGACTCCACGCCAGTCCGTGGCGCGCGCCGTTTGGGAACTGGCCAGACAAATGTATCCCGCACTAGAGATGAAGGAGCCTGCCCCAGGTGGAAGAACAGCTTGAGCTTTCTGTAGTAATGCCTGCTTATCGCGAAGCAGATTCGCTTCGCATGCTTCTGCCGAATCTTGTCCCTGCCGTTGCGAAACTTTCGAACAGGTTTGAGATTATCGTCGCGGACTCCATGACACCTGTCGATGACACAGCCGAGGTCTGCGGTGAAAACGGTGTGCGATGCGTGCCGCGTCGCGGCGGCAACACCTATGGGGATGCGGTTCGCAGCGGAATCGAGAGTTCATCGGGAAGATATGTGCTTTTGATGGATTCCGACGGTTCGCACAATCCAGCGGAACTGTTCAAGCTCTGGAACCAGCGTGGAAAGTGCGATCTGGTCATCGGGTCGCGCTACGTACGCGGAGGCAGTACCGAGAATCCAGCGATCCTGATTCTGATGAGCCGTGTTCTCAATTTGGCATATAAGTTCGCCTTCCACCTTCCGGTCGCAGATGTCAGCAATAGCCTCAGACTTTATCGTGGGGAGCAACTGCGCTCCCTGCACTTGGTCTCGAGTAACTTCGACATCGTGGAAGAGATTCTGATTCGTCTTGTTGCAGGCAAAACTCACGCTACCGTGACGGAAGTGCCTGTCACATTTGAGCAGCGTAAGGCGGGTGAAAGCAAGCGTCACTTGCCGACGTTTGTTATGAGTTATTTCAGTTCCATGGCTAAAATGCGGGCCTTCCGCAATGAAGAGATGGCAAAAAACAAGCAGTAGACGGGAGATACGGTTTGGCTTACTTAGTAACTGGTGGATGTGGTTTTGTTGGCAGCAATCTGACCGCGGAGTTGTTACGCCGGGGGGAGCAGGTCGTGGTTTTGGATAATTTCACGCGTCCCGGAACGCCGATAAACTATGCATGGCTCCAGACGATTGGTAGGTTCGATTTCTTTCACGGAGACGTTCGGAACAGCCAGGATGTTGAGACGATCTTCCGGGCTTTTCCGATCGATTGTGTGTTCCATCTGGCAGGACAGGTCGCGATGACCACGTCTCTTGAGAATCCACGCCGCGACTTCGAAGTTAACGTGCTGGGCTCCATTAATGTGCTGGAGGCAGTCCGATTGCACGCACCGGACGCAACGGTGGTCTATGCATCGAGCAATAAGGTCTACGGTGAACTTGAGGCCTGCGTCCTGGAAGAGAAGCCGACTCGCTACGAGCCGGCGGGCAAGAAAGACGTGGACGAACGGGCTAGGCTGGAGTTCTACACGCCGTATGGCTGCTCAAAGGGCGCGGCAGACCAGTACATGCAGGAATATGCGCGTAACTTCAAGGTGAAGAGCGTGGTCTTCCGGCATTCCACAATTTACGGCGGACGTCAGATCTCGACGTTTGATCAGGGCTGGGTCGGCTGGTTCTGCCAGCAGGCGATTGAGACAAAGCACAATCCGTCTCATAGTTTTACGATCAACGGCGATGGCAAGCAGGTTCGTGATCTATTGCATGTGTCGGATGCGGTGGCTTGCTACCTTGCAGCACACGAAAACCGCGCACAAGGTATCGGAAATGCCTTCAACATCGGTGGCGGTTATGAGAACAGCATGTCCTTGCGAGAACTCTTTTTACACCTGGAGAAGGAACTGGGCATAAAGATGAATCCACGCGAACTGCCGTGGCGAGCCAACGACCAGAAGTACTTCGTCGCGGACAATAGCAAGGCGTTAAGGCTCATCGGTTGGTCACCAAAGAAAGCGAAGGCAGATGGGATCGCGGACTCTCTCGCTTGGGAACTCCAGAGACGGAATGCATAAGCGCGCCGCACAGAATCACTTGGATGGCACAAGCCCGCGTAAAGAACGGGCGCTGCTTCTAACTGTCGGCAATTGCAAGCCGATCCAAGCATTTCTGTTAGTGTTGATCAGCCTATGGGTCCTGACCGCCGTAGTCGGCCTGCTGGAGCACTTTGCTCTGCACTGGCCGAAGGAGCATTGGTCGCCAATGTTCGTGTCTACCGCCCCGTACGATGATTTCACCATTTACAGGGAACGCTTTCATTACTTCCATCAGGCCGATTTTTTCGTGCCTTGGCAGACTCACGCCGTTGGGATCTCCAATTTCCCCTTCACATATCCGGCGCCGGCTGCAATTGCCTTCAAGCTCCTCTTCGTTTTTGGTTCTGCTAGCGAGTATGTGCTTTTTGCATTCTTTCTAGCCGGGAGTTTGCTCGCGCTAGCGCTCTTTGGACGCGCGCTGACGGTACACGGGTTCACTGGGCCTTCTACCATTTGTTTTCTCGGTCTTGCGGCAGGCCTTTCATATCCGGCCATGTTCGCGATCGACCGTGGAAACATCGAGCTCTTGAACGCCCTCCTCGTTTGGTCAGCCGTCGCTTGCATATGGAAACGGTGGTGGACCGCAGGTGCAGTCCTGCTCGGAGTCGCCATCTCTTTCAAGCTGTTTCCTATATTCCTCCTAGGATTGTTCGTTGCGAACCGCAAGTATCTTGCCACGTTGGTATCTGTGTCCTCGGCTGGTGTCGCCACGGTATTGTCCTACTTGGCACTCGGCCCTACATTGGGAGAGGCACGTCGGGGAATTGCCAGCGGGTTACTTTTCTTTCAGCAACAGTACGTTTTATCTTTCCATCAGTATGAGGCGGAGTTTGACCATTCACTTTTTTTGCCTGTGAAGATGGTTGCCATCGCGCTTCATCATTTTTTCCCCGCCTCCTTGCCAGCGGGACTTGCGTCCTACGCCAGCGGCTATCTCGCTATTGCAACTCTCTTGTGCCTCGTTCTTTTTTTCTGGCGAATTGTGAAAATGCCGTTGCCGAATCAAATCATCATTTTGGTGGTGCTATCGGTTTTGGTCCCACCCTTATCCAGCGATTACACCTTGGTCCATCTCTACGCAGGTTGGGCCGTCCTCACGTTATGCGTCGTAAGTTCCAACCGGCTTGACGACAGAGCGATGAAGGGAGGGTTGCTTGCCATGGCCCTGTTCGGCGCACTGATGGCACCGGAGAGTTTTCTTTATGCGCATCACTTTGGATTCTCCGGTCTAGCGAAGATGCTTATGCTCCTCACACTGGCCGCGACAGCCGCAATCTTCCCTTGGCAGTACAGCGGTTTATTGAAAGATGATGGGGTTGCGCTCTTAACCTGATTGTCGATAAGCACCATCATGGGCTCGGTCTTCGGAACGATATTAATACCGAGGCAGCGTATACTTTCCTCGTGAGCGCTGCAGCTAAAACCTTTTATATGGAGACCTTCGGTTGCCAGATGAATGCCCATGACTCTGAAAAGGTCATTGGCACGTTGGAGCATGAGGGGTATGTCCGGGTCCAGGATGAAGAGGCTGCGGAGCTGATTCTTTACAACACCTGCTCAATTCGCGACAAGGCGGAGCAGAAGGTCTTCCATCGGCTGAACGAATACAAGCGCATGCAGGGCGAAGGGAAGCAGTTTGCCGTGCTGGGCTGTGTTGCGCAGCAGGAAGGCGAGAAGATTTTTGAGAAGGCGCCTTTTGTGTCGCTGGTTTCGGGATCGGCTTCGTATCGCAATCTGCCGGAGATGCTGGTGCGTCTCGAGGCTGGTGAGAAGCGGATCACGGGCCTGGACGACCGTCGTACGCAGGACGCGACGTTCGATACGGAGTTCACGACACGCAGCAATCCGCACCGCGGCTACATCACCATCATTGAAGGTTGCGACAAGTTCTGCAGCTATTGCGTGGTGCCGTATACGCGTGGCAAAGAGCGTTCGCGGGCGTCCGACAGCATCATGGCTGAGGCGCAGCGGATGGCCTCGCTGGGCTATACGGACATCCAGTTGCTGGGGCAGAACGTGAACAGTTACCGCGACCCCCTGGGGCAGCGGACATTTGCGCAGGTGTTGGAATCGATTGGTGTGCTGCACGGTGTTCGTCGGGTGCGCTTCACTACGTCGCATCCGCGCGACTTTACGCCGGACATTATTGAAGTAATCGACCGGATGCCGACCGTCTGCGACCACGTGCATCTGCCGGTGCAGTCCGGCTCTTCTGCGGTGCTGAAGGCGATGCAGCGCGAGTACACGCGGGAGTGGTACCTGGAGCGCATCGGCTGGATCAAGGCTGCGAAGCGGGATATCAGCATGACGACGGACATCATCGTTGGGTTCCCCGGAGAGACGGAAGAGGACTTTGAGATGACGATGAGTCTGCTGGATGAAGTGGGCTACGACGCCGTCTACGCCTTCCAGTACTCGCAGCGTCCCAATACGCCTGCAGTGGGCATGCCGGATACCGTTCCGGACGATGTGAAGTCTTCGCGGCTGCAGCGGTTGATGGACGCGCAGCGGGAGCGGCAGCGTATTGCCTACGAGCGTCATATGGGGCAGGTGATGGACGTGATGGTGGAGGGCTACAATTCGCAGCGTGGTCAGATCACAGGTCGTTCCTCCCAGAACAAAACGGTGAACTTCACCACGACGCAGCCGATTCTTCCGGCGCTGGGCAGCTATCAACAGGTAAAGATCACACGCAGCTTCCCCAACAGCCTGGTGGGCGAAGCAGTACTGGCAGGCTGACGATGACACGTTCTGCAGAGCACGCAAAGGGAAGCACGACGCCTGAGGGAACGGGCGATGAGGTTGAGGTTCGTATACGGGGTCTGATGATGGATCCTGTCACGAACATGCCCATGATCGTCCTGAAGGATTTGACCGGCGACGGCGTGCTGCCCATCTGGGTCGGCATCTTCGAGGCAAACGCGATTGCGCTTGAGATTGAGAAATCCGCGACACCGCGGCCGATGACGCATGATTTGTTGCGGAATGTACTGCGTGCCTTCGACGCGACCGTGACCCGCGTGGTCATCAACGACCTGAAGGATGACACGTTCTTTGCGGTGATCTGGCTGGATCGCGACGGTGACGTCATGACCATGGATTCGCGGCCCTCGGATGCGCTGGCTCTGGCGATGCGCGCGGATTGCCCTATCTATGTCAGTCGCACCGTGATGGACAACGCTCGGATGAACCAGAAAGGGCGCGACGTAAATTCCGATGAATTGCGTCGCTGGCTGGAAGGCCTGGGCGACGACGATATGGGCCGCTACAAGATGTAGCTTGCCCTGGGCGGTTCCCCAGTCGTCGAAAACTGCATGTTGCACTCAACCGGCGATATCATGAGCGTTGGGTTTCAAGCACCCACGGATGAGAGGCACCATGAGGGATGAAAACGCATTGGCTGCGGCCAACTTTTACGATGAAGCCATGAGCAGCCCGCGGGCGCTTGCCGCCACACTGGATCACACCTTGCTGAAGGCCGACGCAACACGCGCACAGGTCCTGCATATCTGTGAAGAGGCCGCCGAGTATCGCTTTGCCTGTGCCATGGTTAACCCGTTCTGGGTGTCGACGGCGGTCGCTGCGCTTGCCGGTGCGGACGTTCCCGTAGGTGTGGTCATTGGGTTTCCGCTGGGCGCCTCGCTGATGGAGTCGAAAGTAGACGAGGCGAAGCGGGCAATTGCGTTGGGCGCGCATGACGTCGACATGGTGATGAACATCGGCGCTTTGAAGAGCGGCGAGTATGATGCCGTTGCCGAGGACATCCGTGGCGTGGTGGAGGTTGCACACGGCCGCGGCGCCATCGTGAAGGTAATTCTGGAAACGGCGCTCCTGAACTTTGAGGAGAAGTTACGCGCCAGCGAGATTGCCGTGACGGCGGGTGCCGACTTTATCAAGACAAGCACGGGCTTTTCGACGGGCGGGGCTACCGTGGATGACATTGCGCAGATGCGCGGCGTCGCGGGGTCTCGTTGCGGTGTGAAGGCTTCGGGCGGCATCCGATCGCTGGCAGACGCGCAGGCGATGTTGCGTGCCGGCGCCACACGGATTGGTGCCAGCGCCAGCGTGCGGATTGTGCAGGAGTTGACGGGCGACGCCGACGCGTTGAAGGCAACATCCGGCTATTAAGCCATCTTAGGAATCAAATCTGCTACAAAGGCAGGCATGGACGCGATCGAGGACAAGCCGAAGCGGAACGGGAAGCCACTGCGTGTGGCGTCGCGGTCCCGCGCCTCGGATGCGTCCGAGGTTCGCCTTGATGAAGGTGATGACGCCGCCCTGCTATCCGACCAGTTCGAGGGGGACTATCGCCCCAGCCCGAACGCGCCGCAGAGTGCGCCGCAAGTAGAGATCCCTGACCGCGGTCCCACCACCAACGGCGAGATGAATATCCCGCCCACGTCACCCTCACATCCTGAGAACCGCATCCGCGTATCGAGCGAGCATGTGGACTTTCTGCTGAGACTGGCCGAGGCGTTGAACAATACGCTGGATCTGCAGACGCTAATGCTGCGTGTGGCCGAGCTGGTACGGGCCGTCGTGGATTACCGCATCTTCGCGATCCTGCTGATCAACGACCGGACCCAGGAGCTGTGGATGCGCTTCCAGGTCGGCCATGCCCCGGAGATCGAGCGCATGCGCGTCAAGCTGGGCCGCGGCGTTGTCGGTCAGGCTGCACAGACGCGAACGTCGATCCTGGTCGATGATGTAAGCCACCTGCCGCACTACATCAGCGCGAACCCGGCGGTTAAAAGCGAGCTGGCGGTGCCGCTGATCGTGAAGAACCGCGTCATCGGCGTCATCGATCTTGAGAGTGAACAGCTTGCGGCGTTCACACAGGATCAACGGCGTTTGTTGGAGCTGGTGGCGTCGCGCATGGCGGTTGCGATCGAGAATGCCCGGCTGTACACACGCCTTTCGCGGCAGGCGCAGACGCTGACCGTGCTGAGCGAGATCAGCCGCGAATTCACGGCCATTCTTGACCTGGACACGCTGCTGCAGCGCATCGGCGTGCTGCTGAAGCGTGTGGTCGACTTCCAGATGTTTACGGTGCTGCTGTGGAGCGAGAGCCGGCAGCAGTTTGTGCATCGTCTGTCGACGCGCTTTGGCGAGCGCGTAAACCGCGACCGCAATGCCGTTATGGGGCAAGGCATCTTCGGCATAGCGGCGGAGCAGAAGGAGCCAATCCTGGTGGGCGATGTCCGGAAGGATGCGCGCTACCTGGGTGATAGTACTGCCTCGCCGGAGCGAGGAGCGGACACGCGCGAGGTGCGGTCGATGCTGGCCGTCCCGCTGATGTACAAGGAAAAGGTTGTTGGCGTGATGGCGTTGGAGCATACACGCCTCAACTACTACAACGAGGATCATCAGCGGACGCTGACGACTCTGGCCGGCCAGATTGCGATCGCGATCTCAAATGCGCGTTTGTACGAGCGCATCTTCGAAGAAGAACAACGCATGGAGCGGGATCTGCAGATGGCGCGTGAGGTGCAGATGCGTCTGCTGCCACCCCCTCCGCAGCCGTTGCCGCATGCAGAGTTTGCAGCGCGCTTTCTGCCCGCGCGGTCGATCGGCGGCGATGTCTATGACTTCATCAACTATGGCGATAACTGCGTGGCCATTGCTGTAGGCGACGTCAGTGGTAAGGCAGCTCCCGCGGCTCTCTATGCCGCGCTGGTCAGCGGCATCCTGCGGTCACTTGCAGCGCAACACCTGCAGCCGGCGGCGATGCTGGCGGCGCTGAACGACCAGTTGCAGGAGCGCAAGCTGGACTCGCAGTACGTAACGATGCTGTTTGCCGTGTGGAACGACGAAGGACGGACGCTAAGCATTGCCAATGCGGGATCGGTGCAGCCGATGCTTGTCTCCTGCGATGGGGACCGGATGCGTGCGCGTGTCATCGAAGCAGAGGGATTCCCGCTGGGGCTGTTTCCGAATGCAGAGTATGAGGAGTTCACTATCTCGACACGCCCGGGCGACCTTTTGGTTTTCTTCTCGGACGGTATTGTGGACGCGGAGAATAAGAGCGACGAGATGTTTGGCACGGAGCGCCTGAGCGAAGTACTGGAAACATTGACGCAGCCGGATGCTGAAGCCGCCGTGGTGGCCGTGCTGGACGCTGTCGCGAAGTTCCAGGATGGCAAAGAACACTTCGACGATGAGACGTTGGTCGTTCTGCGCGTCCTTTGATCGCCTGCTTCGCTCTAGAATGAATGCATGTCTTCGAATTCCACTACACAGACCGTGCTGCCTGCGCGCACGGTGCGCGGCAGCGTCCGTCTGCCCGGCGACAAGAGCATCTCGCACCGCTATGCCATGCTGGCCGGCCTTGCGAAGGGAACTTCGCGCCTCGCGAACTTCTCCACCGGCGCTGACCCGCATAGCTCGCTTGCCTGCATGGAAGCGCTTGGCGCGACGGTCGTGAAGCGTGATGACGGCGTCATTGAAGTCACGGGTGTTGGCGGCACATTTCAGCAGCCGACGCGCGACTTGGATTGCGGCAACAGTGGATCCACCATGCGAATGCTGGCGGGGCTGGTGGCGTCGCATCCTGGTACGTACACGTTCGTGGGTGACGCATCGCTGACGAAGCGGCCGATGCAGCGCATCAAGGGACCTCTGGAACAGATGGGCGCACGCATCGAGCTCATCGATGGGCACGCACCGATGGTCGTCCACGGCGGGCCGTTGAAGGCGATTGAGTTCAGCACCCCGATTGCATCGGCCCAGGTGAAGACTGCTGTGTTGTTTGCGGGATTGGGCGCGGAAGGCACCACGACTTTGCAGGAGGCGGTTCGCACGCGCGACCACTCGGAGCATGCACTGCGCGCGTTCGGTGCGGAGCTTGAGCGTGGGCGGGACAGCATCTCGATCCGTGGCGGACAGTCGCTCACAGCGATTGAAGCGACGGTGCCCGGCGATCTTTCATCAGCCGCCTTCTTCCTTTGCGCGGCGCTGCTGTTTCCGGATTCACAGCTGGTGCTGGATGACGTCGGCATGAATCCCTCGCGGTCGACTCTGCTGGATGTGCTGACCGGCATGGGATTGAAGATCACGGTGCTGAACCTAGAAGAGAAGCATGGCGAGATGATCGGCACGCTGCAAGTGAACGGCGCTGAGGTCCTGAAGGGTGCAGAAATCACCGGCACACTGCCGGCCCTCATCATTGATGAACTGCCAGTGCTTGCCGCCATCGCTCCGTTCACGCGCGATGGTGTGACGATCCGTGATGCGAAGGAACTACGCGTCAAAGAGTCCGACCGCATTGCCTTGGTGGTACAGAACCTAAGGGCGATGGGCGCGGAGGTTGAGGAGTTTGAGGATGGCATGCACGTTCCCGGCGGCCAGACGCTGCGTGGTGGCGTGGTCGATTCGGCCGACGATCATCGCATCGCCATGGCTTTTGCTGTGGCTGCGCTGCGCGCAGAGGGCGAGACGACGATCCACGGCGCAGAGGCTGCGGCTATCTCGTTCCCGGAGTTCTTCACGCTTCTGAACGAAATTGCCGCGCGTTAAGAAAAGGTCGCATGGAAACGTCGCAGCCAGTAGAGATCTTCATTGCAGAGGTGGAAGCGTTCGGCGGTGCCGAACGCAGCGACCTCGCGCTTTCGCGATGGCTCTATGAGCATGGTATTGCGAACCGCGTGCTGACCTATGAGGATCGCGTTGGGCTGGAAAAGCATGTGCAACATCCTCTTGAAGTCATCCAATTAAAGCCGCAGGGCGGTGTGCGCGCTAAGATCGCGGCATTGAAACAGCATTTTGCAGACAAGAAACAGCAGCCGAAGTTGATCGTCTCTGGCTACCAGCCGGCGCTGCATGTCACTCTCGCTGGTGTGCGTGGTTTCAACTGCCTCATGCATGACACCGCGGCGTTGTTGAGCGATGCGGGACATCGCTCGCTCAAGGGAAAGCTTCGACTCGCAATTTCGGAGTACGTCATCGGCATCGGGCTGCGGTCGGGTGGCGCCACAATCGTAACCAGTGAATTCCTGCAGGCGGAATGTCGTAAAGACTTTCGCATGAAAGCTCAAATTGCGCGCATGGGCGGTCTGCCTGCGAAGGACGGTTTTCATGAGCGGCCGTTTCATGGCGTGTTGAACATGCTTTCCGTCTGCCGTATCGAAGCCAACAAACGCATCGACTGGATGCTGGAAGCCCTCGCTGTCCTTGAGAGGGAATCGCCTCCACTTTCCGCCAAGGCTGACTGGCGCCTGGACCTCGCAGGGAAAGGATCACTGATCGAGTCGCTGCGGCAGCGTGCGCAGGTGCTGGGCCTTGCAGAGCGTGTGCGCTTCCTGGGCTATGTCTCCGATGATGAGTTGCAGCTGCTGATGCGCGAAGCGCACCTTTTCCTGATGCCAGCGGTGCAGGGTTTCGGGATACCTGCGGTTGAGGCGCTACAGGCTGGCATACCGGTGTTGCTGCACCGCGAGAGTGGCGTGAGTGACATCCTGCGCGAGACACCGTGGGCTACAGTGTTCGATGGTGGCCCGGATGCGATGGTGCCCGCGTTGCGTGACGCCATTGAAGGTCTGGTTGCAGGGAGACAGATCGATCAACCACTACCGCCCATCTCCACGGAAGACGAGTGGGCTGCAAAGGTTGCGGGTCTCTGCGGTTGGGCCTGATCAGGCCTTGCTGAGAGCGATCTGGTTTGCTGTGATCAGGTCATCGCGCAGATGCTTGTAGAGCTGCTCCCGTGTGGCTTCGTCTCGTGCGCGCAACACGGCCGATGGATGGAAGGTTGCCATCACTTGCTCGGCATAGGGCGTCGACAGAATCTTGCCGCGATCGCGCATGAGTGCAAAGGTTCCGCCCAGCAACGACTTCGATGCGGACGCACCGAGGCAAAGAACTATTTTGGGTTTGAGAGCGTCCAGTTCCGCAAGGAGCCATGGCTTGCACGCGACGATCTCACTCATCCGCGGGTTCTGGTGCAGTCGCAGCTTGCCGCGCTGCACGAACTTGAAATGCTTTACGGCATTCGTCAAGTAGACATCGGCATCGTGGATGCCGGCTTCAGCGAGTGCTCGTCGCAGCACTCCGCCAGCGGGCCCGACGAATGGCTCGCCCTGCAGATCTTCCTGGTCGCCTGGCTGTTCACCTACCAGCACGAGGGAAGCGTGCAGGCTTCCTCGCCCCGGCACGACCTGCGTGGCGTGGCAGTACAGGTCACAGCCTTTGCAGGTGGGTAGTGCCGCGTTGATCGCCGTGAGCGTGTGTGAGGCAGGGACGAAAGGTGCGGCGCTTGGCTTGCCGGTCTGTAGAGCCACCATCCCCTCAACGCGCTTCGCTGCGGTTGCCATCAAATTGGGAAGCAAGTCCACCTCGGGCAGGTTGCCCCAATAGCGTACCGGCATGTGGCCACGCATGGCATCAGGATTCAACCGCGCCGGATTGAAGATGTTGGCGTAATAACTCTTCCAGAGCACTTCAAGTTCATCGCCGGCGGGTGCGTGGTCCCGCGTGACCGCTGGGCCATATTGCAGCTGCTTCGTTGCGGGATCCCATGACGCGGAACCGTCGGGAGTGAGGATGGACCAGCGCATGATGGCGAAGCGTTCTGCAAAGAACGGGGCTGCAAGTTCGAGGATGCGATGCTGCGGTTCATACCAGGCGATGAAGTGCTCTTCGCTATCCTGCTGAATGCTGCGAAAGCGAACAAAGGCGTGCATCTTGTGTTCATCGCGACGCACCTGCTGCTCCATGCGCAGCAGTTCGTTAACGTCGCGGTCGACTTCAACCTTCAGCAAATCGCGATTGGATTGAAGCCGCCAAAGCAGGCGGTAGAGCAGATTCCAGCGTTGCGGGTCGCGATGGTACGAAGCGAGCAGCGCCTTCTGCAGGAAGGTCTTTGGAACGTGCGGAGCCTTGGCTTCGACATTGAGATCAAGTGGTTTAGATACCGTCTGGAAGAGGTCATTCGAAGAGGGAACGGTCGCATCTTCGAAGTCGATCTCATCGGGGGTAACCCCTTGGGACAATGCTGCACGTGCAAGGTCTCGCCACGCGTTGAATTCGGGCTCGACACGCAGGCGCCTTGTCGCAGAGGCGATCACAAGGCGCCCCAAAGTGCGCTGCGGCCGGCTTCCTCGAACAATCCCATTTGCTGGGCAGGTGGTTGCGTGGCACTCGTCACCGTCGTCGCGACATCTCCGAGGAGATTAGGAACGCTGGGTAAATGGTCCGCTGCGATGAGATAGTTCGCGGCATCTTTCAGTCGCACATGGAGCTTGCGAAGATCCTCGATGCCAAGACGGTGATAGCGGCGGATGCTGAGGATGCGATCGACGTTGCGATAACCGAGGCCAGGGACGCGCAGCAGCGTCTCGCGGGGTGCGGCATTCACGTCAACGGGAAAGAACTCCGGGTTGCGACGCGCCCAGCCCAGCTTCGGATCCACGGCTAGATCGAGTTCCGGCTCCGTCTCCGTTGTGATTTCATCCGCGGCGAAGCCGTAGTGCCGCATCAACCAGTCGGCCTGATAGAGCCGGTGCTCGCGGATCATCGGTGAAGCTCTTAACGGTAGCCGCGTGTCTGCTTCGGGGTAGGGTGAAAAGCCGGTGTAATAGACGCGGCGCAGCTTGTAGCTGGTGTAGAGGCCGCTGGCGCGCGTGATGATTTCGCGGTCGGTCGAAGGCGTAGCTCCGATGACCATCTGCGTACTTTGCCCGGCGGGTGCAAACTTTGGCGCAGAGTGAAAGCGTGCGCGATCCTCATCCGCCTCCTGCTTGCGCTCGTGAATCTGCGTCATCGTTGTTTCGATGACCGCGGACTTCTTCTCCGGCGCAAGCTGCACAAGGTCCTGCTGCGTGGGCAGCTCGATGTTTGCAGAGAGTCGGTCGGCATAGAGGCCTGCCTCATCGACGAGTCGCTGCGCACAGCCGGGGATGGCCTTGATGTGGATGTAGCCACCGAAGTGGTGGACGGACCGCAGCGTCTTCGCGACGGCGATCAATTGCTCCATGGTGTAGTCCGGCGATTGGATGATGCCGGACGACAGGAACAGGCCTTCAATGTAATTCCGCTTGTAGAAATCGAGCGTGAGTGTGACGATCTCCTCCGGCGTGAAACGCGCGCGGCGGATGTCGCTGCTGACGCGGTTGACGCAGAAGACACAGTCGTACGTGCAGAAGTTTGTGAGCAGCAGCTTTAGCAGGCTGACGCAGCGTCCGTCCGGAGTGTAGCTGTGGCAGATTCCGTTACCGTCGGAGTGACCCACGCCCTGACCGTTGCCCGCGCGCTTGGCACCGGACGAGGCACATGAGGCGTCGTACTTCGCCGCGTCGGCTAGGATTTCGAGCTTTTGCTGAACGGTCATCGACACCTTTCTATCCTAGCGAATAGGAAGCGAAGACCTTTCGGGTGGTTGCGTGTGGTGAAGCCTGTAGTGAGAGGTGTTTACGGCATGCATCTTTGTTCGGACCAGTGTGGAGGAGCACGGAAAAGCGGATGCGATCAGGATCGCATCCGCTTTGCTGACCTTACTGGCTTACTAAACCTTATCTTCCGGGAACAAGCGAATGTCAGCGACATTGCGGTACTTCTCCGCGTAGTCCATGCCGTAACCAATGACGAAGCGATTGGGAATTTTGAAGCAGACGTAGTCGGCTTCAATGGGCACCAGGCGGCGCTCCGGCTTATCGAGGCATGTCGCGATCTTCAGCGATGCGGGCTTGTGCTGCAGCATCAGTTTGCGCAGATAGCTCAGCGTCAGGCCTGTGTCGAGGATGTCTTCGACGACGATGACGTGCTTGCCTTCAATTGGTACATCCAGATCCTTGATGAGCTTAACGGCACCGCTGCTGGTCTTGCCCTTGCCGTAACTGGAGACGGCGACGAAGTCGAAGGTGTTATCGACTTCGATGGCGCGAGCGAGATCTGCAAGGAAGATGGCCGCGCCCTTCAACACACCCACAAGGACGATGCTTTCTCCTTTGTAGTCTTCACTGATCTGCTTGCCGATGGCGATGACGCGCTCGCGTATCTGCTCGACGGAGAAGAGAACTTGGCAGGAGGACGCGGGGACGAAGGGAAGGGTGGGAGTCGCCATGTACCTTAGCCTATCGCGTACGGTCGCGAGCGCAAACCCCGGTATACTTGGAAGACGCAATGTTTCCGTATCTGCACATCGGTTCGCTCACTCTCGGCACGTTCGGCATCCTGATGTGGTTCGCTGCGGTGACTGCGGCGTACGTGCTGCATCGCTCGTTCCTGCGAGCTGGTGTGTCGGCTGATGCCATCGTCGTTGTCTCAACCGTGATGATCGCCGGTGTAGTCGGCGCCAAGCTCTGGCACGAGTTACAACACCCCTTCCAGCTTCGTATGGCCATGCAGGAGGTCATCCTGCCGGGCTGGTCTCAGCCGCTGGAAGTCCTAACGCGCTTCTTCCACTGGTTTCAGGCCGGCTTTGCGTGGTTTGGCGGCTTGCTCTTCGGCATCGGCGCGCTGATGTGGCAGGGTCGTACGCACAAGACCGGTGCCGTGCGGATGCTGGATCTTGCAGCACCTGCTGCGGCGATCGGTTACGGCGTGGGACGTATCGGCTGCCTCACCTCAGGTGACGGCGACTATGGTGTAGCAACAACGCTGCCGTGGGGCATCCACATCCACGACGACGCCCTGGATCCGCCACAGCCGAATCCGCCGGGTCTGCTGGTGCACCCGACGCCCATC
Organism: Terriglobus roseus DSM 18391; assembly: GCF_000265425.1. GTDB lineage: Bacteria > Acidobacteriota > Terriglobia > Terriglobales > Acidobacteriaceae > Terriglobus > Terriglobus roseus. The sequence goes on from NC_018014.1 coordinate 2,231,083, forward strand.
TACGAGTTGCTTTTCTCGTTGGCGCTGGGATGGTACCTGTGGGTCCGTGGACGTAAGGGCGATTTGCCCATCGGACAGCTCACGGGTGAATACCTGGTTCTGAGTGGTGTTGGTCGCTTTCTGGTGGAACTCTTGCGCCGAAACGAGCGTCTGTATCTGGGCATGAGCAATGCTCAGGTGGCATCGCTGGGCACTATTGTGGTCGGGGCGATTGTGATCGCAATTTCACGGAGCCGCAGGTCCGCTGTGGTCGAGCAGACGGCTTAGATCTTCCGCGGCTAAAGCCTTCGCAGAAACGCCTTCGCCTCTTCAAACTCTGGAAAAAGCTTCTCCTCCGCCTGAAATTCGCGCGAGTGGATGCAGCGACGACCCGTACGGGCGCGCACCACGGGATGCTTCAGGTGCAGCATCTCGTGGTACATCAGGTACTCGATCGCGAAACGCGGCACGTGTGCGGCGTCGAAGACGCGGCTGACCACGATTGTGTTGTGTGCGGCGTCGTAGTGGCCGAGCATACGGCGTGCGTGATGGCCGCTCCACGTCAGAATCGGGCGGCCCAGAAGGCCGTGGAAGAAGCGACGGTTGATCGTCTCGAAGACCTCGTCAAGATCGTAGAAATGGCCTACAGCCGTGTGAATCTGCTTACGGCCGCGTGTCTGCCGTGCATGTTCCGCCTGGCGGCTGACCGCCTCCGAAGAGGTGTAGCGGCGATAGCGATCGGAGTGCGCGGCCGTGATCGGCTTGCGATAAAGCTTGGCGATCAGGATGTGGGCGATGGCTTCCAAGACAGATTCCGGGGCGGACTGCAGCAGATCCGAGAGACTGACGAGCAGCTTGCCTTCCCGCAGACGGATCGTGGTGTTCAGTGAAACGAAGCGCCGGAAGCGGATGTCGAACGGCGGCATGGGCGCGCGTGGCCGCAGATCGCGGTAGGCGACTTCAAAGATGCGCTGCAGTTCCGGGGAGCTCACTACCAACAGTTTACGACTCGCACTACTCCCGTGGGATAAGTCCGACTCCACCTGGGTTCGCGGTCTTGCTGGGCGGATGTTCTTTGAAGTAGGCGACCTGCGCGGGCAGCATCTCGGTCGCCTGGGACTTCACATCTACAACGGCCTCGATTGCCAGTTTCCGGATGATGTTGTAGCTGTCGTCGTCGGGCGGCTGCTTCAGTACGCTCTCCCAGCGCATGGTGGCATCGATGAGTTTCGGCAGGGGTTTCCGCAGGTCGCGGTGCGCGTTGCTGTACTCCTCAAGGTTGTCCTGGAATTCGTCGACCAGACCGGCGATCTCGTCCATACTCTCGCGAATGTCCTCGCGGCGTCCTTGTGCGCGCTTGTCTGCAAGGATGACCTGAATACGCTTGATGCGGGATTCGATAATGCTTTGATAGACGGCAACTCGCGCAGCAGGATCGGCCGCGGCGTCGCGAACAGCCTCCTCCTCTCTCTCGGAGAGCGCAGTGGAGTGCCGCTGAGCCTGTGCTGCAGACAGACATAGGCAGAGCGCGAGGATTAGAAAGGGAATGCGGCGCACGGGGCCTCTACTTCTCGAAAACAGCGCTCAGGAGGGCCGTTTGCACCTTATCGAGCTGCCTCAAGGCACTTTGCACCATTGGCTTCATGTCGCCAGAGGCGCTACGTACCAAGTCAGTAAGTCGGCGGTTGGTCGCGTGGAGCAGCATCTCGGTCTTCTTCAAACCCTTGCTGTCGCGGTGAAGATCGCTTTCTAGCTCGGCGGTGCAAGCTTCCAGCTGATGGAGTGTGGCTTGTGCCTTTTCTTCTTCGCCTTCGGCGATCTCCCGTGAGACGAGCAGGCTGATCTTGTCGGCAAGATCTGCGTACATCTGCACTTGCTCGCGTGGTGAGGCTTGCTGGGCGCGCAGTTGCAACGACGCGATGGTGGCGGAGTCGATCATCAGGCCATTGTCGGCGGCGCGCGAGGACAATGGCAGCGCGAGCATGGCACCGCAACATGCGACGGTACGCAGGTGGGCAGGAAGATTGTGGGGTAGACGATGGAGCCGATTGCAAAGACGTGGGACCTGCATTGCACACCTCCCCGGGACGGGGATCTGAACCTGTGGCTTACATGGCCGGCGGAGTGAGTTACTTCGCCCGATCAAGAATCCGCAGCCGCTGTTGCGCCTGCCACTCTTGGTCTGGAAATTTACCACCGGATTGCTGCAAAAACAAGTGGTACTGCTCCTGTGCGGCTTTCGTGTGGTGCAGAGCGTCGTGCGCTGAAGCTGACAGGAACGTGTATGGCGGCTGTGATGGCAAGACCGCGTTGCGCGTTGCCAGCGCTCTCAGCACTGTTTCGTAGTCTTTGTTGGAGGATGCGGCGAACGCCAGTTCGCCGGCGGCCTCTGCCATTGCGGTCTTTGTGGGGAAGCGGTCGGGGTGTGCGAGGGCGCTCTGGAGTAGCGGTTCGGCTTCCGGGGAGCGCTTCAGGCGGATGAGCGCGTCGGCTGTTCCGCTTAGGATTGTTACGTCTTCGGGGCTGGTTTTCAGCAGGGAATCGTATAGGTCGTAGGCTTTGTCCGGGGCGCCCGCGTTGGTGTAGGCGCGGGCTAGTAAGAGGGCGACTGCGCCGTTCTCTGGCTCGGTTTTGTGGAGCTTTTCCAGGGATGGGAGGGCTGCTTCGGTTTGGCCGTCGAGGAGTTGCTCGGATGCCAATTCTGCCAGCAAAACGTGGTTTTGCGGGTGGTTTTCGAGGGCTTTCTGGAGCACTTTCTGCGCTTCTGCGGACTTTTTGAGACGACTCAGTACGCGGGCGTAGCCGACGGCCACTTCGATGTCGTTGGGGGCCAGTTCTGAGGCGTGGGCATAGGCCTTTTCGGTCGCAGCGTCGTCGTGCTGGGAGTCGGTGAGCTCGGCTGCCATGGCGGCGTCGTCCGGGGTCTCGGGTGAGAGCTTGAGGGCCTGGATGAGTTCCGGGATGGCGCGGGCGGGGGCGCGGAAGTGGATCTGGGCGAGAGCGCGGTAGGCTCGGGCCTGGATGGCCGGGTCAGCGTTGGGGACCTTCGTGACGGCGGTGAGTTGTTCTTCCGCTTCCTTCGCGTTGCCGGTCCGTGCAAGGAGCAGGCCGAGCGAGGCGCGGGCGGTTACGTCTTCGGGTTTCAGGGCGATGGCGCTGCGGTAGGCGGCGGCTGCTTCGTTGTTGTTGCCGAGGGCGTCCTGCGCGAAGGCGAGATCGTAGAAGATGCGGGCGTTGGTCTGCGTTGATGTTGCGAACGGCTTGAGCAGGGTGACGGCTTCTGTGTACTTTTCCGAAGCGATGTTTTCTTCCGCGGCCTGCAGGGCGGCGCTCTCCGCGGTCGGTGGGGCCTGGCGCGTGGTATCCGGCACGGGCGAGGTGGTGCCCGGGGGCATCTGCATCTGGATTTCGGCGTGGGCGTGTGCGTTTGCCGTTGCGGCGACGATCAGCAGCGCTGCAAGAGAGAGCTTCATAGCGCTGCCTCAAGTACCGGAGCGAGCCACTGGCCCGTGTAGGAGCCGGGGACCTTTGCGATCTCTTCCGGCGTGCCCACGGCGACGACCTGGCCGCCGGCCGAGCCGCCTTCCGGACCCATGTCGATGACCCAGTCCGCGCACTTGATGATGTCCATGTTGTGTTCGATGACGAGGAGCGATCCGCCGCCTTCGATGAGTTTGCGGAAGGCCTGCAGAAGGGTTGCGACGTCGGCGAAGTGTAGGCCCGTGGTTGGCTCGTCGAGGATGTAGAGGACGCGGCTGGCGGCCTTCTTCGTCTCGCCGCCGCGCGTGCCGGTGCGGATGTTGGCGAGGTGCGAGGCGAGTTTGACTCGCTGTGCCTCGCCGCCGCTGAGCGTGGTTGCCGACTGACCGAGGCGGACGTAACCGAGACCGACTTCGTCGAGGACCTGGAGGCGTTCCACGATCTTCGGGGTGCCGGCAAAGTAGTGCACGGCATCCTTCACGGTCATGTTCAGGACATCGTGGATGTTCTTGTTCTTGTACTTCACCTCAAGGATGCCGGGCTTGTAGCGCGAGCCGCCGCATTCTTCGCAGGGCAGTTCGATGTCGGCGAGGAACTGCATCTCGACCGTGACGGTGCCGTCGCCTTCGCAGGTATCGCAGCGGCCGCCGGGGACGTTGAAGCTGAAGCTGCCTGCGGTGTAGTTTTTGCGGCGCGAGTCGGGCTGCGATGCGAAGAGTTCGCGGATGGCGTCGAAGGCCTTGATGTAGGTGACGGGGTTCGAACGCGGTGTGCGGCCGATGGGGGACTGGTCGACGAGGACGACTTCACGGAGGAAGTGGGTGCCGATGAGTTCGCGATAAAGCTGCGTGACATCGCCGCTGGCACCTTCGACGCCGAGTGCGTGTTGCAGCGCGCGGTGCAGCACCTGGTGCACGATGGTGCTCTTGCCGCTGCCGCTGACGCCGGTGACGACGGTTAACATGCCTAACGGTATTTCGAGGTCCACGCCGCGCAGGTTATGGATGCGTGCGCCTTTAAGTTTGAGGACTTCGCGAGTAGGTTCGCGGCGCTCCTGCGGCACGGGGATGCGTGTGCGACCGGAGAGGTATTTTCCGGTGATGGAGTTGGGATCGTTCTTGACGTGTTCGACGGTGCCGATGGCGAGGAGCTGGCCGCCGAGTTCGCCGGCGCCGGGACCGAGATCGATGAGGCGATCGGCTGCGAGGATGACGTCGGGATCGTGCTCGACGACGAGGACGGTGTTCCCGAGGTCGCGCAGCTCATGCATGATCTTGATGAGCTTGGCGGTATCGCGCGAGTGCAGGCCGATGGATGGCTCGTCGAGCACGTAGAGCGCACCGACGAGGCGTGAGCCGAGTGATGAGGCGAGCTGGATACGCTGCGATTCGCCGCCACTGAGGGTAGAGGAGAGGCGGTCGAGTGTGAGGTATTCCAGGCCAACCTGTTCGAGGAAGCCGATGCGCTGGCGTACCTCTTCGAGGATCTTGCCGGCGATCTCTGCCTGTGCGGGCGAGAGCTGCAAACCTTCAAAGAAGATGCGTGCGCCGGTGATGGTGAGTGCGGCGGCTTCGCAGATGTTCCTGTCGTTGAGCAGGACGGCGCGAGCTTCCGCGCGGAGGCGCTGGCCGCGGCAGTCCGGGCATGGTGCGTAGCCGCGGTACTTGGAGAGGAAGACGCGGACGTGCAGCTTGTACTTCTTGGAATCGAGCGAACGAAAGAAGCCGCGGATGCCGACGAAGCCTGAGCCGCCATCCCAGATGGCGTTCTGCTGCGCGGGCGTCATGTCGTACCAGGCGAGCTTGGTGGGGATGCTGTTCGCCGTGGCGAAGCGCTTCATCATGCCATGGAACTCGCGGTACTTGGGCTTGGTCCACGGATCGATCGCGCCGTCGTCGAGCGACTTGCCCTTGTCCGGGATGATGAGGTCCGGATCAAAGTCGATGGTGTTCCCGAAGCCCTGGCAGCGCGGGCAGGCGCCGAAGGGGTTGTTGAAGCTGAAGAGACGTGGCTCCGGATCGCGGTAGGCGCGGTGGCAGTTGGTGCACTCGAAGGCCGAGGAGAAGCGGATGCGCTGCGGCTCGGAGCCATCGCGCGGCGCGGTGAGGAAGACGATCTCGCCGCTCTCGCGGTAGCCGGTCTCGATGGCGTCGACGATGCGTGCACGGACTTCCGCGCTGACGCTGAGGCGGTCGGCGAGAACGTAGATCGGTTCGGCGAAGTTGAGTTCCAGCAGCGATTCCGGCGTGGAGAACTCAACGATGCTGCCGTTCTGGAAGAGGCGGTTGTAGCCACGGCGACGGAGTTCGACCAGGCGGTCGCGCATGGGCTCCGTTGGATCGTTGACGGGAGGTGCTTCGACTTCCTTCGTCTTCTTGGTCGAGAGCTTCTTCGGCTTGGGTGCCGGCTTGGCGGGCGACTCTTCCACGGGCAGGGCGAAGTCCTGCATGGGCTCGAGGACGATGGGACGGCGCTCGATGGGGAAGAGTGCGAAGAGGCGCGTGTCGTCGCCGAGGGCGAGGATGCTGGTGGCGATCTCATCGACGGTGTCGCGCTTGACGATGCCGCCACAGTGCAGGCAGGTGACGGTGCCGCAGCGCGCGTAGAGCAGCCGCATGTAGTCGTAGATCTCGGTTGCGGTGGCCACGGTCGAGCGGGGGTTGCGCGTCTGGTTCTTCTGCTTGATGGCGATGGCGGGCGCGAGGCCGTCCATGTGATCGACGTCAGGCTTCTCGATGCGCTCGAGGAATTGCCGCGCGTAGGCAGAGAGCGATTCGACGTAGCGACGCTGGCCTTCGGCGTAGACGGTATCGAAGGCGAGCGAGGACTTGCCCGAGCCCGACACACCGCTGACGACCGTCAGCATGTTGTGCGGGATGTCGACGTCGATGCCCTTGAGGTTATGGGTACGCGCACCGCGAATGACGATGTTCTCGTTGGGCGAGACCGCCTTCAGCGCGGGCGTTGCCGGAGGGGGGATGACTTCCGGCAGTGCAACGGCTTTCTTCTCACGCGCCAAGAACATCTCCGTTCGCGGTTTTGTTGGATCCGTCGGCGTGGTCGGTCGCGGATTCGGAGGGCCAGATCATTTCGACCAGCAGTAGAACGGCACCGACGCTGATGGCCGAGTCGGCGATATTGAAGTCCGGCCAGTGATAGCTGCCGATGTGGACCTCGAGGAAGTCGATGACGTAGTGGAGGACGGCACGATCGTAGAGGTTACCGATGGCTCCGCCGAGTACGAGCGCAAAGCCGACGGAGGCGGCCGACCAGTGCTTCCCGTAGCGGACGAGCATGAAGAGGACAGCCAGCGCGGCAATGATGGAGAAGATGATGAGGCCGATGCGTACGGCCAGCGGCGAGGCCGACTCCGCAAACATGGAGAAGGCTGCGCCGGTGTTGAGCACGTGCGTGATGCGGAAGACCTTGGGGATGATGACCTTGCCGCTGCCCATCGAGATGTGATGCTCGACCGCGATCTTCGAGAGGCGGTCGAGCAGAACGACGACGAAGGCGATCAGCAGCAGCCACGGGCGCGCATCGCGGCGGGACCTTTGTTCGGTGTGCCATTCCGTACTCATGCAGACACCTCGTTTGCGGCTTCGTAGCCGATCTTTTCGAGCGCGTCGGCGCAACGGGCGCAGACGGTGGGATAGCGACCTTCGGCGCCGACGTCATCGGTGTAGCGCCAGCAGCGATCGCAGCGTGTGCCTTCTGCCTTTGCGAACTCCACCTGCGTATCCGCTGAGCCGAGTGCGGGATCGAGTGCTGCCAGTTCGACCTGAGAGACACCGAAGAGTTCCGGCAGTTGCCGCTCGTACTTCGAGAGGACTGCTGCCAGGTCACTCCTGGACGCGGTGACCACGATCTTCGCTTCCAGCGCTTTGCCGATGGTCTTGGCGGCGCGTGCGGCTTCGAGCACTTTGAGGGCGGACTCGCGTACCGTGCGGATCTGCAGGACGTCCGTGAGCAGGTCTGCGGAAGATTGCGTTGCGCCGAAGTCTTCCGCGGAGGGGAAGTTTGCGATGTGGACGCTTGCTTCGCGGCCTTCGACCGGCGGCAGGTAGCCCCAGATCTCGTCTGCTGTGAACGAGAGGATGGGGGCGATCAGGCGAACGAGTGCTTCGGTGATCTTCCAGACAGCCGTCTGTGCGCTGAGGCGGCGTGTGTCCGAGGGCGCCAGCGTGTAGAGGCGATCCTTAAGGACGTCGAGGTAGAAGGCGCTGAGTTCGGAGTTGCAGAACTCGTTGAGTGCGTGGAAGACGCGGTGGAACTCGAAGGCGTCGTAGCTGGCGCGGACCTTCGTGACCAGCTCTGCGGTGCGGGCGAGCATGTACTGGTCGAGCGCTTCCATCTGGTCCCACGGTTGTTCGTCCGTTGCAGGGACGAAGCCGTCGAGGTTTGCGAGCAGGAAGCGGAAGGTGTTGCGCAGCTTGCGGTAGATCTCTTCCGCGAGGCGCTTCATGAGCGGCACGGAGGCGATGACATCTTCGCGGAAGTCGACGGATGCGACCCACAGGCGAACGATGTCGCCGCCGAGTTCGTCCATGACCTTGACGGGATCGACACCGTTGCCGAGCGACTTGGAGAAGGCGCGGCGCTGCTCGTCGAGTGTCCAGCCGGAGGTTGCGACGTACTTGTACGGTGCCTGGTCGCGAATGCCGACGGCAGAGAGCAACGAGGAATGGAACCAGCCACGATGCTGATCGCCGCCCTCGGTGTACATGTCGGCGGGGAACTGGAGTTCGGGCTCGGCTTCGAGCACGGCGTGCCAGCTTGCACCGGACTCAAACCAGACGTCGAGGATGTCCATTTCCTTGCGGAACTCGGTACCGGCGCACTTCGCGCATGCGGTGCCGGCGGGCAGCAGGTCTTCCGCGGAGTGCCGATACCAGGCGTCTGCGCTTTCGGTTTCGAAGCGCTTGACGACGCTGGCGTTGATGGCCGGATCGTTCATGGGCTCATGACACTTCTGGCAGAGGAAGACGGCGATGGGCACGCCCCAGATGCGCTGGCGGCTGATGCACCAGTCGGGGCGTGTGGCGATCATGTTGCTGATGCGCTCCTGGCCCCAGGAGGGGTCCCAGGTGACCTTCGCGATCTCGGCGAGGGCGCGTTCGCGGAAGGTGGTGCCGTCGAGCGGCGTCTCCATGCCGATGAACCACTGCTCGGTGGCGCGATAGATCACAGGGCGATGGCAGCGCCAGCAGTGCGGGTAGCTGTGATGTACGTCGCCCTGCGCCATGAGCGCGCCGCGCGTCTTGAGCAGCTCGATGATGGGCGCGTTGGCCTTGTGCACGTTCAGGCTGTCGTACTCGGGCAGGCCGTTGCGCAGGCGGCCGGCTTCGTCAACGTCGCAGACCTGCGAGAGCGCGTACTTCTTGCCGGTGGCGAAGTCGTCCGGGCCGTGTGCGGGCGCGGTGTGGACGCCGCCGGTGCCTTGCTCGGTGGTGACGTACTCAGCCATGACGCCGAGGATTTCGCGGGGCAGGAAGGGGTGAGCAAAGGTGGTGCGCTCAAGCTTCTCGCCGTGGACGCGCGCGAGGACTTCGACGTCGGGCAGGTTTGCCGTGGTCTTGAGGGACTCGAGGAGTTCCGAGGCGACGAGGTAGACGTTGCCCTTGCCGTAGGTCTCGTTGTCTTCCGTGACCTGCACGGCGACGTACTCGAATTCCGGATGGAAGGCGATGGCAAGCGATGCCGGCAGGGTCCAGGGAGTGGTCGTCCAGATGAGGCCGAAGACGGGCAGGCCGGCGAGCGCGGGGTCAATGAGCGCGGCGTCGCTGGTGAGGGCGTAGCGCACGTAGACCGAGGGCGAGGTGTGCATCTCGTACTCGACTTCCGCCTCGGCGAGCGCGGTCTTGTCGTGCATGCACCAGTAGACCGGGCGCAGCCCCTTATAGACGAAGCCCTTTTCGAAGAAGGCGTAGAAGGTTTCGAGGATGCGGGCTTCGTAACCGAAGCTCATGGTGAGGTAGGGGTTGTCCCAGCGGCCGAGGACGCCCATGCGTACGAACTGCGAGCGCTGGAGGTCAACGTACTTCTGCGCGTAGTCGCGGCACTGCTGGCGGACGGTGAGCGCGTCCATTTCGAGCTTCTTGCGGCCGAGCTGCTCGTCGACCTTGATCTCGATGGGGAGGCCGTGGCAGTCCCATCCTGGGACGTAGGGTGCGTCAAAGCCCGCCATGGTCTTCGATTTGACGACGAAGTCCTTGATGCACTTGTTGAGCGCATGGCCGAGGTGGATGGCGCCGTTGGCGTAGGGCGGGCCATCGTGGAGGATGAATTTCTTTTTGCCAGCGCGCGATGCGCGAATCTGCCCGTATAGATCGGCCTCGGTCCATGCCTTCAGGCGCGCCGGTTCGTTGCCGGGCAGGTTGGCCTTCATGGGAAACGCTGTCTTTGGAAGATTGAGCGTGTCCTTCAACTGCTTCGGCTTAGTCGCCTCGTCCATCATTCCCTCATGCATTTGTGGCGGCGGTGCGCTGCGAAGACGTCGCAGGCTGCGCCCAAACCCTTATTGTAAGGGTGCGCAGCGACTGGCGATGTAAGGGGTGTACCTGCAGGGTTGCGCCTACCGAAGATTGAGAGTTACTTCCTATGGTCCGGCTGCGTCAAATGACAGTGATGTGGTGCAAACTTTGCGAAGACAAGATGTTGGGCGCATTTTGTACAATGTGGACGGACGCCTGATACGCCGTACAGCAGCTTGTGTTCCTTTAGACCCGGTCAGCGAGCCGGGCGGATCGACGAATCCAAGGACAGGGCCACCAGTAGATTGTTCCCGCGCGACCTACGCACGTGAGAACCAACGAGATTTGAGGCGATGGCGACTATCACTGAAGAACCTCACACCAAGGCCACGGACGGACCGCAGCTGGGTCAGCCGGATGAGCTGCAGCCGATGAGCCCTTTTGCGTCGCTCATCGAAAACTTTCGCGACGCTTTCTTTCCGGAGAAGCTGCCGCCGCTGGTGCTTGAGTCCAAGCCGATTGCGGTTGCGAATCCGATGGACGTCAAGCGCGACCCGAAGTCGACGGCCGTTGCCGTTGGCGTGCACGCGCTGATCTTCCTGCTGATTTTCTGGATCAGCACGCGCGTGATCAAGGTGGTTACGGCTTCGAAGCCGGTGATCAAGGAGATATCGTTCGACACGCCGCCTCCGCAGCCTCCGGTGAAAGTACCGGCGCTGAAGGCGATGGGCGGTGGTGGCGGTGCGCATGACATTGCGCCGGTGACGCAGGGACGTCTGCCGAAGATTTCTCCGACGCCGATTGTGCCGCCATCGAATCCTCCTAAGATTGAGCCGAAGCTGACGGTGGATCCTGCGATCAACATTCAGACGAATGTGAAGATGACGAACAACAATATGCCGAATCTTGGTATGCCGAACGCGCCGAATGTCGGTATGAATTCGCTGGGTAACGGCAGCGGCGGCGGTCTGGGCAGTGGTCGCGGCAACGGTCTTGGACCGGGCAGCGGCGGTGGCACGGGCGGCGGCACCTACCAGGTTGGTGGCGATGTTTCGGCGCCGCGGCTGATCTACTCGACGGATCCTGAGTTCAGCGAGGAAGCTCGCAAGGCGAAGTTCCAGGGTGAGGTGATGGTTCACTTAATCGTGGATGCTACGGGGCGGCCTACGCAGATCCGGGTGATTCGTCCGGTGGGCATGGGACTGGATGAGAAGGCGCGCGAGGCCGTGGCGCAGTGGAAGTTTGCTCCGGCGAAGAAGGGCGGCGTTGCCGTTCCGGTGGAGTTGAATGTTGCGGTTAACTTCCAGATCTTCTAAGCACTTCGGTAGCGACAAGAAAGCCCGGCTTCGCGCCGGGCTTTTCTGCGTTTGAATTGTTTGCGCTTACAGGGTCGAGATGGAGTGGCGCTTGAGGCCCGCGTGCAGGAGCTGCTCGGCTGTGATGCCCTTGATGTGGATGCCGGTGCCGACTGGCTTGGTGATGTCGGGGACTTGCTTCTGCGTTAGGACGCCTGCTTCGATGAGAGCAGTGTTCGCCTCATCGGCGGACTCGTAGGCGAACTCGTAGAACTCTGCTGCGGCGGTGGCACTGCCGACTCGGACGCGGACGGTCTGGCCCTGCTGGAACATGCTGAGGGTCAGGTCGCCGAGCATGGTCTGGGCGGGCGCGTTGAGCTCGTTGACGTCCGCAATGGAAAGATCGCGCGGCTGGGTCAGACCTGAGCGGGAGTGTTCTGCCGCTTCCACCCGTTGTGCGCCTGATTGAATGTCCTGATCGTTTGTCATGGCTGTTGGATGGCCTCCTGCTATCGGGAGTTGCGATATCGCTCTAACGAGTGGTGGCGACCGAGATTTCGTCGAAGGTCATGTTCTCAACTGGGGAGGCGGTGCGTTCTTTCCAGTCGAGGAACATGCGGCCATAGCTATCGGTGAAACAGGCATCACGGGGGATGTCGAGGCGTTCGAGAGCCCGGTCGATCCAGGCTGGTTGGCCTTCCAGTTCGGCGAAGTCACCGATGGGTGTTTCATCGAGGACGAGGGCGCCTTCTCCGTCGTGGAACTCGGTCCGGAACTTTTCGTAGCGGAAGACGGGGTTGTAGCCGAGTTCTACGAAGACGGCCCCCATGGCGTCGCCGTCGCTGACGACGGTTTCGGTCTCGAGGCGTTCCTTGTAGAACGAGCTGTCGTCGTTGTGCGCCGGCGGTCGTTTGTGGGTGAGGACCCACTGGCCGCCGTACTCGCGGAGTCGCAGCACCTGGCGTCCGCCAAGGAGCCGTCGTTCCGGTGTGTCAAAGAGCGCATTGCGCTCCAGCGTGCGCGGCGTTTGCAAAGCAAACCCGGCGGCGAGCGCCCGTGCGCGAAACTCGCGCGGATCGGGGACGCAGAACTTGAGTTCAATCTCCGCGTGCGACATGTGCCTGAGTATAGGCGCATCGGCGGCGCAAGACTGAGGGAAACACGTACTATAGTGCGGTGAAAACCGCCACGCACAAGACACTGCACCTTATCGCCGACCGGATGGCCGACGTGACGCAGGCCGCAGCCACGCTTGCCACAGGCGGGCTGGTCGCCATGCCCACCGAGACGGTCTACGGTCTTGCGGCGAACGCGCTGGATGCTGCAGCTGTCGAGAAGATTTTCGTTGCAAAGGAGCGGCCTCACTGGGATCCGCTGATCGTTCATGTGAGCGACCGGGCGATGCTGGAGCGTGTGGTGCGGCAGGTGCCGGCGTCGGCGCTGCCGCTGATGGAGGCGTTCTGGCCGGGGCCGCTGACGGTGCTGCTGCCGCGTCACCCCGATCTGCCGGATGCCGTGACTGCGGGGCGCGATCTTGTGGGTGTGCGGATGCCGTCGCATCCGGCGGCGCTGGCTCTGATCCGGGCGGCGAATCTGCCGCTGGCGGCTCCGAGTGCGAACCGGTTCGGACACATCAGCCCGACGACGGTGGCGCATGTGCTGGCGGACCTGGATGGACGTATCGATGCCGTGCTGGATGCGGGGCCGTGCGCGATCGGTGTGGAGTCGACGGTGCTTGATCCGACGGCGTCGCCGATGGTGCTCTACCGGCAGGGTGGGGTCAGTCTCGCGCAGATTGAGGTTGTGGTGAAGCAGCGGGTCACGGTCTACCGCCGTAGCGATGATGTGACCAAAGTCGCGGCGAAGCCAGAAAGTTTACCGTCGCCGGGCGTTGGGATTCGGCACTACGCTCCACGGGCGCGGCTGATGCTGGTGCATACGCAGGCCGATCTGGATGATCTGTTGCATCATGTCACGCCGGAGAAGACGGGGGTGATGGTGCCGCTGGGGTGGGCAGTGCCGGAGTGGACGGGGAAGGTCTTCCAGTGGGAGTGCTGGAATGATCCTGCGGCTTTGGCTCGGACGCTGTATACGGGGCTGCGGGCTTTGGATGGGATGCGGGTGAATACGATTGTTTGTCCGTTGCCGCCAGCGGGTGATGAGGCGCTGGTGGAGGCGATTCGGGATCGTTTGTTGAAGGCTGCGCGGGAGAGTTAGTGGCCGGGGCTGAAGCCCCTTTTAGGTGGGATTTTCAGGGGCCTAAAGGCCCCTGCTTTCTCCGGTTCGCGCTTTCGCGCGAATGGCTCCGTTTTGCGACGCATGTCTTTCGGCAGTTTTGGGTTTTTAGGCCCTGAGGGTGCTGTCTCTCAGTTTGCGCTTTGCGTGAATCTCCTATGCCTTCCCTCGGAGAGAACGGATTGCGTGTCCACGTTTCGTTGCTGACTGAACACGTAGAGCGGTTTGTGCTCCGCACCAATCCCCACCTTAGCTTCGCGAAGGTGGGCACCCGGTTTTCGCTTGATTTGAGTTTGTTGGCTCAACGGAAGGAAAAGCGGTTCGCGCTTTGCGCGAATAACCCACCCTTTTGCTTCGCAAAAGAATGGGGCACCCGGATCGGTAGCGCTCTCAGCATCGCATCCCACGTCTCAGAGGCGAGACGCGGGGCACCCGGTGTTCTTCGTCTATCCGGTCCAGGTTCGTCTATCCGGTCAAGGTTCGCGTGTCTGGTTCAGTCGGTTAGCGGCGGCCGTCGGCCATGTTTTCGGCGAAGGCGTCGAGGGAGATGGAGCGGAGGAGGTTTCTACGCATGCCGCTGATGACGTTGTCGAGGCCACGGACGGCGTTCTCTAGCCAGGCGAAAGTCACGGAGTCCGCGAGCGTCTCCAGTTCGCGGCCGAGGTCGATGTTCCTCATGCGGTCGGGTACACCGCTGCGGAGGAGCAGAAGGTCTTCAAGCAGGCCTGCGAGTGCGGAGAGCATGGCCTGGGTCTTCTGCTGGCCTTCGGCGCCGGCGCGGTAGGTTTCCGTCGTCTTGAAGAGGTCGGTGTGCTCGCTGTCTGTGGTGGCGGAGCGCAGGAGGACCATGGCGTCCGTACGCGCCTTGAGGTAGCTCTCAAGGTCGTAGGAGAGCGCTCGGCCTGCGGCACCCTGGGCGAGCCTTGCGACGAGGGCCCGCTGTTGCGGCTTTACTTCTGGCTTGCGAGCGGCGAGTAGCTGCTCAATCTCCGGAGAGGAGAGCGCTCCGAGGCGAACGGCGGCGCAGCGGCTGCGGATGGTGGGCAGCAGCTCGCCGGGATGCTCGGCCATGAGGATGATGTGTGCGTAGGACGGCGGCTCTTCGAGCACCTTGAGCAGGCTGTTTGCGGCCTCCTTCATAAAGGCTGCGGAAGGGAAGAGATAGACGCGGCGCTTGCTGTCACCGGGCAAGGAGTAGATGCCGTGGATGAGCGATCGAACCTGCCCGAGCTTAACGAGGAGTTGCGGCGGATCGGGTGGAAGGACGAGCACGTCCGGGTGCGTCTGGATGAGGACGCGGGTGTCCTTCTTGTCCGTCTCACGCATCTCTTCGCGGGCGCTGACTGCGGCCTCGACGAGTGTGGGCAGGTCGAATGATTCGGCGATGCGGGTGCAGTGACGGCACTCCCCGCAGAAGTCTGCGAGGTCACCGCCTGCGTGCGGTTCGCGCGGCTGACGTTCGCAGAGGAGCGCCATGGTGATCATGAGCGACAGTGTGTACTTGCCGGAGCCAGCGGGACCGCTCAGGAGAATGGAGTGCGGAAGGCGGCCGGAGGCGACGGCCCGGCGCAGGTGTGTCACGGTCGATTCGTTACCGACGAAATCCTTGAAGCGAAAAGGCACGTCCACAAGGATACTTGGTCGCATCGCCCAGCAGGAGACGTGTGCCCAAATAGGACAGCGCATTTCACGATTCGATGAGCGCTGACCTCCAGAATCTCGGAATATTTGTGGCGTTGCACCTGTGTCGGGTTCACAGCCTTCGTTGACCTGATAAAGGCGTAGAGTTACGCACTCTGACAGATCAAAACATCTTAGGCGCGGAATATGACAGCAACGAAAGGGGCAAATGAGCATTTTTCAGGAAGAAGAACCAAGCACATCGCTCCAAAACGAGGCCTTCCGTGCAGCAAAGAGAGCTCTGAGAACGCCCTGGGATGACACGCGGTACGCCGATCCTATTCCGGCGGCATCACCCGCTAACGTGTTGGCGGATGTCGTGAGGAGCTCGCAGCGTGATCAGAGCCCGTCTGGAGATGTGCTGATCCGCATGGAAAGCTCCTTCCAGACGGATTTGCGTCGCTTCGATACACTGACGTCCGGTAAGCTGCTGACGTTGGAGCAGCAAATTCTGCTGATCGAAGACGTTCACCGGTATGGTCGCATTTTTGATGCGATCTCCAACGGAATCACCATCGGCGACGCGGCACAGCCAGGAGCGCCGCTACTCTACGTCAATTCCGCGTTTGAAGAGATGACGGGATATCGATCCAACGAAGTACTGGGGCGTGACTGCAACTTCCTTCAGCGCAACAACAGGGATCAGCCGGGCGTGGTGAAGATACGCAAGGCCCTAGAAGAGCGGCGTGAAGAGCGGGTCCTGCTGCGCAACTACCGCAAGGATGGAACGCCTTTCTGGAACGAGCTGTATCTTTCACCGATCTTGGACTTGAAGGGGCGGCTGACGCACTTCGTAGGGATACAAAACGACGTGACCGCCAGGGTCAATGCCGAGCTGCAATTGTCGGACGAGAGGGACCGCCTGTTTGCGGCTTCGGAGTGCAGCCTGGACTGTATCTACGTCTGTGAATCCGTGCGCGACAAGAAGGATGACATCGTGGATTTCACGTTCACGTATCTGAACGCAAATGTGTCGAAGATGGTATTGGTTCCGCTGGATAAGCTACTGGGCGGCAGGATGTGTGAGTTGCTGCCGGTGAACCGAGAGCTTGGGCTGTTCGATCTCTACAAGCAGGTAGCTCTCACGGGTGTGCCATTGGTCCATGAGTGCCGAGTGCATGACCGTAACATCCGCAGTTCCTGGATCCGCGTGCAGGTAGTGAAGTTGCACGACGGTGTGGTGGTGAACGCTTCCGACATCACTCAGCGGAAAGAGGCCGAGGAGCTGATGCTGTCCCATGGCCTGCATGATTCGCTTACGTCACTGCCGAACCGGCGGGTATTGAAAGACCGGATTCAGCAGGGAATCTTCCGGGCGGACCGTACGAGGCAGTTGATGAGTGTGTTCGTGATCGATTTGGATAATTTCAAGCAGATCAACGACACCCTGGGACATGCGGCGGGCGACGAGACATTGGTGACAGTGGCGCGTCGATTGAGTGGTTGCATGCGGTCGATCGACTCAGTGATCCGGATGGGCGGAGATGAGTTCGTGATCGTCCTGCCGGAGATTCGCGGCGTGGGCGACACAGAGATGCTGGCGGCGCGTATCTCGCGAGAATTGGCGGCGCCCATGATCATTGCAGGCCAAACAGTTCAGGTGACGAGCAGCATCGGGATCACTCTTTATCCGGGAACGGCGCTCACCCCCGACGACCTGCTGAGTGAAGCCGATGGAGCGATGTACGCTGCAAAGCGTCGCGGAAAGAATCAGAGCGAGCTGTTTGTTCCGAAGGCTGCGGCCTAGCGTCCGCCGGAATTCACGTGCGTAGGATCTAGACCGGCTTCGCCATGATCTTGGTGAAGTAGAAAGTCATGACAGTCTTGCCGGTGTTGGTGATGCCATGGAGGACGTTGGCTTCTGCGTACATCATGTCACCAGCCTGGACCTGTGAGGTGACTCCGTCGACGACGATCTCGCCGGTGCCGGATGCGATGATCATCAACTCTTCTTCCGGGTGACGGTGTGGCGGATGCGGACGTGCACCCGGCTCGAGCGTGCATGCTCCTGAGGCAATGCCTTCGAGCTGGAGCGTCGGGCCGTTGAAGGAGACCATCGCCTTTGCGCCCGGGCTGTCGCCTTCGGCGGGCAGGCCCTTTGCTTTCACGACGGAACTCTTGAGCCGCGCACCTGTTGTCTTGGTATCGACGTGGGTGATGGGTTGCGAGGTCTGTGCGATTGCGCTGGGCATGACAGCGGTTGCGGCCAGAAATTTTCTGCGGTTCATTGCGATCTCCGTGCGTCGACTTTAACGGTCGAGAACAGACTACCGCGAACGCATTTGCAATAGCTCAGCTAACGCGCGTGCAGGGTGACACGCATCGGGTATTTGGGCCGCAGCGTGATCTTCTCTTCGACCTCGACGGGCTGGCCGGGAATCCATTCGAGGCGCCACTTCTGCGCGATGGTTGCGATGAGCATGACGCCCTCAAGCCAGGCGAAGCCTTCGCCGATGCACTGGCGCGGACCGCCGCCGAAGGGGAAGTACTCAAACTTGTCGCGCTTGGCTTTCTCTTCTTCGGTGTGGCGGAGAGGATCGAAGCGCAGCGGGTCGGGGTAGTAACGCTCGTCACGTTGCAGGATGTACTGCGAGATGAAGACGTGGGTTCCCGCGGGCATCCGGTAGGGGCCGATCTCGAATGGTTCCGTCGACTTGCGGCCCATGGCCCATGCAGGCGGATAGAGACGCATGGCTTCGGCGAAGACCATCTGGGTGTACTTGAGGTTGGCGTAGTCGTCGAGGGTGGGAGCGCGGCCGTCGAGGACCTGGCGAACCTCTTCGAAGAGGCGCTCCTGATGCTCGGGGTTCGTGGCGAGGAGATACCAGGTCCAGGAGAGGGCGTTGGCCGTCGTCTCATAGCCTGCGAGAAAGATGGTGAGAACTTCGTCGCGCAGTTGTTCGTCGCTGAGTTCAGATCCGTCTTCGTCGCGCGAAGAGAGCAGCATGCTCAGGAGGTCTTTGCGATCGGCGTGTTCAGGGTCGGCGGCGTTGGCTACCTTGCGATCGGCGATGATGCGGCGGACGACTTTGTCGAGACCAGCACGAGCCTTGGCGAACTTGCTGAGGCCGGGCATGGGGATTTTGTACTTCAGGAAGGCTTCCGCGTTGGGGAAGGCGATCAGGAAGTTGTAGATGCGCATGATGACGTTGGTCTGCTCGTTGATCTCGCGGATGTCGTCGTCGACTTCGGTGTCGAAGAGGGTGCGGGCCACGATGTCGAGTGAGAGCGTCATCATCTCAGCGTTCATGTCGACGATGGCGCCGTCGGACCACTGGTCGCGCCAGTGAAGGGTGCTGCGAACCATCTCGCTGCCGTAGTCGTAGATGCGCTGGCGGTGGAATGCTGGGGCGACGATGCGGCGCGAGCGCTTGTGCGTTGGGTCGTCGCTGGTGAGCAGGCCCTCGCCGAGGAGGATCTTGAGGCGGACGATGGTGCGTTCGCGCACAAACTTGCCGGCCTGGTTGATGAGGACCTCGCGGATGGCGGCGGGGTCGCTGAGGAAGATGACATGGTTGCCGAAGAGCATGTAGTGCGAGATGGGACCGCAGTGCTTCGCCATGTACTCGAAGAGCAGGATGGGCTTGCCGAGGCGCGCCCAGGGCTTGTGCAGGTAGAAGGGCAGCGTCTTGCGCAGGCCGGGCGGGATGCGCCACGTGCCTGTCTTGGTCGTCAGCTCGTGCGCAGGCCGGAAGACGTAGGAGTTCTCAAAGTCGATGGTGTCGGCCATAGTCGTTAGACTCGGATGCCAGCCGCCACGAGTCGTTGCTCTACGACCTGACGCACACGCGCGGCGATGGCTTCGATGCTGTCATCACCAGTTCCGGGGCCGATGAGAACGACGCGCTGCGGTTCGCGTTTGGCGATGGCGGTATAGGCGTCGTGGACGCGGCGATAGAAGGCCTCGCCCTCGGCTTCGAAGCGGTTCTCGTCGGCTCCGTTGTTCTGTTGCTTGAAGCGTTCGTTGCGGCGGCGGGCGCGTTTGAGTGCCTGGTCGACATCGGGTAACAGAAGGACGGTGAGCGACGGCTGCAGGTCGTCGCAGATGGCACGGTGGACGGCCAGTACGCGATCGGTGCCGAGACCGCGGCCGGCACCCTGATAGGCCTCGCTGGAGTCGGTATAGCGGTCGCAGAGAATGACTTTGCCTTCGGCGAGCGCGGGTTGGATGACCTGGCGGATCGACTGGGCTCGGTCTGCGAACATCAGTGCGAGTTCGGTGAGGGGAGCAATCTCGCCGAGGGATTGTTCAGAGCGGGAGTCGAGCAGGATGCTGCGGATGCGTTCGCCGAGCGGTGTGCCGCCGGGTTGACGGAGGAGGACGGGCTCGGTGCCGCGTTCGCGCAGCCAGTCGGCGAGGCGTTTGATCTGGGTGGTCTTGCCGGAGCCGTCGGGTCCGTCAAAGGTGATGAAGGCGCCGGGTGACGCGGGTGCAGTGCTCACGGCTTCAGGCTCGTGTGGAAGTCGGCGTGGTCCTGCGTGGGCAGCGTGATGTCGAGCGTGCCCTCCTGGCCTTCGTTGAGCCAGGGGCCGGTCTGCGCGTGCTCGTGCTTTGCGGCGTCGATGAAGCTGACCTTGATGTTGCCGCTGCCGAGGAGCTTGAAGCGGTAGTGAAAGCTGGCGCCGGGCGCGAGAAGCTGCGTGCCGAAGCTGGCGCTCGGGTAGTCGACCTGAACGACGTTCAGGGGTGCATCGCTCGCGTTGGTGATGGTGGCCTGAATGTAATGGGAATGGCAGCCCGTCAGGACCGAGGACATACCCAACGCAAGGCCAAGGAAGAGTCGACGCATAGAGAGCAGGGTATCAGGCCGGTCCTGCGCTATGCGAAGGCGTTCCCGGAGTGGCGATCGAGAATGCGTGCGCTGAGCACGACGCCGCTGCGGCCATCGTGCAACATGATCGGGAAGGCGAGGACGCTCCAGGTGGCGTTGCCCTCTTCTTCACGCGGTTCCATCAGCAGGCCGCGGCGTGTGCGGTCGATGTAGGTTTCGCGGGTGGTGGAGACGGCGTAGAGGACATCGCGCCAGTCGCGCATGGTGTTCGACATCTCGGCGAAGATGTTTCGGCCGGGGAACCAGTCGCGGGGCTTCTCGAGGTATTCTGCAGTGCTTTCGTTGACGTAGTGCCAGTTGCCCTCTGGATCGAGGATCTGCACAAGGACGTCGACACCGATGGCCATGGCAATGCGGCTGTAGTAGAACTCACGTGCATCGACGACGACGGGTGCTCCACGACGCTTGGCTTCGAGGCCGCGAAGGGCCGAGAGTAGATCGTCGACGGAGCTGTGGCCCTTGAGCAGGTGCATGTCTTCCATGCCGCCGAAACGCCGTTCGAGCGTTGCGGAGAGGATGATGATCGGCACTTCAGGTCGCCGCTGGCGTAGCTTTGCCGCGACGGCAGTGCCGAATTTGCCTGCGCCGAGGTGGTAGTCGAGCACTGCGATGTCGGTGCTTTCGAGGAGTTCGTTTGCCTCTTCGATGGTGCCGGCGGGTAGGGACTCGTAGCCGTTCTGTCGCAGGATTGCGGCGCGCAGAAGCAGGTTGGCTGGGTCGTCATCCAGGAGCAGAACGCGGACTGGCTTCAACTCCTCCGGTGCGCCCTTACTGCCTGCGCCCGGCATGGAGAGAAGATTGTTGCCGTCGTTGTTGCCGTTCTCGATAGTGATGTCGTCAGCCATACTCTCTCGGTCAGATGCTTTAGGGGGCTTGCCAGTCACCCCACTTGCGTTGATCGCATTACTCGTTTGGATTGGTTGTTCTACGCAGGGTTCGCAGATCGCGCAGCATTTCGGGGAGTCTTGTAAACGCTGCGACGGAGCGCAACCATTGCCGGTTGTCCATTGCAGGATAGCCGCTTACGACAGCGCCGGGTGCGACGTCGCTGGGGATGCCGCTCTGTGCGGTTGCTACGGCGCCGTCGCCGACTTTACAGTGACCGGCCACGCCGACCTGGCCAGCGAGAATGACGCGGTCGCCTACCTCGGTCGAGCCTGCCAAGCCCACCTGCGCGCAGAGGAGTGTGTTCTCGCCGACAGTCGAGCCGTGTCCTACCTGTACCAAGTTGTCGATCTTGCTGCCCGCACCGATGCTTGTTTCGCCGATGCTGGCGCGGTCGACGCAGGCGTTGGCCTGGACTTCAACACGATCGGCGAGCACTGCCGCGCCGGATTGCACGATCTTGACCCATGCCGAACCGTCGCGGGCGTAGCCGAAGCCATCGGCTCCGATGATTGCGCCGTTCTGCAGAGTTACATCGTCGCCGAGGCGGCAGAACTCACGCACGACGGCGTGCGCATGCGCGAAGAAGCGATGGCCGAGACGGGCCCCCTGGTAGATGACGGTGTGCGGCAGGATGACGGCATCGTCACCGACGACTACGTCTGCTCCGATGACGACATAAGCGCCGACGTGCGCGCGATCACCGATGGCGGCCGACGCGTCGATGACGGCGGTTGCGTGGATGCCGGGCGTGTACTTCGGCGCGGTGTAGAAGAGGCTGATGGTCTGAGCGAAGGCGCGGTAGCAGTTCTTGATGCGGAGGGTCGCGGTGCCTTCGAGGGCGGGGAAGTCCGGCTCGACGAGAATGGCGGCCGCCTTTGTGGACTTTGCGAGCGGAGCGTACTTCGGATTCGCAATGAAGGTGATCTGGTCCGGCCTGGCATGCTCGATGCCGGCGACTCCTGTGATCTCAACGTCACCGTCACCGACCAGCTCCGCGCCGAGGCGGCTCGCGATCTCTGAAAGTTTCATGCGGTCAATCGTACTGCTTCCCGGGCTACTGGGTGCGGGCGTCCGGAGGGAGAGCGAGGCTGAAGAGGTCAGGCTGCTCCTCCACCTCGGCTGCGATGGCTACCGGCTTTTTGCGAGAGGGCGTGGTGACGACGGCAAGTACTTCCATTGACTCAATGGCGAGCCGCGGCACGAAGAGTCGCTGGGTGTTGCCACGGATGTCGGGAGGGACCAGGTGGACGCCGAGATCCTGGGACCATCCGTCCGCGAGGGTAAGGTCCAAGGGAGCCAAGCCCTCGAGGATGTCGCCATCGCGCAGGGTGAGACGGAGCCAGAGGCCTTCGGTTCGAGGACGTGCCAGGAAGGTCTTGCGGGTGAGACGTTCCGGGGTGACGGAGTCCGCCGTGTTGAAGTCGCGCACATAGGCGGCGTACTTGACGTCTGTGAGGGGTACCGGCTGGATACGTCCGCTGAGGTCGAGGAGATCGAGCATGGGCGGTTGGCCGGTGTGGGCGAGTCCGCTGGATGGGAGGTAGCCCCAGAGGAGGCCTGGCAGGAAGCGGCGTACTATGACTTTCTTGCGGCTTGACGCCATCTCTCGCTCACTCCCAGTGGGTCGGTTCCCCGGCCTCTGCGCCTATTCTGGTCCTGCACCACTGCTGTGGCAAGAAATAGCGCCGGGATGGGTATTCAAATCACCAGCATCGTGCTACACTCGCATTTTGTGCCGAGGCTTTCACCCAGTCGCTAACCTGCTGAATCAGCGACGCTTATCGGCATCGCGCGGCCGCCGTGATGGGCCGCGATCTGGAGACTGAACGGCTCATGGCTGATTATATCTATCTGCTGGAAACCCGCCTTTCGCCCGCGCAGCAGAGGGCCATTGGAACGATTCGCACCGTCGCTCGCGAGTTCGACACCACCGTATTCCTGACGGGTGGTGCGGTTCGCGACCTTACCGGTGGCGGATCAATTCGCGATCTTGACCTGACTGTTCAGGGGGATGTCTCCCGGTTGAAGAACCCGTTGACGTCGGCTGGCGCTGAAGTTGTGGGCGAAAATCCCACCGCTTCACAGCTTTTCCTGGTCTTCCCGGGAGGCGTGCGTGTCGAACTGAGTTCGGCCGTTTCCGTCACCTGGCCAAAGCCCGGTAAGCCACAGTACGAACCCGGCAACATCACCGACGACCTTCGCCGCCGCGACTTTACAGCGAACGCCATGGCCATCTCGCTGAACGAGGGATCGTATGGGCTTCTGATGGATCCGTTGAACGGCGTGGCCGACATCGAAAACCGCGAACTGCGGCTGGTGAGCAACTACGGCTTCATCGAAGACCCGTCGCGCCTGATCCGCATGACGCGCCTGATCGCGCGTCTGGGCTGGCAGATGGAAGAGAAGACCCGTCAGCGCTACGAGACGGCGAAGGAAGAAGGCTACATCTCCGCTCTGGGCGACTGGAGCCGCGGATACGAGCTGGAAGAGATCTTCCATGAAGAAGACCCTGTCCGCGTGCTGCGTGCGCTCGAGGCCGAGGGCTGGGTGACGGCGCTGTATCCAGCACTAAGCTCTGCCAAGGCGAATACCGCAGCGCTGAGCGATCTGCATGAGCGCCAGGGCCAGTTGCAGATGCAGAGCATCCTGTCGCAGCCCGCCGCCGTCGCGTTCCCGCTGGTCACGGCGAAGATGTCGGCGACCGAGGTCGCGCAGTTGAAGGCGATGTTCGTGCGGCCTGGCTTCGTTCGTGAGATCGATACGCTGGATGCCCGCACGAAGGACTTTGCAACGCAGCTTTCTGCGAAGGACGTCGCTGCGCCTTCGGCTGCATGGCGGATGCTGCACGCGTCCGAGCCCAACCTGATTCTGGCGACTGCCTATGGCAGCAAGTCGGCACCAGTCCAGGCTCGTCTGAAGACGTTCCTCACCGAATCGCCCAATGCACGCCAGCGCATTCCGTACTCGCTGCTGACGGAGATGCGCATTACGCAGGACCTCCCGATCTATGCGGAACTGCTGGATAAGCTGTTCTTCGAGTTGATGGACGGCAAGCTGTCGACTCCGGAAGAGATGAAGGCTTTCCTGGAGCCCTATTCTCCGCCCGCGCCACCGCCGCCTGTGAACCTTCGTCGCGCTCGCGCGAAGAAGGAAGCGCGCCCGAGCCGCGCCAAGGCCAAGAAGGCCGCGGTGACTGTTGCGGCCGAAGAAGAGAATGCCGGCCTGGAATCTGGTCTGACCGAAGTTGGCGATCTTACCGGCCCGGATCGTGGACCGGAGCCGACGCCTCGCACGCCGATCTCGAAGGTCGCTCCTGAGCCCACGCCCGTGAAGGTGGTTGCTCCGAAGAAGGCTGCTCCTGTGGCACCGGTCGTCGTAAAGGCTGCTTCCGCTGCCGAACCGAAACCGGTCGCCGCAAAGAAGGTTGCACCGCCTGCGAAGGCCGCTCCGGCTCCGGTTGTGGTCAAGAAGGCAGCACCGGTCAAGGCCGCTCCTGCAAAGGCTGTGGCCAAGAAGGCCGTACCGCCCGCGAAGGCACCAGCCAAGGCCGTTGCGAAGAAGGCGCCGGTGAAGGTTGCCACAAAGAAGGCGGCACCTGTGAAGGCGGCCGCGAAGAAGGTTGTCGCCAAGAAAGCTGTTCCGGCGAAGAAGGCTGTACCTGCGAAGAAGGCGGCTCCTGCAAAGAAGGCCGTACCTGCGAAGGCTGGCAAGAAAGCCGTGCCTGCGAAGAAGTCTGGCCGGCGATAGGCCAAACAGGACGCTTGAAGATGCTTCAAATCACAGGCCACCTTCGGGTGGCCTTCTGATTTGGTATGGCTGATCGTGCTACGTTGGCGGCATGCGATTTGTACGGGTAATCCTTTGGGCGATGCTGGCCGCGGCCGTGTGCTCGGTGCTGGTGGTCTTTCTGTTCTGGTGGACGGTGCCGGATCACAACACGACACAAAGTCACTTTGACACGCTGATTGTCCTCGGCACGCCTGCTAAGGCGGACGGTACGCCCTCAGTCGAACTGCGCGAGCGGATCGATGAGAGTGTGCGCGAGTACAAGGCGGGCGTGGCGCAGCACGTGATCATGACGGGCGGACCGGCGCACAACAGCTATGTCGAAGGTCAGGTGATGGCCGACTACGCAGCCGCGGAAGGCGTGCCGCGGGAGGCGATCGTCATTGAAGGGAAGGCGAAGGACACCATCCAGAACATCTGGTACAGCCACGCCATCATGGCGGATCACGGATGGCACTCGGCGGAGGTGATTAGTTCGCCGTACCATCTGCCGCGGACCGCGCTAATCCTGGAGCACTACAAGGACGGCCTGAACTTTGACTGGCGCACGCACCCCGCGCAGTGGCCCCATGAGTATGGCCTCTGGGACAAGGTGAAGCGGGATTACCGTGAGGCGGTTGGCTGCTTTGCAATCCGCCGGGCGGGCTTCCGCCACTCGCAGTACCTGCCGGGAAGCTGAACCACGAGAGTAAACACTCTGGAAAACATCTCGTCCGATGCTTTCGATGCCTGCGATTAAGTGACTCTATTCATTGAAGAACGGGTTGCGCTCGATCTCATGGCCGATGGTCGTGGCGCGTCCGTGACCGGGGATCACTTCTGTGTTCTCGGGAAGAGGGAAGAGCTTCTCGCGAATGGAGCGAAGGATAGTCGCGGTGTCGCCGCCGGGGAGATCCGTCCGACCGATGCCGCTGCGGAAGAGTGTATCGCCGGCCAGAAGCAGATTGCTCTCGGGAAAAAGCAGGGAGATGCTGCCTTCGGTGTGACCTGGGGTGTGGAGCACCGTTCCGGTCTGTGTGCCGACGACGATCTTCGTACCTTCCTCGGCGCTCTCGTCGGGTGGTGCGACCTTCGGCGTCGGGACGCCCATCCATGCGGCCTGCTGTTCCATCCACGCGAGCTGGGCGAGGTCGGCCTGATGGTAGAGGACAGGCGCGCCCGTCTGTTCCGAGAGGAGTTTTGCTCCGGCGATGTGATCGAGGTGACCGTGAGTCACGACGATCTGCCGCAGCTTAAGCGTGTGCGCGGTCAGGAATGCGGTGATGCGTGCGAGATCTGCGCCGGGGTCGACGACGGTGGCGTCGTGTGCTGCTTCGTCGTAGAGGATGGAGCAGTTGCACTGGAGCGGGCCGACGGGGAAGGTCTCACGTTGCACAGGGGAAGCTCCTACGGGGTTAATGGGCACAGCAAAGGGGCGCAGGCCATAAGCCTACGCCCCTTGGAAGAACCGTTGAGCGCCTTACTTCTTCGGCGCGCTCTGCTGTGTCTTGATGCCCGACAGCACCGAACGATCGCTGGTGCGCGACATCAGGATGGTCAGGCTGATCGAAGTGAGCATAAAGAGCACTGCCGACCAGGTGGTCAGGCGGGTGAGCAGATTGGCTGCGCCACGCGGGCCGAAGGCGGTCTGCGAACCCTGTCCACCGAAGGCTCCGGCGAGATCGGCGCTCTTGCCCTGTTGCAACAGGACGACGCCGATGAGGAAGACACAGATAACGACATGCAGGATGACGAGAAGGATCAGAAGGGCGTTCATCGGTCTGGAGCTTGCCTCAATGCGCCGGGTAACGGCGCGGTACGCTTTTGGCGCAGATCAGAATGGGTGCGGCGGAACCGCGTGGCCTGAGGAGTCAGGGATTGGAGCGATGGTCGCTTGCGAGAGCTCTTGAAAGAGTTGCCTCTTGGCACATCTCTCCAGCAGTGAGTGTATCACCGTGGACCGCGTCAAATCCCGTGACGAACCATCGGGAGTTCCTGTCGTCGTAAGTGGACAGCTTATGCTGCCGGAGCGGACTCGTCCGTTTTGTCCTGGCAGATCTGTTCTGTGATCGAAGACTGGATGGTGTGGGTGATCAAAAGGCCCTTTGCCAGGATCTCATCGTCTTCCTGTGCCTGCTTCGCTCTGCTGCGAAGGGTCTCCTGCTCTTTGACCTTGCGGTCGTCGATGTCCTCAACACTGCCGTACCAGCGTGTGATCTCGCCGGAGGGACCGAAGCGAGGGGAGCCGGTGGAGCGCATCCATCGCCAATCGCCATCGATGCCCATGACGCGGTACTCGACATCGATCGGTTTGCCGGTTCGCAGTGCGTGTTTCATGACCTTCAACGTGTTGGCGAGGTCGTCGGTATGGAGCGCTTCAAGCCACCGCAGGTTGCGCGTCCGATCCTTGCCGAGAGGCGTGGTCTGGACCCAGCGCGAACTGACCTGGAGGTTGTTTCCGTCCGAGTCCATGACCCATGGGACTTCCGGGTTTACCTCGTAGAGAAATGCCTCGGGGTCAGTCTTGCGTGCGGCCGAGCGCCGTTTGCGCTTGTGTTCTGTAATGTCGAGGACCGAGATGGAGACGCCGATGACCTCGTCGGCCTCATCCCACGCGGGCTGATAGGAGGCCAGGAGTTCGAGGTCTGCGCCACCGGGGAATTGGTGCGGTCCGTGGAGTTCCACGCGCGAGACGGCCTCGCCCTGTAATGCTCGGGCGAGATAGGGCTCGAAGATGGGATACCACTCGGGATAGACCTCCTGGATCGGGTGGCCCAGATGCGCCCTGACGGAGATGCCACTCATCTCGGCGAGGCGCTTGTTCAGGCTGACGTAGCGAAGTTTTTTGTCGAGGAAACACAGGCCGACCGGTGCTCCGTCGTAGATAGCCTGGAGTTGCGCCATGCGGAGGGTCGGCAGTGCTTCGAGGCTGGAAGTAGCCCAATCGTCGCCGGGCGTGGCGAGTGCCGGCAGAGCGGCGATCGGTTCCGCTGCGATCATTGCGGCCATACATTCAGCACCTTGCGGCCGACCGTAGCGCCAGCCCTGCGCCTGTTCGCAGCCGAGCCAGATGAGCATATCGGCCTGTTCTTCAGTCTCCACGCCCTCGGCAACGGTGATGAGATCAAGGCTCTGTGCCAGACCGACGATGGCGGCGACAATCTTGCGACTGTCGCGGGCGACGGTCATGGATGCGATAAAACTGGCGTCGATCTTCAGTTCGTCGAAGGCCATCGACTGCAGGTGCCGAAGGCTGGAGTAGCCGGTGCCGAAGTCATCCATGGCGAGCTTGCAACCCATTTCACGCAGTTCGCCGGCGTTCTTTTTGGCCAGGCTCAGATCGTGGTGAAGGGCGGTCTCGGTTACTTCGACGATGAGTTGTTTCAGAGAAAAGCTAGTGCTGCCGGCGATGGAATGAATCTGTCCGGGCAGAGTAGATTCGCTCATCTGGATCGGGGAGGCGTTGACCGAGAGAGTCAGGTGCTTCGGCAGGTCCTTGGCGGCTAGGAATGCCTTCTGGCATATCTGTTGGGTGAGGGAACCGATCAGTCCGTTGCTCTCTGCGAGCGAGATGAAGTTTCGTGGCAGGATGGGGCCGTGCTCAGGATGCTGCCACCTGGCGAGGACTTCGAATCCCTTCAGGTTTCCGGTTCGGATTTCGACGATGGGCTGGAAGAAGGGGATGATCTGGTTCGCGTCTAGAGCCCGGACGATGTCACGCAACTCAACGAACATAAGAGGCCTCTTGGAGGTAACTCCCTCATCCTACCTTGATTACGTCCGTCATCAGTCATAAGACGACGCGCAGCGTCTTGTGACACTGATTTCACATTGGCGACATGGTTGTCGGAGGACAAATAAAAGAAGGCCAACCGCTTGGGTTGGCCTTCTTTGTTTGCTTGAGATTTAGGAGTGGTGCGGAGGACGGGACTTGAACCCGTATGGTGTTACCCGCTAGCACCTCAAGCTAGTGCGTCTGCCAATTTCGCCACCTCCGCATACAGAAAGCGCATACTGCTTGCACTACTGTGGGAAGCCCCATCCAGACCTAAGTATAGCAGAGTAAAGCCCTAAACTCTGCCTGCGGAAAACGGGTTATGAAAAGTGCTTCAGGAGATCGCGGAAGCTGGACAGGTGCAAGAGGTGACGGTCGTGTCGAGGCTCGGCGAGCGGCTCGCTCTCAAGCACCCACGTACTTGGGTGTGGCAGATAGACGGCGTGCATGCCCGCGGCCAGCGCGGGGTTGGCGTCGCTGCGTGGACTGTTACCGATCATCCACGTGACAGCGGGGTCGCAATCGTAACGATGAAGTAATGTCTCGTACGCTGCGGTGTGTTTCTCTGGCAGGACCTCAACGTGGTGGAAGTGCTCGTGGAGTCCGGAGCGCGAGAGCTTGGCAGTCTGTTCTTGGTGGTCGCCCTTGGTCACGAGGATCAGCGTGTGCTTTTGCGCGAGCAGCGGCAACGTTTCGAAGACACCGTCGAGCAGCGTGAGTTCTGCGTCGCGAACGCTGACCGCGCATGCGGCGAGATGTTCGTGCGTGTCGATTGTGACCTCAGCGCCGGTAAGGTGCGCGTAGCCGGCGATCAAGGATTGATGAAAGGCTCCTGTGCCGTAGCCGTGCGTCTTGACCCGTGTTGCTTCCAGCGCGTCGAAGGCTTCGCGTACTTCTGCGGGAGAGAGCTTGGGGTGCGCGACCAGTTCGACGAAGCGCTCGATCGCGCGCTCGAAGTAGATGTTGTTCTCCCAGAGCGTGTCGTCCGCGTCGATCATCAGGACCTGTGGACCAATCGGTAGGACGGGCGCTGCTGCGATCTGCGAGGGTGCGAGGCTGGTCATACGTGAGGCCAATGTAGCAATCCATGCAGCAGGCGAGGGAAGTTGGCCTGCCGCCGCAGGGCCTTCCGCTGGTTCCAGGTGAGCTGGAGCCAGCGGCAGGGCGTTGTGCGTTTCAGTATATGATTTCGCGATAGCCGATTGGTTAGGAACGCAGTCTCAGTGAAGTCATTCGCGAGGCATGCGGCGCATTTGGGCCAGCTTAGGGAGCCACGCAATGGAGCAGAACGGCCCGCTGCAGTATGGGCCCTATGTTGTGCTGGAACAGATCGGTGCCGGTGGCATGGGTGCGGTGTACCGTGCGCGCGACCGGCGGCTGGAACGCGACGTTGCCATCAAGGTTCTGCATCGCCACCTGGAGATGGCAAGTGCTCGCGAACGCTTTCTGCGCGAGGCACGCGCAGTATCTTCGCTGAACCATCCCAATATCTCAACGATCTTCGATATCGGCGAACAAGACGGCGATCCGTACCTGGTGATGGAACTGCTCCACGGCCAGAGCCTGAAAGACCGGCTGGTGGACGGTGTGCCGATGTTGCCAGCCGAGCTGGAGGCCATTGCAACACAGGCGGCGCTGGCGCTGGCGGCTGCACATGCCAAGGGCATCGTGCACCGGGACATCAAGCCGGCGAACTTGTTCCTGGTGGATGGTCCGCACGGGGAGAAGCAGTTGAAGGTGCTGGATTTCGGTCTGGCGAAGATGGAGACGGATCGCATTCTTTATGGCGATGCCGGCGGGCTGACCCGCACCGGTTCGACTGTCGGAACCGTCGAGTACATGTCGCCGGAGCAGGCGCGCGGCGAAGACCTGGACGCCAGATCCGATTTGTTTTCGCTGGGAGCTGTGCTGTACGAGCTTGCAACGGGCGATGTGCCCTTCCGCGGTGCGACGAGTGCTGTGGTGTTTGCAGAGCTGCTGGGAAGCGACCCGGTGCCTCCGCGCATGCAGAACTCACACTTGTCGCCCGGGATGGATGCCATCATCCGCAAGCTGCTGGAGAAAAAGCGCGAGAATCGCATTCAGTCTGCGACCGTGCTGTTGGAAGACTTGAGAAAGCTGAAGCATGAGGCTCCCGCGCGGCCCTCTGTTTCCTCTGGTGCGAGTGTTACGTCCGTTCCGCAGGACACGCCTGCTGCGGTCTCCCAAGAGTTGCCGGTTAGGCCCTTGCCGTCGCGCGAAACCCAACCAAAACATGTAGTGCCGGTTCAGGAGCCAACGGTACGCGGCCCGCGAATCAAGCCTTCCGGCAGCCGGCCTTCCCAGATTTATGCGCGCACATCCGGTAGCCGGCCCTCACTCGAACTCGATGCTGCTCGCCTCCTACAGGATCTGTCCTTTGAGCGGGCTGCTGCTGAGGGTGACTCGGAAGAGGTGGAAGCAACGGGTCGCATACGCTGGTGGATTCCTGTGCTGGCCGTTCTATTGTTGGCGGGCATTGCGGCCGCAATCTTTCTGCGGCCGAGAGGAGCAGCGACATCGGCAGCAAGCGTCTTCACTGGGTCATTACAGATTACGCAGTTCGATAATTCCACCGGCAACGCTGTTCTGCAGGAAACTCCGGCGGTTGCCATGCAGATCCTCTTGAAGGAAATGCCGTCTCTCCATCTGACAGGCTTTGCGCCCTCTCCAGATACAGTGGATCTGGACGCGGCAGAGATGGCGAAGCGCAGTGGCGCAGCGGCTTATCTGACTGGCTCTGTATCGCGCGACGGCGAGCGATACCACGTACACGCCGAGATCCTGAAGACGACGGACAGCTCCAGGCTGGCACAGGAAGATGTCGACGCGGCATCCATGGTGGAGCTGCCCAATGCATTGAGTCGACTGGCGGTCGCGCTGCGCACACACATGGGCGAAACGCCGGAACAGGCCGGAGCGGATACGGTTCAACTGGCGAACGAGGCTACAGCTTCGCTGAGTGCGCTGGCGTTGTACGCGCGCGGCTCATCGCTGCTACGAGCGGGGCAGCCGACGGCGGCCGTTGAACAGTTTCAAAAGGCTCTGGCCGACGATCCGTCCTTTGTCACTGCGAGGCTGGATCTGGTGGAGTCACTACGTCAGGCGGGAGCAGAACCGGAGCGCCTGCAGGCTGCGGCCCTTCTGAAGCCGATGGCTGGACGGGTTGGCGTGTGCGAGAGAAACCGCGCAGTCTATGAGATCGCAGACGCCGCCGGCGCGCTCGATGCGGCGCAGCAATGGGCGACGGCCTGTCCGACTCAGACCGAAGCGCAGATTGCTCTTGCACGGCAATTGCTTGCGGCCGGGCGTGGCGCAGAGGCGGAGGCAGTCGGGAACAAAGCTGTCCTCTTCGACCCAGCCGGTCGTGGTGCCATCACCATCGCGACAGAGGCCATGATCTCGCAGGACCACTATGAGTCCGCGCTGAAGCAGCAGGCTCACGCCGTGTCACTGCGCGCCTCCACGCCTGGATTGCTGTTGCTGGCAGCTTATCTGCGCGGGGATCTGGCTACCGAGTCAATGGCGCTGGCCCTCGCGGAAGCATCGTCGAACTGGCAGGATCAGTGGGCCGTGGTGACCTATCTTGCCAATCGCGGAAGGCTGGTCGAGGCGTCGCGATTTGGGCAAGGCGCGGCGGCTCGCCTGCAGCAGATGCGGGAAGTCGCGTCAACGGGAACGCTCATGCGTACACGTATCTCCGCTCTTCAAGCGATGGCCGGACATTGCGACGGCGGTGCAATTCGTGCCGCGAAGGCAGGCGACTTGGCCGAGTTCTATGCAGAGATTGCCGGGGCATGGTGCAAGCACGCGCCAGGCAGCGCGGGAATCAACGATGTGCACCTGGCAACGATTGCACGCGCGGCCGATACGTGGAGCAACGGCGATGCGCAGGGAGCGCTCGACATTCTGCAGAGCAGCCGTGGTGGCAGACAGGCACCCGTTGCGGCCATGCTTCGCGGTGAGATACACCTGGCGATGAAGGAGCGGGTGCTCGCCATTGGTGACTTCCAAGCTGTGATCACAAAGCGCGGAGCATCACTGCTGACGGGGACACTGGTCTACCCGGCAGCGCAGGCGGGCCTGGCGACGGCCTATCACAGGATGGGCGATGAGCCGAATGCCGCGCGGGTCGAAGACGATCTGAAGGCACTGTGGAAGGATGCTCCGCGCAACGAACCGTTGCTGAGGCGCGCGGTGAAGTAAACCTCCCTCATCGGTGATGACCGGGGTTAGTGTCTGGATGGTGTTGCCTTCGGCGACTTCGTCAGGTTTTCGGCAAGGAACAAACCACTCTTACCAGCGCTGACGAGGTCCAGGTCTCCATCGCCGTCGATGTCGACTGCGACCGTCTGAACGCCGCCGCCCATGCGTCCGCCGTAGTCGACGATGTGCCGTGTCCATTCGACTCCACCGTTGGCGGGTGTGGCTTTGTCGGCGGGTAGCTTGCGCCATTCATACCAGTAGAGACCGATGGGATCGCGCTCGCCTGGGTCGCCGCCGTTGTGAGCGAAGTAGCGCTTGCCGGTGACGAAGTCTGGCTGGCCGTCGCCGTTCATGTCTACAAGCTGCGAGGCGTGGGCCTGCGACCATGAGCTGTCGATGACGTGTTGCACCCATTTACCGTCGGCGGTCTGCTCATACCAGGCGACGCCATAGTCGTGCGCCACGCCGGTCAGAAGGTCTTTGCGGCCGTCACCGTTGATGTCGATCAGGTGCATGTAACCGAACTGGCCGTTGGGGCGGGCTGCAGATTTTGCCTGATCAGCGGGCGTTCCGGCGGGCGGGATGGACTTCCATCCCCAGTCGGTTGGATGGAAGACCCAGTCGCCTTCGGCGTGGATGTCGGCCGGAGCTTCGAGCCAGCCTTTGGGTATGAGGATGTCGTTGCGACCGTCGCCGTTGACGTCACCTGCGCCGATGCCGTGGCCGTAGCTCATCTTGGCGACGACGTGTTTGACCCACTTACCATTCGCAAGTTCGAACCATGCGGCGGGCACGTTGGGCCGGTCGAATTCGGGGAGTAGTTCGTTGGCTTTGCTGTCGTTATTGAGGTCGACGAGGAAGGCGAACTCGGTTGGGCCACTGTTGTCGATCTCGGTTTGCTTCCAGGGACCGCCGGTTTTGCCGGGGTTCTTGAGCCAGACGATGTTGTGTGCGAAGTAGCTGAACTGGATGATGTCGGTCCAGCCGTCGCCGTCGACGTCCATTGGCTGGTCTGAGAAGTTGTCGATGTAGCCGTTGGCGTAGTCGATCTGGCGCAGTGGATGCTTGGTCCAGTGCGGTGCTTCGTACCAGCTTT
This sequence comes from Terriglobus roseus DSM 18391, assembly GCF_000265425.1. Taxonomy (GTDB): domain Bacteria; phylum Acidobacteriota; class Terriglobia; order Terriglobales; family Acidobacteriaceae; genus Terriglobus; species Terriglobus roseus. The sequence continues at coordinate 2,264,805 of NC_018014.1, forward strand.
CTCCTGCGACGATGTCGGGTTTGCCGTCGCGATTGATGTCGGTAACGGCGACGGTTTCGCCGTAGCTAGGGTCGATCATGGTGACGTGGAAGGCTATGTCCGGCGGTCTGCTGGCAGCGAAGGTTACAGCCGCGCCACAGATTGTTGCGGCCGTCAGGAGTGCTTGCAGGGTGACGCGCATGCGGTCAAAACCTTCCGATTGAATCGTCTCAGTCGCGGAGGATTGTAGCGGCTCGCGCGCGTGATGAGCAAAGCGCGAGCCGGGGCACCTTTCCCTAGGGTTTTGCGGGCAGACCGATGAGCGGGGTCTTCACCGGAGCGGCGGCTCCGATGAATTCCATAACGGCACCGTTGGTCGCGGTGTCGCCGTAGCTGGTAACCCAGAGGTTGCCGCTGGGATCGATGGCCAGCCGTTGCGGATTCTTGAGCGATGCTGCCGCGCCGTACCCGTTGGTGCCGGAGAGGAGGGTGCCGGGTGTGCCGGTGCCTGTTTCGCCCTGGAGCTGCGTCAGTGTTCCGGTGAGGGTGTTGGCTACCCAGACGTGGTTGGCGCTGTCGACCGCGATGCCTTGCGGTTGGGTACCGGTGCCGAGCGTGTAGCCGGCCGAGGCGACGTTGCCGGAGGGGCGCACCTCGCTGACGGAGTCGCCGCTGAAGTTGGCGGCCCAGATGTTGCCGGCGCTATCGAGCGCGATGCCTGCTGGTGCGTTGCAGCAGGTGACGGCGGTGCCGAGCGTGCGATCGGCGGCCACGCGGAGCAGGGTGCTACCGCCCTGGTTGGCGAACCATGCACCGTTGGTGGCGTCGATCGCGATCGCGGAGGGATCGTTGAAGGTGCCGGCGAGACCGCCGGTCGGTGTGATGGGAGCTCCTGCCGAGGAGAGGAGGGCAACGGTGGAGTTACCACCGTTCGCCACCCAGACATTGCCGAGTGCGTCAGTTGCGAGGCTGGCCGGATTGTTGACGCCACTTGAGAAGCCCGTGGTGCCGGAGAGGACGACGCCAAGCCTGGTCAACTGCTGTACTGCGCCCTTCCCGGAATTCACGCTGGCTGCACTTTCCTTGCTGGCGACCCAGATGTTGCCGGAGCGGTCGATTGCAAGTCCGTTGAGTTCGAACATGCCACCACCGGTGTAACCAGTCGAGGGCGAGAAGGCCGCGCCCTGCGACGACAGCCGTGTGACCGCGCCTGCATAGTTCGCGATCCAGACGCTGCCGATGCCGTCGATGGCGATTGCCGTTGGTTTGTTGATGCCGCCGCCCTTGTGCGTCACGGCCAGCGTCCAGTCGGCTGGCGCGGCTGCGAGGCGTGGCGTGAAGACGCCGCCGGTGGATAGCGCGTACACCGCAGCTGGGTTTGCGGCTGGATGGAGGGCGAGGTTGACGAGGGCGGAGAAACTGTCGGTTGAGTAGCCTCCGCTACCAACAGGTCCCGGGGTGGTTGTGGCGTTCAGCAGAGGCTGGCACGCGGCGCTACCGGTGAGACCGCCGCAGGTTGAAAGGGCGTTGGCGAGCGAGTTCAGTTCTGCCAGCGGGAGCGTGCTGGCTGGGGAGAGCTGTGGGCCGCTCGGGAGTCCTGTGACCGGGTCCGCGATGACCTTGGCGGTAAGGAAGGCGCTTGCGATGCCTCCGGCGTTCGAGGCCGGTGCGCCGATGCGTGCGTAGGCGTACCCCGCGTAGGTATCGCTGAACTGTGCGAGTGCGTATGCCGCAGCGACTGTGGTGAATTCGTTGATAGTCGCGGCTGTGCCGAGGCTGCCGCATGGCCCGAGTGCGGTGACGAGTGTAAGAAGGTCAGTTGCTGCAGATCCGCCTGCGGGAGTGCCGCCACTCGATAGCAGAAACGCCTGGTCGGTCGCGCTGGCGCAAGTATAGGTGAGGGAGAAGTGGCCGGAGGAGTCGGTGGAGAGTGACGGGCTGATGAGACGGGGGGCGGTCGCGTAGCCGGTGGTTCCCGCGGTGTAGAGACGTACGGTCGCACCCACGACTGCGCTCTTGCGGATCTGGACCGCGCCGTTCAGCGCTCCTGCGAGTTTGAAGGTGGCCTGCGCGATTGCGCTGTTGCCGTATCCGGTCGCGACGGCGATGGCCTTGACGGTGGAGCTGGTGCTGAGGCGGAAGGGGGCAGTGTAACGAGTGGATGCAGTGGTCGGGGTGCGGCCGTCGACGGTGTAGTAGATGGCTGCGCCAGCCGTGGCATCGGTGATGGTGACGGTCTGTGCCGTGGTGAAGGTGCCCCCGGCAGGGCTGATGGCGGGTAGGGCGACGGTCTTCGGCAGGATCGTGATGATGGAGGATGCGACCGCACTGTTGTTATAGCCGGTAGCTATGGTGATCGCGCGCACTGTCGTTGTTGCAGAGACTGCGAAGGCCGCTGTGTACTTCGTCGACGACGCGGTGGGCGTGGAGCCGTTGGTGGTGTAGTAGACGGTCGACGCGGGTGTGGCCGCGGTGATGGTGACGGTCTGCGGGCCTGCGAAGGAACCTGTTGCGGGCGTGATGACGGGGGCAGCGGCCCCCGGCAGATTGATATTAATTTTGACGGTTGCGACACGGCTGTAAGCCGCGGAGGAGATCACGGCGATCGCGCTGACAGTCGACGTGCTTGCAACCTGAAAGGGGCCTTTATAGGCGGGAGAGAACGAAGTCGCAGGGCTTCCGTTGACCGTGTACCGGATGACGCTGTCTTTGTTGACGGAGGTGATGGTGACCGTTTGCGTCCGGGCGAATGTGCCGCCACCGGGTGAGATGGTGGGGGCCGGCAGGGAGGCAGGATCGACACCGCATCCGGTAAGCGAGAGCGCAAGGAAGGACAGAACTGCAAAGGTGTGACGCAAAGATGCCATACGGTCTCCGGAGTTACGCTGCTGGTCCCGCATCTGCAGGGCAGGGTCAGGTTTCGAGGGTTTCACCTCACCATAAGACCTTTTGACCCAATGCGGTTGCTAAACTTTGCACAAAATGAGTAATTCCTTATCTTCGTCCGTACAATCTTGACTGGTGCTCTGGCTGGGCAGCGAAGAGGGGTTGAAGAAAGAGATTCCGCGTTGTGGATGATCTTCGCCTTTTCATCGCCTATACTTCGATGCATGGAGATTGGCGGCTACAACAAACACGTGGACCTTTCGAAGCTGGGGACTTCCGTGCTTGTGGGTGCGTGCGTGATCCTGGCGATCCGCACGGCGCGCAAGGTGATCCACGATCATCCGACAGCATCGGACCGTGACCTGGAGGCGGAGGTGGATACCTCGATACGGCTTGCGCACCGGGTGATGAAACACATGGTGAGCAAACATGCCACGCTCTTCCCGAGCAAGGATGTGCCGTGGTATCTGCCAGCGGATGAGGATCACCCGAAGTGAGGCGACTCCGAGAGTCGGGAAGCGGGCAGAGCGGACGGTAGCATGGACCTGCGAGGCAGAATGAAGACGCTTACAGGCTTGCTGGTCCACCACCTCTTGATGATTACGGTCGCGGCGATGTTTGTGCCGAGCAGCCCTTCCCAGGCCAAGGTGCAGAAGACCGAGGTCCATTTTCAGCGGTACGCGGGTGCTTCGCTGGATGCGCAGCTTCGAGCCGCAGTGGCCGCCTACGCGGGCAAGCCCGCAACGCTGGTGTTGATCCAGGACACGGCTGGGACGTTTGCGGCACCTGCGACTCTACGGGCGAATGACGATCTGCTGTTCAACGCTTCCGCGTCGTTTGCTTCCGGTGCTTACGTTGTGGCGAACGGCGGGAACCGGATCTCCTGTGCGGCGAATGTGGTGCTGACGACCAAGACGCCCAACACCTCTCTGATCCGTGCGGAGGGCAATGGTATCGACGTGGGGAATTGCACGGCGAGCGGTGGCGGCGGCGACTCTGCCGTGGTGGCAGCGCCTGTTGCCCGGCATGCGCAGCACCTTCGGGTTCATGACCTGGTGGTGAAGGACATTGGCGTGGCGAACCTTGGCGGTGTGGACGATGCCGAGGTGTGGAAGTTCGACGCGACGGCGAGCCGGCGGGGCGGCACGGCGTACGGAGTCGTCATGACCGGGGATTCCACGCATGTGCGTGTGCATGACGGCAGTGTGAAGCTGTTCGGCCATGGCGTCGAGTGGTTCAACGCGGATGCGAACCTGAGCAGGGGTGGTCCTAAAACCCGCGCACAAGTGGGAGCGCATGGTGGCTGGTACACGATCGAAACGATGCAGTGCGAATCTGTCACGGGTGCGTGCGTCTGGGGTTCGGTCGCTCACGACATTGTGTCGCGCAACAATGTGTCTCGTAATGCCGGGGACGTGGGGTTCGATTGCGAAGGATGCATCGATTACCGAAGCGAGAATGACAGTTCGACGGAGGCTGCGAATGGTGGCTTCGCGACCTTCTTCTATGCGGACAACAACGTCTTCGTTCGCCCGCACCATACGTCTTCGACGGGCAAGAGCGGCGTGATGATCTTCAATGACTCACGCATGCCTGGTGTGAACACGCGGACGGCAGTCATCGATGGGGTTATCAACTGCTACAACGTTGCGTGTGTGGGCGTGGGTGGCAACGCATCGCAGGGCTTACAGGTAACTGGCACGCAGTTTTTGAATGCGTCCATTACGCCGAATGATTACTGGGCTGGGCCGACGATCAAGAACAACCACTTCACGGCATCGGCGGCGATGGGCCCGGCGATCAACCTGGGTACGCTCTTTGGTGGCGGCGTGGTGAGTGTCGAGGGCAACACGTTTGAGGGTGGATTCAAGCAGGCGGCGGGAGTGTCCTGCGTTGTTGTAAAGAATGTGGACTACAACGCGCCGGTTGCGGTGGTGTTGAAGCAGAACCGTTGCGCGGGCGGCTTCACGGGGGATTGGGATGCGACTTCCGGCAGTGGGAACGCGGGTGTTGGGATGAACCTGACGCTGGATGGGAATGTGGAGACGCATGCCGGGATGGCTCTGCATGGGTTTGGTGGGCGGGATCGGGTTTTGAAGGGGAAGTAGGGGTAGTCGTTATCGGATGTGACTTGTCTTATAGCTGCGCTGCCCGCCCATGCGTACCGTACGCGACGGTTTCCGCTGTGAGAATCACGGCGAGTAGCCTGCTCGATCCATCAGAAGCGTTAGCCGGTGCGGCTTCGACGCGGATCGGGCGCAGCATTCTTCAGCCGAGGTAGACCTCGGTACTGTAAGCGATTATCTCTCAGCACTGGTTGCTTACGCTGAATTCATCAGGGATGATGACGCATGGAACAGCCTAGCTTGAACGCGTCGCTTTACCAGAAAGAACTAAGTGATATCGCGCAGATGATGGCCATGCGCATTCTCCGCGAGTGGCCCTCGGAGCGCCTGAACGAGGCAAGAGGCGCAACAGTTCTACTAACCACTTTACAGATGGCGCTACATTATTGGAACTGCATCAATTTCATTGCTACGGTTCAGAAAACTACATCTCCGGTTGGCACCAAGAGCATTCTTTAGTTTTTCCATTGATAGATCGGACGCTCTTGGAGATGGTCGCTAACGTCATTTTTCTTCTAGAAGATCTGGAGAGCAATGGGTTCTGGTTTCTTCGCGCAGGATGGAGAGGGGCAAAGATTGCTTACGACGCAACTCATGCTGAGCAATGGACGGAAGATCGGCCTGATATCGTGAAGTTTTTACAAGAACGAGGAGCGATCTTGGAAGAAGGACGGGCCGACCTCCTCATCACGGAAGAAGAAGCGCTAAACCCCACAACAGCACTGAGGCAGTGGCTCACCATCGGCCTCTTGAAAGACTACGGAGTGAAGAAGGACGATCCGTTGAGCAGGGGGCGCAGAGTCGTTAAATATCTTTACACCCGCTTTTATTCTGAGCTCGCATCCATCGCACATTCGGATGGCTTTGCACAACTTATCCAAGGAGCCCTTGCTACTAGCATTGCTTTGACACCCGAGCAACGATCAATCATTAGGGAAGATGCATTTCCCATCCAGAGGTCACGCAGCATGTTCCTCTCCTCCATGTTCCTGCTTTGCATCATCTGTGAAGTTCAGCAGTATCTGGCTTTCAATGACGGACTGCTACCAGTTCGGATCTTACGAATTTGGGAGCATCTTTCGGTGCAGGAGGAAATTCGAGATGTATACGAAATGGGCTATAAGGAGTTGTACGATCTACCATCTGTCGGACAGACCCCATAGGACTGTTCTTTGAGTCTTTAGCCGAAATCAGCATCCGGTCTGAGCCGTTCGACGACAATGAAGCACGCGATTACCAACTCCGCGCAGGCTGCAACGAATGCGTCGTCTACCTCTACAAGAGTGTCTGGCTCCGACACATCACCTTCATGAAAGAAACGTTGGTCGGGTGCCTTCAGAAGGAACGGGAGTTTGTCTTTCTGAGCTAGAAGTCGCTCGTAGCTGCTTCCCTTGCCATGCTTCAAGACATTTATGCCTGCGAAGAATTGATCAAATCGCAGCACCAAGGCATATTCTTCTGCTTCAGCGAGAAGCTGAGAAGCTGTCGCGGCACCGTAGCCCATCCTGAAGGCGGGCCTCGAAGATCGAGAAGATGCCAACTGCGACGACCACCTTTCCGAGCGCGAGAGCCTGCTGGGTTTTCACGAGGGCCGCACTTCCGGGTTTGTCCTTCGCAACAGCATTCCGCATGGCGCCGTTAAGCGCGTCAAGCATGAAGTAACTGCAACGCCAGGTGATCTCGGCAAAGCGATCCACAACTCAACCTCTAATCGCATCTTAGCGTCAGGGAAAGCTGTCTTGCCGTTGAGCAGCTCGGCCGCTTTCTGCCGCTCAGATCTGTCAAAGTCAGCGAGTAGGGCACGCTATTCTCGCACTTCATCGCCATTCCGCTATAGCGGTAATGCGTAGGTCCCGCTCGACGATAGGCGGCGAGAAGAGAAGAGATCAGCCGAGGTGCCGGAGAACTGCCAGGTCTCGCTATCAGGCTTGGGTTTCCAATTTCCAAGCTTTACTGTCACGAAATCACCAATGGCAAAGGCTACGTAGATTACGTAACCTTTTGGGACCTATTAGCTGACCGTAAGCCGCTTGTAGCAAACAACTTAGGATTGAATGGCGGAGAGACAGGGATTCGAACCCTGGATACCTTGCGGTATACACGCTTTCCAAGCGTGCGCCTTCAGCCACTCGGCCATCTCTCCGCGTGCTTCCATCTTACGACAGAATTGGTACTTCTGGAGGGCTGGTGTGTCGTCTGGGGAGTTGTCGTTGCGATGGGTGGGCGGGTAAGGTTTTGTTGCGGGATTTGATGGCTGCGATGTGGCCAGGGGAGTAGCGATTGTCGATTGCGGGATGTCTTGGCGAATCGGCGGAGGTTCGGCGCGAGGTTGAGGGAGCGCTGCGCCGGATGCAGTTGGGTGCGGGCAGTCTGCGGTCTGTGCTGCCTTGCGGTGGTGCGTGGCTGGGTGCTGTGGATGAGGCGACGGTGTGGGAGGGCGATAGCGGCTCTTCGCCTGTGGATGTGGTCTTTGATGGGCGGCTGTTTGAGCTGGGGAAGCTGTGCGCGGAGCTGGATCTGCCGGAGGATTCGAGCGAGGCCCGGGTGGCGGCGTTTGCTTACCTGGCGTGGGGTGCGGAGTTTTCGGAGCGGCTGGATGGCGAGTATGCGTTTGCGTTGTGGGATCGCAGGGAGCGGCGGCTGGTGCTGGGTCGCGATGCGATGTCGCGTGTGCCGCTGTATTACAGCCGGCCTCGTGGCGGGTTCTGTTGCGCGAGTGAGCCGGTTGGGTTGATTGGCTGGGCGGGTGTCGATGCTTCGTTGAATGAGCGTGCCCTGGCCATGGTGCTGAGCCTGACGGCGTCGGCGCCGACGGATGAGATGACGACGGTGCGGAAGGGCATCCTGTCACTGAAGGGCGGCCATGTGATGCTGGTGGGCGCGGATGCGACGGAGCGGACGATCGACTACTGGAGGCCGCTAGGCGCGCCGAAGCTGGTGGTGAAGGATTGGCGGGAGTATGCGGAGGCGCTGCGCGAGGCGATGTTGCGTGCGGTGCGGGTGCGTCTGCCGGCGAAGGGGCTGGTGGCTTCGCAGCTTAGCTCGGGCTTTGATAGTTCGGGGGTGACTGCGCTGACGGCGCAGGTGCTTGCGGAGCAGAACCGGCCGCTGATTGCGTATACGTCTGTACCGGTGCATGCGGTGAACGCGCGGGAGATTGCGGGCGATCGTTTCAGCGATGAGTGGCCGCTGGCGGCGAAGGTTGCAGCGATGTATCCGAATGTGGAGCATGTTGCGGTTCGGACGGATGCGGCGGACTGGTGGCGTGCGCTGGATGTGATGAGCGATGTGTGTGGTGGGCCGACGGGGTTCATCCGGAACTCGCGCTGGTATTTCGGGATCCTGGAAGATGCTCGCCGGCGAGGTGCGGTGGCGATGATGGAGGGCCAGGCGGGAAACCACACCGCGAGCTACAACGGCGGGTTTGGGCTATACGATTTGCGGCGGAGCGGGCAGTGGATGCCGCTGGTTCGGGCGTTGCGGAACCGCAGGCGGCATGGCGCGAAGTGGAAGACGATGCTGGGGGCGACGTGGATGCCGTCGCGCAGTGCGATGGCTCGGATACAGCGGCTGCGCCGGAAGCAGATGCCGAAGATGTTTGAGCTGTCGCTGATGCGGCGGGATTTCTATGAGAGTTCGGGCCTGCCGCAGATGGAGATGTCGGCGATGGGAACGACGATGGAAGGGGATCGGTCGAGCGGTGCGGCGTGGCGGTTCTCGATCATTCGCGGCGGCGACATGGGGATGATGGGCGCGCTGCAGCGGCGGGCTTTCAGCATGCAGCGCGAAGATCCTACGGCGGATCGGCGGCTGATCGAGCTTTGCCTGCGAATTCCGGATGAGGCATTTGCGCCGGAAGGGATCAAGCGGGAGCTGTACCGAGAGGCGTTTCGCAGGGACTTGCCAGCGGAGCTGCTGGCGGAGCCGCTGCGGGGGTTGCAGTCGAGTGATTTTCTGCAGATGTTTGAGGCGTGGATACCGCAGTGGCAGGACGAGCTTGACCGGCTTGCACAGTCGCCGCTGGCGAGCCGTGTTCTGGATCTGCCGCGCATGCAGAGGCTGTTGGATGACTGGCCGAAGATGATCGCGGGGAGTCGAGCGAAGGCGGATCTGGCCTACAACTACACGTTTGGCGGAGCGATCGCGATGGGGCGGTTTCTTCGAAGGATTGAAGAAGCGAAGGGGCGTTGATGCGAAGAAGGCCGGCGATGATCGCCGGCCTTCTTCCGTTTGGGTTATGCGCGTTCCTGGTCGAAATGCTTCGGAATGCGGCGGGCCATGAGTGGTGTGAGCAGCAGGACGGAGAGCACGGTCGTGATCATGCCTCCGACGACGACGCGGGCGAGTGGTTGTTGTGCCTGGGCGCCGATGCCGTTGCTGATGGCCGCGGGTAGGAGACCAAGGCCTGCGGACATGCATGCCATGAGGACGGGACGCATCTCGTCGAGGGCACCTTCCCGGAGGCCCGCCTTTGCGCCGTGGTGCTGTTGCGCTCGACGGATGCCGGAGAGGAAGACGACTGCGCCCAACGTTGCGACGCCGGTGAGCGAGGTGAAGCCGACGGCTGCGGAGATGGAGAACGCGGTGTGTGTGATGAGCAGCGCGAGGATGCCTCCGATCGCCGCGAAGGGGAGCGTTGCGAGGACGATGAAGGCGTCGAGCCAGGTGTTGAACTGCGTGTAGAGAAGGATCAGGATGGCGAGCAGGCTGATCGGGATGATGAGGGCGAGTCGCTTCTGTTCTTTCTTGAGGGAGTCGAACTCGCCGGCCCAGGCATAGGTATAGCCGTGGGGTAGCGCGATCTTGTCGCTGAGTTGTTTTTGCAGATCCGTGATGGTTGCTGCGAGGTCGCGGCCGCGCACACTGAACTTGATGGGGATGTAGCGGCGACCGGCTTCGCGATAGATCTGGAAGCTGCCCTGACGCAGGCCGATGTCGGCTACGGAGGAGAGTGGAACGGAGCTGCCGTCGCCGGCGGGCAGCATGATGGAGCCGATGCTGTCGGGGCTGTTGCGGTATTGGCCGGGGTAGCGGACGGTGATGTCGAAGCGGCGGTCGCCTTCGATCATCTGCGTGACGGGCGCGCCGCCGACCGCGGCCTGGATGGCTGCGTTAACGTCAGCGGGTGCGACGCCATAGCGCGAGGCCTTGGCGCGGTCGACACGGACGACGAGTGAGGGTTGGCCGTCGACCTTGAAGATGCCGACGTCCTGCACACCGGGTACGCCGTCCATGACGTTCTGGACGTTGATTGCCTGCTTGCTGAGTTCGTTGAGATCGTCACCGAAGATCTTGAGCGAGTTCTCGCCCTTGACGCCGCTCATGGCCTCTTCGACGTTGTCCTGGATCTGTTGCGAGAAGCCAAAGACGGCGCCGGGGTATTTGGAGAGCTGATGCTGCATCTGTTCGATCAGCTTTTCCTTGGAGCCGTGAACGTCCTTGGGCCACTCGCTTTCGTCCTTGAGGTCGACGAGGAATTCGAGGTTGTTGAAGGTGGTGACGTCTGTGCCGTCGTTGGGACGGCCGAGTTGCGAGACGACCTGTTTGACCTCAGGGAATTTGAGGAACTCGCCCCGGAACTCGTCGACGGTCTTTGCTGCGAGGTCGAAGGACACATCCTGCGGCAAGGTTGCGCGAATCCAGAGATTGCCTTCTTCCAGCGGCGGCATGAACTCACCGCCGACGGCGTAGACGAAGAGCAAACCTGCGATGACGAGAGAGGCCCCTGCTGTGATCCAGACCAGCCTAGAGTGGCGCATGGTCATGGTGAAGGCGCGATTGTAGTGATGGCGGAACCAGTTGGAGAGCCAGGTTCCTTCGCCTGCGTGCGCGTCTTCTGCTTCGGGCACGGCTGTGGGTGGTCCTTTGGGGGCGAGGACGAAGGCGAGTACGGGAGCGAAGACGAGACCGAAGAGCAGCGCACCGATGAGTGCGAAGCCGTAGGTGACGGACATGGGCGCGAAGATCTTGCCGGGGACACCCTGCATGGTGAAGAGCGGGATGAAGGCGACGAGGATGATGGCGGTGGAGAAGAGAACAGGGCGCGATGCGTCCTGTACGCCTTCAATGATGAGCGTGGCGAGGTCGTCTTCGGGCAGCCTTCGCGAGAGTTTGCGATGAATGTTTTCGAGGACGACGATGGAGGCGTCGACGAGGATGCCGAAGTCGATGGCGCCGATGGAGATGAGGTTGGCGGAGTGGCCCGTTGCGGCCATCAACGAGAAGGCAAACAAGACCGCGAACGGAATGGTTGCGGCCGCGATGATGGTGGTTCGTACGTCACCCAGCATGAAGAGCAGGATGAGCGTGACGAGTACGAGGCCGGTGATGATGACGTGCTTGACCGTGTGTTCGGTGCGGTCGATGAGGTTGGTGCGATCGCTGATGGTGTCGATGTGCATGCCCGGGGGCATCAGGCCGCTGTTGAGCTGCTTGATCTTGCCCTTGAGGCCTTCGAGTGCGGGGATGGACTCTTCGTCCTTGTTGAGGAGGACGATGCCTTCGACGATGTCGCTTTGTTTGTTGCGGCCGATCTTGCCGAGGCGTTGCTGCGAGCCTTCACGCACTGTTGCTACATCGCCAACCAGAACGGGTACGCCCTTGTTCTGCGCGATGACGATCTGTTCGATGTCGCCGACGGTGTGGAGCTGGCCGACGGCGCGGACGTTGACGCTCTGTTCGCCGAGTGTGACGTAGTTGCCGCCCGCGTTGGCGTTGGAGTTGTTCACGGCCGCGGTGAGCTGCGGGAGTGTGACACCGTGCGCGAGGAGCTTCTGCGGGTCGGCTTCGATCTGGTACTGCTTGACCTGACCGCCGAAGGTGGTGATATCGATGATGCCGGGGACCTGCTTCAACTCACGACGGACCAGCCAGTCCTGTGTGGCGGTGAGGTCGTTGAGGGTGTAGGGGCCGGTGAGCTGGTAGCGATAGATTTCGCCGATGGGTGACCAGGGCGAGAGCTGCGGCTGCAAGCCCTGGGGTAGCTGGATCAGTTGCAGGCGATCAAGGACTTCCTGTCGGTCGTGGAAGTAGTCGCTGGTGAAGGTGAAGTAGAGCTTCACATCGCTGAGGCCGAAGATGGAGATCGACCGCACGCCGTCAAGATGCGGCATGCCGAAGAGTGAGGTTTCGATGGGCGCAGTGACCTGCTGCTCCATCTCTTCGGCAGACCACGCGGGGTTCTGCGTGATGATTTCGACGAGTGGCGGCGACGGGTCGGGGTAGGCCTCAACGTCAAGCTGCAGCGCGCCGAAGGTGCCGGCGACAAGCATGCAGGCGAGAAGGATGAGGACCAGCGCACGCATGCGCAGGAGTAAGCGGATGATGGATGCCATCGTTAATCTCCCGCTGCCGGTGCGCGCAGGAAGCTGGCACCCGTTTTCACGACGCGTTCGCCGTTTTGCAGACCGCTCAGGATCTCGACGTCGTCACCGTGGACTCCGCCGATCTTGACCTGGCGCAGTGCGAACTTGTTGTCCGCACCCTGCACGTAGACCTCAGCATTCTCGCCATCGTGAATGACGGCCGTTGCGGGCACGAGCACGACGGTGTTCGCGGGACGTGCGATCTGAAGGCTTGCGAACATGGCTGGCTTGAGGCGATGGCCTGGGTTGGGCAGAACGACGCGTGCGCGGAGGGTGTGCGTGGTTGGGTCGAAGACATCGCCGACGTTGGCGAGCGTGCCGTGGAAGACTTCGTTGGGATAGGCCTGCACGGTGACGTCGACGTGTTCGGACCTCTTAAGGAGCGCGAGATCGCGCTCGAAGACTTCGCCTTCGACCCAGACGGTATCGAGATTGGCGATGGTGGCGATGCCGTTGGTGGCGTTGTCGACGGACTTCTGCAATTCGCCGTTGGCGGCTCCCACTTCAATGACAGTCCCGCTGATGGGCGAGGTGATGGGTGCGATGTCGCTGGTGCCGTTCTCGCTGAAGCCGAGTTCATGCAGACGCTGGCGCGTGCGTTCGAGCTCTGCGTGATCGCCGCCAGCTGTGGCTTGCAGTTCGATGAATGCGGCCTGCGAGAGCACCTCATGATCGAGCAGCAGTTTGCCGCGAGTAACAGCACGGTCGGCGCGGTCGGCTTCAACCTTTGCCTTCTCGTAGTCGGAGCGTGCGGCTGCGACATCACCGCTTTGCAGCATGGCGATGGTCTGGCCCTTGCGGACGTCCTGTCCGGCGATGACTTTGAGGGCCATGATGCGGCCGGAGAGTGGCGGGAAGATATGGACGAGTTTCGTCGGGTCTGCCTCGATGTGAGCGGGTACGTTGAGTTGGTCGTTCAACGATGCGGTGTGCGCGGTGGTGACGGTGAGGTTGGCTGCGGGCAGGTCAGCCTGCGGCGCTTCCTTCTTTTCTTTGCAGCCGACGGAGGTCAGAAGCAACAGGACAGCGGCGCCTGCGAGGGCGGCTCGGGTGCTGATGGGGACGGACATTACGGATTCACCTCAGTCGCCGTGGCGTAGGAGAGTTGGTGCAGCGCGGTTTGCGCGGTGGCTTGTGCGTTGAGCGCGGCGAGATTGGTCAGGCGGTAGTCCTGCAGGGCCGAGAGGTAGTCGAGCAGGGTGGCGTTGCCGTTGCGGTAGGCGAACTCAAGGTTGTCGCGGACGTGTGCGGCTTCCGCGAGGTACTTGGTCTGGTAGCGCGCGTTCTGCACCACTGCGGCCTGATAGGCGGCGTAGGCCTGGTCGACGTCACTGATGACCTGATTGACCTGCTGCTGCAGGAGGAGGCGGCTGCTCTCGGCCTCGCGACGGGTGCGCTCCTGCTCGCCCTGATTGTGGTCGAAGATGCGAAGCGGGATCTGCAGATTAAAACCGCCAGTGCTGCCGGTTCCGGAGTGTTCGTACTCGACGCCGAACTGCGGATCGGTCTTGCCGTTGGCGTTGGCCAGGCGGATAGCGGCTTCGTTGGCGCGAACCTGCCGACTGGCTGCGAGGAGGTCCGGACGGGCGGCGATGGCTGCGTCCTCTAACTGCTTCTCCGTGCTGGCGAGTTGCGGAAGATCGAGCGTGCCGGTGATGTCGAAACTGGTGAGGCCGTGCGGCTCCCCAAGGAGCAGTTGCAGCTGCTCGCTGGCCTGGGTGAGATTGAGCTGCGCGTTGGTCTGGTCGTTCTCAAAGCCAGCGAGCTGAAGTTCGATCCGATCGAAGTCGGTGCGGTCGACGTCGCCGACGTCGAGACGAACCTTCATGAGGTCGACGGTGCGCCGGTAGCCTGCGAGGTTGTCGTTGGCGATGGCGAGGGCGAGCTTGGCCTGGAGCATGCGTGTGAAGGCGATACGAACGGCGAAGTCAAGGCTGCGTCGCTGGTCATCGAACTGCGCGGATGCGACGCCCGTATTGGCACGTGCGGCGTCGAGACGCAGGCTACGCTTGCCGCCGGTTTCGAAGACGCGCTGCAGTCCGATGCCATAGAAGGGCGGCCCATTGGGGTCGGTGTTGGAGAGGGTGTTCTGCGTGCCTTCACCGACGATGGACGGGTTGAGGCGCAGACCTGCGGTGATCTCGAGGGCTTGCACAGCAGACACATGTGCCTGGAGGCCCTGCAGGCCCGGACTGTGAAGCCGGGCGTAGTCGACGGCCTGCGAGATCGTGAGGGGTTGGCCGGGTGCAGAGGCAGACGGGGGCGCCGCTGTCTGTGCGAATGCCACGGCCTGCAGCAAAAGGCTGCCGGACAGGATAAGACTTTTCATGTGGGTACGGGGTTCCTCAGCGCACGGAAGCGTTGCGGATGAATGTCCTGGGGGTCGATCGGCGCAGTAGCGCCGAAGAGACAGCTAGGCGGGGGAGAGAGCCGGCGGCGGGCGGGCGGACTCCGGCCTTGCGGCGGGGTGGTCCGTCAGGCGCAGCGCCTCTGTCGAACGCGCAAAACGGCCTGCGGAGACAAGGCGCGCGCGGAGCAACAGCAACATCAACGCGGGCATGACCTCTGCCGGCGAACTGATGGGATTGTTCGGAGAGCCCAGTAGTAACGTGTCACCGAGGTGGCGACTGCTGGTTTCAGTGTCGAGCTTGGCCCGCTGCAGATCGTCCGTCATGGACAAGGCAGGGAAGAGTACCAGCGCGATCAGCGCGGTGCAGCCGAGCGCAACCACAAGGGAACACCGCAACGTGCCGCGACGATGCCCACGTACTGCCAGATAGGCAAGTACGCTGGCGACCGACAGCCACAGCAGATTGAGCAGATGTTCCACTATGCGGATGATAGCCGAGACTGGCAAGCGCCGGGGAAAGAATCGTGGACTGGAGAGGGTTGCCGCCGCGGTGCGACGTTGTGGCGCTCGACAAAAGTTTTACTTGATCGTAAGAAGTTTATTGCTTCTGCGTATGGCGTGGTGTAGCACAGAGCTACACCGTCTTTTCGCTTTCTATGCGCAAACTCTGGCTTCTGCTTTTGCTTGCTCTCGGCATTCCGGCGTACGCGGCTGATCCCGCGTGTACCGGTCTGTGCCTGAAACAGGTGACGTGTACGGGCGGCGCTACGACGTCCATTACGGGCACGGTCTTTGCGCCGAACGGTGTGGATCCGCTGCCGAACGTGCTGGTGTTTATTCCGAATGCTCCTATAGAAGCGTTCACACCGGGTGTCGCTTGCCCGGCGCCCAACGCGCCGCCGACGGGTTCGCCTCTGGTGGGCGGGAGGACCGCTGCGGACGGCTCGTTCCGGCTGGTGAATGTGCCGGTCGGGACGGCGATACCGCTGGTGATCCAGTCCGGGCGCTGGCGCCGGCAGTTGACGGTGTCTACGACGACCGCTTGCGCGGATACGGCTTTTTCCGCTCGAATGCCACGCAACCAGACAGAGGGCGATATCCCACTGATTGCGGTCGCGACGGGACGTGCCGATGCGGTGGAATGCGTCCTTCGGAAGGTTGGCATCGATGAGGCCGAGGTCACCAATCCCATGGGAACCGGTCGTATCCACCTGTATACGGGCAGCGGTTCGAAGGGCGCTGAGATCGATATCACGACGCCCTCGCAGAGTTCGCTGATGGACGATGCGGCGCAGTTGAGCAAGTATGACGTGCTGATGTTGCCGTGCCAGGGAACAAGCGAAGGTCAGACGACGCCGGACCGGCTAACGAATCTGCTGGGTTATGCAAATGCTGGCGGCCGGGTTTATGCCAGCCATTATTCGTATGCGTGGTTCCACCAGAATGGCCCCTTCGCATCCGTGGCCGCATGGCCTGCGAACGAGGTGAGCGCGCGGGCTGGCGGCACAGCAACGGTCAACACGAGTTTTGCCAGTGGGAAGACGTTGAGCGACTGGTTGCAGGTGGTCGGTGCCAGCACCAGTCCCGGGCAGGTGAATCTGCAGGAGATCAGTCCCGCGATTACGGGCGTCAATGCTCCGACGCAGGTCTGGCTGACGCTGAATAGTCCGAGCCAGGGCAATCCGGTTCAGCAGTTCACCTTCAACACGCCAGTCGGGAGCGCGAACCAGTGCGGCCGCGTGCTGTTCAACGAGTACCACGTGGAGAGTCCCGCTGTATCGCCTGCGAAAGCCTTTCCAACGGAGTGCTCTAAAGGCGCCATGACGAGCCAGGAGAAGCTGCTGGAGTACAGCCTGTTCGATTTGACGAACAGCGGCGCGGGACCGACGTTGACGCCAGCCTCGGCGGAGTTTGGAATGCAGGCGGTTGGCTTCAGCACGGCTGCGAAGATCTTTACCTTGACGAACGACTCCATCTTTCCGTCTGTTGTGAGTTCCGTGACGGTCACGAGCGATTTCCTGGTGACGTCCAACTCCTGCGGCAACCTGGCTCCAAATGCATCGTGCCAGATCGGCGTCGTCTTTAAACCGACGGCCATTGGAGCCGCCACCGGGACGCTGACGGTCTTCTCGAACGCGTCCACGGCTACCTCGACATTAACGGGGACGGGCGTCGACTTTACGATTGCCATGACACCGGCTTCGGGATCGCTGATTGCCGGGACCAGCCTGACCGCGCCAGTCACCGTGCTGCCGCTTGCGGGCTATGCTGGCGCCGTCACGATCAGTTGCACAACGACCGTCCCGGGATCGACGTGTACGCCGAACAAAACGAGTGTCATACCGTCGGCCGTGGCTGGCGTGTCGGTCACCATCACGTCCACTTCAAAGTACGCGGTGGTGGGCTATGGCGGATTCGGCCGGGGCGTGATGGCTTTGGTGGCACTTTGCAGTGTGTGCCTGCTTTGGCGACGCAGAAGCCAGGTGCGCTCGCTGGTGCTGACATCTTGTGGCGTGCTGATGCTCTTGGCAGTGTGCGGTGCGGTCACGGGGTGCTCCAGCAAACTGCCTGGACAGAACGCTGTGTACACGGCTCCGGGCACTTACACGTACACGATCACCGCAACGGATGGGCTTCTGAAGCACTCGGCGACTTACTCACTGAAGGTGACGGTGAATTAGAGTCGTCGGATGAACGAATTCGATTTTGCCTCGCTTGTGCAGGGCACCTCAAAGCCACAAGGACTGGTATCGACCAGACGAATGTTTGCAGTCGTGGCGCTTGGCATTGCGGCACTGACGCAGCAGGGTGTGGCACAGTCCCAGCCGACGACGATCGCGTTGAAACCCTACCTGGGCGTGCTTTGGTCGTTCGGGGCGGAGATTGGAGGGAAGCCGGGCGTCTTTCTTTTCGATACGGGCGGCGGCATTACGGTGATCACACCGGAGAGCGCGAAGGCGATCGGATGTGCGCCCTGGGGCCAACTGAGCGGTTTCCGGATGCGCGGTGATCGAGTCGATATGACTCGCTGCAATGACGTTTCTGTGCGGGCCAATGGAGCGACGCTAATGACTGCGACGGTAGGAGTCTTCGATTTTGCGAAGCTGTTGCCGAAGGACGCGCCGCCGCTAGCCGGCTCGGTGGCGCTGAGCAGCTTTACCGGAAAGGTCGTGACGATCGACCTGGGACACCAATAGGTCATCCTTGAGACGGCCGCGAGTCTGAAGCGGCGGATTGCGGACGCGAAGGAGGTCGAGGTGCACTTGGCCGGTGAGGTTTCGGGGCATGCCGTGACACCGTATCTGGCCGTCCAGTCGCCGAAGGGTAAGGTCTGGATGGAAGTGGATACCGGGAGCAATTCGTCGGTCATCGTTGGCGGTCACAATGCCGAACTTTTCTCGATGAAGCCCGAGGACAAGAGTGCGCAACAGTTTCGGGGCGAACTGGCTGGTGGTGTGGCGTTGGCGGCGGGGGATGCTCAGTCGATGCCGCTGGTCATCGATGGGAATATCGGTGCGGCGATCCTCAAGCACTGGGTACTGACTCTGGATGTTCCGCATGGCCGTGCCTGGATCTCGTCGGCGGATGCTCGCTAGCCCTGATTGCACCGCATACACTACGTCCGATAATGCATATTCTGTATAGTGAACGTCTGGCGAGGCCTGATGGCAGGCTTGCAGAGCCTCCCTTGTCATTTTTGGCATTCTCGGCTTCCCTGAGGTCTCGTTACCTCTTACCGCCGCCGACGAAGTGGACTACTTCGAAGCGGTCTCCGGATTGGACTGGGGTGTCTGGCCAGGTGCTTCGCGGTACGATGTCTCCGTTGCGTTCGAGGGCTACGCGATCGCCGCGGAAGCCGAGTGCGGCTACGAGCGCGGTCACGTAGGGTGTCTCTCCCAGATCGTCAAAGGTTCGCTCGGCGCCATTCAGGGTTACGGTGATCGGTCCTGCCATGGCGCAAGTTTACCAAGGCTGGACCGCCCGCTCACCGTCCTGGGATTTTCTGTGCACGTCGTCGCCACAGGAGTGCGGTCTGTACGCGCTGGTGCCAAGGCTGGATCAGTTCGCACTCCGCAAAAACCTGACGGGAGCAGGACATCAGTGTGCGGATGGCTGTTCCGTCGGAGGGTACTTCGACCGGGTCGTAGAGGCGGGAGTCCGCCAGGTATTCGACTGCGTGGCCGAGGATTTCAAGCGCCCGACCCTGGGTCGGCGTCGTGCGGCGGCAGATGGGTACTGTGCGAGCCGGCCAATGGCCCGCAGCGTATTCGACGATGGAACCAAGTGCGGTGGGGTGGGCAACGGTTGACATGTTGCACTGATCGGCGAAGTGGCTGTCGCCGTTAATCCGTCTGATGTCCCAAGATGGGCCACAGCAGATTCATGGGCCCGCGGCCGGCGCCACGTGGTGTGGCTGTGCGCATGGCTCGCGCGACGTATGCCTTTGCCGTTGCGGCTGCTGTTGGCCAGTCGTGACCGGCGAGTCTGCCGCAGAGCAAGGCGCTGGAGAAGGCGCAGCCCGTGCCGTGGGTGGCGCGAGTTTCGATGCGTTCGCCTGGAAGCGTGCTCCAGACTCCTTGCACCAGCAGCAGGTCGTCCGGCTTTGCGCGGTGGCCCCCGGTAACGACGATCGCGAGCGCGGGATGCTTTCGGGCGAGCGTCTCTGCTGCAGTTCCAATCTCTTCCTCGGTGTTGCATGGGAGGCCGGTGAGGACGGTGAGTTCGTCGGTGTTGGGGGTGATGGCGTCGACGAGAGGCAGCAGTTGCTCGATGAGAGTGCGAGTTCCCTCGCTGTCCAGCAGCGCTTTGCCGGAGCTGGATCGCAGGACGGGATCGAGGACGATCAGAGGTTTCTTCGGGAGGTCTTTCAGGAAGTCAATGACGGCGCGCACCTGTGACTGACCGCCGAGCATGCCGATCTTGATCCCGGCTGGCGGGAGGTCTGACCAGAGCTCGGTGAGTGTTTGCGACAGTACATCGGGTGCGACGAGTTCCACGCGGCGCACGCCCACGGTAGATTGCACGGTGAGCGCGGTGATGGCGGATGTGCCGAAGATGCCATGGGCTGCGAAGACGGCCAGATCGGCGGTGATGCCAGCTCCTGAGGATGGGTCGAAGCCGGCGATGGTGAGTGCTGTCATACGGTTCTCAGCATAGCGTGGCGGCGCATCTACACTGGAGGCATGGACCCGCTTGACCGCCTGATTGTCGCCCTGGATTACCCCTCACGTGCGGAGGCCATGGCTTTTGTGGACCGACTGGATGGCACGGTGCGCTGGCTGAAGGTTGGCCTGGAGCTCTACCTGGCCGAGGGCCGGCCGATGGTTGAGGCCTTGCGCGAGCGCGGCTTTGAAGTCTTTCTGGATCTGAAGCTGCATGACATTCCCAATACGGTTGCGGGTGCAGTGCGGTCGGCTGGAGCCTGTGGTGCGGCACTGCTGACGCTGCATGCGGCAGGTGGACCCGCGATGCTGGCGGCCGCAGCGGAGGCCGCATCGAAGCTGGCCAGCCCTCCAAGATTGCTGGCTGTGACGGTGCTGACGAGTATGGATGCCGCGCAATTGCGAGCGATTGGCATTGAGGCAGAGGCGCGCGAACACGTGGTTCGATTGGGAGAGATGGCCGTGGCGGCGGGTGTAAATGGGCTGGTGTGTTCGCCGGAGGAGATCATTCCGTTGCGGTCGAGCTCGGCGCAGGATGCGCGGCTGGTGGTGCCGGGAATTCGTCCGGCGGGTGCGGTGAAAGATGATCAGAGCCGGATTGCGACGGCTGGTGATGCGATTCGGTATGGGGCGGACATGCTGGTTGTGGGTCGGCCCATTACTCGGGCCTCTGATCCGGCGGCTGCGGCAGCTGCTTTGATCGAAGAGGTCCGTGCGGCGCAGACGGCTTGAGATTCGCGACGATCTAGATTTTGTTGCAAAAGGAAAAGACCCGGCGCCTAGGCACTGGGTCTTCCCTTTTAGATCCTGTTCGGTTGATGTCGCTTGGGACTACAGACGCTCAAAGAACTCGCATGCTGAGCACGAAATGTAGATGCCGCCGGGGGTGCCGCGTTCGCGGTCCTTGACGCGCTTTACGATACGCGTTGGCTTGCCACACTTCGGGCAGTCGGTGCTCTTTGTGGTGTCCATCGCCTTTTTGCGATCACCGGTTTTGGCAATCTTCGCCATGGGGTATTCCTCTCTGCGGCGCCTTCCGTGCGCCTGATGGGATCTTGATTCGCGGGTATTCCGGCGGCACAGGAAGCGCAGCCAGGTTGCGAGCAGCCACAGGGAGACCGTGGGCTCTGTCGCTCAACCTGATCAGTTTACATCAGATTCGGCAAGTTGTTGGCAGCAAAGCTCTTCTTGACCGTTGGGTCGGGCGCTGCCGGCTTGCTGTTCTCGCTGTCCGGGCGTTCGCCGGGTGCGCGGAGTGAGGGAGCCTTGGGTTGCGCGGCTTCAGCGTCTGCGGTTCCCTTCGTGGCGCCAGGCGTATCCCCAAGCGAGACCTCATGGATGAGCGCCGGATCGCGGTAGCCGGCCATCTGGTCCTTGTCCCGGACTTCGATTGGCTTGCCGAGTGCGGCGGTCTTCATGAGGACGACACGGTCGCCGCGAAAACGGACGAACCGGATGGTCTGCGGCGTGTGGCCGTAGATCCACTCTTCGAAGACTTCCCCATCGGAGCTTTCGGTCGCGCGCTCCCGCAGCTTGCTTTCAGGCTGACCGAGGGCCGCGAGGACCATGCGGCGATTCATGCCGACGAGGACTTCGTGTTCTTCTACGGCTTTCTTAATGGGATCCGGGAGCGTGTCGGCGAAGGCCTGTTCGGAGCTTTTCAGGCCGAAGTCGAGCAAGGGCTCCAGTAGCGCTTTAAGTTCCGAGGCGGAGACGCGTGGCGTCTGGCCCTCAAAGAGCAGCGTGATGCGGGTGCCTGTAGGAAGCTCGCCGACCTGTCCGTCCCCTGCCAGCGGCATGTTGTTGATGGAGATGTGACGGAGGAAGCGGTGCGGCAGGTAGGGACCGCCGTTGATGTCGATGTTGATGCGGTCGCCGAGGATGACGATGTCGGTGACCATAATGCGGTCTCCCGCGCCGGCGCACATGCCGCCTTTATAGAGAAGGGTCTGCAATTCTTTGCTGCCGACGGTCAGCTTGCCGTTCGCATGCAGCACGAGGCCGGGCGCTCCAAGTGGCAGAGCGCGATGGGCGAAACCTTGTTCCATGAGCAGCATGCGCACGAGTTCGCGCTTGCCCGCGAGATCCATGGGCTCCTGCGTGAATTCGACGCGGGTGGGCTTGAAGCCTATCAAGGGATCGCCGATGGCGGTTTCACGACCGACAACGAAGACATCGCGCTGCACCTGCGGACCTGCGACGGCCTGAGCGCACGCAGGCATGACTGGGCTGGCGACTGTCAAGAGTAGAAGCGCGGACGTGATTGATAAGCGCATGGGAGGGGACCCGATGCACGCAATGTAGACCCTACGGGGTTTGCTACGCAAGGGCCTGTGTCGGATATTGTTCGCAGGATGCTAAACGATTACAAAATTGGGTCTCGTGGCGTGGCAGGCAGGTCCGGAGCCGCGGGAGACGCGGGTGCGATACCGCCGATCTGTACGAGCGGTGCGGCTGCGGCGTGCTTCTTCTCTTCGCGGATGTGTTCTTCCGGCGGTGCGATGACGACGGGTGCGCCAGCACCTTCGATGGGCTGCCAGGTGTAATGCCAGGCGTAGTCCCTGGTGATGCGGAAGAGCGCGACTAGCGCTGCGATGAGCACGAGAACTGCGAAGGCAGAAGCCTCCGGGCCGAACGGGCCGCCCGTGAGCCAGGCGGGGCCGCCGGCGTCACTCTGCACGATGCCGTAGGTGACGGGGGTGTAGGGCGAGTTGGCGCCGAAGAGCAGCTGCAAGCCGAGCGTCCAGCCGATCTGCAGGCCCAGCGGCAGCCAGATGGCGCGTGTGCGCAGATAGCCCGCGACGAAGAGCGATGCGGAGAGTGCCATGAAGATCAGGCCGCGCCCCTGACCGCCCTGTCCGCTGATTGCAAGGCAGGTGACGACGAAGATGACTGCAGCCGTCGCCCATGCGGGACCGGTTGCACGTACGAGCAGACGCAACGGCAGTCCCGCGAGCACCAGTTGCACGACGAGTGCGAAGGCTGTGAGCACCACGGCGCTGACGAAGAAGTGAGTTATGGCAACGCTGGTGAAGCTGAACGTAAGGTCGAGGTTGCCAGTGAGCATAGCCGGCAGAACCAGAGCGATGGCGATTGCCCAGCCCAGCGCTGCGCCGCGGCCGAACTCTGCCGCAATGCCCGGACGGCGGACGAAGCCAATGCTGCTGAGGGGACGGAGGTCGGCGATGTAGGCGCGCGCAATCGCGTAGAAGCCGCCCGCAAGCAGGGCCGCTGCGACGATTTCTCGCACGATGGCTTCCCACAGTACCGGCACAGGCTTCGTCACCTCACCGGCGACGGCCAGTGACAGGACGATCCACGCGGCGGAGAGCAGAAACAGCGATGCGACGCGATTGGTGCGTGGTCTGGTGGGTGGGGTACCGTTCATCCGCTTGTGTGCCTTCCCTGTTTGACGAAGGCCGAGCTATGCCGTGGTCTTGGCCGTGGTGTAGAACTGCGCGATGTTGCGGAACTTCTGGTAGCGACGTTCGAGCAGCTCTTCCATGGACTGTGACTTAAGATCCGTGAAGTGATGCTTGAGGCATCCACGAATATGCTCCAGGGCGCGTTCGGGATTTGCCTGGACACCACCGGGCGGCTCGGCGATGACGTCATCGACGCAGCCCATGCGTGAAACGTCCGGTGCGGTGTACTTGAGAGCGTCTGCTGCGGCCTGGCGCTTGGCTGCATCCTTCCACATGATGGAGGCGCAGCCCTCGGGCGAGATGACCGAGTAGATGGCGTTTTCCATCATGAGGACGCGATCGGCGACGGCGAGAGCGAGTGCGCCACCGCTGCCACCCTCACCCGTGATGACGGTGATGGTGGGAACGCGCAGGCGCGACATTTCGATGAGGTTGCGAGCGATGGCTTCGCCCTGTCCACGCTCTTCTGCGCCCAGGCCGGGGTAAGCACCGGCGAGGTCGAGGAAGGAGAAGACGGGACGGCCGAACTTTTCGGCGATCTTCATGGCGCGCAGCGCTTTTCGGTAGCCCTCAGGTTCGGGCGAGCCAAAGCGGAACTGCATGCGCTCCTTGGTGGTGCGGCCCTTGCGATTGCAGAGGACGAGCACGTCATCGTCACCGAAGCGCGCCATGCCAGCGTACATCGCAGCGTCGTCGCCAAAGCTGCGGTCGCCGTGCAGTTCGCTCTGGTCGGTGAAGAGCGCGTCGATGAAGTTCATGGGGTGAAGGCGCTGCGGGTCACGCGCAACCTCGGTCTTTCGCCACGCCTCGGACACGGGCGGGGCTACGGGCTTTGCTTCTATCTCTGCCATGCGTTTCAATCCGCGCTGCAGGGCTCGCAGCGACTTCGCCGATTATACGTTCTTACGGCCCATCATCCCGTCGACCGACAGACTGTTTGCTTCGACGAGCCAGAGCATGACGAAGAAGACGAGGCTGTACTGCAGTTGCGTGCCTGCGCCGTTCCAGTTCTGCGTAGAGGTTGTGCCGAAGGTGAGAGCGATCATGAAAAGCGATCCGCCGATCAGTGCGAGGCGCGTGAAGAGCCCCAGTGTGAGCAGGATGCCCAATATTAGTTCGATGAAGGGCGTTGCGTAGAGAAAGGCCAGCGACAGGGCGTGCGGCAGCGGCCCCTTGTCCATTCCGTTGACTGCACCGTTGGCGAAGGCGCCCACGCCGCTAAGGATGCGAAAGAAGCCGTGGCCGAAGATGTTGATGCCGAGTGCGAGGCGCATGAGCGCGTAGGCGATGGCTTTGTGATCTCGAAGCATGCGGTAACTCCTGCTGAGTAGACGGTTTGTGGCGTCTGCAAGACCCACCGCCTTTGTGCGACAGGTACGGTCGCTGGAGACGGTGACGCCATCCTACTGAGAGAACCAGCCCGGTGCTTCGAGGGGCTGAAGGAGAACGAAGATGAGATACACGACACTGCCGAAGCTGGCCATGATGACGCTCCTCACTTTGACTGCGGGAACCGTCGCATTGAGCGCCCAAGAGGTTCGCACCGACTATGACCACAAGGCGAACTTCGGTCAATATCACACGTTTTCGATCTACAAGCTGCACGCCTCCGACCAGATTGTTGAGGGGAGACTGCGCGATGACATTCATCAGGCGCTGACTTCGCGCGGCTATCGCGAGGTGCCGGAGGGTGGTGATCTTGCGATCACAGCCGTCGGTGGCATCACGAACAAGCAAGAGTACAGCACCTTCTACAACGGCCTGGGTGGCGGCTATGGTTATGGCGGCTGGGGCGGATGGCGTGGCTTCGGCGGCTGGGGCGGCGGTGGCGGCACGGGTGTTTCGACGACGAGGGCCTATAACGTGCCGGTAGGAACGCTTGCAATCGACGCGTACGACCGCTCGAGCAAGCAGCTTGTCTTCCGCGGAACGGCTTCCGACACGCTCTCGAAGAAGTCGGAGAAGAATGCTTCGAAGCTGGAAAAGGCTGTCGATAAGATTTTCGACAAGCTGCCCAAGTCCAACGGGTAACAAAAAGCGGCGAGTGAGATTCGATCACTCGCCGCTTCTTCGTTAGTTGATGACCTTGACGCCACCAGCACCGACGAGACCTTCCACCTGATCGATGAAGAGACGGTCGGCGCAGACGTTGAAGCCGACGGGTTCGAGGACAGCACAGAACTCTCCGGGCTCTTCGAGGTCGAGGAGCACTTTGCCTGGGCCGGGCTTGGCTGTGAAGATGCTGAGCAGCTTGTCGAGCAGAGCGGCGTCGGGATTGTGCAGTGGCACTTTGATGCGTAGGGCCTCGGGCAGGCGCAGCTTCACATCTTCGAGTGCTGTGATCTTGGTGACGGAGAGCTTTGGTGCGGAGTCTTCTTCACCGCGCAGCGAACCACTTACGAGTACCGGTACGTCAATCTTGAGCGCTTCCTGCAGCTTCTCGTAGTCCTTCGGAAAGGCAATGATGTCGATCTTGCCGTGGGTATCTTCGAGGATGGCGGAGGCGTACATTTCGCCGCTGCGTTTGCTCTTTGCGACCTTGAGCGCGGAGATGACGCCGGCGATTTGAATTTCGGTCTGCGGTTCGCGCTGGCCGCGCTGAAAGACCACCGGTTCCGGCTTCATCTCGCAGGCGGTTGCGGTGTCGAGGACGCCCTTGATGTTGCGGAGCTTCTCGCGGTACTTGTCCATGGGGTGTCCGCTGACGAAGAAGCCGAGGACTTCCTTTTCGTTCTGAAGACGCGTGTGCTCGTCCCACTCGGGCACCTGGGGCAGCTCGTCCTCTGCGGCTGCCTGTCCACCGCCGGCTGGGCCAGCGTCGAAGAGACCGAAGAGGCCGCTCTGGCCGCTGGCGGCGTCGCGCTGTGACTTCTGCGCGCGTTCCATGGCCTTATCGACTGCGTTGTAGACGCGGGCGCGTGGTCCGAAGCTGTCCATGGCTCCGGCCTTGATGAGCGATTCGAAGACGCGCTTGTTCAGCAGGCGCAGCTCGACGGACTCGCAGAAGTCCCACATGGACGAGAAGCCCGGCTTCCCTTCTGCCTGCAGTTTGCGCCGAGAGGCGACGATCGTGTCGATGGCATTGCCGCCAACGTTCTTGATGGCAGCGAGGCCGAAGCGGATGCCGCCGTTGCTGGGTGTGAAGTTGGAGTCAGAGATCTGCACGTCGGGCGGCAGCACGGTGATGCCCATCTCGCGGCACTCGCCGATGTACTTCACGACATTCTCTGGCTTCGAGGTTTCACTGGTCAGCAGCGCCGCCATGAACTCGACGGGATAGTGCGTCTTGAGCCATGCCGTGTGATACGCGAGGAGCGCGTATGCGGACGAGTGCGACTTGTTAAAGCCATAACCCGCAAACTGCAGGATGAGATCGAAGAGAGCGCCGGCCTTGTCCTTGGGGTGCTTGCGTTCGGCTGCGCCGGCCATAAACAACTCACGCTGCACTTCCATGGCAGCGGGATCTTTTTTACCCATGGCGCGGCGCAGAAGATCAGCACCGCCGAGTGAGTATCCAGCAATGACGCTGGAGATCTGCATGACCTGTTCCTGGTAGACGATGACGCCGAGCGTCTCCTTCAGCAGGCCTTCGAGGTCCGGCAACATGTATTCGACAGCGCGGCGTCCCCACTTACGTTCGATGAAGTCATCAATCATGCCGCCCTGGATTGGGCCCGGGCGATAGAGTGCGTTGAGTGCCGTGAGGTCTTCGACGGTGGTGGGCTTGTACCGGCGAAGAACGTCGCGCATGCCGCCCGATTCAAACTGGAAGACACCTGAAGTCAGCGCACGATGGAAGACCTTCTCATACGTCACCTGGTCATCCAGATCGATGGTCGACATATCGATGGTGACGCCCTGGTGCTGCTTGATGAGCTTGAGGCAATCGTCGATGACGGTCAGCGTGGTTAGCCCAAGGAAGTCCATCTTGAGCAGACCCATCTTCTCGACGGCCTTCATGTCATACGCCGTAACAAGATCATCAGTCTTGGTCAGCGTGACAGGCACCAGCTCCGTCAACGGCTGCGGCGCAATCACAACACCGGCAGCATGAACGCCAGCGCCACGCACAAGTCCCTCGAGACGCATGGCAGTGTCGATGACTTCGCGGATTTGCGGATTCGTCTCGTACACCGCGGCCAGCGGCGGCGAGTCCTTCAAAGCCTCCGCGATCGTGATGCCGATCGTCGCAGGAATCATCTTCGCAATGCGATCGATTTCGCCATAGGGGATTTCGAGGGCGCGACCGACGTCCTTGATGGCGGCCTTTGCAGCCATGGTGTTGAAGGTGATGATTTGCGCAACCTGGTCTGCGCCATACTTACGCTTGACGTAGTCGATGACCTCGCCGCGGCGGTTCATGCAGAAGTCGATATCGATATCAGGCATCGACACGCGCTCAGGATTCAGGAAGCGCTCGAAGAGCAGCTCGTTCTGCAGCGGGTCGACGTCCGTAATCTCCATGACGTAGGCGACGAGCGAACCCGCAGCCGATCCACGGCCGGGTCCAACCGGGATGTTCTGCTCCTTCGCGTACCGGATGAAGTCCCACACGATCATGAAGTAGCCGGGGAACTTCATGCTCTTGATGCAATCCAGTTCGCGCTGCAGACGCGCTTCATACGCGTCAATCTCGTAACGCAGCAGACCACGCGACCGCAGGTGCGTTACCGCGGTGTTCAGTCGCTTCTTCAGACCTTCACGGCAGACAGCTTCAAAGTAATCGTCGAGGGACATACCCTCGGGCACGGGGAACGCCGGGAACGGGTCGTCTACCTTCTTCAACTTCACGTTGCAGCGGTCGACGAACTGCATGGTGCGTGTGCAGACTTCTTCGTGGCCGGCGAAGGTGCGGTGCATCTCCTCCGCGGACTTGATGTAGAACTCCTGCGTATCGAACTTGAAGCGGTTCGGGTCGTTCATCGAACCCGCCGTCTGTACGCAGAGCAGGATCTCGTGTGCGCGGCTGTCATCCGCAGCGACATAGTGCGAATCGTTGGTCGCGATCAGCGGAATGTCGAGGTCTTTCTCCATCCGGAAGAGCTGATCGCAGACACCCTTGTCCGGCTCCAACCCGTGATCCTGAATCTCGAGGAAGAAGTTGCCCTTGCCGAACATGTCCTGGAACATGCCCGCACTACGCTTCGCCTCTTCGTACTTGTCCTTCATCAGGTGCTGGTTGATCTCACCCGCCAGGCAGCCGCTGAAAGCGATGAGGCCTTCCGTGTGCTTCGACAGGAACTCCTTCGAGACGCGCGGCTTGCGATAGAAGCCATGCACCGCCGCTTCACTCGTCAAACGCACCAGGTTCCGATAGCCGGCGTCGTTCTCCGCCAGCACCAGGAAGTGGTTGTAACCGCCGCTGCGTTCGCGATGGTCGTCGGTCTGCGACAGGTAAAGCTCGCAGCCGATGATGGGCTTGATGCCCTTCTTCTGCATGGCGTCTGCAAAGTGCACCGCGCCGAAGATGTTGCCATGGTCGGTCATGGCTGCGCCTTTCTGGCCCAGCTTGCTCATGTGCGCGGCGAGTTTATCGACGTCGCAGGCGCCGTCCAGAAGGCTGTAATCGGTGTGGAGATGCAGGTGCGTGAAATCAACGGCCATGGATCGATTCTAGGCCGCGCGGGATGTGGTAGAAGCCTCTGGAAAAGCCGTACGAATTAGGTGACGATCTCTCCCCTGCCCAACTGCGCGACGGCAGCTTCCGCGCGCTCTCGCAATGCCTTTCGATCTGCGGCAGACTTCTTGCCGAGCGCAATGTACGGCATGCGAAGCCGTTGATTCGACTGCAACAGATCCGCATGACGCTCAAGGAAGGTCCAGTAGAGCGCGGTGAATGGGCAAGACCCAGGACCGAGCGCCTTCTTCGGATCAAGCGGGCACTTGCCGCAGTAGTCGCTCATCCGGTTGATGTACGCGGCACCGGAGACGTACGGCTTGGTGGCAGTCAGGCCGCCGTCCGCGAAGGTCGCCATGCCGAGGACGTTGGACTCCACGACCCAGTCGTAAGCGTCGATGTAGGCGACCCAGAACCAGTCCGTCAGTTCCCGCGGTGAGAAGCCGCAGAGTACCGCGAGATTCGACAGGACCATAAGGCGGGTGATGTGGTGCGACCAGCCCTGATCGCGGACCTGCGCGACCACGGTGTCCAGACAGCGCATGCCCGAACGATCGCCCCAGTAGGCCGGCGGCAGGGGGAGATGGGCATCAAGCGCAGAGGGTGTTGCGGGGCGGTCCGGCGTGGCAGGATCAATGGTTTGCACGATGGTGGCGCTGTAGGCGTGTGCTTCGCGGTTCGAAGGAGGGTCGGGGCTCTGCGGCAGTGTGCGGAAGCCATCGGTGGTGTCGTGGATGTGGCGCATGAACTCTCGCCAACCGAGGATCTGGCGGATGAAACCTTCGGCACTGGCAAGCGGAATCTTGCCCTGGTGATAGGCGGTCTCAACGTCTGCAATGATCTCGCGAGGCAGCAGGCGGCTGATGTTCATGAGGGCGGAGAGCGCGGAGTGAAAGAGCATCGGCTCCTGTGTGCTCATGGCGTCTTCCCATGGACCGAAGAACGGCAGTAGCCGGTCGAGTGCGAAGCTCCAGGCGCTCTTCGCATCGGCCTCCGTGACGGGAAGATCGAAGCCGTCCGCACTTCCGAAAGCAATCGGATTCACCCGCTGCATCATCTCCAACAATTCGATTGTGATGGCGTCCTGTGCAAAGGTGGGACGAGGTGGAGGTGTGATCTGTCCGCGGTAGGGTTCGCGATTCTGCTCATCGTAGGAGAGCTTGCCACCTGCATAGTTTCCGTCTTCCATCAGGATGCCGGTGGACCGTCGCATGTAGCGGTAGAAGCGCTCCATCAGGAACTGGCGACCGCGTGAGGCGCCCTTCCCGAAGACCTCCTGCCAGTCCTCGGAGGTTGAAAGCCAGGCCGTGTCCGGACGATCTTCGAGCCGCAGGCCGGATGCGCAGCCGCGTTCGAGGTCTTTACGAAGCTCGCGTTCTGCTGCGCGGGTCGAGAGGATGGAGCCAAGTCTAAAGCGTTGCTGCGCTGCGAATAACTGCTCACCGTAGCTTTCGGGGCCGTTCAGATAGAGCACGTGGCGGCCGCGTTCGATCTGCTCGAGCGCGAAGTGGCGCATATTCGAAAGGACGAGGAGAACCTTCTTGTGGTGGTAGGGGCGTGACTTTCCCTTCGCATGCGATTCGACGAGGATGATGCCGGCATCGCTATCTGTTGCGAGTGGACCGATGCGATCGTTCAGGCGGTCACAGGGCACGAAGACCCAGGAACGTTCGCGTGCCTCTGCGGCGGAGGGATACCGCTCACGCATGCTATCGAGAAAGGCCATGCCGCTTGGATGCGATGAAACCGATGCTGCAGACGGGGCGGTTTTCTTACCGTGAATCTGATTGCGCCTACTTTGCGATCGCACGGCGCCCGCGGAAGTTATCTGCCTGCCGTATCGATGCAGGACCGGCAGCAAGAGTACAGGCGTGCTGGGTCGATGATTTTCATGGAAATAAAGCTTTACGGACCATGCAGACTCCTGTTGACTGGGCGGCAGGAGAATCCCGATGCGTCTCGTCGCCAGTTTGATGGTTTGCAGTACAGTCGCTTTTGCTTCGCTCAGCGCCGCCGCACAGCAACCGGCCATGCCCTCCTGCCCCGGTACACCTGAGATCGTCCGTGTCTCCACCATCAAGCCCGGCAAGATGGACAAGTTTCTGGAAGCCGTTGCGGCCCAGGCAAAGTGGTACAAGCAACAGGGCACGACCGATGAGATCAGCGTCCTGCGCGTGATGGATACCAACACCGGTGCATGGTCTGCGACGGAGGCACTTACAACGCACACGGAACCCGCCGGGCAGGACGCGAAGCGCGCCCACAATGCGGGCTATGACGCCTTTGTGTCGCTCTTCCGCGAGAGCTCCGATGTAAAGGCACAGTATGTTGGCTGCCGACTGAACTAAGTGAATCTGTCAGGCGACCGCGGCGGTGAGTCGCTGTACACCGTCGCGGAAGGCCTCTGTGGGCGTCAGCAGACTCAGGACGAGCCATCCGCGGGACGGGAAGCCGTAGAGAGATCCGGGATGGGCTGCGATTCCCTCTTCCTGCAGCAGCCGGATCGCGACGGCCCTGTCGTCGTCGTTGGCGGGTATGCGCAGAACCACGGCCCAGCCCCCCTCTACCTTGAGCCGTGAGACGGATGTGCCGGCGATCGCGAGGTCGAGCGCGCGCAGATTGCTCGAGACACGTGCCTGAATTTGCGACTGCATTGCCTCACGCAGGACGAGCCACTTTGGCAGCGCGACCTGGGGTGGTGTGGCGATGGAGAGGAAGGTGTCGGCGATGATCTCGAGTCGCTCCATCGCGATGGCGGTTTCAGAGGGCGGTCCGCAGACGACGGTCCAGGCCAGCTTCATCTGCGGCAGGGCAAGCAGCTTGCTGAGGCCACCGAGGACAAAAGTTAGCACGGGAGGCTGGAGCGAGGCGAAGCTGGGCTGCGAGGCAGACTCGAGTGTGTAGTCGAGGAAGACCTCGTCGAGGATGAGCGGCAGGCCGTGCTCGAGCGCGGTGGCGAAGAGTGCGTCGCGGTCGGCCGGGCTGCAGAAGTGTCCGGTGGGATTGTTGGGATGGATAGCAACGATGGCGCGGGTACGCGGCGTGACCGCGGCGGCGAGCGAAGCAGGGTCGATCTGCCAACCGTCGTGATAGACGAGCGGGTACGGGATTAGCTCGACATCATGCAGGCGCGCCAGCAGGTCGAAGAGAGGATAGCTTGGCGATGGCACGAGGATCGCATCGCCGGGTTCGCAGAAGAGCCGCAGAAGGTAGCCGTAGGCTTCGCTGGTGCTCGCGGTGAGCAGGATGTTCTCGGGACTGACCTGGGCACCGTAGTTTTCGGCGTAGAGCTCCGCGATCGAGGTGCGGGCGGTGTGGATGCCGCGCGGGTCTGCACTGTAGTGGAGAACAGTTGCATCTCCGAGCGCTGTCGCGATAGCAACGGGATAGTCGAATCCGCAACGTGTGGGGTTCGAAACCGTAAGGTCGACGAAGCCGGGATTGGTGCGCGCAGCGGCGAGTGCCTCGCCATAGGGCGAAGCTGCGTCTCCGAAATCGCTGCGTGAGGCGAACCGCATAGACCCATGCTACGCAACCTGCGGGTAACGGAGGTTGGTTACAATCGACCGATGTCCTCCCCTATCGATGCAGTGTTGTTCGACTACGGCATGGTGCTGAGCGCACCGCGAATCCCGCGCGTGTGGAGCGAGCTTGCCGGCATGAGCGGTCTAACGGAAGCTGACCTGGAGCGCGAGTACTGGCTGCGCCGCGATGATTATGACGCGGGCGTCCTGACCGGCGAAGCTTTCTGGAGCGGGATCGGTGCGAGTGTCGGCGCGACCTACTCCGAAGAACAGTTGCGCGCGATGAACGATGGCGATGTGCGCCTGTGGGGCGGGCTGAACGAGCCCATGGTGCAGTGGGTACTGCGGCTGCATGATGCGGGAGTGCGCACGGGCATCCTGTCGAACATGGGCGACCGCATGGCGGAGGGACTGTCCGCGCGGTTTGACTGGATCGGCCGGTTCCATCACACGGTGTGGTCGCATGCGCTGAGTCTGCGCAAGCCGGACCCTGCGATCTATGAGGCATCCGCCAAAGGTCTTGGCGTGGAGCCCGCAAAGATCCTGTTCGTCGACGACAAGCCTGAGAACACAGAGGCTGCCATCGCGTTCGGCATGCAGGCCATCGTCTACAAGGACTTTGAAAGCTTTATCGCGGAGATGAAGCACCGTGGATTCGGCGAGTTGTTGCGTCCGATCGCGTCGACGACACCCTAGTTACCCGGTGGTGAGATGAGCGGCTTCCCTTTTCGGGACACCGCCTCATCACCTATTTGGGTACAAGTAGCAGAACAGGACACGGGTTTTGGTCCTTTGCGTGGATAAATAGGACGAGCCCGACCAGGGCCCGGCAAACAATCCTGCGCATGTGTCTGTTTCCTGGAAAATCCAAGATGGCCTTCTGCGCCGCGCTGCTGCTGGGCGTGGCGAGTCTGCTGCCCGCGCAGCAGGTGACGCTGGCAGGGCTGCGGTCTCTGAATCACGCGGGCGCGTTTCATGGTCTGAAGCAGGACGCTGCGGGATACTTGTACACGCTCTTCGACGCCCGCGACGGCGTCCGGCTGATGAAGTTCAATGCGGCGGGAACGCAGATGCTGGCGCAGACACTGGTGGGCCAGGCCGGTGATACCGGCATCGCGCTGGATGTGGACAGCGCGGGCTTCGTCTATGTTGCAGGCACGTCGAACTCCCTGGGATCGGTGACCGGCACAGCCGGGACAGCGTTTCCCAATCGCGCGGACACATCGACCAATAGTTTTATTGCGCGCTTTACCTCGTCGCTCGCCGAGGAGTGGTTGACCTTTTGCGGCAGTGGCAGGCTGGCCGTGAGCGGCATCGCCGCGACGACGACATCCGTGTACCTGACGGGTTCGATCTTTGCGTCGACGCTGCCGGTCACGTCCGGCGGCATCCAGCAGACGACTGCGCCGGGCAGTGGTGGCAACGGCTTTGTGGAAAGCTTCTCGGCGACTTCAGGAGCGCTTCTGTACGCAACGTATCTGACCGGGGCGAATGGTGACACCTCTCCCACGGCGATCGCGGTCGATGACGCGGGCAACGCTTATGTTGCGGGCGTTACGAGTGCCACCGGCTATCCGACGACGGCGGCATTGGTGCCGACCTTTCGTGCCAATGCAGGCGTAAATGCTGCAGGCTTTCTGACGAAACTGAATGTGGCCGGGGACGGCTTTCTGTTCTCAACCTTTGTGCCGGGCGGCGGTCTGAGTGCAGTGGCGGTGGATACGGGCGGCAGCGGGTCGATCCTGATCTCGGGGAACATTGCGCCGGGTCTGCTTCCAATGACGGCCGTGCAGGCACCGTTTGCTCCTTCACTGGACTACCAGTCGGCGGCACGCATCGCGCTGGATGGCTCGTCCGTCATGAGTGCGACGCTGCTCGCTCCGGGCTTTGAATCGGTAATTGCGCCTGGTACTGCCGGGTCGGCGTGGGTGTTTATCTCATCGCAGAATGCAACCTCGGTGCCGCTGCTGCCGTTGGCGCCGGTGGAGTCCATGGGAAGCGCGCTCGCCTTCCGGGTGAACAGCGCCGGTCGCGTGGATCGTGCTGCCCGCTTCGGTGGCCTGCCTGTGACGAACAGCGGCTACGCAAGCATGCCTGCGTTGGCGACCGGAGTGGTCGTTACAGCGGATGGTTCGGTGGCGTTGGCAGGGTCCGTCAGTCCCACGCTAAGTTCCGAACTGCTAGCAACCGAGACCTATGACCTACCTCTGACCGGGGCGCCGAATGCTGCGTTGCCTTCGACCGTTCGCGACGCTCTACCGCTTGCCTCCTGCGACGGCAGTACCTGCAGCGGGAGTGCGGGTTCTCTCGTGAAGCTGGCACCGGATGCTCTTGCGCCGAGCCTTGCACTTTCGGTCGATGACCTGCCAAGGTTGACGCTGCGGAATGTCGGGACAGCGGCTGCAACCGGCGTGTCCGTAGTGGCGAACGGCTTTGGCGTCGAGAGCAGTTGCGGCAGCACTTTGAATCCCGCAGGCGAGTGCAGCCTGTTTCTGACCGGAGCCGGGCCGGGATCGGTCACCGTACAGGCGACGAACAGTGCTGCGTTTACGACGCAGTTGCCTGTCTCTGCGGTCACTTCGAGTGGCCTAACAGTACTTCCGCGCGAGCTGGATTTCGGTATCCAGACGGCTGCATCCGCCGTAACGATACGAACGCTTACGGTGCGGAATCTGGGAAGTTCGACACGGACCTTCGTTTCGCAAAAGAGCGGCAACGGCGCTGCGGGCTACACATTGGCGGAAACGGCGAGCACCTGCACACCAGCGGGCGATGGTGTCAGCAAAGTGCTGGCGGGCGGCGGGTCGTGCAGCATCACGCTAGGACTGACGGCGAGTGCCGATGCCACCAACGACGGGGCGGTGAATGCGCGCTGGACGATCGGCTCTGAGGATGTGCTGCTGACCGGCTATGTGCAGGCGGCAGCGACGGCCCTGTCGGCGACCACGGTGGACTTCGGCCGACAGTACATCGGGGGACTGCGGCCTCCGCGTTACGTCTACCTGACGAACAGCAGCGATGCTCCGCAGAGCCATGCGGCCGTTGCGTCGACGAACCCGGCGTTCACAGTGACGGATGAATGCCCGGCGAAGCTGCAGCCTCGGACGGTCTGCCGGATCGCACTGGGTTATAACTCGGACGCTGCACCGTCGAGCGACGCGCTGACACTTACCGTGGACGCAGCACAGGTGGCGGTGCTGGGTGAAACTCTGCCGCAGCCCTCGATCAATGGCTCAACCGCGAATCCAAATCTGACACTGTCCGAGACAACCGTCCTCTTCAACGATGCGGTGACTGTCACGACCGTATCGTCCGAGACGCACACCGTCACCGTCGGAAATATTGGTGGCGCTGCATTTGCTCTATCCCTGGTGGCGACGGGTGACTTTCGCTTTGCGACGGACTGCGGGGCCATGCTGGCAGGCGGCGCCAGTTGCAATGTGGTGATGTCGTTCACACCGTCGGCTGCGGGTCAGCGCGGCGGGTTGCTGGCAGTGACTGCCGGGTCGGCTGGGCCTGCTTACATCTCGATGTCGGGCGATGCGACGGCCATTCTGCCGCAGAACGATGGCCTCAGTTTTGGGGATATCCCCCTCAATACGCCGTCCGTTCAGTGGCTGAAGGTTTCGCATTCGTTCGTATCGATGACCGCTGCTTCTGCCGATCCGAACTTCACCGCAGTGCTGGTGGAAGATACCGGCTTTGGACATGGTCAGCCTGCGCCCAGCGCCTTCGGGAGTACGGTCACCGGATCGTGTCTGAGCTGCTATCTTGGCGTGCGGTTTCTGCCGACGACGGTCGGCACGCATCTCGGCACGGTCACGCTGGCATCGACGGCTGGTGGCAAGCCGATGACTCTGGTGGTTGCGGGTAACGGGTCGCCGTTGATGGGTCTTGTTCTTACACCGCTGGCGCAGGATTTTGGAGCGGTGCCGGTGCATACCTCCACGGCTTCGACAATCTTTCAGTTGACGAACGCCACGGGTGGAAGTGTCGTCGTGACCGGGTTCCAGGCGACCGGCGACTTTGCCGTGACGGGAGAGGTCACGGGTGGAGCCGACTGTTCCGGCGGAAGCGTGCTGCCCGCTTACGCAAGTTGTTTTGCCGCTCTTCGGTTTACTCCGATTGCGGTCGGTACGCGCTTAGGATCGCTGACGGTTACGACTGCCAGCGCGAGCATGACCGCAGGACTTAGAGGGACAGGCTCGGGTGATCCTGGGGTAGCCTTCACGCCGGGCGAGCTTCGCTTCGACAACGTTCCCGGCACGTCTGCGACGACGCAAGTCATTACCGTTACCAATACGAGCGCCTCCACTGCGACGGTGGGGTCCGCGACGAGCAGCGATCCCCACTTTGCCGTTGCCACAAACTGCGGCGCGTTGGCTGCAGGCGGTAGTTGCACGGAAACGGTGACGTATACGCCCGGTAGCGGCCTCAGTAGTGGCACGCTGACGATCCCGATTACGACGGCACCCTCGGGCGTGCCCATGACGGCGAACTACAGCATTGCGCTTGCCGGGCAGTTTCCGGCGGAGTCTGCTGGCATCCAGATCATTCCGGGCGAGCATGCCTCGGTAAATTTCGGATCGGCCGCCACCGGCGCGCCCGCCGGGACGCGTGTGCTCCATGTAAACAACCTCACGTCGAGCGCGCTATCACTCACCGTCAGCGCGCCGCGCCAGTTTGCCGTTACCGGCGATTCATGCGGAGGGCTGGCGCCGAATGCCGGTTGTGATCTGACGGTGCAGTACACCCCCGTGAGCGGCGGCGACGCGACCGGCACCGTCTTTGTGCAGGGCACCCCGTCGGACGGATCAGCCACACGCAATGGTCTTGCCTATCTGGAGGGCTATGGCGCGGGCAATGCCTCCCTTGCCGTAACGGGGAACCTTTCGATCGCGGGCGTGCTGACTTTTGGGAGCGTCACCTCGGGCCTCAGCGCCTCGCAGACGCTGACCTTCACCAATCCGCTGACTTCCGCAGCGGGCACTGCGGTCACCGTTCGGCGAGTGCAGTCTGAGCTCCCTTTCCTCTCGACGACCGATTGCGGCGCACCTTTGCTGCCCGGACAGAGCTGTTCCGTAAGCGTGAGATATACCCCGCTCTACCAGGTCGCGTCGTCAGCGGACATTACCGTGCCGCAGATCGACACAGGAACTCTAACCATCGAGAGCGATGCCGCGAATGCGCCGCTGTTCCTCGACCTGCTCGGCCAGGCAAAGGCGGCGGTCGTCAGCGTACCTTCGAACACAGCTCCACTGGCGGCTTTCACAACATCGCAGGGGTCGCTCACTTTCGGCTCGTCCGCTGCAGGCACAGCGTCTGTGCCGCAGTCTGTGCGACTGACCAGTACCGGAACGGCTACCGTGCATGTGACTGGAGTTGTCACCAGCAGCGGCTTCCAGGCCTCGAATGGCTGCGGCGCCTTGATCGCAGGCGCGTCCTGCTCCATTGCCGTCACCTACCAGCCTCAGACTTCTGGGCCGACGGTTGGATCGCTGGAGATTCAGAGCGATGCCAGCACGTCGCTGGAACTTGTGTCACTGCTCGGCATGGGCTCGCCGGCATCGGTGACGCTCGCCCCGCTCGCTCTCGACTTTGGACGTGTCCTGGTTGGCCGCAGCGCGTCGCAGATGGCGACGCTGACGAATACCGGCAGCACTTCCCTTGCGATCGGCTCCCTCATCACGACTGGAGGCAACTTCGCCCTGGCGACCGCCACGACCGCAACCAATGCGTGCCCGAGTAGCGGCGGCACCGTAGGCGCGGGTACCAGTTGCACCATTGCTGTTATGTTCACGCCGTCGACTGCCGCGACCCTTCGCGGAACACTGTCGGTCGCTACTTCGGCGACTCCCCTGCCGCTGGCGGTGGATTTGTCTGGCGTGGGAACCAGGCCGCAGCTCAGTATTACCCCTGACTCGCTGGCGTTTGCGAGTGTCCTGGTTGGCACGACGGCAACGCAATCGGTCACGCTGCGCAATACCAGCGCTTTGACGGTGGATGGTCTGAGTTTTCGCGCGACTCCGGGCTTCAGCGTAAGCAGTACCTGCGGAATCACGAGCCTTAACGCTGCGTCCTCTTGTGCGGTGAGTGTTACGTTTGCGCCGACGGCCACCGGCGTTTATGCGGGGACGCTGACGGTTGCAAGCACCGATCCTGCCTCACCCATCACGATTCCACTCACCGGCACGGGGACACAAACCGGCACGATCATCAATCCTCCGGCTGGCGACATCGGGCTTACCGTGAACGGAGGTTCTACCGCGTCCGTAACAGTGCAGGCGGGCCTTCCGGCGACCTACGCTCTAAACGTCACACCGTCCAATGGCTTTACCGGCGACGTGGCGCTGACCTGCATGGCGGAGAAGCCTGCTGACTACACCGCGTGCTCGTTATTGCCCGCCTCGGTGACGTTGGGAGGAGGCGCGCAGGCTTCCTCTGCGACCATCTCTACTCTTTCAGCCGTATCCGCAGCGATCGGAGCACCAAGCCCTCTCGGACTGCGGGACGTGTTGCTGTGCACGCCACCGGCATTGCTCCTGCTGCTTGGTCTGAGGCAGCGGCGCTTTGCTGCGCTGCTCACCTTTTTGCTGGCGGTCGCCCCGGTCAGTGGCGGTTGCGGCAGCAGTGTGGACCGGCGTATTCGCTATGCTGCCACTGGCACATACACCTTCCACGTCACAGCGACACCGGTGGATGGCGTGACTGCGCCGAAGAGCGTGACACTCACGCTTGTGATCACACCGCGGTAGACAGCCCTAGCAGGCCGCTTAGGAAATGCGTGCGGGCGCCATGGCGACCTGCTCGACGATCTCGATGCCAAAACCCTGGAGCGCGGGCACGTGCGTGGGGCGCGAGACGAGCAGGCGGATGCGATGGATGCCAAGGTCCGAGAGGATCTGACCGCCGATGCCGGTGTGACGCAGCGTCTGGGACTGATCCTTCGAACTGGCTCGCATCGCGGCATCGCGGTGCATCACCATGCGCGGCGGGGTCGTAGTGCGATCGATCCCGAAGCCTCGGCTGCCGTTATGTAGATAGACCAGGGCGCCGCGGCCGTGTTCGGCGATCAGGCGCATGGCGTTTTCGACGCTCTGACGGCACTCGCAGCCATCGTGACAGAAGATGCCGCCGGCGAGACAGTGTGTGTGGACACGCACGAGCACGGGATCTGCGCCGCCCATGTCGCTGACATCACCCATCACCATGGCAAGGTGGCTTTCGCCCTCTTCGACATCGCTCGCGTAGGCGATGGTTCGGAACTCACCCCAGGGTGTATTCAACACCGTTTCGGCTTCGCGGTGGATATAGCGCTCGTGTTGCAGGCGGTAGCGGATCAGTTCCGCCACGGTCAGCATTCCCATGTCATGGGTCTTGCAGAATTCGATCAGGTCCGGCACGCGCGCCATGCTGCCGTCGTCATTCATGATCTCGCAGATCACACCGGCAGGGATCAGGCCGCTCATGCGAGCAAGATCTACAGAAGCTTCAGTTTGTCCTGCACGTACGAGCACGCCACCTTTGCGCGCACGCAGCGGGAAGACGTGGCCGGGCCGCGCCAGGTCTGCGGCTGTTTTGCCGGCGGTAACTGCAGTCAGGATGGTGTGCGCGCGGTCCGCAGCGCTGATGCCCGTGGAGACACCCTCGCGAGCCTCAATACTCTCGGTGAATGCGGTGCCGAAGCGCGAGGTGTTCTCAGCGGCCATGGGCGAGAGACGCAGGTAGTCCGCGCGTTCCTCGGTGAGCGTTAGGCAGATCAGGCCGCGGCCGTACTTTGCCATGAAGTTGATGGCTTCAGGCGTGGTGAATTCAGCGGCGAGCGTCAGATCGCCCTCGTTTTCGCGGTCTTCGTCATCGACCACCACAATCATGCGGCCCGCGGCAAACTGCCGCAGCGCCTCCGGAACGTCGATGAAAGGGCTCTCAGGCATAGGTCTAGAGTGTATCTCCCGGATTTGGATGATCATGATGCGACAGAAGCCTCAGAACAAACGCTGGCTTCTGGACAAAACAATGGCCCCGCCGGAAGCGGGGCCATGCTGACTTGCCGACACGCTGCTTACAGCGTGGACTCGATTTCGAAACCCCAGGCCTCGAGCAGCGCCTCCGGGATGTACTTCGAGTTCTTATTGCGGCGCGCCCACTCACGAAGACGCGTCGACCGGATGTACTGGTCCGGGGTCAGCTTGTATTCCTTCACTACCAGTTCGAACGATGTGACGGTCGGCACTACCGGTCCAATCGGCTCCGGCTTGCCCCAATTCGGGTTTCCACGACGCTTCGCCATCTTTTCTCCTCGACCCTAAGTCGTATGCCGCACAGCTCTACAGCGGGTTCAACCCGCAAGGCGCAACAAACACCTTAGTTTACCGCACTTTCACAGGAATTCCAAGGCGGCGAGAAGCGAAGGACGTCGTCAATGTGGCGCGTTGGCTGAGACATCTTGCTATGTCGCTCTCCTCATCACAGTTATGTTGATTCAAGTCTTCTTCCCATGTCACAACCAACCCTTGAGGCCCTATGAGCAATTCCAAGTGTCAAACCCTTGATACGGCACCTGAGCCGGAGGATCTCCAGAATTGGGAGGTCAGCCGCCGCACCTTCTGCAATCGGCGACCGCCGTTGGCGCAACGCTGGCGGTGGGTATGTCCCCAGCGGACGCGCAGACCGTGATGCCTGGAAGTTGCCAAGACCAAGTCCGTAACACTGAACATCAACGGGCAGGATCACAGCATCCAGTTGGACACGCGGACCAGCCTGCTCGACGCGCTGCGAGATCACCTGGACATGACCGGATCGAAGAAGGGTTGCGATCACGGCCAGTGTGGCGCATGCACGGTGCTTGTTAATGGCCGTCGTGTGAATAGCTGCCTGCTATTGGCGGTTTCGGCTGAGGGCGACCCCATCACGACTATTGAAGGACTGTCGCACGGCGATGACCTCTCGCCCATGCAGGCTGCCTTCCTGGAACATGACGCGTTTCAGTGCGGCTACTGCACGCCCGGCCAGATCTGTTCGGCGACAGCGTTACTGGACGAGATGAAGGCCGGCCACGCGTCGGTGGTTTCGTTCGAAGACGGCACACAGAATGCGCCGAAACTGACCGACCGTGAGATCAAGGAGCGCATGAGCGGCAACATCTGCCGCTGCGGCGCCTACCCCAACATTGTGAGCGCCGTACGCGCTGTCGCGAAAGGAATGAGCCTGTGAATCCCTTCGCTTACGAACGAGCCACTGCCCCCGAAGGCGCCGTCCACTCCCTCGCTGCCGACAAGAACGCGAAGCTGCTGGGCGGCGGAACAAACCTCGTCGACCTGATGAAGCAGGATGTCGAGCGCCCGTCTACGTTGATCGACATCACGCGCCTGTCGGCATTGGCGCACATCGAAGCTGTAGAAGGCGGACACCGCGTCGG
This sequence comes from Terriglobus roseus DSM 18391, assembly GCF_000265425.1. GTDB lineage: Bacteria > Acidobacteriota > Terriglobia > Terriglobales > Acidobacteriaceae > Terriglobus > Terriglobus roseus. Next base: position 2,306,656 of record NC_018014.1, read on the forward strand.
CGCCCTGGTCCGCAACAGCGACCTGGCGAACGATGGGGATGTACGCAAGACCTATCCCCTGCTTTCGCAGGCACTGCTTGCGGGTGCTTCTGCGCAGTTACGCAACCTGGCCACGACCGGCGGCAACCTGATGCAGCGCACTCGCTGCTACTACTTTTATGATTCTGCTCTGCCTGCCTGCAACAAGCGCGCCCCGGGTTCGGGCTGCGGAGCCGTCGAGGGATTCAATCGCGTCCATGCGGTTCTGGGACAGACGGACGAGGGGCCAGCCGGCGCGCATACCTGCATCGCGACAAACCCCAGCGACATGAACGTGGCGCTGGCGGCACTTCATGCAGTGGTTGAAATTTCAGGGCCGAAGGGCAAGCGAACGATGCCTGTGCGCGAGTTCCACCGGCTGGTTGGCAAGACGCCACAGCTCGACACGAACCTGCAGCACGATGAACTGATCACCGGCGTGCATCTGCCGGCGTCTGCTGCGAAGTTTGCGGCAAACAGCTACTACCTGAAGGCGCGCGATCGGCAGAGCTATGCCTTCGCACTTGTTTCCGTCGCCGCTGGTCTTGAAATGGACGGCGGAAGCATCAAGTCCGTCGCGCTGGCATTGGGTGGCGTCGCACATAAGCCATGGACCAGCGAAGCCGCTGAAAAGGCCATGATCGGCAAGCCCGCCACTGAAGAAACTTTCAAGGCCGCCGCGGCAGCAGCCATGCAGGGTGCGAAGGGCTACGAGCACAACGCCTTCAAGATCGAACTCGCGAAGAGCTGCATCGTCCGCGCCTTCACCTTGGCGGCGCAAGGCACCGGCAACCACGGCGCAGAAGGAGCGGCAGCATGATGGACGAGATGCAGGAACAGAAGAGTCCTGTCGGCAACGGCAAGGAACTGCCGGTTCGTTATGACGGCAAGCTGAAGGTCTTGGGCAAGGCGAAGTATGCTGCCGAGTTTGCCAAGGAGATCGAAGAACAATTCAAAGGCAAGGGCATGCTGTACGCCTACCTTGTGGTGTCGAACATCGCTTCGGGCGAGATCATCAGCATGGACACGTCTGCGGCCGACCACGCCTCCGGTGTCGTGAAGATTCTGACGCCGTTCAACGCACCAAAGCTGCCGATGGTGGCTCCGCAGCCGCCTGCCACGCGCAAGCTATCGCTCCTGCAGGACCGCACCGTCTATTACAACGGCGAGCCGATTGGGATCGTGCTCGCGAAGTCGCAGGTAGAGGCGGCGCACGCAGCTTCGCTGATCAAGGTGAAGTACAAGGTCGTGCCGTCGAAGCTGAACTTCGACAAGCGCCTCGGCGAGGCGCGTATGCCCAAAGGCGGCAACGCTCCCAAGGCACAGAAGCATGGCGACGAAGCGGCCGCATGGGCGAAGGCGACAACCGTCGTTGAGCACACCTACAGCACTCCGCTGCAGACACACAATCCCATGGAGCCCCATGCGACCATCGCCGCATGGGAGGCCGACAAGCTGACCGTCTACGATGCGACGCAATACATCAGCGGCGATAAGCAGACGCTGGCCAAGCACTTCTCACTGCCGCTCGACAGCGTTCACGTCATCGATCCCTACGTTGGCGGCGGCTTCGGCTCGAAGGGATCGACGTGGTCGCATGTGGTCCTGTGCGCCCTGGCTGCGAAGGTTGCGGGCGTGCCCGTGAAGCTGGTGATGGAGCGCAACCAGATGTTCGGCCCAGTTGGCGGACGCCCGAAGACGGTACAGACCATCAAGCTGGGTACGGACAACACCGGCAAGCTCGTGGCGATACAGCATGACGTGATTCTGCCCGCCTCGGTGATGGAAGACTTCATGGAGGCTGCGGCGAACCAGACCACGATGCTCTACCAGTGCGACCAGATCAGCACCTCGCACAAGATGGTGGACATGAACATCGGCGTGCAGACCTTCCAGCGCGCACCGGGTGAGGCAGTCGGGACAGCGGCACTCGAGTCGGCGATGGACGAACTGGCCATCAAGCTCAATATGGATCCCCTCCAACTCCGCATGCTGAACTACGCCGAGAAGGATCCGGGCCAGCAAAAAGAGTTCTCTTCGAAGCACCTAAAGGATGCTTACACACAGGCAGCAGAACGCTTTGGATGGACGAAGCGGAACAGCACGCCCGGAGCGATGCGCGAAGGCAACAAGCACATCGGGTACGGCATGGCGACCGCCACCTACCCGGCGAATCGCTCGGCTGCTATGGCCGTCATTCGCTTACAGGCCAACGGTCGCATGTTCATTGGCAGCGGCACGCAGGACCTTGGCACCGGCATGTACACCATGATGGCCCAGACCGTCATGCAGGAGCTGGATGTTCCCTGGGAGATGATCGATGTGAAGCTGGGCGACTCTACGCTGCCCAAGGCACCGGTGTCAGGCGGTTCGCAGTCCACTGCGTCCGTTGGACCTGCGGTCAAGGAAGCCTGCAATCAGTTGAAGTTGAAGCTCGCAAACATGGCTGCCGCCGATCCATCGTCCAAGCTGTACGGCGCCATGGTGAATGACATCGAGGTGAAGGGTGGCATGTTGGTATCGAAGACCGACGCGTCGAAGTCTGAACCACTGGCAGCCTCGATCGCTCGCAACAAGGGAGCAGCCATTGAGGAAACGGGGTCCGGCGAACCAAGCCAGGAGGCGCAACGCGCGCTATCCACGCATAGCTGGGGCGCAGTCTTTGCAGAGGTCGCCGTGGACGATCACACGCACATGGTGGAGGTCCGCCGCGTCGTTGCGACCTACGACATCGGCAAGCTGCTAAACAAAAAGACCGGCATGTCGCAGCTTGAGGGTGGCATCGTGTGGGGCATCGGTACTGCACTTACCGAGGAGACGGTGCTCGACAACACCACGGGCCGCATCGTCAACAACAATCTGGCGGAGTACCACGTGCCGGTCAACCTTGACGCTGGCATCATCGACGTCACGGTCATCGACACGCCGGATACGAAGTTCAATCCTCAGGGCGCGAGGGGCGTGGGCGAGATCGGCATCACTGGCGTCGCAGGCGCAATCGCTAACGCCATCTTCAACGCTACCGGCAAGCGCGTGCGCGACTTCCCCATTACGCCGGACAAGATCATGGCGGCGTAGTTTCAACAAAGAGACAGGAACCGGAAGCGGCACCAGCGATGGTGCCGCTTCTGTTTGTGCAGCATGCCTGAGGCGAACGCTATGCGAAAATAGCATTCACCGCATGGCCTCCACCACTCCACCTGTCGATCTGAATGCACTGCTGCACAGCACCTTTGGTTTTCGCGATTTTCGCGTGAATCAGCAGGCTGTGTGCGAGGCCGCCACTGCTGGGCGGGATGTGCTGCTGGTGATGCCGACGGGTGCAGGCAAGAGTCTCTGCTACCAGCTTCCAGCTCTGGCGCGAGGTGGCACGGCGCTGGTGATCTCGCCGCTGATCGCGCTGATGGACGATCAGGCTCACAAACTGACATCACTCGGCCTGCGCGTGGGTCGTATCCACTCCGGCATGGACCGAGAACACAGCCGGCAGGTGTGCCGCGACTATCTCGACGGCAACCTGCAATTTCTCTTCATCGCACCCGAGCGCTTCCGAGTACCGGGCTTCGGTGCCATGCTGACCAAGCGACTGCCTTCGCTCATCGCGATCGACGAAGCGCACTGCATTTCGCAATGGGGCCATGACTTTCGGCCGGACTACCGCAATTTGGCGGCGCATCTGCAGTCACTGCGGCCAGCCCCGGTAATCGCGCTGACGGCGACAGCGACACCACAGGTGCAGCGCGACATCGTCAGCGAACTAGCGCTAAAGGATGCAAAACAGTTCATTCACGGTTTCCGCCGCACGAATCTTGCGGTCGAGGTGGTTGAGGTCAGCAAGCCGCGCCGTATCGAACTCGCGCGCAAGCTGCTGAAGGACGACGCGAATCGCCCGGCCATCATCTATGCGCCATCGCGCAAGGACGCTGAGGCACTCGCGACCGAACTGAACACCGACTTCCCTACCGCCAGCTATCACGCAGGTCTTGATCCGGGCACGCGCGACCGCGTGCAACGCAGCTTTCTCGATGGCAAGACGGAGGTGGTCGTTGCGACCATCGCCTTCGGCATGGGGATCGACAAAGCCGACGTGCGGACTGTCCTGCACATGGCCATGCCTGCATCGGTCGAGAGCTTCTATCAGGAGATTGGTCGTGCTGGCCGCGACGGGAAGCCCGCACGCACGGTGCTGATGTACAGCTTCGCCGACCGCCGGATGCATGACTTCTTTCTGGAGCGCGACTATCCGCCGGCAGACACGCTGGCACGCATCGCCACGTCTCTGGGTGAGGAGCCAATTTACGCGGACGATCTGCGCATCCGGCTGAAGCTTGACTTGGACGTCTTCGGCCCCGCACTCGACAAACTGCTGGCGCAGGGTGCCGCGCAGATCGATATGGGCGGCAACGTGACGCGCGCGGAGAACCCCAACGCGCAGTGGCGCCGCACCTACGACACGCAGGTGAACTTTCGCCGTGGCCAGATCGACGCGATGATGCGCTTCGCCTCGGGTGCCGAATGCCGCATGGCTGCACTCATTAAGCACTTTGGTGATTCCTCCGATAGCGCTCGCACCTGCGGTCTGTGTGACTTCTGTTCACCGGAACGCGCGTCGGCACAGGCCTTCCGCGAACCAACGAACGACGAGATGCGCGAGATCAAGCGCATCCTGCGGGCACTGTCGGGGGCATCTGCGGGCAAATCCACGGGCAAGCTGTTTACCGAGCTCTACCCGACCGGTGCGCTTGACCGCAAAGAGATGGACGCGCTGCTGGACTCGCTGACACGTGCCGGTTACACCGCTGTTGAGTCCGCTAGCTTCGTCGCGGAGGATGGCCGCGAGATCAGCTATCGCCGCGCCCTGCTCACTCACGAGGGCCGCGAAGCCGAGGACACCGGCGAGGATCCGGTGGGCCTGCAATTGCGGGATGCCGAAACGGTCAACGCGGGCCGCACACGTACCCGCGACCGTAGCACGACATCCTCTGCGAAGAAGAAGGCTGCTGACATTGAGAACACGCCGCTCTCGGCCGAGCAGAAGCAGCTTGATGCGTCGCTGCGGGCGTGGCGTGCGGCGGAAGCAAAGACCCTCGGCAAGCCTGCGTTCGTGGTCTTCGGCGACCGGACTTTGCGCGCCATTGTCCTTGAGGCTCCCGCTTCGATGGCGGAATTGCAGAACATCTCGGGCATTGGCCCAGCCAAGGCGGAGCGGTTCGGCGACGCGATTCTTACCGTAGTCAGCGGAGGGTCTGCTCCCACCAGCAAGCCCGCCCCCAAGCAGGCGAAGAATGCAGCGGCTGCTCGGCCGCCAGCTGCAACGACCATTCAGGCGGCGATCTCGTATGTTCCGACGCAACCTGCCGACGATGCCCCGCAATCGCTGGAACATGCGCTGAAAGTATGGCGGATGCGGGAGGCGCAACGGCAATCGAAAGCGCCCTTTGACTTGTTGCACGATCGGACGATTCGCGAAATTGCCGCGCAAAGACCGCAGTCCGTTGCCGATCTGCGGGCAATGGACATCGATGGGGCGTGGATCGAGCGGTTCGGTGCGGCTGTCTGTTCGGTTGTGGCACAGCACGCATAGCTGCGCCCTTGGGCGAGCTTCTGCGTGCCGCGAACAAAGTGGGCCTGTCCCGTCCGCGTACCGCACAGTGTCATAGATCGGCGAACAGTGCCATAAATTCGCTGCTAAACTTAGCTTGCTGGCCGGGATGCATTGTGCACCCGAACTAACCCGTCTTACATTTTGCGAAACATCCGAAGGAGCATTTGCGCCATGGCTGACCTCTCTTCTTCCAACGGTAACTACGCACCGCACGGTCTGCGGCTGAAGACCGGCCTGGCCGAGATGCTCAAGGGCGGCGTCATCATGGACGTCATGAACGTTGAGCAGGCGCGCATCGCTGAAGAAGCCGGCGCTGTTTCCGTCATGGCACTTGAGCGCGTTCCCGCGATGATACGCGCCGAAGGCGGCGTTGCCCGCATGGCGAACCCCAAGCTCATCAAGGAAATCATCGCCACCGTCTCCATCCCGGTTATGGCAAAGGCACGCATCGGCCACTTTGCCGAGGCGCAGGTCCTGCAGCATCTGGGCGTTGACTTCATCGACGAGAGCGAAGTTCTCACGCCCGCCGATGAGGTTTACCACATCGACAAGCATGCGTTCACCACGCCCTTCGTCTGCGGTGCACGCAACCTGGGCGAGGCGCTTCGCCGCATCGCTGAGGGCGCAGCCATGATCCGCACAAAGGGCGAGCCGGGCACCGGCGACGTAGTGCACGCTGTGCAGCATATGCGCCAGATCATCCGTGAGATCAAGGCACTCACTGTTCTGGGTGACGAAGAGCTCTACAACGCAGCCAAGGTCCACGGCGCACCGTACGAGCTGATCCGTATGGTCGCGCAGACCGGCAAGCTGCCCGTGCCGAACTTCTCGGCTGGCGGTATCGCCACCCCGGCCGACGCTTCGTTGATGATGCAGCTAGGCGCAGAGACGGTCTTCGTCGGCAGTGGCATCTTCATGAAGGAGGGCGCAACGCCCCTCGACGTGGAGAACGACCCCAAGGATCGTGCCGAGGCCATCTCGCGCGCAAAGGCTATCGTCATCGCGGCAACGCACTACGACGATCCCAAGATCTTGGCGGAAGCCAGCGAAGCCGTACTGGGATCGATGAAGGGCCTCGCAGCAGCCGCCATTGAAGAGAAGAACCTGATGCAGACACGGGGCTGGTAGGCGTTCACACGCCCGCTTACTGCTTCGCGTAAGCCTTCCGTTGGTTGGCATGAAACGCACACGAAAGGCCGCGAGCAATCGCGGCCTTTCTCTCTTAAAAGGAGCTCCTTGACCAGCGAGCATCGGACCGCCGTGAAAGTCGTGCTGAATGGTGGATTTGCTTACCTACCGGATGCTGGTCGCTCCTTTTCGCGCGGTGTGATCGCGCTCGATGGATACGTGTTTCGCCGTGTCCACTTACGGCGGGGGCTTCCACTGGAAGCCGGCTTGAGATTTGCGGCCGAATTCATCCGCGCCGCAGGACGGCCGATGCAGGCTTTCTGCGGCTGCGAACTCCGTATTCCCACCAGACTTTCCCGCACCGGGTTTGCGGAGTTTAACCGGCGCTCCATCGCCGCACTTGGCTCAAGCGGTTTCGAGATCGAGCCGGTGAACCCCGCCGCCCGCACCAACATGGCACCGGCGATTGGTGCACCAACGGATGCGGCACTGGCTGCCTTTACCTTCGCCGTACCGAGCCGTTCCAGCCCAGAGGCGCAGGACTTTCTCATCTCAGGCAAGCCGGAACTTGCAAGCAATCCAGATCGCGTCATCGCGACCGGTGACATCTCGTCCAGCGGCATGCAGGAAAAAGCCGCCTTCGTCCTTGAAGAGCTGCAGCTTACCGTGCGGCAACTTGGCGGGTATTGGGACAGGGTTACCGCAGGACAGATCTACACAAGGCATTCGATCGGAGATCTCGAGGGTGTATTCGCATCCGCCGGTTTACCGCTTACCCGTTGCACCCACATTCCCGGCGACCCGCCTGTCTTTGGCCCGGACGGCGTACCGCTTGAGTTCGAGGTGGATGTGCGTTCGATCACGGTCGAAGAGACGGCTTAGTGCTCCGCGTCACGATGCAGCCGCTATGATGGCTTATGGCCGACTCATCCACAGGCATTGCGCAACCAACCATCGGTATTCTCGCGCTGCAGGGCGCCTTTGACGCGCACGCGCGCATGTTGCAATCGCTGGGCGCGACGACCGTTCTGGTCCGCAAGCCGGAACAGCTCGCCACCATCGACGGCCTCATCATTCCCGGTGGCGAATCGACCACATTTCTGAAGCACCTGGAGCGCGCCGGCTTCTTCGACGTGCTGGCTGAGTTCACGCGCACGAAACCCACCTTTGGCACCTGCGCCGGCGTCATCCTGATGGCAAAGACAGTGCTTAGCCCCACGCAGAAGTCCCTTGGCGTCCTCGACATCGCGATCGAGCGCAACGCCTACGGCCGTCAGAATGACTCACGCATCCTGGAAGCTGAAACTTCCCTGCCCGGCGGCCCAATCGAAATGGTCTACATCCGCGCACCGCGCATCACCGAGATGGGCCCCGGCGTTGAAGTCCTTGCAGAGCGCGAGGGTTCGCCTACGCTCGTCCGGCAGGGTCATCTGCTGGCGGCCACCTTTCATCCGGAGCTGTCGACGGATCCGCGGGTGCACCAGCTTTTCCTTGATCTTGTGAAGTCCGGCCGCAACTAGCGTTCGATTTCCGCAGCAATCTCTGCAGATTTACGCCGCACGGGTTTTCACCGATGCGGTCACGGAGTACACTCAGGGCCAACAGCGCCTGCGCCATGCCTGCCATTCTTCATCCCGATGAGGTCGTCGAAAAGCGACCATCCCGCCGTATCGACGAGGGCGATACGGGTGGCGGACGTCTGCCACCCATCGAGCCGAAGCACACCGGCGGCGGTGGCGATGGCGACAACTGGAACAACAAACCGGTAGGCCGTCGCGGACCACGTGAGCGCCTGGGTAACTATCGTCGCGGCCTCTTCTTCGCGCTGGCCGGCGACCTGATGTTCTTCGTCGCCATCGTCTGCGCCTTCTTCGCAACCAAGCACTCCGGACACATCGACGCCTACAACCACTGGGTGTACTCGTGGGTTCCCATCGCGATCCCGTCGATCTTATGGCTGAACACGGGCGCCCTGCTGATCTCCTCGATCACCATCGAACTGGCGCGGCGGTCCATCTTCCGCGAGATTGACGTGATGGAAGAGTGGCTGGGCATGGGAACGCCCACACGGAAGCGTGTGATGCCGTGGCTGGCTGTGTCTACCCTGCTGGGGTTGACGTTCTTATGGGGACAGTACCTGGCGTGGAAGCAACTGGCGCGTGAGCCAATCTTCGTGCGCGGAAACCAGTCATCGCGCTTCTTTTACCTGATCACCGGCATCCACGGCGTGCACCTGCTGCTGGGGATCGCGCTGCTCATCGCTGCGTTCATCGGCATGCGGACGGTAAAACAGATCGAGTCGCGGCAGATCCTGGTCGACTGCAGCGCATGGTACTGGCACACCATGGGTGCTCTCTGGATCTTCCTGTTTGGCCTGCTCATCTACGGCCAGTAGCTCCCGACACTGCCATCCCGTGGTCGAGGATGACAGTGTCTCGGCCTAGAGACCAGCAGCCAGTCCGCTGACAAGTTCGGCGTACTTCTCAACAGCGTCCAGCAGTTCAGACTTGAGCACCTTCTCCTCGGGCGTGTGCGCGACATGAATGGTTCCAGGTCCCAGCAGCATCGGCTCACCCCAGTTCGTCAGCGAGGAAATGTCCGTGGCGTACTTCGCCACCATCGTCTCCCAGCCCGGCATGCGCTTCATGCGGACGGCGGACAGGTCGAGCGCAAACTTCACATCGCAGCGGTTCGCAACCACCCGCTCCACAATGTCCTTCACGTCGCGCGAATCGCCAATGGTGCGGATCAATACGTGCGCCTCGGCCGCGTCGGCGATCACATTCGGAGCTCGTCCGCCGCTGACCAGGCCGGTATTCACCGTCGTCTCACCGATCTCGGCATCCACCGGAAACTCTGTCCGCTGCAGCTCGTGCAGGACGTCGATCAGCTTGTTGATCGCGGAGTCGCCAAGCTCGGGGTACGCCGAATGGGCCATCTTGCCGCTGGCGCGAAGTTCCACCCGCAACGCGCCCTTGGTGGCGAGCGCTAGTTTGTTCTCCGTCGGTTCGCCATTGATCAGGTAGCGCGAGCCGTGTCCATCAAGATTCGCCACCTTAGCACCGGCGGAGTCACGCTCTTCACCGACGACGTAAAGCAAGCCAACTGCAACGCCGCCCTTCAGAAGCTTCTCTGCGGCGCACACCTGCGATGCGAGGATGCCCTTGGCATCGCACGAACCGCGGCCGTACACGTACACGTCGTCTTCGCTCGATTCGAAGTACGGCGGCACCGTATCAAAGTGCGTCGACAGGGTGATCAGCGGCGACGAGCCGGGCATGGTCGCATAGACATTGAAACGCTCACCGGATGAGCCGTTGATCCCCGGCTGCTCCACCTTCTGCCGCTCCACGTTGTAGCCAAGCCCGCGCAGATATTCGTCAAGAAACACGCCGCAGCGGCCTTCGTTGTAGGTCGTCGATTCGATGTCGACAAGCTTTCGTGTCAGCGCAATTGGATCGATGGACATGCACACAAGGATACCCGACGAAGTCGCCGCTATCATCGAAGCATGGCTGCAACCATTCAAACGATCGAGACACTGCGCGGACCCGCGGGGCGGCTGGAGGCGTTGCTCAACGTCGGCAACAGCGCCGCAACTTACTCCGCGCTGGTCTGTCATCCGCATCCGCCGTCGGGCGGCACCATGCATACCAAGGTGGTCTATCAGGCCGCGAAGGGATTCTCGCACTTCGGTGTGCCGGTACTCCGCTTCAACTTCCGCGGGACAGGCCGCAGCGAAGGCGTCCATGACAACGGCCCCGGCGAGATCGAAGATGTTCGCGCTGCGATCAATTGGCTCGATCATGAGTTCGGTCTGCCGATCCTCCTTGCAGGCTTCTCCTTCGGTGCGAACATCGCCTTCCGCGCGGGCTGCGGCGATCCACGCATCAAGGGCCTCATCGGCCTTGGAATGCCGGTGGAGGCGGGCGGGCGCAAGTACAGCTATGAGTTCATGAGGGACTGCACCGCACCGAAGCTCTTCCTCACCGGTGCAGAAGATCCCTTCGCTCCGAGAGAGCTGATGGAGGAAGTCTTCGCGAACGCACCCGGCGACACCGAGATGCGCTGGATCGAGGGCGCGGAGCACTTCTTCGCGGGCGTGCCGTCCTCGCCCGCAGTCAAGCTCGACCGCATGCAGCTCGCGCTGCGCGAATGGCTCCACGCGCACTTCTTCCGGCAGACACCCGTCGTTGAGGCGGCTCGCGAGGCAAGATAGATCGAGCTCCCAGGTGGCATTTCCCGCACCCGGGAACGTACTCTCTTCCTGCGCGGAAGTCCGGCGATCTACATGGTTTTGCAGTGCGAGCTATGGGAAAACGTAGACCGCTTTACGCCCAGCGGTCAGCGGTATGATGAACTGGTATTGACAAGCCATTTCCACCAACTGGACCGCATATTTGATGACGTCTATCGCCATAAGCGATTGGCCTCCAACGTGCAATAGAAGGTGATGAGCGCGCGTTTCGCGATACGTCGCCGGAGATCAAGACCGAAGGAATGGGCAAGGCGCTACAAACCCGCGTAACCGCCGTTGTGTTGGCGATCGTGACCCTACTGGTCTGCGCGCTGGGCATTGCCAATTTTCTTCAGGAGAGCTCGTACGAGGCGCCGACGGACGGCGTCTGGTGGATTGAAGGCACCGGTGGCCTGCTGGCAGAGCGCGTCCCTGCGAACTCGCCTGCGCATCGCGCTGGCGTCCGCGAAGGCGATCTACTTGTCACGGCCAACAAGCGCAACACACTAGCTGCCCCGGCTCTGCAGCGTGAGATGGGCCACACCGGCACATGGGGCCACATCAATTACTCGTTGATGCGCGGCAAGGCGCCACTCGAAGTCCCCGTCATTCTCGAGCCGACCGACCGCAGCCGCAACCAGGGTCTTCGTCTCATTGCGCTGGCTTACCTTGCCATCGGCATGTATGTCCTGCTGCGACGCTGGACTGCGCCAAAGGCGATGCACTTCTACGTCTTCTGCCTCGTCAGCGGCGTCCTTTACAGCTTCCGCTACACGGGCGTCTTCGACACGCTGGATTGGATCTGCTACTGGGGCGTGCTGGCTGCGGGAGCACTGCAACCCGCCCTCTTCCTGCACTTCGCCGTCTCGTTTGGCGACATGACGCAGTCCCTGCGCCGCAAGGCATTGGTTGCGTTGATCTACATTCCGGGCGCGGTCGAGTTCGGCCTGCAGATCGAGGCCATCACACGCTGGTCGGCGACCGAGCGGCTGAAGCATCGGCTGGATCAGATTGGCGTGGGCTATCTCGCGCTGTATTACGTGATCGCAGCGGTTGTCTTCTGGTTCCGGTACCGCGCGTCCGACAAGCCGCTGGAGCGGCAGCAGTTGAAGTGGCTGACGCGCGGCACACAGCTCTCCGTCATCCCGTTCACTGCGCTCTACGCAATTCCCTACCTTGCGGACGCGGACGTTCCCGTCGCACTGGCCCGCGCCGCCGGATTCGCGCTGATCTTCCTGCCTCTCACCTTCGCGTGGGCCATTGTTCGCTACCGCCTGATGGACACGGACCTGATCTTCAAGCGTGGTGTCACCTACACGCTCGCGACGGCCGCGCTTATCGGCGTCTACTTCGGCGTGGTCGCCCTGTCGGCAGAGGTGGTGCACACCCGCCTGCCCAGCCTGCGGATCTGGGGACTGCTCGCCGGTATCATCGCCACCGCGCTGATCTTCGAGCCGATCAAAGCAGCCATCCAGGCGCGTGTCGACCGGCTCTTCGACCGCAAGCGGTACGACTATCGCGAGACGCTGATCGAGTTCAGCCGCGGCCTCTCTTCGCAGACAGATCTGCCGACGCTCTCGCGCTCTATCGTGGAGCGGCTCTCGCAGACACTTCTGGTTTCGCGCGTTGCAGTCTTCGTCGCATCGGACGACGGAACCGGCCGAGACTTCTCGCTGGCAGCATCCCACGGTCTGCCCGACAACATCCTCGTCGACCTGCCCACGCAGACCTCGCGCGACTCCTTCCTCAACTTCGGTCTGCTTTCTCAGGACCACATCTTCTTTGAGAATCCGCAGCAGTTGCTGCACCTGGAGCCGGCTGAGCAGCGGATGGCATCGCTGCTGGACCTGAACTACTACCTGCCGTGTCGCGTCTCCCGCCAGGGACACGCCTCGCGCACCATCGCCGTCATCGGCCTGGGCCGCACGCAGGAAGGTGACTTCCTCTCCTCCGAAGACATGGAGCTGCTGAGCTCCCTCGCCGGATACATCGGCATCGCCATCCAGAACGCGCAGCTCTTCTCGCGGCTGGAGCAGCAGATCACCGAGTTTGAGCGCCTGAAGGAGTTCAACGAGAACATCGTCGAATCCATCAAGGTCGGTATCTTCACTCTGGACCTGAACAACGCCGTCGAGAGTTGGAACGCCGAGATGGAAGTGATGTACGCGCTCCCGCGTGCGGACGCCATCGGCCGCAACGTTGCCGAACTCTTCCCGAGCACGTTTCTCGAACCCTTCTTCGAGGCCCATAACCAGCCCGGAACGCATCACCTGTCAAAGGTACGGTTGGATCTGCGCACCGGCGAAAGCCGCACGGCCAACATCGCCATTGCCCCACTGCTAACGCGCGACTTCGTCTCCGTTGGCTCCATCGTCATGATGGAAGACATCACGGATCGCACTCGCCTGGAAGGTCAACTGACACAGGCTGAGAAGCTGTCCTCCATAGGCCTACTCGCTGCGGGCGTAGCGCACGAGGTGAACACGCCACTCGCCGTGATCTCGTCCTACGCGCAGATGCTCCAGAAGCACACGCGCGACGATCTGCGCCTTGCTCCGATCCTCGAAAAGATCACGCAGCAAACCTTCCGCGCGTCGGAGATCGTCAACGGCCTGCTGAACTTCTCGCGGACCAGCTCGACGGTCTTCGCCTCTCTCGATCTGAACGCGGTGCTTCGCGAGACACTGACGCTGATCGATCACCAGCTCCGCACAGCTCGTGTCACCGTCGACGCGGACCTGCAGGCAACGCTGCCACGCATCTACGGCAGCCAGGGCAAACTGCAGCAGGTGATCCTGAATCTTCTGTTGAACGCCAAAGACGCCATGAACGACGGCGCCGGCGGCACCATCCGCCTGGTCACCTATGACAACGGCAACGACGTGACACTGCGTATCTCCGATACTGGCTCCGGCATCGATCCGGAGCACCTCCATCGCATCTACGATCCGTTCTTCACCACGAAAAATGCGCCTCGTCAGGGGCAGCATAAGGGGACCGGATTGGGGTTGTCGGTTTCTTATGGCATCGTGCAGGAGCATAATGGCCGTATCGCGGTGGAGAGCACCGTCGGCGTGGGCACCACGTTCACGCTCGACTTCCCCATCGAGCCATCGCCCAAGGATGACCCAAGCGCGCAGCGCGAACCGTCCAAATCACAGGCGATCGATCCCATCGAAGCAAGGACCGTGAATGCCTGAGGCATTACCCGACAACACACTCGCACTCGGCGCACGCATTCTCATCATTGACGACGAAGCCGCCATCCGTGACTCTCTCGAAGCACTTTTGACCCTGGAAGGCTTCACCGTCGATCTGGCCCCGGAAGGCATCAGCGGCCTCGAAGCGCTCGCTGGCGGTCAGTACGACCTGCTGCTGCTGGACCTGTCCATGCCGGGCGAGAGCGGCATCGACCTGCTGCCCCGCATCAAGCGTATGCGGCCCGAACTCCCCGTCATCATGATTACGGCCTTCGGCACCGTCGGCAACGTCGTCGACGCACTCCGTGCGGGCGCCGATAACTTCGTCCAGAAGCCCTGGGATAACGAGAAGCTCCTGGCGGACATGCGGACCGCGATCGCGAAGCATCGCTCGCAGCAGGAGGTCGTTCAGCTTCGTAAGACCTTGAAGCAGCGATACAGCTTCGACAACATCATCGGCAAGTCCGACATCATGGCGAAGCTGCTGGACACCGTCGCACAGGTCGCACCCGCGAAGACCACCGTCCTCATCCAGGGCGAGAGCGGCACCGGCAAGGAACTCATCGCCAAGGCCATCCACACGGCCAGCCCGCGCCGCGACAAGCCCTTCGTAGCCATCAACACGGGCGCCGTACCGACCGACCTGCTGGAGTCCACACTCTTCGGACACGTGAAGGGCGCCTTCACCTCCGCCGTTGCGGCGAAGAAGGGCCTCTTCGAGGTCGCGGACGGCGGCACACTCTTCCTCGACGAGATCGGCACCATGCCCATCGAGACGCAGGCCAAGGTGCTGCGTGCACTGCAGGAGCGCCGCTTCATGCCCGTAGGTGGCACCGCCGAGATCGCAGTGGATGTGCGCATCGTCGCCGCCACCAACGTGAACCTGCAGGCCGCTGTTCGCGACGGACGCTTCCGCGAAGATCTTTACTATCGCCTCTCCGTCATCACGCTCGATCTGCCGGCACTGCGCCAGCGCAAGGAAGACGTTCCGCTGCTTGCCGCTCACTTCCTGCGGCACTACAGCGAAGAGAACGGCTTTGAGCTGCGCACACTCTCGCCCGACGCTTTGCGCGCCATGCTCGACTACGACTGGCCCGGCAACGTCCGCGAACTCGAGAACGCCATGGAGCGCGGCGTCGTGCTCTCCGGCGGCCCCAACATCACGCTCGACCTGCTGCCGCAACAGTTGAGCGGCACCGTCTATACCGCGGCTGTGCTCGACCACAAGACCGACGCCTCCCTCTTCGACATCATGGAAGAGATCGAGCGCCGCATCCTGGCCGACCGCCTCGAACGCTGCAACTGGAACCAGACCGAGGCCGCAGAGTTCCTGCGCATCCCTCTAAGCACCCTGAACCAGAAGATCAAACGCCTGAACGTCGAGATCAAGAAACGCCACCGCGACTAACGGCGACGCTTAGAGCGTCGTGGGCAGTAGCAAGGTAATCGTCCGCGATGAACGGAGTTGGATCATTGCCGGCAGGCACCCGACCCACTCACCGTCCGCCTGCACGTGAGTTCTGCCAACCGCTCCGTCACACGTGAATGAGACCACATCGTGTCGGCTGAGCAGCGGGTTCCAGCGCTCCAGCCGCAACCATGAGGACAGAAACCAAAGCGGCATAGCAAGCAGTGCCGGCGCTTTGACGAGCACCAGTCGCATGCTCTCGTCATTGAACGTGGCGCCGCGTGCCACACCCGGAAAGATGCCGCCGAGATCCCCGATGCGCAGTGCCATCGCACTCACTGCCTCCGCCGTCCCCTCCGTGCCATCCGCACCCTTCCATTGCACGCGAAACGGACGGAAGCCCCCACGCAGCAACAGGCGCAGAGCATGCCAAAGGTAGGCCCACCGCCCTACGAAGCTTCGATTGATCGTCAGCATTCGGTACATCAAGGCACCGTCGGGCCCACTACCGGCCATCGTCAAGAAGTAGCGTTCGCCGCTCGTTGTCACACACTGACCAACGGCTACACGGCGCTCGCGCCTCGCGGCATAGGCAGCGGCCGCTCGCAGCGGATTCAACGGAATGGATAGCTCGCGGCACAACGCATTCGCACTGCCCAGCGGGATGATCGCGAGCTTCGCTGAAGTACCGACGATGCCCTGCAACACGTCGTGAACGGTACCGTCGCCGCCGCAGGCAAAGATGACCTCCGCACGCTCCGCAATCGCCGAGCGCGCCTGGTCCCCGGCACTGCCGCGATGCGTGGTCGCTGTCACCGTAAGCTCGTATCCATGCCCGCGCAGCAACGAAGCAATCTGCTGCACCGTGGCCTCACGGGCACTGCGGTTGCGGCCAGCCTGCGGGTTGTAGAGCAGAAGGCCGCGCATGATGTCTGGAGTCTACGGCTGAATGACGATCTTCATGGAGTCGGCAACAGGATGCGATGCCAGGTCGATCCCTTTCACAGCGTCCTCAAGTGAGAAGCGGTGCGAGATCAGCTTCGTAAGATCGAATGTGCCGTCGCGATAACCGCTGAACACGAGCTCAATCGCCTCATCCTGGATGGCAACGGAAGATGAGTACGACCCCATCAACGTCTTCTCATCCATGCAGACAGCGGCCGGATCGAAGGGAGCTTCGCCATGCTGCGTCTGCGCAAAGAGGCAGACACGGCCACCGGGCCGAATCGCATTCATCGCCAGGGTGATCAGGCTGTTCGCGCCCACGGCAAGCAGAGCAACATCCGCGCCACGCCCCTCGGTCACACGCTTGCACTCCGCAACGACGTCGGCGTTCGCATCCAGCGGATGATCGAGTCCGTACCCCGCAGCCACCGCATGACGCTCCGCGTAGAGATCGCTCGTCAGCACATGCGGCGTCTTGCGCTTGGCAAGAGCAGCCAGCAGGATGCCAATGGGTCCCTGACCGATGACAAGAACAGTCTCATCATCCTTCAGGTCAAGAAGCTCAATGGCCTTGTAGCAGGTGTTGACCGGCTCGATCCATGCAGCCTGCTCAAACGGAATATCGTTAGGAAGCTTAATTAATCCCCTGCGAACGATCCAGTCCATCACGCGGATATACTCCGCAAACCCACCGCCCGATGGCTCGCCAAAGCCAGCCGTAGCGCCAACCTTCTTGTACGTCTCGCACTGCGCAAAGGTCTGCTTGCGGCAGTAGTAGCACTCGCCGCAGGGAATATGGTGAAAGCTCATCACGCGGTCGCCAACCGCAAAGCCCTTAACTCCCTCGCCCACCTGCACGATGGTTCCAGCCATCTCATGGCCAAAGATCCGCGGCGCCGAGTGCGATCCCGTGTGGATCTTCTTCAGATCCGTCCCGCAGATGCCGCAGGTATCGATCTTCATCAACACTTCGCCAGCGCCGATCGTCGGCACGACAACCGTCTCCACACGAACATCATTCACAGCACGGTACACAGCAGCGCGCTGCTCCGTTGGCAAGGTCGTTTCTTCACGAGTCACTGCAACACTCATCGCGGTCTCTCAATTCCAATGTCATCGGCAATGGCTGCGCACAGATTCACCGCTGCCAGCTTTGCCTGCTTGCCAAACTGCGCAAGCGAACTCCAGCACTGCGGCTTCGTCGCAACATGTGCGATGAAGCGCGCCGTCGCGAACTGCCCTGCTGCGGTCACGAACGGATTCATATCCGGCAGCTCTTCATCCAGGGTATCGCTGATGGCCTTGATGGCGCGGAAGCCCAAACCGTTCGCCATAGCCAAACGTGCCACCGTGGAAGCTTCCATATCCACCGCAACCGCCCCGTCATAAGTACCCGCCAGGCGATGCTTCTCTTCACGCACAGCAACGCGCGTTGATGTCAGCAACAGTCCGCCAGGGCCATTGGCCGGCAGCATCTCACCCGTATTCAGATCGCGCACCATGCTGGCACGCACGATCGAACCCGGCGCCAGTTCTTCGCGCAGAGCACCCGCCCAGCCAACGGACAGTAACTGCATCGGTTCGCACACCTGGCGCGCTCGCGCAAATGAACGCAGCGCCGCGTTCGCTCCCATACCGCCCGCAAAGGCCATGATCGGCCCATTAGGATGCTGCCACCCGTCGACGCCGTCCTTGGTCTCAAGCGCAGCCCAACTACGGACCAGCGGCTTCAGTTCGCCAGGCATAGCGGCGATGATCACGATCGCATCGTTCATCATGCGCGTGCCTTGTATGCCGGCGCATAGCCATTCGCAACGAACCACTCCATCGCCGAACGCAATGCCATATCCACCGGCTTCACCTCGAAGCCCAATTCTCTCTCCGCCTTCGTCGAAGCCGCGAACATCATCTTGCGCCCCATACGCACGGCCTCAACGGTTGCCCGTGGCTCCTTACCCCGGAGCTTGCCCGTGATCGTCTCGTCGAAGAAAGCGAAGGCCATCGCAACGCCGTGCGGCACCTTATGCTTCGGCGATGGCAGACCACTCATGGCGGCCATGCGATCGAGAATCTGCTTCAGCGTCAGGTTCTCGCCACCCAGGATGTAACGCTCACCCGGTGTGCCACGATCCAGTGCAACGACGTGCATGCGCGCAATCTCGGCGACATCCACCAGGTTCAGGCCGGTGTCCACGTAAGCCGGAAAGTTCTTGTTCAAGAAGTCAACGACGATGCGGCCAGTCGGCGTTGGCTTGCGATCCTGAGCACCAATTGGCGTCGTGGGATTTAGGATCATGACGTGCTGCCCAGCCCGCGCGGCTGCAATCGCCTCCTGCTCCGCAAGCCACTTCGAACGCTTGTAGTGGCCGATCATGTCGGCTTCGCTCACTGGAGTCGTCTCGTCGACGATGATGTTTGACTTGGTAAAGCCCATGGTCGCCACGCTCGACGTGTACACCACGCGCGGCACGCCCACCTCACGCGCCAGCTTCAACAGTTCACGCGTGCCGTCAACGTTGGCCTTGTACATGTCCGCAGGATCGGGCACCCACAGTCGATAGTCCGCAGCGACATGCACCAACGCATCGCAGCCTGTCAGCGCTGAGCGTAACGAGGACACATCGCGCAGATCGCCAACGACCGTCTCGCCCGCGATCCCCTCAAGCGAAGCAAGATTACTCGAGGAGCGTGTGAGCAGGCGCAGCTCGGCACCCGCCGCAGCGTAGGCGCCAGCCACATGACTACCGACGAACCCCGTTGCTCCAGTAAGAAAAACCCGCATGAATGGTTAGGTAGCCGAACTAATCGAGCTTCTCCGGCTCGATCTGGATGTTCTTCTCGCCGGCTGCCTTCTTCTCCCAGTACTTCTTGACCCAGGCGTCAAAGGTCTTACCTGCGGCGGTGTCGCGGCCGCTGAAGTTGACCGCAGCGATCTCCGCGTACGGAATGCTGCGACGCGAACGGTCTTCGCCCTTCGACGGCATCACACGCACCATGGAATCCAGCAGCGTCTTGCCCTGACGGCGATCGTAGACGTAGCCCTCGACAACTTCGCCGGACTTCAAAGTGAGCGTCACATCGCCGCGGTAGTCGAACGCCTTTTCAAGCACGTCCTTCACTTCCGCTTCGGTCGCGAGCTCTGGAATCCATCCTTCCAGATTCTCGCGCTCGCGGCCCGCCATTACTTCCAGCTGGTCGGGCGATGCCTCTTGCAGCTCTTCGATCTTGAGGTGTTCCTGCTGGTCAGTCGCCATCGTTAGTCTCCTGCCACCAGGGATTCCGCGTGGTTCACGCGCTCTGCTTCAGCCGACAGAATCGGCGAACCGATCTGCACCAGTTGGCCGTGGTTTGTTGGGCGCCAGTCATTCAGAATCTTATTCGCGCCATCGTCCTTGTAGGTGTTGAAGAAGATCGCCTTCGCGGTCTGCAGCAAGCCCTTGACCGAGCCGAAGGTGTAGTTCACACCGCTGGCCTCATAGCCCGAGTGCACCATGCAATTCGCGCAACGCGGGTTACCGCTCTCCGTGCCGTAGTTCGCCCACTCCACCGACTGCATCAGTTCGGCGAACGAGTCAGCATAGCCATCCTGCAGCAGGTAGCAAGGCTTCTGCCAGCCGAAGATGGAATAGGTCGGCATGCCCCAGGGCGTGCACGTCAGTTCCTTCTTGCCCATCAGGAATTCCATGAACATGGGCGAAGCATTGAAGCGCCAGGTCTTCTTCCGGTTCGACAGCAGCGCGCGGAAGAGCTTCTTCGAGCGGGCGCGGCCCAGGAAGTGCTTCTGGTCAGGAGCCTTGTCGTACGTGTAGCCGGGCGAAACCATCATGCTCTCAACGCCGGCTTCCATCAGCTGGTCGAAGTGGCGGCGAACCGAATTCGGGTCGGCACCATCGAAGAGCGTCGTGTTTGTCGTGACACGGAAACCTGCAGCCACGGCAGCGTGAACGCCTTCCATGGCGATGTCGTAACCGCCCTCGCGGCAGACACCAAAGTCATGATGCTCGCGCTCACCGTCCACGTGTACTGAGAACGACAGGTACTTCGAAGGCTTGAACAGGTGCAGCTTTTCCTTCAGCAGCAAGGCGTTCGTGCACATGTACACGTACTTCTTGCGAGCGACCAGGCCGGCGACAATCTCCGGCATGCGCGGGTGCAGCAGCGGCTCGCCGCCGGGAATGGCAACCATCGGTGTGCCGCACTCTTCCACTGCTTTGAAGCAGTCTTCGGGCGACAGCTCAGCCTTCAGGATATGGGCCGGGTACTGGATCTTGCCGCAGCCGGCGCATGCCAGGTTGCAGCGGAACAACGGCTCCAGCATTAACACCAGCGGATACCGCTTCTTACCCATCAACTTCTGCTTCAAGACGTAGGTTGCTACGGTCCAAGCTTGCGAAACTGGTACTGCCATTCGCGCTACCTCCAGCGTGCTTTACACGCATGCCACGCAAATGCGCAGCGAGTGAAAATCAAAACTTCTAAGCGTCACTGCGTGACATGCACTTATCGTAGGTCGTCAGCGCCAGCAACGGGAAATACTGTTTGTACAGGTGGTATCCCAGATAGAACACCCGCGGGAATCCGGTACCTGTGTAGTAGCTTTCGCCGTTTCGTCCCGGCACAAGCTCACTCCATGAACCGTCTTCCGCCTGGTGATCCACCAGCCAGCGCACACCCTTTGCAACCGAGTCGGAACGCGTATCGCCACCAGCCAGCAAGGCCAGTAGAGCCCAAGCGGTCTGTGAAGGCGTGGAAGGACCTACGCCCCGCGAACCCGGGTTATCGTAGGTGCCGCACGTCTCGCCCCATCCGCCGTCGTTGTTCTGCACGGACCGCACCCATTCCACCGACTGCTGAACCTGAGGCTCATTCGTATCGAACCCGATGGCTTCCAGGCCACGCAGCACAAGGAACGTGCCATACAAATAGTTCACACCCCAGCGCCCAAACCACGAACCATCGGACTCCTGCTCACGCAGGATGAACTGGACCGCTGCTTCCACACGCTTGTCACGGCGCGTGTAGCCATAGGCTGCCAACGTTTCCAGAATGCGGCCGGTAATGTCCACTGTCGGCGGATCCAGCATCGCGTTGTGATCGGCGAACGGGATGTACTGGAAGATCATCTTCGTGTTGTCACGATCAAACGAGGCCCAGCCGCCGTTGCGGCACTGCATGCCGAAGACCCAGTTGATGGCTCGCTCTGCGGCATCATGCTGACGAGCTTCCTGCGGATGGTCCACCATCTTCAGAGCCAGCAGGACCTCGCCCGTGTCGTCGACATCGGGGTAATGAATATTGTTGAAGAAGAATGCCCAGCCGCCCGGCTCGACGTTCTTGACCTTCTGAGCCCAATCACCCTTGTGGCGGTTCTCTTTGCTCAGCAGCCAATCGGCCGCCTTGATCATGCGCGGGTCTGTCGAGGACAGACCTGCCTCACCCAATGAGGAGACGACCTGGGCCGTATCCCATACGGGCGAAAGGCATGGCTGCATGCGGAAGGTCGGCACCGGATACTCCGGCGTTCCCTCCGGGCAATCGATCCCCAGCTTCTCAAATTCGTCCATCGCGCGAATCATCTGCGGATCATCGAGTGAGTATCCGAGATGCCGCAGAGCAACGATGGCATTCAGCATGGCAGGATAGATCGCTCCCAGACCGTCGGAACCCTCAAAGCGCTCCAGCATCCACTCCTCGGCCTTCTTCAGCGCAACCTTCCGCAGTGGGCGGATATGAATCCGCTCGGCCCAATGCACCATGCGATCCAGGAAGAGGAAGAAGTTACGCCACGAGACGATCTTCTTGTCCCAGCGCAGATGCAGATCGGAGTTCGCGCGACCGCCAACGAAGAGTTCGTCGATGCCCTGCTCTGCCGGCAGCAACTTCAACGGTTTCTTCGCGTACATGATCGACAGCGGCACCAGGATGCCGCGGGACCACGATGAGATCTCGTAGATGTTGAAGTAGAACCAGTTCGGCGCAAGAACGATCTCGGGCGGAATCGCCGGTACGGCGTCGTAATCGTACTGTCCAAACGCGCATAGATAGATCTTCGTGAAGGTGTTGCACTCCACGACACCGCCGTTCGCCAGCACCCACTCGCGTGCCTTGACGAGGATAGGATCATCCTGCGACCAGCCCATCAGCTTCAGCGCGTGGTAGGCCTTCACGCCGTAGTTAATGTTCGATGGTCCGCCAGGGTACAGACTCCATCCGCCATCGTCGTTCTGGTGACGCAGAATTTCATTCATTGCACGCTGCATCTTGCCGGGATCGCCCGTGCCCAGCAGCGTGTGCAGGAAGATGTAATCCGCCTCCAGCATCACGTCGGCTTCCAGTTCGCCGCACCAGTAGCCATCTGCGTGCTGCTGGCCCAGCAGCCACTCCTTCGCCGTTGACACGGCTGCACGCACTCTGTCCAGGCCAAGGTCAAGACGACCAAAGCGCGGCTGTGCGGGGCTCGCGGATGCGGTGGTTGCCGCTGGCGTGCCCGATCTCAAGTCATTTTCCTGCATTCTGATTAGACGAATCCTTCGGCAGATGCGGTGCAGCCTGCGAACCTTCGTGGATGCTGCAAATACGGCGTAAAACGCAATTGATACCGCGTTTCGGTAGCAAATGCCAGAGAAATACTAAGCGCGAACAGTCTGCGCTCCCGGCGCGGATGCGATGGCCTGCACGATCTCAGGCGGAAGGCCGAAACGGACGTTCTCCGGCATCACCTCAACCTCATCGACATCACCATATCCCTTGCCTTGCAGATAGGCCACAACTTCCTGCACCAAGACCTCAGGCGCAGACGCACCGGCCGTGATCGCCACGCGCCCTCTGCCCTCCAGCCACTCGGGCTGGATGTCCTTGGCGCTGTCGATCAGGTAGGACGTGGTCCCGATATTCATCGAGACCTCAACCAGGCGGTTCGAGTTGGAACTGTTCCGCGATCCGACGACGAGAACCAGATCGGCACCATGCGCCACATTCTTAACGGCAGTCTGGCGGTTCTCGGTGGCGTAGCAGATGTCCTGCGCATGCGGTCCCACGATCTTCGGGAACTTCTTCTTCAGCGCCTCGATCATGTACTTCGCTTCGTCCAGCGACAACGTGGTCTGCGTGAGATACGCAACGCGTTCTGGATCGGGCACGACAAGCTGATCAACCTCTTCAACGGTTGAAACCACCTGGGTCACATCCGGAGCCTCGCCCTGCGTGCCCTCGACTTCTTCGTGATCGCGATGTCCGACCAGCACCAGCGAGTAGCCCTGCTTGGCAAACTTGATCGCCTCGACGTGCACCTTGGTAACAAGTGGGCAGGTCGCGTCGATCACTTTAAGTCCGCGTTCCTTCGCGCGCTCACGAACAGCCGGCGAGACGCCGTGCGCGGAATAGATCACGCGCTTGCCCTCAGGCACCTCGTCCAGTTCGTTGACGAAGATCGCCCCCTTCTGGCGCAGGTCATCGACCACGTAGCTGTTGTGCACGATCTCTTTGCGCACGTAGATCGGCGCGCCGAAGGTGTCCAGCGCAATCTTGACGATGTCGACCGCGCGCACTACACCGGCGCAGAAACCACGGGGCTTCAGCAGCAGAACGCGCTTCTGTTTTTGCGCTGTCATTTTCGGCGGAGATGGGCGGGTCGAGGGTAAGGGTGCTCACCTTGAAAGTATACCGCGAAGTAAACAGCGAGTGGTCCGAATTGAACCGTCGCTGGTGCAAAGGCATGAAACTCTTGAGCGCGGCGGTGACGCAATATGGCGCACGCACCCAAGGCAGACCTAGAGATGTCCGCCGCAGCCCGTGTGAGTGCAATGACAACTCAGCGTGTTCGGGGCGGCGGCAGCCGCGTCCTTGCACAGATCCGAGCAGAATTTGCCTTCCGTAACCGTACAGGTGCAAGGCAGATGGGCGCATTTCTTTGGATCGTGAGACATTTGGGGCCTCCGCTTGACTTACTGGCAGGAAGTATAGACCTCGCCCAGTCCTAAGCAGCGACTATTTACTAGCCTTCAACATCTGCTCAGCGTGACGCAAACTCGTCTCCGTCACGGTGGCGCCACTGATCATGCGCGCTATCTCGCTCGTCCGCTCCTCTTCCTTCATCTGCCGGATCTGGGTGCGGGTACGGCCGTCACGCTCAGACTTCTCGACAAGGAAATGCTGATTCGCAAATGCAGCGATCTGCGGGAGATGCGTGACGCACAGAACCTGTTGATGGCTCGCGAGCGCCTTCAGCTTCTGCCCGACAGCCTCTGCCGCCCTCCCGCCGATACCGATATCGATTTCATCGAAGACCAGCGTGCGCGGCAGCGGGATCCGGCGGCGCGTACGGTCTGCTCCGCCCTCTTCAACCGAAACTTTCAGCGCCAGCATCACGCGGCTCATCTCGCCACCGCTCGCAATCTCTTCCAGCGGCTTCAGGGGTTCGCCGGCATTCGTCGCGATCAGGCATTCCACGTGGTCCCAGCCCACTGCAGTCCAGAAGCTCTGCTCCTTCTGCGGAGCAACCTCGACACGGAACTGCACCTTCATCGCAAGGTCATTAATCTGCTGCTCCGCGAGCTTTTCCAGGCTGCGGGCAGCCGTGGTCCGCGTCTCTGTCAGGTCGCTGGCGACGCACGTATAGATATGTTCCATCTCTGCAAGGGTCTGCTTCGCTTCCGCGATCAGGACATCGCGATTCTCGATCTCCTGAAGCTTGGTGGTCACATCCTCGCCATAGGCGATGACCTCGGCCAGGGTGCGGCCATACTTACGCTTCAGACGATCCAGCGCGGCCAGCCGATCCTCAATCGCCGACAGGCGTTCGGGCGAGGCATTGATGTTCTCTGCGTAATGACGGGAGGTCGCGCTGATGTCCGCCACAGTCGCACGAGCGTTGGCGATCTGCGTCGCTGCTTCGGTAAAGCTGCTGTCAAAGCGCGCAAGCTCTTCCAGATGCTTCTGCGCAGCGGCCAGCGTGCTCTCGGCAGAACCTTCGTTCTCGTACAAAACCTCGTGTGCGCTCATGGAAGCCGTGTAGAGCTTTTCAGCGTTCGCCAGGACACGCTTCTCGCTCTCGAGCTGCTCGTCTTCTTCCGCGGAGAGGATCTCTGCCTCGGCGATCTCGGTGCGTTGGAAGCTCCAAAGGTCGGCGTTACGGAGCCGCTCCTGCTCTTCTCCACTGAGACGATTCAGTTCTTCCATAGCCTCGCGCCACATGGTGTATGCAGTGCGGATATTTTCGCCTGCCCGCGCGGGATCAAGGCCCTTGCGCGTCATCAAACGGGTCCGTAATTCGCCCGACAACTCACGGCCCGGCAGCAGCGCCGTCTGGATGCCGGCATAACGGTCCAGCAGGCCACGCTGCTGCGTTTGATCAAAGGAATTCGTGGTTTCGGACTGGGCATGCACCAGCGCAAGTTCCGGTGCCAACTGCCGCAAAACACCAACCGTCGCAGGCTGATTGTTCAGAAAGACACGGCCCTTACCGCTGATATTGACCTCGCGGCGCAATAGGATCTCCGTGCCTTCAACATCGATACCGTTGGCCTCAAGGATCGCCTCAGCACCCGGCGTCGCTTCAAAGACGCAGGAAACCACGGCTTTTTCTGCACCATGCCGCACCACATCACTGGCAGCGCGACCGCCCATCAGCAGCGCGAGCGCGTCGACAAGGATCGATTTACCCGCGCCCGTCTCACCCGTAAGAAGGTTCAGGCCAGCACCAAAGGTTGCGACGGCGTGGTCGATGACGGCGTAGTTTTCGGCTCGAAGCTCCAACAGCATTTTCGCCCTACCTTCGCGCAGAGAATAGCATGGAGCACCACAGGAAAGGTGCGGTTTTGCCGGAACAGCATTGTCAAAATAAGTACACGGCCACTCGCCCGGATCTCGTGGCCGGAATCTTCGGAGGTACGTAGATCAACCCCATTCGCCGCGAGCCGCTACACTTTCACAAGGTATGGCTATTCTCCTCGCGCTCCTGTTGCAAGACGATGTTCCTGTCTCCGCCGCCACCGCGCCACCCGCTGCGGCCAACTCCTCTGCCTTAATGGAGATGCTGCACAACAGCGGCCCCGTCGCTCTTGCGGTGTTGCTCTTGCTGCTGGCGATGTCGATCTTTTCGTGGACGATTATTCTGACGAAAGCCGGCGCCTTCCGCCGTGCCCGCGCGAAGAGCCAGGCCTTTCTACGTGCCTTTCGCAAGTCGACGCGACTCAGCGAGATCGCAACGGTGTCGGACAGTTACAAACCATCACCTCTAGTTTCTGTCTTCACGGAAATCGTCGATGAGTACCAGCGCCAAACGGGCGGTCGTGGCCTTCCGCGCAACCCCATCACGATTGAGCGCGCCGCGCAGATTGCCTCCAGCGAAGCACTCTCCGAGCTGGAGACCCAGTTGACATGGCTCGCGACCATTGCTGCCGTCGCGCCATTCATCGGACTGCTCGGCACCGTGATGGGTATCGTCGATGCATTCCACGGCCTCGGCACGCAGGGCGCCGCGACTCTCCGCGCCGTCGCGCCCGGCATCAGTGAAGCGCTGATCACAACCGCGGCCGGCCTTGTCGTCGCAATCCCCGCCGTCGTCGGGTACAACCAGCTCTCGGCCAGCACCAAGGAATTTGCCGCCCGCATGGACGACTTCAGCCGTGAACTGCTGAACGCACTCGAGAATGCAGCAGCAGGTGCGCCGCAGCCGCCACCCGCTGAAGACCCGCGCCGTCGCGCCATGCAGACCAACTAAGCCCTTAGGAGATCGACACCATGGCCTTCTCCACTCGACGGACGCAGTCCTCGCTCGCTGAGATCAACATCACGCCGCTGGTCGACGTGGTCCTCGTTCTGCTGCTCATCTTCATGCTGACCGCACCTGTGCTGCAGTCGGGCATCGAGGTCGCAGTGCCTCAGACGCGTACCGTAAATCAGCTCACGGAAGAGCGCACGGTTGTCTCCATCGACCACGAGCGACGCGTTTATCTGCAGGACAAGCCGGTCAACATCGCCGAACTGCCCAGGCTGCTCCGTTCCAAGGGTGATCCGTCCAAGAAGGTGATCTACCTGCGGGCAGATCAGAAGGTTCCCTTCGGCGCCTTTGCCTCTGTGATGGACGCCGTGAAGCAGGCGGGCATCACCAACATCAGCATCGTCACCAGGCCCTTCGAGAAGTAAGCAATGCCGGCAGTGCAGGAGCCAACCCGAACCGGTCGCACCACGAAGCAGAACTTCGTGGTCGCGCTGGCGCTGCATGGAATCATCATCGGCGGCATCATCGGCTCGGCCTACGTCTTCCATAAGACTGGTGATGCCTGGGGCGACAAGGCTGATGTCACGGGTGCCGTGCAAGCGACCATGGTCAGCTCTGTACCGCTGCCGCCCAAGGTGCAGCCGACCACCGACAACGTGCTGGCCTCAGAATCCCCGAGCCCTGTGCCGCCTCCTCCAAAGGCCGCTGCGGAGCCTCCGCCAAAGCCGACCGACATCCCCATCGTCGTGAAGCAGCCGGACAAGAAGCAGCCTCCCAAGACCGCGGAAGCACCTTCGCCAAAGCCACCGGAGCACCCGCAACCGGCAAAGCCGCAGCCTGATAAGGCCGCCACAGGCGAGACGGCCGGCCTGCGAGTCGCCATGACTGCCGTTGAGAATCGCGCAGG
The DNA here is from genome assembly GCF_000265425.1 of Terriglobus roseus DSM 18391. Taxonomy (GTDB): domain Bacteria; phylum Acidobacteriota; class Terriglobia; order Terriglobales; family Acidobacteriaceae; genus Terriglobus; species Terriglobus roseus. Next base: position 2,334,824 of record NC_018014.1, read on the forward strand.
TACCTCGTCTACGAACGTTGCGGACTCGGCCTTCGGCCAGCGCTATGCATATTATGTGCGCGCACTGACGCAGAAAGTCGCGCAGCAGTGGTTTACGCAAACGCTGGACAGCGGTGCCCCCGGGCACCGCGTCTACATCAGTTTCCGCGTCGAGCGAGACGGCACGCCATCGCAAATCCAGATTGCCAAGCCGAGCGGAGATGCCACCCTGGACGCGAGCGCTCTGCGTGCTTTGCAGCGCATCGACACCTTTGGCCCGCTACCCGATGGATATAACGGCCAGTACATCAACGTTCAGTATTATTTCGATCCCAAGCAGTAGATAGTGCGCGATTTACCGTACCCAATCTGGCACCTGTACCAGCCGATAGGAAACGCGTGCGTCTACCATAGAGAACGATGACGATCCGCATACAGCAATCTCTTCGTCGCGCGCTTCTGTCGCTTGCCTTGGCCGGCTGCATTGCCCCGCAACTGCACGCGCAGGACAACGTATTTACTGGGACCAACACCGGAGCCGACCGCGTCCGCATCGCCGCCGCTGACTTTCGCGGAGGAACGCCTGACGCCGCAGCTCTGAAGCGTACCTTCGATACCGTTCTCTACAGCGACCTTGGCAACGCCGGCGTCTTCGATCTTGTTTCGAAGAGCATGCAGCCGCAGGCGACTCCCGGCGCACCTGCCGAGATTCGTCTCGCTGACTGGGGTGGTGGCACAACCAACGCCGCCTTCGTCGCCTTCGGTTCCTTCAGCATCAACGCAGGCCGCGCCGTCGTGAGCGCCTATGTCGACGACACGCACAACGCGCAATTCCCACAGGTGCTCGGCAAGCAGTACACCGAAGCCGCGGACGAGAACGGCGCGCGTACCATCGCTCACAAGCTGGCTGACGAGATCATCCTCCGCCTTGGTGGCGGCATTCCCGGCATCGCCGAAAGCAAGATCTACTATGTGCATGCAGGTGGCGGCAGCAAAGAGATCTGGGCCATGGATTACGACGGTGCGAACGCGCACGCCGTGACGAACCTGGGAACAATCTCTATCTCGCCCCGCGTCTCTCCGGACAACTCGCGCGTAGCCTTTTCTTCGCTGGGCAAGTACGGTTTTCAGATCCGAGTTTTCTCGCTCCTGCTGAACCGCATGGTGTCCTTCCCGGACAGCAGCGGCACGAACCTGTCGCCGGCCTGGTCTGCCAACGGTCAACTGGCTTACTCTTCCTCACGCTCAGGCGATCCGGAGATTTACGTCTCTGACGGCAGCGGAAACAGCGCGCGGCGCATCACGAACTCGCGTGGTCCGGACGTTTCGCCCACTTGGAATCCGAAGACTGGATCGCAACTCGCGTGGATAAGCGGTCGCACCGGCTTGCCGCAGGTCTATATCATGGACACGGATGGCGCCGGCGTTCAACGCATGACGGACACTGGCTATGCAACATCCGTCTCATGGTCGCCTAACGGCCAGTTCCTCGCCTTTGCATGGGACCGGAAGTACGGTCCAGGTGCGCCAGGCGGTCAGGATATTTACCTGATGGACGTGGCCAGCAAGAAGTGGATTCAGTTGACCAACGGCATCGGTCGCTGCGACTTCCCGTCGTGGTCTCCGGACGGCCGCCATATCGTCTTCGCAGTCGGTTCTGGCGCGCGTGCCGAGGTCTGGACGATGCTCGCCGACGGCACCGGAAAACATAAACTCGCAGGGACCGGCAGTGACATGCCAAACTGGAGCTTCCGGTAACTTTTTTTTGATTACACGCAAGCGGGCGTCACCGGCCGCAAGGAGAAACGAATGACACTGCACAAACTGCGGACCAATACGCTGCTCACGATCGCTGCCGCGTCCATGGTCCTGCTGTCCGGCTGCCACAAGAAGGTAAGCGCACCGCCACCCTACACGGCACCCGCTGCGGTCGATACCGCCATCGCGCCCACCGCTGTGCTCACAGCCGATCCCTCGGCGATCGATCTCGGCCAGTCCGTCGTGCTGAACTGGCGCACCACTGGCGCAACGTCGGTGACCATCGACGGCATCGGTCCGGTCAATCTTAGCGGCACGCAGAATGTCACGCCATCGAACTCCACCAACTTTCACCTGGTTGCGAAGGGTGATGGCGGTGTTGCGGAAGCCAACGTTCGCGTGACCGTCCGTGTCCCTGCGCCTCCGACTGCTGATCTCGGCACGCAGAATGACCTTGGCTCCGACGCCGCCTTCCATGCCGCGGTGCAGGATGTCTTCTTCGACTACGACAGCTACGACCTGCGCGCAGATGCTCAGACCAATGCAACGCAGGCTGCCAGCTACCTGTCGCAGCACCCGGCTATCAAGATCACCATCGGCGGTTACTGCGATGAGCGTGGATCGGCCGAGTACAACCTGGCTCTGGGCGAGAACCGCGCCAATGCAGCGAAGACCGCACTGGTCAACGCCGGCATTGCGACCAACCGCATCCGAGTGATCTCGTTTGGTAAGGAAAAGCAGTTCTGCACCGAGCAGAATGAAAGCTGCTGGCAGCAGAACCGCCGCGCGCAGTTCAACATCGACCGCTAAAGACATGTCTTGTGTTCGGCTCTGACAACAGGGCCGAGCGCAGGCATCGTTCACTTTCTTAACCTTTTCCTGCGGCAAGCGCGAGCCTGCCGCAGCCTTCGTTTTGAGGGACATCAATGCGCCGCTTCCTTCGCCTCGCGCCCGCTACACTCGCCGTCGCCGCCGTTTTGCTCTCTGCTCCCGTGCCGGCCTTTGCCGTCAACAAGGACATGATTCAACTGCAGACGCAGATCCAGCAGTTGCAGGATGCCGTGGCTCGCCTGCAGCAGTCCAACGATGAACGCATGGGCGTCATGAAGGATCTGGTGCAGCAGACCACCGACTCTGTCAACAAGATGGCGCTCGCCCTGGATACGCTGCAACGGCAGATGCATGCGCAGTCAGAGGCCTCCGGAAAAAGCCTGGAGACGGTCAGCGGACAGATGCAGTCGATCAACGACTCTGTGGATGAGTTGAAGGCACGCCTCGCCAAGATCGACCGCGCCATCGCCGACGTACAAAGCACGCAGCAGTCGATGGGCGCGCGAACGGACAATGGTGGCGGTTCATCCGCACCGGTGGCTCCCGCGCCCATGGATTCTCCGGCGCCCATCTCGTCGATGCCCGCGCCGACCGGCAAGACTTCCAAGCTCTTGCCGCCCGTCAATACAGTGCCATCAGCCAGCGCTGGTCTGCCCACGAAGTCTTCAGCGCCACCAGTCGAAGACCTCTACCTGACCGCGTTCACTGACTTTAACGGGGCGAAGTACTCGTTGGCGTCGGCTGAATTCGCCGACGTCATCAAGTTCTATCCCGACTCAAACCTCGCTGGGAATTCGTATTTCTATCTGGGCGAGATCGACTACAAAGCAGGCCGCTTCGCACCCGCATCGAAGAACTACGACAAGGTGATTGAGCAGTATCCTGGCAATCAGAAAATCCCTGTCTCGCAATTACGCAAGGGCGAGTCGCTGCTGGCCCTGAAGCAGACCGACGCGGGTGCGCGCGAACTACGGTCCCTTATCCAGCGCTATCCCAACTCGCAAGAGGCCGTGGCTGCGCGCAGCAAGCTCAACGCGCTCGGCATCACGGTCGTCCCGCGTAATCGCTAGGCCCGTGCCGCCCCGTTAGGAGCGCATGCCTCGCAGCAGGTTTGCAATCTGCGCCGCGCGGTCGCCTGTGACGGGCAGCAGCGGAAGTCTTGGGCGGCCACCAAAATAACCTGACAGTTCACTGCCCGCCTTGATTGCAGGCGTATCCCACGGCGCGATTCCCTGCTCCGCTACTGCCAGCCTTCCCTGTTTCTCCTTCATCAAGGAAGCGTCGCCGTCCTTCCAAGCAGCCCACACCTCAAACGCAGCTTGCGGCACAGCCGATGCGATTGGCATCAACAGCCCGCCTGCACCGGCATGTAGAGCCTCGGTGGCGCCTGCGGCCACACCCCACAGCACCTGGAATCCGACCTGCTTTGTACGTGTCTTCAACGCGGCCACTGGTGGTGCTGTCGCAACGGCCGCTTCGCCTGCCGTTGCACCGCTCAAGGAAGCGGCGCTGACAAAGCTGCCGCCGACCGCTGCTGCAGCTTCCGGCACATGCAACATGCGAGCGGTCGCAGCTGTGAAGGTGATGGTGGTGGTTACCGCGCGGGATACCTTTGCGGTCAACTCACGCACCTGCACGACGCGGCTGACGTGTGCCGAGTAGTCCAACAAGCCAATGACATTTGGATGTCCGCTCAGACGTTCAATCGCAGCGGACGGCAGCACCACCCGCGCTGGATCAGACACCAGGATCACCGGCAATTGCGATGCATCCGCGATGGCTTCAAAGTAGGTGAACAGTGCCGTCGTCGCTTCGCCATCTTCCCACAACAGGTTGCGATACTCGATCGGCGCCTCCACCAACACCGCATCGAAACGAGCTTCTGCCGCGACCTTCGCCAGCGCCAACGATGCGAAAACGCTGGGCAGCCCGATACCGGCAAGCAACACTTTCTCTTTCGCAGCCTCGGCGCCAACAGTTCGCAACACCTGGGCGCGTTCTTCGTCGGTCAATGATGCGGACTCGCCCGTGCTGCCAAGCGCGCAGAGGCCGCTCACCGGGGTCAGCGACAGCCGCCGCACATTGTGTTCCAGCTTGCGCAGGTTCAGCCTGCCATCCGGGTAAAACGGCGTCGTCAGCGGTACATGAATTCCATCGAGCAACATACTCCCATGGTATCGCCACTGTTGCGGGAGCGTCGTGGTGACGGCGCGGTTACCGCTTCCGCAACTACGGTTTCCGCTTTGCAAGCGCCCGGGAAGCAGCTAACGTAAGAGGCGATGGAATCCGTAGAAATCCGGGGCAATAAAACCACCAACGACCTCTTGCGGGAGGCTGGATGGTTTGCTCTGCACTCGTTGCTTGCGGTTGTCGTCCTCATCGCGATCCTGGCCGGCTTCTGGGGCGCACACGTAGATCCGGATGCTGCGACACCGAAGATGCTGTGCACCATTCTCGCTTTCGTGATTCCAGGGCTTGCAGCGTACGGCATTATGCGGACACATCCCGACGGCATCGCAGGCTATGTGTGGATCTCCGGCGCACTCTTCTTCGGCGTCGTCTGCGTCTATGTACTTGATCTGCCGACTGGTCCCGGTCTTTGCGAGCACTGCACCCTCATCGAGCGGCTTTACCGAACCTTCTTTTCCATCACACACAACAGCGGCATGCTGGGCGGTGACGGCGTGCTCATCGGAGCCTGGATTCCACTCTCGATTATCGGCTATTCCGTCGGAGCGAGGCTTGCCACCTCGGCCGTGGACTGATGCAAACGCTTTGAAACACGAAAGGCCTCCGACGAATCGGAGGCCTTTCGTTGTGTTGAGGAGACGAGCGAGTTAGACCTTCGCCGTCTCTCGTGACGCATGCAGCTCCTGCAGGTTGTAAACCGTGACGCTTCCGCCCTGCAGTGACGCGATACCCTCGGCAGCAGCGCGCGCTGCTGCGACCGTGGTGATCGTCGGGATGCGGGCCAGCACTGCGGCCCGGCGAATCGCCTTTTCGTCGAAGAACGTATCCTGTCCGCGCGGCGTGTTCACGATCAGTTGAATGCGTTCGCCCTTGATGAAGTCGACCACGTTAGGCCGGCCTTCCTTCACCTTATGCACACGCTCGACCTGCAGGCCCGCCGTCGACAACACATCGGCAGTGCCGTGCGTTGCGACCAGGTGGAAGCCCATCTCGACAAACTGCTTCGCCAGAGGCACAAGCGTTTCCTTGTCGTGATCGTTCACGCTCAGGAAGACTGTGCCCTTTGTCGGCAGGTTCTGTCCCGCAGCGATCTGCGCCTTGGCGAAGGCCTCGCCGAAGGTCTCGGCAACACCCATGACTTCACCCGTCGAGCGCATCTCCGGTCCGAGAACAGGATCGACACCCTGGAACTTACCCCACGGGAAGACCGGCGACTTCACGAAGTAGTGGTCGCCTGTGCCTAGGTCCTTGCCGCTTGCGAGTTCCGCCGGCAGCAGTTCCTTCAACGTGCGGCCCGTCATCAGGCGCGATGCAATCTTCGCCAGCGGGACGCCCGTCGCCTTAGACACGTAGGGCACCGTGCGCGAAGCACGCGGATTCACTTCGATGACGTAGACGATGCCACGCTGGATGGCGAACTGGATGTTGCACAGGCCGATCACGTTCAGCGCCAGCGCAAGCTGCCGCGTATAGCGACGGATCTGATTGAGAACGTCTTCCGTCAAATCAACCGCCGGCAGTACACAGGACGAATCGCCCGAGTGAATGCCGGCCTCCTCGATGTGCTGCATGATGCCCGCGATGATGACATCCTTGCCATCGCAGAGGGCGTCGACATCGACCTCGGTCGCGTCTTCGAGGAAGTGGTCGATCAGCACTGGCCGCTCCTGCGAATACTCGATCGCCGTGTTCATGTATTGCACGATCGCTGCATCGTCATACGCGATGACCATCGCGCGTCCACCCAACACGAAGCTGGGCCGCACGAGAACCGGATAGGTGATCTTGTTCGCGCCGGCAAGAGCTTCAGCGACGCTGGTTGCGAGCACGCCCGCAGGCTGCGGGATCTTCAGGTCTTCGATCAGCTTCTGGAAGCGCTTGCGATCTTCTGCAAGCTCAATTGATTCGGGCGAGGTTCCGATGATGGGCACTCCCGCCGCCTTCAGCGGCAGCGACAGGTTCAGCGGCGTCTGACCACCGAACTGCACGATCATGCCGATGTCTGCACCACCCGAAGCCTCATGCTTGTAGACCGCAAGAACGTCTTCGAAGGTCAGCGGCTCAAAGTAGAGACGATCGCTGGTGTCATAGTCGGTCGAAACTGTCTCCGGATTGCAGTTGACCATGATGGTCTCGTAGCCATCCTCGCGCAACGCGAACGCCGCGTGGCAGCAGCAGTAATCAAACTCAATGCCCTGGCCAATGCGGTTCGGTCCGCTGCCCAGGATTATGATCTTCTTGCGATCCGTCGGTGCCGCCTCATCCTCTTCGTCGTAGCTGGAGTACAGGTAGGGCGTGTAGCTCTCGAACTCGGCCGCGCATGTGTCCACCAGCTTGTAGACGGGCATGACGCCCATCTTCTCGCGCAATGCACGCACCGGTGCTGCAGCGTCCTTCCCTTCAAGACCCCACGATGCCGCAAGGATGTCATCGCTGACGCCCATGCGCTTGACCGTGCGCAGCTCGTCTTCCGTGATGGTGTCGATGCTGTTGCCAGCGGTCGACTTGATCTCATCGACGATCTGCTTCACCTGGAAGAGGAACCAGGGATCCATGCCGGTCAGGCGCGCAACTTCGCGCACCGTCATGCCCCGCTCAAAGGCGTAACGCACGTAGGTCAACCGCTCAGGATGCGCAGTGACCAGACGCTGCGTCAGGCGGCGCGGCTCGATGTCCGCAGCCGATGCTTTCTTGCCCGTCTCTAGGGAGCGGACGGCTTTCATCATCGCTTCTTTGAAGGTCCGGCCGATAGCCATCACTTCGCCGACCGACTTCATCTGCGGTCCAAGCGACTCATCGGCGCCCGGAAACTTCTCGAACTGCCACTTCGGAATCTTTACGACGACGTAGTCGATTGTCGGCTCAAAGCAGGCCGGCGTCGCCTTCGTGATGTCGTTCTGTAACTCATCCAGCGTGTAGCCAACCGCCAGGCGAGCCGCGATCTTTGCGATCGGGAAGCCCGTCGCCTTTGAAGCCAGCGCGGACGAACGCGACACGCGCGGGTTCATCTCGATGACGGTCATGCGGCCGTTCGCAGGATTCACGGCGAATTGCACATTGCTGCCGCCGGTCTCCACACCAATCTCACGGATGACACGGATGGCCGCATCGCGCATGCACTGGTACTCACGATCGGTCAGCGTCTGCGCGGGCGCAACGGTGATGGAGTCGCCCGTGTGAACGCCCATGGGATCGAAGTTTTCAATGGAACAGATGATGATGACGTTGTCCGCTAGATCACGCACAACCTCAAGCTCATACTCCTTCCAGCCGAGTACAGACTCTTCCAGCAGGCACTCGCCGACGGGAGAAAGATCCAGACCGCGCGACAGAATCTCCGTCAGCTCTTCACGGTTGTAGGCGATACCGCCGCCCGATCCGCCCAGCGTGAAGGAGGGGCGAATAACCGCGGGGAAACCGATCTTCTGCGTAAAGTCCAGGCCGTCACGCAGGTTGTTCACCAGGGCGGAACGCGGCATGTCGAGGCCGATCTTGTTCATCGCGTCCTTGAACAACAGACGGTCTTCGGCCTTCTTGATCGCGTCCAGCTTCGCGCCGATCAACTCCACGTTGTACTTGTCGAGCGTGCCCGCATCCGCCATATCGACAGCGAGGTTCAGCGCCGTCTGGCCACCGACTGTCGGCAGCAACGCGAAGACACCGGAGCGACCGCTCTCTTTAAGAAGTTCACTCTCTACGCGGAGAATCTCCTCCACGTACTTCGGTGTCAGAGGCTCGACGTACGTGCGGTCTGCGACCTCCGGGTCCGTCATGATGGACGCTGGATTGCTGTTGACCAGCACCACCTCGTAGCCTTCAGCCTTCAGCGCCTTACACGCCTGGGTGCCGCTGTAATCGAACTCGGCCGACTGGCCAATGACAATCGGACCGGAGCCGATTACCAGAATCTTTGCGATGTCATTCCTGCGTGGCATCTATCTCTTCTCTCTCACTCGCCTGGCAAAACACACAAGCTCTCATGAAAAGGGGCATCCTCAGGATGCCCCTTTTGATTACTTCTTCCACTCATCCATCATCTTGCGGAAGTCCTTGAACAGGTAATGCGAATCGTGCGGACCGGGGCTTGCCTCGGGGTGATACTGCACGCTGAACATCGGATGTTCTTTGTGCTTCAAGCCAGCAACCGTACCGTCGTTCAGGTTGGTGTGCGTCACCGCAACCGTCGCGTCGTCCAGTGTTTCCGGATCGACCGCATAGTTGTGGTTCTGCGAGGTGATCTCGACCTTACCCGTCTCAAGATTCTTGATGGGGTGGTTCGCTCCATGGTGGCCGAACTTCAGCTTGTAGGTCTTGCCGCCAAGTGCCAGGCCAAAAATCTGATGGCCCAGGCAGATGCCGAACATCGGCGTCTTTCCGGCCAGATCCTGCACGTTCTTCTGCGCATAATCCAGCGGCTCAGGATCTCCGGGACCATTCGAGAAGAAGACGCCATCAGGATTCATCGCCAGCACTTCTGCTGCAGAGGTCTTCGCAGGCACTACCGTCACGCGGCAGTTCTCGCGAGCCAGCATACGCAGGATGTTCTGCTTGATGCCGAAGTCATACGCGACCACATGCATCTGCTTGCCATCCGTGCTGATCGAGGCCGGCAGAAACTTGTCGCCTGTTTCGTTTGCGGCGCTGGCGCTTGAAAACTCGTAAGGGGTCTTCGTGCTCACAACAGACGCGAGATCCGTCCCATCCATCTTGCGAATGGCGCGAGCCTTGGCTACGAGCACGTCAACGTCCGTCACCTTCGTGGAGATAACGCCACGCATGACGCCATTCGCACGCAGATGCCGCACGATAGCGCGCGTGTCGACTTCCGCGATCACGGGCACGTTGTACTTCTCAAGGTATTCGTCGGTCACCTGCGTTGAGCGCCAGTTGCTGGACACCGGAGAAAACTCCCGTGTCACCAGGCCTTCAATATAGGGTTTGGTGCTCTCAGCATCATTCGGCGTGGTGCCGTAATTTCCAATCTGCGGATTGGTGAGAACAACGATCTGTCCGGCATAAGAAGGATCGGTGAAGATCTCCTGATAACCGGTCAATGCAGTGTTGAAAACGACTTCCCCGGAACATTCGGCAGGGGCGCCGAAGCCTTTACCGCGGAAGATGCGCCCGTCTTCGAGCGCGAGGATAGCTTGCATTGCCTCTCCTACTGGAGTGGATTCAATCGATTCTATCAGCGTTAGCCCCATGACACAGCATCAAGTCGAAGCTTCCTGAAGAGAAGTGTGTGAATCCACTCTCTGGCATACCTATGTAATGTCCACCAGCACGTCTCCGCCCTCCGTTTTCAAAGGGAAAATGTCGACGTGCGCATGCTCCTCCGGACAGTTGCCGGTCGTCACTTCAAAGCCCCACGCGTGCCACGGACAGACCACGCGATCTCCCTCGACCCATCCCTCACCCAACGGGCCACGACGGTGAGGACACCAGTTGTCCATCGCGCTCAAAGCGCCGTTCACATTCGCCAGGCAAACATCCACGCCCTGGGCCTCCAGCTGCATCACCTTTCCCGGCTGCGGCGCTTCCTCCACCGCGCACAAACGAACCCACTGCGCCATTCCCTACTCCCTTTTGTCGTTTCGTGATTGGATGCAGCGACAGCTCCCTCCGCACCCTCAACATCCGCCGCGCTACCATGGAGCCTGCAATGGCCCAGCAACCCAAGACCTCGCCCAAGTCACAGCCTCGCGCTACGTCATCCCGCCCTGCCCAATCGTCACCTCCGAAGACGGTCGAGGTCGTCGACCCGCGCTGGCTCGTCCGCATGCTTGGTGTCTTCATCGTGCTTGGGCTGTTTTGCAGCTATCTCGCGCTTGGGCTGCTCTTTTACATGGGATCGTGGCAGCTTGTACTGCATCCAACACGACTTGCCAATGGCGGGACACGCCTCGTCTCGGAGAAGATTCACTTCGGACCTAACGGCGCCGGCGAACCGCAACTTGCTGGCGAATGGATTGGCGTACCCGGCAGCTCTTCTCGGGCCAATTTTGCCGCCCTTTACCTACGCGGTGGTGACGGCCAGCTCGATGCTGCGGACGGCACACAGATTGCCATGCTGCGTGACCTCGGACTGAACGTCCTCGCCTTCGACTACCGCGGTTACGGCAACAGCGCCCAGCGTCCTCACCCCAGCGAAGACCGCATGCAGGCCGACGCAGTATCCGCCTGGGAGTACCTCACCAGCACCCGCCACATCGCACCCGACCACGTGATCCTCTTCGGCAGTGGTACCGGCGTCTCGCTGGCTGTGAAGCTCCTCCAGAACTACGGTCCCGGTGGCGGCCTGATCGCCTACAACGCCGATCCCACTGTCCGCGCCCGCGTTGCACACGATCCGCGCAGCCACCTCTTTCCGCTGAGCCTCGTCTTTCACGACAACTTCTCGCTGGAAGGTCTGAAGCACGTCACTACTCCAAAGCTGCTTTACACCGTCGGCCAGGCAGACGGCGCACGCAAGGCTGTCTATCAGACCGCTGCCGATCCCAAGCTGACGGTGGAAGTCCCGACACACGATGAAGCAGCCGAGAAGGCCGCGCTGACGCGCTTTCTGGACAGCAACCTGCCCGGTGCCTCTATCCCGGTACTGACACCGCAGGTGCCCTCGGCAAAATAGAACGAAGAATCGCGCTATGTCGACATAGCCTGAACGAAAGAGGTGTTCGTCCATGGCCCGATTCTTTGATCGTCTACAGCCCTTTGCCCTGCTCATACTGCGCATCGTGCTGGGTTGCGCGCTGGTATCGGCCAGTTACACCAAGATCATCCCCCACGGCGGCTTTCACGGCAACAACACCTTTGCCGCCATCGAACATTGGAACGCCTACGTCCTCACGCTTGGCATGCCGGCGTGGCTGGGCACCATCGCAGCGCTCGGAGAGTTTCTAGGCGGCTTTTGCCTTCTTGCAGGACTCTTCACACGCTTCTTCGGCGGTCTGAACACCCTCATCCTTATCGTTGCGATCGCCAAAGTCACATTCCCTTCCTACGGCGCCTCGAAGTACCCGCTTACCTGCATGGCCCTCTCTTTTATCGTGATGGCTTTCGGCGCGGGGCCTATCTCGCTGGACAGCCGTCTCGGCTGGGAATAGCAAACGCTGTCGCGGCTGCGTTTCCTGGCTGACCGAACGATTCCAATGACGCGACCACCGACGACTCTTCTTGCGACTTACCGGCAGCGATCTTCTTGGAATACTCGATTCACACAAATGAAACAATTGCTCCTTACGTGCACAAGAAGTGAAGGCCTCCGATGTTCCGGAGGCCTTACATATAAAGGTGGGAAGATTTGGTGCGGATAGGTGAAACCAGGGTCGTAGAAGGGTGACCCCGGCGTATTGCTGACTACAACGGATAAGACGCAGTCACGGTTGAAAGGTTGCGCTGTCCGCTGTGGACTTTCGGTGGAATCAAATTATGTACACCATCCACAATGAGATACATTACTCCTTCTTTCCGAATGTCACGTCATTTTCAAAGACACGTGTTGCGAATCTGACTGCTACGCGAAACGCAGGAACTGCGCAGGCGTCACAGCACCACCTGGGAAGACGGAACTCAGATCACGCGTGCCCAGTGCGTGATACGCCGCCTCGCCAAGCACCTGCCGGAAATCCGTCGTAATGGCCAGGTCGCGCCCCTCATTCAACTGGTGATCATCCAGTCCTGGCCACTGGCCGTAAACTTTGCCACCCTTGATGCTGCCGCCCAGAACGAACATCACGTTGCCATGTCCGTGATCGGTTCCACCTGTGCCATTCTGGCGTGCAGTGCGTCCGAACTCACTCATGGTGATCAGAGTGATGTGCTCCGCGTCCTGCCCCATGTCGTTCCAGAAGGCGGCGATCGCCTCGCTGAATTCCTTCAGGCGATTGGAAAGTCGGCCGTTCACGCTGCCCTGCGCCTGGTGTGTGTCCCAGTCGCCGATGTCCGCGAATGCTGCTTCCACGCCAAGATTAGCCTTCATCAACTGAGCAATCTGCTTCAGGTTGTTGGCAAATGGCGAGTTTGGATACACGACGCCGTTCGCCGGCTGATAGTGAGCGGGATCGGTCGCCTTCAACATCCTCACCGCTTCGAACGTCTCCTGACCTTCACCGCTCAGGATGCGATCGTTCGTCCCCGCGTACATGGCCTGGAATGCTGCGGATGCTGCCACACCCTGCGCTCCCTGACCGCCGACTGAGAAGTTCGCAACGTTCGCGACTGCGACTGCTGGCAGACGTCCCTGCAGAGTACGCGGAACTTGCGTACCAAGGGCTACGGCTCGGAAGGCACTCATCGCCTTCGGATCGACTCGCTCTGCCTGCAGTGCGCGGTTCAGCCATCCATCCTGCGTGCTCTTGATGCCGGGTGTGCCGCTTTCCATGTAGTCCTGCGCGTCGAAGTGCGACCGCGTCGTGTCAGGCGAACCCACTGCGTGGATCGCCGCAAGATGTCCCTGCTTGAAGAGCGGCAGTAGAGGAGCCATCGCAGGGTGGAAGCCGAACTGACCGTCCAGATCGAGCACCTCGTTCGGTTGCAGCGCGATCGACGGCCGCATCGCGTAGTAGTTCTTTTCCTTGTAGGGCACAACAATGTTCAAGCCATCAGCGGCGCCACGCTGAAACAGGACAACAAGCTTCTTGCCATTCGCCTGCGCCGTAGCCTGTTCCGCCATCACACTGCGAACAAGAAAGCCTGGCACAGCTGCCGTACCGACAAGCGCCAACGCGCCACCCCGAACAAATGCCCGACGAGAAAACATTCCGATATCCTCCGCCGGTCTGACCGGCGACTTACCCACTGCTATCAACCCAACCCATCAAACTTCGTTCTGTCAGAGCTACGCCATTTCGGCGCATCGTGGAGATAGAGATCACCCGGGTCAGCGGATTTCTATCTCCGTTGAAACTCAGGCGAGCCAAGCAACAGCCCAGCCATTGCGGCGGCCTGCTTATCTGCGGGAGGCGGTCCTGCTTTGATCACGGCCGCGCCCAGACCGCGTGGTTGTGCCATGCCCTTCTGCGGCAGAGGCCCCTTCACCTTACCGGCCACCATCATGTCCAGACGATCCTGCTGCTGTGCCTGCTTCTCCGCATCCGTTAGGACGCGGGTGCCGTTCGCGGAGAACTGCTGTGCTGCCTGCTGCGCAGTGGCATCGTTCCCTTGCGTGATCACCGCGGTGCGAGTCTGAGCGCTCACCGGTACCTCAAACAACCGCGATTCCAGCAGTGATTCTTTACGGATCGCTTCTGGATCTGCCGCACCCGATCCCGTAGTCAGCGAAACTGGACGGATCATTGGCGTTCCATTTGTTAGCGCGGGCATCCAGTCCACGGTCGCTCCGCCGATGCGATTCGTCGAGAGCGACAACGCGAAGTTCATGCGGTTAACCAATGCAGACGAGGACAGCCACGTCGCTTCATCCCACTTATAACCGGTCGGCGGCTGGCATCCGTACAGAGGCATCCCGAGCTGCTGCAGCGACTGGATCAATGGCAACGGATTCGAGACATCCGCCCCACTCGCTCGCACTGCGCTCGTGACGTACTCCAGCGGCGTCTTCAGCTTGGCGTTCACCGTTGTCGTCGTAAAGAACTCGGGCGAATGGATCATCGCGCGAAGCACCTGCCTGATATCGCCATTGCTCGAGAGGAAGGCCTTCGCCATGCGATCGACCATGGCCTGCGGTGGATTGTCACTGACGAAGCGTTGCGCGATCTCGGTCGAGATGAAGTGCGCAGTGGCAGGGCTGGTAGCGAGCATGTGCAGCGCCTGGTAGCCCTCTTCTTCTCCGGTGGGCTGGATGGTCTTGCCCAATACCGTCTTCGGTCCCGGCTCGTGCCGGTTCATGTTGAAGTTGTATGCGCCACCATCGTAGGGACGATCGAGTGTCCAGCCGGTGAAGACCTTCGCGAGTTCCGTCACGTCCTTCTGGGTGTAGCCACCCGTCACGCCTAGTGTGTGCAGTTCCATCACTTCGCGCGCGTAGTTCTCATTCAGCCCAAGGTCCTGTTTGTTCTTGGCATTCTTCTTCGCCCGCTCTGCCGCAATCGAGTTCGGTCCCATGCTTGTGGCGTTGTTCAGATACATCAGCATCGCCGGGCTTTGCGCGGTTGCAACCAGCAGGTCTTCAAACTTACCGAGGGCGTTCGCGCGGATCGTCTGCTCGTACTCCGGCAGCACACTTGGTATCTGCCCGTTGGCGCCGACGAAGACGTTGAAGTGGTTCAGCCAGAAGTCGGTCATGACCGCCTCGAGCTGTCGCTGCGAGTAGATGTCACGCAGCAGACGCGAGCCCTGCGTCTCCGCGTTGATCATGCGGTTTGTTCCGGAAAGTGCGAGCAGCGTTTCCTTTTGGAGTGGTGTCATTCCATCGGTGATCTTCGCTTCCAGTGGGCCCTTGGCGCCTTTGCGTAGCGCGATGAGGTCTGCCGGCGGCATGCTGAGGAGGCGGCCGTAGCGATCGTTTGGCGACAGCGAGACCAGCGAATCAACTGCTGCTTTGGGCATGGCAGGAGTGGCCTGTTCGAGGTTCGCGACGGCGGCCTGAGCCTGTGCTTGCGCGGCTGTTTGCGCGGCTACATTCTGCATGGAGCCGTTCATCATCGTTGCGTCTGTGTTGCCGTTTTTAGTGGCGTCTGCCTTTGATTTGTTCTCGCGAACCATCTGGTAGAACTCGACCTGGTCGCCTACGATGGCGCGTAGTTCCGGGTCATTGGGAAGCACGCCAGTCTTAGCGATCTGGCGCAGCATTGCTGGTTCCGGATAGCGGCGCATGCGGTCGCTTTGTGTCATGCGGAGGGCCGGGTAGACGTCGAGTCTTGCCTCGAAAGCACTGTCGTTTATGGACTGCGGCTGGAGCTGCCGTTCGAGCCAATTGTCCACGCCAAGTGCGCGTACAGAGGCCAAATCTGCCTGCGTTGGACCGAAAGTGAATCGATTCAGTAGCAGATTGGCTCGCGCGTCCTTGTCGAGCGGACGAGCAGCGGGCGTCGAGGCAGATTTTGTCGCAGCGATCGCACTCAGGGGTGCGCTGAAGACGAAGCTGCCACAGAGTGCCGCGGCGAGAATGTGACGAAAGTGGTGTTGAGCGATGCCCATGAAACACCTCGGGTGCTGGATTCGGGGCGGCCGAGGCCGCCGGACTCCAGTGGGAACACAACGGTCTCTGCAATGTTGCGCAGGACACATTCCGAGGTGATCTTATGCCAAGCGAAACGAAGCGCTAGAACGCTGCGAGTTCTGCCATGGCGCGGTAGAGATCTTCCGGCTGCGGGAGGATCGCATCTTCGAGGACGGGCTGGTAGGCCACGAAGGTGTCCATGCCGGCGACACGGCGCACTGGAGCGTCGAGGTCGTGGAAGAGTTCGTCAGCAATGCGTGCTGCGAGTTCTGCACCGAAGCCCCAGCTTCGCATGTCCTCGTGCGCGATGATGACGCGATTTGTCTTGCGGACGCTCTCGGCGATGGCTTCGAAGTCGTAGGGTGAGAGCGATCTCAGATCGATCACTTCGACGCTGATGTCCTGCTCACGTTCGATCTTCTGCGCGGCCTGCAGGGCACGCGGGACCACGGCGCCGTAGGTCACGACGGTGAGGTCGGTACCAGTCTTGACGGTCTTTGCCTTGCCGAACGGGATGGCGTACTCCGGTCCTGGATAAGGGGCGCGGCCGTAGGCCTCGCGGTAGAGGCGCTTGTGTTCCAGGAAGAGGACGGGATCATCGCACCGGATCGCTGTGCGCAGCAGACCTGCCGCATCGAGCGCGTTGGATGGCATGACGACGCGCACGCCGGGCGTGTGCGTGAAGATGCTCTCACCGGACTGAGAGTGATAGAGCGATCCGCCGGTGAGGTAGCCGCCGATGGGGACACGGATCACCAGAGGTGATGAGTGGTTGCCGTTCGATCTCCAGCGGAAGACGGATAACTCGTTCCGCATCTGGTGCATGGCAGGCCAGATGTAATCAAAGAATTGAATTTCTACGACGGGCTTCAGGCCGCGTGAGGCCATGCCGATGGCGCGACCGACGATGTTGGCTTCAGCCAACGGCGAGTTGAAGACGCGGTCGGAGCCGAACTCTGTCTGCAGGCCCGCGGTGATCTTGAAGACACCGCCCTTGCCCTTCAAGGTGCCGGTCTTCAGATGTTCGTCGCGTGTCGCGTCGGCGACGTCTTCGCCAAAGACGATGATGCGCGGATCGCGCCGCATTTCGTCGCGGAGGGTGTGGTTGATCAGGTCCGCGATGGTGTGGTCGACGGCGTCTTCGAGCTTGGGTTCCGTCGCGAAGACTGCGTCGGTCGGCTTCAGGTCTTCGGAATAGACGTGCTTCGTGATGTTGGCGACGAGCGGGAGTGGAGCGCCCAGTGCGACGTCGGCCGCTGCGCGGACTTCGTCGTCGACTGCGCGCTTGAGTTTGTCCAGAGCCTCTTCGGTCAGGAAGCCTTCACGGAGAAGGAGTGCTTCGGTGCGACCAAGCGGATCGCGCAGGGCGTCGGCTTCAAGCTCTGAGGGGTGCCGGTACCAGCGCTCGTCATCGCTGAGTGCGTGCGAGTACGGGCGGATGACGTGGCCGTGGACCAGCGCGGGGCCCTTGCGAGCGCGGCAGTAGGCGACCGCCTCCCTCATCGCTTCATAGCTGGCGATGGGATCGGTGCCGTCGATCTCGGCGAAGTGAAAGTTTGGGAAGTTCGCGACGAGCCGCGAGATGTTGCCACCCGGCGTGTTGGCTTCGACGGGCGTGGAGATGGCGTAGCCGTTGTCTTCCACGACGAAGATGACCGGCAGGCGGTTGTTCGAGGCGGTGTTCAGCGCCTCCCAGAACTCGCCCTGCGAGGTGGAGCCTTCGCCGATGGAGGTGTAGACGACCTCGTCGGACTCGAAACTGACGTCTTTGAACTTGCGGTAGTCCCCCGCGCCGTATTCGCCAGCGGCAGCGTCGGGATGATCCGTGAAGTAGATGCCGGCCTCGGCACAGCCGACGGCGTGCAGGCACTGGGTGCCTGTCGCTGAGGATGGCGACATAAGGTGGATCGGCTTGCTGGTCCAGTGGGACGGCATCTGGCGTCCGCCGCTGCCGGGGTCGTCTGCGCCTACGGCCTGTAGAAGCTGGTCGGTGACCGTCTGCCCGAGTGCCAGGCATAGCGCCCGGTCACGATAGTACGGGAAGAACCAGTCATAGCCTGGCTTCAGTGCGAGACCGGCGGCTACCAGAAGGGCTTCGTGGCCGGCGCAGGAGATCTGGAAGAAGATTTTCTGCTGGCGCTTCAGCAGGATTTCGCGGTCGTCGGTCTTCCGCGACAGGTACATCAGCCGATAGAAGTGGATCAGCTCTTCTCCCGTAAGGGATCCAAGCGCACTCTCTGCCTTTGTCGTCCCTGCTGTCGTGGTGCGCGCTGCCATGCTGTTGCCCTTGTCCTAAGATCCTGGTCCGCCGTCACCACGTCACGGCGTTCCCTGCTGATTGTAAAGCGGTAGCGTCCGCCGTGCATCACGCGGGGACGACGCCTGCTTCAAGCTTGCGAACGGCGCGCCGATAAGGACCCCGTGGCAGATCCGGGGCCAGACGCTGAAAGGTGTCGCCTGTCCGGCTGCTGCGAGCGGATTGCACAGACCAGGTGAGGCTTTCAAATGTTCTCGATCTCCAGCTTGCGAAGGGCGGTTCTCTACCTCTTCTTCACCATCACGACGGTGTCGCTGGTGCGACCTGACGTGCATGGGCAGACTGTGTCTGCGACGGCCGCCAGCGTGAATGGCGTCCATCGACTCCTGGTGATCTACCGCAACGGCAGTATTCCCGGGGATGCGGAGGGCGCAGCCGTCCGTGCCGGCGGACACCTGCTGCGACGGCACGAGCGGCTGGGCACTGCACTCCTGACGGGGACGAGCGCGGCTGAGTCTGCCCTGAAGCTGGACCCAAGAGTGGAATTCGTCGTCGAGGACCGGGTGGTGACTGCTTCGAGTGTTGTGACTCGGTTGGAGACGGACGGGTCATCGGCGACGCGAACGGCCCCGATCCTGCGTGCCAATGTGCCGCGCGCCACGCCGCGAGATGATGGCGCCGACAGCTTCTATCGCGACTCGGCGCAGGGCTGGGCGGTTCGTGCCGTGGGAGCGATGGGCGGTGGCGTTGCCGGAAGTGGCGTCGCCGGACCGTGGGCGACGACAACCGGCAAGGGTGTTCGCATTGCGATTCTGGATAGCGGTGTCGATCGCGCCCACCCGGATATTGCTCCGAACCTGGCGCTGAGCATGACGGAGATCAACCAGGCCGTGCAGCCGAGCGTATGCGATGACGGTTCGCCCCAGGACCAGAGCGGTCACGGAACCTGGGTGGCGTCGCTGGCTGCGGGTGCGGCGGGAAGCGGCACGGGGCGAATGGTAGGCGTAGCGCCCGAGGCGGTGCTGCTGAATATCAAGGTGATGCAGCGCATGCCTGGGGACGGCAACTCGACGGCGGCGCAGTGCAATGCGGGACAGGCTTCCGGCTTGCTGTCGTGGGTGTTGCAGGGCGTGGAAGACGCCATTGCGCAACGGGCGGACGTGATTGTGATGAGTATGAGTGTGACGCTGGACCTGTACAGCGGCGACGCGGCTGGGCTGAAGGCGAGCTTTGACCGCGTGACACACGCGGCTGCCGACGCAGGAGCCGTGGTGGTGGCTGCCGCGGGCAACGATGCCTTCGACTTCACCAACACGAGGTATCTGGCGCTGCCGGCGCAGTCCCGAGATGTACTGGCCGTGGTCGCCTCAACGAATCCCGATTGTGCGCAAAACCTGGTGACGAACGCCACGTGCGTTGCGGGCGTTCCGACCCTGGCGTACTACAGCAACCTGGGAGCGCCGCTGCATGCGGTGGGCGCACCCGGCGGCAGCTATCCGGCGGGCGGCGACGAGAGCGTCTCCGGATGGGTGCGCGGAGCGTGCAGCAACGGTCAGCCGAATACGGTGGACGGCGTGCCGACGGACGCGAATCACTCCGAAGGGTGCTTCAACCTGGGCCATGTGCCGTATGTGCAGGCGCTCGGCACCAGCGCGAGTGCGCCGCTGGCTGCGGGAGTTGTGGCACTGGTTCGCGCGGCGCATCCGGAGTGGAGTGCTGCAACGGTACTGGCTGCGGTGCGAGCTTCCGCGGTGCCGACCGCCTCGATGGCGTACGGCGTGGTGAATGCCGCAGCCGCACTTGCCTATCGGCCGTGACCGTCGCCAACCCTGGTCTATTGCCTCATGCGGTCTTTGACCGACTTCGCGAGTTTCTCGATCTGGTCGGCTTGCTTGATGACCTGGACGGAGAGTTCGTCCTTTTTGGTCTGATCGACCGCGGTTTTAAGCTGCTGCGCCATCGCCAGCAGTTGGTCAGCGTCGGCTAGCATCTTTTTCTGGCGATCCTGCGCGACCATCTCGGCACGTGCGTGCTCCGGGACCTGTGCTGTCCCCGTGAAGCGCTGCTGCGCGTGAGCAGTAGCTATCAGGAGCGTCACGGTAAGAACGACCTTCGACATACGAACAAGGTTCAACATCCCACACCATCCAAAACAGTCCGTGCCGGCAGTTTGCAGCCGACATGCGGCACCGCCAGGCGAGCAAATCAATCCCGCATCTGGTCCTTCACCGATCGCGCCAGCCTGGCGATGTCGTCGAGTCGCTTTGCGTCTTCGGGCGTTGCTTCCCGTGTCGCAAGTTGCGCCCTCAACTGCTCCGTCAACTCCAGCAGCCGATTGGCGCTGTCCACCATACGCCTCTTCCGTTCCAGTTTGCGAGCGGCTTCGCGGCGCGTGACGATCTCTTTTGGAAAGTCGGGCGACACCGAAGAATCAAGGGGGTAGGTGGAGTTCCCGGGCCTGGAAGGATCCATGCCGCGCCCGTTGTTGGGGATGTTGCTGGGCGTCTGATTCTGCCGCATGTTGGGGTAGCTGTTCGCCTGTCCGAAGGCAGTCGAAGGAGAGGGCAAAACGATTCCCAGCGACACCGCCGTCAACAGCACGGTGGAAATGACAGCAGGACGTACGAGGTGTGATGCCTTCATGCTGCTGCCCCTCCTGTGTGTGTGGCGCTGCGATGTAACGCGCTGCGAGGTGAATGGTGAAGCGGATGTTGCGTTAGATGCTATGCGGCTGCGAAAACCTGGAGCCTATTTTGGAGCTTCGTCCTTCATGGTGTTCGCAAGCTTCTCGAGCTCACGAATCTGCTTGATGGCTGTGGCGGAGATCTCGCCGCCCTTCATGTTGCCAACGGATTCGTGAATCTGCCGGCCGAGGGCGGAGAGACGCTGCGCCTGATCGTTGAGTTTCTTCTGGCGCTCTGTTGTGGCGGGCGCACTTACCGTGGCGGCGTTTTGCTGTACGGAGGGCGGGTGCACCGGTTGTGCCTGGGCGGGAGCATTGAGTGTGAGAAGGAGCGTGGGAGCTGCGAGAAAGGATGCGCGCATGTTGATCAGTCCTCCAGCTTGCCCTGAATGGATTTTGCGAGACGCGAGATCTCATGCAGGCGTTTGAGGTCTGCTGTCGTGAGTTCCTGATGGGTTGCGGTGTCTTTCTGGAACTGCTCCGTCATGCTCTGCAGCAAGGCGGCTTGTTCGATTGCCTGTTTCCGCTCTGTGAGCCGCCGCTTCGCCTTGAACCGTTCGAGCAGAAGCACGGAAGGTGAGCTACCGGGGTCACTGCTGGAGGGCGCGCTTTCGTAGACGCTTGGCAGTGGCGCTATGACTTGCGGTGAGGGGTGGCGACGCCCCGCCCCTGGCCGCTTGTCGACGAGGCGACGAGATACAAAGAGGCGATCCCGATGGCGTTGCCAAGAGTGTGCCGATGCATAGGGGTTCCCTTTCGGTCGATGCGGAGCGGTCGGCCTGCGACAATGTTTGGGGTAAGGGCTCTGCCCCAAGATCATAACTCTGAAGCCGGCAGGAGCTCGCGCATGCTTTTCACACCGCTTATGACATTGTTTGTTCCGACCACACCGCCCGATGCCAGCTTTAAGGAGCTGGGCCATAGCTGGCACGTGGACATTGTGGACTTTGTCCGCCACGACGCTCCGAAGATCCTGGTGATCCTGCTGGTCTCGTTTGTCCTGCAGCGGATCGTGGCTTTCTTCGTGAACCGTATGCGCCGCATTGCGGACGCGTATGCCGGCCGGAGTCCTCGGGCGTCGCAACTGCGCACCGTGGCGGCAATTCTGCGAGCCAGTTGTTACGGATTGATCGGTTTCATTGCCCTGCTGCAGATCCTGCCGCTGTTCAACATTGATCTAAAGCCGCTGCTGGCGTCGGCGGGAGTGGTGGGGCTTGGCATCTCGTTTGGCGCGCAGTCGCTGTTCAAGGACATGCTGAACGGCATCTTCATCCTGATCGAAGACCAATTCAATGTGGGCGACGTGGTGAAGCTGGCGGGCCTGACGGGAACGGTGGAAGATCTATCACTGCGCGCGACGACGCTGCGGGATGGCGACGGCACGCAGTACTTTATTCCCAACTCGCAGATTGCAACGGTATCGAACCTGTCGCGCGAGTTCTCGGTGGCTTCCCTTTCGGTATCGGTGGATGCTTCGGCGGACCCGGACCGGGTGACGGCGCTGCTGCGGGAGATTGCGGCGGAGGTCCGCAGCGAACCGGCGTTCAAGGATGTGGCGATCGCTGATGCGGACATTCTTGGGGTAGACAAGATCAACGGTCGCGAAGTGATCTATCCCGTGAATATTCGAGTGAAGGCGAACCAGAAGGATGGGATTTTGCGTGCACTGCGCCGCCGGATCCTGCAGCGATTCGATCAGGAAGGCATTCCGCTGGGCATGCCGACGAGCACGTTTGTGATGGCAGGGGCCGCACGATCCCACGGTCGCTCAGCCTGCGCCGTCCGTTACTGAGGGGTAGAACCGGGCGAGACTGATTACATCTTGCGGGCGAGTACGAGGGTGATGTCGTCCGGCTGTTCGCCGCCGCCGATCCATGCGTCGAGCGCCGCCATCACCTCATGCGAGATGACTTCGAGGGGCTGGTCGCGGTGTTCGCGGACGACCTCAAGCAGGCGGTCCTCACCGAACTCGCCGAAGTCGTTCTCGGGTTCGGTGACGCCGTCGGAGTAAGCGATGAGCAGGTCGCCGGTGTCGAGTGTGACGGTTTCCTGCTCGTAGTGCATGCCGTCCATGAGGCCGACTACGGTGCCGCCCTTGTCTAGCCGTATGACCCGGCCGTCGCGTTTGAGGATGAAGGGCGGTAGCTGCCCTGCGTTGGAGTAGGTAAGCCGGCCACTGGCGTCGTCGTAGTGCGCAAGGAAGAGGGTGGCGTACTTTTCCGGCTGGGTGGAGCGGTAGAGGTGCTTGTTGAGCAGGGACAGGATGCGGGCGGGCGATTCGAAGAGTTCGCCGCACTCGAGCGACTCCTGGTGGGTGAGTGCGCGGGCGGTGTCGCCGTAGAGCTCTTCGCTGGCGAGACGGTAGGCGCGCACGGCGGAGTGCAGCGTTGCCATGAGGAGCGCGGCCGAGATTCCCTTGCCGCTGATGTCGCCCAGGGCGAGGCCGAGGCCGGTGATCTTTCGCGAGTTGTCGTTGTCGTCGTGGAAGACGAGGAAGTCGTAGTAGTCGCCGGAGACCGTGCGGGCGGGGCGGCAGATGCCGTGCAGTTGGAGCGATGGCACGCGAACGGAGGCCTGCGGGAAGAGGTTTGCCTGCACCTCCTGCGCGATGCTTAGTTCGCTCTGCATGCGCTCCTTTTCCTTTTGCTCCTCGATGAGTCTGCCGAGCGACCAGGACATGCGGTTGAAGGAGCGGCAGAGGTCGGCGAGCTGGTCGTCGCGCTGCACCTGGATGCGGTGAGCGAGGTTGCCGCTGTCGATGGAGAGCGTGGCGGCGTAGAGGTCCTCGACGGAGCCGGTCATGGTTCTTGTGAGGCGCATTGCCACGTAGAAGGCGAAGATCTCAAAGATGGCGAAGACCAGGCAGATGCCGAGGAAGACAGCGCGTACCGTGTCGGAGATGCGGCCGGTGAGGCCGCTGCCGAAGAGCTGCTCAAAGAGAATGGACGGGCGGGATTCTACGTTGAATGGGACGGCCTGGATTTCGCCGGTCTCCCAGTTGACGACGGAGAGCGTGGACGGAAAGCGGACGCCGTAGTCGAAGAAGGAGGATGCTGGCGGCCGGACGCCGCCCACCAGCCGGGTGCGGCGCAGCTCCTTTGCGGTGAGGCTGGCGCGGCGCTTCTGCTGGAGTGCGAGGCCGGGCACGAGCGTTACCTGTCCGAGGCCGTCGGCGACTCCATTCAGAAGCTGCTCCGAGACGGGAACGCTGCCGATGACGGTGACGGTGTGGTCGTGGCCTGCGGGTACTCGGTCGACCACGGCCATGTAGAGCACGCCGCCGTCGGCGACGAAGACCTTCAACTGACCGAAGCGGCGCTTACCTACCCAGTCCGCCATGCGTAAGGGACTGCGTGCGTTGCCGGCGAATCCCGGGGTGTCGACGGGCGTTTTGTCGACGTAGATGGCGCGTTGGCGACCTTCCAGGATTCGTCCGGCGGCATTACCGGGTGCATTGGCCCCGGGGCCTGCGCTGTTCGGCAGAGTGCCGGCGGTTGCCGGCGCGTCTGCCGCTGGAGTGGTGGGCGCCGAGGTGGGCGCTGCGGCTGGGCGTGTGCCGGCGGGTCCGCCGCTGGTTCCGGGAGTACGGTTTGGACCGCCTCGGCCGAATCCTCCAAAGCCGTTCGGAAAGCGCATCAAGCTGTCGACGGTGGCGCCGTCTTCGAGACGGTGGGCGATACCGAAGGCGAGGCCTGCGTCGGTGGTCCCCATGCTGTCCAACTGCAACTGCAGGTGCGACGCTGCGAGATGAATGGCGAACTGCCCTGCTGCGACGTATGCGGCCAGGAAGACCAGCGTGAAGAAGAGCACGACTGGGGTCAGGCCGATGAGGAGGTAGGTGAGAATCAGCTTGTTGCGCAGGCGCCACAGCATGCCGTGGCGAGCTGCCCGGTAGAGCACCGGCACGCCGGATAGGATGCCGATCGCGAGCAGAGGCCAACGCAGGAACGATGCGGCGCTGCCAAGACTTTCCGGCAGATAGGCCAGCAAAAAGCAAAGTGCAGTAAGTCCCCAGACCAGGCGGACCCACATTGGCACGCGCCGCCATGGGCCGGGACCCGGTGCTCCTGTCGCCGCGTAGAGCGGGTCAGACATGTTCTGCTGGCGTGGACGAAGCACTAGCGGCATCGGCTCAGTCTGCCTCCGCCGCGTGAGCCATGCGCATGGCGTGACGCGTCGCAGAGAAGTGCGCGCCGGCCAGCAGCATCAGGCCGCTCAGGAATGCCCAGA
Source organism: Terriglobus roseus DSM 18391 (assembly GCF_000265425.1). Classification (GTDB taxonomy): domain Bacteria; phylum Acidobacteriota; class Terriglobia; order Terriglobales; family Acidobacteriaceae; genus Terriglobus; species Terriglobus roseus. The sequence continues at coordinate 2,359,871 of NC_018014.1, forward strand.
GCATCAGGCCGACCGAGATCTGAAAGGGGCCATAGACATCCTGGAAGTTCAGGTGGGGCAACGTGAGGATATAGAGGTGTTTCGCGCCCTCCCACAGCAGGCCGGTGACGATGGCGGTGGGTAAGACCGCGAGCGCGGGGATCTTGCGGTTGGGCAGGATCCAGTAGATCAGGAAGAAGAGCATGACTGAGCTGAATGTCGCAAGGACGCTCAGGAAGCCTTTCGAAAGAACTGCATAGAAGATGTTCTGCGTGTGGCCCATGAAGAGGAAGCCGAGCACTGCCTGCTGCGCGGAGGAGACACCAATCGAAAACATAGCCAGCAGACCGACGGAGAGGGCGAGGCCGAGGGACACCGCCTGGTTGTGCAGGTAGCTGCGATTCTTCGTTACGCGCCACACGTTATTCAGTGCAACCTCAAGCGGCAGGAAGACGCCGGTGCTGCTGACGAGCAGCATGCCCACGCTGAAGAACTGCACGCCCTTGTGCGGATGCACCAGCAGTGTCATGTTTCGCATGACAAAATCCTGGCCAACGGGCAGGTAGCTGTACATTAGCTGGCTGACGACCGTCACCATCGCAGGCGAGTGGAAGATGACACGCGAGATGGTCAACAGGAGGACGATGAACGGGAAGAGCGACAGGATGACGTTGGCAGCTACGGAGAAGGCGTAGGTGTGGACGTCGGTCTGCGTCAGATAACGCAGCAGCGCCACGAGTTGCGCGCCGGTACCACCTTCGATCGGCTCAGGCCACACTTCGCGCTCGCCTGGCGCGGACTTGACGCCTTCCGCCTGAGCCTCACTTGGTTCTTCGGATGGTTTCGACGGCTCGGCTTCGTAGGGCGGCGTAATGAACGGCATAGGCGGCGCACGGGCCCCCATCCGCCCGGTTCAAACGATGCTAGCAGAGCTATCCGGTGTGATCTTCTCTTCTTTGAAGGCCTGCGGCGTCTGTTGGTCTAAAGACGTTCCGGTCCCCACGATTTGTTCCAAGGCCCACGCCGCAGCTTCGCGGAGCATCTCGTCCTCGCCGGCTGCCCACGTCTGCAGACGTTGGGTGTGCCGTGCATCCCCGCTGTTGCCCATGGCGATGGCCACGTTGCGCTGGAGGCGGCGACGACCGGTGCGCTCGAGTGGCGATCCGCGAAACCTGCGCTTGAATGCAGGGGTATCCATTGCGGCCAGATCCTCAAGCGACGGATTTACAAGGGATGTTCTTGCCTGCATGTCCGGAGCGGTTCCGACGGGCGCCCGACGATTCCAGGGGCAGACGTCCTGACAGATGTCGCAGCCGAAGACCTGCCGCCCCATGAGAGGTCGAAGCGACTCGTCGATACTGCCCTTCTTTTCGATGGTCAAATAGGCGATACATCGGGTGGCATCCATCCGCCGGGGCGCGATGAGCGCGTCGGTCGGGCAGGCATCGATGCAGCGGGTGCATGTGCCGCACCGGTCAGCGGCCGGAAGCAAGACTGCGTCATTTGTCAGCGGCAACGATGTGAGCAGGACGCCCAGCAGCAGCCACGATCCCTGCTGCTGGTTGAGCATGCAGGTGTTCTTGCCGATCCATCCGATGCCTGATAGTTGCGCGAACCATCGCTCTACGACGGGGCCGGTGTCGACGTAGCAGCGTGTCTGGATAGCTTCCTCGCCGGGAGGCACCATGGCGTGCAGGTCGGCTTCGACTCGTTTGAGACGAGCGAGCAGTACCTCGTGATAGTCGGTCGGGACGGCCTCATCGCCGGTACTGTCGCCGCTCCAGGCGTAGCGTGCGATCCATCCGGCGCCATCGGGTGCTGCATCGATGGATCGCGGCTGGGCGCTGTTGTAGTTGATGGCGCAGAGCACCACCGACCGCGCCCACGGTACCGCCCGCTGCAGTGACGAGCGTAGCGGGACGCCGTCGGCGTCCTCGCGCAGCATCCATGCCATGTCCCCGGCAAAGCCTGCGCGAGCCCATTCCGCGAAGCGCTCGCTTTGGAGTTTTTCTTCTGGCGAGTCGCGCTCCGGCACCGCCGCGACGCCGGCCAGGTCAAAGCCCGCGCCGAGCGCACTTGCAATCAGGTTCTCGCGGAGGCGCGGTGTGATCATGATCTTTCGGCTCTCACCTATTATTGCCTTCGTCTTCAGACTGGTGTGAGCCGAGCCGCGCCACGCCCGCGTTCAGTGCCAGGCGCCTGACCCAGCAAGGTTGAGAGCCAAGGTGATCGCGACCACCAGTATGGGTTGGAGCTTCCATTGCGTGATTAGAACGAATGCGAGCAGCGCGATGCAGAAGTCTGCTGTGCCGTGGATTGCGGTTGTCCAGAGCGGATGAAAGAGTGCTGCAATGAGGACTCCTACGACTGCAGCGTTGACTCCTCGAAGTGCCGACTGGACGGTGTGACGCTCGCGCCAGCTTTGCCAGAATGGCAGGATGGATCCCATCGCGAGCAGGCCGGGAGCGCTGAGACCGAGGAGTCCCAGTAGACCGAAGAGCACGCGGTGGGCGGAACCCTGTATCGACGCGCCCAGGAATGCACCGAAGGTAAAGAGCGGACCTGGGACTGCCTGCGCTGCTCCGTAACCGGATAAGAAGACGGGCTCGCTCACCCAGCCAGGAGTGACGAAAGCACTTTCGAGCAGGGGGAGGACGACATGGCCGCCGCCGAAGACCAGTGCTCCGCAGGTGTAGAAGGCGGAGAGCACCTGGAGTGCGAGCAGGTGGGTCAGGCGACTTGTCACAGGGAGCAGGAGCAGCAGACCGAAGAGTGTGGCCGCGCAGGCGATGCCGACGATCCTGGAGGGCCGCACCAGGAATGCTCGTGGTGAAGCGGGCGGGACGGTTCGAAAGAATGCGAGACCGATGATCGCGCCGAGGAGGATCGCGAGGAGAGTGCCGAATCGGGCCGGGCCGAAGCTGACAATTACGAGCGCGCCAACGGCGATGATCATGCGTCCGCGATCGGGTGCGAGGGAACGCTGCATCATCAAGACGGCCTGAGCGACGATGGCGACCGCGACAAGCTGCAGACCGTGCACTATGCGGAGGCCGAGCGTGCCGGAGAGATGCGTTGCCGCAAAGGCGAAGAGCAACATCAGGAGAGCGGACGGTAAGGTGAACGCTGTCCAGGCCGCGATGCCGCCGAGCCATCCGGCACGGAGCACGCCGAGACCAAAGCACACCTGGCTGCTGGATGGTCCCGGGAGGGATTGGGCGAGGGCTATGAGTTCTGCGAAGCTGTCTTCGTTGCACCATCTGCGCTGGACGACGATGTCTTCCTGAAGGTAGCCAAGATGGGCGATGGGGCCGCCGAACGAGACGCAGCCCAGGCGCAGGAAGGCGAGGAACACCTCAAGCGTCGTGCCGCGTGATGACTCCTGCTCCATCTGTCAGCCGCTCCTCAATGCTCGACGATACAGAGCGCGAGAGGCATTTCCCTTAACGCGCGAAGCGTCTGGAGACTTTGCAGCACGGCCTGTCGCCCTTTGTAGCGTCAGGGCTTTTTCTGGTTCCGGATCCTGAGGATGAGATAGAGGACGATCGCCACGTTGAGCGCGAGCACGACCACCTTGACGGCGGTGGGGTGGAGATGGATCTCGAAGATCTCCAGTGGGATCAGCGAGGCGGTGATGATCGCTGTGAACCACTCGGCCCATGGCTTCATGAGCCAGAGCCCGATGCCCTCAGTAAGGAAGAGGGCCGCGTAGATGAAGCTGCCGATGCCGACCTCTTTGAAGTCCTTCGATGGCAGGTTGACGATCCTGGCCAGAGCCCCGTCGACGTAACGGCCACCCGGATTGAAGCCGATCGTTGCTGCCAGACGATTCACTGCTTCGGTAGCGTCGTTGTTGTGAAGTAAGTGGAGCGCGCCGATGCCTACGGCGACGAGCGTGATGGCTTTCACCAGTTTGAAGATGGCGATCAGCCGGAGCAGGCCGCTGTTTTTCTGTGTCACGTCGATTGCTACCTTTTCAAGTTTTGCGCCCGTAAGAGTCGACGGATAAGGCTATCTCTCTGATGCTGCGGCGAAGTTTCCTGTCCAGCAGATACAGGTGAGGCTGTAGACGCGGGGGCGTCGGCGTCGCATGCACTATCCTTGCTTCAGTCATAATGAAGTCCCCTGTAAGCCGTCTCCTCGCTACCCTCTTTATTCTTTGCGTCCTCTTTCTCGTTTACAAGAGTTTCTTTCCGACGAGTGTTCACGCGCCTCGAACCGGCTCGCGCGCGAAGCCTCAGAGGTCGGGACGCGACACGCCATCGCGTAAGGTGCCCAAGCAACAACCGCTGCCCGGCAACGCTTCGAAGGGTGACTGCAACGCGCTGGGAGTGACGTGTGATTCCAGCTACTTCGCAACCTGGCAATGGCCTAAGGATGACACCTGCGCGGTGGGCGTGAGGAACGGCTATCCGATTCCCGACCCTCGTTGTACGCCCGGCGGAGCTGTGCCGAACCTGGACGCGGAGATCCTTCGTGATCCGCAGTGGCGCACGAAATGTATCCGCAACTGCCAGAGCACGGAGAAGCAGAAGCATGTGACGTATGCCTGGTATGGCATGGTGGCGCCGACTGAAAACAACGGATCAACCCAGGTGTGTGAACTGGATCACCTGGTGCCGCTGGAGTTGGGCGGAGCGGATGGGTTGGGCAACATCTGGCCGCAGTGCGGGCCGGCCGAGAATGTCTTGAGGGATCGATTTTTTAAACGCAAGGATCTGGTCGAGAACTATCTTGCGGCGAAGGTTCGATCGGGCGAGATGCCGCTGGAAGAGGCGCAACGAGGCATCGCCACGGATTGGACGCAGTACCTTGCGGCAGCTGCGCAATCCAAGCGCAACCGTTGAGTCGCCTTGTCCAAGTGCGGTATTTTGTGGAGGTGTTGTCTCCTGCCGTATCTCAGGAGCGAAGTGACACTGACGATTTCGACGAGGACCCCATTGCAGCGAAGTGATCTACCCTCGATCGCATTACCCTGGTCACGCCGCCGATTTGTTGGCGTTGCCCCGGCTCTCCTTTTTGTGCGCGAGGCGATGGCTGTACCGTCGTCTCCGCGTCGCGTTCTGCTGTGCTCTGCGGCTAAGGCCGGCGGTGAGATTTATTCCGCGACGTGGGATCCCGCGAGCGGCGCGCTTGGCGTGTTGCAGAAGTCCGTGGCGATCACAAATCCGACGTTCATGGCCTTCGCTCGGATTGCGGGCAATACGTATGCCTATGCGGTGAGTGAAGCCACCGGCGCGGGAGCAACTGTAAGTGCCTTCGCTGCCGATCCGACGAGTGGTGTTCTTCGCCTGATCAATACACAGTCAAGCGAGGGTGATGCGCCGACGCATGTTTCCGTGTCGCCAGATGCACGCACGCTCGCCGTCGCAAATTACAACGGTGGCAGCATCACGACTTACCGGATCGACGGTCATGGAGCTATCTCTTCGCCCGTGTCGCATATTCAGTACACAGGCCACGGACCAAATCCGAAGCGGCAGGAGAGTGCTCATGCACACTCAGTCCGCTTCACCGCGGATGGGCGCTTTCTGCTGGTGAATAACTTTGGTCTGGACCAGATCCTGATCTACCGCGTGAATCAAGGGACCGCAGAGATCACGCCGCACACGATACCCCTCTGGTCGACCACTCCTGGCAGCGGTCCGCGTCACATCGCATTTCATCCCAATGGTCGTTGGATCTATTGCCTCGAAGAACTCGATTCCAGTGTCGACATCCTGCAGTGGGACGGCAAGGCAGGACGCTTGACGCCGGTTAGCCGTGTCTCAAGTCTGCCGAAGGATTTTCCGCAAGGCATCGCCTTCTCCGGTGAGATCGCAGTCTCGCCCGACGGGCGCAATCTCTACATTGGGAATCGTGTTGCGTCCGATACCATCGCGACCTTCCGCATCGATCACGATGGTGGCGCGCTGACGCTGATTCAGCTTGCGAGTAACGGTGGCAAGAACACGCGACACTTCGCTATCGATCCCACGGGACGATGGCTGATGCTGTGCGACGTTGCATCGAACAGCGTTGTGATTCTTGAGCGAGATGCAAAGACAGGAGAGCTGTCGGCGCCGATCCACACCTACTCGCTGGAGAGCCCGATGTTCGCAGACTTCCTGCCTGTCTGAAGCTGATTAGCGGCGGAACGTCAGCGTTCCCCAACGATCAGGGATATGCATATTCACTTCGCCCTGCGGCGACCATACCCAGTTCTCTTCGCGCGGATGTCCCGGCAGCCACTCCACACGGCTGAAGTTCACGCGCCATTGCGTGCCGTCGACAGGCATAGGAACCTGCTGCCGTGATGCAAACGCATCCAGCGGCAAGGCAATCTCCAGCGTCCATCCCTTGTCTTTATCCGACCGCTGATTGAGTGTGCCCTGGACCGCGACGGCAGTCCGGATACCTGCTGCTTCCCAACCATTGTCCGCCTTGCCGCCCTCGCGATACGGACGATTCAGATAAAGGTCCCAGGTCGTGTTGAGGGCGTTCATCTCAAATTCGAAATAGTCTTTATCTGAGGGGACGGGCTTCAGAAATAATTCGAAGTCGTCGTCATGAAATATTACGGAGTCATGCGCCGTAAGGGTGCCATGCACATCGGGCTCCTGCAGTTCTGCTGCGATGTAAAGTGCGTGATCGTCCCACAGCATTTTCATCCGAGTGCGATAGATGGGACGCCGATCTGCGCCACCCGTAATATCTACAAAAGCTGATGTCCATGCGGCGTGTCGCCATACGGCGTCATCCAGTTTGCCGTCGATCGTCGGTGGCGCGCCCACATGGTGGCATACATAGCTCAACGGGGATGGCGCCTGCGCTAAAAGTGGCGTAAATGCGAAGGTTGCGCCGAGGATCAAGCCGAGGAAACGAGTCAAGTCACTCTCCAGATACCTTGCTGTTTTTACTGTAAGCAAAACGAATGTCACTTATTCCTGACGATCCTCACGAGAGCCTGCTAGGTCATATGACCTAGCCCTCGGTGCGCGTTGTGCGGTCTACTGTGTCAACGTTAAAGTACCGAGAACATAGATCAAAATTGCAGCATATTTAGCTCGCTGCCCCCTGGTTTGTTCCACTTTGAAATTCCCCTTTTCGGAGACCAAGTTGATGAAGCGTTCCCTACTCTGTATGTCTGCGGTGCTTGTCTGTACGAGCCCCAGTATCTACGGCCAGACGATTACCGGTAGTATCAATGGCACTGTGACGGACGCCTCCGGCGCCGTCCTACCCGGCGCGAAGATTGTCGCCACCAACATCCAGACCAACGTGAGCAGCACCGCTGAGTCCACCAGCTCGGGCGTTTACAACCTTCGCTTCCTTCAGGTTGGCCAGTACAAGGTCACGATCCAGGCTGCAGGCTTTGCTCCGCAGACACTTGGACCTTTTGCACTCGAGGCAGGCCAGGACGCGAAGTTCGACGCCAAGCTTGGCGCTGAAGGCGTCAACCAGTCGGTCACTGTCAACGAAGCACTGATCCCACTGCTCAACACGGAGAGCGCTGAGCTTGGATCAACGCTCGATGCTCACGCAATCGACAACATCCCACTTCAGGGCCGTAACTTCTCGTCGCTGACGATCTTCACGCCCGGCGCTGTTGCGACCGATCCCACCAGCTTTACCGGCACCAACGCCATCGAGCGCAGCACCGGCGGTGGTGGACAGGTTGCAGTAAACGGCAACCGCCAGCAGTCGAACAACTTCCTGCTTGACGGTATCGAAATCAACGAGACCATCAACAACACCATCGGCTACAACCCAAGCCCCGATGCGCTGGACCAGGTCCGCACGGTCAGCGCCAACGCCCAGGCTGAGTATGGCAACGTCAACGGCGGCGACGTGATTGCCCTGACGAAGAGCGGCACCAACCAGTTCCATGGCAGCGCCTTCTACTACGTCAACGACGATAGCTTCAACGCGAACACGTGGGAGAACAACCACAACGCGGTACCGACGCCCAAGAACAGCGCGACCAGCAACATCTTTGGCGGCACCTTTGGCGGACCAGTCCTGAAGGATCGTCTCTTCTTCTTCGCAGATTACTCCGGCAACCGCTACCACACGGGCGGCACGTCGGCTGTAAACGTGGCAACAGCGAAGATGCGCGCGGGTGATTTCTCGGAACTGTTGGATCGCTCTCTGATCAACACGCCGGTCCAGCTCTATGACACGCAGACTGCTGGAGCGCCGGCGTATGCCAACAACCGTCTTCCTGTCACGGCTTTGAATCCGGTTGCGCGATATCTGTTTGCACATCCTGAGCTGTATCCGCTGCCGAACCAGGCCGCACAGGCTGGCACCGTCACCAACGGCAACTATCGCGGTGTGACCAAGCAGCGCATCTACAACGACCAGTTCGACGTCAAGGTCGATTATCGCTACCACGACAAGGACACCTTCTTCGTCCGCTATAGCCAGAGCACGGCAGGCGACACGAACACGGCACCGATCGCACTCGCCTTCCCGACTGCATCGACCTACCCAACGAAGGGTGTTGCCATCAACCATGTGCACACCTTCACGCCGACCATTCAGAACGAGCTCCGCGTAGGCTTCTTCCGTACGGCGTGGCACCAGGGTCTGCCGCAGGACACGACCGGCGTCTTCGGTCTGAGCGGAAACAGCCTTGTTGGTATCAGCGGCGGAAACCAGGTTCCTGGCTTCTCAGCGCAGAACATCACCTCGACGGGTGCGAACCTCTCAGCGAGCAGCGGTGGTGCGGCATTCGGTAACGCCGGCATCTACTCCGACAATGTGATGAACAACTTCACTTACGCCGACAACCTGACGGTGCAGAAGGGTAGCCACATCATCAAGATGGGCGGCCAGTTCATCCGCTACCAGCAGAACAGCCTGTACACCGGCAACGACGGTGCTCAGGGTCAGATGACGTACAACGGTAACTTCACTGCGGCCAACGGCTCGTCTGGCTCCGGTGTGGCTGACTTCTACCTGAATCGTGCGTTCTCGGCTGGCCGCGGCACGCTTGCCGGTCACACCGGTCAGCGTCAATGGCGTGATGCCTGGTTTGTGCAGGATGACTGGAAGGTCTCTTCCACCTTCACGCTTAACCTCGGTCTGCGTTGGGAGTACGACCAGCCCGTCTACGAAGTCAATAACAAGCAGGCGAACCTGAACCTTCAGACTGGCGCCATCCAACTGGCCGGTGTGAACGGAAACAGCCGTGCGCTCTACAACCCGGTCTGGACCAACTTCATGCCGCGTGTTGGTTTCTCTTGGAATCCAAAGCCGCGCATGGTGCTGCGTGGTGGCTTCGGCTCCACGACGTACATGGAAGGCAGCGGTGCGAACCTTCGCCTGAACATCAACCCGCCGTTCCAGAGCTCGGTGAGCTACACGGGATCGGCTCCTTCCGGTGGCAGCCTGGGCAGCTTCACGACGGTTCAGAACGCCTTCGCCCAGAACACCGCCACCTGCGCTTACAGCACCGATCCCACCTGCGGACAGCTTTTCCGTGCATGGGACCCGAACCTGAAGCCCTCCACGGTGAACGAGTACAGCCTCACCTCGGAGTACCAGCTCAGCAACACGAGCTCGGTACAGGTTGGCTATGTGGGTGAGTACGGCTATCACCTCATCCAGGCAGTCAATGCAAACCAGCCGACCCGTCCATGCCTCGTAAACGGCGCAGTGCTTGCGGTAAACGATCCTGCTTGCTTCGCCACGAACAAGACGCCCTTCTACCAGGTGGTTGGTCAGTCCGGTCGTGTGGCGCTGACTGCGTCGCAGTCGATGATGAACTACAACTCGCTGCAGGCAAGCTTCCGTCAGCGTCTGAAGGCCGGTCTGCAGTTCACTGTGAACTATGCCTACAGCAAGGCAATGACGAACAGCATCGGTTTCTTCGGTGTGTCCAACGTTCAGACCAACAGCGCTTACGCAGAAGATCCGCGTAACAACACCATCGAGTATGGTCCTTCCGGTGCGGACGTACGCCATAACCTGAACTTCACCATGACCTACGATCTGCCTGTAGGCCGTGGACGTATGGTGGGATCGAACATGCCCCGGTTCGTCGATGAGTTCATCGGCGGCTGGAAGCTGGCGACCTCTGGCTTCGTCTACTCGGGCTTCCCGACGACGATCACCAGCAACACCATCAACTCCGGTGTTAACTCGTCCCAGCAGCGCATGATCCGGTACCGTCCGCTGCGAGTGGTCAACCGTTCGGTCGCTCACTGGTTCGGAACGGATCCGTCGGCGACGTCCTGCAACACGCCTGGCTTTGACAACGGCGTCTGCGCCTACGGCCTGCCGGCCAACGGCGTGATCAGCCAGCAGCGCCCCGGAACGGAGCGCACGCCTGGCTTCATGCAGTACGATGCTTCCCTGTTCAAGGACTTCAATATCACCGAGCGCCAGCACCTGAGCCTGCGCGTGGATGGTACGAATGTCTTCAACATTGCAAGCTACGGCAACCCGAACAGCACCGCACAGGATGCTACGTTCGGTAACATCACGAAGACCCGCTCTGGACCACGGCAGCTGCAGCTGTCTGCCAAGTACGTTTTCTAACAACTGAGTCTCATGGCGGCGTGGATAATATCCACGCCGCTATGGGCTTTGATGAACGCAGCCGCCGAACGCTGCGTTGATCAAAGCCCGATGTAGACAAGGGAAGCTAGCGCGCTCAGGGAGCGTACTGGACGCTGGGCTTCGACCAACGGTGCACGCTATGGTCTATTAGGTCTGAGGGATCCGTATGCAGCCTAACTGGACAAGACGACGCTTTCTGCAGGCCGCCGGCCTGACCATTGCCGCGCATGGCACCAACTTCACTCATGCGCTGCCGCTCTCTCATCGTCCGACACACGCTTATGTCGCGGTAGAGAATGGCCTGCACGTTCTTCGTTCCGCCGGAGACTCCTGGCAACCGCTGCAGTTCGTTGAGAGCTTCGCCCCATCGGCAGTCCTGATGAACACCCGCTCAGGGACACTGTTTGTAGCAAATGCTCGCGAGCGCTTCGAAGGTTTGCCAACGGCATCCGTCGAGAGCTATCGCATCGATGAACGGAGCCGCACGCTCAACCGGATCGGCACGCAGCGACTTAGTCTTGCAGCCGTAATGCCGCACGCGATGGCGCTCTCTCCCGACGGATCGCTCATGGTGGTCGCTGCTGCCGCAGGTCTCTACAACATGCTGCCCGTCACACGGGATGGAGCAATTGGTGAGGTCACGGCGGTACGGAAAGAACTGCGGCTCGATGCAGCAGGTGCAACGCACATGTTCTTCGCGAGTGACAAGAAACTCCAGGTGCAGGATGCCTCCGGCACTCGGCTCTACCGTTGCGACTTGAATGGTATGGCTCTTCTGGATGCCTCACCTTCGACACAGCCACTTCCGTCCGGCACCTCACCTCTTGTGACAGGCCAACGCTCTGTCGCTTTTGCACGTTTCGCATAACCGCATCCGCCGAAAGAGAGCATTTCCATGTATCGCACCATCGCCCGCCGCGCCAACACGCTATTGGCACTGGCGTCCATTGCAGTTGCACTGACGACTTCGCAAAATTCACCCGCGCAAAATGCAGTCGATGTCAAACCGACGCCGCAGCAAACTGCCTGGCAGGACATGGAGTTTGGCGTCATCCTGCACTTCGGGACAAATACATTTCTTGATCGCGAGTGGGGCGATGGCACGGCCGACCCGAAGGTCTTCAATCCTACGCAGCTGAACACGGATCAGTGGATGAAGGCCATCAAGGCTTCGGGCGCGAAGTATGTCGTCATGGTCGCGAAGCACCACGACGGATTCTGCCTGTGGCCGACCGGGCAGACGGACTACAGCATCAAGGCGAGCCCGTGGAAGGACGGCAAAGGCGACCTGGTTCGCGAGGCTGCAAATGCAGCGCGCGCCAATGGCCTGCGCTTTGGAATCTACCTGTCCCCCTGGGATCGGCATGAGCCGAAGTACAAGGACTCTGCCGAGTATGACAAGTACTACAACGCAGAGCTGGAAGAGCTTGTGCAGCGCTACGGCGACCTTGCAGAGTTCTGGCTGGATGGCGCGGGCAGCGCCGGGCACGTTTATAACTTCCCGAAGATCATCGAGACTTTGCGTACCTATCAGCCCAATACCATCGTCTTCGCAGACACCGCTCTGTTCGAATACGGCGATGCGCGCTGGGCGGGCGATGAGTCTGGTTCCGTTGGCTACCAAGTCTGGAACGTCATCGATCGTCATGGCTACCTGCGGTGGCGTCCGATTGAAGTGGATACGCCGCTGCGCAACGTTCACTGGTTCTGGCACCCGAAGGACGAGAAAAGTCTGAAGTCGCTCCCTGACCTGCTTGATAGTTACGAGAATTCCGTGGGCCACGGTGGTCAGTGGATGCTCGGTGTCGCTCCGGATGATCGAGGCCTGCTGCCCGACAGCGATGTGGCACGCTTGCGTGAGCTGGGTGATGCTCTGCAACAGCGCTACAGCCACAGTCTGCTGCAACAGCACCTGCCGGTCGACAACAACGTAACCAACGCACTCGACGGCAATACCGACACGTTTTGGAGTGCTCCCGCGGGATCGCATGCGGCAACGCTGGAAGTGAAGCTGGCGAAGCCTGTCACCTTCGATCACGCGATGACGATGGAGTGGCTCGTGGAGGGTCAGCAGATCCAGCGTTACAGCATCGATGCGTGGACCGACGGCGCCTGGCACACCATCGTTCAGAGCGAAGCCATCGGCCACAAGAAGATCGACCGCTTCCCTGCAGTGACCGCACAGCGGGTACGCCTGAACATCCTCACCAGCGCAGGCGAAGCTCGCATCCGCGAGTTTGGGCTCTTCCGCCTCGACGAAACAGCGACCGCAGCGAAGTAAGTGCCGGCAGAGAAAAGGGAGTGTGGAGCCAACGCTCCACACTCCCTTTACTTTTTGATCGTGACCTAGGCCTTGCGAGCCTGCCACGAAGCCTTGCCGTACTCACCCAGATCAACGGAGCCGCTCGCGGTGTCGCCCGCGACCGTGCCCTTGAAGTTCCAATCCAGTTGATGACCCGAAACCGGCATGGTGCTGCGCAGCTTGATGTCATTGCCATGGATGCTTCCCTTCAAGGTTGCGTTGAAGAGTTCGCCCTTCTGCGTGCCGGAGAGGTCGCTGCCGCTCTGCTTCAGTTCGAACTCCTGCTCACCCTTGCCGCGCAGATACTGAATTGCGACATGCCACTTACCTTCGACCTTGCTCGCGCCCGGCGCAATGACAGGATTTGAGTAAGCATCGGGATGCGACAACGCCGCGAAGATCGCATCAGCAACGATTTTCTCTTCGCCTGGCGACATCATGTAGGGCATCACGGTCAGGCTGCTCGCCATGTTTTCCGGACGAATGCCCGTGCCACCATCCAGCATGACGCGCGGGTTGCCGGCATCCAGCTTCGCCGTCAACTCGGTACCGGTGATCTTCAGGACATTCGCATCCCGGTGCACTCGCAGACGGGGCGAACGGTTCGAAAGGTCTTCCGGTTCAAGGTACTCAAAAGTGGTGGACTGCAGCGGCTTCAGACGCGCTTCAATCGTCTTCAGCCAGCTCATCCACATCTTCTGCTCGGCAGCGTGATCACGCTTACCCCACTGCTGAACAGCAGCGCGGATGCCCATGATCTCTTCCTTGCCGACCTTGTAGGCACGACCGTAGTTGTGGTGGGGGGAGGCCTGGAACCACGCGGCCTTTGTCAGTTCCTTGTCACCAAGCAACAGACCTGCAGCCTGCGGTCCACGCATGCACTTACCACCCGAGTAACCGACGAGATTGGCGCCTGCCTGAATGTACTTGTTCGGCACCAGCGGCTCTTCGGCTGCTGCATCGACAAAGACAGGAACGTTCTTGGCGCGTGCCATCTGGCAGATGTTTGCAACAGAGAGCGGTCCTTTCTCTGCTGCGGGCGACGCCAGCACATAGACCATCGCTACCTTGTCGGTGAGCTTCGCCTGAAACTCCTCTGCGCTATCGACTTCCACGATCTCCGCGCCGGTCATGCGCACACCGAAGTCGTACGGGTTGCGTGAGTGCTTCGGGATGATGACCTGCGACTTCAGCCGCTTGTACGGGAAGGCCTGCGACCACTCCACGTTGGTTCCGCACGAACAGGCTACGGTCGCCAGCGCAATCGCGGCTTCACAACCTGTGGTGACGGTACATCCGGGCGCGCCAAGCATCTGCGCGATATCGGCTCCGACCTTGTCCATCAGCTCGTCCAGATGCACGAAGTAGAACGAGGCCTCATACATGGCCTGCTTTACCTCAGGCAAGGAACGCGACCCCGTGATGATGGTGAACGTCCCATGCGCATTGACGATGGGACGCACACCGAGCTTCGTGAAGATGTTGTCTTGTGGCGTGCCGGGTGACAGAGACAAACCCGTACGCGCCGGCTGATCGTCGGCGAGCGTCGCAGCATGTGCCGACAACGGAGCAGCGACCGCCGCTGCAGAAAGGACACCGGACTGCTTGAGTACATCGCGCCGTGTAGGACGCGCTTTGCTGAACAGAGACATGATCTTCCTTTGGTCTTTCAAGTGAGCAGCGGCGTTGTTTCCGTTTTAAACGTAAGCGATGCAGTCCATCTCGACCAGCGAGTTACCCGGTACACCGCCTGCCGGAGCAACCGTGGTGCGAACCGGAGGAATGCCGGTGAAGCGGCCCAGATAGGTATCGTTCATTGCCTTATAGTCCTTGAGATCATTCAGGTAGACGTTAACCTTCAGGACCTTGTCCATGGACGAACCGCATTCGATCAGCTGCTTCTCGAGCTCGTCCAGCACATGCTTCGTGTGCTCTTGAATGGTGCCCTCAAAGTGAGCCCCGACACCTGCAAGGTAGAGCGTTCCGTTATGCAACACTGCGCTTGAGAAAAGGCGCTTCTCGCCATCCTTCGGCTTGGGCCAGCCCTGCTTCTGTTCCTTCGGGGTTGCGGCGGCAGCCTCAGACGGGACCAATGCAGCAGCACCGGTCACAACGGCAGCAGCGCCTGCGGCATTCTTCAAGAGGTTACGGCGGGTGGTTTTGTTTGCGGTATTCGACATCGGTTTCTCCTGGCAGCCCGTGGCTGGTTTACGAAACGTTGGGTTGGGTCAGCAGCTTGCGCAGTGCGGCAGCGACGACTTCGGCTTCGCCGGGTTGCAGCATCCACGTCGCAAGCACGATCGTATTCTCGTCAGCAGTATGGAAGCGGCCGCTGTTACCGGTCGCCGGATTCAGTTCAATGGGAGGGTTCTGTGCACGCAGTTTGTCCGCGACCTGCAGCGGTGTGATGCCCACAACTTTTGGATCATAACGAAGGAAGAGATGAGGCACATGGTTTGCAATCTTCGGCATGAAGATCTCACTCTTCAACGTCGGTACGTTTTTCAACGCTGCCTGGATCACATGCGTGCGATCAAGGAACTCGCGCTGCATCGTCGCATCATCCTGCGACAGGATCCAGTCCACTGCCGCGACCATGCCGGCAATCTGTTCCTTCGCAACTTTCATGCCACGACCGACAGCTTCGCTGTTCGGGCTGTCGTTTTCCGCTGCCAAATCAATCAGCTTCTTCTTGCCCAGCAGAAGCCCGGCATTCTGCGGTCCGCGGATTCCTTTGCCGCCTGAGAAGCAGACAAAGTCAAAACCCATGCCGGTGTACTTCCACAGGTTCTCGATCGGAGGCATGTCTGCGGCTGCATCCAGGTGGCACGGCACGTTATGCTCATGCGCGATGCGGAGCCACGTTTCGCGGTCAATCTGTGTGGGAGGATTGTTCTCCGGCGCAGCATCGTTGAAGTAGTTCGTCATCACCGTGCGATCGCTGAAGGCCTTGCGATAGTCGTCTACCGTAACGACTTCGCGAACCTTAACGCCGCACAGAATCATGGCATGGTCGTATTCGTAACGATGCGACTTCTGCACGATGACTTCGTATCCGCGCTCGAGGGCCGCCTGCGGAATCTCCTCAGGCTTGATGTTGCCCTTCGATGCGATGGACGCCGCTGTGGCGAGCGTCAGTGCCGCCGAAGCGCCCGAGGTCACCAGTGCACCTTCGCACTTCAGACGCTTGGCGATGTACTCCCCTGCGGCCTTGTGCAGTTCCTTCAGTCGGACCGGATGGTGCGCGGCCGCCGCAACTGCGCGCTGCACGGACGGTGGCATCACGGCAGCCGTCAGGTAGGTGTAGGTTCCTGCCGCGTTGATCACGGTAGGAACGCCCAGCTTGGCGTAGTAGTCATCGGCGGCAGCGCCCGCGGGCGCCTCGGCCGCCGCGACTGAGGGCAGCACGGCTGCTGCTGCCACGGCCGTACTAAATTCGAGAAAGCCTCTGCGCGAGAGCTTCTGCTGATCAGTCCGTTGCGTCACGAAAACACCTTTCCGCTTATGGGAGTGCCGTTCGATCTGTTGATTGCGAGTACCTCTAACCCTACCTGCGAGGTTCTGCAGATTAATGGGGCAGATGTCCTACGCCGCCACTCAAATCCTGCCAAACTGTTTTACCGCAGCCACGATGGAATGCAGCCGCTCAATGTACGGATACATCGCGTGTTCGGTCTCATCCAGCTTCTGTGCCACGATCAAAACCTCTGCCGCACGTGCTCGCGGAATCACGACCACACCATCCTGGTCGGCTGAAATGATATCGCCTGCATTCACGGTAACGCCGTCGCAATTGACCGGGATATTCATGCCGCCGAAGCGATAGTGGCCCACGGAGGTTGACGGTACCGGCCCGGTCGCATACACCGGGAAACCAATGCGCTTCAACTGCGGAAGATCGCGCACACCGCCATCGACCACCGCACCGCTGAAGCCGCGCGACCACATGGCCGTACCCATCAGTCCGCCCATACCGGCGATGTCGGCACCGTCTTCAATCTTCATCACGTAGACCGAACCGGTGGTACCAGTGTCAATCGCCTTCAGCATGCCGCTCAGAGCATCGGGATCGTGATTCTCTTCCTTCTTCAGCAGTACGGTCAGTGCTGTGCCGACGAACTTTGTCGGGAAGATCGCCTGCATCTTGTGGCTCATGTAGTGCTTCTCATGCAGCGTCTGCTCGACGGCATCGGACACCGATGCGGCTTCCACATGGCGATACGCCTCCAGCATTCCGGGCAGATCCTTGTCATACTCCGCTGCAGTCCTGGGAGCCTGCGCCAGAACACCCGCGTGTGTGAAGACGGCCGCAGCGGCTGTCAGGCAAATCGCCGTGGTGCCGATGGCGGCATATCGTTTCAATCTCATTCCCTGCTTCTCCTGGTCGCGTGACACGCTTAATGAAAAAGATAGCCGCCGGAAGGTCCCGGCGGCTAGAGGTTGGAACAATTTGGAGAATTTAGAAGTTGATCTTGCCGGCGAGCTGCAGAATACGCGGTGTGTATCCGCTTGCCATGGACGAGATGGTACCGAAGGTAGATCCAGTGAAGTTGAACTGGCCCGTGGTTGCGCTTGCGGTCGGCAAATTCGAGTTCGGGTTACCGACGTTCGCATGGTTGAACAGGTTGAACGATTCTGCACGCAACTGCAGCTTCAGGCGCTCGAAGATCGCGAAGTCCTTGGACATCGAGAAGTTAACGTTCGCGAAGCCAGGTCCCTTCAGATCGTTGCGGTGCAGGTTGCCGAAGGTGAATGCTGCGGGCAGCGAGTAAGCGGTGCGGTCGATGCAGTTTGTGTTGCCGATACGGGTAGCGCGGCCACAGCTGAGGGCGTTTCCGTCCTTCACGTAGTTAGGGCGCTGCGTGCCGATGCCACCAACGTTGGCCTGGTCGTTCGAGATCGAGACATTGAACGGGATACCAGACTGCAGGGTGACGATGGCATTTGCATGCCAGCCGCCGAGCAACGAGTTGCCGATCGCTCCAAGTGCATGGAAGTCAGGCATGGCATAGGTAACAGTTCCAACGAAACGGTTCCGAATATCCCAGTTGGAGTTCGAGTAGTCAGCCCGCAGGTTGTTCTGGATCATCGCCGTACCGCCGCCATTCGCGTCGCTCGACGTGTCCATGTTGTGTGCCCACGTGTAGCCCAGCATGACATCCAGCCCGCGATATGCGTGCTGACGGAAGATTGCGCTCATGCCGTGATAGGTCGAGAAGCTGTCGTTGGTGATCTGACGAATCTGGCCAAACAACTGGTAGGGACGACGGGGATTGACAGCGCCAGCACCCGGCGTGGGCTGGTTCGGGTAGTAGGAGCGATCCAGGTACAGCGCCTTGGAACCAAGGTACTGCAGCTCAAACGCGCCGCCCTTCCAGAGCTCTACACCGGTATCCACGTTCCACTGGTACATGCGCGGGGTCGGCAGATAGTAGTTATCCGTAAAGGCCGAGACATACGTGCCAGGCGTTCCCGCCACGGGAGAAGCTGTTCCGCCGCTGCCGCCTGTTGGGTTGGCAAAGGTCAGCGTACCGACCGGGTTCGTACCGCTGTTGCCGTTGTAAACGATCGATGCCGCGAGCGGATAGTTCGAGGACGCCAGCGTGAAGGCGTTCAGGTGGTTGGGGTTGTAGAAAATACCGCCGCCACCGCGGATCACGATCTTGTCTGTTGCGCGGTATGCGAGACCGAGGCGCGGGGAGATGAGGTCATGGTTCGGTCCGTGGAATCCGAAGCCAGGCGTGGGAACGAACGTTCCTGGTGTGGTTGCCGTGCTGTTTGGCGTAAGCGCGGTGTAGGTCGAGTTCAGGATGCGGGCGTAACCATTCAGGGAGGTCGGGACGAGCGGCAGCTCATAACGGACGCCGTACTGAACCGTCAGCTTCTGTGTGGCCTGCCAGTTGTCCTGCGCGAAGAAACCATTACGCCACTCGGAGACAGATCCCTTCACCTGGAAAACGGGTGTCGTTACCTGGTTGGAGTAACCGGTGATGAAGTCGGCTGCAGCGTTTCCGGTATAGGAACCGTTGAAGCTGAACTGACCACGCGGCGTGTTACCGGCTGCACGGCCGATCGTCATCCGGCGAATGTCTGCACCTGCCATGATGTTGTGCTTGCCGAAGGTGTAGCTGATCTGGTCGTAGCCGTGAATCGTACGGTCGTCCTGGAACCAGTTCGTACCCTCAGCGCCAAGGCCCTGGTAGTTGGTGATGGTGATCGTGGGGATGCCGGGGTTTGCATTCGCAGTATCTGCGGTGAAGCCCGGGATGCCGAGATCCGTACCTGCCGTGCCCAGACCGGCCGTATAGAAGTAGTTGAGCGAGCTGGTGCTGAACTTGTTGAAGCCCACACGGAGATCGTTGATCATGCGCGGGGTGATGATGTGCGTGTACGCAATCAAGCCGTTCGTGTTCTTGGTCGGCGAGCTGCTGCCGGACGTAGGAACAATGTTGCCCGACGCGGACGTGATCGTCTGGTAGGAGTAACGGGCGAACAGACGGACCTTCTCGCCAAGGTTGTAGTCAACACGATCAAGCGTCTGATCCTGCTGGAAGGTGTTCGGCACGGCAACGCTGGCGTTGTTCGTGGTGCCTGGCAGGTTCGGATTCGCGTAGTACTGCAGCAGCTTGGTAGCGAGGGGCGAAACGTTCGTGATGCGGTTGTTCGCATACGGCGTCTTCGTGACTGGGTCCACAATCTGCTGACCTGCACCAGCGGCGCAAATACCGCCAACGAAGCTGGTACAGAGTGCGGAGAAATCGCCGCTCTGCATTGCTGGCGTCAGCAGTGTGGCGACAGTCGGAGACTGCTGCTTCTGCCGAAGACCTTCATACGATCCCATGAAGAAGAGGCGGTCGCGACCGTTGAAGACGTGCGGGATGGCGACGGGGCCGTCCAGAACGAATCCGAACTGGTTGAAATGCTGTACAGGAGTAGCGGCGCCCGATGGCGTCAGGAAGCTCTTGGCGTTGAACACGGTGTTCTGCACGTAGTCGAATGCCGTGCCGTGGAAGGTGTTCGTTCCGGCCTTGGTGTCGACGTTGATGTGTACGCCCATGTACGCGCCGTACTGCGCGGTATAGTTGCCGGTCTGCGTCTGAACCGCGCCGACTGCGTCTGCATTCGGTGTGACCGGCGAGCTCGAGATCAGCGAGTTCATGATCGTGATGCCGTCCAGGGTCAGCGAATTCGTAACTTCACGCGTACCTGCACCGATGTAGTTTGCGCCGGGAGGGTTACCGGTATAGCTGGTCTTGGGTCCGACGATGATGCTGGGATTCGTCGTCGCCAGTTCCATGACGCGGCGGCTTGCCATCGGCAGATTCTCGACCTGGTGCGCCGTTACCGTCTCGCCCACCAGTGCATCGTCGGTCGACAGTGCTGGGGTCGAGGTGGTCACAGTCACTTCCTGTGTGGAAGAACCGACCTGCAGCATGACGTCAGTACGTGCAGCCATGTTCAGCACAACATCGGTGCCCTTGCTGGTTACGCGCGAGAAGCCGTTCTGCTCAACGGACACGTCATAGCTACCAGGCTGCACGAACGGGATCTGATAGTAGCCCTGTGCATTGGTCGTGCCCGTGTATTGAACCTTTGTTGCAGTATTCACGGCAGTGACATGTGCGCCGGATACAACTGCACCAGTGCTATCCGTGACGGTTCCTACAAGAGACGTGTTGTTTGCTACCTGCGCGAACATCGCGGCAGGAAGAACCATGGGTGCAAGGTAAAGAAGAGACTTCTTCAATGAGGCGCTCCGGGTCAAGCTGAAATGAAGTGCAGGCTGTGAAGGCGCTACGGGCCCCGCCGTTCACATGCGAATCTGGCTGTGCTTATGGAGCTATTTCACAGCACGACCGGAAATGGCGCATCGGCCATATTGCACATTTGTTCGTAAGTCAAATGACCTAGTTGGATCGATTACGCCGACCGCAAGTATTTTAGGCTTCGTCCAAGTGGACGAGACCGCGCTGCAGCGCGAAGATGGTGGCCTGCGTGCGGTCACGCGCACCGACCTTATCCAACACCGCGCTCACGTGGATGCGCACGGTCTTCTCCGCAATTCCGAGTTCTTCTGCAATTTCGCGATTCGACCGCCCACGCGTGATGCAGGTCAGTACCTCGGCCTCGCGTGGCGTTAGATCGGTGGCCGGAATGCGTTCCGCCAGCCGATTGAGCACCGCCGAAGGAATGTAGCGAAGATCGCGACCCACTGCCTGAATCGCGTTCAGAACCTCGTCGCCGCTGGCGTCTTTTGTAAGGTAACCAAGTGCGCCACCCCGCAGCGCGCGATAGATATCCTCGCTGCCTTGGTAGGAAGACAGCACGATGCAACGCGCATGCGGAAACTCTTTGCGAATCGTAGCAAGAACCTCAAACCCGCTCATACGAGGCAGCCTCAGATCCAACAAAACGATGTCTGGCAGGAACTCGCGGTACATGGCGATGCCCTGCTCACCGTCGACAGCCTGACCGACGATCTGCAGGCCTGGCTGCATCGACAGCACGCTGGTCAGCGCCATTCGCGCCAGGAAGTGATCCTCCACCAGCAGTATTCGCGTGAGCTTCGTCATCTGCATCAACCTAACAGAAACGACCTACCACATGGCGGCGGACAGGGCGTTTCGCTCCGCCACGGGCATCGCATCACCTGCTGAAAAAGGAACCCGCACGACGATCTCAGTACCGAGATGCAGGGTCGATCGAACCGCAAAATCGCCACCCAGCTTCCGGGCGCGCTCTTCCATCACCATCATGCCGAAGTGGCCCTTTTTAGCCGAAGGTCGTCCCGGCTGAAAGCCGCATCCATCGTCCTTGACTTCCAGGCGAACCTCGCCCTTATTGAAGACCAGGCGCACATCGATACGCTGTGGCGAGGCGTGCCGGAGCGCGTTCGAGATCGCCTCCTGGCCGATGCAGACCAGGTGATGCACTGACCCCGGCGGCAAGACCAGCTCCGTACCGTCCACCTGCAGATCCACATGGATACTGTGCTCACGATAGTGCGCATCGATGGCGCGCGAGAGCGCATGCGACAGCACGCCGGAAAGCTCCTGCGAGTCGCGCAGATCCCAGATGATGCGGCGTGCCTCAGCCTGGCAGTGCACCACCATGCTGTGCGCCAGTTCGCAGGACTGCACCGCAGCCGCGGGATCGCCACCATCCACCAGCCGCTTTGCGGTTGCCTCCACCTGCCAGGCCACTGCAGCGAAGCCCGCCATCAGCGTGTCATGACATTCCCGCGCAATGCGGTTTCGCTCTTCCACAATCACGGCCAGCGAAGCGCGCATGCGATGCATGCGTCGGCGATACCAGACCACTGCGGCCGCGCCACACAGCAGCAGCATCGCAACCATGAAGTACCACCGCGCGTAAAAGTGCGGCATCTGCCGAACGCCCAGGGCTGCCGACGGCGAAATCCAATCCGTGCCGCTCTTACGCGCCTGCACCTCAAACCGATAGTGGCCCGGCGGCAGATGCTGGTAGTGCGCAGCACGCAGATGTGTGGTCGTCCACTCGCTGTCATAGCCATCCAGCCTGTAGCGAAACTCAATCTGTCCAGGATTCGAAAGTTCGCGGGCGTCGTAGAAGATCCGCAGATCCGCCTGCCCGGGCTTTAGCTCCAGGGTCCCGTTCGACCGCAGCGTCTCCATCTCACCGCTCGCCGCCGAGCTCCACCCCTCTATGGAAGCCACGGCGACCCGAGGTCCCGCATCCTCTGCGACGGCCGTCGTATGGACGAAGCCGCGTGTCGTGGCAAACCACAACGTCCCATCCGCCATGCGCGTCGCGCCAGGTTGCGATGGTCCGCTGCAGTCGCTTGAACGCATGCCGTCCGCCTTGCCGAACAGCACAACGTCCGGCACGGTCCCATGGCGATCCACGGCGCGCTGCATCTGCTCGCGGGAGACGCGAAGAATGCCACGTGACGTCCCCAACCATAGGTGGCCATCGAAATCTTCCAGACCGCTGTAGATTGGCAGACTGCCGAGCGCGCCGCCCACCTGCAGCGGCGCAACATGATCTCCCTGCAGAAGGCCCAGGCCGCCCCGTCGCGATCCCACCCAGATATCCCCGGCCAGATCGCGCGACAGCGACAGTACGTAAGGATGCGTCAGGCCCTTGATGGCGGTGACCGTCTGTCCCTTTACGCGGAACAGTCCCTCACTCGTGCCGACCAGTACACTGCCGTCCTGATCCTGGGACAGGCAGGTGATTAGTTTGTTGTCCAGCAGACGATCCGCCGCCCCCTTGCCCGGCTCCCCCGAGCTGAAGCGGAAGATGCCCGTGTAGGTTCCGATCCACAGCTCCCCTTCACGCGAGTACAGCAGCGCGCTCACGGCATTCACTGGAGACTCAATACCCAAGCGGTAGTGCTGCTTTTTCTTCTCGGTGACGCGGTATACCCCGTCAAACCATGTGCCCACCCATATCTCGCCCGGTTTCCCTTCGGTCAGCGCACGTATCGGTGTCGAGGGCTGCATCTCCGGCAACGGCACCGGCACGGTGACTTCCCCATGCTTGTGGAAGAGTCCCTGCCCCCAAGAGCCGAGCCAAAGGTCTCCCCGGCTGTCGGCGAAGGCCGCCGCCGCGTAGCCCACCGCGAGGCCTTCCTGCCTTCCATAAGGAGCGAAGGGCGCCTTGCGCCACCGGCTTAGTCCGCCGGTCAACATGCCGATCCAAAGATTGTCTTCGTCGTCGACAAAGAGCGACCGTACGGTCTCGTCTTCAAAGCCTTCACGTGCGCCCCAGTGCGCTGTCTCGGCTGCGACTTTTCCGATCGCCGGACTGTAACGCCAGAGGCCGTCGTGGCGAGTCCCAACCCAGACGTTGCGCCCCGCGTCGCTCACCAACTGCGTTACAGGACTTTTGGTCCCCATCACTTCTTTCACGACCGGCGCATTCGCTGACTCGTCCAGCACCTGCAACAAAGCGTGATCCGTACCGATCCAAAGCCCGCCATCACGATCCCGGAAGAGCGCCGTCGGCGATCCGTACTGCCTGGGCAACGGCAGGGCCTGCAGCGCTTCACTGCGCCATCGGAACAACCCGTTTGACGTGATGAACAACATGGAACCTGGAATGCCGTTCCCACCGCGGCAGTCGGCAAAGACCACTGTGATATCACCGGCGATTGTTCCAGTACCGGGAATGCGCTCCAGGCGGCCATTCCGAAAGCGTTCAATTCCGTTATGCGTCGCGACCCACAGCGTGCCCGCGTGGTCCAGCATCATGGTGCGGATGCGTTCATGCAGCAATCCAGCCTGCTCGCTCACGTTCACAACACCGGCCGCCGTCTGGTGCAGGACACCGCTGCCATCTGTGCCCACCCACAGATCGTTGTCCAGGCCGGGTAGCATCGCGTTCACTGCCGCCCCATTTACGCCAGCCGGGTTCTTTACAGTGCCCACCGGCTCAAATCGCTGGCCGTCGAAGGTCAGCACACCGGAAAACGTCGCCAGCAGCAGCTTCCTGTCGGTTGACTGCGTGATCTGCCGCACGTTGTTCTCGGACAGACCTTCTTCCACCTGCCAGTTCTGTTTTTGGTACTCCGACAGGCGCAGCCGGACCCCGGGCGTCGGCACCGCAGCCTGCCCCGCATACGCGCAACCGGCCACGAACGCCATCAGGACGATCAGAAACTGTATCCTGATCCGCGGGCCTCTGTTACCACTTCGGGGAGTGTTCTTCATGCGTCTGCTCTGTCTACCAAATCACAAGCGGCGACGCTCCGCAAGCATTTGCAAGGCTACAGACCTGCAATCCTATAAGACTATTGACGTAGACGCGCCACGGCCCATGGGCCCATGACAGACCGCTCCGCGGGGTAGATGATGTGCTGTCCTGTTAAACAGCCGTAAGGAGTTCCTTTGAATCTCTCGTTCCGATCCGTTCGCCTGGCGTTTGGACTTGCTCTGCTGTCCGGCGCCGCTCTCCACGCCCAGCAGTACGACCTGTTGCTCCAGCACGGCCATGTCATCGATCCGCGCAACAACATCGATGCCGTGATGGATGTTGCCATCAGCGCCGGCAAGATCGCAAAGGTCGCCGCCACGATCCCGTCTGCCTCAGCCGTTAAGACCGTCGACGCGACGGGCCTTTACGTGACGCCAGGCCTCATCGACATTCACGCGCACGTCTACACGGGCACAGGCGAAAAGAACTCCTACGCCGGCGACAACAGCATCTACCCGGACGGTTTTACCTTCCGCGTTGGTGTGACCACGGTCGTCGATGCCGGCGGCTCCGGCTGGCGCAACTTTGAAGACTTCAAGCAGCGTGTCATCGACCGTCAGCAGACCCGCATCCTCGCAGAGCTGAATATCGTCGGTTCGGGCATGCGTGGCGCTAAATATGAACAGAACCTGGACGACATGGACGGCGCGGCGACTGCAGAAGTGGCCAAGAAGTACCCTGGCCTGATCGTCGGCATCAAGAGCGCCCACTTCGAAGGTCCGGAATGGAAGCCGTATGAGCAGGCTGTGAAGGCCGGCACCATCGCCAACATCCCTGTCATGATCGACTACGGCGCCGACCGCAAGGAACGTCCTCTCTACGACCTGCTGACGAAGGTGCTCCGCCCCGGCGACATCTACACCCACGTCTACAGCGGTCTGCGCGAAGAGCAGGATCCCGTCACCCTCGGACCGCAGAAGGGCTTGATCGAAGGCCGCAAGCGGGGTATCTACTTCGACGTGGGACACGGTGGTGGCTCGTTCAACTGGAACGTGGCGTACCCCATCGTCACCAAGTTCAAGTTCCTTCCGGACTCCATCTCGACCGACATCCATATCACCAGCATGAACGCCGGTATGAAGGACATGCTGAACGTGATGGACAAGTTCCTTGCGCTGGGCGAACCGCTGCCGCTGGTCATCAAGCAGTCCACTTCAAATCCCGCGCATGAGATGAAGCAGGACCAGCTCGGCAACCTGTCTGAAGGCGCGATCGCCGACGTCGCTATTCTTCGCCTCGAGAATGGCAGGTTCGGATTTGTGGACATGAACAACGTCCGCGTCGACGGCAAGCAGAAGCTCACCTGCGAGCTGACCATCAAAGACGGCAAGGTGGTCTACGATCTGAACGGCATCTCGGCCGATCCGTACGGCGCGCCGGCATCCAGCGCTCAGAAGCAGTCCAAGCGCTGGACAACTATGCACACGGCCTTCGGCAAGGACCAGGAAGCCCACTAAGGCACTATTCTTATACCTGCAACCCCAGACGGCGTCCCTTCTAACGGACGCCGTTCTGACTTCAACAACATGGTTCCTCGGGGCGAGCTGTCATCATGGCTCTGACCTTCTTGCGCACCCCATCGGCGACCCGGAGCAAAAAACAGGTATGAGTTCAAAGGCATCTTCAGTCCGCGTCCGGTATCTGCTTGGCTTTCTTCTCTTCGCACTGAGCGGCATTGCCTTCCTCGACCGTACGAACATTTCCATCGCGGGTCCGCAGATCAGCCGGGAGTTCGCCCTGGGCCACGAACGGCTCGGATGGATCTTCAGCGCTTTCCTGATTGGCTACGCCATCATGCAGGTACCCGCGGGCTGGATGGCCTCGCGTTTCGGCCCGCGAGCTGTGCTCACTATTGGCACGCTCTGGTGGGGCGTCGCGACCATCCTGGCGACACTGTTGCCGGTGGGCACACCCACCGCTGTCTTCTGGCTGATCGCACTCCGCTTCCTGCTGGGAGCTGGTGAATCCGTCGTCTACCCCGCAGCCAATCAGTTCGTCTCCAACTGGATCCCGGTTGGAGAACGCGGGATCATCAACGGCCTGATCTTCGCTGGTGTGGGTGCCGGTAGCGGTCTCACACCGCCCCTCCTCAACTGGATCATCACGCAGCATGGCTGGCGCGCGGCCTTCTGGTTCAGTGCGATCGTCGGCGTCTTCATCGGTGGCGTGTGGTGGTTCGCATCTCGCAACATGCCGGAACAGCACCCCTCGGTATCCAAAGAAGAGCTGCAGGAGATTCGTGCTGGTCTGCCGAGCACCTTGCCTACAGAAAGTGACCTCGTGGATGGAGCGACCGTGAACCCGGTAGCTCCGAAATTCGAGTGGAAGGCGATGTTTACCCGCAAGGATCTGCCACTTCTCATGGGCGCCTATTTCTGCTTCGGATATATTTCCTGGATCTACTTCAGTTGGTTCTTCACGTACATGTCCGAAGTGCGCGGCTTTAATCCGAAGTCCAGCGCACTGTTCACGATGTTGCCTTTTATCTCCATGACGTTCTTCTGCCTGCTGGGTGGCGCTCTCAGTGACCGCATTACGCGTCGCTATGGTTTGCGCGCCGGCCGATGCTGGCTGGCTTCGGTTGCACTCTGCCTCACCGCGTGCTTCCTTGTCTTCGGCTCACAGGCAAAGAACCCGATCACGGCCGCCATCATTCTCTCGCTTGGCGCGGGTGCACTCTACCTCTCGCAGAGTTCCTTCTGGTCCGTCTCGATCGACATCGCCGGCAAGCAGTCCGGCGTCTTCTCTGCTCTTGTGAATACGGGCGGACAGGTTGGCGGCGCAGTTACCGCATCATTGACGCCATGGATCGCCCACGGCTTCGGCTGGACCTCTTCCTTCGGAACCGCAGCTTGCATGGCCATGCTCGGCGCCGCATGCTGGGCAGTCGTCAATCCAGCTCAGGTCCAGGCACGGGAAGCGTAGCGCGTCCCGTCGCGCCTGGAGAGTGCGTTCTGTGCCACGCGAGCAGTTGCGCATGCAACAGCGAACAGCGAGTGGAAAGCCGACTGGACAGTCGGCGGTTCTGGTGCCCAAACCGGGATGCTTCATGAGCAGAAATATCCGAAGGTCTGCCAGACGGCAGAGCGAGCCTCCACCAAGCTGTAATTTCTTCGTACATGGAGAAAGCTGGCGTCGGTGATTCGGGAGATCAGCTTTCACGGTCGAGCAGCCTGCGGAGGCTATTTGCCGTCCTAAACTCGACATGGCGCCGTGCCAGGGTGTCGTTGCTTGGCCACTGTGGCGCTTGCGGAACGTCCGCAGGTAGAAATCCTGATTGCGCGCGCTGCAAAGCTTTTCTGGACCGTGTCACAAAATCCTGGCCTTAGCGGACGGTTCCTGCGCCAGGAAATGCGTCGCCAAAAACAAACCACTCTAAGCGTCAGCTTCTCAGAAGCTTTAGTCGGAACTGAGGTCTAATCGCTTCGTCCGAGGTAGGTGACGTGCATCGAATATTTTTGCAGTATTCAATTTGATATGACGCAGCGACAGAGGCACCTCATACAACGTCTCTGCATAGCTCAGCCACGAGAGGCGCCAACCTTGTTCGAGGGTATGATCAGCAATGCCGTCGATGACCGCGTGATACATCTCCGGGTCGTTCGCCCAGGACGTTCCTCGCAACACATGCGGCTCGGCGGTGGGATCCCCGAGGTCATCATAGAAACCATTCTTCGGTGCCTTTTGCCAGTTGGCGATCTGCAACAGGCGGTCCCCTCGTTGTCCTTCTGACGGTAGCTGTAGAGCAAGCTTCATCTCCGCATCCAGCCAAGTTCTGTCGTTCAGGGGCGTCTCAATACGGTCCAGATTCGCACCGCGTTCCCAGTTCGAAGCGCCATACCTGGCGACACTGAGTTGCAGGCCAATCTCGTGAAAGAGCTGATTGGCGAGATGCTCAAGGTCTGCACGTAGAGAAAGCTCTTGTCCAACTCGACCGTGTTGACGCACCGAGCGGTGTAGGAGCGAACAACTTCCCGCTCAACTACTCGTCGCAGGCCTATAACTATCCCAGCCCCGAAGCGTACAACTGGAACCTCACCGTGGAACAGGAAGTCCCTGCCCTTGGCTTATTGACCATGTCCTACGCCGGCCGCAGGGGCATCCACCTGGAGAATATTCTGAACGCCAATCAGCTTCAGCCAGGAACGGTGCAGGCGAACCCCGGTGTCAACCAGGATGCTCTCCGTCCCTACAAGAGCTTCTCGAACATCAATCAAGCCACTAACTCCGGTGCGTCGAACTAATTGGTTCGGCACGTCGGCCTTCGTGACCTCGTATGACGTACTTACAACGCAATACGCGGGCAAGTTCGCTGGTCGAGGATCTCGTAACCAGATCACCGGACCCGGCTTCCAGAGCTATAACGCTGCATTGAACAAGAGCTGGACGCTTGTCCCCGGCCACGAAAACACGGTGCTCACCTTCCGTGCCGAGGCCTTTAACTTGCTCAGTCATCCGAGAGCGGATAAACCCGGATGTCGGCTATACCTCCGGCACCTTCGGCAAGAGCACCACAAAGGGCCAGACATACTGTGCAGACCGTCAGTTCCAGTTCAGTCTGCGCGTTGGTTTCTGATACCCCTAGTACTCCACTTATCCGGGTTCCACTTTCATAATGGAACCCGGTTTGTTTTGAGCCTAGCGCTTAAGCACACCGCAGAACGACAGCGGTTTCTGCCGACTTAGTCGCTCAGCGTTTTCGGGGTGGCGGCTGCACGTAGGATGAATCCTCCGGCTGCGTCACCGCAAACTGATCGTCGTCTTTCAGCTCCTTTTTCAGGCGGTATAGCTCCCGCTTCAACGCGGCAACTAGAGATTGTGCAGTGGGATCGCTGTAGATATTGTGCATCTCGGAGGGATCATGCACGAGGTCGTAGCACTCCCACTGATCCTTCTTCCAGAAATAGATCAGCTTGTGCGTCTCGGTGCGGACACCGTAGTGGGCACGTGTGTTGTGATCGCCTGGATCGTGATAGTAGCGGTAGTACATGGCATGACGCCAATCTTTGGGTGTGTGTCCCTGCCAGACTGGAAGGAAGCTGCGACCCTGCATGTCGGCGGGCGTCGGGCGGCCGGCCGCGTCAAGGAACGTGGGTGCGAAATCGCAATTGATGCCGATGGCCTTCGAGACTGTGCCGGGCTTGATGAATCCCGGCCAGCGAACTACGAACGGCATCTGGAGCGACTCCTCGTACATGAAGCGTTTGTCGAATAGCCCATGTTCACCAAGGAAGAAACCCTGATCGCTGGTGTAAATGACGATGGTGTTCTCTCGCAGCCCGTTGGCGTCGAGCCAGTCCAGCACGCGACCGACGTTATCGTCGACGCTTTGAACACAGGCGAGATAGTCGCGCATGTAACGCTGGTATTTCCAGTCTTCCAACTCCCGGCCGGTGATAGTTTTCTTCACGCCGTCGGACTCAATCTCGACTTCCATCGGCTTTGCAGCCAGCCACTGCTTCTGGTCCTCCGGTGACAGGCCTGCCGGTGGAACGATCTTGAGATCTGCGCGCGTCAGGTCACGAAAGACGGATTGCTTTTGTTCTCGCAGAGCATCGGTACGGCCCGCGTAGTCGTCGCGTAGTGTCGCCGGCTCGGGGATGTGGAGGTTCTCAAATTGCTTTCGGTGCTTTTCGTCTGGCGTCCATTCGCGGTGAGGAGCCTTGTGGTGCGACATGATGAAGAAGGGTTTGTCCTGAGGACGCTCTTTCAGTGTCCGGATCGTCAGATCGGCGATGATGTCCGTACAGTAGCCCTTGATCTGCGTGGAGCCGTCCTTGTCGTAGAACACTGGATCGTTGTACACGCCCTGTCCGGGGAGAATATTCCAAGTGTCAAAGCCGGTAGGATCGCTGCCAAGGTGCCACTTGCCAATCATCGCGGTGTGATAGCCGGCGCTTTGCAGATACTTCGCAACGGTGGGTTGCGAGCCATCGAAGCGATTGAAGATCGGCACACCGTTGAGGTGGCTGTACTTGCCGGTCAAGATGGTGGCGCGGCTGGGAGTGCAGATGGCGTTGGTGGCGAAGACATGATCCATGCGCATGCCTTCCCTGGCGATCCGATCCAGGTTGGGTGTCTGATTGATCTTGCTGCCATAGCAACTCATGGCCTGCGCAGCATGGTCATCGGTCATGATGAACAAGATATTCGGGCGCGACTTTGTCTGGGCCGCGTCAGCAGCGAGGCCTGTGAGCAGCGCACCCGCCGCAAGCGCTGAAGTCCCGATGAAGCTTCGTCGGGAAAGGTCATGGGATGAATGATCGGACATCTTCAAGAATTCCTCGGATCAAGATTAGACTGCTACGGCACCTTGTTGCACCGACTGAGGTTGTCGCCGGAGGTGAGTCCGCTTCTCTCCAAGTGAAAACGGCCTCACCATGGTGAGGCCGTTCAGGTTGGGATCCTTTAAAAGAGCAACTTCGCCCCGAACTGAAGCTGCCGCGGCGTGTTGGCCTGTGATGTGATGGTGCCAAACGCAGTGGAGTTGACGCTGGTGTTGGGTGCGCCGAATTGCACGTGGTTGAAGACGTTGAAGGCTTCCGCGCGTAACTGCAGCTGCATGGTCTCGCGCAGGTGGAAGGCTTTGAACAACGAGAAGTCCGTTGTCACCAGGCGAGGCGAACGGAGCTGCGCAATATACGCGGGTGCGTTGCCGAGCGAGAAGGCCGCAGGCTGGGTGAAAGCGGACGTATCGAACGAACGGGTCAGACGGTCGTGGATGTCGCCGCCAAGTGTTGGGTTTGAGCCGTTCCAGTTGGCATACAGCGTCGGGTTGCCGAGGCCGGAGGTATTGCTGGCAGTGACCTGCAGTGGTGTTCCACTCTGCAGTGTGGTGATGCCGTTCACCTGCCACCCCCCAATGAGTGCGTCCACCGCCCGGTTCATGTTCGTGCCGAAGGATCGGCCCACGCCGACGGGGAGTTCGTAGGTGTAGGCAAGAACCACGCGGTGCGGAACGTCCTGTGAGGCGATGGCGTAGTCGTACATCGGGTTGTAGCTGTCCTGGTGGGTTACGTTTGAGTCGCGCGATCTGGAGTAGACATAGTTGCCTCTCACCTCCAGGCCGAAGCTCATCCGCTTTTCGAGCTGGATCTGCAGGGCGTTGTACTTCGTCTGCGCTCCTGTCATAAAGAGCGGTTGCACGCTGGTGAATTGCGGGTAAGGACGCAGCAACTGGGCACGGCTGACGCGTGCCGCGGAGAGTGCACCGCGCGTGATGGTGCCGAAGAAAGGGTTCGGCAGCAGATCGTTCAAAGTCGCCCCAAGTGCCAACGCCGAAACAGGAAGCTGATTGAAGTCAATGCCGCCTTCGCGGCTCTGCTGAAGCTTTACCCCGTGATTGCCCACGTAGCCCACCTGAACATGGAGCTTTCCAGGCAGTTCCCGATCGACGTTGATTGTGTACTGCTCTGTGTAGGGCGTGGGCGTGTTTCGCAACACACCTTGGATCTGTCCCCCAGCACCGGTCGCAACACCCTGTGCGGCGCCCGGTGCGGGCTGGAAGCCATTCGGGAAAGGGTTATCGAGCGTGTTCAATGGCGTAATGCCGTCCAGTGAACCAACCCAGTCATTCTGCACGCGGAAGCCGAACGGTCCAATGGTGCCGGCGGCTGCCTGCGCTGACGGTCCGTACACCATGGCAAACCCCGCATGGATCACGGTGTTCTTGTCGACGGAGTAAGCGAGACCGACGCGAGGCGCGAAGTTGTTCGCGTCCGTCGAGTACTGGTGCCGATCCTGCCCACCGACTCCAACGAAGACCAGGCCGCCTTTGAGACCGGACAGACCAGACGCCTGCGCGAGGGCCGGTGACGCAACATTCGGATCAAAGAAATTCGTGCGGTTATAGCGTTCCGTCCGCGGTGTATCCAGGTCATAGCGCAACCCCATACTCAGCGTCAGCTTGGGCATGATGCGCCAATCATCCTGCAGGTAAGCGCCGTAGTAAAAGCTTTGAGTCGCGGCATCTTTAAAGTTCTGAATGAGGTCTCCCGTTCCCGTGCCAAGCAGCATCGACGCGATGCTGTTTCCCGCTGCCGTGCTCGCCGCGTTCGGATTGGGACCCTGCGTGAAGCCGTTGGTAAATGCATAGTTGCCGGATGTGTCGCGTGTCTCACGATCGTTCACGCGGATCATGCGTGCATCCAGGCCCGCTTTCACCACGTGATTTCCCTTCAGCCATGTCAGGCTTTGCAACAGGCTGTAGGACATAAAGGCGTTGTGGCGATTGTCTCCATTGCCAAGCTGCACATAGCTGCTTGCCGTCACGACCGGAAAGACTGGAAGGCCGCCGCCGTTCACGACGGACGCGGGCAAGCCCAGGTCGCTCGCCTGGAAGCCGAGGCCTGCGTTGAGGTAGTCGTACAACGCGCGAGCAAAGCCGAGGCGAACGTCATACACCAGACTGGCCTTCGGCGTAGCCGTGTAGCCGAGGACAAAGTTGCGCA
Organism: Terriglobus roseus DSM 18391; assembly: GCF_000265425.1. Classification (GTDB taxonomy): domain Bacteria; phylum Acidobacteriota; class Terriglobia; order Terriglobales; family Acidobacteriaceae; genus Terriglobus; species Terriglobus roseus. The sequence continues at coordinate 2,392,886 of NC_018014.1, forward strand.
TCCAGTTGCGCTGTTCGATCCGGTTCTCTGCCTGTGTGATCGCGGTCGGAAAGAAGGGCTGTGGGTTGTCATCGTAAAAGCGGTCGGAGTAGCGGCCGAACAATGTCTGGTTGTGCGGCAGTCGAGCATCCAGTCGAACGTCCCAGCTGTCGATGCGGTTGTCCTGTGTGCTGGTGGCGAAGAAGTTGTTCTGCCCCGTGCGAGGGTCTCCTGCGATGTTGGGCAGCGGGTAGTAGTTCATCACGTCTGTGCGACGCGGCTCTGACGAGCTTTGGGAATGACGTTGCCGGCGAAGGGGGTACGTACATAGCCGCCTGATCCGTTCGACCGCGTGGTGAAAGGATCGTAGATCTGTACGAGCGCACCCGCAGAGGTGAAGGTTTGCGAGAAGTCTCCCTGGCGCTGGAGCAATGTCGGTACAGATGCCGTGGTCTGCGTGGCCTGCGAAGCGCGTAACAGCTCTGCCGAGACCAGGAAAAAGAGCTTATCGCGAAGAATGGGGCCGTTCAGCACGCCGCCAAACTGATTACGCTGGAAGGTAGGCAGCGCCCGCTTGTTGCGATTGGAGAAGTAGTCGTTCGCGTCCAAAGCAGAATTGCGCGCGAATTCGAAGAGCGTGCCGTGGAAGCGGTTTGTGCCGCTCTTAAAGGCAGTGTTCAGGATGCCGCCTAGGCTGCGGCCAAACTCTGCGGGATAATTCTGTCCCAGCACACGGAACTGGTTGATCGCGTCAACGGATGGGAAGACACCCACGCCTGAGTTGCCGTTGACCGTGGGAAATCCACCAGGAATGCCGTCCACAAGGACGTCGGTGTAGCCTTGGCGCGTGCCGTTGATGGAATAGCCGACTGAGTTGTAATTGTTACCGACCGAACCTGCAAAACCAGGCGTCAGTGCGATCAGAGAATAGGGATTGCGAGAATTCAGCGGAAGGTTCCGGATCTCGGAGCCGGTCACAACAGACGAAATGGTGACGTCCGTCGTGTCGATTGCATTTGCATCTGCTTCCACCGTGACAACGCTGCTCGCCGCGCCGGGCAACAGGCCCACATCGATTCTTGCATTCTGCGAGACATTGAGCGTGATGCCACGCTGCTTGTAGTGCTGGAATCCTGCTGCATCCACTTCAATTTGATAGCTGGATGGTGCGAGGTTCACGACGGTGTACTCGCCGTCTTTGTTTGCGGTAACAGTCTGGCTGGTATTCGTACCGAGGTCTGTCACCGTTACCGACGCGTTCTGAATCAACGCACCCGAGGGATCGTGGACTGTGCCAGTTACGGTCGCAGTCACGGATTGTGCGTAAAACGGGGTTGGAAGCACTGCAGCGAAGAGCAGCGCCTGCAAAGAGCGCCGGCTTGAAAATGACATGAGGAGGCCTTTCCATTAAAACGATGGCACCGAACGGCGCGTCAACGAGGAGACTTATGGTTTTGGTCATCCGGCCACCGTTCACTGCGGATCATTCCGCAATGAAGACAGACGTAGGCCCATCTTCCTCGACAGAGAGGCGATTCGTCTTCAACACGGTGTGAAAGGAAAATAGGCGACAGTGACGTCAAGCTCTCCCTTGGACCCAACGACTCCACAGACGGCAACAATGTTGAGAAACGCCGACGTGGCATGAGCCGTCCTGGACTGAGTGTTTTATGCGCGAGCCGCACTGACCATATCGCTCATGATCCCGTATTGCGTATCATCACCTCGTGCTCTCACCAAGGCACCGCTGGAGATTCGATCCGATGGCAGCAACGCGACGTCAGTTCCTGAAGGGCAGTGGCGCATTAGCGGCCGCAGCCGCAGCTCCCACACTTCCTGCCACAAATGGGATTGCGCAGAAGCCTGCGGACCGATCGCCGAAGCCTTTGCTGCCTCTGAGCGACTACGTCAATGTGCTGCAAGGCACTCATTCAAATCCTCAGTTTTCGCGGGGAAATACGCTACCGATCGTTGCTGAGCCATTTGGAATGGCGCACTGGACGCTCGAATCCAGAGGTGGATCCCCGTGGATGTTCGCGCCAGAGGACCAGCGGATCCAGGGCTTCCGATGCACGCACCAACTTAGTCCCTGGCTTGGCGATTATGGCTGGTCCACCATCATGCCGGTGACGGGCGAGCCAGAAGTGCGTGCAAGTGCTCGCGCCTCATCGTATCGACCGAGTGAACTCGTGGCGCATCCGTATGGCTTCAAGATGAACCTGCTTCGCTACGGGTTGGACGCAGAGCTTACACCGACATGCCGCGGTGCCGTGCTACGCACAATCAGCCGTCACGGCGAGCCAATCTCGCTGCTCATTGATGTGCCCGAGCCTGGCGCCGAGTTCACCTGGGATGGCAACAAGGGTGTGCTGCGGTGGAAGACATCGGCGAATGTCGGAGGAACGCCCGCTGGCTTCGCGACGTTTTATGTACTTCGCGTCGGTGTAGCAGGCGCTACGTTCGAGCAGAAAGAATTAAAGGCGGCAGGGACCGGACGAAACAACGCGGCCAGCGTAGTCGGTCTGATTCACTTACACGCTACACAGGCGGAGATAGCGGTCGCCCACTCGTTCCTGTCATTTGAGCAGGCTGAGCGCAACATCGACACCGAGGTTGGATCGAGCACCTTCGACGCAGTCCAGGCGAAGACAAAATCAATGTGGGAAGAGCACCTGTCGGCAGTGAAGATCCAGGGTGCCAGCGAGAAGCAGATGCGGACGTTCTATTCCTGCCTCTTCAGAACTCTGCTCTTTCCTCGCACCTGGCACGAGATCGATGTCGACGGAAAGACCGTGCATATGAGCCCATACACGGGCAAGTCCACACCGGGCGTGATGTATGCAGACCACGGGTACTGGGACGTGTATCGAGCGTGGTATCCGATGATGACCCTGCTATATCCGGAAAAGCTGGGCGAGATCCTGCAAAGCTGGGTCAACGCCGGTACCGAGGGAGAATGGATGCCCCAGTTCCCTTGCCCGGGATATCGTGCATGCATGACAGGGTCGTTGATCGATTCGTTGTTCGCCGATGCGGTGGTGAAGGACATCCCAGGCTTCAACAAGGAAGCCGCATACCAATTGCTGAAGAAACACGCCACACAGCCCGGTGATCCCGCAAAAGGATACGGACGGCGCGGACAAGCAGCGTACGCAAAACTTGGGTTCGTTCCGAACGATCTGGTCGAGCAGGCATGCGTCGAATCACTCGATGCGCACTACGGTGACTTTTGCATCGGACAGATCGCAACAAAGCTCGGACACGCGGACGACGCGGCGATGTTTGCAAAGCGCTCGCGCGACTGGCGGCTTCTATTCGATCAGGACACAAAGTTCTTCCGCGGCAAGAACTCCGATGGCTCCTGGGTTCCGAACTTTCGCGAGTACCAATGGGGATCACCGTATGTAGAGGGCTGTGCGTGGCAGCACCGATGGAGCGTTCCGCACGAACCAGAAGCGATGATGGAGGCTTTCGGGGGTAAGGAAGTCTTCGTCAACGAACTCGTCAAGTGCGTGGAGCAGGAACCTCGATTTGAGGTCGGTGTCTACCATCAGGAGATCCACGAGATGAGCGAAATGGCTGCTGTGCGATTTGGACAATACGCACATAGCAACCAGCCTTCCCACCACATCCTGTACATGTTCACGATCGGAGGGCGCCCAGACCTTACTCAGAAATGGGTACGCAGAGTTCTTACCGATCTCTACTCTCCGGAAGACTTCTGCGGTGATGAAGACACTGGCGCTATGGCCGCATGGTATGTTCTGAGTTCTTTGGGATTGTATTCACTGTGCCCGGGCAAACCGCAATGGATGCTCGGCTCCCCTCTATGGAGGTCCGCAGAGGTGCGCCTGGGGCTGAAGGGGAAGACCGTGAAGATCGAATCGGTGGGAGATCCGGCTACGAAGCCGTACCGTGCTTCCCTGTCAATCGATGGCATCGACCATAGCGGAGACTTCGTGCAGCATGCGGAACTATTGAGAGCACGGAATCTGCGTTTCGCTGTGAAGGCATAGACGAGAAGCTCAAGTATCTCCTGACTCGCGGACGTTATGAGGGTAGTTTCGAACTACCACCGGTGCCTTGCAGCCTTGGCCCTTTTGCTGTTCACCCTAGAACACCTCATTATTGTCACTGCGGGCTTGAATTGGAAGAGAGATTTCGGCGATACAGCCCGTAGAATCTTGCCGATTTCTCAAAGACAGTGCTCCACCATGTGCAGCGATGATCTGCCTTGACAGTGTCAGCCCTGTGCCCGTTCCGTGCTCCTTTGTGGTGTAGAACGGTACGAAAAGGTTCTCGGGGTTTGCTAAACCCGCACCGTTATCAACGATGTGTAGCGATAGCGACGCCCCATCGATCGTCCAACTTAGATCGATGAATGCGGCATCGTCTGCGGCTTCCGTATGGATCGAAGCTTCGGCTGCATTCTTCAGCAGGTTGATAAGTACTTGCTGTAGCTGGTCCGGGTCACCCTGGATCACAATGTCGGGAGAAGGAAGCACCCGCACCGCGGCTCTCGTCTCCAACGGCGTCGTTTGCTCGACTAAGGTCATGAGATCGACTTCTGTCATGCGCGGTTGGGGTAGACGCGATAACTGTTGATAGGCCTGCAAGAAACGATTGAGTGAGTCCGCGCGATCCTCAATCACAACGAGACCGCGCTGGAACTCGTACAGATCTTGCGTGGTGTGGTTGCTGTTCCCGAAGGGGATGGGCCGGGATCGCAACATGGATGCGATGGATTTGATCGGAGTCAGCGAGTTATTGATCTCGTGTCCCAGGACGCGTATCAGGCGCTGCCATGCGAGGCGCTCCTCTTCCCGCAGTGCAGCCGCAACGTCGCTGAGCACGAAGAGCGTATGTGGTACGCCTTGAAGGCGGAAGGTAGAGCGACGGACAGACCAGCGAACGGGAGATCCTTCTAAGGCCGTGCGACCATCATCTTCTGGCGCATAGACCTCTCCATCGCGAAGACCTGTGAGCGCACTGAGTTTGAGCTGTGATGCATCTTGTCCTAGCGCAGAGCGGGGGTGAAGATGCAACGCTCGTTCGGCAGCGTTATTGAGCAGGCGAAGTCTTCCCGAAGCGTCAAAGGCAAGCAGTGGTGCGGGCATTGAGGAAATGACGCTGTCCACGAGAGCGAGCGCGTCCAGGGCAGAGTTGCGTTGACGCTGCAATGTGCTGGCGAGGGCGTTGATCTCAAGCGCCAGGTCACCCATCGAGTCGCCGCGCCGTGCTCCGCGGGCACGAAAGGTGTAATCCTCCTCACGCAGTGAGGACACGATGTTCGAGAGAGTCTGCAACGGGCGCGTCATGCTCTCGAAAAAGAACGACGTGACGAAGAGCCAAGCACCAAACGCGACCGACAAACATGTGGTCAGAAGTGGCCAGTTGAACTGCTGATGAAAGCACCACGTGGTGACAGTGAGAAGCGCCGGGAGCGACGAGAACGTTATCCAGAGTCGTAGTCGCCGCTCATAGCTAAGCTTGTTTCGCCTTCGGCCCAGGGGCATCCGCCGGCGACTTGTGCCGTTTTGTGGAACAGGCGGCGTGATAGCTGCGCCTTGAAGATCAGAGTCCATGCTTTTCCATGCGACGATACAACGCTCCGCGACTAAGGCCAAGCGCCTCGGCGGCATGACTAACGTTGCCGGAGTTTCGGGCAAGGGCCTTTCGAACAAGGACAGCCTCGACCTCTTCGAGACTCATGTCATCCAGATTCGAGCTGCCCTGCCGAACGCTCTGATGGAGGCCGAGTTCACTTGCTGCAATCCGCGTGCCGCGCGCCATCAACACGGCGCGTTCCATCGTGTGGTTCAGTTCGCGCACGTTGCCCGGCCAGACATACTGCAGCAACTGTTGCAATGCGCCGGCTTCGAAACCTTCGACAGGTCGGCGGTAGCGTGCAGCGTAGCGGGCCAGGAAGTGTGCTGCCAGCGCTGGGATATCTTCACGCCGGTCACGCAAAGGCGGCAGTCTAATCTCCACCGTGTTGAGGCGGAAGAAGAGATCCTCGCGAAACCGTCCGGCTGCTGTCTCCTCCGCGAGGTTGGCGTTGGTTGCCGAGAGCATTCTTACGTCAACGTTGCGCGTGACAGATGATCCGACACGCTCCAACTGTCCCGATTCGATGACGCGCAACAGTTTCGCCTGTTGCCGCAGCGGAATGTTCGCGATCTCGTCCAGGAAAAGAGTGCCCCCACTGGCGAGTTCGAAGCGTCCAATGCGATCGGCGCGCGCGTCCGTGAACGCTCCCTTCACATGGCCGAAGAGCTCACTCTCAAACGTGCCGTCCGGCAGCGCTCCGGTATTGACTGCGACCAGCGTCTTGCCAGCACGCAGCGAAAGTTGATGGAGGGTTTGAGCGACCACTTCCTTGCCGGTACCGTGCTCACCCGTGATGAGCACGTTCGCGTCCGAAGGGCCGATGCGGTGCATCAGTTCCAGTACCGAACGCATCGCGGGAGCGGTTGCGATGAACTCAGCGCTTCCCTCCGCGCGCAGGATCCGATTCTCTGCTTCGAGCAGCAGAGTGCGGCGATGCGCATGGTAGAGGTCGATCTGAGTTTTAACGATCGCCAGAAGACGAGCATTTTCCCACGGCTTCTGCACAAAGTCGCTGGCGCCCCGACGCATGGCCTCTACGGCAAGATCGACATTGGCCCATGCCGTCATAACAAGGATCGGCAGTCTCTCGCTGTTGCTACCGCACCCTTGACGGATGGTATCGAGTAACTGAAGTCCTTCCCCACCGCTGGTGGTGTCACGTGTGTAATTCAGATCGATAAGTAACGCGTCATACTCGGTGTCTTCGAGATATTTGAGCACCAGCGCAGGCGACCGCGCCGCATCGACAACATAACCTTCCGCGCGCAGCAACATCGCCAACGCCTCAAGGATGTAAGGCTGGTCGTCGGCGATGAGTAAGCGACATCGAGGTGAGTTGTTGTCACCTGCATGATGGCGTCGTGATGAAGGCTCTGCGTTCATAGATTCAGCGAACCGCTCAGGGTTGCGGCGCAATGACCTGGGACGTCTGGGTACCGACGCGTGCCGAGGCCACTGAAACGCCATTATCGTCCAATGTTGTTCCGATTGCGCGCTGCAGCTCGACGCGCGATTTTTGATAGGCCGTTCGTGCTGCGACCAAGGCAGACTCGGCGGATGCGAGTGCCTGTCGCGCAAGCAGCGTATCCTGCGCTGATCCTGCGCCGAGCTGTTGCTCCTTGCCGGTGATGTCGAAGGTCTTTGCCGCAAGATCACGCGCTTTCGCGGCTGCGGCCACGCGTGCCTGCGCCTGCTGCAGCGCGTATTGAGCGTTACGGACTTCAATGCGGATCTGCTTCCGCTGCTGCTGCACCAGGATCTCGGCCTGGCAGGTCTCCAACTCCGAACGATACTGGTCGCTCTTGGCTTGACGGTTGCGTATCGGCACATTCACGTTCAGACCGACATAGTAGTTTGGCGCGCTGTTGTTGAAGGTGTTGGTGAAGGAGCCACCGTATCCCGTTGGAACGGTGGACACAACGCCGCCAGTCGAAGCAGGATTCGTGAGTCCGGCAAGACCAACGCCACCGTACTGACCGACGAGATTCACGGCGGGCAGGAGTGCGTTGTTCACGGCATCGCGGCTGATGTCACGATTTTTCAGATTGATGCTGGAGATCTTAAGTTCGAGCCTGCGAGAAAGCGCGTCATTAATGATGATTTCGGTGGGTGCCTGTACCTCCTGCGCACTGTCCGCCGCAACCGCACTCAGGTCCGTGGGATGAACGGGCATGACTTCCAACGTCGGATCGTCCAGATTTCGAGTGAGCGCATTCTTCATCAGCAACTCTTGAAACTGCAGCACGGACTTTGCGATCGTAAGATCGCCCTCTGCGCGAGCGACTTCGCCCTCATCCTTCGTGACATCGAGTGCGGGGATTGCCTGCAATGCAAGCTGTTTCCGACCGAGATCCAGGGTGTCATTCGCGAAACCCAGCGTCCGCTCTTTGACTTGCTCATCTTCAAAGGCAGCAACGAGATCCCAGTAAAGGTTCGCCACCTGTGTGATCGTGCTGATGACCTGTAGTTCAAATGCCTCGTCCGAAATCTTCTTGTTGTTTCGCGCAATGCGCAGGTAGCGAAGATTCGGGCCACGTCCGAATCCGGCCAGCAAGGGTTGATTGATCCCGAAATTGAACTGGGAATTTAATGTCGGGTTCAGAAAACTATAGGGACTATTTGTTGTCTGCCTGTTTCCTTGATAAGTAAACGAAACTGTCGTCCCCGTGCTGAAGGACTGCTGATAACCGATGGTGCCGTTGATGCTGTTATCGCGAAGCGTTGGAACGCCGTAGATCGTAAGGTTCGACAGAGGGCTCGTGGAATGTTGAACGTTTGCACTGCCGGTGAGGATGGGGTCGTACGAGTTAACTGCCGTACCGCTGCCGAGTGTGGACTGCACCAGGCCTGACGCGCCTGTGCCCGCGCCGCCGGCTCCTCCACTGGTGCCGCCCGCGCCCGCGCCCGTGGAACTGGACCCGAAACCGCCAACACCATTGCCCCCGGGGGTATTCTGCACTACGCCCGTATTCACACCGCGTGTGCTGCCGCCGGCCTTGGTGCGTTCAATATCCGCTTCGGCGATGGGGATGTTGTAGCGTGCAATCGCCAGGTCCAGGTTATTCTCGAGCGAGAGAGCGATGGCATCGGCCAACGATAATTCAAGAACTCCGTTATGCATCAAAGCATCGATCCGTGGAGAATTTGAAAGATTCGCTGCAGGCACGCTGGCAGGACGGTAAGTAGCAAGCGGGTTATGCGAGTGTGGAAGCGTCAGCGGCGTGGAAGGCTGAGGCGCCTGCAACGTCGCACCTTGTGAGGGAGCCACCGCCTGAGCAAACGACTGAGATGTAAAGAAAAGAAGAGTCGCGGTAGCGGCTGTCCTTCCCGGGTTTCTAAGAGCAGATCTCATGCGGCGGTGGTACTCGCTTTCTGATGACAGGAAACAGTTAAGAGGCTTACTCAGCGCGAAGTGCCTGCATCGGTTCGATGGAAGAAGCTCGCCGCGCCGGAACCACGCCTGCGACCAGAGCACTCAGCAAAAGCAGAATGCTTGAGACGGCAAGCGGCAGCGGATTCCAGCCCTTTACGCCGTACAGCTGCGACTGCAACAGGTGACCTGCAGCCAGCGCGACCGGGATGCCAATGAGCAGCCCAAGGATGGTCTGCTGCATTGCGCCGCGGAGAATCATCATGAGGACATGGCTGCGGTCCGCTCCCAATGCCATGCGGATGCCAATCTCACTGGTACGGCGGCCAACCGTATAGGCCGTGACTCCGTAGATGCCGAGCGAAGCAAGTATGAGTGCCAGGACTCCAAAGACTATAGTCAGCCGCACGACTGTTTCGTCCTGCGTAAAGTGATTGCTGACCTGATCGGAATAGTTCAGCAGTTGAGCAATTGGAATATCAGAGTTCACTGACTGGAAGGTGCGACGCATCGTGTTGGCAGCCGTCGCCGCATCCCCGTCATACCGCACGATCAGCACGGTGGCGTAATGAAAAAAGCGCTGACTCAGTTGGGCATCCTGGATAGTTGCCGCCGACGCATTCACGTGTGAGAAATCGACGATCTGTGTCATGGGCAGGAAGTACATGCCTCGTACCTCGCCCCTCGGGTCGCGGTACTTGGAATCATCGACAACGCCAACGATCTCAAACTCGTGCGCCAGGTCCAGAGTTGGGCCGAAGTGCGCTCCAATGACCTGCTTGCCCTGAAGATACTTATCCACGAAACGTTTGTTGACCACGGCGACATGAGTACTGGAAACGGTGTCGTGATCGGTGATTCCCCGGCCCAGTAAGATGCGGGTTCCGAGCGCGTCAAAGAAATGCGGGCTCACTGCGTCATAGCTTGCACCCTGATTGCGCACCGATGGGTCTTGACCCGGAAGCGCGACACCACTGCCCCAGTTGTTGTCGCTCATGGGGCTATAAGTTGCATAAGAAAAATCATGCAGAGTGGGAACAGCCTGGAACGCCTGATCCAGTTGGCGGTACAGCCCATCGAGCCGCTCATACGGCATGCCTGACGCCTGGATGTCGATAAAGGCGATGAGCCGCCCCTTCGGCTGAAAGTGGAAGTCCTGCCGCTCCAGGTTCCGCAGGCTTGCGATGAGCAGCCCTGCGGAACTCAGAAGCGCAACAGACAGCGCAGCCTGCAGAATGACCAGCACCTTTTGTGGTCGGGCACTCGAATCAGTTGTGCTGCGGTTGGCCCCGCGTAGGGCTTCCGCAGGATTTGCGGCGGTAGCGATCCAGGCCGGTGCAATGCCGAACAAAACTCCGGTGAGGAGCGAGACCCCCAGAGCAAAGAGCAGCACCGGAATGGATGGAGACGCCTGGAGCGGATTGATCTGCACGTCCTTCATAAGGAGTGCGAGCATGCCCTTGACGCCACCATAAGCGACGAGCAAAGAGAGCAGTCCGCCTAGTAGAGAGAGAAGCAACGATTCGACCAGCATCTGCCGAATCAGCCGGGAGCGCGGCGCCCCTAACGCGGTGCGGACACTCAGTTCCTGGCTGCGCGCCATACCGCGGACAAGCATCAGGTTGGCGAGGTTGGCGCACGTAATCAGCAGGACGAATCCAGCGATCATCATCAGCATGTTGAGGCTGCTCTTGTACTGATCGCCAAGGTCATTGATGCCGCTTGCCGCAGGGGCGAGCTCCGTCGTCTGCTTTGCAAATTCTGCTTCCGTAGTGTGGTCGCTCGGTTCACGATGCGCCCGCAACCACCGGACAAGCTGGACCTGTATCGACTTCTGGATGAGCGGCACTTGCTTGCTGTCGGGAATGCGAGCTAACAGATCCAGCCAGTGGGAGTTCGGCATCAGCGCCAGCTTTCGTTCCGGTTCCAGCAACGGTTCATGCGCAAGCGGGAACCACACTCCGGCAGGGTCGGCAGCGTTTCGCTCTCCCAGAAAGTTTTCTGCTGCGACACCAACGACCGTGACCGGTCGCCCTGCCATCAGCAGTGCCTGGCCGACGATCGACGGATCGGAATGAAACTTGGCTTGCCAGATGGCGTGACTCAACACCACCACGGGCGGCGCACCTTCCTGGTCATCATTGGGCGTGATCAACCTTCCAAGAGATGGCTGCACACCTAACACCTGGAAGTAATTTCCAGAGACTGCCCGAGCGTCCAGCGACTGTGCCCCATTGTCACCGGCGCGCCGAGCCGTCACGGTGAGCGTGCCGGCCTGCACAGCGAGAATGCCGTCCGTACCGCTCACCTGGTCACGCAGAGAACGGTACAAATCGTTCGAGAAGATGCGCCAGTCGTTCTGCAATCCGCCGTCGACACAGCATTCAATCTCCTTCCCCACCTTGTAGATCTGCTCCGGATGCTGGACCGGCATCGACCGTAGCAGCACCTGGTAGGTGAGTGTAAAAATTGCCGTCGTCGCACCAATGCCCAGCGCCAGCGTGAGAATCGCTGTTGCCGCAAACCCCGGCGAGCGACGTAAACGCCGCATGCCATATCGGATGTCCTGCAAGATCGTGTTCATAGTCTCTCCCCGGATGCGTGCTGCTGGATGGGTGCGGGTCCGTTTTAGAGGACAGCGTTCCCATTGCGGTAGCCGGCCTGGTATTGCTGGTCGGCCTCTGCGATCAGGTGCTGCAGTTCCCCTTCGGCTACGACCTTGCCGTCAAACAAGTGAACCTGGCGGTCGGCGTGCGCAGCGAAGCGGGGATCGTGCGTGACCATGCAGATCGTCGCTCCTTCGCCATGCAGATCGGCAAGCAGACGCATAACGGCTTCGCCGTTCTTGGAATCAAGGTTGCCGGTCGGTTCGTCGGCGAGAAGGATGCTGGGAGATCCAGCGAGCGCACGTGCCACAGCCACACGCTGCTGTTGACCTCCACTCAGTTGCGCGGGATAGTGGCGGAGTCGGTGCGCCATGTTCACGCGCTCTAACGCCTGCACCACACGGTCCTTCCGCTCAGAGGCATTCATTCCAGCCCGATAGGTAAGGGGCAATTCAACATTCTCAAAGACCGTCAGGTCTCCAATGAGATTGAAGCTCTGAAAGATGAACCCGATCTCCTGGTTCCGAATACGAGAGCGGTCCGCGAAGTTCAGATTTGCGACCTGCTTACCATTCAGCGTGTACTCTCCGGCTGTCGACGTGTCGAGCAGACCAAGGATGGAGAGCAGCGTGGACTTGCCGCAACCGGACGGGCCGCTCATGGCAACGTACTCACCGCGTGCGATCGAAAGGTGCACACCACTGAGCGCATGCGTTTCGATCTCGTCTGTATAGAAGACCTTGGTCAGCCCCTCGATGTGAATCAACTGGTTCGCTGCTACTGTCATGGCGTTGCTCTCCCATTCGCGGATCACTGTTTTTCGATCTGGACGCGATCGTTGTTGTCCCACTTGCTCATGTCGCTCAGCACTACGGTGTCGCCGGGTTGCAGCCCGCCCAGCACCTGGATTGCATTCACCGACGCACGTCCCACCTGCACTGAGGTACGTACGGCAGTCCGTCCGTCAGGAAGAACTTTGAACAGACTGAGCGTGCTGTTCTCGTTCCCCTGCGCGGGACGGCCGACATAGATCACATCGTTGAGGCGATCCAAATCGATCGTGCCGTCCACACTCAGATCCGGGCGTGCTCCCTGCGGCAATGATCCTGTTAACGCAACATCGACGGTAACGGTTCCGTTCTGCACGGCAGGATCGACCCGCGTAACCTGACCGGCGATGATGCCGTTGTGCGTATCAATCGCCGCAGGCTGTCCAATCTGGATATCGCGCGCCTGCGTTTCCGCGATTTTGAGGGATGCTTTCAACTGATCGGGCTGCACGACCTTGGCCAACGTTGTGCCAACGTCTACGTGTTCGCCGACCTGATGAGGTAGGTCGACAAGAACACCGTCAATTCCCGCACGAACGCTGAGTGCATCCGTCTGGCGCTGCTTCAGTGCAAGCATCGCCTGTGCCTGCTCTACTTTCGCCTGCTGGACCGCGATCTGCGTCTTCACGGCCTGCTGGTTCAACTGCAGCCGCTGCCCTTCAATGTCATTGCGCGTGTTTAGCTCGTCTGCCTTGCCGCGTGACTCGTTGTATTTCAAGCCGCTGATCACGCCGAGATCGAGCAGGTTCTTGTCGGTTTGCGCCTGCAGGTTGGCCTGGTGCTGGTCCTGCCGCACGGTCGCGGCGGCCGCGCGCTGCGTCATCAGGTCGCTCTGCAGCTTTGCCTCGGTGTTCTTCAGATCTGCCTTCGCCGCCTGCACCTGAAGCTGAGCATCCATTAGTTGTTGCTGGGTCGCGGGGTCGATCAGGTCCATCAGGATGGTGTCTGCGTGGACGACGGCGCCTGGTAGCACACGGATCCGAACCACCGTGGCCTCAGACTCGGCCGGTATCAGGCGAATCCGGTCTTCGCGGGGCGTCAAAGTACCGGGCCCGCGAACCTGCCGCAGCATCGGGCCACGCTTCACAACGTCGGTAAACACCGGTCCCTCAACCGTGGGGGAAGCCGGCTTCAGCCGCAGAAGGAAAAGGACAGCAACGGCAACGAGAATCGCTACCACTGAGGCAGTGATGACGTTGCGACGAAACTTCTTTCGTTTCAGATCGGGTCGAACGATATCCATGTACGGTGTCCTAGTGCACGGTGGCAGCCAAAGTAGATACGCAGATTCGCTGGCATTCGTGGCAGAAAGTGACCGCGGCCCGCGAGAAAGTGTCCATTCACGATTCAAGGTGTCCATTCGTGGACACCTTGATTTTGCAAACAAATGAAAGAGGGCACAGCGACCGATATCGCTGCGCCCTGCATTTCAGCTTGCTTACTGTGTTCGAAGTGCGACCAAAGGATTGATGTGTGCCGCTCGCCGAGCGGGAAAGTAACCGGCGGCGAGTGAAACCACAAGGAGCGACACCAGCATGGCGGCGAACGTCATCGGATCAGTCGCCTCTGTTCCGTAAAGCATTGCGGCAATACCCTTCGCAACGAGGATCGCCGCGACGGTGCCCACGGCAATACCGATGCCGGCAAGCCGAAGCGTGCGCTGAAGAACCGAGCGCAAGACGGAAGCTGGACTAGCGCCCAGAGCCATGCGTATGCCAATCTCTTGCGTCTGTCGCGTCACCGAATAAGAGATGACGCCGTAGATGCCAAGGCAAGCGAGCACGACACCGGAGGCAGCAAACAAGCCGACCAGCCATGCGAAAAACCGACGGGGTGAAGTGGAATGATCGACCAACGCCTGCATCGGCCGAACGTCCACCGCGCCCTGCGCCGGGTTAGTGCGCCGAAGAAGCTTCAACAAAGTGGGCTGCAGTGTCGCCGCGGATAGATTGCTACGCACAACCAGTTCCACCCCCGACATGTCGGAGAGTTGCGACACGGGAAAGTAAACCTGCCACGCGGAACTCGCCTCGACATCCGTCTCGTGAACATCGGGTACAACACCGACGATGCGGCGTTCTTTTCCGCTCATATCAACCATGTGATCCAAAGCGTCTCCACTCGGAAACAGCATCCGGGCAGCTCGCTCATTCAGGATGATGACCGGCTCGCTTGCATCATCGTCTTGCCACGAGAAATCCCGTCCGCGAAGATGCATGGCCATGGCCTCCATGTAGCCGGGCGTGATCATGTACACGAATGTCGGCATCCTCTCGTTGGGGCCATAGTGCACGCCCTTGATGCCGGGAGCACCCCAGGTACGATTACGCGCGAGCGGTAGGTTGTCAGCGATGCCGGCGCTCTGAATCCCAGGAATCGCACTGACCTGCTGCAGCAGATTCCGATAGTAGGGTCCGGCCTTCCCCGTCTTCAGGTCCGGCATTTCGACTGAGATCGTTGCGGCGTGCGATGGCTGGAAACCGAGATCAATCTCCATAACCTTCAAAAAGCTGCGCAGCAACAGACCTGCTCCGACGACAAGCACGCAGGCAAGCGCTACCTCTGAGATGATCAGCGCATTCCGCAGGCCCTCGTGCTTCCGCCCCTCGCTTGCTCCAGGACCGCTGTCCTTGAGCGTCGCCTGCAGATTCGCATCCGCTGTAATACGAAGACTGGGGACAACACCAAAGAGCAGTGTCGCGCCGATGCCAAGCAGCACCGTCCACAATAGCGTGGGCATGTCGATGCGCAGTTCGCTGATCAGCGGCAACGCCAGTGAACCCTGATGAGCCAGCCACTGCGTCACAACCGCAGCCAGCGCAATACCAATCGCGGCGCCCGCAAACGAGAGGAGGAGGCTCTCTGTGAGCAGTTGCCGAATGATGCGTTGACGACTCGCACCTAAGGCAAAGCGCAACGCAAACTCCTTACTGCGTGTTGCAGCGCGCCCAAGCAGCAGGTTCGATAGATTCACGCAGACGATCAGAAGAATCATCGCCACGGCACTCCACAAGACATACAGTGAGCGGCGCAGTGGACCGGCAACGTGCTCCTTCATGGGCACTGCTGCTACGGCCTTGTAGCCTCCTTTGCTGTCCGCCTGTTTCTTGCTCCAGTAAAGCTGCGGGAACAGCGTCGCTGACTCGGCCTCAGCCTGCCGCGTGGTAACGCCCGGCTTCAGGCGAGCGATAAGCGTCACGATGTTACCCCAGTCTCGCCCCTCATCCAGACTGAACGGAGAGAGGACATCGACGCGCGTGCCAGGCGAGAACGTAGCACCGAAATCGAAGGCGGCAGGCAGCACACCAATGATCGTTGCAGGTTTACCATCCACGGAAATCGCCTGATCGACGACATCGCGATCCCCGTGGAAATGGGTCATCCAGAAGGCATGCGACAGCATCACCACAGGCGACGCACCTTTGCGTCCGTCTTCCATGCGAAAGCCGCGTCCGAGTTGTGGCGGCACTTGCAGCACATCCAGCAGATTCGGGATAACACCGATTCCTGTGATCGGCGTAGGAATACCGGAGCCTGTAAGTTTCAGGTTATTCGGCGCGGAAAATGCAAAGTATCCAGTGACACCGCTGAATGACTGATTGCGATCGCGAAGATCCTCATACGCGTCGGAGGAGTATGTTGCACCAGACAGACCACCGCCCGCCTCGGCGGGCTGCAGCCACACAACCTGCCCCGGATTGCGGAAAGGAAGCGGCCTCAGCAGGATCGTGTTCACCAAGCTGAAGACAGCTATATTCGCGCCCATGCCAAGAGCCAGGATCAAGACCGCAATCGTCGTAAAACCACGATCACGCTTCAGCGACCTGGCGGCAAAGCGGAGATCCTGCCGCAGCGTATCCAGCCAGGCCCGCGGATGCTGGCGGTAGACTTGCTCCCGCGCCGACTCGATACCGCCAAACTCGATCAGTGCCAGACGACGCGCTTCGACCAGGGACATCCCTGCCCCCATCTTGTTGGCCATCGACTCCGCCAGGTGCGCACGGATCTCCTCCTCAACCTCTGTGGAGGGACGCTTCCGGAAGAAAAAGCGCAGGCGGCTCAACCTTGCGGCAATCATGCGAACTGCTCCGCAGTAGCTCCAAGAATGAGTGAGACGGCTGCACTTAAGCGTGTCCACTGCTCAATTTCAGCCCGAAGCTGCTTCTTACCAACCGGCGTCAGCGCATAGAATTTGGCGCGGCGGTTGTTGTCGGAGGCACCCCACGATGCTTCAATCCAGCCCTTGTACTCCAGCCGGTGCAGCGCTGGATAGAGCGACCCCTGGCCCACCTGCAGCACATCTTCCGAGATTTGTTGAATGCGCGAGGCGATCCCCCAGCCGTGCATGGGAGCATGAGCGAGTGTTTTCAGAATGAGCACATCAAGCGTGCCCTGCAACAGATCGGTGGATGGCGCCATCAACTCTCCCCTTGACGTTCGACACAAGCGTCCTCCATCCCTTGTCGAATGTCAAGGGGAGAACCCGTCATAAGACAGAATCGATAATTTCTACGAGAAAGGCCTTCAGCTTTCCTCCCTTTCTGGCTTCTTCAGGCCTTCTCACTTATGGGTGGGGTATTCTTCGCTCGAGGTTGACGCTCTTGGCCGCTCGCGGAGTCATGACTGCTTAGAGGCTTTTAGAAAATAGTCGCGGCCTTGCTGCCGCGGGAAGCCTACGCTCGGATCAGTCCTGCGAGCCGCGAAGAACCCCAAACGCCTCACAGCTTCGGCTCTCCTTAACGCAGCTTCTCGACCAATATCCTGCGCCGATGTCAGATTCAGCACATGGGAAGCCCCAACAAAGCAAGGTCAATGGAAGCGATCCCAGAATTCCTAATAAAGTGATTCTCCGGCATACTTCGTCTCCTTCCCTTCACTCACATCAAGAACACGAATAGTGGAGCGATGCAAAGTTCTTTATGACAAGAAGATTGCGAAGGCATCGGGCAGCTCGCGCTGACACCAGCGGCCCGACTTACACCACGTTGCCGCCAACCCATACGCAATCCATTCCTCCCAGCTCGAAGAGATCTCGTTCCGTGATGTCTGACGCGGTGATCAAAACTCCATTCTCTATACGAACGACCTGAACCCGCAGCCACCTGCACGGTACGTCGTGCGCCTGAAAGGAACATCGGGCAATGAAAGGGTGATTTGTTAAGGCCACCCGTTTACACTCCGCAAACAGGTCTACATCCCAGTTTCCGCGAAAGCACTGACTCATCCGCGATTCCGCTATCGATTCAGAGTGAGAAATCACCAACTTCTTGGCGTTTGAGTTTAGGTAGGTGAAGATAAAGTCGTCTATCTCATCTTTTCCATCGAAGACCGTTTCACAAATCAACAGAGCATCCATGCTGCTCTCCGCCGCAGCATGCAGCCGATCCCTTTCGCGTTTCCAGAGAGCGCCCATACAAAGCGCTTTGTCTGCCTGTGTTTTCTCTGCTGTCGCGTCAAACACGATCCTGGCGAAGCCCAGCAACTTCCCATCAGGCCCACGCATGCCGGAAATCTCACACCTTGCCCAGAAGCGGCCACCATCCTTCTTTAGGTGCCAGTTCTCTCCTGTGCATCGACCGCATTCTGCGGCTTCCCACATCTCGCGATCGGGGATCCGCTTTGCGACATCTTCGGGCAGATAGAACATGGAAAAGTGGCGAGCCAAAACTTCGCTTGCAGCGTATCCCTTCATCCTCTCCGCGCCGAGATTCCATGAACGGACTTGCCCCCGGCAATCGAGCATGTAGAGGGCGTAACTCCCAATGGATTCGACCATCAGGTGAAAGCGCCCCTCTTGGGAATGAAGACGGTCTCGATCGCAGACTCGTGACGGTGCCATCTCGACAAACGATTGAACTACCTCCGGATTTTGAAGTGCTGCCGCAAGTCGATACCCATGTCCTGAGACTGTTTGGATAAATTCACTTCCGTCCGGAAGTTTACCCATCGCCTTTCGAATCATGTAAATCGACTGAGTAAGGTTACCCTGCTCTACGAATGCTCCGTGCCAGACAGCCTCGAAAATCGCGGACTTGGAAACAACGTCCCCTTCAGCTCTGGCAATGAAGGCAAGCACATCCAATTGACGCCGTGAGAGTGCTAACACGCGCGGTCCGTCTTTTAGACACAACGGAAAGGAATGAAGGGAATATCTTCCAATTGCCTGAACCGGGGTACGAGCATCATGCAACATCGCTTTCGGCGTGCTGCTCATCATCAACCTCAATTCTCGTCCCATTTGAGTTTTTTTACATGGCGCTAGAACTAAGCTTGGCGCGCATAGAGAGACGGTTGGGCATCACGATATAGATCATGAAAGGTATTAGCAATCGTATTTTGAAAGGAAATAAACGTATCGCTCTGTGAACGAAAGCCAGGTGGGCCAGTGAGAGTAAAGCATTTTCAAGAAACTATCGTTCCTATAACTACCCTTGCTTGCGTCATCTCAAGCTGCATGGGAGTGTCGAACGTTTCATCCGCGCAGACCGCGAATGTTCAGCGCCCTGATAGTGAGGGAATCACTACCTTGCGTGAACGCGAACTACTTGCGCAGATCCATGACTTGCAAGAGCGGGTAGAAGCTCTTGAGGCTCGCCAAAATGGGACCAAGGGCCCTTTACACCTGGGTTCTCAGACTCCTGCAGGTGCTCTTTCCACACAACCACCTTCCGTCGACCCACTCCCGTCGTCAGCGCCGCCCGCAAATCTCACAACCCCTTCCTCCACTCAAGTGTCAGTTACTCAAAGCAGTCTCACCACGCGCTACGCGACAGCCCAGGCCCCTTCCAGCGCAGATGCTGCATCAACATCTCCTGCACAATGGGGCGCACTCGAACCTGGACGGGGCTTCAAACTGGCCAAGACGGAGTATGGGGAACTAAACCTCAGCGGCTACGCGCTCGTCCGATACTTAAATCAGCTCCCCGCCTCCCACACCTATACCAGCTATTCCGGTATTTCCAAGACCTCAAACGGTCGCAGCGACATTCAGCTTCAACGCGCCCTGATCTGGATGAACGGCTGGGTGTACCACCCGAAATTCAACTACGAAGTTCTGTTGTGGACAGTTAATTCCATCAATCAGGTCACGGTCGCAGGAAAACTTGGCTATAATTTTCATCCAGCCTTCAATTTGTACGGCGGCATTGGGGGCCTTCCGGGCGTCCGGTCAATGACCGGTGCGTTTCCCTACTTTGCAGGTACGGATCGCGTGATGGCGGAAGAGTTTTTCCGCCCTGGATTTACAACTGGCATCTGGGCAGTCGGCGCCCTTTCCAAGAAGTCCCGCTACATGGTGATGCTGGGCAATAATCTAAGCCAGATTGGTCTGACGGCTAACAAACTTACGCGGAGTCCTGCAGTCGCTGCCAGTGCATGGTGGATGCCTACTAGCGGAGAATTTGGTTCACGGGGCGGCTTCGGAGACTATGAAAGACACAAAACGCTAGCGACTCGTTTCGGTTTTTCCTACACACACAGCCCAGAGACCCGCGGGAATCAACCCGATCCGGAATCTGGCCCTGACAATGTGCAGATCCGAGTATCCGACGCTTCGCTTCTCTTCGGACCTAGCTCATTGGCACCGGGTGTGACCCTGCAAACCGCCCATTTCAATCTATACGCCATGGATGCAGGCCTAAAGTACCGTGGTTTCGCGATCCAAAGCGAAGGATACGTACGAAACCTAGACCACTTCGAGTTCCTGAGCGGCTCACTCCCATATCACAGCATCCGCGATAACGGTTTCTATACGCAAGCTTCCTACACATTACCGTCCAGAACTATTGAACTTTACGCCTTGACCTCCCAGATTTTCGGCCAGCAGGTCTACAGCTACGAGTACGGCGGCGGGACGAACTATCGCCCATTTCACACGCAGAATTTCCGGGTGAATGCAGATGTGAAGCGAATCGTGCGCTCACCTGTCGACAGCCTCTTTGGCTACTACATAGGTGGGCTCAAAGGCATGACTGTGTCGATCTCTTCCGACGTATTTTTCTAGCGCCATGGTCCGCATCGACTATGCGCCGACAAAGCTGATCACTGGTAGGAGACGTGGAGATAAAGCATATGACGATGACAACCAGGTTTGAAGCGTCTTATCCTTCGTTGATATTACTTGTGGCTCTAGTGGCACTCCTGTCGCTTTTACCGATGCGCGGTCAAAACTCCGCTTACGAGTTCAATGATGCTCATTTTCATCTGACGAACTACGTTCAGGAGGGTCCCGATATCTCAGAATTCGTCAAGATCATGGGAACAAAGGTTGGGCGGGTTGCACTCTTCGGGATACCGCTCCAACAGCAGTGGTCTTATCGCATTTCCGGCGAAAACGCACCCCGATACTATCTCGACACCGATGCGAAGCTTTATTACTACTCTTTCGTTGATGCTGTCATTGCGGAGCAATACAAATCCCTTCCGCAAACAGATCAAGAACGCTTTGATCCCATGATCACTGGATTCAATCCCACCGACATGTATGCGGTGGACCACATCCGTCGCGTGCTAAAGACATACCCGGGAGTATTCACAGGAGTCGGAGAGTTCTCGATACATAAGGAGTTTGTCGCTTCCAAGATTGTCGGCGATGTTGCCAGTCTGACTGATCCTGCCCTTGATCGGATCTTGGATTTCGCTGGCGAGTCGGGTCTGGTCGTTATTCTCCATAACGACATCGATGTCCCCTTTCCAAAACCGGCACACGATGCGGCGTACGCAAAGGAACTTGAATCCCTCTTTCGGAGACACGCAAACACGACGATCATATGGGCGCATATCGGCCTCGGCAGAATCGTAAAGCCCTCGAGCGATCAGAGAGCCTTTGTCGAGAAGATTTTGTCTGACCCTACTTTGACAAACGTCTATTGCGACGTCTCGTGGGATGAGACCGCCAAGTACCTCGTGGGGCAACCTAATGGATTTCAAGCAGCCCGCGAACTCGCGACCCGCTTTCCGGACCGTTTCATCTTTGGCACGGACGAGGTAGCACCGTCAAATGCAGAGAGCTACATGAAGGTATATGAGCAATACAAGCCTCTCTTGGAAGCTCTACCTCCCGCCGTGCGAGAAAAACTCCTGAAGAGCAACTATGAACGGGTGTTTGGAAACGGTCGAAGGCGCGTCCGGGTCTGGGAGGCAGAAAATCTTCGAAATGACAGAAAGACAGAGTAGCGGGGTGATCTCCATTCGATAGCAAGAAGCGACATCTTTCGAGGAGTGACTTTTATGGACCACACCAGCAAGCGAATCAGGTTTCGAATGTCAACGACATCGAGTGGGCTGCGGCTCCTCATTAAGGGATGGCGCGAAATCCTAATCGTCGCACTCCTCTTTATTCCCACAACAGCCTTTTGTCAGGCCCCAGCCCCTGATCTTGAAGGCTTGAAGAACAGGCTTGCGAAACTCGAGAACGAGGTGCAGGCGATCCGATCTGCGATCACATCTATCGAGACAAAAACGGCACCCGCAGTGGAATCTGCACCAGAAGTGCATAGCAAGGTTCGACCTGTTGAGCCCGCATCCCAGGTTCCGCTCCCAAGCGTCGTTCATATTGGTGCGGCGACCGACACAAGGGAGACGATCAATCAGGTTGAAGTCGGTGCGACCCGCATCAATAACGAGTCGTTGGATCCTGCGCGACGCGGATATTTTAAGCTTCCGTTGACAGATACGCTGATTCAGATCAATGGCTTCGTAAAGAGCGATCTGTTCATTGACACAAACTATGCAGGTGCCTACTCTGGCGCCTATGTTCCCTCCCTATTCCCCTCTAGCCCCCAACCACACTCTGTTAACTCCAGCGTGGTCATGAAGGCGTCTCGGCTCGCTCTCACGATATTGCAGCCAGCTTCCGCTAAGACCGTGAAGGGATACTTCGAGGTTGATGCACTGGGCAGCACGTCAGGTACTTCCATACGCATTCGACACATCTACGCTCAGTACCTAAACATCCTTGGCGGCCAAACGTGGAGCGCGTTTGGCGATCCTGATGTCTTTCCCAATACATTAGAGTTTGAGGGCCCTCCGGGCATCATCGGACTGCGCAACCCGCAGATTCGGTACACACAAGCAATCAATGCGAAGCACAGCATCGGCTTCTCGGTCGAGAACCCGGGAACGGACACTCCTGCCAACACTCCATTTGGCACTCCTACTGGAACTTCGACCAGACCGGACCTGGTGGCGTTTTACCGCCTTGAGACACCCCATGGACACATTCAGTCGGCGTTCATCTCGCGATCGGTAGGCGGGGTTGTCGCTGGCACCTCCCAATCCAATTTGCGACAGCACCTCAATGGTTACGGCGCGTCACTCTCTGGCGCCTTCGCCTTTGGTCGCAATAAAGGAGAAAGCATAGTGGCTCAGGCGGTAATTGGGAAGGGCATCTCCAACTACTACAACGATAATTTTGGTCTGGGCTCAGACGTAGGCTTCTCGGCAAACAATTGACTCGTCACAACACCAAGTGGCTCGGTGTCAGCCGGCTACACCCATCCCTGGACGCCCATCCTATTCTCAAACATCAGTTACGGTTTTCTTAAAATCAATAATGCCGCGCAGGATCCTGGAACGAATTATCGCCTCAGCAACTATTCCACTGCGAGCCTTGTCGTCCAACCGAAGATCAATGTTCTCTTCGGAGCCGAGTTTATCTACGGCAGCCTACAGCGGAAGAACGGCTTTTACTGGGTGGCGCCCCGCCTGCAGATCAGTGCCACATATTACCTAAACAAGCATCCCCGAGAGTAGTCATATAGAGGCCTACCAATGAGATCAACGCAGAAGATTCTGAGAATCGTGTTCAGCGCAAGCTTCCTGCTGGCTTCCTTCACATTCGTCAGCGCTCAAAGCAATCGAAGTCCAGTCGCGCCCACCCCAGAACAGTTCCAATCAACGCTGGGCAACGCATACGAGAAGTTCAAGGGCGACACGGGAGGAAAGAATGCGGACTATATCCCGTACCTCGCTCATGTTGACTCGAAACTGTTCGGCATCGCGGTTGTGACGACAGATGGAAAGCTATACAAGGTTGGGGACGTTGAGTATGCCTTCTCCATACAATCGATCTCCAAGGTGTTTACGCTAGCGCTGGCCATGGAAGAACTCGGCCCCGACGAAGTGCTGGCAAAGATTGGCGGGGAGCCTACGGGGCGACCGTTTAATTCGATTCCTGCCGTGGTCGATATGCCGAGCCATGCGGGCAACCCATATGTGAATGCCGGTGCAATCGCCACGACGAGTCTGATTTCAGGCGCCGATCCCGTTGCAAAGTGGGCAAAGATCCTTGCTTTTTACAGCGAAGCAAGCGGAAGCAAGCTTTCCTTGATAGACGAAGTATATAAATCCGAGGCCGCCACCAACACAGGGAATAAGGCCATCTCGATGCTGTTGGCGAAATACGATCGCATCTACGCGAATCCGTTTGAATCGGTCGATGTTTATACCAAGCAATGCTCAGTAGGTGTCACGGCGGATCAGTTGGCGGTGATGGGAGCAACGCTTGCCAACAACGGAAAGAATCCTATGACCGGCAAGCAGGTGGTCAAACAAGATAATGTCCCACACATCCTTGCAGAAATGATGATGGCCGGGCTGTATGACGGCTCCGGACAGTGGGCCTGGACCGTTGGGATCCCCGCAAAGAGCGGTGTAGGAGGGTCCATTCTTGCAGTAGTGCCCGGAAAAGGAGCGATAGCTGTCTTCGCGCCACCATTGGACGAGGCTGGAAATAGCGTTAAAGCTCAAAAGGTCATTGGATATGTCGCCGACAAGCTTGGCATCAATCTTTTCGCGGCGAGTTCGGTTGGTTTGAAGTAAAAACCGTCTCTTCTGGGAAATGTGACAGCGCGACCAATTGCCAGGCGCTGCCAAGTTAGCTTTCAGCCGCTGGCGCTAAGTGAAGACAGGTACGGACAAGCGAATGGGGCGAGACCGGACTGGCCAATCGATGTCAACTTTTTCCCCTCGGCCCTTACGTGACAGGACTACCCGACCAAATCGGGAGGAGCGGAGGACTTTCTGGGGACTTGTTTGGTTTGCCTCGATGTGTCTATCTGCAACTCCTTCCTACTGCTCGAGCCGGGAGAAAACGGACGTGATTTTCATGAAGAACGGAGACAGAATCACCTGTGAGATTCGGTCGCTCGCAAGGGGACAGCTAACGATTAAACAGGCCTATGCGAACACCGTTGTCCTTCTCGACTGGGGGCAAATCAGCCGTATCGAATCGACGCAGCGTTTTTTGGTCATCACTGCAACAAGAGAGGAGATCAGCGGACAGGTGTCGGAGGCAGCCGACGGAAGCTTGCTGACCGTAACCGGAAGCGTGAATAGAAAAGTTACTCATGACGATGTCGTGAGCATTCAACAGACAGGCGATGGTTTCGCACGGCACCTGCGCGGCAACGTGGATCTGGGTTTTAGTGTGGCTCAGGCGAACTCGCAGCTGAACGTCGCGTTGAATGGGGACATAACTTACAGCGCAATGCGGCGCATCTTCTCTGTGAATGCACGGTCCCAGTTTACGAGTCAAAGGGAAACTAGAAATACAAGGGAGCTTGGATTGCAATCGGAATATTTTCACCAGCTAAAAGGTTCCACTTGGTATGGAGGCGGCATTGCTAATCTACTCTCCAGTTCGGAGCAGGAGATCGCACTACGGACTACCTTAGGTGCCGCACTCGCAGTTCATCCCATTTCTACGAACAGTAGGGCCTTCACAATGATAGGGGCCTTGGCTTACACCGCTGAACAGAACTCGCCACGCACCGCAACACCTTCTAGGGCGGATAGCATCGATGCCGCTCTGGCAGTTCAAGGTGCCAGATTTCGCTTCGATTCTGCGAGCGCAGATACGACATTATGGATTCTGCCGAGTCTGACTTATCCTGGCCGCGTGCGATTGACGATGAGCCAGGATGCATACTACAGGTTCCTGAAGGACTTCTACGTTCGCGCCAGTTTCTATGACAATTATGACACCCGGCCGGTGGCGGGAGCTCCTGCAAACAATCTTGGAATATCTACGACTGTAGGATGGTCGTTTCGATAGTGCTGCTCAACTAGCAATGGCCCCGTTCGTAGCGACAACCGAAGCGACGCTATCTTTCGCTTATACAGTTCGGAGACACCATGTACCCACGAGCTTGTCAGATATTGGTCTTCATCAGCGGCGGCCTCTTTTCCGCTTTAGTTCATGCCCAGGTGGCAAGGGAGCCTGCGGTGGGCGCAGTGACACTGTTCCAGAACGTGCGTGTGCTACAGAAGTCCGGGCAGCTCTCAGCACCCTCTTATGTGTTGGTCCGGGGCAACAGGATTGAGCGCATCGCAACTTCTGCTGTGCCAACAGACCGCAGCGCGTCTACCAGAATCATCGAGGGAGGGGGGCGCACGCTGATGCCCGGTTTGATCGATGCGCACACTCATATTCTGCTGCAGTCGATTCCAATGTCCGTCGCGATGACTGCCGACATCGGCTATTTGAACCTGGTCGCCGGGCAAGCAGCGAGCGAAATGCTACTTCGTGGATTTACGACAATCCGCGACCTTGGTGGACCGTCCTTCGGTTTGAAGATGGCCATCGATCAGGGACTCATTCCAGGCCCCCGAATTGTCCCGTCTGGCGCGTTTATCTCTCAGACGAGCGGACACGGCGACTTCCGTATGCCCTACGAAATCCCGCGCACAGTCGGTACACCGCTAAGCCATTCGGAACAGGAGGGAGTGGCCGCCATCGCTGACGGTTCCGATGAGGTGAGGCTGCGCGCCCGCGAGCAGTTGATGAAGGGGGCGACGCAAATAAAGCTCATGGCAGGCGGGGGCGTTGCCTCTCCTTACGATCCGCTCGACGTCGCGCAATACACAGAGTTTGAGTTTCGCGCGGCTGTAGAAGCAGCGGAAAACTGGGGCACCTACGTCACTGTTCATGCCTACACGCCTAAAGCCATACGGACGGCGATCGCGGGAGGAGTGAAGTGCATCGAGCACGGTCAGCTTGCCGATGATGCGTCAGCGAAGCTGATGGCAGACAAGGGTATTTGGTGGAGTCTGCAACCATTCTTGGATGATGAAGACGCGAATCCGCAACCAGCGGGGTCGACAAATCGGCAAAAACAGCTGGAAATGTCGGCTGGGACAGACACAGCTTACAAGCTTGCGAAGAAGTACAAGGTCAAAACAGCATGGGGCACGGACACACTGTTCGATGCAAAGCTCGCATCACGGCAGGGGGCTCAGTTGGCCAAGATGGTGCGCTGGTACACGCCGTCCGAGATTTTAACGATGGCCACTGCGGATAATGCAGAACTCCTGGCAATGGCTGGCGCCAGGAATCCATATCCCGGACGGCTGGGAGTGGTGGAAGAAGGTGCTCTGGCGGATCTTCTGCTTGTGGACGGCGACCCCATCGCTAACATTCAGTTGATCACCAATCCCGGGAAGAATCTCTTAGTCATCATGAAAGATGGAGTGATCTATAAGAACCAGATTTCGCTTCCATGAACGAAAGGCGGGGTCTGAGCTCAACATCCGTCACTATCCCATCCTGAGCTCAATGTACCTTCGCATGCATGCCAATTAGTGAGAGAAGGCTGTCGATGAACCACTTACCTGCTATTTCGTATCGAGCGAATCGTCGTTCTTCATCAGGTGCAGCTGCAGTTATGCTTCTTCTATTGGTGGGCGCGATTACAACCTCTGCGCAATCCACTCCTGCACCAGCAAGACGGCCCACGATCGGCGTAGCACTCGAAGGTGGTGGGGCCCTTGGATTGGCTCATATTGGAGTGCTCCGCTGGTTTGAGAAGAATCACATCCCCGTCGACTATATCGTCGGTACTAGCATGGGCGGCTTGGTCGGTGGCCTATACGCGACCGGGCACAGTCCCAGCCAGATCGAAGGCCTTGTTAAAACGATGGACTGGCCACTCATCATCGGCGGTGAGACGCCTTACGAAGATCTTTCTTTCCGCCGCAAGCAGGATCACCGCGCGATTCCGACAAGCCTCACGCTCGGGTTCAGACGGGGAGCGGCTCCGCCTTCGGCGCTAAACGCCGGCCAACAAATCTCCATGGAAATCGATCGAGCGACGTTGCCATATTCGACAGTTGAGTCCTTCGACGACTTGCCGATCCCTTTCCGTTGCGTATCGACGGAGTTGATCTCTGGCCAGTTGCATGTCTTCGACCACGGCCCCATCGCTCTCGCAATGCGGTCCACCATGTCACTACCAGGTGTGTTCGCACCCATCCGCGACGGAGACAGCTTGTATATCGATGGGGCGCTTGTGGACAACCTTCCCACTGATGTGGTTCGCGAGATGGGACCTGACATCGTGATCGCGGTTCACCTGCAGGTTTCCGCGGCAACTGCTAACGATATTCGGTCTTTGTTTAGTGTTCTGGGACGGTCAATCACGGTAGGGGTAGCAAATACGGAATTGCGGGGAATGGAAGGGGCGGACTTGGTGATTAAGGTAGATGTCTCCCGATTCAACAGCCTGGAATATGAAAAAGGAGATGAGCTGATCGAGCAAGGGTTTCAGGCCACGGAAGCAAAATCCATGATTCTCCGGCCCTATGCACTCAATCAAACTGACTGGGATGCATATCTTAAAAATCGTGACGGCCGTAGGCAAGCACCGATCCCTGTCCCGCGTTTCATAGCAGTCCAGGGAGTGAATGGAGGAGCTCAAAAGACAATCGAGACATCTCTGCAACAGATAATCGGCAAGCCGCTCGATACATCACACCTCGAGGCCGACCTGACGCGGCTGACTGGACAAGGCAGGTTCGACGGTGCCTCATATGGTCTGACACGCAAAAACGGCGAGGATGGATTGCTTGTAATCGCACACGAACAGGAATACGCGCCGCCGGTTTTGCAACTCGGCTTCGAAGTAAGTGGCGCCCAGCCTGACAATGTGAACTTCACGCAGGCAGGAAGACTCACCTTCATGGAGATCGCCGGGGCTGGATCAGAATTGCGGAACGACTTCCAGTTCGGCAATACCTACGGTATAGAGTCTGAGCTCTACAAACCATTTGCAGGGCGGTCACAATGGTTTTACGCGCCGCGCATCAGCGCAAACATCTCCCAGCAGCGAATCTACTCCAACGCGCTTCCTGTAGCTCAGTACAGTTTTGGCCGGGCAGCGGGAGCCCTTGATTTTGGCTATGCGGTTAGCCGTTTCACCGAAGTCCGCGCAGGGTATGAGACTGGTTACCTTGATGCCTCTCTCAGGCTTGGGACTCCAGAATTTTCGTCCGTGAAAGGAAGAACCGGCACATCAAAGCTCCGGTTCGAGACATTGCATCTCGACCACCCAATCATTCCAAGACGCGGCTACGTGGGCCGGTTTAGTTTTGACTGGGTCGATACAAGCCCAGGTGCTAAAAGCGCGTATCCCAGTGTGCGGTCGTCTGTGAGCTATTTCAAGACTGTGTCGCGCGCCGCTTCCGTCTTCTTGACGGCGCAGGGTGGCACTACCCTTGGATACCGGAACACCGGTGTTCCGCAGTTCCTCATGGGAGGGGTTTCCGGCTGGGTAGCTTACGGGGCGAACGAACTGAGGGGCAACCAGTTCTACCTTTTGCGGGCCGGCTATATGCATTCGCTTTTCCGAATGCCACCCTTCCTTGGAGGGAACGTCTATGGTGTGACGCTCTTCGAAGCAGGGAAAATGTTTGCCTCGCCTCAGGTGAGCAGGCTGCCGACGGATGGTGTGGCGGGCATGATCGCGGTCACAGCCGTGGGGCCAGTGTTCGTCGGCGGTGCCGTAGGCGACACAGGCCATGCGAAGTGGTTCTTCTCCCTCGGGCATGTTTTCTGAACTGCTGCCAGATCTGAATGTCAGAGACACATCACGCCCGGACTTGGCTGGAGGAAAACGGTGAGATCGCTGAGAACAAACTTTGGAATCGGTCTAGCGCTTGTGCTTACCGTCTGCACTGCCAGCTTCGCTCAGGTGCAAAGAATAGACCGGCGGCAGGTTACGGGACTCGTGTCCATGGGGGGGCAGGCATTGCAAGGTGCGGTCGTGTATATCAAAGTATCCCCGACCCTAAGAGTCCGCACCTACATAACACAGGAAGACGGGTTGTATTCGTTTAGTAGTTTGCAGTCGCATACTGATTATTTGCTTTGGGCGTCATATCACGGTCGGCGTTCTAAGATGAAAAAGATAAGCCACTTTGATCGCGCACTCGACCGTAAGATCCTCTTAGTAATCCCTGAACACTAATGTCGCACCGTCTTCTGTTAGAGCCAAGATGCTGCCGTTCGTCTGGTGGCATATGATTTTTTCGGTTTCTTGTTAGCTCCCCTGTTTCTGCTCGGCTGCACTTCCAGCCCGCGCAGCCAGGATATCGTCCGCAGGTCAACCGCTGCCGTGACCAGGACTGTTGTCAACGATGCGAAAGTAGCGGCTCTTAGAATCCGCGACGATCTCAGACGCAATCCTGACAACGAGCCTGTGGACATCAACACTTTGTCCAGAATTCACCTTGAAGGCCTACCCGGTGTAACGGCGGCTATCGCCGAACGCGTGATTCGAGGCCGGCCCCTACAAACGCCCCTCTGATCCATCGCCACATCCTCTCTCAAGCGCATTATGATAAGGCCTCTCCGAGGCTCGTTGCTCATTAGCTGGCTGTCGTCACCGTTTAGAAACACGAGCGGTCGCTTGCCGGGTACGATGCGTGACGATAGCCGATCTCGAGCTTGGTCGACTCGGGCTGCGGGTGGATCGATTCGACCATGATGGGCTAAACGAGAGTCAGGCTATACCCCGGCAAATCGCTTACATTCAATTATCGTTCTCGAACCCGCCTGCACGTATTTATGGGCCCACGAATATCGAGCACATTCGCGGCCTTGCAGTGTTTAGAAGAAGAGTGCACTGACCTCAGTCGCCGTTAGCTTCTACTTTCAACTCTAGTACCAATCTCACCTTGGTGTTCCTATAACGCAGCCCCGGCTTATCTTCCGTAAGCAGTACGAGCATCATTCTTCCTGCTAGTCACCGACTCGACAGCTGTCCCCGCAAAACAACAGCCGTGATGTCTGTCTGCAAATACCTAAGATCCTCCTGCGGATTGCGGTTCAGTATCAGCAGATTTGCGTAGTACCCCGGCTGAACCCGCCCCACGCTCTTCAGGCCGTAAGCGCGATCAAAGTTTACGGTTGCTGTTGCCAGCGCCTCGTCGTTGGTCAGCCCGAGGACTTCCTTCATCTTGTAAAGATCATTCAGTAGAGAAAGCCCTGGCAGGGTCCCGAATCGCGGATTCGCGCTTGCCGCCAGATACCTTGCACCGTTCCGTTTGTTAGCTCTCTCCAGCGCATAGAGCGACTCAGCCCACTGATTGTTTGCGTAGTTCGTGTAGACGGATTCGCTGACTCGCGTCATCGGTATGCCGCAGGTATTCCGCTCTTCGTAATACTTCGAGAATGCCGCGAACGTAGCGAAGTCGTGGAAAGAGTAGAGGCCAAGGGCTGGCGTGAGAAAGAAGTTCTTCACGAGGAACTTGGAATGCTCCTGCGTGGTCGAGCTTTCCCCATCGACCGCTCTATAGAAATTG
The DNA here is from genome assembly GCF_000265425.1 of Terriglobus roseus DSM 18391. Taxonomy (GTDB): domain Bacteria; phylum Acidobacteriota; class Terriglobia; order Terriglobales; family Acidobacteriaceae; genus Terriglobus; species Terriglobus roseus. The sequence continues at coordinate 2,423,860 of NC_018014.1, forward strand.
AGTAACGAGGATGCGTTTGTCTGAAGATCCGGTAAGTCTCGGATGGAGTCCGGTGCCAGCGGGTCAAAGTACCATTCCGTGTGTAAAAGATTATGAACCCCCACCGCGTCACGATAGGCCGCTGAAGCCAACTCCGCGTTGATGCGGATCTTGTTGTCTTCCCGAAGGCGCGGCAGCAGATACGCCATCTGGCTTGCGTTCATATCCTTATTTAGATCGACAAATTTAACACCGTCGCTGTTTTGGAGAGCGCTCGAAACCTGTTCGTCGAGCTGATCCAGCGTAAACGTGCCGCCAATGCCACGGCTCTTTATCAACGCCATGGGATAGATCACAGGTGAAGGATTCAAGCTGAGGTTAATTGCTCCACGATCCAACCCTGCCGTCGCAACGACCGAAGTGACTCCATAACGAATCGCCTCGTCAGCTTCGCACTGCGTGCTCATTTCACTCAGTGAGTCGGTCAGGCCCGCCATAATAAACTTGCCTCTGACATCCACAGTAGGCTCATCGTCGGGATACTGATCCTCCGTGTAAATCGCCGAGATGCGATCTCCCGTCACTTCGATGACGGAATGCGCAGCCAGCCCTTCGGCCGGGCGAATCAATGTCGCTCCAACTAGAAGATACGAGCCGGACCGAAACTCACGCGCACAAGACGAGAGCAGCGGTAGAAGCGACAGACCAAGGAGGCCGAGGTAGTTCATGATCCGCATAGCTATCCAAACCAAATCGTAGGTACAACCAACTCTTTCATGATGAGTGGGGCGTAAGGGTCCAGGCAGCTACAACTTATGGGCGCTCTTTGCTCCAACAGACGCGCTATTGGAAATCGAGCTATGGGAAATTAGGCTCACGAGAGCCCGCCCCACCGGCAGCGTCCCTAGAGACACCACTAAAGAACACCAAAGGATATTTTTATGTGCATCGCTTGTACGTTGTCTGACACCCTGGGCAGACTTGCTTCCGATAACATGCAGCCTGATAAAGGCTCGATTGTCGGTCGGCGCCAGTTTCTGAGCGGTGCTCTCGCCCTGGCGAGCGTAGCGAGTTTGCCTGCTTCGGCCATGATGAGGGATGCTAAGGGTTCGTTCGTGAAAGCTATTCCTTCCCGAGACGGGAAGGCCACGGTGGTCTTTACCAATGGGGCCGTCTACACCATGAATTCAAAGGCTCCCTGGGCGGAGGCTGTTGCGGTCAATGGTGACAAGATCGTCGCCGTCGGCACGAGCGCCGAAGTGAAATCCAGCATCGGTAAGCGCACAGAGGTCATCGATCTCAAGGGACAGATGCTTCTTCCTGGCTTTGTCGAGGGGCACACTCACCCGTTTCTCGGAGCCTTTTTTACCTCAGGTGTGGACCTGCAGTACCCCACGCTCGAAGAGGCACTCAAGGAGATCAAGAAGTATGTAGCCGCCAACCCGACTGGCCCGCTGCGCGGTTTTGGATGGCGCATGGATATGTTCCCGAAGGAAGGACCGACCCGCCAGATGCTGGACGAGATTGTCAGCGACCGTCCCATCATGCTTTTCGCGATCGATGTCCATAGTATGTGGGTGAATAGCAAGGCGCTTGAAGTCGCAAAGATCACAGCGAAGACTCCCGATCCGATTCCAAACTTCAGCTATTTCGTTCGCGATAAGAATGGCGAGCCAACGGGGTTCGTGTTGGAGGTGCTTGCCGAGCTTATGGTGGCCAACGCAGTAGAGCCCGTCACGGTGCAAGCGATGTCTGCCTATCTTGGGAAGTGGCTACCGAATGCGGCGAAGGCTGGCATCACGACATTGTTCGACGCGTCTGTGCCGCCCGTCTCGGGCGATGAGGGCGACATCATCCAGATCTACGCTGACTATGAAGCGAAGGGTGCCTTACCGTTTCGCGTCTCGGCATCGCACGTAGTTAAGGGTGCCAGCGGTGTCGCAAAGGCGGTAGCGAAGACACAAGGGCTCGCCAGACGATTTCAGAGTTCACTAGTGAACGCGCGCACGTTGAAGATCGTAGCGGACGGGACAGAGGAAGGCTGGACGGCGTACATGCTGAAGCCGTATACCGATAAGCCGAATGAAGTCGGCACACCACCATTCACCCAGCAAGAGATGGACACGATGGTCTCGTCGGCCGACCTTGCCGGTATCGATGTGCACATACACGCCTGCGGCGATGCAACGGTCCGCATGGCGCTGAATGCCATCGAGCATACGATCACGACAAATCCTCTGCGGGACCGTCGGAACACAATCGCTCACAATGTCCTGGTGGATGATGCGGATTTACCTCGCTTTGCAAAGCTAGGGGTAGTCTCCGAGTTCTCGCCTAACTGGCACTCCTACGATCCAGACACGACACAAATCCTTCTGGAACGTATGGGACCAGAACGCCAGGGAAAGATCTACCGACCGAACTCGATCCTGAAGGCAGGAGGTCGTATCTCCATGGGCACTGATTGGCCAGCGGCGGGATATTTTTCGACCTACAAGCCACTCGACGCAATTCAGATTGGTGTGACTCGTAAGCTGCTGGACAAAACCGACGCGGACCCCTGCCTTCAACCTGAGAGCGAACGTCTTGAGCTTTCGGACGCCTTGCACGCGAACACGTTGGGAGCGGCCTACCAACTCCGCATGGAGAAGGAGATCGGTTCCATCCAAGTCGGAAAGTGCGCCGATCTGGTGGTTCTCGCAAAAAACCTCTTCAACGTGCCGAAGAGTGAGATCGCCGGCACGCCGGTGAGAATGGCCATGCTGAACGGCCGCTTTACTCATCGAGAAGCTTTCTAAAGGTTGAAGAAACGATTTACGGCTCGCCTGCGAAGGCGAGCCATTCCCTGTTACTGGGGACTGATGTTGAATGCAACCGACTTCGAACTCGTTCGTCTGGAGTAGAACCAGACAGTCGACTTATCTGGCCTGCAGACGTCGGCCCTGCCCCATCGATGCCGCCACACTCGCGAAGGATCCTCAGGATCGAACGCGTCAATCAAAGTACTCATCTAGATTGAATCATCGTTCAACCCTCAACTCGCGGATTGAGCGATCCTAGAACGCGTGCCGGTGAGGTGAAACATCATAGCGTTTTGTCTGACTCTCCAAGGCAAACTGCCAGATTCGGCAGCACGGCGGATGCCAGGAGCAATCAGAGAAAGACTGCCCATTGTTGAAATGGCCTTATTCTCTAGAGGTTGCGCCGAGTCAAGCCGCGCAATCCCGGCTCCGTCTTCGCAACAAATGCAGCCAGCCGGTCCCAACGCCGTCGCCCCACTCCTCGATCTTCCGGTTGAACACAGAGGCGATTTCCCAATGGAGCTCGATGAGTGTGGCATTGACTGCCCGCACTGCCCTCTCACAGGGCGCGGCGATCAGTCTCGCGATCTGCGCGAAGCTCTCTCCTTCGCTTCTTCGCGCGATGGGACTCGTTTGTCCGATGGTCGAACTTGAGCTTGCCGGGTCATTATTTTCCGCCTCACGGACTCTTGTATCGACCATAGTCAACCTGACTCAACAGCTGACTTGAATGAGGCCTACCTTGCTGCACCGAAGTGCTCAATCTCCGTCTCCGTCGCGTCGCAGCTTCGGCCGCTAAGGACCAGATCACACAGTCGCTATCGCTCTCCCCGACTGTGCCGCCCTCGGAGACTGACCGCAATCACGGCTCCTTCTCGGTTGAGCTGGCTTCCTGCCAGACACGATTCTTTTCTTCACACAGACCGGAGTGGCCACCGTCCGGACGCGGCAGCTCTCGCCCGAGAGATCGATGATCGCCTACCGGTCCTCACGCATCGGAATGGCCTCAACGGTGAGCGAGGCTAGTCTTCCCTGCTCCAGAGAGCGCAGCCGACCAGCAGCGCCAGAATCGCGGAGTCCCACTTCCCCTTAGCGGTCGATGGGTCCGGCACCGCCAGCAGTTACCTCTCCTGTTCTTGGTCTGCCAGTTTCTGAAGCGAGTTCCCTTGTCCCGCACAGTCGGGATGTCGGCCAGTTTAGCTGCCTCTCCGCGGGTGAGCATGTCGTCCTTCTGGGCTTCGGAAGCCGGTTTCCGAACCGCCGCCAAACGCACACTGGCTCACCACGCCGTTCTTGGTGCAAAGCGTCCGACAGCCCGCATTCACGACTCGCACCTTTGCCCCCACCAGTGGTGCCACCTGCTCTTCAACTCCACGGCTTTTAGTTAGGTAACGGTTTCAACCCTGCGTGACCTTAAAGACAATTCGTCGTCGGCCCTACGAAAGCCTCGCTTCAAGTCGACAACATGCGTACGGAAGCGGAAACGATCGGCAGGGCGCCAGGCGATCAGAATTCGACGCGCAACGATACCTGTCCGGTTCTATTCCCTCCAAAGTCTGATCCCCGTGATTGCGTGATCTTGCCGAAGCTGGCAGACGTCAGGTCGAGCGTGGGATCGGCTAAATTGGTATGGTTCAGCACATTAGTAAATGTGCCTTCGGTACGAACTCTCAAGCTCTCGCGAATTCGGAACGTTTTGCTAATTCCAGCAGAGAGGTTAACGGTACCCGGCCCGCGTAGATCCCCAACTGCTTCTGAGCCATAACGTCCGATGGGCCGCGACCCTACGCCGACATCACAAGTTGCGATGGACGCTGGATCCGAGCTGCCGGGGCACGCAAAGGCATTTCGATTGAACCAATGAGAGCGTGTGCGCTCTCCGCTGTTCGCATCTGCGATACGGTCCGGCCGCTGGTTTGCGCCACCAACATACGTTCCGGATCCCGTTCCGGACGGATCGATGTAGCCCGCCGGGAAATAGGCCGTCAAAAACGTACCGCTTTGCATCAGGAAGATGTTGCTCAACTGCCATCCGCCGAGAAGCGTGTCCGTAACCCGATTCATGTTGCTGCCGAAGATTCGCCCGCGACCTACTGGTATCTCATAGATCAATGTGGACAGCCACCGGTGGCGGCGGGTCGCGGCAACATTGCCATAATCCACGTGGCGGTCGAAGCTGTCCGTCGCACTGTAGCCACCCTGCTCATCGACGAAACCCGCTGAGTTGAAGTTGCCGGCGCTCCCTTGGTTGTCGGAAAGGTTCTTGGCAAGCGTGTAGGTGGTTCCGAATGACAGGCCGCGACTCATCCGCCGTGTGAACTCTACCTGCATGGACTGATAGTCTGCCTGGGCCGCTGTGCTCCGATTCGTCACCTGGTAAAAGTTCGGGAAGGGGTAGTCCGCCTGCGATGCCTGTGAGGACAAGCGCGTACTGGACCTTGCTAACTGATTCAGTTGTGGCTGCCAGATCAGGTGCCATGTGTGCAGTCCAACATAGGAGATACGACCGGCAAGGTTATGTCCAAAGTCATGGTCGATGGATAGATTCGTTTGCAGGGAATAGGGGTCGTGCCAGTTGGGGTCGATGGCGCTATAGAAGTAAACGCTGCCGAGCGCAGGCGTGAACTGTCCGCTGGCGGCGGTATTGGGGAAGACAAATGTTGGTGGAACAAACGTCGACGAGCCTGCTGTGTTGGAACCACTGGAGTAGTAATTGGTGAAGGTCTGGTAGTTCTGCTGCAGTGTCTGCGCGATTGCGTAAAAGAGAGCGCCTGTCGTGGTGATGTTGAAGTAGCCCGCGCCGCCCCGCAGAACCGTTTTGTCATCGCTGAAAGGACGATAGGCAAATCCAACACGCGGCATGAAGCGCAGGTGCGGTGCTTTGCGCAGACCCGCAGGCAGACCGGCATCGACATTGCTGACAACCGGCGTGCAAGGAACGCCGGCAACGCTACCGCCGCTGGCATACGGGTTGTTCACACCTGCGATAGGGCATGCATTCACATTAGCCAGTTCCTGCACATCAAGTGCACTTGCATACCCTGACGGGTAGATCAGCCTCCCGGTCCGCGCCACGGATGGATCAAAGTTGCCGGCAAGTCCATTGGAGGACGCCAGCGCCGGATGGTACTCATACCGTAAGCCGAAGGTCAGGTTGAGCCGTTCAGTTGCCTTCCAGGCATCTTGTGCATAGAAGGCGAAACTGTTTGTGGTCGCGTCATTGTCCTGGCGGATGTTGTTGCTTTGGTTCTGGTACGGGACGCCTGCCAGGAAGTCTGCAAACTGGTCGCCGGTGGCCGTGTTCTGCGCGTCGAAGAGGAAGTTGCCGTAGTTGATTGAGGGTGTGGCGCCTCCGGCCTGCGTGTGCGCTCCAAGGTGTCGAATGTCGAATCCCAGGCGCATGGTGTGCCCGCCTGCCGTGTACGTGACGTTGTCGATGTATTGAAATACTCGCGAGCGCTCTTCATAACCAAGGCGCGACCCGATGGAAGTGACAGGAGCATCACCACCGTTGAAGTTGAGGTGAGGGATGCCGTTAAAGAATGGCGTCACACTCGTCGTCAGGCCCGTGCTCTGTGTGAATCCCGAACCATCGAAGGGGTTGCTATTGCCATCCTGCTCCAGTGTGAAGCCGAACTTAGCCTCATTGGCTAGCCGTGGCGTGACTGCAATATTAACGTTACTGGTCAGAATGCGATAGCGCGCGTAGGCCGTGCTGTTCGGAAGGGTCAGGTCGATCGGTTGCGATTGATTATTATTCTTCCAGGAGTAACGGACCGAGGCGGTTATCTTGCTTCCAATGACCTGGTCAGCACGTACATCGAATTGATTTGAGTTGATGTCGTTTCGCCGCGAACTGAGATAGTTGTAGCCACGATCGGCAACAGCGGCCGACAAAGAGAGATTTGCGTCGATATTGGGATCAGGATAGAACTGCAGGAACTTGGCGGAGACTGGATTAACGGGCAGGATGTTTCCTGCGTACGTTCCACCGGTGAAGGGGTTCTGCAGCGGCGTGGATGTCTCCTGCGAGAAGTTTCCCTGTTTCATCAGAACGGTAGGCACAGTGCGCTGCAGCGGCGTCGTCTGTGGGAAGCGAAGTCCCTCAAAGGCTCCGAAGAGGAAGGTTCGATTACGTCCGTTATATAGGTGCGGGACTACGACAGGGAGACCAACGCTTGCCCCGAAGTCCTTGGCGTCTTTCTGTGGCTTGGTGCTCGCATCAGCGCCAAAGGGTGTCGCATCTAATGCGTCATTCTGGTAGTACATGTAAGCCGAGCCATGGACCTGGTTCGTACCGCTCTTCGTAATGGTTGTGATCTCACCAGGCTGACCGTACTCGGCGTTGTTATTAACGCCGTCGACGCGGATCTCAGCAATGGATTCTGCAGACGGAAAGGCATCGGCTTGCACGTTGTTACTGGTCTGATTTTGCGCGGAGATGCCATCGACCGTCGTGTCCGTCTGCGAAGGCAGACCACCCTGGATGGAATAGCGCACCGAAGGGGCGGGACGCGTTGATGGCGCTGGTGGATAGCCTGCACTGTCTGGCTGCACACCAGGTAAAGCCTGCACCACGCTCAAAGGCGAGGTGGATCCTGCACCACGATAATTCGCCGGTAAATCAAGGACCGCCTGCGGTGTCAGAGTGGCTGATATCTGAGCGTTTTCTAGGTTGATCAGCCCCGCGTCTGTCGCGCTGACCGTGACCGCATCGTTGACATCGCCCGTTTTGAGTGTGACGTCGAAGCGCAGTTCCTGACGCGACTGCAGCAAGATGCCCGTTGACGTCGATGTAGACAGTCCCGCTGCCTGAGCCATGATGTCGTAGTGGCCTGGCTCAAGATTCAGCGAGGTATAGCTTCCGTTGCTGTCGCTTGTGGCAATACGGTCCGTATTGCTTTCCGTCCGGTGCAGTCTAACGGTTGCATTTGGAACGCGAGCACCCGTCTTGTCCTGGACGGTGCCGGAGATGCTGCCAAGCGTTGACTGCGCCAGAGCACATGGCGCGACGACGACAACAAGCGCAATGGGGAGGAGAGAGCGACGATGCATGTTAGGCCTCAAGATTGTGAAGTAGAAGTGTGGTCCGCGGTGCGCTTCAACGCACTCGCAGCGGGGACAGCAAAGCAATGGAGTGAGTGGCATCTGCTGCAGCTTCCGACCGCATACGATGTTGCCAAAGGACGGTAAGAAGAAGACCGGAACTTACGGAGGCGATGGCTCTTCCCATCCACAGTCCGACAGCGCCATATCCCAGGGGAAACGCAAGTAAGTACGCCGCCGGCATACCAAGCACCCAGTTACAGAAGACGCTTACCCACAAAGGCGTGCGCGTATCACCAAGTCCAGTTAAGGCAGACGCCTGCACTACGAATGCCGCATCGCCAAGAATAAGAACGCTGCACAGCCAGAACAACGGCGTCGCTGCTGCAACGACGTGGTTGTCTGTCGTATAGAAGGAAGCGAGCTTGTGAGCGAAGCTGAGAAAAGCAACCGCTGCAATCGCTCCATAGCCAAGCGCGAGCAACATTGTCGCCTTGGTAGCGCTCCGCACGCCGCGCAGGTCGTTACGTCCAGCGGCTTGACCAACACGGATCATCGCTGCGTAAGAGAGTCCGGTTGGGACCATATAAACGAACGCGTTCAAATCAAGTGCCACCTGATGGGCAGCAAGCAAATTCGTTCCTAGCCGAGCACAAAGTAGCGACATGAACGTAGATATGCCGAGTTCCAGGGAGAATTCCAGGCCGGAAGGCCAACCGACTTGTAGCAGCGCCCGCAGCCTTGCTGCATCCGGACGAAGCGTGGCGAGCCTCGGGCGCTGGTGCATCTGCCGCAGAGCGAAGACCACGCCGGGTACCAGTAACAGCAACATCCAAAAACGCACAACAACCGTGGCCCACCCTGAGCCTGCGAGTCCCATGGCAGGCATGTGCCAGTGCCCATACAGCAGAAGCCAGTCGAAGAGCAGATTCACAGCTCCAGAAGTTACCAAGGACGCCGTGATGAGTCCGACACGGTTGATGGATTGCAGAAACCGCCGCAATGCCATGTAAAGCATCAGTGGAACGGTGGACCAGACCAATGCACGAAGGTAGGTTTGTGTTATTAAAGCGACATCTCGTGAGACGCCAAATCGCGGCAGCAGAGTGCCGAAGCCAAGGGTGAGAAGCATTACCAGCGGCGTCGCGAGGACAACGATCCACATCGACTGCGCAAGCATGCGCACACACTCTTGCTTATCGTTACGTCCGGCAGCCTGCGAAACATAGGTCTCAAGGCCATTAAGCAGGTAGATCGCAAAGAATGCGATCGCGTAGTAAATTGTGTTGCCAAGCGAGGACGCAGCGATAGCCGCCGCGGAATGCGGCAGTCGTCCGATCATGAGGGCGTCGACAATATAGGTCGACATCCAGCCCAACTCTCCAAGCGCAAGGGGCAACCCAATGCGTGTGCATGCGGCGACCTCGCGTCGAAGGCTAACGGCAGATACCGCAGGCGCATTCTCAAGCAGCGCACTGCCATCAGCGCTGCTTGATGAAATAGAAAGCAACTCAACTCCTTGAGGGATGGATTCTTCCTTCTGATGCAACATGCGTGCTGCTGAAAAATCAGATTTTGACAGAGTGAAACGCGGAACGGCTTCTGGTTTCACATGCGAAACATAAGCTTGAAACTCGTCTGGGGAAGGCTCTTCAAGAGCGACACCAGATCATCTGAGCCTGAGAGGATTTCATGCGCGTTCTGGTTCTTTCGCCGCATCGTGATGATGCAGCCTTCTCATGCGGATTGATTCTGCACGAACTTCTCTCCGCAGGACACAGCGTTTCCATCGTGAACGTTTGCACAGTCAGCCGATACGCTCCCCTACGCCTCGCAGGACAGCCACGACGTTACTCGGCTGGTCACTGCACTGCGGATGCGAGAAGACCTCGTATTTATACAAACGATCTTGCGGGCAACTGGAGCGAAGAGCGACCAGGTCCATCTAGGGGATCTGGCATGGCAGGATCTGCCAATTCGCTGGGGAACGGAGGACGCACACTCCTTGTCTCCAGCAGACCTTCGGCAGGACGAGGTGCAATCGTTGGCGCGGAGCTTTGCCTCACTCCCCTTTACAGATCTCGTGTTGGCGCCGATGGCCTTGGGAGGCCATATCGACCATCGACTGGTCTACGAAGCAGCTAGGCACACCTTTAGCAGTGCCCGCCTTCTCTTCTACGAGGATCTGCCGTATGCATGTCGGATGTCCGCAGACAAACGAGAGAACTCTGCTTTGAGCCCCGGACAGGTGCTTCAGGAAGCATGGTTTCCACTGGAGCCGGCATCCGCTGCGTCGAAGCGAGATTACGCGATGTGTTATCCATCTCAGATCGCGGTCGACGTCTCCGACGAGATGCAAACATACGCTATGGCCCATAGCGGCAGAGAACGGTTTTCCGCGAGCCCAGAAGCATTACAGAAGCTGCGCACCGCGCTCCAGAGACAAGGAGTTCCCGATTGATGAAACTACCCTCTCCAAGTCAAGAGAACGCGGGCCCTGAAGTCTCTATTCTGATGACGGCGTTTAATAGCTCCACATATCTTGCGGAGGCCTTCGATAGCATTCTGAGTCAGGCAACATCTCGCATTTGGGAACTTCTCTTTGTGGACGACGGATCCACCGACGGAACTCTTGCCATCGCTCGGCAGCATGCGAACCGGTATTCCGGAAGAATTCGTGTTCTGGTACATCCGGGCGGTGTCAATCGAGGGATCAGCGCGTCACGTAATCTTGCGCTGCGTTATGCCCGCGCGCCTCTAATCACTTTCCTCGACTCCGATGATGTCTGGCTTCCACACCATCTGGAGACGCAGGCGTCTTTGCTGGATGACATGCCCCACGTAACGATGGTTTATGCAGCGGCCGAACGCTGGGTCGACTTCACAGTCCCGTTCCATGAACAGAGCTCCCGCGCAGCCAACTGGGGAAGTAATTACATACCACCGCTGATACCCAGGGGGGCGTCCGTCGGTCTGCTGGCACGTGGAGAACTGCTACGTTGGTTTCGGGAAGATGAGAGTATGGTCCCGTGTATCTGCACGGTCATGCTAAGAACCGCAGCGGCAAGGATGGTTGGCGGCTTCTGTGCCGACTTCCGAGGACTTTACGACGATCAGGCGTTCCACGCAAAGGTCGCACGGCAATACGATATTTATGCGCACGACGTTTGTGTCGCGCGTTATCGTCAACATCCGGCTTCGTGCTGTGCTCGGGCACGTTTGGATGATCAGATTGAGCAGAAGGAGCGCGACAAGTTCCAGGCATTCCTGTCGTCGACTCAAGGAACTTGATCGATGAAGCTACGGCGGCCGCGTCGCCATCCTTCCCGGACAGGCACCCGCCGAGGAGTTCAGCACCCTTGCGCATGAACTCGCATACGAAATGCTCCACAAGGCAGAGCGCCGCACAGCGACCTCAGAGACCGTACGTGAAACAGCAGACCATCGGCCTTGACGCTGGCCAAGCCTCCGCCGACTACATCCACCTGTTGTACGGCAACGCCGTTCTGCTGACGGAAAGCCTCGAGGTCATCTAGAAGACATCAGATCTCATCCTCTCTTCTACTGAGACGGCACCCGACGCAGCCAAACAGAACAAAACCACCGAAGCAGTCGCGGAGGTGGCGTAGTGCAGACCATCCTCAACATCCTCACGCATGCCTCTTGGTGATCCATCCTATGAATGAGACTCGTGACAGGCCGCTCCGCACCCGCTATTCCAGCGATTTGGGACATCTGAAGTCGTGGCTATGGGATCTGGGCATAGTGGAAAAGATATCGATGACTTCATCGTCTCCCTAGTTCGCGATCCGCTCCTTCCTTCGTCGGTCAGCGTGTCGGCCTTCTAACCAGAGAAACAGCACGATGTATGTGTGGCGGGTGTTTATGGACGGAGGATCTTCTCTGCGTTGTGGTTGTCGTTGTCGAAGGAGGGTGGCAGCAGTATCTGAACATTTAGACCTCCTGCGGATCTGTTGCTTGCCATAATTTTGCCTCCGTGGAGATGTACGGCTCGCTCCGCGATCGCCAGCCCTACGCCGAAACCACCGGAGCTCTCTGATCTCGCCATGTCGACCCGATAGAACGGGCGGAATATATGAGAGAGATGATCGAGCGGAATCCCGGGGCCGGTATCTCTCACAGAGACCTTGAAACCGCCGGGCGGGATCTGAACAGCCATTGCCTGATGGACGTCAAGGTTGCTGAGCTCGACTTCCACGACGCCCCCGGGCGGCGTATAGCGAATCGCATTTCGGAGGATGTTCTCGATGGCGCGGCTGAGCATGACAGGCTGCCCCGTCATTAAGCTGTTCCTCACGTTAGAGTGAAACTCGATTCTGCAACCCCGTGCACTTGCCTCAAAGTTCGCAGCCTCCAACAACTCTTCGATCAATAGCTGCATTTCGAAACTGTCCAGACGAGGCGTCTGCCGTGTGCTCTCCAGCAGCGAGAGCGTCAGCATCTCTCCGATGAGTTCATTGACTTTCCCTGTCTCTTGCTCCATGTGATCGAAGACTGCCTGGTCGGCGTTGCTGTCCTCTCGGGCGAGTTCGACGGCCATACACAGGCGTGCGAGTGGCGAACGAAGCTCGTGTGAAACGTCACGGATGAGCATTTTCTGCGCGTCGATCAGTTCGCTCACGCGATCCGCCATGCTGTTGAAGTCGGCCATTAGTGTCCGCACATCGGCGCTGTCAAATTGTCCCCAGCGTGATGGGCCTGGAACAGGAAGACGAGTATCCAGGTCGCCGGCAGTAAAGGTGCGAAATGCTGCAGAGAGGGCTCGAAGGGGACGAGTCAGCAGGTACGCAAAAAGGAACGTCACCAGAATGGACAGTGGCAAGGCGCTCTTAGGAAATGGTGGGAATAACGGAGGACGGATAAATGGCGAACTGAGGACGATAAACCACTTTGCTCCCGAAGCCAGCGTGATAGGCATCGCATGAATCCATTGACTGCCGTTCCTCTTACCGGTCAATGCGTCCTTGCTGATGGAACGCTGTAGGGCTTCTGCTTCTACCTGCGTTATCGAGCGGCCACAGAGTGGTTTCCCCTGGGCGTTTGCAACGATCCAGAGAGGATCAGAAAGCGAAACAGCAGAACAACCGTGGGAGCGATAGTCCTCGAGCGCTATCGTCAGAGTGTGTTGCGCGGAACTCTTGAAGATGGCTTCCAGCTCAGTCGGAGAGTGCGGCACGTCATCCGGAAAGAAGATAGTCGCGCCTACGAACACGGCAAGCGTTGCAAGCCAGAAGGAGAGAAAGAGTTGCAGGAAGAAGGTGCGCATCGGCTACTCAGGCCTCTTCCATGCGAGCCACCGGCATGGATGGAGAGAAGAGGTAACCGGTGCTCCGTATCGCGATGAGTCCGCCCGTGAACAGTGGAAAGACTTCAAGCTTCTTACGCAGACGCGAGACGTGCATATCAACACTTCTGTCGTACGCGCGATGCGGCCTTTCCAGCGCTTCGATGCAAAGAACCTCTCGGTTAAGCACTTCGCCCGGATGAGATAGAAAGATGCGCAGGAGGAGGTATTCCACGTCCGTAAGATCGATTGAGCGGCCATGGAACGTTATCTGACGGTGCAACGGATCGATGGCAAACCCCGGAGTTGCCTCTGCAGCAGGCATATCAGCGCGAGGCACGACATGCGCGCGACGAACCACAGCGCGCATGCGAGCGAGTAACTCTCGTGGGTTGAACGGCTTCGGAAGATAGTCGTCCGCTCCCATTTCGAGGCCGACAATCCGGTCGATCTCTTCGCCTCTTGCGGTAAGCAGAAGGACATGGGGGTTCATCTCGCGTTGGAGACGACGCAAAACCTCAAAGCCATCGAAATCCGGCAACATCACATCAAGGACGACTAGTTCCGCACGGACTCTACGTGCGGCCTCCATGCCCGATGCTCCGGTGTGTGCAGCAGTGACGTCCCAGCCGTGACGAGTCAAGTAGTCCCGCAGCATCGAGCAGAGTTTCACGTCATCATCGATGACCAGCACGCGGTCCTTCTGGATGGTCTGCGCTTCTGTCATGTGTATCCAGCCTCTTCCCTAGTCTGCGCCCAAACCCTTTCCAGACGGATGTTCCGTGACACTTCGTTACACTTTGTGACCCATCATTACCACGGTTCAACTTTGGCCGATCACTCTTGGATAAGAGGTAACCATGCTCCCTTCCGAGAGGCCGATGCAAGAAGCCACATCCGCCGCCCCTGACGAATCCGCCCCCCAGCAGACGCCGCATGAACGCCGGTGGCTCGCCTGGGTACTCGTTGTCCTGGTCTGCGGCATCATCACGATCCCTCTGCTTCTGCCTACGATGCCACCCGGCGGGATGCCTCCGGGTGGTATGCCACCGGCCGGTCCTGGAGGCGCCGCGCCCAGGGGGGCCGGCGATAAGGGCAAGAAGGCTTCAGGATCCCCGAGCAGCGTCATGGCAGCCACGGACAACAGCACCCCGGTCACGACGGCCAAGGTGCAAACGGGCCACATGGATATCTTCCTGGATGCCCTCGGTACCGTGACCCCGTTGGCTACGGTAAATGTGTACAGCCAGGTCAGCGGACGCGTCCTGGCGGTGAACTACCGCGAGGGCCAGATGGTTCACAAGGGACAGGTGCTGGTAGAGATCGATCCGCGCCCGACCGAGGCACAGGCGCAGCAGGCACGGGGTAGCCTGGCGCGAGATCGGGCGCTCCTGGACCAGGCCCGCGTCAACCTGCAGCGCTACCAGGAAGCATTGAAGGATCACGCAATCGCCGAGCAGACCGTATTCGATCAGTCCGCGACCGTGAATCAGTACGAGGGTACGGTCGCCAATGACGAAGGACAGGTGAAGTACTACGAGGTTCAGCTCAGCTATTGCCATATCATCGCGCCGATCTCCGGCAAGATTGGTCTGCGGCTGGTTGACTCCGGCAATACCATCTTTTCGGGCAGTTCAACCACCATTGCGACGATCACGCAGCTGAACCCAATCACCGTTGTGTTCTCCGTTGCGGAAGATCATCTCCCCAAGATCCAGCAGAAGACCGGGCCGAATCATGGAGCCTTGACGGTTGCCCTTTACGACCGTTCCCAGACCAGCCAACTAACCACTGGAAAGCTGCTTACCCTCGACAACCAGGTGGATACAAGCACCGGAACCGTGCGGCTGCGTGCCCAGTTCGACAACGCTGCAGCAGCGCTCTATCCCAACCAATTCGTGAATGCACGGCTTCAGGTGGATACGCTGCAGAACGCCAAGCTGATCCCCACTGGCGCCGTGCAATACAACGGCCAACAAGCATTTGTGTACGTCGTGAAACAGGACTCCACGGTGGCGCTGCGTAATATCACCGTCCTGAATACTGAAGGAAACCAGAGTGCGATCGACGGCCTGAACCCCGGCGATACGGTCATCACTAGTAACTTCGACCGTCTGACGGATGGCGCAAAGGTGGCAGTGGGTTCCAGCCAGTCGGCCATGATGGGGCCTGCGTAATGAATATTTCGCGGCCCTTCATCACGCGGCCGGTTGCGACGATCCTGCTGATGGTGGCGATCCTGCTCGTCGGCATTGTCGCTTACAGGGACCTGCCAATCTCTGCACTACCTGAGGTCAACTACCCGACCATTCAGGTGCAGACGCTGTATCCCGGCGCCAGTCCCGAGGTGATGAGTTCCACAGTCACCGGTCCGTTGGAGAAGCAGTTCGGCCAGATGCAGGGCCTGTCGCAGATGACCTCCACCTCTTCCGGAGGTGCGTCGGTCATTGTGTTGCAGTTTGATTTGACCGAAGACATCGACGTCGCTGAACAGGAAGTCCAGGCTGCGATCAATGCCTCAAACTCCTACCTGCCCGCCGACCTTCCTATCCCACCGACTTACAGTAAGACAAACCCCGCAGATGCGCCTGTGTTGACGCTTGCTCTGACATCGAAGGTGATGCCATTGAGTGAAGTCCAGGACCTTGCGGACACACGTTTGGCACCGAAGATCTCTCAGCTCACCGGTGTGGGTCTCGTCACGATCCAGGGCGGGCAGAAGCCTGCGGTACGCATCCAGGCAAATCCAACGGCGCTTGCCTCTTATGGTTTGACTCTTGAAGATGTCCGGACAGCGATTACCGGCACCAGCGTCAACACGGCCAAAGGCACGCTGAACGGACCGCAGCAGGCGTACACCATCGACGCGAACGATCAGCTCACTTCGGCCGAGCAGTACAAGCAAGTGGTCGTGGCCTATCGCAATGGATCGGCTGTCATGCTGCCGGAGGTCGCGAAGATCACCAATGGCGTTGAGAACAACAAACTGGCTGCCTGGATGAACACCACGCCAGCGATTATCCTCAGCATCCAGCGGCAATCTGATGCCAACACGATCAAGGTAGTCGACTCGATCAAGGCACTGCTGCCGCAGTTGCAGGCAAGCCTGCCGGCTTCCATTGAAGTGCATATACTGACCGACCGAACCATAACGGTCCGCGCTTCGGTAGAAGACGTTGAGTTCGAGCTGCTGCTGACGATCGGGCTGGTGATCGCGGTGATTTACGTCTTCCTGCGATCATGGCGAGCCACCGTGATTCCTGCGGTTGCTGTTCCGCTCTCGTTGGTCGGTACGTTCGCCGCGATGTATGCGCTGGGCTACAGCCTGAACAATCTAACGTTGATGGCGCTCACGATTTCGACCGGCTTCGTCGTCGATGATGCGATCGTGATGATCGAGAACATCAGCCGCTACCTGGAAGAGGGACTGGATCCTCTTGAGGCATCCCTCAAAGGCGCTGAAGAGATCGGCTTCACCATCCTGTCGCTCACGGTTTCACTGATCGCTGTGCTGATTCCGCTGCTGTTCATGGGAGACATCACTGGCCGGCTCTTCCGGGAGTTTGCCGTGACGCTGGCGGTGACAATCATCATCTCCGCGGTGGTCTCCCTCACCTTGACACCGATGATGGCGTCGCGGCTGTTGAAGCACACACCTCCTGAAGACGAGACGCGCTTTTACAAATGGTCAGAGCACCAGTTCGAACGCATCATCGGCTTCTACGGGCGGACACTTCAGTGGGTGCTCGGTCGTCAGGCGGTGGTGCTGGTCATTGCGTTCAGCATGATCGTCTGCGCTGGTCTTCTGTACTACTTCATCCCCAAGGGCTTCTTCCCGACGCAGGATACCGGCATCATCCAAGCCATCACCCAGGCACCGGAGGCCACGAGCTTCGACGCGATGAGCAAACGGGAACAAACGGTGGCCCGAGAGATTCTGGAAGACCCCGCCGTGGAATCCATCGCATCGTTCATCGGCGTGGATGCCAGCAACACCACGCCAAATACGGGACGCATGCAGATCAATCTGAAGGCACTGTCCACGCGTGGTGTCTCAGCGACGGAGGTTATCCAGCGACTGCGTCCCAAGCTGAACCGCATCACCGGCATCACAACCTACCTGCAGCCAGTCCAGGATCTTACCGTTGAGGATCGTGTCAGTCGTACGCAATACCAGTACACGATCGAAGACTCCGACAGCGCAGAGCTGAAGGCGTGGTCGTCGAAGCTGGTCGCCAGGCTTCGTACCCTGCCTCAACTAGAAGACGTGACCACGGACGAGTTGCCGAACGGCAATGCAGTCACGGTCGATGTGGACCGCGTCACGGCATCCCGTCTAGGCATCAACCCTCAGAGCCTGGACAACACGCTTTACGATGCCTTCGGCCAGCGCCAGATCTCAACGCTGTATAGCCAGACGAACCAGTACCACGTGATCCTCGAAGCTGATTCGAAGTTTCAGAGCAGCGTGGAGCGGCTTGGCGATATTTACATGCAGGGCACGGGAACTGCGAGTAACTCCAGCAGCGGTGGAGGATCGGGGGGCTACGGCCAGACTGGCACGTCGTCTTCCTCCTCGACCAACTCGCAATTGACTGCGAGCAGTACAAGCGGTGTAAGCGCCACGACATCCAGCAGCTCGACGCTGGCTACGACTACAGCCAACAGCCAACTCAATACCTCGGCGCAAAACGGGGCAATCTCAGGATCGACCACCGGCAGTACAGTGCTCCAGACATCGTCGACCACCGGCAGCACGTCTGCACTTAGCACATCCTCTTCCAGTGGTGGGTCGTCGTCGGCGCAGAGCAGTACCGGGTCAGCCGCTGGTGGTGGTGGCGGCAGTGCAAGCAGCAGCAATTCGAGCGCTCGTTATCCCGTCCCGCTCGCGGCATTCACCACGATCAAGAAGTCCCTTACACCGCTGACCATCAATCGTCAGTCGCAGTTTCCGGTCATCACGATCTCGTTCAATCTTGCGCCGGGTGTGCACTTGAGCCAGGCGGTGAATGCCGTGACGAAAGCGACCGCTGCACTCAAGATGCCAACGAATGTACAGACGAAGTTCCAGGGTACAGCAGCCAGTTATGAGACATCGTTGAACAACGAAGGTCTGCTGGTGCTTGCAGCGCTACTCACCGTCTACATCGTCCTCGGTGTTTTGTACGAGAGCTTCATTCACCCACTCACTATTCTCTCCACACTGCCGTCAGCAGGCGTAGGCGCGTTGCTGGCGCTCATGCTCTGCCGCATGGACTTGGGCATCGTTGGCATCATCGGCATTGTGCTGCTGATTGGCATCGTGAAGAAGAACGGCATCATGATGGTCGACTTCGCTCTCAACGCAGAACGCGTCGAAGGCAAGCCGCCCGAAGAAGCGATCTATAACGCGAGCTTGCTTCGCTTCCGTCCGATCATGATGACGACCCTTGCTGCCCTCTTCGGTGGATTACCGCTCGCACTTGGTCGCGGTATCGGGGCTGAGCTGCGCAGGCCTCTTGGCGTAGCGATGGTGGGCGGCTTGCTATTGAGCCAGGTACTGACGCTGTACACGACGCCGGTGATCTACCTCTGGTTCGATCGCATCAGCCAGAAGTTGCAGCGGAGAAAGAACGATAAGCCGATTGGTCAACAGAACCTGCCACTAGGGGGTCAGGCATGAACATATCTGCCCCTGCGATTCGCAGACCCATCGCTACAATTCTGTTGACGGCTGCGCTGGGCCTGGCTGGAACTCTAGCCTTCAACGTCCTTCCAGTTTCCCCGTTGCCACAGATCGATTCCCCGACCATCAGTGTCAGCGCGCAGCTACCGGGCGCCAGCCCCGATGTGATGGCAGCGGCCGTGGCGACACCACTCGAGCGTCAGTTTGGTCATATCGCCGGTGTCACGGAGATGACCTCGCAGAGCTCGACTGGATCAAGTTCGATCTCGCTGCAGTTTGATCTGAGTAAGAACGTCAACGCCGCGGCACGTGAAGTACAGGCGGCGATCAGTGCGGCCCGGACCTATCTCCCAACGAACCTGCCTTCCAATCCTGTGTACCGCAAGGTGAACTCCGCGGACGCACCCATCGCCATTCTTGGGATTGAGTCCGACACGTATGCCGTAGGCGCGCTCTACGATTCCGCATCTACCATCCTGCAGCAGAAGATTGCGCAGATTAAGGGTGTTGGTCAGATCACCATCGGCGGTTCCACACTGCCCGCCGTACGTGTTGAAATCAATCCCCTGCAGCTTGAGCACTATGGCTTGAGCCTGGCGGATGTTGCCACCTTCCTGAAGAACCAGAACGCTCACACGCCGACCGGTGCTCTGTCAGACGGGCAGACCATGAGCTACATCACGGTGAACGATCAGCTCTCAAAAGCAGAGGACTATCGCAAGCTGGTGGTGAGTACGCGCAATGGAGCTGCCGTCCGATTGGAGGACATCGCAGAGGTCGTAGATTCGACCGAGAATCTACACTCCAGCGGCTATGTGAATGGACGCAAGTCGGTTGACCTCATCATCTTCAAACAGCCCGGTGCCAACATCATCGAGACAGTGGATCGCATCAACGCACAGCTCCCTGCCCTGCGTTCGGCGATCCCGGCCGGGCAGTCGATTACCAAAATCATGGATGCGACCACCACGATCCGTGCTTCGCTGCGTGATACAGAACTGACACTGCTCCTTTCGATCCTGCTCGTCATCCTGGTGGTCTTCGTGTTCCTCCGCGACTGGAGAGCGACGATCATCCCCGGCATTGCCGTTCCCACTTCGTTGATCGGAACCTTCGGTGCGATGTACCTGCTGCACTATTCACTCGACAACCTCAGCCTGATGGCGCTCACCATCTCGACGGGATTCGTCATCGACGATGCCATCGTCGTCATGGAAAACATCACGCGTTACGTTGAGGAGGGCGTGCCGCCACTCGAAGCAGCATATAAAGGCGCAAAGGAGATTGGCTTCACGGTCATCTCCATCACGGCTTCCCTGCTGGCAGTGTTCATTCCAATCCTCATGATGGGTGGCATCATCGGGCGACTCTTCCGTGAGTTCGCCGTGACGCTATCGATCGCCATCTTCATTTCGATGGTCCTGTCCCTGACGACGACGCCAATGCTTTGCTCGCTGCTGTTGAAGCCCCGCGAGAAGTCAGAGCACGGCCGCTTGTATCGGTTCGTGGAAAGCTGCTTCGACTGGCTGCGCGCCATGTATGAACGCAGCCTTCGCTGGGTGATCCGCGACCACGCAGTGCTGGTCCTCGCGGTCTTCCTCTTCACCATCGGGTTGAATGTTGTGTACCTGATGCGTGTCTCAAAAGGCTTGTTTCCCCAGCAGGACACAGGCTTGTTGATGGGCGCTGTCATGGGTCCACAGGATGCGTCGTTCCAGATGATGGATGGCGCCACCAAGAAGTCCGTCGAGATCGTTCGCGCAGATCCTGCAGTCCAGAATGTCATTGGTTTTACGGGCGGCGGCATCAGCGGCACGTCGAACAACGCTTTCATGTTCGTTGTCCTCAAGCCACTGGACGAGCGCAAGCTGAGTGCGACTGCTGTCCTGAATCGTCTGCGTCCGAAACTGATGGTAGTCAAAGAGGCGCAGACCTTCCTGATGGCCGCGCAGGAGATCAACCTTGGCGCGCGACAATCGAACGCACAGTATCAATACACGCTGCAGGCAGACTCCACAAGCGACCTGAAGAAATACGTCCCCCTGCTCACACGCGAGATGAAGAAACTGTCCCTCGTTGCCGACGTCAACTCCGATCTACAGAGCGGTGGCCTGGAGGCCTACCTGACGTATGACCGTCGCACGGCAGCCCGCCTTGGGATCATGCCTTCGAATATCAACGACGCCCTGAACTACTCCTTTTCGCAGGCGCAGACGTCGACGATCTACAAGCCGCTCAATCAGTACCATGTCATCCTCGAAGCCCAGCAGCAGTTCACGCAATCACCCGCGACTCTTCGCAATACGTATGTGCAAACCGCCAGCGGTTCCGTCCCCCTGAGTGCCATCAGCACTTATAAAACGCTCACCGCCCCGCTGTCCGTGAACCATTCCGGTCTCTATCCGTCGTCGACCATCTCTTTCAACCTGGCAGGCGGGACATCGATTGAAAAAGCAACCAGCGAGGTGCACGCGCTGGAAACACAGTTGCACATACCGAAGAGCGTGCATGGAGCTTTCTCCGGCACAGCCCAGCTCTATCAGGCTTCCATCGACTCTGAGCCGATTCTGATCGCCACCGCCATCTTCGCGGTATACATCGTCCTGGGTGTTCTCTATGAGAGCTTCATTCACCCCATCACCATCCTCACCACGCTCCCATCCGCATCGCTCGGTGCAGTCATCACGCTCGTGCTCTTCCATGCCGAACTGGACGTCATCTCCCTGATCGGGATCATCCTGCTCATCGGCATTGTGAAGAAGAACGCCATCATGATGATCGACTTTGCGTTGCAGTTGGAACGCGAGCAAAACTTGCCGCCCGAAGACGCCATCTTCCAAGCCTGCATCCTGCGCTTTCGTCCCATCCTGATGACCACCGCGGCAGCATTCTTCGGAGCAGTTCCACTGGCCTTTGGCAGCGGAATCGGCTCGGAGTTTCGCCGGCCACTTGGCCTCACCATTCTCGGTGGTTTGCTTGTGAGCCAGGTCCTCACGCTCTACACCACGCCAGTCGTGTACCTGATGTTGGATCGCCTGCGCCATCGCTTTGGTCGCAAGCAATCGAACCATCCTCATGCGATCGCGGCCCAGGGGGCATTATGAAACTTGTCACATCTGCTCGCGCAACGGGCGCAGCGTTAACGCTTTCTCTCTCCCTGCTTGGTGGTTGCCGCGTTGGCCCTAAGTATGTCCGTGCCTCGATGCCTACAGCGCCGCCAGTCGCATACAAGGAGAACCAGGCCGGCAGCGACGAAGCCCGCAGCAACGGTTGGCGTCAGGCTCATCCAGACGATGCCATGCTGCGCGGAAAGTGGTGGGAGGTCTTCCAGAACGCAGAGCTAAACGCTCTGGAAGAACACCTCATCATCGACAACCAGAACATCAAGCAATACTTCGAGAACTACATGGCGGCGCGCGCTGTTGTCCGCAATGCCCATGCCTCTCTCTATCCATCGATCTCGTTTGCACCCAGCACGAACATCCAAGGTCAGGGCAATCAGAGCACCGCGACCGCAACGACGTCCACCACGGGCACGAGCGGAAGCGGTACGACCGGGACGACGCTTGCGAGCAACAGCAGCCACAGTTACTCACTCCCCTTCAGCGCCTCTTGGGAGCCTGATCTCTTCGGGAAGGTTCGTAACACCATTCGCGAGGACGCCAACGCGGCACAGGTAAGTGCGGCAAATCTGGCGAACGAAACACTCAGCGAGCAGGCCAGTCTGGCTCAGTATTACTTCGAACTGCGCGGCCAGGACGCACTTCAGGAGCTCTACAACAAGACAGTGGATGCCTACCGAGATACTCTGCGTCTCACCCAGACGCGATACCGGACCGGCATTGACTCTGACCAGGATGTCGCCCAGGCCGAGACAAACCTTCGCACCGCCGAAGCGAATGCAGCCGCGGTGGCGACAACACGTGGCCAGTACGAACACGCCATCGCTCTGCTGATCGGTCAGCCCCCAGGCAACTTCTCAATCGCCGTCAAACCGTTGGATGCCAAGCCTCCGTTCGTTCCGGTCGGGATCCCATCCCAACTGCTGGAACGGCGTCCAGACATTGCAGCAGCCGAGCGAACGATGGCTCAGGCGAATGCACTGATCGGCGTCGGCCAGGCGGCCTACTACCCTGACATCTCTCTGACTGCCAGCGCGGGAACACAAAGCTCAGACATTACGCACCTGCTGAATCTCTCCGCGGGCTTCTGGTCACTGGGCACAAGCGCAACCGAGACGATCTTCGACGCGGGAGCGCGCCGCGCTACGGTGCAACAGTACAAGGCACAGTACAACGCAGATGTGGCGGCATACCGGCAGACGGTGCTGAACGCCTTCAAGGAGGTCGAAGATTATCTGATCTCAAGCCGGCAACTCGCTGAACAGCAACAACGACAGCAGTTAGCGATCACCTCCGCGCAGCGATACCAGAAGCTCGCCTTCACCCGTTACACAACGGGCGTCGACACCTACCTTAATGTTCTGACAGCACAGAACAGTGTCTTCAACAGCCAGGAAACGGAAGTCAACCTCCGTACCAGCCGCATGACCGCGGCTGTCCAGTTGATCGCGGCTCTCGGTGGTGGTTGGAGTGCGACAGATCTGCCATCGGAGAAGGACGTTACTCGCAAGCCATAGAAGGCACCTCACCCTGAAGGGCTCTGCCAGGTCGAACTCCTAAAAGGCCAGGTCCGCAAGAAACTGGCCGCTGCCTGCACCGCACTCCCGTTGCGCGGAAGGCCGTTTCGTACGCCAAACGTAGAACGCTAGCTCTTGGCGTTCAACCTTCGGTTGCGACGGGAATTGTTTTCGGGCGTGCGTGGAACTCAACCACTTCCTTCACGTCCAAACAGAGAGCAAAACCTGCGTAGAGAAAGCCGTAGGCGGTACCTCCGATGAGAAAGCTGACCAGCAGCGATGGGAGCCATGCCGACATGGAAAGGATTGGTTCTTTCATCGTCGTATTGACCGAATGGATCAGTCTGGGTATTGGATTTCTCATGGACTCCCGATTCGACCCTCGTTGTTTATAGACGGCTTTCACCGAAGGCCGTTCCGTCATGAGTGGTCACTGACCGTAACGATTTGTCACAACCAGATCAGCATGACTTGAGGTACCGTTCGCGGAGTTTTGCGGGAGTGTGGCATCCACGACTTACTACATTCACGCGGCGTGTCTCGCGATGTCCTGATCGTCGATGACGATGTAGATCTATGCCGAATGCTCGCAAGCTTCCTCGGCCAGCACGGCTGGATAGTCCATGCCGGGCATAACGGCCAACGTGCGCTGGAACTCTGCCGGAGCAAACCCTTCGAGGTAATTCTGCTCGACATTGACTTGTCGGACTGCAGTGGCTTCGACCTTATCCGAGAGATTCACGACTCGATGGGGACACCCATCATCGTTATCAGTGGTCGATGCGAAGAGACGGATCGCATTGTGGGTCTGGAGCTCGGGGCGGATGATTACATCTCGAAGCCTTTCAGCCTGCGGGAATTGTTTGCTCGCATGGGGGCCGTTGTCCGTCGATCAGGTCAATTGGCTAGGAGCCCGAACGGCCCTTCTACTCACTCCTTCGGTCATTTTGTAGTCCAGTTGGAAACGCATGAAATCTCTTACGGCAGAACGAAGCTTACCTTGACCCCGGCGGAATTTCAGCTCCTACGTCTCTTACTCGATAGGCCGTATGAAGTGTGCAGTCGTGAGCTGCTGGCGCAGATCGTGCTGCTTCGGACCTATGACCCACTCGACAGAAGTCTGGACATGCACATCTTGAGACTTCGGCGAAAGCTGGGCCGTGTTCCACAGTTCGGAGGGGGCATCCTCACCGTAAGGAGCGGTGGCTACATGCTGGCTCTCCATCCTCAAAAATTCAAAGGGATCTGAATGACAAGAGTCAGTCGCGACGGTATGTGGAGTTCGTTCCAATCAGAATCTGTCACCGACGCGGTAGGTGCTGACGTGCATCGCAGAGTCGCTCACCACGTGCGGCGTCACTGTGATCAAAAGCTCGTTCCTGGTTCCGTCGGAGTTCTTGTTGGTGCTTTGGAAACCCGGTAGATCTGCCATCCCAGGCAAACCGTCCAGCGCCTTTGCTTCATCTGTACTTACCAGGGCGGCAAGCATGGTCGATTGGCCAGGGGCGATGGTAACGGTCGACTTCAGCGCCCGGTTGTTGAGGATAGGGATATCGTTGACCCCGGTTCCTCCCAGGGATTCGAGCTTGAAGTCGAGATTCAATTCCACGTCTCCGTCCCGAAGGAGCCGTGGTGTCAGTTTGAGCGTGAGGCCGATATCCTCGAACTGGATCTGCGGCGTCGTGTTGCTACCGCTGCCGCTGGACCCAGTGAGCTGTGCAATGACGGAACTGCTGACCCCAGCAGCCGCCAACTCCTGCGCTACAGTGCTGCTCGAAGCCGAAGTCGTGATTGCCGTCAGAATTGGATAGCGGGATCCGACACGCAACGTGGCCTCGTGGCGGTCACTCGAGCGTATCTGGAGCGCATTCAACATCCGGACGTCGGTGGAGTTCAAGAGCATATTCAAACTGGTCGAACCCATAGATATTCCCAGCAGCGGAACACCCTCCAGGCTGCCGACAGTTCCAAGGATGCTTGTAAGGGAACTACTTCCAGACACGCCGGCTGCCACGAGGAATGCGACCTCCTGCAGTTCCTGCTGATAAGTCGTGCCCGAGAGAGTCAACGCACCGCTCGAGATAGATTCATTGAGTAGGGTTTGGTTATCTGAGATCAGCTTCTGTGCCGTGCCAGAGACGTCAGTAGCAGTGGCCGAGGTCGGCGGTGCAAACCCGATCTTGCGGGCGGTAGTCTTGTCGACTTCGTAGATGTTGATGTCGAGCAGGATGTCTGCAGTTCGCACAGCAAGCTCGGTCAACAGATCATGGATGCGGTGCACGGATGCTTGTGGACCACGAACAACGATGATGCCGCTGTCGGCATTCACCGCCAGATGCGTCAGATCAAAATGTGAACGCAGGACATTTGCGAGTTCCAGCATTTGCGGCCGGTTCTGCGAGGAGAGATAGATGGTCTCTTCCACCAGTGGCATGAGCAATCCACGCACCTCTTCTGCGTCATCTGCAATCAAGGCGCTCGTCGAGTCCAGTGGTACGGCGAAGAGATGGGCCGCCTTATGAAGCACGCGGGCTGCCCCCAGGAAATCAACATCATCGACATCGATGCGAAGGTTCTTCCCACTCAGGACAGAAGGATCGAAGACGCTTTCGATGCCGAACGCCCTGTAAACCTCGCGGACGACCTGCTGTGTGGCGCCACTCGTATGAAAACTCCGGACCCCATCAAAGGGTGTCAAGGCAAGCGGTCCCTCAAATTCCTCTGACGTACGCCGCTCCTGCTGCCCTGTCGTTTTACGTAGGGTGTCGGCGAATTGCAGTACGAGCGGGTTGTTCGGATCGAGAGTTCTTGCTCCCGCAAACAAGCGGTCGGCCTCTCCAGCATCGCCCGCAAGGCGCGACTTGAAGGAGGCCTGCATTAATCGCTTCACCTCAACCTCACGCGCATAGAGCAGCGCCAGGACGTAGGTTCGGTTGTCAGGGTCGAGGTGGACGGCTCGTTCAAATTGGCGCTGGGCCTTCTGAAATTCTCCGCGCGCGAAGAACTTTGCTCCTTCCAGATAGGCGTCGTCTGCCTCCCGCTTTTGTCTTCGCGACCCGGTATGCGCCGTGGTCGTCGGCACATCCGCAGCAGATGGTTGCGACTCGCTCTGATTACTGCTGCTACTGAGTACCACCGTGCTTGCGCAAGTGATACCGGGACTTGCGCACGCAGCACCGAGGGGAAGCAAGAAAACAAGTCCCGCCTCCCATCTACTGAACATGCACCGCCCCAGGTTTCCCGACGACAGCCAGGCCACTCTGCTTGCTGTCAGTGGCGTTCATGTTCGTCAGGGTTAGAGTCGAATCTCCACTGCCTACCGCCTTGAACGTAAGGATCACAAGGCTTCCATCACCCGTCACCCCACCAGCATTTGGTGGCCGCACCACGGATACGGAGACCACTCCATTGCCGCTCTCGCGTTGCTGCAACGCCGCGGGTTGACCGTCACGGCCCAGGAGCTCTCCGTTGTCCACGCGCACGAGCGACAACACCTTGGGATCGAAATTTACTTGGAACGGAGCGCTGAATAGATCGACCGCGTGGGAAGCCGTCACAGCCACCTGGAAGGTGGATCCGATCTGCTGATTCACTGCGGACGGTACCACTTGAAGGACTACCGATGCACTTGGTATCGCGCCGCTTGTCTTGGTTGTGGGTGATACCAGCGGACGCGCCTGCGCCGCAAGCTGTCCAAGCATGGCCGAGGCAGCGTTCGCGGCAGACGTCGGCTGACTGGTGGCAGCCTGCTCTTTGCCTCCAACATCGTCCACATCCTTCGTATCGCTGAGTCTGCCATTCGGGCCGCGATGCCGCAGTTCGATGCTCTGGCTGGTGCCGCTGTCGATCACTCTCGTGTTCGCTTCGGTCAGGGGTGATTCCCGAACGATGTGCGGAATCAGTAGGAAGACGATCTCGTCGCTCGATTGCTTCTTGTCCTGACTGCTAAAAAAATATTTGAGAAACGGTAGCTCTCCTAGCCCAGGCGTTCCGCTTACGCTCTTGGTATCGCTCTGCTGAAGAAGCCCAGCCAGAATGGATGGTTCGCCGTCTTTGAGTTGAATCACCTGCTGCACCAAGCGCTGGGAGATGATCGGCTCCGAGACGCCGCTGATGGTGGTTGACCCTGTCTGCGAGGAGACTTCGATCTTCATCTTGAGTGATACCTGGTGATCAAGATGAACCGTGGGTGTCATGTCGATGTTGACACCCACATCCACGTAAGTGAACTGCGTCGTCGCTGTGGCAGTCGATGTGAGCGTGGAAGTTGTCGAACCGGTTGCGACGGGGATCTTTGATCCGATCTTGAGCGTCGCCTGTTGACCATCACTCGCGCGTACCCTTGGATTCTGCAGAACCCGCGTGTCCGAGTCAGACAGCAGCGCGTTCAGCGAAGCGCTGCTCAAAGTCACGGCGAAGTTGGTGCCGTTCAAGTTGCCGAGTGTGTTCAGCGTCAATCCCGAGGTGGAAGTACTAGTAGACGTTGACGATGAGCTCGAAGAACTGGTGGAATTCGCATTGCTGGCTTGGGCACTCACACTGAAGCTCGTCGGCAACGTAATGCCTAGATTCCGCTCCAGATCACGGCTTACCTCCAGAACCGCAACGTCTACGACCACTTCCGAGCGCGTCCGATCAAAGTCATCAATCAGCTTCTGAACCAGCACCAGCTCGGCTGGGGTCGCACGGATCACAATGGCGTTCTGCGATGCGAGTAGAAAGATCTTGGTACTCGGATCGAGGAGATTCCTGAGCGCAGTCAGTACTTCGTTGGCATCATTCTGCTGCGACATATTTGTCAAATAGAACGTCTCTACCGCAAGACCGTCATTGTCGGTATGCTTCGCGCGATTGTTCTGCGCAACAAAGATCGTGTTCTCCGTAAGTGGAGACCAGAACGTCCCGGCTATCTTACCGACGATTCGGAGACTATCGTTCAGCGACACGTTGGAGAGGTCCACCGCAATCCGTCTCGAGTTGTAGTCGGAATCGAAGATGACATTGAGGCCCGCCAGCTTTGCGATCGCCTGATAGATGACCTTGCTGTCTTCAACAAGGTGCATGGTGATAGGGTCCATCGAAATTGGCGCGAGCTCGACCGGACTGTCCAAAGAATCAATCTCGCGACGCACGCGCTTCTGATGCTGTGCCTGTAAGTTCCCCACCGGAGCGGCCGCACCGCCTCCTCCAGCAACCGCACTTCCCGACGCATGCGATGCATTGGATGGTTCCTCTGAGGCGAGGAGCTCTTGTGCAGCCGATTGATTTCCCCGGTCGATCTGCAGGGCGCGCGCGAACTCTTTCATGGCGCCGGCGTCGCCAGATTGCCGCAAGACACGCCCACGATCCAGATGTGCGTTCGATGCCTGGAAGCGCATCCGCTCATAGTGGGTCTCGTAGCGGAGATCCTTCGGCTTCAGTAGATGCGCTTGACGATAGGCCTCAAAGGCTGCGTCGAAATCATTACGCAGCTCGGCCTCGTTCCCGCGCTTGTCCCATTTCGCCGCGGATTGCGCCAGGGATTTGTTTGGAGCAACGCAGGTAACTACCGCACAGAGAAGCGATAGAAATACCTTGCGTTTACAGTCAGCCATCTCGTGTCGAAAAACTTTGGAATATTGTCGGCTCACAGTGCGATAGACGTTCAACGAAGTCTTCGGCGGCACTCCGGTCGGTAACGAATTGTCATCATCACTCGTGACATTTCAGGATCCTGTCAGGCAGCTGATCAGGCGGTGCACTCATGCAGCACCAACGGACTGCGGCGATGACAATTTGTTACAAACCGTGACCACGGCAACAAACCGGAAGCGTTCTTCTAAAGCCAACGCGGCCGCAGTGATCCATAGGACCGCTGCAGAAGGAGCAAGACATTGCGCATGCTTTTAAACTCCAGTGGTAATTCCCTCGCTCTGCGATCCTGCTTGGCTCTTGCGGGCGCCATTCTAATCTTCGGTCGGTTTGCGGCAGCACAAGGTGCGCCGCTGGCAGGACCCGCCCCATTCAAAGCGATTGTCAGCGTCCGCGGCGGCGGCGTTGAGCGCAACGCGCCGTACCGTGTGCCGCAGCGCGTCGTGCAGGGAGTTGTGCGAGACGGCCACGAAAAAGGAATCCCACGGGCTGAGGTCTTCCTCAAGGACGATCGAACCTTGAAAGTGCGTCAACTTCTTGCGGACGAGAACGGGAACTATATCTTCGGTGGTCTGCCACTCGATCACGACTACCAGGTATGGGCAAAAGCAGGCGAAATAACCACTCCGGTCAAACCTGTCAGCTCGTTCATGGGGATGCATGACGTGACGATGAACTTCCACATCGCAGCCGACAGCCACACATCGGAAGCTCCGAAGACTATCGAGACCGCAAAGCAGTAGTTCTGTCGGCGACCTCAGTCGGAAGAAGCACCCGGCATCAAGAGCTGTCTCCCCGAAGGCCAGCGTGATCGCCATCACTCGATGGCGGACCGTAAGGAAAGCACAACTATTCACCATGTCACGGTGGACGAGAGGGATCTTGTCTTCCAGAATTCGTGAGGCACCAGCTGAAGCTGAAACAACTATTGGGCGGTCCAGATCGCGTCGGTCAGAGAGATGAGTCGGTCGGCGCGGCGTGCGCTCTCACACCACCGCACGTGGAAGAGACTGCGAGCGATGTCGTCCAGCTCTATCAACAAAGTTGCGCACGGCTAGGCCTGCTTACTATGAGCTGTATGTTTGTCGCCCTTCCTCTCTGGGGCCAGAACCAGGCCGCGCTCCACCTGCCAGATGGCCCAACTCCACAGAGCACATCGTCCATGGCAATAGCGCAGGCCACGACACAAGGTGACTCCACACTGTCGGGCATGATTCTTGACACTGCCGGCGCTTCCATCGTGGGGATTGCTCTCCACTTGGAAGACGTTGCTGGTAAGGACATTCGGCAAGCGTCAACGGATATCGACGGAAAGTTCACCTTTGGCAAAGTGGCTTCCGGGACCTACCGTGTCGTCGTGCTGCCGCAGAATGGCTTTGAGGGATACACCACCGAGAGTTTCGACGTCGGCTCGCAAGAGGCCGTGGCGATCTACGCAATCACGCTGGGGATCGCATCCGCCAGCAGTGAGGTGACCGTACGACCGACGGAGATAATCGCAGCCGAGCAGATTAAGGCACAGGAGAAACAGCGACTGATCGGCATCCTGCCCAACTACTACATCAGCTTCGTGCACGATGCAGCGCCAATGACCGCGAAGCAGAAGTACGGCTTAGCGCTTCATGAGTTTCTCGATCCAACGCGCTTTGCTGGCACGGCAATCGTAGCGGGCGTGGAACAAGCGAATAACTCGTATGCTGGTTACGGATCAGGTGCGGCAGGATACGGAAAACGCTACGCCGCCGCATATGGCGACGGTCTCTTCCAGAGCATTTTGAGCCATGCAGTCTTCCCCTCTCTCCTTCACCAGGATCCTCGCTACTTCTATCAGGGGACGGGCACGACCAAGTCACGCGCCTTGCACGCCATCAGCTTCGCTGTGGCTGTGCGAAACGACAATGGCCATACGGCTCCGAATTACTCCTACCTGCTCGGCGACATTGGGGCCGGCATGATATCGAACCTCTACTATCCGCATGCTGACCGCGGTTATGGCTTGGTCTTTACAAATGCAATAATCAGCATGGGAGGACGCGCAGCGGGCGGTTTGCTGCACGAATTTCTCGATAAGCACATTACAAAGAATGTCCCGCGAACGGGGACTTCGTCCACCAGCGGAAAGATCCAACCGTAGGTAGGGCCACCGCCGGTATGTCGTCAGAGGGCCCTACCTGTGGGATCTCAACTTGCAAAGATTGTCAGTTCCCTGCTCGCCAGCCTTGTCCGGGTCGAAGACCAACACGATCTTACGGATATCGTTGGCGATCGCCAGTTCAAGGTGCGCGACGGTGAACGCTGTGCCGCAAGTCGCTACAGCCGTCTTGATGCCGCCGGCGTACAGAGTGGTCGCGTCCCCCTTTGCCCTCGATCATCACTGTCTTAGGTTTTGAACATCGGGCAAACCTGACTCGAGCTCGCCACACATCTTAAAGATGTAGCTTAGGCCCTCCCGTCGCGGGTCAAATGGCGCATTTAAGATCGCAATCCTCGAGTCCTAAACCAAGGAACGCAACTGCTTCCCTAGGATAGGTGTAAGTCTGATTCGGGAATCTCGGCGAGCGGGGCGATCAGCCCAATGGCTCTTCTGAATAAGCTCGCGTACATATCCTGGATATCGACGCTCCTTCGTCGATACTTTCAGTCCCCCACTTCCAGCCTCGGGGCCAAAGAGATGAATAGGGACGCTTTCCAACGGAGTTTCCGCCAGTATGCGTACCAGTAGGAGCAGGTAGACATCCGGCAGACTGTGTGGAAGGCATAGAAACAGATAAACCCCTCAGATAGAGGGGTTTATGGCGTTCCGTGTAGAACTTAATGAAGGTCGTGGCGGAGAGTGAGGGATTCGAACCCCCGATAGACTTACGCCTATGTCTGATTTCGAGTCAGGTGCATTCAACCGGGCTCTGCCAACTCTCCGACTTGATCGAGTATAGAGGTTCGGACGGGACACGGCAAACCGCTTTGTCGCGGAATGCGAACCACCGTTCCCACCCCACGCGGTTATCCGCCTTCTTCGCCGTCGAAGCACTTTCTCAAGTTCCGGGACCACATTTCCACGGCAACTCTTCGTACAGTTGAAGTTGCGGTTACCCACATCGGAACGACCACAAGTGCCGCCAGACTTTTGCACCGGCATCCCACATCTTGTGCTTGCGCGGTCACCCGGCACGAGCTAAAGTACATCTACTTCCGATGCAGTGCATGGCACCGCTCCCCAGCGATCCCTGCACAAGCGAAGCTAAAGCGAAAAAAGCAGCAGTTAGACGATGGTCGAAGGCAAGGCGGTCTTGCTGGAAACACATCGCCCGAAACGAATGTTCTCCACCCCATTTCGGCAGCGCGCCTTCAATGGCGCATGCAAGGAGCACCATGGCGAGCACTACCGTCCAGACCAGCCTTTCCGATATCCTTCCCGGCTTCCCCGCCCGCGAAGAAACGCCCGTCATGCACGTCAAAAAGCGGAACGGCGCTCTCGAACCGGTAGACGTCAACAAGATCGTCCGCGCCGTGCAGCGCTCTGGCTACGGCCTGCAGCACGTCGATGCGATCCGCATCGCATCCAAGACCATCGGTGGTCTCTATGACGGCGCGACCACCCGCGAACTGGACGCCATCTCCATCGACACTGCCGCTTCCCTTATTGCGGAAGAGCCGCAGTACTCCAAGCTGGCTTCGCGGCTGCTGCTGGCCACCATCCTCAAGGAAGTCGCCGGTCAAAACCTGCACTCCTTCTCGCAGTCCGTCGAGTACGGCGCGCAGGTCGGCATCGTCTCGCCCGCAGTCGCAGAGTTCGTACGCATCCACATGCGCAAGCTGAACCAGGCCATCAAGGAAGACAACGACGACCGCTTCGAGTACTTCGGCCTGCGCACCGTATACGACCGCTACCTGCTCCGCGATCCCCTCTCCCGCAAGGTCATCGAGACCCCGCAGCATTTCTTCCTGCGCGTCGCCTGCGGTCTCGCCGGCACCCCGCACGAAGCAATTGAGTTCTACAACCTGATCTCCTCGCACGACTACATGCCGTCGTCGCCCACGCTCTTCAACAGCGGTACGAAGCACCCGCAGATGTCGAGCTGCTACCTGCATGACTCACCGCAGGACTCGCTCGAATCCATCTACGACTCCTACAAGGACGTCGCGCTGCTCAGCAAGTTCTCCGGCGGCATCGGCCTCGCCTTTCACCGCGTCCGCAGCGAAGGATCGCTGATCCGTGCCACCAACGGCCTCTCCAACGGCATCGTGCCGTGGCTGCGTACGCTCGACTCCTCCGTCGCCGCCGTCAACCAGGGCGGTAAGCGGAAGGGTGCATGCTGCGTCTACCTCGAGCCTTGGCACGCGGACATCGAGAGCTTCTTGGAACTCCGCGAGAACACCGGCGATCTCTCCCGCCGCACCTACAACCTGAACCTCGCCAACTGGATTCCCGACCTCTTCATGAAGCGCGTCGACGAGGACGGCATGTGGTCGCTCTTCGACCCCAAGCTCGTCCCGCAGCTCCCTGACCTCTTCGGGGAAGAGTTCGAAAAGGCCTACATCCAGGCCGAAGAAGACAAGATCTACTACCGCCAGATGAAGGCGCGAGACCTTTACGCACGCATGATGCGTTCGCTTGCCGAAACCGGCAACGGCTGGATGACCTTCAAGGACGCCTGCAACGTCAAGAACAACCAGACAGGCCTGCCCGGCAACGTGATCCATCTGTCGAACCTGTGCACGGAGATCACGGAAGTCACCAGCAAGGACGAGACGGCTGTGTGCAACCTGGGCTCGGTGAACCTAGGTCGTCACATGAAGACTGACGAAAACGGCAAGACGGTATTCGACTTCGAGAAGCTCGCCAACACCGTCCGGGTTGCCGTGCCCATGCTCGACCGCGTCATCGACATCAACTTCTACCCGGTGCAGCAGGCCCTCAAGGCCAACAACCGCTGGCGCCCCGTAGGCCTTGGCGTCATGGGTCTGCAGGACGTCTTCTTCCAGATGCGTCTTCCCTTCGACTCCCCCGAAGCGCAGGCACTCTCGACCAAGATTCAGGAAGAGATCTACTACTACG
This sequence comes from Terriglobus roseus DSM 18391, assembly GCF_000265425.1. Classification (GTDB taxonomy): domain Bacteria; phylum Acidobacteriota; class Terriglobia; order Terriglobales; family Acidobacteriaceae; genus Terriglobus; species Terriglobus roseus. Next base: position 2,457,982 of record NC_018014.1, read on the forward strand.
CCATGCTCGCCACCACCGAGCTCGCCGAGAAGAACGGACCGCACCCCTCGTTCAACGAGACCCGCCTCGCACAGGGCAACTTCCAGTTCGACCTATGGAAGATCACGCCCAGCGAGCCCGAGCGTTGGGAGGCACTGCGCCAGCGCATCAAGCAGTCTGGAGTGCGCAACTCCCTACTGATCGCCATCGCACCTACGGCGACCATCGCATCCATCGTCGGCTGCTATGAGTGCATCGAGCCGCAGATCTCCAACCTCTTCAAGCGCGAAACCCTCTCAGGCGAGTTCCTGCAGGTCAACCGCTACCTCATCAACGAGCTCAAGGCACTCGGCATGTGGAACGAAGAGATGCGCATGAAGCTCAAGATGTCCGAAGGTTCCGTACAGAACATCGACGACCTCACCGACGAGCTGAAGCTCATCTACCGCACCGTCTGGGAAGTCCCCATGCGCAGCCTCATCGATATGGCAGCAGCACGCAACGCCTACATCGACCAGGCACAGTCGCTCAACCTATTCAGCGAGTCGCCCAACATCGGCCGCCTCTCCTCCATGTACATGTACGCCTGGAAGCAGGGCCTCAAGACGACCTACTACCTGCGTTCGCGTCCCGCAACCAAGATCGCGAAGACCACCGTACAGAAGGGCGCCATGTCCTCCAGCCTGCCGCAGACCGCACAGGCCCAGTTGCAGAACGTCTCCGTCCCCGAGCCGGAGCAGCAGCCCATCGACGCCTCCGCAGCCATCGCCTGCTCTCTCGAAAACCCTGAGAGCTGCGAGGCCTGCCAGTAAGACATACGTGTGGGGCGGCCTTAAGGCGGCCCCGCACGCCCTGTTATCCCGCGTGCTTTGCAGAAAGCACGCCCGCCGCACGCAGGCGAAACAAGTTCGTTAGGAGTCCTATCCAATGTCCACCATCGCAACGCCAGTAACCACGGCTAACTCCGTCGCAGCACCGATCTCCATCCTTGATCCCGGCATGTGTCTCACGCTTCGTCCGATGAAGTACCCGGTCTACTACGACATGTTCCGCGACGGTATCAAGAACACCTGGACCGTGGAAGAAGTCGACTTCTCCACCGACCTCGTCGATCTTCGTTCGAAGATGAGCCCGGCCGAGATCCACACCATCAAGCGCCTCGTGGCCTTCTTCGCGACCGGCGACTCCATCGTCTCGAACAACCTCGTGCTCAATCTCTACAAGCACATCAACTCGCCCGAAGCGCGCCTCTACCTCTCGCGCCAGCTCTACGAGGAGGCCGTGCACGTCCAGTTCTACCTGACGCTGCTCGACAACTACGTCCCCGACCAGAAAGAGCGCGAAGAGGCCTTCTCCGCCGTTGAGAACATCCCCTCCATCCAGAAGAAAGCCGAGTTCTGTATGAAGTGGATGGACTCCATCCAGGCCCTCGACACGCTCGAGACGCGCGATCACCGCCGCCAGTTTCTGCTCAACCTCATCTGCTTCGCGTCGTCGATTGAAGGCCTCTTCTTCTTCGCGGCCTTCGCCTACGTCTACTTCTTCCGTTCGAAGGGCCTGCTGCACGGCCTGGCATCGGGCACGAACTGGGTCTTCCGTGACGAAAGCTGCCACCTCGAGTTCGCCTTTGAGGTCGTCAACACCGTCCGCCAGCAGGAACCAGACCTCTGGGACGCCGATCTTGAGCGCCAGATCATCGAAATGCTCGAGGAAGCCGTTGACTGCGAAGCACAATTCGCAGACGATCTGCTCTCCGGCGGCGTCGCCGGACTCTCCGTCCGCGACATGCGCGCTTACCTCGGCTACGTCGCCGACAGCCGCCTGCAGCGACTCGGCATCGCGCCTCACTTCAAGACCAAGAACCCCTTCAGCTTCATGGAGCTGCAGGACGTCCAGGAGCTCACCAACTTCTTCGAACGCCGCGTCTCGGCCTACCAGACCGCGGTCGAAGGCGAAGTTGGCTTTGGCGAAGATTTTTAACGAACAATTCCGCACGATAATCCAGTGACAAAGAAAGCTGCCCGCACATCGCCGGGCAGCTTCTTTCGTCTGTTCACCATCTCAAAAACCATGCGAGTGGAAGAAGAAGTTCGCATCCCCGACGCGGTGGATGTGGTAGAGCCCAACCAGGTCGAGTCCACCATTGAAGCGAAGCAGATTGGCGACCGCATCCGGCGCCTCCGCATGAAACGCTCCATGGGTCTCGTCGAACTCGGCAAGAAAACCGGCCTCTCGGCCAGCTTCCTGTCCCAGCTGGAAACCGGTCGTGTTGTCCCCACGGTTCGAAACCTGGCGCGTATCTCCATCACCTTCGGCAAAGATCTCTCGTACTTCTTCCGCGACGAGCAGCCCATCACCTTCCGCATCCTCCGCCAGTCGGAGCGCGTACGCCTGCAGAAGAACGCCGGAACCGTACCGACCTTCCTCTCGGAAAACCTCAGCGGCCTCATCGCCGACAGCAGCATGGTTCCCTGCATCGCAGAATTTCGCGGTACCGCCGAAGAGGTCTGCTTCCGGCCCCGCATCTTCGAAGGCGTTGAATTCACCATGGTCGTCGAAGGTACCCTCACCCTCGTCTCTGAGATGGAAACACGCACCTTGGAATGCGGTGATGTCGCCTGGCTCGACGCCATGCGCAAGCGCCAGTACACCTGCGACCCCGGCGAACGCGCACGCGCCATCATCATCACGCGTCCCAACCGCAACTAGACACATCCGACGACACAGTTAGAACCCCACGTCTCCCTCTCTGAGACATGGGGTTCTTCGTTTCGCACACCCCGACGCACGGGACGCGAGACACTATTGCCATGCCCTCTGTTCCCGCAGACCAGCCAAGGAAATGGACGCCGCTCCCCGCGTCCTGGCGCAGGGCTGCCCTCGACCAGACCGGCACGGTCCTGCTTGAGTCTTCACTCCCAAGCGAAACGCAGCACCACTCCTATCTCTTCCTCGCCGCTGACCGCGTCCTCACCGCGCACTCGCCGCAAGAACTTCCGTCTCTCTTCGAAGCCATCGAGCAGGCCCTCGCCGAAGGCCACTGGGTAGCCGGTTCCCTGGACTACGAAGCCGGCTCCCACTTCCTCGACCTGCCCACACGAGTAACCAGGACGCCGCTCGCAACCTTCGGCATCTACACCGCGCCGCGCATCTTCGACCACACAAGCGACTCCACGGATGAGCCCGAACCGCCCAGGCCTGGACCGCTGCCCATCGCTCCCATGCTGCGCATCCGCCGCGAAGACTACACCGCCGCCATCGCCCGCATCCAGCGGTGGATCGCCGCCGGCGATACCTACCAGCTCAACTTCACCACCCACGCACTAAGTCCGTACGCCGACGACGCAGCCACGCTCTACGCGGCGTTGCAAACGCAGCAGCCATGCAGCTACGGCGCCATCCTGAACCTGCTACCGCAAAGCAAACCGTCCTCAGCCTCTCACCGGAACTCTTCTTCCGCGCCACACCCGACGGCACGCTGACCACCAAACCCATGAAAGGCACCGCGCTGCGCGGCACAACCGCAGCCGAAGACGACGCGCGCGCCGAGTCCCTGCGCAATGACGAGAAGAACCGCGCAGAACACGTCATGATCGTCGACCTTCTCCGCAACGATCTCGGCCGCATCTGCGAAGCGGGCACCGTCCGCGTCGATCGCCTCTTCGAAGTCGAGCGCTATCCCACGCTGCTGCAGATGACCTCCACTATCACCGGCCGCACGCCCCACCGGCTCGCCTGGTATCAGGTCTTCCGCGCACTCTTCCCCTCTGGTTCCATCACCGGCGCACCCAAACGTCACACCATGGCACTGACCGCACAGATCGAGGACCACCCACGCGGCATCTACACCGGCGCCATCGGCTACTTTGCACCGGACGGCAACGCGTGCTTCAACGTAGCGATCCGCACCGTCGTACTCGACGGCAAAACGATGGTGTTAGGAGTCGGCGGCGGCATCGTCGCAGACTCCACCTCCACCGGCGAATACGACGAATGCCTCCTCAAAACCGCCTTCCTGCAACGCGCAGCCCAACCCATCCAACTGATCGAAACAATGCGCTGGATGGGCACCACCCCGGCTGCCCCGGACATTGGCACTCTTGCGCATGAGCGGGAACTCGCGGAAAGAATACCGCTGCTCCCATTCCATCTGCAGCGCCTCGAAAGCTCCGCCGCATCCCTCGGATTCCGTTTCGACGCAGAAGCCATCCTCGCCACCATCGCAGAAGCAAGCACCCAGTGGGACGGCCAACCCAGGCGTCTGCGACTGCTTCTCCACCGCAATGGCGCGGTTGAGCTTCAGCATGCCGACGCTCCCAACTGGCAGCCCCATCTAAAGGTGAGCTTCGCAAGACAGATCACGAGCCGCGAAGCTCCGTACCTCCGCCACAAGAGCACCTTCCGCCCGGAGTACGATCCGGCCCTGCGCGAAGCGCATGCCGCAGGCCACGACGAAGCCCTCTTCCGGAATGAAATCGGTGAGATCACCGAGGGCTGCATTTCGTCGCTGCTGGCATGCCTGCAGGGACAGTGGCTCACACCACCGCTCGCCAGTGGCTGCCTGCCCGGTACCTACCGCGCAGCACTCCTCGAAGCAGGCCTGATCCGGGAACGATCCATCACCATGAGTGACCTGCGAACGGCAGACCATCTCTGTCTCTGCAACGCCATACGGGGCACCGGCTGCATTGCATCTCTGCAACTACCAGACGGTGAGCGCATCCATTACAAGATCGCCGCGCACCCGCCGCAACTTGTAGGAAGATGAGGCTTACAGAAGGTAGTCTTGATAGAGTGCCTCTCGCCGAAGTGATCCTCAACCATCAAGCTCTTGCTTCGAAGCAAGGACCTGAGCGTTTGCTTTCGGAGGGGCATGGCTTCAGCCATGCCATCAACAAGCTCAAGAAAGACCGGCGTTCGCCGCTTACGGAACCCATCAGACGCGCACAAGACCTCTCAGCACCAGGGACATCGGAAGCAAGAATTTAAGCTTTTGCTTTCGGAGGGGCATGGCTTCAGCCATGCCATCAACAAACTCAAGAGAGACCGGCTTTAGCCGCTGAGGGAATCTCTCAGGGGCATACGAAAGAATTAAGGAACGAGGAAACGTTGGAAGCAGGCATTGCCGTAGCGGCGATTCAGGCAGTGGCCATGGCGGCAGCGCTCTGGCTCAGTGCGCGGCATCGCCTGCTCGAACGCGGCATGGGGTATCTCGTCAGTCTCGCCGTCGGCGTTCTGCTGGCAACGGCGCTGCTGCACATCATGCCGGAAGCCATCATCACCGTCGGCAATCGGCCGGCGCTCTGGTTCACCTTCCTCGCCACCATCTTCGTGCTCTTCTGCTTTGAGCGGATCTTCGCCACACTCACCGGCCATCCTGTCGAAACGCCCGCGCAGGGCGAGCCCGACTGCGGTCCGCATCACCATCATCACCACGAACACGGCGCACGCCCCGTCTCGCTCATCTTCGGTGGCATGCTGCACAGCTTCGTCGATGGTGTCTCGGTCGCCGCAGCCTTCGCCGCCGGCCGTCGCATCGGCTGGCTAACCGCCGTTGCCATCACGCTGCATGAAGTGCCGCACCGCATGGGCGACTACGCCCTGCTACGCCACCTCCACGTCTCGCCCGCCCGCGCCCAGCGCTTCCTTCTGCTCATCGCCGCGGCAGCCATGGCAGGGGTAGCTATCGTGGGCGTGGCAGGCCACACATTCGACGCAACCAACTGGCTCCTGCCCGTAAGTGCCGCCAGCTTCGTCTACATCGCCCTGGTGAACCTCATGCCGGAACTCCCCGGAGAAAGCACCATCCGCAGCGTATGCCTGCAACTCGCCTGCATGATCGCCGGAGCGATCCTCGTAGCACTGGTCCTGCGAGTCCCCGGTAGCTGACTCCGAGTCACCATCCGGTCGCCATGGAGCGACGAATACGGCTCATTCCTGGGAAGGGAGCCCGCCGGAGATTCCTCCAAGGGCGGAGCTCGCACGGATCTCGAACCGCTATCCTCGTCACGCTGAAATCTTGTCAAGCCCCTGGACCATCTAAACATCACATTCAAAGCCACTTACAAGTGGCGGATAATTAGAGGAATTCCGCTAGAATAGAAAGAGTAGAGGATAACGGCGTTTTAGGCGCGAGCTAAATCCTTTAGAATCTAATTTTTGCGTGTAAGTCCAATAGAATCTAATTTTTACAGGCGCTGCAAAACCTAACCCCTTTCGAATCTGATTTTTACGAAAATTGAGGGGGGGGGGAGGGGGTCACGGCGAACCACCCATGGTTCTCCCTCTGCCGGCTCCGAAACGCAACAAAAGCGTGTAATAATTCGTGGAAATCGTGACATAATCGTAGGGTTGGTCTGAAACATCAGACCCGGCATCAGGAGATTGGTATGGCGAAGGTATGTCCCATCACCGGCAAACGGCCGATGGCTGGAAATAAAGTGTCGCACGCGAACAATAAGACGCGTCGCCGCTGGGAGCCGAACCTGCAGTGGAAGCGCATTTGGGTTCCGAGCGAGAAGAAGTTTGTGCGTATGCGCGTGTCTGCACGCGGCCTCCGCACCATTAACAAGCTGGGCGTAGAAGCTGCCCTGCTCCAGGCGAAGGGATAACGGACATGCGCACAATCATCAAGCTCGTCTCCAGCGCCGGTACCGGCCACTTCTACACCACGACCAAGAACCCCAAGACCACCAGCGCTAAGCTGGAGTTCAAGAAGTACGATCCGGTCGTGCGTAAGCACGTCTCGTATCGCGAAGCGAAGATCTAACTCTTCCCTTCCAATACTCTCTCGCAACGCCGCGATCTCCGGATCGCGGCGTTCGTGTGTGTGCGCTTCCGCACAATTTACTTTCGCCGGTAGGCGACTTCGACGCTGCGGCTGCATCTACCAAAAAATGACGCACGGCCATCCAATGACAAAGGTTCGGCGTCCGCAGTCTTATACAGGAGCATCAGGATGCATCCCTCCGTTCGTTCGCTCGCGCTCTGTGCAACACTTTCCGCGGCCATGTTGGCCGGCTGCCACAGCAATAACGCCGCAACCGCCGGCTCCACCACCGTCCGTATGCCCGATGGCAGCGTACAGGTCATCGCCGCCGGCCAGCCGCTCCCCGTCGGCTCCACCGTCCTCGCTGTAGGCAATGGCTCCACCGCCATCTCGCCCGCAACCGGTGCTCCAGTTGCTGTCGCACCCGGCGGATCAGTAACTCCCATGCCCCCGGCAGCAGCGCCCGGTTATGCCCCCAGCGGACCCGCGACAGCACCCGCACCCGCGGCAACACCCGCACCTGCCGCAGCTCCGGTCGCAGCGGCACCCGCTCCCGCACCGGCACTGGTCGTCCCCGCTGGTACTCGTGTAACCATCCGCACCAACGAATCGCTCTCGGCAGAACATAGCGGCGGCCCCGGAACCAGCTTCAGCGGCGAGCTTAACTCCCCCATCGTGGTGCGTGGAGTAACAGTCTTCCGCCGCGGTACTTCAGTGCGTGGCGAGATCGTCAGCGCCAACGGCCGGGGCCACTTCACCGGCGCCGGCGCCATCGGCATCGAGCTGACCAACATCGGCGGTTACCGCGTGCAGACCAGCGAGTACATCGCACGCACCAAGGGTCGCGGCAAGCGCACTGCAGGCTTCATCGGCGGCGGCGCGGGTCTCGGTGCGCTCATCGGCGGTCTGGCCGGCGGTGGTAAGGGTGCCCTGATCGGCGGCATGTCCGGCGCAGGCGCAGGCACCGTCGCAGGAGCGTACACCGGCAGCCGCGACACCATCATCCCGTCGGAGAGTGCCATCACCTTCACGCTGCGCAGCTCCATCGCAGTAAAGTAAGCGTTCGCACCGCAACAGCAGACATAAAAAAAGGGGCCATGAACATGGCCCCCTTTTTTACTTCTCGCGCTCCGGAATCGTTAAGGCTGAATCAGAAACACCCCATCGCGCATGATCTGAGACTCGCCCTCAGCATCACCCAGCCAGATGTTGAAGCCGAGACCGACCACATCGATGTGTGTCGAAGACTTCCACGGCGCTCCTGTATGTGCGCCATATGGATCACCGAACGCGATATGGATGCCAGGGAACTTCTCATCCTGCAGAATATTGCCGATCACTTCCTGCACGCCAATGTTCGTCCCAATTGCGAATTCACCCACGCGGTCGCTGTTCTCGTCCGTGTGCGTGTAAGCCCAGAATTCCCGCTCCAACTGCTTGTTCTCGCAGGAAATCCGAACGATCCGATTGTTCTCAATAGCAATCGAAAGCGGCGTCTCCCGCAGGATGCCATAACGAGCGCACAGATAGTCGCCAACAACACCGTCGACCACAAACACACCGTTCACTTCACCCGGAGCCGTAAAGCACTCGCCGCCCGGCAGGTTTCCCCACTTCTCCGTGGAGATGATGCCCGACGTCTTGAACCACTTGTAGTTCGGGTTTAGTTGCGCGTGGATGTCCGTTCCAGCAGCAGTCGTCGCACGCACATAAGTCGCCTCACGCACGCGATCCAGAACCGCCTGCGACAGCGCATCGACCGCACTGAAGTCCGCGCGCATGCCCTGCACCATGATCTCGGGTGTCACATTCACCATGTGGGCGTGCCGCATGCGGCGGCGGTTCACAACATCCGTCATCTCCATCCGGCTGCGCAACTCATTCGGCTGCACCTCCACGGCGAAGATGCTCACCTGGCTCGACTCCATGTCTTCCAGCACAGCAGCAGGCATTCCGATCAACGGCCGAGGAGCAAGCTCCTCGAGTACAAAGCCATTCCATTGGCAGCCGATCCGGTCCAGTTCCACAGCGATCGACGCCGCGATCGCCATCGTCTTCTCATCGGTGATGACCGTAACTTTCTCGCCCGGTTGAATCCGCAGGCACGTGGTCACAGCATTACGTGCGCCTTGGCCAAACGACGGCGGAAAAGGCACAGAGGAAAGACGCGTCGAGATATAGGCTGCTGGCATCGTTCTCCTTCAGATGCTTAAGCGTACCGCGCCGGCTCGCCCCCAGCCGAAAATGGAAGACCCCGGCAGAAATCGCCGGGGTCTTCCAGGTATGCCGCTTGGGCAGGAGTTATGCGCGGTAAAGCTCGTGCGGGATGTCGTTGATGTCCAGATGAGCTGCCACCGGTGCGGTGGGCGAGTTCATGACCTTGGTGAAGGCCGTCTGGAACTTCTTCATCTCTTCCGGTGTACCGACGGTCACGCGGACCATCGTCGGGTAGATCGACCAGACACGGCCGATAGCCACCTTCTCGCCAAGCATCGCGCGCTGCACTTCGGCGCCGGGACGCTTTACGTCAACCATGAACATGTTGGCTTGTGCACCAGGAATAAATGCAAAGTTGTTCTTCTGCAGGTACTCGAGCGTGTTGTCCAGCGTGTCCTTGTTGATCTTGCGGCGCAGCGGAACCAGCTGCGGATCGTTCAGGCTGGCGGCTGCGGCTGCGGCCGAGGTCAGCGAGATCGAACCGATCTGGCGGTTGTTCGACGTGACAGTCTCAAACTTCGCCAGCAGGTCAGGACGGCCGAAGGCGAAGCCGGCGCGAACGCCTGCCATACCGTAGATCTTCGAGAACGTGCGCAGGACGATGACGTCCTTGTCTGCAGCAACCATGTCGATGACGGAGTCTTCGGTCGAGAAGTGGTGATAGGCCTCGTCGACGATGACAACCGAACCGGCAGGCTTGTTCTTTACGAGCCATTCGATGTCCGACTTCGGCGTGATCGTGCCGGTCGGGTTGTTCGGGTTCACGATGTAATACGCACCCGGATTCGGGTGAGCAGCAAGCATCGCCTTCACGTCGTACGCGTAGGTCTTTTTATCCAGCGGAACCTGGATGTACTTGGCCTTACAGGTCTGTGCAGCGCGGAAACCCTGCTCGTAGGAGGGATCGCCCAGGATGAGCGCCTTGTCCGGTCCAATGTTGGAGTAGAGAGCCAGATCCAGCGGTCCACCCGAACCCGGGTAGATGCGGACGTAGCCAGGCTTCAACTGGAACTGCTCGCTGATCGCCTTGGTCATCGCGGCAGAGTACTCACGATCGTAACGGCCGCCCTTCTTGGCAGCGCCGCTGATCGCTTCGAGGGCGACGGGAGCAGGTCCAAGCGGGTTCTCGTTCGACGAGATGATCACGGTGTTGGGGTCACGCGGAGCACGTCCGCCGCCCATGTCATCGCCCATGCCGCCACCACGGCGACCTGCTTGCGGCGCGGCCGGAGCTGCGGCCTGCATTGCGAATGCGGGCATGGATGCCACCGCAGCCGAAGCGATGCCAGCGGTGCGCATGAAAGAACGGCGGGAAAAATACTGCTGGGCGGAAGCGAAGTTCTTCAAATCCATACGACTCTCCTCAGTGAAACTGCGGTGAACGAATCGAGGTACACGTCGGCGACACGACGCTACTTTGCGTTTGCAGGAAACTTGTGAACTGAAGCTTGGGATCGCCCATGCAGGACGGCTGTTTGCATGAGGATTTCCTTCACAATAGCGTGAATTCTTCGCGAATGCGCAATGCACCACAACTTTTTTTTCGAGACGGCGTCGAAGGTTAGGTTTCTTACAGTCCGGCGCGCGTCTCGGACGCCATGTAGTCCACCACCGCGCGCAGGTCATTCGTCTCACGCCAGACTTTCAACTGCCGGTCCGCCCCGCTGCCGTTTTCCAGCATCGTGCGAATGTAGTTGATTTCATTGCGCGATCCCAGTTCGTCGACCACGTCGTCGATGAAGTGCAGGTATTCCTCGATCAGTTCGCGCTCGGGCACCTCGGTCTCTTTGCCGAAGTCGATTAGTTTGCCATCCAAACCATATCGGACCGCCCGGAACTTGTTCTCCATCAGCAGCGCACGCGAGTACTGCCGAAAATCCACGTTGTTTGCGTGCAGACAGTGCAGCTTCATCGCCGTCGCCTGAATCAGAGCCGCAATCGCCACGGACTCCTCCGCCCTCATGGGGATGTCGCAAATGCGCACCTCGACCGTATTGAAGAATGGGTGTGGCCGAACGTCCCACCAGAGCTTCTTCGCGTTGTCGATGCTGTTCGTCTTGATCAGCAGATTCACATAGTTTTCGAATTCGGAGTACGAGGCGAAGCTGTCCGGCAGATTCGTACGCGGAAAGTTCTCAAACACCTTTGCGCGATAGCTCTTGTAACCCGTGTCCATGCCCAGCCAGAAGGGCGAATTCGTGGACAGCGCAAGGATGTGCGGAAGAAAGTAACGCAGAGAATTCATGATGCGAATGGCTGCCTCCCGATCCTCAATGCCCACGTGAACGTGCAGGCCAAAGATCAGGTTTGCGCGCGCCACCAGTTGTAGATCTTCCACGACCTTGTCGTAACGCGGATCGGGATAGATCTCCTGCTCACGCCAGTCAGCAAAGGGATGAGTCGCGCCCGCGACGAGCACCAGGCCATTCTCCTCAGCCAAACGAATCATATTGCGGCGAAGATCGTAAAGGTCTTCGCGAGCATCCTGGATGTTGTGGCAGACCCTCGTGCCGACCTCGATGACAGACTGGTGCATCTCGGCTTTCACGCGCTCTTCCAGGCGCAGCTTGCCGTTCTCCAGCATCTCCGTCGCCACATGTGAGCGCAGATCGCGGGTCACGGGGTCAATGGTCTGGTACTCCTCTTCAATGCCCAACGTGAACGACGGTCGCATAGCAAGCTCCGATGCCGCGCACTATTCCGGGAGTGGCTTTCCTATGTCGCCAGCCCGACAGAGCTACGGGTGAGAACGAGAGTAGCATCGAGCACCCGCACCGCACATCCTCAGGCGTCAGTTCCCGACGCTGCGATTCAGGTTCTCGTACCAACGTGTGGGGCGAACGAAAAAGACAAGCTCGCCGGGCTGCGTATGCACGGCCACATTACCGCAGGTATTTTCCGCGGCAACACCCGACTTAGCAACTTCGGTCATGTTGTATCCGCGCGGCGGAGCGTATCGAGCCGGTCGGCGGCAGTCGTTATAATCCACGCTGCTGACCAGAACACGCAGAGGATCGCCCACGGGCGCAGGCATCAACCCGATGCCCTGCGCCCCTGTGGCAAACTCATACCCCGGGCCTGAAGGCTCGTCATACCAGAGCTTCACATGACCGTTCGCAATAGGCTGGCCATTGCGTCCATCAATCAAACGCACGCGAAAGACAAGCGAACCTGGAGGGGCATCGACAGATGCCGCACTCGCTGAAGACTTTGGCAGAGGTGGTACAGCAATGCCTGCGGGCGCACCCGTCTGCTGCTGCGCGCATGCCGTACTTGCAAGCACCAGAATCACCGCTGAGAGAAGGTGCTTCATTTGATCGATTTCTTCTGACGAGCAGCTTTCGCGGCCTCAGGTTGTACGTCTGGCTGATATCCCAGGAAGGAAGACCAGCGCAATTCCGGCAACTCGCCATCGTTCGCTTGCGCACGCTCAATGGCAAGCTTTGCCACCTGCTCAACGATCCATTGAAAGTTTTCTTCACCAACAGAGTTCAGATCCGCATCCGGCGCCGGGTTCATGAAATCAATCGCGTAGGGAATGCCGTCTTCCACCGCAAATTCGACAGTGTTGAGGTCGTATCCAAGCGACCTGCACAGGGTGAGCGCATCCTTCTCCACGCGTGCAAGCAAGGCGGGCTCATAAGTCGGCGGATTCAGCACATAACGATCGGCGTGCGGGCGTGATGGATCGTACGGCATGATACGCACGTCTCTCTGTCCAACCACATAACAGCGAAAATACTCGCGGAACTTGACCGCAGCCTGCAGCGTCATGCAAAGGTCGCGCGTCTGGTCATACGCTTCAAAGAACTCGCGCTCATCGTGGACGTGAAAGACGTCCTTCCATCCACCACCGTCATGCGGTTTCAGAAACGCCGGAAAGCCGATGTAGTCGAAGACGCTCTTCCAGTCGTAGGGATACGGCAAATTCCGAAACGAGATGTCATTGGTGTCCGGCGGCATCTGCTTGCTCGGCAGAATGACTGTCTTCGGCACAGCGACACCTAGTTTCGCAGCCAAAGCGTAGTTGAAGAACTTGTCGTCGGCGCTCCACCAGAACGGATTGTTGATGACATGCGTTCCGGTAAGAACCGCATTCTTCAGGTAAGCCCGGTAGAACGGAACGTCATGCGAGATGCGGTCGACAATGACGGAATAGCCGCACGGACAAGCCTCTTTGACCGAACCGATCTCAACAAACTCCGCTGTAATCCCATCCACATTCATGGAATTGACCTTGTCCACAAAAGCCTGAGGGAAGGTGTTTTCCATGCCGAAGAGGATGCCGATCTTCTTCATTCTTATCTCCTAAGTTGGTGGATGCGTTACGGCGGAGTTCTGTAGTTTCTGGCTTCGTAGTCTCTGGACGCGAGCCGGCTTCCCGGCGTGTGAGGAGAACGAAAAACCCCAACTCCTAGAGATAAGTCTGAAGCATTCTCCGCCACCAGGGCCAGTCATGCCCCGTGTTGTCACCCCAAACATCCAGACGGACGGGGATGCCCTTGCTCCGCATCATGGCGGCGAGGCGCTCGTTGTCGTTCCAGCATTGGTCGTGTTGCCCGGTCGCCAGGACGTAGGTGTTGTGCCGGAACTTATCCAGATACCAGGGGTCGTTCAGATTTGGCAGAAAGTCCATAGGCAGCGTGTAATAGACATCGTCGTCGTAGTGCCCTCGCAGGAAACGCGCCAGATCAAACGCACCGCCCATTGAGAGCATGGCGTTGATCTTGTCCGGGTGGCGCAGCGCCATGCTGGCCGCGTGAAAGCCGCCAAATGAGCAGCCAGTCATCGCTACCATCTGGTTCCAGTTCTTGTGGCGAACCTGCGGCAGCACCTCGTGCATGATGTATTGCTCATACTGCAGGTGCCGTGCGATCTGCCAGCGCCCGCTGACGCCCCGGTTGTACCAGCTTTCGCTGTCAACAGAGTCAACGCACCACAGCTGGATCTGGCCGCGGTTAATCTTGTTTTCGATTGCGGCCACCATGCCCTGATCTTCAAACTCATAGAAGCGGCCGCAGGACGTGGGAAAGACGATTACGGGCAAGCCGTCATGCCCAAAGACAAGGCGCTCCATTGGCCGGCCCAAGGCAGCAGAGTGGTCGACGTGGTATTCGCGGTGCATATGCGTTGCCCTCCGGCAAAAGCCTGCTCTGGTACCCTTCGAAGGAATCTTAGTTCATGGAAATCGTTGCCTCCCAGCCCGACACTCACACGGAAATCACCCCGCCGGGACCACGAATGGCAGAGGTCGCAGCGCAGGGCCGCTACCTTCGGATCTGTGACTGGGAGTCTCAGTACCTTCCCAATCCTCGAGACCTCTTCCTTTATCTGCCCGAAGCCTACCTCCTCGAACCCGAGCGCAGCTTCCCGGTCTTAGTTCTGCATGACGGGCAGAATCTCTTTGACGGTGACCTGGCCTACGTAAAAGGCAGCACATGGCGTGCGGGCACTACAGCAGATGAAGAGATCGCTGCAGGTCGCGTCGAACCCTTGATCCTGGTCGGCGTAGCGAACACCGGCGCAACTCGGATGGCGGACTATACCCCTACGCCCGACCCAAGGCTCGGTGGCGGAAGAGGCCCCTTCTACGCGCAACTGCTGATAGAAGAACTCCTCCCGATGTTGCGCGCCGAGTATCGCGTGCTTTCAGGCGCAGACCACACAGGTATAGCTGGCTCATCCCTGGGTGGCCTCATCTCCTTGGCGATAGGTCTCAAGTCCCCGAACGTCTTCGGTCGCATTGGCGTGCTGTCTCCATCCATCTGGTGGGACAACCGCTCGATTCTGCGCGACGTTCGCTCGCTGAAGAGCCGCCTGCCCCTCCGCATTTGGCTGGATATGGGTACGGGCGAGGGCCTGCGTCACGTTCGCGACGCCGATTTGCTCTCGCAATTGCTTCTAGGCAAAGGGTGGCGGGAGGGAAACGACCTTCTGTACAGGAAGTTTCCGGGGGCGATTCATAATGAGGATGCCTGGGCAGATCGGTTCGCCGAGGTTCTGCAATTTCTTTTTCCGGACATGGGGAATCGCAGGTGATCCCACAGCCGCCTTGTATTCCGGCGAAAAATGGCCCACAATAGATTGGTTGGAAAGAGCTGCGCGCCGAAGCGTTTCCCCGGCCGGCAGAATCTCTGCCGCGGCAGTTGGCCCCGTCGAACGGGGTAACCGAGACATCTTTCAGAGTGAGGAAGTAAAAACAGTGGTCATGATTCGTCTGGCGCGCGTAGGCGCCACCAAGCAGCCGTACTATCGCATCGTCGTCATCGAGAAGGATCGCGCCCGCAACGGCCGTTCCATCGAAGTGGTTGGTACCTACAATCCCCGCACCGAGCCCGCAACTGTCGAGCTCAAGCACGATCGCATTGCCTACTGGACCGGCGTCGGCGCACAGATGTCGGACATCGTCGCCAAGCTTGTGAAGAATGCACCCGCGCCGGCAGCTGCCGACGCCCGTAGCAGCATAATCTCCCATTGCGGTACAAAGGCCACGTTTCTGTCGCAAAAACGCGATTTAGACGTGGCTTTTTCCTTGCTTGCAAGGCCATACCCCTGTAGAAACTTTTTAAGTGGAAGCTGTATCCCTTTAGCAACCATCCAACTGATCACTGGCGCTGCGCGGTAGCGCCTCCAGCCGCAAGAGCGGATCAAGTTCACCCCCAAGGTACGTATGACGGACAATCCCCTCCCCGGTTCTGTGCAACAGATGTGTGACTTAATGACTGGCATGGCGACCGCCTTGGTGGACCAACCGGACAAGGTCCGTGTTGAAGCGGAAACCTTCGAGACCGAGACGGTGTTGCGGCTGTACGTCGCCACCGATGATCTCGGCAAGCTCATCGGCAAACAGGGTCGCACAGCGCGGTCACTGCGCACGATTCTTGGTGCCGCCGGCAGCAAGCTACAGCAGCGCTTCAGCCTCGATGTGCAGTCCGAATAGATGATTCCGCAGACAAATGATTGGGTGACACTGGCCCGCGTCGTCCGTCCGCAGGGTCGACGCGGTGAGGTTCTTTGTGACCTCTTCACGGACTTCCCGGACCAGTTCAAAGATCGTCCCAACGTATCCCTCCTCGCGCCCAGCGGCCTCCGCACGGATGCGGTCGTCCAGGATCACTGGCTGCCTGTAGGCCGAAGCGCCGGTCGAATCGTACTGAAGTTCGCAGGTTACGACTCCATCACCGATGCCGAAAAGCTTACTAAGGCCGAAGCGCAAATCCCTGCCGAAGAACGAGTTGCGTTGGATGAGCAAACGTACTACGTGAACGATCTGATCGGGTGCATCATGACCGACGGCGAGATCGAGATCGGGAAAGTAGATGACATGCACTTCCCGCAGGATCCCCAGGGTCGCCGCATCGAAACAGCAGCATCCATCTTCGTTGTGACCCGGGCAAACGGCGATGAAGTCATGATCCCCTTCGCCAATGAGTTCATCGCAAAGATCGACATCGCTGCGAAGCGGATTGAGATGCGCCTGCCGCAGGGCCTTGTCGACATGAACGGCTAGCTGCAGCAGCCAGCAATCCAACCGATGAAAGAATAGCGGCATGCCGTCCGAAACCAGCATAACGACTGCAGCCGAACCGAAGCAGACTCTCCGCTTCGATATCGTGACGATCTTTCCTGACTTCTTTGAAAGCACACTCCGCAACGGAGTGGTCGCGCGCGCGTTGAACAGCGGCATCGCACAGATCGGCACCGTCGATCTGCGCAGCTTTACCCACGATCGCCACCGCACGGTCGATGACCGCCCGTTCGGCGGCGGCGAAGGCATGGTGCTGAAACCCGAGCCACTCTCCGAGGCGATTGAGTCTCTGGGGCTGTCGCCCAAGCCCCTCCGCGATCCCAGGCGAGAGACGGTGATCCTGCTCTCTGCACAGGGATCACGGTTCACACAGGCGGTGGCCCATGAGTTGAAGTCGATGGATCGCGTCGTTCTGGTCTGCGGGCGATACGAAGGGGTAGACGAACGCGTCAACCAGATGCACTGCGACCGCGAACTCTCCATCGGCGACTACGTCCTCTCGGGCGGAGAACTCGGCGCTGCCATCATCGTGGACGCCGTCACGCGGCTCCTGCCGGGCGTTCTTGGGAACCCGGACTCCGCACATTACGAGAGCTTCGGCCACGCCCACGACTCCGATCGCGCTGAGAACGCACCTCCACAAGCCGTTGCAGCATCTGCCGGATTGCTCGACTACCCTCACTACACGCGACCGGCCGAGTTTCGCGGAGTCGCCATCCCCGACGTCCTCGCAGCCGGCGATCATCTAGCCATTCGGCGCTGGCGCAGGCAACAGGCTCTCCTGAAAACGCTGCAAAATCGTCCCGACCTGCTGGCTGAGGCACCGCTGACCAAGGAGGATCGCAGGTTTCTTGAAAGCCTACGCAGATCCGCCGAGCCGAACCAACAGTGATTCCCTTGCAGGAAAGTCGCTTTCGCCATATCGGATATTGTTTTTCGGCGTTATTTGGGATAAACTGATCCACGACTCTAAGTAAGGAAACAGCATTATGTCGATTCACCCCATCATGCAGAAGCTCGCGGCTAAGCTCGAGCGCACTGACCTTCCGGAATTCGCTCCGGGCGATACCGTCCGCGTGCAGGTAAAGATCAAGGAAGGCGACAAAGAGCGTCTTCAGGCATTCGAGGGCATGTGCATCGCCCGTAAGAATGGCCCCCAGGGTTCCTTCACCGTGCGCAAGATGAGCTTCGGCCAGGGCGTGGAGCGTATCTTCCCGTTCAACTCGAAGGTCGTCGACAAGGTCGAGAAGGTTCGCTCGTACGAAGTGCGTCGCGCCAAGCTGTTCTACCTCCGTGGTCTGCGCGGTAAGGCCGCCCGTCTGCGCGAAGTGGGCCGCACCGCTTAAGCTTCTTCCACCTCAATGAGACGAGCGCCCCTTGGGCGCTCGTTTTTCGTTGCTGTTCACTTATTTACTTCGCGGGGCTTGGCTCCGCCGCTGGAACCGCTTGAGCAGCCGGCGAGAAACCCGGCACCTTGCCGCAGTTGGTAATGCAGACCGCTGTTGCCAGCTTTGGTCGCATGCCCGTCGGCAGCGGTGGAGCTACCGTAGCTTCCTTGTTCTCTATCCGCTTTGCGCCGGGCCACTCGTACGGAGCACCGGCCGTGCTCCCGTAACCCATCACGGGATAGCGCGAATCCTCGGTGTATTGCGGATCGAACTTCACCCAGGCTGACTCGGGCTTCTTGCCGGTCAACGGCTTTTCCGACGCGAGTTGAAACTCGTGGTCGCCCACCTTAACGCTCAGTGTATTTTCACGGAACGCGTCCTTCTGCTCCAGCGAGCCCGGAAAGGCAGACTGCGATACGATCACCGTGCCAATGGTTGGTGCGGAAAGATAGATGAACTTCAGGTCCGGTATGTCGTGATTCAGACGAGCCTTGCCCGTCCATCCATCCACTGTCATTGTGCCGTCGACGATGCTGATGGGATGGGACTTCGCCACCTTGATCTTCGACTTAACTCGCTTGCCCTTCTTGTTGTAGAGCACAGGTAAAGGGCGCGCAGTCGGGGCCGACCAACGGCGTTCCGTCGAAACTCGCTTCATACTCGCCACGCCACGTCATACCAGACGCCGCGAGATCTTCGACGCTCGGAGGGTTCGGCTCCATACCCGCCGGTAACACCTTCAAAGTGTGTGCGGAGGGCTCATCGTTTTCAGCCGCCGCAAGACCAGGTGCCGGATCCGCGGACGCCGGATCGCCCTTAGGCGTTGGTGTCGGCGCCACTTGGGCAGGCTTGGACTCCTTGCCCGTCGGTGGCTCGACAGTCGTCGCGGGGGAGTTTTGGGAAACGGCACAGGCAGGCAGAAGAGCAAAGGCCGCCAAGGTCAAACTGAGGCAGCGGGGACTGCGCATGGGGTCTCCATTAGAAAGTATCAACGTTGCGAGAGTATCCTGCGGAACATCGATTGTGTAGAGAGACTAGCGCTGGCCAGCACGAGTCGTCCACGGCGCATCTCCATCCCTTCAACGCGGCCTGCCATGGAGATCAACCTGCTGTGCGGCGGCGTCTGCCTGTGATGCTGCCGCAGCCTTTGCTTTGTACACTGGTAGAGCATGGCGACCATCCCCACAGACCTTCGTCGCAAGCGCCCGATGATTCCCGAAGGGCAGACCAAGCAGCAGATGCTGCGAGACCTCGTCTGCTCTGACGCACCCGAGCAGGCGCTGCGTTACCACGGCTTCTGCTGCATCGCCGGCGTGGACGAAGTGGGCCGCGGCGCGTTGTTCGGTTCCGTGGTGGCCGCAGCGGTCGTGCTGCCGCCACGCACCTCGAAGCTGCAGCGCCTCGGTCTTCGCGACAGCAAGCAACTGACCCGCGAGGAACGTGAACTCCTGGACCGCGAAATCCGCAAGTGTGCCATCGCCTTTGCGGTGGGGGAGGTCGACTCCGAGACCATCGACCGGATCAACATCTACCAGGCCTCGCGCCTGGCTATGCGTTTGGCAGTCGACCAACTAGGCTGCGTCCCGGATCACTTGCTCATCGACGCGATGCGGATCGACCATCCCTGCGCGCAGACCAAGCTCATCTACGGGGATTCCCTGTCCGTGTCGATCGCTGCAGCATCAGTGTTGGCTAAGGTCTATCGCGATGCGCAGATGCGCGAGTGGCACCTCGCACACCCGCAGTACGGCCTCGCATCTCATAAGGGCTACGCCACGCCGGAACATCGCCGCGCGCTGGAAGAACACGGCCCGACCCCCTTGCACCGCAGATCCTTTGCTCCGGTGGCAAAGTTCTTCGGGGACGAGACCCTGGAACAAGCTGTAGTGATGACTGATCTGTTGTTCGATGATGCCGAGTTACAGGAGGAGTTGGAACCTTGTCAAAGCGCCTGATGTGCGTGGTCGCACACCCCGATGATGAATGTTTCGCCTTCGGCGGAGCGCTGGCACTTGCCGCAAAGGCCTCCTGCGAAACCTACGTAGTTTGCCTGACGGACGGCCAGGCAGCGACCAACCGCGGCAGCTCCGCGGACGGCCAGGATCTCGGCAGAATGCGGCGCGACGAGTTCGCACGGAGCTGCGACGTGCTCGGCGTCACTAAACACGAGATCCTTGATTATCAGGACGGTCGACTCGAATTCGAAGAACTGAATGGCGTTGCGAAGCGGCTCGTAGAACGCATGCGGACATGGAAGCCGCACATCGTCCTCACCTTCGGTCTGGACGGATCACTGAACGTTCACGCTGACCACACCATGGCAAGCTGCTTCACCAGCGCCGCCTTTCATTGGTCGGCTCGCAGCAAGCGCTTCCCGGATCTTGGTCTGCCAACCCACGCACCACAAAAGCTATATCACCAGAGCACGGAGTTCACGCTGCCGGACCGCGAGGCGCTTCTGCCCGCACCCTGGACAGTCGTACTCGACGTCTCAGCCGTGAAAGAGCAGAAGCTCGCGGCCTTCCGCGAACACACCTCGCAGGTCCCTGTAATGGACAACGTGAAGCCCTTCTGGGATCAGTACGGCGATCGTGAACACTACACACTCGCCGCAGCGTCCACGCCGCAGGCCGCAGTGTTGACGCAAAGCATGTTCGAAGGCATCGTCGAGGACTAAGCCGCTACGCGGACAGCAGGCTTCTTCTTGAGCCACTGGTAGGCCGGTCGAGCCAGCAACAGCACCAGAAGCACAGCTGAGTCCTTCCAGGGGCTCAGCACCCCCTTTTTCACCAGCCACCAGTAGTGAATGACCCCAAAGACGGCCGCAATGTAGACGGTCCGATGCAGCGTCTGCCACGGCTTACCGCCCATCTTGCGCATGATCCATTGCGGCGAAGTCAGCGCGAGCGCCAGCAGAATCACATACGACAGCAAACCCACCTGGATGAAACGGCGCTTTGCAACGTCCTCAACCATCGTGGGCCAGACCGCGATCCAATCCTCACGCAACACGTGGAACTGTCCCTGGCGCAGCGCATCCAGCGCGCCAGGCAGATCAAATCCGCTGAAGAGCAAGACATAAGTCAGCAGGTGCAGAGATGCGTAAAAGAACGCAAACAGCCCCAGCATCCGGCGCAGACGGACAAGCCAGGCCAGCTTCGGTGAGAGCCGACGAACAGGCGTGATCGCAAGCGAGATCAAAAGCATCCACAGTGCCCAGTCGCCAGTCCAGTGCGTAATGGTCTGCACAGGATCCGCGCCGAGTGTGTCCTCGTGAAAGCTCCACACGATGCCAAAAAACGGCACCAGCGCCAGCAGGAATACGAAAGGCTTCAGGATCTTGATCGTGCGATTGGACATGAATTCAGTTTCTGAGTTTCTCGTTTCGTAGTTTCGAGGCTCCGAAGTCGACTGGAAGTGAGTCTCGCATCGAGAACCTGCTGCGATCTGCGAATCTCAAACAAGAAACCAGAAACGAGCAACGAGAAACACCTAATAGTTCTTGTTCAGATCCATGCCCTTGTAGAGCGACGCCACCTCGTTGCCATAGCCGTTGAATGGCAGCGTTGCCACCGTACGCGGGAAGACGCTCGCGTCAATGCGGCGCTCATGTGCCTGGCTCCAGCGAGGGTGGTTGTGCGTCGGATTCACATTCGAGTAAAAACCGTACTCTGACGCCGAGATGTCGTTCCACGTCGTCACCGGCTGCTTGTCGGTAAACCGTATGCGCACGATCGACTTCGCTGACTTGAAGCCATACTTCCACGGGACGATCACGCGGATGGGCGCGCCCTGCTGATTCTCCAGCGTCTGGCCGTACGCGCCAAAGGTCAACAGCGCCAGCGGGTTCATCGCCTCATCCAGACGCAGACCTTCGGTATAGGGCCAGTTGAAGCCACCCGGAAGATCCATCTGGCTGCGGTCCGCCAGCGAGATGAACTCGACGTACTTTGCCTCGGGCTTCGGCTGCGCAAAGTTGATCAGGTTCGCCAGCGGATAACCCACCCACGGAATGATCATGCTCCACGCTTCAACGCAACGGAACCGATATGTGCGGTCTTCCAGTGGCTTGTACTTCAGCAACGTCTCGATATCGACCGTCTTCGGGTTATTGCACAGGCCTTCGATCTTCACAGTCCACGGCCGCTGCTTAAGCTTGCCCGCGTTCGCCTTCGGATCGGCCTTGTCTGTGCCGAACTCGTAAAAATTGTTGTAGCTGGTCGCCTTGCCCTGCGGCGTGATGGCATCGCTCACTGCGGGCGCCTGCCCCGGCACCGTCGGCAACTTGGTGGCAGCGTGAACCGTCGGCGTGAAGAGCGGCGGCATCTTCTGGTGCCACTCATACGCCAGTCCCGCTGCGGCCAGGCCACCGAAGATGAGGTTGCGGCGATTCAGGAAACTCTCGCGTGGTGTGATCTCAGACGACTTAAACTCCGGTGCTTTGCCGATCAACATCTCGCTTACCTCTTCCTCTACGTGTCGCCCTACAGATCACAGCACGACGCTGTCATCTTAGTATGACGTGCTGAAACGGCGACCGGTTTGCGTCTGGCGGCACATTGCGAAAGACTTGTGGGCGGACGTTCGTACGACGAAAGGTATCTTGCATGACAATTCCGGCAGCACGCGAGGCGGTTCTACGCCAGACCGCGGACACTCTTCTGACAGCGCGACGCACCGCCTCCCCGATTTCGGATCTTCCGGTCGCGCTGCACCCCGCAACAGAAGCTGAGGCATTCGCCGTTCAGGACGTCATGGCGGAAGCCTATCGTCCCGTCGCCGGCTACAAAGTCGGCGCGCGCAGTCCGGAGCATGAGCCTTTCTTCGCACCCATGCCCGCCGCATGGATGGGCGAGAACGGAGCGCTCTTCCGCGGCGAGAATCACCGCCTGCGTGGCGTTGAAGCAGAGATCTGCTTCCGCATCGGCACTGCGCTGCCACCACGCGCACTTCCTTACACGCGCGATGAAGTTGTCGCCGCCATCGGAAGCTGCCATCCGGCAATCGAGATCCTCGAATCGGCGTACAACGATCCAACATCTGTCTCCCGCGAATGTATGCTGGCCGACCTCCAGATGCACGGCGGCTTTGTTGCCGGTCCTGCAGTCCCCAATTGGCAGACGATCGATTGGTCGCAGGAGCAGGTCACGCTCTCTGCCGACGGCGCCGTCCGCGTGGAGAACACCGGCTCAAACCCCGGTGGCAGCGACCTCATCCGCCTCCTTGTCTATCTGGCAAACGAAGGCGCCACCCGCACCGGCGGCCTCAAGCATGGCGACTGGATTACGACCGGCAGTTGGACCGGCGTTACCTGGACCTCGCACGGCACGGAAGTGGTCGCGAACTTCAGCCACGCAGGCCGCGTCAGCCTGCAATTTGCCTCGGAGAAGCTGTAAGCCATGCAGACCATTGAATTCAAGACGCCGCTTACGCCCGCTGACGAACAGATCCTCACACCGGACGCCGTCAACTTCCTGACGGCACTCCACCGTAACTTCAACGCCCGCCGGCTCGAGCTGCTGCAGGCCCGCATCGCTCGCCAGGCGCACTTGGACGCAGGCGAACGCCCTGACTTCCTGCCGGAGACCGCCAGCATTCGCAGTGCCGCTTGGCGCTGCGCACCGATCCCTGCTGACCTCCAGGACCGTCGCGTCGAGATCACCGGGCCTGTCGAACGCAAGATGGTGATCAACGCGCTGAACAGCGGTGCGAAGGTCTTCATGGCGGACTTTGAAGACTCCACCACACCCACCTGGACCAACCTCCTCGAAGGTCAGGCAAACCTGCGGGACGCCGTCCGCCGCACCATCACCTTCGAAGCCCCGGAGACGGGCAAAAGCTACAAGCTCAACGAGAAGACAGCAGTGCTCTTCGTACGGCCGCGCGGCTGGCATCTGCCGGAACAGCACATGATCGTGGATGGCGAGCCGATGAGCGGCTCCCTCTTCGATTTCGGCCTCTACCTCTTTCACAACGCGACAGAGCTGCTTGCACGCGGCTCCGGACCGTACTTCTACCTACCCAAGATGGAATCGCATCTGGAAGCGCGGCTGTGGAACGACGCCATCGTCTTCGCGCAGAACTACATCGGCGTGCCGCAAGGCTCCGTCCGCGCAACCGTGCTGATCGAGACCATCCTCGCGACCTTCGAAATGGACGAGATCCTCTATGAACTGCGCGACCACTCGGCCGGCCTCAACTGCGGTCGCTGGGACTACATCTTCTCGTTCATCAAGAAGCTCGCCGCAGACAAGACCATCCTCCTGCCGGATCGCGGACAGGTCACCATGGCGACCCATTTCATGCGGTCGTACTCGAAGCTCGCCATCAAGACCTGTCACCACCGCGAAATCAGCGCCATGGGCGGCATGAGCGCCTTCATCCCCATCAAGAGCGATCCCGAGGCAAACGAACGCGCTCTCGCGCAGGTCCGCGCCGACAAGGAGCGCGAAGCAGGCGACGGACACGACGGCACATGGGTCGCGCATCCCGGCCTCGTACCCATCGCCATGGAGGTCTTCGACCGCCTGATGCCGGGACCAAACCAGATCGATAAGAAGCTCGACGACTACACCGCAACCGCGACGGACCTGCTCCAGATCCCGACCGGCCAGATCACCGAGGCCGGTCTTCGTCAAAACGTGGCGGTCGGTCTGGGCTACGTCGAAGCTTGGCTGCGCGGCATCGGCTGTGTCCCTCTCTTCAACCTGATGGAGGATGCCGCGACCGCAGAGATCAGCCGCGCCCAGCTCTGGCAATGGGTCCACCATGGCGCTGTGCTGGCCGACGGCCGCGCCGTCACGGCAGATCTGGTCGACAGCGTCATTGACGACGAACTGAGCAAGACCAGGTCAGCCGTAGACGCGAAGCGCTTTGCAGCCTACGAACGCGCCGCGCTCATGATGCGCGACCTCGTTCGCAGTGACCGCTTCACGGACTTCCTGACGCTGCCCGCGTACGAATCGGTCCTCAAAGAAGGTCTGGCGTAGCGGGTGCCCCACGTCTCGATTCTGAGACGTGGGATCGGCGACCTCCGAAGCTTCGTGAAAGCAACGCCCCAAAAATCGGAACGTCGGGCACCGGAACTATTGGCCACTCAGTCAATCATCAGTCAGTAACGGCATTGACATCGTCGTGCCCGCGAGACATCCTGCCAGTGCCCCGCAAGAATCACACCAAAGCACACAGGGAGCACGCATCGTTATGGCTCGTCCTTATTGGTCAGGCACCATCCAGATCTCGCTCGTCTCGTTCGCGGTAAAGTTCTTCGTCGCGACCGAAGCAAAGAGTCAGATTCGCTTTCACCAGATCAGCCGCTCCACCGGCGAACGCGTCCGTCACCAGAAGGTGCTCGCATCGTCTCTCGAGGAGAACGACGGCGGTGGTGAAGAAGAGACTCAGGCTTCGGCGACCGTCGGCAAAGACGACATCGTCAAGGGATACGAGTACACCAAGGGCCAGTACGTCATGATCGAGCCCAGCGAGATCGCGAACCTCCGCGTCCCGTCGAAGCACGCCATCTCCATCGAACAATTCGTCGATGAGAGCGAGATCGATCCCGCATACTTTGAAAAGCCATACTTTGTGGCGCCCGATGGCGACGCACAGGCCGAAGCCTTTGCCGTAGTCCGCGAAGCCATGGGCAAAGCCGGCAAGGTTGGCATCGGCAAGATCGCCTTCGCCGGTCGCGAACACGTCGTCGCCATCATGGCCAGCAAAGACGACGAGGGCCGCGGCCTGATGGCCTACACGATGCGCTATCAGGAAGAACTGCGCAATCCGAACGAGTACTTCGCTAGCATTCCGAAAGTCGAGATCGAAGAAGACCAGCTCGAACTGGCACAGCAACTCATCAAGAAGAAGACCGCAAAGTTCGATCCGAAGCGCTACAAGGATGGCTACGAGATCGCGCTCAAGGAACTCGTCGACGCGAAGGTCCACAACGAGCCTATCCCTGTTGATGAGCCGGCCCCGAAACGCGCCAAGGTCGTCAACCTGATGGATGCCCTGCGTAGCAGCCTTGCGGGCAAGTCCGACTCTGAGGACGAGACGGACGCACCGCCGCCCGGAACGAAGAAGACCGCCGCAAAGACGGAAACGAAGAAGTCCTCGAAGAAGAGCACCGTAACGGAGATGCCGCGCCGCGACCACGTCGCTCCGGAACGCAAGAAGGCATCCGCCAGTGTCAAACCGGCAAAGTCCGCTCCCAAGCATAAGTCCGCATAGCGTGTCGACCACTACACACAGGGTGCGACTTCGGTCGCACCTTGCTTTTTCTGTGCAGCGGCGCATCATAAACTCCCATGGCAAAGGCAAAGAAGGCCTCGACTTCCGCAGCATCCAGCGCAGGCGACGCTGTCGATGAACAACTCGCACGCTATCGCTCCATGCGCGACTTTAAGGTCACAGCAGAGCCAAGCGGCGGGACAAAATCGAAGAAGCCCGAAGCGCTTCCCTTTGTCATACAGAAGCACGCAGCAACGCGCCTCCACTACGACTTCCGCCTGGGTTGGAACGGCGTCCTGAAGAGCTGGGCAGTCGCCAAGGGTCCCAGCTACAACGTGCATGACCGGCGACTGGCCGTGCAGGTAGAAGACCATCCCATGGAGTACGGCGGCTTCGAAGGCATCATCCCTCGCGGCCAATACGGTGGGGGCACCGTCATGGTGTGGGACCAGGGAACTTGGGAGCCGCACGTCGACGTGGATGAGGGTCTGCGCAAAGGCTCACTCAAGTTCGGCATCAACGGCACCAAGATGCACGGCAACTGGACCCTCGTCCGCATGGGCGGCAAGGCCGCGCAGGAAGGCAAGCCCAACTGGCTGCTGATCAAGGAGCACGACGACTTCGAGCGCGGCCCCGACGATCCCTGCATCACGGAAGAGATGCCCAACTCAGCCGTCACCGGCCGCACACTCGAAGAGATCGCCACAGCCAGCACGCACGTGTGGAACAGCAAGGAGACCGCCGGCGAGGGCCCTGCCTGGTACCGGGATCGTGCACGTGATGCCGACGCGGCCTCGACCAGCGACAAAGCAGCCAGCAAGCCTGCAGCGAAGCCCTCCGCTAAGACCACAAGTAAGGCATCACCGAAACAGGCAAAGTCTCCTCCAGTAGTTCCCGCACAAATCGAAAAGCTGCCGCAAGAGAAGCTGCCAGACTTCTTGAAGCCACAGCTCGCAGGAGAGACAACCGCACCGCCCGCGGGCGACGAATGGGTGCACGAACTCAAACTCGACGGCTACCGGGTGCAGGCACGCAAACACGGTAACAACGTGGAACTCTACACACGCAGCGGCCTCGACTGGACGCACCGAATGAAGCCCATCGCTGAAGCGGTTAAACAACTCGCAGTGGAGGATGCCATCCTCGACGGTGAAGTATGCGTTCTCGATGACAAAGGCCTCTCAAGCTTCGCGCGCCTGCAGGCCTCCTTTGAGAAGAACGAGAAGCACCCACTCACCTTCTTCGTCTTCGACCTGCTGCACCTCAACGGACACAACACGCGCCCTGCCGCTGCGCGAACGCAAAGCCCTCTTGCATAGCTTAGTCACCGAGGACGGCGATGTCCGCATGAGCGAAGACATGATCGGCGATGGCACCAGGATCTTTCACGCTGCCTGCGAACTGCACGCCGAAGGCATCATCTCGAAACGCGCGGACGGCGCCTACACTCCAGGCCGAAGCGCACAGTGGGTCAAGTCAAAGTGCGTGCATGAGCAGGAGTTCGTCGTCGGCGGATGGGTTGACCTTTCCAACGGCACACGCGGCATCGGTTCCCTCTTACTCGGCTACTACGACGATGCAGGCAAGCTGATCTACGCCGGCCGCACCGGCACCGGCTTCACGCAGAAGATCCACAAGATGCTCCGCGACAAACTCGACGCCCTCGAGCAGAAGACGATGCCCTTCACCGCCATCAGCGCAGAAGGCCGCCGCGGTGCCCACTGGGTCAAGCCCGAACTCGTCGTACAGGTGCGCTTCTCCACGTGGACCGGGGACCAGCAGGTCCGACAGGCGTCGTATCAAGGCCTGCGCGAAGACAAGCCAGCAGACGAAGTACGCCGCGAGATCGGCCCACCCTCCGCAAAATACAAGCCTGTCGCAGCCAGCACAAAAGCCGATCCCGAGCCCAGCGCGTCCACTGAAGTCGTCCACAAGGCCAAGGCAAACAAAGTGGTCAGCATCAACGCAAAGAAGGACGCGAAGCCTACTAGCGCTCAGAAGAATGCAGCTGCAGCCACCACGCCAATGCCGGCAATCCGCCTGACTCACCCCGACAAAATAGTCGATCCCGAGAGCGGCATCACCAAGCAGCAACTCGCAGAGTTCCTATGGGCCGTCGCACCGCAGATGCTCCCACACATCGCCGACCGTCCACTCAGCCTCGTCCGCTGCCCAGAAGGCTCTTCGAACCAATGCTTCTACCAGAAGCACGTCAATCACATGCTGCCAAAAGGCGTCGGCTCCGTGATGGTCGCGGACAAGAAAGGCGGCGCACCCGAGCCCTACATCACGCTGAACGACGCGGAAGCACTCGCCGGGCTGGCGCAGATGTCTGTTCTTGAGATCCACCCGTGGGGCTCGCACAACGACCACCTCGAGGAGCCCGACCGCATCATCATCGACCTCGACCCCGACGAGAGCTTGCCCTGGTCCACCGTCTGCGAAGCCGCGCTGGAAGTGCGCAGCCTGCTCGACGCCATGAAGCTGAAAAGCTTCCTCAAGATCACAGGCGGCAAGGGCCTGCACGTATGTTTTCCCGTCACACCAGAGCACGACTTCTCGATCATCAAGGCTTGGACGCACGGCCTCGTGCAGGCAATGGAAACCGCCCGTCCTGAACTCTACTTGTCAAAAATGTCGAAGGCCGCACGCACCGGCAAGATCTATCTGGACTATCTGCGCAATGAACGTGGCGCCACCGCCGTGGCACCCTACAGCATGCGAGCCCGCACAGGACTACCAGTAAGCGTGCCGCTGGAGTGGGAAGAACTCGCCGGCAGCGAACGCCCGCGCTACACCGTCAAAGACTTCGCAACATGGCAGCATAGGCTGGCGAGAGACCCCTGGCAGGCCGTGCTCAAGGTGAAACAGACCATACCAAAGGATGCTCTGGAGCGCTTCGCCGGAAAGACGAAGCGCTCCTGAACGCGGTTACTTCGTAACGCCGAAGGTGAAGACCGTCATCGAATGGAAGGTCTGCCCCGGCTTGAGCAGCGTGCTCGGGAACGCCGGATGATTCGGCGAATCCGGGAAGTGCTGCGTCTCCAGGCAGAAGCCACCGCGACGGACGTACTTCGCACCGCCCGTGCCGGTGTTCACGCCGTCCTTCATCGAATTGCCCGTATAGAACTGGACGCCCGGCTCCGTGGTCGACACCGTCAGCGTGCGGCCCGACGTCGGCTCCGAGACAACGGCTGCCGTGCGCAGAACGCCCGACTTGCCGTTCAGAACCCAGTTATGGTCGTAACCGCCACCCAGCTTCAGCTGGTCGTTCTTCGTGTCGACGCGCTCGCCAATGGTGTGCGGCGTGCGGAAATCAAACGGCGTACCGGCAACCGGCGGCAGATCGCCCGTCGGGATCAAAACCGAATCGACCGGCGTGTAGCGGTCAGCATCGATCTGGACCTTGTGATTCACGATCGTCCCATTCCCCTCACCGCCCAGGTTGAAGTAGGAGTGGTTCGTCAGGTTCAGGACCGTCGCCTTCGTCGTCGTGGCGCTGTAAGCGATCTGCAACGCATGGCCCTTCAACGTATAGCGCACGTGAGCGGTCAGCTCACCGGGATAGCCCTGGTCTCCATCGGGCGATACCAGCGTCATCTCCACACCCTCGGGGATCACCTTTGCCGTCCACACACGCGCCGAGAAGCCGTCGGTCCCGCCATGCAGCGACTGGCCATTGTTGTTGATCGGCACGTGGAAGGTCTTGCCATCGATCGTGAACTGGCCCTTCGCAATGCGATTCCCGTAGCGACCAACCACGGCGCCAAAGTACGTTCCACCATCGTTGACGTACCCGTCAAGATTGGCCGCGCCCAGCACGACGTTCCCCACCTTGCCGTGGCTGTCGGGAGCCAGCACGCTCTGGATTCGAGCGCCGTAGGTGATGATCTTCACTTCCAGGCTGGCGTCTTTCAGCGTGTAGATGTCCACTGCTTTGCCGTCCTTCGTCGTCCCGAAGGCAGCCTTGGTTACCTGTGCTTCTAAGCTCATTCCAACCAATCCCAGCGCCAGCAGCGCAATCGCGTGTTTCATTGTCACAGTTCCCGCCTTCCAACGCCGCAATCGCGGCACCGGCGAAGTATAACCGGCCCGCTCAGCCACGCGCGAACGCAGACACTCCTACAAGCCGGCGCAACACGCTGTTGTGGTGGCCTTCACAAGGACCTATACTGTATGTAGTTCTTTGACAGCGCTGCAGTTATGCAACGCTCGAAGCTGCTCCACCAAGTGGGGGCGTCATGGTTTCGACGGGGTTGCTTGTGGCAGAGAGGCATGCCGGGGTGGGTACACCCGTAATCGCGCCCAAAACTATAAGTGCCGAACCTCAGTTCGCTCTTGCTGCTTAATTAGTTAAGTAGCCGATCGCTCAAGCTTCGCCTATGGGCCTGTACCGATCGTCGCACAGTAGGCTGGTCAAAGCTGTTCCGTCTGTACGGCAATGACGAGATCGATCAGACTGGTCGCCGGCGCATCTTCGTCCGTTCTAAGTTCCGGTGACGAGACAAAAATGAACCAGGAAAAAGCATGAAAGCTCTCTGTCGTTGGTTTCTTCGGACGGGAGTTCGATTCTCCCCGCCTCCACCACCCATCTCAAAATACGGCAGCGCGCGTCGGCAAACGCCAATGGTTGAAGTTTCGACACACCCGTCGGAACGCCCTCTCGGCCCGATTACCTCCTGAGCGACATAGTCCCCTCCAGATTCCCGACGACCTTTCCGTCGGAAGGATCCGCATGCGCGCTGCGCGAGCTCAACGTCACTTCCCTTCGTCAGCTGTCGATCTCGTTGAACGAGATGAGTAACCGGACGCTCAGTCGCCGACCAAGACCGACGAATCACCGGCGCGGTTTGGGCAGGTTTCCCACTATATAGGTTTTGTGCTATCCGGCCGACCGAAGGCCAATGGAATCCTCCCGGACAGAGACCCCCTGCCCGACAGATAGAGTCACGCATCTGCTGCGCCTCGATCAAAAGATGCTGTCAATCCGCGGCTATTCCCACGTTGGGCTCTTCTCCTCAAAGCTGGGTGTTGAAGTTACTAGACTTGAAATCCATGAAATCTCTTTGGTAGCGCACGTGCCACGTGAAGTTATTGAGGCTATCTCCCACGTCGATTGGGCGGCACCGCCGCGGAGTCCTTTCATAAAGTGCATAGCTCTTTGCAGACATTGGTTAAGTCGTTGCACACTGCAGCTCGTTTCACTGTCGCCAACTTCGCTTTTCGGAGCATCCTCATGAAGAAACCAGGGGTTGTAGTTTCGCTCATCCTGACGTTGGCTCTCGTTACTGCGCTGCCCCTTTCCGCGAAGGTGGTCGACACAGCCAATGAAGCGCAGGGAGAATTGGCAGGCAGGCTAAAGAAGGTGAATGAGGCCGGAATTTCCGTAACCACGGTAAGCGATCTGGCATCGTCGGTCAGCGTCGAAGCCGTGCTGCTTCCCTACAGCGTCACCAAACGCACCTTTGGCAGAGAACTGGCGGATAAGTACGCGGCAGTCTCACTCATCGTATCCAATCGAGACCCCAGGCAGAGTGTAATCCTGCACAGCGTCTTTCTCGATTACAGTAAGTGGCTCTTTAGCGGCATCTTTGCTGGCATGACCGACAAAGCGCGCGTGGAGACGACGGCCTGGCAAGCACAGACCAACCCATCACAGGTAGCCAGTGCTGAAGTGCGCACGGTACGCACCGACTTCCAGGACGCACAACTGTGGAGCGCCCGAAACTGGGCCATCCACATCGCCACAGCCGTTGGCGCCACTGCTGGCGGCCTCGCCTACTCCACGGCAAGCGACCTCTTCTCACCCAGCGTGACAGCTTTCAGCAGTTACGTAGTTCCTGCCATAGGTGCTATCTGGCCGGATAACTCTCAGACCCAACTAAACCTCTTGAATGACATCGGTTTCCGGACAAATCATGTCATCGCCGCCAAGTCGGCGGACATCGTGGTGGCATTCTTTCCCTTGGACAGATTCCTCACGCCCAGTCTTCAGAAAATATACAAACAAGCACCGGCAGCATTCTTTAACCCCGCCGAACTTTTACTTGAGAAAGACAGAAAAAAAGGCCCTGGCCTGCTCATGAAACAACTGGAGGAGTTGGGCATCTTCGAGCCGGTCGCCTGCGTGACCGGGGATAAAGAAAAGCCCTCCGTGCGGTGCGCTATGTTCAATTCCGTGATGGAGTATGAACGGCATTATGCAGAACTGAAAAAGAAATCTCCGGAAAGTAAAAACCTGAATCCTTGCGGCCAGCCGGGCGAACCACCCGCTTTTTGCTACGCCGTCGACATGCTGAACAGGGTCAGCTTGAACACAATTCGGTTAGTCGTGGGCGGCGTGATGACCATCGACGCAGCCTCCGTCCCAGCGACGATCTCATCGGTAAACCTGAACGCAGGAACTCTGGCCGATGACTGGAAAGCCTCAAAGACATTGACAGGCTCTCTAATGGGAACCTTCTTGTCGGGCGCAGCGCTTTCCGTGACAAGCCCCGGTCCAGGTGGCACCACAACCTCTCCATTCAGCGCCATCACCATTGATCCGGCATCCACTGATTCCATCATGACCTATAAGGCCACCGTTGGCTCATCAGACCTGGCATCCGGCGCGAAGCTAAGCTTTGTCGTCTCCAAAACCGCGCAGGACAACACGACCACCACCAGCACCCCTTACATCTACACCCTCCCCGATCCCGCCCTTAGCTTCGACAGCGCCAACTGGGCCAAGGGCGGAAAGGTCAGCGGCTCGATCAAAGGCACAGGCCTCACAGGCGTCACGTTGCTCTCAGTCCAGGGCTCCGATGCAAACCAGCTTGCTGCAAATTTCGCCGTCGAAAATGACGCCAACAGCGACACCTCGCGGGCATTCACTCTGAATATCGTCAACACGGACGTACCTCACGGGACCGTGCTGACATTCACGCTCTCGAAGATGCACGCCGACAATACAGCAGTCACATTGCTCTACACAGTGCCCTAGCGGAAAGCGATTCAGGATCAAGGGAGGCGCAATGTTCAAATCATTCTGGAGTAGAAAGTCTCAAGAAACCCAACCACAGTCCTCATTGGTCCATCCCGAGGCAAACGCATCGGTGCGCGAGAGCAATCCACCTCCAACAGGGACACCCCCCGGTACGCCCGCTGCGAACGACTACATCTATCGCCTCGCCGAGACAATTTTGAAGTTCCCCCTCAAAGAGCAAAAGGAACTCAACCGTGCGGCTCAGCGTGACTTGGAGAGGTGCAAGACAAGATCCAGATCCGGATCCGGCTTGGCTCCGATCCTTGAACTTGCCCACTGCCTTGCAAAACGTCCGGAACTGCAATCGCGTGTCTCTCTACTGGTGAACTACACACCAAGCCGTTGGCTCGTGGAGAAAGAGATCGACGAGATCAAAAACGCCGAGCTGCCGCAGATGCCCCAAAGCAAGATGGCCCAAAGCAAGATGACATCGACGCGAAGTCCGCCCCCTATCAGTGGATGCATCAAAACCGCGTCGCTGGCCTCTGTTTCTCCGGCGGTGGCATCCGGAGCGCCACCTTCAATCTCGGTCTTCTGCAGGGCATGGCAGCACAAGTCATTAACGGAAAATCAATCCTTGAAAATTTTGATTACCTTTCGACCGTATCTGGCGGGGGGTACATTCATCAGTGGTTTGCAGCATGGATCAAGCGTGAGACTGACTTCAAACAAGTAATTCACCATCTAATTCCGCTACCCGCGCCCCACTGCGACCCTCTCCATCCGGCCGCCCTGACATGGCTCCGGCGTTACTCCAGTTATCTCACCCCGGACAAGGGATTCTTCAAACAGGACACCTGGGTCGTCTTCGCAATCTGGCTCAGAAATACGTTCCTGAACCAACTGGTTCTTATCTCAAGCCTCCTGCTGTTGGTACTTGTACCGCACTTCTTTACATCGCGGAATTCAACCCGGCATCCCCAGTCCCACGACGCTTCACGATCAACATTGTTAGAGACCATGGATCTCCCCTTTCGCCACGTATGGCAGCCTCTCTGCACATTGACGTCCCGGTCCGATAAGTTCAACTTCAAGCTATCTGTGTGGTGGAAGTACATAAGAGGCGTAGTCACCCCACTATGCCACAGCGGAACGTTACTCGCCCTCGGCGCAATCATCCTGTTTGCGATCGGTGTCGCGACGACAGCGTTCTGGCTGAAGCGTGCACGGAATCATGCTGACTGCCAGGAAGAAAGCGGACCAGCCGAGGGCGGCGATGGAGAAAGCGGATCGGCGGAAGGCGGCCAGGGAGCAGCCCAGGCGATAGTTGCGTTCCTGTTGCTCTCAAGCCTGTGCGTAACAGGTTTCCTAAACAACGACCGAGCCTGGGAACAATCCAAGTTTGCACTTTCCTACGTGGTCTTCCTTCTGCTTTTCGTCGCAAACGCGACCGTTGTTCACGCAGGCGGCGCACAGCAGGCATTCGAAACACTGAACGCTTTCGATGAGTCGAACAGTGGTCTACGCCGGTTGTGGGTGAAAATCCAGGTCATTGGCGGCCTCATCCTCAGCCTGTCTGCAGTCGCCGCGGCAGGGGCCACAGCGTGGTTTCTCCTGATGACCTGGGCAGTCTTCTCCGGACTACCACTTCTCGCCGCAAAGTTTCACCTCTATGGCCACGGCTTTGATCCGTGGCGCCTCATCCTCGTTGCCGGCCCTCCACTCTTTCTAAGCGTGCCATTTTTCTCACAGGTACTTCTCGCCGGCCTCATCGGCAGGGACTTCGCAGACTGGCTTAGGGAGTGGCTCGCCAGCATCCGTGCATGGAGCTTCATCATCGGTGTGACATGGGCTGCGTGGTTCGGAGCATCCCTCCTCACTAGACCTCTGCTCTTGGCGATCTGGGATAGCACGCCCCACGGTCGTCCGTCGGCGTTGATCGGATGGGTTCTGACGACCTTTGGCAGCGTCTTAGCGGCCAAGAGCCCCAAGACACAGGGAGAAACCACCGGGACCAGCAGCAGCGTAAAGGCGCTCAACCTTCTCGCAGTCGTAGGCCCTTATGTCTTCGTCACAGGGCTGATGCTCCTGCTCGCATGGGCCGTCGACAAAGCGCTTAGCCTCTCACTTACTCACCCCCACCTCTATCCTTGTCTCGTTATCGGCGGACTTCTTTCCGTCTTTTGCTTGTTCGGTTGGCGAGTCGACATCAACGAATTCTCAATGCACACCTTCTACCGCAACCGGCTGACTCGTTGTTATCTCGGAGCGACAAATCGGAAACGTAAGCCAGACCCTTTGACCGGGTTTGACGAAGGAGACACAAAGGACACCGTGCTCTCCACCTTTCGTGTCGATAAGTACAAAGGACCGTTTCCAATCTTCTGCTCAACCTTGAACTTGACCTTCGGGGAAGATCTAGCCTGGCAGCAAAGAAAGGCGGCATCCTTCATATTCACGCCGCTCTATTCCGGCTACCACGTAGGTTGGACAACTGGCATAAAAAAACATGTCCTCAGCTACAACGGCTACGTCCCAACCCGTACATTCGCCTACCCCAATGGCGGCATCAACATGGCGACTGCAGTAGCGATCTCCGGCGCCGCAGTCAGCCCGAACTGGGGTTACCACACCAGCCCTGCCACTGCCTTCTTGATGACCATGTTTAACGTTCGCCTGGGCTGGTGGTTACGCAATCCCCGCACATCGAAATACGCTGGGCAGGCGTGCTCTTCGACGCAGTTGTTTGATGCGGACGAAACACCGTCGCCACGTTTCCCTGCAGGATCTCTCATCAATGAGTTACGAGGCTCCGTGACGGACTCATCAGACTTCGTCTATCTCACCGACGGTGGTCACTTTGAAAACATGGGTCTTTATGAACTCATACGAAGGCGCTGCCGCTTCGTCGTCGTCTGCGACGCAGAGGAGGATCATGCCTTCACCTTCGGAGGTATAGGAAATGCGATCCAGCGTTGCCGCATCGACTTCGGCGTCGAGATCGACCTCAACTTAGGAAACCTACGGCCGCAGATGGATCCACAGCTCGGATATCCCGTCAGCAAATGTCACTTTGTATCTGGAACCGTGAGATATCCCGAACGCATGGACGACGAAGCCCCGATAACCGGTCGCATCCTTTACATCAAAGCCTCGCTCACCGGGCAGACCCCGCAATTCAAAAAAGCAAACTCCGGCGCCATCACCAACCTGCCGGGCGAGTCGGGCGACCTCCTGAAGCAGCGACTTGGCAATGCAGCTTTCCCTAACGACTCAACGGCCAATCAGTGGTTCGATGAGGAGACTTTCGAAAGCTATCGCCGGCTCGGCATACACATCGCAGAAGAAATCGAACGCTGCGGTCAATGGACGCCAAATCTGCCGTAGGCTGACGTGCAGAAATACTTGGCTTTACACGTGGCAACCGCGACCGAAAGCGCTGCACAGTCCAGCGCTTTCCGGCCCTTCGTCAGAGACCGCAACGTCGGACATTGACCCGCCGCTTACCTGATTCGTTCGACCGCCTGGAACATCCAATCACTGTGTATCGTCCCAAAACAACGGGCGTGAGAAGGAGTTTCATTGGCTCAGAAAACGGCTCTCGTAGTAGGCTCGACCGGTATCGTTGGCCTCAATCTCGCAACCCACCTTGCGGATCAGGACTGGGCGGTCTACGGTCTGGCGCGTAAGGCGGTTAGCTCCGTAGGCATCCATGCCGTCCCTGCTGATCTACTCGACCCCTCCGCACTCGCAACGGCGCTCAAAGACATCAAACCCACCCACGTTTACACCACCACGTGGATGCGTCAGCCGACTGAAGCCGAGAACATCCGCGTAAACAGCACCATGGTCCGCAACCTTCTCGAAGCGGTTTCGAAGTCCAACTCCGTAGAGCACGTCGGTCTCGTCACCGGCCTGAAACACTACCTTGGACCGTTTGAAGCGTATGGCAAAGGAAAGCTTCCCGCGACGCCGTTCCGCGAAGAACAGGGCCGCCTGGACATCGAGAATTTCTACTATGCGCAGGAGGACGAGGTCTTTGCAGCAGCGAAGCGGCAAGGCTTCGGCTGGAGCGTCCATCGCCCGCACACAATCATCGGCTACGCAGTCGGCAACGCCATGAACATGGGCGTAACCCTCGCTGCCTACGCCTCCATCTGCCGCGAAACCGGACGCCCGTTTATCTTCCCAGGATCTGCCGCGCAGTGGAATGGCCTGACCGACATGACAGACGCCCGCCTGCTTGCGCGCCAGCTGTCATGGGCAGGAACAACGCCTGCCGCACGCGACCAGGCCTTTAACGTCGTCAACGGAGACGTCTTCCGTTGGAGCTGGATGTGGCAGCGCATCGCCGACTGGTTCGGTATCGAAGCCGCCCCTTTCCCTGACCAGATCACTCCCCTCGAAGCTCAACTCGCCAACGCGGCACCCATTTGGTCCGAGATAGCAGCGAAGTACCAGCTGAACGAGCCCAAGTTAGATACGCTGATTTCTCCATGGCACACCGACGCCGACCTTGGCCGGCCGATCGAAGTCATGACCGATATGAGCAAGAGCCGCAAGATGGGCTTCCTCGACTATCAGGCCACGGACGACAGCTTCTTCGACCTCTTCACCCGCCTCCGGGAGGCGCAGCTCATCCCGTAAAGCAAATCCTCGCAAATCGCACAGAAGCATCGGGCCTGATCGCAAACAACGATCAGGCCCGACCTTCATGCAAAATGCAGATAAACTTGAACTACGCCCGGGTGGTGAAATGGCAGACACAGCGGACTTAAAATCCGCAGACCTTAACGGTCGTGCCGGTTCGAGTCCGGCCCCGGGCACCAATCACTTCAGGAACCCAGCTAGCTGCCGCCGTAAAGCTGCCGATA
The DNA here is from genome assembly GCF_000265425.1 of Terriglobus roseus DSM 18391. GTDB lineage: Bacteria > Acidobacteriota > Terriglobia > Terriglobales > Acidobacteriaceae > Terriglobus > Terriglobus roseus. The sequence goes on from NC_018014.1 coordinate 2,495,927, forward strand.
CATCTCGCGATTGCGCAGGATGCTTTGCACGTATTCGCGAGTCTCTGTGTACGGAATGGACTCCACAAACTCAGGCAGATCCTTGTAGTTGTTCTCGCCCATCCAGTTCCGGATCGGCACATCGCCTGCGTTGTAGGCCGCCAGCGCATACTCCGGCGTGCCATTGAATCGGTCCAACACCTGCCGAAGGTTTGCCGTGCCCAGCCGCAGATTGATGGACGGATTCAACAACTGCGCCGGCGCAAATTTCCCCATCCCAATCCGCTTCGCTTGCTGTTTCCCCACAGCCGGCAGCAACTGCATCAGACCCATCGCATTCGCACGCGAAATAGCACCGGGGTTAAATTCACTCTCCTGCCGGATCAGCGACGCTACCAGGTAGGGGTCCAGCCCCTGGGCCTGCGCACTCGCAGTCAGATCGCTCCAGTAGGGCCTCGGAAACAGCAGTTGCCAGTATTGTGTCGGAACCTCACTGACGGGCAGCGTGTACAGGCCACTGCCGCCGCGCTTCACCGCCTGAAGTGCGCGAACATTCTCGCCAAAGCTCGTCCAGATCTCCGCCTCTGCCAGCGATCCCCACTGAGACGCCGTGCCGCTCGCCTGGATCTCCGGCGCAATAAACTCGTTCAACGCAGCGTTGGCCAGCAGGCGGGCCTTGATCAGGTGCGGATCGTTCTCCGGCAGTGCAGCCACCAGCGTCGGCGCGGGAGGTGTGCGTACACTCGACAGCGCTACAGCCGGTTCTACCGCTGCCTGCGGCCCCATCAGCTTCAATCGCTGACGCGCCAGGTTCGCATAGTAGTAATTGCGATAGGTATTCGAAAGTGCCGTATAAAAATTCGCCGCCTGCGAAAAGTTACGCTCAGGGTCTTCGTACAAACGTCCCCGCCAGTAGAGCGCGTTTGGCGCCTCCTGGCTCATGGGATACTTCACCACCTGCTCTTCCATCAGCCGCGCGGCTTCCGCGTAGTTACGCAGCCGATAGTTCAGCCAGGCGGAACGCCAGTGCGCTGACGGCGCATACGTGCTGTTTGGGAACAGTTCGAACAATTTCGAATAGTGCTCGATTGCCTGCGTGGAGTTCCGTTTCAGCAGGTACATATTGCCGCCGGAGTACAAAGCTTCTTCAAGCCAGCGGCTGTGCGGAAACCGCTGCTCCATCTGCGTCAGGATGGCGGTGTGTCCGGCCTGGTCGCCCTCTGTCCGCGAAATCTCCGCGAGCATATAAAGCTTCAGTGCGGCACTATCATCGCCCGTATCCGGCAGCCGCTCTGCATCATGACGCGAAAGGCGTTTCAACCGCAGATCGCAAACGGCAGCATAGATCGCCAGTGCATCACGGTCCGCCTGCGACAGCGTGCTGTCGTTCTTCTGAATGGAGTCGTACTCGGACCCTGCATCCGCATAACGCTTTGCGTTAAACAGCGCATCGGCATGCAGCTTCCGCTCACCGGCAGTCGGGCCGGCGTTCATCGCCTGCAATGCTGTACGGGACTGCGCGGCCTCCGGTGAAAACGGCAGGCGAACATAAATCTGTCGATAGATCGCCGCAGCCGCGTTCGTATCGCCCGCCATCTGGTGCGCCCGGGCCTCCGCAAACAGGTAGTCGGCGCTCTGCGCCTTGGACTGGCCCATCAGTGTCGCCAGTGATCGCAGGGCGCCCGTTGCATCGTTCGCCACAAGATACGCGTTCGCCAGGGTCACAGGCGCGCTCGGAATGAAGATGCTACCGGGATACTTCTGCGCGAAGTTGTTCAGCAGATTCGCGGCCGTGGACGTGTCGTGATTGTTCAGCGCAGCCTGTGCACCCAGGTATTCCGCGTAATCGCGCAAGGCCGTACCCTGCGCCGCAGCAGAGCGGTACGCGTTAACCGCTTCGCCATAACGACGATCCGCCGCATAAGCGTGTCCCATCGAAAGGTAAGCGGCAGCAGCGCCCTCACCAGGATGGGCCGCCGCATAGTTCTCAACACCTGCAAATGCCGCCGCAGACCGTGAAGATGCAAGCTGCTGTGCCATCGGCCGCAGCGTAGACGACGCCGTGAACGCCGAACTCAAGCTACGACTCTGTGCCGTCGGAACCGACTCAACCTGAGTCGTGCGAGCGTGCGGTCCACCACGCAAGGCAGCCGGTGCAGCCTTGCCTCCCCTGCTTCGGACTGAGGTGGACCGAGTTGAAGCTGACCTTGCCGAAGCCGAGCGTGATGGAGCAGCTGCGTGCCGTCCCCCACCCGATGCACGAGCAGCCGATGCCCCACGCGAGGCTGTGGCAACCTTGCCATGAGCTGCCGTCGCGCGCGCAGCAGGCTTCTTCGCCGCGGTATGTTTCTGGGGAGCAGCCAGCGTCGCCAGCGGCAGCAACAACGCCGATACGGCCAGAACAGATACGGGGTAAAGGATGTGCTTCACGTCTCCACTCTAGGATGCAGAAACGCCCTTCGCACTGTTCAGGGCAGATTTCCGCGAACCACACTTGATTACGACGTCTCACATCGCCCTCCGTCGCAACCAATGTCCACGGAATGCAGCAGATGGCGTTGCTCTCCCTCACCGCCGGAAGTACACTGCAACTAGCAGATGCCACCCGTCGTCGAACAGCCCGGAGTAGAAGAGGTCCACCCCGACGTAGCGTTGGTAGACGCTGCGCGCCACGGCGACACAGCCGCCTTCGAAAAACTGGTGCGCCAGTATGACCGCCAGATCTTTCGCGTCGCCCAGCACATCACCCAGAATCGCGAAGACGCCGAAGACATCACTCAGGACGTCTTCATGAAGGCGTACGGCAAGCTGGATCAGTTCCAGGGCAACAGCAAGTTCTCCACTTGGCTCACCCGCATCGCGGTCAATGAGAGCCTGATGCGCCTGCGCAAGCGCAAAACCAGTCGCACCGTCTCTATGGATCAGGATGTTCAGACTGAAGAGGGTTCGATCCCTCGCGATTTCGCCGATTGGACACCCGACCCTGAGCAGCAGTACGGTACTTCCGAGCTGGGAGAGATCCTGCAGAAGACAATTGCAGGCTTGTCGCCAGGATTTCGCACCGTTTTCACACTTCGAGACATCGAAAACCTGTCGACCGAAGAGACGGCAACAGCACTTGGTCTGAGTGTGCCGGCTGTAAAGTCAAGATTGCTTCGTGCACGGCTCCAGCTTCGCGAAAGGCTGAGCCGCTACATGAAGCGTAAGGACGGGAGCATCAAGCCGTGACCTGCACCGAGTTTCTTGCGCAGATGACCGATTACTTCGACGGCGACGTCGAGCCTCAGCTCCTGGAGGAGATCCAGTCGCACCTGTGCGAATGCCACCACTGCGAGATTCTCGTCGACACTACCCGAAAGACCATCCGTGTCTATCGTGACCATCAGGTCTACGACCTGACCGATGAAGTGCGCGAGCGAACGGTCGCACGCATCATGGCTGCCTGTACCACCCCTAGAGCCTAGACACACCTTTGTAGCGGGCCGGCGCGACGAAACAGCCTCAACGCAGCTCCACGCCTGAAGGCTAGTCGGATCGCCGCTAGGTGTTGGGTCGCAGAGTGTTCATCCGCCTGCGATGGCTTTCGACGCCCCCAGAAGCGACTCGATTCCCGGAAACAGGAAAGGGCCGGACGCATACGCGTCCGGCCCTTCCTGAAGACCTGTCTACTTGACGACTTGCTGAAACAGCGGCGAGTTCAACAGATCCGAGAACTGGCCCTCGCTTGACGCATAAGACACCTGAAGCGTACCCGCGCTCGAGTCCACCTGCGTCTCAGTCATCGCAGTCTTCTCCATCGTGCTGCCCTGCACTTGCTTCATCAGGACAACGCCCTTCATCAGCGCTGCAGCAGTCGCAGCAGTCATCGTGTCGCTCATGACGACAGCCATGTTGAAGTGGATGCCGTTCGCAAAGTCAAGAGTATAGCGGGAACTTCTCATCCGGTTCTTTACGCTGTCATAGTCCGTCAGCGCCGCCGCCTCGCCTAACACGGAACGCATCATCGTCTGCGTTCCCTTCTGATCCAGCAGGCTCCAGATGGCACGTGAATCCACAACATTCATCTCGTTCATCATGTCGCCGTTCTGCAACATGTTCTCCGTGATGCCATCCCGCGAATCCAGCCCCGCACGGACCGCTGAAGCATCACCAAAGATCATCGTCGTCTGGTTCAGAAACACAACGCTCATGCCCGCAGCACCCATCGGGTAGATATTGTAGTTGCGCAGCACCAGCGGCTTCGTCTTGTTCTTGGCAAACGTGCCAAGGATCGAAGCAGTGTTGAACTGTCCCTGTGCGATGCCAACCGTATGTACCTGCTGCCCGGTGCGGAAGGCAGCAAAGGCCAACGTATCGGCGTCGCGATCGACCTTCATACCGCTGTTGCGCAAGGCGGTCTCAAGACGTGTGAGTTCCGGCGGCATGATGCGTGCCTTCAGGTTCATCGCTGCAGACGAACCCTGCATCGCGCGATAGTCCACCACGATCAACTGCTGCACGTCCTTCGGGATTGCGGCCTTGGCGTCACTGCTCAACTGCGACGCCCGCGCGCCGCCAACCGCCAGCAGACCAACCACACCCAACAGAACCGCACGTGCTGCAATCTTCATCACTATCTTGCCTCCGAAACTTACTCACTGCGATTTTAGACGTCTGCGGCGACTGAATCGTCAGGCCAATTCATCGGCGATTCAAGTCGGTGCTCCAAAATCTTGTCTTCTGGCTGAAATTCAGGCACCTGCTGCAACCAAAGTGGTAGGCCATCGCCCGTCTGCGAGAGGCATGCAGCCTTCGGCACCAGGCCAATCACCTCGCCATCCCCCACATCTGCACCATGCAAACGTGCCAGGCGGCAGACCGATGCATGCACATCAGCAACAGGCGTCGTGCGGAAGTCCGTGATGTTCATGCTGACCTGCGCCCGCCCATCCACGAGCACGCCCATCGCCTTCACACCGAACATCCCGCCATTGGAAGCGCGCAGATCCTTCGCAATCGCGCGCGCCGCGTGCAGATCGCCCTTCTCCAGATAGATGTTGTAAGCAATCAGGAACTGCCGCGCACCCACCGCGCTCGCACCAGCAGTCGGGTGCAGTTCCGTCGATCCGACATCCGGGTGCCGACCTGAGTCCGACCGAACATCCCGCTGCAGCCCTTCAAACTGGCCTCGACGAACATCCTCCAGCCGTATGCGATCCGGCCGGCGCGCAGCCGCCTCATAAAAGTAAACAGGCACGCCAAAACGCTTCCAGATCTCAATCCCGGCATGGTGCGCCAGCACGGCACACTGTCCCAGCGAGTAATTCGAAACCGGCACAAATGGCACCACGTCCGCAGCGCCAATGCGCGGATGCACACCATGCTGGCCGGTAAGGTCGATTAACTGCGCGGCCCGGCCCACCGCACGAATCGCCGCCTCGGCCACGGCATCGGGCGCGCCTGCTACCGTCACCACGCTTCGGTTATGCGCGGGGTCCATAGACCAGTCCAGCAGACTGACCCCGTACACCCGCATCGCCCGCACAATCTCGCGAACAACACGTTCATCTCGTCCCTCTGAAAAGTTGGGGACGCACTCGACAATAGGTTCAGCCATCACAGCAACATCACAGTCCGTCTTGCGTTACTTCCACCAGCTATACCCAAGCGAAAACTGAACACTTGCGTTCACGCCTGGATTACGATCGCCCAGGCTAGCCGACGAGATATGGATGCCATTCGCACCCAGATCCAGCGACTGCTTCGGCTTCACAAAATAATGCACGCCAATGCCACCCTGCGGCGTGAAGTTCCAAACGCTCGCGCCCGATCCCGGACCAGAGTTCACCAGGTTTACTTCCCCCTGACCGTACGCGGGATACTTATGGTTCGTCCAGAGCACGCCACCAGCGGCCTGCACCCACGGCATGATGCGCTTGCCATGCGTGAAGTTCCACCGCAGGATGATCGGCGTAATCGACACACCGTGATACGTGCCGCCAACCGTATAGGGCCCCGCGCAGTCCAGCACAATCGGATTCGGCGTCGCGACGCAGTTGTAACGCTGAAACTTCGGCGTGTTCGACTGCCAGTACGGGAAGATCTCACCTGCGTACTCAAAATTGCCACGCAGGACGCCCTTGCCGTAAACAGGCGTCAGCACCTTGCCCACGTGCGCACCGGCCATGAAGAACTTGAAGCCGTCGCGATTCTGAGTGAAGCCTTTGCCGCCCTGGAACAGGACACCATACTCCCACGGCGTACCGCTTGTGACTGCCTGTACTGGCGCCTCCTGCGGCATCATCTGCGCATGGCCTTGAGCGCCAGTGACCATCGCAAACATCGCAGTCGCTACCCCAAACAACTTCCGCATCCGCCCTCGCTCTTCCTGCAAAGCAAAGCCGCCGAAGCCCGGCGGCCTGCTGTTTCCTGCAACCTGTTCCCTGCGATTATGCGGGAACCTGCGACTCGTCCATATCGAAGTTGCTGTAAAGATTCTGCGTATCATCCAGGTCTTCCAGCACCTCCAGCAGACGCATCATCGCATTGGCCTGCGAACCTTCCAGCTTCTGGTACGTCGACGGCACCATCGTGATCTCAGCATGTTCCGGCTTGAAGCCAGCCTTGGTCACGGCATCCCGAACGGCCTCGAAGTCCTTCGGCGTGGTGTAGATCTCCCAGTGATCGCCTTCTTCACTCAGGTCGTCTGCGCCCGCATCCAGCACGATCTCGGTGATCTTGTCCTCGTCCGCACCTTCCTTCGGAACGACGATAACGCCCTTCTTCGTGAAGATGTAACCCACCGAACCCGACTCACCCAGGTTGCCGCCATTCTTGCTGAAGGCATGGCGAATCTCGCTGACCGCGCGATTGCGGTTGTCCGTCAGCACTTCGATGATCACCGCGACGCCGCCAGGACCGTAGCCCTCATACGTGATCTCTTCGTAGCTCAGGCCTTCCAGTTCGCCCGTGCCTCGCTGAATCGCGCGCTTGATGTTGTCTGCCGGCATATTCTCGGCCTTGGCGGCCAGAATGGCCGTGCGAAGGCGCGGATTGCCGTCCGGGTCGCCGCCGCCCTGCTTGGCTGCAACCGTAATTTCCTTGATCAGGCGCGTGAACACCTTGCCGCGCTTGGCGTCCGCAGCGCCCTTCTTATGCTTGATGGTTGCCCATTTTGAGTGGCCTGACATCGACTGAAACCCCGCACTTTCTTTGGTTCTAAGCTGACAGCAAAGACTGCCCGCAACCAACGAAGTATAGCAAGCCGGGGCCTTCCCGTTCGACCCAGTGATGCGACCACGGAACCGGGCGCCCCACCTCTCGCTTTTGAGACGTGGGTTCTATCGCCGAGACAACGCGGCTCACCCTCAGAACCGCGTCACACAACACTCACTTGGCCGAGTCCAGCACCATCTGCAGATTCAGTGGCCCCGTCACCATCTTCAGATTCCCTGCCGCATCCACCGGCCACTCCGCCTGCGGACGATCCCAGTAAAGCTCCACGCCATTTCCATCCGGATCCGCAAGATAGATCGCCTCGCTCACACCGTGGTCGGAGGCACCCTGCAGCGGTACATTCGCCGCGATCAGCCGCCTCAGCGCATCGCCAAGCTCCGCACGCGTCGGATACAGGATCGCCAGGTGATACAGACCGGTCGTGCCAGGTGCCGGCGGCTTGCCACCAAGGCTCTCCCACGTGTTCAGGCCAATGTGATGGTGATAGCCACCCGCCGACAGAAACGCGGCACTGTTGCCGAACTTCTGCGTCACCGCAAAGCCAAGCACGCCACTGTAGAACGCAATCGCACGATCAAGATCCGCCACCTTCAGGTGCACATGACCAATGCGTACGCCGCTGCCAATAGGATTCGTCATCCCTATTCGATGTTTCGATATCGAATCAGTCGCACGAACCGCATGTCTACGGCATCTCTGGCGCGAACAACTCCTCGTACGTCTCACGACGCCGCACCAGCCGTGCCCCGGTCGATTCCACCAGCACCTCCGCTGGTCGCAGACGCGTGTTGTAGTTCGAACTCAGCGACAGCCCGTAAGCACCCGCATCCAGAACAGCAAGCAGATCGCCGTCCTCGGAGACAGGCAGCGTCCGCGCCCGCGCAAAGAAATCGCCGCTCTCGCATACGGGACCGACAATGTCGGCTTCCTCGTCCAGCGAGCCCTCGCGCGTCACCACCGGCACAATCTCGTGATGCGCCTGGTACAAAGCAGGACGGATCAGATCGTTCATGCCCGCATCGACAATGACAAACTTCTTGTCGCCATTCTGCTTGCGATAGAGCACGCGCGTGATCAGCGCGCCCGCCTGTCCCACCAGGAAGCGACCTGGCTCCAGCAGCAGATGTACGTCCATCGATCCCAACGCACTCTTCAGTGCGGCGGCATAGTGCGCGACCTGTTCGGCTGCGTCAAAATCCTTGTCCGCATACTCGATCCCAAGCCCGCCACCCGCATCCACATAACGAATCTGGTGGCCGTCACTCCGCAACTCCGCCACCAGTGCAAGCGTCTTTGCCAGCGCCTCGGCAAACGGCTCCACCTGCCGGATCTGCGAACCGATATGGACGCTGACGCCCGTCGTCTCGATCGACGGCATCGCCGCAGCCCGCGTGTACACGGCTCGCGCCAGCTTGATGCCGATGCCAAACTTGTGCGCGCTCAGCCCGGTCGAAATGTACGGATGCGTCTCCGCACTCACATCAGGATTCACACGCAGAGCAATACGCGCCCGCTTGCCCTTCGCCGCAGCACGCGCCGCCAGCAACTCTAGCTCTGGCTCGCTCTCCACGTTGAACTGGAGAATCTCCGCATCCAGCGCCTCGTCCATCTCGGCAGCGGTCTTGCCCACGCCAGAGAACACAACGCGACTCGCCACATCACGCCCACCGGCGGCCAGCACCCGCGCCAGTTCCCCACCGCTCACAATGTCGAAGCCGCAGCCCTGCGCGGCCAGCATCTTCAGGATCGCCAGCGACGAGTTCGCCTTCACCGCGTAACAAACGGTGTGAGACACGCCAGCAAAGGCCGTCTGAAACAGCCCGGCCCGCTCGGCAATCTGGTTTGCGGAATATACGTACAGCGGCGTGCCGAACTGCTCGGCAAGCTCCGCCACATCAACGCCGTCGCACTTGAGCCGCGCGTCGGCATACACAAAAGGCCGTCCCTGATTCATCCCATCCAGACTATCTGAACGGAGCAGACCTCAGTCGTACAACACAGGCTAGCCGAGTTTTTGACACGCATCACAAGCAGGGTCGCGGCAACGCCTTCCCCCAGGACACCGACTAAACAGATGGCGGCGGCGCGGGCGGATTTGTCGGCGGATAGTCTGCCGGCGGATAACCCACAGGCGGAGGCGGATAAGTTCCCGCATAAGGCAAAGCAAGCGGCTCTTCCGGAATCACGACCCAGCAGATCACGTAAGCCAGCAAACCGCCGCCGCCAAAGAACACCAGCAGCACCAGCGCAAGCCGTGTCAGCGTCAGATCCCAGCCATAGGCGCGGGCGAAAGCCGCGCAGACACCCGCGATCTTGCGGTCATAACGGGGACGAAGCAGTGGTCCATTCATAACGAAATCTCCTCCTGCCGATGCACAGCATTCTTGCACACGCTCGGCATTCACGGAGAGAGATACGCACGTACCGAAGCCTAAGTTCCCGTATAGGGGGACTTTATCAACTTCCGTGCAGCATCCGCCTGCGTCTGGTCGCCACCGGCCGCCGCCGCCAACTGATACTGCTTCACAGCCTCATCCCTGCGGTGCAGCTTGTCCAGCATCATGCCCGCATTCAACTGCGCACGCTTCCGCATCCAGTCGCTGCAGTTCGGCTGCTGAGAAGCCTTCAGATAACTTTCCGCAGCACCAAGGACGTCATTCTGCCCCCGCTGCGTCTCTCCCAGGCCAAAGTACGCAAGCTGCAATCGGGGATCGATGAAGTAACCTGGCTTCGCGGCATCCGCCAGCACAGCCTTGTAGATGTTGATGGCCTCCGGGCCATGACCCGAATCCTTCATCAGGTTCGCCTCTTCCAGCCGGAACAGAAAGTCATGCGGATACTGCTTCGCCAGCCCTTGGGCGACTGCATAGGCCTCGCTATAGCGCTGATCATGCCGCAGGAAGAGGGACAACGCCGTCTGTGATTCCACCTTGGTCGCCGTACCGTTCGCGGCCGCTTCACGCAGCAGCTTCAGGCCGCCTTCCTTGTTGCCGCCGATCCCTGCGATACCCACCAGCATCCGTACAAAGCGCGGCAGACTAGCCACCGCAAACTGCTGAATGCCCACCGCCATCTTCGCGTCCGCATAGTTGGGGTCCAGCTTCAGCACCTGCTCACTGTCATTGCGTGCCGCCAGTCCCTGCCGCGCGGCGCCGGTAAAGCTGTGGTCCGCCAGCGTCATCCACGCTGCGTGCATCCCGCGCACGTAGCCGCGGGCGAAGTAGGCGTCCTTATCCTGGCCGTTTGCCTTGATGCGAACATCCGCCTGGGCAATCGCGTTATCCGTCAGTTGGTCGATCTGTTTGCGCGTCGCCTCCGAGATGTCGGACTTATGCCCGGAACTCAGGAAATGTTCGTGCGCGTAGTAGGTCGTGTCCAGCAGATCCTGCCGATACAGCTCGCGGAAGATCGTATCCATCAACACATAGCCGCTGGCCATCGGGTCCTGCGGGTGCTCACGCTGCACCGCCTGGAAACGCTGCATCGCACCGTCATAATCCAGGTTGTAGAAATGCTGAAAGGCCTCACGGACCTGCGGATCGTTGTTCAGCGGGTAGGTATTCTCCGCACGTGCGGTACCGCAAACCAAAGCAAGCAGGACAGCAGCCATCGGGACTTTCATTCGCATCGCCACACGTTGGTAGACGCGTCCCGGGCCGCGCCGGGATGCGCGGCGCGTCATTACCGGACACAATCTCATCTCCGCCAGAGTCCGCAAGTCCCGATGAACGATTGCCGGATTGACGGATGGCCCGTGCGCGCATAAGTTGGGGGCACCCTTTCCTGAGGCTGGTACCCATGACGCGCGCGCAGCTACTGCAACTGCTCATCGGCCAGGCACGAGCATCGGGCTTTGAGTTCAAACGCTGGTACCACGAACACAGCGGCATGCCGTGGACGGGCGCCGACGAAGCCGTCCGCTGGCTCGCGCGCGGCAAACGAGCCCACATGCTCGTCTTCTCCCACACCTTCGCACGGGCATTCTTCCGCAGTGGCGAACGCATTACCTTCGTGGTTCCCCAGCAAACCTTCCAAAGCGCCCGGTCCACCGGGGAAGCGCGCACCGTCCAGCGCAAGGCACATCTACGACAGTCCAGCCGCAGCGATGTCTGGGAATACCACCTGCGCGAGATGGCCACCGCACCGGAACCACTGCGCTACCTGCGCCGCTATTTGCTAACGGAAGAGACGATGAGCGACCAGCCCGCAACGCTAACAAGCGCGGAAGAGGATTACGACGAGGAATTGATGGTCCGGGACGCGGACTAAAACTCCGCATGAAGCTTACTTCGCCGGAGCGCCCAGCTTTGCCAGCGCCTGCCGCACATCCCGGTCATGGTCGCCTTCCTCATCCAGCTTCAGGTACTCGCGATAGTTCAGGACAGCCTCGTCCGTCTTTTTCAGCTTGCTGGCAGCCTGAGCCAGGCCAAACCGAGCCTCCGGATCGTCCGGAGCATGATCCACGGCATCCTTGTAACGCAGATAAGCTCCCTGCGTGTTGCCGTCATTCATATAGAACTTCGCAATCTTCAGGTCGTCCGCCACGCGCGTCGCTTCCAGCTTCAACCGGGCTGCGCTCATATCGCCGCGACTGCCAAGATCCTTCAGCTTTGAAGCCTTCACCGGCGCATTCGGCGCAGCCGTCGTCGGCGCAACATCCGCATCATCGTCCGCCTTCGAGCTGGAACTAGCACCATCGTCGCCTCCGCTGCTCGAACTACTTCCCGAAGAAGAATAGCCATCCGGCGGCAGCTTCATCGGCCGCTCGGACGACGCAGGCGGATCGGGCACAGGCTCCGTCGGCATCGCTGGCAGACCATTCGGGTTCGCCGCTTTCGCAGGCGGCCCCGAAGGCTCCCCATCCACGTTCGCCCCGTGCTTAGAGTCATCCGTCGGGAAAGGAAACGCCGCCGCAGGAGGCTTGTCTTGCGTATCGCTCGAAGAAGAAGATCCCGCCGGTGCCGCCGAATCCGTCGCAACGCACGCCGGATCCTTCGATCCCGCCTTGCACTTCTTCGCAGGCTTTGAGGTCTGCGCACTGCCGCAAGCAACCGCCAGCAGCACGCATGCCGCCACCGCCAACCTCTTCGCCGATCTCGTCCGTTCGCTCATGACTTACACAACAGCTTAGACGCTCCATCCCAGCGTGAGGCAACCATCTGTTTTCGCGCCAAGGTCACGTGCCGTATACTCGCGCAACAATGCTCCCAAGACTCATGCTCCGTTCGTCGCCGGTCCACGGCTGCGGCTGTTACACACTTGACCCCATTCGCGCCGGCGCACGCGTCGCCGAATACGAGGGTCCGCGCATGACGAAGGCGGAGGCAGATGAGCGCTACGCCAACCGCGACATCACCTACCTCTTCGGCGTCCACGACCGGGACACCGTCATCGACGGCTTCGGCACGCCCATGTTCATCAACCACTGCTGCGAACCCAACTGCCAGAGCGAAGAAAACGACGGCCACATCTACGTCCTCGCCCTCCGCAACATCGCCGCCGGAGAAGAACTCACCTACGAGTACCACCTCTACGACAGCGACGAAGACGACCAGCCCTGCTACTGCGGGACCGAAGCCTGCCGCGGCACCATGTTCTCCGACGAGGAGATCAAGCGCCGCAAGCGACTCGGCCTGCCCATGACCCTCCGCAAGAAACCCAAAAAGGCCAAATAGCCCCTCCACGGCCACCCACCAACGATCCGCCTAATCCACCGCGGCACCCGCTAAACTAAATGGCGATGGCTTACCAGGTACTTGCCCGCAAATATCGTCCGCAACGCTTCGCCGACGTCGCCGGCCAGGACCACGTCACACGAACCCTGCAGAACGCGCTCGAGCAAAACCGCATCGCGCACGGCTACATCTTCAGCGGTCACCGTGGCATCGGCAAAACCACCATCGCGCGCATCCTCGCCTGCGCGCTCAACTGCCAGAACAAAATCGGCAGCAAAGAGCGCCCGACACCCGAGCCCTGCCTCGTCTGCGACGCCTGCACCGAGATCCGCGCCGGCAACGCCGTCGACGTCATTGAGATCGATGCCGCCACTAACCGCGGCATCGACGAGATCCGCGAACTGCGCGACGCCGCCCGCTACCGCCCCTCCCGCGACCGCTTCAAGATCTACATCCTCGACGAGGCGCACCAGATCACCGATGCCGCCTTCAACGCACTCCTGAAGACGCTGGAAGAACCACCAGACCACATCGTCTTCATGATGGCGACCACCGAGCCGGAGAACATCCCGCAGACCATCCGCTCGCGCTGCCAGCACTTCAGCTTTCACGCCGTCAAGCTCGACGACATCCTCAACGAACTCCGCGGAATCGCCGCTCACGAAGGCGTCCTCGCCGACGAAGCCGCGCTCGCTCTCCTCGCCGAAGCCGGCGACGGCAGCATGCGCGACGCGCTCTCCATCATGGATCAGGCCATCGCCTCCGCGCCCATGGTCGACGGCAAAGCCGAGCTCAGCGCCAGCGAGATCCGCGAACTCATGGGCACCGTGCCCAACACCGTCTTCGAAGAAATCCTCGAGTCCGTCGCACGCAACGACTCAGCCGCCGTCCTCACCACCGCAGGCCGCCTGCTCGACGCCGGCAACTCCTCCTCGCAGATCGCGCGCCAGTTCGTCCGCTACCTCCGCAACTGCATCGTCGCCAAGATCGCCTCGCTCACCGAAGAGCAGAACACCAGCGACCTCCTGCAGATCAGCCCCGACGAGCGCCGCCGCGCCGTCCGCACCGCCATGCTCTTCACCGAGGAAGAACTCACCCGCTTCCTCGGCGTCATGCTGCGCACCTTCGACGACCTCGGCTTCCGCCAGGAACAGCGCCTGCACCTCGAGCTCGGGCTCATCAAGCTCGTGCACCTGCAGCGACTCATCCCCATCGAAGAGTTCCTCTCGCAACTCCCCAAGCCCAGCAACAACCCGACACCGCGCACCATGCCGCCGCCACGCCCGGCCGCTGCGCCCAGCACGGCCCCCTCGCGTCCGGCAGCACCACCGTCGCGTTACGAAGCAGGCGGCAACGTCACGGGCCTCCCCGCGAAGGAAGACCCAAAGGCACCCTCGACCGCTCCGTCAGCCAGTGCCACGGTAACTCCCACGGCAAGCACAACAACCAACCCCTCCACTCCCGTGACGCCAGCACCCCGCTTCGAATCACAACCGACCGCCGCTCCCACGCCGGTCGCAACGCCCGTCAGCACCTCCACAGAACCGGGTGCCCCATACATACGCGAAGCGGATGTGTGGGCCTCGCGCGAAGCACGTCCCGTAGGCAGTGTGACACCCGTAACCGGACGCACCGAAGGTGCACTCGCCCTCGCACCCGATCCAGTCGCCCACCAGCCCGCGAACCTGTCGCCCTTCGCGCCGCCTGTAGCCGCCGAACCGCCAGCCGCGAAGCCCGCAACCCTGTCGCCATTCTCTGCACCCGAACCGGCAGCACCGAAGCCCGCGAACCTCTCGCCCTTCAGTACCCCGGCAGTAGCCACACCACCAGAACCCAGCACCGGCCTGAACATCCACATCCAGCCCAGCGCCGTCGCGCTCGCAGACCCGCCGGCCGCACACGCCGACGAGGCATACGATCCCTCCTGGGAGAGCATGCCACTGCCGGACGCCGACCCTGACGCCACAGAGCCCGCCTCGGCCCCCGCAGTCACCGGAGCAGCATCCGACGCGGCGCAACTTCAAGCCGCCGCCGTCGAAGCCCTCTTCGAGACAAAGAAGCACAACTCGGCCGCGGAACAACTGGAAGAGACCACCTGGACCATCGCCGACGGCGAAGTCCTGATAGCGACCACGCTCTCCAAGCCGTTGATGTCCACCATCTTCCGCCCGGACGTCGAAGCCATTATCAAGACGGCCCTGCGCGAAAAAGGCCTGGGCGGTGTCCGCATCGTCTTCCAGCCGGCTACGCCCGAAAGCAAAGCCAAGGCAGCCGCCCCCAAGAAACCCCGCACCGGCTCCGCGCAGGCAAAGGCATTGGAGCATCCAACCGTCCAGGCCGCTCAACGGCTCTTCAACGCCGAAGTCACCAACGTCTTCGACCTGCGCAAGGACTAGCGCACTCCCAAAGCTTTAGGAGATCGACCCCATGGACATGAGCAAGCTGCAGGAGATGATGGGCCAGGCCCAGCATATGCAGGAACAGATGGAACAGAAGCTGGCCACCACCACCGCAGAGGCGACCAGCGGCGGCGGTCTGGTAACGGCACGCGTCAACGGCAAGAAAGAGCTGCTGCGCCTGAAGATCGACCCCAATGCCCTCGCAGCCAGCGGCGGCGACGTGGAGATGCTCGAAGACCTCATCACCGCTGCCATCAACGAAGCCGGCCGCAAGGCCGACGACCAGATGCAGGCAGCCACCAGCGGCATGCTGGGCGGCATGGACCTCGGAAAGCTGCTCGGCTAAGTGCGTACCGCGGCGGGCCAATTCCGTAAACTATCCCTCCGCGGTCTCTGCATCTGCGCCGCACTTACAGGCCTGTGCACCTCCGCATCCGCGCAGGAACCCGATGAGGCCGTCAAGCAGGTCATCGCCCAGCACCACGGCAGCGTCGCTCTCTACGCACACCAGCTCAACACCGGCAAGACGATCAGCATCGACGCTGACAAGCCGGTCCAGACCGCAAGCACCATCAAACTCGCCCTGCTCTGGACCGCTGTGCACGAGATCGCTCTCGGCCACGCCACATGGGATGAGAAAGTCACACTCAAACCCGGCGAAGGCGTCGCCGGCTCGGGCATCCTCCACTTCTTCGACACGCCCATCACGCTCACGCTGAAAGACATCGCCACCATGATGGTCATCGTCAGCGATAACACCGCGACCAACCTCATGATTGACCGCTTCCCGACGAAACAGGTCGACGGGAACATGACGGCACTTGGCTACACCGACACATGGCTCTATAAGAAGGTCTTTAAACCGGCCGATGGCCCCATGCCCGCAGACCAGCCAAAGTTCGGCCTGGGTAAGACGACGCCACACCAGATCGCGCAACTGATCGAGAAGATCGGTCGTTGCGATGTCGACCTGCCCGGCCAGCCAAAGGTCAATCAGGCAAAGGCAGACACAGCCTGCAACGTCGCCATCGACATGCTGCGGAACCAGTTCTACCGAGACACCATCCCACGCTATCTGGAAACGCTCGACAACACGGAAAAAGGCAGCGGCATTGCCTCAAAGACGGGGTCGCTCGATGCCACTCGGTCCGACGTGGCCATCCTCGCGGCGAAGTCCGGTCCCATCGTCCTCGCGGTCTACACCTACGACAACGCCGACAAGGGCTGGAGCGTCGATAACGAGGGCGAAGTCGCCATCGCAAAGATCGCGCAGGCCGTCGTCAAAGCGTGGTCTCCTGCCGGTATCGACGGCAAGTCATTGACATCCGGCCTGGGCCTGCCTCCGGGTACCGCAAAGGGAGCGTCAAAGTAGCATGGAACGCTTCGCACAACCGATGGCCCGCCTGATCGAAGAGCTGCGCAAGCTGCCCGGCGTCGGCAACAAATCCGCACAACGTCTGGCCTTCCACATCCTGCGCTCGCCCAACGCCGACGCGGAACTGCTCGCCAACGCCATCCGCGAACTCAAAGCGCAACTGCGGCTTTGCAGTATCTGCAACAACGTCACCGACGTCGATCCCTGCACCTACTGCTCCTCCCCCACCCGCACGCACGCTACGGTCTGCGTCGTCGAAGAGCCAACCAGCATCGCGTCCATCGAAAAGACCCGCGGCTACAACGGCATCTATCACGTCCTCCACGGCACGCTCTCCCCGCTCAACGGCGTCGGCCCGGAACAACTGCGCACCGCCAACCTCTTCAGCCGCCTCGGCGAGATCGACGAAATCATCCTCGCCCTTTCGCCCACCGTCGAGGGAGAAGCAACATCACACTGGCTCGCAAACCAACTCCATCAGGCCAGTGCCGACCATCCGCTGCGCATCACGCGTATTGCCACCGGAGTCCCCGCAGGCAGCGACATCGAGTACGCCGACGAAATCACCATGAGCCGGGCAATGGAAGGCCGTCGCGAGATATAGATCTATCTTCGTGTGTGCTTTACGGTATTCGTAAATGGGAAAACGACGCCTTCAGCTCGATGATGAACTTGTAGGCGAAGCTATGCGCGTTAGTGGCATCAGCGATCCAAGTGAAGCAGTTGAATTCGTTCTTCGAGGGCACTTATTGAATCTCGCACTTGCGGCGTCAAGAGATGCACTGGATGCGGAAGGTTTAGAGTCCGTCGCGGTCGTCGATGGCCCGGAAACCCCAATCTCAGATATCGCTAGACTCTGCCTAATGTCGCCCGTGTGGGCTCTTGAAACACCGGCGCGTTCTGAGGCGGCCGAAGCAATCCGATCCGCAAAGAGCGGCACATCGCTGACGTTTTATAAAAGCGCCATCGCCTCCACTCCAACAGATGAAAGCATCGCCGCATCGTTCTCGATGATTCTGCTTCATCATCCGTCCGCGGCGCGGATCGTCCTCATAGAGGGAGCCACGGCCGTCAGAGATGCCTTGGTCCGACTAGGCTTCCCTCAACGAGCCGACTCGGCGATGGCTGTTCCAAAGGATTGGCCGATCGAGGGTTAAGCTTCTGGAAACACTCTCAGATCGCCGCCCGTCATCTCCTTCGGCAAATTCAATCCCAGCATCGCCAGCATCGTCGGCGAAAGATCACGCAGCGAACCACCCTCACGCAGACTGAACTTCTTACCCTGATCAGTCACAGCGATCAGCGGCACTGGATTCGTCGTGTGCGCGGTGTGCGGTCCACCGGTCACCGGATCGATCAACATCTCCGCGTTGCCATGGTCCGCGGTGATAAGCCACGATCCACCGTTGCGCTTCAAGGATGCGTAGATCTCGCCAAGGCACGCATCGACTGTCTCGACACCCTTGATCGTCGGCTCCATCCCTGCCGCTATGACCGACCATGTCGGCATTGGCAAAGTTCACGACTACCACGTCGAACGCAGTGTCATCGATCGCCTTCATCACCACATCGCAGATGCCACGCGCACTCATCTCGGGCGCCAGGTCATACGTCGCCACCTTCTGCGACTGCACCACCTCACGCTCCTCACCGCTGAATGGCTTCTCGATACCGCCATTGAAGAAGTAAGTCACGTGCGCATACTTCTCCGTCTCGGCGACGCGCAGGTTCCGCAGCTCGTTGTTCGCCATCACATTCGCCAGCAGGTTATCCATGCTCTCCGGCAGGATGACCATGGGCAACGTGAACTTCGGATCGTACTGCGTCATCGTGATGTAACGCAGATTCTTCGGAACGCTGACACGCGGAATCTCAAGGTCCAGCTCGTCAGCCTTGGGCAGATCGCGTGCGTCGGCCTTGGTCAAGCCACCGGCAACATTGCGTGCCAGGACGCGCGTAATCTGTCGCACGCGGTCGCTGCGGTAGTTGAAGCAGATGCAAAGATCCTCGTCCTGCACGGTGCCAAGCGGCTTCCCTGCCTCATCCGTGCAAACGAATGGGATCGTGAACTCATCCGTGACGCCGTTGTTGTAGCCCTCGCGCACCTTGGCCGCCGCATCCGTCGTCGAGCCGCCCTCGGCGTTGCCCTTCACCATGGCGTCAAACGCCTTCAGCTCGCGCTCCCACTTCAAGTCGCGATCCATCGCGTAGTAGCGGCCGCTGCAGCTCGCCAGCTTGCCCACGCCGATCTCGCGGATCTGCTGCTGCAGCGCATCAATGTAAGCCGCACCGGATGTCGGCATGGTGTCGCGTCCATCAAGGAACGCATGGACGAACACATCCTTCGCACCAAGCTGCGCGCAGAGCTTCAGCAACGCGTACAAGTGCCGCTGGTGCGAGTGCACGCCACCATCGCTCAACAAACCAAGAAAGTGAACCGCGCGACCGCGTTCCATCGCAGACTGGATCGAGTCGACCAGCAGCTTGTCCCTGAAGAACTCACCGCTCTCGATCATCGCGTCAATACGCGTGATGTCCATGCGAACCACACGCCCGGCGCCCAGGTTCAGATGGCCCACTTCGCTGTTGCCCATCTGCCCATCCGGCAGACCGACAAAGTGCTCACTCGCACGGATGATCGTATTCGGATACTCGCGCAGCAGCATGTCATACGTTGGCTTGCGAGCCATCGCAATCGCATTCCCATGCGTCTCCGCACGGATACCCCAGCCGTCAAGAATGGTAAGAACGAGTGGCTTGCGACGCGACATGCGATAGCTCCTTGCTTCCGTAAAAACTACTGCTGACTGCAAAGAAGGAGTGGCCGAAGCCACTCCTTCCGTAAATGGTTCACCTGGCGATTAGTCGCAGTTAATGGACTCGATGCCCAGGTACTCAGCGCCTTGACCGAGCTCTTCTTCGATGCGCAGCAGCTGGTTGTACTTGGCGATACGATCCGTACGCGAAGCCGAACCGGTCTTGATCTGGCCCGCGTTCGTAGCAACCGCAAGATCCGCGATGAAGGTGTCTTCCGTCTCGCCCGAACGGTGCGAGATGATCGACGTGTACCCATACCGGCGAGCCAGTTCGATCGACTCCATCGTCTCCGTGATCGTTCCGATCTGGTTGACCTTGATCAGGATCGAGTTGGCAACACCCTTCTCAATGCCCTCGCGCAGACGCTTCGTGTTCGTCACGAACAGGTCATCACCGACCAACTGGCAGCGGTCCCCGATCTCGTCCGTCAGAATCTTCCAGCCATCCCAATCGTCTTCTGCCAGACCATCTTCGATCGACACGATAGGATACTGGCGAACCCAGTCCGCCCAGTAGGCAGCCATCTCGGCCGAGCTCTTCTCGCTCTTGTCGCTCTTCTTGAAGATGTACCTGCCGGACTCCTTGTTGTAGAACTCGCTCGATGCCGGATCGAGTGCGAGGACAATATCCTCACCCGGCTCGTAACCAGCCAACTGAATCGATTCAAGAATGAGATCCAGCGCCTCGGTATTGGACTTAAGCGACGGTGCGAAACCACCCTCGTCACCCACCGCGGTGTTGTAACCCTTCTTCTTCAGGACGCCCTTCAGCGTGTGAAAGACCTCCGTCCCCCAGCGCAGTGCATCGCCAAAGCTGTCGGCACCAACCGGCATAATCATGAACTCTTGAAAGTCCACATTATTGTCCGCATGCGCGCCACCATTGAGGATATTCATCATCGGCGTCGGCAGCAGGCAGGCGTTCACGCCACCCAGATAGCGGTACAACGGCATCTTCAGCGCATTCGCCGAAGCGCGCGCACAAGCCATCGAAACCGCCAGAATCGCGTTCGCACCCAGGTTCGCCTTGTTCGGAGACCCGTCCAAAGCGAGCATCGTCGCATCGATCAAACGCTGATTCGTAGCATCCATCCCGGAAAGCTCGGGAGCGATGGAACTCTCAACGTTTTCAACGGCTTGCAGCACGCCCTTGCCCAGGTAGACTTCCTTGTCGCCATCGCGCAGTTCCACTGCCTCATGCTCGCCGGTGCTGGCACCGCTGGGCACTGCTGCGCGGCCAATGGCGCCGCCTGCAAGGGTCACGTCGGCTTCGACGGTAGGATTGCCCCGGCTGTCAAGGATCTCGCGCGCTGTGATGGATACGATCTCAGTCATGTTGCCTTTCCCTTCGCCCGCGTGCGGTGCGAGGATGCCCCCGTGGGCGATGATGCGATGTTGCAGCCGATCATTCAGCCGTGGCCGCCGATCGACGGCGATGCTGCTACCACCCGCACCGACGATCGTCTCCAGCAACTCAGCCATTAATATGTTGTCCGTGTGTGCAGCCCGGCGGGCACGAGTACCCGCAACTGCTTCGCCGTCATTCTAACAAAGCAGTATCAACACGCTGCGCAATGGTCTTTCCGAGGGAGGAGCAGTGACGCTCTTGATTCGCCCGGCAGATGACATGCCGCACTGGCGCCCGTCTCTTCTAGCCTAAGAAGAACTGCAGTCTCCCCGACGGCAGAAGGAGCCGAAGCGTGAAGCCACAGATCGCACTCGCACTCATCGTCGCCATGGCGACACCAGTTTTTGCTCAGCAGACCGGCGTGTCCCGTCCGCCGGAGGACTCAGTAGCAGATCTTCCGATCCCTGCGCCGGCAGCAAAGCCCTCAGCCGCGATCCCAATGAGCGCACCCGCAAGCTCTCCTGTTGCGTCCGAACAGTACGGCGAGTACAAGCCGTACGTTGGCCCCGGCGTCACCCTGCGCCCACGCATCGAAGAGAAGGTCGATCCGGATGCCGGCGTTGTGGGCGAGATGCCGCGCCGCGCTGATGAGCTTCCGATCAACACCCTGATGCACATCCGCCTGAGATCGGCCATCGCGACCCAAACCACGCAGCCGAACACCCCATTCACCGCCGAACTCGCCGAAGACATTCTGAACGAGGGCCGCGTCGTCCTCCCGGCGGGATCCACGGTGGAAGGCCGAATCACACAGGTCCGTGGTGGCCGTCGCATTCGCGGATCAGCCTTGATCCATCTGGAAGTTGAGACCGTAGTGTTGCCGGACGGAGCACGAAAGCTCATGCGTGCCATGGTCATCGACACCGACCAGACCGCAGACACGCGCATCGATGAAGAGGGCAACATCCTGCGGAAAGATCACGTCGGCGCAACACTGGCTGCCATGTCGCTCACCACGGGCGGAGCAGCAGCAGCGGGCGGCATCATCGGCGGCGCACCGGGTGCACTCATCGGCGCCGGTGTTGGTGCCGGCCTCAGCACTGCCTGGTGGTTGAAGCAGGATCGTCAGGCCCGCGTTCCCGAGGGCACGGTCCTGGTGATCAGCCTCACGGAACCAATGGCAATCGGCGGAAGCGCAAGACAGCCGGAATTCTCCCAGCGCACGGTTCCAGTTCTTGAAAGACGCTCGTCGACAGTCAACGCCGAAGCAGAGCCAACGACTCGTCCCTACGTAGCACCCCAAGCATTCGTCCCGACCAACTAAGCATTACCTCAATTCAGAAGTCAGCAGCGCGACCTCTCATTCGACTTCCATGCCGAAGCGCGAGAGTTCGCGCTTCTGCATGTTGTAGTCGACCAGAAATCCGACGCCGATGCACAGGTTAATCACTCCCGCGGCAGCAACGATCAGCGTCGGACGAACCAGCAGAATGGCGTAAAGCAGCAAGCCGAAGGCGCATAGCCCGATCCCGAGTGAGATGAGCACCATGGCCGCACGTCGTGTGTTGCCAAGGCTGCGGAGCGGATCACGCACTCGCTTCTCATCCTCGTTCGCACTTCTCATCATGCGTTCGATATCTGCCAGCGGCACACCGCGGTTTAGCATGGCGATGCGTTCCTGCGACCGGAGCTCTTTATTGCGGATCTCAGAAAAGATGCCCGCAACGCCAAGCCCGAGGATCATGAGGCAACCGGCTACGGGGACGATAAAGGGACTGTAGAAACCATTCATGGGTGTTCTCCTTTTCGTCCGCGTTAGACCAAGGGCCCGTATTTAAGTTTCAACCCACCGCGTGAAACTTATTACGATGTTCGTGGTCTTACTCACTCTTGACGACCACGGACAGCTTCGAGGCAATCGTTGCAGAGCATCAGGACATGGTGTTCCGCATGTTGGTGCGCCTGACTGGCACGCGAGAGCATGTCGACGATCTCGCCCAGGATGTCTTCCTTCGGCTCTATCGCGCGCTCCCCTCGTTCCGTGGCGAAGCTCTCCTAACCACGTACCTGCACCGCATCATCGTGAACGTGGCGCAGGACGAGTGGAAGCGGCGCAAACGGGATACCCGTGAGACATCACTTTCGGACGACGTCAGCGGATGGGAAGAGCGGCTGCATCACCCCTCAGCGAATGCCGAAGAACAGCTGAGCACACGCGAGTTGCAGCAACGCGTAGAGGACGAACTCGCAAATCTTAGCGCAGTCGAACGAGCCATACTGGTGCTCTACCATCAGGAAGAGCGCAGTTATCAGCAGATAGCGCAGTCCCTGCGACTGCCGATCGGCACAGTTCGAACGCATCTGCATCGAGGACGAAACAAGCTTCGAGTCGCTTTGGCCAGCCACGAACGCAGACCCACGCCACAGCAGGAAACACAGACGGGAGGCAGGCGTTGAACGAACAGAACGAACTGACACAACAGATCACCACCGCTCTGGAAGCAAAGCCGCTGATTGCCGTACCGGATGATTTTTCTGCCCGACTGATGGCTGCGCTGCCGCAGAAAAACATAGTGCGCCTCCCGCAGGCCTTGCCGGAAGGATCGCACTACGGCCAGCGGGTGACACTCGCCATGCTTGCGTTCATGCTGCTGGGGATGGTGGCTGCTGCCGCCTTATTGGGGCGCTCGGGTGCGTGGAGCCTTGCGGAAGACTTTCTCTTCCTTCAATTTGGCACACTGACACTTTGGTTCGTCTTGTCGCGACGCCGGGTCTTCTAGTTCCACTCCGCTGCGCTTGTGAATCTGAGCGCAGTGGAGTGAGGTTGAACGATGCCGAATCCGGCGTGAAGCTATCGCTCGACCTGGCTCAGCAGGCGCTTCCAGTTCTTGCTGTTGCGTTTGAAGGTCTTCTTCAAATCCGTCAGGATCAACTCAAAGTCGGCATTGCCATGCAGCCGAGACCATGCCGGGTTCTTCGAGAACCATGGGTAGTTTTCATTGCCGAGGTAGACCGCGCGGCGGAGCCAATGCAACGCCTCAACCGCTTCACCATCAACAGCAAAATAGGTCGCAAGTCGATACGCCATCTCGCTGTCTGCCTCAGCCGCCGCGAGCGTTTCATCCACGATGAAGGTCGACGCCTTGGCGCGATCGCCAAGCTGCGCGTAGCACATGGCGATGGTTGGATAGACGATGCGCATCGTCTTGTCTTCTGCGATCACCTCTTCGAGTGCAGCAATCGCCCGCTCCAACTGGCCGATACGCATGAACTGGTAGCCACGTGTGATGCGAAGGCGGGTGTGGCCTGGCTCCAGGGTCAGGCCCTTTTGAACCTCATCCTCGGCAAGCTCCATCTGCCCCTGGTACTGGAAGACACGCGCGCGATCGTTGTAGATGGCTGCCGCATCGGACGGGTTCAGCCGCAGCGCTGTCTGAAACTCCGCAAGAGCAGCTTCGTACTGCCCGTCACTGCGAAGCGTCGTACCGGCGATACGCCTCACATTCCAATCATTTCCGGCTGTCTGCAGCAGGTGCGCAATGCCGTGACGCGCGCTCTCCTTTTCGCCACGCGACAGCAGCATGTAGACGCGATAAAGATTCGCTTCGACCGAGCCTGGGTCGATGGCAAGCGCGCGATCCAGGGCACGCCGCGTCTCGATCAGGTGCATCTGGCCGCCCAGTCCGTGCCGCACATACTGCAAATGCGTCACGCCCAGCCCCGTCCATGCGGGGGCATAGGAAGGATCGCGCTGCGAGACACGATTAAACAGCTCCTTCGCACGATCCAGATCGTCCGCGCTGCCGCGGCGGAACATGAAGGAGTTGAGTAAGGCACGCGCCTGCAGATACTCCTCGGACAACTCCTGCTCCAGCGGCCGTGAGTCTTCCTGTTCCAGTTCTTTCGTGCGCGATGCGATGCGGACAGTCGCAGTGCCGCGCAGCACCGCGAAGATCTCCGCGCTGATCTCATTCTGAACCGCCACAAGATCGAACGAGTTCACATTGATGGATCCGCCCGCGCGTACCGACTGCGCCGGCACATCCAGCATCTGCCAGTTCAGATCGAATCCCTGATCGCTGCGCAGAAAGCTTCCGGCGACAACATACTCCACGCGCAACTTCTGACCGATGCTGAGCGGATCCAGCTGACGCGCATTCAGGTTCATCAGCGCACTGGAAGGCCGGACCACAAGACTCTGCATACGCGCCAACCGAGCACTAATAGCGTCTGCCAGTGCATAGCCGTACAGCGGCGCTGCATCGGCTGGTCCCATGTTGAGGAACGGCAGAACCACGATGGTGTTGTGCTGCTGGTTACCGCCACTCTCACGAAAGCGCTCAGCAAGCATGGAGAGGATGCCGGTCGACCGCTTCTCCTGTTCTGGCGTTGGGATCTCCAAATGATTGCGCGACGGCATGTTCAGTCCCGGCGACATCACCGAATCCAGCTGCTTCGCCATCAGGATGGTGCGCAGGCTTTCACGCAGCTCTGCTGCAGACGCGAAGCGCGCCGCAGGCTGTTTCTCAAGGCAATGAAGAATCGTGCTCTCAAGCTCAACCGGTGCGTCCGGAGCCAGCTCACGGATTGGCGGTGGTTCTTCAAACTGGATGGCACGAATGCTCTGGAAGTCCGGCGAATCAGGACGGTGAAATGGATGCCGGCCGGTCAATAATTCGTACAGCACGACACCGACAGCAAAGATGTCGCTTTGCACAGAAGACTGGCCCGTCACGAACTGCTCCGGAGCCATGTAGGCCAGCGTACCGCCGCGTGCCGTGTACTTCGCGTCGATAGGAATTTTGCGCTCGGCGTGCTTCGCCGGGTCGAACTCGACCTCTTCCATGTTGATGCGGCGCGCGAGACCAAAGTCGAGAATCTTCGCTAGCCCACCGTCTGTCAGGATGATGTTTGCAGGCTTCAGATCGCGATGGAAGATGCCAAGCGAATGCGCTGCGGCAAGACCGTCCGCCACCTGAATCCCCACAGATAACACAAGCTCCAGGCTTGCTGCACCGTTATCGATGATGCGGTCCAGCGGCTTGCCCGGGATGTACTGCATGACGATGAAGGCTTCGTTATCAGCCTCGCCAACTTCATAGATCCCGCAGACGTTGGGATGCTCAATGGCGGATGCCAGCCGGGCCTCTCGCAGATAGGTGGTGCGCATTTGCTCTGGTGTGAGCGCGCCACGCTGCAGGAGCTTGAGAACGACAGGGCGCTGCAGCTCCGTATCGTTGGCCAGCCACACCACACCACTGCCGCCGGTGCCCAGCTTTCGGACCAGCTCGTAGTGTTCGATGACGCGGTGCTTCATGCCACTCATTATCGCAGGAGCAGCCTGGTTCTTTGATTACAGAGCTGTGTGCACAACATAAGTGTTTTCAGGATGTCCCTATTTGGCAGTCCCCTCTAATGACGTCGAGGGCTTGCGTCAACGGCTGTATCAGGTCGTCCGACAGTTCCATCAGTCGAACCCTCCTGCCAACGCGCACGGCGGCCGAGAAAAAACATCAGCCCTCCAAAGATAAGCATTACCGATCCCCAGAGCACATTGATGTTCTGCCCCAGTGACTGCGCATAGATCGGGCTATGCCACGTCAGCGCGCCATAGCCGCACATAAGCGCGCCAATCGACAAAAACATGAGGCCCAGTGGAATACGAAGATCGAGACCCATGATCACTCCTCTACTTCATTAGGTAAGCTAACTACTTGACTAGGCGAAAGCCAGATTGAGCACGAGAAGGATCGCAAGGACGCCAATGCCAAGTGTCATCGGCCGGCTGTACCAGGGCAGATGATGTTCGACGGGCTTCGGCGTAAGCGAATACACAAGGCCGACCAACTCTTCTTCCGGCCGAGCCTTTGCCAATAGACTCACGACGATCGTTACGATCAAGTTGACCGAGAAGGCGAAGATGGCTGTCCAGAAGTTCTGCGCCATATCACCGGGATAACTGTGGAGATGCGCAAGCCACGCACCGTGGATACCCGGCGCGTCGCCCACCGGCAACGTCATGCCATGGTGCAGCAGTGCCGCGGTGGTACCGCTGATCAGGCCGGCAAACGCCGCGTGACCTGTCGTTCGCTTCCAGAACATGCCCAGCAAAAACGTCGCGAACAGCGGAGCATTCACCAGCGAGAAGACAAGCTGCAGCGTGTCCATGATGTTGTTAAAGCCGGTGACGAGATACGCTGCGCCGACACTCAGGATGACGCCTCCCACCGTAGCCCATCGGCCCATCTTGAGATAGTGAGCGTCTGTAGCGTTCTTATTCAGGTAGCTCTGGTAGATGTCGTAGGTCCATACGGCGTTGAAGGCTGTGACATTTCCCGCCATGCCGGACATGAAGCTGGCGAGCAAGGCGGTCAGGCCGAGGCCGAGGATGCCGGTCGGATAGTAATGCAGCAGCAGCGTCGGAATCGCGAGATCGTAGTTGTAAACCGGCTGGCCCTTGCTATCGGTCTGCATTGCGCCCGTGCGCGGATCCATCTTGACGGGGATCATGCCCTGCGAAGACGTGACGCTGGCACCGTTCACATGCGAGATGACGGTCGGCGTGGCCACCGCGATCAGACCAGGCAGAATGACCAGGAACGGGAAGACCATCTTCGGGATCGCAGCGATGAGCGGCACCTTGCGTGCACTCTCTTCACTGTCGGCAGCCATTGCGCGCTGAACCACCAGGAAGTCTGTGCACCAGTAGCCGAAGCTCAGCACAAACCCAAGGCCCATCGTCAGGCCGAACCACTCCACACCCAGCGGATTGGTGTTGGCGTGGCTCATGCCGCGCCACGAGTGCATGTAAGTCTCCGGCAGGCGAGTCTGCAGCCCATGCCAGCCGCCGATGTTGCGCAGGCCCAGGTACACCAGCGGCAGGAAGCCGGCGACGATCAGGAAGAACTGCAGCACCTCGTTATAGATCGCGCTGGTCAGCCCGCCTAGGAAGATGTAAGCCAGCACGATCACCGCGCTGATAAGCACCGAAACATGAAAGACATATTGGTCCGGAACGATGCCGTGAAAGATCCCAAGCGCCTGGATCAGCAGAGCCATGGCGTACATGCTGATGCCGGAAGAGAAGAGCGTCATAATGCCGAACGACACGGCATTCAGCGCGCGCGTCTTTTCGTCGAAGCGCATACGCAGGTACTCCGGTACGCTTCGGGCCTTGGATCCGTAATAGAACGGCATCATGAAGATGCCGACAAAGACCATCGCCGGCACGGCACCGATCCAGTAGAAATGACTGGTTGCCAAGCCATACTTCGCGCCGGAGGCACCCATGCCTATGACTTCCTGCGCCCCAAGATTGGCAGATAGGAAGGCCAGGCCGCAGACCCACGCCGGGATCGAGCGCCCGGCCAGGAAGAAGTCGTTGCTCGTCCGCATGTACCGCTTCAGCGCAACGCCAATGCCCAGCACAAAGACCAGGTACACGGCCATAATGAGCCAATCAATAGTGCCGAGATGTGTACTCAAGAGGTAGCGTCTCCGGGGATCAGAAAGTAAGGTGTTCTTCTAGGAAGTCCGCACCAAGCCTAGACCTTGTTTTCGCCTTCGTCTATCTGCAAGAAAAGGCGACCGAAGAGCGTAGCGATTGGCTAGAGTTGGTCATACCGTCCCAATTCCTGCATTTGAATGCGCCCTTCGCAGGCTGCCGAATGGCGATCACCGGCATCCAAATGCCGGAAAGCCTAAAACTCTGTTTCGAAGAGTAACCCGGCGAAGCCAAACCTGGCCGCCCGAGGATTCGAGGAAGAATGCAACGTACCGTTTTGTTGATTGACGATAATGCTATCCAGGCTGCCACCCGCCAGACAATTCTGAAGCGCGCCGGTTACTTCGTCATTCCTGCACTGAACGCGGAACGCGCCCTGCAGCAGTTTCGCGAGAACGACTTCCCGTCTGAGATCAACATGGTCATCACAGACCACATCATGCCGAACATGAGCGGGGCTGAGTTCGTGCGCGAACTGCGTACCTTCCGCCCGGAGCTGCCGGTCATGGTAATCAGCGGGCTGGAAGAGGCCGAGGAGGAGTACCGCGACTTGAACGTTCTCTTCCGTCTAAAGCCGCTGCTGCCCGACAATCTACTGGCATCGGTGGACCGCCTGATCCGTCCGGACGCCGCCTGATTCCCTTCTGCCGGCACCGAAACTCCGATGATCGCACCAGCGTTTGCCCACGGACTCTCCACCTGAGAGAATGGGTTCGCATCCCTGTACCTCGGGATCGGTAAACCCATGCCACACCCAATGCCACAGTTCGGCAGTTTCGCGCTTTTGCTGGCGCTGTGTCTCTCTGCATACACGTTTCTCGCTGGAGCATTCGCGCTCGTAGCAATGCAGCGCGGCTTGCAACTACGCGTCTCGGCCGAAAGGCTCGCCGAGACGGCGCGACGTGCCGGTCTGGGCAGCTTCATCGCGGTCCTCTGCGCAGCCATCGCCCTTATCTGGGCAGCCTTCACGAATGACTTCTCGGTCGAGTACATCCGGGAGCACTCGAACATCGCGCTGCACCCGGCTTACAAGTTTTCAGCGCTGTGGAGTGGCCAGGAAGGCTCCCTGCTGCTCTGGTCCTTTCTGACCACGGGCTACGCCTTCGTACTGCGTCTGCGCCATCGCACCGACGTCCGCTTGTTCGCGTATGCGTCGGTCATCCTCGCAGCCATCCAGATCTTCTTCCTTGCCCTGCTCAACTTCGCCGCGGAACCCTTCTCCTTGACGCGCGGCGTGATTCCGGCAGACGGTAACGGCCTGAATCCGCTTCTGCAATACCCGGAGATGGTCATCCATCCGCCGATGCTCTACCTGGGTTACGTGGGCTTTTCCGTACCATTCGCCTTTGCACTCGGCGCATTGATGATGAAGTACCCCGGCGAAAAGTGGATCCGCATCACACGCCGCTGGACGCTTGTCACATGGCTCTTCCTCACAGTCGGCATTTCGCTCGGTATGCACTGGGCTTACGCAGTTCTGGGGTGGGGCGGCTACTGGGGCTGGGACCCGGTTGAGAACGCATCGTTCCTGCCATGGCTTACGGCCACCGCCTTCCTGCACTCGGTCATGATGCAGGAAAAGCGCGGCATGATGAAGAAGTGGAACGTCTGGCTCATCTTCCTGACGTTCATGCTCACCATCCTGGGCACGCTCCTCACGCGATCCGGCATCGTCAGCAGTGTCCACGCCTTCGCCCAGAGCAGCATCGGCGACTGGTTCACGACATTCCTATGCATCATCTTCGCCGTATGCCTGTTCACCTTCTTCAAGCAGAGCGCTCACCTGAAGTCCGAGCACAAGCTTGAAGCGGTGGTCTCGCGCGAGAGCTCGTTCCTTTTCAACAATCTCGTCCTGCTCGTCGCCTGCTTCACCGTTCTCTTCGGCACGCTCTTCCCCGTCCTCAGCGAGTATGTCCAAGGGTCGAAAGTCACAATGGGCGCGCCCTTCTTCAATCGCGTTGCGGTTCCCATCGGCCTCTTCCTGCTACTCCTGACGGGCGTTGGTCCGCTGCTCGCATGGCGTGCGACGTCGCTCCGTTCCATCCGTCGCAACTTCGTTCTGCCGTGCGCGGCAATTCTAGGGAGCGCCGCCATCCTGATGCTCAGCGGCCTGCACCCCTGGAGCGCATCCAGCGAAGACCTGGAAGGCCAGCTTTACGCACTCGTCTGCTTCTCCATAGGCGCGGGCGTCTTCACGGCCATCCTCGCCGAGTTCCTGCGCGGCGCACACGTGGTCGCGACGCAGACCGGCAAGAACCTCGTCGCCTCCGGATGGACGCTGATGATGCGCAACAACCGGCGCTACGGTGGCTACCTGGTCCACTTCGGCATCGTTGTGCTCTTTGCAGGCCTCGCAGGAGCCGCGTTCAACCAGTCGAAAGAACTCGAGATGGGCTTTGGCGACTCGCTAACGATCGGCAACTACAAGCTCGTCTGCCTCAGCTACACGCAGGACTCCAACGCCAACTACGACACGGACTTTGCGCTGCTGGACGTCTATCGCGGCAACAAGAAGCTGACGCAGATGACGCCGGAGAAACGCTTCTACACCGCAAGCCAGACAAGCTCTACGATCGTTGCGATCCACTCCACCGTGCTACGTGACCTCTACGTCATCTTCCTGGGCCGCAACCCGGAGACCGAACCGTCCCATCATCAAGGTCTTCCTGAATCCCCTCGTCTCTTGGATCTGGGCAGGTGTCGCCATCGTCTTCGCAGGAACGGTACTGGCTCTTCTTCCCGGCCTCCGTCCCATGCTCAGTAACAAGGCCGCATCCGTAATGCCGGACCGTGAGTTGCAGACTGTGAGCGGCGATTGATGCGGGCCCTACTCAAAACCGCGTCCTGCAGATGGTCCTGCTCTTCACCGTCGCGCTCGTCACCATCGGCGCCGGTGACACGACAGACAAGTTCTCGAGCATCGGCCACAAGATGGTCTGTGTCTGCGGCTGCGGCCAAATCCTTCTGGAGTGCAACCACGTCGGCTGCCCGGACAGCGATCGCATGATCGGCGAGCTGCGCAATAAGGTCGCAGGCGGCGGTTCTGACACCAGCATCTTCAACTGGTTCGTAGCCAAGTACGGCCCCACGGTGCTGGCAGCGCCCATCCGTGGCGGCTTTGATAACGCCGCATGGATTGTCCCGGTCGTTGTCTTCATCCTGGCCATCGTCGGCACGGCGTTCCTCATCCGTCGCTGGAAGGGCCGTCACATGCTCGCGGTGCCGGGCGGCGCACCCTCCATGCCGTTTGCAGGCAGCGATGCTGTACGCGATCGCATTCGCCGCGAGACGGAGTACTAGCCATGGGCATCGCCGCATCCATCGTTCTCTTTGTCGCCCTCTTCGCCTACACCTTCTGGCCTGAGAAGAACCCCTTCACGCAGCGCGCCGCCTCCCGGCTTGATTTCCTGCGCGAACGTCGCGACGCCGTCTTCGCCAATCTGCGCGACCTCAACTTCGAGTACAAGGCCGGCAAGTATCCCGAAGAAGACTACGCCACCCAGCGTGCCCTGCTGGAAGATGAAGCAACGACCATCGTGACGGAGATCGACGTTCTCGAGCGCGCCTGACCTTAAGGCCAGCGCGAGTCCACTTTTGTGAACCGCGTGTGAATGGTAGTCTGCCGATGTACCCCTCAATCCAAGAGCGACACCACAAGGAGCACCATGCCCCTGCGCCGCCGCATCCTTTCCCTTGCCACCCTCACGCTGGCAATAGGCACCGCAGTCCCTTCGATCGCACAAGCCAAAGCCTCAACGTACAAGCCGATGAAGGGCTCAGAGATCCTGTGGGACAAGTGGGGCGTGCCGCATATCTTCGCAAAGAACACGAAGGATATGTTCTATCTCTACGGTTACGCGCAGACCGAGGCACACGGCGAACTACTGATGCACGTCATGGCCGGCAGCCGCGGCCGTTCCAGCGAGATCTACGGCGCGGGCGCGAACGATCGCAATCTGAAAACGGATCGGTGGGTGTGGCTCAATGAGGTGCCCAAGCGCTCCGCCCTCTGGCTCTCGCAGCAAATCCCGGAGTTCCGCAGCTATCTTGATTCTTTTGCAGCAGGCATCAACGCTTACGCAGCGGCGCATCCCGACAAGCTGAGTGCTGAGGCCAAGCAGGTGCTGCCCATCACGCCTCTCGATGTCATCGAACACACGCAACACTTTGTGAACTTCGAGTTCGTCGCCGGCCGCGCACTCATGGAGCCGCGCAACGCTACCCGCACCGCAGCGGCATCCACAGAAACAGCGTCGCTTGAGATGCCGGAATCGCCCTTCGCTCCCACCAACATGGACATGCAGGACGGCTCAAACGGCTGGGCCATCGCGCCCTCCCACAGCACCAGCGGCAACGCCATGCTGCTGATGAATCCGCACCTCGCTATGGCCGGCGAGCAGACCTATTTTGAGGCGCAGCTTGTCGCTCCCGGGATCAATCTTTTCGGCGCATCGCAGGTCGGTCTGCCGGTCATGCGCTTCTGCTTTTCAGACTATCTCGCCATCACCAACACGGTGAACACCAACAACGGCGCACTGCAGTTCGACATTAAGGAGCAGGCCGGCGGGTACCTTTACGACGGCAAGGTTCTACAGTATGAGACGTCTCAGTATCCCTTCCGCGTGAAGCAGAAAGATGGCAGCTTCACCACCGAAGTCGTGCAGGTGCAGAAGACTGTGCACGGCCCCATCATTCGCCGGGACAAGGGAGTTCCCGTCGCGCTGCTCACCGCAGGCCTCGACAAGCCCTTCTTCCTGGAGCAGTACTGGAAGATGGACACGGCGCACAACTTTGCGGAGTACCAGGCACAGCTACGCCGGCTGGAAGTGCCCATGTACAACATCCTCTACGCCGACCGCGACGGCCACATCGAATATCTCTTCAACGCCAACGTGCCACGCCGCACTGGCGATTGGGCCACATGGACGAAGCCCGTCGACGGATCCACCAGCGCCACCATGCCGCACGGCATCCTGAGCTATGACGAATTGCCCAAGCAGATCGACCCCGCCAGCGGCTACGTGCAGAACAGCAACGAACCACCATGGGATGCTGCCTGGCCCAACATGATGGATCGATCAGCCTACCCGGCGTACATCTCGTCGTTCTTTCCGCTCTTCCGCAGCGACCGCGCCCTTCGCATGTTGAGCGAGGACAAGAAAATCAGCTTCGACATGCTGCTGGAGAAGAAGTTTTCCACCCGCATGGAAATGGCCGACCGCGTCCTCGACGAACTGCTGGCTGACGTAGATCAGTATGGCAGTCCACGCGCGAAAGAGGCTGCGGCCGTGCTCCGGACATGGGATCGCCAGTGCGAAGCCAACTCCCGCGGCGCACTGCTCTTCTACACGTGGGCACAGAAATTCATCAGCACCAGTGTCGGCATGACGACCGTCGCAGCCCAAAAGAACTGGGCGATCCCATACGACTACAACCAGCCGCTGACGACACCGCGCGGCATCAAGGATCCGAAACTCGCGGTGCAGATGCTGGCCGACGCCGCAGACGAAACCGTGAAGCTCTACGGCGCGCTCGACCGCCCCTGGGGCGACGTCATGAAGATCGAAATCAACGGGCAGAGTGATGGCGACATTAAGGCAGTGCGGGGACCGGCGCTGAACGGTGTCTCACTCCCCGGCAATGGTGGCTACGGCAACCTGGGCGTCTTCCGCGTCTTCACATGGGGTCCGCTTCTCGAAGGCAAAAAGACACCGATCCACGGCGACGGCTTCACCATTGCGGTCGAATTCACCAAACCCGCCGTCAAGGCCAAAAGCTTCGTCTTCTACGGCGAATCTTCGCAGCCGGGCTCTCCCTTCCACACGGACGAGCTGCCGTTGGCAGAGAAGAAGCAGTGGCGAGACGTCTGGCGCACCCGCCCGGAGATCCTGGCGAACCTGAGTTCGAGAGACGCCTTCTAACTCGTAGGAATTGAAGCCAGGGCCACATCATCCGGTGTGGCCCTTTCGCTTCCGCATTTAGACTTAAAAGCGATGCGTTCCCTAAGAATCACTGCCCTCACGGCGCTGCTGGCGCTCCCCTTCTCGGCCTTCGCCGCAAGTACCCTCACCGGCACCATCACCAACGGCACGACGAACAAGCCGTCATCCGGCGACACCGTCACGCTCATCCGTCTGGCACAGGGCATGCAGGAAGCCGCGCACACCACCTCGGACGGCAAAGGCCACTACGAGCTCAACGTGCCCGACGACGGTGTGCACCTGGTCCGCGTGACCCACGAGGGCGCCAACTACTTCAAGCCGGCGCCTCCGGGCACGACCGCCCTCGACATCGACGTCTACGCCGTCGCAGCGAAGGTCCCCGGCGTAAAGCTTGAAGCGGACGTGATGCGCGTGCAGACTGAGGCCGACGGCAAGAGCCTCCGCGTCGTCCAGCACTTCTTCCTCAAGAACGAATCGGCACCGCCCAAGACACAATTCTCGGACGCGACCTTTGACTTTACCCTGCCGGAAGGCGCGGTCGTCGAGGGCGCAGCAGCGCAGGGCCCCGGCGGCATGACCGTCCAGTCACAGCCCGTCCCGCTAACAAAGAAGGGCCACTTCACCTTCAACTTTGCCGTGCGCCCGGGTGGGCAGACGCAGTTCCAGGTCAGCTATCGCGTGCCCTACAACGGATCGCTGAAGATGACGCCGACCACCGCCATGGCCTCTGACAACGTCATCGTCATGATGCCGAAGGCGATGAAGTTCGACGGTGGCAAGACGCCGTGGGCGCCCGTGCAGGATGAGGTGGATGCGCAGACCTTCGTCGCACGCAACATCGCAGGCGGCGATACCGCAGAGTTCACGCTCTCGGGTCAGGGCCAACTGCCTCGCACCACGACAACCGCTTCCGACGCAAGCCAGCAGAATCAGGGTAACGGCCCGGCAACCGGCACCCCAGCCAGCGGCGCGGACCCGAACGCTGATCCCGGGTCGAACACCGGCCCGGCAGCCAGTAACAAGCCGGGCGGTGGCCTCGGCACGCCCATCGACACACCCGATCCCCTCAGCAAGTACAAGTGGTGGATCATCGCTGGAGTCGCTCTGTTGCTGATCAGCGGAGCCGGTTTCCTCCTCGGACGCCCGCAGAATCCCGCCGTCGTCACAACCGACCCGACGATCCCTTCGACGGCAGCACCTGTCGGCGTCGCTATAGCAGCGGGTATCCCGCAGGCGGCATCACTGCTCAACGTCCTGCGCGACGAGCTCTTCACCCTTGAGAGCGATCGCTTGACCGGCAAAATCACCGAAGAGCAGTACGCGCGCGTAAAGCCTGCACTGGAAGTCGTCTTGCAGAACGCACTCGAGCGCAACAAACCGTCAGCATAGACAACAAACCCTCGGCATAAACGAGAGTCCCAGGTGCCCCAGCTTCGCTTCAAGGAGCTGGGGCATATCTGTCTGTGCCATCCACGGCGCAAGCCCCGCTACACTATCTCCATGGTCATTGCTGCCCGTGTCGTTCGTCTGCTTGCGTTCGCTGTTTGGATGGGCGCCCTCATCTTCTTTGGTGCGGTCGTAGCGCCCACAGCGGCGCGCGTCTTCGGCACCACAGAGCAATTCGCAACCTTCATCGGACACACCCTGCTCTTCGCACACTCCATCGGTCTGTGGTGCGGTGTGGCCATGATGATCAGCCTGCGGCTGCTGGGCAGCCGTGCCTATCGCATGCCCGTGCAGGCCGGCCTTGTGCTGCTGATGATCGTGATGACCTTCGTCTCCAACCGCGCCATCATCCTGCCCATGGAGCACGATCGCGCCCTCGCCGGCGGCAATATCAACATCCTTCTCCCCGGCTCGCCGATCCGTACCGATTTTGAATCACGCCACGCGTGGTCAACGCGCGTCGAGAGCGTCGTGATCCTCGCAGGTCTCGGCCTCGCGGTTCTCATCGGTATGGAGGCAGGCCTCCGCGAGCGCGGAACGAATGCCACCCCTCGCAAAGTCTTCGACCTGTCCGAAGACGCGTAACCCCTGCGGTACCTGGACCAAAGACGCGGTCCGTCGCGCACACCCGGCGCAACGAAGAACTTTTTCATTCTCAAGGTGAGTTTCTGCACAGGACAGTCACCCATCTCGTGCAAAAGTTCTGATAAACTCAATCTTGTCGTCGCGAGTGAAACAGGCAAGCAGCTCAGCCGGAATCACATAGCGCAACACGATCGAAGCATGCGGACGCGCAACACGGCGACCCGCTTCGATGTGACATCCATCTTGCACCAGCAAGTTTGGGGACGTAGCTCAGTCGGTTAGAGCGCTGCCCTGTCACGGCAGAGGTCGCGGGTTCGAGTCCCGTCGTCCCCGCCATCAATCTAAAGAACTTAGGTTGAGGCGGCCCCCCTAATACGCAGAAGTCAAAGGGTGTAAGTGGTACCTCGTACTTCGGGTGGATTCTTACCCGGTGCTTCACCAGTTTTGGAAACAGCCTCCACATAACACGCACCCTGCGCTGTCCGTTAATGCGAGCTCATGCCCGTGTATGAAGCATCTTCCCTGGTCGCCTTCAAAAGTGTGCTGAAGGTACTGCGAAAAGTGTGCCAGCCGAGTTCTTTCTGGATAATATTTGCTCGCGCTTCGCATGTAGGCCGGCAGAACGTTCAGAACTGCCGACGCATGGCGAGCTGGATATATGCCAAGTCAGACAAAGCGATATAGCGCACTCGTTGATAAAGCCAAAGTCGAAAAAATGAAGCAGATTGCAAGAATTGGGATTACTGATGCCAATACTGGCAGCTTCCTTGCCTTTTTCATGAGGATTAAACAACGAGATTCCATCTGCGGATGCAAGCCCTATGCGCCCGAGGGGCTGTCAACTGAGCCCGCTCACTCGATAGAGGTATCGCTGACCTAAGACTTAAGTGCTGCCTCTGGCTCCAGAGCCTAGAGTGTAATGCGGGCGCTTCGTCGGAGAAGATCATCATCACTCGGTTAGGCAAACGAGCTAGAAGATGAATGCCGCGACGCTGATAACAGCCACATAAGAACAGCACATTACCGGGTAATTCCGGGATATGGCGCCTGCTATGCGCATTGCAGAAAATTACTTGAGCAAGTAAATCATCTGAATTAAACGCAATAGGAAGAAATATTTCCTCAAATTATCGTTGCGTCGTTTCTAGACCGGTGTATGCTTCGGCTACTTCCAACGAGGTGCCATCGCGTGCCGGCTACGACTACTTTTCCAGGTGTCTATCTTGAGCGGTTGCCCAGTGGCGTCCGTTCCATTGCGGGTGTCAGCACTTCCGTTGCGGCTTTCCTCGGTGAGGCATCGCGCGGAACGGTTGGTGTTGCGACACAGATCTTTAACTTCACCGACTTTACGCGTGAGTTTGGCGGCCTGGTTAGTAAGTACGATCTTGGCTATGCTGTGCGGCAGTTCTTCATGAACGGCGGCAGCGAGGCTTGGATTGTTCGTGTTGCCGCGAATGCCGTGCAAGCTTCTGTGCCACTCACCGCGACAGGCGGAGCTACGGTTTTAACGCTAACTGCACTGGATGCGGGTGACTTTGGCAATGGCATCACCGTTACCGTTGACTGGAAGACGCCCTCCCCTGGCAGCACATTCAATCTGACTCTGGCCACCGCGGACGGAACATCCGTCGAGAGTTACAGTGGCCTGTCGATGAACTCCCAGGATGCCAAGTTCGTGGAGAAGGCACTTGCCTCATCCCAACTGGTCAAGGCCACCCGTGCGGCGGGCCTCGCATTTCCAAATCCGGGAACCAGCACCAGCGGTGTGGTGGCGGATACAACCGCTGCTCTAACGCCGCCCGCGGGCCAACCGCCGCGAACTGATTTGCGCATAGTCGTAGATGGTCTACCTGTCATCACAATATCGCTGAATGCTGCTGCCGTCAGCGGAGGCATCGGCGCGGTCGCATCGGCGATCCAGACGCAGGTAGTTGGCATCAGCACCAATCCATCCCTGAAGAACTTCACCTGCAAGCCCAATGGCAGCAATGACCGACTGATTCTTACCTCGGGAACTACCGGTGAGAACAGCAGTGTTATGGTTCTGCAGGGCGCGACGCGCGACGCCGCAGCGGCGCTGAAGTTAGGCGTGGCAAGCGGCGGAACAGAAGTAGACGGAACCAGCGCATTGCGCCCGAAACCCACGCCTGACCCCGGTGTATTGCGCGGAGCTGCGATCACCACAGCAACCGCCCTGGACACACTTCCCAAGGCCGATACGCACCAGTTACAACTCGTCCTGGATGGCGGTGTGGCGGACACGGTTGACTTGATTTCTGGCGGCCTTGCTGCGGGCGCCGACCTGAAGACGAAGTTGCAGGACATGGCGACACGACTGCAGGACGCGGTGCAGGCACTGCGGTCCACGGCAGCGTATACCGGCTTCACGGCGAAAGTGGATGACTCCGGGGCCAATCCATTGCTTGTCCTGACTTCGGGCACGCGAGGACCGGGATCATCCGTGAGCGTCCTAGCCGCAGGGGCTGACACGTTCGCGAACACCCTCGGACTTCTGACAGGGATCACTGCGACACCTGGCACAACAAAGGCGCTTGCGGGCGGCAGCGCGCAGGATGTTTCGCCCTCCACCGTGTACAGCAGCTATGTGCCGAGCGGTACGGCGAGGCAGGGGCTCTCCGCGCTGGAAGAAGTGCAGAGCTTCAACCTGTTGATCATGCCCGGTATTACGGACTCCGCGACGCTTGCCGATGCCGCTGCATATTGTCAGGCTCGCTCAGCCTTCCTGATTGCCGACGCACCCTTCGATACGGATATTCAGCACATGGTCACGGCGATCAGCGGGCCGTCGTTGCCGAAGAGTATCAACGCGGCGGTTTACTATCCGTACTTCTTTATCTCCGACCCACTAAATGGCGGCGCGAACAGGCGTATGCCTCCATCAGGTGCCATCGCAGGCATCTACGCGCGCACGGACACCACACGCGGCGTCTGGAAGGCACCTGCAGGCACAGACGCTTCCGTTGTCGGCGCTCTCGGTGTGGAGTACACGCTGACAGACTCGCAGAATGGTGCCTTAAATCCGCTCGGTGTGAACTGCATCCGGTCACTGCCAACCTTTGGCATTGTCAGTTGGGGCGCGCGAACGTTACGCGGTTCGAATGCGGAGGCGAATGAGTACAAGTATGTGCCGGTTAGCCGTACTGCCCTCTTCATCGAACAGAGTCTTTATCACGGGCTGCAATGGGTGGTCTTCGAACCAAACGACGAAACGCTCTGGTCGCAGATCCGGCTGAATGTTGGTGCGTTCATGCAGGGCCTCTTCAAGCAGGGTGCCTTTGCGGGGGTGAGCGCGGACCAGGCTTACTTTGTCGAATGCAGCAGCGAGACCACGACTTCCACTGACCAGAGCCTTGGCCGCGTGAATGTCATCGTCGGCTTTGCCCCGCTGCGGCCGGCTGAGTTCGTGATCATTCAGCTTCAGCAGATAGCCGGACAGGCAGCGTCGTAATCGACGGAAAGGAAGCCGTAAGCCATGGCGCAATTCACAGTAAATCCGGGGCGAGTCGACCCATACAAGAACTTCAAGTTCCGCGTGAAGTGGGACGGACGGTACGTCGCTGGCATCAGCAAAATCAGTGCGCTCAAGCGCACAACGGAAGTGGTCAAGCATCGAGATGGCAGCGATCTGTCTACGAGCTTCAAGTCGCCGGGGCGCACGGAGTACGAGGCCGTTACGCTGGAGCGCGGCGTGACCCATGACCTGGAGTTTGATACCTGGGCGCAGAAGGTATGGGACGTCAATGGCGGGCCCGGTACCGAGGTGTCACTGAAGGATTTCCGCAAGAACATCCGGCTGGAGTTGTTCAACGAGGCTGGCCAGATCGTGATGGCCTATAACCTCTTCCGCTGCTGGGTTTCGGAATACCAGCCTTGGCCTGACCTGGATGCGAATGCGAATGCCATCGCGATTCAACACATCAAGATCGAAAACGAAGGCTGGGTCCGTGACACGAAGGTGACGGAACCTGCAGAACCCAGCTTCTAATCCGGCCAGGAACTTGACGGAAGCGTAACGGCGCATCCGGAACTCCTTCGGCACGCACGGTACTACGGAGGACAAGATGGAAAGCAGCGCCGGCATGGTAGTGCGTGCGTGGGAGGCGGGATCGACTGTGACGGCCTGGCAGCGGCCGGCAGCCCTGCTCTCCGCGCTGACCGACATTCCGCTTCAACAGACGCTGCGCTTAGGGATCGCACGTCGTGATGCCGCGCTTGTCGCATGGCGCACTGCCCTCTTTGGAGTGCAGTGGCCCGCCTTCGCGCAGTGCCCCGCATGCAAAACCATGCTGGAGTACGAGCTACCGCAGCGTTCTGCCACGGTCGTAGAGAGCGACGAAGCCCTCGAGATAGACGTCAGTGGTCTGCACCTGCAGGTTAGGTGGCCGAACTCATTGGATCTGGCGGATGCGGCGGCTTGTCCAGATGCGCGAGAGGGCCGTGCACTGCTGCTGAAACGCATCCTGCCCGAACCAGTTGCGGAAGATTTTGTCGGCTCTGTGCTGACTGCGATGGCGGATGCGCACAACGGCTTCACAGGCATCGATCTGCAATGCCCGGAGTGTGCCGCGCATTGGTCGGAGGTGTTCGAGGCTGGTGAATACTTGTGGCGAGAAGTACGTGCGGCAGGCCGCCGAATCCTGCGGGATGTGGATGCGCTGGCGCGAGCCTATGGCTGGAGCGAGACGGAAATCCTGAGCCTGAGTGACTTGCGGCGCAACGAATACCTGGCGATGGTTCCATGAGCGCGGACTATCTGGAACTGCTCTTGGGGCGCGCGCGCGGCGAGCTACCCGCTGCAGAACCACGCATCCTGCCATCCATGGCGCCTCCATCCAGCCTGCAATGGGAAGAGATCAACGAAGAACGTCTGGCTGCGCCCGATCCACACATCGCTACGCAGCGCGCACCAGACCCGACCACGGCTTCAGCGATCGAGACGCGCGAGTTTCGTGACGGCCACACCCCATTGCGGGATGCGAAGCAGGCGCCCACTGTGAGTGCTCCCGGGCCTTCGCCAAAGCCGTTCCCCGGCCAACTTCTACCGCCGAGCGACGTCGTTCTATCCAACGTAGATAAGAGCGCTTCAATGGCAGTTACGCCGTTGCCCTCCCATGAGAACGTGACGCCGACACGGGAAGCTGTGAATCCGATTTCGCGTCTCGCTACTGCCGACCCCGGAGTGACGCGCCCTGATCCTCCGAAGATGGTGCCACCCACCTTGGGGCCAGCACGACC
Source organism: Terriglobus roseus DSM 18391 (assembly GCF_000265425.1). Taxonomy (GTDB): domain Bacteria; phylum Acidobacteriota; class Terriglobia; order Terriglobales; family Acidobacteriaceae; genus Terriglobus; species Terriglobus roseus. The sequence continues at coordinate 2,537,467 of NC_018014.1, forward strand.
TCAATCGGCACATCCGCTGATGCCGCCACGCGAACAGGCTGCCACACCGCAGACAAGGCACTTACCCTCCCCTTTGAACACGCCACGGCCGGAGCCGGTTGCAGCAGCACCAATCACCATTCGCATCGATCGTATTGAAGTGCGAACCTCCGCACCAACGTCAACGCAACGGGTGGCACAACCAGAACGCTCTCCAGCAGCGATGCCGCTGGAAGACTATCTGCGCCGCAAAGGAGCGGGACGATGAGCACCGCCATGGCCATCGCGGCAGCAGCGCGCGTCGTCGCGCAGTTGATTGATCGGCGTGTCGCCCTGGAGAACTTCACCGCCTTCCAGTCGATGAAGACCACCGTTCTCTCTCCGGAACAGATCGACGGAACGGACATGTCGGCAACGATCGACGTCCCGCCGCATATCAACATCTTTCCGTATCACGTTGCCATGAATGCTGCATATCGCAATGCCTTCGAGCCGTCGCGCAATGCATTCGGACAGCCGGTGACGACGCCTCCGCTGGCGCTGGATATCAGCTTCCTGGTCAGCACACACAGCTCTTTGGAACTGTTGCCGGAGATGCTGCTTGGGCTCGCGATGCAGGCGCTCAGTGACGTACCGCAGTTGACGCGCGAGCGGGTACGCACATTGCTCGCGGTGAATCCGTTGATCGACCCTCCTGATCCTGTACTCGTGGCGCTGCAGCGATCAGGGCTCGCGGACCAGCTTGAAATTCTGCGGATCGAGCCGCTGAACCTCAACGCGGACGAGATGCAGAAGCTGTGGACTTCCATTCATAGCCGGTGTCGACCATCGTTCTGCTACCGCATCTCCGCAGTGCTGATTGAATCGGAAAATTCTGCGAAGAGTGCGCTGCCCGTGCGCACCTTTGCGACCGCCGTCGTTCAGTCGGTGCGGCCTTTCATTGATCGCATCGATCCGCCCAATCTGCTCTTCCAGGCGGCCGCCTCGCAGATCGCGCTGGTGGGTGAAGAACTCGTCCAGCCCGGTGCGGTAGCTGTTTTCAGCAATGGGGCCCGGCGGCCACTTGATGCCGGATCCACGCCTACACGCGCACTGGTAACGCTGCCTGCTGGCCTTTCTGCAGGCATCGTCGGTGTCGAGCTGGTACGGACCATCGACATCGGCGCCGCGCCATTGAAAGAGGTCAACGAGTCGAACCTTGCCATCTTTCTGCACCGGCCAGTCTTCGCGCTGAAAGGTGACGGCACACCAGACATCACGCTGAACGCAGGGGTGCTTTCCATCCGTCTGCAACCACCACCCACGACAAAGCAGGAGATACGCCTGCTGCTCAATGATCCCGTTCCATCAGCCAGCAGCGCCGGCTTCACGGTTGCGGGAGTGCTGGGAAACATCCCTGCGACCGACCCGGTCACTTTCAAATTGGCTGGCGTGACGCCCGGCAGCTACATGGTGCGCGTGCGGGTGGACGGCGCGGAGACGCCGCTGACGCTCGATGGCAATGGGGCCTACACCGGCCCAAAGATTACGGTGGTCTGACCCCATGGCGATCTCCACGGTTCCAACACGCACGGACTGGCGGACCACCGAGTTGGAGCGATCACTTTCGTCTGTCCGGGAGAGAGTTCGCACCCGGGACACACCCCTGAAGTTGACACCCACGCTGGAACTGCTGTCGGCGATCTTCGAGCTCTCACGCTTTGAATCAGAGGTTCTTCTGCTTTGCGCTGCGGCAGAACTCGACACGGATGCGGGAAAGGCACTGGCCCAACTCCAGGGCAGCAAATGCGTACACCCTACGTTCGGCCTGGCGCTGTCCTTGCTGGATCAGGCCGCATGGGAGGCCGTAGCGCCGCATGCTCCGTTACGCCGGTGGGATCTTCTGACGATGGAAACGGGCTCCACGCTGCTGACCAGTCCGCTGCGTATCGATGAGCGTGTCTTGCATTTCGTGGTGGGCATCGACAGCTTCGACCCACGCCTGCGTATGTATATGCAGCCTCTACTTGCCGCACCTGACCTCGTGGCCTCACAACAGGCAATAGCGATGCGCATGGCTGCACTTTGGCAGACGTCTGCGGAAGCCGTGCAACTGGCAGGACTGGATGGCGGTGCGAAGCGGGCGATTGTGACGCACGCGTGCGCAGCGATGGGCTGGCGTGCCTTCGTCTGGAGCGTCGATGCACTGCCGGAGGCGGCGGAACTGGACCGGGTAATGCGTCTCTGGCAAAGAGAGGCCGCTCTCAGTCGCGCTCTGCTGGTCATGGATGCCGAACGAGTCGATGGTGCGCGCGAACAGATGCAGGTTGAGCGGTTCGTGCGGCAACTTGCATCGCCGTGCGTAGTGCTGGTGCGGCAGCGTTGGCCTTCGCAGTCAGGACAGCTACTTACACTCGACGTAGTTCGGCCGCTACGGCAAGAGCAACAGGCGATCTGGCGCAAAGCCACGCTGCCGGAGGTTACTGACGACGAGGTCTCCCGCGTCAGCGCTCACTTCGACTTTGACGCAGATGCCATACGCGTAGCAGCGGCCGCGTGGCGCAGCGATCCCGGCGTGTCCCTTTGGAGGACTGCGCGGCAGTGCGCTCGCGCAGCCGTCGAGGGACTGGCGCAGACCATCACACCGCGGGCAGGCTGGGAAGACCTGGTCCTTGACGCCGGCATGAAACAGCGGCTGCGCAGGATTGCCTCGCAGGTTCGGCATCGCTCGCAGGTGTATGACACGTGGCGCATCGGCGAACGTGGTCCGAACGGACTTGGGATCACCGCACTGTTTGCAGGTCCGAGTGGTACCGGAAAAACGCTTGCAGCCGAGGTCATCGCGCATGAACTGGAACTGGACGTCTGCCGCGTCGACCTGAGTCAGCTTGTCAGCAAGTACATCGGAGAGACCGAAAAGAACATCGCGCGCATCTGCGAAGCTGCGGAACAAAGCGGCGCTGTGCTGCTCTTCGACGAGGCGGACGCACTCTTCGGCAAACGGAGCGAGGTAAAAGACAGCCACGACCGCCACGCGAATATCGAGGTCAGTTACCTGCTGCAGCGGATGGAGGTCTACCGCGGGCTTGCACTGCTAACCACCAACCTTGCGGAAAATATCGATCCCGCATTTTTGCGGCGCCTGCGCTTCGTCCTCCACTTCCGCCTGCCCGAAGCGGCGGAGCGCGCGGCAATCTGGCAGCGCATGTTTCCGAGAGAAGTGCCACTGCAAAATGTCGATTTCAACCTGCTTGCCCGTTTGCAGGTGGCCGGGGGCAATATCCGCAATATCGCCATGACTGCCATGTTCTTGGCGGCGGAGCACGGCACCGGCGTGACCATGCCGCTGCTGCTGGAAGGCGCGCGCATGGAGTACAGCAAGCTGGAACGAACGCTGCGTGATTCCGAGATCGAGGGCTGGGTATGAGAGCGCCTGCGCCCCCGTTCGAACTCAGCATCGGCGACCTTGTTCTGGAAGGCATGACGCCAGGTGCTCGGCAGGTGTGCGCTGCGGCGTTTTCCGCAGAGTTCGAACTGATCGTCCTGAACCGGGGCACTGCAAGCTTTGCGAAGCAGGATCATTCGGAATGGCAACTGCCGACGTTGACACTGCCGGCGCACACCGGCGACCAGCCGCGTCGCGTGGGAAGGGCTTTGGCAGTGGCGCTGTATGAGGCATTGCATTACGCCGGGGAGGGCCGATGAGCAAGTCCGCTGCTCCTCCCCAGCCAAAGCCAAAGGCGAACGCAAAACGGTCTGCACTGCGCAAAGCGATGTCAGAGCCGGGAAGACCACTGCCAGATGCAGTGCGCGTGGAACTTGAGATCAGATTCTCAACCAGTCTTGCAGCGGTTCGCGTTCACACTGGTCCTCTGGCAGATGAGGTAGCACGCGAATTGGGGGCAGATGCGCTGACGTTGGGACAGCACATCTTCTTCCGTGCAGGCAAATGGCAACCGGAGACGCTGGCCGGTCGCGACCTGCTGGCGCATGAGGCGATGCACACCCTGCAACAGCAGGCGTCTGCTCCGCCCGCGCAGGATCTTCGCGCATCCGAGCCGGGAGAGCCATTGGAACGCCAGGCAGATGAGGCCGCCGAGACGGGCAGCATACCCACGCCGACAGCCGAAGCGGTCGTCGCAAGACGGGTTGCGGGTATGGCCAACCGAGAGACAAAGACCATCGACCCGGCGCGGACCGTCGAGGAACTTTCGCGGACGCTGCTGATGCGCGTGCGCGCGGATGGTAAGGACAGCAGCGGGAGGATCCGCAACCAGTTGATCCGCATGGAAGACGACCTGCGCCGCGACGTTCTACGTTGGCTGGAAGCCCACATGGAAAGCCATGAGTGGCGCACCTTTCTGGATGTACTGGCCGAGGACGTTCCGTCCGGTCTGGACGGTACCGAAAATGCCCAGGGTGCCGCTGCCGCGCCCATCGGAGATCTGTCGCCAGAAGCCAGGGCCGTCGAATCCGCAAACGGGAAACTCGATGGCGAAGAGGCACACGATCAGACAGCACCGCAAGCCAGAAAGAGCGAACAGGCGGGGATCGAAGGTGAACAGGAGGAAGCCGCTGCATCGGGCGAAGCAGCCGTCGACCAGCCACAGATTGCAGCGGGTGCGGTCACTACCGAGACCGCCGAATCTGCAGGTGCCGGGGCAGTAGCTGCCCCTGCCCCCGAACCCGCCACATCCGCAGTAATTCCGTCCGCACCATCGGCAGCCGGCGGAGGTGGTGCGATGGAGCAGCCCTCCGTTGCGGCCCCAACTGATGCTGACGAGACAGCGACCGAAGCCAGCGCGGGAACCGATGCCCCGCAGGCACACGTCGCGGAAGACAGGGGCGGCGCTCCCGGTGCCGAAGGTCGCACAGAGGCAGCAGAGGAGGCGGAGGCAGATCCATCACAGGCGCAGAACTCCAAAGCTGACACAGCATCCGTCACTGGCGAGCCCACGCCCGATGCCGTTCCTGCCGGCCTTGCTCAGGAGACGGAAGCTACTTCGGGAACGGATGTTGACACTGCAAACGAAGGCGCTGTCGGGGCTTCTTCTGATGAGACCGAATCGGCATCCGAAACCGCCTCAGCCCCAGCTGGAATCGCCCTTCCCTCCCTCTCTCAGACGGGAGCTCAGCCGGAAGTGGAGCAGCCGCAGGCGAAGCCATCGTCGCCTGAGGAAGCGGCTGTCACTCAACCGACCGCGATGGGCAGCAATACGGCTCAGCAGATTGACCCCAATATCGACACGGGCGTGACCGCCGCTGCATCGGAGGCCACTGCCGGGGATGCGGCTTCAGAGTCTTCGGTCGAGGGCCACGTCGGTGACAACGGAGGTACGGTTCCCGGTGAAGGCATCGCTGCGCAGCCGGAAGTGGGAGGACAGGGCTCGGCTCCCGGTACCATCCCACCGGGCCTGCTGGGTGAGTTCTCAGGCGAACCACCGCAGAACGATGCCGCTGCACCCGCGGGTGGTGGAGGCGGTGGTGGCGCGGCCGTCCCGGAGCCTCCGCCGGAGCCCGACGCCGCCCAGAGCATTCCCTCCGCCGACCCCGTTGGTGCGATGGACGCCGTCGGTGGCATGCAGGTCGCCAGCGCTGCGCATGCGATGGGGGCAGCACAGGCGACAGTCGCCGCGGAGACCGGTCAGCAGCAGGCAGAGCTGGCGGCAGCGCCCCCGACGATTGAACGCCCTACGGGAGCACCGAGCGGCGCGGATGGTGTGGCTCCGGATAATGTCCCTGCTGTTCCTGCAGCCGCTGACCCGGCCGGAGTGGCAGCAGTTGCTGCGGGAGCTCCCATGGCGGTTGCTGCACCGCAGGCAGCGCCCGAGCCGGGTGCACCAGTGACCCAGGGAATCGCAAGACCCCAGGTGACCGGTACCAGCGAAGGCAAGATCACCGAATCAGATGCACGCCGGGTACAGCAGGCCGTCGGAGAGGTGCCAGTCACCGATGAGGCGCTGAATGTTGACGCGGGAGATGCGCCACCTCTGGCGCTGGAGGGTGATGCCGATCCCGCGCAGGTGCAAAACCAACAGACCGCACTGATGGACAGCGCAGCGACTAACGCGCAGCAGGGCGCGCAGGACGCTGCCGAACCGATGGGAGAGGACCATCTGTACCCTGCAGTGACACCGGGCACCATAGCCCCGGATGAAGCCGTAGCGGGTGTCGCCGCTGCAAGCGCCGGGCCAGAGCAGGACGCCGGCATGGGGGACATTGACATAGGTGTTGCCACGGTTGCCGAACAGGAGCACGGCGACGAAGTTCGCCAGCATGCAACGTCCGCATCCGGCCAGCTCACGACGAAACGCGCGGACAAAGACAACGAGCAGCAGAAGGCCAACACAGACAGCCAGAAACAGGTTTCCGATGCGATTGACGCTAATGCGAAGCAGCAGGCGGATGAGCGTACAACCGCGCGCAAACAAGTGTTGGATCAGCGCAAAGATTGGACCGAAGGTCAGAAGGCGGCGGTTACAACAGCGCGAGATGATTCTGGCAAGGAACTGCAGGGTGCTCGCGGCGAAATTACATCCGAACAGACAAAGGCGCAGGACAAGGCCAACGAACACATCGCCGAAGGCAACCGCAAGATCGTCACAGCACGCACCGACGGCGAGAACAAGGCTCGGGCCGAGCGCGAGAAAGCCAAGCGCGAGAGCGAAGATGATGGCGGCATCTTCGGCTGGATCGCCTCCAGTATCAGCAGTTTCTTTAACAAGCTGCTGGATGCAGTGCACGCCGTCTTCGACGCCGCGCGCAAACTCGTCAAGGTTGCGATCGAGGCAGCGCAGAAGTTGGCACACGCCGTCATCGACGCCGCACGCAAGGCCGTGGTGGGTCTCATCCAGGCAGCCGGTAAGGCACTCCTAGCCATTGGCGACAAGCTGCTCGCCGCCTTCCCTGCCCTGCACGACAAATTTCGTAAGGCCATTCACGGTCTGGTGGACGCCGCCGTCAAGGCCGTCAACAAGCTGGCCGATGCGCTGGACAAGGGTATCCGCGCCCTTCTAAACGGACTGATGAAGGCGCTCAACGCCATCCTCAGTGCCTACGAGGCCATCTACAGCGGCATCATCAAGGCAGTCGCTGGCTTTGTGAAGGGCGTGCTCGACAAGGTGCGTGCGCTGATCGCGGCACTCGCCCAGTTCGCTGCGCTGGTAAAAGATATTGCACCCGCACCGGGCCAGTGGCTAAGCAATCTTGGCGCATCGATCATGGACGGCATCCGCAATCACTTGTGGACCGCTCTGAAGACCGCCTTCAAACAGTGGTTCAACGACACCATCGAAGGCATCATCGGCATGGGCCGAATGGTGCTGGACCTGTTGCGAAAGGGCGGCCTCTCGCTCAAGAAGATCGCTGGCTTTGTGTGGAGCGCCATCATCTCCGCCATTCCGGGTATCGTCATCCAGTTCCTGATCGAGAAGCTCATCGCGATGATCATCCCTGCAGCCGGCGCGGTGATGCTCGTCATCCAGGGACTGATCGCAGCATGGGGAGCCATTCAGCGCATCATCGCCGCCTTCCAGCTGTTCTTCACCTTCCTCAAGGCGGTCAAGGCGGGCGGCGCGGGCCCGCAGTTTGCCACGGCCCTTGCAGCCGGAGCCATCGCGCTCATCCAGTTCCTTGCAGGCTTCATCATGTCGCGCCTTGGCGGAGCAGCGAGCGGCGTTACCAGCAAACTCAAGGCTATCGCGCAAAAGATCGTCGCCTTCTTCAAGCGCGTCGGCAAGGCGATTGGAAAGGGACTGAAGGTCGTTGGCCGCGTCATCGTGCGTGGCGTGAAGGCTGTCGGTCGCGTTGTCGTACGCGGCGCGAAAGCCGTTGGCAGAGTGGTCACCCGCGGTGCTCGTGCCGTGGCACGTGTAGCCACGCGTGCCGGGAAAGCTGTCGTACGAGTCTTGAGCAAGACGAAAATTGGCCGCGCAATCCTCCGCGCTGGCAGCAAGGTCGTTGGGAAGATTCGCACTGGTTATGGAAAGGCCAAAGACTGGCTCAAGAAGAAGCAGGAGCAATTCAAGGCGTGGCGGGAAAAACGAAAGAAGAACGCCGCGGAAAGGAAACAAAAGAGACTGGAGCATGCTGTAGCGGCCATCAAGCCGCCACTTGAGAGCATGCTGAAGCGCGGGGTCAGTGGCCTTTGGCTGAAGGCACGCCTGGGGTTCTGGTTGCTGCGTTATCGTCTGACTTCGCTGCGCGTTGCGGGCCGCGAGATCATCGCGAAGATCAACCCGGAAGCTCCCGTGACTGAAGTCGAAAAGGTTGGCATCGGCAAAGAGCTGCTCCCCATTCTGCGAGCCGCAGAAAGAAGGTTTGAGGAAGATTGGTATGCATCCAGGGCAGCGGATGACGCCGGAATGTCGAGCGCAAAGGAGGCTGACAATTACGTCCGCCCAAACGCAGAACTGGACGACATATTTAGCGCGCGGATGGCACGTACAGAGCGAGGAACGTCCTCAAGGCACGCACCGCTCTTCTTCCGGTCCACAGGTGTCACCATCCGAAGCAGGCGCGGGCCGTCTGCCTCGGATAGTCCGGCATTGCTTTCAGGCTTGATGGTTCCCCTCGGCAGGAAGTCCAGCTATAGCGCGATGCGAACGGAGTGGATAAAGACTGGTATGCCAACCATGGCTGCTCTTGCAGCTTCCCCGGAACATCGGACATTGCGCCTCTTTGAGCGAGCTCGTGGAGAGGGAATGCTTCCAGCAATGGACCTCGCCCAATCACTCGCAGAAGGAGGTCACGCCAACGCAGGCGACGTTACATACGGAGCGCTCGCGCCCATGGCTCCAGTGGGCGCAGCTCAAGCCGCGGAGGTGGATGCATTGAGAAAAGGCCTGCCGTTGAAGGTGGATCCCAAGGATCACAAGGGTTCTCCAGATCTACCTAAATACAACCGAAAGAAACTCGCAGGCGTTCGGGACGACAGTGCACGGCGCATCGCAAACATATTTCTCAGACTCCGCAGCGTAATCGAGTCTGGTCAATCACTTGAAACCACGCCGGGCAATGCCAGCTTCCCCGCGCTTGGAGAGGCTTTCAGCAAATGGCTGGAGGCGCACCGTAACCAGGACGTAATAGCAAAGTCAGGTGCTGCAGAGGTACTCTCCGCGGAGCTTGCCGTTTTCCTTAAGACCTACCGTGGTGGCTGACACCACTGTATTGAAAGGCAACATTGCGATGAGCACACCCGTATCACCACGCACATTACGCGCTGGTCTCGTGCTCGCCGACCCCAACTCCGGGTCGACGCAGCAGGTTATCGTGCTGCAGTACAGTCCGGAGTCCCTCAGCCGCTCCCTCCAGCCGCAGGCCGTCGGTGCCGAGTCAGGCGATCGCGTGGACGCCCTGCGCCTCAAGGCTCCGCCCGTCGAAACCTACAAGATCGACGCCGAGCTCGACGCAACCGATCAGATGGCAACAGCAGCCGGTGCACCCAATGGCCTCCTGCCGCAGCTTGCAGCGCTTGAGATGCTCGTCACTCCCTCCGTCTCCACCTTGCGTTCCAACCAGGCTCTCGCCATGGCCGGCACGTTGGAGATCGTTCCCGTGATGATGCCACTCACACTGTTTGTCTGGGGTCGTAACCGTATCCTGCCGGTTCGCATTACAGAGTACAGCGTGACAGAGGATGCCTTCGATCCGCAGTTAAATCCAATTCGTGCCCGCGTCAGCCTGAGCCTGCGCGTGCTGAATGTGAACGACCTTGTGCCAGGCAGCCGAGGGTCCGAACTTTACCTTGCGCATCAGTCGCAGATGGAAGCTCTGGCGCGCAAGTTTGCCTATGGCAGCGCAGCCGATGTGGGGCTGACCCGATGATCGCCAACCTGATTCGTATCCCTGATTCCTTTACGAGGAGGACCCTATGAAGAACCCGCTGCCAGCCAACAGTCGCTACTCCGCGGTGGAGGCTACACAGACCGTGCTGCCCGACGGACGGAACGTCGCTTTTCTGCGCCGCCGTTTTATCCCGCACCCATCGCAGTTCGCAACGCTGCAACAGCACACGGTGCGACAGAGCGAACGACTCGATCAAATTGCGGCTCAGTATCTGGGCGACCCGGAGATGTTCTGGCAGATTGCGGATGCCAACCTTGCCTTCGATCCTGCGGACCTGACCGCAACACCTGGAACAAACCTGCGCATCACCCTGCCCGCCGGCCTTCCCGGTGGGCCTGCGGACGACTGAGGAGACGGTAGACAGCATGCAGCAGATCTTCTTCACGTTGCTGATTGGCCCCATGGTGCCCGTGCCCGCGCCGGCGGCGGTGTCGAACGCGCTGCAGAGCGCGCAGGTCACCGTCGCCAGCGGCCAGCGCAGCGGCTTCCAGTTGCTCTTTAACGTGGCGACAAACAGCCTGTTGAACACAACGCTTCTTCCTGCGGGCCTGTTCGATCCCGGCATCCGCGTGATCCTTATGGCTATCGTCAACGGAATTCCAAACGTGCTGATGGATGGCATCGTCATGCGCCAGGAATTTGCTCCGTCAAACCAGCCGGGACAGAGCACACTCACGGTCACGGGTGAAGATGTGAGCGTCATGATGGGGCTGATTGATCTGAAAGGCATTCCCTATCCTGCGATGTCGGTCGAATTGCGAGTCGCCGCAATCCTGGCGAAGTACGCAATTTACGGTCTTGTTCCGCTGATCATTCCCTCTCTGTTTCCCGATCTCAACTTGCCAATGAAGTCCATCGCCTTCCAGAAGGGCACGGACCTTGACTACATCAATCAACTTGCCAAGGAGAACGGCTATGTCTTCTACCTCGAGTCCAGGCCCCGCGCCGGGTGTGAATCTGGCTTATTTCGGTCCAGAGATTCGCATCGGCGTGCCGCAGCCTGCACTCAACATCAACATGGACGCAGCAACCAACGTGGAATCTCTGAGCTTCAGCCTCGACGGTTCCACGCGCGAACAATTGGCCGTCCTCATTCAGGAACCATTCACCAAGTTGAATATTCCTGTTCCGATTCCCTCTCTAAGCCCTTACGCTCCACCGCTGGCGGCGAAGTCTGCGCCGGCGTTGCACCTGAAGTTTCTGGAAGGCGCAGCAAAATTGGATCCTCTGAAGGCCATGATCCAGGGCATCGGCAAAGCCACGGAGGCCAATGACGCTATTACCGCAAGCGGCTCCCTTGATGTACTGCGTTACGGACGCGTACTTGGTGCGCGGCAACTGGTGGGTGTCCGTGGCAGTGGACCTGCGTATGACGGCCTTTACTTCGTAAAGAGCGTGACGCATAACCTCAACCCTCGCAAGCGCGAGTACAAACAGAGTTTTAACTTGGCTCGGAACGGGCTGATCAGCCTGACGCCTCGAGTGGTGCCATAGACGATGAGCATGGACGAAACAACGCGTTACTACGGCAAGTACCGGGGCACGGTGGTGAACAACGTGGACCCGATGAAGACCGGACGCCTGATGGTGCAGGTGCCGGACGTGTACGGCATTGTGCCGTCAACGTGGGCCATGCCGTGTGTGCCTGCAAGCGGCATTCAAAACGGCATGTTGTGGTTACCCGCGATCGGTGCCGGCGTATGGGTGGAATTTGAGCAGGGCAACCCCGACTATCCCATCTGGGTTGGCGGCTGGTGGGGCTCTGCAGCGGAGGTGCCTGCGCTGACGCAACTCGCACCACCTGCAGTCTCCTGTATGGCCATGCAGACCACGCTGCAGAACGGCATCGTGCTGAGCGATGTGCCTGGCCCAACCGGCGGCATCATGCTCAAAAGCACGCTGGGCGCGAGCATCATCGTAAACGACACGGGAATTTACATACAGAACGGAAAGGGCGCGAGCATCACGTTGATCGGACCATCGGTCACCGTGAACACGGGCGCGCTGGTGGTGACTTAATGCCGGGACCTCTATTCCATGTAGGAGCCATCGCCATTTGCGCGCATGGCACGGGCGTCGTCAACGTGATCTCGTCGAACACGCGCGTCCTCGTCAGCGGCATGCCGGTCGCCACAGTGACCGATCAGGCCATGATCGCGGGTTGTCTGTTTCTCGCAACATCGCCCACGCCGCAACCATGTCTGCGTGTACAGTGGGTGACGCCTGCGGCGCGTGTGTTGATCAACGGTCAACCGGCGTTACTGCAGACCTCGGTCGGATTAGGACTTGGCCCCACTCAGGCTCCTCAAGGACCCATCAACATCGTGTCCACACAACCGCGGGTAATCGGCACGTAGAACGCCACGGGGAACTGCTATGCAGCATGTTCGATTTCCAATCCGTATCGATGGCCGGGGCCGTACCAGCACTGGCACTTACGAGCAGCATGTGGAAGACATGCTGGAACAGTTGCTCTTTACGCATGCGGGGGAACGCGTGAACCGGCCTGACTTTGGCGGCGGCCTGCTGCAGATGGTCTTCGCTCCCGGCGGCGACCAGCTCTCCGCAGCCACGCAGTTCATGGTCGCAGGCTCCATCCAGCAATGGCTGGGCGATCTGTTGCAGGTGGAAAGCGTCGATGTCTCTCAGACCGATAGCACCCTCTCTGTGTCCGTCTCCTACACGCTGCGTAAAACACAACAGCAGAAGACCTCCACGTTTACGAGGAGCAACTGATGGCCGCCTTTCTGTGTGCAAGCGAAGACCGGCGCGAAGCGGTACGAAGGCTGACGGGCACGACACCGCTCAATGGCATTGACTTTGTCGAGGTGCAGCCAGCCACACCCACCCAGGTTGAGGTGCACTTTCTGCACCCGATTGCGATCCCGCTGGCGACGGACAATTTCTTCGTCGAGGGCGGCGCACGCATCACGGGTCTGCAGGTGACAGCCTACGCACCCAACCCGGCCACGGGCTCGACCGTTCTGACGCTGACACTGAACACTGAGGGCGATCGGTCCAACTACACGTTGCGCATCGGGAATCCCTTTCCGTTGCCGGGTATTCCTTCCGGCATCGATCCCCAGTTAAGCGCGGTGGACTTCGTCTTTCATCCAGAGTGCGGAACGGCTGATTGTGCCGCAACGTCCAGCTGCCCGCCGACGGTCTACGATACGCCTCAGATTGACTATCTCGCGCGCGACTACGGTGCGATGCGACGGCAGTTGTTCGATCGTGTGTCGCTGCTTGTTCCCGGTTGGCGTGGTCGCAACGCTGCAGAGGTGGGTGCCATGCTGCTCGAGGTGCTGGCGTACACCGGAGACTACCTGAGTTACCGGCAGGACGCCGTCGCAACAGAGGCCTATCTCTCCACAGCGCGCCTGAATACTTCTGTCAAACGACACGCACGCCTGATGGATTACCAGATGCACAGCGGTCACAACGCGCGCGTGTGGGTGCAGTTGCATGTGACTGCAGACGTGCCCGGTGGCGTTCTGGCGGCGGTGCCGACCGGCTCTCGCCTGCTGACGGACCAGCCCGGACTACAGCCCGCACTGCCCACGACATGGAACGGATTCACCGACGCGGTCCACGCGGGAACGGGTGTGTTCGAATCGATGCGCGACGTTCATGACCTGCTCCTGGCGCACAATGAGTTGCCTTTCCACACATGGGGTGCGAGTGAGTGCTGTCTGCCGAAAGGCGGCACGCGAGCCACACTGCGCGGACGCTTTGACTCGCTCCGTGCAGGCGACGTACTTGTCCTTTGCGAGATGATCGGTCCGAAAACGGGTGATCGTGGCGATGCCGATGCCGTGCGCCGCCAGGCAGTGCGCCTGCTCAGCGTGGATGCAAGTGGCAGTGACCCGTACGATGGTCAGCTCATCACCGAAATCACCTGGCATCCGGAAGATGCGCTACAGTTCGCGCTGTGTATCGCAAGCCGCGATAGCGCAGGCAATCCCTTGCAGGACGTCAGCATGGCGCTTGGCAACATCGTGCTTGCCGATCACGGACGCACCATCGGACCCCCGGTAGATGGTGCTGCCCATGAGCCGTTGGCCGCAATGCCTGCACAAGGCCGTTACCTGCCACAGCTTGCGGCAAGCCCTGTAACTTTCGCCACACCCGCATTGCCGGTGCCGCTGCCAGGCGTCATGCTCGATTCCGCAGCAGCTTTGTTCGCAACCGACCCGCGCAAGGCGCTGCCAGAAGTAACGCTGACCAGCACGCCGGGTGGTCTGACATGGCTGCCCAGACTCTCTCTGCTGGATCGCGATATCGCATCGGACGGCGCGTACTTCGTGGCGGAGTCAGAACCCGGCCTGGGTACGACACTGCGCTTCGGAGATGACACACACGGCCGCAAGCCTGATCAACAGACAGTCTTCTCCGCGAGCTATCGTCTTGGGAATGGCCGCGACGGAAACGTGGGTGGCGACTCCATTCATCACGTGATGCTGCCTCACTCCGAGATAGACCGCGTGTGGAACCCGTTACCTGCGTCCGGCGGCGTAGAGCCGGAGACTATCGACCAGGCTCGGCAGAAGATTCCCTACGCTTACCGGACACAACAGCGCGCCGTTACATCCAGCGATTATGTCGCGGAGGCGATGGCGGTCGCCGGTGTGCAGCGTGCATCCGCGCGCATGCGCTGGACAGGCAGTTGGCACACCGTAACCGTCGTCGTCGATGCGCTGGGTGGTGCGCTGACGGAGGCCCTCAAAGATAGCGTGACGCTGGCACTCGAGGAAAAACGCATGGCCGGCCACGACGTAGAGGTGATGCCGGCAATGCTGGTCCCGCTCAGCATCGAGATGCATGTGTGTACAGGGGCCAACCGATATCGCGAAGACGTGCGCACCGCCATCCTGTCCAAACTCAACAGCGGTATACAGCCGGACGGTTCCCCAGGCCTCTTCCACCCCGATGTGATCGTGATGGGCGAACGCTTCTACATGAGCCCGCTGATCGCGGCGGTTCAGAGCATTGCCGGAGTCAGCGACGTCCGTATAACTCACTTCGAGCGCGAAGGCCAGCCAGGCCAACAAGGCATCATCGATGGTTTCCTGACGCCTGGACTGACGGAAGCATTCAGCATCGCCAACGACCCGAATTTCCCGGAACACGGCACCTTCAAGCTGATCGTGGAAGGAGGTCTATGAGCGACTGCACCTGCTGCACCGGCATCGCCGTAGTAGCACCCGGCACCATCGAAAACCCGCAGGGCCTCTCCACAATACCTTATCGCGTGGGAATACACGGCCAGTTCTTCGCTTCGATGCTCGCCGAGAACAACACCTCTGGCCTGCGCACGCGGGAGACGGATGACTTTACGGTCGCCGTCATGGACGCCGCTGCCGTGCTCTGCGACGTATTGAGCTTCTACCAGGAGAGCTTTGCAAACGAGCACTACCTTCGTACATCGAAGGAACGCCAATCGCTCGTGGGTATGGGCCAGCTGCTTGGCTACCAACTCGCAGCGGGCCGCGCTGCTTCGACCTATCTGGCGTTCACGCTGGAATCGCCCGTGGTGCCACCAGCACCTGCCATCGCAGGCCTTCCGCCTGGCCCCTACCCCACGCCCGGAGCCGTGGAAGGTGTGCCTGCATCCGTCAGCATTCCTATCGGCACAAAGGTGCAGAGTGTTCCCGGCCCCGGAGAGTCGCCTCAGACATTTGAAACAGTAGAAGCGCTGACAGCCCAGCCGGAGTGGAACAGCATTCCTCTTCGTCCCACGGCTCCGTTCTCGGCGGCCGCCACCGCGTTCAGCGCGGTCACGCTGCAGGGTTTCGTCGGCAACATTAAGCCGGGGGACTTTGTGTTGCTGCACCAGGATCCTTCGGCGCCCATCGTGCAGCAGGTGCTGAAGGTGGACACCCAGACGGTTGCGGGACAAACCACGTTGACTCTCGACGGTGCGACAAACCCGGGTGCCACTCTCGGATCGTTGCAGCCGCCTCCAGTGTCTAACCCGCCAGATGATTTCACTGAAAGCTACATCCTCTCTGCAGTGCGCGGCCGCAAGTGGAACCAGCCGGAGTTTGAAGCCATCATCAGCAACCGCCGCTGGGATACCGCGCGCTTACAGCAAGCAATCCGCAACGCGCAGGCGAAGGACACCTCCGGCGTGACCGTCAGTGTCATGTCATCGGCTGCTGCGCTCTTCGGTCACAACGCCGACCTCTCAGGCTCGTCGTCCTTGGAAACACTGGCAGAGTTGAGCATCAGCAAGAAGCTCGTAAAGAGCGTCGTGACTCATACATCTTCGGACGGTCATCTCTCGCAGCAGAACGCGGGGGCCGGGCAGCTGTATCTGGACGTACCGAATCCCGCCGCCGTGCCTGGCAGGTGGATCATGCTGGATGCTCCGTCTCTGAGAGTCGTCACGCAGATCAGCGGTGCCATCGATCTCTCTGTGGATGTCTTCGGTCCCGCCGCAAGGACCACTCGCGTGACACTCAAGAACCCGCCGGCTCAAAATGTGCTCGACAGCTTCTCCCTGCGATCGACCCGCGTGTTCTTGGAGGCGGCCACATTCGCTGTGGCTGCACCGTCCATGACTGCAACAAGCGGCAATGCCGACGCAGGCGGCGACACGCTGCGACTAGATGGTCCCTACCTTGGCTTGGTAGCCGGCCGGGACATAGTCGTCATGGGAGAGCTTACCCCTCTTCCGGGGCAGACAGCGTTTGAGCAGCGGACGATTGCCGGAGTAACTCTTGAAGACGGCTATACGGTGCTAAAGCTGTCCAATCCCCTGACCAACAGATTTGCGTGGTCCAGTGTGCGTGTCCTGGCGAATGTGGCCGCATCGACGCACGGCGAATCCCTTCCGGCAGAGACGCTGGGTGCCGGCGATGCGACCAAGGTCTTTCAAAGATTCGCTCTAAAGCAGGGTCCACTCACATGGGTCAGCGCATCGGTCCCCGCGGGCATTCTGCCGGCCATCACCGTGCGAGTGAACGGTGTCGCGTGGACGCGGGTGGATAATCTCTTCGCGTGCAGGCCGCAGGATCGTGTGTACATGCTGCAGACCACGTCTGAGGGCACCACATGGGTCTGCTTTGGGGATGGCGTCAACGGGGCGCGACTGCCAAGCGGCGCGGAGAACATCACTGCAGACTATCGCCGCGGTATCGGCGAGGGCGGCAACCTGAAGGCAGGCCAGCTTTCATTGGCATTGAGCCGTCCGCTGGGACTTAGCAGCGTCGTGAATCCGGTGGCCGCCACCGGTGGGGGCGCACCCGAGACATTGGAAGAGTCGCGCATCTCAATGCCCTACCCGATCAAGACGCTTGGCAGGATCGTCACCCTGCCAGACTACGAAGACTTCGCAAGGGCGTCTGCAGGCATCGCAAAAGCTCAGGCTGCTTGGGTATGGGACGGGCATCGCCGCGTGGCGATGGTCACCATTGCCGGACCGAACGGCGCGGTCATTCCGCCGGGTACGCCCGCATACTCGGATCTTCTGTCAGCTATTCAGTCAGCAGGGGATGAGCGAGTCGCGTCCGCACTCACGGCCTACCGACCCGTGTTTTTCGATGTCGATGCTTCGATCATCGTGGATCCCGCTTACGTCTCAGACTCCGTGCTCACAGCCGTGAAGGCGGCTCTTCAAAGCGCCTTCAGCTTCACGGTCCGGGCCTTCGGACAACCGGTCTACCTGAGCGAAGTGATCGCGGTGATGCAATCCGTTGCCGGTGTCATTGCTGTCGACGTAAATGCGCTGTATCGCAGTGGCACGACACCGGACCTTACGCTTGCACCGGCAGATTTCCTTGCCGCTGCGGGTGCCTCCGCTCTCGGCTCCACAATGACAGGCGCGGAACTCCTGACTCTGCGGGTTGGCGCGCTGAATAGCGTACGGGGGAACGCATGAGATACGACAAGGAGCATCTCCTCAGCCTGATTCCGGCCATCTACAAGCTGCGCGACGCCTTGAGCGACGATCAACCCAAAGGTCCACTGGATGCATTGATCGGCGCGATCGCTACGCAGATCTCAGGCGTCGAGTTGAACATTGAGCAGCTCTACGATGACCTCTTCATCGAGACGTGTGCGGATTGGGTCGTTCCCTATCTCGGCGATCTCATCGGCTATACCTCGCTCAGTGGCTCAACAGCGAACGTGCGCAGCCCCCGCGCCGAGGTCGCAAACACCATCAGCTATCGCCGCCGCAAGGGGACTCTCACGGTGCTGGAGATGCTCGCGGCTGATGTGACCGGCTGGCCCGCGCTTGCAAAGGAAAGCTTCCAGGGACTCGCCCAAACCCAGCATGTACGCCACCTGCGCCCCAGTCGCACATGGACGGCGTCCATGAGGTCACCGCTTCCTGCCCTTGCAGACAATCAGATTTTTCTCGACCTGCCGCACACCGTGGATGTTCGCCAGGTCAGTACAGGCCGCGGTCTGTGGAACATTCCGAATATTGCCATCACCCTGTACCGGCTTGCAGTCGGTAGCATCTCTGGCGGCACACCCGGCGTTCCCTCACCGGTCAATCCCAATCGGATGAGCTTCGATCCGTTAGGCCGCGATGTCCCATTGTTCCAGCCGGTCCGCGGGCCTGCTGCGGACCAGGCTCACACCGACTTGCCGCAGAACATGCCTTCCCGTGCATCGCGCCGCCTGTTATACGCCGAACTGGAGCAGCGACGTGCCCTGCTGGCGAAGGCAGTCGACCCGGCTGTGATCGAGGAAGAGGCCGTAGGCTTCACGGCGCTTCATCCGGTCTTCCGCATCGTGGTGGACGGTACCCCCATTGACCCGGAATTCATTGCCATCTGTAACCTGTCAGACTGGACGCCTTCCGCCGTTCCGGGTATCCAGGCCTCAGTTGATCCGGCACTCGGCCGATTCATGCTGGCAAATGCGACCCCGTCCAGCGTGCTGATTGATTACGCCTACGGATCACCCGGACCGTTTGGTGCGGGCGGCTACGTACGTCCGAACGCGCCCGCAATCACTGAAGTCACCAGCGGCGACTCGCTTTCCGGCGCTCTCGCAACTGCGCTCACAGCGAGCAAGGCTGATGTGCGCGTCTCCAGCAGCGCAACCTTTGCCGGAGACCTCACCATCACGCTCGACCCCGGCCAGACGCTGACGTTGCGTGCCGCCTCATTCATGCGGCCGGTCATCGGTGGCACACTGACCATCATTCTGGGTGACGGCTCTGCCTTGAAACTCAGTGGCTTTCTCATCTCCGGCGGCGTGCGCATCGATGGTGGACAAGGCTCCGTCGCCATAACAGGCTGCACAATGCCCGCCGCTCCTGATCTGGCGGTCGGCAGCAGTCCACCTCCTGCGCTCACCTGGGGAAACACTGGCGGTGGCACCTTGGCACTGGCTTCTACCCTCTCCGGCCCGCTGATCGTCGATGCCCTGCTGAACGTCAGTGTGACGGACTCAATCATTAATGCGGGCAGCGATTCCCTGCCTGCGATCAGTGCCGATGCCGGCGCCTCCGCAGGCGCTCTGTCGCTGGAAAGTACCACCGTGGTTGGCATGATCGCCGTGCGCGAGATCGGTCTCGTCCAGAACTCGCTGATCACCGGCTCACTTTCCAGCACGCGGACCCAGGGTGGGTGCGTGCGATTCAGTTACCTCGGCGTCAGGCTCCACCACGCCGCGCCGATACGAGTGCCAGCCCGACACCGCCATTGCTACCGCGACGGCGACTGCGCGCGCTGCGGGCGCGACCAATGCTGCGATTGCGGTTCAGATCACGGCCATCGCCACACGCCTGCTACCCGCTTTCACCAGTCTTGATCCCTCCCATCCGGCTTACGCGCAGCTTGGCACGCGTTGCGCTGCCGAGATCGCGTCGGGTGGTGAAGATGGTGGGGAGATGGGCATGTACCACTCACTCCAGCAGCCGGCACGAAGCGGCAACTTGGAGATACGCGTTGGGGAATACCTTCGCATCGGTTTAGAAGCAGGCCTGCTCTATGCAGATTGAGTTGTAAGAACGGAGACACTGATGAAGGGCGACTTCTCAAGAAAAACGTTCAATCCGGGGAATAACTACCGGTCGGTATTGCAGCAGCAGGGACGCGTCAGTGTGGACGCCGACTTCAACGAAGAAGTCGACATCCTCAACACCCGCATCGACTCCACCGCAGCAAGTGTCGTCGGGGATGTGGCGCGCGGCAAAAACAACTTCAGCATCAGCGTCAAAAGCGACGGTACGCTATCCATCGGCCCAGGCGTCCTGTACCTGCACGGCATCCCTTGCGTGAATGGAACAGAGTGTGGGCTGGGTACACAACCGTATCTGCCCGTGGACAATCCCAGCCAGGCCTCGTTCCCTGACCTGACCGCAAGTACCAGCTATGTCGTGTACCTGCGCGCGTTCGAGCGGTTGATTACCGCCGTGCAGGATCCTGCAATCAGGGAAAAGGCTCTTGGTGGCGCGGACACCGCTGTACGGACGCAGTGGGTCTGGCAGGTACGTCTTGCACCTGCCGTTCTCCCCAATCCCATAGACTGCGTCAACGCATCCTTCTGGCAGCCCGCGTTCAATCCGGGGAAGATGACGGCTGGTACGGTTGCGCTCGCAACCGGCAGCAGCCCTTGCGTCCTGCCCCCGCAGGCAAACTTCCGCGGCCTTGAGAATCAGCTCTACCGCGTGGAGATCCACAACGGCGGTCCCCTTGCGACGGCGACCTGCAAATGGTCACGGGAGAATGGGAGCGTCCTCACCGCCGTCATCGCCGGATCGGCCGCGTCCGGGCCCACTGCAGGGCCGGTGCTGAATGTCGCAAGTGTAGGTCGCGATGCTGATCTGGGTTTCGGAAATCAGCAATTCGTGGAACTGCTGGATGATGCTATCGAGTTGTGGGGAAAACCACAGCCGCTCTCGACGGTGAAGAACGTCACTGCATCGCTGAATCAAATCGAACTGCAGGCAGCCGCAAGTCTGCCCGTAAACTTCGACAGGGCACCCCGCCTTCGTCGTTGGGACCACACAACCGGCGACGCCAATGGGATTCCGCTCGCCACCGGATCCATCACTCTAGAGAACGGCATTGCAGTTACCTTCAGCGCGGGTGACTATCGCGCTGGAGACTACTGGCTCATTCCAGCGCGCACCGCCATCGATGCGGACACAGGCACCATCGAATGGCCCGTCGACGGATCGGGAACCCACCTTCCGCTACCGTCGAGGCAGGTGGAGTACCGCCAGATCCTCACCGCAGTCACCTGGAACGGATCAGCATTTGCACTTGCCCCGGGAGCGCGTAACTGCGTGCCACAATTCCCGGTTCTCAGTGCGATTGGCGCAGAGGATGTATCGTTCGACTCCAACTGCGGCATACTCGCGGGCGTCACGAATGTGGACCAGGCACTGGAAGCTCTTTGTGCGCACCAGGGCCCGTGCACGGTCGTTGTGGCCCCGCCGCAAACAGCCGGAGATCCCTGGTGGGATCCACTGCTTGCACTCCCTGCGGGCAAGGATGCGGAGATCTGCTTCCAGGCCGGAACGTTTCCTCTCAGTGGACAAGGCCTCGCCCTTACTAAGCTCGGCCATCTCAAGCTCACCGGCGCCGGCAACGGCACAAAGATCACCTCCACGGGTGAAGCCTGCCTCACATTCAATCAGTGTGCCAGCGTCATCGTTCGCGATCTGGCGGTGACGGCATCCGCCACGAATGCACCCCAACTCAATGGCGCACTTACGTTCATCGACTGCAATGATGTAGTCGTCGAGAGCGTCACCGCACAGACGAGCGATGATGGCAGTGTCGGATCTGCCTGCATCGCTGTCCGTCCGCAAGGCCGCCGCAACCCGGCTACAACCGCCTCATTGCGAGTACGCGGTTGCACTTTGAATGTTGGCTGGCAAAAGCACGGCATCCTCGGCGTGAACGTATTACGAGCGCAGATTGAAGACAATGAAATCGTCTGCAACAGCACACAAACCATTACGGTAAACACCGTCACCAAATCCAACGCCCTCATAAAGCAACTTGCGGGAGTTCTTGTCTCGGGACTCCGTGTGCTCGCACCTCAGAAGACAACACCTCCACCCGCACCGGCCCCTGCACCAACTCCCGCGCCGACGCCGGTTCCAGCACCTGCTCCCACGTCTCCGCAAGCCAAGAAGCAGGCAGGCACCGTCAACCTACGGGAGACCGTCGCGAACAAAATCAACACGTTCATGCTGCCAACCAAACACGATACCTCCGTGAAAGTAGGCGAGAGTTCGGTCGTCTTCACATCGGATCCTCGCTTCCGCAACGCATTCAGTACCTATGTAGCCAAGAACGCGCCCGCAGATGCCACCCCCACAGCTACGGCCAAAAACATCAATCAGCTCGCGATTGACTTCGCAAAGAACCCCCAGCTCTGGCAAACACTCCCGGGCTTCGTGAACTTGGTCCAGAGTTTCCCAGTGACCGGCTTGCGCGGGATCTGCCTGGCAGGTTCATCACTTCGCGAGGCCCGCATCGTGAACAACTCCATCCTGCGTTTCCGCGAAGGAGTTCATATCGGTTTAAGTCACTCGGAAGTACAACGTGGAGCGCCGGACATTGCCGACAACATCCTTATTCAAAACAATCGCATCGAGGTATCGATGCTTCCCGGAGACGAAGTAGCTGCCGCAAGGCTTCGCGGCCCATTCGCGATCTACGTCGGCAATGTGAATCACCTGATGGTTGTTGACAATCAGACCACGGTAAAAAGGAACAATGCAGACTTGCCAGCGCAAGCAGGAGTGGTAGTTTATGGCTGGCTGGGACCGCGCATCATCGCACGAGGTAACAGCGTCAGCGGATTTCGCACAGGCTTCGTCGTTACGCCCAGTAAGGGCATGGCACTGCCGCTGACGAGGCTTTGGATGGTCACGGAAAACATCATCACCGGAGGCGGAAGCATCGCAAGCGGTCCATTAAACCCACCGATAACATCCACCATCAACATAAATTGATCGACCGCGAAAATGCGCTTGACAACCAGAAAACGCAAGCGCAATCTTATCTCGAACGACCGGTTACGGCAGTGGTTTTCCTACGGTATGGATGAATGGGTTTCAATCGGGGTCGCTTTTAGTGTCTCTGTGAGTTTCTCGGACATGTGGGTTCAAATCCAACGAAATTACTTCTCGTAGCCGGTCGAACAACCCACACCACCTCTCCTGAAAACGTTAGATCCCGCTGGCGATCTCCATAGCTATGCGCCCTGCATGGTCCACATAAGGAGCGGGATACCACTCGTCTTAATGCGCAACCTTCTCCTTCCTTATCGCGGGAGCGGGATGTCACTTCACGTGGCAGCACGTAATCCTGCATTCGCGTAACTCCGGCTAGATCTTCACGACCGCGCCTGCATCATCAGGACTTCTCGACAGCCGACATCCCTCCTCGTGGTAACCGAATGTCAGGCCGTGGTAGATATTCTTGTGCCGAATGCCACGACCTTTAGAGCAGTCCTCATAAATCACCCTAAATTCCGCGAATAATATTGGACTTATCATGTTGCTGTCGCTAGGATGGCTCGGAACTCCCGTGTAGGAAATCGCAGGCTTGATCACGTGTACCTCGCATGCGTGTCACTGTTATGCATCATCAACAGTTAACATCCATCGCTTCCAGCGTGTCCCTGTTCCAACGCTCTCCTCCCTGTAACCATTTCCGGAGTGGTCCAGTGATCCTTTACGACTGTCTCTATCCCAAGATCAAGAGTGGCTGGTACGAACGCCTGCGCACATTTGCGGGCGTGTTTGCTGACTTCGGCGGAGATCTGATTCTGTTGCCACCGCCCTTTCGCACGACTTATACCGGGTCAGATAACATGAGCCTCGGCTACGATCCCATAAGCGATCTGGATATTGGGCAGTGGGAAAGTTTGCGCGGTGGCACCGCGGAGGATCTGCAGTCACTCGCGCGGGAGGCCCTTCGCCACGGCCTGCGTCTCATGTTCGATCTGCCGATGCATCAATATGGCGGCTTTCCGATCGTTGAGCGTAACGGCAAGGGAAAGCGCGACCGAAAGCTCGCCTACAAGCCATCCTTCCTCTTCCGCGCTGCACCCGACCAGAACTTCGAGCGTGCGCCAGCGGATGGCTTACGGGTTCCCTATCAACACTCAAAGCCCGCGGACTACTTGCGCAAAATGAAGATTCAATGCACAGCATGGCTTATGCACGTCACAGCGGGCTTTGGCTTGCGTCTTGATGAAGCCAAAGATATGGACATGAACCTTACGCACAGGCTGGCGGCAAGTATTCCAGGATTCAAGGTTGCCGAGGCTTACACCGGCAGTAATGCACAACTCGATTCCTATCACCGGCAATCCGGCCTCCCCGTCTTCGACTTTGGCAGCCATTTCGCGTATCGAGCCGTAAGTCAGGGTGCTGGTCTGGACGCACTCGTCTACACGGATCGCTATTGCCACATGAATCCTTCGGCAGCGGTTCCCTTCGTGGACAACCACGACACCGATGGTGCCGATGGCGTGGTCAACTTCAAAGGATGGTTCTATCTGGATGCCTGCACGCAGGCTGCGTTAGCCTGCAGTATCTACGCCGGCGACTATGAGTTGTACGGCCTCGCCCCCTTGATTGATAACTATCTCTGGATCGGCAAGCGTCTCGCTGTCGGTAATCAGGCTTACCACGTGATCAGCCCCGACGTTTTGATCTGGTCGCGTGATGGCAATGGTGGTGAGCTTGGCAACGCGGCCGGGGTGTTGTGCGGTATCTCACGCGATCCGTTCAACACGCGCTGGGTATGGACGGACACTCCGTGGCGTAACTGCTGGATCAGGAATTACGCGCGAAGCGGTGGCCCTAACGTATGGGTGTACCCTGACGGTCGCGCTTGCATCCCGCTTCCACCCAATAGCTTCAGTCGCGCGGATAACGGTGTCGCATACAGCCTGCTCAATCAGGATGGGCCGCTGCCAAAGCGCGAGTTGCATATTCCCCTTCGAAACCCGCTCGACTTTTCAGGAATTACGGTGACTTTATGAAGACACTAGTCCTTGTTCTAGTCGTATCAGCGTCCCTTCCCGCACAGGTGCTCACGAAGTCCTACGATGCGGCCCGCACCTCAGAAACGCGCAGCGAAACGATCCTCACCGTGGCAAAGGTGGGCGCGGGCATGCAGATGCAGCCACGTATTCCGTGCATCGGCGATGCGCGAGGTTGCGAAGCACAGCCGCTCATCGACGGTGGTGTCATGCTCCTCGCCTCGAACGGCAACGTAATCCGCGGCGTGAAGCCGGAAGACGGTGCGGGTATCTGGCAGACCCCTGTGCTCTGCGCTCCAGTAAGGTCCGTGCCTCAGAACGATATGTGGGGAGTAAATGAACACTTCGGGATGCTAAGCACCGGCGTGATCGATCCGGACACACACAAGCTCTACCAGGTCGCGACTTGTTCCGCTGATGGTACTGGCTCTCACCGGTCCATGAACCAGCGCATGTTTGTCATCGACACACGCAACGGCACCGTGCTGGCAAACACTGTTCTGGATGCCGCCAGTAACGGCCAGCGGTATTCGGATGCTCCACGAAAACAACGTGCCGCTCTGGCGCTTTGGTCACGCAATGGCGTCAAGTTTATCGTGATCGCTGCGGGTTCATTCGCTGAGACAGGCGAGAACGCCACCGGATGGATTCTGGCCTTCGATACCTTTGACAATCAGGTAAAGGCCGCAATCTCGACCCGGGCCGGGATCTGGATGTCGGGCGGTGGTCCCTCAATCGATCGGAATGGCCTCATCTACCTGGGTGCGGGCAATGGCCCGTTCAACGGTTCCACTACCTTCGGTGAGGCGATGATGCAGGTACAGCTAACGCCACCCACTGCCACTACACCAGCCAGGCTCGCTGTACTGCACGCGTGGGCCCCTTACTCAGACTCCGCACGAACCTGTGCGAATGCCCAACTTACCCAGCCTCGAGCCATGCTGATGAATAAGGTGGCAGGCGACTCTGCACCCAGCAACCCGCCGCCGGGCGCCAGAATGCCTATGAACACCGATTGCGGCGCACAATGGGGCGACCAGGATGCTCATCTCTCCGGAACTCTGTTTGAGCGTTTCAACCTGTACCTCACCGCAGGTAAGGATGGAATCGGCTATCTTGCAAACACTGCACAGTTTCCAGATACGCAGCCCTCGGACTTTTCCAACGCTAAGGCGAACTGCGCGAAGGTCAAGATGTTCCAGTTGGGATGGGATCTCGGCATGGACTCCTGTCCTGCGAAACTGGCTGGCCTTAACCGCTTTCCCGGCGCCAAGACCCGGCACATCCATTCGCCACTGGCACAGCATTTTGCGCCTGATTCCACACAGTTCGTGCTCGCCTTCGCAGAGAACAGCCCTTTGCAGGCGTGGCGCCTCGATGCAAATGGCGCCATGACATTTGTAGCCCGCGGCAATGAGATGGCGTCCGCACAATCCCGCGCGGAGCACGGTGGCATGCCCGGAGGCTTCTGTTCGGTCAGCTCAAACCGAGGAGCAAACGCCATCGCCTGGTGCGCAATCCCGGATGGCGACGCGAACAGGTCTGTGACAACCGGCCGGCTCGTTGCCTACGACCTGACAGGCTTCACCGGTGGTCGCATCCGCACACTCTGGACTTCAGAGCAATTTGTTTTCTCAAAGTTCTCACAGCCGGTGGTCTCCAACGGACGAGTCTATCTGGCGGACTACGCAGGCAGCGTCATGGTCTGGCACTAACAAGCTCTTACGAAAGACCCACGTGAGCATGCGTGACAAAACCTTCCGCCCTTTGGGGGCAGACATTTTCCCCACCTTGTAAAGGGAGCGGAAGTTCGCGCAGTCCGCAAGTCCTGAGGCATTGGTCGCCACGAAGAAAGCTGGCGAGCCGGTTGGGGCGATGGTGGAGCGGCGGACCCGCTACAGACGCAGCCGTCATCTGCAAACGGACTCAGTGACCATTCGGGCGCCGATCAAGAGGAAGTCACTGGTAGCCGCACAGCGTCGGGTTCTATCTCACGCACGATACGGAACGCTAGCAATCTTTAGTCTTAGTAACGCGATGCAAAACAACGGAGCCCGCCACCGTTCAATGAGAGTGACGGACTCCGGAGATTCACCGTTCAATAAACTGCGTTACTTACTGCACCTTTAGCGTGACACTCGCACTGTGAGGTGTGGCGTAGCCAGCTGCTGTCGCGGTAACGGTGATCGTGCGATTGACGGGCGTGGTAGTGGTGACTACGGTGTTTGAGCCGCAACCAGTCATTGCGGTCATGAAGAGAAAGCCGCAGCCCAGAAGCATCAACAGGCGAGCGTTCACTCGGCGGCGATGAACCAAACAAAACGGCAGAAACAGGACGGCCAGCGCCAGGCCGGAACGCCGCGACCACGCCGGCGAAGTATCGGCCTGGGAAGTAAGCTTCACTGTCTGGACCGTCAAACTTACTGTCTGGGGGCCTGCCGTGGTTGCAACTGACGTCGGCGTAAGCGTGTAGCTCATGCCAGCGTCCAGTCCTGCCACGGCGAAGGAAACGCCACCCGGATAGACAGGACTTCCGGGGCTAAGTGCGAAAGTGAAGGTGGCTGCGCTGCCCCCAGTAACGGTCTGGACGGTATTACCCGTAGCGTTAAAGGCAAAGTCAGAGACCGTAAGAGTGAGCGCCGCAGTAGCGGACGCTGCGGCATAGGCTCCTGCTGCAGGCTGACTAGCCGTGATGGTGTGAGCGCCGGCTAGCAGTGAATTGATGGCGTAGCTCGCCGTGCACGTGAGCGGTGACGCAACGCCCGTGCAGACGGCTGTGACAGCGGCGCCATTGTCCACAGTAAAGCTGACCGGAGCGGTAGGTGCGACAGTACCGGTGTAGGTAAGCTGTGCGGCCAGCGTGGCCGAAGCGGTCCCAACGGGCAGAGTTTGCGCCGCGAGGGAGAGCGAAGCACCAGGTTGAGAGACCGTGTGAGGAACACTGGCGGTAGTGCTTGCTAAGAAGTTGGAGTTCCCCGCGTAACGAGCGGTGATTGCAGACACACCCACCGGCAGCGTGGTGAGATTTAACGTCGCCGATCCGTTGGTGAGTACGCCGGTCCCGAGAGCTTGCGACCCATTGAAGAAGCTAACGACTTCGCCGTTCGTGGATAGGGTCTGAGCGACCGAAGGATTGAGCACCGCACTTAGAACAACCTGTTGGCCGTAGGCACTGATCGCCGGAGTGACCGAGAGCGTGAGAACCGTCACGATGGGCTGGCTCGTAAGGGATACGGTGTTCGAACTGCTGCCGGTATAGAGGCTGTCCCCCGTGTAGGTAGCCTTCACCAGGTGAGCAGACGTAACAGCTCCCACCGGGGAGATGCCCGTCGCGGTTGCAGTCGCGGTGGAAGATAGTTGCCCCAGCAAAACGGAGAGATTATTGCCGTGATAGTTACCCGTTACAAGATCGGCAATGCCGTCCCCATTGAAGTCGGCGGTCGAAACGGGGGACGGACCGGAACCTGTCGCATAAGTCACTTGCGCCGCGAAGGTACCGTCCGCCCTGCCCACGAAGACACCGACATTGTCACTGACATAGTTCGCCACGGCAAGATCGAGAATGCCGTCGCCGTTATAGTCGGCCGGGGCGATCGCATAGGGCGAGGTTCCAGTAGCGTAGACGACCTGCGCGTTGAACGTACCGTCGCCCTTGCCGGTGAGAACAGAGAGCGTATTGGCGGTGTAGTTGGTGACGGCAAGGTCGACGATACCGTCTCGATTGAAGTCACCGGCCACAAGGGGCGTAGGACCAGTGCCAACGGAGTAGCTGACGGGGCTGTTAAATACGCCGCCACCCTTGCCAATCACGACACCTACCCTGTTAGCGATGTAGTTCGTAACTGCAAGGTCCGGGATGCCATCGGCATTGAAGTCTGCAACGGCGATAGAAAGAGGTGTCAGGCCAGAAGGAACGACCACCTGGGTGTTAAAAGTTCCATCACCCTTGCCAAGAAAAACACCGACACTGTTGTCAAGCGAGTTCGAAACCACGAGGTCGAGGACACCGTCGCTGTCGAGGTCCGCCGTGGTCACGAAAACCGGCGAGTTCCCTGCAGCATAAGTCACCTGCGTGAAGAAAGTTCCATCCCCCTTCCCCAACAGGACGCTCACGGTGTTGGAGACTGAGTTCGCTACGGCGAGATCGACGATTCCGTCAGCGTTGAAGTCGCCTGCAGCAACATAGGACGGTGAGGCGCCAGTGCCATAGGTAACCTGGACGCCAATGGTTCCGTCGCCGTTTCCGAGAAACACTCCAACGGAACTGCCGCGATAGTTTGCCATCGCGATATCCGGGAAGCCGTCGTTATTGAAGTCTGCCGTGACGCTCGCAATGGGAGAATCGCCCGTGGCATAGGTCACATGCGAGGCGAACGTCTGGGCCGACGTAGCGCTGCCCAACACCCCCGTGCCCAGCAATGCATTGTTGTTTGTCGTGTCGACCAGGGAGACGCTACCAGTAGGGGCAACACTGCTGCCCGTACCTGCGACAGTCGCTGCCAGTGTGTAGTTACCAGCGACGCCGGTCTGCGTCAGCGTTGTCACGGTGGAGTGAGTCCCGGTCACCTGAACAGCGACGACTGGCGAGGCGCTGGTGATACTTGCTGCTGTGCCAGTGAATACAGCCTTGTAGGTGTGCGCCCCGATTCCGGTCCTTAGTCGAAGACTAGCCGTGCCCGTGGAGGTAAGCTGAGCGGTGCCCAGCAGGTAGCTGTCGACACACGAGATACCCGCGGTATCGCAGAATTTCACCTGCCCCGTGGTGACCGGCGTGGACCCAGCGAGAACAGTCGCACTCAGCGTTACGACCGTGCCAGAAACAACGCTCGACACAACCGATCCGCCGGCACGGGCCGCTAGAGTTGTTGCCGTCGCGGTGGGCGTGACTGCATTCGACGAACCCCACGACAGAACGCCAAGCGCCGCAACGACGCTATACGTAGCAATGCGACGAAGGTTGAGGCGAAGGGCCATAAAACGAAAGCAGGCAAGCAAAGGGGAACAGGATGTCATAGATCTCCACGAACAAGTACGAGCGGTGAAATGACAATGCGTGGTTTCCTTCCCTTTTTTGTCAGCGACACAGCGCCACGTGCACGGAATCGCAGGCAGAGGGGCATTACCAAGGGAGAAGAACGGTCGCAGTGGAAGAAAGGATGAAGCTTGCCGACCCATTCTACAGATTCCCCAAAGAACGGCGAACTATGATCAATCGATGAAACATCTCTCTGCAGCTAGTCGGCGGAAACTGAGACGAAACCTCTCTTCGTACATTCCTACAGAGCGGGTTCCTTTGTTCACTTGGGAGTGAGTGTCGCATGCTGGACTCAAGCTTGAGACAATTCCCTTTTCGCAATCAGTCATTTCCTCGTGCCATCAAACATGTTTGCACTTAGTCAGCGGCGTACACACAGCAATCGCTGGTTTCCACTTCAGACTGCGTTGAGAAAGCGCCTCCGAATTGTGCCCGCTGCGAACGTCGATCTCGCTCTAAATCGGAATACGCAGGTGGCCGCTCAGCAAGCGATAGGGGCAGGTCCTCAGGCTCGCGCCCCAATTCGGCGCAGTCTTCAAATACGAAGCATGCACTACCCAACTCTTCACGAGCCCACTGAAATAGATCCTCGAAACGAGCAGGAATGCGAGCCACGTCGAGATGCAGAAGCCTCACACTATGTCCATATCGGGGTTCCACGTGCGGCGCCAGTCCGCAGACAACCTGCGCTCCCAGCCTGCAAAGCATTGAAGAAGCTCCGTGCCGAGTGCTGACGATCGACCAGGCTGACCCTCCACCCAACAGGTCGGACAGCGCCATGCCCAGCATGACAATCTTTGCCCCGGAGTAAGAGCTCCTGAAGTACTGCTTCACAGCAAGGCCGCTCGCCTCTCCAAACTCAATACCTCTTCTCTTCGCATCAGCCTTATCGTTGGCAAATGCGCGAATCACCTGTGCCCGGGCCACCCCGGAGGCGATCGCACTGTCGTGACTGAGAAGCTCCTCGAACGACGACACGCCGTGGCGGTACCGGGCACACGCTGCAAGATCGCCCGTACTCGGATCTCGAACGAGAATGTGCCAGCATAAGTCATCCAGCGCCTGACGATCCAGCCCATCTTCGGTCAGTGTGGCCGCGACACCCGCGTATTCCTTGTACGTCTCGCCTCGCAGTAGCTGAATCTCTCGCTGCAGGGCAGCGTATTGGTGTGCCTGAATAACAACCGAGCTGCCAAAAGACGAAGTGTTGCGGGGCGCAAGAATCGTAACCATTGAGGCTCGGTGTGGTGTTACTTCCTGATGTGCCATGTCCCTCGACTATAGGGCCATTTCCGGCAACAACCTGCCCGCAGTGCCTAAAAATTGGCTGTGTGAAGCCACTCGCGGCGCGGCTCAAATTCGCTCGAACAATAAATCCAGAAAACAGCGATCGGGATGAAGGTATCTCGCGCAGGACGTCGCTTATGGCGATGGGCGTCTGAATCAGGTCACCAGCGCGGCAAAATCACAAGCATTCCTCCCAAGTGCAGAAGGCCAACGCATCGCACAGCCATGCATCGCCTTGAAGCTTCGGATGCGTCTCCTCAATCAGGTCGGAACGACCAAACTGCTCCAGTACCTCAGGGTTCGTCTTCCCATCCAGGCTCGACGTCATATGGCAAATCACGTAGGGTCTCATCGTTCGCTCTTCACTCTCCTCTTAACGTAGGCACATGGACTAGGTGCTAGATTCGTCAAAAGGTGTGAGAGAGTGTTCGAAGCCCTCGCATTCGCACCGTGTCACTTCACCGTCAGGCGATCTCGCCACTGCCGCACATCCCGCGTCGCTAAGGTAAACAGCATCCCGCCGCCAATCCTCGCAGCCTCCCAGGTTCGCATGCGAAGTTCAAGACGAAAATGAGCGCACACGGAGTATGTCGATGCAAGGGCAAGTCGACATACTCCGTGTGCAAGTTCCAGCGACTTAAAGTGCGTCCTACTGCCAGCCGCCTCCAAGAGCGCTGTAGAGCTGGACCAGCGTCAACGCCTCATTCTGCTGTGCACTCGCAAGGTTAAGCTGCGCAGAAAAGAGGTTCGAGTCTGTCGTCAACACTTCCAGATAGCTCGTCGATCCACCTTGATAGCGCAGACGCGCTAGCCGTGTCGCATCCTGTGCGGACGTCACCAGCAACTGCTGTTGCTCGCGTGCACGACGCTGTTTGTTCACAGCAATCAAAGCACTCGATACGTCGTGGAAGCCCGTGTAAACAGCCTTCTGATAAGTCAGGATCAACTCATCCTTCTGCCGCTTGGAAAGATCGTACTGCCCGCGAATCTTGCCTCCGGCAAAGATCGGCTGCGTCAGCGAACCAAGGCCATAGATCGTCTTCCCCGAAGGATCGAACAAGTTCGAGAACTCATCTCCACCAAAGCCTGCAGATCCGCTAATCGAAAGCTGCGGGAAGAACTGTGCACGCGCCGCACCCACCTGGGCGTTTGCTGCCTTCAGCTTCGCCTCGGCCTGTTGAATATCAGGTCGTCGCTCGATCAGCTGTGACGGAATACCGACGGGGAGAGCATCTGGCACAGGAGTAATTGCATTCGGATCCGCATGCGAAACCGGACCGGGCTCCTTGCCTAGCAGTAGCCTCAGGTCATTCTCACCCTGCTGGATCTGCTGCTCCAGTTGCGGTATCTGGCTGCTCGCCGTATACAGCAACTGCTCCGCCTGTCGCACGTCTGACAGCGGAACCGAGCCACCACGTTCCAGCGTCTGCGTCAGCTTCACCGACTCCTGGCGTGTCTTCAGCGTCTCCTTCGCGATCGCCAGCTGCTGATCCAGCGTGCGCAATTGGAAATAGGTCGTAGCCACCTGCTGCACCAGCGTCATCCGTACGGCACGCTGTGCCCACTGCTGCGCTAGCAGTTGATCGCGCGCTGCCTCAGTCTGCTTACGATAAAGACCCCAGAAATCAGGTGTCCACGAAGCCGACAGATTGAAGCTGCCAAACACCAGCGGACTGTTGATCGAAGTGCCGACCGTCGAAGGCAGATCGACACCTGCTCCCGTGCCGCCGCCGTTGATCTGCGGGAACTGCTGTGCCCGCGTGATCTTTACCTGCGATTCCTGTTGCAGCACGCGTTGCGCCGCAGCACGCAGATCGAAGTTGTTCGTCAGTGCCTCGCGAATCAACGCCTGCAGTTCGGGCTGTTTGAAGACAGTGCTCCACTGCTGATCGCCCAGCGAACCATTCGGATCACTCGACACCGCAGCGTCATCCGCACCGCGGAAGGCTGGCGGCGGCGGAACCTGCGGACGTGTGTACTTCGGGCCCACATTGCAACCGGCAAGCCCCATGACCGCGATCAATGCCAGGGAACTGACACCATATTTTTCATAGGCAATTCGGCTCATGCGTGACCCCCTTCCGGCTGGCTCACTGCGCCTGCCGGTTTCAGCTCTGTATCGTGTTCCGGCTCATGCTTCGAATCCATGGTGGTTCCCTTCCCGCCCTTACCGAAGCGATGCGAGATGTACTCCACCACGGCAAACGTGACAGGCACCATCAGGATGCCGAGGATGGTCGCCAACGTCATACCGCCGATCACCACCGTACCCAGGATGCGTCGCGACACCGCACCCGAACCTGTCGCAGTCCACAGCGGCAGACAGCCGAAGATGAACGCCAGCGCCGTCATCACAATCGGACGGAAACGTAACTTCGCAGCACCCAGTGCGGCTTCGCTGATGCTCTGTCCGCTCTTGTAGTTCGTCACCGCAAACTCAACAATCAGGATGGCGTTCTTCGCCGACAGACCGATGAGCATGATGAGACCGATCGTCGCAAAAATATCGTTCTCATACGACCGGATGCTAAGTGCCAGGTACGCACCCAGAATCGCGACCGGCGTGCTCAGCAGCACGCTGAACGGCAGTGTCCAGCTCTCATACAGCGCCGCAAGAATCAGGAAGACAAACACGATCGAGATACCGAATACGACCCACGTCGGTACGCCCTTCTCTGCTGCCTGCTCCTGGTAGCTCATGCCGCTGTAGCTGTACCCCATCCCCTCAGGCATCGCCTTTGCAAACGTCTCTTCCAGCGCCTTACGAACCTGACCACTGCTGTAACCGGGTGCTCCCGTCACGTTTAGCTGCGCTGCGTTGTATTCGTTGAAGCGCATCACAAACTCTGGACCGTTGATCTGCCTCGTCTTCACCAGCGCACTCAACGGCACCTGGCTTCCGTTCGCGCTGCGCACGTAGAACTGACCGATGTTGTTAATGTCTGTACGCGAAGTTCCCTCCGCCTCGACATAGGTCTGCCACTGTCGGCCAAACCGGTTGAAGTAGTTCACCAGGTAGCCACCCATAAAGGTCGACATGGTGTTGTACACCTGAGTCAGATCCACCTGCTGCTGAAGCACCTTCTCCTTGTCCACGTCCGCGTACAACTGCGGCACCGCCGGCAGGTAGGAAGGCACAGCAGACGCAATCTCTGGTCTCTTCTTTAGCGCACCCAGATAGCCGTAAAGGTTCTTTGTCAGAAAGTCTGCGTCGTCGTTACCGGACTGATCCTGCAGCACCATCGTCACACCACCCGAAGTTCCGATGCCCGGGATCGCCGGTGGCGGGAAGGTGAACGCAAGACCGTCCCCAAGTCCGCCAAGCTCCTTCGACACGTTGCCAAGAATGGCACCGATCTGCTCCTCCGCAGCCTTACGGTCTTCCCATGGCTTCAACGCCACGAAGAAGAACGCAGTGTTCGTGCTCTGCGTCTGCGTCAGCAGGCTAAAGCCGTTCACCTGCACCACACCCGCAATACCGGGCGTGTCCATCAACTGCTTCGTCACTTTTAGACCGGCTGCATCCGTACGCTGCATGCTCGCTGCGTCCGGCAACTGCATCGCGGCAAATAGGTAACCCTGATCCTCCTGCGGGATAAACCCACCCGGCAGGCGAGATCCCATGAAGACAGCGACGGCAGCAACAATCGCCAGCGCAATCATCGACAGAGCCGACTTATGCACTAGGATGCTGGAGGTAGAAACGTACTTGTCCGTGGTGCGGCCAAAGAAGCGGTTGAACCAGTCGAAGAATCGTCCCAGGAGGCCCGGCTTCTTGTTCTTGTCCTTCGGCTTCAGCAGCAGTGCAGCCAGTGCCGGGCTAAGTGTCAGCGCGTTGAACGCCGAGATCAGTACCGAGATCGCAATCGTCACAGCGAACTGCTGATACAGCCGTCCCGTAATGCCGGGGATGAACGCAGTAGGAATGAATACTGCGGCAAGAATGAGTGCGATCGCCACAACCGGGCCGCCCACCTCTTCCATCGCCTTGATGGTCGCCGACTGCGCGTCCATGCCCTCTTCCAGGTGGTGCTCAACTGCTTCCACCACGATGATCGCGTCATCCACCACCAGGCCGATAGCCAGCACAAGGCCGAACAGCGACAACGTGTTGATCGAGAACCCAAGCATCGGGAAGAAGATGAACGTACCGATCAACGACACCGGTACCGCCATCAACGGAATCAGCGTCGCGCGCCAGCCCTGCAGGAAGATATAGACCACAAGGATCACGAGGACGAGTGCGATCACAAGCGTCTCAGTAATCTCGTGAATACCCGCAGTGACAGCGAGCGTCGTATCCAGCGGCACGTCATACTTCATGCCCGTAGGAAAGTTCTTCTGCAGCTTATCCATCTTCGCGCGGACAAGCTTCGCAGTCTGAACCGCGTTGGAACCCGGCAGTTGATACACCGCCATGATGCCGGCAGGTGCACCGTTGTAACGCGCATTCAACCCATAAGCCTGCTCACCCAGCTCGATACGAGCGACATCCCGCAGGTGCAGGATGCTGCCATCGGGATTCGCCCGCACAACGATATTGCCGAATTCTTCCGGCAGCACCAGACGGCCCTGCGTACGCACCGTGTAAGTGAACTGCTGGCCGCTCGGTACCGGCTCGCCGCCGATCTGTCCGGCCGGGTTCACATTGTTCTGCGTCTGCAGCGCGGTGATAACGTCCTGCGCCGTAACACCCAGCTTCGCAAGCTGCTCCGGCTTCACCCACACACGCAACGCATACTGTCCCGCAAACACCTGCACACGGCTCACACCGGGAACGCGCGTGATCTCGTCCTGCACGTTGATGATGCCGTAGTTACCCAGAAACTCCTGGCTGTACTTGTTATCCGGCGAATTCAAGCCGATCAGCATCAACGGCGAAGTAAGCGCCTTCTGCACCGTCAGACCAGCCGTCGTCACCTGCGCCGGCAGCTGTGCCTGCGCCTGCGAAACACGCAACTGCGACAGGATCTGATCCGTATCCGGACTCGTCTTCACATCGAAGTCCACATACAGCGAAGCCTGCCCGTTGTTGGCATTCATGCTGTACATGTAGATCATGTTGTCGACGCCGTTCATCTGCTGCTCGATCGGCGTAGCAACAGCCTGCGACAACGTCCGCGCATCGGCGCCGGGGAACGTCGCCTGCACCAGAATCTCCGGTGGAACGATATCCGGATATTGCGACGTAGGCAGACTCACCAGCGAAACAATGCCGATAATGACCGTCAGGATCGCAATCACGATGGCCACAATGGGCCTGCGTATGAAAAATTTCGACATGATTACCTTCCCGCGGAAGCGCTGTCAGCGGTGGATGTTGAAGCCGTAGGAGCCGCCGCATGCGGACTCACCGGCATGCCTTCCTGCAGCTTCTGCAACTGGTCCGTGATCACTCGCGTGCCCGGCGTAACACCACCGGTCACAACCCAGTTGCTACCCGTCTGCTGCCCCAGCGTCACATTCACAACCTTCACCTTGCTGTCCGGCCCCACGGTGTAAAGCTGCTTCACGCCCTGCAGATCATTCACAGCCACCTGCGGCACCAGAATCGCGTTGTGCAACAGCTCCGTATTCGCAGACACCCGGCCAAACTGCCCTGGACGCAGCACATTTCCCGGATTCGGGAACACCGCCGCAATCCGGATCGCACCCGTCTGCTGATTCATCTGCCGATCCACAAACTGGATGTGCCCCTTATGCGGATACTCGCTTCCATCCGCCAGCGTCAGCGTTAAAGGCAGCGTGCCCGCCCCCTTCAGCAGATCACCCTTACCCGCATTCGAACGCTTCGAGAGCGCCAGGTACTCCCCATCGCTCATCGAGAAGTAAACCTTGATCGGATCCAGCTGCGACACCGACGTCAACACACTCTGCTGACTTACCAGATTGCCAACCTGCGTCGTAGCCTGGCCCGCAACACCGCCAATCAGCGATCGCACCTGCGTGAACCCAAGATTCAACTTCGCCGTGCTCACCTGAGCCTCGGCCGAAGCAATCTGCGCCTTCGCTGCTTCCACATTCGCCTGCTGCGCCGCAGCCTGCTGCTTATCGTTATCCAACTGGCTCTGTGCAATCGCGCGCTGCTCCGCCAGTGGCGTGTCGCGATTCACATTGATCTGTGCCAGTCCCAGGTTCGCCTGCGCCTGCGCAAGCTGGCCCTTCGCCTGTCCCAGCTGACCCATCGCCTGGTCCACCAGCGCCTGCAACGGCCGCGGATCGATCTGGAACAGCACCTGCCCCTTCGCCACCACCGAACCTTCGCGGTAGTTCTGCCGAATCAGGTACCCACTTACCTGCGGCTGGATCTGTGCATTCACAAAGCCATCCAGGGTGCCCACCCACTGGTTGCCCAGCGGAACATCCTGCGCCTGCAGCGTAATGGCCGAAACCGGCATCGGTCCACCCGCAGGTGCAGCGGGCGCCGGCTTCGAGCAGCCCGAGACCCAGAGCGACGCCAGCGTAAGTGCTGAAACACCGGTCAACTTCAATACCGCTGGCAAGTTAGTCTGCCGGCGTGCAGCAAGGGACAACGTCATTCCATCCTCCGGACATTTCGGAGCAGGCATAAATACATACATGCATGCATCTTTTATGAGATTCTGTCATAGCTATGTCGGATGCAGAGCAATTTGATGAAAATTCGCGATCCGCTCCACCGCAGCAGAGCCGCAAGCAAAATCGCTCCCTGCTCACCCGCCAGCAACTCATCGACGCCGCACGCAAGATCTTCGCGCGCGATGGCTTCGAGAAGGCAAGCCTGCAGGACATCTCAAACCTCGCAGGCAAGACCCGCGGCGCCTTCTACACGCACTTCGCCGACAAGGAAGATGTCTTCTTCGCCATCTTCGAGCAGTACCTCGCCGACGGCCAGGAGCAGTTTCGTCAGCGCATGAAGGGCGCGTCGACCAAGGCAAAGCGCATCGCCGCCCTTGCCGCCCACATCGTCCAGATCATCGGAGATAAGGAGCGCGCTCTACTTGCGCTGGAATTCAAAATCTACGTGCTACGTCATCCGCACGATCAGCAACGTCTCACAGACCTGCACAACGCCGTATGCCGCAGAGGGTGCGGCCCGGACATGGAAGCACTCATGCCGGAATTCCGCCGGCTGGATAACTCCATCGAGAGCCGCCGCCAGGTCGCACAGATGGGCGCTCTCGTTGACGGTCTGGCCCTGAATCACTTCTTCGATCCAGGCAGCCTGGACACCAAAACCCTGCTCAAGCAAGCGGCAGCCGGCATCCAGGCGCTCCTGTAAAGCGATAGCGCTTCCCTCTACTCTTAGTGAGCAGCCAGCTCCACGCGGCGTGCCACATGGTCCTGGATCCAGTGCGGATCCCACCATTCCTTCGCGTCGATTTGGACACCATCCAACTGCATCGCAAAGTGGACGTGATCGCCGCCGGCCATACCCGTCATACCGCTCAGACCCATCACCTGGCTACGCTTTACAGCATCGCCTTCCTTCACATCGATGCGGCTCATGTGGCCGTAGATCGTCTGCAGACCATATCCGTGATCCACGACAACGCAGTTGCCATAGATGCCAAGCGGCGCAGCCCACACCACACGACCGTCATTCGATGCCTCGACGCCAACATGCTGCGTCACCGCCAGGTCATATCCCAGGTGCACCTGCTCATCGATCTTTTCGCCGTGGTACATATAGCTCCGCACATCTGCAAACGTCGCTTCCGCGGCAGAGTGCGACTGCCGCGTGAACGGCTGGCTCCACAGAAAATGATCGGCCGTCTTGAATCGCAGCTCAGCCAGCGTCTTATTGTTCGACTGCCGCATCTGGCTGTTGATCTTCTTGAAGCGCTCCACCGGCGTCCCGCTGCCATTCGGATCCAGCTCACCCAGAACCTTTTGCATGAACTGGTCAGTGATCTGGATCTGGTGCTGCGTATAAACCGGCTGCTCCCGCTTCGGGAAGACCACCGTCAGCGGCGTCGTCACATCCGCGCCCGCGCCATTCGAAGCATAGACAACAGGAATCGTCTCCTGCGGCATATTCCACGCAAACGCAAACAGCGAGAACATGCCCGGCTTGCCGCCCGGCATCGGCCACGCACGGAATGTCTGGTTGCCCAGCCGCACGCCCGCCGACGTATACGCGCCCGTCACATTCATCGTCGCCAGATCCGCCATGCCGCGATACAGATAGTGCTGATCGGAATCAGCACTCACCGTCGGCGGCTGCGTCACCACATTCACCGCGCGCTCCCACCGGGTCGTGCCGCCAAACATCCCACCGGACTTCGCCTGCAGAATCAGCGTCGCGCGACCGTCCTTCAACTGCGGCGTGTCCTTCACACCAGCGGTAAAGTTCAGCGTCGTGTCCGGGCTCTTCGATGCACTCGCCGTATGCCACACCTGGTACGGCGTTCCATTCTGCTCGACCGTCGCGGTTAACTCGCTCAGACCATGCGGATCATGCACGCGCACTTCGATAGGCGTCGCCTGGCCCAGGGTGGTCACAGACGCAGCAACATCCACCGTCGGTTTGCTGCAACCCAGCAGCAGTTGGGTGATGGGGAAAAGCAGAAGAAGTTTGGCAGAGGTAGGGGTATTTCTCACAAGGCAATTCTACCGAGGTCCACGCAACACCAGGCGAACCACAACAGACACCTGTAAGCCCTCTCCTCGCCTAGACCTCTTCCAGCGCCAGGTCCTCTGACGGTGCCGCTGCCAGCGCAGCCCAGTCGAGTTCCTCCTCCAGGAGTTGAAAGACATCCTCCTCGATCTCGCCGTCGTCTCGCAGTGCGATCAGCCGCTCCCGCTGCGTGCACACAACCATGCTGCGTACGGTGTCCATGCCGGAACTCTGCGCAGAAAAGTCGAGTCGCGCAGCCTCTTTCAGTGCAATCTCCAGTTCCCTGCGAACGCTCTTCGCTGCCGAATCCGTCCGCTCACGCAGGCAGTTCACACCCACCTCCAGCAGCTCCTCGCGGGCCTTGTTCGACTCCTCTTTCAGCGACTCATCCGGCTCGATCTTCAGCAACTTGACCAACGGTCCAATTGTGAAGCCCTGGACCACCAGCGTTCCAAGCACGACGGAGAACGCCGCGAACACAATCATGCTTCGACCGGGAAACTCGTACGGCAAAGCGGAAGCCGTTGCAATCGTCAGGATGCCGCGAATACCGCACCAGGATGTTAGGAACGTCACGCCCACCGGTGGCTGCGGCAAGCCGCTCTTATCCAGTCGGTCCGCAAAGACGCGGTACAGAAACACCCACGCAATCCGCGTCACCACCGTCGTCAGCGTCACTGCCGCGCCAAAGATCACGGCCTGCTTCAGACTCACACCAGACAGATGCTTTGCTGCATCCAGCACCTGCATTCCCAGCAGTAGAAAAGCAATCGCCCCAAGAATGAACGTGATCGAACCCCACAGCGCAGTGGAATGGACTCGATCCCGCGGTGGCTCCTGTTTCGGAGCGCCCTTCGCAATCGTCATCGCCAGCACCACAACAGCCAGGATCGGAGAGACATGCAGTTTCTCGCCGAGAATCCAGGCGCCAAACGTGACAGCGATCTCCGCAATGGAAGCTGACAGGCTACCAGCCGTCCACTTCGCCACCATCAGGTAGAGCTTCCCAAGCACATACCCAAGAATCGCCCCGCCCGGGATCGCAAGCAGCAGCGGCCCGATGATCTTCCCAGGAGTCGAAGCTCCATGTAACGCCACCGCTTGCGCTGTTCCGAACAGCAGCAGAGCGGTCGCATCGTTCAAAAGGCTCTCGCCCTCCAGGATCAGCAGTGTCCGTCTCGGCA
The DNA here is from genome assembly GCF_000265425.1 of Terriglobus roseus DSM 18391. Taxonomy (GTDB): domain Bacteria; phylum Acidobacteriota; class Terriglobia; order Terriglobales; family Acidobacteriaceae; genus Terriglobus; species Terriglobus roseus. The sequence goes on from NC_018014.1 coordinate 2,578,352, forward strand.
GCGGAAAGCGGCTCAGCACTGCACTCACGGCCGACGCATCCGGCGGAGACACAATGGCGCCCAGCGTCATCGCAGCGGCCCAGCCCAAACCGGCCATCGTATGACCCACCACACCAACGGCAACGGTCGTAATAATCACGGCGGCAACGGCCAGAATCGCCAGCGGCACCCAGTGTTTCTTCAGATCACGAGGAGCAGTATCGTAGGCCGCATCGAACAGCGCCGGCGTCACAAAGACTGCAAGTGCGAGCTCCGGTTCCAACACGATATTCGGCAGGAACGGAATGGCTGCCACTCCAATTCCCGCAAGAGCGAGGAGCGACGGATAGGGCAGGCTGAACCGGCGCGAGACCTGTAGCAGGACCACAGCCGCGACCATCAGCACAAGAATGCCTTCAAAAAGCTCCATCGAACCTCTTTCCACCTTTGCCTGAGTCGGTCTGAGGGCTTACAAAGCTGTCCCTCATACGATGCCGTCAGCTCTCGCAAGACCGCTCGATGCACCAGCCCTAAAAAACGCGCGCCTTCTTGGGTTGATTCGGTCGGTTCTCATCGTTCTTGTAACAGATCACGGACAAAGCGCCGTCACCCTCGATATAGGCGCGCTTGACGTTCTGGCAGCCTTCAATCCCACGCTCGCGCAGCATGGACATCAGATCGTCCCTCGTCAATAGCTCGTGGCGCATCGCGTTCACCTGCAGCACCCCATGGCGAATCAGGCATCGGGGTCCCGACTCGATCAGCGGCCGAATCGCAGGCACGTGATACGCGAGCCAGTCCAGCACAAACGACCAGAAGAAGATGGTGCCCGCCAGGATCAGCCCCTCAGGAATGGATCGATACTCCGAAGCCATCCCGTTCGAAACCGCATCCGCGATCAGCACGATCACCAGGATGTCCGCAAGTCCCATCTGCCCCGCATGCCGCGATCGCGCGATACGCAGGAAGGCAAACAGCGCAAGGTAGATCAGTGATCCGCGGATCACAATCTCGAGGGGAGAAAATGTCGGCACGAACATGTCGTGCCAATGGATGTTGAGCATCCGCTCAACCAGTGTCTTGCCGCCCATGCAAACTTGGATGCAGCCTTGGGCGGCTCGCGGAGGCGCAGCTGCGTCTCCGCGAACGACAGATAAGCCAACTCGCTAGAAGCTGAAACGAGCCTGCAGATTCACAATGCGTCCGGCAAGACCTTGGTTATAGGTGCCGAAGTTTGATGAGGTGATATTGGTTACCACGCTGCCCGGATTCAGGTTCGTCAGGTTCAACACGTTGAACGCATCCATCCGGAACTCCAGCCCCGTGCTCTCGCCGAAAAAGCGCGAACCCGGTAATGCGAAGTTCTTCGCGAGACTCGCATCCAGGTCCTGGTAATTCGGGCCGTCCAGCGTATTACGCGCCACTCCCGGCAGTGACGGCAGACCGTACCCGCCACCACCCGCCGGGATCCCCGTGGCAGGCACACCAAAGTAAGGCTGTCCGGCACCGGCAAGCGGAAAGTTGACGTTCGCGCCTTGGGTCTGACGCATTGCGCTTACGCTATGGTTCTTCCCTCCGGTACCGCTGTAGAACGTCGGCCGCAGTGTTGTATAGCCGCTGGTCCCGTAGTAAAGGTTGCCACCCGGTACGTTATACGTCGGCGTAAACGGAAAGCCCGTGTGGAAGTTGTAGATCCCCGAAACCGTCCAGCCATCGGCAATCGAGTGAGCAAACCCGTGCCCCTTGAAAAACCTAGGCTGCCACATGCCGAAGACCTTCGCTGCCTTGCCGAAGTTATAGTCGGAACGTCCATAAGCCAGGCTCGGATTGAACGAGTACGGGTCGGTGTAGTACGGCGACGATCCCTGATCCATCGTCTTGGCCCACTGGAAGCTCGCATCGATCGAGAAGCCATGGGACATCTGCTTGCGCAAGCCCGCCAGCAACTGGTTGTTGTTCGCCGTCCCGGTGTTCGTAAAGTACGCAAGATTCGAGACCAGCGGATTCACAGCATAGCCCTGCGTATAGGTGCGGACATACGCCTGGCTCTGCACAATAAGGTGGCGGGTAAGACTGCCCTGGTAGCCGACCGTCGCAACAAGCCCCAGCGGCAACTCGAACTGTGTGTCGAGCGAGAAGTGCTGCGTGTAGATCGTGGGGACGGTGCTCGGAAACGCCACAACACTGGCGCCACCGGCAGTGGGCAGGTTCGCCGCATTGAAGCCGCCGACAGCATTCGGATTCGCCGGGTACCCGAACAGCGACTTGGGATCGCTTGCCACGCTGTAAACAATCTTCGGATCGATCGTAGCGACCCCATTCACGATCCTGCTGTTGTTGTAACTCGCATTCAAGATGTAGGGCGGATTGTTGCCGGAATTACCTTGGATCGCGATCTCGTTCTGGTTGAAGTTCAGTCCATAGCCGCCGCGCAGCACCACGCGATGCTTCAGCGCCTCCGGATTCCACGCGAAGCCGAACTGCGGCCCGAAGTTGGCCTTCTGTGCCTGGCTCAGCGGGCCACCCGTTCGAACGCTCATGCCCGTGTACATCGCAGAGCCCTGACCGAACTCGACTACACCAATGTTGTTTTGCTTCGAATTCAGCGGTCCAAAGTAACTCCAGCGCAGCCCCATGTTCAGCGTCAGGTTCGGAGTCGCCTTCCAATCATCCTGCGCAAAGAAACCCCAGATCGTCGTCCGCTCATCCTGGCGGTTCGTACCCGGTGTCCCTGTAGCGGAAAGGAACGCCCCCGACTCCGAATGCGGCGCGTCATTCAGGAACGCCCACATGTTGTAAAAGTTGTAGGCCGGCCGAGCCGTGCTCGTCGGATTGTTCAGGTAATAGAGCCGCGTCGCCTCTCCGCCAAACTTCAGGATGTGGTTCCCCGTCGTCAACGTCGCCACATCTTTGAAGTTATAAGTGTGCTGGTTCAACACGCTCGGTCCGGGCGCACCGTAGTACCCCACGCTGATGTTGTTCGCTCCCAGTGTGTCCACCGTCGAGGTGGGCAGCCCGAAGGGCGCCTGCGGATTGCTCGACACTTCATTCCACCGGTAACCCGCGTCGTTAGCCCGTGCCTCGTTCAGCAGGTTCGGTGAGAAGATGTGATTCCAGATGACCGTGTACGCATCGTTGATCTGGTTGTGGTTGAACAGGTCATACACACGTCCCGGCCCGCCCTGGTTCGTGCGGCTCAATGGCACCCAATAGATGGCAAAGGCAAGATGATCCTTCTTCGTCACATCCCCATCCAGCCGCCCGTTGAACTGCTGACCCACCTGTGTCGTCGGGTTCTGGAACGAGTACTGCGCAATCGTCGGCGTGTTCGTCAGCCCACCACCCACACCCGGGTTGCTGTTACTCACCCATGTCGTGTCCTGCGTCCCGCGAGCACCCCTGACAGGTGACCCCAGGTTCAGAGCGCCGCCAACGGTCCGGCAGTTGACGCCTTCCTGGAAGCCGGCCGTCGAGCAAGTCTGGTTGATCTGGGTCGCGTTTACCGGCGCATTCCCGGCAAAGTTGAGGTACGTCGCCGCGATACTTCCGGCAGGTGCCAGCGCAGCGTACTGAGACGTCTCAAACCATCCCGTTCCCGGCACGGAAGTGTGGTCTCGCTGCGTCTCGTAGTTGAAAAAGAAGAACAGTCGATCCCGCAGAATCGGGCCGCCAATGCTGCCGCCAAACTGGTTCGAACGCGTAGCATCCCGCAGCAAACCACGGTCCGCAGGCGTCCCGGGATTGAACGTACCCGGACCGTTGTAACGCTGGTAAGCGTTCAATCCAGGGCGGTTAGCTCTCAGAAACAAACTTCCATGGAACCGGTTTGTACCCGTCTTCGAGTTCACCTGGATCTGCGCGCCACTGAAGCGCCCATTCTCCGCGTCATACCCATTCGACACCACCCGCACCGACCCAACCGAGTCCTGCGAAGGCGTAATAATCGAAGCCCCACCCCAAACAGCAGAAACCGTACTAACACCATCAATCGTGATGCTGTTATTGCCGTTTTGCCCACCATTCGCATTAGCCTGGGGCGCATTCTCCGTCTGGAAAATCCCATTCGAACGCGTAGCCGCACCAGGCCCCGCAGTGCCCGGCAAGTTTGAATTGCTAGTCCCGCTCGAAGCCTGCGCGCCATCGCCAAACACTCCAGGCGCAAGCTGAGTCAGTTGAAAAACATCCCGCCCAGCTGCAGGCAAATGCTGGATCTGGTTCTCATTGATCGTCCCGCTAATGGTCGCCGTCGCCGTCTCCAGGACCGGAGCACTTCCGGACGTTACATCCACGGAAGTGTTCTGCGACGCAATCCCAAGTTGCACATTCACGCTGTTGGGCGCGTCCGGCGTAATAGAAAGATTGTTCAGTTCTTTCGGCGAGAACCCGTCGAGCGCGACCGAAATCTTGTACTGATCCGGCGCCAATCCATTGAAGGTATAGACACCGCTCTCATTCGACGTGGTGGTCATCACACGATTCGTCTGGAGATCGGTCAGAGTAACGGCCGCTCCGGGCACCACCGCACCGCTGCCATCGCTCACGGTACCGGAGATCGAAGCGCGGAACTGCGCTGAGGCCGTTCCAGTGCAAACAATCGCAAGTGGAAGCAGGAATCGGGCACCGGCCGGAATACGGCGGCGCAGACTGCGGGGGGATGGGTACTTCATACAGCCTCCAACGGATCAGGCTCCATTCCCCTCCGCACGGATTGCGGACAACGAAAAGTACACTGACCCGACGTACAGGCGGAGATCCCGCTATGGAATATCACTCGTGACATCGGCACAAGTCATTCCGAGGGATGCTCTCTCACCGGTAAGAGGCTGCTTCAAGACCACGAATGCTAATACGCCCCGTTAACATCAAGCCCTCCCCTCGAACCACAACTGAAGCTCGGCGACATTGCTCTCGTGAACAAATTTATCGCTCGTGATGTATCTGCCGTCCGGATACCTCAAAAGATGAATGGCGTGCTTCGGCGGTATCGAACACCATTGCGTATGCTGAAGCGGCTACAAAGCTTGGATATAGGAATTGCGCTGATCTTGGCCGCAGCGCTCGGTTCCGTCGTGTTCACCGTTGCAGCAAGCAGTTCGTTTATCAGAACACCAAGAACCTGATTGAAGCGGAAGGTTGGGTCGAACACAGCCAGGAGGTGCTGAATAGCCTCCAGAGCGCATCGCAAAGGCTCGACCGCATTGAAGCCTATACCGGGCTCTACCTCGCGACCAAGAATGAAGATCAGCTCATCGCCGCTCGGTCGAACGTTGTCTCCCTCAGCACATCCAGCACCCGAATCCGCAGCCTCGTCTTTGACAATGCCGTTGCAGTCCAGGAGGTTACCGCTCTGGGAGCGTGTGCCACACGTCTCGCCCATGACTTGGAACGCGTCCCCGAGACTGGCAAGTCCCCGCAGACCAACATCCTCAAATGCCGCCAGACACTCGGCCGAATGTCCGAACAGGAGCGCACGCTCCTGAAGCAACGGACGGAAGCCTCCAGGGAGCGTTCTCAACGCTCCGTAGTCACGGAGTTCTCCATGGGCGGCATCTCTCTGCTCGCCTTGGTGTTTCTCTTCGGCTTCCTCATCCGGGACGCCTTTCGACGCAAGAGCGTCGCGATCCTCACAAACCGCACGAACTCCGAACTGGCCACCACGGTGCAGCAGTTGCACAATCGTGCGGAAGAATCCCGCCTTCTGACCGATGCCCGGGATGAACTCCAACTGTGTACAGGGCTGGATCAGGTCTACCGCGCCGCCGTCAGCAGCTTTGCTCGTCTGGCGCCCGCGACGAGCGGGACGATCTGCATGATCAACAACTCACGCGCCATGGCCGAAGTGGTTGCGCGTTGGGGGCCTCGACGCATCCATGGTGGAGATCTTCGTCCCCGATTCCTGCTGCTCCCTGCGCTCCGGGCGGCTGCGGTGGCGCGAGATAGGCGCATCCGAAGTGAATTGCTCACACTTTCTCAACGACGCTCCCGAAACCTACTTCTGCCTGCCGCTGGTAGCGCAAGGCGAGACGCTCGGAATGCTCTTCCTTACACCGAATGACAAGGACAGCATCGAAGGCGTGAGGTCGCGCGAAGACAGCATTCGCCAACTCGCAGAACTTACTGCCATGACCATCGCCGGTCTCCAGTTGCGCGTCAAGCTGGAAAACCAATCCGTACGGGACGGCCTCACCGGCCTTTTCAATCGTCACTTCATGGAGATCGCGCTGGAACGGGAACTTGCACGTGCCTCTCGCTCCAAGAGCCAGGTCGCCATGCTCATGCTGGACGTCGATCACTTCAAAACCTTCAACGATCAGTACGGCCATGCCACGGGCGACATCGTTCTCAAAGAAGTTGCAACGGTCTTCGAAGCTAAGATCCGCAGCGGAGATATGGTCTGCCGTTACGGCGGCGAAGAGTTCGCAATCATCCTTCCGGACGTGACAGTCGAAGGTGCCTTCATGACGGCGGAAAGAATCCGCACCGCCATCGCAGGGATGCGACTCACCTCAGGCCTGGCAATGCATTCGGACTTGAGCGTCTCGGTCGGCGTAGCGCTCTTCCCGCAGGATGCTGAGAATTCCGGAGATCTGCTCAGGAAAGCCGACGCGGCGCTCTACCGCGCAAAGCACGAAGGAAGAAATCAGGTCGTACTCGCCTAAACCTGACGATTTCGTCTTTCCACAAAGGCCGTTCCTCCGTCGGTCAGAGTACGGTGAAGATCAAGAAGCATTCGTGAAAGTAACTCACAAGAGTTTGCCGGCATGCACTCTTCTCAGTCCAGACAATATCCCTCACCCTAGAAGAGTTACTGTCTTCAAGGGAGACACACATGGACATCAAGAGAGTCGGAACACAGCCATCCGGCAAGGGACCGGCAGACTGGTTTACCGGAACGGTACGCATCGATCCGCTATTCACCGCACCTGACCCGGCCCTGGTAGTCGGTGCCAGCGTCACATTCGAGCCTGGCGCAAGAACCGCCTGGCACACACATCCACTAGGCCAGACGTTGATCGTGACGGCCGGTTGCGGATGGGCACAACGAGACGGCGGTCCGGTTGAGGAAATTCATCCCGGAGACGTCGTCTGGTTCTCGCCGCACGAGAAACACTGGCACGGAGCCACTCCCACCACGGCCATGACGCACATCGCCATCCAGGAAAAACAGGACGGCAAGGTCGTGGAGTGGATGGAACACGTCACGGACGAGCACTATCAACAGCCGCGCTAGAGGGCACAGCAGCACACGCAATCCCCTGCTCAGATCGCCATCAGTCCTGCGTGGCAGCACAAATCTGTTTTGCTTCGTGAAGCAGAAGCAACGACGGGCCGGCCCCCTTATAAGGTGTCCGGCCCGCGCGTTACCCCCCTTCGGCCAGAGCCAATCAACCCGACATGGCGTTTACCGCCGCGCTGTAGTCTTCCCCCGCCCCGCGGCGGTACTATCGCTGCATCAAAGAACCGAGGATTCACGGCCTGAGGCCGTCATCCTTAAAAAGGCTCGCAATATCGGAGCTGCCGTCCGGACAGCAGGACGCAGATGGAGGTCACAATGTCGACGAATGATGAAGAGAGCCAACAACCCATGACTTCGCTGGAAAGGCTCAGCCGCAGGTCCTTTTTGACCCGTGCCGGCATGGCCGGAGTCGCAGGCGCGACGGCCACGATGGCCGCGCCGCTCGCGGCCGCTGCAGCAGAGCCGGCAGCCGCCGCACAAGAGGCAGCAACTGCGACCATTCCCGGCACCGTACCGGTCAAACTCATGATCAACGGTCAGCAGCACAACCTGCAGGTCGACCCGCGCGCCACAGTACTCGATACCCTGCGCGAGACCCTGCACCTGACCGGCACCAAGAAGGGCTGCGACCACGGACAGTGCGGCGCCTGCACCATTCACGTCAATGGCCAGCGCGCCAACAGCTGCCTCCTCTTCGCCACCATGCAGCAGGGCAAAGAGATCACCACCATCGAAGGCCTTGGCACACCCGACCACATGCACCCCATGCAGACGGCGTTCGTCGAGCACGACGGCTACCAGTGCGGCTACTGCACCAGCGGCCAGATCATGTCGGCAGTCGCCATGATGAAGGAGCCCTGGGGCTCCAAGGATACGGACGTCAAGGAAGCGCTCAGCGGCAATATCTGCCGCTGCGGAGCCTACCCCAACATCGTCGCCGCTGTGCAAAGCTGCCGCGGCAAATTCACGGCATAAGAGGAGCCCAAGATGCAGCCCTTCGAACTCATTACGCCCAGCAGCATCCCCGACGCCGTCAAGGCGCAGGCGTCCGCGGCCACCGCCCAGCAGGGATCCCAGGTACGCTATATCGCCGGTGGCACCAACCTCGTCGATTACATGAAGCTAAACGTCGAGATGCCGCGGCAGCTCGTCGACATCAACGGCCTGCCACTCAACAAGATCGAGCCCGGCGAAAACGGCAGCCTGAAGATCGGCGCGCTCGCCAGCAACACCGCCGTTGCGCATCACGATCTTGTGAAGCAGCAGTATCCCGTCCTCTCCGAAGCTATCCTCAGCGGAGCCTCTACACAGCTCCGCAACATGGCATCGACCGCAGGCAATCTGCTGCAAAAAACGCGCTGCGGCTACTACCGTGACACCTCCTACGGCTGCAACAAGCGACAGCCCGGCACCGGCTGCTCCGCCATCGGAGGACATAATCGGATGCTCGCTATCCTCGGCACCAGCGACAAGTGCATCGCGTCGAACCCCTCCGACCAGAACGTTGCGCTCGCAGCCCTCGAAGCAAAAATCCACATCACCGGCGCCAAGGGCGATCGCGTCGTTCCCATCGCCGACTTCTACACGCTGCCCGGCAATACTCCGCAGCGTGAAACGGTACTCGAACCCGGCGACCTCATCACCCACGTCTCCATTCCCGCTCTTCCATCAGGCGCGAAGAGCCTCTATCTAAAACTTCGCGACCGGGCCTCGTACGAATTCGCCCTCACCTCCGCGGCCATCGTCATCAAGACAAGCGGCAATCACATCGACTTCGTCCGCGTAGCTCTTGGCGGCGTCGGAGCCGTGCCATGGCGCAGTCGCGAAGCGGAGAAGGCCCTGATGGGCAAGGCCGCCACGCCGGCCAACTTCCGCGCTGCCGCCGAAGCTGCACTGCACGGCGCCCGCCCGCAATCACAGAACGGCTTCAAAGTTGAACTCGCGAAACGCTGCCTGACCGCAGCCCTCACCAAGGTCACGGCATAGGAGGCGCATCATGATCCTCGATCAGCAGCAGGAATCGAAACCCGCAAACATCGGCGACAGCGCCGTCATCGGCAAGCCACAGTCACGTGTCGACGGTCCGCTTAAGACCACCGGCGCGGCCATGTACTCCTCCGACCATCACTTTGAAGGTCTCGTCTACGCATGGCCGACCACCGCAACCGTCGCAAGCGGCACCATAAGCGCCATCGATACGGCAGCGGCTGCAAAGATGCCAGGCGTCCTGGCCATCTACACACACGAGAGCATCGGCGCGCTCTACCGCACTCCTCCCGGCTCGGGCATGTCCATGATCCTGGATGAGAAGCGCCCTCCGCTCGAAGACACCACCGTCCGCTACTACGGCCAGTACGTCGCCGTTGCTGTCGCACAAACCGTCGAGCAGGCGCGCGCCGCAGCTGAAGCCGTCAAGGTCACCTACGCAAAGACACCGCACAACACCAGCGACAAGCTACTGGGCGATGTGGAGAAGACCGGCAAGAAGAGTGTCACCAAGCGTGGCGACACCGCAACTGCCTTCGCCTCTGCACCCGTCAAGCATGACGCCGTCTACAGCACACCTGCTGAGACGCACAATCCCATCGAGCTCCATGCGTCGGTTGCCGTCTACAAGAATGGCAAGTACACCCTCTATGAGACATCGCAAGCCGTCGTCAACTCGCGTGACGTACTCGCCGCGCAGCTCGGTGTGCCGTCTGAGAACGTGCAAGTCATCACGCGCTTCCTCGGCTCAGGCTTCGGCGGCAAGTTGTGGCCCTGGCCGCATGCAGCACTCGCCGCAGCCTGCGCGCGCAACCTGAACCGACCGGTCAAGCTGGTCGTCTCGCGCTCCATGATGTTCCAGAGCGTCGGCCACCGCCCCGCCATCGACCAGCAGATCAAGCTCGCAGCCGACACCAGCGGCAAGCTCCTCGTCATCGAGCAGAACTACGTCAACCACACCTCAATCCTCGACGACTACGACGAAGGTTGCGGCGAAGCTACCGGCTTCATCTACTCCTGCCAGAACGTCGCAGTAAACAGCGGCCTCGCACGCCGGAACATCGGCACGCCCACCTCCATGCGTGGTCCTGGTGCGGTACCTGGCCTCTACGCGCTTGAGTCCGCCATGGACGAGCTCGCCATCAAGCTCAAGATGGATCCCGTCAAACTTCGCCAGATCAACGAGCCGCAGAAGGATGAAAGCAACGGCCAGGAGTTCTCCTCACGGCACATGCAGGAATGCATCAGCACCGGCGCGGAGAAGTTCGGCTGGTCCAAGCGGAACCCGGCAATCGGATCGATGAAGAATGCGGAGGGCGTGACACTCGGCTGGGGCATGGCCGCATGCACGTGGATTGCAGCCCGCATGGAATCAGAAGCCACCGTCGAACTTCTGCAGGATGGCTCGGCCCGCGTCACCTGCGGCACGCAGGACATCGGCACCGGCACCTACACGGTGATCGCGCAGATGGTCTCGCACGAGACTGGCATCCCGATTGACAAGATCGAAGTTGTCCTCGGCGACTCCGCACTGCCGCCCGGCCCCATCAGCGGCGGCTCCTGGGCCACCGCGTCCGTAGTTCCCGCAGTGCTGCAGGCCGCGCAGAAGGCCACACAGACACTGCTCGTTGCAGCCGTTGGTGCTGCCGCAAGTCCCTTCAATGGCAAGGACGCAAAGATGCTCGAGTTCACCAATGGTGGCGTCCAGACCAAGGGCCAGTCCGGCACACACGTCGCCACCGCCGAGATCATTCGTATGGCCAAGGTGAAGGCCATCAGCGGTCAGGGCAAGTCCATGGGCACCCTCGGCAATCCCAACGAAAAGCTCTCCTCACACAGCTACGGAGCGCAGTTCGCTGAGGTTACTTGGGAGCCGGAGATCGCGCGTCTGCGTGTCAGCCGCGTCGTCACCGTCATCGACGCGGGTCGCATGATCAACCCGCGCGCAGCACGGAACCAGATCGAAGGTGCCGTCGTGATGGGCGTCGGCATGGCCATGTTCGAGGCCACCGAATATGACCAGCGCAGCGGTGCACCAATGAACAGCAACCTCGCCGACTACGTCATGGCCGTCAACGCCGACTGCCCGGAGATCGACGTCACCTTCCTCGACTACCCGGACTACAACCTCAACGCCATCGGGGCACGTGGCGTCGGCGAAATCGGCCTCGCCGGCATCGCCGCAGCGATCACGAATGCAGTTCACCACGCAACCGGCATTCGCGTTCGCAACCTGCCTATCCGCATCGAAGACCTGCTCGCTCCGGCAGGCCACCCGAAGAAAGAGCTGGTCTGAGATTCAGACCAGCTCTTCTCCTCTAGCGCTTCTCGCAGAAGCGAGCGCCGGGGTCGCTAAGGGACGGCGGCGGATTTGTCTTTCCCCACTCGGAGGGCGCTGATCCCATCTTCAGGATCAGCGTTCCTCCGTTGGCAATCTCCGCGTGACGAAACCAGTTCGTCGTCAGACTCCGTCCATTCAACGTCGCCGTCTGCACATAGCGATTCAGGCCGGCTGCATCCAGCCCCTCCGCAACGATGTGCAGCTTCTTTCCGTTCGCCAGCGCGAGCGAAGCATCGGGCACCGAAGGCGAACTGATCAGGTAGATATCCTGACCAGCCACCGGAAAGATGCCAAGCGACTGGAAGATGAGCCAGCTCGACATCGCGCCGGAATCATCGTTGCCAGGGATGCCGGCACGCGTGTCGTTGAATGCCTTCTCCAGCAGCAGGTGCGCAACGTCCGCGCTCTTGTCCGGACGCCCGGTGTAGTTGTAGAGCACCGGCATCAGGAAGCCAGGTTCATTCGAGATATCGAAGTGCCCGCGCGCGAACGTGAAGTCCATGCGATCGTTGAAGCGCTGGTTACCACCCGCCATCTCGATCAGGCGACGCATGTCCTGCGGTGCGTAGAGCGAGTAAGTCCAGATGTCGCCTTCATACATAAAGTCAGGCCACGTCCCGCGTACTGTGAGGTACGGTTCCGCCCACGAGCCATCCGGCTTACGCGGACGCAGGAACCCCTTGAAGCCTGACACCGCCATGTTGGGATCCCACAGGTGCTCGAAGTTATGCGTGCGGGCAAGCGCCCGGTCCATCTGCTTCTGTTCGCCCAGACCGCACGCGACCTCTGCAATTGCGAAGTCGTCATAGGCATACTCCACGGTCCGCGAGCCGGCACGCTCATCGGCCGTCGTAATGAAGCCGCGTTCGTTGTAATCCTTCAGCCCACCGCGGCCCTCCTTCTGCGCGTCCTTCGGAGGCACCTCGGCATCGTGCAACATCGCCTGCAAAGCCGTGGCATAGTCGATGCCCTTTAACCCCTTCACAAAAGCATCTGCAATCACCACGTTTGCATTGGAACCACCCTGCGTGCGGCCATTGTCGTTCCCGCTGCGCGCATCCGGCATGTACCCTGCGTGGCGATAGATATCGATCAGCGATCGAATAATGTCCCGCTGCCGGTCCGGCGAGATCAGTGTCAGCAGCGGACTCGACGTCCGATACGTATCCCAGATCGCGTAGTAGTCGTCGTAGTACGGCTCCGTCGAAGACCACAGTGGGTTCTCGCCCGTGCGATCCACCGGCATCATCATGATGTGGTACATCGCCGTGTAAAGCTGGTGACGTTGCGCCTCGGTCTCTCCTTTTACCTGCAGCTTCTCAAGCTCGGCATTCCAAAGCTTGTTGTTCGCATGGCGCACAGCCTCAAAGCTCCACCCAGGAATCTCTACCTGGATACTCTTCTTCGCCTGCTCCGCACTGATAAACGAGATGCCGACCTTAGCCTGCACCACTTGATGCGCACGCGCATTGAAATCGAACGAAGCGCCAACAGGCTTATCGCTGGTGACGACCACATCGCGCTCCGTCCCCAGCTCGCCACCATTCCACGTGCGTACGGCTGCAGCGGGCGTATCGATCTGCATGTCATAGAACACGCGATACTCGCCACCGCGGTTCCAGCCGCCACGAAAACGAGCGATGCCCTGGATCTCGCTGTTTGAGACCACATGCACCTCGGCACCAACGAAGGTCTGATCCTCCCAGCCCGTGCCCAGGTTCAGTGCCGCGGCAACATTGACCGTCAGGTGGGCCTCACCCGGATTCAGAAAGGTATAGCGATGAAAGCCAACGCGCCGGCTACTCGTAAGCTCCGCACGCACCTTCGGTCGCGTCAGCGTTGCGGCATAGTAGCCGGGCTTCGCGACCTCCTCCGTGCGCGGCGTTTTGATGTCATTCAAATTCAGTGGCCCGGTAACAGGAGCGACACGGATGTTGCCATACTTCCCGGCAGCGCCGCTAAGGTGAAGATGAGAGAAGCCAAGGATCAAGCCGTTGCTCGAATACCCAAAGCCCGAGCGGCGTCCGTCGAAGGTCTCCATATCCGGACCAACCTTCAACATGCCGAACGGAACCGTAGAACCGACGAAGGTGTTTCCTCCCCAGTCCACACCGATAAAAGGATCAACGTAGCGGGTGTAGTCCGGTGCACCTGCGCGACGCACCTCCGACTTCTGAGCAAAAGACGAGGTCGCCACAGATGCGATCAACAACAGGGAAAGACAGCGGAGCTTCAAGGAATTGGCCTTTCTAAAGGACAACAAACAATCAAACAGATTCCGGCATGTTGCGATTCAGGGCCGACGCACCAAAGCGGCCCTCGTATAACTACTAAAACGTTATACCGGAGGCCGGTACCGACCTATGTTTTTCGGTGCGATGAAAGTGCGTCCAGAAGCGTGAAAGACCAACACCAGCGGGACTTCTACGCGCTGCCCTCACCCTCCCGGGAACAGATTTACGTTGACAACGAGCTCTGGCGCTACTTATAGTCCGCGTCTACTTCCAACAAACTGTGGGGACGTCGTGGATATGTATAGCTACAGAAGAATCGCGTTGCATGCCATTGCGGCTGTCGCACTCGCCCCCCTTGCCGTCAGTAACGGCTTCGCACAAACTCTGTACGGCGGTCTGACCGGCGTCGTCACAGACTCCAGTGGATCCGTAGTTCCCGGCGCAAAAGTTACGGTGACAAATCCGGCAACTGGCCTTACGCGCACGGACGCCGCGGACAGTTCCGGAGCGTACCAGTTCACCGATCTTCCGCCCGGCACCTACGGTGTCGTCATCACGGCGCCCAGCTTCGGCACCGCCACTTCGAAGTCTGTACCCATCAGCGCGAATCAGTCACGCCGCTTTGACGCAACACTCACCGTTGGCAACGTGACGGAGACCGTTGAGGTCAACACGGTACCGCCTGCCCTGCAGACCGAGCGAGCGGACGTGAACTATGAGATCAGCCCCACGCAGGTCCAGGAGTTGCCGACGACCTCGACCGCAGGCCGAAACTTCCAGGGGCTCTATCGCCTCATCCCCGGTGTTCCGCCGCCCGTTGAGAACAACTCACAGGCCGGCAATCCAGGCCGGACACAGGCCGTCACGGCAAACGGCATCGTGAACACGGTCAACTCCACCAAGATCGACGGTGCCGCCGTGGGCTATCCGTGGCTCCAGTCCATCGTTGCCTATATCCCGCCGACAGATTCCATCGAGTCAGCCAACATCGTCACCAACAGCTTCAACGCAGAGCAGGGTGCTGCCGGCGGTATCGCTGCAAACCTCATCGTGAAGAGCGGTACCAACCGCTTTCACGGCGGCGCATGGGCGTATAACTCCATCGCCCAGTTCAACGCGCGCCAGTACTTCACCCGCGTCACGACCACGCCGATCCTGCCCAAGAACATCTATAACGAGTTCGGCGGCAACATCGGCGGTCCCATCATCCGCGACAAGCTCTTCTTCTTCTTTGGCTATAACCGTGTTTCGCTCCGTCAGTTCAAGACGGGCGGTGCAATGAACGTGCCACTTGCAGCCCTGCGCGGCGGCAACTTCGCGGGCACCGGTACCACCATCTACGACCCAACCACCGGCAACGCCAACGGTTCCGGACGCACGCCCTTTCCGGGAAACGTGATCCCCACGGGGAGACTAAGCCCCGCCACACAAAAGATTCTCGCGCTCCTCCCAACGGAGAAGGTCAACGCGATCTCCGGTAACTATCCCGGCGGCGCCGTGCTCTCGTATGACCGCGCGTCGTACGACACGAAGATCAGCTACAACCCGACAGACAAGACCACTTTCTTCGGTCGTTACTCCATCGGTCGTTCGCAGATCACCGATCCGCCCGCACTCGGCGCCGCCATCGGCAACACGTGGGATGGTGGTCAGCCTGGAACAGCGCCTGGCACCATCCAGAACATCGGCCTGGGCGCGACGCATTCGTTCACATCGAACTTCCTCATCGACGCGAATGCCGGCTTCGTGCGCATCAATCTCGCCGCACGCGCTCCGGACTACGGCACCAACCTCGGCACAGACCTTCTGGGCATCAGCGGTACCAACGGTGCAACACCCTTCCAGTCTGGCCTGCCAGGATTTCTGCCGACCGGACTCTCCAGCTTCGGTAACTACATCCAGTCCAATCCCTTCCAGTTCCGTGACATGCAGTATGTCGGCAATCTGAACGGCACTTACCTGCACGGCAAACACAACTTCCGTTTCGGCGGGGAGTATGTGCACTCTGCCATCAACCATCTGCAGGCAAACAACGCCGGCCCGCGCGGACAGTTCACCTTCACAGGCGGCGTCACCGGCAACAACAGCGGCCTGGCCGCCGATGGTCCCAACTACTACCGCACCGTCGCCGACATGCTCCTCGGTCTTCCGCAGGCAATCGGCAAAACCGTCCAACTCTTCCAGCCCAATGGCCCCCGCTTTTCAGTCTTCAGCTTTTACGCACAGGACACTTGGAAAGCGACACCGAACCTCACGATTAACTACGGCCTCCGGTACGAGTACTATCCCTTCGCGAACCGCGATCACACCGGCGTCTTCCGCTTCGATCCCGCCACCAGCAACGTGCTGATCGGCGGACGCGGCAACACACCAACCGATACCGGTGCAGACGTCGGGCGCGGACAGCTCGTCCCGCGATTCGGCATCAACTACCGCATCAACGAGAAGACGGTCATCCGAGCCGGCGGCGGCATCACGGTGGACCCGGAAAACTATCGCTTCTTCCGCGACTCTTATCCGGCCCTGATCACCCTGAACAACACCGGTGCAAACAACTACGTCGCAGCCGGTGCGCTCACCGCGCCCAACGCGGGAGCCCCGGGGATGAACACCCTCCCCAGCGGCGCGCTGGCGGCCGGCGTCCCGACTGTGAACGTGCCTAATATCAATACCGGCATCGTTCCCTTGCCCTTCAACTACACGACACAGACTGCACCGCAGAAGTGGCGTCGCGGCTACATCGAAGCCTATAACCTGTTTATTGACCGAGACCTCGCGCATGACGTCGTATTGAACATCGGTTACGTCGGCACGCACCATGTCCGTCAGGTGCTAGGCATCGACATCAACGCGGGTGGCGTCAGCACGCTTGGAGCGGCAAGCCGTCCGCTCTTCGCAAATGCCACAGCTCCCGGCGGCGCATTACGCTACACCGGAACCATCCTCAACGTGGCGCCCGCCGGAGACGAAGAATACTCGGGCATGCAGCTACAGATCAGCGATCGCCAGCTGAAGACCCTGCAATTCGGCTACAGCTACACCTGGTCGCACTATCTCAACTACTGGGACGCTGACTCGACACTCGGCACGCCCACCTTCAGCACGCCCGGTCTCTACAAGCGCAACTTCGCCTCGTCGGGCTTTGACCGCACCCATATGAATTCCCTATGGACGGTCTATAAGATTCCCTTCGGCAGAGGTCGCCAGTTTCTGAGTTCAGGCTTTGTTGGCAGTCTCGTAGGCGGTTGGGACCTGAATACCATCACCACCTACTACAGCGGCAGGCCTTTTCAGATCACGGACTCATCGCAGGCAGGCAACGGTGATACTGTGGTTCCCAACCAGATCTCGCAGCCGGTCAGAGCCGGCACAAAGTATCAACCCGGATCGAGTGTGTATCCGTATTACATCCAGAACCAGGGAAATTATGCCAAGCTGCCGAACGCGTCTTCGAACGGCAACACCTCGCGTAACTCAGTGCGCGGCCCAGGGTACTTCAACCTTGACGTAGGACTGACTCGCAACATTCCAATCTACCGTGAGCTTGCCATCATCCTGAAAGCAGAGTCCTTCGATGTAACGAATACTCCGCAATGGAGTGCACCAGTCGCGAACGTCAATGACAGCGGCTTCGGTCAGATCCAGAGCGTGCTGTCCACATCCAACCGCACACTCCGCTTCAGCGGCCGCATCTCCTTCTAACCAATCAACTCAAGAGGTCCGCATCTCACACAATATGCGGACCTCTCTTTTTCTGAACGCGTCAATCCGTTGCGTGGTCGGCGGCATGATCTTCTCCGGACCAGATACGCAACGAACTCCACTTCTCCGCCGCCCCACTCCAGAAGGGATCGCTCGCGGGTAGTCCCAATGGCAGGAAAGCTGTAGTGCAAAGATACAAACTCCCCGTGGAGATATAGGTCTCACCCAGCGAGGGCTGATGCCCGGCCAGCCCGATCGTAAGCCACCCCTTTGTGTCAAAGGTGCCACGAGCAAGCATCGTGCGTTTGATCACCGCATTCAGCGCGCAGCGAGCCTGCGCAGGCGAAAGATGCTCTGGTAGCTGCCGGCGCAAGGCAGCATCCGCCAGATGATGATATGCACCGCAACGGTACGCAATGGAACGTCCGATGGGCGGGAAACTGCCATCTGGATTAATGCTCCGCTCCTGCAACGCGGCAAACCGTTTCGCTCTCTCGACGATCGGCTTCCGCATCGCAGTCCACGCCGTCTCCTTGTCCCCGACAACCTCCATCAGAGCCACCAGGAAGGGATGAATCACGTAGGAGTTGTAGTTATCCGCGTGGAAGTGCGGGCCATCACCATAGATGCCATCACCCAGAAACCAAGCTGCGTGCTCGCGCAGAGCATAATCCACGCGCTCACGATCCCAATCTTCTCCCAGCATCGACAGACACGCCTCAACCATCGCAGCGAATAGCAGCCAGTTGTTGTAAGGCGGCGTCTGTCGCCGTGTCGCACGCAAAGCTTCACCAAGATGCTTCTTCACCGGCTCGGGGAGCGCATGCAACAAAGTGCGCGGAGCGCGTGCCATCGCGAGCGATAGAAATCCTGCGTCCACGATGGTCTGCCGTGCCGAACCAAATCGCAGATAAGAGGGCAAACCCGAATCAACTGACATCGCAATGGCCTTCTGAGCCAGTGCGGCACAACGCGCACGCTCAGCCTCTTCCGCGCCTGTCAGTGTCGTGTTCTCAAGCCACGGCGCAATGCCAGACAACGTCCTTGCCAGCGCCTCCAGCGGCGAGACACCACGGCGATCTGCCTCCTGGCCAGCAGCAGCCTCCACCGGCATCGCTTCAAACAACGTTCCTGCCGCGGCGGATCGCAGGACGGGATCAACAATCTTGACGAGAAGCTCCGTCCAATCCGAACGCATCGACGAAGCGCTCTCTGCAAGCGCTTCTGAGCTGAAACTTGCTGAAGACAATGAGGGTGTCAGCAACGCGGCAAAGCTTCCCGTCGCACCTGTAAGTAGCCTTCTGCGATTCACATCCATCTCCTTACGCCGCTAGGCTCGAGGTCGCACTTTGCATCGCGCAACAGACGGGCTTCATGCGCATAGAACCCGAGGATTAGCGACTCCCTGAAAGTGGTTGAAGTCTACCCGAACTTGCCTCGACGCGTCGCCTAAGCGTCACTCCGGAGAACTCACAGGCACCTGTGACAGACATCACTTCAAGCGAAGGGACCGCGCGCTAAGTTTGCATCAGGCGCGACGACACATGAGTTGAGATCTGTCGCTGCAAGGTGTTTCTACGTATCAGGACGAAGATCGGGCCGCACACATACGGCCTCTGCATCACGTCCGACCCACCCTTACATCCCCAAGGAGGAACCTTCCGATGTCCAGCATTGCTTCTTACACAAAGACCCACGATCAACGCATCCAGGACGACGTAATGCAGCAGATCACCTGGCAGCCAGAAATCCATTCCAAGGACATTAGCGTCAAGGTGCAGGATGCAAATGTGATGCTCACCGGCTTCGTACATGGCTACCTGGAGAAGCTCGCCGCAGAACGTGCCGCCAAGACAGTGTTCGGCGTTGTCTCCGTCGCGAATGACATTGAGGTAAAGCCACCCAGCATGCGTACTGATCCGGAGATCGCACGCGACGTGGTAGAAGCGCTGCGCATTCACGCAAGCGTCCCCGACGAAAAGATCAAGGTTGCCGTCTCTGGTGGCTTCGTAACACTGACCGGCGCAGTGGACTGGCACTACGAACTCGAGAATGCAGAGACAGCCGCGCACTCTATCAACGGAGTTCGCGGCATCGTGAATCTCCTGCAAATCAAACAGCGAGCCACCAGCGAACAAGTGCGGCAGAAGATCGAGGACGCACTGAAACGCATGGTCGACCTCGACGCTCGATCCATGTCTGTCTACACCAGCGACGGCACAGTATCGCTCTACGGGAACGTCCACTCCTGGTCCGAGCGCGAAAAAGCAGAACGCGCAGCCTGGCAGGCACCCGGCGTTCAGCAGGTTTCAAATCATCTCACCATCCATCCCTAACTGAAAACATTCCCGGGACGGACCAGGACATATCCAGACAGTCCGGGATTTTATTTCGGCGTCGGCCTGAACCAGGTCGACGCCTTTTTTCTTGCACAAGAACAGAACCTACTATTTGGAGTTGTCACTAACGACTAACACCGGGCAGGGTGCAGATCTCAGAATCTCTCCCGTCGGCCGCCACGAGAAGTGATCCGCACCAACCATACGCTCTCCGCTGCCAATCACGATCAGTGCCGCGTCTTCCTTGTTGGCCAGCGTAAGTACTTCCTCAGCGGGATCTCCATACTCCACACAATAGGTGATATCTGCCGCATCATCCGCAGGCTCACCCAAAGCAATACGCAACAACTCCTTGACGTATTCCTCCTTCCAGAGCCTGTCATGAGCCTCCGTCGGCGGACGTTCTGCCGGCGTATGCATCGCAAGTAGCTTCACACCGGCGTACTCCGCAATTGCCCTTGCATACTCCGCCGCGCGAACACTCGTCTCCGATGGAGTGCTCGCAAATACGACCGTCTTCCGCCGCATATCAGGTGGCTCGCACTCCGGACCGCAAACCAGGACAGGGCAAGTGCAACGAAACGCAAGTGATTCCGACACCGATCCGAAGAGGAATTGATCGATTCCCTTCCGCCCGTGAGACCCAACGATGACCAGGTCGGCATCCGTCTCCGACGCCGTCCGAAGCATCAGCTTCGCAGGCCCGTCAAAGTTAACGACCTCCTTGATCGGCCGATCGAAATGCTGCAGATGACGGTGGATCGCGTCCGCGATCTTGTCCCGGGCTTCGTCCAGCACCTCTTCTTTAAGCTGTTCATAGTAGATATCGATCACGCCGGGCGGTGGCGGAACCGAATGCGTAACAATTAGGTCTGCCTTGAGAACGGTCGCAATCTCTTCGGCCCATCGTAGAGCTCTGTTACCGCACTCATCGTTCTCATAGCCAACGACAATCTTGTGGATGGAAAGAGGCGGCACGTCCACCACGGGCTTGCTCACGCCCGCGGGTTCAATACTCAGTATCGGTTCTGACATAGGATCCCCCGGCATGGTTTCAGCATGCGCTTCAACTCGGAAGATTCTTGTGATTGCCGTCACTGCAGCATGTGGAAGCGCCACGTCGTAGGGATCTAGCCATTCGCTTCAGCACAGAGATGCCCCTCCGTCTGCGACGCTCATCTCATCAAATTACGAACGCAGATCCCCAAAGTCATCCCGTACCGTATCCAGCTTTTTCCGATACTCGGCAGCATCGCCATACGGGAGGAAGTGGCTGTAGCGGCTATGCTGTGCGGCAGCCTTCCGAGCGTGCTTCAGCGGACACCAATGCTGTTCCGTCCGCCCAACAACCTCCATCACATAAGCGATAAGACCGTTGGCGTAGGAACAGTAAATACAGTTGAGGCGCTCAAGCACATTCAGGTAGACGAGCGCGCCCCGGTCAAAGATCAGATAGTCTGCGCGTCTGACTTTGGGAACGCCATACACAGGGAAACAAATCGCCTGGTACAGCGTGATGACAGCATCAAGAAACAGAAACGCAACAAAGCAAAGATAGATGATGGGCGCCGTCAGTACGGCAAGAGGACGCGCATGCAACAGGTAGCGCCAAAGAGGGGTGCGTGCCTTGCGATGTGCCCGTCTGTCTTCATCCGAGATCAAGGGTGCATCCTGCTTCACCGGATACATCGGGAAAAGATCCGGCTTCACCTCTGCAATCAGAGCAGGTGGCACCTTCGGTAGAACATCCATGTAATTACCTTCTCTTCTATGTGCCGACTTAACTGAAACAACCATCGCAAGACGCTCGACTCACTTGAGCCCCGCTTCGCTGTAAACATTTCTCGCATTCCACAGAGACCATCCATTGGCATGCGCGTCCGCAGCGGCACGCGTCTGCGCCGCGACCTCTTCCGGTCCAAAAACACGTCGCGAGAATGCGGAGTCACGGAACCCCTGGATCCATGCGAGTATTTGGACCGTCGTGCCCGGGGCCTCTTGTCAGACGTTCTCGTACGGAGGCGTAAATCAGCGTGACGGCCGCGATGCCACGGCTAAGGTTAGGCACAGCAACTTCTGGCAAACTTTCAAAGGACTTGTAATAGTTGAGCAGGAAGCATCGCGTCTTATTGGCGCTTTATAGCTCAACTCTGTAGTGACAATGCGAACTATAGTCCTGAATGAGTCGCACCGTGAGGCTGGGAAGATTATGCATGTAGAACGTCATCGGATAAACAGGGTTGGCTGGTTGCGCGCATCGGTGCTTGGCGCGAACGATGGCCTCCTCTCGACCGCCAGTCTCGTCCTGGGTGTTGCAGCCGCGCACGGCACACATAAGGCCATCTTGATCTCTGGCGTTGCCGGCCTCGTTGCTGGAGCCATGTCGATGGCAGCCGGTGAATACGTGTCGGTCTCATCACAGGCAGACTCCGAAGCATCCGACTTGGAGCGTGAGCGTCGCGAGTTATCGACGGACCCAGTCGGTGAACTGGCCGAGTTGACGCAGATATACGTTACCCGGGGCTTGTCGCCCGATCTCGCAGGCCAGGTTGCAACGCAACTCATGACGCATGACGCGCTCGGAGCACACGCGCGCGACGAACTCGGCATAGCGGACGGTTCCATCGCACGACCAGTCCAGGCCGCGCTCGCATCCGCCGCCAGCTTTGCCGCAGGAGCGTCCGTCCCATTGATCGTCGGCGGCCTCGCAACAAGCCACCTCATCCCGTTTGTCCTCGTCACTTCTCTGCTCTGCCTGGTGGCCCTCGGTAGCCTGGCTGCGCGCGCAGGTGGAGCAGGTGCACTGAAAGGCTCACTCCGCGTAACCTTCTGGGGAGCACTGGCAATGGCTGTCACGCTCGGCGTTGGGTCTTTGGTTGGAGAGGCCAGTCCCGTCCGTTAATCCGCCACGACGGCCGCGACTTCACAGTGGCCACACTGTCCACACAGCAATCAGCGTCAGCAGCATCATGTCCGCGTACAGCAGGAACAGGACGCCTCCATGGTGAAGATCCCAGCGGACATGCATGCTTCGCACCGCATCACTCGTTGCGATCAGGCATAACGTAAACGGCCCCGCCATCAGCCAGCGGCCCGCATCCCAACCGTAGAAACGCAGCAGCAGAGCCAACACAAAAGCCCCGCACGCCAGCGCTGCACCACGCGCCAGATGCGAGCGCTCGTTCCCCTGTGTTTGAAGAGCGATCGAAGAGTTCCGGCGCAGACCTTCCCACCTATCCGCCAGCAGTGTGTGCGCATCAGCGGATCTGGGTTCGAGCATGTGTTGTCCTGTCTGAACTCAGCATCAAGCACGCGGACATAAGTTGGCTGTGATGGTAGTCACAGGCTGCTGAATCTGCGAAAGAGACACGACACGGAACACTCTGCCAGACAAATGTGAGCGCCATCACAACCAATCTCACATCGCAGCGTTACTTTCACCGTGAATCAATCTTCGATGAAAGGCAACATTCCCATGTCGACCACTGCTTTGCCAACCTATCCATACGCGATCCCTCACGAAATCCTCTTCGCCTTCGATCCCACAGACGACTCGCAGAAGGTGATGGAGTGCGCAAAGTCACTGGCCAAGCGGTTTGGATCCCACATCACCGTTGCGCATGTCAGCCAGCCGGTAAGTCCTTTCGTGGCTCCCGAAGCAATGTACTTCGAAGATCTCGACAACCAGGCTGCAGCAAGGACGGACGCGCAGTTGGATCAGGCAGTCGAGGATCTTCGTGCCAGCGGATTGAAAGCAGATAAATCGGAACACTGGGGTATGGTCTCTGACGAATTGCAGAAGCTTGCTCGAGAGAAGTCCGCGGACCTGCTGGTCCTTGGGACGCACGCGCCCCGTGGCCTGGATCGTCTCTTCTTCGGCTCCACTGCAGAAGATGTTGCGGATCGCTCCGGCTGGCCCGTAATGATCGTGGGCCCCAAGGCCGAGACGCCAAGCGGAGTCTGGTCACCCAGAGAAGTCGTCTGCATCGTCGGGCAAACACGGGAAGACGTAGGCACAGCTGTCTACGGCTATCACCTGTCGCGACAAGTGGGCGCCGCGTTCACTCTCTTCACCATCTCCGACAGCGTCACAGAACTTCCGGATCCAATCGAGAGCGAGTTGTTCCTGCGCAGCCTTGCAGAAGAACTCCCCGGAGTAGATGTAGCGCAGGAGATACCAAGGCGCGAGATTCGAAAGGGTATCGCGAAGGACTGTGTCATGAGGCTACTGAAGGAACTCGCTCCGGGAGCCGTCGTGATGCCAGCTGAAAAAGCCGGCCCAATGCACACCCACTTCAACCGCGGCCTGCTCTCAGACGTCGTTGGCGAAGCGAAATGCCCCGTCATCGTAATCACCAGCGACGATCGCAGCTGTTGAGGGTTAGACTTGACGCCTGAGCCTATGTTAAGACCACCTGAAGGACGCCGCGGTACTCGTCCAACAACGGCTGAGACATGGTCCGACCCAGGACGATGGCTTACCGCAATCGTCGAATCGTCTGACTCCGCCGTAATTGCGGAGTCGCTCGACGGCATCATCATGACGTGGAATGCAGCGGCATCCCGTATCTTCGGCTACACAGCCGACGAAGCAATCGGGATGCCGATCTTCCGCCTCGCTTACCCGGAAGAGGAAGAGTCCATCCAGATCGTGCTGGACGCCGTTCGTCGCGGCGAGCGCATCGATAACCTCCAAACGTCGCGGCGGCATAAGGATGGACACCGCATCTTTGTCTCGCTCAACCTCTTCCCTATCAAGGATGAGGCCGGCGCCGTCGTCGGTATTGCAAAGGTCGCAACCGACCTTACCAACCGCAAAAATGCCGAAGAGATTGAGGCAAGAATACGCATCGAGCTACTTGCAGAGCGTAAATATCGCGACTTGCTTCACCATGCACCAGACGCGATTCTTGAGGTCGACGATCGTGGTCGGATCCTCATTGCCAACCGGGCCGCTGAAAAACTGTTTGGCTACGAGCACGATGAGCTATTCGGAGCTTCCATCGAAATGCTCGTTCCGGAAGCAAACCGCCCGGACCACGCAAACCATCGAGCCGCTTTCGTTAAAGCGGGCAAGGCACGTCCCATGGGCTACGGACGCGACCTGAACGCCAAGCGTAAGGATGGCTCGGAGTTTCCTGTTGAGATCAGCCTCAGTCCCATCGTGATGGAGACTGGGGTCCTCGTCGTTGCAGCCATTCGTGACGTAACGGAACGCCGGCGGTCTGAGCTGCAGCTACGTCTACTGCAAGAGGATTATCTGGGCGAGCTGTCCGCCCGGCAGCAGGAAGCGGAGCGACTGAATCGCTTAAAGAGCGAGTTCCTTGCCAGCGTCAGTCACGAACTCCGGACTCCCCTGCACACCATCATCGGCTTTGCTGACCTTCTGCATGAGGACACGGACCACACACTCACCGGACGGCAAGGCCGCTTCGTCGAAAATATTCGCCGCGACTCAGAGCACTTACTCGCGCTCATCAACGACGTTCTCGACCTGAGTCACATCGAAGCAGGCGGACTCGCCGTTCACCCCCGCGAACTGTCGCTCTCTGCCGTCTTCACCGAAGTCATGGACGCTCTCCGAACGACCTGGGAAGAGAAGGCGCTCAACGTCACCGCCTCCTGCGATCCTGACTTGCAGTTACTGGCCGATCCCACTCGCCTGCGCCAGATACTCACCAACCTCCTGAGCAATGCAATCAAGTTCACCGGACGTGGCGGATCCGTTCAAATGAGAGGTACAAAAGAAGTCGGTTTCGCACTCATCGCCGTCGAAGACAGCGGCATCGGTATCGCGCCGGAAGAACTCTCGAACATCTTCAGCAAGTTCTACCAGGTCGGTGTCACCACAGGCGGCGTCCGCGAAGGCACCGGCCTTGGCTTGGCAATCTGCAAAGAGTTGGTGGAAATGCACGCCGGAACGCTCTCCGTCGCAAGCCAGCCCGGCGTAGGAAGTACCTTCTCGTTTGCTATCCCGCTATTGTGAAGGAACTGTGATGGGAGTCACAGCTCTACACCGAATCCTGGCTCTATCGTGAGCCATTGCTCGTCTGCACGTCTTTCTACCTTGGAGTCCATCTTGAAATGCCTCATTGCTGACGACGCAGCGCACGCACGTGAGTTGCTCTGGTCGATCCTGGAAGATATGGGCTTCGACATCCTGGAAGCCGCAGATGGGGAGGAGGCAATCCGCCTCGCGATCCTCAGTCTGCCCCAGGTGATCGTCCTGAATATAGGACTTCCGAAGAAGAGCGGCATTGAAGTAGTCTCCACCTTAAGGCGACAAGCCCCTCTGCAGAAGACGCCGATCATCGCTCTGATCGCGGCTGCTGGCCAGTACGAGCACACTCACCTAAGCCAGGCGGGCTTCTCACGCGTCCTCGTCAAGCCGGTCAACCCGGCTGAACTCCGTGCCGTGATCTCCGAGTTCACCTGCTAGCAACCCAGACCATGTTTCTTCAGCTTGTATCGCAGAGCATCCCGTCCGATACCGAGCCGTCTCGCCGTCTCGGACTGATTCCCATTTGTCTCGTTGAAGATCTGCTGCAGCAGCAGCCGCTCCTGGTTCACCAGGAGGGATGCTGTAACGAGCTGCATCGTACTGGGCACATCGACCACATCATCCGGAAGATCCTCGACGTCGATCAGTTCTGAATCTGCCAGCATGCACGACCGCGCGATCACGTGCTCCAACTGCCGCACATTGCCCGGCCAGTCATAGCGGTTCAGCACCAGTTGCGCACGGGGCGTGACACCGCGCACCTTCCGTCGATACTCCGAGGCGAAACGCTCAACGAAATGACCGGTAAGCAGTTCGATATCTTCCCTCCGTTCACGGAGGGGCGGAACCTTCAACTCGACCATTGACAGCCGATAGAACAGATCTTCCCGGAACTGACCCTCTTTCGCTGCCTGCTTCAGATCCCGATGGCTGGCAGCAATCACCTTCACATGGACGCGTCTCGGGACGAGCGATCCAATCTTATAGATCTCCTGGTTCTGAATGGCCCGCAGCAACTTCGCCTGGGTAGACATCGGCATGTCACCAATCTCATCCAGAAACAGGGTGCCTCCATCCGCCGCGGCAAATAGACCTTCCTTATCCCGATCGGCGCCCGTAAAGGCTCCGCGCGTGTGCCCGAACAGCTCACTCTCAAACAAAGTCTCCACGACCGCGGAGCAGTTCAGTACGACGAAACTCCCCCTGGTACGGCTGCGCGCGTGAACCGCCCGCGCCACAAGGTCCTTGCCTGTGCCAGTCTCCCCATGAATCAACAGGGTCCGGTAGTGCGGCGCGATCTTCTCCATCATGGCGAACAGGCGCCACATCGCAGCGCTCTTCGCGATCAGTCCTTCGAAGGTCAGATCCTCCATGTGGGCAGCAGTATCCGACAGAGCGAGCCGGCGGCTCTCGGCAGCGGTCAGCAGCAGGCGAACACGTTCCCGAAGGTCCGCGATCTTAACCGGCTTTTGCAGATAATCCGCGGCACCGTTGCGGATCGCCTCAACCGCTGTCTCGGTCGTGTAATGTGCCGTCATCAGAATCACATTCGTAGAAGGCGCAAATACCATAATTTGCCGAAGAACTTCCAAACCACTCAGTCCCGGCATCACCAGATCCGTAATGACAAGCTGTGGCCGCACGGTGCGGACCAGATCAAGCCCATGGACTGGATCGGAAGCAGTGTAAAGCGCAACGCCCTTTTGCTCCAGAGCGGCCGTCAACAGTTCCAGACTGCTGAGATTGTCGTCAATGATGACTGCGCGAATTAGTTCTGACATAGAACCGGTGCTGCGTGATTTGGCTCACAGGCTGCGCGCTTTTGCGCAGTTGAGAGCTGTTGAGGGAACAGCAAGTAACTTCAAGTGATTGATATCACAACTTAGTAAGTTTGGCTGTAAGTTTGCATTCATAGGGGCAGGCAACCTAGGAGAAACGAAATGTCCAAGTGCACAGGATGTCCCCACGCAGGTAAATACGCGTTCTGCAATCTGGGACAGGCCGCGCAGGCGTTTCTCGACGTGAACTCGATCACCATGGAGTATCCGCGCGGCAACGTCCTGTTCCGCGAAGGAGAATCAGCCGGGGCGGTCTTCATCGTCTGCAGCGGCAAGGTAAAGTCGACGGCCACCTCGACCGAAGGCCGTTCGGCCATCCTCCGTCTCTCTGGCCCTGGCGACGTCCTCGGCATGAGCGCAGTCCTCGGCGCAACACCCTACGAGATCACAGCAGAAGCTGTCCAGCCTTGCCGCATCCGCGTGCTCCATGCCCGCGTACTGCACCAGTTCATGCGCGAATTCAGCGATGCCAGCATGGGCGCCGCCCGCGCCCTCGCGCAGGACTATCGCTCGGCATTCCAGGAGATGCGTCTGATGGCCCTGCCTGAAACACCGGCAGGCCGCCTGTCGCGCCTCATCCTGGACTGGTCGGAGGAGAGCCAGACCACCGGCACACCGCTCACCATGACCCTCACGCACGAGGAACTCGCCTCCATGACTGCAACCACCCGCGAAACAGTCACGCGGACGTTAAGCCGCCTGCGCAAAGATGGTGCCATCGCAATCAAGGGCATCTCGCTGACCGTTTTGAAACCGGCCACGCTCCACGATCTGGCATCATGCTAGCGCTACAACATCAAGTAATGGACTGCATGGAAGCGATTCGAAATCGTAGATCGGTTCGATCCTTCACCAGCCAGCCCGTCGATCCCGAGCTCGTGCAGAGTCTGCTCGAAGCAGCCAACATGGCCCCAAGCTCGCGTAACTCCCAGCCCTGGGCCTTCTGGACCTTCATGGACGCAAGCTGCATCCGGACCATCGGACAGGAGGTGAAGGCATGGATCTTCCACGTTCCACCAGACGAACCATTCGCCTCCCCCATGCGACCCGTTATCTCTGCGATCGACTATGAGGTGTTCTACGGCGCTCCAGTGCTGATCCTCGTACTGGCCAGATCGACCGCCCAGGAAGCCCGGGATGCCTGCTGCCTGGCCGCCGAAAACCTCATGCTCGCCGCACGAGCGGCAGGCCTCGGCTCTTCGTGGGTCGGCATCGCAACAGACTGGTTTTCCTTACCGGAAACAAAACGCAAGCTGGCAATCCCGGCCAATTACTCCGTCGTTGTGCCGCTTGTCGTCGGCTACCCTGACGCGTGGCCGACCGAGACAGACCGGAGACTGCCGGAAGTGCGTTGGTGCACACTCGCCAACAAACCAGCCGACGCCTGACAGCCCGCCTGCAAGCCACTTCCTGAAATCACACGGCAGCCGCATACTGCAGCTCGATCGACTGCGCCGCCCTCGGCCTGCCAGGCAGCATTTGCGCAGCAGGTGCCTGCTCCCGGGTAAACGCAATGTGAAGAATCTCACCTGAGATCCAAGCCGCTACACGGTAGTCCCGTGCCAACCCGGGCAGCTTCATCCTCGTGTAGAACATTCTCGCCGGCAAATGAGGCCGCGTCAGGCATCCGCAAAGGCACAGCAGCTCACCTTCCAGGTGCAGACGAATCTCCTCCGGCCTGTATCCCTTTACAGGGACACGGTAGAGCAGACCGTCGCTCCGCAGAGTGCATGAGACCTGGACCGGATCCAGAACAAGCGCTTCGGCGATCTGCCAGTCCTGTTGAGTCAAAGGCCCATCCCATCTGCGAGCACTCAGCATATCGACTGTCTTCGCACAAATGCGTGACTCGATATGCTGCACCATCGAGAAGAAATCCATCGGAGAAGTGGTTCCCAACATCTCCGCCGTGTTCGTGGTCAGGTCATCCATCGTCTGCATCAGTCGGTACCTTCTCCCGGCATGGTTGGATTGCAAGAAGAGTGCAGCGCCACCAGGGCACAACCTTCTCCAAGCCTCACGCGACATTTCTACATTCACGCCGGGCACACGTCCGCGCAGTGACGCCAATCACCGAAAGCAGTTAAGGACATCACAGTACGAAACCGCTTCGGCGCTTACCTTCGGCATGAAGTCAAAACGCAGGAGACCTACATGCCAGTGATTGGACAGCGGCCCGAGATAGCTCTCGACGACATCGTTTTTGCAACCGACTTCTCCCCGGCATCACGCCGCGCGGAAGCCTACGCACTGCAGATCGCCCGCCGCTACAGCTCCCGCCTGCACATCGTCACCATCGTCGATCTCAACATCCCGATCCCGGCAGGCGACGGAACCTGTGTCCTTCCCGTGCAGGAAATGGTCGAGGCAAGGCGAGCGCAACTTGACGCGATGATTCCGCGATTTGCCGGCATTCACAGCGTCTTCCACGTCGCAGAATCCTTCTCCGTCGCCCAGGCCATCCTCGCCACGGCCACCGAGTGCGGCGCCGCTCTCATCGTCATGGGAACTTCCTCAAAAGGCATGCTGAAGAAGCTCGTCCTGGGGTCTGTCGCAGAAGAAGTGATTCGCAATGCGAAACCCCCAGTCCTCACCGTCGGCCCACACGTCCCGCCGGCCTGCGACGCGCTCGTGCCGTTCCAGCGAATCCTCTTCGCGAACGACATGAGCCCTCAGGCGAAGAGCGCACTCCCCGTCGCCCTGGCCTTCGCCGAAGACGGCGGTGCCCGCCTCGTCATCTGCCGCGTCACCCGGCCGAGTGGTTCCACGGACTCTTCCGAAGAGGACTCCGCACTGGAACAGTCACTTCAAAAAGCTCTGCCTGCAGCCGCAATCGACTGGTGCGATCCCGAGTACGTCGTCGAACACGGCGACCCATCCGAGGCTCTGGTCGCGCTCGCCCAGCGTACCAACTCCGACTTGATCGTCCTCGGATCACGCCGATCAAACTTCCGTTTGAACTATCTGGAAAGAGGCGTGACGCCGGCAGTCATCGCGCAGGCAAGATGCCCCGTCCTCAGCCTCAGCGCGTAAAGCTCATTCAGAACTCCCGGGAGAACACCAATGACAAACTCCATCACCAGCCCCTTCCCCATGATCCCTATCTTCAGCCGGCCTCGCACGCACGGCGTCACATCCGGTCATAGGCAGTTGCGCTTCCTTTTCGGAGCCGTATACATCGCCCTGCTTCTCACATGGCTCGCAGTGTCAGTTCTATAAATCGTCGGTTGATCAGCTAACAGACAACACGAAAGCCCAACTAAGAGACGCCCCAGGACCTCGTGTCTTCCTTCTGCCTGCTCCGGGTGATCTCGTTCAGAGTTATGGCTAGTTCCGAGTCGTAGCCATAGACATCGTCAAAGAAGCGGACGGTCCCATCCTCTGCCGCGATCCCCGTGCCATACACCAGCAGCACGGGGATCGGCGCGGCCAGTGATACCGAAACAGTCGCCGGATCCGCAATTGCCTGCGCAATCCGATCGGCAGTCCAGCCCCGCTCATCGCGAAGCACCCATGCCGCAAGCCGACTGGGATCCTCCACACGAATACACCCATGACTGAAATCGCGCTTGGTCTGCGCAAAGAGCGCAGTCTGCGGCGTGCCATGCATGTACGCGTCGAAAACATTCGGAAAGTTGAACTTGATGTCGCCCAGCGCATTCTGCCGACCGGGCACCTGCCGCACCCGAGCCTGCCCGCTCAGCAACCACCGTCTTGCCTCGGCGCTGTCACTGTCCAGCACGGCACCACTCCGGGACACAATCTGATAGTCATGCCGTCTCAGATACGAAGTGTCTCGCCGCACCAACGGCGCGATCTCGCGCATCTGGATGCTCTCCGGCACATTCCAGTAGGGATGGAAGGTGACCTCCTTCATCGGAGCGGAAAGGATCGGCGTCTGCCTCGAACCGGCACGTCCTACGATCACGGCCATCGACAACGTCACTCGCCCCTGCGGATCGTACGCGCGCAGCCGGAACTCCGGAATATTCACCACGACCGGCGGCCTAACAAATTCATGTGGCAACCAACGCCATCGTTCCAGGCTCATCGAAAGTTGTGCCGCGCGCCTCTTCATCGGCACATTCAACTCCCGCAAGGTCACCCGGTCGACACGTCCCGTAACAGCCAGCCCATGCAACTCCTGAAATCTGGCCAAAGCCCGTTGCTTCGGGGCATCGAAGGTCAGTTGACTCGCAGGCTCCACATACCGCGGCAGCAGACCGAACTGCGCAAGCCGCTCATCCAGGGCCACAGCGACCACCGTAGCGTCACCGAGCTGCAGGCTCCGAGCTTCGTCCGGTACGACGACATCCGCCTCGCTGTTCTCAAGCGTAAGCAGATCGTTAAGCGCACTCTCGGTCCTCAGGTATCCCGGATAGCTCGGCTCCAGGGCTTGTATCGCGCGTGAGGGTTCAACCGAAGAGACAAGGTTTTCACGGATGTAGTTCGCAACAAACCCACTATCCGCAACCTCGGCGTAGCCGGTCTTCTCAGAGTGCAGCCGGGCACGACCATACCTCAGGTCTGACACAAACCGCATTACGGCAACAGTCAGATCCACATCGAACTGTGCAAGCTCACGCTCTCGTCCAACGCATGGAATCTCCGTCGCAGCGGCTCGGCAGCCCCACCACGACAAGCCATAGTCTTCCGCACGCAATCCCTTCCGGTCCGCCTGTCCCATCGCAACCATCATCGATCGCGCTGCCGCAGTCGTCACACCATCCGCAGTCCAAGCCAGCCGGAAACCACACGGTGCATAAAACACACCGATCGCTTGCGCACGCGCCGCGGACATCTTCTGCACATCCAGTGACGCCAGGTACTGCGAAGCGCTGCGCGACAAACTATCCTGCCCCGACATCGCCGCACACGCAGCAACCTCTGCACGCCCCGCAAGCGGCAACGCACACACCAACATCAGCAACGCCGCGAGGAACCGGTCTCTCACGCGAAGCACCTGACGCTTCCTGGCACCACGATCACCCCATAACCAGGAACACAAGCCACGGCCAGACATAACGAAGGCAACACCGGGTTGTCATCGACAGCAAACTGCGGGGCCATGGCATCACCAATCCAATTCAGCCTAAGTCACCCGGCTCGCCACCGGGGTGACACGGATCACAAAATGCCTTTCACTCAGGCCCATTTCGGAACAGCGCTTTCATCACCGCAACGCAAGGCATCGTGTTGTGACCGAGATCACCCGATAGCGTGAGCCAGCACCCATCGCATACGTGTCGCCGCGCGCAAGATCACAGCATGATCGGCGCCCTGAGACTCATAAGCATGCCCAGCACCATCGCGATTCAGGTCACGAGCATCACCAGGTGGTTTGATGAAGGCGAAGCCCGCACACGCGCACGTTACGACGTCCATCTGGAGCTGCACTTCGGCGAAATGGTCTACATAGTCGGACCATCCAGCAGAGACGAAGCCATACGCTTGAGCATTCTCCGTCCAGACGCAGCAATGTCCTCAGCGAAGGCCACAGAATCCGTGGCCTATGAGCACCGACGCCCTCGCCTCATTTCGTCTCCGCAAGATCGGGTTCACCTTTCAGGACTTTCATCTCTTCCCGCACCTCGACTTCGCCCAAAACGTCGCTGTGCCGCTCATCCTGCACTACTTTCCGTGGAATAAGGCAGTGGAAGACGCCAAACTGTTGCGAGCGTAACTTCGAATGCAGCGCTCGGCGATGGTTGGACGAACGCGCAGCTAGCGACAGCTCATCAGGTAACGCACAACACCGCCCCATAGCCTCCAGCGACACAAGAAGGAAGACCATGATCCCGACCACCATGCGCGCCGCAGTCTTCCACGGAACACGTCACGACGGCGCGCCCCCTCTCACCATCGAAGAAAGGCCGGTGCCCACACCGGCCGAGGGCGAGAGTCTCCTTAAGGTCCTGGCCTGCGGTGTCTGTCGAACAGACCTGCATATCGTGGAAGGCGATCTCCCATTTCATCTACCTTCTGTCATCCCTGGTCATCAGATCGTCGGCGAAGTCGTCACGACATCCAGCAGCCAGTTTCAAGTGGGTGATCGCGTCGGTGTCTCATGGATGGGCGGAACAGACGGCACCTGTAAGTTCTGCAAAAGCAACAGAGAGAACCTCTGCGACGCCATCGCCTTCACCGGTTATTCGCGTGATGGTGGCTATGCCGAATATGTAACTGCCCGCACGGATTTCCTGATCCCACTTACGACCGCCCTCCCTCCGCAAATCGCTGCGCCGCTCCTCTGTGCAGGCATGATCGGCTTCCGCAGCTTGCGTGTGGCCGAGGTCAAGCCCGGTCAGAAGGTAGGCATCTTCGGCTTCGGTGCGTCGGCACGCTTGGTCATGCCCGTCCTTCACATGTGGGGGTGTGAAGTCTACGTCGCAACACGCGGCGAACGCCATCGTCAGGAAGCCGCGGCCATGGGCGCCACATGGGTTGGCGACGCCTTCGATCTACCGCCCACGCCTCTCGATGCAGCCGTTATCTTCGCGCCGGTTGGCAGCGTCGTCCTCGCCGGCCTCAAGTCGCTCGACAAAGGCGGCATCCTCTCCATCAACGCCATTCATCTCGATCAGATGCCCGCCTTCGACTACGACACCATCCTCTGGCACGAACGACAGATTCGAAGCGTCGCCAACATGACCCGGCAGGATGCAAAAGACTTCATGAGCATCGCGGAGAAGATTCGAATCACACCCGCCATCAAGGTCTTCTCACTCGAACAAGCCAATGAGGCACTCGCAGCCATCAAGGACGAAGACGTCGTCGGTTCCGCAGTCATCGTTCCTTGAAGGAGAGCCGCACCATGCCAGTCATCATCGCGGACATCGATGCAGCCTCGCAGGACGGCACGCTCCTTGGTCTCACCACGCAAGAGGCTGCGCAACGCCTCAATCAGTTCGGCCTCAATGAATCCGCATCGAAGCAGGGCAAGACACCCTGGCTCGATCAGGTGTTGCTTCTCTTCAACCCACTCTCCGTCGTGTTGCTCGTCGCGGCTGCCATCTCACTCACCATCGGCGAGCGCTTCGATGCCATCCTCATTACGGCCATTGTGCTGATCGGCGGCGGCATCGACTTCGCGCAGACCTACCACGCACGCATCACGATCGAACGACTGCGGGCGACTGTCGCGGCAACTGCCACCGCAAAGCGCGACGGCACCTGGCGGGAGATTCCTCGGTCGCAGATCGTTCCCGGCGACGTCATCCGCCTCTCCGCCGGCGACCTCGTTCCCGCCGACGCACGCCTCGCACAGTCACGGGATCTCGCCCTGCTCCAGGCCATGCTCACAGGGGAATCGACTTCCGTAGAAAAGCGAGCCACGTCCGACGCAGCATCAAGCTCCGCAGATGCCGTCAACATGATCTTCCTGGGCACATCCGTCGTAAGCGGCACGGGAACGGCAATCGTCACGGCAACAGGAAGGTCGACCGCCTTCGGCGACATCGTGGCACACCTCGCGGCAAAACCTCCTGAGACAGCCTTCGACCTCGGCATCAAGCGCTTCAGCTACATGATCGCCCGCATCGTCTTCGTCATGGTCCTGCTGGTGCTCGCTGCTAATCTCGCCATGCACCGGCCTCCCATCGAGTCACTGTTGTTTGCAGTTGCGCTGGCCGTCGGACTCACGCCGGAATTTCTCCCCATGATCACCTCCGTCACGCTCTCCCGCGGAGCGGTAGCGATGGCGCGCAAGCATGTCGTCGTGAAACATCTTCCGGCAATTCAAAATCTCGGCAGCATCGATGTCCTCTGCTCCGACAAGACAGGCACCCTGACCGCGGGCACCATGTCGCTGGTCGTCAGCGCATCACCCGACGGAACCGCCTCCAGCGCCCCGCAGGATCTCGCACTCATCAACAGCAGTTTGCAGGCGGGCATCCGGAGCCCACTCGACAAAGCCATCCTCGCCGGCAATCCAACACCACCAACTGCGACAAAGATCGACGAACTGCCCTTCGACTTCCAGCGCCGCCGCCTCTCCGTCATTGTTGACCATGCAGGACAGCGCACCCTCATCTGCAAGGGCTCCCCCGAAGGCATCTTCCCTCTCCTCACATCCTTCACATCCGGCGATAAAGTGCTTGCGATGACCGCCGAAGCGCTCTCCCGCGCGAAGGCCTACTACACCGCCCAAAGCACCCTCGGCTATCGCGTCCTCGCTGTCGCAACCAGAACACTTCCGGTACAGCCGCAATACAAGCTCGCCGATGAAAGCGTGCTCACACTCAACGGCTTCCTCTCCTTTGCCGACACCATCCTGCCCGATGCCGCCGAGACCATCGCACGCCTTCAGGGAGATGGTGTTTCCATCAAAATCCTCACCGGCGACAACGAACTCGTCGCAGCACACATCTGTGCGCAAGCCGGTCTTCCAGTCGCAGAGATCGTCCTCGGCACCGAACTCGAACTAATGAGTGACAACGCGCTCACACAGGTAGCCGAACGTGCAAATGTATTCGCACGCGTCTCACCTCCGCAGAAACTGCGCATCCTCACAGCCCTCCGCAGAAGAGGTCATACCGTCGGCTTCATGGGTGACGGCATCAACGACGCCCCCTCACTCCACGCGGCCGATGTCGGCATCGCAGCACCCGGTGCCGTCGATGTCGCGCAGGACGCCGCGGACGTCGTCCTCCTGCAGCCAGGCCTTGCCGTCTTGCATGAGGGCATCCTCGAAGGCCGGCGCGCCTTCGGCAACGTCATGAAGTATCTGCTGATGGGGACAAGCTCCAACTTCGGAAACGTACTCAGCATGGCCGTCGCGGCAGTCGCCCTGCCATTTCTGCCCATGCTGCCGGCACAGGTGCTACTGAACAACTTCCTCTACGATCTCTCGCAACTAACCATCCCGACCGACCGCGTCGACGCAGAATACTTTTCCAAGCCACAGAAGTGGGACATCGCCATCATCCGTCGCTTCATGGTCCTCGTCGGACCGATCAGCTCCATCTTCGACTTCCTTACCTTCTACGTCCTGCTTCACTTCTTCCGCGCAGGTCCCGCAGAGTTCCATACCGGATGGTTCGTAGAATCGCTCGCCACACAGACCTTGGTGTTGCTCGTCATCCGCACCGTACGATCGCCATTCCGCAGTCGCCCCAGCACAGGTCTTCTCTTATCTGTGATCTTTATCGTCGCAGTAGGATTCTGGCTGCCCTACTCCCGCTTCGCAGCAGATCTAGCCTTCACCAGGTTGCCGCTGACTTACTTCGCCTTCCTGGCGGCAGCAACCGTCTCCTATCTGCTATGCGTCGAGCTCGCAAAACGCTACATCATGTCAACGTCAAACGTCAGCGCAAAGTGAACTGACTAAGGAACCTTGGGCGCAGACGCCAGCTCCATGCCACGAGTTGTGCTATGACCGTCCAACGGCAACACCTTCGACCGCAACATCCTCACCGCAGTCGCCGCCTGCGCAGCACCAAAGCAGAGCAGGTAAAGATAGATCGCAGTCGCCAACTCCGCAGGTGAAAACCCAGCGCCCGCGCGAATCCGAATCGTGGCATAGACCACCGCAAAACAAGTCGCAACAAACGCACCCGCAAAATCCCAGACAGCCCACCGCTGTGCCCGCGTATGTTTCAACAACACAAATTCCCCAACCGCCGCACTAAGTGCCTGCAGCGCTGCCATCGGCAGAAACCACTCCACGCCAGCATGATCGAAGAACAGCGTCAGCAACAAGCCGCCAATCACAATGCCCACAACACCCTGGATCTGCATCACCCGCTTCGGCCAACGATGCGGATAGTCAAATCCACTGGCCAGCAGCAGAATGCTATCCACAATCCCATACAAGGCCAGAGCCGTCACAGCAATGGCCACGCCCACTGACACCAGCAGGATGCTCCGGTCCATATCCGTCGTCACCATCACCAGGCACCCGGTCAGCACCGCAAGACATCCACGTACCAGCGTCAACATCCAAAACCCTCGAACCTTATCCTTCATCGCTCGCCCCCGCGCATCCAGCTTCCCGCACCCACATCCTCGACGCGGTGACGCAGAGCATCTGCGGGCGTGACGCGCATCACAGGCCATCCCGCACAAAGAAGCTAGGTTCAACGTGGAGGTGCACCGTGAGTTCCATTTCCGTGCAGCCAAGTATTCTCTCTGCGGAGACTCATTCTCCAGTTAACCTCGCGGCGCCCGCACTTCAGTTCAAGCGCGTATTGGCTTGCACTGACTTCTCCGACGCATCCGCCAAAGCCGTCGAACAGGCGCATCGCCTCTGCTTGCATCACGGTGCGCAGCTAAGCCTCCTCTACATCCTGGAGCACGACGACCTCTCCGAGTGGCCCGATGCAGACAAGGAGCTCGCCTTGCTCGGTCTGCAACGCCGCCACGAACTGGAGTCCCTGGCGCAGCAACTGCAAACACCCACCGTCGCAGTAAAGCCCATCTTCCTCGACGGCCACATCACCACCGTCGTCCTTCAAGCCATTCGCGAGGAGAGCCCCGACCTCGTCGTCGTCGGAACACAGGGTCGCCGTGGCTTCGACCGGCTCCTGATGGGCTCCACCGCCGAAGCCATCATCCGTAACGCAGACTGCCCCGTCATGACGGTCGGCCCCGGCTTTCTACCGCCATCGCCCGAACTCGACGCCGGTCCCATCGTCTATGCCACCGACTTCCATGAAGGAGTCGAAGAGTCCATGGCCTACGCAGCATTCCTCTCGCACCAGCAGCAGGTGCCGCTTCACGCAATCCACGTCCTGCCGAAGTCATCCATCGACACAAAGAACCACATCGTCGCAAAGATCATGCAGACAGCGCTAGCCGATCTGCAGATAACATCCGGCAAGGAAGCACTACAACCCTCGTCGCATGCCGTCTTCGCCAAAGACGTCAGCAAGGCCATCGTCGAATACGCACGCGAGGTCCATGCCTCTGCCATCGTCCTCGGAGTCAACCGGCGCTCCAGCTTCGCATCGCATCTCCCGCTGCGAAGGACCTCCCGCGTCGTCATCCTCGCGCCCTGCCCGGTCTTCACCCTCGCCCATGCCAGGCACGTCTCGCCCCTGCTACACACAACAACGCACTAAGCCGCGCAGGCAGAAAGCAACGCAAACGTACAAGGGCCGCCCACGACTGGGCGGCCCTTCGAAAGCTGACCCACCGACGTAAGGGTCTGCTCTGTGCTGCGTGATGAAGAATGCTTAGTTGTTGATTGCGACGTGCAGCGTGACAGGAACGTCAACCGCAGTGCCATTCAGCGTACCGGGGGTGTAGCGGACCTTGTTCACAGCTTCCACAACACGCTCGTTCGTTGCGTTGTCGAGCGACTTCACAACATGGACGTTCTGCGGTACGCCGGCCGTGTCGACCGTGTACTCCACAACCACCTCGCCAGACACGGCGGGCGATGCAGCAACCTTCAGAGCGCTCAGACGTACCGGCGCCTTCAGGCCGGTGTAGATGCGGGGCGTGGCAGCCTTCACAGCACTCGCCTGGAAGGCAAACGCGGGAGCATCGACGGACGCAACCAGGTGCGAAACATTCGAATGCAGAGCCTGTGCAGGCATCATGACGGGGGCAACGAGCAGAGCGGCGGCGGCGAGGATCGAGCGCATAGGTTGAACTCCTTGATTGGGTCGTCGGTTATACACTGTTTGAGGCGTCCCTCGGTGTGTTCAACACCAAAATATATCGATGAGGTAATCATTGTCAACAGATAGTTGAAATGAATTTAGGAGCGCCCAGGCCTCCACCACCCCTCTCCCTCTAAACAACTGA
The DNA here is from genome assembly GCF_000265425.1 of Terriglobus roseus DSM 18391. Lineage (GTDB taxonomy): Bacteria > Acidobacteriota > Terriglobia > Terriglobales > Acidobacteriaceae > Terriglobus > Terriglobus roseus. The sequence continues at coordinate 2,617,760 of NC_018014.1, forward strand.
CAGAAAGCCACTTGCGCCGCCCCTCAACAGGAAAAGCAATGGGCCGGCAAGCAGCCGGCCCATTACCTTCCGCTTCATTCAACATCCGCTATGGCGTCGCAGTGACCGGCACCACCGGCAGGCTGATGAAGCTGGCACGGGGCCCCTCATGGTAGATCCGCTGCGTCGCCCGCTCGTAGTCCGCCGGTTTCGCATTAAAGATGTTCGGCACAAACTTCTGCGGATTCCGGTCATACAGCGGGAACAGCGAACTCTGCACCTGCACCATGATCCGGTGACCCGGCTGGAAGACATGGTTCACATTCGGCATATCCCACTTGTACGTCAGCGCCTCGTTCGACTTCAGAGCCTCGGGCTTTTCAAAGCTCGTGCGATAACGTCCGCGGAAGATATCCAGCGCAATCGGTAACTCATAGCCGCCCATCGCCTCGGCATGTCCATCCGGAAACACATCGATCAACTTCACAACCCAATCGCTATCGGTGCCCGACGTCGACGCCACCAGGTTCACCTTCGGCACACCGCTCACACGCACCGGCTCCTTCAACAGGTCGGTCGTGTAAGTCATCACATCCGGACGCCCATCGACAAATCGCTGATCGGTAACCAGCCACGTCCGCCAGTTCTCACCCGTATACGGCCGTGGAGAAAACGGCACAGGCTTCGCCGGGTCCGACACAAATTCGTCGAACTTCTCACCACTGCTCTTTGGTGCATCGAAGCCCAGCTTGCCACCCGCCTGCAGGTACATCGGCTTCGCCGTCGCATCGCAGCCGCTCTCACAACTCAGCGGCCACTTTGCAAACTTGTCCCAGTGATCTTCGCCCGTGTTGTAGATATAAACCGGCGGCGTATCCGCCTTTGGCGCACCCTCACGCAGGTATTGGTTGAAGAACGGCAACTGAACGTTTTGCAGATAAGTCGCCGTCGTATCGGTATCCCAGATCAGAGGCCCAAGCTGGTGCCCTTCCCGATTCACCTGGCTGTGAAACCACGGTCCCATCACCAGGAAGTTCATGTTGTTGTTCGTATCCTTCGGCTCCCACGCAGCATAGCTGTGGTTCGCTCCATACATGTCTTCCTGGTCCCACAGCCCCTGCAGCCACATCGTCGGCACCGTCAGGTCGGTCTTTGCGATCAGCTTGTCCAGTGCCTGCGACTGCCAGTAGGCGTCGTACGCCGGATGCGCCTCCACCATCTTCCAGAACGGCAGTTGCTCCTCGCCCATCGCCCGCGCCATGTCGCCCGCAGAGCCCATCTTCAGGAAGTTGGTGTACTCATCGCGGCCTTCGCGCGACACACGCACACCCGCACCGCGTGCCGTCGTCTGCGAGATGAAGTAGTCGAGATTCGGCTGACGGAACGCACCGTACTGGAACCAGTCATCACCCATCCATCCATCGACCATCGGGCTCTCCGGCACGGCAGCCTTCAACGCAGGATGCGGATGCAGCAATGCCATCACAACCGTGAAGCCCTCATACGAAGATCCGGTCATGCCCACACGGCCGTTCGACTCGGGCGTGTTTTTCACCAGCCAGTCGATCGTGTCATACGCGTCCATCGTGTCATCCGCACCCGTCGGATTCCACGGTCCCACCGGAGGCGGCGTCATCAGGTAAGCACCTTCCGACCCATACTTGCCGCGCACATCCTGGTAGACGCGAATGTATCCATCGCGCACATACACTTCATCGCTCAGGTTCAACTCGTCGATCATGTGCGGCGCATCCGGCTTCACGGCGCCACGGCCAGGCGCGGGAAAAGGAGCAGCAGCACTGCGCCCGGTCGAAGCCGCCATCAATGCAGCCTTCGGATCACGCGCAGCATGCGCGCGTGCCGCGGCATTATAGCAGGTGCGCGTCAGCAGCATCGGCGCATTCTTCACGCCCTTGGGAACGACGATCACTGTGTAGAGCTTCGTTCCGTCCCGCATCGGAATCATGACCACGCGCTTCTCGTAATCGAACGCCACCTTCGGCGCGTCGATCACCGCCGCAGCCTTCGGCGGCGTAAACGTCTGCGGAATCATGTTACTGTCCGTCGGACGTGAGGGCGCATTGCCCTTTTCCTGCGCATAGACAGGAACAGCAACAGTCACAACGGCAAGGACTGCCGCTGCCCAACGAGAATGCCTGGTCATGAAGGTCGTCCTTCGGCCCAAAGAAAAGCGGGCGCACATAGAGTGAGTGCACCCAGCATAACCCGCAGACGGATCCCTATTCCCTACTCCCTGCTCTACTGCGGCAGCACCAACTCATCCAGCGCCATAAAATCGCGCAGGATCGGATCGTCGATCTTCTCCAATTCGGCCAGCGTACCGAAGAACCGCGCAGTCCCTTCATGCAGGAACAGCAGCCGATCCGCCAGCTTCTTCGCAAACCGCATGTCATGCGTCACAACAATGCTTGTCAGGTGCAACTGCCGCTTCAACCGCTCAATCAGGTCGCCCAGCAGGTGCGCCATCAACGGATCCACCATCGTCGTCGGCTCGTCGTACAGCACAGCCTCCGGCTGCGCAGCCAGCGCGCGCGCAATCGCAACCGAACGCTTCATGCCGGTCGAAAGATCGCTCGGCAACAGGTCATCCATGCCGGCCACACCCACCATCTCCAGCAGGCCCTTCACCACCTGGCGTATCTGTTCTTCTTCCAGCTCACCCTTTTCCCGCAACGGGAATGCGACGTTCTCGCCGACCGAGATCGAATCGAAGAGCGCACCGTTCTGGAACACCATCGTCACCTTGCGGCGGATCGGCTGCATCTCTTTTTCGTTGAAGGCGCAGATATCCTCGTTGGCAACGCAGACCTTGCCCTTGTCCGGCTTCAGAAAACCCATCAGCATCTGCAGCGACACGGACTTGCCCACACCCGACCGCCCAAGAATGCAAAGTGTCTCGCCCGGCTTCACAAAGAAGCTCACATCCTCCAGCACCTTGAAGTCACCAAACGACTTGAACACATGCTCGAACGAGATGTAAGGCTTCTGGCTGTCCTCGTGGGAGACTTCGTTCTGCTCCTTCGACTGCTCGAAGAAGTCGCCGACCTCTTCCGCAACATCCTCTGAGACCTCATCGACGAGAGGCTTGTTCAGCATCTCCTCGGTCGCCTGCTCGTCGGCGGTCAGCGGTATGTCCTGCGTGGCAGATTCTTCGTTGGCGAGCACCTGGTCCTGCTGCTGCAACTTGTTGTGATCTTCAAGTGTCTCGTCGGGCATGCTAATTCGATGCGCCTCCCGCCATTTCGGTCGGAACTCCCGCTAGATCACGGGCAATCTCGAGATCAGCGGGCGTATTCACGTTCACGAAAGCGCGCGAAGCCGTAACCGGCGACACCAGCGAAGAGACCTCAAACGTACAGATCGACTTGCCATCCTCCCCCAGCATGCAGGGATGATCCGCAACGGCGTGCAGCACCGGCTGCAGCTTCAACGCCCCATTCTTCAATGCGGTCCGCACTACCTCGCGAGCATCGGCTCGGATCAGCAACGGCAGCGGCTGCGCAAAACCCTCCGTCACCATATGTGCCACCGCAGCGCCAGAGGCAATTGCAGTTGCGACAAAGCGGATTAGCAGCGAAGCCGGCAGCAGCGGTAGATCGATCGGATGCAGCAAGACATACTCCGCACCCTCCGCATCCTGCAGCGCCGCATCCAGCGCGCCCACTGGACCACAACCACAGGTCACGTCAGGCACCGTGCGGCCATAGGCGCTCAGGCGCTCGCAGCGTTCCGGCGTGCCACACAGAATGGCAGGGTCACTGCCGGGAACAGCATCGTGCACAATGCGCAGAGCGCGCTCCAGCAACGTCTCGTCGCCCATGCGCAGTAATGCTTTATCAATTGCGTGCGAACCAGGTTCGCGCTGCATGCGCGAACTCTCGCCGCCGGCTAATACATACGTACGAATCATGCGCCCAACAATGCGAAGAACCGGACAATCGACTCCGTCCCGCGGTAAAAATTACTTAGGTTGAACTTCTCATTTGGCGCGTGCAGATTGTCATCCGGCAGGCCAAACCCCATCATGACTGTCGGCACCTTCAACTGCCGCGCAAAGTCACCCACCACCGGAATCGACCCGCCGCCACGCACAAACACCGTCTCCTTCGCAAAGACTGCGCGCATCGCATCCGTCGCAGCCTGAACAAAGCGGTTGTCGGTACCGACCACGATCGGTTCCCCAGAATGGATCATACGGACTTCGATGGACACTCCCTTCGGCGCGATGCTTGCCACGTAGCCCTTCAACTTCTCGAAGGTATCCGCAGGTGTCATACCGGGCACAAGCCGCAACGAAACCTTGGCCAAAGCCTTCGCCGGGATCACCGTCTTCGCACCCGCACTGGTAAAGCCACCGGGCATGCCGTGCACGTCCAGAGTCGGCCGGGCCCACGTCCGCTCCAGCACCGAATAGCCGGGTTCGCCCGTCAGAACGCTGCTGCCTACCTCTGTCTCGCGGTAGTGCTCTTCGTCGAACGGCAGCGACTTCCACGCCGCCAGCTCCGCCGCCGTCGGCGCATCGATGCCGTCATAGATACCCGGAATCAGGATGCGGCCATCCTCGTCCTTCAGCTTGGCAATCACCTGCGACAGCGCGACGAATGGGTTCGGCGCAGCGCCGCCATACATGCCGCTGTGCAGATCGGTGCGGGCACCGCGCACCTCGATCTCCGTGTAGATCATGCCGCGCAGACCGACACACAGCGTCGGCAGATCGGGCGCAAACAGCTCCGTGTCGCACACCAGCGCAACGTCGCACTTCAGCTCTTCGGGATGTTCCTTCAGATAGGCAGCGATACCCTCGCCACCAACCTCTTCCTCACCCTCAGCCAGGAAGCGGATGTTCACCGGCAGCGGTCCGGCCTGCAACAGAGCCTCAAGAGCCTTCACTTCCATCCACAGTTGGCCCTTGTCATCCACAGCGCCACGCGCATAGATATTCCCATCGCGCTCCGTCGGTTCGAAGGGCGGCGTCAGCCACTCATCCAGCGGATCGGGCGGCTGCACATCGTAATGGCCGTAGCAAAGGATCGTCGGCTTACCCGCAGCGTGTAGGTGATCGGCATAAACCAGCGGATGCCCCTGCGTCTCGATCAGCCGGACATTCTCCATCCCGATGCGCTTCAGCTCGTCCGCAACGAACTGCGCAGCGCGACGCACATCACCCGTATGCTCCGGCAATGTGGAGATCGATGGGATGCGCAGAAAATCCTTCAACTCAGCGAGCGCATTCGCCTTGTTACTCTCAGCGAATTCCAGTGCAGACTTCGGCATGTCGTTCCGTACCCTCTTATGACCCTGTGCAAAGTTCTTATGATCATTGCAACACCGCCCGCGGCAGCGAACAATCAATCGCATGGCCAGCACACCACAGACCGAGCACACGACGCAAACAGAACGTACGCAAACCTGGGACGCTGCCCGATATGCGGCCAACGGCCGCTTCGTCGCCAACCTGGCCGGTGAAGTGCTCTCCATGTTGGATGCAAAGCCAGGCGAAGCCATCCTCGACCTCGGTTGCGGCGACGGTGCGTTAACCGAACGCATCGCAGCTACCGGCGCAAACGTCACCGGCTGCGACGCCGACACATCCATGCTCGCTGCCGCCCGCGAGCGCGGCCTGAAGACCGTCGAAGCTGACATGCGCTCACTCCCCTTCCAGAGCGAGTTCGACGCCGTCTTCTCCAACGCTGCCCTCCACTGGGTCACGGACCAGACAAGCGTCCTCCAGGGAATCCACCGCGCGCTCAAACCCGGCGGACGCTTCGTCGCCGAGATGGGAGGCCTCGGAAACATCGCTTCCATACGAACAGCACTACTCGCCGTACTGAGACGATTCAATCTTGACGCAGAAGAGCTCGGAGGATCGTTTTATCCCTCCGAAATGGACTACCGCACGCTGCTCGAATCCAACGGATTCCGCATCGTCACCATGGCCCTCGTACCCCGCCCAACCCTCGTGAAAGCAGGCATGGAGGAGTGGCTGCGCACCTTCCGCAGCGGCGTCCTGGCCCGTCTGCCCGAAGCCGCCCGGGAGCCAGCAGTCTCGGAAGTCACTGATTTACTTAGGCCAATGCTCTGCGACAACAGCGGCCAATGGTGGGCGGACTACGTCCGCCTGCGCTTCCACGCAGTCCGCGACTAACTTCCTCATTCTCCTGAACCACCAGCCGATAAGGCCAGTGGAGCAAACAGGCCATGATCGAACTGACCCGCCTAAACGGACACAAGCTACTCGTAAACAGCGACCTAATAAAACACGCAGAATCCATCCCTGACACAACGCTGACGCTCGTCACCGGCGAAAAACTCGTCGTGCTCGAAAGCTGCGATGACGTGCTGAAACGCACGCTGCACTACCGCGCACAGGTGCTCTCAGAAGCCTGGCCGTCAGCGGCAAGCGCTATCACAGCGCACAACTCCGCCAGCATCGCCCACGAAATCGAACTTCACTCCAACGACTAGCCGCCCAGGACACGGAGAGAACCATGGACCTCGCAAGCATCGGTGGCATCGTGATCGCCTTGGTCGCCATCCTCGGCGCCATGATGATGGAGGGCGGCAGCATCGCCCAGATCACACAACTGACCGCAGCCATCATCGTGATTGGCGGCACAATCGGCGCCATCAGCGTGCAGTTTCCGCTGAACGTCTTGCTCGCCTCCGCCAAGGGCATCCTCGGTGTCTTCCTGCACAAGGATCATGACGAAGAGGCCGTTCTAAAGCAGCTCGTCGAGTTCGCAAACAAGGCGCGTAAGAGCGGCATCGTCTCGCTGGATGGCGATCTCGCAAGTGTGCACGATCCCTTCCTGAAGCAGGGCTTGATGCTGGCAGTGGATGGCACGGAGTCCGGCGAGGTCCGCAAGATCCTGCAGCTCGAGATCGACAACAAGAGTGAGATGGACGAAAAGGTCCCTCAGGTGCTGGAGTCAGCCGGCGCCTTCGCACCAACTGTCGGCATCATCGGCGCTGTGCTCGGACTGATCCAAGTCATGCAGCACCTCGACAACATTGATGAGGTCGGCAAAGGCATCGCGGTCGCCTTCGTAGCGACCATCTACGGCGTTGCGTTGGCAAACCTGTTCTGCCTCCCAGCAGCGGGCAAGCTGAAGATTCGCCACAAACAGCACGTCATGATGCAGGAAATGATGCTCGAAGGCGTCATCAGCATCCTGGAAGGCCTGAATCCGCGGATGATCGAGACCAAATTAAAACATTCCTCACGAACCCCAGAGCGGAGGCGAAGACGTAGCGATGGGCAAGAAGAAGCACGCGGAACACGTCAACCATGAGCGCTGGCTCGTCTCCTGGGCGGACCTGCTGACATTGCTCTTCGCATTTTTCGTGGTCATGTTTGCGTCGAGCGTCAGCGACAAGAAAAAGTCGTCGAAGATGGCTGCCGCTATGCAGACAGCTTTCCAACAAAAGGCGATCTTCGATTCACACGCTGCAACGCCGCCGCTTGCACCAGGCGCCGGGACCTCCAGCGGCGATCCGATGCCGTTGGAACTGCCTATCGAAACCGCTTTAGTCAGCACCGAGCGAAGCGATGGTGACGCGGAGAAGAGGGCGATCGAAGCGTCCATTGCGCCTGCGTTGCAACAGCACCTGGTCAAGATGCGTGATGCCGAGGACGGCATCACGCTGTCCCTCGACAGCGCGGGCTTCTTTGACTCAGGCTCTGCGGAGGTGAAGCCATCGGTTCAGCCGATCCTGAACAAGCTCGCCGCGTCGTTACCGCGAAGGGCGCTTCGCGTGGAGGGTCACACGGACAATCGGCCCATCCACACAGCGCAGTTCCGAAGCAACTGGGAGCTGTCGACGGCTCGCGCCGCAGCAATTGCGGAAGTGCTGATGCGCTGCAGCTTGATCTCGCCGGCAGACTTTGCCATCGCGGGATACGCCGAATTTCACCCGATCGCCGGGAACAACACGGAGTCAGGGCGCGCGGCGAATCGTCGCGTGGATATTGTGCTTTTACGGAACCAGCGCACAACGTCGACGCAAAAAACATCAGCGCGAAGTTTCGAGTCGTTGCCACCTCAGAAGCTCCGCCGCTGCCGCCTGCGCGGTAGGCCTGGTTGTTGGCTCCACATTCTGACGTGCCGCGCGTCCACCTGTGACGCTATTACGCTGCAGACTCTTCGTTGCGGTTCTTCAGGTGACTCCAGACGAACCAGACGATGCCGATGAGGACGAGCGCGATGATGGCAGCATCGGCCTTGTGCAGGATCTTCTTCAGCGGGCTGTGCGGATCGTTCCAGCTTGCGCCAGCCTTCATGCCGACGTACGCCAGAGCAAAGCACCACGGCCACGAACCGAGGAACGTGTAGATGTGGAAGCGCAGCTGCGGCATGCGGGCGATGCCTGCGGGTAGTGCGATGAAGGTGCGCACGACTGGTAGCAGACGGCCGATGAGGACTGTGATGTCGCCGTACTTCTGGAAGTAGTGATCGACGCGGTCGAGGTCCTTGCGGCTCATGAGTACGTAGCGGCCGAACTTCTCCACCAGCGGACGACCGCCGTGCGCGCCGATCCAGTAGGCGATGACCGAGCCGATGTTGCAGCCGAGTGCGCCGGCGGTTGCGGCGGCGTAGAGGTTCATCTTGCCCTGGTCGACGACGAAGCCTGCGAAGGGCATGATGATTTCGCTTGGAAGCGGAATGCACGCGGATTCAATCGCCATGAGCAGCGCGACGCCGGGGTAGCCGATGGCTGAGATCAGGTGCGTGACGTATGGCAGTAGAAAATCGATGATTTTTTCAGTCATTTTGTTTGGGGAGCCACGGTGAGTATACCCGGCGTGGGCCTGTGCTTCGGTGAAGGATGTGGCTCGTGCCTACGCGCTGTCATGCGGCCGCTGATATCCTTGGAGGTATGGCTGAGACAGTAACCGCGCCCGAGACCCCGACCAACGCCGCACACACCGTTACACCTGTTACGGCTGCGCCCGCAGTCACGGGCGGACGTCCCGCGAGCAGCTATGGTGCTGCACCCGCGGCTCATGGCGGACCGCCGGTGAAGCGGCAGATCGTTGCCTTCTCCTTCTATAAGGTCCTGCCCGAGTGGAAGCGCCTGCCTGCAGCCGAGAAGGCTGCGATGAAGGCTGCCTTCATCGAGGTGATCGAGCGGTGGAACAAGCCCGGCGAGTTCCTGACGCTGACCTATTCGACGGTCGGAACGCGCGGCGATGTCGACATGTGCGTCTGGTCGATCTGCTACTCCGTTGAGGAGATGAACCGCATGCGCAGCGAGCTGCTGGCTTCGCCGCTGGGTGGCTACCTGGAGACGCCGCACAGCTTCCTGTCCATGACGAAGCGTTCGCAGTACCAGATCGACCGCGAGGACGAGAGCGAAGGCGAGGGTCGCGGCGCGATCCGTCCCGGCGGCCACAAGTACATCTTCGTTTATCCGTTCTGGAAGACGCGTCCGTGGTATCTGCTGTCGCTGGAAGAGCGTCGCCGGCTGATGGAAGAGCACATCCGCGTTGGCCTTGCTTACCCGCGCGTGAAGCTGAACACGACGTACTCGTTCGGCATCGACGATCAGGAGTTTGTGGTCGCGTTCGAGACCAACTTCCCTGAGGACTTCGTCGACCTGGTGCAGCAGCTCCGCGAGACCGAGATCAGCATGTACACGCTGAAGGACTTCCCGATCTTCTCGTGCGTACGCGTCACGCCTGCCGACATGCTGGATCGCCTGGGCTAATGGCGAAGGTCGTCAAACCGGCGAAGCCGCTGCCTGCGAAGAAAGCTGTCTCGCCTGCAGCGGCGAAGGGTATCCGTGCGCGGCAGATTGCTGCGTCGGAGCCTGTTGCGACGAAGAAGGCTGTCGGCAGGACGAAGAAGCCGCTGGCGCCGGAGCGCATTGCTGCGATCATCGATGCGCTGGCGAAGACCTATCCGGACGCGGTATGCGCGCTACACCACAGCAACGCGTGGGAGCTCACGGTTGCGACGATCCTCTCGGCGCAGTGCACGGATGCCCGCGTGAACATGGTGACTCCCGCGTTGTTCCACGCGTATCCGACGCCGAAGGCGATGGCACACGCGACGCCTGAGGAGCTGCAGCCGATCCTCAGTTCCCTGTCGTTCTTCCGTATGAAGGCGAAGTCGCTGGTCGGTGCGGCGAAGGTTGTTACCGAAGAGTTCGGCGGACAGATTCCGCAGACGATGGACGAGATGCTGCGCATTCCGGGCGCGGCACGTAAGACGTCGAACGTGGTGCTTGGCAGTTGGTATGGCATCGCTTCCGGTGTGGTCGTGGATACGCATGTTCTTCGTCTCTCGCGACGACTGGAACTCACGTTGAACGACGATCCCGTGAAGGTCGAGCGCGACCTGATGCAGATCATTCCGCAGACGGAGTGGATCAACTTCTCGCACCGGCTGATCCATCATGGCCGCCAGATCTGCGAGGCTCGCAAGCCAAAGTGCGTGGATTGTTCGCTGGAGACGGTTTGTAACTCGAGCGACAAGACCTGGAGTACGCACTAGTTCCTGGGACCCTCCCCCCCCCGCATTTTTGCAAAAATTAGATTCTAAAGGAGTTAGCGGAGGCGGTATCCGCAAAAATCAGATTCTAAAAGGGTTACGGGCAAAAATTAGATTCTAAAGGGGTTAGGGTCACTGGTTCCCGCCTCTTGCTTCTGGCTTCGTGATTTGCGCAAACGGACGGACCTTTGTGTCGCTGGCATCGGATTGACGGATGCAGCAACTGGAGATCCTCCGCTTCGCTGCGGGATGGCAAGCGTTTCCGTCGTGATTTGTAGGACTACTTCAAGCTTAGCGGATTCAGGCTAATTACCCGCCAACTTTATCTTGATTGGAATGAGTTACATCGCCGGTCCCGGGACCTTGACAGCTTGTGGAGCTATGCCTGGTTTCGGAGGGCCGTTGCTACTGCCACGGCGAGCGCAGCGACGCAGGCGTCGCGGGCTTCGATCGTAGCTTTGTGGCCTAGTTCCTGCAGTGTTGCCGTTGTAATCGGGCCGATCGAGGCGAGTACAACGCTGGGCGGGAGGCCAACCTTCGCCGCATCGAGCAGCGCGAAGAGGTTCTGGACGGCGGAGGAGCTTGTGAAGGTGATGGCGTGGACGTTGGGCAGTTCGCGCTTGAGGCGGTCTACCGATTCCATGGGGATGACGCTGCGGTAGGCGGGTGCCAGCGTTACTTCGGCGCCGGCTGCTGTGAGTGTTTCGATGAGGATATCCCGACCCTGCTCTGCGCGGACGAGTAGCATCTTCGATCCCTTTGCGTGCGGCAGGAGGGATTTCGCCAGCGATTCCGCGATGGCGGTCTGCGCCTGGAGGCGGACCGGAAAGCCTGCTTCGCGAAGGGCTTTGGTGGTGGCTGCGCCGATGCTGGCGATGCCGCAGCTCAATGGGACCGCCTGATCCTCAAGCCGTTCTGCGAAGACGGCGACCGCGTTGGCGGAGGTGAAGAGGATCCAGTCGTACTCGTCGAGTTGCGTGAGTTCGCGGTCGAGCGTGGCGTAGTCGTCCGCGGGTGGCGTGAGTGCAATGGTTGGGATGGATACGACGCGCAGGCCATGCGCGATCAGAGCGTCGCCGAGGGCGGACGCCTGATGGGGGGCGCGTGTGACAAGAACCCGAGCTGCCAAGAGTTACTCCGCGTCCGCCGTGGCGAATTCTCCCGCCAGCAGCTCCCGCGCTCCTTGCGCGATGAGATCGTTTGCAGCGCGTGTGCCGAAGTTCTCAGCCGACTCGCCGGGGGTTGCAAACAGCATGACGTTTGCCATGGCGTCTCCATCGGGAGAGACCACCGTTGCAAGCAACGTGGCGCCGCCGTCGGCATGGGTGCAGAGCGCGCCCACAGGGAGTGCGCATCCGCCGCCGAGTGCGTGGAGGAGCCAACGCTCCGCCTCGACTGCGTAACGAGTTTCGGCGTTGTCGAGTGGTTGGATGGCGGCGATGGTTGCCGCATCGTTTGCACGGGTCTCGATTGCGAGTGCGCCCTGGCCGGGAGCCGGGCACATCATCTCCGGATCGAATCGCTGGCGGATCCAGTCGGCCTGGCCGGGCAGTTCTTCCCCGTGCTCATGGCCCTTGGCATCGAAGTGCTCGCCGAGGTGATCGTGCTCTGGATGCGTGATGCATTCGATATGTGGCGTGCGGCCGTACTCCGGGTGCTGCGGGTCGAGTTCGACGGGCTTGAGCAGGCGAGGCCCAAGGCGGTCGAGCCCCGCGGCGGCGAGCACGAGTGCGTCGCAGTCGCCGCGACCGAGCTTGCGGATGCGTGTGTCGATGTTGCCGCGGATGGCGACGAATTGAAATTCAGGATTGAGTGCGCGCAGTTGCGCGATGCGGCGCGGCGACGTGGTGCCGATGCGTGCGTTCGCGGGCAGCGTATGAATCTGCAGCCACTCCGGCACGAGGAGGACGTCGCGTGGGTCCGCACGCTCCGGGATGGCGGCGAGCGTGAAGCGCGCATCCAGTTGCGTCGGAAGGTCCTTGAGGGAGTGCACGGCGAGGTCGATGGTGCCCGCCTCAAGTGCTTCCTCAATTTCCTTGATGAAGATGCCCTTGCCATCGATGTTCGCCGGGATCCTGCCGTCCGGACCGAGCACGGTGGCGGCGAATGCCGGGTCTTGCAGGCGGTCGCCGGTGGTGCGGATGATGGTGACTTCCGCAGTGTGGCCGAGCGCGCGCAGATGTGCAGCGATGTGATTCGATTGCCAGAGCGCCAGCCGCGAGCCGCGCGATCCTATGCGAAGATGCATGCGGCCATCATACTGCGCTCTTCGCGGGATGCCCAGCCGCGATTCACAGCCGCGTTGACGTAAGGCGGGTTGCATCGTCCGAGTTGCAGGTGAAGTTGCTCAACAGTTTGCTCTCTGTTGCAGACTGTGTGGTGTTGGGAGTGATGCTTGGCGGATGGGAAAGACGATTTCGGGATGCACTCGAACCGCACGTCCGCGGTGCCGCGAAAACGTGTGTGGTGGTGGATCGGCGCTGGGCTGTTGGTCTGCCTGCTGACGCTGCTGGTGGTCGGCGAGGTGATGGTCCGGCGGGCTGGGCCGATCCTGCGAGGACGCGTGGTGGAGACCTTGCAGACACGATTTCACAGTCGTGTGGAGCTCGACTACTTCGACGTCTCGCTGCTGCATGGCTTTGCGGTCACCGGTAGCGGCCTGCGTATCTACTCGCAGGATGACGTGGTGACGGCGGGCGCGAACGATCCCTTGATCACGGTGGGACAGTTTGAATTCCACACGCCCTTGCGCAGCCTCTTTGTGAAGCCGATGCATGTGGGCACGGTGCGCGTGGCCGGCATGACCATCCGCATTCCGCCGAGGCAGGAACGTGTTGCCGATGCACCTGCGAGACGCAGGCGCGGCAAGATCGAGGTGATCGCAGACGAGATCCTGGTGGAAAACTCGACACTTGTGATTGGCACGGCGAAGGCGAACAAGGATCCGAAACGCTTTGCCCTGGAGCGCATTCGGCTGCGGCATGTGGGTGAGGGTGAGCCGATGGAGTACGAGGCCACGCTGATGAACGCGTTCCCGCGGGGACAGATCCATGCATCCGGCGCCTTTGGTCCCTGGAACGCAGAGCAGCCCGGCGAGTCAGCAGTGCGGGGAGATTACGTCTTCGATCATGCGGAGCTGAACAGCATCAAGGGAGTGGGCGGCACGCTGTCGTCGGCAGGCAGCTTCAACGGCCGTTTGAACCGCATTGAGGCGGATGGCACGACGACCACGCCGGACTTTTCACTGGATACGGCGAATCATCCGATGCCGCTGGCGACACACTACCGTGCGGTGATCGACGGCACGAACGGCGACACCTATCTGCAGTCGGTGCAGGCGAAGCTGGGCGGCAGCGAGTTTACGTGTGCCGGCGCAATCCTGAATGTGAAGGGTAAGGGGCACATCACGGATCTGGATGTAGACATTCCTGCGGGGCGGTTGCGGGATTTTCTGGAGCTTGCCGTGAAGACGCGGCCGCCTTTTATGCAGAGCGGCATCAGCATGAAGATGCATCTACGCGTGCCGTACGGCAGGGAGAGCGTGACGAAGAAGCTGGAGATGCAGGGCAGATTTAGACTGCGGCAGATCCGATTTACGAATCCGCAGGTGCAGGACAAGGTGGACATGCTGAGCCTGCGGGCGCAGGGGAATCCGAAGGATGCCAGGCCGGGGGCCTCGGATGTGCCTTCGCAGATGAGCGGCTCGCTGGTGCTGAGTCGCGGGCAGATGACGGTTAGCCAGCTTAACTACCTGCTGCCGGGTGCGCAGGTTGCGCTGGATGGCGTGTACTCGCTGGATGGGAAGACCTTCGACTTCCATGGCAAGGTGCGGACGGCGGCGACTGTTTCGCAGATGGTTGCTACCGGGTGGAAGAGCTTCCTGCTGAAGCTGGCCGATCCGTTCTTCAGCAAACACGGTGCAGGCGCGGAGATACCGGTGAAGATTACCGGGACCGAAGGTGCTCCGAAGTTTGGTTTGGATTTTGGTGGCGGAAAGAAGAGCGAGGCTGCGCAGGAGAAGGACGATCTGCAGAGCCGGAGGGATGAACTGACGCCGGATGGACGGATTGCGCGTCATCCGTCGCCAGGGCTGCCGATTCCGAGATCGCGCCGGTAACGCGAAGAGGCGGCACTGGTGGCCGCCTCTTCTATGTGCTGCGTTGGTGCTACTGGCGCGTGTGGGTTCTGCCGTCGCGGGTGGGGTTCTGGGGCGGGTGGTCCTCGGTGCCGGCTTCCCTGCCTTGCTTGCCGATGTTCTCCGCACCGAGGTGCACCTTGCCCTCTTCGGCGAGGTGCGCTGCGTGCGAGTGGGCGTGGGCCTTGTCGTCGCCGGGTACGGCATCGACGTGGCCGCCCTTGACGGCTTCGCTCAGCTTGTCGCCGTGCATCTTGCTTTGCTCTTCTTTGAGGGTCGCCATTGCTACTCCTTTGTGAGTGCTTCGCGTGCTTTTGCTACTTTGTCCTCGGATGCGAGGGGCGCGGTGTCGACGGGTTCATCGCCGAAGTCGCGTGCGCCGTACTCGTAGTCGGTACCACCGTCGGTGTTCTGCTTGCCGGCAGGCTGCCTGGTGCGCTGCTCTTCATTTAGCTGCCAGCCCTGCTCGTGAGCGTACTCGCTTGCCAGGCCGCGCGTGTGTTCGCCGAGGCCGCGTGGTTCTTTTTGTGTGTCGTTGTCGTGTGCTGCCATGAAAACCACCTCACGTTCTGTGAGATGGACGGTTGGGCCGGGGAGAGGTCTGACGTGGCGGATCAGCGATCGCGGCTGAAGAGGCGCTGGATGATGGTGAGGGTGGCGGAGTCTCCCTCGTTGGCGCTCCTGCGCATGCCGGTCATGGGAGCGTGCAGGAATTTGTTCATCATGGAGCGGGTGAGCGCGTCCACGGCTTCCTGCTGCTCGGGCGTGAGGGTGTTCAGCTTTGCGCGGGCGCGGTCGAGTTCGGAAAGGCGTAGCTGCTCGGCGTGCTGCTGAAGTGCAAGGATGCCGGGGATGGCGTCGAGCGTCTGGAGGCGTGCGGCGAAGCGGTCGACCTCGTCGGAGACGATCTGCTCGGCAGCTGCGGCCTCTTCGGCGCGGGCGTTCATGTTCTTGGCGGCTACCTGCTGCAGGTCGTCGACGGAGTAGACAAAGGCGCCGTCGACGCCGTTGACGGCGGGATCGACGTCGCGCGGGACAGCGATGTCGATGAAGAAGACGGGCCGGCCGCGGCGGGCGTGGAGGATGGCCTGCGCCTCGCGGACGTTGAAGAGGTGCTCGCGGGCGCCGGTGCCGGTGACGATGATGTCGGCCTTGGGCGCGTGCTGCTGGAGGTCAGCGAATGGGACGGCGAGGCCGTGGAACTGCTCGGCCAGTCGCTGCGCGCGTTCGGGTGTGCGGTTGGCGACGAGGATGGAGCTGGCGCCCTGCGCGATGAGGTGGCGTGCGGCGAGCTCGCTCATCTTACCCGCGCCAACGAGCAGGACCTGCTTGCCTTTGAGTGAGCCGAAGATCTGCTTTGCGAGGTCGGCTGCGACGGAGGCGATGGAGACGGAGGAGGAGCCGATCTCGGTCTCGGTGCGGACTTTTTTCGCGACGGTGAAGGCGGACTGCAGCAGGCGCTCGAGTGTGGAGGAGACGGCGCCGACTTCGCGCGCAACGGTGTAGCTCTCCTTCACCTGGCCCAGGATCTGGGGTTCGCCGACGACCATGCTGTCGAGGGAGGAGGCTACGCGGAAGAGGTGGCGGATGGCCTCCTGCTCGCGGAACTCGTAGAGGTGCGGCGCGAGGACGGCGGTGGGGACCGCGAAGTAGTCGGAGAGGAAGCTGCGGAGGTCGCTGGCGGACTCGTGCTCCATGAGGAGCTCGACGCGGTTGCAGGTGGAGAGGATGAGGCCTTCGCGGACGCCGGGGTGGTGGACGAGCGAGCGGGTGGCGTCGGCGAGGCGGCCGGGCGCGATGGCGAGCCGTTCGCGAACGTCGATGGGTGCTGAGTTGTGGTTGACGCCGAGTAGCGAGAGACTCACGGGCGCCCCGCAAACTGGTGCACGCTGCTGACCGTGTCCGCCGACCACACCGCCAGCATGATGAAGAAGACGAAAGAGCTGAGCCAGACGGCACGGCGTCCGCGCAGACCGCTGCTGCGACGAATGGCGATCATGGCGACATAGGCGATCCACATCGCGAACGAGAGGAGGACCTTGGGGTCGCGGAAGTAGGCGGCACCGTAGGTCATCTGCGCGAGGGTGGTGCCGATGAGGAGGCCGGCGGTCATGCAGGGCAGGCCGATCAGCAGCGACTTGAGCGCGATCTGGTCGGTCGTCTCAAGCGGCGGCAGCTTGCTGAGCATGCCGGCGGAGGTGCGCGACTTGAGGCGCTTCTCTTGAATGAGATACAGAACCGAGGCGAGCACGGAGACGGAGAGCGCCGCGTAGGCCGCGAGGAGCAGGCCGATGTGCAGCCATAGCCAGACCGAGTGGAGCAGTGGAACGTCGAGCTGGCGGCGGCCGGGCGCGAAGGCGGGCAGCAGGCCGAGCAGGAAGACGGCGGGCAGAAGAACGACTCCGACCGTCAGGGTTCGATAGCGTGCGTAGACCGCGAGGAAGGCTGCGGCGAGCAGGAGGCCGAGGACTGCCTGGATCTCGCTGGCGTTGACCGGAAGGAAGTGGTGGGCGGCGTTGAGCATCTCGGCCACCGAGACGAAGTGGAAGAGCAATGCGGCGACGGCGGCTGGCACCGCAAGCAGGCGCCAGCGCGGCCGGTCATAGAGAACGGCCGGAAGCACCGCCAGTGAGGCGACGCCGTAGAGAATGACCGCGACTTTGAGCCAGAATAGCGACATTGATCAGCGCGGAACGCGCAGGATTACCCCGTAACGAACCAGGTAACAGTATACGGGCGTCGCTTTGGGGGCTGCGGGTGATGGAGGTCCTGTTCTGCGCTGCGGGATCGATGGTCCCTGCGCGGTATCGGGTAGTCCTGCGCGTGAGACGAAATCTTCCTGCCGATCCTGCTGTGTCATGAAATGGCCGAGATGGCTCTGGTCTCCTGCGGCGCTCGATGGCGCATCCGAGGGAGAGAACGGGAATGAAGTGTCCCGGCAGGAGGAATCATGGCATTTGAATTCACAGGCGACAAGCGCGTTCACGCAGGCGAAGCAACCGAAGGTCAGACCACGGCCTACATCGAGAGCTACACGTCCCAGGTTCCCAGCGGCATCTTTCTGACTGCGGCGATTGCGTCGATCAGCGCTTCGCTGGTCTTCAAGGCGATCCGCAAGGATCACGCAGCCCTGTTCGTCGGCCAGTGGGTTGCGCCATTCCTGATCCTGGGTCTGTACAACAAGATGGTGAAGCAGCACGGCTCGGACGCAGATACCCGCTCGTAGCCAACGCCCCGCCGATAGCCTTCCAAGCGCCAGCATGCCCTGAACCGGTATGCTGGCGTTCTAGTATGTCTGCGGAAAAGATCACAACAGAGACGCCACGCAAGTCCCAGGCGGAGACGCTGGCGTCTGACAAGCTGTCGCCCATGATGCGGCAGTTCGCAGCGGCCAAGGCTGCGCATCCTGATTCCCTGCTGTTCTTTCGCATGGGGGATTTCTACGAGCTCTTCTATGACGACGCCGTCGTCGCCTCCCGCGAACTGCAACTGACTCTTACCGCACGCGATCGCGAGCGGCAGCAGCCCATGTGCGGCGTGCCCTATCACGCGGCTGAGGGATATCTGCAGCGGCTGTTGCGCAAGGGATATCGCATTGCCATCTGTGAGCAGATGGAAGATCCCAAGCTGGCTAAAGGCATTGTGAAGCGCGAGGTCACGCGTGTCTTCACACCGGGGACTGCGCTGGATCCGAGTGCCGGCGCCGGGGAGAACACATTCCTGGCTTCGCTGGCTGTAGCGAACGATCGCAAGTCTGCTGGTGTGGCTTTGCTGGATCTCTCGACCGGTGAGTTCCGCACGACGGAGTTCCGTGGTGCCGATGCCGTTTCTGCAGCGACGGAGGAGGTTGCGCGCAATCGTCCGCGCGAGGTGTTGCTGCCGGCGGGACTACATCTGGGAGGGTCGCAGCCGGAGTTGGATGGCTCCGAGGCGGGCGATGACATGCTGTCCTCTGTCCGTACGAGGACGCCGGTTGAGGATTGGGTCTTCACGGCGGACTATGCCCTGCCGCTGCTGCAGAACCACTATCGCGCGCATTCGCTGGAGGGTTTCGGCCTGGCCGGGCGGACTTCGGCGGCGATTGCAGCGGGTGCGTTACTGCACTATCTGCGCGCGACGAAGCATGAGGAGCTGGAACACCTGGATGTGCCGCGGTTCTATGAGCGGTCGACGTGCCTGGAACTCGATGCGGTAAGCGTGCGCAATCTTGAGTTGATCGAGCCGCTCTTCAGCGGTGAGAGTCAGCAGACGACGCTTTGCTACGCGGTCGATGCCTGCCGTACGCCGATGGGCAAACGCATGTTGCGCGCGGTGCTCCTGCGGCCTTCGATTGATGTCGTGGAGATTGCCGCTCGCCATGATGCTGTGGGCGAGGCCGCGCGGTCGCTGGCTTCTCGCGAGCGCTTGCGGCGCGCGCTGGAGCAAGTGCTGGATCTTGAGCGATTGCTGGCACGCTTGGCGCTGGATTCCGCGGGACCTCGCGAGGTGGTTGCGCTGGCGCGAACGTTGGCGGCACTGCCGCCGGTGCAGGAGGCTCTGGCCGATCTGAACCAAGGCCGCTGGGGCGTGCTCCGCGAGCACTTCGACACGCTGGAGGATGTGTGTGCCCGCATCCAGGCCACGCTGGTCGATGAGCCTCCGCTGAAGCTGGGCGAGGGCGATGCCATTCAGGTTGGCGTGGACGCTGAGCTGGATGAGTTGCGCGGCCTGAGCCGCAGTGGACGCGAGGCGATCGCAGCGATTGAAGAACGCGAGCGCACACGGACGGGCATTGGCAGCCTGAAAGTGCGCTTCAACAGCGTCTTCGGTTACTACCTTGAGATTACGAAGTCGAACCTGGCGAATGTGCCGAGCGACTACGAACGCAAGCAGACGCTGGTGAATGCCGAGCGCTTCACCACGCCCGAGCTGAAGGAGTACGAGCGCAAGATCCTGACGGCGCAGGAGCGTGTGGGCGAGATCGAGCGACGCATCTTCGCCGCACTGCGTCGTGAGGTGCTCGGGAGTGCGGCGCGTATGCGCGAGGCTTCACGACGGCTTGCCGAGATTGACCTGCTCGCAAACTTCGCTCACATCGCTGCGCTGCGTGGATGGTCGCGGCCGGAGATCCTGGCGGACACGACGGTCTTCGAGTTTGCCGAGGCGCGGCATCCGGTGGTGGAGCTACGGCTTGAGGAGAGCGGCGCGGGACGGTTCATTCCGAACTCGGGCTTTCTTGACGGCGCGCAGGGGCCGTCACTGGCGTTGATCACCGGCCCGAACATGGGTGGTAAGTCGACCTATCTGCGCATGGCCGCGCTGCTGGCTATCCTGGCGCAGAGTGGATCGTTTGTGCCTGCGGTGGCGATGAAGCTGGGCCTGGTCGATCGCATCTTCACGCGCATTGGCGCGAGTGACAATGTGGCCCGTGGCCGATCGACCTTCATGGTGGAGATGACGGAGACTGCAGCGATCCTGAACTCGGCAACTCCTAAGAGTTTAGTTCTGCTGGACGAGATGGGTCGCGGCACTGCGACGTATGACGGCTTGTCTCTGGCGTGGGCTGCTGTCGAGCATCTGCATGATCGTGTTGGCGCTCGGACGCTGTTTGCCACGCACTATCACGA
The DNA here is from genome assembly GCF_000265425.1 of Terriglobus roseus DSM 18391. Lineage (GTDB taxonomy): Bacteria > Acidobacteriota > Terriglobia > Terriglobales > Acidobacteriaceae > Terriglobus > Terriglobus roseus. Next base: position 2,637,994 of record NC_018014.1, read on the forward strand.
GTTGACACTGCTGGAAGAGAAGCTGGCTCGACTGAAAAATCTGCGTGTGGCATGTCGCGAGACGCCACAAGGCATCGTGTTTCTTCACCAGGTGGAGAGTGGCGCCGCGGATCGCAGTTATGGCATTGAAGTGGCGAAGCTGGCGGGGCTGCCGCGGGATGTAATCGCCCGTGCGCGGGCTGTGCTGAAGATGCATGAGAAGGCGGAGAGCGCGTCTGTCGCAGCGGCGGGACAAGCCGCGCAGATTGCGGCACCGCCGATGCAGATGACGATCTTTACGCCGCTGTCGCAGCGCGTGGTGGATCGCGTCCGTGAACTGGATGTGGATCGCATGACGCCGATGGAAGCATTGCAGTTGCTGGCCGAATTGAAACGGGAGATTGCGGAATGACCGAGACACCAAAGCCGATGATCGTTGCGGGCGTAATGAGCGGCACCTCTGCCGATGGTGTGGACGTCGCGCTGGTGCGTATTGCGGCGGGCAAAGCGGATGCATCGCCGAAGATGAAGCTGCTAGGCCATGCGGCGTTACCCTATCCGAAGAAGCTGCGTGAGGCGGTACTGGCCGCGATGGATGCGAAGGCAATCAGCGTGGCCGACCTGGCTCGGCTTCACTGGCGGCTGGGTGAGTTCTATGGCGACGCGATTGTGCGCGCGCAGCAGCAGCTTGGCGTGAAGGCGAAGCTGGCCGGCGTGCATGGCCAGACGATCTATCACCAGGGTGTGCCGGCCAAGTTCTTAGGAGACCCGCTGCGTTGTACCTGGCAGATTGGTGAAGCGAGCGAGGTGGCATCGCGCGCGGCGATGCCGGTGGTGAGCGACTTCCGACCTGCGGACATGGTCGCGGGCGGACAGGCCGCGCCGCTGGTGCCGATCTTCGATCGCGTCTTCTTTGCGCATGCAAAACGAAATCGCGTTCTGCAGAACCTGGGCGGCATCGCGAACATGACAGCCATTCCTGCGGGGACGGGCGATCTGCTTGCCTTTGATTCCGGCCCTGCTTCTGTCGTGATCGATGGCTGTATGCAGTCGCTGTATGGCAAGGCTTACGACCGCAACGGTGCAACTGCGAAGCGTGGCCGCGTGATCGATACGGTGCTGCAACAAGCGTTGAAGCTGCCGTACTTCTCTGCCCCGCCGCCGAAGAGCTGCGGTCGTGAGGAGTTTGGTGGGACCTTCGTGACCCGCTTCATCGCGGATTGCAGGAAGCAGGGCGCACAGGATGCTGACGTGATCGCGACTGCAACGGCGCTGACTGCCGAGAGCATCCTGCATGCGTATCGCAGTTTCGTGTGGCCCTTCCTCGGACAACGAGCACCGCTTGCCGATGCGACGGACTACATCGTGGCGGGCGGTGGCGCGAATAACGCGACGCTGATGAAGCTGTTGCGAGACGGACTGGAGCCGCTTGGCATAACCGTCAGCACGTCAGCCGATCACGGTGTGCCTGCCGAGGCAAAGGAGGCGATGGCGTTCGCGCTGCTGGCCTGGCTGCGGTGGCATGAGTTGCCGGGGAATGTGCCTGCTGCGACCGGTGCGAAGCGCGACGCGGCGCTTGGACGGGTTACGCTGCCGTGACCGCTTGTCGAGGACGTGTGTTTTGCAGCTTGCGTGGCGTTTTACTGCTGGGTTCGTTGTTGCCGCTTGCAGCGTGCCATGAGCGGCCGGACCGTGACACGCTCGTCATTGATATCGAAAGCTCGCCAACAAATCTGGACATACGCATTGGCAGTGATGCGCAGGCCGAGCACATCGGCGCGCTGCTGTTCGATTCGATCGTACGCAAGGATGAGCACTACAACCTGCAGCCGGCGATTGCTACGGCGTGGGAGTGGCGCGATCCGCTGACGCTGGTGCTGCACATTCGCGATGGAGTGCACTTCCACGATGACAAGCTGCTGGATGCGAATGACGTGGCGTGGTCGATCGACAGCATGCACAACGGCGCCATCACAACGTCGAAGAGCGGCAACTTTGCCAGCGTGGATCACACGGAAGTGACGGATCCGCACACCTGCATTGTGCACTTGAAAAAGGCCGATGCGAGCCTGCTGTTCAACATGAGCGATGAGTTGAGCGCGGTGGTGGAAAAGGGTGCGGGCAAGACGATGGGTGAGCACCCGATCGGCAGCGGCCCGTTTCGCTTTGTAAGCGAGGAGCAGGACAAAGACGTCGTGCTGGAGCGCAATCCCAATTACTGGGGCGGTGCGCCGTCGATTCCGCGGGTGCGGTTCGCCATTGTGCCGGACTCGATCACGCGCGCGCTGGAGTTGCAGAAGGGTTCTGCAGACGCTGCGTCCAATGCGCTAACGGGCGACACTGTGGCGGCGATGGCGAACGATCCCAACCTGGAGGTGGAGAGCAAGCCCGGATCGATTGTGAACTACATGACCTTCAACGCGACTGATCCCCTGCTGAAGGACAAGCGTGTGCGACAGGCCTTTGCGTATGCGGTGGATCGGCCTGCGATTACGAAGGCGTTGCTGCATGGCCAGGCGGAGGTGCAGGACACGTTGCTGCCGCTGGGTCACTGGGCGGCACCGGGCGCTGGCGATCCCATCACGCGGTACTCGCATGACGTTATGAAGGCAAAGGCGCTGCTGGAGTCTGCTGGATATCACGCGGACGCGAAGGGCGTGCGCATTCACCTGACGCTGAAGAGTTCAACCGATGACACGATGCGTCTGCTGGCGGCCGTGGTGCAGCAGCAGGTGCGCGACGCAGGCATTGAGCTGACGCTGCGGCAGAACGAGTTCGGTACGTTCTACAGCGATGTGACGAAGGGTGCGTTCCAGATCTATGTGCTGCGATGGGTTGGGTCGAATGAGGATCCCGATATCTTCCGCTACGCCTATAGCTCCGCGATGATGCCGCCGAAAGGATCAAATCGAGGGCACTATACGAACGCGCAGGCGGATGCGTTGATTGCACAGGGTGCGGGCGAGATCGACCAGGCGAAACGGCGCGAGACGTACCTGCAACTGCAACGCATACTGGCCGATGATGAGCCGACGCTGGTGCTTTGGTCGCCGGATAATGTCGTCGTTCACACGAAGCGGGTGCATGGTGTGGTGCCGGCTTCCGCGGGCAGCTTTGGGTGGCTGCGCACAGCAACTCTTCGGCAGCCGTAGCGGTTGACGTAAAGGGCAAGTCTTCGTACACTCGAAGAGGCGGTTGAGACGCTTCCAAGCGGCTCTCGCTTCCATCCTAAGCAGGATCCTCCTGCACCGTATTGCCCTCTCGTTCAATGGTAGGACTAGCGACTCTGACTCGCTCAATCGGGGTTCGAATCCCTGGGGGGCAACCACCTACGCCGGTAACGGCATGCCTTCCATACGGTTCTCGTGACTGCGGGAAACTTCTCCGCTTTTTTCCCGCTCCGTCGATCCCGCATCCCACAACGACCATGCTCATGCGGGATCGGGGTATTCGGCTGAGGGCTTATGCGTTTCGCCGATGTAGCGTTCGATACGATCCACGACGTCAGCGTGGTGTTGAGCGATATTGTTCTTCTCAGCCGGGTCGACGGCCAGATCGTAGAGTTCGAGCGGTCCTTTCCGTCCGTGGCGAACTGCCTTCCACTTACCCCACCGGACTGCCTGTTCGAAGACAGGCTCGTAGAACTCCCAGTAGAGAAAACGATCTTTCGGCCTGGCTTCCGGACGGAAGAGATAAGGACGGATGCTGATGCCGTCGGTCGCTTGCGGTGGGGCGCCAGCCAGGTCAAGGGCTGTCGGCAAGACGTCAGGAAAGAAGATCGGGACTTGCGACACTTTACCGGCGGGGATATGTCCCGGCCAGCGCGCGATGAATGGCTCGCGAATACCCCCTTCGTACATGTCCCGCTTGTAGCCCTGCAGGGCACCGTTGGAATCGAAGAAGTTCACCACCTTGGTTTGTTGGGGCGTGGGTTCTGAACGAGGACCGTTGTCCGAAGCGAAGAAGACGATTGTGTCCTCGTCTATTCCCTTCTGCTTCAGCGCTGCGAGGATCTTGCCGACGCCATTGTCGAGATGCCCGATCATGGCGGCATAGATCTTCTCGTCTTCGTCCCAGGGCTCCTTCGCATAGGAACCCTGATCGGGTGCGATGTAGGGGCTGTGGGGTGCGTCGTAGGCTACGTAAAGGAAGAACGGAGTGTCGCTGCTCTGCTGGATGTAGTTGACCGAGTCGTCCGTGATCATGGTGGTGTCGTAGCGACCTTGTTTCCCATTGGCGTTTTCAGGCAGGTCGATAAGGCGCTCGTTGTCGTAACGCTGCGTTGGGAAATAGCCCTGCGTGCTGGCTGTCTGGGTGAGCCAGCCCTTGAAGGTCTGAAAGCCGTGGCGGGTCGGAGTTGCCGCGGGATCATAGCCATCCAGATGCCACTTTCCGAAGAGCGCTGTCTTGTAGCCGCTGCGTGCTAGGTAATCGGCGATGGTGTGGTCGGCATCGGTCAGGCTTGCTCGGCGGATCTCTTCTTTGCCTTTGAAGCCCACGTGTCCTGCGGCCAGCGCGAAGTTATCTCGAACGCGGGTGTGGCCGGTGTTAAGGCCCGTCATCAAAACGCTGCGCGAGGGCGCGCAGACGGGCGCTCCGGCATAGGCCTGTGCGAAGCGGACACCTTCGGCTGCGAGCCGGTCGATGTGCGGCGTCTTGAACTTCCTCTGCCCATAGACACTGGTGTCGGCGTAACCCATGTCATCCGCGAGAATGAAGATGATGTTGGGCCGTCGTTTGGTCTGTGCCGCGAACGACTTCGTAAGATTGCTCAGCGCGAAGGCAGCCGAAGTAGACAATGCGTTCTGCAGGAAATGTCTGCGATTGAGCGCTGTTGAAGGCAATCCGTACTCCCTTTCCTGCAGGAAACGCGTTGGGATGAAGGTGCTTAGTCCTTGTCACGCACGCAGCGAAAGCTGATGTTCGTGGTCGCGCTGTCGGGTGTGTTGGAACTGCGCGCGCCGACGCGATAGCGATTGCAGTACGAGCGATGACAGAGGTACGAGCCGCCTTTGAGCACGCGTGCGACTCCCTCGGGTGGGCCGAGGGGATTGTGCCGCGTTGCGTGCTGATGCCAGGTGGGGTGAGACCAGTCTGCGATCCATTCCCATGTATTGCCGGTCATGCCAAAGAGCCCATAACCGTTTGGCGGAAAGGCGTCGGCTGGACAGGTGGAGGCGAAGCCGTCTTCTGCAGTATTACTGGTGGGAAAGTCGCCCTGCCAGATGTTGCAGAGATGCTTTCCCCCGGGCGTGAGATCGTCGCCCCAGGGGTAGGCTGCCTGCTCCAAGCCACCGCGCGCTGCGAACTCCCACTCTGCTTCTGTGGGGAGGCGCTTGCCTGCCCACGCGGCGTATGCGGCAGCGTCGTTCCAGGAGACATGCACCACCGGATGCTCGGCACGGGTGCTGATGTCGGATGATGGGCCTTCGGGATGCGACCAGGTTGCGCCTTCGATTCCCTGCCACCACTCTGCTCCATGAACCTGCACGGACGTGGAGCCATCCGCGTTGGGCGGGAGGTCGCCCGCGAAGACGAAGGACCAGCCGATACGCTCGGCCTCTGTGACGTACTGGGTAGCGTCGACAAACGGTGCGAAGTCACGATTGCGCACGACGAAGCGATCCATCCAGAAGGCGTCTACGGTGACGGGCCGCACAGGCCCTTCGCCGTCGTCAGGGAACGAGTCGGCGGACTCTGACCCCATCAAGAAGCGGCCACCTGGTAGGAGGACCATGTCCTCGGTGCTGCCGGTCGTTGCGCGGATGCGTTCGGTCGAGCTCTGCTGCGAGGCTTGCAGGAGCTGCGCGTGCTGCTTGCTGGGCACGCAGCATGGACTAACCTTCATGGTCATTGCACCCTCTCACCGCGCGCGACGTTGCGCTGCGGCTCGTCAATCATCTGAATGTCTGCATTTTGGAAGATGGCTTGAAGCGCCTGGTCGAGCACGGCGATGCGGCGATCGTCGAAGATGCGACGTGCGAGGTCGGCACGTATCTCATCGAGTGGCTGCAGCCCGGCGGCCTTATGGTCGCGCACCAGAGCGATGTGCAAGCCGAAGGGCGTCTCAAAGATGTCGCTCGGCTTTTTAGGCTTCAGGTTGAAGACAGTTTCTTCAAAGGCCGGCACCATGTCGTCGCGGGAGATCCATCCCAGTGCTCCACCGTTGCCTTTGCAGTCGGAGTAGCGATCGGCCACCGTTGCAAAAGGCTTGCCGCGCTTCAGCTCTTCGGCGGCACGTGTCAGCGTTGCCTTTGCAGCCTGCCGCTCCTCGTCCGTCTCTGCGAGACAGATGATGTGCGACACCAGCCAACGCTCTGGCAAGGTGAAGACGGCAGCGTTGCCACGATAGATGGTTTCCACTTCCTGACGGCCCGGTCTTGGCACATAGCGCGTGATGTGACGCTCAGCCTTGCGGACCGTGGCGCGCTCTGCCATCTCATCCATCACGCCAGCACCGCAGGACTGGTTCGCGGTGCTGCCCCATACCAGGCGGCGCTCTTCCTCGATCTCCTGCTCCGTCACGATCAGATTCTCTTGCGCCGCGAGTTGCCGCAGCAACACCGCGCGAAGCACACTGCGCTCTGCGACCTCCTGTGCCTGCGTGTAGTCGGCGGGAGATCGCTGTTGCATCTGTTCCGGCGTCAGTCCGCCGGAGACAGCGAGAAACTCGCGGTAGAAGCGTTCGTCGCTAATGAGTTCGCCATTGACTCGAAGTGCCATGAAGAAGAGTGTACTTTTTCCTCTCTGTCGTTGCGCTGCCGCACGTTAAGACCAAGGGACAGCGGAAGGCGCACTGCCCCATGGTCCGCTTAGGTTAGAACGTGAGCCGAACTGCCGCCTGCACCTGTCGTTGCGTTCCGGAGGTGTCGGTGGGCTTGGTTCCTGCGGTGGACGTGATGGTGCCGAATGCTGTGCTGCCGACGGTCACGTTCGGATTGCCGAGTTGCACATGATTGAGGACGTTGTAGCCCTCAAGGCGGAAGTTCAGGTTGCCACCTTCCCAACGCGGAATTGGAAAGTCACGCTGCACGCTGAGGTTCAACTGGTTTTGTCCAGGGCCACGAATCGCTCCCTTTCGCGTGTTGCCGAAGGTGTACTGCGGCTGCGCTACAAAGCAGCTTGTGTCAAACCATTTGCCGATCGTATGAGGAGCCGCCGCGTTTGCGCTGCAGACCTGGTTGGGACGATTGGTCTGACCGGAGTTCGTAATGTCCGTGCTCGTGGTTGGTGTGAGCGGCTGGCCAGTCTGCCACACATAGATGGGCGAGAGACCCCATCCACCCAGGACAGCGGATGCGAGGCGATTATTCATCACGGCATGGCTACCTGTAGGCAATGAAAAGAGACCGGTGAGCACGTAGCGGAATGGAACGTCGAAGTCGCTCGGACCCCAGTTCGATGCGTGATCGTACGAGTTCTGTAACTGGTCGCCGTTGGTGCAGGTGTCGCACACATCCAACGCCTGGCTCAACAGGCTGAAGCTGCGGCCGTACGTAATGGAGTTGCGAAACTGGATGCCCTTCGAAAAGCGTTTCTCAATCCGCGCGGAGATGCCCTGGTATTGCGTGGCGTTCCAGTCACCGATCTGATTGACTGCGGACTGCGTCACGCTGGAGAGCGGTCTGCGCGACTGCACGGTGGTCCCGTTGTTTACGAGTGGCTGGTTCACGTTCGACCGTCCGAGTAAGTGGACGCCGTGATTGCCGACATAGTTGAACTCCGTCAGCACAGACCATGGCAACTGCTTTTGCACGGAGAGGCTCCACTGCTGCACGTAGCCATATTGCATGTGCTGCACCCAACTGGTGACGCCGCCGGTATAGGTGGGCGAAAGGGTGAAGGTTGCCGGATCAACCGCTGGGGTTCGCGGGATAGATTGCGAGGGGCTTAGCTGGAACGCGGTTCTGGTGTTGATCTGATCGCTGGACTGGCTGATTGCACCATAGTTGTTGTAAGGCGGATTATTTGACAGGCGACTCGTAATGCCCAGGCCCTGGTCCTGCGCATAGAACATGCCGAACGATCCGCGGACCGTCATATCTTTCACACCGGGCACGCGGTAAGCAAAACCGACGCGCGGTGCGATGTTGTTCTTGTCTGCGTAGATGAGCGCACGTGGCAGCCGAGTGTCGATGCCGGCCTTGATGTACTGCAGGTACAACGGGCTGTCCTGATCGGTGATGAAGTTTGCTTCACGGTTGTCAACGTCATAGAAGGGCGTGAAGAGTTCGTAGCGGATGCCGTAGTTCAGTGTCAGATTTGTCGTTACATTCCATTGATCGTTGACGTAACCACCGTAGTACCAGCCGCGTTCCTGACTGCTGAGCGTGGTGCCCGTGTTCACCGAATTCGCATAGCCGAGCAACATGTCGGCGATACCGTATCCGCTGTTGGAACGTGATGTGGGAAGCTGCGTGAAAGCGCCTGTGAAGCCGAGGCTGCCACGGCCGTTGGATGCGGCTTGCGTATTCGGCCGGATCCACATCATCTCGCCGCCCAACTTGGTGAGGTGCCTGCCGTGGGACCACGAGACGTTATCGGCCCAATCCCACACCCCTGATGTCTTATGCAGCGGCGAGTTCCCCACCGCCTGGGAACCGATGGTGCTCTGCCCGGTGATGCTGAAGGTGGGCCAGCCTTCGGTGATGCCTGGGTCAAGAAGGCCGGGGATAAATTCCTGCCGTGCGAAGGTGCCAAGACCATCGTCGGCAATGCTGGTCCAGGAGAAGCGCAATTCATTCAGCAGTTGCTGGGTAATGACACGCGTGTAGCCTGCTCCGATGCCTTTGGAATCGATGCGGGTATTGCCGGGATCCTGCGCTCCGGGCAAGCCGACGCCTGTGAATGTGTTGTTTAGCGTTTCACCGTAGCGGGCGAAGAAACTGTCTTTATTGCTGAGCGTGTAGTCCAGACGGCCGATGCCGTTCTTTACGTCGATCTTGCTTGGAATAAACGAGGTGTAGTAATGCGTAAAGGGGTCGGTCGGACTGGTCGAATTGGGCAGCGGAAACAAATTGGCAAGCTGTTGTCCAAGCGCATTGATGCGAGCTGCGGGGATCCTGTTCTGGGCGAAGGCAGTGCGTGTGTAGTTTGCGCCTGCCTGCGTCGTCGTGGCCGGATCGTACACGGTGTACTTCGACTGGGAGAAGTCACCCGCACGTTCCAGAGCGGTGGGAACCGGTGCCTGACTGAACGATGAGGATTTGGTATGCCGTCCTTCGTACGCGCCGAAGAAGAAGAGGCGATCGCGGATGATGCGACCACCGAAGCTGCCACCGTACTGATTCTGTACGAACTGCTGCTTCGGCGACGCTGCTGTGGAGAAGTATGGTCTTGCGTCCAACACCTTGTTGCGGATGAAGTCATAGGCCGAGCCGTGCCAGCGGTTGGTACCGCTCTTTGTGATGGCGTTTAATAGAGCGCCTGCACCTGCGCCAAACTCTGCGGAGTAGTTTGACGTCTGCACGGTGAACTCCTGCAGAGCATCCAGCGGCGGCCGCACCATGTCACGCTGACCGTTGTCGAGCCCGCGCAGGTAGTTGACGTTGCGCGCGCCGTCTAGCAGAAACGAGTTCTGCAGACCATCGTTGCCATAGGCCACGAACGAGTTATCGCGACCAGCGTTCTGCGGCACGACACCCGGAATGTAGTTCGCAGCCTGCACGTAGTTACGGCCATTCAGTGGAATGTCCGTGAGTTCCTTGTTCTCGATTACCTGCTGGATCGTCTGTGACCTGTCCTCAATCAACGGGGCCTGGCCTGTGACCATGACGGAGTCCGCCGCCTCGCCAAGCTGCAGCGACGGCTGGAGTGTGACAGTTGCACCGACCTGCACGTTGACGGATTGTTGCTGCAGCGTCTTAAAGCCCGGCGCCGCAATACTGATGTTGTACTTTCCCGGGGGAACGAGCGGTACTTCGGCGATGCCCTTGTCATTGGTCTGCAGTATGCGTAACTGGGCGCCTGTGTCGGTACCTGTGACGGTCACTGTGGCGCCGGCAACGGCTGCTCCACCAGCGTCAAAGACCGTGATGCTGATTGCGCCGCTCGCACTCTGCGCATGTAACATCGTGGCCGACAGTGCGAGTGCAATTACTGGTGCACTCCGAAGGATGGATCTCAAGTAAGAAGTTTGCGTCATGTATTTCGCACAGCCAAAGGCCGCGCCTCCTGAAAGGTGTTGCGTTGGTCCGTATCTGAGAGCGTCGTGACTCTGCGTTAGTACGAATCGCCCGGCGCTACGGTGGGTGGCGCGTCAATGTCCAGCGGGTCGCCGAGCTTTGCCTGCATGGCTTTCAACTTCGCGATCATCTGAGTCTTCAAGCCGGCGTGGGATGGATCGTTGGCGAGGTCGTGCATCTCCCAGGGGTCCTTTTCAAGATCGAAGAGTTGGAAGCGCTTGATAGGCACATAGAAGATGAGCTTGTGCTGCTTCGTTCGAATGGATCGCTGGATGATATTGAGCCAGCCGAACATCGCGTCATTGATGGGTTGCGTCGTCTCACCCTTGAGATACGGCTTCAGGCTGGGAAACTCGACATGCGGCGGAACCGGGACACCGGCCAGCTCGCAGGTAGTCGCATACATGCTGTGCTGGTAGACCATCTCGTCGTTATGCGAGCCCGGTTTGATGCCGGGGCCACGTACGATCAGCGGCATGCGCATGGAGCACTCGTACTGATTCTGCTTGCCCATCAGGCCGTGTTCGCCTACGGCCAGGCCGTGGTCCGCCGTCATGATCACGTAAGTGTTATCTGCCTGCCCGCTGCGATCCAGTGCATCGAGCACACGCCCGATCTGGGCATCCATGTGCGTGATGATCGCGTAGTACTCCTTGCGATGCGTCTTCACATCCAGTTCGGTTCTGGGGAACGGCGCCAACTGCTCATCCCGCGTATGAAAGTCACCCTGGTTGAAGGGATGCTGTGGCAGGTAATTGGGAGGAAGCGCGATCTTGTCCACGGGGTACATCGCCTGGTATTCCTCGGGTGCCTGACGAGGATCATGCGGCGCGTTAAATCCGACGTACATAAAGAACGGCTTGTCATGCTCTGCACGCTGCCGATCGAGAAAGCTGATTGCGGAGTCGGCGTAGACCTCTGACGAGTGCTTCGTACTGCCTTCAGGGCCGTTGAGCCACAGGTGCTCGTCCAGCCAGTGCCCTTTCAGCGTGCGGTCGGTCGGGCTCCATGTGTTGCCCGGCGCGGGGCGGTCATACATGTTCTTCGTCGAGTCCAGGTAGCCAGGTCCCGTGGTCGCAATATCCGAGAAGGAGCGCTGCAGCGATACCGCATCCAGATGCCATTTCCCCGTCTGAAAGGTGCGATAGCCGGCGTTGCGGAGCGTTTGGCCCCACACGGGAACCATGCCGGACTGATTGTCCAGAAGAGCCTTCTGCGCCTTGAAGGGCGACAGGCCGGTGTTCAACATGGTGCGGCTGGCGACGCACACGGCTCCGACCCATGAGCCGCTGTGGAAGCAATGGGTGAAGTGCATCCCGCCGTGAACCAGGCGGTCGATGTTGGGCGTATGCACCTCCTGGTTATTGATGGAGTTGATCGTGCGGAACATGAGATCGTCCGCGATGAAGAAGAGAAAGTTTGGCCGAGAACCAGTTGCAGGTTCTGAGGATGCAACGGCGGTGCGCACCTGAGTTGCGGCAAGGGCGGCAGAGGATAGTCCTACAAACTGGCGTCGATTCATGGATTTTTTCTCGAGGGTTTTCGCGTGGCTGGAACGCCAGCAAATTTGGTTGTCGGGAAGCTTAGCAGACAAATGAAACACGCTCAGCACGGCAGCGGTCAGCAGGAGATGAAGATGTTCCGCGAGCGATATGACTCGGAGGCGTGCCCTCTCGGGCAATCTCAACTGCTTACAGGCAACAACAACATGCAGGACGGCTCGGGAGAGCGGCCTGCGCAAGTGTCAGCGACGGAGTGTTCGCGTGCGTACGGGAGTGAGGAGGTGATAAAAGCATGACGTTTCCAAACGTCAGAGATCAGGCATCTGCATGGGCTGCCAGTTGAACTAGTTTGCAGGTACTTCCCTGCCAACCGTTCGTTTGCTTGGATCTCCGAGGCTCTGTTCCCTCCCTGCGCTCAATCGTAACCGAGTCTTCACTCAATGCCCAGCGCAGCTGAACGAATGGTCTCGATCCGATGCGCCAGAAACGTGGACTTTCCCTGTCAATACCGAGAGTTTCGCGTCATGAGTGAGAGCAAATCTCGATAGAATCGTCGGATGGCCCAAACACATCCATGGCGTTCGGAACTGCTATCCATGATGAAACTGGCATGGCCGGTTGTGCTGGCCGAGCTTGGGTGGATGTTGCAGGGTGTGGTCGACGTGATCATGGTGGGCCGGCTGGGTCCCGTCGCGATCGGCGCGGTTGCGCTTGGCAATGCGCTGTACTACGCTCCGTCACTCTTCGGCCTTGGGCTGATGCTGGGATTGGATACCGTGATTGCGCATGCGTACGGCCGTGGCGACCATGAAGCGTGCCATCGCTGGCTGGCGCAGGGTGTCTACGTTGCACTGATTGCTACGTTGCCGCTGATGTTGATCACCTTCGGACTGAGCGCAGTGATTCCACATTTCGGAGTCGCAACGGAACTGATCCATCCCACGCGGACTTACATCGACATCCTGCTGCTGGGCACGCTGCCGCTGCTGCTGTACGCGGCATCACGCCGCTATCTTCAGTCCGTGGGGCAGGTGCGGGTGATCACCATCACCTTTGTCGGCGCAAACCTGCTGAACTGGGGCGGCAACTATGTGCTGATCAACGGCAAGCTCGGCCTGCCCGCGCTGGGTGTGGGTGGATCCGCAATCTCTACGGTGCTGTCTCGATGCCTGATGGCCTTGACGCTATTCGCATTCGCATGGCGTTATGAGAAGCAGCGCGGCCATCCGCTGTTTGAGCACTGGGCAAGGCCGGTGTTGCGCGAGATGCGTGAGTTGCTGAAGCTTGGCCTGCCGGCAGCAACGCAGCTGGTCCTGGAGATTGGCGCGTTTGCGGTGGCTACTGTTCTAGCGGGAAAGATCTCGCCGACCGCGCTGGCTGCGCACCAGATTGTGTTGAACTATGCGGCGCTGGCGTTCATGGTGCCGCTTGGTATCAGCGCAGCCGCGGCCATCGCCGTTGGTCACGCGCTGGGTGCGGGTGATCCGAAGGGTGCGAGGCTGCGCGCTTTGCTGGCACTCGGGCTCGGTGCGGGCTTCATGCTCTGCGTGACGGTGCTGTTCTTTGCCGTGCCGAAATACCTCATCGCGCTGTACACGCATGACAGCGCCGTCACCGCGATTGGCGTACCGCTGTTCGCGCTGGCGTCACTCTTTGCCGTATTCGATGGTGTGCAGATCGTCGCCAGCGGAGCGTTGCGCGGCATGGGTGAGACGCGCATCTCCATGTGGGCGAACCTGATCGGCTATTGGGCCATTGGCGTCCCACTGGGAGCGGTGTTGTGCTTCGTCTTTCACATGGGGATCTTTGGCGTCTGGATTGGTCTGGCGACCGCGCTCATCCTGATCTCGTTCGCGCTTTTTGCGGCGTGGCGAAAGAAGTCGGGAGCACTGCTTCATGCGAGCTCACCTGCTATCGCCTCACACTGAGGTGAGCCGAAGCGTGGGCTCCTATGCCTTTGCAGGCGTGAGCTTCTTTCCCATGGGCGTGGACTTCAACAACTTGCCGCCTTCTTCCAGGACGTGAAGCTGGTTGGCTGGTAGGTCCTTCCAGGTATCCTCGACACCCGAAGGCCAGGTGATCTTCACTGTCTCGGCCTTTGGTGCTACATCGAGTCCGAAGTGCATTCGCAGATCGTTCTGGGAGTAGTAACTGCCGCCGGAACGTAACTCATCCAGTTGCTGCAGCGGCTTGCCTGGTTGGTTTTGTGCAGTAACTACGATTCGCGCACCGATACCGGTTCGATTGCTCTTCGTGCCGACCAGTCGCAACTTGATCCAGTTACGCTGCACCGTGCTGTCGCAGCGTAACAACTGCGGCACGGTGTTGACGCAGTTCACGACAACGTCCATGTCGCCGTCGTTGTCATAGTCACCGAAGGCGCAGCCACGCGCCGTCGCCGGCTCGTTGATGCCGTTCCCTGCGACTTTCGTCACCTCTTCGAACTGACCATTCCGCAGGTTGCGATAGAGGTATTTCTTCTGCGCATAGGGTGCGTCGATGTGTGAGTTATCGACCTCGGGATAAACGTGCCCATTCGAGATAAGGATGTCCGGCCAGCCGTCGTTGTCGGGATCGAAGAAGCCCACGCCCCACCCCAGATAGCGCGTATTGATACCCAGGCCGGATAGATAGGTGTGGTCTTCAAACGTGCCATCGCCGAGATTTTCATAGAGCGAATCCGTGTCCCCCGCAAAGTTCGTCTTCACGATGTCCAGCAGGCCGTCGCGGTTGAAGTCACCGACGCTCACGCCCATGCCGGCCTGCGGCTTACCGTCCGGCGAGTAGGCGATGCCACTCTCAATCGCCTCGTCTTTAAAGGTGCCGTCCTTTTGGTTCCTGTAGAACGTCGCTGCCGTCGAGTCGTTCGCAACGTAGATATCGGGCCAGCCATCGTTGTCCAGATCTGCGACCACCACAGACAGCGCGTACGTTCCAATCGTGTCGAGGATGCCGCTCTTCTTGCTGACATCGGTGAAGGTGCCGTTGCCGTTGTTGCGATAGAGAATGTTCTTCGCACCCTCCAGTCCCGGCGGTCCGCACGCGACCTGGATGCCTTTGTAGGCGCAGCCGGCGGACTCTGGCAGCGGTGCTGTCTTCGGATCGAAGTCGATGTAGTTCGCAACGAAGAGATCCAGGTGCCCGTCCTTGTCGTAGTCGAGAAAGGCGCAGCCGGAGTTCCAGCGCACACGGTCCTGCTTCAGCCCCGCCTTCTCCGTCACATCGGTGAAGGTGCCATTGCCGTTGTTCTTCCAAAGCACGTTCTGACCGTAGTAACTGACGAAAAGATCATTCCATCCGTCATTGTCATAGTCGCCCACGCAGCATCCCTGCCCCCAACCTGCGCGGCCCAGTCCTGTCTGGATGGTCACGTCGGTGAAGGTGCCGTCGCGGTTGTTTTTGAACATCCTCGAGAGGGGCTCCTGCCCCTTTGGAAAACCACTTAGCCTCGATCCATTCACAAGGAAGATATCGAGCCAGTCGTCCTGGTCGTAGTCAAAAAACGCGACGCCACAGCCTGTCGTTTCCAGCAGGAATCGGTTCTTGTGCTCGTCCCCATAGATCGTCTTGGCATGCAGACCACTCTGCGTGGCTACGTCCACGAAGCTGTAGCCCAGAGGCGTTCCAAGGATCGGCGATGCCGCCATCTTCGGCGCACGGGCAGGCGCGTTGTACGTCGGCCGTGACATCCCCTGTTGCGCTTCCTGCGCCGGCACCGCCAGCGAAAGCACATCCTGGAGGCTCAGCACCAGGGCCGTACGCGACAGGCTCTTTAGAAAGGAACGGCGTGAGTTCAACATAGCGACTACTCGTATACCACTTCCTCACGAGAGGACGCACGACGAAACTAGCGCTTCGCCGGGTCCAGGGCCGCAGCTTTTTCACGTTCCGCCTTCGCCTCTGCAGATTGCCCTGTCTGCTGCAGGGCATCTGCCAGGCCACGGTGCGCCTCCGCAGAGTTCGGCGCGGCCGTGACTGCGGCCTGCATCTGCACCAGCGCATCCGTCGCCTTGCCTTGCGCAAGAAGCGCACGACCGCTCCGGAGCGAGAACGTTGCGCGCTGCGCATTAACCGCCACCCTGCTCAGGTTGGCCGCGATCTTGCGTTCCGCAGTCGCCGAGGCGCGGTCTCCGCTCTCCTGCATGACGGACGCCAGCGTGATGTGCGGTCCGGGCGCATCCGGCTGCAGCTTTATCGCCTGCCGCAGGGCCTCCGCAGCCTTTTCAGACTCACCACCCTGCCGGTAGACACTGCCCAGCAGAGCCCACGCTTCTCCATTGTGTGGTTCCAGCATTACTGCCTTCTGTAGTTGTTGAGCGGCCTCCTGGAAACGGCCCTGCTGCATCTCGAGCACACCCAATGTGTACGGCGCGTCCGGCAGGTTTGGGTCGAGTTCTTCAGTCTTGCGCAACTCGGCAGTCGCCCCTGCCACATCATCTTTCAACTTCAGTGCGAGCCCCAGGTCATAGTGCAACTGTACGCTGCCGGGCTCCTTCGCCAGACCCGCGCGAAACTGTTCCAGCGCATGGTCCAGATCGCTCTGCTGCAGGTAAGCGACACCTATGTTCTGACGCAGGAGCGCGTTGTCGCTGTGCGCAAGCGCCGCCTGATAGCGACGAAGCCCGCCCGCAGCATCTCCCGTCTGCACCAGCGCCAGGCCGTAGTTGGTCAGCGCCTCTGCATTCTCTGGCTCTGCGGCTACAAACTTCGCGAACAACGCCAAAGATGCAGCAGCGTCGCCCTGCGCCTGGCGAGCCAGTGCCAGCGCATACATCAGGTGCAACGATGACGGATCGCGCTGCAACGCCGGTTCCAGGACAGCAACGGCGTCATCCGCGCGGTTCAGTTCGACCAGCGCGCGCCCGAACTGCGCAGCCGTTGCGCTCGAAGCATCACCCAGATCAACTGCCTTCTTGAATTCACTCGCAGCCGGCGCCGGCTGATGAAGCGCAAGCAGCACGGATCCCAGGTGCGCGTGTGCCGGGACATACCGGACGTCCGCCGTCAGTGCTGCCTCCAGTTGCGCTTCTGCCTGCTCGTAACGCCGCTGTTGCGCCGTCACCGTCCCCAGTGCGTCCAGCAGCGCAGCGGACGTCTCTCCGCGCTCCACCGCGGCCTTCAATAGAACCTCCGCTTCAGCGGGCGCGCCATTGCCTGAGAGCGCGACGGCGAAAGCGAGCGTCTCGCGTTCTGAGAGTGTAGTGCCCGCCTCCACCGCGGAACGGAAGCTGTTTACAGCATCCGCATACTGCGCACTGTCCTTCTGCGCGATGCCGAGGGTCAGTAGCGCGTGTCCGTCGCGCGGGTCGATACGATGTGCGGTCGACAGTTCGGACACCGCCTCGCGACTCCGTCCCTGCGCAAGCAACACCGTTCCCAGCGCAACGTGTGCTGCTGCAACCTTCGGATACTGACGGACCAGTTGCGTGAAAACGTTTCGCGCTTCATCCAACCGTCCCGCTGCAAACGCCGCTGATCCGCGCGCGTAAAGCTCGCTGGCGTCCGGCCCCCGACCTTGCGCAACTGCACGGGGAATGCAGGAGGCCATCAGTAAGGCAAGAGCGAGCTGTGCGTGAGGGCAAATTCGCATAACGTCAAAATCCGATGGAGATGAGTGCCAAACTTTAGATTGATAACAACTTAGATCGAATGAGTTCTTGGTCCAGCACCGTGCTTCGGTTTACCCTATCAAATTTGACAAATAAGCATTGACAGGAGGCTTTCCACGTCATTAATGTTCGGCGGTCGAAAGCTCCGGAAACGTTGAAGTGATGCGCCCGAACATTGAGATGCATCGCCAACCCGGCGAAGAGCTCCTCGACTTGTCGCACTTGAGGAGGGTCTCATGAGAGTTCTTGGACGCCTTGGACTGGCGCTGGCTGTCACGGTCCTGTCTGTCCCGGGTACTGTCAACGCGCAAGCGGTGTACGGGTCCATCTACGGCACGGTCACAGATAACTCCGGTGCCGCAGTCCCGAACGCTGATGTTGTGGTGACCGATACCGCCAAAGGCACTTCGGTGACCGTGAAGACCAATGAGAGCGGTGCCTTTCGTGCCGACCACCTCGTACCCGATGACTATTCCGTCAAGGTGACGATGCAGGGCTTTAAGAGCTTCGAGCAGACTTCGGTCCACGTCTTTGCGGATACCGCAGCCAAAATCGATGCCCCACTGGCCGTCGGTTCCGCGAACGAAACCATCCAGGTCCGTGCAGATCAGCAGCCACAACTGAAGGCAGATCGCTCCGACGTCTCAACCACTCTCACGGCGAAAGAGATCGTCGACCTGCCTATCGCCGGCCGTAACTTCACCGGCTTACAACTCCTCTTGCCGGGTGCGCAGGAACTGACGTGGAGCCACGCAGCCAGCGAGAACCCCCAGGGGTCGAAGCAGATCGAAGTGGACGGCCAGGCGTTCGCGGGAACCGCCTTCCAGCTTGACGGTACCGACAACCAGGATCCGATTCTAGGAATCATCGTCGTCAATCCAAACGCTGATTCGCTGTCCGAAACCAAGATCACAACGCAGAACTTCGACGCGGAGTTCGGCAAAGCCGTCTCATCCGTCGTGACTGCGCAGACGAAGTCCGGGACCAATGCTTTCCATGGATCTGCGTTTGACTATCGCCAGTCCAACGCCAACTTGGCGCGCGACCCGTTCGTGCAATCCACGAAGTCCGCTGTTCCCGTCGGCCTGAAGAACCAGTTCGGCGGATCGCTTGGCGGCCCAATCCTCAAAGACCGCCTCTTCTTCTTCGGCGACTACCAAGGCGTCCGTCAGAAGGTGGGATCTTCGATTCTGCAGACCGTTCCCACACAGCACCTGATCCAGACCTGTCTTGGCCAGGCCACGGCACTCAGCGGAATCCCCGGCTGCGACTTCACGGAATACGCAAACTACTTCTCCGCCCCAGCCGCAGGTGGATCGGTCGTCGGCAACTTCACCCCCGTCGCGCAGCCATTCATCTTCCGTCCCGGAACAGCGACGGGCTACACCAATAACGTCATTCCGACGGCGCAACTTTCGCAGCCGGCACTCGCTCTGTTGAAGCAATTACAGCCCTATGCTCCGAACACGTCCGGCAGCAATCGTGGCCTCACACAGAACTACTCCGGTAACGGTACCGGCCTGTTTAACAGCGACCAGTGGGACGTTCGCGGTGACTACACGGCCAGCGATCGAATTCATGCTTTCGGCCGCTTCAGTCGCTTCACCGACACACTCACCGGCCCTGTTGCCTTCGGCGTGGCGGGCGGTGCGGGCTTTGGTCTTGGCGGCTATGGCGGCACCTCCAAGGGCGCGAACTCCAGTGCCGCAGCGGGCGTGGACGTGGTGCTCAGCAATAGCCTGATCACCGACGTTCGCCTGGGCTACTTCCGCTACAACATTGCGACGTCGAAGTTTGACGGAGGTCAGAACTCCGCAACGACACTCGGCATCCCCGGCCTCAATACCGGAAGCGTCTTTACCAGCGGCTCACCCGCTTGGAACATTACGGAAGTCGGAGCCTTCGGCGGTCCCAATAACAGCCAGTCTGTCGGACCGCAGTATGGTTCCGGTCTCAACATTAATCGCTGTAACTGCACACTCACGCAGCGAGAGGACCAGTTCCAACTAGCCAATAACTGGACGAAAACCTTCGGGAATCACTCCGTCAAGTTCGGTGCCGATTTACGCTACGCGCGCAATCTGCGCGTCCCAAGCGATAACAACCGCACCGGTGAACTTCGCTTCGGCACAGGCCCCACCAGCGGTGGGAACGCGACCAACGGTCTCGGCTTTGCAACCTTCGTCTTGGGTGATGTCACAACCTTCCAGCGCTACGTCAGCACCTCGACCAACGCGAAAGAGTTTCAGAAGCGTGACTTTTTCTATGCGCAGGACACGTGGCGCATCACGCCGAAGATCACCTTTAATTACGGTCTTCGCTACGAGTTGTACTTCCCGGAAGCAGTCAACGGTAAAGGCAATGGTTCGTTGCTTGATCTGAATACAGGCTTTTTGCGCGTCGCCGGCTTCGGCAATATCGGCTCCAACATGAACTACGGCATGCCGAAGAACACCTACAATCCGCGTATCGGTATTGCGTATCAGGTCACGGACCGGACGGTCGTTCGGGCGGGCTACGGCCGCAGCTTTGACATCGGCGTGTTCGGCTCCATCTTCGGTCATGCGGCAACGCAGAACCTGCCCACGCTTGCTAATCAGTCGCTCACAGGCTCCGGCGGGGACAACGCCACAAACAACGCCAACTTTGCCTTCACCCTGGCGGCAGGTCCTGCCGCTCCAACCCCGGTTACGGTACCTGCCAACGGGTTGTTGCCCAACCCCGGTGATCAGGTCACCTCACGCACGCGTCCTGATCCCCTCCGCCTGCCAACGCTGGATGCCTGGAATGCGAGCCTGCAGCAGTCTCTGACGCCGACGCTGTCGATGACCATCGCCTATGTGGGCAATAAGGGCACGCACACCTTCGGCGACGTCTCGGGCAACACTACCAATCCCAATGAGGCTGCCATTACGCTGCCTGCCGCTTATAGCATCAACGGCGCCACACTGCACTATGACCCGTCCGTTGCCAATGGCATCTCTGCGAATGGCGGCACCAAGAATCAGACCTACCTCACGCGGTACTACGGTGGGAAGCTGCCTGCCTGCGCTGGTAACACCAACGCCACCAATGCTGCAGGGACTGTCGTGCCAGGGGCCTGCGGATGGACGCAGGGCATCACCAATTTCAGCGATGACCTCAACACGCACTACAACGCATTGCAGGTGACGCTCACCAAGTCGATGACTCATGGCTACAGCTTCAACGTTAACTATGCGTTGCAACAGGCGATCAGCCAGAGCACTGGCTTCTCCACTTGGGACAAGAACATCGTTCGTGGCAATGACGGTGCGCTCCGTCGGTCGCAGATCACTGGTTACGGCCTGTTCGAGCTACCCTTCGGCAAAAACAAGATGTTCCTGGGAAATGCGACGGGGATACTGAATCAGATCGTAAGTGGATTTCAGATCAACCCGGTCGTGACTTACTCCAGCGGATTGCCGTTCACCATCACCTCGAATAACTCAGGCAACTGGGTACCGGGCAGTGCACCAAGCCAGCCGAATGGCGAAGCCACGCGTTTCTACAAGACGGTCACCGGCCGTCCCGGAGCGAACCTGAGGTACTTCACCACCGGCACGCTTACGAACAACCCCTACGGTTTCAGCGCACCGGCGCTGGACACCGTGGGCAACCTCGGGCGAAACACGGTCTATGGACCGCGCTTGTTCACGACAGATCTATCGCTCCTGAAAAACTTCACTATCCGGGAACGTTACTCTTTCCAGCTTCGTGCGGATGCCTTCAACGCCTTTAATCACATCAACTTCGGCAATCCTGGGGGATCGCTGGAGACTGGCGGCACCATCACCGCCGGTCCATTCGTCAACGGTGCGAACCCGCGGCAGATGCAGTTTGCAGTGCGAATCCAGTTCTAAGGTCAAGCTGAATCTCCGATTCCCAGGGGGAAGTGCGTCATGCACTTCCCCTTCTTTTCTATGATGGAGATCGCTTCGATATGCGCCAGCAACCCCTATCCGCGCTCTTCCTCTTCGCCGTGCTCACGTCGAACACGTGCGCGCAGTCGACGGAGACTCTCGACAAGCTGCAAGTGCTCGCGAACTCAGGCCGGGGCGTGGAGGCACTGCAGCAGCTGGATACGCTCGTGGCATCGCGGCCGAAGCTTGCCGGCGTTGCGCGAGTTCGGGGCATCGCGCTCTACAACCTCAATCGCTTTCCCGAAGCTGACGCGGCCTTCGCAGATGCTCTCAGCCAGGATTCGCACGATGAAGAGGCAGCGCAGATGCGCGGTCTGACACTCTACCGCCTGGGGCGTCCGCAAGAGGCGATTCCCCTCCTTGAGGGCGCCCACGGCAGCGCGCAGGGGAAGGCAGATCCAACGTATGTCCTGGCGCTCTGCTACGTCGAAGCGCATCGGTACGAAGATGCGCGGCGTGCGTACGCGACGCAATACGGACTTGCTCCAGAGTCTGCGGCAGCGTACCTGCTTGCGGGCCGCATGTTGTTTCGCCGGGAGTTGTTGCCGGTTGCAGAAGGCTTCGCGAAGGAAGCGGTCCGCCGCGATCCGAAGTTACCGCTTGCACATGAACTGCTCGGCGAGATCGCGCTGGCTGGTGGCCGCTTTGAAGAGGCGCAGGCAGAGTTTCAGCAGGAGTCCGCAACGAACCCGCTGGAAGCCGCTCCCTATGAGCGGCTGGGTGATCTGCTTGGTCGACAGGGGAAGTTCGCTGAGGCGCAGGTTGCGCTGCAGCGGGCCGTGCTCCTGGAGCCGAATGCCACCGGGCCGTACATCCTTCTTGGTCGGACGGCGCTGCGCCAGGGCGATGCTGTGGCCGCGCTCACTTATCTTCAAAAGGCCGAAACGATGGATCCAGCCTCAGCCATCACTCACAACCTGCTGGCGCAGACCTATCGTGTGATGAAACGCGACGAGGATGCCGCTCGCGAACTCGATGCGTTACAGAAACTGAATTCGAGTGCAGCTCCTGCGCTCCATGCGATACCGTAGCGTTCCTTCTGGAATGGGAGCGGCGGCTAGAGCCAGGACGTTACGCCTGCGGAAGCGTGGTGAGGCGATCCGGTGAGATTGGGCGGAGGGGCCATGCGGCAGCCTTGGCGACACCGCTCATTTCGATGAGAAGGTCAGGCGCGTTGGGAAGATAGAAGCGCCTGGTGCAGCCCGCACGATGGCCGAGGATGAACTCCAGAACAGAACCGTCCGCGAAAAGATGGATGTCGGCGGTGTCGGTCGCATGGAGCTCGAAGGATTGATCGCCCGCGTGAAAGCGATGCGTTGCCGAGTCATAGTGAACAGCGGCAATCTCCGTGTTGTCGGCTGCGTTGCGGACGATGCACTGCGCGTTGACTCGTGGTGCCGGTGTCGCGAGTATCTCGCCATTTGATTTGGGCAAGCGGACGCGTTGTGTCAGGTTGGAGGTGGAGACCGAGACAGGTGCGCCGCGCAGGGCTTGAAGGGTGGGCAGGGTGTCCATCCGAAGCGTGCCATCGGCATCCAGATGGAGCACACGCGGCAGGCTCATCACGCCGGCCCAGCCTGCTGCAACGGTATCGGACTCCGGGCGTCGCTCAGGGATCCAGCCCCACAGGATGCGATTTCCATGAGCGTCGAGCTGCGTCTTCGGCGCGTAGTAGGTGCCGAGGTCAAGCACGCCGGTCTTGCTCGCCTGGAAGCGCATCGTCTCCGTGTCGAGCTTGCCAGACTGCCAGTAGACCTTGCCTTCGGTGGAGTAGATGAGGACGTGACCGCCATCGAGCGCGAAGAAGTCCGGACACTCCCACATCTCACCGGAGGCGACCTTGTCATCCTGGACGGTGCCGTGCCATTCCCCTTCTGCGAACTTATGAAGGTAGCTCCAGCGCTTGAGATCGCGTGAGCTATAGATGAGTACGCAGCCCCCCTTACCGGACTCGCCGGCGCCGACGGTCATGTAATAAACGCCGCCCTGCTGCCAGATAGACGGGTCTCGGAAGCCGGTAACTTCATGAAGGTCAGCGGGTGGTGTGGGAACAATCGCGTCGGGTTCTTTCGTCCAGTGGAGCAGCATGGGATCGTCGGACCATGCGAGGCGCTGGGACTCACGGAAGTTGGGCTTGCCGCGTGTGGTCGCGTGCGCCGCATCGCTGAGTTCGGTCGCGGTATAGACCGCGTAAACGCGTTTGCCGACGATGAGACATGAACCGGAGAAGATGCCGTAGGAGTCGATGCTGTTGGGTGTCGGTGCGATGGCCAATGGCAGGTGCCGCCAGTGAATCATATCGTCGCTGACCATGTGAGCCCAGCTCATGTTGCCCCACACGGCGGCCTCGGGATTGTGCTGACAGAAGATGTGGTAACGGCCATGTGCGTAGATAGGGCCGTTCGGATCGTTCATCCATCCGCGCGCCGGCATGAGGTGGAACTGCGGACGCATGGTGTCACTGGCGAGCCTGGACTGCGGAACGCGAGCCTGGCCGAACGCACGCGGATCGCAGAGGGTGGCCGCAGTAGCAAGGCTCCAGAGCTGCAGAAAGTTCCTTCGCGAAAGATGCCCTGCGCTGAGTTGTGGCTGCGGCATTGTGTTTCTCCCGGAGCGAACGGCACCATCGTAATGCAGTGGGCAGTCAGGTGTCGTTTCCCTGTCCGCGATCAATTAGATGGCGTGAAGTCCCGCAGGTCATTCACGGTACTCTGCGTAAGACTCTGAAGCAGTGCAACGACAAAGTCCACCGTCTGATCGAAATCCTTCCGGTTCACGATGCCATTGTGAGCGTGTGTGTACCGCACGGGCACGACGATGTTGATCGTCGGCACGCCGCCGTTGCTGACCTGCATCTCGGCAGAATCATCTCCGTAGCCCTGCACCAGATCGTATTGCAGCGGAATCTTGCGCTCTGCGGCCACCTTCTTAACCTGCGCGACGAGCTTGCGATTCGCCAGTGCACTTGAGTCATACAGGAAGATACCGGGGCCACCGCCGAGCTTCGCCTGCGTCTCCTCCGGTCGGCTTCCGGGCGTGTCTCCAACGATGCCGCCCTCGATCGCGATGCCGATATCTGGTTTTACTAACTGCGCGGCTGTTCTGGCGCCACGCAGTCCAATCTCCTCTTGTGTCGTAGCCACGTAGAAGATCTGATTTCCGACGTTGGTGCCTTTCGTACGTTGCATCGCTGCGAGCAACACGGCACATCCGATTCTGTCATCCCACGCTTTGCCAAGATAGTTATCCGTTCCATTCAGCACCATGAAGGGCGCATCGGGCACGACTGGATCGCCGGGCTCTATGCCCATCGCAGCAGCTTCCGCAGCGTTCTTCGCGCCGATGTCCAGCATCAGGCTGTCACGGGGATACACCCTGGTCCGCTCATCCGCCGGGACCACATGAATGTCACGGATGCCGGTGACGCCGTGGACGGGTCCCTTGCTGCCGAGAATGATCCAACGCTGATCGACCAACGCCTGGTCAAGCCAGCCTCCCAGCATCTGCATCGTGAGGAAGCCGTTTGGCGTCACCCGACGGACCATACCTCCGAGCTCATCCATGTGCGCGTCCACCATGATCCGCGGCCCCGCACTTCCCTGCTGCGCGATGACAGAACCCAGGCCGTCGAACTTGATGGAGGATGAGTTTTGCTTCATCACCGGGTACATAATGGCTCGCACTGGCTCTTCCGCTCCAGGAGGTCCCGGCGCATCGGAGAGCTTCTTCAACATGTCGACCGTCGCATCGTTCGTCTGCGCGTGAAGTGTAGTCAAAGGGGTGGCGAGCACGCAGAAGAGCATGATGGATCTAAGCATGAAGACAAAGTAATTAGTCTCCGGGCAAAGGTCAAAAGTAAGTGCCTACCTTGCAATCGTCTCGTAACTCAGACCACCAGATAGCTTCATCGTTTCTTCCCTTTCCGGTGGGAAGACAGACCAGGTCGGAATCAAAGAAAAACGCTCCCGGGAGTTACCCCGGGAGCGTTTGGTCTTGTTCAGGTGTTGGTTAGAAGGTGAACTTGCCCCAGAGAACAATGTTTCTGCCGAGGGAACCCTGGCGAGCCAGCGATTGCGTTTCAAAGCTGGTCGGGCCGGTGCCGTACTGCAGGATGTCGGTTTCCAGGTACGGTCCACGATCGTTGTGATTAGCGATGTTCTGGACATCCATGCGCAGCAGGAGGAGACCGCGCTCCAGGCCAAGCAGCCCCGTGCCGAAGCCCTTCTGAACAGTAATGTCGTTGCGTGTGGTGCCGGGGTTGGAAAAGCTGTTGCGTCCCAGCAACCGCGAGTTGAACTGCCCGGACCGGTTGTTCGGGATCAGGAAGTGTACTTGGTCTGCAGTGACCGGAATCAAGGCACCATTGCTGGGATCGTTGAACGCAACATTGTTGTAGTAGACACCGGGAGTGCCACCAACAAAGCTACCGTCGATGCCGACTGTCTGGAACGGTGCACGAGCATTCCCAAGTATCGGACGATCGTTCGCAGCGGATCCGTCTCCGTTGTTATCCAGAGAACCAAGGCGGAAGGTACCGTAGGAACCACTCTGGAACTGCTCCACACCGGCAAAAGTGTAGTTACGGGTCAGTGCGCCGACGATGGTATCAGCGAACTTATTCGCAACGTGGAAGCCCTTGGGGGTGAAGGCATACGAGATCGATGCGTAGTGACGGTGGTCGAAGGCAGACGGTGCATACTCCTGCCGGCGTCCCACGGGTCCCAGGATCGCAGGTGCGGACGTGTTGCTGTCGCCGATAGCGAAGATTTCCGAACCGTTATCGAGGCTCTTGCTGAAGGTGTAGTTCGCGTGAACCGACAGGTACGAACCAAAGCGGCGCGAGAACTCGGTCTGCAGGCCGTTGTAGTTGCCGGAAGCAGAGTTATCGCGCACGGTGATGGCACCGCGCGACGTATTCAGGCGCGTTCCCGTAACGCCGCTAAACGGGTTCAGGGTTGAATTTGCAAACAGGTCGTACGAGCGAACGCCCACATAACGCACAGCAAGAATCGCATTAGCTACCGACTGCTCGATGCCCAGGTTGTACTGATAGCTCACCGGATTCCGGAGATTGCTCGAAACTGTCGTCTGACTTGCATTCGTGTTCAGCGTGGGAGTGAAGCTCGCCAGTGCTGCATTCGCATTCGCAATGCCCACACCGGTGTTGCTGGTGAGCGAACCTGCGATAGCATTCGGAGCAGACTGCGCAGCGTTCGTCACAAAGTTCGAGAAATAGCTGTCGTAGAACATGCCGAAGCCGCCACGCAGTACCGTCTTGCCCGAACCGAACATACCGCCCTGATTCGGCGTGTACGCGAAACCGATGCGCGGGGAAAGATTGTTCTTGTCGTTCTTTACTCGGACGACCGTGGTAAGCGGCTGGTAGGGGTTGCTCTCGTCGATACCAGGGTAGGCCAGGGAGTTTTCCGGGTTACCCGTGTAGTCGTAACGCATGCCCAGGTTCACAGTGAAGTTCGGTGCGAACTTCACGTCGTCCTGAAAGAAGAAGCCGGAACGCCATACGTGCGGATCGGTACGGCGGGGTCCGATCGTCTTGGTAACGCTGCCGGAGGATCCGGTCTGGTTCGCAAGGAAGTTCTGCAGTGCGCTTTGGGCAGTTCCCTTCGCGTAGTTGATCGTGCCAGCGTTCACACCGATGGTGTCCTTCTCTAACTGGCGGCCAATATCGAAGCCTGCGCGGATGGACTGGCGACCGTGCGTGTAGGTGAAGGTGTCCTGCACCTGGTACAGATCTTCAGCACGTCCCTGCGGGAAAGCTCCCGTCTGGGGACCGAGAGACGAGGAGGGAAATCCTGGCAGGTTCAGCAGAGGCAACGAGTAGGCGGGATTCGCCAGGGTAGCGGCTGTGGGTGCAAACGAGAAGTTGATGCGCGTTTCACTGACACGCAGTTCGTTCAGAACGTTGCCCGTGAAGACGTGTGTCCAGCTACCGGCACCCAGTTCCGAGGTGCCGCCCTGCTGTGTGTCCAGTCCCAGTGCGCCACCAGCTTCGTTCGCGAAGAAATCCGGCGTCAGAAGCTGACGGTCATGCAGGTAACGGAAGTAGAAGGAGTCCTTGTCGCTTGGCTTGAAGTCAACTCGAACACTCCATTGTGTATCCGGATTCTGCAGAGCAGCCGCAGGACGCTGAAAGAGTGCTTCTTCAACGAAGCAATTTCCACCCTGCGCACTGGCCGCGCAACCCGGCTGCACTCCAATATTGACGTTTGACGTCGGCTGATTCGTCACCTGGGCGTACGAGCCTAGGTAGGCGTTGTTCGCGGTGTATTGCTTCAGCAGTGCCACCTGCTGCGCGGAGACGCCCGTCAGGCTGTTCAGTGTTGCCACGCCTGCGGCAGTGGGTAACGTCACGGGGCTGATCTGAGTGTTGCCGTAGAAGCGCTGGAACTGTGTGCCACCGTAGACAAAGAGCTTGTCCTTGATGATGTAGCCGCCGCCCGTTGCTCCGATGGTGTGGCTCGTCTGACGCGGGTTGGGTGTGTCTGTACCGCGGAGGGAGTTCGGAACAGCGTTCAGGCCTGCGCTCGTGTAACGGTCATACACCGAACCGTGGAAGGAATTCGATCCCGATTTGGTGACCAGATTGAACACGCCACCGCCCGAACGGCCAAACTCTGCCGAGGCGACGCTGGTCAGGACCGTCAGGTTCTCATAGAGGTCGGGGATGTTCGGCTGAAATGCTTGACCGCCGATGCCGACGTCATTGATCTCCTGACTGTCCAGCAGGAAGTTGTTCGAACGGGGACGCGCGCCATCCACCTGGAGGTTAACGCCGTTACTCAACTGATTAGTGTCGGGGGCAGGGACAGTCTGTACGCCTGGAACGGTCGATGCCAGTTCCAGCGGATTCAGCGTGAATACGGGGAGCTTTGCGAGCTCGTTAGCGCTGATCGTTCCGGCGAGCTGGCCGTTTTCGGTATTAAGCGTCTCGCCCGATGCTTCCACCGTGATGGTGTCGCCGCGCGAACCAACATTCAAGGTCACGTTGTACGTGGTAACTGTCGAGGAGCCAACGGAGACGTGCTGCGCCGTGAACTTCGAGAAGCCCTCATGCTCTGCACTGATCGTGTAGTTTTCCGGGCTGAGTGCGTCGACTCGGAAGGAACCATCGGCACCGGTCGTCAGGGTACGGGTTTCGCCCGTCTGTTCGCCCTTGATGGTGATGACGGTCTGGCCGATTGCGGCTCCGCTGGGATCTTTCGCTACGCCGGAGATGGCGCCTTTACTGGTCTGCGCGAAAGCCATTCCGTTTGCGAGAACGCACGAGGCCGCGACGGCCAAAACTGGCATGAAGGGGGAACGCTTCAATGAATACTCCTAGTTTGTCGAGCTGACTGGGTGGGGGCCCGCAGTAGTATTGGCAATCCAAGGGCCAATCTCAAGTTGTTGAAAATGAGGCTCGCATAGCGATATCTCGCCTTGCACCACAAGAATTAAATGAATATTCATAGGCGACCTACAACAAACGGAATCCGCCAAACGCCATCGATTTACGCGTCATTGAAATAGTTTTGACTCATCCATCGCGGAATCAATGATTCAGAAAGGCGGTGATTTGTTCATTGAGGAACGTTCTGTCGGCTGGGCTGGCTCCGGCTCCGGCAGGGTGGCCCCACAGAGATGGGATGGGTGTCAGCGTGACGTGCGGGATGAAGGCCGCTTCGTATCTTGCGTCTTCCAGGGGGAAGTAAAGATCCGTGGCTGAGGGCATGTAGAGGAACGGAACCTCGATCGATCGAAGGGCCTGCTCGACATCGCCATTGAAGTTGGTCGGTTTTCCCTCCGCCAGTGTCGTATTGCCGACGTTGTTCGACTCCCAGGTGCGCGCCTGCAGGATGTAGTTGTTCGCGTCGGCGCTGAAGCGTTTGCGGAAGCTGAACATGTACTGCTCGAAGGTGGTGCCGGGCGCTGCGGTGGTGCGCCAGAGTTCCTTGCGCCACCACTCCTGCGAGTAGAGCCAGCCGGCCCAGACCATGCCGAAGGCCTCAAGTCCCTTCTCCGGCTCGGTCTTGTACTCGCCGTTCATGAAGGCAGGGTCGGCGGTGAGCGCGGCGATCTGGCCTTCAAGCCGAACGATCCCGTGGCCGTAGGTTTTGGCGGTGCCGCTTGTCGCGACGGCCCGGTCCATGAATGTGGGGTAGCTGACTGCCCACTGAAAAGCCTGCTGCGCCCCCATGGAAAAGCCAATGACCGCGCGCAGGTGCTGGATGTGCAGTTGCTCGATGAGCATCTGGTGCACAGCGTTTACGTTATCGCGGATGGTCATGACCGGAAAGCGTGGTCCGTCGAAGGGCGGCGGGGTGTTCGACGGAGAAGAGCTGCGGCCGTTGCCGAAGAGCTCGGAGGTGATGAGGAAGAGCTTTGAAGGGTCGAGGGCGCCTTTCGGGTAGTCGGGCGACTTTACTAGGAATTGGTAGCCCGTAAGGTTGGCCATGTAGTGCGAAGGAAGCAGGACCGCATTGGAGTGATCGGCGTTGAGCGTGCCGGTCGTGCCGTAGACGATGTGGGCTTCGGGAAGGACGACCCCGGACTCGGTTTTGAAGTTGTGAAGAACAAATTCATGGCGTTCGGGCGTCTGCGCCACCGTTTTCACGGGAGATTGACATACCGCGATGAGGTTGGATGAGAGGGTGAGCAGGATCAGGAGGCGGCGCATATCGAGAGAATATGCCGACTTTACGGTCAGTGGAACCACTTAGAGCGCTTCTGTCCGCGACTGATTCTCTGTCCTTTTACATATGACCACAAGTATATGATTTTTCATCAACTTCCAGACTTTCATAGATTGCCGCTAGAGCTCGAAAATTGCTTGACAGTGATAGTTTCAAGCGGGTAAAAAGTCAACGCTACACAATACGATTCATCCATGTTTTGAACTTACGTTTTCTGTTTTTCTTTGGAGGCTTTTGATGTATTCCTCACGATTCGCAATGAGGTCGCTGTTTGCGGCTTCTATGCTGATTCCCCTGGCGCATAGCGCTGTGGCGCAATCAGACGCTTCATCCCTATCGGGAACGGTGACCGACGCATCGGGCGCACTGCTCCCCAACGCAAAGGCAACAATCCACAGCGACGCAACCGGTTCCGACATCGTCGTCACCACCAACGCGAGCGGTAACTTCACGGTTCCGAACGTCCGTCCGGGCAACTACTCGGTCAAGATCGAGTCCGCGGGCTTCCAGTCCGTTACCTTGACCGCAGTTGCGGTGGATCCCAGCATCGGCAAGCACGTCGACATCAGCATGAAGGTCGGCGATGCCGGCACCTCGGTGAACGTCGAAGCCAACATCAACACCGTGCAGACGGAGAGCGCCGTCGTCGGTCAGCTCGTCACGCAGGAGCAGGTCAAGAGCATTCAGCTCAACGGCCGTAACCCGCTGTACCTTGCTCAGCTGGAGCCCGGCGTCGTACGGAATGCGCCGATGGCATCGTTCTCGTTCGGTCTGGACAACGGCCTGAACATCGGTGGCTCACGTTCGCAGGAGAGCGTCATCACACTGGACGGCGCACCCATGGTGCGTACCCGTTCCAACGGCACCAGCGTTGGCGTCGCCGACGTGGACTCCACCTCGCAGGTGCAGATCCTCACCAGCAGCTACCAGGCTGAGTACGGTCGCACGGCAGGCGGCCAGGTCCGCATGGTTCCCAAGAGCGGCACACAGGACTTCCACGGTTCGGTGTTCGAGTACCTGCGTAACAACTTCTTCAATGCAAACACCTGGCAGCGCAAGCTCCCCACCAACGACGCGAGCATCCGGAACCACCCGGCAGCTTTCCGTTACAACCAGTTCGGCTTCAACATCAACGGCCCGCTGTACATCCCCGGCTTCTTCAACAAGAGCAAGCAGCACCTGTTCTTCTTGTTCGGCCAGGAGTACGTGCGGTACAACAATGCCGACACCGTCTTCCGCCGCGTTCCGACCGCGCTGATGCGCACCGGTAACTTCAGCGAACTGCTCGCACCGAACATCTTCTACAGCGGTGCGCAGCAGATTGTGAACCCGACCACCGGCGCCAACTATGCTGGCAACGTCATCCCGACGACCGATCTCAGCGCCAACGGCCTGGGTCTTCTGAAGGCTTTCCCGGATGCTAATGCAGCAGGCCCCAACTACAACTGGGTGGACGCCGCGACGCAGCAGCAGACGCAGCGCAAGGACACACTGGTGGTTGACTGGGTACCGGCAGACGCACATCGCGTTCGCCTCAGCATCCTGAACTACAACTATCACCAGTTTGAGCCGCACTACGGCAACTTCAACCGCAATCCGCGTATCTTCGACCGTCCGAACCAGATCGGCGTCGTGCACTATTCGTGGACGATCAACCCGACCACGGTGAACGAAGCGATCTTCTCTGCCGCTTCGGATCACGTGACCATCGGTATCGATCAGTCCAGCGGACTGTTTGACCGTACCCGCTACGGCATCAACTATCCGTATCTGTACTCGTCTGCCACCAAGACGATCCCCAACAAGATCCCGACGGTTCAGCTCCCCAACTTCGACCTGCTGGACGGCGGTCCTTACCCGTCGCGTTCGGGCGGTATCGTCTACACGATCGCCGATAACCTCACCAAGGTCATCGGGAACCACACGCTGAAGTTTGGCGTGGTTGCCGAGTACTCCGGTGAGAACAACTTCGATCAGATCACGGTCTCAAACACGCCTGGATCGACGAACAACCAGAACGGCAAGTTCACCTTCACAGACTCGCGGGTCGGTGGCACCTCGAGCAAGGTCGGCGTAGCGAACGCCGCATTGGGTCTCTTCGATCAATACGGCGAAATCGGTCAGCGTTCCTACACCGTCTACCGGGCATGGATGTACGAGGGTTTTGCGCAGGATGCATGGCGCGTGACACCCAACCTCGTGGTTGAGGCAGGTATCCGTTACAGCTTCTACAACCCGTACTACGCCAAGTGGGGCAACCAGTCCGTCTTCAGCCAGAAGGACTACAACACCGGCAATCAGGCAACGGTCAATCGCGCGACCGGTGTTGTTACCGGCAGCGATCAGCAGCGCTTGAACGGCGTCGTTATCCCGGGCAGCAGCTTCCCCGGCAGCGCGCAGGGACACGTTTCTGCTGACATTCTGGCAAACGGCTACTCGTACCTCTTCCGCGGCTACAGCAACCAGTACTCGCCAACGGTGAAAACGAACATCCAGCCGCGCTTCGGCATCACCTATCAGCCGCACCCCGGTATGGTGATCCGTGCAGGTGGTGGACGTTACGTGCAGCGCCTAGGCATCACGGACAACGTCTTTACGGGTGGCAACACGCCCTTCCAGCCGTCGTCAACCGTGCAGTTGGGTAGCGTCAATGCACCGGGTGGTGTGGGAGTCAACAACTTCCCGCTGAACTACTCGTCGCAGGCCTTCAACTACCCCAGCCCAGAGGCATACAACTGGAATGCAACCGTCGAACAGGAGTTCCCTTCCCTCGGCGTGCTGACCCTGGCCTATGCCGGTCGTAAGGGCATTCACCTGGAGAACATCCTGAACGTGAACCAGCTTCAGCCTGGAACCGTGCAGGCTAATCCTGGCGTCAACCAGGATGCGCTGCGCCCCTACAAGGGCTTCAGCAACATCAACCAGGCGACCAACAGCGGTTCTTCCAACTACCACTCGCTGCAGGCAAACTTCCGTCGCCGTCTCACCAAGGGTCTGCTCCTGGGTGTGGCGTACACGTGGTCGAAGGCGATGGACTTTGGTTCCAGCAATGGCACCAATCTGCCCAACGCATTTGACAAGAACATCAACTACGGCCGTGCAGACTTTGATCGCCGTCACGTGTTCCTTGCGAACTTCGTCTACAACATCGACCAGTTCAACCACTCGTCGCACTTCATCAACCGCGCAGCGCTCGGTCACTGGCAGTTCTCCGGTACCCTGCAGGCTCAGACGGGCGCACCGTTGAACGTGACCACCACGGTTGACTTTGCGGGTGTCGGACCTGGTTCGGGAAACCAGCTGGTTCCCACCACAAAGTCAGTCTCGACCTCCAAGAACTTTGCGGGTCAGTCGAGCACGGCAACGTGGTTCGATACGAGCGCCTTCGTAACGTCCAACGCTGTTCTGAATTCCACGTACGCCGGTCGCTTTGCGCCGCGCGGAACGAGAAATCAGATTCAGGGACCTGGCTTCCAGAGCTACAGCGCTGCGCTGAACAAGGCGTGGACGCTGATCCCTGGCCACGACAGCACGCAGCTGAACTTCCGTGCGGAAGCCTTCAACCTGCTGAACAAGCCCACTGCCGACAACCCGGATCTCACCTACACCTCCGGTACGTTTGGACAGAGCAAGACCAAGGGCGGCACCTATGACCTGGGACGTCAGTTCCAGTTCAGCCTTCGCGTGGCTTTCTAAGCACTCTCCGCTGGTCCAACGTTGTACGTAACTGAAGTCGCACCACACAAAACCCGGTTGGCCCGAATAACACTCGGTCCAACCGGGTTCTGTATTTGCATCGGCGCCCTTGCGCCCGTTTCAACGAGAGGGACGATTCCAGGGGAATTTCGCTAACAACGAAGCCATCATGCAGGTGTTACTGACGCCGGCAAAGACCAGCCCCGCGCCGACGACCGCAGAGAGCAGATAAAGCCACGGCGATACCAGGAAGCCCATGATCATACCGAGCAGAACGAGTGATCCGGCCACCACTCTTACCTGCCGTTCCATGGCCCATGGTGCCCGTTCGGCGCGGACGACGGGGCTACCCGCAGCAATCCAGCCATCCATCCCGCCTTCGAGCACCGCGACAGACGCGAAGCCTTTCGATACGAGTGCTTCCTTCGCTTGCGCCGCTCGGCGTCCACTCTTGCAGATCAGCGTGATGCGGTCGGTCTCATCCCAGGCCTGACAGGTAAGGCTCAGTGTGCCGAGGGGAACAAGCGTCGAACCCGCAATGTGCCCTGCACCAAACTCCGCGTATTCACGAACGTCGATCCATCGCTCTGTCATCCTTACCTCACATCTACTACTATATTCTCATGTGGTGATATTATGAACCCATGGCCGCGCAAAAGATGAGCGACAAAATGATGGACCTTGTAGCGAGAAGGTTTCGTACACTCGGAGAGCCCTTCCGGCTCAGAATTCTGCAGGAGCTTGAAGGCGGCGAGCGGTCGGTGAATGAACTGGTCGCGGCGCTCGACGGGAATCAACCGAATGTCTCGAAGCATCTGCAGGTGCTCAGTGATGCAGGACTGGTAAGTCGTCGGCGCGAGGGAACCTCAGTCTTTTACGCCATCAGCGACCCCATGGTCTTCAAGCTTTGCGCACTGGTCTGCCAGTCTGCGCTGGAAAAAAGCAAGCAGGAGTTTGAAGACCTGAGCGGGACGAGAGGAAGCAAGCGATGAAGATCAAGCGATTCGAAGTGGCCGGTCTGGCTCAATACTCCTACATGATCTCGTCCGAGGGTAAGGCCGCCGTCATCGACGCCATGCGCGACACCGAAGTGTATGTGACCTACGCTGCGTTGCACGATCTCAAGATCGTGCAGGTGCTGGAGACGCACATCCATGCTGACTTTGCAGCGGGTTCGCTTGCGCTGGCAAACACGACAGGAGCCGAGCTTTCCCTAAGCAGCTATGACCACGGCGAGCGGTACCAATATGCCATGCCGCATCGCGCCCTGGTTGATGGTGAATCCGTGCACATTGGAAAGGTGAGGCTGCAGGCTCTCCACACGCCGGGTCACACGCCGGAGCACCTGTCCTTTCTCGCCTACGACGAAGAGAAGAACGCGAACGAGCCCGTAGCGTTGTTCTCCGGCGACTTTCTTTTTGTCGGCTCGCTCGGCCGACCGGACCTGTTGGGAGAAGAAGCGAAGGTTGCGTTGGCCAACGAGTTGTATGTCAGCCTGCAGCAGCGGATCGCCTCGTTACCCGACGGAGTGCAACTGTTCCCTGGCCACGGCGCCGGCTCGCTTTGCGGATCCGGCATGAGCGACCGTCCTGAGTCGACGTTAGGTTACGAGCGCAAGACGAACCACCTCTTTCAACTCAGTCGTCCAGAGTTCGTGGAGACCATTCTTAGCACCGTCCCCCCAATGCCGACATACTACCCACGCATGAAGCAGTTGAATGCGGACGGCGCGCGGGACGTATCGCATTTGCCGGGCGATCATGCACTTAACGCAGATACGGTGCATGCGCTCTCCCTCCTCGACGATGTCACGATCCTGGACATCCGTAGTCCCGAGGCATTTGGTAGCGCACATCTTCCCGGAGCGATCAACATCGGCTCCGGCCAGAACCTGTCGATGTGGGCAGGATGGCTGATCGACCCGCATCACCGGATTGTTCTGGTGAACGATGCCGGGGATGACGAAGCGTCGCGTCGCGCTCTGGTGCGCGTCGGGCTGGACAATATCGAGGGGTATCTTGCGAAGGGTTTCGCAGCCTGGGCTGCGGCAGGCATGGACCTGTCGCATACTCCTATGCTGTCGGTGCAGGAGGTGGCGTCAACTTCTTCGCTCCAGGTGCTGGATGTCCGTAGTGATGCCGAATGGGCTAGCGGCCATATCCCCGGCGCGCAGCACGTTATACTTGGCGATCTTCCGCAACATATCTCGACCCTGCCGGATGGGCCGATCGTCACGGTGTGCGGGAGCGGATATCGCGCCAGCGTTGCCGCCAGCATTCTTCAGAGAAGTAGCCACGACGGGAGTGTCAGCGTCCTGGAAGGTGGCATGGCCGCCTGGAACTCCCAACTCCTTGCGGTGCAGCAAACCTAGCGCCCAGCCCTAGGCGAAGGCTAAGACGATCGCACCCACGGTAATCAGAGCCCCGCCAGCGGCCTTCATCAGCGTGATGCGCTCTCCAAGCAGCGGCCAGGCAAGCAGAATGACGAAGACGACGCTCAGCTTGTCGATCGGCGCCACCTTCGAAGCCTGACCAAGCGACAGCGCGCGGAAGTAGCAGATCCACGACAGCCCCGTCGCCAGGCCCGACAGCGTCAGGAAGATCCAACTGCGACGCTCGATGTGCGCGATGCCGCCATGCGCACCGAAGCTGACAGCAATAACCCACGCGAAGAGTACGACGACCGTTGTGCGGACAGCGGTGGCAAGGTTGGGATCAACGCCGGCGACGCCCAGCTTGGCGAGTAGCGCTGTGGCGGCGGCGAAGACGGCCGAAAGCATTGCCCATACGATCCATGACATTCGCTACACTCCACCGTGGTCATTCAAACTTTGAGGCGTTGCTTAGGGAAAATCGCGTGGCGCCTGTAGCCGTTACTCCGGCGAGTCAGCTATCGTCTCATCGCAGCCTTAAGTCTGCCTAAAGAACGGCGTGTGATCCTTAAACCGATTGTTTTGGTGGCAACAGTGCGGATATTAGTAGTCGAAGATGAGGTACGGCTCGCGGAGAATATTGCACGCGGGCTTCGCGAGGGCCCCGGATACGCCGTGGATATCGCGCACGATGGGAAAGCGGCGCTGGAGTTTTGCAACGCCGGCGACTATGACCTGATCGTGCTGGACCTGATGCTGCCCGGCTGCAGCGGCGATGAGGTCGTTGCCAATTTGCGAGCAGCGAAGGTTGCGACACCAGTGCTGATCTTGACCGCTGTCAGTCAAACGGATCGAACGATCTCGCTGCTGGATGCGGGCGCAGACGACTTCAT
The DNA here is from genome assembly GCF_000265425.1 of Terriglobus roseus DSM 18391. Taxonomy (GTDB): domain Bacteria; phylum Acidobacteriota; class Terriglobia; order Terriglobales; family Acidobacteriaceae; genus Terriglobus; species Terriglobus roseus. The sequence continues at coordinate 2,674,862 of NC_018014.1, forward strand.
GACCAAGCCCTTCGACCTGGGCGAGTTGATCGCACGATGCCGTGCGCTGATTCGCCGCAGCAAGGGCGCGAGCCAGTCGTTGTTGCGATTTGGCGAGCTCGAATTGCACACAGGAGAGCAGAGCGTGGTGCGGGAGGGGCGGCAGATCGATCTGTCGCCAACCGAGTTCCGCATTCTCGAATATCTGATGTACCGTCCACGGATAGTCGTTTCAAAGCGCGAACTGTTGGAGCACTTGTATGACTTCACATGGGAGCACCACTCGAACGTCATTGAGGTCCATGTGTCGAATCTGCGAAGGAAGCTGCGTGGGAGCAAGGACGAGGACGTCGTTGAAACACTCCGTGGCCGTGGCTACCGTCTTGCCCAGTCGTAGACCCCTATGAAGTCGCGATCCATCACGCGCCAGACGGTCGCGATCGTGCTGCTTGCACAGATAACGTTCGCTCTTGTGTTGGGAGTCATCGCGATCCTGAGCGAACGCAATACCCGGCTGCGGGCCCTGGACCAGCAGATCGCGGGACGCCTGGATTCGCTGTTGGGAGCGATCCAGGATGCGGAAGACCCAGAAGACAACATCACGATTGACCCCGCCGAAGTCGACATCATGCGCGAGGATCGCTACGCCGTGTACTCGGAGAGCGGCAAGCTGATTGGTCGATCTGCCGATCACGAACCGGCACTTCCCGCACAGGGCGAGATGGGTCTCAGCAGACACCGGATCGATCGTTTGCAGTATCACGTGCTTCGGCGGAACGCGTTACGCATCATCGACCGCGCAGAGAACCATGGCATAGGACTTCGACGCCCAGTAGTGATTGTGTACGCATCACCCGAGAACCATGTGCTGCACGAGGTGTTTGAGGCGGTGGGTCGGCTGCTGGTTGCGATCGTTCTGGTGTCGGCCGCCGCAGCCTTTGTTACTGCATCGCTCGTTCGTAAGACGTTGCAACCGATTCGCGATCTGTCACTGGCGGCGCAGAGCGTGTCGTCCACTTCCCTGCAGTTCGATTCGCCACACAGTGCGATGCAGGTGGATGAGTTGCGACCACTGGCCACGACGCTGTCTGCATTGATCGATGAACTGCGCGAGGCCTTTGCCAAGGAACAACGCTTTGTGGGCGATGCTGCGCATGAATTGAAGACAGCCGTCGCCGTGGTGCGGTCGGCGGTCCAGGTGCTGATGCTGCGACGCCGCACCGAGCAGGAGTACGTCGCTGGGTTGGATCAGCTATTGCAGGACAATGATCGCGTCGAGGCGCTAGTGGCAAGCATGCTCGATTTGGCTCGCTTCGAGCAGGCTCCGAATGGGAAGGCGCCTTTACTGGATCTTGCGGACGCGGCACGGGAGGCCTGCGCGACGATGGAGTCGATCGCCGAGACGCACGGTGTGCGGCTCGTCGTAGAAGATGAAGCGTATGCGACAACGCATCTGTCGATGGATCGGGTTCAGACTCTGCTGACCAATCTCCTTTCAAACGCCATCCGTCACAGTTCGCCAGGAGGAACGGTGACTGTAGCGACGAAGCTTCAGGACGGCCATGCGGTGATCGAGGTAATCGACGAAGGCAGTGGTATTCCCGCGCACGCGTTGCCGCATGTCTTCGATCGTTTCTATCGCGCCGATCCGTCACGATCGCGCGCCTCCGGAGGAACCGGTCTTGGACTGGCAATCTGCAAGTCAATCGTAGAGTCTGCGGGGGGCAGGATCGACATCACCAGCACCGTTGGTAAGGGCACGCGCGTAAGGGCTCTCTTCATCACCGCTTAAGCGGTGGTCGCGACACTGAGGTGCCGGCCGTCATGATGGCCGCAGGGTGGATGCGATGAAGCGATATGCGACGTCTCTGGCAGCAATGTGCTGCCTGGTTGCGATGAGTTCGATGGCCCAGACTCCGTACAAGGTAGTGGCCCAGTGGAAGATTGGCGGCACCGGCGGATGGGATTATCTGCTTGCAGATGGCCCAGCCCACCGGCTTTACATTACGCACAACAGCCGTGTCGAAGTGGTGGATACCGCAACGGGCAAGCCCGTCGGTGCAGTGACGGGACTGAAGAGTACGCACGGCATCGCGCTCGATCCGGATGGCAAAACCGGCTACATCAGCGATGGTGCGGGAAACGCGGTCGTCATCTTTGATCGCACGTCGCTCGCAATACTGGCAACCATTCCGGCGGGAACGAACCCAGACGGCATTGCGTATGAGCCGACCACGAAGACGGTCTGGGCCTTCAATGGCCGCAGCAACAATATCTCGGTGATCGATCCTGCGAAGAAGACGGTCCTCGCGACCATCGCGCTGCCGGGCAAGCCTGAGTTTCCGCAGGTCGATGGCAAGGGTGCCGTCTTCGTGAACATCGAGGACAAGAACAGCATCGTCAAGCTGGATGCGTCAGCGAAAAAGGCCGTAGAGACATGGTCGCTGCCGGGTTGTGAATCGCCGTCCGGCATGGCCATGGACACGACGCATGGCCATCTTTTCTCCGTATGCGACGGAGACAAGATGGCTGTGACCGACGCCAAAACCGGCAAGCAGATTGCGCTGGCGTCGATCGGCGCGGGACCGGATGCTGCCGGATACGACGCAAAGAATCAGCTCGCATTTTCTTCGAATGGAGAGACCGGAACTCTCTCCGTCGTCGACGCTGCGCATGGCTACAAGACCGTGCAGACGCTGGCGACGAAGAAGGGAGCACGCACGATGGCCTACGACGCTGCGACCAACAGGATCTACCTGATGACAGCGGAGTACGGCGCACCGGCCGCCGGATCGAAGAGGCCTTCCGTTCTACCGGACACTGCCACAGTGCTTGTCGTGGGCAAGTAGTTTCTCGCATAAGACAAAGAGGAGGAGGCTCGCACGAGCCTCCTCCTCTTCTTGTTTGCAGTACTAAGCCGTGATGGCGTCATCGTGCGAGGACCGCGTGAGTCCGTAGTAAATCAGCGGCGTGACGATGAGGCTAAGTAGCATGGAGATGGCAATGCCGCCGATCACAGCAATGGCAAGCGGCTGTAGCATCTGCGAGCCCGCGCCGATTGCCAACGCAAGTGGCAGCATACCCGTCACAGCGGCGAGTGCCGTCATCAGAATGGGCCTCAACCGCCGCTGCGCAGACATCTTCATCGCATCAAGCGCGGACATACCCTCCGCGCGAAATCTTTCGTCTGCGTCCAGCAGCAGGATGCCATTCTTCGCAACAATACCAATCACCATGATGAGTCCCATGAACGAAGCCACGTTGAAGGCAGTGCCCGTCACGAGCAATGCTCCCACAACACCTGCAATCGATAGCACTGAGGACGACAGGATAGCGATCGGTGCAGCAAAGTTCCGGAACTCTGTAAGCAGCACACCAAAGACAAGAATCAGAGCAAGCAGCAACACACGCACAAGCTCGCCGAAGGACTTCTGCTGCTCCTCATAGGTGCCACCATATTCCACGCGCACGCTCGGCGGGATATGCATCGCCTGCACCCGCGCCTGAACAGCCTTCACGGCCGTCCCAAGATCCGTGCCCTCAAGCTGTGCCGTGACAGTCACCAGGCGCTGCAGATTCTCACGCTTGATCTCGTTCTGCGGCGGCAGCTGCGTAATCTCAGCCAATGATCCAAGCGACGCCGTCCGACCTGATGCCGAGTTGAAGACGGTGTCACGAATCGTATCCAGGTCTCGCCGCGTTGCATCGCCAAGCCGTACGCGCACAGTATAAGGACGCCCATTCGCGATGACCGGATCGTTCACAGTGACGCCGTCCAGAATGGACGTCGCATCCTCCGCGGCCTCCTGCGGTGTGAAGCCAAGCCGTGCAGCCAGCTGCGGGTCTACCTGGAAGTTAGTGGCCGGCCCACTAATGGTGTTGTCGATGCCGTTCTCGATGCTGACGACACCTTTCACCTTGCCAATCTCATCCGCGATGCGCGGAGCAAGTTCGCTCAGCAGCGCAAAGTCCTGGCTGAAGAGCTTGATCTGGATTGGCTCCGGCGCATTGGAGAGATCGTTGATGTTGTCCTGCAACACCTGGATATACTCCGTGTCGAGCTGCGGCTCGGCCGCCTTCACCTTCGCGCGAACCTCCGCGATCACCTCATCGATCGCGCGGTCACGCTTCCCTTTCAGCTTGACCGTCATGTCGCCCGTATTGGCTTCGGTCACAGCAGCGAGTCCCATCTGCAGACCCGTGCGGCGACTGACACTTTCCACCTCAGGTGTCTTTTTCAGAATCTGTTCGACGCGCGCCAGTACATCGCTCGTGGACTGTAGCGAACTGCCCGCAGGCATGATGTAGTCGATGATGAAGCCGCCCTCATCCATCTCCGGCAGCAGGTCCGAGCCAAGCGAGCGATATGCCAACAGCGTGCCGACAACAAGCACAGCGCACACACCGACGAGCGCCCAGGGCCGTGCCAACGAAAAGTCCAGAGCACGATGATGCCAACGCATCACACGCCCCAACACCTTGCCCGGTTCGCTTTGATGAGGAGCGCTATCGCCATCCGGTGCATGCTTCAACAGCAGCAGCGCAAGGCCCGGCGTAAAGCTGACTGCGAGTACCAACGATGTCAGCAGTGACACCGTCATGGTCGTCGCAAGTGCGCGAAAGAAGCTACCCGTAACTCCGGTAACTGCAACCAGTGGCAGAAACACCACGACCGGCGTGATCGTCGAACCGATCAGCGGCACTGCAATCTCTTTCAGTGCGAGCCGCACAGCATCCAGGCGCGACTGTCCGCTATCTCGATGGAGAACAATGTTTTCGACAACAACGATCGCATCGTCGATAACAAGACCGATCGCAGCGGCAAGACCACCCAGCGTCATCAGGTTGAAACTCTCGCCGATCAACCAGAGCGCAAGCACCGTCGCAGCAACAGTAACGGGGATCACGAGTCCTGCGATAAGCGATGACCGCCAGTCCCGCAGGAACAAATAGAGGATGATGCAGGCGAGTACGAGACCGATGAGGATCGCGTCACGCACACTACTGATACTCTCGCGAACGATCTGCGATTGATCGTAATAAGGCTTGAGAAGAACGCCCTTAGGCAGCTTCGTCGTTAAATCTGCAACCACAGCGCCAACACCGTCGGCCACTGCAACCGTGTTACTGCTGGGCTGGCGTGTAATGTTCAGGAGCACCGCCGGCTGGTCGTCCGCAGTGACCGCCGTGTAAACAGGCATGGTCGCTTGAATGACGTCCGCAACATCGCCAATGCGCACCGGCGCGCCACTGCTCGTGGTCTTTACAGAGAGCTGCTTCAGACCATCGATATCATGCGCTTGCGCTCCTACCAGAGCGAGGATCAGTTGGTGATCCTGCTGATACAGTCCCGGCGAGTCAATGATGTTCGACGTCTGGATCGCGTTGGTCAGGTCCAGGATCGTGACGCCCGCGGCCTGCAGCTTCGCCATGTTCGGAACTACGTGAAACTCCGGCACCTGTCCGCCTTGAATGGTGACCGTACTGACACCGCTCACCCTATTGAGCGGCGGCTTCAGCGTGTACTGCGCCAGCTCCCATAGCTGCGACTGCGACAGCGTATTCGATGTCAGCGAGTAACCAAGGATGGGAAAGGTCGCGAAGGTCAGGCGGTTCGTCGTGAGCTTCGCCGTAGTCGGCAACGTCTGCTGCACTTTGCTGAGTGCTGAGTCGACAAGCTGCAGCGTGCGAAACATGTCGACGGACCAATCAAAGAAGAGACTGACCTCTGCAGATCCACGGCTCGTTGTGGAACGCACCGTCATCAGGCCGGGAACGCTGTTCACAGCGTCTTCAATCGGCTTGGTGATAGTGACCTGCATCTGCCCGACCGGCATGACGCCGTTGTCCACGCCGATCACTACGCGCGGAAAGTTTGTCTCCGGAAATACGGCGATGGGCGTGCGAAAGAACGCATAGGATTCCCGCGATCGTCAGCACGACCGCGAGGAATAACACAGTACGCACCGACCGCGCCAGCCAGTACTGATCCGACTCGCGTGCGGCAGCCATCAGTCCTTGCCCTCGGCTGCCTTGCCTGCGGCGGGTTTGTCGTCGTCCGCTTCGCCGGGCTTGCCGACCTTCACCTTTGTGCCATCATCCAGACCGTAGCCGCCTTCCGTGATGACGTTATCGGTGGGTGACAACCCCGACAGTATCTGCACGCTCTCTGGCGTGCGGATGCCGACCTTCACCGGCTTCTTGTGCGCAGCACCATCCGCGCCGATCACGACGACAGCCGTGCTGCCGTCGGCAGCAGGAACGATGGCTGCGAGAGGAATCTGGAGTGCGTTGTTGACGGTCGTTCCGGTCAGCGTCGCATGAACGGGAGTGCCTACCTTCAGTGTGCCGCTCGTATTGCTGACCCTGACCCAAACTTCGACAGTCGTGGATCCCGTATCCAGAGCGGGACTCAGAAATGAAACCGTTCCTTCGAGCGGATCGTCCACGCCGGGAATCTTGACCTCAGCCTTGTCGCCCACGTGCAGCTTCTGAGCGCTGGGTTGCGCCAGATGCAGCTTTGCAAGGAGCGATGACGTGTCCATCACGGTGACCACGGTTGTGCCTGACTGTGCTGTTTCCCCGGGGAACAATGGTCGATCCGTGACGACACCGCTGATCGGACTCCGCAACTGCGCGTAACTCACCTGCGCCTCGGCACTAAGTAACTTGCCGCGGGCCGACGTAAGCTGTCCCTCGGCAGTCTGCTTGGACGTTGCGCGCGTCGTCGACATCACACTATCCAAATGTCTTACGGCAATGTCGTACGTAGCCTCTGCCTGCACGGCGGTCGCGTAGGCGGTGTCCGCATCGCGTCCCGACAGAGCTCCCTCTTGAAACAACTTCCTGCGTTCGTCCGCAGTCCGCTTGGCAACGTCGCGCGCAGCCTTCGCCTGCATGACATCGACCTCTGCCTTTTTCACATCCTCTGGGATGGAGGCGTTTACAGCGGTGGTCAGCGCAGCGTTCGCGGTGGTGACTGAACCGCGGCTATCCGCAGCAGCACCTCGCAGGTCGCGATCATCCAACGCGACAAGTAACTGGCCCTGCTTCACGCGCTGGCCACGCTCTACGTACTCATGCAGGATGGGCGCGCTGATGCGGGGCGCGATCGCTGCTTGGGAGAGTGGCGCAAGGATCGCGTCAGCCGCGATCTCCTCCGAAATAGAACCGGTCGTTGGATGTGCAGCCTGCACCGTGACGACGGGTGCCTCGGCCTCCTGATCCTTGCTCTTGCAAGCGGTGGTCGCAATCAGCGCCAGTGACAGCAGAGCAACAAAGTTCTTGCGGGAGCTACGTTCAACGTTCATGGGAGCCTTCCCGTCAGGGTTTGCAGTTGCGCGCGTGCCAGTTGATAGCGCAGTTGCCCGTCAACCTGTGCTGTCTCCGCATTGATGACGGCGGCTTGTGCGTCCACCACTTCCAGCGCGGTGCTTTCGCCATCGACGTAGCGAAGGTTCGTCAGGCGAAGGCTCTCGCGTGCCGTGATCACGCTGGCATCGAGCGAGCGCAGTTGTTGCGCGGCCAGGTCGGCCTCGGCGTAGAACTCTTCCAGGTTCGCAAGTAAACGACGTTGTGCTGCGGTGAGGACGACACGGGCAGCTCCGGCGCGTAGCTTGCTTGCCCTGATCCTGCGTTCCGTTGCGAGCCAATCCCATACGGGAATATCCAGCGTTGCGCTCATCGCGTAACCAAGATTGCGGATACCGTCGGGACCGTTCACGCCAAAGTTTGTCGCGTCGATGCCGTAGGTGTAATTGAGCGCGAGATCCGGCGTGAGCGCTGCCTTCGACGCAAACGTATCTGCCTGCGCCACCTGCAGACCGGCAATTGCGCTGCGGATCTCCGGATTATTCTGCTTCGCCAGACTGTCGATGCCGGGTCGGTCCGGCAACGGTGGTGGGATCGCCGGGATGTCGAGCGTGTACGGCGTGGATGGGTCCGGGTACAGCAGCACGCCTAGTTCAAGCCGCGCTTTGGTGGCGGCCAGCTTCGCGTCGGCCAGATCTCGCTCACGTTGCTGCTGTTGAAGCTGCGCCTTCAGAACGTCAGCGTGCGCAACTTCGCGGGCCTGTTCGCGCTTCTGCGTGATGTCGAGAAAGTGGTTGGCTTCGTTCAAAGCCTCAGCGGCTACGGTGGCCTTTTGCCCGGCGCCCTGTGAGCCGTAGAAGAGATTTGTCACCGCCACCACAAGGCCACGGCGAGCGACCTCCGCTTCGGCCTCCGCACGCAGTGCGCTGGCAGTTGCAGAGCGTATTGCTGCGATCTGGCCAAGGCCAATACGCTCATCGACTACGCCCTGGCTGGCATACTCGCGGATGGCGTTGTTCGCGATGAAGAGGGGCGAAGCATCGCCGGTGACCTGACCGATCCTACTTGCGGCCACACCGTTGGGCTGCGTGTAGACCGCCTGATTGTGATACGTGACCGTCGGCAGCAAGGCTGTCTTTGCGTTGGTACGCTCGAGAGCCAGCGCACCGCGTTCTGCGACGGCAGCGGCGTACTGTGGCTCATTCGCCTGCACCATGGTGATTGCCTGCTCAAGTGACAAAGCAGAAGTCTGGGCCGCTGGCGTTGCTATCGGAGCAGAAGTAGCGGTCTGACAGGGCGCGCTCATGGCGCACAGCAACATCCACCAGATGCATCCAGTCCGCATGGAGCGAGCCTAATGCAATAAGCATTAAGGTTGACTGAATATCTACGCTTAAATCCCGCGTAATTTACGCCCCGCTCTAGAAGTGAAAGATTAGATCGGTCGTCACGGTGAACTGGTTGGTACGTGTGCCGTTATCGTAGGCTCGCCGATCCCACGCGTGGTCGAAGCGTATCTCTGGACGCACCTGCACCGTGGTTCCCACCCAATGGCTCAGCATCAGTGTCTCTTCGCTGTAACGGGTCGCGTACCCCGTGCGCTGCCCCTTCTTGTCGTTCAAAAAGTCGGTGCGCAAGGAGACGAAATCGTGCGGCGAGAGTTGCTTGTTCAGGTAGTGAACGGCAGCCCATTCCGGGGCAAAACAGGTCTGCAGCCCCGGCCTGCAATTGGCGCCGTTTGTTCCCTTCTCCGGAACGATCGAGCCGTTCACGCTTGGCACGTCTCTCTGTGACATGGAGTACACCTCCGTTGCCATGTGCCAGGTGCTGCCAAACTTGTGATACCAGGTGGCGTCGTACATCTGAAGATTGTTAAAGGCATACTTGCCGTCGTTAATGCCGTTCGCGCAGACGTAGAAATTGTCATTGACGCTGGTCGTCGTATAACTCACACAACCTGTAAATGCCGGCTTGGCATCAGGTGTCCACGGCGCGACATCATGACTGGCAGACAGCCCGGCCTGCACCGTCCATCGATCATTCAACTGAATAGTCGCGAGAATGCCGGTGTCCGTAAAGGGATCAACCGCGTAGAGCAGTGAGTGGCTGAACATGTAGTTGTTCGGCGTCAGCTGCGCTTCAATGCCCGGAATCGAAATATAGCGACCAGCGCGGATATTCATGCCGTGCGCGACGTGTGGAAAGTAGACGTCGACGTACTCAAGCACCGGATCGAAGCCGTACTGCCGATTGTTCTTCAACAACTGTTGGCTGAAGTAACCCTTGTTCGTCGTGGAGCGATAGTCGGTGCCAAAGAAGCCCGTCACATGGAAACCCCAGTCGATGTGATCTCGCTGTACCGTGTCAGGCAACCGCTCTACGTAGACAACTGCCTGTCCAAGCTCCACACGATTGGAGTAGATGGCATTCGTCTGCGGATAGTTACGGTCGCGTGAGGTGGAGAGATTCGCCGTCGGCTCAATCCATCCATAGACCTTGGTGCGGCCTGTCGCGCCGTTGATCGCCGTCTGCAGCGGGTAAACGTTGCCGTCTGACTCACCAATCGTGGGCGAACCACCATAAGACCAGTCCGCGCTTGGGAACGGCGGCGAGTTGAGCGGCGACGGAACACTGCGGCGTGGCGCTGCAGGACCACTGACTGCCGTTCCCTTCCAGTCCGTTCGATAAAAGTCGATCCACCGCCCAACGAAGCCTGGTCTGGGAGTCGGTGCGGTCGCGGTCTTCTCGACTGCAGGCGCCTCGGGCACCGACTGTGCCTTGAGTGGCGTTGCGTACAACGAGAGTGCCGCGACCATCGTCAGGACGAAGGTGGTGCAGGTATGCGCGTTCTGAATCGAATTCGTCATCGGGCCCTTGAAAGCAGCGGGATCATAGGTCGTTGGATGCAGTGAGTAGCGTCAGTAAGCACATCGTAAGAAGCCATCATGCCTCGTTGGAATGTAGAAGAGGCGTTACAGAACACCGGTGAGGGCAAGGCTTGCGGTGCTGTTCAGGCTCGCTGCCGTGGGGTGCATGGATGCATTCAGAGCGATAGCCCCGTCCGTATGGCCAAGGTCGAACACTGCCGGATCGGGGTTGGAGAAGAACTGCCTGTGAAGGGAACGGACCGCACTCTCCACAGCCGCGCCGTCAATCATGAAGCTCATATTGATGCCGTTGGCGCCTTGCGAGATCATGTCGAGGTTGATCTCTCGTACAGCCGAGAACACCTGCTCGGAAAGCCCCTTGTGGCCCTGAATGTTATCGCCGACCAGGCAGATGAGCGCCTTGCCTTCCTCAGTCCGCACCGCGGCAATCTCGGACAGGTCCGCGATGATCGCCGGCAGATCGTCCGTAGCATCGATGCTGACGGAGATACTCACTTCACTTGTAGAAACCATGTTGACCGCGCACGCGTATCGGTCTAAGACCTCAAACGAAGCCCTCAGAAAGCCATGCGACATCAGCATGCGCGAAGAGACGATGTGAATGATGGTGAGGTGCTTCTTTGCGGAGATGCTCTTCAGCGGGCTGGTGCTCCGAGGTGCAGAGGCAGTGATCTTGGTGCCCTCATTGGAAGAATCATGCGAGTTCAGCACCCACACCGGGATGTCCTTCTTGACTGCGGGAAGAATCGTCGATGGGTGCAGCACCTTTGCACCGAAGTAAGCAAGCTCCGCAGCCTCTTCAAAGCTGATCGTCCTGACTCGCAAAGCATCGGGACAGATCCGCGGATCGGTCGTCATGATGCCGTTCACATCCGTCCAGATCTCAATCCCCTCCGCATTCAAACCACTTCCTACCAGTGCAGCCGTGAAGTCACTGCCGCCACGCCCAAGAGTCGTCGTGATACCACCAGTAGTCGCACCGATAAAGCCACCCATGATCGGGATTGCGCCGACATCCAGCAGAGGCAGTACGTGCTCCAACAGTTTGGCTTCAATCAGCTCTGGCTGTGGGACTGCTCTGCCGTGATGACTGTTCGTGATGATGCAGGTGCGAGCGTCAACGTGTGCGCTGCTAATCCCGCGATGCTCGAAGGCATCCGCGACGATCCTGCTTGAGAGACGTTCGCCGTAGCTGCTGATCAGATCCGTAGTGCGCTTGGTCAGCTCACCAACAGCCGCCACACCGCGAAGAATGTCCTCGAGCTTGTTGAGATTTTCGTCAATCACCTTCGCGACTGCGTGAATGTTTCTTCCGACCAACTCTACAGCGGTATGAAGATGACGCACACGCAATGCCCTGCAGAGAGCCATCGCTTCGTCGACCTGATTGTTCGCCGCCGCTTCCGCCGCCAGCAACAACTGGTCCGTCACCTTTGCCAGCGCAGAGACGACGACCACGGGGCGCTGGCCCCGATCGCGTCTGCCCTTGACGATCGAGATAGTCCGTTTGATCGCAGCAGCATCCTGGACGGAGGTACCACCAAACTTCATCACGACGATCGGCGATTCTGAGTTGGTGCTCTTTCTCTGATCGCCCGCGCTTGATCCCTCGCTCATGACTCTCCTGTCGAGGGCTCAGTGCGATGCCGGCGACACAATCCATTTCAAACCTTCCGCCATAAGAAAGGCATAAGAACGGAAAAACAACTGAGACGATTCAAAAGCATCACAAACCCGCGTCTATAGGCAGCGAAAAGGTGAATACGGAGCCCTGACCAAGCTGGCTGGTAACGGTTAGCGTCCCGCCATGGGCGCTGATAATCGCCTTGCTGATGGCCAGTCCCATGCCAGTCCCCGCCACGCGATCTCCCTGGCTACGCCCGCGATAGAAGCGATCAAAGATCAGCGCAAGCTCGCTGGAATCGATACCCACGCCACGATCCGCAACGCTTACTTCCACGAAACGGCCCTCCAGCCGCGCGGAAAGAAAGATAGGCGATCCCTCGGGCGAGTACTTCTCTGCGTTTTCAATCAGATTGCAAAGGACCTTATGAACAAACTCAGGGTCGGCCGTCACGGCTGGTAACTGTGGCACCGGGGCGAGTGTCAGCGGGTGCCTGGAGGGGTCGACCAGACACGTGGCAGCGGCTGCATCAAGCATCTCGGCAACACTCGCGGGCTGGAAGGTCATGTGCACCTGCTGCGCGTCCAGTTGCGCCATCTCCGTTGCCTGCGACACGAGCAGGTTTAAACGATCACTCTCTTCGTTGATGATCTGCAGCAGCTCGATCCTGGCTTCTGCGGGCGTCTCCGTGTTAGCGAGCAGTGCGCTCGCGGCGCCTTTGATCGACGTCAATGGCGTTCGCAGTTCGTGTGTGATGGAGTCGATGATGAGGGTCCGCAGTCTCTCGCTCTGCCGGTTCGCTTCCCCCTTCGCCACGTTTTCCAGTGCCTGTGCACGATCAAGCGAAATGGAGACGAGTCCTCCGATGGTTTCGAGGCTTTCCCTTGAGAGGGATGCGCCCTGGATGCTGACAAGGCCCCTGGGCATGACTCCTACCTTCAGTGGAACTCGTGCTTCTCCCTGATCCGAGACGTCCACGTTGGGCAGGGTGAGCGCGAGCTGACGCAGGTGCGGTAGCTCAAATCCCGAAAAGGCGTGTAGACCGTGCTCGAAGAAACGGTCGCCGTCGAGCAGGAAGAGCACCACCGAGTTTGCACGCGTGACGCGCGCGATCAGCATGGGCAGCGAACTGACGAGGTTCCCCACGTCGTCGAGTTGAAGCAACTCGCGCCCCAGCTCAAATGAGAGCTCAACTTCACGCTGACGGGCAGTCGCCTCATCCGCTTCGTCACGTGCTCGTTGCGAAAGGCGGCTGCCGATAACCGACGTGGAGAGAAAGGCCAGCAAGGCCAGCCAGTTCTGCGAGTCGGCGATAGTGATGCTGCCGATGGGAGGCAGGAAGTAATAATTGTAAGCAGCCGTAGCGGCGACTGAGACTGCAACCGCGTAGCGAAGGCTGAAGTTCGCGGCCAATCCAAGGATCAGCAGGACCAATGTCAGCGCGACAGTGGTCTGATTCACATGCAGCCAGCGGCTGTACACGAGTACAATTCCGGCCAGAGCCGCGAAGGAAACGATCCAGCGAACGATCATAAGAAAGCGGCGCGAGTTCATGGGGTGGATTGTAGATGGTCGAAGCTGAGCGGAAAACACCAGAGGACTGGCTCGCCTCCAGCGACCAGGAGAAAAAGACCGGCCGCCTCAAGATCTTCTTGGGTTACGCGCCGGGCGTCGGCAAGACCTTCAGCATGCTGAGCGAGGGTATCCGGAGGCGGAGTCGTGGGGAGGATGTGGTCGTTGGCGTGGTTGAGACGCATGGCCGCCGCGGCACGGCTGAACTCAGCACAAAGCTGGAGGAGGTACCGCCGCGCGAACTGAACTATCGCGGCACAGTCTTTCGCGAGATGGACGTCGATGCCATCCTCGCGCGGGCTCCGCAGGTCGTGCTGGTGGATGAGCTTGCCCATACGAACGTTGAAGGCAGCCGATTCGCGAAGCGGTTTGAGGACGTCCTGCTGCTGCTGGAGAACAACATCGATGTCCTTTCGACGATCAACATTCAGCACATTGAAAGCCTTACACCACGTGTTCAATCCCTGACGGGCATCAGCGTTCGGGAGCAGGTTCCGGACTGGGTTCTGGATCGTGCGGACGAGATCGTCATCGCCGACCTCACACCCGAAGCGCTGGCGACCCGCATGCGCCGCGGCGATGTCTATCCCATGGAACGTGTGGAGCGTGCGCTTGCCAACTTCTTTCGTAAGGGGAACCTGATTGCGCTTCGCGAGATGGCCCTGCAAAAAGTGACGCGCGCGGTCGATCGCAATCTGGACGCTTACGTCCGGCGTAAGCGGCTGGGTGCGCATTGGACGGTCACAGAGCGCGTTGCGGTCTGCATCAGTTCCAACCCGCAGTCACGCGACCTGATCGCACGTGGTGCGCGTCTCGCAGAAGGACTTGGCGGCGAACTGTATGTGCTACATGTCGCGAGCGACCGCGACACGGAAGGACAGCGAAAGCTGACACTCGATTCGCATATCCAGTTCGCACAGAATCTGGGAGCGAATATCGTTCAGTTAGCGGGCAGCAGTGTTGCTACGGCCACTGCGGCGTATGTGAAGGAGCAGCGCATCACACAGGCTATCTTCGGAAGGTCCGCACTGCGCGGTTTCAGGAAGTACTTGTACTACCTTGCGATAGGAAAATTTATGTCAGAAGCACCGCATGTCGATCTACACATCATCACGCAGGATCCCGAATGAGCCGTGTCCTGATAGTGGATGACGAACCACAGATCCTGCGCATGCTGCGCGCATCACTGACTGTGAACGGCTACGAAGTTGTCAGCGCAAAAAACGGACTGGAAGGCTTCACAGCATTCGAGCAGTTGCAGCCCGACCTGATTATCACCGACATGAGTATGCCGGTGATGGATGGGCTTTCGTTGACACGAGAGATCCGCCGGATCTCAAAGGTTCCAATCATTATCCTGAGCGTGCGCAACATGGAGCCGCTGAAGGTGGATGCACTGGATGCCGGCGCGGATGACTACGTCACGAAACCGTTCACGATGCCGGAGCTACTGGCGCGCGTGCGTGCAAATCTTCGCCGTGTCACCGACGCGGAGGCGGAACCCGAGGACGCCTTGCAGGAGGGCGACTTCTCGATGGACTTTCGCACGCGGACCGTCGCAGTTCGAAAGAACACGGTCCATCTGACTCCCAAGGAATTCGATCTGCTGCACTTCTTCCTGAAGTCGCCGGATCGTGTGCTGACACATCGTGCGCTGGCAGAGGCGGTGTGGGGGACTGTGAGCGATGGCCAGACCGAGAACCTGCGTGTGCTGGTGGCGCAAGTCCGTCGCAAGATCGAAGACAAGGATCATCGCTACGTCATCAGCGAGCCATGGGTCGGTTATGCGCTGCGGGTGAACGGCACCAAAAGCTCCTTATGACTTCTTAATGTCTTTCTTACGGACTTCTTACAGGCTCCCGCATTGGAATAGGCGGTGGAGTCGATACGATGTCTGCAGCAGTTGTGACGCTCGTGAGTCTGCGATCAAAGGTTGCGTTCCCTTGCGGCATGCAACCGGATCGCGCACCCGACTCTCTGGGAAAGTCGCAACTCTGCGCAACGCTTAGCGCCCACAAAGACAATCCACAACATGGTCTCCACCCGTACCTGGCCCTCCCGGCCATGCGTGAGATCACTGCGCCCCGACACACCCTCTTCATGCCCGCATTGCCGGCAACTGGGCTGCATGAAGGTGGCTACGCCGAATCTCCACTTGGCATAACGAAGGAAAGGAATCACCCATGCTCGACGTGTTAGCGATAGCACTCTTGTTCCTCTTATTTGGCGCGTGCCTGTTGTATCTGCGTGGCTGCGCCAGCCTGAAGGGCGGCCGCTGATGGCTCTGAATCTTGTGCTGTTGTTCCTGGCTGGCGCTCTTATGGCCTACCTGATTTACGCGTTGCTTCGCCCGGAGAAATTCTGATGTCTCTCAATGGATGGCTGCAGATCGCAGTGTTCATCGCGGCTGTACTGGTCCTGGCTAAACCCATGGGCAGCTTCATGACGAGCGTCTTCGAGCGCCGTCGTACTTTCCTTGATCCCGTACTTGTGCCGTGTGAACGCCTTCTCTATCGCGTGACGGGTGTAAACCCGGACGAAGAGATGAACTGGATGCAGTATGGAGTGGCCATGCTGATCTTCAGCGCGGCCAGCCTGGCTTTGACTTACGTCGTGCAGCGACTGCAGAACGTACTACCGCTGAACACACAGCACCTGCCCGGCGTCCCTGCCGATCTTGCGTTCAACACCGCCGTCTCTTTCACGACGAACACAAACTGGCAGTCGTACGTGCCAGAGACGACCATGAGCTATCTCACGCAGATGCTGGGCCTGGCAACGCATAACTTCTGGTCTGCTGCTGCGGGCCTGGCGCTGGCAATCGCGTTTATTCGTGGCATCGCACGTCGCGAAGCGAAGACGCTGGGTAACTTCTGGGTCGATCTGACGCGGGGCACCTTCTGGGTACTGTTGCCGCTCTCCGTCATCTTCGCGATGGTACTGGTGTCGCAGGGCGTTGTGCAGAACCTGAAGTCTTATGACACGGTGAAGTTACTGGAACCGCAAAAAGTTACCGGTACCGATGGCAAGACATCGACCGTAACAACGCAGACCATTGCGCAGGGCCCCGTGGCGTCTCAAGAAGCGATCAAGATGCTGGGGACAAATGGTGGCGGCTTCTTCAACGCGAACAGCGCGCATCCATTCGAGAATCCCACGCCACTTACCAACTTCCTGCAGATGCTTTCCATTTTCCTGATCCCTGCGGGACTCACGGTAACGCTTGGGCAGATGGTCGGTTCGCCGAAGCATGGATGGGCGGTGCTGGCGGCGATGACGGTGCTGTGGTTTGCCGGTGTCTTCACCGTCTTCTGGGCGGAGGCCAAGGGCAATCCTCAGTTCGCGAATGTTGACCAGCACGTGTCCATGCAGCAGGCCGGCGGCAACATGGAAGGCAAGGAAGTTCGCTTCGGCATCGCCAACTCTGCGCTGTTTGCAACGGTGACCACCGACGCAAGCTGTGGCGCTGTGAACAGCATGCATGACAGCTTCACGCCGCTTGGTGGGCTGGTTCCTTTGACGAACATCCTGCTTGGTGAGATCGTCTTTGGCGGTGTGGGAGCGGGCATGTACGGCATGCTGGTCTTCGTGATCGTCGCGGTGTTCATCGCGGGCTTGATGGTCGGTCGAACACCGGAGTACTTGGGCAAGAAAATCGAGTCGTATGACGTCCAGATGGCAATGCTTTACCTGTTGATCTTTCCGCTGATCATTCTTGGTCTGGCTGCAATCGGTCTTCGAACTCCAGCGGGACTGGCAGGCCTGGCAAATCATGGACCTCACGGGTTGTCGGAAGTTCTGTATGCGTACACCTCTGCCACAGGTAACAACGGCTCTGCATTTGCGGGACTGAGTGCCAACACGCATTGGTATAACTTCACGCTCGGCATCGCTATGTTCGCAGGACGTTTCCTGATGATCGTTCCGATGCTCGCGATCGCTGGCAATCTGGCCGCGAAGAAGATTACGCCTGCAACCGCTGGCACATTCCCCGTCACGACACCGCTTTTCACCGTGCTGCTGACAGGTTTGATTGTCATCGTTGGCGCGCTGACGTTCTTCCCGGTGCTGAGCCTTGGCCCCATCCTGGAGCACCTGCTACTTCGCGCGGGACACCTGTTCTAAACGTTCGTTGACGCGGACAAGGAAAGATAGACATGGCAACTCAAAAGAAGTCCTTATTTGACCGGGCGATTGTGAAACGAGCATCGGTGGATGCATTCGTGAAGCTGCATCCCCGCGGCATGATGAAGAATCCCGTGATGTTCGTTGTGGAGATCGGCAGCGTACTCACGACCATTCTGCTAATCGCAAACATGGCGACGCACACCGGCCACTTCCGTTTTGATGTGCAGATCACCCTGTGGCTCTGGTTCACCGTACTGTTCGCGAATTTCGCAGAGGCGATGGCGGAGGGCCGTGGCAAAGCGCAGGCTGATGCGCTGCGTCTCGCAAAGTCGGAGACAACGGCCTATCGCGTCGACAAGAGCGGCGCTGTCGAGGAGATCCCAAGTTCGCAGCTGCGCGTGAACGATGTGGTCCGCGTCGTTGCGGGACAGATGGTCCCGGGCGATGGTGAAGTAATCCAGGGCGTTGCTTCTGTGGATGAGTCTGCAATTACAGGCGAGTCCGCTCCAGTGATCCGCGAGGCAGGCGGTGATCGTTCCGCAGTGACTGGTGGCACGCGAGTGCTTAGCGACGTCATCGAGGTTCGCATCACATCCAATCCCGGCGAGACCTTCCTCGATCGTATGATTGCGCTGGTTGAGGGTGCTGAGCGGCAGAAGACACCGAACGAGATCGCTCTGAATATTCTGCTTGCAGGATTGACGATCATCTTTCTGCTGGCGGTAGTGACACTGCAGCCCTTTGCACAGTACTCCGGTGCGCCGCAGACGATCTTTGTTTTGATCTCACTGCTGGTCTGCCTCATCCCCACAACCATTGGCGGCCTGCTCTCAGCCATCGGTATCGCGGGTATGGATCGACTGGTGCAGCACAACGTTCTTGCTACTTCGGGACGTGCTGTGGAAGCAGCTGGCGACGTCAATACCTTGCTGCTTGATAAGACGGGCACTATCACCATTGGCAATCGCCAGGCATCGGAGTTTATCCCGGCACCCGGGGTATCCGCAGAGCAGCTTGCCGATGCCGCACAACTCTCTTCCCTGCCCGATGAAACGCCGGAGGGCCGCTCTATTGTGGTGCTTGCGAAGGAGAAGTACGGGCTTCGCGGACGCGAGCTGGGGCAGATGAATGCGGAGTTCGTTCCCTTCTCTGCAACGACGCGCATGAGCGGTATTGAAGTCGACGGTCGCAGCATCCGTAAGGGTGCGGTCGATGCGATTGCTCGCTATCTGCAGGAGCATGGCAGTGCCATGCATGATGAGGTTCGCAGTGCAGTGGAGATGGTCGCGAATAGTGGCGGCACACCTCTGGTGGTCGCAGAGAACGGTCGTGTGCTGGGCGTCATTCACCTGAAGGATGTTGTGAAGGGCGGCATGAAGGAGCGCTTCGAACAACTGCGCGCCATGGGTATTCGCACGGTCATGATCACGGGCGATAACCCGCTGACGGCAGCGGCCATTGCGCGTGAGGCTGGTGTGGATGACTTCCTGGCAGAAGCCAAGCCGAAGGACAAGATGGACCTCATCAAACGCGAGCAGGCGGAGGGCAAGCTGGTTGCGATGACGGGCGATGGCACCAATGACGCGCCCGCTCTTGCTCAGGCTGACGTAGGCGTCGCCATGAACTCCGGTACGCAGGCTGCAAAAGAAGCCGGCAACATGGTGGATCTGGACAGCAACCCTACCAAGCTGATCGAGATCGTTGCTATCGGCAAGCAGTTGCTGATGACACGCGGCGCGTTGACGACGTTCTCCATTGCGAACGATGTGGCAAAGTACTTCGCGATTATCCCTGCGATGTTTGCCGGGGTGTTCCCGGTGCTGAATGCGCTCAACATCATGCATCTGCACAACTCGGAATCGGCTGTGCTGTCGGCCATCATCTTCAACGCGTTGATCATCGTGGGACTTATCCCACTGGCACTGCGTGGAGTATCGTATCGGCCGCTATCCGCTGCTGCACTGCTGCAGAGAAATCTACTGGTTTACGGCGTAGGCGGCATTGTGGTGCCGTTCATCGGCATCAAGCTCATCGACATGCTCGTTACCGCGATGCATCTCGCATAGGACACTTATATGAAGAAGCAAATCATTACGGCTTGTCTCTACACCGTCATCACTGCGGTCCTGCTGGGCATCCTTTATCCACTTGCCATCACTGGTCTTTCGCGACTGCTGTTCCGTGACAAGGCTGATGGTCAACTGGTGCAGCGCAACGGTGAGCTCATCGGCTCACGGCTGATCGGTCAGCCGTTCACTGGCGCCGGCTACTTCCACAGTCGCCCTTCCGCGGCTGGCGCGGGGTACGACGCTGGCAATTCCAGCGGATCGAACCTGGGGCCGTCTACAAAGACTCTGATCGATCGTGTGAACGCCAGCACGGCGGCTGAATCGAATGGTGCTCCAGTACCCGTGGATCTGGTGACTACCTCTGGATCGGGTCTGGATCCGGACCTTTCCCCCGCGGCGGCCCTCTACCAGGTTCCTCGTGTTGCGAAGGAGAGGCATATCCCTGAGGCAGATTTGACGGCGATAGTTCGGAAAAGCGTCATCCCGCGTCAGTTTGGCCTGCTGGGAGAGCCGAGAGTCAATGTCCTGCAGTTGAATCTTGCTTTGGATCAGGCACGCTAAAGATGCTTCGCAAGCCGCTGGTCGATTGATCAGCGGCGCTGAAGCAACGGGCTGGCGATATCGACTGCGTCAAAGCCAAAGCTGTATCTTTACGACTTTCTTATGCGGGTGTGGGCTCTAATACTCTTTGACCTCCCCGGTCCTTGAGGCTCTCCCTTCGCATGCGATTGTTCGACCTTCTTCTAGGAAAACCGCTGGCGACCAGCGATGCACACAATGAACATATAGGCGTTGCAGCCGGCATCCCGATCTTTGGCCTGGATGGACTCACGAGCGCCGCCTACGGTCCGGAACAGGCCATGGCGATCCTCGTCCCGCTTGGCCTGCTTGGCGTGCAACAGCATCTGCTGCCTATCTTTGGCGCGATCCTGGTTCTGCTGGCGATTCTGTACTTCAGCTATCGCCAGACCATCGAGGCCTATCCCAACGGTGGTGGATCCTTCACCGTAGCCAGCGAGAACCTTGGCGATGGCGCGGGCCTGCTTGCGGCTGCTGCGCTGATGATTGACTACATCCTCACCGCGGCTGTGGGTGTGTCCGCAGGTGTGACGGCCCTGGTGAGTGCAGTGCCCCGGCTCCATCCGCATCAGCTTGCGCTGTGCCTGCTGATTCTGATGATCATTGTCCTGATCAACCTGCGCGGCGTGAAGGAGTCTGGTTTTGTCTTCATGCTGCCGACGTTTCTCTTTGTGGGGACGTTGTTGGCGACCGTTGCTGTCGGCGTCTGGCACACCTATGCCGCGCACGGACATCCCATTCCTTTGGCAGCTCCGCCGCCGCCCATCTCCGCGACCATGCAGTACGTCACAATCTGGCTGCTGCTCAAGGCGTTTGCCAGTGGGTGCGCTGCCATGACGGGCGTCGAGGCCGTGTCGAACGGTGTCACTGCCTTCAAGGAACCGAAGTCGAAGCGGGCGAACCACGCGCTCACCGTCATTATCGGTCTGCTTTTCACCATGCTCGCAGGCCTGGCTTACGTCGCGCGTGCTTATGGCGTGACCGCTATGGATTCGGGCGATGCAGCTTACCAGAGTGTGCTGTCGATTGAAGTAGCTGCTGTCTTCGGTCGGGGGTGGTTCTACTTCCTTACGATGGGCAGCGTCCTTGCCGCGCTCAGCTTTAGCGCCAATACAGCGTTTGCCGACTTCCCGCGCATGGCTCGTGCGATTGCTTTGAAGGACTACATGCCGCGCGTCTTCCTATTGCGCGGACGACGACTTCTCTTCTCGCACGGCATCTATGCTCTGACCGGCTTCACGGCTCTGCTGCTTATCATCTTCAACGGCGTAACCGATCGACTGATTCCGCTCTATGCCATCGGCGCTTTCCTCGCCTTTACGCTTAGCCAGGCCGGCATGGTTCGTCACTGGATGAAATGCACGGACGCAAAGCATCGCCACATCAAGATGTTCCTAAACGGACTTGGCGCCGTCGCAACCGGCATTACGCTATTAGTGGTATTAGTGGCCAAGTTCACCTCGGGCGCGTGGATCACGGCGCTGCTGGTGCCTGCCATCATCTGGCTCATGCACGGCATCAAGCATCACTACACCCGTATCAATCACGAGACAGCTGATCCTGAGCCGCTGCGCTTCACCGATCTTGAGCAGCCATTGGTCGTGATCCCCGTTGCCCGCTGGGACAAGATCACTGAAAAGGCTGTACGCTTCGGGCTGGTGATGAGCCAGGATGTGAAGATCGTAACCGTCGAGACCGATACGGACAGCGGCTTCGACGAGACTTGGGAACGCATGGTCATGGGTCCGATTCGCGCCCACGATGGACCAGTGCCGGAGATGGTGCAGGTCAAGAGTACGTACCGAACCGTCATCACGCCGCTCATGGACTACATCCTGAGCCTCGAAAAGGACTATCCCAAACGGAAGATAGCCGTGCTGATCCCCGAACTGGTAGTTAAGCACTGGTGGGAAAACCTGCTGCACAATCAACGGACGCAGATGTTGAAGTTGCTGCTGCTTGTGCGCGGCAATCGACGTATCGTGGTCGTCAATATTCCCTGGTACTTGTGAGTACCTGACGCTCGAGCACTTTGTCGCTTGCAACGAACGGACTGTGGCCCGATCAGGCCACGGTCCGTTCTGTTTGAGGCCGCACCCCGGCAAGTTCCAGGTGCATGTCCACAGGACCGGGCATCATCTTCCAATTTCGAAGTTGCGCAGAGGACAGTGGTCGCATGAGGTCGACAGGTTCCTTCCCCTCCTCTTTCGCGATGCGAAGCCAGCGATCCAGATCCGCCGCATCCGTCAGCGCTACGGGCAGCCGTTCGAAGAGCGTGCTCAAGATCGGCGTTACAAGTGCCGTCACGATGGCAAAGCTCTCGACAGCGTGCCCCTGATCGTTGGTCCACGTCTCCCACACACCTGCAATCCCGAATAGACCGCCACATTCAAGCGCGAAGGAACACTGCTGCTCGATCTCCGTCGAGAGGTGACGGCGTTCGTGCAGCACAGTGGCTGGTATGACGCAGCGGCGACGACGAAAGGCGCTACGGAAGCACGAGTCGCACGTCATCGCTTCCGCATGCGCTTCGGAACGCTGCTCTGCACCACGCTCATCGCACGCGTAGGACGGCACTAACCCCTCGCGCATCCAGACGATCTCCCGACGCGATGTTGTGGGGGAGATCCTGACCACGGGGTGGAATTTAACGCTTCTCTGCTGGTGTCTTAGCGAAGCCATTGACTCGATCGATGCGATGGTAGCCACCGTCGATTCAACGCCGGCCCACGCTGCGAGATGAGTCCAGTCCTGCTGCATTTCAAATCTTTGGAACATATATGCCTCCCGGGCACACTCATGTTGGCGACCTAATAGGCTTCGGTGAGATATCGCCACAAGACAACGACGATCATGCCGGCGACCGCAGTCAACAACAGAATGCCGAGGAGCTCTGCTCGTAGATCTGCTTTTTCGGGAAAGTCGACACGGTCCGAACGATGCCGCCTTCCTGCGAAGGCAAGAAAGATACGATCGCCAACGCCACGCTTGATCGCCGAAGTCTTATGCAGTTTTTCGTTGGGCATCGGGACTCTCCTACGGACGCTGAAGGGCACGAACGATACAGACGGCGAAGAAAGACGCGAACATCAGGAAGAGGCTGCCGCAGGCACGCGCACGGCTGGCATTAAAGCTCCCTTCCTGTACGCATTCCAGGGCACGTTCCCGTTCGATGAGGACGGAAAGACAGGGCGCCGCGCAATCAGGACGCAGTAGCATGGCTCCGGCCAGGTACAAAAGAACGACTCCAAGTGCCGCTCCGCCGTATGCGAGGATGTCGACGAAAATAAGACCTGACATCATGGCTTTCTCCAGTGTTAGTAGCAGACCTAGCGCCGCCATAACTATCGTGTGCGAGTGAGCGTCGCGGCGACATGAAAAGAGACAGGAGAGCCTGGGTGCCGGCGCTCCTGACCTCTCGACTAGAACTTGTAGATGAGGTCCGCGCCCACGAAGAACTGGTTGCGAGCCGTGCCGTTGTTGTAGCCCCGCATGTCCCAGGAATGATCAAAGCGGATTTCGGGACGAAGCACGATCGTGCTGCCGATGTACTTCGTCGCGTACAAAGTGTTCTCGGTGTACTTGCCTGCAATACCTGTGCGCTGTCCCTTCTTGTCGTTCAGAAGGTCCGAGCGGAAACCCACAGCCAGCTTCGAGTTGATCTCACGATTGATATAGTTCACGATCGCGTACTCCGGTGCCGTACAACGCAGTTGGCCGGCTGCACACTTCGCACCATTGGCGCCCGTCTCGGTCGGCACAGGGTTGGCTACATTGCCTGCCACGTTAGGTACTTCGCGCTGATACATGTACCAGGCCTCCGTTGCCATGTGCCACTTGGCATTGAAGCGGTGGTACCAGGTCATGTCGTAGTCCTGCAGGTTGTTGTACGCGTACTTTCCATCGTTGATGCCGTTGGCACATGCATAGAAGTTGTCATGGTTCGTCTTCGTCGAATAGTTGAGACACGCGATGCCCGAAGCTTTTCGATCATCTGACCAGATCGCCACGTCATGCCCCGCAGACACTCCGAGTTGCACCAGCCACTGCTTACTCAGCTTCAACGTCCCAATGATGCCCGTGTCCGTGAAGGGATCGATCGTATAAAGCAATGAGTGCGTCATGTTGTAGTTATTGGGCGCCAGCTGCGCTTCTATGCCCGGAACGGACAGGAAGCGACCAATCCGGATATTGAGGCCTTCCTTCACGGGGAAGTAAAGGTCCGCATATTCCAGTACCGGATCAAAGCCGTAACGACGATTCTTTTGCAGCAGTTGCTGACTGAAGTAATCCTTCGCCGTCGTGAAGCGGTAGTCATTACCGTAGAGCGCTGTGAAGTGGTAGCCGAAGTCGAAGTGTTTCTTCTGTACCGTGTCTGGCAGGCGCTCCACATAGATGACGGCCTGATTCAAGACAACGCTATTCGGAAAGACATCATAAGACACAGGAAAATTATTCGATCCCGACGTGCTCGCATTGAAGCTTGGTGCGATCCATCCATAGATCTTTGTCCGCGAGTTCTGTAACTTCAGGGCCGTCATCAACGGATATACGTTGGAGTCGGGGACACCGAGCAGTGGCGATCCGCCATAGCCCCAATCGGAGCTGGGAAAGGGCGCCGAGTCTAGCGGTGCATCCAATGCGCGGCGAACAGCTGGCGGAGTCGCCGGCGCTGTACCGGCCCAGTCCTGCCCATAAAAATGACCAAGGCGACGAAAGAAGTTGCCACCGGAAGAGGGGGCCTCGCCCGCGGCGGCACCGCCCTGCGGCGGTTTGCCTTCAACCACATCGGATGAACCATCCAAGACGTCCGTAGACACTACAGAGCTACTCATCTGGTTGACGGCCGTCTGTGCCTGCATGTTGATGGGGTACTGCAGAAATGCTGCGGTCGTCGCTACGGTTGCGTAGAGCGCCAGCGTGGAAATCTTTGTGCTTCGCATACTTCTCCGTTCAGCGCCGCCGGGGGTTGTAAATCCAGCAGCGCCATAACGAATGCTAGGCTTTAGGGCCCTAAGAAAGCCGTAAGGAAGTCATCAAAAGTCCATAAGGAAAAGGGAGCCAGTTACTCCTCGCGCAGTACTTCCAAGGGCTTTTGACCAAGGACACGAAAGCTGGCAAGCCATCCTGTCGCAACCGTAAGCAGTGCAACGCCTAGAAGCGCGCACACATTGATCAACGTCAGGAAGTGATAGTCGAGGTCGAGCTGTCGCAGAACGATTCGCGTCGTCAGGTTCGCAAAGATCAGGCCGACAAATCCAGCGATAAGGCCCAGCGTTGCAAACTCAATCGAGAAGATCGCGGCGATGCGTGATCGCGTGGCTCCCAAGGTCTTGAGGACGACAACCTCGCGAATGCGCCGGTACCGCGTGCCAGCGATGGCACTGGCAAGAATCACAAGTCCCGCAAAGATTGAGAAGCCCGCGAGGAACTGCACGACCAGCGACACCTGCAACAGCACACCACGCAGCGTCTCCATAGCCTGCGCCACGTTGATGACGGTAACCGTGGGATACTTCGCGTACAAAGCCCTCTGCAGTTCGCCCACCTGATCGGGGTTTGCATGCACACCGCCGTACCAGACCGTGGGCAACGACGCGAGCGGTGTACGTGGCAACAGAAACTCCGCGCGCGAAAAAGCATGCTGGCCATCGGATTTGATGATGGCCGCCACCGTTGCGTCTACCGGATGGTCGGGATCGCCGGGTGCAGCAAACAAGATGTGCGATCCAACATCAACGCCAAGCCTCTGCGCCATACGCTGCCCGATAGCAAGCTTCGCAAGCGGCTCGCCCGGCTGCCAGAAGGCACCGCGAACGACCTTCGTGCCCGGCGGAAAGTTGTCGGTCCACGTGATCGAAATCGACTGCAGCATGCGCTTGGGAAAGTTCTGCAGCTTCAGGTCGGCCGCGGGCGTTCCGTTAACGGACAAGATGCGCGAAGCGATGACCGGCAGCATCTCCGCTTCCCCTCGCACCGACGGCTGCGTCTTCAACAACGCACGCACACCGTCGATCTCACTGGGTGAGATGTCGATGAGGAAGACGTTCGGTAACGTCGGTTGTGTGGACAGCTTCAGTTCCTTGATGAGCGCATGCGACAGAAAGAAGACGCTGGCAATCTGCATCACACCAAGCCCAACTGCAGCCAGCAACGCCGCGGAAGGATTGCCGGGCCGATACAAGTTCGCAAGTCCATGGCGCACAACCGGTGTCAGGGAAGAACGCGTTCCGCGCAGGAGCACGCGCAACCCGGCAAGAACCAGCGTCGAAGTGATCAGCAGAACCAGCAGCACCGCAGCCAACCCGCCCGTAAAGACGCGGCCGACTGCCTTCGAGTCCGACAGCGTCGTCGCAATTAACGTGATGCCGACAAGGATAAGGATGCCCGCAACGATCTGCGCGCCGGAGCGACGGATCTTTGCAAGAAAGCCACTTACTGCGCTGCCATCGCCTGCATCATCCACCGTGCGGCGCAGAATGAGGATAGGCCGCACGTTGCGGATATCCAGCAGTGGCGGCATGGTGAACAGCAGCGTGGTCAGCAATCCGGTGGCAAGTCCCGCAAAGATCGCCGATGCCGCAATGTGCAGCTCCGGCGTAACGCCCAGCAACTTCGCCAGCAGCAGCGGCAGCACCAGTTGCACGCCAACACCAAGCACCACGCCAACGACACCACCCAGCAGACCAAGCAGCAGCGTCTGCAGCAGGTAGATGCGCAGAATGTGCGATGACCGAGCGCCCAACGACTTCATGATGGCGATGGAATCCATGCGCTGTAACAGGTGTGTGCGCATCGCCATGGCGACACCCACAGCTCCCAGCACAAGCGCTACCAGCGATACCAAGGACAGCACGCCCGTCGCACGATCAAGCGCCATGGTGATGGCAGGATTCGTCTCGCGATAGTCCGTCACCTGCGACTCCGGCAGGATCGTCTCAAGCTGCGCCTTCAGCCGCACCACATCGCGGTCGTTCTTCACCGGCAGCTTGAAGAGGTAACGCTGCCCGGCACGCGAACCCGGCGCCAGCAGGTGTGTACTCTCCAACTGGTCCTGCGTCAGTAGGATGCGCGGCCCCGCAGCGAACGATCCGGAGAGACGATCCGGCTCGCTCAACACGATCGACGAGATGCGCAGCTTCGCATCGCCAAGCTGGATGCGGTCACCCGTATGCAGCTTCAGGCGAATCAGCAGGTCTTCACCGACCGCAACGTTGTCTCCTCCGACGGCCTGCGTCAGCGGCATAGATGGCTTCAGATCGACCACGCCATAAAACGGATAAGCCGAGGTGTCGATCGCCTTGAGCGCAACCAGCAGCGGATCAAGCGAGTTGGCCGCAGTCGCCATGCCGGCCATTTCTGTAATAGGCGTCATGCGGACGCCGCCGGTCTTCAGGGCATCCAGCTTCGCAATCTGCGAGGCGTCCGGCTGTTGAAACATGCGTGCCGAAAGGTCACCGGCAAGGATAGAGCGAGCACGCACCAGCAGTGTCTGCCGAAATGCCGATGAGAATCCTCGCACGCCCGTCAGGGCCGCAACCCCAATCGCAACCGACAGGATGACAAAGAAGAACTTTCCGCGTGACGATCGCAGCTCGCGCGAAGCGATGCGGGCTGCCGTAGTCCATGAGAGCGCGGCCACCGCCTACACCTGCTCCGGTGTCTTATAGATATCGGAGATCACTTCGCCATCGCGGACGGTTAGCACCCGTGTCGCGTGCGCGGCAACTGCCGGATCGTGCGTGACCAGCACCAGCGTCGTGCCTTCGCGGCGGTTCAGGTCCAACAGCAGTTCCATAATGTGCGCGCCATTGTGCGTATCCAGATTGCCGGTAGGTTCGTCGGCCAGCACAATGGGTGGCCGCAGGATGAATGCTCGTGCCAACGCCACGCGCTGCTGCTCTCCGCCCGAAAGCTGCACGGGGTAGTGGTCGGCCCGTTCCGACAAGCCGACGGCTGCAAGCAGGTCCTTCGCACGGGCGATGCCCGCTGCCTGCTCCTTCGATGGAGCGTTCAGCTCATGGGGCAAGAGCACGTTCTCAAGCGCCGTCAACGTCGGAATCAATTGGTAGCTTTGAAAGACAAAGCCAATCAGCTTGCCCCGGACCTCGGCCAGCTTGTCTTCCGGTAGATAGCTGATGGCAGTGCCCTGCAGCGTGACATTGCCCTCGGTCGGCGTGTCCAGTCCCGCCAACAGGCCCAGCAACGTGCTCTTGCCCGAACCCGACGAGCCGACGATAGCGACAAACTCGCCCGCGCTGACATCAAACGTAATGCCGCGCAGGATTTCGACGGTGCGTGGGCCATTGCGGATCGACTTGCGAAGGCCCGCCACACGAATACTGGGTGCGGCACTGCTGGCAGTTTGGGTGTCGGGACTCAGGCTCGAACTCGCTTTCAGGAACTTTGCTACGTTGGACGGATGATGTTGAGAGATTGTTCCGGATTGAGCACGATGATACAGCGCCACCTTCCGCGGCACAGCCGCTTACTGGCCGCGATGTTGACGGTATGCGCTGTGCTGGCGATCTCAGGTTGCGAAGCCGAACGTCACGAACGCCCCACCGACAGCACCGACGGAGGCGCCACCCCCTTGGGATCCATGACCTCACACACACCAACCGTCACACCGAATGCTCCGACGGCGACAGACAGCCGCCCCGTCATTGCCGCCTTTGGCGATAGTCTGACGGCTGGCTACGGCGTGGATATGGAAAGCAGCTACCCCGCTGACCTGCAACGCGACCTGGACAAAGCCGGTTACCGCTACCGCGTCGTGAACATGGGTATCAGCGGCGACACCACGAAGGATGGCCTCGCGCGCGTGGAGCGGGTGCTGGCACTGAAACCTGCTATCGTCGTCGTCGAATTCGGCGGAAACGACGGGCTGCGTGGCGTACCGGTGGCGAGTTCGCGTACCAACCTGGACAGCATCGTCAATAAGCTACAGAGCAGCGGCACGCAGGTAGCCATGGCCGGTATCACGCTGCCGCCGCAGTACAGTCAGCCCTACATCAAGTCCTTCAACGAGACCTATACGCTGCTCGCAAAGAAGTACCATGTGCCACTGCTGCCCTTTGTCCTGCAGGACGTCTATGGTGTCCCAGGGAGTATCCAGCAAGACGGCATCCACCCCACAGCGCAGGGCTGCAAGCAGGTATCGAAGAACATCTTTGGACTGATCAAACCGCTGTTGAAGAAGTGAGCTACTTCCCTAGGCCAGGTTCACAAACGGCTGAATGAGCGTGCCGGCCACACGGCGGCCGATACCCAACAGTTCGTTGCGGTCCTTGAAGATGCGAATCAGCGGCGCGTCGGAGAACTCCGGCAGGTTGACGGCCATCCCGTTGCGTAGCTTGTTCTGCGAACCTTCATCGGCCGTCACCGACGGCATCTCTGGCAGCACCGTACGAGCATGCGGCAACAGTGCCTCGATGGTGCCGGCGTTGGCTGCGTCGATCAGTTGCTCGCGTGTGATCGCATCGGCCAACGTAAACGGTCCGGCCTGCACGCGGCGTAGCGCGCTCAGGTGCGCGCCGCATCCAGCTAACTGACCAAGCTCATGCGCGACGGATCGCACGTAACCGCCCGCCGAGACGTGCATCGTAAACGATGCCCTATCGCCCTCGAGCGATGTCAGCTCAAAGCCGTGGATCGTAATGCGCGCGGGCTTTACAGGCACTTCCTTGCCCTGCCTAGCGAGCTTGTGCGCAGGCACGCCACCGATCTTCTTCGCAGAGAAAACGGGCGGTACCTGATCGATCGTGCCGTGGAAGCCGGCGCTCAGTTCGCGCAATCTTTCCAGATTGCAATCCAGTGATTGCGGATCGCCTGCAGGTACTCCCTCCGCGTCGTAGGTGTCGGTAGCGAAGCCGAATCGGATTGTGCCGGTGTATTGCTTCTCAGCAGCACCGAAGAACTGCGCTAGCCGAGTCCACTTGCCCAGCATCAGCGGCAACACGCCCGTTGCCATCGGATCAAGGGTGCCAAGGTGGCCGACAGACTTTTCGCCTGTGGCGCGACGTACGAGGGAGACAACATCGTGCGAGGTGAGACCGGAGGGCTTATCGAAGATCAGGAGTCCATTCATTGCAGTCTTCGATTAGACCACCGATCGCACCATCTCGTGATGGCTTGCCGTTGCTTGCAGTCGGCTAGGCCCGTCCTGGAGACGGCTACGAACAGATTCCGCACTCATGAATACACGCGCGGTAGCGCGTCGAGGACGGTGCGAAGCACTAGAAGCCGCCGGGCCTGCGGATGAGCGACAGGAATTCGTTGCGTGTCTGTGCGCTCTCGCGGAAGCAGCCAAGCATCGCTGACGTTGACGTCATGCTTCCCTGCTTCTCTACTCCGCGCATCATCATGCAGAGGTGCTGCGCCTCAAGAATGACGGCCACTCCCATTGGGTGGATAGCTTCGACGACTGCATCGGCGATCTCGCGAGTCATACGTTCCTGCACTTGCAGGCGCCGTGCGAAGACATCGACCAGACGCGCGACCTTACTAAGGCCGATGACCTTTCCTTTTGGGATATAAGCGATATGCGCTTTGCCGAAGAACGGCAGCATGTGGTGCTCGCAGAGCGAGTAGAACTCGATGTCACGGACGATTACCATCTCGTCATAGTCGACGTCGAAGAGCGCGCCGCGCAGGATGTCCGTAGCGCTCTGCTCGTACCCGTGCGTCAGGAAGGTCATCGCCTTCTCCATACGTTCGGGCGTTTTCAGCAGGCCGTCGCGCTCGGGGTTTTCACCGATGCGCAGCAGCAATTCCCTGTAAAGCTCCGCGGTAGTCGCGTCGTTCAGAGTGACTTGCGGTTCTGCAACGGCCGTGTTCGTTTCCAGTCGACTATCTTTCATGGCTTCTTTCTTCAGACGCGCGGCTAGGCGATCGGTTGCAGAGCATGCTGTTCGTGCGGGATCAAGGCATCGATCTGGCCAGGCGCCAGTAGGTCAAAGCTGTTGTTCTTCGTCTCTTCGATGCGGATCCGATGCAGCCGCAATTGGCACGTGGGATCGAGCAGCGGAACCGCGCGACGGAAGACGCGCTCGACCTCGATGCCGAGGTTCTCGGTCGACGGCACGAAGTCGCCGTTAAAGACCGGATCCGCGTTCATGTGCTGCGCGTCGAAGCGATCGATGAGTTCCCGCTTCGCGAGTGCATCGAGCTTAGGCATATCGACAACAAAGCCTGTCTCGGGATCGATGGGTCCTGCCACTGTGACTTCAACGAAGTAGTTGTGACCGTGGCCGTACGGGTTGTTGCACTTGCCGTAGGTATCCCGGTTTTGCTGATCATTCAGGCTCGGCGCATGCAACCGGTGCGATGCGGAAAGGCGGTAGCGGCGTGTGAAGTGTGCGATTGGCATTACGCTACCAGCTCCGGGGCTGCTGTGTCCGAGATCCCATCGTTCAAGCCCTCGCCGTAGAAGTCTGCGAAGAGATCGTCCATCTCATAGACGCGCACCCGCTGCAACTTGGCGTTCGGTATCTTCCCATCGAGCCGGCGCCAGATGGCCACTGCGATGTTCTCGGTCGTGGGCACGACGTTCGCAAACTCCGGCACCTCGTGGTTTAGGTGGCGATGGTCATAGACGCTGACCACCTCCTGCTCTAGGATGTCCTTCAACAGCTTCAGGTCCACGACGAAGCCGGTGACGGGATCGACCTCGCCGCCCACCGTAACCTCAAGCGTGTAGTTGTGGCCGTGCCCATTCGTATTGGCGCACTTGCCAAAGACTTCGCGATTCTTCTCTTCGCTCCAAGCGGGATTGCGATAGAAGTGGGCGGAGGAGAACTCGGCTTTGCGTGTCAGATAAATCATCGTCTTATTGGATGAGTGTAAGGCGTTAAGAGTCGCTAAGTCGTGTACTCGCGGCCCTTCCACGTGACGGCCTTCGCGATCTTGACCATCTGCCATGAGCGGATCAACAAAGCTGCGAAGAGTGGCAGTGCGATCACCGTGAGGATGCGGTCGAGGAAGGGCGCGTGGGAACGGCCGACGCGCGAGAAGTAGCGCAGGAGCACACGCAGCCAGACGATGAAGATGGCCAGCGCCTGCCAGACCACAAGGTTCGGCATCAGGAGGGGCAGCAGCGGCAGGCCAAGCAGCAGAACGAAGTTGAGTAGGGCGATGGCCGCCATGATCAGCGGATTGCCGAAGAGCAGTGCGAGGTTCTTCGTCCAGCCTTCGATCATCTCCGGTGTTGACGCGTACATTCGTGCACTTACCGCTTCCGGTGCGTAGCGCAGTCGGATGGTGTGGCGGCGCTTCAGCAGCTTGGCGAGTGCGACGTCTTCGAGCACGGAAGATGCTACGGCCATGTGACCGCCCACGTCGAAGTAGGCCTGCCTGCGGACGAGCAGGAACTGGCCGTTGGCTGCTGCTATGGGGCTGGATGGGTCGCTTACTTTCTTCGGTGGATAGGTGCTTGCGAGCTCCGAGAAGATCAGCGGCATCAGCGCGCGCTGCACGAAGTTTGCTACGAGCTGGCGTGGCGAGTAGCTCAGCATCGTTAAATCGTGGCGTTCTGCTTCGACGATGGCGCGGCTGGTGCTGCCTGGTTCGTGGAGGGTGTCGGCGTCGGTGAAGAGGAGCCATTTCGCTGTGTGAGCCAAAGGCTGTGATGCTCCGAACCAGAGTGCGGCGTTTTTTCCGGTGAATCCGCTGCCGCTGGATTTCAGCGGAGGTGCCTGTAAAACATGCAATCCGGGGTGGTTTTCTGCGAGTTTCTGCACGATTTGAATCGATTCATCCGCCGAATTATCGTCGATCACAAAAATGTGCCAGTGCTCCCCCAACTGGAAGCCTGGTTCGGACTGGTCGAGCAGCGATTTGAGGCAGCCTGGGAGGTTGTGCGCCTCGTTCCGGGCGGGGATCAGGACGGTGAGGGGGTGCGTGGACGGCTCGTCCTCCTCAAGGTGAACGACGGGAGCGGTCCGGCGCAGGGCTGCGGCGGTGGGGCTGCCGTCAAAACGGAGGTCAAGGTCCGGCGCGGGGGTGACGCGATCGGTGCTCTGGTGCTCGGGTTGGGAACTGCTCGACTCGTCTGGCATGCGCCTCCGTATTATAGGAAGCGTGAGAGTTTCTGCGACGCTGCGTTTTGCTTTAGCCGCTGCCCTGTTGTTGACGGGCTGCAATCGTGGCGACCATCCGCAACAGATTGCGGAGACCGCGCCCGAGTTCACCGTCCAGGACGGACAGCAGACCGTGCGCCTGAGCCAGTTCCGCGGCAAGGTTGTCGTCCTTAACTTCTGGGCTACCTGGTGCGCGCCGTGCATCGACGAATTGCCCAGCCTGCAGGCCCTGCAGAAGGCGCGGCCGGACATCCAGGTGCTGGCCGTCTCCATCGACGACGATCCAGTTGCCTACGCGAAGTTCCTGAAGCAGTACGACATGAGCATCCTCAGCATCCGGACGGGCATGGAGGGCGTGAACCTGAAGTACGGATCGGTGCGTCCGCCGGAGACCTTCCTGATCGACCGAGGCGGGATGATCCGCCGGAAGTTCATCGGACCGCAGTTGTGGACGAATCCTGAGATTCTTGGGTATCTGCAGAAGATTTCGTAGCACTTCCAACCGGAGCGCTTAAGGACAACGCCCCACCCTTTGCTTGCAAAGGGTGGGGCGTTTGGCTTCGTCATGCTACTTAACGCTTGGACTGTCGTCTGCCGGCAGGTCGCCGAGGGCGTACTGGATGCCTGCGAGGACGTGTTCCATGATGGGTGTCGTGGCGTAGATGTGTTCGCTGTGGCCGAGGGCCTCATAGAAGACGCGGCCTTTGCCTTCGTGGCGGATCCAGCTCAGAGCGTAGTCGCCGTCGGTGCGTTTGGTTGCGGCCGTCTCCTTCGCCTTGTCGACGTCGCTCATCTTGGCGTAGTCGAGGCTGGTGAGGACGTGCACGCGCTTGCGTGAGAAGGAGTCCTGCACGAAGGTGTAGATCTCGTCATGCACGGTGAACTCCTGGCCGTGGAACATGGCGGTGATGGGGCTCTTCGGGTCGTCGATCTTCACGGTGATGGGCTGCGGGAAGAGCCAGTGGAACTTGAAGTAGCCGCCGATCATGGTGTCGAAGTCCTGCCATGTGCCGGTGGGTGCGTCGGTCGATCCGCGGGGCGGTGACGTGTGGTATGAGTCACCCGCTGCGTGAATCCCAGCGAGGCCTTTGCCGCCGCGGACGAAGTCGAGCAGCGCCTTCTTGCGCGCTTCGGTCGCGGCTGCGTCCTTCGGGTCATCCAGGAAGTTGAGCGTGGTGCTGTCGAGGAAGATCAGGTCATAGTTTGCGAGGTTCGCGGCGTTGATATCTGCGGGATCAAAGGTGATGGTGGTGCTGTACGCGCCGGTCGCCTCGCCCATAGCCTTGATGGTCTCCGCCGCGATCGGGATGGACGAATGGACGAAGCCCGCGGCGTGCGCCAGCAGCAGCACCTTGCGCGGTTTCTTGGGCTTGGCCGGCGCGTGATGCGGGATGTTGTCGAGCATCGCGACGTAGTCCTGAAGCTGCGGCTTCTGAAGCTGGACGCCGTCCTTGATGCTCTGCGGACGCGTGTCCGGGCTGGGAACGGTCTTCTCTTTCAGCTCGGCCGTGGAGCCGGTGTCAGGACGCTGTGCCGGGCGGGTTGCGGGTGGTGCGGCGGGTGCCTGAGCACAGGCTGCGGTGCTGGTGAGTACGGTGGCCGAAAGCGCAAGGGCCAGTGGCAGTGCTACACGAAGGATCATGTCTTTGGGAACTCCGGCGTGGCATTGAGGCCCGCCGTCACACGGTAATCGTGCGAGAGCGTGTCGTCAACGCGTTCCTGTCTATGGAGGATCCCCATACATCCGCTGCGCGTATGTATGGGCACCAGCTTCATGCGATGGTGGTTGCGCGGAAGAATCTTGATTCGCTGCCGTTGGCATCGCGTAGGGCGGAGGGATCAAGATGCAGATCCCTCCGCTTCGCTTCGCGATAGCTGTCCCTGTGGTGGGAAGCGGGACCGCTTAATCCTTGCCGTCTCGGAAGACACGCATGGAACGGCCACCGAGAATCACCTTTTCGCCAAGAGTCTCTGCGGCGAAGGGATTGTCGATCCTCTGGGTGTCGAGTACCTGGCGCCAGGGTGTGTTGCCCGGCGGCGGCGGCAGTTTGAACTCGACGCCGTCGTGGGCTGCGTTGACCATCATCAGGAAGCTGTCATCCGTGATGAGGCGGCCATCATCGTCAGTGACGCCGAGAGTTTTACCGTTGAGCATGAAAGCCAGAGAACGCTGCCAGTCGGCGTTCCAGTCCTCTTCGCGGAACTCCTCGCCGCCTGTGCCGTACCAGGCGATGTCCTTGATGACGGAGCCTCGCACGGTGCGGTCCTGGAAGAACTTGCGGCGACGCAGGTTGGGGTGCTTGGTCCGGAGCTCGATGAGCTTCGTCGTGAATTCCATCAGGCGCTGGCGGGGCTCGTCGAGCTTCCAGTCGTACCAGGTAATCTCGTTGTCCTGACAGTAGCCGTTGTTGTTGCCACGCTGGGAACGACCGACTTCGTCGCCGCCGCAGATCATAGGAACACCCTGCGACAAGATTAACGTTGTCAGGAAGTTGCGGGTCTGACGCTCACGTAACTCATTAATATCAGGATCGTCGGTCGCGCCCTCGGCACCCATGTTCCAACTGTCGTTGTCATTGGCGCCGTCGGTGTTGTCGTCGCCATTGTTCTCGTTGTGTTTTTCGTTGTAGCTAACGAGATCAGTGAGGGTGAAACCGTCGTGCGCCGTGATGAAGTTGATCGAGGCGTAGGGCTTGCGGCCGTCGCTCTGGTAGAGATCGCTGGAGCCCGTAATGCGGTAGGCGAAGTCCGAGAGCAGACCTTCGTCGCCCTTCCAGAAGCGGCGGACGGTGTCGCGGTATTTGCCGTTCCACTCAGCCCACAGGACCGGGAAGTTGCCGACCTGGTAGCCACCTTCGCCCACATCCCAAGGTTCGGCGATGAGCTTGACCGACTGCAGAATCGGATCCTGATGGATGACGTTGAAGAAGCTGGAGAGCTTCTGGACACCCTCTTCGTCGCGGGCGAGCGTGCTTGCGAGATCGAAGCGGAAGCCGTCGACGTGCATCTCCGTAACCCAATAACGCAGTGAGTCCATGACGAGCATGAGCACCTGCGGGTGCGAGACGTTGAGCGTGTTGCCGGTGCCGGTGTAGTCCATGTAGTAGCGGGGACTGTCAGCGACCTGGCGGTAGTAGGTTGTATTGTCGATGCCCTCCATGAAGAGCATCGGGCCCTTCTCGTTGCCCTCGCAGGTGTGGTTGTAGACCACGTCGAGAATGACCTCGATCCCCTCTTTGTGTAGGGCTTTAACCATTTCCTTGAACTCGCGGACTTGCTCGCCGTCGCTGCCGGAAGAGCTGTAGCGGGCCATGGGAGCGAAGTAGCCCAGGGTGTTGTAGCCCCAGTAGTCGCGCAGTTCGCGATCGACGAGGTGGCCTTCGTCGATGAAGTGGTGGACGGGCAAAAGTTCGACGGCGGTGACGCCGAGCATCTTCAGATACTTGACGCTGGGCTCGGATGCCAAACCGGCGTAGGTGCCACGCAAACTCTCTTCGATAGCGGTGTTCTGCATGGAAAAGCCACGGACATTGAGCTCGTAGATGATGGAGTCGGAGAGCGGGATCTCCGGCGGGCAGTCACCCCCCCAGTCAAAGTGCGGGTCGATAACGATGCTCTTCGGCACGCCGCTGGCTGAATCCTGATCGTCTTTTTTAAGGTCGTCGCCGCTCATGACGTCGTAGGGGAAGACCGGTTTCTTCCAATCGATATCGCCCGTAATGGCCTTGGCGTAGGGATCAACCAGTACCTTGGCTTTGTTAAAGCGAAGGCCTTGCTCCGGCTCCCAAGGGCCGTCGACGCGATAGCCGTAGCGCTGGCCGGGCCGGATGTTGCGGACCAGGCCGTGCCAGACGAACGCTGTTTTCTCCTTCAGGGCAACGCAGTCAACCTGGTTGTCCTGTTCGTCAAAGAAGCAGACGGAGACCGCCGTAGCGTTCTCGCTGTACACAGCGAAATTTGTTCCCTTGCTGGAGGCGGTTGCTCCGAGCGGGTAGGGCTTTCCGGGCAGAACGGTACGTGTCATCTCTTGCATATCCCTATTCAGATCGTGTCTTAGAACGGTGGGATGCGGTGAGCGCGCCGGGGGATGGGCAGCGAAGGCAATGGGTTTGGGGTTGCGTCCGGTAGGCGACGCCTGTCGGCGGCGAATGACGTCACAGTTCGCCGCCGATGGGCAAGGGGCGTATTCTTGGAGTCGGCATGATGTTGCGATTTGCGTCTTACACAATCTTTGCGGGCCTCGCCCTGTCGTTGCCCGTGCACGCTCAGCGGGCTGAGCCAGGTACGCCGTCCCAGTCACCTTCACCACCCCAGCAGACGAAGCCGGCGGCGCCGGTGGAGGAACTGCCGGATTCTCCAGGTGCGTCAGAAGGCCTGGGCATTCCGCCCATGCCGAATGGACCGACCGCCGTCCTCGACACCAGCATGGGCCGCCTGACGTGCCAGTTCTTTGCGAATGAATCGCCGAAGACGGTAGAGAACTTTATCGGCCTCGCGACCGGCACCAAGCCGTTTGTGGATCCCATCACCGACAAGCCGATGAAGGGTGTGCATTTTTACGACGGCACAACGTTTCATCGGGTGATCGCGAACTTCATGATCCAGGGCGGCGACCGCGCCGGGACGGGCGCGGGCGATGCGGGGTATTACATTCCCGAGGAGCGGTCAGCCGGACTACGGTTTGACCGCGAAGGCCGCTTGGCGATGGCCAATGCCGGGCCTGGCACGGGCAGCACCCAGTTCTTCGTAACGGAAGGGCCCGTTCCGGAACTGAACGGCAAACACACGATCTTCGGGCAGTGCGGTGCGCACTCTGTTCTGGTGGTGCAATCGATTGCGCGGGTCGAAAAGAACTCAAACGACAAGCCGGTCACACCGGTTTTGATCAACAAGGTGACGATCGTTCCGGAAGGCCAGCCGCTACCGGCGGAGCCAGCCGTTACGGCTGCTCCGGCCGCGAAATAGCATTCGGCAGGGCGGCATACGATACCGCCGGAAGCCGGGCGAACCCATCCGATAGACTTGCAACGAAAGAAGGAGAACGAAAATCATGGCAGAGCGCACACCTGGAACCTACGCGATCTTCAACACCAGCGAGGGCACCATTGTTACCAAGCTGTACGAGAAGGACGCGCCGGAGACCGTCGCCAACTTTATCGGCCTGGCCGAGGGCAGCAAGTCCTGGGAGAGCCGCAGCAAGAAGGGCGACAAGCTGTATGACGGCACCGTCTTTCACCGCGTGATTCCTGAGTTCATGATCCAGGGCGGCGATCCGGAAGGCACCGGCATGGGCGGCCCCGGCTACAAGTTTGCCGATGAGACCAAGGGTTCGCCGCACGGCTTCCAGACCACGGGCAAGCTGGCCATGGCGAATGCCGGCCCGAACACGAACGGATCGCAGTTCTTCATCACGGTTGCGCCGACCACGTGGCTGACCGGCCGCCACACCATCTTTGGTGAAGTGGTTGAGGGCTACGACATTGTGGAGAAGATCAGCAAGGCTCCGCGTGACGGCATGGACCGTCCGAAGAAGACCATCACGCTGGATACGGTTGTGATCGAGCGCGTTTAAGTTACTTTTCATCTTTCGATCGACGCCAGCGCCTTCGGGGGCTGGCGTTCTTTTTTTGCTCACATTCGCGCTCTTCAGGCCGCTGTCGCCGCTCGCCGCCGCACATGAAAGTGCCGATTGATGGGACTTTCGATCCAGTGATAGCAGGCGATACCGCATACGATGCTGAGCGCCATGGTCAGCCCTAGCGGCACCATGAAATTCTGGACGCCCGAGAATGCCGGCAGTTGAATGATGCTGCGGACTGCGCCAACGAGAAACCAGTGCACAAGGTAGATGGAGTATGACGCGTCCCCGATGAGGAGTAACAGCCTCGGGATTCTGCGCCCAATCGATCGCTCAAGTTCTACCGCGAAGCCCACCATCAGAAAGGCAAGCGGGCCTGCAAATACGAAGTAAGAGATGGCTCCCCATTGTGTAAAGACCATCAGCCATGTACTCAGGAGCATCCCTGCGCATGCAATCCATGCCGGACAAGGCATTGCACCACGCAAGGCAACGGCGCGATAACGTTCGGCAAGCACCATACCCAGCAGGAACTCTAACAAGAGAGGCAGACGTGCGGTGTCCACCGGCACAAGAGCCGGCAAGTGCAGAAAGAACCCAGCCGCCCCCAGCATCAACAATGGCGGCAGAAAATACCGCAGGCGCACGCGAAACAGAAGCGCCAGGGCAATCAGGAGGTAGAAAAGCATCTCCATGTTTAGTGTCCAGCCCGGCGGCAACAGTGGCACGACCTCTCCCAGGCTGTTCCGCGAGGGAAGGAAGAGGTAAGAGGCGATCGTGTGCCAGACTGCCAGCTTGACTGTACCCGGCAGGAAGAAGTCCTTGAGGAGTTTCAAGGTGGTGAAGATCCAGTACGCAGGCACAAGCCGTTCAAGCCGTCGCAACAGGAATCTGCGGGCGTCCGCCGGGCCGCTATTCGACCGGCGCACGGAGAGCGGCATGATGAAGCCGCTGAGAACAAAAAAGATGTCCAGGCCTGTGCCACCATTCACGATGAACGGCAGTGTTCGTCTCCCCAGCTCAAACCACATGGTGGTCGTATGTAGCGAGATCACAAGTAACGCCGCGATACCACGGAGCGCCTGTACCGTCAGAACCGTGCTGCGCAAAGAGGGTGCGGGCTGGATCAGTCCGCGACTCCCAGCTGCCGCAACCACTTTCATGCCAGTTGCAGCAGGCGGCTCGTCTCTGCCGTCATTTGCGTCAGGAGCTCGGGTTCGGTATTCATGGAGCGGCCGTAGCTTGGCACGAGGTCGCGGATGCGGTCTGCTGAGCTTTCTGTTGCGGACAGCACCGGGAGGCCCTTGGCGATGAGTTCGAGCATGATGGAGACGGCTGTGGATGCTCCGGGGGATGCACCGAGCAGTGCGGCGAGTGAGCCGTCGGCGCTACGGACGATCTCAGTGCCGAATTCCAGCTTGCCGCCGGCCTTCGGGTCGGGCTTGATGATCTGTACGCGTTGACCGGCGATTTCGAGCACCCAGTCCTCACCGCGGGCGGTGGGGACGAACTCGCGGAGGGCGTTGATGCGGTCTTCCTGCGACTGCATGACCTGGCCGATGAGGTACTTGGTGAGTTCAAGGTTGGTAGCGCCGGCGCCGAGCATGCTGATGAGGTTACCGGTGCCGATAGAGCCGGGCAGGTCGAGGAACGAGCCGGTCTTAAGGAACTTGGTGGTGAAGCCTGCGAAGGGTCCGAAGAGGAGCTCGCGCTTGCCGTCGATGACGCGCGTGTCCAGGTGAGGTACGGACATGGGCGGTGCGCCGAGTGCGGGCTTGCCGTAAACCTTGGCGGCGTGCTGCTCGATGACGTCGCGGTTGGTGCAGCGCAGCCATTGGCCGCTGACGGGGAAGCCGCCGTAGCCGCGGCCTTCGGGAATGCCGGACTGTTGCAGAAGCGGCAGAGCCCCACCGCCTGCACCGAGGAAGACGAAGCGGGTGGTGATGCGTGTGCGCTTTTTGGTGGCGAGGTTCTCTACTTCGACGTACCAGCGGTTGTCCGGCAGCCGTGTGAGATCCGTGACCTTGTGGCGCGTGTAGATGCCGCTGCCCTGCTCATACAGGAGGCCGAGAAGGAGACGGGTGAGCGCGCCGAAGTTGAGGTCGGTTCCCTCTTCCGAACGCGTTGCCGCGACTGGTTCGGAGGCGTCGCGGGAGTTCATCATCAGCGGAATCCACTCGCGGACCTTTGCGGCGTCGTC
Organism: Terriglobus roseus DSM 18391; assembly: GCF_000265425.1. Classification (GTDB taxonomy): domain Bacteria; phylum Acidobacteriota; class Terriglobia; order Terriglobales; family Acidobacteriaceae; genus Terriglobus; species Terriglobus roseus. Next base: position 2,715,869 of record NC_018014.1, read on the forward strand.
GCTGAACTGCATGCTGCGGAAGAGCGGGCTGACCTGCATGGCTGCGAAGCGGCGGCGGAGGAAGTCGACGGCTTCGGCTCCATGGACGAAGCTCATGTGCGGGATGCGATTGATGAACTGCTTCGGATCGGCCAGCAGGCCGCGCTCTACGAGCGATGCCCAGAACTGGCGGGAGTGCTGAAACTGCTCGTTGATCTTGATGGCGCGGTCGATGGCGATGGTGCCGTCGGGCTGCTCGGCGGTGTAGTTGAGCTCGCAGAGTGCGGCGTGGCCGGTGCCGGCGTTGTTCCAGGCGTCAGAGCTTTCGATGGCCGGGCGGTCGAGTGCTTCGACGACGGTGACGCGGACGGACGGCGCGAGGGTCTTGAGCAGCGTACCCAGCGTGGCCGACATGATACCGGCGCCAACCAGAAGAACATCGGTTTCAGCGGGAAGAGCAGCTACTTCAGACATTTGAAAAGCCTAGCAGGGGGTGATTACGACTCGCAATCCGATGTTCGCCCATTTGGGCGGCTATCGCACGATTTGCGGACCTTTGTGAGCGGGACGGAAACGTGTGGCTCAGAAGGCCTGACAGACCTTCTGAGCCCTATCGATTACACAGCGTGGTGCGCACGCTGCATGATGTTGAGTACGTCGGTGTACTTGTTGCCGGTGCCGGTGTTGAAGATGACGACGCGGTCGCTCGGGCTGAGGAATTCCGTCTCGATGAGGCGGTCGTAGGCTGCGGTGGCAGCGGCGCCTTCGGGCGAGAGCAGGATGCCTTCGTTCTTACCCCAGTCCTGGATGGACTCGAAGATCTGGTCGTCGGTCTGGGAGATGACGGTGCCGCCGCTCTGGCGGACGACGTCGAGGATGATGTAGTCGCCGTAGGGCTTTGGGACGCGGAGACCGCTGGCGAGTGTGTGTGCGTTCTGGAACATCACAGAGGCGTCCGCGCCTTCGCGGTAGGCCTTGGTGACGGGTTCGCAGCCCGCTGCCTGTACGGCGATCATCTTCGGGCGCTTGCCGGTGACCCAGCCAAGCTCTTCCATTTCGAGGAAAGCCTTCCACATGCCGATGAGGCCCACGCCACCGCCGGTGGGGTAGAAGACTGCGTCAGGGTAGGTCCAGCCGCACTGCTCGACCAGTTCGTAGCCCATGGTCTTCTTGCCTTCGACACGGAAGGGCTCCTTCAGCGTGGAGACATCGAACCAGCCCTCCTCTTCCCTGCGTGCTGCGACGATCTTGGCGCAGTCGCTGATGAGGCCGTCGACGAGGGTCATGTGCGCGCCGTAGGCGATGCACTCGACCTGATTGGCGAGCGGGACGTCCTGCGGCATGAAGACGTGTGCCTCAATGCCTGCGGCAGCCGCGTAAGCTGCACATGCGCCGCCGGCATTGCCCGCGCTGGGCACTGCGACCTTGCCGATGCCGTAGTGCTTCATCATCGTCATGCACATGCTCATGCCGCGCGCTTTGAAGGTACCGGTGGGGTTGGCTCCCTCTTCCTTCAGCAGCACGTTGGGATTGCGACGCGACGGGAGAATGGGTGTCCAGCCTTCGGCGAGTGTGACCGGTGGGACGTCTGGCAGGACCGGCGCGTAGCGCCACATGCTGTCAATCTGCGGCAGGTTATCGCGGACCTGCAGGCCGCGCGCGGCGGAGAGGTCGTAGCGAACGTAAAACGTTCCGGCACATACGGGGCAGACGGTCTTGGGTGTTTCCGCACTCTCGCGATGATGGCAACGCGAACATTCCAGGTGGTCGATCTTCGGCATAGATCATCAGGATAGAAGATTTGTGACAGCAGCGGCGCGGTGGGTGACGCAGACACCTGTCTTGCAGAGTCTTCGACGTCAGGCGGCGCTTATCGACAGACGGATGGGCTGGAGTATCTGAGCCTCCTCTACACTTGAGTGCGATGCGGACTGTGCTTGCGACTCGTTACGTTCTTGCCCTGCGCGAGGGCGGTTCCATGCCCGCGATCGTCGAGGCAGACGACCTTGGCATGTACGTTGTGAAGTTTCGTGGTGCCGGTCAGGGCCCGCTGGCTTTGACGGCCGAGATCGTCGCCGGTGAGATCGGCCGTACGCTCGGGTTGAGTGTGCCGGAGTTGGTGCTGGTGGAGGTTGATCCTGCACTGGGCCGCAACGATCCCGATGCAGAGATACGGCATCTGCTGAAGGCGAGCGTCGGCACCAATGTTGGGCTGGATTATCTCCCTGGGTCGACAGACTTCAATGCCGCCGCAGGAGACCTGATCTCTGCAGAGACGGCTTCCATGGCGGTGTGGTTCGACAGCTTTGTGCAGAACGTCGATCGCACGCCGCGCAATCCGAACCTGTTGATGTGGCATCGCGAGGTGCGCTTTATTGATCATGGTGCGGCGATGTTCTTTCATCACAACTGGGAGACGATGCCGACCAAGACGCAGTCGCCTTTCGCCCAGATCGAGCACCATGTGCTGCTGCCTTTTGCGAGTGATCTCAAAACTGCTTCGTCACGCGCGCGTGCCGTGCTGAGTGAAGACGTGCTGCGCGCCATCGTTTCGATGGTGCCCGATGCATTCCTTGCCGCGGCGCTGGTTGAGAGTGGCGATGCGGAAGCAATCAAGGCAGAGGCCACAGCGAAGCGCGAGGCTTATGTGCGCTTCTTTGTGGAGCGTCTGGCTCACTCATCTATCTTCGAAGAGGAGGCCGACCGTGCACGCCAACGCCAGCTTTGATTACGCGACGCTGCGCGTGGTGCCTCGCGTGGAGCGTGAGGAGTTCGTCAACGCCGGCGTGATCCTCTTCTGCCTGGAGCGACGTTATTTGAAGTGCCGCATCGCGCTCGATGAAGAGCGAGTGCTGGCGCTGGCACCTTCTCTTGATGTCGCGACCATCCGGCAGCATCTGCGTGCCGTGGAGCTGCTCTGCAACGGTGATGCAAAGGGTGGACCGATGGCGAAGCTGTCGCAGCGGGAACGCTTCCACTGGTTGACTGCTCCGCGTAGCACCGTTTTGCAGACCTCGCCGGTCCGAACGGGTGTTTGCAGCAAAGAAAACGGCGACTGCCATGATCTGGACAGTCGCCTGGGTGAGATTGCTGCGATGATGCTGGGGACAAAGTAGGACGGGGTCGCGCTTCCGCGCGACGGAGCGCACTTGGCGCTGGTCCATGTATCAGAATCGATACATGGGGCACCCAGTTCTCACCGCTCGCTAGCTCCAGGCTCGGCCTTCGATGACGCGCTCGTAGACCCTGATGTACTCTTCCGCGGGCTTGTTCCAGGAGAAGTCCTGTTCCATGCCCCGCCTCATCATGGCCTCCCACTGTTCCTTGTTCTGGAAGGTGGCGACGGCGCGACGGATGGCATCAAGGAAGTCCCACTGGTTGTAGCCGTGGAACTTGAAGCCGTTGCCCTGCCCTTCGTGGAGTTCAACGATGGTGTCCTCGAGGCCGCCGGTTGAGCGGACGACGGGCACCGTGCCGTAGCGCAGCGAGTACATCTGGTTCAGGCCGCTGGGCTCGTAGTGCGACGGCATCAGGAAGATGTCGCTGCCTGCCTCGATCTTGTGCGCGGTGGTGTTGTCGTAGCGGATGTCCACGCGCACCTTGTCCGGGTAGCGTGCGGCAAGCTCGCTCAGGAGGCGCTCGTAGTACTCCTCGCCGGTGCCGAGCGCGATGAGGACGACGTCGTCCTTGATGAGTTCATGCAGGATGCCCGCGAGCAGGTCAAAGCCCTTCTGCGTGGCGAAGCGCGAGACGATGCCGAGCACGGCCGTTGTGTCTTCGACGTGGTCGAGACCGAAGGCATGCAGGAGGTCGCGACGGCATTCTTTCTTGCCCTTCAGGTTGTCCGCGCTGTAGTGTGCTGCGATGTGCGCATCGCGTGCGGGGTCCCACTGGTCGTAGTCGACGCCGTTGAGGATACCGAAGAGATCGCCGCTGCGCCTCCGGAAGATGTCGTCGAGGCCGTTGCCGAACTCCGGCGTCTGGATCTCTTCGGCGTAGCGCCGGCTCACCGTCGTGAGCGCGTCGGCGTAGACAAGGCCACCCTTGAGCAGGTTGACGTTGTCGTATGCCTCGAGCTTTTCCAAGGTGAACATGTCCCACGGCAGCATGATGCGTGGCATGGTGTCGGCCGGGAACCAGCCCTGGTAGCCGGCGTTATGGATGGTGAAGACACACGGCACCTTGCGCAGGACAGGATCGAAGAAGTAGATCGAGCGCAGATAGATGGGCACGAGCGCCGCCTGCCAGTCGTGGGCGTGGAAGACATCCGGCACGCCGAGGATCTTGCTGGCTTCAATCACCGCGCGGCTGTAGAGCGAGAAGCGCTCCCAGTTGTCGAGGTAGTCGCCGCCGGGCGTGGCGTAGAAGCTTTCGCGATCGAACATCTCCGGACAATCGAAGAAGTAGACCTGCACGCCATCCTGGATGCCGCCGTCCAGCACGCGCACGTAGCGCTGATAGCTTGGGAACGGAATGGTAAGGCTTTGGATGACCGTTGGCAGGTCGGGCAGCTTGCGCGCGACCTGGCGATAGTACGGTACAAACGTGGTGACGCGATGGCCCATGCGGACCAGGACGGGAGGCAATGCGCCGACCACGTCAGCCAGGCCGCCGGTCTTGGCCCAGGGCACGCACTCCGATGCTGCGAAAACAATGTGCATCCAAACTCCTGCAAATGTGCAGACCCAACGATACCGCACACGCAGGCACGATACCCTAAAGGTCTAGTCATCGGATGCAGCCACGCAAGCCAAAGCTCGGACAAAATTTTCTGGTCGACGACAACGCGCGTCACCGCATCGCGGATGCCCTGGGCGATGTGTCGCAGCGGACGGTCCTGGAGATTGGTCCAGGGCATGGCGCGATCACGACGATTCTGGCGGAACGAGCGAAGCGGCTTGTGTGCATTGAGCTTGACCGGTCGCTGGCGCCCGAGCTGCGATTCAAGTTCCGCAACCACCCGAATGTCGAAATCGTGGAAGGCGATGTGCTGCAAACGGACCTGACCGCCCTGGTGCCTGAGGGTGAGAAGGGCCTGCTGATCGGCAACCTGCCGTATTACATCACCAGCGACATCCTGCTGCATATGTTCACGCATGAGGCCGCGCTTGAGCTGGCCGTGGTGATGATGCAGCGGGAGGTGGCGGACCGTGTGGCGGCTGAGCCTGGGTCGCGCGACTTTGGCCTGCTGGGAGCGACCGCACAGATGCACGCGCGGGCGAATTCTCTGTTTACGCTGCCGCCGCAGGCCTTTGCGCCACCGCCAGATGTCTATTCGACCGTGCTGCGGTTGGCGTTTGCGCCGCGGTTCGATGAGCTGGGCATTGCAGATCGCAAGGGCTTCGATCGTTTTCTGAAGCTTTGTTTCCAGCAGAAGCGTAAGACCCTGAGCAACAACCTGCGTGCTGCGGGCTACACGCCGGCGCAGATTGCGGATGCGTGCGCGGCCGCCGGGATCGAGTCAAGCACGCGCGCCGAGGCGCTGCCACTGGATCGGTTTGCTGAGTTGTTTCGGGCGCTTTAGGCTGCCTGCTACTTTTTGGCGATCTCCTGCTGATCGACCATAGTCAGCAGTTGCTGGGCGCGGGTTCGGACGCGTTCGAGGACGGCTACGTCAGTAGCGAGGCTCTCGAGGATTGGGCGGATGGCACCAAGCTCGGCGGCGCGGCCTGTCTTGGCATCCTCTGCGAGGCGGATCATGACGGGGTCGAGGCCGAGACGGTCGTAGCGATGCAGCCGGTCGAGCTCAAGGCCTGCCTGCACGGTGCCTGCGATGGCCAGCATGTAATCCAGTGCTTCACTGAGCGGCTTGTTGTCGGTGAAGTTAAAGGTGCAGTGTGCGGCGGGGCCATCAGCCGGGGCGTATTCGACTTCCTTGGTGCCCATGTTTGCGATGCCCTTGGAGCGGGTCTCGCATGGCTGCAGGTTGTGCGTGCGTTCCATCAGCGAACTGAGCCGGGCGCGACCGGTGGGCGAGAGACGGAAGAGCACCTGGCCTGGATCGCTTCCCTTCACGGGCTTGCCTGTGTACTCGGCCATGCCGTGCAGGGGGACGGAGATCTGCCAGTGCGGGACAAGCAGGCCGGGCCGGTCATAGCTGACGACGAGTCGAAACGGAGCAGTGGTTACTGCCGGAGCGGAGTCTGGCACAGCATCCTGCGCGTGCGCCGACAGGGCGAGAGCAAGTAACGAACCGGCGAAGAGCAAAGACTTCAACGAACACCCATCCCAAAGTGTGTCTGCGCCGTGTGCACGTGGCAGATGGCGATTGCCAGTGCGTCAGCGGCATCGGCTGGTTCCGGCGCCTTATCCAGATCGAGCAGCCTCGCAACCATGAACTGTACCTGCTCTTTCGCGGCGAGGCCATAGCCTACGACGGCGCTCTTGATGGAGAGCGGGGCGTACTCGCTGACTTCCAGATTGCAGGTGGCCGCGGCCAGCATGGCGACGCCGCGAACGTGGCCCAGTTTGAGGGCGCTTTTGGCGTTGGCGGCGAAGAAGACGTCTTCAATGGCAACGCAATCGGGCTCGTAGACGGTCATGAGTCCGGTCAGTTCGGCGAAGACCTGCTGCAGTCGCAGCGGCGTCTTCTGCTTCTTGTCGAGCTTGATGGCGCCGGCGGCGATGGGGACCAGGCGACGCTCGCGTGCGGTCTCTTCGACCTGCACCACGCCCCAGCCGGTGTATTCCGTGCCGCAGTCGATTCCGAAGACGCGCATAGGACGAGTGTACCGGCAATGTCGGCTAAGGGACGGGCCTGAATCGCGGATGCTACTGCCGCGCCAATGTGCGCTGTGGGCGGGTGAAAGGAGCGATTTACGGGGCTGCAACGGCTTGTCGGAGGGGCTTACAGAAGTCTTACACACAGATACGGGCACTTCACGGTAGCTTTGGTGGTGAGGCGGACCAAAGCCCGCCAGAAACGAGTAGCCGAATGTCTCCTGTTGTTGATCAAGCCGCTGCAGAACAGACTCGCAGCACCCCCGTCGCAACCGCGCCTGTGCGCCTTGTTCCGGCAGCCGTAGAAGCTCGCGAGAAGGCCAAGATGGACCTCCGCATGGGCCGCGAGCACCAGCACGGACAAGTGAACTGGATTACCGCCATTGCCTTCGGCGCGTTCCATGTTCTGGCTGTGGTAGCCCTCTTCTTCTGGTCCTGGTCGTATGTTGCCTGCTTCGCCGTGATGTACTTCCTGGCGATCAATGTCGGCATCGGCATGACGTATCACCGCCTGTTGACGCACCGCGGCTATCGCGTTCCCCGCTGGCTTGAGATCTTCATGACCGCCTGCGGCACCATGGCCCTTGAGGGCGGACCGATCTTCTGGGTGGCCACGCACCGCGTTCACCATCAGCACAGCGACCAGGAAGGCGATCCGCACACGCCGCACGATGGTACCTGGTGGGCGCACATCGGCTGGATCATCACCGGCCGCGCCATGCATAGTGAGACTGCCCTGCTGGGCCGTTACGCCCCTGACCTTACCCGCGATCCCGCACAGCGCTGGCTGAGCAAGTACCACTGGCTGCCGCTGACCATTGCCGGCTTCCTGCAGATGGGCCTTGGCTACTACATGGGCGGCGTGAAGATGATGTTCGGCATGGTTCTGTGGGGCACGTTCCTCCGCGTAGTTGTCGGTGTGAACGCGACCTGGTTCGTGAACTCGGCCTCGCACATGTTCGGACCGCGCCGCTTTGAGACGAAGGACGACTCGCGCAACAACTGGTGGGTCGCGATCCTTACCGGTGGCGAAGGCTGGCACAACAACCACCACGCTCATCCCGTCAGCGCGCGTCATGGCCTGGTCTGGTACGAGTTCGACATCAACTACTACGGCATCTGGCTGCTGAAGAAGCTGGGCATCGCAAAGAAGGTCCAGATTGCCAAGTGGGATCCTTCGAACCCGAAGCCTGCCGGCGCTTAGTCCGTTAATGTTTCCCAGAAGGCCCGGTGAAAGCCGGGCCTTTTTGTTTGTGCGCAGCTATGGTCCTGAGTGAATGAAGAGAGATGAAAGAATGATCACGCCATGAACATCACACGCCGGCGTGGCGCGATCGCGTTCTACATCACACTGGGTATCTGCCTGGTAGGGCTGGCCGTTGCCCTGAACGTTGGATGGATCATCGTCAACGTGACAGAGCGGCGTATTGCCATGCTGGTGCTCGGCGTGATCTTCTTCGCCGTCATCATTGCGGGCATGGTGCTCAACACAATCTTTCTGGTGCGTGAGATCCGGCGGAACGAACGCCAGGACAGCTTTCTGAACGCGGTCACGCACGAACTGAAGACACCCATTGCGTCCATCCGCCTGTACCTGGATACGCTGCAGCGGCGGCCACTGGAAGAGTCGCAGCGGCAGGAGTTCTACACGCGCATGCGTGAAGACAATGACCGCCTGCTGGCCACGGTGGAGCAGATCCTGCGCGCGGGCGAAGCCGGTGCCAAGGGTTTGCAGCGCAACGCGAAGGGCCGCCTGCCCGTGGATGTTCGCGCGCTGACGCAGGCCTGCCTGGAGGAGACCCTGCGACGGCACCATCTGGCTGAGGACGCAGTGAAGATGGTCGACGACACGGCCGGAGCAGACCTTCGCGTCAACGGCGATGCGGACAGCCTGCGCACCGCGATGTTGAACGTCCTGGACAATGCCGTGAAGTATTCCCCGGCGGGCGTGCACATCACGGCAGAGCTCAACACCGCACGTCGCGGCTTCGTCATTCTGCGTTTCATCGACACGGGCATGGGTATCCCGCCGGGCCAGCTTGGCAGGGTCTTTCACCGCTTCTATCGAGTGGGCGGCAATGCTTCCGCGAAGGTCAAGGGCACCGGCCTGGGACTGTTCATCGTCCGTGCCATTGCTCGTAATCACGGCGGCGATGCCAGTGCACAAAGCTACGGGGAAGGGCGCGGTACCACCATCACCCTGCAACTGCCGTTGATGCCCGCGGGCGCCGATACCAAGGCTGCAAGGAAGGTTTCATGAGCGATCAACCGCTGATTGCGCTGGTTGAGGATGAAGAGCATCTTGCCGATGCGCTGCTGTTCAACCTGAAGGCCGAAGGTTATCGCGTACACCACGAGGCGGATGGCGAGGCTGCGCTGGCGTGGCTGTTGAACGCGCCGGAACGTCCACGAGCCGTGCTGCTGGACGTGATGTTGCCGGGTATGGATGGATTTGCCATCGCGCGTGCACTGCGAGCTGCGAACAACTACGTCCCCATCCTGATGCTGACGGCCCGCGACCGGCCTGAGGACGTACTGGAAGGATTCGAGTCCGGTGCCGACGACTACCTGAACAAGCCGTTCGATCTGTCGATTCTGCTGGCCCGGCTGAACAGTCTGTTGCGTCGCATGCAGTGGCAGCAGGAATCGGCCCCGACCACCGAGGCCCCGGCTGCAGCCGAGCCGGAGGAGGTTCGCGATGTCTACGAGTTTGAGGGCAAGACCATCAACTTCGACTCGCTGGAGATCCATGCCAATGGCAAGATCACGCGGCTGACGCTCATGGAAGCGGACCTGTTGCGTTACCTGCTGGTTCGCGAGGGCCGGGTTGTTTCACGCAAGGAGATCCTGGAAGAGGTCTGGCGTGTGCGGGAGGACACGGATACGCGCGCCATCGACAATTTTATTGTGCGTCTGCGGCGATACCTGGAGGACGATCCCGTGCGGCCCCAGCACCTGCTTACGGTGCGTGGGGTTGGGTACCGGTTTGTGATCGATGGCGCGAAGGCTGCTGTCTGATCCTTGCCCGCTTTTCCACGAGCGGATACCGCGAACCCTTCCGCCGCCGGAGCGCGTCCAATCGCTACACTTAGGTACATGAGGAACCGTTGACACCGTGCGAATTCTGACGCGTTACATTTTGCGCGAAGTGCTGTCGCACGCGGTGCTGGGCGGTGTGCTGTTTACGTTTGTGCTCTTCATGCGCGACCTGGGGCGCTATCCTTGAGCTGCTGGTGCGCGGCTCCGCGTCGCTGCATTCGGTGATGCTGGTCTTCTTCTACACGCTGCCGACGACGCTGATCCTGACCATTCCGATGACGGTGCTGGTCGGTATCCTGCTTGGTCTTTCGCGGCTTTCGGCAGACAGCGAAGTCACGGCCATGCGGGCTGCAGGCTTTGGCGTGATGCAGTTTGTGGGCGTCGTCTCGTATGCGGCGGTTGCTGCGCTGCTGGTTGGCCTGTTCAATTCGATGTATGTTGCACCGAAGTCGGCAGCCGCGTTGTTGCGCCTGGAATCATCCCTGAAGACGCAGCAGGCAAGCTTTGAAGTGCAGCCGCGCGTCTTCTACGAGGACTTCAAGAACTACGTTCTGTACGTGCAGGACACGCGTCCGGCTCAGGGCGCGACGCTGTGGCGCCACGTCTTTCTGGCCGATCTGACGGAGCCTGCGGCGCCCTCGATCACCACGGCTGAACAGGCTGTTGTCGTGCCCGGCCCGAGCGCGTCGCTCCGGCTCCACTTCCGCGATGGATCGAAGCACGAGATCTCGCCCAAGGACCCGAACCAGTACGACATCTCCACCTTTACGGAGACGGACACACCCATCCAGACGGGCGCGCAGGAAGACCTGAAGCTGGGCCACGCGGACACGCCGCTGGTCGCGATGTCGTTCGCCGAGCTGTGGCATCGCCGCTTTGAGCCACAGGGTCGCGTCTACATGATCGAGCTCCATAAGCGCATCAGCTATCCGGTCGCATGTATTGTGCTGATGCTGGTGGGCGTGCCGCTTGGTCTGTCGTCCCGCCGCGGCGGCAAGAGCACCGGCTTTGTGCTGACGGTGGCGCTGGTCTTCGTCTACTACTTCTTTTCGAGCGTCGGCGTGGCCATGGCGAAGCAGGGCAAACTGCCGGCAGGCATCGGCGTGTGGATTGCCAACATTGTCTTCTCCATCGTGGGTTTCCTGCTGCTGCGGCAGATGGCCCGCGGCGATGTCGGGATGCGCGGAACGGCCCTGGTACGTGCGCTCTCACCGGTGGGCCTCTGGGTCGAACGGCGTCTGCCCGCCCGCTTCCGCTCGTCGAACGCCGCAGCACAGGCTGCGAAGCGTGAGCGTCCGGCAAGCTATCGACCACTGCGCAACAACCGCTTCCCGCTGATCTTTGACGACTACGTCATGCGCCAGTTCCTGTCGACCTTTGCGCTGGTGCTGGTCTCGTTCGTCGCGATCTCGATCATCTTCAACTTCTTCGAACTGATCGGCGACATCTTCCGCAACCGCACGCCGCTGATCACCGTCGGCGACTACCTGCTGAACCTGATCCCGTACATGCTCTACAACCTGACGCCGCTGTGCGCGCTGCTGGGTGTTCTGGTGACGCTCGGTTCCCTTTCGCGGACCAGCGAGTTGACGGCCATGAAGGCCAGCGGCGTGAGCCTGTACCGGCTGATCGCGCCTCTGCTGCTGATCGCAAGTATTCTTGCCGTCGGACTGTACGCCTTTGGCGATTTCTATCTGCCAAACGCCAATCGCCGGCAGGAGTCACTGCGATCGGAGATCAAGGGAAAGCCCGCACAGACCTTCCTGCGGCCTGATCGCAAGTGGATCAGCGGACAGCAGGACACGGTGGGCGAGCCGGCGCGCATCTTTTACTACCAGTTCTTCGATCCGGATAAGAACGTCTTCGCGAACCTGACGGTCTTCGAGTTCCAGCCGGGCAGCTTCCACCTGAGCCGCCGTATCTTTGCCAGCTCTGCGCACTGGGAACAGAAGACGCAGCAATGGGTGTTGGAGAGTGGCTGGGAACGCGACTTCCAGGGCGAAGCCATCTCCGACTACAAACCGTTTGCGCTTTCCGTCTTCCCCGAGATCCGCGAGCAGCCCTCCTACTTCAAGAAGGAGACGCGGCAGTCGCAGGAGATGAGCTTTGGCGAGCTGGACAAGTACATCACGGACCTGCAGCAGAGCGGCTTCGACACCATGCGGCTGCGTGTGCAGCTCAACCGCAAGCTGGCGTATCCGCTGATCACGCTGGTGATGGCGATCTTCGCGGTGCCGTTCGCTTTGACGATGGGCAAACGCGGGTCGCTGGCGGGTATTGCCACGGCCATCGGCATGGCCGTGGCTTACACGGTGATTGCCAGTGTTTTTGAGGCGATGGGGAATGTGAATGCGCTTCCGCCGATGCTGGCGGCGTGGTCGCCGGACCTGCTGTTTGGCATGGCGGGTGGGTATCTGCTGCTGAAAGCGCAGACCTGATCGCGGTTTCGCCGCATCGTGCAGACCACTCGTAGAATCAAATGCGAGGATTGTTCATGCGAAACCTTGCACCAGCGCTGCTCGCAACGATTGCCATGGCAGCGACCGCACAGACCGCCCCGAAGCCCGCAACCACCACCGCGAAGCCCGGCGCCGCGAAGAGCTCTACCGCGACACACCGGCTGACCGCTCACGTTCCAAGGACGACCATGCCCGATCCCAAAGCAACTGAAGGCACTGCCGCTGTCGGCACGATGCCCGCTGTCACCGGCACGCCGGCGCCGCTGTACGCACTGAAGTACATCGACACAAAGATTGGCGACGGCGAACTGGCTCGCCCGTCGACGCCGCCGTCCAACGTGGTCTTCTACACCGTGCATTACACCGGTTGGACCCTTGACGGTAAGAAGTTCGATTCGTCCGTCGACCGCGGCCAGCCCATCGTCTTTCCGATCGGCCTGAAGCGTGTGATCTCCGGCTGGGACACGGGCTTTGAAGGCATGCATGTCGGTGGCAAGCGCCGCCTTATCATCCCGTACCAGCTTGCTTATGGTGCTGCGGGGCATCCGCCCGATATCCCAGAGAAGGCTGACCTGGTCTTCGACGTGGAGCTGGTCGGTCAGGGCAATACGCAGCAGCCCGTTACGGGCTCGCATTTTGAGCCGCCGACGCCTGAGTCTGCACCCTTAACACCGCAACCCGGCGCGAACCCGGCGGCCAAGCCGGAAGATCACCCGGAATAGAACAGGAACAACCATGCTGGAAAAGCTGAACCCACTGCGTCCCTACCTGAAGCGATACCGCGCCCAACTGGCGCAGGGCGCAGTCGCGGTGCTGCTTTATAACAGCTCGAAGATCGTGATGCCGTTGCTGATCGGCCGCGCCGTGGATGGCATCGTCCACCACGGCGCGGAGTCGGTCATCACGCGTACGGTCTTTCTGTTGATCGCCGTCGCTGCCGTTGCGGCGGTGTGCCTGTATGCCACGCGATGGATCATCATTGGCGCCAGCCGCGAGATCGAGTTCGATCTGCGCAATGACATGTTCGGCAACCTTGAGAAGCAGTCGCTTTCGTTCTTCCACCAGCACCGTACGGGCGACATCATGGCCCGTGCGACGAACGATCTGAATGCGGTTCGACAACTGCTTGGCCCGGCAATCATGTACTCCGCCAACACCGTTGTCTTTACGGCGGCGGCGCTGCCGTTCATGCTGCACATCTCCAGCCGGCTGACGCTGTTTGCGTTCCTGCCGTTGCCGATCGCTTCCGTCGTCGTGCAGCTGATGGGCCGCAAGATCCACTCACGCTTTGAGCGGATCCAGGCCATGTTCTCGGAGATCAGCGCCAAGGCGCAGGAGAACTTCAGCGGTGCCCGCCTGGTCCGCGCCTTTGCGCAGGAAGAGGCGGAGATCAAGTCCTTCGAAACGGCGAACCGTGAGTACATCCGCCGGTCACTGTTTCTTGTCCGCATTATGGCCATGCTGTGGCCCACGCTTGAGTTTGTGCTGGGCATGTCGATCATGCTGACCTTGCTGGTCGGCGGCCGCGAAGTGGTTGGGGGCCGCATCTCCGCCGGGCAGTTCGCGGAGTACATGGTCTTCATGGTGCAGCTTACCTTCCCAATGCTGGCGCTTGGCTACGTCATCAACCTCTTTCAGCGCGGCACCGCATCGGTCGTGCGTATCGACGAGCTGCTGCGCTGGGAGCCGTCGATCAAGGACGAGAGTGGCCTGTCCATACCCATTGACGCTGTGCCACGCGGCGACATCGAGTTCCGCAACCTGACCTTCGGCTATGGCGACGGCCCGCGCATCCTGGAGGATGTGAACCTGTCGATCCCGGCAGGCAGCTCCCTTGCGATTGTCGGGCCGACCGGCTCGGGCAAGTCGACGCTGGTGAACCTGATTCCGCGACTGCTGGACGCGCCTGCGGGCGAAGTCTTCGTGGATGGTCTGCCCATCCGCGAGTGGCCGCTGACGGCCCTGCGCCGCTCCATCGGCTTTGTGCCACAGGAGACGTTCCTCTTCTCGACCAGCATCCGCGACAACATCGCCTTCGGCGTCGAGTCAGCCACGGACGCGGAGATCGAACGCGCCGCAACCGTCGCACACATCGCGAACGAGATCCTTGAATTCCCCCATGGCTTCGATACGCTGGTGGGCGAACGCGGCGTAACGCTTTCCGGTGGCCAGAAGCAACGGACGTCGATCGCGCGAGCAATCATGCGCGATCCGCGCATCCTGATCCTGGATGACGCACTTGCCTCCGTAGACACGTATACGGAAGAGCAGATTCTGCGCGGACTGCGCGAGGTGATGACAGACCGCACAACAATCCTGATCGCGCATCGCGTCTCGACCGCACGCAGCGCCGACCGGATCGCGGTCCTGATCAACGGTCGCATCACGCAGATCGGCACGCACGACGAACTGCTTGCCAGCGGTGGCTACTACTCGGAGCTGTTTGAGAAGCAGCAGCTGGAAGAAGAGATCGTCGCGAACTAACGATCGCCCGCCCTCGGCCATCAGCGCATAACGATCCGCTATGCGCGGGTAATGGTAATGCCGCGCTTCGCGTAGGGTTCGACCAACGCCTCGTCCACGCTACGTTCCACGATGATGCCGTTTATGTCGGCAAGGCCGACCACTTCGTAAGCCGAGGCGGCGTTCAGCTTCTCAGCAGAAGCAAGAACCACTGTCTCGGCAGAAGCCCGACTCAAGGCGCGTTTCACGGCGGCTTCCTCGTAGTCGCCGGTTGTGAGTCCGACCTTCGGGTGAACACCGGTGACGCCCATGAAGAAGATGTCGGCGTGAATCTTACTGATGGCCTCGACAGCAGATGCCCCGACCGCGACCACGGAATGCTTAAAGAAGCGACCGCCGATCAGAATCACTTCGACGCCTCCGTGGTTCACCAGCTCAAGCGCAATGGTCGGACTATGGGTCACGATGGTGGCTTTGAGGTCGAGCGGTAGATGCCGCGCAATCTCGCGAGAGGTCGTTCCTCCATCAAGGATCGCGACCTGGCCTGGCTGAATCATCGCCGCTGCCGCGATACCGATGGCAATCTTCCCTTCATGCCTGAGCTGTTCGCGACCGGCGAAGTCAGCGACGGCGGGCGAAGCCGGCAGTGCGCCACCGTGGACCCGCTGGAGTAGCCCCTCTCGTGCAAGTTCGCGCAAATCCCGGCGAATGGTGTCTTCGGAGACGTTCATAGACTGGCTCAGGTCTTTCGCAACGACCTGCCCCTCTTGCGTGAGAATCTGGATAATCTGCTGTTTTCGATGCGTCGTGAGCATTCGCTCTCTCTTGCACGATATTACTTGACTCTGCATGAAACTGCACGTTACGGTCAACGTATGAGTCACCAAGCGGCGGTGAATACGGCAAACGAAAAGGTACGGATCAAGGCGGTCGAGACCCTCTCCGACGATTGGTACGTTCTGAAAAAGACGACCTTCGAACTACTTCGCAGGGACGGGAGCTGGCAGCAGCAGAGCCGCGAAACGTATGACAGAGGGAACGGAGCGACCATTCTGCTCTACAACCTGGAGCGAAGGACGGTCGTGCTCACGCGCCAGTTTCGCTTTCCTGCCTACGTCAATGGTCACTCCGGCATGCTGATCGAAACGGCTGCGGGCCTGCTTGATCAGGCAAGTCCCGAAGATCGAATTCGCGCAGAAGCCGAAGAGGAGACTGGCTACCGTGTGTCGCATGTCCGCAGGGTCTTCGAAGCGTTCATGAGTCCGGGATCTGTCACGGAACGACTCTACTTCTTTGTCGCTGAATACGGGAGTGGGTCCCGGGCCACACTGGGTGGAGGCAATCACGAAGAAGGTGAGGATATCGAAGTTCTGGAGCTACCGTTCGAAAAGGCCATGGCTGCAATCGACAGCGGAGAGATTGAAGATGGCAAGACGATCATGCTTCTGCAATACGCATTCATTCATCTCTTCCAGGCCCAGCGAGCCACGCCGTAAGTCTGCGCTCTGGCCCAGTCGGCTCAGATGAGACTCAGGCCACCATCGACCGCCATCACCTGTCCCGTGATGAACTCCGGCGCGGCGGCGAAGAACATTACGGCTGCTACTACGTCCTCCGGGGATCCATCGCGTCCCATGGGCGTCTTCCCTGCCAGCCGCTCCGGCTCGTCCGGCAAACGGATCATGCCGGGCGCGACGCAATTCACGCTGACCTCCGGTGCCCATGCCTTCGCCATCGTCTGCGACAGCATATGCAGCGCGGCCTTGCTGGCGCAGTAGTGCCCGTGCGTGATCCATGGCTTCATGCCACCGAGCGAGCCGATGTTGATGATCCTGCCATGACCGCTGGCACGCAGATGCTGCAAGGCCGCCTGCGCCACCAGGAATGGACCGCGAGCGTTGACCGCGTAGGCGTCGTCCCACTGCTCTGGCGACAGTGCCTCTAGCGGTGCCGACTCAAACATACCGGCGTTGTTAATCAGCAGGTCCAGGTCGCCAAGAAACTCCACCGCCTGTGCGACCGCGCTGAAAAATGACAGCATCCGGCGAGCGCACATCGCACGCGACGGCGTGCGCGCGGACTCCGAGATCTGTGAGTTCCTGGACGACCGCGGCAGACTCCGCATCCAGCGAGCGTGAGGTCACAACGACGTTCGCTCCCGCGGCCGCGAGAGCCACGGCGAACGCACGTCCCAGCCGCCGGACGCCGCCTGTGACGAGTGCACGTCGGCCCCACAGTATGTTGCTCATGCTTAGTTCGAAGGAGAGGAGGTACCGGGCGAGCCGTCGCTGGCAGGCGTGGTATCGCTCGAGGTCTTATTCGGCATCTTGGCCGGTGCTGCAGGCGCCGGAGTGACGTTATGGTCGGCGGGTACCACGGTCGAATCACCCTTGGCCTTCGCGTTCTTCGGCAGCGAGGGCAGTTTGATCACAGGTGCTGTGGCCGGCAGCGGCTTCGGCGTCGAAGACGGGCCCGTATTGCGAATGGGCTCCTGAACGCCGACGCTGCGGTTCATGTCCTTGGCTTCGTTCTCACCATACGCAGAGACCTGCGTCGTCGGCCGCTTCATGCGTACCGTCAACTGCTTCGAAGGCCCATCCAGCAGGATCGTTCCGGCGTAGGTCGTAAAGCCATTCGCAATGACCTGAATGCCCACCTGCGAGCCGGTCGGAATGATGTCGATGAAAGCCTTGCCGTCTGTGCCGGACTTGATCTCGAGATTGCCCTCGTCGTTGCCATCCTTCGTGGGATGGAAGATGACGGCAGCGTTCTCAAGGATCTTGCCGTTCGTGTCCTTGACTACCAGAATCTCAAGGTGGCTGGTCTCGGGCGGCGCCTTGTACTTGCGGCCGTGGCGCTCCGACTGCGCAGGGGCCAGCGTGGCGGCCAGGGTAACAACACTTGCAACGGAGACGAGAAGCGAACGGCGGAACTGCATGGGTGCATTCTACCGCCGCAGGCGCTCGCCTGTCTCCGAGCAGTCACAAACTGAAGTCGTCTTTTGACGCTGCTTGACGTTTACAGACGACCTTGAGCGACATTCACTCATATTTCATTGAGCAGTCTTGACTCTCACTAGGCCACCGCCGTACATTAGCAATCGGAGCGGCGGAGTGCTAAAACGCCCTACCGCCCACCCACACATCAAGGAGAACGAAGAACCATGGCATCGACATTCACACCGCTGCACGACCGCATCCTGGTCCGTCGCCTGGAAGAAGGCGAAACACTTCGCGGCGGGATCATCATCCCCGATTCTGCGAAGGAAAAGCCCCAGCAGGGCACAGTTATCAGCGTCGGCAAGGGTAAGAGCAATGACGAGGGCAAGGTATTCCCGCTCGACGTCAAGGCTGGCGACACGGTCCTCTTCGGCAAGTACTCCGGCACCGAGATCAAGCTGGAAGGCGAAGATCTGCTGATCATGCGCGAAGAAGAAGTCCTCGGAATCCTCAAGTAACCATTGCCCCGAACTCGGGTGCCCCATGTCTCGCTTCTGAGACATGGGTTTTCAGAACTCCGCAATCAACCGCAGCTCTTCGTGAGCGCGAACAAAGGAAAACATAATGGCAAAGCAAATTCTGCACGGTGAAGATTCCCGTCAGGCTATCCTCCGCGGCGTGAACGTCCTGGCGGACGCCGTCAAGGTGACCCTCGGACCCAAGGGCCGTAACGTTGTCATCGAGAAGAAGTTCGGTTCGCCGACCATCACCAAGGACGGCGTTACCGTCGCCAAGGAAATCGAGCTGGCGAACTCGCTCGAGAACATGGGCGCACAGATGGTCAAGGAAGTTGCTTCCAAGACCTCGGACGTTGCCGGCGACGGTACGACCACTGCAACCGTTCTGGCACAGGCTATCTTCCGCGAGGGCGTGAAGACGGTTGCTGCCGGTGCAAACCCCATGGCACTGAAGCGCGGCATCGATAAGGCTGTTGCAGCCATCATCGGCGTTCGCGACAACGACGGTGTGGTTCAGGGCGGCGCCCTGTCCAAGTTCTCCAAGCCCGTCTCTGGCGACATGATCGCTCAGGTCGGCACCATCTCGGCTAACTCGGATTCGCAGATCGGCACCATCATTGCCGAAGCGATGAAGAAGGTTGGCAAGGACGGCGTCATCACCGTCGAAGAGGCGAAGAGCATGGAGACCCAGCTCGACGTCGTCGAAGGCATGCAGTTCGACCGCGGTTACCTGTCGCCCTACTTCGTCACCGACGCAGAGCGCATGGAAGCTGCCTTTGAGGATCCATACATCCTCATCTATGAGAAGAAGGTCTCGTCCATGAAGGACATCTTCCCCTGCTGGAGCAGATCGCTCGCACCGGCAAGGCACTCGTCATCATCGCGGAAGATGTTGATGGTGAGGCTCTCGCAACGCTCGTCGTCAACAAGCTGCGTGGCACGCTGAACGTCGCTGCTGTGAAGGCACCTGGCTTCGGCGATCGCCGCAAGGCAATGCTGGGCGACATCGCCATCCTGACCGGTGGCAAGGCCATCACGGAAGACCTCGGCATCAAGCTGGAGTCCGTGAAGATCGAGGACCTGGGCACCGCGAAGCGCGTGACCATCGACAAGGACAACACCACCATCATCGACGGCGCCGGCAAGGAAGCCGACATCGACGGTCGCGTGCGCGAGATCCGTTCGCAGGTTGAGAAGACCTCGTCGGATTACGACCGTGAGAAGCTGCAGGAGCGCCTCGCCAAGCTGGTTGGCGGCGTTGCAGTCATCAAGGTCGGTGCTGCTACCGAGACCGAGATGAAGGAAAAGAAAGCACGCGTCGAAGACGCGATGCACGCAACCCGCGCTGCCGTCGAAGAAGGCATCGTCCCCGGTGGCGGTGTGGCCCTGATCCGCTGCATCCCTGATGTGGACGCGCTGGTGAAGACGCTTGATGGTGACGAGAAGATCGGCGCCAACATCATCCGTCGCGCCATCGAAGAGCCGCTGCGCATGATCGCCTACAACGCAGGCGAAGAAGGCGCAGTTGTGATCGGTAAGATCACCGAGTCGAAGGACATGACCTTCGGTTACAACGCAGGCACCGACAAGTACGAGGACCTGGTCGCGGCCGGTGTCATCGATCCCACCAAGGTAACGCGCACTGCCCTGCAGAACGCAGCCTCCATCGCCGGCCTCATGCTGACGACGGAAGCCATGATCGCCGACATCCCGGAGAAGGCACCGGCAGGCGGCGGCCACAACCACGGCGGTGGCGGCGGTATGGACGGCATGTACTAAAGCATTGCATGCAGCGGACGCGGCCAAAGCCGCAGACGCAAGTGCGACGAGACAGAAAGCCCCGGAGCAATCCGGGGCTTTTGTTTACGACATGTTTCGGCCTGGACAATTCAGACGCCTACAAAACCACATCCAGATTGGGCACAAGCTCGCGCGCGACAGCTTTGGAGCTGATGAATAACAGTCGCCGAAAGTTGCCAAGCCCCTTCGTGTGTCGAATTAATTTTTTCACAAAATGAATTAGTTATGGGGCAAGGCTGAACGCCAGGAATAATTTTCCGTACTAGGAATTTTTTACTGTAGTTTAGGGCGGTGCCCGAAATCCTCTGCACGGTTGCCGGTCCCAGCTGCCATTTTTCGGGCTACCGCCTTGGCTGCTCCGTGAGGTGAGGGCTCCACCCAAAGAGGGTGGTAATGCTCGGTGGGGAGTCACGACTGAAAAGCGTGATTCCTGTTCATTTTAGGGAGTTTACGTTTGAAAGAATCCAACCCGCTTCCAACGCCCGGCGGTCATCACCGTTTCCATTTGCTAGATGCGCTCCGCGGCCTTGTTTCCGTGCTAGTCGTTTATCTGCACGCACCCGCCTATCTCAACTTGCGAGCTGGGCACGACACAACCCTTGGGGTCGACTTCTTTTTCTGCTTATCCGGGTTTGTGATTGCTTTCTCTTATGAACGGCGCCTGGCGCTGTCACTCACCTTCAAGCAGTTCTTACGCGCACGCCTCATTCGTCTCTACCCGATCTATCTCTTTGGCCTGCTCGAGGGAACCATCTCGTTCCTGCTGGTGATGGTCAAATTCCCTCTTTCGATTGGGGACGTGGGTCGCCTCTCGATTCTCTTCGGTCTACAGACGTTGATTCTTCCTGGCTTCGGCGTTTGGAAGAGCCACCTTCTGTTCCCGCTGAACTTCCCCGCCTGGTCAATGTTTTTCGAGTTGCTGGTCAACATTGCCTTCGCTGCAGCCATTCGTAAAAAAATCGCCAGCAACAAGGCTCTCATTGCGACTTACGCCGTCTCACTCGCGTTGATGATCGGGCTTACAACGCAATACAAGGGCACTGATGTTGGATGGGGTTTGAACGCAGGCCATCTCATCGGCGGCACCGCTCGTGTATGTCTATCTTTTGTCGCCGGAGTGCTCATCCTTCGCTACACCCGTGCGAATCCGCGCAAGAGTTTCTCAGATCGGATCAGCATCTTCGCTTCCCTAGGCATCATCATCGCATTACTGCTGATCCTGCAATCACCGCATCCAGTGTTACGCACCAAGCTATTTCAGCTACTCGCGATCAGCTCTCTTCTACCTGCCACCGTTTATCTCGGCTCGCGTTGTCACGTATCGAAAAGACTCGCGCCTGTCTGCGCTTTCTTAGGGGACATTTCCTTCCCTCTATACCTCATCCATGCCCCCATCATGGTTCTTTTTGATTTGCCTGCAGTGAAGGCACTCCTCCTTCGCCTTCCTTCCTTGCAGCCCCTCGTCGTTCCTTCGGTGCTCTTGATCGCCGGGACAATCTCTTACTTCGTTATGACGTACTACGATCTTCCGGTAAGAGCTTTCCTCCGACGCCAGCAATCACTGCGATCATTGATCTTCCACCTCCCAACCGCTCTCACACGACAAGGCAGCGTCAGCGATCGTAGCGAGCAAGGGCTGGGCCAGCGGTACCGCGATGAAGCAGCAAAGCACGTAGCGATGCTGTAGCTCAAGATGCCTCGTAACTAACTCACGCTACAAAGCACGCATGTCGCTTGAAGCTGGACAAGATGAAGAGATGCAAACGCAGAAAAGCCCCGACGATTCTCGAGGCTTTTTTGTTTTGTTTTGTGTAAAGAACTAAGCAACCACCTTGCCATGCGTAGCTTCGTTCAGTGTGTCAGCCCAAGGATCGATCACGATCTTGGTGACTTGGTCTTCCTTCTTCTGCCACTTGCCGTACATCTCCGGTGCCTGCTCGATACCGATGCGGTGCGAGATCATAAAGCTTGGGTCGATCTGGCCTGCTTCGATGCGCTCAAGTAGCGGTGCGAGATGCGCCTGCATGTGGGTCTGACCCATGTTCATGTGGACACCCTTGCCGAACGCTGCACCAAAGTTCACCTTATCGAGGACGCCACCATAGACGCCAGGGATGGAGATAGTTCCGCCCTTGCGCACGGCCTGAATAGCTTCGCGCAGAACGATGGGACGATCCGTCTCAAGCATCAACGTCTGCTTCACACTGTCATACAGACCGGCCGTCGTGGCAGCGTGTGCTTCCATACCGACAGCGTCGATACAGGAGTCCGGTCCCATGCCGCCAGTGATATCCCGCAGCGCTTCCTGGATGCTGAGACCTTCATCGGTGTAGTCCATGATGGTTGCTCCGCAGTAACCCTCTGCGAGGCGGAGACGCTCTGGGAAGCGATCGATGGCGATGACCTTCTCTGCGCCCAGCATGTACGCGCTGGCGATGGCGAAGAGCCCCACGGGACCGCAACCCCAAACAGCGACCGTGTCGCCGGGCTTGATGTTTGCATTCACAGCAGCCTGGTAGCCGGTTGGGAAAATATCCGAAAGGAAGAGTACCTTCTCGTCCGGGATGTCGCTCTCGATCTTGATGGGTCCCACATCCGCGAACGGGATGCGTGCGTACTGCGCCTGTCCCCCGGCGTAACCGCCGTACAGATGCGAGAAGCCGAAGAGACCTGATCCCGAGTAGCCATACATCGTTTCGGCAACCTGGGCGTTGGGGTTGGTGTTATCGCAGACGCTCCATAGATCGCTTGCGCAGAAGAAGCAGCTACCGCATGCGATGGTGAATGGCACCACGACGCGATCGCCACGCTTCAACTTCTTCACTTCACTGCCGACCTCTTCGACGATGCCCATGAACTCATGGCCCAGGATGTCTCCGGATTCCATCGACGGGATGAAGCCACCGTACAGATGCAGATCGCTACCGCAGATTGCGGTACGCGTGACGCGGATGATTGCGTCCTTGGGGTTAATGATCTTTGGGTCCGGAACATTCTGGACCTCCATGGACTCTTTGCCCATCCAGCAGACTGCCTTCATTGCGTACTCCTTCTAACTTGTCGCGAGTGTTTCGAAATGGTTGACTTACGCAGATCCAGGGCGATGCAGACTACTGCTGGCTGCTGCCCGGCGGCGTGGGGTTGTTCTCGCCGTACATCCACTTCTTGATGGTTCCGCTTATGCCGCGATCGCCATGCGGCTGGCCCTTCACGGTAGGAATCTCGCCCGTCTCTGCGAACTGCTTGAAGTGACGCAGATCTTCCGTCACAATCTGTCGCGGGCTGCGCTTGGCTGTCGCGGCGATCGCATTGCCGAGGGCGCCAGCGGGTACCTTACCCACCTGCACCAGCGTGACGCGTGTGCCCCGCGCTGTCTCTTCAAAGGTGACAACACCACTCTGCTTTACATCGTCGGTGATGGAGCGCCAGGCAATCTTCTTACCCGGGACGAGCTCTGTTACTTCCGAATCAAACTCAACGCGCTTGCCGTCGGCATCATCCGGATCACCCATAACCCAATGACTTACACGCTCACTTACAGGATTTACAGAAACGACATACTCCTGCCACAGGGGAATAGAAACGATATCGCTCCACATGGCGAAGAGAGTCTGAGCGTCCTGACGGATGATCTGCACGGACCGGCCGATGATCTCCCCATCGTCGGTCTTATCGGCCGGAACAAAGTAGCGATTGCCGTCCTGCTGTGCCATGGGAAAGGTATAGTTCGGCGGATTCTGCGGAGTACTCATGGTGGCCTCTGTCGTGGTGGCGTTACTGATTCTCTAGTTGTGATGGCACAACCGCGACTGTGAGCCACCCGCCGAGCGCCGCAAGCAGCACTTTCCGCACGTCATTTTCACCCGCAGCAACACGGCAGCGTCAGAAAGACACAACTGCCGCACTTTGTGTGACTTATGTGCCTGATATCGCACATAAGTCGATCGACTCTAACCGCAAAAGCCGTCCATGGCGCAGCCGCGTCTCGGTGAATCTGATCCGTAAGGATTATCAGAACTAGTGAAGCTACAAACAAAATGGCAACGCGACGAATCGCGTTGCCATTTGCAACTATGCTTTTGAGGCCTATCTGGCGCCGGCTGCGCCTGCCAGTTGCTGTGCGCGTAGCTTGACGCCCTTGGTGTTGGAGCTGACCTTTACGCGCTGCAGTTTGGTGGAGCCGGTTTGAAAGGTAACCAGATAGCTCTCACGCAGCTCAGAGTCGAACTTTCGGAAGTATGGCTCAAGCGAGACCGGGTTGATAGTGCCGCCGTTGAGTGATTCG
Source organism: Terriglobus roseus DSM 18391 (assembly GCF_000265425.1). Classification (GTDB taxonomy): domain Bacteria; phylum Acidobacteriota; class Terriglobia; order Terriglobales; family Acidobacteriaceae; genus Terriglobus; species Terriglobus roseus. Next base: position 2,740,071 of record NC_018014.1, read on the forward strand.
CCACCTGTGCCTTCGGCAGTCTGGCTCAGATAGCTCTGCCCGCTGAAGCTGGCGAGATTGCCATTCACCTCGCGACGGCCGTAATAGATCGAATAAACGGGCACGCCGGCACGCTGGGCGTCCGTAATGGCCTGCGCGACGTAGGGGCTGTCCTGATTCATTGGGCTCACCGATCCGTTGTAGCGATCGATGCCGCTGGTGATCATTAGGACCACTCGCGCGACGCCCGGATGTACGGGCCACTTCTTCACCAGATCCTGGAGGCAGAAGTATGGGCTGCCGTCGACGCCTGCCATGGAGATGGGGAGACGGATGGCCTTGAGCTCCTGCTCAGCCTCCGTGCTGAAGCCCTGGGGAAAATTAACGCCACCATTGCGCATATAGCCAACGCCGACCGCGGTGGTGGGCGAAACGGTGTTCTTCACAAACGATTCCACTTCATGAAGCTGGATGCCAAAGTTCGAGCGCAGGCCGTCGTCGATCAGCAGCGCGACCTCGGTGCGCACACCGGGCTTGTTCCCAACGCTAAGCGCTTGCAGAGAGCTGACAGGCACTGTCTTGCCGTTGAACTCCAGCTTGAGATCGGAAGGCTGCAACGTGGGCGCGCCGCCCTTGCTCTCCGCACGCACGATGATGCTGACAGGCTTTGGGCCTTCCGTGTATGCATCCGAACGCTGCGCGTTCATGCTGAGTGTGGTGCAGCAGACTAGACCTGCAGTGATTGCCATGGAACGGAACATAGCGAACTCCTTGAAAGCCGCTGACATGGCTCTCTAGATAAGACGCCGTCCATGAATTTTGGATCGATATTTCTACACGCCAATACGGCATGCTGCCCGGTAAGCCTACTTCGGCTCTCCGGGCAGCACTGGATTATTCCGCTGGAAAGCGAACCTTCAGGCCAACACGCACCGTCAGCGGAAGGCCTGGATAGCCAAACGCGCCAATGTGCTGGTTGTTCAGCAGATTCTCAGCCTGCGTAAACACACCGATCGACGGCCGCCACTGGTAGGTGACGCTGGCGTCCAGCTTCGTAAAGCCATAGGCCAGGTTACGGTTCGGCAGCAGCATCGAGTTATCGAAGGTAGAGCTAGAGAACGCATCGATAAACGTCGAATCATCCGACCGCGAGGACATAGCCCCCTTCAGCGCAGCACCAAACTTGTTGCCCGTGTACTGCACGACGAAGAAGCCCGTGTTCGGCGCGCGCCGGAACGGACGCTGACCCACCAGCGGCGAACTGACACCGATGGCAACGCCCGCATACTTGGGGTTTACGGTCGCCGCACCACCAAGCGCCTGCAACGCATCGGTTGAGAAGGACTGCTTCACCGAAGCATCCAGGTACGTGTAGCCTGCACGAACAAACAGGCGATGCGTCATCTGGTACTGCAGCTCCGCTTCGATGCCCTGCCCCTGTGTCGACAGAGAGTTCAGATAAAAGCCATACAGCGCCTGCGGCAGCGTCTGGTTGAAGTACTGGTTGTACAGCGACGTCGACACATACTCGATGCCGCGGCCGTACGTACTGTGAAAGTAAGTGAGGTGCAGAATCGCACGGTCGCTATAGATGTTCTGACTTACGCCACCTTCGTAAGTACGGCTGCGCTGTGCGCCAATGGGACTGACACGGAACTTTGCAATATCCGCCGTATCGTTGATGCCTTGCAGCGCGGCATACAGCGATGAGAGCTGCGTCGACAGGTTCGGCTCCTGCACGCCCTTGGCAAAGTTCACACGCAGACGCGTGCCATGGAACCAGCCGGTACCAGGCTGAATGGCATAGTAAGCAAGCCCAAGCTGCGGCTGGCCCTCAGTGCCATACAGCGAGTTGCGCTGGATCGCACCGCCCAGTGTATAGAAGACTCGGTGACCCACGCTTCCCTGCATCTGCAACGTGTAATCGTAGTTGCTGCGGCCAACCTGCTGATTGGTGCCGAACAGCGGATACCGATACGAGCCACGCTCATCCTGAAAGCGGAAACCACCAATGACCGTAAGGTGTTCGTTGACCTTGTAGTCCGTCCGGTAGTCAAGTCCATCGCGGTTCGAGACCAGTTCATAGCGCGTTGGGAACGGATCGTAACCAACGACGGCGCTGCCCGTTGCAGACGTGCCATTCGCGCCGCGAATCGTCACAACCTTGCCGTAGTAAGTGCCGAAGCCATCCGGTGTGCCGTTGCTGGCAAACTGCTGCGACTGCTCGCGCTTGCGTGCGCCAATGTAGCGGAAGCTGTTATGCCAGCCGCTTCGACGCGTGTCGTCGATGACGCCGGACATGTACGTGTTCTGATCGCCCTGCTTACCCACCTGCGTCAGGCCCTGGAAGTCATAGGGGCCCGGCAGTCCCGTTGCAGACACACCATTGCGAACTGTGCCGCGGATGCTGGTAGTGCCCGTGAAGCTATAGCCCAGGTTCGCAGCAGACGTCGCGGAATGATAGCGGTCATTGGCCAGCGCGTTGGAGGTATCGAAGCGCGAGAAGGCCGTGTAGTAATCCGCCTTGCCGTACGTACCGGAGAGCGTCGCTTCATTGCGCCAGGTGTGTAAGTTTCCCGCGTCACCAGAGTAAGTAAGCACCGGCCGAATCGCCGTGCCGTGCGGTGTTTCAAAGCGCACCACACCCGCGCGCGCATCCGTACCGTAGAGCACGCTATCCGGTCCGCGATGTGACTCCAACGCGCGCACTGCCGTGGAAGATACGGTGCCAAAGTCAAAGACACCGCCCACGTCGTTCGCGGGTACATCGTCGATCAGGACCTTGTTCGCGTCCGAGTTGCCGCCACGCACAAACAGCGACGTCGCACCACCGTACTGGCCGGTCTGTACCATCGATACGCCTGGCTGCAGACGCAGTTCCTGCGTCACGTCGACACGCGTGCTCAGGTCCTGCATCGGAATAATCGTGACGCTACCGCTCGTCTGCGCGATCGCCGTGGGTACGCCCGTGGCCGTCACCGTGACTTCACTGCGGACGGGATTGATCGTCATTTGCAGATCGCGTGAGACCACGTCCAGCGACCGGCCATAGAAAGGCTCGCTGACCTGCACGGCAAAGGCCTGTGCGTTTGCCAGCAGCAAGAAGCGTCCGTCTTCCGTAGAGCGAATTTCGTACGAACCATCCGGCAGTGTGACGGTCGATGCCACAACCTGCGTGCCCTTGATTAACTGCACGCGTGCCGATGGAATGGCCCGGCCCAGCGGATCGCGCACGCTGCCGCGAATGATGACGGCGTGTGCCGTAAGTGTAGTGGTGGACAAGACTGCGGCGAGCCACACGCATGTGCGCGCGCGTCGCCTGGGGATGCAATACATTTGAATCTCCTACGCTCCCCCTCGGGGCGTGGTTTGCTGTCAGCACCGGAATCGGTCTCCTGACTTACGCGCTTGCGCAGGGCCTCGGTAATGCCACGCACCTCGCCTTCCCGCTGTTCGCAGTGACGACCGGCGCCTCGAAGCTCCGCGTCTCCTCAATGCATCGGAGGAGCGCGATTACAGTTGCGGGGCAGTGGCGGAATCTCACCGCGCTTCCCATTGCATTCCAATGCAGTTGGCGTGAATGTCGAACAGTGCGCCGAAGCGCAGTCTGTCAATGGAGTGTGAACCTCCAGTCTACGCGCCACCGGACGCATTAGGCCGCTGTATGTGCCTCTATCGCAACATTTGCCAGGATCGCCGATGCACGCAGGCAGGCGGTTTGATCCACATCGCGATGCGTCACCAGGCGCACGCTGTGGGCGCTCAGGGCACTGGCAAGTACGCCGTTTTGCTTGAGCGCTGCGACATATGCAGGCGCGTCAAAGGCAGTGGTGAAGATCACGATGTTCGTCTCAACATCTGCTGGATCAATCGTGATGCCTTCGATCTTCGCCAAGGCCTCTGCCAGCAGCCTCGCCGTGGCGTGATCCTCGTGCAGACGCTTCGGCATCTCTTCCAGCGCGATCAAGCCCGCCGCGGCCAGAATGCCCGCCTGCCGCATGCCACCACCCAGCGCCTTGCGGACCATGCGGGCTTCCCGGATGAATTCCGCAGTGCCAACCAGGAGCGATCCCACCGGCGCGCACAGGCCCTTCGACAGGCAAAAGTTCACCGAGTCATAGCCCTCCGTCAGCGTGGCAACGTCGGTCTTCAGAGCGGTCGCGGCGTTAAACACTCGCGCACCATCCAGGTGAATGGGCAAGCCGCGGCTGTGCGCGCCATTCCGCAACTCGCGCATGACGGCCAGCGGCGTCACCGTGCCGCCTGCCATGTTGTGCGTGTTCTCTACCCAGACCAGGCCGGTCTGTGCCTTGTAGTAAAGACCGGATGTCGCCAGAGCCGGCTCGATATCCTTCCAGCGCAGAACACCGCGCTGCCCGGCGACCGTACGCAACTGGCAGCCGCTGAACATTGCGGCCATGCCCATCTCCCAGTCCATCACATGCGCCCGCGACTCGCAGACAACTTCCCTCCCGGGCTGCGTGTGCAGACGCAGTGCGATCTGATTGCCCATCGATCCGGTCGGCACAAAGATAGAAGCCTCACGGCCAAAGAGCTCAGCAGCGCGCGCCTCCAGCTTGTTGATCGTCGGGTCCTCGCTGTAGACGTCATCCCCCACCTCAGCGTTGGCCATGGCAGAACGCATCTCGGGCGTGGGTTTTGTTACGGTGTCGCTGCGAAGGTCGATGATGTTCTCAGGCACGTTTCAGTTCTCCAGGTTCCGGCAAGCGCAGCAAAGGCTTGAAATCAACTCGCCAAATATCCAACTCGAACAGGTCGCCATCCTGATCGACGTTAAGCGAAATCTCGAGCCCCATGCCGTCTTCGTCCCTTGCACGCACGGCGATCAATTCGTGATCCATCTTCCGAGGCCCGAGCCCCGTAAAACGAAGGCTACCCATGCCGCCGTCCTTCATGAACTCGACACGAGCGTCAGCCAAATGATCCCGCAGCGATGCGCCGTCCGGCAGCATTTCGAGCATCGCTGTGATCAGCGCTGATTCGCGTGGAGTGAGGGCTCGCGCACCCGGGCTAACGTACGGTGATGCGTCCCACGTGGATGTTGCCGTCGTCGAATCTAAAGGCTCGAAACTCAAGGTGCACTCCTCTCACATGAACTTCTCCCGTATAGGGTCCGGCCATGAGTCGGTCCTGCAAGAGCTGCAGATGCTTCGTGATCTCCTGCTCAACGTCGCTTTGTGTCAGTCCTGCCGCATAGGTGTGACGGAAGGTATGTGAGAGCTGATTGGCATTCCGTCCGAACTCGATCAAATGGCGGTCATCCGCGATGACATGATTCTAAGCTGCTGGGATAGCGAGCAATTCTCCAAAAACACTGGATGAGAGGATGCGTCCGTTCTGAGTCAATCGGACGGATTCGCGGTCTACAGACATGAAGCCCGCGATAGCAAGCTCACGGGACCTCTCAACAAAGGCATCCACCCACGCAGCAGGGTAATCCCGCCGCAACGCGTCGATCGACACGCCCTCGCTCAAACGCAGCCCAAGGAAGATACTCTCCTCCCAGGCTTCAAGTGCATCCACCCGCTCCACCTCCACGGCCTCGGCGGCGTCCATGTAACCGTCCAGGTCGTCGGCGTTCGCGAAGCGCACAGCCCCACCGGTCTCGGCGTCCAACAGCATGGAGTGCGCATCGAGTCCGAAACCGAGGTAGGGTGCCCGTGTCCAGTACTTCAGATTGTGCCGCGACGTATGGCCGGCTCGCGCAAAGTTCGAGATCTCGTACTGCGTCAGCCCTGCGCCGTTCAACGCTTCACAAGCCTGCGAATAAAGATCCGCAACCAGTGAGTCAGCAGGCGTCGCATTGGCGCCGTAACGGACACCCGGTCCGATCAGCTCACGCCCAAGCCGCGAATCCTCATCGACCTCGAGCATGTAGACAGAAACGTGATCGACGCTACTCTCGATGGCCTGCTGCAACGACTCACTCCAGCTCGCGACCGTCTGGTGCGGCAGCCCGGCGATCAGATCCACGTTGAGATCCCGAACGCCCGCAGCACGCAGGCGTTCCAGCTCTGCCAGGCACGAAGCACCCGTATGCGAGCGCCCAACAGCCCGCGACTCCGCATCGACGAAGCTCTGCACCCCCAGCGAGATGCGGTTCACACCACTCTTTAGCAGCGAGTCCAACAGCGCATCGGAGATCTGACCCGGAGCGGCCTCTACGGTGATCTCGGCGTCCTGAAACACTTGAAACTGGTCACGAAGCGCACCAAAGAGCGCCGTCATCTGCTGTGGCTCCAGCAACGAAGGCGTACCCCCGCCAAGGAAGATCGAATCCACCGCGGATGGGACCGCAAGTCCATGCGGTGACGCGAAATCGCGCGCGGCGCCAATCTCTGCAATGACCCGATCCACGTAAGCGGCCATGCGCGCGGGCGGGTAAGCGTCTGAGGCGAAGTTGCAGAAGGTGCACTTGGCTTTGCAGAACGGCACCGAAAGGTACAGTCCCAGCGTGTTGTCGACCGTGCCCATGGCTCCATTTTCCCACGTTGGTGCTGGCCGCCCCATACGAAAGCTGCACCGGAGCGGCCCCGGCCCACATCTACAATGGGACAGACTCATGGCGAAACGCACCAAAGAAAAGCCCAAGCCCGCAGCGAAGTCCGGCGGCGACGAAGAGGTACTGGGAAAGGCCTATGACAGCCGGCTGATGCGCCGGCTGCTGACCTACATGCGTCCCTACACGGGCCATGCCGTCCTCAGCTTCGCCGCCATCCTGCTCAAGGCCGCCGCGGACGTCGCGGGCCCTTACCTGATCCTCGTTGCGACCGATCGCTACATGACGGGCCGCTCCACGACGTTTGTACCGCCATTTCTCCAGCGCCATCTCAGCACAGTGCCGCTCACGGGTATCACCCAGTGCGCGCTACTCTACATGTGCGCGCTGCTGATGAGCTACGGTCTCGAGTTCCTGCAGACCTACCTGATGCAGTGGACCGGCCAGCGCATCATGTTCGACATGCGCTCGCAGATCTTCCGCCACCTGCAGCGCATGCACGTCGGCTTCTACGACAAGAATCCCGTGGGCCGCCTGGTTACGCGCGTCACAAGCGACATTGACGCGCTGAACGAAATGTTCACGAGCGGCGTGCTCGCGATCTTCGAAGACGTCTTCGTCCTGATCTTCATCGTCGGCATCATGCTTTGGATGAGCTGGCCGCTGGCCCTGCTCACGCTCTCCGTACTGCCGCTCATCATGTACGCCACGCGGCTCTTTCGGATCGCCGTACGCGCCAGCTACCGTCGCATCCGCGTCGCCATTGCGAAGATCAACGCCTACACGCAGGAACACGTCAGCGGCATGAGCGTCGTACAACTCTTCAACCGCGAAGAGCGCGCCTACAAGGACTTCCAAAGCATCAACGCAGAACATCGCGACGCCTTCGTCGACCAGGTGCAGGCCTACTCGCTCTACTATCCTGCAGTCGAATTGCTCAGCAGCATCGCCATCGCAACGGTCATCTGGAAGGGTGGCCTAGGCGTCCTCCACGGCAGCACCTTCTTCGGCCGCACGGTCACGGTCGGCGTCCTGCTTGCCTTCATGCAGTACGCGCAGCGCTTCTTCCGGCCCATCATGGACCTCAGCGAGAAGTACAACATTCTGCAGGCTGCCATGGCCGCCAGCGAACGTGTCTTCAAGCTGATCGATACCGAGCCCGAAATCGTCTCACCGGCAACCGTCACCGCCACGCCAGACAGTGGCTCACCGTGCGCCATTGAGTTCCGCGATGTCTGGTTCACCTACCAGACGCTGAACGACGACCAGCGCGTCTGGGTCGAAACCGCGGCCGACGCGGAGCTTGCCGCATCGACCGACATCGAGTGGATCCTCCGTGGTGTTTCGTTCCGCGTGGCGCGCGGTGAGACCGCTGCCATCGTCGGACACACCGGTGCCGGCAAGACGACCATCACGGCCCTGATGATGCGCTTCTACGACGTCACGCGCGGCGCAGTCCTGATCGATGGTGTCGACGTCCGCGAAGTAGCTCTCGACACCCTGCGCAGGCGATTCGGTGTCGTTCTGCAGGATGCCTTTCTGTTCACCGGCACCGTCCGCAGCAACATCCGTCTGGGCAGTGAATGGATCACGGACGCCGAGGTCGAGCATGCCGCCGACGAGGTCAACATCGGCGACTTCATCCGCACCCTGCCGCAGGGCTTCGACCAGCCCATGCAGGAGCGCGGCGCGACCCTCTCCACCGGCCAGAAGCAGCTCATCAGCTTCGCACGCGCTCTGGCGCACCGGCCTGAGATCCTGATCCTCGACGAAGCCACCAGCTCCGTCGACACCGATACCGAACTGCGCGTGCGACTTGCCCTGCAGCGCATGATCACCGGCCGCACCTCGGTCGTAATCGCACACCGCCTCTCCACCATTCAGCGCGCAGACACCATCCTGGTCATGCACAAGGGCCAGCTCCGCGAGAGCGGCACGCATAACGAACTGCTCGTGGAGCGCGGCCTCTACTGGCGCCTCTACCGCCTGCAGTACAAGGATCAGGAAGACACCGTCATCCCCATTCCGGCAGAACCACTCCGCCTGCAGCCCGGCGACTAACGCAACATCGATTCAACACAGAAGCGGAGGCCCCATCGGCCTCCGCTTCTTCTTGCTGTCGACCACGGATCGTTACCGGCGACGGACACCCTCACGACCATTGTGGTTCTCGCGCTGGATCTGGTGGCTGGCGACGTTCTGTTCGCGATTCACCTGCTGCCGCTCAGGTCCGTTTAGCCGGCCGCCGTTTGCCATACGATCCGCCCTCACCTGCTGGTTGATGTTCTGCTGACGGCTCTCCGCTCGTGCCGCCTCGCTCGCCGTCATCTGGCCGCTGTTGATGCCGTTGGCAATTCGCTGCTGCTGATTCGCCTCGCGGTCACCCACCAGACTATTGCCCTGGTTCTGTACGGCAGCATTGTGCTTGTCGTTGTAGATCGAGTTGCTGATGTTGTTCTGGCGCTGGTTGATGTTCTGCTGCTCCTGCGGCGTCAGGCTCCCGCCGTTCGCTGCACGGTCATTCCGAATGGTGTTGTTCAGGTTCGCCTCGCGCCCCTCAACGTTTCTCGTCTCACCGGCGGTCATCTGCCCGGAAGCGACACCCTGCGCAATGCGGCCCTGCTGGTCGAAGCGGCGGCCATTCACCTGGTTCATCGCAAGCGTCTGCGGCCGACCACCATTCACGCTGGCAAGCGAGCCGCGATCCTGCGCAAAGTTCGTCTGGTGCATCTGCTGATTTACCGTGGCACCCACATGCTGCTCATGGGCAAAGGCCATCTGCTGCGGCGTCGGCCGCGCCGCGATCCCACCAGGTCCATTGAAGCTCACACGGTTGATGTTGTTGTTCACAATCACCGTGCGGTCGACGTACGTGTTGTGAATGACCGTCGTATTCACATTCATCACAGCCGTGTTGTAACGGAAGGTATTCCCCGCCCACACACCGCCGCCAAAGCCCACGCCCGTATAGCCAAAGCCATAGTTCACGCCGCCATAGAAGCCGACATGCGGTCCCCAGTAGCCGGGATGCCAGCCATACGCACCGCTTGCAAAGCCCCAGTAACCCGGCGTCCACAAATAGCCAACCTGCGGCGGCGCAACCCACACGCCCGGCACCCAGTAGTAGCCCGCAGGACCATAGGCCCAGTATCCCGGCGTCCACAGGTAGCCCGGCGTCGGGCACGGCGGCTGCACGTAGACCGGCAGCGCGGGCGGCGCAGTGTGAATGGCGATGCCAATCGAAAACGACTGGGCCGCAGCGGATGGCGGCGCGATGCTTGCAACAGCAGCGATCAAAGGCAGAGTTGCAGCGAAGGTCAGTTGCACGAAGCGATTCATGGTGTCTCCCGTGCACGAAGTCAGTCCGTGCAGACAGCCACTTCAACCCACGGCTTTTTCGGATGTTTCTCGCAGCCTCGCACAATGCGTTCCGTGTCGCAATTCTGCGTATCCGACATAACGAGCTCCGCAGCAACATCGCCCACCTACCGCGACGGATACACTTGTCGGGACGTGCTGCAGACCCCACTCATCTTCCTCTCGGCCGGCGAGGCCAGCGGCGACCACTACGGCGCACAACTCATCGCTGCCGTAAAAGCCGTCCTGCCACAGGCCCGTTTCATCGGACTGGGCGGAGCCGCCATGGAAGCCGAAGGCCAGCAACGAGTCGTCCGCGCAGAAGACGTCGCCGTCATGGGCATCACCGAGATACTGCAACACATCCCGCGCATCCTCGGCAGCTACCTCCGGCTCGTCCAATCCATCAAGAGGAACCGGCCAGACGTCGCCGTGCTCATCGACTTCCCCGATGTCAACTTCCGTCTCGCCAAACACCTCAAGAGGCTCGGTGTACCCGTCATCTGGTTCGTCAGCCCGCAACTCTGGGCCTGGAAGCGTAGTCGTCTGCGCTGGGTGCAGCAACGCATCTGGAAGATGCTGACCATCTTTCCCTTCGAAGAGACCTTCTATGCCAACCGCGGCGTCACGGCCGAATTCGTCGGACATCCGCTGGCGGAACAGCCGCTCCCGACGATCTCTCGCGAGCAATACGCGAAGGATCACAGCCTCGATCCTGCAAAGCAGTGGGTCGCTCTCCTGCCCGGCAGCCGTGGCGGTGAGATCGACGCAAACCTGCCAGAGATGGTGCGCGCAACCGCACTCATCGAGCAGGACTATCAGTACCTTCTCCCCGTCGCACCCACCGTCAGCGACGCACGTCGCGATGCGATGAGGACCGCCACGCAGGCATCCAGAGTCAAGCTGGTGTCCGACGCCCGCGCCGCCTTGCTGCACAGCCGCGCAGCCGTCGTAGCCAGCGGCACGGCGACAGTGCAGGCAGCGGTCATCGGCATCCCGTTCCTCCTCGTCTATCGAGTCTCGGACCTTACGTTTAAGGCAGCGAAGCGCCTGGTCCGATACCCCGTCGAAATTCCGGCGGAGGAGGACGCGCACGGCAATCTTCCCATCGGCATGGTGAACCTCGTCGCCGGCAGGCGGATCGTCCCCGAGCTCCTCCAGGAACACTTCACCGGAGAAGCCGCCGCCGCGGCCCTGAGACCCCTCCTCGAAGATTCACCCGAGCGTGCGGCTCAGATCGCAGCCCTCGCTGAAGTCCGTCACAAGCTCCAATCCCCCAACCACCGCACCGGCATCGAAAGCCTGCGCGACGCCGTACTGGAAGCTCTTGAACCGCCGCCCCTGACCACCTCATCCGCCGCGCCTGCATCTGCGTCTAAATAAAGGACAGCCCATAATTGGGCTACCCTTGCCTCAGCTCGAATGAAGGACCCTCGCCAGCATGTTTGCGATCCGCAAGTTTGTAGTCGCCACCAGCGCCGCCGCTCTCTCTATCTCCGCCGCCGCCCAGACCAGCGGCACGCGCCAGCCGCTGCAGGTGACCGGCTACACCATCGACGCACAGCTTGATCCCGTCGCTCAGCGCCTGACAGCGACCGCCGCCGTCACCTTCACAGCGGTTCAGGACCTCATGTCGGCCACCTTCGAACTGAACAACGGCCTCCGCATCACCAAGATCACCGGGCCGGACGGCAAGCCGCTCGACAGCGACCGTGACGCCAGACGCTCGACCGTTACGGTGTCGCTTCCCGTCGCTATCCCAACCGGAACAACCTCCACCTTTACATTCACTTACGCCGGCATCCTGAAAGAAGCAGATACAAGCCCGGTTGAGGGCATCAAGACCGCTGCGCTCGCCACGCCCATCTCCATGCTGCTCTACCCGGGCCGCTGGTTCCCCATGGTCGGCCTGTACACCAACCGCTTTACGATGAACCTGCACGCCACCGTCCCCAGCGATGAGATCGCCGTGAGCAGCGGTTTCACGGGTAAGAAATCGGTCGCTGGCAACAAGACCGAGTTCGACTTCGCATGGTCCAAACCCGGCTTCCCCGGAACCCTGATCGCAGGCAAGTTCCTACCGGCAGGCAAGGTCGCAGGCTCGAATCAGATCTCCATCTACGTCACCGAGCCGCACAAGGCCGCGGCTGCTGATTACGCCGGCGTAGCCGCGCAGCAGCAGGAGTACTTCACCAACACCTTCGGCCAGCCCGAGAGCGGCAAGCTGCAGATCGTCGAACTGCCCGACGACAGCGTCTCCGCATCCTGGGGACCAGAGATTGCCGCCATTGCGGGCAATCGCATCGGCGACAAGAACAGCCATCGCCTGCTGGCCAACACCATCAGCCGCCAGTGGTGGGGCTCTGAGATCTCGCCTGCCACACTGAACGACGCGTGGATCACGAACGGCATGGCCCGCTACTCCGAACTGATGAACCTGGAAGAGACCGGCGGCAAGACCGCGCTCCAGAACGCCATCCCCGATATCGAAGCAGGCGCGCTCGCCTACGACACGGCACCGCTCTCGACCCTCGCTCGCGTCGACCCATTCTCGCCACAGTTCCAGTCCATGACGCTTGAGAAGGGTGCCATGGTCTTCCACATGCTCCGTTACCAGCTTGGCGACGACAAATTCCTCGCCTTCCTGAAGGGCCTGCTCTCGCAGTACACCGACAAGCCCGTCCGCTCCGCTGATCTGGAAGTGGTCGCGAAGGCGCAGGGCGGCGAAGGCGTCAACCTGAGACCCTTCTTCGCGCAGTGGATCGATGGCACCGGCGCACCGTCCTTCCAGGACAAGTTCACCATCTACCGTCTCGGGTCCAACAAAGGCTTCCGCACCATCGGCTCTGTCTCGCAGGACCTCGACCTCTTCCGCATGCCCATCGACCTGCGCATCGAGACCGACGGTAAGACCGAAACCCGCAAGATCGACGTGACCGGTACGGACTCCGCGTACACCATCGAGACCTTCGGCCGTCCCCGCCGCATCGTCATCGATCCCGACAACTGGGTGCTCAAAAGCACGCCGGATCTCGCCGTCCGCGTCGCCGTCCTCAAGGGTCAGCAACTCGTAGCCCAGGGCGACCTCATCGGTGCACTGGCCGAGTACCAGAAGGCGCTCGACAGCAACAAGAACTCAGCGCTCGCAAACTACCGCATCGCAGAGATCTTCTTTACGCAACGTAACTACCAGTCGTCCGCCAACAGCTACCGCGACTCGCTGCGAGGCGACGGCGAACCGCGCTGGACGCAGGTCTGGAGCCACATCGGCCTCGGCAAGATCTTCGACCTGACCGGCCAGCGCGATCGTGCCGTGCAGGAATACCGACTCGCCGTGCAGACCAACGACAACACACAGGGCGCCATCAACGAAGCGCGTGCACTTCTGCAGAAACCCTTCGAGCGCGCGCGCTCCATGGACTAAGCTTCGTTTCGAACCAACAAGGCCCACGTCTCAATCCTGAGGCGTGGGCCCTGCCTTTTGCGAAGCAATGAGCCAGAATCCAACCACCACCTTCGGGTCAGAAGAATGTCGCATTCTTGCGCCTCAACACAAGCAACACGCGACGCAATTCCTGAATCCGCGCGCCACCAAAGCGCGTCTAGTTAGGTGTTCGGCAAGGAAATGCGGGTCACTCGAGAACCTGCGATCCGCACTGAACATGGCACAAGGCCAAACACGCCGGGCGATGAACGGAGCCGGCGCGAAGCTCTTCCCTAAAGCCGTGGGCACCAGTCGCGACCGCTCGACGACTGTCCCAACAGGGTGACACTTATGGTTCTTCGTAACGCTGCACTTTTGCTTGCACTGACGCTTCCAATAGCCGCATTCGCACAGGAGCATGATCGCTCCCCACACACGCATGACAGCTCACCGCGTACGCACGACAGCTCGCCACGTCCCACCGGCCAGCCGACTCGCTAACCGAGTCACATCGACATCAGAAAGGGCATGGCGCAAGCCATGCCCTTCTCTATTGCAAACCTTCCTCACGAACTAATCTTTTCGCTGCACCTGCAGCTGCGCGGCCTGCGCCGCCATGTCCCGTAGCGCCAGCAACACGGCATCGTGGATCTCTTCGCGGAAGGCATCACGCACTGTCTGTGCGACCTCACCCGGTTCAAACGCCACGTCACTCGTGCGGCGCTCGAAGACGCGCTCCAGCACCTGCTCCACCACCGGCTTCACGTTGATGTGCTTCGCAACGATCTTCGCCACACGCCGCACCGGGATATCCATCGCCGTTTCCATGGAGTCCTGCACCGCCGGCTGAGCCCCCTGCCAGTCGCCTTCGAAGATGTTGATCATCTTCTTCACCGCCGCTGCATCCTGGAAGATCACGCCAATCTCTCGGCGCGCCTCCAGCTCGAGCTTACGCAGACTCTGGCTGCCCAGAAATGCGGCCTTCCCATCACGAAGGATCGCGCGCACGTGCAGACGCATCCCCATCGTCCGCAGCGGCAGAATATTCGCCCGGGGTGAAGCGCGACCGATGATCCGCACATCCACGCCATCCGCGACCTTCTCCCGCAGCAACTTCACAAAGTCTGGATCGCTGATCTTCATCTCGTACAGCAGCAGCTGCTTCTTGGCGCCCTTGATGAACTCCGTCAGCTCCTTGCGCGCGTTAATCGGGCTGACGACCAGCTCATGCACGCTCGACACAAACGGCGTCCGGTGCGAGTCGCACTCGAACAGCTTCACCGCCTCCGCCACGATCGCGGGTGTCGTAATCCGAGCGCCAAACGACCGGCTCAGCGTAATGTCCAGGTGCGTGTAGTTGAACGCCAGCAGGAACAGTTCCTTGCGGTCGATGATGAACATCTTGCCGTGGTAACGCACCAGGTCGTCCGCCGTACGCGTCACGGTAATGCCGCGCTCCAGCAGACGCATCTCCAGCTTGCGAAGGTTCTTCTCTTCGCCGCGATTGGTAAACGCGATCAGCGCCTGCACCGTAACGCCGCGCTGCACGGCTTCTACGAGAGCCCGTTCGATCTCGCTACGGTCATACCGAAAGATCAGAATCAGAATGCTCGTCTTCGCGCTGCGCAGCGCGTTCAACAGGGGCTCGATGCCGTCATCCGGCTGTACCATCAGCTTCACTTGTATCTTGGTCTCCTGCTGTACTGGCACAGCGTCGTACTTCATGAGGATGCAGAACCGCTAGTGGAAGATGTTTTCCGTGCGTCGCGCATCGCACTTCGCGGGAATTGCTTCTTATCTCGTACAGACCACGTTCGGAGACAACATGTTGCGTTTCACACGGCTTTCGCACTTTGCAGTGATCTGCACGCTTGCCGCAGCATCCTTTCAAAGCTTTGCGTCCCCTGCCGCCGCCCACGCCGCTTACGTTCAGGACGACGACAAGAAGTCCAAGGCCAAAGAAGATGACAATGACCGCGACGTTCGCAGCAACGCCGCGCTGTGGGCGCAGATCCGCAACCCCGTCCTGTGGCACCAGCCAAAAGACATCGCCAGGCTGGACCTGCTCAACGGTCAGGGCGGCAGGGACAAGCAGCCCCGCCCTCCATTCGTCTTCGAATCAGAGGACATGGGCGGCACCAATCCCAAGATGGATGTGCGCGACGCCGGCGATAAGAAGTGGCGCGTGAAAGCTGGCGAAGAAGCACGGCCAGAGGTCGTCGCCTCGCGCCTTCTGTGGGCCATGGGCTACTTCGTCAATGACGACTACTTCTTGCCGTCAGCAACCGTCAGTAACGTAAAGGTGAAGCGGGGCCCGAAGGAATGGAAGGCCGGCCAACTGCAGGACGTCCGCTTCGCACGCAAACCCGCGGGCCAGAAGAAGATTGGCATCTGGGAGTGGAAGACCAACCCCTTCTACGGCAAGCGTGAGTTCAACGGCCTGCGCGTCATGATGGCCGTCATGAACAACTGGGACCTGAAGGACGAGAACAACGCCGTCTACACCGATAAGAAGAGCGGCCAGCAACTCTTCCTCGTCAGCGACGTCGGTGCAAGCTTCGGCTCCAACGGCATCGGATGGACCAAGGCAAGCTCCAAGGGAAATATCGACAGCTTCAAAGACTCGAAGTTCGTGACCCGCCTGACGACAGCCACCGTGGACTTCGGCACTCCCAGGCGTCCCACCGGCATGCTCTTCGCCACGGCGGGCGTCACGGCCAAGTCTTTCGCCATGCGGGCCAATCTCGACTGGATCGGCCGCGAGGTACCACGCGAGGACGCCCGATGGATCGGCGGCATGCTCGCCCAGCTCAGTCACAGGCAGTTGACCGATGCCTTCCGTGCAGGCGGCTTTCCCGACGAAGTCGTCACCCAATACGTAACCGTCGTCGAGTCACGCATCGCAGAGCTGAAGAAGCTTTAGTCAGCGCTGTCAGCAGAAACGAAGGCCCGGTTGCTGATGCATCCGGGCCTTCTTCCTGGCAACTGTCCGAACGGACGCCTAAGCCAGCAAAGCAGACTTCTCTTCATCCGCATGGGCTTGTGTCTCGTTCAATTCCTGGTATAAACCGCCGGCATGGATCAACTCGTCATGCGTGCCATTCTCCACGACACGCCCATCCTGCCAGCACATAGATGCAGTTCGCATTCCGCACCGTCGATAGCCGGTGAGCGATCACGATCGCCGTCTTCCCTTCCATCAATCGATCGAGCGCCTCGAACACCAGGTGCTCGCTGTTCGCATCAAGCGCCGAGGTCGGCTCATCCAGGATCAGGATCGGGCTGTTCCGCACCATGGCACGCGCAATCGCGATGCGTTGCCGCTGGCCACCCGACAGCAGGATGCCCCGCTCGCCCACGACTGTATCGTACTTCTGCGGCAGGCAGTCGATAAACTCATCCGCATTCGCGTCCTTCGCGGCCTGCACAATCTCGGCGTGCGTCGCCTCCGGCCGCCCATACGCAATGTTCTCCCAGATCGACCCGCTGAACAGCACCGTATCCTGCAGCACAAAGCTCAACTGCTCACGCAGTGACTTCTGCTTTACCTTGCTGACGTCCTGTCCATCGATCCGCACAGTTCCCGACTGCGGCTCGTAGAAACGTGCAATCAAGTTGATCAACGTCGTCTTGCCGGAACCAGTCGGCCCCACGATCGCAACCGTGGAGCAGGGCTCCACGCGCATCGTCACATCGTGCAGGATCTCGCGATCGCTGTTGTAGCTGAAGCTCACATTGTCCAGTTCGATGCGACCTTCGGTGATGCGCAGATTCTTGGCGCCAGCGGCGTCACGCACCTCGTCCTGATTGCCAATGATCTCCTGGATGCGTTCGTAGCCGATGTCGGCCTTCGAGTACGAATCCATGATCTTGCTGATGTCCTGCATCGGCTTGTACATACCCGCGATGTACGCAATAAAGATGTAGATCTTGCCGCCGGTCATATTCGAATCCAGAGCCAGCCGACCGCCGAAGTACAGCACACCGCAGGTACCCAGTGCCGTGACGATGTTCACAATCGGTACCAGCTTCGCCTTCAGCGTACGCGCCTTCAGTGAAGCCTCAACTGTCTCCAGGCTCTCGCCCTCAAGCCGGTCGATCTCATACTGCTCGCGCGAGAACGCCTTCACCACGCGGATGGAGCCAAGGACCTCCTGCACCACGGAGATCATCTTGCCCTCCTGCTTCCGCACCGCACGCGAAGCCTTCTTCACCTTGCGCGTGTACGTGTACACGATCGCGAACAGGATAGGCACGACAGCCAGCGCAATCAGTGTCAGTTGCCAGCTCAGGTAGAACAAAACGCCGATCATGCCGACAATGGTGGCGATGTCGACCAGGATGCTCAGCAACCCCGACACAATGAAGCTCTGAATCGAATCAATATCCGTCGTCACGCGGCTGATCAGGTCGCCCGTCTGGCTGGTGTCATGGTACGAAAGCGACAGCCGCTGCACCTGCGCGTAGAGCGTCCGGCGCAGATCATGCGTCACCCACTGCCCCACGCTCGTCGTCGTGTACTTCTCCCAGTACGAGCAGAACGCGTCCACAATCGCGATCGCAACAACCGCAATGCAGGCGAACATCAGGATCTGGTGCGGCTCCGTGCCGGCCGTGCGTTTGATGAACTTGAAGAGCCAGCCGTGAGATTCCTTGTGCGCAATCACATTGTCGAGCACGATCTTCAACGGCCACGGCGCCGCCACATCCGCGATACTCTCACCGGCAATCGCAACCAGCCCCAGCATCAGCGCCCGACGGTGAGGCCGCAGCAGTTCCTTGATCGTAATGCGGCGCGTCTCCTGCTTGTCGGGCATACTGCTCTGCAATCTCCTGGTCTGTGACGGCGTCTCGGGATCCACTGCAAATGCAGCAGGAACACGACAGTCGAACCACAGTTCCCGACCGCGTCGCCCCACGATACATTACGCCGAAGGACCACGGAATACCCCGTTAGCACGGAGAAAAGTAGCTCTTCAGAATCTCTTGAGTCCAACCGTTTGGACGCTGCGCCCCGCGCGGCTGTTGTCTTCCCGCCGTGTCAGCGGCCCGCCGCTCTCACGCGTTCAGAGCGCATCGTGGAACCACGCGGAGATCCAGCAATTCAACCTCGGGCGTCATGTAGTCCTCGCGCACCGGCTCTTCACGAAGCAGCCCCGTACTCAAATACTTCTTGTTGTCATCGCAAAACACAGTAGCAACCGTGGTCTTGCCTTCGAAGCGCATCGCCGCTGTCACCGCAGCAAGAAAATTGCAGCCCGACGAAATCCCTACGGCAAGCCCGAGCGTTCGCGCCAGCAACTGCGCCATCAGGATGGAGTCGCCATCGTGGATGGCGATCACCTCATCCACCTCGCGCAACTGGACGATCTCCGGAATGAACTCATCGCTGATGCCCTGGATGCGATGAGACCCCACCTTATAGCCGGTCGTCAGCGTAGGCGACTCCGCCGGCTCAACCGGATGACAGGTCAGGCCAGGCCACGCACGGCGCAGCGACTGCGAAACGCCCATGATCGTCCCCCCCGTTCCCACACCAGCAACAAACGCATCCGGGATCAGGCCTGCATGGCGAAGCTGCGCAATGATCTCTGGCCCGGTGCCGAGCGCGTGTGCCTCCACATTCGCTTCATTCTCAAACTGCCGTGGAAGGAAAACAGCGTTCTGCTCCAGGGCCAGCCTGCGGCAGCAGTCGATGCTGCCCAGAAAGCCACCCTGGTCCTTGCTGATGCTCACAACCTCTGCGCCATAGCTGCGGATCAGATCCATCCGCTCCCGGCTCATCCAGTCCGGCATGTAGATGACGACCTTATGTCCGAGCGCACCACCCAGTGCCGCAAACGCAATCCCCGTGTTTCCGCTGGTCGCTTCCGCAATGCGATCGCCCGGGCGCAGCGACCCATCCTCATACGCGCGCTCCAGAATGTGAAGCGCCATGCGGTCCTTGATCGAGCCGCTCAAATTCAGGTGCTCGGCCTTCGCGCAGACAGCGCCCGTGCGTCCGCGATACCGGTAGTCGATGCAGAGCATCGGCGTGTTGCCCACCAACTCCCGAAGTGCGGTGAAACGGTGACGCGTGGTCTCTGGAAGAGTGACAGGCTGCAGAAGCTCTAGGGGCATACGAGAATGCTAAAGATTCCCGTGCTTTCGATCCATAATGTTTGTAAGGTAGGATGCGTCTTATGCCGACGAATGTTAGGCCAAAAACCGCTGCAAAGAAGATCGCGAAAGCCGCAGAGGCATCGCACGTGCCGCCGCTCACGCCGGCGCCTGCCCTGCTTGATGCCATCGATCACGCCCTCATTGAAGAGTTGCAGGACAACGCACGCATCTCCTTCGCAGAACTGGCGCGCCGCGTCCATCTCTCCAAACCCGCAGTGATGGAGCGCGTACGCCGGCTGGAGACGTCCGGAGTGATCCTTCGTTACCGCACCGAGATCGACCCGGCAAAGCTCGGACTCGCAGTGCGTGCGTTCGTGAAGATCACCGTCGCTGGCGATCGCCTGTCGAACTTCGCACGCCTCGCGCGGTCGATCCCCGAGGTCGTCGAATGCCATCGCGTCACCGGCAATGAGAGCTTCCTGGTCCAGGTGGTCGTGCGCGACATGAACCACCTGGAGACAGTGATCGACGCGCTCATGCCCTACGTCGCCACCAATACCAGCATGGTGCTCAACTCCCCCGTACAAAGCGCGCGCATCCCACTCCCTGCGCCGCAACCGAAGCGCGGCGGACGACGATAGAGCGCGCAAACGCAGCGGAGGGATCTGCTTCTCGCCCATGCCGGCTGGTTTGCCTGGCTCGGACGAAAAGCAGATCCCTCCGCCTCACTAACGACTTGCTTCGAACTACAGCGAACTCATGTTGTGCAGGAACTCCTGGTTGTTGCGGGTCTTGCTCAGCTTGTCCGTCAACAGTTCCATAGCCTCGACCGGCGACAGCGGATTCAACACCTTGCGCAGAATCCACGTACGCTGCAGGTCTTCCTTCGGGATCAGCAACTCTTCCTTACGCGTACCGCTGCGCTGGATGTCGATCGCCGGGAAGACGCGCTTGTCGACCAGCTTGCGGTCCAGGATGACTTCCATGTTGCCCGTACCCTTGAACTCTTCGAAGATGACTTCGTCCATACGCGATCCGGTATCGACAAGAGCCGTCGCCATGATCGTGAGCGAACCGCCCTCTTCAATGTTGCGGGCCGCGCCGAAGAAGCGCTTGGGGCGCTGTAGCGCGTTCGAGTCCACACCGCCGGAGAGCACCTTGCCCGAAGGCGGCACGATCGTGTTGTAGGCACGTGCCAAACGGGTGATCGAATCCAGCAGGATCACAACATCGCGCTTGTGCTCGACCAGGCGCTTGGCCTTTTCGATGACCATCTCGGCCACCTGTACGTGACGTGCTGCCGGCTCGTCGAAGGTCGAGGAGATGACCTCGCCCTTTACCGAGCGCTGCATGTCCGTGACTTCTTCCGGACGCTCATCGATCAGCAGGACGATCAGCACAACCTCAGGATGGTTCGTCGTGATCGAGTTCGCAATCGACTGCAGCAGAACCGTCTTACCGGTACGCGGCGGTGCAACGATCAGGCCACGCTGGCCCTTGCCCACGGGCGTCAACAGGTCCATCACGCGGCCGGAGATGTTGTCGCGGACCGTCTCCATCTTCACGCGCTCTTCGGCGTACAGCGGCGTTAGGTTGTCGAACAGAATCTTGTTGCGCGTCTCTTCGGGCGATTCAAAGTTGATCGCTTCGATCTTGACCAGCGCGAAGTACTTCTCACCCTCGTGCGGCGGGCGCACGTTGCCGCTGATCGTGTCGCCGGTCTTCAGGTCGAACTTGCGGATCTGCGAAGGCGAAACGTAAATATCATCCGGACCGGGCAGGTAGTTATAGTCGGGCGAGCGAAGGAAGCCGTACCCGTCGGGCAGGATCTCAAGGACACCTTCCGCGAAGATGTGGCCCTCTTTTTCGCTCTGGGCCTGAAGGATCTTGAAGATCAGGTCCTGCTTACGCAGGGCGCTTGTGCCTTGGATCTCAAGGCCGCGTGCGAGCTTTCCGAGTTCGGCAATGCTCTTTTCTTTAAGTTCTGAGATGGTCATGGATACCTGTGTACGTGCGTCCGTCTTGATAGGAGCGGGTGAGACTGGGAAGGGATTTCAGTGCGGAGGGTGTTGCGGGCTGGTGCGGTTGTTTTGCTGCAAATCAAAGCAGTCGTGCAAACGGCAGTGCGGCACTCTCAACTTGGGTGTGGTGATGCTACAGACACTACTACGAAACCGGCGGCGTGCAAATGCCTATTTCGTTGAAAAGAGCGGTGCGGGTGCACCGCACGGCCGTTAGGCCGCGCGGCGCTCCTCGATGGTTTCCAGAACTGCAGCCGGCTCAGGGCCAGTCTTCAGATCGGACGGCGCCTGCTCATGGAAGCGCTCCAGAACTTCGTTCGTCGTGTCCTGCAGACGGGTGTTGGGCTTGTGGAGCTTGCGGGTTGCCTTGCTGGCAAGCTGACAAAGCTGGTAACGGTTCTGGACGTGGGTTAGAGCGCCAAAGATCAGATCGGAGCGCATGGTTCTCCTTAAATTTTGTTACGGCTTCAGTTGGAAGCCGCTTACAGCGGGCCGGAGGGGGAGTCTTGGAAGCCGGTTCACTGTAATTAGACGTCTCACCCTGGTCATGGGGTTCAACGCATGAAGTTCTTCAGAACGAGAGCGCACGGCACTACCCGCCACTGTGGCGTCCACTGCCCTCTCGTTACGGTATGGATTGCTGCGCCTGGCCGTCCGGCGCTTTGTACGGGAACTGGTCCATGTACTGGGATTCAACAGCGCCCGGCCTGGATGCCTCAGTAGTGGCACGCTGACGATCCCGATTACGACGGCACCCTCGGGCGTGCCCATGACGGCGAACTACAGCATTGCGCTTGCCGGGCAGTTTCCGGCGGAGTCTGCTGGCATCCAGATCATTCCGGGCGAGCATGCCTCGGTAAATTTCGGATCGGCCGCCACCGGCGCGCCCGCCGGGACGCGTGTGCTCCATGTAAACAACCTCACGTCGAGCGCGCTATCACTCACCGTCAGCGCGCCGCGCCAGTTTGCCGTTACCGGCGATTCATGCGGAGGGCTGGCGCCGAATGCCGGTTGTGATCTGACGGTGCAGTACACCCCCGTGAGCGGCGGCGACGCGACCGGCACCGTCTTTGTGCAGGGCACCCCGTCGGACGGATCAGCCACACGCAATGGTCTTGCCTATCTGGAGGGCTATGGCGCGGGCAATGCCTCCCTTGCCGTAACGGGGAACCTTTCGATCGCGGGCGTGCTGACTTTTGGGAGCGTCACCTCGGGCCTCAGCGCCTCGCAGACGCTGACCTTCACCAATCCGCTGACTTCCGCAGCGGGCACTGCGGTCACCGTTCGGCGAGTGCAGTCTGAGCTCCCTTTCCTCTCGACGACCGATTGCGGCGCACCTTTGCTGCCCGGACAGAGCTGTTCCGTAAGCGTGAGATATACCCCGCTCTACCAGGTCGCGTCGTCAGCGGACATTACCGTGCCGCAGATCGACACAGGAACTCTAACCATCGAGAGCGATGCCGCGAATGCGCCGCTGTTCCTCGACCTGCTCGGCCAGGCAAAGGCGGCGGTCGTCAGCGTACCTTCGAACACAGCTCCACTGGCGGCTTTCACAACATCGCAGGGGTCGCTCACTTTCGGCTCGTCCGCTGCAGGCACAGCGTCTGTGCCGCAGTCTGTGCGACTGACCAGTACCGGAACGGCTACCGTGCATGTGACTGGAGTTGTCACCAGCAGCGGCTTCCAGGCCTCGAATGGCTGCGGCGCCTTGATCGCAGGCGCGTCCTGCTCCATTGCCGTCACCTACCAGCCTCAGACTTCTGGGCCGACGGTTGGATCGCTGGAGATTCAGAGCGATGCCAGCACGTCGCTGGAACTTGTGTCACTGCTCGGCATGGGCTCGCCGGCATCGGTGACGCTCGCCCCGCTCGCTCTCGACTTTGGACGTGTCCTGGTTGGCCGCAGCGCGTCGCAGATGGCGACGCTGACGAATACCGGCAGCACTTCCCTTGCGATCGGCTCCCTCATCACGACTGGAGGCAACTTCGCCCTGGCGACCGCCACGACCGCAACCAATGCGTGCCCGAGTAGCGGCGGCACCGTAGGCGCGGGTACCAGTTGCACCATTGCTGTTATGTTCACGCCGTCGACTGCCGCGACCCTTCGCGGAACACTGTCGGTCGCTACTTCGGCGACTCCCCTGCCGCTGGCGGTGGATTTGTCTGGCGTGGGAACCAGGCCGCAGCTCAGTATTACCCCTGACTCGCTGGCGTTTGCGAGTGTCCTGGTTGGCACGACGGCAACGCAATCGGTCACGCTGCGCAATACCAGCGCTTTGACGGTGGATGGTCTGAGTTTTCGCGCGACTCCGGGCTTCAGCGTAAGCAGTACCTGCGGAATCACGAGCCTTAACGCTGCGTCCTCTTGTGCGGTGAGTGTTACGTTTGCGCCGACGGCCACCGGCGTTTATGCGGGGACGCTGACGGTTGCAAGCACCGATCCTGCCTCACCCATCACGATTCCACTCACCGGCACGGGGACACAAACCGGCACGATCATCAATCCTCCGGCTGGCGACATCGGGCTTACCGTGAACGGAGGTTCTACCGCGTCCGTAACAGTGCAGGCGGGCCTTCCGGCGACCTACGCTCTAAACGTCACACCGTCCAATGGCTTTACCGGCGACGTGGCGCTGACCTGCATGGCGGAGAAGCCTGCTGACTACACCGCGTGCTCGTTATTGCCCGCCTCGGTGACGTTGGGAGGAGGCGCGCAGGCTTCCTCTGCGACCATCTCTACTCTTTCAGCCGTATCCGCAGCGATCGGAGCACCAAGCCCTCTCGGACTGCGGGACGTGTTGCTGTGCACGCCACCGGCATTGCTCCTGCTGCTTGGTCTGAGGCAGCGGCGCTTTGCTGCGCTGCTCACCTTTTTGCTGGCGGTCGCCCCGGTCAGTGGCGGTTGCGGCAGCAGTGTGGACCGGCGTATTCGCTATGCTGCCACTGGCACATACACCTTCCACGTCACAGCGACACCGGTGGATGGCGTGACTGCGCCGAAGAGCGTGACACTCACGCTTGTGATCACACCGCGGTAGACAGCCCTAGCAGGCCGCTTAGGAAATGCGTGCGGGCGCCATGGCGACCTGCTCGACGATCTCGATGCCAAAACCCTGGAGCGCGGGCACGTGCGTGGGGCGCGAGACGAGCAGGCGGATGCGATGGATGCCAAGGTCCGAGAGGATCTGACCGCCGATGCCGGTGTGACGCAGCGTCTGGGACTGATCCTTCGAACTGGCTCGCATCGCGGCATCGCGGTGCATCACCATGCGCGGCGGGGTCGTAGTGCGATCGATCCCGAAGCCTCGGCTGCCGTTATGTAGATAGACCAGGGCGCCGCGGCCGTGTTCGGCGATCAGGCGCATGGCGTTTTCGACGCTCTGACGGCACTCGCAGCCATCGTGACAGAAGATGCCGCCGGCGAGACAGTGTGTGTGGACACGCACGAGCACGGGATCTGCGCCGCCCATGTCGCTGACATCACCCATCACCATGGCAAGGTGGCTTTCGCCCTCTTCGACATCGCTCGCGTAGGCGATGGTTCGGAACTCACCCCAGGGTGTATTCAACACCGTTTCGGCTTCGCGGTGGATATAGCGCTCGTGTTGCAGGCGGTAGCGGATCAGTTCCGCCACGGTCAGCATTCCCATGTCATGGGTCTTGCAGAATTCGATCAGGTCCGGCACGCGCGCCATGCTGCCGTCGTCATTCATGATCTCGCAGATCACACCGGCAGGGATCAGGCCGCTCATGCGAGCAAGATCTACAGAAGCTTCAGTTTGTCCTGCACGTACGAGCACGCCACCTTTGCGCGCACGCAGCGGGAAGACGTGGCCGGGCCGCGCCAGGTCTGCGGCTGTTTTGCCGGCGGTAACTGCAGTCAGGATGGTGTGCGCGCGGTCCGCAGCGCTGATGCCCGTGGAGACACCCTCGCGAGCCTCAATACTCTCGGTGAATGCGGTGCCGAAGCGCGAGGTGTTCTCAGCGGCCATGGGCGAGAGACGCAGGTAGTCCGCGCGTTCCTCGGTGAGCGTTAGGCAGATCAGGCCGCGGCCGTACTTTGCCATGAAGTTGATGGCTTCAGGCGTGGTGAATTCAGCGGCGAGCGTCAGATCGCCCTCGTTTTCGCGGTCTTCGTCATCGACCACCACAATCATGCGGCCCGCGGCAAACTGCCGCAGCGCCTCCGGAACGTCGATGAAAGGGCTCTCAGGCATAGGTCTAGAGTGTATCTCCCGGATTTGGATGATCATGATGCGACAGAAGCCTCAGAACAAACGCTGGCTTCTGGACAAAACAATGGCCCCGCCGGAAGCGGGGCCATGCTGACTTGCCGACACGCTGCTTACAGCGTGGACTCGATTTCGAAACCCCAGGCCTCGAGCAGCGCCTCCGGGATGTACTTCGAGTTCTTATTGCGGCGCGCCCACTCACGAAGACGCGTCGACCGGATGTACTGGTCCGGGGTCAGCTTGTATTCCTTCACTACCAGTTCGAACGATGTGACGGTCGGCACTACCGGTCCAATCGGCTCCGGCTTGCCCCAATTCGGGTTTCCACGACGCTTCGCCATCTTTTCTCCTCGACCCTAAGTCGTATGCCGCACAGCTCTACAGCGGGTTCAACCCGCAAGGCGCAACAAACACCTTAGTTTACCGCACTTTCACAGGAATTCCAAGGCGGCGAGAAGCGAAGGACGTCGTCAATGTGGCGCGTTGGCTGAGACATCTTGCTATGTCGCTCTCCTCATCACAGTTATGTTGATTCAAGTCTTTCTTCCCATGTCACAACCAACCCTTGAGGCCCTATGAGCAATTCCAAGTGTCAAACCCTTGATACGGCACCTGAGCCGGAGGATCTCCAGAATTGGGAGGTCAGCCGCCGCACCTTTCTGCAATCGGCGACCGCCGTTGGCGCAACGCTGGCGGTGGGTATGTCCCCAGCGGACGCGCAGACCGTGATGCCTGGAAGTGCCAAGACCAAGTCCGTAACACTGAACATCAACGGGCAGGATCACAGCATCCAGTTGGACACGCGGACCAGCCTGCTCGACGCGCTGCGAGATCACCTGGACATGACCGGATCGAAGAAGGGTTGCGATCACGGCCAGTGTGGCGCATGCACGGTGCTTGTTAATGGCCGTCGTGTGAATAGCTGCCTGCTATTGGCGGTTTCGGCTGAGGGCGACCCCATCACGACTATTGAAGGACTGTCGCACGGCGATGACCTCTCGCCCATGCAGGCTGCCTTCCTGGAACATGACGCGTTTCAGTGCGGCTACTGCACGCCCGGCCAGATCTGTTCGGCGACAGCGTTACTGGACGAGATGAAGGCCGGCCACGCGTCGGTGGTTTCGTTCGAAGACGGCACACAGAATGCGCCGAAACTGACCGACCGTGAGATCAAGGAGCGCATGAGCGGCAACATCTGCCGCTGCGGCGCCTACCCCAACATTGTGAGCGCCGTACGCGCTGTCGCGAAAGGAATGAGCCTGTGAATCCCTTCGCTTACGAACGAGCCACTGCCCCCGAAGGCGCCGTCCACTCCCTCGCTGCCGACAAGAACGCGAAGCTGCTGGGCGGCGGAACAAACCTCGTCGACCTGATGAAGCAGGATGTCGAGCGCCCGTCTACGTTGATCGACATCACGCGCCTGTCGGCATTGGCGCACATCGAAGCTGTAGAAGGCGGACACCGCGTCGGCGCCCTGGTCCGCAACAGCGACCTGGCGAACGATGGGGATGTACGCAAGACCTATCCCCTGCTTTCGCAGGCACTGCTTGCGGGTGCTTCTGCGCAGTTACGCAACCTGGCCACGACCGGCGGCAACCTGATGCAGCGCACTCGCTGCTACTACTTTTATGATTCTGCTCTGCCTGCCTGCAACAAGCGCGCCCCGGGTTCGGGCTGCGGAGCCGTCGAGGGATTCAATCGCGTCCATGCGGTTCTGGGACAGACGGACGAGGGGCCAGCCGGCGCGCATACCTGCATCGCGACAAACCCCAGCGACATGAACGTGGCGCTGGCGGCACTTCATGCAGTGGTTGAAATTTCAGGGCCGAAGGGCAAGCGAACGATGCCTGTGCGCGAGTTCCACCGGCTGGTTGGCAAGACGCCACAGCTCGACACGAACCTGCAGCACGATGAACTGATCACCGGCGTGCATCTGCCGGCGTCTGCTGCGAAGTTTGCGGCAAACAGCTACTACCTGAAGGCGCGCGATCGGCAGAGCTATGCCTTCGCACTTGTTTCCGTCGCCGCTGGTCTTGAAATGGACGGCGGAAGCATCAAGTCCGTCGCGCTGGCATTGGGTGGCGTCGCACATAAGCCATGGACCAGCGAAGCCGCTGAAAAGGCCATGATCGGCAAGCCCGCCACTGAAGAAACTTTCAAGGCCGCCGCGGCAGCAGCCATGCAGGGTGCGAAGGGCTACGAGCACAACGCCTTCAAGATCGAACTCGCGAAGAGCTGCATCGTCCGCGCCTTCACCTTGGCGGCGCAAGGCACCGGCAACCACGGCGCAGAAGGAGCGGCAGCATGATGGACGAGATGCAGGAACAGAAGAGTCCTGTCGGCAACGGCAAGGAACTGCCGGTTCGTTATGACGGCAAGCTGAAGGTCTTGGGCAAGGCGAAGTATGCTGCCGAGTTTGCCAAGGAGATCGAAGAACAATTCAAAGGCAAGGGCATGCTGTACGCCTACCTTGTGGTGTCGAACATCGCTTCGGGCGAGATCATCAGCATGGACACGTCTGCGGCCGACCACGCCTCCGGTGTCGTGAAGATTCTGACGCCGTTCAACGCACCAAAGCTGCCGATGGTGGCTCCGCAGCCGCCTGCCACGCGCAAGCTATCGCTCCTGCAGGACCGCACCGTCTATTACAACGGCGAGCCGATTGGGATCGTGCTCGCGAAGTCGCAGGTAGAGGCGGCGCACGCAGCTTCGCTGATCAAGGTGAAGTACAAGGTCGTGCCGTCGAAGCTGAACTTCGACAAGCGCCTCGGCGAGGCGCGTATGCCCAAAGGCGGCAACGCTCCCAAGGCACAGAAGCATGGCGACGAAGCGGCCGCATGGGCGAAGGCGACAACCGTCGTTGAGCACACCTACAGCACTCCGCTGCAGACACACAATCCCATGGAGCCCCATGCGACCATCGCCGCATGGGAGGCCGACAAGCTGACCGTCTACGATGCGACGCAATACATCAGCGGCGATAAGCAGACGCTGGCCAAGCACTTCTCACTGCCGCTCGACAGCGTTCACGTCATCGATCCCTACGTTGGCGGCGGCTTCGGCTCGAAGGGATCGACGTGGTCGCATGTGGTCCTGTGCGCCCTGGCTGCGAAGGTTGCGGGCGTGCCCGTGAAGCTGGTGATGGAGCGCAACCAGATGTTCGGCCCAGTTGGCGGACGCCCGAAGACGGTACAGACCATCAAGCTGGGTACGGACAACACCGGCAAGCTCGTGGCGATACAGCATGACGTGATTCTGCCCGCCTCGGTGATGGAAGACTTCATGGAGGCTGCGGCGAACCAGACCACGATGCTCTACCAGTGCGACCAGATCAGCACCTCGCACAAGATGGTGGACATGAACATCGGCGTGCAGACCTTCCAGCGCGCACCGGGTGAGGCAGTCGGGACAGCGGCACTCGAGTCGGCGATGGACGAACTGGCCATCAAGCTCAATATGGATCCCCTCCAACTCCGCATGCTGAACTACGCCGAGAAGGATCCGGGCCAGCAAAAAGAGTTCTCTTCGAAGCACCTAAAGGATGCTTACACACAGGCAGCAGAACGCTTTGGATGGACGAAGCGGAACAGCACGCCCGGAGCGATGCGCGAAGGCAACAAGCACATCGGGTACGGCATGGCGACCGCCACCTACCCGGCGAATCGCTCGGCTGCTATGGCCGTCATTCGCTTACAGGCCAACGGTCGCATGTTCATTGGCAGCGGCACGCAGGACCTTGGCACCGGCATGTACACCATGATGGCCCAGACCGTCATGCAGGAGCTGGATGTTCCCTGGGAGATGATCGATGTGAAGCTGGGCGACTCTACGCTGCCCAAGGCACCGGTGTCAGGCGGTTCGCAGTCCACTGCGTCCGTTGGACCTGCGGTCAAGGAAGCCTGCAATCAGTTGAAGTTGAAGCTCGCAAACATGGCTGCCGCCGATCCATCGTCCAAGCTGTACGGCGCCATGGTGAATGACATCGAGGTGAAGGGTGGCATGTTGGTATCGAAGACCGACGCGTCGAAGTCTGAACCACTGGCAGCCTCGATCGCTCGCAACAAGGGAGCAGCCATTGAGGAAACGGGGTCCGGCGAACCAAGCCAGGAGGCGCAACGCGCGCTATCCACGCATAGCTGGGGCGCAGTCTTTGCAGAGGTCGCCGTGGACGATCACACGCACATGGTGGAGGTCCGCCGCGTCGTTGCGACCTACGACATCGGCAAGCTGCTAAACAAAAAGACCGGCATGTCGCAGCTTGAGGGTGGCATCGTGTGGGGCATCGGTACTGCACTTACCGAGGAGACGGTGCTCGACAACACCACGGGCCGCATCGTCAACAACAATCTGGCGGAGTACCACGTGCCGGTCAACCTTGACGCTGGCATCATCGACGTCACGGTCATCGACACGCCGGATACGAAGTTCAATCCTCAGGGCGCGAGGGGCGTGGGCGAGATCGGCATCACTGGCGTCGCAGGCGCAATCGCTAACGCCATCTTCAACGCTACCGGCAAGCGCGTGCGCGACTTCCCCATTACGCCGGACAAGATCATGGCGGCGTAGTTTCAACAAAGAGACAGGAACCGGAAGCGGCACCAGCGATGGTGCCGCTTCTGTTTGTGCAGCATGCCTGAGGCGAACGCTATGCGAAAATAGCATTCACCGCATGGCCTCCACCACTCCACCTGTCGATCTGAATGCACTGCTGCACAGCACCTTTGGTTTTCGCGATTTTCGCGTGAATCAGCAGGCTGTGTGCGAGGCCGCCACTGCTGGGCGGGATGTGCTGCTGGTGATGCCGACGGGTGCAGGCAAGAGTCTCTGCTACCAGCTTCCAGCTCTGGCGCGAGGTGGCACGGCGCTGGTGATCTCGCCGCTGATCGCGCTGATGGACGATCAGGCTCACAAACTGACATCACTCGGCCTGCGCGTGGGTCGTATCCACTCCGGCATGGACCGAGAACACAGCCGGCAGGTGTGCCGCGACTATCTCGACGGCAACCTGCAATTTCTCTTCATCGCACCCGAGCGCTTCCGAGTACCGGGCTTCGGTGCCATGCTGACCAAGCGACTGCCTTCGCTCATCGCGATCGACGAAGCGCACTGCATTTCGCAATGGGGCCATGACTTTCGGCCGGACTACCGCAATTTGGCGGCGCATCTGCAGTCACTGCGGCCAGCCCCGGTAATCGCGCTGACGGCGACAGCGACACCACAGGTGCAGCGCGACATCGTCAGCGAACTAGCGCTAAAGGATGCAAAACAGTTCATTCACGGTTTCCGCCGCACGAATCTTGCGGTCGAGGTGGTTGAGGTCAGCAAGCCGCGCCGTATCGAACTCGCGCGCAAGCTGCTGAAGGACGACGCGAATCGCCCGGCCATCATCTATGCGCCATCGCGCAAGGACGCTGAGGCACTCGCGACCGAACTGAACACCGACTTCCCTACCGCCAGCTATCACGCAGGTCTTGATCCGGGCACGCGCGACCGCGTGCAACGCAGCTTTCTCGATGGCAAGACGGAGGTGGTCGTTGCGACCATCGCCTTCGGCATGGGGATCGACAAAGCCGACGTGCGGACTGTCCTGCACATGGCCATGCCTGCATCGGTCGAGAGCTTCTATCAGGAGATTGGTCGTGCTGGCCGCGACGGGAAGCCCGCACGCACGGTGCTGATGTACAGCTTCGCCGACCGCCGGATGCATGACTTCTTTCTGGAGCGCGACTATCCGCCGGCAGACACGCTGGCACGCATCGCCACGTCTCTGGGTGAGGAGCCAATTTACGCGGACGATCTGCGCATCCGGCTGAAGCTTGACTTGGACGTCTTCGGCCCCGCACTCGACAAACTGCTGGCGCAGGGTGCCGCGCAGATCGATATGGGCGGCAACGTGACGCGCGCGGAGAACCCCAACGCGCAGTGGCGCCGCACCTACGACACGCAGGTGAACTTTCGCCGTGGCCAGATCGACGCGATGATGCGCTTCGCCTCGGGTGCCGAATGCCGCATGGCTGCACTCATTAAGCACTTTGGTGATTCCTCCGATAGCGCTCGCACCTGCGGTCTGTGTGACTTCTGTTCACCGGAACGCGCGTCGGCACAGGCCTTCCGCGAACCAACGAACGACGAGATGCGCGAGATCAAGCGCATCCTGCGGGCACTGTCGGGGGCATCTGCGGGCAAATCCACGGGCAAGCTGTTTACCGAGCTCTACCCGACCGGTGCGCTTGACCGCAAAGAGATGGACGCGCTGCTGGACTCGCTGACACGTGCCGGTTACACCGCTGTTGAGTCCGCTAGCTTCGTCGCGGAGGATGGCCGCGAGATCAGCTATCGCCGCGCCCTGCTCACTCACGAGGGCCGCGAAGCCGAGGACACCGGCGAGGATCCGGTGGGCCTGCAATTGCGGGATGCCGAAACGGTCAACGCGGGCCGCACACGTACCCGCGACCGTAGCACGACATCCTCTGCGAAGAAGAAGGCTGCT
Organism: Terriglobus roseus DSM 18391; assembly: GCF_000265425.1. Classification (GTDB taxonomy): domain Bacteria; phylum Acidobacteriota; class Terriglobia; order Terriglobales; family Acidobacteriaceae; genus Terriglobus; species Terriglobus roseus. The sequence continues at coordinate 2,772,195 of NC_018014.1, forward strand.
GACATTGAGAACACGCCGCTCTCGGCCGAGCAGAAGCAGCTTGATGCGTCGCTGCGGGCGTGGCGTGCGGCGGAAGCAAAGACCCTCGGCAAGCCTGCGTTCGTGGTCTTCGGCGACCGGACTTTGCGCGCCATTGTCCTTGAGGCTCCCGCTTCGATGGCGGAATTGCAGAACATCTCGGGCATTGGCCCAGCCAAGGCGGAGCGGTTCGGCGACGCGATTCTTACCGTAGTCAGCGGAGGGTCTGCTCCCACCAGCAAGCCCGCCCCCAAGCAGGCGAAGAATGCAGCGGCTGCTCGGCCGCCAGCTGCAACGACCATTCAGGCGGCGATCTCGTATGTTCCGACGCAACCTGCCGACGATGCCCCGCAATCGCTGGAACATGCGCTGAAAGTATGGCGGATGCGGGAGGCGCAACGGCAATCGAAAGCGCCCTTTGACTTGTTGCACGATCGGACGATTCGCGAAATTGCCGCGCAAAGACCGCAGTCCGTTGCCGATCTGCGGGCAATGGACATCGATGGGGCGTGGATCGAGCGGTTCGGTGCGGCTGTCTGTTCGGTTGTGGCACAGCACGCATAGCTGCGCCCTTGGGCGAGCTTCTGCGTGCCGCGAACAAAGTGGGCCTGTCCCGTCCGCGTACCGCACAGTGTCATAGATCGGCGAACAGTGCCATAAATTCGCTGCTAAACTTAGCTTGCTGGCCGGGATGCATTGTGCACCCGAACTAACCCGTCTTACATTTTGCGAAACATCCGAAGGAGCATTTGCGCCATGGCTGACCTCTCTTCTTCCAACGGTAACTACGCACCGCACGGTCTGCGGCTGAAGACCGGCCTGGCCGAGATGCTCAAGGGCGGCGTCATCATGGACGTCATGAACGTTGAGCAGGCGCGCATCGCTGAAGAAGCCGGCGCTGTTTCCGTCATGGCACTTGAGCGCGTTCCCGCGATGATACGCGCCGAAGGCGGCGTTGCCCGCATGGCGAACCCCAAGCTCATCAAGGAAATCATCGCCACCGTCTCCATCCCGGTTATGGCAAAGGCACGCATCGGCCACTTTGCCGAGGCGCAGGTCCTGCAGCATCTGGGCGTTGACTTCATCGACGAGAGCGAAGTTCTCACGCCCGCCGATGAGGTTTACCACATCGACAAGCATGCGTTCACCACGCCCTTCGTCTGCGGTGCACGCAACCTGGGCGAGGCGCTTCGCCGCATCGCTGAGGGCGCAGCCATGATCCGCACAAAGGGCGAGCCGGGCACCGGCGACGTAGTGCACGCTGTGCAGCATATGCGCCAGATCATCCGTGAGATCAAGGCACTCACTGTTCTGGGTGACGAAGAGCTCTACAACGCAGCCAAGGTCCACGGCGCACCGTACGAGCTGATCCGTATGGTCGCGCAGACCGGCAAGCTGCCCGTGCCGAACTTCTCGGCTGGCGGTATCGCCACCCCGGCCGACGCTTCGTTGATGATGCAGCTAGGCGCAGAGACGGTCTTCGTCGGCAGTGGCATCTTCATGAAGGAGGGCGCAACGCCCCTCGACGTGGAGAACGACCCCAAGGATCGTGCCGAGGCCATCTCGCGCGCAAAGGCTATCGTCATCGCGGCAACGCACTACGACGATCCCAAGATCTTGGCGGAAGCCAGCGAAGCCGTACTGGGATCGATGAAGGGCCTCGCAGCAGCCGCCATTGAAGAGAAGAACCTGATGCAGACACGGGGCTGGTAGGCGTTCACACGCCCGCTTACTGCTTCGCGTAAGCCTTCCGTTGGTTGGCATGAAACGCACACGAAAGGCCGCGAGCAATCGCGGCCTTTCTCTCTTAAAAGGAGCTCCTTGACCAGCGAGCATCGGACCGCCGTGAAAGTCGTGCTGAATGGTGGATTTGCTTACCTACCGGATGCTGGTCGCTCCTTTTCGCGCGGTGTGATCGCGCTCGATGGATACGTGTTTCGCCGTGTCCACTTACGGCGGGGGCTTCCACTGGAAGCCGGCTTGAGATTTGCGGCCGAATTCATCCGCGCCGCAGGACGGCCGATGCAGGCTTTCTGCGGCTGCGAACTCCGTATTCCCACCAGACTTTCCCGCACCGGGTTTGCGGAGTTTAACCGGCGCTCCATCGCCGCACTTGGCTCAAGCGGTTTCGAGATCGAGCCGGTGAACCCCGCCGCCCGCACCAACATGGCACCGGCGATTGGTGCACCAACGGATGCGGCACTGGCTGCCTTTACCTTCGCCGTACCGAGCCGTTCCAGCCCAGAGGCGCAGGACTTTCTCATCTCAGGCAAGCCGGAACTTGCAAGCAATCCAGATCGCGTCATCGCGACCGGTGACATCTCGTCCAGCGGCATGCAGGAAAAAGCCGCCTTCGTCCTTGAAGAGCTGCAGCTTACCGTGCGGCAACTTGGCGGGTATTGGGACAGGGTTACCGCAGGACAGATCTACACAAGGCATTCGATCGGAGATCTCGAGGGTGTATTCGCATCCGCCGGTTTACCGCTTACCCGTTGCACCCACATTCCCGGCGACCCGCCTGTCTTTGGCCCGGACGGCGTACCGCTTGAGTTCGAGGTGGATGTGCGTTCGATCACGGTCGAAGAGACGGCTTAGTGCTCCGCGTCACGATGCAGCCGCTATGATGGCTTATGGCCGACTCATCCACAGGCATTGCGCAACCAACCATCGGTATTCTCGCGCTGCAGGGCGCCTTTGACGCGCACGCGCGCATGTTGCAATCGCTGGGCGCGACGACCGTTCTGGTCCGCAAGCCGGAACAGCTCGCCACCATCGACGGCCTCATCATTCCCGGTGGCGAATCGACCACATTTCTGAAGCACCTGGAGCGCGCCGGCTTCTTCGACGTGCTGGCTGAGTTCACGCGCACGAAACCCACCTTTGGCACCTGCGCCGGCGTCATCCTGATGGCAAAGACAGTGCTTAGCCCCACGCAGAAGTCCCTTGGCGTCCTCGACATCGCGATCGAGCGCAACGCCTACGGCCGTCAGAATGACTCACGCATCCTGGAAGCTGAAACTTCCCTGCCCGGCGGCCCAATCGAAATGGTCTACATCCGCGCACCGCGCATCACCGAGATGGGCCCCGGCGTTGAAGTCCTTGCAGAGCGCGAGGGTTCGCCTACGCTCGTCCGGCAGGGTCATCTGCTGGCGGCCACCTTTCATCCGGAGCTGTCGACGGATCCGCGGGTGCACCAGCTTTTCCTTGATCTTGTGAAGTCCGGCCGCAACTAGCGTTCGATTTCCGCAGCAATCTCTGCAGATTTACGCCGCACGGGTTTTCACCGATGCGGTCACGGAGTACACTCAGGGCCAACAGCGCCTGCGCCATGCCTGCCATTCTTCATCCCGATGAGGTCGTCGAAAAGCGACCATCCCGCCGTATCGACGAGGGCGATACGGGTGGCGGACGTCTGCCACCCATCGAGCCGAAGCACACCGGCGGCGGTGGCGATGGCGACAACTGGAACAACAAACCGGTAGGCCGTCGCGGACCACGTGAGCGCCTGGGTAACTATCGTCGCGGCCTCTTCTTCGCGCTGGCCGGCGACCTGATGTTCTTCGTCGCCATCGTCTGCGCCTTCTTCGCAACCAAGCACTCCGGACACATCGACGCCTACAACCACTGGGTGTACTCGTGGGTTCCCATCGCGATCCCGTCGATCTTATGGCTGAACACGGGCGCCCTGCTGATCTCCTCGATCACCATCGAACTGGCGCGGCGGTCCATCTTCCGCGAGATTGACGTGATGGAAGAGTGGCTGGGCATGGGAACGCCCACACGGAAGCGTGTGATGCCGTGGCTGGCTGTGTCTACCCTGCTGGGGTTGACGTTCTTATGGGGACAGTACCTGGCGTGGAAGCAACTGGCGCGTGAGCCAATCTTCGTGCGCGGAAACCAGTCATCGCGCTTCTTTTACCTGATCACCGGCATCCACGGCGTGCACCTGCTGCTGGGGATCGCGCTGCTCATCGCTGCGTTCATCGGCATGCGGACGGTAAAACAGATCGAGTCGCGGCAGATCCTGGTCGACTGCAGCGCATGGTACTGGCACACCATGGGTGCTCTCTGGATCTTCCTGTTTGGCCTGCTCATCTACGGCCAGTAGCTCCCGACACTGCCATCCCGTGGTCGAGGATGACAGTGTCTCGGCCTAGAGACCAGCAGCCAGTCCGCTGACAAGTTCGGCGTACTTCTCAACAGCGTCCAGCAGTTCAGACTTGAGCACCTTCTCCTCGGGCGTGTGCGCGACATGAATGGTTCCAGGTCCCAGCAGCATCGGCTCACCCCAGTTCGTCAGCGAGGAAATGTCCGTGGCGTACTTCGCCACCATCGTCTCCCAGCCCGGCATGCGCTTCATGCGGACGGCGGACAGGTCGAGCGCAAACTTCACATCGCAGCGGTTCGCAACCACCCGCTCCACAATGTCCTTCACGTCGCGCGAATCGCCAATGGTGCGGATCAATACGTGCGCCTCGGCCGCGTCGGCGATCACATTCGGAGCTCGTCCGCCGCTGACCAGGCCGGTATTCACCGTCGTCTCACCGATCTCGGCATCCACCGGAAACTCTGTCCGCTGCAGCTCGTGCAGGACGTCGATCAGCTTGTTGATCGCGGAGTCGCCAAGCTCGGGGTACGCCGAATGGGCCATCTTGCCGCTGGCGCGAAGTTCCACCCGCAACGCGCCCTTGGTGGCGAGCGCTAGTTTGTTCTCCGTCGGTTCGCCATTGATCAGGTAGCGCGAGCCGTGTCCATCAAGATTCGCCACCTTAGCACCGGCGGAGTCACGCTCTTCACCGACGACGTAAAGCAAGCCAACTGCAACGCCGCCCTTCAGAAGCTTCTCTGCGGCGCACACCTGCGATGCGAGGATGCCCTTGGCATCGCACGAACCGCGGCCGTACACGTACACGTCGTCTTCGCTCGATTCGAAGTACGGCGGCACCGTATCAAAGTGCGTCGACAGGGTGATCAGCGGCGACGAGCCGGGCATGGTCGCATAGACATTGAAACGCTCACCGGATGAGCCGTTGATCCCCGGCTGCTCCACCTTCTGCCGCTCCACGTTGTAGCCAAGCCCGCGCAGATATTCGTCAAGAAACACGCCGCAGCGGCCTTCGTTGTAGGTCGTCGATTCGATGTCGACAAGCTTTCGTGTCAGCGCAATTGGATCGATGGACATGCACACAAGGATACCCGACGAAGTCGCCGCTATCATCGAAGCATGGCTGCAACCATTCAAACGATCGAGACACTGCGCGGACCCGCGGGGCGGCTGGAGGCGTTGCTCAACGTCGGCAACAGCGCCGCAACTTACTCCGCGCTGGTCTGTCATCCGCATCCGCCGTCGGGCGGCACCATGCATACCAAGGTGGTCTATCAGGCCGCGAAGGGATTCTCGCACTTCGGTGTGCCGGTACTCCGCTTCAACTTCCGCGGGACAGGCCGCAGCGAAGGCGTCCATGACAACGGCCCCGGCGAGATCGAAGATGTTCGCGCTGCGATCAATTGGCTCGATCATGAGTTCGGTCTGCCGATCCTCCTTGCAGGCTTCTCCTTCGGTGCGAACATCGCCTTCCGCGCGGGCTGCGGCGATCCACGCATCAAGGGCCTCATCGGCCTTGGAATGCCGGTGGAGGCGGGCGGGCGCAAGTACAGCTATGAGTTCATGAGGGACTGCACCGCACCGAAGCTCTTCCTCACCGGTGCAGAAGATCCCTTCGCTCCGAGAGAGCTGATGGAGGAAGTCTTCGCGAACGCACCCGGCGACACCGAGATGCGCTGGATCGAGGGCGCGGAGCACTTCTTCGCGGGCGTGCCGTCCTCGCCCGCAGTCAAGCTCGACCGCATGCAGCTCGCGCTGCGCGAATGGCTCCACGCGCACTTCTTCCGGCAGACACCCGTCGTTGAGGCGGCTCGCGAGGCAAGATAGATCGAGCTCCCAGGTGGCATTTCCCGCACCCGGGAACGTACTCTCTTCCTGCGCGGAAGTCCGGCGATCTACATGGTTTTGCAGTGCGAGCTATGGGAAAACGTAGACCGCTTTACGCCCAGCGGTCAGCGGTATGATGAACTGGTATTGACAAGCCATTTCCACCAACTGGACCGCATATTTGATGACGTCTATCGCCATAAGCGATTGGCCTCCAACGTGCAATAGAAGGTGATGAGCGCGCGTTTCGCGATACGTCGCCGGAGATCAAGACCGAAGGAATGGGCAAGGCGCTACAAACCCGCGTAACCGCCGTTGTGTTGGCGATCGTGACCCTACTGGTCTGCGCGCTGGGCATTGCCAATTTTCTTCAGGAGAGCTCGTACGAGGCGCCGACGGACGGCGTCTGGTGGATTGAAGGCACCGGTGGCCTGCTGGCAGAGCGCGTCCCTGCGAACTCGCCTGCGCATCGCGCTGGCGTCCGCGAAGGCGATCTACTTGTCACGGCCAACAAGCGCAACACACTAGCTGCCCCGGCTCTGCAGCGTGAGATGGGCCACACCGGCACATGGGGCCACATCAATTACTCGTTGATGCGCGGCAAGGCGCCACTCGAAGTCCCCGTCATTCTCGAGCCGACCGACCGCAGCCGCAACCAGGGTCTTCGTCTCATTGCGCTGGCTTACCTTGCCATCGGCATGTATGTCCTGCTGCGACGCTGGACTGCGCCAAAGGCGATGCACTTCTACGTCTTCTGCCTCGTCAGCGGCGTCCTTTACAGCTTCCGCTACACGGGCGTCTTCGACACGCTGGATTGGATCTGCTACTGGGGCGTGCTGGCTGCGGGAGCACTGCAACCCGCCCTCTTCCTGCACTTCGCCGTCTCGTTTGGCGACATGACGCAGTCCCTGCGCCGCAAGGCATTGGTTGCGTTGATCTACATTCCGGGCGCGGTCGAGTTCGGCCTGCAGATCGAGGCCATCACACGCTGGTCGGCGACCGAGCGGCTGAAGCATCGGCTGGATCAGATTGGCGTGGGCTATCTCGCGCTGTATTACGTGATCGCAGCGGTTGTCTTCTGGTTCCGGTACCGCGCGTCCGACAAGCCGCTGGAGCGGCAGCAGTTGAAGTGGCTGACGCGCGGCACACAGCTCTCCGTCATCCCGTTCACTGCGCTCTACGCAATTCCCTACCTTGCGGACGCGGACGTTCCCGTCGCACTGGCCCGCGCCGCCGGATTCGCGCTGATCTTCCTGCCTCTCACCTTCGCGTGGGCCATTGTTCGCTACCGCCTGATGGACACGGACCTGATCTTCAAGCGTGGTGTCACCTACACGCTCGCGACGGCCGCGCTTATCGGCGTCTACTTCGGCGTGGTCGCCCTGTCGGCAGAGGTGGTGCACACCCGCCTGCCCAGCCTGCGGATCTGGGGACTGCTCGCCGGTATCATCGCCACCGCGCTGATCTTCGAGCCGATCAAAGCAGCCATCCAGGCGCGTGTCGACCGGCTCTTCGACCGCAAGCGGTACGACTATCGCGAGACGCTGATCGAGTTCAGCCGCGGCCTCTCTTCGCAGACAGATCTGCCGACGCTCTCGCGCTCTATCGTGGAGCGGCTCTCGCAGACACTTCTGGTTTCGCGCGTTGCAGTCTTCGTCGCATCGGACGACGGAACCGGCCGAGACTTCTCGCTGGCAGCATCCCACGGTCTGCCCGACAACATCCTCGTCGACCTGCCCACGCAGACCTCGCGCGACTCCTTCCTCAACTTCGGTCTGCTTTCTCAGGACCACATCTTCTTTGAGAATCCGCAGCAGTTGCTGCACCTGGAGCCGGCTGAGCAGCGGATGGCATCGCTGCTGGACCTGAACTACTACCTGCCGTGTCGCGTCTCCCGCCAGGGACACGCCTCGCGCACCATCGCCGTCATCGGCCTGGGCCGCACGCAGGAAGGTGACTTCCTCTCCTCCGAAGACATGGAGCTGCTGAGCTCCCTCGCCGGATACATCGGCATCGCCATCCAGAACGCGCAGCTCTTCTCGCGGCTGGAGCAGCAGATCACCGAGTTTGAGCGCCTGAAGGAGTTCAACGAGAACATCGTCGAATCCATCAAGGTCGGTATCTTCACTCTGGACCTGAACAACGCCGTCGAGAGTTGGAACGCCGAGATGGAAGTGATGTACGCGCTCCCGCGTGCGGACGCCATCGGCCGCAACGTTGCCGAACTCTTCCCGAGCACGTTTCTCGAACCCTTCTTCGAGGCCCATAACCAGCCCGGAACGCATCACCTGTCAAAGGTACGGTTGGATCTGCGCACCGGCGAAAGCCGCACGGCCAACATCGCCATTGCCCCACTGCTAACGCGCGACTTCGTCTCCGTTGGCTCCATCGTCATGATGGAAGACATCACGGATCGCACTCGCCTGGAAGGTCAACTGACACAGGCTGAGAAGCTGTCCTCCATAGGCCTACTCGCTGCGGGCGTAGCGCACGAGGTGAACACGCCACTCGCCGTGATCTCGTCCTACGCGCAGATGCTCCAGAAGCACACGCGCGACGATCTGCGCCTTGCTCCGATCCTCGAAAAGATCACGCAGCAAACCTTCCGCGCGTCGGAGATCGTCAACGGCCTGCTGAACTTCTCGCGGACCAGCTCGACGGTCTTCGCCTCTCTCGATCTGAACGCGGTGCTTCGCGAGACACTGACGCTGATCGATCACCAGCTCCGCACAGCTCGTGTCACCGTCGACGCGGACCTGCAGGCAACGCTGCCACGCATCTACGGCAGCCAGGGCAAACTGCAGCAGGTGATCCTGAATCTTCTGTTGAACGCCAAAGACGCCATGAACGACGGCGCCGGCGGCACCATCCGCCTGGTCACCTATGACAACGGCAACGACGTGACACTGCGTATCTCCGATACTGGCTCCGGCATCGATCCGGAGCACCTCCATCGCATCTACGATCCGTTCTTCACCACGAAAAATGCGCCTCGTCAGGGGCAGCATAAGGGGACCGGATTGGGGTTGTCGGTTTCTTATGGCATCGTGCAGGAGCATAATGGCCGTATCGCGGTGGAGAGCACCGTCGGCGTGGGCACCACGTTCACGCTCGACTTCCCCATCGAGCCATCGCCCAAGGATGACCCAAGCGCGCAGCGCGAACCGTCCAAATCACAGGCGATCGATCCCATCGAAGCAAGGACCGTGAATGCCTGAGGCATTACCCGACAACACACTCGCACTCGGCGCACGCATTCTCATCATTGACGACGAAGCCGCCATCCGTGACTCTCTCGAAGCACTTTTGACCCTGGAAGGCTTCACCGTCGATCTGGCCCCGGAAGGCATCAGCGGCCTCGAAGCGCTCGCTGGCGGTCAGTACGACCTGCTGCTGCTGGACCTGTCCATGCCGGGCGAGAGCGGCATCGACCTGCTGCCCCGCATCAAGCGTATGCGGCCCGAACTCCCCGTCATCATGATTACGGCCTTCGGCACCGTCGGCAACGTCGTCGACGCACTCCGTGCGGGCGCCGATAACTTCGTCCAGAAGCCCTGGGATAACGAGAAGCTCCTGGCGGACATGCGGACCGCGATCGCGAAGCATCGCTCGCAGCAGGAGGTCGTTCAGCTTCGTAAGACCTTGAAGCAGCGATACAGCTTCGACAACATCATCGGCAAGTCCGACATCATGGCGAAGCTGCTGGACACCGTCGCACAGGTCGCACCCGCGAAGACCACCGTCCTCATCCAGGGCGAGAGCGGCACCGGCAAGGAACTCATCGCCAAGGCCATCCACACGGCCAGCCCGCGCCGCGACAAGCCCTTCGTAGCCATCAACACGGGCGCCGTACCGACCGACCTGCTGGAGTCCACACTCTTCGGACACGTGAAGGGCGCCTTCACCTCCGCCGTTGCGGCGAAGAAGGGCCTCTTCGAGGTCGCGGACGGCGGCACACTCTTCCTCGACGAGATCGGCACCATGCCCATCGAGACGCAGGCCAAGGTGCTGCGTGCACTGCAGGAGCGCCGCTTCATGCCCGTAGGTGGCACCGCCGAGATCGCAGTGGATGTGCGCATCGTCGCCGCCACCAACGTGAACCTGCAGGCCGCTGTTCGCGACGGACGCTTCCGCGAAGATCTTTACTATCGCCTCTCCGTCATCACGCTCGATCTGCCGGCACTGCGCCAGCGCAAGGAAGACGTTCCGCTGCTTGCCGCTCACTTCCTGCGGCACTACAGCGAAGAGAACGGCTTTGAGCTGCGCACACTCTCGCCCGACGCTTTGCGCGCCATGCTCGACTACGACTGGCCCGGCAACGTCCGCGAACTCGAGAACGCCATGGAGCGCGGCGTCGTGCTCTCCGGCGGCCCCAACATCACGCTCGACCTGCTGCCGCAACAGTTGAGCGGCACCGTCTATACCGCGGCTGTGCTCGACCACAAGACCGACGCCTCCCTCTTCGACATCATGGAAGAGATCGAGCGCCGCATCCTGGCCGACCGCCTCGAACGCTGCAACTGGAACCAGACCGAGGCCGCAGAGTTCCTGCGCATCCCTCTAAGCACCCTGAACCAGAAGATCAAACGCCTGAACGTCGAGATCAAGAAACGCCACCGCGACTAACGGCGACGCTTAGAGCGTCGTGGGCAGTAGCAAGGTAATCGTCCGCGATGAACGGAGTTGGATCATTGCCGGCAGGCACCCGACCCACTCACCGTCCGCCTGCACGTGAGTTCTGCCAACCGCTCCGTCACACGTGAATGAGACCACATCGTGTCGGCTGAGCAGCGGGTTCCAGCGCTCCAGCCGCAACCATGAGGACAGAAACCAAAGCGGCATAGCAAGCAGTGCCGGCGCTTTGACGAGCACCAGTCGCATGCTCTCGTCATTGAACGTGGCGCCGCGTGCCACACCCGGAAAGATGCCGCCGAGATCCCCGATGCGCAGTGCCATCGCACTCACTGCCTCCGCCGTCCCCTCCGTGCCATCCGCACCCTTCCATTGCACGCGAAACGGACGGAAGCCCCCACGCAGCAACAGGCGCAGAGCATGCCAAAGGTAGGCCCACCGCCCTACGAAGCTTCGATTGATCGTCAGCATTCGGTACATCAAGGCACCGTCGGGCCCACTACCGGCCATCGTCAAGAAGTAGCGTTCGCCGCTCGTTGTCACACACTGACCAACGGCTACACGGCGCTCGCGCCTCGCGGCATAGGCAGCGGCCGCTCGCAGCGGATTCAACGGAATGGATAGCTCGCGGCACAACGCATTCGCACTGCCCAGCGGGATGATCGCGAGCTTCGCTGAAGTACCGACGATGCCCTGCAACACGTCGTGAACGGTACCGTCGCCGCCGCAGGCAAAGATGACCTCCGCACGCTCCGCAATCGCCGAGCGCGCCTGGTCCCCGGCACTGCCGCGATGCGTGGTCGCTGTCACCGTAAGCTCGTATCCATGCCCGCGCAGCAACGAAGCAATCTGCTGCACCGTGGCCTCACGGGCACTGCGGTTGCGGCCAGCCTGCGGGTTGTAGAGCAGAAGGCCGCGCATGATGTCTGGAGTCTACGGCTGAATGACGATCTTCATGGAGTCGGCAACAGGATGCGATGCCAGGTCGATCCCTTTCACAGCGTCCTCAAGTGAGAAGCGGTGCGAGATCAGCTTCGTAAGATCGAATGTGCCGTCGCGATAACCGCTGAACACGAGCTCAATCGCCTCATCCTGGATGGCAACGGAAGATGAGTACGACCCCATCAACGTCTTCTCATCCATGCAGACAGCGGCCGGATCGAAGGGAGCTTCGCCATGCTGCGTCTGCGCAAAGAGGCAGACACGGCCACCGGGCCGAATCGCATTCATCGCCAGGGTGATCAGGCTGTTCGCGCCCACGGCAAGCAGAGCAACATCCGCGCCACGCCCCTCGGTCACACGCTTGCACTCCGCAACGACGTCGGCGTTCGCATCCAGCGGATGATCGAGTCCGTACCCCGCAGCCACCGCATGACGCTCCGCGTAGAGATCGCTCGTCAGCACATGCGGCGTCTTGCGCTTGGCAAGAGCAGCCAGCAGGATGCCAATGGGTCCCTGACCGATGACAAGAACAGTCTCATCATCCTTCAGGTCAAGAAGCTCAATGGCCTTGTAGCAGGTGTTGACCGGCTCGATCCATGCAGCCTGCTCAAACGGAATATCGTTAGGAAGCTTAATTAATCCCCTGCGAACGATCCAGTCCATCACGCGGATATACTCCGCAAACCCACCGCCCGATGGCTCGCCAAAGCCAGCCGTAGCGCCAACCTTCTTGTACGTCTCGCACTGCGCAAAGGTCTGCTTGCGGCAGTAGTAGCACTCGCCGCAGGGAATATGGTGAAAGCTCATCACGCGGTCGCCAACCGCAAAGCCCTTAACTCCCTCGCCCACCTGCACGATGGTTCCAGCCATCTCATGGCCAAAGATCCGCGGCGCCGAGTGCGATCCCGTGTGGATCTTCTTCAGATCCGTCCCGCAGATGCCGCAGGTATCGATCTTCATCAACACTTCGCCAGCGCCGATCGTCGGCACGACAACCGTCTCCACACGAACATCATTCACAGCACGGTACACAGCAGCGCGCTGCTCCGTTGGCAAGGTCGTTTCTTCACGAGTCACTGCAACACTCATCGCGGTCTCTCAATTCCAATGTCATCGGCAATGGCTGCGCACAGATTCACCGCTGCCAGCTTTGCCTGCTTGCCAAACTGCGCAAGCGAACTCCAGCACTGCGGCTTCGTCGCAACATGTGCGATGAAGCGCGCCGTCGCGAACTGCCCTGCTGCGGTCACGAACGGATTCATATCCGGCAGCTCTTCATCCAGGGTATCGCTGATGGCCTTGATGGCGCGGAAGCCCAAACCGTTCGCCATAGCCAAACGTGCCACCGTGGAAGCTTCCATATCCACCGCAACCGCCCCGTCATAAGTACCCGCCAGGCGATGCTTCTCTTCACGCACAGCAACGCGCGTTGATGTCAGCAACAGTCCGCCAGGGCCATTGGCCGGCAGCATCTCACCCGTATTCAGATCGCGCACCATGCTGGCACGCACGATCGAACCCGGCGCCAGTTCTTCGCGCAGAGCACCCGCCCAGCCAACGGACAGTAACTGCATCGGTTCGCACACCTGGCGCGCTCGCGCAAATGAACGCAGCGCCGCGTTCGCTCCCATACCGCCCGCAAAGGCCATGATCGGCCCATTAGGATGCTGCCACCCGTCGACGCCGTCCTTGGTCTCAAGCGCAGCCCAACTACGGACCAGCGGCTTCAGTTCGCCAGGCATAGCGGCGATGATCACGATCGCATCGTTCATCATGCGCGTGCCTTGTATGCCGGCGCATAGCCATTCGCAACGAACCACTCCATCGCCGAACGCAATGCCATATCCACCGGCTTCACCTCGAAGCCCAATTCTCTCTCCGCCTTCGTCGAAGCCGCGAACATCATCTTGCGCCCCATACGCACGGCCTCAACGGTTGCCCGTGGCTCCTTACCCCGGAGCTTGCCCGTGATCGTCTCGTCGAAGAAAGCGAAGGCCATCGCAACGCCGTGCGGCACCTTATGCTTCGGCGATGGCAGACCACTCATGGCGGCCATGCGATCGAGAATCTGCTTCAGCGTCAGGTTCTCGCCACCCAGGATGTAACGCTCACCCGGTGTGCCACGATCCAGTGCAACGACGTGCATGCGCGCAATCTCGGCGACATCCACCAGGTTCAGGCCGGTGTCCACGTAAGCCGGAAAGTTCTTGTTCAAGAAGTCAACGACGATGCGGCCAGTCGGCGTTGGCTTGCGATCCTGAGCACCAATTGGCGTCGTGGGATTTAGGATCATGACGTGCTGCCCAGCCCGCGCGGCGGCAATCGCCTCCTGCTCCGCAAGCCACTTCGAACGCTTGTAGTGGCCGATCATGTCGGCTTCGCTCACTGGAGTCGTCTCGTCGACGATGATGTTTGACTTGGTAAAGCCCATGGTCGCCACGCTCGACGTGTACACCACGCGCGGCACGCCCACCTCACGCGCCAGCTTCAACAGTTCACGCGTGCCGTCAACGTTGGCCTTGTACATGTCCGCAGGATCGGGCACCCACAGTCGATAGTCCGCAGCGACATGCACCAACGCATCGCAGCCTGTCAGCGCTGAGCGTAACGAGGACACATCGCGCAGATCGCCAACGACCGTCTCGCCCGCGATCCCCTCAAGCGAAGCAAGATTACTCGAGGAGCGTGTGAGCAGGCGCAGCTCGGCACCCGCCGCAGCGTAGGCGCCAGCCACATGACTACCGACGAACCCCGTTGCTCCAGTAAGAAAAACCCGCATGAATGGTTAGGTAGCCGAACTAATCGAGCTTCTCCGGCTCGATCTGGATGTTCTTCTCGCCGGCTGCCTTCTTCTCCCAGTACTTCTTGACCCAGGCGTCAAAGGTCTTACCTGCGGCGGTGTCGCGGCCGCTGAAGTTGACCGCAGCGATCTCCGCGTACGGAATGCTGCGACGCGAACGGTCTTCGCCCTTCGACGGCATCACACGCACCATGGAATCCAGCAGCGTCTTGCCCTGACGGCGATCGTAGACGTAGCCCTCGACAACTTCGCCGGACTTCAAAGTGAGCGTCACATCGCCGCGGTAGTCGAACGCCTTTTCAAGCACGTCCTTCACTTCCGCTTCGGTCGCGAGCTCTGGAATCCATCCTTCCAGATTCTCGCGCTCGCGGCCCGCCATTACTTCCAGCTGGTCGGGCGATGCCTCTTGCAGCTCTTCGATCTTGAGGTGTTCCTGCTGGTCAGTCGCCATCGTTAGTCTCCTGCCACCAGGGATTCCGCGTGGTTCACGCGCTCTGCTTCAGCCGACAGAATCGGCGAACCGATCTGCACCAGTTGGCCGTGGTTTGTTGGGCGCCAGTCATTCAGAATCTTATTCGCGCCATCGTCCTTGTAGGTGTTGAAGAAGATCGCCTTCGCGGTCTGCAGCAAGCCCTTGACCGAGCCGAAGGTGTAGTTCACACCGCTGGCCTCATAGCCCGAGTGCACCATGCAATTCGCGCAACGCGGGTTACCGCTCTCCGTGCCGTAGTTCGCCCACTCCACCGACTGCATCAGTTCGGCGAACGAGTCAGCATAGCCATCCTGCAGCAGGTAGCAAGGCTTCTGCCAGCCGAAGATGGAATAGGTCGGCATGCCCCAGGGCGTGCACGTCAGTTCCTTCTTGCCCATCAGGAATTCCATGAACATGGGCGAAGCATTGAAGCGCCAGGTCTTCTTCCGGTTCGACAGCAGCGCGCGGAAGAGCTTCTTCGAGCGGGCGCGGCCCAGGAAGTGCTTCTGGTCAGGAGCCTTGTCGTACGTGTAGCCGGGCGAAACCATCATGCTCTCAACGCCGGCTTCCATCAGCTGGTCGAAGTGGCGGCGAACCGAATTCGGGTCGGCACCATCGAAGAGCGTCGTGTTTGTCGTGACACGGAAACCTGCAGCCACGGCAGCGTGAACGCCTTCCATGGCGATGTCGTAACCGCCCTCGCGGCAGACACCAAAGTCATGATGCTCGCGCTCACCGTCCACGTGTACTGAGAACGACAGGTACTTCGAAGGCTTGAACAGGTGCAGCTTTTCCTTCAGCAGCAAGGCGTTCGTGCACATGTACACGTACTTCTTGCGAGCGACCAGGCCGGCGACAATCTCCGGCATGCGCGGGTGCAGCAGCGGCTCGCCGCCGGGAATGGCAACCATCGGTGTGCCGCACTCTTCCACTGCTTTGAAGCAGTCTTCGGGCGACAGCTCAGCCTTCAGGATATGGGCCGGGTACTGGATCTTGCCGCAGCCGGCGCATGCCAGGTTGCAGCGGAACAACGGCTCCAGCATTAACACCAGCGGATACCGCTTCTTACCCATCAACTTCTGCTTCAAGACGTAGGTTGCTACGGTCCAAGCTTGCGAAACTGGTACTGCCATTCGCGCTACCTCCAGCGTGCTTTACACGCATGCCACGCAAATGCGCAGCGAGTGAAAATCAAAACTTCTAAGCGTCACTGCGTGACATGCACTTATCGTAGGTCGTCAGCGCCAGCAACGGGAAATACTGTTTGTACAGGTGGTATCCCAGATAGAACACCCGCGGGAATCCGGTACCTGTGTAGTAGCTTTCGCCGTTTCGTCCCGGCACAAGCTCACTCCATGAACCGTCTTCCGCCTGGTGATCCACCAGCCAGCGCACACCCTTTGCAACCGAGTCGGAACGCGTATCGCCACCAGCCAGCAAGGCCAGTAGAGCCCAAGCGGTCTGTGAAGGCGTGGAAGGACCTACGCCCCGCGAACCCGGGTTATCGTAGGTGCCGCACGTCTCGCCCCATCCGCCGTCGTTGTTCTGCACGGACCGCACCCATTCCACCGACTGCTGAACCTGAGGCTCATTCGTATCGAACCCGATGGCTTCCAGGCCACGCAGCACAAGGAACGTGCCATACAAATAGTTCACACCCCAGCGCCCAAACCACGAACCATCGGACTCCTGCTCACGCAGGATGAACTGGACCGCTGCTTCCACACGCTTGTCACGGCGCGTGTAGCCATAGGCTGCCAACGTTTCCAGAATGCGGCCGGTAATGTCCACTGTCGGCGGATCCAGCATCGCGTTGTGATCGGCGAACGGGATGTACTGGAAGATCATCTTCGTGTTGTCACGATCAAACGAGGCCCAGCCGCCGTTGCGGCACTGCATGCCGAAGACCCAGTTGATGGCTCGCTCTGCGGCATCATGCTGACGAGCTTCCTGCGGATGGTCCACCATCTTCAGAGCCAGCAGGACCTCGCCCGTGTCGTCGACATCGGGGTAATGAATATTGTTGAAGAAGAATGCCCAGCCGCCCGGCTCGACGTTCTTGACCTTCTGAGCCCAATCACCCTTGTGGCGGTTCTCTTTGCTCAGCAGCCAATCGGCCGCCTTGATCATGCGCGGGTCTGTCGAGGACAGACCTGCCTCACCCAATGAGGAGACGACCTGGGCCGTATCCCATACGGGCGAAAGGCATGGCTGCATGCGGAAGGTCGGCACCGGATACTCCGGCGTTCCCTCCGGGCAATCGATCCCCAGCTTCTCAAATTCGTCCATCGCGCGAATCATCTGCGGATCATCGAGTGAGTATCCGAGATGCCGCAGAGCAACGATGGCATTCAGCATGGCAGGATAGATCGCTCCCAGACCGTCGGAACCCTCAAAGCGCTCCAGCATCCACTCCTCGGCCTTCTTCAGCGCAACCTTCCGCAGTGGGCGGATATGAATCCGCTCGGCCCAATGCACCATGCGATCCAGGAAGAGGAAGAAGTTACGCCACGAGACGATCTTCTTGTCCCAGCGCAGATGCAGATCGGAGTTCGCGCGACCGCCAACGAAGAGTTCGTCGATGCCCTGCTCTGCCGGCAGCAACTTCAACGGTTTCTTCGCGTACATGATCGACAGCGGCACCAGGATGCCGCGGGACCACGATGAGATCTCGTAGATGTTGAAGTAGAACCAGTTCGGCGCAAGAACGATCTCGGGCGGAATCGCCGGTACGGCGTCGTAATCGTACTGTCCAAACGCGCATAGATAGATCTTCGTGAAGGTGTTGCACTCCACGACACCGCCGTTCGCCAGCACCCACTCGCGTGCCTTGACGAGGATAGGATCATCCTGCGACCAGCCCATCAGCTTCAGCGCGTGGTAGGCCTTCACGCCGTAGTTAATGTTCGATGGTCCGCCAGGGTACAGACTCCATCCGCCATCGTCGTTCTGGTGACGCAGAATTTCATTCATTGCACGCTGCATCTTGCCGGGATCGCCCGTGCCCAGCAGCGTGTGCAGGAAGATGTAATCCGCCTCCAGCATCACGTCGGCTTCCAGTTCGCCGCACCAGTAGCCATCTGCGTGCTGCTGGCCCAGCAGCCACTCCTTCGCCGTTGACACGGCTGCACGCACTCTGTCCAGGCCAAGGTCAAGACGACCAAAGCGCGGCTGTGCGGGGCTCGCGGATGCGGTGGTTGCCGCTGGCGTGCCCGATCTCAAGTCATTTTCCTGCATTCTGATTAGACGAATCCTTCGGCAGATGCGGTGCAGCCTGCGAACCTTCGTGGATGCTGCAAATACGGCGTAAAACGCAATTGATACCGCGTTTCGGTAGCAAATGCCAGAGAAATACTAAGCGCGAACAGTCTGCGCTCCCGGCGCGGATGCGATGGCCTGCACGATCTCAGGCGGAAGGCCGAAACGGACGTTCTCCGGCATCACCTCAACCTCATCGACATCACCATATCCCTTGCCTTGCAGATAGGCCACAACTTCCTGCACCAAGACCTCAGGCGCAGACGCACCGGCCGTGATCGCCACGCGCCCTCTGCCCTCCAGCCACTCGGGCTGGATGTCCTTGGCGCTGTCGATCAGGTAGGACGTGGTCCCGATATTCATCGAGACCTCAACCAGGCGGTTCGAGTTGGAACTGTTCCGCGATCCGACGACGAGAACCAGATCGGCACCATGCGCCACATTCTTAACGGCAGTCTGGCGGTTCTCGGTGGCGTAGCAGATGTCCTGCGCATGCGGTCCCACGATCTTCGGGAACTTCTTCTTCAGCGCCTCGATCATGTACTTCGCTTCGTCCAGCGACAACGTGGTCTGCGTGAGATACGCAACGCGTTCTGGATCGGGCACGACAAGCTGATCAACCTCTTCAACGGTTGAAACCACCTGGGTCACATCCGGAGCCTCGCCCTGCGTGCCCTCGACTTCTTCGTGATCGCGATGTCCGACCAGCACCAGCGAGTAGCCCTGCTTGGCAAACTTGATCGCCTCGACGTGCACCTTGGTAACAAGTGGGCAGGTCGCGTCGATCACTTTAAGTCCGCGTTCCTTCGCGCGCTCACGAACAGCCGGCGAGACGCCGTGCGCGGAATAGATCACGCGCTTGCCCTCAGGCACCTCGTCCAGTTCGTTGACGAAGATCGCCCCCTTCTGGCGCAGGTCATCGACCACGTAGCTGTTGTGCACGATCTCTTTGCGCACGTAGATCGGCGCGCCGAAGGTGTCCAGCGCAATCTTGACGATGTCGACCGCGCGCACTACACCGGCGCAGAAACCACGGGGCTTCAGCAGCAGAACGCGCTTCTGTTTTGCGCTGTCATTTTCGGCGGAGATGGGCGGGTCGAGGGTAAGGGTGCTCACCTTGAAAGTATACCGCGAAGTAAACAGCGAGTGGTCCGAATTGAACCGTCGCTGGTGCAAAGGCATGAAACTCTTGAGCGCGGCGGTGACGCAATATGGCGCACGCACCCAAGGCAGACCTAGAGATGTCCGCCGCAGCCCGTGTGAGTGCAATGACAACTCAGCGTGTTCGGGGCGGCGGCAGCCGCGTCCTTGCACAGATCCGAGCAGAATTTGCCTTCCGTAACCGTACAGGTGCAAGGCAGATGGGCGCATTTCTTTGGATCGTGAGACATTTGGGGCCTCCGCTTGACTTACTGGCAGGAAGTATAGACCTCGCCCAGTCCTAAGCAGCGACTATTTACTAGCCTTCAACATCTGCTCAGCGTGACGCAAACTCGTCTCCGTCACGGTGGCGCCACTGATCATGCGCGCTATCTCGCTCGTCCGCTCCTCTTCCTTCATCTGCCGGATCTGGGTGCGGGTACGGCCGTCACGCTCAGACTTCTCGACAAGGAAATGCTGATTCGCAAATGCAGCGATCTGCGGGAGATGCGTGACGCACAGAACCTGTTGATGGCTCGCGAGCGCCTTCAGCTTCTGCCCGACAGCCTCTGCCGCCCTCCCGCCGATACCGATATCGATTTCATCGAAGACCAGCGTGCGCGGCAGCGGGATCCGGCGGCGCGTACGGTCTGCTCCGCCCTCTTCAACCGAAACTTTCAGCGCCAGCATCACGCGGCTCATCTCGCCACCGCTCGCAATCTCTTCCAGCGGCTTCAGGGGTTCGCCGGCATTCGTCGCGATCAGGCATTCCACGTGGTCCCAGCCCACTGCAGTCCAGAAGCTCTGCTCCTTCTGCGGAGCAACCTCGACACGGAACTGCACCTTCATCGCAAGGTCATTAATCTGCTGCTCCGCGAGCTTTTCCAGGCTGCGGGCAGCCGTGGTCCGCGTCTCTGTCAGGTCGCTGGCGACGCACGTATAGATATGTTCCATCTCTGCAAGGGTCTGCTTCGCTTCCGCGATCAGGACATCGCGATTCTCGATCTCCTGAAGCTTGGTGGTCACATCCTCGCCATAGGCGATGACCTCGGCCAGGGTGCGGCCATACTTACGCTTCAGACGATCCAGCGCGGCCAGCCGATCCTCAATCGCCGACAGGCGTTCGGGCGAGGCATTGATGTTCTCTGCGTAATGACGGGAGGTCGCGCTGATGTCCGCCACAGTCGCACGAGCGTTGGCGATCTGCGTCGCTGCTTCGGTAAAGCTGCTGTCAAAGCGCGCAAGCTCTTCCAGATGCTTCTGCGCAGCGGCCAGCGTGCTCTCGGCAGAACCTTCGTTCTCGTACAAAACCTCGTGTGCGCTCATGGAAGCCGTGTAGAGCTTTTCAGCGTTCGCCAGGACACGCTTCTCGCTCTCGAGCTGCTCGTCTTCTTCCGCGGAGAGGATCTCTGCCTCGGCGATCTCGGTGCGTTGGAAGCTCCAAAGGTCGGCGTTACGGAGCCGCTCCTGCTCTTCTCCACTGAGACGATTCAGTTCTTCCATAGCCTCGCGCCACATGGTGTATGCAGTGCGGATATTTTCGCCTGCCCGCGCGGGATCAAGGCCCTTGCGCGTCATCAAACGGGTCCGTAATTCGCCCGACAACTCACGGCCCGGCAGCAGCGCCGTCTGGATGCCGGCATAACGGTCCAGCAGGCCACGCTGCTGCGTTTGATCAAAGGAATTCGTGGTTTCGGACTGGGCATGCACCAGCGCAAGTTCCGGTGCCAACTGCCGCAAAACACCAACCGTCGCAGGCTGATTGTTCAGAAAGACACGGCCCTTACCGCTGATATTGACCTCGCGGCGCAATAGGATCTCCGTGCCTTCAACATCGATACCGTTGGCCTCAAGGATCGCCTCAGCACCCGGCGTCGCTTCAAAGACGCAGGAAACCACGGCTTTTTCTGCACCATGCCGCACCACATCACTGGCAGCGCGACCGCCCATCAGCAGCGCGAGCGCGTCGACAAGGATCGATTTACCCGCGCCCGTCTCACCCGTAAGAAGGTTCAGGCCAGCACCAAAGGTTGCGACGGCGTGGTCGATGACGGCGTAGTTTTCGGCTCGAAGCTCCAACAGCATTTTCGCCCTACCTTCGCGCAGAGAATAGCATGGAGCACCACAGGAAAGGTGCGGTTTTGCCGGAACAGCATTGTCAAAATAAGTACACGGCCACTCGCCCGGATCTCGTGGCCGGAATCTTCGGAGGTACGTAGATCAACCCCATTCGCCGCGAGCCGCTACACTTTCACAAGGTATGGCTATTCTCCTCGCGCTCCTGTTGCAAGACGATGTTCCTGTCTCCGCCGCCACCGCGCCACCCGCTGCGGCCAACTCCTCTGCCTTAATGGAGATGCTGCACAACAGCGGCCCCGTCGCTCTTGCGGTGTTGCTCTTGCTGCTGGCGATGTCGATCTTTTCGTGGACGATTATTCTGACGAAAGCCGGCGCCTTCCGCCGTGCCCGCGCGAAGAGCCAGGCCTTTCTACGTGCCTTTCGCAAGTCGACGCGACTCAGCGAGATCGCAACGGTGTCGGACAGTTACAAACCATCACCTCTAGTTTCTGTCTTCACGGAAATCGTCGATGAGTACCAGCGCCAAACGGGCGGTCGTGGCCTTCCGCGCAACCCCATCACGATTGAGCGCGCCGCGCAGATTGCCTCCAGCGAAGCACTCTCCGAGCTGGAGACCCAGTTGACATGGCTCGCGACCATTGCTGCCGTCGCGCCATTCATCGGACTGCTCGGCACCGTGATGGGTATCGTCGATGCATTCCACGGCCTCGGCACGCAGGGCGCCGCGACTCTCCGCGCCGTCGCGCCCGGCATCAGTGAAGCGCTGATCACAACCGCGGCCGGCCTTGTCGTCGCAATCCCCGCCGTCGTCGGGTACAACCAGCTCTCGGCCAGCACCAAGGAATTTGCCGCCCGCATGGACGACTTCAGCCGTGAACTGCTGAACGCACTCGAGAATGCAGCAGCAGGTGCGCCGCAGCCGCCACCCGCTGAAGACCCGCGCCGTCGCGCCATGCAGACCAACTAAGCCCTTAGGAGATCGACACCATGGCCTTCTCCACTCGACGGACGCAGTCCTCGCTCGCTGAGATCAACATCACGCCGCTGGTCGACGTGGTCCTCGTTCTGCTGCTCATCTTCATGCTGACCGCACCTGTGCTGCAGTCGGGCATCGAGGTCGCAGTGCCTCAGACGCGTACCGTAAATCAGCTCACGGAAGAGCGCACGGTTGTCTCCATCGACCACGAGCGACGCGTTTATCTGCAGGACAAGCCGGTCAACATCGCCGAACTGCCCAGGCTGCTCCGTTCCAAGGGTGATCCGTCCAAGAAGGTGATCTACCTGCGGGCAGATCAGAAGGTTCCCTTCGGCGCCTTTGCCTCTGTGATGGACGCCGTGAAGCAGGCGGGCATCACCAACATCAGCATCGTCACCAGGCCCTTCGAGAAGTAAGCAATGCCGGCAGTGCAGGAGCCAACCCGAACCGGTCGCACCACGAAGCAGAACTTCGTGGTCGCGCTGGCGCTGCATGGAATCATCATCGGCGGCATCATCGGCTCGGCCTACGTCTTCCATAAGACTGGTGATGCCTGGGGCGACAAGGCTGATGTCACGGGTGCCGTGCAAGCGACCATGGTCAGCTCTGTACCGCTGCCGCCCAAGGTGCAGCCGACCACCGACAACGTGCTGGCCTCAGAATCCCCGAGCCCTGTGCCGCCTCCTCCAAAGGCCGCTGCGGAGCCTCCGCCAAAGCCGACCGACATCCCCATCGTCGTGAAGCAGCCGGACAAGAAGCAGCCTCCCAAGACCGCGGAAGCACCTTCGCCAAAGCCACCGGAGCACCCGCAACCGGCAAAGCCGCAGCCTGATAAGGCCGCCACAGGCGAGACGGCCGGCCTGCGAGTCGCCATGACTGCCGTTGAGAATCGCGCAGGTACCTCGTCTACGAACGTTGCGGACTCGGCCTTCGGCCAGCGCTATGCATATTATGTGCGCGCACTGACGCAGAAAGTCGCGCAGCAGTGGTTTACGCAAACGCTGGACAGCGGTGCCCCCGGGCACCGCGTCTACATCAGTTTCCGCGTCGAGCGAGACGGCACGCCATCGCAAATCCAGATTGCCAAGCCGAGCGGAGATGCCACCCTGGACGCGAGCGCTCTGCGTGCTTTGCAGCGCATCGACACCTTTGGCCCGCTACCCGATGGATATAACGGCCAGTACATCAACGTTCAGTATTATTTCGATCCCAAGCAGTAGATAGTGCGCGATTTACCGTACCCAATCTGGCACCTGTACCAGCCGATAGGAAACGCGTGCGTCTACCATAGAGAACGATGACGATCCGCATACAGCAATCTCTTCGTCGCGCGCTTCTGTCGCTTGCCTTGGCCGGCTGCATTGCCCCGCAACTGCACGCGCAGGACAACGTATTTACTGGGACCAACACCGGAGCCGACCGCGTCCGCATCGCCGCCGCTGACTTTCGCGGAGGAACGCCTGACGCCGCAGCTCTGAAGCGTACCTTCGATACCGTTCTCTACAGCGACCTTGGCAACGCCGGCGTCTTCGATCTTGTTTCGAAGAGCATGCAGCCGCAGGCGACTCCCGGCGCACCTGCCGAGATTCGTCTCGCTGACTGGGGTGGTGGCACAACCAACGCCGCCTTCGTCGCCTTCGGTTCCTTCAGCATCAACGCAGGCCGCGCCGTCGTGAGCGCCTATGTCGACGACACGCACAACGCGCAATTCCCACAGGTGCTCGGCAAGCAGTACACCGAAGCCGCGGACGAGAACGGCGCGCGTACCATCGCTCACAAGCTGGCTGACGAGATCATCCTCCGCCTTGGTGGCGGCATTCCCGGCATCGCCGAAAGCAAGATCTACTATGTGCATGCAGGTGGCGGCAGCAAAGAGATCTGGGCCATGGATTACGACGGTGCGAACGCGCACGCCGTGACGAACCTGGGAACAATCTCTATCTCGCCCCGCGTCTCTCCGGACAACTCGCGCGTAGCCTTTTCTTCGCTGGGCAAGTACGGTTTTCAGATCCGAGTTTTCTCGCTCCTGCTGAACCGCATGGTGTCCTTCCCGGACAGCAGCGGCACGAACCTGTCGCCGGCCTGGTCTGCCAACGGTCAACTGGCTTACTCTTCCTCACGCTCAGGCGATCCGGAGATTTACGTCTCTGACGGCAGCGGAAACAGCGCGCGGCGCATCACGAACTCGCGTGGTCCGGACGTTTCGCCCACTTGGAATCCGAAGACTGGATCGCAACTCGCGTGGATAAGCGGTCGCACCGGCTTGCCGCAGGTCTATATCATGGACACGGATGGCGCCGGCGTTCAACGCATGACGGACACTGGCTATGCAACATCCGTCTCATGGTCGCCTAACGGCCAGTTCCTCGCCTTTGCATGGGACCGGAAGTACGGTCCAGGTGCGCCAGGCGGTCAGGATATTTACCTGATGGACGTGGCCAGCAAGAAGTGGATTCAGTTGACCAACGGCATCGGTCGCTGCGACTTCCCGTCGTGGTCTCCGGACGGCCGCCATATCGTCTTCGCAGTCGGTTCTGGCGCGCGTGCCGAGGTCTGGACGATGCTCGCCGACGGCACCGGAAAACATAAACTCGCAGGGACCGGCAGTGACATGCCAAACTGGAGCTTCCGGTAACTTTTTTTTGATTACACGCAAGCGGGCGTCACCGGCCGCAAGGAGAAACGAATGACACTGCACAAACTGCGGACCAATACGCTGCTCACGATCGCTGCCGCGTCCATGGTCCTGCTGTCCGGCTGCCACAAGAAGGTAAGCGCACCGCCACCCTACACGGCACCCGCTGCGGTCGATACCGCCATCGCGCCCACCGCTGTGCTCACAGCCGATCCCTCGGCGATCGATCTCGGCCAGTCCGTCGTGCTGAACTGGCGCACCACTGGCGCAACGTCGGTGACCATCGACGGCATCGGTCCGGTCAATCTTAGCGGCACGCAGAATGTCACGCCATCGAACTCCACCAACTTTCACCTGGTTGCGAAGGGTGATGGCGGTGTTGCGGAAGCCAACGTTCGCGTGACCGTCCGTGTCCCTGCGCCTCCGACTGCTGATCTCGGCACGCAGAATGACCTTGGCTCCGACGCCGCCTTCCATGCCGCGGTGCAGGATGTCTTCTTCGACTACGACAGCTACGACCTGCGCGCAGATGCTCAGACCAATGCAACGCAGGCTGCCAGCTACCTGTCGCAGCACCCGGCTATCAAGATCACCATCGGCGGTTACTGCGATGAGCGTGGATCGGCCGAGTACAACCTGGCTCTGGGCGAGAACCGCGCCAATGCAGCGAAGACCGCACTGGTCAACGCCGGCATTGCGACCAACCGCATCCGAGTGATCTCGTTTGGTAAGGAAAAGCAGTTCTGCACCGAGCAGAATGAAAGCTGCTGGCAGCAGAACCGCCGCGCGCAGTTCAACATCGACCGCTAAAGACATGTCTTGTGTTCGGCTCTGACAACAGGGCCGAGCGCAGGCATCGTTCACTTTCTTAACCTTTTCCTGCGGCAAGCGCGAGCCTGCCGCAGCCTTCGTTTTGAGGGACATCAATGCGCCGCTTCCTTCGCCTCGCGCCCGCTACACTCGCCGTCGCCGCCGTTTTGCTCTCTGCTCCCGTGCCGGCCTTTGCCGTCAACAAGGACATGATTCAACTGCAGACGCAGATCCAGCAGTTGCAGGATGCCGTGGCTCGCCTGCAGCAGTCCAACGATGAACGCATGGGCGTCATGAAGGATCTGGTGCAGCAGACCACCGACTCTGTCAACAAGATGGCGCTCGCCCTGGATACGCTGCAACGGCAGATGCATGCGCAGTCAGAGGCCTCCGGAAAAAGCCTGGAGACGGTCAGCGGACAGATGCAGTCGATCAACGACTCTGTGGATGAGTTGAAGGCACGCCTCGCCAAGATCGACCGCGCCATCGCCGACGTACAAAGCACGCAGCAGTCGATGGGCGCGCGAACGGACAATGGTGGCGGTTCATCCGCACCGGTGGCTCCCGCGCCCATGGATTCTCCGGCGCCCATCTCGTCGATGCCCGCGCCGACCGGCAAGACTTCCAAGCTCTTGCCGCCCGTCAATACAGTGCCATCAGCCAGCGCTGGTCTGCCCACGAAGTCTTCAGCGCCACCAGTCGAAGACCTCTACCTGACCGCGTTCACTGACTTTAACGGGGCGAAGTACTCGTTGGCGTCGGCTGAATTCGCCGACGTCATCAAGTTCTATCCCGACTCAAACCTCGCTGGGAATTCGTATTTCTATCTGGGCGAGATCGACTACAAAGCAGGCCGCTTCGCACCCGCATCGAAGAACTACGACAAGGTGATTGAGCAGTATCCTGGCAATCAGAAAATCCCTGTCTCGCAATTACGCAAGGGCGAGTCGCTGCTGGCCCTGAAGCAGACCGACGCGGGTGCGCGCGAACTACGGTCCCTTATCCAGCGCTATCCCAACTCGCAAGAGGCCGTGGCTGCGCGCAGCAAGCTCAACGCGCTCGGCATCACGGTCGTCCCGCGTAATCGCTAGGCCCGTGCCGCCCCGTTAGGAGCGCATGCCTCGCAGCAGGTTTGCAATCTGCGCCGCGCGGTCGCCTGTGACGGGCAGCAGCGGAAGTCTTGGGCGGCCACCAAAATAACCTGACAGTTCACTGCCCGCCTTGATTGCAGGCGTATCCCACGGCGCGATTCCCTGCTCCGCTACTGCCAGCCTTCCCTGTTTCTCCTTCATCAAGGAAGCGTCGCCGTCCTTCCAAGCAGCCCACACCTCAAACGCAGCTTGCGGCACAGCCGATGCGATTGGCATCAACAGCCCGCCTGCACCGGCATGTAGAGCCTCGGTGGCGCCTGCGGCCACACCCCACAGCACCTGGAATCCGACCTGCTTTGTACGTGTCTTCAACGCGGCCACTGGTGGTGCTGTCGCAACGGCCGCTTCGCCTGCCGTTGCACCGCTCAAGGAAGCGGCGCTGACAAAGCTGCCGCCGACCGCTGCTGCAGCTTCCGGCACATGCAACATGCGAGCGGTCGCAGCTGTGAAGGTGATGGTGGTGGTTACCGCGCGGGATACCTTTGCGGTCAACTCACGCACCTGCACGACGCGGCTGACGTGTGCCGAGTAGTCCAACAAGCCAATGACATTTGGATGTCCGCTCAGACGTTCAATCGCAGCGGACGGCAGCACCACCCGCGCTGGATCAGACACCAGGATCACCGGCAATTGCGATGCATCCGCGATGGCTTCAAAGTAGGTGAACAGTGCCGTCGTCGCTTCGCCATCTTCCCACAACAGGTTGCGATACTCGATCGGCGCCTCCACCAACACCGCATCGAAACGAGCTTCTGCCGCGACCTTCGCCAGCGCCAACGATGCGAAAACGCTGGGCAGCCCGATACCGGCAAGCAACACTTTCTCTTTCGCAGCCTCGGCGCCAACAGTTCGCAACACCTGGGCGCGTTCTTCGTCGGTCAATGATGCGGACTCGCCCGTGCTGCCAAGCGCGCAGAGGCCGCTCACCGGGGTCAGCGACAGCCGCCGCACATTGTGTTCCAGCTTGCGCAGGTTCAGCCTGCCATCCGGGTAAAACGGCGTCGTCAGCGGTACATGAATTCCATCGAGCAACATACTCCCATGGTATCGCCACTGTTGCGGGAGCGTCGTGGTGACGGCGCGGTTACCGCTTCCGCAACTACGGTTTCCGCTTTGCAAGCGCCCGGGAAGCAGCTAACGTAAGAGGCGATGGAATCCGTAGAAATCCGGGGCAATAAAACCACCAACGACCTCTTGCGGGAGGCTGGATGGTTTGCTCTGCACTCGTTGCTTGCGGTTGTCGTCCTCATCGCGATCCTGGCCGGCTTCTGGGGCGCACACGTAGATCCGGATGCTGCGACACCGAAGATGCTGTGCACCATTCTCGCTTTCGTGATTCCAGGGCTTGCAGCGTACGGCATTATGCGGACACATCCCGACGGCATCGCAGGCTATGTGTGGATCTCCGGCGCACTCTTCTTCGGCGTCGTCTGCGTCTATGTACTTGATCTGCCGACTGGTCCCGGTCTTTGCGAGCACTGCACCCTCATCGAGCGGCTTTACCGAACCTTCTTTTCCATCACACACAACAGCGGCATGCTGGGCGGTGACGGCGTGCTCATCGGAGCCTGGATTCCACTCTCGATTATCGGCTATTCCGTCGGAGCGAGGCTTGCCACCTCGGCCGTGGACTGATGCAAACGCTTTGAAACACGAAAGGCCTCCGACGAATCGGAGGCCTTTCGTTGTGTTGAGGAGACGAGCGAGTTAGACCTTCGCCGTCTCTCGTGACGCATGCAGCTCCTGCAGGTTGTAAACCGTGACGCTTCCGCCCTGCAGTGACGCGATACCCTCGGCAGCAGCGCGCGCTGCTGCGACCGTGGTGATCGTCGGGATGCGGGCCAGCACTGCGGCCCGGCGAATCGCCTTTTCGTCGAAGAACGTATCCTGTCCGCGCGGCGTGTTCACGATCAGTTGAATGCGTTCGCCCTTGATGAAGTCGACCACGTTAGGCCGGCCTTCCTTCACCTTATGCACACGCTCGACCTGCAGGCCCGCCGTCGACAACACATCGGCAGTGCCGTGCGTTGCGACCAGGTGGAAGCCCATCTCGACAAACTGCTTCGCCAGAGGCACAAGCGTTTCCTTGTCGTGATCGTTCACGCTCAGGAAGACTGTGCCCTTTGTCGGCAGGTTCTGTCCCGCAGCGATCTGCGCCTTGGCGAAGGCCTCGCCGAAGGTCTCGGCAACACCCATGACTTCACCCGTCGAGCGCATCTCCGGTCCGAGAACAGGATCGACACCCTGGAACTTACCCCACGGGAAGACCGGCGACTTCACGAAGTAGTGGTCGCCTGTGCCTAGGTCCTTGCCGCTTGCGAGTTCCGCCGGCAGCAGTTCCTTCAACGTGCGGCCCGTCATCAGGCGCGATGCAATCTTCGCCAGCGGGACGCCCGTCGCCTTAGACACGTAGGGCACCGTGCGCGAAGCACGCGGATTCACTTCGATGACGTAGACGATGCCACGCTGGATGGCGAACTGGATGTTGCACAGGCCGATCACGTTCAGCGCCAGCGCAAGCTGCCGCGTATAGCGACGGATCTGATTGAGAACGTCTTCCGTCAAATCAACCGCCGGCAGTACACAGGACGAATCGCCCGAGTGAATGCCGGCCTCCTCGATGTGCTGCATGATGCCCGCGATGATGACATCCTTGCCATCGCAGAGGGCGTCGACATCGACCTCGGTCGCGTCTTCGAGGAAGTGGTCGATCAGCACTGGCCGCTCCTGCGAATACTCGATCGCCGTGTTCATGTATTGCACGATCGCTGCATCGTCATACGCGATGACCATCGCGCGTCCACCCAACACGAAGCTGGGCCGCACGAGAACCGGATAGGTGATCTTGTTCGCGCCGGCAAGAGCTTCAGCGACGCTGGTTGCGAGCACGCCCGCAGGCTGCGGGATCTTCAGGTCTTCGATCAGCTTCTGGAAGCGCTTGCGATCTTCTGCAAGCTCAATTGATTCGGGCGAGGTTCCGATGATGGGCACTCCCGCCGCCTTCAGCGGCAGCGACAGGTTCAGCGGCGTCTGACCACCGAACTGCACGATCATGCCGATGTCTGCACCACCCGAAGCCTCATGCTTGTAGACCGCAAGAACGTCTTCGAAGGTCAGCGGCTCAAAGTAGAGACGATCGCTGGTGTCATAGTCGGTCGAAACTGTCTCCGGATTGCAGTTGACCATGATGGTCTCGTAGCCATCCTCGCGCAACGCGAACGCCGCGTGGCAGCAGCAGTAATCAAACTCAATGCCCTGGCCAATGCGGTTCGGTCCGCTGCCCAGGATTATGATCTTCTTGCGATCCGTCGGTGCCGCCTCATCCTCTTCGTCGTAGCTGGAGTACAGGTAGGGCGTGTAGCTCTCGAACTCGGCCGCGCATGTGTCCACCAGCTTGTAGACGGGCATGACGCCCATCTTCTCGCGCAATGCACGCACCGGTGCTGCAGCGTCCTTCCCTTCAAGACCCCACGATGCCGCAAGGATGTCATCGCTGACGCCCATGCGCTTGACCGTGCGCAGCTCGTCTTCCGTGATGGTGTCGATGCTGTTGCCAGCGGTCGACTTGATCTCATCGACGATCTGCTTCACCTGGAAGAGGAACCAGGGATCCATGCCGGTCAGGCGCGCAACTTCGCGCACCGTCATGCCCCGCTCAAAGGCGTAACGCACGTAGGTCAACCGCTCAGGATGCGCAGTGACCAGACGCTGCGTCAGGCGGCGCGGCTCGATGTCCGCAGCCGATGCTTTCTTGCCCGTCTCTAGGGAGCGGACGGCTTTCATCATCGCTTCTTTGAAGGTCCGGCCGATAGCCATCACTTCGCCGACCGACTTCATCTGCGGTCCAAGCGACTCATCGGCGCCCGGAAACTTCTCGAACTGCCACTTCGGAATCTTTACGACGACGTAGTCGATTGTCGGCTCAAAGCAGGCCGGCGTCGCCTTCGTGATGTCGTTCTGTAACTCATCCAGCGTGTAGCCAACCGCCAGGCGAGCCGCGATCTTTGCGATCGGGAAGCCCGTCGCCTTTGAAGCCAGCGCGGACGAACGCGACACGCGCGGGTTCATCTCGATGACGGTCATGCGGCCGTTCGCAGGATTCACGGCGAATTGCACATTGCTGCCGCCGGTCTCCACACCAATCTCACGGATGACACGGATGGCCGCATCGCGCATGCACTGGTACTCACGATCGGTCAGCGTCTGCGCGGGCGCAACGGTGATGGAGTCGCCCGTGTGAACGCCCATGGGATCGAAGTTTTCAATGGAACAGATGATGATGACGTTGTCCGCTAGATCACGCACAACCTCAAGCTCATACTCCTTCCAGCCGAGTACAGACTCTTCCAGCAGGCACTCGCCGACGGGAGAAAGATCCAGACCGCGCGACAGAATCTCCGTCAGCTCTTCACGGTTGTAGGCGATACCGCCGCCCGATCCGCCCAGCGTGAAGGAGGGGCGAATAACCGCGGGGAAACCGATCTTCTGCGTAAAGTCCAGGCCGTCACGCAGGTTGTTCACCAGGGCGGAACGCGGCATGTCGAGGCCGATCTTGTTCATCGCGTCCTTGAACAACAGACGGTCTTCGGCCTTCTTGATCGCGTCCAGCTTCGCGCCGATCAACTCCACGTTGTACTTGTCGAGCGTGCCCGCATCCGCCATATCGACAGCGAGGTTCAGCGCCGTCTGGCCACCGACTGTCGGCAGCAACGCGAAGACACCGGAGCGACCGCTCTCTTTAAGAAGTTCACTCTCTACGCGGAGAATCTCCTCCACGTACTTCGGTGTCAGAGGCTCGACGTACGTGCGGTCTGCGACCTCCGGGTCCGTCATGATGGACGCTGGATTGCTGTTGACCAGCACCACCTCGTAGCCTTCAGCCTTCAGCGCCTTACACGCCTGGGTGCCGCTGTAATCGAACTCGGCCGACTGGCCAATGACAATCGGACCGGAGCCGATTACCAGAATCTTTGCGATGTCATTCCTGCGTGGCATCTATCTCTTCTCTCTCACTCGCCTGGCAAAACACACAAGCTCTCATGAAAAGGGGCATCCTCAGGATGCCCCTTTTGATTACTTCTTCCACTCATCCATCATCTTGCGGAAGTCCTTGAACAGGTAATGCGAATCGTGCGGACCGGGGCTTGCCTCGGGGTGATACTGCACGCTGAACATCGGATGTTCTTTGTGCTTCAAGCCAGCAACCGTACCGTCGTTCAGGTTGGTGTGCGTCACCGCAACCGTCGCGTCGTCCAGTGTTTCCGGATCGACCGCATAGTTGTGGTTCTGCGAGGTGATCTCGACCTTACCCGTCTCAAGATTCTTGATGGGGTGGTTCGCTCCATGGTGGCCGAACTTCAGCTTGTAGGTCTTGCCGCCAAGTGCCAGGCCAAAAATCTGATGGCCCAGGCAGATGCCGAACATCGGCGTCTTTCCGGCCAGATCCTGCACGTTCTTCTGCGCATAATCCAGCGGCTCAGGATCTCCGGGACCATTCGAGAAGAAGACGCCATCAGGATTCATCGCCAGCACTTCTGCTGCAGAGGTCTTCGCAGGCACTACCGTCACGCGGCAGTTCTCGCGAGCCAGCATACGCAGGATGTTCTGCTTGATGCCGAAGTCATACGCGACCACATGCATCTGCTTGCCATCCGTGCTGATCGAGGCCGGCAGAAACTTGTCGCCTGTTTCGTTTGCGGCGCTGGCGCTTGAAAACTCGTAAGGGGTCTTCGTGCTCACAACAGACGCGAGATCCGTCCCATCCATCTTGCGAATGGCGCGAGCCTTGGCTACGAGCACGTCAACGTCCGTCACCTTCGTGGAGATAACGCCACGCATGACGCCATTCGCACGCAGATGCCGCACGATAGCGCGCGTGTCGACTTCCGCGATCACGGGCACGTTGTACTTCTCAAGGTATTCGTCGGTCACCTGCGTTGAGCGCCAGTTGCTGGACACCGGAGAAAACTCCCGTGTCACCAGGCCTTCAATATAGGGTTTGGTGCTCTCAGCATCATTCGGCGTGGTGCCGTAATTTCCAATCTGCGGATTGGTGAGAACAACGATCTGTCCGGCATAAGAAGGATCGGTGAAGATCTCCTGATAACCGGTCAATGCAGTGTTGAAAACGACTTCCCCGGAACATTCGGCAGGGGCGCCGAAGCCTTTACCGCGGAAGATGCGCCCGTCTTCGAGCGCGAGGATAGCTTGCATTGCCTCTCCTACTGGAGTGGATTCAATCGATTCTATCAGCGTTAGCCCCATGACACAGCATCAAGTCGAAGCTTCCTGAAGAGAAGTGTGTGAATCCACTCTCTGGCATACCTATGTAATGTCCACCAGCACGTCTCCGCCCTCCGTTTTCAAAGGGAAAATGTCGACGTGCGCATGCTCCTCCGGACAGTTGCCGGTCGTCACTTCAAAGCCCCACGCGTGCCACGGACAGACCACGCGATCTCCCTCGACCCATCCCTCACCCAACGGGCCACGACGGTGAGGACACCAGTTGTCCATCGCGCTCAAAGCGCCGTTCACATTCGCCAGGCAAACATCCACGCCCTGGGCCTCCAGCTGCATCACCTTTCCCGGCTGCGGCGCTTCCTCCACCGCGCACAAACGAACCCACTGCGCCATTCCCTACTCCCTTTTGTCGTTTCGTGATTGGATGCAGCGACAGCTCCCTCCGCACCCTCAACATCCGCCGCGCTACCATGGAGCCTGCAATGGCCCAGCAACCCAAGACCTCGCCCAAGTCACAGCCTCGCGCTACGTCATCCCGCCCTGCCCAATCGTCACCTCCGAAGACGGTCGAGGTCGTCGACCCGCGCTGGCTCGTCCGCATGCTTGGTGTCTTCATCGTGCTTGGGCTGTTTTGCAGCTATCTCGCGCTTGGGCTGCTCTTTTACATGGGATCGTGGCAGCTTGTACTGCATCCAACACGACTTGCCAATGGCGGGACACGCCTCGTCTCGGAGAAGATTCACTTCGGACCTAACGGCGCCGGCGAACCGCAACTTGCTGGCGAATGGATTGGCGTACCCGGCAGCTCTTCTCGGGCCAATTTTGCCGCCCTTTACCTACGCGGTGGTGACGGCCAGCTCGATGCTGCGGACGGCACACAGATTGCCATGCTGCGTGACCTCGGACTGAACGTCCTCGCCTTCGACTACCGCGGTTACGGCAACAGCGCCCAGCGTCCTCACCCCAGCGAAGACCGCATGCAGGCCGACGCAGTATCCGCCTGGGAGTACCTCACCAGCACCCGCCACATCGCACCCGACCACGTGATCCTCTTCGGCAGTGGTACCGGCGTCTCGCTGGCTGTGAAGCTCCTCCAGAACTACGGTCCCGGTGGCGGCCTGATCGCCTACAACGCCGATCCCACTGTCCGCGCCCGCGTTGCACACGATCCGCGCAGCCACCTCTTTCCGCTGAGCCTCGTCTTTCACGACAACTTCTCGCTGGAAGGTCTGAAGCACGTCACTACTCCAAAGCTGCTTTACACCGTCGGCCAGGCAGACGGCGCACGCAAGGCTGTCTATCAGACCGCTGCCGATCCCAAGCTGACGGTGGAAGTCCCGACACACGATGAAGCAGCCGAGAAGGCCGCGCTGACGCGCTTTCTGGACAGCAACCTGCCCGGTGCCTCTATCCCGGTACTGACACCGCAGGTGCCCTCGGCAAAATAGAACGAAGAATCGCGCTATGTCGACATAGCCTGAACGAAAGAGGTGTTCGTCCATGGCCCGATTCTTTGATCGTCTACAGCCCTTTGCCCTGCTCATACTGCGCATCGTGCTGGGTTGCGCGCTGGTATCGGCCAGTTACACCAAGATCATCCCCCACGGCGGCTTTCACGGCAACAACACCTTTGCCGCCATCGAACATTGGAACGCCTACGTCCTCACGCTTGGCATGCCGGCGTGGCTGGGCACCATCGCAGCGCTCGGAGAGTTTCTAGGCGGCTTTTGCCTTCTTGCAGGACTCTTCACACGCTTCTTCGGCGGTCTGAACACCCTCATCCTTATCGTTGCGATCGCCAAAGTCACATTCCCTTCCTACGGCGCCTCGAAGTACCCGCTTACCTGCATGGCCCTCTCTTTTATCGTGATGGCTTTCGGCGCGGGGCCTATCTCGCTGGACAGCCGTCTCGGCTGGGAATAGCAAACGCTGTCGCGGCTGCGTTTCCTGGCTGACCGAACGATTCCAATGACGCGACCACCGACGACTCTTCTTGCGACTTACCGGCAGCGATCTTCTTGGAATACTCGATTCACACAAATGAAACAATTGCTCCTTACGTGCACAAGAAGTGAAGGCCTCCGATGTTCCGGAGGCCTTACATATAAAGGTGGGAAGATTTGGTGCGGATAGGTGAAACCAGGGTCGTAGAAGGGTGACCCCGGCGTATTGCTGACTACAACGGATAAGACGCAGTCACGGTTGAAAGGTTGCGCTGTCCGCTGTGGACTTTCGGTGGAATCAAATTATGTACACCATCCACAATGAGATACATTACTCCTTCTTTCCGAATGTCACGTCATTTTCAAAGACACGTGTTGCGAATCTGACTGCTACGCGAAACGCAGGAACTGCGCAGGCGTCACAGCACCACCTGGGAAGACGGAACTCAGATCACGCGTGCCCAGTGCGTGATACGCCGCCTCGCCAAGCACCTGCCGGAAATCCGTCGTAATGGCCAGGTCGCGCCCCTCATTCAACTGGTGATCATCCAGTCCTGGCCACTGGCCGTAAACTTTGCCACCCTTGATGCTGCCGCCCAGAACGAACATCACGTTGCCATGTCCGTGATCGGTTCCACCTGTGCCATTCTGGCGTGCAGTGCGTCCGAACTCACTCATGGTGATCAGAGTGATGTGCTCCGCGTCCTGCCCCATGTCGTTCCAGAAGGCGGCGATCGCCTCGCTGAATTCCTTCAGGCGATTGGAAAGTCGGCCGTTCACGCTGCCCTGCGCCTGGTGTGTGTCCCAGTCGCCGATGTCCGCGAATGCTGCTTCCACGCCAAGATTAGCCTTCATCAACTGAGCAATCTGCTTCAGGTTGTTGGCAAATGGCGAGTTTGGATACACGACGCCGTTCGCCGGCTGATAGTGAGCGGGATCGGTCGCCTTCAACATCCTCACCGCTTCGAACGTCTCCTGACCTTCACCGCTCAGGATGCGATCGTTCGTCCCCGCGTACATGGCCTGGAATGCTGCGGATGCTGCCACACCCTGCGCTCCCTGACCGCCGACTGAGAAGTTCGCAACGTTCGCGACTGCGACTGCTGGCAGACGTCCCTGCAGAGTACGCGGAACTTGCGTACCAAGGGCTACGGCTCGGAAGGCACTCATCGCCTTCGGATCGACTCGCTCTGCCTGCAGTGCGCGGTTCAGCCATCCATCCTGCGTGCTCTTGATGCCGGGTGTGCCGCTTTCCATGTAGTCCTGCGCGTCGAAGTGCGACCGCGTCGTGTCAGGCGAACCCACTGCGTGGATCGCCGCAAGATGTCCCTGCTTGAAGAGCGGCAGTAGAGGAGCCATCGCAGGGTGGAAGCCGAACTGACCGTCCAGATCGAGCACCTCGTTCGGTTGCAGCGCGATCGACGGCCGCATCGCGTAGTAGTTCTTTTCCTTGTAGGGCACAACAATGTTCAAGCCATCAGCGGCGCCACGCTGAAACAGGACAACAAGCTTCTTGCCATTCGCCTGCGCCGTAGCCTGTTCCGCCATCACACTGCGAACAAGAAAGCCTGGCACAGCTGCCGTACCGACAAGCGCCAACGCGCCACCCCGAACAAATGCCCGACGAGAAAACATTCCGATATCCTCCGCCGGTCTGACCGGCGACTTACCCACTGCTATCAACCCAACCCATCAAACTTCGTTCTGTCAGAGCTACGCCATTTCGGCGCATCGTGGAGATAGAGATCACCCGGGTCAGCGGATTTCTATCTCCGTTGAAACTCAGGCGAGCCAAGCAACAGCCCAGCCATTGCGGCGGCCTGCTTATCTGCGGGAGGCGGTCCTGCTTTGATCACGGCCGCGCCCAGACCGCGTGGTTGTGCCATGCCCTTCTGCGGCAGAGGCCCCTTCACCTTACCGGCCACCATCATGTCCAGACGATCCTGCTGCTGTGCCTGCTTCTCCGCATCCGTTAGGACGCGGGTGCCGTTCGCGGAGAACTGCTGTGCTGCCTGCTGCGCAGTGGCATCGTTCCCTTGCGTGATCACCGCGGTGCGAGTCTGAGCGCTCACCGGTACCTCAAACAACCGCGATTCCAGCAGTGATTCTTTACGGATCGCTTCTGGATCTGCCGCACCCGATCCCGTAGTCAGCGAAACTGGACGGATCATTGGCGTTCCATTTGTTAGCGCGGGCATCCAGTCCACGGTCGCTCCGCCGATGCGATTCGTCGAGAGCGACAACGCGAAGTTCATGCGGTTAACCAATGCAGACGAGGACAGCCACGTCGCTTCATCCCACTTATAACCGGTCGGCGGCTGGCATCCGTACAGAGGCATCCCGAGCTGCTGCAGCGACTGGATCAATGGCAACGGATTCGAGACATCCGCCCCACTCGCTCGCACTGCGCTCGTGACGTACTCCAGCGGCGTCTTCAGCTTGGCGTTCACCGTTGTCGTCGTAAAGAACTCGGGCGAATGGATCATCGCGCGAAGCACCTGCCTGATATCGCCATTGCTCGAGAGGAAGGCCTTCGCCATGCGATCGACCATGGCCTGCGGTGGATTGTCACTGACGAAGCGTTGCGCGATCTCGGTCGAGATGAAGTGCGCAGTGGCAGGGCTGGTAGCGAGCATGTGCAGCGCCTGGTAGCCCTCTTCTTCTCCGGTGGGCTGGATGGTCTTGCCCAATACCGTCTTCGGTCCCGGCTCGTGCCGGTTCATGTTGAAGTTGTATGCGCCACCATCGTAGGGACGATCGAGTGTCCAGCCGGTGAAGACCTTCGCGAGTTCCGTCACGTCCTTCTGGGTGTAGCCACCCGTCACGCCTAGTGTGTGCAGTTCCATCACTTCGCGCGCGTAGTTCTCATTCAGCCCAAGGTCCTGTTTGTTCTTGGCATTCTTCTTCGCCCGCTCTGCCGCAATCGAGTTCGGTCCCATGCTTGTGGCGTTGTTCAGATACATCAGCATCGCCGGGCTTTGCGCGGTTGCAACCAGCAGGTCTTCAAACTTACCGAGGGCGTTCGCGCGGATCGTCTGCTCGTACTCCGGCAGCACACTTGGTATCTGCCCGTTGGCGCCGACGAAGACGTTGAAGTGGTTCAGCCAGAAGTCGGTCATGACCGCCTCGAGCTGTCGCTGCGAGTAGATGTCACGCAGCAGACGCGAGCCCTGCGTCTCCGCGTTGATCATGCGGTTTGTTCCGGAAAGTGCGAGCAGCGTTTCCTTTTGGAGTGGTGTCATTCCATCGGTGATCTTCGCTTCCAGTGGGCCCTTGGCGCCTTTGCGTAGCGCGATGAGGTCTGCCGGCGGCATGCTGAGGAGGCGGCCGTAGCGATCGTTTGGCGACAGCGAGACCAGCGAATCAACTGCTGCTTTGGGCATGGCAGGAGTGGCCTGTTCGAGGTTCGCGACGGCGGCCTGAGCCTGTGCTTGCGCGGCTGTTTGCGCGGCTACATTCTGCATGGAGCCGTTCATCATCGTTGCGTCTGTGTTGCCGTTTTTAGTGGCGTCTGCCTTTGATTTGTTCTCGCGAACCATCTGGTAGAACTCGACCTGGTCGCCTACGATGGCGCGTAGTTCCGGGTCATTGGGAAGCACGCCAGTCTTAGCGATCTGGCGCAGCATTGCTGGTTCCGGATAGCGGCGCATGCGGTCGCTTTGTGTCATGCGGAGGGCCGGGTAGACGTCGAGTCTTGCCTCGAAAGCACTGTCGTTTATGGACTGCGGCTGGAGCTGCCGTTCGAGCCAATTGTCCACGCCAAGTGCGCGTACAGAGGCCAAATCTGCCTGCGTTGGACCGAAAGTGAATCGATTCAGTAGCAGATTGGCTCGCGCGTCCTTGTCGAGCGGACGAGCAGCGGGCGTCGAGGCAGATTTTGTCGCAGCGATCGCACTCAGGGGTGCGCTGAAGACGAAGCTGCCACAGAGTGCCGCGGCGAGAATGTGACGAAAGTGGTGTTGAGCGATGCCCATGAAACACCTCGGGTGCTGGATTCGGGGCGGCCGAGGCCGCCGGACTCCAGTGGGAACACAACGGTCTCTGCAATGTTGCGCAGGACACATTCCGAGGTGATCTTATGCCAAGCGAAACGAAGCGCTAGAACGCTGCGAGTTCTGCCATGGCGCGGTAGAGATCTTCCGGCTGCGGGAGGATCGCATCTTCGAGGACGGGCTGGTAGGCCACGAAGGTGTCCATGCCGGCGACACGGCGCACTGGAGCGTCGAGGTCGTGGAAGAGTTCGTCAGCAATGCGTGCTGCGAGTTCTGCACCGAAGCCCCAGCTTCGCATGTCCTCGTGCGCGATGATGACGCGATTTGTCTTGCGGACGCTCTCGGCGATGGCTTCGAAGTCGTAGGGTGAGAGCGATCTCAGATCGATCACTTCGACGCTGATGTCCTGCTCACGTTCGATCTTCTGCGCGGCCTGCAGGGCACGCGGGACCACGGCGCCGTAGGTCACGACGGTGAGGTCGGTACCAGTCTTGACGGTCTTTGCCTTGCCGAACGGGATGGCGTACTCCGGTCCTGGATAAGGGGCGCGGCCGTAGGCCTCGCGGTAGAGGCGCTTGTGTTCCAGGAAGAGGACGGGATCATCGCACCGGATCGCTGTGCGCAGCAGACCTGCCGCATCGAGCGCGTTGGATGGCATGACGACGCGCACGCCGGGCGTGTGCGTGAAGATGCTCTCACCGGACTGAGAGTGATAGAGCGATCCGCCGGTGAGGTAGCCGCCGATGGGGACACGGATCACCAGAGGTGATGAGTGGTTGCCGTTCGATCTCCAGCGGAAGACGGATAACTCGTTCCGCATCTGGTGCATGGCAGGCCAGATGTAATCAAAGAATTGAATTTCTACGACGGGCTTCAGGCCGCGTGAGGCCATGCCGATGGCGCGACCGACGATGTTGGCTTCAGCCAACGGCGAGTTGAAGACGCGGTCGGAGCCGAACTCTGTCTGCAGGCCCGCGGTGATCTTGAAGACACCGCCCTTGCCCTTCAAGGTGCCGGTCTTCAGATGTTCGTCGCGTGTCGCGTCGGCGACGTCTTCGCCAAAGACGATGATGCGCGGATCGCGCCGCATTTCGTCGCGGAGGGTGTGGTTGATCAGGTCCGCGATGGTGTGGTCGACGGCGTCTTCGAGCTTGGGTTCCGTCGCGAAGACTGCGTCGGTCGGCTTCAGGTCTTCGGAATAGACGTGCTTCGTGATGTTGGCGACGAGCGGGAGTGGAGCGCCCAGTGCGACGTCGGCCGCTGCGCGGACTTCGTCGTCGACTGCGCGCTTGAGTTTGTCCAGAGCCTCTTCGGTCAGGAAGCCTTCACGGAGAAGGAGTGCTTCGGTGCGACCAAGCGGATCGCGCAGGGCGTCGGCTTCAAGCTCTGAGGGGTGCCGGTACCAGCGCTCGTCATCGCTGAGTGCGTGCGAGTACGGGCGGATGACGTGGCCGTGGACCAGCGCGGGGCCCTTGCGAGCGCGGCAGTAGGCGACCGCCTCCCTCATCGCTTCATAGCTGGCGATGGGATCGGTGCCGTCGATCTCGGCGAAGTGAAAGTTTGGGAAGTTCGCGACGAGCCGCGAGATGTTGCCACCCGGCGTGTTGGCTTCGACGGGCGTGGAGATGGCGTAGCCGTTGTCTTCCACGACGAAGATGACCGGCAGGCGGTTGTTCGAGGCGGTGTTCAGCGCCTCCCAGAACTCGCCCTGCGAGGTGGAGCCTTCGCCGATGGAGGTGTAGACGACCTCGTCGGACTCGAAACTGACGTCTTTGAACTTGCGGTAGTCCCCCGCGCCGTATTCGCCAGCGGCAGCGTCGGGATGATCCGTGAAGTAGATGCCGGCCTCGGCACAGCCGACGGCGTGCAGGCACTGGGTGCCTGTCGCTGAGGATGGCGACATAAGGTGGATCGGCTTGCTGGTCCAGTGGGACGGCATCTGGCGTCCGCCGCTGCCGGGGTCGTCTGCGCCTACGGCCTGTAGAAGCTGGTCGGTGACCGTCTGCCCGAGTGCCAGGCATAGCGCCCGGTCACGATAGTACGGGAAGAACCAGTCATAGCCTGGCTTCAGTGCGAGACCGGCGGCTACCAGAAGGGCTTCGTGGCCGGCGCAGGAGATCTGGAAGAAGATTTTCTGCTGGCGCTTCAGCAGGATTTCGCGGTCGTCGGTCTTCCGCGACAGGTACATCAGCCGATAGAAGTGGATCAGCTCTTCTCCCGTAAGGGATCCAAGCGCACTCTCTGCCTTTGTCGTCCCTGCTGTCGTGGTGCGCGCTGCCATGCTGTTGCCCTTGTCCTAAGATCCTGGTCCGCCGTCACCACGTCACGGCGTTCCCTGCTGATTGTAAAGCGGTAGCGTCCGCCGTGCATCACGCGGGGACGACGCCTGCTTCAAGCTTGCGAACGGCGCGCCGATAAGGACCCCGTGGCAGATCCGGGGCCAGACGCTGAAAGGTGTCGCCTGTCCGGCTGCTGCGAGCGGATTGCACAGACCAGGTGAGGCTTTCAAATGTTCTCGATCTCCAGCTTGCGAAGGGCGGTTCTCTACCTCTTCTTCACCATCACGACGGTGTCGCTGGTGCGACCTGACGTGCATGGGCAGACTGTGTCTGCGACGGCCGCCAGCGTGAATGGCGTCCATCGACTCCTGGTGATCTACCGCAACGGCAGTATTCCCGGGGATGCGGAGGGCGCAGCCGTCCGTGCCGGCGGACACCTGCTGCGACGGCACGAGCGGCTGGGCACTGCACTCCTGACGGGGACGAGCGCGGCTGAGTCTGCCCTGAAGCTGGACCCAAGAGTGGAATTCGTCGTCGAGGACCGGGTGGTGACTGCTTCGAGTGTTGTGACTCGGTTGGAGACGGACGGGTCATCGGC
Organism: Terriglobus roseus DSM 18391; assembly: GCF_000265425.1. Lineage (GTDB taxonomy): Bacteria > Acidobacteriota > Terriglobia > Terriglobales > Acidobacteriaceae > Terriglobus > Terriglobus roseus. Next base: position 2,814,092 of record NC_018014.1, read on the forward strand.
GACGCGAACGGCCCCGATCCTGCGTGCCAATGTGCCGCGCGCCACGCCGCGAGATGATGGCGCCGACAGCTTCTATCGCGACTCGGCGCAGGGCTGGGCGGTTCGTGCCGTGGGAGCGATGGGCGGTGGCGTTGCCGGAAGTGGCGTCGCCGGACCGTGGGCGACGACAACCGGCAAGGGTGTTCGCATTGCGATTCTGGATAGCGGTGTCGATCGCGCCCACCCGGATATTGCTCCGAACCTGGCGCTGAGCATGACGGAGATCAACCAGGCCGTGCAGCCGAGCGTATGCGATGACGGTTCGCCCCAGGACCAGAGCGGTCACGGAACCTGGGTGGCGTCGCTGGCTGCGGGTGCGGCGGGAAGCGGCACGGGGCGAATGGTAGGCGTAGCGCCCGAGGCGGTGCTGCTGAATATCAAGGTGATGCAGCGCATGCCTGGGGACGGCAACTCGACGGCGGCGCAGTGCAATGCGGGACAGGCTTCCGGCTTGCTGTCGTGGGTGTTGCAGGGCGTGGAAGACGCCATTGCGCAACGGGCGGACGTGATTGTGATGAGTATGAGTGTGACGCTGGACCTGTACAGCGGCGACGCGGCTGGGCTGAAGGCGAGCTTTGACCGCGTGACACACGCGGCTGCCGACGCAGGAGCCGTGGTGGTGGCTGCCGCGGGCAACGATGCCTTCGACTTCACCAACACGAGGTATCTGGCGCTGCCGGCGCAGTCCCGAGATGTACTGGCCGTGGTCGCCTCAACGAATCCCGATTGTGCGCAAAACCTGGTGACGAACGCCACGTGCGTTGCGGGCGTTCCGACCCTGGCGTACTACAGCAACCTGGGAGCGCCGCTGCATGCGGTGGGCGCACCCGGCGGCAGCTATCCGGCGGGCGGCGACGAGAGCGTCTCCGGATGGGTGCGCGGAGCGTGCAGCAACGGTCAGCCGAATACGGTGGACGGCGTGCCGACGGACGCGAATCACTCCGAAGGGTGCTTCAACCTGGGCCATGTGCCGTATGTGCAGGCGCTCGGCACCAGCGCGAGTGCGCCGCTGGCTGCGGGAGTTGTGGCACTGGTTCGCGCGGCGCATCCGGAGTGGAGTGCTGCAACGGTACTGGCTGCGGTGCGAGCTTCCGCGGTGCCGACCGCCTCGATGGCGTACGGCGTGGTGAATGCCGCAGCCGCACTTGCCTATCGGCCGTGACCGTCGCCAACCCTGGTCTATTGCCTCATGCGGTCTTTGACCGACTTCGCGAGTTTCTCGATCTGGTCGGCTTGCTTGATGACCTGGACGGAGAGTTCGTCCTTTTTGGTCTGATCGACCGCGGTTTTAAGCTGCTGCGCCATCGCCAGCAGTTGGTCAGCGTCGGCTAGCATCTTTTTCTGGCGATCCTGCGCGACCATCTCGGCACGTGCGTGCTCCGGGACCTGTGCTGTCCCCGTGAAGCGCTGCTGCGCGTGAGCAGTAGCTATCAGGAGCGTCACGGTAAGAACGACCTTCGACATACGAACAAGGTTCAACATCCCACACCATCCAAAACAGTCCGTGCCGGCAGTTTGCAGCCGACATGCGGCACCGCCAGGCGAGCAAATCAATCCCGCATCTGGTCCTTCACCGATCGCGCCAGCCTGGCGATGTCGTCGAGTCGCTTTGCGTCTTCGGGCGTTGCTTCCCGTGTCGCAAGTTGCGCCCTCAACTGCTCCGTCAACTCCAGCAGCCGATTGGCGCTGTCCACCATACGCCTCTTCCGTTCCAGTTTGCGAGCGGCTTCGCGGCGCGTGACGATCTCTTTTGGAAAGTCGGGCGACACCGAAGAATCAAGGGGGTAGGTGGAGTTCCCGGGCCTGGAAGGATCCATGCCGCGCCCGTTGTTGGGGATGTTGCTGGGCGTCTGATTCTGCCGCATGTTGGGGTAGCTGTTCGCCTGTCCGAAGGCAGTCGAAGGAGAGGGCAAAACGATTCCCAGCGACACCGCCGTCAACAGCACGGTGGAAATGACAGCAGGACGTACGAGGTGTGATGCCTTCATGCTGCTGCCCCTCCTGTGTGTGTGGCGCTGCGATGTAACGCGCTGCGAGGTGAATGGTGAAGCGGATGTTGCGTTAGATGCTATGCGGCTGCGAAAACCTGGAGCCTATTTTGGAGCTTCGTCCTTCATGGTGTTCGCAAGCTTCTCGAGCTCACGAATCTGCTTGATGGCTGTGGCGGAGATCTCGCCGCCCTTCATGTTGCCAACGGATTCGTGAATCTGCCGGCCGAGGGCGGAGAGACGCTGCGCCTGATCGTTGAGTTTCTTCTGGCGCTCTGTTGTGGCGGGCGCACTTACCGTGGCGGCGTTTTGCTGTACGGAGGGCGGGTGCACCGGTTGTGCCTGGGCGGGAGCATTGAGTGTGAGAAGGAGCGTGGGAGCTGCGAGAAAGGATGCGCGCATGTTGATCAGTCCTCCAGCTTGCCCTGAATGGATTTTGCGAGACGCGAGATCTCATGCAGGCGTTTGAGGTCTGCTGTCGTGAGTTCCTGATGGGTTGCGGTGTCTTTCTGGAACTGCTCCGTCATGCTCTGCAGCAAGGCGGCTTGTTCGATTGCCTGTTTCCGCTCTGTGAGCCGCCGCTTCGCCTTGAACCGTTCGAGCAGAAGCACGGAAGGTGAGCTACCGGGGTCACTGCTGGAGGGCGCGCTTTCGTAGACGCTTGGCAGTGGCGCTATGACTTGCGGTGGAGGGGTGGCGACGCCCCGCCCCTGGCCGCTTGTCGACGAGGCGACGAGATACAAAGAGGCGATCCCGATGGCGTTGCCAAGAGTGTGCCGATGCATAGGGGTTCCCTTTCGGTCGATGCGGAGCGGTCGGCCTGCGACAATGTTTGGGGTAAGGGCTCTGCCCCAAGATCATAACTCTGAAGCCGGCAGGAGCTCGCGCATGCTTTTCACACCGCTTATGACATTGTTTGTTCCGACCACACCGCCCGATGCCAGCTTTAAGGAGCTGGGCCATAGCTGGCACGTGGACATTGTGGACTTTGTCCGCCACGACGCTCCGAAGATCCTGGTGATCCTGCTGGTCTCGTTTGTCCTGCAGCGGATCGTGGCTTTCTTCGTGAACCGTATGCGCCGCATTGCGGACGCGTATGCCGGCCGGAGTCCTCGGGCGTCGCAACTGCGCACCGTGGCGGCAATTCTGCGAGCCAGTTGTTACGGATTGATCGGTTTCATTGCCCTGCTGCAGATCCTGCCGCTGTTCAACATTGATCTAAAGCCGCTGCTGGCGTCGGCGGGAGTGGTGGGGCTTGGCATCTCGTTTGGCGCGCAGTCGCTGTTCAAGGACATGCTGAACGGCATCTTCATCCTGATCGAAGACCAATTCAATGTGGGCGACGTGGTGAAGCTGGCGGGCCTGACGGGAACGGTGGAAGATCTATCACTGCGCGCGACGACGCTGCGGGATGGCGACGGCACGCAGTACTTTATTCCCAACTCGCAGATTGCAACGGTATCGAACCTGTCGCGCGAGTTCTCGGTGGCTTCCCTTTCGGTATCGGTGGATGCTTCGGCGGACCCGGACCGGGTGACGGCGCTGCTGCGGGAGATTGCGGCGGAGGTCCGCAGCGAACCGGCGTTCAAGGATGTGGCGATCGCTGATGCGGACATTCTTGGGGTAGACAAGATCAACGGTCGCGAAGTGATCTATCCCGTGAATATTCGAGTGAAGGCGAACCAGAAGGATGGGATTTTGCGTGCACTGCGCCGCCGGATCCTGCAGCGATTCGATCAGGAAGGCATTCCGCTGGGCATGCCGACGAGCACGTTTGTGATGCAGGGGCCGCACGATCCCACGGTCGCTCAGCCTGCGCCGTCCGTTACTGAGGGGTAGAACCGGGCGAGACTGATTACATCTTGCGGGCGAGTACGAGGGTGATGTCGTCCGGCTGTTCGCCGCCGCCGATCCATGCGTCGAGCGCCGCCATCACCTCATGCGAGATGACTTCGAGGGGCTGGTCGCGGTGTTCGCGGACGACCTCAAGCAGGCGGTCCTCACCGAACTCGCCGAAGTCGTTCTCGGGTTCGGTGACGCCGTCGGAGTAAGCGATGAGCAGGTCGCCGGTGTCGAGTGTGACGGTTTCCTGCTCGTAGTGCATGCCGTCCATGAGGCCGACTACGGTGCCGCCCTTGTCTAGCCGTATGACCCGGCCGTCGCGTTTGAGGATGAAGGGCGGTAGCTGCCCTGCGTTGGAGTAGGTAAGCCGGCCACTGGCGTCGTCGTAGTGCGCAAGGAAGAGGGTGGCGTACTTTTCCGGCTGGGTGGAGCGGTAGAGGTGCTTGTTGAGCAGGGACAGGATGCGGGCGGGCGATTCGAAGAGTTCGCCGCACTCGAGCGACTCCTGGTGGGTGAGTGCGCGGGCGGTGTCGCCGTAGAGCTCTTCGCTGGCGAGACGGTAGGCGCGCACGGCGGAGTGCAGCGTTGCCATGAGGAGCGCGGCCGAGATTCCCTTGCCGCTGATGTCGCCCAGGGCGAGGCCGAGGCCGGTGATCTTTCGCGAGTTGTCGTTGTCGTCGTGGAAGACGAGGAAGTCGTAGTAGTCGCCGGAGACCGTGCGGGCGGGGCGGCAGATGCCGTGCAGTTGGAGCGATGGCACGCGAACGGAGGCCTGCGGGAAGAGGTTTGCCTGCACCTCCTGCGCGATGCTTAGTTCGCTCTGCATGCGCTCCTTTTCCTTTTGCTCCTCGATGAGTCTGCCGAGCGACCAGGACATGCGGTTGAAGGAGCGGCAGAGGTCGGCGAGCTGGTCGTCGCGCTGCACCTGGATGCGGTGAGCGAGGTTGCCGCTGTCGATGGAGAGCGTGGCGGCGTAGAGGTCCTCGACGGAGCCGGTCATGGTTCTTGTGAGGCGCATTGCCACGTAGAAGGCGAAGATCTCAAAGATGGCGAAGACCAGGCAGATGCCGAGGAAGACAGCGCGTACCGTGTCGGAGATGCGGCCGGTGAGGCCGCTGCCGAAGAGCTGCTCAAAGAGAATGGACGGGCGGGATTCTACGTTGAATGGGACGGCCTGGATTTCGCCGGTCTCCCAGTTGACGACGGAGAGCGTGGACGGAAAGCGGACGCCGTAGTCGAAGAAGGAGGATGCTGGCGGCCGGACGCCGCCCACCAGCCGGGTGCGGCGCAGCTCCTTTGCGGTGAGGCTGGCGCGGCGCTTCTGCTGGAGTGCGAGGCCGGGCACGAGCGTTACCTGTCCGAGGCCGTCGGCGACTCCATTCAGAAGCTGCTCCGAGACGGGAACGCTGCCGATGACGGTGACGGTGTGGTCGTGGCCTGCGGGTACTCGGTCGACCACGGCCATGTAGAGCACGCCGCCGTCGGCGACGAAGACCTTCAACTGACCGAAGCGGCGCTTACCTACCCAGTCCGCCATGCGTAAGGGACTGCGTGCGTTGCCGGCGAATCCCGGGGTGTCGACGGGCGTTTTGTCGACGTAGATGGCGCGTTGGCGACCTTCCAGGATTCGTCCGGCGGCATTACCGGGTGCATTGGCCCCGGGGCCTGCGCTGTTCGGCAGAGTGCCGGCGGTTGCCGGCGCGTCTGCCGCTGGAGTGGTGGGCGCCGAGGTGGGCGCTGCGGCTGGGCGTGTGCCGGCGGGTCCGCCGCTGGTTCCGGGAGTACGGTCTGGACCGCCTCGGCCGAATCCTCCAAAGCCGTTCGGAAAGCGCATCAAGCTGTCGACGGTGGCGCCGTCTTCGAGACGGTGGGCGATACCGAAGGCGAGGCCTGCGTCGGTGGTCCCCATGCTGTCCAACTGCAACTGCAGGTGCGACGCTGCGAGATGAATGGCGAACTGCCCTGCTGCGACGTATGCGGCCAGGAAGACCAGCGTGAAGAAGAGCACGACTGGGGTCAGGCCGATGAGGAGGTAGGTGAGAATCAGCTTGTTGCGCAGGCGCCACAGCATGCCGTGGCGAGCTGCCCGGTAGAGCACCGGCACGCCGGATAGGATGCCGATCGCGAGCAGAGGCCAACGCAGGAACGATGCGGCGCTGCCAAGACTTTCCGGCAGATAGGCCAGCAAAAAGCAAAGTGCAGTAAGTCCCCAGACCAGGCGGACCCACATTGGCACGCGCCGCCATGGGCCGGGACCCGGTGCTCCTGTCGCCGCGTAGAGCGGGTCAGACATGTTCTGCTGGCGTGGACGAAGCACTAGCGGCATCGGCTCAGTCTGCCTCCGCCGCGTGAGCCATGCGCATGGCGTGACGCGTCGCAGAGAAGTGCGCGCCGGCCAGCAGCATCAGGCCGCTCAGGAATGCCCAGAGCATCAGGCCGACCGAGATCTGAAAGGGGCCATAGACATCCTGGAAGTTCAGGTGGGGCAACGTGAGGATATAGAGGTGTTTCGCGCCCTCCCACAGCAGGCCGGTGACGATGGCGGTGGGTAAGACCGCGAGCGCGGGGATCTTGCGGTTGGGCAGGATCCAGTAGATCAGGAAGAAGAGCATGACTGAGCTGAATGTCGCAAGGACGCTCAGGAAGCCTTTCGAAAGAACTGCATAGAAGATGTTCTGCGTGTGGCCCATGAAGAGGAAGCCGAGCACTGCCTGCTGCGCGGAGGAGACACCAATCGAAAACATAGCCAGCAGACCGACGGAGAGGGCGAGGCCGAGGGACACCGCCTGGTTGTGCAGGTAGCTGCGATTCTTCGTTACGCGCCACACGTTATTCAGTGCAACCTCAAGCGGCAGGAAGACGCCGGTGCTGCTGACGAGCAGCATGCCCACGCTGAAGAACTGCACGCCCTTGTGCGGATGCACCAGCAGTGTCATGTTTCGCATGACAAAATCCTGGCCAACGGGCAGGTAGCTGTACATTAGCTGGCTGACGACCGTCACCATCGCAGGCGAGTGGAAGATGACACGCGAGATGGTCAACAGGAGGACGATGAACGGGAAGAGCGACAGGATGACGTTGGCAGCTACGGAGAAGGCGTAGGTGTGGACGTCGGTCTGCGTCAGATAACGCAGCAGCGCCACGAGTTGCGCGCCGGTACCACCTTCGATCGGCTCAGGCCACACTTCGCGCTCGCCTGGCGCGGACTTGACGCCTTCCGCCTGAGCCTCACTTGGTTCTTCGGATGGTTTCGACGGCTCGGCTTCGTAGGGCGGCGTAATGAACGGCATAGGCGGCGCACGGGCCCCCATCCGCCCGGTTCAAACGATGCTAGCAGAGCTATCCGGTGTGATCTTCTCTTCTTTGAAGGCCTGCGGCGTCTGTTGGTCTAAAGACGTTCCGGTCCCCACGATTTGTTCCAAGGCCCACGCCGCAGCTTCGCGGAGCATCTCGTCCTCGCCGGCTGCCCACGTCTGCAGACGTTGGGTGTGCCGTGCATCCCCGCTGTTGCCCATGGCGATGGCCACGTTGCGCTGGAGGCGGCGACGACCGGTGCGCTCGAGTGGCGATCCGCGAAACCTGCGCTTGAATGCAGGGGTATCCATTGCGGCCAGATCCTCAAGCGACGGATTTACAAGGGATGTTCTTGCCTGCATGTCCGGAGCGGTTCCGACGGGCGCCCGACGATTCCAGGGGCAGACGTCCTGACAGATGTCGCAGCCGAAGACCTGCCGCCCCATGAGAGGTCGAAGCGACTCGTCGATACTGCCCTTCTTTTCGATGGTCAAATAGGCGATACATCGGGTGGCATCCATCCGCCGGGGCGCGATGAGCGCGTCGGTCGGGCAGGCATCGATGCAGCGGGTGCATGTGCCGCACCGGTCAGCGGCCGGAAGCAAGACTGCGTCATTTGTCAGCGGCAACGATGTGAGCAGGACGCCCAGCAGCAGCCACGATCCCTGCTGCTGGTTGAGCATGCAGGTGTTCTTGCCGATCCATCCGATGCCTGATAGTTGCGCGAACCATCGCTCTACGACGGGGCCGGTGTCGACGTAGCAGCGTGTCTGGATAGCTTCCTCGCCGGGAGGCACCATGGCGTGCAGGTCGGCTTCGACTCGTTTGAGACGAGCGAGCAGTACCTCGTGATAGTCGGTCGGGACGGCCTCATCGCCGGTACTGTCGCCGCTCCAGGCGTAGCGTGCGATCCATCCGGCGCCATCGGGTGCTGCATCGATGGATCGCGGCTGGGCGCTGTTGTAGTTGATGGCGCAGAGCACCACCGACCGCGCCCACGGTACCGCCCGCTGCAGTGACGAGCGTAGCGGGACGCCGTCGGCGTCCTCGCGCAGCATCCATGCCATGTCCCCGGCAAAGCCTGCGCGAGCCCATTCCGCGAAGCGCTCGCTTTGGAGTTTTTCTTCTGGCGAGTCGCGCTCCGGCACCGCCGCGACGCCGGCCAGGTCAAAGCCCGCGCCGAGCGCACTTGCAATCAGGTTCTCGCGGAGGCGCGGTGTGATCATGATCTTTCGGCTCTCACCTATTATTGCCTTCGTCTTCAGACTGGTGTGAGCCGAGCCGCGCCACGCCCGCGTTCAGTGCCAGGCGCCTGACCCAGCAAGGTTGAGAGCCAAGGTGATCGCGACCACCAGTATGGGTTGGAGCTTCCATTGCGTGATTAGAACGAATGCGAGCAGCGCGATGCAGAAGTCTGCTGTGCCGTGGATTGCGGTTGTCCAGAGCGGATGAAAGAGTGCTGCAATGAGGACTCCTACGACTGCAGCGTTGACTCCTCGAAGTGCCGACTGGACGGTGTGACGCTCGCGCCAGCTTTGCCAGAATGGCAGGATGGATCCCATCGCGAGCAGGCCGGGAGCGCTGAGACCGAGGAGTCCCAGTAGACCGAAGAGCACGCGGTGGGCGGAACCCTGTATCGACGCGCCCAGGAATGCACCGAAGGTAAAGAGCGGACCTGGGACTGCCTGCGCTGCTCCGTAACCGGATAAGAAGACGGGCTCGCTCACCCAGCCAGGAGTGACGAAAGCACTTTCGAGCAGGGGGAGGACGACATGGCCGCCGCCGAAGACCAGTGCTCCGCAGGTGTAGAAGGCGGAGAGCACCTGGAGTGCGAGCAGGTGGGTCAGGCGACTTGTCACAGGGAGCAGGAGCAGCAGACCGAAGAGTGTGGCCGCGCAGGCGATGCCGACGATCCTGGAGGGCCGCACCAGGAATGCTCGTGGTGAAGCGGGCGGGACGGTTCGAAAGAATGCGAGACCGATGATCGCGCCGAGGAGGATCGCGAGGAGAGTGCCGAATCGGGCCGGGCCGAAGCTGACAATTACGAGCGCGCCAACGGCGATGATCATGCGTCCGCGATCGGGTGCGAGGGAACGCTGCATCATCAAGACGGCCTGAGCGACGATGGCGACCGCGACAAGCTGCAGACCGTGCACTATGCGGAGGCCGAGCGTGCCGGAGAGATGCGTTGCCGCAAAGGCGAAGAGCAACATCAGGAGAGCGGACGGTAAGGTGAACGCTGTCCAGGCCGCGATGCCGCCGAGCCATCCGGCACGGAGCACGCCGAGACCAAAGCACACCTGGCTGCTGGATGGTCCCGGGAGGGATTGGGCGAGGGCTATGAGTTCTGCGAAGCTGTCTTCGTTGCACCATCTGCGCTGGACGACGATGTCTTCCTGAAGGTAGCCAAGATGGGCGATGGGGCCGCCGAACGAGACGCAGCCCAGGCGCAGGAAGGCGAGGAACACCTCAAGCGTCGTGCCGCGTGATGACTCCTGCTCCATCTGTCAGCCGCTCCTCAATGCTCGACGATACAGAGCGCGAGAGGCATTTCCCTTAACGCGCGAAGCGTCTGGAGACTTTGCAGCACGGCCTGTCGCCCTTTGTAGCGTCAGGGCTTTTTCTGGTTCCGGATCCTGAGGATGAGATAGAGGACGATCGCCACGTTGAGCGCGAGCACGACCACCTTGACGGCGGTGGGGTGGAGATGGATCTCGAAGATCTCCAGTGGGATCAGCGAGGCGGTGATGATCGCTGTGAACCACTCGGCCCATGGCTTCATGAGCCAGAGCCCGATGCCCTCAGTAAGGAAGAGGGCCGCGTAGATGAAGCTGCCGATGCCGACCTCTTTGAAGTCCTTCGATGGCAGGTTGACGATCCTGGCCAGAGCCCCGTCGACGTAACGGCCACCCGGATTGAAGCCGATCGTTGCTGCCAGACGATTCACTGCTTCGGTAGCGTCGTTGTTGTGAAGTAAGTGGAGCGCGCCGATGCCTACGGCGACGAGCGTGATGGCTTTCACCAGTTTGAAGATGGCGATCAGCCGGAGCAGGCCGCTGTTTTTCTGTGTCACGTCGATTGCTACCTTTTCAAGTTTTGCGCCCGTAAGAGTCGACGGATAAGGCTATCTCTCTGATGCTGCGGCGAAGTTTCCTGTCCAGCAGATACAGGTGAGGCTGTAGACGCGGGGGCGTCGGCGTCGCATGCACTATCCTTGCTTCAGTCATAATGAAGTCCCCTGTAAGCCGTCTCCTCGCTACCCTCTTTATTCTTTGCGTCCTCTTTCTCGTTTACAAGAGTTTCTTTCCGACGAGTGTTCACGCGCCTCGAACCGGCTCGCGCGCGAAGCCTCAGAGGTCGGGACGCGACACGCCATCGCGTAAGGTGCCCAAGCAACAACCGCTGCCCGGCAACGCTTCGAAGGGTGACTGCAACGCGCTGGGAGTGACGTGTGATTCCAGCTACTTCGCAACCTGGCAATGGCCTAAGGATGACACCTGCGCGGTGGGCGTGAGGAACGGCTATCCGATTCCCGACCCTCGTTGTACGCCCGGCGGAGCTGTGCCGAACCTGGACGCGGAGATCCTTCGTGATCCGCAGTGGCGCACGAAATGTATCCGCAACTGCCAGAGCACGGAGAAGCAGAAGCATGTGACGTATGCCTGGTATGGCATGGTGGCGCCGACTGAAAACAACGGATCAACCCAGGTGTGTGAACTGGATCACCTGGTGCCGCTGGAGTTGGGCGGAGCGGATGGGTTGGGCAACATCTGGCCGCAGTGCGGGCCGGCCGAGAATGTCTTGAGGGATCGATTTTTTAAACGCAAGGATCTGGTCGAGAACTATCTTGCGGCGAAGGTTCGATCGGGCGAGATGCCGCTGGAAGAGGCGCAACGAGGCATCGCCACGGATTGGACGCAGTACCTTGCGGCAGCTGCGCAATCCAAGCGCAACCGTTGAGTCGCCTTGTCCAAGTGCGGTATTTTGTGGAGGTGTTGTCTCCTGCCGTATCTCAGGAGCGAAGTGACACTGACGATTTCGACGAGGACCCCATTGCAGCGAAGTGATCTACCCTCGATCGCATTACCCTGGTCACGCCGCCGATTTGTTGGCGTTGCCCCGGCTCTCCTTTTTGTGCGCGAGGCGATGGCTGTACCGTCGTCTCCGCGTCGCGTTCTGCTGTGCTCTGCGGCTAAGGCCGGCGGTGAGATTTATTCCGCGACGTGGGATCCCGCGAGCGGCGCGCTTGGCGTGTTGCAGAAGTCCGTGGCGATCACAAATCCGACGTTCATGGCCTTCGCTCGGATTGCGGGCAATACGTATGCCTATGCGGTGAGTGAAGCCACCGGCGCGGGAGCAACTGTAAGTGCCTTCGCTGCCGATCCGACGAGTGGTGTTCTTCGCCTGATCAATACACAGTCAAGCGAGGGTGATGCGCCGACGCATGTTTCCGTGTCGCCAGATGCACGCACGCTCGCCGTCGCAAATTACAACGGTGGCAGCATCACGACTTACCGGATCGACGGTCATGGAGCTATCTCTTCGCCCGTGTCGCATATTCAGTACACAGGCCACGGACCAAATCCGAAGCGGCAGGAGAGTGCTCATGCACACTCAGTCCGCTTCACCGCGGATGGGCGCTTTCTGCTGGTGAATAACTTTGGTCTGGACCAGATCCTGATCTACCGCGTGAATCAAGGGACCGCAGAGATCACGCCGCACACGATACCCCTCTGGTCGACCACTCCTGGCAGCGGTCCGCGTCACATCGCATTTCATCCCAATGGTCGTTGGATCTATTGCCTCGAAGAACTCGATTCCAGTGTCGACATCCTGCAGTGGGACGGCAAGGCAGGACGCTTGACGCCGGTTAGCCGTGTCTCAAGTCTGCCGAAGGATTTTCCGCAAGGCATCGCCTTCTCCGGTGAGATCGCAGTCTCGCCCGACGGGCGCAATCTCTACATTGGGAATCGTGTTGCGTCCGATACCATCGCGACCTTCCGCATCGATCACGATGGTGGCGCGCTGACGCTGATTCAGCTTGCGAGTAACGGTGGCAAGAACACGCGACACTTCGCTATCGATCCCACGGGACGATGGCTGATGCTGTGCGACGTTGCATCGAACAGCGTTGTGATTCTTGAGCGAGATGCAAAGACAGGAGAGCTGTCGGCGCCGATCCACACCTACTCGCTGGAGAGCCCGATGTTCGCAGACTTCCTGCCTGTCTGAAGCTGATTAGCGGCGGAACGTCAGCGTTCCCCAACGATCAGGGATATGCATATTCACTTCGCCCTGCGGCGACCATACCCAGTTCTCTTCGCGCGGATGTCCCGGCAGCCACTCCACACGGCTGAAGTTCACGCGCCATTGCGTGCCGTCGACAGGCATAGGAACCTGCTGCCGTGATGCAAACGCATCCAGCGGCAAGGCAATCTCCAGCGTCCATCCCTTGTCTTTATCCGACCGCTGATTGAGTGTGCCCTGGACCGCGACGGCAGTCCGGATACCTGCTGCTTCCCAACCATTGTCCGCCTTGCCGCCCTCGCGATACGGACGATTCAGATAAAGGTCCCAGGTCGTGTTGAGGGCGTTCATCTCAAATTCGAAATAGTCTTTATCTGAGGGGACGGGCTTCAGAAATAATTCGAAGTCGTCGTCATGAAATATTACGGAGTCATGCGCCGTAAGGGTGCCATGCACATCGGGCTCCTGCAGTTCTGCTGCGATGTAAAGTGCGTGATCGTCCCACAGCATTTTCATCCGAGTGCGATAGATGGGACGCCGATCTGCGCCACCCGTAATATCTACAAAAGCTGATGTCCATGCGGCGTGTCGCCATACGGCGTCATCCAGTTTGCCGTCGATCGTCGGTGGCGCGCCCACATGGTGGCATACATAGCTCAACGGGGATGGCGCCTGCGCTAAAAGTGGCGTAAATGCGAAGGTTGCGCCGAGGATCAAGCCGAGGAAACGAGTCAAGTCACTCTCCAGATACCTTGCTGTTTTTACTGTAAGCAAAACGAATGTCACTTATTCCTGACGATCCTCACGAGAGCCTGCTAGGTCATATGACCTAGCCCTCGGTGCGCGTTGTGCGGTCTACTGTGTCAACGTTAAAGTACCGAGAACATAGATCAAAATTGCAGCATATTTAGCTCGCTGCCCCCTGGTTTGTTCCACTTTGAAATTCCCCTTTTCGGAGACCAAGTTGATGAAGCGTTCCCTACTCTGTATGTCTGCGGTGCTTGTCTGTACGAGCCCCAGTATCTACGGCCAGACGATTACCGGTAGTATCAATGGCACTGTGACGGACGCCTCCGGCGCCGTCCTACCCGGCGCGAAGATTGTCGCCACCAACATCCAGACCAACGTGAGCAGCACCGCTGAGTCCACCAGCTCGGGCGTTTACAACCTTCGCTTCCTTCAGGTTGGCCAGTACAAGGTCACGATCCAGGCTGCAGGCTTTGCTCCGCAGACACTTGGACCTTTTGCACTCGAGGCAGGCCAGGACGCGAAGTTCGACGCCAAGCTTGGCGCTGAAGGCGTCAACCAGTCGGTCACTGTCAACGAAGCACTGATCCCACTGCTCAACACGGAGAGCGCTGAGCTTGGATCAACGCTCGATGCTCACGCAATCGACAACATCCCACTTCAGGGCCGTAACTTCTCGTCGCTGACGATCTTCACGCCCGGCGCTGTTGCGACCGATCCCACCAGCTTTACCGGCACCAACGCCATCGAGCGCAGCACCGGCGGTGGTGGACAGGTTGCAGTAAACGGCAACCGCCAGCAGTCGAACAACTTCCTGCTTGACGGTATCGAAATCAACGAGACCATCAACAACACCATCGGCTACAACCCAAGCCCCGATGCGCTGGACCAGGTCCGCACGGTCAGCGCCAACGCCCAGGCTGAGTATGGCAACGTCAACGGCGGCGACGTGATTGCCCTGACGAAGAGCGGCACCAACCAGTTCCATGGCAGCGCCTTCTACTACGTCAACGACGATAGCTTCAACGCGAACACGTGGGAGAACAACCACAACGCGGTACCGACGCCCAAGAACAGCGCGACCAGCAACATCTTTGGCGGCACCTTTGGCGGACCAGTCCTGAAGGATCGTCTCTTCTTCTTCGCAGATTACTCCGGCAACCGCTACCACACGGGCGGCACGTCGGCTGTAAACGTGGCAACAGCGAAGATGCGCGCGGGTGATTTCTCGGAACTGTTGGATCGCTCTCTGATCAACACGCCGGTCCAGCTCTATGACACGCAGACTGCTGGAGCGCCGGCGTATGCCAACAACCGTCTTCCTGTCACGGCTTTGAATCCGGTTGCGCGATATCTGTTTGCACATCCTGAGCTGTATCCGCTGCCGAACCAGGCCGCACAGGCTGGCACCGTCACCAACGGCAACTATCGCGGTGTGACCAAGCAGCGCATCTACAACGACCAGTTCGACGTCAAGGTCGATTATCGCTACCACGACAAGGACACCTTCTTCGTCCGCTATAGCCAGAGCACGGCAGGCGACACGAACACGGCACCGATCGCACTCGCCTTCCCGACTGCATCGACCTACCCAACGAAGGGTGTTGCCATCAACCATGTGCACACCTTCACGCCGACCATTCAGAACGAGCTCCGCGTAGGCTTCTTCCGTACGGCGTGGCACCAGGGTCTGCCGCAGGACACGACCGGCGTCTTCGGTCTGAGCGGAAACAGCCTTGTTGGTATCAGCGGCGGAAACCAGGTTCCTGGCTTCTCAGCGCAGAACATCACCTCGACGGGTGCGAACCTCTCAGCGAGCAGCGGTGGTGCGGCATTCGGTAACGCCGGCATCTACTCCGACAATGTGATGAACAACTTCACTTACGCCGACAACCTGACGGTGCAGAAGGGTAGCCACATCATCAAGATGGGCGGCCAGTTCATCCGCTACCAGCAGAACAGCCTGTACACCGGCAACGACGGTGCTCAGGGTCAGATGACGTACAACGGTAACTTCACTGCGGCCAACGGCTCGTCTGGCTCCGGTGTGGCTGACTTCTACCTGAATCGTGCGTTCTCGGCTGGCCGCGGCACGCTTGCCGGTCACACCGGTCAGCGTCAATGGCGTGATGCCTGGTTTGTGCAGGATGACTGGAAGGTCTCTTCCACCTTCACGCTTAACCTCGGTCTGCGTTGGGAGTACGACCAGCCCGTCTACGAAGTCAATAACAAGCAGGCGAACCTGAACCTTCAGACTGGCGCCATCCAACTGGCCGGTGTGAACGGAAACAGCCGTGCGCTCTACAACCCGGTCTGGACCAACTTCATGCCGCGTGTTGGTTTCTCTTGGAATCCAAAGCCGCGCATGGTGCTGCGTGGTGGCTTCGGCTCCACGACGTACATGGAAGGCAGCGGTGCGAACCTTCGCCTGAACATCAACCCGCCGTTCCAGAGCTCGGTGAGCTACACGGGATCGGCTCCTTCCGGTGGCAGCCTGGGCAGCTTCACGACGGTTCAGAACGCCTTCGCCCAGAACACCGCCACCTGCGCTTACAGCACCGATCCCACCTGCGGACAGCTTTTCCGTGCATGGGACCCGAACCTGAAGCCCTCCACGGTGAACGAGTACAGCCTCACCTCGGAGTACCAGCTCAGCAACACGAGCTCGGTACAGGTTGGCTATGTGGGTGAGTACGGCTATCACCTCATCCAGGCAGTCAATGCAAACCAGCCGACCCGTCCATGCCTCGTAAACGGCGCAGTGCTTGCGGTAAACGATCCTGCTTGCTTCGCCACGAACAAGACGCCCTTCTACCAGGTGGTTGGTCAGTCCGGTCGTGTGGCGCTGACTGCGTCGCAGTCGATGATGAACTACAACTCGCTGCAGGCAAGCTTCCGTCAGCGTCTGAAGGCCGGTCTGCAGTTCACTGTGAACTATGCCTACAGCAAGGCAATGACGAACAGCATCGGTTTCTTCGGTGTGTCCAACGTTCAGACCAACAGCGCTTACGCAGAAGATCCGCGTAACAACACCATCGAGTATGGTCCTTCCGGTGCGGACGTACGCCATAACCTGAACTTCACCATGACCTACGATCTGCCTGTAGGCCGTGGACGTATGGTGGGATCGAACATGCCCCGGTTCGTCGATGAGTTCATCGGCGGCTGGAAGCTGGCGACCTCTGGCTTCGTCTACTCGGGCTTCCCGACGACGATCACCAGCAACACCATCAACTCCGGTGTTAACTCGTCCCAGCAGCGCATGATCCGGTACCGTCCGCTGCGAGTGGTCAACCGTTCGGTCGCTCACTGGTTCGGAACGGATCCGTCGGCGACGTCCTGCAACACGCCTGGCTTTGACAACGGCGTCTGCGCCTACGGCCTGCCGGCCAACGGCGTGATCAGCCAGCAGCGCCCCGGAACGGAGCGCACGCCTGGCTTCATGCAGTACGATGCTTCCCTGTTCAAGGACTTCAATATCACCGAGCGCCAGCACCTGAGCCTGCGCGTGGATGGTACGAATGTCTTCAACATTGCAAGCTACGGCAACCCGAACAGCACCGCACAGGATGCTACGTTCGGTAACATCACGAAGACCCGCTCTGGACCACGGCAGCTGCAGCTGTCTGCCAAGTACGTTTTCTAACAACTGAGTCTCATGGCGGCGTGGATAATATCCACGCCGCTATGGGCTTTGATGAACGCAGCCGCCGAACGCTGCGTTGATCAAAGCCCGATGTAGACAAGGGAAGCTAGCGCGCTCAGGGAGCGTACTGGACGCTGGGCTTCGACCAACGGTGCACGCTATGGTCTATTAGGTCTGAGGGATCCGTATGCAGCCTAACTGGACAAGACGACGCTTTCTGCAGGCCGCCGGCCTGACCATTGCCGCGCATGGCACCAACTTCACTCATGCGCTGCCGCTCTCTCATCGTCCGACACACGCTTATGTCGCGGTAGAGAATGGCCTGCACGTTCTTCGTTCCGCCGGAGACTCCTGGCAACCGCTGCAGTTCGTTGAGAGCTTCGCCCCATCGGCAGTCCTGATGAACACCCGCTCAGGGACACTGTTTGTAGCAAATGCTCGCGAGCGCTTCGAAGGTTTGCCAACGGCATCCGTCGAGAGCTATCGCATCGATGAACGGAGCCGCACGCTCAACCGGATCGGCACGCAGCGACTTAGTCTTGCAGCCGTAATGCCGCACGCGATGGCGCTCTCTCCCGACGGATCGCTCATGGTGGTCGCTGCTGCCGCAGGTCTCTACAACATGCTGCCCGTCACACGGGATGGAGCAATTGGTGAGGTCACGGCGGTACGGAAAGAACTGCGGCTCGATGCAGCAGGTGCAACGCACATGTTCTTCGCGAGTGACAAGAAACTCCAGGTGCAGGATGCCTCCGGCACTCGGCTCTACCGTTGCGACTTGAATGGTATGGCTCTTCTGGATGCCTCACCTTCGACACAGCCACTTCCGTCCGGCACCTCACCTCTTGTGACAGGCCAACGCTCTGTCGCTTTTGCACGTTTCGCATAACCGCATCCGCCGAAAGAGAGCATTTCCATGTATCGCACCATCGCCCGCCGCGCCAACACGCTATTGGCACTGGCGTCCATTGCAGTTGCACTGACGACTTCGCAAAATTCACCCGCGCAAAATGCAGTCGATGTCAAACCGACGCCGCAGCAAACTGCCTGGCAGGACATGGAGTTTGGCGTCATCCTGCACTTCGGGACAAATACATTTCTTGATCGCGAGTGGGGCGATGGCACGGCCGACCCGAAGGTCTTCAATCCTACGCAGCTGAACACGGATCAGTGGATGAAGGCCATCAAGGCTTCGGGCGCGAAGTATGTCGTCATGGTCGCGAAGCACCACGACGGATTCTGCCTGTGGCCGACCGGGCAGACGGACTACAGCATCAAGGCGAGCCCGTGGAAGGACGGCAAAGGCGACCTGGTTCGCGAGGCTGCAAATGCAGCGCGCGCCAATGGCCTGCGCTTTGGAATCTACCTGTCCCCCTGGGATCGGCATGAGCCGAAGTACAAGGACTCTGCCGAGTATGACAAGTACTACAACGCAGAGCTGGAAGAGCTTGTGCAGCGCTACGGCGACCTTGCAGAGTTCTGGCTGGATGGCGCGGGCAGCGCCGGGCACGTTTATAACTTCCCGAAGATCATCGAGACTTTGCGTACCTATCAGCCCAATACCATCGTCTTCGCAGACACCGCTCTGTTCGAATACGGCGATGCGCGCTGGGCGGGCGATGAGTCTGGTTCCGTTGGCTACCAAGTCTGGAACGTCATCGATCGTCATGGCTACCTGCGGTGGCGTCCGATTGAAGTGGATACGCCGCTGCGCAACGTTCACTGGTTCTGGCACCCGAAGGACGAGAAAAGTCTGAAGTCGCTCCCTGACCTGCTTGATAGTTACGAGAATTCCGTGGGCCACGGTGGTCAGTGGATGCTCGGTGTCGCTCCGGATGATCGAGGCCTGCTGCCCGACAGCGATGTGGCACGCTTGCGTGAGCTGGGTGATGCTCTGCAACAGCGCTACAGCCACAGTCTGCTGCAACAGCACCTGCCGGTCGACAACAACGTAACCAACGCACTCGACGGCAATACCGACACGTTTTGGAGTGCTCCCGCGGGATCGCATGCGGCAACGCTGGAAGTGAAGCTGGCGAAGCCTGTCACCTTCGATCACGCGATGACGATGGAGTGGCTCGTGGAGGGTCAGCAGATCCAGCGTTACAGCATCGATGCGTGGACCGACGGCGCCTGGCACACCATCGTTCAGAGCGAAGCCATCGGCCACAAGAAGATCGACCGCTTCCCTGCAGTGACCGCACAGCGGGTACGCCTGAACATCCTCACCAGCGCAGGCGAAGCTCGCATCCGCGAGTTTGGGCTCTTCCGCCTCGACGAAACAGCGACCGCAGCGAAGTAAGTGCCGGCAGAGAAAAGGGAGTGTGGAGCCAACGCTCCACACTCCCTTTACTTTTTGATCGTGACCTAGGCCTTGCGAGCCTGCCACGAAGCCTTGCCGTACTCACCCAGATCAACGGAGCCGCTCGCGGTGTCGCCCGCGACCGTGCCCTTGAAGTTCCAATCCAGTTGATGACCCGAAACCGGCATGGTGCTGCGCAGCTTGATGTCATTGCCATGGATGCTTCCCTTCAAGGTTGCGTTGAAGAGTTCGCCCTTCTGCGTGCCGGAGAGGTCGCTGCCGCTCTGCTTCAGTTCGAACTCCTGCTCACCCTTGCCGCGCAGATACTGAATTGCGACATGCCACTTACCTTCGACCTTGCTCGCGCCCGGCGCAATGACAGGATTTGAGTAAGCATCGGGATGCGACAACGCCGCGAAGATCGCATCAGCAACGATTTTCTCTTCGCCTGGCGACATCATGTAGGGCATCACGGTCAGGCTGCTCGCCATGTTTTCCGGACGAATGCCCGTGCCACCATCCAGCATGACGCGCGGGTTGCCGGCATCCAGCTTCGCCGTCAACTCGGTACCGGTGATCTTCAGGACATTCGCATCCCAGTGCACTCGCAGACGGGGCGAACGGTTCGAAAGGTCTTCCGGTTCAAGGTACTCAAAAGTGGTGGACTGCAGCGGCTTCAGACGCGCTTCAATCGTCTTCAGCCAGCTCATCCACATCTTCTGCTCGGCAGCGTGATCACGCTTACCCCACTGCTGAACAGCAGCGCGGATGCCCATGATCTCTTCCTTGCCGACCTTGTAGGCACGACCGTAGTTGTGGTGGGGGGAGGCCTGGAACCACGCGGCCTTTGTCAGTTCCTTGTCACCAAGCAACAGACCTGCAGCCTGCGGTCCACGCATGCACTTACCACCCGAGTAACCGACGAGATTGGCGCCTGCCTGAATGTACTTGTTCGGCACCAGCGGCTCTTCGGCTGCTGCATCGACAAAGACAGGAACGTTCTTGGCGCGTGCCATCTGGCAGATGTTTGCAACAGAGAGCGGTCCTTTCTCTGCTGCGGGCGACGCCAGCACATAGACCATCGCTACCTTGTCGGTGAGCTTCGCCTGAAACTCCTCTGCGCTATCGACTTCCACGATCTCCGCGCCGGTCATGCGCACACCGAAGTCGTACGGGTTGCGTGAGTGCTTCGGGATGATGACCTGCGACTTCAGCCGCTTGTACGGGAAGGCCTGCGACCACTCCACGTTGGTTCCGCACGAACAGGCTACGGTCGCCAGCGCAATCGCGGCTTCACAACCTGTGGTGACGGTACATCCGGGCGCGCCAAGCATCTGCGCGATATCGGCTCCGACCTTGTCCATCAGCTCGTCCAGATGCACGAAGTAGAACGAGGCCTCATACATGGCCTGCTTTACCTCAGGCAAGGAACGCGACCCCGTGATGATGGTGAACGTCCCATGCGCATTGACGATGGGACGCACACCGAGCTTCGTGAAGATGTTGTCTTGTGGCGTGCCGGGTGACAGAGACAAACCCGTACGCGCCGGCTGATCGTCGGCGAGCGTCGCAGCATGTGCCGACAACGGAGCAGCGACCGCCGCTGCAGAAAGGACACCGGACTGCTTGAGTACATCGCGCCGTGTAGGACGCGCTTTGCTGAACAGAGACATGATCTTCCTTTGGTCTTTCAAGTGAGCAGCGGCGTTGTTTCCGTTTTAAACGTAAGCGATGCAGTCCATCTCGACCAGCGAGTTACCCGGTACACCGCCTGCCGGAGCAACCGTGGTGCGAACCGGAGGAATGCCGGTGAAGCGGCCCAGATAGGTATCGTTCATTGCCTTATAGTCCTTGAGATCATTCAGGTAGACGTTAACCTTCAGGACCTTGTCCATGGACGAACCGCATTCGATCAGCTGCTTCTCGAGCTCGTCCAGCACATGCTTCGTGTGCTCTTGAATGGTGCCCTCAAAGTGAGCCCCGACACCTGCAAGGTAGAGCGTTCCGTTATGCAACACTGCGCTTGAGAAAAGGCGCTTCTCGCCATCCTTCGGCTTGGGCCAGCCCTGCTTCTGTTCCTTCGGGGTTGCGGCGGCAGCCTCAGACGGGACCAATGCAGCAGCACCGGTCACAACGGCAGCAGCGCCTGCGGCATTCTTCAAGAGGTTACGGCGGGTGGTTTTGTTTGCGGTATTCGACATCGGTTTCTCCTGGCAGCCCGTGGCTGGTTTACGAAACGTTGGGTTGGGTCAGCAGCTTGCGCAGTGCGGCAGCGACGACTTCGGCTTCGCCGGGTTGCAGCATCCACGTCGCAAGCACGATCGTATTCTCGTCAGCAGTATGGAAGCGGCCGCTGTTACCGGTCGCCGGATTCAGTTCAATGGGAGGGTTCTGTGCACGCAGTTTGTCCGCGACCTGCAGCGGTGTGATGCCCACAACTTTTGGATCATAACGAAGGAAGAGATGAGGCACATGGTTTGCAATCTTCGGCATGAAGATCTCACTCTTCAACGTCGGTACGTTTTTCAACGCTGCCTGGATCACATGCGTGCGATCAAGGAACTCGCGCTGCATCGTCGCATCATCCTGCGACAGGATCCAGTCCACTGCCGCGACCATGCCGGCAATCTGTTCCTTCGCAACTTTCATGCCACGACCGACAGCTTCGCTGTTCGGGCTGTCGTTTTCCGCTGCCAAATCAATCAGCTTCTTCTTGCCCAGCAGAAGCCCGGCATTCTGCGGTCCGCGGATTCCTTTGCCGCCTGAGAAGCAGACAAAGTCAAAACCCATGCCGGTGTACTTCCACAGGTTCTCGATCGGAGGCATGTCTGCGGCTGCATCCAGGTGGCACGGCACGTTATGCTCATGCGCGATGCGGAGCCACGTTTCGCGGTCAATCTGTGTGGGAGGATTGTTCTCCGGCGCAGCATCGTTGAAGTAGTTCGTCATCACCGTGCGATCGCTGAAGGCCTTGCGATAGTCGTCTACCGTAACGACTTCGCGAACCTTAACGCCGCACAGAATCATGGCATGGTCGTATTCGTAACGATGCGACTTCTGCACGATGACTTCGTATCCGCGCTCGAGGGCCGCCTGCGGAATCTCCTCAGGCTTGATGTTGCCCTTCGATGCGATGGACGCCGCTGTGGCGAGCGTCAGTGCCGCCGAAGCGCCCGAGGTCACCAGTGCACCTTCGCACTTCAGACGCTTGGCGATGTACTCCCCTGCGGCCTTGTGCAGTTCCTTCAGTCGGACCGGATGGTGCGCGGCCGCCGCAACTGCGCGCTGCACGGACGGTGGCATCACGGCAGCCGTCAGGTAGGTGTAGGTTCCTGCCGCGTTGATCACGGTAGGAACGCCCAGCTTGGCGTAGTAGTCATCGGCGGCAGCGCCCGCGGGCGCCTCGGCCGCCGCGACTGAGGGCAGCACGGCTGCTGCTGCCACGGCCGTACTAAATTCGAGAAAGCCTCTGCGCGAGAGCTTCTGCTGATCAGTCCGTTGCGTCACGAAAACACCTTTCCGCTTATGGGAGTGCCGTTCGATCTGTTGATTGCGAGTACCTCTAACCCTACCTGCGAGGTTCTGCAGATTAATGGGGCAGATGTCCTACGCCGCCACTCAAATCCTGCCAAACTGTTTTACCGCAGCCACGATGGAATGCAGCCGCTCAATGTACGGATACATCGCGTGTTCGGTCTCATCCAGCTTCTGTGCCACGATCAAAACCTCTGCCGCACGTGCTCGCGGAATCACGACCACACCATCCTGGTCGGCTGAAATGATATCGCCTGCATTCACGGTAACGCCGTCGCAATTGACCGGGATATTCATGCCGCCGAAGCGATAGTGGCCCACGGAGGTTGACGGTACCGGCCCGGTCGCATACACCGGGAAACCAATGCGCTTCAACTGCGGAAGATCGCGCACACCGCCATCGACCACCGCACCGCTGAAGCCGCGCGACCACATGGCCGTACCCATCAGTCCGCCCATACCGGCGATGTCGGCACCGTCTTCAATCTTCATCACGTAGACCGAACCGGTGGTACCAGTGTCAATCGCCTTCAGCATGCCGCTCAGAGCATCGGGATCGTGATTCTCTTCCTTCTTCAGCAGTACGGTCAGTGCTGTGCCGACGAACTTTGTCGGGAAGATCGCCTGCATCTTGTGGCTCATGTAGTGCTTCTCATGCAGCGTCTGCTCGACGGCATCGGACACCGATGCGGCTTCCACATGGCGATACGCCTCCAGCATTCCGGGCAGATCCTTGTCATACTCCGCTGCAGTCCTGGGAGCCTGCGCCAGAACACCCGCGTGTGTGAAGACGGCCGCAGCGGCTGTCAGGCAAATCGCCGTGGTGCCGATGGCGGCATATCGTTTCAATCTCATTCCCTGCTTCTCCTGGTCGCGTGACACGCTTAATGAAAAAGATAGCCGCCGGAAGGTCCCGGCGGCTAGAGGTTGGAACAATTTGGAGAATTTAGAAGTTGATCTTGCCGGCGAGCTGCAGAATACGCGGTGTGTATCCGCTTGCCATGGACGAGATGGTACCGAAGGTAGATCCAGTGAAGTTGAACTGGCCCGTGGTTGCGCTTGCGGTCGGCAAATTCGAGTTCGGGTTACCGACGTTCGCATGGTTGAACAGGTTGAACGATTCTGCACGCAACTGCAGCTTCAGGCGCTCGAAGATCGCGAAGTCCTTGGACATCGAGAAGTTAACGTTCGCGAAGCCAGGTCCCTTCAGATCGTTGCGGTGCAGGTTGCCGAAGGTGAATGCTGCGGGCAGCGAGTAAGCGGTGCGGTCGATGCAGTTTGTGTTGCCGATACGGGTAGCGCGGCCACAGCTGAGGGCGTTTCCGTCCTTCACGTAGTTAGGGCGCTGCGTGCCGATGCCACCAACGTTGGCCTGGTCGTTCGAGATCGAGACATTGAACGGGATACCAGACTGCAGGGTGACGATGGCATTTGCATGCCAGCCGCCGAGCAACGAGTTGCCGATCGCTCCAAGTGCATGGAAGTCAGGCATGGCATAGGTAACAGTTCCAACGAAACGGTTCCGAATATCCCAGTTGGAGTTCGAGTAGTCAGCCCGCAGGTTGTTCTGGATCATCGCCGTACCGCCGCCATTCGCGTCGCTCGACGTGTCCATGTTGTGTGCCCACGTGTAGCCCAGCATGACATCCAGCCCGCGATATGCGTGCTGACGGAAGATTGCGCTCATGCCGTGATAGGTCGAGAAGCTGTCGTTGGTGATCTGACGAATCTGGCCAAACAACTGGTAGGGACGACGGGGATTGACAGCGCCAGCACCCGGCGTGGGCTGGTTCGGGTAGTAGGAGCGATCCAGGTACAGCGCCTTGGAACCAAGGTACTGCAGCTCAAACGCGCCGCCCTTCCAGAGCTCTACACCGGTATCCACGTTCCACTGGTACATGCGCGGGGTCGGCAGATAGTAGTTATCCGTAAAGGCCGAGACATACGTGCCAGGCGTTCCCGCCACGGGAGAAGCTGTTCCGCCGCTGCCGCCTGTTGGGTTGGCAAAGGTCAGCGTACCGACCGGGTTCGTACCGCTGTTGCCGTTGTAAACGATCGATGCCGCGAGCGGATAGTTCGAGGACGCCAGCGTGAAGGCGTTCAGGTGGTTGGGGTTGTAGAAAATACCGCCGCCACCGCGGATCACGATCTTGTCTGTTGCGCGGTATGCGAGACCGAGGCGCGGGGAGATGAGGTCATGGTTCGGTCCGTGGAATCCGAAGCCAGGCGTGGGAACGAACGTTCCTGGTGTGGTTGCCGTGCTGTTTGGCGTAAGCGCGGTGTAGGTCGAGTTCAGGATGCGGGCGTAACCATTCAGGGAGGTCGGGACGAGCGGCAGCTCATAACGGACGCCGTACTGAACCGTCAGCTTCTGTGTGGCCTGCCAGTTGTCCTGCGCGAAGAAACCATTACGCCACTCGGAGACAGATCCCTTCACCTGGAAAACGGGTGTCGTTACCTGGTTGGAGTAACCGGTGATGAAGTCGGCTGCAGCGTTTCCGGTATAGGAACCGTTGAAGCTGAACTGACCACGCGGCGTGTTACCGGCTGCACGGCCGGTCGTCATCCGGCGAATGTCTGCACCTGCCATGATGTTGTGCTTGCCGAAGGTGTAGCTGATCTGGTCGTAGCCGTGAATCGTACGGTCGTCCTGGAACCAGTTCGTACCCTCAGCGCCAAGGCCCTGGTAGTTGGTGATGGTGATCGTGGGGATGCCGGGGTTTGCATTCGCAGTATCTGCGGTGAAGCCCGGGATGCCGAGATCCGTACCTGCCGTGCCCAGACCGGCCGTATAGAAGTAGTTGAGCGAGCTGGTGCTGAACTTGTTGAAGCCCACACGGAGATCGTTGATCATGCGCGGGGTGATGATGTGCGTGTACGCAATCAAGCCGTTCGTGTTCTTGGTCGGCGAGCTGCTGCCGGACGTAGGAACAATGTTGCCCGACGCGGACGTGATCGTCTGGTAGGAGTAACGGGCGAACAGACGGACCTTCTCGCCAAGGTTGTAGTCAACACGATCAAGCGTCTGATCCTGCTGGAAGGTGTTCGGCACGGCAACGCTGGCGTTGTTCGTGGTGCCTGGCAGGTTCGGATTCGCGTAGTACTGCAGCAGCTTGGTAGCGAGGGGCGAAACGTTCGTGATGCGGTTGTTCGCATACGGCGTCTTCGTGACTGGGTCCACAATCTGCTGACCTGCACCAGCGGCGCAAATACCGCCAACGAAGCTGGTACAGAGTGCGGAGAAATCGCCGCTCTGCATTGCTGGCGTCAGCAGTGTGGCGACAGTCGGAGACTGCTGCTTCTGCCGAAGACCTTCATACGATCCCATGAAGAAGAGGCGGTCGCGACCGTTGAAGACGTGCGGGATGGCGACGGGGCCGTCCAGAACGAATCCGAACTGGTTGAAATGCTGTACAGGAGTAGCGGCGCCCGATGGCGTCAGGAAGCTCTTGGCGTTGAACACGGTGTTCTGCACGTAGTCGAATGCCGTGCCGTGGAAGGTGTTCGTTCCGGCCTTGGTGTCGACGTTGATGTGTACGCCCATGTACGCGCCGTACTGCGCGGTATAGTTGCCGGTCTGCGTCTGAACCGCGCCGACTGCGTCTGCATTCGG
Organism: Terriglobus roseus DSM 18391; assembly: GCF_000265425.1. Taxonomy (GTDB): domain Bacteria; phylum Acidobacteriota; class Terriglobia; order Terriglobales; family Acidobacteriaceae; genus Terriglobus; species Terriglobus roseus. Next base: position 2,840,344 of record NC_018014.1, read on the forward strand.
TGTGACCGGCGAGCTCGAGATCAGCGAGTTCATGATCGTGATGCCGTCCAGGGTCAGCGAATTCGTAACTTCACGCGTACCTGCACCGATGTAGTTTGCGCCGGGAGGGTTACCGGTATAGCTGGTCTTGGGTCCGACGATGATGCTGGGATTCGTCGTCGCCAGTTCCATGACGCGGCGGCTTGCCATCGGCAGATTCTCGACCTGGTGCGCCGTTACCGTCTCGCCCACCAGTGCATCGTCGGTCGACAGTGCTGGGGTCGAGGTGGTCACAGTCACTTCCTGTGTGGAAGAACCGACCTGCAGCATGACGTCAGTACGTGCAGCCATGTTCAGCACAACATCGGTGCCCTTGCTGGTTACGCGCGAGAAGCCGTTCTGCTCAACGGACACGTCATAGCTACCAGGCTGCACGAACGGGATCTGATAGTAGCCCTGTGCATTGGTCGTGCCCGTGTATTGAACCTTTGTTGCAGTATTCACGGCAGTGACATGTGCGCCGGATACAACTGCACCAGTGCTATCCGTGACGGTTCCTACAAGAGACGTGTTGTTTGCTACCTGCGCGAACATCGCGGCAGGAAGAACCATGGGTGCAAGGTAAAGAAGAGACTTCTTCAATGAGGCGCTCCGGGTCAAGCTGAAATGAAGTGCAGGCTGTGAAGGCGCTACGGGCCCCGCCGTTCACATGCGAATCTGGCTGTGCTTATGGAGCTATTTCACAGCACGACCGGAAATGGCGCATCGGCCATATTGCACATTTGTTCGTAAGTCAAATGACCTAGTTGGATCGATTACGCCGACCGCAAGTATTTTAGGCTTCGTCCAAGTGGACGAGACCGCGCTGCAGCGCGAAGATGGTGGCCTGCGTGCGGTCACGCGCACCGACCTTATCCAACACCGCGCTCACGTGGATGCGCACGGTCTTCTCCGCAATTCCGAGTTCTTCTGCAATTTCGCGATTCGACCGCCCACGCGTGATGCAGGTCAGTACCTCGGCCTCGCGTGGCGTTAGATCGGTGGCCGGAATGCGTTCCGCCAGCCGATTGAGCACCGCCGAAGGAATGTAGCGAAGATCGCGACCCACTGCCTGAATCGCGTTCAGAACCTCGTCGCCGCTGGCGTCTTTTGTAAGGTAACCAAGTGCGCCACCCCGCAGCGCGCGATAGATATCCTCGCTGCCTTGGTAGGAAGACAGCACGATGCAACGCGCATGCGGAAACTCTTTGCGAATCGTAGCAAGAACCTCAAACCCGCTCATACGAGGCAGCCTCAGATCCAACAAAACGATGTCTGGCAGGAACTCGCGGTACATGGCGATGCCCTGCTCACCGTCGACAGCCTGACCGACGATCTGCAGGCCTGGCTGCATCGACAGCACGCTGGTCAGCGCCATTCGCGCCAGGAAGTGATCCTCCACCAGCAGTATTCGCGTGAGCTTCGTCATCTGCATCAACCTAACAGAAACGACCTACCACATGGCGGCGGACAGGGCGTTTCGCTCCGCCACGGGCATCGCATCACCTGCTGAAAAAGGAACCCGCACGACGATCTCAGTACCGAGATGCAGGGTCGATCGAACCGCAAAATCGCCACCCAGCTTCCGGGCGCGCTCTTCCATCACCATCATGCCGAAGTGGCCCTTTTTAGCCGAAGGTCGTCCCGGCTGAAAGCCGCATCCATCGTCCTTGACTTCCAGGCGAACCTCGCCCTTATTGAAGACCAGGCGCACATCGATACGCTGTGGCGAGGCGTGCCGGAGCGCGTTCGAGATCGCCTCCTGGCCGATGCAGACCAGGTGATGCACTGACCCCGGCGGCAAGACCAGCTCCGTACCGTCCACCTGCAGATCCACATGGATACTGTGCTCACGATAGTGCGCATCGATGGCGCGCGAGAGCGCATGCGACAGCACGCCGGAAAGCTCCTGCGAGTCGCGCAGATCCCAGATGATGCGGCGTGCCTCAGCCTGGCAGTGCACCACCATGCTGTGCGCCAGTTCGCAGGACTGCACCGCAGCCGCGGGATCGCCACCATCCACCAGCCGCTTTGCGGTTGCCTCCACCTGCCAGGCCACTGCAGCGAAGCCCGCCATCAGCGTGTCATGACATTCCCGCGCAATGCGGTTTCGCTCTTCCACAATCACGGCCAGCGAAGCGCGCATGCGATGCATGCGTCGGCGATACCAGACCACTGCGGCCGCGCCACACAGCAGCAGCATCGCAACCATGAAGTACCACCGCGCGTAAAAGTGCGGCATCTGCCGAACGCCCAGGGCTGCCGACGGCGAAATCCAATCCGTGCCGCTCTTACGCGCCTGCACCTCAAACCGATAGTGGCCCGGCGGCAGATGCTGGTAGTGCGCAGCACGCAGATGTGTGGTCGTCCACTCGCTGTCATAGCCATCCAGCCTGTAGCGAAACTCAATCTGTCCAGGATTCGAAAGTTCGCGGGCGTCGTAGAAGATCCGCAGATCCGCCTGCCCGGGCTTTAGCTCCAGGGTCCCGTTCGACCGCAGCGTCTCCATCTCACCGCTCGCCGCCGAGCTCCACCCCTCTATGGAAGCCACGGCGACCCGAGGTCCCGCATCCTCTGCGACGGCCGTCGTATGGACGAAGCCGCGTGTCGTGGCAAACCACAACGTCCCATCCGCCATGCGCGTCGCGCCAGGTTGCGATGGTCCGCTGCAGTCGCTTGAACGCATGCCGTCCGCCTTGCCGAACAGCACAACGTCCGGCACGGTCCCATGGCGATCCACGGCGCGCTGCATCTGCTCGCGGGAGACGCGAAGAATGCCACGTGACGTCCCCAACCATAGGTGGCCATCGAAATCTTCCAGACCGCTGTAGATTGGCAGACTGCCGAGCGCGCCGCCCACCTGCAGCGGCGCAACATGATCTCCCTGCAGAAGGCCCAGGCCGCCCCGTCGCGATCCCACCCAGATATCCCCGGCCAGATCGCGCGACAGCGACAGTACGTAAGGATGCGTCAGGCCCTTGATGGCGGTGACCGTCTGTCCCTTTACGCGGAACAGTCCCTCACTCGTGCCGACCAGTACACTGCCGTCCTGATCCTGGGACAGGCAGGTGATTAGTTTGTTGTCCAGCAGACGATCCGCCGCCCCCTTGCCCGGCTCCCCCGAGCTGAAGCGGAAGATGCCCGTGTAGGTTCCGATCCACAGCTCCCCTTCACGCGAGTACAGCAGCGCGCTCACGGCATTCACTGGAGACTCAATACCCAAGCGGTAGTGCTGCTTTTTCTTCTCGGTGACGCGGTATACCCCGTCAAACCATGTGCCCACCCATATCTCGCCCGGTTTCCCTTCGGTCAGCGCACGTATCGGTGTCGAGGGCTGCATCTCCGGCAACGGCACCGGCACGGTGACTTCCCCATGCTTGTGGAAGAGTCCCTGCCCCCAAGAGCCGAGCCAAAGGTCTCCCCGGCTGTCGGCGAAGGCCGCCGCCGCGTAGCCCACCGCGAGGCCTTCCTGCCTTCCATAAGGAGCGAAGGGCGCCTTGCGCCACCGGCTTAGTCCGCCGGTCAACATGCCGATCCAAAGATTGTCTTCGTCGTCGACAAAGAGCGACCGTACGGTCTCGTCTTCAAAGCCTTCACGTGCGCCCCAGTGCGCTGTCTCGGCTGCGACTTTTCCGATCGCCGGACTGTAACGCCAGAGGCCGTCGTGGCGAGTCCCAACCCAGACGTTGCGCCCCGCGTCGCTCACCAACTGCGTTACAGGACTTTTGGTCCCCATCACTTCTTTCACGACCGGCGCATTCGCTGACTCGTCCAGCACCTGCAACAAAGCGTGATCCGTACCGATCCAAAGCCCGCCATCACGATCCCGGAAGAGCGCCGTCGGCGATCCGTACTGCCTGGGCAACGGCAGGGCCTGCAGCGCTTCACTGCGCCATCGGAACAACCCGTTTGACGTGATGAACAACATGGAACCTGGAATGCCGTTCCCACCGCGGCAGTCGGCAAAGACCACTGTGATATCACCGGCGATTGTTCCAGTACCGGGAATGCGCTCCAGGCGGCCATTCCGAAAGCGTTCAATTCCGTTATGCGTCGCGACCCACAGCGTGCCCGCGTGGTCCAGCATCATGGTGCGGATGCGTTCATGCAGCAATCCAGCCTGCTCGCTCACGTTCACAACACCGGCCGCCGTCTGGTGCAGGACACCGCTGCCATCTGTGCCCACCCACAGATCGTTGTCCAGGCCGGGTAGCATCGCGTTCACTGCCGCCCCATTTACGCCAGCCGGGTTCTTTACAGTGCCCACCGGCTCAAATCGCTGGCCGTCGAAGGTCAGCACACCGGAAAACGTCGCCAGCAGCAGCTTCCTGTCGGTTGACTGCGTGATCTGCCGCACGTTGTTCTCGGACAGACCTTCTTCCACCTGCCAGTTCTGTTTTTGGTACTCCGACAGGCGCAGCCGGACCCCGGGCGTCGGCACCGCAGCCTGCCCCGCATACGCGCAACCGGCCACGAACGCCATCAGGACGATCAGAAACTGTATCCTGATCCGCGGGCCTCTGTTACCACTTCGGGGAGTGTTCTTCATGCGTCTGCTCTGTCTACCAAATCACAAGCGGCGACGCTCCGCAAGCATTTGCAAGGCTACAGACCTGCAATCCTATAAGACTATTGACGTAGACGCGCCACGGCCCATGGGCCCATGACAGACCGCTCCGCGGGGTAGATGATGTGCTGTCCTGTTAAACAGCCGTAAGGAGTTCCTTTGAATCTCTCGTTCCGATCCGTTCGCCTGGCGTTTGGACTTGCTCTGCTGTCCGGCGCCGCTCTCCACGCCCAGCAGTACGACCTGTTGCTCCAGCACGGCCATGTCATCGATCCGCGCAACAACATCGATGCCGTGATGGATGTTGCCATCAGCGCCGGCAAGATCGCAAAGGTCGCCGCCACGATCCCGTCTGCCTCAGCCGTTAAGACCGTCGACGCGACGGGCCTTTACGTGACGCCAGGCCTCATCGACATTCACGCGCACGTCTACACGGGCACAGGCGAAAAGAACTCCTACGCCGGCGACAACAGCATCTACCCGGACGGTTTTACCTTCCGCGTTGGTGTGACCACGGTCGTCGATGCCGGCGGCTCCGGCTGGCGCAACTTTGAAGACTTCAAGCAGCGTGTCATCGACCGTCAGCAGACCCGCATCCTCGCAGAGCTGAATATCGTCGGTTCGGGCATGCGTGGCGCTAAATATGAACAGAACCTGGACGACATGGACGGCGCGGCGACTGCAGAAGTGGCCAAGAAGTACCCTGGCCTGATCGTCGGCATCAAGAGCGCCCACTTCGAAGGTCCGGAATGGAAGCCGTATGAGCAGGCTGTGAAGGCCGGCACCATCGCCAACATCCCTGTCATGATCGACTACGGCGCCGACCGCAAGGAACGTCCTCTCTACGACCTGCTGACGAAGGTGCTCCGCCCCGGCGACATCTACACCCACGTCTACAGCGGTCTGCGCGAAGAGCAGGATCCCGTCACCCTCGGACCGCAGAAGGGCTTGATCGAAGGCCGCAAGCGGGGTATCTACTTCGACGTGGGACACGGTGGTGGCTCGTTCAACTGGAACGTGGCGTACCCCATCGTCACCAAGTTCAAGTTCCTTCCGGACTCCATCTCGACCGACATCCATATCACCAGCATGAACGCCGGTATGAAGGACATGCTGAACGTGATGGACAAGTTCCTTGCGCTGGGCGAACCGCTGCCGCTGGTCATCAAGCAGTCCACTTCAAATCCCGCGCATGAGATGAAGCAGGACCAGCTCGGCAACCTGTCTGAAGGCGCGATCGCCGACGTCGCTATTCTTCGCCTCGAGAATGGCAGGTTCGGATTTGTGGACATGAACAACGTCCGCGTCGACGGCAAGCAGAAGCTCACCTGCGAGCTGACCATCAAAGACGGCAAGGTGGTCTACGATCTGAACGGCATCTCGGCCGATCCGTACGGCGCGCCGGCATCCAGCGCTCAGAAGCAGTCCAAGCGCTGGACAACTATGCACACGGCCTTCGGCAAGGACCAGGAAGCCCACTAAGGCACTATTCTTATACCTGCAACCCCAGACGGCGTCCCTTCTAACGGACGCCGTTCTGACTTCAACAACATGGTTCCTCGGGGCGAGCTGTCATCATGGCTCTGACCTTCTTGCGCACCCCATCGGCGACCCGGAGCAAAAAACAGGTATGAGTTCAAAGGCATCTTCAGTCCGCGTCCGGTATCTGCTTGGCTTTCTTCTCTTCGCACTGAGCGGCATTGCCTTCCTCGACCGTACGAACATTTCCATCGCGGGTCCGCAGATCAGCCGGGAGTTCGCCCTGGGCCACGAACGGCTCGGATGGATCTTCAGCGCTTTCCTGATTGGCTACGCCATCATGCAGGTACCCGCGGGCTGGATGGCCTCGCGTTTCGGCCCGCGAGCTGTGCTCACTATTGGCACGCTCTGGTGGGGCGTCGCGACCATCCTGGCGACACTGTTGCCGGTGGGCACACCCACCGCTGTCTTCTGGCTGATCGCACTCCGCTTCCTGCTGGGAGCTGGTGAATCCGTCGTCTACCCCGCAGCCAATCAGTTCGTCTCCAACTGGATCCCGGTTGGAGAACGCGGGATCATCAACGGCCTGATCTTCGCTGGTGTGGGTGCCGGTAGCGGTCTCACACCGCCCCTCCTCAACTGGATCATCACGCAGCATGGCTGGCGCGCGGCCTTCTGGTTCAGTGCGATCGTCGGCGTCTTCATCGGTGGCGTGTGGTGGTTCGCATCTCGCAACATGCCGGAACAGCACCCCTCGGTATCCAAAGAAGAGCTGCAGGAGATTCGTGCTGGTCTGCCGAGCACCTTGCCTACAGAAAGTGACCTCGTGGATGGAGCGACCGTGAACCCGGTAGCTCCGAAATTCGAGTGGAAGGCGATGTTTACCCGCAAGGATCTGCCACTTCTCATGGGCGCCTATTTCTGCTTCGGATATATTTCCTGGATCTACTTCAGTTGGTTCTTCACGTACATGTCCGAAGTGCGCGGCTTTAATCCGAAGTCCAGCGCACTGTTCACGATGTTGCCTTTTATCTCCATGACGTTCTTCTGCCTGCTGGGTGGCGCTCTCAGTGACCGCATTACGCGTCGCTATGGTTTGCGCGCCGGCCGATGCTGGCTGGCTTCGGTTGCACTCTGCCTCACCGCGTGCTTCCTTGTCTTCGGCTCACAGGCAAAGAACCCGATCACGGCCGCCATCATTCTCTCGCTTGGCGCGGGTGCACTCTACCTCTCGCAGAGTTCCTTCTGGTCCGTCTCGATCGACATCGCCGGCAAGCAGTCCGGCGTCTTCTCTGCTCTTGTGAATACGGGCGGACAGGTTGGCGGCGCAGTTACCGCATCATTGACGCCATGGATCGCCCACGGCTTCGGCTGGACCTCTTCCTTCGGAACCGCAGCTTGCATGGCCATGCTCGGCGCCGCATGCTGGGCAGTCGTCAATCCAGCTCAGGTCCAGGCACGGGAAGCGTAGCGCGTCCCGTCGCGCCTGGAGAGTGCGTTCTGTGCCACGCGAGCAGTTGCGCATGCAACAGCGAACAGCGAGTGGAAAGCCGACTGGACAGTCGGCGGTTCTGGTGCCCAAACCGGGATGCTTCATGAGCAGAAATATCCGAAGGTCTGCCAGACGGCAGAGCGAGCCTCCACCAAGCTGTAATTTCTTCGTACATGGAGAAAGCTGGCGTCGGTGATTCGGGAGATCAGCTTTCACGGTCGAGCAGCCTGCGGAGGCTATTTGCCGTCCTAAACTCGACATGGCGCCGTGCCAGGGTGTCGTTGCTTGGCCACTGTGGCGCTTGCGGAACGTCCGCAGGTAGAAATCCTGATTGCGCGCGCTGCAAAGCTTTTCTGGACCGTGTCACAAAATCCTGGCCTTAGCGGACGGTTCCTGCGCCAGGAAATGCGTCGCCAAAACAAACCACTCTAAGCGTCAGCTTCTCAGAAGCTTTAGTCGGAACTGAGGTCTAATCGCTTCGTCCGAGGTAGGTGACGTGCATCGAATATTTTTGCAGTATTCAATTTGATATGACGCAGCGACAGAGGCACCTCATACAACGTCTCTGCATAGCTCAGCCACGAGAGGCGCCAACCTTGTTCGAGGGTATGATCAGCAATGCCGTCGATGACCGCGTGATACATCTCCGGGTCGTTCGCCCAGGACGTTCCTCGCAACACATGCGGCTCGGCGGTGGGATCCCCGAGGTCATCATAGAAACCATTCTTCGGTGCCTTTTGCCAGTTGGCGATCTGCAACAGGCGGTCCCCTCGTTGTCCTTCTGACGGTAGCTGTAGAGCAAGCTTCATCTCCGCATCCAGCCAAGTTCTGTCGTTCAGGGGCGTCTCAATACGGTCCAGATTCGCACCGCGTTCCCAGTTCGAAGCGCCATACCTGGCGACACTGAGTTGCAGGCCAATCTCGTGAAAGAGCTGATTGGCGAGATGCTCAAGGTCTGCACGTAGAGAAAGCTCTTGTCCAACTCGACCGTGTTGACGCACCGAGCGGTGTAGGAGCGAACAACTTCCCGCTCAACTACTCGTCGCAGGCCTATAACTATCCCAGCCCCGAAGCGTACAACTGGAACCTCACCGTGGAACAGGAAGTCCCTGCCCTTGGCTTATTGACCATGTCCTACGCCGGCCGCAGGGGCATCCACCTGGAGAATATTCTGAACGCCAATCAGCTTCAGCCAGGAACGGTGCAGGCGAACCCCGGTGTCAACCAGGATGCTCTCCGTCCCTACAAGAGCTTCTCGAACATCAATCAAGCCACTAACTCCGGTGCGTCGAACTAATTGGTTCGGCACGTCGGCCTTCGTGACCTCGTATGACGTACTTACAACGCAATACGCGGGCAAGTTCGCTGGTCGAGGATCTCGTAACCAGATCACCGGACCCGGCTTCCAGAGCTATAACGCTGCATTGAACAAGAGCTGGACGCTTGTCCCCGGCCACGAAAACACGGTGCTCACCTTCCGTGCCGAGGCCTTTAACTTGCTCAGTCATCCGAGAGCGGATAAACCCGGATGTCGGCTATACCTCCGGCACCTTCGGCAAGAGCACCACAAAGGGCCAGACATACTGTGCAGACCGTCAGTTCCAGTTCAGTCTGCGCGTTGGTTTCTGATACCCCTAGTACTCCACTTATCCGGGTTCCACTTTCATAATGGAACCCGGTTTGTTTTGAGCCTAGCGCTTAAGCACACCGCAGAACGACAGCGGTTTCTGCCGACTTAGTCGCTCAGCGTTTTCGGGGTGGCGGCTGCACGTAGGATGAATCCTCCGGCTGCGTCACCGCAAACTGATCGTCGTCTTTCAGCTCCTTTTTCAGGCGGTATAGCTCCCGCTTCAACGCGGCAACTAGAGATTGTGCAGTGGGATCGCTGTAGATATTGTGCATCTCGGAGGGATCATGCACGAGGTCGTAGCACTCCCACTGATCCTTCTTCCAGAAATAGATCAGCTTGTGCGTCTCGGTGCGGACACCGTAGTGGGCACGTGTGTTGTGATCGCCTGGATCGTGATAGTAGCGGTAGTACATGGCATGACGCCAATCTTTGGGTGTGTGTCCCTGCCAGACTGGAAGGAAGCTGCGACCCTGCATGTCGGCGGGCGTCGGGCGGCCGGCCGCGTCAAGGAACGTGGGTGCGAAATCGCAATTGATGCCGATGGCCTTCGAGACTGTGCCGGGCTTGATGAATCCCGGCCAGCGAACTACGAACGGCATCTGGAGCGACTCCTCGTACATGAAGCGTTTGTCGAATAGCCCATGTTCACCAAGGAAGAAACCCTGATCGCTGGTGTAAATGACGATGGTGTTCTCTCGCAGCCCGTTGGCGTCGAGCCAGTCCAGCACGCGACCGACGTTATCGTCGACGCTTTGAACACAGGCGAGATAGTCGCGCATGTAACGCTGGTATTTCCAGTCTTCCAACTCCCGGCCGGTGATAGTTTTCTTCACGCCGTCGGACTCAATCTCGACTTCCATCGGCTTTGCAGCCAGCCACTGCTTCTGGTCCTCCGGTGACAGGCCTGCCGGTGGAACGATCTTGAGATCTGCGCGCGTCAGGTCACGAAAGACGGATTGCTTTTGTTCTCGCAGAGCATCGGTACGGCCCGCGTAGTCGTCGCGTAGTGTCGCCGGCTCGGGGATGTGGAGGTTCTCAAATTGCTTTCGGTGCTTTTCGTCTGGCGTCCATTCGCGGTGAGGAGCCTTGTGGTGCGACATGATGAAGAAGGGTTTGTCCTGAGGACGCTCTTTCAGTGTCCGGATCGTCAGATCGGCGATGATGTCCGTACAGTAGCCCTTGATCTGCGTGGAGCCGTCCTTGTCGTAGAACACTGGATCGTTGTACACGCCCTGTCCGGGGAGAATATTCCAAGTGTCAAAGCCGGTAGGATCGCTGCCAAGGTGCCACTTGCCAATCATCGCGGTGTGATAGCCGGCGCTTTGCAGATACTTCGCAACGGTGGGTTGCGAGCCATCGAAGCGATTGAAGATCGGCACACCGTTGAGGTGGCTGTACTTGCCGGTCAAGATGGTGGCGCGGCTGGGAGTGCAGATGGCGTTGGTGGCGAAGACATGATCCATGCGCATGCCTTCCCTGGCGATCCGATCCAGGTTGGGTGTCTGATTGATCTTGCTGCCATAGCAACTCATGGCCTGCGCAGCATGGTCATCGGTCATGATGAACAAGATATTCGGGCGCGACTTTGTCTGGGCCGCGTCAGCAGCGAGGCCTGTGAGCAGCGCACCCGCCGCAAGCGCTGAAGTCCCGATGAAGCTTCGTCGGGAAAGGTCATGGGATGAATGATCGGACATCTTCAAGAATTCCTCGGATCAAGATTAGACTGCTACGGCACCTTGTTGCACCGACTGAGGTTGTCGCCGGAGGTGAGTCCGCTTCTCTCCAAGTGAAAACGGCCTCACCATGGTGAGGCCGTTCAGGTTGGGATCCTTTAAAAGAGCAACTTCGCCCCGAACTGAAGCTGCCGCGGCGTGTTGGCCTGTGATGTGATGGTGCCAAACGCAGTGGAGTTGACGCTGGTGTTGGGTGCGCCGAATTGCACGTGGTTGAAGACGTTGAAGGCTTCCGCGCGTAACTGCAGCTGCATGGTCTCGCGCAGGTGGAAGGCTTTGAACAACGAGAAGTCCGTTGTCACCAGGCGAGGCGAACGGAGCTGCGCAATATACGCGGGTGCGTTGCCGAGCGAGAAGGCCGCAGGCTGGGTGAAAGCGGACGTATCGAACGAACGGGTCAGACGGTCGTGGATGTCGCCGCCAAGTGTTGGGTTTGAGCCGTTCCAGTTGGCATACAGCGTCGGGTTGCCGAGGCCGGAGGTATTGCTGGCAGTGACCTGCAGTGGTGTTCCACTCTGCAGTGTGGTGATGCCGTTCACCTGCCACCCCCCAATGAGTGCGTCCACCGCCCGGTTCATGTTCGTGCCGAAGGATCGGCCCACGCCGACGGGGAGTTCGTAGGTGTAGGCAAGAACCACGCGGTGCGGAACGTCCTGTGAGGCGATGGCGTAGTCGTACATCGGGTTGTAGCTGTCCTGGTGGGTTACGTTTGAGTCGCGCGATCTGGAGTAGACATAGTTGCCTCTCACCTCCAGGCCGAAGCTCATCCGCTTTTCGAGCTGGATCTGCAGGGCGTTGTACTTCGTCTGCGCTCCTGTCATAAAGAGCGGTTGCACGCTGGTGAATTGCGGGTAAGGACGCAGCAACTGGGCACGGCTGACGCGTGCCGCGGAGAGTGCACCGCGCGTGATGGTGCCGAAGAAAGGGTTCGGCAGCAGATCGTTCAAAGTCGCCCCAAGTGCCAACGCCGAAACAGGAAGCTGATTGAAGTCAATGCCGCCTTCGCGGCTCTGCTGAAGCTTTACCCCGTGATTGCCCACGTAGCCCACCTGAACATGGAGCTTTCCAGGCAGTTCCCGATCGACGTTGATTGTGTACTGCTCTGTGTAGGGCGTGGGCGTGTTTCGCAACACACCTTGGATCTGTCCCCCAGCACCGGTCGCAACACCCTGTGCGGCGCCCGGTGCGGGCTGGAAGCCATTCGGGAAAGGGTTATCGAGCGTGTTCAATGGCGTAATGCCGTCCAGTGAACCAACCCAGTCATTCTGCACGCGGAAGCCGAACGGTCCAATGGTGCCGGCGGCTGCCTGCGCTGACGGTCCGTACACCATGGCAAACCCCGCATGGATCACGGTGTTCTTGTCGACGGAGTAAGCGAGACCGACGCGAGGCGCGAAGTTGTTCGCGTCCGTCGAGTACTGGTGCCGATCCTGCCCACCGACTCCAACGAAGACCAGGCCGCCTTTGAGACCGGACAGACCAGACGCCTGCGCGAGGGCCGGTGACGCAACATTCGGATCAAAGAAATTCGTGCGGTTATAGCGTTCCGTCCGCGGTGTATCCAGGTCATAGCGCAACCCCATACTCAGCGTCAGCTTGGGCATGATGCGCCAATCATCCTGCAGGTAAGCGCCGTAGTAAAAGCTTTGAGTCGCGGCATCTTTAAAGTTCTGAATGAGGTCTCCCGTTCCCGTGCCAAGCAGCATCGACGCGATGCTGTTTCCCGCTGCCGTGCTCGCCGCGTTCGGATTGGGACCCTGCGTGAAGCCGTTGGTAAATGCATAGTTGCCGGATGTGTCGCGTGTCTCACGATCGTTCACGCGGATCATGCGTGCATCCAGGCCCGCTTTCACCACGTGATTTCCCTTCAGCCATGTCAGGCTTTGCAACAGGCTGTAGGACATAAAGGCGTTGTGGCGATTGTCTCCATTGCCAAGCTGCACATAGCTGCTTGCCGTCACGACCGGAAAGACTGGAAGGCCGCCGCCGTTCACGACGGACGCGGGCAAGCCCAGGTCGCTCGCCTGGAAGCCGAGGCCTGCGTTGAGGTAGTCGTACAACGCGCGAGCAAAGCCGAGGCGAACGTCATACACCAGACTGGCCTTCGGCGTAGCCGTGTAGCCGAGGACAAAGTTGCGCATCCAGTTGCGCTGTTCGATCCGGTTCTCTGCCTGTGTGATCGCGGTCGGAAAGAAGGGCTGTGGGTTGTCATCGTAAAAGCGGTCGGAGTAGCGGCCGAACAATGTCTGGTTGTGCGGCAGTCGAGCATCCAGTCGAACGTCCCAGCTGTCGATGCGGTTGTCCTGTGTGCTGGTGGCGAAGAAGTTGTTCTGCCCCGTGCGAGGGTCTCCTGCGATGTTGGGCAGCGGGTAGTAGTTCATCACGTCTGTGCGACGCGGCTCTGACGAGCTTTGGGAATGACGTTGCCGGCGAAGGGGGTACGTACATAGCCGCCTGATCCGTTCGACCGCGTGGTGAAAGGATCGTAGATCTGTACGAGCGCACCCGCAGAGGTGAAGGTTTGCGAGAAGTCTCCCTGGCGCTGGAGCAATGTCGGTACAGATGCCGTGGTCTGCGTGGCCTGCGAAGCGCGTAACAGCTCTGCCGAGACCAGGAAAAAGAGCTTATCGCGAAGAATGGGGCCGTTCAGCACGCCGCCAAACTGATTACGCTGGAAGGTAGGCAGCGCCCGCTTGTTGCGATTGGAGAAGTAGTCGTTCGCGTCCAAAGCAGAATTGCGCGCGAATTCGAAGAGCGTGCCGTGGAAGCGGTTTGTGCCGCTCTTAAAGGCAGTGTTCAGGATGCCGCCTAGGCTGCGGCCAAACTCTGCGGGATAATTCTGTCCCAGCACACGGAACTGGTTGATCGCGTCAACGGATGGGAAGACACCCACGCCTGAGTTGCCGTTGACCGTGGGAAATCCACCAGGAATGCCGTCCACAAGGACGTCGGTGTAGCCTTGGCGCGTGCCGTTGATCGGAATAGCCGACTGAGTTGTAATTGTTACCGACCGAACCTGCAAAACCAGGCGTCAGTGCGATCAGAGAATAGGGATTGCGAGAATTCAGCGGAAGGTTCCGGATCTCGGAGCCGGTCACAACAGACGAAATGGTGACGTCCGTCGTGTCGATTGCATTTGCATCTGCTTCCACCGTGACAACGCTGCTCGCCGCGCCGGGCAACAGGCCCACATCGATTCTTGCATTCTGCGAGACATTGAGCGTGATGCCACGCTGCTTGTAGTGCTGGAATCCTGCTGCATCCACTTCAATTTGATAGCTGGATGGTGCGAGGTTCACGACGGTGTACTCGCCGTCTTTGTTTGCGGTAACAGTCTGGCTGGTATTCGTACCGAGGTCTGTCACCGTTACCGACGCGTTCTGAATCAACGCACCCGAGGGATCGTGGACTGTGCCAGTTACGGTCGCAGTCACGGATTGTGCGTAAAACGGGGTTGGAAGCACTGCAGCGAAGAGCAGCGCCTGCAAAGAGCGCCGGCTTGAAAATGACATGAGGAGGCCTTTCCATTAAAACGATGGCACCGAACGGCGCGTCAACGAGGAGACTTATGGTTTTGGTCATCCGGCCACCGTTCACTGCGGATCATTCCGCAATGAAGACAGACGTAGGCCCATCTTCCTCGACAGAGAGGCGATTCGTCTTCAACACGGTGTGAAAGGAAAATAGGCGACAGTGACGTCAAGCTCTCCCTTGGACCCAACGACTCCACAGACGGCAACAATGTTGAGAAACGCCGACGTGGCATGAGCCGTCCTGGACTGAGTGTTTTATGCGCGAGCCGCACTGACCATATCGCTCATGATCCCGTATTGCGTATCATCACCTCGTGCTCTCACCAAGGCACCGCTGGAGATTCGATCCGATGGCAGCAACGCGACGTCAGTTCCTGAAGGGCAGTGGCGCATTAGCGGCCGCAGCCGCAGCTCCCACACTTCCTGCCACAAATGGGATTGCGCAGAAGCCTGCGGACCGATCGCCGAAGCCTTTGCTGCCTCTGAGCGACTACGTCAATGTGCTGCAAGGCACTCATTCAAATCCTCAGTTTTCGCGGGGAAATACGCTACCGATCGTTGCTGAGCCATTTGGAATGGCGCACTGGACGCTCGAATCCAGAGGTGGATCCCCGTGGATGTTCGCGCCAGAGGACCAGCGGATCCAGGGCTTCCGATGCACGCACCAACTTAGTCCCTGGCTTGGCGATTATGGCTGGTCCACCATCATGCCGGTGACGGGCGAGCCAGAAGTGCGTGCAAGTGCTCGCGCCTCATCGTATCGACCGAGTGAACTCGTGGCGCATCCGTATGGCTTCAAGATGAACCTGCTTCGCTACGGGTTGGACGCAGAGCTTACACCGACATGCCGCGGTGCCGTGCTACGCACAATCAGCCGTCACGGCGAGCCAATCTCGCTGCTCATTGATGTGCCCGAGCCTGGCGCCGAGTTCACCTGGGATGGCAACAAGGGTGTGCTGCGGTGGAAGACATCGGCGAATGTCGGAGGAACGCCCGCTGGCTTCGCGACGTTTTATGTACTTCGCGTCGGTGTAGCAGGCGCTACGTTCGAGCAGAAAGAATTAAAGGCGGCAGGGACCGGACGAAACAACGCGGCCAGCGTAGTCGGTCTGATTCACTTACACGCTACACAGGCGGAGATAGCGGTCGCCCACTCGTTCCTGTCATTTGAGCAGGCTGAGCGCAACATCGACACCGAGGTTGGATCGAGCACCTTCGACGCAGTCCAGGCGAAGACAAAATCAATGTGGGAAGAGCACCTGTCGGCAGTGAAGATCCAGGGTGCCAGCGAGAAGCAGATGCGGACGTTCTATTCCTGCCTCTTCAGAACTCTGCTCTTTCCTCGCACCTGGCACGAGATCGATGTCGACGGAAAGACCGTGCATATGAGCCCATACACGGGCAAGTCCACACCGGGCGTGATGTATGCAGACCACGGGTACTGGGACGTGTATCGAGCGTGGTATCCGATGATGACCCTGCTATATCCGGAAAAGCTGGGCGAGATCCTGCAAAGCTGGGTCAACGCCGGTACCGAGGGAGAATGGATGCCCCAGTTCCCTTGCCCGGGATATCGTGCATGCATGACAGGGTCGTTGATCGATTCGTTGTTCGCCGATGCGGTGGTGAAGGACATCCCAGGCTTCAACAAGGAAGCCGCATACCAATTGCTGAAGAAACACGCCACACAGCCCGGTGATCCCGCAAAAGGATACGGACGGCGCGGACAAGCAGCGTACGCAAAACTTGGGTTCGTTCCGAACGATCTGGTCGAGCAGGCATGCGTCGAATCACTCGATGCGCACTACGGTGACTTTTGCATCGGACAGATCGCAACAAAGCTCGGACACGCGGACGACGCGGCGATGTTTGCAAAGCGCTCGCGCGACTGGCGGCTTCTATTCGATCAGGACACAAAGTTCTTCCGCGGCAAGAACTCCGATGGCTCCTGGGTTCCGAACTTTCGCGAGTACCAATGGGGATCACCGTATGTAGAGGGCTGTGCGTGGCAGCACCGATGGAGCGTTCCGCACGAACCAGAAGCGATGATGGAGGCTTTCGGGGGTAAGGAAGTCTTCGTCAACGAACTCGTCAAGTGCGTGGAGCAGGAACCTCGATTTGAGGTCGGTGTCTACCATCAGGAGATCCACGAGATGAGCGAAATGGCTGCTGTGCGATTTGGACAATACGCACATAGCAACCAGCCTTCCCACCACATCCTGTACATGTTCACGATCGGAGGGCGCCCAGACCTTACTCAGAAATGGGTACGCAGAGTTCTTACCGATCTCTACTCTCCGGAAGACTTCTGCGGTGATGAAGACACTGGCGCTATGGCCGCATGGTATGTTCTGAGTTCTTTGGGATTGTATTCACTGTGCCCGGGCAAACCGCAATGGATGCTCGGCTCCCCTCTATGGAGGTCCGCAGAGGTGCGCCTGGGGCTGAAGGGGAAGACCGTGAAGATCGAATCGGTGGGAGATCCGGCTACGAAGCCGTACCGTGCTTCCCTGTCAATCGATGGCATCGACCATAGCGGAGACTTCGTGCAGCATGCGGAACTATTGAGAGCACGGAATCTGCGTTTCGCTGTGAAGGCATAGACGAGAAGCTCAAGTATCTCCTGACTCGCGGACGTTATGAGGGTAGTTTCGAACTACCACCGGTGCCTTGCAGCCTTGGCCCTTTTGCTGTTCACCCTAGAACACCTCATTATTGTCACTGCGGGCTTGAATTGGAAGAGAGATTTCGGCGATACAGCCCGTAGAATCTTGCCGATTTCTCAAAGACAGTGCTCCACCATGTGCAGCGATGATCTGCCTTGACAGTGTCAGCCCTGTGCCCGTTCCGTGCTCCTTTGTGGTGTAGAACGGTACGAAAAGGTTCTCGGGGTTTGCTAAACCCGCACCGTTATCAACGATGTGTAGCGATAGCGACGCCCCATCGATCGTCCAACTTAGATCGATGAATGCGGCATCGTCTGCGGCTTCCGTATGGATCGAAGCTTCGGCTGCATTCTTCAGCAGGTTGATAAGTACTTGCTGTAGCTGGTCCGGGTCACCCTGGATCACAATGTCGGGAGAAGGAAGCACCCGCACCGCGGCTCTCGTCTCCAACGGCGTCGTTTGCTCGACTAAGGTCATGAGATCGACTTCTGTCATGCGCGGTTGGGGTAGACGCGATAACTGTTGATAGGCCTGCAAGAAACGATTGAGTGAGTCCGCGCGATCCTCAATCACAACGAGACCGCGCTGGAACTCGTACAGATCTTGCGTGGTGTGGTTGCTGTTCCCGAAGGGGATGGGCCGGGATCGCAACATGGATGCGATGGATTTGATCGGAGTCAGCGAGTTATTGATCTCGTGTCCCAGGACGCGTATCAGGCGCTGCCATGCGAGGCGCTCCTCTTCCCGCAGTGCAGCCGCAACGTCGCTGAGCACGAAGAGCGTATGTGGTACGCCTTGAAGGCGGAAGGTAGAGCGACGGACAGACCAGCGAACGGGAGATCCTTCTAAGGCCGTGCGACCATCATCTTCTGGCGCATAGACCTCTCCATCGCGAAGACCTGTGAGCGCACTGAGTTTGAGCTGTGATGCATCTTGTCCTAGCGCAGAGCGGGGGTGAAGATGCAACGCTCGTTCGGCAGCGTTATTGAGCAGGCGAAGTCTTCCCGAAGCGTCAAAGGCAAGCAGTGGTGCGGGCATTGAGGAAATGACGCTGTCCACGAGAGCGAGCGCGTCCAGGGCAGAGTTGCGTTGACGCTGCAATGTGCTGGCGAGGGCGTTGATCTCAAGCGCCAGGTCACCCATCGAGTCGCCGCGCCGTGCTCCGCGGGCACGAAAGGTGTAATCCTCCTCACGCAGTGAGGACACGATGTTCGAGAGAGTCTGCAACGGGCGCGTCATGCTCTCGAAAAAGAACGACGTGACGAAGAGCCAAGCACCAAACGCGACCGACAAACATGTGGTCAGAAGTGGCCAGTTGAACTGCTGATGAAAGCACCACGTGGTGACAGTGAGAAGCGCCGGGAGCGACGAGAACGTTATCCAGAGTCGTAGTCGCCGCTCATAGCTAAGCTTGTTTCGCCTTCGGCCCAGGGGCATCCGCCGGCGACTTGTGCCGTTTTGTGGAACAGGCGGCGTGATAGCTGCGCCTTGA
Source organism: Terriglobus roseus DSM 18391 (assembly GCF_000265425.1). Lineage (GTDB taxonomy): Bacteria > Acidobacteriota > Terriglobia > Terriglobales > Acidobacteriaceae > Terriglobus > Terriglobus roseus. Next base: position 2,858,954 of record NC_018014.1, read on the forward strand.
AGATCAGAGTCCATGCTTTTCCATGCGACGATACAACGCTCCGCGACTAAGGCCAAGCGCCTCGGCGGCATGACTAACGTTGCCGGAGTTTCGGGCAAGGGCCTTTCGAACAAGGACAGCCTCGACCTCTTCGAGACTCATGTCATCCAGATTCGAGCTGCCCTGCCGAACGCTCTGATGGAGGCCGAGTTCACTTGCTGCAATCCGCGTGCCGCGCGCCATCAACACGGCGCGTTCCATCGTGTGGTTCAGTTCGCGCACGTTGCCCGGCCAGACATACTGCAGCAACTGTTGCAATGCGCCGGCTTCGAAACCTTCGACAGGTCGGCGGTAGCGTGCAGCGTAGCGGGCCAGGAAGTGTGCTGCCAGCGCTGGGATATCTTCACGCCGGTCACGCAAAGGCGGCAGTCTAATCTCCACCGTGTTGAGGCGGAAGAAGAGATCCTCGCGAAACCGTCCGGCTGCTGTCTCCTCCGCGAGGTTGGCGTTGGTTGCCGAGAGCATTCTTACGTCAACGTTGCGCGTGACAGATGATCCGACACGCTCCAACTGTCCCGATTCGATGACGCGCAACAGTTTCGCCTGTTGCCGCAGCGGAATGTTCGCGATCTCGTCCAGGAAAAGAGTGCCCCCACTGGCGAGTTCGAAGCGTCCAATGCGATCGGCGCGCGCGTCCGTGAACGCTCCCTTCACATGGCCGAAGAGCTCACTCTCAAACGTGCCGTCCGGCAGCGCTCCGGTATTGACTGCGACCAGCGTCTTGCCAGCACGCAGCGAAAGTTGATGGAGGGTTTGAGCGACCACTTCCTTGCCGGTACCGTGCTCACCCGTGATGAGCACGTTCGCGTCCGAAGGGCCGATGCGGTGCATCAGTTCCAGTACCGAACGCATCGCGGGAGCGGTTGCGATGAACTCAGCGCTTCCCTCCGCGCGCAGGATCCGATTCTCTGCTTCGAGCAGCAGAGTGCGGCGATGCGCATGGTAGAGGTCGATCTGAGTTTTAACGATCGCCAGAAGACGAGCATTTTCCCACGGCTTCTGCACAAAGTCGCTGGCGCCCCGACGCATGGCCTCTACGGCAAGATCGACATTGGCCCATGCCGTCATAACAAGGATCGGCAGTCTCTCGCTGTTGCTACCGCACCCTTGACGGATGGTATCGAGTAACTGAAGTCCTTCCCCACCGCTGGTGGTGTCACGTGTGTAATTCAGATCGATAAGTAACGCGTCATACTCGGTGTCTTCGAGATATTTGAGCACCAGCGCAGGCGACCGCGCCGCATCGACAACATAACCTTCCGCGCGCAGCAACATCGCCAACGCCTCAAGGATGTAAGGCTGGTCGTCGGCGATGAGTAAGCGACATCGAGGTGAGTTGTTGTCACCTGCATGATGGCGTCGTGATGAAGGCTCTGCGTTCATAGATTCAGCGAACCGCTCAGGGTTGCGGCGCAATGACCTGGGACGTCTGGGTACCGACGCGTGCCGAGGCCACTGAAACGCCATTATCGTCCAATGTTGTTCCGATTGCGCGCTGCAGCTCGACGCGCGATTTTTGATAGGCCGTTCGTGCTGCGACCAAGGCAGACTCGGCGGATGCGAGTGCCTGTCGCGCAAGCAGCGTATCCTGCGCTGATCCTGCGCCGAGCTGTTGCTCCTTGCCGGTGATGTCGAAGGTCTTTGCCGCAAGATCACGCGCTTTCGCGGCTGCGGCCACGCGTGCCTGCGCCTGCTGCAGCGCGTATTGAGCGTTACGGACTTCAATGCGGATCTGCTTCCGCTGCTGCTGCACCAGGATCTCGGCCTGGCAGGTCTCCAACTCCGAACGATACTGGTCGCTCTTGGCTTGACGGTTGCGTATCGGCACATTCACGTTCAGACCGACATAGTAGTTTGGCGCGCTGTTGTTGAAGGTGTTGGTGAAGGAGCCACCGTATCCCGTTGGAACGGTGGACACAACGCCGCCAGTCGAAGCAGGATTCGTGAGTCCGGCAAGACCAACGCCACCGTACTGACCGACGAGATTCACGGCGGGCAGGAGTGCGTTGTTCACGGCATCGCGGCTGATGTCACGATTTTTCAGATTGATGCTGGAGATCTTAAGTTCGAGCCTGCGAGAAAGCGCGTCATTAATGATGATTTCGGTGGGTGCCTGTACCTCCTGCGCACTGTCCGCCGCAACCGCACTCAGGTCCGTGGGATGAACGGGCATGACTTCCAACGTCGGATCGTCCAGATTTCGAGTGAGCGCATTCTTCATCAGCAACTCTTGAAACTGCAGCACGGACTTTGCGATCGTAAGATCGCCCTCTGCGCGAGCGACTTCGCCCTCATCCTTCGTGACATCGAGTGCGGGGATTGCCTGCAATGCAAGCTGTTTCCGACCGAGATCCAGGGTGTCATTCGCGAAACCCAGCGTCCGCTCTTTGACTTGCTCATCTTCAAAGGCAGCAACGAGATCCCAGTAAAGGTTCGCCACCTGTGTGATCGTGCTGATGACCTGTAGTTCAAATGCCTCGTCCGAAATCTTCTTGTTGTTTCGCGCAATGCGCAGGTAGCGAAGATTCGGGCCACGTCCGAATCCGGCCAGCAAGGGTTGATTGATCCCGAAATTGAACTGGGAATTTAATGTCGGGTTCAGAAAACTATAGGGACTATTTGTTGTCTGCCTGTTTCCTTGATAAGTAAACGAAACTGTCGTCCCCGTGCTGAAGGACTGCTGATAACCGATGGTGCCGTTGATGCTGTTATCGCGAAGCGTTGGAACGCCGTAGATCGTAAGGTTCGACAGAGGGCTCGTGGAATGTTGAACGTTTGCACTGCCGGTGAGGATGGGGTCGTACGAGTTAACTGCCGTACCGCTGCCGAGTGTGGACTGCACCAGGCCTGACGCGCCTGTGCCCGCGCCGCCGGCTCCTCCACTGGTGCCGCCCGCGCCCGCGCCCGTGGAACTGGACCCGAAACCGCCAACACCATTGCCCCCGGGGGTATTCTGCACTACGCCCGTATTCACACCGCGTGTGCTGCCGCCGGCCTTGGTGCGTTCAATATCCGCTTCGGCGATGGGGATGTTGTAGCGTGCAATCGCCAGGTCCAGGTTATTCTCGAGCGAGAGAGCGATGGCATCGGCCAACGATAATTCAAGAACTCCGTTATGCATCAAAGCATCGATCCGTGGAGAATTTGAAAGATTCGCTGCAGGCACGCTGGCAGGACGGTAAGTAGCAAGCGGGTTATGCGAGTGTGGAAGCGTCAGCGGCGTGGAAGGCTGAGGCGCCTGCAACGTCGCACCTTGTGAGGGAGCCACCGCCTGAGCAAACGACTGAGATGTAAAGAAAAGAAGAGTCGCGGTAGCGGCTGTCCTTCCCGGGTTTCTAAGAGCAGATCTCATGCGGCGGTGGTACTCGCTTTCTGATGACAGGAAACAGTTAAGAGGCTTACTCAGCGCGAAGTGCCTGCATCGGTTCGATGGAAGAAGCTCGCCGCGCCGGAACCACGCCTGCGACCAGAGCACTCAGCAAAAGCAGAATGCTTGAGACGGCAAGCGGCAGCGGATTCCAGCCCTTTACGCCGTACAGCTGCGACTGCAACAGGTGACCTGCAGCCAGCGCGACCGGGATGCCAATGAGCAGCCCAAGGATGGTCTGCTGCATTGCGCCGCGGAGAATCATCATGAGGACATGGCTGCGGTCCGCTCCCAATGCCATGCGGATGCCAATCTCACTGGTACGGCGGCCAACCGTATAGGCCGTGACTCCGTAGATGCCGAGCGAAGCAAGTATGAGTGCCAGGACTCCAAAGACTATAGTCAGCCGCACGACTGTTTCGTCCTGCGTAAAGTGATTGCTGACCTGATCGGAATAGTTCAGCAGTTGAGCAATTGGAATATCAGAGTTCACTGACTGGAAGGTGCGACGCATCGTGTTGGCAGCCGTCGCCGCATCCCCGTCATACCGCACGATCAGCACGGTGGCGTAATGAAAAAAGCGCTGACTCAGTTGGGCATCCTGGATAGTTGCCGCCGACGCATTCACGTGTGAGAAATCGACGATCTGTGTCATGGGCAGGAAGTACATGCCTCGTACCTCGCCCCTCGGGTCGCGGTACTTGGAATCATCGACAACGCCAACGATCTCAAACTCGTGCGCCAGGTCCAGAGTTGGGCCGAAGTGCGCTCCAATGACCTGCTTGCCCTGAAGATACTTATCCACGAAACGTTTGTTGACCACGGCGACATGAGTACTGGAAACGGTGTCGTGATCGGTGATTCCCCGGCCCAGTAAGATGCGGGTTCCGAGCGCGTCAAAGAAATGCGGGCTCACTGCGTCATAGCTTGCACCCTGATTGCGCACCGATGGGTCTTGACCCGGAAGCGCGACACCACTGCCCCAGTTGTTGTCGCTCATGGGGCTATAAGTTGCATAAGAAAAATCATGCAGAGTGGGAACAGCCTGGAACGCCTGATCCAGTTGGCGGTACAGCCCATCGAGCCGCTCATACGGCATGCCTGACGCCTGGATGTCGATAAAGGCGATGAGCCGCCCCTTCGGCTGAAAGTGGAAGTCCTGCCGCTCCAGGTTCCGCAGGCTTGCGATGAGCAGCCCTGCGGAACTCAGAAGCGCAACAGACAGCGCAGCCTGCAGAATGACCAGCACCTTTTGTGGTCGGGCACTCGAATCAGTTGTGCTGCGGTTGGCCCCGCGTAGGGCTTCCGCAGGATTTGCGGCGGTAGCGATCCAGGCCGGTGCAATGCCGAACAAAACTCCGGTGAGGAGCGAGACCCCCAGAGCAAAGAGCAGCACCGGAATGGATGGAGACGCCTGGAGCGGATTGATCTGCACGTCCTTCATAAGGAGTGCGAGCATGCCCTTGACGCCACCATAAGCGACGAGCAAAGAGAGCAGTCCGCCTAGTAGAGAGAGAAGCAACGATTCGACCAGCATCTGCCGAATCAGCCGGGAGCGCGGCGCCCCTAACGCGGTGCGGACACTCAGTTCCTGGCTGCGCGCCATACCGCGGACAAGCATCAGGTTGGCGAGGTTGGCGCACGTAATCAGCAGGACGAATCCAGCGATCATCATCAGCATGTTGAGGCTGCTCTTGTACTGATCGCCAAGGTCATTGATGCCGCTTGCCGCAGGGGCGAGCTCCGTCGTCTGCTTTGCAAATTCTGCTTCCGTAGTGTGGTCGCTCGGTTCACGATGCGCCCGCAACCACCGGACAAGCTGGACCTGTATCGACTTCTGGATGAGCGGCACTTGCTTGCTGTCGGGAATGCGAGCTAACAGATCCAGCCAGTGGGAGTTCGGCATCAGCGCCAGCTTTCGTTCCGGTTCCAGCAACGGTTCATGCGCAAGCGGGAACCACACTCCGGCAGGGTCGGCAGCGTTTCGCTCTCCCAGAAAGTTTTCTGCTGCGACACCAACGACCGTGACCGGTCGCCCTGCCATCAGCAGTGCCTGGCCGACGATCGACGGATCGGAATGAAACTTGGCTTGCCAGATGGCGTGACTCAACACCACCACGGGCGGCGCACCTTCCTGGTCATCATTGGGCGTGATCAACCTTCCAAGAGATGGCTGCACACCTAACACCTGGAAGTAATTTCCAGAGACTGCCCGAGCGTCCAGCGACTGTGCCCCATTGTCACCGGCGCGCCGAGCCGTCACGGTGAGCGTGCCGGCCTGCACAGCGAGAATGCCGTCCGTACCGCTCACCTGGTCACGCAGAGAACGGTACAAATCGTTCGAGAAGATGCGCCAGTCGTTCTGCAATCCGCCGTCGACACAGCATTCAATCTCCTTCCCCACCTTGTAGATCTGCTCCGGATGCTGGACCGGCATCGACCGTAGCAGCACCTGGTAGGTGAGTGTAAAAATTGCCGTCGTCGCACCAATGCCCAGCGCCAGCGTGAGAATCGCTGTTGCCGCAAACCCCGGCGAGCGACGTAAACGCCGCATGCCATATCGGATGTCCTGCAAGATCGTGTTCATAGTCTCTCCCCGGATGCGTGCTGCTGGATGGGTGCGGGTCCGTTTTAGAGGACAGCGTTCCCATTGCGGTAGCCGGCCTGGTATTGCTGGTCGGCCTCTGCGATCAGGTGCTGCAGTTCCCCTTCGGCTACGACCTTGCCGTCAAACAAGTGAACCTGGCGGTCGGCGTGCGCAGCGAAGCGGGGATCGTGCGTGACCATGCAGATCGTCGCTCCTTCGCCATGCAGATCGGCAAGCAGACGCATAACGGCTTCGCCGTTCTTGGAATCAAGGTTGCCGGTCGGTTCGTCGGCGAGAAGGATGCTGGGAGATCCAGCGAGCGCACGTGCCACAGCCACACGCTGCTGTTGACCTCCACTCAGTTGCGCGGGATAGTGGCGGAGTCGGTGCGCCATGTTCACGCGCTCTAACGCCTGCACCACACGGTCCTTCCGCTCAGAGGCATTCATTCCAGCCCGATAGGTAAGGGGCAATTCAACATTCTCAAAGACCGTCAGGTCTCCAATGAGATTGAAGCTCTGAAAGATGAACCCGATCTCCTGGTTCCGAATACGAGAGCGGTCCGCGAAGTTCAGATTTGCGACCTGCTTACCATTCAGCGTGTACTCTCCGGCTGTCGACGTGTCGAGCAGACCAAGGATGGAGAGCAGCGTGGACTTGCCGCAACCGGACGGGCCGCTCATGGCAACGTACTCACCGCGTGCGATCGAAAGGTGCACACCACTGAGCGCATGCGTTTCGATCTCGTCTGTATAGAAGACCTTGGTCAGCCCCTCGATGTGAATCAACTGGTTCGCTGCTACTGTCATGGCGTTGCTCTCCCATTCGCGGATCACTGTTTTTCGATCTGGACGCGATCGTTGTTGTCCCACTTGCTCATGTCGCTCAGCACTACGGTGTCGCCGGGTTGCAGCCCGCCCAGCACCTGGATTGCATTCACCGACGCACGTCCCACCTGCACTGAGGTACGTACGGCAGTCCGTCCGTCAGGAAGAACTTTGAACAGACTGAGCGTGCTGTTCTCGTTCCCCTGCGCGGGACGGCCGACATAGATCACATCGTTGAGGCGATCCAAATCGATCGTGCCGTCCACACTCAGATCCGGGCGTGCTCCCTGCGGCAATGATCCTGTTAACGCAACATCGACGGTAACGGTTCCGTTCTGCACGGCAGGATCGACCCGCGTAACCTGACCGGCGATGATGCCGTTGTGCGTATCAATCGCCGCAGGCTGTCCAATCTGGATATCGCGCGCCTGCGTTTCCGCGATTTTGAGGGATGCTTTCAACTGATCGGGCTGCACGACCTTGGCCAACGTTGTGCCAACGTCTACGTGTTCGCCGACCTGATGAGGTAGGTCGACAAGAACACCGTCAATTCCCGCACGAACGCTGAGTGCATCCGTCTGGCGCTGCTTCAGTGCAAGCATCGCCTGTGCCTGCTCTACTTTCGCCTGCTGGACCGCGATCTGCGTCTTCACGGCCTGCTGGTTCAACTGCAGCCGCTGCCCTTCAATGTCATTGCGCGTGTTTAGCTCGTCTGCCTTGCCGCGTGACTCGTTGTATTTCAAGCCGCTGATCACGCCGAGATCGAGCAGGTTCTTGTCGGTTTGCGCCTGCAGGTTGGCCTGGTGCTGGTCCTGCCGCACGGTCGCGGCGGCCGCGCGCTGCGTCATCAGGTCGCTCTGCAGCTTTGCCTCGGTGTTCTTCAGATCTGCCTTCGCCGCCTGCACCTGAAGCTGAGCATCCATTAGTTGTTGCTGGGTCGCGGGGTCGATCAGGTCCATCAGGATGGTGTCTGCGTGGACGACGGCGCCTGGTAGCACACGGATCCGAACCACCGTGGCCTCAGACTCGGCCGGTATCAGGCGAATCCGGTCTTCGCGGGGCGTCAAAGTACCGGGCCCGCGAACCTGCCGCAGCATCGGGCCACGCTTCACAACGTCGGTAAACACCGGTCCCTCAACCGGTGGGGGAAGCCGGCTTCAGCCGCAGAAGGAAAAGGACAGCAACGGCAACGAGAATCGCTACCACTGAGGCAGTGATGACGTTGCGACGAAACTTCTTTCGTTTCAGATCGGGTCGAACGATATCCATGTACGGTGTCCTAGTGCACGGTGGCAGCCAAAGTAGATACGCAGATTCGCTGGCATTCGTGGCAGAAAGTGACCGCGGCCCGCGAGAAAGTGTCCATTCACGATTCAAGGTGTCCATTCGTGGACACCTTGATTTTGCAAACAAATGAAAGAGGGCACAGCGACCGATATCGCTGCGCCCTGCATTTCAGCTTGCTTACTGTGTTCGAAGTGCGACCAAAGGATTGATGTGTGCCGCTCGCCGAGCGGGAAAGTAACCGGCGGCGAGTGAAACCACAAGGAGCGACACCAGCATGGCGGCGAACGTCATCGGATCAGTCGCCTCTGTTCCGTAAAGCATTGCGGCAATACCCTTCGCAACGAGGATCGCCGCGACGGTGCCCACGGCAATACCGATGCCGGCAAGCCGAAGCGTGCGCTGAAGAACCGAGCGCAAGACGGAAGCTGGACTAGCGCCCAGAGCCATGCGTATGCCAATCTCTTGCGTCTGTCGCGTCACCGAATAAGAGATGACGCCGTAGATGCCAAGGCAAGCGAGCACGACACCGGAGGCAGCAAACAAGCCGACCAGCCATGCGAAAAACCGACGGGGTGAAGTGGAATGATCGACCAACGCCTGCATCGGCCGAACGTCCACCGCGCCCTGCGCCGGGTTAGTGCGCCGAAGAAGCTTCAACAAAGTGGGCTGCAGTGTCGCCGCGGATAGATTGCTACGCACAACCAGTTCCACCCCCGACATGTCGGAGAGTTGCGACACGGGAAAGTAAACCTGCCACGCGGAACTCGCCTCGACATCCGTCTCGTGAACATCGGGTACAACACCGACGATGCGGCGTTCTTTTCCGCTCATATCAACCATGTGATCCAAAGCGTCTCCACTCGGAAACAGCATCCGGGCAGCTCGCTCATTCAGGATGATGACCGGCTCGCTTGCATCATCGTCTTGCCACGAGAAATCCCGTCCGCGAAGATGCATGGCCATGGCCTCCATGTAGCCGGGCGTGATCATGTACACGAATGTCGGCATCCTCTCGTTGGGGCCATAGTGCACGCCCTTGATGCCGGGAGCACCCCAGGTACGATTACGCGCGAGCGGTAGGTTGTCAGCGATGCCGGCGCTCTGAATCCCAGGAATCGCACTGACCTGCTGCAGCAGATTCCGATAGTAGGGTCCGGCCTTCCCCGTCTTCAGGTCCGGCATTTCGACTGAGATCGTTGCGGCGTGCGATGGCTGGAAACCGAGATCAATCTCCATAACCTTCAAAAAGCTGCGCAGCAACAGACCTGCTCCGACGACAAGCACGCAGGCAAGCGCTACCTCTGAGATGATCAGCGCATTCCGCAGGCCCTCGTGCTTCCGCCCCTCGCTTGCTCCAGGACCGCTGTCCTTGAGCGTCGCCTGCAGATTCGCATCCGCTGTAATACGAAGACTGGGGACAACACCAAAGAGCAGTGTCGCGCCGATGCCAAGCAGCACCGTCCACAATAGCGTGGGCATGTCGATGCGCAGTTCGCTGATCAGCGGCAACGCCAGTGAACCCTGATGAGCCAGCCACTGCGTCACAACCGCAGCCAGCGCAATACCAATCGCGGCGCCCGCAAACGAGAGGAGGAGGCTCTCTGTGAGCAGTTGCCGAATGATGCGTTGACGACTCGCACCTAAGGCAAAGCGCAACGCAAACTCCTTACTGCGTGTTGCAGCGCGCCCAAGCAGCAGGTTCGATAGATTCACGCAGACGATCAGAAGAATCATCGCCACGGCACTCCACAAGACATACAGTGAGCGGCGCAGTGGACCGGCAACGTGCTCCTTCATGGGCACTGCTGCTACGGCCTTGTAGCCTCCTTTGCTGTCCGCCTGTTTCTTGCTCCAGTAAAGCTGCGGGAACAGCGTCGCTGACTCGGCCTCAGCCTGCCGCGTGGTAACGCCCGGCTTCAGGCGAGCGATAAGCGTCACGATGTTACCCCAGTCTCGCCCCTCATCCAGACTGAACGGAGAGAGGACATCGACGCGCGTGCCAGGCGAGAACGTAGCACCGAAATCGAAGGCGGCAGGCAGCACACCAATGATCGTTGCAGGTTTACCATCCACGGAAATCGCCTGATCGACGACATCGCGATCCCCGTGGAAATGGGTCATCCAGAAGGCATGCGACAGCATCACCACAGGCGACGCACCTTTGCGTCCGTCTTCCATGCGAAAGCCGCGTCCGAGTTGTGGCGGCACTTGCAGCACATCCAGCAGATTCGGGATAACACCGATTCCTGTGATCGGCGTAGGAATACCGGAGCCTGTAAGTTTCAGGTTATTCGGCGCGGAAAATGCAAAGTATCCAGTGACACCGCTGAATGACTGATTGCGATCGCGAAGATCCTCATACGCGTCGGAGGAGTATGTTGCACCAGACAGACCACCGCCCGCCTCGGCGGGCTGCAGCCACACAACCTGCCCCGGATTGCGGAAAGGAAGCGGCCTCAGCAGGATCGTGTTCACCAAGCTGAAGACAGCTATATTCGCGCCCATGCCAAGAGCCAGGATCAAGACCGCAATCGTCGTAAAACCACGATCACGCTTCAGCGACCTGGCGGCAAAGCGGAGATCCTGCCGCAGCGTATCCAGCCAGGCCCGCGGATGCTGGCGGTAGACTTGCTCCCGCGCCGACTCGATACCGCCAAACTCGATCAGTGCCAGACGACGCGCTTCGACCAGGGACATCCCTGCCCCCATCTTGTTGGCCATCGACTCCGCCAGGTGCGCACGGATCTCCTCCTCAACCTCTGTGGAGGGACGCTTCCGGAAGAAAAAGCGCAGGCGGCTCAACCTTGCGGCAATCATGCGAACTGCTCCGCAGTAGCTCCAAGAATGAGTGAGACGGCTGCACTTAAGCGTGTCCACTGCTCAATTTCAGCCCGAAGCTGCTTCTTACCAACCGGCGTCAGCGCATAGAATTTGGCGCGGCGGTTGTTGTCGGAGGCACCCCACGATGCTTCAATCCAGCCCTTGTACTCCAGCCGGTGCAGCGCTGGATAGAGCGACCCCTGGCCCACCTGCAGCACATCTTCCGAGATTTGTTGAATGCGCGAGGCGATCCCCCAGCCGTGCATGGGAGCATGAGCGAGTGTTTTCAGAATGAGCACATCAAGCGTGCCCTGCAACAGATCGGTGGATGGCGCCATCAACTCTCCCCTTGACGTTCGACACAAGCGTCCTCCATCCCTTGTCGAATGTCAAGGGGAGAACCCGTCATAAGACAGAATCGATAATTTCTACGAGAAAGGCCTTCAGCTTTCCTCCCTTTCTGGCTTCTTCAGGCCTTCTCACTTATGGGTGGGGTAGTTCTTCGCTCGAGGTTGACGCTCTTGGCCGCTCGCGGAGTCATGACTGCTTAGAGGCTTTTAGAAAATAGTCGCGGCCTTGCTGCCGCGGGAAGCCTACGCTCGGATCAGTCCTGCGAGCCGCGAAGAACCCCAAACGCCTCACAGCTTCGGCTCTCCTTAACGCAGCTTCTCGACCAATATCCTGCGCCGATGTCAGATTCAGCACATGGGAAGCCCCAACAAAGCAAGGTCAATGGAAGCGATCCCAGAATTCCTAATAAAGTGATTCTCCGGCATACTTCGTCTCCTTCCCTTCACTCACATCAAGAACACGAATAGTGGAGCGATGCAAAGTTCTTTATGACAAGAAGATTGCGAAGGCATCGGGCAGCTCGCGCTGACACCAGCGGCCCGACTTACACCACGTTGCCGCCAACCCATACGCAATCCATTCCTCCCAGCTCGAAGAGATCTCGTTCCGTGATGTCTGACGCGGTGATCAAAACTCCATTCTCTATACGAACGACCTGAACCCGTTTTCAGCCACCTGCACGGTACGTCGTGCGCCTGAAAGGACATCGGGCAATGAAAGGGTGATTTGTTAAGGCCACCCGTTTACACTCCGCAAACAGGTCTACATCCCAGTTTCCGCGAAAGCACTGACTCATCCGCGATTCCGCTATCGATTCAGAGTGAGAAATCACCAACTTCTTGGCGTTTGAGTTTAGGTAGGTGAAGATAAAGTCGTCTATCTCATCTTTTCCATCGAAGACCGTTTCACAAATCAACAGAGCATCCATGCTGCTCTCCGCCGCAGCATGCAGCCGATCCCTTTCGCGTTTCCAGAGAGCGCCCATACAAAGCGCTTTGTCTGCCTGTGTTTTCTCTGCTGTCGCGTCAAACACGATCCTGGCGAAGCCCAGCAACTTCCCATCAGGCCCACGCATGCCGGAAATCTCACACCTTGCCCAGAAGCGGCCACCATCCTTCTTTAGGTGCCAGTTCTCTCCTGTGCATCGACCGCATTCTGCGGCTTCCCACATCTCGCGATCGGGGATCCGCTTTGCGACATCTTCGGGCAGATAGAACATGGAAAAGTGGCGAGCCAAAACTTCGCTTGCAGCGTATCCCTTCATCCTCTCCGCGCCGAGATTCCATGAACGGACTTGCCCCCGGCAATCGAGCATGTAGAGGGCGTAACTCCCAATGGATTCGACCATCAGGTGAAAGCGCCCCTCTCGGGAATGAAGACGGTCTCGATCGCAGACTCGTGACGGTGCCATCTCGACAAACGATTGAACTACCTCCGGATTTTGAAGTGCTGCCGCAAGTCGATACCCATGTCCTGAGACTGTTTGGATAAATTCACTTCCGTCCGGAAGTTTACCCATCGCCTTTCGAATCATGTAAATCGACTGAGTAAGGTTACCCTGCTCTACGAATGCTCCGTGCCAGACAGCCTCGAAAATCGCGGACTTGGAAACAACGTCCCCTTCAGCTCTGGCAATGAAGGCAAGCACATCCAATTGACGCCGTGAGAGTGCTAACACGCGCGGTCCGTCTTTTAGACACAACGGAAAGGAATGAAGGGAATATCTTCCAATTGCCTGAACCGGGGTACGAGCATCATGCAACATCGCTTTCGGCGTGCTGCTCATCATCAACCTCAATTCTCGTCCCATTTGAGTTTTTTTACATGGCGCTAGAACTAAGCTTGGCGCGCATAGAGAGACGGTTGGGCATCACGATATAGATCATGAAAGGTATTAGCAATCGTATTTTGAAAGGAAATAAACGTATCGCTCTGTGAACGAAAGCCAGGTGGGCCAGTGAGAGTAAAGCATTTTCAAGAAACTATCGTTCCTATAACTACCCTTGCTTGCGTCATCTCAAGCTGCATGGGAGTGTCGAACGTTTCATCCGCGCAGACCGCGAATGTTCAGCGCCCTGATAGTGAGGGAATCACTACCTTGCGTGAACGCGAACTACTTGCGCAGATCCATGACTTGCAAGAGCGGGTAGAAGCTCTTGAGGCTCGCCAAAATGGGACCAAGGGCCCTTTACACCTGGGTTCTCAGACTCCTGCAGGTGCTCTTTCCACACAACCACCTTCCGTCGACCCACTCCCGTCGTCAGCGCCGCCCGCAAATCTCACAACCCCTTCCTCCACTCAAGTGTCAGTTACTCAAAGCAGTCTCACCACGCGCTACGCGACAGCCCAGGCCCCTTCCAGCGCAGATGCTGCATCAACATCTCCTGCACAATGGGGCGCACTCGAACCTGGACGGGGCTTCAAACTGGCCAAGACGGAGTATGGGGAACTAAACCTCAGCGGCTACGCGCTCGTCCGATACTTAAATCAGCTCCCCGCCTCCCACACCTATACCAGCTATTCCGGTATTTCCAAGACCTCAAACGGTCGCAGCGACATTCAGCTTCAACGCGCCCTGATCTGGATGAACGGCTGGGTGTACCACCCGAAATTCAACTACGAAGTTCTGTTGTGGACAGTTAATTCCATCAATCAGGTCACGGTCGCAGGAAAACTTGGCTATAATTTTCATCCAGCCTTCAATTTGTACGGCGGCATTGGGGGCCTTCCGGGCGTCCGGTCAATGACCGGTGCGTTTCCCTACTTTGCAGGTACGGATCGCGTGATGGCGGAAGAGTTTTTCCGCCCTGGATTTACAACTGGCATCTGGGCAGTCGGCGCCCTTTCCAAGAAGTCCCGCTACATGGTGATGCTGGGCAATAATCTAAGCCAGATTGGTCTGACGGCTAACAAACTTACGCGGAGTCCTGCAGTCGCTGCCAGTGCATGGTGGATGCCTACTAGCGGAGAATTTGGTTCACGGGGCGGCTTCGGAGACTATGAAAGACACAAAACGCTAGCGACTCGTTTCGGTTTTTCCTACACACACAGCCCAGAGACCCGCGGGAATCAACCCGATCCGGAATCTGGCCCTGACAATGTGCAGATCCGAGTATCCGACGCTTCGCTTCTCTTCGGACCTAGCTCATTGGCACCGGGTGTGACCCTGCAAACCGCCCATTTCAATCTATACGCCATGGATGCAGGCCTAAAGTACCGTGGTTTCGCGATCCAAAGCGAAGGATACGTACGAAACCTAGACCACTTCGAGTTCCTGAGCGGCTCACTCCCATATCACAGCATCCGCGATAACGGTTTCTATACGCAAGCTTCCTACACATTACCGTCCAGAACTATTGAACTTTACGCCTTGACCTCCCAGATTTTCGGCCAGCAGGTCTACAGCTACGAGTACGGCGGCGGGACGAACTATCGCCCATTTCACACGCAGAATTTCCGGGTGAATGCAGATGTGAAGCGAATCGTGCGCTCACCTGTCGACAGCCTCTTTGGCTACTACATAGGTGGGCTCAAAGGCATGACTGTGTCGATCTCTTCCGACGTATTTTTCTAGCGCCATGGTCCGCATCGACTATGCGCCGACAAAGCTGATCACTGGTAGGAGACGTGGAGATAAAGCATATGACGATGACAACCAGGTTTGAAGCGTCTTATCCTTCGTTGATATTACTTGTGGCTCTAGTGGCACTCCTGTCGCTTTTACCGATGCGCGGTCAAAACTCCGCTTACGAGTTCAATGATGCTCATTTTCATCTGACGAACTACGTTCAGGAGGGTCCCGATATCTCAGAATTCGTCAAGATCATGGGAACAAAGGTTGGGCGGGTTGCACTCTTCGGGATACCGCTCCAACAGCAGTGGTCTTATCGCATTTCCGGCGAAAACGCACCCCGATACTATCTCGACACCGATGCGAAGCTTTATTACTACTCTTTCGTTGATGCTGTCATTGCGGAGCAATACAAATCCCTTCCGCAAACAGATCAAGAACGCTTTGATCCCATGATCACTGGATTCAATCCCACCGACATGTATGCGGTGGACCACATCCGTCGCGTGCTAAAGACATACCCGGGAGTATTCACAGGAGTCGGAGAGTTCTCGATACATAAGGAGTTTGTCGCTTCCAAGATTGTCGGCGATGTTGCCAGTCTGACTGATCCTGCCCTTGATCGGATCTTGGATTTCGCTGGCGAGTCGGGTCTGGTCGTTATTCTCCATAACGACATCGATGTCCCCTTTCCAAAACCGGCACACGATGCGGCGTACGCAAAGGAACTTGAATCCCTCTTTCGGAGACACGCAAACACGACGATCATATGGGCGCATATCGGCCTCGGCAGAATCGTAAAGCCCTCGAGCGATCAGAGAGCCTTTGTCGAGAAGATTTTGTCTGACCCTACTTTGACAAACGTCTATTGCGACGTCTCGTGGGATGAGACCGCCAAGTACCTCGTGGGGCAACCTAATGGATTTCAAGCAGCCCGCGAACTCGCGACCCGCTTTCCGGACCGTTTCATCTTTGGCACGGACGAGGTAGCACCGTCAAATGCAGAGAGCTACATGAAGGTATATGAGCAATACAAGCCTCTCTTGGAAGCTCTACCTCCCGCCGTGCGAGAAAAACTCCTGAAGAGCAACTATGAACGGGTGTTTGGAAACGGTCGAAGGCGCGTCCGGGTCTGGGAGGCAGAAAATCTTCGAAATGACAGAAAGACAGAGTAGCGGGGTGATCTCCATTCGATAGCAAGAAGCGACATCTTTCGAGGAGTGACTTTTATGGACCACACCAGCAAGCGAATCAGGTTTCGAATGTCAACGACATCGAGTGGGCTGCGGCTCCTCATTAAGGGATGGCGCGAAATCCTAATCGTCGCACTCCTCTTTATTCCCACAACAGCCTTTTGTCAGGCCCCAGCCCCTGATCTTGAAGGCTTGAAGAACAGGCTTGCGAAACTCGAGAACGAGGTGCAGGCGATCCGATCTGCGATCACATCTATCGAGACAAAAACGGCACCCGCAGTGGAATCTGCACCAGAAGTGCATAGCAAGGTTCGACCTGTTGAGCCCGCATCCCAGGTTCCGCTCCCAAGCGTCGTTCATATTGGTGCGGCGACCGACACAAGGGAGACGATCAATCAGGTTGAAGTCGGTGCGACCCGCATCAATAACGAGTCGTTGGATCCTGCGCGACGCGGATATTTTAAGCTTCCGTTGACAGATACGCTGATTCAGATCAATGGCTTCGTAAAGAGCGATCTGTTCATTGACACAAACTATGCAGGTGCCTACTCTGGCGCCTATGTTCCCTCCCTATTCCCCTCTAGCCCCCAACCACACTCTGTTAACTCCAGCGTGGTCATGAAGGCGTCTCGGCTCGCTCTCACGATATTGCAGCCAGCTTCCGCTAAGACCGTGAAGGGATACTTCGAGGTTGATGCACTGGGCAGCACGTCAGGTACTTCCATACGCATTCGACACATCTACGCTCAGTACCTAAACATCCTTGGCGGCCAAACGTGGAGCGCGTTTGGCGATCCTGATGTCTTTCCCAATACATTAGAGTTTGAGGGCCCTCCGGGCATCATCGGACTGCGCAACCCGCAGATTCGGTACACACAAGCAATCAATGCGAAGCACAGCATCGGCTTCTCGGTCGAGAACCCGGGAACGGACACTCCTGCCAACACTCCATTTGGCACTCCTACTGGAACTTCGACCAGACCGGACCTGGTGGCGTTTTACCGCCTTGAGACACCCCATGGACACATTCAGTCGGCGTTCATCTCGCGATCGGTAGGCGGGGTTGTCGCTGGCACCTCCCAATCCAATTTGCGACAGCACCTCAATGGTTACGGCGCGTCACTCTCTGGCGCCTTCGCCTTTGGTCGCAATAAAGGAGAAAGCATAGTGGCTCAGGCGGTAATTGGGAAGGGCATCTCCAACTACTACAACGATAATTTTGGTCTGGGCTCAGACGTAGGCTTCTCGGCAAACAATTGACTCGTCACAACACCAAGTGGCTCGGTGTCAGCCGGCTACACCCATCCCTGGACGCCCATCCTATTCTCAAACATCAGTTACGGTTTTCTTAAAATCAATAATGCCGCGCAGGATCCTGGAACGAATTATCGCCTCAGCAACTATTCCACTGCGAGCCTTGTCGTCCAACCGAAGATCAATGTTCTCTTCGGAGCCGAGTTTATCTACGGCAGCCTACAGCGGAAGAACGGCTTTTACTGGGCGGCGCCCCGCCTGCAGATCAGTGCCACATATTACCTAAACAAGCATCCCCGAGAGTAGTCATATAGAGGCCTACCAATGAGATCAACGCAGAAGATTCTGAGAATCGTGTTCAGCGCAAGCTTCCTGCTGGCTTCCTTCACATTCGTCAGCGCTCAAAGCAATCGAAGTCCAGTCGCGCCCACCCCAGAACAGTTCCAATCAACGCTGGGCAACGCATACGAGAAGTTCAAGGGCGACACGGGAGGAAAGAATGCGGACTATATCCCGTACCTCGCTCATGTTGACTCGAAACTGTTCGGCATCGCGGTTGTGACGACAGATGGAAAGCTATACAAGGTTGGGGACGTTGAGTATGCCTTCTCCATACAATCGATCTCCAAGGTGTTTACGCTAGCGCTGGCCATGGAAGAACTCGGCCCCGACGAAGTGCTGGCAAAGATTGGCGGGGAGCCTACGGGGCGACCGTTTAATTCGATTCCTGCCGTGGTCGATATGCCGAGCCATGCGGGCAACCCATATGTGAATGCCGGTGCAATCGCCACGACGAGTCTGATTTCAGGCGCCGATCCCGTTGCAAAGTGGGCAAAGATCCTTGCTTTTTACAGCGAAGCAAGCGGAAGCAAGCTTTCCTTGATAGACGAAGTATATAAATCCGAGGCCGCCACCAACACAGGGAATAAGGCCATCTCGATGCTGTTGGCGAAATACGATCGCATCTACGCGAATCCGTTTGAATCGGTCGATGTTTATACCAAGCAATGCTCAGTAGGTGTCACGGCGGATCAGTTGGCGGTGATGGGAGCAACGCTTGCCAACAACGGAAAGAATCCTATGACCGGCAAGCAGGTGGTCAAACAAGATAATGTCCCACACATCCTTGCAGAAATGATGATGGCCGGGCTGTATGACGGCTCCGGACAGTGGGCCTGGACCGTTGGGATCCCCGCAAAGAGCGGTGTAGGAGGGTCCATTCTTGCAGTAGTGCCCGGAAAAGGAGCGATAGCTGTCTTCGCGCCACCATTGGACGAGGCTGGAAATAGCGTTAAAGCTCAAAAGGTCATTGGATATGTCGCCGACAAGCTTGGCATCAATCTTTTCGCGGCGAGTTCGGTTGGTTTGAAGTAAAAACCGTCTCTTCTGGGAAATGTGACAGCGCGACCAATTGCCAGGCGCTGCCAAGTTAGCTTTCAGCCGCTGGCGCTAAGTGAAGACAGGTACGGACAAGCGAATGGGGCGAGACCGGACTGGCCAATCGATGTCAACTTTTTCCCCTCGGCCCTTACGTGACAGGACTACCCGACCAAATCGGGAGGAGCGGAGGACTTTCTGGGGACTTGTTTGGTTTGCCTCGATGTGTCTATCTGCAACTCCTTCCTACTGCTCGAGCCGGGAGAAAACGGACGTGATTTTCATGAAGAACGGAGACAGAATCACCTGTGAGATTCGGTCGCTCGCAAGGGGACAGCTAACGATTAAACAGGCCTATGCGAACACCGTTGTCCTTCTCGACTGGGGGCAAATCAGCCGTATCGAATCGACGCAGCGTTTTTTGGTCATCACTGCAACAAGAGAGGAGATCAGCGGACAGGTGTCGGAGGCAGCCGACGGAAGCTTGCTGACCGTAACCGGAAGCGTGAATAGAAAAGTTACTCATGACGATGTCGTGAGCATTCAACAGACAGGCGATGGTTTCGCACGGCACCTGCGCGGCAACGTGGATCTGGGTTTTAGTGTGGCTCAGGCGAACTCGCAGCTGAACGTCGCGTTGAATGGGGACATAACTTACAGCGCAATGCGGCGCATCTTCTCTGTGAATGCACGGTCCCAGTTTACGAGTCAAAGGGAAACTAGAAATACAAGGGAGCTTGGATTGCAATCGGAATATTTTCACCAGCTAAAAGGTTCCACTTGGTATGGAGGCGGCATTGCTAATCTACTCTCCAGTTCGGAGCAGGAGATCGCACTACGGACTACCTTAGGTGCCGCACTCGCAGTTCATCCCATTTCTACGAACAGTAGGGCCTTCACAATGATAGGGGCCTTGGCTTACACCGCTGAACAGAACTCGCCACGCACCGCAACACCTTCTAGGGCGGATAGCATCGATGCCGCTCTGGCAGTTCAAGGTGCCAGATTTCGCTTCGATTCTGCGAGCGCAGATACGACATTATGGATTCTGCCGAGTCTGACTTATCCTGGCCGCGTGCGATTGACGATGAGCCAGGATGCATACTACAGGTTCCTGAAGGACTTCTACGTTCGCGCCAGTTTCTATGACAATTATGACACCCGGCCGGTGGCGGGAGCTCCTGCAAACAATCTTGGAATATCTACGACTGTAGGATGGTCGTTTCGATAGTGCTGCTCAACTAGCAATGGCCCCGTTCGTAGCGACAACCGAAGCGACGCTATCTTTCGCTTATACAGTTCGGAGACACCATGTACCCACGAGCTTGTCAGATATTGGTCTTCATCAGCGGCGGCCTCTTTTCCGCTTTAGTTCATGCCCAGGTGGCAAGGGAGCCTGCGGTGGGCGCAGTGACACTGTTCCAGAACGTGCGTGTGCTACAGAAGTCCGGGCAGCTCTCAGCACCCTCTTATGTGTTGGTCCGGGGCAACAGGATTGAGCGCATCGCAACTTCTGCTGTGCCAACAGACCGCAGCGCGTCTACCAGAATCATCGAGGGAGGGGGGCGCACGCTGATGCCCGGTTTGATCGATGCGCACACTCATATTCTGCTGCAGTCGATTCCAATGTCCGTCGCGATGACTGCCGACATCGGCTATTTGAACCTGGTCGCCGGGCAAGCAGCGAGCGAAATGCTACTTCGTGGATTTACGACAATCCGCGACCTTGGTGGACCGTCCTTCGGTTTGAAGATGGCCATCGATCAGGGACTCATTCCAGGCCCCCGAATTGTCCCGTCTGGCGCGTTTATCTCTCAGACGAGCGGACACGGCGACTTCCGTATGCCCTACGAAATCCCGCGCACAGTCGGTACACCGCTAAGCCATTCGGAACAGGAGGGAGTGGCCGCCATCGCTGACGGTTCCGATGAGGTGAGGCTGCGCGCCCGCGAGCAGTTGATGAAGGGGGCGACGCAAATAAAGCTCATGGCAGGCGGGGGCGTTGCCTCTCCTTACGATCCGCTCGACGTCGCGCAATACACAGAGTTTGAGTTTCGCGCGGCTGTAGAAGCAGCGGAAAACTGGGGCACCTACGTCACTGTTCATGCCTACACGCCTAAAGCCATACGGACGGCGATCGCGGGAGGAGTGAAGTGCATCGAGCACGGTCAGCTTGCCGATGATGCGTCAGCGAAGCTGATGGCAGACAAGGGTATTTGGTGGAGTCTGCAACCATTCTTGGATGATGAAGACGCGAATCCGCAACCAGCGGGGTCGACAAATCGGCAAAAACAGCTGGAAATGTCGGCTGGGACAGACACAGCTTACAAGCTTGCGAAGAAGTACAAGGTCAAAACAGCATGGGGCACGGACACACTGTTCGATGCAAAGCTCGCATCACGGCAGGGGGCTCAGTTGGCCAAGATGGTGCGCTGGTACACGCCGTCCGAGATTTTAACGATGGCCACTGCGGATAATGCAGAACTCCTGGCAATGGCTGGCGCCAGGAATCCATATCCCGGACGGCTGGGAGTGGTGGAAGAAGGTGCTCTGGCGGATCTTCTGCTTGTGGACGGCGACCCCATCGCTAACATTCAGTTGATCACCAATCCCGGGAAGAATCTCTTAGTCATCATGAAAGATGGAGTGATCTATAAGAACCAGATTTCGCTTCCATGAACGAAAGGCGGGGTCTGAGCTCAACATCCGTCACTATCCCATCCTGAGCTCAATGTACCTTCGCATGCATGCCAATTAGTGAGAGAAGGCTGTCGATGAACCACTTACCTGCTATTTCGTATCGAGCGAATCGTCGTTCTTCATCAGGTGCAGCTGCAGTTATGCTTCTTCTATTGGTGGGCGCGATTACAACCTCTGCGCAATCCACTCCTGCACCAGCAAGACGGCCCACGATCGGCGTAGCACTCGAAGGTGGTGGGGCCCTTGGATTGGCTCATATTGGAGTGCTCCGCTGGTTTGAGAAGAATCACATCCCCGTCGACTATATCGTCGGTACTAGCATGGGCGGCTTGGTCGGTGGCCTATACGCGACCGGGCACAGTCCCAGCCAGATCGAAGGCCTTGTTAAAACGATGGACTGGCCACTCATCATCGGCGGTGAGACGCCTTACGAAGATCTTTCTTTCCGCCGCAAGCAGGATCACCGCGCGATTCCGACAAGCCTCACGCTCGGGTTCAGACGGGGAGCGGCTCCGCCTTCGGCGCTAAACGCCGGCCAACAAATCTCCATGGAAATCGATCGAGCGACGTTGCCATATTCGACAGTTGAGTCCTTCGACGACTTGCCGATCCCTTTCCGTTGCGTATCGACGGAGTTGATCTCTGGCCAGTTGCATGTCTTCGACCACGGCCCCATCGCTCTCGCAATGCGGTCCACCATGTCACTACCAGGTGTGTTCGCACCCATCCGCGACGGAGACAGCTTGTATATCGATGGGGCGCTTGTGGACAACCTTCCCACTGATGTGGTTCGCGAGATGGGACCTGACATCGTGATCGCGGTTCACCTGCAGGTTTCCGCGGCAACTGCTAACGATATTCGGTCTTTGTTTAGTGTTCTGGGACGGTCAATCACGGTAGGGGTAGCAAATACGGAATTGCGGGGAATGGAAGGGGCGGACTTGGTGATTAAGGTAGATGTCTCCCGATTCAACAGCCTGGAATATGAAAAAGGAGATGAGCTGATCGAGCAAGGATTTCAGGCCACGGAAGCAAAATCCATGATTCTCCGGCCCTATGCACTCAATCAAACTGACTGGGATGCATATCTTAAAAATCGTGACGGCCGTAGGCAAGCACCGATCCCTGTCCCGCGTTTCATAGCAGTCCAGGGAGTGAATGGAGGAGCTCAAAAGACAATCGAGACATCTCTGCAACAGATAATCGGCAAGCCGCTCGATACATCACACCTCGAGGCCGACCTGACGCGGCTGACTGGACAAGGCAGGTTCGACGGTGCCTCATATGGTCTGACACGCAAAAACGGCGAGGATGGATTGCTTGTAATCGCACACGAACAGGAATACGCGCCGCCGGTTTTGCAACTCGGCTTCGAAGTAAGTGGCGCCCAGCCTGACAATGTGAACTTCACGCAGGCAGGAAGACTCACCTTCATGGAGATCGCCGGGGCTGGATCAGAATTGCGGAACGACTTCCAGTTCGGCAATACCTACGGTATAGAGTCTGAGCTCTACAAACCATTTGCAGGGCGGTCACAATGGTTTTACGCGCCGCGCATCAGCGCAAACATCTCCCAGCAGCGAATCTACTCCAACGCGCTTCCTGTAGCTCAGTACAGTTTTGGCCGGGCAGCGGGAGCCCTTGATTTTGGCTATGCGGTTAGCCGTTTCACCGAAGTCCGCGCAGGGTATGAGACTGGTTACCTTGATGCCTCTCTCAGGCTTGGGACTCCAGAATTTTCGTCCGTGAAAGGAAGAACCGGCACATCAAAGCTCCGGTTCGAGACATTGCATCTCGACCACCCAATCATTCCAAGACGCGGCTACGTGGGCCGGTTTAGTTTTGACTGGGTCGATACAAGCCCAGGTGCTAAAAGCGCGTATCCCAGTGTGCGGTCGTCTGTGAGCTATTTCAAGACTGTGTCGCGCGCCGCTTCCGTCTTCTTGACGGCGCAGGGTGGCACTACCCTTGGATACCGGAACACCGGTGTTCCGCAGTTCCTCATGGGAGGGGTTTCCGGCTGGGTAGCTTACGGGGCGAACGAACTGAGGGGCAACCAGTTCTACCTTTTGCGGGCCGGCTATATGCATTCGCTTTTCCGAATGCCACCCTTCCTTGGAGGGAACGTCTATGGTGTGACGCTCTTCGAAGCAGGGAAAATGTTTGCCTCGCCTCAGGTGAGCAGGCTGCCGACGGATGGTGTGGCGGGCATGATCGCGGTCACAGCCGTGGGGCCAGTGTTCGTCGGCGGTGCCGTAGGCGACACAGGCCATGCGAAGTGGTTCTTCTCCCTCGGGCATGTTTTCTGAACTGCTGCCAGATCTGAATGTCAGAGACACATCACGCCCGGACTTGGCTGGAGGAAAACGGTGAGATCGCTGAGAACAAACTTTGGAATCGGTCTAGCGCTTGTGCTTACCGTCTGCACTGCCAGCTTCGCTCAGGTGCAAAGAATAGACCGGCGGCAGGTTACGGGACTCGTGTCCATGGGGGGGCAGGCATTGCAAGGTGCGGTCGTGTATATCAAAGTATCCCCGACCCTAAGAGTCCGCACCTACATAACACAGGAAGACGGGTTGTATTCGTTTAGTAGTTTGCAGTCGCATACTGATTATTTGCTTTGGGCGTCATATCACGGTCGGCGTTCTAAGATGAAAAAGATAAGCCACTTTGATCGCGCACTCGACCGTAAGATCCTCTTAGTAATCCCTGAACACTAATGTCGCACCGTCTTCTGTTAGAGCCAAGATGCTGCCGTTCGTCTGGTGGCATATGATTTTTTCGGTTTCTTGTTAGCTCCCCTGTTTCTGCTCGGCTGCACTTCCAGCCCGCGCAGCCAGGATATCGTCCGCAGGTCAACCGCTGCCGTGACCAGGACTGTTGTCAACGATGCGAAAGTAGCGGCTCTTAGAATCCGCGACGATCTCAGACGCAATCCTGACAACGAGCCTGTGGACATCAACACTTTGTCCAGAATTCACCTTGAAGGCCTACCCGGTGTAACGGCGGCTATCGCCGAACGCGTGATTCGAGGCCGGCCCCTACAAACGCCCCTCTGATCCATCGCCACATCCTCTCTCAAGCGCATTATGATAAGGCCTCTCCGAGGCTCGTTGCTCATTAGCTGGCTGTCGTCACCGTTTAGAAACACGAGCGGTCGCTTGCCGGGTACGATGCGTGACGATAGCCGATCTCGAGCTTGGTCGACTCGGGCTGCGGGTGGATCGATTCGACCATGATGGGCTAAACGAGAGTCAGGCTATACCCCGGCAAATCGCTTACATTCAATTATCGTTCTCGAACCCGCCTGCACGTATTTATGGGCCCACGAATATCGAGCACATTCGCGGCCTTGCAGTGTTTAGAAGAAGAGTGCACTGACCTCAGTCGCCGTTAGCTTCTACTTTCAACTCTAGTACCAATCTCACCTTGGTGTTCCTATAACGCAGCCCCGGCTTATCTTCCGTAAGCAGTACGAGCATCATTCTTCCTGCTAGTCACCGACTCGACAGCTGTCCCCGCAAAACAACAGCCGTGATGTCTGTCTGCAAATACCTAAGATCCTCCTGCGGATTGCGGTTCAGTATCAGCAGATTTGCGTAGTACCCCGGCTGAACCCGCCCCACGCTCTTCAGGCCGTAAGCGCGATCAAAGTTTACGGTTGCTGTTGCCAGCGCCTCGTCGTTGGTCAGCCCGAGGACTTCCTTCATCTTGTAAAGATCATTCAGTAGAGAAAGCCCTGGCAGGGTCCCGAATCGCGGATTCGCGCTTGCCGCCAGATACCTTGCACCGTTCCGTTTGTTAGCTCTCTCCAGCGCATAGAGCGACTCAGCCCACTGATTGTTTGCGTAGTTCGTGTAGACGGATTCGCTGACTCGCGTCATCGGTATGCCGCAGGTATTCCGCTCTTCGTAATACTTCGAGAATGCCGCGAACGTAGCGAAGTCGTGGAAAGAGTAGAGGCCAAGGGCTGGCGTGAGAAAGAAGTTCTTCACGAGGAACTTGGAATGCTCCTGCGTGGTCGAGCTTTCCCCATCGACCGCTCTATAGAAATTGAGTAACGAGGATGCGTTTGTCTGAAGATCCGGTAAGTCTCGGATGGAGTCCGGTGCCAGCGGGTCAAAGTACCATTCCGTGTGTAAAAGATTATGAACCCCCACCGCGTCACGATAGGCCGCTGAAGCCAACTCCGCGTTGATGCGGATCTTGTTGTCTTCCCGAAGGCGCGGCAGCAGATACGCCATCTGGCTTGCGTTCATATCCTTATTTAGATCGACAAATTTAACACCGTCGCTGTTTTGGAGAGCGCTCGAAACCTGTTCGTCGAGCTGATCCAGCGTAAACGTGCCGCCAATGCCACGGCTCTTTATCAACGCCATGGGATAGATCACAGGTGAAGGATTCAAGCTGAGGTTAATTGCTCCACGATCCAACCCTGCCGTCGCAACGACCGAAGTGACTCCATAACGAATCGCCTCGTCAGCTTCGCACTGCGTGCTCATTTCACTCAGTGAGTCGGTCAGGCCCGCCATAATAAACTTGCCTCTGACATCCACAGTAGGCTCATCGTCGGGATACTGATCCTCCGTGTAAATCGCCGAGATGCGATCTCCCGTCACTTCGATGACGGAATGCGCAGCCAGCCCTTCGGCCGGGCGAATCAATGTCGCTCCAACTAGAAGATACGAGCCGGACCGAAACTCACGCGCACAAGACGAGAGCAGCGGTAGAAGCGACAGACCAAGGAGGCCGAGGTAGTTCATGATCCGCATAGCTATCCAAACCAAATCGTAGGTACAACCAACTCTTTCATGATGAGTGGGGCGTAAGGGTCCAGGCAGCTACAACTTATGGGCGCTCTTTGCTCCAACAGACGCGCTATTGGAAATCGAGCTATGGGAAATTAGGCTCACGAGAGCCCGCCCCACCGGCAGCGTCCCTAGAGACACCACTAAAGAACACCAAAGGATATTTTTATGTGCATCGCTTGTACGTTGTCTGACACCCTGGGCAGACTTGCTTCCGATAACATGCAGCCTGATAAAGGCTCGATTGTCGGTCGGCGCCAGTTTCTGAGCGGTGCTCTCGCCCTGGCGAGCGTAGCGAGTTTGCCTGCTTCGGCCATGATGAGGGATGCTAAGGGTTCGTTCGTGAAAGCTATTCCTTCCCGAGACGGGAAGGCCACGGTGGTCTTTACCAATGGGGCCGTCTACACCATGAATTCAAAGGCTCCCTGGGCGGAGGCTGTTGCGGTCAATGGTGACAAGATCGTCGCCGTCGGCACGAGCGCCGAAGTGAAATCCAGCATCGGTAAGCGCACAGAGGTCATCGATCTCAAGGGACAGATGCTTCTTCCTGGCTTTGTCGAGGGGCACACTCACCCGTTTCTCGGAGCCTTTTTTACCTCAGGTGTGGACCTGCAGTACCCCACGCTCGAAGAGGCACTCAAGGAGATCAAGAAGTATGTAGCCGCCAACCCGACTGGCCCGCTGCGCGGTTTTGGATGGCGCATGGATATGTTCCCGAAGGAAGGACCGACCCGCCAGATGCTGGACGAGATTGTCAGCGACCGTCCCATCATGCTTTTCGCGATCGATGTCCATAGTATGTGGGTGAATAGCAAGGCGCTTGAAGTCGCAAAGATCACAGCGAAGACTCCCGATCCGATTCCAAACTTCAGCTATTTCGTTCGCGATAAGAATGGCGAGCCAACGGGGTTCGTGTTGGAGGTGCTTGCCGAGCTTATGGTGGCCAACGCAGTAGAGCCCGTCACGGTGCAAGCGATGTCTGCCTATCTTGGGAAGTGGCTACCGAATGCGGCGAAGGCTGGCATCACGACATTGTTCGACGCGTCTGTGCCGCCCGTCTCGGGCGATGAGGGCGACATCATCCAGATCTACGCTGACTATGAAGCGAAGGGTGCCTTACCGTTTCGCGTCTCGGCATCGCACGTAGTTAAGGGTGCCAGCGGTGTCGCAAAGGCGGTAGCGAAGACACAAGGGCTCGCCAGACGATTTCAGAGTTCACTAGTGAACGCGCGCACGTTGAAGATCGTAGCGGACGGGACAGAGGAAGGCTGGACGGCGTACATGCTGAAGCCGTATACCGATAAGCCGAATGAAGTCGGCACACCACCATTCACCCAGCAAGAGATGGACACGATGGTCTCGTCGGCCGACCTTGCCGGTATCGATGTGCACATACACGCCTGCGGCGATGCAACGGTCCGCATGGCGCTGAATGCCATCGAGCATACGATCACGACAAATCCTCTGCGGGACCGTCGGAACACAATCGCTCACAATGTCCTGGTGGATGATGCGGATTTACCTCGCTTTGCAAAGCTAGGGGTAGTCTCCGAGTTCTCGCCTAACTGGCACTCCTACGATCCAGACACGACACAAATCCTTCTGGAACGTATGGGACCAGAACGCCAGGGAAAGATCTACCGACCGAACTCGATCCTGAAGGCAGGAGGTCGTATCTCCATGGGCACTGATTGGCCAGCGGCGGGATATTTTTCGACCTACAAGCCACTCGACGCAATTCAGATTGGTGTGACTCGTAAGCTGCTGGACAAAACCGACGCGGACCCCTGCCTTCAACCTGAGAGCGAACGTCTTGAGCTTTCGGACGCCTTGCACGCGAACACGTTGGGAGCGGCCTACCAACTCCGCATGGAGAAGGAGATCGGTTCCATCCAAGTCGGAAAGTGCGCCGATCTGGTGGTTCTCGCAAAAAACCTCTTCAACGTGCCGAAGAGTGAGATCGCCGGCACGCCGGTGAGAATGGCCATGCTGAACGGCCGCTTTACTCATCGAGAAGCTTTCTAAAGGTTGAAGAAACGATTTACGGCTCGCCTGCGAAGGCGAGCCATTCCCTGTTACTGGGGACTGATGTTGAATGCAACCGACTTCGAACTCGTTCGTCTGGAGTAGAACCAGACAGTCGACTTATCTGGCCTGCAGACGTCGGCCCTGCCCCATCGATGCCGCCACACTCGCGAAGGATCCTCAGGATCGAACGCGTCAATCAAAGTACTCATCTAGATTGAATCATCGTTCAACCCTCAACTCGCGGATTGAGCGATCCTAGAACGCGTGCCGGTGAGGTGAAACATCATAGCGTTTTGTCTGACTCTCCAAGGCAAACTGCCAGATTCGGCAGCACGGCGGATGCCAGGAGCAATCAGAGAAAGACTGCCCATTGTTGAAATGGCCTTATTCTCTAGAGGTTGCGCCGAGTCAAGCCGCGCAATCCCGGCTCCGTCTTCGCAACAAATGCAGCCAGCCGGTCCCAACGCCGTCGCCCCACTCCTCGATCTTCCGGTTGAACACAGAGGCGATTTCCCAATGGAGCTCGATGAGTGTGGCATTGACTGCCCGCACTGCCCTCTCACAGGGCGCGGCGATCAGTCTCGCGATCTGCGCGAAGCTCTCTCCTTCGCTTCTTCGCGCGATGGGACTCGTTTGTCCGATGGTCGAACTTGAGCTTGCCGGGTCATTATTTTCCGCCTCACGGACTCTTGTATCGACCATAGTCAACCTGACTCAACAGCTGACTTGAATGAGGCCTACCTTGCTGCACCGAAGTGCTCAATCTCCGTCTCCGTCGCGTCGCAGCTTCGGCCGCTAAGGACCAGATCACACAGTCGCTATCGCTCTCCCCGACTGTGCCGCCCTCGGAGACTGACCGCAATCACGGCTCCTTCTCGATTGAGCTGGCTTCCTGCCAGACACGATTCTTTTCTTCACACAGACCGGAGTGGCCACCGTCCGGACGCGGCAGCTCTCGCCCGAGAGATCGATGATCGCCTACCGGTCCTCACGCATCGGAATGGCCTCAACGGTGAGCGAGGCTAGTCTTCCCTGCTCCAGAGAGCGCAGCCGACCAGCAGCGCCAGAATCGCGGAGTCCCACTTCCCCTTAGCGGTCGATGGGTCCGGCACCGCCAGCAGTTACCTCTCCTGTTCTTGGTCTGCCAGTTTCTGAAGCGAGTTCCCTTGTCCCGCACAGTCGGGATGTCGGCCAGTTTAGCTGCCTCTCCGCGGGTGAGCATGTCGTCCTTCTGGGCTTCGGAAGCCGGTTTCCGAACCGCCGCCAAACGCACACTGGCTCACCACGCCGTTCTTGGTGCAAAGCGTCCGACAGCCCGCATTCACGACTCGCACCTTTGCCCCCACCAGTGGTGCCACCTGCTCTTCAACTCCACGGCTTTTAGTTAGGTAACGGTTTCAACCCTGCGTGACCTTAAAGACAATTCGTCGTCGGCCCTACGAAAGCCTCGCTTCAAGTCGACAACATGCGTACGGAAGCGGAAACGATCGGCAGGGCGCCAGGCGATCAGAATTCGACGCGCAACGATACCTGTCCGGTTCTATTCCCTCCAAAGTCTGATCCCCGTGATTGCGTGATCTTGCCGAAGCTGGCAGACGTCAGGTCGAGCGTGGGATCGGCTAAATTGGTATGGTTCAGCACATTAGTAAATGTGCCTTCGGTACGAACTCTCAAGCTCTCGCGAATTCGGAACGTTTTGCTAATTCCAGCAGAGAGGTTAACGGTACCCGGCCCGCGTAGATCCCCAACTGCTTCTGAGCCATAACGTCCGATGGGCCGCGACCCTACGCCGACATCACAAGTTGCGATGGACGCTGGATCCGAGCTGCCGGGGCACGCAAAGGCATTTCGATTGAACCAATGAGAGCGTGTGCGCTCTCCGCTGTTCGCATCTGCGATACGGTCCGGCCGCTGGTTTGCGCCACCAACATACGTTCCGGATCCCGTTCCGGACGGATCGATGTAGCCCGCCGGGAAATAGGCCGTCAAAAACGTACCGCTTTGCATCAGGAAGATGTTGCTCAACTGCCATCCGCCGAGAAGCGTGTCCGTAACCCGATTCATGTTGCTGCCGAAGATTCGCCCGCGACCTACTGGTATCTCATAGATCAATGTGGACAGCCACCGGTGGCGGCGGGTCGCGGCAACATTGCCATAATCCACGTGGCGGTCGAAGCTGTCCGTCGCACTGTAGCCACCCTGCTCATCGACGAAACCCGCTGAGTTGAAGTTGCCGGCGCTCCCTTGGTTGTCGGAAAGGTTCTTGGCAAGCGTGTAGGTGGTTCCGAATGACAGGCCGCGACTCATCCGCCGTGTGAACTCTACCTGCATGGACTGATAGTCTGCCTGGGCCGCTGTGCTCCGATTCGTCACCTGGTAAAAGTTCGGGAAGGGGTAGTCCGCCTGCGATGCCTGTGAGGACAAGCGCGTACTGGACCTTGCTAACTGATTCAGTTGTGGCTGCCAGATCAGGTGCCATGTGTGCAGTCCAACATAGGAGATACGACCGGCAAGGTTATGTCCAAAGTCATGGTCGATGGATAGATTCGTTTGCAGGGAATAGGGGTCGTGCCAGTTGGGGTCGATGGCGCTATAGAAGTAAACGCTGCCGAGCGCAGGCGTGAACTGTCCGCTGGCGGCGGTATTGGGGAAGACAAATGTTGGTGGAACAAACGTCGACGAGCCTGCTGTGTTGGAACCACTGGAGTAGTAATTGGTGAAGGTCTGGTAGTTCTGCTGCAGTGTCTGCGCGATTGCGTAAAAGAGAGCGCCTGTCGTGGTGATGTTGAAGTAGCCCGCGCCGCCCCGCAGAACCGTTTTGTCATCGCTGAAAGGACGATAGGCAAATCCAACACGCGGCATGAAGCGCAGGTGCGGTGCTTTGCGCAGACCCGCAGGCAGACCGGCATCGACATTGCTGACAACCGGCGTGCAAGGAACGCCGGCAACGCTACCGCCGCTGGCATACGGGTTGTTCACACCTGCGATAGGGCATGCATTCACATTAGCCAGTTCCTGCACATCAAGTGCACTTGCATACCCTGACGGGTAGATCAGCCTCCCGGTCCGCGCCACGGATGGATCAAAGTTGCCGGCAAGTCCATTGGAGGA
Source organism: Terriglobus roseus DSM 18391 (assembly GCF_000265425.1). Classification (GTDB taxonomy): domain Bacteria; phylum Acidobacteriota; class Terriglobia; order Terriglobales; family Acidobacteriaceae; genus Terriglobus; species Terriglobus roseus. Next base: position 2,890,274 of record NC_018014.1, read on the forward strand.
CGCCAGCGCCGGATGGTACTCATACCGTAAGCCGAAGGTCAGGTTGAGCCGTTCAGTTGCCTTCCAGGCATCTTGTGCATAGAAGGCGAAACTGTTTGTGGTCGCGTCATTGTCCTGGCGGATGTTGTTGCTTTGGTTCTGGTACGGGACGCCTGCCAGGAAGTCTGCAAACTGGTCGCCGGTGGCCGTGTTCTGCGCGTCGAAGAGGAAGTTGCCGTAGTTGATTGAGGGTGTGGCGCCTCCGGCCTGCGTGTGCGCTCCAAGGTGTCGAATGTCGAATCCCAGGCGCATGGTGTGCCCGCCTGCCGTGTACGTGACGTTGTCGATGTATTGAAATACTCGCGAGCGCTCTTCATAACCAAGGCGCGACCCGATGGAAGTGACAGGAGCATCACCACCGTTGAAGTTGAGGTGAGGGATGCCGTTAAAGAATGGCGTCACACTCGTCGTCAGGCCCGTGCTCTGTGTGAATCCCGAACCATCGAAGGGGTTGCTATTGCCATCCTGCTCCAGTGTGAAGCCGAACTTAGCCTCATTGGCTAGCCGTGGCGTGACTGCAATATTAACGTTACTGGTCAGAATGCGATAGCGCGCGTAGGCCGTGCTGTTCGGAAGGGTCAGGTCGATCGGTTGCGATTGATTATTATTCTTCCAGGAGTAACGGACCGAGGCGGTTATCTTGCTTCCAATGACCTGGTCAGCACGTACATCGAATTGATTTGAGTTGATGTCGTTTCGCCGCGAACTGAGATAGTTGTAGCCACGATCGGCAACAGCGGCCGACAAAGAGAGATTTGCGTCGATATTGGGATCAGGATAGAACTGCAGGAACTTGGCGGAGACTGGATTAACGGGCAGGATGTTTCCTGCGTACGTTCCACCGGTGAAGGGGTTCTGCAGCGGCGTGGATGTCTCCTGCGAGAAGTTTCCCTGTTTCATCAGAACGGTAGGCACAGTGCGCTGCAGCGGCGTCGTCTGTGGGAAGCGAAGTCCCTCAAAGGCTCCGAAGAGGAAGGTTCGATTACGTCCGTTATATAGGTGCGGGACTACGACAGGGAGACCAACGCTTGCCCCGAAGTCCTTGGCGTCTTTCTGTGGCTTGGTGCTCGCATCAGCGCCAAAGGGTGTCGCATCTAATGCGTCATTCTGGTAGTACATGTAAGCCGAGCCATGGACCTGGTTCGTACCGCTCTTCGTAATGGTTGTGATCTCACCAGGCTGACCGTACTCGGCGTTGTTATTAACGCCGTCGACGCGGATCTCAGCAATGGATTCTGCAGACGGAAAGGCATCGGCTTGCACGTTGTTACTGGTCTGATTTTGCGCGGAGATGCCATCGACCGTCGTGTCCGTCTGCGAAGGCAGACCACCCTGGATGGAATAGCGCACCGAAGGGGCGGGACGCGTTGATGGCGCTGGTGGATAGCCTGCACTGTCTGGCTGCACACCAGGTAAAGCCTGCACCACGCTCAAAGGCGAGGTGGATCCTGCACCACGATAATTCGCCGGTAAATCAAGGACCGCCTGCGGTGTCAGAGTGGCTGATATCTGAGCGTTTTCTAGGTTGATCAGCCCCGCGTCTGTCGCGCTGACCGTGACCGCATCGTTGACATCGCCCGTTTTGAGTGTGACGTCGAAGCGCAGTTCCTGACGCGACTGCAGCAAGATGCCCGTTGACGTCGATGTAGACAGTCCCGCTGCCTGAGCCATGATGTCGTAGTGGCCTGGCTCAAGATTCAGCGAGGTATAGCTTCCGTTGCTGTCGCTTGTGGCAATACGGTCCGTATTGCTTTCCGTCCGGTGCAGTCTAACGGTTGCATTTGGAACGCGAGCACCCGTCTTGTCCTGGACGGTGCCGGAGATGCTGCCAAGCGTTGACTGCGCCAGAGCACATGGCGCGACGACGACAACAAGCGCAATGGGGAGGAGAGAGCGACGATGCATGTTAGGCCTCAAGATTGTGAAGTAGAAGTGTGGTCCGCGGTGCGCTTCAACGCACTCGCAGCGGGGACAGCAAAGCAATGGAGTGAGTGGCATCTGCTGCAGCTTCCGACCGCATACGATGTTGCCAAAGGACGGTAAGAAGAAGACCGGAACTTACGGAGGCGATGGCTCTTCCCATCCACAGTCCGACAGCGCCATATCCCAGGGGAAACGCAAGTAAGTACGCCGCCGGCATACCAAGCACCCAGTTACAGAAGACGCTTACCCACAAAGGCGTGCGCGTATCACCAAGTCCAGTTAAGGCAGACGCCTGCACTACGAATGCCGCATCGCCAAGAATAAGAACGCTGCACAGCCAGAACAACGGCGTCGCTGCTGCAACGACGTGGTTGTCTGTCGTATAGAAGGAAGCGAGCTTGTGAGCGAAGCTGAGAAAAGCAACCGCTGCAATCGCTCCATAGCCAAGCGCGAGCAACATTGTCGCCTTGGTAGCGCTCCGCACGCCGCGCAGGTCGTTACGTCCAGCGGCTTGACCAACACGGATCATCGCTGCGTAAGAGAGTCCGGTTGGGACCATATAAACGAACGCGTTCAAATCAAGTGCCACCTGATGGGCAGCAAGCAAATTCGTTCCTAGCCGAGCACAAAGTAGCGACATGAACGTAGATATGCCGAGTTCCAGGGAGAATTCCAGGCCGGAAGGCCAACCGACTTGTAGCAGCGCCCGCAGCCTTGCTGCATCCGGACGAAGCGTGGCGAGCCTCGGGCGCTGGTGCATCTGCCGCAGAGCGAAGACCACGCCGGGTACCAGTAACAGCAACATCCAAAAACGCACAACAACCGTGGCCCACCCTGAGCCTGCGAGTCCCATGGCAGGCATGTGCCAGTGCCCATACAGCAGAAGCCAGTCGAAGAGCAGATTCACAGCTCCAGAAGTTACCAAGGACGCCGTGATGAGTCCGACACGGTTGATGGATTGCAGAAACCGCCGCAATGCCATGTAAAGCATCAGTGGAACGGTGGACCAGACCAATGCACGAAGGTAGGTTTGTGTTATTAAAGCGACATCTCGTGAGACGCCAAATCGCGGCAGCAGAGTGCCGAAGCCAAGGGTGAGAAGCATTACCAGCGGCGTCGCGAGGACAACGATCCACATCGACTGCGCAAGCATGCGCACACACTCTTGCTTATCGTTACGTCCGGCAGCCTGCGAAACATAGGTCTCAAGGCCATTAAGCAGGTAGATCGCAAAGAATGCGATCGCGTAGTAAATTGTGTTGCCAAGCGAGGACGCAGCGATAGCCGCCGCGGAATGCGGCAGTCGTCCGATCATGAGGGCGTCGACAATATAGGTCGACATCCAGCCCAACTCTCCAAGCGCAAGGGGCAACCCAATGCGTGTGCATGCGGCGACCTCGCGTCGAAGGCTAACGGCAGATACCGCAGGCGCATTCTCAAGCAGCGCACTGCCATCAGCGCTGCTTGATGAAATAGAAAGCAACTCAACTCCTTGAGGGATGGATTCTTCCTTCTGATGCAACATGCGTGCTGCTGAAAAATCAGATTTTGACAGAGTGAAACGCGGAACGGCTTCTGGTTTCACATGCGAAACATAAGCTTGAAACTCGTCTGGGGAAGGCTCTTCAAGAGCGACACCAGATCATCTGAGCCTGAGAGGATTTCATGCGCGTTCTGGTTCTTTCGCCGCATCGTGATGATGCAGCCTTCTCATGCGGATTGATTCTGCACGAACTTCTCTCCGCAGGACACAGCGTTTCCATCGTGAACGTTTGCACAGTCAGCCGATACGCTCCCTACGCCTCGCAGGACAGCCACGACGTTACTCGGCTGGTCACTGCACTGCGGATGCGAGAAGACCTCGTATTTATACAAACGATCTTGCGGGCAACTGGAGCGAAGAGCGACCAGGTCCATCTAGGGGATCTGGCATGGCAGGATCTGCCAATTCGCTGGGGAACGGAGGACGCACACTCCTTGTCTCCAGCAGACCTTCGGCAGGACGAGGTGCAATCGTTGGCGCGGAGCTTTGCCTCACTCCCCTTTACAGATCTCGTGTTGGCGCCGATGGCCTTGGGAGGCCATATCGACCATCGACTGGTCTACGAAGCAGCTAGGCACACCTTTAGCAGTGCCCGCCTTCTCTTCTACGAGGATCTGCCGTATGCATGTCGGATGTCCGCAGACAAACGAGAGAACTCTGCTTTGAGCCCCGGACAGGTGCTTCAGGAAGCATGGTTTCCACTGGAGCCGGCATCCGCTGCGTCGAAGCGAGATTACGCGATGTGTTATCCATCTCAGATCGCGGTCGACGTCTCCGACGAGATGCAAACATACGCTATGGCCCATAGCGGCAGAGAACGGTTTTCCGCGAGCCCAGAAGCATTACAGAAGCTGCGCACCGCGCTCCAGAGACAAGGAGTTCCCGATTGATGAAACTACCCTCTCCAAGTCAAGAGAACGCGGGCCCTGAAGTCTCTATTCTGATGACGGCGTTTAATAGCTCCACATATCTTGCGGAGGCCTTCGATAGCATTCTGAGTCAGGCAACATCTCGCATTTGGGAACTTCTCTTTGTGGACGACGGATCCACCGACGGAACTCTTGCCATCGCTCGGCAGCATGCGAACCGGTATTCCGGAAGAATTCGTGTTCTGGTACATCCGGGCGGTGTCAATCGAGGGATCAGCGCGTCACGTAATCTTGCGCTGCGTTATGCCCGCGCGCCTCTAATCACTTTCCTCGACTCCGATGATGTCTGGCTTCCACACCATCTGGAGACGCAGGCGTCTTTGCTGGATGACATGCCCCACGTAACGATGGTTTATGCAGCGGCCGAACGCTGGGTCGACTTCACAGTCCCGTTCCATGAACAGAGCTCCCGCGCAGCCAACTGGGGAAGTAATTACATACCACCGCTGATACCCAGGGGGGCGTCCGTCGGTCTGCTGGCACGTGGAGAACTGCTACGTTGGTTTCGGGAAGATGAGAGTATGGTCCCGTGTATCTGCACGGTCATGCTAAGAACCGCAGCGGCAAGGATGGTTGGCGGCTTCTGTGCCGACTTCCGAGGACTTTACGACGATCAGGCGTTCCACGCAAAGGTCGCACGGCAATACGATATTTATGCGCACGACGTTTGTGTCGCGCGTTATCGTCAACATCCGGCTTCGTGCTGTGCTCGGGCACGTTTGGATGATCAGATTGAGCAGAAGGAGCGCGACAAGTTCCAGGCATTCCTGTCGTCGACTCAAGGAACTTGATCGATGAAGCTACGGCGGCCGCGTCGCCATCCTTCCCGGACAGGCACCCGCCGAGGAGTTCAGCACCCTTGCGCATGAACTCGCATACGAAATGCTCCACAAGGCAGAGCGCCGCACAGCGACCTCAGAGACCGTACGTGAAACAGCAGACCATCGGCCTTGACGCTGGCCAAGCCTCCGCCGACTACATCCACCTGTTGTACGGCAACGCCGTTCTGCTGACGGAAAGCCTCGAGGTCATCTAGAAGACATCAGATCTCATCCTCTCTTCTACTGAGACGGCACCCGACGCAGCCAAACAGAACAAAACCACCGAAGCAGTCGCGGAGGTGGCGTAGTGCAGACCATCCTCAACATCCTCACGCATGCCTCTTGGTGATCCATCCTATGAATGAGACTCGTGACAGGCCGCTCCGCACCCGCTATTCCAGCGATTTGGGACATCTGAAGTCGTGGCTATGGGATCTGGGCATAGTGGAAAAGATATCGATGACTTCATCGTCTCCCTAGTTCGCGATCCGCTCCTTCCTTCGTCGGTCAGCGTGTCGGCCTTCTAACCAGAGAAACAGCACGATGTATGTGTGGCGGGTGTTTATGGACGGAGGATCTTCTCTGCGTTGTGGTTGTCGTTGTCGAAGGAGGGTGGCAGCAGTATCTGAACATTTAGACCTCCTGCGGATCTGTTGCTTGCCATAATTTTGCCTCCGTGGAGATGTACGGCTCGCTCCGCGATCGCCAGCCCTACGCCGAAACCACCGGAGCTCTCTGATCTCGCCATGTCGACCCGATAGAACGGGCGGAATATATGAGAGAGATGATCGAGCGGAATCCCGGGGCCGGTATCTCTCACAGAGACCTTGAAACCGCCGGGCGGGATCTGAACAGCCATTGCCTGATGGACGTCAAGGTTGCTGAGCTCGACTTCCACGACGCCCCCGGGCGGCGTATAGCGAATCGCATTTCGGAGGATGTTCTCGATGGCGCGGCTGAGCATGACAGGCTGCCCCGTCATTAAGCTGTTCCTCACGTTAGAGTGAAACTCGATTCTGCAACCCCGTGCACTTGCCTCAAAGTTCGCAGCCTCCAACAACTCTTCGATCAATAGCTGCATTTCGAAACTGTCCAGACGAGGCGTCTGCCGTGTGCTCTCCAGCAGCGAGAGCGTCAGCATCTCTCCGATGAGTTCATTGACTTTCCCTGTCTCTTGCTCCATGTGATCGAAGACTGCCTGGTCGGCGTTGCTGTCCTCTCGGGCGAGTTCGACGGCCATACACAGGCGTGCGAGTGGCGAACGAAGCTCGTGTGAAACGTCACGGATGAGCATTTTCTGCGCGTCGATCAGTTCGCTCACGCGATCCGCCATGCTGTTGAAGTCGGCCATTAGTGTCCGCACATCGGCGCTGTCAAATTGTCCCCAGCGTGATGGGCCTGGAACAGGAAGACGAGTATCCAGGTCGCCGGCAGTAAAGGTGCGAAATGCTGCAGAGAGGGCTCGAAGGGGACGAGTCAGCAGGTACGCAAAAAGGAACGTCACCAGAATGGACAGTGGCAAGGCGCTCTTAGGAAATGGTGGGAATAACGGAGGACGGATAAATGGCGAACTGAGGACGATAAACCACTTTGCTCCCGAAGCCAGCGTGATAGGCATCGCATGAATCCATTGACTGCCGTTCCTCTTACCGGTCAATGCGTCCTTGCTGATGGAACGCTGTAGGGCTTCTGCTTCTACCTGCGTTATCGAGCGGCCACAGAGTGGTTTCCCCTGGGCGTTTGCAACGATCCAGAGAGGATCAGAAAGCGAAACAGCAGAACAACCGTGGGAGCGATAGTCCTCGAGCGCTATCGTCAGAGTGTGTTGCGCGGAACTCTTGAAGATGGCTTCCAGCTCAGTCGGAGAGTGCGGCACGTCATCCGGAAAGAAGATAGTCGCGCCTACGAACACGGCAAGCGTTGCAAGCCAGAAGGAGAGAAAGAGTTGCAGGAAGAAGGTGCGCATCGGCTACTCAGGCCTCTTCCATGCGAGCCACCGGCATGGATGGAGAGAAGAGGTAACCGGTGCTCCGTATCGCGATGAGTCCGCCCGTGAACAGTGGAAAGACTTCAAGCTTCTTACGCAGACGCGAGACGTGCATATCAACACTTCTGTCGTACGCGCGATGCGGCCTTTCCAGCGCTTCGATGCAAAGAACCTCTCGGTTAAGCACTTCGCCCGGATGAGATAGAAAGATGCGCAGGAGGAGGTATTCCACGTCCGTAAGATCGATTGAGCGGCCATGGAACGTTATCTGACGGTGCAACGGATCGATGGCAAACCCCGGAGTTGCCTCTGCAGCAGGCATATCAGCGCGAGGCACGACATGCGCGCGACGAACCACAGCGCGCATGCGAGCGAGTAACTCTCGTGGGTTGAACGGCTTCGGAAGATAGTCGTCCGCTCCCATTTCGAGGCCGACAATCCGGTCGATCTCTTCGCCTCTTGCGGTAAGCAGAAGGACATGGGGGTTCATCTCGCGTTGGAGACGACGCAAAACCTCAAAGCCATCGAAATCCGGCAACATCACATCAAGGACGACTAGTTCCGCACGGACTCTACGTGCGGCCTCCATGCCCGATGCTCCGGTGTGTGCAGCAGTGACGTCCCAGCCGTGACGAGTCAAGTAGTCCCGCAGCATCGAGCAGAGTTTCACGTCATCATCGATGACCAGCACGCGGTCCTTCTGGATGGTCTGCGCTTCTGTCATGTGTATCCAGCCTCTTCCCTAGTCTGCGCCCAAACCCTTTCCAGACGGATGTTCCGTGACACTTCGTTACACTTTGTGACCCATCATTACCACGGTTCAACTTTGGCCGATCACTCTTGGATAAGAGGTAACCATGCTCCCTTCCGAGAGGCCGATGCAAGAAGCCACATCCGCCGCCCCTGACGAATCCGCCCCCCAGCAGACGCCGCATGAACGCCGGTGGCTCGCCTGGGTACTCGTTGTCCTGGTCTGCGGCATCATCACGATCCCTCTGCTTCTGCCTACGATGCCACCCGGCGGGATGCCTCCGGGTGGTATGCCACCGGCCGGTCCTGGAGGCGCCGCGCCCAGGGGGGCCGGCGATAAGGGCAAGAAGGCTTCAGGATCCCCGAGCAGCGTCATGGCAGCCACGGACAACAGCACCCCGGTCACGACGGCCAAGGTGCAAACGGGCCACATGGATATCTTCCTGGATGCCCTCGGTACCGTGACCCCGTTGGCTACGGTAAATGTGTACAGCCAGGTCAGCGGACGCGTCCTGGCGGTGAACTACCGCGAGGGCCAGATGGTTCACAAGGGACAGGTGCTGGTAGAGATCGATCCGCGCCCGACCGAGGCACAGGCGCAGCAGGCACGGGGTAGCCTGGCGCGAGATCGGGCGCTCCTGGACCAGGCCCGCGTCAACCTGCAGCGCTACCAGGAAGCATTGAAGGATCACGCAATCGCCGAGCAGACCGTATTCGATCAGTCCGCGACCGTGAATCAGTACGAGGGTACGGTCGCCAATGACGAAGGACAGGTGAAGTACTACGAGGTTCAGCTCAGCTATTGCCATATCATCGCGCCGATCTCCGGCAAGATTGGTCTGCGGCTGGTTGACTCCGGCAATACCATCTTTTCGGGCAGTTCAACCACCATTGCGACGATCACGCAGCTGAACCCAATCACCGTTGTGTTCTCCGTTGCGGAAGATCATCTCCCCAAGATCCAGCAGAAGACCGGGCCGAATCATGGAGCCTTGACGGTTGCCCTTTACGACCGTTCCCAGACCAGCCAACTAACCACTGGAAAGCTGCTTACCCTCGACAACCAGGTGGATACAAGCACCGGAACCGTGCGGCTGCGTGCCCAGTTCGACAACGCTGCAGCAGCGCTCTATCCCAACCAATTCGTGAATGCACGGCTTCAGGTGGATACGCTGCAGAACGCCAAGCTGATCCCCACTGGCGCCGTGCAATACAACGGCCAACAAGCATTTGTGTACGTCGTGAAACAGGACTCCACGGTGGCGCTGCGTAATATCACCGTCCTGAATACTGAAGGAAACCAGAGTGCGATCGACGGCCTGAACCCCGGCGATACGGTCATCACTAGTAACTTCGACCGTCTGACGGATGGCGCAAAGGTGGCAGTGGGTTCCAGCCAGTCGGCCATGATGGGGCCTGCGTAATGAATATTTCGCGGCCCTTCATCACGCGGCCGGTTGCGACGATCCTGCTGATGGTGGCGATCCTGCTCGTCGGCATTGTCGCTTACAGGGACCTGCCAATCTCTGCACTACCTGAGGTCAACTACCCGACCATTCAGGTGCAGACGCTGTATCCCGGCGCCAGTCCCGAGGTGATGAGTTCCACAGTCACCGGTCCGTTGGAGAAGCAGTTCGGCCAGATGCAGGGCCTGTCGCAGATGACCTCCACCTCTTCCGGAGGTGCGTCGGTCATTGTGTTGCAGTTTGATTTGACCGAAGACATCGACGTCGCTGAACAGGAAGTCCAGGCTGCGATCAATGCCTCAAACTCCTACCTGCCCGCCGACCTTCCTATCCCACCGACTTACAGTAAGACAAACCCCGCAGATGCGCCTGTGTTGACGCTTGCTCTGACATCGAAGGTGATGCCATTGAGTGAAGTCCAGGACCTTGCGGACACACGTTTGGCACCGAAGATCTCTCAGCTCACCGGTGTGGGTCTCGTCACGATCCAGGGCGGGCAGAAGCCTGCGGTACGCATCCAGGCAAATCCAACGGCGCTTGCCTCTTATGGTTTGACTCTTGAAGATGTCCGGACAGCGATTACCGGCACCAGCGTCAACACGGCCAAAGGCACGCTGAACGGACCGCAGCAGGCGTACACCATCGACGCGAACGATCAGCTCACTTCGGCCGAGCAGTACAAGCAAGTGGTCGTGGCCTATCGCAATGGATCGGCTGTCATGCTGCCGGAGGTCGCGAAGATCACCAATGGCGTTGAGAACAACAAACTGGCTGCCTGGATGAACACCACGCCAGCGATTATCCTCAGCATCCAGCGGCAATCTGATGCCAACACGATCAAGGTAGTCGACTCGATCAAGGCACTGCTGCCGCAGTTGCAGGCAAGCCTGCCGGCTTCCATTGAAGTGCATATACTGACCGACCGAACCATAACGGTCCGCGCTTCGGTAGAAGACGTTGAGTTCGAGCTGCTGCTGACGATCGGGCTGGTGATCGCGGTGATTTACGTCTTCCTGCGATCATGGCGAGCCACCGTGATTCCTGCGGTTGCTGTTCCGCTCTCGTTGGTCGGTACGTTCGCCGCGATGTATGCGCTGGGCTACAGCCTGAACAATCTAACGTTGATGGCGCTCACGATTTCGACCGGCTTCGTCGTCGATGATGCGATCGTGATGATCGAGAACATCAGCCGCTACCTGGAAGAGGGACTGGATCCTCTTGAGGCATCCCTCAAAGGCGCTGAAGAGATCGGCTTCACCATCCTGTCGCTCACGGTTTCACTGATCGCTGTGCTGATTCCGCTGCTGTTCATGGGAGACATCACTGGCCGGCTCTTCCGGGAGTTTGCCGTGACGCTGGCGGTGACAATCATCATCTCCGCGGTGGTCTCCCTCACCTTGACACCGATGATGGCGTCGCGGCTGTTGAAGCACACACCTCCTGAAGACGAGACGCGCTTTTACAAATGGTCAGAGCACCAGTTCGAACGCATCATCGGCTTCTACGGGCGGACACTTCAGTGGGTGCTCGGTCGTCAGGCGGTGGTGCTGGTCATTGCGTTCAGCATGATCGTCTGCGCTGGTCTTCTGTACTACTTCATCCCCAAGGGCTTCTTCCCGACGCAGGATACCGGCATCATCCAAGCCATCACCCAGGCACCGGAGGCCACGAGCTTCGACGCGATGAGCAAACGGGAACAAACGGTGGCCCGAGAGATTCTGGAAGACCCCGCCGTGGAATCCATCGCATCGTTCATCGGCGTGGATGCCAGCAACACCACGCCAAATACGGGACGCATGCAGATCAATCTGAAGGCACTGTCCACGCGTGGTGTCTCAGCGACGGAGGTTATCCAGCGACTGCGTCCCAAGCTGAACCGCATCACCGGCATCACAACCTACCTGCAGCCAGTCCAGGATCTTACCGTTGAGGATCGTGTCAGTCGTACGCAATACCAGTACACGATCGAAGACTCCGACAGCGCAGAGCTGAAGGCGTGGTCGTCGAAGCTGGTCGCCAGGCTTCGTACCCTGCCTCAACTAGAAGACGTGACCACGGACGAGTTGCCGAACGGCAATGCAGTCACGGTCGATGTGGACCGCGTCACGGCATCCCGTCTAGGCATCAACCCTCAGAGCCTGGACAACACGCTTTACGATGCCTTCGGCCAGCGCCAGATCTCAACGCTGTATAGCCAGACGAACCAGTACCACGTGATCCTCGAAGCTGATTCGAAGTTTCAGAGCAGCGTGGAGCGGCTTGGCGATATTTACATGCAGGGCACGGGAACTGCGAGTAACTCCAGCAGCGGTGGAGGATCGGGGGGCTACGGCCAGACTGGCACGTCGTCTTCCTCCTCGACCAACTCGCAATTGACTGCGAGCAGTACAAGCGGTGTAAGCGCCACGACATCCAGCAGCTCGACGCTGGCCACGACTACAGCCAACAGCCAACTCAATACCTCGGCGCAAAACGGGGCAATCTCAGGATCGACCACCGGCAGTACAGTGCTCCAGACATCGTCGACCACCGGCAGCACGTCTGCACTTAGCACATCCTCTTCCAGTGGTGGGTCGTCGTCGGCGCAGAGCAGTACCGGGTCAGCCGCTGGTGGTGGTGGCGGCAGTGCAAGCAGCAGCAATTCGAGCGCTCGTTATCCCGTCCCGCTCGCGGCATTCACCACGATCAAGAAGTCCCTTACACCGCTGACCATCAATCGTCAGTCGCAGTTTCCGGTCATCACGATCTCGTTCAATCTTGCGCCGGGTGTGCACTTGAGCCAGGCGGTGAATGCCGTGACGAAAGCGACCGCTGCACTCAAGATGCCAACGAATGTACAGACGAAGTTCCAGGGTACAGCAGCCAGTTATGAGACATCGTTGAACAACGAAGGTCTGCTGGTGCTTGCAGCGCTACTCACCGTCTACATCGTCCTCGGTGTTTTGTACGAGAGCTTCATTCACCCACTCACTATTCTCTCCACACTGCCGTCAGCAGGCGTAGGCGCGTTGCTGGCGCTCATGCTCTGCCGCATGGACTTGGGCATCGTTGGCATCATCGGCATTGTGCTGCTGATTGGCATCGTGAAGAAGAACGGCATCATGATGGTCGACTTCGCTCTCAACGCAGAACGCGTCGAAGGCAAGCCGCCCGAAGAAGCGATCTATAACGCGAGCTTGCTTCGCTTCCGTCCGATCATGATGACGACCCTTGCTGCCCTCTTCGGTGGATTACCGCTCGCACTTGGTCGCGGTATCGGGGCTGAGCTGCGCAGGCCTCTTGGCGTAGCGATGGTGGGCGGCTTGCTATTGAGCCAGGTACTGACGCTGTACACGACGCCGGTGATCTACCTCTGGTTCGATCGCATCAGCCAGAAGTTGCAGCGGAGAAAGAACGATAAGCCGATTGGTCAACAGAACCTGCCACTAGGGGGTCAGGCATGAACATATCTGCCCCTGCGATTCGCAGACCCATCGCTACAATTCTGTTGACGGCTGCGCTGGGCCTGGCTGGAACTCTAGCCTTCAACGTCCTTCCAGTTTCCCCGTTGCCACAGATCGATTCCCCGACCATCAGTGTCAGCGCGCAGCTACCGGGCGCCAGCCCCGATGTGATGGCAGCGGCCGTGGCGACACCACTCGAGCGTCAGTTTGGTCATATCGCCGGTGTCACGGAGATGACCTCGCAGAGCTCGACTGGATCAAGTTCGATCTCGCTGCAGTTTGATCTGAGTAAGAACGTCAACGCCGCGGCACGTGAAGTACAGGCGGCGATCAGTGCGGCCCGGACCTATCTCCCAACGAACCTGCCTTCCAATCCTGTGTACCGCAAGGTGAACTCCGCGGACGCACCCATCGCCATTCTTGGGATTGAGTCCGACACGTATGCCGTAGGCGCGCTCTACGATTCCGCATCTACCATCCTGCAGCAGAAGATTGCGCAGATTAAGGGTGTTGGTCAGATCACCATCGGCGGTTCCACACTGCCCGCCGTACGTGTTGAAATCAATCCCCTGCAGCTTGAGCACTATGGCTTGAGCCTGGCGGATGTTGCCACCTTCCTGAAGAACCAGAACGCTCACACGCCGACCGGTGCTCTGTCAGACGGGCAGACCATGAGCTACATCACGGTGAACGATCAGCTCTCAAAAGCAGAGGACTATCGCAAGCTGGTGGTGAGTACGCGCAATGGAGCTGCCGTCCGATTGGAGGACATCGCAGAGGTCGTAGATTCGACCGAGAATCTACACTCCAGCGGCTATGTGAATGGACGCAAGTCGGTTGACCTCATCATCTTCAAACAGCCCGGTGCCAACATCATCGAGACAGTGGATCGCATCAACGCACAGCTCCCTGCCCTGCGTTCGGCGATCCCGGCCGGGCAGTCGATTACCAAAATCATGGATGCGACCACCACGATCCGTGCTTCGCTGCGTGATACAGAACTGACACTGCTCCTTTCGATCCTGCTCGTCATCCTGGTGGTCTTCGTGTTCCTCCGCGACTGGAGAGCGACGATCATCCCCGGCATTGCCGTTCCCACTTCGTTGATCGGAACCTTCGGTGCGATGTACCTGCTGCACTATTCACTCGACAACCTCAGCCTGATGGCGCTCACCATCTCGACGGGATTCGTCATCGACGATGCCATCGTCGTCATGGAAAACATCACGCGTTACGTTGAGGAGGGCGTGCCGCCACTCGAAGCAGCATATAAAGGCGCAAAGGAGATTGGCTTCACGGTCATCTCCATCACGGCTTCCCTGCTGGCAGTGTTCATTCCAATCCTCATGATGGGTGGCATCATCGGGCGACTCTTCCGTGAGTTCGCCGTGACGCTATCGATCGCCATCTTCATTTCGATGGTCCTGTCCCTGACGACGACGCCAATGCTTTGCTCGCTGCTGTTGAAGCCCCGCGAGAAGTCAGAGCACGGCCGCTTGTATCGGTTCGTGGAAAGCTGCTTCGACTGGCTGCGCGCCATGTATGAACGCAGCCTTCGCTGGGTGATCCGCGACCACGCAGTGCTGGTCCTCGCGGTCTTCCTCTTCACCATCGGGTTGAATGTTGTGTACCTGATGCGTGTCTCAAAAGGCTTGTTTCCCCAGCAGGACACAGGCTTGTTGATGGGCGCTGTCATGGGTCCACAGGATGCGTCGTTCCAGATGATGGATGGCGCCACCAAGAAGTCCGTCGAGATCGTTCGCGCAGATCCTGCAGTCCAGAATGTCATTGGTTTTACGGGCGGCGGCATCAGCGGCACGTCGAACAACGCTTTCATGTTCGTTGTCCTCAAGCCACTGGACGAGCGCAAGCTGAGTGCGACTGCTGTCCTGAATCGTCTGCGTCCGAAACTGATGGTAGTCAAAGAGGCGCAGACCTTCCTGATGGCCGCGCAGGAGATCAACCTTGGCGCGCGACAATCGAACGCACAGTATCAATACACGCTGCAGGCAGACTCCACAAGCGACCTGAAGAAATACGTCCCCCTGCTCACACGCGAGATGAAGAAACTGTCCCTCGTTGCCGACGTCAACTCCGATCTACAGAGCGGTGGCCTGGAGGCCTACCTGACGTATGACCGTCGCACGGCAGCCCGCCTTGGGATCATGCCTTCGAATATCAACGACGCCCTGAACTACTCCTTTTCGCAGGCGCAGACGTCGACGATCTACAAGCCGCTCAATCAGTACCATGTCATCCTCGAAGCCCAGCAGCAGTTCACGCAATCACCCGCGACTCTTCGCAATACGTATGTGCAAACCGCCAGCGGTTCCGTCCCCCTGAGTGCCATCAGCACTTATAAAACGCTCACCGCCCCGCTGTCCGTGAACCATTCCGGTCTCTATCCGTCGTCGACCATCTCTTTCAACCTGGCAGGCGGGACATCGATTGAAAAAGCAACCAGCGAGGTGCACGCGCTGGAAACACAGTTGCACATACCGAAGAGCGTGCATGGAGCTTTCTCCGGCACAGCCCAGCTCTATCAGGCTTCCATCGACTCTGAGCCGATTCTGATCGCCACCGCCATCTTCGCGGTATACATCGTCCTGGGTGTTCTCTATGAGAGCTTCATTCACCCCATCACCATCCTCACCACGCTCCCATCCGCATCGCTCGGTGCAGTCATCACGCTCGTGCTCTTCCATGCCGAACTGGACGTCATCTCCCTGATCGGGATCATCCTGCTCATCGGCATTGTGAAGAAGAACGCCATCATGATGATCGACTTTGCGTTGCAGTTGGAACGCGAGCAAAACTTGCCGCCCGAAGACGCCATCTTCCAAGCCTGCATCCTGCGCTTTCGTCCCATCCTGATGACCACCGCGGCAGCATTCTTCGGAGCAGTTCCACTGGCCTTTGGCAGCGGAATCGGCTCGGAGTTTCGCCGGCCACTTGGCCTCACCATTCTCGGTGGTTTGCTTGTGAGCCAGGTCCTCACGCTCTACACCACGCCAGTCGTGTACCTGATGTTGGATCGCCTGCGCCATCGCTTTGGTCGCAAGCAATCGAACCATCCTCATGCGATCGCGGCCCAGGGGGCATTATGAAACTTGTCACATCTGCTCGCGCAACGGGCGCAGCGTTAACGCTTTCTCTCTCCCTGCTTGGTGGTTGCCGCGTTGGCCCTAAGTATGTCCGTGCCTCGATGCCTACAGCGCCGCCAGTCGCATACAAGGAGAACCAGGCCGGCAGCGACGAAGCCCGCAGCAACGGTTGGCGTCAGGCTCATCCAGACGATGCCATGCTGCGCGGAAAGTGGTGGGAGGTCTTCCAGAACGCAGAGCTAAACGCTCTGGAAGAACACCTCATCATCGACAACCAGAACATCAAGCAATACTTCGAGAACTACATGGCGGCGCGCGCTGTTGTCCGCAATGCCCATGCCTCTCTCTATCCATCGATCTCGTTTGCACCCAGCACGAACATCCAAGGTCAGGGCAATCAGAGCACCGCGACCGCAACGACGTCCACCACGGGCACGAGCGGAAGCGGTACGACCGGGACGACGCTTGCGAGCAACAGCAGCCACAGTTACTCACTCCCCTTCAGCGCCTCTTGGGAGCCTGATCTCTTCGGGAAGGTTCGTAACACCATTCGCGAGGACGCCAACGCGGCACAGGTAAGTGCGGCAAATCTGGCGAACGAAACACTCAGCGAGCAGGCCAGTCTGGCTCAGTATTACTTCGAACTGCGCGGCCAGGACGCACTTCAGGAGCTCTACAACAAGACAGTGGATGCCTACCGAGATACTCTGCGTCTCACCCAGACGCGATACCGGACCGGCATTGACTCTGACCAGGATGTCGCCCAGGCCGAGACAAACCTTCGCACCGCCGAAGCGAATGCAGCCGCGGTGGCGACAACACGTGGCCAGTACGAACACGCCATCGCTCTGCTGATCGGTCAGCCCCCCAGGCAACTTCTCAATCGCCGTCAAACCGTTGGATGCCAAGCCTCCGTTCGTTCCGGTCGGGATCCCATCCCAACTGCTGGAACGGCGTCCAGACATTGCAGCAGCCGAGCGAACGATGGCTCAGGCGAATGCACTGATCGGCGTCGGCCAGGCGGCCTACTACCCTGACATCTCTCTGACTGCCAGCGCGGGAACACAAAGCTCAGACATTACGCACCTGCTGAATCTCTCCGCGGGCTTCTGGTCACTGGGCACAAGCGCAACCGAGACGATCTTCGACGCGGGAGCGCGCCGCGCTACGGTGCAACAGTACAAGGCACAGTACAACGCAGATGTGGCGGCATACCGGCAGACGGTGCTGAACGCCTTCAAGGAGGTCGAAGATTATCTGATCTCAAGCCGGCAACTCGCTGAACAGCAACAACGACAGCAGTTAGCGATCACCTCCGCGCAGCGATACCAGAAGCTCGCCTTCACCCGTTACACAACGGGCGTCGACACCTACCTTAATGTTCTGACAGCACAGAACAGTGTCTTCAACAGCCAGGAAACGGAAGTCAACCTCCGTACCAGCCGCATGACCGCGGCTGTCCAGTTGATCGCGGCTCTCGGTGGTGGTTGGAGTGCGACAGATCTGCCATCGGAGAAGGACGTTACTCGCAAGCCATAGAAGGCACCTCACCCTGAAGGGCTCTGCCAGGTCGAACTCCTAAAAGGCCAGGTCCGCAAGAAACTGGCCGCTGCCTGCACCGCACTCCCGTTGCGCGGAAGGCCGTTTCGTACGCCAAACGTAGAACGCTAGCTCTTGGCGTTCAACCTTCGGTTGCGACGGGAATTGTTTTCGGGCGTGCGTGGAACTCAACCACTTCCTTCACGTCCAAACAGAGAGCAAAACCTGCGTAGAGAAAGCCGTAGGCGGTACCTCCGATGAGAAAGCTGACCAGCAGCGATGGGAGCCATGCCGACATGGAAAGGATTGGTTCTTTCATCGTCGTATTGACCGAATGGATCAGTCTGGGTATTGGATTTCTCATGGACTCCCGATTCGACCCTCGTTGTTTATAGACGGCTTTCACCGAAGGCCGTTCCGTCATGAGTGGTCACTGACCGTAACGATTTGTCACAACCAGATCAGCATGACTTGAGGTACCGTTCGCGGAGTTTTGCGGGAGTGTGGCATCCACGACTTACTACATTCACGCGGCGTGTCTCGCGATGTCCTGATCGTCGATGACGATGTAGATCTATGCCGAATGCTCGCAAGCTTCCTCGGCCAGCACGGCTGGATAGTCCATGCCGGGCATAACGGCCAACGTGCGCTGGAACTCTGCCGGAGCAAACCCTTCGAGGTAATTCTGCTCGACATTGACTTGTCGGACTGCAGTGGCTTCGACCTTATCCGAGAGATTCACGACTCGATGGGGACACCCATCATCGTTATCAGTGGTCGATGCGAAGAGACGGATCGCATTGTGGGTCTGGAGCTCGGGGCGGATGATTACATCTCGAAGCCTTTCAGCCTGCGGGAATTGTTTGCTCGCATGGGGGCCGTTGTCCGTCGATCAGGTCAATTGGCTAGGAGCCCGAACGGCCCTTCTACTCACTCCTTCGGTCATTTTGTAGTCCAGTTGGAAACGCATGAAATCTCTTACGGCAGAACGAAGCTTACCTTGACCCCGGCGGAATTTCAGCTCCTACGTCTCTTACTCGATAGGCCGTATGAAGTGTGCAGTCGTGAGCTGCTGGCGCAGATCGTGCTGCTTCGGACCTATGACCCACTCGACAGAAGTCTGGACATGCACATCTTGAGACTTCGGCGAAAGCTGGGCCGTGTTCCACAGTTCGGAGGGGGCATCCTCACCGTAAGGAGCGGTGGCTACATGCTGGCTCTCCATCCTCAAAAATTCAAAGGGATCTGAATGACAAGAGTCAGTCGCGACGGTATGTGGAGTTCGTTCCAATCAGAATCTGTCACCGACGCGGTAGGTGCTGACGTGCATCGCAGAGTCGCTCACCACGTGCGGCGTCACTGTGATCAAAAGCTCGTTCCTGGTTCCGTCGGAGTTCTTGTTGGTGCTTTGGAAACCCGGTAGATCTGCCATCCCAGGCAAACCGTCCAGCGCCTTTGCTTCATCTGTACTTACCAGGGCGGCAAGCATGGTCGATTGGCCAGGGGCGATGGTAACGGTCGACTTCAGCGCCCGGTTGTTGAGGATAGGGATATCGTTGACCCCGGTTCCTCCCAGGGATTCGAGCTTGAAGTCGAGATTCAATTCCACGTCTCCGTCCCGAAGGAGCCGTGGTGTCAGTTTGAGCGTGAGGCCGATATCCTCGAACTGGATCTGCGGCGTCGTGTTGCTACCGCTGCCGCTGGACCCAGTGAGCTGTGCAATGACGGAACTGCTGACCCCAGCAGCCGCCAACTCCTGCGCTACAGTGCTGCTCGAAGCCGAAGTCGTGATTGCCGTCAGAATTGGATAGCGGGATCCGACACGCAACGTGGCCTCGTGGCGGTCACTCGAGCGTATCTGGAGCGCATTCAACATCCGGACGTCGGTGGAGTTCAAGAGCATATTCAAACTGGTCGAACCCATAGATATTCCCAGCAGCGGAACACCCTCCAGGCTGCCGACAGTTCCAAGGATGCTTGTAAGGGAACTACTTCCAGACACGCCGGCTGCCACGAGGAATGCGACCTCCTGCAGTTCCTGCTGATAAGTCGTGCCCGAGAGAGTCAACGCACCGCTCGAGATAGATTCATTGAGTAGGGTTTGGTTATCTGAGATCAGCTTCTGTGCCGTGCCAGAGACGTCAGTAGCAGTGGCCGAGGTCGGCGGTGCAAACCCGATCTTGCGGGCGGTAGTCTTGTCGACTTCGTAGATGTTGATGTCGAGCAGGATGTCTGCAGTTCGCACAGCAAGCTCGGTCAACAGATCATGGATGCGGTGCACGGATGCTTGTGGACCACGAACAACGATGATGCCGCTGTCGGCATTCACCGCCAGATGCGTCAGATCAAAATGTGAACGCAGGACATTTGCGAGTTCCAGCATTTGCGGCCGGTTCTGCGAGGAGAGATAGATGGTCTCTTCCACCAGTGGCATGAGCAATCCACGCACCTCTTCTGCGTCATCTGCAATCAAGGCGCTCGTCGAGTCCAGTGGTACGGCGAAGAGATGGGCCGCCTTATGAAGCACGCGGGCTGCCCCCAGGAAATCAACATCATCGACATCGATGCGAAGGTTCTTCCCACTCAGGACAGAAGGATCGAAGACGCTTTCGATGCCGAACGCCCTGTAAACCTCGCGGACGACCTGCTGTGTGGCGCCACTCGTATGAAAACTCCGGACCCCATCAAAGGGTGTCAAGGCAAGCGGTCCCTCAAATTCCTCTGACGTACGCCGCTCCTGCTGCCCTGTCGTTTTACGTAGGGTGTCGGCGAATTGCAGTACGAGCGGGTTGTTCGGATCGAGAGTTCTTGCTCCCGCAAACAAGCGGTCGGCCTCTCCAGCATCGCCCGCAAGGCGCGACTTGAAGGAGGCCTGCATTAATCGCTTCACCTCAACCTCACGCGCATAGAGCAGCGCCAGGACGTAGGTTCGGTTGTCAGGGTCGAGGTGGACGGCTCGTTCAAATTGGCGCTGGGCCTTCTGAAATTCTCCGCGCGCGAAGAACTTTGCTCCTTCCAGATAGGCGTCGTCTGCCTCCCGCTTTTGTCTTCGCGACCCGGTATGCGCCGTGGTCGTCGGCACATCCGCAGCAGATGGTTGCGACTCGCTCTGATTACTGCTGCTACTGAGTACCACCGTGCTTGCGCAAGTGATACCGGGACTTGCGCACGCAGCACCGAGGGGAAGCAAGAAAACAAGTCCCGCCTCCCATCTACTGAACATGCACCGCCCCAGGTTTCCCGACGACAGCCAGGCCACTCTGCTTGCTGTCAGTGGCGTTCATGTTCGTCAGGGTTAGAGTCGAATCTCCACTGCCTACCGCCTTGAACGTAAGGATCACAAGGCTTCCATCACCCGTCACCCCACCAGCATTTGGTGGCCGCACCACGGATACGGAGACCACTCCATTGCCGCTCTCGCGTTGCTGCAACGCCGCGGGTTGACCGTCACGGCCCAGGAGCTCTCCGTTGTCCACGCGCACGAGCGACAACACCTTGGGATCGAAATTTACTTGGAACGGAGCGCTGAATAGATCGACCGCGTGGGAAGCCGTCACAGCCACCTGGAAGGTGGATCCGATCTGCTGATTCACTGCGGACGGTACCACTTGAAGGACTACCGATGCACTTGGTATCGCGCCGCTTGTCTTGGTTGTGGGTGATACCAGCGGACGCGCCTGCGCCGCAAGCTGTCCAAGCATGGCCGAGGCAGCGTTCGCGGCAGACGTCGGCTGACTGGTGGCAGCCTGCTCTTTGCCTCCAACATCGTCCACATCCTTCGTATCGCTGAGTCTGCCATTCGGGCCGCGATGCCGCAGTTCGATGCTCTGGCTGGTGCCGCTGTCGATCACTCTCGTGTTCGCTTCGGTCAGGGGTGATTCCCGAACGATGTGCGGAATCAGTAGGAAGACGATCTCGTCGCTCGATTGCTTCTTGTCCTGACTGCTAAAAAAATATTTGAGAAACGGTAGCTCTCCTAGCCCAGGCGTTCCGCTTACGCTCTTGGTATCGCTCTGCTGAAGAAGCCCAGCCAGAATGGATGGTTCGCCGTCTTTGAGTTGAATCACCTGCTGCACCAAGCGCTGGGAGATGATCGGCTCCGAGACGCCGCTGATGGTGGTTGACCCTGTCTGCGAGGAGACTTCGATCTTCATCTTGAGTGATACCTGGTGATCAAGATGAACCGTGGGTGTCATGTCGATGTTGACACCCACATCCACGTAAGTGAACTGCGTCGTCGCTGTGGCAGTCGATGTGAGCGTGGAAGTTGTCGAACCGGTTGCGACGGGGATCTTTGATCCGATCTTGAGCGTCGCCTGTTGACCATCACTCGCGCGTACCCTTGGATTCTGCAGAACCCGCGTGTCCGAGTCAGACAGCAGCGCGTTCAGCGAAGCGCTGCTCAAAGTCACGGCGAAGTTGGTGCCGTTCAAGTTGCCGAGTGTGTTCAGCGTCAATCCCGAGGTGGAAGTACTAGTAGACGTTGACGATGAGCTCGAAGAACTGGTGGAATTCGCATTGCTGGCTTGGGCACTCACACTGAAGCTCGTCGGCAACGTAATGCCTAGATTCCGCTCCAGATCACGGCTTACCTCCAGAACCGCAACGTCTACGACCACTTCCGAGCGCGTCCGATCAAAGTCATCAATCAGCTTCTGAACCAGCACCAGCTCGGCTGGGGTCGCACGGATCACAATGGCGTTCTGCGATGCGAGTAGAAAGATCTTGGTACTCGGATCGAGGAGATTCCTGAGCGCAGTCAGTACTTCGTTGGCATCATTCTGCTGCGACATATTTGTCAAATAGAACGTCTCTACCGCAAGACCGTCATTGTCGGTATGCTTCGCGCGATTGTTCTGCGCAACAAAGATCGTGTTCTCCGTAAGTGGAGACCAGAACGTCCCGGCTATCTTACCGACGATTCGGAGACTATCGTTCAGCGACACGTTGGAGAGGTCCACCGCAATCCGTCTCGAGTTGTAGTCGGAATCGAAGATGACATTGAGGCCCGCCAGCTTTGCGATCGCCTGATAGATGACCTTGCTGTCTTCAACAAGGTGCATGGTGATAGGGTCCATCGAAATTGGCGCGAGCTCGACCGGACTGTCCAAAGAATCAATCTCGCGACGCACGCGCTTCTGATGCTGTGCCTGTAAGTTCCCCACCGGAGCGGCCGCACCGCCTCCTCCAGCAACCGCACTTCCCGACGCATGCGATGCATTGGATGGTTCCTCTGAGGCGAGGAGCTCTTGTGCAGCCGATTGATTTCCCCGGTCGATCTGCAGGGCGCGCGCGAACTCTTTCATGGCGCCGGCGTCGCCAGATTGCCGCAAGACACGCCCACGATCCAGATGTGCGTTCGATGCCTGGAAGCGCATCCGCTCATAGTGGGTCTCGTAGCGGAGATCCTTCGGCTTCAGTAGATGCGCTTGACGATAGGCCTCAAAGGCTGCGTCGAAATCATTACGCAGCTCGGCCTCGTTCCCGCGCTTGTCCCATTTCGCCGCGGATTGCGCCAGGGATTTGTTTGGAGCAACGCAGGTAACTACCGCACAGAGAAGCGATAGAAATACCTTGCGTTTACAGTCAGCCATCTCGTGTCGAAAAACTTTGGAATATTGTCGGCTCACAGTGCGATAGACGTTCAACGAAGTCTTCGGCGGCACTCCGGTCGGTAACGAATTGTCATCATCACTCGTGACATTTCAGGATCCTGTCAGGCAGCTGATCAGGCGGTGCACTCATGCAGCACCAACGGACTGCGGCGATGACAATTTGTTACAAACCGTGACCACGGCAACAAACCGGAAGCGTTCTTCTAAAGCCAACGCGGCCGCAGTGATCCATAGGACCGCTGCAGAAGGAGCAAGACATTGCGCATGCTTTTAAACTCCAGTGGTAATTCCCTCGCTCTGCGATCCTGCTTGGCTCTTGCGGGCGCCATTCTAATCTTCGGTCGGTTTGCGGCAGCACAAGGTGCGCCGCTGGCAGGACCCGCCCCATTCAAAGCGATTGTCAGCGTCCGCGGCGGCGGCGTTGAGCGCAACGCGCCGTACCGTGTGCCGCAGCGCGTCGTGCAGGGAGTTGTGCGAGACGGCCACGAAAAAGGAATCCCACGGGCTGAGGTCTTCCTCAAGGACGATCGAACCTTGAAAGTGCGTCAACTTCTTGCGGACGAGAACGGGAACTATATCTTCGGTGGTCTGCCACTCGATCACGACTACCAGGTATGGGCAAAAGCAGGCGAAATAACCACTCCGGTCAAACCTGTCAGCTCGTTCATGGGGATGCATGACGTGACGATGAACTTCCACATCGCAGCCGACAGCCACACATCGGAAGCTCCGAAGACTATCGAGACCGCAAAGCAGTAGTTCTGTCGGCGACCTCAGTCGGAAGAAGCACCCGGCATCAAGAGCTGTCTCCCCGAAGGCCAGCGTGATCGCCATCACTCGATGGCGGACCGTAAGGAAAGCACAACTATTCACCATGTCACGGTGGACGAGAGGGATCTTGTCTTCCAGAATTCGTGAGGCACCAGCTGAAGCTGAAACAACTATTGGGCGGTCCAGATCGCGTCGGTCAGAGAGATGAGTCGGTCGGCGCGGCGTGCGCTCTCACACCACCGCACGTGGAAGAGACTGCGAGCGATGTCGTCCAGCTCTATCAACAAAGTTGCGCACGGCTAGGCCTGCTTACTATGAGCTGTATGTTTGTCGCCCTTCCTCTCTGGGGCCAGAACCAGGCCGCGCTCCACCTGCCAGATGGCCCAACTCCACAGAGCACATCGTCCATGGCAATAGCGCAGGCCACGACACAAGGTGACTCCACACTGTCGGGCATGATTCTTGACACTGCCGGCGCTTCCATCGTGGGGATTGCTCTCCACTTGGAAGACGTTGCTGGTAAGGACATTCGGCAAGCGTCAACGGATATCGACGGAAAGTTCACCTTTGGCAAAGTGGCTTCCGGGACCTACCGTGTCGTCGTGCTGCCGCAGAATGGCTTTGAGGGATACACCACCGAGAGTTTCGACGTCGGCTCGCAAGAGGCCGTGGCGATCTACGCAATCACGCTGGGGATCGCATCCGCCAGCAGTGAGGTGACCGTACGACCGACGGAGATAATCGCAGCCGAGCAGATTAAGGCACAGGAGAAACAGCGACTGATCGGCATCCTGCCCAACTACTACATCAGCTTCGTGCACGATGCAGCGCCAATGACCGCGAAGCAGAAGTACGGCTTAGCGCTTCATGAGTTTCTCGATCCAACGCGCTTTGCTGGCACGGCAATCGTAGCGGGCGTGGAACAAGCGAATAACTCGTATGCTGGTTACGGATCAGGTGCGGCAGGATACGGAAAACGCTACGCCGCCGCATATGGCGACGGTCTCTTCCAGAGCATTTTGAGCCATGCAGTCTTCCCCTCTCTCCTTCACCAGGATCCTCGCTACTTCTATCAGGGGACGGGCACGACCAAGTCACGCGCCTTGCACGCCATCAGCTTCGCTGTGGCTGTGCGAAACGACAATGGCCATACGGCTCCGAATTACTCCTACCTGCTCGGCGACATTGGGGCCGGCATGATATCGAACCTCTACTATCCGCATGCTGACCGCGGTTATGGCTTGGTCTTTACAAATGCAATAATCAGCATGGGAGGACGCGCAGCGGGCGGTTTGCTGCACGAATTTCTCGATAAGCACATTACAAAGAATGTCCCGCGAACGGGGACTTCGTCCACCAGCGGAAAGATCCAACCGTAGGTAGGGCCACCGCCGGTATGTCGTCAGAGGGCCCTACCTGTGGGATCTCAACTTGCAAAGATTGTCAGTTCCCTGCTCGCCAGCCTTGTCCGGGTCGAAGACCAACACGATCTTACGGATATCGTTGGCGATCGCCAGTTCAAGGTGCGCGACGGTGAACGCTGTGCCGCAAGTCGCTACAGCCGTCTTGATGCCGCCGGCGTACAGAGTGGTCGCGTCCCCCTTTGCCCTCGATCATCACTGTCTTAGGTTTTGAACATCGGGCAAACCTGACTCGAGCTCGCCACACATCTTAAAGATGTAGCTTAGGCCCTCCCGTCGCGGGTCAAATGGCGCATTTAAGATCGCAATCCTCGAGTCCTAAACCAAGGAACGCAACTGCTTCCCTAGGATAGGTGTAAGTCTGATTCGGGAATCTCGGCGAGCGGGGCGATCAGCCCAATGGCTCTTCTGAATAAGCTCGCGTACATATCCTGGATATCGACGCTCCTTCGTCGATACTTTCAGTCCCCCACTTCCAGCCTCGGGGCCAAAGAGATGAATAGGGACGCTTTCCAACGGAGTTTCCGCCAGTATGCGTACCAGTAGGAGCAGGTAGACATCCGGCAGACTGTGTGGAAGGCATAGAAACAGATAAACCCCTCAGATAGAGGGGTTTATGGCGTTCCGTGTAGAACTTAATGAAGGTCGTGGCGGAGAGTGAGGGATTCGAACCCCCGATAGACTTACGCCTATGTCTGATTTCGAGTCAGGTGCATTCAACCGGGCTCTGCCAACTCTCCGACTTGATCGAGTATAGAGGTTCGGACGGGACACGGCAAACCGCTTTGTCGCGGAATGCGAACCACCGTTCCCACCCCACGCGGTTATCCGCCTTCTTCGCCGTCGAAGCACTTTCTCAAGTTCCGGGACCACATTTCCACGGCAACTCTTCGTACAGTTGAAGTTGCGGTTACCCACATCGGAACGACCACAAGTGCCGCCAGACTTTTGCACCGGCATCCCACATCTTGTGCTTGCGCGGTCACCCGGCACGAGCTAAAGTACATCTACTTCCGATGCAGTGCATGGCACCGCTCCCCAGCGATCCCTGCACAAGCGAAGCTAAAGCGAAAAAAGCAGCAGTTAGACGATGGTCGAAGGCAAGGCGGTCTTGCTGGAAACACATCGCCCGAAACGAATGTTCTCCACCCCATTTCGGCAGCGCGCCTTCAATGGCGCATGCAAGGAGCACCATGGCGAGCACTACCGTCCAGACCAGCCTTTCCGATATCCTTCCCGGCTTCCCCGCCCGCGAAGAAACGCCCGTCATGCACGTCAAAAAGCGGAACGGCGCTCTCGAACCGGTAGACGTCAACAAGATCGTCCGCGCCGTGCAGCGCTCTGGCTACGGCCTGCAGCACGTCGATGCGATCCGCATCGCATCCAAGACCATCGGTGGTCTCTATGACGGCGCGACCACCCGCGAACTGGACGCCATCTCCATCGACACTGCCGCTTCCCTTATTGCGGAAGAGCCGCAGTACTCCAAGCTGGCTTCGCGGCTGCTGCTGGCCACCATCCTCAAGGAAGTCGCCGGTCAAAACCTGCACTCCTTCTCGCAGTCCGTCGAGTACGGCGCGCAGGTCGGCATCGTCTCGCCCGCAGTCGCAGAGTTCGTACGCATCCACATGCGCAAGCTGAACCAGGCCATCAAGGAAGACAACGACGACCGCTTCGAGTACTTCGGCCTGCGCACCGTATACGACCGCTACCTGCTCCGCGATCCCCTCTCCCGCAAGGTCATCGAGACCCCGCAGCATTTCTTCCTGCGCGTCGCCTGCGGTCTCGCCGGCACCCCGCACGAAGCAATTGAGTTCTACAACCTGATCTCCTCGCACGACTACATGCCGTCGTCGCCCACGCTCTTCAACAGCGGTACGAAGCACCCGCAGATGTCGAGCTGCTACCTGCATGACTCACCGCAGGACTCGCTCGAATCCATCTACGACTCCTACAAGGACGTCGCGCTGCTCAGCAAGTTCTCCGGCGGCATCGGCCTCGCCTTTCACCGCGTCCGCAGCGAAGGATCGCTGATCCGTGCCACCAACGGCCTCTCCAACGGCATCGTGCCGTGGCTGCGTACGCTCGACTCCTCCGTCGCCGCCGTCAACCAGGGCGGTAAGCGGAAGGGTGCATGCTGCGTCTACCTCGAGCCTTGGCACGCGGACATCGAGAGCTTCTTGGAACTCCGCGAGAACACCGGCGATCTCTCCCGCCGCACCTACAACCTGAACCTCGCCAACTGGATTCCCGACCTCTTCATGAAGCGCGTCGACGAGGACGGCATGTGGTCGCTCTTCGACCCCAAGCTCGTCCCGCAGCTCCCTGACCTCTTCGGGGAAGAGTTCGAAAAGGCCTACATCCAGGCCGAAGAAGACAAGATCTACTACCGCCAGATGAAGGCGCGAGACCTTTACGCACGCATGATGCGTTCGCTTGCCGAAACCGGCAACGGCTGGATGACCTTCAAGGACGCCTGCAACGTCAAGAACAACCAGACAGGCCTGCCCGGCAACGTGATCCATCTGTCGAACCTGTGCACGGAGATCACGGAAGTCACCAGCAAGGACGAGACGGCTGTGTGCAACCTGGGCTCGGTGAACCTAGGTCGTCACATGAAGACTGACGAAAACGGCAAGACGGTATTCGACTTCGAGAAGCTCGCCAACACCGTCCGGGTTGCCGTGCCCATGCTCGACCGCGTCATCGACATCAACTTCTACCCGGTGCAGCAGGCCCTCAAGGCCAACAACCGCTGGCGCCCCGTAGGCCTTGGCGTCATGGGTCTGCAGGACGTCTTCTTCCAGATGCGTCTTCCCTTCGACTCCCCCGAAGCGCAGGCACTCTCGACCAAGATTCAGGAAGAGATCTACTACTACGCCATGCTCGCCACCACCGAGCTCGCCGAGAAGAACGGACCGCACCCCTCGTTCAACGAGACCCGCCTCGCACAGGGCAACTTCCAGTTCGACCTATGGAAGATCACGCCCAGCGAGCCCGAGCGTTGGGAGGCACTGCGCCAGCGCATCAAGCAGTCTGGAGTGCGCAACTCCCTACTGATCGCCATCGCACCTACGGCGACCATCGCATCCATCGTCGGCTGCTATGAGTGCATCGAGCCGCAGATCTCCAACCTCTTCAAGCGCGAAACCCTCTCAGGCGAGTTCCTGCAGGTCAACCGCTACCTCATCAACGAGCTCAAGGCACTCGGCATGTGGAACGAAGAGATGCGCATGAAGCTCAAGATGTCCGAAGGTTCCGTACAGAACATCGACGACCTCACCGACGAGCTGAAGCTCATCTACCGCACCGTCTGGGAAGTCCCCATGCGCAGCCTCATCGATATGGCAGCAGCACGCAACGCCTACATCGACCAGGCACAGTCGCTCAACCTATTCAGCGAGTCGCCCAACATCGGCCGCCTCTCCTCCATGTACATGTACGCCTGGAAGCAGGGCCTCAAGACGACCTACTACCTGCGTTCGCGTCCCGCAACCAAGATCGCGAAGACCACCGTACAGAAGGGCGCCATGTCCTCCAGCCTGCCGCAGACCGCACAGGCCCAGTTGCAGAACGTCTCCGTCCCCGAGCCGGAGCAGCAGCCCATCGACGCCTCCGCAGCCATCGCCTGCTCTCTCGAAAACCCTGAGAGCTGCGAGGCCTGCCAGTAAGACATACGTGTGGGGCGGCCTTAAGGCGGCCCCGCACGCCCTGTTATCCCGCGTGCTTTGCAGAAAGCACGCCCGCCGCACGCAGGCGAAACAAGTTCGTTAGGAGTCCTATCCAATGTCCACCATCGCAACGCCAGTAACCACGGCTAACTCCGTCGCAGCACCGATCTCCATCCTTGATCCCGGCATGTGTCTCACGCTTCGTCCGATGAAGTACCCGGTCTACTACGACATGTTCCGCGACGGTATCAAGAACACCTGGACCGTGGAAGAAGTCGACTTCTCCACCGACCTCGTCGATCTTCGTTCGAAGATGAGCCCGGCCGAGATCCACACCATCAAGCGCCTCGTGGCCTTCTTCGCGACCGGCGACTCCATCGTCTCGAACAACCTCGTGCTCAATCTCTACAAGCACATCAACTCGCCCGAAGCGCGCCTCTACCTCTCGCGCCAGCTCTACGAGGAGGCCGTGCACGTCCAGTTCTACCTGACGCTGCTCGACAACTACGTCCCCGACCAGAAAGAGCGCGAAGAGGCCTTCTCCGCCGTTGAGAACATCCCCTCCATCCAGAAGAAAGCCGAGTTCTGTATGAAGTGGATGGACTCCATCCAGGCCCTCGACACGCTCGAGACGCGCGATCACCGCCGCCAGTTTCTGCTCAACCTCATCTGCTTCGCGTCGTCGATTGAAGGCCTCTTCTTCTTCGCGGCCTTCGCCTACGTCTACTTCTTCCGTTCGAAGGGCCTGCTGCACGGCCTGGCATCGGGCACGAACTGGGTCTTCCGTGACGAAAGCTGCCACCTCGAGTTCGCCTTTGAGGTCGTCAACACCGTCCGCCAGCAGGAACCAGACCTCTGGGACGCCGATCTTGAGCGCCAGATCATCGAAATGCTCGAGGAAGCCGTTGACTGCGAAGCACAATTCGCAGACGATCTGCTCTCCGGCGGCGTCGCCGGACTCTCCGTCCGCGACATGCGCGCTTACCTCGGCTACGTCGCCGACAGCCGCCTGCAGCGACTCGGCATCGCGCCTCACTTCAAGACCAAGAACCCCTTCAGCTTCATGGAGCTGCAGGACGTCCAGGAGCTCACCAACTTCTTCGAACGCCGCGTCTCGGCCTACCAGACCGCGGTCGAAGGCGAAGTTGGCTTTGGCGAAGATTTTTAACGAACAATTCCGCACGATAATCCAGTGACAAAGAAAGCTGCCCGCACATCGCCGGGCAGCTTCTTTCGTCTGTTCACCATCTCAAAAACCATGCGAGTGGAAGAAGAAGTTCGCATCCCCGACGCGGTGGATGTGGTAGAGCCCAACCAGGTCGAGTCCACCATTGAAGCGAAGCAGATTGGCGACCGCATCCGGCGCCTCCGCATGAAACGCTCCATGGGTCTCGTCGAACTCGGCAAGAAAACCGGCCTCTCGGCCAGCTTCCTGTCCCAGCTGGAAACCGGTCGTGTTGTCCCCACGGTTCGAAACCTGGCGCGTATCTCCATCACCTTCGGCAAAGATCTCTCGTACTTCTTCCGCGACGAGCAGCCCATCACCTTCCGCATCCTCCGCCAGTCGGAGCGCGTACGCCTGCAGAAGAACGCCGGAACCGTACCGACCTTCCTCTCGGAAAACCTCAGCGGCCTCATCGCCGACAGCAGCATGGTTCCCTGCATCGCAGAATTTCGCGGTACCGCCGAAGAGGTCTGCTTCCGGCCCCGCATCTTCGAAGGCGTTGAATTCACCATGGTCGTCGAAGGTACCCTCACCCTCGTCTCTGAGATGGAAACACGCACCTTGGAATGCGGTGATGTCGCCTGGCTCGACGCCATGCGCAAGCGCCAGTACACCTGCGACCCCGGCGAACGCGCACGCGCCATCATCATCACGCGTCCCAACCGCAACTAGACACATCCGACGACACAGTTAGAACCCCACGTCTCCCTCTCTGAGACATGGGGTTCTTCGTTTCGCACACCCCGACGCACGGGACGCGAGACACTATTGCCATGCCCTCTGTTCCCGCAGACCAGCCAAGGAAATGGACGCCGCTCCCCGCGTCCTGGCGCAGGGCTGCCCTCGACCAGACCGGCACGGTCCTGCTTGAGTCTTCACTCCCAAGCGAAACGCAGCACCACTCCTATCTCTTCCTCGCCGCTGACCGCGTCCTCACCGCGCACTCGCCGCAAGAACTTCCGTCTCTCTTCGAAGCCATCGAGCAGGCCCTCGCCGAAGGCCACTGGGTAGCCGGTTCCCTGGACTACGAAGCCGGCTCCCACTTCCTCGACCTGCCCACACGAGTAACCAGGACGCCGCTCGCAACCTTCGGCATCTACACCGCGCCGCGCATCTTCGACCACACAAGCGACTCCACGGATGAGCCCGAACCGCCCAGGCCTGGACCGCTGCCCATCGCTCCCATGCTGCGCATCCGCCGCGAAGACTACACCGCCGCCATCGCCCGCATCCAGCGGTGGATCGCCGCCGGCGATACCTACCAGCTCAACTTCACCACCCACGCACTAAGTCCGTACGCCGACGACGCAGCCACGCTCTACGCGGCGTTGCAAACGCAGCAGCCATGCAGCTACGGCGCCATCCTGAACCTGCTACCGCAGCAAACCGTCCTCAGCCTCTCACCGGAACTCTTCTTCCGCGCCACACCCGACGGCACGCTGACCACCAAACCCATGAAAGGCACCGCGCTGCGCGGCACAACCGCAGCCGAAGACGACGCGCGCGCCGAGTCCCTGCGCAATGACGAGAAGAACCGCGCAGAACACGTCATGATCGTCGACCTTCTCCGCAACGATCTCGGCCGCATCTGCGAAGCGGGCACCGTCCGCGTCGATCGCCTCTTCGAAGTCGAGCGCTATCCCACGCTGCTGCAGATGACCTCCACTATCACCGGCCGCACGCCCCACCGGCTCGCCTGGTATCAGGTCTTCCGCGCACTCTTCCCCTCTGGTTCCATCACCGGCGCACCCAAACGTCACACCATGGCACTGATCGCACAGATCGAGGACCACCCACGCGGCATCTACACCGGCGCCATCGGCTACTTTGCACCGGACGGCAACGCGTGCTTCAACGTAGCGATCCGCACCGTCGTACTCGACGGCAAAACGATGGTGTTAGGAGTCGGCGGCGGCATCGTCGCAGACTCCACCTCCACCGGCGAATACGACGAATGCCTCCTCAAAACCGCCTTCCTGCAACGCGCAGCCCAACCCATCCAACTGATCGAAACAATGCGCTGGATGGGCACCACCCCGGCTGCCCCGGACATTGGCACTCTTGCGCATGAGCGGGAACTCGCGGAAAGAATACCGCTGCTCCCATTCCATCTGCAGCGCCTCGAAAGCTCCGCCGCATCCCTCGGATTCCGTTTCGACGCAGAAGCCATCCTCGCCACCATCGCAGAAGCAAGCACCCAGTGGGACGGCCAACCCAGGCGTCTGCGACTGCTTCTCCACCGCAATGGCGCGGTTGAGCTTCAGCATGCCGACGCTCCCAACTGGCAGCCCCATCTAAAGGTGAGCTTCGCAAGACAGATCACGAGCCGCGAAGCTCCGTACCTCCGCCACAAGAGCACCTTCCGCCCGGAGTACGATCCGGCCCTGCGCGAAGCGCATGCCGCAGGCCACGACGAAGCCCTCTTCCGGAATGAAATCGGTGAGATCACCGAGGGCTGCATTTCGTCGCTGCTGGCATGCCTGCAGGGACAGTGGCTCACACCACCGCTCGCCAGTGGCTGCCTGCCCGGTACCTACCGCGCAGCACTCCTCGAAGCAGGCCTGATCCGGGAACGATCCATCACCATGAGTGACCTGCGAACGGCAGACCATCTCTGTCTCTGCAACGCCATACGGGGCACCGGCTGCATTGCATCTCTGCAACTACCAGACGGTGAGCGCATCCATTACAAGATCGCCGCGCACCCGCCGCAACTTGTAGGAAGATGAGGCTTACAGAAGGTAGTCTTGATAGAGTGCCTCTCGCCGAAGTGATCCTCAACCATCAAGCTCTTGCTTCGAAGCAAGGACCTGAGCGTTTGCTTTCGGAGGGGCATGGCTTCAGCCATGCCATCAACAAGCTCAAGAAAGACCGGCGTTCGCCGCTTACGGAACCCATCAGACGCGCACAAGACCTCTCAGCACCAGGGACATCGGAAGCAAGAATTTAAGCTTTTGCTTTCGGAGGGGCATGGCTTCAGCCATGCCATCAACAAACTCAAGAGAGACCGGCTTTAGCCGCTGAGGGAATCTCTCAGGGGCATACGAAAGAATTAAGGAACGAGGAAACGTTGGAAGCAGGCATTGCCGTAGCGGCGATTCAGGCAGTGGCCATGGCGGCAGCGCTCTGGCTCAGTGCGCGGCATCGCCTGCTCGAACGCGGCATGGGGTATCTCGTCAGTCTCGCCGTCGGCGTTCTGCTGGCAACGGCGCTGCTGCACATCATGCCGGAAGCCATCATCACCGTCGGCAATCGGCCGGCGCTCTGGTTCACCTTCCTCGCCACCATCTTCGTGCTCTTCTGCTTTGAGCGGATCTTCGCCACACTCACCGGCCATCCTGTCGAAACGCCCGCGCAGGGCGAGCCCGACTGCGGTCCGCATCACCATCATCACCACGAACACGGCGCACGCCCCGTCTCGCTCATCTTCGGTGGCATGCTGCACAGCTTCGTCGATGGTGTCTCGGTCGCCGCAGCCTTCGCCGCCGGCCGTCGCATCGGCTGGCTAACCGCCGTTGCCATCACGCTGCATGAAGTGCCGCACCGCATGGGCGACTACGCCCTGCTACGCCACCTCCACGTCTCGCCCGCCCGCGCCCAGCGCTTCCTTCTGCTCATCGCCGCGGCAGCCATGGCAGGGGTAGCTATCGTGGGCGTGGCAGGCCACACATTCGACGCAACCAACTGGCTCCTGCCCGTAAGTGCCGCCAGCTTCGTCTACATCGCCCTGGTGAACCTCATGCCGGAACTCCCCGGAGAAAGCACCATCCGCAGCGTATGCCTGCAACTCGCCTGCATGATCGCCGGAGCGATCCTCGTAGCACTGGTCCTGCGAGTCCCCGGTAGCTGACTCCGAGTCACCATCCGGTCGCCATGGAGCGACGAATACGGCTCATTCCTGGGAAGGGAGCCCGCCGGAGATTCCTCCAAGGGCGGAGCTCGCACGGATCTCGAACCGCTATCCTCGTCACGCTGAAATCTTGTCAAGCCCCTGGACCATCTAAACATCACATTCAAAGCCACTTACAAGTGGCGGATAATTAGAGGAATTCCGCTAGAATAGAAAGAGTAGAGGATAACGGCGTTTTAGGCGCGAGCTAAATCCTTTAGAATCTAATTTTTGCGTGTAAGTCCAATAGAATCTAATTTTTACAGGCGCTGCAAAACCTAACCCCTTTCGAATCTGATTTTTACGAAAATTGAGGGGGGGGGGAGGGGGTCACGGCGAACCACCCATGGTTCTCCCTCTGCCGGCTCCGAAACGCAACAAAAGCGTGTAATAATTCGTGGAAATCGTGACATAATCGTAGGGTTGGTCTGAAACATCAGACCCGGCATCAGGAGATTGGTATGGCGAAGGTATGTCCCATCACCGGCAAACGGCCGATGGCTGGAAATAAAGTGTCGCACGCGAACAATAAGACGCGTCGCCGCTGGGAGCCGAACCTGCAGTGGAAGCGCATTTGGGTTCCGAGCGAGAAGAAGTTTGTGCGTATGCGCGTGTCTGCACGCGGCCTCCGCACCATTAACAAGCTGGGCGTAGAAGCTGCCCTGCTCCAGGCGAAGGGATAACGGACATGCGCACAATCATCAAGCTCGTCTCCAGCGCCGGTACCGGCCACTTCTACACCACGACCAAGAACCCCAAGACCACCAGCGCTAAGCTGGAGTTCAAGAAGTACGATCCGGTCGTGCGTAAGCACGTCTCGTATCGCGAAGCGAAGATCTAACTCTTCCCTTCCAATACTCTCTCGCAACGCCGCGATCTCCGGATCGCGGCGTTCGTGTGTGTGCGCTTCCGCACAATTTACTTTCGCCGGTAGGCGACTTCGACGCTGCGGCTGCATCTACCAAAAAATGACGCACGGCCATCCAATGACAAAGGTTCGGCGTCCGCAGTCTTATACAGGAGCATCAGGATGCATCCCTCCGTTCGTTCGCTCGCGCTCTGTGCAACACTTTCCGCGGCCATGTTGGCCGGCTGCCACAGCAATAACGCCGCAACCGCCGGCTCCACCACCGTCCGTATGCCCGATGGCAGCGTACAGGTCATCGCCGCCGGCCAGCCGCTCCCCGTCGGCTCCACCGTCCTCGCTGTAGGCAATGGCTCCACCGCCATCTCGCCCGCAACCGGTGCTCCAGTTGCTGTCGCACCCGGCGGATCAGTAACTCCCATGCCCCCGGCAGCAGCGCCCGGTTATGCCCCCAGCGGACCCGCGACAGCACCCGCACCCGCGGCAACACCCGCACCTGCCGCAGCTCCGGTCGCAGCGGCACCCGCTCCCGCACCGGCACTGGTCGTCCCCGCTGGTACTCGTGTAACCATCCGCACCAACGAATCGCTCTCGGCAGAACATAGCGGCGGCCCCGGAACCAGCTTCAGCGGCGAGCTTAACTCCCCCATCGTGGTGCGTGGAGTAACAGTCTTCCGCCGCGGTACTTCAGTGCGTGGCGAGATCGTCAGCGCCAACGGCCGGGGCCACTTCACCGGCGCCGGCGCCATCGGCATCGAGCTGACCAACATCGGCGGTTACCGCGTGCAGACCAGCGAGTACATCGCACGCACCAAGGGTCGCGGCAAGCGCACTGCAGGCTTCATCGGCGGCGGCGCGGGTCTCGGTGCGCTCATCGGCGGTCTGGCCGGCGGTGGTAAGGGTGCCCTGATCGGCGGCATGTCCGGCGCAGGCGCAGGCACCGTCGCAGGAGCGTACACCGGCAGCCGCGACACCATCATCCCGTCGGAGAGTGCCATCACCTTCACGCTGCGCAGCTCCATCGCAGTAAAGTAAGCGTTCGCACCGCAACAGCAGACATAAAAAAAGGGGCCATGAACATGGCCCCCTTTTTACTTCTCGCGCTCCGGAATCGTTAAGGCTGAATCAGAAACACCCCATCGCGCATGATCTGAGACTCGCCCTCAGCATCACCCAGCCAGATGTTGAAGCCGAGACCGACCACATCGATGTGTGTCGAAGACTTCCACGGCGCTCCTGTATGTGCGCCATATGGATCACCGAACGCGATATGGATGCCAGGGAACTTCTCATCCTGCAGAATATTGCCGATCACTTCCTGCACGCCAATGTTCGTCCCAATTGCGAATTCACCCACGCGGTCGCTGTTCTCGTCCGTGTGCGTGTAAGCCCAGAATTCCCGCTCCAACTGCTTGTTCTCGCAGGAAATCCGAACGATCCGATTGTTCTCAATAGCAATCGAAAGCGGCGTCTCCCGCAGGATGCCATAACGAGCGCACAGATAGTCGCCAACAACACCGTCGACCACAAACACACCGTTCACTTCACCCGGAGCCGTAAAGCACTCGCCGCCCGGCAGGTTTCCCCACTTCTCCGTGGAGATGATGCCCGACGTCTTGAACCACTTGTAGTTCGGGTTTAGTTGCGCGTGGATGTCCGTTCCAGCAGCAGTCGTCGCACGCACATAAGTCGCCTCACGCACGCGATCCAGAACCGCCTGCGACAGCGCATCGACCGCACTGAAGTCCGCGCGCATGCCCTGCACCATGATCTCGGGTGTCACATTCACCATGTGGGCGTGCCGCATGCGGCGGCGGTTCACAACATCCGTCATCTCCATCCGGCTGCGCAACTCATTCGGCTGCACCTCCACGGCGAAGATGCTCACCTGGCTCGACTCCATGTCTTCCAGCACAGCAGCAGGCATTCCGATCAACGGCCGAGGAGCAAGCTCCTCGAGTACAAAGCCATTCCATTGGCAGCCGATCCGGTCCAGTTCCACAGCGATCGACGCCGCGATCGCCATCGTCTTCTCATCGGTGATGACCGTAACTTTCTCGCCCGGTTGAATCCGCAGGCACGTGGTCACAGCATTACGTGCGCCTTGGCCAAACGACGGCGGAAAAGGCACAGAGGAAAGACGCGTCGAGATATAGGCTGCTGGCATCGTTCTCCTTCAGATGCTTAAGCGTACCGCGCCGGCTCGCCCCCAGCCGAAAATGGAAGACCCCGGCAGAAATCGCCGGGGTCTTCCAGGTATGCCGCTTGGGCAGGAGTTATGCGCGGTAAAGCTCGTGCGGGATGTCGTTGATGTCCAGATGAGCTGCCACCGGTGCGGTGGGCGAGTTCATGACCTTGGTGAAGGCCGTCTGGAACTTCTTCATCTCTTCCGGTGTACCGACGGTCACGCGGACCATCGTCGGGTAGATCGACCAGACACGGCCGATAGCCACCTTCTCGCCAAGCATCGCGCGCTGCACTTCGGCGCCGGGACGCTTTACGTCAACCATGAACATGTTGGCTTGTGCACCAGGAATAAATGCAAAGTTGTTCTTCTGCAGGTACTCGAGCGTGTTGTCCAGCGTGTCCTTGTTGATCTTGCGGCGCAGCGGAACCAGCTGCGGATCGTTCAGGCTGGCGGCTGCGGCTGCGGCCGAGGTCAGCGAGATCGAACCGATCTGGCGGTTGTTCGACGTGACAGTCTCAAACTTCGCCAGCAGGTCAGGACGGCCGAAGGCGAAGCCGGCGCGAACGCCTGCCATACCGTAGATCTTCGAGAACGTGCGCAGGACGATGACGTCCTTGTCTGCAGCAACCATGTCGATGACGGAGTCTTCGGTCGAGAAGTGGTGATAGGCCTCGTCGACGATGACAACCGAACCGGCAGGCTTGTTCTTTACGAGCCATTCGATGTCCGACTTCGGCGTGATCGTGCCGGTCGGGTTGTTCGGGTTCACGATGTAATACGCACCCGGATTCGGGTGAGCAGCAAGCATCGCCTTCACGTCGTACGCGTAGGTCTTTTTATCCAGCGGAACCTGGATGTACTTGGCCTTACAGGTCTGTGCAGCGCGGAAACCCTGCTCGTAGGAGGGATCGCCCAGGATGAGCGCCTTGTCCGGTCCAATGTTGGAGTAGA
Source organism: Terriglobus roseus DSM 18391 (assembly GCF_000265425.1). Taxonomy (GTDB): domain Bacteria; phylum Acidobacteriota; class Terriglobia; order Terriglobales; family Acidobacteriaceae; genus Terriglobus; species Terriglobus roseus. Next base: position 2,928,414 of record NC_018014.1, read on the forward strand.
GAGCCAGATCCAGCGGTCCACCCGAACCCGGGTAGATGCGGACGTAGCCAGGCTTCAACTGGAACTGCTCGCTGATCGCCTTGGTCATCGCGGCAGAGTACTCACGATCGTAACGGCCGCCCTTCTTGGCAGCGCCGCTGATCGCTTCGAGGGCGACGGGAGCAGGTCCAAGCGGGTTCTCGTTCGACGAGATGATCACGGTGTTGGGGTCACGCGGAGCACGTCCGCCGCCCATGTCATCGCCCATGCCGCCACCACGGCGACCTGCTTGCGGCGCGGCCGGAGCTGCGGCCTGCATTGCGAATGCGGGCATGGATGCCACCGCAGCCGAAGCGATGCCAGCGGTGCGCATGAAAGAACGGCGGGAAAAATACTGCTGGGCGGAAGCGAAGTTCTTCAAATCCATACGACTCTCCTCAGTGAAACTGCGGTGAACGAATCGAGGTACACGTCGGCGACACGACGCTACTTTGCGTTTGCAGGAAACTTGTGAACTGAAGCTTGGGATCGCCCATGCAGGACGGCTGTTTGCATGAGGATTTCCTTCACAATAGCGTGAATTCTTCGCGAATGCGCAATGCACCACAACTTTTTTTTCGAGACGGCGTCGAAGGTTAGGTTTCTTACAGTCCGGCGCGCGTCTCGGACGCCATGTAGTCCACCACCGCGCGCAGGTCATTCGTCTCACGCCAGACTTTCAACTGCCGGTCCGCCCCGCTGCCGTTTTCCAGCATCGTGCGAATGTAGTTGATTTCATTGCGCGATCCCAGTTCGTCGACCACGTCGTCGATGAAGTGCAGGTATTCCTCGATCAGTTCGCGCTCGGGCACCTCGGTCTCTTTGCCGAAGTCGATTAGTTTGCCATCCAAACCATATCGGACCGCCCGGAACTTGTTCTCCATCAGCAGCGCACGCGAGTACTGCCGAAAATCCACGTTGTTTGCGTGCAGACAGTGCAGCTTCATCGCCGTCGCCTGAATCAGAGCCGCAATCGCCACGGACTCCTCCGCCCTCATGGGGATGTCGCAAATGCGCACCTCGACCGTATTGAAGAATGGGTGTGGCCGAACGTCCCACCAGAGCTTCTTCGCGTTGTCGATGCTGTTCGTCTTGATCAGCAGATTCACATAGTTTTCGAATTCGGAGTACGAGGCGAAGCTGTCCGGCAGATTCGTACGCGGAAAGTTCTCAAACACCTTTGCGCGATAGCTCTTGTAACCCGTGTCCATGCCCAGCCAGAAGGGCGAATTCGTGGACAGCGCAAGGATGTGCGGAAGAAAGTAACGCAGAGAATTCATGATGCGAATGGCTGCCTCCCGATCCTCAATGCCCACGTGAACGTGCAGGCCAAAGATCAGGTTTGCGCGCGCCACCAGTTGTAGATCTTCCACGACCTTGTCGTAACGCGGATCGGGATAGATCTCCTGCTCACGCCAGTCAGCAAAGGGATGAGTCGCGCCCGCGACGAGCACCAGGCCATTCTCCTCAGCCAAACGAATCATATTGCGGCGAAGATCGTAAAGGTCTTCGCGAGCATCCTGGATGTTGTGGCAGACCCTCGTGCCGACCTCGATGACAGACTGGTGCATCTCGGCTTTCACGCGCTCTTCCAGGCGCAGCTTGCCGTTCTCCAGCATCTCCGTCGCCACATGTGAGCGCAGATCGCGGGTCACGGGGTCAATGGTCTGGTACTCCTCTTCAATGCCCAACGTGAACGACGGTCGCATAGCAAGCTCCGATGCCGCGCACTATTCCGGGAGTGGCTTTCCTATGTCGCCAGCCCGACAGAGCTACGGGTGAGAACGAGAGTAGCATCGAGCACCCGCACCGCACATCCTCAGGCGTCAGTTCCCGACGCTGCGATTCAGGTTCTCGTACCAACGTGTGGGGCGAACGAAAAAGACAAGCTCGCCGGGCTGCGTATGCACGGCCACATTACCGCAGGTATTTTCCGCGGCAACACCCGACTTAGCAACTTCGGTCATGTTGTATCCGCGCGGCGGAGCGTATCGAGCCGGTCGGCGGCAGTCGTTATAATCCACGCTGCTGACCAGAACACGCAGAGGATCGCCCACGGGCGCAGGCATCAACCCGATGCCCTGCGCCCCTGTGGCAAACTCATACCCCGGGCCTGAAGGCTCGTCATACCAGAGCTTCACATGACCGTTCGCAATAGGCTGGCCATTGCGTCCATCAATCAAACGCACGCGAAAGACAAGCGAACCTGGAGGGGCATCGACAGATGCCGCACTCGCTGAAGACTTTGGCAGAGGTGGTACAGCAATGCCTGCGGGCGCACCCGTCTGCTGCTGCGCGCATGCCGTACTTGCAAGCACCAGAATCACCGCTGAGAGAAGGTGCTTCATTTGATCGATTTCTTCTGACGAGCAGCTTTCGCGGCCTCAGGTTGTACGTCTGGCTGATATCCCAGGAAGGAAGACCAGCGCAATTCCGGCAACTCGCCATCGTTCGCTTGCGCACGCTCAATGGCAAGCTTTGCCACCTGCTCAACGATCCATTGAAAGTTTTCTTCACCAACAGAGTTCAGATCCGCATCCGGCGCCGGGTTCATGAAATCAATCGCGTAGGGAATGCCGTCTTCCACCGCAAATTCGACAGTGTTGAGGTCGTATCCAAGCGACCTGCACAGGGTGAGCGCATCCTTCTCCACGCGTGCAAGCAAGGCGGGCTCATAAGTCGGCGGATTCAGCACATAACGATCGGCGTGCGGGCGTGATGGATCGTACGGCATGATACGCACGTCTCTCTGTCCAACCACATAACAGCGAAAATACTCGCGGAACTTGACCGCAGCCTGCAGCGTCATGCAAAGGTCGCGCGTCTGGTCATACGCTTCAAAGAACTCGCGCTCATCGTGGACGTGAAAGACGTCCTTCCATCCACCACCGTCATGCGGTTTCAGAAACGCCGGAAAGCCGATGTAGTCGAAGACGCTCTTCCAGTCGTAGGGATACGGCAAATTCCGAAACGAGATGTCATTGGTGTCCGGCGGCATCTGCTTGCTCGGCAGAATGACTGTCTTCGGCACAGCGACACCTAGTTTCGCAGCCAAAGCGTAGTTGAAGAACTTGTCGTCGGCGCTCCACCAGAACGGATTGTTGATGACATGCGTTCCGGTAAGAACCGCATTCTTCAGGTAAGCCCGGTAGAACGGAACGTCATGCGAGATGCGGTCGACAATGACGGAATAGCCGCACGGACAAGCCTCTTTGACCGAACCGATCTCAACAAACTCCGCTGTAATCCCATCCACATTCATGGAATTGACCTTGTCCACAAAAGCCTGAGGGAAGGTGTTTTCCATGCCGAAGAGGATGCCGATCTTCTTCATTCTTATCTCCTAAGTTGGTGGATGCGTTACGGCGGAGTTCTGTAGTTTCTGGCTTCGTAGTCTCTGGACGCGAGCCGGCTTCCCGGCGTGTGAGGAGAACGAAAAACCCCAACTCCTAGAGATAAGTCTGAAGCATTCTCCGCCACCAGGGCCAGTCATGCCCCGTGTTGTCACCCCAAACATCCAGACGGACGGGGATGCCCTTGCTCCGCATCATGGCGGCGAGGCGCTCGTTGTCGTTCCAGCATTGGTCGTGTTGCCCGGTCGCCAGGACGTAGGTGTTGTGCCGGAACTTATCCAGATACCAGGGGTCGTTCAGATTTGGCAGAAAGTCCATAGGCAGCGTGTAATAGACATCGTCGTCGTAGTGCCCTCGCAGGAAACGCGCCAGATCAAACGCACCGCCCATTGAGAGCATGGCGTTGATCTTGTCCGGGTGGCGCAGCGCCATGCTGGCCGCGTGAAAGCCGCCAAATGAGCAGCCAGTCATCGCTACCATCTGGTTCCAGTTCTTGTGGCGAACCTGCGGCAGCACCTCGTGCATGATGTATTGCTCATACTGCAGGTGCCGTGCGATCTGCCAGCGCCCGCTGACGCCCCGGTTGTACCAGCTTTCGCTGTCAACAGAGTCAACGCACCACAGCTGGATCTGGCCGCGGTTAATCTTGTTTTCGATTGCGGCCACCATGCCCTGATCTTCAAACTCATAGAAGCGGCCGCAGGACGTGGGAAAGACGATTACGGGCAAGCCGTCATGCCCAAAGACAAGGCGCTCCATTGGCCGGCCCAAGGCAGCAGAGTGGTCGACGTGGTATTCGCGGTGCATATGCGTTGCCCTCCGGCAAAAGCCTGCTCTGGTACCCTTCGAAGGAATCTTAGTTCATGGAAATCGTTGCCTCCCAGCCCGACACTCACACGGAAATCACCCCGCCGGGACCACGAATGGCAGAGGTCGCAGCGCAGGGCCGCTACCTTCGGATCTGTGACTGGGAGTCTCAGTACCTTCCCAATCCTCGAGACCTCTTCCTTTATCTGCCCGAAGCCTACCTCCTCGAACCCGAGCGCAGCTTCCCGGTCTTAGTTCTGCATGACGGGCAGAATCTCTTTGACGGTGACCTGGCCTACGTAAAAGGCAGCACATGGCGTGCGGGCACTACAGCAGATGAAGAGATCGCTGCAGGTCGCGTCGAACCCTTGATCCTGGTCGGCGTAGCGAACACCGGCGCAACTCGGATGGCGGACTATACCCCTACGCCCGACCCAAGGCTCGGTGGCGGAAGAGGCCCCTTCTACGCGCAACTGCTGATAGAAGAACTCCTCCCGATGTTGCGCGCCGAGTATCGCGTGCTTTCAGGCGCAGACCACACAGGTATAGCTGGCTCATCCCTGGGTGGCCTCATCTCCTTGGCGATAGGTCTCAAGTCCCCGAACGTCTTCGGTCGCATTGGCGTGCTGTCTCCATCCATCTGGTGGGACAACCGCTCGATTCTGCGCGACGTTCGCTCGCTGAAGAGCCGCCTGCCCCTCCGCATTTGGCTGGATATGGGTACGGGCGAGGGCCTGCGTCACGTTCGCGACGCCGATTTGCTCTCGCAATTGCTTCTAGGCAAAGGGTGGCGGGAGGGAAACGACCTTCTGTACAGGAAGTTTCCGGGGGCGATTCATAATGAGGATGCCTGGGCAGATCGGTTCGCCGAGGTTCTGCAATTTCTTTTTCCGGACATGGGGAATCGCAGGTGATCCCACAGCCGCCTTGTATTCCGGCGAAAAATGGCCCACAATAGATTGGTTGGAAAGAGCTGCGCGCCGAAGCGTTTCCCCGGCCGGCAGAATCTCTGCCGCGGCAGTTGGCCCCGTCGAACGGGGTAACCGAGACATCTTTCAGAGTGAGGAAGTAAAAACAGTGGTCATGATTCGTCTGGCGCGCGTAGGCGCCACCAAGCAGCCGTACTATCGCATCGTCGTCATCGAGAAGGATCGCGCCCGCAACGGCCGTTCCATCGAAGTGGTTGGTACCTACAATCCCCGCACCGAGCCCGCAACTGTCGAGCTCAAGCACGATCGCATTGCCTACTGGACCGGCGTCGGCGCACAGATGTCGGACATCGTCGCCAAGCTTGTGAAGAATGCACCCGCGCCGGCAGCTGCCGAGCCCGTAGCAGCATAATCTCCCATTGCGGTACAAAGGCCACGTTTCTGTCGCAAAAACGCGATTTAGACGTGGCTTTTTCCTTGCTTGCAAGGCCATACCCCTGTAGAAACTTTTTAAGTGGAAGCTGTATCCCTTTAGCAACCATCCAACTGATCACTGGCGCTGCGCGGTAGCGCCTCCAGCCGCAAGAGCGGATCAAGTTCACCCCCAAGGTACGTATGACGGACAATCCCCTCCCCGGTTCTGTGCAACAGATGTGTGACTTAATGACTGGCATGGCGACCGCCTTGGTGGACCAACCGGACAAGGTCCGTGTTGAAGCGGAAACCTTCGAGACCGAGACGGTGTTGCGGCTGTACGTCGCCACCGATGATCTCGGCAAGCTCATCGGCAAACAGGGTCGCACAGCGCGGTCACTGCGCACGATTCTTGGTGCCGCCGGCAGCAAGCTACAGCAGCGCTTCAGCCTCGATGTGCAGTCCGAATAGATGATTCCGCAGACAAATGATTGGGTGACACTGGCCCGCGTCGTCCGTCCGCAGGGTCGACGCGGTGAGGTTCTTTGTGACCTCTTCACGGACTTCCCGGACCAGTTCAAAGATCGTCCCAACGTATCCCTCCTCGCGCCCAGCGGCCTCCGCACGGATGCGGTCGTCCAGGATCACTGGCTGCCTGTAGGCCGAAGCGCCGGTCGAATCGTACTGAAGTTCGCAGGTTACGACTCCATCACCGATGCCGAAAAGCTTACTAAGGCCGAAGCGCAAATCCCTGCCGAAGAACGAGTTGCGTTGGATGAGCAAACGTACTACGTGAACGATCTGATCGGGTGCATCATGACCGACGGCGAGATCGAGATCGGGAAAGTAGATGACATGCACTTCCCGCAGGATCCCCAGGGTCGCCGCATCGAAACAGCAGCATCCATCTTCGTTGTGACCCGGGCAAACGGCGATGAAGTCATGATCCCCTTCGCCAATGAGTTCATCGCAAAGATCGACATCGCTGCGAAGCGGATTGAGATGCGCCTGCCGCAGGGCCTTGTCGACATGAACGGCTAGCTGCAGCAGCCAGCAATCCAACCGATGAAAGAATAGCGGCATGCCGTCCGAAACCAGCATAACGACTGCAGCCGAACCGAAGCAGACTCTCCGCTTCGATATCGTGACGATCTTTCCTGACTTCTTTGAAAGCACACTCCGCAACGGAGTGGTCGCGCGCGCGTTGAACAGCGGCATCGCACAGATCGGCACCGTCGATCTGCGCAGCTTTACCCACGATCGCCACCGCACGGTCGATGACCGCCCGTTCGGCGGCGGCGAAGGCATGGTGCTGAAACCCGAGCCACTCTCCGAGGCGATTGAGTCTCTGGGGCTGTCGCCCAAGCCCCTCCGCGATCCCAGGCGAGAGACGGTGATCCTGCTCTCTGCACAGGGATCACGGTTCACACAGGCGGTGGCCCATGAGTTGAAGTCGATGGATCGCGTCGTTCTGGTCTGCGGGCGATACGAAGGGGTAGACGAACGCGTCAACCAGATGCACTGCGACCGCGAACTCTCCATCGGCGACTACGTCCTCTCGGGCGGAGAACTCGGCGCTGCCATCATCGTGGACGCCGTCACGCGGCTCCTGCCGGGCGTTCTTGGGAACCCGGACTCCGCACATTACGAGAGCTTCGGCCACGCCCACGACTCCGATCGCGCTGAGAACGCACCTCCACAAGCCGTTGCAGCATCTGCCGGATTGCTCGACTACCCTCACTACACGCGACCGGCCGAGTTTCGCGGAGTCGCCATCCCCGACGTCCTCGCAGCCGGCGATCATCTAGCCATTCGGCGCTGGCGCAGGCAACAGGCTCTCCTGAAAACGCTGCAAAATCGTCCCGACCTGCTGGCTGAGGCACCGCTGACCAAGGAGGATCGCAGGTTTCTTGAAAGCCTACGCAGATCCGCCGAGCCGAACCAACAGTGATTCCCTTGCAGGAAAGTCGCTTTCGCCATATCGGATATTGTTTTTCGGCGTTATTTGGGATAAACTGATCCACGACTCTAAGTAAGGAAACAGCATTATGTCGATTCACCCCATCATGCAGAAGCTCGCGGCTAAGCTCGAGCGCACTGACCTTCCGGAATTCGCTCCGGGCGATACCGTCCGCGTGCAGGTAAAGATCAAGGAAGGCGACAAAGAGCGTCTTCAGGCATTCGAGGGCATGTGCATCGCCCGTAAGAATGGCCCCCAGGGTTCCTTCACCGTGCGCAAGATGAGCTTCGGCCAGGGCGTGGAGCGTATCTTCCCGTTCAACTCGAAGGTCGTCGACAAGGTCGAGAAGGTTCGCTCGTACGAAGTGCGTCGCGCCAAGCTGTTCTACCTCCGTGGTCTGCGCGGTAAGGCCGCCCGTCTGCGCGAAGTGGGCCGCACCGCTTAAGCTTCTTCCACCTCAATGAGACGAGCGCCCCTTGGGCGCTCGTTTTTCGTTGCTGTTCACTTATTTACTTCGCGGGGCTTGGCTCCGCCGCTGGAACCGCTTGAGCAGCCGGCGAGAAACCCGGCACCTTGCCGCAGTTGGTAATGCAGACCGCTGTTGCCAGCTTTGGTCGCATGCCCGTCGGCAGCGGTGGAGCTACCGTAGCTTCCTTGTTCTCTATCCGCTTTGCGCCGGGCCACTCGTACGGAGCACCGGCCGTGCTCCCGTAACCCATCACGGGATAGCGCGAATCCTCGGTGTATTGCGGATCGAACTTCACCCAGGCTGACTCGGGCTTCTTGCCGGTCAACGGCTTTTCCGACGCGAGTTGAAACTCGTGGTCGCCCACCTTAACGCTCAGTGTATTTTCACGGAACGCGTCCTTCTGCTCCAGCGAGCCCGGAAAGGCAGACTGCGATACGATCACCGTGCCAATGGTTGGTGCGGAAAGATAGATGAACTTCAGGTCCGGTATGTCGTGATTCAGACGAGCCTTGCCCGTCCATCCATCCACTGTCATTGTGCCGTCGACGATGCTGATGGGATGGGACTTCGCCACCTTGATCTTCGACTTAACTCGCTTGCCCTTCTTGTTGTAGAGCACAGGTAAAGGGCGCGCATCGGGGCCGACCAACGGCGTTCCGTCGAAACTCGCTTCATACTCGCCACGCCACGTCATACCAGACGCCGCGAGATCTTCGACGCTCGGAGGGTTCGGCTCCATACCCGCCGGTAACACCTTCAAAGTGTGTGCGGAGGGCTCATCGTTTTCAGCCGCCGCAAGACCAGGTGCCGGATCCGCGGACGCCGGATCGCCCTTAGGCGTTGGTGTCGGCGCCACTTGGGCAGGCTTGGACTCCTTGCCCGTCGGTGGCTCGACAGTCGTCGCGGGGGAGTTTTGGGAAACGGCACAGGCAGGCAGAAGAGCAAAGGCCGCCAAGGTCAAACTGAGGCAGCGGGGACTGCGCATGGGGTCTCCATTAGAAAGTATCAACGTTGCGAGAGTATCCTGCGGAACATCGATTGTGTAGAGAGACTAGCGCTGGCCAGCACGAGTCGTCCACGGCGCATCTCCATCCCTTCAACGCGGCCTGCCATGGAGATCAACCTGCTGTGCGGCGGCGTCTGCCTGTGATGCTGCCGCAGCCTTTGCTTTGTACACTGGTAGAGCATGGCGACCATCCCCACAGACCTTCGTCGCAAGCGCCCGATGATTCCCGAAGGGCAGACCAAGCAGCAGATGCTGCGAGACCTCGTCTGCTCTGACGCACCCGAGCAGGCGCTGCGTTACCACGGCTTCTGCTGCATCGCCGGCGTGGACGAAGTGGGCCGCGGCGCGTTGTTCGGTTCCGTGGTGGCCGCAGCGGTCGTGCTGCCGCCACGCACCTCGAAGCTGCAGCGCCTCGGTCTTCGCGACAGCAAGCAACTGACCCGCGAGGAACGTGAACTCCTGGACCGCGAAATCCGCAAGTGTGCCATCGCCTTTGCGGTGGGGGAGGTCGACTCCGAGACCATCGACCGGATCAACATCTACCAGGCCTCGCGCCTGGCTATGCGTTTGGCAGTCGACCAACTAGGCTGCGTCCCGGATCACTTGCTCATCGACGCGATGCGGATCGACCATCCCTGCGCGCAGACCAAGCTCATCTACGGGGATTCCCTGTCCGTGTCGATCGCTGCAGCATCAGTGTTGGCTAAGGTCTATCGCGATGCGCAGATGCGCGAGTGGCACCTCGCACACCCGCAGTACGGCCTCGCATCTCATAAGGGCTACGCCACGCCGGAACATCGCCGCGCGCTGGAAGAACACGGCCCGACCCCCTTGCACCGCAGATCCTTTGCTCCGGTGGCAAAGTTCTTCGGGGACGAGACCCTGGAACAAGCTGTAGTGATGACTGATCTGTTGTTCGATGATGCCGAGTTACAGGAGGAGTTGGAACCTTGTCAAAGCGCCTGATGTGCGTGGTCGCACACCCCGATGATGAATGTTTCGCCTTCGGCGGAGCGCTGGCACTTGCCGCAAAGGCCTCCTGCGAAACCTACGTAGTTTGCCTGACGGACGGCCAGGCAGCGACCAACCGCGGCAGCTCCGCGGACGGCCAGGATCTCGGCAGAATGCGGCGCGACGAGTTCGCACGGAGCTGCGACGTGCTCGGCGTCACTAAACACGAGATCCTTGATTATCAGGACGGTCGACTCGAATTCGAAGAACTGAATGGCGTTGCGAAGCGGCTCGTAGAACGCATGCGGACATGGAAGCCGCACATCGTCCTCACCTTCGGTCTGGACGGATCACTGAACGTTCACGCTGACCACACCATGGCAAGCTGCTTCACCAGCGCCGCCTTTCATTGGTCGGCTCGCAGCAAGCGCTTCCCGGATCTTGGTCTGCCAACCCACGCACCACAAAAGCTATATCACCAGAGCACGGAGTTCACGCTGCCGGACCGCGAGGCGCTTCTGCCCGCACCCTGGACAGTCGTACTCGACGTCTCAGCCGTGAAAGAGCAGAAGCTCGCGGCCTTCCGCGAACACACCTCGCAGGTCCCTGTAATGGACAACGTGAAGCCCTTCTGGGATCAGTACGGCGATCGTGAACACTACACACTCGCCGCAGCGTCCACGCCGCAGGCCGCAGTGTTGACGCAAAGCATGTTCGAAGGCATCGTCGAGGACTAAGCCGCTACGCGGACAGCAGGCTTCTTCTTGAGCCACTGGTAGGCCGGTCGAGCCAGCAACAGCACCAGAAGCACAGCTGAGTCCTTCCAGGGGCTCAGCACCCCCTTTTTCACCAGCCACCAGTAGTGAATGACCCCAAAGACGGCCGCAATGTAGACGGTCCGATGCAGCGTCTGCCACGGCTTACCGCCCATCTTGCGCATGATCCATTGCGGCGAAGTCAGCGCGAGCGCCAGCAGAATCACATACGACAGCAAACCCACCTGGATGAAACGGCGCTTTGCAACGTCCTCAACCATCGTGGGCCAGACCGCGATCCAATCCTCACGCAACACGTGGAACTGTCCCTGGCGCAGCGCATCCAGCGCGCCAGGCAGATCAAATCCGCTGAAGAGCAAGACATAAGTCAGCAGGTGCAGAGATGCGTAAAAGAACGCAAACAGCCCCAGCATCCGGCGCAGACGGACAAGCCAGGCCAGCTTCGGTGAGAGCCGACGAACAGGCGTGATCGCAAGCGAGATCAAAAGCATCCACAGTGCCCAGTCGCCAGTCCAGTGCGTAATGGTCTGCACAGGATCCGCGCCGAGTGTGTCCTCGTGAAAGCTCCACACGATGCCAAAAAACGGCACCAGCGCCAGCAGGAATACGAAAGGCTTCAGGATCTTGATCGTGCGATTGGACATGAATTCAGTTTCTGAGTTTCTCGTTTCGTAGTTTCGAGGCTCCGAAGTCGACTGGAAGTGAGTCTCGCATCGAGAACCTGCTGCGATCTGCGAATCTCAAACAAGAAACCAGAAACGAGCAACGAGAAACACCTAATAGTTCTTGTTCAGATCCATGCCCTTGTAGAGCGACGCCACCTCGTTGCCATAGCCGTTGAATGGCAGCGTTGCCACCGTACGCGGGAAGACGCTCGCGTCAATGCGGCGCTCATGTGCCTGGCTCCAGCGAGGGTGGTTGTGCGTCGGATTCACATTCGAGTAAAAACCGTACTCTGACGCCGAGATGTCGTTCCACGTCGTCACCGGCTGCTTGTCGGTAAACCGTATGCGCACGATCGACTTCGCTGACTTGAAGCCATACTTCCACGGGACGATCACGCGGATGGGCGCGCCCTGCTGATTCTCCAGCGTCTGGCCGTACGCGCCAAAGGTCAACAGCGCCAGCGGGTTCATCGCCTCATCCAGACGCAGACCTTCGGTATAGGGCCAGTTGAAGCCACCCGGAAGATCCATCTGGCTGCGGTCCGCCAGCGAGATGAACTCGACGTACTTTGCCTCGGGCTTCGGCTGCGCAAAGTTGATCAGGTTCGCCAGCGGATAACCCACCCACGGAATGATCATGCTCCACGCTTCAACGCAACGGAACCGATATGTGCGGTCTTCCAGTGGCTTGTACTTCAGCAACGTCTCGATATCGACCGTCTTCGGGTTATTGCACAGGCCTTCGATCTTCACAGTCCACGGCCGCTGCTTAAGCTTGCCCGCGTTCGCCTTCGGATCGGCCTTGTCTGTGCCGAACTCGTAAAAATTGTTGTAGCTGGTCGCCTTGCCCTGCGGCGTGATGGCATCGCTCACTGCGGGCGCCTGCCCCGGCACCGTCGGCAACTTGGTGGCAGCGTGAACCGTCGGCGTGAAGAGCGGCGGCATCTTCTGGTGCCACTCATACGCCAGTCCCGCTGCGGCCAGGCCACCGAAGATGAGGTTGCGGCGATTCAGGAAACTCTCGCGTGGTGTGATCTCAGACGACTTAAACTCCGGTGCTTTGCCGATCAACATCTCGCTTACCTCTTCCTCTACGTGTCGCCCTACAGATCACAGCACGACGCTGTCATCTTAGTATGACGTGCTGAAACGGCGACCGGTTTGCGTCTGGCGGCACATTGCGAAAGACTTGTGGGCGGACGTTCGTACGACGAAAGGTATCTTGCATGACAATTCCGGCAGCACGCGAGGCGGTTCTACGCCAGACCGCGGACACTCTTCTGACAGCGCGACGCACCGCCTCCCCGATTTCGGATCTTCCGGTCGCGCTGCACCCCGCAACAGAAGCTGAGGCATTCGCCGTTCAGGACGTCATGGCGGAAGCCTATCGTCCCGTCGCCGGCTACAAAGTCGGCGCGCGCAGTCCGGAGCATGAGCCTTTCTTCGCACCCATGCCCGCCGCATGGATGGGCGAGAACGGAGCGCTCTTCCGCGGCGAGAATCACCGCCTGCGTGGCGTTGAAGCAGAGATCTGCTTCCGCATCGGCACTGCGCTGCCACCACGCGCACTTCCTTACACGCGCGATGAAGTTGTCGCCGCCATCGGAAGCTGCCATCCGGCAATCGAGATCCTCGAATCGGCGTACAACGATCCAACATCTGTCTCCCGCGAATGTATGCTGGCCGACCTCCAGATGCACGGCGGCTTTGTTGCCGGTCCTGCAGTCCCCAATTGGCAGACGATCGATTGGTCGCAGGAGCAGGTCACGCTCTCTGCCGACGGCGCCGTCCGCGTGGAGAACACCGGCTCAAACCCCGGTGGCAGCGACCTCATCCGCCTCCTTGTCTATCTGGCAAACGAAGGCGCCACCCGCACCGGCGGCCTCAAGCATGGCGACTGGATTACGACCGGCAGTTGGACCGGCGTTACCTGGACCTCGCACGGCACGGAAGTGGTCGCGAACTTCAGCCACGCAGGCCGCGTCAGCCTGCAATTTGCCTCGGAGAAGCTGTAAGCCATGCAGACCATTGAATTCAAGACGCCGCTTACGCCCGCTGACGAACAGATCCTCACACCGGACGCCGTCAACTTCCTGACGGCACTCCACCGTAACTTCAACGCCCGCCGGCTCGAGCCTGCTGCAGGCCCGCATCGCTCGCCAGGCGCACTTGGACGCAGGCGAACGCCCTGACTTCCTGCCGGAGACCGCCAGCATTCGCAGTGCCGCTTGGCGCTGCGCACCGATCCCTGCTGACCTCCAGGACCGTCGCGTCGAGATCACCGGGCCTGTCGAACGCAAGATGGTGATCAACGCGCTGAACAGCGGTGCGAAGGTCTTCATGGCGGACTTTGAAGACTCCACCACACCCACCTGGACCAACCTCCTCGAAGGTCAGGCAAACCTGCGGGACGCCGTCCGCCGCACCATCACCTTCGAAGCCCCGGAGACGGGCAAAAGCTACAAGCTCAACGAGAAGACAGCAGTGCTCTTCGTACGGCCGCGCGGCTGGCATCTGCCGGAACAGCACATGATCGTGGATGGCGAGCCGATGAGCGGCTCCCTCTTCGATTTCGGCCTCTACCTCTTTCACAACGCGACAGAGCTGCTTGCACGCGGCTCCGGACCGTACTTCTACCTACCCAAGATGGAATCGCATCTGGAAGCGCGGCTGTGGAACGACGCCATCGTCTTCGCGCAGAACTACATCGGCGTGCCGCAAGGCTCCGTCCGCGCAACCGTGCTGATCGAGACCATCCTCGCGACCTTCGAAATGGACGAGATCCTCTATGAACTGCGCGACCACTCGGCCGGCCTCAACTGCGGTCGCTGGGACTACATCTTCTCGTTCATCAAGAAGCTCGCCGCAGACAAGACCATCCTCCTGCCGGATCGCGGACAGGTCACCATGGCGACCCATTTCATGCGGTCGTACTCGAAGCTCGCCATCAAGACCTGTCACCACCGCGAAATCAGCGCCATGGGCGGCATGAGCGCCTTCATCCCCATCAAGAGCGATCCCGAGGCAAACGAACGCGCTCTCGCGCAGGTCCGCGCCGACAAGGAGCGCGAAGCAGGCGACGGACACGACGGCACATGGGTCGCGCATCCCGGCCTCGTACCCATCGCCATGGAGGTCTTCGACCGCCTGATGCCGGGACCAAACCAGATCGATAAGAAGCTCGACGACTACACCGCAACCGCGACGGACCTGCTCCAGATCCCGACCGGCCAGATCACCGAGGCCGGTCTTCGTCAAAACGTGGCGGTCGGTCTGGGCTACGTCGAAGCTTGGCTGCGCGGCATCGGCTGTGTCCCTCTCTTCAACCTGATGGAGGATGCCGCGACCGCAGAGATCAGCCGCGCCCAGCTCTGGCAATGGGTCCACCATGGCGCTGTGCTGGCCGACGGCCGCGCCGTCACGGCAGATCTGGTCGACAGCGTCATTGACGACGAACTGAGCAAGACCAGGTCAGCCGTAGACGCGAAGCGCTTTGCAGCCTACGAACGCGCCGCGCTCATGATGCGCGACCTCGTTCGCAGTGACCGCTTCACGGACTTCCTGACGCTGCCCGCGTACGAATCGGTCCTCAAAGAAGGTCTGGCGTAGCGGGTGCCCCACGTCTCGATTCTGAGACGTGGGATCGGCGACCTCCGAAGCTTCGTGAAAGCAACGCCCCAAAAATCGGAACGTCGGGCACCGGAACTATTGGCCACTCAGTCAATCATCAGTCAGTAACGGCATTGACATCGTCGTGCCCGCGAGACATCCTGCCAGTGCCCCGCAAGAATCACACCAAAGCACACAGGGAGCACGCATCGTTATGGCTCGTCCTTATTGGTCAGGCACCATCCAGATCTCGCTCGTCTCGTTCGCGGTAAAGTTCTTCGTCGCGACCGAAGCAAAGAGTCAGATTCGCTTTCACCAGATCAGCCGCTCCACCGGCGAACGCGTCCGTCACCAGAAGGTGCTCGCATCGTCTCTCGAGGAGAACGACGGCGGTGGTGAAGAAGAGACTCAGGCTTCGGCGACCGTCGGCAAAGACGACATCGTCAAGGGATACGAGTACACCAAGGGCCAGTACGTCATGATCGAGCCCAGCGAGATCGCGAACCTCCGCGTCCCGTCGAAGCACGCCATCTCCATCGAACAATTCGTCGATGAGAGCGAGATCGATCCCGCATACTTTGAAAAGCCATACTTTGTGGCGCCCGATGGCGACGCACAGGCCGAAGCCTTTGCCGTAGTCCGCGAAGCCATGGGCAAAGCCGGCAAGGTTGGCATCGGCAAGATCGCCTTCGCCGGTCGCGAACACGTCGTCGCCATCATGGCCAGCAAAGACGACGAGGGCCGCGGCCTGATGGCCTACACGATGCGCTATCAGGAAGAACTGCGCAATCCGAACGAGTACTTCGCTAGCATTCCGAAAGTCGAGATCGAAGAAGACCAGCTCGAACTGGCACAGCAACTCATCAAGAAGAAGACCGCAAAGTTCGATCCGAAGCGCTACAAGGATGGCTACGAGATCGCGCTCAAGGAACTCGTCGACGCGAAGGTCCACAACGAGCCTATCCCTGTTGATGAGCCGGCCCCGAAACGCGCCAAGGTCGTCAACCTGATGGATGCCCTGCGTAGCAGCCTTGCGGGCAAGTCCGACTCTGAGGACGAGACGGACGCACCGCCGCCCGGAACGAAGAAGACCGCCGCAAAGACGGAAACGAAGAAGTCCTCGAAGAAGAGCACCGTAACGGAGATGCCGCGCCGCGACCACGTCGCTCCGGAACGCAAGAAGGCATCCGCCAGTGTCAAACCGGCAAAGTCCGCTCCCAAGCATAAGTCCGCATAGCGTGTCGACCACTACACACAGGGTGCGACTTCGGTCGCACCTTGCTTTTTCTGTGCAGCGGCGCATCATAAACTCCCATGGCAAAGGCAAAGAAGGCCTCGACTTCCGCAGCATCCAGCGCAGGCGACGCTGTCGATGAACAACTCGCACGCTATCGCTCCATGCGCGACTTTAAGGTCACAGCAGAGCCAAGCGGCGGGACAAAATCGAAGAAGCCCGAAGCGCTTCCCTTTGTCATACAGAAGCACGCAGCAACGCGCCTCCACTACGACTTCCGCCTGGGTTGGAACGGCGTCCTGAAGAGCTGGGCAGTCGCCAAGGGTCCCAGCTACAACGTGCATGACCGGCGACTGGCCGTGCAGGTAGAAGACCATCCCATGGAGTACGGCGGCTTCGAAGGCATCATCCCTCGCGGCCAATACGGTGGGGGCACCGTCATGGTGTGGGACCAGGGAACTTGGGAGCCGCACGTCGACGTGGATGAGGGTCTGCGCAAAGGCTCACTCAAGTTCGGCATCAACGGCACCAAGATGCACGGCAACTGGACCCTCGTCCGCATGGGCGGCAAGGCCGCGCAGGAAGGCAAGCCCAACTGGCTGCTGATCAAGGAGCACGACGACTTCGAGCGCGGCCCCGACGATCCCTGCATCACGGAAGAGATGCCCAACTCAGCCGTCACCGGCCGCACACTCGAAGAGATCGCCACAGCCAGCACGCACGTGTGGAACAGCAAGGAGACCGCCGGCGAGGGCCCTGCCTGGTACCGGGATCGTGCACGTGATGCCGACGCGGCCTCGACCAGCGACAAAGCAGCCAGCAAGCCTGCAGCGAAGCCCTCCGCTAAGACCACAAGTAAGGCATCACCGAAACAGGCAAAGTCTCCTCCAGTAGTTCCCGCACAAATCGAAAAGCTGCCGCAAGAGAAGCTGCCAGACTTCTTGAAGCCACAGCTCGCAGGAGAGACAACCGCACCGCCCGCGGGCGACGAATGGGTGCACGAACTCAAACTCGACGGCTACCGGGTGCAGGCACGCAAACACGGTAACAACGTGGAACTCTACACACGCAGCGGCCTCGACTGGACGCACCGAATGAAGCCCATCGCTGAAGCGGTTAAACAACTCGCAGTGGAGGATGCCATCCTCGACGGTGAAGTATGCGTTCTCGATGACAAAGGCCTCTCAAGCTTCGCGCGCCTGCAGGCCTCCTTTGAGAAGAACGAGAAGCACCCACTCACCTTCTTCGTCTTCGACCTGCTGCACCTCAACGGACACAACACACGCGCCCTGCCGCTGCGCGAACGCAAAGCCCTCTTGCATAGCTTAGTCACCGAGGACGGCGATGTCCGCATGAGCGAAGACATGATCGGCGATGGCACCAGGATCTTTCACGCTGCCTGCGAACTGCACGCCGAAGGCATCATCTCGAAACGCGCGGACGGCGCCTACACTCCAGGCCGAAGCGCACAGTGGGTCAAGTCAAAGTGCGTGCATGAGCAGGAGTTCGTCGTCGGCGGATGGGTTGACCTTTCCAACGGCACACGCGGCATCGGTTCCCTCTTACTCGGCTACTACGACGATGCAGGCAAGCTGATCTACGCCGGCCGCACCGGCACCGGCTTCACGCAGAAGATCCACAAGATGCTCCGCGACAAACTCGACGCCCTCGAGCAGAAGACGATGCCCTTCACCGCCATCAGCGCAGAAGGCCGCCGCGGTGCCCACTGGGTCAAGCCCGAACTCGTCGTACAGGTGCGCTTCTCCACGTGGACCGGGGACCAGCAGGTCCGACAGGCGTCGTATCAAGGCCTGCGCGAAGACAAGCCAGCAGACGAAGTACGCCGCGAGATCGGCCCACCCTCCGCAAAATACAAGCCTGTCGCAGCCAGCACAAAAGCCGATCCCGAGCCCAGCGCGTCCACTGAAGTCGTCCACAAGGCCAAGGCAAACAAAGTGGTCAGCATCAACGCAAAGAAGGACGCGAAGCCTACTAGCGCTCAGAAGAATGCAGCTGCAGCCACCACGCCAATGCCGGCAATCCGCCTGACTCACCCCGACAAAATAGTCGATCCCGAGAGCGGCATCACCAAGCAGCAACTCGCAGAGTTCCTATGGGCCGTCGCACCGCAGATGCTCCCACACATCGCCGACCGTCCACTCAGCCTCGTCCGCTGCCCAGAAGGCTCTTCGAACCAATGCTTCTACCAGAAGCACGTCAATCACATGCTGCCAAAAGGCGTCGGCTCCGTGATGGTCGCGGACAAGAAAGGCGGCGCACCCGAGCCCTACATCACGCTGAACGACGCGGAAGCACTCGCCGGGCTGGCGCAGATGTCTGTTCTTGAGATCCACCCGTGGGGCTCGCACAACGACCACCTCGAGGAGCCCGACCGCATCATCATCGACCTCGACCCCGACGAGAGCTTGCCCTGGTCCACCGTCTGCGAAGCCGCGCTGGAAGTGCGCAGCCTGCTCGACGCCATGAAGCTGAAAAGCTTCCTCAAGATCACAGGCGGCAAGGGCCTGCACGTATGTTTTCCCGTCACACCAGAGCACGACTTCTCGATCATCAAGGCTTGGACGCACGGCCTCGTGCAGGCAATGGAAACCGCCCGTCCTGAACTCTACTTGTCAAAAATGTCGAAGGCCGCACGCACCGGCAAGATCTATCTGGACTATCTGCGCAATGAACGTGGCGCCACCGCCGTGGCACCCTACAGCATGCGAGCCCGCACAGGACTACCAGTAAGCGTGCCGCTGGAGTGGGAAGAACTCGCCGGCAGCGAACGCCCGCGCTACACCGTCAAAGACTTCGCAACATGGCAGCATAGGCTGGCGAGAGACCCCTGGCAGGCCGTGCTCAAGGTGAAACAGACCATACCAAAGGATGCTCTGGAGCGCTTCGCCGGAAAGACGAAGCGCTCCTGAACGCGGTTACTTCGTAACGCCGAAGGTGAAGACCGTCATCGAATGGAAGGTCTGCCCCGGCTTGAGCAGCGTGCTCGGGAACGCCGGATGATTCGGCGAATCCGGGAAGTGCTGCGTCTCCAGGCAGAAGCCACCGCGACGGACGTACTTCGCACCGCCCGTGCCGGTGTTCACGCCGTCCTTCATCGAATTGCCCGTATAGAACTGGACGCCCGGCTCCGTGGTCGACACCGTCAGCGTGCGGCCCGACGTCGGCTCCGAGACAACGGCTGCCGTGCGCAGAACGCCCGACTTGCCGTTCAGAACCCAGTTATGGTCGTAACCGCCACCCAGCTTCAGCTGGTCGTTCTTCGTGTCGACGCGCTCGCCAATGGTGTGCGGCGTGCGGAAATCAAACGGCGTACCGGCAACCGGCGGCAGATCGCCCGTCGGGATCAAAACCGAATCGACCGGCGTGTAGCGGTCAGCATCGATCTGGACCTTGTGATTCACGATCGTCCCATTCCCCTCACCGCCCAGGTTGAAGTAGGAGTGGTTCGTCAGGTTCAGGACCGTCGCCTTCGTCGTCGTGGCGCTGTAAGCGATCTGCAACGCATGGCCCTTCAACGTATAGCGCACGTGAGCGGTCAGCTCACCGGGATAGCCCTGGTCTCCATCGGGCGATACCAGCGTCATCTCCACACCCTCGGGGATCACCTTTGCCGTCCACACACGCGCCGAGAAGCCGTCGGTCCCGCCATGCAGCGACTGGCCATTGTTGTTGATCGGCACGTGGAAGGTCTTGCCATCGATCGTGAACTGGCCCTTCGCAATGCGATTCCCGTAGCGACCAACCACGGCGCCAAAGTACGTTCCACCATCGTTGACGTACCCGTCAAGATTGGCCGCGCCCAGCACGACGTTCCCCACCTTGCCGTGGCTGTCGGGAGCCAGCACGCTCTGGATTCGAGCGCCGTAGGTGATGATCTTCACTTCCAGGCTGGCGTCTTTCAGCGTGTAGATGTCCACTGCTTTGCCGTCCTTCGTCGTCCCGAAGGCAGCCTTGGTTACCTGTGCTTCTAAGCTCATTCCAACCAATCCCAGCGCCAGCAGCGCAATCGCGTGTTTCATTGTCACAGTTCCCGCCTTCCAACGCCGCAATCGCGGCACCGGCGAAGTATAACCGGCCCGCTCAGCCACGCGCGAACGCAGACACTCCTACAAGCCGGCGCAACACGCTGTTGTGGTGGCCTTCACAAGGACCTATACTGTATGTAGTTCTTTGACAGCGCTGCAGTTATGCAACGCTCGAAGCTGCTCCACCAAGTGGGGGCGTCATGGTTTCGACGGGGTTGCTTGTGGCAGAGAGGCATGCCGGGGTGGGTACACCCGTAATCGCGCCCAAAACTATAAGTGCCGAACCTCAGTTCGCTCTTGCTGCTTAATTAGTTAAGTAGCCGATCGCTCAAGCTTCGCCTATGGGCCTGTACCGATCGTCGCACAGTAGGCTGGTCAAAGCTGTTCCGTCTGTACGGCAATGACGAGATCGATCAGACTGGTCGCCGGCGCATCTTCGTCCGTTCTAAGTTCCGGTGACGAGACAAAAATGAACCAGGAAAAAGCATGAAAGCTCTCTGTCGTTGGTTTCTTCGGACGGGAGTTCGATTCTCCCCGCCTCCACCACCCATCTCAAAATACGGCAGCGCGCGTCGGCAAACGCCAATGGTTGAAGTTTCGACACACCCGTCGGAACGCCCTCTCGGCCCGATTACCTCCTGAGCGACATAGTCCCCTCCAGATTCCCGACGACCTTTCCGTCGGAAGGATCCGCATGCGCGCTGCGCGAGCTCAACGTCACTTCCCTTCGTCAGCTGTCGATCTCGTTGAACGAGATGAGTAACCGGACGCTCAGTCGCCGACCAAGACCGACGAATCACCGGCGCGGTTTGGGCAGGTTTCCCACTATATAGGTTTTGTGCTATCCGGCCGACCGAAGGCCAATGGAATCCTCCCGGACAGAGACCCCCTGCCCGACAGATAGAGTCACGCATCTGCTGCGCCTCGATCAAAAGATGCTGTCAATCCGCGGCTATTCCCACGTTGGGCTCTTCTCCTCAAAGCTGGGTGTTGAAGTTACTAGACTTGAAATCCATGAAATCTCTTTGGTAGCGCACGTGCCACGTGAAGTTATTGAGGCTATCTCCCACGTCGATTGGGCGGCACCGCCGCGGAGTCCTTTCATAAAGTGCATAGCTCTTTGCAGACATTGGTTAAGTCGTTGCACACTGCAGCTCGTTTCACTGTCGCCAACTTCGCTTTTCGGAGCATCCTCATGAAGAAACCAGGGGTTGTAGTTTCGCTCATCCTGACGTTGGCTCTCGTTACTGCGCTGCCCCTTTCCGCGAAGGTGGTCGACACAGCCAATGAAGCGCAGGGAGAATTGGCAGGCAGGCTAAAGAAGGTGAATGAGGCCGGAATTTCCGTAACCACGGTAAGCGATCTGGCATCGTCGGTCAGCGTCGAAGCCGTGCTGCTTCCCTACAGCGTCACCAAACGCACCTTTGGCAGAGAACTGGCGGATAAGTACGCGGCAGTCTCACTCATCGTATCCAATCGAGACCCCAGGCAGAGTGTAATCCTGCACAGCGTCTTTCTCGATTACAGTAAGTGGCTCTTTAGCGGCATCTTTGCTGGCATGACCGACAAAGCGCGCGTGGAGACGACGGCCTGGCAAGCACAGACCAACCCATCACAGGTAGCCAGTGCTGAAGTGCGCACGGTACGCACCGACTTCCAGGACGCACAACTGTGGAGCGCCCGAAACTGGGCCATCCACATCGCCACAGCCGTTGGCGCCACTGCTGGCGGCCTCGCCTACTCCACGGCAAGCGACCTCTTCTCACCCAGCGTGACAGCTTTCAGCAGTTACGTAGTTCCTGCCATAGGTGCTATCTGGCCGGATAACTCTCAGACCCAACTAAACCTCTTGAATGACATCGGTTTCCGGACAAATCATGTCATCGCCGCCAAGTCGGCGGACATCGTGGTGGCATTCTTTCCCTTGGACAGATTCCTCACGCCCAGTCTTCAGAAAATATACAAACAAGCACCGGCAGCATTCTTTAACCCCGCCGAACTTTTACTTGAGAAAGACAGAAAAAAAGGCCCTGGCCTGCTCATGAAACAACTGGAGGAGTTGGGCATCTTCGAGCCGGTCGCCTGCGTGACCGGGGATAAAGAAAAGCCCTCCGTGCGGTGCGCTATGTTCAATTCCGTGATGGAGTATGAACGGCATTATGCAGAACTGAAAAAGAAATCTCCGGAAAGTAAAAACCTGAATCCTTGCGGCCAGCCGGGCGAACCACCCGCTTTTTGCTACGCCGTCGACATGCTGAACAGGGTCAGCTTGAACACAATTCGGTTAGTCGTGGGCGGCGTGATGACCATCGACGCAGCCTCCGTCCCAGCGACGATCTCATCGGTAAACCTGAACGCAGGAACTCTGGCCGATGACTGGAAAGCCTCAAAGACATTGACAGGCTCTCTAATGGGAACCTTCTTGTCGGGCGCAGCGCTTTCCGTGACAAGCCCCGGTCCAGGTGGCACCACAACCTCTCCATTCAGCGCCATCACCATTGATCCGGCATCCACTGATTCCATCATGACCTATAAGGCCACCGTTGGCTCATCAGACCTGGCATCCGGCGCGAAGCTAAGCTTTGTCGTCTCCAAAACCGCGCAGGACAACACGACCACCACCAGCACCCCTTACATCTACACCCTCCCCGATCCCGCCCTTAGCTTCGACAGCGCCAACTGGGCCAAGGGCGGAAAGGTCAGCGGCTCGATCAAAGGCACAGGCCTCACAGGCGTCACGTTGCTCTCAGTCCAGGGCTCCGATGCAAACCAGCTTGCTGCAAATTTCGCCGTCGAAAATGACGCCAACAGCGACACCTCGCGGGCATTCACTCTGAATATCGTCAACACGGACGTACCTCACGGGACCGTGCTGACATTCACGCTCTCGAAGATGCACGCCGACAATACAGCAGTCACATTGCTCTACACAGTGCCCTAGCGGAAAGCGATTCAGGATCAAGGGAGGCGCAATGTTCAAATCATTCTGGAGTAGAAAGTCTCAAGAAACCCAACCACAGTCCTCATTGGTCCATCCCGAGGCAAACGCATCGGTGCGCGAGAGCAATCCACCTCCAACAGGGACACCCCCCGGTACGCCCGCTGCGAACGACTACATCTATCGCCTCGCCGAGACAATTTTGAAGTTCCCCCTCAAAGAGCAAAAGGAACTCAACCGTGCGGCTCAGCGTGACTTGGAGAGGTGCAAGACAAGATCCAGATCCGGATCCGGCTTGGCTCCGATCCTTGAACTTGCCCACTGCCTTGCAAAACGTCCGGAACTGCAATCGCGTGTCTCTCTACTGGTGAACTACACACCAAGCCGTTGGCTCGTGGAGAAAGAGATCGACGAGATCAAAAAACGCCGAGCTGCCGCAGATGCCCCAAAGCAAGATGGCCCAAAGCAAGATGACATCGACGCGAAGTCCGCCCCCTATCAGTGGATGCATCAAAACCGCGTCGCTGGCCTCTGTTTCTCCGGCGGTGGCATCCGGAGCGCCACCTTCAATCTCGGTCTTCTGCAGGGCATGGCAGCACAAGTCATTAACGGAAAATCAATCCTTGAAAATTTTGATTACCTTTCGACCGTATCTGGCGGGGGGTACATTCATCAGTGGTTTGCAGCATGGATCAAGCGTGAGACTGACTTCAAACAAGTAATTCACCATCTAATTCCGCTACCCGCGCCCCACTGCGACCCTCTCCATCCGGCCGCCCTGACATGGCTCCGGCGTTACTCCAGTTATCTCACCCCGGACAAGGGATTCTTCAAACAGGACACCTGGGTCGTCTTCGCAATCTGGCTCAGAAATACGTTCCTGAACCAACTGGTTCTTATCTCAAGCCTCCTGCTGTTGGTACTTGTACCGCACTTCTTTACATCGCGGAATTCAACCCGGCATCCCCAGTCCCACGACGCTTCACGATCAACATTGTTAGAGACCATGGATCTCCCCTTTCGCCACGTATGGCAGCCTCTCTGCACATTGACGTCCCGGTCCGATAAGTTCAACTTCAAGCTATCTGTGTGGTGGAAGTACATAAGAGGCGTAGTCACCCCACTATGCCACAGCGGAACGTTACTCGCCCTCGGCGCAATCATCCTGTTTGCGATCGGTGTCGCGACGACAGCGTTCTGGCTGAAGCGTGCACGGAATCATGCTGACTGCCAGGAAGAAAGCGGACCAGCCGAGGGCGGCGATGGAGAAAGCGGATCGGCGGAAGGCGGCCAGGGAGCAGCCCAGGCGATAGTTGCGTTCCTGTTGCTCTCAAGCCTGTGCGTAACAGGTTTCCTAAACAACGACCGAGCCTGGGAACAATCCAAGTTTGCACTTTCCTACGTGGTCTTCCTTCTGCTTTTCGTCGCAAACGCGACCGTTGTTCACGCAGGCGGCGCACAGCAGGCATTCGAAACACTGAACGCTTTCGATGAGTCGAACAGTGGTCTACGCCGGTTGTGGGTGAAAATCCAGGTCATTGGCGGCCTCATCCTCAGCCTGTCTGCAGTCGCCGCGGCAGGGGCCACAGCGTGGTTTCTCCTGATGACCTGGGCAGTCTTCTCCGGACTACCACTTCTCGCCGCAAAGTTTCACCTCTATGGCCACGGCTTTGATCCGTGGCGCCTCATCCTCGTTGCCGGCCCTCCACTCTTTCTAAGCGTGCCATTTTTCTCACAGGTACTTCTCGCCGGCCTCATCGGCAGGGACTTCGCAGACTGGCTTAGGGAGTGGCTCGCCAGCATCCGTGCATGGAGCTTCATCATCGGTGTGACATGGGCTGCGTGGTTCGGAGCATCCCTCCTCACTAGACCTCTGCTCTTGGCGATCTGGGATAGCACGCCCCACGGTCGTCCGTCGGCGTTGATCGGATGGGTTCTGACGACCTTTGGCAGCGTCTTAGCGGCCAAGAGCCCCAAGACACAGGGAGAAACCACCGGGACCAGCAGCAGCGTAAAGGCGCTCAACCTTCTCGCAGTCGTAGGCCCTTATGTCTTCGTCACAGGGCTGATGCTCCTGCTCGCATGGGCCGTCGACAAAGCGCTTAGCCTCTCACTTACTCACCCCCACCTCTATCCTTGTCTCGTTATCGGCGGACTTCTTTCCGTCTTTTGCTTGTTCGGTTGGCGAGTCGACATCAACGAATTCTCAATGCACACCTTCTACCGCAACCGGCTGACTCGTTGTTATCTCGGAGCGACAAATCGGAAACGTAAGCCAGACCCTTTGACCGGGTTTGACGAAGGAGACACAAAGGACACCGTGCTCTCCACCTTTCGTGTCGATAAGTACAAAGGACCGTTTCCAATCTTCTGCTCAACCTTGAACTTGACCTTCGGGGAAGATCTAGCCTGGCAGCAAAGAAAGGCGGCATCCTTCATATTCACGCCGCTCTATTCCGGCTACCACGTAGGTTGGACAACTGGCATAAAAAAACATGTCCTCAGCTACAACGGCTACGTCCCAACCCGTACATTCGCCTACCCCAATGGCGGCATCAACATGGCGACTGCAGTAGCGATCTCCGGCGCCGCAGTCAGCCCGAACTGGGGTTACCACACCAGCCCTGCCACTGCCTTCTTGATGACCATGTTTAACGTTCGCCTGGGCTGGTGGTTACGCAATCCCCGCACATCGAAATACGCTGGGCAGGCGTGCTCTTCGACGCAGTTGTTTGATGCGGACGAAACACCGTCGCCACGTTTCCCTGCAGGATCTCTCATCAATGAGTTACGAGGCTCCGTGACGGACTCATCAGACTTCGTCTATCTCACCGACGGTGGTCACTTTGAAAACATGGGTCTTTATGAACTCATACGAAGGCGCTGCCGCTTCGTCGTCGTCTGCGACGCAGAGGAGGATCATGCCTTCACCTTCGGAGGTATAGGAAATGCGATCCAGCGTTGCCGCATCGACTTCGGCGTCGAGATCGACCTCAACTTAGGAAACCTACGGCCGCAGATGGATCCACAGCTCGGATATCCCGTCAGCAAATGTCACTTTGTATCTGGAACCGTGAGATATCCCGAACGCATGGACGACGAAGCCCCGATAACCGGTCGCATCCTTTACATCAAAGCCTCGCTCACCGGGCAGACCCCGCAATTCAAAAAAGCAAACTCCGGCGCCATCACCAACCTGCCGGGCGAGTCGGGCGACCTCCTGAAGCAGCGACTTGGCAATGCAGCTTTCCCTAACGACTCAACGGCCAATCAGTGGTTCGATGAGGAGACTTTCGAAAGCTATCGCCGGCTCGGCATACACATCGCAGAAGAAATCGAACGCTGCGGTCAATGGACGCCAAATCTGCCGTAGGCTGACGTGCAGAAATACTTGGCTTTACACGTGGCAACCGCGACCGAAAGCGCTGCACAGTCCAGCGCTTTCCGGCCCTTCGTCAGAGACCGCAACGTCGGACATTGACCCGCCGCTTACCTGATTCGTTCGACCGCCTGGAACATCCAATCACTGTGTATCGTCCCAAAACAACGGGCGTGAGAAGGAGTTTCATTGGCTCAGAAAACGGCTCTCGTAGTAGGCTCGACCGGTATCGTTGGCCTCAATCTCGCAACCCACCTTGCGGATCAGGACTGGGCGGTCTACGGTCTGGCGCGTAAGGCGGTTAGCTCCGTAGGCATCCATGCCGTCCCTGCTGATCTACTCGACCCCTCCGCACTCGCAACGGCGCTCAAAGACATCAAACCCACCCACGTTTACACCACCACGTGGATGCGTCAGCCGACTGAAGCCGAGAACATCCGCGTAAACAGCACCATGGTCCGCAACCTTCTCGAAGCGGTTTCGAAGTCCAACTCCGTAGAGCACGTCGGTCTCGTCACCGGCCTGAAACACTACCTTGGACCGTTTGAAGCGTATGGCAAAGGAAAGCTTCCCGCGACGCCGTTCCGCGAAGAACAGGGCCGCCTGGACATCGAGAATTTCTACTATGCGCAGGAGGACGAGGTCTTTGCAGCAGCGAAGCGGCAAGGCTTCGGCTGGAGCGTCCATCGCCCGCACACAATCATCGGCTACGCAGTCGGCAACGCCATGAACATGGGCGTAACCCTCGCTGCCTACGCCTCCATCTGCCGCGAAACCGGACGCCCGTTTATCTTCCCAGGATCTGCCGCGCAGTGGAATGGCCTGACCGACATGACAGACGCCCGCCTGCTTGCGCGCCAGCTGTCATGGGCAGGAACAACGCCTGCCGCACGCGACCAGGCCTTTAACGTCGTCAACGGAGACGTCTTCCGTTGGAGCTGGATGTGGCAGCGCATCGCCGACTGGTTCGGTATCGAAGCCGCCCCTTTCCCTGACCAGATCACTCCCCTCGAAGCTCAACTCGCCAACGCGGCACCCATTTGGTCCGAGATAGCAGCGAAGTACCAGCTGAACGAGCCCAAGTTAGATACGCTGATTTCTCCATGGCACACCGACGCCGACCTTGGCCGGCCGATCGAAGTCATGACCGATATGAGCAAGAGCCGCAAGATGGGCTTCCTCGACTATCAGGCCACGGACGACAGCTTCTTCGACCTCTTCACCCGCCTCCGGGAGGCGCAGCTCATCCCGTAAAGCAAATCCTCGCAAATCGCACAGAAGCATCGGGCCTGATCGCAAACAACGATCAGGCCCGACCTTCATGCAAAATGCAGATAAACTTGAACTACGCCCGGGTGGTGAAATGGCAGACACAGCGGACTTAAAATCCGCAGACCTTAACGGTCGTGCCGGTTCGAGTCCGGCCCCGGGCACCAATCACTTCAGGAACCCAGCTAGCTGCCGCCGTAAAGCTGCCGATACATCTCGCGATTGCGCAGGATGCTTTGCACGTATTCGCGAGTCTCTGTGTACGGAATGGACTCCACAAACTCAGGCAGATCCTTGTAGTTGTTCTCGCCCATCCAGTTCCGGATCGGCACATCGCCTGCGTTGTAGGCCGCCAGCGCATACTCCGGCGTGCCATTGAATCGGTCCAACACCTGCCGAAGGTTTGCCGTGCCCAGCCGCAGATTGATGGACGGATTCAACAACTGCGCCGGCGCAAATTTCCCCATCCCAATCCGCTTCGCTTGCTGTTTCCCCACAGCCGGCAGCAACTGCATCAGACCCATCGCATTCGCACGCGAAATAGCACCGGGGTTAAATTCACTCTCCTGCCGGATCAGCGACGCTACCAGGTAGGGGTCCAGCCCCTGGGCCTGCGCACTCGCAGTCAGATCGCTCCAGTAGGGCCTCGGAAACAGCAGTTGCCAGTATTGTGTCGGAACCTCACTGACGGGCAGCGTGTACAGGCCACTGCCGCCGCGCTTCACCGCCTGAAGTGCGCGAACATTCTCGCCAAAGCTCGTCCAGATCTCCGCCTCTGCCAGCGATCCCCACTGAGACGCCGTGCCGCTCGCCTGGATCTCCGGCGCAATAAACTCGTTCAACGCAGCGTTGGCCAGCAGGCGGGCCTTGATCAGGTGCGGATCGTTCTCCGGCAGTGCAGCCACCAGCGTCGGCGCGGGAGGTGTGCGTACACTCGACAGCGCTACAGCCGGTTCTACCGCTGCCTGCGGCCCCATCAGCTTCAATCGCTGACGCGCCAGGTTCGCATAGTAGTAATTGCGATAGGTATTCGAAAGTGCCGTATAAAAATTCGCCGCCTGCGAAAAGTTACGCTCAGGGTCTTCGTACAAACGTCCCCGCCAGTAGAGCGCGTTTGGCGCCTCCTGGCTCATGGGATACTTCACCACCTGCTCTTCCATCAGCCGCGCGGCTTCCGCGTAGTTACGCAGCCGATAGTTCAGCCAGGCGGAACGCCAGTGCGCTGACGGCGCATACGTGCTGTTTGGGAACAGTTCGAACAATTTCGAATAGTGCTCGATTGCCTGCGTGGAGTTCCGTTTCAGCAGGTACATATTGCCGCCGGAGTACAAAGCTTCTTCAAGCCAGCGGCTGTGCGGAAACCGCTGCTCCATCTGCGTCAGGATGGCGGTGTGTCCGGCCTGGTCGCCCTCTGTCCGCGAAATCTCCGCGAGCATATAAAGCTTCAGTGCGGCACTATCATCGCCCGTATCCGGCAGCCGCTCTGCATCATGACGCGAAAGGCGTTTCAACCGCAGATCGCAAACGGCAGCATAGATCGCCAGTGCATCACGGTCCGCCTGCGACAGCGTGCTGTCGTTCTTCTGAATGGAGTCGTACTCGGACCCTGCATCCGCATAACGCTTTGCGTTAAACAGCGCATCGGCATGCAGCTTCCGCTCACCGGCAGTCGGGCCGGCGTTCATCGCCTGCAATGCTGTACGGGACTGCGCGGCCTCCGGTGAAAACGGCAGGCGAACATAAATCTGTCGATAGATCGCCGCAGCCGCGTTCGTATCGCCCGCCATCTGGTGCGCCCGGGCCTCCGCAAACAGGTAGTCGGCGCTCTGCGCCTTGGACTGGCCCATCAGTGTCGCCAGTGATCGCAGGGCGCCCGTTGCATCGTTCGCCACAAGATACGCGTTCGCCAGGGTCACAGGCGCGCTCGGAATGAAGATGCTACCGGGATACTTCTGCGCGAAGTTGTTCAGCAGATTCGCGGCCGTGGACGTGTCGTGATTGTTCAGCGCAGCCTGTGCACCCAGGTATTCCGCGTAATCGCGCAAGGCCGTACCCTGCGCCGCAGCAGAGCGGTACGCGTTAACCGCTTCGCCATAACGACGATCCGCCGCATAAGCGTGTCCCATCGAAAGGTAAGCGGCAGCAGCGCCCTCACCAGGATGGGCCGCCGCATAGTTCTCAACACCTGCAAATGCCGCCGCAGACCGTGAAGATGCAAGCTGCTGTGCCATCGGCCGCAGCGTAGACGACGCCGTGAACGCCGAACTCAAGCTACGACTCTGTGCCGTCGGAACCGACTCAACCTGAGTCGTGCGAGCGTGCGGTCCACCACGCAAGGCAGCCGGTGCAGCCTTGCCTCCCCTGCTTCGGACTGAGGTGGACCGAGTTGAAGCTGACCTTGCCGAAGCCGAGCGTGATGGAGCAGCTGCGTGCCGTCCCCCACCCGATGCACGAGCAGCCGATGCCCCACGCGAGGCTGTGGCAACCTTGCCATGAGCTGCCGTCGCGCGCGCAGCAGGCTTCTTCGCCGCGGTATGTTTCTGGGGAGCAGCCAGCGTCGCCAGCGGCAGCAACAACGCCGATACGGCCAGAACAGATACGGGGTAAAGGATGTGCTTCACGTCTCCACTCTAGGATGCAGAAACGCCCTTCGCACTGTTCAGGGCAGATTTCCGCGAACCACACTTGATTACGACGTCTCACATCGCCCTCCGTCGCAACCAATGTCCACGGAATGCAGCAGATGGCGTTGCTCTCCCTCACCGCCGGAAGTACACTGCAACTAGCAGATGCCACCCGTCGTCGAACAGCCCGGAGTAGAAGAGGTCACCCCGACGTAGCGTTGGTAGACGCTGCGCGCCACGGCGACACAGCCGCCTTCGAAAAACTGGTGCGCCAGTATGACCGCCAGATCTTTCGCGTCGCCCAGCACATCACCCAGAATCGCGAAGACGCCGAAGACATCACTCAGGACGTCTTCATGAAGGCGTACGGCAAGCTGGATCAGTTCCAGGGGCAACAGCAAGTTCTCCACTTGGCTCACCCGCATCGCGGTCAATGAGAGCCTGATGCGCCTGCGCAAGCGCAAAACCAGTCGCACCGTCTCTATGGATCAGGATGTTCAGACTGAAGAGGGTTCGATCCCTCGCGATTTCGCCGATTGGACACCCGACCCTGAGCAGCAGTACGGTACTTCCGAGCTGGGAGAGATCCTGCAGAAGACAATTGCAGGCTTGTCGCCAGGATTTCGCACCGTTTTCACACTTCGAGACATCGAAAACCTGTCGACCGAAGAGACGGCAACAGCACTTGGTCTGAGTGTGCCGGCTGTAAAGTCAAGATTGCTTCGTGCACGGCTCCAGCTTCGCGAAAGGCTGAGCCGCTACATGAAGCGTAAGGACGGGAGCATCAAGCCGTGACCTGCACCGAGTTTCTTGCGCAGATGACCGATTACTTCGACGGCGACGTCGAGCCTCAGCTCCTGGAGGAGATCCAGTCGCACCTGTGCGAATGCCACCACTGCGAGATTCTCGTCGACACTACCCGAAAGACCATCCGTGTCTATCGTGACCATCAGGTCTACGACCTGACCGATGAAGTGCGCGAGCGAACGGTCGCACGCATCATGGCTGCCTGTACCACCCCTAGAGCCTAGACACACCTTTGTAGCGGGCCGGCGCGACGAAACAGCCTCAACGCAGCTCCACGCCTGAAGGCTAGTCGGATCGCCGCTAGGTGTTGGGTCGCAGAGTGTTCATCCGCCTGCGATGGCTTTCGACGCCCCCAGAAGCGACTCGATTCCCGGAAACAGGAAAGGGCCGGACGCATACGCGTCCGGCCCTTCCTGAAGACCTGTCTACTTGACGACTTGCTGAAACAGCGGCGAGTTCAACAGATCCGAGAACTGGCCCTCGCTTGACGCATAAGACACCTGAAGCGTACCCGCGCTCGAGTCCACCTGCGTCTCAGTCATCGCAGTCTTCTCCATCGTGCTGCCCTGCACTTGCTTCATCAGGACAACGCCCTTCATCAGCGCTGCAGCAGTCGCAGCAGTCATCGTGTCGCTCATGACGACAGCCATGTTGAAGTGGATGCCGTTCGCAAAGTCAAGAGTATAGCGGGAACTTCTCATCCGGTTCTTTACGCTGTCATAGTCCGTCAGCGCCGCCGCCTCGCCTAACACGGAACGCATCATCGTCTGCGTTCCCTTCTGATCCAGCAGGCTCCAGATGGCACGTGAATCCACAACATTCATCTCGTTCATCATGTCGCCGTTCTGCAACATGTTCTCCGTGATGCCATCCCGCGAATCCAGCCCCGCACGGACCGCTGAAGCATCACCAAAGATCATCGTCGTCTGGTTCAGAAACACAACGCTCATGCCCGCAGCACCCATCGGGTAGATATTGTAGTTGCGCAGCACCAGCGGCTTCGTCTTGTTCTTGGCAAACGTGCCAAGGATCGAAGCAGTGTTGAACTGTCCCTGTGCGATGCCAACCGTATGTACCTGCTGCCCGGTGCGGAAGGCAGCAAAGGCCAACGTATCGGCGTCGCGATCGACCTTCATACCGCTGTTGCGCAAGGCGGTCTCAAGACGTGTGAGTTCCGGCGGCATGATGCGTGCCTTCAGGTTCATCGCTGCAGACGAACCCTGCATCGCGCGATAGTCCACCACGATCAACTGCTGCACGTCCTTCGGGATTGCGGCCTTGGCGTCACTGCTCAACTGCGACGCCCGCGCGCCGCCAACCGCCAGCAGACCAACCACACCCAACAGAACCGCACGTGCTGCAATCTTCATCACTATCTTGCCTCCGAAACTTACTCACTGCGATTTTAGACGTCTGCGGCGACTGAATCGTCAGGCCAATTCATCGGCGATTCAAGTCGGTGCTCCAAAATCTTGTCTTCTGGCTGAAATTCAGGCACCTGCTGCAACCAAAGTGGTAGGCCATCGCCCGTCTGCGAGAGGCATGCAGCCTTCGGCACCAGGCCAATCACCTCGCCATCCCCCACATCTGCACCATGCAAACGTGCCAGGCGGCAGACCGATGCATGCACATCAGCAACAGGCGTCGTGCGGAAGTCCGTGATGTTCATGCTGACCTGCGCCCGCCCATCCACGAGCACGCCCATCGCCTTCACACCGAACATCCCGCCATTGGAAGCGCGCAGATCCTTCGCAATCGCGCGCGCCGCGTGCAGATCGCCCTTCTCCAGATAGATGTTGTAAGCAATCAGGAACTGCCGCGCACCCACCGCGCTCGCACCAGCAGTCGGGTGCAGTTCCGTCGATCCGACATCCGGGTGCCGACCTGAGTCCGACCGAACATCCCGCTGCAGCCCTTCAAACTGGCCTCGACGAACATCCTCCAGCCGTATGCGATCCGGCCGGCGCGCAGCCGCCTCATAAAAGTAAACAGGCACGCCAAAACGCTTCCAGATCTCAATCCCGGCATGGTGCGCCAGCACGGCACACTGTCCCAGCGAGTAATTCGAAACCGGCACAAATGGCACCACGTCCGCAGCGCCAATGCGCGGATGCACACCATGCTGGCCGGTAAGGTCGATTAACTGCGCGGCCCGGCCCACCGCACGAATCGCCGCCTCGGCCACGGCATCGGGCGCGCCTGCTACCGTCACCACGCTTCGGTTATGCGCGGGGTCCATAGACCAGTCCAGCAGACTGACCCCGTACACCCGCATCGCCCGCACAATCTCGCGAACAACACGTTCATCTCGTCCCTCTGAAAAGTTGGGGACGCACTCGACAATAGGTTCAGCCATCACAGCAACATCACAGTCCGTCTTGCGTTACTTCCACCAGCTATACCCAAGCGAAAACTGAACACTTGCGTTCACGCCTGGATTACGATCGCCCAGGCTAGCCGACGAGATATGGATGCCATTCGCACCCAGATCCAGCGACTGCTTCGGCTTCACAAAATAATGCACGCCAATGCCACCCTGCGGCGTGAAGTTCCAAACGCTCGCGCCCGATCCCGGACCAGAGTTCACCAGGTTTACTTCCCCCTGACCGTACGCGGGATACTTATGGTTCGTCCAGAGCACGCCACCAGCGGCCTGCCACCCACGGCATGATGCGCTTGCCATGCGTGAAGTTCCACCGCAGGATGATCGGCGTAATCGACACACCGTGATACGTGCCGCCAACCGTATAGGGCCCCGCGCAGTCCAGCACAATCGGATTCGGCGTCGCGACGCAGTTGTAACGCTGAAACTTCGGCGTGTTCGACTGCCAGTACGGGAAGATCTCACCTGCGTACTCAAAATTGCCACGCAGGACGCCCTTGCCGTAAACAGGCGTCAGCACCTTGCCCACGTGCGCACCGGCCATGAAGAACTTGAAGCCGTCGCGATTCTGAGTGAAGCCTTTGCCGCCCTGGAACAGGACACCATACTCCCACGGCGTACCGCTTGTGACTGCCTGTACTGGCGCCTCCTGCGGCATCATCTGCGCATGGCCTTGAGCGCCAGTGACCATCGCAAACATCGCAGTCGCTACCCCAAACAACTTCCGCATCCGCCCTCGCTCTTCCTGCAAAGCAAAGCCGCCGAAGCCCGGCGGCCTGCTGTTTCCTGCAACCTGTTCCCTGCGATTATGCGGGAACCTGCGACTCGTCCATATCGAAGTTGCTGTAAAGATTCTGCGTATCATCCAGGTCTTCCAGCACCTCCAGCAGACGCATCATCGCATTGGCCTGCGAACCTTCCAGCTTCTGGTACGTCGACGGCACCATCGTGATCTCAGCATGTTCCGGCTTGAAGCCAGCCTTGGTCACGGCATCCCGAACGGCCTCGAAGTCCTTCGGCGTGGTGTAGATCTCCCAGTGATCGCCTTCTTCACTCAGGTCGTCTGCGCCCGCATCCAGCACGATCTCGGTGATCTTGTCCTCGTCCGCACCTTCCTTCGGAACGACGATAACGCCCTTCTTCGTGAAGATGTAACCCACCGAACCCGACTCACCCAGGTTGCCGCCATTCTTGCTGAAGGCATGGCGAATCTCGCTGACCGCGCGATTGCGGTTGTCCGTCAGCACTTCGATGATCACCGCGACGCCGCCAGGACCGTAGCCCTCATACGTGATCTCTTCGTAGCTCAGGCCTTCCAGTTCGCCCGTGCCTCGCTGAATCGCGCGCTTGATGTTGTCTGCCGGCATATTCTCGGCCTTGGCGGCCAGAATGGCCGTGCGAAGGCGCGGATTGCCGTCCGGGTCGCCGCCGCCCTGCTTGGCTGCAACCGTAATTTCCTTGATCAGGCGCGTGAACACCTTGCCGCGCTTGGCGTCCGCAGCGCCCTTCTTATGCTTGATGGTTGCCCATTTTGAGTGGCCTGACATCGACTGAAACCCCGCACTTTCTTTGGTTCTAAGCTGACAGCAAAGACTGCCCGCAACCAACGAAGTATAGCAAGCCGGGGCCTTCCCGTTCGACCCAGTGATGCGACCACGGAACCGGGCGCCCCACCTCTCGCTTTTGAGACGTGGGTTCTATCGCCGAGACAACGCGGCTCACCCTCAGAACCGCGTCACACAACACTCACTTGGCCGAGTCCAGCACCATCTGCAGATTCAGTGGCCCCGTCACCATCTTCAGATTCCCTGCCGCATCCACCGGCCACTCCGCCTGCGGACGATCCCAGTAAAGCTCCACGCCATTTCCATCCGGATCCGCAAGATAGATCGCCTCGCTCACACCGTGGTCGGAGGCACCCTGCAGCGGTACATTCGCCGCGATCAGCCGCCTCAGCGCATCGCCAAGCTCCGCACGCGTCGGATACAGGATCGCCAGGTGATACAGACCGGTCGTGCCAGGTGCCGGCGGCTTGCCACCAAGGCTCTCCCACGTGTTCAGGCCAATGTGATGGTGATAGCCACCCGCCGACAGAAACGCGGCACTGTTGCCGAACTTCTGCGTCACCGCAAAGCCAAGCACGCCACTGTAGAACGCAATCGCACGATCAAGATCCGCCACCTTCAGGTGCACATGACCAATGCGTACGCCGCTGCCAATAGGATTCGTCATCCCTATTCGATGTTTCGATATCGAATCAGTCGCACGAACCGCATGTCTACGGCATCTCTGGCGCGAACAACTCCTCGTACG
This sequence comes from Terriglobus roseus DSM 18391, assembly GCF_000265425.1. Classification (GTDB taxonomy): domain Bacteria; phylum Acidobacteriota; class Terriglobia; order Terriglobales; family Acidobacteriaceae; genus Terriglobus; species Terriglobus roseus. Next base: position 2,964,364 of record NC_018014.1, read on the forward strand.
TCTCACGACGCCGCACCAGCCGTGCCCCGGTCGATTCCACCAGCACCTCCGCTGGTCGCAGACGCGTGTTGTAGTTCGAACTCAGCGACAGCCCGTAAGCACCCGCATCCAGAACAGCAAGCAGATCGCCGTCCTCGGAGACAGGCAGCGTCCGCGCCCGCGCAAAGAAATCGCCGCTCTCGCATACGGGACCGACAATGTCGGCTTCCTCGTCCAGCGAGCCCTCGCGCGTCACCACCGGCACAATCTCGTGATGCGCCTGGTACAAAGCAGGACGGATCAGATCGTTCATGCCCGCATCGACAATGACAAACTTCTTGTCGCCATTCTGCTTGCGATAGAGCACGCGCGTGATCAGCGCGCCCGCCTGTCCCACCAGGAAGCGACCTGGCTCCAGCAGCAGATGTACGTCCATCGATCCCAACGCACTCTTCAGTGCGGCGGCATAGTGCGCGACCTGTTCGGCTGCGTCAAAATCCTTGTCCGCATACTCGATCCCAAGCCCGCCACCCGCATCCACATAACGAATCTGGTGGCCGTCACTCCGCAACTCCGCCACCAGTGCAAGCGTCTTTGCCAGCGCCTCGGCAAACGGCTCCACCTGCCGGATCTGCGAACCGATATGGACGCTGACGCCCGTCGTCTCGATCGACGGCATCGCCGCAGCCCGCGTGTACACGGCTCGCGCCAGCTTGATGCCGATGCCAAACTTGTGCGCGCTCAGCCCGGTCGAAATGTACGGATGCGTCTCCGCACTCACATCAGGATTCACACGCAGAGCAATACGCGCCCGCTTGCCCTTCGCCGCAGCACGCGCCGCCAGCAACTCTAGCTCTGGCTCGCTCTCCACGTTGAACTGGAGAATCTCCGCATCCAGCGCCTCGTCCATCTCGGCAGCGGTCTTGCCCACGCCAGAGAACACAACGCGACTCGCCACATCACGCCCACCGGCGGCCAGCACCCGCGCCAGTTCCCCACCGCTCACAATGTCGAAGCCGCAGCCCTGCGCGGCCAGCATCTTCAGGATCGCCAGCGACGAGTTCGCCTTCACCGCGTAACAAACGGTGTGAGACACGCCAGCAAAGGCCGTCTGAAACAGCCCGGCCCGCTCGGCAATCTGGTTTGCGGAATATACGTACAGCGGCGTGCCGAACTGCTCGGCAAGCTCCGCCACATCAACGCCGTCGCACTTGAGCCGCGCGTCGGCATACACAAAAGGCCGTCCCTGATTCATCCCATCCAGACTATCTGAACGGAGCAGACCTCAGTCGTACAACACAGGCTAGCCGAGTTTTTGACACGCATCACAAGCAGGGTCGCGGCAACGCCTTCCCCCAGGACACCGACTAAACAGATGGCGGCGGCGCGGGCGGATTTGTCGGCGGATAGTCTGCCGGCGGATAACCCACAGGCGGAGGCGGATAAGTTCCCGCATAAGGCAAAGCAAGCGGCTCTTCCGGAATCACGACCCAGCAGATCACGTAAGCCAGCAAACCGCCGCCGCCAAAGAACACCAGCAGCACCAGCGCAAGCCGTGTCAGCGTCAGATCCCAGCCATAGGCGCGGGCGAAAGCCGCGCAGACACCCGCGATCTTGCGGTCATAACGGGGACGAAGCAGTGGTCCATTCATAACGAAATCTCCTCCTGCCGATGCACAGCATTCTTGCACACGCTCGGCATTCACGGAGAGAGATACGCACGTACCGAAGCCTAAGTTCCCGTATAGGGGGACTTTATCAACTTCCGTGCAGCATCCGCCTGCGTCTGGTCGCCACCGGCCGCCGCCGCCAACTGATACTGCTTCACAGCCTCATCCCTGCGGTGCAGCTTGTCCAGCATCATGCCCGCATTCAACTGCGCACGCTTCCGCATCCAGTCGCTGCAGTTCGGCTGCTGAGAAGCCTTCAGATAACTTTCCGCAGCACCAAGGACGTCATTCTGCCCCCGCTGCGTCTCTCCCAGGCCAAAGTACGCAAGCTGCAATCGGGGATCGATGAAGTAACCTGGCTTCGCGGCATCCGCCAGCACAGCCTTGTAGATGTTGATGGCCTCCGGGCCATGACCCGAATCCTTCATCAGGTTCGCCTCTTCCAGCCGGAACAGAAAGTCATGCGGATACTGCTTCGCCAGCCCTTGGGCGACTGCATAGGCCTCGCTATAGCGCTGATCATGCCGCAGGAAGAGGGACAACGCCGTCTGTGATTCCACCTTGGTCGCCGTACCGTTCGCGGCCGCTTCACGCAGCAGCTTCAGGCCGCCTTCCTTGTTGCCGCCGATCCCTGCGATACCCACCAGCATCCGTACAAAGCGCGGCAGACTAGCCACCGCAAACTGCTGAATGCCCACCGCCATCTTCGCGTCCGCATAGTTGGGGTCCAGCTTCAGCACCTGCTCACTGTCATTGCGTGCCGCCAGTCCCTGCCGCGCGGCGCCGGTAAAGCTGTGGTCCGCCAGCGTCATCCACGCTGCGTGCATCCCGCGCACGTAGCCGCGGGCGAAGTAGGCGTCCTTATCCTGGCCGTTTGCCTTGATGCGAACATCCGCCTGGGCAATCGCGTTATCCGTCAGTTGGTCGATCTGTTTGCGCGTCGCCTCCGAGATGTCGGACTTATGCCCGGAACTCAGGAAATGTTCGTGCGCGTAGTAGGTCGTGTCCAGCAGATCCTGCCGATACAGCTCGCGGAAGATCGTATCCATCAACACATAGCCGCTGGCCATCGGGTCCTGCGGGTGCTCACGCTGCACCGCCTGGAAACGCTGCATCGCACCGTCATAATCCAGGTTGTAGAAATGCTGAAAGGCCTCACGGACCTGCGGATCGTTGTTCAGCGGGTAGGTATTCTCCGCACGTGCGGTACCGCAAACCAAAGCAAGCAGGACAGCAGCCATCGGGACTTTCATTCGCATCGCCACACGTTGGTAGACGCGTCCCGGGCCGCGCCGGGATGCGCGGCGCGTCATTACCGGACACAATCTCATCTCCGCCAGAGTCCGCAAGTCCCGATGAACGATTGCCGGATTGACGGATGGCCCGTGCGCGCATAAGTTGGGGGCACCCTTTCCTGAGGCTGGTACCCATGACGCGCGCGCAGCTACTGCAACTGCTCATCGGCCAGGCACGAGCATCGGGCTTTGAGTTCAAACGCTGGTACCACGAACACAGCGGCATGCCGTGGACGGGCGCCGACGAAGCCGTCCGCTGGCTCGCGCGCGGCAAACGAGCCCACATGCTCGTCTTCTCCCACACCTTCGCACGGGCATTCTTCCGCAGTGGCGAACGCATTACCTTCGTGGTTCCCCAGCAAACCTTCCAAAGCGCCCGGTCCACCGGGGAAGCGCGCACCGTCCAGCGCAAGGCACATCTACGACAGTCCAGCCGCAGCGATGTCTGGGAATACCACCTGCGCGAGATGGCCACCGCACCGGAACCACTGCGCTACCTGCGCCGCTATTTGCTAACGGAAGAGACGATGAGCGACCAGCCCGCAACGCTAACAAGCGCGGAAGAGGATTACGACGAGGAATTGATGGTCCGGGACGCGGACTAAAACTCCGCATGAAGCTTACTTCGCCGGAGCGCCCAGCTTTGCCAGCGCCTGCCGCACATCCCGGTCATGGTCGCCTTCCTCATCCAGCTTCAGGTACTCGCGATAGTTCAGGACAGCCTCGTCCGTCTTTTTCAGCTTGCTGGCAGCCTGAGCCAGGCCAAACCGAGCCTCCGGATCGTCCGGAGCATGATCCACGGCATCCTTGTAACGCAGATAAGCTCCCTGCGTGTTGCCGTCATTCATATAGAACTTCGCAATCTTCAGGTCGTCCGCCACGCGCGTCGCTTCCAGCTTCAACCGGGCTGCGCTCATATCGCCGCGACTGCCAAGATCCTTCAGCTTTGAAGCCTTCACCGGCGCATTCGGCGCAGCCGTCGTCGGCGCAACATCCGCATCATCGTCCGCCTTCGAGCTGGAACTAGCACCATCGTCGCCTCCGCTGCTCGAACTACTTCCCGAAGAAGAATAGCCATCCGGCGGCAGCTTCATCGGCCGCTCGGACGACGCAGGCGGATCGGGCACAGGCTCCGTCGGCATCGCTGGCAGACCATTCGGGTTCGCCGCTTTCGCAGGCGGCCCCGAAGGCTCCCCATCCACGTTCGCCCCGTGCTTAGAGTCATCCGTCGGGAAAGGAAACGCCGCCGCAGGAGGCTTGTCTTGCGTATCGCTCGAAGAAGAAGATCCCGCCGGTGCCGCCGAATCCGTCGCAACGCACGCCGGATCCTTCGATCCCGCCTTGCACTTCTTCGCAGGCTTTGAGGTCTGCGCACTGCCGCAAGCAACCGCCAGCAGCACGCATGCCGCCACCGCCAACCTCTTCGCCGATCTCGTCCGTTCGCTCATGACTTACACAACAGCTTAGACGCTCCATCCCAGCGTGAGGCAACCATCTGTTTTCGCGCCAAGGTCACGTGCCGTATACTCGCGCAACAATGCTCCCAAGACTCATGCTCCGTTCGTCGCCGGTCCACGGCTGCGGCTGTTACACACTTGACCCCATTCGCGCCGGCGCACGCGTCGCCGAATACGAGGGTCCGCGCATGACGAAGGCGGAGGCAGATGAGCGCTACGCCAACCGCGACATCACCTACCTCTTCGGCGTCCACGACCGGGACACCGTCATCGACGGCTTCGGCACGCCCATGTTCATCAACCACTGCTGCGAACCCAACTGCCAGAGCGAAGAAAACGACGGCCACATCTACGTCCTCGCCCTCCGCAACATCGCCGCCGGAGAAGAACTCACCTACGAGTACCACCTCTACGACAGCGACGAAGACGACCAGCCCTGCTACTGCGGGACCGAAGCCTGCCGCGGCACCATGTTCTCCGACGAGGAGATCAAGCGCCGCAAGCGACTCGGCCTGCCCATGACCCTCCGCAAGAAACCCAAAAAGGCCAAATAGCCCCTCCACGGCCACCCACCAACGATCCGCCTAATCCACCGCGGCACCCGCTAAACTAAATGGCGATGGCTTACCAGGTACTTGCCCGCAAATATCGTCCGCAACGCTTCGCCGACGTCGCCGGCCAGGACCACGTCACACGAACCCTGCAGAACGCGCTCGAGCAAAACCGCATCGCGCACGGCTACATCTTCAGCGGTCACCGTGGCATCGGCAAAACCACCATCGCGCGCATCCTCGCCTGCGCGCTCAACTGCCAGAACAAAATCGGCAGCAAAGAGCGCCCGACACCCGAGCCCTGCCTCGTCTGCGACGCCTGCACCGAGATCCGCGCCGGCAACGCCGTCGACGTCATTGAGATCGATGCCGCCACTAACCGCGGCATCGACGAGATCCGCGAACTGCGCGACGCCGCCCGCTACCGCCCCTCCCGCGACCGCTTCAAGATCTACATCCTCGACGAGGCGCACCAGATCACCGATGCCGCCTTCAACGCACTCCTGAAGACGCTGGAAGAACCACCAGACCACATCGTCTTCATGATGGCGACCACCGAGCCGGAGAACATCCCGCAGACCATCCGCTCGCGCTGCCAGCACTTCAGCTTTCACGCCGTCAAGCTCGACGACATCCTCAACGAACTCCGCGGAATCGCCGCTCACGAAGGCGTCCTCGCCGACGAAGCCGCGCTCGCTCTCCTCGCCGAAGCCGGCGACGGCAGCATGCGCGACGCGCTCTCCATCATGGATCAGGCCATCGCCTCCGCGCCCATGGTCGACGGCAAAGCCGAGCTCAGCGCCAGCGAGATCCGCGAACTCATGGGCACCGTGCCCAACACCGTCTTCGAAGAAATCCTCGAGTCCGTCGCACGCAACGACTCAGCCGCCGTCCTCACCACCGCAGGCCGCCTGCTCGACGCCGGCAACTCCTCCTCGCAGATCGCGCGCCAGTTCGTCCGCTACCTCCGCAACTGCATCGTCGCCAAGATCGCCTCGCTCACCGAAGAGCAGAACACCAGCGACCTCCTGCAGATCAGCCCCGACGAGCGCCGCCGCGCCGTCCGCACCGCCATGCTCTTCACCGAGGAAGAACTCACCCGCTTCCTCGGCGTCATGCTGCGCACCTTCGACGACCTCGGCTTCCGCCAGGAACAGCGCCTGCACCTCGAGCTCGGGCTCATCAAGCTCGTGCACCTGCAGCGACTCATCCCCATCGAAGAGTTCCTCTCGCAACTCCCCAAGCCCAGCAACAACCCGACACCGCGCACCATGCCGCCGCCACGCCCGGCCGCTGCGCCCAGCACGGCCCCCTCGCGTCCGGCAGCACCACCGTCGCGTTACGAAGCAGGCGGCAACGTCACGGGCCTCCCCGCGAAGGAAGACCCAAAGGCACCCTCGACCGCTCCGTCAGCCAGTGCCACGGTAACTCCCACGGCAAGCACAACAACCAACCCCTCCACTCCCGTGACGCCAGCACCCCGCTTCGAATCACAACCGACCGCCGCTCCCACGCCGGTCGCAACGCCCGTCAGCACCTCCACAGAACCGGGTGCCCCATACATACGCGAAGCGGATGTGTGGGCCTCGCGCGAAGCACGTCCCGTAGGCAGTGTGACACCCGTAACCGGACGCACCGAAGGTGCACTCGCCCTCGCACCCGATCCAGTCGCCCACCAGCCCGCGAACCTGTCGCCCTTCGCGCCGCCTGTAGCCGCCGAACCGCCAGCCGCGAAGCCCGCAACCCTGTCGCCATTCTCTGCACCCGAACCGGCAGCACCGAAGCCCGCGAACCTCTCGCCCTTCAGTACCCCGGCAGTAGCCACACCACCAGAACCCAGCACCGGCCTGAACATCCACATCCAGCCCAGCGCCGTCGCGCTCGCAGACCCGCCGGCCGCACACGCCGACGAGGCATACGATCCCTCCTGGGAGAGCATGCCACTGCCGGACGCCGACCCTGACGCCACAGAGCCCGCCTCGGCCCCCGCAGTCACCGGAGCAGCATCCGACGCGGCGCAACTTCAAGCCGCCGCCGTCGAAGCCCTCTTCGAGACAAAGAAGCACAACTCGGCCGCGGAACAACTGGAAGAGACCACCTGGACCATCGCCGACGGCGAAGTCCTGATAGCGACCACGCTCTCCAAGCCGTTGATGTCCACCATCTTCCGCCCGGACGTCGAAGCCATTATCAAGACGGCCCTGCGCGAAAAAGGCCTGGGCGGTGTCCGCATCGTCTTCCAGCCGGCTACGCCCGAAAGCAAAGCCAAGGCAGCCGCCCCCAAGAAACCCCGCACCGGCTCCGCGCAGGCAAAGGCATTGGAGCATCCAACCGTCCAGGCCGCTCAACGGCTCTTCAACGCCGAAGTCACCAACGTCTTCGACCTGCGCAAGGACTAGCGCACTCCCAAAGCTTTAGGAGATCGACCCCATGGACATGAGCAAGCTGCAGGAGATGATGGGCCAGGCCCAGCATATGCAGGAACAGATGGAACAGAAGCTGGCCACCACCACCGCAGAGGCGACCAGCGGCGGCGGTCTGGTAACGGCACGCGTCAACGGCAAGAAAGAGCTGCTGCGCCTGAAGATCGACCCCAATGCCCTCGCAGCCAGCGGCGGCGACGTGGAGATGCTCGAAGACCTCATCACCGCTGCCATCAACGAAGCCGGCCGCAAGGCCGACGACCAGATGCAGGCAGCCACCAGCGGCATGCTGGGCGGCATGGACCTCGGAAAGCTGCTCGGCTAAGTGCGTACCGCGGCGGGCCAATTCCGTAAACTATCCCTCCGCGGTCTCTGCATCTGCGCCGCACTTACAGGCCTGTGCACCTCCGCATCCGCGCAGGAACCCGATGAGGCCGTCAAGCAGGTCATCGCCCAGCACCACGGCAGCGTCGCTCTCTACGCACACCAGCTCAACACCGGCAAGACGATCAGCATCGACGCTGACAAGCCGGTCCAGACCGCAAGCACCATCAAACTCGCCCTGCTCTGGACCGCTGTGCACGAGATCGCTCTCGGCCACGCCACATGGGATGAGAAAGTCACACTCAAACCCGGCGAAGGCGTCGCCGGCTCGGGCATCCTCCACTTCTTCGACACGCCCATCACGCTCACGCTGAAAGACATCGCCACCATGATGGTCATCGTCAGCGATAACACCGCGACCAACCTCATGATTGACCGCTTCCCGACGAAACAGGTCGACGGGAACATGACGGCACTTGGCTACACCGACACATGGCTCTATAAGAAGGTCTTTAAACCGGCCGATGGCCCCATGCCCGCAGACCAGCCAAAGTTCGGCCTGGGTAAGACGACGCCACACCAGATCGCGCAACTGATCGAGAAGATCGGTCGTTGCGATGTCGACCTGCCCGGCCAGCCAAAGGTCAATCAGGCAAAGGCAGACACAGCCTGCAACGTCGCCATCGACATGCTGCGGAACCAGTTCTACCGAGACACCATCCCACGCTATCTGGAAACGCTCGACAACACGGAAAAAGGCAGCGGCATTGCCTCAAAGACGGGGTCGCTCGATGCCACTCGGTCCGACGTGGCCATCCTCGCGGCGAAGTCCGGTCCCATCGTCCTCGCGGTCTACACCTACGACAACGCCGACAAGGGCTGGAGCGTCGATAACGAGGGCGAAGTCGCCATCGCAAAGATCGCGCAGGCCGTCGTCAAAGCGTGGTCTCCTGCCGGTATCGACGGCAAGTCATTGACATCCGGCCTGGGCCTGCCTCCGGGTACCGCAAAGGGAGCGTCAAAGTAGCATGGAACGCTTCGCACAACCGATGGCCCGCCTGATCGAAGAGCTGCGCAAGCTGCCCGGCGTCGGCAACAAATCCGCACAACGTCTGGCCTTCCACATCCTGCGCTCGCCCAACGCCGACGCGGAACTGCTCGCCAACGCCATCCGCGAACTCAAAGCGCAACTGCGGCTTTGCAGTATCTGCAACAACGTCACCGACGTCGATCCCTGCACCTACTGCTCCTCCCCCACCCGCACGCACGCTACGGTCTGCGTCGTCGAAGAGCCAACCAGCATCGCGTCCATCGAAAAGACCCGCGGCTACAACGGCATCTATCACGTCCTCCACGGCACGCTCTCCCCGCTCAACGGCGTCGGCCCGGAACAACTGCGCACCGCCAACCTCTTCAGCCGCCTCGGCGAGATCGACGAAATCATCCTCGCCCTTTCGCCCACCGTCGAGGGAGAAGCAACATCACACTGGCTCGCAAACCAACTCCATCAGGCCAGTGCCGACCATCCGCTGCGCATCACGCGTATTGCCACCGGAGTCCCCGCAGGCAGCGACATCGAGTACGCCGACGAAATCACCATGAGCCGGGCAATGGAAGGCCGTCGCGAGATATAGATCTATCTTCGTGTGTGCTTTACGGTATTCGTAAATGGGAAAACGACGCCTTCAGCTCGATGATGAACTTGTAGGCGAAGCTATGCGCGTTAGTGGCATCAGCGATCCAAGTGAAGCAGTTGAATTCGTTCTTCGAGGGCACTTATTGAATCTCGCACTTGCGGCGTCAAGAGATGCACTGGATGCGGAAGGTTTAGAGTCCGTCGCGGTCGTCGATGGCCCGGAAACCCCAATCTCAGATATCGCTAGACTCTGCCTAATGTCGCCCGTGTGGGCTCTTGAAACACCGGCGCGTTCTGAGGCGGCCGAAGCAATCCGATCCGCAAAGAGCGGCACATCGCTGACGTTTTATAAAAGCGCCATCGCCTCCACTCCAACAGATGAAAGCATCGCCGCATCGTTCTCGATGATTCTGCTTCATCATCCGTCCGCGGCGCGGATCGTCCTCATAGAGGGAGCCACGGCCGTCAGAGATGCCTTGGTCCGACTAGGCTTCCCTCAACGAGCCGACTCGGCGATGGCTGTTCCAAAGGATTGGCCGATCGAGGGTTAAGCTTCTGGAAACACTCTCAGATCGCCGCCCGTCATCTCCTTCGGCAAATTCAATCCCAGCATCGCCAGCATCGTCGGCGAAAGATCACGCAGCGAACCACCCTCACGCAGACTGAACTTCTTACCCTGATCAGTCACAGCGATCAGCGGCACTGGATTCGTCGTGTGCGCGGTGTGCGGTCCACCGGTCACCGGATCGATCAACATCTCCGCGTTGCCATGGTCCGCGGTGATAAGCCACGATCCACCGTTGCGCTTCAAGGATGCGTAGATCTCGCCAAGGCACGCATCGACTGTCTCGACACCCTTGATCGTCGGCTCCATCCTGCCGCTATGACCGACCATGTCGGCATTGGCAAAGTTCACGACTACCACGTCGAACGCAGTGTCATCGATCGCCTTCATCACCACATCGCAGATGCCACGCGCACTCATCTCGGGCGCCAGGTCATACGTCGCCACCTTCTGCGACTGCACCACCTCACGCTCCTCACCGCTGAATGGCTTCTCGATACCGCCATTGAAGAAGTAAGTCACGTGCGCATACTTCTCCGTCTCGGCGACGCGCAGGTTCCGCAGCTCGTTGTTCGCCATCACATTCGCCAGCAGGTTATCCATGCTCTCCGGCAGGATGACCATGGGCAACGTGAACTTCGGATCGTACTGCGTCATCGTGATGTAACGCAGATTCTTCGGAACGCTGACACGCGGAATCTCAAGGTCCAGCTCGTCAGCCTTGGGCAGATCGCGTGCGTCGGCCTTGGTCAAGCCACCGGCAACATTGCGTGCCAGGACGCGCGTAATCTGTCGCACGCGGTCGCTGCGGTAGTTGAAGCAGATGCAAAGATCCTCGTCCTGCACGGTGCCAAGCGGCTTCCCTGCCTCATCCGTGCAAACGAATGGGATCGTGAACTCATCCGTGACGCCGTTGTTGTAGCCCTCGCGCACCTTGGCCGCCGCATCCGTCGTCGAGCCGCCCTCGGCGTTGCCCTTCACCATGGCGTCAAACGCCTTCAGCTCGCGCTCCCACTTCAAGTCGCGATCCATCGCGTAGTAGCGGCCGCTGCAGCTCGCCAGCTTGCCCACGCCGATCTCGCGGATCTGCTGCTGCAGCGCATCAATGTAAGCCGCACCGGATGTCGGCATGGTGTCGCGTCCATCAAGGAACGCATGGACGAACACATCCTTCGCACCAAGCTGCGCGCAGAGCTTCAGCAACGCGTACAAGTGCCGCTGGTGCGAGTGCACGCCACCATCGCTCAACAAACCAAGAAAGTGAACCGCGCGACCGCGTTCCATCGCAGACTGGATCGAGTCGACCAGCAGCTTGTCCCTGAAGAACTCACCGCTCTCGATCATCGCGTCAATACGCGTGATGTCCATGCGAACCACACGCCCGGCGCCCAGGTTCAGATGGCCCACTTCGCTGTTGCCCATCTGCCCATCCGGCAGACCGACAAAGTGCTCACTCGCACGGATGATCGTATTCGGATACTCGCGCAGCAGCATGTCATACGTTGGCTTGCGAGCCATCGCAATCGCATTCCCATGCGTCTCCGCACGGATACCCCAGCCGTCAAGAATGGTAAGAACGAGTGGCTTGCGACGCGACATGCGATAGCTCCTTGCTTCCGTAAAACTACTGCTGACTGCAAAGAAGGAGTGGCCGAAGCCACTCCTTCCGTAAATGGTTCACCTGGCGATTAGTCGCAGTTAATGGACTCGATGCCCAGGTACTCAGCGCCTTGACCGAGCTCTTCTTCGATGCGCAGCAGCTGGTTGTACTTGGCGATACGATCCGTACGCGAAGCCGAACCGGTCTTGATCTGGCCCGCGTTCGTAGCAACCGCAAGATCCGCGATGAAGGTGTCTTCCGTCTCGCCCGAACGGTGCGAGATGATCGACGTGTACCCATACCGGCGAGCCAGTTCGATCGACTCCATCGTCTCCGTGATCGTTCCGATCTGGTTGACCTTGATCAGGATCGAGTTGGCAACACCCTTCTCAATGCCCTCGCGCAGACGCTTCGTGTTCGTCACGAACAGGTCATCACCGACCAACTGGCAGCGGTCCCCGATCTCGTCCGTCAGAATCTTCCAGCCATCCCAATCGTCTTCTGCCAGACCATCTTCGATCGACACGATAGGATACTGGCGAACCCAGTCCGCCCAGTAGGCAGCCATCTCGGCCGAGCTCTTCTCGCTCTTGTCGCTCTTCTTGAAGATGTACCTGCCGGACTCCTTGTTGTAGAACTCGCTCGATGCCGGATCGAGTGCGAGGACAATATCCTCACCCGGCTCGTAACCAGCCAACTGAATCGATTCAAGAATGAGATCCAGCGCCTCGGTATTGGACTTAAGCGACGGTGCGAAACCACCCTCGTCACCCACCGCGGTGTTGTAACCCTTCTTCTTCAGGACGCCCTTCAGCGTGTGAAAGACCTCCGTCCCCCAGCGCAGTGCATCGCCAAAGCTGTCGGCACCAACCGGCATAATCATGAACTCTTGAAAGTCCACATTATTGTCCGCATGCGCGCCACCATTGAGGATATTCATCATCGGCGTCGGCAGCAGGCAGGCGTTCACGCCACCCAGATAGCGGTACAACGGCATCTTCAGCGCATTCGCCGAAGCGCGCGCACAAGCCATCGAAACCGCCAGAATCGCGTTCGCACCCAGGTTCGCCTTGTTCGGAGACCCGTCCAAAGCGAGCATCGTCGCATCGATCAAACGCTGATTCGTAGCATCCATCCCGGAAAGCTCGGGAGCGATGGAACTCTCAACGTTTTCAACGGCTTGCAGCACGCCCTTGCCCAGGTAGACTTCCTTGTCGCCATCGCGCAGTTCCACTGCCTCATGCTCGCCGGTGCTGGCACCGCTGGGCACTGCTGCGCGGCCAATGGCGCCGCCTGCAAGGGTCACGTCGGCTTCGACGGTAGGATTGCCCCGGCTGTCAAGGATCTCGCGCGCTGTGATGGATACGATCTCAGTCATGTTGCCTTTCCCTTCGCCCGCGTGCGGTGCGAGGATGCCCCCGTGGGCGATGATGCGATGTTGCAGCCGATCATTCAGCCGTGGCCGCCGATCGACGGCGATGCTGCTACCACCCGCACCGACGATCGTCTCCAGCAACTCAGCCATTAATATGTTGTCCGTGTGTGCAGCCCGGCGGGCACGAGTACCCGCAACTGCTTCGCCGTCATTCTAACAAAGCAGTATCAACACGCTGCGCAATGGTCTTTCCGAGGGAGGAGCAGTGACGCTCTTGATTCGCCCGGCAGATGACATGCCGCACTGGCGCCCGTCTCTTCTAGCCTAAGAAGAACTGCAGTCTCCCCGACGGCAGAAGGAGCCGAAGCGTGAAGCCACAGATCGCACTCGCACTCATCGTCGCCATGGCGACACCAGTTTTTGCTCAGCAGACCGGCGTGTCCCGTCCGCCGGAGGACTCAGTAGCAGATCTTCCGATCCCTGCGCCGGCAGCAAAGCCCTCAGCCGCGATCCCAATGAGCGCACCCGCAAGCTCTCCTGTTGCGTCCGAACAGTACGGCGAGTACAAGCCGTACGTTGGCCCCGGCGTCACCCTGCGCCCACGCATCGAAGAGAAGGTCGATCCGGATGCCGGCGTTGTGGGCGAGATGCCGCGCCGCGCTGATGAGCTTCCGATCAACACCCTGATGCACATCCGCCTGAGATCGGCCATCGCGACCCAAACCACGCAGCCGAACACCCCATTCACCGCCGAACTCGCCGAAGACATTCTGAACGAGGGCCGCGTCGTCCTCCCGGCGGGATCCACGGTGGAAGGCCGAATCACACAGGTCCGTGGTGGCCGTCGCATTCGCGGATCAGCCTTGATCCATCTGGAAGTTGAGACCGTAGTGTTGCCGGACGGAGCACGAAAGCTCATGCGTGCCATGGTCATCGACACCGACCAGACCGCAGACACGCGCATCGATGAAGAGGGCAACATCCTGCGGAAAGATCACGTCGGCGCAACACTGGCTGCCATGTCGCTCACCACGGGCGGAGCAGCAGCAGCGGGCGGCATCATCGGCGGCGCACCGGGTGCACTCATCGGCGCCGGTGTTGGTGCCGGCCTCAGCACTGCCTGGTGGTTGAAGCAGGATCGTCAGGCCCGCGTTCCCGAGGGCACGGTCCTGGTGATCAGCCTCACGGAACCAATGGCAATCGGCGGAAGCGCAAGACAGCCGGAATTCTCCCAGCGCACGGTTCCAGTTCTTGAAAGACGCTCGTCGACAGTCAACGCCGAAGCAGAGCCAACGACTCGTCCCTACGTAGCACCCCAAGCATTCGTCCCGACCAACTAAGCATTACCTCAATTCAGAAGTCAGCAGCGCGACCTCTCATTCGACTTCCATGCCGAAGCGCGAGAGTTCGCGCTTCTGCATGTTGTAGTCGACCAGAAATCCGACGCCGATGCACAGGTTAATCACTCCCGCGGCAGCAACGATCAGCGTCGGACGAACCAGCAGAATGGCGTAAAGCAGCAAGCCGAAGGCGCATAGCCCGATCCCGAGTGAGATGAGCACCATGGCCGCACGTCGTGTGTTGCCAAGGCTGCGGAGCGGATCACGCACTCGCTTCTCATCCTCGTTCGCACTTCTCATCATGCGTTCGATATCTGCCAGCGGCACACCGCGGTTTAGCATGGCGATGCGTTCCTGCGACCGGAGCTCTTTATTGCGGATCTCAGAAAAGATGCCCGCAACGCCAAGCCCGAGGATCATGAGGCAACCGGCTACGGGGACGATAAAGGGACTGTAGAAACCATTCATGGGTGTTCTCCTTTTCGTCCGCGTTAGACCAAGGGCCCGTATTTAAGTTTCAACCCACCGCGTGAAACTTATTACGATGTTCGTGGTCTTACTCACTCTTGACGACCACGGACAGCTTCGAGGCAATCGTTGCAGAGCATCAGGACATGGTGTTCCGCATGTTGGTGCGCCTGACTGGCACGCGAGAGCATGTCGACGATCTCGCCCAGGATGTCTTCCTTCGGCTCTATCGCGCGCTCCCCTCGTTCCGTGGCGAAGCTCTCCTAACCACGTACCTGCACCGCATCATCGTGAACGTGGCGCAGGACGAGTGGAAGCGGCGCAAACGGGATACCCGTGAGACATCACTTTCGGACGACGTCAGCGGATGGGAAGAGCGGCTGCATCACCCCTCAGCGAATGCCGAAGAACAGCTGAGCACACGCGAGTTGCAGCAACGCGTAGAGGACGAACTCGCAAATCTTAGCGCAGTCGAACGAGCCATACTGGTGCTCTACCATCAGGAAGAGCGCAGTTATCAGCAGATAGCGCAGTCCCTGCGACTGCCGATCGGCACAGTTCGAACGCATCTGCATCGAGGACGAAACAAGCTTCGAGTCGCTTTGGCCAGCCACGAACGCAGACCCACGCCACAGCAGGAAACACAGACGGGAGGCAGGCGTTGAACGAACAGAACGAACTGACACAACAGATCACCACCGCTCTGGAAGCAAAGCCGCTGATTGCCGTACCGGATGATTTTTCTGCCCGACTGATGGCTGCGCTGCCGCAGAAAAACATAGTGCGCCTCCCGCAGGCCTTGCCGGAAGGATCGCACTACGGCCAGCGGGTGACACTCGCCATGCTTGCGTTCATGCTGCTGGGGATGGTGGCTGCTGCCGCCTTATTGGGGCGCTCGGGTGCGTGGAGCCTTGCGGAAGACTTTCTCTTCCTTCAATTTGGCACACTGACACTTTGGTTCGTCTTGTCGCGACGCCGGGTCTTCTAGTTCCACTCCGCTGCGCTTGTGAATCTGAGCGCAGTGGAGTGAGGTTGAACGATGCCGAATCCGGCGTGAAGCTATCGCTCGACCTGGCTCAGCAGGCGCTTCCAGTTCTTGCTGTTGCGTTTGAAGGTCTTCTTCAAATCCGTCAGGATCAACTCAAAGTCGGCATTGCCATGCAGCCGAGACCATGCCGGGTTCTTCGAGAACCATGGGTAGTTTTCATTGCCGAGGTAGACCGCGCGGCGGAGCCAATGCAACGCCTCAACCGCTTCACCATCAACAGCAAAATAGGTCGCAAGTCGATACGCCATCTCGCTGTCTGCCTCAGCCGCCGCGAGCGTTTCATCCACGATGAAGGTCGACGCCTTGGCGCGATCGCCAAGCTGCGCGTAGCACATGGCGATGGTTGGATAGACGATGCGCATCGTCTTGTCTTCTGCGATCACCTCTTCGAGTGCAGCAATCGCCCGCTCCAACTGGCCGATACGCATGAACTGGTAGCCACGTGTGATGCGAAGGCGGGTGTGGCCTGGCTCCAGGGTCAGGCCCTTTTGAACCTCATCCTCGGCAAGCTCCATCTGCCCCTGGTACTGGAAGACACGCGCGCGATCGTTGTAGATGGCTGCCGCATCGGACGGGTTCAGCCGCAGCGCTGTCTGAAACTCCGCAAGAGCAGCTTCGTACTGCCCGTCACTGCGAAGCGTCGTACCGGCGATACGCCTCACATTCCAATCATTTCCGGCTGTCTGCAGCAGGTGCGCAATGCCGTGACGCGCGCTCTCCTTTTCGCCACGCGACAGCAGCATGTAGACGCGATAAAGATTCGCTTCGACCGAGCCTGGGTCGATGGCAAGCGCGCGATCCAGGGCACGCCGCGTCTCGATCAGGTGCATCTGGCCGCCCAGTCCGTGCCGCACATACTGCAAATGCGTCACGCCCAGCCCCGTCCATGCGGGGGCATAGGAAGGATCGCGCTGCGAGACACGATTAAACAGCTCCTTCGCACGATCCAGATCGTCCGCGCTGCCGCGGCGGAACATGAAGGAGTTGAGTAAGGCACGCGCCTGCAGATACTCCTCGGACAACTCCTGCTCCAGCGGCCGTGAGTCTTCCTGTTCCAGTTCTTTCGTGCGCGATGCGATGCGGACAGTCGCAGTGCCGCGCAGCACCGCGAAGATCTCCGCGCTGATCTCATTCTGAACCGCCACAAGATCGAACGAGTTCACATTGATGGATCCGCCCGCGCGTACCGACTGCGCCGGCACATCCAGCATCTGCCAGTTCAGATCGAATCCCTGATCGCTGCGCAGAAAGCTTCCGGCGACAACATACTCCACGCGCAACTTCTGACCGATGCTGAGCGGATCCAGCTGACGCGCATTCAGGTTCATCAGCGCACTGGAAGGCCGGACCACAAGACTCTGCATACGCGCCAACCGAGCACTAATAGCGTCTGCCAGTGCATAGCCGTACAGCGGCGCTGCATCGGCTGGTCCCATGTTGAGGAACGGCAGAACCACGATGGTGTTGTGCTGCTGGTTACCGCCACTCTCACGAAAGCGCTCAGCAAGCATGGAGAGGATGCCGGTCGACCGCTTCTCCTGTTCTGGCGTTGGGATCTCCAAATGATTGCGCGACGGCATGTTCAGTCCCGGCGACATCACCGAATCCAGCTGCTTCGCCATCAGGATGGTGCGCAGGCTTTCACGCAGCTCTGCTGCAGACGCGAAGCGCGCCGCAGGCTGTTTCTCAAGGCAATGAAGAATCGTGCTCTCAAGCTCAACCGGTGCGTCCGGAGCCAGCTCACGGATTGGCGGTGGTTCTTCAAACTGGATGGCACGAATGCTCTGGAAGTCCGGCGAATCAGGACGGTGAAATGGATGCCGGCCGGTCAATAATTCGTACAGCACGACACCGACAGCAAAGATGTCGCTTTGCACAGAAGACTGGCCCGTCACGAACTGCTCCGGAGCCATGTAGGCCAGCGTACCGCCGCGTGCCGTGTACTTCGCGTCGATAGGAATTTTGCGCTCGGCGTGCTTCGCCGGGTCGAACTCGACCTCTTCCATGTTGATGCGGCGCGCGAGACCAAAGTCGAGAATCTTCGCTAGCCCACCGTCTGTCAGGATGATGTTTGCAGGCTTCAGATCGCGATGGAAGATGCCAAGCGAATGCGCTGCGGCAAGACCGTCCGCCACCTGAATCCCCACAGATAACACAAGCTCCAGGCTTGCTGCACCGTTATCGATGATGCGGTCCAGCGGCTTGCCCGGGATGTACTGCATGACGATGAAGGCTTCGTTATCAGCCTCGCCAACTTCATAGATCCCGCAGACGTTGGGATGCTCAATGGCGGATGCCAGCCGGGCCTCTCGCAGATAGGTGGTGCGCATTTGCTCTGGTGTGAGCGCGCCACGCTGCAGGAGCTTGAGAACGACAGGGCGCTGCAGCTCCGTATCGTTGGCCAGCCACACCACACCACTGCCGCCGGTGCCCAGCTTTCGGACCAGCTCGTAGTGTTCGATGACGCGGTGCTTCATGCCACTCATTATCGCAGGAGCAGCCTGGTTCTTTGATTACAGAGCTGTGTGCACAACATAAGTGTTTTCAGGATGTCCCTATTTGGCAGTCCCCTCTAATGACGTCGAGGGCTTGCGTCAACGGCTGTATCAGGTCGTCCGACAGTTCCATCAGTCGAACCCTCCTGCCAACGCGCACGGCGGCCGAGAAAAAACATCAGCCCTCCAAAGATAAGCATTACCGATCCCCAGAGCACATTGATGTTCTGCCCCAGTGACTGCGCATAGATCGGGCTATGCCACGTCAGCGCGCCATAGCCGCACATAAGCGCGCCAATCGACAAAAACATGAGGCCCAGTGGAATACGAAGATCGAGACCCATGATCACTCCTCTACTTCATTAGGTAAGCTAACTATTTGACTAGGCGAAAGCCAGATTGAGCACGAGAAGGATCGCAAGGACGCCAATGCCAAGTGTCATCGGCCGGCTGTACCAGGGCAGATGATGTTCGACGGGCTTCGGCGTAAGCGAATACACAAGGCCGACCAACTCTTCTTCCGGCCGAGCCTTTGTCAATAGACTCACGACGATCGTTACGATCAAGTTGACCGAGAAGGCGAAGATGGCTGTCCAGAAGTTCTGCGCCATATCACTGGGATAACTGTGGAGATGCGCAAGCCACGCACCGTGGATACCCGGCGCGTCGCCCACCGGCAACGTCATGCCATGGTGCAGCAGTGCCGCGGTGGTACCGCTGATCAGGCCGGCAAACGCCGCGTGACCTGTCGTTCGCTTCCAGAACATGCCCAGCAAAAACGTCGCGAACAGCGGAGCATTCACCAGCGAGAAGACAAGCTGCAGCGTGTCCATGATGTTGTTAAAGCCGGTGACGAGATACGCTGCGCCGACACTCAGGATGACGCCTCCCACCGTAGCCCATCGGCCCATCTTGAGATAGTGAGCGTCTGTAGCGTTCTTATTCAGGTAGCTCTGGTAGATGTCGTAGGTCCATACGGCGTTGAAGGCTGTGACATTTCCCGCCATGCCGGACATGAAGCTGGCGAGCAAGGCGGTCAGGCCGAGGCCGAGGATGCCGGTCGGATAGTAATGCAGCAGCAGCGTCGGAATCGCGAGATCGTAGTTGTAAACCGGCTGGCCCTTGCTATCGGTCTGCATTGCGCCCGTGCGCGGATCCATCTTGACGGGGATCATGCCCTGCGAAGACGTGACGCTGGCACCGTTCACATGCGAGATGACGGTCGGCGTGGCCACCGCGATCAGACCAGGCAGAATGACCAGGAACGGGAAGACCATCTTCGGGATCGCAGCGATGAGCGGCACCTTGCGTGCACTCTCTTCACTGTCGGCAGCCATTGCGCGCTGAACCACCAGGAAGTCTGTGCACCAGTAGCCGAAGCTCAGCACAAACCCAAGGCCCATCGTCAGGCCGAACCACTCCACACCCAGCGGATTGGTGTTGGCGTGGCTCATGCCGCGCCACGAGTGCATGTAAGTCTCCGGCAGGCGAGTCTGCAGCCCATGCCAGCCGCCGATGTTGCGCAGGCCCAGGTACACCAGCGGCAGGAAGCCGGCGACGATCAGGAAGAACTGCAGCACCTCGTTATAGATCGCGCTGGTCAGCCCGCCTAGGAAGATGTAAGCCAGCACGATCACCGCGCTGATAAGCACCGAAACATGAAAGACATATTGGTCCGGAACGATGCCGTGAAAGATCCCAAGCGCCTGGATCAGCAGAGCCATGGCGTACATGCTGATGCCGGAAGAGAAGAGCGTCATAATGCCGAACGACACGGCATTCAGCGCGCGCGTCTTTTCGTCGAAGCGCATACGCAGGTACTCCGGTACGCTTCGGGCCTTGGATCCGTAATAGAACGGCATCATGAAGATGCCGACAAAGACCATCGCCGGCACGGCACCGATCCAGTAGAAATGACTGGTTGCCAAGCCATACTTCGCGCCGGAGGCACCCATGCCTATGACTTCCTGCGCCCCAAGATTGGCAGATAGGAAGGCCAGGCCGCAGACCCACGCCGGGATCGAGCGCCCGGCCAGGAAGAAGTCGTTGCTCGTCCGCATGTACCGCTTCAGCGCAACGCCAATGCCCAGCACAAAGACCAGGTACACGGCCATAATGAGCCAATCAATAGTGCCGAGATGTGTACTCAAGAGGTAGCGTCTCCGGGGATCAGAAAGTAAGGTGTTCTTCTAGGAAGTCCGCACCAAGCCTAGACCTTGTTTTCGCCTTCGTCTATCTGCAAGAAAGGCGACCGAAGAGCGTAGCGATTGGCTAGAGTTGGTCATACCGTCCCAATTCCTGCATTTGAATGCGCCCTTCGCAGGCTGCCGAATGGCGATCACCGGCATCCAAATGCCGGAAAGCCTAAAACTCTGTTTCGAAGAGTAACCCGGCGAAGCCAAACCTGGCCGCCCGAGGATTCGAGGAAGAATGCAACGTACCGTTTTGTTGATTGACGATAATGCTATCCAGGCTGCCACCCGCCAGACAATTCTGAAGCGCGCCGGTTACTTCGTCATTCCTGCACTGAACGCGGAACGCGCCCTGCAGCAGTTTCGCGAGAACGACTTCCCGTCTGAGATCAACATGGTCATCACAGACCACATCATGCCGAACATGAGCGGGGCTGAGTTCGTGCGCGAACTGCGTACCTTCCGCCCGGAGCTGCCGGTCATGGTAATCAGCGGGCTGGAAGAGGCCGAGGAGGAGTACCGCGACTTGAACGTTCTCTTCCGTCTAAAGCCGCTGCTGCCCGACAATCTACTGGCATCGGTGGACCGCCTGATCCGTCCGGACGCCGCCTGATTCCCTTCTGCCGGCACCGAAACTCCGATGATCGCACCAGCGTTTGCCCACGGACTCTCCACCTGAGAGAATGGGTTCGCATCCCTGTACCTCGGGATCGGTAAACCCATGCCACACCCAATGCCACAGTTCGGCAGTTTCGCGCTTTTGCTGGCGCTGTGTCTCTCTGCATACACGTTTCTCGCTGGAGCATTCGCGCTCGTAGCAATGCAGCGCGGCTTGCAACTACGCGTCTCGGCCGAAAGGCTCGCCGAGACGGCGCGACGTGCCGGTCTGGGCAGCTTCATCGCGGTCCTCTGCGCAGCCATCGCCCTTATCTGGGCAGCCTTCACGAATGACTTCTCGGTCGAGTACATCCGGGAGCACTCGAACATCGCGCTGCACCCGGCTTACAAGTTTTCAGCGCTGTGGAGTGGCCAGGAAGGCTCCCTGCTGCTCTGGTCCTTTCTGACCACGGGCTACGCCTTCGTACTGCGTCTGCGCCATCGCACCGACGTCCGCTTGTTCGCGTATGCGTCGGTCATCCTCGCAGCCATCCAGATCTTCTTCCTTGCCCTGCTCAACTTCGCCGCGGAACCCTTCTCCTTGACGCGCGGCGTGATTCCGGCAGACGGTAACGGCCTGAATCCGCTTCTGCAATACCCGGAGATGGTCATCCATCCGCCGATGCTCTACCTGGGTTACGTGGGCTTTTCCGTACCATTCGCCTTTGCACTCGGCGCATTGATGATGAAGTACCCCGGCGAAAAGTGGATCCGCATCACACGCCGCTGGACGCTTGTCACATGGCTCTTCCTCACAGTCGGCATTTCGCTCGGTATGCACTGGGCTTACGCAGTTCTGGGGTGGGGCGGCTACTGGGGCTGGGACCCGGTTGAGAACGCATCGTTCCTGCCATGGCTTACGGCCACCGCCTTCCTGCACTCGGTCATGATGCAGGAAAAGCGCGGCATGATGAAGAAGTGGAACGTCTGGCTCATCTTCCTGACGTTCATGCTCACCATCCTGGGCACGCTCCTCACGCGATCCGGCATCGTCAGCAGTGTCCACGCCTTCGCCCAGAGCAGCATCGGCGACTGGTTCACGACATTCCTATGCATCATCTTCGCCGTATGCCTGTTCACCTTCTTCAAGCAGAGCGCTCACCTGAAGTCCGAGCACAAGCTTGAAGCGGTGGTCTCGCGCGAGAGCTCGTTCCTTTTCAACAATCTCGTCCTGCTCGTCGCCTGCTTCACCGTTCTCTTCGGCACGCTCTTCCCCGTCCTCAGCGAGTATGTCCAAGGGTCGAAAGTCACAATGGGCGCGCCCTTCTTCAATCGCGTTGCGGTTCCCATCGGCCTCTTCCTGCTACTCCTGACGGGCGTTGGTCCGCTGCTCGCATGGCGTGCGACGTCGCTCCGTTCCATCCGTCGCAACTTCGTTCTGCCGTGCGCGGCAATTCTAGGGAGCGCCGCCATCCTGATGCTCAGCGGCCTGCACCCCTGGAGCGCATCCAGCGAAGACCTGGAAGGCCAGCTTTACGCACTCGTCTGCTTCTCCATAGGCGCGGGCGTCTTCACGGCCATCCTCGCCGAGTTCCTGCGCGGCGCACACGTGGTCGCGACGCAGACCGGCAAGAACCTCGTCGCCTCCGGATGGACGCTGATGATGCGCAACAACCGGCGCTACGGTGGCTACCTGGTCCACTTCGGCATCGTTGTGCTCTTTGCAGGCCTCGCAGGAGCCGCGTTCAACCAGTCGAAAGAACTCGAGATGGGCTTTGGCGACTCGCTAACGATCGGCAACTACAAGCTCGTCTGCCTCAGCTACACGCAGGACTCCAACGCCAACTACGACACGGACTTTGCGCTGCTGGACGTCTATCGCGGCAACAAGAAGCTGACGCAGATGACGCCGGAGAAACGCTTCTACACCGCAAGCCAGACAAGCTCTACGATCGTTGCGATCCACTCCACCGTGCTACGTGACCTCTACGTCATCTTCCTGGGCCGCAACCCGGAGACGAACCGTCCCATCATCAAGGTCTTCCTGAATCCCCTCGTCTCTTGGATCTGGGCAGGTGTCGCCATCGTCTTCGCAGGAACGGTACTGGCTCTTCTTCCCGGCCTCCGTCCCATGCTCAGTAACAAGGCCGCATCCGTAATGCCGGACCGTGAGTTGCAGACTGTGAGCGGCGATTGATGCGGGCCCTACTCAAAAACCGCGTCCTGCAGATGGTCCTGCTCTTCACCGTCGCGCTCGTCACCATCGGCGCCGGTGACACGACAGACAAGTTCTCGAGCATCGGCCACAAGATGGTCTGTGTCTGCGGCTGCGGCCAAATCCTTCTGGAGTGCAACCACGTCGGCTGCCCGGACAGCGATCGCATGATCGGCGAGCTGCGCAATAAGGTCGCAGGCGGCGGTTCTGACACCAGCATCTTCAACTGGTTCGTAGCCAAGTACGGCCCCACGGTGCTGGCAGCGCCCATCCGTGGCGGCTTTGATAACGCCGCATGGATTGTCCCGGTCGTTGTCTTCATCCTGGCCATCGTCGGCACGGCGTTCCTCATCCGTCGCTGGAAGGGCCGTCACATGCTCGCGGTGCCGGGCGGCGCACCCTCCATGCCGTTTGCAGGCAGCGATGCTGTACGCGATCGCATTCGCCGCGAGACGGAGTACTAGCCATGGGCATCGCCGCATCCATCGTTCTCTTTGTCGCCCTCTTCGCCTACACCTTCTGGCCTGAGAAGAACCCCTTCACGCAGCGCGCCGCCTCCCGGCTTGATTTCCTGCGCGAACGTCGCGACGCCGTCTTCGCCAATCTGCGCGACCTCAACTTCGAGTACAAGGCCGGCAAGTATCCCGAAGAAGACTACGCCACCCAGCGTGCCCTGCTGGAAGATGAAGCAACGACCATCGTGACGGAGATCGACGTTCTCGAGCGCGCCTGACCTTAAGGCCAGCGCGAGTCCACTTTTGTGAACCGCGTGTGAATGGTAGTCTGCCGATGTACCCCTCAATCCAAGAGCGACACCACAAGGAGCACCATGCCCCTGCGCCGCCGCATCCTTTCCCTTGCCACCCTCACGCTGGCAATAGGCACCGCAGTCCCTTCGATCGCACAAGCCAAAGCCTCAACGTACAAGCCGATGAAGGGCTCAGAGATCCTGTGGGACAAGTGGGGCGTGCCGCATATCTTCGCAAAGAACACGAAGGATATGTTCTATCTCTACGGTTACGCGCAGACCGAGGCACACGGCGAACTACTGATGCACGTCATGGCCGGCAGCCGCGGCCGTTCCAGCGAGATCTACGGCGCGGGCGCGAACGATCGCAATCTGAAAACGGATCGGTGGGTGTGGCTCAATGAGGTGCCCAAGCGCTCCGCCCTCTGGCTCTCGCAGCAAATCCCGGAGTTCCGCAGCTATCTTGATTCTTTTGCAGCAGGCATCAACGCTTACGCAGCGGCGCATCCCGACAAGCTGAGTGCTGAGGCCAAGCAGGTGCTGCCCATCACGCCTCTCGATGTCATCGAACACACGCAACACTTTGTGAACTTCGAGTTCGTCGCCGGCCGCGCACTCATGGAGCCGCGCAACGCTACCCGCACCGCAGCGGCATCCACAGAAACAGCGTCGCTTGAGATGCCGGAATCGCCCTTCGCTCCCACCAACATGGACATGCAGGACGGCTCAAACGGCTGGGCCATCGCGCCCTCCCACAGCACCAGCGGCAACGCCATGCTGCTGATGAATCCGCACCTCGCTATGGCCGGCGAGCAGACCTATTTTGAGGCGCAGCTTGTCGCTCCCGGGATCAATCTTTTCGGCGCATCGCAGGTCGGTCTGCCGGTCATGCGCTTCTGCTTTTCAGACTATCTCGCCATCACCAACACGGTGAACACCAACAACGGCGCACTGCAGTTCGACATTAAGGAGCAGGCCGGCGGGTACCTTTACGACGGCAAGGTTCTACAGTATGAGACGTCTCAGTATCCCTTCCGCGTGAAGCAGAAAGATGGCAGCTTCACCACCGAAGTCGTGCAGGTGCAGAAGACTGTGCACGGCCCCATCATTCGCCGGGACAAGGGAGTTCCCGTCGCGCTGCTCACCGCAGGCCTCGACAAGCCCTTCTTCCTGGAGCAGTACTGGAAGATGGACACGGCGCACAACTTTGCGGAGTACCAGGCACAGCTACGCCGGCTGGAAGTGCCCATGTACAACATCCTCTACGCCGACCGCGACGGCCACATCGAATATCTCTTCAACGCCAACGTGCCACGCCGCACTGGCGATTGGGCCACATGGACGAAGCCCGTCGACGGATCCACCAGCGCCACCATGCCGCACGGCATCCTGAGCTATGACGAATTGCCCAAGCAGATCGACCCCGCCAGCGGCTACGTGCAGAACAGCAACGAACCACCATGGGATGCTGCCTGGCCCAACATGATGGATCGATCAGCCTACCCGGCGTACATCTCGTCGTTCTTTCCGCTCTTCCGCAGCGACCGCGCCCTTCGCATGTTGAGCGAGGACAAGAAAATCAGCTTCGACATGCTGCTGGAGAAGAAGTTTTCCACCCGCATGGAAATGGCCGACCGCGTCCTCGACGAACTGCTGGCTGACGTAGATCAGTATGGCAGTCCACGCGCGAAAGAGGCTGCGGCCGTGCTCCGGACATGGGATCGCCAGTGCGAAGCCAACTCCCGCGGCGCACTGCTCTTCTACACGTGGGCACAGAAATTCATCAGCACCAGTGTCGGCATGACGACCGTCGCAGCCCAAAAGAACTGGGCGATCCCATACGACTACAACCAGCCGCTGACGACACCGCGCGGCATCAAGGATCCGAAACTCGCGGTGCAGATGCTGGCCGACGCCGCAGACGAAACCGTGAAGCTCTACGGCGCGCTCGACCGCCCCTGGGGCGACGTCATGAAGATCGAAATCAACGGGCAGAGTGATGGCGACATTAAGGCAGTGCGGGGACCGGCGCTGAACGGTGTCTCACTCCCCGGCAATGGTGGCTACGGCAACCTGGGCGTCTTCCGCGTCTTCACATGGGGTCCGCTTCTCGAAGGCAAAAAGACACCGATCCACGGCGACGGCTTCACCATTGCGGTCGAATTCACCAAACCCGCCGTCAAGGCCAAAAGCTTCGTCTTCTACGGCGAATCTTCGCAGCCGGGCTCTCCCTTCCACACGGACGAGCTGCCGTTGGCAGAGAAGAAGCAGTGGCGAGACGTCTGGCGCACCCGCCCGGAGATCCTGGCGAACCTGAGTTCGAGAGACGCCTTCTAACTCGTAGGAATTGAAGCCAGGGCCACATCATCCGGTGTGGCCCTTTCGCTTCCGCATTTAGACTTAAAAGCGATGCGTTCCCTAAGAATCACTGCCCTCACGGCGCTGCTGGCGCTCCCCTTCTCGGCCTTCGCCGCAAGTACCCTCACCGGCACCATCACCAACGGCACGACGAACAAGCCGTCATCCGGCGACACCGTCACGCTCATCCGTCTGGCACAGGGCATGCAGGAAGCCGCGCACACCACCTCGGACGGCAAAGGCCACTACGAGCTCAACGTGCCCGACGACGGTGTGCACCTGGTCCGCGTGACCCACGAGGGCGCCAACTACTTCAAGCCGGCGCCTCCGGGCACGACCGCCCTCGACATCGACGTCTACGCCGTCGCAGCGAAGGTCCCCGGCGTAAAGCTTGAAGCGGACGTGATGCGCGTGCAGACTGAGGCCGACGGCAAGAGCCTCCGCGTCGTCCAGCACTTCTTCCTCAAGAACGAATCGGCACCGCCCAAGACACAATTCTCGGACGCGACCTTTGACTTTACCCTGCCGGAAGGCGCGGTCGTCGAGGGCGCAGCAGCGCAGGGCCCCGGCGGCATGACCGTCCAGTCACAGCCCGTCCCGCTAACAAAGAAGGGCCACTTCACCTTCAACTTTGCCGTGCGCCCGGGTGGGCAGACGCAGTTCCAGGTCAGCTATCGCGTGCCCTACAACGGATCGCTGAAGATGACGCCGACCACCGCCATGGCCTCTGACAACGTCATCGTCATGATGCCGAAGGCGATGAAGTTCGACGGTGGCAAGACGCCGTGGGCGCCCGTGCAGGATGAGGTGGATGCGCAGACCTTCGTCGCACGCAACATCGCAGGCGGCGATACCGCAGAGTTCACGCTCTCGGGTCAGGGCCAACTGCCTCGCACCACGACAACCGCTTCCGACGCAAGCCAGCAGAATCAGGGTAACGGCCCGGCAACCGGCACCCCAGCCAGCGGCGCGGACCCGAACGCTGATCCCGGGTCGAACACCGGCCCGGCAGCCAGTAACAAGCCGGGCGGTGGCCTCGGCACGCCCATCGACACACCCGATCCCCTCAGCAAGTACAAGTGGTGGATCATCGCTGGAGTCGCTCTGTTGCTGATCAGCGGAGCCGGTTTCCTCCTCGGACGCCCGCAGAATCCCGCCGTCGTCACAACCGACCCGACGATCCCTTCGACGGCAGCACCTGTCGGCGTCGCTATAGCAGCGGGTATCCCGCAGGCGGCATCACTGCTCAACGTCCTGCGCGACGAGCTCTTCACCCTTGAGAGCGATCGCTTGACCGGCAAAATCACCGAAGAGCAGTACGCGCGCGTAAAGCCTGCACTGGAAGTCGTCTTGCAGAACGCACTCGAGCGCAACAAACCGTCAGCATAGACAACAAACCCTCGGCATAAACGAGAGTCCCAGGTGCCCCAGCTTCGCTTCAAGGAGCTGGGGCATATCTGTCTGTGCCATCCACGGCGCAAGCCCCGCTACACTATCTCCATGGTCATTGCTGCCCGTGTCGTTCGTCTGCTTGCGTTCGCTGTTTGGATGGGCGCCCTCATCTTCTTTGGTGCGGTCGTAGCGCCCACAGCGGCGCGCGTCTTCGGCACCACAGAGCAATTCGCAACCTTCATCGGACACACCCTGCTCTTCGCACACTCCATCGGTCTGTGGTGCGGTGTGGCCATGATGATCAGCCTGCGGCTGCTGGGCAGCCGTGCCTATCGCATGCCCGTGCAGGCCGGCCTTGTGCTGCTGATGATCGTGATGACCTTCGTCTCCAACCGCGCCATCATCCTGCCCATGGAGCACGATCGCGCCCTCGCCGGCGGCAATATCAACATCCTTCTCCCCGGCTCGCCGATCCGTACCGATTTTGAATCACGCCACGCGTGGTCAACGCGCGTCGAGAGCGTCGTGATCCTCGCAGGTCTCGGCCTCGCGGTTCTCATCGGTATGGAGGCAGGCCTCCGCGAGCGCGGAACGAATGCCACCCCTCGCAAAGTCTTCGACCTGTCCGAAGACGCGTAACCCCTGCGGTACCTGGACCAAAGACGCGGTCCGTCGCGCACACCCGGCGCAACGAAGAACTTTTTCATTCTCAAGGTGAGTTTCTGCACAGGACAGTCACCCATCTCGTGCAAAAGTTCTGATAAACTCAATCTTGTCGTCGCGAGTGAAACAGGCAAGCAGCTCAGCCGGAATCACATAGCGCAACACGATCGAAGCATGCGGACGCGCAACACGGCGACCCGCTTCGATGTGACATCCATCTTGCACCAGCAAGTTTGGGGACGTAGCTCAGTCGGTTAGAGCGCTGCCCTGTCACGGCAGAGGTCGCGGGTTCGAGTCCCGTCGTCCCCGCCATCAATCTAAAGAACTTAGGTTGAGGCGGCCCCCCTAATACGCAGAAGTCAAAGGGTGTAAGTGGTACCTCGTACTTCGGGTGGATTCTTACCCGGTGCTTCACCAGTTTTGGAAACAGCCTCCACATAACACGCACCCTGCGCTGTCCGTTAATGCGAGCTCATGCCCGTGTATGAAGCATCTTCCCTGGTCGCCTTCAAAAGTGTGCTGAAGGTACTGCGAAAAGTGTGCCAGCCGAGTTCTTTCTGGATAATATTTGCTCGCGCTTCGCATGTAGGCCGGCAGAACGTTCAGAACTGCCGACGCATGGCGAGCTGGATATATGCCAAGTCAGACAAAGCGATATAGCGCACTCGTTGATAAAGCCAAAGTCGAAAAAATGAAGCAGATTGCAAGAATTGGGATTACTGATGCCAATACTGGCAGCTTCCTTGCCTTTTTCATGAGGATTAAACAACGAGATTCCATCTGCGGATGCAAGCCCTATGCGCCCGAGGGGCTGTCAACTGAGCCCGCTCACTCGATAGAGGTATCGCTGACCTAAGACTTAAGTGCTGCCTCTGGCTCCAGAGCCTAGAGTGTAATGCGGGCGCTTCGTCGGAGAAGATCATCATCACTCGGTTAGGCAAACGAGCTAGAAGATGAATGCCGCGACGCTGATAACAGCCACATAAGAACAGCACATTACCGGGTAATTCCGGGATATGGCGCCTGCTATGCGCATTGCAGAAAATTACTTGAGCAAGTAAATCATCTGAATTAAACGCAATAGGAAGAAATATTTCCTCAAATTATCGTTGCGTCGTTTCTAGACCGGTGTATGCTTCGGCTACTTCCAACGAGGTGCCATCGCGTGCCGGCTACGACTACTTTTCCAGGTGTCTATCTTGAGCGGTTGCCCAGTGGCGTCCGTTCCATTGCGGGTGTCAGCACTTCCGTTGCGGCTTTCCTCGGTGAGGCATCGCGCGGAACGGTTGGTGTTGCGACACAGATCTTTAACTTCACCGACTTTACGCGTGAGTTTGGCGGCCTGGTTAGTAAGTACGATCTTGGCTATGCTGTGCGGCAGTTCTTCATGAACGGCGGCAGCGAGGCTTGGATTGTTCGTGTTGCCGCGAATGCCGTGCAAGCTTCTGTGCCACTCACCGCGACAGGCGGAGCTACGGTTTTAACGCTAACTGCACTGGATGCGGGTGACTTTGGCAATGGCATCACCGTTACCGTTGACTGGAAGACGCCCTCCCCTGGCAGCACATTCAATCTGACTCTGGCCACCGCGGACGGAACATCCGTCGAGAGTTACAGTGGCCTGTCGATGAACTCCCAGGATGCCAAGTTCGTGGAGAAGGCACTTGCCTCATCCCAACTGGTCAAGGCCACCCGTGCGGCGGGCCTCGCATTTCCAAATCCGGGAACCAGCACCAGCGGTGTGGTGGCGGATACAACCGCTGCTCTAACGCCGCCCGCGGGCCAACCGCCGCGAACTGATTTGCGCATAGTCGTAGATGGTCTACCTGTCATCACAATATCGCTGAATGCTGCTGCCGTCAGCGGAGGCATCGGCGCGGTCGCATCGGCGATCCAGACGCAGGTAGTTGGCATCAGCACCAATCCATCCCTGAAGAACTTCACCTGCAAGCCCAATGGCAGCAATGACCGACTGATTCTTACCTCGGGAACTACCGGTGAGAACAGCAGTGTTATGGTTCTGCAGGGCGCGACGCGCGACGCCGCAGCGGCGCTGAAGTTAGGCGTGGCAAGCGGCGGAACAGAAGTAGACGGAACCAGCGCATTGCGCCCGAAACCCACGCCTGACCCCGGTGTATTGCGCGGAGCTGCGATCACCACAGCAACCGCCCTGGACACACTTCCCAAGGCCGATACGCACCAGTTACAACTCGTCCTGGATGGCGGTGTGGCGGACACGGTTGACTTGATTTCTGGCGGCCTTGCTGCGGGCGCCGACCTGAAGACGAAGTTGCAGGACATGGCGACACGACTGCAGGACGCGGTGCAGGCACTGCGGTCCACGGCAGCGTATACCGGCTTCACGGCGAAAGTGGATGACTCCGGGGCCAATCCATTGCTTGTCCTGACTTCGGGCACGCGAGGACCGGGATCATCCGTGAGCGTCCTAGCCGCAGGGGCTGACACGTTCGCGAACACCCTCGGACTTCTGACAGGGATCACTGCGACACCTGGCACAACAAAGGCGCTTGCGGGCGGCAGCGCGCAGGATGTTTCGCCCTCCACCGTGTACAGCAGCTATGTGCCGAGCGGTACGGCGAGGCAGGGGCTCTCCGCGCTGGAAGAAGTGCAGAGCTTCAACCTGTTGATCATGCCCGGTATTACGGACTCCGCGACGCTTGCCGATGCCGCTGCATATTGTCAGGCTCGCTCAGCCTTCCTGATTGCCGACGCACCCTTCGATACGGGTATTCAGCACATGGTCACGGCGATCAGCGGGCCGTCGTTGCCGAAGAGTATCAACGCGGCGGTTTACTATCCGTACTTCTTTATCTCCGACCCACTAAATGGCGGCGCGAACAGGCGTATGCCTCCATCAGGTGCCATCGCAGGCATCTACGCGCGCACGGACACCACACGCGGCGTCTGGAAGGCACCTGCAGGCACAGACGCTTCCGTTGTCGGCGCTCTCGGTGTGGAGTACACGCTGACAGACTCGCAGAATGGTGCCTTAAATCCGCTCGGTGTGAACTGCATCCGGTCACTGCCAACCTTTGGCATTGTCAGTTGGGGCGCGCGAACGTTACGCGGTTCGAATGCGGAGGCGAATGAGTACAAGTATGTGCCGGTTAGCCGTACTGCCCTCTTCATCGAACAGAGTCTTTATCACGGGCTGCAATGGGTGGTCTTCGAACCAAACGACGAAACGCTCTGGTCGCAGATCCGGCTGAATGTTGGTGCGTTCATGCAGGGCCTCTTCAAGCAGGGTGCCTTTGCGGGGGTGAGCGCGGACCAGGCTTACTTTGTCGAATGCAGCAGCGAGACCACGACTTCCACTGACCAGAGCCTTGGCCGCGTGAATGTCATCGTCGGCTTTGCCCCGCTGCGGCCGGCTGAGTTCGTGATCATTCAGCTTCAGCAGATAGCCGGACAGGCAGCGTCGTAATCGACGGAAAGGAAGCCGTAAGCCATGGCGCAATTCACAGTAAATCCGGGGCGAGTCGACCCATACAAGAACTTCAAGTTCCGCGTGAAGTGGGACGGACGGTACGTCGCTGGCATCAGCAAAATCAGTGCGCTCAAGCGCACAACGGAAGTGGTCAAGCATCGAGATGGCAGCGATCTGTCTACGAGCTTCAAGTCGCCGGGGCGCACGGAGTACGAGGCCGTTACGCTGGAGCGCGGCGTGACCCATGACCTGGAGTTTGATACCTGGGCGCAGAAGGTATGGGACGTCAATGGCGGGCCCGGTACCGAGGTGTCACTGAAGGATTTCCGCAAGAACATCCGGCTGGAGTTGTTCAACGAGGCTGGCCAGATCGTGATGGCCTATAACCTCTTCCGCTGCTGGGTTTCGGAATACCAGCCTTGGCCTGACCTGGATGCGAATGCGAATGCCATCGCGATTCAACACATCAAGATCGAAAACGAAGGCTGGGTCCGTGACACGAAGGTGACGGAACCTGCAGAACCCAGCTTCTAATCCGGCCAGGAACTTGACGGAAGCGTAACGGCGCATCCGGAACTCCTTCGGCACGCACGGTACTACGGAGGACAAGATGGAAAGCAGCGCCGGCATGGTAGTGCGTGCGTGGGAGGCGGGATCGACTGTGACGGCCTGGCAGCGGCCGGCAGCCCTGCTCTCCGCGCTGACCGACATTCCGCTTCAACAGACGCTGCGCTTAGGGATCGCACGTCGTGATGCCGCGCTTGTCGCATGGCGCACTGCCCTCTTTGGAGTGCAGTGGCCCGCCTTCGCGCAGTGCCCCGCATGCAAAACCATGCTGGAGTACGAGCTACCGCAGCGTTCTGCCACGGTCGTAGAGAGCGACGAAGCCCTCGAGATAGACGTCAGTGGTCTGCACCTGCAGGTTAGGTGGCCGAACTCATTGGATCTGGCGGATGCGGCGGCTTGTCCAGATGCGCGAGAGGGCCGTGCACTGCTGCTGAAACGCATCCTGCCCGAACCAGTTGCGGAAGATTTTGTCGGCTCTGTGCTGACTGCGATGGCGGATGCGCACAACGGCTTCACAGGCATCGATCTGCAATGCCCGGAGTGTGCCGCGCATTGGTCGGAGGTGTTCGAGGCTGGTGAATACTTGTGGCGAGAAGTACGTGCGGCAGGCCGCCGAATCCTGCGGGATGTGGATGCGCTGGCGCGAGCCTATGGCTGGAGCGAGACGGAAATCCTGAGCCTGAGTGACTTGCGGCGCAACGAATACCTGGCGATGGTTCCATGAGCGCGGACTATCTGGAACTGCTCTTGGGGCGCGCGCGCGGCGAGCTACCCGCTGCAGAACCACGCATCCTGCCATCCATGGCGCCTCCATCCAGCCTGCAATGGGAAGAGATCAACGAAGAACGTCTGGCTGCGCCCGATCCACACATCGCTACGCAGCGCGCACCAGACCCGACCACGGCTTCAGCGATCGAGACGCGCGAGTTTCGTGACGGCCACACCCCATTGCGGGATGCGAAGCAGGCGCCCACTGTGAGTGCTCCCGGGCCTTCGCCAAAGCCGTTCCCCGGCCAACTTCTACCGCCGAGCGACGTCGTTCTATCCAACGTAGATAAGAGCGCTTCAATGGCAGTTACGCCGTTGCCCTCCCATGAGAACGTGACGCCGACACGGGAAGCTGTGAATCCGATTTCGCGTCTCGCTACTGCCGACCCCGGAGTGACGCGCCCTGATCCTCCGAAGATGGTGCCACCCACCTTGGGGCCAGCACGACCTCAATCGGCACATCCGCTGATGCCGCCACGCGAACAGGCTGCCACACCGCAGACAAGGCACTTACCCTCCCCTTTGAACACGCCACGGCCGGAGCCGGTTGCAGCAGCACCAATCACCATTCGCATCGATCGTATTGAAGTGCGAACCTCCGCACCAACGTCAACGCAACGGGTGGCACAACCAGAACGCTCTCCAGCAGCGATGCCGCTGGAAGACTATCTGCGCCGCAAAGGAGCGGGACGATGAGCACCGCCATGGCCATCGCGGCAGCAGCGCGCGTCGTCGCGCAGTTGATTGATCGGCGTGTCGCCCTGGAGAACTTCACCGCCTTCCAGTCGATGAAGACCACCGTTCTCTCTCCGGAACAGATCGACGGAACGGACATGTCGGCAACGATCGACGTCCCGCCGCATATCAACATCTTTCCGTATCACGTTGCCATGAATGCTGCATATCGCAATGCCTTCGAGCCGTCGCGCAATGCATTCGGACAGCCGGTGACGACGCCTCCGCTGGCGCTGGATATCAGCTTCCTGGTCAGCACACACAGCTCTTTGGAACTGTTGCCGGAGATGCTGCTTGGGCTCGCGATGCAGGCGCTCAGTGACGTACCGCAGTTGACGCGCGAGCGGGTACGCACATTGCTCGCGGTGAATCCGTTGATCGACCCTCCTGATCCTGTACTCGTGGCGCTGCAGCGATCAGGGCTCGCGGACCAGCTTGAAATTCTGCGGATCGAGCCGCTGAACCTCAACGCGGACGAGATGCAGAAGCTGTGGACTTCCATTCATAGCCGGTGTCGACCATCGTTCTGCTACCGCATCTCCGCAGTGCTGATTGAATCGGAAATTCTGCGAAGAGTGCGCTGCCCGTGCGCACCTTTGCGACCGCCGTCGTTCAGTCGGTGCGGCCTTTCATTGATCGCATCGATCCGCCCAATCTGCTCTTCCAGGCGGCCGCCTCGCAGATCGCGCTGGTGGGTGAAGAACTCGTCCAGCCCGGTGCGGTAGCTGTTTTCAGCAATGGGGCCCGGCGGCCACTTGATGCCGGATCCACGCCTACACGCGCACTGGTAACGCTGCCTGCTGGCCTTTCTGCAGGCATCGTCGGTGTCGAGCTGGTACGGACCATCGACATCGGCGCCGCGCCATTGAAAGAGGTCAACGAGTCGAACCTTGCCATCTTTCTGCACCGGCCAGTCTTCGCGCTGAAAGGTGACGGCACACCAGACATCACGCTGAACGCAGGGGTGCTTTCCATCCGTCTGCAACCACCACCCACGACAAAGCAGGAGATACGCCTGCTGCTCAATGATCCCGTTCCATCAGCCAGCAGCGCCGGCTTCACGGTTGCGGGAGTGCTGGGAAACATCCCTGCGACCGACCCGGTCACTTTCAAATTGGCTGGCGTGACGCCCGGCAGCTACATGGTGCGCGTGCGGGTGGACGGCGCGGAGACGCCGCTGACGCTCGATGGCAATGGGGCCTACACCGGCCCAAAGATTACGGTGGTCTGACCCCATGGCGATCTCCACGGTTCCAACACGCACGGACTGGCGGACCACCGAGTTGGAGCGATCACTTTCGTCTGTCCGGGAGAGAGTTCGCACCCGGGACACACCCCTGAAGTTGACACCCACGCTGGAACTGCTGTCGGCGATCTTCGAGCTCTCACGCTTTGAATCAGAGGTTCTTCTGCTTTGCGCTGCGGCAGAACTCGACACGGATGCGGGAAAGGCACTGGCCCAACTCCAGGGCAGCAAATGCGTACACCCTACGTTCGGCCTGGCGCTGTCCTTGCTGGATCAGGCCGCATGGGAGGCCGTAGCGCCGCATGCTCCGTTACGCCGGTGGGATCTTCTGACGATGGAAACGGGCTCCACGCTGCTGACCAGTCCGCTGCGTATCGATGAGCGTGTCTTGCATTTCGTGGTGGGCATCGACAGCTTCGACCCACGCCTGCGTATGTATATGCAGCCTCTACTTGCCGCACCTGACCTCGTGGCCTCACAACAGGCAATAGCGATGCGCATGGCTGCACTTTGGCAGACGTCTGCGGAAGCCGTGCAACTGGCAGGACTGGATGGCGGTGCGAAGCGGGCGATTGTGACGCACGCGTGCGCAGCGATGGGCTGGCGTGCCTTCGTCTGGAGCGTCGATGCACTGCCGGAGGCGGCGGAACTGGACCGGGTAATGCGTCTCTGGCAAAGAGAGGCCGCTCTCAGTCGCGCTCTGCTGGTCATGGATGCCGAACGAGTCGATGGTGCGCGCGAACAGATGCAGGTTGAGCGGTTCGTGCGGCAACTTGCATCGCCGTGCGTAGTGCTGGTGCGGCAGCGTTGGCCTTCGCAGTCAGGACAGCTACTTACACTCGACGTAGTTCGGCCGCTACGGCAAGAGCAACAGGCGATCTGGCGCAAAGCCACGCTGCCGGAGGTTACTGACGACGAGGTCTCCCGCGTCAGCGCTCACTTCGACTTTGACGCAGATGCCATACGCGTAGCAGCGGCCGCGTGGCGCAGCGATCCCGGCGTGTCCCTTTGGAGGACTGCGCGGCAGTGCGCTCGCGCAGCCGTCGAGGGACTGGCGCAGACCATCACACCGCGGGCAGGCTGGGAAGACCTGGTCCTTGACGCCGGCATGAAACAGCGGCTGCGCAGGATTGCCTCGCAGGTTCGGCATCGCTCGCAGGTGTATGACACGTGGCGCATCGGCGAACGTGGTCCGAACGGACTTGGGATCACCGCACTGTTTGCAGGTCCGAGTGGTACCGGAAAAACGCTTGCAGCCGAGGTCATCGCGCATGAACTGGAACTGGACGTCTGCCGCGTCGACCTGAGTCAGCTTGTCAGCAAGTACATCGGAGAGACCGAAAAGAACATCGCGCGCATCTGCGAAGCTGCGGAACAAAGCGGCGCTGTGCTGCTCTTCGACG
Organism: Terriglobus roseus DSM 18391; assembly: GCF_000265425.1. Classification (GTDB taxonomy): domain Bacteria; phylum Acidobacteriota; class Terriglobia; order Terriglobales; family Acidobacteriaceae; genus Terriglobus; species Terriglobus roseus. The sequence goes on from NC_018014.1 coordinate 3,000,922, forward strand.
AGGCGGACGCACTCTTCGGCAAACGGAGCGAGGTAAAAGACAGCCACGACCGCCACGCGAATATCGAGGTCAGTTACCTGCTGCAGCGGATGGAGGTCTACCGCGGGCTTGCACTGCTAACCACCAACCTTGCGGAAAATATCGATCCCGCATTTTTGCGGCGCCTGCGCTTCGTCCTCCACTTCCGCCTGCCCGAAGCGGCGGAGCGCGCGGCAATCTGGCAGCGCATGTTTCCGAGAGAAGTGCCACTGCAAAATGTCGATTTCAACCTGCTTGCCCGTTTGCAGGTGGCCGGGGGCAATATCCGCAATATCGCCATGACTGCCATGTTCTTGGCGGCGGAGCACGGCACCGGCGTGACCATGCCGCTGCTGCTGGAAGGCGCGCGCATGGAGTACAGCAAGCTGGAACGAACGCTGCGTGATTCCGAGATCGAGGGCTGGGTATGAGAGCGCCTGCGCCCCCGTTCGAACTCAGCATCGGCGACCTTGTTCTGGAAGGCATGACGCCAGGTGCTCGGCAGGTGTGCGCTGCGGCGTTTTCCGCAGAGTTCGAACTGATCGTCCTGAACCGGGGCACTGCAAGCTTTGCGAAGCAGGATCATTCGGAATGGCAACTGCCGACGTTGACACTGCCGGCGCACACCGGCGACCAGCCGCGTCGCGTGGGAAGGGCTTTGGCAGTGGCGCTGTATGAGGCATTGCATTACGCCGGGGAGGGCCGATGAGCAAGTCCGCTGCTCCTCCCCAGCCAAAGCCAAAGGCGAACGCAAAACGGTCTGCACTGCGCAAAGCGATGTCAGAGCCGGGAAGACCACTGCCAGATGCAGTGCGCGTGGAACTTGAGATCAGATTCTCAACCAGTCTTGCAGCGGTTCGCGTTCACACTGGTCCTCTGGCAGATGAGGTAGCACGCGAATTGGGGGCAGATGCGCTGACGTTGGGACAGCACATCTTCTTCCGTGCAGGCAAATGGCAACCGGAGACGCTGGCCGGTCGCGACCTGCTGGCGCATGAGGCGATGCACACCCTGCAACAGCAGGCGTCTGCTCCGCCCGCGCAGGATCTTCGCGCATCCGAGCCGGGAGAGCCATTGGAACGCCAGGCAGATGAGGCCGCCGAGACGGGCAGCATACCCACGCCGACAGCCGAAGCGGTCGTCGCAAGACGGGTTGCGGGTATGGCCAACCGAGAGACAAAGACCATCGACCCGGCGCGGACCGTCGAGGAACTTTCGCGGACGCTGCTGATGCGCGTGCGCGCGGATGGTAAGGACAGCAGCGGGAGGATCCGCAACCAGTTGATCCGCATGGAAGACGACCTGCGCCGCGACGTTCTACGTTGGCTGGAAGCCCACATGGAAAGCCATGAGTGGCGCACCTTTCTGGATGTACTGGCCGAGGACGTTCCGTCCGGTCTGGACGGTACCGAAAATGCCCAGGGTGCCGCTGCCGCGCCCATCGGAGATCTGTCGCCAGAAGCCAGGGCCGTCGAATCCGCAAACGGGAAACTCGATGGCGAAGAGGCACACGATCAGACAGCACCGCAAGCCAGAAAGAGCGAACAGGCGGGGATCGAAGGTGAACAGGAGGAAGCCGCTGCATCGGGCGAAGCAGCCGTCGACCAGCCACAGATTGCAGCGGGTGCGGTCACTACCGAGACCGCCGAATCTGCAGGTGCCGGGGCAGTAGCTGCCCCTGCCCCCGAACCCGCCACATCCGCAGTAATTCCGTCCGCACCATCGGCAGCCGGCGGAGGTGGTGCGATGGAGCAGCCCTCCGTTGCGGCCCCAACTGATGCTGACGAGACAGCGACCGAAGCCAGCGCGGGAACCGATGCCCCGCAGGCACACGTCGCGGAAGACAGGGGCGGCGCTCCCGGTGCCGAAGGTCGCACAGAGGCAGCAGAGGAGGCGGAGGCAGATCCATCACAGGCGCAGAACTCCAAAGCTGACACAGCATCCGTCACTGGCGAGCCCACGCCCGATGCCGTTCCTGCCGGCCTTGCTCAGGAGACGGAAGCTACTTCGGGAACGGATGTTGACACTGCAAACGAAGGCGCTGTCGGGGCTTCTTCTGATGAGACCGAATCGGCATCCGAAACCGCCTCAGCCCCAGCTGGAATCGCCCTTCCCTCCCTCTCTCAGACGGGAGCTCAGCCGGAAGTGGAGCAGCCGCAGGCGAAGCCATCGTCGCCTGAGGAAGCGGCTGTCACTCAACCGACCGCGATGGGCAGCAATACGGCTCAGCAGATTGACCCCAATATCGACACGGGCGTGACCGCCGCTGCATCGGAGGCCACTGCCGGGGATGCGGCTTCAGAGTCTTCGGTCGAGGGCCACGTCGGTGACAACGGAGGTACGGTTCCCGGTGAAGGCATCGCTGCGCAGCCGGAAGTGGGAGGACAGGGCTCGGCTCCCGGTACCATCCCACCGGGCCTGCTGGGTGAGTTCTCAGGCGAACCACCGCAGAACGATGCCGCTGCACCCGCGGGTGGTGGAGGCGGTGGTGGCGCGGCCGTCCCGGAGCCTCCGCCGGAGCCCGACGCCGCCCAGAGCATTCCCTCCGCCGACCCCGTTGGTGCGATGGACGCCGTCGGTGGCATGCAGGTCGCCAGCGCTGCGCATGCGATGGGGGCAGCACAGGCGACAGTCGCCGCGGAGACCGGTCAGCAGCAGGCAGAGCTGGCGGCAGCGCCCCCGACGATTGAACGCCCTACGGGAGCACCGAGCGGCGCGGATGGTGTGGCTCCGGATAATGTCCCTGCTGTTCCTGCAGCCGCTGACCCGGCCGGAGTGGCAGCAGTTGCTGCGGGAGCTCCCATGGCGGTTGCTGCACCGCAGGCAGCGCCCGAGCCGGGTGCACCAGTGACCCAGGGAATCGCAAGACCCCAGGTGACCGGTACCAGCGAAGGCAAGATCACCGAATCAGATGCACGCCGGGTACAGCAGGCCGTCGGAGAGGTGCCAGTCACCGATGAGGCGCTGAATGTTGACGCGGGAGATGCGCCACCTCTGGCGCTGGAGGGTGATGCCGATCCCGCGCAGGTGCAAAACCAACAGACCGCACTGATGGACAGCGCAGCGACTAACGCGCAGCAGGGCGCGCAGGACGCTGCCGAACCGATGGGAGAGGACCATCTGTACCCTGCAGTGACACCGGGCACCATAGCCCCGGATGAAGCCGTAGCGGGTGTCGCCGCTGCAAGCGCCGGGCCAGAGCAGGACGCCGGCATGGGGGACATTGACATAGGTGTTGCCACGGTTGCCGAACAGGAGCACGGCGACGAAGTTCGCCAGCATGCAACGTCCGCATCCGGCCAGCTCACGACGAAACGCGCGGACAAAGACAACGAGCAGCAGAAGGCCAACACAGACAGCCAGAAACAGGTTTCCGATGCGATTGACGCTAATGCGAAGCAGCAGGCGGATGAGCGTACAACCGCGCGCAAACAAGTGTTGGATCAGCGCAAAGATTGGACCGAAGGTCAGAAGGCGGCGGTTACAACAGCGCGAGATGATTCTGGCAAGGAACTGCAGGGTGCTCGCGGCGAAATTACATCCGAACAGACAAAGGCGCAGGACAAGGCCAACGAACACATCGCCGAAGGCAACCGCAAGATCGTCACAGCACGCACCGACGGCGAGAACAAGGCTCGGGCCGAGCGCGAGAAAGCCAAGCGCGAGAGCGAAGATGATGGCGGCATCTTCGGCTGGATCGCCTCCAGTATCAGCAGTTTCTTTAACAAGCTGCTGGATGCAGTGCACGCCGTCTTCGACGCCGCGCGCAAACTCGTCAAGGTTGCGATCGAGGCAGCGCAGAAGTTGGCACACGCCGTCATCGACGCCGCACGCAAGGCCGTGGTGGGTCTCATCCAGGCAGCCGGTAAGGCACTCCTAGCCATTGGCGACAAGCTGCTCGCCGCCTTCCCTGCCCTGCACGACAAATTTCGTAAGGCCATTCACGGTCTGGTGGACGCCGCCGTCAAGGCCGTCAACAAGCTGGCCGATGCGCTGGACAAGGGTATCCGCGCCCTTCTAAACGGACTGATGAAGGCGCTCAACGCCATCCTCAGTGCCTACGAGGCCATCTACAGCGGCATCATCAAGGCAGTCGCTGGCTTTGTGAAGGGCGTGCTCGACAAGGTGCGTGCGCTGATCGCGGCACTCGCCCAGTTCGCTGCGCTGGTAAAAGATATTGCACCCGCACCGGGCCAGTGGCTAAGCAATCTTGGCGCATCGATCATGGACGGCATCCGCAATCACTTGTGGACCGCTCTGAAGACCGCCTTCAAACAGTGGTTCAACGACACCATCGAAGGCATCATCGGCATGGGCCGAATGGTGCTGGACCTGTTGCGAAAGGGCGGCCTCTCGCTCAAGAAGATCGCTGGCTTTGTGTGGAGCGCCATCATCTCCGCCATTCCGGGTATCGTCATCCAGTTCCTGATCGAGAAGCTCATCGCGATGATCATCCCTGCAGCCGGCGCGGTGATGCTCGTCATCCAGGGACTGATCGCAGCATGGGGAGCCATTCAGCGCATCATCGCCGCCTTCCAGCTGTTCTTCACCTTCCTCAAGGCGGTCAAGGCGGGCGGCGCGGGCCCGCAGTTTGCCACGGCCCTTGCAGCCGGAGCCATCGCGCTCATCCAGTTCCTTGCAGGCTTCATCATGTCGCGCCTTGGCGGAGCAGCGAGCGGCGTTACCAGCAAACTCAAGGCTATCGCGCAAAAGATCGTCGCCTTCTTCAAGCGCGTCGGCAAGGCGATTGGAAAGGGACTGAAGGTCGTTGGCCGCGTCATCGTGCGTGGCGTGAAGGCTGTCGGTCGCGTTGTCGTACGCGGCGCGAAAGCCGTTGGCAGAGTGGTCACCCGCGGTGCTCGTGCCGTGGCACGTGTAGCCACGCGTGCCGGGAAAGCTGTCGTACGAGTCTTGAGCAAGACGAAAATTGGCCGCGCAATCCTCCGCGCTGGCAGCAAGGTCGTTGGGAAGATTCGCACTGGTTATGGAAAGGCCAAAGACTGGCTCAAGAAGAAGCAGGAGCAATTCAAGGCGTGGCGGGAAAAACGAAAGAAGAACGCCGCGGAAAGGAAACAAAAGAGACTGGAGCATGCTGTAGCGGCCATCAAGCCGCCACTTGAGAGCATGCTGAAGCGCGGGGTCAGTGGCCTTTGGCTGAAGGCACGCCTGGGGTTCTGGTTGCTGCGTTATCGTCTGACTTCGCTGCGCGTTGCGGGCCGCGAGATCATCGCGAAGATCAACCCGGAAGCTCCCGTGACTGAAGTCGAAAAGGTTGGCATCGGCAAAGAGCTGCTCCCCATTCTGCGAGCCGCAGAAAGAAGGTTTGAGGAAGATTGGTATGCATCCAGGGCAGCGGATGACGCCGGAATGTCGAGCGCAAAGGAGGCTGACAATTACGTCCGCCCAAACGCAGAACTGGACGACATATTTAGCGCGCGGATGGCACGTACAGAGCGAGGAACGTCCTCAAGGCACGCACCGCTCTTCTTCCGGTCCACAGGTGTCACCATCCGAAGCAGGCGCGGGCCGTCTGCCTCGGATAGTCCGGCATTGCTTTCAGGCTTGATGGTTCCCCTCGGCAGGAAGTCCAGCTATAGCGCGATGCGAACGGAGTGGATAAAGACTGGTATGCCAACCATGGCTGCTCTTGCAGCTTCCCCGGAACATCGGACATTGCGCCTCTTTGAGCGAGCTCGTGGAGAGGGAATGCTTCCAGCAATGGACCTCGCCCAATCACTCGCAGAAGGAGGTCACGCCAACGCAGGCGACGTTACATACGGAGCGCTCGCGCCCATGGCTCCAGTGGGCGCAGCTCAAGCCGCGGAGGTGGATGCATTGAGAAAAGGCCTGCCGTTGAAGGTGGATCCCAAGGATCACAAGGGTTCTCCAGATCTACCTAAATACAACCGAAAGAAACTCGCAGGCGTTCGGGACGACAGTGCACGGCGCATCGCAAACATATTTCTCAGACTCCGCAGCGTAATCGAGTCTGGTCAATCACTTGAAACCACGCCGGGCAATGCCAGCTTCCCCGCGCTTGGAGAGGCTTTCAGCAAATGGCTGGAGGCGCACCGTAACCAGGACGTAATAGCAAAGTCAGGTGCTGCAGAGGTACTCTCCGCGGAGCTTGCCGTTTTCCTTAAGACCTACCGTGGTGGCTGACACCACTGTATTGAAAGGCAACATTGCGATGAGCACACCCGTATCACCACGCACATTACGCGCTGGTCTCGTGCTCGCCGACCCCAACTCCGGGTCGACGCAGCAGGTTATCGTGCTGCAGTACAGTCCGGAGTCCCTCAGCCGCTCCCTCCAGCCGCAGGCCGTCGGTGCCGAGTCAGGCGATCGCGTGGACGCCCTGCGCCTCAAGGCTCCGCCCGTCGAAACCTACAAGATCGACGCCGAGCTCGACGCAACCGATCAGATGGCAACAGCAGCCGGTGCACCCAATGGCCTCCTGCCGCAGCTTGCAGCGCTTGAGATGCTCGTCACTCCCTCCGTCTCCACCTTGCGTTCCAACCAGGCTCTCGCCATGGCCGGCACGTTGGAGATCGTTCCCGTGATGATGCCACTCACACTGTTTGTCTGGGGTCGTAACCGTATCCTGCCGGTTCGCATTACAGAGTACAGCGTGACAGAGGATGCCTTCGATCCGCAGTTAAATCCAATTCGTGCCCGCGTCAGCCTGAGCCTGCGCGTGCTGAATGTGAACGACCTTGTGCCAGGCAGCCGAGGGTCCGAACTTTACCTTGCGCATCAGTCGCAGATGGAAGCTCTGGCGCGCAAGTTTGCCTATGGCAGCGCAGCCGATGTGGGGCTGACCCGATGATCGCCAACCTGATTCGTATCCCTGATTCCTTTACGAGGAGGACCCTATGAAGAACCCGCTGCCAGCCAACAGTCGCTACTCCGCGGTGGAGGCTACACAGACCGTGCTGCCCGACGGACGGAACGTCGCTTTTCTGCGCCGCCGTTTTATCCCGCACCCATCGCAGTTCGCAACGCTGCAACAGCACACGGTGCGACAGAGCGAACGACTCGATCAAATTGCGGCTCAGTATCTGGGCGACCCGGAGATGTTCTGGCAGATTGCGGATGCCAACCTTGCCTTCGATCCTGCGGACCTGACCGCAACACCTGGAACAAACCTGCGCATCACCCTGCCCGCCGGCCTTCCCGGTGGGCCTGCGGACGACTGAGGAGACGGTAGACAGCATGCAGCAGATCTTCTTCACGTTGCTGATTGGCCCCATGGTGCCCGTGCCCGCGCCGGCGGCGGTGTCGAACGCGCTGCAGAGCGCGCAGGTCACCGTCGCCAGCGGCCAGCGCAGCGGCTTCCAGTTGCTCTTTAACGTGGCGACAAACAGCCTGTTGAACACAACGCTTCTTCCTGCGGGCCTGTTCGATCCCGGCATCCGCGTGATCCTTATGGCTATCGTCAACGGAATTCCAAACGTGCTGATGGATGGCATCGTCATGCGCCAGGAATTTGCTCCGTCAAACCAGCCGGGACAGAGCACACTCACGGTCACGGGTGAAGATGTGAGCGTCATGATGGGGCTGATTGATCTGAAAGGCATTCCCTATCCTGCGATGTCGGTCGAATTGCGAGTCGCCGCAATCCTGGCGAAGTACGCAATTTACGGTCTTGTTCCGCTGATCATTCCCTCTCTGTTTCCCGATCTCAACTTGCCAATGAAGTCCATCGCCTTCCAGAAGGGCACGGACCTTGACTACATCAATCAACTTGCCAAGGAGAACGGCTATGTCTTCTACCTGAGTCCAGGCCCCGCGCCGGGTGTGAATCTGGCTTATTTCGGTCCAGAGATTCGCATCGGCGTGCCGCAGCCTGCACTCAACATCAACATGGACGCAGCAACCAACGTGGAATCTCTGAGCTTCAGCCTCGACGGTTCCACGCGCGAACAATTGGCCGTCCTCATTCAGGAACCATTCACCAAGTTGAATATTCCTGTTCCGATTCCCTCTCTAAGCCCTTACGCTCCACCGCTGGCGGCGAAGTCTGCGCCGGCGTTGCACCTGAAGTTTCTGGAAGGCGCAGCAAAATTGGATCCTCTGAAGGCCATGATCCAGGGCATCGGCAAAGCCACGGAGGCCAATGACGCTATTACCGCAAGCGGCTCCCTTGATGTACTGCGTTACGGACGCGTACTTGGTGCGCGGCAACTGGTGGGTGTCCGTGGCAGTGGACCTGCGTATGACGGCCTTTACTTCGTAAAGAGCGTGACGCATAACCTCAACCCTCGCAAGCGCGAGTACAAACAGAGTTTTAACTTGGCTCGGAACGGGCTGATCAGCCTGACGCCTCGAGTGGTGCCATAGACGATGAGCATGGACGAAACAACGCGTTACTACGGCAAGTACCGGGGCACGGTGGTGAACAACGTGGACCCGATGAAGACCGGACGCCTGATGGTGCAGGTGCCGGACGTGTACGGCATTGTGCCGTCAACGTGGGCCATGCCGTGTGTGCCTGCAAGCGGCATTCAAAACGGCATGTTGTGGTTACCCGCGATCGGTGCCGGCGTATGGGTGGAATTTGAGCAGGGCAACCCCGACTATCCCATCTGGGTTGGCGGCTGGTGGGGCTCTGCAGCGGAGGTGCCTGCGCTGACGCAACTCGCACCACCTGCAGTCTCCTGTATGGCCATGCAGACCACGCTGCAGAACGGCATCGTGCTGAGCGATGTGCCTGGCCCAACCGGCGGCATCATGCTCAAAAGCACGCTGGGCGCGAGCATCATCGTAAACGACACGGGAATTTACATACAGAACGGAAAGGGCGCGAGCATCACGTTGATCGGACCATCGGTCACCGTGAACACGGGCGCGCTGGTGGTGACTTAATGCCGGGACCTCTATTCCATGTAGGAGCCATCGCCATTTGCGCGCATGGCACGGGCGTCGTCAACGTGATCTCGTCGAACACGCGCGTCCTCGTCAGCGGCATGCCGGTCGCCACAGTGACCGATCAGGCCATGATCGCGGGTTGTCTGTTTCTCGCAACATCGCCCACGCCGCAACCATGTCTGCGTGTACAGTGGGTGACGCCTGCGGCGCGTGTGTTGATCAACGGTCAACCGGCGTTACTGCAGACCTCGGTCGGATTAGGACTTGGCCCCACTCAGGCTCCTCAAGGACCCATCAACATCGTGTCCACACAACCGCGGGTAATCGGCACGTAGAACGCCACGGGGAACTGCTATGCAGCATGTTCGATTTCCAATCCGTATCGATGGCCGGGGCCGTACCAGCACTGGCACTTACGAGCAGCATGTGGAAGACATGCTGGAACAGTTGCTCTTTACGCATGCGGGGGAACGCGTGAACCGGCCTGACTTTGGCGGCGGCCTGCTGCAGATGGTCTTCGCTCCCGGCGGCGACCAGCTCTCCGCAGCCACGCAGTTCATGGTCGCAGGCTCCATCCAGCAATGGCTGGGCGATCTGTTGCAGGTGGAAAGCGTCGATGTCTCTCAGACCGATAGCACCCTCTCTGTGTCCGTCTCCTACACGCTGCGTAAAACACAACAGCAGAAGACCTCCACGTTTACGAGGAGCAACTGATGGCCGCCTTTCTGTGTGCAAGCGAAGACCGGCGCGAAGCGGTACGAAGGCTGACGGGCACGACACCGCTCAATGGCATTGACTTTGTCGAGGTGCAGCCAGCCACACCCACCCAGGTTGAGGTGCACTTTCTGCACCCGATTGCGATCCCGCTGGCGACGGACAATTTCTTCGTCGAGGGCGGCGCACGCATCACGGGTCTGCAGGTGACAGCCTACGCACCCAACCCGGCCACGGGCTCGACCGTTCTGACGCTGACACTGAACACTGAGGGCGATCGGTCCAACTACACGTTGCGCATCGGGAATCCCTTTCCGTTGCCGGGTATTCCTTCCGGCATCGATCCCCAGTTAAGCGCGGTGGACTTCGTCTTTCATCCAGAGTGCGGAACGGCTGATTGTGCCGCAACGTCCAGCTGCCCGCCGACGGTCTACGATACGCCTCAGATTGACTATCTCGCGCGCGACTACGGTGCGATGCGACGGCAGTTGTTCGATCGTGTGTCGCTGCTTGTTCCCGGTTGGCGTGGTCGCAACGCTGCAGAGGTGGGTGCCATGCTGCTCGAGGTGCTGGCGTACACCGGAGACTACCTGAGTTACCGGCAGGACGCCGTCGCAACAGAGGCCTATCTCTCCACAGCGCGCCTGAATACTTCTGTCAAACGACACGCACGCCTGATGGATTACCAGATGCACAGCGGTCACAACGCGCGCGTGTGGGTGCAGTTGCATGTGACTGCAGACGTGCCCGGTGGCGTTCTGGCGGCGGTGCCGACCGGCTCTCGCCTGCTGACGGACCAGCCCGGACTACAGCCCGCACTGCCCACGACATGGAACGGATTCACCGACGCGGTCCACGCGGGAACGGGTGTGTTCGAATCGATGCGCGACGTTCATGACCTGCTCCTGGCGCACAATGAGTTGCCTTTCCACACATGGGGTGCGAGTGAGTGCTGTCTGCCGAAAGGCGGCACGCGAGCCACACTGCGCGGACGCTTTGACTCGCTCCGTGCAGGCGACGTACTTGTCCTTTGCGAGATGATCGGTCCGAAAACGGGTGATCGTGGCGATGCCGATGCCGTGCGCCGCCAGGCAGTGCGCCTGCTCAGCGTGGATGCAAGTGGCAGTGACCCGTACGATGGTCAGCTCATCACCGAAATCACCTGGCATCCGGAAGATGCGCTACAGTTCGCGCTGTGTATCGCAAGCCGCGATAGCGCAGGCAATCCCTTGCAGGACGTCAGCATGGCGCTTGGCAACATCGTGCTTGCCGATCACGGACGCACCATCGGACCCCCGGTAGATGGTGCTGCCCATGAGCCGTTGGCCGCAATGCCTGCACAAGGCCGTTACCTGCCACAGCTTGCGGCAAGCCCTGTAACTTTCGCCACACCCGCATTGCCGGTGCCGCTGCCAGGCGTCATGCTCGATTCCGCAGCAGCTTTGTTCGCAACCGACCCGCGCAAGGCGCTGCCAGAAGTAACGCTGACCAGCACGCCGGGTGGTCTGACATGGCTGCCCAGACTCTCTCTGCTGGATCGCGATATCGCATCGGACGGCGCGTACTTCGTGGCGGAGTCAGAACCCGGCCTGGGTACGACACTGCGCTTCGGAGATGACACACACGGCCGCAAGCCTGATCAACAGACAGTCTTCTCCGCGAGCTATCGTCTTGGGAATGGCCGCGACGGAAACGTGGGTGGCGACTCCATTCATCACGTGATGCTGCCTCACTCCGAGATAGACCGCGTGTGGAACCCGTTACCTGCGTCCGGCGGCGTAGAGCCGGAGACTATCGACCAGGCTCGGCAGAAGATTCCCTACGCTTACCGGACACAACAGCGCGCCGTTACATCCAGCGATTATGTCGCGGAGGCGATGGCGGTCGCCGGTGTGCAGCGTGCATCCGCGCGCATGCGCTGGACAGGCAGTTGGCACACCGTAACCGTCGTCGTCGATGCGCTGGGTGGTGCGCTGACGGAGGCCCTCAAAGATAGCGTGACGCTGGCACTCGAGGAAAAACGCATGGCCGGCCACGACGTAGAGGTGATGCCGGCAATGCTGGTCCCGCTCAGCATCGAGATGCATGTGTGTACAGGGGCCAACCGATATCGCGAAGACGTGCGCACCGCCATCCTGTCCAAACTCAACAGCGGTATACAGCCGGACGGTTCCCCAGGCCTCTTCCACCCCGATGTGATCGTGATGGGCGAACGCTTCTACATGAGCCCGCTGATCGCGGCGGTTCAGAGCATTGCCGGAGTCAGCGACGTCCGTATAACTCACTTCGAGCGCGAAGGCCAGCCAGGCCAACAAGGCATCATCGATGGTTTCCTGACGCCTGGACTGACGGAAGCATTCAGCATCGCCAACGACCCGAATTTCCCGGAACACGGCACCTTCAAGCTGATCGTGGAAGGAGGTCTATGAGCGACTGCACCTGCTGCACCGGCATCGCCGTAGTAGCACCCGGCACCATCGAAAACCCGCAGGGCCTCTCCACAATACCTTATCGCGTGGGAATACACGGCCAGTTCTTCGCTTCGATGCTCGCCGAGAACAACACCTCTGGCCTGCGCACGCGGGAGACGGATGACTTTACGGTCGCCGTCATGGACGCCGCTGCCGTGCTCTGCGACGTATTGAGCTTCTACCAGGAGAGCTTTGCAAACGAGCACTACCTTCGTACATCGAAGGAACGCCAATCGCTCGTGGGTATGGGCCAGCTGCTTGGCTACCAACTCGCAGCGGGCCGCGCTGCTTCGACCTATCTGGCGTTCACGCTGGAATCGCCCGTGGTGCCACCAGCACCTGCCATCGCAGGCCTTCCGCCTGGCCCCTACCCCACGCCCGGAGCCGTGGAAGGTGTGCCTGCATCCGTCAGCATTCCTATCGGCACAAAGGTGCAGAGTGTTCCCGGCCCCGGAGAGTCGCCTCAGACATTTGAAACAGTAGAAGCGCTGACAGCCCAGCCGGAGTGGAACAGCATTCCTCTTCGTCCCACGGCTCCGTTCTCGGCGGCCGCCACCGCGTTCAGCGCGGTCACGCTGCAGGGTTTCGTCGGCAACATTAAGCCGGGGGACTTTGTGTTGCTGCACCAGGATCCTTCGGCGCCCATCGTGCAGCAGGTGCTGAAGGTGGACACCCAGACGGTTGCGGGACAAACCACGTTGACTCTCGACGGTGCGACAAACCCGGGTGCCACTCTCGGATCGTTGCAGCCGCCTCCAGTGTCTAACCCGCCAGATGATTTCACTGAAAGCTACATCCTCTCTGCAGTGCGCGGCCGCAAGTGGAACCAGCCGGAGTTTGAAGCCATCATCAGCAACCGCCGCTGGGATACCGCGCGCTTACAGCAAGCAATCCGCAACGCGCAGGCGAAGGACACCTCCGGCGTGACCGTCAGTGTCATGTCATCGGCTGCTGCGCTCTTCGGTCACAACGCCGACCTCTCAGGCTCGTCGTCCTTGGAAACACTGGCAGAGTTGAGCATCAGCAAGAAGCTCGTAAAGAGCGTCGTGACTCATACATCTTCGGACGGTCATCTCTCGCAGCAGAACGCGGGGGCCGGGCAGCTGTATCTGGACGTACCGAATCCCGCCGCCGTGCCTGGCAGGTGGATCATGCTGGATGCTCCGTCTCTGAGAGTCGTCACGCAGATCAGCGGTGCCATCGATCTCTCTGTGGATGTCTTCGGTCCCGCCGCAAGGACCACTCGCGTGACACTCAAGAACCCGCCGGCTCAAAATGTGCTCGACAGCTTCTCCCTGCGATCGACCCGCGTGTTCTTGGAGGCGGCCACATTCGCTGTGGCTGCACCGTCCATGACTGCAACAAGCGGCAATGCCGACGCAGGCGGCGACACGCTGCGACTAGATGGTCCCTACCTTGGCTTGGTAGCCGGCCGGGACATAGTCGTCATGGGAGAGCTTACCCCTCTTCCGGGGCAGACAGCGTTTGAGCAGCGGACGATTGCCGGAGTAACTCTTGAAGACGGCTATACGGTGCTAAAGCTGTCCAATCCCCTGACCAACAGATTTGCGTGGTCCAGTGTGCGTGTCCTGGCGAATGTGGCCGCATCGACGCACGGCGAATCCCTTCCGGCAGAGACGCTGGGTGCCGGCGATGCGACCAAGGTCTTTCAAAGATTCGCTCTAAAGCAGGGTCCACTCACATGGGTCAGCGCATCGGTCCCCGCGGGCATTCTGCCGGCCATCACCGTGCGAGTGAACGGTGTCGCGTGGACGCGGGTGGATAATCTCTTCGCGTGCAGGCCGCAGGATCGTGTGTACATGCTGCAGACCACGTCTGAGGGCACCACATGGGTCTGCTTTGGGGATGGCGTCAACGGGGCGCGACTGCCAAGCGGCGCGGAGAACATCACTGCAGACTATCGCCGCGGTATCGGCGAGGGCGGCAACCTGAAGGCAGGCCAGCTTTCATTGGCATTGAGCCGTCCGCTGGGACTTAGCAGCGTCGTGAATCCGGTGGCCGCCACCGGTGGGGGCGCACCCGAGACATTGGAAGAGTCGCGCATCTCAATGCCCTACCCGATCAAGACGCTTGGCAGGATCGTCACCCTGCCAGACTACGAAGACTTCGCAAGGGCGTCTGCAGGCATCGCAAAAGCTCAGGCTGCTTGGGTATGGGACGGGCATCGCCGCGTGGCGATGGTCACCATTGCCGGACCGAACGGCGCGGTCATTCCGCCGGGTACGCCCGCATACTCGGATCTTCTGTCAGCTATTCAGTCAGCAGGGGATGAGCGAGTCGCGTCCGCACTCACGGCCTACCGACCCGTGTTTTTCGATGTCGATGCTTCGATCATCGTGGATCCCGCTTACGTCTCAGACTCCGTGCTCACAGCCGTGAAGGCGGCTCTTCAAAGCGCCTTCAGCTTCACGGTCCGGGCCTTCGGACAACCGGTCTACCTGAGCGAAGTGATCGCGGTGATGCAATCCGTTGCCGGTGTCATTGCTGTCGACGTAAATGCGCTGTATCGCAGTGGCACGACACCGGACCTTACGCTTGCACCGGCAGATTTCCTTGCCGCTGCGGGTGCCTCCGCTCTCGGCTCCACAATGACAGGCGCGGAACTCCTGACTCTGCGGGTTGGCGCGCTGAATAGCGTACGGGGGAACGCATGAGATACGACAAGGAGCATCTCCTCAGCCTGATTCCGGCCATCTACAAGCTGCGCGACGCCTTGAGCGACGATCAACCCAAAGGTCCACTGGATGCATTGATCGGCGCGATCGCTACGCAGATCTCAGGCGTCGAGTTGAACATTGAGCAGCTCTACGATGACCTCTTCATCGAGACGTGTGCGGATTGGGTCGTTCCCTATCTCGGCGATCTCATCGGCTATACCTCGCTCAGTGGCTCAACAGCGAACGTGCGCAGCCCCCGCGCCGAGGTCGCAAACACCATCAGCTATCGCCGCCGCAAGGGGACTCTCACGGTGCTGGAGATGCTCGCGGCTGATGTGACCGGCTGGCCCGCGCTTGCAAAGGAAAGCTTCCAGGGACTCGCCCAAACCCAGCATGTACGCCACCTGCGCCCCAGTCGCACATGGACGGCGTCCATGAGGTCACCGCTTCCTGCCCTTGCAGACAATCAGATTTTTCTCGACCTGCCGCACACCGTGGATGTTCGCCAGGTCAGTACAGGCCGCGGTCTGTGGAACATTCCGAATATTGCCATCACCCTGTACCGGCTTGCAGTCGGTAGCATCTCTGGCGGCACACCCGGCGTTCCCTCACCGGTCAATCCCAATCGGATGAGCTTCGATCCGTTAGGCCGCGATGTCCCATTGTTCCAGCCGGTCCGCGGGCCTGCTGCGGACCAGGCTCACACCGACTTGCCGCAGAACATGCCTTCCCGTGCATCGCGCCGCCTGTTATACGCCGAACTGGAGCAGCGACGTGCCCTGCTGGCGAAGGCAGTCGACCCGGCTGTGATCGAGGAAGAGGCCGTAGGCTTCACGGCGCTTCATCCGGTCTTCCGCATCGTGGTGGACGGTACCCCCATTGACCCGGAATTCATTGCCATCTGTAACCTGTCAGACTGGACGCCTTCCGCCGTTCCGGGTATCCAGGCCTCAGTTGATCCGGCACTCGGCCGATTCATGCTGGCAAATGCGACCCCGTCCAGCGTGCTGATTGATTACGCCTACGGATCACCCGGACCGTTTGGTGCGGGCGGCTACGTACGTCCGAACGCGCCCGCAATCACTGAAGTCACCAGCGGCGACTCGCTTTCCGGCGCTCTCGCAACTGCGCTCACAGCGAGCAAGGCTGATGTGCGCGTCTCCAGCAGCGCAACCTTTGCCGGAGACCTCACCATCACGCTCGACCCCGGCCAGACGCTGACGTTGCGTGCCGCCTCATTCATGCGGCCGGTCATCGGTGGCACACTGACCATCATTCTGGGTGACGGCTCTGCCTTGAAACTCAGTGGCTTTCTCATCTCCGGCGGCGTGCGCATCGATGGTGGACAAGGCTCCGTCGCCATAACAGGCTGCACAATGCCCGCCGCTCCTGATCTGGCGGTCGGCAGCAGTCCACCTCCTGCGCTCACCTGGGGAAACACTGGCGGTGGCACCTTGGCACTGGCTTCTACCCTCTCCGGCCCGCTGATCGTCGATGCCCTGCTGAACGTCAGTGTGACGGACTCAATCATTAATGCGGGCAGCGATTCCCTGCCTGCGATCAGTGCCGATGCCGGCGCCTCCGCAGGCGCTCTGTCGCTGGAAAGTACCACCGTGGTTGGCATGATCGCCGTGCGCGAGATCGGTCTCGTCCAGAACTCGCTGATCACCGGCTCACTTTCCAGCACGCGGACCCAGGGTGGGTGCGTGCGATTCAGTTACCTCGGCGCAGGCTCCACCACGCCGCGCCGATACGAGTGCCAGCCCGACACCGCCATTGCTACCGCGACGGCGACTGCGCGCGCTGCGGGCGCGACCAATGCTGCGATTGCGGTTCAGATCACGGCCATCGCCACACGCCTGCTACCCGCTTTCACCAGTCTTGATCCCTCCCATCCGGCTTACGCGCAGCTTGGCACGCGTTGCGCTGCCGAGATCGCGTCGGGTGGTGAAGATGGTGGGGAGATGGGCATGTACCACTCACTCCAGCAGCCGGCACGAAGCGGCAACTTGGAGATACGCGTTGGGGAATACCTTCGCATCGGTTTAGAAGCAGGCCTGCTCTATGCAGATTGAGTTGTAAGAACGGAGACACTGATGAAGGGCGACTTCTCAAGAAAAACGTTCAATCCGGGGAATAACTACCGGTCGGTATTGCAGCAGCAGGGACGCGTCAGTGTGGACGCCGACTTCAACGAAGAAGTCGACATCCTCAACACCCGCATCGACTCCACCGCAGCAAGTGTCGTCGGGGATGTGGCGCGCGGCAAAAACAACTTCAGCATCAGCGTCAAAAGCGACGGTACGCTATCCATCGGCCCAGGCGTCCTGTACCTGCACGGCATCCCTTGCGTGAATGGAACAGAGTGTGGGCTGGGTACACAACCGTATCTGCCCGTGGACAATCCCAGCCAGGCCTCGTTCCCTGACCTGACCGCAAGTACCAGCTATGTCGTGTACCTGCGCGCGTTCGAGCGGTTGATTACCGCCGTGCAGGATCCTGCAATCAGGGAAAAGGCTCTTGGTGGCGCGGACACCGCTGTACGGACGCAGTGGGTCTGGCAGGTACGTCTTGCACCTGCCGTTCTCCCCAATCCCATAGACTGCGTCAACGCATCCTTCTGGCAGCCCGCGTTCAATCCGGGGAAGATGACGGCTGGTACGGTTGCGCTCGCAACCGGCAGCAGCCCTTGCGTCCTGCCCCCGCAGGCAAACTTCCGCGGCCTTGAGAATCAGCTCTACCGCGTGGAGATCCACAACGGCGGTCCCCTTGCGACGGCGACCTGCAAATGGTCACGGGAGAATGGGAGCGTCCTCACCGCCGTCATCGCCGGATCGGCCGCGTCCGGGCCCACTGCAGGGCCGGTGCTGAATGTCGCAAGTGTAGGTCGCGATGCTGATCTGGGTTTCGGAAATCAGCAATTCGTGGAACTGCTGGATGATGCTATCGAGTTGTGGGGAAAACCACAGCCGCTCTCGACGGTGAAGAACGTCACTGCATCGCTGAATCAAATCGAACTGCAGGCAGCCGCAAGTCTGCCCGTAAACTTCGACAGGGCACCCCGCCTTCGTCGTTGGGACCACACAACCGGCGACGCCAATGGGATTCCGCTCGCCACCGGATCCATCACTCTAGAGAACGGCATTGCAGTTACCTTCAGCGCGGGTGACTATCGCGCTGGAGACTACTGGCTCATTCCAGCGCGCACCGCCATCGATGCGGACACAGGCACCATCGAATGGCCCGTCGACGGATCGGGAACCCACCTTCCGCTACCGTCGAGGCAGGTGGAGTACCGCCAGATCCTCACCGCAGTCACCTGGAACGGATCAGCATTTGCACTTGCCCCGGGAGCGCGTAACTGCGTGCCACAATTCCCGGTTCTCAGTGCGATTGGCGCAGAGGATGTATCGTTCGACTCCAACTGCGGCATACTCGCGGGCGTCACGAATGTGGACCAGGCACTGGAAGCTCTTTGTGCGCACCAGGGCCCGTGCACGGTCGTTGTGGCCCCGCCGCAAACAGCCGGAGATCCCTGGTGGGATCCACTGCTTGCACTCCCTGCGGGCAAGGATGCGGAGATCTGCTTCCAGGCCGGAACGTTTCCTCTCAGTGGACAAGGCCTCGCCCTTACTAAGCTCGGCCATCTCAAGCTCACCGGCGCCGGCAACGGCACAAAGATCACCTCCACGGGTGAAGCCTGCCTCACATTCAATCAGTGTGCCAGCGTCATCGTTCGCGATCTGGCGGTGACGGCATCCGCCACGAATGCACCCCAACTCAATGGCGCACTTACGTTCATCGACTGCAATGATGTAGTCGTCGAGAGCGTCACCGCACAGACGAGCGATGATGGCAGTGTCGGATCTGCCTGCATCGCTGTCCGTCCGCAAGGCCGCCGCAACCCGGCTACAACCGCCTCATTGCGAGTACGCGGTTGCACTTTGAATGTTGGCTGGCAAAAGCACGGCATCCTCGGCGTGAACGTATTACGAGCGCAGATTGAAGACAATGAAATCGTCTGCAACAGCACACAAACCATTACGGTAAACACCGTCACCAAATCCAACGCCCTCATAAAGCAACTTGCGGGAGTTCTTGTCTCGGGACTCCGTGTGCTCGCACCTCAGAAGACAACACCTCCACCCGCACCGGCCCCTGCACCAACTCCCGCGCCGACGCCGGTTCCAGCACCTGCTCCCACGTCTCCGCAAGCCAAGAAGCAGGCAGGCACCGTCAACCTACGGGAGACCGTCGCGAACAAAATCAACACGTTCATGCTGCCAACCAAACACGATACCTCCGTGAAAGTAGGCGAGAGTTCGGTCGTCTTCACATCGGATCCTCGCTTCCGCAACGCATTCAGTACCTATGTAGCCAAGAACGCGCCCGCAGATGCCACCCCCACAGCTACGGCCAAAAACATCAATCAGCTCGCGATTGACTTCGCAAAGAACCCCCAGCTCTGGCAAACACTCCCGGGCTTCGTGAACTTGGTCCAGAGTTTCCCAGTGACCGGCTTGCGCGGGATCTGCCTGGCAGGTTCATCACTTCGCGAGGCCCGCATCGTGAACAACTCCATCCTGCGTTTCCGCGAAGGAGTTCATATCGGTTTAAGTCACTCGGAAGTACAACGTGGAGCGCCGGACATTGCCGACAACATCCTTATTCAAAACAATCGCATCGAGGTATCGATGCTTCCCGGAGACGAAGTAGCTGCCGCAAGGCTTCGCGGCCCATTCGCGATCTACGTCGGCAATGTGAATCACCTGATGGTTGTTGACAATCAGACCACGGTAAAAAGGAACAATGCAGACTTGCCAGCGCAAGCAGGAGTGGTAGTTTATGGCTGGCTGGGACCGCGCATCATCGCACGAGGTAACAGCGTCAGCGGATTTCGCACAGGCTTCGTCGTTACGCCCAGTAAGGGCATGGCACTGCCGCTGACGAGGCTTTGGATGGTCACGGAAAACATCATCACCGGAGGCGGAAGCATCGCAAGCGGTCCATTAAACCCACCGATAACATCCACCATCAACATAAATTGATCGACCGCGAAAATGCGCTTGACAACCAGAAAACGCAAGCGCAATCTTATCTCGAACGACCGGTTACGGCAGTGGTTTTCCTACGGTATGGATGAATGGGTTTCAATCGGGGTCGCTTTTAGTGTCTCTGTGAGTTTCTCGGACATGTGGGTTCAAATCCAACGAAATTACTTCTCGTAGCCGGTCGAACAACCCACACCACCTCTCCTGAAAACGTTAGATCCCGCTGGCGATCTCCATAGCTATGCGCCCTGCATGGTCCACATAAGGAGCGGGATACCACTCGTCTTAATGCGCAACCTTCTCCTTCCTTATCGCGGGAGCGGGATGTCACTTCACGTGGCAGCACGTAATCCTGCATTCGCGTAACTCCGGCTAGATCTTCACGACCGCGCCTGCATCATCAGGACTTCTCGACAGCCGACATCCCTCCTCGTGGTAACCGAATGTCAGGCCGTGGTAGATATTCTTGTGCCGAATGCCACGACCTTTAGAGCAGTCCTCATAAATCACCCTAAATTCCGCGAATAATATTGGACTTATCATGTTGCTGTCGCTAGGATGGCTCGGAACTCCCGTGTAGGAAATCGCAGGCTTGATCACGTGTACCTCGCATGCGTGTCACTGTTATGCATCATCAACAGTTAACATCCATCGCTTCCAGCGTGTCCCTGTTCCAACGCTCTCCTCCCTGTAACCATTTCCGGAGTGGTCCAGTGATCCTTTACGACTGTCTCTATCCCAAGATCAAGAGTGGCTGGTACGAACGCCTGCGCACATTTGCGGGCGTGTTTGCTGACTTCGGCGGAGATCTGATTCTGTTGCCACCGCCCTTTCGCACGACTTATACCGGGTCAGATAACATGAGCCTCGGCTACGATCCCATAAGCGATCTGGATATTGGGCAGTGGGAAAGTTTGCGCGGTGGCACCGCGGAGGATCTGCAGTCACTCGCGCGGGAGGCCCTTCGCCACGGCCTGCGTCTCATGTTCGATCTGCCGATGCATCAATATGGCGGCTTTCCGATCGTTGAGCGTAACGGCAAGGGAAAGCGCGACCGAAAGCTCGCCTACAAGCCATCCTTCCTCTTCCGCGCTGCACCCGACCAGAACTTCGAGCGTGCGCCAGCGGATGGCTTACGGGTTCCCTATCAACACTCAAAGCCCGCGGACTACTTGCGCAAAATGAAGATTCAATGCACAGCATGGCTTATGCACGTCACAGCGGGCTTTGGCTTGCGTCTTGATGAAGCCAAAGATATGGACATGAACCTTACGCACAGGCTGGCGGCAAGTATTCCAGGATTCAAGGTTGCCGAGGCTTACACCGGCAGTAATGCACAACTCGATTCCTATCACCGGCAATCCGGCCTCCCCGTCTTCGACTTTGGCAGCCATTTCGCGTATCGAGCCGTAAGTCAGGGTGCTGGTCTGGACGCACTCGTCTACACGGATCGCTATTGCCACATGAATCCTTCGGCAGCGGTTCCCTTCGTGGACAACCACGACACCGATGGTGCCGATGGCGTGGTCAACTTCAAAGGATGGTTCTATCTGGATGCCTGCACGCAGGCTGCGTTAGCCTGCAGTATCTACGCCGGCGACTATGAGTTGTACGGCCTCGCCCCCTTGATTGATAACTATCTCTGGATCGGCAAGCGTCTCGCTGTCGGTAATCAGGCTTACCACGTGATCAGCCCCGACGTTTTGATCTGGTCGCGTGATGGCAATGGTGGTGAGCTTGGCAACGCGGCCGGGGTGTTGTGCGGTATCTCACGCGATCCGTTCAACACGCGCTGGGTATGGACGGACACTCCGTGGCGTAACTGCTGGATCAGGAATTACGCGCGAAGCGGTGGCCCTAACGTATGGGTGTACCCTGACGGTCGCGCTTGCATCCCGCTTCCACCCAATAGCTTCAGTCGCGCGGATAACGGTGTCGCATACAGCCTGCTCAATCAGGATGGGCCGCTGCCAAAGCGCGAGTTGCATATTCCCCTTCGAAACCCGCTCGACTTTTCAGGAATTACGGTGACTTTATGAAGACACTAGTCCTTGTTCTAGTCGTATCAGCGTCCCTTCCCGCACAGGTGCTCACGAAGTCCTACGATGCGGCCCGCACCTCAGAAACGCGCAGCGAAACGATCCTCACCGTGGCAAAGGTGGGCGCGGGCATGCAGATGCAGCCACGTATTCCGTGCATCGGCGATGCGCGAGGTTGCGAAGCACAGCCGCTCATCGACGGTGGTGTCATGCTCCTCGCCTCGAACGGCAACGTAATCCGCGGCGTGAAGCCGGAAGACGGTGCGGGTATCTGGCAGACCCCTGTGCTCTGCGCTCCAGTAAGGTCCGTGCCTCAGAACGATATGTGGGGAGTAAATGAACACTTCGGGATGCTAAGCACCGGCGTGATCGATCCGGACACACACAAGCTCTACCAGGTCGCGACTTGTTCCGCTGATGGTACTGGCTCTCACCGGTCCATGAACCAGCGCATGTTTGTCATCGACACACGCAACGGCACCGTGCTGGCAAACACTGTTCTGGATGCCGCCAGTAACGGCCAGCGGTATTCGGATGCTCCACGAAAACAACGTGCCGCTCTGGCGCTTTGGTCACGCAATGGCGTCAAGTTTATCGTGATCGCTGCGGGTTCATTCGCTGAGACAGGCGAGAACGCCACCGGATGGATTCTGGCCTTCGATACCTTTGACAATCAGGTAAAGGCCGCAATCTCGACCCGGGCCGGGATCTGGATGTCGGGCGGTGGTCCCTCAATCGATCGGAATGGCCTCATCTACCTGGGTGCGGGCAATGGCCCGTTCAACGGTTCCACTACCTTCGGTGAGGCGATGATGCAGGTACAGCTAACGCCACCCACTGCCACTACACCAGCCAGGCTCGCTGTACTGCACGCGTGGGCCCCTTACTCAGACTCCGCACGAACCTGTGCGAATGCCCAACTTACCCAGCCTCGAGCCATGCTGATGAATAAGGTGGCAGGCGACTCTGCACCCAGCAACCCGCCGCCGGGCGCCAGAATGCCTATGAACACCGATTGCGGCGCACAATGGGGCGACCAGGATGCTCATCTCTCCGGAACTCTGTTTGAGCGTTTCAACCTGTACCTCACCGCAGGTAAGGATGGAATCGGCTATCTTGCAAACACTGCACAGTTTCCAGATACGCAGCCCTCGGACTTTTCCAACGCTAAGGCGAACTGCGCGAAGGTCAAGATGTTCCAGTTGGGATGGGATCTCGGCATGGACTCCTGTCCTGCGAAACTGGCTGGCCTTAACCGCTTTCCCGGCGCCAAGACCCGGCACATCCATTCGCCACTGGCACAGCATTTTGCGCCTGATTCCACACAGTTCGTGCTCGCCTTCGCAGAGAACAGCCCTTTGCAGGCGTGGCGCCTCGATGCAAATGGCGCCATGACATTTGTAGCCCGCGGCAATGAGATGGCGTCCGCACAATCCCGCGCGGAGCACGGTGGCATGCCCGGAGGCTTCTGTTCGGTCAGCTCAAACCGAGGAGCAAACGCCATCGCCTGGTGCGCAATCCCGGATGGCGACGCGAACAGGTCTGTGACAACCGGCCGGCTCGTTGCCTACGACCTGACAGGCTTCACCGGTGGTCGCATCCGCACACTCTGGACTTCAGAGCAATTTGTTTTCTCAAAGTTCTCACAGCCGGTGGTCTCCAACGGACGAGTCTATCTGGCGGACTACGCAGGCAGCGTCATGGTCTGGCACTAACAAGCTCTTACGAAAGACCCACGTGAGCATGCGTGACAAAACCTTCCGCCCTTTGGGGGCAGACATTTTCCCCACCTTGTAAAGGGAGCGGAAGTTCGCGCAGTCCGCAAGTCCTGAGGCATTGGTCGCCACGAAGAAAGCTGGCGAGCCGGTTGGGGCGATGGTGGAGCGGCGGACCCGCTACAGACGCAGCCGTCATCTGCAAACGGACTCAGTGACCATTCGGGCGCCGATCAAGAGGAAGTCACTGGTAGCCGCACAGCGTCGGGTTCTATCTCACGCACGATACGGAACGCTAGCAATCTTTAGTCTTAGTAACGCGATGCAAAACAACGGAGCCCGCCACCGTTCAATGAGAGTGACGGACTCCGGAGATTCACCGTTCAATAAACTGCGTTACTTACTGCACCTTTAGCGTGACACTCGCACTGTGAGGTGTGGCGTAGCCAGCTGCTGTCGCGGTAACGGTGATCGTGCGATTGACGGGCGTGGTAGTGGTGACTACGGTGTTTGAGCCGCAACCAGTCATTGCGGTCATGAAGAGAAAGCCGCAGCCCAGAAGCATCAACAGGCGAGCGTTCACTCGGCGGCGATGAACCAAACAAAACGGCAGAAACAGGACGGCCAGCGCCAGGCCGGAACGCCGCGACCACGCCGGCGAAGTATCGGCCTGGGAAGTAAGCTTCACTGTCTGGACCGTCAAACTTACTGTCTGGGGGCCTGCCGTGGTTGCAACTGACGTCGGCGTAAGCGTGTAGCTCATGCCAGCGTCCAGTCCTGCCACGGCGAAGGAAACGCCACCCGGATAGACAGGACTTCCGGGGCTAAGTGCGAAAGTGAAGGTGGCTGCGCTGCCCCCAGTAACGGTCTGGACGGTATTACCCGTAGCGTTAAAGGCAAAGTCAGAGACCGTAAGAGTGAGCGCCGCAGTAGCGGACGCTGCGGCATAGGCTCCTGCTGCAGGCTGACTAGCCGTGATGGTGTGAGCGCCGGCTAGCAGTGAATTGATGGCGTAGCTCGCCGTGCACGTGAGCGGTGACGCAACGCCCGTGCAGACGGCTGTGACAGCGGCGCCATTGTCCACAGTAAAGCTGACCGGAGCGGTAGGTGCGACAGTACCGGTGTAGGTAAGCTGTGCGGCCAGCGTGGCCGAAGCGGTCCCAACGGGCAGAGTTTGCGCCGCGAGGGAGAGCGAAGCACCAGGTTGAGAGACCGTGTGAGGAACACTGGCGGTAGTGCTTGCTAAGAAGTTGGAGTTCCCCGCGTAACGAGCGGTGATTGCAGACACACCCACCGGCAGCGTGGTGAGATTTAACGTCGCCGATCCGTTGGTGAGTACGCCGGTCCCGAGAGCTTGCGACCCATTGAAGAAGCTAACGACTTCGCCGTTCGTGGATAGGGTCTGAGCGACCGAAGGATTGAGCACCGCACTTAGAACAACCTGTTGGCCGTAGGCACTGATCGCCGGAGTGACCGAGAGCGTGAGAACCGTCACGATGGGCTGGCTCGTAAGGGATACGGTGTTCGAACTGCTGCCGGTATAGAGGCTGTCCCCCGTGTAGGTAGCCTTCACCAGGTGAGCAGACGTAACAGCTCCCACCGGGGAGATGCCCGTCGCGGTTGCAGTCGCGGTGGAAGATAGTTGCCCCAGCAAAACGGAGAGATTATTGCCGTGATAGTTACCCGTTACAAGATCGGCAATGCCGTCCCCATTGAAGTCGGCGGTCGAAACGGGGGACGGACCGGAACCTGTCGCATAAGTCACTTGCGCCGCGAAGGTACCGTCCGCCCTGCCCACGAAGACACCGACATTGTCACTGACATAGTTCGCCACGGCAAGATCGAGAATGCCGTCGCCGTTATAGTCGGCCGGGGCGATCGCATAGGGCGAGGTTCCAGTAGCGTAGACGACCTGCGCGTTGAACGTACCGTCGCCCTTGCCGGTGAGAACAGAGAGCGTATTGGCGGTGTAGTTGGTGACGGCAAGGTCGACGATACCGTCTCGATTGAAGTCACCGGCCACAAGGGGCGTAGGACCAGTGCCAACGGAGTAGCTGACGGGGCTGTTAAATACGCCGCCACCCTTGCCAATCACGACACCTACCCTGTTAGCGATGTAGTTCGTAACTGCAAGGTCCGGGATGCCATCGGCATTGAAGTCTGCAACGGCGATAGAAAGAGGTGTCAGGCCAGAAGGAACGACCACCTGGGTGTTAAAAGTTCCATCACCCTTGCCAAGAAAAACACCGACACTGTTGTCAAGCGAGTTCGAAACCACGAGGTCGAGGACACCGTCGCTGTCGAGGTCCGCCGTGGTCACGAAAACCGGCGAGTTCCCTGCAGCATAAGTCACCTGCGTGAAGAAAGTTCCATCCCCCTTCCCCAACAGGACGCTCACGGTGTTGGAGACTGAGTTCGCTACGGCGAGATCGACGATTCCGTCAGCGTTGAAGTCGCCTGCAGCAACATAGGACGGTGAGGCGCCAGTGCCATAGGTAACCTGGACGCCAATGGTTCCGTCGCCGTTTCCGAGAAACACTCCAACGGAACTGCCGCGATAGTTTGCCATCGCGATATCCGGGAAGCCGTCGTTATTGAAGTCTGCCGTGACGCTCGCAATGGGAGAATCGCCCGTGGCATAGGTCACATGCGAGGCGAACGTCTGGGCCGACGTAGCGCTGCCCAACACCCCCGTGCCCAGCAATGCATTGTTGTTTGTCGTGTCGACCAGGGAGACGCTACCAGTAGGGGCAACACTGCTGCCCGTACCTGCGACAGTCGCTGCCAGTGTGTAGTTACCAGCGACGCCGGTCTGCGTCAGCGTTGTCACGGTGGAGTGAGTCCCGGTCACCTGAACAGCGACGACTGGCGAGGCGCTGGTGATACTTGCTGCTGTGCCAGTGAATACAGCCTTGTAGGTGTGCGCCCCGATTCCGGTCCTTAGTCGAAGACTAGCCGTGCCCGTGGAGGTAAGCTGAGCGGTGCCCAGCAGGTAGCTGTCGACACACGAGATACCCGCGGTATCGCAGAATTTCACCTGCCCCGTGGTGACCGGCGTGGACCCAGCGAGAACAGTCGCACTCAGCGTTACGACCGTGCCAGAAACAACGCTCGACACAACCGATCCGCCGGCACGGGCCGCTAGAGTTGTTGCCGTCGCGGTGGGCGTGACTGCATTCGACGAACCCCACGACAGAACGCCAAGCGCCGCAACGACGCTATACGTAGCAATGCGACGAAGGTTGAGGCGAAGGGCCATAAAACGAAAGCAGGCAAGCAAAGGGGAACAGGATGTCATAGATCTCCACGAACAAGTACGAGCGGTGAAATGACAATGCGTGGTTTCCTTCCCTTTTTTGTCAGCGACACAGCGCCACGTGCACGGAATCGCAGGCAGAGGGGCATTACCAAGGGAGAAGAACGGTCGCAGTGGAAGAAAGGATGAAGCTTGCCGACCCATTCTACAGATTCCCCAAAGAACGGCGAACTATGATCAATCGATGAAACATCTCTCTGCAGCTAGTCGGCGGAAACTGAGACGAAACCTCTCTTCGTACATTCCTACAGAGCGGGTTCCTTTGTTCACTTGGGAGTGAGTGTCGCATGCTGGACTCAAGCTTGAGACAATTCCCTTTTCGCAATCAGTCATTTCCTCGTGCCATCAAACATGTTTGCACTTAGTCAGCGGCGTACACACAGCAATCGCTGGTTTCCACTTCAGACTGCGTTGAGAAAGCGCCTCCGAATTGTGCCCGCTGCGAACGTCGATCTCGCTCTAAATCGGAATACGCAGGTGGCCGCTCAGCAAGCGATAGGGGCAGGTCCTCAGGCTCGCGCCCCAATTCGGCGCAGTCTTCAAATACGAAGCATGCACTACCCAACTCTTCACGAGCCCACTGAAATAGATCCTCGAAACGAGCAGGAATGCGAGCCACGTCGAGATGCAGAAGCCTCACACTATGTCCATATCGGGGTTCCACGTGCGGCGCCAGTCCGCAGACAACCTGCGCTCCCAGCCTGCAAAGCATTGAAGAAGCTCCGTGCCGAGTGCTGACGATCGACCAGGCTGACCCTCCACCCAACAGGTCGGACAGCGCCATGCCCAGCATGACAATCTTTGCCCCGGAGTAAGAGCTCCTGAAGTACTGCTTCACAGCAAGGCCGCTCGCCTCTCCAAACTCAATACCTCTTCTCTTCGCATCAGCCTTATCGTTGGCAAATGCGCGAATCACCTGTGCCCGGGCCACCCCGGAGGCGATCGCACTGTCGTGACTGAGAAGCTCCTCGAACGACGACACGCCGTGGCGGTACCGGGCACACGCTGCAAGATCGCCCGTACTCGGATCTCGAACGAGAATGTGCCAGCATAAGTCATCCAGCGCCTGACGATCCAGCCCATCTTCGGTCAGTGTGGCCGCGACACCCGCGTATTCCTTGTACGTCTCGCCTCGCAGTAGCTGAATCTCTCGCTGCAGGGCAGCGTATTGGTGTGCCTGAATAACAACCGAGCTGCCAAAAGACGAAGTGTTGCGGGGCGCAAGAATCGTAACCATTGAGGCTCGGTGTGGTGTTACTTCCTGATGTGCCATGTCCCTCGACTATAGGGCCATTTCCGGCAACAACCTGCCCGCAGTGCCTAAAAATTGGCTGTGTGAAGCCACTCGCGGCGCGGCTCAAATTCGCTCGAACAATAAATCCAGAAAACAGCGATCGGGATGAAGGTATCTCGCGCAGGACGTCGCTTATGGCGATGGGCGTCTGAATCAGGTCACCAGCGCGGCAAAATCACAAGCATTCCTCCCAAGTGCAGAAGGCCAACGCATCGCACAGCCATGCATCGCCTTGAAGCTTCGGATGCGT
Source organism: Terriglobus roseus DSM 18391 (assembly GCF_000265425.1). GTDB lineage: Bacteria > Acidobacteriota > Terriglobia > Terriglobales > Acidobacteriaceae > Terriglobus > Terriglobus roseus. The sequence goes on from NC_018014.1 coordinate 3,029,339, forward strand.
CTCCTCAATCAGGTCGGAACGACCAAACTGCTCCAGTACCTCAGGGTTCGTCTTCCCATCCAGGCTCGACGTCATATGGCAAATCACGTAGGGTCTCATCGTTCGCTCTTCACTCTCCTCTTAACGTAGGCACATGGACTAGGTGCTAGATTCGTCAAAAGGTGTGAGAGAGTGTTCGAAGCCCTCGCATTCGCACCGTGTCACTTCACCGTCAGGCGATCTCGCCACTGCCGCACATCCCGCGTCGCTAAGGTAAACAGCATCCCGCCGCCAATCCTCGCAGCCTCCCAGGTTCGCATGCGAAGTTCAAGACGAAAATGAGCGCACACGGAGTATGTCGATGCAAGGGCAAGTCGACATACTCCGTGTGCAAGTTCCAGCGACTTAAAGTGCGTCCTACTGCCAGCCGCCTCCAAGAGCGCTGTAGAGCTGGACCAGCGTCAACGCCTCATTCTGCTGTGCACTCGCAAGGTTAAGCTGCGCAGAAAAGAGGTTCGAGTCTGTCGTCAACACTTCCAGATAGCTCGTCGATCCACCTTGATAGCGCAGACGCGCTAGCCGTGTCGCATCCTGTGCGGACGTCACCAGCAACTGCTGTTGCTCGCGTGCACGACGCTGTTTGTTCACAGCAATCAAAGCACTCGATACGTCGTGGAAGCCCGTGTAAACAGCCTTCTGATAAGTCAGGATCAACTCATCCTTCTGCCGCTTGGAAAGATCGTACTGCCCGCGAATCTTGCCTCCGGCAAAGATCGGCTGCGTCAGCGAACCAAGGCCATAGATCGTCTTCCCCGAAGGATCGAACAAGTTCGAGAACTCATCTCCACCAAAGCCTGCAGATCCGCTAATCGAAAGCTGCGGGAAGAACTGTGCACGCGCCGCACCCACCTGGGCGTTTGCTGCCTTCAGCTTCGCCTCGGCCTGTTGAATATCAGGTCGTCGCTCGATCAGCTGTGACGGAATACCGACGGGGAGAGCATCTGGCACAGGAGTAATTGCATTCGGATCCGCATGCGAAACCGGACCGGGCTCCTTGCCTAGCAGTAGCCTCAGGTCATTCTCACCCTGCTGGATCTGCTGCTCCAGTTGCGGTATCTGGCTGCTCGCCGTATACAGCAACTGCTCCGCCTGTCGCACGTCTGACAGCGGAACCGAGCCACCACGTTCCAGCGTCTGCGTCAGCTTCACCGACTCCTGGCGTGTCTTCAGCGTCTCCTTCGCGATCGCCAGCTGCTGATCCAGCGTGCGCAATTGGAAATAGGTCGTAGCCACCTGCTGCACCAGCGTCATCCGTACGGCACGCTGTGCCCACTGCTGCGCTAGCAGTTGATCGCGCGCTGCCTCAGTCTGCTTACGATAAAGACCCCAGAAATCAGGTGTCCACGAAGCCGACAGATTGAAGCTGCCAAACACCAGCGGACTGTTGATCGAAGTGCCGACCGTCGAAGGCAGATCGACACCTGCTCCCGTGCCGCCGCCGTTGATCTGCGGGAACTGCTGTGCCCGCGTGATCTTTACCTGCGATTCCTGTTGCAGCACGCGTTGCGCCGCAGCACGCAGATCGAAGTTGTTCGTCAGTGCCTCGCGAATCAACGCCTGCAGTTCGGGCTGTTTGAAGACAGTGCTCCACTGCTGATCGCCCAGCGAACCATTCGGATCACTCGACACCGCAGCGTCATCCGCACCGCGGAAGGCTGGCGGCGGCGGAACCTGCGGACGTGTGTACTTCGGGCCCACATTGCAACCGGCAAGCCCCATGACCGCGATCAATGCCAGGGAACTGACACCATATTTTTCATAGGCAATTCGGCTCATGCGTGACCCCCTTCCGGCTGGCTCACTGCGCCTGCCGGTTTCAGCTCTGTATCGTGTTCCGGCTCATGCTTCGAATCCATGGTGGTTCCCTTCCCGCCCTTACCGAAGCGATGCGAGATGTACTCCACCACGGCAAACGTGACAGGCACCATCAGGATGCCGAGGATGGTCGCCAACGTCATACCGCCGATCACCACCGTACCCAGGATGCGTCGCGACACCGCACCCGAACCTGTCGCAGTCCACAGCGGCAGACAGCCGAAGATGAACGCCAGCGCCGTCATCACAATCGGACGGAAACGTAACTTCGCAGCACCCAGTGCGGCTTCGCTGATGCTCTGTCCGCTCTTGTAGTTCGTCACCGCAAACTCAACAATCAGGATGGCGTTCTTCGCCGACAGACCGATGAGCATGATGAGACCGATCGTCGCAAAAATATCGTTCTCATACGACCGGATGCTAAGTGCCAGGTACGCACCCAGAATCGCGACCGGCGTGCTCAGCAGCACGCTGAACGGCAGTGTCCAGCTCTCATACAGCGCCGCAAGAATCAGGAAGACAAACACGATCGAGATACCGAATACGACCCACGTCGGTACGCCCTTCTCTGCTGCCTGCTCCTGGTAGCTCATGCCGCTGTAGCTGTACCCCATCCCCTCAGGCATCGCCTTTGCAAACGTCTCTTCCAGCGCCTTACGAACCTGACCACTGCTGTAACCGGGTGCTCCCGTCACGTTTAGCTGCGCTGCGTTGTATTCGTTGAAGCGCATCACAAACTCTGGACCGTTGATCTGCCTCGTCTTCACCAGCGCACTCAACGGCACCTGGCTTCCGTTCGCGCTGCGCACGTAGAACTGACCGATGTTGTTAATGTCTGTACGCGAAGTTCCCTCCGCCTCGACATAGGTCTGCCACTGTCGGCCAAACCGGTTGAAGTAGTTCACCAGGTAGCCACCCATAAAGGTCGACATGGTGTTGTACACCTGAGTCAGATCCACCTGCTGCTGAAGCACCTTCTCCTTGTCCACGTCCGCGTACAACTGCGGCACCGCCGGCAGGTAGGAAGGCACAGCAGACGCAATCTCTGGTCTCTTCTTTAGCGCACCCAGATAGCCGTAAAGGTTCTTTGTCAGAAAGTCTGCGTCGTCGTTACCGGACTGATCCTGCAGCACCATCGTCACACCACCCGAAGTTCCGATGCCCGGGATCGCCGGTGGCGGGAAGGTGAACGCAAGACCGTCCCCAAGTCCGCCAAGCTCCTTCGACACGTTGCCAAGAATGGCACCGATCTGCTCCTCCGCAGCCTTACGGTCTTCCCATGGCTTCAACGCCACGAAGAAGAACGCAGTGTTCGTGCTCTGCGTCTGCGTCAGCAGGCTAAAGCCGTTCACCTGCACCACACCCGCAATACCGGGCGTGTCCATCAACTGCTTCGTCACTTTTAGACCGGCTGCATCCGTACGCTGCATGCTCGCTGCGTCCGGCAACTGCATCGCGGCAAATAGGTAACCCTGATCCTCCTGCGGGATAAACCCACCCGGCAGGCGAGATCCCATGAAGACAGCGACGGCAGCAACAATCGCCAGCGCAATCATCGACAGAGCCGACTTATGCACTAGGATGCTGGAGGTAGAAACGTACTTGTCCGTGGTGCGGCCAAAGAAGCGGTTGAACCAGTCGAAGAATCGTCCCAGGAGGCCCGGCTTCTTGTTCTTGTCCTTCGGCTTCAGCAGCAGTGCAGCCAGTGCCGGGCTAAGTGTCAGCGCGTTGAACGCCGAGATCAGTACCGAGATCGCAATCGTCACAGCGAACTGCTGATACAGCCGTCCCGTAATGCCGGGGATGAACGCAGTAGGAATGAATACTGCGGCAAGAATGAGTGCGATCGCCACAACCGGGCCGCCCACCTCTTCCATCGCCTTGATGGTCGCCGACTGCGCGTCCATGCCCTCTTCCAGGTGGTGCTCAACTGCTTCCACCACGATGATCGCGTCATCCACCACCAGGCCGATAGCCAGCACAAGGCCGAACAGCGACAACGTGTTGATCGAGAACCCAAGCATCGGGAAGAAGATGAACGTACCGATCAACGACACCGGTACCGCCATCAACGGAATCAGCGTCGCGCGCCAGCCCTGCAGGAAGATATAGACCACAAGGATCACGAGGACGAGTGCGATCACAAGCGTCTCAGTAATCTCGTGAATACCCGCAGTGACAGCGAGCGTCGTATCCAGCGGCACGTCATACTTCATGCCCGTAGGAAAGTTCTTCTGCAGCTTATCCATCTTCGCGCGGACAAGCTTCGCAGTCTGAACCGCGTTGGAACCCGGCAGTTGATACACCGCCATGATGCCGGCAGGTGCACCGTTGTAACGCGCATTCAACCCATAAGCCTGCTCACCCAGCTCGATACGAGCGACATCCCGCAGGTGCAGGATGCTGCCATCGGGATTCGCCCGCACAACGATATTGCCGAATTCTTCCGGCAGCACCAGACGGCCCTGCGTACGCACCGTGTAAGTGAACTGCTGGCCGCTCGGTACCGGCTCGCCGCCGATCTGTCCGGCCGGGTTCACATTGTTCTGCGTCTGCAGCGCGGTGATAACGTCCTGCGCCGTAACACCCAGCTTCGCAAGCTGCTCCGGCTTCACCCACACACGCAACGCATACTGTCCCGCAAACACCTGCACACGGCTCACACCGGGAACGCGCGTGATCTCGTCCTGCACGTTGATGATGCCGTAGTTACCCAGAAACTCCTGGCTGTACTTGTTATCCGGCGAATTCAAGCCGATCAGCATCAACGGCGAAGTAAGCGCCTTCTGCACCGTCAGACCAGCCGTCGTCACCTGCGCCGGCAGCTGTGCCTGCGCCTGCGAAACACGCAACTGCGACAGGATCTGATCCGTATCCGGACTCGTCTTCACATCGAAGTCCACATACAGCGAAGCCTGCCCGTTGTTGGCATTCATGCTGTACATGTAGATCATGTTGTCGACGCCGTTCATCTGCTGCTCGATCGGCGTAGCAACAGCCTGCGACAACGTCCGCGCATCGGCGCCGGGGAACGTCGCCTGCACCAGAATCTCCGGTGGAACGATATCCGGATATTGCGACGTAGGCAGACTCACCAGCGAAACAATGCCGATAATGACCGTCAGGATCGCAATCACGATGGCCACAATGGGCCTGCGTATGAAAAATTTCGACATGATTACCTTCCCGCGGAAGCGCTGTCAGCGGTGGATGTTGAAGCCGTAGGAGCCGCCGCATGCGGACTCACCGGCATGCCTTCCTGCAGCTTCTGCAACTGGTCCGTGATCACTCGCGTGCCCGGCGTAACACCACCGGTCACAACCCAGTTGCTACCCGTCTGCTGCCCCAGCGTCACATTCACAACCTTCACCTTGCTGTCCGGCCCCACGGTGTAAAGCTGCTTCACGCCCTGCAGATCATTCACAGCCACCTGCGGCACCAGAATCGCGTTGTGCAACAGCTCCGTATTCGCAGACACCCGGCCAAACTGCCCTGGACGCAGCACATTTCCCGGATTCGGGAACACCGCCGCAATCCGGATCGCACCCGTCTGCTGATTCATCTGCCGATCCACAAACTGGATGTGCCCCTTATGCGGATACTCGCTTCCATCCGCCAGCGTCAGCGTTAAAGGCAGCGTGCCCGCCCCCTTCAGCAGATCACCCTTACCCGCATTCGAACGCTTCGAGAGCGCCAGGTACTCCCCATCGCTCATCGAGAAGTAAACCTTGATCGGATCCAGCTGCGACACCGACGTCAACACACTCTGCTGACTTACCAGATTGCCAACCTGCGTCGTAGCCTGGCCCGCAACACCGCCAATCAGCGATCGCACCTGCGTGAACCCAAGATTCAACTTCGCCGTGCTCACCTGAGCCTCGGCCGAAGCAATCTGCGCCTTCGCTGCTTCCACATTCGCCTGCTGCGCCGCAGCCTGCTGCTTATCGTTATCCAACTGGCTCTGTGCAATCGCGCGCTGCTCCGCCAGTGGCGTGTCGCGATTCACATTGATCTGTGCCAGTCCCAGGTTCGCCTGCGCCTGCGCAAGCTGGCCCTTCGCCTGTCCCAGCTGACCCATCGCCTGGTCCACCAGCGCCTGCAACGGCCGCGGATCGATCTGGAACAGCACCTGCCCCTTCGCCACCACCGAACCTTCGCGGTAGTTCTGCCGAATCAGGTACCCACTTACCTGCGGCTGGATCTGTGCATTCACAAAGCCATCCAGGGTGCCCACCCACTGGTTGCCCAGCGGAACATCCTGCGCCTGCAGCGTAATGGCCGAAACCGGCATCGGTCCACCCGCAGGTGCAGCGGGCGCCGGCTTCGAGCAGCCCGAGACCCAGAGCGACGCCAGCGTAAGTGCTGAAACACCGGTCAACTTCAATACCGCTGGCAAGTTAGTCTGCCGGCGTGCAGCAAGGGACAACGTCATTCCATCCTCCGGACATTTCGGAGCAGGCATAAATACATACATGCATGCATCTTTTATGAGATTCTGTCATAGCTATGTCGGATGCAGAGCAATTTGATGAAAATTCGCGATCCGCTCCACCGCAGCAGAGCCGCAAGCAAAATCGCTCCCTGCTCACCCGCCAGCAACTCATCGACGCCGCACGCAAGATCTTCGCGCGCGATGGCTTCGAGAAGGCAAGCCTGCAGGACATCTCAAACCTCGCAGGCAAGACCCGCGGCGCCTTCTACACGCACTTCGCCGACAAGGAAGATGTCTTCTTCGCCATCTTCGAGCAGTACCTCGCCGACGGCCAGGAGCAGTTTCGTCAGCGCATGAAGGGCGCGTCGACCAAGGCAAAGCGCATCGCCGCCCTTGCCGCCCACATCGTCCAGATCATCGGAGATAAGGAGCGCGCTCTACTTGCGCTGGAATTCAAAATCTACGTGCTACGTCATCCGCACGATCAGCAACGTCTCACAGACCTGCACAACGCCGTATGCCGCAGAGGGTGCGGCCCGGACATGGAAGCACTCATGCCGGAATTCCGCCGGCTGGATAACTCCATCGAGAGCCGCCGCCAGGTCGCACAGATGGGCGCTCTCGTTGACGGTCTGGCCCTGAATCACTTCTTCGATCCAGGCAGCCTGGACACCAAAACCCTGCTCAAGCAAGCGGCAGCCGGCATCCAGGCGCTCCTGTAAAGCGATAGCGCTTCCCTCTACTCTTAGTGAGCAGCCAGCTCCACGCGGCGTGCCACATGGTCCTGGATCCAGTGCGGATCCCACCATTCCTTCGCGTCGATTTGGACACCATCCAACTGCATCGCAAAGTGGACGTGATCGCCGCCGGCCATACCCGTCATACCGCTCAGACCCATCACCTGGCTACGCTTTACAGCATCGCCTTCCTTCACATCGATGCGGCTCATGTGGCCGTAGATCGTCTGCAGACCATATCCGTGATCCACGACAACGCAGTTGCCATAGATGCCAAGCGGCGCAGCCCACACCACACGACCGTCATTCGATGCCTCGACGCCAACATGCTGCGTCACCGCCAGGTCATATCCCAGGTGCACCTGCTCATCGATCTTTTCGCCGTGGTACATATAGCTCCGCACATCTGCAAACGTCGCTTCCGCGGCAGAGTGCGACTGCCGCGTGAACGGCTGGCTCCACAGAAAATGATCGGCCGTCTTGAATCGCAGCTCAGCCAGCGTCTTATTGTTCGACTGCCGCATCTGGCTGTTGATCTTCTTGAAGCGCTCCACCGGCGTCCCGCTGCCATTCGGATCCAGCTCACCCAGAACCTTTTGCATGAACTGGTCAGTGATCTGGATCTGGTGCTGCGTATAAACCGGCTGCTCCCGCTTCGGGAAGACCACCGTCAGCGGCGTCGTCACATCCGCGCCCGCGCCATTCGAAGCATAGACAACAGGAATCGTCTCCTGCGGCATATTCCACGCAAACGCAAACAGCGAGAACATGCCCGGCTTGCCGCCCGGCATCGGCCACGCACGGAATGTCTGGTTGCCCAGCCGCACGCCCGCCGACGTATACGCGCCCGTCACATTCATCGTCGCCAGATCCGCCATGCCGCGATACAGATAGTGCTGATCGGAATCAGCACTCACCGTCGGCGGCTGCGTCACCACATTCACCGCGCGCTCCCACCGGGTCGTGCCGCCAAACATCCCACCGGACTTCGCCTGCAGAATCAGCGTCGCGCGACCGTCCTTCAACTGCGGCGTGTCCTTCACACCAGCGGTAAAGTTCAGCGTCGTGTCCGGGCTCTTCGATGCACTCGCCGTATGCCACACCTGGTACGGCGTTCCATTCTGCTCGACCGTCGCGGTTAACTCGCTCAGACCATGCGGATCATGCACGCGCACTTCGATAGGCGTCGCCTGGCCCAGGGTGGTCACAGACGCAGCAACATCCACCGTCGGTTTGCTGCAACCCAGCAGCAGTTGGGTGATGGGGAAAAGCAGAAGAAGTTTGGCAGAGGTAGGGGTATTTCTCACAAGGCAATTCTACCGAGGTCCACGCAACACCAGGCGAACCACAACAGACACCTGTAAGCCCTCTCCTCGCCTAGACCTCTTCCAGCGCCAGGTCCTCTGACGGTGCCGCTGCCAGCGCAGCCCAGTCGAGTTCCTCCTCCAGGAGTTGAAAGACATCCTCCTCGATCTCGCCGTCGTCTCGCAGTGCGATCAGCCGCTCCCGCTGCGTGCACACAACCATGCTGCGTACGGTGTCCATGCCGGAACTCTGCGCAGAAAAGTCGAGTCGCGCAGCCTCTTTCAGTGCAATCTCCAGTTCCCTGCGAACGCTCTTCGCTGCCGAATCCGTCCGCTCACGCAGGCAGTTCACACCCACCTCCAGCAGCTCCTCGCGGGCCTTGTTCGACTCCTCTTTCAGCGACTCATCCGGCTCGATCTTCAGCAACTTGACCAACGGTCCAATTGTGAAGCCCTGGACCACCAGCGTTCCAAGCACGACGGAGAACGCCGCGAACACAATCATGCTTCGACCGGGAAACTCGTACGGCAAAGCGGAAGCCGTTGCAATCGTCAGGATGCCGCGAATACCGCACCAGGATGTTAGGAACGTCACGCCCACCGGTGGCTGCGGCAAGCCGCTCTTATCCAGTCGGTCCGCAAAGACGCGGTACAGAAACACCCACGCAATCCGCGTCACCACCGTCGTCAGCGTCACTGCCGCGCCAAAGATCACGGCCTGCTTCAGACTCACACCAGACAGATGCTTTGCTGCATCCAGCACCTGCATTCCCAGCAGTAGAAAAGCAATCGCCCCAAGAATGAACGTGATCGAACCCCACAGCGCAGTGGAATGGACTCGATCCCGCGGTGGCTCCTGTTTCGGAGCGCCCTTCGCAATCGTCATCGCCAGCACCACAACAGCCAGGATCGGAGAGACATGCAGTTTCTCGCCGAGAATCCAGGCGCCAAACGTGACAGCGATCTCCGCAATGGAAGCTGACAGGCTACCAGCCGTCCACTTCGCCACCATCAGGTAGAGCTTCCCAAGCACATACCCAAGAATCGCCCCGCCCGGGATCGCAAGCAGCAGCGGCCCGATGATCTTCCCAGGAGTCGAAGCTCCATGTAACGCCACCGCTTGCGCTGTTCCGAACAGCAGCAGAGCGGTCGCATCGTTCAAAAGGCTCTCGCCCTCCAGGATCAGCAGTGTCCGTCTCGGCAGCGGAAAGCGGCTCAGCACTGCACTCACGGCCGACGCATCCGGCGGAGACACAATGGCGCCCAGCGTCATCGCAGCGGCCCAGCCCAAACCGGCCATCGTATGACCCACCACACCAACGGCAACGGTCGTAATAATCACGGCGGCAACGGCCAGAATCGCCAGCGGCACCCAGTGTTTCTTCAGATCACGAGGAGCAGTATCGTAGGCCGCATCGAACAGCGCCGGCGTCACAAAGACTGCAAGTGCGAGCTCCGGTTCCAACACGATATTCGGCAGGAACGGAATGGCTGCCACTCCAATTCCCGCAAGAGCGAGGAGCGACGGATAGGGCAGGCTGAACCGGCGCGAGACCTGTAGCAGGACCACAGCCGCGACCATCAGCACAAGAATGCCTTCAAAAAGCTCCATCGAACCTCTTTCCACCTTTGCCTGAGTCGGTCTGAGGGCTTACAAAGCTGTCCCTCATACGATGCCGTCAGCTCTCGCAAGACCGCTCGATGCACCAGCCCTAAAAAACGCGCGCCTTCTTGGGTTGATTCGGTCGGTTCTCATCGTTCTTGTAACAGATCACGGACAAAGCGCCGTCACCCTCGATATAGGCGCGCTTGACGTTCTGGCAGCCTTCAATCCCACGCTCGCGCAGCATGGACATCAGATCGTCCCTCGTCAATAGCTCGTGGCGCATCGCGTTCACCTGCAGCACCCCATGGCGAATCAGGCATCGGGGTCCCGACTCGATCAGCGGCCGAATCGCAGGCACGTGATACGCGAGCCAGTCCAGCACAAACGACCAGAAGAAGATGGTGCCCGCCAGGATCAGCCCCTCAGGAATGGATCGATACTCCGAAGCCATCCCGTTCGAAACCGCATCCGCGATCAGCACGATCACCAGGATGTCCGCAAGTCCCATCTGCCCCGCATGCCGCGATCGCGCGATACGCAGGAAGGCAAACAGCGCAAGGTAGATCAGTGATCCGCGGATCACAATCTCGAGGGGAGAAAATGTCGGCACGAACATGTCGTGCCAATGGATGTTGAGCATCCGCTCAACCAGTGTCTTGCCGCCCATGCAAACTTGGATGCAGCCTTGGGCGGCTCGCGGAGGCGCAGCTGCGTCTCCGCGAACGACAGATAAGCCAACTCGCTAGAAGCTGAAACGAGCCTGCAGATTCACAATGCGTCCGGCAAGACCTTGGTTATAGGTGCCGAAGTTTGATGAGGTGATATTGGTTACCACGCTGCCCGGATTCAGGTTCGTCAGGTTCAACACGTTGAACGCATCCATCCGGAACTCCAGCCCCGTGCTCTCGCCGAAAAAGCGCGAACCCGGTAATGCGAAGTTCTTCGCGAGACTCGCATCCAGGTCCTGGTAATTCGGGCCGTCCAGCGTATTACGCGCCACTCCCGGCAGTGACGGCAGACCGTACCCGCCACCACCCGCCGGGATCCCCGTGGCAGGCACACCAAAGTAAGGCTGTCCGGCACCGGCAAGCGGAAAGTTGACGTTCGCGCCTTGGGTCTGACGCATTGCGCTTACGCTATGGTTCTTCCCTCCGGTACCGCTGTAGAACGTCGGCCGCAGTGTTGTATAGCCGCTGGTCCCGTAGTAAAGGTTGCCACCCGGTACGTTATACGTCGGCGTAAACGGAAAGCCCGTGTGGAAGTTGTAGATCCCCGAAACCGTCCAGCCATCGGCAATCGAGTGAGCAAACCCGTGCCCCTTGAAAAACCTAGGCTGCCACATGCCGAAGACCTTCGCTGCCTTGCCGAAGTTATAGTCGGAACGTCCATAAGCCAGGCTCGGATTGAACGAGTACGGGTCGGTGTAGTACGGCGACGATCCCTGATCCATCGTCTTGGCCCACTGGAAGCTCGCATCGATCGAGAAGCCATGGGACATCTGCTTGCGCAAGCCCGCCAGCAACTGGTTGTTGTTCGCCGTCCCGGTGTTCGTAAAGTACGCAAGATTCGAGACCAGCGGATTCACAGCATAGCCCTGCGTATAGGTGCGGACATACGCCTGGCTCTGCACAATAAGGTGGCGGGTAAGACTGCCCTGGTAGCCGACCGTCGCAACAAGCCCCAGCGGCAACTCGAACTGTGTGTCGAGCGAGAAGTGCTGCGTGTAGATCGTGGGGACGGTGCTCGGAAACGCCACAACACTGGCGCCACCGGCAGTGGGCAGGTTCGCCGCATTGAAGCCGCCGACAGCATTCGGATTCGCCGGGTACCCGAACAGCGACTTGGGATCGCTTGCCACGCTGTAAACAATCTTCGGATCGATCGTAGCGACCCCATTCACGATCCTGCTGTTGTTGTAACTCGCATTCAAGATGTAGGGCGGATTGTTGCCGGAATTACCTTGGATCGCGATCTCGTTCTGGTTGAAGTTCAGTCCATAGCCGCCGCGCAGCACCACGCGATGCTTCAGCGCCTCCGGATTCCACGCGAAGCCGAACTGCGGCCCGAAGTTGGCCTTCTGTGCCTGGCTCAGCGGGCCACCCGTTCGAACGCTCATGCCCGTGTACATCGCAGAGCCCTGACCGAACTCGACTACACCAATGTTGTTTTGCTTCGAATTCAGCGGTCCAAAGTAACTCCAGCGCAGCCCCATGTTCAGCGTCAGGTTCGGAGTCGCCTTCCAATCATCCTGCGCAAAGAAACCCCAGATCGTCGTCCGCTCATCCTGGCGGTTCGTACCCGGTGTCCCTGTAGCGGAAAGGAACGCCCCCGACTCCGAATGCGGCGCGTCATTCAGGAACGCCCACATGTTGTAAAAGTTGTAGGCCGGCCGAGCCGTGCTCGTCGGATTGTTCAGGTAATAGAGCCGCGTCGCCTCTCCGCCAAACTTCAGGATGTGGTTCCCCGTCGTCAACGTCGCCACATCTTTGAAGTTATAAGTGTGCTGGTTCAACACGCTCGGTCCGGGCGCACCGTAGTACCCCACGCTGATGTTGTTCGCTCCCAGTGTGTCCACCGTCGAGGTGGGCAGCCCGAAGGGCGCCTGCGGATTGCTCGACACTTCATTCCACCGGTAACCCGCGTCGTTAGCCCGTGCCTCGTTCAGCAGGTTCGGTGAGAAGATGTGATTCCAGATGACCGTGTACGCATCGTTGATCTGGTTGTGGTTGAACAGGTCATACACACGTCCCGGCCCGCCCTGGTTCGTGCGGCTCAATGGCACCCAATAGATGGCAAAGGCAAGATGATCCTTCTTCGTCACATCCCCATCCAGCCGCCCGTTGAACTGCTGACCCACCTGTGTCGTCGGGTTCTGGAACGAGTACTGCGCAATCGTCGGCGTGTTCGTCAGCCCACCACCCACACCCGGGTTGCTGTTACTCACCCATGTCGTGTCCTGCGTCCCGCGAGCACCCCTGACAGGTGACCCCAGGTTCAGAGCGCCGCCAACGGTCCGGCAGTTGACGCCTTCCTGGAAGCCGGCCGTCGAGCAAGTCTGGTTGATCTGGGTCGCGTTTACCGGCGCATTCCCGGCAAAGTTGAGGTACGTCGCCGCGATACTTCCGGCAGGTGCCAGCGCAGCGTACTGAGACGTCTCAAACCATCCCGTTCCCGGCACGGAAGTGTGGTCTCGCTGCGTCTCGTAGTTGAAAAAGAAGAACAGTCGATCCCGCAGAATCGGGCCGCCAATGCTGCCGCCAAACTGGTTCGAACGCGTAGCATCCCGCAGCAAACCACGGTCCGCAGGCGTCCCGGGATTGAACGTACCCGGACCGTTGTAACGCTGGTAAGCGTTCAATCCAGGGCGGTTAGCTCTCAGAAACAAACTTCCATGGAACCGGTTTGTACCCGTCTTCGAGTTCACCTGGATCTGCGCGCCACTGAAGCGCCCATTCTCCGCGTCATACCCATTCGACACCACCCGCACCGACCCAACCGAGTCCTGCGAAGGCGTAATAATCGAAGCCCCACCCCAAACAGCAGAAACCGTACTAACACCATCAATCGTGATGCTGTTATTGCCGTTTTGCCCACCATTCGCATTAGCCTGGGGCGCATTCTCCGTCTGGAAAATCCCATTCGAACGCGTAGCCGCACCAGGCCCCGCAGTGCCCGGCAAGTTTGAATTGCTAGTCCCGCTCGAAGCCTGCGCGCCATCGCCAAACACTCCAGGCGCAAGCTGAGTCAGTTGAAAAACATCCCGCCCAGCTGCAGGCAAATGCTGGATCTGGTTCTCATTGATCGTCCCGCTAATGGTCGCCGTCGCCGTCTCCAGGACCGGAGCACTTCCGGACGTTACATCCACGGAAGTGTTCTGCGACGCAATCCCAAGTTGCACATTCACGCTGTTGGGCGCGTCCGGCGTAATAGAAAGATTGTTCAGTTCTTTCGGCGAGAACCCGTCGAGCGCGACCGAAATCTTGTACTGATCCGGCGCCAATCCATTGAAGGTATAGACACCGCTCTCATTCGACGTGGTGGTCATCACACGATTCGTCTGGAGATCGGTCAGAGTAACGGCCGCTCCGGGCACCACCGCACCGCTGCCATCGCTCACGGTACCGGAGATCGAAGCGCGGAACTGCGCTGAGGCCGTTCCAGTGCAAACAATCGCAAGTGGAAGCAGGAATCGGGCACCGGCCGGAATACGGCGGCGCAGACTGCGGGGGGATGGGTACTTCATACAGCCTCCAACGGATCAGGCTCCATTCCCCTCCGCACGGATTGCGGACAACGAAAAGTACACTGACCCGACGTACAAGCGGAGATCCCGCTATGGAATATCACTCGTGACATCGGCACAAGTCATTCCGAGGGATGCTCTCTCACCGGTAAGAGGCTGCTTCAAGACCACGAATGCTAATACGCCCCGTTAACATCAAGCCCTCCCCTCGAACCACAACTGAAGCTCGGCGACATTGCTCTCGTGAACAAATTTATCGCTCGTGATGTATCTGCCGTCCGGATACCTCAAAAGATGAATGGCGTGCTTCGGCGGTATCGAACACCATTGCGTATGCTGAAGCGGCTACAAAGCTTGGATATAGGAATTGCGCTGATCTTGGCCGCAGCGCTCGGTTCCGTCGTGTTCACCGTTGCAGCAAGCAGTTTCGTTTATCAGAACACCAAGAACCTGATTGAAGCGGAAGGTTGGGTCGAACACAGCCAGGAGGTGCTGAATAGCCTCCAGAGCGCATCGCAAAGGCTCGACCGCATTGAAGCCTATACCGGGCTCTACCTCGCGACCAAGAATGAAGATCAGCTCATCGCCGCTCGGTCGAACGTTGTCTCCCTCAGCACATCCAGCACCCGAATCCGCAGCCTCGTCTTTGACAATGCCGTTGCAGTCCAGGAGGTTACCGCTCTGGGAGCGTGTGCCACACGTCTCGCCCATGACTTGGAACGCGTCCCCGAGACTGGCAAGTCCCCGCAGACCAACATCCTCAAATGCCGCCAGACACTCGGCCGAATGTCCGAACAGGAGCGCACGCTCCTGAAGCAACGGACGGAAGCCTCCAGGGAGCGTTCTCAACGCTCCGTAGTCACGGAGTTCTCCATGGGCGGCATCTCTCTGCTCGCCTTGGTGTTTCTCTTCGGCTTCCTCATCCGGGACGCCTTTCGACGCAAGAGCGTCGCGATCCTCACAAACCGCACGAACTCCGAACTGGCCACCACGGTGCAGCAGTTGCACAATCGTGCGGAAGAATCCCGCCTTCTGACCGATGCCCGGGATGAACTCCAACTGTGTACAGGGCTGGATCAGGTCTACCGCGCCGCCGTCAGCAGCTTTGCTCGTCTGGCGCCCGCGACGAGCGGGACGATCTGCATGATCAACAACTCACGCGCCATGGCCGAAGTGGTTGCGCGTTGGGGCCTCGACGCATCCATGGTGGAGATCTTCGTCCCCGATTCCTGCTGCTCCCTGCGCTCCGGGCGGCTGCGGTGGCGCGAGATAGGCGCATCCGAAGTGAATTGCTCACACTTTCTCAACGACGCTCCCGAAACCTACTTCTGCCTGCCGCTGGTAGCGCAAGGCGAGACGCTCGGAATGCTCTTCCTTACACCGAATGACAAGGACAGCATCGAAGGCGTGAGGTCGCGCGAAGACAGCATTCGCCAACTCGCAGAACTTACTGCCATGACCATCGCCGGTCTCCAGTTGCGCGTCAAGCTGGAAAACCAATCCGTACGGGACGGCCTCACCGGCCTTTTCAATCGTCACTTCATGGAGATCGCGCTGGAACGGGAACTTGCACGTGCCTCTCGCTCCAAGAGCCAGGTCGCCATGCTCATGCTGGACGTCGATCACTTCAAAACCTTCAACGATCAGTACGGCCATGCCACGGGCGACATCGTTCTCAAAGAAGTTGCAACGGTCTTCGAAGCTAAGATCCGCAGCGGAGATATGGTCTGCCGTTACGGCGGCGAAGAGTTCGCAATCATCCTTCCGGACGTGACAGTCGAAGGTGCCTTCATGACGGCGGAAAGAATCCGCACCGCCATCGCAGGGATGCGACTCACCTCAGGCCTGGCAATGCATTCGGACTTGAGCGTCTCGGTCGGCGTAGCGCTCTTCCCGCAGGATGCTGAGAATTCCGGAGATCTGCTCAGGAAAGCCGACGCGGCGCTCTACCGCGCAAAGCACGAAGGAAGAAATCAGGTCGTACTCGCCTAAACCTGACGATTTCGTCTTTCCACAAAGGCCGTTCCTCCGTCGGTCAGAGTACGGTGAAGATCAAGAAGCATTCGTGAAAGTAACTCACAAGAGTTTGCCGGCATGCACTCTTCTCAGTCCAGACAATATCCCTCACCCTAGAAGAGTTACTGTCTTCAAGGGAGACACACATGGACATCAAGAGAGTCGGAACACAGCCATCCGGCAAGGGACCGGCAGACTGGTTTACCGGAACGGTACGCATCGATCCGCTATTCACCGCACCTGACCCGGCCCTGGTAGTCGGTGCCAGCGTCACATTCGAGCCTGGCGCAAGAACCGCCTGGCACACACATCCACTAGGCCAGACGTTGATCGTGACGGCCGGTTGCGGATGGGCACAACGAGACGGCGGTCCGGTTGAGGAAATTCATCCCGGAGACGTCGTCTGGTTCTCGCCGCACGAGAAACACTGGCACGGAGCCACTCCCACCACGGCCATGACGCACATCGCCATCCAGGAAAAACAGGACGGCAAGGTCGTGGAGTGGATGGAACACGTCACGGACGAGCACTATCAACAGCCGCGCTAGAGGGCACAGCAGCACACGCAATCCCCTGCTCAGATCGCCATCAGTCCTGCGTGGCAGCACAAATCTGTTTTGCTTCGTGAAGCAGAAGCAACGACGGGCCGGCCCCCTTATAAGGTGTCCGGCCCGCGCGTTACCCCCCTTCGGCCAGAGCCAATCAACCCGACATGGCGTTTACCGCCGCGCTGTAGTCTTCCCCCGCCCCGCGGCGGTACTATCGCTGCATCAAAGAACCGAGGATTCACGGCCTGAGGCCGTCATCCTTAAAAAGGCTCGCAATATCGGAGCTGCCGTCCGGACAGCAGGACGCAGATGGAGGTCACAATGTCGACGAATGATGAAGAGAGCCAACAACCCATGACTTCGCTGGAAAGGCTCAGCCGCAGGTCCTTTTTGACCCGTGCCGGCATGGCCGGAGTCGCAGGCGCGACGGCCACGATGGCCGCGCCGCTCGCGGCCGCTGCAGCAGAGCCGGCAGCCGCCGCACAAGAGGCAGCAACTGCGACCATTCCCGGCACCGTACCGGTCAAACTCATGATCAACGGTCAGCAGCACAACCTGCAGGTCGACCCGCGCGCCACAGTACTCGATACCCTGCGCGAGACCCTGCACCTGACCGGCACCAAGAAGGGCTGCGACCACGGACAGTGCGGCGCCTGCACCATTCACGTCAATGGCCAGCGCGCCAACAGCTGCCTCCTCTTCGCCACCATGCAGCAGGGCAAAGAGATCACCACCATCGAAGGCCTTGGCACACCCGACCACATGCACCCCATGCAGACGGCGTTCGTCGAGCACGACGGCTACCAGTGCGGCTACTGCACCAGCGGCCAGATCATGTCGGCAGTCGCCATGATGAAGGAGCCCTGGGGCTCCAAGGATACGGACGTCAAGGAAGCGCTCAGCGGCAATATCTGCCGCTGCGGAGCCTACCCCAACATCGTCGCCGCTGTGCAAAGCTGCCGCGGCAAATTCACGGCATAAGAGGAGCCCAAGATGCAGCCCTTCGAACTCATTACGCCCAGCAGCATCCCCGACGCCGTCAAGGCGCAGGCGTCCGCGGCCACCGCCCAGCAGGGATCCCAGGTACGCTATATCGCCGGTGGCACCAACCTCGTCGATTACATGAAGCTAAACGTCGAGATGCCGCGGCAGCTCGTCGACATCAACGGCCTGCCACTCAACAAGATCGAGCCCGGCGAAAACGGCAGCCTGAAGATCGGCGCGCTCGCCAGCAACACCGCCGTTGCGCATCACGATCTTGTGAAGCAGCAGTATCCCGTCCTCTCCGAAGCTATCCTCAGCGGAGCCTCTACACAGCTCCGCAACATGGCATCGACCGCAGGCAATCTGCTGCAAAAAACGCGCTGCGGCTACTACCGTGACACCTCCTACGGCTGCAACAAGCGACAGCCCGGCACCGGCTGCTCCGCCATCGGAGGACATAATCGGATGCTCGCTATCCTCGGCACCAGCGACAAGTGCATCGCGTCGAACCCCTCCGACCAGAACGTTGCGCTCGCAGCCCTCGAAGCAAAAATCCACATCACCGGCGCCAAGGGCGATCGCGTCGTTCCCATCGCCGACTTCTACACGCTGCCCGGCAATACTCCGCAGCGTGAAACGGTACTCGAACCCGGCGACCTCATCACCCACGTCTCCATTCCCGCTCTTCCATCAGGCGCGAAGAGCCTCTATCTAAAACTTCGCGACCGGGCCTCGTACGAATTCGCCCTCACCTCCGCGGCCATCGTCATCAAGACAAGCGGCAATCACATCGACTTCGTCCGCGTAGCTCTTGGCGGCGTCGGAGCCGTGCCATGGCGCAGTCGCGAAGCGGAGAAGGCCCTGATGGGCAAGGCCGCCACGCCGGCCAACTTCCGCGCTGCCGCCGAAGCTGCACTGCACGGCGCCCGCCCGCAATCACAGAACGGCTTCAAAGTTGAACTCGCGAAACGCTGCCTGACCGCAGCCCTCACCAAGGTCACGGCATAGGAGGCGCATCATGATCCTCGATCAGCAGCAGGAATCGAAACCCGCAAACATCGGCGACAGCGCCGTCATCGGCAAGCCACAGTCACGTGTCGACGGTCCGCTTAAGACCACCGGCGCGGCCATGTACTCCTCCGACCATCACTTTGAAGGTCTCGTCTACGCATGGCCGACCACCGCAACCGTCGCAAGCGGCACCATAAGCGCCATCGATACGGCAGCGGCTGCAAAGATGCCAGGCGTCCTGGCCCATCTACACACACGAGAGCATCGGCGCGCTCTACCGCACTCCTCCCGGCTCGGGCATGTCCATGATCCTGGATGAGAAGCGCCCTCCGCTCGAAGACACCACCGTCCGCTACTACGGCCAGTACGTCGCCGTTGCTGTCGCACAAACCGTCGAGCAGGCGCGCGCCGCAGCTGAAGCCGTCAAGGTCACCTACGCAAAGACACCGCACAACACCAGCGACAAGCTACTGGGCGATGTGGAGAAGACCGGCAAGAAGAGTGTCACCAAGCGTGGCGACACCGCAACTGCCTTCGCCTCTGCACCCGTCAAGCATGACGCCGTCTACAGCACACCTGCTGAGACGCACAATCCCATCGAGCTCCATGCGTCGGTTGCCGTCTACAAGAATGGCAAGTACACCCTCTATGAGACATCGCAAGCCGTCGTCAACTCGCGTGACGTACTCGCCGCGCAGCTCGGTGTGCCGTCTGAGAACGTGCAAGTCATCACGCGCTTCCTCGGCTCAGGCTTCGGCGGCAAGTTGTGGCCCTGGCCGCATGGCAGCACTCGCCGCAGCCTGCGCGCGCAACCTGAACCGACCGGTCAAGCTGGTCGTCTCGCGCTCCATGATGTTCCAGAGCGTCGGCCACCGCCCCGCCATCGACCAGCAGATCAAGCTCGCAGCCGACACCAGCGGCAAGCTCCTCGTCATCGAGCAGAACTACGTCAACCACACCTCAATCCTCGACGACTACGACGAAGGTTGCGGCGAAGCTACCGGCTTCATCTACTCCTGCCAGAACGTCGCAGTAAACAGCGGCCTCGCACGCCGGAACATCGGCACGCCCACCTCCATGCGTGGTCCTGGTGCGGTACCTGGCCTCTACGCGCTTGAGTCCGCCATGGACGAGCTCGCCATCAAGCTCAAGATGGATCCCGTCAAACTTCGCCAGATCAACGAGCCGCAGAAGGATGAAAGCAACGGCCAGGAGTTCTCCTCACGGCACATGCAGGAATGCATCAGCACCGGCGCGGAGAAGTTCGGCTGGTCCAAGCGGAACCCGGCAATCGGATCGATGAAGAATGCGGAGGGCGTGACACTCGGCTGGGGCATGGCCGCATGCACGTGGATTGCAGCCCGCATGGAATCAGAAGCCACCGTCGAACTTCTGCAGGATGGCTCGGCCCGCGTCACCTGCGGCACGCAGGACATCGGCACCGGCACCTACACGGTGATCGCGCAGATGGTCTCGCACGAGACTGGCATCCCGATTGACAAGATCGAAGTTGTCCTCGGCGACTCCGCACTGCCGCCCGGCCCCATCAGCGGCGGCTCCTGGGCCACCGCGTCCGTAGTTCCCGCAGTGCTGCAGGCCGCGCAGAAGGCCACACAGACACTGCTCGTTGCAGCCGTTGGTGCTGCCGCAAGTCCCTTCAATGGCAAGGACGCAAAGATGCTCGAGTTCACCAATGGTGGCGTCCAGACCAAGGGCCAGTCCGGCACACACGTCGCCACCGCCGAGATCATTCGTATGGCCAAGGTGAAGGCCATCAGCGGTCAGGGCAAGTCCATGGGCACCCTCGGCAATCCCAACGAAAAGCTCTCCTCACACAGCTACGGAGCGCAGTTCGCTGAGGTTACTTGGGAGCCGGAGATCGCGCGTCTGCGTGTCAGCCGCGTCGTCACCGTCATCGACGCGGGTCGCATGATCAACCCGCGCGCAGCACGGAACCAGATCGAAGGTGCCGTCGTGATGGGCGTCGGCATGGCCATGTTCGAGGCCACCGAATATGACCAGCGCAGCGGTGCACCAATGAACAGCAACCTCGCCGACTACGTCATGGCCGTCAACGCCGACTGCCCGGAGATCGACGTCACCTTCCTCGACTACCCGGACTACAACCTCAACGCCATCGGGGCACGTGGCGTCGGCGAAATCGGCCTCGCCGGCATCGCCGCAGCGATCACGAATGCAGTTCACCACGCAACCGGCATTCGCGTTCGCAACCTGCCTATCCGCATCGAAGACCTGCTCGCTCCGGCAGGCCACCCGAAGAAAGAGCTGGTCTGAGATTCAGACCAGCTCTTCTCCTCTAGCGCTTCTCGCAGAAGCGAGCGCCGGGGTCGCTAAGGGACGGCGGCGGATTTGTCTTTCCCCACTCGGAGGGCGCTGATCCCATCTTCAGGATCAGCGTTCCTCCGTTGGCAATCTCCGCGTGACGAAACCAGTTCGTCGTCAGACTCCGTCCATTCAACGTCGCCGTCTGCACATAGCGATTCAGGCCGGCTGCATCCAGCCCCTCCGCAACGATGTGCAGCTTCTTTCCGTTCGCCAGCGCGAGCGAAGCATCGGGCACCGAAGGCGAACTGATCAGGTAGATATCCTGACCAGCCACCGGAAAGATGCCAAGCGACTGGAAGATGAGCCAGCTCGACATCGCGCCGGAATCATCGTTGCCAGGGATGCCGGCACGCGTGTCGTTGAATGCCTTCTCCAGCAGCAGGTGCGCAACGTCCGCGCTCTTGTCCGGACGCCCGGTGTAGTTGTAGAGCACCGGCATCAGGAAGCCAGGTTCATTCGAGATATCGAAGTGCCCGCGCGCGAACGTGAAGTCCATGCGATCGTTGAAGCGCTGGTTACCACCCGCCATCTCGATCAGGCGACGCATGTCCTGCGGTGCGTAGAGCGAGTAAGTCCAGATGTCGCCTTCATACATAAAGTCAGGCCACGTCCCGCGTACTGTGAGGTACGGTTCCGCCCACGAGCCATCCGGCTTACGCGGACGCAGGAACCCCTTGAAGCCTGACACCGCCATGTTGGGATCCCACAGGTGCTCGAAGTTATGCGTGCGGGCAAGCGCCCGGTCCATCTGCTTCTGTTCGCCCAGACCGCACGCGACCTCTGCAATTGCGAAGTCGTCATAGGCATACTCCACGGTCCGCGAGCCGGCACGCTCATCGGCCGTCGTAATGAAGCCGCGTTCGTTGTAATCCTTCAGCCCACCGCGGCCCTCCTTCTGCGCGTCCTTCGGAGGCACCTCGGCATCGTGCAACATCGCCTGCAAAGCCGTGGCATAGTCGATGCCCTTTAACCCCTTCACAAAAGCATCTGCAATCACCACGTTTGCATTGGAACCACCCTGCGTGCGGCCATTGTCGTTCCCGCTGCGCGCATCCGGCATGTACCCTGCGTGGCGATAGATATCGATCAGCGATCGAATAATGTCCCGCTGCCGGTCCGGCGAGATCAGTGTCAGCAGCGGACTCGACGTCCGATACGTATCCCAGATCGCGTAGTAGTCGTCGTAGTACGGCTCCGTCGAAGACCACAGTGGGTTCTCGCCCGTGCGATCCACCGGCATCATCATGATGTGGTACATCGCCGTGTAAAGCTGGTGACGTTGCGCCTCGGTCTCTCCTTTTACCTGCAGCTTCTCAAGCTCGGCATTCCAAAGCTTGTTGTTCGCATGGCGCACAGCCTCAAAGCTCCACCCAGGAATCTCTACCTGGATACTCTTCTTCGCCTGCTCCGCACTGATAAACGAGATGCCGACCTTAGCCTGCACCACTTGATGCGCACGCGCATTGAAATCGAACGAAGCGCCAACAGGCTTATCGCTGGTGACGACCACATCGCGCTCCGTCCCCAGCTCGCCACCATTCCACGTGCGTACGGCTGCAGCGGGCGTATCGATCTGCATGTCATAGAACACGCGATACTCGCCACCGCGGTTCCAGCCGCCACGAAAACGAGCGATGCCCTGGATCTCGCTGTTTGAGACCACATGCACCTCGGCACCAACGAAGGTCTGATCCTCCCAGCCCGTGCCCAGGTTCAGTGCCGCGGCAACATTGACCGTCAGGTGGGCCTCACCCGGATTCAGAAAGGTATAGCGATGAAAGCCAACGCGCCGGCTACTCGTAAGCTCCGCACGCACCTTCGGTCGCGTCAGCGTTGCGGCATAGTAGCCGGGCTTCGCGACCTCCTCCGTGCGCGGCGTTTTGATGTCATTCAAATTCAGTGGCCCGGTAACAGGAGCGACACGGATGTTGCCATACTTCCCGGCAGCGCCGCTAAGGTGAAGATGAGAGAAGCCAAGGATCAAGCCGTTGCTCGAATACCCAAAGCCCGAGCGGCGTCCGTCGAAGGTCTCCATATCCGGACCAACCTTCAACATGCCGAACGGAACCGTAGAACCGACGAAGGTGTTTCCTCCCCAGTCCACACCGATAAAAGGATCAACGTAGCGGGTGTAGTCCGGTGCACCTGCGCGACGCACCTCCGACTTCTGAGCAAAAGACGAGGTCGCCACAGATGCGATCAACAACAGGGAAAGACAGCGGAGCTTCAAGGAATTGGCCTTTCTAAAGGACAACAAACAATCAAACAGATTCCGGCATGTTGCGATTCAGGGCCGACGCACCAAAGCGGCCCTCGTATAACTACTAAAACGTTATACCGGAGGCCGGTACCGACCTATGTTTTTCGGTGCGATGAA
Organism: Terriglobus roseus DSM 18391; assembly: GCF_000265425.1. Taxonomy (GTDB): domain Bacteria; phylum Acidobacteriota; class Terriglobia; order Terriglobales; family Acidobacteriaceae; genus Terriglobus; species Terriglobus roseus. The sequence goes on from NC_018014.1 coordinate 3,052,797, forward strand.
AGTGCGTCCAGAAGCGTGAAAGACCAACACCAGCGGGACTTCTACGCGCTGCCCTCACCCTCCCGGGAACAGATTTACGTTGACAACGAGCTCTGGCGCTACTTATAGTCCGCGTCTACTTCCAACAAACTGTGGGGACGTCGTGGATATGTATAGCTACAGAAGAATCGCGTTGCATGCCATTGCGGCTGTCGCACTCGCCCCCCTTGCCGTCAGTAACGGCTTCGCACAAACTCTGTACGGCGGTCTGACCGGCGTCGTCACAGACTCCAGTGGATCCGTAGTTCCCGGCGCAAAAGTTACGGTGACAAATCCGGCAACTGGCCTTACGCGCACGGACGCCGCGGACAGTTCCGGAGCGTACCAGTTCACCGATCTTCCGCCCGGCACCTACGGTGTCGTCATCACGGCGCCCAGCTTCGGCACCGCCACTTCGAAGTCTGTACCCATCAGCGCGAATCAGTCACGCCGCTTTGACGCAACACTCACCGTTGGCAACGTGACGGAGACCGTTGAGGTCAACACGGTACCGCCTGCCCTGCAGACCGAGCGAGCGGACGTGAACTATGAGATCAGCCCCACGCAGGTCCAGGAGTTGCCGACGACCTCGACCGCAGGCCGAAACTTCCAGGGGCTCTATCGCCTCATCCCCGGTGTTCCGCCGCCCGTTGAGAACAACTCACAGGCCGGCAATCCAGGCCGGACACAGGCCGTCACGGCAAACGGCATCGTGAACACGGTCAACTCCACCAAGATCGACGGTGCCGCCGTGGGCTATCCGTGGCTCCAGTCCATCGTTGCCTATATCCCGCCGACAGATTCCATCGAGTCAGCCAACATCGTCACCAACAGCTTCAACGCAGAGCAGGGTGCTGCCGGCGGTATCGCTGCAAACCTCATCGTGAAGAGCGGTACCAACCGCTTTCACGGCGGCGCATGGGCGTATAACTCCATCGCCCAGTTCAACGCGCGCCAGTACTTCACCCGCGTCACGACCACGCCGATCCTGCCCAAGAACATCTATAACGAGTTCGGCGGCAACATCGGCGGTCCCATCATCCGCGACAAGCTCTTCTTCTTCTTTGGCTATAACCGTGTTTCGCTCCGTCAGTTCAAGACGGGCGGTGCAATGAACGTGCCACTTGCAGCCCTGCGCGGCGGCAACTTCGCGGGCACCGGTACCACCATCTACGACCCAACCACCGGCAACGCCAACGGTTCCGGACGCACGCCCTTTCCGGGAAACGTGATCCCCACGGGGAGACTAAGCCCCGCCACACAAAAGATTCTCGCGCTCCTCCCAACGGAGAAGGTCAACGCGATCTCCGGTAACTATCCCGGCGGCGCCGTGCTCTCGTATGACCGCGCGTCGTACGACACGAAGATCAGCTACAACCCGACAGACAAGACCACTTTCTTCGGTCGTTACTCCATCGGTCGTTCGCAGATCACCGATCCGCCCGCACTCGGCGCCGCCATCGGCAACACGTGGGATGGTGGTCAGCCTGGAACAGCGCCTGGCACCATCCAGAACATCGGCCTGGGCGCGACGCATTCGTTCACATCGAACTTCCTCATCGACGCGAATGCCGGCTTCGTGCGCATCAATCTCGCCGCACGCGCTCCGGACTACGGCACCAACCTCGGCACAGACCTTCTGGGCATCAGCGGTACCAACGGTGCAACACCCTTCCAGTCTGGCCTGCCAGGATTTCTGCCGACCGGACTCTCCAGCTTCGGTAACTACATCCAGTCCAATCCCTTCCAGTTCCGTGACATGCAGTATGTCGGCAATCTGAACGGCACTTACCTGCACGGCAAACACAACTTCCGTTTCGGCGGGGAGTATGTGCACTCTGCCATCAACCATCTGCAGGCAAACAACGCCGGCCCGCGCGGACAGTTCACCTTCACAGGCGGCGTCACCGGCAACAACAGCGGCCTGGCCGCCGATGGTCCCAACTACTACCGCACCGTCGCCGACATGCTCCTCGGTCTTCCGCAGGCAATCGGCAAAACCGTCCAACTCTTCCAGCCCAATGGCCCCCGCTTTTCAGTCTTCAGCTTTTACGCACAGGACACTTGGAAAGCGACACCGAACCTCACGATTAACTACGGCCTCCGGTACGAGTACTATCCCTTCGCGAACCGCGATCACACCGGCGTCTTCCGCTTCGATCCCGCCACCAGCAACGTGCTGATCGGCGGACGCGGCAACACACCAACCGATACCGGTGCAGACGTCGGGCGCGGACAGCTCGTCCCGCGATTCGGCATCAACTACCGCATCAACGAGAAGACGGTCATCCGAGCCGGCGGCGGCATCACGGTGGACCCGGAAAACTATCGCTTCTTCCGCGACTCTTATCCGGCCCTGATCACCCTGAACAACACCGGTGCAAACAACTACGTCGCAGCCGGTGCGCTCACCGCGCCCAACGCGGGAGCCCCGGGGATGAACACCCTCCCCAGCGGCGCGCTGGCGGCCGGCGTCCCGACTGTGAACGTGCCTAATATCAATACCGGCATCGTTCCCTTGCCCTTCAACTACACGACACAGACTGCACCGCAGAAGTGGCGTCGCGGCTACATCGAAGCCTATAACCTGTTTATTGACCGAGACCTCGCGCATGACGTCGTATTGAACATCGGTTACGTCGGCACGCACCATGTCCGTCAGGTGCTAGGCATCGACATCAACGCGGGTGGCGTCAGCACGCTTGGAGCGGCAAGCCGTCCGCTCTTCGCAAATGCCACAGCTCCCGGCGGCGCATTACGCTACACCGGAACCATCCTCAACGTGGCGCCCGCCGGAGACGAAGAATACTCGGGCATGCAGCTACAGATCAGCGATCGCCAGCTGAAGACCCTGCAATTCGGCTACAGCTACACCTGGTCGCACTATCTCAACTACTGGGACGCTGACTCGACACTCGGCACGCCCACCTTCAGCACGCCCGGTCTCTACAAGCGCAACTTCGCCTCGTCGGGCTTTGACCGCACCCATATGAATTCCCTATGGACGGTCTATAAGATTCCCTTCGGCAGAGGTCGCCAGTTTCTGAGTTCAGGCTTTGTTGGCAGTCTCGTAGGCGGTTGGGACCTGAATACCATCACCACCTACTACAGCGGCAGGCCTTTTCAGATCACGGACTCATCGCAGGCAGGCAACGGTGATACTGTGGTTCCCAACCAGATCTCGCAGCCGGTCAGAGCCGGCACAAAGTATCAACCCGGATCGAGTGTGTATCCGTATTACATCCAGAACCAGGGAAATTATGCCAAGCTGCCGAACGCGTCTTCGAACGGCAACACCTCGCGTAACTCAGTGCGCGGCCCAGGGTACTTCAACCTTGACGTAGGACTGACTCGCAACATTCCAATCTACCGTGAGCTTGCCATCATCCTGAAAGCAGAGTCCTTCGATGTAACGAATACTCCGCAATGGAGTGCACCAGTCGCGAACGTCAATGACAGCGGCTTCGGTCAGATCCAGAGCGTGCTGTCCACATCCAACCGCACACTCCGCTTCAGCGGCCGCATCTCCTTCTAACCAATCAACTCAAGAGGTCCGCATCTCACACAATATGCGGACCTCTCTTTTTCTGAACGCGTCAATCCGTTGCGTGGTCGGCGGCATGATCTTCTCCGGACCAGATACGCAACGAACTCCACTTCTCCGCCGCCCCACTCCAGAAGGGATCGCTCGCGGGTAGTCCCAATGGCAGGAAAGCTGTAGTGCAAAGATACAAACTCCCCGTGGAGATATAGGTCTCACCCAGCGAGGGCTGATGCCCGGCCAGCCCGATCGTAAGCCACCCCTTTGTGTCAAAGGTGCCACGAGCAAGCATCGTGCGTTTGATCACCGCATTCAGCGCGCAGCGAGCCTGCGCAGGCGAAAGATGCTCTGGTAGCTGCCGGCGCAAGGCAGCATCCGCCAGATGATGATATGCACCGCAACGGTACGCAATGGAACGTCCGATGGGCGGGAAACTGCCATCTGGATTAATGCTCCGCTCCTGCAACGCGGCAAACCGTTTCGCTCTCTCGACGATCGGCTTCCGCATCGCAGTCCACGCCGTCTCCTTGTCCCCGACAACCTCCATCAGAGCCACCAGGAAGGGATGAATCACGTAGGAGTTGTAGTTATCCGCGTGGAAGTGCGGGCCATCACCATAGATGCCATCACCCAGAAACCAAGCTGCGTGCTCGCGCAGAGCATAATCCACGCGCTCACGATCCCAATCTTCTCCCAGCATCGACAGACACGCCTCAACCATCGCAGCGAATAGCAGCCAGTTGTTGTAAGGCGGCGTCTGTCGCCGTGTCGCACGCAAAGCTTCACCAAGATGCTTCTTCACCGGCTCGGGGAGCGCATGCAACAAAGTGCGCGGAGCGCGTGCCATCGCGAGCGATAGAAATCCTGCGTCCACGATGGTCTGCCGTGCCGAACCAAATCGCAGATAAGAGGGCAAACCCGAATCAACTGACATCGCAATGGCCTTCTGAGCCAGTGCGGCACAACGCGCACGCTCAGCCTCTTCCGCGCCTGTCAGTGTCGTGTTCTCAAGCCACGGCGCAATGCCAGACAACGTCCTTGCCAGCGCCTCCAGCGGCGAGACACCACGGCGATCTGCCTCCTGGCCAGCAGCAGCCTCCACCGGCATCGCTTCAAACAACGTTCCTGCCGCGGCGGATCGCAGGACGGGATCAACAATCTTGACGAGAAGCTCCGTCCAATCCGAACGCATCGACGAAGCGCTCTCTGCAAGCGCTTCTGAGCTGAAACTTGCTGAAGACAATGAGGGTGTCAGCAACGCGGCAAAGCTTCCCGTCGCACCTGTAAGTAGCCTTCTGCGATTCACATCCATCTCCTTACGCCGCTAGGCTCGAGGTCGCACTTTGCATCGCGCAACAGACGGGCTTCATGCGCATAGAACCCGAGGATTAGCGACTCCCTGAAAGTGGTTGAAGTCTACCCGAACTTGCCTCGACGCGTCGCCTAAGCGTCACTCCGGAGAACTCACAGGCACCTGTGACAGACATCACTTCAAGCGAAGGGACCGCGCGCTAAGTTTGCATCAGGCGCGACGACACATGAGTTGAGATCTGTCGCTGCAAGGTGTTTCTACGTATCAGGACGAAGATCGGGCCGCACACATACGGCCTCTGCATCACGTCCGACCCACCCTTACATCCCCAAGGAGGAACCTTCCGATGTCCAGCATTGCTTCTTACACAAAGACCCACGATCAACGCATCCAGGACGACGTAATGCAGCAGATCACCTGGCAGCCAGAAATCCATTCCAAGGACATTAGCGTCAAGGTGCAGGATGCAAATGTGATGCTCACCGGCTTCGTACATGGCTACCTGGAGAAGCTCGCCGCAGAACGTGCCGCCAAGACAGTGTTCGGCGTTGTCTCCGTCGCGAATGACATTGAGGTAAAGCCACCCAGCATGCGTACTGATCCGGAGATCGCACGCGACGTGGTAGAAGCGCTGCGCATTCACGCAAGCGTCCCCGACGAAAAGATCAAGGTTGCCGTCTCTGGTGGCTTCGTAACACTGACCGGCGCAGTGGACTGGCACTACGAACTCGAGAATGCAGAGACAGCCGCGCACTCTATCAACGGAGTTCGCGGCATCGTGAATCTCCTGCAAATCAAACAGCGAGCCACCAGCGAACAAGTGCGGCAGAAGATCGAGGACGCACTGAAACGCATGGTCGACCTCGACGCTCGATCCATGTCTGTCTACACCAGCGACGGCACAGTATCGCTCTACGGGAACGTCCACTCCTGGTCCGAGCGCGAAAAAGCAGAACGCGCAGCCTGGCAGGCACCCGGCGTTCAGCAGGTTTCAAATCATCTCACCATCCATCCCTAACTGAAAACATTCCCGGGACGGACCAGGACATATCCAGACAGTCCGGGATTTTATTTCGGCGTCGGCCTGAACCAGGTCGACGCCTTTTTTCTTGCACAAGAACAGAACCTACTATTTGGAGTTGTCACTAACGACTAACACCGGGCAGGGTGCAGATCTCAGAATCTCTCCCGTCGGCCGCCACGAGAAGTGATCCGCACCAACCATACGCTCTCCGCTGCCAATCACGATCAGTGCCGCGTCTTCCTTGTTGGCCAGCGTAAGTACTTCCTCAGCGGGATCTCCATACTCCACACAATAGGTGATATCTGCCGCATCATCCGCAGGCTCACCCAAAGCAATACGCAACAACTCCTTGACGTATTCCTCCTTCCAGAGCCTGTCATGAGCCTCCGTCGGCGGACGTTCTGCCGGCGTATGCATCGCAAGTAGCTTCACACCGGCGTACTCCGCAATTGCCCTTGCATACTCCGCCGCGCGAACACTCGTCTCCGATGGAGTGCTCGCAAATACGACCGTCTTCCGCCGCATATCAGGTGGCTCGCACTCCGGACCGCAAACCAGGACAGGGCAAGTGCAACGAAACGCAAGTGATTCCGACACCGATCCGAAGAGGAATTGATCGATTCCCTTCCGCCCGTGAGACCCAACGATGACCAGGTCGGCATCCGTCTCCGACGCCGTCCGAAGCATCAGCTTCGCAGGCCCGTCAAAGTTAACGACCTCCTTGATCGGCCGATCGAAATGCTGCAGATGACGGTGGATCGCGTCCGCGATCTTGTCCCGGGCTTCGTCCAGCACCTCTTCTTTAAGCTGTTCATAGTAGATATCGATCACGCCGGGCGGTGGCGGAACCGAATGCGTAACAATTAGGTCTGCCTTGAGAACGGTCGCAATCTCTTCGGCCCATCGTAGAGCTCTGTTACCGCACTCATCGTTCTCATAGCCAACGACAATCTTGTGGATGGAAAGAGGCGGCACGTCCACCACGGGCTTGCTCACGCCCGCGGGTTCAATACTCAGTATCGGTTCTGACATAGGATCCCCCGGCATGGTTTCAGCATGCGCTTCAACTCGGAAGATTCTTGTGATTGCCGTCACTGCAGCATGTGGAAGCGCCACGTCGTAGGGATCTAGCCATTCGCTTCAGCACAGAGATGCCCCTCCGTCTGCGACGCTCATCTCATCAAATTACGAACGCAGATCCCCAAAGTCATCCCGTACCGTATCCAGCTTTTTCCGATACTCGGCAGCATCGCCATACGGGAGGAAGTGGCTGTAGCGGCTATGCTGTGCGGCAGCCTTCCGAGCGTGCTTCAGCGGACACCAATGCTGTTCCGTCCGCCCAACAACCTCCATCACATAAGCGATAAGACCGTTGGCGTAGGAACAGTAAATACAGTTGAGGCGCTCAAGCACATTCAGGTAGACGAGCGCGCCCCGGTCAAAGATCAGATAGTCTGCGCGTCTGACTTTGGGAACGCCATACACAGGGAAACAAATCGCCTGGTACAGCGTGATGACAGCATCAAGAAACAGAAACGCAACAAAGCAAAGATAGATGATGGGCGCCGTCAGTACGGCAAGAGGACGCGCATGCAACAGGTAGCGCCAAAGAGGGGTGCGTGCCTTGCGATGTGCCCGTCTGTCTTCATCCGAGATCAAGGGTGCATCCTGCTTCACCGGATACATCGGGAAAAGATCCGGCTTCACCTCTGCAATCAGAGCAGGTGGCACCTTCGGTAGAACATCCATGTAATTACCTTCTCTTCTATGTGCCGACTTAACTGAAACAACCATCGCAAGACGCTCGACTCACTTGAGCCCCGCTTCGCTGTAAACATTTCTCGCATTCCACAGAGACCATCCATTGGCATGCGCGTCCGCAGCGGCACGCGTCTGCGCCGCGACCTCTTCCGGTCCAAAAACACGTCGCGAGAATGCGGAGTCACGGAACCCCTGGATCCATGCGAGTATTTGGACCGTCGTGCCCGGGGCCTCTTGTCAGACGTTCTCGTACGGAGGCGTAAATCAGCGTGACGGCCGCGATGCCACGGCTAAGGTTAGGCACAGCAACTTCTGGCAAACTTTCAAAGGACTTGTAATAGTTGAGCAGGAAGCATCGCGTCTTATTGGCGCTTTATAGCTCAACTCTGTAGTGACAATGCGAACTATAGTCCTGAATGAGTCGCACCGTGAGGCTGGGAAGATTATGCATGTAGAACGTCATCGGATAAACAGGGTTGGCTGGTTGCGCGCATCGGTGCTTGGCGCGAACGATGGCCTCCTCTCGACCGCCAGTCTCGTCCTGGGTGTTGCAGCCGCGCACGGCACACATAAGGCCATCTTGATCTCTGGCGTTGCCGGCCTCGTTGCTGGAGCCATGTCGATGGCAGCCGGTGAATACGTGTCGGTCTCATCACAGGCAGACTCCGAAGCATCCGACTTGGAGCGTGAGCGTCGCGAGTTATCGACGGACCCAGTCGGTGAACTGGCCGAGTTGACGCAGATATACGTTACCCGGGGCTTGTCGCCCGATCTCGCAGGCCAGGTTGCAACGCAACTCATGACGCATGACGCGCTCGGAGCACACGCGCGCGACGAACTCGGCATAGCGGACGGTTCCATCGCACGACCAGTCCAGGCCGCGCTCGCATCCGCCGCCAGCTTTGCCGCAGGAGCGTCCGTCCCATTGATCGTCGGCGGCCTCGCAACAAGCCACCTCATCCCGTTTGTCCTCGTCACTTCTCTGCTCTGCCTGGTGGCCCTCGGTAGCCTGGCTGCGCGCGCAGGTGGAGCAGGTGCACTGAAAGGCTCACTCCGCGTAACCTTCTGGGGAGCACTGGCAATGGCTGTCACGCTCGGCGTTGGGTCTTTGGTTGGAGAGGCCAGTCCCGTCCGTTAATCCGCCACGACGGCCGCGACTTCACAGTGGCCACACTGTCCACACAGCAATCAGCGTCAGCAGCATCATGTCCGCGTACAGCAGGAACAGGACGCCTCCATGGTGAAGATCCCAGCGGACATGCATGCTTCGCACCGCATCACTCGTTGCGATCAGGCATAACGTAAACGGCCCCGCCATCAGCCAGCGGCCCGCATCCCAACCGTAGAAACGCAGCAGCAGAGCCAACACAAAAGCCCCGCACGCCAGCGCTGCACCACGCGCCAGATGCGAGCGCTCGTTCCCCTGTGTTTGAAGAGCGATCGAAGAGTTCCGGCGCAGACCTTCCCACCTATCCGCCAGCAGTGTGTGCGCATCAGCGGATCTGGGTTCGAGCATGTGTTGTCCTGTCTGAACTCAGCATCAAGCACGCGGACATAAGTTGGCTGTGATGGTAGTCACAGGCTGCTGAATCTGCGAAAGAGACACGACACGGAACACTCTGCCAGACAAATGTGAGCGCCATCACAACCAATCTCACATCGCAGCGTTACTTTCACCGTGAATCAATCTTCGATGAAAGGCAACATTCCCATGTCGACCACTGCTTTGCCAACCTATCCATACGCGATCCCTCACGAAATCCTCTTCGCCTTCGATCCCACAGACGACTCGCAGAAGGTGATGGAGTGCGCAAAGTCACTGGCCAAGCGGTTTGGATCCCACATCACCGTTGCGCATGTCAGCCAGCCGGTAAGTCCTTTCGTGGCTCCCGAAGCAATGTACTTCGAAGATCTCGACAACCAGGCTGCAGCAAGGACGGACGCGCAGTTGGATCAGGCAGTCGAGGATCTTCGTGCCAGCGGATTGAAAGCAGATAAATCGGAACACTGGGGTATGGTCTCTGACGAATTGCAGAAGCTTGCTCGAGAGAAGTCCGCGGACCTGCTGGTCCTTGGGACGCACGCGCCCCGTGGCCTGGATCGTCTCTTCTTCGGCTCCACTGCAGAAGATGTTGCGGATCGCTCCGGCTGGCCCGTAATGATCGTGGGCCCCAAGGCCGAGACGCCAAGCGGAGTCTGGTCACCCAGAGAAGTCGTCTGCATCGTCGGGCAAACACGGGAAGACGTAGGCACAGCTGTCTACGGCTATCACCTGTCGCGACAAGTGGGCGCCGCGTTCACTCTCTTCACCATCTCCGACAGCGTCACAGAACTTCCGGATCCAATCGAGAGCGAGTTGTTCCTGCGCAGCCTTGCAGAAGAACTCCCCGGAGTAGATGTAGCGCAGGAGATACCAAGGCGCGAGATTCGAAAGGGTATCGCGAAGGACTGTGTCATGAGGCTACTGAAGGAACTCGCTCCGGGAGCCGTCGTGATGCCAGCTGAAAAAGCCGGCCCAATGCACACCCACTTCAACCGCGGCCTGCTCTCAGACGTCGTTGGCGAAGCGAAATGCCCCGTCATCGTAATCACCAGCGACGATCGCAGCTGTTGAGGGTTAGACTTGACGCCTGAGCCTATGTTAAGACCACCTGAAGGACGCCGCGGTACTCGTCCAACAACGGCTGAGACATGGTCCGACCCAGGACGATGGCTTACCGCAATCGTCGAATCGTCTGACTCCGCCGTAATTGCGGAGTCGCTCGACGGCATCATCATGACGTGGAATGCAGCGGCATCCCGTATCTTCGGCTACACAGCCGACGAAGCAATCGGGATGCCGATCTTCCGCCTCGCTTACCCGGAAGAGGAAGAGTCCATCCAGATCGTGCTGGACGCCGTTCGTCGCGGCGAGCGCATCGATAACCTCCAAACGTCGCGGCGGCATAAGGATGGACACCGCATCTTTGTCTCGCTCAACCTCTTCCCTATCAAGGATGAGGCCGGCGCCGTCGTCGGTATTGCAAAGGTCGCAACCGACCTTACCAACCGCAAAAATGCCGAAGAGATTGAGGCAAGAATACGCATCGAGCTACTTGCAGAGCGTAAATATCGCGACTTGCTTCACCATGCACCAGACGCGATTCTTGAGGTCGACGATCGTGGTCGGATCCTCATTGCCAACCGGGCCGCTGAAAAACTGTTTGGCTACGAGCACGATGAGCTATTCGGAGCTTCCATCGAAATGCTCGTTCCGGAAGCAAACCGCCCGGACCACGCAAACCATCGAGCCGCTTTCGTTAAAGCGGGCAAGGCACGTCCCATGGGCTACGGACGCGACCTGAACGCCAAGCGTAAGGATGGCTCGGAGTTTCCTGTTGAGATCAGCCTCAGTCCCATCGTGATGGAGACTGGGGTCCTCGTCGTTGCAGCCATTCGTGACGTAACGGAACGCCGGCGGTCTGAGCTGCAGCTACGTCTACTGCAAGAGGATTATCTGGGCGAGCTGTCCGCCCGGCAGCAGGAAGCGGAGCGACTGAATCGCTTAAAGAGCGAGTTCCTTGCCAGCGTCAGTCACGAACTCCGGACTCCCCTGCACACCATCATCGGCTTTGCTGACCTTCTGCATGAGGACACGGACCACACACTCACCGGACGGCAAGGCCGCTTCGTCGAAAATATTCGCCGCGACTCAGAGCACTTACTCGCGCTCATCAACGACGTTCTCGACCTGAGTCACATCGAAGCAGGCGGACTCGCCGTTCACCCCCGCGAACTGTCGCTCTCTGCCGTCTTCACCGAAGTCATGGACGCTCTCCGAACGACCTGGGAAGAGAAGGCGCTCAACGTCACCGCCTCCTGCGATCCTGACTTGCAGTTACTGGCCGATCCCACTCGCCTGCGCCAGATACTCACCAACCTCCTGAGCAATGCAATCAAGTTCACCGGACGTGGCGGATCCGTTCAAATGAGAGGTACAAAAGAAGTCGGTTTCGCACTCATCGCCGTCGAAGACAGCGGCATCGGTATCGCGCCGGAAGAACTCTCGAACATCTTCAGCAAGTTCTACCAGGTCGGTGTCACCACAGGCGGCGTCCGCGAAGGCACCGGCCTTGGCTTGGCAATCTGCAAAGAGTTGGTGGAAATGCACGCCGGAACGCTCTCCGTCGCAAGCCAGCCCGGCGTAGGAAGTACCTTCTCGTTTGCTATCCCGCTATTGTGAAGGAACTGTGATGGGAGTCACAGCTCTACACCGAATCCTGGCTCTATCGTGAGCCATTGCTCGTCTGCACGTCTTTCTACCTTGGAGTCCATCTTGAAATGCCTCATTGCTGACGACGCAGCGCACGCACGTGAGTTGCTCTGGTCGATCCTGGAAGATATGGGCTTCGACATCCTGGAAGCCGCAGATGGGGAGGAGGCAATCCGCCTCGCGATCCTCAGTCTGCCCCAGGTGATCGTCCTGAATATAGGACTTCCGAAGAAGAGCGGCATTGAAGTAGTCTCCACCTTAAGGCGACAAGCCCCTCTGCAGAAGACGCCGATCATCGCTCTGATCGCGGCTGCTGGCCAGTACGAGCACACTCACCTAAGCCAGGCGGGCTTCTCACGCGTCCTCGTCAAGCCGGTCAACCCGGCTGAACTCCGTGCCGTGATCTCCGAGTTCACCTGCTAGCAACCCAGACCATGTTTCTTCAGCTTGTATCGCAGAGCATCCCGTCCGATACCGAGCCGTCTCGCCGTCTCGGACTGATTCCCATTTGTCTCGTTGAAGATCTGCTGCAGCAGCAGCCGCTCCTGGTTCACCAGGAGGGATGCTGTAACGAGCTGCATCGTACTGGGCACATCGACCACATCATCCGGAAGATCCTCGACGTCGATCAGTTCTGAATCTGCCAGCATGCACGACCGCGCGATCACGTGCTCCAACTGCCGCACATTGCCCGGCCAGTCATAGCGGTTCAGCACCAGTTGCGCACGGGGCGTGACACCGCGCACCTTCCGTCGATACTCCGAGGCGAAACGCTCAACGAAATGACCGGTAAGCAGTTCGATATCTTCCCTCCGTTCACGGAGGGGCGGAACCTTCAACTCGACCATTGACAGCCGATAGAACAGATCTTCCCGGAACTGACCCTCTTTCGCTGCCTGCTTCAGATCCCGATGGCTGGCAGCAATCACCTTCACATGGACGCGTCTCGGGACGAGCGATCCAATCTTATAGATCTCCTGGTTCTGAATGGCCCGCAGCAACTTCGCCTGGGTAGACATCGGCATGTCACCAATCTCATCCAGAAACAGGGTGCCTCCATCCGCCGCGGCAAATAGACCTTCCTTATCCCGATCGGCGCCCGTAAAGGCTCCGCGCGTGTGCCCGAACAGCTCACTCTCAAACAAAGTCTCCACGACCGCGGAGCAGTTCAGTACGACGAAACTCCCCCTGGTACGGCTGCGCGCGTGAACCGCCCGCGCCACAAGGTCCTTGCCTGTGCCAGTCTCCCCATGAATCAACAGGGTCCGGTAGTGCGGCGCGATCTTCTCCATCATGGCGAACAGGCGCCACATCGCAGCGCTCTTCGCGATCAGTCCTTCGAAGGTCAGATCCTCCATGTGGGCAGCAGTATCCGACAGAGCGAGCCGGCGGCTCTCGGCAGCGGTCAGCAGCAGGCGAACACGTTCCCGAAGGTCCGCGATCTTAACCGGCTTTTGCAGATAATCCGCGGCACCGTTGCGGATCGCCTCAACCGCTGTCTCGGTCGTGTAATGTGCCGTCATCAGAATCACATTCGTAGAAGGCGCAAATACCATAATTTGCCGAAGAACTTCCAAACCACTCAGTCCCGGCATCACCAGATCCGTAATGACAAGCTGTGGCCGCACGGTGCGGACCAGATCAAGCCCATGGACTGGATCGGAAGCAGTGTAAAGCGCAACGCCCTTTTGCTCCAGAGCGGCCGTCAACAGTTCCAGACTGCTGAGATTGTCGTCAATGATGACTGCGCGAATTAGTTCTGACATAGAACCGGTGCTGCGTGATTTGGCTCACAGGCTGCGCGCTTTTGCGCAGTTGAGAGCTGTTGAGGGAACAGCAAGTAACTTCAAGTGATTGATATCACAACTTAGTAAGTTTGGCTGTAAGTTTGCATTCATAGGGGCAGGCAACCTAGGAGAAACGAAATGTCCAAGTGCACAGGATGTCCCCACGCAGGTAAATACGCGTTCTGCAATCTGGGACAGGCCGCGCAGGCGTTTCTCGACGTGAACTCGATCACCATGGAGTATCCGCGCGGCAACGTCCTGTTCCGCGAAGGAGAATCAGCCGGGGCGGTCTTCATCGTCTGCAGCGGCAAGGTAAAGTCGACGGCCACCTCGACCGAAGGCCGTTCGGCCATCCTCCGTCTCTCTGGCCCTGGCGACGTCCTCGGCATGAGCGCAGTCCTCGGCGCAACACCCTACGAGATCACAGCAGAAGCTGTCCAGCCTTGCCGCATCCGCGTGCTCCATGCCCGCGTACTGCACCAGTTCATGCGCGAATTCAGCGATGCCAGCATGGGCGCCGCCCGCGCCCTCGCGCAGGACTATCGCTCGGCATTCCAGGAGATGCGTCTGATGGCCCTGCCTGAAACACCGGCAGGCCGCCTGTCGCGCCTCATCCTGGACTGGTCGGAGGAGAGCCAGACCACCGGCACACCGCTCACCATGACCCTCACGCACGAGGAACTCGCCTCCATGACTGCAACCACCCGCGAAACAGTCACGCGGACGTTAAGCCGCCTGCGCAAAGATGGTGCCATCGCAATCAAGGGCATCTCGCTGACCGTTTTGAAACCGGCCACGCTCCACGATCTGGCATCATGCTAGCGCTACAACATCAAGTAATGGACTGCATGGAAGCGATTCGAAATCGTAGATCGGTTCGATCCTTCACCAGCCAGCCCGTCGATCCCGAGCTCGTGCAGAGTCTGCTCGAAGCAGCCAACATGGCCCCAAGCTCGCGTAACTCCCAGCCCTGGGCCTTCTGGACCTTCATGGACGCAAGCTGCATCCGGACCATCGGACAGGAGGTGAAGGCATGGATCTTCCACGTTCCACCAGACGAACCATTCGCCTCCCCCATGCGACCCGTTATCTCTGCGATCGACTATGAGGTGTTCTACGGCGCTCCAGTGCTGATCCTCGTACTGGCCAGATCGACCGCCCAGGAAGCCCGGGATGCCTGCTGCCTGGCCGCCGAAAACCTCATGCTCGCCGCACGAGCGGCAGGCCTCGGCTCTTCGTGGGTCGGCATCGCAACAGACTGGTTTTCCTTACCGGAAACAAAACGCAAGCTGGCAATCCCGGCCAATTACTCCGTCGTTGTGCCGCTTGTCGTCGGCTACCCTGACGCGTGGCCGACCGAGACAGACCGGAGACTGCCGGAAGTGCGTTGGTGCACACTCGCCAACAAACCAGCCGACGCCTGACAGCCCGCCTGCAAGCCACTTCCTGAAATCACACGGCAGCCGCATACTGCAGCTCGATCGACTGCGCCGCCCTCGGCCTGCCAGGCAGCATTTGCGCAGCAGGTGCCTGCTCCCGGGTAAACGCAATGTGAAGAATCTCACCTGAGATCCAAGCCGCTACACGGTAGTCCCGTGCCAACCCGGGCAGCTTCATCCTCGTGTAGAACATTCTCGCCGGCAAATGAGGCCGCGTCAGGCATCCGCAAAGGCACAGCAGCTCACCTTCCAGGTGCAGACGAATCTCCTCCGGCCTGTATCCCTTTACAGGGACACGGTAGAGCAGACCGTCGCTCCGCAGAGTGCATGAGACCTGGACCGGATCCAGAACAAGCGCTTCGGCGATCTGCCAGTCCTGTTGAGTCAAAGGCCCATCCCATCTGCGAGCACTCAGCATATCGACTGTCTTCGCACAAATGCGTGACTCGATATGCTGCACCATCGAGAAGAAATCCATCGGAGAAGTGGTTCCCAACATCTCCGCCGTGTTCGTGGTCAGGTCATCCATCGTCTGCATCAGTCGGTACCTTCTCCCGGCATGGTTGGATTGCAAGAAGAGTGCAGCGCCACCAGGGCACAACCTTCTCCAAGCCTCACGCGACATTTCTACATTCACGCCGGGCACACGTCCGCGCAGTGACGCCAATCACCGAAAGCAGTTAAGGACATCACAGTACGAAACCGCTTCGGCGCTTACCTTCGGCATGAAGTCAAAACGCAGGAGACCTACATGCCAGTGATTGGACAGCGGCCCGAGATAGCTCTCGACGACATCGTTTTTGCAACCGACTTCTCCCCGGCATCACGCCGCGCGGAAGCCTACGCACTGCAGATCGCCCGCCGCTACAGCTCCCGCCTGCACATCGTCACCATCGTCGATCTCAACATCCCGATCCCGGCAGGCGACGGAACCTGTGTCCTTCCCGTGCAGGAAATGGTCGAGGCAAGGCGAGCGCAACTTGACGCGATGATTCCGCGATTTGCCGGCATTCACAGCGTCTTCCACGTCGCAGAATCCTTCTCCGTCGCCCAGGCCATCCTCGCCACGGCCACCGAGTGCGGCGCCGCTCTCATCGTCATGGGAACTTCCTCAAAAGGCATGCTGAAGAAGCTCGTCCTGGGGTCTGTCGCAGAAGAAGTGATTCGCAATGCGAAACCCCCAGTCCTCACCGTCGGCCCACACGTCCCGCCGGCCTGCGACGCGCTCGTGCCGTTCCAGCGAATCCTCTTCGCGAACGACATGAGCCCTCAGGCGAAGAGCGCACTCCCCGTCGCCCTGGCCTTCGCCGAAGACGGCGGTGCCCGCCTCGTCATCTGCCGCGTCACCCGGCCGAGTGGTTCCACGGACTCTTCCGAAGAGGACTCCGCACTGGAACAGTCACTTCAAAAAGCTCTGCCTGCAGCCGCAATCGACTGGTGCGATCCCGAGTACGTCGTCGAACACGGCGACCCATCCGAGGCTCTGGTCGCGCTCGCCCAGCGTACCAACTCCGACTTGATCGTCCTCGGATCACGCCGATCAAACTTCCGTTTGAACTATCTGGAAAGAGGCGTGACGCCGGCAGTCATCGCGCAGGCAAGATGCCCCGTCCTCAGCCTCAGCGCGTAAAGCTCATTCAGAACTCCCGGGAGAACACCAATGACAAACTCCATCACCAGCCCCTTCCCCATGATCCCTATCTTCAGCCGGCCTCGCACGCACGGCGTCACATCCGGTCATAGGCAGTTGCGCTTCCTTTTCGGAGCCGTATACATCGCCCTGCTTCTCACATGGCTCGCAGTGTCAGTTCTATAAATCGTCGGTTGATCAGCTAACAGACAACACGAAAGCCCAACTAAGAGACGCCCCAGGACCTCGTGTCTTCCTTCTGCCTGCTCCGGGTGATCTCGTTCAGAGTTATGGCTAGTTCCGAGTCGTAGCCATAGACATCGTCAAAGAAGCGGACGGTCCCATCCTCTGCCGCGATCCCCGTGCCATACACCAGCAGCACGGGGATCGGCGCGGCCAGTGATACCGAAACAGTCGCCGGATCCGCAATTGCCTGCGCAATCCGATCGGCAGTCCAGCCCCGCTCATCGCGAAGCACCCATGCCGCAAGCCGACTGGGATCCTCCACACGAATACACCCATGACTGAAATCGCGCTTGGTCTGCGCAAAGAGCGCAGTCTGCGGCGTGCCATGCATGTACGCGTCGAAAACATTCGGAAAGTTGAACTTGATGTCGCCCAGCGCATTCTGCCGACCGGGCACCTGCCGCACCCGAGCCTGCCCGCTCAGCAACCACCGTCTTGCCTCGGCGCTGTCACTGTCCAGCACGGCACCACTCCGGGACACAATCTGATAGTCATGCCGTCTCAGATACGAAGTGTCTCGCCGCACCAACGGCGCGATCTCGCGCATCTGGATGCTCTCCGGCACATTCCAGTAGGGATGGAAGGTGACCTCCTTCATCGGAGCGGAAAGGATCGGCGTCTGCCTCGAACCGGCACGTCCTACGATCACGGCCATCGACAACGTCACTCGCCCCTGCGGATCGTACGCGCGCAGCCGGAACTCCGGAATATTCACCACGACCGGCGGCCTAACAAATTCATGTGGCAACCAACGCCATCGTTCCAGGCTCATCGAAAGTTGTGCCGCGCGCCTCTTCATCGGCACATTCAACTCCCGCAAGGTCACCCGGTCGACACGTCCCGTAACAGCCAGCCCATGCAACTCCTGAAATCTGGCCAAAGCCCGTTGCTTCGGGGCATCGAAGGTCAGTTGACTCGCAGGCTCCACATACCGCGGCAGCAGACCGAACTGCGCAAGCCGCTCATCCAGGGCCACAGCGACCACCGTAGCGTCACCGAGCTGCAGGCTCCGAGCTTCGTCCGGTACGACGACATCCGCCTCGCTGTTCTCAAGCGTAAGCAGATCGTTAAGCGCACTCTCGGTCCTCAGGTATCCCGGATAGCTCGGCTCCAGGGCTTGTATCGCGCGTGAGGGTTCAACCGAAGAGACAAGGTTTTCACGGATGTAGTTCGCAACAAACCCACTATCCGCAACCTCGGCGTAGCCGGTCTTCTCAGAGTGCAGCCGGGCACGACCATACCTCAGGTCTGACACAAACCGCATTACGGCAACAGTCAGATCCACATCGAACTGTGCAAGCTCACGCTCTCGTCCAACGCATGGAATCTCCGTCGCAGCGGCTCGGCAGCCCCACCACGACAAGCCATAGTCTTCCGCACGCAATCCCTTCCGGTCCGCCTGTCCCATCGCAACCATCATCGATCGCGCTGCCGCAGTCGTCACACCATCCGCAGTCCAAGCCAGCCGGAAACCACACGGTGCATAAAACACACCGATCGCTTGCGCACGCGCCGCGGACATCTTCTGCACATCCAGTGACGCCAGGTACTGCGAAGCGCTGCGCGACAAACTATCCTGCCCCGACATCGCCGCACACGCAGCAACCTCTGCACGCCCCGCAAGCGGCAACGCACACACCAACATCAGCAACGCCGCGAGGAACCGGTCTCTCACGCGAAGCACCTGACGCTTCCTGGCACCACGATCACCCCATAACCAGGAACACAAGCCACGGCCAGACATAACGAAGGCAACACCGGGTTGTCATCGACAGCAAACTGCGGGGCCATGGCATCACCAATCCAATTCAGCCTAAGTCACCCGGCTCGCCACCGGGGTGACACGGATCACAAAATGCCTTTCACTCAGGCCCATTTCGGAACAGCGCTTTCATCACCGCAACGCAAGGCATCGTGTTGTGACCGAGATCACCCGATAGCGTGAGCCAGCACCCATCGCATACGTGTCGCCGCGCGCAAGATCACAGCATGATCGGCGCCCTGAGACTCATAAGCATGCCCAGCACCATCGCGATTCAGGTCACGAGCATCACCAGGTGGTTTGATGAAGGCGAAGCCCGCACACGCGCACGTTACGACGTCCATCTGGAGCTGCACTTCGGCGAAATGGTCTACATAGTCGGACCATCCAGCAGAGACGAAGCCATACGCTTGAGCATTCTCCGTCCAGACGCAGCAATGTCCTCAGCGAAGGCCACAGAATCCGTGGCCTATGAGCACCGACGCCCTCGCCTCATTTCGTCTCCGCAAGATCGGGTTCACCTTTCAGGACTTTCATCTCTTCCCGCACCTCGACTTCGCCCAAAACGTCGCTGTGCCGCTCATCCTGCACTACTTTCCGTGGAATAAGGCAGTGGAAGACGCCAAACTGTTGCGAGCGTAACTTCGAATGCAGCGCTCGGCGATGGTTGGACGAACGCGCAGCTAGCGACAGCTCATCAGGTAACGCACAACACCGCCCCATAGCCTCCAGCGACACAAGAAGGAAGACCATGATCCCGACCACCATGCGCGCCGCAGTCTTCCACGGAACACGTCACGACGGCGCGCCCCCTCTCACCATCGAAGAAAGGCCGGTGCCCACACCGGCCGAGGGCGAGAGTCTCCTTAAGGTCCTGGCCTGCGGTGTCTGTCGAACAGACCTGCATATCGTGGAAGGCGATCTCCCATTTCATCTACCTTCTGTCATCCCTGGTCATCAGATCGTCGGCGAAGTCGTCACGACATCCAGCAGCCAGTTTCAAGTGGGTGATCGCGTCGGTGTCTCATGGATGGGCGGAACAGACGGCACCTGTAAGTTCTGCAAAAGCAACAGAGAGAACCTCTGCGACGCCATCGCCTTCACCGGTTATTCGCGTGATGGTGGCTATGCCGAATATGTAACTGCCCGCACGGATTTCCTGATCCCACTTACGACCGCCCTCCCTCCGCAAATCGCTGCGCCGCTCCTCTGTGCAGGCATGATCGGCTTCCGCAGCTTGCGTGTGGCCGAGGTCAAGCCCGGTCAGAAGGTAGGCATCTTCGGCTTCGGTGCGTCGGCACGCTTGGTCATGCCCGTCCTTCACATGTGGGGGTGTGAAGTCTACGTCGCAACACGCGGCGAACGCCATCGTCAGGAAGCCGCGGCCATGGGCGCCACATGGGTTGGCGACGCCTTCGATCTACCGCCCACGCCTCTCGATGCAGCCGTTATCTTCGCGCCGGTTGGCAGCGTCGTCCTCGCCGGCCTCAAGTCGCTCGACAAAGGCGGCATCCTCTCCATCAACGCCATTCATCTCGATCAGATGCCCGCCTTCGACTACGACACCATCCTCTGGCACGAACGACAGATTCGAAGCGTCGCCAACATGACCCGGCAGGATGCAAAAGACTTCATGAGCATCGCGGAGAAGATTCGAATCACACCCGCCATCAAGGTCTTCTCACTCGAACAAGCCAATGAGGCACTCGCAGCCATCAAGGACGAAGACGTCGTCGGTTCCGCAGTCATCGTTCCTTGAAGGAGAGCCGCACCATGCCAGTCATCATCGCGGACATCGATGCAGCCTCGCAGGACGGCACGCTCCTTGGTCTCACCACGCAAGAGGCTGCGCAACGCCTCAATCAGTTCGGCCTCAATGAATCCGCATCGAAGCAGGGCAAGACACCCTGGCTCGATCAGGTGTTGCTTCTCTTCAACCCACTCTCCGTCGTGTTGCTCGTCGCGGCTGCCATCTCACTCACCATCGGCGAGCGCTTCGATGCCATCCTCATTACGGCCATTGTGCTGATCGGCGGCGGCATCGACTTCGCGCAGACCTACCACGCACGCATCACGATCGAACGACTGCGGGCGACTGTCGCGGCAACTGCCACCGCAAAGCGCGACGGCACCTGGCGGGAGATTCCTCGGTCGCAGATCGTTCCCGGCGACGTCATCCGCCTCTCCGCCGGCGACCTCGTTCCCGCCGACGCACGCCTCGCACAGTCACGGGATCTCGCCCTGCTCCAGGCCATGCTCACAGGGGAATCGACTTCCGTAGAAAAGCGAGCCACGTCCGACGCAGCATCAAGCTCCGCAGATGCCGTCAACATGATCTTCCTGGGCACATCCGTCGTAAGCGGCACGGGAACGGCAATCGTCACGGCAACAGGAAGGTCGACCGCCTTCGGCGACATCGTGGCACACCTCGCGGCAAAACCTCCTGAGACAGCCTTCGACCTCGGCATCAAGCGCTTCAGCTACATGATCGCCCGCATCGTCTTCGTCATGGTCCTGCTGGTGCTCGCTGCTAATCTCGCCATGCACCGGCCTCCCATCGAGTCACTGTTGTTTGCAGTTGCGCTGGCCGTCGGACTCACGCCGGAATTTCTCCCCATGATCACCTCCGTCACGCTCTCCCGCGGAGCGGTAGCGATGGCGCGCAAGCATGTCGTCGTGAAACATCTTCCGGCAATTCAAAATCTCGGCAGCATCGATGTCCTCTGCTCCGACAAGACAGGCACCCTGACCGCGGGCACCATGTCGCTGGTCGTCAGCGCATCACCCGACGGAACCGCCTCCAGCGCCCCGCAGGATCTCGCACTCATCAACAGCAGTTTGCAGGCGGGCATCCGGAGCCCACTCGACAAAGCCATCCTCGCCGGCAATCCAACACCACCAACTGCGACAAAGATCGACGAACTGCCCTTCGACTTCCAGCGCCGCCGCCTCTCCGTCATTGTTGACCATGCAGGACAGCGCACCCTCATCTGCAAGGGCTCCCCCGAAGGCATCTTCCCTCTCCTCACATCCTTCACATCCGGCGATAAAGTGCTTGCGATGACCGCCGAAGCGCTCTCCCGCGCGAAGGCCTACTACACCGCCCAAAGCACCCTCGGCTATCGCGTCCTCGCTGTCGCAACCAGAACACTTCCGGTACAGCCGCAATACAAGCTCGCCGATGAAAGCGTGCTCACACTCAACGGCTTCCTCTCCTTTGCCGACACCATCCTGCCCGATGCCGCCGAGACCATCGCACGCCTTCAGGGAGATGGTGTTTCCATCAAAATCCTCACCGGCGACAACGAACTCGTCGCAGCACACATCTGTGCGCAAGCCGGTCTTCCAGTCGCAGAGATCGTCCTCGGCACCGAACTCGAACTAATGAGTGACAACGCGCTCACACAGGTAGCCGAACGTGCAAATGTATTCGCACGCGTCTCACCTCCGCAGAAACTGCGCATCCTCACAGCCCTCCGCAGAAGAGGTCATACCGTCGGCTTCATGGGTGACGGCATCAACGACGCCCCCTCACTCCACGCGGCCGATGTCGGCATCGCAGCACCCGGTGCCGTCGATGTCGCGCAGGACGCCGCGGACGTCGTCCTCCTGCAGCCAGGCCTTGCCGTCTTGCATGAGGGCATCCTCGAAGGCCGGCGCGCCTTCGGCAACGTCATGAAGTATCTGCTGATGGGGACAAGCTCCAACTTCGGAAACGTACTCAGCATGGCCGTCGCGGCAGTCGCCCTGCCATTTCTGCCCATGCTGCCGGCACAGGTGCTACTGAACAACTTCCTCTACGATCTCTCGCAACTAACCATCCCGACCGACCGCGTCGACGCAGAATACTTTTCCAAGCCACAGAAGTGGGACATCGCCATCATCCGTCGCTTCATGGTCCTCGTCGGACCGATCAGCTCCATCTTCGACTTCCTTACCTTCTACGTCCTGCTTCACTTCTTCCGCGCAGGTCCCGCAGAGTTCCATACCGGATGGTTCGTAGAATCGCTCGCCACACAGACCTTGGTGTTGCTCGTCATCCGCACCGTACGATCGCCATTCCGCAGTCGCCCCAGCACAGGTCTTCTCTTATCTGTGATCTTTATCGTCGCAGTAGGATTCTGGCTGCCCTACTCCCGCTTCGCAGCAGATCTAGCCTTCACCAGGTTGCCGCTGACTTACTTCGCCTTCCTGGCGGCAGCAACCGTCTCCTATCTGCTATGCGTCGAGCTCGCAAAACGCTACATCATGTCAACGTCAAACGTCAGCGCAAAGTGAACTGACTAAGGAACCTTGGGCGCAGACGCCAGCTCCATGCCACGAGTTGTGCTATGACCGTCCAACGGCAACACCTTCGACCGCAACATCCTCACCGCAGTCGCCGCCTGCGCAGCACCAAAGCAGAGCAGGTAAAGATAGATCGCAGTCGCCAACTCCGCAGGTGAAAACCCAGCGCCCGCGCGAATCCGAATCGTGGCATAGACCACCGCAAAACAAGTCGCAACAAACGCACCCGCAAAATCCCAGACAGCCCACCGCTGTGCCCGCGTATGTTTCAACAACACAAATTCCCCAACCGCCGCACTAAGTGCCTGCAGCGCTGCCATCGGCAGAAACCACTCCACGCCAGCATGATCGAAGAACAGCGTCAGCAACAAGCCGCCAATCACAATGCCCACAACACCCTGGATCTGCATCACCCGCTTCGGCCAACGATGCGGATAGTCAAATCCACTGGCCAGCAGCAGAATGCTATCCACAATCCCATACAAGGCCAGAGCCGTCACAGCAATGGCCACGCCCACTGACACCAGCAGGATGCTCCGGTCCATATCCGTCGTCACCATCACCAGGCACCCGGTCAGCACCGCAAGACATCCACGTACCAGCGTCAACATCCAAAACCCTCGAACCTTATCCTTCATCGCTCGCCCCCGCGCATCCAGCTTCCCGCACCCACATCCTCGACGCGGTGACGCAGAGCATCTGCGGGCGTGACGCGCATCACAGGCCATCCCGCACAAAGAAGCTAGGTTCAACGTGGAGGTGCACCGTGAGTTCCATTTCCGTGCAGCCAAGTATTCTCTCTGCGGAGACTCATTCTCCAGTTAACCTCGCGGCGCCCGCACTTCAGTTCAAGCGCGTATTGGCTTGCACTGACTTCTCCGACGCATCCGCCAAAGCCGTCGAACAGGCGCATCGCCTCTGCTTGCATCACGGTGCGCAGCTAAGCCTCCTCTACATCCTGGAGCACGACGACCTCTCCGAGTGGCCCGATGCAGACAAGGAGCTCGCCTTGCTCGGTCTGCAACGCCGCCACGAACTGGAGTCCCTGGCGCAGCAACTGCAAACACCCACCGTCGCAGTAAAGCCCATCTTCCTCGACGGCCACATCACCACCGTCGTCCTTCAAGCCATTCGCGAGGAGAGCCCCGACCTCGTCGTCGTCGGAACACAGGGTCGCCGTGGCTTCGACCGGCTCCTGATGGGCTCCACCGCCGAAGCCATCATCCGTAACGCAGACTGCCCCGTCATGACGGTCGGCCCCGGCTTTCTACCGCCATCGCCCGAACTCGACGCCGGTCCCATCGTCTATGCCACCGACTTCCATGAAGGAGTCGAAGAGTCCATGGCCTACGCAGCATTCCTCTCGCACCAGCAGCAGGTGCCGCTTCACGCAATCCACGTCCTGCCGAAGTCATCCATCGACACAAAGAACCACATCGTCGCAAAGATCATGCAGACAGCGCTAGCCGATCTGCAGATAACATCCGGCAAGGAAGCACTACAACCCTCGTCGCATGCCGTCTTCGCCAAAGACGTCAGCAAGGCCATCGTCGAATACGCACGCGAGGTCCATGCCTCTGCCATCGTCCTCGGAGTCAACCGGCGCTCCAGCTTCGCATCGCATCTCCCGCTGCGAAGGACCTCCCGCGTCGTCATCCTCGCGCCCTGCCCGGTCTTCACCCTCGCCCATGCCAGGCACGTCTCGCCCCTGCTACACACAACAACGCACTAAGCCGCGCAGGCAGAAAGCAACGCAAACGTACAAGGGCCGCCCACGACTGGGCGGCCCTTCGAAAGCTGACCCACCGACGTAAGGGTCTGCTCTGTGCTGCGTGATGAAGAATGCTTAGTTGTTGATTGCGACGTGCAGCGTGACAGGAACGTCAACCGCAGTGCCATTCAGCGTACCGGGGGTGTAGCGGACCTTGTTCACAGCTTCCACAACACGCTCGTTCGTTGCGTTGTCGAGCGACTTCACAACATGGACGTTCTGCGGTACGCCGGCCGTGTCGACCGTGTACTCCACAACCACCTCGCCAGACACGGCGGGCGATGCAGCAACCTTCAGAGCGCTCAGACGTACCGGCGCCTTCAGGCCGGTGTAGATGCGGGGCGTGGCAGCCTTCACAGCACTCGCCTGGAAGGCAAACGCGGGAGCATCGACGGACGCAACCAGGTGCGAAACATTCGAATGCAGAGCCTGTGCAGGCATCATGACGGGGGCAACGAGCAGAGCGGCGGCGGCGAGGATCGAGCGCATAGGTTGAACTCCTTGATTGGGTCGTCGGTTATACACTGTTTGAGGCGTCCCTCGGTGTGTTCAACACCAAAATATATCGATGAGGTAATCATTGTCAACAGATAGTTGAAATGAATTTAGGAGCGCCCAGGCCTCCACCACCCCTCTCCCTCTAAACAACTGACAGAAAGCCACTTGCGCCGCCCCTCAACAGGAAAAGCAATGGGCCGGCAAGCAGCCGGCCCATTACCTTCCGCTTCATTCAACATCCGCTATGGCGTCGCAGTGACCGGCACCACCGGCAGGCTGATGAAGCTGGCACGGGGCCCCTCATGGTAGATCCGCTGCGTCGCCCGCTCGTAGTCCGCCGGTTTCGCATTAAAGATGTTCGGCACAAACTTCTGCGGATTCCGGTCATACAGCGGGAACAGCGAACTCTGCACCTGCACCATGATCCGGTGACCCGGCTGGAAGACATGGTTCACATTCGGCATATCCCACTTGTACGTCAGCGCCTCGTTCGACTTCAGAGCCTCGGGCTTTTCAAAGCTCGTGCGATAACGTCCGCGGAAGATATCCAGCGCAATCGGTAACTCATAGCCGCCCATCGCCTCGGCATGTCCATCCGGAAACACATCGATCAACTTCACAACCCAATCGCTATCGGTGCCCGACGTCGACGCCACCAGGTTCACCTTCGGCACACCGCTCACACGCACCGGCTCCTTCAACAGGTCGGTCGTGTAAGTCATCACATCCGGACGCCCATCGACAAATCGCTGATCGGTAACCAGCCACGTCCGCCAGTTCTCACCCGTATACGGCCGTGGAGAAAACGGCACAGGCTTCGCCGGGTCCGACACAAATTCGTCGAACTTCTCACCACTGCTCTTTGGTGCATCGAAGCCCAGCTTGCCACCCGCCTGCAGGTACATCGGCTTCGCCGTCGCATCGCAGCCGCTCTCACAACTCAGCGGCCACTTTGCAAACTTGTCCCAGTGATCTTCGCCCGTGTTGTAGATATAAACCGGCGGCGTATCCGCCTTTGGCGCACCCTCACGCAGGTATTGGTTGAAGAACGGCAACTGAACGTTTTGCAGATAAGTCGCCGTCGTATCGGTATCCCAGATCAGAGGCCCAAGCTGGTGCCCTTCCCGATTCACCTGGCTGTGAAACCACGGTCCCATCACCAGGAAGTTCATGTTGTTGTTCGTATCCTTCGGCTCCCACGCAGCATAGCTGTGGTTCGCTCCATACATGTCTTCCTGGTCCCACAGCCCCTGCAGCCACATCGTCGGCACCGTCAGGTCGGTCTTTGCGATCAGCTTGTCCAGTGCCTGCGACTGCCAGTAGGCGTCGTACGCCGGATGCGCCTCCACCATCTTCCAGAACGGCAGTTGCTCCTCGCCCATCGCCCGCGCCATGTCGCCCGCAGAGCCCATCTTCAGGAAGTTGGTGTACTCATCGCGGCCTTCGCGCGACACACGCACACCCGCACCGCGTGCCGTCGTCTGCGAGATGAAGTAGTCGAGATTCGGCTGACGGAACGCACCGTACTGGAACCAGTCATCACCCATCCATCCATCGACCATCGGGCTCTCCGGCACGGCAGCCTTCAACGCAGGATGCGGATGCAGCAATGCCATCACAACCGTGAAGCCCTCATACGAAGATCCGGTCATGCCCACACGGCCGTTCGACTCGGGCGTGTTTTTCACCAGCCAGTCGATCGTGTCATACGCGTCCATCGTGTCATCCGCACCCGTCGGATTCCACGGTCCCACCGGAGGCGGCGTCATCAGGTAAGCACCTTCCGACCCATACTTGCCGCGCACATCCTGGTAGACGCGAATGTATCCATCGCGCACATACACTTCATCGCTCAGGTTCAACTCGTCGATCATGTGCGGCGCATCCGGCTTCACGGCGCCACGGCCAGGCGCGGGAAAAGGAGCAGCAGCACTGCGCCCGGTCGAAGCCGCCATCAATGCAGCCTTCGGATCACGCGCAGCATGCGCGCGTGCCGCGGCATTATAGCAGGTGCGCGTCAGCAGCATCGGCGCATTCTTCACGCCCTTGGGAACGACGATCACTGTGTAGAGCTTCGTTCCGTCCCGCATCGGAATCATGACCACGCGCTTCTCGTAATCGAACGCCACCTTCGGCGCGTCGATCACCGCCGCAGCCTTCGGCGGCGTAAACGTCTGCGGAATCATGTTACTGTCCGTCGGACGTGAGGGCGCATTGCCCTTTTCCTGCGCATAGACAGGAACAGCAACAGTCACAACGGCAAGGACTGCCGCTGCCCAACGAGAATGCCTGGTCATGAAGGTCGTCCTTCGGCCCAAAGAAAAGCGGGCGCACATAGAGTGAGTGCACCCAGCATAACCCGCAGACGGATCCCTATTCCCTACTCCCTGCTCTACTGCGGCAGCACCAACTCATCCAGCGCCATAAAATCGCGCAGGATCGGATCGTCGATCTTCTCCAATTCGGCCAGCGTACCGAAGAACCGCGCAGTCCCTTCATGCAGGAACAGCAGCCGATCCGCCAGCTTCTTCGCAAACCGCATGTCATGCGTCACAACAATGCTTGTCAGGTGCAACTGCCGCTTCAACCGCTCAATCAGGTCGCCCAGCAGGTGCGCCATCAACGGATCCACCATCGTCGTCGGCTCGTCGTACAGCACAGCCTCCGGCTCGCGCAGCCAGCGCGCGCGCAATCGCAACCGAACGCTTCATGCCGGTCGAAAGATCGCTCGGCAACAGGTCATCCATGCCGGCCACACCCACCATCTCCAGCAGGCCCTTCACCACCTGGCGTATCTGTTCTTCTTCCAGCTCACCCTTTTCCCGCAACGGGAATGCGACGTTCTCGCCGACCGAGATCGAATCGAAGAGCGCACCGTTCTGGAACACCATCGTCACCTTGCGGCGGATCGGCTGCATCTCTTTTTCGTTGAAGGCGCAGATATCCTCGTTGGCAACGCAGACCTTGCCCTTGTCCGGCTTCAGAAAACCCATCAGCATCTGCAGCGACACGGACTTGCCCACACCCGACCGCCCAAGAATGCAAAGTGTCTCGCCCGGCTTCACAAAGAAGCTCACATCCTCCAGCACCTTGAAGTCACCAAACGACTTGAACACATGCTCGAACGAGATGTAAGGCTTCTGGCTGTCCTCGTGGGAGACTTCGTTCTGCTCCTTCGACTGCTCGAAGAAGTCGCCGACCTCTTCCGCAACATCCTCTGAGACCTCATCGACGAGAGGCTTGTTCAGCATCTCCTCGGTCGCCTGCTCGTCGGCGGTCAGCGGTATGTCCTGCGTGGCAGATTCTTCGTTGGCGAGCACCTGGTCCTGCTGCTGCAACTTGTTGTGATCTTCAAGTGTCTCGTCGGGCATGCTAATTCGATGCGCCTCCCGCCATTTCGGTCGGAACTCCCGCTAGATCACGGGCAATCTCGAGATCAGCGGGCGTATTCACGTTCACGAAAGCGCGCGAAGCCGTAACCGGCGACACCAGCGAAGAGACCTCAAACGTACAGATCGACTTGCCATCCTCCCCCAGCATGCAGGGATGATCCGCAACGGCGTGCAGCACCGGCTGCAGCTTCAACGCCCCATTCTTCAATGCGGTCCGCACTACCTCGCGAGCATCGGCTCGGATCAGCAACGGCAGCGGCTGCGCAAAACCCTCCGTCACCATATGTGCCACCGCAGCGCCAGAGGCAATTGCAGTTGCGACAAAGCGGATTAGCAGCGAAGCCGGCAGCAGCGGTAGATCGATCGGATGCAGCAAGACATACTCCGCACCCTCCGCATCCTGCAGCGCCGCATCCAGCGCGCCCACTGGACCACAACCACAGGTCACGTCAGGCACCGTGCGGCCATAGGCGCTCAGGCGCTCGCAGCGTTCCGGCGTGCCACACAGAATGGCAGGGTCACTGCCGGGAACAGCATCGTGCACAATGCGCAGAGCGCGCTCCAGCAACGTCTCGTCGCCCATGCGCAGTAATGCTTTATCAATTGCGTGCGAACCAGGTTCGCGCTGCATGCGCGAACTCTCGCCGCCGGCTAATACATACGTACGAATCATGCGCCCAACAATGCGAAGAACCGGACAATCGACTCCGTCCCGCGGTAAAAATTACTTAGGTTGAACTTCTCATTTGGCGCGTGCAGATTGTCATCCGGCAGGCCAAACCCCATCATGACTGTCGGCACCTTCAACTGCCGCGCAAAGTCACCCACCACCGGAATCGACCCGCCGCCACGCACAAACACCGTCTCCTTCGCAAAGACTGCGCGCATCGCATCCGTCGCAGCCTGAACAAAGCGGTTGTCGGTACCGACCACGATCGGTTCCCCAGAATGGATCATACGGACTTCGATGGACACTCCCTTCGGCGCGATGCTTGCCACGTAGCCCTTCAACTTCTCGAAGGTATCCGCAGGTGTCATACCGGGCACAAGCCGCAACGAAACCTTGGCCAAAGCCTTCGCCGGGATCACCGTCTTCGCACCCGCACTGGTAAAGCCACCGGGCATGCCGTGCACGTCCAGAGTCGGCCGGGCCCACGTCCGCTCCAGCACCGAATAGCCGGGTTCGCCCGTCAGAACGCTGCTGCCTACCTCTGTCTCGCGGTAGTGCTCTTCGTCGAACGGCAGCGACTTCCACGCCGCCAGCTCCGCCGCCGTCGGCGCATCGATGCCGTCATAGATACCCGGAATCAGGATGCGGCCATCCTCGTCCTTCAGCTTGGCAATCACCTGCGACAGCGCGACGAATGGGTTCGGCGCAGCGCCGCCATACATGCCGCTGTGCAGATCGGTGCGGGCACCGCGCACCTCGATCTCCGTGTAGATCATGCCGCGCAGACCGACACACAGCGTCGGCAGATCGGGCGCAAACAGCTCCGTGTCGCACACCAGCGCAACGTCGCACTTCAGCTCTTCGGGATGTTCCTTCAGATAGGCAGCGATACCCTCGCCACCAACCTCTTCCTCACCCTCAGCCAGGAAGCGGATGTTCACCGGCAGCGGTCCGGCCTGCAACAGAGCCTCAAGAGCCTTCACTTCCATCCACAGTTGGCCCTTGTCATCCACAGCGCCACGCGCATAGATATTCCCATCGCGCTCCGTCGGTTCGAAGGGCGGCGTCAGCCACTCATCCAGCGGATCGGGCGGCTGCACATCGTAATGGCCGTAGCAAAGGATCGTCGGCTTACCCGCAGCGTGTAGGTGATCGGCATAAACCAGCGGATGCCCCTGCGTCTCGATCAGCCGGACATTCTCCATCCCGATGCGCTTCAGCTCGTCCGCAACGAACTGCGCAGCGCGACGCACATCACCCGTATGCTCCGGCAATGTGGAGATCGATGGGATGCGCAGAAAATCCTTCAACTCAGCGAGCGCATTCGCCTTGTTACTCTCAGCGAATTCCAGTGCAGACTTCGGCATGTCGTTCCGTACCCTCTTATGACCCTGTGCAAAGTTCTTATGATCATTGCAACACCGCCCGCGGCAGCGAACAATCAATCGCATGGCCAGCACACCACAGACCGAGCACACGACGCAAACAGAACGTACGCAAACCTGGGACGCTGCCCGATATGCGGCCAACGGCCGCTTCGTCGCCAACCTGGCCGGTGAAGTGCTCTCCATGTTGGATGCAAAGCCAGGCGAAGCCATCCTCGACCTCGGTTGCGGCGACGGTGCGTTAACCGAACGCATCGCAGCTACCGGCGCAAACGTCACCGGCTGCGACGCCGACACATCCATGCTCGCTGCCGCCCGCGAGCGCGGCCTGAAGACCGTCGAAGCTGACATGCGCTCACTCCCCTTCCAGAGCGAGTTCGACGCCGTCTTCTCCAACGCTGCCCTCCACTGGGTCACGGACCAGACAAGCGTCCTCCAGGGAATCCACCGCGCGCTCAAACCCGGCGGACGCTTCGTCGCCGAGATGGGAGGCCTCGGAAACATCGCTTCCATACGAACAGCACTACTCGCCGTACTGAGACGATTCAATCTTGACGCAGAAGAGCTCGGAGGATCGTTTTATCCCTCCGAAATGGACTACCGCACGCTGCTCGAATCCAACGGATTCCGCATCGTCACCATGGCCCTCGTACCCCGCCCAACCCTCGTGAAAGCAGGCATGGAGGAGTGGCTGCGCACCTTCCGCAGCGGCGTCCTGGCCCGTCTGCCCGAAGCCGCCCGGGAGCCAGCAGTCTCGGAAGTCACTGATTTACTTAGGCCAATGCTCTGCGACAACAGCGGCCAATGGTGGGCGGACTACGTCCGCCTGCGCTTCCACGCAGTCCGCGACTAACTTCCTCATTCTCCTGAACCACCAGCCGATAAGGCCAGTGGAGCAAACAGGCCATGATCGAACTGACCCGCCTAAACGGACACAAGCTACTCGTAAACAGCGACCTAATAAAACACGCAGAATCCATCCCTGACACAACGCTGACGCTCGTCACCGGCGAAAAACTCGTCGTGCTCGAAAGCTGCGATGACGTGCTGAAACGCACGCTGCACTACCGCGCACAGGTGCTCTCAGAAGCCTGGCCGTCAGCGGCAAGCGCTATCACAGCGCACAACTCCGCCAGCATCGCCCACGAAATCGAACTTCACTCCAACGACTAGCCGCCCAGGACACGGAGAGAACCATGGACCTCGCAAGCATCGGTGGCATCGTGATCGCCTTGGTCGCCATCCTCGGCGCCATGATGATGGAGGGCGGCAGCATCGCCCAGATCACACAACTGACCGCAGCCATCATCGTGATTGGCGGCACAATCGGCGCCATCAGCGTGCAGTTTCCGCTGAACGTCTTGCTCGCCTCCGCCAAGGGCATCCTCGGTGTCTTCCTGCACAAGGATCATGACGAAGAGGCCGTTCTAAAGCAGCTCGTCGAGTTCGCAAACAAGGCGCGTAAGAGCGGCATCGTCTCGCTGGATGGCGATCTCGCAAGTGTGCACGATCCCTTCCTGAAGCAGGGCTTGATGCTGGCAGTGGATGGCACGGAGTCCGGCGAGGTCCGCAAGATCCTGCAGCTCGAGATCGACAACAAGAGTGAGATGGACGAAAAGGTCCCTCAGGTGCTGGAGTCAGCCGGCGCCTTCGCACCAACTGTCGGCATCATCGGCGCTGTGCTCGGACTGATCCAAGTCATGCAGCACCTCGACAACATTGATGAGGTCGGCAAAGGCATCGCGGTCGCCTTCGTAGCGACCATCTACGGCGTTGCGTTGGCAAACCTGTTCTGCCTCCCAGCAGCGGGCAAGCTGAAGATTCGCCACAAACAGCACGTCATGATGCAGGAAATGATGCTCGAAGGCGTCATCAGCATCCTGGAAGGCCTGAATCCGCGGATGATCGAGACCAAATTAAAACATTCCTCACGAACCCCAGAGCGGAGGCGAAGACGTAGCGATGGGCAAGAAGAAGCACGCGGAACACGTCAACCATGAGCGCTGGCTCGTCTCCTGGGCGGACCTGCTGACATTGCTCTTCGCATTTTTCGTGGTCATGTTTGCGTCGAGCGTCAGCGACAAGAAAAAGTCGTCGAAGATGGCTGCCGCTATGCAGACAGCTTTCCAACAAAAGGCGATCTTCGATTCACACGCTGCAACGCCGCCGCTTGCACCAGGCGCCGGGACCTCCAGCGGCGATCCGATGCCGTTGGAACTGCCTATCGAAACCGCTTTAGTCAGCACCGAGCGAAGCGATGGTGACGCGGAGAAGAGGGCGATCGAAGCGTCCATTGCGCCTGCGTTGCAACAGCACCTGGTCAAGATGCGTGATGCCGAGGACGGCATCACGCTGTCCCTCGACAGCGCGGGCTTCTTTGACTCAGGCTCTGCGGAGGTGAAGCCATCGGTTCAGCCGATCCTGAACAAGCTCGCCGCGTCGTTACCGCGAAGGGCGCTTCGCGTGGAGGGTCACACGGACAATCGGCCCATCCACACAGCGCAGTTCCGAAGCAACTGGGAGCTGTCGACGGCTCGCGCCGCAGCAATTGCGGAAGTGCTGATGCGCTGCAGCTTGATCTCGCCGGCAGACTTTGCCATCGCGGGATACGCCGAATTTCACCCGATCGCCGGGAACAACACGGAGTCAGGGCGCGCGGCGAATCGTCGCGTGGATATTGTGCTTTTACGGAACCAGCGCACAACGTCGACGCAAAAAACATCAGCGCGAAGTTTCGAGTCGTTGCCACCTCAGAAGCTCCGCCGCTGCCGCCTGCGCGGTAGGCCTGGTTGTTGGCTCCACATTCTGACGTGCCGCGCGTCCACCTGTGACGCTATTACGCTGCAGACTCTTCGTTGCGGTTCTTCAGGTGACTCCAGACGAACCAGACGATGCCGATGAGGACGAGCGCGATGATGGCAGCATCGGCCTTGTGCAGGATCTTCTTCAGCGGGCTGTGCGGATCGTTCCAGCTTGCGCCAGCCTTCATGCCGACGTACGCCAGAGCAAAGCACCACGGCCACGAACCGAGGAACGTGTAGATGTGGAAGCGCAGCTGCGGCATGCGGGCGATGCCTGCGGGTAGTGCGATGAAGGTGCGCACGACTGGTAGCAGACGGCCGATGAGGACTGTGATGTCGCCGTACTTCTGGAAGTAGTGATCGACGCGGTCGAGGTCCTTGCGGCTCATGAGTACGTAGCGGCCGAACTTCTCCACCAGCGGACGACCGCCGTGCGCGCCGATCCAGTAGGCGATGACCGAGCCGATGTTGCAGCCGAGTGCGCCGGCGGTTGCGGCGGCGTAGAGGTTCATCTTGCCCTGGTCGACGACGAAGCCTGCGAAGGGCATGATGATTTCGCTTGGAAGCGGAATGCACGCGGATTCAATCGCCATGAGCAGCGCGACGCCGGGGTAGCCGATGGCTGAGATCAGGTGCGTGACGTATGGCAGTAGAAAATCGATGATTTTTTCAGTCATTTTGTTTGGGGAGCCACGGTGAGTATACCCGGCGTGGGCCTGTGCTTCGGTGAAGGATGTGGCTCGTGCCTACGCGCTGTCATGCGGCCGCTGATATCCTTGGAGGTATGGCTGAGACAGTAACCGCGCCCGAGACCCCGACCAACGCCGCACACACCGTTACACCTGTTACGGCTGCGCCCGCAGTCACGGGCGGACGTCCCGCGAGCAGCTATGGTGCTGCACCCGCGGCTCATGGCGGACCGCCGGTGAAGCGGCAGATCGTTGCCTTCTCCTTCTATAAGGTCCTGCCCGAGTGGAAGCGCCTGCCTGCAGCCGAGAAGGCTGCGATGAAGGCTGCCTTCATCGAGGTGATCGAGCGGTGGAACAAGCCCGGCGAGTTCCTGACGCTGACCTATTCGACGGTCGGAACGCGCGGCGATGTCGACATGTGCGTCTGGTCGATCTGCTACTCCGTTGAGGAGATGAACCGCATGCGCAGCGAGCTGCTGGCTTCGCCGCTGGGTGGCTACCTGGAGACGCCGCACAGCTTCCTGTCCATGACGAAGCGTTCGCAGTACCAGATCGACCGCGAGGACGAGAGCGAAGGCGAGGGTCGCGGCGCGATCCGTCCCGGCGGCCACAAGTACATCTTCGTTTATCCGTTCTGGAAGACGCGTCCGTGGTATCTGCTGTCGCTGGAAGAGCGTCGCCGGCTGATGGAAGAGCACATCCGCGTTGGCCTTGCTTACCCGCGCGTGAAGCTGAACACGACGTACTCGTTCGGCATCGACGATCAGGAGTTTGTGGTCGCGTTCGAGACCAACTTCCCTGAGGACTTCGTCGACCTGGTGCAGCAGCTCCGCGAGACCGAGATCAGCATGTACACGCTGAAGGACTTCCCGATCTTCTCGTGCGTACGCGTCACGCCTGCCGACATGCTGGATCGCCTGGGCTAATGGCGAAGGTCGTCAAACCGGCGAAGCCGCTGCCTGCGAAGAAAGCTGTCTCGCCTGCAGCGGCGAAGGGTATCCGTGCGCGGCAGATTGCTGCGTCGGAGCCTGTTGCGACGAAGAAGGCTGTCGGCAGGACGAAGAAGCCGCTGGCGCCGGAGCGCATTGCTGCGATCATCGATGCGCTGGCGAAGACCTATCCGGACGCGGTATGCGCGCTACACCACAGCAACGCGTGGGAGCTCACGGTTGCGACGATCCTCTCGGCGCAGTGCACGGATGCCCGCGTGAACATGGTGACTCCCGCGTTGTTCCACGCGTATCCGACGCCGAAGGCGATGGCACACGCGACGCCTGAGGAGCTGCAGCCGATCCTCAGTTCCCTGTCGTTCTTCCGTATGAAGGCGAAGTCGCTGGTCGGTGCGGCGAAGGTTGTTACCGAAGAGTTCGGCGGACAGATTCCGCAGACGATGGACGAGATGCTGCGCATTCCGGGCGCGGCACGTAAGACGTCGAACGTGGTGCTTGGCAGTTGGTATGGCATCGCTTCCGGTGTGGTCGTGGATACGCATGTTCTTCGTCTCTCGCGACGACTGGAACTCACGTTGAACGACGATCCCGTGAAGGTCGAGCGCGACCTGATGCAGATCATTCCGCAGACGGAGTGGATCAACTTCTCGCACCGGCTGATCCATCATGGCCGCCAGATCTGCGAGGCTCGCAAGCCAAAGTGCGTGGATTGTTCGCTGGAGACGGTTTGTAACTCGAGCGACAAGACCTGGAGTACGCACTAGTTCCTGGGACCCTCCCCCCCCCGCATTTTTGCAAAAATTAGATTCTAAAGGAGTTAGCGGAGGCGGTATCCGCAAAAATCAGATTCTAAAAGGGTTACGGGCAAAAATTAGATTCTAAAGGGGTTAGGGTCACTGGTTCCCGCCTCTTGCTTCTGGCTTCGTGATTTGCGCAAACGGACGGACCTTTGTGTCGCTGGCATCGGATTGACGGATGCAGCAACTGGAGATCCTCCGCTTCGCTGCGGGATGGCAAGCGTTTCCGTCGTGATTTGTAGGACTACTTCAAGCTTAGCGGATTCAGGCTAATTACCCGCCAACTTTATCTTGATTGGAATGAGTTACATCGCCGGTCCCGGGACCTTGACAGCTTGTGGAGCTATGCCTGGTTTCGGAGGGCCGTTGCTACTGCCACGGCGAGCGCAGCGACGCTGGCGTCGCGGGCTTCGATCGTAGCTTTGTGGCCTAGTTCCTGCAGTGTTGCCGTTGTAATCGGGCCGATCGAGGCGAGTACAACGCTGGGCGGGAGGCCAACCTTCGCCGCATCGAGCAGCGCGAAGAGGTTCTGGACGGCGGAGGAGCTTGTGAAGGTGATGGCGTGGACGTTGGGCAGTTCGCGCTTGAGGCGGTCTACCGATTCCATGGGGATGACGCTGCGGTAGGCGGGTGCCAGCGTTACTTCGGCGCCGGCTGCTGTGAGTGTTTCGATGAGGATATCCCGACCCTGCTCTGCGCGGACGAGTAGCATCTTCGATCCCTTTGCGTGCGGCAGGAGGGATTTCGCCAGCGATTCCGCGATGGCGGTCTGCGCCTGGAGGCGGACCGGAAAGCCTGCTTCGCGAAGGGCTTTGGTGGTGGCTGCGCCGATGCTGGCGATGCCGCAGCTCAATGGGACCGCCTGATCCTCAAGCCGTTCTGCGAAGACGGCGACCGCGTTGGCGGAGGTGAAGAGGATCCAGTCGTACTCGTCGAGTTGCGTGAGTTCGCGGTCGAGCGTGGCGTAGTCGTCCGCGGGTGGCGTGAGTGCAATGGTTGGGATGGATACGACGCGCAGGCCATGCGCGATCAGAGCGTCGCCGAGGGCGGACGCCTGATGGGGGGCGCGTGTGACAAGAACCCGAGCTGCCAAGAGTTACTCCGCGTCCGCCGTGGCGAATTCTCCCGCCAGCAGCTCCCGCGCTCCTTGCGCGATGAGATCGTTTGCAGCGCGTGTGCCGAAGTTCTCAGCCGACTCGCCGGGGGTTGCAAACAGCATGACGTTTGCCATGGCGTCTCCATCGGGAGAGACCACCGTTGCAAGCAACGTGGCGCCGCCGTCGGCATGGGTGCAGA
Organism: Terriglobus roseus DSM 18391; assembly: GCF_000265425.1. Classification (GTDB taxonomy): domain Bacteria; phylum Acidobacteriota; class Terriglobia; order Terriglobales; family Acidobacteriaceae; genus Terriglobus; species Terriglobus roseus. Next base: position 3,090,105 of record NC_018014.1, read on the forward strand.
GCGCGCCCACAGGGAGTGCGCATCCGCCGCCGAGTGCGTGGAGGAGCCAACGCTCCGCCTCGACTGCGTAACGAGTTTCGGCGTTGTCGAGTGGTTGGATGGCGGCGATGGTTGCCGCATCGTTTGCACGGGTCTCGATTGCGAGTGCGCCCTGGCCGGGAGCCGGGCACATCATCTCCGGATCGAATCGCTGGCGGATCCAGTCGGCCTGGCCGGGCAGTTCTTCCCCGTGCTCATGGCCCTTGGCATCGAAGTGCTCGCCGAGGTGATCGTGCTCTGGATGCGTGATGCATTCGATATGTGGCGTGCGGCCGTACTCCGGGTGCTGCGGGTCGAGTTCGACGGGCTTGAGCAGGCGAGGCCCAAGGCGGTCGAGCCCCGCGGCGGCGAGCACGAGTGCGTCGCAGTCGCCGCGACCGAGCTTGCGGATGCGTGTGTCGATGTTGCCGCGGATGGCGACGAATTGAAATTCAGGATTGAGTGCGCGCAGTTGCGCGATGCGGCGCGGCGACGTGGTGCCGATGCGTGCGTTCGCGGGCAGCGTATGAATCTGCAGCCACTCCGGCACGAGGAGGACGTCGCGTGGGTCCGCACGCTCCGGGATGGCGGCGAGCGTGAAGCGCGCATCCAGTTGCGTCGGAAGGTCCTTGAGGGAGTGCACGGCGAGGTCGATGGTGCCCGCCTCAAGTGCTTCCTCAATTTCCTTGATGAAGATGCCCTTGCCATCGATGTTCGCCGGGATCCTGCCGTCCGGACCGAGCACGGTGGCGGCGAATGCCGGGTCTTGCAGGCGGTCGCCGGTGGTGCGGATGATGGTGACTTCCGCAGTGTGGCCGAGCGCGCGCAGATGTGCAGCGATGTGATTCGATTGCCAGAGCGCCAGCCGCGAGCCGCGCGATCCTATGCGAAGATGCATGCGGCCATCATACTGCGCTCTTCGCGGGATGCCCAGCCGCGATTCACAGCCGCGTTGACGTAAGGCGGGTTGCATCGTCCGAGTTGCAGGTGAAGTTGCTCAACAGTTTGCTCTCTGTTGCAGACTGTGTGGTGTTGGGAGTGATGCTTGGCGGATGGGAAAGACGATTTCGGGATGCACTCGAACCGCACGTCCGCGGTGCCGCGAAAACGTGTGTGGTGGTGGATCGGCGCTGGGCTGTTGGTCTGCCTGCTGACGCTGCTGGTGGTCGGCGAGGTGATGGTCCGGCGGGCTGGGCCGATCCTGCGAGGACGCGTGGTGGAGACCTTGCAGACACGATTTCACAGTCGTGTGGAGCTCGACTACTTCGACGTCTCGCTGCTGCATGGCTTTGCGGTCACCGGTAGCGGCCTGCGTATCTACTCGCAGGATGACGTGGTGACGGCGGGCGCGAACGATCCCTTGATCACGGTGGGACAGTTTGAATTCCACACGCCCTTGCGCAGCCTCTTTGTGAAGCCGATGCATGTGGGCACGGTGCGCGTGGCCGGCATGACCATCCGCATTCCGCCGAGGCAGGAACGTGTTGCCGATGCACCTGCGAGACGCAGGCGCGGCAAGATCGAGGTGATCGCAGACGAGATCCTGGTGGAAAACTCGACACTTGTGATTGGCACGGCGAAGGCGAACAAGGATCCGAAACGCTTTGCCCTGGAGCGCATTCGGCTGCGGCATGTGGGTGAGGGTGAGCCGATGGAGTACGAGGCCACGCTGATGAACGCGTTCCCGCGGGGACAGATCCATGCATCCGGCGCCTTTGGTCCCTGGAACGCAGAGCAGCCCGGCGAGTCAGCAGTGCGGGGAGATTACGTCTTCGATCATGCGGAGCTGAACAGCATCAAGGGAGTGGGCGGCACGCTGTCGTCGGCAGGCAGCTTCAACGGCCGTTTGAACCGCATTGAGGCGGATGGCACGACGACCACGCCGGACTTTTCACTGGATACGGCGAATCATCCGATGCCGCTGGCGACACACTACCGTGCGGTGATCGACGGCACGAACGGCGACACCTATCTGCAGTCGGTGCAGGCGAAGCTGGGCGGCAGCGAGTTTACGTGTGCCGGCGCAATCCTGAATGTGAAGGGTAAGGGGCACATCACGGATCTGGATGTAGACATTCCTGCGGGGCGGTTGCGGGATTTTCTGGAGCTTGCCGTGAAGACGCGGCCGCCTTTTATGCAGAGCGGCATCAGCATGAAGATGCATCTACGCGTGCCGTACGGCAGGGAGAGCGTGACGAAGAAGCTGGAGATGCAGGGCAGATTTAGACTGCGGCAGATCCGATTTACGAATCCGCAGGTGCAGGACAAGGTGGACATGCTGAGCCTGCGGGCGCAGGGGAATCCGAAGGATGCCAGGCCGGGGGCCTCGGATGTGCCTTCGCAGATGAGCGGCTCGCTGGTGCTGAGTCGCGGGCAGATGACGGTTAGCCAGCTTAACTACCTGCTGCCGGGTGCGCAGGTTGCGCTGGATGGCGTGTACTCGCTGGATGGGAAGACCTTCGACTTCCATGGCAAGGTGCGGACGGCGGCGACTGTTTCGCAGATGGTTGCTACCGGGTGGAAGAGCTTCCTGCTGAAGCTGGCCGATCCGTTCTTCAGCAAACACGGTGCAGGCGCGGAGATACCGGTGAAGATTACCGGGACCGAAGGTGCTCCGAAGTTTGGTTTGGATTTTGGTGGCGGAAAGAAGAGCGAGGCTGCGCAGGAGAAGGACGATCTGCAGAGCCGGAGGGATGAACTGACGCCGGATGGACGGATTGCGCGTCATCCGTCGCCAGGGCTGCCGATTCCGAGATCGCGCCGGTAACGCGAAGAGGCGGCACTGGTGGCCGCCTCTTCTATGTGCTGCGTTGGTGCTACTGGCGCGTGTGGGTTCTGCCGTCGCGGGTGGGGTTCTGGGGCGGGTGGTCCTCGGTGCCGGCTTCCCTGCCTTGCTTGCCGATGTTCTCCGCACCGAGGTGCACCTTGCCCTCTTCGGCGAGGTGCGCTGCGTGCGAGTGGGCGTGGGCCTTGTCGTCGCCGGGTACGGCATCGACGTGGCCGCCCTTGACGGCTTCGCTCAGCTTGTCGCCGTGCATCTTGCTTTGCTCTTCTTTGAGGGTCGCCATTGCTACTCCTTTGTGAGTGCTTCGCGTGCTTTTGCTACTTTGTCCTCGGATGCGAGGGGCGCGGTGTCGACGGGTTCATCGCCGAAGTCGCGTGCGCCGTACTCGTAGTCGGTACCACCGTCGGTGTTCTGCTTGCCGGCAGGCTGCCTGGTGCGCTGCTCTTCATTTAGCTGCCAGCCCTGCTCGTGAGCGTACTCGCTTGCCAGGCCGCGCGTGTGTTCGCCGAGGCCGCGTGGTTCTTTTTGTGTGTCGTTGTCGTGTGCTGCCATGAAAACCACCTCACGTTCTGTGAGATGGACGGTTGGGCCGGGGAGAGGTCTGACGTGGCGGATCAGCGATCGCGGCTGAAGAGGCGCTGGATGATGGTGAGGGTGGCGGAGTCTCCCTCGTTGGCGCTCCTGCGCATGCCGGTCATGGGAGCGTGCAGGAATTTGTTCATCATGGAGCGGGTGAGCGCGTCCACGGCTTCCTGCTGCTCGGGCGTGAGGGTGTTCAGCTTTGCGCGGGCGCGGTCGAGTTCGGAAAGGCGTAGCTGCTCGGCGTGCTGCTGAAGTGCAAGGATGCCGGGGATGGCGTCGAGCGTCTGGAGGCGTGCGGCGAAGCGGTCGACCTCGTCGGAGACGATCTGCTCGGCAGCTGCGGCCTCTTCGGCGCGGGCGTTCATGTTCTTGGCGGCTACCTGCTGCAGGTCGTCGACGGAGTAGACAAAGGCGCCGTCGACGCCGTTGACGGCGGGATCGACGTCGCGCGGGACAGCGATGTCGATGAAGAAGACGGGCCGGCCGCGGCGGGCGTGGAGGATGGCCTGCGCCTCGCGGACGTTGAAGAGGTGCTCGCGGGCGCCGGTGCCGGTGACGATGATGTCGGCCTTGGGCGCGTGCTGCTGGAGGTCAGCGAATGGGACGGCGAGGCCGTGGAACTGCTCGGCCAGTCGCTGCGCGCGTTCGGGTGTGCGGTTGGCGACGAGGATGGAGCTGGCGCCCTGCGCGATGAGGTGGCGTGCGGCGAGCTCGCTCATCTTACCCGCGCCAACGAGCAGGACCTGCTTGCCTTTGAGTGAGCCGAAGATCTGCTTTGCGAGGTCGGCTGCGACGGAGGCGATGGAGACGGAGGAGGAGCCGATCTCGGTCTCGGTGCGGACTTTTTTCGCGACGGTGAAGGCGGACTGCAGCAGGCGCTCGAGTGTGGAGGAGACGGCGCCGACTTCGCGCGCAACGGTGTAGCTCTCCTTCACCTGGCCCAGGATCTGGGGTTCGCCGACGACCATGCTGTCGAGGGAGGAGGCTACGCGGAAGAGGTGGCGGATGGCCTCCTGCTCGCGGAACTCGTAGAGGTGCGGCGCGAGGACGGCGGTGGGGACCGCGAAGTAGTCGGAGAGGAAGCTGCGGAGGTCGCTGGCGGACTCGTGCTCCATGAGGAGCTCGACGCGGTTGCAGGTGGAGAGGATGAGGCCTTCGCGGACGCCGGGGTGGTGGACGAGCGAGCGGGTGGCGTCGGCGAGGCGGCCGGGCGCGATGGCGAGCCGTTCGCGAACGTCGATGGGTGCTGAGTTGTGGTTGACGCCGAGTAGCGAGAGACTCACGGGCGCCCCGCAAACTGGTGCACGCTGCTGACCGTGTCCGCCGACCACACCGCCAGCATGATGAAGAAGACGAAAGAGCTGAGCCAGACGGCACGGCGTCCGCGCAGACCGCTGCTGCGACGAATGGCGATCATGGCGACATAGGCGATCCACATCGCGAACGAGAGGAGGACCTTGGGGTCGCGGAAGTAGGCGGCACCGTAGGTCATCTGCGCGAGGGTGGTGCCGATGAGGAGGCCGGCGGTCATGCAGGGCAGGCCGATCAGCAGCGACTTGAGCGCGATCTGGTCGGTCGTCTCAAGCGGCGGCAGCTTGCTGAGCATGCCGGCGGAGGTGCGCGACTTGAGGCGCTTCTCTTGAATGAGATACAGAACCGAGGCGAGCACGGAGACGGAGAGCGCCGCGTAGGCCGCGAGGAGCAGGCCGATGTGCAGCCATAGCCAGACCGAGTGGAGCAGTGGAACGTCGAGCTGGCGGCGGCCGGGCGCGAAGGCGGGCAGCAGGCCGAGCAGGAAGACGGCGGGCAGAAGAACGACTCCGACCGTCAGGGTTCGATAGCGTGCGTAGACCGCGAGGAAGGCTGCGGCGAGCAGGAGGCCGAGGACTGCCTGGATCTCGCTGGCGTTGACCGGAAGGAAGTGGTGGGCGGCGTTGAGCATCTCGGCCACCGAGACGAAGTGGAAGAGCAATGCGGCGACGGCGGCTGGCACCGCAAGCAGGCGCCAGCGCGGCCGGTCATAGAGAACGGCCGGAAGCACCGCCAGTGAGGCGACGCCGTAGAGAATGACCGCGACTTTGAGCCAGAATAGCGACATTGATCAGCGCGGAACGCGCAGGATTACCCCGTAACGAACCAGGTAACAGTATACGGGCGTCGCTTTGGGGGCTGCGGGTGATGGAGGTCCTGTTCTGCGCTGCGGGATCGATGGTCCCTGCGCGGTATCGGGTAGTCCTGCGCGTGAGACGAAATCTTCCTGCCGATCCTGCTGTGTCATGAAATGGCCGAGATGGCTCTGGTCTCCTGCGGCGCTCGATGGCGCATCCGAGGGAGAGAACGGGAATGAAGTGTCCCGGCAGGAGGAATCATGGCATTTGAATTCACAGGCGACAAGCGCGTTCACGCAGGCGAAGCAACCGAAGGTCAGACCACGGCCTACATCGAGAGCTACACGTCCCAGGTTCCCAGCGGCATCTTTCTGACTGCGGCGATTGCGTCGATCAGCGCTTCGCTGGTCTTCAAGGCGATCCGCAAGGATCACGCAGCCCTGTTCGTCGGCCAGTGGGTTGCGCCATTCCTGATCCTGGGTCTGTACAACAAGATGGTGAAGCAGCACGGCTCGGACGCAGATACCCGCTCGTAGCCAACGCCCCGCCGATAGCCTTCCAAGCGCCAGCATGCCCTGAACCGGTATGCTGGCGTTCTAGTATGTCTGCGGAAAAGATCACAACAGAGACGCCACGCAAGTCCCAGGCGGAGACGCTGGCGTCTGACAAGCTGTCGCCCATGATGCGGCAGTTCGCAGCGGCCAAGGCTGCGCATCCTGATTCCCTGCTGTTCTTTCGCATGGGGGATTTCTACGAGCTCTTCTATGACGACGCCGTCGTCGCCTCCCGCGAACTGCAACTGACTCTTACCGCACGCGATCGCGAGCGGCAGCAGCCCATGTGCGGCGTGCCCTATCACGCGGCTGAGGGATATCTGCAGCGGCTGTTGCGCAAGGGATATCGCATTGCCATCTGTGAGCAGATGGAAGATCCCAAGCTGGCTAAAGGCATTGTGAAGCGCGAGGTCACGCGTGTCTTCACACCGGGGACTGCGCTGGATCCGAGTGCCGGCGCCGGGGAGAACACATTCCTGGCTTCGCTGGCTGTAGCGAACGATCGCAAGTCTGCTGGTGTGGCTTTGCTGGATCTCTCGACCGGTGAGTTCCGCACGACGGAGTTCCGTGGTGCCGATGCCGTTTCTGCAGCGACGGAGGAGGTTGCGCGCAATCGTCCGCGCGAGGTGTTGCTGCCGGCGGGACTACATCTGGGAGGGTCGCAGCCGGAGTTGGATGGCTCCGAGGCGGGCGATGACATGCTGTCCTCTGTCCGTACGAGGACGCCGGTTGAGGATTGGGTCTTCACGGCGGACTATGCCCTGCCGCTGCTGCAGAACCACTATCGCGCGCATTCGCTGGAGGGTTTCGGCCTGGCCGGGCGGACTTCGGCGGCGATTGCAGCGGGTGCGTTACTGCACTATCTGCGCGCGACGAAGCATGAGGAGCTGGAACACCTGGATGTGCCGCGGTTCTATGAGCGGTCGACGTGCCTGGAACTCGATGCGGTAAGCGTGCGCAATCTTGAGTTGATCGAGCCGCTCTTCAGCGGTGAGAGTCAGCAGACGACGCTTTGCTACGCGGTCGATGCCTGCCGTACGCCGATGGGCAAACGCATGTTGCGCGCGGTGCTCCTGCGGCCTTCGATTGATGTCGTGGAGATTGCCGCTCGCCATGATGCTGTGGGCGAGGCCGCGCGGTCGCTGGCTTCTCGCGAGCGCTTGCGGCGCGCGCTGGAGCAAGTGCTGGATCTTGAGCGATTGCTGGCACGCTTGGCGCTGGATTCCGCGGGACCTCGCGAGGTGGTTGCGCTGGCGCGAACGTTGGCGGCACTGCCGCCGGTGCAGGAGGCTCTGGCCGATCTGAACCAAGGCCGCTGGGGCGTGCTCCGCGAGCACTTCGACACGCTGGAGGATGTGTGTGCCCGCATCCAGGCCACGCTGGTCGATGAGCCTCCGCTGAAGCTGGGCGAGGGCGATGCCATTCAGGTTGGCGTGGACGCTGAGCTGGATGAGTTGCGCGGCCTGAGCCGCAGTGGACGCGAGGCGATCGCAGCGATTGAAGAACGCGAGCGCACACGGACGGGCATTGGCAGCCTGAAAGTGCGCTTCAACAGCGTCTTCGGTTACTACCTTGAGATTACGAAGTCGAACCTGGCGAATGTGCCGAGCGACTACGAACGCAAGCAGACGCTGGTGAATGCCGAGCGCTTCACCACGCCCGAGCTGAAGGAGTACGAGCGCAAGATCCTGACGGCGCAGGAGCGTGTGGGCGAGATCGAGCGACGCATCTTCGCCGCACTGCGTCGTGAGGTGCTCGGGAGTGCGGCGCGTATGCGCGAGGCTTCACGACGGCTTGCCGAGATTGACCTGCTCGCAAACTTCGCTCACATCGCTGCGCTGCGTGGATGGTCGCGGCCGGAGATCCTGGCGGACACGACGGTCTTCGAGTTTGCCGAGGCGCGGCATCCGGTGGTGGAGCTACGGCTTGAGGAGAGCGGCGCGGGACGGTTCATTCCGAACTCGGGCTTTCTTGACGGCGCGCAGGGGCCGTCACTGGCGTTGATCACCGGCCCGAACATGGGTGGTAAGTCGACCTATCTGCGCATGGCCGCGCTGCTGGCTATCCTGGCGCAGAGTGGATCGTTTGTGCCTGCGGTGGCGATGAAGCTGGGCCTGGTCGATCGCATCTTCACGCGCATTGGCGCGAGTGACAATGTGGCCCGTGGCCGATCGACCTTCATGGTGGAGATGACGGAGACTGCAGCGATCCTGAACTCGGCAACTCCTAAGAGTTTAGTTCTGCTGGACGAGATGGGTCGCGGCACTGCGACGTATGACGGCTTGTCTCTGGCGTGGGCTGCTGTCGAGCATCTGCATGATCGTGTTGGCGCTCGGACGCTGTTTGCCACGCACTATCACGAGTTGACACTGCTGGAAGAGAAGCTGGCTCGACTGAAAAATCTGCGTGTGGCATGTCGCGAGACGCCACAAGGCATCGTGTTTCTTCACCAGGTGGAGAGTGGCGCCGCGGATCGCAGTTATGGCATTGAAGTGGCGAAGCTGGCGGGGCTGCCGCGGGATGTAATCGCCCGTGCGCGGGCTGTGCTGAAGATGCATGAGAAGGCGGAGAGCGCGTCTGTCGCAGCGGCGGGACAAGCCGCGCAGATTGCGGCACCGCCGATGCAGATGACGATCTTTACGCCGCTGTCGCAGCGCGTGGTGGATCGCGTCCGTGAACTGGATGTGGATCGCATGACGCCGATGGAAGCATTGCAGTTGCTGGCCGAATTGAAACGGGAGATTGCGGAATGACCGAGACACCAAAGCCGATGATCGTTGCGGGCGTAATGAGCGGCACCTCTGCCGATGGTGTGGACGTCGCGCTGGTGCGTATTGCGGCGGGCAAAGCGGATGCATCGCCGAAGATGAAGCTGCTAGGCCATGCGGCGTTACCCTATCCGAAGAAGCTGCGTGAGGCGGTACTGGCCGCGATGGATGCGAAGGCAATCAGCGTGGCCGACCTGGCTCGGCTTCACTGGCGGCTGGGTGAGTTCTATGGCGACGCGATTGTGCGCGCGCAGCAGCAGCTTGGCGTGAAGGCGAAGCTGGCCGGCGTGCATGGCCAGACGATCTATCACCAGGGTGTGCCGGCCAAGTTCTTAGGAGACCCGCTGCGTTGTACCTGGCAGATTGGTGAAGCGAGCGAGGTGGCATCGCGCGCGGCGATGCCGGTGGTGAGCGACTTCCGACCTGCGGACATGGTCGCGGGCGGACAGGCCGCGCCGCTGGTGCCGATCTTCGATCGCGTCTTCTTTGCGCATGCAAAACGAAATCGCGTTCTGCAGAACCTGGGCGGCATCGCGAACATGACAGCCATTCCTGCGGGGACGGGCGATCTGCTTGCCTTTGATTCCGGCCCTGCTTCTGTCGTGATCGATGGCTGTATGCAGTCGCTGTATGGCAAGGCTTACGACCGCAACGGTGCAACTGCGAAGCGTGGCCGCGTGATCGATACGGTGCTGCAACAAGCGTTGAAGCTGCCGTACTTCTCTGCCCCGCCGCCGAAGAGCTGCGGTCGTGAGGAGTTTGGTGGGACCTTCGTGACCCGCTTCATCGCGGATTGCAGGAAGCAGGGCGCACAGGATGCTGACGTGATCGCGACTGCAACGGCGCTGACTGCCGAGAGCATCCTGCATGCGTATCGCAGTTTCGTGTGGCCCTTCCTCGGACAACGAGCACCGCTTGCCGATGCGACGGACTACATCGTGGCGGGCGGTGGCGCGAATAACGCGACGCTGATGAAGCTGTTGCGAGACGGACTGGAGCCGCTTGGCATAACCGTCAGCACGTCAGCCGATCACGGTGTGCCTGCCGAGGCAAAGGAGGCGATGGCGTTCGCGCTGCTGGCCTGGCTGCGGTGGCATGAGTTGCCGGGGAATGTGCCTGCTGCGACCGGTGCGAAGCGCGACGCGGCGCTTGGACGGGTTACGCTGCCGTGACCGCTTGTCGAGGACGTGTGTTTTGCAGCTTGCGTGGCGTTTTACTGCTGGGTTCGTTGTTGCCGCTTGCAGCGTGCCATGAGCGGCCGGACCGTGACACGCTCGTCATTGATATCGAAAGCTCGCCAACAAATCTGGACATACGCATTGGCAGTGATGCGCAGGCCGAGCACATCGGCGCGCTGCTGTTCGATTCGATCGTACGCAAGGATGAGCACTACAACCTGCAGCCGGCGATTGCTACGGCGTGGGAGTGGCGCGATCCGCTGACGCTGGTGCTGCACATTCGCGATGGAGTGCACTTCCACGATGACAAGCTGCTGGATGCGAATGACGTGGCGTGGTCGATCGACAGCATGCACAACGGCGCCATCACAACGTCGAAGAGCGGCAACTTTGCCAGCGTGGATCACACGGAAGTGACGGATCCGCACACCTGCATTGTGCACTTGAAAAAGGCCGATGCGAGCCTGCTGTTCAACATGAGCGATGAGTTGAGCGCGGTGGTGGAAAAGGGTGCGGGCAAGACGATGGGTGAGCACCCGATCGGCAGCGGCCCGTTTCGCTTTGTAAGCGAGGAGCAGGACAAAGACGTCGTGCTGGAGCGCAATCCCAATTACTGGGGCGGTGCGCCGTCGATTCCGCGGGTGCGGTTCGCCATTGTGCCGGACTCGATCACGCGCGCGCTGGAGTTGCAGAAGGGTTCTGCAGACGCTGCGTCCAATGCGCTAACGGGCGACACTGTGGCGGCGATGGCGAACGATCCCAACCTGGAGGTGGAGAGCAAGCCCGGATCGATTGTGAACTACATGACCTTCAACGCGACTGATCCCCTGCTGAAGGACAAGCGTGTGCGACAGGCCTTTGCGTATGCGGTGGATCGGCCTGCGATTACGAAGGCGTTGCTGCATGGCCAGGCGGAGGTGCAGGACACGTTGCTGCCGCTGGGTCACTGGGCGGCACCGGGCGCTGGCGATCCCATCACGCGGTACTCGCATGACGTTATGAAGGCAAAGGCGCTGCTGGAGTCTGCTGGATATCACGCGGACGCGAAGGGCGTGCGCATTCACCTGACGCTGAAGAGTTCAACCGATGACACGATGCGTCTGCTGGCGGCCGTGGTGCAGCAGCAGGTGCGCGACGCAGGCATTGAGCTGACGCTGCGGCAGAACGAGTTCGGTACGTTCTACAGCGATGTGACGAAGGGTGCGTTCCAGATCTATGTGCTGCGATGGGTTGGGTCGAATGAGGATCCCGATATCTTCCGCTACGCCTATAGCTCCGCGATGATGCCGCCGAAAGGATCAAATCGAGGGCACTATACGAACGCGCAGGCGGATGCGTTGATTGCACAGGGTGCGGGCGAGATCGACCAGGCGAAACGGCGCGAGACGTACCTGCAACTGCAACGCATACTGGCCGATGATGAGCCGACGCTGGTGCTTTGGTCGCCGGATAATGTCGTCGTTCACACGAAGCGGGTGCATGGTGTGGTGCCGGCTTCCGCGGGCAGCTTTGGGTGGCTGCGCACAGCAACTCTTCGGCAGCCGTAGCGGTTGACGTAAAGGGCAAGTCTTCGTACACTCGAAGAGGCGGTTGAGACGCTTCCAAGCGGCTCTCGCTTCCATCCTAAGCAGGATCCTCCTGCACCGTATTGCCCTCTCGTTCAATGGTAGGACTAGCGACTCTGACTCGCTCAATCGGGGTTCGAATCCCTGGGGGGCAACCACCTACGCCGGTAACGGCATGCCTTCCATACGGTTCTCGTGACTGCGGGAAACTTCTCCGCTTTTTTCCCGCTCCGTCGATCCCGCATCCCACAACGACCATGCTCATGCGGGATCGGGGTATTCGGCTGAGGGCTTATGCGTTTCGCCGATGTAGCGTTCGATACGATCCACGACGTCAGCGTGGTGTTGAGCGATATTGTTCTTCTCAGCCGGGTCGACGGCCAGATCGTAGAGTTCGAGCGGTCCTTTCCGTCCGTGGCGAACTGCCTTCCACTTACCCCACCGGACTGCCTGTTCGAAGACAGGCTCGTAGAACTCCCAGTAGAGAAAACGATCTTTCGGCCTGGCTTCCGGACGGAAGAGATAAGGACGGATGCTGATGCCGTCGGTCGCTTGCGGTGGGGCGCCAGCCAGGTCAAGGGCTGTCGGCAAGACGTCAGGAAAGAAGATCGGGACTTGCGACACTTTACCGGCGGGGATATGTCCCGGCCAGCGCGCGATGAATGGCTCGCGAATACCCCCTTCGTACATGTCCCGCTTGTAGCCCTGCAGGGCACCGTTGGAATCGAAGAAGTTCACCACCTTGGTTTGTTGGGGCGTGGGTTCTGAACGAGGACCGTTGTCCGAAGCGAAGAAGACGATTGTGTCCTCGTCTATTCCCTTCTGCTTCAGCGCTGCGAGGATCTTGCCGACGCCATTGTCGAGATGCCCGATCATGGCGGCATAGATCTTCTCGTCTTCGTCCCAGGGCTCCTTCGCATAGGAACCCTGATCGGGTGCGATGTAGGGGCTGTGGGGTGCGTCGTAGGCTACGTAAAGGAAGAACGGAGTGTCGCTGCTCTGCTGGATGTAGTTGACCGAGTCGTCCGTGATCATGGTGGTGTCGTAGCGACCTTGTTTCCCATTGGCGTTTTCAGGCAGGTCGATAAGGCGCTCGTTGTCGTAACGCTGCGTTGGGAAATAGCCCTGCGTGCTGGCTGTCTGGGTGAGCCAGCCCTTGAAGGTCTGAAAGCCGTGGCGGGTCGGAGTTGCCGCGGGATCATAGCCATCCAGATGCCACTTTCCGAAGAGCGCTGTCTTGTAGCCGCTGCGTGCTAGGTAATCGGCGATGGTGTGGTCGGCATCGGTCAGGCTTGCTCGGCGGATCTCTTCTTTGCCTTTGAAGCCCACGTGTCCTGCGGCCAGCGCGAAGTTATCTCGAACGCGGGTGTGGCCGGTGTTAAGGCCCGTCATCAAAACGCTGCGCGAGGGCGCGCAGACGGGCGCTCCGGCATAGGCCTGTGCGAAGCGGACACCTTCGGCTGCGAGCCGGTCGATGTGCGGCGTCTTGAACTTCCTCTGCCCATAGACACTGGTGTCGGCGTAACCCATGTCATCCGCGAGAATGAAGATGATGTTGGGCCGTCGTTTGGTCTGTGCCGCGAACGACTTCGTAAGATTGCTCAGCGCGAAGGCAGCCGAAGTAGACAATGCGTTCTGCAGGAAATGTCTGCGATTGAGCGCTGTTGAAGGCAATCCGTACTCCCTTTCCTGCAGGAAACGCGTTGGGATGAAGGTGCTTAGTCCTTGTCACGCACGCAGCGAAAGCTGATGTTCGTGGTCGCGCTGTCGGGTGTGTTGGAACTGCGCGCGCCGACGCGATAGCGATTGCAGTACGAGCGATGACAGAGGTACGAGCCGCCTTTGAGCACGCGTGCGACTCCCTCGGGTGGGCCGAGGGGATTGTGCCGCGTTGCGTGCTGATGCCAGGTGGGGTGAGACCAGTCTGCGATCCATTCCCATGTATTGCCGGTCATGCCAAAGAGCCCATAACCGTTTGGCGGAAAGGCGTCGGCTGGACAGGTGGAGGCGAAGCCGTCTTCTGCAGTATTACTGGTGGGAAAGTCGCCCTGCCAGATGTTGCAGAGATGCTTTCCCCCGGGCGTGAGATCGTCGCCCCAGGGGTAGGCTGCCTGCTCCAAGCCACCGCGCGCTGCGAACTCCCACTCTGCTTCTGTGGGGAGGCGCTTGCCTGCCCACGCGGCGTATGCGGCAGCGTCGTTCCAGGAGACATGCACCACCGGATGCTCGGCACGGGTGCTGATGTCGGATGATGGGCCTTCGGGATGCGACCAGGTTGCGCCTTCGATTCCCTGCCACCACTCTGCTCCATGAACCTGCACGGACGTGGAGCCATCCGCGTTGGGCGGGAGGTCGCCCGCGAAGACGAAGGACCAGCCGATACGCTCGGCCTCTGTGACGTACTGGGTAGCGTCGACAAACGGTGCGAAGTCACGATTGCGCACGACGAAGCGATCCATCCAGAAGGCGTCTACGGTGACGGGCCGCACAGGCCCTTCGCCGTCGTCAGGGAACGAGTCGGCGGACTCTGACCCCATCAAGAAGCGGCCACCTGGTAGGAGGACCATGTCCTCGGTGCTGCCGGTCGTTGCGCGGATGCGTTCGGTCGAGCTCTGCTGCGAGGCTTGCAGGAGCTGCGCGTGCTGCTTGCTGGGCACGCAGCATGGACTAACCTTCATGGTCATTGCACCCTCTCACCGCGCGCGACGTTGCGCTGCGGCTCGTCAATCATCTGAATGTCTGCATTTTGGAAGATGGCTTGAAGCGCCTGGTCGAGCACGGCGATGCGGCGATCGTCGAAGATGCGACGTGCGAGGTCGGCACGTATCTCATCGAGTGGCTGCAGCCCGGCGGCCTTATGGTCGCGCACCAGAGCGATGTGCAAGCCGAAGGGCGTCTCAAAGATGTCGCTCGGCTTTTTAGGCTTCAGGTTGAAGACAGTTTCTTCAAAGGCCGGCACCATGTCGTCGCGGGAGATCCATCCCAGTGCTCCACCGTTGCCTTTGCAGTCGGAGTAGCGATCGGCCACCGTTGCAAAAGGCTTGCCGCGCTTCAGCTCTTCGGCGGCACGTGTCAGCGTTGCCTTTGCAGCCTGCCGCTCCTCGTCCGTCTCTGCGAGACAGATGATGTGCGACACCAGCCAACGCTCTGGCAAGGTGAAGACGGCAGCGTTGCCACGATAGATGGTTTCCACTTCCTGACGGCCCGGTCTTGGCACATAGCGCGTGATGTGACGCTCAGCCTTGCGGACCGTGGCGCGCTCTGCCATCTCATCCATCACGCCAGCACCGCAGGACTGGTTCGCGGTGCTGCCCCATACCAGGCGGCGCTCTTCCTCGATCTCCTGCTCCGTCACGATCAGATTCTCTTGCGCCGCGAGTTGCCGCAGCAACACCGCGCGAAGCACACTGCGCTCTGCGACCTCCTGTGCCTGCGTGTAGTCGGCGGGAGATCGCTGTTGCATCTGTTCCGGCGTCAGTCCGCCGGAGACAGCGAGAAACTCGCGGTAGAAGCGTTCGTCGCTAATGAGTTCGCCATTGACTCGAAGTGCCATGAAGAAGAGTGTACTTTTTCCTCTCTGTCGTTGCGCTGCCGCACGTTAAGACCAAGGGACAGCGGAAGGCGCACTGCCCCATGGTCCGCTTAGGTTAGAACGTGAGCCGAACTGCCGCCTGCACCTGTCGTTGCGTTCCGGAGGTGTCGGTGGGCTTGGTTCCTGCGGTGGACGTGATGGTGCCGAATGCTGTGCTGCCGACGGTCACGTTCGGATTGCCGAGTTGCACATGATTGAGGACGTTGTAGCCCTCAAGGCGGAAGTTCAGGTTGCCACCTTCCCAACGCGGAATTGGAAAGTCACGCTGCACGCTGAGGTTCAACTGGTTTTGTCCAGGGCCACGAATCGCTCCCTTTCGCGTGTTGCCGAAGGTGTACTGCGGCTGCGCTACAAAGCAGCTTGTGTCAAACCATTTGCCGATCGTATGAGGAGCCGCCGCGTTTGCGCTGCAGACCTGGTTGGGACGATTGGTCTGACCGGAGTTCGTAATGTCCGTGCTCGTGGTTGGTGTGAGCGGCTGGCCAGTCTGCCACACATAGATGGGCGAGAGACCCCATCCACCCAGGACAGCGGATGCGAGGCGATTATTCATCACGGCATGGCTACCTGTAGGCAATGAAAAGAGACCGGTGAGCACGTAGCGGAATGGAACGTCGAAGTCGCTCGGACCCCAGTTCGATGCGTGATCGTACGAGTTCTGTAACTGGTCGCCGTTGGTGCAGGTGTCGCACACATCCAACGCCTGGCTCAACAGGCTGAAGCTGCGGCCGTACGTAATGGAGTTGCGAAACTGGATGCCCTTCGAAAAGCGTTTCTCAATCCGCGCGGAGATGCCCTGGTATTGCGTGGCGTTCCAGTCACCGATCTGATTGACTGCGGACTGCGTCACGCTGGAGAGCGGTCTGCGCGACTGCACGGTGGTCCCGTTGTTTACGAGTGGCTGGTTCACGTTCGACCGTCCGAGTAAGTGGACGCCGTGATTGCCGACATAGTTGAACTCCGTCAGCACAGACCATGGCAACTGCTTTTGCACGGAGAGGCTCCACTGCTGCACGTAGCCATATTGCATGTGCTGCACCCAACTGGTGACGCCGCCGGTATAGGTGGGCGAAAGGGTGAAGGTTGCCGGATCAACCGCTGGGGTTCGCGGGATAGATTGCGAGGGGCTTAGCTGGAACGCGGTTCTGGTGTTGATCTGATCGCTGGACTGGCTGATTGCACCATAGTTGTTGTAAGGCGGATTATTTGACAGGCGACTCGTAATGCCCAGGCCCTGGTCCTGCGCATAGAACATGCCGAACGATCCGCGGACCGTCATATCTTTCACACCGGGCACGCGGTAAGCAAAACCGACGCGCGGTGCGATGTTGTTCTTGTCTGCGTAGATGAGCGCACGTGGCAGCCGAGTGTCGATGCCGGCCTTGATGTACTGCAGGTACAACGGGCTGTCCTGATCGGTGATGAAGTTTGCTTCACGGTTGTCAACGTCATAGAAGGGCGTGAAGAGTTCGTAGCGGATGCCGTAGTTCAGTGTCAGATTTGTCGTTACATTCCATTGATCGTTGACGTAACCACCGTAGTACCAGCCGCGTTCCTGACTGCTGAGCGTGGTGCCCGTGTTCACCGAATTCGCATAGCCGAGCAACATGTCGGCGATACCGTATCCGCTGTTGGAACGTGATGTGGGAAGCTGCGTGAAAGCGCCTGTGAAGCCGAGGCTGCCACGGCCGTTGGATGCGGCTTGCGTATTCGGCCGGATCCACATCATCTCGCCGCCCAACTTGGTGAGGTGCCTGCCGTGGGACCACGAGACGTTATCGGCCCAATCCCACACCCCTGATGTCTTATGCAGCGGCGAGTTCCCCACCGCCTGGGAACCGATGGTGCTCTGCCCGGTGATGCTGAAGGTGGGCCAGCCTTCGGTGATGCCTGGGTCAAGAAGGCCGGGGATAAATTCCTGCCGTGCGAAGGTGCCAAGACCATCGTCGGCAATGCTGGTCCAGGAGAAGCGCAATTCATTCAGCAGTTGCTGGGTAATGACACGCGTGTAGCCTGCTCCGATGCCTTTGGAATCGATGCGGGTATTGCCGGGATCCTGCGCTCCGGGCAAGCCGACGCCTGTGAATGTGTTGTTTAGCGTTTCACCGTAGCGGGCGAAGAAACTGTCTTTATTGCTGAGCGTGTAGTCCAGACGGCCGATGCCGTTCTTTACGTCGATCTTGCTTGGAATAAACGAGGTGTAGTAATGCGTAAAGGGGTCGGTCGGACTGGTCGAATTGGGCAGCGGAAACAAATTGGCAAGCTGTTGTCCAAGCGCATTGATGCGAGCTGCGGGGATCCTGTTCTGGGCGAAGGCAGTGCGTGTGTAGTTTGCGCCTGCCTGCGTCGTCGTGGCCGGATCGTACACGGTGTACTTCGACTGGGAGAAGTCACCCGCACGTTCCAGAGCGGTGGGAACCGGTGCCTGACTGAACGATGAGGATTTGGTATGCCGTCCTTCGTACGCGCCGAAGAAGAAGAGGCGATCGCGGATGATGCGACCACCGAAGCTGCCACCGTACTGATTCTGTACGAACTGCTGCTTCGGCGACGCTGCTGTGGAGAAGTATGGTCTTGCGTCCAACACCTTGTTGCGGATGAAGTCATAGGCCGAGCCGTGCCAGCGGTTGGTACCGCTCTTTGTGATGGCGTTTAATAGAGCGCCTGCACCTGCGCCAAACTCTGCGGAGTAGTTTGACGTCTGCACGGTGAACTCCTGCAGAGCATCCAGCGGCGGCCGCACCATGTCACGCTGACCGTTGTCGAGCCCGCGCAGGTAGTTGACGTTGCGCGCGCCGTCTAGCAGAAACGAGTTCTGCAGACCATCGTTGCCATAGGCCACGAACGAGTTATCGCGACCAGCGTTCTGCGGCACGACACCCGGAATGTAGTTCGCAGCCTGCACGTAGTTACGGCCATTCAGTGGAATGTCCGTGAGTTCCTTGTTCTCGATTACCTGCTGGATCGTCTGTGACCTGTCCTCAATCAACGGGGCCTGGCCTGTGACCATGACGGAGTCCGCCGCCTCGCCAAGCTGCAGCGACGGCTGGAGTGTGACAGTTGCACCGACCTGCACGTTGACGGATTGTTGCTGCAGCGTCTTAAAGCCCGGCGCCGCAATACTGATGTTGTACTTTCCCGGGGGAACGAGCGGTACTTCGGCGATGCCCTTGTCATTGGTCTGCAGTATGCGTAACTGGGCGCCTGTGTCGGTACCTGTGACGGTCACTGTGGCGCCGGCAACGGCTGCTCCACCAGCGTCAAAGACCGTGATGCTGATTGCGCCGCTCGCACTCTGCGCATGTAACATCGTGGCCGACAGTGCGAGTGCAATTACTGGTGCACTCCGAAGGATGGATCTCAAGTAAGAAGTTTGCGTCATGTATTTCGCACAGCCAAAGGCCGCGCCTCCTGAAAGGTGTTGCGTTGGTCCGTATCTGAGAGCGTCGTGACTCTGCGTTAGTACGAATCGCCCGGCGCTACGGTGGGTGGCGCGTCAATGTCCAGCGGGTCGCCGAGCTTTGCCTGCATGGCTTTCAACTTCGCGATCATCTGAGTCTTCAAGCCGGCGTGGGATGGATCGTTGGCGAGGTCGTGCATCTCCCAGGGGTCCTTTTCAAGATCGAAGAGTTGGAAGCGCTTGATAGGCACATAGAAGATGAGCTTGTGCTGCTTCGTTCGAATGGATCGCTGGATGATATTGAGCCAGCCGAACATCGCGTCATTGATGGGTTGCGTCGTCTCACCCTTGAGATACGGCTTCAGGCTGGGAAACTCGACATGCGGCGGAACCGGGACACCGGCCAGCTCGCAGGTAGTCGCATACATGCTGTGCTGGTAGACCATCTCGTCGTTATGCGAGCCCGGTTTGATGCCGGGGCCACGTACGATCAGCGGCATGCGCATGGAGCACTCGTACTGATTCTGCTTGCCCATCAGGCCGTGTTCGCCTACGGCCAGGCCGTGGTCCGCCGTCATGATCACGTAAGTGTTATCTGCCTGCCCGCTGCGATCCAGTGCATCGAGCACACGCCCGATCTGGGCATCCATGTGCGTGATGATCGCGTAGTACTCCTTGCGATGCGTCTTCACATCCAGTTCGGTTCTGGGGAACGGCGCCAACTGCTCATCCCGCGTATGAAAGTCACCCTGGTTGAAGGGATGCTGTGGCAGGTAATTGGGAGGAAGCGCGATCTTGTCCACGGGGTACATCGCCTGGTATTCCTCGGGTGCCTGACGAGGATCATGCGGCGCGTTAAATCCGACGTACATAAAGAACGGCTTGTCATGCTCTGCACGCTGCCGATCGAGAAAGCTGATTGCGGAGTCGGCGTAGACCTCTGACGAGTGCTTCGTACTGCCTTCAGGGCCGTTGAGCCACAGGTGCTCGTCCAGCCAGTGCCCTTTCAGCGTGCGGTCGGTCGGGCTCCATGTGTTGCCCGGCGCGGGGCGGTCATACATGTTCTTCGTCGAGTCCAGGTAGCCAGGTCCCGTGGTCGCAATATCCGAGAAGGAGCGCTGCAGCGATACCGCATCCAGATGCCATTTCCCCGTCTGAAAGGTGCGATAGCCGGCGTTGCGGAGCGTTTGGCCCCACACGGGAACCATGCCGGACTGATTGTCCAGAAGAGCCTTCTGCGCCTTGAAGGGCGACAGGCCGGTGTTCAACATGGTGCGGCTGGCGACGCACACGGCTCCGACCCATGAGCCGCTGTGGAAGCAATGGGTGAAGTGCATCCCGCCGTGAACCAGGCGGTCGATGTTGGGCGTATGCACCTCCTGGTTATTGATGGAGTTGATCGTGCGGAACATGAGATCGTCCGCGATGAAGAAGAGAAAGTTTGGCCGAGAACCAGTTGCAGGTTCTGAGGATGCAACGGCGGTGCGCACCTGAGTTGCGGCAAGGGCGGCAGAGGATAGTCCTACAAACTGGCGTCGATTCATGGATTTTTTCTCGAGGGTTTTCGCGTGGCTGGAACGCCAGCAAATTTGGTTGTCGGGAAGCTTAGCAGACAAATGAAACACGCTCAGCACGGCAGCGGTCAGCAGGAGATGAAGATGTTCCGCGAGCGATATGACTCGGAGGCGTGCCCTCTCGGGCAATCTCAACTGCTTACAGGCAACAACAACATGCAGGACGGCTCGGGAGAGCGGCCTGCGCAAGTGTCAGCGACGGAGTGTTCGCGTGCGTACGGGAGTGAGGAGGTGATAAAAGCATGACGTTTCCAAACGTCAGAGATCAGGCATCTGCATGGGCTGCCAGTTGAACTAGTTTGCAGGTACTTCCCTGCCAACCGTTCGTTTGCTTGGATCTCCGAGGCTCTGTTCCCTCCCTGCGCTCAATCGTAACCGAGTCTTCACTCAATGCCCAGCGCAGCTGAACGAATGGTCTCGATCCGATGCGCCAGAAACGTGGACTTTCCCTGTCAATACCGAGAGTTTCGCGTCATGAGTGAGAGCAAATCTCGATAGAATCGTCGGATGGCCCAAACACATCCATGGCGTTCGGAACTGCTATCCATGATGAAACTGGCATGGCCGGTTGTGCTGGCCGAGCTTGGGTGGATGTTGCAGGGTGTGGTCGACGTGATCATGGTGGGCCGGCTGGGTCCCGTCGCGATCGGCGCGGTTGCGCTTGGCAATGCGCTGTACTACGCTCCGTCACTCTTCGGCCTTGGGCTGATGCTGGGATTGGATACCGTGATTGCGCATGCGTACGGCCGTGGCGACCATGAAGCGTGCCATCGCTGGCTGGCGCAGGGTGTCTACGTTGCACTGATTGCTACGTTGCCGCTGATGTTGATCACCTTCGGACTGAGCGCAGTGATTCCACATTTCGGAGTCGCAACGGAACTGATCCATCCCACGCGGACTTACATCGACATCCTGCTGCTGGGCACGCTGCCGCTGCTGCTGTACGCGGCATCACGCCGCTATCTTCAGTCCGTGGGGCAGGTGCGGGTGATCACCATCACCTTTGTCGGCGCAAACCTGCTGAACTGGGGCGGCAACTATGTGCTGATCAACGGCAAGCTCGGCCTGCCCGCGCTGGGTGTGGGTGGATCCGCAATCTCTACGGTGCTGTCTCGATGCCTGATGGCCTTGACGCTATTCGCATTCGCATGGCGTTATGAGAAGCAGCGCGGCCATCCGCTGTTTGAGCACTGGGCAAGGCCGGTGTTGCGCGAGATGCGTGAGTTGCTGAAGCTTGGCCTGCCGGCAGCAACGCAGCTGGTCCTGGAGATTGGCGCGTTTGCGGTGGCTACTGTTCTAGCGGGAAAGATCTCGCCGACCGCGCTGGCTGCGCACCAGATTGTGTTGAACTATGCGGCGCTGGCGTTCATGGTGCCGCTTGGTATCAGCGCAGCCGCGGCCATCGCCGTTGGTCACGCGCTGGGTGCGGGTGATCCGAAGGGTGCGAGGCTGCGCGCTTTGCTGGCACTCGGGCTCGGTGCGGGCTTCATGCTCTGCGTGACGGTGCTGTTCTTTGCCGTGCCGAAATACCTCATCGCGCTGTACACGCATGACAGCGCCGTCACCGCGATTGGCGTACCGCTGTTCGCGCTGGCGTCACTCTTTGCCGTATTCGATGGTGTGCAGATCGTCGCCAGCGGAGCGTTGCGCGGCATGGGTGAGACGCGCATCTCCATGTGGGCGAACCTGATCGGCTATTGGGCCATTGGCGTCCCACTGGGAGCGGTGTTGTGCTTCGTCTTTCACATGGGGATCTTTGGCGTCTGGATTGGTCTGGCGACCGCGCTCATCCTGATCTCGTTCGCGCTTTTTGCGGCGTGGCGAAAGAAGTCGGGAGCACTGCTTCATGCGAGCTCACCTGCTATCGCCTCACACTGAGGTGAGCCGAAGCGTGGGCTCCTATGCCTTTGCAGGCGTGAGCTTCTTTCCCATGGGCGTGGACTTCAACAACTTGCCGCCTTCTTCCAGGACGTGAAGCTGGTTGGCTGGTAGGTCCTTCCAGGTATCCTCGACACCCGAAGGCCAGGTGATCTTCACTGTCTCGGCCTTTGGTGCTACATCGAGTCCGAAGTGCATTCGCAGATCGTTCTGGGAGTAGTAACTGCCGCCGGAACGTAACTCATCCAGTTGCTGCAGCGGCTTGCCTGGTTGGTTTTGTGCAGTAACTACGATTCGCGCACCGATACCGGTTCGATTGCTCTTCGTGCCGACCAGTCGCAACTTGATCCAGTTACGCTGCACCGTGCTGTCGCAGCGTAACAACTGCGGCACGGTGTTGACGCAGTTCACGACAACGTCCATGTCGCCGTCGTTGTCATAGTCACCGAAGGCGCAGCCACGCGCCGTCGCCGGCTCGTTGATGCCGTTCCCTGCGACTTTCGTCACCTCTTCGAACTGACCATTCCGCAGGTTGCGATAGAGGTATTTCTTCTGCGCATAGGGTGCGTCGATGTGTGAGTTATCGACCTCGGGATAAACGTGCCCATTCGAGATAAGGATGTCCGGCCAGCCGTCGTTGTCGGGATCGAAGAAGCCCACGCCCCACCCCAGATAGCGCGTATTGATACCCAGGCCGGATAGATAGGTGTGGTCTTCAAACGTGCCATCGCCGAGATTTTCATAGAGCGAATCCGTGTCCCCCGCAAAGTTCGTCTTCACGATGTCCAGCAGGCCGTCGCGGTTGAAGTCACCGACGCTCACGCCCATGCCGGCCTGCGGCTTACCGTCCGGCGAGTAGGCGATGCCACTCTCAATCGCCTCGTCTTTAAAGGTGCCGTCCTTTTGGTTCCTGTAGAACGTCGCTGCCGTCGAGTCGTTCGCAACGTAGATATCGGGCCAGCCATCGTTGTCCAGATCTGCGACCACCACAGACAGCGCGTACGTTCCAATCGTGTCGAGGATGCCGCTCTTCTTGCTGACATCGGTGAAGGTGCCGTTGCCGTTGTTGCGATAGAGAATGTTCTTCGCACCCTCCAGTCCCGGCGGTCCGCACGCGACCTGGATGCCTTTGTAGGCGCAGCCGGCGGACTCTGGCAGCGGTGCTGTCTTCGGATCGAAGTCGATGTAGTTCGCAACGAAGAGATCCAGGTGCCCGTCCTTGTCGTAGTCGAGAAAGGCGCAGCCGGAGTTCCAGCGCACACGGTCCTGCTTCAGCCCCGCCTTCTCCGTCACATCGGTGAAGGTGCCATTGCCGTTGTTCTTCCAAAGCACGTTCTGACCGTAGTAACTGACGAAAAGATCATTCCATCCGTCATTGTCATAGTCGCCCACGCAGCATCCCTGCCCCCAACCTGCGCGGCCCAGTCCTGTCTGGATGGTCACGTCGGTGAAGGTGCCGTCGCGGTTGTTTTTGAACATCCTCGAGAGGGGCTCCTGCCCCTTTGGAAAACCACTTAGCCTCGATCCATTCACAAGGAAGATATCGAGCCAGTCGTCCTGGTCGTAGTCAAAAAACGCGACGCCACAGCCTGTCGTTTCCAGCAGGAATCGGTTCTTGTGCTCGTCCCCATAGATCGTCTTGGCATGCAGACCACTCTGCGTGGCTACGTCCACGAAGCTGTAGCCCAGAGGCGTTCCAAGGATCGGCGATGCCGCCATCTTCGGCGCACGGGCAGGCGCGTTGTACGTCGGCCGTGACATCCCCTGTTGCGCTTCCTGCGCCGGCACCGCCAGCGAAAGCACATCCTGGAGGCTCAGCACCAGGGCCGTACGCGACAGGCTCTTTAGAAAGGAACGGCGTGAGTTCAACATAGCGACTACTCGTATACCACTTCCTCACGAGAGGACGCACGACGAAACTAGCGCTTCGCCGGGTCCAGGGCCGCAGCTTTTTCACGTTCCGCCTTCGCCTCTGCAGATTGCCCTGTCTGCTGCAGGGCATCTGCCAGGCCACGGTGCGCCTCCGCAGAGTTCGGCGCGGCCGTGACTGCGGCCTGCATCTGCACCAGCGCATCCGTCGCCTTGCCTTGCGCAAGAAGCGCACGACCGCTCCGGAGCGAGAACGTTGCGCGCTGCGCATTAACCGCCACCCTGCTCAGGTTGGCCGCGATCTTGCGTTCCGCAGTCGCCGAGGCGCGGTCTCCGCTCTCCTGCATGACGGACGCCAGCGTGATGTGCGGTCCGGGCGCATCCGGCTGCAGCTTTATCGCCTGCCGCAGGGCCTCCGCAGCCTTTTCAGACTCACCACCCTGCCGGTAGACACTGCCCAGCAGAGCCCACGCTTCTCCATTGTGTGGTTCCAGCATTACTGCCTTCTGTAGTTGTTGAGCGGCCTCCTGGAAACGGCCCTGCTGCATCTCGAGCACACCCAATGTGTACGGCGCGTCCGGCAGGTTTGGGTCGAGTTCTTCAGTCTTGCGCAACTCGGCAGTCGCCCCTGCCACATCATCTTTCAACTTCAGTGCGAGCCCCAGGTCATAGTGCAACTGTACGCTGCCGGGCTCCTTCGCCAGACCCGCGCGAAACTGTTCCAGCGCATGGTCCAGATCGCTCTGCTGCAGGTAAGCGACACCTATGTTCTGACGCAGGAGCGCGTTGTCGCTGTGCGCAAGCGCCGCCTGATAGCGACGAAGCCCGCCCGCAGCATCTCCCGTCTGCACCAGCGCCAGGCCGTAGTTGGTCAGCGCCTCTGCATTCTCTGGCTCTGCGGCTACAAACTTCGCGAACAACGCCAAAGATGCAGCAGCGTCGCCCTGCGCCTGGCGAGCCAGTGCCAGCGCATACATCAGGTGCAACGATGACGGATCGCGCTGCAACGCCGGTTCCAGGACAGCAACGGCGTCATCCGCGCGGTTCAGTTCGACCAGCGCGCGCCCGAACTGCGCAGCCGTTGCGCTCGAAGCATCACCCAGATCAACTGCCTTCTTGAATTCACTCGCAGCCGGCGCCGGCTGATGAAGCGCAAGCAGCACGGATCCCAGGTGCGCGTGTGCCGGGACATACCGGACGTCCGCCGTCAGTGCTGCCTCCAGTTGCGCTTCTGCCTGCTCGTAACGCCGCTGTTGCGCCGTCACCGTCCCCAGTGCGTCCAGCAGCGCAGCGGACGTCTCTCCGCGCTCCACCGCGGCCTTCAATAGAACCTCCGCTTCAGCGGGCGCGCCATTGCCTGAGAGCGCGACGGCGAAAGCGAGCGTCTCGCGTTCTGAGAGTGTAGTGCCCGCCTCCACCGCGGAACGGAAGCTGTTTACAGCATCCGCATACTGCGCACTGTCCTTCTGCGCGATGCCGAGGGTCAGTAGCGCGTGTCCGTCGCGCGGGTCGATACGATGTGCGGTCGACAGTTCGGACACCGCCTCGCGACTCCGTCCCTGCGCAAGCAACACCGTTCCCAGCGCAACGTGTGCTGCTGCAACCTTCGGATACTGACGGACCAGTTGCGTGAAAACGTTTCGCGCTTCATCCAACCGTCCCGCTGCAAACGCCGCTGATCCGCGCGCGTAAAGCTCGCTGGCGTCCGGCCCCCGACCTTGCGCAACTGCACGGGGAATGCAGGAGGCCATCAGTAAGGCAAGAGCGAGCTGTGCGTGAGGGCAAATTCGCATAACGTCAAAATCCGATGGAGATGAGTGCCAAACTTTAGATTGATAACAACTTAGATCGAATGAGTTCTTGGTCCAGCACCGTGCTTCGGTTTACCCTATCAAATTTGACAAATAAGCATTGACAGGAGGCTTTCCACGTCATTAATGTTCGGCGGTCGAAAGCTCCGGAAACGTTGAAGTGATGCGCCCGAACATTGAGATGCATCGCCAACCCGGCGAAGAGCTCCTCGACTTGTCGCACTTGAGGAGGGTCTCATGAGAGTTCTTGGACGCCTTGGACTGGCGCTGGCTGTCACGGTCCTGTCTGTCCCGGGTACTGTCAACGCGCAAGCGGTGTACGGGTCCATCTACGGCACGGTCACAGATAACTCCGGTGCCGCAGTCCCGAACGCTGATGTTGTGGTGACCGATACCGCCAAAGGCACTTCGGTGACCGTGAAGACCAATGAGAGCGGTGCCTTTCGTGCCGACCACCTCGTACCCGATGACTATTCCGTCAAGGTGACGATGCAGGGCTTTAAGAGCTTCGAGCAGACTTCGGTCCACGTCTTTGCGGATACCGCAGCCAAAATCGATGCCCCACTGGCCGTCGGTTCCGCGAACGAAACCATCCAGGTCCGTGCAGATCAGCAGCCACAACTGAAGGCAGATCGCTCCGACGTCTCAACCACTCTCACGGCGAAAGAGATCGTCGACCTGCCTATCGCCGGCCGTAACTTCACCGGCTTACAACTCCTCTTGCCGGGTGCGCAGGAACTGACGTGGAGCCACGCAGCCAGCGAGAACCCCCAGGGGTCGAAGCAGATCGAAGTGGACGGCCAGGCGTTCGCGGGAACCGCCTTCCAGCTTGACGGTACCGACAACCAGGATCCGATTCTAGGAATCATCGTCGTCAATCCAAACGCTGATTCGCTGTCCGAAACCAAGATCACAACGCAGAACTTCGACGCGGAGTTCGGCAAAGCCGTCTCATCCGTCGTGACTGCGCAGACGAAGTCCGGGACCAATGCTTTCCATGGATCTGCGTTTGACTATCGCCAGTCCAACGCCAACTTGGCGCGCGACCCGTTCGTGCAATCCACGAAGTCCGCTGTTCCCGTCGGCCTGAAGAACCAGTTCGGCGGATCGCTTGGCGGCCCAATCCTCAAAGACCGCCTCTTCTTCTTCGGCGACTACCAAGGCGTCCGTCAGAAGGTGGGATCTTCGATTCTGCAGACCGTTCCCACACAGCACCTGATCCAGACCTGTCTTGGCCAGGCCACGGCACTCAGCGGAATCCCCGGCTGCGACTTCACGGAATACGCAAACTACTTCTCCGCCCCAGCCGCAGGTGGATCGGTCGTCGGCAACTTCACCCCCGTCGCGCAGCCATTCATCTTCCGTCCCGGAACAGCGACGGGCTACACCAATAACGTCATTCCGACGGCGCAACTTTCGCAGCCGGCACTCGCTCTGTTGAAGCAATTACAGCCCTATGCTCCGAACACGTCCGGCAGCAATCGTGGCCTCACACAGAACTACTCCGGTAACGGTACCGGCCTGTTTAACAGCGACCAGTGGGACGTTCGCGGTGACTACACGGCCAGCGATCGAATTCATGCTTTCGGCCGCTTCAGTCGCTTCACCGACACACTCACCGGCCCTGTTGCCTTCGGCGTGGCGGGCGGTGCGGGCTTTGGTCTTGGCGGCTATGGCGGCACCTCCAAGGGCGCGAACTCCAGTGCCGCAGCGGGCGTGGACGTGGTGCTCAGCAATAGCCTGATCACCGACGTTCGCCTGGGCTACTTCCGCTACAACATTGCGACGTCGAAGTTTGACGGAGGTCAGAACTCCGCAACGACACTCGGCATCCCCGGCCTCAATACCGGAAGCGTCTTTACCAGCGGCTCACCCGCTTGGAACATTACGGAAGTCGGAGCCTTCGGCGGTCCCAATAACAGCCAGTCTGTCGGACCGCAGTATGGTTCCGGTCTCAACATTAATCGCTGTAACTGCACACTCACGCAGCGAGAGGACCAGTTCCAACTAGCCAATAACTGGACGAAAACCTTCGGGAATCACTCCGTCAAGTTCGGTGCCGATTTACGCTACGCGCGCAATCTGCGCGTCCCAAGCGATAACAACCGCACCGGTGAACTTCGCTTCGGCACAGGCCCCACCAGCGGTGGGAACGCGACCAACGGTCTCGGCTTTGCAACCTTCGTCTTGGGTGATGTCACAACCTTCCAGCGCTACGTCAGCACCTCGACCAACGCGAAAGAGTTTCAGAAGCGTGACTTTTTCTATGCGCAGGACACGTGGCGCATCACGCCGAAGATCACCTTTAATTACGGTCTTCGCTACGAGTTGTACTTCCCGGAAGCAGTCAACGGTAAAGGCAATGGTTCGTTGCTTGATCTGAATACAGGCTTTTTGCGCGTCGCCGGCTTCGGCAATATCGGCTCCAACATGAACTACGGCATGCCGAAGAACACCTACAATCCGCGTATCGGTATTGCGTATCAGGTCACGGACCGGACGGTCGTTCGGGCGGGCTACGGCCGCAGCTTTGACATCGGCGTGTTCGGCTCCATCTTCGGTCATGCGGCAACGCAGAACCTGCCCACGCTTGCTAATCAGTCGCTCACAGGCTCCGGCGGGGACAACGCCACAAACAACGCCAACTTTGCCTTCACCCTGGCGGCAGGTCCTGCCGCTCCAACCCCGGTTACGGTACCTGCCAACGGGTTGTTGCCCAACCCCGGTGATCAGGTCACCTCACGCACGCGTCCTGATCCCCTCCGCCTGCCAACGCTGGATGCCTGGAATGCGAGCCTGCAGCAGTCTCTGACGCCGACGCTGTCGATGACCATCGCCTATGTGGGCAATAAGGGCACGCACACCTTCGGCGACGTCTCGGGCAACACTACCAATCCCAATGAGGCTGCCATTACGCTGCCTGCCGCTTATAGCATCAACGGCGCCACACTGCACTATGACCCGTCCGTTGCCAATGGCATCTCTGCGAATGGCGGCACCAAGAATCAGACCTACCTCACGCGGTACTACGGTGGGAAGCTGCCTGCCTGCGCTGGTAACACCAACGCCACCAATGCTGCAGGGACTGTCGTGCCAGGGGCCTGCGGATGGACGCAGGGCATCACCAATTTCAGCGATGACCTCAACACGCACTACAACGCATTGCAGGTGACGCTCACCAAGTCGATGACTCATGGCTACAGCTTCAACGTTAACTATGCGTTGCAACAGGCGATCAGCCAGAGCACTGGCTTCTCCACTTGGGACAAGAACATCGTTCGTGGCAATGACGGTGCGCTCCGTCGGTCGCAGATCACTGGTTACGGCCTGTTCGAGCTACCCTTCGGCAAAACAAGATGTTCCTGGGAAATGCGACGGGGATACTGAATCAGATCGTAAGTGGATTTCAGATCAACCCGGTCGTGACTTACTCCAGCGGATTGCCGTTCACCATCACCTCGAATAACTCAGGCAACTGGGTACCGGGCAGTGCACCAAGCCAGCCGAATGGCGAAGCCACGCGTTTCTACAAGACGGTCACCGGCCGTCCCGGAGCGAACCTGAGGTACTTCACCACCGGCACGCTTACGAACAACCCCTACGGTTTCAGCGCACCGGCGCTGGACACCGTGGGCAACCTCGGGCGAAACACGGTCTATGGACCGCGCTTGTTCACGACAGATCTATCGCTCCTGAAAAACTTCACTATCCGGGAACGTTACTCTTTCCAGCTTCGTGCGGATGCCTTCAACGCCTTTAATCACATCAACTTCGGCAATCCTGGGGGATCGCTGGAGACTGGCGGCACCATCACCGCCGGTCCATTCGTCAACGGTGCGAACCCGCGGCAGATGCAGTTTGCAGTGCGAATCCAGTTCTAAGGTCAAGCTGAATCTCCGATTCCCAGGGGGAAGTGCGTCATGCACTTCCCCTTCTTTTCTATGATGGAGATCGCTTCGATATGCGCCAGCAACCCCTATCCGCGCTCTTCCTCTTCGCCGTGCTCACGTCGAACACGTGCGCGCAGTCGACGGAGACTCTCGACAAGCTGCAAGTGCTCGCGAACTCAGGCCGGGGCGTGGAGGCACTGCAGCAGCTGGATACGCTCGTGGCATCGCGGCCGAAGCTTGCCGGCGTTGCGCGAGTTCGGGGCATCGCGCTCTACAACCTCAATCGCTTTCCCGAAGCTGACGCGGCCTTCGCAGATGCTCTCAGCCAGGATTCGCACGATGAAGAGGCAGCGCAGATGCGCGGTCTGACACTCTACCGCCTGGGGCGTCCGCAAGAGGCGATTCCCCTCCTTGAGGGCGCCCACGGCAGCGCGCAGGGGAAGGCAGATCCAACGTATGTCCTGGCGCTCTGCTACGTCGAAGCGCATCGGTACGAAGATGCGCGGCGTGCGTACGCGACGCAATACGGACTTGCTCCAGAGTCTGCGGCAGCGTACCTGCTTGCGGGCCGCATGTTGTTTCGCCGGGAGTTGTTGCCGGTTGCAGAAGGCTTCGCGAAGGAAGCGGTCCGCCGCGATCCGAAGTTACCGCTTGCACATGAACTGCTCGGCGAGATCGCGCTGGCTGGTGGCCGCTTTGAAGAGGCGCAGGCAGAGTTTCAGCAGGAGTCCGCAACGAACCCGCTGGAAGCCGCTCCCTATGAGCGGCTGGGTGATCTGCTTGGTCGACAGGGGAAGTTCGCTGAGGCGCAGGTTGCGCTGCAGCGGGCCGTGCTCCTGGAGCCGAATGCCACCGGGCCGTACATCCTTCTTGGTCGGACGGCGCTGCGCCAGGGCGATGCTGTGGCCGCGCTCACTTATCTTCAAAAGGCCGAAACGATGGATCCAGCCTCAGCCATCACTCACAACCTGCTGGCGCAGACCTATCGTGTGATGAAACGCGACGAGGATGCCGCTCGCGAACTCGATGCGTTACAGAAACTGAATTCGAGTGCAGCTCCTGCGCTCCATGCGATACCGTAGCGTTCCTTCTGGAATGGGAGCGGCGGCTAGAGCCAGGACGTTACGCCTGCGGAAGCGTGGTGAGGCGATCCGGTGAGATTGGGCGGAGGGGCCATGCGGCAGCCTTGGCGACACCGCTCATTTCGATGAGAAGGTCAGGCGCGTTGGGAAGATAGAAGCGCCTGGTGCAGCCCGCACGATGGCCGAGGATGAACTCCAGAACAGAACCGTCCGCGAAAAGATGGATGTCGGCGGTGTCGGTCGCATGGAGCTCGAAGGATTGATCGCCCGCGTGAAAGCGATGCGTTGCCGAGTCATAGTGAACAGCGGCAATCTCCGTGTTGTCGGCTGCGTTGCGGACGATGCACTGCGCGTTGACTCGTGGTGCCGGTGTCGCGAGTATCTCGCCATTTGATTTGGGCAAGCGGACGCGTTGTGTCAGGTTGGAGGTGGAGACCGAGACAGGTGCGCCGCGCAGGGCTTGAAGGGTGGGCAGGGTGTCCATCCGAAGCGTGCCATCGGCATCCAGATGGAGCACACGCGGCAGGCTCATCACGCCGGCCCAGCCTGCTGCAACGGTATCGGACTCCGGGCGTCGCTCAGGGATCCAGCCCCACAGGATGCGATTTCCATGAGCGTCGAGCTGCGTCTTCGGCGCGTAGTAGGTGCCGAGGTCAAGCACGCCGGTCTTGCTCGCCTGGAAGCGCATCGTCTCCGTGTCGAGCTTGCCAGACTGCCAGTAGACCTTGCCTTCGGTGGAGTAGATGAGGACGTGACCGCCATCGAGCGCGAAGAAGTCCGGACACTCCCACATCTCACCGGAGGCGACCTTGTCATCCTGGACGGTGCCGTGCCATTCCCCTTCTGCGAACTTATGAAGGTAGCTCCAGCGCTTGAGATCGCGTGAGCTATAGATGAGTACGCAGCCCCCCTTACCGGACTCGCCGGCGCCGACGGTCATGTAATAAACGCCGCCCTGCTGCCAGATAGACGGGTCTCGGAAGCCGGTAACTTCATGAAGGTCAGCGGGTGGTGTGGGAACAATCGCGTCGGGTTCTTTCGTCCAGTGGAGCAGCATGGGATCGTCGGACCATGCGAGGCGCTGGGACTCACGGAAGTTGGGCTTGCCGCGTGTGGTCGCGTGCGCCGCATCGCTGAGTTCGGTCGCGGTATAGACCGCGTAAACGCGTTTGCCGACGATGAGACATGAACCGGAGAAGATGCCGTAGGAGTCGATGCTGTTGGGTGTCGGTGCGATGGCCAATGGCAGGTGCCGCCAGTGAATCATATCGTCGCTGACCATGTGAGCCCAGCTCATGTTGCCCCACACGGCGGCCTCGGGATTGTGCTGACAGAAGATGTGGTAACGGCCATGTGCGTAGATAGGGCCGTTCGGATCGTTCATCCATCCGCGCGCCGGCATGAGGTGGAACTGCGGACGCATGGTGTCACTGGCGAGCCTGGACTGCGGAACGCGAGCCTGGCCGAACGCACGCGGATCGCAGAGGGTGGCCGCAGTAGCAAGGCTCCAGAGCTGCAGAAAGTTCCTTCGCGAAAGATGCCCTGCGCTGAGTTGTGGCTGCGGCATTGTGTTTCTCCCGGAGCGAACGGCACCATCGTAATGCAGTGGGCAGTCAGGTGTCGTTTCCCTGTCCGCGATCAATTAGATGGCGTGAAGTCCCGCAGGTCATTCACGGTACTCTGCGTAAGACTCTGAAGCAGTGCAACGACAAAGTCCACCGTCTGATCGAAATCCTTCCGGTTCACGATGCCATTGTGAGCGTGTGTGTACCGCACGGGCACGACGATGTTGATCGTCGGCACGCCGCCGTTGCTGACCTGCATCTCGGCAGAATCATCTCCGTAGCCCTGCACCAGATCGTATTGCAGCGGAATCTTGCGCTCTGCGGCCACCTTCTTAACCTGCGCGACGAGCTTGCGATTCGCCAGTGCACTTGAGTCATACAGGAAGATACCGGGGCCACCGCCGAGCTTCGCCTGCGTCTCCTCCGGTCGGCTTCCGGGCGTGTCTCCAACGATGCCGCCCTCGATCGCGATGCCGATATCTGGTTTTACTAACTGCGCGGCTGTTCTGGCGCCACGCAGTCCAATCTCCTCTTGTGTCGTAGCCACGTAGAAGATCTGATTTCCGACGTTGGTGCCTTTCGTACGTTGCATCGCTGCGAGCAACACGGCACATCCGATTCTGTCATCCCACGCTTTGCCAAGATAGTTATCCGTTCCATTCAGCACCATGAAGGGCGCATCGGGCACGACTGGATCGCCGGGCTCTATGCCCATCGCAGCAGCTTCCGCAGCGTTCTTCGCGCCGATGTCCAGCATCAGGCTGTCACGGGGATACACCCTGGTCCGCTCATCCGCCGGGACCACATGAATGTCACGGATGCCGGTGACGCCGTGGACGGGTCCCTTGCTGCCGAGAATGATCCAACGCTGATCGACCAACGCCTGGTCAAGCCAGCCTCCCAGCATCTGCATCGTGAGGAAGCCGTTTGGCGTCACCCGACGGACCATACCTCCGAGCTCATCCATGTGCGCGTCCACCATGATCCGCGGCCCCGCACTTCCCTGCTGCGCGATGACAGAACCCAGGCCGTCGAACTTGATGGAGGATGAGTTTTGCTTCATCACCGGGTACATAATGGCTCGCACTGGCTCTTCCGCTCCAGGAGGTCCCGGCGCATCGGAGAGCTTCTTCAACATGTCGACCGTCGCATCGTTCGTCTGCGCGTGAAGTGTAGTCAAAGGGGTGGCGAGCACGCAGAAGAGCATGATGGATCTAAGCATGAAGACAAAGTAATTAGTCTCCGGGCAAAGGTCAAAAGTAAGTGCCTACCTTGCAATCGTCTCGTAACTCAGACCACCAGATAGCTTCATCGTTTCTTCCCTTTCCGGTGGGAAGACAGACCAGGTCGGAATCAAAGAAAAACGCTCCCGGGAGTTACCCCGGGAGCGTTTGGTCTTGTTCAGGTGTTGGTTAGAAGGTGAACTTGCCCCAGAGAACAATGTTTCTGCCGAGGGAACCCTGGCGAGCCAGCGATTGCGTTTCAAAGCTGGTCGGGCCGGTGCCGTACTGCAGGATGTCGGTTTCCAGGTACGGTCCACGATCGTTGTGATTAGCGATGTTCTGGACATCCATGCGCAGCAGGAGGAGACCGCGCTCCAGGCCAAGCAGCCCCGTGCCGAAGCCCTTCTGAACAGTAATGTCGTTGCGTGTGGTGCCGGGGTTGGAAAAGCTGTTGCGTCCCAGCAACCGCGAGTTGAACTGCCCGGACCGGTTGTTCGGGATCAGGAAGTGTACTTGGTCTGCAGTGACCGGAATCAAGGCACCATTGCTGGGATCGTTGAACGCAACATTGTTGTAGTAGACACCGGGAGTGCCACCAACAAAGCTACCGTCGATGCCGACTGTCTGGAACGGTGCACGAGCATTCCCAAGTATCGGACGATCGTTCGCAGCGGATCCGTCTCCGTTGTTATCCAGAGAACCAAGGCGGAAGGTACCGTAGGAACCACTCTGGAACTGCTCCACACCGGCAAAAGTGTAGTTACGGGTCAGTGCGCCGACGATGGTATCAGCGAACTTATTCGCAACGTGGAAGCCCTTGGGGGTGAAGGCATACGAGATCGATGCGTAGTGACGGTGGTCGAAGGCAGACGGTGCATACTCCTGCCGGCGTCCCACGGGTCCCAGGATCGCAGGTGCGGACGTGTTGCTGTCGCCGATAGCGAAGATTTCCGAACCGTTATCGAGGCTCTTGCTGAAGGTGTAGTTCGCGTGAACCGACAGGTACGAACCAAAGCGGCGCGAGAACTCGGTCTGCAGGCCGTTGTAGTTGCCGGAAGCAGAGTTATCGCGCACGGTGATGGCACCGCGCGACGTATTCAGGCGCGTTCCCGTAACGCCGCTAAACGGGTTCAGGGTTGAATTTGCAAACAGGTCGTACGAGCGAACGCCCACATAACGCACAGCAAGAATCGCATTAGCTACCGACTGCTCGATGCCCAGGTTGTACTGATAGCTCACCGGATTCCGGAGATTGCTCGAAACTGTCGTCTGACTTGCATTCGTGTTCAGCGTGGGAGTGAAGCTCGCCAGTGCTGCATTCGCATTCGCAATGCCCACACCGGTGTTGCTGGTGAGCGAACCTGCGATAGCATTCGGAGCAGACTGCGCAGCGTTCGTCACAAAGTTCGAGAAATAGCTGTCGTAGAACATGCCGAAGCCGCCACGCAGTACCGTCTTGCCCGAACCGAACATACCGCCCTGATTCGGCGTGTACGCGAAACCGATGCGCGGGGAAAGATTGTTCTTGTCGTTCTTTACTCGGACGACCGTGGTAAGCGGCTGGTAGGGGTTGCTCTCGTCGATACCAGGGTAGGCCAGGGAGTTTTCCGGGTTACCCGTGTAGTCGTAACGCATGCCCAGGTTCACAGTGAAGTTCGGTGCGAACTTCACGTCGTCCTGAAAGAAGAAGCCGGAACGCCATACGTGCGGATCGGTACGGCGGGGTCCGATCGTCTTGGTAACGCTGCCGGAGGATCCGGTCTGGTTCGCAAGGAAGTTCTGCAGTGCGCTTTGGGCAGTTCCCTTCGCGTAGTTGATCGTGCCAGCGTTCACACCGATGGTGTCCTTCTCTAACTGGCGGCCAATATCGAAGCCTGCGCGGATGGACTGGCGACCGTGCGTGTAGGTGAAGGTGTCCTGCACCTGGTACAGATCTTCAGCACGTCCCTGCGGGAAAGCTCCCGTCTGGGGACCGAGAGACGAGGAGGGAAATCCTGGCAGGTTCAGCAGAGGCAACGAGTAGGCGGGATTCGCCAGGGTAGCGGCTGTGGGTGCAAACGAGAAGTTGATGCGCGTTTCACTGACACGCAGTTCGTTCAGAACGTTGCCCGTGAAGACGTGTGTCCAGCTACCGGCACCCAGTTCCGAGGTGCCGCCCTGCTGTGTGTCCAGTCCCAGTGCGCCACCAGCTTCGTTCGCGAAGAAATCCGGCGTCAGAAGCTGACGGTCATGCAGGTAACGGAAGTAGAAGGAGTCCTTGTCGCTTGGCTTGAAGTCAACTCGAACACTCCATTGTGTATCCGGATTCTGCAGAGCAGCCGCAGGACGCTGAAAGAGTGCTTCTTCAACGAAGCAATTTCCACCCTGCGCACTGGCCGCGCAACCCGGCTGCACTCCAATATTGACGTTTGACGTCGGCTGATTCGTCACCTGGGCGTACGAGCCTAGGTAGGCGTTGTTCGCGGTGTATTGCTTCAGCAGTGCCACCTGCTGCGCGGAGACGCCCGTCAGGCTGTTCAGTGTTGCCACGCCTGCGGCAGTGGGTAACGTCACGGGGCTGATCTGAGTGTTGCCGTAGAAGCGCTGGAACTGTGTGCCACCGTAGACAAAGAGCTTGTCCTTGATGATGTAGCCGCCGCCCGTTGCTCCGATGGTGTGGCTCGTCTGACGCGGGTTGGGTGTGTCTGTACCGCGGAGGGAGTTCGGAACAGCGTTCAGGCCTGCGCTCGTGTAACGGTCATACACCGAACCGTGGAAGGAATTCGATCCCGATTTGGTGACCAGATTGAACACGCCACCGCCCGAACGGCCAAACTCTGCCGAGGCGACGCTGGTCAGGACCGTCAGGTTCTCATAGAGGTCGGGGATGTTCGGCTGAAATGCTTGACCGCCGATGCCGACGTCATTGATCTCCTGACTGTCCAGCAGGAAGTTGTTCGAACGGGGACGCGCGCCATCCACCTGGAGGTTAACGCCGTTACTCAACTGATTAGTGTCGGGGGCAGGGACAGTCTGTACGCCTGGAACGGTCGATGCCAGTTCCAGCGGATTCAGCGTGAATACGGGGAGCTTTGCGAGCTCGTTAGCGCTGATCGTTCCGGCGAGCTGGCCGTTTTCGGTATTAAGCGTCTCGCCCGATGCTTCCACCGTGATGGTGTCGCCGCGCGAACCAACATTCAAGGTCACGTTGTACGTGGTAACTGTCGAGGAGCCAACGGAGACGTGCTGCGCCGTGAACTTCGAGAAGCCCTCATGCTCTGCACTGATCGTGTAGTTTTCCGGGCTGAGTGCGTCGACTCGGAAGGAACCATCGGCACCGGTCGTCAGGGTACGGGTTTCGCCCGTCTGTTCGCCCTTGATGGTGATGACGGTCTGGCCGATTGCGGCTCCGCTGGGATCTTTCGCTACGCCGGAGATGGCGCCTTTACTGGTCTGCGCGAAAGCCATTCCGTTTGCGAGAACGCACGAGGCCGCGACGGCCAAAACTGGCATGAAGGGGGAACGCTTCAATGAATACTCCTAGTTTGTCGAGCTGACTGGGTGGGGGCCCGCAGTAGTATTGGCAATCCAAGGGCCAATCTCAAGTTGTTGAAAATGAGGCTCGCATAGCGATATCTCGCCTTGCACCACAAGAATTAAATGAATATTCATAGGCGACCTACAACAAACGGAATCCGCCAAACGCCATCGATTTACGCGTCATTGAAATAGTTTTGACTCATCCATCGCGGAATCAATGATTCAGAAAGGCGGTGATTTGTTCATTGAGGAACGTTCTGTCGGCTGGGCTGGCTCCGGCTCCGGCAGGGTGGCCCCACAGAGATGGGATGGGTGTCAGCGTGACGTGCGGGATGAAGGCCGCTTCGTATCTTGCGTCTTCCAGGGGGAAGTAAAGATCCGTGGCTGAGGGCATGTAGAGGAACGGAACCTCGATCGATCGAAGGGCCTGCTCGACATCGCCATTGAAGTTGGTCGGTTTTCCCTCCGCCAGTGTCGTATTGCCGACGTTGTTCGACTCCCAGGTGCGCGCCTGCAGGATGTAGTTGTTCGCGTCGGCGCTGAAGCGTTTGCGGAAGCTGAACATGTACTGCTCGAAGGTGGTGCCGGGCGCTGCGGTGGTGCGCCAGAGTTCCTTGCGCCACCACTCCTGCGAGTAGAGCCAGCCGGCCCAGACCATGCCGAAGGCCTCAAGTCCCTTCTCCGGCTCGGTCTTGTACTCGCCGTTCATGAAGGCAGGGTCGGCGGTGAGCGCGGCGATCTGGCCTTCAAGCCGAACGATCCCGTGGCCGTAGGT
Organism: Terriglobus roseus DSM 18391; assembly: GCF_000265425.1. Classification (GTDB taxonomy): domain Bacteria; phylum Acidobacteriota; class Terriglobia; order Terriglobales; family Acidobacteriaceae; genus Terriglobus; species Terriglobus roseus. The sequence goes on from NC_018014.1 coordinate 3,127,841, forward strand.
TTTGGCGGTGCCGCTTGTCGCGACGGCCCGGTCCATGAATGTGGGGTAGCTGACTGCCCACTGAAAAGCCTGCTGCGCCCCCATGGAAAAGCCAATGACCGCGCGCAGGTGCTGGATGTGCAGTTGCTCGATGAGCATCTGGTGCACAGCGTTTACGTTATCGCGGATGGTCATGACCGGAAAGCGTGGTCCGTCGAAGGGCGGCGGGGTGTTCGACGGAGAAGAGCTGCGGCCGTTGCCGAAGAGCTCGGAGGTGATGAGGAAGAGCTTTGAAGGGTCGAGGGCGCCTTTCGGGTAGTCGGGCGACTTTACTAGGAATTGGTAGCCCGTAAGGTTGGCCATGTAGTGCGAAGGAAGCAGGACCGCATTGGAGTGATCGGCGTTGAGCGTGCCGGTCGTGCCGTAGACGATGTGGGCTTCGGGAAGGACGACCCCGGACTCGGTTTTGAAGTTGTGAAGAACAAATTCATGGCGTTCGGGCGTCTGCGCCACCGTTTTCACGGGAGATTGACATACCGCGATGAGGTTGGATGAGAGGGTGAGCAGGATCAGGAGGCGGCGCATATCGAGAGAATATGCCGACTTTACGGTCAGTGGAACCACTTAGAGCGCTTCTGTCCGCGACTGATTCTCTGTCCTTTTACATATGACCACAAGTATATGATTTTTCATCAACTTCCAGACTTTCATAGATTGCCGCTAGAGCTCGAAAATTGCTTGACAGTGATAGTTTCAAGCGGGTAAAAAGTCAACGCTACACAATACGATTCATCCATGTTTTGAACTTACGTTTTCTGTTTTTCTTTGGAGGCTTTTGATGTATTCCTCACGATTCGCAATGAGGTCGCTGTTTGCGGCTTCTATGCTGATTCCCCTGGCGCATAGCGCTGTGGCGCAATCAGACGCTTCATCCCTATCGGGAACGGTGACCGACGCATCGGGCGCACTGCTCCCCAACGCAAAGGCAACAATCCACAGCGACGCAACCGGTTCCGACATCGTCGTCACCACCAACGCGAGCGGTAACTTCACGGTTCCGAACGTCCGTCCGGGCAACTACTCGGTCAAGATCGAGTCCGCGGGCTTCCAGTCCGTTACCTTGACCGCAGTTGCGGTGGATCCCAGCATCGGCAAGCACGTCGACATCAGCATGAAGGTCGGCGATGCCGGCACCTCGGTGAACGTCGAAGCCAACATCAACACCGTGCAGACGGAGAGCGCCGTCGTCGGTCAGCTCGTCACGCAGGAGCAGGTCAAGAGCATTCAGCTCAACGGCCGTAACCCGCTGTACCTTGCTCAGCTGGAGCCCGGCGTCGTACGGAATGCGCCGATGGCATCGTTCTCGTTCGGTCTGGACAACGGCCTGAACATCGGTGGCTCACGTTCGCAGGAGAGCGTCATCACACTGGACGGCGCACCCATGGTGCGTACCCGTTCCAACGGCACCAGCGTTGGCGTCGCCGACGTGGACTCCACCTCGCAGGTGCAGATCCTCACCAGCAGCTACCAGGCTGAGTACGGTCGCACGGCAGGCGGCCAGGTCCGCATGGTTCCCAAGAGCGGCACACAGGACTTCCACGGTTCGGTGTTCGAGTACCTGCGTAACAACTTCTTCAATGCAAACACCTGGCAGCGCAAGCTCCCCACCAACGACGCGAGCATCCGGAACCACCCGGCAGCTTTCCGTTACAACCAGTTCGGCTTCAACATCAACGGCCCGCTGTACATCCCCGGCTTCTTCAACAAGAGCAAGCAGCACCTGTTCTTCTTGTTCGGCCAGGAGTACGTGCGGTACAACAATGCCGACACCGTCTTCCGCCGCGTTCCGACCGCGCTGATGCGCACCGGTAACTTCAGCGAACTGCTCGCACCGAACATCTTCTACAGCGGTGCGCAGCAGATTGTGAACCCGACCACCGGCGCCAACTATGCTGGCAACGTCATCCCGACGACCGATCTCAGCGCCAACGGCCTGGGTCTTCTGAAGGCTTTCCCGGATGCTAATGCAGCAGGCCCCAACTACAACTGGGTGGACGCCGCGACGCAGCAGCAGACGCAGCGCAAGGACACACTGGTGGTTGACTGGGTACCGGCAGACGCACATCGCGTTCGCCTCAGCATCCTGAACTACAACTATCACCAGTTTGAGCCGCACTACGGCAACTTCAACCGCAATCCGCGTATCTTCGACCGTCCGAACCAGATCGGCGTCGTGCACTATTCGTGGACGATCAACCCGACCACGGTGAACGAAGCGATCTTCTCTGCCGCTTCGGATCACGTGACCATCGGTATCGATCAGTCCAGCGGACTGTTTGACCGTACCCGCTACGGCATCAACTATCCGTATCTGTACTCGTCTGCCACCAAGACGATCCCCAACAAGATCCCGACGGTTCAGCTCCCCAACTTCGACCTGCTGGACGGCGGTCCTTACCCGTCGCGTTCGGGCGGTATCGTCTACACGATCGCCGATAACCTCACCAAGGTCATCGGGAACCACACGCTGAAGTTTGGCGTGGTTGCCGAGTACTCCGGTGAGAACAACTTCGATCAGATCACGGTCTCAAACACGCCTGGATCGACGAACAACCAGAACGGCAAGTTCACCTTCACAGACTCGCGGGTCGGTGGCACCTCGAGCAAGGTCGGCGTAGCGAACGCCGCATTGGGTCTCTTCGATCAATACGGCGAAATCGGTCAGCGTTCCTACACCGTCTACCGGGCATGGATGTACGAGGGTTTTGCGCAGGATGCATGGCGCGTGACACCCAACCTCGTGGTTGAGGCAGGTATCCGTTACAGCTTCTACAACCCGTACTACGCCAAGTGGGGCAACCAGTCCGTCTTCAGCCAGAAGGACTACAACACCGGCAATCAGGCAACGGTCAATCGCGCGACCGGTGTTGTTACCGGCAGCGATCAGCAGCGCTTGAACGGCGTCGTTATCCCGGGCAGCAGCTTCCCCGGCAGCGCGCAGGGACACGTTTCTGCTGACATTCTGGCAAACGGCTACTCGTACCTCTTCCGCGGCTACAGCAACCAGTACTCGCCAACGGTGAAAACGAACATCCAGCCGCGCTTCGGCATCACCTATCAGCCGCACCCCGGTATGGTGATCCGTGCAGGTGGTGGACGTTACGTGCAGCGCCTAGGCATCACGGACAACGTCTTTACGGGTGGCAACACGCCCTTCCAGCCGTCGTCAACCGTGCAGTTGGGTAGCGTCAATGCACCGGGTGGTGTGGGAGTCAACAACTTCCCGCTGAACTACTCGTCGCAGGCCTTCAACTACCCCAGCCCAGAGGCATACAACTGGAATGCAACCGTCGAACAGGAGTTCCCTTCCCTCGGCGTGCTGACCCTGGCCTATGCCGGTCGTAAGGGCATTCACCTGGAGAACATCCTGAACGTGAACCAGCTTCAGCCTGGAACCGTGCAGGCTAATCCTGGCGTCAACCAGGATGCGCTGCGCCCCTACAAGGGCTTCAGCAACATCAACCAGGCGACCAACAGCGGTTCTTCCAACTACCACTCGCTGCAGGCAAACTTCCGTCGCCGTCTCACCAAGGGTCTGCTCCTGGGTGTGGCGTACACGTGGTCGAAGGCGATGGACTTTGGTTCCAGCAATGGCACCAATCTGCCCAACGCATTTGACAAGAACATCAACTACGGCCGTGCAGACTTTGATCGCCGTCACGTGTTCCTTGCGAACTTCGTCTACAACATCGACCAGTTCAACCACTCGTCGCACTTCATCAACCGCGCAGCGCTCGGTCACTGGCAGTTCTCCGGTACCCTGCAGGCTCAGACGGGCGCACCGTTGAACGTGACCACCACGGTTGACTTTGCGGGTGTCGGACCTGGTTCGGGAAACCAGCTGGTTCCCACCACAAAGTCAGTCTCGACCTCCAAGAACTTTGCGGGTCAGTCGAGCACGGCAACGTGGTTCGATACGAGCGCCTTCGTAACGTCCAACGCTGTTCTGAATTCCACGTACGCCGGTCGCTTTGCGCCGCGCGGAACGAGAAATCAGATTCAGGGACCTGGCTTCCAGAGCTACAGCGCTGCGCTGAACAAGGCGTGGACGCTGATCCCTGGCCACGACAGCACGCAGCTGAACTTCCGTGCGGAAGCCTTCAACCTGCTGAACAAGCCCACTGCCGACAACCCGGATCTCACCTACACCTCCGGTACGTTTGGACAGAGCAAGACCAAGGGCGGCACCTATGACCTGGGACGTCAGTTCCAGTTCAGCCTTCGCGTGGCTTTCTAAGCACTCTCCGCTGGTCCAACGTTGTACGTAACTGAAGTCGCACCACACAAAACCCGGTTGGCCCGAATAACACTCGGTCCAACCGGGTTCTGTATTTGCATCGGCGCCCTTGCGCCCGTTTCAACGAGAGGGACGATTCCAGGGGAATTTCGCTAACAACGAAGCCATCATGCAGGTGTTACTGACGCCGGCAAAGACCAGCCCCGCGCCGACGACCGCAGAGAGCAGATAAAGCCACGGCGATACCAGGAAGCCCATGATCATACCGAGCAGAACGAGTGATCCGGCCACCACTCTTACCTGCCGTTCCATGGCCCATGGTGCCCGTTCGGCGCGGACGACGGGGCTACCCGCAGCAATCCAGCCATCCATCCCGCCTTCGAGCACCGCGACAGACGCGAAGCCTTTCGATACGAGTGCTTCCTTCGCTTGCGCCGCTCGGCGTCCACTCTTGCAGATCAGCGTGATGCGGTCGGTCTCATCCCAGGCCTGACAGGTAAGGCTCAGTGTGCCGAGGGGAACAAGCGTCGAACCCGCAATGTGCCCTGCACCAAACTCCGCGTATTCACGAACGTCGATCCATCGCTCTGTCATCCTTACCTCACATCTACTACTATATTCTCATGTGGTGATATTATGAACCCATGGCCGCGCAAAAGATGAGCGACAAAATGATGGACCTTGTAGCGAGAAGGTTTCGTACACTCGGAGAGCCCTTCCGGCTCAGAATTCTGCAGGAGCTTGAAGGCGGCGAGCGGTCGGTGAATGAACTGGTCGCGGCGCTCGACGGGAATCAACCGAATGTCTCGAAGCATCTGCAGGTGCTCAGTGATGCAGGACTGGTAAGTCGTCGGCGCGAGGGAACCTCAGTCTTTTACGCCATCAGCGACCCCATGGTCTTCAAGCTTTGCGCACTGGTCTGCCAGTCTGCGCTGGAAAAAAGCAAGCAGGAGTTTGAAGACCTGAGCGGGACGAGAGGAAGCAAGCGATGAAGATCAAGCGATTCGAAGTGGCCGGTCTGGCTCAATACTCCTACATGATCTCGTCCGAGGGTAAGGCCGCCGTCATCGACGCCATGCGCGACACCGAAGTGTATGTGACCTACGCTGCGTTGCACGATCTCAAGATCGTGCAGGTGCTGGAGACGCACATCCATGCTGACTTTGCAGCGGGTTCGCTTGCGCTGGCAAACACGACAGGAGCCGAGCTTTCCCTAAGCAGCTATGACCACGGCGAGCGGTACCAATATGCCATGCCGCATCGCGCCCTGGTTGATGGTGAATCCGTGCACATTGGAAAGGTGAGGCTGCAGGCTCTCCACACGCCGGGTCACACGCCGGAGCACCTGTCCTTTCTCGCCTACGACGAAGAGAAGAACGCGAACGAGCCCGTAGCGTTGTTCTCCGGCGACTTTCTTTTTGTCGGCTCGCTCGGCCGACCGGACCTGTTGGGAGAAGAAGCGAAGGTTGCGTTGGCCAACGAGTTGTATGTCAGCCTGCAGCAGCGGATCGCCTCGTTACCCGACGGAGTGCAACTGTTCCCTGGCCACGGCGCCGGCTCGCTTTGCGGATCCGGCATGAGCGACCGTCCTGAGTCGACGTTAGGTTACGAGCGCAAGACGAACCACCTCTTTCAACTCAGTCGTCCAGAGTTCGTGGAGACCATTCTTAGCACCGTCCCCCCAATGCCGACATACTACCCACGCATGAAGCAGTTGAATGCGGACGGCGCGCGGGACGTATCGCATTTGCCGGGCGATCATGCACTTAACGCAGATACGGTGCATGCGCTCTCCCTCCTCGACGATGTCACGATCCTGGACATCCGTAGTCCCGAGGCATTTGGTAGCGCACATCTTCCCGGAGCGATCAACATCGGCTCCGGCCAGAACCTGTCGATGTGGGCAGGATGGCTGATCGACCCGCATCACCGGATTGTTCTGGTGAACGATGCCGGGGATGACGAAGCGTCGCGTCGCGCTCTGGTGCGCGTCGGGCTGGACAATATCGAGGGGTATCTTGCGAAGGGTTTCGCAGCCTGGGCTGCGGCAGGCATGGACCTGTCGCATACTCCTATGCTGTCGGTGCAGGAGGTGGCGTCAACTTCTTCGCTCCAGGTGCTGGATGTCCGTAGTGATGCCGAATGGGCTAGCGGCCATATCCCCGGCGCGCAGCACGTTATACTTGGCGATCTTCCGCAACATATCTCGACCCTGCCGGATGGGCCGATCGTCACGGTGTGCGGGAGCGGATATCGCGCCAGCGTTGCCGCCAGCATTCTTCAGAGAAGTAGCCACGACGGGAGTGTCAGCGTCCTGGAAGGTGGCATGGCCGCCTGGAACTCCCAACTCCTTGCGGTGCAGCAAACCTAGCGCCCAGCCCTAGGCGAAGGCTAAGACGATCGCACCCACGGTAATCAGAGCCCCGCCAGCGGCCTTCATCAGCGTGATGCGCTCTCCAAGCAGCGGCCAGGCAAGCAGAATGACGAAGACGACGCTCAGCTTGTCGATCGGCGCCACCTTCGAAGCCTGACCAAGCGACAGCGCGCGGAAGTAGCAGATCCACGACAGCCCCGTCGCCAGGCCCGACAGCGTCAGGAAGATCCAACTGCGACGCTCGATGTGCGCGATGCCGCCATGCGCACCGAAGCTGACAGCAATAACCCACGCGAAGAGTACGACGACCGTTGTGCGGACAGCGGTGGCAAGGTTGGGATCAACGCCGGCGACGCCCAGCTTGGCGAGTAGCGCTGTGGCGGCGGCGAAGACGGCCGAAAGCATTGCCCATACGATCCATGACATTCGCTACACTCCACCGTGGTCATTCAAACTTTGAGGCGTTGCTTAGGGAAAATCGCGTGGCGCCTATAGCCGTTACTCCGGCGAGTCAGCTATCGTCTCATCGCAGCCTTAAGTCTGCCTAAAGAACGGCGTGTGATCCTTAAACCGATTGTTTTGGTGGCAACAGTGCGGATATTAGTAGTCGAAGATGAGGTACGGCTCGCGGAGAATATTGCACGCGGGCTTCGCGAGGGCCCCGGATACGCCGTGGATATCGCGCACGATGGGAAAGCGGCGCTGGAGTTTTGCAACGCCGGCGACTATGACCTGATCGTGCTGGACCTGATGCTGCCCGGCTGCAGCGGCGATGAGGTCGTTGCCAATTTGCGAGCAGCGAAGGTTGCGACACCAGTGCTGATCTTGACCGCTGTCAGTCAAACGGATCGAACGATCTCGCTGCTGGATGCGGGCGCAGACGACTTCATGACCAAGCCCTTCGACCTGGGCGAGTTGATCGCACGATGCCGTGCGCTGATTCGCCGCAGCAAGGGCGCGAGCCAGTCGTTGTTGCGATTTGGCGAGCTCGAATTGCACACAGGAGAGCAGAGCGTGGTGCGGGAGGGGCGGCAGATCGATCTGTCGCCAACCGAGTTCCGCATTCTCGAATATCTGATGTACCGTCCACGGATAGTCGTTTCAAAGCGCGAACTGTTGGAGCACTTGTATGACTTCACATGGGAGCACCACTCGAACGTCATTGAGGTCCATGTGTCGAATCTGCGAAGGAAGCTGCGTGGGAGCAAGGACGAGGACGTCGTTGAAACACTCCGTGGCCGTGGCTACCGTCTTGCCCAGTCGTAGACCCCTATGAAGTCGCGATCCATCACGCGCCAGACGGTCGCGATCGTGCTGCTTGCACAGATAACGTTCGCTCTTGTGTTGGGAGTCATCGCGATCCTGAGCGAACGCAATACCCGGCTGCGGGCCCTGGACCAGCAGATCGCGGGACGCCTGGATTCGCTGTTGGGAGCGATCCAGGATGCGGAAGACCCAGAAGACAACATCACGATTGACCCCGCCGAAGTCGACATCATGCGCGAGGATCGCTACGCCGTGTACTCGGAGAGCGGCAAGCTGATTGGTCGATCTGCCGATCACGAACCGGCACTTCCCGCACAGGGCGAGATGGGTCTCAGCAGACACCGGATCGATCGTTTGCAGTATCACGTGCTTCGGCGGAACGCGTTACGCATCATCGACCGCGCAGAGAACCATGGCATAGGACTTCGACGCCCAGTAGTGATTGTGTACGCATCACCCGAGAACCATGTGCTGCACGAGGTGTTTGAGGCGGTGGGTCGGCTGCTGGTTGCGATCGTTCTGGTGTCGGCCGCCGCAGCCTTTGTTACTGCATCGCTCGTTCGTAAGACGTTGCAACCGATTCGCGATCTGTCACTGGCGGCGCAGAGCGTGTCGTCCACTTCCCTGCAGTTCGATTCGCCACACAGTGCGATGCAGGTGGATGAGTTGCGACCACTGGCCACGACGCTGTCTGCATTGATCGATGAACTGCGCGAGGCCTTTGCCAAGGAACAACGCTTTGTGGGCGATGCTGCGCATGAATTGAAGACAGCCGTCGCCGTGGTGCGGTCGGCGGTCCAGGTGCTGATGCTGCGACGCCGCACCGAGCAGGAGTACGTCGCTGGGTTGGATCAGCTATTGCAGGACAATGATCGCGTCGAGGCGCTAGTGGCAAGCATGCTCGATTTGGCTCGCTTCGAGCAGGCTCCGAATGGGAAGGCGCCTTTACTGGATCTTGCGGACGCGGCACGGGAGGCCTGCGCGACGATGGAGTCGATCGCCGAGACGCACGGTGTGCGGCTCGTCGTAGAAGATGAAGCGTATGCGACAACGCATCTGTCGATGGATCGGGTTCAGACTCTGCTGACCAATCTCCTTTCAAACGCCATCCGTCACAGTTCGCCAGGAGGAACGGTGACTGTAGCGACGAAGCTTCAGGACGGCCATGCGGTGATCGAGGTAATCGACGAAGGCAGTGGTATTCCCGCGCACGCGTTGCCGCATGTCTTCGATCGTTTCTATCGCGCCGATCCGTCACGATCGCGCGCCTCCGGAGGAACCGGTCTTGGACTGGCAATCTGCAAGTCAATCGTAGAGTCTGCGGGGGGCAGGATCGACATCACCAGCACCGTTGGTAAGGGCACGCGCGTAAGGGCTCTCTTCATCACCGCTTAAGCGGTGGTCGCGACACTGAGGTGCCGGCCGTCATGATGGCCGCAGGGTGGATGCGATGAAGCGATATGCGACGTCTCTGGCAGCAATGTGCTGCCTGGTTGCGATGAGTTCGATGGCCCAGACTCCGTACAAGGTAGTGGCCCAGTGGAAGATTGGCGGCACCGGCGGATGGGATTATCTGCTTGCAGATGGCCCAGCCCACCGGCTTTACATTACGCACAACAGCCGTGTCGAAGTGGTGGATACCGCAACGGGCAAGCCCGTCGGTGCAGTGACGGGACTGAAGAGTACGCACGGCATCGCGCTCGATCCGGATGGCAAAACCGGCTACATCAGCGATGGTGCGGGAAACGCGGTCGTCATCTTTGATCGCACGTCGCTCGCAATACTGGCAACCATTCCGGCGGGAACGAACCCAGACGGCATTGCGTATGAGCCGACCACGAAGACGGTCTGGGCCTTCAATGGCCGCAGCAACAATATCTCGGTGATCGATCCTGCGAAGAAGACGGTCCTCGCGACCATCGCGCTGCCGGGCAAGCCTGAGTTTCCGCAGGTCGATGGCAAGGGTGCCGTCTTCGTGAACATCGAGGACAAGAACAGCATCGTCAAGCTGGATGCGTCAGCGAAAAAGGCCGTAGAGACATGGTCGCTGCCGGGTTGTGAATCGCCGTCCGGCATGGCCATGGACACGACGCATGGCCATCTTTTCTCCGTATGCGACGGAGACAAGATGGCTGTGACCGACGCCAAAACCGGCAAGCAGATTGCGCTGGCGTCGATCGGCGCGGGACCGGATGCTGCCGGATACGACGCAAAGAATCAGCTCGCATTTTCTTCGAATGGAGAGACCGGAACTCTCTCCGTCGTCGACGCTGCGCATGGCTACAAGACCGTGCAGACGCTGGCGACGAAGAAGGGAGCACGCACGATGGCCTACGACGCTGCGACCAACAGGATCTACCTGATGACAGCGGAGTACGGCGCACCGGCCGCCGGATCGAAGAGGCCTTCCGTTCTACCGGACACTGCCACAGTGCTTGTCGTGGGCAAGTAGTTTCTCGCATAAGACAAAGAGGAGGAGGCTCGCACGAGCCTCCTCCTCTTCTTGTTTGCAGTACTAAGCCGTGATGGCGTCATCGTGCGAGGACCGCGTGAGTCCGTAGTAAATCAGCGGCGTGACGATGAGGCTAAGTAGCATGGAGATGGCAATGCCGCCGATCACAGCAATGGCAAGCGGCTGTAGCATCTGCGAGCCCGCGCCGATTGCCAACGCAAGTGGCAGCATACCCGTCACAGCGGCGAGTGCCGTCATCAGAATGGGCCTCAACCGCCGCTGCGCAGACATCTTCATCGCATCAAGCGCGGACATACCCTCCGCGCGAAATCTTTCGTCTGCGTCCAGCAGCAGGATGCCATTCTTCGCAACAATACCAATCACCATGATGAGTCCCATGAACGAAGCCACGTTGAAGGCAGTGCCCGTCACGAGCAATGCTCCCACAACACCTGCAATCGATAGCACTGAGGACGACAGGATAGCGATCGGTGCAGCAAAGTTCCGGAACTCTGTAAGCAGCACACCAAAGACAAGAATCAGAGCAAGCAGCAACACACGCACAAGCTCGCCGAAGGACTTCTGCTGCTCCTCATAGGTGCCACCATATTCCACGCGCACGCTCGGCGGGATATGCATCGCCTGCACCCGCGCCTGAACAGCCTTCACGGCCGTCCCAAGATCCGTGCCCTCAAGCTGTGCCGTGACAGTCACCAGGCGCTGCAGATTCTCACGCTTGATCTCGTTCTGCGGCGGCAGCTGCGTAATCTCAGCCAATGATCCAAGCGACGCCGTCCGACCTGATGCCGAGTTGAAGACGGTGTCACGAATCGTATCCAGGTCTCGCCGCGTTGCATCGCCAAGCCGTACGCGCACAGTATAAGGACGCCCATTCGCGATGACCGGATCGTTCACAGTGACGCCGTCCAGAATGGACGTCGCATCCTCCGCGGCCTCCTGCGGTGTGAAGCCAAGCCGTGCAGCCAGCTGCGGGTCTACCTGGAAGTTAGTGGCCGGCCCACTAATGGTGTTGTCGATGCCGTTCTCGATGCTGACGACACCTTTCACCTTGCCAATCTCATCCGCGATGCGCGGAGCAAGTTCGCTCAGCAGCGCAAAGTCCTGGCTGAAGAGCTTGATCTGGATTGGCTCCGGCGCATTGGAGAGATCGTTGATGTTGTCCTGCAACACCTGGATATACTCCGTGTCGAGCTGCGGCTCGGCCGCCTTCACCTTCGCGCGAACCTCCGCGATCACCTCATCGATCGCGCGGTCACGCTTCCCTTTCAGCTTGACCGTCATGTCGCCCGTATTGGCTTCGGTCACAGCAGCGAGTCCCATCTGCAGACCCGTGCGGCGACTGACACTTTCCACCTCAGGTGTCTTTTTCAGAATCTGTTCGACGCGCGCCAGTACATCGCTCGTGGACTGTAGCGAACTGCCCGCAGGCATGATGTAGTCGATGATGAAGCCGCCCTCATCCATCTCCGGCAGCAGGTCCGAGCCAAGCGAGCGATATGCCAACAGCGTGCCGACAACAAGCACAGCGCACACACCGACGAGCGCCCAGGGCCGTGCCAACGAAAAGTCCAGAGCACGATGATGCCAACGCATCACACGCCCCAACACCTTGCCCGGTTCGCTTTGATGAGGAGCGCTATCGCCATCCGGTGCATGCTTCAACAGCAGCAGCGCAAGGCCCGGCGTAAAGCTGACTGCGAGTACCAACGATGTCAGCAGTGACACCGTCATGGTCGTCGCAAGTGCGCGAAAGAAGCTACCCGTAACTCCGGTAACTGCAACCAGTGGCAGAAACACCACGACCGGCGTGATCGTCGAACCGATCAGCGGCACTGCAATCTCTTTCAGTGCGAGCCGCACAGCATCCAGGCGCGACTGTCCGCTATCTCGATGGAGAACAATGTTTTCGACAACAACGATCGCATCGTCGATAACAAGACCGATCGCAGCGGCAAGACCACCCAGCGTCATCAGGTTGAAACTCTCGCCGATCAACCAGAGCGCAAGCACCGTCGCAGCAACAGTAACGGGGATCACGAGTCCTGCGATAAGCGATGACCGCCAGTCCCGCAGGAACAAATAGAGGATGATGCAGGCGAGTACGAGACCGATGAGGATCGCGTCACGCACACTACTGATACTCTCGCGAACGATCTGCGATTGATCGTAATAAGGCTTGAGAAGAACGCCCTTAGGCAGCTTCGTCGTTAAATCTGCAACCACAGCGCCAACACCGTCGGCCACTGCAACCGTGTTACTGCTGGGCTGGCGTGTAATGTTCAGGAGCACCGCCGGCTGGTCGTCCGCAGTGACCGCCGTGTAAACAGGCATGGTCGCTTGAATGACGTCCGCAACATCGCCAATGCGCACCGGCGCGCCACTGCTCGTGGTCTTTACAGAGAGCTGCTTCAGACCATCGATATCATGCGCTTGCGCTCCTACCAGAGCGAGGATCAGTTGGTGATCCTGCTGATACAGTCCCGGCGAGTCAATGATGTTCGACGTCTGGATCGCGTTGGTCAGGTCCAGGATCGTGACGCCCGCGGCCTGCAGCTTCGCCATGTTCGGAACTACGTGAAACTCCGGCACCTGTCCGCCTTGAATGGTGACCGTACTGACACCGCTCACCCTATTGAGCGGCGGCTTCAGCGTGTACTGCGCCAGCTCCCATAGCTGCGACTGCGACAGCGTATTCGATGTCAGCGAGTAACCAAGGATGGGAAAGGTCGCGAAGGTCAGGCGGTTCGTCGTGAGCTTCGCCGTAGTCGGCAACGTCTGCTGCACTTTGCTGAGTGCTGAGTCGACAAGCTGCAGCGTGCGAAACATGTCGACGGACCAATCAAAGAAGAGACTGACCTCTGCAGATCCACGGCTCGTTGTGGAACGCACCGTCATCAGGCCGGGAACGCTGTTCACAGCGTCTTCAATCGGCTTGGTGATAGTGACCTGCATCTGCCCGACCGGCATGACGCCGTTGTCCACGCCGATCACTACGCGCGGAAAGTTTGTCTCCGGAAATACGGCGATGGGCGTGCGAAAGAACGCATAGATTCCCGCGATCGTCAGCACGACCGCGAGGAATAACACAGTACGCACCGACCGCGCCAGCCAGTACTGATCCGACTCGCGTGCGGCAGCCATCAGTCCTTGCCCTCGGCTGCCTTGCCTGCGGCGGGTTTGTCGTCGTCCGCTTCGCCGGGCTTGCCGACCTTCACCTTTGTGCCATCATCCAGACCGTAGCCGCCTTCCGTGATGACGTTATCGGTGGGTGACAACCCCGACAGTATCTGCACGCTCTCTGGCGTGCGGATGCCGACCTTCACCGGCTTCTTGTGCGCAGCACCATCCGCGCCGATCACGACGACAGCCGTGCTGCCGTCGGCAGCAGGAACGATGGCTGCGAGAGGAATCTGGAGTGCGTTGTTGACGGTCGTTCCGGTCAGCGTCGCATGAACGGGAGTGCCTACCTTCAGTGTGCCGCTCGTATTGCTGACCCTGACCCAAACTTCGACAGTCGTGGATCCCGTATCCAGAGCGGGACTCAGAAATGAAACCGTTCCTTCGAGCGGATCGTCCACGCCGGGAATCTTGACCTCAGCCTTGTCGCCCACGTGCAGCTTCTGAGCGCTGGGTTGCGCCAGATGCAGCTTTGCAAGGAGCGATGACGTGTCCATCACGGTGACCACGGTTGTGCCTGACTGTGCTGTTTCCCCGGGGAACAATGGTCGATCCGTGACGACACCGCTGATCGGACTCCGCAACTGCGCGTAACTCACCTGCGCCTCGGCACTAAGTAACTTGCCGCGGGCCGACGTAAGCTGTCCCTCGGCAGTCTGCTTGGACGTTGCGCGCGTCGTCGACATCACACTATCCAAATGTCTTACGGCAATGTCGTACGTAGCCTCTGCCTGCACGGCGGTCGCGTAGGCGGTGTCCGCATCGCGTCCCGACAGAGCTCCCTCTTGAAACAACTTCCTGCGTTCGTCCGCAGTCCGCTTGGCAACGTCGCGCGCAGCCTTCGCCTGCATGACATCGACCTCTGCCTTTTTCACATCCTCTGGGATGGAGGCGTTTACAGCGGTGGTCAGCGCAGCGTTCGCGGTGGTGACTGAACCGCGGCTATCCGCAGCAGCACCTCGCAGGTCGCGATCATCCAACGCGACAAGTAACTGGCCCTGCTTCACGCGCTGGCCACGCTCTACGTACTCATGCAGGATGGGCGCGCTGATGCGGGGCGCGATCGCTGCTTGGGAGAGTGGCGCAAGGATCGCGTCAGCCGCGATCTCCTCCGAAATAGAACCGGTCGTTGGATGTGCAGCCTGCACCGTGACGACGGGTGCCTCGGCCTCCTGATCCTTGCTCTTGCAAGCGGTGGTCGCAATCAGCGCCAGTGACAGCAGAGCAACAAAGTTCTTGCGGGAGCTACGTTCAACGTTCATGGGAGCCTTCCCGTCAGGGTTTGCAGTTGCGCGCGTGCCAGTTGATAGCGCAGTTGCCCGTCAACCTGTGCTGTCTCCGCATTGATGACGGCGGCTTGTGCGTCCACCACTTCCAGCGCGGTGCTTTCGCCATCGACGTAGCGAAGGTTCGTCAGGCGAAGGCTCTCGCGTGCCGTGATCACGCTGGCATCGAGCGAGCGCAGTTGTTGCGCGGCCAGGTCGGCCTCGGCGTAGAACTCTTCCAGGTTCGCAAGTAAACGACGTTGTGCTGCGGTGAGGACGACACGGGCAGCTCCGGCGCGTAGCTTGCTTGCCCTGATCCTGCGTTCCGTTGCGAGCCAATCCCATACGGGAATATCCAGCGTTGCGCTCATCGCGTAACCAAGATTGCGGATACCGTCGGGACCGTTCACGCCAAAGTTTGTCGCGTCGATGCCGTAGGTGTAATTGAGCGCGAGATCCGGCGTGAGCGCTGCCTTCGACGCAAACGTATCTGCCTGCGCCACCTGCAGACCGGCAATTGCGCTGCGGATCTCCGGATTATTCTGCTTCGCCAGACTGTCGATGCCGGGTCGGTCCGGCAACGGTGGTGGGATCGCCGGGATGTCGAGCGTGTACGGCGTGGATGGGTCCGGGTACAGCAGCACGCCTAGTTCAAGCCGCGCTTTGGTGGCGGCCAGCTTCGCGTCGGCCAGATCTCGCTCACGTTGCTGCTGTTGAAGCTGCGCCTTCAGAACGTCAGCGTGCGCAACTTCGCGGGCCTGTTCGCGCTTCTGCGTGATGTCGAGAAAGTGGTTGGCTTCGTTCAAAGCCTCAGCGGCTACGGTGGCCTTTTGCCCGGCGCCCTGTGAGCCGTAGAAGAGATTTGTCACCGCCACCACAAGGCCACGGCGAGCGACCTCCGCTTCGGCCTCCGCACGCAGTGCGCTGGCAGTTGCAGAGCGTATTGCTGCGATCTGGCCAAGGCCAATACGCTCATCGACTACGCCCTGGCTGGCATACTCGCGGATGGCGTTGTTCGCGATGAAGAGGGGCGAAGCATCGCCGGTGACCTGACCGATCCTACTTGCGGCCACACCGTTGGGCTGCGTGTAGACCGCCTGATTGTGATACGTGACCGTCGGCAGCAAGGCTGTCTTTGCGTTGGTACGCTCGAGAGCCAGCGCACCGCGTTCTGCGACGGCAGCGGCGTACTGTGGCTCATTCGCCTGCACCATGGTGATTGCCTGCTCAAGTGACAAAGCAGAAGTCTGGGCCGCTGGCGTTGCTATCGGAGCAGAAGTAGCGGTCTGACAGGGCGCGCTCATGGCGCACAGCAACATCCACCAGATGCATCCAGTCCGCATGGAGCGAGCCTAATGCAATAAGCATTAAGGTTGACTGAATATCTACGCTTAAATCCCGCGTAATTTACGCCCCGCTCTAGAAGTGAAAGATTAGATCGGTCGTCACGGTGAACTGGTTGGTACGTGTGCCGTTATCGTAGGCTCGCCGATCCCACGCGTGGTCGAAGCGTATCTCTGGACGCACCTGCACCGTGGTTCCCACCCAATGGCTCAGCATCAGTGTCTCTTCGCTGTAACGGGTCGCGTACCCCGTGCGCTGCCCCTTCTTGTCGTTCAAAAAGTCGGTGCGCAAGGAGACGAAATCGTGCGGCGAGAGTTGCTTGTTCAGGTAGTGAACGGCAGCCCATTCCGGGGCAAAACAGGTCTGCAGCCCCGGCCTGCAATTGGCGCCGTTTGTTCCCTTCTCCGGAACGATCGAGCCGTTCACGCTTGGCACGTCTCTCTGTGACATGGAGTACACCTCCGTTGCCATGTGCCAGGTGCTGCCAAACTTGTGATACCAGGTGGCGTCGTACATCTGAAGATTGTTAAAGGCATACTTGCCGTCGTTAATGCCGTTCGCGCAGACGTAGAAATTGTCATTGACGCTGGTCGTCGTATAACTCACACAACCTGTAAATGCCGGCTTGGCATCAGGTGTCCACGGCGCGACATCATGACTGGCAGACAGCCCGGCCTGCACCGTCCATCGATCATTCAACTGAATAGTCGCGAGAATGCCGGTGTCCGTAAAGGGATCAACCGCGTAGAGCAGTGAGTGGCTGAACATGTAGTTGTTCGGCGTCAGCTGCGCTTCAATGCCCGGAATCGAAATATAGCGACCAGCGCGGATATTCATGCCGTGCGCGACGTGTGGAAAGTAGACGTCGACGTACTCAAGCACCGGATCGAAGCCGTACTGCCGATTGTTCTTCAACAACTGTTGGCTGAAGTAACCCTTGTTCGTCGTGGAGCGATAGTCGGTGCCAAAGAAGCCCGTCACATGGAAACCCCAGTCGATGTGATCTCGCTGTACCGTGTCAGGCAACCGCTCTACGTAGACAACTGCCTGTCCAAGCTCCACACGATTGGAGTAGATGGCATTCGTCTGCGGATAGTTACGGTCGCGTGAGGTGGAGAGATTCGCCGTCGGCTCAATCCATCCATAGACCTTGGTGCGGCCTGTCGCGCCGTTGATCGCCGTCTGCAGCGGGTAAACGTTGCCGTCTGACTCACCAATCGTGGGCGAACCACCATAAGACCAGTCCGCGCTTGGGAACGGCGGCGAGTTGAGCGGCGACGGAACACTGCGGCGTGGCGCTGCAGGACCACTGACTGCCGTTCCCTTCCAGTCCGTTCGATAAAAGTCGATCCACCGCCCAACGAAGCCTGGTCTGGGAGTCGGTGCGGTCGCGGTCTTCTCGACTGCAGGCGCCTCGGGCACCGACTGTGCCTTGAGTGGCGTTGCGTACAACGAGAGTGCCGCGACCATCGTCAGGACGAAGGTGGTGCAGGTATGCGCGTTCTGAATCGAATTCGTCATCGGGCCCTTGAAAGCAGCGGGATCATAGGTCGTTGGATGCAGTGAGTAGCGTCAGTAAGCACATCGTAAGAAGCCATCATGCCTCGTTGGAATGTAGAAGAGGCGTTACAGAACACCGGTGAGGGCAAGGCTTGCGGTGCTGTTCAGGCTCGCTGCCGTGGGGTGCATGGATGCATTCAGAGCGATAGCCCCGTCCGTATGGCCAAGGTCGAACACTGCCGGATCGGGGTTGGAGAAGAACTGCCTGTGAAGGGAACGGACCGCACTCTCCACAGCCGCGCCGTCAATCATGAAGCTCATATTGATGCCGTTGGCGCCTTGCGAGATCATGTCGAGGTTGATCTCTCGTACAGCCGAGAACACCTGCTCGGAAAGCCCCTTGTGGCCCTGAATGTTATCGCCGACCAGGCAGATGAGCGCCTTGCCTTCCTCAGTCCGCACCGCGGCAATCTCGGACAGGTCCGCGATGATCGCCGGCAGATCGTCCGTAGCATCGATGCTGACGGAGATACTCACTTCACTTGTAGAAACCATGTTGACCGCGCACGCGTATCGGTCTAAGACCTCAAACGAAGCCCTCAGAAAGCCATGCGACATCAGCATGCGCGAAGAGACGATGTGAATGATGGTGAGGTGCTTCTTTGCGGAGATGCTCTTCAGCGGGCTGGTGCTCCGAGGTGCAGAGGCAGTGATCTTGGTGCCCTCATTGGAAGAATCATGCGAGTTCAGCACCCACACCGGGATGTCCTTCTTGACTGCGGGAAGAATCGTCGATGGGTGCAGCACCTTTGCACCGAAGTAAGCAAGCTCCGCAGCCTCTTCAAAGCTGATCGTCCTGACTCGCAAAGCATCGGGACAGATCCGCGGATCGGTCGTCATGATGCCGTTCACATCCGTCCAGATCTCAATCCCCTCCGCATTCAAACCACTTCCTACCAGTGCAGCCGTGAAGTCACTGCCGCCACGCCCAAGAGTCGTCGTGATACCACCAGTAGTCGCACCGATAAAGCCACCCATGATCGGGATTGCGCCGACATCCAGCAGAGGCAGTACGTGCTCCAACAGTTTGGCTTCAATCAGCTCTGGCTGTGGGACTGCTCTGCCGTGATGACTGTTCGTGATGATGCAGGTGCGAGCGTCAACGTGTGCGCTGCTAATCCCGCGATGCTCGAAGGCATCCGCGACGATCCTGCTTGAGAGACGTTCGCCGTAGCTGCTGATCAGATCCGTAGTGCGCTTGGTCAGCTCACCAACAGCCGCCACACCGCGAAGAATGTCCTCGAGCTTGTTGAGATTTTCGTCAATCACCTTCGCGACTGCGTGAATGTTTCTTCCGACCAACTCTACAGCGGTATGAAGATGACGCACACGCAATGCCCTGCAGAGAGCCATCGCTTCGTCGACCTGATTGTTCGCCGCCGCTTCCGCCGCCAGCAACAACTGGTCCGTCACCTTTGCCAGCGCAGAGACGACGACCACGGGGCGCTGGCCCCGATCGCGTCTGCCCTTGACGATCGAGATAGTCCGTTTGATCGCAGCAGCATCCTGGACGGAGGTACCACCAAACTTCATCACGACGATCGGCGATTCTGAGTTGGTGCTCTTTCTCTGATCGCCCGCGCTTGATCCCTCGCTCATGACTCTCCTGTCGAGGGCTCAGTGCGATGCCGGCGACACAATCCATTTCAAACCTTCCGCCATAAGAAAGGCATAAGAACGGAAAAACAACTGAGACGATTCAAAAGCATCACAAACCCGCGTCTATAGGCAGCGAAAAGGTGAATACGGAGCCCTGACCAAGCTGGCTGGTAACGGTTAGCGTCCCGCCATGGGCGCTGATAATCGCCTTGCTGATGGCCAGTCCCATGCCAGTCCCCGCCACGCGATCTCCCTGGCTACGCCCGCGATAGAAGCGATCAAAGATCAGCGCAAGCTCGCTGGAATCGATACCCACGCCACGATCCGCAACGCTTACTTCCACGAAACGGCCCTCCAGCCGCGCGGAAAGAAAGATAGGCGATCCCTCGGGCGAGTACTTCTCTGCGTTTTCAATCAGATTGCAAAGGACCTTATGAACAAACTCAGGGTCGGCCGTCACGGCTGGTAACTGTGGCACCGGGGCGAGTGTCAGCGGGTGCCTGGAGGGGTCGACCAGACACGTGGCAGCGGCTGCATCAAGCATCTCGGCAACACTCGCGGGCTGGAAGGTCATGTGCACCTGCTGCGCGTCCAGTTGCGCCATCTCCGTTGCCTGCGACACGAGCAGGTTTAAACGATCACTCTCTTCGTTGATGATCTGCAGCAGCTCGATCCTGGCTTCTGCGGGCGTCTCCGTGTTAGCGAGCAGTGCGCTCGCGGCGCCTTTGATCGACGTCAATGGCGTTCGCAGTTCGTGTGTGATGGAGTCGATGATGAGGGTCCGCAGTCTCTCGCTCTGCCGGTTCGCTTCCCCCTTCGCCACGTTTTCCAGTGCCTGTGCACGATCAAGCGAAATGGAGACGAGTCCTCCGATGGTTTCGAGGCTTTCCCTTGAGAGGGATGCGCCCTGGATGCTGACAAGGCCCCTGGGCATGACTCCTACCTTCAGTGGAACTCGTGCTTCTCCCTGATCCGAGACGTCCACGTTGGGCAGGGTGAGCGCGAGCTGACGCAGGTGCGGTAGCTCAAATCCCGAAAAGGCGTGTAGACCGTGCTCGAAGAAACGGTCGCCGTCGAGCAGGAAGAGCACCACCGAGTTTGCACGCGTGACGCGCGCGATCAGCATGGGCAGCGAACTGACGAGGTTCCCCACGTCGTCGAGTTGAAGCAACTCGCGCCCCAGCTCAAATGAGAGCTCAACTTCACGCTGACGGGCAGTCGCCTCATCCGCTTCGTCACGTGCTCGTTGCGAAAGGCGGCTGCCGATAACCGACGTGGAGAGAAAGGCCAGCAAGGCCAGCCAGTTCTGCGAGTCGGCGATAGTGATGCTGCCGATGGGAGGCAGGAAGTAATAATTGTAAGCAGCCGTAGCGGCGACTGAGACTGCAACCGCGTAGCGAAGGCTGAAGTTCGCGGCCAATCCAAGGATCAGCAGGACCAATGTCAGCGCGACAGTGGTCTGATTCACATGCAGCCAGCGGCTGTACACGAGTACAATTCCGGCCAGAGCCGCGAAGGAAACGATCCAGCGAACGATCATAAGAAAGCGGCGCGAGTTCATGGGGTGGATTGTAGATGGTCGAAGCTGAGCGGAAAACACCAGAGGACTGGCTCGCCTCCAGCGACCAGGAGAAAAAGACCGGCCGCCTCAAGATCTTCTTGGGTTACGCGCCGGGCGTCGGCAAGACCTTCAGCATGCTGAGCGAGGGTATCCGGAGGCGGAGTCGTGGGGAGGATGTGGTCGTTGGCGTGGTTGAGACGCATGGCCGCCGCGGCACGGCTGAACTCAGCACAAAGCTGGAGGAGGTACCGCCGCGCGAACTGAACTATCGCGGCACAGTCTTTCGCGAGATGGACGTCGATGCCATCCTCGCGCGGGCTCCGCAGGTCGTGCTGGTGGATGAGCTTGCCCATACGAACGTTGAAGGCAGCCGATTCGCGAAGCGGTTTGAGGACGTCCTGCTGCTGCTGGAGAACAACATCGATGTCCTTTCGACGATCAACATTCAGCACATTGAAAGCCTTACACCACGTGTTCAATCCCTGACGGGCATCAGCGTTCGGGAGCAGGTTCCGGACTGGGTTCTGGATCGTGCGGACGAGATCGTCATCGCCGACCTCACACCCGAAGCGCTGGCGACCCGCATGCGCCGCGGCGATGTCTATCCCATGGAACGTGTGGAGCGTGCGCTTGCCAACTTCTTTCGTAAGGGGAACCTGATTGCGCTTCGCGAGATGGCCCTGCAAAAAGTGACGCGCGCGGTCGATCGCAATCTGGACGCTTACGTCCGGCGTAAGCGGCTGGGTGCGCATTGGACGGTCACAGAGCGCGTTGCGGTCTGCATCAGTTCCAACCCGCAGTCACGCGACCTGATCGCACGTGGTGCGCGTCTCGCAGAAGGACTTGGCGGCGAACTGTATGTGCTACATGTCGCGAGCGACCGCGACACGGAAGGACAGCGAAAGCTGACACTCGATTCGCATATCCAGTTCGCACAGAATCTGGGAGCGAATATCGTTCAGTTAGCGGGCAGCAGTGTTGCTACGGCCACTGCGGCGTATGTGAAGGAGCAGCGCATCACACAGGCTATCTTCGGAAGGTCCGCACTGCGCGGTTTCAGGAAGTACTTGTACTACCTTGCGATAGGAAAATTTATGTCAGAAGCACCGCATGTCGATCTACACATCATCACGCAGGATCCCGAATGAGCCGTGTCCTGATAGTGGATGACGAACCACAGATCCTGCGCATGCTGCGCGCATCACTGACTGTGAACGGCTACGAAGTTGTCAGCGCAAAAAACGGACTGGAAGGCTTCACAGCATTCGAGCAGTTGCAGCCCGACCTGATTATCACCGACATGAGTATGCCGGTGATGGATGGGCTTTCGTTGACACGAGAGATCCGCCGGATCTCAAAGGTTCCAATCATTATCCTGAGCGTGCGCAACATGGAGCCGCTGAAGGTGGATGCACTGGATGCCGGCGCGGATGACTACGTCACGAAACCGTTCACGATGCCGGAGCTACTGGCGCGCGTGCGTGCAAATCTTCGCCGTGTCACCGACGCGGAGGCGGAACCCGAGGACGCCTTGCAGGAGGGCGACTTCTCGATGGACTTTCGCACGCGGACCGTCGCAGTTCGAAAGAACACGGTCCATCTGACTCCCAAGGAATTCGATCTGCTGCACTTCTTCCTGAAGTCGCCGGATCGTGTGCTGACACATCGTGCGCTGGCAGAGGCGGTGTGGGGGACTGTGAGCGATGGCCAGACCGAGAACCTGCGTGTGCTGGTGGCGCAAGTCCGTCGCAAGATCGAAGACAAGGATCATCGCTACGTCATCAGCGAGCCATGGGTCGGTTATGCGCTGCGGGTGAACGGCACCAAAAGCTCCTTATGACTTCTTAATGTCTTTCTTACGGACTTCTTACAGGCTCCCGCATTGGAATAGGCGGTGGAGTCGATACGATGTCTGCAGCAGTTGTGACGCTCGTGAGTCTGCGATCAAAGGTTGCGTTCCCTTGCGGCATGCAACCGGATCGCGCACCCGACTCTCTGGGAAAGTCGCAACTCTGCGCAACGCTTAGCGCCCACAAAGACAATCCACAACATGGTCTCCACCCGTACCTGGCCCTCCCGGCCATGCGTGAGATCACTGCGCCCCGACACACCCTCTTCATGCCCGCATTGCCGGCAACTGGGCTGCATGAAGGTGGCTACGCCGAATCTCCACTTGGCATAACGAAGGAAAGGAATCACCCATGCTCGACGTGTTAGCGATAGCACTCTTGTTCCTCTTATTTGGCGCGTGCCTGTTGTATCTGCGTGGCTGCGCCAGCCTGAAGGGCGGCCGCTGATGGCTCTGAATCTTGTGCTGTTGTTCCTGGCTGGCGCTCTTATGGCCTACCTGATTTACGCGTTGCTTCGCCCGGAGAAATTCTGATGTCTCTCAATGGATGGCTGCAGATCGCAGTGTTCATCGCGGCTGTACTGGTCCTGGCTAAACCCATGGGCAGCTTCATGACGAGCGTCTTCGAGCGCCGTCGTACTTTCCTTGATCCCGTACTTGTGCCGTGTGAACGCCTTCTCTATCGCGTGACGGGTGTAAACCCGGACGAAGAGATGAACTGGATGCAGTATGGAGTGGCCATGCTGATCTTCAGCGCGGCCAGCCTGGCTTTGACTTACGTCGTGCAGCGACTGCAGAACGTACTACCGCTGAACACACAGCACCTGCCCGGCGTCCCTGCCGATCTTGCGTTCAACACCGCCGTCTCTTTCACGACGAACACAAACTGGCAGTCGTACGTGCCAGAGACGACCATGAGCTATCTCACGCAGATGCTGGGCCTGGCAACGCATAACTTCTGGTCTGCTGCTGCGGGCCTGGCGCTGGCAATCGCGTTTATTCGTGGCATCGCACGTCGCGAAGCGAAGACGCTGGGTAACTTCTGGGTCGATCTGACGCGGGGCACCTTCTGGGTACTGTTGCCGCTCTCCGTCATCTTCGCGATGGTACTGGTGTCGCAGGGCGTTGTGCAGAACCTGAAGTCTTATGACACGGTGAAGTTACTGGAACCGCAAAAAGTTACCGGTACCGATGGCAAGACATCGACCGTAACAACGCAGACCATTGCGCAGGGCCCCGTGGCGTCTCAAGAAGCGATCAAGATGCTGGGGACAAATGGTGGCGGCTTCTTCAACGCGAACAGCGCGCATCCATTCGAGAATCCCACGCCACTTACCAACTTCCTGCAGATGCTTTCCATTTTCCTGATCCCTGCGGGACTCACGGTAACGCTTGGGCAGATGGTCGGTTCGCCGAAGCATGGATGGGCGGTGCTGGCGGCGATGACGGTGCTGTGGTTTGCCGGTGTCTTCACCGTCTTCTGGGCGGAGGCCAAGGGCAATCCTCAGTTCGCGAATGTTGACCAGCACGTGTCCATGCAGCAGGCCGGCGGCAACATGGAAGGCAAGGAAGTTCGCTTCGGCATCGCCAACTCTGCGCTGTTTGCAACGGTGACCACCGACGCAAGCTGTGGCGCTGTGAACAGCATGCATGACAGCTTCACGCCGCTTGGTGGGCTGGTTCCTTTGACGAACATCCTGCTTGGTGAGATCGTCTTTGGCGGTGTGGGAGCGGGCATGTACGGCATGCTGGTCTTCGTGATCGTCGCGGTGTTCATCGCGGGCTTGATGGTCGGTCGAACACCGGAGTACTTGGGCAAGAAAATCGAGTCGTATGACGTCCAGATGGCAATGCTTTACCTGTTGATCTTTCCGCTGATCATTCTTGGTCTGGCTGCAATCGGTCTTCGAACTCCAGCGGGACTGGCAGGCCTGGCAAATCATGGACCTCACGGGTTGTCGGAAGTTCTGTATGCGTACACCTCTGCCACAGGTAACAACGGCTCTGCATTTGCGGGACTGAGTGCCAACACGCATTGGTATAACTTCACGCTCGGCATCGCTATGTTCGCAGGACGTTTCCTGATGATCGTTCCGATGCTCGCGATCGCTGGCAATCTGGCCGCGAAGAAGATTACGCCTGCAACCGCTGGCACATTCCCCGTCACGACACCGCTTTTCACCGTGCTGCTGACAGGTTTGATTGTCATCGTTGGCGCGCTGACGTTCTTCCCGGTGCTGAGCCTTGGCCCCATCCTGGAGCACCTGCTACTTCGCGCGGGACACCTGTTCTAAACGTTCGTTGACGCGGACAAGGAAAGATAGACATGGCAACTCAAAAGAAGTCCTTATTTGACCGGGCGATTGTGAAACGAGCATCGGTGGATGCATTCGTGAAGCTGCATCCCCGCGGCATGATGAAGAATCCCGTGATGTTCGTTGTGGAGATCGGCAGCGTACTCACGACCATTCTGCTAATCGCAAACATGGCGACGCACACCGGCCACTTCCGTTTTGATGTGCAGATCACCCTGTGGCTCTGGTTCACCGTACTGTTCGCGAATTTCGCAGAGGCGATGGCGGAGGGCCGTGGCAAAGCGCAGGCTGATGCGCTGCGTCTCGCAAAGTCGGAGACAACGGCCTATCGCGTCGACAAGAGCGGCGCTGTCGAGGAGATCCCAAGTTCGCAGCTGCGCGTGAACGATGTGGTCCGCGTCGTTGCGGGACAGATGGTCCCGGGCGATGGTGAAGTAATCCAGGGCGTTGCTTCTGTGGATGAGTCTGCAATTACAGGCGAGTCCGCTCCAGTGATCCGCGAGGCAGGCGGTGATCGTTCCGCAGTGACTGGTGGCACGCGAGTGCTTAGCGACGTCATCGAGGTTCGCATCACATCCAATCCCGGCGAGACCTTCCTCGATCGTATGATTGCGCTGGTTGAGGGTGCTGAGCGGCAGAAGACACCGAACGAGATCGCTCTGAATATTCTGCTTGCAGGATTGACGATCATCTTTCTGCTGGCGGTAGTGACACTGCAGCCCTTTGCACAGTACTCCGGTGCGCCGCAGACGATCTTTGTTTTGATCTCACTGCTGGTCTGCCTCATCCCCACAACCATTGGCGGCCTGCTCTCAGCCATCGGTATCGCGGGTATGGATCGACTGGTGCAGCACAACGTTCTTGCTACTTCGGGACGTGCTGTGGAAGCAGCTGGCGACGTCAATACCTTGCTGCTTGATAAGACGGGCACTATCACCATTGGCAATCGCCAGGCATCGGAGTTTATCCCGGCACCCGGGGTATCCGCAGAGCAGCTTGCCGATGCCGCACAACTCTCTTCCCTGCCCGATGAAACGCCGGAGGGCCGCTCTATTGTGGTGCTTGCGAAGGAGAAGTACGGGCTTCGCGGACGCGAGCTGGGGCAGATGAATGCGGAGTTCGTTCCCTTCTCTGCAACGACGCGCATGAGCGGTATTGAAGTCGACGGTCGCAGCATCCGTAAGGGTGCGGTCGATGCGATTGCTCGCTATCTGCAGGAGCATGGCAGTGCCATGCATGATGAGGTTCGCAGTGCAGTGGAGATGGTCGCGAATAGTGGCGGCACACCTCTGGTGGTCGCAGAGAACGGTCGTGTGCTGGGCGTCATTCACCTGAAGGATGTTGTGAAGGGCGGCATGAAGGAGCGCTTCGAACAACTGCGCGCCATGGGTATTCGCACGGTCATGATCACGGGCGATAACCCGCTGACGGCAGCGGCCATTGCGCGTGAGGCTGGTGTGGATGACTTCCTGGCAGAAGCCAAGCCGAAGGACAAGATGGACCTCATCAAACGCGAGCAGGCGGAGGGCAAGCTGGTTGCGATGACGGGCGATGGCACCAATGACGCGCCCGCTCTTGCTCAGGCTGACGTAGGCGTCGCCATGAACTCCGGTACGCAGGCTGCAAAAGAAGCCGGCAACATGGTGGATCTGGACAGCAACCCTACCAAGCTGATCGAGATCGTTGCTATCGGCAAGCAGTTGCTGATGACACGCGGCGCGTTGACGACGTTCTCCATTGCGAACGATGTGGCAAAGTACTTCGCGATTATCCCTGCGATGTTTGCCGGGGTGTTCCCGGTGCTGAATGCGCTCAACATCATGCATCTGCACAACTCGGAATCGGCTGTGCTGTCGGCCATCATCTTCAACGCGTTGATCATCGTGGGACTTATCCCACTGGCACTGCGTGGAGTATCGTATCGGCCGCTATCCGCTGCTGCACTGCTGCAGAGAAATCTACTGGTTTACGGCGTAGGCGGCATTGTGGTGCCGTTCATCGGCATCAAGCTCATCGACATGCTCGTTACCGCGATGCATCTCGCATAGGACACTTATATGAAGAAGCAAATCATTACGGCTTGTCTCTACACCGTCATCACTGCGGTCCTGCTGGGCATCCTTTATCCACTTGCCATCACTGGTCTTTCGCGACTGCTGTTCCGTGACAAGGCTGATGGTCAACTGGTGCAGCGCAACGGTGAGCTCATCGGCTCACGGCTGATCGGTCAGCCGTTCACTGGCGCCGGCTACTTCCACAGTCGCCCTTCCGCGGCTGGCGCGGGGTACGACGCTGGCAATTCCAGCGGATCGAACCTGGGGCCGTCTACAAAGACTCTGATCGATCGTGTGAACGCCAGCACGGCGGCTGAATCGAATGGTGCTCCAGTACCCGTGGATCTGGTGACTACCTCTGGATCGGGTCTGGATCCGGACCTTTCCCCCGCGGCGGCCCTCTACCAGGTTCCTCGTGTTGCGAAGGAGAGGCATATCCCTGAGGCAGATTTGACGGCGATAGTTCGGAAAAGCGTCATCCCGCGTCAGTTTGGCCTGCTGGGAGAGCCGAGAGTCAATGTCCTGCAGTTGAATCTTGCTTTGGATCAGGCACGCTAAAGATGCTTCGCAAGCCGCTGGTCGATTGATCAGCGGCGCTGAAGCAACGGGCTGGCGATATCGACTGCGTCAAAGCCAAAGCTGTATCTTTACGACTTTCTTATGCGGGTGTGGGCTCTAATACTCTTTGACCTCCCCGGTCCTTGAGGCTCTCCCTTCGCATGCGATTGTTCGACCTTCTTCTAGGAAAACCGCTGGCGACCAGCGATGCACACAATGAACATATAGGCGTTGCAGCCGGCATCCCGATCTTTGGCCTGGATGGACTCACGAGCGCCGCCTACGGTCCGGAACAGGCCATGGCGATCCTCGTCCCGCTTGGCCTGCTTGGCGTGCAACAGCATCTGCTGCCTATCTTTGGCGCGATCCTGGTTCTGCTGGCGATTCTGTACTTCAGCTATCGCCAGACCATCGAGGCCTATCCCAACGGTGGTGGATCCTTCACCGTAGCCAGCGAGAACCTTGGCGATGGCGCGGGCCTGCTTGCGGCTGCTGCGCTGATGATTGACTACATCCTCACCGCGGCTGTGGGTGTGTCCGCAGGTGTGACGGCCCTGGTGAGTGCAGTGCCCCGGCTCCATCCGCATCAGCTTGCGCTGTGCCTGCTGATTCTGATGATCATTGTCCTGATCAACCTGCGCGGCGTGAAGGAGTCTGGTTTTGTCTTCATGCTGCCGACGTTTCTCTTTGTGGGGACGTTGTTGGCGACCGTTGCTGTCGGCGTCTGGCACACCTATGCCGCGCACGGACATCCCATTCCTTTGGCAGCTCCGCCGCCGCCCATCTCCGCGACCATGCAGTACGTCACAATCTGGCTGCTGCTCAAGGCGTTTGCCAGTGGGTGCGCTGCCATGACGGGCGTCGAGGCCGTGTCGAACGGTGTCACTGCCTTCAAGGAACCGAAGTCGAAGCGGGCGAACCACGCGCTCACCGTCATTATCGGTCTGCTTTTCACCATGCTCGCAGGCCTGGCTTACGTCGCGCGTGCTTATGGCGTGACCGCTATGGATTCGGGCGATGCAGCTTACCAGAGTGTGCTGTCGATTGAAGTAGCTGCTGTCTTCGGTCGGGGGTGGTTCTACTTCCTTACGATGGGCAGCGTCCTTGCCGCGCTCAGCTTTAGCGCCAATACAGCGTTTGCCGACTTCCCGCGCATGGCTCGTGCGATTGCTTTGAAGGACTACATGCCGCGCGTCTTCCTATTGCGCGGACGACGACTTCTCTTCTCGCACGGCATCTATGCTCTGACCGGCTTCACGGCTCTGCTGCTTATCATCTTCAACGGCGTAACCGATCGACTGATTCCGCTCTATGCCATCGGCGCTTTCCTCGCCTTTACGCTTAGCCAGGCCGGCATGGTTCGTCACTGGATGAAATGCACGGACGCAAAGCATCGCCACATCAAGATGTTCCTAAACGGACTTGGCGCCGTCGCAACCGGCATTACGCTATTAGTGGTATTAGTGGCCAAGTTCACCTCGGGCGCGTGGATCACGGCGCTGCTGGTGCCTGCCATCATCTGGCTCATGCACGGCATCAAGCATCACTACACCCGTATCAATCACGAGACAGCTGATCCTGAGCCGCTGCGCTTCACCGATCTTGAGCAGCCATTGGTCGTGATCCCCGTTGCCCGCTGGGACAAGATCACTGAAAAGGCTGTACGCTTCGGGCTGGTGATGAGCCAGGATGTGAAGATCGTAACCGTCGAGACCGATACGGACAGCGGCTTCGACGAGACTTGGGAACGCATGGTCATGGGTCCGATTCGCGCCCACGATGGACCAGTGCCGGAGATGGTGCAGGTCAAGAGTACGTACCGAACCGTCATCACGCCGCTCATGGACTACATCCTGAGCCTCGAAAAGGACTATCCCAAACGGAAGATAGCCGTGCTGATCCCCGAACTGGTAGTTAAGCACTGGTGGGAAAACCTGCTGCACAATCAACGGACGCAGATGTTGAAGTTGCTGCTGCTTGTGCGCGGCAATCGACGTATCGTGGTCGTCAATATTCCCTGGTACTTGTGAGTACCTGACGCTCGAGCACTTTGTCGCTTGCAACGAACGGACTGTGGCCCGATCAGGCCACGGTCCGTTCTGTTTGAGGCCGCACCCCGGCAAGTTCCAGGTGCATGTCCACAGGACCGGGCATCATCTTCCAATTTCGAAGTTGCGCAGAGGACAGTGGTCGCATGAGGTCGACAGGTTCCTTCCCCTCCTCTTTCGCGATGCGAAGCCAGCGATCCAGATCCGCCGCATCCGTCAGCGCTACGGGCAGCCGTTCGAAGAGCGTGCTCAAGATCGGCGTTACAAGTGCCGTCACGATGGCAAAGCTCTCGACAGCGTGCCCCTGATCGTTGGTCCACGTCTCCCACACACCTGCAATCCCGAATAGACCGCCACATTCAAGCGCGAAGGAACACTGCTGCTCGATCTCCGTCGAGAGGTGACGGCGTTCGTGCAGCACAGTGGCTGGTATGACGCAGCGGCGACGACGAAAGGCGCTACGGAAGCACGAGTCGCACGTCATCGCTTCCGCATGCGCTTCGGAACGCTGCTCTGCACCACGCTCATCGCACGCGTAGGACGGCACTAACCCCTCGCGCATCCAGACGATCTCCCGACGCGATGTTGTGGGGGAGATCCTGACCACGGGGTGGAATTTAACGCTTCTCTGCTGGTGTCTTAGCGAAGCCATTGACTCGATCGATGCGATGGTAGCCACCGTCGATTCAACGCCGGCCCACGCTGCGAGATGAGTCCAGTCCTGCTGCATTTCAAATCTTTGGAACATATATGCCTCCCGGGCACACTCATGTTGGCGACCTAATAGGCTTCGGTGAGATATCGCCACAAGACAACGACGATCATGCCGGCGACCGCAGTCAACAACAGAATGCCGAGGAGCTCTGCTCGTAGATCTGCTTTTTCGGGAAAGTCGACACGGTCCGAACGATGCCGCCTTCCTGCGAAGGCAAGAAAGATACGATCGCCAACGCCACGCTTGATCGCCGAAGTCTTATGCAGTTTTTCGTTGGGCATCGGGACTCTCCTACGGACGCTGAAGGGCACGAACGATACAGACGGCGAAGAAAGACGCGAACATCAGGAAGAGGCTGCCGCAGGCACGCGCACGGCTGGCATTAAAGCTCCCTTCCTGTACGCATTCCAGGGCACGTTCCCGTTCGATGAGGACGGAAAGACAGGGCGCCGCGCAATCAGGACGCAGTAGCATGGCTCCGGCCAGGTACAAAAGAACGACTCCAAGTGCCGCTCCGCCGTATGCGAGGATGTCGACGAAAATAAGACCTGACATCATGGCTTTCTCCAGTGTTAGTAGCAGACCTAGCGCCGCCATAACTATCGTGTGCGAGTGAGCGTCGCGGCGACATGAAAAGAGACAGGAGAGCCTGGGTGCCGGCGCTCCTGACCTCTCGACTAGAACTTGTAGATGAGGTCCGCGCCCACGAAGAACTGGTTGCGAGCCGTGCCGTTGTTGTAGCCCCGCATGTCCCAGGAATGATCAAAGCGGATTTCGGGACGAAGCACGATCGTGCTGCCGATGTACTTCGTCGCGTACAAAGTGTTCTCGGTGTACTTGCCTGCAATACCTGTGCGCTGTCCCTTCTTGTCGTTCAGAAGGTCCGAGCGGAAACCCACAGCCAGCTTCGAGTTGATCTCACGATTGATATAGTTCACGATCGCGTACTCCGGTGCCGTACAACGCAGTTGGCCGGCTGCACACTTCGCACCATTGGCGCCCGTCTCGGTCGGCACAGGGTTGGCTACATTGCCTGCCACGTTAGGTACTTCGCGCTGATACATGTACCAGGCCTCCGTTGCCATGTGCCACTTGGCATTGAAGCGGTGGTACCAGGTCATGTCGTAGTCCTGCAGGTTGTTGTACGCGTACTTTCCATCGTTGATGCCGTTGGCACATGCATAGAAGTTGTCATGGTTCGTCTTCGTCGAATAGTTGAGACACGCGATGCCCGAAGCTTTTCGATCATCTGACCAGATCGCCACGTCATGCCCCGCAGACACTCCGAGTTGCACCAGCCACTGCTTACTCAGCTTCAACGTCCCAATGATGCCCGTGTCCGTGAAGGGATCGATCGTATAAAGCAATGAGTGCGTCATGTTGTAGTTATTGGGCGCCAGCTGCGCTTCTATGCCCGGAACGGACAGGAAGCGACCAATCCGGATATTGAGGCCTTCCTTCACGGGGAAGTAAAGGTCCGCATATTCCAGTACCGGATCAAAGCCGTAACGACGATTCTTTTGCAGCAGTTGCTGACTGAAGTAATCCTTCGCCGTCGTGAAGCGGTAGTCATTACCGTAGAGCGCTGTGAAGTGGTAGCCGAAGTCGAAGTGTTTCTTCTGTACCGTGTCTGGCAGGCGCTCCACATAGATGACGGCCTGATTCAAGACAACGCTATTCGGAAAGACATCATAAGACACAGGAAAATTATTCGATCCCGACGTGCTCGCATTGAAGCTTGGTGCGATCCATCCATAGATCTTTGTCCGCGAGTTCTGTAACTTCAGGGCCGTCATCAACGGATATACGTTGGAGTCGGGGACACCGAGCAGTGGCGATCCGCCATAGCCCCAATCGGAGCTGGGAAAGGGCGCCGAGTCTAGCGGTGCATCCAATGCGCGGCGAACAGCTGGCGGAGTCGCCGGCGCTGTACCGGCCCAGTCCTGCCCATAAAAATGACCAAGGCGACGAAAGAAGTTGCCACCGGAAGAGGGGGCCTCGCCCGCGGCGGCACCGCCCTGCGGCGGTTTGCCTTCAACCACATCGGATGAACCATCCAAGACGTCCGTAGACACTACAGAGCTACTCATCTGGTTGACGGCCGTCTGTGCCTGCATGTTGATGGGGTACTGCAGAAATGCTGCGGTCGTCGCTACGGTTGCGTAGAGCGCCAGCGTGGAAATCTTTGTGCTTCGCATACTTCTCCGTTCAGCGCCGCCGGGGGTTGTAAATCCAGCAGCGCCATAACGAATGCTAGGCTTTAGGGCCCTAAGAAAGCCGTAAGGAAGTCATCAAAAGTCCATAAGGAAAAGGGAGCCAGTTACTCCTCGCGCAGTACTTCCAAGGGCTTTTGACCAAGGACACGAAAGCTGGCAAGCCATCCTGTCGCAACCGTAAGCAGTGCAACGCCTAGAAGCGCGCACACATTGATCAACGTCAGGAAGTGATAGTCGAGGTCGAGCTGTCGCAGAACGATTCGCGTCGTCAGGTTCGCAAAGATCAGGCCGACAAATCCAGCGATAAGGCCCAGCGTTGCAAACTCAATCGAGAAGATCGCGGCGATGCGTGATCGCGTGGCTCCCAAGGTCTTGAGGACGACAACCTCGCGAATGCGCCGGTACCGCGTGCCAGCGATGGCACTGGCAAGAATCACAAGTCCCGCAAAGATTGAGAAGCCCGCGAGGAACTGCACGACCAGCGACACCTGCAACAGCACACCACGCAGCGTCTCCATAGCCTGCGCCACGTTGATGACGGTAACCGTGGGATACTTCGCGTACAAAGCCCTCTGCAGTTCGCCCACCTGATCGGGGTTTGCATGCACACCGCCGTACCAGACCGTGGGCAACGACGCGAGCGGTGTACGTGGCAACAGAAACTCCGCGCGCGAAAAAGCATGCTGGCCATCGGATTTGATGATGGCCGCCACCGTTGCGTCTACCGGATGGTCGGGATCGCCGGGTGCAGCAAACAAGATGTGCGATCCAACATCAACGCCAAGCCTCTGCGCCATACGCTGCCCGATAGCAAGCTTCGCAAGCGGCTCGCCCGGCTGCCAGAAGGCACCGCGAACGACCTTCGTGCCCGGCGGAAAGTTGTCGGTCCACGTGATCGAAATCGACTGCAGCATGCGCTTGGGAAAGTTCTGCAGCTTCAGGTCGGCCGCGGGCGTTCCGTTAACGGACAAGATGCGCGAAGCGATGACCGGCAGCATCTCCGCTTCCCCTCGCACCGACGGCTGCGTCTTCAACAACGCACGCACACCGTCGATCTCACTGGGTGAGATGTCGATGAGGAAGACGTTCGGTAACGTCGGTTGTGTGGACAGCTTCAGTTCCTTGATGAGCGCATGCGACAGAAAGAAGACGCTGGCAATCTGCATCACACCAAGCCCAACTGCAGCCAGCAACGCCGCGGAAGGATTGCCGGGCCGATACAAGTTCGCAAGTCCATGGCGCACAACCGGTGTCAGGGAAGAACGCGTTCCGCGCAGGAGCACGCGCAACCCGGCAAGAACCAGCGTCGAAGTGATCAGCAGAACCAGCAGCACCGCAGCCAACCCGCCCGTAAAGACGCGGCCGACTGCCTTCGAGTCCGACAGCGTCGTCGCAATTAACGTGATGCCGACAAGGATAAGGATGCCCGCAACGATCTGCGCGCCGGAGCGACGGATCTTTGCAAGAAAGCCACTTACTGCGCTGCCATCGCCTGCATCATCCACCGTGCGGCGCAGAATGAGGATAGGCCGCACGTTGCGGATATCCAGCAGTGGCGGCATGGTGAACAGCAGCGTGGTCAGCAATCCGGTGGCAAGTCCCGCAAAGATCGCCGATGCCGCAATGTGCAGCTCCGGCGTAACGCCCAGCAACTTCGCCAGCAGCAGCGGCAGCACCAGTTGCACGCCAACACCAAGCACCACGCCAACGACACCACCCAGCAGACCAAGCAGCAGCGTCTGCAGCAGGTAGATGCGCAGAATGTGCGATGACCGAGCGCCCAACGACTTCATGATGGCGATGGAATCCATGCGCTGTAACAGGTGTGTGCGCATCGCCATGGCGACACCCACAGCTCCCAGCACAAGCGCTACCAGCGATACCAAGGACAGCACGCCCGTCGCACGATCAAGCGCCATGGTGATGGCAGGATTCGTCTCGCGATAGTCCGTCACCTGCGACTCCGGCAGGATCGTCTCAAGCTGCGCCTTCAGCCGCACCACATCGCGGTCGTTCTTCACCGGCAGCTTGAAGAGGTAACGCTGCCCGGCACGCGAACCCGGCGCCAGCAGGTGTGTACTCTCCAACTGGTCCTGCGTCAGTAGGATGCGCGGCCCCGCAGCGAACGATCCGGAGAGACGATCCGGCTCGCTCAACACGATCGACGAGATGCGCAGCTTCGCATCGCCAAGCTGGATGCGGTCACCCGTATGCAGCTTCAGGCGAATCAGCAGGTCTTCACCGACCGCAACGTTGTCTCCTCCGACGGCCTGCGTCAGCGGCATAGATGGCTTCAGATCGACCACGCCATAAAACGGATAAGCCGAGGTGTCGATCGCCTTGAGCGCAACCAGCAGCGGATCAAGCGAGTTGGCCGCAGTCGCCATGCCGGCCATTTCTGTAATAGGCGTCATGCGGACGCCGCCGGTCTTCAGGGCATCCAGCTTCGCAATCTGCGAGGCGTCCGGCTGTTGAAACATGCGTGCCGAAAGGTCACCGGCAAGGATAGAGCGAGCACGCACCAGCAGTGTCTGCCGAAATGCCGATGAGAATCCTCGCACGCCCGTCAGGGCCGCAACCCCAATCGCAACCGACAGGATGACAAAGAAGAACTTTCCGCGTGACGATCGCAGCTCGCGCGAAGCGATGCGGGCTGCCGTAGTCCATGAGAGCGCGGCCACCGCCTACACCTGCTCCGGTGTCTTATAGATATCGGAGATCACTTCGCCATCGCGGACGGTTAGCACCCGTGTCGCGTGCGCGGCAACTGCCGGATCGTGCGTGACCAGCACCAGCGTCGTGCCTTCGCGGCGGTTCAGGTCCAACAGCAGTTCCATAATGTGCGCGCCATTGTGCGTATCCAGATTGCCGGTAGGTTCGTCGGCCAGCACAATGGGTGGCCGCAGGATGAATGCTCGTGCCAACGCCACGCGCTGCTGCTCTCCGCCCGAAAGCTGCACGGGGTAGTGGTCGGCCCGTTCCGACAAGCCGACGGCTGCAAGCAGGTCCTTCGCACGGGCGATGCCCGCTGCCTGCTCCTTCGATGGAGCGTTCAGCTCATGGGGCAAGAGCACGTTCTCAAGCGCCGTCAACGTCGGAATCAATTGGTAGCTTTGAAAGACAAAGCCAATCAGCTTGCCCCGGACCTCGGCCAGCTTGTCTTCCGGTAGATAGCTGATGGCAGTGCCCTGCAGCGTGACATTGCCCTCGGTCGGCGTGTCCAGTCCCGCCAACAGGCCCAGCAACGTGCTCTTGCCCGAACCCGACGAGCCGACGATAGCGACAAACTCGCCCGCGCTGACATCAAACGTAATGCCGCGCAGGATTTCGACGGTGCGTGGGCCATTGCGGATCGACTTGCGAAGGCCCGCCACACGAATACTGGGTGCGGCACTGCTGGCAGTTTGGGTGTCGGGACTCAGGCTCGAACTCGCTTTCAGGAACTTTGCTACGTTGGACGGATGATGTTGAGAGATTGTTCCGGATTGAGCACGATGATACAGCGCCACCTTCCGCGGCACAGCCGCTTACTGGCCGCGATGTTGACGGTATGCGCTGTGCTGGCGATCTCAGGTTGCGAAGCCGAACGTCACGAACGCCCCACCGACAGCACCGACGGAGGCGCCACCCCCTTGGGATCCATGACCTCACACACACCAACCGTCACACCGAATGCTCCGACGGCGACAGACAGCCGCCCCGTCATTGCCGCCTTTGGCGATAGTCTGACGGCTGGCTACGGCGTGGATATGGAAAGCAGCTACCCCGCTGACCTGCAACGCGACCTGGACAAAGCCGGTTACCGCTACCGCGTCGTGAACATGGGTATCAGCGGCGACACCACGAAGGATGGCCTCGCGCGCGTGGAGCGGGTGCTGGCACTGAAACCTGCTATCGTCGTCGTCGAATTCGGCGGAAACGACGGGCTGCGTGGCGTACCGGTGGCGAGTTCGCGTACCAACCTGGACAGCATCGTCAATAAGCTACAGAGCAGCGGCACGCAGGTAGCCATGGCCGGTATCACGCTGCCGCCGCAGTACAGTCAGCCCTACATCAAGTCCTTCAACGAGACCTATACGCTGCTCGCAAAGAAGTACCATGTGCCACTGCTGCCCTTTGTCCTGCAGGACGTCTATGGTGTCCCAGGGAGTATCCAGCAAGACGGCATCCACCCCACAGCGCAGGGCTGCAAGCAGGTATCGAAGAACATCTTTGGACTGATCAAACCGCTGTTGAAGAAGTGAGCTACTTCCCTAGGCCAGGTTCACAAACGGCTGAATGAGCGTGCCGGCCACACGGCGGCCGATACCCAACAGTTCGTTGCGGTCCTTGAAGATGCGAATCAGCGGCGCGTCGGAGAACTCCGGCAGGTTGACGGCCATCCCGTTGCGTAGCTTGTTCTGCGAACCTTCATCGGCCGTCACCGACGGCATCTCTGGCAGCACCGTACGAGCATGCGGCAACAGTGCCTCGATGGTGCCGGCGTTGGCTGCGTCGATCAGTTGCTCGCGTGTGATCGCATCGGCCAACGTAAACGGTCCGGCCTGCACGCGGCGTAGCGCGCTCAGGTGCGCGCCGCATCCAGCTAACTGACCAAGCTCATGCGCGACGGATCGCACGTAACCGCCCGCCGAGACGTGCATCGTAAACGATGCCCTATCGCCCTCGAGCGATGTCAGCTCAAAGCCGTGGATCGTAATGCGCGCGGGCTTTACAGGCACTTCCTTGCCCTGCCTAGCGAGCTTGTGCGCAGGCACGCCACCGATCTTCTTCGCAGAGAAAACGGGCGGTACCTGATCGATCGTGCCGTGGAAGCCGGCGCTCAGTTCGCGCAATCTTTCCAGATTGCAATCCAGTGATTGCGGATCGCCTGCAGGTACTCCCTCCGCGTCGTAGGTGTCGGTAGCGAAGCCGAATCGGATTGTGCCGGTGTATTGCTTCTCAGCAGCACCGAAGAACTGCGCTAGCCGAGTCCACTTGCCCAGCATCAGCGGCAACACGCCCGTTGCCATCGGATCAAGGGTGCCAAGGTGGCCGACAGACTTTTCGCCTGTGGCGCGACGTACGAGGGAGACAACATCGTGCGAGGTGAGACCGGAGGGCTTATCGAAGATCAGGAGTCCATTCATTGCAGTCTTCGATTAGACCACCGATCGCACCATCTCGTGATGGCTTGCCGTTGCTTGCAGTCGGCTAGGCCCGTCCTGGAGACGGCTACGAACAGATTCCGCACTCATGAATACACGCGCGGTAGCGCGTCGAGGACGGTGCGAAGCACTAGAAGCCGCCGGGCCTGCGGATGAGCGACAGGAATTCGTTGCGTGTCTGTGCGCTCTCGCGGAAGCAGCCAAGCATCGCTGACGTTGACGTCATGCTTCCCTGCTTCTCTACTCCGCGCATCATCATGCAGAGGTGCTGCGCCTCAAGAATGACGGCCACTCCCATTGGGTGGATAGCTTCGACGACTGCATCGGCGATCTCGCGAGTCATACGTTCCTGCACTTGCAGGCGCCGTGCGAAGACATCGACCAGACGCGCGACCTTACTAAGGCCGATGACCTTTCCTTTTGGGATATAAGCGATATGCGCTTTGCCGAAGAACGGCAGCATGTGGTGCTCGCAGAGCGAGTAGAACTCGATGTCACGGACGATTACCATCTCGTCATAGTCGACGTCGAAGAGCGCGCCGCGCAGGATGTCCGTAGCGCTCTGCTCGTACCCGTGCGTCAGGAAGGTCATCGCCTTCTCCATACGTTCGGGCGTTTTCAGCAGGCCGTCGCGCTCGGGGTTTTCACCGATGCGCAGCAGCAATTCCCTGTAAAGCTCCGCGGTAGTCGCGTCGTTCAGAGTGACTTGCGGTTCTGCAACGGCCGTGTTCGTTTCCAGTCGACTATCTTTCATGGCTTCTTTCTTCAGACGCGCGGCTAGGCGATCGGTTGCAGAGCATGCTGTTCGTGCGGGATCAAGGCATCGATCTGGCCAGGCGCCAGTAGGTCAAAGCTGTTGTTCTTCGTCTCTTCGATGCGGATCCGATGCAGCCGCAATTGGCACGTGGGATCGAGCAGCGGAACCGCGCGACGGAAGACGCGCTCGACCTCGATGCCGAGGTTCTCGGTCGACGGCACGAAGTCGCCGTTAAAGACCGGATCCGCGTTCATGTGCTGCGCGTCGAAGCGATCGATGAGTTCCCGCTTCGCGAGTGCATCGAGCTTAGGCATATCGACAACAAAGCCTGTCTCGGGATCGATGGGTCCTGCCACTGTGACTTCAACGAAGTAGTTGTGACCGTGGCCGTACGGGTTGTTGCACTTGCCGTAGGTATCCCGGTTTTGCTGATCATTCAGGCTCGGCGCATGCAACCGGTGCGATGCGGAAAGGCGGTAGCGGCGTGTGAAGTGTGCGATTGGCATTACGCTACCAGCTCCGGGGCTGCTGTGTCCGAGATCCCATCGTTCAAGCCCTCGCCGTAGAAGTCTGCGAAGAGATCGTCCATCTCATAGACGCGCACCCGCTGCAACTTGGCGTTCGGTATCTTCCCATCGAGCCGGCGCCAGATGGCCACTGCGATGTTCTCGGTCGTGGGCACGACGTTCGCAAACTCCGGCACCTCGTGGTTTAGGTGGCGATGGTCATAGACGCTGACCACCTCCTGCTCTAGGATGTCCTTCAACAGCTTCAGGTCCACGACGAAGCCGGTGACGGGATCGACCTCGCCGCCCACCGTAACCTCAAGCGTGTAGTTGTGGCCGTGCCCATTCGTATTGGCGCACTTGCCAAAGACTTCGCGATTCTTCTCTTCGCTCCAAGCGGGATTGCGATAGAAGTGGGCGGAGGAGAACTCGGCTTTGCGTGTCAGATAAATCATCGTCTTATTGGATGAGTGTAAGGCGTTAAGAGTCGCTAAGTCGTGTACTCGCGGCCCTTCCACGTGACGGCCTTCGCGATCTTGACCATCTGCCATGAGCGGATCAACAAAGCTGCGAAGAGTGGCAGTGCGATCACCGTGAGGATGCGGTCGAGGAAGGGCGCGTGGGAACGGCCGACGCGCGAGAAGTAGCGCAGGAGCACACGCAGCCAGACGATGAAGATGGCCAGCGCCTGCCAGACCACAAGGTTCGGCATCAGGAGGGGCAGCAGCGGCAGGCCAAGCAGCAGAACGAAGTTGAGTAGGGCGATGGCCGCCATGATCAGCGGATTGCCGAAGAGCAGTGCGAGGTTCTTCGTCCAGCCTTCGATCATCTCCGGTGTTGACGCGTACATTCGTGCACTTACCGCTTCCGGTGCGTAGCGCAGTCGGATGGTGTGGCGGCGCTTCAGCAGCTTGGCGAGTGCGACGTCTTCGAGCACGGAAGATGCTACGGCCATGTGACCGCCCACGTCGAAGTAGGCCTGCCTGCGGACGAGCAGGAACTGGCCGTTGGCTGCTGCTATGGGGCTGGATGGGTCGCTTACTTTCTTCGGTGGATAGGTGCTTGCGAGCTCCGAGAAGATCAGCGGCATCAGCGCGCGCTGCACGAAGTTTGCTACGAGCTGGCGTGGCGAGTAGCTCAGCATCGTTAAATCGTGGCGTTCTGCTTCGACGATGGCGCGGCTGGTGCTGCCTGGTTCGTGGAGGGTGTCGGCGTCGGTGAAGAGGAGCCATTTCGCTGTGTGAGCCAAAGGCTGTGATGCTCCGAACCAGAGTGCGGCGTTTTTTCCGGTGAATCCGCTGCCGCTGGATTTCAGCGGAGGTGCCTGTAAAACATGCAATCCGGGGTGGTTTTCTGCGAGTTTCTGCACGATTTGAATCGATTCATCCGCCGAATTATCGTCGATCACAAAAATGTGCCAGTGCTCCCCCAACTGGAAGCCTGGTTCGGACTGGTCGAGCAGCGATTTGAGGCAGCCTGGGAGGTTGTGCGCCTCGTTCCGGGCGGGGATCAGGACGGTGAGGGGGTGCGTGGACGGCTCGTCCTCCTCAAGGTGAACGACGGGAGCGGTCCGGCGCAGGGCTGCGGCGGTGGGGCTGCCGTCAAAACGGAGGTCAAGGTCCGGCGCGGGGGTGACGCGATCGGTGCTCTGGTGCTCGGGTTGGGAACTGCTCGACTCGTCTGGCATGCGCCTCCGTATTATAGGAAGCGTGAGAGTTTCTGCGACGCTGCGTTTTGCTTTAGCCGCTGCCCTGTTGTTGACGGGCTGCAATCGTGGCGACCATCCGCAACAGATTGCGGAGACCGCGCCCGAGTTCACCGTCCAGGACGGACAGCAGACCGTGCGCCTGAGCCAGTTCCGCGGCAAGGTTGTCGTCCTTAACTTCTGGGCTACCTGGTGCGCGCCGTGCATCGACGAATTGCCCAGCCTGCAGGCCCTGCAGAAGGCGCGGCCGGACATCCAGGTGCTGGCCGTCTCCATCGACGACGATCCAGTTGCCTACGCGAAGTTCCTGAAGCAGTACGACATGAGCATCCTCAGCATCCGGACGGGCATGGAGGGCGTGAACCTGAAGTACGGATCGGTGCGTCCGCCGGAGACCTTCCTGATCGACCGAGGCGGGATGATCCGCCGGAAGTTCATCGGACCGCAGTTGTGGACGAATCCTGAGATTCTTGGGTATCTGCAGAAGATTTCGTAGCACTTCCAACCGGAGCGCTTAAGGACAACGCCCCACCCTTTGCTTGCAAAGGGTGGGGCGTTTGGCTTCGTCATGCTACTTAACGCTTGGACTGTCGTCTGCCGGCAGGTCGCCGAGGGCGTACTGGATGCCTGCGAGGACGTGTTCCATGATGGGTGTCGTGGCGTAGATGTGTTCGCTGTGGCCGAGGGCCTCATAGAAGACGCGGCCTTTGCCTTCGTGGCGGATCCAGCTCAGAGCGTAGTCGCCGTCGGTGCGTTTGGTTGCGGCCGTCTCCTTCGCCTTGTCGACGTCGCTCATCTTGGCGTAGTCGAGGCTGGTGAGGACGTGCACGCGCTTGCGTGAGAAGGAGTCCTGCACGAAGGTGTAGATCTCGTCATGCACGGTGAACTCCTGGCCGTGGAACATGGCGGTGATGGGGCTCTTCGGGTCGTCGATCTTCACGGTGATGGGCTGCGGGAAGAGCCAGTGGAACTTGAAGTAGCCGCCGATCATGGTGTCGAAGTCCTGCCATGTGCCGGTGGGTGCGTCGGTCGATCCGCGGGGCGGTGACGTGTGGTATGAGTCACCCGCTGCGTGAATCCCAGCGAGGCCTTTGCCGCCGCGGACGAAGTCGAGCAGCGCCTTCTTGCGCGCTTCGGTCGCGGCTGCGTCCTTCGGGTCATCCAGGAAGTTGAGCGTGGTGCTGTCGAGGAAGATCAGGTCATAGTTTGCGAGGTTCGCGGCGTTGATATCTGCGGGATCAAAGGTGATGGTGGTGCTGTACGCGCCGGTCGCCTCGCCCATAGCCTTGATGGTCTCCGCCGCGATCGGGATGGACGAATGGACGAAGCCCGCGGCGTGCGCCAGCAGCAGCACCTTGCGCGGTTTCTTGGGCTTGGCCGGCGCGTGATGCGGGATGTTGTCGAGCATCGCGACGTAGTCCTGAAGCTGCGGCTTCTGAAGCTGGACGCCGTCCTTGATGCTCTGCGGACGCGTGTCCGGGCTGGGAACGGTCTTCTCTTTCAGCTCGGCCGTGGAGCCGGTGTCAGGACGCTGTGCCGGGCGGGTTGCGGGTGGTGCGGCGGGTGCCTGAGCACAGGCTGCGGTGCTGGTGAGTACGGTGGCCGAAAGCGCAA
Organism: Terriglobus roseus DSM 18391; assembly: GCF_000265425.1. Classification (GTDB taxonomy): domain Bacteria; phylum Acidobacteriota; class Terriglobia; order Terriglobales; family Acidobacteriaceae; genus Terriglobus; species Terriglobus roseus. Next base: position 3,170,220 of record NC_018014.1, read on the forward strand.
GGGCCAGTGGCAGTGCTACACGAAGGATCATGTCTTTGGGAACTCCGGCGTGGCATTGAGGCCCGCCGTCACACGGTAATCGTGCGAGAGCGTGTCGTCAACGCGTTCCTGTCTATGGAGGATCCCCATACATCCGCTGCGCGTATGTATGGGCACCAGCTTCATGCGATGGTGGTTGCGCGGAAGAATCTTGATTCGCTGCCGTTGGCATCGCGTAGGGCGGAGGGATCAAGATGCAGATCCCTCCGCTTCGCTTCGCGATAGCTGTCCCTGTGGTGGGAAGCGGGACCGCTTAATCCTTGCCGTCTCGGAAGACACGCATGGAACGGCCACCGAGAATCACCTTTTCGCCAAGAGTCTCTGCGGCGAAGGGATTGTCGATCCTCTGGGTGTCGAGTACCTGGCGCCAGGGTGTGTTGCCCGGCGGCGGCGGCAGTTTGAACTCGACGCCGTCGTGGGCTGCGTTGACCATCATCAGGAAGCTGTCATCCGTGATGAGGCGGCCATCATCGTCAGTGACGCCGAGAGTTTTACCGTTGAGCATGAAAGCCAGAGAACGCTGCCAGTCGGCGTTCCAGTCCTCTTCGCGGAACTCCTCGCCGCCTGTGCCGTACCAGGCGATGTCCTTGATGACGGAGCCTCGCACGGTGCGGTCCTGGAAGAACTTGCGGCGACGCAGGTTGGGGTGCTTGGTCCGGAGCTCGATGAGCTTCGTCGTGAATTCCATCAGGCGCTGGCGGGGCTCGTCGAGCTTCCAGTCGTACCAGGTAATCTCGTTGTCCTGACAGTAGCCGTTGTTGTTGCCACGCTGGGAACGACCGACTTCGTCGCCGCCGCAGATCATAGGAACACCCTGCGACAAGATTAACGTTGTCAGGAAGTTGCGGGTCTGACGCTCACGTAACTCATTAATATCAGGATCGTCGGTCGCGCCCTCGGCACCCATGTTCCAACTGTCGTTGTCATTGGCGCCGTCGGTGTTGTCGTCGCCATTGTTCTCGTTGTGTTTTTCGTTGTAGCTAACGAGATCAGTGAGGGTGAAACCGTCGTGCGCCGTGATGAAGTTGATCGAGGCGTAGGGCTTGCGGCCGTCGCTCTGGTAGAGATCGCTGGAGCCCGTAATGCGGTAGGCGAAGTCCGAGAGCAGACCTTCGTCGCCCTTCCAGAAGCGGCGGACGGTGTCGCGGTATTTGCCGTTCCACTCAGCCCACAGGACCGGGAAGTTGCCGACCTGGTAGCCACCTTCGCCCACATCCCAAGGTTCGGCGATGAGCTTGACCGACTGCAGAATCGGATCCTCGATGGATGACGTTGAAGAAGCTGGAGAGCTTCTGGACACCCTCTTCGTCGCGGGCGAGCGTGCTTGCGAGATCGAAGCGGAAGCCGTCGACGTGCATCTCCGTAACCCAATAACGCAGTGAGTCCATGACGAGCATGAGCACCTGCGGGTGCGAGACGTTGAGCGTGTTGCCGGTGCCGGTGTAGTCCATGTAGTAGCGGGGACTGTCAGCGACCTGGCGGTAGTAGGTTGTATTGTCGATGCCCTCCATGAAGAGCATCGGGCCCTTCTCGTTGCCCTCGCAGGTGTGGTTGTAGACCACGTCGAGAATGACCTCGATCCCCTCTTTGTGTAGGGCTTTAACCATTTCCTTGAACTCGCGGACTTGCTCGCCGTCGCTGCCGGAAGAGCTGTAGCGGGCCATGGGAGCGAAGTAGCCCAGGGTGTTGTAGCCCCAGTAGTCGCGCAGTTCGCGATCGACGAGGTGGCCTTCGTCGATGAAGTGGTGGACGGGCAAAAGTTCGACGGCGGTGACGCCGAGCATCTTCAGATACTTGACGCTGGGCTCGGATGCCAAACCGGCGTAGGTGCCACGCAAACTCTCTTCGATAGCGGTGTTCTGCATGGAAAAGCCACGGACATTGAGCTCGTAGATGATGGAGTCGGAGAGCGGGATCTCCGGCGGGCAGTCACCCCCCCAGTCAAAGTGCGGGTCGATAACGATGCTCTTCGGCACGCCGCTGGCTGAATCCTGATCGTCTTTTTTAAGGTCGTCGCCGCTCATGACGTCGTAGGGGAAGACCGGTTTCTTCCAATCGATATCGCCCGTAATGGCCTTGGCGTAGGGATCAACCAGTACCTTGGCTTTGTTAAAGCGAAGGCCTTGCTCCGGCTCCCAAGGGCCGTCGACGCGATAGCCGTAGCGCTGGCCGGGCCGGATGTTGCGGACCAGGCCGTGCCAGACGAACGCTGTTTTCTCCTTCAGGGCAACGCAGTCAACCTGGTTGTCCTGTTCGTCAAAGAAGCAGACGGAGACCGCCGTAGCGTTCTCGCTGTACACAGCGAAATTTGTTCCCTTGCTGGAGGCGGTTGCTCCGAGCGGGTAGGGCTTTCCGGGCAGAACGGTACGTGTCATCTCTTGCATATCCCTATTCAGATCGTGTCTTAGAACGGTGGGATGCGGTGAGCGCGCCGGGGGATGGGCAGCGAAGGCAATGGGTTTGGGGTTGCGTCCGGTAGGCGACGCCTGTCGGCGGCGAATGACGTCACAGTTCGCCGCCGATGGGCAAGGGGCGTATTCTTGGAGTCGGCATGATGTTGCGATTTGCGTCTTACACAATCTTTGCGGGCCTCGCCCTGTCGTTGCCCGTGCACGCTCAGCGGGCTGAGCCAGGTACGCCGTCCCAGTCACCTTCACCACCCCAGCAGACGAAGCCGGCGGCGCCGGTGGAGGAACTGCCGGATTCTCCAGGTGCGTCAGAAGGCCTGGGCATTCCGCCCATGCCGAATGGACCGACCGCCGTCCTCGACACCAGCATGGGCCGCCTGACGTGCCAGTTCTTTGCGAATGAATCGCCGAAGACGGTAGAGAACTTTATCGGCCTCGCGACCGGCACCAAGCCGTTTGTGGATCCCATCACCGACAAGCCGATGAAGGGTGTGCATTTTTACGACGGCACAACGTTTCATCGGGTGATCGCGAACTTCATGATCCAGGGCGGCGACCGCGCCGGGACGGGCGCGGGCGATGCGGGGTATTACATTCCCGAGGAGCGGTCAGCCGGACTACGGTTTGACCGCGAAGGCCGCTTGGCGATGGCCAATGCCGGGCCTGGCACGGGCAGCACCCAGTTCTTCGTAACGGAAGGGCCCGTTCCGGAACTGAACGGCAAACACACGATCTTCGGGCAGTGCGATGCGCACTCTGTTCTGGTGGTGCAATCGATTGCGCGGGTCGAAAAGAACTCAAACGACAAGCCGGTCACACCGGTTTTGATCAACAAGGTGACGATCGTTCCGGAAGGCCAGCCGCTACCGGCGGAGCCAGCCGTTACGGCTGCTCCGGCCGCGAAATAGCATTCGGCAGGGCGGCATACGATACCGCCGGAAGCCGGGCGAACCCATCCGATAGACTTGCAACGAAAGAAGGAGAACGAAAATCATGGCAGAGCGCACACCTGGAACCTACGCGATCTTCAACACCAGCGAGGGCACCATTGTTACCAAGCTGTACGAGAAGGACGCGCCGGAGACCGTCGCCAACTTTATCGGCCTGGCCGAGGGCAGCAAGTCCTGGGAGAGCCGCAGCAAGAAGGGCGACAAGCTGTATGACGGCACCGTCTTTCACCGCGTGATTCCTGAGTTCATGATCCAGGGCGGCGATCCGGAAGGCACCGGCATGGGCGGCCCCGGCTACAAGTTTGCCGATGAGACCAAGGGTTCGCCGCACGGCTTCCAGACCACGGGCAAGCTGGCCATGGCGAATGCCGGCCCGAACACGAACGGATCGCAGTTCTTCATCACGGTTGCGCCGACCACGTGGCTGACCGGCCGCCACACCATCTTTGGTGAAGTGGTTGAGGGCTACGACATTGTGGAGAAGATCAGCAAGGCTCCGCGTGACGGCATGGACCGTCCGAAGAAGACCATCACGCTGGATACGGTTGTGATCGAGCGCGTTTAAGTTACTTTTCATCTTTCGATCGACGCCAGCGCCTTCGGGGGCTGGCGTCTTTTTTTGCTCACATTCGCGCTCTTCAGGCCGCTGTCGCCGCTCGCCGCCGCACATGAAAGTGCCGATTGATGGGACTTTCGATCCAGTGATAGCAGGCGATACCGCATACGATGCTGAGCGCCATGGTCAGCCCTAGCGGCACCATGAAATTCTGGACGCCCGAGAATGCCGGCAGTTGAATGATGCTGCGGACTGCGCCAACGAGAAACCAGTGCACAAGGTAGATGGAGTATGACGCGTCCCCGATGAGGAGTAACAGCCTCGGGATTCTGCGCCCAATCGATCGCTCAAGTTCTACCGCGAAGCCCACCATCAGAAAGGCAAGCGGGCCTGCAAATACGAAGTAAGAGATGGCTCCCCATTGTGTAAAGACCATCAGCCATGTACTCAGGAGCATCCCTGCGCATGCAATCCATGCCGGACAAGGCATTGCACCACGCAAGGCAACGGCGCGATAACGTTCGGCAAGCACCATACCCAGCAGGAACTCTAACAAGAGAGGCAGACGTGCGGTGTCCACCGGCACAAGAGCCGGCAAGTGCAGAAAGAACCCAGCCGCCCCCAGCATCAACAATGGCGGCAGAAAATACCGCAGGCGCACGCGAAACAGAAGCGCCAGGGCAATCAGGAGGTAGAAAAGCATCTCCATGTTTAGTGTCCAGCCCGGCGGCAACAGTGGCACGACCTCTCCCAGGCTGTTCCGCGAGGGAAGGAAGAGGTAAGAGGCGATCGTGTGCCAGACTGCCAGCTTGACTGTACCCGGCAGGAAGAAGTCCTTGAGGAGTTTCAAGGTGGTGAAGATCCAGTACGCAGGCACAAGCCGTTCAAGCCGTCGCAACAGGAATCTGCGGGCGTCCGCCGGGCCGCTATTCGACCGGCGCACGGAGAGCGGCATGATGAAGCCGCTGAGAACAAAAAAGATGTCCAGGCCTGTGCCACCATTCACGATGAACGGCAGTGTTCGTCTCCCCAGCTCAAACCACATGGTGGTCGTATGTAGCGAGATCACAAGTAACGCCGCGATACCACGGAGCGCCTGTACCGTCAGAACCGTGCTGCGCAAAGAGGGTGCGGGCTGGATCAGTCCGCGACTCCCAGCTGCCGCAACCACTTTCATGCCAGTTGCAGCAGGCGGCTCGTCTCTGCCGTCATTTGCGTCAGGAGCTCGGGTTCGGTATTCATGGAGCGGCCGTAGCTTGGCACGAGGTCGCGGATGCGGTCTGCTGAGCTTTCTGTTGCGGACAGCACCGGGAGGCCCTTGGCGATGAGTTCGAGCATGATGGAGACGGCTGTGGATGCTCCGGGGGATGCACCGAGCAGTGCGGCGAGTGAGCCGTCGGCGCTACGGACGATCTCAGTGCCGAATTCCAGCTTGCCGCCGGCCTTCGGGTCGGGCTTGATGATCTGTACGCGTTGACCGGCGATTTCGAGCACCCAGTCCTCACCGCGGGCGGTGGGGACGAACTCGCGGAGGGCGTTGATGCGGTCTTCCTGCGACTGCATGACCTGGCCGATGAGGTACTTGGTGAGTTCAAGGTTGGTAGCGCCGGCGCCGAGCATGCTGATGAGGTTACCGGTGCCGATAGAGCCGGGCAGGTCGAGGAACGAGCCGGTCTTAAGGAACTTGGTGGTGAAGCCTGCGAAGGGTCCGAAGAGGAGCTCGCGCTTGCCGTCGATGACGCGCGTGTCCAGGTGAGGTACGGACATGGGCGGTGCGCCGAGTGCGGGCTTGCCGTAAACCTTGGCGGCGTGCTGCTCGATGACGTCGCGGTTGGTGCAGCGCAGCCATTGGCCGCTGACGGGGAAGCCGCCGTAGCCGCGGCCTTCGGGAATGCCGGACTGTTGCAGAAGCGGCAGAGCCCCACCGCCTGCACCGAGGAAGACGAAGCGGGTGGTGATGCGTGTGCGCTTTTTGGTGGCGAGGTTCTCTACTTCGACGTACCAGCGGTTGTCCGGCAGCCGTGTGAGATCCGTGACCTTGTGGCGCGTGTAGATGCCGCTGCCCTGCTCATACAGGAGGCCGAGAAGGAGACGGGTGAGCGCGCCGAAGTTGAGGTCGGTTCCCTCTTCCGAACGCGTTGCCGCGACTGGTTCGGAGGCGTCGCGGGAGTTCATCATCAGCGGAATCCACTCGCGGACCTTTGCGGCGTCGTCGCTGAACTGCATGCTGCGGAAGAGCGGGCTGACCTGCATGGCTGCGAAGCGGCGGCGGAGGAAGTCGACGGCTTCGGCTCCATGGACGAAGCTCATGTGCGGGATGCGATTGATGAACTGCTTCGGATCGGCCAGCAGGCCGCGCTCTACGAGCGATGCCCAGAACTGGCGGGAGTGCTGAAACTGCTCGTTGATCTTGATGGCGCGGTCGATGGCGATGGTGCCGTCGGGCTGCTCGGCGGTGTAGTTGAGCTCGCAGAGTGCGGCGTGGCCGGTGCCGGCGTTGTTCCAGGCGTCAGAGCTTTCGATGGCCGGGCGGTCGAGTGCTTCGACGACGGTGACGCGGACGGACGGCGCGAGGGTCTTGAGCAGCGTACCCAGCGTGGCCGACATGATACCGGCGCCAACCAGAAGAACATCGGTTTCAGCGGGAAGAGCAGCTACTTCAGACATTTGAAAAGCCTAGCAGGGGGTGATTACGACTCGCAATCCGATGTTCGCCCATTTGGGCGGCTATCGCACGATTTGCGGACCTTTGTGAGCGGGACGGAAACGTGTGGCTCAGAAGGCCTGACAGACCTTCTGAGCCCTATCGATTACACAGCGTGGTGCGCACGCTGCATGATGTTGAGTACGTCGGTGTACTTGTTGCCGGTGCCGGTGTTGAAGATGACGACGCGGTCGCTCGGGCTGAGGAATTCCGTCTCGATGAGGCGGTCGTAGGCTGCGGTGGCAGCGGCGCCTTCGGGCGAGAGCAGGATGCCTTCGTTCTTACCCCAGTCCTGGATGGACTCGAAGATCTGGTCGTCGGTCTGGGAGATGACGGTGCCGCCGCTCTGGCGGACGACGTCGAGGATGATGTAGTCGCCGTAGGGCTTTGGGACGCGGAGACCGCTGGCGAGTGTGTGTGCGTTCTGGAACATCACAGAGGCGTCCGCGCCTTCGCGGTAGGCCTTGGTGACGGGTTCGCAGCCCGCTGCCTGTACGGCGATCATCTTCGGGCGCTTGCCGGTGACCCAGCCAAGCTCTTCCATTTCGAGGAAAGCCTTCCACATGCCGATGAGGCCCACGCCACCGCCGGTGGGGTAGAAGACTGCGTCAGGGTAGGTCCAGCCGCACTGCTCGACCAGTTCGTAGCCCATGGTCTTCTTGCCTTCGACACGGAAGGGCTCCTTCAGCGTGGAGACATCGAACCAGCCCTCCTCTTCCCTGCGTGCTGCGACGATCTTGGCGCAGTCGCTGATGAGGCCGTCGACGAGGGTCATGTGCGCGCCGTAGGCGATGCACTCGACCTGATTGGCGAGCGGGACGTCCTGCGGCATGAAGACGTGTGCCTCAATGCCTGCGGCAGCCGCGTAAGCTGCACATGCGCCGCCGGCATTGCCCGCGCTGGGCACTGCGACCTTGCCGATGCCGTAGTGCTTCATCATCGTCATGCACATGCTCATGCCGCGCGCTTTGAAGGTACCGGTGGGGTTGGCTCCCTCTTCCTTCAGCAGCACGTTGGGATTGCGACGCGACGGGAGAATGGGTGTCCAGCCTTCGGCGAGTGTGACCGGTGGGACGTCTGGCAGGACCGGCGCGTAGCGCCACATGCTGTCAATCTGCGGCAGGTTATCGCGGACCTGCAGGCCGCGCGCGGCGGAGAGGTCGTAGCGAACGTAAAACGTTCCGGCACATACGGGGCAGACGGTCTTGGGTGTTTCCGCACTCTCGCGATGATGGCAACGCGAACATTCCAGGTGGTCGATCTTCGGCATAGATCATCAGGATAGAAGATTTGTGACAGCAGCGGCGCGGTGGGTGACGCAGACACCTGTCTTGCAGAGTCTTCGACGTCAGGCGGCGCTTATCGACAGACGGATGGGCTGGAGTATCTGAGCCTCCTCTACACTTGAGTGCGATGCGGACTGTGCTTGCGACTCGTTACGTTCTTGCCCTGCGCGAGGGCGGTTCCATGCCCGCGATCGTCGAGGCAGACGACCTTGGCATGTACGTTGTGAAGTTTCGTGGTGCCGGTCAGGGCCCGCTGGCTTTGACGGCCGAGATCGTCGCCGGTGAGATCGGCCGTACGCTCGGGTTGAGTGTGCCGGAGTTGGTGCTGGTGGAGGTTGATCCTGCACTGGGCCGCAACGATCCCGATGCAGAGATACGGCATCTGCTGAAGGCGAGCGTCGGCACCAATGTTGGGCTGGATTATCTCCCTGGGTCGACAGACTTCAATGCCGCCGCAGGAGACCTGATCTCTGCAGAGACGGCTTCCATGGCGGTGTGGTTCGACAGCTTTGTGCAGAACGTCGATCGCACGCCGCGCAATCCGAACCTGTTGATGTGGCATCGCGAGGTGCGCTTTATTGATCATGGTGCGGCGATGTTCTTTCATCACAACTGGGAGACGATGCCGACCAAGACGCAGTCGCCTTTCGCCCAGATCGAGCACCATGTGCTGCTGCCTTTTGCGAGTGATCTCAAAACTGCTTCGTCACGCGCGCGTGCCGTGCTGAGTGAAGACGTGCTGCGCGCCATCGTTTCGATGGTGCCCGATGCATTCCTTGCCGCGGCGCTGGTTGAGAGTGGCGATGCGGAAGCAATCAAGGCAGAGGCCACAGCGAAGCGCGAGGCTTATGTGCGCTTCTTTGTGGAGCGTCTGGCTCACTCATCTATCTTCGAAGAGGAGGCCGACCGTGCACGCCAACGCCAGCTTTGATTACGCGACGCTGCGCGTGGTGCCTCGCGTGGAGCGTGAGGAGTTCGTCAACGCCGGCGTGATCCTCTTCTGCCTGGAGCGACGTTATTTGAAGTGCCGCATCGCGCTCGATGAAGAGCGAGTGCTGGCGCTGGCACCTTCTCTTGATGTCGCGACCATCCGGCAGCATCTGCGTGCCGTGGAGCTGCTCTGCAACGGTGATGCAAAGGGTGGACCGATGGCGAAGCTGTCGCAGCGGGAACGCTTCCACTGGTTGACTGCTCCGCGTAGCACCGTTTTGCAGACCTCGCCGGTCCGAACGGGTGTTTGCAGCAAAGAAAACGGCGACTGCCATGATCTGGACAGTCGCCTGGGTGAGATTGCTGCGATGATGCTGGGGACAAAGTAGGACGGGGTCGCGCTTCCGCGCGACGGAGCGCACTTGGCGCTGGTCCATGTATCAGAATCGATACATGGGGCACCCAGTTCTCACCGCTCGCTAGCTCCAGGCTCGGCCTTCGATGACGCGCTCGTAGACCCTGATGTACTCTTCCGCGGGCTTGTTCCAGGAGAAGTCCTGTTCCATGCCCCGCCTCATCATGGCCTCCCACTGTTCCTTGTTCTGGAAGGTGGCGACGGCGCGACGGATGGCATCAAGGAAGTCCCACTGGTTGTAGCCGTGGAACTTGAAGCCGTTGCCCTGCCCTTCGTGGAGTTCAACGATGGTGTCCTCGAGGCCGCCGGTTGAGCGGACGACGGGCACCGTGCCGTAGCGCAGCGAGTACATCTGGTTCAGGCCGCTGGGCTCGTAGTGCGACGGCATCAGGAAGATGTCGCTGCCTGCCTCGATCTTGTGCGCGGTGGTGTTGTCGTAGCGGATGTCCACGCGCACCTTGTCCGGGTAGCGTGCGGCAAGCTCGCTCAGGAGGCGCTCGTAGTACTCCTCGCCGGTGCCGAGCGCGATGAGGACGACGTCGTCCTTGATGAGTTCATGCAGGATGCCCGCGAGCAGGTCAAAGCCCTTCTGCGTGGCGAAGCGCGAGACGATGCCGAGCACGGCCGTTGTGTCTTCGACGTGGTCGAGACCGAAGGCATGCAGGAGGTCGCGACGGCATTCTTTCTTGCCCTTCAGGTTGTCCGCGCTGTAGTGTGCTGCGATGTGCGCATCGCGTGCGGGGTCCCACTGGTCGTAGTCGACGCCGTTGAGGATACCGAAGAGATCGCCGCTGCGCCTCCGGAAGATGTCGTCGAGGCCGTTGCCGAACTCCGGCGTCTGGATCTCTTCGGCGTAGCGCCGGCTCACCGTCGTGAGCGCGTCGGCGTAGACAAGGCCACCCTTGAGCAGGTTGACGTTGTCGTATGCCTCGAGCTTTTCCAAGGTGAACATGTCCCACGGCAGCATGATGCGTGGCATGGTGTCGGCCGGGAACCAGCCCTGGTAGCCGGCGTTATGGATGGTGAAGACACACGGCACCTTGCGCAGGACAGGATCGAAGAAGTAGATCGAGCGCAGATAGATGGGCACGAGCGCCGCCTGCCAGTCGTGGGCGTGGAAGACATCCGGCACGCCGAGGATCTTGCTGGCTTCAATCACCGCGCGGCTGTAGAGCGAGAAGCGCTCCCAGTTGTCGAGGTAGTCGCCGCCGGGCGTGGCGTAGAAGCTTTCGCGATCGAACATCTCCGGACAATCGAAGAAGTAGACCTGCACGCCATCCTGGATGCCGCCGTCCAGCACGCGCACGTAGCGCTGATAGCTTGGGAACGGAATGGTAAGGCTTTGGATGACCGTTGGCAGGTCGGGCAGCTTGCGCGCGACCTGGCGATAGTACGGTACAAACGTGGTGACGCGATGGCCCATGCGGACCAGGACGGGAGGCAATGCGCCGACCACGTCAGCCAGGCCGCCGGTCTTGGCCCAGGGCACGCACTCCGATGCTGCGAAAACAATGTGCATCCAAACTCCTGCAAATGTGCAGACCCAACGATACCGCACACGCAGGCACGATACCCTAAAGGTCTAGTCATCGGATGCAGCCACGCAAGCCAAAGCTCGGACAAAATTTTCTGGTCGACGACAACGCGCGTCACCGCATCGCGGATGCCCTGGGCGATGTGTCGCAGCGGACGGTCCTGGAGATTGGTCCAGGGCATGGCGCGATCACGACGATTCTGGCGGAACGAGCGAAGCGGCTTGTGTGCATTGAGCTTGACCGGTCGCTGGCGCCCGAGCTGCGATTCAAGTTCCGCAACCACCCGAATGTCGAAATCGTGGAAGGCGATGTGCTGCAAACGGACCTGACCGCCCTGGTGCCTGAGGGTGAGAAGGGCCTGCTGATCGGCAACCTGCCGTATTACATCACCAGCGACATCCTGCTGCATATGTTCACGCATGAGGCCGCGCTTGAGCTGGCCGTGGTGATGATGCAGCGGGAGGTGGCGGACCGTGTGGCGGCTGAGCCTGGGTCGCGCGACTTTGGCCTGCTGGGAGCGACCGCACAGATGCACGCGCGGGCGAATTCTCTGTTTACGCTGCCGCCGCAGGCCTTTGCGCCACCGCCAGATGTCTATTCGACCGTGCTGCGGTTGGCGTTTGCGCCGCGGTTCGATGAGCTGGGCATTGCAGATCGCAAGGGCTTCGATCGTTTTCTGAAGCTTTGTTTCCAGCAGAAGCGTAAGACCCTGAGCAACAACCTGCGTGCTGCGGGCTACACGCCGGCGCAGATTGCGGATGCGTGCGCGGCCGCCGGGATCGAGTCAAGCACGCGCGCCGAGGCGCTGCCACTGGATCGGTTTGCTGAGTTGTTTCGGGCGCTTTAGGCTGCCTGCTACTTTTTGGCGATCTCCTGCTGATCGACCATAGTCAGCAGTTGCTGGGCGCGGGTTCGGACGCGTTCGAGGACGGCTACGTCAGTAGCGAGGCTCTCGAGGATTGGGCGGATGGCACCAAGCTCGGCGGCGCGGCCTGTCTTGGCATCCTCTGCGAGGCGGATCATGACGGGGTCGAGGCCGAGACGGTCGTAGCGATGCAGCCGGTCGAGCTCAAGGCCTGCCTGCACGGTGCCTGCGATGGCCAGCATGTAATCCAGTGCTTCACTGAGCGGCTTGTTGTCGGTGAAGTTAAAGGTGCAGTGTGCGGCGGGGCCATCAGCCGGGGCGTATTCGACTTCCTTGGTGCCCATGTTTGCGATGCCCTTGGAGCGGGTCTCGCATGGCTGCAGGTTGTGCGTGCGTTCCATCAGCGAACTGAGCCGGGCGCGACCGGTGGGCGAGAGACGGAAGAGCACCTGGCCTGGATCGCTTCCCTTCACGGGCTTGCCTGTGTACTCGGCCATGCCGTGCAGGGGGACGGAGATCTGCCAGTGCGGGACAAGCAGGCCGGGCCGGTCATAGCTGACGACGAGTCGAAACGGAGCAGTGGTTACTGCCGGAGCGGAGTCTGGCACAGCATCCTGCGCGTGCGCCGACAGGGCGAGAGCAAGTAACGAACCGGCGAAGAGCAAAGACTTCAACGAACACCCATCCCAAAGTGTGTCTGCGCCGTGTGCACGTGGCAGATGGCGATTGCCAGTGCGTCAGCGGCATCGGCTGGTTCCGGCGCCTTATCCAGATCGAGCAGCCTCGCAACCATGAACTGTACCTGCTCTTTCGCGGCGAGGCCATAGCCTACGACGGCGCTCTTGATGGAGAGCGGGGCGTACTCGCTGACTTCCAGATTGCAGGTGGCCGCGGCCAGCATGGCGACGCCGCGAACGTGGCCCAGTTTGAGGGCGCTTTTGGCGTTGGCGGCGAAGAAGACGTCTTCAATGGCAACGCAATCGGGCTCGTAGACGGTCATGAGTCCGGTCAGTTCGGCGAAGACCTGCTGCAGTCGCAGCGGCGTCTTCTGCTTCTTGTCGAGCTTGATGGCGCCGGCGGCGATGGGGACCAGGCGACGCTCGCGTGCGGTCTCTTCGACCTGCACCACGCCCCAGCCGGTGTATTCCGTGCCGCAGTCGATTCCGAAGACGCGCATAGGACGAGTGTACCGGCAATGTCGGCTAAGGGACGGGCCTGAATCGCGGATGCTACTGCCGCGCCAATGTGCGCTGTGGGCGGGTGAAAGGAGCGATTTACGGGGCTGCAACGGCTTGTCGGAGGGGCTTACAGAAGTCTTACACACAGATACGGGCACTTCACGGTAGCTTTGGTGGTGAGGCGGACCAAAGCCCGCCAGAAACGAGTAGCCGAATGTCTCCTGTTGTTGATCAAGCCGCTGCAGAACAGACTCGCAGCACCCCCGTCGCAACCGCGCCTGTGCGCCTTGTTCCGGCAGCCGTAGAAGCTCGCGAGAAGGCCAAGATGGACCTCCGCATGGGCCGCGAGCACCAGCACGGACAAGTGAACTGGATTACCGCCATTGCCTTCGGCGCGTTCCATGTTCTGGCTGTGGTAGCCCTCTTCTTCTGGTCCTGGTCGTATGTTGCCTGCTTCGCCGTGATGTACTTCCTGGCGATCAATGTCGGCATCGGCATGACGTATCACCGCCTGTTGACGCACCGCGGCTATCGCGTTCCCCGCTGGCTTGAGATCTTCATGACCGCCTGCGGCACCATGGCCCTTGAGGGCGGACCGATCTTCTGGGTGGCCACGCACCGCGTTCACCATCAGCACAGCGACCAGGAAGGCGATCCGCACACGCCGCACGATGGTACCTGGTGGGCGCACATCGGCTGGATCATCACCGGCCGCGCCATGCATAGTGAGACTGCCCTGCTGGGCCGTTACGCCCCTGACCTTACCCGCGATCCCGCACAGCGCTGGCTGAGCAAGTACCACTGGCTGCCGCTGACCATTGCCGGCTTCCTGCCAGATGGGCCTTGGCTACTACATGGGCGGCGTGAAGATGATGTTCGGCATGGTTCTGTGGGGCACGTTCCTCCGCGTAGTTGTCGGTGTGAACGCGACCTGGTTCGTGAACTCGGCCTCGCACATGTTCGGACCGCGCCGCTTTGAGACGAAGGACGACTCGCGCAACAACTGGTGGGTCGCGATCCTTACCGGTGGCGAAGGCTGGCACAACAACCACCACGCTCATCCCGTCAGCGCGCGTCATGGCCTGGTCTGGTACGAGTTCGACATCAACTACTACGGCATCTGGCTGCTGAAGAAGCTGGGCATCGCAAAGAAGGTCCAGATTGCCAAGTGGGATCCTTCGAACCCGAAGCCTGCCGGCGCTTAGTCCGTTAATGTTTCCCAGAAGGCCCGGTGAAAGCCGGGCCTTTTTGTTTGTGCGCAGCTATGGTCCTGAGTGAATGAAGAGAGATGAAAGAATGATCACGCCATGAACATCACACGCCGGCGTGGCGCGATCGCGTTCTACATCACACTGGGTATCTGCCTGGTAGGGCTGGCCGTTGCCCTGAACGTTGGATGGATCATCGTCAACGTGACAGAGCGGCGTATTGCCATGCTGGTGCTCGGCGTGATCTTCTTCGCCGTCATCATTGCGGGCATGGTGCTCAACACAATCTTTCTGGTGCGTGAGATCCGGCGGAACGAACGCCAGGACAGCTTTCTGAACGCGGTCACGCACGAACTGAAGACACCCATTGCGTCCATCCGCCTGTACCTGGATACGCTGCAGCGGCGGCCACTGGAAGAGTCGCAGCGGCAGGAGTTCTACACGCGCATGCGTGAAGACAATGACCGCCTGCTGGCCACGGTGGAGCAGATCCTGCGCGCGGGCGAAGCCGGTGCCAAGGGTTTGCAGCGCAACGCGAAGGGCCGCCTGCCCGTGGATGTTCGCGCGCTGACGCAGGCCTGCCTGGAGGAGACCCTGCGACGGCACCATCTGGCTGAGGACGCAGTGAAGATGGTCGACGACACGGCCGGAGCAGACCTTCGCGTCAACGGCGATGCGGACAGCCTGCGCACCGCGATGTTGAACGTCCTGGACAATGCCGTGAAGTATTCCCCGGCGGGCGTGCACATCACGGCAGAGCTCAACACCGCACGTCGCGGCTTCGTCATTCTGCGTTTCATCGACACGGGCATGGGTATCCCGCCGGGCCAGCTTGGCAGGGTCTTTCACCGCTTCTATCGAGTGGGCGGCAATGCTTCCGCGAAGGTCAAGGGCACCGGCCTGGGACTGTTCATCGTCCGTGCCATTGCTCGTAATCACGGCGGCGATGCCAGTGCACAAAGCTACGGGGAAGGGCGCGGTACCACCATCACCCTGCAACTGCCGTTGATGCCCGCGGGCGCCGATACCAAGGCTGCAAGGAAGGTTTCATGAGCGATCAACCGCTGATTGCGCTGGTTGAGGATGAAGAGCATCTTGCCGATGCGCTGCTGTTCAACCTGAAGGCCGAAGGTTATCGCGTACACCACGAGGCGGATGGCGAGGCTGCGCTGGCGTGGCTGTTGAACGCGCCGGAACGTCCACGAGCCGTGCTGCTGGACGTGATGTTGCCGGGTATGGATGGATTTGCCATCGCGCGTGCACTGCGAGCTGCGAACAACTACGTCCCCATCCTGATGCTGACGGCCCGCGACCGGCCTGAGGACGTACTGGAAGGATTCGAGTCCGGTGCCGACGACTACCTGAACAAGCCGTTCGATCTGTCGATTCTGCTGGCCCGGCTGAACAGTCTGTTGCGTCGCATGCAGTGGCAGCAGGAATCGGCCCCGACCACCGAGGCCCCGGCTGCAGCCGAGCCGGAGGAGGTTCGCGATGTCTACGAGTTTGAGGGCAAGACCATCAACTTCGACTCGCTGGAGATCCATGCCAATGGCAAGATCACGCGGCTGACGCTCATGGAAGCGGACCTGTTGCGTTACCTGCTGGTTCGCGAGGGCCGGGTTGTTTCACGCAAGGAGATCCTGGAAGAGGTCTGGCGTGTGCGGGAGGACACGGATACGCGCGCCATCGACAATTTTATTGTGCGTCTGCGGCGATACCTGGAGGACGATCCCGTGCGGCCCCAGCACCTGCTTACGGTGCGTGGGGTTGGGTACCGGTTTGTGATCGATGGCGCGAAGGCTGCTGTCTGATCCTTGCCCGCTTTTCCACGAGCGGATACCGCGAACCCTTCCGCCGCCGGAGCGCGTCCAATCGCTACACTTAGGTACATGAGGAACCGTTGACACCGTGCGAATTCTGACGCGTTACATTTTGCGCGAAGTGCTGTCGCACGCGGTGCTGGGCGGTGTGCTGTTTACGTTTGTGCTCTTCATGCGCGACCTGGGGCGCATCCTTGAGCTGCTGGTGCGCGGCTCCGCGTCGCTGCATTCGGTGATGCTGGTCTTCTTCTACACGCTGCCGACGACGCTGATCCTGACCATTCCGATGACGGTGCTGGTCGGTATCCTGCTTGGTCTTTCGCGGCTTTCGGCAGACAGCGAAGTCACGGCCATGCGGGCTGCAGGCTTTGGCGTGATGCAGTTTGTGGGCGTCGTCTCGTATGCGGCGGTTGCTGCGCTGCTGGTTGGCCTGTTCAATTCGATGTATGTTGCACCGAAGTCGGCAGCCGCGTTGTTGCGCCTGGAATCATCCCTGAAGACGCAGCAGGCAAGCTTTGAAGTGCAGCCGCGCGTCTTCTACGAGGACTTCAAGAACTACGTTCTGTACGTGCAGGACACGCGTCCGGCTCAGGGCGCGACGCTGTGGCGCCACGTCTTTCTGGCCGATCTGACGGAGCCTGCGGCGCCCTCGATCACCACGGCTGAACAGGCTGTTGTCGTGCCCGGCCCGAGCGCGTCGCTCCGGCTCCACTTCCGCGATGGATCGAAGCACGAGATCTCGCCCAAGGACCCGAACCAGTACGACATCTCCACCTTTACGGAGACGGACACACCCATCCAGACGGGCGCGCAGGAAGACCTGAAGCTGGGCCACGCGGACACGCCGCTGGTCGCGATGTCGTTCGCCGAGCTGTGGCATCGCCGCTTTGAGCCACAGGGTCGCGTCTACATGATCGAGCTCCATAAGCGCATCAGCTATCCGGTCGCATGTATTGTGCTGATGCTGGTGGGCGTGCCGCTTGGTCTGTCGTCCCGCCGCGGCGGCAAGAGCACCGGCTTTGTGCTGACGGTGGCGCTGGTCTTCGTCTACTACTTCTTTTCGAGCGTCGGCGTGGCCATGGCGAAGCAGGGCAAACTGCCGGCAGGCATCGGCGTGTGGATTGCCAACATTGTCTTCTCCATCGTGGGTTTCCTGCTGCTGCGGCAGATGGCCCGCGGCGATGTCGGGATGCGCGGAACGGCCCTGGTACGTGCGCTCTCACCGGTGGGCCTCTGGGTCGAACGGCGTCTGCCCGCCCGCTTCCGCTCGTCGAACGCCGCAGCACAGGCTGCGAAGCGTGAGCGTCCGGCAAGCTATCGACCACTGCGCAACAACCGCTTCCCGCTGATCTTTGACGACTACGTCATGCGCCAGTTCCTGTCGACCTTTGCGCTGGTGCTGGTCTCGTTCGTCGCGATCTCGATCATCTTCAACTTCTTCGAACTGATCGGCGACATCTTCCGCAACCGCACGCCGCTGATCACCGTCGGCGACTACCTGCTGAACCTGATCCCGTACATGCTCTACAACCTGACGCCGCTGTGCGCGCTGCTGGGTGTTCTGGTGACGCTCGGTTCCCTTTCGCGGACCAGCGAGTTGACGGCCATGAAGGCCAGCGGCGTGAGCCTGTACCGGCTGATCGCGCCTCTGCTGCTGATCGCAAGTATTCTTGCCGTCGGACTGTACGCCTTTGGCGATTTCTATCTGCCAAACGCCAATCGCCGGCAGGAGTCACTGCGATCGGAGATCAAGGGAAAGCCCGCACAGACCTTCCTGCGGCCTGATCGCAAGTGGATCAGCGGACAGCAGGACACGGTGGGCGAGCCGGCGCGCATCTTTTACTACCAGTTCTTCGATCCGGATAAGAACGTCTTCGCGAACCTGACGGTCTTCGAGTTCCAGCCGGGCAGCTTCCACCTGAGCCGCCGTATCTTTGCCAGCTCTGCGCACTGGGAACAGAAGACGCAGCAATGGGTGTTGGAGAGTGGCTGGGAACGCGACTTCCAGGGCGAAGCCATCTCCGACTACAAACCGTTTGCGCTTTCCGTCTTCCCCGAGATCCGCGAGCAGCCCTCCTACTTCAAGAAGGAGACGCGGCAGTCGCAGGAGATGAGCTTTGGCGAGCTGGACAAGTACATCACGGACCTGCAGCAGAGCGGCTTCGACACCATGCGGCTGCGTGTGCAGCTCAACCGCAAGCTGGCGTATCCGCTGATCACGCTGGTGATGGCGATCTTCGCGGTGCCGTTCGCTTTGACGATGGGCAAACGCGGGTCGCTGGCGGGTATTGCCACGGCCATCGGCATGGCCGTGGCTTACACGGTGATTGCCAGTGTTTTTGAGGCGATGGGGAATGTGAATGCGCTTCCGCCGATGCTGGCGGCGTGGTCGCCGGACCTGCTGTTTGGCATGGCGGGTGGGTATCTGCTGCTGAAAGCGCAGACCTGATCGCGGTTTCGCCGCATCGTGCAGACCACTCGTAGAATCAAATGCGAGGATTGTTCATGCGAAACCTTGCACCAGCGCTGCTCGCAACGATTGCCATGGCAGCGACCGCACAGACCGCCCCGAAGCCCGCAACCACCACCGCGAAGCCCGGCGCCGCGAAGAGCTCTACCGCGACACACCGGCTGACCGCTCACGTTCCAAGGACGACCATGCCCGATCCCAAAGCAACTGAAGGCACTGCCGCTGTCGGCACGATGCCCGCTGTCACCGGCACGCCGGCGCCGCTGTACGCACTGAAGTACATCGACACAAAGATTGGCGACGGCGAACTGGCTCGCCCGTCGACGCCGCCGTCCAACGTGGTCTTCTACACCGTGCATTACACCGGTTGGACCCTTGACGGTAAGAAGTTCGATTCGTCCGTCGACCGCGGCCAGCCCATCGTCTTTCCGATCGGCCTGAAGCGTGTGATCTCCGGCTGGGACACGGGCTTTGAAGGCATGCATGTCGGTGGCAAGCGCCGCCTTATCATCCCGTACCAGCTTGCTTATGGTGCTGCGGGGCATCCGCCCGATATCCCAGAGAAGGCTGACCTGGTCTTCGACGTGGAGCTGGTCGGTCAGGGCAATACGCAGCAGCCCGTTACGGGCTCGCATTTTGAGCCGCCGACGCCTGAGTCTGCACCCTTAACACCGCAACCCGGCGCGAACCCGGCGGCCAAGCCGGAAGATCACCCGGAATAGAACAGGAACAACCATGCTGGAAAAGCTGAACCCACTGCGTCCCTACCTGAAGCGATACCGCGCCCAACTGGCGCAGGGCGCAGTCGCGGTGCTGCTTTATAACAGCTCGAAGATCGTGATGCCGTTGCTGATCGGCCGCGCCGTGGATGGCATCGTCCACCACGGCGCGGAGTCGGTCATCACGCGTACGGTCTTTCTGTTGATCGCCGTCGCTGCCGTTGCGGCGGTGTGCCTGTATGCCACGCGATGGATCATCATTGGCGCCAGCCGCGAGATCGAGTTCGATCTGCGCAATGACATGTTCGGCAACCTTGAGAAGCAGTCGCTTTCGTTCTTCCACCAGCACCGTACGGGCGACATCATGGCCCGTGCGACGAACGATCTGAATGCGGTTCGACAACTGCTTGGCCCGGCAATCATGTACTCCGCCAACACCGTTGTCTTTACGGCGGCGGCGCTGCCGTTCATGCTGCACATCTCCAGCCGGCTGACGCTGTTTGCGTTCCTGCCGTTGCCGATCGCTTCCGTCGTCGTGCAGCTGATGGGCCGCAAGATCCACTCACGCTTTGAGCGGATCCAGGCCATGTTCTCGGAGATCAGCGCCAAGGCGCAGGAGAACTTCAGCGGTGCCCGCCTGGTCCGCGCCTTTGCGCAGGAAGAGGCGGAGATCAAGTCCTTCGAAACGGCGAACCGTGAGTACATCCGCCGGTCACTGTTTCTTGTCCGCATTATGGCCATGCTGTGGCCCACGCTTGAGTTTGTGCTGGGCATGTCGATCATGCTGACCTTGCTGGTCGGCGGCCGCGAAGTGGTTGGGGGCCGCATCTCCGCCGGGCAGTTCGCGGAGTACATGGTCTTCATGGTGCAGCTTACCTTCCCAATGCTGGCGCTTGGCTACGTCATCAACCTCTTTCAGCGCGGCACCGCATCGGTCGTGCGTATCGACGAGCTGCTGCGCTGGGAGCCGTCGATCAAGGACGAGAGTGGCCTGTCCATACCCATTGACGCTGTGCCACGCGGCGACATCGAGTTCCGCAACCTGACCTTCGGCTATGGCGACGGCCCGCGCATCCTGGAGGATGTGAACCTGTCGATCCCGGCAGGCAGCTCCCTTGCGATTGTCGGGCCGACCGGCTCGGGCAAGTCGACGCTGGTGAACCTGATTCCGCGACTGCTGGACGCGCCTGCGGGCGAAGTCTTCGTGGATGGTCTGCCCATCCGCGAGTGGCCGCTGACGGCCCTGCGCCGCTCCATCGGCTTTGTGCCACAGGAGACGTTCCTCTTCTCGACCAGCATCCGCGACAACATCGCCTTCGGCGTCGAGTCAGCCACGGACGCGGAGATCGAACGCGCCGCAACCGTCGCACACATCGCGAACGAGATCCTTGAATTCCCCCATGGCTTCGATACGCTGGTGGGCGAACGCGGCGTAACGCTTTCCGGTGGCCAGAAGCAACGGACGTCGATCGCGCGAGCAATCATGCGCGATCCGCGCATCCTGATCCTGGATGACGCACTTGCCTCCGTAGACACGTATACGGAAGAGCAGATTCTGCGCGGACTGCGCGAGGTGATGACAGACCGCACAACAATCCTGATCGCGCATCGCGTCTCGACCGCACGCAGCGCCGACCGGATCGCGGTCCTGATCAACGGTCGCATCACGCAGATCGGCACGCACGACGAACTGCTTGCCAGCGGTGGCTACTACTCGGAGCTGTTTGAGAAGCAGCAGCTGGAAGAAGAGATCGTCGCGAACTAACGATCGCCCGCCCTCGGCCATCAGCGCATAACGATCCGCTATGCGCGGGTAATGGTAATGCCGCGCTTCGCGTAGGGTTCGACCAACGCCTCGTCCACGCTACGTTCCACGATGATGCCGTTTATGTCGGCAAGGCCGACCACTTCGTAAGCCGAGGCGGCGTTCAGCTTCTCAGCAGAAGCAAGAACCACTGTCTCGGCAGAAGCCCGACTCAAGGCGCGTTTCACGGCGGCTTCCTCGTAGTCGCCGGTTGTGAGTCCGACCTTCGGGTGAACACCGGTGACGCCCATGAAGAAGATGTCGGCGTGAATCTTACTGATGGCCTCGACAGCAGATGCCCCGACCGCGACCACGGAATGCTTAAAGAAGCGACCGCCGATCAGAATCACTTCGACGCCTCCGTGGTTCACCAGCTCAAGCGCAATGGTCGGACTATGGGTCACGATGGTGGCTTTGAGGTCGAGCGGTAGATGCCGCGCAATCTCGCGAGAGGTCGTTCCTCCATCAAGGATCGCGACCTGGCCTGGCTGAATCATCGCCGCTGCCGCGATACCGATGGCAATCTTCCCTTCATGCCTGAGCTGTTCGCGACCGGCGAAGTCAGCGACGGCGGGCGAAGCCGGCAGTGCGCCACCGTGGACCCGCTGGAGTAGCCCCTCTCGTGCAAGTTCGCGCAAATCCCGGCGAATGGTGTCTTCGGAGACGTTCATAGACTGGCTCAGGTCTTTCGCAACGACCTGCCCCTCTTGCGTGAGAATCTGGATAATCTGCTGTTTTCGATGCGTCGTGAGCATTCGCTCTCTCTTGCACGATATTACTTGACTCTGCATGAAACTGCACGTTACGGTCAACGTATGAGTCACCAAGCGGCGGTGAATACGGCAAACGAAAAGGTACGGATCAAGGCGGTCGAGACCCTCTCCGACGATTGGTACGTTCTGAAAAAGACGACCTTCGAACTACTTCGCAGGGACGGGAGCTGGCAGCAGCAGAGCCGCGAAACGTATGACAGAGGGAACGGAGCGACCATTCTGCTCTACAACCTGGAGCGAAGGACGGTCGTGCTCACGCGCCAGTTTCGCTTTCCTGCCTACGTCAATGGTCACTCCGGCATGCTGATCGAAACGGCTGCGGGCCTGCTTGATCAGGCAAGTCCCGAAGATCGAATTCGCGCAGAAGCCGAAGAGGAGACTGGCTACCGTGTGTCGCATGTCCGCAGGGTCTTCGAAGCGTTCATGAGTCCGGGATCTGTCACGGAACGACTCTACTTCTTTGTCGCTGAATACGGGAGTGGGTCCCGGGCCACACTGGGTGGAGGCAATCACGAAGAAGGTGAGGATATCGAAGTTCTGGAGCTACCGTTCGAAAAGGCCATGGCTGCAATCGACAGCGGAGAGATTGAAGATGGCAAGACGATCATGCTTCTGCAATACGCATTCATTCATCTCTTCCAGGCCCAGCGAGCCACGCCGTAAGTCTGCGCTCTGGCCCAGTCGGCTCAGATGAGACTCAGGCCACCATCGACCGCCATCACCTGTCCCGTGATGAACTCCGGCGCGGCGGCGAAGAACATTACGGCTGCTACTACGTCCTCCGGGGATCCATCGCGTCCCATGGGCGTCTTCCCTGCCAGCCGCTCCGGCTCGTCCGGCAAACGGATCATGCCGGGCGCGACGCAATTCACGCTGACCTCCGGTGCCCATGCCTTCGCCATCGTCTGCGACAGCATATGCAGCGCGGCCTTGCTGGCGCAGTAGTGCCCGTGCGTGATCCATGGCTTCATGCCACCGAGCGAGCCGATGTTGATGATCCTGCCATGACCGCTGGCACGCAGATGCTGCAAGGCCGCCTGCGCCACCAGGAATGGACCGCGAGCGTTGACCGCGTAGGCGTCGTCCCACTGCTCTGGCGACAGTGCCTCTAGCGGTGCCGACTCAAACATACCGGCGTTGTTAATCAGCAGGTCCAGGTCGCCAAGAAACTCCACCGCCTGTGCGACCGCGCTGATGACAGCATCCGGCGAGCGCACATCGCACGCGACGGCGTGCGCGCGGACTCCGAGATCTGTGAGTTCCTGGACGACCGCGGCAGACTCCGCATCCAGCGAGCGTGAGGTCACAACGACGTTCGCTCCCGCGGCCGCGAGAGCCACGGCGAACGCACGTCCCAGCCGCCGGACGCCGCCTGTGACGAGTGCACGTCGGCCCCACAGTATGTTGCTCATGCTTAGTTCGAAGGAGAGGAGGTACCGGGCGAGCCGTCGCTGGCAGGCGTGGTATCGCTCGAGGTCTTATTCGGCATCTTGGCCGGTGCTGCAGGCGCCGGAGTGACGTTATGGTCGGCGGGTACCACGGTCGAATCACCCTTGGCCTTCGCGTTCTTCGGCAGCGAGGGCAGTTTGATCACAGGTGCTGTGGCCGGCAGCGGCTTCGGCGTCGAAGACGGGCCCGTATTGCGAATGGGCTCCTGAACGCCGACGCTGCGGTTCATGTCCTTGGCTTCGTTCTCACCATACGCAGAGACCTGCGTCGTCGGCCGCTTCATGCGTACCGTCAACTGCTTCGAAGGCCCATCCAGCAGGATCGTTCCGGCGTAGGTCGTAAAGCCATTCGCAATGACCTGAATGCCCACCTGCGAGCCGGTCGGAATGATGTCGATGAAAGCCTTGCCGTCTGTGCCGGACTTGATCTCGAGATTGCCCTCGTCGTTGCCATCCTTCGTGGGATGGAAGATGACGGCAGCGTTCTCAAGGATCTTGCCGTTCGTGTCCTTGACTACCAGAATCTCAAGGTGGCTGGTCTCGGGCGGCGCCTTGTACTTGCGGCCGTGGCGCTCCGACTGCGCAGGGGCCAGCGTGGCGGCCAGGGTAACAACACTTGCAACGGAGACGAGAAGCGAACGGCGGAACTGCATGGGTGCATTCTACCGCCGCAGGCGCTCGCCTGTCTCCGAGCAGTCACAAACTGAAGTCGTCTTTTGACGCTGCTTGACGTTTACAGACGACCTTGAGCGACATTCACTCATATTTCATTGAGCAGTCTTGACTCTCACTAGGCCACCGCCGTACATTAGCAATCGGAGCGGCGGAGTGCTAAAACGCCCTACCGCCCACCCACACATCAAGGAGAACGAAGAACCATGGCATCGACATTCACACCGCTGCACGACCGCATCCTGGTCCGTCGCCTGGAAGAAGGCGAAACACTTCGCGGCGGGATCATCATCCCCGATTCTGCGAAGGAAAAGCCCCAGCAGGGCACAGTTATCAGCGTCGGCAAGGGTAAGAGCAATGACGAGGGCAAGGTATTCCCGCTCGACGTCAAGGCTGGCGACACGGTCCTCTTCGGCAAGTACTCCGGCACCGAGATCAAGCTGGAAGGCGAAGATCTGCTGATCATGCGCGAAGAAGAAGTCCTCGGAATCCTCAAGTAACCATTGCCCCGAACTCGGGTGCCCCATGTCTCGCTTCTGAGACATGGGTTTTCAGAACTCCGCAATCAACCGCAGCTCTTCGTGAGCGCGAACAAAGGAAAACATAATGGCAAAGCAAATTCTGCACGGTGAAGATTCCCGTCAGGCTATCCTCCGCGGCGTGAACGTCCTGGCGGACGCCGTCAAGGTGACCCTCGGACCCAAGGGCCGTAACGTTGTCATCGAGAAGAAGTTCGGTTCGCCGACCATCACCAAGGACGGCGTTACCGTCGCCAAGGAAATCGAGCTGGCGAACTCGCTCGAGAACATGGGCGCACAGATGGTCAAGGAAGTTGCTTCCAAGACCTCGGACGTTGCCGGCGACGGTACGACCACTGCAACCGTTCTGGCACAGGCTATCTTCCGCGAGGGCGTGAAGACGGTTGCTGCCGGTGCAAACCCCATGGCACTGAAGCGCGGCATCGATAAGGCTGTTGCAGCCATCATCGGCGTTCGCGACAACGACGGTGTGGTTCAGGGCGGCGCCCTGTCCAAGTTCTCCAAGCCCGTCTCTGGCGACATGATCGCTCAGGTCGGCACCATCTCGGCTAACTCGGATTCGCAGATCGGCACCATCATTGCCGAAGCGATGAAGAAGGTTGGCAAGGACGGCGTCATCACCGTCGAAGAGGCGAAGAGCATGGAGACCCAGCTCGACGTCGTCGAAGGCATGCAGTTCGACCGCGGTTACCTGTCGCCCTACTTCGTCACCGACGCAGAGCGCATGGAAGCTGCCTTTGAGGATCCATACATCCTCATCTATGAGAAGAAGGTCTCGTCCATGAAGGACATCCTTCCCCTGCTGGAGCAGATCGCTCGCACCGGCAAGGCACTCGTCATCATCGCGGAAGATGTTGATGGTGAGGCTCTCGCAACGCTCGTCGTCAACAAGCTGCGTGGCACGCTGAACGTCGCTGCTGTGAAGGCACCTGGCTTCGGCGATCGCCGCAAGGCAATGCTGGGCGACATCGCCATCCTGACCGGTGGCAAGGCCATCACGGAAGACCTCGGCATCAAGCTGGAGTCCGTGAAGATCGAGGACCTGGGCACCGCGAAGCGCGTGACCATCGACAAGGACAACACCACCATCATCGACGGCGCCGGCAAGGAAGCCGACATCGACGGTCGCGTGCGCGAGATCCGTTCGCAGGTTGAGAAGACCTCGTCGGATTACGACCGTGAGAAGCTGCAGGAGCGCCTCGCCAAGCTGGTTGGCGGCGTTGCAGTCATCAAGGTCGGTGCTGCTACCGAGACCGAGATGAAGGAAAAGAAAGCACGCGTCGAAGACGCGATGCACGCAACCCGCGCTGCCGTCGAAGAAGGCATCGTCCCCGGTGGCGGTGTGGCCCTGATCCGCTGCATCCCTGATGTGGACGCGCTGGTGAAGACGCTTGATGGTGACGAGAAGATCGGCGCCAACATCATCCGTCGCGCCATCGAAGAGCCGCTGCGCATGATCGCCTACAACGCAGGCGAAGAAGGCGCAGTTGTGATCGGTAAGATCACCGAGTCGAAGGACATGACCTTCGGTTACAACGCAGGCACCGACAAGTACGAGGACCTGGTCGCGGCCGGTGTCATCGATCCCACCAAGGTAACGCGCACTGCCCTGCAGAACGCAGCCTCCATCGCCGGCCTCATGCTGACGACGGAAGCCATGATCGCCGACATCCCGGAGAAGGCACCGGCAGGCGGCGGCCACAACCACGGCGGTGGCGGCGGTATGGACGGCATGTACTAAAGCATTGCATGCAGCGGACGCGGCCAAAGCCGCAGACGCAAGTGCGACGAGACAGAAAGCCCCGGAGCAATCCGGGGCTTTTGTTTACGACATGTTTCGGCCTGGACAATTCAGACGCCTACAAAACCACATCCAGATTGGGCACAAGCTCGCGCGCGACAGCTTTGGAGCTGATGAATAACAGTCGCCGAAAGTTGCCAAGCCCCTTCGTGTGTCGAATTAATTTTTTCACAAAATGAATTAGTTATGGGGCAAGGCTGAACGCCAGGAATAATTTTCCGTACTAGGAATTTTTTACTGTAGTTTAGGGCGGTGCCCGAAATCCTCTGCACGGTTGCCGGTCCCAGCTGCCATTTTTCGGGCTACCGCCTTGGCTGCTCCGTGAGGTGAGGGCTCCACCCAAAGAGGGTGGTAATGCTCGGTGGGGAGTCACGACTGAAAAGCGTGATTCCTGTTCATTTTAGGGAGTTTACGTTTGAAAGAATCCAACCCGCTTCCAACGCCCGGCGGTCATCACCGTTTCCATTTGCTAGATGCGCTCCGCGGCCTTGTTTCCGTGCTAGTCGTTTATCTGCACGCACCCGCCTATCTCAACTTGCGAGCTGGGCACGACACAACCCTTGGGGTCGACTTCTTTTTCTGCTTATCCGGGTTTGTGATTGCTTTCTCTTATGAACGGCGCCTGGCGCTGTCACTCACCTTCAAGCAGTTCTTACGCGCACGCCTCATTCGTCTCTACCCGATCTATCTCTTTGGCCTGCTCGAGGGAACCATCTCGTTCCTGCTGGTGATGGTCAAATTCCCTCTTTCGATTGGGGACGTGGGTCGCCTCTCGATTCTCTTCGGTCTACAGACGTTGATTCTTCCTGGCTTCGGCGTTTGGAAGAGCCACCTTCTGTTCCCGCTGAACTTCCCCGCCTGGTCAATGTTTTTCGAGTTGCTGGTCAACATTGCCTTCGCTGCAGCCATTCGTAAAAAAATCGCCAGCAACAAGGCTCTCATTGCGACTTACGCCGTCTCACTCGCGTTGATGATCGGGCTTACAACGCAATACAAGGGCACTGATGTTGGATGGGGTTTGAACGCAGGCCATCTCATCGGCGGCACCGCTCGTGTATGTCTATCTTTTGTCGCCGGAGTGCTCATCCTTCGCTACACCCGTGCGAATCCGCGCAAGAGTTTCTCAGATCGGATCAGCATCTTCGCTTCCCTAGGCATCATCATCGCATTACTGCTGATCCTGCAATCACCGCATCCAGTGTTACGCACCAAGCTATTTCAGCTACTCGCGATCAGCTCTCTTCTACCTGCCACCGTTTATCTCGGCTCGCGTTGTCACGTATCGAAAAGACTCGCGCCTGTCTGCGCTTTCTTAGGGGACATTTCCTTCCCTCTATACCTCATCCATGCCCCCATCATGGTTCTTTTTGATTTGCCTGCAGTGAAGGCACTCCTCCTTCGCCTTCCTTCCTTGCAGCCCCTCGTCGTTCCTTCGGTGCTCTTGATCGCCGGGACAATCTCTTACTTCGTTATGACGTACTACGATCTTCCGGTAAGAGCTTTCCTCCGACGCCAGCAATCACTGCGATCATTGATCTTCCACCTCCCAACCGCTCTCACACGACAAGGCAGCGTCAGCGATCGTAGCGAGCAAGGGCTGGGCCAGCGGTACCGCGATGAAGCAGCAAAGCACGTAGCGATGCTGTAGCTCAAGATGCCTCGTAACTAACTCACGCTACAAAGCACGCATGTCGCTTGAAGCTGGACAAGATGAAGAGATGCAAACGCAGAAAAGCCCCGACGATTCTCGAGGCTTTTTTGTTTTGTTTTGTGTAAAGAACTAAGCAACCACCTTGCCATGCGTAGCTTCGTTCAGTGTGTCAGCCCAAGGATCGATCACGATCTTGGTGACTTGGTCTTCCTTCTTCTGCCACTTGCCGTACATCTCCGGTGCCTGCTCGATACCGATGCGGTGCGAGATCATAAAGCTTGGGTCGATCTGGCCTGCTTCGATGCGCTCAAGTAGCGGTGCGAGATGCGCCTGCATGTGGGTCTGACCCATGTTCATGTGGACACCCTTGCCGAACGCTGCACCAAAGTTCACCTTATCGAGGACGCCACCATAGACGCCAGGGATGGAGATAGTTCCGCCCTTGCGCACGGCCTGAATAGCTTCGCGCAGAACGATGGGACGATCCGTCTCAAGCATCAACGTCTGCTTCACACTGTCATACAGACCGGCCGTCGTGGCAGCGTGTGCTTCCATACCGACAGCGTCGATACAGGAGTCCGGTCCCATGCCGCCAGTGATATCCCGCAGCGCTTCCTGGATGCTGAGACCTTCATCGGTGTAGTCCATGATGGTTGCTCCGCAGTAACCCTCTGCGAGGCGGAGACGCTCTGGGAAGCGATCGATGGCGATGACCTTCTCTGCGCCCAGCATGTACGCGCTGGCGATGGCGAAGAGCCCCACGGGACCGCAACCCCAAACAGCGACCGTGTCGCCGGGCTTGATGTTTGCATTCACAGCAGCCTGGTAGCCGGTTGGGAAAATATCCGAAAGGAAGAGTACCTTCTCGTCCGGGATGTCGCTCTCGATCTTGATGGGTCCCACATCCGCGAACGGGATGCGTGCGTACTGCGCCTGTCCCCCGGCGTAACCGCCGTACAGATGCGAGAAGCCGAAGAGACCTGATCCCGAGTAGCCATACATCGTTTCGGCAACCTGGGCGTTGGGGTTGGTGTTATCGCAGACGCTCCATAGATCGCTTGCGCAGAAGAAGCAGCTACCGCATGCGATGGTGAATGGCACCACGACGCGATCGCCACGCTTCAACTTCTTCACTTCACTGCCGACCTCTTCGACGATGCCCATGAACTCATGGCCCAGGATGTCTCCGGATTCCATCGACGGGATGAAGCCACCGTACAGATGCAGATCGCTACCGCAGATTGCGGTACGCGTGACGCGGATGATTGCGTCCTTGGGGTTAATGATCTTTGGGTCCGGAACATTCTGGACCTCCATGGACTCTTTGCCCATCCAGCAGACTGCCTTCATTGCGTACTCCTTCTAACTTGTCGCGAGTGTTTCGAAATGGTTGACTTACGCAGATCCAGGGCGATGCAGACTACTGCTGGCTGCTGCCCGGCGGCGTGGGGTTGTTCTCGCCGTACATCCACTTCTTGATGGTTCCGCTTATGCCGCGATCGCCATGCGGCTGGCCCTTCACGGTAGGAATCTCGCCCGTCTCTGCGAACTGCTTGAAGTGACGCAGATCTTCCGTCACAATCTGTCGCGGGCTGCGCTTGGCTGTCGCGGCGATCGCATTGCCGAGGGCGCCAGCGGGTACCTTACCCACCTGCACCAGCGTGACGCGTGTGCCCCGCGCTGTCTCTTCAAAGGTGACAACACCACTCTGCTTTACATCGTCGGTGATGGAGCGCCAGGCAATCTTCTTACCCGGGACGAGCTCTGTTACTTCCGAATCAAACTCAACGCGCTTGCCGTCGGCATCATCCGGATCACCCATAACCCAATGACTTACACGCTCACTTACAGGATTTACAGAAACGACATACTCCTGCCACAGGGGAATAGAAACGATATCGCTCCACATGGCGAAGAGAGTCTGAGCGTCCTGACGGATGATCTGCACGGACCGGCCGATGATCTCCCCATCGTCGGTCTTATCGGCCGGAACAAAGTAGCGATTGCCGTCCTGCTGTGCCATGGGAAAGGTATAGTTCGGCGGATTCTGCGGAGTACTCATGGTGGCCTCTGTCGTGGTGGCGTTACTGATTCTCTAGTTGTGATGGCACAACCGCGACTGTGAGCCACCCGCCGAGCGCCGCAAGCAGCACTTTCCGCACGTCATTTTCACCCGCAGCAACACGGCAGCGTCAGAAAGACACAACTGCCGCACTTTGTGTGACTTATGTGCCTGATATCGCACATAAGTCGATCGACTCTAACCGCAAAAGCCGTCCATGGCGCAGCCGCGTCTCGGTGAATCTGATCCGTAAGGATTATCAGAACTAGTGAAGCTACAAACAAAATGGCAACGCGACGAATCGCGTTGCCATTTGCAACTATGCTTTTGAGGCCTATCTGGCGCCGGCTGCGCCTGCCAGTTGCTGTGCGCGTAGCTTGACGCCCTTGGTGTTGGAGCTGACCTTTACGCGCTGCAGTTTGGTGGAGCCGGTTTGAAAGGTAACCAGATAGCTCTCACGCAGCTCAGAGTCGAACTTTCGGAAGTATGGCTCAAGCGAGACCGGGTTGATAGTGCCGCCGTTGAGTGATTCGCCACCTGTGCCTTCGGCAGTCTGGCTCAGATAGCTCTGCCCGCTGAAGCTGGCGAGATTGCCATTCACCTCGCGACGGCCGTAATAGATCGAATAAACGGGCACGCCGGCACGCTGGGCGTCCGTAATGGCCTGCGCGACGTAGGGGCTGTCCTGATTCATTGGGCTCACCGATCCGTTGTAGCGATCGATGCCGCTGGTGATCATTAGGACCACTCGCGCGACGCCCGGATGTACGGGCCACTTCTTCACCAGATCCTGGAGGCAGAAGTATGGGCTGCCGTCGACGCCTGCCATGGAGATGGGGAGACGGATGGCCTTGAGCTCCTGCTCAGCCTCCGTGCTGAAGCCCTGGGGAAAATTAACGCCACCATTGCGCATATAGCCAACGCCGACCGCGGTGGTGGGCGAAACGGTGTTCTTCACAAACGATTCCACTTCATGAAGCTGGATGCCAAAGTTCGAGCGCAGGCCGTCGTCGATCAGCAGCGCGACCTCGGTGCGCACACCGGGCTTGTTCCCAACGCTAAGCGCTTGCAGAGAGCTGACAGGCACTGTCTTGCCGTTGAACTCCAGCTTGAGATCGGAAGGCTGCAACGTGGGCGCGCCGCCCTTGCTCTCCGCACGCACGATGATGCTGACAGGCTTTGGGCCTTCCGTGTATGCATCCGAACGCTGCGCGTTCATGCTGAGTGTGGTGCAGCAGACTAGACCTGCAGTGATTGCCATGGAACGGAACATAGCGAACTCCTTGAAAGCCGCTGACATGGCTCTCTAGATAAGACGCCGTCCATGAATTTTGGATCGATATTTCTACACGCCAATACGGCATGCTGCCCGGTAAGCCTACTTCGGCTCTCCGGGCAGCACTGGATTATTCCGCTGGAAAGCGAACCTTCAGGCCAACACGCACCGTCAGCGGAAGGCCTGGATAGCCAAACGCGCCAATGTGCTGGTTGTTCAGCAGATTCTCAGCCTGCGTAAACACACCGATCGACGGCCGCCACTGGTAGGTGACGCTGGCGTCCAGCTTCGTAAAGCCATAGGCCAGGTTACGGTTCGGCAGCAGCATCGAGTTATCGAAGGTAGAGCTAGAGAACGCATCGATAAACGTCGAATCATCCGACCGCGAGGACATAGCCCCCTTCAGCGCAGCACCAAACTTGTTGCCCGTGTACTGCACGACGAAGAAGCCCGTGTTCGGCGCGCGCCGGAACGGACGCTGACCCACCAGCGGCGAACTGACACCGATGGCAACGCCCGCATACTTGGGGTTTACGGTCGCCGCACCACCAAGCGCCTGCAACGCATCGGTTGAGAAGGACTGCTTCACCGAAGCATCCAGGTACGTGTAGCCTGCACGAACAAACAGGCGATGCGTCATCTGGTACTGCAGCTCCGCTTCGATGCCCTGCCCCTGTGTCGACAGAGAGTTCAGATAAAAGCCATACAGCGCCTGCGGCAGCGTCTGGTTGAAGTACTGGTTGTACAGCGACGTCGACACATACTCGATGCCGCGGCCGTACGTACTGTGAAAGTAAGTGAGGTGCAGAATCGCACGGTCGCTATAGATGTTCTGACTTACGCCACCTTCGTAAGTACGGCTGCGCTGTGCGCCAATGGGACTGACACGGAACTTTGCAATATCCGCCGTATCGTTGATGCCTTGCAGCGCGGCATACAGCGATGAGAGCTGCGTCGACAGGTTCGGCTCCTGCACGCCCTTGGCAAAGTTCACACGCAGACGCGTGCCATGGAACCAGCCGGTACCAGGCTGAATGGCATAGTAAGCAAGCCCAAGCTGCGGCTGGCCCTCAGTGCCATACAGCGAGTTGCGCTGGATCGCACCGCCCAGTGTATAGAAGACTCGGTGACCCACGCTTCCCTGCATCTGCAACGTGTAATCGTAGTTGCTGCGGCCAACCTGCTGATTGGTGCCGAACAGCGGATACCGATACGAGCCACGCTCATCCTGAAAGCGGAAACCACCAATGACCGTAAGGTGTTCGTTGACCTTGTAGTCCGTCCGGTAGTCAAGTCCATCGCGGTTCGAGACCAGTTCATAGCGCGTTGGGAACGGATCGTAACCAACGACGGCGCTGCCCGTTGCAGACGTGCCATTCGCGCCGCGAATCGTCACAACCTTGCCGTAGTAAGTGCCGAAGCCATCCGGTGTGCCGTTGCTGGCAAACTGCTGCGACTGCTCGCGCTTGCGTGCGCCAATGTAGCGGAAGCTGTTATGCCAGCCGCTTCGACGCGTGTCGTCGATGACGCCGGACATGTACGTGTTCTGATCGCCCTGCTTACCCACCTGCGTCAGGCCCTGGAAGTCATAGGGGCCCGGCAGTCCCGTTGCAGACACACCATTGCGAACTGTGCCGCGGATGCTGGTAGTGCCCGTGAAGCTATAGCCCAGGTTCGCAGCAGACGTCGCGGAATGATAGCGGTCATTGGCCAGCGCGTTGGAGGTATCGAAGCGCGAGAAGGCCGTGTAGTAATCCGCCTTGCCGTACGTACCGGAGAGCGTCGCTTCATTGCGCCAGGTGTGTAAGTTTCCCGCGTCACCAGAGTAAGTAAGCACCGGCCGAATCGCCGTGCCGTGCGGTGTTTCAAAGCGCACCACACCCGCGCGCGCATCCGTACCGTAGAGCACGCTATCCGGTCCGCGATGTGACTCCAACGCGCGCACTGCCGTGGAAGATACGGTGCCAAAGTCAAAGACACCGCCCACGTCGTTCGCGGGTACATCGTCGATCAGGACCTTGTTCGCGTCCGAGTTGCCGCCACGCACAAACAGCGACGTCGCACCACCGTACTGGCCGGTCTGTACCATCGATACGCCTGGCTGCAGACGCAGTTCCTGCGTCACGTCGACACGCGTGCTCAGGTCCTGCATCGGAATAATCGTGACGCTACCGCTCGTCTGCGCGATCGCCGTGGGTACGCCCGTGGCCGTCACCGTGACTTCACTGCGGACGGGATTGATCGTCATTTGCAGATCGCGTGAGACCACGTCCAGCGACCGGCCATAGAAAGGCTCGCTGACCTGCACGGCAAAGGCCTGTGCGTTTGCCAGCAGCAAGAAGCGTCCGTCTTCCGTAGAGCGAATTTCGTACGAACCATCCGGCAGTGTGACGGTCGATGCCACAACCTGCGTGCCCTTGATTAACTGCACGCGTGCCGATGGAATGGCCCGGCCCAGCGGATCGCGCACGCTGCCGCGAATGATGACGGCGTGTGCCGTAAGTGTAGTGGTGGACAAGACTGCGGCGAGCCACACGCATGTGCGCGCGCGTCGCCTGGGGATGCAATACATTTGAATCTCCTACGCTCCCCCTCGGGGCGTGGTTTGCTGTCAGCACCGGAATCGGTCTCCTGACTTACGCGCTTGCGCAGGGCCTCGGTAATGCCACGCACCTCGCCTTCCCGCTGTTCGCAGTGACGACCGGCGCCTCGAAGCTCCGCGTCTCCTCAATGCATCGGAGGAGCGCGATTACAGTTGCGGGGCAGTGGCGGAATCTCACCGCGCTTCCCATTGCATTCCAATGCAGTTGGCGTGAATGTCGAACAGTGCGCCGAAGCGCAGTCTGTCAATGGAGTGTGAACCTCCAGTCTACGCGCCACCGGACGCATTAGGCCGCTGTATGTGCCTCTATCGCAACATTTGCCAGGATCGCCGATGCACGCAGGCAGGCGGTTTGATCCACATCGCGATGCGTCACCAGGCGCACGCTGTGGGCGCTCAGGGCACTGGCAAGTACGCCGTTTTGCTTGAGCGCTGCGACATATGCAGGCGCGTCAAAGGCAGTGGTGAAGATCACGATGTTCGTCTCAACATCTGCTGGATCAATCGTGATGCCTTCGATCTTCGCCAAGGCCTCTGCCAGCAGCCTCGCCGTGGCGTGATCCTCGTGCAGACGCTTCGGCATCTCTTCCAGCGCGATCAAGCCCGCCGCGGCCAGAATGCCCGCCTGCCGCATGCCACCACCCAGCGCCTTGCGGACCATGCGGGCTTCCCGGATGAATTCCGCAGTGCCAACCAGGAGCGATCCCACCGGCGCGCACAGGCCCTTCGACAGGCAAAAGTTCACCGAGTCATAGCCCTCCGTCAGCGTGGCAACGTCGGTCTTCAGAGCGGTCGCGGCGTTAAACACTCGCGCACCATCCAGGTGAATGGGCAAGCCGCGGCTGTGCGCGCCATTCCGCAACTCGCGCATGACGGCCAGCGGCGTCACCGTGCCGCCTGCCATGTTGTGCGTGTTCTCTACCCAGACCAGGCCGGTCTGTGCCTTGTAGTAAAGACCGGATGTCGCCAGAGCCGGCTCGATATCCTTCCAGCGCAGAACACCGCGCTGCCCGGCGACCGTACGCAACTGGCAGCCGCTGAACATTGCGGCCATGCCCATCTCCCAGTCCATCACATGCGCCCGCGACTCGCAGACAACTTCCCTCCCGGGCTGCGTGTGCAGACGCAGTGCGATCTGATTGCCCATCGATCCGGTCGGCACAAAGATAGAAGCCTCACGGCCAAAGAGCTCAGCAGCGCGCGCCTCCAGCTTGTTGATCGTCGGGTCCTCGCTGTAGACGTCATCCCCCACCTCAGCGTTGGCCATGGCAGAACGCATCTCGGGCGTGGGTTTTGTTACGGTGTCGCTGCGAAGGTCGATGATGTTCTCAGGCACGTTTCAGTTCTCCAGGTTCCGGCAAGCGCAGCAAAGGCTTGAAATCAACTCGCCAAATATCCAACTCGAACAGGTCGCCATCCTGATCGACGTTAAGCGAAATCTCGAGCCCCATGCCGTCTTCGTCCCTTGCACGCACGGCGATCAATTCGTGATCCATCTTCCGAGGCCCGAGCCCCGTAAAACGAAGGCTACCCATGCCGCCGTCCTTCATGAACTCGACACGAGCGTCAGCCAAATGATCCCGCAGCGATGCGCCGTCCGGCAGCATTTCGAGCATCGCTGTGATCAGCGCTGATTCGCGTGGAGTGAGGGCTCGCGCACCCGGGCTAACGTACGGTGATGCGTCCCACGTGGATGTTGCCGTCGTCGAATCTAAAGGCTCGAAACTCAAGGTGCACTCCTCTCACATGAACTTCTCCCGTATAGGGTCCGGCCATGAGTCGGTCCTGCAAGAGCTGCAGATGCTTCGTGATCTCCTGCTCAACGTCGCTTTGTGTCAGTCCTGCCGCATAGGTGTGACGGAAGGTATGTGAGAGCTGATTGGCATTCCGTCCGAACTCGATCAAATGGCGGTCATCCGCGATGACATGATTCTAAGCTGCTGGGATAGCGAGCAATTCTCCAAAAACACTGGATGAGAGGATGCGTCCGTTCTGAGTCAATCGGACGGATTCGCGGTCTACAGACATGAAGCCCGCGATAGCAAGCTCACGGGACCTCTCAACAAAGGCATCCACCCACGCAGCAGGGTAATCCCGCCGCAACGCGTCGATCGACACGCCCTCGCTCAAACGCAGCCCAAGGAAGATACTCTCCTCCCAGGCTTCAAGTGCATCCACCCGCTCCACCTCCACGGCCTCGGCGGCGTCCATGTAACCGTCCAGGTCGTCGGCGTTCGCGAAGCGCACAGCCCCACCGGTCTCGGCGTCCAACAGCATGGAGTGCGCATCGAGTCCGAAACCGAGGTAGGGTGCCCGTGTCCAGTACTTCAGATTGTGCCGCGACGTATGGCCGGCTCGCGCAAAGTTCGAGATCTCGTACTGCGTCAGCCCTGCGCCGTTCAACGCTTCACAAGCCTGCGAATAAAGATCCGCAACCAGTGAGTCAGCAGGCGTCGCATTGGCGCCGTAACGGACACCCGGTCCGATCAGCTCACGCCCAAGCCGCGAATCCTCATCGACCTCGAGCATGTAGACAGAAACGTGATCGACGCTACTCTCGATGGCCTGCTGCAACGACTCACTCCAGCTCGCGACCGTCTGGTGCGGCAGCCCGGCGATCAGATCCACGTTGAGATCCCGAACGCCCGCAGCACGCAGGCGTTCCAGCTCTGCCAGGCACGAAGCACCCGTATGCGAGCGCCCAACAGCCCGCGACTCCGCATCGACGAAGCTCTGCACCCCCAGCGAGATGCGGTTCACACCACTCTTTAGCAGCGAGTCCAACAGCGCATCGGAGATCTGACCCGGAGCGGCCTCTACGGTGATCTCGGCGTCCTGAAACACTTGAAACTGGTCACGAAGCGCACCAAAGAGCGCCGTCATCTGCTGTGGCTCCAGCAACGAAGGCGTACCCCCGCCAAGGAAGATCGAATCCACCGCGGATGGGACCGCAAGTCCATGCGGTGACGCGAAATCGCGCGCGGCGCCAATCTCTGCAATGACCCGATCCACGTAAGCGGCCATGCGCGCGGGCGGGTAAGCGTCTGAGGCGAAGTTGCAGAAGGTGCACTTGGCTTTGCAGAACGGCACCGAAAGGTACAGTCCCAGCGTGTTGTCGACCGTGCCCATGGCTCCATTTTCCCACGTTGGTGCTGGCCGCCCCATACGAAAGCTGCACCGGAGCGGCCCCGGCCCACATCTACAATGGGACAGACTCATGGCGAAACGCACCAAAGAAAAGCCCAAGCCCGCAGCGAAGTCCGGCGGCGACGAAGAGGTACTGGGAAAGGCCTATGACAGCCGGCTGATGCGCCGGCTGCTGACCTACATGCGTCCCTACACGGGCCATGCCGTCCTCAGCTTCGCCGCCATCCTGCTCAAGGCCGCCGCGGACGTCGCGGGCCCTTACCTGATCCTCGTTGCGACCGATCGCTACATGACGGGCCGCTCCACGACGTTTGTACCGCCATTTCTCCAGCGCCATCTCAGCACAGTGCCGCTCACGGGTATCACCCAGTGCGCGCTACTCTACATGTGCGCGCTGCTGATGAGCTACGGTCTCGAGTTCCTGCAGACCTACCTGATGCAGTGGACCGGCCAGCGCATCATGTTCGACATGCGCTCGCAGATCTTCCGCCACCTGCAGCGCATGCACGTCGGCTTCTACGACAAGAATCCCGTGGGCCGCCTGGTTACGCGCGTCACAAGCGACATTGACGCGCTGAACGAAATGTTCACGAGCGGCGTGCTCGCGATCTTCGAAGACGTCTTCGTCCTGATCTTCATCGTCGGCATCATGCTTTGGATGAGCTGGCCGCTGGCCCTGCTCACGCTCTCCGTACTGCCGCTCATCATGTACGCCACGCGGCTCTTTCGGATCGCCGTACGCGCCAGCTACCGTCGCATCCGCGTCGCCATTGCGAAGATCAACGCCTACACGCAGGAACACGTCAGCGGCATGAGCGTCGTACAACTCTTCAACCGCGAAGAGCGCGCCTACAAGGACTTCCAAAGCATCAACGCAGAACATCGCGACGCCTTCGTCGACCAGGTGCAGGCCTACTCGCTCTACTATCCTGCAGTCGAATTGCTCAGCAGCATCGCCATCGCAACGGTCATCTGGAAGGGTGGCCTAGGCGTCCTCCACGGCAGCACCTTCTTCGGCCGCACGGTCACGGTCGGCGTCCTGCTTGCCTTCATGCAGTACGCGCAGCGCTTCTTCCGGCCCATCATGGACCTCAGCGAGAAGTACAACATTCTGCAGGCTGCCATGGCCGCCAGCGAACGTGTCTTCAAGCTGATCGATACCGAGCCCGAAATCGTCTCACCGGCAACCGTCACCGCCACGCCAGACAGTGGCTCACCGTGCGCCATTGAGTTCCGCGATGTCTGGTTCACCTACCAGACGCTGAACGACGACCAGCGCGTCTGGGTCGAAACCGCGGCCGACGCGGAGCTTGCCGCATCGACCGACATCGAGTGGATCCTCCGTGGTGTTTCGTTCCGCGTGGCGCGCGGTGAGACCGCTGCCATCGTCGGACACACCGGTGCCGGCAAGACGACCATCACGGCCCTGATGATGCGCTTCTACGACGTCACGCGCGGCGCAGTCCTGATCGATGGTGTCGACGTCCGCGAAGTAGCTCTCGACACCCTGCGCAGGCGATTCGGTGTCGTTCTGCAGGATGCCTTTCTGTTCACCGGCACCGTCCGCAGCAACATCCGTCTGGGCAGTGAATGGATCACGGACGCCGAGGTCGAGCATGCCGCCGACGAGGTCAACATCGGCGACTTCATCCGCACCCTGCCGCAGGGCTTCGACCAGCCCATGCAGGAGCGCGGCGCGACCCTCTCCACCGGCCAGAAGCAGCTCATCAGCTTCGCACGCGCTCTGGCGCACCGGCCTGAGATCCTGATCCTCGACGAAGCCACCAGCTCCGTCGACACCGATACCGAACTGCGCGTGCGACTTGCCCTGCAGCGCATGATCACCGGCCGCACCTCGGTCGTAATCGCACACCGCCTCTCCACCATTCAGCGCGCAGACACCATCCTGGTCATGCACAAGGGCCAGCTCCGCGAGAGCGGCACGCATAACGAACTGCTCGTGGAGCGCGGCCTCTACTGGCGCCTCTACCGCCTGCAGTACAAGGATCAGGAAGACACCGTCATCCCCATTCCGGCAGAACCACTCCGCCTGCAGCCCGGCGACTAACGCAACATCGATTCAACACAGAAGCGGAGGCCCCATCGGCCTCCGCTTCTTCTTGCTGTCGACCACGGATCGTTACCGGCGACGGACACCCTCACGACCATTGTGGTTCTCGCGCTGGATCTGGTGGCTGGCGACGTTCTGTTCGCGATTCACCTGCTGCCGCTCAGGTCCGTTTAGCCGGCCGCCGTTTGCCATACGATCCGCCCTCACCTGCTGGTTGATGTTCTGCTGACGGCTCTCCGCTCGTGCCGCCTCGCTCGCCGTCATCTGGCCGCTGTTGATGCCGTTGGCAATTCGCTGCTGCTGATTCGCCTCGCGGTCACCCACCAGACTATTGCCCTGGTTCTGTACGGCAGCATTGTGCTTGTCGTTGTAGATCGAGTTGCTGATGTTGTTCTGGCGCTGGTTGATGTTCTGCTGCTCCTGCGGCGTCAGGCTCCCGCCGTTCGCTGCACGGTCATTCCGAATGGTGTTGTTCAGGTTCGCCTCGCGCCCCTCAACGTTTCTCGTCTCACCGGCGGTCATCTGCCCGGAAGCGACACCCTGCGCAATGCGGCCCTGCTGGTCGAAGCGGCGGCCATTCACCTGGTTCATCGCAAGCGTCTGCGGCCGACCACCATTCACGCTGGCAAGCGAGCCGCGATCCTGCGCAAAGTTCGTCTGGTGCATCTGCTGATTTACCGTGGCACCCACATGCTGCTCATGGGCAAAGGCCATCTGCTGCGGCGTCGGCCGCGCCGCGATCCCACCAGGTCCATTGAAGCTCACACGGTTGATGTTGTTGTTCACAATCACCGTGCGGTCGACGTACGTGTTGTGAATGACCGTCGTATTCACATTCATCACAGCCGTGTTGTAACGGAAGGTATTCCCCGCCCACACACCGCCGCCAAAGCCCACGCCCGTATAGCCAAAGCCATAGTTCACGCCGCCATAGAAGCCGACATGCGGTCCCCAGTAGCCGGGATGCCAGCCATACGCACCGCTTGCAAAGCCCCAGTAACCCGGCGTCCACAAATAGCCAACCTGCGGCGGCGCAACCCACACGCCCGGCACCCAGTAGTAGCCCGCAGGACCATAGGCCCAGTATCCCGGCGTCCACAGGTAGCCCGGCGTCGGGCACGGCGGCTGCACGTAGACCGGCAGCGCGGGCGGCGCAGTGTGAATGGCGATGCCAATCGAAAACGACTGGGCCGCAGCGGATGGCGGCGCGATGCTTGCAACAGCAGCGATCAAAGGCAGAGTTGCAGCGAAGGTCAGTTGCACGAAGCGATTCATGGTGTCTCCCGTGCACGAAGTCAGTCCGTGCAGACAGCCACTTCAACCCACGGCTTTTTCGGATGTTTCTCGCAGCCTCGCACAATGCGTTCCGTGTCGCAATTCTGCGTATCCGACATAACGAGCTCCGCAGCAACATCGCCCACCTACCGCGACGGATACACTTGTCGGGACGTGCTGCAGACCCCACTCATCTTCCTCTCGGCCGGCGAGGCCAGCGGCGACCACTACGGCGCACAACTCATCGCTGCCGTAAAAGCCGTCCTGCCACAGGCCCGTTTCATCGGACTGGGCGGAGCCGCCATGGAAGCCGAAGGCCAGCAACGAGTCGTCCGCGCAGAAGACGTCGCCGTCATGGGCATCACCGAGATACTGCAACACATCCCGCGCATCCTCGGCAGCTACCTCCGGCTCGTCCAATCCATCAAGAGGAACCGGCCAGACGTCGCCGTGCTCATCGACTTCCCCGATGTCAACTTCCGTCTCGCCAAACACCTCAAGAGGCTCGGTGTACCCGTCATCTGGTTCGTCAGCCCGCAACTCTGGGCCTGGAAGCGTAGTCGTCTGCGCTGGGTGCAGCAACGCATCTGGAAGATGCTGACCATCTTTCCCTTCGAAGAGACCTTCTATGCCAACCGCGGCGTCACGGCCGAATTCGTCGGACATCCGCTGGCGGAACAGCCGCTCCCGACGATCTCTCGCGAGCAATACGCGAAGGATCACAGCCTCGATCCTGCAAAGCAGTGGGTCGCTCTCCTGCCCGGCAGCCGTGGCGGTGAGATCGACGCAAACCTGCCAGAGATGGTGCGCGCAACCGCACTCATCGAGCAGGACTATCAGTACCTTCTCCCCGTCGCACCCACCGTCAGCGACGCACGTCGCGATGCGATGAGGACCGCCACGCAGGCATCCAGAGTCAAGCTGGTGTCCGACGCCCGCGCCGCCTTGCTGCACAGCCGCGCAGCCGTCGTAGCCAGCGGCACGGCGACAGTGCAGGCAGCGGTCATCGGCATCCCGTTCCTCCTCGTCTATCGAGTCTCGGACCTTACGTTTAAGGCAGCGAAGCGCCTGGTCCGATACCCCGTCGAAATTCCGGCGGAGGAGGACGCGCACGGCAATCTTCCCATCGGCATGGTGAACCTCGTCGCCGGCAGGCGGATCGTCCCCGAGCTCCTCCAGGAACACTTCACCGGAGAAGCCGCCGCCGCGGCCCTGAGACCCCTCCTCGAAGATTCACCCGAGCGTGCGGCTCAGATCGCAGCCCTCGCTGAAGTCCGTCACAAGCTCCAATCCCCCAACCACCGCACCGGCATCGAAAGCCTGCGCGACGCCGTACTGGAAGCTCTTGAACCGCCGCCCCTGACCACCTCATCCGCCGCGCCTGCATCTGCGTCTAAATAAAGGACAGCCCATAATTGGGCTACCCTTGCCTCAGCTCGAATGAAGGACCCTCGCCAGCATGTTTGCGATCCGCAAGTTTGTAGTCGCCACCAGCGCCGCCGCTCTCTCTATCTCCGCCGCCGCCCAGACCAGCGGCACGCGCCAGCCGCTGCAGGTGACCGGCTACACCATCGACGCACAGCTTGATCCCGTCGCTCAGCGCCTGACAGCGACCGCCGCCGTCACCTTCACAGCGGTTCAGGACCTCATGTCGGCCACCTTCGAACTGAACAACGGCCTCCGCATCACCAAGATCACCGGGCCGGACGGCAAGCCGCTCGACAGCGACCGTGACGCCAGACGCTCGACCGTTACGGTGTCGCTTCCCGTCGCTATCCCAACCGGAACAACCTCCACCTTTACATTCACTTACGCCGGCATCCTGAAAGAAGCAGATACAAGCCCGGTTGAGGGCATCAAGACCGCTGCGCTCGCCACGCCCATCTCCATGCTGCTCTACCCGGGCCGCTGGTTCCCCATGGTCGGCCTGTACACCAACCGCTTTACGATGAACCTGCACGCCACCGTCCCCAGCGATGAGATCGCCGTGAGCAGCGGTTTCACGGGTAAGAAATCGGTCGCTGGCAACAAGACCGAGTTCGACTTCGCATGGTCCAAACCCGGCTTCCCCGGAACCCTGATCGCAGGCAAGTTCCTACCGGCAGGCAAGGTCGCAGGCTCGAATCAGATCTCCATCTACGTCACCGAGCCGCACAAGGCCGCGGCTGCTGATTACGCCGGCGTAGCCGCGCAGCAGCAGGAGTACTTCACCAACACCTTCGGCCAGCCCGAGAGCGGCAAGCTGCAGATCGTCGAACTGCCCGACGACAGCGTCTCCGCATCCTGGGGACCAGAGATTGCCGCCATTGCGGGCAATCGCATCGGCGACAAGAACAGCCATCGCCTGCTGGCCAACACCATCAGCCGCCAGTGGTGGGGCTCTGAGATCTCGCCTGCCACACTGAACGACGCGTGGATCACGAACGGCATGGCCCGCTACTCCGAACTGATGAACCTGGAAGAGACCGGCGGCAAGACCGCGCTCCAGAACGCCATCCCCGATATCGAAGCAGGCGCGCTCGCCTACGACACGGCACCGCTCTCGACCCTCGCTCGCGTCGACCCATTCTCGCCACAGTTCCAGTCCATGACGCTTGAGAAGGGTGCCATGGTCTTCCACATGCTCCGTTACCAGCTTGGCGACGACAAATTCCTCGCCTTCCTGAAGGGCCTGCTCTCGCAGTACACCGACAAGCCCGTCCGCTCCGCTGATCTGGAAGTGGTCGCGAAGGCGCAGGGCGGCGAAGGCGTCAACCTGAGACCCTTCTTCGCGCAGTGGATCGATGGCACCGGCGCACCGTCCTTCCAGGACAAGTTCACCATCTACCGTCTCGGGTCCAACAAAGGCTTCCGCACCATCGGCTCTGTCTCGCAGGACCTCGACCTCTTCCGCATGCCCATCGACCTGCGCATCGAGACCGACGGTAAGACCGAAACCCGCAAGATCGACGTGACCGGTACGGACTCCGCGTACACCATCGAGACCTTCGGCCGTCCCCGCCGCATCGTCATCGATCCCGACAACTGGGTGCTCAAAAGCACGCCGGATCTCGCCGTCCGCGTCGCCGTCCTCAAGGGTCAGCAACTCGTAGCCCAGGGCGACCTCATCGGTGCACTGGCCGAGTACCAGAAGGCGCTCGACAGCAACAAGAACTCAGCGCTCGCAAACTACCGCATCGCAGAGATCTTCTTTACGCAACGTAACTACCAGTCGTCCGCCAACAGCTACCGCGACTCGCTGCGAGGCGACGGCGAACCGCGCTGGACGCAGGTCTGGAGCCACATCGGCCTCGGCAAGATCTTCGACCTGACCGGCCAGCGCGATCGTGCCGTGCAGGAATACCGACTCGCCGTGCAGACCAACGACAACACACAGGGCGCCATCAACGAAGCGCGTGCACTTCTGCAGAAACCCTTCGAGCGCGCGCGCTCCATGGACTAAGCTTCGTTTCGAACCAACAAGGCCCACGTCTCAATCCTGAGGCGTGGGCCCTGCCTTTTGCGAAGCAATGAGCCAGAATCCAACCACCACCTTCGGGTCAGAAGAATGTCGCATTCTTGCGCCTCAACACAAGCAACACGCGACGCAATTCCTGAATCCGCGCGCCACCAAAGCGCGTCTAGTTAGGTGTTCGGCAAGGAAATGCGGGTCACTCGAGAACCTGCGATCCGCACTGAACATGGCACAAGGCCAAACACGCCGGGCGATGAACGGAGCCGGCGCGAAGCTCTTCCCTAAAGCCGTGGGCACCAGTCGCGACCGCTCGACGACTGTCCCAACAGGGTGACACTTATGGTTCTTCGTAACGCTGCACTTTTGCTTGCACTGACGCTTCCAATAGCCGCATTCGCACAGGAGCATGATCGCTCCCCACACACGCATGACAGCTCACCGCGTACGCACGACAGCTCGCCACGTCCCACCGGCCAGCCGACTCGCTAACCGAGTCACATCGACATCAGAAAGGGCATGGCGCAAGCCATGCCCTTCTCTATTGCAAACCTTCCTCACGAACTAATCTTTTCGCTGCACCTGCAGCTGCGCGG
Source organism: Terriglobus roseus DSM 18391 (assembly GCF_000265425.1). Taxonomy (GTDB): domain Bacteria; phylum Acidobacteriota; class Terriglobia; order Terriglobales; family Acidobacteriaceae; genus Terriglobus; species Terriglobus roseus. The sequence continues at coordinate 3,214,471 of NC_018014.1, forward strand.
CCTGCGCCGCCATGTCCCGTAGCGCCAGCAACACGGCATCGTGGATCTCTTCGCGGAAGGCATCACGCACTGTCTGTGCGACCTCACCCGGTTCAAACGCCACGTCACTCGTGCGGCGCTCGAAGACGCGCTCCAGCACCTGCTCCACCACCGGCTTCACGTTGATGTGCTTCGCAACGATCTTCGCCACACGCCGCACCGGGATATCCATCGCCGTTTCCATGGAGTCCTGCACCGCCGGCTGAGCCCCCTGCCAGTCGCCTTCGAAGATGTTGATCATCTTCTTCACCGCCGCTGCATCCTGGAAGATCACGCCAATCTCTCGGCGCGCCTCCAGCTCGAGCTTACGCAGACTCTGGCTGCCCAGAAATGCGGCCTTCCCATCACGAAGGATCGCGCGCACGTGCAGACGCATCCCCATCGTCCGCAGCGGCAGAATATTCGCCCGGGGTGAAGCGCGACCGATGATCCGCACATCCACGCCATCCGCGACCTTCTCCCGCAGCAACTTCACAAAGTCTGGATCGCTGATCTTCATCTCGTACAGCAGCAGCTGCTTCTTGGCGCCCTTGATGAACTCCGTCAGCTCCTTGCGCGCGTTAATCGGGCTGACGACCAGCTCATGCACGCTCGACACAAACGGCGTCCGGTGCGAGTCGCACTCGAACAGCTTCACCGCCTCCGCCACGATCGCGGGTGTCGTAATCCGAGCGCCAAACGACCGGCTCAGCGTAATGTCCAGGTGCGTGTAGTTGAACGCCAGCAGGAACAGTTCCTTGCGGTCGATGATGAACATCTTGCCGTGGTAACGCACCAGGTCGTCCGCCGTACGCGTCACGGTAATGCCGCGCTCCAGCAGACGCATCTCCAGCTTGCGAAGGTTCTTCTCTTCGCCGCGATTGGTAAACGCGATCAGCGCCTGCACCGTAACGCCGCGCTGCACGGCTTCTACGAGAGCCCGTTCGATCTCGCTACGGTCATACCGAAAGATCAGAATCAGAATGCTCGTCTTCGCGCTGCGCAGCGCGTTCAACAGGGGCTCGATGCCGTCATCCGGCTGTACCATCAGCTTCACTTGTATCTTGGTCTCCTGCTGTACTGGCACAGCGTCGTACTTCATGAGGATGCAGAACCGCTAGTGGAAGATGTTTTCCGTGCGTCGCGCATCGCACTTCGCGGGAATTGCTTCTTATCTCGTACAGACCACGTTCGGAGACAACATGTTGCGTTTCACACGGCTTTCGCACTTTGCAGTGATCTGCACGCTTGCCGCAGCATCCTTTCAAAGCTTTGCGTCCCCTGCCGCCGCCCACGCCGCTTACGTTCAGGACGACGACAAGAAGTCCAAGGCCAAAGAAGATGACAATGACCGCGACGTTCGCAGCAACGCCGCGCTGTGGGCGCAGATCCGCAACCCCGTCCTGTGGCACCAGCCAAAAGACATCGCCAGGCTGGACCTGCTCAACGGTCAGGGCGGCAGGGACAAGCAGCCCCGCCCTCCATTCGTCTTCGAATCAGAGGACATGGGCGGCACCAATCCCAAGATGGATGTGCGCGACGCCGGCGATAAGAAGTGGCGCGTGAAAGCTGGCGAAGAAGCACGGCCAGAGGTCGTCGCCTCGCGCCTTCTGTGGGCCATGGGCTACTTCGTCAATGACGACTACTTCTTGCCGTCAGCAACCGTCAGTAACGTAAAGGTGAAGCGGGGCCCGAAGGAATGGAAGGCCGGCCAACTGCAGGACGTCCGCTTCGCACGCAAACCCGCGGGCCAGAAGAAGATTGGCATCTGGGAGTGGAAGACCAACCCCTTCTACGGCAAGCGTGAGTTCAACGGCCTGCGCGTCATGATGGCCGTCATGAACAACTGGGACCTGAAGGACGAGAACAACGCCGTCTACACCGATAAGAAGAGCGGCCAGCAACTCTTCCTCGTCAGCGACGTCGGTGCAAGCTTCGGCTCCAACGGCATCGGATGGACCAAGGCAAGCTCCAAGGGAAATATCGACAGCTTCAAAGACTCGAAGTTCGTGACCCGCCTGACGACAGCCACCGTGGACTTCGGCACTCCCAGGCGTCCCACCGGCATGCTCTTCGCCACGGCGGGCGTCACGGCCAAGTCTTTCGCCATGCGGGCCAATCTCGACTGGATCGGCCGCGAGGTACCACGCGAGGACGCCCGATGGATCGGCGGCATGCTCGCCCAGCTCAGTCACAGGCAGTTGACCGATGCCTTCCGTGCAGGCGGCTTTCCCGACGAAGTCGTCACCCAATACGTAACCGTCGTCGAGTCACGCATCGCAGAGCTGAAGAAGCTTTAGTCAGCGCTGTCAGCAGAAACGAAGGCCCGGTTGCTGATGCATCCGGGCCTTCTTCCTGGCAACTGTCCGAACGGACGCCTAAGCCAGCAAAGCAGACTTCTCTTCATCCGCATGGGCTTGTGTCTCGTTCAATTCCTGGTATAAACCGCCGGCATGGATCAACTCGTCATGCGTGCCATTCTCCACGACACGCCCATCCTGCAGCACATAGATGCAGTTCGCATTCCGCACCGTCGATAGCCGGTGAGCGATCACGATCGCCGTCTTCCCTTCCATCAATCGATCGAGCGCCTCGAACACCAGGTGCTCGCTGTTCGCATCAAGCGCCGAGGTCGGCTCATCCAGGATCAGGATCGGGCTGTTCCGCACCATGGCACGCGCAATCGCGATGCGTTGCCGCTGGCCACCCGACAGCAGGATGCCCCGCTCGCCCACGACTGTATCGTACTTCTGCGGCAGGCAGTCGATAAACTCATCCGCATTCGCGTCCTTCGCGGCCTGCACAATCTCGGCGTGCGTCGCCTCCGGCCGCCCATACGCAATGTTCTCCCAGATCGACCCGCTGAACAGCACCGTATCCTGCAGCACAAAGCTCAACTGCTCACGCAGTGACTTCTGCTTTACCTTGCTGACGTCCTGTCCATCGATCCGCACAGTTCCCGACTGCGGCTCGTAGAAACGTGCAATCAAGTTGATCAACGTCGTCTTGCCGGAACCAGTCGGCCCCACGATCGCAACCGTGGAGCAGGGCTCCACGCGCATCGTCACATCGTGCAGGATCTCGCGATCGCTGTTGTAGCTGAAGCTCACATTGTCCAGTTCGATGCGACCTTCGGTGATGCGCAGATTCTTGGCGCCAGCGGCGTCACGCATCTCGTCCTGATTGCCAATGATCTCCTGGATGCGTTCGTAGCCGATGTCGGCCTTCGAGTACGAATCCATGATCTTGCTGATGTCCTGCATCGGCTTGTACATACCCGCGATGTACGCAATAAAGATGTAGATCTTGCCGCCGGTCATATTCGAATCCAGAGCCAGCCGACCGCCGAAGTACAGCACACCGCAGGTACCCAGTGCCGTGACGATGTTCACAATCGGTACCAGCTTCGCCTTCAGCGTACGCGCCTTCAGTGAAGCCTCAACTGTCTCCAGGCTCTCGCCCTCAAGCCGGTCGATCTCATACTGCTCGCGCGAGAACGCCTTCACCACGCGGATGGAGCCAAGGACCTCCTGCACCACGGAGATCATCTTGCCCTCCTGCTTCCGCACCGCACGCGAAGCCTTCTTCACCTTGCGCGTGTACGTGTACACGATCGCGAACAGGATAGGCACGACAGCCAGCGCAATCAGTGTCAGTTGCCAGCTCAGGTAGAACAAAACGCCGATCATGCCGACAATGGTGGCGATGTCGACCAGGATGCTCAGCAACCCCGACACAATGAAGCTCTGAATCGAATCAATATCCGTCGTCACGCGGCTGATCAGGTCGCCCGTCTGGCTGGTGTCATGGTACGAAAGCGACAGCCGCTGCACCTGCGCGTAGAGCGTCCGGCGCAGATCATGCGTCACCCACTGCCCCACGCTCGTCGTCGTGTACTTCTCCCAGTACGAGCAGAACGCGTCCACAATCGCGATCGCAACAACCGCAATGCAGGCGAACATCAGGATCTGGTGCGGCTCCGTGCCGGCCGTGCGTTTGATGAACTTGAAGAGCCAGCCGTGAGATTCCTTGTGCGCAATCACATTGTCGAGCACGATCTTCAACGGCCACGGCGCCGCCACATCCGCGATACTCTCACCGGCAATCGCAACCAGCCCCAGCATCAGCGCCCGACGGTGAGGCCGCAGCAGTTCCTTGATCGTAATGCGGCGCGTCTCCTGCTTGTCGGGCATACTGCTCTGCAATCTCCTGGTCTGTGACGGCGTCTCGGGATCCACTGCAAATGCAGCAGGAACACGACAGTCGAACCACAGTTCCCGACCGCGTCGCCCCACGATACATTACGCCGAAGGACCACGGAATACCCCGTTAGCACGGAGAAAAGTAGCTCTTCAGAATCTCTTGAGTCCAACCGTTTGGACGCTGCGCCCCGCGCGGCTGTTGTCTTCCCGCCGTGTCAGCGGCCCGCCGCTCTCACGCGTTCAGAGCGCATCGTGGAACCACGCGGAGATCCAGCAATTCAACCTCGGGCGTCATGTAGTCCTCGCGCACCGGCTCTTCACGAAGCAGCCCCGTACTCAAATACTTCTTGTTGTCATCGCAAAACACAGTAGCAACCGTGGTCTTGCCTTCGAAGCGCATCGCCGCTGTCACCGCAGCAAGAAAATTGCAGCCCGACGAAATCCCTACGGCAAGCCCGAGCGTTCGCGCCAGCAACTGCGCCATCAGGATGGAGTCGCCATCGTGGATGGCGATCACCTCATCCACCTCGCGCAACTGGACGATCTCCGGAATGAACTCATCGCTGATGCCCTGGATGCGATGAGACCCCACCTTATAGCCGGTCGTCAGCGTAGGCGACTCCGCCGGCTCAACCGGATGACAGGTCAGGCCAGGCCACGCACGGCGCAGCGACTGCGAAACGCCCATGATCGTCCCCCCCGTTCCCACACCAGCAACAAACGCATCCGGGATCAGGCCTGCATGGCGAAGCTGCGCAATGATCTCTGGCCCGGTGCCGAGCGCGTGTGCCTCCACATTCGCTTCATTCTCAAACTGCCGTGGAAGGAAAACAGCGTTCTGCTCCAGGGCCAGCCTGCGGCAGCAGTCGATGCTGCCCAGAAAGCCACCCTGGTCCTTGCTGATGCTCACAACCTCTGCGCCATAGCTGCGGATCAGATCCATCCGCTCCCGGCTCATCCAGTCCGGCATGTAGATGACGACCTTATGTCCGAGCGCACCACCCAGTGCCGCAAACGCAATCCCCGTGTTTCCGCTGGTCGCTTCCGCAATGCGATCGCCCGGGCGCAGCGACCCATCCTCATACGCGCGCTCCAGAATGTGAAGCGCCATGCGGTCCTTGATCGAGCCGCTCAAATTCAGGTGCTCGGCCTTCGCGCAGACAGCGCCCGTCGCGTCCGCGATACCGGTAGTCGATGCAGAGCATCGGCGTGTTGCCCACCAACTCCCGAAGTGCGGTGAAACGGTGACGCGTGGTCTCTGGAAGAGTGACAGGCTGCAGAAGCTCTAGGGGCATACGAGAATGCTAAAGATTCCCGTGCTTTCGATCCATAATGTTTGTAAGGTAGGATGCGTCTTATGCCGACGAATGTTAGGCCAAAAACCGCTGCAAAGAAGATCGCGAAAGCCGCAGAGGCATCGCACGTGCCGCCGCTCACGCCGGCGCCTGCCCTGCTTGATGCCATCGATCACGCCCTCATTGAAGAGTTGCAGGACAACGCACGCATCTCCTTCGCAGAACTGGCGCGCCGCGTCCATCTCTCCAAACCCGCAGTGATGGAGCGCGTACGCCGGCTGGAGACGTCCGGAGTGATCCTTCGTTACCGCACCGAGATCGACCCGGCAAAGCTCGGACTCGCAGTGCGTGCGTTCGTGAAGATCACCGTCGCTGGCGATCGCCTGTCGAACTTCGCACGCCTCGCGCGGTCGATCCCCGAGGTCGTCGAATGCCATCGCGTCACCGGCAATGAGAGCTTCCTGGTCCAGGTGGTCGTGCGCGACATGAACCACCTGGAGACAGTGATCGACGCGCTCATGCCCTACGTCGCCACCAATACCAGCATGGTGCTCAACTCCCCCGTACAAAGCGCGCGCATCCCACTCCCTGCGCCGCAACCGAAGCGCGGCGGACGACGATAGAGCGCGCAAACGCAGCGGAGGGATCTGCTTCTCGCCCATGCCGGCTGGTTTGCCTGGCTCGGACGAAAAGCAGATCCCTCCGCCTCACTAACGACTTGCTTCGAACTACAGCGAACTCATGTTGTGCAGGAACTCCTGGTTGTTGCGGGTCTTGCTCAGCTTGTCCGTCAACAGTTCCATAGCCTCGACCGGCGACAGCGGATTCAACACCTTGCGCAGAATCCACGTACGCTGCAGGTCTTCCTTCGGGATCAGCAACTCTTCCTTACGCGTACCGCTGCGCTGGATGTCGATCGCCGGGAAGACGCGCTTGTCGACCAGCTTGCGGTCCAGGATGACTTCCATGTTGCCCGTACCCTTGAACTCTTCGAAGATGACTTCGTCCATACGCGATCCGGTATCGACAAGAGCCGTCGCCATGATCGTGAGCGAACCGCCCTCTTCAATGTTGCGGGCCGCGCCGAAGAAGCGCTTGGGGCGCTGTAGCGCGTTCGAGTCCACACCGCCGGAGAGCACCTTGCCCGAAGGCGGCACGATCGTGTTGTAGGCACGTGCCAAACGGGTGATCGAATCCAGCAGGATCACAACATCGCGCTTGTGCTCGACCAGGCGCTTGGCCTTTTCGATGACCATCTCGGCCACCTGTACGTGACGTGCTGCCGGCTCGTCGAAGGTCGAGGAGATGACCTCGCCCTTTACCGAGCGCTGCATGTCCGTGACTTCTTCCGGACGCTCATCGATCAGCAGGACGATCAGCACAACCTCAGGATGGTTCGTCGTGATCGAGTTCGCAATCGACTGCAGCAGAACCGTCTTACCGGTACGCGGCGGTGCAACGATCAGGCCACGCTGGCCCTTGCCCACGGGCGTCAACAGGTCCATCACGCGGCCGGAGATGTTGTCGCGGACCGTCTCCATCTTCACGCGCTCTTCGGCGTACAGCGGCGTTAGGTTGTCGAACAGAATCTTGTTGCGCGTCTCTTCGGGCGATTCAAAGTTGATCGCTTCGATCTTGACCAGCGCGAAGTACTTCTCACCCTCGTGCGGCGGGCGCACGTTGCCGCTGATCGTGTCGCCGGTCTTCAGGTCGAACTTGCGGATCTGCGAAGGCGAAACGTAAATATCATCCGGACCGGGCAGGTAGTTATAGTCGGGCGAGCGAAGGAAGCCGTACCCGTCGGGCAGGATCTCAAGGACACCTTCCGCGAAGATGTGGCCCTCTTTTTCGCTCTGGGCCTGAAGGATCTTGAAGATCAGGTCCTGCTTACGCAGGGCGCTTGTGCCTTGGATCTCAAGGCCGCGTGCGAGCTTTCCGAGTTCGGCAATGCTCTTTTCTTTAAGTTCTGAGATGGTCATGGATACCTGTGTACGTGCGTCCGTCTTGATAGGAGCGGGTGAGACTGGGAAGGGATTTCAGTGCGGAGGGTGTTGCGGGCTGGTGCGGTTGTTTTGCTGCAAATCAAAGCAGTCGTGCAAACGGCAGTGCGGCACTCTCAACTTGGGTGTGGTGATGCTACAGACACTACTACGAAACCGGCGGCGTGCAAATGCCTATTTCGTTGAAAAGAGCGGTGCGGGTGCACCGCACGGCCGTTAGGCCGCGCGGCGCTCCTCGATGGTTTCCAGAACTGCAGCCGGCTCAGGGCCAGTCTTCAGATCGGACGGCGCCTGCTCATGGAAGCGCTCCAGAACTTCGTTCGTCGTGTCCTGCAGACGGGTGTTGGGCTTGTGGAGCTTGCGGGTTGCCTTGCTGGCAAGCTGACAAAGCTGGTAACGGTTCTGGACGTGGGTTAGAGCGCCAAAGATCAGATCGGAGCGCATGGTTCTCCTTAAATTTTGTTACGGCTTCAGTTGGAAGCCGCTTACAGCGGGCCGGAGGGGGAGTCTTGGAAGCCGGTTCACTGTAATTAGACGTCTCACCCTGGTCATGGGGTTCAACGCATGAAGTTCTTCAGAACGAGAGCGCACGGCACTACCCGCCACTGTGGCGTCCACTGCCCTCTCGTTACGGTATGGATTGCTGCGCCTGGCCGTCCGGCGCTTTGTACGGGAACTGGTCCATGTACTGGGATTCAACAGCGCCCGGCCTGGATGCCGCTGATTCGGAGAAAATCGCGACGGCAAACTGAACACACCGACCGCAATACTCTCCATCAGCACCATAATTGCTCCAACCCTGCAGCGCAATACTTATTTTCGGACACTTCTCCCGAATTATGGAGGTGACGTGACCCAAAAGTGATCCCTGTGACCTTTCTCACGCCCAGTAGCTGCGATCCAGCGTCCGATATTGAATCGCCTCAGCGATGTGTTTCACCGCAATGTCCTGCGCGCCCTCCAGATCCGCGATCGTCCGTGACACCTTCAGGATCCGGTCATGCGCTCGCGCGCTCAAACCCTGCTGCTGCATGGCGCGCTCCAGCAGCCGCTCCGCATCGCTCGACAGCTCACAGAAGACGCGGATCTGCTGCGTCGTCATCTGCGCATTCGCAAAGACTGGCCGATGCTTCCGCGTCGTCGGCGCAGCCTCGCCCACCCGGGCAAAGCGATTCGCCTGCCGCTCTCGCGCCGCCAAGACACGCTCGCGGATCCTGGCAGAGCTCTCGCCCTCGGCGCCTTGCCGCAATTCCTTGTACTGAACGGCCGGCACCTCAATGTGAATGTCGATGCGGTCCAGCAGCGGCCCGCTCACCTTCGAGACGTAGCGCTGGATCATCGGCGGTGTGCACATGCAGTCGCGGCTCTTGTCATTGAAGTAGCCGCACGGGCAAGGGTTCATCGCGGCCAGCAGCATGAACTGCGCCGGAAAGCTCAGCGACATCGCCGCGCGAGAGATCGTCACGGTGCCATCTTCCAGCGGCTGCCGCAGCACCTCCAGAACATTGCGCGGGAACTCGGGCAGCTCATCCAGAAAAAGCAGACCGTTGTGCGCCAGCGACACCTCGCCCGGCCGCGGCACCATTCCGCCACCAATCAGGCCCGCATCGCTGATCGTGTGGTGCGGCGCGCGAAAGGGCCTGTGCGCAACAAGTCCCTCGCTGGGATCCAGCACACCCGCGACAGAATGAATCTTCGTCGTCTCCAACGCCTCCTGAAACTGCAGTGGCGAAAGAATCGAAGGCAGCCGCTTGGCCAGCATCGTCTTGCCGCTGCCCGGCGGCCCGATCATCAGCAGGTTGTGCCCACCGGCCGCCGCAACCTCCATAGCACGCTTGGCCGTGTGCTGACCACGTACATCCTTGAAGTCGAAGGGAAAGTGCTGCAGCTCATTCAGAACTTCTTCTGCCTTCACGCGCAGCGGTTGCGCATGCGACCCATCGAACGCAAAGGCGTTCACCAGGTCCAGCACCTCACGCAGCGTCCGGACCGGATACACATCCACACCATCGACAACCGCAGCCTCGCGAGCATTCTGCGCCGGCAGCACCACGTTGCGAATTCCCTTCTCACGCGCCATCACCGCCATGGGCAGCACGCCCGGCACGGATCGCAGCGAACCATCCAGACCAAGCTCGCCCACCAGAAGAAAGTTCGTCAGGTCCTTGTTGTGCAACGCGCCGTACGCGCCCAGGATGCCGACCGCTATGGGAAGGTCGAAGCCCGACCCTTCCTTCTTCAAGTCAGCCGGCGCCAGATTAATCGTGATGCGCGTAGGCGGCATGTCGAAGCCACTGTTCTTGATGGCCGCGCGCACACGATCGCGACTCTCACGAACGGCAGCGTCAGGCAGTCCAACCGTGCTAAAGGTCGCTTTGTCCGCTTCCAGCACACCGGCGAAGTCCACTTCCACATCAATCATGTGGGCATCAATTCCATACACTGCGGCGCTGCGCGCTTTGAACAGCATGCTTTCAGGAACCTTCAAAGAATTTCAATATGGTGCAGGAGCGCAGTGTAGCGCATCTTAAAAGGGACACAACATATTCCCGTCCACGGTCACGTTTTGAAAGGAACGTTCATGCGCCTTCGCTGTACCCCTGTTGCCACACTTGCACTTCTCTCGGTCTTCTCGCTGCCGCAACTTCCCGCGCAAACCACCAATCCCGATGCGCAGGTCGTCGGCGCACCCGATGAAATACGCCCCGCAGTCCTGATCGAAGCCGCATGGACCCGCCTCGAAAACGGAGTCACCGGCACGAAGAACACAGACGTCCGTATCGCCGCCATCAGTGGCCTGTCGCTGCTCGGCGGCGAACCACGCGCCGAGCGCCTCGTCGGCAATGCCATGCATGACTCCGACATCGATGTCCGCCTGGCCGCCATCGTCGCTGCGGGTGAGATGGCAAAGAACGGATCGCGCAGCTTCCCCTCCGAGATACGCGATCAGTTGAACGATCCCGATCCCAAGGTCGCCTTCACCGCCGCAAGCACGCTGTGGAAGCTGGACGATCCCTCCGGCGAAGACATTCTGCTTGCCGTTGCTGAGGGTGAGCGCTCCGGCGACTACAACTTCTGGAAGGGCAGCAAGCACAACGCGAACCGCACGCTGCACAGCCCTGCAGCCCTGGCCAAGATCGCCGCACAGCAGAGCATGGTCATCCTTGTGCCGCCCGTCGGCATGGGCATGGGCGCCTACGGCTACCTGAAGAGCACCGGGGGCACATCCCCGCAGGTGACGGCCATCACGCAGATCGCCAACGAACACACCGGGCCATCGCAGACCGCGCTGATCGAAGCCACAAAGACCAAGGACGCCGGCGCACGCCTGGTTGCAGCCGAAGCTCTCGCAACCTATCGCGGAGATGCGGTGCGCGAAGCTCTTCGCGCCCTGCTGACCGACAGCAAGGACAACGTCCGCTTCACCGCGAGCGCCGCTTACATTCGCAATGTCGACGCGGCTGGCGGCGCTGCAAAGAAGTCGCCAGCCACCGCTACCAAGAAGAAGCAATGACAAACACGGAAGCGATCGAACGCTTCCGTCGCATCGCCCTCGGCCTGCCCGGTGCAGCCGAGGGCAGTCACGCCGGTGCTGCTGACTTTCGCGTGAACGATCGCATCTTCGTCACACTCGCATACGCCGCTCGCAACCAGGGCACTCTCAAACTCACACTCAAGCAGCAGGCCGACTTCCTCGCGGAGCGCAGCGACATCTTCGAAGCAGTCCACGGCGGATGGGGTCGCATGGGCATGACCCTCATCCGCCTCGACGCAGACGAAGACATCCTCAGCGGCGCCATCACCACGGCATACCGAAACGTCGTAAGCAAGGCAGCGACAAAGAGGCGCGCCGCAAAGAAGTAACAGCCGCCGCTCGGCCTCCCCTGTCCTTCCGCAGAAGCCTAGAATCACATCTGTGACAAGCCTCTTCGAACTCTTCAAGATCGGCATCGGCCCATCCAGCTCGCACACCGTCGCTCCCATGCGCGCAGCGCTCGCCTTCCTTCGCGGCGTGCAGCGCGGCAACGTCCTTGACCGCGTCGCACGCGTCCGCATCGATCTCTATGGCTCGCTCGCACTCACCGGCATCGGACACGGCACGGACTCAGCCGTGCTGACCGGCCTCTCCGGGGAGACACCCGATACCATTGAGCCCACGCGTCACGACGCGATCCTCGCTGAAGCCGCAGCTGGCTCACTCACACTCAATGGCACACGACAGGTCTCCTTCCAGCGCGATCGCGATCTTCTCTTCCACAAAGACCAGATGTATCCCGATGCGGACACGCCGACACATCCCAACGGCGTGCGTTTCAGCGCCTTCGACGATGCAGGCGAGACGCTCGCAGAAGAGGTCTTCTACTCCATCGGCGGCGGCTTCATCATCACGGCAGAACGCTTCTCCACCAGCGGCGCCGCCACGCCGGAGTCATCGCGTGTGATCCCCTTCGCCTTCCGCAGCGCAGCGCAGTTGCTTGAAGTCGCAGCCGCCAACAACATCACCATCGCTGACCTTGTCCTCGCAAACGAGATCGCGATGATGGCAGACGAGAAGATCCTGCGACCGCGCATTGCGAAGACCGGCGACGCCCGTACCGATGTGCGCAACGGCGTCATGGCGTTGTGGGCCGTGATGAACGACTCCATCGAACGCGGCAAGCGCAACGACGGCATCCTGCCCGGCGGCCTGCACGTGCGGCGACGCGCACCGCGTCTGACGGCGCGCCTCGGCGACAAGCCATCCGGCGATCCGCTCGCACCACTCGACTGGGTAACTGTCTTCGCGATGGCTGTGAATGAAGAGAACGCAGCCGGTGGCCGCGTCGTCACATCCCCCACCAACGGAGCAGCCGGTGTGGTACCCGCAGTCGCACGCTACTATCGCGACTTCATCACGGACGCGGATGACGAAGGACTTCTCCGTTACTTCCTCACAGCCGCCGCGATTGGCATCCTCTATAAGGAGAACGCATCCATCAGCGGCGCAGAGGTTGGCTGCCAGGGTGAAGTCGGCGTCGCCTGCAGCATGGCTGCGGGTGGTCTCGTCGCTGCGCTTGGCGGGACGAATCTGCAGGTGGAACACGCCGCCGAAATCGGCATGGAGCATAACCTCGGCATGACCTGCGATCCCATCGGTGGCCTTGTGCAAATCCCCTGCATCGAACGCAACGCGATGGGCGCAGTGAAGGCCGTGAACGCAACGCGCATGGCGATGAACGAAACCGACGAACACAAGGTGTCGCTCGACCAGGTCATCAAGACGATGTACCAGACCGGCCTCGACATGCAGTCGCGCTACAAGGAAACGTCGCTCGCCGGCCTCGCACTCAACGTCATCGAATGCTGACAAAACCCTCATGGATACTGGCGATGCGCGTGAACGCTGACGCGCACCGCACGCGTCCGTAGCCACTTCAACGTGATGGCACTTCTCTTCGCGCATGCAGTGCGAGACGATCGGCCGCATGCGTCACGCGCAGCGCAGCACGCGTCGCATGAAGAAATAGACTCACGCATGATGATGCACGCACACTTTTTTGTTGACACTCTTCTCACGTGCTTCTATACATTCGTTAGCTGCAACAACACGTTGCGGCGCGCATGTCTTCTCACTCAGGGAGAGTAGAGCGACGGCACAAGGCAAAGCGGTGGCAAAGGCCGCGATGCAACAAGGCAAAGCAAGTCATAGCGGGGAGCGCGCAAGCGCTCCCCGCGTTGCGTTCACAGACAACACATCCACTCACCTGAACTTGCTCCGGTAAGAATGTTGGTGGTCCGGAAGGGCACAGCTTCAGCTGTGCCCTCAAACCTCCGCACGCTCGGCTTTAGCCGCTGAGGTTTAGCTTTCTCTCATATGAGAGAAGGCGATATCGACATAGAAGCTCCGACCGGTCGATCCAACTGACTTTCTATCCGACTGCCCACACTCTCGATACACTGCTACTGATGACGCGCCGCAGATGGATCGCAGATAAGTGGAACAGCAACCGCACCCAGGCCTCGCTCACGGGCGACCAGGCGTCGCACCTTGCGCGTGTTCTGCGCGCGCAACCCGGACAGATCTTTGACGTCGTCGCCGATGGCTTCCTGCATCGCGCAGAGGTGACCAGTGTTCACGAAGATGAGGTGGTCTTCACACTGCATGAAGAGCATGAGGCAGACTCTGCCCTGCCCGTTCGCCTGCTGCTCGCCGTCTTCAAGTTCGATCATCTGGAGTGGGGCATCGAGAAGGCGACGGAGCTCGGCGCGGCACGCATCACACCGGTCCTCGCGCGTCGAACGGAGAAGCACCTTGCGCTCGCCGCAGCCAAGCGTGTCGAACGGTGGCGCCGCATCGTTCGCGAGGCATCGCAACAGTCGCGCCGCAGTGACGTTCCGACCGTCGACGATCCCGCAACGCTGAAGCAGCTACTGCAAACGATCGACGAGCCGGTGAAGCTGCTGCTCGCCGAGACCGAAGAAGAGAACACACTACGCGCGGCGCTCGAAGCTGCCCCGCAGAACAGCTCCATCGCGCTCGCCATCGGCCCGGAAGGTGGATGGACGCCCGATGAGATGCAACTCTTCGTTGACAACGGCTGGCAGCAGGTCACGCTGGGCCCACGCATCCTGCGCGCGGAGACAGCCGCGATCGCAGCGCTCGCCATCACCTCGGCACTGCGCTAAAGCAAAAAGCCTCCGGAATCTCCGGAGGCTTTTCATGAAGCAAATCGCAACGCTACTCTTCGTGGACGAAGATCAGGCCCATCGCAACCACCAGGCATAGAACACCGCCGGCAAGCGGCATGGTGTGAAACGTCCAGTGCGGTGGATGGCCGAAGGTACTCTCGCCCCATCCCGGCTCACGCACCGCACCGAACCGCAGCAGCAACACCATGCCCAGCAGTGCCAATGCGAGTTGTCCGATGCGCAGCGCCATAACCGTTAGCTGAAGATGTCCTTAACGCGATCCATAATGCCATGCGAGTGTGGTGCGTTGTCCACCTTCATGGTGTCGGCTAGTTCGCGCAGCAACTCCTTCTGCTTCTTCGAAAGCTTGCCCGGCGTCTGTACACGTACTTCCACGACCAGGTCACCCTTGCCGTGGCTGTTCAGGTGCGGCACCCCCTTGCCCTTGATGCGGAAGCTCTTGCCGCTCTGCGTGCCCTCCGGCACCTTCAGCAAGGCAGAACCTTCCAGCGTCTCAATCTCCAACTCGTCGCCGAGCGCCGCCTGAGGGAAGCTGACCGGCACCACACAGTGCAGATCGTCTCCATCACGCTGGAAGAACTTATGCTCCTTGACGCTGAGCACCACGTACAGGTCGCCGCCAGGACCGCCCAGCTTACCGGCCTCGCCCTCACCCTGGTAACGGATGCGCGTGCCATCTTCCACACCCGCCGGCACCTTCACCGTAATGGTGTGCTCACGCTGCACGCGGCTCTCGCCATGGCAGGTCTTGCAGGGATCGGTGATGGTGACACCGCTGCCCTCGCACTTGGGGCAGGCGCGCGCCACGGAGAAGAAGCCCTGCTGATACCGCACTTGGCCGGCGCCGCGGCACTGCGAACACGTCGCAGGCTGCTTGCCGTTGGCCGAGCCCGTGCCGTTGCAGTCGTCGCACGTCTCGCTGCGCTTGATGCGGATCTCCTGCTCCTTGCCGAAGACCGCTTCCTCAAACTCCAGCGACATGTCGTAGCGCAGATCGCGTCCACGCTGTGCGCGGCTGCCCTTGCGAGCGCCGCCACCACCGCCGCCGAACATCTCGCCAAAGATATCGCCGAAGATATCGCCAAGGTCCTGCGGATCGCCGGAGAAGCCGCCGAAGCCACCCGGGAATCCACCGCCCTGCGGCGCACCGCGGCCGCCGCCGCCAAACGCGTCGTGACCATAGCGGTCATACGCTGCGCGCTTCTGCGGATCGCTCAGGACGCCATAGGCCTCCGAGCATTCCTTGAACTTGTCTTCCGCGGACTTGTCGCCGGGGTTGCGATCGGGGTGGAACTGCATGGCCAGCTTGCGATACGCGGTCTTGATCTCCGCATCGGAAGAGGTCTTCGTGACCTGCAGAATCTCGTAGTAGTCAGCCTTCACCGTGGCTCCTGCCAAAGCTATCTCCTCAGCTTGCGACGCGGTTCGTGCCGGCGCATGTTGCACATACTCTTCTCTTCCTCATCGCTCACCGAAAGGAGAACAACGAGGAAGAGATCTCGCGGCCTGGCCGCAGACATGGCATGGCCATGCCGGGGAGGCCGCACATCCTCTAAGCCTGATGCGTACTGTTGTTTACCGCGACACGCACCAAAGCGGGGCGCAGCAAACGCTCCTTGATGCGATAGCCGCGACGCACTTCATCCACCACGGCGTCATCCGGAAACTCTGTCGTCTCAACCGATCCAAGCGCCTCCATCGAGCGCGGATCAAACTGCTGACCCGTCGTCTCCACGGGCACAACACCCAGGTTCCGCACGGCATCGTCAAACTGCTTGGCGATCAGTTCGATACCCGCGCGAAACTGCTCCGGCGATCCCTGCGACTTCAGCGCCAACTGAAAGTTGTCCAGCACACCAAGAAACGACTCCGCTGCGTTACCGACGGCATAGTCGCGGAAGTCCGCGCGCTCCTTCGCCTCACGCTTGCGAGCGTTGTCGAACTCCGCCTGCAGACGTGCCATGCGATCAATCAACTGATCGCGCTCGCCCTTGACCTGGTCGAACTCGGCCTGCGACACAGTCGCAACATCGGCATCGCTGGCCGCAATCGTCTCATCGGCCTCAGCAGCCGTCATCATCTCGGCGTCGGTCGCCGCTTCTGTCTGTTCCGTTCCGTTCATGCCCATCCACTTCCTGTAACGATCTGAAATCATGTCCTGCCTTGCCCTGCTCCGCCAAACGCTGCAAAAGTCCACGCCGGCCTAACCCAACACTTAAGACTGTCCAGCGCCGTCCGCGGATTCGCCGCCCACCGACTGTGCGAACAACTGCGCCACATACCCCACTGCGTTGATCGTGTTCTCGTAGTGCATGCGTTGCGTGCCGATCACGCCCACCGTGCCGCGTCGCGAACCATCGATCATCGCCGGCGCCGCAATCAGCACCAGCCCCTGCATCTCCGGCGCGCGCTCTTCCATATCGAAGACCACACGCACGCTACGCTCATGCGAATCCACATACGCCGTCAACAGCGTCACGATGCGTTCCTTCGCTTCCAGCGCCGCCAGCATCTCGCGCAGACGCACACGGTCCGTATCGGTTCCGCCCAGCAGGTTAGATACACCTTCGACATAAAGCGTCTGCTCCGAACCACGATCGTCCGGCACCACGCGCGACCAAAGCTCCTCAGCCGACTGCAACATTCGCTGGTATTCGCTGCGCTCGCGCTCGGCGCGGGAGAGTATCTCCGACCGCACGCGCTCCACACTCCATCCACGGAAATTCTCGTTCAGATAGCGCGCGGCACTCTCAAGTTCATTTGTTGCCAAGTCGTTCGCAAGCAGCAGCACCCGATCCCGCACAGCGCCGCTGCGTGTGACGACCACCGCAAGCACCTTACGCTGTGCCAGCCGCTGAAAGTGCACATGCTCCAACTGATCCCCGGCCTGCACCGTCGCCAGCGCAACGCCCACACCGCTCGATAACAGAGCCAGCACCTGCGACGTGCGCTCCAGGAAGGCATCCGCACCCGCTACGCCAAACAGATACGCATCGATCTGCGTGCGCGACTGCTCCGGCAGCAGCCGTGGCCCAATCCGGTTCGCACCGCGAATCTGCTCTACATGCAGCCGAAACGCGCGCGCCGTCGGGATACGTCCCGCCGAGGTATGCGGCTGCTCCAGCATGCCCGCGTCCGCCAGCTCTGCCATGGTGTTGCGCACCGTCGCCGAACTCAGACCGCTGACACTGGCAATCGCCTGTGATGCCACGGGCTCGCCCGTCTGCACATACAGCTCAATCGCCGCAGAAAGAATCGCCCGCTGCCGCGCATGTAACTCCCAGCCGGTCTCGCGCAGATCTGCCATACAAATATTCTAACGCCGTCCCGCGCAAGATGTGAGTCCCGGAGACGCAGATATCGGCCTTCCGCCGTCGAAATCTACGAAATCTCCACAACGTCCTTCGACTCTTCCAGCACATCCTCCGCGCGATCAATGACTTCCTTCGCAATGTCGAAGTACGCCTTTGCGCGCGCATCTTCCGGTCCACCCAGAGCCACCGGCAGACCACGATCGCCACCCTGACGAATCGCCGGATCTAGATCGACCGCGCCCAGGAACGGCAGGTTGTACTGACGAGCCGTCGCAGCCGTCCCCCCCGCACCGAAGACGTCGATCACTTCGCCGTTCGGCAGGCGCATCTGCGACATGTTCTCGACCAGACCCAGCACTTCCACGTTCACCTGGTGGAACATCTCCAGAGCCTTGCGTGCGTCCTGCAGCGCAACACCACTGCCGGTCGAAACCACGACCGCACCCGTCAGCGGCACCGTCTGCACCAGCGAGATCACAACATCGCCCGTACCCGGAGGCAGATCGACGATCAGGTAATCCAGCTCGCCCCACTTCACCTGCTGCAGGAACTGCCGGATGATCTGGTGCAGCATCGGTCCACGCATCACCAGCGGCTTATCGCCGGGCGAGATCAGCCCCACCGAGATGAACTTCACGCCAAAGCTCTCCAGCGGCTCCATCATGCTGTCATCGGTAACCGAAGGCTGACGCGTCTGCCCCATCATCATCGGCACATTCGGTCCGTAGATGTCCGCATCGATCAAGCCAACGCGATGCCCCAGCTTCGCCAGCGCAATCGACAGATTGACCGCAACCGTCGTCTTACCAACGCCACCCTTGCCACTGCCCACAGCAATCACTGCACGAATTCCCGGAAGTGCCTGCGGCCCCTGCTGAGCCTGTCCTGCCTGTGCCATAACCTTTTACCTTCTCGTCTTCCAGATGCCGGGCGCGGGCCCGGCATCTCTCAAATCTTTACGTCAGTACGAACCACGTCGCAAAGCGACGTCGAGAACGGCACGAAATGCTACGTGTGCCAATCCATCGTCAATACCTTGCGCAACTCACGCTTCCGCGCCGTCTCTTCCGCACGATTCTCACGCCGCCGCTGCGCATCGTTATACCGCCGCTTCTGGTGCTCCGTCTCCGGCACCACCGGCTCCACAGGCACAGGCGTTCCCGACTGGTCGACAGCGACATAGGTCACGTAAGCCGTCGACACATGACGCAACTGCCGCGTCTTCGGATCCTCCACCATCGCCTTCACGCCCACTTCCATGCTCGTCTTAAAGGCGCGATTCACGCTCGCCTTCAAAATCAGCAGATCGCCAACATGCACCGGCGCAACAAAGTCCAGGTGATCCATGCTCGCCGTGACCACGGCCGTCGACCGCGCATGACGATACGCAGCAACCGCACCCACCAAGTCGATGAACTGCATCAACCGGCCGCCAAACAGGTTACCCAGCGAGTTTGAATCGCCGGGAAAGATCACCTCGCTGCGTTCCGCCTGCGACGCGAAAACCGTACTGTGCTGTTCATCCATCGCTTTCAGTGTACTTCCGACCCCATTTGCCTTGTAGCGGCATTCCAGCGTCCAATAGCCCCATGGACAAGATCGCGATGCTCACCGAAATCCTCGCCGCAAACCCGGCAGACAGCTTTGCCCGCTACGGCCTGGCCATGGAGCACCTGTCACAGGGCAACAACGACGCCGCACTCGCCGAGTTCGCAGCCACCACTGAGCACAATCCCGACTACGTTCCCGCCTACCAGATGAGCGGTCAGACGCTGGCCAAACTCCATCGCAACGACGAAGCCGTCGCGCGCCTTCAGGACGGTCTCGCCGCCGCAACCCGCACCCGCAACACCCACGCTGCCTCGGAGATGCAGGCACTGCTGGACGAACTGGAAGCATAAGGGGGCCGCCGCTGGCTCCGGTCTCTCGTGAAATACTCCCCTGAGATCATGCCAAGTCAATCAGCGCTCCGCAAAAACCTCCTGGCGATTCTTACCTGGGTGACGTACATCCTGGGCACGTTGCAGGTGGTGCGCTTCTACATGGCATCCATCCCCGGCATCGATCTCGACGCGTACCTTCACGGGACCGCGCCGCTCCCCTTTCAGAAGCGGTATCTACCAGCCATCATCATCCGGTACATGCTGCAGATCCCGCCGCTGGTGCGTTTCCTTCTGAAGCATCACATCGTGCTCTCGCCACCCGCACGCGGCTGCTCGTTGATCCTCAGCACCATCGCCCTCGGCATCACTGGCTATCTCGCCGTGCGACTCTATCGAGCGGTCTCGCCGCAGGGGCGCATGGCAGCGTTCGTCTATCCCCTGCTGCTGCTCTGCACGCTGCTCTCCTACGCGGTGCACGTCGAACAAAACACCTACCTGCCCTACGACCTGCCAAGCCTCGCCTTCTTCACCGGCGGACTGCTCTGTATCTACACGCGCCGCTTCTGGCCGCTGGTCGCTGTCGTTCTGATTGGCACGCTCAACCGGGAGACGACGCTCTTCCTCATCTGCCTCTTCCTGATCGATGCGGCAAGCGTGCCGGAGGGCGAGGCCATCACACGCTGGCGAGATCGCTTCCGCTTGGCACGGGTCTCATGGCTGCGGCTGCTGCTGCTCTGCGTCGCCTGGCTCGTCCCGGAACTCGTACTCTCACGCATGTTTGCCGGCAACGATCGCAGCCAGAACTACCTGCGCGTCGTAGAAAACCTGCACAGCCTGTACCCCGCTGCATGGCCTGCGCTTTTAAATATCTGCGGCTACATGCTGCCGTTCGTTCTGCTGTTACACCCCAGCATCCGGCCGCGACGCTTCGGCAACTACGCTCTCGTCGCCCTTCCATGGTTCATCACCATGTTCGCCTGGGGTGTCCTGTCCGAAACACGCATCTATGGCGAACTCGTTTCCTTGACCACCGTCGCGGCGATCCTCCTGATCGAACAGCACATGGCGCACGGAGCAGCCGGAACGGCCATTGTGGACGCGCCGAAACCGGCCGCAGTCGTCTGATAGGCCCGCGAAAGGCAAAGCAGCCTGCGACCAAACGGCCCCTCGACGACTCCTATACTGATACCGATGGCAAACAAGCATTCGCTCCCGTCTGATCTGCCGCAAACACTGGGTGAACTCCGCACCTCCGAGTGGACCTTTGAGCGTGTCACGCGCTCCGTGAAAGACGAGCTGCGAGAAAACCTCATCGCCAAGCTGCGTGCGAAGGAGACCATCTTCCCCGGCGTCGTCGGATATGAAGACACGGTCATCCCGCAGATCGTGAATGCCGTACTCTCCCGCCACAACTTCATCCTGCTGGGCCTGCGCGGTCAGGCAAAGAGCCGCATCCTGCGCGGCCTCACCACGCTGCTCGATGCCGTGGTTCCCTACATCGCAGGCTCCGAGATTCGCGACAATCCGTACAAGCCGCTCTCGCAGTACTCGCGCGACCTGATCGCAGCCAAGGGTGACGCAACCCCTATCGCATGGCTCACGCCCGATGAACGTTACGTCGAAAAGCTCGCAACGCCCGACGTCACCGTGGCCGACCTCATCGGCGATGTCGACCCCATCAAGGCGGCACGCAGCGGCGAGCAGCTCTCAAGCGAACTCACCATGCACTACGGCCTGCTGCCCCGCGCCAACCGCGGCATCTTCGCCATCAATGAAGCGCCCGATCTCGCCGGCAAGATCCAGGTCGCACTTTTCAACATCATGCAGGAAGGCGACGTGCAGATTAAGGGCTACCCCGTCCGCCTGCAGCTCGATGTCGCCATCACCTTCTCCGCAAACCCCGAGGACTACACGGCCCGCGGCAAGATCGTGACACCGCTCAAGGACCGCATCGGCTCCGAGATCCGCACACACTACCTCGACTCCATTGAGCAGGCCATCGCCGTCACCGAGCAGGAAGCCTGGTCCACCCGCTCCGCACTCGACATCGACGTTCCCCGCTACATCCGCGAGACCGTCGAGCAGATCGCCTTCGTCGCACGCGAAGACAAGCGCGTCGACAAGCGCAGCGGCGTCTCGCAGCGCCTGCCCATCTCCGTCATGGAACTCGTCATCTCCAACGCAGAACGCCGCGCCCTCACCCACGGCGAGACCGTCGCCGTGCCCCGCATCGGCGACATCTACACCTCGCTGCCCGGCATCACCGGCAAGATAGAACTCGAGTACGAAGGCGAGATGCGCGGCGCCGACACCGTCGTCCGCGACATCATCCTCACCGCAGTCAAGCGCACCTTCGACGGCTACTTCGCCGAGGCCAACACGCAGCAGATCGAACAGTGGTTCAACCTGGGCGGCACCGTGCAACTCTCGGACGCAGTCTCTGCCGAACAGTCGCTCAAAGAACTGCAGCAGATCCAGGGACTCTTCGATAAGCTGAAGCCGCTGTCACTCGAAAAGCGCGCAGGCAACGAAGCCCTCGTCTCCGCAGCAGAGTTCCTCCTCGAAGGCATGACCGCACACAAGCGCATCAGCCGCAACGAAGAACGCAGCTTCAGCGCAAGCGAAAAGCAGACACGCAAGGAGCGAGCACAGAACTTCGGCGAAGACCTCCGCGAACGAGACGACTACCGCAACCGATCCAAGCGAGGCTTCAACTAAAGTCGATGAGCCGGGTGCCCCACCTTCGCGAAGCTAAGGTGGGGATTCGCGCCACAGGCGCGAACCAAGCAGGAGCAACTGCCACCACGAACCTTGTCGAAACCGAACGCCCTGACCCCACGCGCGGAGCGCGTCGAGAACGGCACGAAGTGCTATGAAGCGCACACGCTACACAAAATTCAACGGCAACTTCGCAGATGGCATCGGCCTCGATGACCTGATGGAAGCGCTCAGCGACTTCATGCTCGACAGTGGCTTCCAGGACCCGCTCTCGCGCTTCCAGGAACTCAACGGCGAACACACCCTCGACAACCTGCGCGAAGCCCTGAAGCAGGTGATGGAGTCCGGCGACTTCCTCGACGAAGAAGCCCAGCAGCAGTACGACGACATGAACGAGCAGCAGCGCGAACAGATGCTCGATGACCTCGTCGAACGCATGCAGTCCGGTGACTACATCCAGCAGCAGGCCGGCGAAGCGTCGGACATGCAGGGCAAGACCGACACCGGCGAGATCGCGCAGCCCGCGCCACCACAGGGTGAAGCCCGCTTCCATGTCACCGACAAGAGCATGGACTTCCTCAGCTACAAGTCCCTGCGCCATCTGCTCGGCGGCATGGGCCGCAGCGTCAGCGGCCGGCACGATACCAACTACGAAGCCAGCGGCATCGAGTCCAGCGGCAGCACCAAGCCCTATGAGTTCGGCGACGTCATGAACCTCGACGTCAACGCCACCCTCTCAAGCGCTATGCAGCGCGAAGGCCTCACCCTCCCGCTCAACGTCGAGTACAGCGACCTCATCATCAACCAGTCCGAGTACCAGTCATCCTGCGCGACAGTAGTCATGTTGGATTGCTCGCACTCGATGATCCTCTATGGCGAAGACCGCTTCACACCCGCCAAGCGCGTCGCCATGGCGCTCTCACACCTCATCCGCACGCAGTTTCCCGGCGACTCCCTGCACCTCGTCCTCTTCCACGACTCCGCAGAAGAGCTACCCATCCAGCAGGTAGCCCGCGTCAAGGTCGGCCCGTACTACACCAACACCCGTGAAGGCCTGCGCCTCGCCCGCCGCATCCTCTCGCGCAGCAATAAAGACATGAAGCAGATCGTCATGATCACGGACGGCAAGCCCTCCGCCCTAACCCTCGACGACGGTCGCATCTACCGCAACGCCTTCGGCCTCGACCCCATGGTCATCGCCGAAACGCTCGAAGAAGTAAGCCGCTGCAAGCGAGCCAACATCGTCATCAACACCTTCATGCTCGCGCAGGACTTCGCACTGATGCAGTTCGTGCAAAAAGTAAGCGCCATGTGCAAAGGCAAAGCCTACTTCACCAGCCCCGACAAACTAGGCAGTTACGTCCTGCAAGACTTCATGAACCGCCGAATGAAGACGATCCACTAAGTTATGACGACCGTTATCAAGCTCCTCGCCTGCAGTCTTGTCCTGTCTTCGTCTCTCTGCTCCGGGCAACATACAGCCAGGAAGCTTTGGACGGTCTCGTTGCAGAATGCGAGCGACTCCGCCGGCAGCACACAATCAACATTTGAGGGAACACGTCACGTTGCCATACTCGGCGATCGAGTCGTGGCCTTGACGGTTCCGCGCTTTGGCACAGGCTTGCCTGCGCAGCTCTACTCGTTGGCGATCGAGTCAGGCAAGACTGTTACTACGGTCGATATTCCTTCGAAGGGCAATCCTCTTCTCTTCACAACAGCCAATGACAGAGTGATTGTCGGCCATTACGATTTGCAGCAATTCACCAATGATTTGAAGAAAACGGCCGTCGCCTTCTCCGAGCCCGGCCATGGCCGCACGGTTACCATTTCTCCCGACGGCACTACTCTTGTTCGAGAAATCGCACCTGGAAACGAGTTCATAGATACTGAAACTCTCCTAAACATAGGCGAGCGACTACCGATTTTCGTGCCTGTATCGGCAGGGGCAAATTTTCTAATAACAGATAATGTTCATTGGATTAGCGATTACCCGAAGGACAGATCGTTCGTTACTCTCTTGGACGCCGAAGGTCGTCAGCATCTTCTTTACCACGGCGATTGCGCTGGCCGTCCGTCGGTCTTGAACAACGACCGTATTCTATTTACGGGCTGCGGCAACGTCACGGTGCTAGATACCAGTGGCAAACGAATCTTCGAAAAGCAGATGAGCTGCAAGACGGGAGAGTTCGCAGGTGTATCACGAAGCGGTAGCCGGTTCGCGATTGCTTGCGAACGGACCAGGGGATTCGACCCCTCCTACGTCTCCTCGGAAACTTTTGACATCTATGACGCTCTTACGGGAGCTGTGATGGCCACGATTAAGAGTGAGGCTGTGCCAGAGCAACGCTCTTGGACAGCATTTTCAAGTGATGGCAAGCAATTTGTGTGTGGAACGCCTTCGTCGCTCTCACTGTACGAGATTCAGTGACGCAAGCTCGCTTAAGTCTGGCATCAGCCACAACCCGCACATTCAACGCCATTTCATCCAGACGACCACCATTCTCTTGCTCACCCGGCATCCTACCTCCTGCATCCCCCAGGAGAATCAATGCTGAAGTCCGATACAGACAAGAAGGTAACGCCCACCACCGCCGCCGTCCTCGAGAGCAACACCATCGGCCATGAAGTCGGCGACGGTGGCGAGCTGCACCAGGTAGCCGGTGGCACCCATCCCGCCATGCGCACCCAGGGCGGCGTCATCATTCACGATGACGAGAACCAGCTCAAAGCCGGCGAGCGCGGACCCTCCCTCGCCGAGGACCATTTCTATCTCGAGAAGACCCAGCACTTCGATCACGAGCGCATTCCTGAGCGCATCGTCCACGCTCGCGGCTACGGCGCACGCGGCTACTTTGAACTGACCGACTCACTGGCCGGCATCACCAAGGCCAAGATCTTCAACGAGACCGGCACCAAAACGCCCGTCTTCACGCGCTTCTCCACCGTCGCCGGCAACATGGGCTCCTTCGACGCCGCACGCGATGTCCGCGGCTTCGCCGTCAAGTTCTACACCTCCGAAGGCAACTGGGATCTCGTCGGCAATAACATCCCCGTCTTCTTCATCCAGGACGCGATCAAGTTCACCGACCTCATCCACTCCGTCAAGCAGGAGCCCGACCGCGGCTTCCCGCAGGCCGCCTCCGCACACGACACCTTCTGGGACTTCGCCTCGCTCACACCCGAGTCCACCCACATGCTCATGTGGGTCATGAGCGACCGCGGCATCCCCCGCTCCTTCCGCATGATGGAAGGCTTCGGCATTCACACCTTCCGCCTGATCAACGACGCGGGCGAGTCCACCTATGTGAAGTTCCACTGGCGCCCCAAGCTCGGCACACAGTCGCTCATCTGGGATGAAGCCGTGAAGATCAACGGCGCCGACCCCGACTTCCACCGTCGCGATCTCTGGGAGTCCATCGAAGCCGGCAACTTCCCCGAATGGGAACTCGCGGTCCAGCTCTTCGACCAGGCCTTCGCGGACAAGTTTGACTTCGACATCCTCGACTCGACCAAGCTCATCCCGGAAGAGATCCTGCCGCTGCGCGTCATCGGCCGCATGGTCCTCGATCGCAACGTCGACAACTACTTCGCAGAGACCGAGCAGGTCGCCTTCTGCGTCCGCGACGTCGTCCCCGGCATCGACTTCACCAACGATCCCCTGCTGCAGGGCCGCATCCTTAGCTACGTCGACACGCAGATCTCGCGCCTCGGCGGCCCCAACTACAAGCAGATCCCGGTCAACCAGCCCAAGGGCATCGGCTGCCCGGTCCTCAACATGCAGCGTGACGGTGCACACACCATCGCACCGCAGAAGGGTCGCGTCTCCTACTCACCCAGCTCCCTCGAAGTGGACAGCCCGCGTCAGGATCCCAGCGCAAACTCCACCTTCCACGAGACCATGACCGGCGATAAGCGCCGCGTCCGCGCAGAGAGCTTCGGCGATCACTTCTCGCAGGCGTTGCAGTTCTTCAACTCGCAGACGGAGACGGAGCAGAACCACATCATCGCCGCCTTCATCTTCGAGCTGTCCAAGGTCGAGACGCTGCCCGTCCGCGAGCGCGTGGTCTCGCAACTCGCCAACGTCGATCAGACCATTGCAGACCGCGTGGCCGCAGGCCTCGGTATGAAGTCGACACCCGCAGCCTTCCCCACCGGAGTAGCTGCGCGCACCGACCTCAAGCCCTCGCCCGCACTCAGCATCCTTGCCAAGGCACCGGCAACGCTCAAGGGCCGCAAGGTAGGCTGCCTCGTCGCCGACGGCACCGACCTCGAGATGGTCAAGTCGCTCAAGGCAGCAGCCAAGCGCCTCGGCGCTGACTTCGCCGTGATCGCACCCAAGGTCGGCGGCGCCACCAGCGCCGACGGCAAGACCATCGAAGGCGACTTCCAGCTCGCTGGCGGCCCCTCCGTGCTCTTCGACACCGTCTTCCTCGCACTTAGCGAAGACGGCGCCAAGGCACTCGCCAAGGAGTCCGGTGCCGTCGCATGGGTCTCCGACGCCTTCGCCCACCTCAAGGTCATCGGCACAACCGCAGGCGCACAACCGCTCCTCACCCGCGCCGGCGTAACACCCGATGCAGGCCTCATCACCGACGACGCAGACGCCTACCTGAAAGCAGCCGCAGCAGGCCGCACCTGGGACCGCGAACCCAACGTCCGCACCATTTACTAACCAGCACCACCGCAGCAAACAAAAGAGCCTCCCGCAAGGGAGGCTCTTTTGCATGCCATGAAGCAGGCCGTCTCAAACGGCGACGAAGGCCTTACCGCCCGCGCGACCAAACAAGATAAATCCCCCACGCAGCCAGCGTGCAGTTATCCTCCACGCGCCCATCGAAGATCATCCGCTCAAACTCCTCAACGCTCACGCGATGCGCCGTCAACCCATGCTCCTCCGCCTCCAGCGCCGTCTCACCCTGCGTTAGCTCCTCGGCCAGCCACACATGGTGCCGCTGACGCATCGCACCATACGCAATCCAGTTCGCATGCAGCTTAGTCAGCTTGCCCGCACTCAGGCCCGTCTCCTCACGCAACTCCCCACGAGCGAGCGCCTCCACATCGACATCCTCGCCCTGCTCCCAGCCACCCTGCGGAAACTCGTAAAAGCTTCCCTCAACGCAATAGCGATACTGGTGAACCAGCGTCAGAAAGTCGCCGTCAGCAGTCCGCTCCAGCGGAATCACAATGCACGCCGGATCCTTGTCCAGCACGCCATACAAACCGCGCACACCGTCCGTACGCTCAATTACGTCCTCGCGCACACGCGACCACTTGTTCTGGTACACCGTGCGACTGCTGATGGTCTTGATTGGAGGAGCTTCCATAAGTCTTCACATTGTAAGCAGAAGACCGCGAAGCCCCGGTTATAGCCGCCGCACTAGGCAGCAAAACCGCCATCGATCAGCAGGCTTGCCCCGGTGATATACCCGGCCTCAGGTCCCACAAGATAGCTCACCATCCCGGCGATCTCCTCAGCCTTCCCATACCGTTTCAGAGCCATCAGCCCAAGCAGCGTCTCGGCAAACGGGCCACTCGCAGGATTGCCTTCCGTATCCACCGGACCCGGCTGAATATTATTCACGGTGATGTTACGCGGACCCAGGTCGCGAGCCAGTCCCTTCGTAAAGCTGAAGATCGCGCCCTTCGTCAACGCATAGACCGAACCACCCACAAAGGGCATCCGCTCACTGTTCACTGAGCCAATGTGAACGATGCGTCCACCGTCCGGCATGTGGTGCAGTACCTCCTGCGTCGCCGTGAAGACACTGTGCACGTTGACCGAGAGAATGCGCTGAAAGTCAGCCTCTTTGATCTCGTCGATCGAGCCAAGAACGATGATCCCCGCATTGTTCACCAGGATGTCGATCTTGCCGAACTGCTTCGCCGTCTCGCGCACCGCAGCCCGCACAGCCTCCTGGTCCGCCGCATCCGCCTTGATGGCGATCGCTTTACCACCAGCCGCCGCAACCTTCTCAACCAGGCTGTTCGCCTGCTCACTCGACGAGCTGTAGGTAAAGGCCACGCTCGCGCCCTCGCTCGCCAGCCGCAACACAATCGCAGCCCCAATCCCGCGGGAGCCACCCGTAACCAAAGCCGCCTTACCTGCCAGAACTGCCATCAAATCGCCTCCTGAAAGTGACTGCGTGAGTTGTGGCAACATCCTACCGCGCCCAACAGGCCCAGCTGGTCACGGACTTGCAAAAATCATCCTCGGAAGCCCAAGACCAAAACTTAAACTTCCACATATGTCTAACGACGGGACGGCCCCGACAAGTTAACTGCCCGGCAGCCATTGGCTTGTGACGAGGAGCATTCATGAAGACAGATCCGCTTCAATAAGTGCATTGACCTGAATGCGTCAACTGAGATTTCAATGCACGAAAAATCAAGCAATACTAAGGCGAGTTCCCCGCGACCGAGGTGAATTCCAGTGCCCGATTCCGGAAGGGATGTCGCTCTCAGCCGATGGGACAGGCACCTGCGTACGAGAGACGCTCGACTTGGTGCAATATGCTGCGCGACGGACTGTGGCGTGTATAGCGGTCCCACAAGCTGTCTGCGGTCCGCCGCTTCCATTCGCGCTCAGGCCGATGGGAACCGGCGGTGCGCAATCTCAATGAAGAACATGGTCTACACCAGCTTCCGCTACTTTCTGCCGTAGTCTTTTAGTCGGCGTAAGCGGGAAGTCGGATGATGCAGCGAGCCCCAGCAGTCGCGGTCTTATCGAATCGGATCGTGCCGCCACTGCGTTCGATGATGAGTCGCGCGATGGGCAGCCCCAGACCAGTGCCGTTTTCACCCTGGCGAGGTTGCTGATGCCCACGAAAAAAACGCTCGAAGATCCTTTCGTGTTCGGACGGATCGATGCCGGGGCCCTCGTCTTCCACGACCAACTGAACACAATCTTCTGCAGACAGGTGGTGATAGGTGATCCTGAGCGCGGCATCTTCGGCTGAGAATTTCAGCGCGTTGTGCAAGACATTCATCAGGGCTACGCGCAACAGACCGCGACTGGCCCTGACCCTGGTTCGGCTCTCGTACACACCCGCAGTTTCGATTCGGATACGCCGGTCCTCCAGCAGCACACCCAGAAGGTTCAGGATTTCGCGGACCGGTTCGCCGATGGCGAAGACCTCCGCATCCTCTGTGCCGAAGTTTGCTTCGGTGCGGGCCAGTAGTAGCAGGCTGTCGACTGTTTCATTCAGCCGGTTGGTCTCCTCAAGAATGCTGCTCAGCGCCTCGCGATAGCTCTCAATGTTTTCTTCCTTTTGGAGCGCGACTTCACCCACGGCACGCAAGGATGCAAGCGGCGTCCGCAACTCATGAGCAGCATCTGCAGTGAAGCGTTGCAGTTGCTGAAACGACTGTTCCAACCTCTCCAGCAGGTGGTTGAAGACGAGGGCCATATGGCCTAGTTCATCTTCGGCATTTTGAATGACAAGGCGGTCACTGAGATTGTGGGCCGTGATGCTGGCTGCCCGGGCGCTCATCAGTTCCAGCGGCAGTAGCGCCCGCTTTGCAATGAATTGCCCCGCCGCTGCTGCTGCCGCGAGTACGAGCGAGAAAGCGATGAGCAGGATAAAGAGGAACTGCACCATGCGATCGCGAAGTGGCGCCAGGCTATAACCCAAACGGATGAGTACCATCCGCCCGCCCATGCCGTGAACATGGCTGATGACGAAGGCGTAACTCCCGTCCGCCAGACGCGTAATGTGTTCGTTGAAGCCGGCATCACCTTCGTTGGGCTGGCTCGGTCCTCCCAATGACAGACCGCGCAGTGTTGGGCTGCTGTAGAGGGTGTTCCCCGAAAGATCTCGCACTTCCATCATGCGATCGACCAAGAGGTGTGACTGCGGCCGCGAGTAATAGTCCTGCCGAAGCTGCAAGGTGCCATGCCCATCGAAGTAGAGGAGGCCTTCGACAGTCACAATGTCCTGCACTTCATCATGGAAGATCTGGTTGGTGAGTGTCGCGTACTGGAAAACAAAGACGATGACCGCATAGACCAGCAGCATCGCAGCCAGAACACCGACATACCAGAACGTAAGTCGGGCACGGATGCTTGCAGGTCGGCCGAGGCGCACTTATGGCTCCCTCAGGCTGAAGCCAATGCCACGCACCGTCTGGAGAAGTTTGACCTCGAATGGATCGTCGATCTTGCGGCGAAGGCGCGCCATCTGGACGTCGATGACATTGTCGAGCGGTGTGTATCGTGAAGTTTCCTGCCAGACATCGCGAGCCAGCATCTCGCGCGAAACCGTTCTGCCATTGCTCTCTGCCAAGTAGAGCAGTAGATCGAATTCACGGGCAGTAAGTTCCAGCTTTGCATCGCTGCGAGTGGCGGCTCTGGCGCGGACATCCAGCGTCAGATCCCCGACGACTAATTTCTGCGGCGGTGACGGTGGCAGCACGCGGCGAAGCAACGCCTCGATACGAGCGATTAACTCAGGAAAAGAAAACGGCTTGCCCATGTAGTCATCGGCGCCCGTTCTTAACCCAGCAACACGATCGTCAATGGTGTTATGCGAGGTGAGGATCAGCACACGAACGTCGAGGCCTTCCTGCCGTATTTGCTGTAGTACTTCCAGACCGTTGCGATTAGGGAGGGTCAGGTCCAGCAAAAGCAGGTCAGGCTGTAGACGGTGCAGGAGGAAAAAACCCTCTTCGGCAGAGGCGGCAGCGCTTACCTCGTAACCGGCGGCCTCAATGCCCGACACCAGTGCGGAGGACAGCTTCCGATCGTCCTCAACCACCAGAATCTTCGAGCGAGCCTGTACCATGCATGTTCCTCTGTCCCTACCTATGATTTCGCACCGCGCCACAGGGTACAAGCGGCCCGGTTCTCTTGTCAGATTCTTGTAAGGGAGTGTAAGGCGTAGCGATGGTCAACTTCGGGCTAGCAGGCTCCCCTGACCCGGAGGTCACCATGTCCCGCATCCTCGCTCTCCCGTCGTTACTACTGTTTTCGCCGCTGGCCGTTCTTGCGCAGGCTCCTTCGTTGGCCGCATCCACCACCCTGCCCATCACCTTCACGCGCGCCGTCGACGCGAACCACGCCAAGGCCGGGGACATCGTGGAGGCAAAGACCTTCCAACAGGTTAAGCTTTCCAGCGGTGCCGTGATCCCTTCCGGCGCGCACGTTACAGGTCACGTCGTTGAGGCGGCGGGGTACATCTTCGATAAAACGCCGTACGCAAAGCAGACTACATCACGGCTTTCCATCCACTTCGACAGCGTACAGAACGGCACAGTCTCCATTCCGCTGAACGTCACGGTTCGCGCGATGGCTGATTCGATCACCAGCATCAACGCTTACGCACCGCTGTCGAATGATCTGGACTCGCGCAGTACACGCACCCTTGTAGGTGGCGACCAGTTGTACGCCTCGCAGGATGGCATCGAGGACAAAGATGGCGATGTAGTCGCTTACAACCGTCGCGATGGTGTCTATGCGCACCTGATCTCGAACGGACGTTGCGATGGTGGATCGACGGAAGTTTCCATGGGCATCTACTCCGCCTCGGCCTGCGGCGTGTACGGCTTTACGGGCATGCGTGCGGTGGAAACGGGATCCGTCGCGCAACCCTCCACGCTGACCTTCGTCTCCGCACGACGTACCGCGGAAGTGCCGAAGCACTCCACGGCACTGCTGGAGGTTTTGCCGGTCCAGCAGGCCAGCCGTTAATGGCGAACGTTCGCGCCTCTTACATTGCGATATTCCTGCTGGCCGCGGCCGTCCGAGCGGGTGGGCAGACGGCTATAGCGCCGGCTCTTACCCTCGACCAGGCAGAGACGACCGCTATCGCCCGCCAACCGCAGTTGCTGGCCGCGCAACTGCGTGCCCGCGCCTCCTCACAGCGTATCCGCGAGGCTAGGTCCGGCTTGTTTCCGACGGTGAACTTCAACGCAACGGGAGCACTGGTCGCTGACACGGGTACATCAACTGCTGCAGGCAACGTCACTACGTCTGCCGTCTCCGACCGGTTTGCCTACGGCGGAAATCTTACGCAACTGGTAACAGATTTCGGCCGAACGAACGCCCTTGTTGGCAGCGCAAAATTTCAGTCCGCCGCACAGGCTGACATGGCAACGTTGACGAAGGCGCAGGTCCGCCTGAATGTGCGCGAAGCGTACTTCGGCGTGCTGGGCGCGGAGGCTGTATTGCGAGCCGCGCAGGCCGCACAGGCCAACCGTCATCTCATCTCGCGACAGTTGTCCGCACTGGCGCAGAGCGAGTTGCGCTCCACGCTGGATGTGAACTTCGCGAATGTGTTGGAGAGCGAAGCGGACCTTGCGGTGGTGCAGGCGCAGAGCGTAGTAGCGCAGGACCGCTCACGCCTGGCAACAGCGATGGGACAAGGGAAGCCCGTCACCGAAGCTCTGACGGAGCCGGCAACCATCGCCGACACATTGCCACCCGCGCCCGATGCGTTGCAGCAGCAGGCACAGACGCAGCGTGCCGATCTAAGTGCGGCACAGGCATCGCAGCAAGCCGCGCATGAAATGGCTCTCGCCGAGAAGCGGTTGAGCTATCCCTCGCTCAACGTGCTGGGGGCAGCCGGTCAGATCCCTTTCCACGACCACACGCTGCATGACCGCTACGCTGCTGCTGGCTTCAACCTAAACATCCCCATCTTCAACGGCAACCTGTTCGCCGCACGGCACGCTGAGGCGGAGCTTGAGGCCACCGCTCGTCAGCGAGATGTCGAGCAGGTACAGCTCCAGGTGAATGAGCAGGTGCGTGACGCCTGGTATCGCGCCGATGAGGCCTATCGAAGCCTGAGCGTCACCGCCCGACTCGTCGCTCAGAGCAAGGAAGCATTGCGACTGGCGCAGGACCGGTACGACGCGGGCCTGGGCAGCATTGTGGAGTTGAACGAAGCGCAGCTCAACGAGACGTCCGCAGAGATTACTTCAGCGGGTGCAACTTACACCTATCTGTCACGACGCGCAGAGCTCGACTTTGCAGC
The DNA here is from genome assembly GCF_000265425.1 of Terriglobus roseus DSM 18391. Lineage (GTDB taxonomy): Bacteria > Acidobacteriota > Terriglobia > Terriglobales > Acidobacteriaceae > Terriglobus > Terriglobus roseus. Next base: position 3,247,561 of record NC_018014.1, read on the forward strand.
AGGACTTTTGAACTAAGGGAGCCGGCTTTGGTTGCTATCAAGAAGGTATTAACCGCGAGTGCGATCGCTGGTATCGCGGTCCTGCAGGGCTGCAAGGCGCCGGCACCGACTGCGGCTCCAGTGGTAACGGTGCCGGTTGCAACGGCCGAGGCAGCAAGCCTCGAAAACAATCTCGTTCTCTCTGCAGAGTTTCGCCCATTTCAGGAAGTGGACGTGATGGCGAAGGTCGCTGGCTACGTTCGGGCGATCAACGTCGACATCGGGAGCCACGTACAGCAGAATGCTGTACTCGCTACGTTGGAAGTGCCGGAGATTCAGGACGACGTTGCGAAGGCCAGGGCAGGCGTTGCCGCTGCCGAGGCCAATGTGATCACGGCCCAGGCCGCCATTCAGCGCGCGCAGGCTGGGGCCAATATTGCCTCGCTATCGTTCCAGCGCATCAAGGACGTGGCCGCACGCGACCAGGGCCTGGTGCCACGTCAGGAGATCGATGTCGCGCAGTCCAAGCAGTTGGAATCATCCGCCCAGCTTGCCGGTGCGAACTCGTCCCTGAGGGCCGCGGAGCAGCAGAAGCTACAAGCCGAATCGGAGTACGCACGGACCGTCACGATGATGCAGTACGCTACCATTCGTGCGCCCTTCACAGGTGTGGTCACCAAGCGCTTTGCAAACACCGGCTCCATGATCCAGGCCGGTACCTCCTCGCAGACGCAGGCAATGCCGGTGGTCACACTCGCACAGAATGACCGTCTGCGCCTCACGCTGCCCATCCCGGTCAACGCAGTCTCAGACGTGCGTGACGGACAAACAGTCGACGTGGAGGTGGGCAGCCTGCACCGCACCCTGCAGGGCAAGGTCTCGCGCACCGCCGACTCCATCCAGATGGCAACGCGCACCATGAACACCGAAGTCGATGTGCCCAATCCTGATGGATCACTTGTGCCCGGCATGTATGCCGAAGTGCATTTGCATCTTGCCAATCGTCCTGCGGCACTCAGCGTTCCGTTGGATGCAGTGGATGGCCTCGGCACGAGTGTGCAGCAGGTTTACACGGTACGCGATGGCGTGATCCATCAGGTCTCCGTGAAGGTTGGTCTGCAGACAGCGAATCGCGTTGAGATTCTTTCCGGTCTGAACACCGGTGACAAGGTCATAGTTGGCCGCCACACCGGTCTGTCGGACGGGCAAAAGGTGGATCCGCAGCCTGCTGCTTACGAGTCCGCAACAAGCCATTAAGCACCACAGCCCCAGAGAGGAAACGCTCAAAGCATGTCGGGATTTTCCATCCGCAACCCCTATCTGATCGTGGTGCTGTGCCTGGTCGTGATGATCCTTGGCACGGTCAGCGTTGGCAGTATGCCTGTTGACATGTTTCCACCGGTGAATTTGCCGGTGGTTGCTGTCGCTACCTTCTACTCCGGCATGCCGCCGCAGCAGATTGAAACCAACATCACCTATCACCTGGAGCGACAGTTCACGCTGGCGGCCGGCATCGATCACATGGAATCGCGCTCGCTGCCCGGTGTGTCGCTGATCAAGGTGTACTTCCGTGCAGGCACTGATCCGGATGCAGATGCTGCAAGCATCTCTTCACTGGCGAGCAGCGATCTTCGTGACATGCCGCCGGGCACCTATCCGCCCATCGTGCTCAAGCAGGATGCTGCAAGCACGCCCGTTGCGCTCGTGACTCTCAGTGGCTCCGGCTTGAACGAGAGCACGTTAAAAGACGTGGGACAGAACTTCGTCCGCAACCAGCTTGCGAGTGTGCAGGGTGCGTCTGTCACGCAGCCATTCGGTGGCCGCTGGCGGCAGATCATGCTGTATGCCGACCCGTACAAGCTGGAGGCCAATCAGCTTAGCCCCATGGACGTGGTGCGTGCAGTCAATGATGCCAATGTGATTCTGCCCGCAGGCGACGTACAGATCGGTCGCTACGACTACAACATCTACACCAACTCCATGCTGGGTGGCGCCGCAGACATCGCGCAGGTGCCGCTCAAGATGGTTGGCCAATCCCCCGTCCGCGTAGGCGATGTCGCAACGCCGCAGGACTCCTTCGGCCTGCAGTACAACATCGTCCGCGTCAACGGTCAGCGTGGCGTGTATCTGCCCATCTTCAAACAGGGTGGTGATTCGAACACCATCGCCATCGTGAACGGCGTCAAGGACACGCTGAAAACTCTGGTGGATGTACCCAGCTCTTTGAAGACGGACGTGGAGTTCGATCAATCCCGCTTCGTCAAGGTGGCCATCACAACGCTGGTGCATGAGGGCGGCGTAGGCCTCTTCCTCACCTGCCTCATGATCCTGATCTTCCTGGGCAGCATGCGTGCAACGGTCGCGGTCTTCTTCTCGATTCCGCTATCGCTGCTGTCAACATTCTTCATCTTGAAGATGACGGGAAGCTCCATCAACAGCATGGTGCTTGGCGGCCTTGCACTCGCGCTCTCGCGCCTGATCGATAACTCCGTCGTCGTGCTGGAGAACATCTTTCGGCACATGGAAGAGGGCGAATCGCCAGTCGTCGCAGCCGAAAACGGCGGCAAGGAGGTCGCACTGCCCGTGCTGGCCGGCACGCTCACCACAGTGGTCGTCTTCTTCCCCGTGACAATGCTCTACGGCGTCAGCAGGTTCCTCTTCTCCGCTCTCGCACTCGCAGTCGTCATCTCGCTCTTCGCCTCTTACTTCGTCGCACTCACCGTAGTGCCGCTCTTCTGCGCACGCTTTATCAAGAGCCCGCACGGCGAAGTCATTCATGAGTCGGCTGAGGACGAGCAGCCAATCTCAGCAGATCCAGCGAGTACGCATCACGGTCTGTGGGCCCGTTTCAATGCCAGCTTTACGCGCGGCTTTGATGGTCTCCTGCATCGTTACGATCGGGCAGTCGCATGGGTCCTTGAACGTCCATGGCAGACGCTCGGCGCTGCAGGCGCCCTGTTTGCTGTGTCGCTGCTGCTCTTCCCGTTCATGGGCCTGTCCTTCTTCCCGCGTACGGATGCCGGTCAGTTCGTCATCAGCTTCAAGGCGCCCTCAGGCACCAACCTGCAGGCCACGGAAGGGGAAGCAACCAGGATCGAAGCCATCGTCAAGCGCGTTGTGTCGAAGCATGATCTCGGCATTGTCGTCACGAACATCGGTGTCGACCCAGGCTTCTCTGCGCTCTTCTCGCCGAACGCTGCCATGCACACAGGCTTCACGCAGGTTGCGCTCAGCGAAGATCACAAGGCGAGCAGCTTCCACTACATCGATGAAGTGAAGGCTGCAATCGCGAAAGAGATTCCCGAGGTACAGACGTTCTACTCCTCCGGTAGCCTGGTTGACGGCGTCCTGAACATGGGCGCTCCGGCTCCCATCGATGTGCGCATCACCGGCAATGACGTCAACGCGGACTATGCTCTCGCGCAGAAGATCGCCGGCAAGATCCGCGGTGTGCATGGTGTTGCGGATGTCTATATCCCGCAGGACATTGACTATCCTTCGCTACGCATCTCGGTCGATCGCACGCGCGCCAGTCAGTTACGCCTCACGGAAAAGGAGGTTGTGTCAAACATCATCACGGCACTCACTTCCAACCAGATGATTGCACCCTCGATCTGGATCGATCCGAAGAGCGGCAACAACTACTTTCTGACGGTGATGTACAAGGAAGGCCAGGTAAAGTCCATTGAAGACCTGAAGGCCATCCCGCTGCACGGCGCGAACATCACACAGCCCACACGGCTCGATATGGTTGCGAAGATCGAGCAGTTCAACGCGCCAACCGAACTCGACCACACGCAGATTCGTCGCAATCTTGATGTCTATGTCCGTCCTCAGGAGGAAGACCTGGGCACGCTGACCAAGCAGATCAAGGCGATCGTGGACCAGTCCAATCCGCCGCACGGCATCAGCGTTGCACTCACCGGCAGCGTCAAGTCGATGAACGAATCCTTCCGCAGCTTTGCCATCGGTCTCACGCTCTCGATCGTTCTTCTCTTTCTCATCCTCGTCGCGCAGTTCCGCTCGTTTGTTGACCCGTTCATCATCCTGCTGGCCCTGCCGCCGGGCATCACCGGTGTCATCGTGGCGCTGCTGCTCTGGGGCACAACGCTCAATGTAATGTCGCTCATGGGCGTCGTCATGCTCGCGGGTATCGCGCTTTCGAACAGCATCCTGATCGTAGAGTTCGCCCATCACCTGCTGAGCCTGGGGCACAGCGTGCGCGAAGCGATCACCACCTCATGCCGGGTACGTCTGCGGCCCATCCTGATGACGTCCCTCGCAACGCTGATCGGCCTGCTGCCCATGGCGCTGAAACTCGGCGAAGGGAGTGAGTCCTACGCGCCGCTTGCCCAGGCGCTCATCGGAGGCCTTACCCTGTCCGTCGCGTTGACGATCTTCCTGGTACCCGCGGGCTTTTATCTTGCCTACCGGAGTCGGAATGAAAGCAGTGCGGCCTGAGGGCTTCAGCGGCCCCTCTCTCAAGCAACAATATAAGACCGGCAGAGCTTGGCAGAGGTGTTGCTTCTGAGAAAAGCCGTGGCTGTAGGAATCGCTTGGAGTGGTGCGAAACGCCTGTGTGTTTGTCCTGCCGACCAACCCTGAGCTCTTGGCAGGCGCGTAGAGTGTTGGGCATGTCTGCGGCAGAGGAGGCCGCCAGTATGCTCAAGAGGTCCAAAAAACATGTTGTGCGGAAGACGGTTCTTCGCCTGCCAGATCTCGATCACGCGAAGACCTCAGTATTGAACAGCTTGAGCTCCCCGCGTTCGCGGCGCAACTACAAGTTTGCGATGGAGCAGTTCATCGACTGGTACTGTTCAGAACCTAGACTAGCCCTGAACCGGACAGTCGTGCTCCGCTTCCGCCTACACCTCGAATCGCTCGGATTAGCCGCAGGGACGATCAATCAGAGGCTTGCGGCGGTCAGAAGGCTGGCCTACGAAGCGGCAGACTCGGGTCTGCTGAGTCCGGAACTTGCTGCGGGCATACGGCGCGTTAAAGGCGTCAAGCAACTTGGATGCCGTGCGGGCAACTGGCTCAATCAGGATCAGGCTCGGTTGCTTCTTGAGAAAGCGAATGGCCAAGGGCTACGCCACATTCGGGATGTCGCTATGATCGCGATCCTGCTCGGTCGCGGTTTGCGCCGAGCAGAGTTGTCTGCACTTCGCAGAGAAGACATACAAATCCGACAGGGCCATTGGGCGATCGTTGATTTAGTTGGCAAAGGGCAACCACGTCCGCACCGTTCCCATGCCCGGCTGGGTAAAGAATGCCATAGACAGATGGCTGACAGCTGCATCCGCCGCGACGGGACGAGTGTTCAGGGCAGTCAGTCGTCACGGAACCGTCTGGGGTAACGGTATATCCGAAAACGTCGTCTGGTACGTAGTCCGGAGCTGTGCGATGCGCCTAGAGCTCGACCACCTCGCGCCTCACGACCTTCGGCGAACCTGCGCAAAACTCTGCCATGTGAGTGGCGGCGAACTGGAGCAAATACAATTTCTTCTCGGGCACGCCTCCGTTCTTACGACCGAGCGTTATCTCGGTTGCAAGCAGAACCTGGAAGAGCCGGTAAATGACCGCTTCGGCTGCCTGTTCACTGGAGCTCTCGAAGCGCGATAAGACCTGTTTTCGCCAACCGAGAACGCCTCGGCGGATTTGGTTCTGAGAAGCCGGCCTCGGGATACTTATCGTGTCTGAGTGAGTGCATCGGCAAGATGCACTCACAAGCATTCGCCACCTGCGATGGCTAATGCGCCGATCTGGTGGCCGGCTCGGAGGCACGCGCAAGCGCTTGGGTATCGATGTACTCCTGAATCCTCGTCACCTTGCCATTTCGGACGGTTATGTCGAAGATCCACTCGTCCTTGAATGGCTTCCTGGTGGCCCTGATCTTTCCCGTAGCGACGCCGATGGCCAGAACCCGGTCTCCCTGCGCAACGAACTCCGGGGGCTTCGGGTACGACATCTCGACCGTCTGGTTGGCCTTTTCAAGTGCCTCCTGCAACCCCGCGTGTCCGCGGTAGGTTCCGGCCAGCGGCCAGTCCTCACCTGGAACGATCCACTCAAGATCTTCGGAGACCAGCGCCAGCAGGGCCTGCTTATCGCGCTGACCGATCGCGGCGAAAAAACTCTTCACAACTGTGACGTTCTCGTGTGTGCTCATCGCACTTCCTCCCATTCTGTTATGCCGGTGCATGGCTGAGGTGACCCTCCATGCAGGAGGGGTACTTTTCGGAGCCAATGACAGTCGATGGACTACTGCTGCTTCCTGAACAAGTCCTGGAAGATGAGTGGCCCCCAGGTGCGACCTCGTGCGTGCACGAGGGCACCGCCCTCGTTAAGCCTGCCCAGTTTCACGGGTGCGTACCCGAGCTGTTTGGCAAGATCCGCCACGGGAGCGACTGCGTCTTCGTCGTCGCTCGACAGAAAGACCACACGGTAGCCGCCCTCGACCACTGGATTCGTTGCGAGCGTGGCAGCAATCAGGTGATTGAAGCCTTTCACCAGCCTGGCGCCATTGAAGGCCTTCGCAAGGAACGCGGAGGACGGCAGGCCGTCCAGTTCCTCAGGCGGGACAGGGAACGAGTTCGTCGTGTCAATGATCGTCTTGCCCTTCCAGCTCGGCAAGGCCTTCGCAACGGCACTATGCTCGCCGAACGGGACCGCGAGGAAGATCGTGTCCGCCTTGAGAGCTTCCTGCAGCGACCTGGCAACGACCGTAGGTCCGATGGCCCGAGCCTGCGAGGCCAGTTCCTCGGGCGGCCGACGGCTTGCGACGGTCACGTCGATGTTCTTACGCGCGAACGCTTGTGCGAGCGCCTGGCCTATCTTGCCGAATCCAACAATTGCATAGCTCATAGTTTTCTCCGATACCTGTTGGTGTTGCTCTCCCGCTGATGGAATCCGGTGAGTGCGTTAGCGAACCGCCACTCACCGGGGGCCGCCGATCTTAAACGGCCGTCATGCCACCATCGACGAACAACTCCACCCCGTTCACGTAGCTGGAATCGTCAGAAGCGAGGAACAACGCGACCGTCGCAATCTCTTCAGGCTGTCCCATCTTGCCGCGCGGAATGAGCGACTCGAAGAACTCCCGCGCCTCCTTGCTGAGGACCTCTTCCTGCATCGGCGAGGTGACAGCCCCCGGAACCAGCAGGTTCACACGGATATGTCTGCCCTTCAGTTCGTTGACCCACGTGCGTGCGAAGGAGCGTAACGCCAACTTGCTCGCGGCATAGACACCGAAACCGGGGAAGCCTTTTGCGGAAGCATTGGAGCCGGTCATGATGATCGATGCGCCATCACTCAACAGCGGCAACGCCTTCTGAACCGTGAAGAGGGTGCCGCGCACATTGAGGTCAAAGGCCGCGTCGAAGTGCTCCTCAGTGATCTGGCCCAGTGGCAGTGGTTCCCCTTTGCCGGCACTTGCGAACAGGATGTCGATCTTGCCCTTTTCGCGCTTGACCGTATCGAAGAGGCGGTCCAGATCGTCCAGATTGGCTGCGTCACCGCGCACGCCCGTTACATTCCGGCCAATCGTCTTGAGCGCCTCATCCAGTTGCTCCTGCCGACGGCCGGTGATGAAGACATAGGCACCTTCTTCCACGAAGCGCTTCGCGCTCGCCAGGGCCATGCCGCTCGATCCACCCGTGATGACTGCTACTTTTCCTTCAAGCTTTCCCATAATTTCCCTTCAGTTTGCCGTGCGATATTTCGTTGGATAAAGTTCCTTCTTGGTGGTTCGGGAGATCAACCACCTTTGGCGATGCGGCACGACTCAGACCGCTGAGAAGCCGCCGTCGACCGCAAAATCCATGCCGTTCACATAGCTCGAATCGTCGGAAGCCAGGAACAGCGCTGCCGCTGCAATCTCCTCAGGACGACCCATCTTTCCGCGGGGGATCAAGGACTCGAACATCTCCCTCGTTGCCTGGTCCAGACGCTGAGAATCCGGTGTGTCCACCTGCCCCGGGCTCAGCACGTTCACGCGGATCTTTCTGCCCTTCAGTTCGTTGAGCCACGTGCGTGCAAAGGAGCGCAAGGCTGCCTTGCTAGCCGCGTAGACGCCGTAGCCAGGAAATCCTTTGACCGATGCGACCGATCCGGTCAGGATGATCGATCCGCCGTCATTGATCAGCGGCAACGCCTTCTGCGCCGTGAACAGCGTTCCGCGTACAATCAGGCCGAACTCACTATCGAAATGCTGTTCCGTAATCTCGCCCAGCACTGCGGCTTCGCCTTTGCCGGCACTCGCGAAGAGAATGTCGATTTTGCCCTTTTGCTTCTTGACCGTATCGAAGAGGCGGTCCAGATCGTCCAGATTGGCTGCGTCTCCGCGCACGCCCGTCACGTTCCGGCCGATCAGCTTTACGGCCTCATCGAGCGCCTGCTGCCTGCGGCCCGTGATGAAGACGTAGGCACCTTCTTCAACGAACAGCTTGGCGCTCTCCAGGGCCAAACCGCTCGACCCTCCCGTGATAACTGCAACCTTACCTTCAAGCTTTCCCATACTTGCTCCTTTGCGTGCCGTAACATTCGTACACAGGAGTAGATTCATCTTGCGATGGACGAGAACTGTTCAGAAGTCCAAAACTTTTGTCTATTCGTCCAAACACGGAGGTTTCATTGGACCCGATATCAGATGTCTTCCGAACGCTGCACGTAACTGCATTCGGTCAGCACAGGCTGGAGGCTACCGCCCCTTGGGGACTCAAAGGGGGAGGAGCGGAGAGCGAACAGAGAGAGCCGGATGCTGACAAAAGCAGCTCACCGACAGACCTGGCGCACTTCGCCATGCTTTCGCGCGGCAACTGCTGGCTCAATGTCGAGGGCATTACGGAGCCGATACCACTGACGGGTGGTGACTGCATGTTGCTGACCCGTGACACTCCGATCATCATGCGCGATAGCCCTCGAACGCATCCGAAGTTGAGTTTCCGCGACATTGCGGCCCGGGCTGAGAGCAACGTCGGTCATTGTGGAGGTGGCGGCGCGCCGACGACGATCGTCTGCGGCTCTCTTAGTTTCGACCGCGCAAGTCTGAAACCGATCACCCAGCTATTGCCGAGCTTCATTCTGATCAGGGCTGATCAGGCACGCACGTTTGCTCTTCAGAACACGATGCAGGCGCTGGCGTCGGAGATGGCAGACCAGGTGCCGGGGTCTGGGATTGTTGCGACACGCCTGGCCGAGGTTCTATTCATCCAGGTACTGCGGGCGTACATTGCGTCGGACCCGGGACGCAACAAGGGATGGCTTCGTGCCGTGTTCGATCCTCAAATCGGCAGCGCCCTGACTGCTTTTCACGATCGTGTGGGTGCGCCCTGGACAGTGGAGTCTCTGTCCGAAGCGGCGGGCGTGTCACGCTCCGCATTCGCAGTGCGCTTCAAAGAACTGCTGGGACAAACACCGCTGGAATATGTGACGGAGTGGCGAATGCAGAAGGCGATGCATTTACTCGAACAGAAGGACAGGAAACTCGTCGACATTGCCCGGTCGGTCGGTTACGAATCGGATGCTGCCTTCAGTAAGGCGTTCAAGCGTGTGGTTGGAACCAGTCCAGGGGAATACCTCAAACGTGGGGAGTAAACCACGATCGCTCCCCGTGACCGTGCTTCTCGTCAGCGGGAGACTACTCGACGAGTGAAAATCGCCAATGCGCTCATCGAAGTAGGACGATACAAAACACCGGTCAACCACAGTGGCAGTCTCTGCCGATAACTTTCGCCTCTGAGTCGCAATCTTCCTCGGCGCCTGGCCCACCCGCCCACAGCGGAAGTCGCTTGACACCCCGCGATACATCAAGACAGCGAATGAGGAGGGCCAACTTGCCCTCCGTTCTTACTCTGTGCCAATGCGCATAAATACGGATCAACCATCCGAATTGGCGAGTCGTTAGAGATCTAATTCGGTGACGGTCGCTCGATGTGGTCGATGATCAGGCACTCCACTTTGTCCTTATCGGAAGTCAGCTTCAACCCAAGCTCTGCCTGCAACGACGAGAACACCGAGGGTCCGATATCCGCTGAGTTATCCGCGGCGAGTCCGGCCTGCCCCAGGTCAAGCGCCATGTCATAGATCCCGGTGAGCCCCGTCTTGTCCACCACGGGGCGTCCCGCGGGTCCGGACAACAGCAACGCCAGCGTGCCTATGGTGGCGCCGTAGATTTCGATGTGCCCGTTGGCCGGGTCGCGAACGAAAAATCCGCTACCACCGGGAACCGCCACTGCACCGGGATGCATGACCCGGGCTTGCTCCCCATCGCCGGATTTGGCGGGCTTCAGCTTCGGTCCATTCTTCGCAATTCGCAATGCGAAGATCGGCTTGTCTGTCATCTCGCGATGGACCACCAACTTGAATCTCTCGGCCAGCAGCGTCTGCATCATCGCGTGCAGCATCCTTGTCCGCTCCACCGGATCTCGCCAGGCCTCGGCGTCCGAATCGCCAATATGAGCGTCGATGTTATAGCGCTCCTGCGATAGCTCTCGCGGCATCGCTAATATGCGGTCCTGCACCAGGTATCCCAGCGGATCGCCCGATCTCGGGATATGGGCCGCGCCGACTACCACCAGGAGCGGGCAGTTCGTCATATGAATTCCATTGCGCGTCGGCTGCACCTGGTCTGGACTACAGGTGCCGGTGTTGCTTACGTTCTGGCGGATGGAAGCCACATCGAAGCTCATTGGCCGCCCCGCTGTCTGGGCGCTCACGGGCACCGCCACGAAGACAACCAAAGCAGCCGCCAAGGACTTCGCAACGAACCAGCAGCGCTTCACTTGAAAGCCGTCCATGCCCGCAATAGACCGGCATGGCATCGAAAAGTTTCAAACGCTTCGAGATTCTGCGCGCGCCCAGCGCTCCAGGAGCGGATCATGACCGCGAAGCCGAGGATAAAGAAACCGAAAGCCCTTGACACCCGCGATACAATAAAGACAGCGAAACGGGAGGGCCCAGTGGCCCTCCCGTTCTTCTTTTGAATCGCTAAGTCCTTTGAAATCTAATTTTTGCGTGTAACTCCAATGGAATCTAATTTTTGCAAAAACGGGAATCGTCAACTTGTTTCGAATCTGATATTTACGAGAAACAGGGGGAGGGTACCCTCAGTTGGAACCGCTCACCGGTTCAGAGGAACCCGTCCTCGCCTCGACCGTCACGTCCGCATCCGGCCGCAGTACGTCCAGGTGCGAAGGATATTTCGGCGTCGCGTAAACCGTAATCGTCGCAGGCTTGTAACTGCTCAACGGAGCAGACATGATGTTCGGCACAAACGTCTGCGGATTCCGGTCATACAGCGGGAACCACGTCGACTGCACCTGCACCATCATCTTGTGGCCCTTAAGGAAGGTGTGATCCGCACCGTGCAGGCTCCACTTGTACTCCTGCACCTCGCCCGCTTTGATCGCCTCAGGCTTCTCGAAGCTCTTGCGATAACGGCCACGGAAGATCTCATCCACAATCATCAACTGGTAGCCGCCCATGCCCCCCGGCGCATCGTCCGGATAGACATCGATCAGCTTCACCACCCAGTCACCATCGGTGCCTGAGGTCGCAGCAAAGATGTCCGCAACAATGTCCCCGGTCACAGTCGTATCGCGATCCAGCGCAGGAGATGTAAAGCTCGCCTGATCCTTGCGCGATGTTACAAATCGCTGATCGCTCACAAGCCACGTACGCCAGGTCGACTTATCACCGTAAGTGGACTGAATCGGGCGCTCGCGGTAAGGAATCGGGTTCGAAGGATCGGAGACATACTTCGCCATGTAGCTCGCCTTCGGCGCGCTGAAACCAAGCGTGTTGTTCTCACCCAGGTAAAGCTTCGCCGGCTTGAACCCAACCTTCGGCGGCCACTGCGCGTAATGCTGCCACTGGTTCGATCCCGTCCGGAAGCTCGCCGTATCTTCCAGATCGAAGCCCTTCTTGTCCTTCAGGTGCAGCTCGAAGAACGGTGCCTCGATCGTCTTCCGATACTCGACGCCCGTCGGCTGCCCAAAGTCGATCGCGCCCAGCTTGTTGCTGCTTGATCCCCAACCGCCGTGATTCCACGGTCCCAGCGCCAGGTAGACCTTGTGCTTCGGATCGCTGGAGTCCTCATGCGCGTGCAGCGCAGCGTACTCCGCCTGCGTACCCCACATGTCCTCCTGGTCCCACCAGCCGCCCGTCTCCAGCGTCGGAACTTCAGGTTTTTGCAGATGTGTCTGAACCGCCATCGCCTTCCAGAACGGCGAGTACTCCGGCTCAGCCAGGAAGCGCTTCGCCGTCGGCAGCTCCGTCATCTTCGCGTCAGCCGCAGCGTTGGCAAAGTTACCCTGCTTCAGGAAGTACTCATACGTGTCGCCGTTGTAGCTGACACGCTGATCATCCTTCGCACGCTCCAGCTGCAGCACATAGTCATATCCGTAGGTCTGTCGGAACGCACCATTGTGGAAGAAGTCATCACCCATCCAGATGTCCGTCATCGGAGCCTGCGGCGAGATGGCCTTCACCGACGGATGGTGATCAAGTCCAGCCATCATCGCCAGAAATCCCGGATAGGAAACACCCAGCACTCCAACTCGACCGTTGTTGTTCGGCAGGTTCTTCAGCATCCACTCCACAGTGTCGTAGGTGTCGCTGCTCTCATCAACCAGCTTGGGATCGGTACGATTTCCCGGCACGTGCAGCAAAGGCCGATTCATCACGAACTGGCCCTCGCTGCCGTACTTGCCGCGGATGTCCGCGTAGACGAAGATGTAGCCGCTCTGCGCCAGCTCCGGCTTGCTGCCGTTGACGCCCTCGCTGCTGCCACGCGCGCCGTACGGTGTGCGCGACATCAGGATCGGCAGCGGCTCTCCACTCGTCTCAGAGCCTTCGGGACGCACGATCACCAGGTGCAGCTTCACACCATCACGCACCGGCACCATGGCCTCAGTACGCGTATACGGTCGTGCCGCCACTTCCGTACTGCCCGCTCGCTGCGCAGGCTGCTGTGCCGCGGCCTGGACGATGGAAGGAAGCAAACAAGACACAGCAACGGCGGCGACAGCGAGCGAGCGGTAAGCCATGAAGGAAGCAGCTCCTGGTGAGATTCGTACAGCGATCAAACTACTGACCGGTCAGATTGCCCGGTGACGTCATGCACTGAAAGCCCACGCGATTGTGTGCGCCGTCGCAGAACGGACGCTTCTCGCTTGCGCCGCAGCGGCACAGTGAAATGGCCGGCTTGCCGGTCAGATCCCACTCTTTGCCATCGGCGTCAGTCAGCAGGATGTGACCTTCCACGCGCAGTGGTCCATTGGGTTTAACGGTGATCTTGACGGGTGCGACGGGTGCGGGCGTTGCGATGTCCATACTGCTCCTGGGGCCGAACCACAAGGTGGACGCGTGCCAGACAAACGCACGTTCCCGCCTCGCGATTGGGTGTTTTGGGCAGCATAGCAGACGCCGATTCATCACGGCACCATCCCGCTCTGTCCATAAGTGGGCGAAGGCAGCCGCGCAGCCCGTGGCGGCGGCGGCACGTTCCCACCGTCGCCGGAGCGGAGGCGCTCACGCAGCGAAGTTGCAAGCTCCTTCATCAGCCGCGCCTTATCTGCCACCGCAGGTGTCAGGAATTTCTCGCGAAGGATGAGATCGCTCTGCAACAACAGCCCCGTAATCGTGGACTGCAGTTCACGCGATACCGCCGCCGTGGCCTCTCGTCGGCCCACCGCCTCGGCCTGTTCGCGACCATCCAGCAGGCTTCGAAGCAGGCGCACCACACCGTTCGCACCCAGGTTCGCAAGGTTGATCTCCAAAGGCACAGCACCCTCGGCGTTCTGCCACACCATCTCTGATGTGGTGATCTCCGCCTCGGATAAAGATGTATCCAAAAGGACAGCCGTTACACGGTCGCGTCGCAATCTCGCCAGTGCCGCTCGGCGGCTGCGGGCAATCTCAACTACGGCATCTGCCTCCCGCGAGAGAGCACGTGCCAGGTTCTCGGCGCCGTCAATCGCGGTCACGATCAGTACAGTCTTCTCCATATTTCCGCCTCACTGCTCGACGGTTCACAGAAATCGGGAAGTTACCTTGGGGATTCACTTACAAGACAAGTTCTACAAACTGTCGCCTTAATCTCGCAACTCGTTAAGAGTCAGAGATGCCGTACTCTTTCAGCTTCCGGTAAAGCGTCGTTTTTCCGATGCCAAGTAATTTGGCCGCCATCAACTTATCGCCATGTAACTGGCGGATCGTGTTCAGAATTGCTTCACGTTCCAACTCTGCGATCGACACAATCGCCGGCGCACCTCCTTCCGCACGAGACTTGCTCTCGGCGTTTCGCCGTTCATCCACCCTCAGAACGTTCGCGGCCAAAACATCGATTGCCGCCATACTCTGCATCTGCGTGGGCAGGTCTCCCATGTGAAGCACGGGCCCGCTGGACAACGCGCAAGCACGCTCTACCGCGCCTTCCAACTCCCGCACATTTCCGGGCCAGCCATACCCGGACATCACCCGCATCGCATCGGCAGAAAACTGATAAGCAACTGCACTCTCCCGGCGCATGCGCTCCAGAAAGTGTTCCGCCAGAAGCGGAATATCCTCAGGGCGTTCCCGCAGCGGAGGCATGTGCAGACCCACGACGTTCAACCGGTAATAGAGATCCTTGCGAAACAATCCCTGGTCCACCAGCGACGACAGGTTGCGGCTGCTGCCGGCCAGGATCCGCACCGTCAACGGCACTCCCTGCCTTGAACCGGCCGCTCGCACCTCTTTATCCTGCAGCGCGCGCAGTAGCTTCGCCTGCAGGTCCAGCGGCATCTCGCTCACTTGGTCCAGGAAGAGCGTGCCGCCCTCCTCGGACGTCAGCAGCGCATCCTTACTGCGGTCAAAGCCGGTATACGCACTACGCGAGTAGCCGAAGAGTTCACTCTCCAGCACGGCCGGCGCCAATTGGCCGCATTCCACCACCGCGAAGCGTCGGCTGCCGTTCGGCCCGCTCGTATGAATCGTGCGGGCAACCGTCTCCTTGCCCGTCCCGCTCTCGCCCAGTATCAAGACGGGGTGCGTCGACAGCGCGACCTTCGCCACAATCCGGTAGAGCTTCTCCATCGCAGGCGAAGAGCCGATCAACCGTCCATGGCCGTTTTGCCCGCGCAGATGCTGTTGCACCCGCCGACTCTCAAGTTCAAAGCTGCGCCGCTGCCCCGCTCGCTCCAGAACGCCAGTCAGCTCATCCATAGCGAACGGCTTGGTCAGGTAGTCACTCGCGCCTAGGCGGATCGCCTCCACCGCTGATGAGACCGTCGCAAAGGCGGTCATCACTACGATCGAAGACCGCGGACGTCGCATACGGATCTCTTCCAGCAGAGACAAGCCACCCGCCGGCATCTTCAGATCCATCAGCACCACGTCAAGCGCATGTACTCGGACCGCCTCGCGTGCCTCTTCCGCCGAATTGGCTGCGTGCACGGCAAAGCCCATTCCCGATGCAATCTCGCAACAAGCCTTCAATACCGGAGGATCGTCATCCAACACCAGCAGTTGCACCTTGGCCATATCGTGCTTCCGTATCGGGTTCTCAGCCGCATGAGGACGCAACAGCTCCAGGCCATGGACCCCACCATTGCGACTCACATGGTGAGAATCGCCGTTCGGGTTTGATTCCAGCAATTGCCAATCTCGTAGTGGCGTAACCAGTTCCGGGCGGAAATCTTCCGCTAACGTCCCAGCTTTGCCGACAATGCGCACGCTTTTTTTGGTATCTGACATTCGTTCGTGTGTTACCTATAATCCGGTTTCGCGACGCAATAGTAATTCTGAAAAGTAACCTAAATGCGGATCGCAGACGATTGTGCAGGTCACACATCGCCAATACGAGTTTCCCAAAATGGAACTGATCCCCATCGCTCGTCCGTGCGAGATACTGGTACCGTGACTTCTTCCACCGAATTTCCTCAGACCGTCTTCCGTTCCGGTGGCCGGGCCGCTACTGCGCTCCGCCCTACCCGCCTGGTACCGAACTTCGTCGCAACCGCCGAAGGTTCGGTGCTGATCGAAGCCGGGAACACAAGAGTTTTGTGCAACGCAACTGTAGAGCCCAGTGTGCCGGGTTGGCTACGTAATAGCGGCAAAGGCTGGGTTACGGCGGAATATAGCATGTTGCCGCGTGCCACGCTAACGCGCACACCCCGTGAGAGCGAGCGAGGCAAAATCGGCGGACGCACCCACGAGATCCAGCGCCTCATCGGTCGCTCGCTGCGCAGCGTCGTCGACCTGAAGGCCCTTGGCGAGCGCTCCATCATCCTCGACTGCGATGTCCTCCAGGCAGATGGTGGCACGCGAACCGCCGCCATCACAGGTGCCTGCGCTGCATTAGCTCTTGCACTCAATCGTCTGGTTACCGCGGGCACACTACCCAAGTCCCCGATGAAAGAACTCGTCGCCGCGACATCTGTGGGCATCGTCGACGGAAACGTGCTGCTCGACCTCGCCTATGAAGAAGACTCCCAGGCCGACGTCGACATGAATGTCGTCATGACTGCCTCCGGTGGACTGGTCGAAACACAGGCCACGGCCGAACGCGAGCCCTACACTCGCGCCCAGCTCGGCCTGATGCTCGACTATGCAGAGGCCGGCATCAAAGAACTAGTCCTTCTGCAGCAACAACTTCTGCAGGGTCCCGCCTAATACCGCAGGGACCGGTCATGTTCGATTAACAGTACAAGCCGTCGTTTATCGCGAATTCTTCTTACCCATGCGAAACGTACGCTGTCTAGAATGAGGGGGTCGAATCCCCGGAAGGAACTGCCATTCTCATGAAGCCAACTCCAGGAAAACTTGCCGGTCTTAAGGCCGTATCTGACTCCCGCGGCGTGGTCGCGGCCGCAGCCATGGACCAGCGCGGCTCCTTGCAGAAGTCCATCGGCGCCAACCGCGGCGGTGAAGCTACCGGCGACGATCTGGTCGTCTTTAAGGAACTCGTCACCAAGGTCCTGACCCGCTACGCATCGGCCATCCTCCTCGATCCGGAATACGGCCTGCCTGCATCGCGCATGCGCAATGACGCGGGACTCCTCCTTGCCTATGAGAAGACCGGCTATGATGCCAACACGGCTGGTCGGCTGCCCGATCTTCTGGACGTATGGAGCGTTCGCCGCCTCAAGGAAGCCGGCGCCGACTGCGTCAAAATCCTGCTCTACTACACCCCCTACGAAGACGCTCGCGTCAACGATCTGAAGCACGCCTGGATTGAGCGCATCGGCGACGAGTGCCGCTACCACGACATCCCCTTCTTTATGGAGCCCATCGGCTACGACGAAAACGGCAAGGGCGAAAAAACGCTTGAGTACGCCCGCAAGAAGCCATCCGTCGTCACCAAGACCATGGAGGAGTTCGGCAAGGAGCGCTACGGCATCGACATCCTGAAGGTCGAAGTTCCTGTCGAAATGGGCTTCGTCTCCGGCACAACCTCCTTCAAGGGCGAAGCCGCCTACACGCGCGAGCAGGCCGCACAGCTCTTCCGCGATGCCGAGTCCGCCACCGACAAGCCCTTTATCTATCTCTCGGCTGGCGTCACCAACCCGGTCTTCATTGAGACCCTGGCGCTCGCCGGCGAAAGCGGCACCAAGTTCAGCGGCGTCCTCTGCGGCCGCGCCACCTGGTTCGATGGCATCAAGATCTATGCACAACAGGGTGCACCCGCCTTCGAAGCGTGGTTGAACACGGTCGGCGTAGAGAACATCAAGAACGTCAACGAAGCCCTCAAGGTCGCGACGCCCTGGTACAAGAAGATGGGCTTCAACTCCATGGAAGAACTCGGTTAGAAAGCACCGACAACAGCAACGAGAAAGAGCCCAGGATTTCGGGGCTCTTTTTCGTTGCGTGCTGTAGACTTCTCTTCGAAAAGAACAAGCCGTGCATCGGAAGATGTTTCCGACGGGGATACTCGATGGTGACTCGGGAAAAGGGCGTATGGATCGCTGTCGGAACCGCCGCGGCCCTGCTCCTGGCTTTTGCGCTGTGGTGGAAGTTTTCGCCCCAGCCACTGCCTGATCCAGTCACCAGCAATACTTTCTCCGGCTTCGATGATCTACAAAGTCAACTGGCAACACGTGTCCACCAGTACCTTGATCCGAAGAACAGTGCTCCAGACTTCGACGTCGTAGTATCCGGCGCAAGCATGGACGAAGGCACCATCCTTCGACCCTCAACCACGCTTGCCGTAAGCTATGACGACTGCCTGCCGACGAGCGGAAAAGTGCGGGAGTTTTCCGCTCCCAATCTGTTTCCCGTCTACCACCTGACCCGAGACGTCGCAGTCAAGGCCGGCTTTGATGACAGTCGACTGGCCAAACTAAACCTGAACGTCGGTAGATCGACAGACGTTCTCTTCTCCATCGCAGACGTAAAGTTACGGATGCTGGACGACAATGCCATCGATACGGTCACCGGCACCGGCGCATGCCTGCAAGACATTACCAAGTCGGGGCTGGTCTGGTATGTGAAGGGCTATATCTCAGGCAAACGCACCTTTCGAACTGCGGTGCAGAATGCAGGATCGTTGAGCGAACAGGGCGGCCCGTACAAGATCCAGGTGGATGGCAGCCCGCAAAACCAGAGCCTTAGCATTACCGATTCGGAAGGTCAGCCTTTCTTGGCGCTCATCTCGGTGGTCCCCAGAAATCGTGACGGCAAGCTGAAAACGGTATCGAGCGCACCCGCTGTAGCCGCAGACTCGCCCAAAAAGGTCGAGGTTGGGATAACTCACGTACTTCCGCACAGTCCCGTGAGTGCGGCACCACCGCCAGTCGCAGCGCCGCCCCCGCTCGCCCCGACTGGAGCCGCAAAGGGACGAATCTTTGTCCAACAGGACCAGGCGGATGCGGCGGGCGCCGGGGCAGTGATTGTTGAAGCACTTCGTAGAGGCGGCTATGATCCGATCTCACAGGTGGAGAAGGTGCCGTCGAGGAAGATGCCGAGCGTAGCGCAGATCCGCTACTTCAACGATGGCCCGGATGAAGCGACTGCACGATCCCTGCAGAGAATCCTCGTCGCCACTTATCCCAGCGCCAGGATCGTCCGAGTCGGTGTGCCTTCACCGCAGGGGCAATTTGAAGTGTGGCTTCCGAGAGCAGCAAACCACTGATCGCTGCAACTTTCTTCTATTCCCACTCAATCGTGCCCGGCGGCTTCGACGTGATGTCGTAGACAACCCGGTTGATCCCGCGGACTTCATTCACGATCCGGCTGCTGATGGTCTTCAGCACCTCGTACGGAAGCGGCACCCAGTCGGCGGTCATGCCGTCTTCACTATGCACCGCACGGATCGCGCAGGTGTAGGCATAGGTGCGCTGGTCGCCCATCACACCGACGGACTTCACAGGCAGCAGCACCGCAAAGCTCTGCCAGATCTTCTTGTACAGGCCCGCCTTCTTGATCTCAAAGACAACGATGTCATCCGCGTTCTGCAGGATCTCCACACGCTCCGGCGTGATCTCACCCACGATGCGTACAGCAAGGCCCGGTCCTGGGAAGGGCTGACGATCCAGCACATCGTCCGGCATGCCCAGGTCGCGGCCAACGCGGCGCACTTCATCCTTGAAGAGGTCGCGCAGCGGCTCGATCAACTTCAGCTTCATGTTCTCGGGCAGACCACCAACATTGTGGTGGCTCTTAATCGTCTGCGACGGCCCCTTGACGCTCGATGACTCGATCACATCGGGATACAGCGTTCCCTGCACCAGCCACGCGATCTCATTGCCCTTCGCGTCCTGCTGCAGTTCGCCGTGCTTCTCCTGCTCTTTCAGGATGCGCGCAGCCTCGTCGTCGAACACCGTGATGAACTCACGACCGATGATCTTGCGCTTCGTCTCCGGATCGGTAATGCCGCCAAGCTGCTGCAGGAAGCGCTTCGATGCATCGACCGCAACCACCTTCAGACCCAGCTTCTCGCGCATGTTCGCCTGCACCTGTGCGAACTCGTTCTTACGCAGCACGCCGTTGTTCACGAAGATGCAGGTCAGACGATCACCAATGGCCTTCGCAACCAGGACGGCCGCAACGGCCGAATCCACACCACCCGACAGCGCACAGATTGCATGCCCGGTACCCACCTGCTTGCGGATGGCATCGACGGTTGTCTCGATGAAGTGCGCGGGAGTCCAGTTCGCCTGCGCGCCGCAGATGTTCAGGACGAAGTTCTTCAGCAGCGCTGTTCCCTGCTTGCTATGCGCAACTTCCGGGTGCCACTGTACGGCGTACATGCGCGTCGCTTCATTCGCAATGGAGGCGAGTGCGTTGTGCGTCTTCGCTGCTATATTGAAGCCCGTCGGCAGGTCTACGACGCTGTCGCCGTGCGACATCCAGACCTGCAGCTCAACGGGCAGACCCGCGAAGAGCTTGTTCGTCTGCACGACCTCGACCACGGCATCGCCGTACTCGCGCTTATCCGACGGCACGACCTTGCCACCCAGATGGTGCGCCATGAACTGCATGCCATAGCAGATGCCCAGCACGGGCAATCCCAGGTCCAGCACGGCGGCATCGGCCTTGGGAGCGTCTGCGTCATAGACAGAGCTGGGGCCGCCTGAGAGCACAATGCCAATCGGATTGAGCGCTGTTATGGCGTCAAGCGGGGCGGTGCAAGGCAGAACCACGGAGAAAACATTGAACTCACGGATGCGACGCGCAATAAGCTGCGTGTACTGCGCACCGAAATCGAGGATTACTACGGTTGAGCTGTCCACTCTGCGATTGTAACGGTGCGCAGACCACACAGCATCTGTGGAAGCGCGGCTATCGGCCGATGCCTCAAGCCGCGCTTAACCTCAGCACCCTATTCGGACTTGTCTTTGGTGCGTGTGTTCGTCACACCCGTCACGATACCCGCACCAACCATTACAACGACCAGGCCGATGATCCACTGCTGGGGAACGTGTGCAAGATGCAGCAGAAACGCAGCACCAACGATGACGATGACATAGCCAAAAACATAGAGACCAAACGACATGGAAATACCTCAGCGTGCGAGAGTGAAGCAACAGACGCTGTGATGCATTTCATGCGATGGAAGTCACTCGGCGAGAACGCCTTCTTTACGCACAGTCTCCGACGAAGCCTGCCACAGCCGAAGGTAGCTGCTCACCCGGGCAACATGAAAGAAATCGGAAGCCAGGAAATACCAGATCGCCACCGCAAAGTTCCACCAGAACAGGAACTCATCGGTGATCTCCGTCTGAAACGGCAGCGGGCAAGCCGAGAAGACCAGCGCCAGTACCAGCAGAGCAATCTTCACAATGCTCAACACCATGTTGATCTCGACAAGACCGCCACGCATGCGTCCCACGTGCAGCGAATCACGCAGACTCGCCATCGGTCCCTGCCCTTTGATGGCTGAGAGCAGCGGAGCCAGGCTGAAGACCCACCCCACGGCAGCCGTCACCACGAATAGTCCCAGTGACAGCACGATCACGCCGCCCACGTAGGCCATCATCGCCGGCTCGCCACCGGCTGCAATCGGCTGCAGAATCGCCCACGCCGCCAGCGCCCGCACGCCCGCCCACCACACTCCAAACGACAGAGCCAGCGGCAGCACACGCAGCAACTGCAGCAACATCAGCGTCCCGGCGTTCGGCCGCAGCGACCGATCCATACGCTTCAGCAGCACAGTCCGGCCAAGCCCCGAAACAACCGCCCAGACCACCAACAGCAACGGAGCGAGCCAGATCGCCGACCGGTACAGCCCCGGCCCAACCACCTGAGCAAACGCCGCAATCGTCGTTGAGGCCTTCATCGGATCAGTGAGCAACTGGTTCACCGTCACCGCTTCCACACCCGTGGAGCGCCACGGCACCGCCGCGAAGACCTTCACCACCTCGCGATAGATCAGCAGCAGCGCGGGCACGCCGAAGATCCAACGCCACGCAACCTCAATCGCTGTCAGCGAGGGACGCGCACGCACCCATGATAGGTTCTCGACGAATCCCTGTGTCGCACGCTGCTGCGTTGCCGTCGCCACCATTACCCCTTCACGACAAAGTTCACGAGCTTGCCCGGTACCGCGACAACCTTCACGATCTGCTTGTCTGCAAGGCGTGCAGCCACCTTCTCATTCGCGTGCGCCGCAGCCTTGATCGCTTCGACATCCGCTTCTGCAGCGATCTTGATCACAGCCACCAGCTTGCCGTTTACCTGCACCGGAATCTCGATCTCGTTCTCACGAGCGAGTTCCGCATCGGCCTTCGGCCACGGCTGCCGGAAGACAACACCGTCATGCCCCAGCTCCGTCCACAACTCCTGCGCCAGGAATGGCGCAAACGGCGCCAGCATCAGCGTCAGCACACGGAAGACCTCTCGCTGCGTCGCCGGCGAGATGTCGCCGTTATCCATTGCAGCTTCATTGGTCACGATCTCGTTGACCAGGATCATGATGCTTGCGATGCACGTGTTGAAGTGCCAACGGCCGCTGAAGTCCTGCGTCAGCTTTGCGATCGTCTGGTGCACTGTGCGCAACAGCTTCTGCCCATCGGTCGACAAGCCTTCCATCGTCACCGTGTGCTCGCCCGCACGCATCGCCGGCGCATACTTCGTGGCCAGCCGATGGATGCGCGACAGGAAGCGGTACACACCTGCCACACCTTCCTCCTGCCACTCCAGATCACGATCCGGTGGTGCCGCGAAGAGTGAGTACATGCGTGTTGCGTCTGCACCGTACTTCGCGATCATGTCGTCAGGCGAGACCACGTTGCCCTTGCTCTTCGACATCTTCGCGCCGTTCTTGATCACCATGCCCTGCGTGAACAAACGCTTCGCAGGCTCGCTGTTGTTGATCAATCCGATGTCGCGCATCACCTTCGTCCAGTAACGCGAATAGATCAGGTGCAGGATCGCGTGCTCAACACCGCCAATGTACTGATCAATCGGAAACCAGTAGTTCGCAGCCTCACTCGCAAACGGCGCCTTGTCGTTCTTCGCATCGGTATAGCGATAGAAGTACCAGCTCGAATCCACGAAGGTATCCATCGTGTCCGTCTCGCGGCGAGCAGGTCCATCGCACTGCGGACAGGTCGTATTTACAAACTCCGGCACACGGCCCAGCGGCGATCCATCCACATCCGCAAGATCGATGTTGTCCGGCAGCAGCACCGGCAACTGATCCTCAGGCACCGGCTGCATGCCGCACTTGTCGCAATACACCACAGGAATCGGCGTGCCCCAATACCGCTGGCGCGACACGCCCCAGTCCTTCAGGCGATACGTCGTCGTAGCCTTGCCAAACCCGTTGGCCTCGGCATACTTCGCCATCTTCTCCTGCGCCTCAAGCGCAGCCTCGCCCGTCCACTCACCACTGTCGATCAGCACGGCCTCAGCCTTGCCCGTATACGGCAATGCGAGATCATCGGTGTCAAGATTCGGCGCAACCACGCGCTTGATCGGCAGGTCGTACTTCGTCGCAAACTCAAAGTCGCGCTCATCATGCGCAGGCACTGACATGATCGCGCCCGTACCGTAGTCGGCCAGGATGTAGTTCGCGCACCAGATCGGCATCTGCTCGCCCGTGAACGGGTTCGTCGCATACTTGCCGGTGAAGACACCATGCTTCGGCAGCTCGCCCAGCATGTCCGTATCGCGAGCCGTCTTCTGCTCGGCCACCATCGCATCCAGAGCTTCGCCCAATTGCGCGTCGCCCGCTGCAAACACCTTGGCCAGCGCATGCTCCGGCGCCAACTGAATCGACGTTGCGCCAAAGATCGTATCGATGCGCGTCGTAAAGACGGTGATCGTATCCTGCGTGCCGGTGACGTGGAACTGGACCTCCGCGCCTTCGCTGCGGCCGATCCAGTTGCGCTGCATCGTCCGAACCTTGTCAGGCCAGCCCTCCATCGAGTCCAGGCCGTCCAGCAACTCATCCGCATACTTCGTGATGCGGAAGAACCACTGCGTCAGGTCGCGCTGCTCCACGAGCACGTCTTCATGACGCCAGCAACAGCCGCTGACCACCTGCTCATTGGCAAGGACGGTGTTGCAACTCGGGCACCAGTTCACCTTGCTCTTCCGCCGGAAGGCCAGGTCGCGCTTCAGCATCTCCAGGAAGATCCACTGGTTCCAGCGGTAGTACTCCGGCAGACACGTCGTAACCTCGCGAGCCCAGTCATAGCTCAGGCCCATGCGCTGCATCTGCTTGCGCATCTCCGCGATGTTGTTCAGTGTCCACTCGCGCGGAGCGGTCTTGTTCTTGATCGCGGCATTCTCAGCCGGCAGGCCGAACGAATCCCAGCCCATGGGATGCAGCACATTGAAGCCGTTCATCCACTGGTAACGAGCCAGCGCATCGCCAATGCTGTAGTTGCGCACATGTCCCATATGCAGCTTGCCCGAGGGATACGGCAGCATCTCCAGCACGTAGTACTTCGGCTTGCCGCTGCTATGCGGCTCCGCGGCATAAAGCGCAGGATCAGCGTCCCACGCAGCCTGCCACTTGGGCTCAATCTCGTGCGGCGCGTAGCGCTTCGGTTCATCGGTCTGGGAGGCAGAAATAATTTCGTCGGGCATCACGATCATTGTATGGTTCGCTCTCGGTGGCATGGAACTGGGAGGGGGTACCCCTCCCTCCAGAAACGCTAAAAATCAGATTCCAAAGGAGTTGACGTCTCCCGAAACGGCAAAAATTAGATTCGAAAGGGCTTACACGCAAAAAACAGAAAACAAAGGAGTTACCAGCTAAAAAGAAAGCGGCAGGGCGTTTGCCCTCCCGCTGATCTACAGAGTTAGTTTATCGCGGCTGTCAAGCGTTTTCTGCGTGGAGGCGTGCCCTTTGGGCCGCTCAGGACGCACAGGCCGCACGGACGCACAGGCCGCACGGACGCACGGGACTCACAGGACGCACAGGACGCACGGGACGCACAGGCCGCACGGACGCACGGGACTCACAGGACGCACAGGACGCACGAGGACGCACAGGACGCACAGGACGCACAGGACGCACAGGACGCACAGGATCAGAGGGCTGAAGGCCCGCGACATGTCAGCTCAAGGCGAAGCACTTATTTCCGCACCAACAGATCTGCGGGCTAGAGGTCGCACGCTAACAGCTCATGAGAAGACCGCAAGATCTCCACCTCGCATGAGATCAGCGCGCTGTAGGCGCGCGACTTCCCAGTCCAGGGCAACGCCCTGGGTCACCGCTCGCCAGCAGGATGATCGGGCTGAAGGCACGCGACAAAATGCTCACGACCAAACGAATCTCTCGTCGAAGTCCACATCGTAGGCTGCGAACAACGCGCGCATCTCCGCCTGAAAATCACGCCGCACGTGATGCGTCGCCTGGTTATCGATGTATTCGATCAAGGCCGCCTTGTCCCGTAACCCAACAGAGAACACGGCATAGCCCTTCTGCCATGCGAAGGTTGAGAACTGCGGATCTCTCGCCTTGATCCATTTTGAGGACGAGACCTTCAGGCGCTCGACCAGCTTGGCAACCGATTCAGTTCTCGATAGGAAGATGGCGAGATGCACATGGTCCGCCACTCCACCGACGCGCAGCAGAACATTGTCAGACTGTACGGCGCCCACCAGATAGGCATGCATTTCCAAACGGATCGAATCGTCTAGCCAGGGGCAACGATCCTTCGTACTGAAGACGATGTGAACCAACACCCGCGCGAGAGACTGCGACATGGCGGCAGTCTAGCCAGGGCCTTCACCACCTTCATCCTGTTGGAGAACCTAGGGCGGGAGGCATTTTGTCGCGCGCCTTCAGCCCGCTCGATTTATGGCCGATTTTGACCCAGGGCTTCGCCCTGGGCTAGGAAGTCGCGCGCCTACAGCGCGCTGGTCCATGCGGAGACGCTGGCCCTGGGCTTTAACGTTCTTCTACCCTCGCAACATGCATTCAAGGGTTCGAAGCGTCGCGGACTGAGCGTCTACTGCAGGATCGGTACGCCCGCCAAACTCCCACCACCGGCAATCCGCGCCGACCACTCCGCTGGGCCCGTCGTGTGTACGCTGGTTCCATCGGCGCTGACGGCCACCGTTACCGGCATATCGACCACCTCAAACTCATAGATGGCCTCCATTCCCAGATCCTCAAACGCGAGCACTCGAGAAGCCTTGATCGCCTTCGACACCAGGTAAGCCGCGCCGCCCACCGCCATCAGGTACACCGCGCCGTTGTCGCGAATCGCATCAATCGCCTCCGGCCCGCGCTCACTCTTGCCCACCATGCCCAACAGATGCGTCGTCTCCAGCATCTGCCGCGTGAACTTGTCCATACGAGTGGCGGTCGTGGGACCGGCGGGGCCGACGACCTCTTCCCGGACAGGATCGACCGGCCCGACGTAGTAGATAAAGCGATTCGTGAAGTCCACCGGCAGCTTCTCGCCGCGGTTTAGCATGTCGATCATCCGCTTGTGCGCGGCGTCGCGGCCCGTCAGCAGCTTGCCGTTCAACAGGACGACCTCGCCCGCCTTCCAAGTCGCCACTTCTTCCCGAGTGACCGTGTCCAGGTTCACGCGGCGCGCATTCAGCGGGTTATAGGTCAGCTCTGGCCAGTCGGCCAGTGATGGCGCCTCCAGCTTCGCGGGCCCGCTGCCATCCAGGTGAAAGTGCGCATGACGCGTGGCTGCACAGTTCGGAATCATCGCTACCGGCAGGTTCGCCGCATGGGTCGGCGCATCCAGAATCTTGATGTCCAGCACCGTCGTCAGGCCGCCCAGCCCCTGCGCTCCAATGCCCAGCGAATTGACCTTGCGATACAGCTCAATCCGCAACTCTTCGATCTTTGAGGCAGGCCCGCGCGCAATCAACTCCTGCATGTCGATGGGGTCCATCAGCGCCTTCTTGGCCAGCAGCATCGCTTTCTCGGCCGTGCCGCCAATGCCGATGCCCAACATGCCCGGCGGGCACCAGCCCGCACCCATCTGCGGCACCATCTTCATCACCCAGTCTGTGACTGAGTCGGACGGGTTCAACATCGCAAACTTGCTCTTCGCCTCGCTGCCGCCACCCTTCGCCGCGACGATCACGTCCACACCGTCGCCCGCAACCAGCTCCGTCACCACGCACGACGGCGTGTTGTCCTTCGTGTTCTTGCGGCTGAACGCCGGGTCCGCCAGCACCGACGCACGCAAAGGATTGTCCTTATCGCCATACGCCCGGCGAACACCCTCGTCGCACATGCCCTGAATATCCAGCGTGGCATCGGCAAACTGCACGCCCATGCCAATCTTCAGGAAAATCGTCACAATGCCGGTGTCCTGGCAGATGGGCCGGTGGCCCTCCGCGCACATACGGCTGTTGATCAGGATCTGCGCAATCGCATCCTTGGCCGCAACCGACTCCTCCAGCTCATACGCACGAGCCAGATTCCTGATGTAATCCGCCGGATGGTAGAAGCTGATGTACTGCAGCGCGTCCGCCACGCTGCTAATAAAGTCTTCCTGCTTAATCTGGGTCATCGCAGATCTATTGTATTTCCTTGGAAATACAAGGAGCGCGTGTCACGGTTCAGGCCACGTCCAAGGTGGCGAAGATCGACCGGATGTCGAGATGCAGTGGGACCCCCTGCAGTTCAAGCGTCCCCTCCGAACGTTCCAGGAAGCCACCCGCATTCATCACGAACACCACACGAGCCTGGGGGTCAACGATCCAGACCTCTGGCACACCCATCCGCAGATAGTCTTCACAACGGCGGCGCATACCCATGACCGTATCGCGCGGCGACAGTACCTCGACGCACAGGCGCGGCGCCTCGCGGATGATCTGCGTCTTCTTCCAGCCTTTGGGCAGGAGACATACGTCAGGGACGCGGAACCGGGTGGCCGAAACCTGGACCCGAGTCTCCATACTGGAGCGAAAGCCTTCAGACCGCAGGCCCTCGAGGACCTGCATGATCGCGAATTGGATATCCGCGTGATCGAATTCCCCCACGTTCCGTTCCTCCAGAACACCATCCACGTAGTCGACGTCCGGCCGGTAGACCGATCCGAGGTACTCGCCAACCGGGATGTGGGGAACCGAAACTGCCGCAGTTGCAGCCATGACTGCCTCCGTGACCACAGCCTACACCTGCCCAGTGCCTAGAATGAAGCTCTATGACACCCATCGGACAGCTTCTGGACCAGCTTCAAGCGCGCACAACCACCAGCGTCGAAATCACCGAGCGACACCTGAATGCTGCGGAAGATACGTCCGGCGAAGGCGCACGCGTCTTTACGCACATCGATGCCGACCAGGCGCTTCGCGAAGCCGCAAGGACGGACCATCTCCGCGAATCCGGCACAGACCAGCCGCTTCTGGGCCTCCCCGTCTCGGTCAAAGATCTCTTCGATGTCGCAGGCGAAGTCACCACCGCCGGCTCCGTCGTCCTTGCCAACGCAGCACCTGCGGCAAAGGACTCTTCTGTCGTCGCACGCCTCCGCGCCGCGGGGGCGGTCCTTATCGGCCGCACCAACATGACGGAGTTCGCCTACAGCGGCCTTGGCCTCAATCCGCACTACGGCACACCCGCCAATCCGTGGGATCGTGCCAACCGGCGCATCCCCGGCGGTTCGTCTTCGGGAGCTGCCGTCTCCGTCACGGACCTGATGGCCGCCGCGGCCATCGGCACCGACACCGGCGGCTCCGTCCGCATCCCCGCGGCACTCTGCGGCCTCGTCGGCTTCAAACCCACTGCCAGACGCGTCCCCATGGACGGCATCGTCCCACTCGCGCGTTCCCTCGACTCAGTCGGCCCGATCGCGCCCACGGTCGAATGCTGCGCACGGCTCGACGCGGTCCTTAGCGGCGACTTCTATCGGCCGCTCGAAACAAAGCCACTCACCCGCATGCGTTTCGGCATCCTGCAGGGCTACGTCCTCGAAGGTCTCGATGAACCAACCGCCTTCGCCTTCCAGGAGGCGCTGCTCGCCATCCAGTCAGCCGGAGCCCACACCGACCCCGTACATTTCGACGCCCTCAACCGCATCCCCGCCAGCAACCAGACCGCAGCGGCAGAGGCCTTCGCCTGGCATCGCAACCTGCTCGAATCCAGCGGTCATCGCTACGACCCGCACGTCTCCGCCCGCATCCTGCACGGCGCAGGCATGCTCGCCGCAGACTTTCTCGACCTGATGCAGGCACGCCGCGAGATCATCGCCGAAGCCGAAAATCTCTTCGCTCCCTACGACGCCATCCTGCTGCCTACAACGCCATGGATCGCGCCGCCAATCGCCGAGCTCGAAGCAAGCGATGACGCCTACTTCCACGCCAACGGAGCCATGCTGCGCAACACCAGCATCTTCAACTTTCTCGACGGCTGCGCCCTCTCCATCCCAATCCACCGGCCAGGCACAGCCCCCGTCGGACTCATGCTCGCGAACAGCGCGGGACTCGACCGCCAGGTCCTGGAAGCAGGAGCAGCAATCGAAGCCATCATGAACCAACGCTAGAAGCACCTCAAAACAGATATGCCCGGCGCGAAGCCGGGCTACCCATACCTCTCACATCAGCAAGAACTCGTGCGAAGCACGTCGAGAACGGCACGAAGTGCTATTCGACTTTTAGGTCTCGGGTTACTTCTGTCTTGGTGTCGAACGAGCTGATGACCTTCTCCGGGCTCTTCTTGTCGGCGGCCTGCGCCCACAGCTTGAAGTCGTCTTTCAGAGGCACCTGCACAAAGCGGAACTTGCCCGTCTCGTCGACAGAGACGCTCTGCAGCTTGGACGTGCGTTCATTCTTCAGGTAGACCATCGCACCCTTGATGACCTCGCCCTTGCTGTTCTGCACAACGCCCTGCACCGCACGCATCGTCGGCGGCGGCAGATACTTCTCGTTGCCGGAAACACCACCGCGACCAAGACCCCAACTGGTGCCACCGGTTGGCGGTCCCACCTGCTGCGCCATGCCTGCGCTACCTGCAACCGACAACACTACCAAACCGGCAGCCAGAGCCAGACGTACAGGGTGGCCGCAAACTATGCGAAAGGGGGTCTTCATGCAATCAAGTTTAGCGCCAATTCCAGCCGCGCACATCTAACTTTCCAGTGAGGCAGACCGTGTCCGGATTCACAGGAGCAACACGCCAGGAAAAAGACTCCCTTGGCTTCGTCGAAGTGCCCGCAGAAGCCCTCTACGGCGCGCAGACCGCCCGCGCCATCGTCAACTTCCCGATCAGCGGCCTGCGAGCCAGCCCCTTCCTCATCCGCGCCATCGTGATGGTCAAATACGCCGCCGCCAAGGCAAACGGCGATCTCGGCCTCATCACACGCCCGCAGGCCGACGCCATTATGAAGGCCGCGCAGGAGATCCTCGACGGCCAGCACCTTGACCAGTTCGTCGTCGACGTATTTCAGGCCGGCGCCGGTGTCAGCTTCCACATGAACACCAACGAAGTCCTCGCCAACCGCGCCTCGCAGATTCTCGGCGGCACCCTCGGCGAGTACCAGCACGTCCACCCAAACGACCACGTCAACTACGGGCAGAGCACCAACGACGTCTTCCCCACCGCCATGCGTCTCTCCGCCTCGCTCGCCCTGCAGCAGCTCGACCCCGTGCTGCACTCGCTGGCGAAGGGCCTTGAAGGCAAGGCGAAAGAGTTCGACGGCATTCTGAAGTCCGGCCGCACCCACATGCAGGACGCGGTCCCCATCCGCCTCGGCCAGGAGTTCGCCGCCTATACCGTCACCATCTGCCGCGCGAAGGACAATCTGCAATACGCCGACTCAACGCTGTGGGAGGTAGGCCTCGGCGGATCGGCCGTCGGCACCGGCATCAACACGCATCCCGAGTATCGAGAACTGGCCATCCACTATCTGAAACAGATCAGCCACGTGCCCGTCTGGCCCGCCGACGATATGCGTTACGCCATGCAGTCCTGCGCGCCCATGGCCACAGTCTCCAGCGCACTCCGCACCCTCGCGCTCGAAGTCATCCGCATCTCCAACGACCTCCGCCTGCTCTCCTCCGGCCCCAACACCGGCTTCCGCGAGATCGACCTTCCCGGCCTGCAGCCCGGCTCCTCCATCATGCCCGGCAAGGTCAATCCGGTCCTGCCCGAACTCGCAGCCATGGTCGGCTTCCAGGTCATCGGCAACGACGCTGCAGTCGCCATGGCCGTCCAGGGCGGCCAGCTTGAACTCAACGTGATGATGCCCACCATGGCTCACAACGTTCTGCAGTCCATCACCATCCTCACCAACAGTCTGCGCGAGCTAGACCACCGCTGCATCCGCGGCATCACCGCCAATGCCGACCGCTGCGCCTTCTACGCGCAATCCACCGTCTCGCTCGCCACCGCACTCAATCCCTACATCGGCTACGCCCGCGCCGCCCAGGTCGTGAAAGAGTCCATCGCCACCGGCAGGTCCATCATCGACATCGTGCGCGAAGAAAAGCTCCTCACCGAAGACCAGATCGCAACCATCCTCGACGCTCGTGCCATGACCGAACCGCGCCCGAAAGAAGCCTGACCGCAACAGAAAAGGGCCTCGCATCAGCGAGGCCCTTTCCTAAATTCCCAGCAACCTTACTTCTGCCGTCCGAACCGGTACACCAGGCCCACATTGACGCCCAGGTTGTTCTGAACGGTGTTGCCAAAGGTCGTGCCCAGGTACGTCGGCTGCACGCGCAGGGCAAAGTTGTTGTAGATGTTGTAGTCCATCATCGCGCTCACTGAGAACGCAACCTTCGCGTTTGAATCGGGCCACATGCCCAGATCCTCAGACTTCAGGCCCTTGGCATCGCCGCCAAACTTGCTCAGCGCAACGCCCACGCCCGCCGTCGCGCTCAACGAGTACTTCTCGCGCGTCATGAAGCGGTACTGCGGACCAGCCGTCAGCGTGTATTCGCTGACCTGCGGGCTGAACACACCGTTCTTCACCTGCAGGTTGTTGATCTTCGCGTCGCCGTACATGCCGCGAACATCCACCGCCACCGACAACGTCGGGCTCAGGTTGTAGGTCGGCGTCACGAAAAAGTTGATCTGGTTGATCCGCTGCTGGTCTTGGCCCGTGCGGAAACGCAGGAAGCCGCCGCCGCCGGCGATTTCCCAGCGGTGCGTGTAGGCATCCTCAATGTTCCGCTGGATGCGCGCCCGGCGATTCGCGTTCACGCGACGGCTGCGGCCGGGTGCGGGCGTGCCATTGGGCGCGGCCTGGGCAAAGGCTGCGGTGCTGACGAAGAAAAGTGCGGCAGTGGCCAAAAGCGCGCGCGGCGCAGGTTCGGTGAAACGGAACATCAACCAATACTCCTCAAGTGGCCCGCGGGCTTGGTACGTTGATTCCAGTGCGTTCTGTTTAGACGCAGGCGCCAACGCTTTCTGCGCGGGCATCGGTCCCGCCAGACCACAAACCCCATTAGAACATCCGGGCGCGGCAGGTGCACGCTTCTGCGCCCGAACGAAGACAGAGGAATCACTTGGCAAAGCAGACCAGACCACCGGCAAGAGGTGCGCGACGCAGCAACAACAGCGGCGGCGCGGGCAAATTGCTGCTCGGCATGGTCATCGGCGCAGTCCTGACACTCGCCTGCATCGCCGCCTACATGCGCTTCGGCAACCCGCCCGTCGGCACCACCGACGCCAATGCCCTCTGGGAGCCGCTCGTCGCCTCCGTCCCGCTGAACGCGCGAGCACACGCCGAGGCGAAGTCCGCACCGTTCCCCGCCGATGAGGATGTCTTCGAAGGCGCCGCGCACACCTACCATGCACAGTGCGCCAACTGCCACGGCGCACCCGGCCACGACGCCCCGCTCGGCCGCTCCATGGTCCCGCACGCACCGCAATTCTTCGCACCGCGCGACGCCCACACGACTGCCGCACAGTCCCCCGGCGAACTCTACTGGAAGACCGCGCACGGAGCCCGCCGCAGTGGCATGCCCGCCTACGCCAAAACCCTCACCGACACCCAGCTCTGGCAGCTCGCCCTGCTGCTCCACAGCACCCGCGACGAACTACCCGACCCGGTCCGCCGCATCCTCACCGAAGGCATCCCGGCCCCGCAACCAACCGTAGTCAAACCCTGACGCACATCGACTCGCACGCGTCTGGCGGACTGAGGCGCCCATCTAGCCCACTGAGGCGACCTGTCTAGCCCACTGAGCCGGCGCGTCCAGCGGACTGAAGGTCCGCGACTTCCTAGCCCAGGGCGCAGCCCTGGGTTGGCGAACGCAGAAAGATCCCGCGGGCTGAAGGCACGCGACAAAATCTCTCAGCGAAGACGCAAACACGCGCAAGAGAACGAAAGGCCCGCCCCATCTCCCAGGCGGGCCCACAATCCCTACCGCAGCGAATAAGTAAGCCCAGTCGAAAAGGTAAAACTATTCTTCTGATACCCAGACGTCGGGTTATTGATGAAGCTGTCCGTCGCGGTCACATTCATCCCCAGACGCCGAAAGACGGGCGCCAGCAGCGTCGTCGTCCCGTTCGCCGAATACGCATTCAGGTTGTTCCACGCAGGCAGGATCGCCGCCTGCTCCGTGAACGTCATCTTCAGCGGTAGCGTCCGGCGATAGCTCTCCGTAAACGTCGATCCGATCAGGTTCTGATTGATCGACCGATCGAAGAACTGCTGCTTCTCGTAATGCACATCGGCCTTCAGATCCAACTGCTGCACGGCGGTGTTGAATGCCGTCCATCCAAAGCCGCCACCGTAGATCTGCTGAAGATCCATGCTCTGCGAGTAGTTGTGATCGAACGATGTCGCTGCCAGCACATAAAACGTCTTCGTGAAGTACTCATCACGCTCTGCGTCTGCATGCATGATGCTGGTCTTCGACTGGGCATCGGTCGTCGTCCCCGCCAGCGCAGCCGGCGTTGTCAGAACGCCATAGTTCTCCTGAAAGTTCAGGATCGTCTTATTGCGCGCGCGGAAGAACGTCAGCACCGGCACCTGCCGTATCAGCGAAAATCCACCGGCGAGCGAACCGCCATGGATCGTCGACTGCGAGAAGGTCGTTCCCAGATTGACCGTCCCGCCCCAGCCCTGCCACGGACTCACCGTGTGTGCCAGGTCGCGCTCAAAGGTCTGCGCGTCGATCAGGTAAGCAACATCCTTCACGGGCACGCTCGCGCCGGTGTTCCCGTCATTCGTCACCACGGACACATCGGTGCCGTTCATCACAATCTTCCCGGGCACCACCTTTTGCGATACCGCAACCGGATCATTGTGTTTTAGAACAGCAAACGCACCCTGCGTCCGCAGTTCCTTGATCTTCGAAAGAGGTACCGTGATCTCGCCGGTCATGTCGCTTTTGAATACCACGTTGTCGCCGGCGCTCCGCTGCAGCGTCCCACTCAGCTGGTCACCGTTGGTGAACACCAGCACATCCTTCGCGGGCGGCGGTGCCTCCGTTGTCGCCTGTGCGACAGCCATCGTAGTGCCGCCAGACAGCACCGCGAGAAAAACTGCGCACACAACACTCCGCCGCAAAACTTCGTCTCCAAAAAACATCTTGTTACCCATGGTAGGTAGCATAGCTGGGGGACCTCCCAAATCCTTCTATAACGCCATGGCACTCGTCAGCACAATCATCGGCCAGTTCCCGCAGATCGTCGAGCGGATTCCGCTGCCCCCGCGCGCCATCATCTCGCAGGTCTTCTTCCACTACTTCGAGATCGCGGCCATCTCTCTCGGCGCACTTGGTGGAGCGTTATCCCTGCGCCGCGATCGCAGTTCGACCTACGATGTCATCGGTCTTCTCGGGCTTGGCTTGCTCAGTGGCGTGGGCGGCGGCATTATCCGCGATGTGCTCCTCGGCGACGGTCCACCGCTGGCCCTGCAACATCCCTCTTACCTCGCCTACGCGCTCTGTGGCGCCACCATCGCCATCGTCTTCGGCCATACGGTCGGGCCCCGCATGCTGGCATTCATGAACATCGTCGACGCGCTTGCGCTCGGACTCTTCACTGTCGCCGGCAGCACTCGAGCCATGAACGCAGGACTGGGCTTCCTGCCCTGCCTCATGCTCGGCGTCGCCACCGCCGTCGGTGGCGGATCGCTGCGCGATCTCTTCAGCGGCCGCTCGCCAGCCATCTTTCAGGAGGGCGAACTCTACGCTCTCGTCGCCACCTTCTCCGCAGCAGCTTTCCTGGGCGTGCAGCGTATCGGTGTCCCGGTCAATCGCGCCGCAGGCATCGGGACACTCGTCGGTTTCGGCCTGCGACTCCTCGCCATTCGTTACGGCTGGCGCACCCGCGCCGTGCGCATTCTCGAATAAGCTTCCACATCGAAGAGAAAACGTTTTCACGGCTTTCTAAGAAAAGCGAAGCTCCCCGGAAATTCCGGGTAGAAGACGCTTGCCAACCGTTGTTTTGTGCGCTTACTATTCGCTTCGTTCAGGGTATGACAGCAATCGCCTGGAACTCCCCAGGACCGGGATGGTCCTACGTATGTGCGGCCGACCCGCACAACGTGTTGTGCATTTGGGAGAGTTACGCAGATGTCGTGGTACGCATATTGCATCGCGGAAAGGTCATCCTTTCCAGAGCTTCTTCGCCACCGTCGCCCCATGCCGCTCACGGGGATATCCGGACTATTCGGCAACCAGACCTTTGTCTTCCCCGCCAGTGACCTCGCTGTAGTCGTATCCGAGCACACCCACGAAGATAACGCCCGCATGGATCAGCAGGCACAGCGCGATCATGCGCGCGTCATCGCTGAGTGTTTCCGTCACTCCACCGTTCTCCCCTTCCGTTTCGGCACACACTTCGACGACGACGACGCCCTCCGCCGCTCTGTCCGCTCAAACCACCGCCACTTCATCCATAACGTGGAAAGACTGCGCGGCAAGGCCGAAATGCACCTCAAAGTTCTCGTTGACGACACCTGCCCGGAGACACACAAAGTCCTCTCCGGCACCGTCGGCAAGGAATACCTCGCAAGCCTCCGCGAAAACGCCAGCGCCCAGCGCGAACGTCAGAGCAAGGCACGCGCCCTGCAGCTCCAGATGCACCGCATGTTCCTGCCCGACGCCGAAGAAGTCACCTGCAAGCGCGCCGGCGAAGGCAAGATGCTCCTTGACATCGCACACCTCGTCGATCGCAAGCACGTCGAGCGCTACCAGAATAAGTACACGTCAGCCACCGACCTCCTAAAGGACTGCCAGATGCAGCTCTCAGGCCCCTGGCCGCCCTACCACTTTGTGCAAAGGCAACAGCCCGCGCACCACCCCACCAACTAAATCTAGTTGGTCCTTAGCAACAGAGAAGCCCGCTCAAACGAGCGGGCTTTTCTGTTTCCACGAATCAACACGCCTTCGGAGAGCGGCCTCTGCTGTGCCTAACTACAACATCCGCCCTGCCGCATCCGCAATCACAGCATCCTTCGTCGCCCTGCTCCATCCCACCCGCACATCCTTCACATGCCGCAGATCAAACGCGTTCGGCGTGGGCGCGGTTACCGCGAAGAAGTCCGCTCGGGTCACGTCCTCCAGGACAAACGAAGGCCGCGCATCGTTCGACATGGGCTGGATCTCTACATGACTCATCTCAAGATGGCGCACATGCCGCAGGAAGAAACCACCCGCAGGCATCGGCCCAAACATCGCCGGATCGGGATACTTCTCGACCTCTTCCGGCGGCATGATCCTTGCCTTCTCGGCGGAAGCGCCACCCTTGTGCTGCATGTAGAAGTTACTGATCTTGATATCTTCGATCGGGAAATCGGGAATACCCGACAGGATGTTACACAGCGTCGCGTCCGAGTTATACGAGGTGATGTTCTGCACCACGATGCGGCGCAGCGTTCCCACCTTCGTCTCGGGCTTGGGACCGCGCAGACGAGCGCCCAGACGGAAGAACAACGGCCCGGAGATCAGATCGCGCATCGTGATGTTGCTGATGGCAATGTCCTCACACAGCGCGCCATCCTCGCTCTCGAGCGAGAGGCTGTTGCAGCCGTCGAAGACGCAGTTACTGATACTGATGTTCTTGAAGCCGCCATTCGACTCTGTGCCGCACTTGATTCGGCCGGTGCGATAGACCATCGGCGCATCTGCCGCAAAATGCTTGTAGGTTCCATCCAGCACGGTGCCCAGCATGTAATTGCCGCTGACCGTGCAGCCCGTAATCGTGACATTCTCCGTCGCCCGCGCGTAACCCAGCGCATAACTCGACTTCGGACAGATACCGTCATCCCACGGCGAATTCACCGTGCAGTTCGACACGTGCACGTTCTTGCAACAGTCGATATCCATGCCGTCACGATCCGTGTCGATCAGCAGCCCATCAATCACCAGGTTATCGACGCCCGTCAGGAGCAGGCCGAAGTGTCCGCCCTTCAGCAGACGGAACTCCTTGAACGTAACGTTGCGGCAGTTCTTCATCGCAATCGCCTTGTTGCCCACGCCCGCCTGCTCCGCGCGGTACACCGGATAGTCCCCGCGAGGTGCGCGGGCCGCACCATAGGAAAGGCCCTTGCCATAGATCAGCCCCGGCCCGGTGATCGAGACATTCTCAATCCCCTCGCCCCAGATCAGCGAGTTGTGCCAGTGGTTATGTCCGTAGTCCTGATAGGCGTCGTAGCTCGTCACCGGCTCGGCCGCGTCATAGACGCCGCCCATCTGCCCGGTAGTCTCGCCGGGCTTCGGCGACTCCGCCGCCAGGATCACCGCGCCCTGCGACAGGTACAGATGCACATTGCTCTTCAGCCGAATCGAGAAACAAAGGTACGTCCCGGCCGGGAAGACCACCGTGCCGCCACCCGCAGCGCTGGCCGCAGCAATCGCCGCGTTAACACCAGGCGTGTCCAGCGACTTCCCGGTTCCCGTCGCACCGTAGGTCCGCACGTCGAAGAACATCGGCGAGGCCACCGGCGGCGCCCCCGAAGTCTGCCCGGTAGCGAGACTTGGAATGAAGGCTGCAAGGGCGAGCGGGGAGAATTTCAGGAGGTCGCGACGCTGGTTGTTCATAGCGCGAGAATCGTAGCAGAATCAGGCACTGAATCGATTCAACTGCGCGCGGGAACGGCGCTATTCGTCCTCTTCCAGCACCAGTGCTTCCGCCTCGCGCTGCTCGCCGCGGCCGCGCTGCAACAGCACTTCCACGCGTCCTTCCGCCGCCTCCAGCTCCTTCTTGCAGGCATCCGAAAGCTTAACGCCCTGCTCAAAAAGCGCAAGCGATTCTTCAAGCGCCAGATCACCCTTTTCCAGGCGTTCCACCACTGTTTCCAACGTCTTCAACTGTTCTTCAAAGGTAGCCATCGTCGTCCCTGATCTTACGCGCTACAGCATCGCTTCCAGCACTTCCGCAGCAGCGGCATAGCGCGCGAACGGCGCACTCACCTGCACACCCTGCACCATCCCCTGCGCCTCCGCCAACATCTCCTGCGCAATGCGAATTCCCTCAGCACGCGAATGCTCCGGCGATGCAGCGTTTGCAGCCATCCGCGACAGAATCTCGTCCGGCATGCTCACCTTCAAATCGTTCTTCATGAACTCCGCATTCTTCACACTGGTAAGCGGCCAGATGCCCGCAACAATGGGAATGCGGAAGCCTTCGATGCGCTTCAGAAAGGTCTCCAGCAGGCGCATGTCGAAGACCGGCTGTGTGATGCCAAACTCCGCACCAGCCTCAACCTTTGCCGCAAAGCGCCGCACCTCAGCGTCCAGATCCGGAACGCCCGGATTGGCCGCAACGGCAATGACAAAGCCCGTGCTTGAGCCGATGGATGCGCCACCAATATCGAGCCCGTGATTCATATCCCGCACGATGCGCGTCAGTCCCACGGCATCGACATCGAAGACCGCCGTTGCATCCGGGTAGCTGCCCATCTTCGGCGGATCGCCCGTCAGGCAAAGAATGTTGCGCAATCCAAGGGACGACGCGCCCAGCAGATCGCTCTGAATGCCAAGCAGATTCCGATCGCGGCACGTGTAGTGAATGACCGCCTCAATGCCGACCTTCTGCTCGATCTGCAGGCACATGCTGCCCGCGCTCATGCGAGTGCTCGCACGCGGGCTGTCGGGAACATTGATCGCGTGCACGCCCAGCTGCTTCAGCATCCGCGCGCCTTCGAGTTCACGCGTTGCGTCGATGCCCTTCGGCGGCACAATCTCCACCATGCTGACAAACTCACCGCGCGCAATTCGTGCACCGATCAGCGAACGCTCTGCAAGCGGCGGCGGCGCAATCTCGCTTGCCGTTGGCTTCGCACCAGCAGACAGCACACCCTCCGCCTGGGCCTGGATCGCCTTCACGCTGGAGCGCATGGCTTTGATATGTTTCGGCGTCGTACCGCAGCAGCCACCGATCAGGGTTGCGCCCAGGCGCATCGCCTTCCGCGCAAAGCTGGCGAGGTACTCCGGCGACGAAAGATAGATGCTGCGGCCGTCCACGCAGTTCGGCAGACCAGCATTCGGCATCGCTGCAATCGGTAACTTCGTTACTTTGCGCATGCGTTCGATCGTGTCCAGCACCTGCATCGGCCCATCGCTGCAGTTGCAGCCGACGGCCCGCGCGCCCCACTCCTCAAACAGACGTGCAGCGTCCTCCGGCGACGTCCCATCCGCGACGATGCCGGCATCCGTAACGGTCACCATCGCGATCACCGGCAGATCCGGCGCGGCATCGCGTGCCGCCTGGATCGCCGCCTTCGCCTGCGCCATCGACGTCACCGTCTCCACGACAAACAAGTCGACACCCGCAGCCACCAGCGCATCGACCTGCTCACGGTAGGCGGCCAGCATCATCGCCGGATCCGCGTCTTTCTTGTCGAATCCGAGCGAGCCCAGCGCACCCGCTACAAAGGCCTGATGCGCATGCTTCTCCCGAACGCCATCCACGGCGGCGCGTGCGATGCGGACCGCCGCGGTGTTGATCTCCGCAACCTTGCCCTCCAGCCCGAAGCGCTTCAAACGGACGGCGTTGGCGCCGAAGGTGTTGGTCTCGATCACCTCTGCACCCGCTACGAGGTATTCCTCGTGCAGATCCCGCACCATCTGCGGGTCAGTCAGGTTCAGTTCATCGAAGCAGCGGTTGATGAAGATGCCGCGCGCGTAAAACATTGTGCCCATCGCACCGTCACACAGGACGGGTGCAGGACCGAAGAGTCGTTCTACATCATGGGTCTGGGGCTGTGTTTTGGTCTCGGACATGTCTGGTCGCTATCCTTCATCCTACTGCGTCATACACATGTTCCCCATCGGCTCCGGTCTGCTTTGGTATACTTCGGCAGGGCGCGGCAAGGGAGAATTCCCGCAGCACCGTTGAGGTTTCCGTTGAAAAGTGTTTCCGTTGCGCGGTCTGCAACCGCCCTTCTATTTGCTACCGCTGTCACATTGCTGACGGGTTGTGGATACCGCCCTTACAAGACCACTGAGAATCAGTTCGCCGGCCGGCCTGTTCCGCCCTCGAGACTGACCCAGCGCGTGATGGTCGCTATCTCTCAAAACAGTGCGCTCTCCGGCGCGCTGCAGATTCTTGACGCCAAGCGCGACATCCGTTCAAACGTCTACGTGGCGAACAGCACCACGACGATCTCGGCGTTTAGCGGCCAGGCGCAGTCGATCATTAACTACCCAGAGCAGACTCGCGGCTTCGTCTACAGCAGCGACGGCAATGTCAACACCATCAACTACTCCACGGAAGCTGGCCTTGGGCCGACGACCACGAGTACGGGTGTGGTGTCGTCGTACTTCGTTCCGCTGGACACCCAGTCGGTCTACACGGCGACAGAGCGCACCGGCACGGTGAACATCTCCACGCCCGCGACTGCCTCTGCCACGGTCAATTCGATCAATACAAACCTCAGCTTTGCTGTCCCGAGCGTCTATCGCATCGTCGCGAATCCTTCACATACCGTGATCTTGATGATGCTGCGGAACTCCAACATGGTCTATCGCCTGTTGCAGTTGAACGCCGACCAGGTGGCGCCGCCGAATGCGCTGACCTGTCAGCCCGTGAACAAGCCCACCTACTGCGTGGTCCCTGTAGGCGCCACGCAGAGCGACGGCAGTGTTCGTGAGCCCTCGTTCCACCGCCCGGTCAACGCCTACTTCTCGCCCGATGGCACACAGGTCTACTTTCTGAGCTGCGGTCGTGAGTGCGGCGGAACTGCCGCCACGGGTGACGACGTCCCCGGCGTAAACTTCGCCAACCTCGCCAACCTGCGCGTCGACTATTACCCGCCCAGCGCCGCATACACCTCGCCGGTTGTCAGCACGACGAACGTACCCGGCGGTGTGACCGCTGCGCTCTCGGACGGCAACACGCTGTATGTCGCAGGCCAGTCGCTGCAATCGGATGGTTTTTTCGCCGGCAATCTGTCGGTCATTCCGCTGTCGACCAAGACGGTCTCACAGACCTTCTCGATCTCCGACGGTGAGCACACCAAGATGCTCTTCGCCGATAACAACACGCTCTGGATCGGCTCCAACAACTGTGCCAGCGGTGAGCGTTATCACCTGGGACAGAACTACAACTGCCTGACCCGCTACGACATCACGAATAGGGCTGCCGCCATCGTGCCGGCCGTAACGCCCAACGGCGCCACTCGTGTTCCCTATCCCAACGAGAACCTGGACCAGTACTACTACGGCAGCCTGACTGGCCTGTGCTGGGTCGAGAGCCTGAACAAGGTCTACACGGCCTACGGCGGTCAGGTCCATGCCTTCAACACCGTCGATGGCTCCGAGATCGACAACACCAACATCACAGTCCAGGGCACGGCGAACGACGTTGCATACATTGACGCATCGACCAACGTTGCCAACTAAGAACTGCTGTCGCTTCAAAGAAGAGCCGCCCATCCGGGCGGCTCTTCTCATTTGGAATTTGCGGTCGGCTCTTCAGCGGCGGGTTTAGTCTTGCGGAGGTGCAACATCTTGGTCGCTGATATCTCCGGGCGGAGCGGTGACATTCTGGCGATGAGCCACGCCTCAGCATCGCTGCCCAGAGCGTCCTCGCGCAGTTCGAAGACAGGCTTCCCCTGATAGACCGCCGGCGCGATCCCCTGCCATTTTGCTCTCTTCAGATCTGTGCCATTCGGCACAAACAGAGCATCTGCTCGATCCAGATATCGCAGCGCCGACGGCTTGAAGTCGGCGACCGTTGGATCCAGCACCGCAAGGTAGAGATCGGGCCGAAGGAACCGCAGGATGCTGTTGGACTCCACCAGCATGTTCTCCGCCTTTGCAATCTCCTTACGCAGGCGCGGCATTGCTTCGCTCAAGGAACCTGCCGCCAGGTCGCCCTGTTGCGTGCGCACCCACAGGACACGCACAGCGCCGGCAACCAGCATGCGAGAGGTGTCCGTACCGCTGATGCGGCTTCGCTCCTCGCTGAACGCAATCGAGTGGTCAGCGGTCGCGCAATCGCACGCTTCACCATTGGCAGAGCAGACACCATGGCCGTACTGCGTGATCTTCATAGCAGTCCAGCGCATCTCTGGGAACGCGCCGAGAACCTGAGTCGACAGCGTCGTCTTGCCGATGTTCCGCGTGTGTCCACCGACGACGACCAGCATCTCTAGTTTCCTCGGCTAAGCCGCGCAAGATCGCGCAGGTACTGCTTCAGCGGACGCGCCGGCCGGCCCCAGAAGACCTGGCCCGCACCATAGAGCTTCTTATTGCTGAGCACTCCAGCACCGCCGCCCAGTATGACGCCGGGTCCGACGATCGCATGCTCTCCCATACCAACCTGACCGCCAAGAATCGCGCCATCTTCCACGACGCTGGACCCGCTGATGCCCGTCTGCGCCGCGATGATGACATTGCGGCCCAGACGAACGTTGTGGCCGATGTGGACCAGGTTGTCAATCTTCGTGCCCGCGCCGATGCGTGTTTCACCCAGCGCCCCGCGGTCGATGGTGCTGTTCGCACCAATCTCAACATCGTCCTCGATGACCAGGGCGCCCTGCTGCGGAAAGAGGAGATAGCTACCATCGGGCCGACGCGCATAGCCGAAGCCGCGCGCCCCCAGCACGACGCCAGCCTGCACCTGCACGCGCTCGCCAAGTACGACGCCGTCCTCGATCACAACGCGCGCTCCAATGCGACTCTCGCGGCCGACGCACACGCCCCGCCCAATTACCGACCCCGGACCAATCGACACACCTTCCGCGATGGTTGCCGTGTCTGCGACGCTCGCTGTCGGATCGATCTCCGCAACCTCTCGCGGGCGCAATCGATCTGCCACGATCGCAAAGGCAAGGCGCGCATCCGGAACTCGCAGCATGCGCGAATTGTTCTTATCCGCGGCAATCTTCGTATTCACCAGCACCAAGCCAGCGGTCGACGCCAGCGCGTCCGTCAGTGCAGCAGCTGATGTCGCGAAGACAACGGCGTCAGGCCCGGCAGACTCCGGCGCGGCGACACGCTCAATCTCAGCGTCGGCGACACCTTCGGCTGGAACGTCAAGCCACTCCGCGATCTCGTGTGTCTTCGCCATTGCTACCGTGTCTCCGTCGAAATGCCAAGCATCTTGTCGTCCGTGTCCGCCTTCGCAGGCCCAACATTTGCGGCCCGACCATAGATGGGCGGTTCGCCCGGCGGCCGTGTCTTCCAGCGGCGATGCAGCCACAGCCACTGCTCCGGGAAGCGCCGAATGTAGGCCTCGGTGGTCGCTACAAAGAGAGCTGTATTTGCAAGCGCGTCCGCTTCATTGTCCGCCGTGTGCTGTAGCTTGAGTTCCTCACCAAAGTGAAGCACGTAGCGATTTTCTTCCTCAGACCACAGAAGAAAACCGGGTACAACAGCCGCCCCCGTCTTACGGGCGACCCGCGCGAGGCCGCTGGCCGTGCAGGCCGGCACGCCGAAGAAGGGCACAAACACGCCTTGCGGCGGCGTCATGTTGGTGTCCATCAGGATGCCCACCGTCTCGCCCTTGTGCATGGCGCTGATCAGGCCGCGGGCAAAGTCATCTTTATGCAGAACGCGGTTGCCATGCTGGCAGCGGATCGCGTTCACCATGTTGTCCACCAGTGGATTATCCAACCGACGGATCACCATCCCCATCGGATGTCCCAGCAGCGAGTGCACGAAGCTGGAGAGCTCCCAAGCTCCGAGGTGGCCGGTCAGTACCAGGACGCCTTTGCCACGCGCCTCGGCCGCCAGGAAGTTTTCCAGGCCTTCATAGCGCATGACGTGCTCGCGAACGAATTCCGGGGTGTACTTCGACATCTGGCAGAACTCCGCCAACTGCCAGCCCAACGACCGAAACGTCCCACGCAGCACAGCGCTTCGTTCCGCCGGAGACAGCTTCGGAAAGGCCAACTGGAGGTTACGATCACCCGTGCCCGAAAGCCGTCCTGCAAGAGCACCCGCTGCTCCGCCAATCGCTGCACCCAACGAACGAGCCAGACCGCGAGGGAGGAAACGCAACAGCGAGACGGCGCCCAGCACGGCTGCATATTCCAGACGCTGGCGTGCGGTCACGGTTTTTCCCGTCGATGATTGCGTCAGGCTCAAGGCTCCAGTGTAATTCGTCAGCAATAGCAAAGGGCCCCGCGAACGGGGCCCTCCAATGCTCGGTCCGTCACAACCTACTGGCGGCTTGAAACGAAGTACTTTGCCACGGTGCCAACGAACGGCTTCGCATCAGGCGGAGTCGGTACGTTACCGGCCAGAACCGTGCGGAACGGCAGAGCCGAACCGTAGAAGGTGCGCGTATCGTCCTGGTTCTGCGAGAGAACAGTTCCGTCCAGATCGATACCGGCGAACAGGCCCTTCGAACGCGAGTAGGTGAGGAACTCAGCATTCAGCTTCCAGTCGGTACCAGCCTGTGCGTTGCGGCCAACTGGGCCGGCCGAAGCAGCAGCGTCGCCGCCAATCTTGAACTTGTTCTTCAGCATGTGCTGCAGACCGTTCTGGTTCATCGCAACGAGTACCAGGTCCGT
Source organism: Terriglobus roseus DSM 18391 (assembly GCF_000265425.1). Taxonomy (GTDB): domain Bacteria; phylum Acidobacteriota; class Terriglobia; order Terriglobales; family Acidobacteriaceae; genus Terriglobus; species Terriglobus roseus. Next base: position 3,292,305 of record NC_018014.1, read on the forward strand.
GGACTGTCCACCAATCTGGAAGCCGAAGCTTCCGCCGGCGAGCTGCACGAACACAGGTGCGCTCCAGCCATGACCGGTGCGGCACGTCGCCACACCCTGACCGTACTGTGCGCCGACAACGAATGCGCCCTTCTTGAAGGCCGGGATCACGACGACACAGTTTGCGCCACTAAGAATCTGGCTGGGGATCGACTTGTCAGGCGTACCCATGATTTCGTGCAAAATGTTCTGCGAATCGGTCAGGCGCTCATCGAGCTTTGCCTTGTCGGCAGCCATGGCAGGGAGTGCGGTCGCTACAAGCGTCAACGCACACAGTGCAGCTTTGATACGGTTCATCGTCATCACCTTTTCTGCGGCACCTTCAGGCAGGCGCACACATCACTTCCTCAGATGGAAGTGAGGCGGGTCAAGTTGTATGCGATCGAAATCGCTCCAACAGCAACGAACAAATTGGTCTGCTGGAAACCAGACATAACAAAAAAATGGGGGCTGCAGTTTGGGTTCTCACCCTCGCCGACAGCCCCTCTTCTCCCAGGTCTGTGTTACGTAGGTATACGATGCGGTGTCCGGAAGTAACGTGCAAGTTACGGAGGTCTGTGGACTGACAGCGGCACCGAAGTCCCATTTCGCGTCACTGGAACGCGTTCCTATTCTTCCAGCGCGAAGCACTCCCATCCGCAGTCCGCGTCGCGACGGCGGTCGAAGTGAAAACGCAGCTCCCGCTCACTGCGGACTGCGATGCCGTTGCGAAGAGCTTGATGAAAGACCCAGCGCTCTACGGTAGCGACGACCAGATCATCGATCTGCGCTCCCATTCCGCGGCGCGCGTGTACCTGGGCTACGTGCCCGGTATCGTCAATCTCGACGTCGACAATCACGTCTCCCGTTACCCCTGCGCCGGATAGATCCGGCTTTTGACCCGGGAATGCCTGTACGTACAACAGACTGACGGTCCCGCTTCCAAGCGCATCGTTTCCCTGCACCGTCGGCGCTGCGTTCGCATCCTGGGGCATGGCGGGAGTAGGAGTCGTCTTCGGATATTGAGAGTGAGTCGTCACGCGATGAGGAACTGGCGGAGCCGGCTTGCCGGGGTTGTAGGTCACCATGACATGCTGCCCGGTACTTGTGCCCGCAGGTTTAAGACGCGGAGCACTCAGCCACCAGGCATTCACCAGCACGAACACCGCACCCAGGTGGAGAAGAGCGGATAACGTCTTCGGAAAGGAAGTGATCGTCCACTGCCTGCCACTCGAACGCATCCACGCAGCCGTGCCCGGGACAGCAGGACGTTGGGTATCGGTGACGCGTGGCATGCGGCCCATCCTATCCCAACGGCACAAGACAACGCTGCTCGCCTGCGATTGCGGCGGTTGAGTAGACTGCTCCGCATGAGATCGTCTCTACTTCTTGTCGCGCTGGCTCTGCCGCCAGCCTTGCTTTCGCAACAATCAACCCACAGTACCCGTGGGGCGGCCACCACCACGCTTCCTGCGTTCTCCGGCACCTGGGTGCTGAACCCCACGCGCAGCAAGGTGGTTCAACGTTCGAATGGTGAGAGCCGCGCCATCATTCAGTACGACGGCAAGACCTGGCACCACATCCACACGCATCAGGCAGACGAAGAGGGTAAGCCGGACGCGTGGCAGACCACGCTCATCGTCGACTCACCCACACCGCACGTCGTGCAGGGTGAGGACATCACCTTCCGCTCACGCATTCAGCGCGTCGGCACCGCCATGTTGCTGACGGAGACCGGCACCACACTGAATGGTCAGAAGACCACAAACAGTGTGCGCTACACGCTGGAAGATGGCGGCAAGACGCTGGTGGAAACGGAGACAGCCGTGGGTCCGCTGGGCAAGCAGGTCAATATCTACGTCCTGGAGCGTGAGGGCTCCGGTGCCACCGGCGAGCATGACAAGAAGGTCGACTAGGTTGCGGATCCGCCGTCGATCTGCATCTCGATGGCGCGAACGGTTAGCGCAACCCGGTTCGCAACGCCGAACTTCTGAAGCAGCCGGCCCACATGCGATTTCACCGTCTTCGTCTCAACGCCCAGTGTTGAGGCGATCTCGCGATTGGCGCGACCGTCAATCAAGAGGTCAATCACCTCGCGTTCGCGTGGTGTCAGCTTAATATCCGGCGGTCGCGGTTCATCCGGCGCAATTGTGTCGATCAGGCTGGCTAAAACCTTCCGCGGCGCCCAGATGGAACCGTCCGCAACTACTTCTACAGCCATCGTGATCTCACGCGGGCTGGCCGTGTACTGCAGATAGCCCTTGGCGCCACCCGCCACGACACGCTGAATGAACGATGGATCGGTGCGGCTGCCGAGAACGATCAGCCGCAGGCCCGGCCTCGCACGCCGGAAGGCAGCCATCATCGGGAACAGGTCTTCCTCGCGCGTGTCGATCAGGACCATCGACAGGTCACCCTCGCGAAGAGTATCTGGCGCGGTCAGTTGCAACAGTTCACAATTTTCGGACAGCAGCGCACGCAACCCCTCAACGCGGAGTGGATCGCTTGACAACACGCCCACACGAAGTCGCGTCCTCGTCTTTTCTGCCGTTGCGTTCATGCGCCCCTAAAGTTTCGGCAGGACGATTCCCTGCTGCTTTTGATATTTGCCGTTACGGTCAGCGTAACTGGTCTCGCACACTTCGTCCGACTGGAAAAACAGAATCTGGCACAGGCCTTCATTGGCATAAATCTTCGCAGGCAGCGGCGTTGTGTTTGAGATCTCCAGCGTAACGAAACCCTCCCACTCTGGCTCAAACGGGGTCACGTTCACGATGATGCCGCAACGCGCGTAGGTGCTTTTTCCAACGCAGATCGTCAGCACATCGCGCGGAATGCGAAAGTACTCGATCGATCGCGCCAGTGCAAATGAATTCGGAGGGACGATGACGCTCTCTGCTTCCACGCTGACGAACGAGCGCTCATCAAACGCCTTCGGATCAATGATGGCGCTGTTTACATTGGTGAAGATCTTGAACTCACGCGAGACGCGAAGGTCATATCCGTAGGACGACAGACCATACGAGATGCAGCCTGCGCTTACCTGCTTCTCACTGAACGGTTCGATCATGCCGTGCTTGACGGCTTGTTCGCGGATCCACTTATCGGCCTTGATCGACATGCAACTCCCTGCCACTAATACACGCGTGGCGTATGCTTTTCGTTTCGTGTCATCTTACGACAACTACAGCTTCCATCTTCCCACGTGGAACTCTCCGCTCGACAATGGTTGACACCAGCGTCCGTCGTTCCTAACATCGGACGAAGCGCCCAGTGATAGCGGCCGCGAGAGCCGGAAAGGGACAGCAACGTGATCAAGCAGGACCTGATCCAACGAGTAGTCGATCGCACCGGTCTACCTCGCACACGCGCCGAGCAGGCCGTCGAAGAGATTCTGAAGGGCATGAAGAAGGCGCTCACCAATGGGGAACGCATCGAGCTTCGTGGCTTCGGAGTCTTCACCGTCAAGCCTCGCAAGACAGGCATCGGCCGCAACCCGCGCACTGGGACGGAAGTCGATATCGAACCAGGCCGCGCCGTCCGCTTCAAGCCAGGCAAGGATCTTCAGGTCCTCGACAAGCCCACGACGTAGCCGCCGCTTTACATCAGACTGATCGCGTCCACATCCACCACAAGCGCCTTGCGGGGAATTCCCTGAGCCTCTGCGTGCTGCAGCATGGCACGCAGACCCGCCTGCAGGTCACTGCGCCTCTGCGCCTTCAGCAACAGGTGGAAGCGGTAGATGCGCTTTAAACGCGCCACAGGCGCTGCCGCAGGACCCAGAACGCGCACGCCTTGCACCGTTCGCCCCGCGAACCAGCGGCCAAGCTGCCCGCTCCAGGCCAGCGCCTCATTCAGCTCCTGCGACTGCACCAGCACGTTCGCCAGCACGCCGAACGGCGGGTAAAAGAACGGCCTGCGAAACTGCATCTCGCGCCGCGCAAAGCCCAGGTAGTCATGCTCTGCCGCCATGCGGACGGCGTAGTGATCGGGATGGTAGCTCTGCACCAGCACCTTACCCGGCAGATCGCCACGGCCGGCACGTCCACTTACCTGCGTCAGCAGTTGAAAGACACGCTCGGCCGCGCGGAAGTCCGGCATGCCCAGCGCATGATCGCAGCCGACGACACCGACCGTCGTCACGCCGTGAATATCGTGTCCCTTGGCGATCATCTGGGTACCCACCAGCAGGTTTATCTCTCCCGAGTGAAGGCGTTGCAACAGGCGTTCCATGTCGCCGCGGCCCCGCACCGTGTCGCGATCCATGCGGCCGATACGCGCCGCGGGAAAGATCTCCTGCAGCCGCTCTTCCCCCTGCTGCGAGCCGGCGCCCATGTAGTACAGGTGTTCGCTCTGGCACTTCGGGCATGTCTTTGGCACGGTGCGACGGTAGCCGCAGTAGTGACACTCCAGCCGCTCGCCCGGTTCCGCGTGTAAGTCGGAGTCCACGACCGGCTTGTGGAAGGTCATGGCGATGGCGCAGTTCTCGCACTCAATCTTGTCGCCGCACGCACGGCACATCACCACGTAGCTGTAGCCGCGACGGTTCAGCAGGATGATCGCCTGCTCGCCGCGGTCCAGCGTCGCCTGCGTCTCTTCAATCAATCGTCGGCTGAAGATATTCTCCGCGCCGGTCTGCGCAAACTCCGCACGCATGTCCACCAGTTCCACCGCGGGCAGCGGACGATCCATCACGCGCTGCTCCATCTTCAGTAGTGCGTAGCGGCCATTCTGCGCGTTGTTCCAGCTCTCCAGCGACGGCGTCGCCGAGCCCAGCACAACCGGGATGCCGAGCAGCTTCGCACGCATCACCGCAACATCGCGACCGTTGTAGCGCGGCGTCTCTTCCTGCTTGTAGCTGCCGTCGTGCTCTTCGTCGACGATGATCAAACCCAGCGCGGGCACAGGCGCAAAGACCGCAGAGCGTGTCCCTACGACAATGCGCGCCTCTCCCCGACGAATGCGGTGCCACTGCTCTGCGCGCTCGTCCGGCGACAGTTGCGAGTGCAGCAGTGCGACCTCATCGCTGAAGGCAGCGTGCATCTGCCCGGCCATGGCGGGCGTCAGGCCGATCTCCGGCACCAGCAGGAGCGACGCTTTGCCTGCGTCCAGCATGCGGCGCATCGCTGCGAAGTAGACGGCGGTCTTGCCGCTGCCGGTGATGCCGTAGAGCAGGTGGGGCTTGAAGCCGCCTTCGCTCATGGCTGCGGCGATGCCTGCGAGCGCTTCGGTTTGCGTTTCGTTGAGTGCATGTTCGTGCGCATGTTTCTTGCCGGGTGCGTGCACGCCGCCTAAATGAAACGATTCAGTCGCTTCTTCCACGCGCACCAGGCCGCGCTTCACCAAAGTTGCCAGTGTGGACTGCGGAACACCGAACGAACGCAGATCCTGCACACGCAGCCGACCGCCCACCGCGCTTAACTCCACCATGATCTTCATCTGGTTGTCGTTCAGCTTTGGCAGACGAACGTCGTCCACCAGCACGGCGATCTTCTCCAGCCGACGGGCGTCGCGCTCATCCGCTTCTACCTCGCGAGTGAGCCAGCGCTTCTTTACCATGCCCTCGAGCAGCGCCTTGTTCGCACCGGTGGAGCTGCGGAGTGACGTCAGTTTGACGGCGCCACCGCTTTCGAGCGCGTTGAGGACGGCATACTCTTTGTTCTGATCTTCCGGCGTTAGCTTTGAGCGGCGCGACGAGCCTTTGGCAGCGCCCTCGTAGAGCACGCGGCGACCCTGCTCGGCGATGCGGTAGAGCAGCGTGCGACGGATCTCTGCATTCAGCGGCAGCATGCCGCGCAGCACCTCGCCCAGTGGGGCGACGTAGTACTGCGCGATCCACTCGGCCAGCTTCATCAGTTCATCGGGCAGCAGTGCCGCGTCGTCCAGCACCTGCTGTACCGGCTTGATCTCAAAGCCATCGGTGGGCTGGACGCTATGGACGCGAATCACAACGCCCATCAGTCGCTGCCCGCTGAACGGCACCAGCACGCGCGCGCCCACGGCAGGCGCGTCCGCGCCATTCACCGAGTAGGTAAAGGCCCGCTCCAGCGGCACAGGTAACGCAACATCGACAAACAGGGGCACAGCTCTAGTTTAGGTCGTTTGCGGGTCCGCGCTAAATGAGGTCGATCTTCATGAAGACATCGGCGCGGTCGTACTTCATCTCCGGCAGCTCACTCGGCAGTACGTGCCGGAAGCCCAGAGATTCGTAGAGGTGCACGGCGTTCTTCAGCTTCGTGCTGCTGCCCAGGAAGACCGTGTGAGCCCCCAGGTCGCGCGCCTGCTCCAGCATGTACGTGAGCAGTCTGCGTCCGACGCCCTGGCCGCGTGTCTCCGGCGCCACGGCCATCTTCGACAGCTCATAGATGCCGTCGCCGAAGCGGATGAGTGCCGCCGTCCCAAGAACCCGTTCGCCGTCTACAGCCACGTAGACCTGGCCGCCGGTCGCGACGATCTTGCCCTGTGGATCGCCTAGGGTGGCGGCATCCTTTGCTTCAATCCGGAACCACTTCGAGATCCACTCTTCATTCAGCGTGCGAAAGGCTTCGGCATCCGCTGCGGTTGCCATGGGGCGCATCGTCAGTTCGATCGTGGTCGTGGTCATTGCGAACTCCTGTTGCTCAAATCTAGCGTCGCTGATGGTGGGCGTCCAATATCTTGATCGTCTTGATTGATACTCTGCAGATATGAATGCAGACATCGAGTTACGACACCTGCGTTACTTCACAGCGGTAGCGGAAGAGCTCCATTTCGGCCGTGCCGCGCTGCGGCTGCACCTGGCGCAGCCCGCGCTATCACAGCAGATTCGCAAGCTGGAGGAGATCATCGGTGCTCCGCTCTTCCTGCGGACCTCGCGCTCCGTAGCCCTGACCGCCGCGGGTGAAATCTTCCTGCAGCGCACGCGCCGCACCCTGCGCGGCGTGCAGCACGATGTGGAAGAGGCGCGCAGCATCGGCCGAGGCGAAAGCGGATCACTGAACGTCGGCTTCATCGGATCCGGCATGCTGGGCAGTCTGCCCGCGGTGCTAAAGGGCTATCGCGCCGCCTATCCACGCGTCCAGTTGCAACTGCATGAGTCCTTTACCTCGCGCGTGGTTGCGGGACTGACCAGCGGAACGCTTGACGCGGGGCTGCTGCGCGACAGCGATCCGCATCCCGATCTGCACACGGAAGTGCTGTTCTCCGAGCGATTCATCGCCGTAGTGCCCGCGGATCATCCGCGCGCAAAACAGCGCAGCATCGCCGCAACGGCCCTGCGCAACGAGCCATTCGTCTTCCACGCGAAATCTGCGGGCACGCTGGCATGGGATAAGCCCCTCAGCCTGTGCGGCGAAGCCGGCTTCCGCCCACGCGTCGTCCAGGAGGCGTCGAACTGGGTGAGCATCCTGGCGCTCATCTCCGTTGGCTTCGGGGTGTCGATCGCGCCGGAGTGCGTGAGCAGTGTCGCGATGGACGGCGTCGTTTGCCTGCCGTTGCGCGGCGCGACCGAGGTCAGCCAGGTGGAGCTGGCCTATCGCAGGGGCGAGACGCGGCCCATCGTGCAGGGCTTCGCGCAGATCGCCCGCACGATTGCAGGACAGCGATGAGTTTCTAGGCGCGCGCCGGCGGCTTTAGATCGAGTTCGACCATCACGCGCTGCAGATCCTTCCACGCCTCGCCCTTCTGCCGCGGATCGCGCAACAGAAACGCCGGGTGATAGGTGACCGCGCACTTTGCACCGCGGACGTCGTGCCACTGACCACGCAGACCGGCCAGCGGCTGCTTCAGGCCCAGCAGGTACGTCGCTGCCGTCGCACCCAGCGCCACGATGACCTTTGGCTGCACGATGTCGATCTGCTGCAGCAGGAATGGTGAGCAGGTATTCGCCTCCACCGGCTCCGGCACACGGTTCTTCGGCGGCCGGCACTTCACGATGTTCGCAATGTAGACCTGTTCGCGCTTGAGTCCCATCGCGTTAATCATGTTGTTCAACAGCTGGCCGGCCTTGCCGACAAAAGGAATACCACTCTCATCCTCATCGGCGCCGGGTCCTTCCCCGACAAACATCAACTGGGCGTTCGGATCGCCGTCTGCAAAGACGATGCTGTGACGACCGGCGTAGGCCAGCGGGCAGCGTGTGCAGTCGCCGATGATGTCGCGAACCGACTGCAGCGCGGCTGCCTTGTCCTGGGGTGTAATGCGAGACGCCGGAAGAGGGGCGAGCTGGTTGAAGCTGACAAGCGGCATGGATGGCGGAGCGAAGGGTCCAGTCTCTGGGATGAAATCGTCGAAGGGCGCGGAGGTCGGCGGCGCAATGGCCGGCGCTTCCGCACGCATGGGCGCTGCCGACGCTGGTGCTGCGATGACAATGTCCGGTCCCGCTCCGGGCCGTGACGCGGGCGTCGCAGGACGCACGGGTGCAGGCCGTTGCGGAGCTGCGGGTGCGGACGGACGGCTGAGGGGCGGCGCAGCGGCGCGAGGTGCAGCCACCGGCGCTGCGGTCGCGCCTGCAGCGACAGCAGGCGCAAGGGTCTTGAGCCAGGTTTGCAGTTCAGAACTGTCCGCCGGGTCGCCCTGGCGGTACATGTCATAGACGCCCATGTCGCGCAGGTAATCGATGTAGCCGCGAAGAGCCTCTGCACTCAGATCCATATGCTGATTCTAAGACCGCAGAAGGTTACGCCGCCCGCAGCGGGTGTTGCAGGAGAGGAAAACGCAGCCGCAATCAGGCTGCGAGCGGATTACAGCGCTGAGAGTGCGATCGCCTTGGGCGAGGGCATGACGACGAAACGCACGTGACCTGTGCGGATCTCATCCTGGGCCACGCGGCAGGCCTTCATGCTGGTAGTCGCCATCAGCGGCAAAGCACCGGACTGCAACTGGCGTGCACGACGTGCAGCGCCCTTTACCAGGCTGTATTTGTTGTGGAGTGCATCGGGACCGAACATTGCATCGTGACCGCTCAAAGCATCGTGGCTCATCACTTGCCTCCGTACCGCATAGGCAAATGTAACGCAGAATTGACGCAAACTGGCGCAGACACGAAGTTTTATCAGAAGTAGCAGTTTCAAACTGGGAAATCGGTCGCCGCGAACTCGTCCAGCACCCGTTGTAACCGTGCCGGCGAGGACGATGTGCGGCAGCACTGCGAGAGCGTGACGGCAGACTCATCGGTATCGCCACGTGCCTGCAGAACGATTGCGCGTAGCTCGGCGGCCGCCGTATCGAGCACATCGTTCACGATCGCGAACTCGTACCTGTCCACGTACTCCAGTTCGCTGCGTGCCTGTTGGAGACGCCGCTCGATCACTGCCTCGTCCGTCATGTGCTCGGCTGCGCTGCGATTGCGCAGGCGGGTTTCCAGCACGCGCGGGCCGGGCGGCATGATGAAGATCGACACGGCTGCGGGCATGCGCTCCATCACCTGCATGGCACCCTGCACATCGATGTCCAGCAGCAGGTCACGGCCATGCTCCGCGGCCAGCGCCAGCGCGGAACGGGCCGTGCCGTAGTAGTTGCCGAAGACCTCGGCCCACTCCAGGAACGAGTCGGTCGCGATCATCTGCTCAAAACGTTCGCGCGTTGTGAAGTGGTACTCGCGACCGTCCTCTTCACTGCCCCGCGGAGAACGTGTGGTGTAGCTTACGGAGAACTCGAGGCCCTCAACGTACTTGCGGAGTTCGCCCACCAGGGTGGATTTACCCGATCCACTGGGCGCCGAGATGATGAAGAGAATGCCAGCCATGATGATTGATTGAATGCAGTTTATACGCCCGCGGCGTTACAGCGCAGGCGAAGCGGCAATTGCGTTCAAAGCATCGCCTGCTTCCATGCTGGCGGCGTCCTCTGCCGCGTCCGCAAACTGCATGGAATACAGCCGGTGATAGACGCCGCCCTTCGCCAGCAACTCGGCATGCGAACCCGTCTCGGCAATGCGTCCGCGTTCGATGACAATGATGCGATCCGCACGGCGAACGGTCGACAGACGGTGCGCGATGACCAGCACGGTGCGGTGTGTCATCAGGTTGCTCAGGGCCTCCTGCACCAGCGACTCGCTCTCAGCATCCAGCGCCGAGGTCGCTTCATCCAGGATGAGGATTGGAGCATCTTTCAGGATGGCGCGCGCAATTGCCAGCCGCTGCCGCTCGCCGCCGGAGAGACGGAAGCCCTTCTCGCCGATGACGGTGTTGTAGCCGTCGGGCATGCGCAGGATGAAGTCATGTGCCAGGGCGGCACGGGCCGCGGCTTCGACGCGCTCCATCGGCACATCCGGCTGGCCATACGCGATGTTGTTGCGGACCGTGTCGTTGAAGAGCACGGTCTCCTGCGTCACGGTGCCGATCAGTTTGCGAAGGCTGGCCACCTGCACATCGCGCAGGTCGGCGCCGTCGATGGTGATGGTTCCATCCGTCGGATCGAAGAAGCGTGGGATCAGGTTGACCAGCGTCGACTTGCCGCCGCCGCTGGGACCGACCAGCGCAACGACCTCGCCACGCTGCACGTAGAGGCTCAGGCTGTGCAGCACCTGGTGGAAGTCCTGCGCATCCTCTTCATCGCGATAACCGAAGCTGACTTCGCTGAAGCGGATGCCCTCCTGAAATGCAACGAGAGGGACAGCATCCTTCTTCTCCGGCACTTCATCTTCTTCGTCCAGGAACTGAAAGATCTTCTCGCTGGCGCCCAGCGCCTGCTGAAAGTTGTTGTAGTACATCGCGAACTTGCGAACCGGGTCGTACAGCGTGAAGACCGCAATCAGGAAGGTGATGAAGCTGCCGGCCGTCATGCGGTGATGCACGATGCGGTCGCGACCGACGAGCAGCAGCAGCGCAATGGCAACGGATCCGAGCGCGTCCATCAACGGCGACGAGATGGCACTGACCCCGATGGCACGCATGTTCGCGCGCAAGAGACGGCGAGCGGCGCGACGGAAGCGGTTCATCTCCCACATCTCCATACCGAAGGCCTTGACGATGCGATTGCCCGTCAGGGTCTCATGCAGGATGTGCTGGATGTCCGAGAGCTTGTCTTGTCCGCCACGCGTGGTGCGGCGCACGCCCCGACCGATTCTGCGCGCGGAGAGGAAGATGACGAGCGTGAAGCCGAGCAGTACCCAGGCCAGTTGTCCGCCTGCGATGATGACCACGACCGCCGTGAAGACGAGCGTAAAGAACTGCTGAAGAAAATCGCTCAGCACGGTCGACATCGCGACCTGCACGCGTTCGATGTCGTTGATCAGCGTGCTTAGCAACGAGCCTGTCGTGTACCGCTGAAAGAAGGCGACGGAGCGCCGCAGCACGGCGTTGTACAGATCGTTGCGCAGATCCGTGATCATGCCGAAGCCGGCATAGTTCACCAGGTACGTGCCCGTGTAATCGCAGACGGACTTCACGGCCGCCGAGACCACCAGGGCAAAGGCGACGATCGTCCAGGCGTTGTGAAAGTGGTGCGGCACAAAGCGCTGCAGGTTGATGACCCAACCCAGGTGCGGCACGGTGAAGATCAGGATGTTGACCGGCTGCGCGTCGGCGCTGAGCACGTTGTCCAGGATGGGCTTGACGAGCAGGATGCGAAGCGCGGCCATCGCTCCGACTACGGCCATGAGAAAGACAGACAGGAGCGTCGGCAACAGGTACGGACGCAGGTAGCGAAGAAGGCGCAGGATACGTCTCATCGAGCGCTCCGCGTCGTCTGTGGCTGAAATGGCACGATCTTCATCTTATCGTTTCGACAAGATTGTTGTCGCAGTCTTTAGAAGCCGAGCGAGCTAGCGCGGCATATCGCGATGACTTACCTTGGCGCGATACCCGGCCTCGGTGAGCCGCTTCTTCATCTCTTCTGCAAGCGCAACCGACCGATGCTGGCCGCCGGTGCAGCCGAAGGCGATGGTCAGGTAGCTCTTCCCTTCTGCGACGTAGTGCGGCAGCAGAAACTTGAGCATGTCCGTGGTGCGATCCAGAAACTCTTTGGTCTGTGGGAAGCCCATCACGTACGCGGACACCTCCGCATCGCGGCCGGTCAACGGACGGAACTCTGGAATGAAGTGCGGGTTCGGCAGGAAGCGCACATCGAAGACCAGGTCCGCTTCGGGCGGCACACCGTTCTTGAAGCCGAAGCTCATGGTCGAAAGCAGCAGCGTCTGCTCGCCCTTCTTGCGGCTGAACTGTGCGTTGATGTGTGCGCGCAGCTCATGCACATTGAAGCGCGACGTATCGAGCAGCACATCGGCCACGTTGCGGATGGGCTCCATGCGCTTGCGTTCCGCGGCGATGGATTCGCTGACCAGTTCGTCACGTCGCAGCGGGTGCGGGCGGCGGGTCTCCGAGTAGCGCCGCACCAGGACGTCGTCCGATGCTTCCAGGAAGACGACGGACGTCGGCAGCACCTTGCGAACCTGCTGCAGGATGGCTGGAAATTTGTCGATCAGGCCCTCGCGTACGTCGACGCCGAGGACAGCGCGCTTGATCTCGTTGGAGCCCCGCACCAGGTCTGCGAACTGCGGGATCAACTCCAGCGGCAGGTTGTCGACCGCGTAGAAGCCGAGATCTTCGAAGGTCTTGAGGGCGGAGAGCTTGCCCGCGCCGGACAGGCCCGTCAGTACTACGAGTTCGCCCTTGGCAGCGGCGGCCCGCTTCACGGCTGCTTTGCCGGCTGGCTGCGGAATGTTCACGGATGTAGTTTCAGCAGATGCCTTGACCGCCGACTTCTTCACAGAGGGTTTCGCAGGCTTCGCCATGCGGAAATGCTAGCACTGCCGCACGGCTGCTCCATCACTCCCGCAAAAGAAGAGCGCCCGCGAAGTGGATTCTCCGCGGGCGCGTTCGGTACTCGGTTCCTTATGCGGCTTCGACATCCTGCTCGTCGCCGAACTCGCCATCATCGATGGCCGCAATGGCCTTGCCGACGCCGGTCTTGCTCTGCGCCAGGCGCTTGGATTCGGGATCTGTCTTGCTTTTCACTGTGTTCGTCTCGTCCGAATCGGAGGTCTGGAGACGGATCGAGCCTGTGGCGGTGTGCTCCGGATGGTGACTGTTGGTGATGACCTTCTTGCGGGCCTTCACCGCTTGCGCTTCCACCTTATCGATGGCTTCCTTCAGCGCGATATCGACATCCTTGGCAGAGGTGCGTGAAGAGTAGTCGCCCAGGGTGTTGCGGACGGTTACTTCCACCTCGCATCGGTTCTTCTCGCAGCTAAGCACTACCTTGGCCACACACTTCGGTCCAAGTATCTTTTCGATTCGTGCCAGGCCCTCTTCTGCCTGCTGCCGTAGTTTCGCCGTGACTTGCGTGCCTCTACCGGTGATCTCAAGATCCATCCTGATACCTCCTTACACCTGTCCGTAGGATGCCGTGGGTTGTCCTTCATGAGGCCTGTGAACACCACATGAAAGCGACACCTCGGAGAGATGTTTTTAGTCCTCCCGGGCGGACGAGTCAAATTGGAAGGACCATCCAAGTGCCAAGGTCGTTTCCCCTGGCAAGATGGCGTTACTGACGCTGGCGACGCTGGTGCGTGCTTGGGATGTTCATGTCCTCGCGGTACTTTGCTACCGTCCGGCGCGTGACCTGGATGCCCTGGCGTTGCAGCTCTGCGGCCAACGCGTCATCGGTCAAAGGCTTGCGCGGATCCTCATCGTCGATCAGCTTGCGCACCTTTTTCTTCAGCAGGGGCAGCGGCAGATCGCCACCCTCGGGTCCGTTGACGCCTTCGGCGAAGAAGAAGCGTAACTCGTAGACGCCCTGGGGCGTGTGGACGTACTTGTTCGCTACCGCACGGCTGACCGTAGAGGGATGGACGCCGATCTCCTCGGCGACTTCCTTGATCATCATGGGCCGCATGGCATCGACGCCACGTTCCAGGAAGTCGCCCTGCCGGCGGACGATGCATTCGCAGGTGCGAACGATGGTGTTCTTGCGCTGCTCGATGTTGCGCAAAAGCTGGATCGCGGAGCGGTAGCGTTCCTTGACGTACTCCTTGACTTCGCGCTCCGTCTCTTTCTGACGCATCATCTTGCGATAGCCGGAGTTCAACCGCAGCGCGGGCAGGTCTTCCTCGTTCATCACGACGGTCCAATCATCTCCGCGCTTCACGAAGGCGACGTCCGGCTCGATGAGCCGCGTCTCGGAGACGTTGTAGCGCAGGCCGGGCCGTGGGTCGAGCTGCCGGATGCACTCGATGGCCGAGGTCACAGCATCCGCATGGGAGGCGAGCAGCCGCATGAGTTCGCGCAGATCGCGTTTCTGCAATAGCAGCAGGTGGTCGACGATGATGCGGCAGGCGAGCTTCAACTGCACGCGACGCGCCTCAAGGGCAGGCAATGGCGAAAGATCCTGGGCGCTCTCATCCTCGCCGGTTTGCAGGGTGTGGCGCCGCGCTCGGACGATAGCTGCCTCTACCTCGCGCAGCCCCGCCTGCACCTGTAGAAGAAGACACTCACGCAGGTCTGCCGCACCTACTCCAGTGGGATCCAGAGACTGGATAACCGCCCGGGCCTCTGCCAGCAGTTCCGGCGTGGCGATACCGCGCGTGTCGTGCGATGCCAGTTCCTCGTCGCTGACGAGCAGGTAACCATTCTCCTCAAGGTTGCCGATGATGACTTCCGTAGCCGCCCGCAACTCCGGTCGCAGGGACATGCTGCCGATCTGCCACATCAGGTGATCGCTTAACGTGCTGGGCTTGGAAAGGAAGTTTTCAAACGACGGCGCGTCGACATCTTCGAACGAAGGTCCGGCAACCCGGAAGCCGGGATCGAGGTACTCCTGGAAGTATTCGCCCATGTCGATCTCGTCGAAGGGATCCTTCTCGACGCGTTCGGTTTCGGTCTGTTGCTGCTCCGCGCTTAACTCGCGGTCGCCCTCGCGCCCAGCCTGCTCTTCGTACGTCTGTGCGTTCTCCTCGATCTCTTCAAGGACGGGATTTTCAACGACTTCTGCGTTGATCATCTCCTTTAACTCAAGTTTGTTCAGAGCGAGGACGCTCACCATCTGCACCAGGCCGGGGGTGAGCACCTGACGCTGTGAGACTCGCAGATTCAACTTGGGTTGCAACAACAAAACGTACCTCTCCCTGGGCGCCGGGCGTGCGACCCCGCGGGGCAAATGCCTCGCGAAGCCGAATCGGCGAATACCCGCAGTCTACTCCGGAAAGAAGCGCCACGCACAAACGATGGCACGCTACGTGCATACGAAAGTTTCCCCATTTGTCCCAAATGGGGATTGCCACGGAGAACGGTCTTTGCTTATGCGTTGGAGATGTGGACGGAACCCTTGCAGAATCAAGGTTTACAGGAACTTCTCGAAGCGGCCGAAGACCGCTTGAACAGGTGCCCCGGGACCCAGGACTGGCCTGCGCTACATCCGGAAACTCTCGCCCAGGTAGATCCGCTTCACCTCAGCATCGCGTCCCAGTTCCCCGGGGGTGCCGTGGCGGAAGATCCGGCCTTCCGTGATGATGTACGCGCGGTCCGTCACGCTCAGCGTCTCGCGCACGTTGTGATCGGTGATCAGGACGCCGATGCCGCTGTTCTTCAAGCCGTGGATGATCTCCTGAAGATCCAGCACGGCGATGGGATCGATGCCGCTGAAGGGCTCGTCCAGCAGGATGAACTTGGGATCGATGCAGAGGCATCGAGCGATCTCCACGCGACGGCGTTCGCCGCCGCTCAGCGCATAGCCCTGTGTCTTGCGCACGTGCCCCAGGTTGAGCTGCTCGATCAGGGAAGACGTACGGTTGCGGCGCGCCTCCCAACTGAGCGGCTGCGTCTCCAGGATGGCGAGAATGTTCTCCTCGACCGTCAACTTCCGAAACACACTGGGTTCCTGCGGCAGATAGCTGATGCCGAAGTTGCGGGCTCGCAGGTACATCGGGACGCGGCTGATGTCCTCGCCGGCGATCAGCACCTGTCCGCTATCGGGCCGGACCAGGCCCACAATCATGTAAAAGGTCGTCGTCTTGCCGGCGCCGTTGGGGCCGAGCAGACCGACCACCTCACCCTGCGAGATGGTGAGGTTCACGCCGCGAACGACCTCACGGCCGCTGTAGCTCTTGGCGATATTGTCCGTCGACAGCGTCAGACGTTGCCGGACGGGGGCCGGCGAAAGTGCATCCGCAGAGGTGCTCATGGGTTCCACTACTTCGACGGCCGATGGGACGGGAGGGTTCACAGTTTCTCTTGCTTGTTCGGAATCAGTGCTGCAAACCGGGATTGCCGGCGTAGCAGTGTTGTGATGCTTTGTGACGGATGTCAGCTTCAAAAGTGCGGAAGCCAGTGCTGCAATCGTAAAGGAAGGTCACTTCCCCTTCGCCGGTCGCGCAACTTCCGTTTCCGTGCGGACGCGATGGCCATCCTGACCGGAGACCTCGACACTGTCATCCGCACCATGAAAGATCACACTCGTGCCGCTCAGCGTTCCCCGCTGGCTGTCGATCACCTTTGGCGGAACCGCCGCGGTACCCGTGAGTTCATACCGCTGGTCAGCCGCCGTGTAGACCAGCCGTTCGCCCGTACCGCTGCGCCCCGGCTGCTGCAGATGCACATCCCCCGTCGCCGTCACCGTCTGGAGGTTGCCCGACGGCAGCGCAGTGGCAGCCGAACCGCCGCCCTGCAAGGGCGTCGCCGCAAGCGTTGCAACGGCGGACCGCGCCGTGAGTTGCGAGCCCGGATTGTCCATGCGAACGCCGCCGCCGATGTCTGCATGAGCAGGGCCGCGTGCATCCGCGGGGGTGTAGACCAGCGTGCCACCCGTGATGCGCAACGCACCAGTCGGAGCCAGCGACGACTTGCCAGCACCAGCCTGCACGGGCAGCAACATACGAACGGTACCGGCAGAGGCATCGCCCGCCGCGGCGTGCGCGAAGAGTTTGCCGCTGGCACGGTCCGTCTCGATCACCGGCGCTTCGATCTGTGCCGTGGAGCTCCACATACGCGCCAGCTTGCCCGCCGTGCCGAAGAGCTTGGCAGCCGAGCCGCCTCCGGCTACCGTGGCGTGGTCAGCCAGCAGATGCACCGGATCGGCCGGGCGCTTCTCCTCTGCCTTACCCGTAGCGCCGGACGCAACGTAGACGCCACGCACAGCGCCAAAGGCCTCTGCATCGCCGCTGCCCTGGTGCAGCACAATGCGGTCAGCCGCAAGCTGCAGTCCCGGCGATGTGACCTGCGGCGAGCCCGTCAGAATCAGACCGCCCGTCGCGTCATCAAACTCCGCGCGCGCAGCCGTCGCCCGCGTCTCACCCGCAGTCTGCGTTCCCTTCGCAGGCGAACGCTGCGTCACCACCACGTGCCCTACCTGCACCGCCGTCTGCACTTGGCCCGTGGGCGATTTCGCTTTGTCCTTCGCAGAAGAGCCCGGCGCGAAGAGCGTCGCATGCAGCTCGTCACCCGAACTGGTGCGGACCGTGCCGGCGCCGTCGTCCTGCACCAGTTGCGTGTTGCCGGTCCCAGTAATTTCCGAGACGTACGTCACGCCACCGCGTTGCGCCGTAACCGCGCGCAGCGAAGTACCGCGCAGAGTCGAAACGTGGATGGTCGAAGGTCCCCCCGTCTTGGCGGGCGCGGAGACAGCCGTCCGCACCATCGCGGGCCCCGACGCGGTAGCCTCACGCATCTGCATGCGGCCTGCGGCGTCTGGCGCCATCGCGGTCACAAGCCGTTCCGCCGTCAAGGACCGCTCGACACCGGGCGCCACCTGGTCTAGACGAACGTGCCCGTCGAAGTTCGCCGAGGTAGCAACGCCCGCAAGGTTGAAGTGAACCTCCGCCCGCGCCGCGCTGCCAGTCGATCCGGCGGTATTCGCAAACTGCACGCCACCCTGCATCAACACGTCGTGCAGCTTGCCAGCATCGCCCATCTGCGCGTCCATCTTCGGTGACTGCGCCGTCATGCCGCCCTTACCCTCGAGCGTGGCGTGGCCTTCCGAGTGAATGCGATCGATGCCGCCGCTCGTGGCGAGCGTAATGAGCATCAGGTCACCCGATGCCCGGTTGTCGTCTGTAGCGATCCGTCCAGCGTGAAGTGTGGCCCGTTGCGACGCGCGATCCAGTTCGGCCGCAGCCGCGCGTACATGGATGACCTGCCGATTCTGCATGCCATTCATCTCGACCGCGCTGTGTAGCTTCAGCGTGCCCGTATCGCTCTCATAATCCGCACCGGTGGCCGAGCCGCGCATGTCGCCATAGACGATGTGCAACGGCTGGTCGGTCGCAGCGATGCCCAGCTTCTGCAGGAAGGTCAGGCCGCTCGTCGTGACCTGGATGCGCTTGGATCCATTCCCCGGCGGGCTGTCGGGCTTCGACGGGGCAGCGTCCGAGGTGGCCGCATTCTTCGCCGAAACCTCCGACTTCACATCCCCAACCGAATTCACAGAAGGCGTAGGCGCCGCCAGGTCCAGGTAGACATCGCCCGCGGCGCGCACCACGCCATTGGGCTGGTCGTATTCAAACTCTGCGCCACGGATGCTGTCGGTGCGATTCGAACCGGGCGCACCGTACATGGTGATCGCAACATCGTGCAGCGTGGTCTTGCCGTTCTCACGCTGGATCGCCTTGGCTGCGTGGATCGTGAAGATGGTGTGGCCCTTGACCGACTGCGACCAGGTAAAGCCGTTGGTCTCGCTCTTGATATCGGCGCCCAGGCGGTGCGGCAGATCCATCAACAGCTTGCGCGTCTTCCAGCGCGTGTAGCCGATCAGGCCGGCCAGCACCAGCAGCAGCGTGATCACGCCGGCCAGCAGCCATCGCCGCACGCGAGTCACCGAGATACTGCCTGCCTTGCCCCGCCTGCCGCCCATCGCCATCGTTGTCACTATCTTCTCAGAGGGACACACCAGCCGGGGCTGCAAACACTTACAGGAAGCCAAACCTCCCCCCGCGCATCCAATCTCTCTATGGCAGATCAGCTCTATCTCAGCCTCTGGTTCCCAAACTTCCGTTTCGCTTCCCTGCCGGAGAAGCTCATCGCCGTCCTGCAGCAGTTCGGCAAGGTCAGCGGCAACTATCGCGTCAGCGTCGCGTCCGCCATCCCGCTGGGATGGAATGAGTCGCCCGTCTTCCAGCGCATCTTCGTGCTCGACGACCGTTCCGAACCCAGCGAAGAGTCCCTGGCACAGAACGCCGTCGCCGAAGCGACCGAAGGCCTGCACGACGACTCCGCCTACGAGTTTGAGGTGAAGTGGCAGCTGTGGCAGCCCGTCGTCGCCGGCGAAGGCCTGGACGCTACCTGGAAGCTGGAGCCCGCAACGGTCAAGATCACCGGCTTCGGCCCGGAGTTCGACGACGCGACCTTCGAGCAAAACGGCCACATCCGCGTCGACTTCGGCCTGGACACACCCTTCGTGCAGGAAGAAAACGACCTTGACGAAGACGGCAAAAAGCGTCTCGCGCAGAACATCGAGATCCTGCTCGCCTTCGTCCTCAGTGTGGAGAAGCACTGCGGCATCTCGTCGCGCCTGTTGTGGACGGAGAGCGGCGAACCGCTTGCCGAGAAGCTCATCGCACGCCTGCAGCGCGTCAACTAACGAAAGGATCTCTCCATGGACCTGGGTCTTCGCGGCAAGCGTGCTCTTGTAACGGGATCGACCGCCGGCATCGGTCTGGCGATCGCAAAGTCACTCGCAGCAGAGGGTGCAACGGTCTACGTCAACGGCCGCACCCAGGAACGCGTCGATGCGGCGGTGCGTGAGGTCGGCAATGACTCCCAGGGCATCGTTGCGGATCTGGCAACGGCCGCTGGCTGCGACACGCTCTTCGCCTCGCTGGCAGAGATCGACATCCTCGTGAATAACCTCGGCATCTTCGAGACGAAGCCTTTCCTTGAGATCAACGACGAGGAGTGGCTTCGCTTCTTTGAGAGCAATGTCCTGAGCGGTGTGCGTGTCACGCGGCAATACTTGAAGGGCATGCTCGACCGCAAATGGGGCCGCGTGATCTTCATCTCGAGCGAAAGCGGCGTGCAGATTCCCGAAGAGATGGTGCACTACGGCGTCACCAAGGCAGCACAGATCGCGCTTGCACGCGGCATCGCCGAGTCCATTCCGGCAAGCGGTGTAACGGTCAACAGTCTTCTGCCCGGCCCGACCGAGAGTGAAGGCGTCAACACGATGATCGCGAAGATGGCAAAAGAAAAAGGCGTCTCAGCCGCGCAGGTCGAGAACGACTTCATCCGCGACGCACGGCCGTCGAGCCTGATCAAGCGGCTGGCAAAGGTGGAAGAGGTAGCAGCCATGGCGACGTACCTGTGCAGCGAACAGGCCAGTGCGACCAACGGCTCGCCCATACGCGTGGATGGCGGCGTTGTGAAGAGCGCTTACTAGATCCAAAGAGAAAGAGGGCGGCTCCTGGGAGCCGCCCTTCTCTGTTTATCCCGCGATCACGATCTCCGAGAAGTCCGCGACCTTGCCGTAATCCATCAGGATGCGTTGCAGCAGGCCAAGCCGGGCAGCGCGCAGTGACGGTTCCGGAGCCATCACCATCACCTTCTCAAAGAACTGATCGACAAACGGTCGAAGTTCTGCGATCGTCGCGAGCGCCAGCTTGTAGTCACCGTCCTTGCGCAGGCCCTCGACCCAAGCGGCACGGCGACCGCTCTCCTCTGCCAGCGTGCGTTCCACCGGCTCCGTCAGGAACTCGCGGTGTGCGCTCGGCGTAAAGACTTCGCCCTTCGCCTTCGCCTGGTCGACCAGGTTCTTCATGCGTTTGAAGGCTGCCGCAATCGCGGCAAAGTCTTCGCTGCTGCGCGCTGCGCTGACGGCGTCGACGCGTGCGATGGCATCGCGCACATCGTCTGGGTTGGCAGCCATGACAGCCTTCACCACGTCGTAAGCCGTGCCGCGCACCTCGCGCAGATACCACTCCAACCGCTCAACCAGGAACGCCTTTACGTTGCCGCAGAGTGCCTCATCGGCGCCGGTCGCAGCCGTCGCAACCTCACCCAGCGTGAGCGGCAGCGTGCTCTCCGCCAGCATCTTCACGATGCCGTTGGCAGCGCGCCGCAGCGCGAAGGGATCCTTCGATCCAGTGGGCTGCAGACCCAGGCCGAACATGCCGCTGATGGTGTCCACCTTATCGGCGATGGCAAGCAGCAGACCCTCGTTCGTGGACGGAATCGCATCGTCCATGCCGACGGGCTGGTAGTGCGCGTAGATCGCATCGGCGACCACGGTGCTGTGGCCCTGCGCCTTGGCATAGAGTCCCCCGACAACGCCCTGGAGCTCGGTGAACTCCTTCACAAGTTCGGTCGTCAGATCGGTCTTCGACAGCCGCGCCGCGGTGTCGAGCGCTTCCAGATCCAGTTGATTGCCTACGGACTTCGTCGCCGGCTTCGTCAGCCAGTGTTCTTTCGCGGTGATACCAAGCTTCGCTGCAACCGCGCGCACGCGTTCGGACTTGGCTGCATAGCTGCCGAGCTCCTTCTGGAAGGTGACGTTCTCCAGCAGCGCGACGCGTTCCGCCAGCGGCATGCGCTGATCGAACTCATAGAAGAAGCGGGCATCGTTGAAGCGGGCGCGCAGCACGCGCTCGTTGCCGTGACGGATGATCTCCGTCGCCTTCTCGCTTGGCTCGGTGTTCAGGACGGCGAGGAAGTAGGGCGCAAGCTTCCCTGCTGCGTCTTCCACAGCGAAATAGTTCTGGTGGTCGCGCATCACGGTGACCAGCACTTCCTGGGGCAGCGGCAGGAACTCTGCCTCGAAGCCGCCAAGGATGATGCTCGGCCATTCGGTCAGGTGCGTGACCTTGTCGACCAGCGGATGATCTTCGCGCCAGCGCGCTCCTTCGACCTGCCGCATCACTTTGTCGAGCGCCTTGCGGATCCGTTCGCGGCGATGCTCGACGTTGACCATCACCTTCGCTTCGTAGAGCTTGTGCGCGTACTCCACCGGTGAGGCGATCGTGATGGGCGCGTAGCCATACAGCACGCGGTGTCCATAGGTCACAGCGCCCGCGGTCGTGCCGGCCCATTCGACCGGAATGACCGCAGCATCGAGCAGCGCCAGCATCCACTGAATGGGCCGCACAAAACGCTCGGGCTGGCCCGGACGCCAGCGCATATTCTTCGCCCAGTAGAGACCGGCGATCTCTTTCGGCAGTTCGGCCGTGATGACCTCGGCAAAGCTGCGTCCGGCACGCTTCGCCGTCGCGGCGAGATACTCGCCCTTGGCGTTGGTGATCGTGCGCAGAGCATCGACGGCAACGCCGGCCTTCTCTGCGAAAGCCTCGGCAGCCTTCGTCGGCTTGCCATCCTTGTACGCAGCCTTCACTGGCGGTCCAAGCAGCTCTTCTTCGACATCCGCCTGGCCTGCAAGCACGCCATTAACAACCACGGCGATGCGCCGCGGCGAGGAGTAACTCTCCGTCGTGCTGCCCTCCGCAACCAGGCGTTCGCGCGTCAGCAGATCCGTCACACGCTTCGCAAGCTCAGCCTGCGCACCCGGCAACATCCGTGCGGGTACCTCTTCCAAACCAATCTCAAAGAGAAAATCAGCCATTACGCACCTGCCTTGTCGTTCAAGGCCGCCACACGATCGCCCTGCTCTGCAAACGCCTTCGCGACGCCGACGATCAGCGTACGAATGCGAGCCATGACGCCCACGCGTTCCGTGACGCTGATCGCGCCACGCGCATCCAGCGTGTTGAACAGGTGCGAGCACTTCAACGCAAGCTCATACGCACCCAGCACCGGGAAGCGCTTCAGCCGGGTGGCATCCGCATCTTCCGGCATCGCCTTCGCCGCTTCCAGCAGGCCCAGGCACTCTGCCTCGTACAGACCCAGATGCTCCCACAGCTTGCTCACGTCAGCGTGGTCGAAGCTGTAGGCCGAAAGCTGCTGCTCTTCAAACAGACGCACGTCGCCATACGTGGTGATGTTGCCGGTGTCCGGCTCCTTCGCCCACTCAATGTCGTAGATGGATTCCTTGTCCTGCAGGAACTGCGTCAGGCGCTCAAGACCATAGGTGATCTCGCCGCTGATGGGGTCCAGATCCAGACCGCCGCACTGCTGGAAGTAAGTGAACTGCGTGATCTCCTGGCCGTCCATCATGACCTGCCAGCCAACGCCCCACGCACCGCCAACCGGCCACTCCCAGTTGTCTTCCTCAAACTTGATGTCGTGATCGGCCAGCACAATCCCGATCGCCTCCAGGCTCTGCAGGTACAGCTCCTGGATGTTGAGCGGTGGTGGTTTCAGGATCACCTGGAACTGTGTGTGCTTGTAGAGGCGGTTCGGGTTCTCGCCATACCGTCCGTCCGCTGGGCGGCGCGAGGGCTGCGCGTATGCAATGCGAACCGGCTTCGGTCCCAGCACCCGCAGAAACGTATCCGGAGACATGGTCCCGGCGCCCACCTCAACGTCATAGGGCTGCTGCAGAACGCAACCGCGCTCCGCCCAGAAACGCTGCAGGGCAAACAGCGTCTCCTGAAAGGTCATTGCGGCGGGCAATTTCGAGGGGGACTCAGCGACTTCTGCAACGGCAGACATGGTGGTTTCGAGCTCCTAACGGTGTCTCACCAGTCTACCGTGCGCAGACAGGAGATAACCGTGAGCAAGAACACAGAGGCGCACGAAGCGGCACCCCCGCCAAGCCCTGAACCGAATCCGACGATCGAAGCGCCAACGCGACTAGATGTGGATGCCCCAGCTAAGTTCGCTGATCTGCGTCTCAATCTCGAGCAGCGCGGCTTCCAGTGCAGAACGGCGGTGCGGGCTGGAAGTACGCTCGCTCAAAATCCGTTCGCGCTGCAGATTCAAGCCCTGCAGCTTGCGCTGGCGATCACGTTCCGTGATGCGGTTCTCGTCTGCCGTTGCGACCTTTTGAGCCTCAGTTTGTTCCGGCAGATCGACGTCTTCTTTTTCCCAGCCTCGAGCCATAATGCCCATTCTACGCCTCGTCGCCGCGGACCGCTGCAAGCTTTGTCGCGAAAGAACATGCGCACACAGAGCGTTTATCGACGGATTGGGCCAACACTATCCGCCGACTGCCCCGCAGATCGTCCGACATTTGGCACAATGGACTGCACGGCATTTCGCCGTGCCTTCAAATGCAACCGTAGCTTCGGAGCCCGTCCGCCATGTGGATCGTCCGCCTCGCCCTTCGACGCCCCTACACCTTCGTGGTGATGGCCGTGCTGATCCTCGTCCTGGGCGTGGTCTCCATTGAGACGATGTCCACCGACATCTTCCCCTCGATCGACATCCCCGTCGTCACGGTCATCTGGCAGTACAACGGCACCAGCCCGGACGAGATGGAAAAGCGCTTCACCACCATCAGTGAGCGCGCCATGACGACGACCGTCAACGACATCGAACACATCGAGTCGCAGTCCGTCTCCGGCATCTCTGTCATCAAGATCTTCTTCCAGCCCGGCGTGAAGATCGAAGCCGCCGTGGCCCAGGTCACCGCCGTCAACCAGACGATCCTGCGCGTTTTGCCCACCGGCACCACGCCGCCGTTCATCCTGCAGTTCTCCGCATCGAACGTGCCCATCCTTCAGGCCGTCATGTCATCCGACCGCCTCTCGGAGACGGACCTCTACGATCTAGGAGCGCAGTTCGTTCGTACGCAGCTCGCAACGGTTCAGGGCGCACAGGTGCCCAACCCCTACGGCGGCAAGGCGCGTCAGGTCTCCGTCGATCTTGACCCCGGCGCCATGCAGGCCAAGGGCGTCTCCCCGTCGGATGTCGTCACCGCGCTCACCGCACAGAACCTGATCCTGCCCGCAGGTGACGCCCGCATCGGCGACCGCGACTACCTCGTCCGCACCAACGCCTCGCCACTGATCGCCGCACAGCTCAACGACATCCCGATCAAGCAGGTGAACGGCGCCACCATCTACATGCGCGACGTTGCCCAGGTGCATGAGGGCAGCGCCGTCCAGCTCTCCATCGTCCGTGCGGACGGTCGGCGCGCCGTGCTGCTCACCATCCTCAAAGCCTCCTCGGCCTCCACGCTCGACATCGTCAAGCGCGTGAAAGCCGTCCTGCCGAAGATCCTCGCGAACCTGCCACCGCCCGCGCCTGACATCAAGATCCTCTTCGATCAGTCGATCTTCGTGCAGGCCGCGCTGACCGGCGTGGTTAAGGAAGCTGCCATCGCCGCCGGCCTGACTGCCGTCATGATCCTGCTCTTCCTCGGATCCTGGCGCTCCACCGTCATCATCGCCGTCTCCATCCCGCTGTCGATCCTCGTCTCCATCATCATCATGAAGGCGCTCGGCCAGACGCTGAACACCATGACGCTCGGCGGCCTCGGACTCGCCGTCGGCATCCTCGTCGACGACGCCACCGTCGAAATCGAAAACATCCATCGCAACCTTGGTCTCGGCAAAGAGATCGAGCCCGCCATCCTCGACGGCGCCGCGCAGATCGCCGTCCCCGCCTTCGTCTCAACGCTTGCGATTTGTATCGTCTTCGTCCCGGTCGTCTTCCTCTCCGGAGCAGCGCGCAGTCTCTTCACACCGCTTGGCATGGCAGTCGTCTTCGCCATGATGGCCTCGTACTTCCTCTCGCGCACCCTTGTGCCGACGATGGTGAAGTTCCTGCTCGCCGCCGAAGTTGAGGTCTATGCCCTCGCCGAGGCCGAGCACGGCGACCACCCGCTGACACCCACCGAAAAGGCGGAGATCGAGGAGAAGCGCCGCGGCCTGGGTGCCATCTGGCGCACGCACTTCGCCTTCAATCGCGTCTTCGAGGCCATCCGCGCACGGTACCAGCGCTTCCTCGACTGGGCCCTGGCTCACACCACCTTTACCCTCGGCTGCTTCGGCCTCTTCATCCTCATCTCGTTCTGCACCATCCCGTTCATCGGCCGCGACTTCTTCCCGGATGTGGACGCAGGCAGCTTCCGTCTGCATGTACGCTGCCCACCCGGCACACGGCTTGAGCGTACAGAAGAGATCTTCGGCCAGGTCGACCAGACCATCCGCGACATTATCCCCAAGGAAGAACTGGGCGGCATTCTCGACAACATGGGCGTGCCCCAGGGCTTTAACCTGGCCTTCGGCGACGGCTCACTGACCGACGTGCAGGACGGCGAAATCCTCGTCAGTCTGAATGCGGAACACCACAAGCCCACCGCCGGCTACCGCGCGAAGCTGCGCGAAGTCCTGCGCAAGAAGTTTCCGGAAGAGGTCTTCTACTTCCAGGCCTCAGACATCGTCAATCAGATCCTGAACTTCGGTCTGCCCGCGCCGATCGACATCCAGATCAGCGGCCGACTCGCCCAGGCAAACTACGCCACCGCACAGCAGATCGCCAAGGCCGTCTCGCAGGTACCCGGCGCCGTCGACGTACACGTCCACCAGATCATGTACGCCCCGGAGCTTCGCGTAAACGTCGACCGTACGCGCGCCCAGCAGGTCAACCTTACCGAGGCCAGCGTCGCCAACAGCATGCTGACCGCGCTCTCCGGCTCAGGCCAGGCCGCGCCCAACTACTGGCTGAACCCGACCAACGGCGTCAACTACCAGGTCGTCGTGCAGGTGCCGCTCTCCCAGATCAACTCGGTCGCCAGCCTCAACAGTCTGCCCATCACATCCGGCGTCTCAACAGGCACACCTCCACAGTTCAACGGCGGCACACCAACGCCCAGCAACACGCAACTGCTCTCAAACCTGGCACAGATCCAGCACTCCGCCAGCCCCGGCATCACGAACCACTACAACGTGCAGCCGGTGTACGACGTCTTCGTCAACAAGCAGGGCCGCGACCTGGGCGCTGTGGCGACGGACGTCAACAAGGTGCTGAAGAGCTTCGAGCCGAAGTTGTCCAAGGGCGCCACCATGACCGTGCGCGGACAAGTCAAGAGCATGCAGGACAGCTTCACCGGCCTCGGCCTCGGCATGATCTTTGCCGTTCTGCTGGTCTACCTGTTGATGGTCATCAACTTCCAAAGCTGGCTCGACCCCTTCATCATCCTCATGGCGCTGCCCGGCGCAGCCTGCGGCATCCTGTGGATGCTCTTCCTCACGGGCACAACGTTCTCAGTGCCGTCACTGATGGGAGCCATCATGACCGTCGGCGTGGCCACGGCAAACTCCATCCTGATGGTGACCTTCGCAAACGATCAGCGGTCGCTCGGCCTCAACAGTCTGCAGGCAGCATCGGCCGCGGGTTTCACGCGCCTGCGCCCCGTCATGATGACAGCGCTGGCCATGATTCTGGGCATGCTGCCCATGTCGCTGGGCATGGGCGAAGGTGGCGAGCAGAATGCGCCGCTGGGCCGCGCGGTCATTGGCGGCCTGCTTGTCGCAACGGCCACCACGCTTGTGATCGTCCCTATCTTCTACTCGCTGCTGCGCAAGGCGCCGCCGCTGGGTATGCAGGTTGACGCCAATACCGAGCAGGAGGAGTACTTTGAGCATGCATAGCCAGACGCCTTCCCTGCCCACTTCAATGAATTCCGTACGACTCCAAG
Source organism: Terriglobus roseus DSM 18391 (assembly GCF_000265425.1). Classification (GTDB taxonomy): domain Bacteria; phylum Acidobacteriota; class Terriglobia; order Terriglobales; family Acidobacteriaceae; genus Terriglobus; species Terriglobus roseus. The sequence goes on from NC_018014.1 coordinate 3,319,701, forward strand.
GAGCCGCGTAAGCATGGCGCAGAACTTTACCGACGCACCGGCCACCGCCGGCGAACACAGCCCCTTGAACACCCCTACGACACCCGAGCCCGTGGGTCGCGGCGCAATCATTGCGGCAGGTGCCTTCTTCCTGCTGCTGATCGTGGTCGGCATCGCCTTCCTGCTGCCGAAGCTCCGCCATAAGGAGACGCTGCAGGAAGATGTGCGTGCCAACGCAGGCCCGCCGCCCGTTGCCGTGACTAAGGTCGCCCTGGGCCAGGCCACCAACGTGCTCGATCTGCCCGGCAGCGTGCAGGCCTTCTCGCAGACGCCCATCTACGCCCGTACCAACGGCTACATCACCAAGCGCTTCGTCGACATCGGCGACCACGTCAAGGCGGGCCAGCTACTTGCCATCATTGAAGATCCGCAGACGGAACAGCAGCTGCGCCAGGCGCGCGCAACCGTGCTGCAGCTCAAGGCGCAGGCGGTGCAGGCACAGGCCAACGCCAAGCTCTCAACGCTGAACAACGTGCGGAACCAGCAATTGCAGAAGGAAGGCGTCATCTCGCAGGCCTCTGCCGATACCTTCACTGCGCAGGCCGGCGCGAACGACGCCACCGTGAACGCCGCCTTGGCCAACATCGCCGCAGGCGAGGCGAACGTGCGGTCACTCGAAGAACAGGCGAGCTTCTCGCGCGTTACCGCACCCTTCACGGGCGTCATCCTTTCGCGCGGCATCGATGTCGGATCGCTGATCACTTCAGGCTCCGCCAACTCCGTCACGCAGCTCTTCACCGTCGGCCAGTCGGGCACGGTGCGTGTCTTCGTCAACGTGCCGCAGGCCAACGCCCCTGACGTGCTCAGCACCGCGACCGCAAAGGTCACCTTCCGCGAACTGCCCGGTCAGGCTTTCAGCGGCAAGGTCACGCGTTCGGCCAGCTCCATCGACATCGCGTCACGCACCATGCTGACCGAGATCGATCTGCCTAACCCGAAGAACCTGATCCTTCCGGGTATGTTCGCGACCGTCAGCTTCAACACGCGCGACGCGAAGCCACCCGTACTGATCCCGGCGAATGCGCTCTTCGTCCGCACCGCCGGTCCGCAGACCTTCGTGGTCGATGCCAACAACATCACGCATCTCCGCAGCCTGACGCTTGGCCGGGATTATGGCAGCTTCACGCAGGTCCTCACCGGCCTGAAACCGGGTGATACCGTTGTGCTGTCGCCATCCGATGCCGTCGTCGATAACATCAAGGTCGATCCGCAGCTATTGAAGTAAAGCCTTCAGCATCCCCGCTGAAACCCAGGAGCAGTGTGAGCAGCGACATTCAATCCCCAGGCATCGTCAGCCTGCGTGGCCTGCGCAAGGTCTACGACGGCAAGCCCCCCGTAGTCGCCGTCGATGGTATCGACCTCGATGTTCGTGAGGGCGAAATCTACGGACTGCTGGGCCCCAACGGCGCCGGTAAGACGACGACCATCTCCGTCTGCACCACGCGCGTTCTGCCCACGGCAGGCACCGCGCACATCGCAGGCATCGACGTCGTACGCAACCCGAGCGAGGCGCGCCGCTTTATGGGCGTGGTGCCCCAGTACAACACGCTCGAACGCGCCTGCACCGTTGCGGAGAACATCCAGTTCCACTGCCTCTACTTCGGCTTCTCAAAGGCAGAAGCGAAGGCCCGCACCGCGGAACTGCTCGACCAGTTCCATCTCTCAGAGCGCGCTGGATCGTATCCCGCGCAACTCTCCGGTGGCTTGGCGCAGCGTGTACAGATCGCCCGTGCCATCGCCCATCGGCCGCGCGTTCTCTTCCTCGACGAGCCCTCTGCAGGCCTCGATCCGCAGAGCCGCATCGCCATGTGGGAGGCCGTGCAGCGCCTGCACACCGAAGGCATTACCGTCGTCCTGACCACGCACTACATGGAGGAGGCCGATGAACTCTGCGACCGGCTCTCCATCGTCGACAATGGCCGCGTCCTCGTCGAAGACACACCGCAGGCGCTGAAGAACTCCGTGGGAGCCAGCACGCTGTATGAACTGGATCTGCGCGAGCCGACGGAATCGCTCGTACCGCTGCTCAAAGCGCTGCCGCACGTCACCGGTGTTGAGACAACGCCCAAGGGCTTGCGTGTGATGGCTGGCAACGCCGATGGCCTGCTGCCGCAGGTTGTCACCGCGGCGACGCCGTATGGACTCAAAGATCTCAGCATCACCGAACCGACACTGGAGACCGTCTTCATCCGACTGACAGGCCGCGATCTAAGAGAGTAAGCGGTCTGAGGAAGTGATCGGCTGCCGTCTGAGGGGCAGCGCTTTCGGAGGGGCATGGCCTAAGCCATGCCATACAGCACCATCAAGTTACGGGCATTAGCCCCCGAGGGATTCAAGCGCGCCATGACGACCATTAGCAAAACGACCTCGCCGGCAACGCAATACCTCCGCGCCTTCCTGGGCATGTTCCTCCGCGACCTGCACGTGCTGCGCCGCGAGATCTTCCCGTTCATCATCCGCATCGTGATGAACCCGCTACTCTTCCTCTTTGTCTTCACCTACATCATGCCGCACATGAGCAACGGTGCCGCGATGAATCCGACGCAGGGCATGGCCGCCAATGCGGGCGCCAACTTCTCCACGGTACTGCTGCCGGGCTTGATGGCTGTCGCCATCATGTTCAGTGGTATCGCCGCCGTGGCCCTGCCACTTGCCGTTGACTTCGGCTCCACACGCGAGATCGACGACCGCGTCATGTGCCCGCTGCCCACCGCAATGGTTGCTATCGAGAAGATCATCTTCTCCGCGCTGCAGTCCGTGATCGCTGCCGCCATCGTCTTTCCGCTGGCGTACTACATTCCGTCTACGCCTGTGTACGCGCACGTGACGAGCTGGCCCTTCCTCATCGCTGTGGTCGTGCTGGCATCGCTGGTCGCCGGAGCGCTCGGCCTGACCATCGGCACCAGCGTGAAACCCGCACAGATCGGCCTCATCTTCGGCGTCGTCGTCATGCCCATCACCTTCCTGGGCTGCGTCTACTACCCCTGGAAAGCACTGGGCGCCATCAAGTGGCTGCAGATGGGCGTTCTCTTCAATCCCATCGTCTACATGAGCGAAGGTCTGCGCGCGGCACTGACGCCTTCCCTGCCGCACATGCATCCCGCGCTGATCCTGCTGATGCTGACATTCTTCCTCTGCCTGCTCACATGGATCGGGACACGAGGCTTTCTGCGCAGGGTGATTGGATAGTTAAGACATATGCCGAAAACACGTTTGCGCACGCTCTTGTTTGGCTCAGTTCTGTTGCCAACCCTCGCTCTTAGCGGCGTCCACATCGCCCACGCCGCAACAGGGGTGTTCCAGAATCCCACCGCCGCGCAAAACCATGATGCTGCCGTGCAGTTCGTAGCGGTCATAGGGGCCCGAGCCGCCCTGCTCGGAGTCAAAGAGAATGCCGTCGAACAAGGCAAGCTGGCGATGCGACAGAACTATCCGAAGTATGATCCGCAGTTTATCGAGGAGTGGGGCAAGCGTTCCCTCGCTCGCTACAACGTGGACGACTACCTCAAAGTGATCGTTGGGGTGTATGAGAAGTACTTCACCACGGAAGAACTGAACGAACTGAGTGCGGCGAGCAAAGCCCCCGGCGGGATTGCCGGTGCCAAGCTCGCTCAACCGCTACGAGATAAGCTCGCGGCGAACACGACGTCGATTCAGAGCGAAATCATTGGCGGCTGTACGCAGGTCGGCGCAAAACTAGGCGGAGAGATTGGGATAGAGATCGGCAAGGAACATCCTGAGTGGATCAAGCCGAACTAATCTAGACCAGGTGATCCGCCAGCGCATGCGCCGCGCTATGCACGATCCGCGGTCCGCGAGGCACACCATCCCACGGCAGATAGATCGAGAAGACCGTGCCGGATGAGCGGTCATTCTCAAACCGTGCCCGTCTGCTGCGCACCAGTACCGCGGCGTGGTGACGGTCCAGGATCTCCTCGCTGGCCCACAATCCGAGCCCGGTGCCTGTGTTCTCTTTCGTCGTGAAGAAGGGCTCAAAGATCCGCTCACGCACCGTATCCGACATGCCGACACCGGTATCCGCAACAGTGATACGAACACCCCGCCGGCCGTCGACCCATGCAGGCCTCGCACGAAGATATAGCGACCCGCCGTTCGGCATCGCATCAATTGCATTGCCTACCAGGTTCGCAAACAACTGCCGCAGCTCGCCTGCAAAGCCGAAGAGCATGATGTTGTCCGCAAAGCGCTGATGGATCTCGATCTTCGGCGACTGCATCCGCGCATTGTGCAGCACCAGCACGCTCCGCAGAACATCGACAACGCTCACATCAGAAGGCTGGTTCGACTGCCGGTAGAACCGCAGCGTCTGCTGCGTGATCTCGCCGACACGCGACAACTCCTGCTGCGCCATCGCCGCATACTCCATCACCAGGGCTGAACTCGCACCGCTGGTGCGGATCAGATACAGCAGGTTACTGACGGCCTCCAACGGATTGTTGATCTCATGCGCAATCGAAGCCGCAAGCCGCCCAGCCGCTGCCTGCTTCTCGCTGCGGCGCATCGACTCCTCCGCCTGCACGCGCTGTGTCACTTCACTCGCGATCACGCCAACCCAGCGGATCTCGTCGTTGACCATCACCGGAAAGTAGCTGACGAGCCACGACCGCGAAGACTCATCGCCCGGCATCACGCCCGTCAACAGATGCTCGGCGACCGGCTCTCCGGTCCGGAAGACACTCTCCACCAGCAGCTCCACCTGGTCTGCCAGACGAGTCGATCCACCCCGCGGAATCAGATCCCGAAGCCGCTTGCCAAGGTGCTGCTCCGCAGACATTCCATGCATCTTCGCCAGCCGATCGTTGATGCGCACATAGCGCAACTGGCGATCATAAAAAGCAAAGCCAATGGGCGCGCCCGTCAGCATCGCGTCCAGCAGATTCAGCGTCTCTTGCGTTCCCCGTCGCTGCCGCGCGATCTCGTTGACCATCGCGTTGAAGCTGGCCGTAAGAGCACCCGCCTCATTGCGAGCAACCACCTTCAGCGGAAAGGCCGAAAGATCATTCGGATCGTTCTGCACCTGCAGCGTCGCCAGGCTCAACTGCCGCAGCGGACGCGTCATCGTCGGCGCCAGCAGGTACACCAGGAACAAATTGCCAAAGAGCGCACACGCCGCGTAGATCAGCAGGCTCTGCAACACCGTCACCGGCGTCTGAGTCACCACACCATTGTCCTGCGTCATCCACACGATGCCACGCACAACGCCCGCCGTTACAACGGGCTGCACGCCCTCATCGTCGCCGTCATCCTGCCGCATCCGCACATAATGCGCGTCGCGATTGAGCAGGGGCAGCAGAGCCCGTTCGCGCGGCGTCAGCTCCGAAGGCATATCGGCACCGCTGATGCGCAGTGTCTTGCCCTGCGCATCCGTAATGCGTGCGGCCCGGATCGTTGACGTCAGATTCACCGCACGAACAACATGATCCAGCAGATCCGTATCGTTGTCCGTCAGCGGCTCAACCAGCAGCCCCGCAATGATGCCCGTCTGGCTCTGCAGACGATTTCGATCATGTGTCTTACCATCACGAAATTGCTGCCGCACGCTGAAGAACAGGAAGATGCTGAAGACCAGCAACTGCACGATCACGGTGCCGCCGATCAACTGGCCCATGATGCTGCGCGGCGCCCTCAGTCTCATCAGTTCTCTGCCCTCATTAGCGTTACTGCCTCAAGCCTGCTGAAACTTCGCCGTCAGATCACGTGCAATCAGCTCGCCGTGGAAACGTCCGTTCTCAATAAAGATCTTGTTCGTGCGTTCCCCGGCAACGACCACGCCCGCCATGTAAATGCCCTTCACGTTGGACTCCAGCGTCGTCGGATCGCACTGTGGACACCGATCATTCTCCGCATCCAGGTGAACGCCCATCCGCTCCAGAAAATCAAAGTCCGGGTGATACCCCGTCAACGCAAAGACGAAGTCGTTCGCAATTGTGCGATCGCCTTCCGGCGTACTCAGCGTCACGGTATCTTCCGTAATCTGTTTCACCGTGGACGAGAAGTAAGCCGTGATCTCGCCGTTCTTCACACGATTATTAATGTCCGGCAGGATCCAATACTTCACATGGCGGTGCATGGCGTCGCCACGATGTACCAGCGTCACCTTCGCTCCATGGCGCCACAGATCCAGAGCAGCAATCGCAGCCGAATTCTTCCCACCAATGACCAGAACGTTCAGCCCGAAATAAGGGTGCGGCTCGTTATAGTAGTGCTGCACCTTGCTCAGGTTCTCACCCGGAATCCCAAGATAGTTCGGCAGATCGTAATACCCGGTCGAGACGATCAGCTTCTTCGCCTTGAAGACCTGCAACCGACCGAACCGATCCGTCGTATGCACACTGAAGTTCCCATCGGAACCACTGATGTGGCCCACCAGGTGGTACTGCCGCACGTCCAGCGCGAAATGCTCAGCAACCTTGCGGTAGTACTCCAAAGCCTCGCTGCGCGTCGGCTTCTGGTTCGGACTGCTGAAGGGCATGTTGCCAATCTCGAGCAGCTCCGGCGTTGTAAAGAATGTCATGTGCGCCGGGTAGTGAAACAGGCTGTTACACAGGCAGCCCTTGTCCACCAGCACCACGCTCAGGCCTGCATTCTGCGCATCAATGGCGCAAGCCAGGCCCGTAGGTCCGGCACCAATCACCAACACATCAAACGCAACGGTCTCCTGCGCGACAGTTCCCTTCGAGATCTCTTCCATAACCCTCAATTGAAGCACGCATCCTAACGATGCAGGATATTGAGCGTACGACATTCCGAGCCCCCGCCGGATGTACAGCATCGCAAACGCTCCGATATCCGGCCATCCGGCATCGCCGTTCCACCTCGCGACATCTCAATCGAAATACCACTGAGGAGTTCTCCCATGCCCGACACAAACGCCCTCGAGCAAGCGAAACGCGGCACCGCCGACGCACCCGTGCACGACCTCATCCTCAGCCGCTGGAGCCCCCGCTCCTTCGCCGACAAGCCCGTCTCCGATGCCGATCTCAAGACCATCTTCTCCGCGGCCGCATGGGCCGCATCCAGCTATAACGAGCAGCCGTGGCGCTTCCTCGTCGGTCGCAAAGGCGACGAAACCTACACCAAGATCTTCAACTCGCTGGCGCCGCCAAACCAGGCATGGGCAGGGTCAGCGCCTGTCCTCTACTGTTCCTTCGGCAAGAAGACCTTCAGCGCCAACGGCCAGCCCAACGGCTATGGCCTGCACGACACCGGTGCCGCCTCCGCAACCATCTCGTTGCAGGCACAGGAACTAGGCCTGCACACGCACGGCATGGGCGGTTTCGATAAGGAAACGCTGCGGGCCTTCTTCGGCGTACCCAGCGACTTCGACGCAGGCGCATGCTGGGCCCTCGGCTACCTCGGCGATCCACAGAACGTCCCGGAAGACTTCAAAGCAGCCGAACTCGCACCACGCACCCGTAAACCCCTCTCAGAGTTCGTCTTCAGCGACTGGGAAAAGCCGGCCGCCCTCTAACCCGAAAAGATTCACCCAGACGCAGAAAGGCCCGGAGTCTCCTCCGGGCCTTCTCCTGCAACTTCGTGAAAACTTATGCCAGGACCTTGATGATGGTCTTGTCGATGGTGTCCTTGGGGACGAAGCCGACGATCTGCTCAGCAACCTTGCCGTCCTTGAACAGCAGCAGTGCGGGAATACCGCGAATGCCGTAGCGGCCAGGCGTGGCGTTGTTGCGATCCACGTCCATCTTCATGACCTTAATCTGGCCGTTGTACTCGGTGGCAACCTGGTCCACGACGGGTGCCAGTGCGCGGCAAGGACCACACCAGGTGGCCCAGAAGTCCACCAGAACGGGTGTGGAGCTCTTCAGCACTTGCTCATCGAAATCAGCATCGTTAACTTCGGTTACAAACTGTCCTGCCATGGTATCCGCCTTCTCTCAGGATTTCGCTTGACCAGAACGCTGCATTGTGTGCAGCCTTGCGATCATCCACTTAAATAGATGCAAGCCCGCAGAAAGAGTTTCATATCCGTCAAAGTGACGTCTTTCGCGCATGCGAAAGCACGACGTCCCTTGGCCGGTTATCGCTGGGCTGCGATCATAGAAAGTATGACTTCCACAGTACCTGCGCGCACCCTTTCCAGCCAGCAGTTTCTTGACGCTGTCCGCGCCGGCCAGCCTCGCACGGCCGTATTCGACTTCGACGGCACCCTCTGGCCCGGCGATGCAGGCTCCGGCTTCCTGCACTGGACCATCGCGACCGGCCTTCTGCCGGAATCCGCCACACGCCAGATCCTCGACCGTCACGCCATGTATCACCGCGGTGAAGTCGACGAAATCACCATCTGCGGCGAGATGACCTCCATCTACAGCGGCCTCAGTCAGAAGGCCATCCGCGCCAGCGCCGCGCGCTACTTCACGGACCACGTCAGACCGCGCCTCTTCCCCGTTATGGTCGGCCTCGTACACGAACTACAGGACGCCGGCGTCGAGGTCTGGGCCGTCTCCTCCACGAACAACTGGATGATCGAAGAAGGCGTCCGCGAACTGCGTATCCCCGCCGAGCGTGTCCTCGCCGCCGCCGTCGCCGTCGACGACGATCTCGTCACCTCCACCATCGTGGATATCCCCAGCGACGAAGGCAAGGCAGCATCGCTCCGCCGCGTTGGCCTCACGCACCCCGACGCCGTCTTCGGCAACAGCGTGCACGACTTCCACATGCTGGAGATGGCAGGCATGCCCTTCCCCATCAACCCCTCCCCTGCCCTCGCCTTAAAGGCCGCCGAACTCGGATGGCCCGTCTTCTATCCGGACGAGGCATAGGTAAGACCGCTCTAGTACCTATCTCTTTGGCCGACAATCGCTTGAGGGCATGTCGTACAGCATGTCCTCAGGCGATGGAAGAGCGTGCCTTCGCGGATGCGCGGTGATGCATGCTATGCCGTGCAGGCCACGCCTGCATCTACACTGCTGTGACGGTAACTGTGCAGACTTCACGCAGCGAGCCGCACGGTCAGGACTTTGGGGACGGCTGAGGGTTGAAGAAGAAAGAGGCAATCCGCAGGCTCGACGCACGCCGCAACGGCGCAGCAGGCCCGCGCCCGCCCAAGGCCCTGCGCATGGTCGTCGCCGCACTCATCCTCCGCACGGATGAAAATGGCTGCGAAGAAGTCCTCATCTGTCAGCGCAAGGCCGACCAACCCATGGCACTCAAGTGGGAGTTTCCCGGCGGCAAGATCGAAGCCGGTGAAGGCCCGGAAGAGGCGCTCCACCGCGAACTAAATGAAGAACTCGGCATCTTCGCCGAGATCGGACCGCCGCTCACCCGCATCCGCCACAACTACCGCAACGGCGGCGCGGTCGACCTGCAGTTCTTCATCGTCCGCAGCTTTACCGGCGCACTGGAAAATCGCATCTTCCGCCAGATCCTCTGGTCCGGCTTCGGTGCCCTGCCCGAATACGACTTCCTCGCAGCCGACCTCGGCCTAATCCGCGACCTCGCCGACGGCAAACTAAAAGTCTCCGACTAATCTCTGACGCGACGAAGCTTGGGTGCCCCATTCTTTCGCGGCTCTATCGCGAAAGGGTGGGTGATTCGCGCAAAGCGCGAACCAGCGGAAGCATGGACAAGCCACTGAACCGAATGTCAGCAAATGAAGTATGCACCCTGATCGAAGCTCAGGATCGCGACGAAGCTTGGGTGCCCCATTCTTTCGCGGCTCTATCGCGAAAGGGTGGGTTATTCGCGCAAAGCGCGAACCAGCGAAAGCATGGACAAGCCACTGCACCGAATGTCAGCAAATGAAGTATGCACACTGATCGAAGCTCAGGATCGCGACGGAGCTTGGGTGCCCCACCCTTTCGCGGCTCTATCGCGAAGGGGGGTGATTCGCGCAAAGCGCGAACCGCAGAGCCTCGAACATGCACCGAGTTCAGCTGCTCAGCGACAAGCGCCAAAGGCGCGCCCCATCACGACCCCAAAAATCAAAGCAACCAAACCACACGCTCTGCTATAAGAGCGCATGCGCCGCCTCCTGCTCTGCCTCGTTCTCCTGTTCGCCGCGACGACCCTGCACGCCTCCACGACACCTGCGGAGAAGCTCGCAAACGACGCCGCCCAGCACGAACTCGACAGCTCGCCCTGCGACGGCAACATCCCCTCCTACAGCCTCACGCCTGAGAATCTCGCGAAGGGCCAGCACCTGGAGCACGTCGGCAACCTGATGCACTTTGGCGGTGCCATCTGGGGCATCGTCTACCTCGTCCTTCTGCTCTCCACCGGCGTCGTCGGCGCCCTGCAGAGTGAGGTCACGAGCCGCTTCCGCAACCGCTGGCTGCAGTGCTTCTACTTCCTCCTGCTCTTCGGCATCATCACGTCGGTGCTCGATCTGCCGCTGGCTCTCTACGGCCACTGGCTGCGGCTGCACTACGGCCTCTCCGTGCAGGGCTGGGGCAGCTGGATCGGCGATCAGTTAAAGAGCTCCGCAATCGGCTGGTTCATCGGCGGCCTGTTGACCATGCTGCTCTTCCTCATCATTCGGAAGCTGCCGCGCTCCTGGTGGTTCGCCTTCTGGCTCTGCTCCATCCCCATCATCCTCGCCGGCATCTTCGTCACGCCCTACGTGATCGATCCCGTCTTCAACAAGTTCGAACCGCTCTCGCAGTCACACCCCGAACTCGTTCAGCGGCTGGAACAAGTCGTACACCGGGGCAACATGGACATCCCGCCCGAGCGCATGTTCCTCATGAAGGCATCGGCAAAGGTCACCACACTCAACGCCTACGTCACCGGCTTCGGCGCCTCGAAGCGCGTGGTCGTCTGGGACACCTCCATCACCAAGGGCACACCCGACGAGATCATGTTCATCTTCGGACATGAAAGCGGGCACTACGTCCTGAACCACATCGTGCAGGGCCTGCTATTCTCCATCGTGATCCTGCTGCTGGCGTTCTACCTCGGCTATCGTTTCGTCACGTGGGCCATCCGCCGCTTCGGTCCGTCGTGGGGCATCGCCTCGCAGGTCGAATGGGGCATGCTGCCCATCTTTCTCCTGGCCTTCTCCCTCTTCAGCCTCGTGCTTGAGCCGATCACCTCGACCGCCACACGCAGCCGCGAACACGACGCCGACGTCTACGGCCAGGAAGCCATTCACGGCCTCGTCGCTGATCCTCAAGCGGTCGCACGCGGCGCCTTCCAGGTCCTTGGCGAGACCAGCTTCGACGACCCCAATCCCTCGCAGTTCATCGAGTTCTGGACCTACGGCCACCCCAGCATCGGCCGCCGCGCAGCCTTCGCCACACACTACAATCCCTGGGCCGCAGGCATGCAGCCGAAGTACTTCCAAAAGCCGTAGGCGCCGCAAAACCTGTCAACCCCCTAAACCACTCATCTCCCTCATTTCAAAGGAGATTGAGTTGGCGGGCTATTTCGCGGGAATCACTACAATAGAGATAGAGGAAATCACGGACAAGATCGAGAAGTAGAGGGTTCCTGCGGACCAGATCGAAGCAGCCAACGGAAGCAGCGGACCAGATCGAAGCAGTCGACGGAAGTAGCGGACGAGACCGAAGCAGTTGACGGAAGTAGCGGACGAGATCGAAGCAGTCGACGGAAGTAGCGGACGAGATCGAAGCAGTCGACGGAAGTAGCGGACGAGATCGAAGCAGTTGACGGAAGTCGCGACCAAACCGGGAAGAGGTCGATGGGACGACCGGGGCAAGCCCGATTCTAGAGAACCGGAGAATACCTCCGACCGGAAGGGCACAGCTTCAGCTGGGCCACCCACGACACCTTGCGAATGGGCTTTAGCCCCTGAGGTTTAGCTTTCCTTCGATCGCTGGGCCTCAACGAAGCAAAATATCTCTGCCCGGAAGGGCACAGCTTCAGCTGTGCCAACCACTAGGCCCGTGCAATGGGCTTTAGCCCTGAGGTTTAGCTTTCCCGCGGAAGTCGAGCATTTCAGCCTCCCCGAAAGTCGGATGGACAACACTCCGGGACCTAAGTCCAATGGAATCTAATTTTTGCGCGTAACTCCAATGGAATCTAATTTTTAGCGGAAACCCAAAAACTCAACTCCTTTGTTTTCTAATTTTTACGAAAAATACCGGGGGGGGAGGGTCATCCCCGCAACGACTGCCAGACCAGCACCAGCGAAAGCCCTGTCACGATCGCAGCTGTGCCCCAGGCGATGATGTTGAACCAGAGACGGTTGTGGTACTCGCCCATCAGTTCCTTGTTGTTGATCAATCGCAGCATGAAGTACATGACCACCGGCAACAGCAGGCCGTTCAACACCTGCGACAAAATCGCCATGCTGACCAGTGGGAAGTTGGGGATCAACACCACCGCTGCACCCGCAACGATAAGTCCCGTGTAGAGCCAGTAAAAGACCGGCGCCTGCTTCCACGTTCGGTTCAGGCCACTCTCGAAGCCAAGGCCCTCGCAGACTGTGTACGCAGTCGACAGCGGCAGGATCGAAGCAGCGAACAGCGAAGCATTGAAGAGTCCAGCAGCGAACAGCAGGAACGCGTAGTCACCCGCAATCGGTCGCAGAGCCTCCGCAGCGTCGGCAGGCACGTTGATCTGTCGCACGCCATGAACGAACAGCGTCGCGGCACACACCACCACGATGAACCACGCCACCACGTCCGTGAAGATGGACCCGATGATCACGTCGAGCCGCGTGGCCTTGTACTGCCGAACCGTCACGCCCTTCTCCACGATGGACGACTGCAGATAGAACTGCATCCACGGTGTGATCGTCGTTCCGATGACACCGACCGTCATGTAGACGTAGTTGCGATCCTTCCACGCCGAGCGGCTCGGCAGCTTGACCGTCTCGACCATCGCAGCATGCCAGTCCGGGCGGCCAAGCACGCCGGCAACGATGTAAGCCAGATACACCACCGAAGCGAAGAGAAAGATCTTCTCCACGCTCTTGTAATCGCCCTTTACCACCATCGCCCACACCAGCGCAGCAGCCGCCGGCACAGCGATGTACTTACTCACGTGGAACAACTGCATCGATCCGGCAATGCCCGTGAACTCCGCGATCACGTTGCCGAAGTTCACCACTACCAGCAGCATCATGACCACAAACGTCATGCGCAACCCGAACTCCTCACGGATCAGGTCGCTCAGTCCCTTGCCAGTGACCGCGCCCATACGAGCGCACATCTCCTGCACCACGATCAGCGCAAGCGTGATCGGAATCATCGTCCAAAGCAGCGAGTAGCCATACTGCGCACCCGCCTGCGAGTAGGTCAGGATGCCACCCGCATCGTTGTCCACGTTCGCGGTAATGAATCCCGGCCCAAGCGCCGCTAGGAAGAAGAGGATTCTGACTTTCCAGCTCTTCAGCATCTTCATGCGGCACGTCCCTGGCGCCCAACACGGATCGTCTGCACACGCTCCAGGATCCGCTTCACCTGGGTGTCGTTGTCATACCCGCTCGACCACGCGCGCCGCAACCCTGCAAGCGCAATGCGATTCCGCGCCGCCTCGTCCGGCAGGTACTTTCGCACCTTCGCTGCCAGTTCGTCGTAGCCGGTAAAGAAGACCGCCTCCTCATCCTCGACGAAGCGTTCGCTATGTCCCGGCGACCGCTCCGCCAGCAGAAAGCCACCACACGCAGCGATCTCAAAGCTCTTGTGCACAAACTCGTCCTGGTTTCCATGCGTCAGAAAGCTGAGGTTGATCTGCGACCGCCAGATCGCCTCCCGGTAACGCTCGCGGAACAACTCACCCTCGCGATACAGCGTGTCATACAAGCCTCCAAGCGGACCGCGCCAGTGCTGCGGACCACCTGAGATCACCACAGGAAGCCCCTCCGCGTGCAGCCGCATCAGCGTCTGTGCGCGGTCGTCATACGACGTGCCAATGAATGAGACACCACGATCGCGCCGTGCGTCCGTATAAGGCGGGTCCGCCGGAAACTGCATCGTCGGCTCATACGCCGTCTGGATCTTGATCACGTCGCGAGCGCCCGCGTCACGGTAGCTCACCACGTTTACGTCACGCTGCGTGCAGTGCAGGTCGTAGTGAGGAATGGTCTTCGCATACAGCCGCCAGCCCGGATCGCGCCGCGGCCCGAAGTAGTTGTCAATCATGTACGAGACGGTCGTGATGCCTCGGGCACGCAACGCGTCCAGCGTCGCCGGCCGCATCCACAGCACCTTGTCAGCCCACACCATCTCCGGCTGAAAGCGCTCTGCCTCCGCGAGGATGTCGTGATTCAACCGGCTCACGTCCGGACCGATCGAGGCACGGAACTCAAGCTTGCGCAGCAGCGGATGCTTCGCGCGATACGAAATGGTGTCGATCGCCGACACGTCATGGCCTGCGCGCACGAGTGCCGCGCGCCGATACTCGGCAGTGTCGTTCGGAGAGAGCTGTGCAACGTACAGTATCCGCATCGTGTCAGCGCCCCGCCCTTAGCAGCGCGATCACATGCTCTGGATAGATCACACCGGCGAGCTGCCGGTCATGCTCCAGCACGGCCAGCGAACGCAGGTTGTATTTGTCGAACTGTTCCGCGATCTGGCGACTGCCCGCGTCGATGGAGCACGTATGCATGCGTGGCTCCCGGATGGCCTTCAGAGGTGTCGAACGCTCGGAGAGCATCATGCGCGCAAGCGTAACGACCCCCGTCAGATGCTGCTGCTCGTCCAGCAGGAAGATCTCATTCACCGTTTCCAGATCCCCCTCGAAGATGCGCAGAGCATCCACGGCATGCTGCACATCGGCAGTGTCCAGCAGCGCGACGTAGTCAGTCGTCATGCGTCCGGCAGCCCAGTCCTCAGGGAATTCCAGGAGCTCCTCGACGTGCGCACGCTCTTCCGGCTCCATCTCGTGCAGGATCGCCTCAGAGCGCTCTTCGGGCAGCTCGGCCAGCAGGTCGGCCGCAGCTCCCGGATCCATCTCTTCGACGATGTCGGCAACGCGGCTGGACTCCATGCCCTCAAGCAGCGACCGCTGCAACTTTGGATCGATCTCCTCCAGAGCCTCGGCAGCAATCTCCTCGTCCAGCGAGGTGAAAACTGCCTCACGCTCTGCCGGCGCCAGTTCCGCGAGGATGTCAGCGATGTCTGACGGATGCATGTTCGACAGCCGATCGCCCTCGATCTTCAGGCGGACGCGACGCGCCGGATCGCGGTCGATCAGATCCACGAACTCCCAAGGAATGACCCGGGCCTGAAAGCGATGCGCCAGCGACTCGATCAGCCCCTGCGGCAAGCCCTTCAGCAGCCGTCGCACGGCGCCGCGCATCCCCACCTCAACCTCGGCGATGCGGAGCTTGCAGACGGAGTCCGCTTCGACCTCCCAAACCAGGGCCACGTCGTTGACGCGCACGACCTTGTGGCCGTGAACGTCGATGATCTGCTGGTCCAGCAGATCACGCTCCAACAGCACTGAAGATGGTGTCAGCTCCATAAGCGTCTGCTCGGTCGTGGAGCGGATACGGATCTCTCCGGCGTGACTGAACGTGAGGTCTTTCAGCGGCACGCTGTAGACCTGCTTGTCGCGCACCTTGCCTGAGGCTGAGAGCACAAGGCAACTGACATGTGTCCCTGCTTCCTCGGACTTCAGGAGGAACTCAGCGATGCGGCCCCTGGAATTACCCTCCGCATCGAAGACGCGGGTGCCCATCATGGAAGACAGGGTGGTTCGACGGATCGTCTGTTCAGTCATCGATCTCGCCTCCCTGTCCTCAGAAATTTGGGTTCCACTTCGCAGTCTACCCAAGCCTTCGCATCCGGGCGAATACACGCAGAGAATGCGCTCGACGCAGTGGCCGTCCCGCCTTTCCGACGCATCCGAATCTGTATGTTTCTTGACTTTCCTCGCCGCGGGAAGCACACTGCGAGGGAAGACCGGACATTCGCACAACCGCTGTACCGGAGACCGTTGCCGAACACGCCCACAACCCGCACCAGCCTCACCCTGGCGTCGACGCTGGAGACAGTGGACCGCGTGGAGCACGAAGCGGAGAGCTTCGCTGCCCGCTTCGGGTTCAACGAGGACGACGTATCGAGCATCGCCATGGCCGTGCGCGAAGCCACGGTGAACGCCGTGATTCATGGCAACGCTTACAGCCAGGACAAGCAGGTCACCGCAAGTTTTGAGGCTACAGAAAACGAGCTGGTCTTCCGCATCAGCGATCAAGGAACGGGCTTCAACGAGGAGAGTATTCCCGATCCCCTCTCGCCAGAAAACATCCTCCGCGGTTCAGGGCGTGGGGTCTTCCTGATGAAGGCATTCATGGATGAGGTACACTTTCGCCAGCTATCGCCGGGTACCGAACTTACGCTGATTAAGCATCGAACGCCCGAGCAACACGCAGCCTGAATCTTTCAATTCAGTAAAATGCAATACATTTCGCCGATCCTTTCGGCAGGAGAGCACGATGAGCATGAAGGTAAGCACGCGCCAAGTTGACGGCGTAACGATTCTGGACCTGAGCGGTCGCATCACCCTTGGCGAAGGCTCCGTTACCCTGCGCGACGCCGTGCGCGATCTCGTCGCCAAGGGCGACAAGAACATCCTGCTGAACCTGGGCGACGTCAGCTACATC
This sequence comes from Terriglobus roseus DSM 18391, assembly GCF_000265425.1. Taxonomy (GTDB): domain Bacteria; phylum Acidobacteriota; class Terriglobia; order Terriglobales; family Acidobacteriaceae; genus Terriglobus; species Terriglobus roseus. The sequence continues at coordinate 3,336,289 of NC_018014.1, forward strand.
GATAGCTCGGGCATCGGGGAGCTCGTCAGTGCCTTCACCAGCGTCAAGAACTCCGGCGGCGAACTGAAGCTGCTGAATCTGACCAAGAAGGTCCACGACCTGCTGCAGATCACCAAGCTGTACACCGTGTTCGATGTCAAGGATGACGAGACCTCGGCCGTGGGTTCGTTCACCCGCTAAGCATCAGCTCTTCCGTAACTGAGAAAGGCCGTCGCTCAAGCGACGGCCTTTCAGCTTCTACGAAGGTTGCTCCTAGACTCCACCAGCGGTAGGGCCAACGGTCACGACACTCTTCTTCCGGCTGAGCACACTCGCGCGCTTACGGCGGTTCTTCGCACTGGCGTGGTCGATCTTTCCCCAGAAGCCCACAAAGTAGTCGATCGCGCTGATGATCGACACCGCCGTCATCCAGTAGATAGCCGTCACCGCAATCACATGCACCGGAACGAAGAACCATCCAGTGTCATGTTGCCAGCCGGGACCGATCCACCAGGCATTCCAGCCATGATCGAGAATCGCGGCAACGACCGATACGATCTGAATCACCGTCTTCAGCTTGCCGATCTCGCTGGCGTCGATGGTGAAACCCTCATTCGCCGCGATGGATCGCAAGCCGCTGACGAGAAACTCACGGCCGATCACCAGCACCGCGATCCATGGAGGGACGATGCGTGGGTTGAAGCTGATCAGGCAGACATAGCCCGCCGTCACAAGCAGCTTGTCGGCCAAGGGGTCCAGCAACATACCCATGGTTGTGATCTGGCCGCGGCGCCGCGCCAGGTAGCCATCCAGCCCGTCCGTGATGGACGCGGCAATGAAGAGCGTCGAAGCGATGATCTCCTGTTCGTGACCATGCGCAGGGAAGCTGCTGGACAACAGCCAGATGAGTAGAGGCACGCATGCAATGCGGCTCATCGTCATGGAATTGGGAAGATTCACCGGGTACCCGAACGCCTTCATCAGGCCCCATGCCTGAAGTCCACGTCAAGATGATTCTTGCACATGGCCGTGTCTTCCTTATACTCGCCGGCATGGACAGCCTCCTGGTCAGAGCGCGTTTGCTCAGACGACAGGCTGCGGCTCCCCAGACGCAGGATGCGCGATGCCTGAGGCATTCGCGCACCCTGTTCACTCTGTAGAGCCTTACGCGTAGATACCGCGCTGTTTGGTCGTGTAGGCCACGCGGTCGATCGCGAGCATGTACGCAGCAATGCGGTTATTCACACCGTGGTCTTCTGCGTAACGAATGACGTCAATGAAACTCTGCACCATCAGACGATCGAGGCGGTCGTTGACCTCCTCTTCCGTCCAGAAGTAGCCCATGCGATCCTGCACCCACTCGAAGTAGCTCGCGGTCACGCCGCCGGCGTTCGCAAGGATGTCCGGTACGACAAAGACTCCACTCTTCTCGAGGATCACGTCGGCAGCAGGCGTGGTCGGTCCGTTAGCACCCTCGACAAGGATCTTCGCCTTCACTGCGCCAGCGTTGCGGCTGGTGATGACATTTTCGTGCGCGGCAGGGATCAGGATCTCGCAGGCGGTGGTCAGCAGTTCGTCGCTAATCGCTTCAGTAGCGCCGGCGAATCCGCGAATGCTGCCGGACTTTTTCCGGTGCTCGGCGAGCGCCGGAATGTCAATGCCATCCGCGTTGAAGAGACCACCGTCCCATTCCGCAATGCCGATGACGCTGTAGCCCTTTTGTCTAAGGAGCAGCGCAGCGTTGGAGCCTACATTGCCGAAGCCCTGAATGATCACGCGGCAGTCTGCAGGCTTCATTCCCAGGTAGTTCAGTGCCTGGTCGCAGGCGATGGAGACGCCGCGGCCGGTAGCGGCGCTGCGGCCGCGCGATCCGCCGATGTTGATGGGCTTACCGGTCACCACGCTGGTCACCGTCTGCCGCATGTGCATGGAGTAGGTATCCATGATCCATGCCATCGTCTGTTCGTTGGTGTTGACGTCCGGAGCGGGCACGTCCTTCTCCGGTCCGAAGACTTCGATCATCTCGGCGGTGTAGCGCCGCGTCATGCGCTCGAGCTCGCCCTGGCTCATCTTTTTCGGATCGCAGATGACGCCGCCCTTGGCGCCGCCGAACGGGATGTTGACCACGGCGCACTTCCAGGTCATCCAGCTTGCGAGCGCGCGGATCTCGTCGAGGTTGACGTCGGGCGCGTATCGGATGCCACCTTTTGCGGGGCCGCGGGCTACGCTGTGCTGCACACGGAAGCCGGTGAAGACCTCGATGCGGCCGTCGTCCATCATGACTGGAAAGTGCACGATGATCTCGCGTGCAGGCTGGCTCAGGACCTTCCAGATGCCGGTGTCGAGGTCGAGTTTCTTTGCTGCGAAATCAAAGCGGGCGGCTTGCGCCTCCCAAGGGTTCAGTTCTTTTTCGAGCGCGGTTTCTGCTTTGGTTTGTTCGACTTCCACGAGTGCTGCCATGCTTCTGCCTTCTCTTTCTTCTACCCGCGGTGTTGGTCGCGGGCTACTTCTGTTGGACGTCTTCCGGGGCACGATGATGCGTGAAACATCTGCAAATCCGGCATAAATGCCGGACTCTGTGTACCCGAAAGGGACATGGTCTGCCCTGTCCAAACCGGCCGAGTATAGGCCTGTGCTGCGGGCAGTGGCAACCGCGCGGAAGTGTCATTCCGGGTGCTTTCCGACACACTTCCTGCCAGGAATGAATCGTCTCAGTCGCGTTTTTCCAAGATGTATCGACGCGTGGCCTTAGGAAAGGCCCGAAGCGTGGACCGAGGTCGGCGGCTGGCCTTAGATCGTTCTGAGACGAACAAATAAATTCGAGCGTCGTCCGAGGTCTGCGCTGGTGCGACCACTGTCGATCCTTCCTTGTCCTTGCTTCGGGGATGACTCCGCTTTTGGATGTACTGATCTTTGATTCGCCGTGAAAACTATTGCAGGAAACGCTTGACAGTCATTGGCTCGACTCTTATATAGTTTGCGCCGCGTACAAAAGAGCGAATGTCCGGGCGTGAGCTGTTCTCCATGACCTGCAAACCTATCCCGCGGCCTGCACGTTGGCCTCACGGAAGAAGACTCTGATGTTCGCGTTTGGAAAGTTGCAGTTTGAAGTTTGTTAGGGGGTCGTATGAAGCGCGCAATAATCAGTTCTCTCGTCTTAGCCTGTGTGTCCACTTGCGTGGCAGGTGCCCAGGCGACGGATCGTCAGTTAATCAGTGGAATCGTCACGGATCCGAGCGGAGCCTCAGTCCCCAATGCGGAGATCACCGTCACGAATACCGCAACTGGCGTCAGTCGCTCGGTGACCAGCAATTCGGACGGAAACTTCACCGTTTTGAATCTGACGGTCGGAACCTATGACATCACCACCACGGTGCAGGGTTTCAAGAAGTCGGTGATTACCGGCGTCAACGTTGACGTTGGCGGCAAGCCGTCTGTGCCTGTAGCCCTTGAGCTCGGTCAGGTTGGCGAGTCCGTGCAAGTCACGTCCGATTCGGTCATGATCCAGACCACCACCTCGGAGATCGGCGGCGTTGTTACGAGCCAGGAAGCAACGCAGATCCAGTTGAACGGCCGTAACTACGTTCAGCTCCTAACGCTGCAGCCCGGTGTGTCGCAGACGGTAGCCAGCGGCTTTGCCATCTTCGGTACCTATGGTGTTAACGGCAACTCGCAGTCGGTCAACGGTATCCGTACGGACGCCGCGAACTTCTTCATCGACGGCGTGGACAACAAGGACAACGGCGGCGGCGGCAACAACTTCGTCAACATTTCGCCGGACTCCTTGCAGCAGTTCCGTAACGTGGCATCGAGCTACGACGCAAGCTATGGCGGTACGTCGGGCGCTACAGTGTCCGTGGCCATCAAGAGCGGCGGTCGTGACTTCCATGGCAGCGCTTACGAGTACATCCGTAACAGTGCTGTTCAGGCATTCCCCTTCCGTGCTCTCTCCACCGGAACGCAGGCACCGATCAAGGCGCCCCTGCGCTACAACGACTTCGGTTACACGATCGGCGGTCCGATTTTCATTCCTGGTCACTTCAACCGGAACCGGGACAAACTGTTCTTCTTCGCGGCCCAGGAGTACAAGCGTCTGCGCACCTCAACGGTGACGAACGCAAGCGTCCTGACGCCTGCCGCTATTGCGAATGCCATCGCTACGGGCCCATCGACAGCTACCGGCCGCGCTCTCGCAGCCGCGACACTGCAGGATCCAAGCGGCAACTTCCGCTATCTGAGCCTTGGCAATAACAATCAGTCGGAGTACCTGGTCAAGGTCGATTACAACCTGAACGAGAAGAACCAGATCAGCGGTCGTTTTGTCCATGACAACGTGCTCAACGTTGGTAACCCGACCAACTTTGTTATCTATGACCGTACGATTCCCGGCCTGACGACATCCGTGAACTGGACGCACACGTTCAACTCGCGGATGGTGAACTCGGCCGTCGGATCTTACTCGGGCAATATCATCAACGAGGGCGGCAACATTCGTGCGAATCCACAGTTTGGCAAGTCGATCAATCGTGCTGACTACGGCCTGACGTACGGTACGCTTTACAACGCTTCACCGATCATTCCGCAGATCACGATCTCCGGTCTTGGTAATCCTGGCGTCTCACCGCGGCAGTTTGATAACTCGCAGCGCATCTACGCAATGAAGGATGACTTGTCGATCGTTCTGGGGAACCACTCGTTGAAGACGGGTGCTTACTTCTGGCGCGCTCGTAAGAACCAGACGGCTCCGCCACAGTTGAACGGCGCGTTCACGTTTGCAAACGTGGCTGGCCTTGTAGCTGGTAACTTCACGAACTACACCGAGGGCAGCAGCATTCCGCAGGTGCAGGCCAGGTTCTCACAGTTTGAGACGTATGTGCAGGACGACTGGACGGTAAGCCGCCGGCTGACCGTGAACCTGGGTCTTCGCTGGCAGTACATGCCGCCGATCTCGAGCTGGCCAAACAACACGGCCTTCTTCGACCCGTCGTTGTACGATCCGACAAAGGCAGCGACGGTCAGCACAGCGAACGGCACCATCACCAACAATCCTGCCCCTTACAACGGTCTTGTACTGCCCGGCACCGGCTTCTCTGATAAGGCGAAGCAGGTCGTATCGCCGGCTGTTTACAACAACCCTGCCGTACAGGCGCTTTTCCGCGGCAAGCCAGGCGGAATCGTTCCGACCAAGTACAACACCTTCGCTCCACGTGTTGGATTTGCGTATGACCTGACCGGCAAGGGTGAGACTGTGCTTCATGGCGGCTACGGCATGTCCTACGAGCGCGTCGAGGGTAACTACATTTACGGCGCCGTCTCTCAGGTCCCGTTTGTGGCTGTGGCCTCGTTCGCGAGCGCGGGCAGCGCCGATGGCCTGGCAGCGCTCAGCTCTTCCCCGCTGCCGCAGACGATCAGCAACTCTGCTGATCCGAACCTGGCACCGCCGCGTATTCACAACTACAGTGTTGGCGTGCAGCACAGGCTGTTCAGCAACACTTCGCTGGAAATGAACTATGTTGGCTCCCGTTCGACCAACCTGACGTACCGGAAGAATATCAACCAGGCGGCGGCAGGCTTTGAGCAGGCGACCACGGGAGCATCGGCACAGCGCAATGCCTTCCGTCCTTACAAGGGGTACGGTGAAATCTACCAGTACACCAACGGTGCCCACTCCAACTACAACTCGCTGCAGGTTCGTATGCAGACGCGCTTCAGTAAGGGTGGCCTGGTTACGTTGTCTTACACCTGGTCCAAGGCTCTCACCATGGGATCTGCCTTCGATTACCAGCCGCAGGACAGCTATAACCTGGCAGCAGACTACGGCCCAGCAAGCTACAACCAGCCGAAGATCTTCGTTGCGAGCTATGTGTATCCGCTGCCCTTCTGGCAGCATGAGCACACCTGGTACAAGCAGGCGCTCGGCGGCTGGCAGCTTTCGGGCATCACCCGCATTGCCAATGGCCTGCCCATCAACGTGGTTCAACCGTCGGGCCTTTCTGTTGCCGGCAACCTGGTCACGACGTCCGCTGTCGCGCAGCGTCCGGATCGTGTCCCCGGTGTGAGCCCCTACGCAAAAAACGGCAAGCAGTACTTGAATGTCGCGGCATTCCGTGCGCCCGCGCCCGGAACCTACGGCAATCAGAAGTATGACGACATCATGGGACCGCTGTTCAATAACTGGGACGCGGCCGTGCAGAAGAACATCACCTTCCACGAGGGAATCGGCATGGAACTTCGCGTCGAGATGTTCAATGTTCCGAATCACCTCTCGTTCTTCAATGTGAACGGCACACTTGGTGCACAGCAGCCGAATGGCTCTTATCAACAGAACTTCAACGGCAACACGTTCCAGAACTCGTTTGGACAGGTTACAGGCACGACCGATCCGCGGACGCTGGAAGGTGTGGTTCGCTTCCACTTCTAAAGCAATTTACAACCGAGGAGGAGCGGGCCTGGCTAACGTCCAGGCCCGCTTTTTCTTTGCCAAGGGTAGAGGTAGAATCCACTCGTCGGTAATCGTTTACCCAAACGTCTTCCCTTACGAGTTCTGCATATACGCTTGACCTGCCGAACGTCAGTTCGAGCCCAAGAGATTTGAGACAACCGTTGACACTGCAAGACCTGATGAATGGCGGCGAAGACTGGTCGGCGCTGCGTACGCATGATCGCGGACCCGAGGGCATGCTACCCATTACGCCGGAGATGCTGATCCAGCAGCCATCCGGCAACCTGTTTGGCCTGTCGCAGAACGCTGGCATGGGTTGGGACGTGGCGCGGCTGCGTGATCCTGAGTACCTGATCCTGAGCACGCATGGTGGTGTGCGCGCGGAGGACGGCACGCCCATTGCGCTTGGGTTTCATACAGGCCACTGGGAAGTCGGCCTGCTGGTCGCGGAGGCCGCGCGCACGCTGCGCAATCAGCATGCGATTCCGTTTGCCGGCGCCGTGACCGATCCGTGCGATGGCCGGACGCAGGGCACTGCCGGCATGCTGGATTCCCTGCCCTATCGCAACGATGCAGCGATGGTGCTGCGCCGGTTGATGCGGTCGCTGCCGACGCGGAAGGGTGTGATTGGTGTGGCGACCTGCGACAAGGGACTGCCCGCGATGATGATGGCGCTGGCCTCATCGGGCGCGTATCCCAGCATCCTGGTACCGGGCGGCGTGACGCTGCTGCCGGATGAGGGTGAGGACGCGGGCAAGGTGCAGACGATTGGCGCACGTTTTGCGCAGGGGCAGATCTCGCTGGATTATGCGGCGGAGATGGGCTGCAAGGCGTGCGCATCGCCGGGCGGCGGATGCCAGTTCCTGGGGACTGCTGCGACGGCGCAGGTGGTTGCAGAGGCCATGGGCATGTCGCTGCCGCATACAGCGCTGGCGCCCTCAGGGCAGCCAGTCTGGCTGCGCGCTGCGAAGCAGTCTGCCATGGCGATGCTGCGGATGACGGCGATGGGGATGGGCACGCGGGATGTGTTGACCGATGCTGCGATCCGCAATGCGATGGTGGTGCACGCGGCCTTTGGTGGATCGACGAATCTGTTGCTGCACATTCCTGCCGTGGCGCATGCCGCGGGATTGAAGCGGCCGACGGCGCAGGACTGGATCGCGGTGAATCGCGCTGTGCCTCGGCTGGTGGATGCGTTGCCGAATGGGCCGCAGGGCTATGCAACGGTGCAGGTGTTCCTGGCGGGTGCGGTGCCGGAGGTGATGCTGCATCTGCGTCGTGCGGGGCTGCTGGATACGTCGGTGAAGACCGTGAGCGGCGAGACGCTGGATGCCAACCTGGACTGGTGGGAGACGAGCGAGCGACGCACACAGATGCGCGAGCGCCTGATGGCCCTGGACGGCATCGATGCGGGCGATGTGATCTTCTCGCCCGATGGGGCGCGTGCGCGTGGACTGACGCCGACAGTGTGCTTCCCTGTTGGCAACCTGGCACCGGATGGATCGGTGATCAAGAGCACGTCGATCGATCCGTCGCTGATCAATGCGGATGGAGTGTACCGGCACACGGGTCCGGCGCGTGTGTTCATCACAGAGGCGGCTGCGATCCATGCGATCAAGGACGGCAAGGTGTCGCACGGCGATGTGATGGTGCTGATCTGCGGCGGGCCGATTGGCGCGGGGATGCAGGAGGTCTACCAGATCACGTCGGCGTTGAAGAACCTGCCGTTCTGCAAGCATGTGGCCGTGCTGACGGATGCTCGGTTTAGCGGTGTTTCGACCGGTGCGTGCATTGGACACATCTCGCCGGAGGCTCTGGCCGGTGGACCGGTGGGCCGCATCGTCGATGGCGACACCATCAGCATCATGGTGGATCGGAACAGCCTGCATGCAACGGTGGATCTGCTGGGCGAGGGTGATGAGACATTCAGCGCAGAAGAGGGAGCGAAACGGCTGGCAGCACGCGCGCCACGCGCCGATCTGCAGTCGCACCCGGATATGACAGACGACACACGCCTGTGGGCTGCGCTGGTGCAGGCCAGCGGCGGTGTCTGGGGCGGATGCGTGTATGACGCGGACGCGATCACGAAGAGACTTCACACGGCACACGACTAACAAAGGGAGCATGGCATTGAAACTCTTTCGGACGACACAGGGCTTCTTCGTTGAAACCGATGGCACGGCCTACAAGATTGAGGCTGAGAACTGGGATGAGCTGCTGAACAGTACAGAGCTGATGGAGCGGGCAGCGGCTGCGACGAGTGGCTCGGCTGTGATGCTGGACGCTTCCACGATCCTGGCGCCGGTTACCTCGCAGGAGGTATGGGCCTCCGGCGTGACGTACTACCGCAGCCGCGATGCGCGCATGGAAGAGAGCAAGGCCGCGGGCGGCGGGGACTTTTATGACCGCGTGTATGTTGCGGAGCGTCCCGAGTTGTTCTTTAAGAGCGCCGGCTGGCGCTCTGTGGGGCCCGGGGACGATGTTCGCATCCGCACGGATGCTACGTGGTCGATCCCGGAGCCGGAGCTGGTGCTGGTGGCGAATGCGCGTGGTGAGCAGATTGGCCTGACGATCGGCAATGACATGAGTTCGCGCGATATTGAGGGCGAGAACCCGCTATATCTGCCGCAGGCGAAGGTCTACAACGGTAGCTGTGCGATTGGTCCCTGCATCCTGCTGACGGCAGGTGCACCGCTGGACCGGTCGATGAAGATCCTGCTGGAAATTATTCGCGGAGGCCATGATGTCGTGACCGGGAGCACCACTCTGGCGGAGCTGAAGCGCGAGCCTGCAGAGTTGCTGGAGTATTTGTTCCGCGAGTTGAGCTTCCCGTTTGGCGCGCTGTTGTTTACCGGTACTGGCATTGTGCCGCCGAACGAGTTCACACTGCAGCCGGGCGATGTGGTGCGTATCAGCATCGACGGCATTGGCACGCTGGAGAATACCGTCAGCGCTTGATGCTGGCGGTTTTCACTGCGTGCGGCGTCGATGCTGCGCACAGAGTTTCCGCGGAAGTTTGGCGGCATAACGAGCGAGGCTTTGTGGAGCTTGCGTGTGCCGTGGTTTGCTTGACAGAGTTTGAAGCCGCTGCATATAGTCTTCGCCAACAACTAAATCAGATCTTGCACGTTTTGCAGCAAAGCCCGGCGTTTGTCTCGGGATTATGAAGCACAGGAAGTGGATTGCAATGAATCTCTTGTCTAAGACGACGCTGGCCGCGCTGGCGATCTCCGCGGCGGCCGCGCTGCCCTTCCTGCCTGGAGTTTCGGCACAGAATGCGACACCGGTTCCGGCCGGTCCGCCGCGTACGCCGGTCACGGTTGGTTCGCAGGGACCGCCGCCCGAACATGCGAAGTTTACGGCTACGCAGATCGATGCGGGCGGCAGCCTGTTCATCCAGAACTGCGCCTTCTGCCACGGCAAGGATGCGGGCGGCGGTGAGAGCGGGCCGGACCTGACGCGGTCAAAGGTCGTGAGCGGCGACAAGAATGGCGAAGGCATTGGCGCGGTGATCCGCAACGGTCGCCAGGAGAAGGGTATGCCGCGCTTCAGCCTGCCGGATGCGCAGATCATGGAGTTGGTGGCGTTTGTGCACTCGCAGCAGGACAAGGCGATGTCGCAGACGGGCGTTCGTAAGGGCGTGGAAGATTCCGACCTGCTGACGGGCAATGTGGCGGCGGGCAAGAAGTACTTCGAGACGACGGGAAACTGCGTGAGTTGCCACTCGGCTACGGGTGATCTTGCACATGTGGCGAAGAAGTTTACGGGTCTGCGACTGGAGCAGGAGATGCTTTCGCCTCGCGATGCGAAGACGAAGGTGACTGTGAAGACTCGCACGGGCGTGACGCTGACGGGCATCGAGACGTACAAGGATGAGTTCGTGATCGGGATGACGGACACGTTTGGCGTGTATCACTCGTGGCCTGTGACGGCGGTGACGTTTAAGGAAGAGAGCCCGGTCGATGCGCACGTTGCGCTCTTCAGCAAGTACACCGATGAAGACGTTCACAACCTCTACGCGTACATCAACACCCTGAAGTAAGTGCAGACGATGACACTGATGAAAGCCGGTTTTTCCATGACCTTCCTGCACTCTGTGCGCGCCTTTGCTCTTGCCGCCGTGGCTGTAACTTCTGTCTCTGCAACTGCGCAGGGCGTGACCGATGCGATTCTTAAGAACCCTCCGCGTGATAGCTGGCCTGGTTTTCACGGGGATTACAGTGGGCAGCGGCACAGCCCGTTGACCGAGATCTCGCCCGCGAACGTGTCGCAGATGACGCTGGCGTGGACATTCCAGACGGGTCTGGGTGGCGGCGGGAACACTATGAAGTCGACGCCGATCCTGGTGGATGGGGTTCTGTACTTCACGATGCCGGACCATGTGTGGGCGGTGGATGCTCGCACTGGTCATACGATCTGGCACTATGCTGCGCCGCCGAACAAGGCGTTCCACATTGGTCAGCGTGGCGTGAGCATGTTGAAGGACAAGCTGTATTACATGACCAGCGACGCGCATGTGGAGGCACTGGATGCCAAGACAGGCAAGGTGCTTTGGGATGTGATGGTGGCGGACTCGAACAAGGGTCAGTGGTCGACGATGTCTCCGCTGATTGTTGGCAACCATGTGATGGTGGGCGCTTCGGGCGACTTCGATAACCTGCAGGGTTTCCTGCGGTCGCTGGATCCTGAGACGGGTAAGACGCAGTGGCAGTGGGATGCTACGCCTCCGGTTGGAACGCCGAAGATGACCAGCGGCGGCAATATCTGGATGACGGGCACTTACGATCCGGAGCAGAATCTGATGTTCTGGGGTACGGGCAATCCGACGCCGGTGTTGAACGGTACGGTACGTCCTGGCGACAATCTTTATACGTGCAGCATTGTTGCGCTCGATCCGGAGACGGGCAAGTTGAAGTGGGCCTTCCAGCCTTCGCCGCACGATACGCATGACTGGGATGCGGTTGAGATCCCGGTGCTGGCGGATGTGACTGTCGAGGGCAAGCCGCGCAAGGTGCTGATGCAGGCTTCGCGTAACGGTCACTTCTTCGTGATCGATCGCGTTACAGGCAAGAGCATTCTCACGACGACCTTTGGGCCGGTGAACTGGACACTTGGCATCGACAAGGAAGGTCGTCCGATCCCGAATCCGGCGAAGGAGCCTGCGCAGGATGGCCGGCTGATCGCACCGGACGAGGGCGGCCTGACGAACTATCGTTCACCCAGCTTCGATCCGAAGACCGGCCTGTTCATTGTGAGTGCATCGCCGAGCTACAGTCTTTACTTTGCGAAGCCCGCCGACGGCACGTATGGATGGGCTGGTGCTGATTACAGCCTTTGGTCCAAGGGCGAGCTAATTGCGATCGACTATCGCACGGGCAAGCCGCGCTGGACGCATCCACTGGGCCGTCGTGCCGGATCTGGTGTGATGACGACTGCGTCCGGCCTGACCTTCTCGGGCGATGCTTCGGGTAACTTCCTGGCGCTGGATACGGCGACCGGCAAGACGCTGTGGCATGCGGGCACGGGCGGGAACATCGCATCGACACCGATCACGTATGAGCTGGACGGCCACCAGGTGGTTCTGTTGAGCAGCGGCAGCATCCTGTATGCCTTTACCCTGCCGGAGCATCACGCGGCGGCAGTGAAGACGGCGAAGAAGTAAGTAAGAGCATTCGTACGATCCGGGGGCGGTTATGAAGCGTTTTGCGTTGGCAGTTACAGGTGGCATGTTGTTTCTGCAGAGTGCGAGCGCGATGGCCGCGCCCCGTATCCACGTCCTTCTGCTCGATGGTGAGAGCGCGGCTCCGTACCATAACTGGGCCGCGATCACGCCGATCCTGAAGAAGGAGCTGGACGAGACGGGCCTGTTCGACACCGAGGTGATGACTGCTCCGCCGAAGGATGGCGACTTTTCGCAGTTTCATCCGGCCTGGAGCAAGTACCAGGTGGTGGTGTTGAACTACGACGCTCCGGACGAACGCTGGGGCGCGGATGTGAAGGAAGGCTTCGAGACGTTCATGAAGAACGGCGGCGGGCTGGTCACCGTCCATGCTGCGGACAATGCCTTCCCGAAGTGGAAGGCCTTCAACGAGATGATCGGGGTCGGTGGCTGGCGCGGTCGCGATGAGAAGTCCGGACCGCACTGGTACTACCAGAACGGTAAGCTGGTCTCCGACGATAAGCCGGGCCGGGCTGGCATGCATGGCCCGCGTGCTCCCTTCAAAGTGACGGTGCAGGACACGACAAACAATCCCATCCTGAAGGGTCTGCCGAAGACCTGGATGCATCAGGGCGACGAACTGTACGCGAATCTGCGCGGACCGGGCGGCATGACGGTACTGGCGACGGCTTACTCCGATCCCACGAATCGTGGAACGGGCTTTGAAGAGCCGATGGTGATGGTCTCGCAGTTTGGCAAGGGTCGCGTCGTTCATGCGGCCTGGGGACACGATGGTGTCGCACTCAGCTCTGTCGATGCCGTGACGATCTTTCAGCGTGGTGTGGAGTGGGCTGCGACCGGCAAGGTGACGCAGCCGGTGCCTTCGAACTTCCCTACCGCGAATACGGTGAGCTATCGCGCGGACCTGGAGGCGATGGATCCGAATGCGAAGAAGGGCCTGAATCCGCTGGATATGACGATGCCTGCACCGCCTGCCCGGCCTGGCTTTGCTCCCGTTTCGGGCGCTGGCGCCCCTCCCGTGACACGCCCAGTGGGTCCGACGCAGTAAGATGTCCCGCGGGAGACACATCGTGACTCCACTCGCACCAACGCAAGGATAGACATGAAGACGATCAAGGGACCAGGTATCTTCCTGGCGCAGTTTGCCGGCGATGTTGCGCCGTTTAACACGCTGGATAACATTTGCCACTGGGCCGCATCGCTCGGCTATAAGGGCGTTCAGATCCCGAGCTGGGACAAGCGTCTGTTCGATCTGCAGAAGGCTGCAGAGAGCAAGACCTACTGCGACGAGCTGCTGGGTACTGTAGCCTCACACGGGCTTGCGATCACGGAGCTTTCGACGCACCTGCAGGGACAATTGGTCGCCGTGCATCCGGCGTACGATCTGCTGTTCGACAACTTTGCACCGGCCTCCGTCCACAACGCACCGGCGGCACGGACCGCATGGGCGGTGGAGCAGTTGCACTTCGCCGCGCGCGCCTCAAAGAACCTGGGCCTGAAGCAGCATGCGACCTTCTCTGGCGCGCTGGCGTGGCCTTATCTCTACCCGTGGCCGCAGCGTCCTGATGGTCTCGTCGAGACGGCGTTCCGTGAGTTGGCTAATCGCTGGCTGCCGATCCTGGATGTCTTTGACGAGAATGATGTGGACCTTTGCTACGAGGTGCATCCGGGCGAAGACCTGCATGACGGCGCGTCGTTCGAGATGTTCCTGGATCTGGTGGATGAGCACGCGCGTTGCAACCTGCTCTACGATCCGAGCCATTTCGTGCTGCAGCAGCTGGACTACCTGGAGTACATCGACCTGTATCACGACCGGATCAAGATGTTCCATGTGAAGGATGCAGAGTTCCGGCCGACGGGACGGCAGGGTGTGTACGGCGGATTCCAGTCGTGGGCAAACCGCGCGGGACGTTTCCGTTCGCTGGGTGATGGCCAGGTGGACTTCGGGGCGATCTTCTCAAAGCTGACGCAGTACGGGTTCGATGGCTGGGCGAATATGGAGTGGGAGTGCTGCATCAAGAGCAGCGAACAGGGTGCTCGTGAGGGTGCGCCGTTCATTGCGAAGCACATCATCCAGACCGCAGATAAGGCCTTCGATGATTTCGCGGATGCGACGACGGATCACAGCGTTCTGCGCCAGTTGCTGGGATTGAAGGAAGAAAAAGCATGAGCACGAAGCTAAATCGCAGACTGCGGCTTGGCATGGTGGGCGGTGGTCCCGGAGCCTTTATCGGCGCCGTCCACCGCGCCGCTGCGCGACTGGACGACCGCTTTGAGCTGGTGGCAGCGGCGCTGTCGTCCGATGCGGAGAAGTCACGCGCTTACGCGAGCGAGCTGCGTATCCCTCGTGTGTACAGCAGCTTTCAGGAGATGGCGGATGCCGAGGCAAAGCATCCGGAACCGATCGATGTGGTCGCCATCGTGACACCAAATCACATGCACCATCCGATTGCGAAGGCGTTTCTCGCTGCGGGTATTCACGTAATGTGTGACAAGCCGCTGACGACGAACCTGACCGATGCGGATGACCTGGCCGCGGCGGTTGCGTCGACCGGATTGATTTTCGGTGTGACGCAGAGCTACTCGGGTTATCCGATGGTTCGGCAGATGCGCGAGATCGTGACGACTGGCGGCATTGGCGCGGTGCGGATGATCCAGGCGGAGTACGCGCAGGGCTGGCTGGCAACGAAGCTGGAAGACACCGGAGCAAAGCAGGCTGCGTGGCGCACCGATCCTGCGAAGAGCGGACCGGCGGGCTGCCTGGGCGATATTGCGACGCATGCCTTCCATACCGCGTGCTTCATCACGGGATTGAAGCCGAAGGAAGTTGCTGCGGATCTTTCCACGTTTGTGGAGGGGCGACGACTGGATGACAATGTCCAGGCGATGCTGCACTTCGAGGGTGGAGCGAAGGCGAGCCTTTGGTCGTCGCAGATTGCGATTGGTGAAGAGAACAATCTGAACATACGGGTGTACGGCGAGAAGGGTTCGCTGACGTGGCACCAGGAGAATCCCAACTACGTGCAGCATGCACCGCTGGGCGAGCCGACGCGGATCCTGACGCGTGGCGGCGCTGGCGTTACGGCTTCGCCGGCTGCCGGGACACGGTTGCCGACGGGACATCCTGAGGGTTACTTCGAAGCTTTTGCGACGCTGTACAGCGATATTGCGGAGCAGATTGTGGCGAGGCTTGAAGGGCGCGAGGCGGATGCTTCATCGCGGCTGCTGCCGACCGTTGCCGATGGTGTTGCGGGTGTTCGGTTTATTGAGGCGGTGCTGAAGTCATCAGCGAATGCCTCTGCCTGGACTCCACTTTCGTAGTTTCAGCATTCACTGACGCTTCGAATGAAATCGCGTATCGTTGCGCGCAGGGTTGACGAGGTCGCCGCGGTAGTCTCCACTTCGCGGCGGTCTTGTCGTACCATTGGCGAGAGTTAGCCACAACGATGAGCGAACGAACACACGAGCCATCCCGCAACGACCGAACGCGTGGCATTCGCCGGATCGACCTCGCTTCTGTTCAGCCTGTGTCCAGCGATATTGCGCGGGACATCAATCGCGACATCATTCTTGAGCTGATCCGTTTCAACCAGCCGCTGGCCCGCGCGGATCTTTCGCGCCTGTCCGGTCTGCGGCCGAGCACTGTCTCCGCCATTGTCGAACAGCTTATCCAGGAGAACTGGGTGCGCGAAGGTGCTGTCATCAAGGCAGCGCGCGGACGCCCGTCGACGATGCTGTCTGTGAACAGTGCGATGGTGACGTTTGCGCTGGACCTGCGGCCGGACCGGGCGATCCTGGCCGTGGTGGACCTGAGTGGCCGCTTCCTTTCCCGCGAGATTATTCCCAGCTCCAGCGATCTGCGGCGGACGGTATCGCAGATCGGTAAGCGGATGCGTGCGCTGCGTGCGGAGCATGCTGGCAAGTCGTTTGAGGGTGTGGGCGTGAGCATCCAGGGCCGCGTGCATCCGGTGACGCAGCGCGTGTTGCTGGCGCCGAATATGAAGTGGCAGGACTTTGACCTGAGGGCTGCGCTGGAGCGCGAGTCAGAGCTGCAGGTGGAGCTGGACAACGATGCGAACGTCTGCCTGCTGTCTGAGCTTTGGTATGGCCGTCTGCATGGTGCGAAGAACGTTGTGCTGGTTGCGGTGGCCGAGGGCGTTGGAACGGCGATTTTGGCGGGTGGTGTGATGCAGTCCGGCTTCAACGGCCTGGCGGGTGAGTTCGGCCATGTGTCAGTGGATCCTGCGGGTCCGCTGTGCCAGTGCGGGCAGAAGGGTTGCTGGGAGATGGTGGCGTCGTCGCGTGCGCCGATTCGCAACTTTAATGCAGCGGGCCGGCGCAAGGTGGGGGACATCTACGAGCTGATGCGGCTGGCGGAGGATGGCGACGCGACTGCGATCAAGGCCATTACCGAGCAGGCAGTTGCACTGGGGCGTGGTCTGCGGATGATTACGGCGGCGCTGTCGCCGGAACTGATCCTGGTGGTGGGCGATATTACTGCCGCATGGGAGCGTTGTGGGCCGATTGTGTGGAAGGAGCTTGCTTCGTCGATGCTGGCGGGTGAGGCTCCTCGTCTGCACGCCGCGGGCGATGCGGAGCTGGCTCGGCTGAGTGGTTCCGCTGCCATGCTGATGCAGCGCCATGCGAGTTATCACCGGTCGACTCACGATGAGTCGAGTCCTCGGCCTTCAATGATTGCGGCATCGCACTCGTCCTGACGCGCTGCCCTGTTTCGATTCGTTACTGTCGGTAAATCCTGCTGAAGTATTGTGGCTAATACCGTGCCGCAGTATGGCGGGTTGTCACGGCTACAGATCACGCCTGTTTGCATTGACAGCCGCACATCGCAGCAATATAGTTTGGGCCATAAACTTAATGCCGTTTGCGAATCATCTGAAGCGCAAAAAGCACCACGCAGGCGACGGCTGCCGATGCATAGGACATGGAATGATGAAGCCCGATCTGTACCTGGGTATTGATTGTGGGACCCAGGGTACGAAGGCACTCCTGATCGGCGACGATGGCACGGCCCATGGCCGCGGCTATGCCAAGCATGACCTGATCGAACGCGCGAACGGCGCCCGGGAACAGCAGCCGCAGTGGTGGGTGGATGCGTTGCGCACGACTGTGCTGCAGGCTGCCGGGAATGATGGCGCACAGGTAAAGGCGATCGGCGTGTCAGGCCAGCAGCATGGGCTGGTTGTGCTGGACGAGAACAAAGAAGTCATCCGTCCTGCAAAGCTGTGGAATGACACAGAGACTGCGCCGCAGAATGCCGAGCTGGTGAAGTTGCTGGGCGGGAAGAGCGAGGCGATCCGTCGCTTTGGGATTCTGCCGTTGACGGGTTACACGGTGTCGAAGCTGCTTTGGTTGCGGGAGATGGAGCCTGAGAACTTTGCGCGGGTTCGGCATATCCTGCTGCCGCATGAGTATCTGAACTTCTGGCTGACTGGCGAGATCTTTGCGGAGTACGGCGATGCTTCCGGCACGGCGTTCTTCGATGTGCGGACACGCGGCTGGATCGGCGAGATTCTGGACCTGATCGACGGTGGTACGGGGCAGTTGAAGGCTGCGTTGCCGCCCTTGTTGACGGTGGATCAGATCGTCGGCAAGGTGAAGGCTGATGTAGCTGCGGAGCTGGGATTGTCGACCGATTGCGCTGTTTCGAGCGGCGGTGGAGACAACATGATGGGCGCCATCGGCACGGGCAATGTGCGCGAGGGTGTGGTGACGCTGAGCCTGGGTACGTCATCAACGGTCTACTCGTTCCGCGAGGCGCCGTTGCAGCACCCGGATAGTAGCGTGGCTCCGTTCTGTTCGTCATCGGGTGGGTGGTTGCCGCTGGTGTGCACGATGAATGCGACGAACGTTGTGACGCAGACTCTGCACCTGCTGGGATGGACCGTCGACCAGATCGATCCGACGCTGGAAGATACGGTGCCGGGCGCCGAAGGTATTACTTTCCTGCCGTTCCTGAATGGCGAGCGGACGCCGGATCTGCCGGGCGCTCGCGGCAGCATCGTTGGGCTGAATGCAACGAACTTTACGCCAGCAAACCTGGTGCGCAGTGCGATTGAGGGCGTGACGTTCGGCATTCTGAATGGGCTGGACCTGATCCTGGAGGGCAAGGCTGCGACGAAGATCCTGGTGATCGGCGGCGGTGCGCGGTCGAGCGGTTGGCGCCAGATGCTGGCGGATGCTACGGGCGCGACCATCCAGGTGCCTCTCGAAGAAGAGGCGGGCTGCCTGGGCGCGGCGATCCAGGCGATGTATGCCTTTGGGCAGCAGAGCGGCCGTGCGACGACCTTTGCAGAGTTGACCGAGCGGCTGGTGCAGGTGGATGAGACTAAGTCCGCCAGCGGCCGGCCGGAATTTTTAGCGCTTTATCAAGCAGCGCGGCAGACGTATAACGCCGTTCTGCACGACCAATACCCCGAACTTCGCCTGGCCACGACTTAGCGTCACGTCAATCCTTCCCCGGCCCGGCACCGAATTCACTTCACGCAAGATTTGGAGAACTTACATTGGCTAACACTGTTTTCAGCAACTTTCCGGCAGTGAAGTTTGAGGGCGCGGACAGCGCCAATCCCCTGGCTTACCAGTATTACGACGCAGAGCGCGTTGTAATGGGCAAGCCGCTGGGCGAGCATCTGCGCTTTGCCGTCGCTTACTGGCACAGCTTCGCGATGTCCGGCAGCGACCCGTTTGGTGGAGCGACGATCGATCGGCCGTGGATGGCTGCGGGCGACCCGATTGCGCTGGCAAAGGTGAAGGCGGATGCTGCGTTCGACTTCTTCCGCGTGCTTGGACTTCCCTTCTTCTGCTTCCACGATGCGGACATTGCGCCGGGCGGCGAGACGTTGAAGGAGACGCTGGGGAACTTTCATACCATCGTCGATTACCTGGAAGAGAAGATGGCGAGCAGCAGCACGAAGCTGCTGTGGGGCACGGCGAACCTGTTCTCGCACCCGCGATTCATGGCCGGTGCTTCCACGAACCCCGATCCGGATGTCTTTGCGTGGTGCGCGGCGACCGTGAAGCATTGCATGGATGCGACGAAGCAGCTCGGCGGATCGAACTATGTTCTGTGGGGCGGTCGTGAGGGCTACGAGACGCTGCTGAACACCAACATGAAGCAGGAGCTGGACCAGATGGGCCGCTTCCTGTCGCTGGTGGTGGACTACAAGCACAAGATCGGTTTCGATGGTCAGATCCTGATCGAGCCGAAGCCGAAGGAGCCGACGGCGCACCAATATGACTTCGATACGGCGACGGTGTATGGCTTCCTGAAGAAGTACGGCCTGGAGAACGAGGTTCGCGTGAACCTTGAGGCGAACCATGCGACGCTGGCTGGTCACAGCTTCGAGCATGAGATTGCAACGGCGGGAGCGCTTGGCATCCTGGGTTCGCTGGATATCAACCGTGGCGATGCGCTGCTGGGCTGGGATACCGACCAGTTCCCGAACGACCTGTGGACGATGACGATGTCGATGTATCACGTCATCAAGGCGGGCGGCCTGGGCAAGGGTGGCTGCAACTTTGACGCGAAGGTTCGTCGTCAGAGCTTTACCGAGGAAGACCTGGTTGCCGCTCATGTGGGCGGTGTGGACATGTGCGCTCGTGCTTTCCTTTCGGCTGCGAAGCTGGTTGAAGAGGGCAAGTACGATGCCCTGCTGGATGACCGGTATGCGGGCTGGAAGACGCCTGAGGCTCAGGCGATGCTGACCGGCAAGGTGTCGTTGGATGAGATCGCAGCGAAGGCGGAGTCTTCGGCGATCAATCCGCAGCCACGCAGTGGCAAGCAGGAGCAGATTGAGAATATGCTTGCGCGCAGGATCTACTCGTAGTTCGAACTGTTGTGAAATGAGGCGCTGTTCCCGGCAATGGGGGCAGCGCCTTGCATTACCCATGCCGCCCGGAATCGCGGTCATGTAGATACCTTTTCGTAGATACCTTCTTTAAGGGCCAACCATGCCGCTGCCGTTTCTGTTTTTCGCCCTGCCCGAACGGGCTTCCCTGACGCATCTCGCACCGCTCGACATCCTGATCCTGGTGCTGTACTTCTGCGTCGTGGTGTTTGTCGGCTTCTATGTGAAGGGCTCGACGAATACCAGCGAAGAGTTCTTCCTGGCCGGTCGCGAGATGACGGCGTGGATCGCGGGACTGAGTTTCGTTTCAGCGAACCTTGGTTCACTGGAACTAATGGGCTGGGCCGGATCGGCTTACCAGTACGGCATCCTGGCGATGCATTGGTACTGGGTTGGCGCCATCCCCGCGATGCTGTTCCTGGGCATCGTGATGATGCCGTTCTATTACATCTCCAAGACGCACTCGGTTCCCGGATATCTGAAGCTGCGCTTTGGTGAGGGTGCTCGCGGCCTGGCTGCTGCCAGCTTTGGCATGATGACGATTCTGATGTCGGGCGTGAACATGTATGCCATGGCCGTGGTGATGCATACGGTGCTGGGCTGGAACATGACGTTCTCAATCTGGGTGGGTGCTGCGACGGTTGCGCTGTACGTCATGCTGGGCGGTCTACGTTCCGCCATCATCAACGAGGTGCTGCAGTTCGTACTGATCTGGGCGGGTGCCGGACTTATCCCCATCCTTGGCCTGATCGAGGCGGGTGGGTGGACGAACCTGAAGGCGCAGATTGCGCGCAACGTTGGATCGACCGACTACACGCACATGTGGTCGACACTGGGTCACTTCAATACCAACCCGATGGGCATTCACTGGACGGGCATCGTCTTCGGCCTGATGGGTGTAATCAGTTTCGGTTACTGGACGACCGACTTCCTCGTCGTCCAGCGCGTGCTGTCCGCGAAGGATCTGCGTGCGGCAAAGATGGCCCCGGTGATCGGTGCTGCGTTCAAGATGGCAGTGCCTTTGATCGTCATCATCCCCGGCCTGATCGCGCTGGCCGTATTGAAGAATGGCGATGGATCGCTGATGCACCTGGTGCCTTCGGACGTGGCTGCAGCGCACCCCGGCATGCATGCCTATGACGAAGTGCTGCCGCTAATGCTGGTTCGCTACTGCGGACCGGGATTGCTGGGGCTTGGCATTACGGCGCTGGTCGCGGGCTTTATGAGCGGCATGGCCGGCAACGTGTCTGCCTTCTCGACGGTGTGGACGTACGACCTGTACGGCGCGTACATGAACAAGAAGGCCAGCGACAAGCAACTGGTGTCGATGGGCCGTATGTCGACGGTGGTCGGCATGCTTGTCTCGATCGGTACGGCGTACCTGGTGGCGCACGCGAGTTCGATCATGGACTACGTTCAGGCTCTGTTCAGCTTCTTTATCGCGCCCCTGTTCGGCACGGTGATCCTGGGCATGCTGTGGAAGCGTGCGACGGCTGCGGGCGGCTTCTGGGGCCTGCTGGCCGGCACGCTCAGCTCGATCGGCATGTTTGCGTACGTGCAGACGGGCGGCCGTGCTGCGCTGGCACACATTGCACTCTCTGCCGATGCGCAGCCGATGGCCGAGAACATGTATCGCGCACTGTGGAGCTGGTTGATCTGTGTGCTGGTCACGGTTGTGGTCAGCCTGATGACGAAGCCGAAGTCTGAGGCGGAGCTGAACGGCCTGGTCTACGGTGCGACTGTGATTCCCGATGATGGTGCGCGCGGCCTGATGCAGAAGCCGGTGTTCTGGGCCTGCGTCGTGATGGTTGCGCTGATCGCCTTCAACATCTACCTGTTCTAACGTCGCGGCGTTTCATTCGCAGCATGCAATAAGGCCGAAGGAGGCCGCACATGGCAGAAGGTACAGGCAGGGGCGAGGCACTAAGCATATGGTTCTTCGTGGGCATCATGACGCTTGCGTATGGGCTGGCGCTGGTCCCGTATGGAGTCTGGGCGTGGATGACCGGCAACGAGGCACCGACCGTTTTGCATGAATTGCACCCCACGGTTTGGTGGGGTCTTCTGCTCACGGTGTTTGGTGGGTTTTATACGATCAAGTATCGGCCTGGTTCCGGGAAGTAATTTCCCGGGCTTGTGGCGTTCGTGCTTCGCGCGAACACTTTTGCTTCATTGCCCCCATTGTGAATGCTTTGGTGGGCCGGCACACATGCAGATCCCTCCGCTTCGCTGCGGGATGACAAGTTTGAGAGGGGTGCGGATGCCACCCTCAAGACAGTCCAAGTAAGAAAGGAAGGCAGCGCTGTAGCGCTGCCTTCCTTTTTCTCTCTATCCGTAGCCGATCAGGCGTAGCTGGAAACGCTGCCTGCGTTCTTTGCTCCGCGGGCGGCAGCTGCCTTCTCGACGTAGCCGCTTTCCTTCAGGGAGAGGAGCGGGCTGGCGGGCAGACCGCGGTCTTCGCGCCAAGCCTTTACGGCGGGGCGGACATCGGTCCAGAAGGCGTCGCGGAAGCATTCTTCGGCTTCGACGAGGGCGCAGTTGTCCTGCAGGGTTGCGAGCGTTGCGCGGTCGACTAATGCGGCACGTGCAAAGAGCTCCTGGGCGGTGACGACGCTCTGCACCATTGCTTCCATCTTGCCCTTCAGGTTGTGGCTTTGGTCGATCATGTAGGCAACGCCCTCGGTTGCTGCTGCGGGTGCGCTGAGGATCTCGTGAAAGATTCGGAAGACCTGGTAGGGATCGATGGAGCCGATCGTCAGGTCATCGTCCGCGTACTTGCGGTCGTTGAAGTGGAAGCCTCCGAGCGCGTCGACGTGCAGCAGCCAGGCGACGATCTGTTCGATGTTGGTACCGAGTGCGTGGTGGCCAGTGTCGACGAGCACCTTGGCGCGTGGGCCAGCTTTCCGAGCGAGGTGCAATGCCATACCCCAATCGGCGATGTCCGTGTGATAGAAGGCGGGCTCGAAGGGCTTGTATTCGATCAGCAGGCGTTGGTCTTCGCTGGTGGCTTCGTGAGCGGTGACGAGGATCTCCTCAAGCCACTCGATGCGGCGCTTGATGGATTGCGTGCCGGGGTAGTTGGAGCCGTCGGCGTCCCAGATGGAGATGTCGCGTGAGCCGAGCGCCTTTGCGATCTCAATGGACTCAAGCAGGTGATCGAGTGCGTGGCGGCGGATCGCCGGGTCCGGGTTCGACATGGAGCCGAACTTGTACTCCTGCGCCTGGAAGAGATTGGGATTGATGGAGCCGGCCTTCACGCCGTAACGCTGCTCCAGTTCGCGGATCTTAGGCACGTCGGCGACGCCGTTCGGCATGTCCCACAGGACGTGGAGCGCAACCGTCGGGCTGGCGCCAGTGAGCGCGTGGACCTGGCCTGCGTCGGCGAACTTCTCTTCGATGGATGTGGCGGCCGCGGCCTGCGCGAACTTGCCGAAGCGCGTACCCGTGTTGGCGAAGCCCCAGGAAGGCACCTCGATACGGAAGCCGTCCAATGCCGTGGTCAGTGCCTGCGATGCCATGTACGTCACCAATTCCCTTCGATGGGCGACCGCTACGGGACGCCCATCACACTGTACCGAAGCTGCATGACGAAGTTCAATAGAGAGTTATTTTCCTATTTGGATTGCGGTGCGGTAGAGTGGGACGCATCCGGCCGGCATTCGGCACACTGCACCAACGCGAGGCATTATGGGCTCCAATCCTTTTATCGGCATTCTTTATCACTGGATCGGCGGCTTCGCGTCGGCTACGAATTTCATCCCGTTCCGTGGTATCAAGCGCTGGTCGTGGGAGATCTACTGGATTGTGCAGGGCGTTGCCGCGTGGATCATTGCTCCGTTGGTGATCGCTTCCCTGTTCGTACCGCACTTTCTGTCGATCATCCAGGCCGCGCCGCATCGTTCGATCGGCTTTGCCGTGCTCTTCGGGATGCTGTGGGGTGTTGGTGGACTTACCTTTGGGTTGTCGATCCGGTATCTCGGTATTGCGCTTGGGTACGCGGTTTCTCTGGGGCTGTGCACGGCCTTCGGCACATTGATTCCGCCGATTTATGCGGGCGAGATGCACACGATCCTGAGCGAGCGTTCCGGACAGGTGATCCTGCTGGGCATCCTGGTGTGTCTGATTGCAGTTGCGATCAACGGCGCAGCAGGCTGGTCGAAGGAAAACGAGATCACCGAAGAAGAGAAAGCTGAAGCGGGTGAGACGGATTTCTCACTGGGCCGAGGTCTGCTGGTGGCCGTGTTTGCGGGCATCATGAGTTCGTTCTTTGCGTTTGGTCTCGCGGCGGGTGCGCCGATTGCTGCGATTGCGAAGGAGCGGCTATTGGCCGAGGGTCACCTGGACCTGTGGCAGAACCTGCCGGTGCTGGTGGTGGTGCTGTGGGGCGGCTTTGTGACGAACTTTGTGTGGTCGGTGGTGCTGATCCTTCGTAACAAGTCCGCACGGCAGTTTACCGGTGCGACGGGCGTCAATCCCATGCAGGCTGCGCAGCATGCCGGGAGCATGGCGGATGCGGACACAGTGGACGGACGACTGACCGCATCGCGGCTGGCAAAGAACTACTTGTTCGCAGCGCTTGCGGGCGTGGTGTGGTACTTCCAGTTCTTCTTCTACTCGCTGGGCCAGACGAAGATGGGCAAGTATGACTTCTCATCCTGGACGCTGCATATGGCTTCGATCATTATCTTTGCTACGTTGTGGGGCATCTTCCTGAAGGAATGGACGGGCACGTCACGCCGTACGAAGACGCTGGTGGCGCTGGGCCTGACGTTGCTGATTGGATCGACATTGATCGTGGGCTATGGCAACTACCTGAAGTCGATTCAGTAGGCGGATCACTCGGAGCGACCGTGGCGAAGGCACAGAAAAATCTCTACCTGATCCCTGTGCTCTCAAAGAGCCTGGACATTCTGGAGTTGTTGCAGGCGGAGTCGCGTGCGATGACGCTGGACGAGGTGCATCGGCGGACCGGGACTTCGAAGGCGACCGTCTATCGCGCGCTGAATACGTTGGTGCATCGCGGGTACCTGGCGAAGACGTCGGAGGGCGCCTATCGGCATGTGGCGCGGCCGAGCAAGCTGACGTTTGGATTTGGATCGCAGAGTGAAGAGCTGCAGTTTTCGAATGAGGTGAAGAAGAGCCTGGTGGCAGCGGCTGCGAGTGCGGGCGTGAACCTGGTGATTTTAGATAACAAGTATGACGGCGCTACGGCGGTCCACAACGCGGAGACGTTCGTTGAGAAGCGCGTGGACCTGGTGATCGAGTTCCAGGTGGAGCATGAGGTCGCGGCGATCATCGGCGACAGGATTGCGGCGGCCGAGATTCCGTTTATTGCAATTGATATTCCTCATCCGAATGCTACGTTCTTTGGCGTGGATAACTACCGCGTCGGCATGGCTGCGGGTGACCTGCTGGTGAGTTATGCGACCGACGTGTGGGGCGGAAAAGTAGAGGCGGTGCTGGGGCTGGATCTGCCGGAGGCTGGGCAGTTGGTGCAAGGGCGGATCCTGGGTGCGTTTGAGGCGATCCGCGCGCAGTGGCCGGACCTTCCGCAGGAGGCGTATGCGCGCATGGATGGTCGTGGCCTGCGCGAACGGAGCGACCGCCTGGTGACTGCTTATCTTGAGAAGAATGCGAAGCTGCGGCACATACTGATCGCTGCGGCGACGGATGCGAGTGCGCTGGGTGCGATCGATGCGGCGCGGCGGCTGAAGCGGGAGCGGCATATCGCGATTGCCGGACAGGATTGCATTCCCGATGCGGTGACGGAGATGAAGCGGCGGACGTCGCCGATGGTGGGGTCTGTATCGCATGAGCCGGCGAGCTATGGCCCTGCGCTGATCAGCCTGGGGATGGCACTGCTGCGCGGGCAGACGGTGGCTCCGTATAACTATGTGAATCATCGCGTGGTGACACGGGCTTCGCTGCTGCGTAAGGATTAGGCATTGGTGGTTTGCAACAAGCGAAGGCCCTGACGCATTGTCAGGGCCTTCGCTGTTGCTTGTTGCATAGGACGACTCACTTGGGAGTTACGCGATAGACGCCGCCGGGGTTGGCGTCTTCGAGGATCCACAGAGCGCCGTCGGGTGCCTGCTCTACGTCGCGGGCGCGTAGCTTGCCGAGGTCGTAACGTTCGGCCGGCGTTGCGCCGCCCTTGCCGTCGAAGGTGATGCGATTAAGCGTATGGGTGGCCATGCCGCCCATGAGTGCGGAACCCTTCCACGCCGGGAACATGCTGCCGGTGTAGAACATGATGTTGCCGGGCGCGATGATGGGCGTCCAGTAGATGACGGGCTTCACGAGGTCCGGGCGGGTGTCCGGGCTGGGGATGGGCACGCCGTTGTAGTTGGTGGCGTAGGAGGCGAGGGGCCAGCCGTAGTTCTTGCCGGGCTGGATGAGGTTAAGTTCATCGCCACCCTTGGGGCCGTGCTCGACCTCCCACAGCTTGCCGTCGGGCGAGAAGGCCAGGCCGTAGGGCGTGCGGTGTCCCATGCTCCAGGTCTCAGAGGGCGTCATGTTGGCCCCGGGGAAAGTGTAGGTGCGGACGACCGCTGCGGTCTTGGCTGCTTCGGTGTCAGAGGGCGGGTCGATGACGGGAACGGTGGGTGTTCCCTTCTTGCCTGCCATGGGGTTGCCGGGAGCGGGCTTGCCGTCCAGCGTGAGGCGGAGGATCTTGCCGAGGGGCTGGTTCGGGTCCTGCGCGGGCGTGAAGCGCTGGCGATCGCCGGAGGTGAGGTAGAGGTACTTGCCGTCGGGCGAGAAGGCTACGGCTGCGCCGAACTGGCCGCCGAGGCCGCGTTCACCGTCGCGCCAGATGACTTTGAGGTCGTCGAGGCTTGCGGTGCCGTTGCCGAGCGTGAGCTTGGCACGGGCTAGAGCGAGGCTGGAGCCGCTGGGTTCGCCGGGTTCAGAGTAGGCGAGGTAGACGGAATGATCGGTAGCGTACTTCGGCGAGAGATAGACGCCGAGCATGCCGCCCTGTCCCTTGGCGAGAACCGCGGGGACGTTGGCAACGGCGGTCTTTTCGCCCTGCTGCGTGACAAGCCAGACGGGGCCGACTTTTTCCGTGATCAGCATGCGGCCGTCGGGCAGGAAGGCGATGCGCCAGGGCAGATTCAGCGTGGTGACCTGCGTCATCGTGAACGGCAGGTTGGCGTCGGACTTCTGCTCGCCTGCATTGATCTGCGCGTGTGCCTGTGTGGCGGCCATGGCCACAAACAGACCCGCGATCATCATGTGCTTCATCTTTGTCTCTCCCTTGGTCGGTGCTTTCTTTTACGTTATCTCGCTTTGATATCGGTGCGCACATCGTTACGTGCGTCGATAGGCGAAATCCCGTATCGGCAATGGCGATGCAGAAAAGTTGGATGCGCTGCAACGCATGATGCCGCGCGTAAATTACTATGGCTTCCGTTCCTGCAACGGTGTAACAACGCGGTCTGAAGAAGCGACTTTGGTCGCCAAGGGGATGTGCATGGTTATCGCAACTGTTCGGCGTGTTGGAGTCTGTGTCGCGCTGCTGGTCGGCATGGGGCAATCTGTGCTGATGGCGCAGATTCTGATCGGCGATGCGAAGTCGCAGCCGGAGAGCCTAACGGTTGCGCCGGGCGGTGTGTTGCTGGTGGGCAGCGCGAGTTCTCCCTTTGTCTATAAGGTTCCTGCAGGCGGGACGGCTGCGGAGAAGTTTGTGGATGCTACCGCGGACGGCCCGGGTACGTTCTTCCTTGGCATGCTTGCCGATCCTTCGAGCAAGACGCTGTGGGCGTGTGAGCTGGCGCCTGTGCCGCAGAGCACGCCTGCGAAGCGTCATTCGGCTCTGCGTGGTTATGACCTGACGACTGGCGCGCCAAAGCTGCGGTGGGATCTGCCGGGCGAAAACACGACCTGCAATGACTTTGCGCTTGGTGCCGATAAGGCGCTTTACATAACCGACACGGCGATGGGCCGCATCTATCGGCTGCCTGCGGGCGCATCAGCGGCAGAGTTGTTCCTGGAGCACCGTGTCCTGGTGGGCGTGGATGGCATTACGTTCCTGGATGGGGTGCTGTACGTGAACAATGTCATCTTCAACAAGCTGTATCGGATTCCGGTGGATGCTGCGGGCAAGCCTGGGCAGCCGGTGGACATCTGGATGGATCAGCCAGTGAAGGGCGTGGATGGTATGCGCGCGGCGAGTGGCAAGCTGTTCGTTGCTGAGAACGGCAGCGGCAAGATCTCGGCACTTACTGTGAACGGTGAGAGAGCCAGTGTGACGGTGCTGAAGGAAGGGCTGAAGACGCCGACCGCAGTGGAGCCTGCAGGTGATGTGCTCTGGATCGCGGAGCGCGGCGCGGGGAATGCGGTATCGATCCCGATGCCGAAGTAGCTTGTTGCAGTACTTTATAAATCTCGCAGCTTATGGCAGCCAACTTGCTTCTTGATCCCGCGTGACTTACAGCATTTTCCGATCGGGCGGGGAGAAATAAGACTTAGTGTGAACGCCGATCAGTGCCATTGCGTGGTCTGATCGTTTGCGGCGATGCATACTGAGTACATTCCATGAGTTCAGCGCAGAGATTCCGGGTGATCAGTACCCCGTTTGTAGAATCGTGCCAAAGAGCAGCCTCGGCTGCTGGTCGCTGCTTTGCGCCTTGCGAAGGCGCGCTCGTTGATCGGGAATCCGCGTTTCGACATCATGCCGATCCTGAGGCCAGACACTAGGCCATGCTTCCGACGACAGCGAGTATCCGCGGTATTTCTACGCGAGTGGATGATGCATGGCGTGCAGTGGAGGCAGATACCCTCCGCTCCGGTACACTTTTGCCGCTGTGGCATCGCGCGGCGTGGGCGGCGACTCAGCCGCAGAATTCCTCTTTCCTTGTCGATGTACCAACACCCACTGGTCCGAAGACATCGGTGGTGGTGCAGCGGGATAGCAGCCGCAGCCTGCCCGGCCACGTGTTGCTGCGCGTGCAGCGTTTCGGTCACGGCTGGCCGACAGACACTTGGGAGTCGACGATCCGTCAACTCTCTGAGATTGCACGATCTGACAAGAGCGTCCTGCGCCTGAACCTGGAGATCTTTCTTCGGGGTGATCAGGAGTCGATGCGGGAGATCCTGCGGGCAAAGGGTTTCGTACCGGCACCGCCGCGCAGCTATCACCACACGTTGACGCTGCCGGTCGATCAGTCGGACGAGGTCCTGCTGTCAACGCGGAAGTCGTTGCGCAAGCGTTTGCGCGATGGGGAGAAGTTTGGCGTGGTGGTTCGTGCACTGACCGACACCCAGTTCGCAGGGGCGCTGACGGCATTGCAGCAGAAGGCCATGGAGCGGAGTGGAGGAAGTTTCCGCATACCCGACTGGCCGGCGATCCTGAAGTTTTCCGTTGAGAATCCGGCGCTTTCGCGCGTGATTGGTCTATTTCCCTCGGCCGAAGAAGTTGAGGCGCAGAACATGCTGGGCTTCGCGTGGGGATGCATGCACGGCGACCATGCGGAGTACCGTGCGGCGGGATCGGCTGACCTACGCCCGGAGCACCGCAGTCTCTCGATCAGCCACCCGCTGCTGTGGGATCTGGTTCGGTGGACACGCGACAGCGGCGGGACCTGGTTCGATATGGGTGGCGTTACGGTGAGCGAGGGCGGAGACGATCCTTTGGCGGGTATCTCTGCGACCAAACGGATCCTGAGCGACACCGTGGAAGAAGTCGGTGAGGAGTGGATGCTGGAACCGCAGGTGTGGAAGAGCCGGCTGGCAAAGAGCCTTGGCAGCCTGGCAGGCAAGGCTGCGTCACTGGCCAGGCCGCGAACGGGGAGCGCCCGATGAGCGGACAACTGGTGAGCATCCTGGTACCGACGTACAACCGTGCGGATTGCCTGCTGGAGACGCTTGATTGCGTGCTCGCGCAAACGCACAAGGACTGGGAACTCATCCTCATCGATGACGGCTCGACCGACGGGACAGGCGACCTGGTGGCAGCTCACTTCCACGGCGACACCCGGTTGCGTTACATCTACCAGCAGAACGCCGGCGTTTCGCACGCGAGAAATACGGGATTACGCGCAGCCAAGGGCGACTTCATTACGTTCCTGGATTCTGACGATCTTTGGATGCCCTGGAAGCTGGAGGCACAGCTCGCCTGCATGGCCGCACGGCCAGAGGTCGGCATGGTGTGGACGGACATGGAAGCCATCGATCACGAGGGCCATCTGCTGGAATCCAGGCACCTGCGCACGATGTATAGCGCCTATCGCTATCACCACATGGAGACGCTGTTCGAAGGCAATCTGCCTGCAGCCGCTGTACCAGGGATGCCTGCGGCAGCGTACCAGCAGGAGACGCCCGTGCGCCTCTACTTTGGGGACATCTTCGCGCCGATGATCCTTGGCAGCCTGGTGCACACGTCGACTGTGATGCTGCGGCGGGAGCGTGCCCTGCTTGTTGCTGGCTTCGACGAGACACTCAAGCGCTCGGGTGAGGATTATGACTTCCACTTGCGCACCTGCAAGGAAGGCCCGGTCGCGCTACTGGACGCGCCTGCCATTCGGTACCGTAAGGGCCGAGCGGATCGCCTGACCCGCCACACGGACGCCAGCGCGATCAACTTTCTGGCTACCGTTGAAAAGGCAGTGGCAAGCGATACGGAAGGCCGCCTGCGCAAGCAGGATGTGGAGCTGGTACGGCGCGAGGCGAATGAGTGGATCGCTGAAGAGAAGTTCAAGCTGCGCGATGGCCGAGGTGTTCGTCAACACGTGTTCCGGGCGCTCCGGCGCAATCCGCGGAAGCGCCGTCTGGTCGTTCTGGTGGTGTTGAGTTACATCCCGCCGGCGTTGCTCGACCTGGTGCTGCGGAGCTATCGCTCCGCAAAGGCCAAACTGCGAGGCTAAATTCGCTGGTAATTGCCGGGTTCTGTCGTATGCTGGCCAACAGTGGTCACCTTCTGGCTGCACTATGGTCACCTGCTGGCTGCACTACGCCCATGTCCAAACGCCTGTTGCTGTCACGCATTCTGAAGAGGTCGGGTGTCTTCGCCCTTCTTGACGCCCTGCCGTCTCGTCCGGGTGTCATCGTGCTGAATCACCATCGGATCGGCGATGCCAGCAAGACCCGTTATGACCGGGGCGTCTTCAGCCAGACGGCCGAGGGGCTCGGGGAACAGGTCCGTTTCCTGCAGAAGCGTATGCCGATCGTTGCGGGCGAGGAGCTGGAAGAGTTGCTGACCGGTAAGCGCCCGCTGGACCGCACCTACGCGGCGATTACCTTTGATGACGGCTACCTGGACAACTACACCAACGCCTTTCCTGTCCTGCGGAGTCTGGGTGCTCCCGGCATCTTCTTTCCCGTGATTGAATACGCAGGAAGCGATGCCGTTCCATGGTGGGATGAGATCGCCTATCTGGTGCGGAACACGGACCGCCCGGTGCTGGAAGTAAGTACGCCCGTTCCCTTGCGGGTGCAGGTGGGATCAGACCGTGAGGCCGCGATCCGCCCCTTCCTTCGCCACTACAAGAGGCCGGAGAACCAGGACAGCGCCCGGTTCCTGCAGGAGCTGCGTGAGAGTGCCGGTTGCAGCCTGCCCGAGCCAGGACGCAGGTTCCTGAACTGGGGCGAGGCACGCGAGATGGTGGCGGCAGGCATGGAATTTGGCTCACACACCTGCTCCCACACGATTCTGAGCCAGCAGAGCGCGGAGCAGCAGCGTTGGGAGCTGACGGAGTCTCGCCGCATTCTGGAGAAAGAGCTTGGCCTGCGGATTCATTCGCTCGCCTACCCGGTCGGTTCCTCGAGCGCATTCACCGATGAGACGGAGAAGATCGCGATCGATGCTGGATTCTCGTTAGCGTTTGCGTTTCAGGGCGGGTGGAATCGGTCAGGGTCGATCCGTCCGTCCCATGTGCAGCGTATTTCTCCTGCGCCGATGATGGTGTCACTGGAATCCCAGGTCTTCGGTTTGACGAGGGCAATTTGGACGCCTTAATCACACGAAAGTTGTGGCATTAAATTACCACTATGTTCTAGACAAGTACCAATGCTGGTCCTAGGATCACGGTAATCCCTCCTATAGCAAGGATGGATACGAGGTCCCCAATGCGCCAAGCGATTGTCTGTGCTGCCACGATCCTGTTCTCTCTTTCCGCTGTTGCCCAGACCAAGGTCTGCATGGGCGGCAATCTCGATTCGATGTCGAGCACAGAACGTCATTCCTGCGAAAAGCAGGTGCAAATGACGCGTGAAGCCGCGGTAGATGCGAAGGTGTCGGGCGATTGGCACTTTGTAGTGGTCTGCGGCGAGGACGGATGGAAAGACTACATGGCCTTCTCGCAGCAGGGTGAGGCTCCGCTTCGCACTGCCACCTCGGATACGGATGTTGCAGCCAAGACCATATACCTTCGCGGGACACGGCTGGAGTCTGCGGATGCGGCTGTGCAAATTATTGCGAACTCTTTGCGCAAACCAGCTGGCGACGACATTGTGCTCGCCCGGAACTAACGGCTTCGAAAGAAAGACGGGCCACCCTCGATCCGGGTGGCCCTTTCCATTGCGGGTGAGGCTACTTCAGCTTTGCGTCGGGGTCGACCTTGCCGGAGTTCGGCACATATTCGAGATCGGCGATGGCGCTCATGCTGACGACCTCAAAGTCGGTGAAGGTGACCTTGCCGAGATTGTGGAGGTCGTCATCATCCCAGCGCACATCAGGCGTTCCCGAGAGGAAGAGCGGAGAGCCGTTGTCGGCAAGGATGGCTCCGTACGTTTTCAGCGCGTTCAGGATCGCCTGGTTCTTCTGCGAGTAGCCAGCGGTGTTGAAGCTGGCCTTGAGGCGGATACGTGCGCCCATGGGCAGCAGGGTGTTGCTGGCGTTGCTGCTGGCGTAGTGACGCGCGGGCCATACGAAGGCCGAGCGGGTGACGGGAAGAGTGAAACGAAGCGCATGGTTGATCTGCCCGGAGGCGGCTTCGTCATAGCGGACGAGGGCAGGCATGATCTCGAGGCCGGCCGCGTCGGCAGAGTTCAGACCCATCGGCGAGTTGGGCGGAAGCGCGCGCAGCTGGTTGCTGGTGAGGTCGACGTAATTGCCCGAGTACGCCTGGATAGTGCCGTTCGACTTGCGACCCACTGTGCCACCGGAAGTGATGGGGCTGACGTTGTACATCTCGTAGAGCACGCACTTGGGAGCGGAGACTACGGTGAGGAAGTGGTGATCATCGCCGGACTTTGGATTCGGTCCACCCTCGACGAGCGCATTGGCGCTGGAGCCTACGGGATACGGTCCTTTGTCGCTGTCATCCTTGTCTTCGAAGGTGGTCTTGACCTTGGTGGCCTTGCCGTCGACGACGTTGATGGGCATGCCGTTGGAGGCTTCGCGGCCGAAGTCGGGGTGCAGGGCGTAGCCCTTACCAATGGTGTTGATGAAGACAGCGGAGTCCTGATCGACCGGAAGGCCGTTGATGGGAGTGTTCCAGATATTGTCAGCGGGATAGATCATGCAGCCGCCAACCATGCGAGCCTGGGCGGGCGTGAGTGTCTGAGCCTGGAGCGCGCCGGCAACGGCCAGCGACGCAAGGGCAAGGGCAAGAAGCTGTTTCATAATCACCTGCGAAAATGGGTAGGGCCTGGAGAGAGCCGAACTGGTCTGGGGATGAGAGAGCGTAACAAGATGCAATGCGCATGTTTTTGCGGACTTTCTTGCCGACTCAAGGCGAATATTCGACTTGAAATCGTCATCCCAATCTGCTGTTACGGCGCCGCGCGGAAGATAGTACATAACTGGGCAGAACGTTCCCGGTAGAACGAGTGCCTGACTTTCAGTGGAGCGCTTGCTGCCGCTGGCCACCTGGAGATTTTTGTTGAGCTTTGCATCTGCCGTAGACACATCGACTGGAACGAACGACCACCGCACCACTTCCTTATTCAAGAACTGGAAGTGGCTGCTGCTCGCCGTGCTGACCCTGCTGGTGCAGGTGCTGCCTTACCTGTCCCACCGCTGGGTTACGGACGAGAGCTGGTATACGGGGCCGGGCTTTTCGATTGCACATGGGCATGGCGTTGCGGATCCGGCGATTGGTCCGAACGACATTGAGAATCACTTCGACGCGAGGCCACCCGGCACAGCGCTGGTGATCTCCGGCTTCTTCCGCGCCTTTGGTACGGGGCAGGTGCAGGCTCGCATGGGGTCTGTGGTTGCTGCGGCGATCGTGCTGCTTGCCGTGTACTGGATTGGGATGGAGGTACTGGGCAGGCGTGGCGCGGTGGTTGCCGTGCTGGTTGCTGCTACTGATAATTTCCTGGTGGCGAGTGCGCGCACTGCGCGACCCGAAGCGCTGACGACGATGGCGGTGGTGCTGAGTCTATGGGCGATGGTTCGGTATGCGCGGGCCCCGGGGCGCGTGACCTGGGCCGTGGCGTCGGGACTGCTGATTGCGCTCGCTGCGATGTTCCACATTACCGTGCTCGGATTTGTGATTTCGTTTGGGCTGCTGGCTATCGTGATCGATCGCCGCAGTGGCCGCTTTCCTCTGCGGGGCGCGCTGCTTTACACGGTTGGTTTTGTGGCGGGACTGGTTCCCTTTGCGGTCTGGATCCTGACGAATCCGTTGGGCAAGACGGGCTTCCGTGCGGAGTATCTTGCGCGTACGCATGAAGCGCTGGCGATGAAGCTGGTGCATGAAGGTAAGCGTTACGGTGACATGCTGGGCTTGCATCAATTGCACGGGCATGGGCTGGAGTGGGTGCCGGTTCGACTGGTAATTCCTGCATGCTTTGCGATCGCAACGTTCCTGCTATGGCGGTATCGGCGGTCGTGGCTTTGGCTGGAACTGCTGCTGGTGGTTCCGACGATCTTTTGGTTTATCGAGACTGCGAATAAGTCGTCTCGCTACTTTGCGCTTGCGGCGCCTTTCATTGCGCTGACGGTCGGTGCCTGCGCGGCTGCGACGGTGGATCGACCGCGCTGGCGCAAGGCGGTGGTGTGTGGCATTTCGCTCTTGGTGGTGATGCAGTTTGCCTCGAACCTTGTTCTGCTGCGCGCGGCCAGCCGTGCCGACTACAACAAAGTAGCCGATGAGTTGAACAGTGTGGTGCCTGCGGGCGAGCCTGTTTACGGCACGATTACCTTCTGGCTGGCGATGCATCAGCATCCGTATCTCTCGTATGAGCGGACGACACCGCGGATGGCGCAGGAGCGGTTTGGTGTGCGTTACTTTGTGCTCGGTGACCGGATGATGACGCAGGGTGAGCCGTGGGATGCTGAGTTCTACGCGGACATGAACCAGTACCTGGCGGACCTTGTGCATCGAAGCACGTTGGTCGGTCATTTCCCTGATCCTTACTACGGGGATCTGACTGTTTACCGGACGCGATAGGAGCGATCGATGGCCAGGAGAGCGTGGATGAGGGTGCATGATCGCAAGGCTTAGGATCGAGGCGGAGGACTTCCTCCGCTACAACCCCGTCGTCCGTAATTCTCTTGCCCGGTACAAGATTCTGCGCGCGGCGAAGGCTGATGCGAGCAGCACTGGGGCGGCTGTCGATGTGTTGCGCGAGCTTTGCGCGGCGGCGCGGCTTGCGAGCGATGATGCGCTTGTTATGCGTGCTGAGGCTGAGATTGCGCGCGTTTTGAATCGAATCAATCCATCGGAGGTTCGCTGGGAGACGCTTTTGCCGGATCCGACCTCGCGGCGGATCACCAAGGGCATTATTTTGAAGCCCTATGTCAGCGATCGGGAGAAGGGTGTCGTCTTCGTCTCGTTCGAAAACCAGATGGCGCGGATGGCGTTGGCGACGGACCTGGCACGGTTTGCGAGCCGGTACACGCTGGTGGTGTCGCCTTCGTGGTGCCCGCCGCATTCGGTTTTTACGTACCTGTTCCCGCGGGTGTACCCGGACAAGATCATTTCGCTGATCAGTAACCGGAAGGATCTGATGTACTTTCCGCGGATGGACTCGAAGTACAGCATGGTGCCGTTGTATGCCTCGAACTGGGTGGACGATCATGAGTTCCGGCCGGTGCCGAAGGCTGAGAAGACGATCGACATCTTTATGCTGGCGAACTTTGCGAAGTACAAGCGGCATCATGCTTTCTTCCGGGCGCTGCAAGATGTGCCGCGGAACTTTCGCATTGTGCTGAATGGGCAGAGTGAGCCGGGGCGGTCTCGCGAGACGATTTTGAATGAGGCGGGTGCTTATGGTGTTCGCGACCGCTTTGAGTTGCGCGAGAATGTGACAGACCAGGAGTTGCACGACAACCTGGTGGGAGCGAAGACGAGCGTGATCCTGTCGGTGCGGGAAGGGTCGTGCGTGGCGGTGGTGGAGGCGATGTTTGCGAATACGCCGGTGGGGATGCTGGAAGATGCCGAGATCGGGTCGCGCGTCTTCATTACGCCGCAGACCGGGCGGCTGCTGCGGCATGCTGGGCTTGGAGCGCAGATTACGGATTTCGTGAACAACGCGCACACCTATGAGCCGCGGCGCTGGGTGGAAGACAACGGTGTGGGATGTGTGGCCAGTTCTGCCGTGCTGAATGATGCTTTGAAGGAAGAGGCTTTGGTCGCGGGGCGCGATTGGACCGAAGACATTGCGACGTTGCGGTGGCGTCCGAATCCGCAGTACTACCGGCCGGAGGATGCGGCACGGATGCAGGAGGCGCACGCGGATATTGCAGCTTGCGGACTGCTGATGGGACTCGAGGCCCGATGACCGCCTTACCCAGAGATTGGTGGAGCTGAGCCTTGGCCTTTTTCTTTACGCTGCTCTATATCTTGACGGCGTTTGTCAGCCCGCCTGTGCT
Source organism: Terriglobus roseus DSM 18391 (assembly GCF_000265425.1). Classification (GTDB taxonomy): domain Bacteria; phylum Acidobacteriota; class Terriglobia; order Terriglobales; family Acidobacteriaceae; genus Terriglobus; species Terriglobus roseus. Next base: position 3,373,020 of record NC_018014.1, read on the forward strand.
CTTCGGCGACTTGCATGTCTATCACATTGAGCTGATCGTGGCACTGCTGGCGCTGGCCACTACCCTGCCCGGTGTCGGGCCGTCGAAGTTGTTTCAACAGCCGCAAACATGGGCGATCTTTGCGCTATGGATCCTGATCGGCGTTTCTGTCGGCATCAACGCGTCCATCCGTGAGGGCGCTACGGCGTTCTATGGATTTCTGCCGGTGATGTTCGCGTACTTTCTGACTGCGGTGAATTGCAGGTCGAAGCGGCACCTGCAACTGATGTTCCTGGCGCTTTTCCTGGGCAGCTTTTACTTCATCGTGCATGGCTTCCTGGACCTGCGCGCGAATGTTTCGCCGAGTCTTTATCTGTATGGCGAGGGCGCTCTTCGCCGGTTGCGCGGTCTTGGGCTGATCAACGATCCCAATGACTTCTCGCAGATGATGGTGAGCTTGATCCCGTGCGTCTTCCTGTTCCGACGCCGGAGTGCTTTCCTAAACATTTTTGTGATCGGGATCCCGGTGGCGGCGCTGGTGACGGGCCTCTACCTGGCGCACTCGCGTGGTGCGGCGGTTGGGTTGATGGCGATTGTGATCCTGTCAGCGCGGCGCAAGATCGGAACGGTGCCGGCGATTGTGGTGGCGGGCGCGCTGTTTGCGGGATCGCTGGCGTTTGGCTGGTCGGGCGGTCGCGATGTCTCTGTGGAGGCGGGTGCTGACCGGCTGGATGCTTGGGTGATGGGCATCGAGTTCATCAAGACGCATCCGCTGCTTGGAATCGGGAACGACCGGTTCGGCGAGTTGAATTACATTACCGCGCACAACTCGATCATTCAGTGTGCTGCGGAGGATGGTTTCGTTGGATTCACCTGCTGGGTGATGTTCATCTTCGTGAGTATGCGGACGGCCGTCCGTTTGAGTTCCGCGGGGAGTGGCTCGGGTGAGGATGAAGATGAGCCGGCCGTCGCGGCTGCTGCTGTGCCCGCCTCGCCGAAGGACGCCTGGGCCATGATGCTGGCTCGAGCGAAGGAGCCAGCGGCGGAGAGCGTCAGTGCTCGCCCGGCCGTTGCGGCTCCCTCACTTGGTACCGGCGCCGCCCTCCGTTGGGGAGCGGTCAACCAAGGTATCGACATGGTTGGCGATCCGCGGGAGATCCAGACGATGGCTCGGCTGCTGCTGCTGGCGCTGACGGGATTTCTGACGGCAGGCTGGTTCCTTTCGCGGGCCCTGTCGCCATGGATGTTCATGTATGGCGGCCTGCTGTTCGCGCTGGAGCGCATGGCCGCGAGCCGGCAGATTGTCCTGAAGAAGGACCCCTTCTCCTTTGTGCTGAAGTGGTCCGTCATCATTGGGCTTTCGCTGCTGACGCTGGTCTATATCACCCTGAAGGTCCGGTCGAAGATGGGTCAGTAGGCTACCGTGTCGATGCCGAGAGTGGATCGGCGCGGGCAGAGTCATCGAGCATCTGCAGGCTGGTCTCGTCCACGGCTTCGAAGTCGGAGGCCTTGATGTTGGTGAGTTTGTGCAGCTCGTCGTCGTTCCAGCGCTTGTCCGGGACACCACTGATGAACATGTCGCCACCGTTGTCGGCGAGAAGCATGCCGTACTTTTTCAAGGCGGTGATGATGACCTTGTCGGCCGCGGGGTAGCCGGAGGCGTCGAAGTCTGCGCGGAGACGGAAGCGTTCGCCCATGGGCGGGAAGTTGGCGTCCCGATGCGGTGAGGCGAAGTGCCTGGCAGGCCAGACGTACGCTGCCTGGGTGCGTGTGGTGGTGAAGCGCAGCGCGTGCCGGATCTCTCCGGACGCTACCTCTTCATAGCGGACGAGGCCCGGAAGGATGGGAAGTCCTGCGGCGTCTGCCGAGGTCTTGTCGAGCGGGCGGAGCGAGTTACTTTCCAGATCCATGCGGATGCCCGAGGCCGCCTTCCACTTCCCATCCGACAGCTTCTTTGCGGAGAAGAGCTCGTAGAGCATGCACCGCTGTGCTTCGATCACGATTACGTGGCGGTCTCCGTCGTCTTTCGGGTGTGCGCCGCCCTCGATGGGTGCGTCTGGCGGAATCGGGTAATTCCCGAGGTCACTGTCATCGTGATATTCAAAGTCGATGGGGATGCGGCGTGTCGTGGGAGGCACCACCGTGAAGGGAATGCCGTAAGAAGAATCGGTCCCGAAGTCGGGGTGCAGACGGCTGATGGGGCGCATGACTTCAAGATAGGCGGCTGAGCGGGGATCCTTTGGTAACGCGTCGATGGGCGTGTTCCAGACATTGGAGGCAGGAAATACCGGACAGCCGTCGATGGTGGGGCCGGTGGCTTCCCTGCCGGATTGCTTCTGAGCCAGCACGATTGAGCCGTGGTCACCCATCTCAAACGGGGGAAGTTTGCGTTGCAGGAGGAAATAGAGGGCCACTACGGCCGCGAGGCCGAGGACGAAAGTTTGGCTGGAACTCAGTTTCGATGGCAACGGTGCTGCACCTCAATGGCTTTACTGAAGGATAGAATGCAAATGCGATTTCGCACACCGCATTTGGGCATCTGGATGACTGATTGGCCACTTGATTGCAAACATAACCGTAGTATAAGAAGAGGTCTACATGCGTAATCCCGCCTTGATCACCGCAGTACTATTCATCGCCGTCGGCGGTTGTGCGGAGAGCATCTCCAATTCGCCGGAGTGCGAGCGGTGGATTGCCGATTACAGCCATAAGCTGGCCGAGTCGCAGCCGGTTCAGGAGATCACCCGGCAGAAGCGGACGATTAAGCAGTATGTCCACCGCACGATTGGTACAGTAAGTCCAAAGCCAAAGATGGTGCGGACGGTATCCCCGATCGATCCGCTGCGCCCGGGACTGACGCCGAAGCAGATGATGCGCCGTTTCCAGGTGCTGTGTGGCGATCTGCCGCCGGTTGCCACGGCCATGTTGCTTCCGCCCGTGACGCCTCCCGCACCGGCCACGCCTGCGATGATCCCCGGCACGTTTGTACCGAGTACCCCTGCTTCCACTCCCCCCCTGACACCAGCGACACCAGGTAGCCCGATTATTCCTGGTGGGACCGGCCCCGGTTCGCCGACCAACCCAGGTGGCGGCATACCGCCGACTCCCTCTACGCCTACTACTCCGACGACTCCTACCACTCCGACGACACCCACTACACCCACTACGCCGACGACACCCACGACGCCGACGACCCCGACGACGCCAACCACTCCTACGGAGCCCACTCCGCCTGAGTTGCCCCCGACGACTCCGCCGGAGGGTCCGCCCGCACCGCCGGTGCCCGAGCCTGCGACGTTGACGCTGATGCTGTCTGGTTCATTGGTCGCAATCGGTTACGCCGTCCGCCGTAGAGCCCTAACCGCGTAAAAAGTTTGCCATAGGTGGTAATGTTTTGCCCTATACGGAGGGCGAACATTGCCGCCTTCTTTTTGGCCTACCGATCCGAGCTCGGATCCGGGTGAAATTTTCCCAAATCGGGTCATTTCTTCCATGCCTAACATAGCCCGCGTGCAGAATATGCAGAGATTTGCACTGTGCGCAGCTAAATCGCTTGGATTTTTTCGAGCTTTGGTCACGCAAGTGCAATGACATAGACGAACGCGAGTGTCGCGTTCGTGGAGACCACAATGTTGAATAAATGGACGATGGCCGTAACGCTCGCAACTTGCTCGATCGCACCTGCTGTCGCACAGCAGCATGTCCGTTCGGCTGTTACGGCACCGGCAGTCGCAGTACGTTCTGCCAATCCAATGACGAGTGAGACCAGTGCAGTCTTCTCTCGCAATCCTGAGTTTGGCATGCTGCTTTGCCTTGGCGCTGTCTTTGTTGGATCTGCAGCTCTCTTCTCGGCGCGTCGCTCCGAGCTGTAACCAAATCCGGCTGACGCCGGCGTCCCCTCCCTTAGGGCAGTTCTTCCACAATGGTGACGCGGCGCAGCAGCCAGGAATAGGTCATTTGGACCGGAGCGGCAAGGACGGTAGGACTCGCGTCCACCAGAACCTTGAGCCGCTCAAGATCTTCCCTCTCTAACCAGCGAAATAGCCAGGCGCAGCCCAATAGGAGCACGCCTGCTACTCCTGTTCCCGCAAGTAATCCGGGCAGCGGCGGCAACACGCGTGCGACCGCGTAGGCGCAGATTGCAGCAAAAGTGCTGCCGATCGTTACCTTACCCAAAAACAGCCAAGGCATGCGGATGCGGTAGCGCGAGATGGCCAGCGCCCAAAGTGCCGTGACTGCAATGAGTTGCGCAACGCCGCTACCGATGGTGGCTCCGACGGCGCCGTGTTGCGGGATGAGCCACCATGCGACGGCCACATCGACCACGGATGCGAAGAGTGTGGCCCAAATGAAGTATTTCTGCCGTTCGACTGCCTCAAAGAGCGTTTGTACAGGTGTCAGGAATGCCTTGGGCAGGCAGGTAAGCGGCGCCATGGTGGCGACGAGGATCGCGCCGCGGTACTGATCGCCATACATGGCAACAAGTAACGACCCGGCCAGCGCGGTGGTAACGATGTGGAGCGGCAGGGACGTGAGTCCGAGGTAACGAGCGGACGACGCGGTCATGGCCGGGATGCGGCTGCGGTCCCGGCCGTATTGTGCGAAGACCGTGGCGCCGGTGGCGGAGGCGAAGACGGTCGGGAAGATCAGGAGCTTCTCGGCGAGGCTAAAGGCTACGGAGTAGAAGGCGATCTGCCGTACGTCCGGCGACATGTGCTTGAGAAGAAAGATCTCAGACCGATCCCAGACGATGAGCGTGAGCATCATGCCGGTGATGCTTTGCCATGCGAAGTGGAACATGCGCGGGCGGAGATCAGGCGGGAGCGAGACGTTGTCTGAGGGCCAGCTTCGCACTTTGCGGACGGTCGGGAAGAAGCGGACGGCGAAGTCGACGATGCGCATGCCAAGCATGGCCGAGGCGATGCCGACGACGCCCCAGTGGAGGACGACGGCCAGAACGGTAAGGACGAAGAAGGTCGCGGTGCTGGCGACGGAGGCGGGGAGGTTCGCGGAGAGATCTTCCGAGGCGACGTTGGCCTGCGCGGAGATGAAGTTGACCATGGACGGCCAGACGCCGATGACGAGCAGGAGCGCGGCGAGGCGAAACTCAGTGGGCGAGTTCCAGAGCACCCAGACGATGGAGGCCGCAGTCATGACGGTGGCCATGCCGATCTGGATGTAGAGCGTGCGGAAGTAGATGAAGCGGGCGGTGGACTGCTGGCCCGATCCCAGGTATTCCGCCATGTATTTGCGAGTCGTGGCCGGGATGCCGATGCTGCCAAAGCTGCTGGCGATGTTGGCCATCCACATCACGTAAATGATGTAGCCCATGCGGGATGGGCCGAGCGCCCGCGCAACGAGGACCGAGGTGATCAGCGACGCCAGGAAACTGATGAGGTTTTCGAGACCGTACCAGAGCGTGTTGCGAAGAATGGTTTTGCTGTTCACCGCGCCTGCGTCACTTGCTGAAAGAAACCCATGGAGTCCATGTTAGATGCCTTTACCGGAGAGTTTTGCCAGGGATTGCTGCGCCTGGAGGGAGAGTGGAGTGCCGGGCGCGAGGGTGGCCACGCGGTTGAGGTGGACGGCGGCTTCGGCCTGTCGGCCGAGCGAGGCCAGGACGACACCGAGGTGGTACTGAACGGAGGCGTCCGAGTCGTCGAGCGCTGCGGCCTCCTGGAGGGGTTGAAGGCCGGAGGCGGGCAGGCCTTTGCGGTAGTAGATCCAGCCAAGAGCGTCTGCGGCGGCGACGGATGCCGGCCGGGCACGGTAGGCGGCCTGAGCGGTGGAGAGGGCGACGTCGAGATTGCCGCCGGCCTCCGCGGTCAGGGCCGCGATGCTGGCGGAGACTTCGGGCTGGTCGGCCTTGAGATTCAGTGACTTGCGATAGAAGTCGAGCGCTGCCTTGTTGTCTCCAGAGGACTCGTACAACATGCCGAGGGCGGCGGGTGCCTGGGGATCGGTGGGGTGTGCTGCGGCCCAGCGGTTCCAGAGATCGACCGCGGGCGCCAGTTGGCCAGTGCCGAGGATTACGCTTGTGAAGGTCTGGGCGGCGCTGCGGTTGTCGGGGTCGAGTTCGGTGGCGCGCTTTGCACTCGCTAGGGCTGAGGATGTGTCCGCGGCGGCGAGCTGCGCCTGTGCGAGCTGGTCGTAGAGTTCGGCGGAGGCGGGCGCGCGCTGGAGCTGCTGCCGAACACGCTGGACGGCGGCGGCGGGCTGATGGGCGCGGACGTCGAGGGTTGTGAGTTCGGCGATGGCGGCGGGATCGGGCGAGAGCTGGAGCGCGTGTTCGAAGGCTTCCCTCGCCTTTGCTGCATTTCCCTGGGCAGCCTGCGCGCGGCCGAGTTGGACCAGCGCGAAGCCGTTGGCTGGCTTGAGCTTGAGGGCCATTTCGAGGTCGGCGATGGCGGCTGCGCTGGCATTGGACTGGAGGTTTGCGACGCCTCGCCAGAGATAGCCGTCGGCGAGATTGGGGTGGGCGAGGAGCATCTGCCGCGCGGACTCTTTCATGTCGGCGGCGTCGCCGCGGCGGTAGGCGAGGTCGGCCAGGCCGGACTGGGCTTCGAGGTTGGAGCGGTCGCTGCGCAGGACTTTGCGGTAGGTGTCTGCGGCCTTCTGCTGGTCGCCGAGGCGGTCCTGCGCCCTTGCGAGGAGAATGCCGAGGTCGACGCTGTCAGGCTCGTTCTTGCTGGCGGTTTGCAGCAGTTGCAGGGCGGCTTCGTTCTTGCCGTCGTGCATGAGGAGGTAGGCGTTGAGGAGGATTACGCCGGGGTCGGTCTCGTGCTGCTGGACGAGGTCCTCGATCATGGGGCGGGCGCGGTCGAGGCTGCCGGCGTCGATGAGGACTCGGATATAAGTGAGCTTCAGGGAGAGGCTGCCCGGGTGACGCTGGACGAGCGCGGCGTAGGTCTGCTGCGCCTGGGCCGTGTTGCCGGTTTCTTTGTAGAAGCGCTCGAGAAGGGGCGCGGCGGCTGGGTCGTTTGAGAGGTCGTCGGTTGCCTTTTGCAGGGTGGCTTCGGCCTTGGCGCGGTCGCCGGCATGGATGTAGAGGGCGGCGAGGTCAGCGCGGGCTGGGACGCTCTGCGGGACGAGGAGGATGGCTTCCTGCATCTGCTGCTCTGCGCCCTTGATGTCGCCTCGGCGTTCGAGGATACTTGCGAGACTGAAGCGGGCGCTTACGTCTTTTGAATTGAGCAGGATGGCCTGTTGAAGTTCACGCATTGCTTCGGGCTGTTTTGAGGGGTCGGCTGCGAGGAGCTGGCCGAGGGCAGTGTGGAAGTCTGCACGGTTTGGTGCGAGGGCTAGTGCTGCCTGGATTGCCTGCATGGCGGCGGACCGGTTGCCGGAGGCTGCGGAAGAGGCGGAGAGAAGGGCTTGGGCGTCTGCGTTGGTTGGCTGCTTGTAGACGACCCAGCGAGCCTGCGCGGCTGCGGCTTCGGTCTGGCCGGTCTGCAGGAGGAGCCTTCCGACGTCGACGCGGGCGTTCATGTTGGCGGGCGCGAGTTGAAGGACCTGGCCGAGTTCGTAGATGGCGAGCTGGATGGAGCCGCTCTCCTGGTAGGCCTTGCTGAGTTCGTAGTGGCCGTCAACGGAAGAGGCGTTGAGGCGGATCGCGTTCGAGAACTGGATGGCGGCTTCGCGCGGTTTGCCTTCGCGCTCGTACTGGCGACCGCTCTCCATGTAGGCGAGTTCACGGCTCTTTGCGCTACGGCAGCCGCCCAGGAGCGACAGCGATAACAGCAGAGCTGCGGCGGCGCTTCTTCGGCTTGTACGTGCGATCGGCAGGAGGTGACCTCGTTATGGGGATGCGCTCGCGGCGCGAGCGAGTTTCTCAGTCTGGTAGATAGGTTGAAAGTAACGGGTTAAGGCTCGCGGTGAAGCTTACAGCACGGGCTCGAGCGGCGGACTGCGGTTCGCCGGGGGCGATGGGTGTCATGATGCGCAGGAGTGCACCGTCTGTCCGGCGGTCGCGGATGGATTGGAGCAGGAGGTAGCCCTTGGCGGCGTAGTCGCTTGCGATGTCGCGGCCCTGGCTGCGGTACCAGTAGAGGACTTCGTACCTTGCGGTGCCGTTGGTGACGACGTACTCGGCGACGTGGTGGGGCTTGCCGGTGGTATCGGTGAGATCGAGTTGGCCACCGGCTTCAAAGGTCCAGCCGGCGCCGGGGAGGCAGTTTTGTGGCGAGTGAATGCTCTGGCCGCTGCGTTGGGTGGGAAAGTAAGCGATGAGAAGGTCGATGGGCGGGGCCGCCGTTGCGGCTTCGCGGTAGTTGCGGTTGAGGAAGCTGCCGTCGCCGAGGACCTGCAGGACGTCTGGCGCCATGGGCAGATCGGTTCCCTGCCATTTGCCGATTGTTGTTGAGAGATCCTGCAGCGGCGTGGCGGGGATCACCAGATCGCCCTCGCCCCGGATGCGGAGTGTGAGGGCGGTGGCTGCGAGGAGCAGGACGAGGGTGGTTGCCTTCCAGTTCACGCGGCTCATGTGGGGCGGCTCGCGCGGGCAGATATTACGGAGTGCAGGACCAGCAGCAGCAGCAGCGAGAAAACGAACATGAGCAGGCCGGAGAACTCGTGGAAGAAGCCCAGTGCCGTCTCTGGGCCGCTGTGCTGGACGAGCAGGCCAGTGCCGACGATACGGAGCATGTTGGCGCAGACGGCGACGGGAACGCTGCAGGCGATCACGAGCCAACGTCGGGCGGGGCTGCGTTCCGCAAAGTAGCTGTAGAGGACCGCGAGGGTGAAGAGGCTCATGAGCGAGCGGATGCCGCTGCATGCCTCGGCGACCTCGAGGGAGATGGCGGGCAGTCGGATGATGTTGCCCTCGCGGAGGACCGGCACGTGGAAGAGCGGCAGGATGAAGCCGGCCGCGGCGGAGGCGAGGAGTTGGAGCGGCAGCGCGATCTGGTTGAAGAGGACCTGCGGGATGGGGATGGCGAGCAGGCTGACAGCGAGCGGGAGGCGGAGGTGCAGAAGCATCTGGCGGCCGCAGAGGAACCAGATGATGCCGGCGGCGACGAAGAGGAACGAGATGCGGGCGAGAAAGAGCTCGGAACCGAGAACGCCGAGGAGCAGAAGTGCCAGACCGGGGAGAAGCAGCCAGAGTCCCGACCAGGAGGGAGCCGGGACGATCTGCCGAAGTTCCGTTTTACGGGACCATACGAGGTAAGTAATGAAAAACGGGATCAGGAAGCCGTGCGAGAAGTCTGGAAGGATGTACCAGTCGTGGACGAGCTTAACCAGAACGCTGAAGTAGAGGCTGGCGAGTAGAAAGAGTGTCAGGGCGGCGAGTGCCTTATCCGGAGTCGACAGCGCACCGATGCTCTCCGCAGACGCTATGGCCGGGGCGTTAAGAGGTAAATATTTGCCTTTTCCGAGCATCTTGAGTATTAATTCCCGCAACTTACTTTTTATCAGCCCTTACTCGTTGCAAACGATTGCATTACGTATTTGAGATGAACTTACACGTTCCTTTGGCATTCGCATTGCTCTAAAACAAGATGCGCACGAACAAGGAGCGCACAGGATCTCATGAAGTATTTTCACTTTCTGCCGTGCATTTCGCTTTCCATCGCTGTTGGCCTAGCCACAGCGCAGCAGGTCCAACCCGTGGTACCGGCGCGTCCGCATGACGCAGCGGTGGCCCCCGTCACAAGCGCTGCGGTCGTTGTTCCTCCTGCGGGCTACCGCATCGGGAACGAGGATGCGCTGCAGGTCAGCGTCTGGAAAGAGCCGACGCTGTCCGGTCCTTTGCCGGTTCGGCCGGACGGGATGATCTCGCTGCCGCTGGTTGGCGATATCGCCGCTGCTGGCAAGACGCCGCAGGAACTGTCGGAGGCGATCCAGGACCGGCTGAAGAAGTACATCCAGGATCCGCTGGTGACCGTAGTGGTTACGGCTGCGAACAGCCAGAAGATCTACGTGCTGGGCGAGGTGCTACACGTGGGCCAGGTACCGCTGACAAACGGGCTTTCCGTATTGCAGGCGATTGCCGCCTCGGGCGGGCTTACCGCCTACGCCAATGCAAAGAAGATGTATATTCTGCGGACCGAAGCTGGTAAGCAGGTCAAGATCCCCTTTGACTACCGGAAGGTCGTCAAGGGCGAGGGTGGCCCACCCCCTTCGCTGCTGGCCGGCGACACGATCGTGGTGCCGTAGTGATAAAGACCACGATGCTTCTTCCCACAATTCTTTCCCTTACCTGTGTGACCGCGATGCACGCACAGGCGGCACCGAGCGTTACGCCCACGATCTCTGCTCCTGGTACCGTGCCGAGCCTTTCCACAGCTCCCATTGCCGGCGAGTTCTCGTACTCGCTGACGGGATCCGAGTCGTACGTCACGGGCTACCAGGGCACTTCGAACTCAGGATCCTCTACCAACATTTCGGGCCAGGCGACGTATGTCTCGAACAGCGAGACGCATCCCCTGAGCCTGATCTACTCCGGCGGTTACTTCTTCGGGAATGGCGGCGACCTGAACTCGTCTTCGTATCAGAACGTTGGCGTGTCTCAGCTTTTGATTTCGCGCCGCTGGCGACTGGGCATTGCGGATACGATCACGTTCCTGCCGTCGTCGCCGCTGTACGGCGTCTCCGGTGTTCCCTTCTCGGGCGATATCGGCACGACGCCGATCACGACGGGCGGAATCCCGACGCAGTCGATCCTGACGAACTATGGCCAGCAGGTGAGCAACACGGTCAGCGGCAGTGTCTCCCGTGACATTACGGGCAAGACGTTTGTCGAAGGTTTCGGTTCGTACACCGTGCAGCGTTTTTTGCAGACGGGTCTGAACAACAACAGCGTGGGTGCTTCCGCTTCGCTGGGTCACCACTTCAGCGCGCGGGACACGGTGTCGGGCAGCTACACGTATGCGAAGTACAGCTTCTCGACGCCCGTCTCCGGCTTCAACAACTTTGCTTTTTCGTCGAACGGCGTCAGCGCGAGCTACAGCCACGCATTCAATCGCAAGCTGAGTCTGCAACTGTCGGCGGGTCCGCAGTGGATCAGCAGCAATCAGCCGGCGCTGATCCCGGATCGCGTCCTGTTCGCGAGCGCTGTTTCGATCGGCTACCAGGGCGAGCGGACGCGCACGACCATCAGTTACAACCGGTCGCCGAACATTGGATCGGGCGTATTGCTGGGCGCGCTTTCGGACAATATCAACGTGACAGCGCAGCGTAACTTCTCGCGTAACTGGACGGGCGGCATCACGGCGAACTATGGCCGCGCCTCCGGCCTGGCGGCAGTGCCGGGAGAGAACATCCAGACCAAGAGTTTTTATGGCGGCGTGCAGGCGACGCGGCGACTGGGTGAGAACTTCTCCGCCTTCGGTAGTTACAGTGCAGCCACGCAGTCTTCATCCGGCCAGGCAATCGCCCGCAACGCTTTTGATGGGACGGCTCACATTGTGACGGTTGGCCTTACCTTTGCGCCGCGCTCCATGCGCTTCGGCCGTCCCTAAGGAAACAGAATGCTTGGACATCGCCCCCTGAAGTTGGAAGATTACGTAGCGATCGTGAAGCGTCGCGCGCTGTTGATTGCAGCGCCGGCGATTCTTCTGCCGATCCTTGCGTTGTTGGTCTCTGCGACGATCCCGCCGCAGTTCGTATCGCAGACGCTGGTGCTGATCGAACAGCAGAAGGTGCCGGATGAGTATGTGAAGCCGGTGGTTTCATCGGACCTGGATCAGCGGCTGGCCTCGATGAAGGAGCAGATCCTGAGCCGCTCGCGTATTGAGCCGATCATTCAGCGGTTCAATCTGTTCCCGGGCGCGACCGCTGACGATCGTCTGGACCATGTACGGAAGAACATCGAGATCAAGCCGATCAAGTCAGAGATTGCTGGTGCGGGTGCTCTGCCGGGCTTCTTCATCTCGTACCGCGCATCCGATGCGCACACGGCACAGCAGGTGTGCGGTGAGATCACCTCGCTGTTTGTGAATGAGAACCTGCGTGCTCGGGAACAGTCGGCGCAGGGCACAACTTCATTCATTGAGAGCCAGCTTGCAACAGCGAAGGCCAATCTGGATCAACAGGATGCAAAGCTCGCAGATTTCCAGCGTAAGTTCATTGGCCGGCTGCCGGGTGAAGAGAACACGAACCTGAACATGTTGAACAGTGTGAACTCGCAGCTGGCGGCGGCGACGCAGGCGTTGTCACAGTTACAGCAGCAGAAGGCTTACCAGGAATCGATGCTGACGCAGATGACGCATGACGTGTCGCTGACTGCGCCGGTCGCGAGCAAAGCCGCACCGGATGAGCGTCAGACACAGTTGAATGCATTGCAGGCACAGGCAGATGACCTGAGCACGCGTTACACGCCGGACTATCCCGATTTGATCGCGGTGCGCCGCAAGATTGCGGATTTGCGCCGCGAGATCGGCCGGTCCCCTGCTTCGGCAGCGAGCGCGGCGGGACGTGTTGCGGACCCGGCGGGTGTGCAGCAGCTTCGTGCACAGATCCAGGCGACGAACCAGGGCATCAGCGCGAAGCAGTCGGAACAGGCACAGTTGCAGGGCGCGATCAATGGCTACCAGGGACGCCTGCAGGCTTCGCCACAGGTGGAAGAACAGTACAAGGCACTGACCCGCGATTATCAGACCGCACAGAAGTTTTATGACGAACTGCTGGCGAAGATGAACCAGTCCAAGATGGCGACGGACCTGGAGCATCGTCAGCAGGGCGAGCAGTTCCGCGTGATGGATGAGCCGAATCTGCCGAACAGCCCGGAGTATCCGAAGCGCAGCCGCTTCCTGCTGGTTGGATTGGCAGCGGGACTGTTGCTGGGTCTTGGCGTGTCGGCTCTGCTGGAGTATCGCGATACCGCAATCCAAACGGAAGACGATGTCTTTGCTTTTACAAAGCTGCCCACGCTTGCCGTCATCGCGCGGTCCGATAGTGCCGCGGATGCGGACGAGGTGAAGATCCCCGCGTGGAAGTTCTGGATTAATCAGAATGCCCCGTTGCCGGAAAAGAGGGGCTGACGCATGTATCGCGATTTCTTTCAGCTTGAGAAGTTTCCGTTCAATAACAACCCGGACCCCAGCTTTCTTTGCATGTTGCCGCATGCGCGCGAAGCGCTCGCCTGCCTGGAGTATGGCGTCGCTGCGCGCAAGGGTTTCCTTGTGTTGCTGGGCGAAGTTGGTACGGGTAAGACGACGCTGCTGCGTAGTGCGTTGAATACGCTGCGTGGCACGGCGGTGCACACGTCGTTCATCTTTAATCCGCGGCTGGAGACACTGGAATTTCTGCAGTTCATGCTGTCGGACTTCGGCCTGACTCCTGTCAACGATACGAAGGCCGGGATGCTGCTGCAGTTGAATCGCTGGCTTGTGGAGCGGTTCGCTGCAGGCGATACGTGCGTGCTGATTGTGGATGAGGCGCAGTCGCTTTCGTCGGAGTTGCTGGAAGAGATCCGGTTGTTGACGAACCTGGAGACGGACACGCAGAAGCTGTTGCAGATTGTGCTGTCTGGTCAGCCGGAGTTGGAGACGAAGCTGCGCGAGCCGGGTCTGCGGCAGTTGCGGCAACGCATCTCGCTGTGGTGCAGGACGCAGGCGTTGTCGCAGGAACAGACGGGCGAGTATATCGAGCAGCGCCTATCGATTGCGGGCGCGAAGGAAACGATCTTTCTGCCGGACACGATCAAGACGATCTATGAGTTCAGCCGCGGTATTCCCCGCCTGGTGAACCTGCTGTGCGAACACTCGTTGATTCTGGCCTATGTAGAGAAGCTGAAGCAGGTACCGGCATCGCTGGTGTTTGCGGTTGCTGTGGATCTGGATCTGGATAATGGACTGGGGGCCGCGGCAGGGATTACTGCCGGGTCAAGGCGTAGCGAAGTGCCTGTGGTGGCTTCATCGCCCGAAGGAAAGGGGCGCGAATGAGCAAGATTTATGAGGCGCTGCTGCGTGCGGAGTTAGAGCGACTTACTCCGGAAGAGCAGGCAGAGTACGAGCGCGATCCCGAATCGTTTCCGAGCATTGCTTCCATCCTGGGACGCGCGCAGGAGCCGTCGGCTATCGACTCGCTGCGCGAAGAAGCGAACGTGGTGCGCGAGCACAATCGTGCGTTGCGTGAACTGGGTGAGGTTAAGCGGACGACGTGGAGTCCTGATCTGGAGAAGCTGCCGGCGCTACAGAGTCGCAGTGCGTTCACGGAGCAGTTCCGCAGCCTGCGTTCGCGGCTCTATGAGTATCGCGGCTTCAACAAGCTGAAGACGATCCTGGTGAGCAGCGGCATGCCGAAGGAAGGCAAGACGTTTGTGGCCGCGAACCTTGCGCTGAGCCTGGCGCGGTACAAGAACAATCGCGTTCTGCTGATCGACGCGGATTTGCGCCGTAACTCGCTGCATACGTTACTGGGTTGTTCTGCATCGCCGGGTCTGTCGACTTACCTGACCGGCAATGCGACGGCGCTTGAAGTGATGCAGCGGTCTGACCTGGAGCCGGATCCGAATGCCGAGCATCCGCCGGTGTTGAACAACATCACGTTTATCGCGGGTGGCGCGGGCGGTGAAGCTGCGGCTGATCTTTCCGGCAACTCGCGCTTTGCCGAGTTGATTCGCTATGTGTCGCCGCACTTCGACTGGATCATCGTCGACTCATCGCCGGTGAATGTTGTTTCGGACGCAGTGAATCTGGCACCGGCTTGCGATGGTGTTTTGCTGGTAGTTCGTGGCGGTCAGACGCCGTACGAGAGTGCACAGCGCGCGCAGAAGGAATTCGCTACGGCCAATCTGCTGGGCGTTGTTTTGAACGGTGTTGTGGATGTGCCGCACCAGGCCTACTACGGGTATGGAACGGAGCCCGAGAAGTAAATGATCCGGTTCCTGAACGTCTACTACCCCACACGCTCGGTGCTTCAGTTATTGTCTGAGGCTTTCATCATCTGCTGCTGCTACCTGGCGGCGGCGGGACTGGTGCTGCGTTCCGACACGGTTAAGGTTCTGACGTATGAGCATAACCTGGCGAAGGTGTTTGGGCTGACGCTGGTCACTGTTGCTATTGCCTACTACTGCGATCTGTATGAACCGCAGATGATCTCAGGGCCTGGTGAAACCCACTTCCGCATCCTGCTGGTGCTGGGGCTTGTCAGCTTTCTGGCGTCGGCGGTGCTGTATCTGTTCCCTTCGTTCGGGATTGCGCGTTACATCACTTCGGCCGGAATCATCCTGATTGCCGTTGCGCTGATCGTCTGGCGGCAGGTCTTTGAGTGGATGCAGGAACGGGAGATGTTCCGCGAGCGCGTGGTGATCTTTGGCAGTGGCACGTATGCGCAGGGATTGGCAAACCTGATCAATAGCCGCCGCGATGTTGGCATGGAACTGCTGCGACCGATGGACGCGGATGGAAATCCGTTGAGCGCAGGCGCGATCGTCGATTGGATCGAGGCCTATCCAGAGCCGATTCATCGCATTATTGTTGCGATGGAAGATCGTCGTGGCGGGCTGCCTGTGGATGAGTTGCTGGCGGTTCGTTTTCGCGGGATCCAGGTGGAAGAGGCGAGTGCGCTGTTTGAGCGGCTCTCCGGCAAGATTGAGTTGAGCAGTTTGCGGCCCAGTAGCTTTTTGTACAGCGAAGGCTTCCGGATTCAGCCGTCGCAACTGGTGACCCGGCGACTTGCCTCCGTGCTGGCCGCGGGTCTGGGACTTCTGACGTTCGCTCCCTTCTTTCCGCTGGTCGCACTGCTGGTCAAACTGACCTCGCCCGGTCCTCTCTTCTTCAAGCAGATACGGGTTGGCGAGGGAGGAAAGCCGTTCAACGTGTACAAGTTTCGCAGCATGCGGACGGATGCGGAGAAGGGTGGCGCGCGCTTTGCGAGCAAGAACGATCCTCGCGTGACGAAGATCGGCATGTTCATGCGGAAGACGCGCATCGACGAAGTGCCGCAGCTATGGAATGTGCTGCGCGGTGACATGGGTTTTGTGGGACCGCGGCCTGAGCGGCCGGAGTTTGTGCCGTGGCTTGCGGAGCAGTTGCCGTACTACAATTTGCGGCACCTGATTCGTCCGGGGCTGACTGGCTGGGCGCAGGTTCGCTACGGCTATGGCGCGACGCTGGAAGAGAGCCGCGAGAAGCTGCAGTACGACCTCTACTATGTGAAGCACTCATCCCTGGGGCTTGATCTGCTGATCATGTTCGAGACGATCAAGATCATTCTGCGTCGCCGGGGAGCTCAGTGAGAACGCTGTTCTTCGTCTCGCTCGCGATGGTGGTCTACACCTACGCGGGCTATCCCCTGCTCATTGCACTGATGGCGCGACTGCGGCCCAAGCCGTGGATTCACGGAGGGGACACGCGTTCTGCGAGTGTGATTCTGCCGGTGCATAACGGGCTACGGTTGCTGCCGTGGAAGATTAACAGCCTGCTGGCGATGGACCCCGCTGTCATCAAAGAAGTCATCGTTGTGCTGGACGGCTGCACCGACGACTCCGCGGCATGGCTTGCGACGTTGAACGATCCGCGTCTTCGGCCGGTAGTGATGACGGAGCATGGGGGCAAGGCTGCTGCGCTGCGTCGCGGTATGTCTGTGGCGACCGCTGAGCTGTTGCTGTTCGTGGACATTCGTCCGGAGGTTACGGAGGAGTCGGTGCGGCAACTGTTTCAGAACTTTGCCGATCCTGCCGTGGGTTGCGCTGCGGGTGAGTTAAGGATTCGCGTGGATGCGGGCCACGCACAGGCAGCCTCTGCCGTGGGTGGACTGTACTGGAAGTATGAGCAGTGGATCCGTAACTCGGAGGCTGCGTATGACTCGCCGGTGGGGGTCTATGGCGGCTTCTATGCGATTCGCCGTGAGCTGGCATGTGATCCGCCGAATGGTCTGATCCTGGACGATATGTTCCAGCCGCTGAACATCATCCGGCAGGGCTATCGCAGTGTGGTGGATCGCGAGGCGCTGGTCTACGATCGTTGGCCGGCGACTGCGACCGGAGAGTTTCAGCGCAAGGTGCGTACGCTGGCCGGGAATTTTCAACTGGTTGCTGAGAATTCGTGGACGCTGTCTGCGAAGAACCGTGTGCTGTTCCAACTGATCTCGCACAAGCTGATGCGGCTGGTAGTTCCCTACTGCCTGCTGGCGATGCTTCTGAGTGCGGGCAGCCTTGCGATGCACTCCGCGGGATGGGCCTTCGTCGCGATCGCCGAGGCTGCGCTGCTGCTGGTTGCGTTGCTGGGACTTCGGATGCGCCTGCCGCTCGTCGGCAAGGTCTCAGCGGCGCTCAGCGCCCTGCTGTTGCTCAATGCGGCCGCCGTGCAGGCATTGTGGACATACGCATTCACGCGCGGGCCGCTCTGGAAGATATGGAACGCGACAGCGATCCCGGACCAGCGCTAGGGCCTCTCGTCGTCCGTAAGAGGGCGCCGGCCGGAGCGATAGAGCCTCGCGTAGGCGGATTCCATCTGTTCCAGCGTAAATTCGGTGCGGTAGGTCTCGCTGGCATTGGTGCCGAGTTGTGCTCGCAGAACGGGATCTTCGATTAAGCGGAGGATCGATCCTGCCATGGTGGCTGGATCGCCCACCGGCGACATCAAGCCGCCGCCGGAGAGATCGACGATCTCCTTCATGCCGCCGACTGCGGTTACAACAGCCGGCAGTCCGAGCGACATGCCCTGCAGTAGGGACATGGGCAGACCTTCCGAGGTGGAGGACATCGCTACGGCGTCAGCCGCGTTGAAGAAGCGCTCCGTCTGCATCTGCTCGCCCCAGAAGGTGACGACATCCGACAGGTGCAAGTCGCGCGCGATGGACTCCAGGGAGGCGCGTACGGGACCGTCTCCGACGATCCAGAGGCGAAGGCGCGGTTCCTTCGTGTGGGCGATGGAGACGGCCTTCAGCAGTGTGCCGAGGTCCTTGATGGCGGCGACGCGGCCAACGAAGAGCAGGGTGAAGAAGTTGTCGTCGCGCAGGACGGAGGCGGAGGTCTGCACGGGGGCTGCGCCGTTGTAGACGCGGACGATTTGATCGAGGCGAGCGAGCGGTGCTCCACGAAGGTTGTTGCAGGTGATGTCGCAGATGCCGACGATCCAGTCGAGGCATCGCGCGACGAGGTTGAACTTGATCTCGGCCGCAGTGTCGTAGGGAGGCGAGACGAGGCTGTGACGCGTTGCCAGGACACACGAGGCGCCTGCGAGGCGGGCACCCAGCGCCGCCTGCAGTGTCGGTGCGGGATTGTGGCAGTGCACTACATCCGGTCGCATCTTGCGGAAGAGCCGAAGGTATCGTAAGACTGTCTTTGCGGGATGCGCCTCACCCATGACATGGGTGTTGATGCCATCCTCAATGAGTCGTTCACCGAGGATTCCGAGCTTGCTGTAGGCGCATACTGTTACATCGTGGCCTTTTTTTTGCTGAAGGCGGCTTAGCTGCGCAACCAGCATCTCTGCTCCGCCCATCTCCATGCTGTAGACAACGTGCACGATCTTCATCGGTAGTCTTGACGATACGCGAGCGAGACGACGCCAATGGATGAGTGAATGAAACTTCCGAAGCATGCCGAGCTGTGGCTTGCGCCGTATCTGCGAAATCGTTTGGAACACGCTTTGAACCGCACGCCGGCGAAGCGGTTGTGGGTTGCTCTGACGGACCACTGGGAACCGTGGGGCGGCAAGGCCAGCGAGGCAACCGCGACTGCGCGCGTGAAGGCGTGGACGGATCATTGGCCGCAGATCGCGTGGGGGGCGCCGCCGGACGATACGGGACGGCCTCCCTGCTACACCTTCTTCTACCCGCAGGAGGAGTATCACCCAAAGACGCTCAGCGCGCTGGAGCCCATGGTTGCAGATGGTGTTGGAGATGTGGAAGTACACATCCACCACGAGCACGATACGGCCGAGACCTTCACCGAGAAAATCGTCCACTACTGCAAGCAGCTACGGTATGAACACAACATGCTGCGCGAGCGGGATGGCCGGATCATCTTTGGCTTCATCCACGGCAACTGGGCGCTGGACAACTCTTACCCCGACGGACGGCTGTGCGGCGTGAATGGTGAGATCTCCGTGCTGTCGAAGCTGGGCTGCTATGCCGACTTCACCATGCCTTCCCTGCCGTCGGTGACGCAGGGTCGCATCGTGAATGAGGTCTACTGGGCCACGGGATCGCCTGACCGCAGCAAGAGCTACGATCGTGGCGTTCGCGCGACAGTTGGAGGCGGGCGGCAGGGAGAGCTGATGCTGGTGACGGGGCCGCTGGGCATCCGGTATCGCGGACGGGTGATGCCTCGGCTCGAGACCGGCGAGATCGCGGTCTACGACCCGCCAACGGCGTACCGCGTCGAGCGTTGGCTGGACCTGGCTCCGCGCATTGGCGAGGACATCTTCCTGAAGCTGCACGGGCATGGCGCGCGCGAGGATAACGCTCGCGCGCTGCTGGGCACGGCCGGCCTTGCACCGATGTTCCGGTGGTTGAGGCAGGCCGCTGACCGCCGCGGCATTGAGCTGCGATGGGCCAGCGCCTTTGAGATGGCCTCAGCGGTGGAGCGGCTCACGAACGCCGCTCCTACTGCTAATTCGCCGCTTGTGGACGTGCCGGCTTCAACGAGAGCTTTGTAAGATCCAGCACGGGTAGACCGCTGTTGCGGATGGCCGCGGCGGTCTCTGCCGTGGGCTTCTGCGCGATCACGATGGCATTGACGCCAGCGAGGAGATCGCTGAGCGAGCGTTCCATGAGGCGACCGATGTGCGGCAACGCTGAGACTACGAAGCTAAGGTTGCTGCCGTAGATCTCATCGAGGCGGATGTGCGGATCGAATATGCGCGTCTCGCGGCCCTTGCCCAGCAGGTGCTCGACGATGGTGATGACGGGGCTCTCTCGGAGATCGTCGGTGTCTTCCTTAAATGCGAGACCGAAGATACCGATGCGCTTGCCTGGCAGCGCGAAGATATCGCGGATGCTGCGGCGAAGATGCTCATCATTCGCCGGCAGGACGGACTCCAGCATAGGTAGCTTCACATCCAGGCGCGATGCACGGAAGGTAAGTGCTCGCAGGTCCTTCGGAAGGCATGAGCCGCCGAAGGCAAACCCGGGCTTCATGTAGGCGGGCGAGATATTCAGTTTCACGTCCCTGCACATGGTTTCCATGACCTGCATAGGATCCACGCCAAGTTCCGAGGCCAGCGATCCGATCTCGTTGGCAAAACCGATCTTCACGGCGTGGAAGGCGTTGCAGGCGTACTTGATCATCTCTGCCGTACGGAGTGAGACTACAGCGCCTTCGATGGGCAGACTGTCATAGAGACCCGCTACGAGCTGTGCGGCGGCCTCTGTGGTGCCTCCAACGACGAGCAGTGAGGGTTCCAGGAAGTCCTTGACCGCCGTGCCCTCGCGCAGGAACTCAGGGTTCGAAGCGACGGCAACGTTCGCGTGCGACGCGAAGATGGTCTCCTGCAGGCTTTCGCATGTGCCGGGGAAGACGGTGCTGCGCACTGTGACGACGAGCGGACGATCGCGCGGCTGCATGAGCTCAGCGATTTCGGCGCAGACGCGGCGCAGTTGGCTGAGATCGATGTTGCCGTTCGCCTGCGAGGGTGTACCGACGCAGAGCAGAACTACGTCAGCGTCTGCGATCGCCTGGGCATCGAGCGAGCCCGCGCGGAGGCGACCTGCTGCTACATTCTGCTGAATGAGCTCTTCGAGACCGGGCTCGTAGAAAGGTGAACGCTGCTGATTGATGGTGGAGACTTTGTATTGGTCACGGTCAACACCAAGGACCTTATGACCAAGTGATGCGAGACACGCCGAGCTGACGCAGCCAACATAACCAAGTCCCATCACGATTACATTTTTAGGTGAAGCGCTTTCCATGAACATCCTTGCTGCGGCCGCATAAGCAGCGAACGCACGTAAGTGTTATACGTAAAAAGGTTTGAAGGAGTTGTGCCGTCAGTTATGAAGATCCTCTGGGTCAGTCCCTTCTTCCTTCATCCCACAGATCGCGGCGGGCAGATCAGGACCTTAGGCACTCTTAAAGAGTTGCACAAACGCCATGAGGTCCATTTCTGCGCGCTCAACGCGTCGAGCAATACTGAGGGTCCAGCACGCGCGGTTGAGTACTCCACACGCTCCTTTGTTGTTCCGCACGATCCTGTTCCACGAACATCGTTTCGGATCATTCCTCAGGTCCTGCAGGCAATTCTTTCGCCATTGCCACTGGCTGTGTCACGTTACCGTTCCGTTGCCTTGCAAAAGCTTATTTCGCAAAGGCTGAAGAATGAGCGGTATGACTCGATTGTCTGTGACTTTCTAGCGTGTGCGCCGAACTTTTCAGAGATGGCGCCCGTCGTGCTATTTCAGCACAATGTGGAAACAACCATATGGCAACGCCACGCGGAACAAAGCACTTCTTTTCTGCGCAAGCGCTTCTTTGCCATGCAGGCAAAGAAGATGGCCGCCTATGAGGCCGAGACATGCCGACGGTCGCGGTTTGTGATCGCGGTGTCGGGTATGGATGCGCGTCGCATGCGGGAGGACTTCTCGGTTGAGCGCGTTGCCAGCGTTTCCACGGGTGTCGATGTCGAGAGCCTGGCACCGCCGCCCCATGCGGAAGCCGTTGGGGACCTGATCTTCTCCGGGTCGATGGACTGGCTGCCGAACATCGATGCCATGGAATACTTCCTTCGCGAGATCCTGCCCTTGATACGGGAAGAGTTGCCAGCGACCACGCTGACGATCGCAGGCCGAGCGCCTGACCCGCGAGTGGTGCGGGCGGCACAGGGTATGGAAGGCATCACCATCACGGGCAGCGTTCCAGATATGCGTCCGTATTTATGGGGATCGAAGGTTTCGATCATTCCACTTCGCATTGGCGGCGGAACCCGCCTGAAGGTGTACGAGAGCATGGCTTCGGGCGTGCCAATTGTATCGACGAGTATTGGAGCTGAGGGCTTGTCGTATACGCCCGGGCATGACCTGCTGGTTGGCGATACACCGCGCGAGTTTGCGCAGCAGTGCGTGCGGATGCTGCGCGATGCGCAGGACCGAAAGGCTGTGGCGGACCATGCGATGAAGCTGGTCCGCGACAACTTCTCGTGGGCTGCTGTAACCGAAGGATTTGAAGCGATCCTGCAGGACAACCGCCTGTGAGAGAGGAAAACCTAGGCATGAAGGAATCGACGCGGCGGAAGCTGCGAGTCGCGGTGATCACGGACTACTTCCCTACATCTGTACAGCCCTGGGCTGGGCACTCTGCCTACCAGACGTTGCTGGAGTTGGCTCATCGCTGCGAGATTGAGGTCTTCTATCCCGAGTCGGTGTACCCGAAGATGCTGACGCCGCGCAGCCGCACCTACTCGTCGATGGACCGAACGTATGAGCCGCCGGGGATCAAGACGCACTACCTCCCTTTCTGGGCGATGCCGGTTATATCGCGGCCTTTGAATGGATGGCTTGCTGCACGTGCAATACGGAGGAGTGTCGCCGCCTATCAGCCGGATGTGATCCTGAGCTACATCGTGTACCCTGCCGGCTTTGCGGCGGTTCGTGTCGGCAGGCACATTGGTGTGCCTGCGGTGCTGACTGCGATTGGGTCGGACCTGAACCGGATCAGCGGTTCTGTCGTTCGACGCATGACGCGGTATGCTCTGCGCCATGCTGCGGGCGTGGTGACGGTAAGCCGCGATCTGCTGCGGACTGCGCTGATGCTGGGCGCTCGCGCGGATCGTAGTGTCGCAATCCTGAACGGATGTGACACAAAGAAGTTCCGGCCACGGGATCGCATTGCTGCACGCGGGATGCTGGATGTTCCCCTGCAACAGGAGATCGTGCTGTACGTTGGCCGACTGGACCTGCGAAAGGGCCTGATCGAGCTGGTCGAAGCGGTGGCTCTGCTGCGTCAGCGTCGTCCGAAGGTGCATTGCTACATCGTGGGTGAGGGATCGGACCGCACCGTTCTGAACGATTGCGTTGCGCGGTGTGGCATGGAGTCACACATCACGTTTGTGCCGTCGTGCGCTACGGAGCGTGTGGCGACATGGATTGCTGCCTCGGATTTGCTTACGCTTCCTTCTTATAAGGAAGGGTGTCCTAATGTGATTCTGGAGAGTCTTTGCTCTGGGCGGCCGGTGGTTGCAACGGATGTTGGCGGGATTCCGGAGTTGATGGATGAGGCGAGCGGTAAGCTGGTTAAGCCTAAGAATGTAGAGGAGTTAAGCCGGGCTTTGGACGAGGTGCTGTCGCGGCGATGGAATGCGGATTCGCTTGCGGACAAGCATCACCGGAGCTGGCAGGACGTCAGCGACGACCTATACGAGGTGCTGGCGAGGGCTGCCGATTCCAATTCCTGAGGGAAATGAATCGATTCAGTAGTTTGCAGCGCGCAGTGCGCTCGAAGGTATGGTGTGGACCTTGGACTGGTTGTCCTGGGCCGCACCGAAGTCGCTGAGCTTGTAGAGCAGCGACCGGTAGCTGATGCTGAGCCACTTGGCGGTCTTCTGGCGGTTCCAGCCGTTTGCCTGCAGCACTTTGAGGATGATCTGGCGTTCCAGGTCCTGGGTGACCTGCCGGGTGATCTCTTTGAGTGCGACGGGGTGGCTGACGTCCACTTCATCGAGGGCCCAATTGCGTGTGACACCATTTCTGGAGTCCATGAGTTCGCGGGTGATGACCTCTTCCGAGCCCATGATGACGAAGTTGCGGAGCAGGTTATCCATCTGCCGGATGTTGCCGGGCCAGTAGTAGCCCTCCATCATCTGCAACACGTCCTGGGACAGCAGCGGCCGGGAACGCATGGCTTCACGGGAGTGCTTTTCCAGGAAGAACTCGACGAGGCCCAGGATATCTTCGGAACGTTCGCGCAGGGGCGGCAACATCACCTTGACGGCGTTGATGCGGTAGAGGAGGTCGATGCGGAACTTTCCGGCATCGATCAGGCCCTGCAGATCGACCGTGGTGGTTGAGATGACGCGGACAAATGTGCCACCGACAGAGCCCGTGTCGTACTGCTTGAGGACGATCAGGAGCTTGGACTGGGACGGAAGGTCGAGTTCGTGGATGCCATCGAGCAGGAGGGTGCCCCCCTCGCGAAGGAGCGTTGCGAGTTCGGACTCTACCGCGTCGCCTTCGAGGAGACCGTCGAGGAGGCTATCGAGCACGGAGGTAATTTCTTCCGGTGAGACACAGCTGAGCTTGGCAAGACGGCCCGGGTTGCGGGACTGGAGATGAAGCAGCTCTGCCACTACATCTTTTCCCGTCCCGCACTCTCCCTCGAGCAGCACGGGGAGGTCTGTCTGCGCCAAAAGCTCAAGATTCCGCCGGATCTGCTGCATGTGCAGGGTCCTGCCGAAAAATGAGCTCGCGAACGTAGACGAGGGCGAAAGAAATGGCCGCTTTGCGGGATTCAATAGTGTCATCGTTACTGCCTAAAAACTGTTGTGCACATGAACAGCCATTCGCGCTGAAGTGCAAAGACGGCGTCACAAACCGCCAATTTGCGCATTAGACTAGGATGATTAGTGCTACCTGACTTCCCATTTTGCCGACTTAGGGTAAAAAGTTACCCTTTTGGTGATTATTTGCCCCCTTCGATGCATCTGTCAGGGATTTTTGAGCATTGACCTTTCGAGGCGGTGAACAGGCTCTTTTGTGCAACGCATTGCAGGTATTGAATATCTAAGAATTAGGCGGTACTTTGTGAACACTCGACGCCGCCCGTAGCGATCCATTTACCACTTCTCTTCCCCGGAGTTACCTTGTCCACATCCGCACTGCTCCCGCAGACCCGACGGTCACCCGTACTCGCTCAGATCGTTGTGTTTGATCCCAACGTTCTGTTGCTGGAGTACATTCGCGAAACGCTTGGCGACGCCTACAATTTGCATCTTTTCTCGGAAAAAACTTCCCTGTGGCGAGAATTGACGTCGGACCGCAAGCCGGACATGCTGATGTTCTCCTGGGATAGTTCGCACCGTTCTCTGCCCATGCTGCAGCAGGTGATGGGCCAGGCCGGATCGGTGCCGGTGCTTGTGCTCGCATGTACTCCCGATGCACACGAGATGCGCCTGATGATGACGATGGGCGTTCGCGCGGTGGTTCTGAAGCCGTTTGACCAGGAAGATCTTCAGCAGGTGATCGAGAAGCATCTGCGTCCGGCCGGTCCGGAGACGCCGTACCTGATGTCGCAGCAGAAAGACGTTGAGATCGCCCTGGGCGACGACCGCTACTTTGTCCGCTCAAGTCCTGCAATGCGTGCGCTTGAACAGCAGGCCATGGTTATCGGTGGCTCGGATATCCCGGTGCTCGTGCTTGGAGAGAGCGGTACTGGTAAAGAAGTGCTGGCGCTCTTCCTTCATAAGAGTTCCCTACGCAGCAAGCAGACCTTTCTGAAGGTGAACTGCGCGGCCATGCCTGCGGACTTGTTGGAGAGCGAACTGTTTGGCTACGAGCAGGGCGCGTTTACCGGCGCAGCGAAGGCCAAGCCCGGCAAGTTCGAGATCTGCAATGGCGGCACGATCTTTCTGGATGAGATTGGTGAGATGCCTGCATCCCTGCAGGCTAAGTTGCTGCATGTGCTGCAGGACGGCACGTTCACACGGCTGGGTGGCAAGACACCGCAGAAGGTGGATGTTCGTGTCATCGCAGCGACCAACATCAATATCAAACAATCGATTGCAGAGAAGAGCTTCCGCGAAGATCTGTATTACCGCCTGAATGGCTTCTCACTGACGCTGCCGCCGCTGCGCGAGCGTAGAGAAGAGATCCAGTTGCTGTCCGACTACTTCATGCGGCGGGCTGCTGCGAAGTACAGCCGTGCCACGCTGCCGTTCACGGAGCGCATGAAGCAGGCGATGACGGAGTATTCGTGGCCGGGCAATCTGCGTGAGTTAGAAAACATTGTTTCTCGCTACCTGATCCTCGGCGACGAGGCTTCCATCCTGTCTGAGTTGCAGCCGATCGCTTCGGTGCCGCACGTCCATGCACTGCCCCAAGTGGTTGAGGTTGCTGCACCTGTCGTTGAGGTGCCACGTACAACGCATACTCCCGGCGAAGGCCTGAAGAGCCTGGTGAAGAGTCTGAAGGGTGATGCGGAGGCGATGGCCATACTGGAAGCTCTTGAAGCGAATCGCTGGAACCGGAAGGCAGCGGCGAAGAATCTGCAGATCAGCTATAAGGCGCTGTTGTATAAGATCAAGAACTACAACCTTGGTGCAACGAAGTAATGGCAGAGCCTAACAAGATCGTAATTAAGTTACCTGACGGACCTGTCAAAGGTTATCTAGCAGAAGATTCACTCCAGAGCCTGCGTGCTGCTTCGGAAGAGCCCGACGTGGTGACAGTTCAACTCGCTGAGAACGGCGATGCCCTGGAAGTTTCCCTGCAGGACGCGAAGGGAATTTTCTTCGTGAAGGATTTTGATGGCAGGGTCGATCATGCGGATCTGCGCTTTCACGATTCGACGACTCCCGCACAGTTTCTCTGGGTGCGGTTGACGTTCCTAGATGGCGAGGTCCTGGAAGGCATGATCCAGAATGCCTGCTCCTACGTCATTTCGAAGGGCATCTGGATCACGCCGACCGATCCGACCGGCAACAACCTGCTGATCTACGCTTCGAAGTCCCACTTACGTCACTTCGAAGTGCTAGGTCTTCGCCAGAAGTCGCACCGCAGGGCTACTTAGCCCTTGCGGAGCATCTTTCCGAGACCATCCTCAAAGCTTACGGTGACGCGATAGCCCAGTTCGTCCTGCGCGCGTGCGATGTCCGCCACGGAGTGGCGGATGTCGCCTTCGCGCTCGGGCTGGTACTGTGGTTTGCCCTCGAAGCCCATGATGCGGCCGATGGTTGCGAAGGCATGATTCAGAGTCACGCGGTGCCCCGTGGCAACGTTGTAGACGCGGCCTGAGACATGGGCCGGAGCGCTGGCTGCGAGCAGGTTCGCCTGCACGACGTTGTCGACGTGAGTGAAGTCGCGACTGGTCTCACCATCGCCAAAGATGGTTGGGCATTCGTTCTTCGCCATGAGCGAGATGAAGCGAGCGAGGACACCCGAGTACTGGCTGGTCGGATCCTGCCGCACGCCGAAGATATTGAAGTACCGCAGTGCAACTGTCTGAAGACCGAAGACCTGCGCATAGCTACCCATGTAGAGCTCGCTGGCGACCTTCTGCACGGCGTAGGGCGAGACCGGCTCCGGGATCATATCTTCGCGCTTGGGGAGCACGGGATTGTTGCCATATGCGGCGGAGGATGCGGCGAAGATGAAACGCTTGACGCCTGCTTTGCGTGCGGACTCCAGCATTTGAAGGGTGCCGCGCAGGTTTGGGCTGTCTGTGCCCAAGGGATCCGCTACCGACTTCGGGACCGATGGTATGGCTCCTTCGTGGAAGACGTAGTCTACATCGCGGCAGGCTGCTGCCGTTGCTTCTGCATCCTGCACGTCACCCTGGATGAACTCAATGCGGTCGCGCACAGCTGCGAGGTTTTCCATGTTGCCTGAGCTGAGATTGTCGAATGCTCGAACCTGCGCACCCTCTTCTACAAAGCGATGGACCAGATGCGAACCGATGAATCCGGCCCCACCCGTAATCAACACACGTGACATCTTGCTCCTGTCGTTCCCATTGTTCGGAAGCTCAAAACCAAATACCGGATCACGATACCATTTACGTGCGGTACGGCAGAATGCCGCGTCCGGGGCATGGAGGGAGCATCTTTGGGCGTCAGCGTCGTGATACCGGCTTACAACGCAGAGCCTTACCTGGAGGATTGCCTGCGCAGCGTTCTTTCGCAGACGCACCCAGTTGAGGAAGTGCTTGTCGTTGATGATGGCTCCACAGATGGCACCAAGCGCATCGTTGAGTCGTTTGGATCTCCGGTACGTTTGCTGGAACAGAAACAGGGCGGGCCAGCGCGCGCGCGGAACCTGGCAGTGAGCCAGGCGCGTGGCGAATGGATTGCGTTTCTGGATGCCGACGACATGTGGGTTCCGGAGAAGGTGCAAAAACAACTGGACGCACTGGCTGCGAATCCTGACGCTGTGTTTTGCTATACGGGCCTGCTGGCCCTGAAGCTGGACGGATCGCGAGTGCCGGTGCCGCCGCCGGCGCTGGCACACGTTGATGCCATGCTGTCGCTTACGAATGTTGGGATACCACCGTCTGCCGTGATGCTACGTCGCGAGACCTTGTTGCAGGTCGGCGGCTTCAACGAGATACAGCGTGGCTGCGAAGATTGGGACCTTTGGTTTCGACTGCGTAAGCTGGGAACGTTTTGCGAGGTTCCGGAGGCGCTGACGGTTTACCGTGAGTCGCTGGGTGGGCTTAGCTCAAATGCCGAGCACATGTACCAGGATTTCCTGCGGATGCTGGATCGCGTTCTGCTGGCAGACAAACACGGGTGGAAGCGTTCGCTGTGGCGTCGCAGGATCATGAGCTACCAGCAGTACAAGGCTGCGATGACGGCACGGCACGCCGGGCAGACGGCGGTGGAGCGGA
Source organism: Terriglobus roseus DSM 18391 (assembly GCF_000265425.1). Taxonomy (GTDB): domain Bacteria; phylum Acidobacteriota; class Terriglobia; order Terriglobales; family Acidobacteriaceae; genus Terriglobus; species Terriglobus roseus. The sequence goes on from NC_018014.1 coordinate 3,401,419, forward strand.
AGTTTCTGGCCGCGTCCCTGCAAACGTGGCCATCGCCGCTGTGGCATCCAGAGCGGTTTGCTGCTTCGCTGGTCCATCTTCGGCGATCGTTGTCGTCCTAGCGGGTGAAGCCGCCAGGATTGACGCGGCCGGAGTCTGGGAGCAGGCGCAATGCTGACTCATCGACTGCTTCGAAGTCTTCAGCCTTGATCTGCGAGAGCTTATGCAGATCGTCGTCGCTCCAGCGTGAGTCGGGGACGCCGCTGAGATAGAGCGCGCCACCGTTGTCGGCTAGGATCATGCCGTATTGCTTGAGCGCCGTAGCGATGACGCGCGCCTGCGGCGGCAGCCGCTGTACATCGAAGCTGGAGCGTAGACGGAATCGCTGACCGAGTGGCGCGTAGTTGGTTGAGACAAGCTTCGAAGCAACGTGGCGTGCGGGCCAGACGTAGGCTGCCTGCGTCTGCGGCAGGGTGAAGCGGATGGCGTGGCGTATCTCGCCAGTGGATAGTTCGTCGTAACGCACAAGGCCGGGCAGGATGGGCAAGCCTGCAGCGTCCGCAGAGGTCTTGTGCTCGGGACGCAGGGCGTTGCTGGTCATATCAACGACGATGCCGGAGCCTGCCTTCCATCCATCCCCCTTTCGCTGCGCCGCGAAGATTTCATAGAGGACACAGCGGCTCTCATCGACAAGAAGTATGTGGCGGTCACCCATACCCTGCAGGCCGCCTTCAATGCGCGGATCTGCGGGAATGGGATAGGGCACATTGTCACTCTCTTCCGCGTAGTCGAAGGTGACGGTCTGGCCCACGGTGCCTGCGGGGATCGGCGTGACAGGGATGCCGCTGATGTCTGAGGTGCCGAAGTCCGGATGCACGCTGTGCAGTGGGCCGATGCTGTCGATGTAGGACTGCGACAGTGGTGCCCTTGGTAGTTTGTCGATGCGGGTGTTCCAGACGTTGTCGGCAGGAAGCACAGGGCAGGAGCCAAACATCGGGCCGCCTGCAGCGGCTGTGTACTGCACGGAACCTGTGGGGGTGGTGGTGCGTGTGACAGATTTCGGCTGGAGGAGCACGTAGACCAACAGGAGGACGGCAGCGATGACGCCGAGGCCGATCCAGTTCATCTTTCGCTGTGATGTCATGCTCTCTTGTATCAGGCTGCGGTCAGGATGCAGTTACGTCCAGCTTCTTTCGCTGCGTAGAGCGCGCGATCAGCACGGTCGAACATGTCCTCGATGGTATCTTCTCCACCGCGATAGCTTGTGATGCCCAGGCTGACTGTGATGCGGCAAAGCTTCTCTTCGCCACGCACCTTCAACTTGATGGGTTCCTCGATGTTCCTGCGGATGCGTTCCGCGACGAGTTCCGCGGCGTCGACCGTGGCGCGCGGAAGAAGTGCGACGAACTCTTCCCCGCCCCAGCGGCCAAGGACGTCGATGCCTCGGACGGAGTCCTGCATGCGCTCAACGCAGACGCGGATGACTTCATCCCCGGCGTTATGCCCCATGGTGTCATTCACCCGTTTGAAGTGGTCGAGATCGACGATCAGCAACGAAAACGGAACGCCGGTACGGAGGCTTCGAAGATGCTCCCGTTGCATCCATTCGCGGAAGACGCGGCGGTTGGCGAGGCGTGTGAGCGGATCGGTGCCGGCCATGTTCTCCAGCTTCGATGTGAGCTGCAACGTCGTAAGCCAGAAGAAGCCGGAGATCACCCAGAGAGAACACAGCAGATAGCAGAAGAGCGAGATGTTGTCATACCAGTTGCCGGTGAGCGGGCTGCGCGGCACCCAGTAGTGCACCATGATGACGATCTTGACCGCCTGAAAGACGGCAGACAGAAACATGCCGACCAGGGTGAATCGCAGGACATGACGCAGGTGCAGCTTCTTGAGACTCCAGAGGAGCCACGCATTGCGGCTGATCTGCGCCAACATCATGGCGCTAAGGAAGGTCGCCCTCAGGCGGTAGTCGGCATGTTCGTAAGTGACAAAGGGCAGCGCCAGCATGCTGAGCGCGACGATGGCCAGGTTGAACTTTGGTATGCGGGCTTCGTTTTCGAGCAGTTCGATGAGCGATAGCTCGATGAGAACGTTTGAGAGCAGTTTGAGTTCGCCCGCAAGTACGACGGAGAGAATGAGCGGCAGCGGGCCATAGCAGGCACTGAGAAAGAGGCCACCACCGCTGAGCGCGGCAGCGCCGGAGAGCCATCCGAGGCCGCGCAGGGACGAACTACTGAGTCGAACGGCGAGCAGCCACAAGCTGCCGCTTAGCAGCAGGATCGCGGCGAAGATAAACAACACCCGCATCTCAATTTGGGGGCCGGAGCCAAAGATCAGTTGATAAATGTCAGACCTGCCTGGGAACGGACACCCTGGAACCATATTCATGCAGACCCGTGTCTTCTTCTCATGACACGAGAGGGTCAGCTCGATGTAACTAAGGTTGGAGTGGCTCGAGCATCTCGTCATTCACGGCAGCGAGATCCACTTCCTGCCAATCGCCACGTTCAATGCCGGAACGGATCTGTGCAATGGTCTTGCCTGCGCGATGCTGCTGGTAGGCGTATGCCGCCTCAGACATACAGGTGGTGCATACGGCGGCGTGGGAGCCCTCAAAGCACGAGTGAAGGCTTTTGTGCCCCATGGCGCGATCACAACGGCAGTAGCAGGGCATCTGATAGAGGACTTCGGGAATGGCGTCGGCCATCTTGTAGCTGGCGGTCTGGTAGGGACGCGAGAAGTAGACGCCATTACGCTCGGCGTCTGCAAAGAGTTTCGGCATAGGGCTGCGTGATGGATTGGCGTGGTAGGCGGGGATGTCGGGCTTTGCCCACTGCGCTGTTGCGGCAAGCGTCAACAGGGCGAGCGATGCAACGCCGAATCCTCGGTAGATATGGTCTTTACTGAATCGCATACTGGCCTCGCCCTTATCTTGCATTTTGACAGCCAATTGGCCAGTTAGCTGCATACTGAATGGTTGTATGAATGGGAACTCAAACTCCGCTAATCCTGAAACCCAGATGTATTCTGCCGAGCGTTTACAGGCGGATCCATTCGAGCGAGCTCAGGCCGGCCTGCGGACGATACTTGCGGCGCATTTCCACGCGAACCGGCGTCAGTGGGGCCTTACGACGCTCTGCCGTCAACGTATTGTGATCTCGCCAAAAGAGAGCACCATTTGCGATATCTGCATCCTTGGACCGGATGCCCCACTGGAGCGCGTTGTGCGTTCTCCGCCTATGATTTGCATTGACGTCATGTCGGAAGAGCCGCTGGCGCTGGTCCAGTCGCGTGCGGATCTGTATGAGAGTATGGGCGTCAAGCATATCTGGTTGCTGGATCCAGCTTATCGTGCGGCATGGCGGGCTACGTCTGCAGGTCTGTTTCAGGTTCGGGATGATCAAATGATGATCTCCGGCACTTCGATCGGGTTCCGACTCAGCGGGGTTTTTGATGAGCTGGAAGAGCTTTTGCGTCCACCGCAAAGGCTATCAGTATCATCAGCGATTGAACGGACACGCAACCGATCGTAAAAGTGTTTTCGGATATGATTTCTTAAATTTGCGCAAACAGGGAAAACTGTTTCCAATATGAGCAAGAGTTTTTCCTTTCAGCTTGGCATAGTCGGTGCTGGACCTGGAGGTCTTGCACCTCTCTTTGCCGCCGCACGGTACGGGAGACTCGCCGAACTGCTGTTGGGCGGAGTTCTGATCGTTGAAAAGGCGTCTGCCATTGGTGCAGGACGGCTGGATGGGTACACGATCCCATCGGACAGCCCCGCCGAAGCGTTTCTGGATGCGGTCGAAAAGTCTGCCGAGCCGGAGTTGCGCGAACTGCTGGAAGATCCGACGGCCAGGGCGCTGGCTGAGCTGCGCGGGCAGACGGTACCGCTCCGAATGGCGGCGGAGTTCCTGTCTGTCGCTTCGCAGCGGCTTTGCTCGTTGGTTGCGCGGTCTCCGGGGAGCGCTGTCCTGCTGGAGCACGAGGTCGTTTCCGTCCAGCAGAGCGGCGACCGCTTGTGGAAGGTCTGCGTGCGCGACTTGCAGACTGGCCGCGAGCAGGTGTTCCGGTGCCGTTCCGTCCATATGGCTACCGGAGCTCATCAGCCTGCCGATCGTCTGTATACCGAGCCGGTAGGCGATGCGCCTCTGTCGCCTCGCTTTTCGGACAAGCTGATGCAGTCGGGCGTGTTGTTTTCGCCGCGTGGCATGGAAGAGGTGCGGGAGCGGCTACGCGAAGCGGAGAGTCCGCAGATCGTGATCGTCGGCGGCTCGACGAGCGCGGGAGCGGCGGCCGTGCAGCTTCTGCGGCAGGATGCCGTTCCACTGCAGGCTGGGAGCGTCGCATTGCTGCATCGCAGTCCCCTGCGGCTGTTTTATGCGTCGGCTGAGGATGCAATCGCCGATGGCTACTCCGACTTTGAGCCAGAGGACGTCTGTCACATCAGCGGTCGCGTCTTTCGGTTGTCGGGCTTTCGATTTGAAGCGAAGGACCTGTTCCGCGGTGCACTTGGACTGCCGGGGCGCACGCCTGACCCACGGCTGAAGCTGATCGCATTGAAGAGCGAAAGAGCGACGGCGGAAGAGGCTCTTGAGCGAGCGGACCTGATCATTGCGGCGATGGGATACCGTCCGCGCATGTGTTCCGTGCTGGATGGCGATGGCATGCAGATCCCGCTGCACGAGCCTGTCTCAGGCGACTGGGCAACGGTGGATCAGCGTTGCCGGGTGCTGAACGTGGACAAGAAGCCATTGGCCGGGCTCACGGCGATGGGCCTTGCCGTGGGACCAGCGGCGAGCCATGCGCTTGGTGGCGAGGCCAACTATCGCGGCCAGGTGAACAGCCTCTGGCTATGGCAGAACACGCTTGGGCTGCGGGTGGTGGAAGAGGTTCTGAAGCGGACGACTGCGACGACTTTGCCGCTGATGCGTCCGTACGTCCCTACTCTCAGCCGGCACCTGACCGAGTTGCAGGCGATCGAGGAGTCAGGGACCTATTCCAACTTCGGTCCGGTGAACACACGCTTTGAGCAACAGATTGTGTCTTCTCTCTTCGATGGCGAAGGTCATTGCCTGACGGCTTGCAACGCTACGCTGGCACTGATGCTGGCGATAAAGAATGCGATCGGCGAGGCATCGCCCGCAAAGCGCTACGCACTGATGCCGTCGTTCACCTTCGCCGCGGCCGCGCAGGCTGCACTGTGGTGCGGTCTGACTCCGCTGTACTGCGATATCGAGCCGGGAACGTGGCTGCCCTCCCGCGAGAGTGAGATGTCGTTGCTTCAGGAATACGCGGGAGAGATTGCTGTCATTGTGCCGAATGCGACGTTTGGCAACAACCTGAGCCTGGAGCATTACGAAGCGATCTCAGAGAGCACGGGCATTCCGATCGTGGTCGATGCGGCTGCTTCCCTTGGCTCGCTCAACTGCCGTGGCGAGGCATTTGGCAAGGGGTCTTCCTTTCCCATCGTGTTCTCAATGCATGCGACCAAGAGCTTTGCGACGGGCGAAGGCGGACTGCTGTATTGCTCGCAGGCGAGCACCATTGAGCGGCTGCGCACGATGGCCTCGTTCGGTTTTGGAGAGCGCCGCACCGCCACCATGCCCGGCCTGAACGCAAAGATGTCCGAGGTTGCTGCGCTGACGGCTTCGCTGCAGTTGCAGGCATTCCCAGAGCTAATGCTGGAGCGTGAGGCGATCTCGCGGCGGTACGCGACGGAATTACAGGGCCGTGTGGAACGCCAGGTCACGTGTGGAAAGCGACAGGCGAGAACCTTCGAGAGCGTTTTGCTGCCGCAGCACCTGGCGCCCTTCCGGTCGCAGATCATGTCACTGCTGCAGGAGCAGGGCGTGATGACCGGATCGTACTTCTGCCCGCACCTTGCGCAGCAGGTCTACCTGCGGGAACGGTCCGTGTGCCCGCCGCTGCCAGTCAGTGACGATATCGCCTCTCGTGTCCTGTCCCTGCCGCTGCTGCATGGAATGACGGCGATGGATGTGGGCGCGGTGGTGGAGACCCTGTTTCAGGCTATCGATACCTTCGCTTGGACGTGAAGCGCGTGTGCCGCACGCATGACAGAGGATGTAGTCTGAGGCCCTGAGGCGAAGGAAGACATGACGTCGTTCGAGACCGGTGGAGTGCGCACAGCAACGCTAGCGATCGTGATCCCTGTCTATAACGGCAGGAAGCATCTTGAAGAGACGCTGCGGAGCTGCCTGGACCAGGTGTGCACGGCCGATGAAATCATTGTGGTCGAGGATGGATCGCCGATGCCGTCGCGCGACATCGTGGAGAAGATGCCGGGCGTGCGGTATGTTCTGCAGGCAAACGGAGGCGTTTCAAGCGCGAGAAACCATGGGGCATCTTTGGCAACGGCCGACTGGATCTGCTTTCTGGATCAGGATGATGTCCTATCACCGGATCATCTGGAACAGTTCTCGCAGGCGATTCAGGCAGGTGTGAAGGCGGATCTGTTTTACGCGCCGCGGCTGGTGCTTTCCTGCACCGACGGTGTCTGGACAACGCGTCCCGCTTCCGCCCCGACGACACCGGCGGAGCTGTCGCGGGTGTTGCCGACTCGTTGCCCCTTTCCACCGAGCGGGATCTGTGTCCGCAAAGCAATCTTTGACGATGCGGGTGGATTCCGGTCACGATACGACCTTGCCGAGGATTGGGAGTTCTGGCTGCGGCTGACCGCTTTTGGAGCCAGGTTTCATCTGCTGCCGAATGCGACTGTCTGTTACCGCGTCCACCTGGAAAGCAACAGTCACAGGCCGATCCCGATCCTGACCGCAAACCTGCGTGTGATCCGGGAGCAGATTGTTCCGAATCTTTCCTTCTGGAAGAAGCTTTGGATGGGGAGGCGCCTGATCAGTGCGCAGGAGGCAGATGCAGCGATCCTGTTGCGGCAGATGCGCCAGAAAGGCGCGACACGACTGCTGGTGCAATCGATTGTGCGCTTCCCGACCGGCGGCTGGCGCCGCTACAAGATTGCGACTCATATGATTACGCGCAATGTCGAAGGGATGCTGCGACGCAGGAGTCGGAGGGCTCGCGCCTGACTTACTTTGCTGCAGCCGCCTTCAGATGGATGTGAAGGGCCTGCAGCTTGTTCGTCAGAGCTTCCGTGTCGATGAACGATTCATCGGGCGTGCCGATGTTGGTGATGTTTCCTGAGCCGAAGTGAATGCTGTAGTCGGACGGATGGTATTCACCGTTTCGCTGTATTGAGAATGCGGGCGCGACGCCATGAAGCGTGACACTCTTCTCCCCAGCGCTGATCGACGCCTGCACTACGCCGAGTGTGGCGATCAGGTGAAGATCTTCTTCCGGTTGCTTGCTCTTTACCTTACGCGCCAGCGTGATGTCTAGCTGCGCCGCGCCTAGATTGATCGCGATGGTTGGGTGCAGTGGCACGGCGATCCGGAAGCGTTCGCCCGGTTCGAGTGTGAGGACACCTGACGCGTCCAGATCCTTCTCCGCCGGTGCTGCTGCGTCGGCCTTGTTCGTGTTTTCAGCCGGCCTGGCCGGTGATACCTGCGCGGCGAGCGAACTGCAGCCAATACAGAGGAGCAGAGCGAAGGCACTTGTGTAACTGTGTCGATCAATTCGCAATGAGAGCTCCCGACATTTCCAGCTTCAGAAATCGTTGTGCGCTAAATGCAAGTTCTGCCACGCCCTCCGCGAAGACTCCGAAGAGCGGCCCGTCGAGCTCTGATGTCATGACACTCATGATTTCAAGCGGTCTTCGGGGACTGGGTCTGTAGCTTCGTTCTTCAATCAGCGCGGAGAATACGTCACACAGTGTCACCATTCGGACAAGCCTGCCAATCTTCTCTGCGTGAAATCTGTGAGGATATCCTGACCCGTCCAGCCTCTCATGGTGGAGGTGAACGAGTTCCAGTATTGCAGGGTCCCAGCCATCTTCCTTGAGTAGCCGATACCCAAACTCTGGATGTCGTTCCAGTTCGATGCGCTCGGCAGAGGTGAGGGGGCCATTTTTTTGAAGGATAAGTCTATCGATCAAGACCTTGCCGACATCGTGGAGAAGCGCGCCGGTAACGAGGAGTAGCTCGTCCCCTGTCGACAGAGAGACCGAACGGGCAAAGACGGACGCGATTGCGCCTGCAAGCAGGCTGTGCTGGAACAATTGCAGATCATGCGACTGCATTTTGTTGAGCCAGTACTCGATGCGCGGAGTCTGCCTCGTTTTCTGGAAGAGACACAGCCCCAGTTCTAGCTCGCAAGACATATAGAGAAATGGTTGCACGTTCCTGGAAGAAAAAGAGCAATTTTGTTTCTGTTGTGTCGAAAATTATCGTCACTATGTCGGGAATAATGCATTGTGGAAACTTTGCGTGAAGTTTCGCACAGGTGCTGGTCACCCGCAGGATGAAAATGCCTGCGGATTGCTGATGGGATTTACCGGCGTTCCGCCGCTTAGTAAGAGACAGTCTGCGTATCCGGAGCGCGCTACCGCGGGGCGCAGAAGCACGCACACCGGGCCCGACATCCTGAGATGTGGCCAGTCGTTAGGAAAATACGTGGTGACTTTTCCGGGCGCAGTCGATGAGCCGATACAGCAATGCCCCCTTGCGGGGAATGCGCGACAGTGACCGATCTGGCATTTCTGGCTTTGTTTGAGATGGATGGACTACCGGATTGCGGCGAGGGGCTTTGGCTCCTGAAGCAGTGGGTCCAGAGCGACGGGATTCGGCTTCCGTTGCTGTGAGTCATCCTGGCGGCTGAAGCCGCGTGGGCTGGAAGGCTGTGATTTTATCTCGGCGGCTGAAGCCGTGGCTTTGGAACTTGGCTTTCTATCTCGGCGGCTGAAGCCGCTTGATCGGCGAAGATTGAGAGCCATCCCGGTCTGCTATCTCGGCGGCTGAAGCCGCTTGATCGGCGAAGATTGGGAGCTATCCCGGTCTGCTATCTCGGCGGCGAGGCCTGGTCCTTTCCGGGCACCCTACAGATTCTGCTGCCGCGGCCTGAATGGCTGAACGTGGGAACGTTGCGCCGCAAAGGTAATCCTGTATTCCTAAAGTTCCTGGAGCACACAGTGTCGAGTGCTGACTGCAACCGCGTGTCGATGCAGTTCCCTGAGCCACCGCCAACGAAGCGGGTGCCGTTGGTGTTTGGGCCCAGAGTCTGATCCGTTCGACCGGGGCGCACGCAGCAAAAGTAATGGGCAGGCCAGCGAAGAATTCGCATGAGCCTGCCCATGACCTGTTTGAGACTAAGTGCTTAGAGCGCTGCCATGACCTCGCGGTAGAGGTACTGTGCGCCTTCGATGCCGTCCCACGGACCGTCTTCATACTCGAGCGCGAAGACACCTTCGTAGCCGCTGTTGAGCATGATGCGGACGTTGCGCTGGACGTCCGGGTTCTCCCAGCGATCCCAGAACTTTGCGTGGCAGGTGGTGTGTGCGTAGGGAGCCAGGTCTGCGAGTGCGTGGTACAGCAGGTACTTATGCTCCCAGTTGCAGAAGTCTGGCGAGGCTTCGCAGTACGGGTTGTTGACTTCGTCGACGATGATCTTAATGTTGATCGGGTTTGCCGTCAGGCCCCAGTGGTTTTCGAGGGTGACCTTCACGCCGAGTTTCGCTCCGTATTCCGCCATCTCCTGGAAGGACTCGATGCACTTGGTGAGGTATTCCTCGATCTTGGGGTTCTTGGGATAGCTGGTCTCGTTGGGTTCCGGCCACGGCGCAATGCGCGGGCCGCCGCTGTTTACACGCATGCTCTTTGCACCGATGATGGCAGCGCCGTCGAGCCACTTCTTGGCGACTTCAACGCCGGCACGACGCTTTGTCTCATCCAGTTCGCAGATGTCGCGCGGTGCGTTGTTGGAGATGTGATGACAGAAGACACCTTCCGCCTTCTGCTTTGCCGCCATGCGCTCGAGCCATTTGCGGGAGTTCGGCTTGGAGGGATCAAACTCTGTGATGTCGCGCGGCTTGCCGTCGTACCCGTAGATGGTCGACTTTACATACTGGCTTTCATCGTTGGCGTCACCGAAGAGGCTGGACCACATATCCATCTTGGTGACGCCTTCGAAGGTCTTCTTGGTGAAGGCAGGAAAGTCGAGCATGGTGATGCTGCCGTACTTTGCCTGCATCTTGTCGACGGTGGGCTTGTCGCCGACGTTGCCACGGTTCTTGAAGATCCAGCGAATGGGATAGCTGTTCGACGCGATGCGGGCGACCTTCTCGCGGTCGCTGAGTGCACGCTTTACACCGGCGTGCGTGATGGGCTCAGGCGTGCCGCCCTTCGGCAAGTTCTGCGCTGCTGCTTCTGCCGCGGTACCGGCGAGCAGAGTGGCTGCAACTGCGCCACCTGCTCCCCGAAGAAAGTTACGGCGGTCGAGGCCGTTCGTCATCTCAGTGCGTGAACTCATGTGTTTCTCCCTTGCCAGATCGTTCATTTGGGTACCACGCGTTTAGGCGAGTGCTTGTTTCCACTCGCGGAGCCGCTTCACTCCGAGCTCGATGTCCGCCTTCCGCTTTGCAGCATCTGGCTCCTCACGCTCGATGGTCAGCAGGCCCGTATAGTTCATTCTCTTGAGAAGTTTTAAGAAGCCCGGGAAGTCGACTTCGCCTTCGCCGAGGGCAACTTCGTTACCGAGTTCGCCCGCGGCCTTGGGTGAGCGGCCGTCCTTGCAATGCACGGAGAGTACGTGTTCCTGCAACATCTCGAGCGCCTGCAACGGATCGTCGAGGCCGTAGAGGATGATGTTTGCGGGATCGAAGTTTACCTTGATGTTCGGACGCTGCACGTCGCTTAGGAAGTGCAGCAGTGCGGCTGCGCTCTCCTGGCCTGTCTCGAGTACGAAGTCCTGTCCGTTGGCTGCGCACGCGTCGCACAGCTCTCGAGCGATGCCGATGAGTTCGTCGTAGATGGGTGACGATGCGTCTTCGGGGATAAATCCGATGTGGCAGGAGAGCGCCGTGAGGCCTAGTTCCTTTGCGAAGGCAGAGACCTGCTTCGTGCGAGCGATGCGTTCCTTTGCATAGCCCGGTGCGGTGAAGCCTACTGTCTTGTGCACCTGCGCGAGGTTGGCGTAGTCCTCGCCTTCGTATGAGGCGACCGCGCTGCTGCAGAAGACACCTGCGTCTGCGATTGCCTTCTTCCACGCGCTTGCCGATGCCTTGCAGTCCATGCCGGGCGGCACGCCGAGTTGGCATGCGTTCAGGCCGAAGCCCTTCAACTCATTCAGGTGTGTTGCCGGATCTTTCTCTGCCCAGAACACAAGTCCAAGCTCCATTGCTTCTACTGCCATGACAATTCCCTTCCGTTCTCATCCCTGGACTGCTCCAACAGGAGCGCCAGTTGCACTGCCTTTGCCGACTCAGCCGGCAGACACATTGTGGGTAGCTCTGCCTTGCGGCAGCACTGTACAAAGTAGGCGATTTCATCGAAGTAGGCATCCTGTTCGGGCTGCTCGACTTCGTGGGTTTCGCCGTTACGTGTCAGATGCAACTTGCCGTCTGCGAAGGTGAGCTTGCTGTCCTTCGCCTCGATGGTGAAGCTTGCAGAAAAGGCGACTTCGGGTTGCATCCATCCGCCCTCGACCACAACATGCAGGCCACCGGAGTAGTTCATGGAGGCACGCATGGTGTCGACTTCGCCGATGGAGATTGCGCTCACGGTCATGGGGTTGCCGAACCACTGCAGCGCTTGATCGAGATCGTGACTGAGGAGATCGAGGACGGCGCCGCCGCTGACCTCTCGCTTGCCGAGCCATTGGCTCCACTGCGGATAGCCTGTGCTGCGCTGTAGGGTGCAGGCGGTGACGTCTTCCCTGCCCACGGTGCGTACGAACTCGAACGCGTACTGATACGGGAACATCCAGCGCAGGACCTGGGCGATCATGAACGTCCGGCCAGACTTCTCAGCGAGGGCCAGAAGCTCTGCGCAATCGGCGGGGGTGAGGGCCATGGGCTTTTCGCATAGGACATGCTTGCCGTTGGCAAAGGCACGCTCGATCACCTGCTTGTGCAGGTGCGTTGGCAGGCAGATATCGATGGCGTCGATCGTTGGATCGTCGACGATCTCCTGCCATTCCGGTGTCCAATGCACTGAGTCAGGCAGGGGGCCTGCCTTGAGATCGAGATTGCCGCGCACTGGACCGTCTTCGGACGGACGAGTTCTTGATGCAACTGCAGCTAACGTGACACCCGGTATCTGCCCAATGGCAGCGGCATGTGCGCCGCCCATGAAGCCGTAACCGATCAAACCAATCTTCATTCGAAACCTATTTCTTTGTTGCTACGCGTGATGTGGCGCGCGAATCGAAGTGTAGACCTTTGGTGTAAAGGTCAGATCATCCACGAAGGGGAAAGTCGGTGGACGGTACTTGTTTTTCGGCAGATGGACGATGTCCTGGGGGATCGCGCCATCGGTCAGAGCCATGATGTTATTGCCGTTTGCGAGCTGCTTGATCTGTGGCTCCAGGTAGCCGGACTTTACGACGACGATCTTCGCGGCCTTGGGGTCGATGCCGAGTTTCGTGAAGTCGACGATCTCATGATACGGACGGCGGTAGGCGCTGAGGATTAGCGTGATGCCGTCGATCTGCACGGCGGCCTCGCGCTTTGCGGGATCCACGTTCTGGAGTAATGCTTTCACCTTTGCCGTGACCTTGACCGGCTTGCTGGCATAGGGGTCCAGGGTGGCGCCGATGGTAAGCGGGATGGTCGCGCCGACGCCGGCCTTGTAACAGGCCTCGGTAGCGGGGCGGTCGGCGATGCCGCCGAAGACGACATCCTTGGCGTTTGCCTTGATGAGAGCTTCCAACACGGTTGCCTGGTCACCGTTGCCACCGCCGGTGGGGTTGTCGCCGGAGTCCGCGAGGACCAGCGGATGCTTCGGGGACTTCATTGCTTTCACAATGCATGCGTCCAGGTCACAGACTTCGTCGCCAAAGGCGAACTGTCGGCGCGCGTCCCAGTACTGTTGCGCTAGGTTCTTCGCAACCTTCGCTTCGTTTGTGGGGTTTGTGCCGGTGACGACGACGGATGCGCCGCCTCGGGGTTCATCCGCCCAGACATAACCGACGAGCATGGAGACGTCCATGACGCCGGGAGTCTTGTTCAACGCGGGCAGTTGTGCCCACAGATGCTTTGCCGGCTCCCAGCCAGTGCTGCTGCGCTCGCCCGGCATCATCACCGGGATGGTGGCCCACAGGAGCGTCGGGCGAATCTTCTGCTGGATGCAGTTGACGAGCATGTCCGTGGCGCGCAGCATCGTCTCGTCGCGATCGATGTGGGGCGCAGTGCGGTAGGCCGAGAGGCAGTCCAGCGCGTCGATGATGCGTTTGCTGATGTTGCCGTGGAGGTCGTAGCTGGCGGACATGATGCAGTCGGGTCCGACGAGTTTGCGCGCGGCTTCGTACCAGTCGGCCTCGGCATCCTGCATGCCGTCGACAAACATCGCACCGTGCATGGGCAGGTAGAGACCGTCGAGAGGCAGAAGCGCCTTCAGGCGATCGAGAAACTCTGCCTTGATCTTGTCGTACGCATCGCGCGCGATGGGGCCGCCGGGAACGGCAGTGGCCACCAGCGTCGGCATGAAAGGTACATCGGGGTAATGCTTCTTCAGAGGCAGGAAGCGAGGGCTGTTATCTGCTTCTTTGCCGCGCAGGATGGTGAACTCGTCGTAGCGTGTCCGGATGTGACCGTAGGTGCTGCTCTCAATGCTGATACCGCCGTAGGCGATGCGTGGCACCTTTGCTGCTGCGAGCGAAGACCGCGTGGCAACGGTGGCAAGAACAGCCATGGAACCGGCCTTGAGGAACGAGCGACGCTGCATAACGATCTCCTGCGGTGCGGTAGTGCTGAGCGATGCGGTGGATGCTTCCAAAAGAAAAGTTGGGCGGCTCACGAATGAGCCGCCCAACGGTTGAGGTGAAGGTTAGAACTTCAACCTTGCCGCGAACTGAATGAGACGCGGGTTGTAGGCGTTGGCTGTGCTGGTGATGGTGCCGAAGGTGCTTACCGGAGTGAAGCCAGCGACCGGATAGCCGTTGCAGTTCACGTTGGTGGCGCCGCCACAAGCTTGCAGCTGAAGCGTGGAGTTGGGGTTGACGAACTGAGCTGTGTTCATCACGTTGAATGCTTCCGTGCGGAACTCAAGCTTTACGCGCTCGTAGATGTCAAAGTTCTTGAACAGCGACAGATCCACGCGCTGAAGGCCAGGTCCGTACAGCTGGTTGCGGTGCTGGTTGCTAACCGTACCGGTGGGCTGGAAGGCGAAGTCATTGGTATCGAACCAGCGACCAATCGTTGCATGACCGACCTTACCGTCGCCGATCATGTTTGCACGATCACCACTGCCCACTGTCGGACGGGTGCCGCTGCGATTCACGTTGTTGGTGACGGAGAAGGGCATGCCGGTGTTCCACACCACAAGCCCGTTCGCCTGCCATCCCTTGATCAGGAAGCTCTTGATGCCATGCGAAGCTTCACCGAATGGCAGCAGGTAATTGAACGTTGTCGTTACACGGTGACGAACGTCGAGATTACCGTTGCCGTACTCCAGAGTTGGGATCAGGTCCACGTTGGAACCATAGCCGTTGCCACCGTTGTTGCTGATGGACTCCGAGTTATCCAGCAGGTGGGCCAGGTTATAGGAGACCTGCAGATCCAGTCCCTTGCTGAAGCGGCGCTTCAAAACGGCCTGGAATGCGTGGTAGCTGCTTGCGCCCGTGCTGCGATAGAGCGGGATGGAGGTGACGTTCGGCGCAGTGGCGACGAACTTGCGGCGCGTGTTGAAGTCCGTGGTCGTTGCCGGTGTGTTGGTGGTGGTATCCCCTGGCGTTACGAATGAACGTGCGCCATTGGCAACCGAGATCGTGTTGAAGTCGGAGAGATAGTAGCCGTTGTGCCGACCGAGTTCACCGACATAGGAGAGCGTGCCAACGAAGCCAGCGAACTCACGCTCTGCTGTCAGGTTGAACTGCTCAATGTAGGTAGAACGGAAGTTCGGATCGAGCGCCGCCGTGATGCTACCGCTAGGGTTGGTGGCACTGTTCGGTGCGGGAGTGGGGAGGCCGCCCGCGAACTTCGCATATTGGCCTGGGTTAGCCAGGCCGATTGTCGTAGCCTGAGCGACAGCTTGCGCTGGCGTGTACGCGCCCCATGTTGCCGTGAAGGGCTGATTCACCAGTGCTGACCCGGAGGTCGTGTTTTCCGGAGCAAAGGTCAGGCCAAAACCACCGCGAATAACGGTCTTCGCAAGCGGTGTGTAGGCAAAGCCGAAGCGCGGTGCGATGTTGCTGTAATCCGTCCGAACATTGCCGTGCTTATCGACACCGGTCGTACCCGCAACAACGATCCGTCCGACGTTGATGTCGAAGTTAGACAGGATGTTGTTCGTTTCGGTGTAGGGCGTGAACAAGTCGTAACGAACGCCCAGGTTGATTGTGAGGTTCGACGTCAAGTGGTAATCATCCTGGATGAAGCCATGGGGTTCCCAGGTGCGGTTGCGTGGCGTGTACAGAATCGAGTTACGGCCACCGCTCAGATAATCGCCCGACAGCAGCGTGGCAAAGGTTGCGAAGCTCCAGTTACCGTTGGCGGTATCGGTTTGTGTGGTCGCGTCCTGACGACGGATAACACCTGCACCGATCTTGATCGTCTGTTTGCCGTGGATGTAGTTAAGAATGCCCTCATACTGCCAGGTGTTCTCGTGATAGATGATCGGAGGTCGGTTGCCCAGCGTGGAGGCAGTTCCTTCGTTCACGGTGATCGCGGAGAGTTCCGTGCTGCGCGTGTCGGTGTTAATGTTCGGGTGTCCGAACTTGGAGTTAATCGCGTTGCCGTAGTTCAGTGGCAGCTGGGAGTTATCCAGCACCGTGAAGCCAGCCTTCAATTCCACCAGAACATTGGGCGTGAAGGTGTGGATGTAGTTCAGGTGGGCCTGGTGTGCGCGCGTGACTGCCGGACCGGGGTAGTTGGCAAGGTTGCCACCCGGCTCGACGATGCCAGCCGCAGCCGTGTTCACAGCCGGGAAGAGCGTACCGATCTTGGTGTCGACTGCGTTGTAGGTGTAACGCATGAAGAACAGATCGCCGTTGCCGAAGTGGTGATCGAGACGACCATCGCCCGTCTTGTTGTACTGCGAGTCGGCACGAGCACCCACGTAGTTACCGGAGGTGAGATTGTTCGTTGGCAGCGGGTACAGATTGAAGTACTGAAGGCCAATCCTGTCGAACGATCCAGCAGGGCTGGCAGCGACTGTCGCGCGCTGTGCCAGTGTCGGAACCGTGGTGGTCGTGGGGTTCTGGTTCTTGATGATGTTCAGGCCTTCGTAGTCAGCGAAGAAGAAGGTCTTGTTCCGGAAGATGGGGCCGCCGAGGCTGCCGCCGAACTGATTCTGGCGATACTTCGGCTTCGGGATGTTTGCGCCGAACTTGAACGGATTTGCATTCAGCTTGTCGTTACGGAAGAACTCATACGCCGAACCGTGGAACTGGTTGGAACCGGACTTCGTGATGACGTTGATGATGGCGCCGGCTGCGCGGCCTACTTCCGCCGTGAAGACGTTGGTCTGAACGCTGACTTCCTGGATGGCATCGACCGAAGGACGGACACCGATGGAGCCGATGACGCGCTCGTTGTTGTCGATACCGTCGATCGTCTGGTTGTTGATCATGTCAGCCTGACCGTTCACCGACACGGACGAGGTCTGACGGCGATCGTCAGGACGGTTACCGGAAGCAAGGCCATTGTTCAGACCCTCTGTTGCGCCGGGCGTCACCTGGACGAGGTTCATGAAGTTACGGCCGTTCAGCGGCAGTTCCTGCGTTGCCTTCTCGGTGACGGTCGTGATCATTGCGGCGGAGTCGGTACGCAGCGCCGGCGTGGTCGCCTCGACGTTGACCGTCTCACCTTCCGAGCCGGCAGAGAGATGCGCATCTTCACGAGCGCGATCACCTGCGGAGAGGTTGAACGATGAGATCTGGAAGCCCTTGAAGCCTGGAGCCGTGGCCGATAGCGAGTAGGTGCTGGGCTTCAGAAGGGTGAAGGTGAATTCACCGCCCGAACCGGACTTGAGTGTGCGCTGCTCGTGCGTGTTGACGTCTGTCAGCACCACGACGGCATTCGGAATGACCGCACCCGTGGGATCCGTTACGGTACCCACGACGTCAGCAGTGGTGTTCTGCGCCAGCATGGACGTGGTTGCCATGGCTGTGAATGCGCTCGCAAATGCGAGATTGCGCAGTGAACTCTTCAGGACCGGCGACAGGCCGGTACCGGTGTGGAACTTGCCTTGCGGCTTACAGCGCTTCGAATGATCTTCCATTGTCCGCCTCCAAAATGTGTGTGCAGCGTGATGTTTGTTCCGTACGCGTGTGCTTGTGCAGCGTTGCCCCGCTTGCCGTGGACGGCAGCGGGTTCTGGAAAGGAACCGGTGGAAAGCAGATGCAGCTCTCCTCAATACAGGGTGCGAACAACGGGGCGCAACCATGAGCATCGTGTTTCGATGTCTCTTGCCCCCTTTATTTCACCGCGTGAAAGAAATAGAGCTAGGATTGGTGCGGCTGTTGTAGTATTTCCAGGACATCCGGTCAACAATGTTTTGGTAGGTGGATGATATCCACGGACCCTTGGCTGGTCAAGCAAGGATTTACAAGAAGTTCATCCCACTGTCTTAAAGACGCCCTGACTACCAGATGGAGAACGCTTGAAGGTGTCTTTTCGTTCCGCGAAAACTGCGGTTATCGCGGCACTGCTGCAGAACGATCAGCTATCGCGCCTGGAGCTCAGCGAGCGGGCGTCGGTGAGTCCTGCCGCGATCACGGAAGTCACGCAAGGCCTGTTGAAACAAGGACTTCTGCTGGAGACGCCAGCTGCCACCATGGACAAACGGCGTGGCAGGCCGGCGGTACAGCTCTCGCTGCAGGCTTCTCACTCTTGCTTTGTTGGGGTGAGCCTTGGGGAAGAACAGACACAGTTGGCGATAACGGATCTGCGCGGCGAAGTTCTGGCCAGCGAAAGCTTCGCGCCGTGCCTGACACCTGCGGACATTCCGGACGTGGTTCGCGATAGTTTTCAGAAGGCCCTGCGCAAGGCAGGCATTGCACGCACACGCGTGCGTGGTGTGGGGATCGCAGTCGCCGGCATTGTGGATGCGGACGCAGGCATCTGCCGCTACTCGGCTGGTCTGGACTGGCGCGATGTGCCTGTTGCGTCCATGGTGGGCAAGGCGCTGCGGCTGCCTGCGTGGGCGGATAATGATGCGAACGCAATTGCGATGGGCGACAAGATCTTTGGTCGTGCACGCGAGTACGACAACTTCTCAAGCATCGTCCTCGGCAGCACGATCGGTTCGGCCCATTACATGAACGGCATGCTGTATCGCGGACACGACGGCAGCGCGGGCGAGATTGGCCACATCACCGTCAATCCTGATGGACTGCTCTGCCGGTGCGGTCGCAACGGATGCCTGGATACGGTGGCTGGAGGCTTCGCGCTGCGTCAGGAGGCGAAGGCCAAGGGCATTGCCGTCGCCGGCATGCGTGAACTTGAGGCGCTTGCCGTACAGGGCAATGCCACAGCGATCCAGATGTTGCGCACCGCAGGCAAAGCACTGGGCAGCGCTATTGCAACACTGGTACACCTGAATAATCCCAAGGCCGTGGTCTTCACCGATATGGAGGGCTTTGAGAACGGCATCTTTCGCACGGCGACGCGGCAGGCGATTGAGAACGGCATTCTGCCACGTTTTTTGGGATCGACTGAGATCGTCTTTGGTGATGTGGAACCCGAGGCCTTGCCGTGCAGTGCAGCATCCATTGCAGCTTTCAATTACCTGATGACGCTTTAGCAGGCGTCGTCTGACTTTGCAGATTCTGTAACCCATCGGTGATTGCCGGTGCATACCAACAGCAGGGGGAATGACGATGCGACATAAGCAGGAGCAAACAGGAGATGCCGTCAACCAGGGACGGCGTGATCTGTTGAAGTACGCTGCACAGACAGCAGTGGCCGCGGGACTTGCCGGCACGGGTGCTTTCACAGGCCTTGGCTATGCGCAGGCGAAGAAGCAGCCCTCACACGCGCCCATGGCACTGGGACTGCTGATCAAGCCCTTCCCGGATCCGGAAGCTCGTATCAAGCTGGTGCACGATCTTGGATTCAAGACGTGCTTCCTCTCGCTCGACGGCTTTATCGGTAAGTTCACGCCCGCGCTGGCAAAGCAGTTTGGCGACCTGCTGGATAAGTACCAGGTGACCGCAACGACGGCCGAAGTTGTGAATCCGCAGCCGCTGAAGTGGAACTTCATCGAAGGTCCTGCGACGATCGGACTGGTGCCGCGTGCGTATCGTCAGGCACGTATGGATGCTTTGAAGCAGACTTCCGACTTCGCCAAGATGCTTGGCATCGGGCAGATTCAGACACACTGCGGCTTCATTCCGGAAGATCCGAAGGACGAGCTGTATCAGGAGACGGTCGTCGCGATTCGCCAGCTTACCGAGCACTGCGCCGCCAATGGTCAGAGCTTTCTGATGGAGACGGGGCAGGAGACACCCATCACCATGCTGCGCATGATTAAGGATGTGAACAATCCTGCGATCGGCGTTGGTCTTGATACGGCGAATGTCATTCTTTACGGCAAGGCCAATCCAGTCGATGCGTTGAAGGTGCTTGGACCGTACGTCAAGGCCATGCATGCCAAGGATGGCAAGTGGCCCACGGATCCAGCGAAGCTGGGCGAAGAAGTGATGATTGGCAAGGGTGATGTGGACTTCACTGCGGTCTTCAAGGGACTGCACGCAGCGGGTTACAAGGGCGCGGTCACCATCGAGCGCGAGACCTCAGGACCGCAGCAGGTTGCGGATGTGAAGGCAGAGAAGATTTATCTCGAACGCATTTTGAACCAGGTCAACCACGCGTAGGGGAAACGGAGAGCACCGATGGATCGCAGGAAATTTCTACTGGGTAGTGCAGGTGCCTGCGGGCTCCTGTTTGTGAAGCCGAGCACCGCCTTTGGCTATGCTGCGAACTCTGCGGTGCGCTATGGCCTGCTGGGTTGCGGCAAGCGTGGCACGTCTGTGGCTACGTCGTTCGCGAAGAATACGGATGCACGCATCGTCGCGCTGGGTGACATCTTCCCGGATCAGCTAGCGAAGGGTAAGACGCACTTCGATGAAGTGAATAAGGGACTTGGCTTTTCTGCCATCGATCCGAAGCTGACCTTCCACGGCCATGACGCGTACAAGGCGATGGCAGCAAACCCGAACATCGATGCGGTGCAGATCTCCACGCCACCGTTCTTTCACGTGGAGCACATGGATGTTCTGACCGCCGGCGGCAAGCATGTGTACTGCGAAAAACCCGTGGGCGTGGATGTTCCGCAGACGCGCCGTGCGCTTGAGATTGCGAAGCGCATCGACGGCAAGGTGAGTGTGGCGGTCGGCTTCCAGATCCGTAAGGCACCGCCATTTGTTGAGATTGCACGCCGCATCCAGGCAGGCCAGATCGGCAAGATTGCATCGCTGAGCGGATACTACAACGCACCGCCTGCTACCTATCCCGACCGCGGCAACATGCCGAAGGACGAACAGCGCCTGCGCAACTGGCTGTGGGACAAGACACTTTCCGGCGACATTCTGTTGGAACAGAATATTCACGTCATCGACGTCTGTAACTGGATCATGGGAGCGCATCCCATCAAGGCCGATGCGCGCGCGAGCCGTAAGGTGATTCAGAACTTCGGCAACATCAATGACAACTACGAGGTCATCTTCACCTATCCCGGTGGCGTTGAGTTTGTCTTCAACTCCACACAGTTCAACCAGAATGGCTTCTTCGACGTCGCAGAGCACTTCTTCGGCAGCGAAGGCCTGGCAGAGGCGCCTTATAAGGGACCGCTGCGCATCCTGGGCAAACAGCCGTGGGCCTGGACGAACAGTGCAGAGCCCGCTGCAAAGGACACGAAGTTTGCGGCTGATGGAGCCTTCACCGATAACCTTGCCGATGCCGACAAGATGAAGGATCGCGACTTCATCGACAGCATCACCGGCCACAAGTATCAGAATCAGATTGAGACGGGTGTGCAGACGGCGCGTAGCTGCATGCTGGGCCGCAAGTCTGCTGAGCTTGGCCGTGTTGTTACGTGGGACGAGATTGAGAGCGATCGCGAGGAGTACCACCTCGGCATCGACATCTCAAAGTTCGTCTAAGTCCATGGGCGGTCCGGAGAGTAATCTTCGGACCGCTTCAACTTCTAACAACAGATCACCTGCACGCCGCGCCTCTCGAACTGTTTTCGCTTCACAGCGGAGAGCCCAGTGTCGGTGACGAGTACATGCACGTGGTCAAGCGGGCAGATGATGCTTGGGCCGGACTTCCCGATCTTCGAGGAGTCGGCTACCACGATCACCTGTTTGGACTGTTCCAGCATCTTGCGGGAGACGATGGCTTCTTCTATCTCAAGTGTGGTCGCACCTCGCTCCAGGCTGAAGCCTGTGACGCTGAGGAAGACCTTGTCGAGACAGATGTCTTCGAGTGTCCGCAGTGCTTGCGGACCCGCCAATGCGAAGGCCCACGCCCAGGCGAGTGTGCCGCCGGTCAGCGTGGTCTTGATGGAGGGCTGGTTGCACAACTCCATGCCGATGTTGATGGCGTTCGTGACGACGTGGACACCGGCGCGATGCCGCAGTGAACGACCGACCTGCGTTGTCGTCGTACCCGCACTGATGCCAATCGTCTCGTGCTGCTGGATGAGTTCCGCGGCGGCGACACCGATGCGTCGTTTCTCGTCTGCGTGCCGCGTCTCGCGCGCCTGGAAGGATGTGTCGTGGCGGAAGGGTTCATACAGCAGCGGCTCGACGAGCGCGGCGCCGCCATGGGTACGCAGGATCAGTCCACGCTGTTCCAGACGCGTGAGGTCGCGCCGGATGCTGGGCGCGGAACAACGCGTCTGTTCCACCAGGTCTTCCACTGAGACAGTGCCTTTGCGCAGCAGCACCTTCATGATCTGGTCGGAGCGTGCCTCAGTTTTTGTCGACATGATCTCCTGCGAACCGGTGGCTCAGCGGCACTCGATGAGCGCTCACGCGATCAGGATACAACGATGCATTTTGCTCGCCGGCGCCTGTAGCATGACGAGACCTAACCCTGTTGGAGATAGAGCTTGAGTCGTACCTTGAAACCCGTTCGCGTTGCACTGCTTGGCTATGGCTATGTGGGCAAGACCTTTCACGCGCCGCTGATTCAGGCGGTCGATGGACTGGAACTTAGCCTGGTCGGTTCCAGCAGACCTGAAGCAGTGCATGAGCGCATCCCCGGTGTGCGTGTCGCCGCGGTTGCTGACGCAGCGATCGATGCCGATGTGGATCTTGTCGTTATCGCAACGCCGAATGACTCGCACTTCCCTCTTGCTGCGGCGGCGCTTCGTGCGGGGAAGCACGTAGTCATCGACAAGCCATTCACCATCACACTGCAAGAGGCGGAGGATTTGGCTGCTATTGCGCAGGAGCATGGCAGGCTGCTTTCGGTGTTTCACAATCGCAGGTGGGATAGTGAGATTCTTGCGACGGAGCAGGTGCTGCAGTCCGGCGTTCTCGGCGAGGTGACTCACTTCGAGTGCCACATGGATCGCTACCGGCCTAATGTGCGGCAACGCTGGCGTGAAGATCCTGGCCCCGGCGCGGGGTTGTGGTTCGACCTTGGACCGCACATGATCGATCAGGCTTTGCACCTGTTCGGCATGCCGCTGTCTGTGCAGGGCTCACTGGCTACGCTGCGGCGCGGCGGGCAGACGGACGACTGGGGCCATGCCATTCTCTTCTACCCGCATATGCGCGTAGTGCTTCATGCTTCGCTGCTGGTATCGGGTGGCGGGCCGCGGACGCAGATGCATGGCACGCTTGGGAGCTGGGCGAAGTTTGGCGCGGACACCCAAGAACCGCAGCTGCAGAGGGGTATGAGTCCGCTTGATCCTGAGTTTGGGATAGATCCGGATGAGGGCGTTTTTTACGAGGGGGCGAGTGGCGCGCAAACTCGAACACCGAGTCCGCGAGGCTGTCAGCAGCGCTTTTACGAGGGCATGCGGGACGCGATCACATCTGGCGGTCCTCTGCCGATCGGTACGCAGGAGGCTGTGGCCGTGATGAAGGTCTTGGAAGGTTTCTATGTTTCAGCACGTGAAGGTCGCGTGGTGGAGTTTGCTTGAACGTTGATCGTCCCGTAACGGATCGATCCGAACTGCGATAAGCTGCACCGACAGAGGTATTCATGGCACTGGGAAGCACGGAACAGGCACAGCCGGCGGTATCGGCCAAGGGAGGCAGCTACGCGCTGCCGCTGGCATTAATTGTGGCGTTGTACTTTGGCATTGGCTTTATCACCGCCATGAACGATGTCCTGGTGCCGCACTTCAAGGACCTGTTCCAGCTTACGAACGTGCGTGCCCTGCTGGTGCAGTTCGCATTTTTCGGGGCGTACTTTCTGCTGTCGATTCCTTCCGGAAAGATCGTCGGGCGGATTGGTTATAAGAACGGTATTGTTGCTGCGCTCGCGACCATTGGTGTTGGGCTTCTGCTGTTCCTCCCGGCGTCCATCGTGATTGCGTATCCGCTGTTCCTGTTTGCGCTGTTCCTTGTTGGTTGCGGGCTTGCACTACTGCAGGTTGCGGTGAATCCGTATATCAGTGCGCTGGGTGATCCGAATAAGGCTGCGTCACGACTGAACCTTGCGGGCGGATTTAACTCCGTGGCCGGCACTCTGGCGCCGCGTGTGGGTGCGATCTTTATCTTCGTTGCGGCTGGAGCGACGACTGCGGAACTGGCGCACTCGGTGCGCATGCCCTATGTCGTGCTGTCGATGCTGGCGTTTGCACTTGCTTTGATCACCAAGGTGATGCACCTGCCTGACTTGATTCCGCAGCGCGATCCGAGTGAAAAGGGCGGCGGCAGCGCATGGGATTTTCGGCATGTGCGTTATGGCGCGTTTGCGATTTTCTCCTATGTTGGTGCTGAGGTTTCGATTGGCAGCTTGTTGATTAACTATCTTGGCCAGCCTTCGATGGGCGGACTTAGTCATGCAGACGCTGCGAAGTATGTATCGCTTTACTGGGGCGGTGCGATGGTTGGGCGCTTTATCGGCGCCTGGGCGCAGCGGTATGTGGCGCAGGCTCGGGCGCTTACTTTTGTGGCTTCGCTGGGTTGTGTCTTTGTTGCCGTGGCGGTGTTTGGACATGGTCCGATTGCGCTTTGGGCCATTGTTTCCTGCGGTTTATTCAATTCCGTGATGTGGCCGTGCATCTTCCCGATGTCGATTGAAGGTGTGGGTAAGTACACGAGCCAGGCGTCCGGAATCCTGGTGACGATGGTGGTTGGTGGTGCGGTTGTGCCGGAGATTCAGGGTTTCCTGGCGGATCATTATGGGTATCAGCCGAGCTTTTTGATTGTGTTGCTCTGCTATGCGTATGTGCTGTTTTTTGCCCTGTATGGCCACCGTCCGATGCGTGTGAATGGTGCGCCAATCCTGCCTCCGGCGGTGGTTTAGTGCAGATTTGAATCGTCTCAGTCCGTTATGATTGATTCAGGCCCAAACGATCAGAAATTGAGGTAAGTGTCTCCATGTCCGACACCGCAACACCTGCTCCCTTCCCCCACTGGATGCTCCGCGAGATCCACGAACAGCCGGAGACCCTGGCTGCAACCCTGGCGACCTTCGCCACCGCAGATGGTTTTGTTGAGGAGGCGTGTGCGCCAGTGCGGCAGTGGCTGCGCGACGCGAAGGGCGAGATCGTGATTGCGGCCAGCGGTTCCAGCCGTCACGCGAGTCTTGTGGCCGAACTCTTGATTGAAGATCGCAGCGGCATTGCGGTCGATGTGGAATATGCGAGCGAGTACAGCTACCGGTCAGAGCACGCGCTGAAGAGCGCTTCTGTCCTGGTGGTTTCGCAGTCGGGCGAGACGGTGGATACGTTGCTGGCGCTGCGCAAGGCGAACAAGGCCGGTCACCAGACGATGGCGATCACCAATGTTGCCGGATCGACGATGGCGCGTGAGGCGACGGTGTCGATGCCGACCGCTGCGGGTCGCGAGCGTGCGATCCCTGCGACGAAGAGCTTCACGGCGCAGTTGCTGAACCTGTATGTGCTTTCGTTGCTGGCTGCCGAAGAGCGCAAGGCTCTGACCGAGGCGGACCGTGCGCGTCTGCTGGCTGAGGCTGCTGCCCTGCCCGAGTCGGTGCGCCGTCAGTTGCCGATCTGGGAGAGCACCGTTCGCAGCATTGCGGAGACGTTGCACAAGGCTCGTACGTTCCTGTTTGTGGGTCGCAGTGTTCACTATCCCATTGCCCGCGAGGGTGCGCTTAAGCTGAAGGAGTCGTCGTACCTGCACGCCGAGGGATATCCGAGCGGTGAGCTGAAGCATGGGCCGAATGCCCTGGTCAGCAAGGAGTCTCCGCTGGTCATGATCGCGACCGTCGATCGCTCGGATAGTGAGTCCGTCGAGCGCTATGAGAAAGTCGTGCAGTTGATGAGCGACATGCGGACGCAGGGCGCGATGATCGTGGCGATTGCCAACACGGGCGATACGGCCGTGGCTGAGCTTGCCGATCACGTCATCCCCGTCGACGAGGCCACCGAGGCGTTGCTGACGATCTGCGAAGTGATTCCGTTGCAAATCTTCTCGTACTGCATGGCGATTCAGAACGGCATCGACGTGGACAACCCGCGCAACCTGAATAAGGCTGTTCTGGCGGAGTAATCGCTAGCGCTCCGCTGCGAAGCGTACGCCGATCTGGCTGCGCGCCTGGTCGAGGATCGCCATGGTTGCACGCGAGTGCGCATGCGAGATCACGGGGCTTTCGGTCGCACCGGAGCGCAGCAGATCGCAGAAGTGTTCGGTCTCATATTGGAAGCCACTGCCTACGGCAGGTTCGTGCAATTCGACGAGCCTGCCGTCGTTGTATGTGAGGGTGATGGTGTCCGGTCGCCACCATGGTCCGGGCATGGTGATGGTGGCGTGCTCGGCGGTGATGGTGGCGCCCGCTGAGGCGTCGCGGTCGAGGCCGCTGAACCATTCTGCGTTTGCCTGTTTGTGCTTTGTTTGCACGGTGGCGAAAGCGTCCACGCCGCTCTGGCCCACGATCCCCGCAGCCTGGACCGCGTCTGCCGGGCCGAGCCAGTCGATGGAGAGGAAGGCGTGATAGGCGCCGATACCCATCAGGCTGCCTCCTGCGGTTTCCAGACGCCACGAAGGATGGTGCGATTGGGTCGCCGTTGCGAAGCCTGATTGGACGTCGGTGATGTGGCCGATGGGATCGCGCCGCAGGTGCTCGCGCAGCTTGCGATAGACGGGAAAGAATGGGGGCTTCATGGCTTCCATGAAGAGTTGTCGCTGCTGTTGCGCGAGGGTGAGGATTGCCTCGAGTTCCCTGCTGTTTGCGGTGACTGGCTTTTCGCAGAGGACTGCTTTGCTTACCGCTAGCGCTGCCGTCGCTATGGCTGCGTGGGAGTCGGGTAGCGTGGCGATGTAGATCGCATCGATTGCGGGATCTTGCAGGAGATGGTCGAGTGCCGAGGCCTGCGTTGCTCCGCAGGATTTTGCCAGGGTGGCGGATGTCTCAGGGTTGCGTCCCCAAACGGCAGCTACGGATGCGTCCGGCACGTGAGGGATGGCTTGTGCGAAGCGGTTCGCGGCGTCGCCGGAACCGGCGATACCCCAGCGGATTGTCTGTGTGTTGGGCATCTGTGTCTCTACGTTGGGGATGATGACGGGTGTGGGGCGGTTGTTCCGTTACGAAGATATCCAATTCGTGGCTACCTCGGTGGCGGTATTTGTATTTTGTCGCGGGCCTTCAGCCCGCGATCTCTTGATCGTTTACGGGACCCAGGGCTGCGCCCTGGGCTAGGAAGTCGCGGACCTTCAGTCCGCCTTTCTTACGCGATGGGAGAACTCGTACCTGCGCTGGATTGCGGGTCGCGCTTTGCGCGATAACCCACCCTTTGCTTCGCAAAGAATGGGGCACCCGGCTTCACTTGGGCCTGGGATGCCGCGGGCCTTCAGCCCGCGATCTCTTGATCGTTTACGGGACCCAGGGCTTTGCCCTGGGCTAGGGAGTCGCGGACCTTCAGTCCGCCTCTCTTACGCTGGGAGAACTCGTACCTGCGCTGAATTCCGGGTCGCGCTTTGCGCGATAACCCACCCTTTGCTCCGCAAAGAATGGGGCACCCGGTTCTCGTGGCTTGGATGAAGGGGCTGCTCGAAGGTCAGCAGAAGCAAAATCGGAGAGCCGGAGTGCCGGGCTCTCCGATTGTTGTTTGGGGTTGATGTGGTGCGGGTTAGTAGAGCAAGAAGGAGTAGAGGGTGTCTCCGACTGCGGCGAGGATGTACTGCTTGCCGTCGAGCATGTAGGTCTGGGGCGGGTTGCTAACGTTGCCGATGCGTGCACCCCAGAGGGCTTTGCCGGTGGCTGCGTCGAAGGCTGCGAGGTTTCCTGCGCCGTCGCCGCTGAAGACGAGGCCGCCAGCGGTGGCGAGGAGACCACCGCCGCCGAAGCCCTGAGTGTAGAGCTTGTGGCGCCAGCGAGCCTTGCCTGTCTTGTAGTCGATACCGATCAGGTAGCTGCCATTCGTGCCGATGGACAGTTCGTCCTTGCCGCCGAGGCCCATGGACCCGCGAGGATCGGGATCGGTAAGGTAGGCCATCGAGAAGGTGTCTGCTGCGTACTGGTAAAGGAGACCCGTCTGCGGGGAGTATGCCGGTGGCTGCCAGTTCACGGTGCCGCCCGAGTTTGGCGAGATGAGTGTGCCGCCGATGGCCGCATCCTTTTCAGGATTGGTTTTGGGGCCGCCATGGGGTGTGAGACCCTCTGCCCAGTTGGTGGTCTGTCCGTACTTGCTGGTGAGCAGGTGCTCGCCAGTGATGCGGTCGACGACGAAGAAGTAGCCGTTGCGCGATGCGGTGAGAGCCATCTTGCGTGGGCGACCGTTGAAGATGCCGTCAACGAGGACGGGAACCTGCGACGAGTCGTAATCGTGCGTGTCGTGGGGCGAGGTGGAGAAGTACCACTTCAGCTTGCCGGTATCGACGTCGAGTGCGACGAGCGAACAGGTGTAGAGGTTGTCACCATCGCCGCGCTGGCCGGTCTGCCACGAGGGAGTCGGATTACCGGTACCGGTAATGTAGAGGTTGGTCTGCGGATCGTAGGCGCCGGGCATCCAGATGTTGCCGCCGCCGTGGCGTGCTGCATCGAGGCTCTTCCAGGTGTCGAGACCGGGATCGCCTTCTTTCTGCGGTGTGACGTAGAACGTCCACTGCAGGTCGCCGGTCTCTGGATCATAGGACTTCAGGAAAGCCGGTGCATCGATGTCGTTGCCGGTGCCTGCGAGAACGTGATCCTTCACGATCATAGGTGCGGGTGTGGAGAAGTAGCCGCCCTCTACCTTGGCGATCTCGCGGTGCCAGCGTTCCTTGCCGGTCTTGGCATCGAGTGAGACGAGATAGTTATCGGGCGTCTCGAAGAAAAGGTAGTCATGCCAGAGGCCGACACCGCGGCTGGCGATGTGGGTGCCGCCGCGTGCCTTCCAGTAGTAATGCCAGAGGGTCTCACCGCTACGCGCATCCACGGCCCAGACGTTGTCGGGCATGGAGGCGTAGAGGATGCCGTCGACCTCAAGCATGGTGGCCTTGATGGAGCCGCCGGAGGAGTTGAAGCCGGTGGGGCTCTCGCCGCCGGTGTTCGAGCCGGGACGCACGCGGCTGTAACCGGTGAGCGCAACAGGGTTTTCGCCCTGCGTCATCTTTGCGGTCCAGGCCGGCGTGAGGTTCTTCACCGTGAGGCGGTTGACCGCAGTGAGCGAACTGTAACGCCGTGCGGTGTAGTCGCCGCTGTGGGAATACCAGGATTCGCCGAGCGGCTTGAGGAGGTCCTGCTGGGTTACGTTCTGGGCAGGTGCAATGGGCGTAAGGGCAAGGGGAGCCAGCACCATTGCAGCAGCGAGAGAGAGAATCCTATGCGCCATCACTTCAGGGTCACCAGATAAGCCGTTATGTCGTGAATGTCGTTGTCGGCGAGGACGGGCCAGAGATTGCGGTGCGCTTCGAGCGGGTCTTTTACGACGACCTTTGGGATGTCACCGTTGCGGCGAATGGTCTTGACGCTGCCGTCCGGCAGCTGCAGGGTAACGAGGAAGTCATCGACGTGGATGAGTGTGCCTTCCACGGGCTTGGCACCCGTCTGCGTCACCGTGACCTTAATGGTCGGCTGGGGTACGCCGAGGTGATTACCGCGTAGCCATGCTGCCTGCATGGTCTTAGGGTCAGAGACCTTTTTCGCGTAACCCTTCAAGTCGCCTTCTGCCGAGTGGCAGCTTGCGCATTTGGCTTCAAAGTACTGCTTGCCGTGTTCGGCGTTGCCGACGACGACGTTGAGCTTCTGTGTGCCATCACCCGGTGCACGTCCCTGGCTGCCGATCAGGGCGAGGTTACTGCGGATGAATGCCGCCACCGCTGCCGAGTCGTCGTTGCTGATGGCGTACTTGTGATTTGGGAACATCTTGTCCTGGCCCTGGATGATGGCGGTGATGTTCTCACCATTCTTGTCGGTCAGGGCTCCCTGGGATCGCAGGATGCTGGGTCCGGGACCACCGCGCAGATCGGCCGCATGGCAGGACTGGCAGTTGGCCTCATAGGCCTTTTTGCCGCGTGCGACGGCCTTGGGATCTTCCTTAGGCCGCAACGGACTGGAGTTGAAGGTCGAAGTTTCGATGTGCTGAGCGAGGCCGCGCAGGGCGAAGCCGGCCGGCAGCATAAAGACTGCAGCCGCAGCGACGCGTAAGCGAAGGCTGCGGCTTGTGTTCCATCCACGCATGAAGAGGTCCTATGGTGCGAGGTAAGTACGGTTGGCGCGCATCTGAGCCGCGCCGCAAGACGTGAGATGCATTAACGCTTGGAAAGGTCTCGGATCCAGATGTCCTTGAACTGCATGTTGCCATCACCACCGGCGTGCAATTGAAGTGCGATGGTACCGTCTGGTGCGCCGGGCTTCGGGTCGGTGAAATCGACCATCGGGACGCCATTCAGGCGGGAACGGTAACGGTTGCCGACGACCTCGACGAGGTAGTCGTTCCATTCGCCCTTGCGGACGACGCCTTCGTTTTCCGGCGAGGGCCAGACGACCCAGCCGCGGCCGTCCTCGGCGTAGACGCCGGCGGTGTGATGCATCATGCTGCAATCGATCTCAAACTGGAAGCCCTGGGTCGCATCGACTCCCTGGAAGCCGGTGTGGAAGAAGACGCCGCTGTTGCCGTCGCCGCCGCACTTGAAGCGGAGCGAGAGCTGGAAGTCCTTGTAGTTCTTGTTTGTCTGCAGATAGCCGTAGGCCTTGGTGAGGCCCTTGCCGTGAAGGATGCCGTCGCCTTCGACGGTCCAGCTCTCAGCACCGACGGGGCTCCAGCCGGCGAGATCCTTCTCGTTGAAGAGCTGAATCCAGTCGTTGCCCGGGGTCTTGGGATTGATCGGTACGGGGGCGTTAAGAGCTGCGGCGGACTTTTGCTGTTGCGCGGGCAGGACGGAGATGGAAAGCAAGGCCGCGAGGGCGATGCCGCCCGCCACGAACATTTGCCGGAACCGGTTCGCGGTGGACACAGAAGGTGTAGCAGCGGCGGTCGCTAGAGGTGCCGGTTGGTTCATGGGAGAAATCTCCTGGCTCTGAAGTTCCCACAGAATACATGGCAAACCAGCGATGACGGCGGGGAAAGTGATCGTTTCGCCACCAGGCAATCAGAATTGGAGAGGCCGGTGCGTTTTGACGTTTGCGCACCCTGAAGAGGTGGGCTGTTCCAAGGTGGGCGGGAATCGACGCCCTGCAATGATGACGATGGACGCCATATCGTTCGGGCAACTTACGTCCCGCACAGTAAAGTGACACATGGCTTATTTTTTGGCGATCGATGCAGGCGGTACAAAGACCGACTTTGTGCTGGCTGATGAGATGCGCGTCCTTGCCCGGCATCGGACCGGCACGATCAAGCGTCTTCGGACAGATACAGACACTGCGCTACTCAACCTGGATATGGGGCTGGCGGAGTTGACCAAGGCGAGCGGCGTTCCCATGTCGGCGGTGCTGCGCACGTGCCTGGGCACGGCGGGCGAGAGCGTGCCGCTGGTGGCGGACTGGCTTCGGCAGACGGTGGCAGAGCGCGTGGGCGGCAGCCTGCTGCTGCTGGGCGATGTAGAGATTGCGCTGGACGCGGCGTTTCAGGGCGGGCCGGGTGTGCTGGTGCTGGCGGGTACAGGATCGAACGTGGCCGGACGCACGCCTTCTGGCGCCCTGGCGACATGCGGCGGATGGGGACCGATGCTGGCCGATCAGGGATCGGGTCATGCGATTGGCGCGCATGCGTTGCGTGCGATCTTCCTGGCGATTGATGAAGGACGGACGACCGATCTGCAGGATGCGGTGCTGGCGTTCTGGGATCTGGGTTCGACCGACCTGCTGGTGGAACATGCGAACCGCACGCCGACTCCTGATGTTTCGCGGCTGACGCACCTGGTGGTGGAGTGCGCTGCCAAAGGTGATGTCGTGGCGCAAGAGGTTCTGAAGGCCGAGGGTGAGGCACTTGCTTACCTGGTGCGGCTGTTGATTCGCCGTTTGCGCACGCTGCAGGGCGATGCGACGTTTGTGCCGAAGCTGGCCTTTGCGGGCAGCATTATGGAGCGCGTGGCGCCGGTTCGCGAGGCGATGCTGGCTTCGCTGCGGGAGGAGTTTCCGCAGTTGCAGGCGAGCGAAGGTGTCGTGGATCCGATTGAGGGTGCTCTTTGGCGTGCGCGGGATGAGCAGGCGTTTGCTGCTCGCGCGAGTGCCGTTGCACAGGAAGCCAAGGGGACGTATGCCGAACAGGCTGTTTAGTGGTGTGGCTCGGGCGCTGGTGGGCTGCTCGCTTGCATTAGCAGCGGTTGGGTCTGCGCAGGTGGCGGGCGATGGCACGCACATGGGCTGGTCGGCCTATGGCGGTGCCGAGGATGGCTCGCAGTATTCGGCGCTGAAGCAGATCAATCGTGCGAATGTGAAGTCGCTGCGGCAGGTGTGGAGCGTTCCTACAGGCGATGCTCGGCTGTATGCGTTCAATCCGCTGGTGATTGGCGAGACGATGTATGTGCTGGCGCAGGACTACAGCGTGGTCGCGCTGCATGCGGCGACAGGCGCGCAGATCTGGGCGCATCCGCTAAAGCCGAAGACGCCGCTGGTGACGAATCGCGGATTGAGTTACTGGCAGAGCGCGGATGGTAAGGATCGCCGGCTGATTTTGGCGGTCGATAACCATCTGGAAGAGATCGATGCCGCTACCGGTAAGTCCATTACGAGCTTTGGCAAGGATGGGCTGGTGGATCTGCGCGAGGGACTGGGGCGCGATGTGCAGCGGCTGACGCTGGTGCAGTCCTACAACCCCGGTCGTGTGTTCCATGATGTGATCATCTTTGGCTCGGCGACGAACGAGGAGTATGACTCGGGGCCTGGCGATATTCGGGCGTTTGATATTCGTACCGGGCGGCCTGCGTGGACGTTCCACACGATTCCGCATCCGGGCGAGTTTGGCTATGACACGTGGCCGAAGGATGCGTGGAAGACGGTGGGCGGTGCGAATGCCTGGAGCGGCATGGCGCTGGATGAGAAGCGTGGCATTGTGTATGTGCCGACGGCGAGCCCGAAGTACAACTTCTACGGTGGTAATCGTGCGGGCAACAACCTGTTCGGCGATTCCCTGCTGGCGCTGGATGCAAACACGGGCAAGCTGCTGTGGCACTTCCAGATGGTGCATCACGATATCTGGGATTACGACAATCCCAACACGCCGATGCTGGCTACGGTGAAGCACAACGGAAAGCTGGTCGACATCGTCGCGCAGACGAGTAAGACGGGTTATCTGTGGGTGTTCGATCGCGTGACGGGCAAGCCGTTGTGGCCGGTGGAAGAGCGCGCGGTGCCGAAGTCTCCGATGGCCGGCGAGGTGACGTCGCCGACGCAGCCGGTGCCGACGAAGCCGGTGCCCTTTGCGCGGCAGACGTTTACATCGAAGGATCTGAGTCCGTATCTGGAACCGGAAGAGCATGAGCGGCTGAAGAAGCAGATCGATTCTGCTCGCAATGAAGGTTTGTTCACGCCACCTTCGACGGACGACACGGTGGAGATGCCGGGCAATAATGGTGGCGCAAACTTTGGCGGTACGGCGATCGATCCGGCGCATGGGTATCTGTACGTTGTGTCGAAGGATCTGCCGGCGATGTTGAAGCTGCAGTTGCCGCCCGCGGCTCCTGCGGGCAACACGGCGGAGGCTCGCGGCGCTGCTGTCTATGCGAATACGTGCAGCCTGTGCCATGGCATCAATCGCGAGGGTAAGTTGCCGGTCATTCCGACGCTGGTTGATATCCACAGCCGGTTGTCCGAGACACAGATTCGCGAGACGGTTCGTTATGGCAAGGGCATGATGCCGTCGTTCGGCAGTCTGCCGCCTGCGCAGGTGGATGACCTGATGAAGTTCCTGAAGAACCCGGGCCTGCCCATGACACAGACGACGACTACGGCTTCAAGCACGGCGGATCCGAAGACGCTGCGGTATCGCAGCGGCTTTGGTTTCATGTTTGCCGAGAGCGGTCTGCCGGTGATTGCTCCACCGTGGACGACGATCACTGCGTACGACCTGAACACCGGCGATGTGCAGTGGAAGGCGCCGCTGGGCGACGTGCCGGAGCTTGCCGAGAAAGGCATCACCGGGACGGGATCACACTTCCCCAAGGTGGCCCCCGTGGTCACGGCGGGTGGGCTGATCTTTACCGGGACGCGTGACCGCAAGGTGCGCGCGCTGGATGCGAGCAACGGCAAGGTGTTGTGGGAGGCAGAGGTGCCCTCAGCGATCGAAGGCATGCCTGCGATCTACCAGGTGGCCGGCAAGCAGTATGTTGTCTTCTGCGTGTCGGCCCGCGCGACGACGCGCACCCATGCCGTGCCAGGGCATCCGGCTTCGGTGGATCCGGTCCATGGATCGTATGTTGCGTTCGCGTTGCCGAACTAAGCGATCGCTCTTAGACCGTGTGGACGATGTGGCTAAGCGTTCGTACGTCTTCGACTGAGATTTTGCCTGTGGGCGGTTGCCAGAGGACATCGCCCACGACTGGTGCGGCCTTGGGGCGCAGCGATGCGTGCAAGTCGAGGCCTGCGATGGGTGCAAGTTGCGGTGCGGTCTGCAGCGTGACGCCGCCGCCTGCTGCGATGCGGATGCGTCCCCCGGCCTGCTCCACAAGACGGGCGAGTGCATTGCGGCCTTCGGTGACGGTGGGCTTACCGCCGGAGGTGAGGATGCGATTGCAGCCGAGATCGATCAGCACTTCGAGCGATGTTGCGAGATCGTTCGCCTGATCGAAGGCGCGGTGGAAGGTGACGGACTTCCCTGCTGCTCGTTGCATGACTTCTGACATCTGGACACGGTTGACCTGGCGTTCTGCCGTCAGCATGCCGACGACGATGCCTGCAGCACCGGCGTCGATGGCTGCGTCGATGTCCGTGCAGATCATGCGGAACTCTGCGTCGGAGTAGAGGAAGTCACCGCTGCGTGGGCGGATGAGCACGTGGATGGGCAGCGCGATGGATGCCAACGCCTCGCGAAGGAAGCCAGCGCCGGGTGTTACGCCGCCCTCTGAGAGCGCTGCGCACAGCTCGATGCGATCGGCTCCGCCTTCCACTGCAGCCTGGCAGGCCTGCAACGTCTCCACACAGATTTCCAGTTCACGCTTCATCGGCACGGTGCAGCTTCCCTCTTGTTCGAGCTTTGCGGTCTCTTCCACACTACCGCACCGTGCCAACGGCATTCCGTATTCGCTTATGCGCTTTTCAGGATCTGCATTTTGCCGTCCGGCGTCTTGGTAAGGGCGTGGATGATGCGGCCCTGTGCGTCCACGTGACGCAGGGTGAGTGTCTTGTCCGTGACCGAAAGATGGCTGAAGCCGTAGACCTTTTGCGCATACGGTCCGCGTGCCTTGGGATCGATGGCGAGATCGTAGAGGTCTGCGCCACCGCCGCCGGAGAGGAAGTGTGTGGTGGGATGCCCTTCGAACTCGAGGTGCTGCAGATCGTGATCATGGCCTGCCAGGTAAGCGTGCACACCATGCTTCTGGAAGAGCGGATCCCAGTCGCGGATGAGCGTGGCGTGGTCGCCGTGTGGGCCGTCGGTGTAGACGGGATGGTGTGCCATGACGATGGTGAAGGGCGTCAGCCGCGGCTTCGCGAGTTCTGCTTCCAGCCATTGCAGTTGCGCGACGCGCTCGTCTTCCGTCAGCGTGAAGTTACGGTTGGGTGTGCCGTCGCGGTTGGGAGCGATGGGGTGTGGCATGTTGCTGTCGAGCGCGATGAAGTGGATGAGCGGCTTCTTCTTCGGGAAGTCAAAGCTGTACCACTTCGCCGGCATCGTCCAGCGCGAGTGGCCGCGGCGTGCGTACTCCAGCTCTACGTCTACCTTGCTCATGGGGAACATCTGGTAGTCATGATTCCCGAGCACGGCGTACGCCGGCCCGGGGAAGACGCTGGCCGGATACATGTCTTCAAAGCCGGTCTTCCAGCGCGGGGAGTCGACGCCGCCGGGCAGTTCTTCATACCAGTTGTCGCCGAGCATCAGCAGGGCCTGCGACTTTACACGGTTCGTGCGAGCGTACTGAACCATGCTGGCGGCGACGATCGTCTGGTCTGCGGGGCGATGGTAGCCCCAGTCGCCGACCATGAGCAGTTCGGCATCGCCGTGAGCGCCGACGGCACCAAAGGTCGGGAGCGGCGCGATGGCGGCCGCTGCGCTGAAGGCGACACTCTGCCGCAGAAAGCTGCGGCGGCTGATCTGTTCCGGCATGAAATCTCTCATCAAGCCGCGTTATAACACCCGGCTGATGAATATTTGATCGCAATGGGCCGGGATCTTTACGAATTCGGTAAGTCACCGGCCCGGTTGTCCTTAGAAGCCGTAACGAATGCCGCCTTCGACGCGGCGACCGTTGTCCCCCTGATAGGGCCGCCCGAACTGTGGGGAGCCGACGATATTGCCGACCGCGGTGACATTGAGATGATTCAGCGCGTTGGAGCTGCGGATGTTGGCCGTGAGCGTTTGTGCGTGCTCAGCCTTTGGGTTGCGTGTGAGCCGGAAGCTTCGCTGCAGGTTGGTGTCGAGGTAGACGGTCCAGGGCTGAATGCCGGCGTTGCGATTGAGTGTTGCGCCTGTGCCAGTTGGTGAGAGCAGGCCGAACTGCGTGGCGTAGGCACAGTTGTTTGTTACGGCCGTGGAGCAGACGGTAGCACCGGAGGGCGCCAGCCGGGGCCGGTCCGTGAAGTTGCCGTCGCCATTGTTGTCGAAGCCCGTGGTGATGTTGTACGGCCGATCACCCTGCGCGTTCAGTGACCCGCTGAACTGCATGGCCCAGGGCAGCTTTGCGGTCGCATTGCCGAAGACACTCCACAGCGCATTCCCTGCGCGGCGGGCGTATTCCCCGACATTGGTGCCGGTCGTCTGCGGCGCTGTGAACGGGTCGTCGTTGTTCGTGTCGACGATGGCCTGGCGGGTGCTGCCCACGGTGAACTGCAGGCGTTTGAGCGACTGATTGCTGACGCTCATCGAGATCAAGTTGCCATAGCCGCGCCCGCTGGAGTTCCACTGCTGGATGTTCAGGTTGGGCGCAAGGGGACGTGGCCCGAGTGGCTGGCCATTCGTGGGTGCGTTAATGTTTTCCGTACGGGTGTAATGCCACATCTGCGCGAGGTTATAGTCCGCGGAGACGGTCCAGCCTTTGCCGATGGTATGACTGAAGCCGATGTTCTGGATGCTGTAGAAGAGGTTCGGAAGATGCGGCTGGATGGTGCGAATGGATTGGAGCGGCGTGGCTCCTGTGAAGGGGTTGCAGGTGTTGGGATCGAAGCTGCCGGGGCATGATGGCGAGTAGATGAGGCTGGTGACGCGGTTGGTGCCGTCCATGCCAAGGAGTTGGGCGTAACTGTGCGCGCCGAAGCGACCGGAGAAGAGGCCGGCGTGCGCGTGCAGCGTCCACTTCGAGTTTTTGTCGGGCGCCCAGGAGACGCCGAAGCGCGGGTTGAAGTTGTTGTGCACCATGGGCTTGCTCTGCGTGTAGTAGCGCAGACCAATGGCGATGTGCAGGCGCGGGAGAACCTTCCAGTCGTCCTGGAAGAAGAGGGCAAGACGGTACTGCGTGAGGTTGAGCGTGGGGTTTCCGCTGACGTTGAAGTACTGGGTTGGTGCGCCGCCCGCATAGCCATTGAGCGCACGCACATACTGCTGCACACCCGTGATGGTCTCCTTTGCGGAGGTGGGTTGGTGGTTCGCGTCGAGGACGGGCGCGGTGCCGCCGCCAAAGAGCCATGTGCCGTTGAAGTTATTGGTGTAGCGGAAGCGCTCGCGGAGGTACTCCGATTGCAAACCCACCTTGATGAGGTGCTTCGACAGGCTGATGATCGCGTCGTCTTCGAAGGTGGCATCGATCTCATGATCGCGCTGGGCACCACTTGTGTTTCCGCCGGTGGTGAACGCGCCTGCGACCTGGACCTGGGGCGCAAAGGAATTCGGGAGGACGTCGCGACCGTCGAACTCGATCCCCAGACGTGCTTCATGCATGACCTTTGCAGAGATGGTGGTCACGTCGGTGAAGCGCAATTCGTTGTCGTAGGACACATTATTAAAGCCGCCCTGGAGCAGCGTGTTGCCGCCTGTGCCAACGTTCATCCTATGGTTGTGCCATGCATTGAAGCTTGCGATGAACGTGTTCTTGGGGCCAAGCTGCCAGTCGACCTTCGCCATGCCGATCCACATGCGTTGTGGCGACGGTACGTTTTGAAGGATTGGTGTCTGGACACCAGCGGCGTCGACACCGACGGCGTTGACGGTGGCGAAGTTATCGATGGAACGATGCTCGAGATTGAGAAGAAAGTCGGACCCTTTTTTCAAGATGGGCCCGGTGAGTTCAAAGCCGTAGCGCTGCTTACCGATGGCTGCACGTGTGACGGAGAAGGGATCGCGTGCATTCATCCACTGGCTTGAGTTGGTCGCAAAGAGGGCGCCGTGGAAGGTGGGCTGTCCAGCCTTTGTGTAGACCTGGATCTGGCCACCACCGAAGGGCGGGTTACGGAACTCGGCGGAGAAGAGGTCGGGGTTGACCTTGATATACGCGATGGAGGATTTGGGTGGCAGCGTTGTGTTGTTATCGCCACCCTGGAAGCCATCGACCGAGATGGCCGCACTGGATGGACTGCCACCCCCGGCTGCGGCCATCTGCTGGAGTTGGCGAAGTAGATCGTCCGGATCGTCCGCGAGCGTTTGCAGACGACCCGCGGTGAGGGTCTGCGAGGGACCCGTTGAGACGGGAGAGTTTTCCGCGACGGTGTTGTCGTCGTTATCGCTCACGTCGACGGTGGTGGCGACCTCCGCCGGCACCATGCTGACGGTGATGTCCGTCGATGTTGGAGCTTTGACTTCCAGGCTAAGCGGTGCGAAGCCATCGAAAGTAACATGCAGCGTGTGGCGGCCAGCCGGTACGCAGGCGATGCGGAAACGTCCGGAGGAGTCGCCGAGGATGGCGGCGGTGGAATCGAGCTGAATCGATGCGCCGGGAATGATGGCTGACGTTGCATCATGG
The DNA here is from genome assembly GCF_000265425.1 of Terriglobus roseus DSM 18391. Classification (GTDB taxonomy): domain Bacteria; phylum Acidobacteriota; class Terriglobia; order Terriglobales; family Acidobacteriaceae; genus Terriglobus; species Terriglobus roseus. Next base: position 3,440,041 of record NC_018014.1, read on the forward strand.
ACGATACCTGTGAGTGGTGTGCAGCCGGTTTGCGCTGCTGCAGACGCACTGAAGACGAGCGCGGGCGCAACGCCCGCAGCGAGGGCATATCGAGGTCGTTTCACGGCTTACTCCTGGAACTTTGGCTACAGGTCGTTCGATCTACAGGCGAAGATCTGCCCAGGCTTCTTCATGAGGCGTGACGATGAGTACGCAGACTGGGTGGAGTTGGTTCCTGTCGCTGAATACGAATGCGTGGCGCCGTAGGAATGCAAAATTTGGCAGAGATACAGCGAGGTGCGCGGCGGGGCCGCGCCTCCTGTTTACTCTTCGAGCTTGAAGATCTTGATCTTGATGAGTTTTGCGAGTGTGAGGTCGTTGAGGCCACGAGCTCGCATGCGTTCGACGAAGGGCCGGTCGATCTTGAAGATGGACATCTGGATGAGTTCCGACTCGTTGGGCTGAAAGCCCATGGCTTTGGCGTCGCGTACTTTATCGGGTGTGACGCCGACGGCCTTCATCTCAGTGAGTTTGCCGGCGCGCAATTCCGGGTAGCCTGCGGCAGCCATCGCATGGATGTAGTCGGCATCGACGTGCAGCGCGCGCAGGCCGGTCAGTTTATTGGTCGAGAGTTCGGTCACGCCGAGCGACTGCATGGACTTCGCCCAGGCGGGTGTGACGTCGATCATGAGAAACGCGAGCTGTTTGTGCGGTGTAATACCGTCGAAGCCCATGGCGGCCATGGCGCCTGCGAACGACGGGCTGGCGTTGAAGCGGAAGCGGCCGGAGAGTACACCATCGTGCACGATACCGTCGCACGCCAGGTCGCCGGAATCGCCTGTGACGTGTGCGGATGCCTTGGCCCCATCCGCCTGGAGAGTTTGCGGTGAGAGGCCGCTCAGACGCTGCCAGTCGAGACTTTGATTCGACATCTCCATGCAGTTGCCGGAGTTCTTGTCGCAGTTACTTTCAGACAACATGACCTGCGCGGTGGATGGCTTCTCCGTATGTTGCGATGCCGAGACCATGCAGAGGCCCGTCATGGTTTGTGCGACGCAGGTAAGTGGCGAAGCGAAGACAAGGAGCGAGAGTAGAAAGCGGTTCATCGTGTCACCTCGTGTATTTCGTTGCATTAGAAAAATGGACGCAGGTGTCCTTCTGCGCGCCGGGGTGCGCAGGGACTCTTTAGGGACTTTGCTTGTGTGGTTAGTTCAGCAGGCCGGAGATCTTCAGCTTGGTGAGTTTGTCCAGGCTGGCGCTGTTGAAGCCGTTGGCCTTGGCCTTTGCGATGAAGTCTGCATCGATGTGGAAGGCCGTTGCCTGACGGATGGCGTGGCTGTCCGCGTCGGGGAAGGTCGACTTGAGCCACTTGGCGTATTCGGGCGTCATGCCCTGCGCACGCATGGAGATCAGCTCATGCGAGTTCATGCCGGAGAAGCCTGCCGCTGCCATGGACCGGGCGTACTCCGGTGTGACTCCGACGGACTTCATGCTGACGGCTTCGTGCAGATCCGCTGGAGGGATGCCACTTGCCTTCAGTGTTGCGATGTACTCAGGCGTTACGCCGACGGACTTCATGCTGACGACGTCATGCAGGGAGGGTTTGCCGAGGCCCAGCGACTCGAGTGACTTTGCGTAGTCCGGGGTGATGCCGAGTGACTTGACGGTGATTGCTTCGTGCAGGTTCGTTGGGGCAATCGCAGAGCCCTTGAGGCCGGCGAGATACTCCGGCGTGATGCCCATCGACTTGAGTGCGATGAGGTCGTGCAGCGAAGGTGTGCCAAGGCCTGTCTGCGCCATGCTCTTTGCGTACTCGGGTGTGACGCCGACGGAACGGAGCGCGACGATCTGCTTGAGGTCCTTATCCAGATCCAGCGGATAGCCGGCTTCGCGCATCCGCTGCAGATACTGGAGGCCGCCGCCCTGCTGTGCTGCGTCCGCAGAAGGTTGCGGATTCGGATTGGGTTGCGGGTTGGGATTGGGTTGCGGATTCGGATTCGGATTCGGGTTTGGTTGCGGGTTCGGGTTTGGGTTTGGGTTTGGCAACGGCTCTACGGGCGAGACTGGCGATGGCTGCGGTGCCACTGCAGCGATTGCAGCAGGCCGTGGTTCGGCTACGGGAGCGACGGCTGCTACCGGTGCCGCTACGGCGGTGTCAGCTAGCGTCGGCACTGCAGCAATCTGTTGGTGATCTGTCTTCAGGCCGTGGGCCAGGTGCGGTGCTGCGTAGAGTCCTGCAAGGATCATGCTGACTGCTGCCATGCGGATACCACTCATTGATTTCTGCTCCATCGCTTTTTCTCCCATCACTCTGCGGACTCGGTTCAGAAGCGTTCCACCATCGCCGTGCAGCGCCATGGCTAAGTTGAAGTGTTGTGCTCGCTGCTCTTCCAGGTTCAGCAGCGCCTCGGCGTACACGACGGGATCGGCGCATGCCTTCGCTGCAATCTCGTCGCAGCAGACCTCGCGGAAGTCGCGTGCCCGGTGACTGACCCACCACATGGCCGGCTGAAAGAAGAAGAGACATTCGACCGAGGTCTGCAGCAGGTTGCAGAGGTAATCCCAGCGGCCGACGTGGGCGAGTTCGTGCGCAAGCACCGCCTCCAGTTGCTCGGGCGTCAGGGACATCGCTGCGCTGAGCGGCATCAGCACCACCGTTCGCCAGATGCCGAAGACCATGGGCGAGACGGCTTCGTTTGAGACACGCAACACCACGCGGCGGCTGAGCCGGAAGCGCACCGAAAGGCTTTCGAAGCTGTCCCGCAGATGTTGCGGGATCTTCTCCTGGGCTCGCATGCGGAGACCGCGCAACTGCCACCAGCCACCGACGGCGCGGAGCGCGAAGACCAGCACGCCCGCGAGCCAGAGTGCATCCATCCAGGGCAGCAGCAGGCTGGCGTGTTCCGCGATCCATAGCTCACTGTTCCCCACTGCCGGTGCTGCCATCGGTAGCTGTTGCATCAGTGCGGCGTGCATGGTGCCCAGTTGCGAGACGGCGAACTGTTGCTGATTCTGTACCGTGTGTGCGACAAGCTGTTCCTGCTCGAGGAAGGTAGCCGCGGCGACGAGTGGCATCAATGCAAGCGCACCAAGAGCGATGCCGTAGCGCACGCTTGCGGCTGCGCGCGTGGTGCAGCGGTCGACGAGTGCGTAGACGATGGCGATGGCAGTGCTCTGCCAGCAGAAGTGCAGCAGCGTCCAGCCCAGCGCGACGACCTCGCCCGAATGAAACGCGTTCAGAACGCCCATCCCGTGCCTCCCTCTCTTAGGAACGCTTCTTTGCGATCAGCTTGCGAATTTCATCAAGCTCTTCTTCGCTTGCCTGCTCCATCTCCAACGCACGCAGTGCGAGCTGGCCGGCGCTGCCTGCGAAGAAGCGGTTGCTGAGTTCGCGCATGAAACGCTGCTCTGTTTCTTCTTTGGCGACGGCCGGGCGATAGACGTGCGCCCGCTCGGTTGCGTCGCGTGCCAGCAGTCCCTTGTCCAGCATGATCTGCATCAACTTCTGGACGCCGGTGTAGACGACCGGCCGGTGTTTGTTCACTTCCACAAACACGTCACGCACGGTGGCGGGGCCACGATCCCACAGAATGGAGAGTAGCTCCAATTCCCCCTCCGTCGGCTTCGGAATTTCATTCGAGTTCTTCATGAGCCTGACAATATCCGAAGGTCTTCGTAGGTGTCAACGAAAATCTTCGTACGATGATTGTCGGTGATATCGGCCAGGCGATTCACGAACAAGTCGTCTGCCCGGGGTGCGATCCTCCTTGACCGGGCTATCAGGCCCAACGCGATTACTGGACTGCGCCGCAAATTGAACAATTCGCATCATTTGCGCCCAATCTTGACACGTTCGGGGGAGTGCGGTTGCCGGTGGTGGAGCATAGGCTGAATTTGCAAAGAAGCGAAGGTTTCATTGAAAAAGGAAGCATCCATCACGGTCCAGAACAATGTGCACGAGACGGGAGCGGGAGAGCCGATCCTGTTTGCGCATGGGTATGGTTGCGACCAGCAGGTCTGGCGGTTCGTCACACCAGGGTTCTCGGACCACCGGACGATTCTCTTCGATCACGTCGGCGCCGGTGCATCCGATGCGGCAGCGTTCAATCGCTACAAGTACAGAAACCTTGACGGTTATGCCGATGACATTCTTACGCTGTGCGATGAACTGGAATTGGAAAAAGTCACGTTCGTGGGTCACTCCGTGAGTGCGATCGTCGGGATGCTTGCGGTGATCAAACGGCCTGAGATCTTCTCGCGACTGGTGATGGTTGCGCCGTCGCCCTGTTACATCAATCAGGCTGGTTACGTGGGTGGATTTACGCGGCCAGACATCGACGCGCTGCTGGAGCTGCTGGACACCAATCACCTTGGCTGGTCGGCGGCGATGGCACCCGTAATCATGGGCAACGCGGAACGGCCGGAGTTGAGCGACGAACTGGCTGGATCGTTCTGCCGGATGAATCCGACGATCGCACGGCATTTCGCACGGGTAACTTTCCTATCCAACAATCTGGAAGACCTGCCGAAGGTTGCGATCCCAACGCTGATTCTGCAGTGCGCTGACGACTCCATCGCGCCTGCCACTGTAGGCGAATACATGCATGGCGTGATGCCGGAAAGCCAGCTTGTAATGATGCAGGCAACTGGTCACTGCCCTCACCTTAGCGCCCCAAGGGAGACGATCGCCAAGATCCGATCCTTTCTGAATCAGGCTGTATGAGGGCCGTACCGAACGGTCTGACCCGCGAGGAAGCGGTTGCTCTCTATGAGGGTGCGCCCTGCGCTTACGTATCGACCGATCTGGACGGCAAACTACTTCGTGTGAACAACACCTTTGCCAAATGGCTGGGCCATAGCAAGGCAAGTCTGCTTTCGATGCGTCTGCAGGATGTGCTGACACCCGCCAGCAAGATTCTGTATGAGACGCACTACCGGCCGCTGCTGCAACTGCGGGGCGCGGTTAGCGATATCGCATTAGAGTTTGCGAGGTCCAGCGGAGATACGATGCCGGTCATCATGACGTCCGTGGTAAAGGACGCAATGCTGACGCAGGCCGCGCACGTGACGACCACATTTGTCGACATTACCGAGCGAAAGCACTATGAACGCGAGACGCTGGAGCTAAAGCGCAAAGCGGACAGCCTGGCGGATGTGGTGCGTTTTTCTGACCAGGCGATTCTCACGACTTCGTTCGACCTGTCCGTTGAGACCTGGAATGCTGCGGCGATTGCCCTCTTCGGTGACAGGCTCGATTACGGTACGCACCTTGAAGCATTGATGCCTGCAGAGAATGTGAAGCTCCTGCGGGCGGCCCTGGCTGCGTCTGCTCCCGTTACCTTCGAGATCACCGCCCCCCCAGACCAACTGTGGGAGGTGAAGGCCTATCCCGTGTCGGAGGGGCTTGCGGTTTTCTTTTCCGACATCACGAAGGAACGAACGTCGCAGCTGGAACTGCAACGAGCGAACGAACGATTCAGCCTGGCGACGATGGCGACGACAGAGGGCATATGGGATCTGGATTGCTGCAGCGGCAGCGTCTATTATTCAGGGCGTTTCCGTTCGATCCTGGGCCTGCCCGAAGAGGAGTTTACAGGCACCATGGCGGACTGGATGGAGCTTCTCCATCCGGCAGACGTGGAGCGCGCCCAGAACGCATGGCATGAGTTACAAGGGAACAACACGGCCACACTTGAAATCGAACTCCGACACCGGCATGAGGATGGATCGTGGCGCTGGATCCTGTGCCGCAGTCTTTGCCAACGAGACGAAACCGGAAAGCCGACGCGGCTGACCGGGTCGATCAGCGATATCACCGCTCGGAAGATTGTGGATCCGTTGACGAATCTGCATAACCGTTTGTCGCTGCTGGAGCAGTTGCAGTGGCGGATCGAGCGTGAGGAACATCACGATCGCTGCTATGCCCTGCTGTTCATCGATCTGGATCTGTTCAAGCGCATCAACGATAGCCTGGGGCATCTGAAGGGCGACGCCCTACTGGTAGAGGTCGGCCGGCGACTTGAGGAGACGGTTCAGATGGTGCCGGGCAGCATTGTCTCGCGGCTGGGTGGCGACGAGTTTGTGGTGCTGCTGGGCGATGTGACACATGAAGAAGATGCGCTTACGTACGCGTCCATGCTGGAGTATCTGCTTGAGGTTCCGATCGACTGCCATGGACAGGAGGTCTTCATCTCGGCAAGCATCGGCGTTGCGGTTGGGCACCCGGGGTCCTATACGAAGGCGGAGCAGGTGCTGGAGGACGCCGATGTCGCGATGTATGCAGCGAAGGCCAACGGCAAGGCACAGTCTGCCACCTTTACGCAGAAGATGCGTGCGCGGGCGACAACACGACTGGCCGATGAGGCCGACCTGCGAACGGCTGTTGCGGAGCATCAGTTTGAGCTGTACTACCAGCCAAGCGTGGACCTGAAATCTGGAGCGATCCTGGGTTTCGAGGCGCTGACTCGGTGGAACCATCCCACTCGGGGCCTTGTCTCACCGGCGTTTTTCATTCCGCTTGCGGAAGAGACGGGATTCGTCCTGCAGATGGGGCGGTGGGCGCTGGAGACAGCGATTCAGCAGTTGGCGGAGTGGCGACGTGACGGGTTGGTGCCGCCGACGGCGACGATGGCAGTAAATCTTTCGGCACGGCAGTTGAACGATTGCCATCTGGTCGGAAGTATTTGCGGTTTGCTGAAGGCCGCCGGTCTACCGTCAGAGTGTCTGGTGCTCGAGGTTACGGAGAGCATGCTGATGGATAATGCCGAGGGTGCAGTGGCAGCGCTGCAGGCCATTGCGAAGGAAGGGATCCGCCTGTACATGGACGACTTCGGGACGGGGTATTCCTCACTAAGCTATCTGCACCGTTATCCGTTTCAATGTCTGAAGATCGATCGGTCGTTCATCGAACGCATGGATGATGATCCGCAGAGCATCAAACTCGTTTCGGCAATCATGGCACTGGGCACTACGCTTGGTATGTCGGTGATTGCAGAGGGTATTGAGACGGAAGCGCAGCGCGGTCACCTGGTCCATATGGGATGCGAGCAGGCACAGGGCTTCCTGTTCTCGCCTGCGGTGCAGGCCCATGCGATTGTAAGAATGGTTTCGCAGGGTCCCTTCCCTTTTCCAGCGGACCGATCTGCTCTTGCACTGCCCGCCGTCGACTGATCGCGCGCTGAGGTCACCTTTCAGAAAATGTCGTGTGCACTTTTCAATAATGTGCGCGCAGAGACCAATCTGTGGAGACGTTACCTCAGTCCGAAGCATCTGTAGTTTGAGTGAACAGGCGGCAGGCTCTTCGGACAATCGGCAAACTCTCAGCGTCTGCGGCGTTTGCCGGGCCGTTGCTGGATGCGTCCGGTGAAGGCAAGGCTGCCAAGGGGCCCAAGCTTCAGCCGGAGCGGCGCACCCCGACGGCGCATAATCCCGTCGCCAATCAGCCCACGAACTTTGATCCGGAGAGCACGCGGCTGCTGGAAGAGTTGCGGGAGCGTGCCTCTCACTTCTTTCTGGAGCAGGCCGATCCTTCAACCGGCCTCGTCTACGATCGCGCGCGTGCCGACGGCAGCGCAACGTTGCGAACGCAACCGCTGGCGTCGATCGCGGCGACGGGCTTCGGTCTGAGCGCATTATCAATCGCGATTTCCCACGGGTATCTGCCGGAGGATCAGTGCGCACAGCGGATTATGCTGACGCTGCAGGTTGCCGCGAACAAGATACCGCACAAAAATGGCTTCCTGCCGCACTATCTGAATGCACGCACGTTCGAGGTGCTCAGTCCGCAGGAGTTTTCCTCGATCGATACTTCGCTCTTCCTTGCGGGTGCGCTGCACGCCGCGCGTGGGATGAATTCGGCGCGCGCCGATGCTCTGGTGAAAAAGATTTATGACCGCGTGGATTGGCGATGGATGACCAATCACGAGGAGACGCTCACCATGGGCTGGGAACCCGGGCGGGGCTTCCAGACGGTGCGTTGGAACTCCTATTCGGAATGCCTGCTGATGTATCTGCTGGCGATCGGTTCCTCAACACACCCCATTCCCGCGTCGAGCTGGGACGCGGTCACACGCAATACCTATGACTTCGGCGGCATCCGGTTCATCTCGAGCTTTGGCGCGCTGTTCATCCATCAGTACCCGCACATCTGGCTCGATCTTCGTTCGACGCGCGACCACTACGCGAACTATTTTCAGAATTCGATTGCGGCGATGCGTGCCCATAAAACGTGGTGCATGCTACAGCACGGTCGATTTGACTGGGTGGATGAGCGGATTTGGGGATTTTCCGCGTCGGACAATCCTCGCGGGTCTTACTCCGCGTGGGGTGCACCCCCCGTTGTGGGCGACTGGGATGGGACTTTGAGCCCGCATGCCGCGGCTGGCGGTTTGGTTCTTCTGCCTGAGGAGTGTATCGTCGCCCTCAAGACGTTTCGCACACTCTATCCCCGCTCCTGGGAGAGATACGGGTTTGTGAATGCGTTCAACCCCGGCAGCCCCGATGGTGGATGGTACGATCCCGACATTATCTCGATTGATCTTGGCCTTGGCATGTTGATGGTGGAGAACCTTCTCACCGGCAGTGTCTGGGCAGCTTGCCGGCAGATCCCCGAGCTGGCACGATCCATGAAAGCTGTCGGATTTATTCCGGCGTAAGGCTCACTGGTCGAGTCTGCGGGGATTGATTTCACTTCCCACGCGGTCAGTTGCGCAAAACCCGCATCCAACCTTTCAATCTCATCAACAGCGGAGTGCACTGGTCGCAATGACAGAAGACACAGACACAGGGCAGCCTTGGCGCGAGCGCATTGTCGCGTTACGCAACGTCCCCCTTGTCCTTAAGATCCTTTGGGAATCAAGTCACACGGCGGTCATCTGGGGCGTACTGCTCCGCATCGTCGTTGCTGTGCTGCCCTTTGCTGCGGCAAAGATCGTGCAGTACATCATTAATGACATTGCCGAACGCGTACACGGCAAAGCTCTCGATCCCCTCTTCTGGTACTGGGTTGGCGGCGAAATCGGCCTGAACGTCGCCATCGGTCTGCTGATGCGGGCAATCGACTACAGCGACTCGATCCTGGCGAACAGCTATACGCACTACGCTTCCGTAAAGGTGATGGAACAGGCGGCCCGGCTTGACCTGACCACCTACGAGAACCCCGCCTTCTATGACAGGCTCGAACGCGCACGCGTCCAAGCAACCGATCGACTCGTGATGATTCAGCAGATCGGACGGCTGATGCAGCAGTCCATCACGACGCTCGTCTTCTCGGTTGCGCTGATGTTTGCCTCCCCGTGGCTGGTGCTGCTGATGCTCGTCGGCGTGCTGCCGTCCTTCCTGGGTGAGACGCACTTCGCCTTCCTCGGCTATGCGAAGAACTTCCGCCAGACACCGGCGAAGCGGCAGATGGATTATCTGCGAACCGTTGCAGGTAGCCGCGATGGTGCGAAGGAGATCAAGCTCTTCGGCCTGAGTGCCTACTTCACATCCCGCTTCCAGGCGCTGGCAAGCCAGATCTTCCGTGAAGACATGGCGCTGTCGCGCAAGAAGCTGATGCTGGGTGGCCTGCTCGGCATTATCAGCACCATGGGCTATTACAGCGCCTACCTGTTCGTCATCATGCGCACCATCCATGGCGACTACAGCATTGGTTACTTCACCTTCCTGACGGCCTCGATCCAGCAGGCTAACTCGAATCTGCAGCAGGTATTCTCCACTGCATCCGGTATCGCGGATCAGGCGCTCTTCCTGACGGATCTGATTGAGTTCTTCAAGATGGAGCCAACGGTCTTCTCGAAGCCGGACGGCCTGTCCGCGCCGCGGCCGATCCGTGAGGGCTTTGAGTTTCGCAATGTGTCCTTCACTTATCCGGGAACCAATCGCACGGTGTTGAAGAACTTCACGTTCACGCTGAAGCCTGGCGAGCGTGTTGCACTGATTGGTGAGAACGGGCAGGGCAAGACGACCATCGTCAAGCTGATCACACGCCTCTATGACCCCACCGAAGGCCAGATCCTGCTGGATGGGAAGGACCTGCGTGAGTACCGTCTGGACGATCTGCACCGCGAGATCGGTGTGATCTTTCAGGACTTCATGCGTTACGAGATGACTGCGCGGGAGAACATCGCCGTCGGTCGCATCGATCATGAGAACCAGCAGGATGATATTGAAGATGCTGCTCACCGGAGCCTGGCAGATACCGTAATTGCAAAGCTCGGAGGCGGTTACGACCAGATACTTGGGCGTCGTTTCGAGGGCGGTGTTGAGCTCTCAGGCGGTGAGTGGCAACGTGTCGCGCTTGCACGTGCCTACCTGCGCAATGCTCAGTTGCTGATCCTGGACGAGCCGACTGCCGCGCTGGACGCACGCAGCGAGCTTGAAGTCTTCGAACGCTTCGCTGAGTTAACGCAAGGCAAGATGGCACTACTGATTTCGCATCGCTTTTCGACGGTCCGTATGGCGGATCGCATTGTTGTCCTTGGTGGAGGACGCCTGATCGAGGAAGGCAGTCATGCCGAACTTATGAATCGGGCTGGAGTGTATGCCGAGATGTTCGAGCTGCAGGCAGCGAGTTATCGCTGACAACCATGGATCGAGAGAGATTGTGATGCCGGAAGTGCAGGGCGAGGCCCCTTTTCATCAACCTGAGTTTATTGCCGAGACACATGAGACCGCCGGCATCCCGGAGGAGCCGAGCGTGTCGGAAGACGCGTTTCGCCTTACGGCCAGCGAGCTGGTCTCTGCGTGGCAGGGTGCGGGAAAGCTGGAGAAGACAGGTGCGGACATCGGTCACCGCATGCAGAAGCTGCAGACGCGGCTGACCTCTCGTCTGGCAGAGTGCAAGAAGATCGCAACGCCGAATGTGTTGACGCCGCAGCTTGAGCTGCTGGAAAGCACGCGTATGCTGCAGAACGTGCTGGAAGGCGCGCGGGATGAAGAGAAGCCCTTCCGCCAGTTGACCGCAATGGACACGCGCGAGGGCGATCGTGTGCCACGCGTGATGCGCGTAACAGAAGAGTATCTCGACACGGCCGGTGGCATCTGGTCGATGGAATCTCTCGCAGTCTTTCTGCGCGCTGTGCAGGAGCGGGAAGCGTTGCACCTGAGTGAGATCCGCTCGCTCCCGGTCTTTCTCAAACTCGCGCAGCTTGAGTTCATTCTTGACCGGGCCGACGAGACGTTCGCCAAAGAAGTTCCGCCGATCGAAGCTTCCCCCTTCTCTGCCCCGCTGCATTCGCTTCGCAGGCTGAATCAGTTTGAATGGCCGGAAGCGCTCGAACAATTTGTCGCCTTCTCCTCCGTACTAGCTGGTGATCCGGACGGCGTGTTTCCAAGAATGGAAGAGGAGACCCGCGGACGTTACATGACGCGCGTATCGCAGTTAGCCAAGCATTCACGCCTGTCTGAGTACGACGTCGCGCTGACCGCCATCGAGCTTTCAATCAAGGCGTACGAAGAATCAGGTGAGGATCCGCGGTTAGTCCGTAGACGGTCGCATGTTGGGTATTACCTCTTCGAAGAGGGCCTGCCCAATCTCTCCGCCAGGATCGGATACCACGCACCGTTGCGAGAACATCTGCGCCTTGGCATGAAGCGCTACGCCGACGATGTTTACATCGTGAGTATCTTCTTCCTCACAGCGCTCACTGTTGCGGCACTTACACTGCCGCTGGTCCCCCACCATGCATTTCAGTGGACGATGACCGCGCTGTTTCTTGCGCTGCTGCCTGTGACGCAGGGCGCCATCGACATCGTCAACAACATCGTGACGTCGCTGCTGGAACCGCAGCCGCTGCCGAAGCTGGACTACACCACTGGCATCCCGCAGTCTGAGAGCACCTTCGTAGTGGTACCGACGCTGCTGCTCAGTGAAGTGCAGGTGCTGGAACTGTTTGAGGAGCTTGAGGCACGATGGCTCGCAAACACCGATCCCCATCTGCACTTTGGCCTATTGACCGACCTGCCGGATTCAGTAACACGTCCTCTCTCGGAAGATAGAAACGATCTGGTCGATCTTGCGGTTCGATTGACCGATGAGTTGAACGCGAAGTACTCCCATGAGGGTGGTGGTGCGTTCCTGCTGCTGCATCGTCATCGCGTCTTCAACCAGCGCCAGGGCGCATGGATGGGTTGGGAGCGTAAGCGCGGCAAGCTGCTGGATCTGAACAAGCTGCTCTTCGGCGAGTTCGATAGTTTCCCTGTCAAGGCGGGGCCTACCCATCTGCTGCGCGAAATTCGTTACGTCATCACGCTGGATTCCGACACGCAGTTACCGAAGAACACGGCCGCTCGCATGGTCGGCACGATGGCGCATCCCCTGAATCAGGGCATCGTCGATCCACAGCTACGCGTTGTGACGAAGGGTTACGGAATCCTTCAGCCTCGTGTTGCAGTCAGCGTCGCTTCGGCTTCGCGCTCACGGCTAGCGGCTATCTATTCCGGTGAGACTGGCTTCGATATCTATACGCGCGCTGTCAGTGATGTGTACCAGGACTTGTTCGGCGAAGGTATCTTCACGGGTAAGGGCATCTACGAAGCAGGGATCCTGCACGAGGTGTTGAACAAGCGCTTTCCGCAGGATGTGTTGTTGTCCCACGACCTGATCGAAGGCGCCTACGCGCGAGCCGGTCTGGTCACGGATATTGAAGTTGTCGACGATTACCCGTCGCACTATTCCGCCTACAACCGGCGAAAACACCGCTGGGTACGCGGCGATTGGCAGATTGCACGATGGCTGCGCAACCGTGTCCCGGATGAGTCGAACAGGCTGGGTGCGAATCCGATCAGCCTCATCTCACAGTGGAAGATACTCGACAACCTGCGACGCAGCCTAGTGGAGCCAATCACATTCCTCCTGATCGTATGCGGTTGGCTTCTGCTGCCCGGCGGTCCGAAATATTGGACCATTGCGACGCTCGTATTGATCCTGTTCCCTGTCGTCGTGCAGTTAGTATTTAAGTTGCTGCGCGCTGCGGTGAATACAAGCTGGGATGGGTGTGTCGATGCGGTAGAGACCTTCTATCGCTCGCTTGGATTTCAATTACTGAACCTCGCATTCCTCCCGCACCAGACGATGCTGTCCGTGGACGCCATCGTCCGATCGTTAGTGCGCACCATGGTCACCGGCAGAAAGCTGCTGGAGTGGGAGACCGCGGCACAGGCAGAGACGGTGCGGACACGCAGCGCCCTGGATGTTTACCTGCAAGCTTCACCGTTGCTTGCGTTCGCCATCGGCGGCTTGATTGCCCTGCGGGAGCCGGGCAATCTGCGTTGGACAGCACCCATCCTCTTCCTCTGGATCATCGCTCCATTCGTAACGGGATGGCTAAACTCGCCGCCGCGAAAGCTGGAAGGTCCGCTGGATGCCTCTGACCGGAGATTCGTGCAGAAGCATGCGCTCTTGATCTGGCGCTTCTTCGCGGAGTTCGGTGGTGAGGAAAACCATTGGCTGATTCCGGACAACGTGGAAGAGCAGAATCTTCACCAGGTGCATACTCTCTCACCGACGAACCTGGGTATGTTACTCAATGCGCGACAGGCCGCGCTGACGCTGGGGTTCATCTCACTGCCGGAGTTCACGCGCGCCACGCTGGGCACGCTGGACACTTACTCTCGGTTAGAGAAAGTGAACGGCCATATCTATAACTGGATCGACATCCAGACGCTCGAGGCGAAGCCGCCATTCACCATCTCGACGGTCGATAGCGGCAACCTGCTGGCCAGCTTCTATGCCCTGCACGGTGGCGTGCTGGACACGATGAAGAAGCCTTTCCTTACGGAAGATCCGTTCGTGGCGCTGCACGCAATGATGCAGGCTGAGGGTGGTTCCCTGCCCTCTGATCTGCGCGGTGCGGTGAAGTGGCTCTTCCATCTGGATCCCGTACGACCGAACGGCGACTGGATGATGGAAGAGGCTGAGCGCCGACGAGTCGCACTGCGAATCTACGTGGAGCAATACCTACCATGGCTGCTGCCTCGCTTTGAGCCGCTACTGTCTTTGGATCATTTCCGGCATCCGGAAAACGATGTCATTCCCACCTTGAACTGCGCAGTGGACTATATCCGTGCCTGCGCCCAAAGGATCGACGGGTTCGCTCGTGCCGCAACTGGCAGCGATGAAGAGCTGACACTGGAACTCCGCACGTTGCTCTCAACCGCCGAGGCAAACGCGGTCAACCTTCTATCGCAGATGACAGCGATATCGGAGCTGAGCGAACGCTATGCCAACGAAATGCACTTCGGATTTCTGTTGGTCAAGGCGCGTCAACTGCTCTCAATCGGTTATGACGGCAAGACGCAGGAACTACACTCGGCTTGCTACGACCTGCTCGCGTCCGAGGCTCGAATCGCAACCTTCCTCGCGATTGCAAAGGGCGATGTTCCGCAGCGAGTGTGGTTCCGTCTGGGTCGCGCACATGTGCTGGTTAAGGGCCGCGCAACGTTGTTGTCGTGGACCGGAACCATGTTTGAATACCTGATGCCGACGCTTTGGATGCGGCACTACCATGACACGTTGATGTCGCGGGCGATCGACTCTGCCGTCGTGATCCAGCGAAATCATGTGAAGCGCATTCCGTGGGGCATCTCAGAGAGCGGCATGGCGCGCAAGGATGCTGCAGGTCGCTTCGGGTATCAGGCCTACGGCATTCCGTCGCTGGCGTTAAAGTACGGAGCGGAAGACGGCCCGGTGATCTCGCCTTACTCGACGTTTCTTGCTTTGCCGTTCCTGCGACAGGGTGCCATTAAGAATCTGCGCAAGATGGAGAAGATGGGCTGGGTCGGAAGCCACGGCTTCTTCGAGGCAGCCGACTTTACCTCTGGCAATAAGCAGCCTGAGTTAGTACGAAGCTGGATGGCTCATCACCACGGCATGTCGCTGCTTGCAGCAACGAATCTGCTGTCAAAGAACGCAGTGCAAAGCTGGTTCCATGCAAACCCACGCGTGCGCGCTGCAGAGCTTCTTCTGCACGAACGCCCATTGGGCCGCGCTGCTCTTCGCAAACTCGAGAAGACCACCGCCTAACAAGCGGTGGCCAGCCACCTACGGATTGGCCGGGGCAGCGGACTTGTCTGCTGGTGCGGGCACAGGTGTCACCGGTGCTGGGGTTTGCGGGACTGCCGGTGCCGGTGTCGCCGACGCGGGCGTCTCGGGAGCAGCCGGTGCTGGAGTCGGCGGAGGAACTGGTACGGCAGCTTCGGGTGCAGCAGCGGGCTTGGGCATCGGCGTAGGCAGTGTGATCGATGCTACGGATGCGGGGTCGTCGCGCAGCTTCAGATAAAGCGTCGTGCCGTCTGCGGGAGCCGGCGCGGTGAAGCTTGCGTCGGAGAATCCGGTGGGCACATCGGCCGGCTTGCTGAACTCTTTGTCTCCACTGAACGACTGCACCAGGAAGAGGCTCTTGCCGTCGAGCTTGCAGGTGTTGGTGGGCGCCGGCGTGCACTGGATCGCAGTGATCTGCGGCACACGCACCAGCGTGCCGAGTGGAGCCCATTCCCCCGTAGTGCCATCGCCTGCAACCGGACGCATCTGCAGCTTGCCAAAGGCCGAGGGCCCGAAGGCCTTGAGCGGTTCAATCGTCGCAATAGCCGTGTGATCGTCCTGCAGGACAAGGTGTGCGTCCGCGAGTGACAGCATCGTCTTCGCTGCGCCATTCACTGTTGCGACTTCGATCTTCTCAGCGTGGTCGAAGGCATCGCGTGTCTGTATGACAAAGTTCAGTGTGCCCTGCAGCGCGATCTGATCCTTACCGCTGAGCGTTACCGGGATCGTGCCCTCTCCCTGCAAGGGCGTCGCCTTCATGGACAGCAGCGTCAACGTGGGACGGGCCGCGGCAAGCGAAACCTTCACCGGCATGGTGCGACCGTCCTTCAGCTTCGCGGTCGCCTCGGTACCGTCCTTGGGCGAGACACCAGCCTTGCCTTCCAGGTTGAGCAGCTTGTCTGTGTTGCCGCTGGCAGCGGGCGTGAAAGCCTGATCGGCAATCTGCACGGACGCGATGTTATTTACACCGTCGCCGGTGAGTGTGGCGATCTTATCGCCAGCGTGGATCGTCACGGCTTCGAGACGGATGTCCCCGGCGTACGCGACCAGTGGAACCTTGTCCGGCGTCGGTGCGCCGAACTGTTGCACGACAAGCGAGTAGTCGCCGGCCTTTGTCTGCTTTGCCGGGACGTTGAGGTCAAGGGTGTCCTTGCCTCTGTCGCCCTCAGCAGGCTTAAAGCTTACGTCGACGTCCTTGTCCTTACCGGTCGTGAGCGCAATCTTCTGAATGCAAGCGGTGCCGTTTCCTTGCAACGACAGGTGTGACTCCTGGCCTGCGATGACCTGTGTGTTGCCGACCACCTTCCAGTTCTTGCCATCGACCTGCTGCAGCGTCAATGTTGGTCCATCGAAGGAGTCGAAGCCCCACAATCCACGCACGGTGCCTGTTACGGTCAAGTCTGTCGCGGCGGCCGGCTTTGCTTCCGCTTTGCTCGGCTCACTGGCAGTTGCGTTGAGCTTGATGTCGTTGAGAGGTTTGCGACCTCCATCATCTTTCACGACGACCAGGCCACCTTCAAAGGCATCCGGCTTCAGCGGCAGATCCGTTGGTGCGCCGGTCCGATTCAGGTGCAGCATAAGGTCATGCGCATAGCTGGTGGAGTAAACAAGCGGCGCGCCATCCAGCAGCAACGTCAGGTTGGGCTGCAGCAGGCACGCCACCTGATTCGCTGCATGCGC
This sequence comes from Terriglobus roseus DSM 18391, assembly GCF_000265425.1. Classification (GTDB taxonomy): domain Bacteria; phylum Acidobacteriota; class Terriglobia; order Terriglobales; family Acidobacteriaceae; genus Terriglobus; species Terriglobus roseus. Next base: position 3,456,740 of record NC_018014.1, read on the forward strand.
ATGTAGCGGCGGCGGGACTGCCTTCTGGATCGCCGGCAACCCGACGACCATTACAGACTTCGGATTCACGAAGGACGGCGGAGAATTCAGCTTGAGGTTAAGCGTCTCCGCATCCGGAAAACTAAGTGCGGGAATGTACTGGTATTGCGCGGTGTGCAACGTGCTCACCAGATGCACAAGGTCGACGACCGCGCCCACATACGCGGAGTACACACCGGCACCTGCAGCCTGCGTTGCAGAGGCCGCATTGACAAAGTCAGACGACGGCCCAGTCGAGAGCGCTTCCGCTACGGTCTGCCCGTGTCCATCGCTCAGGATCAGCGGAGCGCTCGTCACTGTCAGGCAGTTCAACTGCTGTTCCACCGGCTGTTTGTAGCAGTCAGCATTCGGCTTCAGCGCAAGCGTCGATGCAAGCTTCGCAGAACGCTCCTGCACAGCCTTGGGATCGTTCGCAGGAACGTTCTTCATCGCAGCAAGATAGCGATCGGTGCGTTGCTGCTCAAAGGACGCCTGGTTCAGATCCGAGTCCGCGCGGATGAACTGCCCGGGCTTGCCCTTCACGGCAGAGCGCAATGTCTCGAAGTCGCCACCGGTCTCAGGCGCTATGAAAAGGAGCGCCTGCTCCGCGCCCTCGGGCACCTCGACCGTTGTCCCCTCTGCGGACTTCTTATCCCAGGTCTCAATCTTCGTGAACCACTTGTCCGGCGGCTCGTTGGTAGTGCCACGCAGAAAGGCAACAATCAGCAGTAAGTGGTTCGACTGAGTGGGCGGCAGGTTCGCCTTGACCCATAACTTATCGCCCGTCATCAGGTTTGGCACCTGGCTGATCGGGAGCGTCTTCCCCCCGCGTGTCACACGCACACTGATCTTCGGCCCAGCCAGATCAAATCGTGCTGCGTCGTCTGCGTGAAGGGCGAGTGGAGCAACAGCAGCGAGAGCGCAAGCAGTGGTACGCAGAAGTTTCATCACTTGCGTTGGACGCAATCGACTGAAGGCGTGTTGCGGGCCGTAGGTAAGAAACGGCAAGAAATGACGTAATACCCACTTACAGCGACGCCACTCTACCGCGAAGGTTGTAGGCACACTGTCGGCGTGACTACTTTGCAGAACCCGCGAGTTCTGCTTTCCCTCGTAACTGTCGAGCGATGGACGTTGCGGAGTTGAGAATTCGCTCTGCCATTTCCCGTTTGGTGGAGAGAGGAATCACCTGCTGCCCTGCCTCAAAGATCAGCGTGCCAGCATTGTGATCGGCATCAAAACCACTGCCTGCCCGCGAGACGTCATTCGCAACAATCAGATCGGCACCCTTTTCGCGAAGCTTGCGTCTTCCCTCTTCAACAACGTGCTCTGTCTCCGCAGCGAAGCCAACGACAACGGTGCCCGCACGGCGTTGCTGAACGATCTGTCGAAGTATGTCCGGGGTCCGCGTCAGTTCGAGCGTGAGCGTCTCGGTCTTCTTGATCTTCTGCGCAGACGGTGACAGCACCTGGTAGTCCGAAACAGCAGCAGCCATAATGACCATAGATGCTCGCGGCAGCTCTGCGAGCGCTGTCTGCTCCATCTGCGCGCCTGTGGTCACGCGGATGTGAGTGCAGCCGGCGGGCACCGGCAGCGTCGTCGATGCGCTGATGAGAATCACTTCGGCTCCGCGTGCGCGTGCCGCCGCAGCGAGCGCGAATCCCATCTTGCCGCTGGAGCGATTGCCGATGAAGCGCACCGCATCGATCGGCTCGCGCGTACCGCCCGCCGTGATGAGTACTGTCTCTCCCATCAGATCCGTTCCCTGTTGTGCGATCTGGAAGACGCGATTCGCGATCTCAATCGGCTCTGCCAGCCTGCCAGCACCCATCATGCCGCATGCAAGTTCACCGCTGCCCGGTTCGATGATCTGCACATTGCGCTGGCGCAGTGTTTCCAGGTTTGCCTGTGTCGCAGGATGCGCCCACATGTTGCTGTTCATTGCGGGCGCAATCACGATCGGAAGCGTTGTCGCGAGAGAGACAGCAGAGAGAAGGTCGTTCGCAAAGCCGTGAGCCAGCGTTGCGATGAAGTTGGCTGTGGCCGGTGCGATCACCAGCACGTCTGCATCCTGCCCAACGTGAATGTGCTCAATGTCGAAGGTGCCTGACTCGTCTGCAGCAACATCACTGTTGATTGGCTGCCACAACGATGTCATCACCTGGTTGCCGCTGAGCGCCGCGAAGGTAAGCGGAGTCACGAAGCGCTCGGCGTTCGCCGTCATGATGACCTGCACGGTCGCGCCGCCACGTCGAAATTCGCGGGTCAGCTCTGCTGCCTTATACGCTGCAATACCGCCACACACGCCCAGCAGGATCTTCATGCGCGCGATCCTTCCACAACTACGAGAGCGTTATCAATCAGCCGTGTCGTGCCCACCCACGCAGCTACCGCTACCAGCGCCTGTTCCGGTAGTTCCGTCACGCTCTCCAGTGTGTCCGGATTCACAATCTCGGCGTAGTCAACGCGCAACGCACTGGAACGAGTCAGCTCTGCGATCAACGTCTCACGCAGGTCTACGATACTGCGCTCTCCGCCTGCGATGGCGCTCTCAACCGCACGAAGCGATCGCGAAAGAGCCAGAGCTTCCGTGCGCTCTGCACCTGTCAAATATCGATTCCTCGAACTCATCGCAAGGCCATCCGCCTCGCGGACCGTAGGACAGACGACGAGTTCCAGGTCGAAATTAAGATCACGCACCATCGCGCGAAGCACTGCGACCTGGGCTGCGTCCTTCTGACCGAAGAAGGCGCAGTCCGGCTGCACAATTTGAAAGAGCTTGCAGACGACCGTCGCGACGCCACGGAAGTGTCCCTCGCGCGAAGCGCCATCAAGCCGCGCGCCGATCACCGGCACATCGACCAGCGTCTGCATCGGCGTCGGATACATCTCGTCCGGACTGGGCGCGAAGAGGATGTCAACGCCCGACTTCTCAAGCAGCAGGCGGTCCTGATCGAACGTTCGCGGATAGCGTGTGAAGTCTTCATTGGGTCCAAACTGCAGCGGGTTCACGAAGATCGTCGCAACGGTGCGATCACACGACGAACGAGATGCACGTATCAGTGAGAGGTGCCCCTCGTGCAATGCACCCATCGTCGGCACTAATCCAATTGTCCGTTGCGTCGATCCTCGCTGATAGATCCTTGCTGCGGAACGCATCTCGCTGGGCGAGGTGATCAGGCGCATGAGACAGCGACCTCCTTGGTTTCTGTAACTGTGCTCTCTACGGCGAGCGAGACTCCGCTGGGCATGTGATAGCTCTCTGCGTCATTCGGAAAGCTTCGTCCGGTCACTGCATCGCGAAAGCTCTGTAGACCTTGCTCCATCAATTCGCGCACATCGCCGAAGCTCCGCACAAATTTGGCCTGCTTCGTGAACGAGAGTGAGAAGAGATCATGGAAGACCAGGATCTGCCCATCGCACTCCGGGCCTGCTCCAATGCCAATGGTCGGGATCGTCAACAGTCCGGTGATCTGCTCCGCCAGCTCACGTGGAATGCCTTCCAGAACGAGCGCGATCGCGCCTGCATCTTCAAGAGCCAAAGCATCGTCACGCAACTGCGCCGCTGCAGCCTCTGACCGGCCCTGCACGCGGTAGCCGCCCATGCGATACAGCGACTGCGGCGTCAGTCCGATGTGGCCCACCACGGGTATCTCCGCCTCAGTAAGTGCGCGCACACGCGACGCCTGCGAGGCTCCGCCTTCAAGCTTCACGGCTTCGCTCCCCGCTTCCTTTACGAAACGTAGAGCGTTGCGCAGTGTCTCTTCGACCGAGACCTGGTAGCTGCCAAAGGGCATGTCCACTACGAGCATGGCCCGCCGCGTTCCACGCCGCACAGCGCGCGCGTGATGCAGCATATCTTCCATCGTGACGCTCAGCGTATTGTCATACCCGAGCACCGCCATACCCAGCGAATCACCTACGAGGAGCAGGTCGATACCGGCCTCGTCGACGAGACGAGCCGTAGGGTAGTCATACGCAGTCAGTGCTGTGATGGGGGTGCGGGCTTGCTTGCTTTGCAGCAGCGTTTGAGGGGTGACCTTTGCCACACCCATGGGACGCACGGCGTCCCGAACTTCCGTCATACTCATCGTCTTCTCCAGTGCCACTCCGGCGTGAAGCCGGATGCAGCCCGTCTAGGAGAGTATAGACAAATTCAACGAAGAGTGACGTGCCGCGGTGGCCCGCATGCACTCGACCTACTCATGCAGGACGACGTTCAACAGCGACTTATGCACGGTGATGCGACCGTCATATTCGATGAAACCAAGCTTGCGAAAACGATTCATGAAGAAGCTGACGCGTGAGCGCGTCGTTCCAACCATCTCAGCCAGCGTCTCCTGCGTAATCTGTGGGATCAGCATCTCCTGCTCATCTGGCTTGCCGAACTCTGCCATCAGTAGCAGGATTCGCGCCAGGCGTTTTTCGCTTGAGTTGAAGAGATGGTCTACCAGATCCGCCTGGGTACGCATGCTTCGAATCAGCAGAAGCGCCAGGAACTTATCCGACAGTGTCGGCTGCTCATGCAACGCGCGGATCATCTCCTGCCGTTGAATCTTCATCACCGTGCAGGAACTCAACGCGGTCGCGGTTGCCAGGCGACGCCCCGGGATCGAGACGAGTGACTCTTCGCCGATAAACTCCTGCGCACCAATCAGGGTAACCGTTGCTTCCTTACCCGCAGTGGAAACAACGGTGATCTTGATGCGGCCATGCTGCACATAGAAGATGCTGTCGGCCGCATCTCCCTGCGTGAAGAAAGGCTGCCCTGTCTTGAATTGCAACAGCTTCCTGCCGACACCCGCAGTCGCCAGAAATGAATCGGCATCGAAAACCAAAGTGGCCATTGCAGTAGTCCCCTCGAACCGTGGAACTCCAGCACGTGGCGTCGCGAGACGTCGACAAAAAGTCGGCGCACACTGTCCGAGACTGACCGCTGTGTTGTATCTGGAGAGAGAAGCAGGGCGGTTGGGCATCTCTGTGCGTTCCGCCCTGCCATTCCATCGATTTGATTCTCGCTACCGAATGCTGGTTGCTTACACTATCGACGCGCCTTCCGCAACATCTTGCGCTGTCCAGGACGCTGCTCACTCAGCAGTGTCATGGAGTCAGACGCGTTGAACGGATACTGACGGACCGAGTGCTGGTTTGTTGTGCTAAGGGTCACGTCGACCCGGCGATTGCTGGCAAGGATGACCGTCTTCATGTTCTGCAGCAAGCGATTCCGCGCATCTTCGCTCAGCTCCGGTGTGCGAGTGATCGCCTCGCGAACCTGTGCGTCGCTCAGGTTCTGCTGATCGCCGCGCGCCTTCACTTCGATACTCTCCGCACCAACGCCATGCTCCACAAGATACTGCTTGGTCAACCCGACACGCAGTTCGGAGAGCTTCTGGTTGTACTCTGCAGATCCTCTCGGATCGGCATGGCCTTCCAGAATCAGCTTCGCCTGCGGCTCAGTCTTCAGATACTGGCTGAAGTCTGCTGCAAGTGAAAGCAGTGTCTTATGCTGACTTGGCAGCAAACCACGCTCCGGCTTCGCAACCGTGGGCTCTGCCGTTGGGAAGTAAACGCTGCGCAGCGAAAGCCGCTCCTCCAGCTTCACAAACTCCGGCGAGCGCTGCGCGCTGAAGTTCACCGAGCAGTCCGATGTGCCTCCACGTCCATCCGTGACACGCACGCCCACTGAGTATCCGGCGTTGCCTGCAGGACTTGTCTGCAAAGTCACGGCCGGTCCATCGCCGCGCAACATGCCTGCGTTCGTCGTCCACGTGTACTGCAGCGGATCGCCGTCCGCATCGGTGGCGTTTGCCATCAGGTGCGCAGTCTGTCCCGCCTCCAGGACGTGCTCTGCAATCGAGCAGGTCAGCATCGGCGAATGATTTGGCGCCATGGCGATCATCACTTCTGCAGAGCAGTCGGAGGATCCTCCACGGCCGTCATCCACCTTCACATTGATGGTGTGCGAGCCAACTGCACCACCGGCCAGATCCCACTGCACGTCGGAACCTGTGCCCTGGACCTGTCCGTCACCGGCCATCCATGCATAGCGCAGCGGATCATTGTCAGCATCCAGCGCCTTTGCATGAACGGAAACAATCGAACTGCCACCGGCGTAGATGACCGGCTTATCGACCGAACAGACCGACACCGGTGCGCGATTCGCCATGGCCACGGCAGCATGGCCGCCAAAACGGAAGACCAGGCCGGCAGACAGGCGCAGATCGTTTTGCATACGACGGTTGCCAGTCGTGGTGTCCGCAAAACGAGTCATCAGGTACTCTGCCTGCACAGCGCGCAGAGCGACGTGCTTCGAGAGCTTCACATCCAGGCCACCACCGGCCGTCATCGCAAAGGTGCCCTGCTCCGGAATTGCCGTGCAGGCCGTGGTGCAATTCTTCAGCGTGACTGCCGTCGCATAGGCGCCACCGGCCAATACCTGCGCAAACGGTGTAAAGCGCTCATGCGCACGATACGAGAAGCGCGGTCCGAAGAGGAAAGTGTAGACCGAACCCGACGAGTCCACGATGCGCGTCGGCACAGCGCCCGGGCCAGACAAACGCAGCTCGGAATCACGATACCCGGCAAAGTCTGTGACCAGTCCGAAGTAACGGTTTACGTTATAAGCGATCGAAGCATTGCCGCCGTTGAGCATCACCAGGCGGTTTCCATCGGCAAGCGTCGGTGCAGCACGCAGGTGGGAGTAACCGATAAACAATTCAGACTTTGGGTAGTCCTTCTTATCCTTGTCCTGGATCTGCGCAAAAGAAGCTGCGGGTAAAACAATACCGGCGGCGAGTGCTAAGCCTGCCGAAACTTGAAATTTGTAATTCATGCTGTGTCTCCTGGACTGCACGTTGCAACGGTCGTCAATCAATTCACTGCTTCGTTCCGAGGGGGCGGGAAGACTGCCAGGTGCGTACGGCTGCCGAAGCTTCAGCAGCCGTCGCACCCGGCCGTTACGGAGCAGGGACGTTGATGACGGTGTTGACGAGGGTGACCGGCCCGGTAAGTACCAGAGCTCTGCCGTTGATGGTGGTAACTGCCGCAACACCTGCCGTCGAGACCGACACGCCGGACTGCGAGATCACCGTACCGCTCAAGGTGCCTCCGCCGACAATGCCGTTGATCGTTGCTGCTGTTCCCACCTGCCAGAACACGTTCTTGGCCTGTGCTCCGTTGACAAGCAACACGCTTCGCGGCGTCTGTGGCGTACCCACGGTGAACGTCGTCGACATCTGGAAGACCCAGAACGCATTCGGGTCGCCCTTGGCATCCAGGGTCAGATCACCCTGCGTGATGCCGTAGCTACCCGGTGCGGAAGCGTAGATACCAGGTGCCAGTGTGCGGTTGCCAAGTTCGCCGGCAGATCCACCACCGCAACCCGCGCAAACCGAAACATCCAGTCCGTTGGGAAAGGCGACCAAGGCGTCATAGGCTGTCTTCGCATCCAGTGCGGCCTGCGCGGCAACTGCTGCCGTGATGGCCGTACCTTCATTCGGGCAGCCCACAGTGGGTGGCGGTGCCGACGTTACGATGCTGCCATTCACCAGACCTACGTTCAGCGGAGTCTCCGTGTAGATGCAGTTCGGAGTGTTGTCATGGAAGCCAGTGATCAGTGTGGAGACACCGGTCGTGCCGATGTTTCCGTTGATGACCGTCAGCGTTCCATCGTTCGTCATACCCGCGCCGCCACCGAAACCACCGAAGAGCGATGCGGTTCCCAGGTTGACCGGCGGTACGACAACAACAGCGCTGGTTGAGAAGTTCCATGGATTCGCGAGTGTGCCCGCGGCCAGTGAGTTCCCTGCCAGATCCTTCGCACCAGTCGTGACCGTAGCGACGTAGGACGTACCCGCAGTCAGCGGAGCCGAAGGTGTCAGCGTTGCGATGAAGGTCACCGCGTTGTAAGCAACTGTGCCTGCAACGTTGGTCCCGCCACCCGTAGCAACAGTGAACGTGGCTGTCGTGATGGTCAGCGGATCCATCGCTTCACTGAAGGTTGCGCTGATCGCCTGCGAGAGCGGCACGGCCGTTGCGCCGTTTGCAGGATTGGTCAGCGTGACGGTGGGCGCCGTCGTGTCAGGCGCTGCGCCTGTCGTGAACGTCCACACATAGTTTGCAGCGAGTGTGTTGCCGGCAAGGTCCGTTACACCCGTCGTGATGGTCGCCGTGAACAGTGTTCCCGGAGTCAGCGCAGCGGTCGGTGTAAACGTGGCCGTGTTGCCCACCGCAGCGTACGTCACCAGACCGGCGACCGGCGTGATGCCAGGACCCGTAACTGTGAACGTGGTTGCTGTGAACTTCGTCGGATCCATCGCTTCACTGAAGACAGCGCTGATCGCCTGGTTGAAGGGCACGTTCGTCGCACCGTTCGCGGGAATCGTTGAGATCACCGTCGGTTTCGTCGTGTCCGGAGCCGCACCCGTTGTGAAGGTCCAGGTGTAGTTGTTTACCAGCGCCACACCCAGAAGGTCCTTTGCTCCTGTGGTGATCGTCCCGACATACGTCGTGCTGGCAGCAAGAGCAGCCGTTGGCGCGAAGGTAGCCGTCGATCCGGTAGCAACATAAGTCACCGTACCGGCAACAGCAACACCACCCGGTGCAGTCACCGTGAACGTCGTTTCGTCGATCGTCGCCGAATTCATCGCCTCACTGAACGTCGCAGTCACCTGCTGGTTGAATGGGACACCGGCTGCCTTGTTCGCAGGGCTCGTTGAGATAATCGTGGGCGGCGTTGGCGCCGGCACAGTGCGGAAGCTCCAGACATAGTTCCCACCAAGCGCTGTTCCCGTTGTGTCCTGGGCGCCAGTCGTGATGGTCGCTACGTACGTCGCGCTGGGCAGCAGGGCCGCCGATGGCGCAAACGTCGCTGTGTTGGTCCCCGACGCATACGCAACCGTTCCCGCCACAGCAACACCAGAAGGACCGGTAACTGTGAAGGTGGTCGCAGTAAGCGTTGCAGCATTCATCGGTTTGCTGAATACCGCGCTCAACGTCTGCGTCAACGGCACGCCAGTAGCGTTGTTCACCGGCACGGTCGAAACCACAACCGGCGGTACAGCACCGGCAACCGTCGTGAACGTCCACGCATAGTTGCTTGCCAAGGCAGTACCCGCCACGTTCTGTGCGCCCGTCGTGATGGTGGCAACATACGTGGTGTTTACAGCAAGCGCAGCGGTCGGCGTGAAGCTGGCCACAATACCGGAGTAACTAACAGCACCGGAGACCGATGTTCCGCCGGGAGCGGTCAACAGGAAGGTAGTGTTGTTAATCGTTGCGGCATTCATCGCAGTACTGAACGTCGCCGACAGCACCTGTGCCACCGGTACACCAGCAGCATTGTTCGCAGGAACCGTGGAGAGAACCGTGGGCGCTACCGGCGGTGTCGCCGCAGCCGCCGTCGTGAACGACCACGTGTAGTTATTCGCAAGCGCCGCACCCGCAGTGCTCTGTGCACCGGTCGTGATCGTCGCCACATACGTTGTGTTGGTTGCAAGAGCAGCCGACGGCGTGAACGTTGCAATCACACCCGCGTAGCCAACGGTTCCAGCAACTGCGGCTCCACCGGGAGCCGCAAGACGGAACGTCGTCGTGTTAATCGTCGTGGGATTCATCGTTGTGCTGAACGTTGCCGCCAGCGTCGCTCCGGTCGCCACGTTCGCAGCACCATTCGCAGGAACCGTCGTGAGAACCGTCGGTGCAACGGGCGGTGTCGGCGTAGCTGCCGTAGTAAACGACCACGTGTAGTTGCCGGTAAGCGGAGCGCCCGCAGTGCTCTGTGCGCCAGTGGTGATGGTCGCCACATAGGTCGTGCTGGTCGCCAGCGCCGCAGAAGGTGTGAAGGTCGCACTGAGACCGGCATATCCAACGGTTCCAGCCACTGCAACTCCACCAGGAGCTGCAACGCGGAACGTCGTCGCATTGATCGTCGCGGGATTCATCGCGGTGCTGAACGTAGCCGACAGGCTCGAGCCAGTGGGGACATTCGCAGCGCCATTCAACGGGCTCGTCAGCGTCACCACGGGGCTCACAGGCGCGATCGTCGCGGCCGTCGTGAACGTCCAAACATAGTCCGCAAGCAGCGAGTTCGCCGGGCTAGCGGTATCTGTCACGCCGCTCGTAATCGTCGCCGTGTAGGTCGTGCTCGTTGCAAGGTTTGCGGAAGGTATGAAGGTAGCGGTGTTAGTGCCCGCCGTGTAAGACACAGCGCCTGCAACAGCGACGCCGCCCGGACCAGCTACGCGGAAGGTCGTTCCGCTGATCGAGGCCGATGCCATTGCCTTGCTAAAGGTTGCGGTGAGTGGTGAACTCACTGCGACACCCGTGGCGCCCTGCGCCGGAGTCACAGCTATCACGGTTGGGCGGGTGCTGTCAGGAACAAAGACAGTCTCTTGCCCGCAACCAATTACAAACAGCATCATGAAGACCGCTGTAAGTATGGCAATGCTATTCCTACACTTATTCATATTGACCTCGAGCCCGCCGAAGCTGTGCCTGGATAAACTCATCTGGCGCATGGGGGACGGCTCTTACCTATCTCAGGAACTTAAAGAACTCGAGGAAGTCGATCTGTGCACTTTTGATCAGTCTTGATTAATTCTTTTGCGGGCATCGAATGACTTTGAAACTAGTCGTCACGGCCTATCGGGCTTGAATCCGAAACAATCCATGACGGCGTGGCGAGCCCGACCTCAGGCTACCTACACGCACGAAAGTCAGTATCCATAGGACTTTCGACTCATGCGCTGCATAGTGAGCCGACTGCGCCACCGCGCAGTCCGAGCGCCGCAAATCCTGCGCTTTCCTGGCGAACCAAACCCCAAACTTATCCCGAAATACTGTGACGCAGGGTGCGAACAATAGTGTTATCCAGATAACACGAAAGGGTTATTGATAACAGATCGCCATCTGCGCATTGCTGAATAATCCTTGTTATGGAACGGCAGTAACAGCGCAACCATCCCGTTCTAAAAACATCGAATTAATTCCGACAATAGCGCCCGTGTGAGCAAACCGATACAGCATTCACTTTCAAACACGGCGATCCTCAACGGATGGCACACACAGGCCTAAGTAGCCGCTGTGTGCCATCCGCGGTTCCCGACTTATACCGCTATGGGTGCACTGAAGGTTTGCGGTACGGAAGAACAAGAGGCATAGATGAGCAAATTAAAGCTCGCTGTAACGTCGAACGATCATAGGAAGGGCGCAGTGGATGCGCCGTGTTGTCTCGTGGAATACGGTGACTATCAGTGCCGTTCGTGCGGCGCCGCGCAACTGATGCTCCGCGATCTGCAGATGCACTTTGGCGAACGCCTCGCAATTGTCTTCCGCAACTTTCCGCTCAGCCAGCTGCACCTGCAGGCAGAACCTGCCGCAGAGACCGCAGAGTTCGCTGCAGTCCATGGCAAATTCTGGAAGATGCACGATCTCCTCTTCGACCACCAGGAGCATCTTGGTGACGAACTTTTCCACGACCTCTCAGAAAGGTTAGGACTGAGCGATCCCGAATTGCAGATTGCCTTGGACCATCGGTCGTTCATCGAGCGCATCGAGGCTGATCTTGCAGGTGGCATCCGCAGTGGTGTCCAGGGCACCCCGGCATTCTTCATCAATGGCGTCCGCTTCGATGGCGCGAATGATTACGACTCGATGGTCAAGGCAATCGAGCAGACGCTCCTCCACATATCTCCGCTAACTTAGGGATCCGTATCAGGAGCTCCCTTTAGAAGCACTGGATCAACAAAGCGGAAGTGGCGTGAGCAAAACAGCACACCTCAGCCGGACTGTCTGCCCTATCTTTGGCATAGGTGGTCGATGCCCGGATCCAAGATCATCAAATTCGATCCAACCAGGTATTTTTCCGCAGCGTCGCTCACACAAAAGCGCGTTCATATCCAGGCGGATCACACCTTCTATGTGCAGGGTGACCGTGCGGACTCGATCTATTACCTCGAGACTGGAAGAGCAAGACTCATCGTCGTCTCAAAACGCGGCAAAGAAGCTACGATCGCCCTGATCGTTGCGCATGACTTTCTTGGTGAGGAATCGCTGGCCGGCGCCGCAGCGCTACACCCTGCCACCGCCATGGCGATCATCGCCTGCACAGCGCTAAGGTTCGATCGCAGGGAAATGCTGACGCTCCTGCGTCAGGAACATGAGTTCTCCGACCTGTTCCTCAAGTTCGTTCTCATGCGCGCCGCCCGTACGCAGGAAGATCTCGTCGATCAACTCTTCAACAACAGCGAGAAACGGCTCGCCAGAACGCTCCTCTTGATGGCGCAGTTCGGTGACTCCAGCGCGCCACAGACGCTCATCCCACCCATCACCCAGGAAGCACTGGCGGAGATGATCGGAACAACCCGCTCCCGCGTCAGCTATTTCATGAACCGGTTCCGGAAGCTTGGCTACATCGAATACAACGGACGCATCCACGTGCATAAGTCGCTGCTCAACGTGGTGCTGAACGACCGCCTGCCAGAGCAACGCACCAGCCGGCCAGTCGTGCTCGATCAGAAGCGGACGGAGGTCGAAAAGAGACCGCGTGCAAAGCCAGACCTCGGCGTCAGTTCTACCAACGCCATATATTAGCGAATAAGGAAGACCCACAAAAAGAAGGCCGCAGCCAGAATCGGCTGCGGCTTCCCTGCTCGTGTAGACAACGTTAGAAGTTAAGCTTCAAAGCCACCTGCACATTCCGCGGCAGATTGTACTGCTGCGTAATCTGCCCGAAGGTCGCGGAGTTGAACTGCTGATTCGGCAATCCAAACCAAACCTTGTTCATGAAGTTGAACGCCTCCAGTCGGAACTGCAGCGCAATCGTGTCGTGGATCGGAAACTCCTTGATGGCAGAGATATCGTCTTGGAATCCGAAGGGTCCACGAAGCTGACCGGAGACGCGCGGCACGTTGCCCAGCTCAAAGGCCTGCGCCAGTCGGAAGCCCGCGGGATTGAAGTAACCCTGCGTCTGACCCACCGCGGAACCGCCACCCAGTCGCTGGCGAACGCCACCGGCAGTCAGCGGGCTCACACCCGGCACAAAGCTCGGACGGCTGCCTGAATACGCTGCACCGCCTGTCTGCGTCACGCCAAGCGCATACCCACTCTGGATGTAACCGATGAAGTTCAGCTTCCATCCACCCACAGCCTGATTCGCCCAGCCTGGCAGGTTACCGCCGAACCGTTGGCCGCGGCCAAAGGGCAGCGTGTAATTCAGGTTGCCGACAACGCGATGCGGAATGTCCGTCGGTTGCACGGAACGCTCCAGATCGTAGCGGTAGAAGTTCTGCACGCCCGGCGTACCGTTCGCATTGAAAGCACCCGTCGTGACATCGACCGTGTTACCCAGCAGCTTCGACCATGTATAACTCACAATCGCTGACAGGTTCGAGGTCTTCATCGTCATGAAGGCCTGGAATGCGTGATAGGTCGACGATGCAATATTGTATTGACCCACATTGAGTGAGCCGTTCGTAAGGCCAGTATTCGGACCATACTGCGGATAAGCTGCCAGCAACTGCTGGCGCTGCACCGTCGGCGATGCCAGGTTCCCACTGACTCCGGGCTGGCCGTACAGCGGGTTTGCGACCTGTGCCGTCAGGTATGCCGACTGCACATTGCCGGGATCACCAACAGCTCCCCAGTAACGCGGCTGCAGATCGTTCGGACGATATCCAATCGGCAGATGCGTTCCCTTGCTCCCCGCGTAGTTCAGGTGCAGCACAACGTGGCTTGAGATCTGCTGCTCCACACCGAAGTTCCACTGCGAGTAGTAAGGCAAGGGGTTCTTGTAAAGCAGACCGGAGACGCTCGTACCGGCGCCAACCTGCACACCCGCAGCCGATCCAGCCGGCAGCAGTACGCCACCCGGAAGCGGATTATCGATCAGCGTCGTAGGCCGCTGCGTATAGGTATAGGTCTGCTGCGTCGTCTGCGAAAAGCCCAGCGTACCGCCGCTATAGATGCGCTGTGTCGACGGCAGATACAGCAGGTCATAGCCGCCGCGCACGACGGTCGAAGGATTCGGGTTATAAGCAAAGCCCACGCGAGGACCGAACTTGTTGTAGTTATTCCAGAAGTTACGCGGGTTCCCGTTCACGCCAACGTACTGTGCTCCGCCCGTAAACGGCAGCGCAGCGCTCGAGAGCGGGTTCGCCGCTTGCAGATCCAGTGCGGCCCATGCGTTGTGACGATCCGTGAAACCTTGGTCGCGATCGTAGCGAAGACCCAGGTTCAGCGTCAGGTTGTTGCGAATACGCCAGTCATCCTGCACGTAGATCGCGTGATACCACTGCTGCAACGCGAGCGTCGACTGGCGCTGAATCGCTGCAGTCGTAGGTGTGCCCAACAGCATTGCCGCAACCGTAGCGAACTGTGCGGGAATGCCCGACACGCCATTCGCCGCGTTCGCACCACGCGTCAACGTAGAGTCGAACGTCATGTTGCCCAGCGGATTGCCGAAGCCCTGTTCCATCTCATTGACCAGGCGGCCTTCGTATCCAATGGTCATGCTGTGCTTGCCAAGCTGCCACACCAGAAACGGCACAAGGGTGTGCGTGTAGTGGTTCCACTGGTTGGAGTTTGCGGCGGTGCCAATCTGCTGAAAGCCATTCAGCGCAACCACGGGGGTGCCCGTCGTCTGCTGCTCGGACTGGTAATTCGCTGAGAAGCCGAACTCACTCGCAGGGATGGTAAAGTTGCCCGGCAATTGAACGTTCCGCTGCGCTGCAAAGCCGTACGTTATCTGCAGCAGCATCGTCGGTGAGATCGTCCAGCTATCGCTCAGTGCGAACAGGCTGCCGGAGATCTGCTGGTGAATGCTGTTCGTGCCGCTATACGCACCCGTAAACAGATCGTTTTCGTTGTGTACGTTCGTGCCGCGTGTGCCGCGCATGAACGCACGGTTCGAAGCCGAGAAGTTGTGATCGATGCGGAAGTTGAACTGGTCGTCCTTGTCGCTGGTCGGCTGCGCAATCGTATAGTTGTTCGTCAGTCCCGGCTGGTTTGGCAGCGGATACAGAGCAATCAGCTTTGCCGCAAGCGGGTTCAGCGTGGTGACACCCTGCCCCGCACCGAAGCAACCGCTCGCGTTGCAACCGGCTGGCAGCGGGGTCCGGACGTAGTTATTCCCGACCTGCGTTGTGCTGTACGGGTCATAGACCAGGTTCCCGGTATTCTCCGTGAAGATACCCTTCCGCATCAGGGCGGTCGGCACCGTCAGCGTCTGCGCCGCGTACGTCACGTTGCGCTGGCCTTCATAGCCAAAGGTGAAGAAGGTCTTGTCCGTATGGGGGTAGAGCTTGGGGATGAAGACAGGTCCACTTACAAATCCACCGTACTGGTTGTAACGATGCGGGTAGCGGAAGTCCTTCCGCGACGCGATGGGATAGACACCCGAACGCTTCTGGAAGTAGTTCGCCGCATCCAGCTTGTCGTTCCGCAGGAAGTCGTACAGCGTGCCGTGCAGCCGGTTCGTTCCGGTCTTCGTCACGATGTTCAGGAAGCCGCCGCTCGAACGTCCGAACTGGGCACCCGGGTTGGAAGTGATCACCTTGAACTGGTCGACCACCTCCGCACTGGGCGTAAGTGCAGGCTGCCCCTGGCAGCACAGTGTCACGGAGATACCGTCGATCAGGATCTCGTTGTTGCCGGAGACACCACCGTTCGATGAGAAGTTGTTCGTCGCCGCCGCAACCAGCGCGCCACGCGTCGTGCTGACACCCGTACCGAAGCTGCCGCCGGGGTTGATGCCGGGACTCAGCTGGGCCAGCGCATAAGGGTTACGGCCGTTCAGGGGTAGTTCACTCACCTGTCGCGCGCCCACCGTATAGCTCAGGGTCGAGTTGTCCGTGTTGAGCTGCTCCGCGGACGAAGCCTGCACGGTCACCGACTCCGCGCTGCTGCCAATCTCCAGCGCAATGTTCAACTGCGCGGTCTGACCCACCGCAAGCGTCACCGTCGACTCTGACTTCTTAAAGCCGGGAAGGATCGCCGTCAGCTTGTACGTTCCCGTCTGCAACGCCGGGAAGATGTAGATGCCGTCCCCGTTCGCACGGGTCTGCTGCGTTATGCCTGTCTCTGTCTTGGTGATGCTCACTTCGGCATTCGGCACGACCGCGCCCGCGCTGTCCGTAAGCTGACCCGTAACGGATCCGTTTGCAATCTGTGCCACGGCAGGCATGCAAGCCACCGCGATCAGGAGGAGAAATAGGAGTTTCTTTGCTGCGTGTCTCATGGAAGGCCTCGAAATCAAAACAGGGGAGGACAATTCAGCGCGCGTAACACTGCCGCTGGATCTGAGCAGCGAGTCTCGTCACCCGTAACAGCAACGTCCAGTTCCAAGCTGTTACGTTACTGTTACGGATGAGCGGAATCAGCTACTTACAGCTCTATCTATGGTTCTGGGTGGATCTTGGAGATGGCGTGATGGGCCTGCTGATCGAAATGCAGGATGCTGCCGTCCTTCCGTAGGAGCTCCTGCAAACGCTCCACCGGCACCTGCTGGACCGGCACCTTGCTCTGAATCGCAAGGGCGGCGGTCACACCGGCGGCCTGCCCGATCATCATGTACTGTGGCTCCATCCGAACGGACGAATAAGCCACGTGCGACGCAGACAGGCACACCGGCACCAGCAGATTCGTCACTTCATCCTGCTTGGGCAGCATGGCACCGAAGCTGATCTCATACGGCTGCACCGCGACCTGCACGTCGCCTTCATTAAAGACAGAGCCATCCGGCATGGCGACCCGCTGCACGTTGTGCGAGTCGCTGTTGTAGCTCCCCATCGCGATCGAATCCGGCTTCGTCCGGTCCGTCTGCAGGTCCGCCTGGTGCATGACATAGACGCCGCTCATCCGCCGGCCCTCACGGATGTAGAGCTGGCGCGGCCACCCCTTGGTGTCCGTAAACTCATCCTTCGCCCGTCCCCAGGTATTCGTGTCGTCACGTAGCGACTTCGGGACCGAAGGGTCCGTGGCCAGGAAGTAGAAGAACGCCTCCGTATATCGCTGATGCTCCGCCCAGATCCGCTGACGCTCCACGTAGCTGGCATCGGGGTACGTCCAGCTCTTCCCGATGTAGTCGGTCGAGAACGGACCGTTGTTGTTGAAGTCGCATTTGTGGTTCGCGAAGCAGACGGGGTTGGTCACCGAGCGCAAAACCGGGTCCTTTCCGGTGTGCTCTTTGTAGCTTTTCAGGTAGCGCGTCAGGAGTGCGAACTGAGACGATTCATATCCTGCCGGTTTCGTCCACGGAAGACGGTTGGAAGGGTCATTTGTGAGGATCAAACGGAAGTTATAGGCCTGCACTTTCTTGTCCGCGCTCTCCGCCGGTCCAAGCGGTCCAGGGTCCACCAGCGGCATCAATTTGCCGCTCTCATCCATGGGACTGACCTTCCAGAGGAACTGGTGCTTCGGCGTATCCGGCCGCACGCCCGCAAGACTTTCGTCGAAGGCCTCGCGCCCCTCACGCCCCACCACATAGGTGACGTGAGCCTCCGCCATGGCGTCCCCTTCATAGCTGCAATCCGCGAAAACACGGCCTTCCCAGCGCTTTCCATCCTCAGTAACCAGCGCGGAAACCTCCTTGCCGCGCATCTCCACACCGCCCTTTTCCCTCAGCCGCTCACCCAGCCGAACATCGACCTTCGCGTCCTTCAACCAGCGATTGAAGATGGCTTCACCCACTTTCGGCTCCGAAAGCCAGTCCGTCGGATGGTCGAGATCCTGCTGCCCATAGGTCGCCGCAGCCTGCTTGTAGAACTCCCGCGTGTAGCCGCCAATGATCGGGAAGTAAGCATAGTCCGTAGCCGACAACCCACCAGTGACCATGCCACCAAGGTGCCTCGTCGGCTCCAGAAGAACAACGTGAAGTCCCTGCCGTGCCGCTGCATACGCAGTCATGACACCGGAAGCAGTGCCTCCATAGACCACAAGATCAGCCGGCGCGCCGGCAATTTTCGGGCGGGGCGTGACTGCAAATGCAGAAGCGGTGATGGACAGAAGAAGGGTGGGAACGAAGTAACGAGGGAATGCCGTCATGGCTTACCATCCTGCCACCTGACGCGGTCGATTGTAAGTTTCGGGGGGTATGTTACGGGCGGTTACGCCGTCGAATGAACAACTTAAAGACCCTTCGAAGGTGGCGCCTTGGTGTAAGCGTGCAGGGTGACCGGCCAGCTGCGGATAGGCTTGTTCCCTTCCAACTCGGTCATCGTAACCATCTCGAAGAACTTCGGCGACCCGTGGGCGCGCCACAGACGCTCTACCGCATTAGAACCCGCGTTCGACGACAGCAAAGACACCATGCCGCTGGTATCGCGCGACTCCAGCATCAATACCTTGAGCCCCGGGGCGCGGCCGGGCAGCAGAGCGATAATCGATGGCTCCACATGCCTTACCGAAGAACTCACGTACTTCGGACTGCCCTGAATGACTCGCCAGTAGGCAGCGTCCTCGCCCTTCTCCGGATGGGTATTGATCACCTTCTCCTCACCCGGTGTCATGACGAAGTTCATGCTCTCGATGTACTCCTGCATGGAGCGGAGGGTGTTGTCGGTGCCCAGCACGATGACGTTGGACTGCTCCAACGAGAGCAGCGACGAGTCGCGGGTGACCTCGAATGAGACACGCTTCGACTGGCCAATGCTGTCGAGGTACCGCGAGATCTGGATGCCCGCCAGCGTATCCCAGGTGACCGTGTAGGACTGCTCAAGGCCGATGGGCCCGAGCTTTGCGGCGAGCGCTTTCAGGTCGGGGTCGCGCGCAACCTCATCGAATGCGTTCACCTTTGTAGATCGCACCTTGAGCCAGGGATGGTCCGGAAAGTTGAAGAAGACCGGCGTTGGCAAGACGATCTTCACCGGCGCATCGCCCTCAAGAAAACTGCGCCAGAAGCTGTTCGGCTCAGAAGGCTGCCGCAGTGCGTTTAGCTTCAACTGCCGGCCCTGCCAGAATGCCAACGCAGCCGTCGCAAGCAGCAGCGTCACCAACAAGCCGCACAGGCCGCCCAGGACAGCCACACTATGCAGACGCAGCCAACCGCCTACACCCAGCGGTGCAATTGCCAACTCAGGAACAGGCTCTGGCTTTGCAAGCACTGAAGTCTGGGCGATCAACTGATGCGTTCCCGTGGGGATGACCAGCAACTCCGGTTCGCCGGTCTCGACGTAATAGTCCTTCAGCTTGCGGCGAAGACGGGAGATGTGGACACGGATGCTTGCGTCGGTATTCGGATCGAAGTGGCTGTTGCGGCCAAGGGCATCCGTTGCGATGGCGTACTCGCTCAGCGACAGGTGCCGATTGAGCCACAAATATTGCAGCAGCTTGCGCTGTGTCTCCGCTCGGGCAAACTGTGGGCTGTTCAGGACGCGCTGCACCGCCTCTTCAACGGAGCGGTCAGTCTCGTGCTCCGTCTCGGGAGGTAGAAGTGCAACAGCCATGCGGTGGATTCTACAGAAGCTGAAATTGGACTCACAAGGCGCAGCCCACCCTAAAGGTGCCGTTAGAGTAGTGGCGGATGGCGCAGAAACAGTTTCGTAACGGTCTGAGACTGGACGGACGCAAGTGCGAGCCTGCACCATGCAGGGGAGATGCGGGTGATCCGAGATGTTCCGATGGTTTTCGCTGTGCCTTATCGCCATGCTCTTCACGCAGCAGTCCAGCAGCATCACTCGAGTGGTTAACGGAGGCATCCCCGGGCAGACGACCGCTGAGATCGACGAGCGCGTGGACGTCGGACTCAGGACCGACTCCCCACGCGTGGTCGTCCTCTTCGCCGGCATGAATGACGCCGTCAATGACAAGAAGTTCCTGTCGCCACAGGTTTCCCGCATGCACCTGGCGAGCATCATCCGGAAATGCCGGCAGAGCGGCGCACGTGTGCTGCTGGTGACGGTGCACCAGCCCGACAGCGTGCGATTGATGCAGAGACACAGCCGTGAAGCCTATGGCGATCGGCCCCCGCAGCAACGTATCCGCGACCTGAACGCAGAGATTCAATCCTTGGCGGCCGCCGAACACGTCCCCATCGTGGACTTCGCACAGGCTTTGGAAGGCCATGGCGGTGCAACGGCTGAGTGGAGCACCGACGGGGTCCATCTCACCGCGAAGGGCTATGTACTGCTAGCGGGCGTGGTTTCCGAAGGTCTGCACAAGATGGGCGGCGATCTCCAGGGTGTGCTCTGCCTGGGAGACAGCCTCACCTTCGGTATTGGAGTGCGCCAGCCAGGTGCGCCTGATAACAACGAGACCTATCCCAGCATTCTCTCGATACGACTCGAGCAGTGACCTGTCTCTGACGAGTGAATGCCGTCTCGGCGGCAGCTCTTGTCCGGATCGGGAGTATGGAAAGCTGTGGCGAGACTGATATTGTGGTCACGCCATGCACATCCGCCAACTCTCGATTTGCCTGCTTCCCTTCGCATTCGCCGCTACCCACCTATCCGCCCAGGTACGCGCTGTGCCCGACCGCCAGCAGTGGTATCTGACTGCGGGAGAGAGCACCTATGTCGTTGGTGTGGATGAGCAGAAGATGGTCGAGAGTCTGTACTGGGGCCCGGCACTCACGCCGAATACTCTCCTGCCCGCCGCGCACAGTGCCAGGGAACGCGCATCCTTCGACGGCCCGGTGAACACGACGCCGCTGGAGTATCCGGGGTGGGGTGCCGGACTCCATCTGGAACCCTCCCTGAAGATCGACAGTCCGAATGGTGACCGCACACTTGTGTTGCAGTACGAATCAGCCAAGGCCGATGCAGACCATCTGGAGATTGTCCTCAAGGACGCATCGCAGCCGCTACGCGTCCATCTGCACTACCAGGTCTTCCCTGAGGGTGTACTGGCACGCTGGTCGACGGTGGAGAATATCGGAACGAAGGCCTTTCATATCGAGCAGGCAGCATCCGGTACGCTCAATCTGCCTGCAAACACCGATTACACCCTGAGCCGACTGACGGGGATGTGGGCCGGCGAATATCAGCTCCACACCGATGCACTGCCCTTTGGTGCCCAGCAGATTGAGAGCCGACGCGGCAGCACCGGCCATCAGGCGAACCCGTGGTTCAGCATTGGCCGGGAAGCAAAGACGACCGAGACCGCGGGGCCAGTCTGGTTCGGAGAACTGGGCTGGTCTGGATCGTGGCGCCTTGACGTTGAGCGCACGCCGCTGAATCTCGTGCGGATCACGGCTGGTTATAACCCATTCGACTTTGGCTACAACCTCGCTCCAGGGAAGTCGCTCGATACGCCTCACCTTTACACCGGGTACACGAACGCGGGCAATGGGGAGGCCTCTCGTATTCTGCACCGCTTCCAGCTTGCCCACATCCTGCCGATGGGCCCCGATCCGAAGCCACGTCCCATCATCTTCAACTCATGGGAGGCAACAGAATTCCATGTCAGTGAAGAGGGCCAGGTCGCACTTGCGGAGAAGGCTGCGAAGATTGGCGTCGAGCGCTTTGTGATGGATGATGGCTGGTTTGGCAAGCGCAAGGACGACCATGCCGGGCTGGGTGACTGGTATGTCGATAAAGACAAGTTCCCCAACGGCCTGAAGCCACTGATCGATCGCGTGCATGGACTCGGCATGAGCTTTGGCCTGTGGGTAGAGCCGGAGATGGTGAACCCGAACTCCGATCTCTATCGCAAGCACCCGGACTGGGCGATGCACTTCCCGGATCGTCAGCGTACCGAACAGCGCAACCAGCTGCTGCTGAACCTGGCCAAGCCTGAGGTGAAGGCATACGTGCTGGACTGGCTGGACAAGCTCGTTAGTGAGAACGACATCGCCTTCCTCAAATGGGACTACAACCGCAACTGGAGCGAAGCCGGTTGGGACGGTGCACCCGCAGGCGCCGACGAGAAGCAGATCTACATCGCTTATGTGCAGAACCTCTACGACATCCTGGAAAAGCTGCGCGCGAAGCATCCGAAGTTGGAGATTGAGTCCTGCTCCGGCGGGGGAGGCCGCGTCGATCTCGGCATCCTGCGCTACACGGATGAGGTCTGGCCGTCCGACAACACCGATGCCTTTGATCGCCTGAGCATTCAGGACGGCTTCTCCCACGCCTACACACCGCAGGTGATGGTCGCCTGGGTGACGGACGTTCCAAACTCGCTCAACCGCCGCACGGTGCCGCTGCAGTATCGCTTCCTGGTCGCGATGCAAGGAGCACTCGGCATCGGCAACGACCTGAACAAATTCAGCGATGCCGACATGGCACTCGCCACGAAGCTGACTGCGCTCTATAAGGATGTTCGGACGACCGTGCAGCACGGCAACCTGTACCGGCTGCAAACGCCGCCGTCGAATGCGACGCAGGTGCAGTATGTAAGCCGCGACGGTGGGCAAGCGGTGTTGCTCGCCTACCTGCATTCTCAGCAGCTTGGCCTGGCACAGCCGCGCGTCCAGCTGCAGGGTCTGGATCCGAATGCGACATATAAGCTGCAGCCATTGGACGCCGCGAAGTTTCGCGGTGAACTGACAGCCACGGGTGCTCAGTTGATGGGTCAAGGCCTGGATCTGCACCTGACAGGAGACTTCGACAGCACCGCGGTCGTCCTCACGCGCCAGTAGGGGTGCGCCGGATACCTGTTCTAGTACGTTGAAGCGATTAGGCGAACATTTGGCGAATATGGCACACTGTTTCTGTGAGTGCTTCTGAAGTTGTGCACACTCCCGGGATGTCACTCCTCGGAACGCGCAAGATCGTTCACGTGGACATGGATGCTTTCTACGCGTCTGTGGAGCAGCGTGACGATCCAGCGTTGCGTGGGCGTCCCGTGGTGGTTGCGTGGAAGGGCCCCCGGTCCGTGGTGTGCGCTGCCTCGTATGAGGCGAGGCGCTTTGGGATCCGTTCCGCGATGCCCGCGGTGCGCGCCGAAAGGCTCTGTCCCGAGGCCGTATTTGTGCCGCCGGACTTCACTCGTTACAAAGCGGTGTCCCATGCAGTTCGCGCGATCTTCGAGCGGCATACCGATGCCATCGAACCGCTATCGCTCGATGAGGCCTATCTCGATGTCACAACGAACAAGACCAGCCTGCCGACGGCGACTCTCATCGCGAAGAGCATCCGGCAGCAAATCTATGACGAGCTAAACCTGACCGCGTCAGCGGGCATTGCTCCGAATAAGTTCCTGGCGAAGATCGCGTCCGATTGGCGCAAGCCGAATGGGCAGTTTGTGATTCAGCCACACGAAGCAGAGGAGTTCCTGCGGACATTGCCTGTCGGTAGGATTCCCGGCGTCGGCAAGGTGACGGAGGCACGGATGGCGGAGGCTGGCATCAAGCTGGTGGGTGACATCTACGCCATGAGCCTTGCGACGTTGGAGCAGCACTTCGGAAGCTATAGCCTCCGACTTCACGAACTGGCGCGGGGCATCGATCACAACCCGGTCGTTTCGAACCGGGTGAGGAAGCAGGTTTCAGCCGAGGACACTTTCCCGGAAGACCTTCCGCTGACCGAACTTGAGGCGCATGTGTGCCGCCTGGCGGAGAAGGTGTGGAAGGCATCAGAGGGTAATGCCCGCCGCGCAAAGACGGTTGTGCTGAAGCTGAAGACGAAAGAGTTCAACTCGCTCACAAGAAGCCTGACGCCTCGCACGCCAGTCTCAACGTGTGAGGATCTCATCAGCACAGCCCTGGGGCTCCGCGACCGGGTCGACCTTCCGGCGCAGCAGCTTTATCGACTGGTCGGCGTAGGCCTGACCAACTTTGAGTTGAGGGACGATTCCGTGGCGGATTCGGAGCCGGCCGAAGCGGTAGAGCCGATCGAGTTTCTCCTTCGGCCGGTTTAAGCCTGCGAGAAGAAGGGATCGCTGTGGCTGTGCTCGCCGTTCTCAATGCGACCAGCGTAGCGACGAAAGACGGACGGCTGTTGATTGAGTGCGCCGATCTCGATCGAGAGATCGTACCAGCCTCCGGAAGTGCTCACATCGACGGGAAGGCTCATGTTCGCTCCGACGTCGACGCTCTGGGCCTTTGTGAATTTTGTATAAGACTCACTCAGCTTCAAGTGTTGTCCAGCCGCATCCTTGCTAACCACCGACACCTGCAGCGATCGATTTGCGTCGGCTGCGACGGTGACCACAGGTAAGCTGGTGTGCGCGATGCCGGCCTGATGCGCCAGGAAACCGCCGGGGCCGTACGCGGCAAGGTCGTATCGATGACCGTCGGGCACCATCCAGAAGTCCTTGAGCGTGTCCCCTCCCGCTACCGTGTATCGCCTTGGAGGAGCGTCCGCATCCGTGCGGTCATAGACGTAGAAGGCGGCACCTGCCTTCCCGCGGTTTGCGAGTTCGAGCCAGACACGATCGGCTTCAACATGGCAATTGACGGTCAACGCGTACGGCAGGGCCCGTGATGGACGTGTGCCTGTCTCTTGGACCGGCATGACCTGATCCTTCGGAACGGAGTAGGGCTCATGCAGCGAGACGATCGGCTTCGGCGCGGGAAAGGACTGATGCTTCTCGCGGCCCGGGTTGGAAAAGTCGAAGGCGGAGGTCAGGTCGCCGCAGACCGCGCGACGCCATGCGCTGATGTTGGGCTCGTCGACGCGGAAGCGCTTCTCCAGGAACTGCAGGACCGATGTGTGATCGAAGACCTGCGAGTTCACCCATCCACCGCTGCTCCATGGCGAGACCACGAAGAGAGGCACGCGGGGACCGAGGCCTATGGGCTGCCGCCCCCCAGGATCGGCGCCGGGCACCAGTGGATGACTCTTGTCGGTGAGGCGATCGACATCAACAAACTCGTCCTGCAGGCTTGCGTGCAGGCTTTCGGAGACCATGCCGCGCGATCCGGGCTGGAGGCTGGACGGTGGCATGGGCGGCACGACGTGATCGAAGAGGCCATCATTCTCGTCGTAGTTGATGAGGAAGACGGTCTTGCTCCAGACCTCGGGGTTCTCTGTCAGCGCGTCCATCACCAACGACAGGTAGTAGGCACCGTCGGTCGGCGATGCTTCCGGGTGTTCGGAGTACTTGTAGGGAGGCACGATCCATGAGACCTGCGACAGCTGGCCCTTGCGAATGTCTTCGCGAAACTCACGCAGCGTATGGTCGGTCACACCGTTTCGTACGAGGCGACCATTCGGGTCGGCGCCCTCTTTGACCTGATAGTTCGCGAAGAACTCGAGCGAGTTATCGGTGTAGTTGTCGACCGGCTCGCCGGGGACTCCGGAGCCGCCCTGGTAGAGCTTCCAGGAGACACCGGCCTTCTCCAGCCGCTCAGGATACGTGGACCAGGTATAGCCGTTGACGTGGTGCCGTTCTTCCAGGCCGGGGCCATTCTTGCGCTTGCCGTACGCGTTTGCGGCGTCGATCGTGCCCGACCAGAGATACACACGGTTCGGCGCCGTATTCCCATGCACTGAGCAAAAGTAACTGTCGCAGAGCGTGAAGGCATCGGCGAGGGCGTAGTGGTAGCCAAGATCCTGGCGGCGCAGGTGGCCCATGGTGAGGACATCCTGCTTCTGGTTGATCCACTGATCCCAGCGGCCTTCGTTCCATGCCAGGTGACCGGAACTCCAACCGTGATCGGTGCCCGCTTGAAACTCCGTGGTGCGCTGCGGATTGATGTAGAACGGCAGCACGTGCTTCGCGTCCGGATGCAGGCCGCGATCCTTGTATTTCTTTGTATGCACGCCTGCGACGGGCTGGTGCCATACCGGCTTGCTATTGGGCAGCAGCGCCGGGCGAGGATCGCCGAAGCCGCGCACACCGCGCATGGTGCCGAAGTAATGGTCGAACGAGCGGTTCTCCTGCATGAGGATCACGACGTGCTCCACGTCGCGGATGGTTCCCGTGCGATGGCTGGGAAGGATCTGCATCGCACGAGCGATGCTCGGCGGTACCAGAGATGCGCTGGCAGCCGTGGCGGCCATGGTGCGGAGAAAGTCGCGGCGTGTCGTCATAAGAAGAGCTTCATCCCAAATATTAGACGCGGCAGCCGGTATCGTTGGCCGGCTGCCGCGTGTGGTGAACAGAACCAGGCTAGAACTGAATGCGTGCGGAAACCTGTCCAGTACGCGCCCCGCCAAAGTCGCCATCTACGGACTTCGTAATCTGACCGAAGGCAGCGCTCGACAGATTCATGTTGGGGTACGTCAGGTTTGCCTTGTTGAGGATGTTGGTGAACGTACCCTCCATGCGCAGACCGACCCGTTCCGTGATGGCAAAGTTCTTGCTGAGACCGGCTGACAGATTCACCAGACCTGGGCCGACCAGGGAGTTGTTCTGCAGGTTGCCGAAGCGTCCGATGGGAGCGAGATCGCCCGCACGTCCGCGGCCCGTGTTGCACTGCGAGCCCGGTGTCCATGTGGGATTGCCGGGGCAGGTGAAGGCGCCGGCATTGAACCAGTGCGCTGCACTGCGGCTGACAGGCACAGGGCTTACACCGACGACACGATCCACCTTCTGCTGGCGTCCCGGCAGTGCGCCGCCAACCGCGGAGCTGCTGAGACCCGAGCCGGTTCCCGAGGGATCGCCCTGACCGCTGGGGAAGTATGGCGAGAGGAACGGACCCGTCTGCCATACGAAAATGCTGCTCAACTGCCAGCCGCCGATCGCGAGGTCGGTAAGACGGTTCATGTTGGCACCGAACTGCTTGCCACGACCCACCGGCAGGGCATACAGCAGCGTGGTATTCCAGCGATGACGACGCGTGCCTGCAGCCTGACCGAAGTCAACATCCGGGCTGCCACCCCAGCTTGCGCGCGAACCGCCACTCTCGCCCGCGAAGGTGTTCGAGTTCGGTCCCTGGTTGTTGCCCAGGTTCTTCGCGAAGGTATACGTCGTGTCAAAGGTCAACCCGCCGCCCACCGCGTGATGAAAGTCCACCTGGCCTGAGTGGTAGGTCGACGACGCGCCAGTCGAGCGAGTGTTGATGACGCCCCAGTTGGGGAACGGACGCGCCGACAGCGGCTGGTTGTAGGCCGAGACGGTGTTTGAGTACGGCATGTCATTCAGGTTTGGCGCCCAGACCAGGTGCTTCGTGGTCATGCCGATGTACGACACGCGCAGGCCGTATCCCTTGCCCATGTCACGCTCCACCGAGAGCGAGAACTGATGCGAGTACGGATCCTTCCAGTTAATGTCGTTCGCTGTACCGAAGTAAGCCTGGCCAAAGCCCGCACCGCCCGTGGAACCGGCACCTGCGAAGATCTGCGGCCATGCGTACGACGCGCCTGCGGCCGTCTTAGTGTTGCTGTACTGCACCGTGTTCGCCTGCAGCGTTCCGGTAAGCGAGTAGAAGTTAGAGCCGAGCAGCGTGATGTTGTACAGACCGTAGCCGCCGCGCAGTACCGTGCGATTGTTGCCCAGCGGACGCCATGCAAAGCCAAACCGCGGGGCGAACCGCAGCTTGACCGCCGTGCGCAGACCATCAGGCAGGCCGGCCTGTGAGTTATCAACGGTCGGCGTGCATGCTGCGCCGTTGGCAGCGGCAACGCCTGAGCTCGCTCCCAGGCCGCAGGAGTTAAAGCTCGCAAGATATGGCTGCGACACGAGCGCGCCCTTGCCCGTGGGGTAGACGACGCGGCCTGACTTCGCCACAGACGGATCAAAGTTACCGATGTTACCGCTGGGATCGTGATATGCGGGATGGTACTCGTAGCGAAGGCCGTAGCTCAGCGTCAGTTGATCGGAGACGTGCCACTGATCCTGCGCATAGAAGTGATAGTGCTTGGCGCGGCCGTCGTTATCGGACTGCACGACGTCGTAGAAGGTCGTGTTCGGTGTGCCGATCAGGAAGTCTGCGAACTCGTTGCCGGTAAAAAGCGCCTGCGAGTAGTCGAAGGTGCCGTAGTTGTCGGCACCGTTGAAACCGAGCGGCGTGACCGCCTGCATGCGCCGGATATCCAGGCCAAACTTCATGCTGTGGCGACCCTTGACCCACGTCAGGTTATCCACGAAGACGTGTGTGCGTGACTTGGTCTGCGACGTAAGGCGCGCCGCATCCAGGCTTGTCAGGTTGCCGAAGTTCAGCTGCGAAATGCCGTTGTAAAAGAGGTTTTGCAGACCCTGCAGCCCTGTCCCGTCGGTGAAGCCGCGGCCGTCGAAGCCGTTGGTGTTGCCGTTCGTGTCAAAGGTAAAGCCATAGCGGAACTCGTTCACAAGGTTGGGTGTGAAGTTGTAGTTCCCTGCCACCAGGAAGATGCGGTCCTGGAATGTCTGTTTGCTGGACTGCACGGCAAGCGGCTGCGGCTGATTCTGCTCGTAGTTCTTCCAGGTAAAGCGCGCAAAGACCAGCGCCTTCTGTCCGAAGTACTGATCGCCGCGCACGTCAAACTGGTTCGAGAAGAGCGACTGATCCTTGTTGGTGCTGTAGTCGATCTGGCCGGGGACGAAGGTGCTGGTGTCTCCGAGATTTGGATCCGGGAAGAACTGCAGAAACTTCTGCGAGACGGCATTGATCGGCACCGCGTTCAGAGGGTATCTACCGCCGGTCGGCGTGGTCAGATTGGATGTGCCGAAGACGCGTGTGAAGTCGCCGCGCTTCATCGCCGCAGTAGGTACTGTCGCCGTGTAAGGCTGCGTGCGTGGGCTGCGATAGCCCTCATACGTTCCAAAGAAGAAGGTGCGGTTGTGTCCGTTGTATAGATGCGGGATGACAACCGGTCCACCGAGTGTGGCGCCATAGTCATTCGTCACCAGCTTCGGCTTATTGAGTGAACCCCAGGGCGTTGCGTTGAGAGCCGAGTCCTGGTGATACCAGAAGATGGCGCCATGAAGCGCGTTGGTACCGCTCTTCGTGGTGGTCGTCACTTCACCGGGTTGACCAAACTCGGCCGGGTTCAGCACGCCGTCCACACGCATCTCTGAGATAGAGTCGCCAGAAGGAAAGGCGTTCTGAAGCGGTGTGTTTCCACCGGTTGCGCTGCGCGTTGTAATGCCGTCTACAGTGACGTCTGTCTGAAAAGGAAGACCACCCTGCACAGAGAATTGGCCGTTCGTATCACTCTGCACGCCGGGCAGCGTCTGGATCATGTTGAGAGGGCTGGTGCCGTTTGAACTGGCACGATAGTTTGCGGGAAGGTCACGGACTTCGGTCGCGGAGAGCGTTGCGTCGATCGACGCAGAATCTACTTCAATGGTGCCGGCCGCATTCGCATCGACAGTCGTCTCCTGCTGCAACGAGCCGATGGAGAGCGTGGCATCGGCACGCAACGATTGCCGTGCCGTCAGCCGGAGATTCTTCAAGACCTGTGGGCTAAACCCTGCGGCCGAGATCTCGACCTGGTACTTACCGGCGCTAATGTTGATGAATTGGAACTCGCCGGAGCTTCCTGAAACGTCGGTACTGGTGGCGCCGGTCTCCGTATTGGTGAGACGAACGGTGGCTCCGCTGACTGCGGCGCCACTGGGATCTCTTACGGAACCGAGCAGCGAGCCCTGCGTGGACTGGGCGTAACTTGAAAGCACAGAAACAGACGACATCACAGCGATGGCCGCTAACGAACGCGAGTATCTAAAACTCATGACTCTCCAAATAAGTTCAGCAAAAGATGCCCCGCTCATAGGGGTGAGCGGAACACAAGCAAAGGGGGCTGCCCGAGCGGGCAGCGGGGATGCATTTTGCAAAGCTTAGGTGGAGCAGGCGAGAGAGCGGAGAAGGGGCAGTTAAAAGGCGGTTAACGGGAACGCCAAATTCAGCCGGGTTCTCGGCAGATCGGAGGCGCGATCACCGGACATCGGGCAAAACGCAAGCGCCTCCCTTACAGGAGGCGCTTGCGTTTGGTGAGCCCTAGATGGACTGGTTAAGAACACGGTTCAGGCGTTGTACGAAGACGGCGGGGTCCTTCAGTGGCACACCTTCGAGCAGAAGTGCCTGGTCGAAGAGAAGCCATGCAGCATCTTCGACCCTGCTGTTGCTGGGGTCCGTCAGCAGCTTGCGGATGATCTCGTGATCCGGGTTGATCTCAAGGGTTGGCATCGGCTCGGGCAGCTCTTTCTGGCCCATGGCGCGCATCATCTGACGCATGCGGGCGCTGGGTTCGTCCTCGTCCGACACGATGACGGAAGGACTGTCCGCGAGACGCGACGATGCCCGGACATCCTTGACAGCGTCGCCGAGCATTGCCTTGATCTTTTCAAGCAGCGGCTTCAACTCCTCGGATTTCTCAGGTGCGGTCTCGTCCTTTAGGTCTTCAGAGGCCGTGGCAGAGTTGACTGCCTTCAGATCAAGATCGCCATACTTGGGAACAGACGAGAAGACGATCTCGTCGATGTCATCGTCCAACAGGAGTACTTCAATTCCCTTCTTCTTGTAGATCTCCAGCAGCGGCGAGTTGCGCAGCATACTCTCCGACCCACCCGTGATGAAGTACAGCGCCTTCTGATCGGGCTGCATGCGGCCTTTCACCTCGGCGAGTGAGGTGAGGCCATCCGCTTTAGTGGTCTTGAAGCGGACGAGGTCGAGCAAGGCATCGCGGTTCGCAAAGTCTCCGTAGATACCTTCCTTCAAGGGCCGGTTGTACTCCGCGATGAACGGCGCGTACTTCTCCGGATCGTTCGAGGCGATGGTCTTCAGCTCAGAGAGGATCTTCTTGACGCTGGCGGTCTTGATGCTGGTGAGCACCTTGTTCTGCTGCAGGATCTCGCGCGATACGTTGAGCGGCAGGTCCTCCGAATCGATGATGCCGCGTACGAAGCGGAGGTAAGGCGGCAGCAACTCTTTCGAGTCATCCATGATGAAGACACGCTTCACATAGAGCTTGATGCCGCCCTTGTAATCGGCCTGGTAGAGGTCCATCGGGGCCTTGGACGGGATGTAGAAGAGCGTCGTGTATTCGAGCGTGCCCTCGGCCCGTGTGTGGAACCAGAAGAGCGGATCTTCCCAGTCTCCTGTGATGGACTTGTAGAACTCTTTGTAGTCCTCATCCGTCAGCTCTGAGCGGGAGCGCTGCCACATGGCGCTGGCGGCGTTGACCTGTTCGGTGACGCGAGACTTCTCTGATTCTTTCTTCTCGGCATTCCAGTCGCTCTTCTCGTAGGTGAGGAAGATGGGGAACGCGATGTGGTTGGAGTATTTCTTGACAATCTCCTGCAGGCGATAGCCGCTGGCGTATTGCGCGCCCTCTTCATTCAGATGAATGAGGACTGTGGTGCCGGCGGTGGGGCGGGCATCGTCGCCTGTTGCTTCTTCGAGTTCGAAGCCGGTCTTACCGTCTGAGGTCCACTTGAACGTCTTGTCTTCGCCGGCTTTGCGCGAGAGAACCTCGACCTTGTCCGAGACCATGAAAACGGAGTAGAAGCCGACGCCGAACTGGCCGATCAGGTTGGAATCCTTCTTCGCATCTCCGGAGAGTTGCGCGAGGAAGTTCTTGGTACCGGAACGTGCAATGGTGCCGAGGTGCGCGACGAGGTCTTCCTCGTTCATGCCGATGCCGGTATCCGAGATCGTGAGCGTCTTGTTCTCTTCGTCGAGCGTTAGATCAATGCGCGGCGCATCGATGCCATTGCCGACGAGGCTCTTCAGCTTGTCGTCGGTGAGCGTCAGGTGCCGCAGCTTGTCGAGCGCATCGGACGAGTTGGAGATCAGCTCGCGGAGGAAGATCTCTGGGTGCGAGTAAAGCGAATGGACGATCAGCTGCAGGAGCTGACTAACTTCGGTCTGAAACTGTTGCTTAGACATGGCACCTCTATTATTGCCAAGAATCGCGGCGAGGTGAAGACAGATTGCGTCCTCGCCATCATTGCCAGCTCAAAGGCCCGCAGGATGAACCGGCAAAGGAACAAAGCGCTTAAGAGTGTGGCGCATTCCGGATGGCAAGTCTTCAGAGAAAAGGCTGGCTGTCGGGCGGAACAATCCGCAACAGCCAGCCAGCAGGCCTGCCCCGTTCAAGAAATCAGCGACGAACGAATCCTTGCCTTCAGGGGGCAGCTTAGCGAACCCTAAGTGCAGGCATCTTGGCCGTAGGCAGCTTGATCGAGAGGATCTGCGCGAGGGTTGGGGCGATCTGACGCATATCGACGACGCCGAGATTGCGCCCAGCCGCGATGCCCTCCCCCTGGATCAGGAACGCAGACTGCATCGCGGGCCGTGATGGCAGGTAGCCGTGCATGCCGGTCGATGGAGCATCCTGAACCACATCTCCACTGAAGGCGTTGCCGGGGTCGAAGCCGTCCGCGTAGTCCACCAGGAAGGTTGCGTTCGGGAAGCCCCCACGCGCGACGATCTCGTCGTGAGTGAGAACGGCTTCGATGCCATTGGCGGGGTCAGCCTTGGCAGCGTCGAGCGCATGCTTCACCTTCGCGACGAGCGCTGCATCCTTCGGGTTCTTAAGGATGATGGCGTTCGATCCGCCCGCGGGCCATGCCTCGGCCTGCCAGTCGGTGATGGTGGGCTTGGTTGAGCCGGCCTTGGGCTCACCGAGTTGGATGAGGCCAGCCTTCGCCAAGAGCACATTCAGGTTTACGCGGTGATCGACGCGGAGGAAGCCGTGATCTGAGACCACGACAACGATTGCGTGCGGATCGGCCGCGAGAGCCGCGTCGCGGATCTGACCGATCTGGCCATCGAGCACTTCCAGCGCAGCGTTTGCCTCTGCACTGAAGGGGCTGTGTTCGTGTTCCTGATGATCCATATCGGTCAGGTGAACGAGTGTGAGGTTGGGCTTGTACTTATGCAGGATCGCGACGGTCTCCGCAGTCTTCGTGACGTCCTGATCGATCTCTTTCGAAGGATGGACGCCGATCTGATCGAGGATATCGGCGGGGTGGTAGGGAGACCCGGAGGGACGATCCGTATGTTCGGACTGGGTGCCTTCCGCGATGTTGTAGTCGATGGGCGCACCGACCGTTACGGGCCAGCCTACGTTGGCGGTCTTCAGCCCGGCGGCGTCGGCAGCCGTGTAGAGCGTTGGCACTTTGATGTCTGCGAAGTCCCAGTACCAAGTGTTGGGATGCTGCTGCATCGGGTCGAAGACAGTGTTATCCAACACACCGTGTTCTGTGGGCCACACACCAGTGACCATGGTGGTGTGGCTGGGATAGGTGACGGTGGGAACGACGCCGATGACACCCTTGGCGTACGTTCCCTGCTTGAGGAAGCTGCGCAACACGGGCACGCGCAGGTGGTGCGCATCGGCCTGTGTTATGTACTCAGGCTTCATGCCGTCGATTGAGATGAGGACCACCGTCGCCGGTCGGGCCTGGGCGCATAAGCTACCCGCCACCAGGCATGTACCGGTGATGAACGTTGCTAAAAACGAAGTTCGCATGTGTTCTCCCTGAAGTTCCAACAGCGTGTGGTGTTAGCGGGTAAAGCGAATTCCCAACTGGAACTGGCGGGCGGTTTCGGCGGATGTTGCCGTGTTGAAGGTGGCGTTCGGTGTCGCGCCGGGACCGTAGGTCTTGTTGACATTGGTTACGTTGAGTTTGTTCGGCGCATTGAAGACTTCTGCGATGAACTGGACCGTGCTCCGATCGCGAACACGGAAATCACGTGCGAGCCGGAAGTCGAGTTCCGCATACGAGGGCAGACGGTAGGCGTTGTAGGTAGAGCCGACGGGGCGGTCGTTGAAGAGCAAGTCTCCGTTGTTATCCTGACCGGTGAGCGCAGAGAACGGCAGCCCGGATTGGGCCACCATGCGCGACGTCACTGTCCAGCCGTTGGCAAGTAACGCAGTCGCACGATTTGCAAAGGAGAAGTGCGTGTCGTAGACGGCAGTCAGCGTGAAGCGGTGCGGCTGGCTGAAGTCGCCAGGGCCCACATCCTGCGAAGGGTTTGCGGGGTTGGAGGGTGTTGTGAGGACACCGAAGTTGGTGAAGGCGTTGGACGAGTTGAGGTAGGACAGGCCCTTCACGTTCTGGTAGTTGTATGCGGCCTGGAAGCTGAGGCCGCCACGGGCGCGCTGCGTCAACACGGCGACAAAGCCGTTGTAGTTCTGGTAGCCCGCAGAGGTTGCCGTGTAGATATTGCCAAAAGCCGGGTTGGGACGATTGGTGGTGCCGCCGTAGAGCGGTCCGCCGTTCGGCGCGGTTCCTGTGACGGCGAGATTGGATGGGGTCGAGTAAGGCAGGCTCTGTGCACGGTTGCCAAAGTAAGACAACGCAAGCGACTGACTCTTCATGAGCTGGCGCTCGATCGTTGCGAAGTAGCTGTGCACCATGGGATCGCGGAACTCTGATGCGAAGGTGTAGAGGTCCGAAGGCAGAAGTGCCGCATTGCCGGTGATGGACACAGGACCGGTGGTGAAGGCAGGTGCGCCAGCCTGTGTGGGTGTGACCGTCAGATTGCGCACAGCAACGCCGTTACCCCGACGGAAGGTGTTGAAGGTCTGCGCTACGGTGGTGTTGTAGTAGATGCCGTAGCCGGCACGCAGTACGGTCTTGCCGTCGCCTGTGGGATCGAAGGCTACTGCGAGACGAGGCGCCCAGTTGTTGTAGTCCTGCGGGATGTTGCCGGTTGCAGGGTACGCCGGGTTCGCGACGCCGTCGGGACGCAGGAAGAGTTCATAGCGCATGCCGTAGGTCAGCTTCAGGCGGCTGTTGATGCGCCAGTCGTCCTGCAGGAAGTAACCCTGGTTGACGACGCGCGATGTGGTGAACTCCTGACCCGTGGCACGCGTGTACTGGGTGTACGTGTAAGGGCGACCGGTTGCAGGGTCGATGGTGCCTGACTGCGCATTGATGGCCTGCTGCAGCGGCGTGACCGCGGCCCGCGTGCCGTTCGCGGTCAGACCGGTGAAGGTGAAGGTGCCGTTCAGATTGCGCGTACGTTCCTTGAACGATGCGGGCAGAATCTCGATGCCAGCCTTGATCGCGTGATTGCCGCGGTTCCAGGTGAAGTTATCGACGATCTGATACCCCGACTCGTACGAAACGAATGTGCCGTCCTGGTTGCCGTTGTAGCTGCCGACACCAGAGATGGTGATCTGCGGCGTCAGCGGGCTGATGACGCCGTTTGAGATGTCGCGCTTGATGCCGAGGAAGCGGAACTCATTCAGCTTGTTTGCACCGAAGGTCGTTACGAGCTGCGCGGTGCCGGACTGCGGACTTTCGTCGAAGCGGCTGGCTACCTGACGGGTGATTTGACCGCTGCCCAATGGGCTTTCGCGATCACGATAGTAGTTGTAGCGAAGCACCAGGCGGTTGGACTGGTTGAGGACGAAGTCAGACTTCACCGTGATGGTGTGGGCGCGGAAGCTGCCGTTGAACGACGCGATGTCCTCAGGGGCAATGCCCAACTGGGCTGCTGCAGAGGCCTGCGCTGTGCCGCCGAAGGTGGAGACCTGCGGCGCATCCTGCTGCCAACGTTCATAGCTGCCGAAGATGAAGCCCTTGTCCTTGCGGATGGGGCCGCTTGCCGTGCCGCCGTAGTTATAGCGCGAGAACTGCGGTGTCGGGGTGGCGTCGGACAAGAGGAAGGGGCGCGAGGAGAGTGCCTTGTTCCGAGCGAAGAGGAAGCCGCCGAAATGCACATCGTTTGTTCCGGACTTTGACACGGCATTGAGTAGCAGTGCTGCCTGGCGGCCAAACTCTGCCGAGTAGTTGGTGACGACCTGGACTTCGCTTAATGCGTCTTCGCTGATGACGAGGTTACGAGCGCCGCCCTGGACGTTGTTGCTGACACCGTCGACGTTGATCTGCCGGAAGCCGAGACCGCCGAAGGAGACCGAGGGTGTGCCTGTGCCGGATCCACCCGTGGAGAGTGGCGGCGCGTTGACGACGGGGTTGACCACGAAGAGATCGAGAAAGCTACGGCCCGGGACGGGGATGTTCTGGACTTCGCGCGCGGTGTAGATGTTGTTGTAGGCGTTGGTGCGACCGGTTTCGATCACGGGCGTGTCCGCGGTGACATCGACGGTGGTTGCAACGGAACCGACGGGCAGTGCGACACGCAGCGTCTGTACCTGACCGGCCGCGAGGGCGATGCCGGTCTGCTGCTGCGGCGAGAAGCCATCTTTCGCTGTTAGTACGGAGTACGTACCGGGCGGCAGGATTTGAACGCGGAAGTAGCCGTCGTCATCGGCGGTTGCTTCGCGCACGAGGCCGGTCTGCGTGTTCTGCACACGTACCGACGCGCCGGCGAGAGCGTTGCCGTCCATGGCGCGGACGTAGCCTTCAATGTTGCCGTCGATTGCCTGGCTTTGTGCATACATTGCCGGCGCCGGAACACAGACGGCAGCGACGAGGCTTAGTGCGGGTAGCAATACGGTGCGTGAGGAAGCGGAGAAGAAGAGACGAGAGAGAGGGACTGACTTGTTCATACGTTGGCACTCCTGGCCGTGTTCCCTAGGGCTGGTGAAGTCAGCGGTGCAGAGCGGCTCCGATCCCCAGGGGCTTCGAAAGCAGTATGTTGGGCGCACTGCAGCGACCTCCGAAGTGCAATGCTCCGGTGGCACGTCTCCGGCAAGGGTTTTCAGATTGCCGGCCGCTGAATTGATATGCAGCGACGCTACGGCGTGAAGATGAACGGCTCGTCACAAAAGGGTGAGTCAAAGATGAATCGCGTCAGACGTCAGACCTCTGACATCTAACGACCGATTTCATTTGGGCGGGAAGCGTTGCGTACCGTACTCTGGCACCATGCCTCCCCGCAGCATCGATCCCAGTGCAAGTGCAACCCTCAACGACCGTATCTGGAGCGGCATGCCGCGTGAGAACCTTGCGACGCGTGTGGCGAATGCCATTCGGGAGCAGGTGCAGCAGGGCGCACTGCAGCGTGGATCACAACTGCGGAGCGAGGTAGAGCTTTCGCGCGACCTGGGCGTGAGCCGGCAGACGCTGCGCGAGGCTACGCGCATGCTGACGCTTGAAGGCTTACTCACGATCCGGCATGGCATGGGCACGTTTGTGACGGATCCGCCCGTCACACTGAGCAGTCCGCTGAACTCGATGCATTCGATGTCTGCGTTGATTCGCGCGAACGGCGGGGAACCAAGCATTCGAGAGCTAAAGGTGCGACGCCTGACCGCGACAGCAGAGGTTGCAACCGCGTTGCAGATATCAGCCAGCTCGCCGGTAGCAGAGATTCTTCGCGTGCGGTTGATCAGCGGGAAGCCACTGGCGGTTGCGTACGACTACATCGCTTTGCAGGAGAGGCCGGAGGAGACGCTGCAGCTGATACAGAGCTTCGACGGCGGATCCATCTATGACTTCATGCGGACCAAGCTGCAGATGCCATTGCTTTCCAGCGAAGCGTCGTTGACGGCCGTAGCAGCCGGCAAACGCCATGCCGACCTGCTGAAAGTGAAGCAGGGATTTCCCTTGCTGCTGGTGCGTGAGATTCATATGACTGGCAAGCAGAGTCACGGCCTGTACAGCACGGTCTTTCATAATTCCACACTGATGGAGTTCACGCTCGTTCGTCCGGGAAGTCCCGGCAACCACGTCAGCAAGGTATGAGCGACCACCCTGCGGTGTTCGGGAACTTTGCGATAGACGATTTGGTCTTTGCAGACGGCAGCACGCGATGGGGCGTGCCCGGTGGCACTGCGGCCTATGCGGCGCTGGGGGCAGCGTTGTGGACGGGTGGCGCAACGGCAGTCGCACCGCTTGGGGGGGACTATCCCCAGTCCCTGCTGACGCGTGTCGACTGCTCACGCTGCCGGATCATTCCTCACACGATGCGCAACTGGGGCCTGTACGAGGACGATGGCACACGACATTTCGTCAGCCGCAACCGCGATCGCGACTGGTCAGGCTTCTGCCCTACGAGCGAAGATGCTGCGACCGGAACGCAATCGACCGCGCATCTTGCAGCGATGCCTCTGTTGCGAACCCAGTCGCTTATCGCGCATTTGAGGCAGCAGGGCGCGAGCACACTCTCACTCGATGTAGACAATCACGACCTGCAACAGGATGGTTCGTCGGCGCAGGCGCATATCGATCTGATACGGCTTGTCGATCTGTATCTGCCCAGTCAGCAGGATGTCGCGAGACTGTTGCCGGGACTGCCGCCCACGGTTGCGTTACGGAGGCTGCGCGATTACGCACCCAACACCTCGCTGATCGCGATCAAGATGGGCGAGGCGGGCGTGCTTGCACACGTTGCCGGTAGCGATGATTGCATCCGCTTACCGAGTGTTGCGCGCGCCGTTGTCGATACTACCGGGGCGGGCGACGCGTTCTGTGGAGGTGCGCTTGCTGCTTACGCCGAGGGTCTTGGGCCGCTGGACGCGATCGTTCAAGGCTCCGTCTCAGCAGCGCTCTGCGTGGAGGGCTGGGGATGGGAGGGCCTGCTGCAGGTATCTGAGGACGTCAAACGTGAGCGGTCAGCAGACGCCAGAAGCCGCGTCGCAAAAACAACGTTTTAGAAATGTTGACGCTGCGGCACGTAATGCTCTTTGCCTCCAATCGCCTTGTGCATCGTGTCTGGCGACAGCTAAGATGCAGGCCAACGATCTCTTCATCGTCCGCCTGCAATAGCGGTCAAGATGGAGTACCGAAGCCGCCATTTAAGCGCGCTTTATTCACCGAAACTGCCTGCACAGGAGTCACCCATGCCAACTATCTCGCGCCGCGCCATGCTACAGCGGAGCCTTGCCGGCGCAGCCTTTGCAGCGAGTCCCGCATTGTTGCCTGGCCAGAAGCAGGACGCCGCAGAATCGGGTGCTCCGCTTGCTCGCAAGGGCAGGATCAAGCAGTCCGTATGCAAGGGACCCTATCCAGAACTCAGCGTGGATGAGCTGTGCCGCTACGGCGCTCACATCGGCCTGAAGGCCATTGATCTTTTACAGCCGGAGGACTTTGAGACCCCGAAGAAATATGGACTGACGTGTGCCATGGGTTACGCCGGTGCAGGCACGATCAAGGATGGCCTTAACAATCCGGCGAACCACGCATCGATCGAAGCAGCCCTGCGGAAGACGTTACCCGCGGCGGTGAAGGCGGGGGTTCCGAACCTGATCACATTTTCCGGCAACCGCAATGGCATGTCCGATGAAGAGGGTGCGAAGAACAC
The DNA here is from genome assembly GCF_000265425.1 of Terriglobus roseus DSM 18391. Classification (GTDB taxonomy): domain Bacteria; phylum Acidobacteriota; class Terriglobia; order Terriglobales; family Acidobacteriaceae; genus Terriglobus; species Terriglobus roseus. The sequence continues at coordinate 3,495,663 of NC_018014.1, forward strand.
CATTGTCGGCCTGAACCGTATGAAGCGAATGATGGAAGATGCCGGTGTAACGCTTTGTATCGAATTGCTGAACAGCAAGGTGAATCACAAGGACTACATGGCAGACCACACGGAGTGGGGCGTCCAGGTGTTGAAGGAGGTTGGCTCCTCTCATGTGAAGCTGCTCTACGACATCTACCACATGCAAATTATGGAAGGTGATCTGATCAACACCATCCAGAAGAACATTGCGTACATCGGCCACTTCCACACGGGCGGCGTTCCGGGGCGGAATGACTTGAATGATAATCAGGAAGTTCAGTGGGATGGCGTGATGCGTGGTATCGCTGCGACCGGCTTTCAGGGTTATGTAGCGCACGAGTTCAAGCCGCTTGGCGATCCACGTGCAGCCCTGCTGCAGGCGGTGAATCGTTGCGATGTGTAATGCAGGAGAACGGCTGGCGTTGCTTATCGGCCGCGTTTGAATCCGTCAACGGAGGACAAGGAATATGAACATGCAACGACGTGACGTCCTGCGACTGCTGGCCTCTACCGCCGTGATCTCGGCCCTGCCGGTTGAGTTGATGCAGTCGCTTCAGCAAGCACGGGCGCAGAGCGGTCCTGGGGGCAGCCTGCGTACGCTGAATGCGCACCAGAACCTGACCATCACAACCATGAGCGACATCATCATTCCCGAGACCACAACGCCGGGAGCGAAGGGTGCGAAGGTCAACGAGTTCATCGACCTGTTGCTCACCGAGTGGTACGACAAGCCGGACACGGATCACTTTCTACAAGGCATTGCCGAGGCGGACGCGACGAGCCGCAAACGATTTGGCAAAGCCTTTGTCGACTGCACCACTGCACAGCAGGTGCAGTTGATGAAGACCTGGGACGATGAGGCCATGCAGTATGCCCGGGCGTTGAAGGCGAAACCGACGGGGCAGATGCTGCCTCCACCGGCGAATTTCTTCTACACCGTAAAGCGCCTGACGCTGGTGGGTTACTACACCTCAGAGGTCGGCTTCTCAAAGGAACTTGGAAAAACCATCATTCCCATGAAGCATGCGGGTTGTGCACCGCTGTCGGAGGCGCGCTCGTGAACATCCTTACGAATAAGTCCAACACATTCGACGCGATCATTATCGGCTCGGGCATGAGCGGTGGCTGGGCTGCCAAGGAACTAACCGAGAAGGGCATGCAGACGCTTGTGCTCGAGGCCGGCCAGAGCATCATTCCAGAGCGCGACTACGTGGAGCATGTGCCGGTCTGGGATATGAAGTTCCGCGGCTTACGCGATCGCAAGTACGAACAGGCTTTCCAGCCCAATCAGCGACATATCGGTGATGAGTGGAACTCCAAGTTCTTCGTCAACGACGTGGATAATCCGTATACGACACCGCCGGACACGCCATACCTTTTTCTACGCGGGCGCCATGTGGGCGGTCGTTCCGTGATGTGGGGCCGTCAATCCTATCGCTTCAGCGAAATGGACTTTGAAGCGAACCACAAGGACGGCCATGGTGTTGACTGGCCGATTCGCTACAAGGACATGGCTCCCTGGTACGACTACGTCGAAGACTTCATTGGCGTGAGCGGACAGGCGGAAGGTCTGCCGCAACTGCCCGATGGCAAGTTTTTGCCGCCGTTTGAGATGAATTGCGCAGAGATCGCGATGAAGCATGCGGTCGAAGCAAAGTTTCCGCAACGCAGGGTGACGATCGGCCGCACCGCGATTCTTACGGTCGACCATAAGGGCCGCTATGCCTGCCACCAGTGCGGTCCGTGCGATCGAGGATGCATCACGCGGTCGTATTTCAGCAGCGTCAATTCGACGCTGCCGGCTGCGCAGCTTACGGGCAAGATGACACTTCGGCCGATGAGCGTGGTGCACAGCCTGATCTTCGATTCGGCGACACGTCGCGTCACGGGTGTTCGGGTGATCGATGCTGACTCACGGCAGACGATGGAGTATCACGCTAAGGTGATCTTCCTGTGCGCATCGACACTGGAGTCCGCACGCATCCTGATGAATTCTGCCACCAGCGAGTTTCCGAACGGGCTTGCCAATTCAAGCGGTGAACTGGGCCACAACTTGATGGACCACATCTTTCACGCTGGCGCCAGCGGCACGATGCCGGGCTTTGAAGATCACGTTCAACTGGGTAACCGCCCGAACGGCATCTATATTCCCCGCTTCCGCAACGTCCATGACAAGTCGCCCGACTTTGTGCGTGGCTATGGCTTCCAGGGCAGCGCATCTCGCGAAACCTGGGGACGCGGAACGGAGATGGCCGGGTTTGGTGCGGATTTCAAGAACGCGCTGCGCGAGCCGGGTCCATGGCGCATCTCCATTGGCGCGTGGGGCGAGTGTCTGCCGAACCATGACAACTACATGGAGCTGAATCACGACAAGGTAGACGCATGGGGCGTTCCCACGATCAAGATCAATCACAAGTGGCGCGCCAATGAATTAGCCATCTTCAAGGATGCGCAGGTGACTGCTGCCGAGATGCTGGAAGCGGCAGGTGTCAAGGACATCTCGATGTCGACGGTGCCGTCTATACCGGGCGAATGCATTCATGAGATGGGAAGTGCCCGCATGGGGCGCGATCCAAAGACATCCGTCCTGAACGCACACAACCAGGCGCACGATGTTCTGAACCTGTTTGTGACGGATGGATCTTCGATGGCGTCTTCCGCGTGCCAGAACCCTTCCCTCACCTACATGGCGTTGACCGCAAGAGCCTGCGACTATGCCGTGAGCCAGATGAAGAAGGGCGAACTCTAAACGCCGTAGAACAACTACTCTCCGTCTTTAGCCGAAGCCTCGCAGCGAACTCGCTCGAGGCTTTTGCTATTTCGATGGTTCTGGTGAGGCAAGGAGAGTCCAACCATCTTCGGCACGCAGGAACAGAATGAGGGAGCGGATTTCGTTCTCTGTGAGCGCATCCGCGAAGGGCGGCATCATTTTGCCGCCGTCGTGGATCTGGTGGAAGATCTCTTCGTCGGTCTTCCGTTTGCGCACTTCGCGCAGGTTTGGCGCTTTATCTGTGCCGAAGCCTTGCGGGCCGTGGCAGAAGGGGCATCCCGATGCCTTGAAGAGGGCGGCACCGTCTTTCGCGGAAGGTGGAGTTACCTGGTCTGACGGGGCGGCAGATGCCTGCCCTTCAAGGGGAATGCTCGACGTACATCCGGCAACGATCAAGGCGGCGCAAGCAGTGAGCGCTCGCAGATTGCATACGTACTGCTGCTTAATTTTTTTCGGGGACATGACTCTTTACGGCGTCTGCTGTGATGGCAACATACCCTCAGTCAGCGTGGTGTTGGCGATTGTCTTTCCTTGCGCATCCAAGTCATGGATGTGCCAGGGGACGGACTCCTGCGCGATCTCACCGTGCTTCCGCAGATAGTCGAGCGCGTAGGTGCTGGCGGTGGGGTCGTCTTTCTGATCCGCGAAGTAGGCAGCCTGCTTCGTTGCCTGTTCCTTCATGCCGAGGCGGCGATACAGGATTGCGAGGTTGTAGTGTGCGGCGAGATCATCGGGATCAATGCTCTGCACCTTCTCGTATTCCTCGCGGGCTTCGTCATAGCGGTGTTGCTGGTAGTAGCTGAAACCAAGCTCGCGGTGGGCATCGCGCGAACGCGGGAACTGCTCTTCCACCTTCTTTAGATTCGCAATGGCTTCGCTGACCTGTCCCTCGTTCCGCTCGATCAGCGCGAGATAATAAAGGGCTCTCGCGTTATTGGGAGCAAGTGACAGCGCCTTGTTCAAGCTTGGCAGTGCATCCTCATACTTCTCCCACTGAATGTTCGCGATGCCGATGTTGGTGAAGGCGTCGGCGTAATCCGGACGCAGCCTCGCAACCTGCTGGAAGGCGTGGACACTTGCCGCATACTGCTGCGCATCCAGCAGCGCAACGCCGTAGTTGTTCCAACGCATCCACTCGGGATTCTCGTCTTTCAGCGGCTGCACCGAGGGGTTCTCGCCGAGGCTGAAGATGCGCGTGGTGCTGACCATGTCGACGATGGGCTGGTTGTAGCCGGGCTTCAGCGCGAAGTTGATGAAGTGCTGATCGAAGCGACGGTAACGCACGGTCGCCGTGACGCTCAGCGGTCCCTTGGTGCCTGCGGGCATCGTGAAGCAATAGCGGACTACCTGGGAACGTCCGCTTTGCAGACCGTTGTTGTAGGCGACCACGCGATTGTTCCAGACCTGGTGGAGATCGTTCAGCGTGCTGGTGTTGTTGACGAGTCGGTTGGTGAAGCTGTGCGCGGCCGGATCGAGGTCGCCGCCCGGTTCGATCTCGCCGCTTTGCTTCACGATCTTGCCGTCCGCGGTGCTGACGGTGAACTGCACCCAGCTCTCGTACATGTCGCGCTGTTCCGGCACATGCGAGTGAGCGATGCCCTTGTTCTGGATGACGACGGACACTGTGACGCGCTCGCCCCCCTTGAGGCGGAAGGGCTTGCGTCCCAGTGGTGCGATCTGCGGCTGGCCATCGACATCAAGCGCGAAGAGATCGACGTTGAAGACGCCATTCTCGAGGAACTCTTTTACGCGCCGAAGCTGCTCAGGATAGTTGTAGTACGTCGGGATCAGCGTGTTGGCGCCCAGCCATCGGTGGCTAGCAAGCTTGCCTTCCTTCGCACCGGGGTCGCGGCCGGTAAGTGCCTCGCGCGGCATGTGGCAGGTTCCGCAGTTTGATACCGCGGGCTTGACGTAGAACGGCAGTGGGGACTCTTTGGCAAAGGACGAGTTCTGCCATTCGTCATACGGCGTCATTGCTCGCTGCCACTTATAGTCATTCAGCTCGTGTGGGAGCGCAGCCTTATGGCAGGCTGCACACATTTCGCTGGTGCGGTAGAACGGCTTCATTACCGCTGCTTTATGCCGGTCCAGATGTGACAGGATCTCGATGTCAGAAACCTTCCGGTGAATGGGCTGACCATCTTCGTCGAGCAGAACTGCTGCGGGCGCTAAAACGTAACTGCCCGTGCCTCGGGCATCTACTTTTTGAATGCTGTGACAGACGGAGCAAGTTACTCCGTCCTGGTCATAGGGGCGCTTCTTGGTTCCGCCCTGCGTCAGCACGCCGGCTGTCATAGCGATGGGGTCGTGGCAGCCTTCGCAGTGCCGCGAGAACTCGATGCCCTTACTGTCATTCAGAAGGTTGACGTTCTTGAGATACCACGGCGCGCGATTGGCGTTTGAGTGTGCCGATTCGCGCCACTGCTGGTGCGCTTCCTGGTGACAGTGCCCGCAATATTGTGCGGTGGGAAAGTCTTTTGGATCGATGAACTGGCCGTTGTCCGTCGTCATGTTAGACGGCATAAAAGGAAGGTCTTTTCCGTAGCGGAAGTTATAGGTCGCGGCGATCTTATCCGTGTAAGTCTTACGCGCCTGTGCGTGAGTCTCTTCGTCCGTAGCCGCCATGGCCGCGGCTGGACGCAAAACATGATGCGTTGTGTACAAGCCTACAAGTAAGACGGCTCCAGCAACCATAGACGCGAGGAAGCGGCTCGCACTTTGATCGATATGCACTGGAAGATATCTCATGACGCTCAGGACCTATTGGGTTTCGGCGGGGGAATCGTAACGCATTTGTAGAGTCATGTCACTCAGAGAAATTGAGCGGATCGCGCAGTTCCGTAACAGGAAACGTGCGAAGAAATCCTCGACCGAAACGACGTCGCAGTATAAGGTGGTTTCTCGATAGAGGGTCTAACGTGTCACGCTCGTCCATCGTCTGCACCGTACTGTTGTCTGTCTTGCTGGGCGCACCGGCAAGGGGTCAAAGCGCATTGGAGTCGCACACTCCTGGCCCACAGGAGGGAGCGCAATCCCCTGCTCGCGGTGGCTCGTCTACGGCGGGTGTCTTCAAGCCAAATTACGACAGCAGCAATCGGCCGATCACGGCCGGCGGCACGGTGAAGAGCGGGCCGCATGTCTTTCAGAACGTTGCGACTGTAGCAGGCCTGAGCACCTGGAAGCACGTCATGGGTGCGCCGGATAAGCCTTATCTGCTGGATACCATTGGCTCTGGTGTGGCGTTGCTCGACTTCGATGGCGATGGCTGGATCGACATCTACCTGGTGAACGGATCGACCCGCGATGCCATGGCCGGGAAGTCTCACGCTCCACATGCTGCGCTCTTCCGGAACAATCACGACGGCACCTTCACCGACGTAACAGCGAAAGCTGGCGTGACGAACGATCGCTGGGGTTTCGGCGCGGTTGTCGGCGACTTTGACAATGACGGGCATCCCGACATCTACGTGTCTAACTTCGGACAGAATCGCCTGTATCGGAATAATGGCAATGGTACGTTTACCGACGTTGCGGAGAAGGCCGGCGTGTTGCTGGGTAACTGGTCTACCGGCGCGACGTGGGGAGACTACGACGGTGACGGACGTCTTGACCTGTTCGTGCCGGGCTATGTGCACTGGGATGAAAAGGATCTTCCCAACTCCGGGATGGGTGGTGTGACGTACAGCTTTTGCACCTATCGCGGCGTGCGCGTCCTGTGTGGGCCGCATGGTCTTCATGGCGAGAAAGACCACCTGTTCCACAACAATGGCGACGGCACGTTTAGCGACGTCAGCGAGAAAGCCGGCGTCGGGGATAAACCTGGCTACTATGGCCTGTCCTCCGTGTTTGTAGACATCAACAACGATGGCAAGCCGGATCTTCTGGTTGCGAACGATTCGACGCCTAACTACCTTTATCTGAACCGCGGCGACGGCACCTTTGAGGATGCCAGCTATGCATCCGGCTACGCGCTCAACAAAGAGGGTCGAGAGACTGCGGCGATGGGTATTGCAATTGGAGACCAGCGCCACACGGGTAACCTGGACGTCTTTCACACGACCTTTTCCGACGACTACAAGCCGCTGTATGAGAACGACGGGAAGGCAAACTTTACCGACATCAGCTACGACGCAGCGTATGCCGAACTGACGATTCCCTTTCTTGGTTGGGGTACCGCCTTTATCGACTTCGATAACGATGGCTGGCAGGATCTGCTGACGGTCAACGGACACGTCTATCGCAATGCGGACACGAATCGCTGGGGAACCTCGTGGGCAGAGCGCCCGCTTCTCTTCCGTAATGACGATGGCAAGAAGCTTGAGCCGGTGGCGGCGGTCGATGGGACGGCACTGGCTGAGGTGTTCACAGCGCGTGGTCTTGCGGTGGGCGACCTGTTCAACGATGGCCGCGTCGATGCCGTAATCAACAACATGGACGGTGCACCTGCCCTGCTTCGCAACACTGCGAAGCCCAATGGCAACTGGCTTGGCGTGGTTCTCGTCGGCCGCTCGCCGGACAACGCCGATGGGATCGGGGCGTCAGTCTATCTGACGGTGTCGGGTAGCCGGCAACGTGTCGATCGTTTTGCCGGTGGCAGCTTTGCTTCCAGCAGCGACCCGCGCCTTCACTTCGGACTTGGCTCTGCAAGCAAGGTGGACCAGCTTGAAGTCCACTGGCCAAGCGGCAAGATCGAACACTTCCCGGTCGCCTCAATCAACGCCTACGTCACCTTGCGTGAAGGCACCGGCACACCCGCAGCGCAATAGCGCTGCTAGGTTTAGCGCGTGCGCTGCAGAGTGACGAAGTCACGACCGACGTAGAGCTTCAGTCCGTCCGCGTTGGCACCTGGCATCATCTGTAACGGCCGCGGCCGCGTCATTGCTGCCTCGCGCGTAATCGGCACTTGGAATAGCTCATTGCCGCCGAGGTCCAGGACGATGAATCCCTTCTCCGGCAAGAATCCACAGCCGTATGCGCCCGGAGCGATGCGCTTGCCGCCCGCTTCGAGCGGGACGTCTGTCAACAAGTAGAACTGATAGGTTTCGCGCTGTGCGGTGGAGTAGCCGCTGGTGTCCACAATGCCCGCGAGTGTCACCATGCCGTCGCTGTAGCGGAATGCTGCACTGTTGCGAATCTGCACAGTGGCCGATTGACTACGGAAGAAAACCTGCGAAGGCATCAGCCTCTCCACTTCCGCAGGTGGTTGCACGCCCGGTGCCGGGGCTGTCTGGCCGTAGGAGGCTGCCGGGATCACGCACACGGCCAGCACCAGACGCATCATCAATCGCATAGATCTCCCTACCTCAACCTGCGAGGCCGCACTGCTCACAACTATCCTAAGGAATGACGAAGCAAGGTTCCCAGATCCATGCGCGATCTGGACTCGACGCCGCGCGGCATGACGGGGCCCACGGCGATCGCCGTACTGTGACCCTCGAACCAGGCGATGAAGACAGACCTGTCCGCGGCAGGCAATCGCTGCTGATCGATCCACTGGTAGTAAGCGCCCATGTCCGCGTCAATTAACGAGCCGAGTGGGTCTACTGAGTCGTCGCCCGGCTTGTCTGAGAGCAGTTCATGCATGGGTCTCTGCCGCTGCCGCGGCGCATAACGCACCAGCAAGCTGACTGCCTGTGCGCGGCGCAGGACTTCGCGAGCCGTCCACTGGGCGAACGTGGTGCTGAAGATCTGTGTTCCGGATCCTTCCGTCAGCAACTTGATCTGAAAACGATTCAGGACGGGGTCGCCCTTCATTCCCAGATTCTCCGGCTGCAGCCGTATCAGGTTCGAGCGGAGCTGTTCCGGGCCCATTCCCGGCTGGCTGACCTGCTGCGCGATGTATTGCAGCAGTGTCCGACGCGCTGGACGCAGCTCCGCATACGAGACCGAGACCACGTCAGGGCTGTGCTGCGCAGTCACGCCACCATCGACATACCAATGACCATAGGGCTCTGCATGGGTAGCGGCCCGCGCAGAGAATGCGTCCAAAATCTGCTGGAGCCCATTGGCAGGATCCAGACCGCTGAAGAGCGTACCGTGAGGGCGCAGCCTCTCGAAAAAGCGGCCCTCATAGTTTTCGACACCTTGCCCGATGACAGCGACACCAAGTCTGGGTATTGGTGGTGCACTGATCGATTTCCGGGTTGCTTGCATACGCGTGCCGAAGGCCTGTGCGGTCTCGCGGAAGCGATCCATCTGATGGGACGACCAGAGGTAGCTCGACAGACTTTCCAGAAAGTGGGCCGGCTGGTTGACCCAGTCTTCCTGTTCCAGGGCTGCCGTGATCCGTATCTGTGCGAATGCGTGGAACCATTCCTGAAGCTGGTTCGCGGAGAGGCTCGCCAGCGTACTGAGCTCCCGTTCGATCTCTGTGCGCTCTGCAGGAAAGCCGTAGTCGTACTCGATGATCTCTCGCAACAGGCTTGAGAGGTAACTCAGCGGCAGTTGCTGCAGCAATGCCAGATGCTGCAAGCACAGAGCCCGCGCCTGCTCTGGATATCGAGTGAAGGAATCCGGTTTGAGTTCGGATGGAAGCATGGCTATAGCAACTCTCGGATAAGGCTGCCATTGGAAAGGCCCGCAGAGAAACCCATCATGGCTCCAAGGGTCGGAACGAGATCGATGGACTGCACGGGCCGGTCGTAGACGACGCCATGCCTTACGCCCGCGCCGAGCGCCATCATCCACGTTGTGCGTGATGCGGCCCCGCCCGTGCGGTGGTGCTGGAAGCCATTGGCTCCGGCGTCCGTATCTGCATCTCGACCGAAGTCGGGCAGGATCAGCAACGTCGTGTTGCCTGCGTATTCCGGATCCTTCTGAACGCTGTCCCACAAGTCCGCGCAGAGCCGGTCTGTCCGTCGGATCGCATCGACGTAGAGCGAGTAGGCGCCGGAGTGAGCTATATCGATGTCATGCAGGGTGATCCACAACAGGCTTGGAGATTCCTCTCGCATCAGCTGTTTCACGATGTACATGGAGAGTTCATCCGGGCTGGATGCCGTACGCGCGTGTGCCGTGAAATCGCTGACCGAAAGTTTGAGGATTCGGTCGAGCTGTTGCAGTTCGACCTCGCTGCCGCCCAGTCGAGCGGCGTTAAAAGGGTTCTCGTAGTTGTCCTGCAGCAGGTGCGCGAAGTCTCCCGTGCGGCCTGCGGATGCTGCCTCCAGCAGATGCTTCGGCAGGATGACACCTGCGCCATGTCCCGGGCCGAAGGAACGGCTGTTGCTTTCGCCGATCCGGTTGAAACCATTGCTCGGCGCGACAACCCACGTGTCGCTGCTGGGCCGCTTCAGGTCCTTTCGAAAGTACTCGAAGACGGTGGGATGTTCGGGCGGCGTGACGGCGAAGTTGTTCAGTGTTTCGTAGACGCCGGTGGTGAGGCTGGCGGTCGCGACATAGTGCCCGAGAATGCCGGCGTTTGTGACGTGCGTAAAGAAGCTCGATTGGGGTGCCAGCATCTGCAACATATTGGGGATGTTGTGCTGGCCCTCTGGTGCGAAGGTCTCCTGGTCGCGAGCGCCGCCGCCGAAGGTGACAACAATCACTTTGCGCTTCTTCTGCGTGGCCTGACCGTAGAGAAAGGGACTGCCGCTGACCAGCGCCGAGCCGAGCGCGACACCTGCGACATCGCGCAAGAAGTCCCGGCGCGTGCGACCGATGTAGCGTGCCAGTTCCGGCCCATTCGGTACAGGTGCGATCTGGTGTGCGCGATGAATCATGCGTCGCTCCTAGGGCTGCGCCGGGCCGGCGGGACTGCCACTGACGACAAACTGCTGCACGTCTGCCTTGGCCTTGTCTTCGGCTGCATGATTTTGCGCCTGCAGACGTTTGAATTGGTCAAACTCATTCTCCGCCTTGTCCTTTAAACCAGCGTGCAGGTAATACCGGCCCATTCGAAAGTGAGCGTCGGACGAGAGCGGGTCAAGTTGCAGGGCTCGCTCATACTGCGGCAGTGCTTTCTCATACTCACGCTGCTCGGTGTAGAGGATGCCGAGCTGCAGATGTGCGTCCGCAAGTTTGTCATTGAGCGTGGTTGCTTTTTGAAGCAGAGCCTCCACGGCCGGGTAGTCCACACCTGTGGTCCCTTGCCGGTTGCCCTTCCAGAGACTCATTCCGTAGTAGAACTGGGCGAGTCCATTGCGCGGCTCGAGTTCGGCATAGCGGCGAAAGTGTTCGATCGCGGCTTCGGCCTGACTGGGGGCGCTCAGGTAGGCCTTGGACAGGTAGAGGTAGCAGCGTGCATCCGAGGGACTGGCGTCGGCACCGCGCAGCAGCACGCGCACTGACTCCTCGAAGTCTCCGCGGGCATAGAGAGACATGCCAAGACCGACGAGAATCCGAGAGGAGTCAGGGTAGCGCTGAGCACCGGACCGGAAGACCTCGATCGCTGCAACATAGGTTCGGTGCGCAAGAAGCTCCGTACCCCATGCGAAGAGGTTCTCCTCACTTGGATCCTGATGTGCCGCAGCCGCGAACTCATTGACTGCATCGATGAATCGGCCCTGCTTCTCGGCGATCTGCCCGGCCAGGTTATGAAGATCGCCAGATGGCCGCTTCCGCAATAACGTCTCCGTCAACCGCTGCGATGCGACAACCTGGCCGCTCATGAGATACGCCAGTGCCAGGTCGTAGCCTGTGTCGTAGTCGTCCGGGTGGAGCTTCTGCGCAGTTTGCAGCAGCGGAATCGCTGAGTCGATTCGGCCCGATTGCAGATAGAGGCCTGCGAGGTGACGAGCAGCGTCGTAGTTGGTCCGATCAAGCTCGAGCGCTCGTTTGTACTCCGGCTCTGCTGCCTCAGGCTGGCCGGCGTGAACGAGGCTGGTTGCGAGGTTGGCATGGGCGAGTGCAGATGCGGGATTCAAGGCAACCGCCAATCGCAACTGTTTTAGAGCGTCCGGCGTGCGGGACTGCGCCGCGTAGGCGAGACCGAGCATCTCATGCGCTTCAAAATTCCGTGGTGCTTTTACGATTATCTTTTCAAGAACTACGGATGCTTCTCGATAGTCGCCTTTGTCGTAGGCGGCGGAGGCAGCACGGAGCTCGGCGGTTGCCGTGTCGTTGGAGCGTGTCTTTGCCGGCTGCGCATTGGCAGCCATGGCACAGCCGACGAGCAGGATGCGAATGACTGCGAACGACCTTTGCTTCTGATTCACGCTACGCCTGCGCTGAGGACTTGCATTTCTAGTAGCCTGGACGACTTTCTCTGTTGCTCGAAAATGAACTTGGAGCGTGCCGGGATCGACACGCTCCAAGAGTACCCGCCAGCGATGCTGGTTAGTAGTAGAACTTCAGTGCAAATTGGATCTGGCGAGGATCATAGGGAGCGTCGCGCGTGGAACCAATCTCACCGAAGGTGGAGCTATTGAAGTTGAGCGAGTTACCCACCGCGACGACACCGTTACCACCGAAGCCCGGCGCGTTGAAGTTGGGGTGGTTCAGGATGTTGAAGAACTCCGAGCGGAACTGGAGCGAGTACCGGTCTGTGAACTGGAAGTTCTTGAAGAGTGAGAGGTCGAAGCGCTTGAATGGCGGTCCAAAGGTGGTGGAAGGACCAGCGCCGAGGATCTGACCTCCGGTAAGCGGGATGCAACCAGCCGGCGAGTTCGGGATGGGACCGTTGAAGCCGAGGACGCAGGGCTGCTGGAAGGCTGCCGGATTTCCGAACCAGCTCAGCTTCTTGTTGCTGTCGAGATGCAGACCCAGCTTCTGGGATTGTCCTGCGACGTTGACCGAGTTGCAGTTGGTGCCGGAGGTCGTGGATGTCGGGCAGCTAATCGAAACTGGCTGGCCACCCTGCAGCGTCACGATGTACTGGACGGTCCATCCGCCGACTGCGGTATTCATGGCACGACCTGCTTGCGCGAGGAACATCTTGTTCTTGCCGAAGGGCAGTTCATAGGAACCGCTGCCGTGGAAGACGTTACGGATGTCGAAGGCCGCAAGACCCCAGTCGATGCGTGTCCCAAGTCCAGGGACATACGGTGCCCGGAAGCCGTTGACGCTGCCGCCATTCAACAGATCGGGGGAGTTGGTCATCGTCTTGGAGTACGTATAGGTCAGCAGGAAGGAGAAGCCGTGCGCGAAGCGCTCTTCCAACTTTGTTTGCAGGCCGTTATACACACTGGCGCCGAGTGTCTGCTGATAGCTACCGCCACGACCGAAGTCAGGGAATGGCACGTAGTTACGGTTCGTTGGAGACTCCGGCAGTGAGTTGTTCCGCGTAAGGGAGGTGTTCGCAGGGATCAGCTGCGACACGCGGTTGTTGCCGATGCCCACTTGAAGATGGCTTGCGTGGGTGTAGACGTATGCGACGGTCGCGGACATGTTATGTGTCACCGCGTACTGCAGACTCAGGTTCGAGCTAATGGTATTCGGTGTCTTGAAGTCGAACTGCAGACCCTGCAAGCCGAGACCGGAGGCGTTGACTGCGAGCGGTGTGAAGGCTCCGCAGGAAAGGCCCGATCCGATGGTCGCACTGCCACCCGGTCCTGCGGTCGCGCAGGTTCCGTAGGGATTCGATCCGGAACTGAACGGAGCAGAGTCCGAACCGTTGTTCTGGAAGTTGAAGTTGTAGACGAAGGGATAGTTTTCGCCGATGTTCGGACCGTATCCCGCGTTCTGGAAGGCGTTGAAGAAGAGCCCGATACCGGAGCGGACTACGAACTTGGGTGTCGCCTCCCACGCGAAGCCGAAGCGTGGTGCAAAGTTGTTCTTTTGCGTCTGCACGAGCGCCTTACCGTAGGCATCCGTCTGCAGTAGCGCGATGCCATCCTTGGCCAGCAGGTCAAGGAAGCCATTGCCATTCAGTCCTGGGTTGTTTGCGGTCGACGACAGGGCGCGGTTTGCCTTACCGGTCGCAGGCAGAATATAGGTCGGTGTGCCGTTCGGCGGTCCACCCTGCACGAAGTTTGCCTGGGCGCCGTTCGCCTCGGAGATGGGGCTGAAGTAATCCCACCGCAGACCCATGTTCAGTGTCAGGCCCGGAGTGACTTTGAAGTCATCCTGGAAGTAGCCGGCCCAGTAGCTGCGAACGTCGTAGGTCTTACTGATGTTCGACATCTGTACCTGGTTCGCGCCACCGATAAAGCTGACGCCATTCGGCACCGTGGTAGCCCGCGGCGTTACGAGGAACTGCGCGCGGCCCGTCTGATCGCCGCCCTGATTTGGTACACCGGCAAAGTTCCCGGTGAACTGGAAGTCACCGCGAGAGTAGGCGGGCTGCAGCGTGTTGAAGTGAACGTTCTGATACTCGAAGCCGGCTTTGAAGCTATGCCGACCGTAGACTTTTGTGAAGTCATCGACCACCTGCAGCGTCTGGCTTACTTCATCGGAGGGAAGGAAGTCGTTGCTGCCCAGGTTGCTAAGGCCGGAGATGCTGATCGACGGCAGGCCGCCGTTCAGATTGCCTTGGGGAACGCCCTGGATGCCGTACTGCGCGGGTATGCCCTCGACTGCACCCACCGGACCGGTCCGCGTGGTGTGCAGGTGATTAAAGCCGATGCGCGCCACGTTGATGGTGCTGGGCGTGAAGACATGAGTGAAGGCCAACACCGACTGTTGAGACTTTGCCGTCTGATTGCCCTGCTGGAAGCCACCGCCATCAGCGACACCGCCGAAGATGCCGGGGATGAAATTCGGATCGTCTACGTAGCTGAAGCGACCGAAGATCTGGTTTTTGTCAGATGGGTTGTAGTCCACACGAACGTCGAAGGCGTTACGGCGCTCATAGAGAGCGGGGCTGTTCGTGTAGTTCGAGGTAAACGACGAATTCAGCGGAGTTGGGTAGAGGTTCATCAGCTTGACCGCGTTCGGATCGAGCCGTCCTGCAGGGATCTGGTTCAGGTTGCAATTCGCTAGGGTGAAAGTTGCCGTGGAGGGTCCGCAGGAGCCGAAGGGATCGCGGACGAAGACGGCACTGGAGCTGTTATTCGTTCGTCCCGAGACCGGATCGACCGCCCCCGCCGCCACAGAGCGCGTCGTTGCAGGGTCCAGGATTGTGCCGTAGGGGATGCTGCGGCCGACGCCGTCGATGCGCGCCGCGCCGGACTGGCCCGTGATGAGATCCGAGAGGTTGGTATAGCCGCTGTTCCGTTCGGTCAGTGTCGGTACGCTACCCGTTAAGACCGTTCCCTGCACGCGGCGCAGTCCCTCATAGTCTCCGAAGAAGAACGCCTTGTTTTTCCAGATGGGACCGCCGGCGGCAGCGCCGAACTGGTTCTGACGCAGCTTGCCCTTCTTAATTCCATTGTTGTTTTCAAACCAATCGGCGGCGTCGAGTTTGTCGTTGCGGAAGAACTCCCAGATGGCGCCGTGCAGCGAGTTTGTGCCCGACTTGACGGTTGCGTTCAAGACCGCACCAGCCGAACGGCCAAGTTCGGCGCTGAAGTCTGCGGTCTGAACCTTGAACTCCTGGATAGCGTCCACGGGCGGCAGGATGACGAAGTTTGTGCCGTTCAGGAAGTCTGCTGCGTTGGAGTTGTTGTCGATACCGTCGAGCAGGTAGTTGTTTTGCGAAGGTTGCAGCCCGTTGGCGGTAAAGGCGCCGGAAGCAGCGTTACCGCGTGTGTCTGCCTGCGAGGTATTCACGCCGGCGCTTAACTGTGCAAGGAAGGTAAAGTTACGGCCATTCAGCGGAAGACTCTTGATGGTTCGTTCATCGATGACCTGTCCAACCGACGACTCATCGGACTGCAGTTGCGGCGGAGCAGTGGTGACGGTCACCGTCTCATTGGTGGAACCGGTCTTCAATTGAACGACAACCTTCAGATCCTGACCAACCGCCACTGTCATGTTCTGCTGAGTCGTACTGGAAAATCCCGGTGCGGCGACCGTGATGGTGTAATGACCGATTCTGACTGGCGAGAAGGTGTAGGTACCACTGCTGCTTGAACGCGTCTCCAGCGTGATGCCCTGATCCGTGTTTCGCAGCGTCACCTGCGCATCCGCGACAGCGGCTCCAGTCGTATCCAAGACCGTCCCGGAGATGGAGCCCTGATCGACCTGGGCCATTGCAGGCGCGGCTACAGAGAGACTGAGCGCCGCAACGGCAAAGCACCGACAGAGCGAGAACTGATGTCGTGAATCGCGAAAGAATGGCATCCGAAAGATCCTCCGCATTTCCTGACCAGAGTCAGATACATGTCCTGACACTTGAAGACAGGGAACGCTTGAATGGGCTATCCGAAGAACGCGGCAACATTAGTGCAAGGAGGAGCGCGGTGTCAACCGAAAGTTTGAGATATCCATAATCGCTTATTATGGCCGCTACCAGGTCCAGGGAAGGTTGTCGGCGATGCCCGCGTACTGTACGCTACCGATTCAAGCCCTCTGACATGGCCTCAAAGCCCCCAACGCTCGACGCCCTACCTCCACTGTGGAACAGACGAGCGGTCCTGAAGCAGCTTGGACTGACGCCGCTGCTGCTGCATGCATGGCCAGCCTTTGGTGCAGAGGCCTTCGAAGCCCCGGCGGGCGGCTTCGCGCCTGCCAACCTCTCGTTCAGCGAGCCGCGCCTGCTTCCCCACTATCCGTCGCGTTCTCCATTGGAGGACGTCCTCCGCCGGGTGCGCCCGGGCACAGACGAATTCGTGACGGAGGGTCATGCCTTCGAGATTCAGGGAGAACTTGATCGGTGGGCAGGAAGCTTTCGTAGCGCGCGATGGGCGGACCTGAAGCTTACCCTGCACACCTCCGTGCAGGCTTCGTCCTTCACCCCGCATCAGGAGACGAAGCTGCGGCAGGACACCATAAGGACTAGCAGGCGGGAGTATTCGCCGTCGCTGCAAAGCAGCGGGCCGGAACAGGTCATACGTGCTCTGCAAGCCGCGTATGGCGTGGGCAAGAGCATCGACCGTGCGAGCTTCGAGATCACGGCAATTCAAGAGATCAGCCAGGCGCCGCTTACGGTCGCGGTGGCGGTCCGCCACGACGTCCTCCTGGTTTCTTCGAGCGAGCGGGAGCAGCGTGTCGGCACTTGGGCGATGACTTGGTCCCGCGAAGGGACTGCATGGACGGTCCGTCAGTGGCGCGCAGAGAGCGAGACCGTGAGCACCGTTGGCGGGCCGGGCTATGTCGATGTCACACAGGCGGCCTTCTCCAAGGCGCCATCGTACGAAGCCCAGTTGCGATACGGCTCGGACCATTGGCGCAGCGTGCTGGACGGTGCCTGTGGCATCGATGTCTATGGCAACAACGGCGTCGCAGCGGGCGATTTCGACGGCGACGGTCATGACGACCTGTACGTCTGCCAGCCGGCGGGATTGCCGAACCGGCTCTACCGCAATCGTGGCGATGGCACCTTCGAAGATGTCACGGGGAAGGCAGGCGTCGGTGTACTCGACAACACGAGTTGTGCACTCTTTGCCGACTTCCGTAACAACGGCCTGCAGGACCTGCTGGTGGTCTGCGGCGGCGGGCCGTTGCTCTTCCTGAATCAGGGCGATGGATCGTTCCGTCAGAAGCCAGATGCATTCCAGTTCGCGCGAACGCCGGAGGGTACCTTCACGCACGCGGCCATTGCCGACTACGACCGGGACGGGCGACTGGACATCTACTTCTGCCTGTACAGCTACTATCTGGGCCTGGATCAGTACCACTACCCGGTCCCTTATTTCGACGCACGCAATGGACCGCCGAATTTTCTGTTGCACAACGAAGGCGATGGACGCTTTGTCGATCGCACCGAAGCCGCCGGCCTGAATGTCGACAACGATCGCTATAGCTTTGCGTGCTCGTGGTCTGAGTCGCCGACGAATAACTTTCCTGACCTGTATGTCGTGAACGACTTCGGGCGCAACGTGCTCTACCGCAGCCAGGGAAATGGCACATTCAAGGCAGCGTCTACCGACTCAAAGGTCGAGGATGTGGGCGCGGGTATGAGCGCCGCCTGGACGGACATCAACAACGACGGCAAGCCAGACCTGTACGCAGCAGATATGTGGTCTGCAGCCGGCCAACGCGTGTCGCAGCAACCGCAGTTTCAACCCGGTGCTTCGGATGCCATTCGCTCTCTATACCGCAAGCATGCGGAGGGGAACGCGCTCTATGAAGGGACAGCGGATGGTGTCTTTCGCAATGCGAGTCTGCGGGCAAATGTCAGCATGGGACGCTGGGCTTGGGGATCGGACTTCTGGGACTTTGACCACGACGGCTACGCGGATCTGTATGTTACCAACGGTTACATCACGGCTGCGGAAAGTTCAGGAATCAACGACGATCTGGGTAGCTTCTTCTGGCGCCAGGTCGTGGGGAAGTCACCGAACGATTCCACACCGCTGCTCGCGTATGAGCACGGCTGGAATGCGCTGAATGAACTCATTCGATCCGATCGTTCGTGGAGTGGTTCAGAACGAAACGTGATGTACGCAAACAATCGCGACGGGACGTTTACCGAGGTTTCTGGCGTGCTCGGCATGGACCTTCTCGAGGATGGACGCTCCTTCGCCTTGGCCGACTTCGATGGGGACGGACGCCTCGAGGTGGTCGTCAAGAATCGCAACGCACCGCAGCTACGGATCGTCCACAACGCCATGCAGGATATCGGCGACTCTATCGTTTTCCGCTTGCGTGGAACGAAGAGCAATCGTGACGGCATCGGGACTTCGGTCACGGTCGAGACGGGCGGTCTTCGTCAGACGAAGTATCTGCAAGCCGGCAGTGGGTTTCTCTCACAACATTCGAAGGAGTTGTTCTTCGGTCTCGGCCGATCACCAGCGGCGATCCGCGCGGTTGTTCGCTGGCCCAGCGGCCTGACGCAGCACTTTGAGAACCTGCGGGCCAACCACCGCATTCAATTGGAAGAAGGCTCGGAAGCATTCACGAGTGTGCCGGTCGCCGCTGCGTCTGCCGCGTACGCCCACGCCGGTGCACCCGAGCGTGTTGCCGCGCAAGAAACTCCCTCCAGTGATATACAGACGTGGTTGCTGGATCCGCTCAAGGCACCATCGTTCACCGTGCCCGACCTTTCGGGTAAAGCGGTAAAGCTGGATCAAGCCGATGGAAGAATCTCGCTGGTTGTGTTCTGGGCGACCACATCGCCCGGCAGTCTGAAGCTGCTGACGCATCTGCAACAGCGCCATGGTGGTCTGCTCTCGAGTCGGATTGAGGTCTTCGCGGTCAATCTGGATTCGCCGAGCGATGCTGCCGCTGCACGCGCTGCCGCACAGAAGCTGAACCTGCCGTTCTCGGTGCTCCTCGCGACGGAGGAGGTCGCTGGCACTTACAACATCCTGTACCGCTATCTGTTCGACCGCCGTCGGGATCTGCCGATTCCCTGCTCGTTCCTGGTTGACCCAACTGGCATGGTGGTCAAGCTCTATCAAGGCGATTTCACCGCGGAGCAGGTAAGAGCTGATGCGCAGGGTATCCCCCCGGACGCGGCGGCGCGCTTGAAGAAAGCGCTGCCCTTCGCGGGGACGCCGTATCTTGCCGACTTTCACCGCAATGACTTCACCTACGGCGTTGCCATGTTCCAGCATGGCTACCTGGAGGCGGCGGCGCTGTACTTTCAACAGGTCGTCACGGCCAGGCCAAATGATGCAGAGGCTTATTACAATCTGGGCACGTTGCATCTGCGGCGGAACGAGTTTGTCGAAGCTCGCGCAAACTTGAAGACGTCCCTTCGACTGCGGCCTGACTACCCGGAGGCCTGGAACAACCTGGGCATGATGGCAGCGCAGGAGGGACGTAACGAGGAGGCCGCGCAGAACTTTCTGCAGTCGCTCCAGTTGCGGCCAGGCTACGCGATCGCTCTCCTTAACCTTGGCAACGTGTATCGCCGCCAGGGAGATGCTGCCAAAGCATCGGATGCCCTGAATCGTGCGCTGGCGTTGCAGCCGGACGATCCGGAGGCCAACTACGGCCTCGGGATGCTGGCGGCTCAGCAGAACCGAGTAAGCGTTGCCGAGGGCTACCTTCGCAAAGCGATCGCGCTTCGTGCGGATTATCCGGAGGCGCTGAATAATCTTGGCGTGCTGCTGGTGCGGAAGCAGGACTACGATGGCGCGGCCCAGCAGTTTCAGACGTGTATCCGCCTCGTTCCCACCTTCGAACAGTCTTACTTCAATCTTGCTCGCGTGTCCCTGCTGCAGCACGACAAGGCGAAGGCGAGATCAGTTCTGGAGGATCTGCTCCGGCTGCGGCCCGACAGCGCCGCAGGACGCCAGGCGCTGCAGACTCTCGACGCGGCCCCTTGATACTCCACGACGACACATCGGATTCGGTATAGTCCCTGCATATGTTTCTGCCGCGCAGACGCTTTCTTGGAACTTCGGCCCTCCTACTCGGCAGTGCGCTTACGGAAGCGCTCGCGGAGCCGCTGTGGCGATGGGATTCCGAGACGCTGCAGGCTGCCGGTATTCCCGCGGCCGCAAAGTCTGATGCATCCTCTGTTCAGTTCGTCGATGTTGCAGAGCAGGCCGGCCTGAACGTCACCAATGTATGGGGCGGCGTCGATCACAAGCGTTCGATTCTCGAGGCGAAGGGCAGCGGCATCGCCTTCTTTGATTACGACCACGATGGCTGGCTGGATATCTACCTGACCAACGGCGATCGACTGGATACGAACTGGCCTGCGGGAAAAGCTCCAACATCGCACCTGTACAAGAACAACCGCGACGGTACCTTTACTGACGTGACGGAAAAGTCAGGTCTGGGTGTGACGGGATGGCAGACCGGCGTGTGCGTTGGCGATTACAACAACGACGGCTGGGATGATCTCTTCTGCTGCTTCTGGGGCCACAATCGCCTCTTCCACAACAACGGCAATGGCACCTTCACCGATGTTACGAAGAAGGCCGGCCTATGGCAGGACAAGCATCGTTGGGGTTCGGGATGCACCTTTCTCGACTACAACCGCGATGGCCATCTCGACCTGTTTGTCTGTAACTACATCCATCTCGAGCCGCAGGATATCCCGAGCCCGATGGATCAGCATTTCTGCCAGTGGAAGGGTATTCCGATTCTTTGTGGCCCGCGGGGTCTGCCGGGCGGCGTCAATATCCTTTATCGCAACAATGGCGATGGCACCTTCACGGATGTCTCCGAGACGTCGGGCATTCTGAAGCCCGGCCCACGTTATTCAATCACGCCTGTCTCTTATGACTTCGACAACGACGGTTGGCCCGACATCTATGTTGCTGTCGATTCGCAGCCGAGCATTCTCTTCAAGAACAACCATGACGGCACCTTCACCGACATCGCGCTGGAGGCTGGTTGCGCCTACAGCGATGCCGGGCATGAGCAGGCCGGCATGGGCCTTGCCGTTGCTGACTACGACTGCAATGGCTGGTTCGACATTTACAAGACGAACTTCGCCGACGACGTCGTGAACCTCTACAAGAGCAATGGCGACGGGACTTTTACGGATGTGGTCTTCGAAGCGGGGCTTGGAGGCAACAGTCAATTCGTCGCATGGGGTTGCGGGTTTCTGGACTATGACAACGACGGATGGCAGGACGTTCTGCAGGTCAATGGCCACGTCTATCCCGAGATCGATGCTCATAAGTTCGGGCAGACGTTCAAGAGCCAGCGGCTGCTGTACCGCAATCTTGGCAATGGCCGCTTCAAGGATGTGTCATCGCAAGCGGGTGCAGGTATCAGTGAGCACTACTCCAGTCGCGGCGCTGCGTTTGGCGATTACGACAATGATGGCGGCGTGGATGTGCTGGTTTTGAATATGAATGATCGGCCTTCTTTGTTGCGGAATAGTAGTGCGAATCGGTTGAACTGGATCAAGTTGAAGCTGATTGGGACGCACTGTAACCGGACTGCGATTGGGGCTCGGGTGCGGGTTACTACTGGCAAACATACGCAGATGGATGAGGTTCACAGCGGCGGCAGCGTGATGTCGCAGAGTGATCTGCGGCTGCATTTTGGGGTTGGCAAAGTCGATCTGATTGACGTGATTGAGGTGACCTGGCCGACGACGCGGAAGGTGGAGACCTTCCGGCAAGTCAAGGTGAATCAGATACTTACCATTCGTGAGGGTGATGGGATTTTGCCGCCTACTAAGGCGAAGGGCTGATCGCTGCCACCCTATTTTAGGTTGGGTGTTTCCTGCAGGACTACGAGGAATTGCTTGACGCTGCGGCGTTCCTGTTCGGTTTGTTCGGCTCTTTTTTGTTCGATTGCTTCGTGTTGCGCGCGCTCCTGTTTTGCTTCGGCGGGCTTGCCGGTGCGCTCGTAGAGGACGGCTAAACGGAAGTGCGCTTCGCCCAATTCGGGGTCGGATTGGATCGCTTCCTGATAGAGATGAATCGTCTCAGTCACGTTTTTCTTCGTTGCGGCGATTTTGCCGAGTTCCAGGTAGGCTTCGGCGTATTTCGGGTCGAGTATGACCGTCTGTTGCAGCAGGGTTTGGGCTCGCTCGGAGGTCGCCGGATCGCCGCGTCGCAGAAGCGCCGTGGCGAGCAGGTAGCTTGCATGCGGGTTCCTGGGTTGCAGTTTGAGGAAGCGTTCGAGTCTCTCGAGGACACCGGGCAGAGGGACGGGCGAGGCTCCGTCGGCCTTGCCTAATGCCAGATAAGGTTCCGGCTCGTTCGGCTGCAGGTCCGAGGCTTCGCAGAGGCGCTGGGCCGCTTCTTCGTACCGCGCTTCGGAGAAGAGGGCCGAGCCCCAGCCGGTGCGGAGGCGCGCGGATGCAGGGTGGAGGGCTGCGCCGCGTGCGAAGATCTGGCCGGCCTGCAGGATGGCGCGATGCAGCAGGAGTTCGGAGCCCCAGGTGAAGTAGTTCGCTTCGCTTGGGTCGAGTTGCGCGGCTTGCGCCATCTGACGCACGGCAGAGAAGGGGTCGCCGGATGCCTCATCGAGTTCGCCGGCGAGCCGGTGGTAGTCCGCCCGGTCGGCTGACTTGAGGGCGCGCGCGATGTGGGCCTTTGCGGACGGGATATCGCGCAGGCCTCGGCATGCGAGTGCCAGATCGTACTCGACCTCCGGTTGTCCGCTGCCGGCGGTGGAGGCTACCTGCAGCGTCTTCTCGGCTTGTGTGTAGTTCGAGGTGTGGAGGTAGTACTCGCCCAGGGCGAGGTTTGCGGCGTAGCTCTTTGGGGCGGCCTGGACGGCCTTTTGCAGGCGCTGCTCCGCTTCCCTATCGCCGCCGTTGGTTCGCTCCATCGCGTGCAGTGCTGCCGTCGTGCGCGCGAGGTCTTCGCTGGTTCTGAGCGTTGCATCGGAGCCGTGGCCGCCTACGGCCGTCCAGTCTGTGACGCCGGCCACGGTGAAATTGGGGGCGTCCGAGAAGCCCATGTCGTCGCCGGGTGACTTTGCCGACGATGCTTCCGCGAGGACGAGTGTGATGGGCGTGGAAGGGATTTGCGGCACCGTGAGCGTGGAGGCGCGCTTGCCGCGCAGCTCCGCTGTGATCTGGAAGGGGCCGTTTCCCGCGGCGTGGAAGGAGAAGGAACCGGACGCGTCGGTATTGCTCTGCATGTCGGTCTGCGTGTGAAGCTTCACGGTGACACCCGGCAGCGGCCGTCCTGCGCTGTCGACGACTTTGCCTGTGATGGTCTTCGCGTTCTCTGCGGCCTGGCTAAGCGGTTGCGCTGCCGCGAAGGACGAGGCGGGCACGGTACAGCACGCGCAGGCGAGTACGCATAGGAGACGGATTTGCTTTACGGGCCGAGGGCTCATGGACGATGCGGCAAGTATAAGGCGGCAAGTATAGGGCCGCGCTTGAACCCTTTGCGAGAAAAGGTGAACTGGTATGGGTAGCTGTGAAAGTATGAAGCCGGCATGATGAGTTCTCGTTGGAGTCTTTCCCGGATACCAAAACTCATCTGCATGGTGCTTGCCCTTCTGCCGGGCGCGGCTTGCGGTCTGAGTCCGACGTCTTCCCCGCAGAGGTATTCGGTACAGGGTTGGAACACCGAGAGCGGTCTGCCACAGAACTCAGTCCATGCCATGCTGCAGACCACGGACGGGTATCTATGGATGGCAACGGAGAACGGGCTGGCCCGTTTCAACGGGTATCAGTACCGCGTCTTCGGTCGTGAGACGCAGCCGCAGCTTGCCGGCAACGACATACGCGCGCTCTTCGAGGATCGGCAACGCGCGTTGTGGGTTGGGACTGCTACGGGACTGACGCGGCTGAGCGATGGTGTCGCTCACTCTTATACGACGCGTGAGGGTCTGCCCTCTGACGCGGTGCGGTCGGTCCTTCAGACGAAGGACGGGAAGATATGGGTACTTACGTCCGCGGGCGTGGCGACGATCGCAGAGCCCGCGACGACCGATGCGGGTAAGCTGCACTTTCAGACCGTAGCCACCGGGCCGGCTGCAGTACAGACGATCGCCGAGGCGCCGGAGGGTGGCGTGTGGGCCGCGACCGATCGTGGCATCGTGCGCATCGCCGATGGTCGTGTGCAGCCGGAGATGCGGGGCGCATCGCATGCACCTGTGCAGGCGCTTACGTGCGCGCTTAACGGAGACTGCGCCTTTGCTTCGACTGACGGTGTCTTTCTCCTGCGCCATGGCGCGTTGCAGCAACTCGCGCTGCACGCTGCGCTGCCGGCTGGCGGCGTCCGTTCGCTGCTGATAACACCGGACGGCGTGTGGGCTGCGGGCGAGAGCGCATTGCTGCTGTTGCAGCCGCACCGCAGTCGAGTGTTTAAGGCGGGAGCGGACTTACCGGGACGGCAGATCGAGTCGCTCTTCGCAGACAACAGAGGCGCGGTATGGATCGGCACGGATGATGGCGTGGCGCGGTGGTGGGGCGAACGGATGGAGTCAACCGGCGTGGGCAATGCTTCGGCGGTGCTGTCGTTCTATGAAGATCGCGATGGCGATCTTTGGCTAGGGACGGAGACGACCGGCGTCTTCGAGTTGCGCGATCGTCCGTTCGATCTGATTGGGCGGGCGCAGGACCTGGGCGATGGGTCCGCAACATCCGTCACTGCTGCGGGGCCAGGTTCGTTGTGGGTGGGCACGAGTGCAGGCGGTCTAAACCGTGTGGACGGTCAGGCGATTGCGCAGCACGTGCTTACGCTGAAGGAAGGATTGGCGAGCAACACGGTGCTGTCGCTTGCGACGAGCCCGAAGGATTCGTCCGATGTGTGGATCGGAACGCCGGACGGGCTTAGCCACTGGGAGAAGGGGCACCTGACGAACTACACCGTGAAGGATGGACTGACCGACGACTTCGTTCGTTCGCTGCTGGTAGCGAATGATGGGAGTACATGGATCGGCACACGGCACGGCGTGACCCGTTGGCGGAACAAATCTGCTGCGACCTGGACGACGAAGCAAGGGCTTGGCAGCGACCTGATCGGTGCGATGGCGGAGGACGCTGCCGGTGATCTATGGGTGGGTACGCGCGGCGGACTTGCACTGTTCCATAACAATTCTGTACACAACTACACCGTCGCCGATGGCTTGCCCAGCGACACCATTACTTCGCTTTCGTTCTCAAAGGGTGGTGATCTTTGGATTGGCACGAACGGGAGCGGGCTGGGCGTACGGAGCGGGCGCAGCTTCTTTGTCTTCCCTGCTTCGGCAGGTCTGCCGAAGGCGATCTTCGCGATCCTGGAAGATGATGCGGGCTTTCTGTGGTTGAGTTCGGAGTACGGTCTGGATCGCGTTGCGCTGACGGACCTGGCGGCATACCGTTCCGGCAGCAGCCGTGTTCTTGCGGTGACGCACTTTGGAGCGGCTGACGGACTGGAATCGTCGGAGGGTTCGGCGACGGGTCATCCTTCCGCGGTGCGCCTGGCGGATGGACGACTCTGCTTTGTGTCTCGTCGTGGTGTGCTCACGGTCGATCCTGCGCTGCTGCCTGTCACTCGGTCTGCGCCGCCGATTGTGATTGAAGAGATGACGGCGGATGACCGTGATGTGACACCGGAGGAGCTGGCATCGCTACCACCGGGCGTCTCTCATCTCTCGATCAGTTTTGCAGGCATTCACCTGACTGCACCGCAGCGTCTGCATTACCGCTACATGCTGGAGGGATTCGATCGGAACTGGATCGACGCAGGGACACAGCGGACGGCGTTCTATACAAACCTGCCTCCGGGGAGCTATCGCTTCCGCGTGAATGTGCGGTCTGCGGGTGGACCATGGAGCGAGCAGGGCATGAGCAGCATCACGGTGGGACTGCGGCCGCGCTATTACCAGACGGGATGGTTCCGGGCGCTGCTGCTGTGCGCCTTTGCGCTTGGGTTGCTTGGTCTGTATCGCATGAGACTGCGGGCCCTGAACGCGCGCTTCCAGGCAGTTGCCGAGGAGCGCAGCCGCCTGGCACGCGAGATCCATGACACGCTGGCACAGGGATTTGTCGCGGTGAGCGTGCGACTGGAGATGCTGTCTCGCATCCTGCATGGTGAACGGCTGGAGGAGTGCCGGCAGGAACTGAATGAGACACGAACGCTGGTGCAGGAGGGACTTGCGGAGGCGCGTCGATCGATCTGGAATCTGCGTGCGGAGGATGCGGATCGTGTGACGCTGCCAGCGCACCTGGAGCGGATAGTGAAGGACACGATTGAACGCGGTGTGGACGCGGAGTTGGAGATCACCGGAGCGTATCGCGCACTGCCATCCACGGTTGAGGCAGAGCTAATCCGGATGACGCAGGAGGCCGTGTCCAACGCCTTGCGGCATGCCGATCCGTGTACGATCTTAGTCCGGTTGCTTTACACACCACGCAGGCTGCGACTTGAGATCCAGGACGATGGTTGCGGCTTCGATGTTGCGAAAGCACCATCGAAAGAGAGTGGACACTATGGACTGACAGGACTGCGCGAACGGGCGCAGAAGATAGGGGCCACGTTCATGCTGGAAAGTTCGCCGGGAAATGGAACGGCAATTCGTATTGAGACCGCGATCGTAAAGGATCGTGAAAAGGGATCGAGGTCCTGATGGCAGCACCGATCCGATTGCTACTGGTCGATGATCATCACGTGGTGCGTCGCGGCTTTGCGGCACTGCTTCGTACGGAAGCAGGCTTTGAAGTTGTTGCGGAGGCGAGCGATGGCGAAGAGGCCGTGACGCTGTTCCAGCAGCATCAGCCCGACGTGACGTTGATGGACCTGCGTCTGCCTGGCATGAGCGGCGTGGATGCGATCAACAAGATCCGTGAGCAAAACCCTACAGCGAAGATTATTGTCCTGACGACCTTTGACGGGGACGAGGATATCTGCCGCGCACTGCAGGCGGGTGCGAAGGGTTACCTGCTGAAGGGTATGTCGGTGGAGGAGCTGATCGAAGCCATTCGCGCCGTGAACGAAGGCCGGTCGCGGATCCCTTTTGCCATTGCAGAAAAACTTGCCGAACGTATGGGCACGCCGCGTTTGACGAAGAGCGAACTGAAGGTGCTGCAGAGAATTGCGGAGGGCCGCAGTAACAAGGAGATTGGAACCGATCTGTTTGTTACGGAGGCGACCGTGAAGACACACATCAACAGCCTTCTTTCCAAGTTGAAGGTCAACGATCGCACACAGGCTGTGACCGCTGCGCTTCAACGAGGCATCCTCCACCTGAACAAGATTGGCAATGAGAATGATCGATGAGAGTGTGTCTTCGAGACGTCGCGGGTCTATCCATCGCAGGCAGGTCGTCAAGCTGCTGGCTCTGAGTGCAGGCACGCTGCTGGCCGGGCGGTTGTGGGCGCGAAGCCCACTGAAGACATGGCGGCAGGCGAGCGATGCGGAACTGCGCGAGATACTGCCAGCGCGCGCGCCCGTGGGTCACGAGCACATTGAGACCGAGATGCGCACCGCGTCCGGCATTACGGATGGACATGGTGAGTTCGTCGCTGGCGTGGTGCTGATTACTACGGGTTATGCGGCGAACGGTAAGTACTCCCACTTTCTGACGACACAGATACCCCTTGAAGTCGGCACGCTGGCGCTGGCGCCGGGTGAGTACGTGCTGGGTTGGGAGCATGGCGACACGATGCTGAATGTCCACTTCTACGACGCGAATACGGAGGCGTTGCGCGGGTCGGCAGAGGCGAGGATCATTCCAGGATTGACGCGCGTGGAGTCGTTCCGGTTGTGGTCGCCGCAGACGAAGTCGATCCTGCAGATTGGCCGGTTTGGCGTGCGGTATGCGATCGGCAAGAGCGCGCAGTGAGCAGTGAGCTGCCGTGAGAAGATTGTCCCGGAACGTATCTTAATTTCGTGCTGGAAGCTATGAGTAGCGGCGGCGCAAGGATAGTGCATGAAGCGTTATTGTCTGGCTCTCGATCTACACCCTGATCCCTCTTTGATGGAGGAATATGTCAGGCTGCACAAGAGCGTGCAACCGGTGATTCAGAAGAGTATTCGTGATGCCGGCGTGATCGATATGCAGATCTTCATGCTTGGCAATCACCTGTTCATGATCATGGACACGGTGGACGATTTCACGTTCGAAAAGAAGGCCGCGATGGACGCGGCCAATCCTGCTGTGCAGGAGTGGGAGCGGCTGGTGAGCCAGTTCCAGAACGTCGATCCAGAGCATGATCCATCGGGTAAGTGGCGGGTGATGGAACAGATCTTTCAACTGGATCCGGCTTAGCCCACCGGCGCTCGCTGCTTGTTGATGTTCTACGGTTCCTTGCGGATCGCTACGGAGGTCAGTGCGCGATCGAGATGGACGTAGCCACCATCGACGTGGAGCCACTGGCCGGTGGTGTGGGAGCTGTAGACGGGCGAGAGCAGGAAGACGACGGTTGCCGCGATCTCGTCGGGTGTTGTCATGCGTCGACCTAACGGAATTTGCGTCTCGATGCGCTTGAGAGTTTCTGCGGGATCGGCGAGGGTCTGGAGCCAGGCTTCATAGGCCGGCGTCATGACCTCTGCGGGGATGACTGCGTTGACGCGAATGCCCTGGGGCAGTAACTCCGCGGCCCACTCGCGTGTGAGGCTGAGGATGCCGCCCTTGGAGGCGGCGTAGCCTGAGGTGTTTCCCTGACCGGTGAGCGAGACCTTGGAGCCGATGTTGATGATGACGCCGGACGAGGCCTGCAGTGCGGGTAGCGCTGATTGGGTGAGGACGTAGGCCGGTACGAGGTTGGTGCGGAGGCTGTTGAGGAAAGCTTCGGGTGTGCCGTCGGCGAGTCCGACGCCGTCATTCAGGGCGGCGTTGTTGACCAGCGCGTAGATGGATCCGTGGCGAGTGTAGACCGTTTCGATTGCCTGCTGACAGGCGGCGACGTCGTTCAGTTCCATCTCGATCAGGTGGCAGGAGTGGCCTGCGGCCTGCTGCGCCTGAACGAACTCCTGCACGCCGGGCGAGATGCGCGTGAGGATGGCGACGGTGGCTCCCTCTTCAAGGCAGAGCCGTGTGATGGAGGCGCCGATACCCGAGGCGCCGCCTGTCACTACGATCACCTTGTCTTTCAATCCCAAGTTCATCCGCAATGATCCTTTGCTGTTCCGTTACCGCAGGTTGTTGAAGCCGCCGTCGATTGCGACGTCAGAGCCTGTGATGAAGCTGGCTGAGTCGGAGCAGAGGTAGAGGGCGAGTTGTGCGATCTCTTCCGGCGTGCCCATGCGTCCGATGGGCTGGCTGGCCGCGAGGGTGGCGAGCATCTCTTCTTCCCTGCCGGGATAGTTCTTCGCGAGGAAGCCGTCGACGAACGATGTGTGGACGCGCGCGGGTGAGATGCAGTTGCAACGAACGCCGAGGGGCAACGCGTCTTTGGCGACGGAGAGTGTCATTGCAACGACGGCGCCCTTGGTCATGGAGTATGCGAAGCGTGCGCTGAGGCCGGAGGTTGCGGCGATGGAGGCGATGTTGACGATGGCGGAGCCGCGGCTCATGAGCTTGAGTGCGGATTGCATGCAGAGATAAGTGCCGCGGACGTTGACGCGGTAGAGGCGGTCGAAGTCGTCCGGGTTGGTGTCGAAGATGGTGCCGATGTGCGCGACGCCTGCGCTGTTGACGAGAAGTTCGAGGCCGGCGATGGATGCGAAGGCGGCGGCGATGCTGTCTTCGTTGCTGACATCGCAGGCAATGGGCTGGCATTTGCCGCCGGTCGAGGTGATGTGGTCGGCGACGCCCTTTGCAGCGGTCTCCTGCAGATCGAGTGCGTAGACCTCTGCGCCGGCTTCAGCGAGGGCGATCGCAGTTGCGCGACCGATGCCGCTGCCTGCTCCTGTTACGAGGGCGCGTTTTCCATCCAAACGAAAACTCATGATGATCCTTTACTTCGGTGTGGCGGTTTGTTGCGCTTCGGGCGAGAGCCAGTAGGTGCCCGAGGGGAACTCGTATTCCCGGAGACTTTCCGGGTAGATTTCGATGCTGAATCCTGCGGTTTGGGGAAGCATATAGCGGCCGCGTTGGATCTGCACGGGTGTGAGGAAGTGTTCGTGGAGGTGGTCGACGTATTCGACGACTCGGTCCTGGAGGGATGCGCCTGCCCAGATGAAGTCAAAGGCGGAGAGGTGCTGGACGTATTCGCAGAGGCCGACGCCGCCTGCGTGGGGGCAGACGGGGATGCCGAACTTTGCGGCCATGAGGATGATGGCGAGGTTCTCGTTGACGCCGGCTACGCGGCAGCTATCGATCTGGCAGACGTCGATGGCTTCGGCCTGGAGTAGCTGCTTGAACATGACTTTGCTCTGGCAGTGTTCGCCTGTAGCGATGCGGACGTTTGTCTCCTGACGGATGCGGCGGTGGCCCAGGATGTCGTCGGGGCTGGTCGGCTCTTCCATCCACCAGAGGTCGAGTTCTGCGAGCTGGCGGGTGCGGTCGATTGCCTGGCCTACGTCCCACTTCTGATTGGCGTCGACCATGAGTTTGTGGTCCCAGCCGATCTCTTCGCGGACGATGTGGCCGCGGCGGAGATCGTCTGCGGCGTCGCCGCCTACCTTGAGCTTGAAGTGTGTCCAGCCTTCGGAGAGGGCCTGCTGGCAGAGGTTGCGGATCTTGTCGTCGCTGAAGCCGAACCAGCCAACGGAGGTGGTGTAGGCGGGCAGACCACTCTGCAGGAGTTGGGCGATGCGGTCCCGCTTGGTGGGTTCATTGCGGCGCAGGATTTCGAGCGCCTCTTCGGGTGTGAGGGCGTCGGTGATGTAACGGAAATCGATGCAGGCGACGATCTGTTCCGGCGACAGATCTGCGAGGAGGCGCCAGACGGGCTTGCCTTCAGCGCGTGCCCAGAGATCCCAGACGGCGTTGACGAGTGCCGCGGCGGCGAGATGGATGACGCCTTTTTCCGGGCCGAGCCAGCGGAACTGGGTGTCGCCGGTGAGTTCCTGCACCCATGCGGCCATGTTCGCGGTGATGTCCGAGAGGGTGCGGCCTACGAGGAAGCGCGACAGGTAGTTCACTGCCATGACGCAGAGTTCGGTGCCGCGGCCGAGCGTGAAGGTGAGGCCGTGGCCTTCGAGACCGGTGTCGGTTTCGAGGATGCAGTATGCGGCGGAGTAGTCCGGATCTTTATTGACCGCGTCGCTGCCGATATGAAACCGGGAGGTGGGAAATCGAAGATCGAGAGTGCGGACGGCGGTGATACGAGGATTGAGAGTTGACACGGTATTTCGATATCCCTTCCGGCGTGTTCCTGTTTATCTTCCGCGAGGTTGCGGTGAGGCGGCAACCTCGCGGTGCGGTGTTCGGCCGCTGGAGATTACACCTCGAAGGTGGACTGCATGGCCCTCCGCCGCTGATAGCCTGCCATGCCGAAGGCGTAGGCGAAGACGACGAAGTAGCAGACGAGCGGGACGAGGTAGGAGATGGCCGTGTTGTGGAAGAACTCGCCTGCGCCGCCCATGGCGAGGGTGAGGACGCCGCCTCCGATGATGGTCATGACGAGGAGCGATCCTGCGACGTTGGTGTTGGGTCCGAGGTCTTTGATGCCCAGGGCGAAGATCGTGGGAAACATGATGGACATGAAGAAGCTGGTGGCGAAGATGGCGATCAAGCCTGCCTGGCCGGGGTGGAGCGCTCCGAAGGCGAGCAGAAAGACATTGGCCACTGCGTAGCCCTGCATGAGACGGCTGGCCGGGATGCGCTTCATGAGGAGTGCTGAACCGAAGCGGCCGATACCGAAGGCGGCGAGGGTTCCTGCGAGCAGGAGGCCTGCGCTGCGCTCGGAGGCGTGAGCGTACTCCTGCGCGTACTTGATGAAGTAGCTCCAGGTACCGACCTGCGCGCCGACGTAGAAGAATTGCGTTGGAAGAGCGAAGAGGAAGTGCCGCTCGCGCAGAAGCACGCGCCAGTTGGCGGAGTTCCCTGCGTCCTCTTCGCGCGATCGCACGAACTTGGGAAAGCGTGTGAAGGCGATAAAGATGGCCCAGAGCAGAACGAGACCCGCGAGCACAAGGTACGGAGCGACGACGCGCACGGTCTCGTGATGCAGATAGGCCGCGTATTCGCCGGAGGCCTTCATGGCTGCGACCTGGGTTGGCGTGAGTTCAATGCCGGAGAAGATGAAGCGCGTCCCGACGAGTGCGCCGGTGATGGTGCCGATGGGATTGAAGGCCTGCGCGATGTTGAGGCGACGCTCAGAGGTTGCGGTGGGACCGAACTGCGCGATGAGTGGGTTCGCTGCCGATTCGAGGAACGAGAGACCGCTTGCTACGACGAAGAGCGCCGTGAGGAAGAAGGCATACCGACCTGCCGATGCCGCCGGCAGAAAGAGACAGCAGCCCACCGCGAAGAGCAGGAGCCCTACGATCAAGCCGGCACGGTAGCCGTACTTGCGCATGAGCAGACCTGCGGGCAGCGCGAAGACAAAGTAGCCCAGGTAGAAGGCCCATTGGACGAGGCCTGCTTCAAGCCGTGTGATCTCAAAGCTCTTGGAGAACTGGCGGATGAGGACGTCGTTCATGCTGTTGGGGATTCCCCAAAGGAAGAACAGGCCGCAGATCAGGAGGAACGGAGCCAGAGTGCCGGCCGGGAGAAGATCCGTGCCGGGCACGAAGTGCTTTGGGTTGTTGGTAACGGGTGCAGAGGGCATCGATGGTTCTCCTAAGCGCTGACCTGCACGAGGATTTTGGTGATCCCGGCGGGTGCATTCGACCATTCAGCAAGCATGCGTGGCACGTCTTCCATGGTGATGACTGCGGAGATTGCCTTCTCCGTAGGGAATTTACCGGACTCCAGCAGGGAGATGACCTCGCGGAAGTCTTCCGGTTGAGCGTTGCGTGAACCGAGGATGTCGAGCTCTTTCTGCACGAAGAGTTTTGTCTCGTACGCCACGGGTTCCTTTGCGTAGCCGATGTAGACGACGCGGCCTGTGAAGGCGACCTCTTCCACGGCAGCGCGGAAGGTCTCGGGCAGACCGATGGCTTCAATGATGACATCGGGGCCGCGGCCTTCGTTGAGTTCGCGGAGGCGTGCACGGAAGTCTTCGCGACCGCTGTGGATGAGATCGGTAGCACCTGCGAGGCGAGCCGTCTCAAGCTTGGCATCATCGACATCGATGGCGACGGTGCGCGCACCACGTCCTGCGGCACCGGCGATTGCACCGAGGCCTACGCCTCCGCAGCCAAAGACTGCGACCGTATCGCTGGACGTGACGCGGCCACGTGCTACTGCGTGGACGCCGACGGTGAGCGGTTCCACCAGGCTGAGCGCGCGCAGTGGCAGCGTTGACGGATAGAGTCGTGATTCCGGGACGGAGAGAAGCTCGGTGAGGGCGCCGTCGCGCTGCACACCGAAGGTCTGGTTGTTCTGGCAGGCGTTGTAGCGGCCTCTGCGGCAGGACGCGCACTGACCGCACGAGGTATAGGGCGACACCGTTACGTGCGTGCCCTCAGGACACGTGGGCGTGCCGCGCAGGACCGTTGCAGCGATCTCATGACCGATGACGCGCGGGTAAGTCACGAGCGGGTTACGGCCGCGATAGCTGTTCAGATCTGTGCCGCAGAGGCCGATCATCTCGACTTTAAGCAGAACATCGCCGGGAGCACCCTGCGGTTCTGCGATATCCACCACGCGAGCGTCTCCGCTCGCAACAAGCGCTACTGCCTTCATGCCTTCTCTCCCATCTGTTCCTTGATCAGCCGGGAGGTATCCAGGCCATAAATTTTGATCGCGTTGCTGCCCAGGATCTGCTCCTGCTCGGTGGCGCTGAGGTCAGCGATCCAGCCGCGAACCGTGTTCCACCACTGGGGGTAACTTGCGCCCAGCGTGAGCACCGGCCAGTCGGAGCCGACCATGATGCGGTTGGGGCCGAAGCTTTCGAGCGCTGTGTCGAAGTAGGGCTTGAGTTGGTCGTTCGTCCAGCCCTTCCAGTCGGCCTCAGTAACCATGCCGGAGATCTTGCAAGAGACGTTCTCGCGCTGTGCCATCTTCACGATCGAGTCTTTCCATGGCGCAAACTCGCCGTCGCGGATTGCCGGCTTGCCGATGTGATCGAGAACGAAGCGTTGATTCGGGTGGCGATCCAGCAGGCGTGTCGCCTCGTCGATCTGATTGCGGTAGATCAGGATGTCGTAGACGAGGCCGGTGCCACCAAGGCTTGCGATGCCTTGATTGAAGGCATCGGAGTCCATGAAGCCCGCCGGTCTTCCCTGCGTGATGAAGCGGGCGCCGCGCAGCAGTGCGTTCTGCTGGAAGCGATCGACGATCTGCTTCATGTCCTGAGACAGGAATGGGAACCAGCCCACCACGCCGAGGATGGGCGAGAGCGGTTCGTCCGCGAGCGCGAGCAGCCACTCGGTCTCTTCCAGGGTCTCCCTTGCCTGCACGGCGACGGTGCCGGCGACGGATGCGCTGATGAGGCATGCCTTCAAATCCTGAAGGAGGAAGTCCTGGCGCAGTACCTGCATCTCTTCGGATATCCAGTCGTATTCTTCCGCACGATATCGCCACAGATGGTGATGCGTATCGATTTGAATCATTCAAAAAACCTCAGTGGTGCCGCAGGGGGATTAATCGAAACGCAGGTTATACGACTTGCCGGCGTGTGCCATGAGCGAGACCATGCCGGGGGCTGGTTCGGTTAGATCCGGACTGCTGTGCAGATGCAGGCCGGGTGGCAGGGCGATCTCAAACCTGCCGTCCTGATGCGCGACCCACGTGACGGCATCGAGTTTTCCGTTGCTCCAACGGAGGCTGAGTTCCTGATTGCCTCGGACACGCAGACCGGTGATGTGGCCCTGCTGCCAGGCGGTGGGTAGTGCGGGCATGAGGTCGACCTCGCCGTGATCGGCGTACCAGCGCGATTGCACGAGGGCCTCGAGCATGCCGTTGGCACCGCCCAGATTTCCGTCAATCTGAAAGACGCCGGGCGGGTGCGTGTCCATCAGGTTTGGAAAGGTAGATTGCCGGAAGAGGACCTGCAGACTGTCGTAGGCCTGCTGCCCGTTGTGCAGATGATCCCAGTAGTTGACGACCCAGGCCCGCGACCAGCCTGTCTGGCCGCCGCCGTTGGCGAGCCTGCGTTCGAGCGACACCTGCGCGGCCCTGGCGAGATCGGGCGTGTGGCGGAGGTCGATCTGCGTGCCGGGAAAGAGCGCCCACAGGTGCGAGATGTGCCGGTGTCCCGGTGCGTCCTCCTGATAGTCCTGCTGCCACTCCTGCAACTGGCCGAGCGAGCCGACGTGGAATGGAGGCAGGCGGTCGGATGCCTGACGGACCTGCTGGAGGAAGGCTGCGTCTTCCCCGAGGATGGTTCCGGCCTGCATGGTCCGCTGGAAGAGCTCGCGGACGATCTCGATGTCCATGGTGGGTCCCATGGTGAGCGAGTGGCTGGTGCCGTCGGCGAGCTTGTACTTGTTTTCAGGCGACAGTGACGGGCCGGTGACGAGATGTCCGGAGCCGTCGTCGGTCAGGTAGTCGAGAAAGAACAACGAAGCATCGTGCAGCAGAGGCCATGCCTGCGACCGCAGGAACTGCTTGTTGCCGGTGAAGGCGTAGTGGTCCCATGCGTGGAGCGTGAGCCATGCGCCACCGTCGGGCCAGATGCCGTACTGGTAGCCGTCGATGGGTTCGGCGTCGCCCCAGATGTCCGTGTTGTGATGGATGACGAAGCCCTTTGCTCCGTAGTATTCCTTCGCAACCTTAACGCCTGTTCCTGACGCTGGATCGCGCACCATGCCGACCAAGTCAAAGAGTGGCTGATGCATCTCGCTGAGGTTGGCTGCTTCGGCGAGCCAGTAGTTCATCTCGGTGTTGACGTTGATCGTCCACTTGGATCCCCATGGGTTGCTGAGACCCGAGGCCCACAGACCCTGGAGGTTTGCTGCGAGACCACCGGGGCGGCTGGAGCCCAGCAGGAGATAGCGTGCGTACTGGAAGTAGAGCGCCTGCAGACCGAAGTCGTCCTGGCCGGCGGCGACGCGCTTGAGGCGTTCGTCCGTGGGCATGGCAGCCAATGCTGCGTCGACGGGTCCGAGGCTCAGGGACATGCGATCTATGTACCGGAACTGGTCTTTTGTGGCGGCTGCGCTCAGGGCCGCGAAGTTCTTCTTCTGAGCGCTTGCAAGGATGTCGCCGCAGAGTGTCGCAGGGTCGCCGCCGAGAATGGGTCCGCCTTTGAAGTCAGAGGCGGCTGCGATGAGAACGGTGAGTTCCTGCGCCTTCTCGACGACGATCCTGTCGCCGTCTGCGTGGACTGCACCACCGTGCGTTGCGAAACGGGCCTGCGCCTGGAAGTGGGTTGCGTTCTTTGTCGTCGCACTTTGGGTAAGGACGAGGTCGCGCTGACCCGATGCGCGGATGGCGAAGTCGCCGGGGCGGTCCATGCTGGCGGTCAGCGAGATGGCGTTCGGCCTGTCGGCCGTGAGGTGCATGACGATGACGTGGTCGGGCGCTGAGGCGAAGATCTCTCGCGTGAAGTGGACGGGACCCTGGCGATAGGTGATGCGGACGACGCCGGTCTTGAGATCGAGTTGGCGGTGGTAGTCCGCGATGGCTTCACTGCTGGATGAGCGGAGGTAGAGGTCGCCGACGGTCGAGTAGGGTGGCATCGCCTTTGGATTGGCGATCATGGTTTCCTGGGCGAGCTTCTCTGCCTCGGCGATCTTTTTGCCGTCGGTTCCCTTCGATTCGAGGAGGAGAGCGCGTACGCGGCGGAAGCCCTCGGCGGCCCTGGGGTTGAGGCGGTCGGCACGGCTGCCGGCCCAGACGGTGGACTCGTTCAGTTGCAGGTGCTCGTCCTGGCCGCGGGTCTTGTCGCCGGAGAGGATGTCGGCGTTCTTTGCGGCATCTTCGAGGTCGCCGTTGTTGGGACCGGTGTTGGCGCCGCCGAAGACCATGGCGCCGATGCGACCGTTGCCGATGGGTAGAGCTTCCGTCCAGACCGGGGCCGGTGCCCGGTACCAGAGTCGGGCGGGCTCCTGCGCCTGTTGCGCCGGGATGGACAGGCAGCCGGTGGCGGCTGTTGCGAACGCGATCAGGAGTCTTGCCGTTGGTCGAGTGCGATGGAAACGTGTTTCCGGCATGCCTTCTCCCGATCGAGGTGGTTACGGTGCAACTGACAACGTTGTCAGTTCTGGATATTTTGCCGCGCGGAAATACGGTAGCAGCGGGAAAGTCTGGCTGTCAAAAGGTTTTACCCGGTTGGTGCGGGTGCGCGACGCTTCAGTTTTTGCGCGGTATGCTCCAACGAGGCGCGATGGACGATTTCGAACGATTACCGACACTGACCGATGTGGCGAAGGCTGCAGGCGTGAGTCCGTCGACTGTTTCGCGCTACTTTCGCGGGTTGCATATCCGTGAGCCGCTGCGGGAGAGGGTGCGGGCGGTGGCGACGCGGCTGGGGTACGTTCCGGACCCGACGGCGGTGGCGTTGCGAAGCGGCCGGACCAACACGATCGGAGTTGTGTTGCCGCAGGTAGCGAATACCTTCTTCAGCCGGGCGTTTCAATTGATGGTGGAAGAGGCGAGGGCGCGGGGGTGTGCGGTGCTGTTGCTGACGCACCAGGAGGAGCAGGCGGCGCAGGAAGAGTGCCTGGCGACGCTGCGACGGTACAAGGTCGATGGCGTGATCCTGACGGCAGTGCCGGGCACGACGATGGATGGGGTCCGGAAGATGCTGCCGCGGACGCCGGTTGTGGCGTTTGATCGCTGGTTTGCGGATGAGGTCGACACGGTTGTTTTGAAGAACTTTGAGGCGGCACGACTGGCTACGGATCACCTGCTGCAGCATGGTCATACGCAGGTGGCGTGCATAACGGTGAAGCCGGAGATCGATAGTTTCAAAGAGCGGACGCGGGGATACACCGGTGCCATGGTAGCGCGGGGGCTGCGGCCACAGCTTGTGTCAGCGGATGATTATGACGAGTTGCGCGACCGCGTCGGCGAGATGTTGCTGGCATTGAGTGAGCCGGGGGCACTGCTGACGTTGAGCAACACGGCGACGTGGAGCGTGCTGAAGGCGTGCGAGGATGTGGGTGTCGCGAGCAGCAGTCGTGCGCTGGTGGGGTTTGATGACTTCGACTATGCTTCGCTGGTCCAGACGCCGCTGACGGTGATTCGGCAGCCCGTGGATGACATGGTTCGGCGAAGCGTGGTGGCGGTGTTCGAGCAGATCGAGGATGCGTCGCGGAGAGCTGCGCCGAAGAGGATTTCACTGGACGGCGAGTTGGTGTGTCGCGCGTCCTGCGGTTGCGCTTGAGCGGTCGAGTCGCCTAGTCGTCCGCCATGGTTTCGAATGAGGGCGGGAGCAGGATCTGTATGGTGTCGCCATCTGCACGCTGTTTGCTTGCCAGAATTTGTAGATAGCCCGGCACTCTCCAACAAGGAAGGTGCCGGGCTAAGTTGACTTCACGAGACGTCTGAACAGTTATGCAGGCTCCCTGATCAGGGAGTTCTTCCGCTGTTTAGAAGTTGTAGTGGAGCTGCAGTTGGATGACGCGTGAGGCGCTGCGCGTGTTGGTGATCTGGCCGAAGTTAACGTCGGTGACGTTGCTGTCCGGGTTACCGTAGCTTGCGATGTTTCCTACATTGAAACCGTCCGCACGGAAGCCGAATGCCTGGCTCTCGGTAATGTGGAAGTCTTTGAAGACCGACGCGTCGATGCCGAGATAGCCTGGGGCGCGCTCGGATCCTACCGATGCCGTACCAAAGCTGAGGGCGGCGGCAGGACCATACGCGCAGATACCGTTGTCAGTCCCCGCGCAGGGAGTCGCGGAGGGATCCGTGCCAAACCAGTTATCGACGGTGCGGTTCTTCACCTTGAGCGTGCGGTAGCGATTGGCGCGCATGCCACCGAAGCTATTGGTGTCGCTGGTATTGCCCGGACCGTTGATGGTGAGGGGAAAGCCGGAGTACGCGACAACAGAACCGGAGACAGACCATCCGCCGAGCGCGAGGTCAGCGATGCGGTTGATGGAGCCGCCATAGCTCTGGCCACGCCCAAAGGGCACGGCATACACGACCACTGCCGATACGTTGTGCGCGATATCTGAGCCTGCGAGACCATAGTCTGCAGCGCTGTTATAGCCGTCCTCGTAGGCGCCGTTCTGGCCTCTGATATTGGCAGCGGTGTAGTTACCAGCGCTATTCGTCAATGCTTTGGAGTAGGTGTAGTTGATGGTGTACGTGAGGCCGTGTTCGCCTCGTTCCCGTAGCGTCACCTGGCCCGCATTGTAGTTAGACATCGCGGCAGACTCTGTAATGAGGAGAGCACCGGTCTGTCCGACCAACGCTGCGAAGGGTGCCGTGGTGGCAGCGGTTACGACGCCTCCATTAGCGTTCAGCGCCCTAGCCTGCGCAAGCGTGAGCTGGTTGCCGTTGCGATAGTCGGCAAGGTGCTGGCCGGTCTCGCCAACATAGCTGACGGCGAGCGACAGCCTGTTGTTGAGCTCGTATTCCGTCGTGAGGTTGAACTGATGGATGTAGGCAGGGCGCATATTCTGCGGCCATGCGCCGAAGCTCGCGTTGGAGTTGTTGATATCGCTGATGGTGAAACCGTTGGCGGCGTGCAGAGGAGCACCTGGCGAGTAGGGCACGCCATTCGCAGCAGCTACCGGCGTCGCTGCGTTTGGCTGTGCGAAGGCGAGGAAGGGATTCTGGTAAGTGAGACGCTGGTTGTTCGCATTGCCTTCAAAGAAGCTCGTGGTTCCATAGCCGCCGCGCAGCACAAAGCGTGGTGTGGCCTGGAATGCGAAGCCGAAGCGCGGCTGTAACTGATTGCGTGCGGGCTGATAGCAGGAGATGTTGTCGCAGACGATGGAACCGGCGGGCGCGCCAGCGGGCACAGAGCCGGCGTACTCCACGGTGCCCTTGTTCGGACCGTCGAGCAGCACGTTGGCGGTGCGATTGTGCACTTCGTTCCAACGCTGGTCATACTCGTAACGAAGACCGATGTTCAGCGTGAGGCGATCGGTGGCCTTCCAGTCATCCTGAAAGAAGCCGGCAGTGCGCCATTGGCGGTTGCCAACGAGCCCGCTGCCACCGGGGATGGCAATGCTCTCTGAGTTGGCGCGATCGAGTACGAAATCCGCACCGCTGTAGCCGGTGTTGGTGCCATCGCCGGTGAACTGGCCACCATATGAGAAGCTGCCCAGCGAACCCTGTGCACCACTAAGTGCGTAGTTCTGCTGATAGCGAATGGCCTGCGCGCCGATGGTGAAGAGGTGCTTGCCATGCTGAATGGTTACGTTGTCTTCATAAAAGAAAGTGTTGTCCCGCAGGATCTGCGGTGCACCCGGCGTACCAAAGCTGCTGAAGTTATCACTGATATTTATGTTGGAGAAGCCAACATAGCGTTGCGTGCCGAACGGGATCCCAACAACCTTATTGCCTGTGAGTCCGAAGAGGCCCGAGGGATCGGTTGGAACACCCTGATCCCAGCGGACGCGCGTGAAGCCGACGCGCCCCTCGTTCACGATGGATGGAGAAAAGGTATGCACCCATGTTCCGCCACCTAACTTTGTGGGGAAGACGTTCTGTGCGGGAAATGAGATAGGCAGCAAGGCAATGCTGCCGTCGGACCCGGTGGACTGCGCGTAGAACGCTGTGACTTTGTCGTTGTTCCGCGGATCCCATTCGATCTTCAGGTCGCCCTGATTGTTCACGATGAAGCTGCGGGTGAAGCCGATGTAGTTGTTCTGGATGAGGCCATCAACCGGGGTCGCATTGGGAAGCGGATAAAGCTCAGGATGCGCAAAGAGATATTGCGCGACGGGATTAACAACACGCACACGATTATTCGCGTAGGGTGCGAGATTGTTCTGCGTGTCGTAGAGCTGCTTCGGCACGGCGGAGAAGTCACCACCGCGCATGGCAGCCGTGAAAACGCTAGCGGAGCTGGTGCCACCCTTATGCTGACGCGTGCCTTCGTAATCGACGAAGAAGAAGAGCTTGTCATGCAGAATAGGGCCGCCGAGTGTGCCGCCAAACTGAGTCTGTGTGTAGGGGTTGATCGGCTGAAAGTCGGCGGGATCCGGGTGGTTCTTGTTCGCCCAACTGTTGGCGTTCAACTTCTGATTTTGAAGATAGGCATAGGCCGAACCATGAAACTGGTTTGTGCCGCTCTTGAGCACAGAGACGATGTCGCCACCGTTCACATTGCCATAGTTTGCGCCGGCGTTCGCGGTCACGACGCGGATCTCGGCAAGGGCGTCGGGCGCAGGGTTGTAACCGATCAGGTTGTTCTGGCCTTCGTTGATATCAATGCCGTCGAGCGTGTAGTTATTCGCCTGGGCGCGGTTGCCGTTGAGCGCGACGATGCCGTTGTTGAATGTGTTGCGCTCCAGCGCATTGCCCCCAGTGAGGCCGTTCGGATCCGTGTTGACGGCACCTGGCTGGAAGAGCGTCAATGATGAGAAGTTCCGGCCATTCAACGGAATGGTGCTGATCTGCTTCTCACTGAGTGAGAGGCCGATGGCGCCGTCGGAGGTATTCAGGATGGGTGCGGCGGATGCCTCGACGTCGACCGTGGTGATGCTGTTGACGGAGAGCTTTGCGTCGATCTTCGCACTCTGATTGATCTCCAACTGGAAGACCGGCGTGGCAAAGGTCGCGAAGGAAGATGCATTGACCTCAACTTTGTATCTGCCAATAGGGAGGAAGCGAATCGAGTAGACACCAGCGCCGTTGGTGGTGGCCTCTGTGCGCACACCGGTATCCGCATTAATCGCAGCCACAACTGCGTTCGGAACCACGGCGCCTGATGCGTCTTGTACGGTACCGCTGACAGATCCCGTGGTGGTTTGCGCCTGGCCAAGGCCGCATGACAGTGCAAGCACTGCAAGGGGAAGGGGTTTCCTGAAAGTCATTGCATCCTTTATTTATGCGTCAAAGGTTTTCATCGCGGCTCTACTGCGTTGTCCCCATAGTTGCGCGTAGTGGAGATTAGCTCTCTGTCATACGTCGCACAACGATGCGGCGCACCATGGCGTCGCACGGCGCCCTTATGCAAAGCATCGGCAGATGCATCGAAGTTCTTCCGACGCAAAGCCGGCATCGTCTGAATGTGGAAGGTGCTGCGGAGGGACATGTGTCGGGAGGGGGCGGATGCACCTGCACCCGTCCTTTCTCAGCGTGAAGGGCAATCTCTCCGAGGTCGCACGAAAAGCACGAAGGCACCGCCCTCGCGAGACACTCGCCTAAAACGCTCGCAGAATGCGGCCGCCATCGCAGTCGACGAAGCTTGAGCAGAGCTCGGAGCTCGATGGTGAGACGCTTCTAAATGAGGCTCACGCGATAGCGACCGGCAGCGGGAAAGTTGATTGACAAGTCTCTCTTATCACCTGCAACGACTGCCTTTCCGCTCGTCCCGTTAAATGCGATTGGGCGTTTTGTTCCCTCTGGCAAGAGCACCCGAGCAGTCATAGCACGCTTCACGCTGAAGGCGAGTTTGGAAAGGCGCCCCTGTTCCCAAGCGATGTCTACGGTGACGTCGCCGCGGGCCTTCAGTCCGGCGACTGAACCAGTGTGGATGGCCTTTGGAAGAGCGGGCAATATTCGAATGGTGCCATTGTGGCTTTGTAAGAGCATCTCCGCAATGGCAGACGTCGTTCCGAAGTTCCCGTCGATTTGAAAGATCGATCCCTTCCCTGCGGGATGTGTGTCGAGAAAGTTTGCAGCACTGCTGTGCATGAGGTGCATCTGCAGTGAGTTCCACAGCTGATCACCGTCACCCATACGCGCCCACAGATTAGAGGCCCAGGCTCTGCTCCACCCTGTGTACGCGCCGCCGTGCGAGAGTCGACGCTCAAGCGACACGCGCCCTGCTGCCATCCATTGTGGTGTCCGCTCACTGTCAAACTCACTTCCCGGGTAGATGGGATAGAGGTGAGACATGT
Source organism: Terriglobus roseus DSM 18391 (assembly GCF_000265425.1). Classification (GTDB taxonomy): domain Bacteria; phylum Acidobacteriota; class Terriglobia; order Terriglobales; family Acidobacteriaceae; genus Terriglobus; species Terriglobus roseus. Next base: position 3,538,575 of record NC_018014.1, read on the forward strand.
GGCGCTGGCCAGGCTCGGGCTCAGGAAAGTCCACGGACCATTCCTGCAGTTGTCCATATTGACCGACAGCATAAGGAACCAGCTTCGCGCTCTGCTGTTGCAACTGGTTTGCCCAATCGTGATCGACATTCAATACCTTTGCAGCCTCGGCGCAGTTACTGAAAATTTCGCGGATGAGAGCAATGTCCATGGTGCAACCAGCACTGACGCTGGCGCGTTTGCCGTCGGGCGCCGTGAACTGGTTCTCGGTCGACACCGAGGGACAGGTGGTAAGGTTTCCCTGGTCATCCGGTATCAACCACGAGGAACAAAACTGTGCAGCACCCTTCATCAGGGGATAGGCACGAGTCCGCAGAAAGTTCTGGTCCTGCGTGAAACAGTAGTGATCCCAAAGGTGTGCGCAGAGCCAGGGAGCGCTCATGGCAAAGTTCGCCCAGGAGGGATCGCCCTCACCTTCTCCTACCGGACTGGATAAACTCCAGATGTCAATGTTGTGATGTGAGACCCAACCGGGTAGGCCGTAGTTCGTCTTTGCCGTGCGAGCACCTGTCTCTGAGAGCGATTGCAGCAAGTCAAAAAAAGGCGCGTGAAAGTCTGAGAGGTTGCAGGTCTCAGCCAGCCAGTAGTTCATTTGTATGTTGATATTCGACGTCCAATTGCAGCTCCATGGCGCTCGCAGATCATCGTTCCAAATGCCCTGCAGGTTGGCCGGCTGCGTTCCGGGCCGAGAGCTACTAATGAGCAGATAGCGGCCGAACTGGAAGTAGAGTGCCAGCAGCGACGGATCAGGATGCGCAGCGAAGTCGCTCAAGCGCTCCGCAGTGGAACGCGTGAGGTCCTGCTTGCCGAGGTCGAGGAGTGTGCGGCGAAAGACAGCACGGTGTGCGGCTATGTGGACTCGCTCAAGTTGAGCGGCCGTCTTCCTGGACGCGTTGGCAAGTGTCTGTTGAACGCGACCCATGATCTCTGCCATCGGCTTGTCCGGAAGCAGTCCATGACCGCGGAACCCCGTTCCTGCCGCAAGCAGGATGACTACGGATTTTGCGTTAGCAATCTGTAGCGCGCCATCCTTTGCGTTGGTCACACCATCGCTGTGGATGGATGCCCCTGCGGCAAAGAACATGCCCTTCCCCGGCGTGTCCGAGTATTGGATTGGATCCTGCGACTTCACGTAATTGGGACGACTTACAACAGGAGCTTTCCCTTTCAACTGCAGCGCATGACCGGCGACGCTAACCTCATGTCGCAACTTGCTATCGAGACGAATCTCCATTGTCACTGGCTTTGTGGTTTCGATGAGCATCACCAGAACGTCATCTGGAAATGAGACGAATGCCTTTTTTGACACGCTTACATCACCCAGCCGATAGGTAGTCTTAGCGATCGCCGTGTCCAGATTTAAGTCTCGGCGGTAATCCGCCAGTTCCCCCTCCTGATGAAGCGTGACGTGGAGTCCGCCCAGCGGTTGGTATGCGGCGCTGTAGGGGCCCTGCATCTCTTTGCAGAGGGTATCGGCGAGGTGATAGTCCTTATTTTTCAGGACGGCTTGCCGCACTAATGGAAGTTTGCTCTTTGCCGCAGGATTGTTCCCGTCCTGTGGGTAGCCGGACCACAGCGTATCTTCGTTGAGCGCAATGTGATCCTCCAATGCGCCGCCGAAGACCATGCCACCGAGACGTCCGTTGCCGATTGGAAGCGCATCGATCCATTCCGCCGCCGGCGTGCGAAACCACAATTGATAGGGTGTCTCTTCTACGACCGGGGCATGGGACTGTGCAGAGCCTATGCGTGTGAGAGCGCTCGATGCTGCTGCGGCGATGGGGAAGAACTCCCTGCGGCTGATCCTGTGTCCCAATGAGATGTCCTATCAAGAGTTGAGAGGGATGCGTCACGATGATGACGCATCCCTGGTGTGCATTTAGAAGGCGAACTTCACGCCGAGCCGGAAATAGCGCTCGTCCGTCGTTCGTGATCCGGGGCTTGTCGAAGTGATGGTTCCGAAAGCTGCCGAGGAGACGTTGCCGTTGGGGTTAGAAAAGTGTGGAGTATTTGTGACGTTCAGAGCCTCCAACCTTCCCTGCATGGTGAGGTTCTCAAAGAGGGCGAACGTCCGGAAGATGCTGAGGTCAGCACCGGAGTAGCCCGGACCGCGCAGAGAGTTGAATCCCGCGGTGCCGAAACGTGCTGTCGTCACTGGTGCGAAGGCACTTGTGTCGAAGTACTTGGCGGGACTGCCGTAGATTGCGACCTGTTCCTTCAACTGATCGGCGCGTTGGGTGCTGCCCGGCGCATTGAGTGATGCGCCACTTGCCGATGGGCTGAACGGTGAACCGGAGTAGAAGCTGACAATGCCATTGATCTGCCAACCACCAAGGATGGTGGAGACAAGTCCATTGTCACTGAGGAACATCTGGTTCTTGCCGAATGGAAGGACAGCCGTACCGGAGATGCGCAGATTGTTCGTGCGATCGCCAGGCATGCGAGCGTAGTTCAGGCGGTAGTACTGTGGGATCGGGATTGCCGGTCCGCCGTCAGCATTGGCATCGCAACAAATACCCAGCCACTTGGACCAAGTGTAAGCGACCTGTATCTGCGAGCCGTTGCTTAAACGGTGCTGCAGAGTTGCCTGCAGCGAGTTATAGTTCATGCGCTCGTAGGGATAGATCACCACTTCAGAGCCGGTGCTGCCCGTACCAAGCGTGCCGTTGTTGAAGGGCTGGCTGGCTGCACCACCGCCCGGCAGACCATAGTTGATGTTGTAGCGCGTGTGCTGATGCACGGTGTGGGAGCCGACGTACCCCACACTTCCAAGCCATTGATGTCCGAAGTCACGCTCGAACGTCATGTTGTAGGACTGAACGTAACCACGGACGAAGTTCTTCGGGGATGTGGTGAAGGTCACACCCGCTGGCAATGGGATAACACCGGATGAGATATCAGGCGGCGTAATCGTGGGGATACCGAGGCTGAGTGAGCGGTAGGGTGTGTAGGAGTTCGGTCCAGAGTAGGAGGTCGTGATCTCGGTGGGATAGCTGTAGAGTCCGTCACGAACCATGTTGATCTGTTCGGGATTCAAGCTGTAGCCGGCACGCAAAACATCCTGGTCTGTAAGTCGTACCGCAATTCCCCCTCGGGGTGAGAAGAGCGTCTTCTGCACGTGGATACCGCAGTCGACCGGGTTCGTGCCCTTGCCGCAGATCTTGTATTGCTTCGTGTCCAGGTCGAAGAACTCGATGCCGCGGTCCTCACGAGTCGGCACAGGGTAATACTCCCAGCCAGATCCTACCGCGAGCGTGATGCGTGGATGTATCTGCCACGTGTCGCCGATGTACGGATTCAGAATCCATGTGCGGAGCGTCACGTTTGGAACCGTTTGCAGACTGTTGGCCGCGGTGTAAGGAAGCCCCAGAACGAAGTCGGCAAAGCTGTTGTACTGGTTGGGTGCCGATCCGCCGTTCAATGCTGTGGCGCCGCCGGTAAAGGAGAAGCCAGTGGGCTGCACTTCACTGTGATTCATGTGCTGCCGGCTCACTTCCATGCCGAAGCGCACGTTGTGCTTCCCCTTTGTCCAGGTGGCATTACCGGTGTACTGAAAGATGGGATCGTTATAGATCAGCGCCGGATAATCATAGCCGTAGTTTGAGAAGTTGCTGACGTTGAACTGGGGAATGGAGCCGCCAGAGGGCAGATCACCCAGGTTCGTACCGGGGATACCAAGAACGTCCGATCCGTAGCGCGTGGACGAGTTTGGCGGCGACAGTTGCTGGCGCGAATGCGTCAGGCCGAAGACGCCATCGAGCACCAGGTGCGGTGTAACGATGTAAGTGGCGGAAACCGAGAACGCGTAGACATTGCCACTCTCTTCCGCGGCATTGGAGCCGCCGAGGATTGGACCGAATACGGTGCCCTGGGTCTTGCCGTAGGGATAGTCACTGAATCGGCCAAAGATGTGTAGTTTTGAGCTGGCGTTCCAGTCCAGCTTCGTGTCGATCTTCTGCAACTTGTAGTAGCTCGGAGTATTGACGTAGTAGTTATTGGAAATTCCGCTGCCGAGGTTTGGCTGGGGAATGAGGGCAATCAGCTTTTGCGCGATTGGGTTGAAGCGGCTGCCGGGGATCACCTTTCCCGCGAACGCTGCGCGCCCCGCACCGCTTGCATCCCCTGTGGCCGGATCGTAGATGGGACTCGCAGAGCCGCTGAAGTCTCCCGCACGCATTGCAGCCGTAGGAACAGTCGCGATATTGATGTTGCCCTGGTGAAGGAAGTCTCCCTCGTAACTGCCAAAGAAGAAGAGGCGATCATGCAGGATCGGGCCGCCGATCGTTCCGCCGGGATTGTTGTCGATGTACTTCGGCAGACGCGAGGTCTTCGGCAGAAAATACGGTCGGGCCTTCATCAGATTATCGAGGTGATAAAGATAGGCGCTGCCGTGGAATTTATTGGTACCGCTACGCAACTGCACATTGACCGCGGCTCCATTTGCCATGCCCTGGTCTGCACCTGAGGTCGATGTGACTACATTCACCGTCTGAATCGCGTCGCTGGACGGCACCGCTGTTGTATAGAACTGCACCCACGGATTGGTGGCGCTCACACCGTCGATGCGGACGTTCGTGCCGCTTGCGCTGGTGCCATTTGCGCTGATGACCATGGATCGCATCGGATTGTTCGTTCCGCCATTGTTCGCCGACGGCGGTGCGACGCCCGGAACGAGTGCCAGCAACCCCTGGTATGTCCGTGTGGGCTGCGGCAGCGACTGCAGTTGTTCCGACGTCACTTCCTGATGAACATCGGCGCGATCCGTCTGCAGCGCGGCCGTGGTCGTATTGACCTCGACTGTCTCGTTCGAGCCGCCGGTCTTCAGCGTGGCATCGATACGGACCGCATTGTTGGGGTTCACGATCACGCCGGTTGCCTGGTAATCGCTGAATCCCTGGGCGCTGATGGACACGGTGTAGGCCCCTGGCGGGATACTCGGGAGTGTGTAAATGCCGGCGTCGTTGGTAGTCGCTGTGCGAGTATCTCCGGTGGCGCTGGAGACGATGTGAACCTGCGCGTTTGGCACAAGTGCACCGGATGCGTCCGTGACAGTGCCTACCAGCGTTCCGTACAGCACCTGTGCAGGACATAGCTGGGTTGCAGCGAGGGAAAGCGCTGCAGCGATGAGCGGCAACCGAAAGGGGTGACGACGGGGAAAAGACATGCGATACGCCTCCATAAGGTACTGCGTCCTTCCCACACGCCGGGCAGCTTCCCTGGCCGGTAGGAGGTTTTTGTTCTGATAGAGGGGGAATGTACGCGCCTCGCCACGCGAGTGTCAACCTTGACGTTAACGTTACAGTAGATGGCGCTCGATGCCCGGAATCGGTGACGGTTCCAGCGGCAGCAGTTCTAGTGGCAGGATTCGCGGAGGATCAGTTCGACCGGCTGGATCGACGTCCGCGGACGGCGCACCTTCGGATCGGAGCTGAGGATGGATAGCAGCATCTTCGCAACGCGCATGCCCAGTTCCCTGCTCTTTTGGTCGACACTTGTCAGCGGCACCCGCAGATGGGTGTCGTAGTGAAGATTGCCGCAGCCAACTACGGCGACATCCTGCGGCACGCGCAATCCCGCCTCCAGAATGGCATCGATGGCGCCAATCGCCAGCGGATCGCTGTAGCAAAAGACCGCGTCCGGCCTTGGATCGACTGCAAGCAGGCGAGTCATGGCCAACTTGCCCTCCAGATTGCTATCGACATCGACCGTGGACGTTTCGACAACGTACCTGTCATCGAGCTTTCGCCGAACCTCTTCGAATGCCTTCCGATAGCCCTGATAACGCCCGCGCCCAATCGAGCTTGCAGGACCGCGGATGTGAGCGATTCTTTTACGTTTCTTCGACAGGAGATGGGATGTTGCGAGATATCCCATCTGGACGTTGTCGGAACCGACGAAATCGCACGGAAAGTCTTCAAAGGACCGATCAAGGAGAATCAGTGGCGTGCCCTGCTGCTGGATCTGCCCGAAGAGTGCAGGCGGTTCAGAGGCACAGGATGCGACCACCAAGGCATCGAGCCGCAACGCAAGCAGGTGTTCCATCTGCTGCTCTTCCAGTCCTCGATCTTCTTCGGAGGAAGACAGGACCAGGTAGTAGCCCTTCTTGCGAAGTTCTGCCGCGAGAGATTGTGCTATTTCGACAAAGTAGGGATGCAGCAGATCTGGTACGACCAGGCCTACGAGTTGACTCTTGCCCGTGACAAGGGAGCGAGCCTGAAGGTTCGGGCGAAAGTTGAGTTCCTTTGCCTTTTCGAGTACCTTGCGGCGTGTCTCAGCGCCGATATCGCTATGACCCCGCATCACCTTGGAAACCGTGATCACAGAGACGCCAACGGCCACCGCAATATCTTTAAGCGTTGCCCGCATTGCTGCAGTCTACCTCAGTCGTCTCAACCAGTCCGCGCGATGTAACTCTGTTGCGCCGCGGTCGAGGACACCACGGCGCAAACAGGAAGACAGCACATATTCGACAGCTCGCGCAAAGCGCGCAGCCCTTACGAGTGCGCAGACACGTCCCTGCTCCCGCCTCACCGTTGCCGGTGATGACGTATCAGCATATCCACCACGCCATCTTAGGAGAGAACCCAACCAGAACGGTTCTCTCGCCGAATGAATGGCGCGGCCTGCGGGCAATTCTTCGCGATCATCCTGGGTCCATCCCATTCGATCTTCTGTCCAGCCCGAAGGGACACGCAGCCCAGCAGCATGATCTCTACGAGCCGTGCAGCAACATCGAAGCGTGAATAGCATAGCTCCGGCTTGTTTTCCTTCACGGCATTGAGCCATTCCAGCGCGTGCGCCTGGACCAGGTTTCCGGCGTTGCGATTACGAGGCAGTCGCTCTGGATACTTCGCCATGGCAGGGTGCTTCAGGTAATTTACAAATTCCTTATCGCCCTTCAGCTTGATGAAGAAGTTCGTGCCATAGTCGTCCGGTGAGAAGACCATGCCTCCATCGCCGATCAACAGGCAGCCGCTATCGGGAAGCTTGCCCTGCAGCGCGACGATGTCAGCAGTCAGTTCTGCCGGCGGCTTATTTGTCAGATCGTGTCCGCCACGAAGCGCCTCGTTCGGCTGACCGCCGTCGTACCACCACAGCGTGAGTGGATCGTGTTCGACCTTGCGGTTGTGATGGAACAGATGAGGATGCTCAAGCGGAACGCGGGCTGTGCGCTTCGGGAAGGCGAAGCGGATCTTGGAGCCGACGGGATACGACTCCTTGTTCATCTTGCCGAGAGGGATCGCTTCAATCTCCGTCGGGTAATCGAGATCCAACGCACGGAACGGCATGTTCACGGTGTGGCAAGCCATGTCGCCGAGCGCGCCGGTGCCGAAGTCCTGCCAGCCGCGCCAGTTGAACTGCGTGTACACGCCGTTCTTATCCTTGGGATTGCGATTGCCAACGTACGGCCGCATGGGAGCGGGTCCGATCCAGGTATCCCAGTCCAGAGTGGCTGGGATGGGATCTTCGCCGACCGGCCGATCCATCGCCTGCGGCCACACGGGACGGTTGGTCCAGACATGCACCTCATGCACCTGCCCGATGAGGCCGTCCTGGATGGTCTCAACAGCGCGACGCAGGCCTTCGGACGCGCTGCCCTGGTTGCCCATCTGGGTGACGAGCTTCTTGTCATGCGCCATGGTGCGGAGGTAGCGCGCCTCATAGATGGTCTGCGTCAGCGGTTTCTGACAGAAGATTGCCTTGCCCTTCTTCATGGCGAGCGTTGCAGCAATCGCGTGCATGTGATCTGGAGTAGAGATGGTGACGGCATCAATCTGATTGCCCATCTGGTCCAGCATCTGGCGGAAGTCCTTGTAGAACTTCGCGCTCGCATACTTCTTGGTCTGCGTCTCGTACGCCTCGGTTCCCGTGTCCACATCGCACAATGCGACGATATTTTCCCCAGCGCAGGCGTCGGTGTCGCTCCTACCCTTGCCGCTGAGGCCGATGCAGGCAACGTTCAGCTTGCTGTTGAGATGCTGTCCGCGCACAATCGCCGGCATCCCCAGCGCAAGAGCACCAGCGGCCAGCGAGGTGGTTTTGAGGAATTCACGGCGATCAACACGGGAAGGAGCGGCAGCGTGCGGACCGATCAGGAGCAGGGATTCACTGGACTTAGACACGGGCACAGGATACACATGCGACGTTACTGCCGCCAAACTTGCAGGTTCCTTGCCGCGACAGGGCATATCGATTGTGATCAGCGGAGCCGACTGCGACACTGCGACAAAACTAGAGTTCCGTGCGTGCTCCGGTGCATCGCTCGGCGATTACTGATCCAGGACGAGGCCTCTTCGGAGTTGGCCAGGAGTCACTGACCGCTCTTTCGTCATCGCTGAAGTCAGGTGCGTCTGACTCGAGAAACCTGCCTTGAACGCGATATCGGTGATAGACGATTTCGTGGTCGTGAGTAGTTCCTGCGCAAGATCTAGACGCAGATTCACCAGGAATTTATGTGGAGTCTGCCCGGTCTCGGCTTTGAAGCACTTCAGGAAGTGGTTAGCCGAGTAGCCCACAACATCAGCCAGACTTTCTACCGTGATTGCCGTGCCGATTTCGCTTCGCATGTACTGCGTGACCTTGTCGATGGTCTTTTTCGGCATCCGCCGTTGGCGGCGTTCCGGCCGTGCGGCTGCGGAAGAATGGTTCCGAATGAGTTCCATTCCGAGCAGCGTGAGCAACGAGTCTGTGTACAGGCTGGAGGGCTCGTGATGCGGCTGCATAAACTCCGAACGAAGCATTTGGGCGATCTGTCGTATCCGGTCCGAGACGAACGGGAGAGCATCGACTTCCAGCTCCAACCGTGTGGCGCCGACCTCCTGCTGAGCAATCTTGCTTAGCCAGTCGGACTCGACCGAGAACACTGCCACCTCTTTGTGGTTGTGCCAACGCGCCCAGTAGTCAGCGCCGGCCGGCACAATCTCGCATGAGCCTGCGTGCGCATCAACGGTTCGAATACGAGAGCCTGCCAGCCTCGTCTCGCGTCCCACGCACGTGGTGAAGCTGCAAAGGATGAGGTGTCCAGTCAACTGATGGGAGATCTCGGCCGGCTGATGCCGATTGATGGCCGCCATGCCGTGGTCGGTCGTGGAGCTTGGTCCCCACTTAGGAACAGGAACTGCCGCTCGCTGCGCCGGCCTTTCTTTCTTCAGGTCCGGACTCAAAGGACGCTCTCCACAGCGTGCTCAGTTTAGCACCGTAATCTGCAAGAACCGGGGTTTCCTGAAAGACCTCCTGGCCTGCCATTTCCTACTCTGGATTTGCGCTTACAAGCGCCAGGAGATCACGATGACGTATTCACTCGCAGGTAAGACCGCCGTAGTCACCGGAGCCACGCGAAACATGGGACGGGCCGTAGCGGTCATGCTCGCGGGCCATCAGGCGAACGTTGTGGTTCATTGCCGTTCCAAAGCCTCTCTGGCTGAAGCGGAAGAGACCGCGCGCCTGGTAGAGAGCGCCGGAGGCCGGGCCGCCGTATACCAGGGTGAGCTTACCGATCAGCAGTCGGTTGAGGCTGTCTTCGAGTTCGCCGACCGCACTTTTGGAGAACTGGGTGTGCTGGTGAACACCGCGGGCAAAGTCATCAAGAAACCGATTGCGCAGATCACGGAGCAGGATTATGACGACAGCTTCATGATCAACGCAAAGGTGCCTTTTTTCGCCATGCAGTCTGCAGCGAAACGAATGACAGCGGGTGGTCGCATCATCAACATCGGAACCACTCTTCTTGGTGCAACCACTGGTCTGTACTCGATCTACGCCGGCAGCAAGGCGCCCCTGGAAGACTTCACGCGCGCCCTTGCAAAGGAGATCGGTGCGTCCGGAGTGACTGTCAACACGATCGCCCCCGGTCCGCTCGACACGTCCTTCTTCCACCCTGCAGAGACAAAGGAATCGACAGACTTCTTGAAGCACATGAGCGTTACCGGCGAGCTTGGCAAAGTGGAGCAGATCGTTCCGACGATCGAGTTTCTGATCTCACCGGAAGCGCAGTGGGTCACGGCACAAACGATCTTCGTCAACGGTGGTTTCGTGGCGCGCTAGGCGCACGCAAAGGTCGAGAACGCTGCGCGGCCGAGCCTCGCTGCAGCGTTCTCGACCATCACGATGGGGGCCTAGACCTGGTCCGATTTCAGCGAACGACACGGATCTATTCCGGCTGCTCCTACTATGACTGCCGATCGCCGTTGAGCAGATGTGCGAGCCCTGTCCGCAACTCGGCAAGTTCGGCTCGCGCACCAAGCTCCTGATAGGTCGCCGCAAGTTCCTCCAGTGCTGCACACAACGCCCGAGTCGGGATGTGGCTGGAGAGCGATTTCCCCAAAGTTCCTACCATCCGAAACACTCCTCCCCTGGAAGAAGCGGGCAGCGTCGGAAGGCTTACGCTGAGTGACGAGACAATTAGTGCAAGGCTCTGGTGCTGGTGAGACTCCGTGGCGGCAACCATCAGGCTTTCGATCGAATCCAGTACCTGCGCGAAAAGCGGATCATCTTAAAAGATCTGTGTTGCCGTCGGTTGGGCTCGCTGCACTGGAGTCGCCCATGCGTGTAATAGTCTTTGCAACGCGTGGATCACGATCGCGCCGACAGCCGGATCAGAGTGCGCTGTCGAAATGGCGGTCCAGCCGATGGTCGCCAGGTGATCGAGGCTATAGGCCGGATCGTGTGTGATGTCGCGTTGCACACGAATCATAAGTGCTTCGAGTACCCGGCGTGGAAGCTCAGTGACATTCGTCGCTCCACCAATCCACGCAACCCGTGTACCCGCAGGAAGAAACGAGCCGATTGGCTTGGTTAAGTACAGGCGCGCTGCGGGTTCTGAGGCGAGAGCACGTTCGAGCGCCTTGAAGTCAACTTTGACCAGATAGCCATCCGCAGGACAAAGGATGGGTATTTCTGCTGCAGGCTGTACAAGGGGAGCCGCGGCGGCGAGCAGTTGCAACTGCCGTACCCGAGCTTCCTTCGCAGCTTCAACTATGGTGTCGATGACCGTCATCGGCCGCGTCTGATCGACCGTTCCGTAGATCAACACGATAAGAGCAGTCAGCGCCAGCGCCCCAAGAAAGGTAGAGACCATGACGCCAAACACAGGGGTCTTCGTGTGCGTTGTTTGCACCAGAGTGATGAGTACAAACAGCGAGACGCCGACAAAGAAACCGAACCACGCGCGATTTGATTTGCGGCGAAGATAATGATCAACGATCTGCGAGTTCAACACAGTCGCGCCCTGTTGCACTGCCAGCAGAAGGATTGAAAAGGTTAGTGACGTGACGGTGAATAGACTGCCTGCAATCGCTGTCAGAACTCCGATGGCCGCCTGCGTGTCGCCGACATACTGACTGAGCCACAAGCGGAAGAACCCCCATGTCGCCTGCGGACCTGCGTGGTTGTCGAGCCAATCCACCAATTCCGCAAGAATGACAAAGCCGACGACAATCAGCGAAGGGATGATCAGAAATTCCCACACGGAATCATTACGCCGCTTTATTAGTCCACGCACTCCGACGACTCCTTTGGATGGGTAACACTTGATCTGCGGTACTCGATATCTTTCAGAGCACAAGGGATCTCCATCAGTTGCTACGCCGGCACAGAGAACGAGACGCGAGTCTCCCCAGGAGGACCCGGTTGCCGTAAATCGGTCGCTCCAGGAGCGCGTTGGAAGCGACTTAGAGGAGGCAAATGGCGCCTGGCCAAGAAAAAAGGGCAACGAAGTCATAGCTGAGTCATAGGCTTTCTTTGAGCGCACATGCGCTTTAAGGAGCAATACCATGACTCAGAAGTCCCTTTTCGTGTTCGCACTGTCACTCGCACTCGGCACCTCGGCCCTCTCCGCTCACGCAGCATCCACCGCAGTAAGCGGTGCGAACCCACGCCCCCAGGCCGTCAGCGGCGCAAATCCCCGTCCCCAGGCAGTCAGCGGTGCGAACCCACGGCCACAGGCGGATAGCAATGCGGTCGCCTCATCCCCGGACGTGAGCGTTTGGGCAGTCCTCATGACGGCACTTGGTCTGTAACAAACAGCAGCCTTCGGGTACCCTTTCGGAAGAGGGGGTATCCGTGAAGCTGTCTCTTTTAGAGATCGCCTTATGGGCGGTGAACTCGGTCCTCAATGTCGTCCTGCTTCTCGTGCTGTTTTTAAAAGGGCGCTGGAGGATCGTTCCCTGGTTCACCACCTGGATCGGGTACGGATTGTTCTACGCACTCGCTTGCTTTCTCGATTACAGGCTCGGCTCCAAAGAAAGTTATCGTGTCGTCTATTGGGTCGGCGCCCTGGGTGACTTCCTGCTCCAGATCGCAGTCATTGCGGAGATCGCTCGATCTGCTTTGAAGCGAGAGGGAAACTGGGTGGAAGGGGCTAAGAAGGCGATTCTCCCGTTCCTTGCATTCGGGCCGATTCTAGCGGCCGGGCTGGCGACATGGATAACGCCAGCTGCGAGCAATGTTCTTGACGGACTGGCGTCGCGCGCAAGCCTCTTCTCCACAGTGCTGGTTTGCTTTCTATTTGTCGCGGTGGTCCGAGCGACGCAGAACCTTGGTCTTGATTGGCGAAGCTATATCGCGCGCGAAAGTTTCGGGCTTACGGTGTGGACGCTGGCCGCCTTCGTGATCGATTCCCTTCATGCCTACTGGCGCACTATGGGACACTTCGGACTCCTTGAAAATACGAGGAACTCTGTATATCAAGGTGTTCTTTTGTTCTGGTGCATCGCCTTCTGGTTACCGGAACCCGAGACGCCAATTATGCCCGCACGCTTGAAAGATGACTATCAGCGCCGAATACAGCGATAAAATGATGAGCGGTGACTCTCACCTCGTCCATCCCCACTGGAGTGTTGCATGCTTGTCCTGATCGTTCTGTTTGGCTTTCTCGCCTCCTATGGAGTGATTCAGGGGCGCTTCTATTGGCGACGACGCAGAGTCCATAGAACAAGTGTTGAGGAGCTTGCAGCCCGGATCCGACCCGTGGACATGGACCTGATCAGCGAGATTGCGGCAAACTTCCTAAATCCTTCGCAGCTGCGGTTACGCTTGGAACCTCCCACAATGTGGCGTGATCTTGGTGAGGAGAAAGGCCTGGCGGTCCTGGCGGCAAATGCAGACGCGATGCTGGATCTTGCAACAATAGCCTCGAAATGGGATCAAGTTGAAGGACGAATCATCGCGGAGATGGTCCGTCGGGACGGCGTCCGGCTCAAGCGCGCCGTGTGGAAGATCCGAGTCGCAACTCTCTTCGGGTTTTGTGAGGTCTTCGCACCGTTTCAATTGCAGGAAGCTGCCGCAGCATACTACCTGATGCGAACACGGTTGCTGACCCTCTACGAGGGAGCACCTTTCGGTATCTCATTCCCTTTGGCCGCAGCCCTGTAAGCTATTTCCAATCGAAGCGTCGCCGATGTCTACTATTCCGCAGTGATGAGGATGTTGTGGGCGTTTGGCTGGTGTGGAGTTCAGGATCCGCCGGGCCTCGCTTGTTACAACGAACCTCTGTTCGGATAAGGACGCCGACGATCGGTTCGAATCGATCGTTAAGTCGCGACTTCGCGGAACGCTGCTGTCGGTAGACTCCCTGAGTTGCAAGTGACGAGCCTCAGCTGGAGCCGCCAACCTCCTGGTGAGTTGCTGACTTATCTCGCCTATAGACACCCACGACCTTCACGGAAACGCCCTGCGAATCAGAGGAGATTGTCGTGATGGTCATGATCCGGCCGTCCTCAGACAGCACGCGCTCGCTGGTCGCAGCTACCTGGAAGGCACTCTTATAGGTTGCTGTCACAGTGTTCTTCTCGCGGCGAAGGCTTACAGGCAAAAGGATTCCTTTGGTGCCTGTGACCATGGCGGGCTTGCCGTCGTAGCCCGCGGTGTAGTCGACATCGAATGCCTCACCGATTGCGGGTTGCGTATGTGAGTGGTAATGCACGCCGCGGACTTCTCGTGTCATCTCGATGGTCATCTGTTTCGGGCACGTGTCTGCCGGGTAGCGCGAAGCCGACGGATCGAGTATCCATCTTCCAAGAAAAGGGTCCGAGGCGGCGTCAGCGTCTCGGACGAGTGAAGGACTTAGCATGATGATTGATAAACAGAACGCTGACAGTGGTTTCATCGTGACTCCGGATCTCTGCTGCTAGAGAGTCCTTAGAAAATCCAGGATGGATTGCTTGTCGACTTCCGGCAGCCTGTTAAAGCGGCTGACGGTCCCATTCGCCTCGGAGAAGCCGTACCTCGCGGAGTCGCGATCCTTCGCAGGGTTGTCGCCGCCGTCGAAGCCGGGAAAGGAGAAGTGATCCTGGATGGCAGTTGCCAGGTCCGAGGTCCGGCCGTCGTGCAGGAAGTAGATGCGCTGCCCAAGGCCCCAGAGAGGCGTAGTCCGAAACTCATCCGGTCCCGCGTTGCCCTGCACGATGTTGTCTGCCATCGTTGCGCCCATGTGGTGCACCAGCAGATCGGAGTATAGGTTTACGCTCTGTCCGCGGAGGGCCACCGTGTGAGCACCGATCTCATCCCACTGGCCAGAAGGGTTCGCCGTGCCTGGCGTCTGCATGGACGGGGTGTGGCAGAAGGAACAGCCGATATCCTTGAAGAGCTGCCTACCGCGCGATGCGGAGGCCGACATGGGTGCGGGCTGTGGAGCATCCACGAAGCGCATGAACTCTGTGAACATGAGCCAGGCGGGCATAATTTTGAGCGGGTTGTTGTAGGACACACCGTCGGTGCGTGGAACGTCGAAGGGCTCGTAGGCCTTGTTGCACTCCGAGTCTTCATTGCGGGAGATCGGGAAAAGATCGTTACTGATGCCCATTTCCACGTTGTAGGCTTCTCCGGCGAAGACGGTTAGTGAGGCGTTCTGCGCCTTCCATCCGAAGCGGCTGATCGTGCCGGTGTTCGGGTTGATGTTGGGTCGTCCCTCGATGCCGAGCGCCCGTTTTTCTTCCCGATCGGCACGCATATTGTCACGAATGGTCGAATCTTGAATCGATTCAATCAGCCCAAGTCCGAATAACTGCAGCGGGATGCGAAAGGCGAGGTTGCGTTCCCGCATTTCCTTGTCAAAGTCAGGCTGGCGGACCCGGCAGGAGGCCGGAATATCTGATCTGCCGGCGAGCGTGAAGAGACTGTGAACGCCACCGTCTCGCGCACCGTCCCTACCAAACTTGAAACGCACTTCGCGGAAGGCGCCGTTGCGCTCTTCGAAACTGGGGACGATGTTGTTTGCGCCCATGCGGCCGGCGACTTCAAAGGCAGCGTTCTTCCGCTGGGCACTGCCACCGATGGCGGGCTGGGAGTGGCAGGTGAAGCACTGGTCCGCGTTGAAGACCGGTCCCATGCCCGCCGAGTTGATGAGCTTCTTCGGCGAGAACGGATTGCTTGGATCGGGATCGATCGGAAGCACACCCTGCGGTTGCTGCACGCAGGTGTCGCAGGTTCCCTCAAGCTCGGAGACTCGCAACAGACTCTCTGTGAAGAGAGCGATCTCGTTTTCGTTCAGGCCTGGAACCGGGTTGGGAATCGCGCTCTTCGGATTCGGACGTGGGCCGGGATCGCGTGCGCGAAATCCGGGTGGTGTGTGCTGTGCGAGTGCAAGTTTGCAGGGTACCGAGAACGAAAGCAGCAGGATTAGAGAAGGTAAAGCAGTGTAGACGGGCTTCACGGGTCGATCTCCTTGGAATGGCCTCCGCGGGAGCACGTCCGAAGCAGGTGCACGTACGTAGCGCAAAGCAGGCACCTGGTGTTGTCGTGCGAGAGGGGTGCCTACACAATGCGCTGCCGGTGCTCGTTTGCGTCTTAGAAAAGCGCTGTGTTTGTCTTAGGTTTTTCTTAGTGACGCCATGTGACGGAAAGACATGACGTAAAGAAACGCAGTGCCCTCGGATGGCTACTGAACCGGACGATGGCCTCGCTTTGTTTTCGAGTCACAGGACCCGAGATTGTTCCCGAGTTACTTGTTGCAGTATGGGGAGTCCGGCGTCGGCGCCGCTTAGGCGTTGGAGAAGCTTTTGGTAGTTAGCCCTCGCATCTTCCCGCTTTCCCTGCGCGACATAGGCTCTCGCAAGATTGATCTGAGCCAAATTCAGGAGCGGGTCACACAGCACAAGCCCGGGATGATCGACGATCTTCTGGAACTCCGCAGCCGCCTGCGGCGCCTTACCCATTGCAAGGAAAGACAGACCGCGAAGGTAGACAGCATTCAGGGGCAGGCTTACTTCAAACTGGGACGTAGGTTGAAGCAGATCAATCGCCTGCTGCGGCTGATTGTGGCCAAGGGCCAGCGCTGCCTGAATCGTGGGGAGATACTCGTAGCGGACAAGCGTGTCCTCCGGGAATCTCCGCCGGAGATCGGCGATGAGTCGTAGAGCTTCGTCATCGTGCTTCGTCATCGCGAGGACCAGAGCCGCAGAATATTCGACACTTCTTGCCGTCGATAGAAGCAAGGAGGCGCGCGCTTCTTTGACTGCCGCCTCGGGATAGCCATAGAGCACGTCTGTGGTCGCCTGAGCCACCGTGAGTTCGGCCTCTGTCTCCTGCCTTTGTCCACGCCGCGTGATTCCAACGGCCTGCTCCTGCAAAGGGCGCGCCTGCGTCATTTTCCCTGCTTGCGCCTGTGTCGCTGCGCGGTAGTGCAACAACCACGGATTCGTCGGTGCAGAATCCGATGCCCGCTTCATTGCGTTCTCATCCCCTTTTAGAAAAGCCATCCGGTAGGCAGTACTGACAAAGCCGGGCAGGAAGAGTTTTCTCTGCGCTGCCTGCTGAAGGATTTGCTCCGCTTCGCCGACACGATTGAGCGCGATCAGATTAACCGCGGCATTTCGATAGCCCACGACGAAATCCGGATCGACGGTCATCGAGTCGGTCGCCTCCTTCAGCGCCCGGTCGTATTGTCCATACGCGGGATACACGATGGCCGAAAGAAAGGCCCTGGGATATACATCGCGTGGGTACATCTGAATCCACGCCTCGCAGGCGGCCTTCGCTTTTTCGAGATTCCCCGTGACTAGCAACTCGTACGAGACATCGATCGAGAGACGTTCGCGATAGCTTGCCCGCTCTCGCAATCCATAGGCCTTCTGAGTGCTCTGGATAGAAGCCGCTTCCTGCCCCAGGTCTGCGTACATCCGGCCCAGCCACACATGCGCTTCGGCGAACGCAGGATCGAGTTCCGTCGCCTGCTGAAACAACGGTACGGCGGCAGCGCTACCCTTTGTATTGAAGTTCCCGATGCCGCGACTGAAAGCCCGCAAAGCGTCTAAAGAGGGCGTCGTGGCTTCCGCGAGTGGTGTGTCGAGGTCATGGATCGTGCCGCTGGCTTCGCCGATTCGTGTGCGAAAACGCGTGGCGATCTGGCTAAGGGCGTTCAGCGCATCTTCTTTGCGTGCAACCTGAACCTGTTCCGCATCGAGCTGTTCGCCCGTGCTGCAGCGTCTGGCCTGCAGGCCAATGACATATTCTTTGCCCAGCCTGTGGATGGATCCGTTGAGTACGACCGTACCAGCGATGCGTTGACAGACCTCACGAGCTGCTTCCGGTGTGAGTACGGCATCGGTGTGCAGGCCCATCATTTTGAGCGTGTTTCGTATCTGGCTGTCGCTGGCCAACCGCAGGACGGGTGATTGTTCCAACTGCACGAGCATGCCCTGACGAAGCGCATCGTCGAAGGCGTGATCCTCGGTCGTGTTGGTGAAGTCCGCGAGGACGATTGTGTCCTTCGTACTCAGGGACGCGCCCCGGCTCCGTCGCTGCACGAGGAAAGCCCCGAGGGCCACTGCGCCGAAGACAAAAGCAGTCAGGATGCGTGTTGCTGTCTTTTGCTTCTTCGCGGCTCTGGACTCAGGTGCCTGAAGAGGAGCCACGGTGCTGGGTGCTGTTGACGGCGTTGGCTTGGCTACCGCATCGGATGCTCCGGGATCGGCAACGACAGTCGACGAGAGAACCGTCATTGCAGGGTCAGCGGACGAAGGCCTGATCTCGACTGGCGCGATGAAACGGTAACCACGCGTCGGAATGGTCTCAATGTATCTGGGTGCGCGCGGATCGTCTTCCAGGTGTTTGCGGATGACGGCGATGGCGCGGGTGAGGGTCGTTTCCTCGACGTAGGTGTCCTTCCACACTGCCTCCAGGAGTGTCTTCTTCTCCAGGAGTTTGCCCTGGCTGCCGACCAGAACGAGCAGCACTCGAAGCGCGCGCGGCTCGATCGCGATGCGCTGGCCGTCACGGCGGAGAGAGAATTCCTGTTCACTTAATTCAAACTTGTCAAAGCAATAAAACAAGTAGACCTCTCGGGGATGAGGCAGGCGAAGAAATAGCGCACGCAAGTGTTGGCGGCAAGCAGTGACGGCTTCGGGTGTTCGCGACCAGCTTACTACTGCGCCGGGAATCTCCCTATTTCCTGTTGCGCCGTGCGTCTCGCCAGCTCAGATGTTCCTGCTCAGCGTCTCGCTGGCTCAGCAGCCTGGATCAGGTGACCTAGCGACTTATCGGCAATGAACCAAAGCTCGCCAGGGCACCGGGATACTATTAGAGGGCGCGGCAACACTAGCAGAAACGCTGCTGCGGCTCAGCCCGCCACGCCGCAATGAACGGCGTGATGAGGACACGTACAGCGATTAAGTACGGATAATCGGCTTTCCGCAACAATGCTCCGGGATCAAACACTTCAGCCGTGGTGTCGTCACACCACGGCTAGGTTTTCCCGATGCCGCTTTTCAGTAACCGGTCTGGGCCAGGTACACCTGTCCACCGCCCATGAATGCGACATAGTGACCGTCGGCACTGATAGATGGATAGATGAAGACAAGCTGTGTTGCCCCCACCACATTGTCAGGATCCGCCGACGCCTTGCTGGTAGACGGCGAACAGCCCGCCGGAGCGCCAAGGCAGGTATCGCGCACCATTGGGGTTTCGGTGAAGGCACCTGCCGAGTTCCTGCCCTCCTGAATGTAAACGACGTAGCGTCCGTGTTCGCTGATGCTGCGGAATCCGATGAAGCTCCTGGAAGTGGCTGCTGGATCGGTGGCGAGAGTGGTGGAGGGTACGCAGCCTGAGGGGGCACCGACGCAGGTGTCGCGGACATAGACCCTGGGAGTGTTGGTCGAGACGCTTCCCGCAATCATGTGCGAATCGGTCGAACTGAAGACGACGTAGCGTCCGTCTTTGCTGAAGGAAGGTTCTTCCGACGCCAGGGCCTCATTGGCAAGGTTGCCGTCTCCTTCGGTGCCGTCCGCCCGGACGTCCATGGCCGTGTAAGTGATCGTGCAACCGGTGGGTGCGCCGATACAGGTGTCCTGCAGGAACAGATGCAGCGCTGTGCTGTACGTGGGAATGATGTCGTTCCCGGCGGTGCGGAAGAGGATATAGCGGCCGCCGCTGCTGATATCCGACTGGAAGGGTTGCCGGGGTGGCGTCGCGCCTGACCCAAGCGCTACGCGTGTCGAGCTGGGGGTGCATCCCGCCACGCCAGTACAGGTGTCACGCACAAAGATCGCCCGCGAGCTCGTGTTGTCGGGATTGGTGACGAGTGCCGAGAAGACGATGTATCTGCCGTCTGGACTCAATGCGGAGCAGCAGGAGCTTGGCGTTGCGAGGTTCGGGTCACCGGGGATGTAGTTGATGTGTGTGACAGACGGGCTGCAAGCCGAGGCTCCAATGCAGTTATCCCGGAGATCGATCCGGCGGAAGTCCGTCGCTTCGAACAGGGCATATCGCGCGTTACTGCTCAGGACCAGATACCGGTACGCCCCATTTAAATAGAACGTTTCCGGATCCTGGGTAATTCGCGCAATCGAGGGCACGCATCCCGCCGGCGCGGAACCGACACAGGTGTCCCGCAAGAAGCCATCCGTCTGCCGATTCGTATCGCCGGCGAAGATGTCCGTCGCATACGAGGCGAACGTCACATAGCGGCCATCCTGACTCAAATTGGGTGGAGAGTTCCCCTGGTTCACATTTGAGTTCCCGCCGTTATAGCTAGTCGACAGAAGCTGCACGATCTTGCCGCTGACCGGGGCTGACACCGCGAAGGTCACTGCGTTGGAGAGACCGCCCTCGTTGGAGGGATTCTCCACCGTGATGGAGATGGTTGCAGCGGACGTAAGATTTGCAGCGGGTACAGCAGCCTCAAGTAGTGTGCCGTTCCGGACCGTCGTTGTCAGCGCCGTCCCGTTCCACTTCACAACGGAGCTGGCACTGAAGCCCGAGCCGTTGACGGTGAGCGTGGTGGCCGGAGCGCCCGCAACCACACCTGTCGGCGACAGAGACGAGATCACCGGTGCGGCCGGCGTAACGGTGAAGGATAACGTGTTGGAAGCGGGTGCGGTCCCTTGAATTACGGACACCGTCACGCTCCCTGCGGCAGCCAGGTCTCCTGTTGTGATCGCCGCCCTTAGTTGGGTTGCGCTGACAAACGTCGTCGGCTTCGTCCCACCGTTGAAGGAGACGGCAGCTCCTGCGGTAAAGCCGGTTCCAATGACCGTCAGATCAAACCCGGCACTCCCCGCGCGCACGGATGTTGGGGAAAGCGACGCGAGCGAAGGAGCCGTGGCAACGACTGTGAAGGGTAACTGGTTGGTAGAACGAACGCCCGCCTGCACCACGTCTACATTCGTCAATCCTGCCGAAGCAAGATCGGATGCTGGAACGGCAGCGGACAACTGGGTTGGGCTGACAAATGTCGTTGGACGGGCAGACCCAGCCCACGCGACCGTTGCTCCAGAGATGAAACCGGTGCCGTTGACTGTCAGGGTGACTGCGGCGCTGCCCGCTGTCGCGGTTGCGGGCGACAAGGACGTCAACACGGGACGTGCGGACGTGATGGTGAAGGCGAGGGTGCTCGACGTGTCTCCGGTATCGGTGTTGGCGACCGCAACCGCAGCGCTTCCCGGCGTCGCCAGGAAGCTGGCTGGGATGACTGCGGTCACCTGCGTCGCACTCACGACGGTGGTCGTGACGATCCGGCTGCCGTTCCAGACAACTTGCGAGCCCTGCCGGTAGCCTGTGCCGTTCACGGTCAGCGTGAAGCCGCTGCTGCCCGCGGCAGCCGAAGCTGGGCTGAGGGTCGTGACGGTGGGTAGGGGGAGAGTTGCGTTCACGGTGAAGGTCGAGGCTGACGACTTCTGGCCGTCGGGGTTCGCGATGACGATCTGCGCCGTGCCGGCAGCAGCCACATCGCTTGCCGCGATGGCCGCGCTGAGCTGCGTGGGGCTTGTGTAAGTGGTGGTTCGGCCGCTGCCGTTCCACTGCACAGCAGAGCCGGAGACGAAGCCGGACCCGGTCACGGTCAGAGAGAAACTTGCAGCACCCGCAGTGATCGTCGCAGGACTGAGCGACGAGATGCCTGGTGCCGCTGCGGCAGGCGTGGATTTGGCGGAGTCACCGCATCCGGCCACGATCGCAAGAGAAGCAAGGAGAAGGAGATAAAGATTCAAACGGAAGGGAGAGCGGCGCGCTGTGATCATTTCTACTCATTCCTTGGAGGGCCCAGGGCGGGGGTACTAGAGGGGATACGGCACCGGTCGCACGGATCACTCAAAGGGTGACCCAGGGTCAAGCACCACACGGTTGAGTCAACGGCTCGGCTGTAGTGTGTCCGAGGCGACCGGTGATGTCTATGACCAGGCCCTTAGCCTTTTGTGATGTTTTCCTTAGAGGAAGACATCGTCTTACGTCACGACGCTCCCCATAGGAGGCAGCAAACGGTAGCGGAACTCCTGCAACGCATAGGGAGTCATGAATGCCGGTCAGACGATAAGGCGGGGTCGCCGCCTGGCGACCCCGCGTGAGACTTACGAGTCGGTAGATAGCCTATTGAATGCTGCCGGTTACGTGCCTCCAGCTGCTGACGAGATTGCCGTTGGTTGCCCCCGATCCAGCAGCGCCGCCCTAACTTCGGGTGAGCCTTCGCGAGATCAAGTGCTGTCTTGCTCTTTCGCCGCGAACGCAGCCAGGGCGAGAGGAACCTTGCCCTCTCGCCCTGGGATCTGTCTTCAGCGCACCTCAATTCCCTAGTGTGACAATGGCCACTTCAAATGGCTCGAGAGAGAGCGTTGAACTGCTTGGGGTCGCAGTAGCAGGAGGCTTATCTCCAGTCGAGGGGGCGGTATAGGCGATGGATCGTACGGATGATCCCGCAGGGAGATTGACCGTCGCGGTGGTTTGACGCTTGTTGATGAGAAGGATCTTTCGGCCCTTCGCCGTGTCGAATGCCTGGGCCGCGATCGCGTGGTCACCGCCAGACGTTGAGACCAGCTTGTCGCCGGGACCAAGGTTGTCCAGGATCAGTTTCATGGTCCAGAAGCGCGCGTTGGGTTCCGAGGTGTTGTAGTTCATCATCGATACGCTGGGGTACTGCGTGGGATAGCCCACGAGCTGCGATTCGCCGATCACATCCACGCCGAACTTGGCAGCCTCTTCATAAAGATAGGCGTACATCGCGCTGGCAAGATTCCAGTAGAGCGGCGGTTCAGGCGGCATCTTCTCCCCATGGTTGCTCTTGTCATCATTGGCCAGAATTACGCCCAGTTCATCCAGATCAGTCTTCGTTGCGGGGGAAAGCTCATGCTTCAGCTGTTCGATGTAGCGCGCCGTATGCAGGAAGCCATCGGCCTGATCGAAGAAGGTGAACTGCATCGCATCGAAGGGCTCGTCTGCCGGTGGCGTCGCGTAAAAGTGATACGTCACGAAATCAATTGAAACTCCTGGTGCGTGGTTCTTTGGGTCCAGGAAGTAGCGGTACATCTCGCCGTGGGTAGCCGGTGCGGCGGAAGCGCACGCCATGAACTTGAGATCCGGATCAACCTTGCGCATCTCGGCGGAGACGACGTCGTAGAACTTTGTGTACTCCTGCGGTGTCCAGTGGTGCTCGAAATCGATCTCGTTCAACAGCTCCCAATAAGCGAACTTGTAGTGGTACTTGCTGGCGTGGAACTTGCCGTTCTCGTCGGTGAAGCCACCCTTCTCATACCAGGAGAGCAGCCGTGCGTAGTACGCAGCTGCTTCCTTGTAAGTGGGATCTTTAATCTCCGTCCCCTGGGTGTAGTCCCAGTAGACCTGGTTCGGATCCTTCGGGTAGGTCACGGGCTTGTCGGTCTTCCACATCCATGCGGGCATGGTGCTGAAGTTCATGATGACGCTGTGGCCGTTCTGCGCCTTCATCAGGTCTTCCACCATGGGGTCGAGTAGTGTGAAGTCCCACGAGGTCTTCTCGGGAGTCGGTGGCTCCAGCTCAGCGACACCCAGCCTTGGGTACGGCAACCACGGGACGTAGCGAACGTAATCAGCGCCCGCTGTCGCGATCGCTTTGAAGGTTCCGTCGTGCATCTTCGCTCCGCGCTCGAGCATAGGGTTCACTACGACCTGGTAGCTCGCTGTGGAACGCGACGTGGTGACTACCTTTCCCCAATCGATTTTCACGTTGACAGTGCTTTGCTGTGCAGATGCCAGCGCGGGCGAGAGGGCGAGGCCAAGCGCGAGAGTAAGGATTTGCTTCATGTAGTTCCTCCGTTCGTGCACGGGAGCACACGACTGCTGATGATGTGTAGCGTTTAGCAGACCTGGTGAAAGTTCAGCCCCATCAGATCTGCAATCTTTTGAAGCTGGCTCGCACGCCGGCCGATGCCGACCGCGCAATGATGTGCCGGGCCACGCGCGTTCCACTCTTCCGAGAAGCGGCGTGCGCCAATCGGGAAGCGATAGCGCGAATTGGTGTTGCCGATCTCGAGGATCGGGCCGGGAACGCTCTCTCCTTCCGCAACCAGAAGAGAGAAACCGCGCTGCTTGTCCTCTACTACTGAGAGCAGAGTGACCGGGCCGTGTTTGACTGCCATCTCTACGGAAAGGCCTCGGCCCACCTTGCCGTGATACACGCGCAAGGGACGCACGCGGATGCGGTCCTGCGCAATGTGCATGTGACCGGGACCGTCGTGCCCCATCAGCACCAGGTCTTCCAGGAAGTCCATGGCGTAGTACTCCGTGAAAGACCCTCCCGCACCAAGCTCGTCGAGGATCTTCATCGCGAGAACGTTCTTCACCTCGTACTCGCCGGCAACGGGCGTGCCAGTGCCAGTGAGCATGGACGTGCCGAGGATGATGGAACTCATGGTGTTCTCGTTTTCGGCGATGCCGGAACCCATGTAGTAGTAGGCGAGCATGTCGAGCGACTTCTCACCGACCATTCGTTCCAGCGCAACGGCAGTGGCAGCGGCGCGCGTAACTTCGTCTGGAGCGCAGTCTTCATCGACCGCAAAGAAGTGATGGATCTGCTGCACCTTCTGTGCTGTCTCTTCCGACGTAACATCACGCCTGAGGGCACTCAGGTGATCGACTTCAAGCATTTCAATGACTGTGCCGAACCGCCCGCTCACCTGTGCAAGGTCCGTCGCGATGTCGAGCATGCCACCGTAATAATGTCCCATCAGCCCAAGGCGGCTGTGCGCCATTGTCTTCACGACTTCGGCAGCTTTAAGCCACTCCTCCAGGGTGTTCCAGCACTCGGGGTCGCGCTCTAACATTCCGGTGACTTGATGAAACGGAATATCAAGGCGACGCAGGACGTTCGCAATCTCTGGCACGGGGCAGGCTGCGCAGTAGGCGAGCCATTCGCCCGTCATTGCCGTGCGGTCGCCCATGCCGTTGAACTTCACATAATCAATCGCAGCCTCTGGAACAAGGTTCAACAAAATCACCGGTACCTTGGCGCGTTGAATCACCGGCAGCACCGTTGCCGATAACGTGTAAGTCGTGACGTAGATCAGCAGGATGTCGATGTCCTCGGTGCGGCAAGCGTGGCCGGCCCGGATTGCCTTGTCGGTCGAGTCCACGAGTCCCAGCGAGACGACCGTGCGCGCAGCGGTGGTGACCTTCTGCTGCACAACTTGCAGATAGCCCTGGAGCCGTTCCTTCAGTCCGTCAAATTGCGGCCAATAGGCGTCGAGGCCCAGGCCGATCAGGCCGATACGAAGCTGCGAATCAAAGGTCTGCAAAGTACTCTCCTCCATGACCATCGTTTGTGGGCCGCCGTGCGATGAAGCTTCCGCCGTGCGGTCAATCGATGGATCGCAAGTGCCACAATTCATATCAGGTCCAGTCCACGAGGGTAAAAAGAGCGATGGGATGCACAGCCGCATCCCACCGCTGGGTCAAGCGTTTTAGAACTGGAAGCGGCCACCGAGTTGCACGATGCGCGCCGCACGCGTTGACGTGATGGCCCCGAAGCCCGGTCCGAGTGAAGTACTCGCAGAGCCGAATTGTGTGTGGTTGAAGATGTTGAATGCTTCGAATCGCAACTGGAACTTCGCTCTCTCTGTGAGGCTCAACGACTTGAACAGGCTGGCATCCCAGTTCTGAAAGCCCGGCTGCTGCAGCGAATTTCGTCCTGCGTTGCCCGGTGTTCCGAACGCAGGCTGCGCGAAGGCTGCGGCGTTGAACCATTGCAACGGCGTGTTACGACCGGCGCGCGGATTGCCGACGAGATTCGGACGGGACTGGCTGAAGTCACCGATGTTCAGGTTGTCGCCCGATAGTGTTGGCGTGCTGTACTGACCGCTGCTGAAGCTGGTGATGCCGTTAAGCTGCCAGCCTCCAACGATGTAATCCAAGGCAAGCGGAGCACGCGACAGAAAGTGCTGACCACGTCCGAAGGGCAACTGCAGCGCGTAGCTGATGACCAGGCGATTGGGAACGTTGTAGTCCGACACTCCACGGTCATAGCGGAAGAAGTCACGCGACAAGGCAGAGAAATCATCCGTGATGCCGATATCGATGGCCTTCGAAAAGGTGTAAGCGACAAGGAATGAATTGCCGTGGCTCATGCGCTTCTCAAGCTTCGCGGTCAGCGCGTTGTAGTTCGAGCGGCCGTAGTTACTACTGACGAGGATGAATCCGTATTGCGGGAAGGCTTTGCGGGAAGACAGAGGAACTGTGCCCGTCGGATCGATGGCACCGATGTTCGCGTTCTTACGCTGTGCGAGCTTCTGACCGCTGGAACCCGCGTATTCCAATTCCAGTAAAAAGTCCTTCGCGAACGACTGTTGAATGTCCAGACCCCACTGATTGATGTACGAGGTGCGATTGTTCTGGTCGAGCGTGAAGATATTGGCATTGGGCGGCGGGAAGCTGTTGGAGACACCGGCGAATGGATTGAAGATGGAAACGGGCGTGGTGGAGCTGGGTGTATTGCTCTGCGAGGTATAGAAGGGACTGCCCTGGTTTTTGAACTGTTCTTCGTTGAAGTTGTCGGTCGCGTAATACGTCCCGACACCTCCGCGCACGACGGTGTTCTGCAGGAACGCTGGTCTCCAGGCAAAGCCCACGCGTGGTGCGAAGTTGTTGTAGTCCGGCTTGACGATCGAACGGCGGATCGATGTGCCCGCGTACTGGAACTGACCGGTCGTGGTATCGAAGAACTGACTGCGATTACGGGATTCAATCGGAGGTCCGGCGTACTCATACCGCAGACCGAGGTTGAGTGTGAGTGATGGAAGAACCTTCCAATTGTTCTGGGAGTAAAGACCGTAGTAAGCCGTGTGAAGGTATTGTGTCGAGTCACCCTGGGCTGCGGTGATTTCGTAGGGCTGGCCCAGCAGAAAATCGCTCAGACCAAGACTGCTGACGCGTTTGCCCGCAGCGTCGCGCACGGAGTAGCCATTGCTGTACGACAGCGTTGGGTTCGATGCAAAGTCCGTGATCTGCGTGAAGTTTTCATGGATGTACTGGACTCCGTTCATGGAGGTCAGCTTGCCGTGCGTCCATGTGACGTTGTCAGAAACCTGGTAGTACTTGTCGTCGGCTCCGATCACTTCCGCAATGGAACCGACAGGACCAAAGCCTGCGATCCCGAAGATGGGCACACCATACGTCGCAGCGTCTGCGCCGTTGGCGTAGGGCAAGCCGAACAATCCACCGGCGTAGTTCGGTCCGAAGGCGCTCTCGGCGTTGCGGAAGGTCGCGGAGTCGTTCGCACCAAAGCGAAACTCATTCACAAGAGTGGGCGTGAAGGTGTGCAGATACGTCGCGGTCCATAAGTGATCGTTCAACGGGACGCTGGTTCCACCGAGCGGATTAATCGCGGGATTGAACAGATTGTCATTGCTGTTGGACCAGGTCGCGTAAATGCTGTCGCGCTCCGAGAAGCGATGGTCCAGGCGAACGTTGTACTGATTGATGATCTGATTCGATCGCGGTGTCGCAATGGTATTGAAGCTGGGGAACGCGGCACCACCTGCCGCGAGCACATTCGGTCCGGGAATGAATTGCAGAGCCTTTTGCGCCGTGGGATCAAGCTGGGCTTTGGGAATCACATTGCCCGCGAAGGGCTGACCCGTGAGCGGATTCAGGATGTCAACGCACTTGATGGAAGCCCGATTTGTCGCGCAGAAAGGTGAAGTGGTCGGAATAAGTCCCGTGCCCGCGCTGTCATCTGCGAGATTGCCCTGGAGCTGTGCGACCGACGGATACAGAGAGGTCAGGGTCTGCCCCTGGATGAGCCGGAAGCCCTCGTAGTTGAACATGAAGAACGTGCGATTGCGGCCGTTATAAACCTTCGGAAACCACATCGGCCCGCTGAAGGTTCCACCGAAAGTGTTCTGGTTCAGCGCGGGCTGCGAGATCGCCGCCTGCTTCGCAAAATAGGTGTTCGCCGCATAGGCGCGATTGCGATTCAGTTCAAAGAGCACAAGGTGAAACGGGTTCGCACCGGAGAGGATCTCGGTGTTGATGATGGAGGCAGCATGGCCGAACTCCGCACCGAACGTGGTGCGCTGCACGCGGAACTCCTGAATAGCGTCTACTGATGGCCGGATGCCAGTGTTACCAAAGCGCGAGTTGCGTGTCTCAATACCGTTCACCAGAAAGCTGGTGTCGCTCTCACGCAGACCCGCAAGCGAGACCGTCGTATCGCTGCGGCCAGTCCACGTTGTCGCCGGTGAATTGCCGGCGCCAATGGGTGCAGCGCCTGTCGTGAGCTGTGTCAATTGCATGAAGTTGCGACCGTTGAGCGGCAACGTCTGGATGCTGTTCTGATTGATGACCTGCCCTACCGCCGCACTCTCGGAGTTGAGCAGCGCAGCCTCACTCGCGGAGACGGTTACCGATTCACTGCTGGCACCGATCTGCATGTGGACGTCGAGATTCACGCGCTGCCCGATGACGACCGTGATGTTATCGAGCTGCGTCACCCGAAACCCCTCATGCGCCACAACGAGCTTGTAGTTGCCGGGCTTTAGAGAGCTGAAGACGGCAAGACCGTTTCCGTCGGTCTTCAGGTGCGTTTGCTGCCCCGTATCCACGCGCGTCAGCGTCAGGTCTGCGTTGGGAATGTTCCCGCCGGCCGGATCGGTGACCGCGGAGATGATGTCGCCCGTGATGGACTGTCCGAGACATGCCTGCGTTGCAGACAGAGCAAGCAGACTGGCAAGTAGCACAGGCCGTTGAAGCCCTCCCAAGCCGCTGAATAGCCTCCTCCGGGCGGGCTCTCTTTCCGCGCTACATGGTTGAAGTTGAAACATGATGCCTCCTGAAGCTCAGGGGCCGCCGAGGGCGTCACCTCTGAGAATGGCGGCCATCCTAGCGATGCTGCTGCAGCGCATTCAAAGACAAACATGGCCGTGGGCTGATTTCACCCAGCGAAATCACGCCGCGGTGAAAAGCCCAGTTAAACGCGTTTTGATTGAGGTTTGTGTTTGCCATTGACGAGGAAAGGACCTCGCGTGGTATTTTGCGGTGCGAAAGATATGCAAGCCATGGCCGTCCCCTCCATCCCGCGCACTTCCCACATCCACTCCGTGGTGCGGGCCTGCGAGATCCTGAAATATCTACAGCAATGCACGGATGATGTGAGTCTCGACATCGTGTGCCGCCACACGCAGATGCCGCGACCCAGCGCATACCGCCTGTTGACCACGCTGGTGAGTTGCGGCATGGTCGAGCGCGTCTCCAAGAATTGCTATCGGCCGTTGCGTGCAGCACGCAGCAAGCGTCTTCGCATTGGCTACGCATCGCAGACGGAAGAGTTCTCGTTTTCTCGGCTGGTCTCTGACAGCATTCGCAGCGCGGCCTACCGAGCGGGCGTTGACCTGTTGGTGCTGGACAATCACTGCTCGCCTAAGGCAGCCATTCGTAATGCGGGCATCTTTGTGCGGGAACGCATGGATCTCGTCATTGAATTCCAAACCAATCATCAGAGCGCGTCGCTCGTCGCTGCGCGCATTCTGGAGGCAGGCATACCGCTTATCGCGATCGAGGTGCCGCATCCCGGCGCGACCTACTACGGTGCGGATAACTACCGGGCAGGTGTTCTCGGCGGCCGCGCACTGGGCAAGGCCTGCCTGCAGGAATGGAAGGGGCGCGTGGATGAGGTGGTGCTGATGGAGCTTCCCACGGCAGGACCGCTGCCCCGCTCACGCATGACTGCAACACTTGCCGGCTTGCGCGAGGTGCTGCCGCGCTTCCCGGATGAGAACGCGATCTTTCTCGATGGCAAAGGGCGCTTTGAGGACAGCCTCGCCGCAATGCGTAAGCATCTGGGCAGGACACGCGCGAAGAAGATCCTGCTGGCAGCGCTCAACGATCCAAGCTGCCTGGGAGCATTGCAGGCGTTTGAGGAATGTGGACGTCCGCAGGACTGCCTGGCTGTTGGACAGAACGCTAGCATCGAAGCCCGTCGCGAGATGCGGAGGCCGAACTCCAGACTGATCGGTTCCGTCGGATACTTCCCGGAGAAGTATGGCGACTCCATCATGCAACTCGCAATGGATGTCGTTGAACACCGCGAAGTACCCTCCGCAACCTTCGTCAAGCATCGGCTGATTCACGCGGGCAATGTGAATAGTGCGTATCCCAATGACCTGGAAATAGGCTCCGCGGACGCGGATTCCCTGCTCTACAGCAAGCGGTGATGCCAGTAACCGTGTGCTTGGAAGAACCCTTTGGGCTTGGCATGCTTCTGGTAAGGACCGAACTCAAAAGCTGACCCGATGAGACTCGTCTTTCCGGTCCATTATGATGTTGCATTCCTTCTTTTGAGGTTCTCGATGCGTTTGCTCATCGCCGTTCTCCTGCTGGCTAGTGCCACAGTCATGCAGGCGGAGGTCCGCCTGCCCAATGTCTACTCGGACCACGCCGTACTGCAACGGGAGATGCCGATCCACATCTGGGGCTTCGGCGCACCGGCTGAACACATCACTGTGCAGTTCCACAACCAGAAGATGGAAACCAACACATCACCGTTGGGATTGTGGGAGCTAAGCCTGCAGCCCGAAAAAGCGGGTGGTCCCTTCGCGCTACACGTGACGGGCGACATGTCCGCCGCTCCGGTCGACCGCACCGACCTGCTGATCGGCGACGTCTGGTTCGCCTCCGGCCAGTCAAATATGGAGATGCCGCTGAAAGGGTTCAGCAGTGCGCCGGTGAAGGATTCGGAGAAAGAGATCGCCGCTGCCAACTATCCAAAGATCCGTCTGCTTGTGCAAAGGAAGCGGGCCACCGCCTCACCCATGCTCGAGTCAGACGATACATGGAAAATCTGCACGCCAGAGACGGCAAAGGATTTCTCAGCCGTCGCTTACTTCTTCGGCCGTAGGATTATGCAGGAAGAGAAGGTGCCCATCGGTTTGATCGACTCCACCTGGGGCGGCACGCCGGCCCATGCATGGATCAGCACTGAGGGGCTCGCCTGGTCCAATCTGCCGTCCGTCGCTCTTGATGCCGGCAAGATCGTCCGCGAACAGGGAATGGCCGATGGCCTCCGCGCGAACTTTAAGTTGCAGGACGAAGCTATGAAGGCGGCGGGAAAGCCTCCCGTTTCCAGACCGAAGTTCACAGACCGTGCCGGTGCCTGGAACCCTGCTGCTCTTTTCAACGGAATGATCGCTCCCTACACCGGCTACACCGTGCGCGGTTTCCTCTGGTACCAAGGCGAGACGGACCACGAAGGCATCAAGGCGCTGAACTACTCACGCGTCTTCCCGGCCCTGATCCAGGACTGGCGCAAGCAGTGGGGCGAGGGCGCGCTGCCTTTCCTCTTTGTGCAGATCGCCAGCTACGACTCACCGGGAGACGAATGGGCCGATGTACGTGATGCGCAGCGCCGCACACTGGAACTGGCAAACACCAGCATGGCCGTGGCGCTCGATATTGGACTTGAGAAGAACATCCACCCGCCAGACAAGCAGACCGTGGCTGCGCGTTTGGCGCAGTCGGCCCTGGGCATCAGCTACGGCCACAAGGTAGAGACAGCATCGCCCAATCTGGCGAGCATTGGCTTGGAAGGACGCAACATTCGTGCGTACTTTGCACACGCCGACGGCCTCACGGCCAAGGGCGAAATCACAGACTTTCAAATCGCCGGTTATGACGGCAAGTTCGTCAATGCCACCGCCAAGGTGGAAGTTATCAGCGGCCAATCGACTGTCGTCGCAACGGCACCCTCAGTGGAATCCCCCAGATACATCCGCTATGGGTGGGCACCCTACGTGCGGACGTATCTGTACAACTCAGCCGGCCTGCCGATGGGCACCTTTACCAGCGAGAGCGACGCGGAGATGCAGATCAAGTGACTCAAGATTCGGAGAGGCGGTGCCGGACTCTTTGCGGTCAGTCACTCCGGGGCCCTTACAGCAAATCGCGCTTCGTTCGAATATAGGAAAATAAGTCGCTTAGGACTTTTGTCCGAATGACTGCCGGACGCCTGACTGGGATAATGCTCCATAGCGCGACTTGCTAATCTGCACGGAACGACACACCGACCTGCTGCGGCTTCCCCGGTGCGGGGGCCGTCTTCTGGTCAGCAGGGATGAAGATGATTGAGACTGTCACCCGAAACGACTCCCTCTACCCGGCGCTTTGCCGCGGAAGAAACGCGCGCTTTCCTTACACCGACGCCGAGGGCGTTGCTCGCGTCGAGTTGTGCGCGACCGCGGACGATGTCGCGGTCGCGCTGCGACGCGCTGTGGATGCGGGTCTGCGGCCCACAGTCCGTGCCGGCGCGCACTGCTATGAAGACTTCGTCGTAAACAATCCAAATGGCGTTCTGATTGATGTTCGCAAGCTGAGCCAGGTCTCTGCGGCTCCGGGCGGCGGGTACCAGATCGGTCCCGGAGCGTTTCTGGGTGAGATCTACAATGCCTTGTTCGAGCAGGCTGGGCTGAATCTGCCCATAGGAAGCTGCTATACCGTTGGAGCGGGCGGGCATATTTCCGGCGGCGGTTACGGTCTACTCACGCGGCAGCAGGGACTTACCGTTGACTTTCTGACGGCTGCGGATGTCGTCACCGTGGACGCGCATGGCAAGGTCGTGTCGCAGCGTGTGGATCGTCACCATCACTCCGACCTCTTCCGAGCGATTCGCGGGGGAGGTGGCGCAAATTTTGGCATCATCACGAACTTCTACTTCGACAAGCTGCCAGCAGCTCCCAAGCATTTGATCAGCGGAGGCGTGTCCTTCCCCTGGGACACCATGACCGAAGAGCAGTTCATCCACATCGCGCAGACCTTTGGCAACTACATGGCGACACGTGGACAGGAGAAAGACACATGGCCCTTATTCACCATGATGGGCCTCTCCCATAAAGCACCCAACGGCCGTATCAACATCGGTGCGCACTGGCACGACATGGACGGGAAGAGCGATCTCAGTATTCCGACAGAGTTCCTCGATCTCTTTCTGAAGTGCGGGGATGCGTCATCTGACAGCGACCCGCAGACGAACGCAAATGCGCCGGTGAGCCGTTTCCAGCTCTCACCCTGCGTTGAAGGAAAGCACCGCTTCAACACTACGCCGTGGCTTGAGGCGACGGTGGGACGAGGTAGCGGTGGCAGCAGCGGTTATGGCACCACACGCGGTAAGTACAAATCCTGCTACATGAAGCAGAACTTCACGACGGCAGAGCTCAAGCGCATGTACGCATGGCTGACGCGCGATATACCGAACGTCAACACTGGCTGCATTATCTCTGTGGATTCTTATGGAGGCGCCGCCAACCAGGCGCACCTGGTGCATGAGACGGCCGTTCCGCAGCGCAGTTCCGTTATGAAGCTGCAGTTCCAGATGTACTGGCAAAAGCCGGAAGAAGATGCGATTCGTCTGAAGTACTTCGACGATATGTACACCGACATCTACTCGGCAAATGTCGAGGGGAAGCATGCCGGCACACCCTTTGAGGGGCCGCACTACGAAGGTTGTTACATCAACTATCCGGATATCGATATGGCCCGGTATGACTTCTGGCCGCAGCTTTATTACGGAACTGGCGATCTCTATCCGTTCTTGAAAAAGGTGAAGAAGAAGTACGATCCGCACAACGTCTTCCATAACAGCATGAGCGTTCGCGCATGACCATGGCAAGGATTGCAGGAACAGGTATGGTTGGCCGTCTCCTTTGTTCTTCTCTTTTGCTATGTGTCCTCGCGCCCCCTGTGGCCGCCTTTGCCCAAAGTGCCGCACAAGCCGGCAACAAGCCCGCGCGTCTGGAGTGGTTTCGCGATCAGGGCTTAGGTCTCTTCATTCACTGGAGCGCGGACTCACAGCTCGGCACCATCATCAGTCACTCGCTGGCGGGTGCCAGCGACGAGTACGTGGAGCGCTATTATCGCGATCTGCCGAAGACGTTTGACCCGACGCACCTGGAACCGGACGCGCTCGCCCGTCTGGCGTCTCTCGCGGGTTTCCGCTATATGGTCTTCACCACGAAGCATCACAGCGGCTTCGCCATGTGGAACACGAAGACGGAGCCGTTCAGCATAGCGCACACACCCTACGGCAAGGACATCACGCAACAACTCTTTACGGCGTTCCGTGATCAGGGATTGGCGACCGGCGTCTACTTCTCACCCGATGACTTTCGTTGGCTGCACGAGAACGGGAAGCAGATTCAGCGGCTGGTGCCGGAGGTTCAGCCAAGCACGAATCCCGGACTGCTCGCGTTGGACCAGGCTCAGATGACGGAGCTGATGAAAGGCTACGGTCCAGTGTCCGTTGTCTTCTTCGACGGCGAAGCCAAGGGTTTGCGCGAGATCGCATGGAAGCTGCAGCCCGATACGGTCGTTACCCGGGGCGCCATCGAAACACCGGAGCAGAACGTGCCGGGCGCGCCGCTCCCGGGCGCCTGGGAAGCGAATATGACGATCGGCAGCGCGTGGGGTTTTCAGCCTTCGGATGAGAAGTTCAAATCCGTGCAGGATCTGTTGAACATCTTGATCCAAACGCGTGCACGCGGTGGCAACCTGCTGCTGAATATCGGCCTTGAACCGGACGGTTCGCTGCCGAAGGAGCAGGAGGACCGCATGCGCACGCTTGGCTCGTGGATGTTCATCAACTCGGACGCCATCTACGCCACGCGTCCCTGGGTTGTGACCAACGAAGGCAATCTCTGGTTCACGCAGTCGAAAGACCACCGTGAGCTCTACGTGATCGCGCAGGGCGAAGAGAACACTGCGCAATGGAAGCGCGGGACGACCCGTGAGTTCGTTCTAAAGACAGTACGTGCGACGCCGAAGACCACGATCGATCTTCTTGGGCAGAATGACAAGCTGGTGGAATACCGGCCGGGTGTCGATCCGAAGAGCACCTTTCATCAGGAGGCCGACGGTCTGCACATCCGTGTCATGCGTGCGCAACGCCTGCGAGACAGCGACGAATGGCCCTATCCATCCGTGGTCCGTCTTACGAATGTTGCGGAGGCCTTCAACCCGCCGACGGTTCGCACGCTGGCACCGACGCGTTCCGGCAATACGGTTACGTTGCGCGGCGAGTGGAAGAATGCCGTGGATGCGCCGGGCGCGCGGTTTGGCTTCGACTATCGCATCATCACCGGTGAGGACACGCAATCGCGTTTACATGGCTGGCAGCACCTGCCCTTGCAGCCAACGTCGAAACCGGGCTCTTACACCGCTGAGTTTCAGCCCGCTGCGGGCGAACAGTATGAGGTGCGAGCCGTACTGGCGCATCCGTTGCTGACCATCTACGGAGAGCCCGTCGCCCTGCCGTAGACGCGAAAGTAGGTGCGAGTAGGTCTTTCGTCTCAGAACATCCGCGCGATTTGCCTTGACACTAGAGGCTGCCCTGAAAGGAATACTTCTTATGAGTTGGAACACTGTCTGGAACCGGCGCACGTTTCTCTCTGCCCTTGCCGCACTGAGCGGCAACGCGATCGCACCGAGAGCCGAGGCGAGCGTGGCCGAGGGATCGAAGATGGCCGGCATCGACGGCAGCCCGATCGTTCCGATCACGTCAGGCCTCGGCTCGACCGGCGATATCTACGCCGAACTCGGCGTGACGCCGCTGGTGAACATCAATGGCACCGTCACGGTGATCGGTGGCTCCGTGATGAAGCCCGAGGTGATGGAGCTTATCCGCCGCGGCAATGAGCACTTCGTTCTTATCGACGAGTTGGAGAAGGCTGCCGGCAAGTTCATCGCGAAGCTCTGCAAATCGCCCGAGGGCTGTACCGGTCTGGTAACGGGCGGCGCCGCAGCTGCTCTGGTCGTGGGCTACTCTGCGTTCATGACGGAAGATCTGGAAGACCGTCTCGTCTCCGTGCCGGATACGACGAATTTTCCGCGCAATGAAGTCATCATTCAGAAGTCTCATCGTTACGCCTTCGATCACCAGATCCGGCAGACCGGCGCAAAGCTGGTCGAGGTCGTCACCCGCGAAGAGATGATCGCGGCCATCAATCCGAAGACCGTCGCCATCCACTTCACTAACATCCTGTCGGATCACGGCAAGGTAAGCGGTCCCGAAACGGTAGCGATTGCCCGCGCGCATGGCATCTACACCTTCAATGATGCAAGTGCCGACGTTCCTCCGGTTCGCCGCCTCTGGGATTACCCGGCAGTAGGTTTCGACCTCACGACCTTCTCCGGTGGCAAGGACATCTGCGGACCACAGGCCAGCGGCATGCTCATCGGCAAGGAAGAACTCATCCGCTGGTGCCTGCTCAATATGAGCCCGCAGGAAGATCGCATTGGACGTTGCTGCAAGGTCGGCAAGGAGACAATTTTCGGCTTCCTGAAGGCGCTTGAAATCTTCGTGAACCAGGACGAGAACGCAACGCTGCGCATGTATGACGAGCGCGCCGAAACCATCTCCCGCGCCGTCGCACCCTTTGGCGTGACTGCCCTGCCCCGCCAGTACAACCCGGATGCCCTGGGCAACGTAACGCCGACCTACTCGTGGCATGTTGACCCGAAGAAGCTCAACATGACCGGACACGATGTGCTGCAGGCTTTGGCGGACACGCGTCCGGTTGGCATCGGCACCTTTGGCGCAGATGCAAGCGGCATGCGCGGTCGCAAAGCAAGTGACCCGAAGAAGGAATCCGCGGTTCAGAAGGCCAAGTCCGATGTACCTACGCGTCCGCGCCGTGAGCAGGTTGATCCGCAGATGTTCGGATTTGCCGTCTGGCAGTTGAAGCCGGGCGAGGATAAGCTCATCGCCGATCGTCTGGTGGAGGTCTTCAGCAAAGCGCGGAAGGCCTAGATCAGCGGCGGTCGACCTCGGAATAGCCTGATCCATGTGCTGATCGTTCTTCTTTCGGAAGGCGTGAGGAAGAAGTACGATCAGCATGAGACTCGTTCTGGCCATCGAAGATGGAAGCAAAGGAGCGTGCAATGCTTAAGTCGCTTGTAAGCCGGCGTGGCTTTTTGAACGGACTCGGCGGCGCTGTCGCTGCAACCGCCCTGCCCGGTTTCGCTGGCCTCGCGTATGCGTCAGACCGAAGAGTCGCATTTGTGGCGGCGACTGACGGTATCCACACGATGGAGCCATTCGGCACCGGTTGGCGCTCTCGTTCTTTCATCGCTGCGGATGCGCCGCGCGCGATGGTTCTGTCAACGGACGCGAAGACTTTGTATGTCGCGAATGCCCCGGAGACTTACAGGTCGCTGCCGACTGGATCCGTCACCGCTTACCGCGTGGCAACAGGCGGAACGCTGCGCAGGATTGGGTCGTCGCGACTCGCGCTCTCCGCAGTGCATCCGCACGCATTGGCTGTCTCACCCGATAACGGCTTGCTGGCGATCGCAAGTGAAGGCGGCATTTTGTCTTTACTTGCGGTGCAGCCAAATCGTCATCCCGGACAGGTGATCGCTGCGCACAAGACGCTAATCTCCGAGCGACTCACGGTGACGTTCGACATGGATAGTCTTCTACATCTTGGCAACGGAAGTACCGGACGCACTTTCCGTGTGTCCTCGCGCGACGGCTTTGAACTTGTTTCGACAGGGCCAACTGCATCCGTAGACACCGTCGCCCTGGACACCTTCGGCATCGCGGACGCAAAGGCGGCTCTGTGCGGATACGCATAACGGCGGTAGCACTTCTCTGCTGTTCTGTTTCCCTTCGGTGTCTTGCGTCGGCTACTCGCACCATGGATGCAACGGCTTCAGGAGTCAAGGGGCCGTGCGCGACTCTCCCGCACAGCGACCACCCCTCAGCTCGGATCAGCAATGGCCAGGTTGATCTGGTGGTGTTTCTGCCGGATGCGAAGGATGGCTACTATCGTTCGTCACGCTTCGATTGGTCGGGCATCATCGGATGCGCCAGCTATCGCGGTCACACGTACTTCGGCGAATGGTTCGACAAGTACGACCCTATGAGCAATGACGCCGTCACCGGCCCTGCCGAAGAGTTTCGCGCGAACGACGGTAAGGAACTCGGATACGCTGAAGCGCCCGTCGGTGGCGAGTTCGTGAAGCCAGGCGTGGGTGTGCTGACAAAGACAGAGGATCGTCCGTATCGCTTCGGCACCGTCTACCCCATCGTCGATCACGGCAGATGGAAGGTGAAGGTGAAGGCACGAACAATCACCTTCACGCAGCAGCTCCGTTCCCGGACCGGCTATTCCTATGACTACACAAAGGTATTGGAACTGGACGCGACTGGCTCCACCTTCACGCTGCGGCACAAGCTCAAAAACGTGGGCACCAAGCTAATCGACACGAACGTTTACGATCACGACTTTTTCATGCTGGACGGCAAGCCCACGGGCGAGGACCAGTCCGTCACCTTCGGATTTACGCCAGTTGCGAAGGAGCCGCTGGGAGATGCGGCCGAGATCCGCGGCAATCAGATCCTCTTCACAAGAACGCCTGGAAGAGACCATGCGGCGCAGGGATATCTCACCGGATGGACGGGTAGACCAGGGGAGTACAGCGTCCGCGTGGTGGACGGCAACACTGGCGTCGCTATAACCCAGACCTCAAGCTCCCCAATCTCACGCGGCTACTTTTGGTCCACCGCTAAGACAATCTGCCCGGAACTGTACATCCCAATTTCTTTGCCTCCCAGGACTTCGCAGAAGTGGGATATTCATTACACCTTAGAGGCACCGCCTGAGTAATTCGTACCCCTGGCGGATCCATCCCCTCTGCTAGTGATCTGTCGCCCAAGCATTTATTCGTCGTTGCATTGTTATTGTCCATGCTTGAACTGACGAAGCGTCCGCGAACACCACCGGTGCACCGGCCTTGAGAATCAGGTTATCCGTGCAGCTGAGTCAAATAGCCTGCATAACGTTTCTTCTGCAGGATGAGCGAAGACGGTATCGTCAAAATCCGTTCCGCTAGATAAAGCCATTTCCCCGACGGATCGTCGAGCGATCAAGGTTCAAAGGCAAGCACGGGGTTGCACCATTCAAGTGCAGCCCCGTGCCGTTGATGCCGGCGTTTAAAACACGTACTTTGCTGACAGCTGAAGCTGACGCGGTCCGCTGCGGGCTGTGGTGATTTTGCCGAATGTAGCGCTGGTTGCGACGCGGTCGGGGTTGCCGTAGCTGGCAATGTTGAGCACGTTGGAACCATCTGCACGGAAGCTGAGGTACTGGTGTTCCGTGATGGCGAAGTTCTTGAAGAGAGAAAGGTCAAACTGCTTGTATCCGGGAACGCGTTCAGTTCCGGGACGCTGCGGGCTAATGACTCCGTTGGCCGGCTGGCCGTAGGCGCAAACGCCGTTATCAACACCCGCCGTCAGGCAAGGCGTGGCCGATGGGTCCGTACCAAACCAATTGTTCACGGAGCGGTTGACATACTTGATATTGCGGTACTTGATCATGCGCTGCTGCGCGGAATTAACACCGGAGTTGACGGTTCCAGAGCTGATGGTGGTTGGGAAGCCGGAATACACGAAGCCAGCCACCGCAACCTTCCAGCCTCCTACGACCTCGTCGAAGATGCGGTTCATGCTGCCACCGAACATCTTGCTACGGCCAAACGGCAGTTCATAGGTCAGGTTGAAGTTGACGTTGTGCGTGGCATCCGTACCGGCCGGGCCGTACTCCAGCGAGTTGTCGTTCGGGTTCTCGGCGTAGGCGCTGTTGTTATTGACACCGCTGACGCCGTAGAAGCCGATGCTGTTTGTCAGCGAACGGCTGTAGGCGTAGTTAGCCGTGAACTGCAGACCGTTCTTGACGCGCTGGCGGAAGGTGGCCTGCAGGGCGTTGTAGTTCATCATGGAGCCGGAACGGGTGATCTGCACGAAACCACTCTGCCCTGCCAGCGCGTAGAACGGGGCCTTATTCACGGCGAAGCAGGCAGCGCTGTTATACGCAAGCAGCGTCGTGCCGGAGAAGCAAGGCGTTGCCAACTGGTTGCCGCGGACAGCCTGGATCAGGTGGTATGCGTACTCATTCACATAGCCGATCTGGAACGAAGACGTATTGCTGAGCTGGTACTCCGTCGTGAGGTTGACTGCCTGCACAGTGGAGGGCCGCAGGTTGGGGTCCCACGCACGAACGGTCTGTCCGCAGGCGGGATTCGTCGTATAAGCACAGGCCGCGCTCCCCACGGAGAAGGCATTTTCAGCCGCTACACTGCTGCCCACGTTGCCAGCGGACGGGGCCGCACCGTTGAAGGAGAACGAGCTTTGGAACGGCGGATTGATGGTTAGCCGGAGATTTGCGCCGGTGCCTTCCAGATAGGTTGTGGTGCCGTAGCCGCCACGCAAAACAAAGCGCGGGGTGGGGTTCCACGAGAAGCCGATGC
This sequence comes from Terriglobus roseus DSM 18391, assembly GCF_000265425.1. Taxonomy (GTDB): domain Bacteria; phylum Acidobacteriota; class Terriglobia; order Terriglobales; family Acidobacteriaceae; genus Terriglobus; species Terriglobus roseus. The sequence continues at coordinate 3,578,577 of NC_018014.1, forward strand.
GCGGCATGAAGTTGGTGTAAACCGCGTTATAGAGTGCGCGACTATTGCCATTGACGCCGGCAAGCTGCAGCGCTCCGGTGCTCAGGTTCACGTTGCTTTGCTTGTTGTTGACTTCGTAGATTGGCTGATCGAACTCCCAGCGGACGCCAAGGTTCAGGGTCAGGGTGGGAAACGCCTTCCAATCATCCTGGAGGAACAAGGCATCTCGCCATTGGCGCTGGCCAGTGTGGCCCGCTAACGTTCCGCGGCCTGCAGAGAAGACGCGATCAAGGTAGAAGTCTGCGACTCCGTAGCCGGTGGCGGCGAGCGCTGGATTGTTTGTGCCCGTGCCGGTGGTGAAGTTGCCGTTGTAGGTCAGCGTGCCCTGTGCGCCGTCATTGCCGGTGTAGACGCTGTTCTGCTGGTAACGAATGAACTGCCCCCCCATCTTGATGATGTGGGCACCTCTTTGCACCGTGAGATTGTCCATGTAGGTGAAGTTGTTCATCAGGTTGTCAGAGTAGATGGCAGCGTTGCCTACGGTGGTGAGCGCCGTGACACTTTGGGCTGTAAAGCCGGGAACGAAGCTACCGCCGGCGACGCCGATAACGCTGTTGCCCGCGTTGTTCCCGAAGATACCGGTCGTGTCAGCGGGAACGCCCTGGTGCCACACCGTGCGAAGGAAGCCGGTACGGAATTCGTTTTGGACGCGCGGATTAAAGGTGTGGACGTAGTTGATGGCCACGCTCTTAGTGGGGTAGCTGGACGCCGTGGGGAACTGGATGGCCAGCGGCAGTGTGTTGGTATCGCCAGAGAGGCCGGAGGTCCAGCGGACAAAGAAGGTGTCCTTATCGTGGTAACGGTAGTCCACCTTGATGTCGTACTGATCGTTGTAGATGCGGTTCTTGGTCACACCACGGAAGTTGTTCGTGACCACAGTGCCTGGGACGGCCGCCTGGTTCGGCAGCGGATATAACTCAGGGTGCGTATACAGGTACCGCGCTACAGAGTTGGGCGCTGCCGTCGGTAGACGGTTGTTAGCGTACGCAGGCGATCCGGCAACCAACGGATTGTAGAGCTGAATGGGACGTGTGATGAGCGCGGCATCGAGCAGCTCTGAGAAGTCGCCACTGCGCATCTTCGCTGTGGCTACGCTTGCAGTGGCCGCGCCGCCTGTGTGGTAACGGACGCCTTCGTAATCCGCGAAGAAGAAGAGTTTGTCCTTCAGGATGGGACCGCCGAAGGTTGCGCCGAAGATGTTGCTGGAAAGGCTGTTCTTAGTGGTTGCGGGGCTGGTGAGGCCGGCCTCCCACTTGTTGGCGTTGAAGCTTTCGTCCGTGATGTAGTAAAAACCGCTGCCATGGAATTTGTTGGTGCCGCTTTTCAGCAACGCGATGATGTCGCCGCCGTTGACGTTGCCATACTCTGCCTGCGCGTTGGCGCTCACAACACGGACCTGATCCAGGGCGTCAGGGCTGGGATTGTAGGCGATGGTGTTATTGATCGTCTCGTTGATTTCAATACCGTCCAACAGGTAGTTGTTGCTCTGCTGCCGGTTGCCGTTCACGGATACCTGGCCGCTGCCGCCGGTGTTCCGTTCAAGCGCGTTGGCGCCGGTAAAGCCCGTGGGATTGGTGGCGACCGCGCCCGGAACGAACAGGGTGAGGGACGAGAAATTGCGGCCCTGCAGCGGGATGCTGTCGATGGCGGTGGTGTCCAGCGTGGTGCCAAGTTCCGCACTCTCCGTGTTGAGCAGTGGCACCAGAGATTCCGCTACCTCAATCGAGGTCGCGCTTCCCGCCACTCCGAGCTTCGCGTCAAACTTGGCGTCCTGACCGGCTTCCAGAGCGAACGGTCCCAGTGTCTGTGGCGCAAAGCCGGCCGACTCCACCGTGACTTTGTATTGACCGACCTGAAGGAAACGGATGTTGTAAACGCCAGCGGAGGACGACACCGTGTTGCTGCTGACATTCGTCTGCACGTTGGTGACTGTGATCTTCGCTTGCGGCAGTACTGCGCCGCTGGCGTCGGTCACAGTGCCACTGACGCTGCCGGTGATGGTCTGTGCGTGAAGACAACCAACCGAGGCCAAGGCCATTGGTGCCAATAACAGGGTGCGCTTCATGCTTCACTCCTCCGAACGGGACGTGCGTGTGATCTGCTCTAATTACACAAAAGCAACGGCTGAACGATTTAGGTTTTCCAGATATTACATTCCCGCTAATGATTCGGCACAGAAGAATCTTCGTAGCTCTTCTTCGTTCGCCATGACGGGCGCAATTAAGGGGCCGTTGGATCAAACTGGAGAGACCGTCCGCAATTCCTTTCCCGTGGATGCGCGCCTTCGCAGACGCCTGATGATCTTTGGGCGCCGCAATCGCGTGCGGCCTCATGGCCTTCAACCAGCACTACGACATTCCCTATTTCGTGCTCGCTGCGGGGACAGCAGAACTCTGACGTCACCTGCCAGTGGGTCGCCTCTTTCCCTGGAGCCATCGTTCACAGACTCAACAGATACCCAAACGACAAGCTCCCTCCTCGTTGAAGGCTTGGAATACCGTTGCTCGAAGACTCTTGCGACGCCCGGTGGGCAACGCCGATACTTTGTTCCCTGTGGCCACCGGCTGCGATTCGAGGCATTTCTCTTGGATCTGCGGTGGTATTTGTCCACATTCTCGCTTCGCGCCGTGATCGCATCAAGTTTTACTGAGCGATGCATGGCTCTTGTGATATATCAGTATGTGGCAGCTTAATGTTCACCTAAGCACCTGATCGGAGACGATGCGAGCCCTTGACCAGATAGCCTTGGGTCTTTACTTTCTGCTGATGCTGGCGGTCGGGATCGGCATTCGCCGCAAGGTGAAGAATGCTCGAGACTTCTTCACGGCCGGTGGCAAGATGCCGTGGTGGCTCTCCGGCATCTCGAACCATATGTCGGGCTATAGTGCAGCTGTGTTCGTCGGCTACGCAGCGATCGCGTATTCAGATGGTTTCAGCATTTACATCTGGTGGGCCTGCAGCATAGCGGTGGCACTTCTGATTGGATCGTTTGTGTTTGCACCGCGCTGGGTCCGCCTGCGCATTCATACCGGCATGATCTCGCCGTTGGAATATCTGACGGTACGGTATGGCCACCGCACCAAGCTTTGTCTCGCGTTGAGCGGATCGTTGTTGAAGATCTTTGACGTGGGTGCGAAGTGGACGGCGTCAGCACTCTTGCTGCAGATGTTCGCGCACGTCGACCTGAAGTGGGGCGTGCTGCTGACCGGAGGCGTGACGCTCATCTATTCCGTGATGGGCGGTCTGTGGGCGGATGCCGCGACCGACCTGAGCCAGTTCATCATCCAGTTGATCTCCGGTATTGCCATGTGCGCCGTGGTGCTTTATCGACTGGGCGGTGTGTCCGCGGTCGGTGGTATGTGGTTTCGGCTGCCGCCGGAGCATCGGCAGTTCTTCCACGGACAGTACACATTGGGCTTCGCACTGACGTTCCTGCTGGTGAACTTTCTTTCCTACAACGGTGGAACCTGGAGCCTGGCACAACGATTTATGGCGTCGCCAGATGAGGCATCGGCGCGGAGGTCTGCACAGCTCTCCTCTGCCCTTTACCTGGTGTGGCCGTTGGTGTTGTTTTATCCGATGTGGGCTGCGCCGCTGCTGCTGCCGCACATCGCAGATCCGTCGCAGAGCTACGCGACCATGGCCCAGATGTACCTGCCTGCGGGAATGGTGGGACTTGTACTGGCCGGCTTGTTCGCACACTCTATGGCGATGACATCGTCTGATGCGAATGCGGTCTCCGCTGTCGTGGTGCGGGACATCGCACCGGCCTTTCTTCCGCAGCGTCTGCTGGCTACTGAGAAGCAGCAACTGCTGGCGGGCCGGTTGTGCACGCTGTTCTTCCTGGGTGGCAGCATGGTCATTGCGTTGCTTGCGAACCACATGGGTGGCGTGCTCGGACTGATCCTGCTTTGGTACGGTGCGCTGGTTGGTCCCATCGCGGTCCCCATGCTGCTGGGTATGCTGCCTCTGTTCGCTCGCTGCGGTGCGTTTTCTGCCGTCTCGTCCTGGCTCTCTGGCGTCGTTGCCTTTGCTGTCATCCGCTGGCTGATCCCCTCCAGCGTGGACGGTAACACTGGCAGCCTTATGCTGGCGGTGGGTGGCCCCGTTGTGGTGTCCCTCTTTGTCTATGTCCTGACCGGGCTGGCACGGCCGGTCCACAATACACGCGCCGACGATCTCATAAAGGTCATGCGCTAACCGGGCGTCCTCGGACGCTCTTCAAGGTTGAAGAAGCACGTATGACAGTCATCACGCCAGTCCGGCATCCAGTCGTTCACGTTTCATCCACACCGCAGGAGATGGGGCGGCTCGCTGCTTCGGACGTCGCGCAGGAGCTTCGCGCACGCCTCCACACGCAGGCTGTGGTGCGCATGATATTTGCGGCGGCACCCAGTCAGAGCGAGATGTTGCAAGCGCTCGCGCAGGAGAGCAGCATCGATTGGAATCGGGTCGAAGCGTTTCACATGGATGAGTACACGGGCCTGCCGGCGGATGCGCCGCAACGATTCGGTGCATGGCTCACGCGTGAGTTCTTCGGTAAGGTCGAGCTTCGCGCAGTTCACCTGATCGATCCCGGTGCGGATGCCGAACGCTGCTCGGACGAGTACGCGAAGCTCATGGCGCAGGATGCTATCGATATTATCTGCCTGGGCATCGGCATGAACGGACACATCGCGTTCAACGATCCCCCTGCGGACTTTGCCGAGCCTCGGGATGTCCGCGTTGTGGAACTGGACCGTCTGAGTCGCGTGCAGCAAGTCGAGGAAGGTCTCTTTCCCACATTGAATGATGTGCCAACGCATGCTGTGACACTTTCCATTCCAAGGCTCTTGCGAGCAGACAAGCTTTTCTGCTGCGTACCGGGCAAGTTGAAGGAGGCCGCTGTGACACGTGCGCTTACCGGCGAAGTCGATCCGGGGTGCCCTGCTTCTATCCTTCGGACCCACGCGGGGTGCACTGTCTACCTCGATGCGGAATCTGCGGCAGGACTGACGCAACGGTGAGCAGCGTACGCAATCTCCGTGGTCGCGATGCCCTTACACTCGAGACGATCGAGATTGAGGTCCTGGACACACGCGTCGCGTCCATTCGCCCGTACAGCGGAAACGTGGACGATCTGTGGCTGGCGCCCGGTCTCGTCGATCTGCAGGTAAACGGCTATGGCGGAATCGACTTGAACGCTGCCGCCTGCGATGCGCAAGCGATCGAACGACTGACTCTGCTGCTCGCCTCACGTGGCACAACGGCTTATCTTCCAACGGTCATCACAGCCGCGCATCCAGAGATGGAGTCGCGGCTGCGGACCATTGCAGAAGCTCGCCGCAACTCCACGGTCGTCGCCCATGCGGTGCCGGGCGTCCATTTGGAAGGGCCAAGCATTTCTCCAATCGATGGCTATCGTGGTGCCCATGCCGCGGAGCATGTTCGACCACCATCGCTGACAGAGTTTGAGTCGTTGCAGGTGGCTGCAGATGGCCTGATCAAGCTGGTCACTCTGTCACCGCACTGGCCGGACGTTGCGACGTACATCCGCGCTCTGCGCGATCGTGGTGTGACGGTGGCGTTGGGACACACGCATGCGTCCCCGGAACAGATTTGCGCTGCGGTTGACGCAGGAGCACAGCTTTCGACACACCTGGGGAACGGCATCGCGGCCGAACTGCCACGTCATCCGAATCCGATCTGGACACAGCTCGCAGAGGATCGACTGACCGCAACGTTCATCGCGGATGGCGTGCATCTGCCAGCGGACGTGCTTCGCGTGATGCTGCGTGCGAAGGGCATCGAACGGTCCGTGCTTGTCTCCGATTCCGTTGCACTTGCGGGCAGCAAGCCAGGGCTGTATCACTCCCCCATTGGCGGTGATGTCATCGTAGGTGCGGATGGCTCCGTCCGCATGCGCGACACAGGTCTGCTGGCTGGATCGGGCATTGCTCTGAAAGATGCGGTGGCGCTCGCCGCTGGACTGCCTGGCTCTTCTCTGCGAGATGCCGTGCGGATGGCGACTGAGATTCCCGGCGGTTTCCTGAATGCACCGTGCGGAAGGCTCGCCGTTGGTTCGTCGGCGGACCTGCTGCTCTTCCGTTGGTCCGCTGCGGACGACACGTTAGCTCTGATTGAAGTGCTGGTAGAAGGCCGCTCGATGTTGGCATTGCAGAACAACTGAAGAACGCACCCTGAGGGAGAACGCATTGAAGACGATGTCTCGCACCAAACGCGCACTGTTGCCGGTCGCATTCTGTTCGGCTTCGATTTTTGCTACTTCGCAGGCACAGACTGCCATCTCCGTAACGCCTGCGCCCGCACATGTGGAGACGTCTTCAGGCATGCTGGATCTTCGGCGGGGTCTTGCGGTTCATACGGCATCCTCTGATGCCGACGCAGCTTCCGTGACACGGTATCTGCAGGGCTTACTCGCAACAACGCACACACCTGCCCTGCTTACGACTTCAAAAAGCAAGGCACCGCAGCTTACCTTCGTGCATCGTGATGCACGCAAGCCCGCGCAGGGTGGGAACGACGAGAGCTATGCACTGGATGTCACGCCGGCCGGCGTGACAATTACCGCGGCAAGCCGTGCTGGTTACCTCTACGGCGCGATCAGCCTCTGGCAGATGATGGCTCATGCGCCGGGATCGATCAACGCCGTGCACATTGAAGACGGGCCCCGCTTCCGGTGGCGCGGCATCATGCTCGATTCAGCACGTCACATGCAAAGTGAGCAGTTCATTCTGCAGTTGCTCGATTACATGGCTGAGCACAAGCTCAATACCTTCCACTGGCACCTGACGGAAGACCAGGGCTGGCGCATCGAGATCAAGCGATACCCAAAGCTCACGTCGGTCGGCGGCTTCCGTCCGCAGACCATGCCACCCTGGCAGGCCGGTTCGAACGCAGCAACCGGCCCTTACGGCGGCTTCTACACGCAGGATCAGATCCGCCATATCGTGGCTTACGCGAAGGAACGCAACATCACGGTCGTGCCCGAGATCGAGATGCCGGGCCACGCCACTGCTGCACTGGTTGCCTATCCGGAATTGGGCAGCGCCAAGGGTCTACCGGGCATGCCCGTGGGATGGGGGATCTATCCCACACTCTTCAACACCGACGATGCCACCTTCGAATTTCTGCAGAACGTACTGACCGAGGTGATGGAACTCTTTCCCGGAGAGTACATCCACGTTGGCGGCGATGAGGCATTGAAGGACCAGTGGAAGGCCAACCCGACCGTTCAGGCGAAGATGAAAGAACTCGGCATCCATGATGAAGATGCTATGCAGAGCTGGTTCATGGGTCGCATGGAGAAGTTCATCAATGCGCACGGTCGAAGGCTAGTGGGCTGGGATGAGATTCTGCAGGGCGGCCTCTCCCCCAACGCCACGGTCATGTCCTGGCGAGGTATGGAAGGAGCTGTTTCCGCAGCGAAGCAGGGCCATGATGCGATCCTGACGCCGAACCGTCCGCTGTACTTCAATTACCGCCAGAGCGATGCAACGGACGAGACCGCTGGCCGCGACCCAGTAAATTCACTTGCTGACGTCTACAACTTTAAGGCTCTTCCCGCAACGCTCACAGCAGCCGAGCAGGCGCATGTACTCGGCGTGCAGGGTTCCATCTGGAGCGAGTATGTGCTGACCGAGGACCGCGTTCAGCACATGCTTTTTCCGCGCGCCGCAGCACTCGCCGAGATGGCATGGTCCCCGGACGATCGCCGCGACTACAAGGACTTCCTGCACCGGCTGCCTGCGGATCTGCAACGCACACAAGATGCCGGAATGAAGCCCGCGCTCAGTGTCTTCGAGGTGCAGGCACATGCCACTCCAACGGGTACCGGCGACCATGCGAGCCTGCAACTGGCCACGCAGGGAAACCTGGGCGAGATCCGCTACACGCTGGATGGATCGCCTGTGGTGAAGACCTCGCCCGTCTTCAGCGGCGCGCTGCAGGTTCCGCTCCCCTCCGAGGTGCATGCGCTCGCATTCGACGGCAGCACGGCGCTCGGCCTGCCCATCGCGCAGAAGATTACACTCGCCTCGACCCTTCGGCGCGACAGCCGCGAACTGGATGCCTGCACAGGTTCCGCCGGCATCCAGATGGAGCAGGATCCACCGCGTAACGCGGAGCGTCCCGTCTTTCGGGTGGTCTATTCCAATCCGTGCTGGATCTATCGCAAGGCAGATCTTGATCGCTTTAGCGGCGTGACATTAGGCATGGGGAGCATCCCGTATATCTTCCGGTCCGGCAATCGCCCAATGCCGGCGCCCAGTAATACCATCACCACGGCGAAGGTCGTAGTTCACGTGGATAGCTGCAAAGGCCCGGTGCTGACGACTGTGCCGCTTGCACCGGCGTGGCGTAAGGATGGCGTAGTGCCATTGCCGTCCGCAGCAGTCACCGGTACTACAGGCGTTCACGATCTCTGCTTCGCGGTGGAGAATACGGAAGATCCAGGCACGGTGTGGCTTCTGAATTTCATACAGCCCACACCCAGATAGAGGATCGGTCAGGAGGAGATGCAAGGCTCCTCCTGACCGCGTTATGCGGATTTACGTTTCGTAGATTTCTTCGCTGCCTTCTTCGCGGCTTTCTTCGCAGATTGCTTCTTTGGCTTCACAACCACCGCTCTCTGTGGTGCGGATGTCTCACGTGCCATTCGGCCAATGGGTGGCAGACTCACGCTGAAACGGCGCGCAATCGCCTCCTGGATCTCGCTCATACCCCACCGGATGTGATTGCCCATAGCGAGACTTGCAGCGTCCGGATCGTCCCCGGTGAGTACCGCCGCGAGTTCCGTGTGCCGGCCTGCAGGCAAGGAAGACTCCGCGTTGATATCGAAGAGCCAGTTGAAGACGAGCAGCTGATTTTTCTCCAGCATCTCGCACAGCAGCGTACTGCCGGCCCAGTGCGCAATCTGCATGTGGAACTGTAGATGGAAGGACTGAAAAGCATACTGCGCGGAAGGATCCGAAGAGACGCGGCCCGCCTCTTCGTCCAGTCGATGCGCCATGTCCTGCAGACCGCGCCGCTCCAACTGGCTGGCGCGCTCGCAGAACAGCCGAGCCGATTGTGTCTCCAGCGCCTCTCGAATGATGTAGCGATCTCGAATATCGTTCGGCGTTGGGATCCGCACACGCGTACCCACGCGCGGCTTACTCTCCACCAACCCTTCGCTCTCCAGCCGCTGCACCGCTTCCGTCACAGGCAGAAAACTCATGCCCAGCTCTTCTGCGAGTTGTCGGCGCGAAAGCACACCACCCATAGGGATCTGACCGCGCAGGATCTTTTCGCGAATCTGTAGATAGGCTTCGTGCGAGAGGCTGGCGCCGAACGGGACATGAGTTGTGACTGTCATAGGATCCCGCTCAGTTTAATCCCGCAACGGCTGCTGGATCGATGCAATTAATCAATTGACACCACTGACCAATACTGATATTTCAGTACCTGTCACCTAAAATTTATTCCTTCTTCACTTTGGAGAGCCCATGCGCACCAGGACCTTACTTCCCCTTGCAGCCGTTGCGGTTCTTGCGAACGTAGCCTTCGGCCAGGTTACGAACACGTCTGCCGTCGGCGTTGTGACTGATGCGTCCGGCGCAGCCGTGGCGAATGCGTCTGTGGTGCTCCTCGACGTGGACCGCAACCAGACCTACACGGCGACTGCGAATGAACAAGGCGAGTTCCGCATTAACCTGCTTCCGTCCGGTCGCTATCAGCTCACCATCACTGCGGCAGGGTTCAAGACGCAGGTGCAGAAGGACATCACACTCTTTGCAGGAGTCGCTTCCACCCTGGACACCAAGCTGCAGATGGGCGCTGCCAGCGAACAGGTGGATGTCATCGCCGGTGCGGCAACGGTGAACACGGCAAGCGCAGAGATTGGCACGACCATCGAGCGTCGCCAGATCACAGAACTGCCACTGGTCGATCGCAATCCGTATACGCTGCTGGACATCACCCCGGGCGTCCAGTCGAACGCAAACTCCATCGTGCTGGGCTTTCCGGAGCAGCGCACCAAGATCAATGGTGGCGTGGACGCTGGCACCGGATCCGTCAACTATTACCTGGACGGCGCTACAAACATGACGGCCCTGCGTAACACGGGCAACATCGTTCCCAATCCAGATGCCACGCAGGAGTTCCGCGTTCAGACCAGCGGTTACGGCGCAGACCAGGGACGTTTCTCAAGCGGCGTGATCAACGTTGTTACGCGCTCCGGCACGAACGCTTTCCACGGTTCGATCTTTGAGTTCTTCCGTAACGATGCACTGAAGGCGCGCGACTGGGGCTCGTCCGCGTTGCCGAAGGCACCGCTGAACCGCAACCAGTTTGGCGCAGCCGTTGGCGGCCCTGTCCGTAAGGACAAGACATTTTTCTTCGGCTCCTACGCCGGCCTGCGGCAGACATCGAGCACCTTCCTCACCGGTGCCGGCGTACCAACGGCGGCAGAACGCAACGGCGACTTCTCCGCCGATCCCATCGCGCAGCGGCCGATTGATCCGGTGACCGGTACCTTCTTTACCTGTAACGGTGTCTCAGGAGTGATCTGCGCAAACCGGCAGGACGCGGTGGCAAGACGCGTGATCGACCAGTACATCCCACAGGCGAATGTTGGCACCAATCAATGGAAAGGCTACTTTCCAACGCAGTACACCACGGACGAGTTTCTCGCCAAGATCGACCAGACACTGAGCGACCGCAACAAGGTGATGGTGGAATACTTCAACACCAGCGGTAACACGTCGCAGCAATCCGGCAGTCCGAATCTTCCATGGTCCACCATCAACTACCAGTGGCGTCAGCAGAACGCCATCATCAGCGTGACGAGTGTCGCGACCCCGAACATTGTGAATCAGGTATGGTTGGCCTACACACGCAACCTTGCAGGCCGGCTCAACACCCCCGCGACCTCACTCGGCGATCTTGGCAGCACATATACGATCCAGGGTCCGAAGGCTTTGCCGGCCATTGCGGTAACCGGTTTCTTCAGCCTCGCGGAAGGCATCGCCGGCCCGAAGGCTGGAACCAACTTCTATTCGGTACGCGATCTGATAACGTTCACGCACGCCAAGCACTCTCTGCGGATGGGTGGTGAGTTCGCGCTGGACAAGGATATCCAGATCGCCACGCAGCCAAACTACGGCACGTTCACCTTCAACGCAACGATCACCGCCGGCAGCACCGTTGCGCCGGGCACGGCGGGTCCCGCCGTGAAGTATGCGGGTAACGCATTGGCGAGTTTCATCATTGGCACCCCCGCCTCTGTGGTGCAGGCTTCGCCCACATACGGCTATACCAACAGCTTCAACACGGCCTTCTTTGTGCAGGATGATTATCGGGCCACCCGCCAACTCACGCTGAACATGGGAGTGCGCTGGGATATCCAGACGCCGCCCACCGATCCTCAGAACAAGAACACGACCTACGTTCCGGGAGCCAGGTCCGTCGTTTACCCGAATGCACCGGTCGGTCAGCTTTTCCCGGGCGATCCAGGTGTGACGCGTGGCATCGTCGCGGTCAAGTATGGCCATGTATCGCCGCGCTTCGGCTTCGCGTTCGACCCCAGCGGACATGGCACCACATCGATCCGCGGCAGCTTCGGCATGTACTTCGGCAGTGTCTCCGGCAACGAGTGGAATATCCCGCAGAACTATCAGCCCTTTGCTCTGAGTTACAGCTATCCCAATGCCGGTGTCATTACGGGCGCAACCCTGGCTAACCCATACCGGATCAATACCACCGGCAACATCGCGAACCCGTTTCCGTTCACCTTCGGCTTTGTCACGGGTGCTGCCGCATCCGGTATCGGGCAGAACTTCAAGTGGCCGTATACCTATCAGACGAACGTCTCCATCCAGCAGCAGGTCACGAAGAGCCTTGGTATCCAGGTGGCCTATGTTGGTTCGTTGGGCAAGCACCTTCCCTTTGGCCCAGATGTGAACGCACCACGGCCGAACGCGACAGCCTCGACGACAGCCGCCAATGTGTTGTCACGTCGCCCGAATCCAATCTATGGACCGGTCAACCTGATCGACTCCACGCAGAGTGCTTACTATGACTCACTGCAGATTGAAGTGCGGCAGAGGCTTGGCAGTTCTCTCAGCGTGAACGGTTATTACACCTGGAGTAAGACGATTGACACGGTGGACCTCGGCAGCACCACCAGCTTTTCTGGCGCGCAGAATAATTACAACTTGACCGCGGAACGCGGCCGCGCCTCGGACGACTTTCGCCACATGGCTTCCGTTGCCATTGTCTGGAAACCAACGGTCTACCGGGGCGATCGCGGTCTGCTGCGCGCCGTGCTGAACCAGTGGCAGATCTCGACCATCACCAAGCTGCACAGCGGGACACCTTACACAATCCTGAACGGGCTGGACGCAAATCTGGACGGCAGCAGCACCAATGATCGTGCGCAATTAGTGGGCGACTTTCACCTGGCAAATCGTAGCGTCAGCCAGTGGTTCAACACGACGGCATTCCAGCAGAACGCTGCGACGACAGGAGCTGCTGTCGACGGCAACTCGTCACGCAACATGATGACCGGGCCTTTCTACAAGGATGTGGATCTGTCACTCATGCGCCAGTTCCCTCTCTTCCGCGAGAGCAGCCTGCAGATCCGCGCAGACGGCACGAATGCGCTGAACCTGACCAGCTACAACACGCCGGGTGTCACGGTTGGCGCGGCGGCGTTCGGCAGAATTACCGGCGCTGCAACCACGCGTATCCTGCAACTCGGTGCGAAACTCATCTTTTAAGGAGCTAGTGTGGAGACAGGTCGCAGAGTAAGACGCGCATGGTCTGCATGGGGTCTGGCCGCATTCATTGGGCTGGGCTCGGCAACAGGCCATGCGCAGCAATCCGCTGAACTTCGCTTTGGGATTGTGGGCACAGACTCGACCCATGCCGTGGAGTTCACGCGCATCCTGAACGACGGCATGGCAAAGGACCATGTCCGTGGAGGACGTGTGACTGCGGCTTATCGGGGTGGCAGCGCGACGCTTTCCATCAGTCGTGACCGTATCGTCAAGATTTCAGACACGCTGATGCACACGTGGTCGATTCCTTTCGTCAACTCAATCAGCGACCTATGCGCAACGTCCGATGCACTTCTGCTCCTCAGCGTAGACGTCAGCCAACGCATGAAAGAAGTGGCGGAGGCGGCCCGATGTGGCAAGCCGATCTTCATCGACAAACCGCTTGCCGGTTCGCTTGAGGACGCCGTCGCTTTAAGCAAGCTGTTGGATGAGCGCCACATACCATGGTTCAGCAGTTCATCCCTTCGCTACGGCCATGAACAACATCTGCAGAACCTGATCGGCGCGGAGACATGGGGCCCGGGTAAGTTCATCGACGGCTTTCCATTGGATTTGACTTACTACGGGATCCACTCCATCGAATCGATCTTCAGCCTGATGGGGCCGGGTGTGGTGGAGGTCGCGCAGTCGCGCACAGCGGACACGGACATTCTCCGGCTGACATGGGGTGATGGCCGGATCGGTACTGTCCGCCTGATCCATCCCGAATCGACCTACGGCGCCCTCTTGTTTCACAGTGGCGGCAAAGCTGAACTGCTGAACCTCTCCTCTGAATACGCGCCCTTGGTCGGACAGATTCTTGAGTTTGCGCGAACCGGGAAGTCCCCAATCCCTGAACACGAAACGTTGGAAATCTTTAAAGTCATGGCCGCCGCTCAAAAGAGCTTGGGTCGCGATGGCGCATCGATCCGAATCGAGAGTTCGTCCGCGAAGCACTAGCCTGCTTCGCACATTCTCCTCCCGTCGTAGCACATGGAATAGGTTCTGACCGAGTTCTGGTGAATCGGACGCGCGTCTCCCCCAGGCCTTGGAATTAGTCCTGGTTGGGTACGCGCAGCTGAGTCGATCGTCATCTGCGATGTCCCAGATCGGGGAGGGAATTTCAATTTGGCAAAGCGGATGATCCGGGTCGCCTGGATGTTGCCTTGCTGATCCGTGGCCAACTTTGCTGATGATTGGATACACGGAAGCAATCTACGGCGAGAGCCTGCCGTCGTTCAAATTCTCTGTAGGGCAGAATAAACAGCGCTCGTTACACCCCAACTCAGCTGGCCGCATCATGTTCAATCACCTGCTCGGCCAAAGGAAGAGGGCGCGGCCCATAAAGCGAAGCCACCTTGAATCGCGTTGCTATTCGCGCCGCAGGAAGTGCCTTTTGGTAGTTTCTTCATCAGCTTCGCATTGCCGCCGCCGAGCAGCACAGAATCACAAACCGTAGCGGCACGTAAGAGAGCGACAATCTTCAAGACGGATTTGCGCCACGCCTTCTTCCCACGCCGCTCCAGACCAGCAAGGCCGATGTACTGCTCGTAGGTGCGGCCTTTCTTATATGGGAGATGAGCGAGTTCGAGGGGAACGATGGTGCCGTCAAAGATGAGACAGGAGCCGAGACCTGTACCAATCCCAAGAAAGAGCATCCGACCACCGCGGTAGCCGCCAAGTGCCTGCATGGCAGCATCATTGATGAATCGGATCTTCTTGCCAGGGAAAGCTTGTGCGTACGAGAAGCCTACCCATCCGGCGGCAAGGTTGTGGGGTTCGGCCAAGGGCCCGTCCTTTGCGACCGGCCCTGGATAGCCAAAGGAGATCGCGTCGTACTCCCAACCTTCGGTGGCAGTGCGCACCTGATCGACCATATTCTGAGCAGTCATCCCGGGCCCGGAGACGATCTTGAGGGGAACGACATGGTCGCTTGAGGCAACCTTGACGTGAGTGCCACCGATATCAACAACTAAAATCTTCATCAAAAGTAGGATGCTCCCGAGTGACGCAGTGCAAGTCATTAAAGGCTTTGCAGACACCAGGTCTGACGCCGGCCCAGCGGCTTCTGACTTGCTTTTCAACTTCGCTGCCAGCCGAATATACACATGCGGCTCTTGCGAAAAATTTCAATCGAAATGAGATGCCGATTATGCTCGAGCGGCCCTATCGGATGAATCCGCGCTTCCAAAGGAGACTCTGCCTTGCACTGATAGCGCTAGCGATAGGCGTCGGTGGCGTGTCTGGAACAGGGCGGGCAATTGCGCAGAATGTAAGGAGCGACGCAACGCCGAAGGGCTTTGAGACGATCTCGATCCGACCGGTGCCAGAGGACAGCTTGGGAGTTCTATCGGCGCCCGGAGGAGTGGGATTTCGCGCAGAAGCTATGCCGCTGTCGGTGCAGATGGCATTCGGCATGAACCCGAATCAGATGGTTATGCCCGAATGGACGCAGGGTACGAAGTTCGACATTGTCGCAAAACAGGCTACGAAAGTCGTTTACGCCTGAGGACATGAAGCCGCTTCTGCTAACAATACTGTCGAATCTCAAAAGCTACGTCATAGTTTGCGACATAGCGATCCGGCAGGATACTGATCCACTATGCGCAAACTATTGAACTATTGGCTCCGCAGGTAGGACTCGAACCTACAACCCTTCGGTTAACAGCCGACAGCGCTGTACGACTCGAACGAGAAGATCATAGACATCGGCAGGACCGTGCCACCATCGTTCTTACGCCTGAACGCTACCAGGCAATGTTGGAAGAGGGCTTAAAGCTACACAGCACGATTGCGCTGCAGTCAGCAGGAGATCAGATCGTTCGAATTGGCGTGCACGATCTCTCGACAGACCGCGTGGGAACCCTGCGATTGAGTGGAGACGATATACGGGCAGCAATCTCCGCAACTTCAGTTCCCTGACTGGTCCAACTTTTGACACGGGTTGGCTGACGCGGTGAACGCTTCTCTTCATGGCTTGGCGCCACGGGAGAGACTGGGACAACATGAAGATCTTTCTCTCGACTGCTTGCAGGTGCCAGAAACAGGATGCGATCGTTCCTCCCAGCCGCAGCAGGATAGCTACCCAAAGCTCTAGAGAGATCGCCGAGAAATTGAGCCGGGCCGAACATCAGAAGTGGGTTTCGTCGCATACGATGCGAGCCAATCCGCCTGATGAGGGGCAGATCTAGCGGGAGCCGAATCAGTTACTGCAGATTGAAAGGGCTGGGAAGATTCTCATCCGCACGACGCTAGGTGGCTTTGGTCTTCTGTCTTGATTTGGTGCTGGAGGCCGTGGCGAGCAGGCTGATGATGGCTCTGCCGATTGGCGATCCAAGGCCGGTGCAGGCGTCCCACCCTACTGCGGCTTTGAATGCTCCGTTGTTGCCTGTGGTGATATCGCGGAAGGCTTGCGACCCTTGGCTCCGTAGAGTTTTGGCTGCAGCAGGCCGGCGGCGGATTTGTTTTTGGCGTTGGCCAGCGCGATGAGTCCGGCCCAGAGTGGAGCGACGGCGCTGGTGCCTCCGATGACCATGGTCTGGCCATCGACAAGAATCTGATACCCGGTGGTTGGGTCTGCGTCTCCGCTCACGTCTGGCACGCCGCGGCCGCTCTTAGTGGCAGCGATGCCTGCCTGCCAACTCGGCTGGGCGAAGGCTGTGCTGATGCCGCCGCCGGTTGCGCCTTCGTTGCTAGCGCTTTCGTTCCACACTACTTCAGACGTGATGGTGTTGTTGGCAGCGACGAGCTTGGTGCCGCCGCACGCCAGTACGTTTGGGCTGCTTGCTGGAAAGTCGACGTGATTGGCACCATCGCCCACGCCGTCCGCGGAGCCGTTGTCACCAGCGGCTACAGTGACCGTAATGCCGAGCGCCGCGGCTGCCTTGCACGCAGTGTCCAGCGCGCTGCGCGCCTGCGCGGTCCAGCTTGATTCTGGAGCACCCCAGCTGATGGAGATTACGGTGGGCTTGTTCTTGGTGTCGTGTGTCGCAGTCGTTATGGCGTCCACGAAACCCTGATCGGTGTTCGGCGCGAAGTAGACAGCAATCTTCGCGCGGGGCGCGACGGCGGCGGCAACTTCAATGTCCAGCATCACCTCTCCGTCGGCGCCGTCAGCGGTGCTGGGGCTGTTCTTACCACCATTAACCGGCACCGCGACAACCGTGGGCGCTGCTATGCCCAGCGACTTGTCCGCCGCCCGGTAGCCGCCGCCCAGTTCAATCAGCGCGATGGTCTGGCCTGCCGCGGATGCCAATCGAGAGGAGAATAGCGGTCCGCACGTCGGAGCATGGAGCGTCAAGTCGCGCCGCACTCGGCGTGAATACAGGTCAATTCTTTCGACTGCCGGTTATGGACGGAAATTGGAGGCTGGTCGCAATGGCCTGCCTTCGCGTCCACGGCGCACAATCTTCGCCCTCAGCCGCGGTAAGCAATTGCACTCGATTGCTCAAACCAACATGCACATAATGACTCAGGAATGGCGTCTGCGGCAGAGGCTTTGAACCAAGATCAGCGCGCACAGCTTGCTCGCGACCGGCATCAGTACCTCCCTGCAGAACGGCGGCAAGCTCGAGATCGTCAGCAGACTGCTGCCCATCCATCCGCTTGGACTACCGGGCTTGTGTGACCGGCGTCACGATCAGGTCGACATAGATGGAGTGAAAAGGATTGAGTTCCAGAGATGCAACACATTCCTTCAACGACTGTTGAGAGAATGTAACAGGTCCAGACGACTAGTTAAAACGCCTGCGAAGCTGATTAGGAGCTAATAGGCTGCTTGGCCCATCTTTTGTGATTTGATTAGTACTAGTGCTTACCCCAGTGATCAGACTTCAGTTTTGCGAAGTTCTGCCAGTTTCTCCAGACCGGCGGAGATCCGAAACTTCCGGAGCCGGCGGGTTTACGGAATGCCGCGCTGACTTGCAAAAGCGTCTGAGCGGCTACGAAAGACGGCCAGTAGAACGGGTGACCGCTCATAGAGCCATGATGTCGGAGGCTCGCGAACACCCCAAATAGCATCGTCAGGAACGCCACCCCCATTAGAACGTGCCACCAACTACTACTGGTGCGGCTGCGCCACTCGTCCACTGCCTCAGATGACCAACGGCCATTCTGGACCGCATCACGAAGGCGCGAGGCAGCGAAGAACATCATGACCACGCCACCAAAGAACAGGACTGCTACGCAAGCGACCTCAGTCCAGAATGTCAGCTTTGACGCTGGCCGGGGTATTGAATAGATGAGAGCAAATCCAACCGCGCTGATAGCCCCACAAGAGAGCGTAAACGCCACGAGTCGGTCTAGCGAACGGTAAAGCGATTGTGGAATGTCCAACAGACACCTCCTCGAAGCCACCCCTCAGGTCAGAGGCGCTTGACCAACCTAGTGATTTCCAAGAATGGAGTCGTAGATGGCGGCGAGTTCCTTCATGTGGGAACGCACCACCATTTGATCCGCCAAGGCGTTTGAGACTGGGGCCTCAGTACCCCCTTTGAACTGATCGTATGCTGCACTCTGGACAGTCTTTCGATAGACGTCCCAGTTTTCCTGAAGCCGGTCGAATTCTGCTGCTTGCTGTGCAGGGGTGAGCGCTTCACCAGTTGGACCAACCACCGGTGCCGGAGCATCAGCATCCGCGAGCGCCAGAAGCGCGCGTAGGTTTCTGGTCATGGCCTCGTAGTTCGCGGTCGTAATCTGCGCCTCCTTTCCAAGGCAGGTCACAGCATCAAGAGTCGAACTGGCATCTTTGCAGTCGCCCGCCTTCTCGCGGGCCATCTCCACGATAAACGCTGCTTTTGCCGCAGAACTCAGCCTTGTGCGAGCGGCAAGGTATGACTCCCTTTGCAGGCGCTAGGGGATCGTGAGCTTGCACCACGCGGAGATTGAGCCTGGAGACCTGGAATTAATGGAACGAGCATGACTGAAAACAGTAATCCGAGAAGAGGTCTTAGCACCGTACTCCCTCCGACCTCCATGAACGTATCTGGGTGCAGAAAACCTGTCGAGGTCCTTACTGGCCCAAGCACGTCGGGCGGCCAGTGGAAGAGATCACTCACGACTACTACGGTCAGCAAACAATGACGGGATGAGAACTCCCCGGGCTACCGGCTCGCATCGAAAGTGCCGCCATTGAAGTCGTTAGGGCGCGATCGCGTTGAAAATCTGGCGGGGCTGACTGAACGCCACCACCCGCCAACTTCCTCACGATTAAACGTCTGTTGTACTTGCGCTGTTCCGTAACTATAAGCCGCGCATCATGGGAAAACGAATTCTGATGGTGCTCATTTTGCGCCAGCTTTGATTTACGTAACCTTCAATCTATCCGCGGCTTCATCAATGAACTCTCCCTCTGGCGCCTCATCTTGGGCTCGGTAAGGTGATGAAGTGTACGTCGCGAGCCCCATAGTGTTTTCTGTGAAGGCTTGATAGAGGTCAGCCAAAGGCAGGTAAATCGTATATCAACAAGCAGCTGTCCTTTATGCGATCGCCCCTCTCATCATGTCCTGTTCTCCTAAGAGCAAACAATCCTGTCATGGCCCACCAAACTATCTATCGTGCGAACCCTGAAATTCAGGCAGGTTCGAACATCATTTGGTTGAACTTGTCGAGAAAGCGGAACCGAAATATCTTGAATGCCTAAGACACCTAGCCTGGTTCGGGCATTGTGTCGTCAACGCTTGTTAGAGACGACATCTTGCGCTGTAGCCTTGGAATTCGTTGACTTGAACCCACCGGATGCGTAAAAAACCAGAAGCCTAGAAACGCCACCTAAAGGCGTCCTGAATACATAATGGCTTTCGTTTTAACAGTTTGGAGGCACCATGTTCCGCAAGCAATACCTCGTCAGGCCTATTGTTTTGGCCGCCGTAACTATTCCCTTCGTGTTGAATGCCGCTGCACAATCTGACAGTTCTTCGCTGTCTGGAACCGTAGTCGATTCTAGTGGTGCGTTGGTCCCCAACGCCAAAGCAACGATCCACAACGAAGCCACTGGATCCGACAACGTTGTCACGACCAATGCAAGCGGTAATTTCACCGTCCCGAATGTTCGCCCGGGCAGCTATACCGTGAAGGTGGAGGCTCAAGGTTTCCAGACAGCCACCCTTAGCGCCGTGAACGTCGACGCAAGTATCGGCAAGCATGTTGACATTAACCTGAAGGTCGGCGACGGTGGCGTGTCCGTCAACGTGGAAGCCAACGTGAATACCGTTCAGACCGAGAGCGCGGTCGTTGGTCAGCTCGTTACGCAGGAACAGGTCAAGAGCATCCAGCTTAACGGTCGCAATCCGATGTACCTTGCTCAGATGGAGCCGGGCGTGGTGCGAAATGCTCCGATGGCATCGTTCTCGTTCGGCTTGGACAACGGCCTGAACATTGGAGGTGCGCGGAGCCAGGAAAGCCTGCTTACGCTTGATGGTGCACCCATGGTGCGGACGCGCTCCAATGGTACCTCTGTCGGTGTCGCCGACGTCGACAGCACATCACAGGTGCAGATCCTGACCAGCAGCTACCAGGCGGAGTACGGCCGTTCAGCTGGTGGACAGGTACGCATGGTCCCCAAGAGCGGTACGTCGGACTTCCATGGTTCGGCGTTTGAGTATCTGCGGAATAACTTTTTCAATGCGAACACCTGGCAGCGTAAGTTGCCCGGCAATGCGCTCAACATTCAGCAGCATCCGCAGTCGTTCCGTTACAACCAGTTCGGTTTCAACATCAACGGCCCCGGCTACATTCCCGGCTTCCTGAACAAGAGCAAGACACACCTCTTTTTTCTCTTCGGTCAGGAATATACGAAGTACGTGCAGGACGAGACCGTCTTCCGCAAGGTGCCAACGACGCTAATGCGTAACGGCAACTTCAGCGAACTGCTAGGACCGAATATCTTCTACAGCGGTGTGCAGCAGATCGTCGATCCGAATACAGGTCTGCCCTATCCCAATAACACGATCCCGGCGGCACAGCTCAGCCAGAACGGTCTGGGCCTGCTCCGTGCGTTCCCGAACCCGAACGCCTCCGGCAGCAACTACAACTGGCTCGATTCTGCACCAAACATTCAGAACCAGCGCAAAGACACCCTCGTCGTTGACTGGATTCCGTCCGACCCGCACCGCATCCGCTTGAGCATCCTGAACTACGCGTTCAACCAGGTGTCGCCACACAACGGCAACTTCAATCTGCTGCCGCAGCTCTGGCAGCGGCCGAATCAGATCGCAGTTCTTCACTACTCGTGGAACATCAACCCGACGATGGTGAATGAAGCAATTGCTTCAGCTGCGTCCGACCATGTGACGATCGACATCGATCAGACCAAGGGCGGCGCGAATCGTACTGCGTTCGGCATCAACTATCCGTACCTGTACTCGGCTGCAACCAAGAACATCCCGAACAAGATCCCGACCGTGCAACTCCCCAACTTTGATCTGCTGGATGGCACGCCCTATCCGTCGCGTTCGGGTGGCATTGTGTATAGCTTCGCGGACAATCTGACGAAGGTATGGGGAAACCATACGGCAAAGATCGGCGTTGTGGCGGAGTACTCTGGCGAGAACAATTTCGACCAGATCACCGTGTCGAACACACCCGGTTCCACCAACAACCAGAACGGTAAGTTCACCTTCACAGATACGCGCACGGGCGGCGTAACCAGCAATGCCGGCGTTGCGAATGCTGCCCTCGGACTCTTTGATTCTTACGGCGAGATCGGCCAGCGTTCGTACACGCTGTACCGCTCCTGGATGTACGAGGGTTTCCTGCAGGACACCTGGCACGCGACATCCAAGCTGGTGATCGAGGCGGGCGTACGTTACAGCTGGTACAACCCGTACTATGCCAAATGGGGCAATCAGTCCGTCTTTAGCCAGAAGGACTACAGCAACGGTCTTGCTGCAACGGTTAACCCGGTTACGGGTGTTGTTACCGGAACCGATCAGCAGCGCCTTAATGGCGTTGTGATCCCGGGAAGCGGATTCCCTAGCAGCGCCAATGGTCATGTCTCTGCGGACATCCTAAACAATGGATATGCATACCTATTCCGCGGCTATAGCGACCAATACTCTCCTACGGTCAAGACAAACATCCAGCCACGATTTGGACTCACCTATCAGGTGCATCCCGGTATGGTGGTCCGCGCAGGCGGTGGCCGTTATGTTCAGCGCCTTGGCATCACCGACAACGTTTTCACCGGTGGCAACACGCCGTTTCAGCCATCGTCAACTGTGCAGCTCGGCCGCGTCGACGCACCCGGTGGAGCAGGAGCGAACAACTTCCCGCTCAACTACTCGTCGCAGGCCTACAACTACCCCAGCCCCGAAGCGTACAACTGGAACCTGACCGTGGAACAGGAAGTACCTGCCCTTGGTGTGCTGACCATGTCCTACGCTGGCCGTAAGGGCATCCACCTGGAAAACATACTGAATGCCAACCAGCTTCAGCCAGGCACGGTGCAGGCAAATCCCGGCATCAACCAGGATGCTCTCCGTCCGTACAAGGGCTTCTCCAACATTAACCAAGCCACTAACACTGGCGCATCGAACTACAACTCGCTGCAGGTCAACCTCCGCCGTCGCCTGACAAAGGGTCTGCTCTACGGTGTGGCATACACATGGTCGCGTTCGTTTGATTTCGGCTCCAGCAACGGTACGAACCTGCCGAATGCGTTCGACAAGAACATTAATTACGGCCGCAGCGACTTCGATGCGACCCATGTCTTTCTTGCAAACTTCGTCTACAACATCGATCAGTTCAACCACTCGGAGCACCTCATCAACCGTGCGGTTCTGGGTCGGTGGCAGTTCTCCGGAACGCTGCAGGCGCAGACTGGGCAACCTCAAAACGTAACGACCAGTGTGGACTTTGCGGGCGTCGGACCTGGTTCGGGCGCACAAATTATCCCCCTGACCAAACGCGTGCAGACCTATAAGGGTTTCGCGGGCCAGACAGGAACGGCCAAGTGGTTCGACACGTCGGCCTTCGTTACCTCGAACGCTGTGTTAACGACGCAATACGCAGGTAAGTTTGCTGGCCGCGGATCTCGTAACCAGATTATCGGTCCCGGTTTCCAGAGCTACAACGCAGCTTTGAACAAGAGTTGGACGCTTGTTCCGGGCCACGAAAACACGTTGCTCACCTTCCGTGCCGAGGCTTTCAACCTGCTGAATCACCCCACAGCGGATAACCCAGACACTGGCTACACATCAGGCACCTTTGGCCAGAGCACCACAAAGGGCCAAACCTACGGCGCAGACCGTCAGTTCCAGTTCAGCCTGCGCCTCGGGTTCTAACAACTAGCGATACGTCAGTTAACCCGGGTTTCGCTAATAGCGGAACCCGGGTTTTCTGCGAGCCTGCTAGTGGCCGAGATTGCCAGGTATCTCAATCGCTCGCTCTTGCTATGACTAACTGCAGTGCAGCAGCAGTCGCTTAGGCTCATCTGCCCGGCTAAGCACTCGTCCCACTTGTACCGCACTTCATTGACCACCGCGGCGCGCATCGATCTCCCACGCGTTAGTTCTCCGGCGATCGCGCAGCGTAGTTGTTCCTTGGTGTCGGATTTTACTATCACCGGCAGAACAGTAGCAGCGCTATAGCCGCTTGAGTGCGAGCCCTCTGACTGGTCTAGTTTTAGACACGTGGCGGCTGCCTCGGTCAACGCTTCTCTTCATGGCTTGGCACCGCGGGAGATACGGCGGCAATATGAAGATCTCTCTCTTGACTGCTTTCACGTATTAGAGACAGGATGCGATGGTTTTGTTCCGGCTGCAGCAGCATAAGCCACCCAAAGTTATATAGAGAGAGGCTACCGAGAACCCGGTCGCCTCTTTTCCGCGCGCGATGAATGCGACGGCCTATAGATGCTTCAAGCCTTTCCAAGGCTTGTAGTGAAGAAGTGGGGAGCCAAAGTCATCTTGCTCTTCTTCACTGTTTCTATGTTCGGATCCGATCCCACGCAAGTCCCGCTTCCACGCCGCCGGACGGGCGTTCACCTTCTCAGCCTTGCGACTTCCGTCCGACTAATCGACCGTGCTGAACCCAGCAGCGGAAACACCAACCTTTGCGGGGATGGGACCGAGATAGAGCGTTTCGCGAATGAGCAGACCGACGAGCAGCTCGTGAGTTCTGCGAATCCATCTAGCTTGAGCTCGCCTGCCTGCCAAAGAGCTTCTGGCGCATCATCGCCTCCAGGTTTTCTGGAGAAGCCAACGGGCTCGCAGGCACAGCCGTGACTTCTTCCGTCGAGCTACTCGGTACCATATAAACGACGACTCCGTTAAAACGTGGCGCAGCAAGCGCTCGCGGTTCAGGAACAAACGGCTTGATCGCGCGGCGGTACTCCCGTTTCTGTTTAGGGGGCAACACTGTTACCGCCGGTTCTGGTGTTCTTACAGACGTGTCCCGTGTCGTCGGTAACAGCAGAGCGTTTTGAACAGGGGCGTCCTCAATCGGCTGGTCAGCCTTCGACCGCACTAAAGAAACTCTCTTTGTCGGCCGTTCTTTCGAGCGAATGTGATCGATGCGAGATGCCGACAGAACTGTGCTGGCGAGGATATTCCGTACTTGGATTAGCTTGTGGAGCTCCGCATCAATCTCGCGGAGGATTGCCGAATATTGCATAGCTCAAGCATAGAGACTTTTGAGCCACAGTACTATCGCCCGAATTCTATCGACGCAGACCGCGGCGCTTGGCCGCGCCTTGGCACGCTATGGCATGGCCTGGCCGTCTCCGTTTGCTTGAGGCGTCGCATCCCACATCTCATGGTTGAGAGCGAGAACGTCGCAGCGCACGAGGTGATAGGCACATCACGGCGCGACTTCCTTCGGAGAACGGGCGGAGCTGTCGCTGCCGTGACAGCATTGGGAACTTCTGCAGCGCAGGAGAAGCCGAATGCAGCGAACGAGGTTCAGCTATCGCAGATTCATGCGAGCAGCGAGGCGCCGGAGAAGGCTCCGGGGCCATTTCTGCCGGCGAACAAGCGGGTCGGTTTTGCGATTGTTGGTCTTGGACGTTTGTCGATCAACCAGATCCTGCCGGCGTTTGCGAAGAGCGAGTCGTGCAAGCCGGTGGCGCTGGTAAGTGGGGACCGTGCGAAGGCTTTGAAGCTTGCCGCGCAGTACGGGATCGCGGATTCGAATATTACGGACTACGCGGGCTTTGAGAAGTTGAAGGAGATGCCCGGTGTGGATGTGATCTTCATCGTGCTGCCGAACGGTATGCATCGGGAGTTTGTGGTGCGGTCCGCGAAGATGGGCAAACACATCCTTTGCGAGAAGCCGATGGCGAACAGCGTGGCGGAGTGCGAGGAGATGATCGCCGCATGCAAGGCTGCAAATGTGAAGCTGATGATCGCGTATCGGCAGCAGTATGAGCCGATCAATCGCACGCTGGAGAAGGCTGTGCGGGAGGGAAAGATTGGGACGCTGCGCAGCATTGTGGCTTCGAATTCGCAGGACCAGGGCGATCCGACCCAGTGGCGTTTGAACAAGAAGCTGGCGGGCGGCGGCGCGATGCCGGATGTGGGGATCTATTGCCTGAATGCGGCGCGCTTCCTGTCGGGGATGGAGCCCGTAGAAGTTTTCGCAACCATCGTGCAGCCGAAGGATGATCCGCGATTTCGCGAGGTGGAGGCGCGTTGCGAGGTCATCGCGCGGTTCCCGAACGACGTTACGGCGACGTTCACGACTGCGTATGACACGCACCGTTCCACGTTTCTGCGGCTGGAGGGGTCCGATGGTTTTGCCGAGATGGATCCGGCCTTTGGGTATCACGGAGCGAAGCTGCGGTTCGTGAAGTTGATGGATGGCAAGGATACGGAGATGGCTCCGTCGATCGAGGAAGAGGATCAGTTCGCGTTAGAGATGGATCACATGGCGTCATGTGTGACGAACAACCAGCAGCCCCATACCGCGGGTGAAGAGGGTTTGCAGGATCAGCGGATCATTGAGGCGATCTACAGGTCCGCTGCTACCGGCAGGAGTGTGAAGGTGGTGCCGCCCGCGGGCTCAACGCGTGGACCTGCGCTGCCTCCCGTGGAACGTTAGTCCCGGTTGCCCACAGCATGCAGTCTAGGTAGGACTAAAATTTCGAGCACCACAGGGCAAGATGTTCAGGACTTTATAGCTCTTCTAATCTAGAAGAGTGCCGAGCGGCTTCATCTTAATTCACGTACCTTGTGATGAGTGATCATCTTTGCACGACTGCCTTTTAACCAGGGCAGCGCAGCCCTCTTCGCTCGGCGTGCTAACGCCTGGCAAGACTGGATCATTACAGGAGATGCGTACGGTCGCGAGTACCGAGTAAGTTCTGAGTAGAGCTGTGACATTGAACCGCGCGAAGGCAGGGACACGATAGTCTCGCAGAATCAGGTAACAGCCATGGCGAGCGTTTCCCTGCTGTTGTGCTGCTAGGGCCAGAGTCATGCTCAACCTGATTCAAAGTCTTGCAACCGCGCTACACTCGGCTTCTTAGCTTTAAACTTTGTTCACGTCGCTGGGAAGCGACGTCAGTCTCCCGTTCTGCCTTGCAAGCTTCACAGTTCCGTATGTGATCCTTCAACCAAGATCTCGTCCACCTGACTGCGTCCCTCGCTTGCTCAAGTTCAGACTCGAACCTACGACTTGTACGTCGAATCCTTGGGCGCGAGGCTTCAACTCGACGAACGTAGATTTCGGCGTTTCCGACTACCCTTCTCCACAGAGCTAACGCAGAACATTCCATCGGTCGCAATCTTACAAGAGGTTCACAATAGTCGCCTCGGACGTGAAGTCCAGCCCTTTTTAGGGCAGCAGTTTCGCGGCATTATCACCTGTCGTAGGAGGTCGTCGCTACAGAGGTATCCCCTAGGGCTAGGATCGTAGGCGGCCTTCACAGTGCTGTGTGTGGAGCCGTAGCGGAGAGTGATCCTGGCCCGCGACAGCGCTAGCGCCCTGTCATCAACGTGCCCGAGGGCCTGTCTGCCTACCTTGCAATGGTCGCCCTGGAGTCTTTGCGCGGGTCCACGATGCCCCTTGGGCAGCAGCAGCCTCCGGGAACTGCTCGATTGATAGCGCACATCACCCGCTGACATAACAGTTTTTGGCGTATCAGTGCCTCTAGCTCGGCTGGAGAACTCGATGGGCTTGCCGGCACGACCGAGACAGCCCTTGTTGAGGTGCCCGGCGCCATGTAAACGACCACCTCGCTTGACCGAGGCGCAGCAAGCGCTCGCGGCTCGGAAATATAGGGCTTGGCTGTACGACGGTACTCCCTCTTCTGTTTAAGAGGTAATACCGTCACTAGGGGTTCGGGGATGCTTACAGCTTCGGCCCCTATAGCGGTCATCAGGCGGATGCTCGGAATGAGAGGGACCGACTCGACCGGCGCTGTGTCTTTAAGTGGCATGGAAGCAACTCGTTTCGTCAACCGCTTCTTTGGACGACTGCGATGGAGATCTGGGGTAGGTTCGACTATGCTCGCGAGGATCGCCCGCGCTTGGCTTAGCTTGCCGAGCTCCGCATCAATCGCGCGGAGGATTGCTGAATAATCCACAGCTCAAGCATAAGAACTTTCAAGCTATGCAGGATCGTCCGGGATATGCCCCTTGGTCCTAGCGAACCGTGCGACGTCAAATTGCGTGACGGAAGCGGCGATGGCACAGATTAATGACAACTCTTAGAGATGCTTATGAAGAGCAAGTCACCAGATTGAGCGCGACTCGATGCAGAGCTTCCCCAGGCGGGCACCGTGGCGCCAGAATGAAGCACCCAAATGAGCGGTGGACCCCACTGATGTGAAAGCCAAGGTATCTCTCCTGCTGGAGCCATACGTAAGATGGTCGCTTGTCCTTAGTGGTATGGGCAAGAGGTCCGGAACAATGAACAATCCAGACTGGAGTGGCCTTGGCCTGGGTGCAGTTATGAGAAGCGAAGAACACCTCCGCAGTGCGATTGATCGTCTCTCGACCCTGAAGTTTCGCAGACCGGAGTTCCCTGGAGGTCTGGAACTCGAGTACCAGCTCGAGGCGCAGGAGTTTCGCGCCAAGCGAATGTGACTTGACAGTTCGATATTGATCGGGATCTACCTCGTCTTTGTGGCTGCCACTGCATTCATTTCGCGAGATAGCCACCAGGGTCTCGTTCAAGTCCGATACTTCGCCGCTCTGTTGCTAGTCGTAGCGTTCTTCGGCATCTCGCTTTCCCGAAAGAAGAAATGGCCGTACGAGGCTTTCCTCTTGGTCGGTTCAGTCCTTGCCGGCACAATCGAAATCTTAGGTAGCGTGTGGACTGGTGACAGCAGCGAAGCGCACGGGCAAGCTGCCATCCTGTTCGTGCTCGTGACCACAAATACCGTCTTGCGGCTCCGTCCGACCTATGCCGTGATAGCCCTCATGTGGGGTCTAACGTCAGAGGGACTGATCCTTGCGTGTGCACCGACTGCGCTTTCAAGGAAGCAGATCTTTGAGGCTGCCTTTGTGTTGACGGTCAGCTTTCTGACAGCAATGGCGAATTACAGTCAGGATCGCGAAGCGCGTCTTGCTTTCCTGAAGTTTTGTCAGAAAACCGAGATGGTCGGCAGCCTCTCTCGGCAAAATCAAGATCTTGCGCTTGCCGCACAAACGGACAGTCTGACCGGGATTTTCAACCGCTCCTCTTTGGACAACAGCCTTCGCCAGATCTGGTCCCACCCCACTCTCAGCACTGCAGAATGTTCGATCATAATGACCGACATCGACCATTTCAAAAGCATCAATGACAGGTATGGACATCTGTACGGCGATAGGGTCATCAAGCGAGTCGCACACCTTCTCTCAGAGGCGCTGCGCGGCCGCGATGACGTCATCGCTCGCTACGGCGGGGATGAGTTCGTCCTAATCCTGCCCAATCCGTCGGTTCAGCCCGCTCTTAAAGTCGCCGAGCGGCTTCGTGCCTTGGTGGAGCTGGCTGGATTACCTTCGTTGCGCAGCGACGATCCCGACCTGCAGGGCTTGCGTGCCACGATCTCCTGCGGCGTTGCGTCCGGCTCGCCCGATGTCATTGCGGATCCTTATATCTTGCTGGGCGAAGCGGATGAGGCTCTGTACCGAGCGAAGCGGGAGGGCCGGAATCTCGTTGGCGAAAGGGCCGACCAAACGGCAGAAGCTAAACCCAGCGACAGCGTCATGGACTAGCGGGACAAGCGAACATTATCTTTCAGGCCAACCCTCCGGTTCATTCGCCAAACGAGGGCGAGAACTCGTTTGTTCGGCGTGGCGAGTACAAGACATCTCTGGTAGGGACGCTTTGTCGTGCCATGCGACTGGTTACGGAATACGCGTTTCGCAACCGATGCGGTTGTGCATCCGGCTATTGCACCTGCTACCTCTGCTGGCGTCGGCCAGGCCAAGGCGGGCTCGTGTAAACGAGCACAGCCATTCACACCGGAGGCAACACCTATGAGCTACATTGACAACAAGCTACGATTACGATCGAGGGTCGATGCTGAATTACAAGAAGATTGTCGCGAGAGGGACGCTGGAACTCGTGGCGATCGATAGCGACTTCCGTGTTTCAATTCCTGAAGCTGTGGCAATCCTGGCGACGGAGCCAAGCACGGTGTGGGTCGGGGTCGTGATCGACGCAGCCTACAGCACCTCTCGGCTCGACATAGAAGGCGCTGACGTTTTCTTCCGCATCGGACACCTCATCGGACGAGGCTTCGTCGTCCGCGCCAAGCCGCTTGCAGTCCATAGTGCCGGGGTAGTAGCGGGTATGACGTTCGATGAGGCGTAAGTGCGCGGGGGCGCTACTCTCTTTGTCAGGGTCCGAATGGGCGAGCCTTTGCAAGGGCTCCGGCCGCACAGTCTCGGAAACCCGACTTTCAGGGGAGAACACTCGCGTTACCTCTCACAGCTAAAACGGCGACCGGGACAACGGACGATATGCGACATACGTCTTAAATCTTGTCCAGTGGAGAGCAGAACGTGCTCCGACCTATTTAGGATCGATCTCATTTAAAAACCACTTGTTGAGCATTTTTCCCGTTAACGCGGGGGATGTGTATGTGCGCGTGAGCTGCATCACGTTGTTCGAAGTCACACTCAAATGCGCGAAACCATTCACCTTGAGCTCGCAAGCGTCTCTGAAGCGCCGACTCGGTGTCTTCCTTTCGGAGGATGCGGTCCGTGACATTCTGTCTCTCATTGAATCTGGCGAGATTGTCCATCGCCAGATCTCCGATGCGGATGCACGGGCCCTAGGCTTTCTTACACTTCTGCAATGACTGACGCTCGATGGATTGATTTGCGCGAGGTCAGCTTAGCAGCTCGATAGCAGCCACTTCGGACACAGTGCCTTGTACGAGTTGGTGGACCAGGCTTGTGTCTACCCCTAAGACAAGAATGCCCGTGATGGTTCCATCGGCTGACCTACGGGGCCTATAGGCATAGTCGATGTATTTTTCTTCAAGAGCCTGTCCTTGTGTCGGGGCGAACGAAAAGCGAGTGCCACGCTCCACTAGCGGTTCCCCGTTCCTGTACACGCGATCAAGTCGGTCTATGCAAGCCGTTCCGGCGAGTTCAGGAACACCCTCCACAACGCGTTTGCCGATAAGTGCGCGATTCCCGAGAAGCTCGCGATATGCCTGATTGACCAATTCGAAGACGTGATCCGGGCCACTGAGCAGCGCAAGAAATACTGGCGCACTCTCGAATAAATCAGCCGTCCTCTGGCGCTCCTGCTCTTCATCGCTCTTCGGCAACTCAAGCCCGGCGTTCTCTCGCTCTGAGGGGGAAACGTTTCTGCTGTCTCGATATGGTCGCTGGTTTATTTCGCGCCCTACGACTGCAGGGACCGCCCACGACTGCTGCTCCGCAAGCCATGCCGAGTGCTCAGATCGAGCAATCTTCTCGGCTATTGCGACGATGAGAAGATCGTCTAAAGAAGTGCCCTCAGTTTGTGACAGTGATTCCAGGCTTTCGCACAGAGAAGGTGACAGGCTTTGCAGCAGAGCTTTGGACTTATTCATCGATATCTCTTATGCACCAAGTGCGATTCAAATCCTGAAAACCCAATCTAACAGGCTGAGGGTATGACCGACTAGGGAACAGCACGTTGTTTTGCGTTTGCGAGGCGAGAGCAGATTCCGCTGTTGCTAGGCGCACACTCGTACGACGGCAGGCACCGTGAGGCGTAGGTCGAAAAGTCGTTAGCAAACACGTTTCAGCAAAACGACATTTCTCGGAGATTGGCAGATTACTAGGGAGGTCGCATTCTCGTCAGTGACGAGATCTGTGTCTGTTGTTACCGATGGGAAGTGCTGGTGCGCTGAATCTAACTGACTGCAGGATGTCGTCTAGTGCCTTCGAAGAACTTTAGTTTCTGCGGCGGTGAGGCTTCGAGTTTTCTGGTCGTCGGTCCCCTTCGTAATCACATCGAGTTGCTCCTCGAAGAGGTAGCAGGTACCGCCCCGCCACGTGGCGCAAGCCTCTTGGCTTTCGGCCTTCATCCCGACGCGCCTGTGGCCAGGTGAGAAAAAGGCCGGCACACAGCGACAACATGAGCTTTGGTGCCGACCTGCCTGGAACACGGTGGTGAACCACTATGGAGCGTTTAACCCGGCCCGACGCGTCGCAGACTCTGCAGCGGTAGCTACCGCGCTACTTGCAAGCGTGTCTTTGCGTGCCCGCAGGTCTGGCATAGTCATGAGCACAGTTTCCCGTAAGAATGTGGCCCCGCCTAGGCGGGGCCATTTGATTTGCTATTGGAAAGAGGTAGGCGAGCGTTGCAAACACTGACACGTTGCCTTCTTCAGGCCTGTCGAATACAGGGCCTCCAGCAAACGGAGAAAGATTAGCTTTGAAACGCGGGCGGGTCGATCCCCACGATACAAACTGCTCGTCGGACGTCTTGGCACTGCAATCTTTGAATGCCAACTTAGCTATTGCCCTGAAAGAACCTGCCATTCAGTCTCGGCATTATTAAAGGCTTTGAGGACGTCACGCGTATTGTCTGTCTTCACGCAGTACAAGCCTACGTTCTTCTTCATGGCCAAAAACTGAGCATTAATGTTTTCTTTCTGATCCCGATTCGGGACTGGATTCTGCCGCAGGATCGCAGCAACCTGTCCGGCTTGCCCCTGCAGAGCTTCAAACGCAAGCTGATGGCCTGTTTTGCGACTAGACGGTGGCCCCGCATTGACCTTTACGTATTGCGCGCCAGAAATTGAAGTTAAATCGTTGATGATGTCGTTTACACCTGGCATAAATCTTCTCCTGTGATCTTTTACTGATGAGTTTCTAATGCTTAAACCCACGTCGTCTGCTCGTGCTAGCAACCTAAATCAGCTAGTACATATCGCATTCCCTCACGAATTGCCATTGCCTTACCTCCATGCTGTTTTCGACTTACTAGCAACGCAGCGAATTTTAAAGGCAGATTGCTGCTTGTAAAGAAATAGCTAATTGGCGGGATGCGCGTTTCAATTGGCTAAACTCGCTCGCTCGCTTCGAAGATCACCTTTTTGGCTGAGCCACCACTTCGGCGCTACCGGACCGTTCGATCTCCAGCCAAGTCTGAGGTTCACTGATCCTCGAACAACGTCTGCTCCAGCGAAAGGAGGATTTGGCGGTGGGCGTGAGGAAGGTCGGGGTGGAGATCATAATAGAGGACGCCGAGCGCATCCGGGAATTTGCCAGCGCGGCCATAAAAGCCGCGAATACGGGGGTGTTTGAAGATATGGGTCCGCTTCGCACCCTTAGCGCGCCCAACCGAGGACGCCTTGTTGTCACCTTTTCTGGTGTGGAAAATTAAGTGATCTAGGGTGCGGTCCCAGCCAACTTCAAGGGCTACAATTTCGTCCCGAGGATCGAATGTGTAACTACTCTCCTGTTCTAAACTCCAGCCATGCCAAAGGCCGCATCGTTTTGCCCGTTTGTTTTGATAGCGAAATCTAACTGAGTCGATCGTTTGGTTCATCCGGGTGTCGAATCCAGAGATGCGGGTGTGGAGATTTACGAATTGCTTGTCGGTCCATCGTTCACCGCCGTCACCACCCACCATAGCGCTCTCCTTCAGGATGCACCGGTTCTCGAAATATTGTCGGAGGAGGCGCTGTGTGTTCGCTTGAACGTCTACGGGCAGATAATCTAAAATGGTGCGGATTTCCCCTTTGAAGCCGATCACTCGCCACCACAAAGGCTCTGTGGCGACGCTAAGCAGCCATTCCTGTCCACCTTCTTTGCCCGCTGTTGACGAGCTATGCTCGCCAAAGCCGCCAATAGTCTTAACCGAGATCGTCTCCCCTCCACTTGTAACCGTTCGTTCGGCAGCCCGGCCGGTAGACAGAGTGTGCTCCGTCGTGAAGAGGCCAGACGTTGCGCTTCGAAAACCAGCCTTAAGATCGTTCTTGGCAGTTGTTTTAACGAGGCGCTTCGATGACCGGGCCACAATCTTCGCTCCGACGAGAAAGTGCGTTGCGACAAACAGACCGGAGACGGCCAGAAGATCCAGCAGCTTGACAGCGTTGCCCGTCTCCACCACCGTGCGGATCCGGTCGACAAAATGCGGAGACAGCGCCAGCCCTTCTAAGACAACCTCCAGCTTGGGAAGTGCGAGAACTCGACCAAGATGAACTGACTCACCGGATTGGAAGCGGTGATTCGATTCTTTGGCTTCGCTAGCTGCCTCGATGCCGAATAAGAGGGGCATGTTCAAACCGAGGTTCGTTCGTTCCGTAAGCTGCGTCTCCCACATTTCAGCTTCCCGCTGAAAGGAGCAGCAAACCCTGTCTTCACGCGTCTGTTGCGCGCTAAGGATCTGCACCTTCCCGCAGGTGAGGATACGCTCGTTGCCGAACTCGACATCCTCCTTCCCGAACCGCAGTGCAGCACACGTAGCTTTCCCCAAAGGTATGGGATAAAGTCCGCAATTCTGAAGCAGAGTCTGCATTTCGTCTGCGCTCAGCATCTGCGTTTCAAGCTCTTCGGATGTGGCGACAGGGGCAGCGGCATGCCGGACATTCAAATCGGTGCCGGATGCCGCTGGAGGCTGGCCCCCCGCAGGCGCTGAAGCCTTGAGACTTAGGACGTGGCTCGATGCTTCTACGATTGGAAGGTCATCCTTCCAATCTTCGTATAGAAACAACTCTTTCGACTTGTCGAGCGACATGATCTCGATGCAAGGGCCCGATGGGCCAGCGACGACGATCTCTGTCACCAGGGTGTTGTCTTCCCTAGTGTTGTCAGCGATGTTTGTCCCCCTGTCGAGGACTGGCACACCCTGGTCAAGAAAGACGGCGTCGTGTGTGAGGATCTTCTCTGCCAACAACTGGACGCGAAGCGCGGCCAAAGTCATGGATGCGAGAGCGGTCTCGTCTACGAAGGGGATTGTCAATGATTGCCCGGATGGCCTCGGCACGATGGTCAATTTCAAGGATTAGGTCCCCTCGAATCTGCTGCTGATTGATTAGGTTTCCTCGCAGATCGTTCCTGCCGGTCGTTCGAGATCAGGTGACCTACGTACGACCGGCAGTGCGACCTTGGAGGGTGCTCACCGAGGCGAGAAGAGGTAGCGTTCTAACGACAGGAGGGCCGATTTGTGGATGCCACCCAAGTCGTTCGAAAGGTCATAGTAATAGACTCCGAGCGCATCGAGGAATTTGCCAGCGCGACCGTGAAATCCGCGGATTCGCGGCTCCTTGAATAGGTGGCTGTAGACGGCTCCGCCCTTCTTGCCCTTCGCATCTGAGGTGTTGGCGCCACTTTGTGTGTAGATGAATATGTGATCCACACTTGTCTCCCAGCCGACCTCAATCCCAACTACCTCGTCGTTGTTACCGAAAGTATAGGGGTGCTCCGTCTCCTTGCTCCAGCCGTGCCATTCCCCGGTGGTTTGTTTACCGTTGCCCCTATCTTCATATGTAAACCGGATCGAGTCGATGTTGTTTCCGAACAGGGCATTATACCCGGCTATCCTGTTGTTGAACTTTGCGAGGCTCTGCTCGCTCCAAACATCCCCGCCAGAACCGCCAACTGCCTCGGATTTCCTCAGTACGAGCTGGCTAACGAAATACTCGCGCAGAAGCGTTTTGGCATTTGCCTTGAGCGTCTCGTCGGTCAGATAGTCGAGCGTGGGACGGATCTCTTCATCCTTGAATCCAATAACCCGCCAGGTAAGGGGCTGCGTCGAGATCGTATGGAGCCAGTCTCCCCCAAGCTTTGCAGTTTCGGATGAGCTCCCCTCGCCGAATCCACCGGTGGTCTTCACCACGAGCTCGTAACGCTGGTCAATCTTTGTAATGTCTGACTTCTCGCCCTTCGTCACGCCGCCGCCTGCACCCAGTTCGACAGGAACGCCCTGCGCTTCAAATGCTCCGCTGGCGGAAGCATTGAAGCTCCAGCCAAGTTCATCACGTTCGTTTTGGTCCGTTAAAGTCTTTGAGGACGTGCAGACAATTTTGCCGCCAAGCACAAAGTGCGTCGCGACAAAGTGCCCGTACTTTCCGAGAACTTTCATTAACTGCAGCCCGGACTTCTGCGCCACCGCGGCGGATACAGCATCCACGAAGATTTTCGCGAGTTCTACTCCTTCAAGAATCACTTCTGCCTTGGGCAGCGAGAGCACCTTGCTGAGGTGGGCGGTAACACCTTTCGCAAACACTTGCTTGGTCGTCGAGTGCCCTCCCCCAGCATTGAGGCCGAAGGTGAGCGGCACACTCACGCCCAGTTTGCTGGCTTCGACCATGTATGTCTGCCACTTGCTGATTTCTTCCGAGTAAGAGAAATTGACCGTGTCCTGGCGTGAGAGTTGAGAAGACTCGAGCCGGATAGTTTTGCAGGTTATGACATTCGAGCCGCAAAACTCGATGTCATCGCGCATGGCGAGGGCTGCACACGTTGCATCATCTCCCTTACGAGGGTAGAGACGGCAGTTAATCAGTAGTCTCTCCCGCTCGGCCTCTGTCATATCCGAAAGTTGACGCGCCTTCGCCGAGGCCGGCAATTTGATTGCGATAGACCCGAAGCCGTCCTTTTCCTCAATAGTCTGATCTTTCGCGAAGGTGTAGTCCGTTAGCGTGGGCGCGGTGAGGTCCACCTTGAAATCGGCCGCTTTGATCGCGGGGACGTAGTCTCTCCACTTGTCGTTCTCGATGGACTTAGCGGCCTCGGTCTTTGAGAGCAGTTCGATAGAGTACTTGTCATCAAGCGTCTCTAAAATTTCGGAAACCTGCCTGCCGACGGCTCGATCTTTGTCAATGACGGTGCCCTGTTCAACAAACAGATCGCCTTCCAGTATGAAGCCCCTCGATACCAGCTTTTCCGCAAGTGTCTCGAGCTTCATCGCATAGAGCTCACTCTTGAGGATTTTTATGATTTTGTCTTTTCCGCCGATCCCTGAAGGCTTCCGAATGACGTTCAGGGGGATGATCGGATCTGGTGCGGGTTGGACTACGGGCGGGGGCGCAGGAGCATTCTTCTCGGCGATGTAAGCCGCGGTGAAGATGGTAATAGGTTGCCTGATCTTTGCTCCGGTCTCATTCCCTCCGCCATTAATGATCTCGTCTAAAGTGAAGAGCGACTCTGCGCTAAGGTCTAGATCCTTGTCCTCTCCCGGGTCTTTGAAACGGTCCTTCCCATCTAAAATAGAGGCGTCCTTGGAAAGGTGAGTGCGGAGATTGGCAAGGGTATGCTGCGTGATATCTCCGTCGTAGGCGCTGTATTTCTTCTCCGTTTTACCGTCTGCAAGTTGACGTACAAGGTCCAGTCGAATCGGGGGCATGAGGTCCTTTCTAATTGCGGCAGTTCTTACTAAACATGATTAAGGGGCGGAACTTAGAAACCAACGCGCTTCACGTAGTAAGCGCGGCGAGATGATTATTCTCGATGGGAATCGAGGCGTGAGAGACGACAAGAAGCTAAGGCGATGATTACGACAGGAATAGCAAACGCGTATGAAATACGCTGGTATCGCCGTCGGCAGATCGCTCTATGCGACCAAGCTGTCCGATCCGCTTGAGAGGCGACCCACGCCCTTCGGAAGACTTTCGTTGGGTGTCCTAAGAGCAACTGCCTTCTTCGAGCAGGTAGACTTTCCCGTAAACCTCGATGGTGGCTTTGCCGAATCTGGGAAAGCTGCCTTTGCTATTGAAGATGCTAGCGATGGCCACAGCCGCATCACGGTAAAAGCCGGCTTGATCCTTGTTGTAGGCACCATCTAGATGCGGATCGGGATTGAACTTGTAACACTGGGCCGTCTTGCCTGTGGTCCATATTTTGATGCAGCGAGTTCCGGTTCTTACCTCGGCGTAACGAAATTCGTTCGCACCCACTTGAATGGGGTTCGGCATGTAGCTCTCCTTTTACGCGGCCTCTGAGACCTGTTGCGCAATTTAACAAGGTCTAGGGCGACTTGCAAGGGAGAGGTGATTGGCCGACAGATCCTTCAGCATTTCTAGCGCTGTGCGGGATGGGTAACGATACACGCCGTCGTGGGAAGTTGGCCTGCAGGTCGCGAACGCCGTTGCGCTTAGGGGGAGTGAAGGACGTGCGAAATCTCACCTAGACCTATACGAAGATGAGAGCTGCGTACCATCACTCACTCAAGTATTCGCTATCCATGTAAGCAATCCGCTTTGAGAGCCAATCCTTCAGATAGTTGATCTCTCCGCTATAGCTGCCGGCCGCTTCTGGATTGGGCCAGACCTTCTGATACAGCGTCGGCCAGCGCGCGTAATTGTTCTGTGAGGCCTGCTGCAGCGTTTCCGCATTTGCATCAATGAAGGAGGACAGACTGTCTACCTGTGGACGAATAGCAGTCCATCGAGCCTTTACCGCCGTCGTAAACGTCGGATCATTCTGAAACAGCCCCACAAACCACGGGTGCTGTGTCTTCACCCACGGCACAGTGGGGTCTTGGATTGAACCATAGTTATCGTTACCGCTCGAGATGTCAAAATCCCAGATCGGCCCCATATGGAAGAGGGCGCTATTGGCATCTTTATAGAAGTAGTCCGACGAGTATGCATCGGCATCCTGGTTCCCCATCAGCTCGTTGGTGATAAACCAGTCCACGACAGAATCCTGATCCCACTTCGAGCGCCAACCAGCATTGGCATCGGGAGCGGTCGTAGTGAAGAAGCCAGCCTCCGCTGTATTGACTAATGGAGTGATGTAGGCTTCCTGATCTGCTGTAGGAGGATCGGGATCGTCCGAGCTGATATCAAGGCCATGCGGAGTAGCCCAGTGATAGCTTGCCCCTTCATGAGCATCGATTTCGAGAAGGTACCCCTCCTGGGTCGGGTCCGTGCTCGCGTCAGAATCCGCAATAGCCACACGACTGCCGTTAACGTCCACGTTCTCTATCAACTGATAGGTGCCTTCGTATTCCCCATTCAGCGTCAGTTCCACAAATGCTGAGCGCGGTGCCCACGGCGCACCGGTAATGTTGGAGACTTTCGATGCAAGCGCATCGCGCAACATGGTCTTATCGTCATAGTTCGCAAGCAGAACCCAATTTTTCTCGCTGGGCATGTTCAGCAATTTGCTTTTGGAGGGCAGCTTAATCCGATAGGGCTTTTTGGGCATTCCCCACGTGCTATTGCCGTGCCCCTTGATGGTCATGCTGCCACTGAAGCCATCGTCGGGCTTCCTGGGATCGATCAGCGTCATCGTTGCGTTTGTATAATCGTCCTCGCTCGTCACCTCCACGTTGCCCGCTGTCTCGATGTCGAGAGTGGGCAAGTCCGTGCTGACCGGCTTGAATGCAGGATTGCTCAGGTTTACATCTAGATCTACGCCGAATGCTTGGCTGCCGCCAGTGCCACTTCCGTTCAAGTTGAGCGTGCTGGTAGCGATGTAATACGGAGATGCGCCCGTAAAGCATTCTGTAGCAGCCGAGAGCGAACTCGTGAAGATTAAGTTTGCTGTACGTCCGATCGGCACCTTCACTGGCGCCGCCGTCACTCCCGAGGGCAATCCACTCACCTGCAGCGTCACTATGCCCGCGCCGCCATTTTTGCTCATAACACTGACCGGCAGCGTCACGGTCTGGCCGGGATACATTGTGAACTCTGTTCCAGATGGCACGGCCAACGTGAAGTTTGGATCGCCGCTTGTGACACCTCGGCCAAGGCTCCCAGGGGCGCCACAATTTGCAGGCGTTCCAGCCGCGCTTCCAGGTGAACCTGTTGCAACGGCAACTGTTCCGCATCCCATGGCAACAATGCTGAGAAAGGCCGAGCCAACGGCAAGCAGACACTTCGGTGCGATCGCGGATGTGTTCATAGTCTGCTCTCTGACGAGTCCATCAGCAGCAAAGACGACAGGAATAGCTAAGCTCGTTCTGTCGGCGCGTATTGACATGCCCGGAGAGCGCAGATACTGCTGCCAAGGTGCAAACGTAGAAGTGAAGTTGCTTGTATACCTGGTGAACAACTGCTATGGACTTACCTCTTACCCGCCGCGGCTTTCTCAAGACGACCTTTGCATTCTCCGCGGCAGCGATGCTCGCCGGCTGCGAAACCATCGTTCGTCCTCTTGTCGAGGCACCCATCAACGTCATGGCTCTCGGAGATTGGGGTTGGGTGGGCGATCTAACGGCGCAGCATCAGGTGGCTAGCGCGATGCAAAGCTACGTCAGAACACATGCCCTTTCGCCCAATGCGCTTCTCATGCTCGGCGATAACTTTTATGGCGAGCTTCCAGGCGGCGTCTCCGATCCCCGCTGGCAGTCCCAATTTGAGACGATCTATCCGTCGGAATCGTACAACTGCCCTGTGTACGCCGTCCCTGGCAATCACGACTATCAGAACGATCCACAATCGAAGTATGAGGCGGAACTCGCCTACTCAGCACTCGGCACGTCCCGCTGGACCATGCCAAGCCGCTACTATAAGGTCCTGCTCCCAGCCAAAGCCCCTCTCATCACCTGCATCATGCTCGACAGCAATATGGGTGACGAGCCAGCCCAGCCACACCCCAGAGGTAACTACTACGCGCAGACGGATGCAGAGCGCCGCGAGCAACTCGCGTGGCTAACGCAGACCTTAGCCGAACCGCTCGAAACTCCATTTCTTGCTGTCATCGCCCATCACCCCCTGTACACGAATGGGGCACATGGCGACAATCAAACCCTTATCCGGGACTGGGATCCGCTCTTGCGGAAGGCGGGCGTTCACTTGTACCTTGCGGGTCATGACCACGACATGCAGCACTTGGAGTTCGCGGGGCACCCAACATCCTTCGTGCTTTCTGGAGGTGGTGGCGCCGCCCTCAATCGGCTCAAGAGTCCTAGCGATGGCCCTTTCGCTGCCGAGGTACATGGATTTACCCATCTTCAGATCTCCGAAGACCTGGTGACCGTAACCCATCTGGATGAGAACGGCAACACCATCCACAGCTTTAGCAAGACTCCTTCTGGCGTTGTCACGTTACTATCCTGAGTGCATGTTCAAGCCAGATGCACTTGGACAAACCCTGCTCATGACCTCACTCATACTGGCTGCATTCGCATTTACGCCGGGGGTGCTTGCCGCTGCGCTAGTGGTCATTCTTGAATGTCGTCCACTCCGTGAAGTGATCTAATCCAAGCTCCTTTCCAAGCCGACGGGTGGTGCGTATGCGTCCATATCCCTTGCACTGCCAAACGGGATGTGCGAGACACAGGATTTATGGCTGCGCATAGTAGCCGGTCCACGTCCGAGCGACGATCCCAGGTTTGTCCGTCTGCACCTCTATCGAGTGGTATTCGTTTGGGTGCTCCGCTTCAGAGGTTTCGAAGCGCAGCTCGTACCAGGATCGACCATCCGCTAAGCATTGGCTCGAATTGCCAGTGACATCGCTGCTATTAAGCACAAGTCCTCCACTCTGTACGGACAGCACTTGCAGGCTCAAGTCCGCAATGTCAGCTTGCGAAGACGAGTTGATCCCTTTCAAGAACGACTGGTAGTAACCGGCCCGAGCCAGATCCTCTTCTGGGCCTAGTGGATTAACGCTGTAAAGCGTCACATTGCTCCTCCTCATGTCCCGCTTCAGCGCCACGACATCATCGAACACTTGCTGCTGCTGTCGATTGGAGAGATCGATGCGCGGTCCGGTAAGCAGCGGCCAGCCTGGTGAAATCCACAGAACCAGTTTTCGTCCTGGCAGAGTGCCGCCGTAGGCGATAAGTTGCTTTAGTGCTGTGAGCGACATCCCGAACCGTTCGTCCGCGCCCCAGATACCGGAACTCCGGCGGATCTCCCGCAGGCCAATCTCCGCCTCGCCGAGACCTACATCAAGAGCATTGCCGTCTGTCGACAAGCCCCTCTGAACTTGCGCTCCTTTATCCGTCAGAATGACAATCGAGGTGGGCTGTGCAAGATGACCCTCATTTGATCTGAGGAACTTCGTCACTTGATTGCGCACAAACGCAACGCGCGTGTACCCAATGTTCACTGCGTCGATGACGATGAGGGCGGACATCGGCTCCTGTTTCGCCTCCACCTGCTTCACAGAAATGATAGGGCGCTGCAACTTGTTGTCGAGGAGCCTGAAGTCGCTGGGAGTAAGGCCAGGAACCGGCTCACGGGTCTGCGACGAAACCACAACATTGAGAATTGTGGTCCGGCCTCCGGCCGCTGATGTCTCAACTGCCTGCTGTGCCAAGCTCTGGAGCGTGAACGCCGCAAAGAACAAGCCGAGAGTAAATGTGCGGATTGACATACCTGTCTCTGAGTGACTCCACCCATCCAGCGTTGCCGGCGACATATGGTGACGTCAGCGACATCTCCCGCCGACATTTGAGCTGTGCGTGCCGGGAGTGCTGACCTTCTGTCAGGGTGAGGATGAGTTCCCTAACTGCTCGTCGGATTATCGCGCAGCAAGCATCGTTAGAAACTTGGCGGTGGCACGGCACTGGGCGAGCACGGATCTTGCACCAGCGGCCCCTTGAAGCCCAATCTCTCCAACAAGCTAGCTGAGCAAGATCAAACCTTTTTGCTTCGACATTTCAGCGATGGGCAGACCCCGGCGTATGCACTCGCTTTCCGCAGCATCTACGAAGCGGCTCCAGCCTTTTCCGCAGGCGCCCTGCCGAGATGCGAGTTCTCTTGCGGCAGCAAGCCAGTAGACCACAGCAACGTCGCTGTCCTCGATGAAGAGGTCTACCTGCTCAGACTCGTGCGCTTCTGACCATCTCACATCCATGTGGCTGAGGCTAGCAGCGCGACGTTGTTCTCCACATAACACTTTCGGGCCTGGAGGATGCTACAAAGGACTGGGTTGTCTGGATGCAGCTCACTCCGTCGCTAAGGTTCGCGTAACGCTATCGAGTGAAGAAGAACGCCTTTTTATCCGAGGCGAAATTGTTATTCCACGCCGGTAGGCAGAGACACTCGAGCAGCTCTAGCCAGACCTCCAGCTGTTACCTCATATATACGGGTCGTACCAAGCGCATTGGACCGCGTTGTTGCTGGGCTCACGTTTGCACTGCTGATCGATCCACGGCGGGCCAGTCGTTAACAGGGCAGCGATACCGCGCGGCTGCGAACTCGGCACCTTCCCAAGTCCGACACGAAGGCATCGGCACTCAACGCGGTTCGATGGATCTGCGGTGAGGGAGGGTATCACCGTTCTGAGCCCTGCAGGGCCCGATCTCCAGCTTTGACCGGCAGCTTCGTTTCCAGAAGCATGGCCCCTGTCGCAACAATGATTCCACAGACTGCGAGCACGCTCAGGGCTAAGCGGAGGCCAGCGATCGTCGCGATACCTCCGATGATCGGCGGTCCCGCCAACAAGCCAAAGTATCCAACCGTCGATACCGCGGAAATGGCTGGCCCCGGACCGAGCCTTGTATCGCGACCGGCAGCACCAAGAATCACCGGCACGATATTCGCGGTTCCTACGCCTGTAAACATGAGCCCCACGGCAGCTAACGTGTACGACCGCGAGAGCAGCACCAAGCCTACGCCCCCAGCAATGAGTAGTCCGCTTGCCTGGAGAATCCGCCGACCAGAGAACTTACGCGCGACCGCGTCGCCGCAGAATCGCGTTACAGTCATGGTGATCGCATACGCTGCATAGCCGGCAGCGGACATTGATAGGGTCGCGCTGATATCGGAATGCAGGTATACAGGTGCCCAGTCCGCCACTGCTCCTTCGACCAGCAATCCAAAAAAAGCAAGGATGGCTAGGCGCATCAGAGCCGCGTCAGGCAACACGAACTTTGCAGCCCTTTGAGAAGGGGTCTTATCACTCACTAGTCGAGGCAGGGCGCCCGCGCACAGCAGGGCAAGAATGGCTGCAACAAGGGAGAGGTCCGAACGAACGGTGCCATTGTGATGCAGCAGGGCTCCAGACAGTGCAGCTCCTGTCAAGCTACCGACACTCCAGCAGCCCTGCAGAAAACTCATGCTCGAATGCCCATAGTGCTCCTCTACAGCAAACGCCTGAGCGTTGACCGATACATCCAGTGCGCCCTTCACGGCGCCGTAGAAGCCAGCAAACAAGATCAACGATACGAAACTCTCCGACTGCGCCAGCAACAGCATGGATGCGCAGTAAGTAACGGCCACCATGCGGATCACGACCCGACTCCCAAACCTCGCGATCATCTGACCGGTCAGGGGCATGGCGAGCAACGACCCAACGACCAGGCTAACCAGGACAAAGGTCAATGAGCTGTTCTCCAAATGAAGGATCTGCTTGAAAGCTGGCACGTGCGACGCCCAAGCGCCAAAGCCTATGCCATCCACCAGAAAGAGTGTCGCGAGTGAGAGACGAGGCTCAGCCGTTCTTAGTGACCGGAGCCATGCCCTCTCGGATTCTTGCATCGATCTCTTAACCTTCACTGATCCAGCATGTAGTGCGGTCGCGATTCTGTCCAATAGGAGACTTGATCGGTTCTGATCATCAGCGGTCGCTGGCGGAAACCCGCGCCGCCTATGATCTTGCGCATGACCCCATGGACCGGACGCGTCATCTTATGCATCAACCTCCGCACCTCTATGACTTGAGTCGCGGCTTTCTGAGCAAGCAAATGAGACCTAAACTCGACGAAGCCTGATTCGGACATTAGGGGCATTGATCTGCCGGCTGAAGAAGTGGTACTAGCAGCTATCCCGAGCAACGAGCCGTAAGCGACCAGTAGAGTCAAATCGCGAGAGAAATGCACCGCGTGGCCGACTGGAGGGACGACACATCTCGCCACTCGGGTTCAGACGTATTCTGCAAGCGTCTAAACCTTTGTGGACATGCAGCAAACAGAACTAATCGAGTACATCACTGAAGGCATCATCAGATGTCTGGACAGGGATTACATCTTCGTTCCGTCCGAAGCTGCAGATGATGTTGCGCAGCTTGCACTTCTACGGGAATACGTCGCTTTAGGCTTCGCGGCTGAAAGACAGTTGCGGATACCTCAATAAGGCAGTTGAAGAAGCCTGGGAACGCGCAAGTAGCGTAATAAGTGAGTGCGCCCTTCGCCAGTCCCTAAACCATGC
This sequence comes from Terriglobus roseus DSM 18391, assembly GCF_000265425.1. Taxonomy (GTDB): domain Bacteria; phylum Acidobacteriota; class Terriglobia; order Terriglobales; family Acidobacteriaceae; genus Terriglobus; species Terriglobus roseus. The sequence continues at coordinate 3,622,836 of NC_018014.1, forward strand.
CTTTGCCTTACAAGTTCCAGAAACTTGCGGCGATCGCGCTCCGCTTCAGATGATTAGCCAGCAGACGCAAAGCGCCGGGCAGATCCCGTCTGCGCCTCTGTCCATTTCTCCAGACTTTCACTCATGGCCTTCTGCTGCGGCCTTCATCTTGGCGATAGCAGCCTCAACAGCCTCGTCCGAGATGCCATGTGATTTTAGGCGCCGACTGAACTCCTGAACGATGTTGTCTTTGCGTTGCTGCGCTGCCATCTCGGCCGATGCCTTAGCTCCCTGCTGTTGATGTTGTTCGCGCTCTTCGGGAGACGCTTTCTGGCTTAGGTTGCTCCACTTGAAGGAGCATCATTGTCTCCTCAAATATTGAATTCTTGCGTGCCTTTGTAACAACAAGAGTCGTACATTCACTACAGTCTTTGTCGCGTCCCCGCATCAAGGACAGCAGGAACTTATGCCTGCCGCATAGACCGCACAGCATCTGTTTAGTGAAGCAGCAACAGACGACTGAGCGTTCAACAACAGTAGTTTGATTGACGGTCCGAATGCATATGCAAAGCTACAGCGCCGAATAAGGGCGGTGCGTCCGCGCTATTCCAGCAACAACGTTTCACTCAGCGCCTGGATCTCCGCAAGGTCGCGCCCGGCTATTCCTTGTACGTCTCCAAAGATCCCTGCTGTCGAATCAAGCAGCGTATGCAGCTGTGCTTCACGTTTGGCCCACCGCCTCATCGTCGCTTTCTTCTCGTCCGCCAGATCCTTCTGCATCTCAGACCACCGCTCTGCAATCGCTTCGATCCGCCCCCGAAACTGCGCGCCCATCAAGTAGGCATAGAGCAGCTCACTCTTTGCCTGTTGACCCTCCGCATTCCGTCGCTGACCGGCAAGTTGGAGAAGCGAAGCTCGTAGAGCTGTCGCAACCGGAATGGTACAGCTGAGCGAAGAAATCCATACGCCGTCGACCTCATTGAAGTGCTGCACATCAGGCGGCATGGCTTGCGAGACGATCACCGCTAGATCGGCGCGTGCACTGCGTTGATCTCCTCTGAGCTTGGGGAGCCATGCCGACTGCCAGATTTTGGTCCGCTTGAACTCCCAAAGGATGCGGCCGCACTCTCGACCGGAACTGTCGCGCACGATGTGAACTGTATCGCCGCCGAACTCGCCCTTCGGGACGGGTTGCAACTCATCGAAAGGAAACTGGCGCCTGAGTTGGTCCTCCAACAGCAGCTCGAGCGTTTCGCCTTGGGACTGCTGAGAACCCTGCTGCGCCTTCCGGCTAGCCTCCTCAAGTTTGGTCGCAAGATCCTTGATCTGTCGTTCCTTCTCGCTGAGCTGCAAGCTCAGACGCTCGCTCGCCTCGCTTGCAGCCGCGGCACGCACTTGATCCAAGCGTTCACTTACTTCCTGTTCTACCTTGAGCGGGATCTCTCGTTCGCGATCCTGAAACTCCCGTTCCCGGCGCTTCAGGTCTGCTTCACCTTGCTGGGCAGTCGTGAGCTTTGCGGACAGCCTCTCAGTTCTCAAGTACCGCAATGCCCGTGGCTCCCATATCTATATCCGTCCTTCTGGCGAGCATCGCTACACCGCCCTCGACGATCTCTCCGAGATCTCGCTGGCGAAGCTCACAGCTGACGGCTTCACTCCGTGCGCCGTCGTCGAAACCAGTGCCGGCAACTTCCAGGCTTGGCTCAAGCACCCGGTAGTCTTCCCAAAGCTGTTAGGAACCTTCGCAGCTCAGACGCTCGCAGCAGCCTATAACGCTGACCCAAGCGCCGCGGACTGGAGCGCTTCGGCAGGCTGCCCGGCTTCACCAACTGCAAGCCCAAGTACAAGAAGCCCGACGGCCTCTTTCCCTTCGTTCGCCTCAAGAGCTACAGCGGCAAGCAGTATCCGCAAGCACAGAACTTCGTCCAAGAGATCACCGGGCTCTACGAAGCACGGGAACAGGGGCGCCAGGCACGGCGCCTGCAGGCTTCTCTTGCTCCCCAAAGGGGACGGAGGTTGTCCACTCTTTCGCTGGAACGCTTCCGCACCTCAAGCAAGTACCAGGACCGGCCTGCCGCAGCAGACATCGCCTTCTGTGTCGCCGCTTACGCGAACGGCATGGATGAAGCTCGGATAGAACGTGCCCTCGAAGACGACTATCTCTCCCGCGATCCCAGCCCTTCCAAGCGGGCTTCCTACATCCGGAGGACCATGACGAAGGCGAGAGACTGGGCTAACCGCTAAGCCGCTATTCTTCATCACCATCGTCTTTTCCAGCATGGGTCGTGGAGGTCGTCTCTGTTGTTCTGAGCAGGCTTCTGCAAACTACCGTCCATGAGTGAGAAGTTGAGCAGGATGGCTCCCTCCCGGTTTGCATTTCTGTTTGCATTCAGCGTGCCGCGCCAAGAGCATCCACGCCCTTCGGACGCACGCTCTCCCTCCTAGAACCCGCTACGCGCCTCTTCGAGGTATGGACTCCTTGCCCCAGGCAAGCTGGGGTCCCTTTCCATAGCTTCCAGTCAATCGCCGAGGGAGTGGATGGCGACGGCACACCCTCCGGGCAAGCATGTACCGCATCCAGCGGACAAACCAAGAGAAACGGAGCCAACACCATGTTCAACAAAGTCATCCTCATCGGCCGCCTCGGACAGAACGCAGAAGCCAAACTGCTCAGAACAAGAACGAGTACGTCATCCTTAACATCGCAACCCAGGAGAGCTGGAAGAACGACAAGGGCGACTACGAGAATCGCGCCGAGTGGCATCGCGTCTTTGCTTGGAGCAACCTCTCGAAGTTCGCAAAAACACTCCAGAAAGGGCAACTCATAACCCTCGAAGGAACGCTTCGTTACCGCGAGGTCACTGAAGATGTCGAGGGTGTGCCGTACAAGCACCGGCTCGCTGAGATCCATGCCATCAGCATGAAGCGGCTCTCGAAACTCGAAGCCGCTGATGATCCCCCGATGGAGCCAGCGAGTAAACAAAAGGGTGGATGAGCTTCTTGCTCATCCACCCTTCAATACTTTGGAGTCGGTACGGACTTGCTACTTTGCGGATTCCTTTGCCGCCGCCCAACGCCTCTTCTGAGCAGCTGCGATGCGTGCCTTACCCTCCGCACTCAGGGTGCGCTTCGCCACAGCCTTCACAGGCGCCACAACCTTCTTCGGCCGGCCTGGACCACGCTTAGGAGCTACAGGCTTTGCAATAACGTTCGCAGGGGCAGCGGCCTTCTTGGGACGGCCCGGGCCACGCTTAGTTGCGGCTGGCTCGGAGGAGCCACTGAGAAGAGCGCGGGCTTGCTGAAGCTTGGCAATTTCGGCATCGATAGCGGAAACGATCTCATTGGTATTCATTTGCTTAGGTTAAATGCGGCAAATTGAAACGGAACCATTTCTCGCCAGCAGACTAAATCATGCGTGCTCAACATGGAGGGTCACACCGCCCCACTAAGGTCTGCACCTTCAGTCAGGATCTCCGTCTCAACCGGCAGTAAAGGGTTGCGTATGTACATACGCAACTCCTCTAGTCGAGCTCCGGTAAAAAGCCGTTTGTCCGTTTAAATGCGTTCTTTAAAGCGGGCTCACTTAGCGCCAACCACGTGCTATGCTGGGCCAATCATGAGGCGAAGAACAGCCGAACGGATGACGCTCTCGCTCTTTGCGGAAGAGGAAGACCTAAGCGCAGGCGAGCTGCAGGATGCCGTCCTCCGTGGCGTCAATGAGATCGCTGAAGATGAGGGCCTTCGACCTCTGCAGTGCTTCACGATCAAAATGCCGTTGCCGCTCGATTTGGAATTCAAGCGAGAGGTGCAGCTGCTGCGGTCAATCTCTAACCCAGAGACTAAGCAGCACTTCACCATGACTGCTTCGTCAGTTATGCGATAGCAGCAAATCGAAATTCCCATGTTCTTCCCCACTTACCTAAATGTTGGTGGGATTAGGAGAGCGGTAGGGGACTAAATCCCCGCCGCAATATCGATGAACGCCCGGGTTGCAGCGTCTAGATGAGCCTCCATTTCGCGGGCTTTGCCCTTGCCCACCAAATTCGTAACAGCTTGATTAAGTTCTTCTCTCACCTCCACGCAGGCAGCTTTCACGGACTCACCCCGCGACGTCAGTCTGACAACCTTGGCGCGCGTATCGGTAATGTCCGGAACTTGCTCGAGGTAACCATCACGCTCCATCTGCTTCACCTGCTGGCTCATTGCTTGCTTGGTCACTCCCGCACGCTGTGCAAGGGTAGTTGACCGCGTGCCGTTTTCATCAAGGAGCCACAACAGACTGGCCGACGCAAACGGGAAGTTGACGTACCCGCGCTGGCCGAGTTGCGTCACAACGGCGGCCGCGTGAGCACGCGTTGCGGTCAGTAGGGCCCGAGCGACGTTAGGAGAAAATGTACTCATTAAATTGATGGTAAACCTGGTTGACTAGATGGGCTGCGCGTGCGAGTCTAGTTAAAGATAGTCAATAGCATTGACTGTCTATCGGACCGTTATACGGCCTGAAAGGAATCATATGGCAACCCTTCTTAATATCCAATCAAGCCCCCGCGGCATAGGTTCGCTCTCTCGTATCCTCAGCCAGGACTTTGTCACCGAGTGGGAGAAAAACCACGACGACGGACAGGTGGTGCTTCGTGATCTCGCAGAGATCCACCTCCCCTTTGTCGGAGTGCCCTGGATTGGCGGCATCTTTGTTCCCCCAGAGCAGCGATCGGCAGAGCAGCAGCATGCACTTAAAATCTCTGACGAGTTAATCGCCGAGTTGTTTGCAGCTGATCACATCCTGATCGGGACACCGATGTACAACTTCACTGTTCCGGCAAATCTTAAGGCCTGGATCGATTTGATCGTGCGTCCGAGAGCTACGCACTCAGGGCCGCCAGAACGCAAAGGGCTTGTCACGGGAAAGCGCTGCACAATCATCATTGCTTCGGGCGGTATATACGATGAAGGCCTCCCCGCGGCTGGCTCAGACTACGAGTCCGGTTATCTCAAGCGTATCCTCAGCTTCATCGGGATCTCAGACGTTGACGTTGTGATGGCAGGTGGAACTGTCGCAGCTACCATGGGTTCGGCCACTATGGAAGGCTCTGATTCACTTTCGGTGATGAGCGCCGTTCAGCCGCGAAAAGAGCGCAGTTTCCCGCCTCGGTCGCCGCTGAATGAAGTAGCGCGACCTCTTAAATCCTTCATTCTTCAGCAACAGCTTAGGCAATTCCATATCAGAGTGGGAGGCTTCACCAAAAGTGAACCAGAACCAATAAATGTCGCTTTTTTGTCACGCTCTTTGTCGTATCCACTCGTGACGACAACGCCTGGGCAAAGCCGCGGCCGACGTAAGTTCTTGATTCTGATAGACCGGCTTTCGAAGCACGACAAGCAATGTGAGAGATTTACGACATTTAATGTGATCAGCCAACGACACGGAATGTGAAAAGCTACAGCACGATGTATGAAGCGAAAATGGAATCGCCATCAACTCCGAGGTTCAGAGGCGTAGGAAGGCTCCCCGGCGTATGGGCGGGTCTTTGCTGCGGATCTATTTTTCTTCTCTTCGCGTTCCAAGGCAAGATGGGTATTGCAAGAGCTGGAAGCTTCTCTGTCGCCGTACTGTTCGTTGTCGGATACGCGGCATGGAACTTTCGGCGCATTCGCGCATTCTGGTGCGTCATGGCGGCGCTCACAATCATTCATCTGGCGATAGTGGTGTTTGTGCCATGGGGAGATGAGCGTTTGCCAGGGGCGGTCGTTGTCCCCTTCAGCATGATTGATTTTCTTCTGAGCTTCGTCTGCGCATATAAAGTCCTGATGCGACGCATCAGCGACGGACGGTCGTCAGCGCAGGCTGCAACGTAGTCCATTGGATCCAATCGCGCTAGTTCGGGTGACGCGGCGCGACGGAAGCAGAAGGACCTCTCGTTCCCGCAAAGTCGGGTTTTCGGAAACAGCGGCTTCGGGAGTTTCCGAAAACGCCGTTTTAGGGGAGCAGCCCGACGTCTCCCGCGTTAGCATGGCCGACATGGCGACATTTATCCGAGCAATCTTCTCAGTCCTAGTGGCGCTTGCAGCTTTCGTTGTCTCGTTTTTGGTAATCTTCGTTCCCATGCTGTTCCTAGACATGCACTACGCTCCCCATGACGGCCAGGGAGGGATGAGCGGGTTCTTCATCGGTATTCCGGTGGCGACCATCGCCTCTTTGCTTGCTGGGCCGTTGTGCTACGTACATGCAAAGCGGAAAAAGTGGTTTGCCTGAACGAAAGGCCCACGTGTACGGTTTCCGAAAACGCCGTTTTTCACGAGATTGGCTGTTAGGAACTCTAGAATCGTTCTCGAGAGGCTGCCATGAAGAGGATAAACGGCGCGCAAAGGGGCAATAGTTACAACCACATCCGCTTCTTTGACCAAGATGGACTGCCTTGGACCTCTCGACTTCGCTGGGGAATCATCCTCTTCTGGGTCGCATCAATTTTCGCTTTCCTCGCTCCTCTCGTCGGAATTTATCTGAGCGTTTGGCTGTTGTCTAAAGGACGGTCGGCCCTTTCGCTCATCCTCTATTTGGCGTTGTCGGTGGTTTGCGTACCAGTGTTTCTCGCGTCATTCCCCTCGCGTGGAGTGATGTCGAGCGTTGAGATCGCCTTCGATGTGTCACTCATGGTCTTGTGGCTGGCAAGTGCATTCTCGCTTAGGCATGAAGTGATCCTCTATTACTCGGGCCGCGAGGGCATTCCGTTCCCGCTCAACCCAATCCTTACCGCGCTCCTCGGACCTTGGTATGTTGGTGGCCATCTTAGGCCGGACTTTCCATTTGACGACTCCGGCAAGGTAGGCGAAGGCATTCTGAAATTGACCGTCTGATGAGTCATCGGAACGCAGCCTCCCGAAAAGTCGGGTTTTCGGAAACAGAAGCGTCGGGAGTTGCCGAAAACACCGTTTCCCGGGAGCTACCGTCGGGGAAAGCCGCTGTAGGAGATGTGTATGCCCTTCCAAGAGTCTTCTTGTGTCAGGGATTGCAGCCGTGCACATCCAGTGCAGCTCAGTCTGAGCCTATCTTCGGCAAGCCACTCTGCGAGTACATGAGTACCAGCTGTCTCAGATGATCCATCAACTTGATTCTCCGCAACGTACACATCGTCCCCCCAAGGGCGAAGGCGCGGGCGCAGAGCGACATAGACCTCATCGGGGCCCGCAGTCGCGCCGTCCAACCGAACGTATACGACAAAGTTCCCGTGAGGGCTTTTCGTCACTTGCGTTAAACCGACAGTCCTTTCGAACTGGTAAAACCAAGCGGCCAACAGAAGTATCGCGGCCCCAACTGCAGCCGTTAACCACTTCAAGGAGCTTCTCAGAATTCCCATAGCTTTTCTCCCCCGAGTGTACATTTCGTCTGCACGGGCTGGTGTGCGATGGGACTACCTGAATCCTGCCTGGATGGAGAGCAAGAAGTTCTTCCTTCAAAGTCGGGTTATCGGAAACTGCAGCCAGACTCCGATAATCCCGTTTCTCGGAAGAACCTCTACGGGGCCAAGAACCATTCAGTTGTTTCTCGCCACTCAGCGTCCTCGTGCCAAGCCACCTGAATCCACTCGTCATGCGAGGCATAGAAGCGAAAGTCTGTGGTCGTGCTCGCGCCTGCCACATCGAAGATGTGAAATCAAACCGAGATGGAGGATGTTCCGAAACTCATTCGCCTCAGCAGCCGTGAAGACGTGGAAGTGAGCGTCTTTCAACGAGCGACGTTCACCCAAGTAGCGGCGGTAAGAATAGAACAGATCCATGTTCTGTGCCAAGGGCCATACATCCCAATCGGTAATGTCTAGGCAGGCGATAGCACCTTCGCTCGTGACGAGGTGGTTGGTAAGCATGTTCGCGTAGGCACACCGTCTGCCCACATCCTTCGTGACCTCGGTTCGGAAGGTGTCAGGTGCAAGGCGAGTCAGGTGTTCACCTAGATTGTTGGCAATGAGGAATCGCTTTGCTTCCTCTGGATTCAGCACTTGCATTTGTGAAGTTTAGGCCACGAACACCTTGTTCGTACGGTGGCTCCCGGAAAGTCGGGTTGTCGGCAACTTCAGGGCTGGGGCCGTGCTTTCCACCATGCATCGGAGAGGAATTCTGTAGGAATGGCTTCGTCGCCCATCTCGAAACCTAGGGATTCAATCTGCCTAAACCAAGCGTCACGAATCCTACTGGGAAGCATTTTGCCACACCACGGACAATGCTCAATGACGATGAAGCTGGACCCCCCATCGAGCACGCGAATGCCGTACTCGCGGAATTTCGGTACATACAATATGGCCGTCTCGCCCGCAGCGAGATTGGTCGCCATCAGTTCGCAGCAGTGCTTATCCAGTCTCATACCGGCCGCTAAATGATAACCTCCCGCGAAGTCGGGTTTGCGGAAACTGCGAACTCGGAGGTGCCGAAAACACCGTTTTGCGCGAACGGGTCTACTGACGACAAGCCGACTACCGGTATAAATCCGCTCAGGTATTGGACGTATGCTTCTGTGAGCGCAACGGCGGGCTGGGAACAAAGTGCCAACGTTTGGGGTCTAATAATGCGAACGGACGTACATCGCGAGGCTCTATGGTAGGCATCTTGGCAGCGCTGCTCCTCATAAACAGCAGTTTCCTAATGCCTGATGACGCGCACAGTTCGTACCCTTCGATCTCTTATGAAGTGGCGCGGGCGCACGAAGTCAAGCCGCATCGCCGGACAATACCGGTCGATGGGGTCAGGCCCGGATTCAATCAACTACACCTAACGCTAATCGTGTCACCAACGGGTGATGTGACGAAGGCAGACGCAAGCGGAAGTGACGCAGACCTAAAGTTTTGGCCCTCTCTTCAAGGAGAAGTTGGACAGTGGCGATTTGAACCGTTTGAGAAGAACGGTATTCCGGTCGCAGTCGAGGTAGAGGAGTACATCGACTTAGTGCCACCGGAGCGCTTGCCCAAAAGGCACGTGACCGCTCCAGCGATTCGGCCAGATTCCAAGGTGATCATCACACTGGAGAGGACGGGATGCTTTGGGAGTTGCCCTTCTTACACTGTGGCGGTGTCTACGACCGGTATTGTCTTCGATGGCCGAAGCTTCGTAGTTGCCGAGGGCAAGCATGCAGACACTGCAGACGCGGACGAGGTGCGAAAGCTCGCTAAACGCATCGTCGAAACGGATTTCTATTCCATGGATGACAGCTATACTGCTTTGGTCACGGACAATCCTACTAACGTATTGGCTGTCTCGATTGATGAGCACCGGAAGCAAGTTGTTGACTACGTCGGGGCGTGGGAGGGCATGCCCGCTGTCATCACTGAACTCGAAGAACGCGTGGACACCTTAGCGCGAACGCAGCGCTGGATTGAAGGCGACGACGGTCTCGTTCAGGCGTTGAAAGCTGAAAAATTTGATTTCCAGACCTTTGCAGCCCAAACAATGTTGAAAGCAGCGGCGGCTCACGGCCGGACCGCTACGGTTCAGCAGTTCCTCCAAGCTGGGGTTCCGCTCAAACCAATTCCTAGGCCAAAGCTCGGCAAAGAAGAGCCTGGTAATTCCTTTCAGCCAGTCGGACTGCTGACCTCCGCCAGCCACCATCCCGCTGCACTTCAAGAACTAATTAACGCTGGCGCAAGCCGTAGCGATCAAAGTGACAAAGACCTGGCGCTGGTCGGCGCTGCTCAATCAGGAAACGTCGAAGCTGCGCGTGCCCTGATCGCTTATGGAGCCAACCCCAATGCTGACCTGAAGAAATTGACGATTACGCAGGAGGGCGGCGGGATGACGATGCAGGGATCTGGTTCCGGAAGCGTCCTGATTTACGCCGCTGAATCCGGGAATCCTGCAATGGTTCGCGAAGTTCTTCAGTACCACCCAAAGCTGGAGACACATGACCGGGAAGGCAAAACCGCTATGTTTTCAGCGGGAAATTACCGATCCAGCGATCAGGATGGGGCAAGGGTTGAGTGTGTACGCCTACTGGCGGAAGCTGGAGCCAACGTCAATGCCCGCGATAACGACGGAAATACTCCTCTACACGAGACGTTTCTCACCGATGTGGAGGAGGAACTGCTGAAGCTCGGCGCGAACGTGAATGCTCGTAACAATGATGGGGAAACTCCTATCTTTACCACCGTGGACAATGATGGAATCCCACTCTTTATCGAGCATGGTGCCGATCTCAACATCCGCAACAAAAAAGGCGAAACTGTAATGGAAGCAGCTCAGAGCAAAGGGCCGCTGCGGCAGGAAGCGCTACGCAAAGCCATGCAGAGCGCGTCACCTCAAAAGATCCCTGCCCCGCTCAAAACCCGGAACTCAAGTCGGCACCGTTCGCGTGGACACATAAGTTTTCGTGCGCCGTTGTCGTCCCTCGCACGCCCTTGTTCCACAAAAGTCGGGTTCTCGGAAACAGGTGTCGGGACTCTGGAAGCGCCGGCATTCACGCATGAGAGGGCGACACAACGCTGCAGCCTAAAATTTGAACTATGAAACATCGAATCAGTCCGAAGCTTGCGTATGCAACAGCTGCCGTACTGTTCCTTATTGCCGTCATTCCGGTGCCAGGACTGGTCGCTCCAGACTGGACGGTCACCACCCTAGACGCCTCTCACAGGCCCATTTCAGGCATTACGGTCCGGGAAGTATGGAAGCACTACAGCTTGGAAAGCATCTCCCACGAGGAGGATCACGTGACTAACAGCACGGGACAGGTGCATTTCGCTCGGCGACAGCGGCGGAGCAGCGTTGCGGGACGCTTTCTTGGCTGTCTAGGGCAAGTCCTCAGTACCGGGGCAGAAGCCAGTTGTGGCCCTCATTCCTACCTCGTGGCCTTTGGAAAAGGGATCGACACGATGGACTGGCAAGATGCCGAACAAGAGAATGGAACTTCAGAACCATGGCAGAGCTCCACTCTGATCCTGAAGCATTAGGCCGTTCCCGAAAAGTCGGGTTTTCGGAAACAGCGGTCCAAGAGCTGCCGAAACGCCGTTTCGGAGAATAGGATCACCGCTTGGATGAGTCCTCGTAGGCGTACAGGTCGGAAATCTTTGGCACCTTGAAAGGCTTATCCGAGCCAGCCAGGGAGTAGACCTCCAAGGAGCTTAGCTGTTTTCCCAAGGCGAACAGCATGACTCCAACTTCCTGCCCATCGACAGTGCCGAGATGATCACTGATGATCCTTTCCCCAATGCGGCTCAGAGGATTGCCTTCAACCTCGAAGTAAACCGTAGGGCACCCACATTTACATCGAGCCATGACGGTAAGGCTCTGCAAGTCATCCGCGTACTCTTTTGCTTCGGGCTCACCATGCTCAATGAGCCAGCCAACAACAGCAGCTTCCTCTTGGCTGATTGATCGATGCAACGGTTCAAGATCTTTCATACCAACCTGACGCTAAACATAAATTTCTAAATCGGGTTTGCGGAAACAGACAATCATTATCCTCCGTCAGACTCCCTGAAAGTCGGGTTTTCGGAAACTCATGATGGAAACGCCATAAAGAACGCGCAGACGCCGGTGACCCCGATAGCCATGAAGAGGGCGCGTCGGCCAGTATCACCACCAGCTTCGAATCTTAGGGAGACGACGGCAAGTGGGACCGCCACAACTGCGCAAACGATCTCGCCTAAAAAGTAGATGGCCGATAGATAGGCAGAGACGATGTACGAGGAAAACGAGAGTCCTAGGATCAGCAGCAGGACTGACAGCTGGATACTGGCAAGCACCAACGACACTAGAGCAAGGGTCGCGCCTACGTTCTCTCGCTGCTCACCGAACCATGCGGATCTCATCCGGCGATGATACTTCTCCCCACTTGTTCCCGAGAAGTCGGGTTTTCGGAAACACCTTACCTCTAGCGGACGGGATGGCTGACGGGTAGGTGAGGGAGAACTCTCTCCTTCAGGAGTTCGACGAGCCGAGGATCCATGTAGCTGTACTCATCTCGAATGCCTAGAACGATGAGACGCTTCGCTCTCAGACGTGCACCGAATCGTTGATTCAGCCGCCGGCGATGAACACCTTCCATCGCAAAAATCACGTCAGCCCAATCTACGAGATCGGTCGATACCTCCTGCTCGGAGTCAGAACCGGTTCCTGCTGACAGAACTTCGTATCCATCCAGCATCGAGAAGACGGCTTCGGCAGTAGGGCTACGTAACCTGTTGCGGCTGCAGACGAATAGCAGGTTCATGCACTGCAAATACTACAGGCGGCGCTCCATCCTCGAAAGTCGGGTTTTCGGAAACACCGACGCTTCCCTGCCAACTGGCGACCGTGCGACGGTTACTTGGGCCTTCTCATTCGTACCCATCTGTCAGGCGGCAGGCCTTGCTGACGATATCGTCGGTGTCGGGATGTTTGGCTGGCAGGTCATGTCTCAGCGTCACCTATTCCGAGCACAAGTCCACAACCGGTTCAAGACACGTTTTACTCACGACACAGGATGTCGGTCAGTTTCTGCAATGACCCGTTCATGTGTGCCAGACAAAGCTGCAAGTCATCATGGGAAACGTTGGGGCGGCTCATCAGGAAGTGGACATCGTGCATGGCCTCGACCTCGGTGCGGCACAAGTCCAAGACTTCCTTTTCGCTCAGAAGCTGTTTTGGTGACGTCTCCATTTCGCTTCCGATGCCCGGTCGGCCAACACAAGATGCCAACTTAGTTCGCGCCTATTTGCGCACTCAAGGCCTCGTGCGGGCGAACGTCGGATGGCCGACACACGGATTCGTGCGAAGCGGAAGACAGTAGATTAGCCTCAGTACCTTAGGATCTCGTGACCGTCTTCTCTTCGGTGTCCGGACGTGTTTGCGACGTCCGATTTCCCTATTCCGCTAAAGTCGGATTGCGGAACAGCGACCTCGAACTTGCAGATAACGCCGTTCGAGAGTGAATCTTCGCTTCGCCGCTCCAAGTCGCCGCCGCATACCTAGAGACTACGTTGCTTGCTCGGCAGCAATATCGCCTAAGCGGCGGTCATCAAGCGCCTCGTTAAACGCGGCCCACCACACAAGCTGCTCAAGCCTAAGGTCTTTGCAAGAGTGTGCAGCTGCCGTTGCTTCACATTCGCTAGTCAGGTGGCTGTTTGCAGCGGTGCGGAAGCATCTCAAACAGATCCAATCTTCCGACCCATCTGCGTCTCTTCGGCACATAAAAAATGGCTGGATGGGCATGAACTCAGACGATACCTCCAGCCCGTAAGTGTCTGCCCCGCGGCCGACATATCGTGTTGTCTTGTTAATTAAGGACGAACTCTTTAGGGCACTAGCTGGCACGCAAGCTGACTCCGAGCGATGTTCTTCGACCGAAGACCGCACGCGCACCATCCGCACCGAACAGGTCTCCGTATCCACGTCAATGGCCTCGCGTGAATGGCTAAAATCGGTGGCCGGGGAAGTACTTACCGAAAACGCCCCATCGCCCTGCGTTGTTCATCAGCCGGGAAGAAAACGGGAGAGACGCAGGTCGTTTACAGTTTTGGCCGGATGTGTCGGCTGTGAGACATCTATGATTCAGGGGGCATGAGAAGGTCGAATACTGCCTGTAAGCAACGATCACGCTTTCCGGCATGTCACCAAAAAAGTGAGAGGGATATGCGCCCTACTGGAAATCTTTTGCTCGATGGTCTTTCCATTCCATTGCGGGAGACGATCATGTCGTTTGCGCGTCCATGCCCCTTGAAGCCGCAGACCCTTCTCGTGACATCTGATGCCGATCCAAACAACCTTGTCTTTCTTACCTCCGGTCTCGCTTCTCTTGTTGTGACAATGAGCGACGGCCGAACATGTGGTGTGAATATGGTGGGCCGAGAAAGTCTGATAGGTGCTTCATCTCTCTTGGGAAGCGGTACAAGTCATCCCACTTGCGTCATGCGCACCTCTGGTAGCGGCCTGCAGCTGCCTAAGCCCTTTCTGCGGCGGCTGCTGATTGACTCACCGGAATTCCAAGAACAGATTCTGGCAGCAGTTCAAAGGGAGATAAACAGCACCGCACAAACATCAGCTTGCAATCTGCGACACCAGGCGAATGCGCGACTGGCGAGTTGGCTTCTCAACGCGTCGGACCTCATGGGATCGTCCGTTTTCTCGATGGAGCAGAAGCATATTGCGGAGATGCTCGGCACAGCTCGCACGACGATATCTCTCCTTGCCCAGCCGCTCACCTCTCGCGGGCTAATCAGCGTAAGTCGGGGAATCATTCGCATCTTCGACAGGCCAGGTCTTATGGAAGCAGCGTGCGAGTGCTATGAGAAACGCAGGCATTTCTGTCTCCCTGCAGCGGTGCTCGCGGCTGCCACGGAGCCGGCTTTCCATGAGACCGGATTTCGCCCTGCAGCATGAGAGAGCGGCTGGAGACGCAGCTCCGGTGCTGGCCCGCTGTGGACCAGTTGCATCGGTGGACGTTAGGCTTGATTGCTCGTACGGAGATGGTGGCGAAAGTATGACAATTTTAAGGTGTTTGAGGCGTCTTTCCCGATTCACACTGTCGCTCGAAGCGCGACGTAGAGCGAGTCATCGAATTTGTAGAGTCTGCCATACCAAGCTCCGTAAACGAGCTTTGGAGCCATACCAGACCGGCGGCTATTGCTGCAGTGATGTCGAGGCGTGCAAGCGGTACCGAAGGCTGCATGCCATGCAAATCTACAAAGGGCCGGAATGCCGAGCAATGCTACGACCAGAAGCAGCAAAAGCTCCATTCAGCTGGCGACACCCGGTCGTTGGGGTAAGCATGCATTGGCGGGGGAAGTTTCCTACTGCTGAAGCTACCGTTGTCACTATGAGCAAGCGGTTGCCCTAGAGGTGTCACTTTCAGCCTTTCCTAGCGTGATGTTTCAGCGTTATCTGGCGTATGTTCTGCGACGGCGAAGCCGATTTGATCCGCGTCGGAAGTTGGCTTACATTCTCAACCGCGCGTTACAAAAGCGAATCAGGGGACTGCTTGCATCGCTGGCCGGCTATCCACCGGATTACTCACAAGAATGCGACATCTCAGGACTAACCCAAGCTCTTCGTGTCACATGCGCAGGTTACTGACCAAAGCCGCCAAGGCGGGCGTTTGCTGACGTTGGCTCGGATAGTAGAGCAAAGCCCGATCTTTTGACCGTCTAAGGGAACACACCTGGCCATTGAGTCGAGTACACTTCTCTCGAGCAAATTGACAGACATGAACCCTGTGTCTATGAGGAAGAGGTCTGTGTGCGGAAGAGCAGAACCCTGGTCATTGCGAAGATGGCGCTCGCGACTCTGTTCTTTGCTGCCTTCTCTACTTCTGACGCGCAAGACCTGCGGGTCTTCTACGACGTGACAACAGTGAAGCCACATGCGCCAGGTGATTCCAAACTTGACTGGCGTTCTAGCACAGACAGCTTCGCGGCGAACAATGTAGACCTGAGGAGCTTCATTGCGAGTGCTTGGGATGTACGACCAGACCAAGTCGCCGGTGGTCCTTCGTGGATTGGCGATGAACACTGGGACATGATGGGTAAGGTCACAGAAGCCGACCCTGCTGCGATCCAGAAGCTTAGCAAGGCAGACGTTCTGTCGATGCAACAGAAGTTTCTCTCGGACCGCTTCCACCTGCGCATTCATCTTGAAACTCGAACCAATGCCGTTTATGACATGGTCCCGATCAAGGGCGGGATCAAACTCCAACCTCTTGGCGCGGGTGCGGACGGCACACTACCTAAGCGCCTCGGGATTAGTACCCGCAACTCGGAAGATGGCGGGGTGACGCTACTCGGGCGAGGAGTGGGGATTTCCGGCCTGATAAGGAATGTAGCTTCAAACCTGCATCGGACCGTGATAGACAAGACGGGACTGCCTAATGATGCCCTGTTCGACTTCACGCTTCACTTCGCACCGGACGCAGGCATGGGGGCTTCGGTTCAGACTGATGCTTTGCCTATGCGTGAAGCCCTAGAGCAGCAACTTGGACTTCATATGGAATCGGCCCGAGGCCCCGTCCAAGTTGTGGTGATCGATTCCATTGATAAGCCGACCCCAAACTGACATCAATTTGGCTCTGCAACCACCTTCCGATTCGGAAGATGACGACTCTGAATACAACCGCAGGGTGGATATGACTGATTTTCCCGAGCCAGTGCTAGTCGTCCGCTTTTAGGAAGTCGTGACACATCCGCGAAAGCCGTTCGGGAAGGTTGCGATTAGTCCTAGTACAACGCCGTTGTGGGAGGTTGGCCTTTGAGGTGAATCCATCATTCCAGCAATGCGCATCTCCTTCGCAGCTTCGGTGACGACCGACCAAATGGCCCAGCCGCGCCGATTTGTTCACAAGACTTGGCTCTGCAGCACCGTAGAAAACCCTATTGCTGCGTCAAGCGCCGATAACCTTCTCCGAGGTTGGACGGCAAAGTTGGTGCTTCCGGCTCAGGTAACCAGAAGGCGATACACCAGAACAGAAGGACACCCTGATACACAGAGTTCCTCATGTTTTCAAGGAGCCCGAAGTGCTCCGTCGTGCGCCAGTAAGCATGCAGCGTGTCAATAGCGAAGGCGGACAGTGTCCATACCGTTAGCCCAAAACTCTCGCGCGCGATGTAGCTGCGCCAATCCAGACCAAGTTTCTGCATTGCACGAATCACCGCGACAAAGAGAAAACAGACAAGCACCGTGGAGAAGAGGCTTGCGCGCGCCGCCAAGCCATCAAGAACATTACTCGCTGCTGGCGTTATATATATCGTGAGCACAACCGCGAATGTTGGCCCGAGAGTAAGGGACGGAATGAGCGCCTTTTTTGCGCCTTCCACCCATTGTCCATCTCGTTTGAGAGCAGATCGAGCGATCTCCGCTACGACTGCGATCTGGAGTAGGAAATCGCCCAAAGCTCCGATCCAATACACCACGCGGTAGCTTTCCTTGGATCCAAATCGGTACGCCAAGAAGCACGACAGCGTATAAAGCAAACCGTAAGCGATCCAAGTGGCAAACCACGGCACGACCCGCCATCTGACCTTCAGCGTCAGCACGAGAACCAGGACCAAACGAAGCATCGGGTCGAGCGCCCAAAGCGCGATGTCTAAAAGAGACAGCTTCACCGATAGCCCCTTCCGAAAGGGTATCCGATCTGCTGTTTGCGCAGAAGTAAGGTTCCTCGGCCAGATCACGCATGAGCTTAGGACAGGTTCCGAAAACACCGTTTTCCGGGCGCGGCGCAACTTGTATGCTGGGTCCAATGAAAGCCAACACGCTGCCGTTATCCCGTGCAAGAGCTAACAGCATTGCCGTTGTAGTCACCTTTGCTCTTTTCTTCGGAGCGTTATGGGCTGCTTTATACGGCTTACATGCTTTCAGTCCCTTTGATTACGGACGACTGAAAGCCGCTTTAGGTCTTTCTACTGTGGTCGCAATACTCGGCATGGGGGCTTGCGTAGCGTTACCGAAGTCCGGAGTGATGAGGTTCCTTGAGCAGGGCTCTGTGATCAAAGCGTTCGGTTGGCTTAGTGTGATCCTCGCGCTCGACTCTATGCTCATTGAGCCCTACGTCAGCTACCTCGCCCCGCGATTCGGGCTTGATTACTCTCTTCGATGGCAGTTTCAATTGATTGTTGCGGGTCTGCTTGCGTTAATAGTAGCGATCACGAAGCGGACTTGGCGGTGGGTTCCGTTCTCACTTTTGGCAACTGCCTTCGGCTTGTTTTGGCTTCTAATGATTCTCGTGCCGGAGTAGGTTGCCGGTCCTTCCTTGAAAGTCCGGTTTTGGAAACAGTGCGGGCCAGAGAGTTGCCGAAAACACCGTTTTGCGGGAACGCGCGCTCAAAGAGCGGGTATGCATGTGCTGGTGGGGTTGCGGATACTGGTCACTTGGTATCGTTAAGCCGACAGCCTGTGTTGCTTTGCATGAGGACAATGATGGGTCTCAGTCTTGGCGAACGTCTCTTCATCCCCTTGCTGTTTGCGGGGATCTACTCGATCTTGGCGGTCGGCTTCATGGTTTCGGTTGGAGGACGCACTCCCCGGCTGAAGATCATTGCAAGGTACTCCATACTGCTGATCCTAGGCATCATGTACTGCATGTCTTGGCATGAACAACTAAGTGCCCTGACCGGATGGGCAAACGCATGGATCGGCGCAGCGATCATCTTGACGGCAGTGATCTTCGCAGGCTGCAAAGCGACGCTTTCGCGACGAACGCACCATGATGTTGCAACTGGCGTGAAGGGGTGACGTCAACGCACTCGCTGTTTCCCGGAAAGTCGGGTTTTCGGAAACAGTGCCGATTGGTGTCGACAAACGCCGGCGTCGTCACGTGTGCACTGACCTCGCAAAGTCGCGTTTCCGGACTAGAACGGTTGCAGTTGCCAAAGACGCTGTTTCGCGGGCTAGCGTACTGGACTAGCTGATGAATCTCAGTCCGTCGCTAAGGCTTCGCGTAATGCTGCTCGGGTGTTTCTGCCTTCTGGCGTGGAACAACAATTTTTGCTTCGGACAACAGGCGTTCTGCTTCGCTCGATAGTCTCGGGGGAACATACTCAGCCGAGAACGTATAGGCGCCTGATCGCAGCACGCCAAAGCCAAGTGGCCAATTCGCTGGAAATCGATGAGACTGCCCTGGACGCAGTACTATCCACTTCTCTGTGAGGCTGCTAATTGTCATAGGCGGCGTTGGGTGCATGCCTCCACCAGGGCCACAGCTGCCCAGTCCAGCACCAATCCCTTGTTCACTGCCGTTCGCCGGCATAAATTTCCACGGAAAGCGAATGAATCCGTTTGACGAAGGAGTGATGCAGTCGAGTTCTGGCGGCGGAATGCTAAGGTTTCCACCACTGACATTAGTGAACACGAAGGTGAAGCCGGTTGGCACACCATCCGCAAGGGAGGTCGCCAGAAGTTCGATTGCGATTTCAGGCTGCGTTGCCCGATCCGGTTCTGACCAGATGCACTCGTGAACCATCATCAAACAAACCGCCAGACAAAAGGCCCTCATTTTCATGGTCGCTCTTAGTGGAGTTTATCAATCCTCTTCCCGCAAAGTCAGGTGTTGGCAAGCGGTGCGGATTGGGAACGATAAACGCCGTTGTAGGATGTTGGCCTTTGAGGCGAATCCCTCAATCCAGCAATGCGCATTGACGCATGTGCCGACATTACGCATTTCTATAATGCGATATCGTCGTTCACAGCGACGGTGATGTTCTGCTCCCAACTAGAAAGCGTTCGGTTGTCGGATCGAGGCGTGCCCCAGGAATTTGATCTGCTCCAAATCACCACCGGCTTTGCGGCAGTGCTATCACTTTAAGGACGTTACCCTATACGGCAGCAGACTACTTCGACCTGAATGGCGATTCATCACCCATGAAGAGACACGCGTTTTTACCGGACGGGAAGTGTACGGTTCGTGCTCCAGGCATAGTGTTCGCACTGCTGATGGCGCTTGCAGTTCTCAACTACTCATTCTGCGAGGCCCAGCATCCCTCTCCCGACTCGCGAGCAGTCGGCCACAGCTTCGCGACTGTTTCCATAAAGCCCAGCAGTGGTGATGGGAATTTGGACTTTGGACCAATTGGAACTGGGTACCGGGCACGCAACTCACCTCTGTTGTGGGTCATCATGCAGGCGTACTACCCACAAACGATGGCGTATTGGAGGAAGGAACGTTTGCTGAACGCTCCTGACTGGGTTCAGTCCGTGAAATTCGACATTGACGCCAAGCTAGAAGATAAAGACTTGGAAGGGTTCGCAAAGCTGACGAGCGATGAGAAAGCACGGGCCCTGGCTCCCTATCTTCAGGCCATGTTGCGTGATCGTTGTATGCTGCAGATCGCGGAAGGCCAGAGCCCTGGGAAGTACTATGCGCTTACAGTTGGTAAGAGGGGCCTGACAATCGACGACAAGACACCGCCTATCGCCGGAGGCATCCCTCTTCCTGACGGTGGAAGCTACAAGCCGATCTACTCAGAAGCTGTTAAGCAGCACGTGCTGACATTCTCCGACGTTTCCATGTCCGATTTCGCTACTGTGCTCACTGGCCTGATTGGTGAAGACGGCTTGCCGATCCACGATGAAACAGGGCTAGTAGGACGCTTCAACTTCACCCTATTTCCAACAGATGCTCAGTCCATCGACCGTGCGGCGGAGAATGAGCCGACGGGCACTGCCCCCAGCACACGATGGAACATCGGCGCGCTGGGCCTCAGCCTTAAGCAAGCTAAAGGTAATCTCCCATCACTCACCGTGGTCCATATTGAGAGGCCCAGTGCCAATTGAAAGAGACATCGGACCATCCTACTGCTCAGCCGCGCACATGTCATACAGTGCTACCGACATGTCTCAAGGTGGGTGCGGTATATTCATCCATCATCCGCCGACACGCTGATGAGCTGAAACCGGAGCGCTACGACACGACGGATGTATCGCCTACCGAACGTGGTCACTCCGCGTCCTAAGGTCTGTGACCTAACGCTTTAATCGGAGCATGAGCATGAGACATCGTTTCCGCAACACCCTTTGTCTTGCAGCGATCCTTCCCCTTTGCTTTGTCCAGCGATCCTCAGATCTCTTAGTCCAAGGTCCTCATCCTCTAAGGATTCCAACGGGCAGAAGCGAGTTGATACGATCATTCGTTTTCGATGTCGCCAGCATTCGACAATCTGATCCTGGGATGCCAGTGCGGCAACATTTCAACAGCCCTAGCCACGTTGGCAGCGTTGACGCTGTGATGCGACTCAGTCAAGTGATCGGCGAAGCGCTTGATGTCAACTTTAGGTTTCAGCTTGCCGGCGGTCCGGACTGGCTTGATCAACAGACCTTCGTGGTTCATGCAACTGCCGAAGCAGACGTCGATCGCCAACTTGCCTTGATGTCGGATGAAGAGGCCAAAGCTGAAAAGCGTCGAATGCTACTCCGCCTCTTGCAGGACCGATTCGGATTTATCTACCACTACGAACAACGATCGGGCTTAACCTATTTCCTGTCTGTGCAGAAGGAAAACTCGGGCTTACAGCCTGGAACCGGACAGCAACCAGGGTCTGGAATCGTCTCCAGCGGCGCCCCTTCTGATATCCGCCTCACGGCCCATAACGCAAAGATGAGCCAGTTCGTAGGCCTAATGAGCTACTACCTCAAAGCGCCGGTAGTCGATCAGACTGCTCTGAACGGAACTTACGATTTCAAGGTCCATTTCAATGCGAGACCGGATCTGCAAAGTGGCGATGTGGATTCCGGACCTCTGCCGGAAAAAGCTCTGTCGAGTCAGCTTGGATTGAAACTGGTACGCGGTAAGGCACCAATGCGGATCGCTGTGATCGATGCACTGAAAGAGCCGTCGCCAAACTAGTGGTGTTGCTCCACTGAACCTGCAGCTAGTTGTGCAGCATGTGAACTGCCAAGCTCTAATGAGCTTCATCGATCAGATGACTCCATCTGATGGGTAATGAGAAACGCCGATCTCGTCACTTGAGACCCGTTGGGCCATTCAAGTCGGAAGCTCGGACCGGATTACTTCCCATATTGCGACTTCTGCCGGTCTCGTGAATGTTCGTGAGGATTTAGGGTCAGCCACAGCAAGAATGAGATTATGACGCACATGATCTCATCACGTCAGTTTTTCGCTATCTACTCGGGGGCAGTCACTCTTGCCTTTGCAGGTGTGGTCCTGCTCGGTGCTCGGAGACCCGCTCAGAACACGAGCTTCGATCAGATCACCGTTCACCGTATTAACGTGGTCGAGCCAGATGGAACCACCCGCATGGTTCTCTCAAACAACGCCGAGTTCCCTGGTGCGTATTATCTGGGCAAAGAGTACCCCAGGACGGATCGGGACGCCACAGGGATGCTCTTCAACGATGAAGAAGGCACTGAGAATGGGGGGCTAATATTTGGTGGCAAGAAAGACAAGAACGGCGTCACTCACAGCTGGGGCCATCTCAGCTTTGACGAGTACCAGCGAGATCAAACGATGGTGCTTGAATCAAACAGCGATGGCGCTTCGAGGAACACCTACTACGCCCTCAACGACGATGATCGACCGTACTCGCTTACTCCCCAGTTCTCGGCCGAATGGCAGCGCGTTAAAGCTATGCCGCCAGGACCGGCCCGCGTCGCAGCGAGTCAGGCATGGCACACCAAGTATCCAGGTGGCATTGTGAACAGAGGCTATTTTGGGCGCGGGCGAGACAAGTCTGTAACGCTCAGCCTCAAAGATCAGCAGGGACGTGAACGCCTCGTAGCCAGCGTAGGACCGGACGGGGCGCCACGGATAGACTTCCTGGATGCGAGTGGGAAAGTCATCCGTTCGATTAGCAGCGACACGAAATGAGAGCTCGCGCGGAGCCCCCTTGAGTATTTTGACCAGCCTGGACCAGCCCCCTCAACTGACGACAATGCGACTTGTCGTTCCCAAGAAAGGAGCTAGGAGACGCTCGGGTCCTGGAGAGGACGAACGCTACCGGAAAGCATATCTGGGTGGGGGCGATTTACTGGAACGATCCGAGTGAACGCGGTGTCTAAACACACATGCGCGCAGGTATTGCTACATGTCTCCTTATGCTTTCCATCCGCCTTTCCGCTCATGGCCAGACGACTGCGTCCATTCCGCCGAGTCCGATGCATCGAATCTACACGGAAGACCAGGCAGACCTTCCCGACAGCGGCGGAACAGTCTCCTACGAGCAGTACATGCAGCGCGTAACAAAACGCATGGCTGATGTGCGGCAGTTGCTCACGGACGGCAAGCTTACGACTGGCCGCGATCTTCGAGATGCGTCCCTGATCTTTCAGCATGGAAACACCGAGGCGGACTGCTTGTTTGCGCACGTGCTGGCAATGGAAGCTCTGCTGCATGGCGACATCGGTGCGAAATGGGCGGCGGCAGCAACGCTGGACCGGTACCTTCAGCTGATTGGCAAGTCGCAGATCTTTGGAACGCAATATCCGTCGGATGCGAGTGTTCCCAAGGTGACCACGAGCCCGACGGCCGAGCGCCTCTCCGGAAGAAGCCAGCAACCCTACGATCCGCGCCTTTTGCCTGACGGTGTCCGGCAGGACTTTTGTGTTCCGACCGTAGAAGAGCAGAAAAAGAATGTAGCAGTGTTCAACACGGGCGCACGTCCGAGCGGCACAGCGATGCGAAGTGCCGGTTGCATGAACTAAGAAGTACTCTGGACCAAAAGACCGCTTCGCCGCCGATAAACCCAACTCATCTAACGAACTCCCACCTCTGCAGTGAAGCTAATGTGAAAATGCCGTCGTCCGAGAGCATTCGTTCATGCCGTTGGTAGGCGTAACGTTAGTCTGACTTAGGAGACTACCGTGGAAGCGAATCGATGAATTTGTGGATCTCATTCAGTACATCGTCTTGATTCGAAACGAAGACCGAGTGAGTCGCATGCGGAAGAATAACTACGCGCGCTGTAGGCACGTCTTTTCGCAGAGTCGCGATATAACGACGCGTGCGTGCGACGTCCGACGCGTCAGCTCTTGCCTCAACGTTTGGATGAGGCTCACGTGCAGGGCCACGATGCCTCAGAGCGAAGACCGCTAATAGAGGCACACCCACATTCGTAAATTTCTCTTGTCCGGCCATCATTGCTGAAAAGGAAGAGGGAACCGGTTCTTTGTCTGCATCAGGAGGCGGCGGGTAGTCGCGCAGCTCATTCTGTCGTTCCATCAAATCGCCTTGCAGTCGGGGTAGTTCCTCCAACAAGCTCCGAATGATAGCTGACGCGTTGGCCGGGCCTTTACCAGGCACCAGTTGCGCAAGCTCTTCCCGGACTATCCGGGAATCGATCAGCAGATTTCCTTTGGATGGATCGTAGAACGCATAGCCGTAGGCTGCGTCAAGATAGACCAAGCCTGCCACTCGGTCAGGAGCACGGCTACCGACAAAACTCAGTTCCTCCCCGGCAAAAGAGTGACCAATCAGCACTGGGTTTACGAGCTTTAGGGCGTCCAGCACGGCCACAAGATCTGTTCCGAGCTGCGAGGCGGAATAGTTTGTACCGTCTGGTACTGGTGAACTGGAACTGCCTGTGCCCCTTGGGGTGATTCCCAGAACGTGGTATCTCTCCGCCATCCTCGGCGCTATCGTATCGAACACATGGGCTGTCCCACCAAGACCTGGGATCATAACGACCGGTTTCCCGGTCCCACCCCAATCTATGACCTCCAGACTGACAGCAGGAGCTACTTCAATGAACCGAGTGCTGTGAGGCGTTGTGTCCGATTCCTGCTTCTCCAGAGGTTGTGCTGCGAGACAAAACATCATTGCAGGGAAGCAAAGAAAAGACCGAATCCATCTCATGCGCCAGACTCCATATCAGCTAACTGCTCCAGCATCGCTATCAAGGAGTTCAAGCGAGTGCTTGTTGCCTTATATCGCAGATGCATCCGCTCGTCTTCCTTGAAAGTTGGTTTTTAGGAAACTGTGCGGATTGGCAACGATACACGCCGTTCGCGGAAGCTGGCCTGCACCACCGTCAGCAACGATGAGTGACCTCCAGAAATCTGATCTGCTTTAGGGGGGCGAGGCCGGAACGTGCGCGGCGCCGCGCTCGATCCCAGGCTCCTTCGCCTTCGGTGACGACTCAAAGTGACTCAGACTCGCCAATGTTCGGAGATGCCGTGCAGTAGGGGCTGGAGTGGCTGACTACCGACCTTCCCCCGCAGCCTGCCAATTATTGATGCCTGCTTCTTTCCGACATCGGATGCCAGGGAGCCCGGCCACTCACCCTCGCAAAAGTTTCTTTGCCATGATGGGGAAATCCATGCGTTTGAGGTGCATACCTTTTAGGAGCAACAAGCGTCCAGCATGAGAAGCACAAGCAGCCGGGGTACCTGCACGCAAGTCAGACTATCGAGGGTGATTTGACCAAACCTCCGTCACCTTCATTCGGGATAGTTCCTGCTGTCCTACTCCCAGAGCGTGAATCACGATCCACCGACCCTGCCCTAGAGCGCGGAAGCTTCCTGTTCTCAGCATTCAGCTCGATCCGGCTGAACCTGAGTTCGGATGAAGATCTCGCAAGGCTACTTCTAGAGGGGTCGGCCGAAGCACTAGCTGTGCTTTTCCGCAGGCATAGTCGGCTGGTTTACGGGATCGTTCGGAAGGTGTTGAGAAATGACGCCGAGGCGGAAGACACTTTACAGACAGTTTTCTTTGATGTGTTCCGCTCCATTCACCAGTTCGAAGCAAGCCGCGGCAGCTTTAAAACGTGGCTTCTCCTCTTCGCGTACCACCGGGCATACAACCAGCGGAGATTGATGCATGCCAGACGCTACGAAGACACCGATGCTCTCCAAGACCTGAGCCCTACTCAGCTCGGGCAGGTAAATTTGCACTCTCGATACGCTGTCTCTGAGCTCAGCTTTGCCATGAAAGAGGCCCTGCAGAAGCTTAAACCTCAGCAGCAGCGCGCCATCGAGCTCATCTACTTTGACGGCCTCACCCCAGAAGAAGTCTCTCTACAGACCGGAGAGACCGTTCGCGCTGTTCGGCACAATTTGTACCGAGGAATAGACGCTTTACGCGCTTTGCTTTCTACCCCTGATAGGCGACCAACGGAATCTCAGCGAGGTACACCTTGAACGATCACAGTCACTTTGAAGAGCTTTGCGCTCTCGAGATGGTCGACCAGCTTACGCAGCAGGAGCGCCTAGAACTGTCAGCGCATTGCTCCTGGTGCTCCGATTGTGCGGCCTGGTTATCTGACGCACACAACATAAGCAGCCAGCTCCTTGTTTCACATCAGGCAAACACGAAGATCGAAGCGTTGCCAATGGGTGCAGACGCGCGGTTTGCAGCCGAAGCTAACCGCCGGGGCATCCCCTTCGCACAGCCCAGACGACCTGCCTCACTGTCACCGCTTACGCTTGCGGTGGCCGCAGTCACCCTAGTTGCGATTGGCATAGCAACTGGTCTCTCGATCCACAAGATAGCTCCCGCCGTCATCCAAGAAGCTTCCGCTCAAAAAGAGACGACACCACGGGTCGCAGAGAAGGTTTCCATGCTGCCAAAGTCACCCGCCTTCGAAAATTCTTCGAGGCGGACGCCTTCGCAGAGGCGGATATCGCGTCTCGCTAAAGACGCAACACGCCCAGTTCTTCCGGTCACAGATTCGTCAGGCGCTACGCGGCCTCAACAGCGTGAATCATTCCAAATGCGTCCTGTCATGTTCGACTTCGGCAGCTGCTGTCAGTTTGTCGCCCAGAGGGTGGCGCTGGTCTCGCAACCAACAAATGTGCCGGCGATGCGCACCCTACCTCGTTTCGGAGAAACGTGGCCCCCTACGGCGCCGTCCGAACGCGCTTTCCGATACGAAGCTGCACTGCTTCCCTACAGCTCTAGTTTCCGTTCGTGGCAGGCGCAAGGTCTCGCTTTCCGACCGCAGATCCCGTCGTTTTCCTTCAACCTTGAGCACACCCGGTAACTCTGAGGATTCGCTATGAAGGCCGCTCTACTTGCATCAGCTCTTGTCCTGTTCTCATCCGCCTGCGTCGCGCAAGCTGCTCCTAGCTCCCCTACAAACGGCATCGTCACGATAGCGTTCAATACTGCCGTCCTACAGACGAACGAGGCGCAGCGCGAGCTATCAAGCCTCCAGACCAAATTCGCCCCTCGGCAGGCTCACCTTGAAGCTTTGAACGGGGAAATCGAAGCGCTCCAGAAGCAAGCGGCTACAGATCCCACAAAGGTCAACTCGATCAACGCGAAAGAAAAGCAGCTCCAGCGGGAGGGTGAAGACTTTAGAACCGAGTCCCAAACGGCGTCCGAACAGACCTTCCAGGCTGTTGCGCAGAAGGTGTACGCCTTTCTTCAGGAGTTCTCTTCGCAGCACGGATACACCGCCGTCATCGAACGCGGCTCGGATGCCTCCCCGGTCGTTTGGTACGCGGCTGCCAATCTTGACATTACGAAGACGGTCGTTGACGCGTATAACGCGAGAGCAGCTACGAGCAATACCGCCATACCGAACGCTCCATCTCCGCGTCAGGGAGCTCGTCAGCAAAATAAGCAGTGATCAATGGGCCGGTCACTGATCCAGCGCGACTGTAAGTAACTGGTCAGCGACGCTGTTCGCGGCCTCACCCTCCACATTGCTCAAGACCACTACTGCTATACGCCTATCCGGTACATAGCTCAGGCTGGTCTTGAAGCCCGCAATGGCGCCTCCGTGGGTCACGATAGTGGTTCCGGTCTTATTGGCAGTCACATAGACACCAAGGCCATAGCCGCCTTTACCAGGGGTCGTCATCAACTTCAGAGAGTTCTTGTTGAGCACTTGTCCGCCAAAGAGAGCGCGCTCCCATTTGAGAAGATCCTGCGTCGTCGAGTACATCGAGCCTGCTGCCCAAGGTACAGACATCGACAAAGACCTTACCGAAAGCAATCCCGACGTCCCCGGTCGATAGCCTTGAGCACGCTTCGTTAGAATCAGTCCGTCCACATCTAGCCCCGTGCTCTTCATCTCGAGCGGATCGAAGATCCTCGCCTGGAGCTGGTCGCCATAACTTTTACCGGTCACTTTCTCGATGACTGCTCCAAGGACCTCGAAACCCGAACTGCTGTAAGCCCATTTGCTGCCTGGTTCAAAGTCCAGCGGCTTGTTCTTGAAAAAATCTAGTTCCTCATCAACCGTATGCGACGTCATTCCCCATGCCGGCATTTCCTTGAAGCCGGTGAAGTCCGGGATGCCTGATGTGTTTCCCATCAGCTCTGCCAAGGTCACTTTCTGCCACGTCTGCGGCGCGTCCGGTAGATACTTGCTGACTGGATCCTTAATATCGAGCTTTCCGTCTTGCTGCAACAGCAACACCAGCGCCGCGGTGAACTGCTTGGTCAACGACCCTATTCGCAATCTAGTGTCGGGGGCATTGGGAATATTCCACTCTAGATCAGCCGATCCATAGCCCTGATTAAGCAGCACATGATCGCCCTCTGAAACCAACACCGTCCCCATGAAGGCGTTCGAGGCTGCGTAGGATTTAACGATCTGATCCATACGCTTCTCTACAGGTGTCGCTCCCGAACCGGGCGTACTCTGCGGGAAGGCCGAACTGGCACACGCAAGAGCTGTAGCTAAACTCACAAGTGCTCGCAAACTAGGCTTCATCTACTACCCCTGATTGGACCATCGCGGCCCTCTGAATCAGCTTAGGTGATATCAGACTCATCGGTTGGTATCGAGAATCGCCCTTGTGGGATGTCGGCCGGTTTGCCGCGCCTCGACGGCGGTTTTGGGCCGGATCGCTGACGAGAATGCGACTTCCCGTTCCTAATGCGACACGCATCGTTGTGCAGTTACGATATCCATGATGATGGAGTCGATCAGAAACGACCACGTTAGAACCTGGCTCTGTTCGCTCATGCTGTTGGGGTCTGCCGTAAGTTTGAAGGCGCAGCAGAGCGGTCCGGCAATCCCAGCAAGCTATGTGCGTGTGGACGGGATAACGTACGCCCAAGGCAAATCGGCTCCCTTGCTTGCGGACATGTACGTGCCGAAAGGTCCCGGCCTACATCCGGCGATCGTCTACATACACGGCGGCGGTTGGACCGGGGGCAGTCGGACAGGTTGGGATAAGCTGATCGCGCCTTTCGCGGAGCACGGCTATGTCGGGATGGCAATCGACTACGACCTCAGTCCGGGTGTCCGCTTCCCGATCGCCCTTGAAGAATGCAAGGAAGCCGTTCGTTGGCTTCGCGCCCATGCCATCCAGTACCATGTCGACCCGAATCGCATTGCGGTCGCTGGCGGCTCTGCCGGGGGAGAGCTGGCTGCACTTGTGGCGTTAACAAACGGCGATAACCGCTACGAAGTCGGCGCATTCAAGAACTTCAGTTCAAGTGTGAAAGCGGCCGTTCTCTACAGCGCTGACCTTGATCTGACGAAGTTCTCTGACACGGACGACGCAGTACACCCATACCTCGGAGGTTCGTGCTCGGCGCAACATGCTCTGTGCCTAGAGGCTTCTCCACAATTCCACCTCCATGGCAATCTGCCTCCCATATATATCGGCCAGGGCAACGCTGATGAGGACGTTCCGTACTCCCAATTCACCAGCTTCGTTGATGCCTATAGGAAAGCGAACGGAGCCATCACTCCCTTCACCGCGGAAGGCGGTCCACACTCGTATGCTGTAGACCCTCGTTGGTTTCAAGCAAATGTGGATGCCGTCTTGAGTTTCCTTCAGAAAAACTTGTAGACGTCACTTTCCTTGCTTGAAGGATCACCAGAATGGTCATACGGATGTCCGCGAAGTGTCTGCTCCAACTGACGGTCTTGATGGGTGCAGCTATCCTACCGCTGGGCGCACTGGCTCAGGCTGCTCCAGAAGCGTTGCGACCGTCTCTTCTGTCGACATTCGAGATCGTGTCAATTCATCCTATGAGACAGGATGACTTGCGTCCGGAGCACATCGACAATCCATCCAGACGCGGGTATCTAAGCGCAGTTAATGTCAACCTGAAGTCATTGATGGAGATCGCCTACGATATCCCTGATCTAAGGATGTTCGGTGGGCCGACTTGGCTGACATCAGAAAGGTTCTCCGTCGAAGCCAAGGCTGATCCGAGGTTAGACGAAGTGCTCTCTGCACTTCCGAACGATCAAGCGAGGCAGACGAAGCGAAAGATGATTGCGGCCTTGCTCATTGCGAGATTCAAACTGGCGGTACACGCTGACGCAAAGGTGATGCCCGTATATGCGATGGTTGTCGCAAAGGGCGGTCCAAGACTTCGCGGCAGACAGTACGACGGCGACTCGCAGCCCGCAGGCAGCGAGCTCATCAACATACGACCGGGCAACAACACGCTGCAGGTTCTCGCCTATGAACTTTCATGGCGACTTGGACGACCCGTTCTAGACCGCACGGGCTTGCAGGACAATCAGGCGGTCACGTTACGTTGGCGAGACGATGAGGGTTCATCAGATGAACTTAACGCCCCTTCGCTCCTCAATGCCATGCAAGAACAGCTTGGATT
Source organism: Terriglobus roseus DSM 18391 (assembly GCF_000265425.1). Classification (GTDB taxonomy): domain Bacteria; phylum Acidobacteriota; class Terriglobia; order Terriglobales; family Acidobacteriaceae; genus Terriglobus; species Terriglobus roseus. The sequence continues at coordinate 3,652,741 of NC_018014.1, forward strand.
GACGCTTGAGTCCACGAAGGGCTCCGTACCAACCCTATTGATCGATCACGCAGAGAAGCCTGCCGAGAACTAGGACGACCCTCGTGACGATGCTGATCGCGTCCATCCGTTAAATCGCACCCCTAACTAGTACCGAGAAACGCCGTCAGCGGAAGTTCGCCGTGCAACCGCCATCGCAGCACGCCGTCTCGCTGAATCACTGACCGGATGTGACTTCGCGTTGTTAGGGGTCAGCGTTAGCGATTCCGGCGCGGGAGGCCCTTCAGTCGATCAGCCGTCGTGCTCTTCTCGGCATGCGGTAGCCTTGCTGGGGAACGTTGGGAGGCTCGAATGCTCAGACACGTTTGGTTGGTGGTCTTCGCTTGCAGTTTTGCGTGCGCGCAGGAGAAATCCATTGCTGGAGACTGGGTTCTTGATTTCGACTATCTCGGAAGCAAGATGTATGACCGTGCTCTGATTCAAAACGAGAATGGAAAACTCTCGGGAACTTTCCTTGGCCAGCCGTTCACGGGAACACGGACCGGAAACAGAGTCGTGTTTCATTCCACATCGGGCGGCGGCCATGGTGAAGCCACAGTTGAAGGCGAGGGTTTCCGCGGAAGCGAGATCATTCCTTCGGGAACTCAAGACCCTCATCCGCTGGTGCTGCAATTCATCGCGACGCGCGTTCCATCACGCCCTCAGCGATCGCCTAAGACACACAACTTCACGCCTTCTCTGTTCTATCGCAGTCTTTCAGCCTTCAACCCGCCTGCGCTGCATATTGCTCCAGGCGATTCCGTAAGGACGGAGACGGTGGACAACGCCGGCATCGATGGGAAGAACGTTCGCCGTACAGCTGGAGGCGATCCCCTCACTGGGCCTTTCTACGTCGACTCCGCAATGCCCGGCGATGTTCTCGCGGTCCACATTGTGCACCTCACACTGAATCGCGACACTGCTGGCAGTTGCGACGTGATCTCTTATTCCGCGATGAACCGTGACCTCGCGGTGATGACAAGAAACAACAGAAGCGCAGTAACGTGGCATCTGGACCGCAGTCGCATGGTTGGGTGGCCCGAGGGTCGGAGCGGTCATCTTTCGGACTTCGAAGTCCCGCTCCGTCCGATGCTCGGAGGGATCGGAACGGCATCAGATCCCGGCCCGCCAGCGACCTCTACTCTCGATTCTGGCAGCTCAGGCGGCAACATGGACTTCAATGAGATCGGTGCTGGGGCGACGGTGTATCTGCCGGTCAATGTACCTGGGGCACTCTTGTACCTCGGTGACGCCCATGCCCTTCAAGCCGACGGCGAACTGAACGGCACAGCTCTCGAAACCTCGATGGACGTTGAGTTCTCGGTTGATCTTCTCCCGCACAAGAGCATCAAGACACCGCGAGTCGAGACAGGGGATCACATCGCCGCGCTAGGCTTTGACGGAAGCGTCGATGGCGCTCTGAGAGCCGCCACGGACGGGATGGCAGATTGGCTTACGAAAGACTATGACCTGACACCATCCGAGATCGGCCAGATTCTGGGGGTCGGAGCGGAGTACCGCGTCGCGGAAGTCGCAGATCGCAACGCCGGAGTTGTTCTGGAAATACGAAAGAGCCTGCTCTCGAAGTTGCACAAATAGGCGTAGTGGACCGCCCTGTTTGTACGAGCGCCGCATGTACAAGCGAACTGCTACGACCACTGCAGCTTTTAGCTGCGAGCTTCAGCCCAACCGTCGAGCTCTAATTCGCGAGGACTTAACGCGCTCAGGCCACTCCGAAACTTTCAGGAGGGTTAACGCGCAGATAAAGCCTTCGCTAGTTCTCAGAGGGATATTCAACATGGTCCACAACGAAGAGTGTGGCGGTTCCTGTCTCTTTCTTTAGCCTTAAACCAAGCTGATCATTCAGCGCTGAGACGAAGCTGGGGCCTGGGACTTCCTCTGAGCCGGCTATGGGCCTCACTTCTTCGAGGTACTCCGGTGTGAATTCTAGGACAAAGTCATACGTACCGGAGAGGCCTGTTTTATCGAGGATAGGCCGGTCCAGGTCAGCGGCGCCGGTGAGCCAATCGGCAATGGCGGGCATAGTCATGTTGCGGCCACCCGTCAGCGAAAGGTAACGAGAACGTTGGGTCTGGCCGCCATCGCCGCACCTTCCGGGCCACCTGCTCACAAGATCACGCACCGGTGTCGCCGCAGGCGGCATGAATGGGGGACGTGCGCAGGGTTCCTGGAGGCTGACGTGCTGCTGCAGTTGAGTGATCGATTTCTTGTGGTGTTCTGAAACGTATAGGCCGTACACGTTCGTTTGGGCTTGCTCTCGATGAGCCTTTAGTTGGAAGCGGTCCTCCAAGACAAGACGCACCATCCCGCGGAGATCATCTTTTGAGGCTTCGAGCTTATCGGATTGGGCGAGAATGTCGAACCGATTATCTTTTGCCCATGAGGGTAGCTTTTCCATAAGCCCACCGTATGATTCGGTGACCTTCATCTTGTAAGCAAAGATGATGTACGCAACGAGCGGCTGATTTATCGCGGTGAATTTCCCGCGCGTCGGCGCGAAGGTGTCGCTGCGGTCCAACGGGACATTCGCGGAGGGTTTGTCACCTGACTTGTTCTCCTTCACGGAGACCACATCGAATCTTATTGGCTGCGCCACAGGCGATGGCGGTCTCTGTGCGAAGACCCACGCCTGCGGTGGCAAGACGAAGAACAGAAGAACTGAAGCGTGCAGGTACGCGTAGTATCTTGCCCGCCGATTCATCACCACAGAAGCTGTCATGTCAGATCCCGGCCGAAACCAGATCGAATGCTAGCACTTCGCACCCTGCGATCTTACAAAATGGGGCGTCATGTTCACGCATCCGGAGCCTGCCTCCGTATCGGGCGGCTGGGGCCTTGGAAGGCGGGTTGCCATGTCGTCATTTGGAATCTGGGCCCAATTTCACGCTACGGAAAAGGCTCCTGAACGCGGCACTGTAAGAATCCGATGCTCAATGAGTGAATCGGTTTGGTATTTTCCAGAACCTGGGCTAAGCGGCCAAATAGCGTTTCCAGAGCATTTCGCCCCAGAATACCGAACCGACGTAGAGGGTGAAGGCAACGGCTAAGACCCAGACTCCCATTCTTGCTGCTCCAATTCCACCCACGCCACCCAACAGAATCTGTGCTGCACCGAAACGTGGGTCTCCTCCGACAAAACGCCATCTACGCTGGTTCGCCCGCTGTCTCAGAGACGGGAAGCGTCCGACCGCGATCACGACGAAGCCAAATGTAAGACCTGTGCGTAGATTCAGGAACGAAGTCATAACGGCGAGCGGGATCAGGAAAGTCATGTCCTGTGTGACGAGCAGCTTCCAACCTGCGATCGGCAGGAGACGATAGCGCAGCAACGCTCTCCCTTCGTCGAGGCGCAGCGTGCGTTGCGTAGTCGTGCTCATGGCAAGACCCACGAACAACGACAGCATCGGAAATGCTTCAGGCTCTGGTGCGCGTCCGAAAAGTCGATAGAGGGTTCCGCTAATAGCTATAAGCAAAGCGGTCCAAAAGTCGAGGGTTCCACGCAGCTCGCACCAAGACTCCTGCATGATTCCGCCGAGCTTCAGAGGCGTTTTGATTAGGCGGAAACCAGCCGGCATGCTCAGTGCGAACGGCAGACGGTCAACGGCGTATACCGCCGCATGGACGATGAGTGCCAGTAAAACGAAGAATGCGCCGGCAGCTAGGCCCATCCAGAGTAGGTAGCCAACAAACAACAGGATGAAGAGTGGATTCAGAACAAAGCTTGTCAAGCTGAGTAGGAGTCTCTGTGTCCCTGTGAGCGGCCAGGTACCGACCCGCTCCGGTGGCAAGCGATGCTGGGTATCAACGGAAAAAGTAAAGAGGAGAGGCACAAGGAGAACAAGTTGAAAGAAGGACGTGCTCCAGAAACGTGATTTAGATCCTCCCCCCTGCGCGGAAAGAATGAAGAAGATGCAGAACAGGAAGTTGTTGAATCGCACGGAGGAAGAGCTGCTCAGCTCCTTGACCATCAGTTCCTTGAGCAAGGACAACAGGGCTAGGAGCTGAGCCAATCCGGCACCTCCGACTGTGGCTTACCGATGATGCCGAAGTACACCTCCTCAACTGCTGCTTCTGTTGCTGACGGATCGAAATCCGCTTCAATCTGACCTTTGTGAAGAATGACGACACGGGTGGCTATCTTTTGCACTACGGACAGAATGTGGGAGGTGAGCAAGATCGTAACGCCATCTCGGGAGAGTTGACAGAGCAGCATCTGGATGACTGCGGACGATGCGGGATCGATACCCTCAAACGGCTCGTCCAGAAGCAGAACCCTCGGCTTGTGCAGGAGGGCCATGGCTAGGGCGGTCTTCTTCCTCATGCCGAACGAACCATTGCGTGCCACGGTGTGGCGTCCGTGGGTTAGATCGAGCAATGCCAACAGGTTCGCGGCTCGCGCCGCCGTTTCGCTTTTGGTGAGTCCATAGATGGGTCCGATTGCCATCAGGTTTTCGATGATGGTCAAGGATTCGAACAGCCCGAGCCCCTCGGGGACTACACCTAAGTTCCGCAGGATTTCAACTCTATGGTCACGTAAAGCCAGTCCAGCGAGGAACACGGAACCACTGTCTGGCTCCTCCAAACCTGAGACTAAGCGTAGCAGCGTGGACTTGCCGGCACCGTTGGCCCCCAACAAGGCACAGATTCCCGGTTCTACAACGAGGTCTATGCGTTTGAGAACGGGTTTAGAGGCATAGCCTTTCGTGGCAGCCCTGCATTCGATCACCCTGTTTCCCCCTCTAATCAGTAAACACTCGCCAGGCAACAGCTTTCTCTGAGTATCCCGCGACCGATCAAAATCCGATGTCCGGGAGGATCACCGTCAACCGAAACAGAAGCTCGAGTTACGCTAACAGGCCAATGTACTCATCGCGTCTGCAGTAGTCCTGCTAAACGCCGTTGTAGGAAGTTGGCCTGCTACCACTCGCCTTTCGTCCAACACGTTTGTTCCATCCGAAGCTCGTGACGTGCTCAGTTGGGTGATGGTCTCTCAACGTGGTCAATGATGAAGTACGGAACGGGACCAGTACCCGCTACAAGGCGTAGCCCGAGTTGTTCCTGCAGGGCTGCGAAAAGCGAGGGCCGGTTACGCAGTTCAGGTGGTAGCGCCTCGGGATCAACGGCCTCCGTCGAATCGGGCAAAAAGGAAAGTTTGAAGTCATACGTACCCGTTAAACCCGTCTCGTCGATGACAGGCCGCTCCTTGTCCTGGATCTGCTGTCCAAGGAACCAACAGAAGTAGGCCATGGATACACCTTGTCCCCGGAACTGACCGACGCCGACCGGCACGACTGGGATGTTCATGCCGGGGCCGGCCGGATTGTCGTGCATCTTGCTTGCGGCGCCATCCACCTGAAGGTTAAAGACCTTCCCTTCATGCGACACCTTATGCATCTGCAGACCGAATCGATCCATTAGCAGACTGCGGAACATGGCTTGGAGATCCTCCTTGCTGTGGACTCCATCGGCGTGAGCATCTATGTCAAAGTATTCTTCGTCGAGCCACTTGGGGCCCCCCTGAACCTGTCGAACGGGCACCTTGTACATGAGAGCAATCATCAACCGCACGGGAAAGTTGCGGGCCATGTAGCCGTTGCCACCCGGCAGAGGCTTGATCATGCGGTCTACGGAATCTCCTTCTGCGTGAGAAGGCTTGATGGTACTCACTTCGAAGGCCACGTTGCCCTGCGTACCTTGGACTTGGCAATGAGCACACATCGGCATGAGGCCCACTAGTCCGAGGAGCATGGAGCGAGAAAGTCTATAGATGTCGATCACGTTCAACTCCTTATAGGTGTGCCGGAGCTTCTCAGCCTCGAAGCAGGCCAAGTTTTCTCTTCTAAGCACAGACGTCTTGCTAGCGATTAGCAACAGTAATTGAACGCATAGCACATGTCCGTGTCAACTAAAGCTTTAGGAGTCCACTTGGCTAAGGATTAATTAGCAGGCGCCAAAGACCTTAGATCAGGCCCATCTTTGCGTTCCTCTCCCCTATGATGCTATCGTGCAACACACAGATGTAGTTGGTTTGCCTACATGTGTTGGGAGGGTTCGATGACTGCGCCAAAACTTAGCAAGCTTGAGCTCCGGATAATGTCAGTCCTTTGGGAGAAGGGCGACTGTTCTGTCAGAGAAGTCCAAGAGGCCTTCCCCGAAGAAGAGCGACCCGCCTTTACTACGGTCCAAACGACCCTCTACCGCATGGAAGCGAAGCAAGTGGTTGCTCGCGCCAAAAAGATTGGCAATTCACTGATCTTCACACCGATAATTTCCGAGACCGCCGCCCAGCGCCGGCTAATCGACGAGCTGCTATCTCTCTTCGGCGGTCGCATTCAGCCAGTTGTCGCTCACCTAGTCAATTCAGGAAAGTTCACATCGGACGATGTGAAGGAAGCTCAGAAGCTCCTGAGAGCGTTGGCTGCGAAGGAGAAGGCTTTATGAACCTTCATTATCTGTCCTCCGCACTCAGCGCTCTCAGTCCGAACATGAAAAACCACCTCTGGCAATCCACTTTCTTTGCGGCTGGCTGCGCGTTGATGACGTTGGGAATGCGCAAGAACTTGGCGCGAGCGCGCTACTGGGTGTGGTTTGCAGCATCGATCAAGTTTCTTCTACCCTTCTCCATGCTGATGAGCATCGGCGCCGCTGTGATGCCGCATCGTCACACCGCGCCTGTTGTTCGAGCGGTTTACGACTTCATCGACATCGTGGGACAGCCGTTCTCCACCACGTTCCCGTCCGTCACAACTGCTTCTAAAGCCGTCCCAGCGCCGGGCCTGGAATGGTCATGGTCGCTGTCTCTGTCCTCGGTGTTGGCTGCGACCTGGACGCTCGGAGCGCTGTCGATCATGACCACCTGGGGGATCTACTGGTGGCGGATCAGAACCATCGTTCAACAGTCGACTGAAGCGACGGACGGTCCAGAAATACTCGCACTTCGTGAGCTTCACGTCGAAGGTTGGGGTCCAGCAGCAGAGGTCAACCTCCGGCTGTCGGAAGCGAACTTCGGACCAGGTGTCTACGGCATCAGCCGCCCAACTCTCATCTGGCCCTCCCGCATTTCAGAACGATTGAACGATGCTCAGCTTAGATCAATCCTCACCCATGAGCTGTGCCACATAAAGTTCCGTGACAACCTCACAGCCTGCCTTCATATGGTCGTCGAGGCTGTCTTCTGGTTTCATCCGCTGGTGTGGTGGCTAGGCTCACAACTTGAACTAGAGCGGGAGCGCGCATGCGATGAGCATGTTCTTCAATTGACGAAAGCTCCTCTGACCTATGCGGAGAGCATCCTCCAGGTCTGCGAGATCTGCCTTGAATCTCCACTCGAATGTGTCTCTGGCGTCACCGGAGCAGATCTTAAGGAACGGATCAAACGGATTATGACAAATCGCATGGGTGAGCGCCTCACCCCACTCCGTAAGGCTATGCTCACCGCCGCAGTTCTTGGAACCTTTGCGGTGCCGATCATCTGCGGTCAAGTAGCGAACAGCCCTGGTGCACCGGCCCAGGGAGGGTCATCCCGGCCTGACCAATCTTTCGAAGTAGCGACCATCAAGCCCGTCGAAAACAGCGCAAAGACGTCCAGATTCATAAAGCTAGAGGGGACTAAGCGCGTGGTTATCCGCGACTACAATCTCAGGCTGCTCATTGCAGCTGCTTACAACATGAATCCGAAAACGATCTCTGGGGGCCCGGAATGGGTCGACTCTGATTACTTCGATATTTCTGCGTTAGCGCCTGGATCTGGACAGACCAGTCCAACTCGCGAAGCACAAATGTCAATGCTCCGCAATCTGCTAGAGGATCGCTTCAAGCTGACATACCACCGTGAGCAGAAAGAATTCTCGATATTCGCGCTGGAAGTAGCGAAAGACGGACCCAAACTTAAAGCTACGAGCCTGAGTCCTACTGACCCATCGAGCGTAGGTCCAGGAATGGTCTATCCGCAAAAGATTGTCATGCCGGCCCGCAACGCTACGATGAATGACTTCACCTCTCTGCTACAGAGAGCCGTGCTTGATCGTCCTGTCGTCGATATGACGGGGCTTACAGGTAGGTATGACTTCACTCTGGAATGGGCACCTGATGAAAACCAGTTTGGGGGAGAGCTTCATCCGGCCTCAGAAGATGCTCCTAGCCCTCCTCTTTTCCAGGCAGTGCAGCAACAGCTTGGGCTAAGGCTTTATGCACGCAAAGGGCCGGTCTCAGCTATGGTCATCGACCAGGTTGAGCATCCAGCACCGAATTAGCGCGATATTCTCCGATCAGGTCGCCATTCACTGGCTCAAGGGAACACAGGCCTATGCGTTCGAGCGGATTCACCATCTGGCTCGCGGTCGGACGTGATCGACGAGGCCGAGAATCCTTCGCCAAAATTGCACATAAACGTGCTTCATGGAGACTTGCCGCGCTACCGTCATCGCCGGACCATGTGCGCTGGATCACTGACGAGAATGCTACTTTCGAGACCGATTGAAGTCTTTAAAATGCAGGGATGATGTCGCAAGGCTTTATTCAGGCTGTCTTCACTGGCCGTCCGAGAGAGATCGTGGATGACCGTGGCACCTGGACATCCTCGATTTGCCGCGACCGCACGGAAGGATCCGTCGAAGTATCTCTCCAAGGTTTGCTAGGAGACAAGGTCGCTCAACCGTACCACGGTGGACCGGGAGCGGCGATATGCGTCCATTTAGCGGACCACTATGCGTTCTGGAAGCGGGAGTACGGAATCGAGCTCCCAGCCGGAAGCGTGGGTGAGAACATCACCCTTGCGGGACTCAGGGAATCCGAGATTTGCGTCGGTGACGTCGTTCGTGTCGGAACCGCTCTCGCCCAAGTGAGCGGCCCTCGTGTGCCTTGCGCGAATCTGGCACGGCGTATCGGTCGCACAGACTGGGTGAAGCTGACGATTCGAGAAAATCGAACTGGCTTCTACATGCGGGTACTGGAACCGGGACTATTGCAAGAAACGGATCGCTGGGTGCTTGAGGACCGATTGAATGCTGCTGCTTCCGTACCAGACATCAATAGCTGCATGTATCTGGCGTTTGATCGGGGTCTCGCGCAAGCAATGCTGGACATGGCGGGCTTAGAGGAATGGTGGAAAGAACAAGCTCGCCAGAAGCTAGTGAGCGCGGAACACTGGACCTCGTCGATGCAGGATTAGCAGCAGATAACGAGGCTTTTCACCTCGGGTTGCATATCGCTGTCGAGAGGCCGACAAGTGAGGCCAACCTACGGAGCTCGCGCGATCACAATGGGCTGGTAGTACCCAGTAGCCGATGGCATCAGCCATTCCACCCCCGCAAAGCCCGCGGAACGCAGCGCTGCGGCCACTTCGGCTCGAAGCATGCATCTATACCGAGAGGCGAAGTGGAGAACTTCCCAGCCTTCGTCCTGCTGTAGCGATATGTACAGGTGCAAATCGTAAGAACCAGGGGTAACCCAGTCCCAGACCTGATGAACGATCCGGCGCGAGCCGGGTTTGCCAAAGAACGAAGGCCCCTGGAACTCCGGGCGTGTCTGAATCAGGTTGTCATAGTCTCGAATGCTCGCGATGAACAAGCCGTTGCTGCAGAGTACACGCGAAAAGGAGCTCGCCGCTGCCGTCATTTGATCTGCAGACAGATGAGGCAGCGCATTATCAAAGGCCCCCAGAACATCGAAACAACCTGAGGGATACCCCGCAAGGCCGGTCATATCCGAAACTTCAAATTGGATGGCGAGTCCTCGCTTTACCGCTTCGCTCGACGCTCGTCGGATGGCCGTCCGGCTAAGGTCCGATCCGGAGACCTCATAACCTAAAGCTGCAAGCCCAACGGCCTGAGTTCCGATCCCACAAGCACAGTCATGAAGACGGATTTGCTGAAGGCCGAGCTTGTTCTTAATAAGCGCATCGAGGACGCCTGCCTGACGGGCGATGGCCGCATCCCAATCTTCGAAGATCAGATGATAGGCGTCGGCTAGGGAATCATAGAAGTGCTCCACCCCGCCCGACATCGCTCTTGAGACAGCGTTTGTCTGCCGCCGCTTCGGCAAAGATTCTTGAGTTCCTCGATCCATAAGTAACGATAAACGCTGTTATAGAAAGTTAGCCCGCACTCAGGGTATTACATTTCAGCGATGCGCATTCGCGACGACGAGAGCCCGAAGCTACGACAAGAAACTGCTGGAGCAGTACCTTTACACTCCTACACAGATGATCGATCTTGGTGGGAACATTCTTCGCTTTTACCCTGCTGTGTTTGGTTTGGCGGTTCTGTCAATAAGCGGGTGTAGAGCCAATCCAATTCGCTTGCGAGCGGCCATCCCATCGCTCCCTGCGATGACTACCGCATGCTTTCCTTCGACCACGCCTGAATTTGGTTACGTCTTGGATGGACACAACGTGTCGATGTTTAGCGTCAACTCCTGTACGGGGCTTTTCACGCCCACCATGCCTGCTTCGATCTCCATAGGGATTACAGACCCGGAGACCGATTCGGAAATAGTGGCTACTGATCCGAAAGGAAGATTCGCCTACGTAGCGAACCCAGCACCCGACCAGGAGAGCCAATCGACAATATCTATGTACACCATCAGCCCCACCACCGGGGTACTCAAGCCCACGTCGCCAGCTTCTGTACCGACGGGATGGTACCCACAAGAAATGGTCATTGACCCCCTTGGACGATTTGCATATACCGCAAACACTCGCGGTAGGTCGATCTCCATGTTCACGATTGATCAGTTGACGGGCGTGCTCACACCAACCAGGCCATTTTCCATATCAACAATTCTTCCCGGCCAGTCAGCTTCTGTCGTGGCAAGTCTCGCCATCGACCCTAAAGGGCGTTTTCTGTATGCCCCCGCCTCCGTGACGACCGGCGCTGCGGTATCCATGTTCACCATTGATCAATCGACTGGCATGCTTATTCCCACGTCACCCGCTTCGTTGCCGGCCGACGGGTACCTGTTCGACGCTAAGGTCACGCCAGATGGAAGATTCCTCTACGTTTTGAACAATGAATCAGATGGCAAATCTACAAGAGCTGCTTGGGAATACAGCATCAACTCCGCAACAGGAATGCTGTCGCCAATCGTAGCTCCTGGTGTGCCCCTTGTCGTTGCAGGCTCAGGAGTCACCTCAGTAGCGATTGATCCGAACAGCCGATTCGCCTACGTTGTGAACCGAGCCAGCAATAGTGTGTCGATGTATTCCATCAACCACAACACGGGTGCGTTAACACTGAATAGAACTCAGAACGCTCCGGATGGAAGCCTCTCAATGGCGGGGGCACCTGTGCCTTTTCGCATCACGTTCGACCCTGCTGGCAAGTTCGTCTACGTGACCAACCAGAACGGTGCCGTTGCAGTCTACACAGTCGCTCCAGATGGCACACTCGTCAATGCCGGTACGACTGGCCCTATCCGCGGAGCATTATCGGTCGCAATCGCACCCCATCAGTAAACACGGACTCTGTTCAGAGCGCCTGACTCAATCAACTATTGCGTGGCCAGCGGCCATGAACCACACTTCTATCTTTTCAAGATACGCACTGCTTCTCGTGCTGCTCGGCAACGCCATGGCAATGGCCCGGAGCCAGGCTCCTCAGATAGAAAGCTGGCGGCTCTATTCCCCTTGACACTCGACAGGAGCAAGCGTAAATCTATTGTCGAATGCCGAGGGGAAGCAGATGCCGCCATCAATAGACCTGTTGCAGGGAACATTGGATCTATTGATTCTTCAGACCCTAGCGCTTGAGCCAATGCATGGATGGGGCATGGCGCAGCGTATCCAACAACTCTCGAAAGACGTCTTGCAGATCGGGCAGGGTTCGCTTTATCCAGCGCTCCATCGGCTCGAGTACAAGGGATGGATTGAATCGGAGTGGCATACCACGGAGAATAATCGGCGGGCGAAATATTACCGGCTGACCCAGACCGGCAAGACGCAGCTTGTGACGGAGCTGGCAACCTGGGATCGACTGTCGTTAGCAATCGCGTCTGTCCTTGGCCGAGTCACGGAGACGTCCTCATGATCTCGGAACTCCTGACGCGGCTGCGCTTTCTGATTCTTCGTAAGAGGCATCGCGAATTCGATGACGAGATCGAGTTTCATCTCAACGAGGCGATTAAAAGCAAAATTGAGGATGGACTGGAACCGGTCGAAGCTCGCCGCCAAGCGCTAATTGAGTTCGGCGGGATCGAGCTTACGCGGGAACAATGCGAGCGGCAGCGTCCCGGGTGGTGGATCGGAACGGTAATCCAGGACGTTCGTTATGCATTTCGCGGATTTGGCCGCAATCCGCTCTTTACGATCAGTGTCCTGATCACCCTCGCACTTGGTATCGGCTCGACGACTGCGGTCTTCAGTGTTGTCGATCTCATCTTGTTTAGGCCTTTGCCCTACGCGGAACCGAGTCGAATTGTGTCGCTAGGGTTCGTGCATCCGCTGGAACGGCAGGAGTTTGTGATGGGTCGCTTCTATGAGGAGTGGCAGACGTATCAGACCCCTTTCTCGGCCCTCGCGGCGCAGAGCACAGGCGTCCATCATTGCGACCTCATCGAGAATGAGCCAACACAGCGAAGCTGCATTTCATTCCAATCGACCTTTCTTCCTTTATTCGGGATCTCCCCGGCTCTTGGACGCAATTTTCTGCCCGAGGAGGATCGGGCAAACGGACCTCGGGTGATGATGGTTTCTTACGGGTTATGGAGAGGACATTATGACGCCGACCCGCACATCCTGAACCGAATGATTGATGTAGATGGCAATCCTGTCCGAATTGTGGGCGTTCTGCCCAAGGACTTCGAGTTTCCCACTCTAGAAGCTGCAGATGTCGTATTTCCACTTGCCCTCAATCCCGCGGTCCAGCAGACGGTGAATGGCGGCTTCGGAGAATCTATGCGGCTGTTTGCGCGCCTCAAACCCGGCGTCAGCGTAGCGCAGGCGTTCGCGCAGATGCAGCCTCTCTTCAACGGCGATCTCAAGTGGTTCCCTCCTAGCGCTAAGAGCGAAACTCGGCTCAGCATTCGAACGCTTCGAGATCGTCAGATGCAGGAATCGCGACTGGTTGCGTGGGTTCTCTTTTGCTTTGTCCTTGCTGTCTTGCTCATCGCATGCGCGAACGTATCGGGATTGATGATGGCGCGGGGGGCCGGGCGTCAGCGCGAACTCGCAGTTCGTTCTGCGATTGGCGCGAGCCGGGGGAGGCTCACTCGCCAGGCGTTGACGGAGACACTTGTGCTCTCATCGGCGGGAGGCCTAGCGGGACTGGCCGTTGCGCAGGCGCTCGTACTCGTGTTCGTCCACCTTGCCCCGGCCGGCATTCCGTTCATCAGTAAAGCTCATCTCGATCTCCGTATCGGAGTGTTTGCCGCCCTGATATCGTGCCTCTGCGCAGTGATCGTCGGCATTGCTACTGCGCTACAGAAGCCAAAACTGGCCGCGCTGAACGCGAAGACATCCATGTCGCGCCATCATGCTTTTTCGAGGCGTGTTCTGGTCACGACGCAGATCGCCGTCAGCATCGTCCTGCTGTCCGGTGCGGCGCTATTGATCCGCAGCTTCATGAAGATCGAGGAGCAGAATCTCGGGATGCGAACGGATAGAGCATTGACCGTAGAGGTTACAGTTCCCCAGTTGCGCTACAACACAAATCAAAAGGTCATGGACTTATATCTTCGTCTCGAATCATCGCTGCGAAGGCTACCCGGTACCCGCGCGGTGGCCGTCACCGACTCGACTCCACCCGGAGGGTGGCAAGACGGGTTTCGATTCTCCGATTTGCATGTGGAGGGCAAGCCACCGACCCCTGCAGGAACAGGCGGAACTGTCGTGGGCCGATTCGTGACGCCCGACTACTTTCGCGCACTAAACATTCAGATATTCCGCGGGCGCAATTTTGCAGATCAGGATCGCACCCAACAGCAGCGTGAAGTGATCCTTAGCCGGTCATTGGCCGAGCGCCTATTTCCGGGTGAGGATCCCGTGGGAAAGCGATTCCTGGATACTGCTGTCAGCGGTGCTGGCGCTGTAGTCATCGGTGTGGCAGATAACGTGAAAAACAGTGGACTTACTGAAGAGAGTAATCCTGAGATGTACACCCTGCGGCGAAGCGTATCCGGCGACTGGAGCGGAGACCATTTGATGCTGATCGTGGATAGCGCAATGCCGACGGCCATGCTTCAACCGTGGGTCCGATCCGAGGTTTCTGCGATCGATCGCACTATTCCGCTAAGAATGGAGCCTCTGAACGCATCCCTTAGGCGACTGGCAGACCGGCCACGCTTTGAAGCAACGCTGCTCGGATTTTTTGCGCTGACGGGCTTGGTGCTTTCAATCGTGGGCCTTTATGGCCTCATCGCGTACATGACGGCGCAGCGAGCACAGGAGATCGGGCTGCGCATGGCTCTCGGCGCAACACAGTCTAATATCCTGCGTCTCATTGCAAATGACGGACTACGCATGGTGCTCGTGGGATCGGCGGTGGGGCTCGGCATTGCGTTGGTGACCTCGCACGTGCTTAAAACGATGCTGTTCCAGGTCAGCATCTATGACCCGTTGACGTACATCCTCATCCCCCTACTTCTCTCGTCGGTGGCACTTGTTGCAATTCTCATCCCCGCTCATGCAGCAACACGCGTCGACCCGGCGATCACACTGCGCGCCGAATAGTTGATCGGCCTACAGAAACTAGCTTGCCTGCGGGGCGGGACCGGCCATTCATCCGTAACGAGAAACGCCGTTAGCGGCACATGAGCGCCGCCGTTCCTTCAAAGTCGGCTTCCGGAAACAGTCCGCAGGAGGAGTTGCCGGCAACGCCGTTTTGCGGGAAGAGTGAAATTACTGACCAGAAACTTGGCTCGTCTATATAAGTTCCTTTTGGCAATCGGACCCGGAGTCCTCGGGGGTCTACCAGGTGCTCACGGCCATGAGTTGCGGTGGCCCTGCGGTTGCGTTTACCACGTCTACTTTCAGAACCACTTCTACGTTGATTTTGGGGTCGTTAACAGCAAGAGGCAGCATTCGCAGATAACGCTCTTGCGTCAGGAAGGTACCCGCTGCTTCTGTCGCGTACTTTCCGGCACCGGCTGCAAAATAAGTCAACTCGCCGGTTGCTGGGTTGTGGACACGCCCCGCAATCGCATAGTCGACGGTCCAGTCTTTGTACTCAGCGACCCACGGAATTGTCCAGCGTTTGTGGTCTTTAGAAACACTGTCTTCGATCCAAGCTCCGCGGTGGTTAGATCCTTCGTCGCTTCTGCCTACTTTGTAGCGCAGCGCGGAGGAGAGGCGTAACGTCCATGGATTGTTAAATGCGCCCAGTAGGACAGCGTTCCGACCCATCAGATCTGGGTAGGTCGCCAGGTTTGCCGCGATCAACCGCGAATGCATGCCATGCGTGTCCAGTAACGCAGAGATGGCTGCGTACGATGCAGCATCGGGCACCGCGACGGTAGGCATGTCCGTGGCGCTGCTCGGTGTCTCCAACCGGCGACGCATATAACCAATGCAGATGACTGTGTCTTGGTTTGACTGGAACACCGGCCCCCAGAATGCGCGAACAGCATTCCTCGCTCGGAAACTGCGCCAGCCGGTGAGTACTAAAGCGATTAGGGCGCCAGCAAAAGCGACTTCTACAAGAAGCTGCTGCCACCGCAAGCGGTGGAGCGGTCGCGGTGATTTTGCCCAGACGCCCAGGGAAATGGGCAGCGATCTCGCGACGTCGGTTTGGGGCGCAGCTTCTGCTGTGGCTTCTGGCGTGTCTAAATTGATCTCAGGCACGTACGATCCGGGGTTCAATCCGATTCTTACGCCTGACGATTCATTTGCTGCCTGATAGTACTGAGCGAGTCGTTTACGAACCTCAGACGCAGTGTTGCGTACAACTGGATCTGAACCGGTGTCGTAATCTGTCGCACGTCCGAAGAGCTGGTGACCGATCAACCGCTCCTTTAAACTCGACGGCTCATCCCGGACGGCTCCATCTACTAAGAATCGCAAGAGCTTGCTGCATCTCGCGCTGTTGCGGAACGAGGCATGCGAAAGAATCTGCGCAACTTCGCTTTCGATGCGAGCACGTTCAGTCAGAGTAAAGGGGGTCTTTTCGGTCTCGCTTGTTTCACTCATTGCATTTGGCCGAACTTGAGGCAGATTTCATTCTAGACGTGCTGAGGCGGAGGGCATCACCGGGGAGTACCGTACCGTACTGCGCCTACTCCGGTCGATCAATTTTGCGTATTAAAAGAGGTGTGCGGTCGCTTCGGCACCTTTCCTGCGGTTGACCCCCGGGGACGGGTGCCGAAGTTGATCGCATCTTATCGGCGCAAACCTGAAGATTCGTTTGGCTTGTTTCGAACGGACTGCGTTCCGTAACTCATGCCAAGCAGCGGTGGCCCACTCGTTTGTGGGCTGATCGGAGCAGTGCCTCCTTGAAGGTCGGGTTTGCGGAAACTACGCTTCAAGTTGAGTCGAAACCTGTTTCCGTGCCTTGACTAGGCCTTCGCAGACGTAGCCGACGATGTATGCCCGAGGCGTCTGTTCAACCAAATCAGCATTCTGTACAAGATCACTGATCGCAAGCTCGACGGCGTTCCTTCTAGTTCAGCATAGGGATGGACCGTGTCTGAGCGTAGCCGAACGGTGGGCTTCCCGAGAAGTCGGGTTTGCGGAAACCTCACCTCTCTATGCCGGGGCAATCGATCAAGAATCGCCCAACCCTTTGTCGTGAGGGAACTTGGGATTCGATGAGGTGCAATCATAGGACGCACCCACGCACCCGTCCAACGACAAATATCTGCACAAAATCTACGACAACGAATACTGACGCTACAGCCCAGGTGGTAGGAATCTTCCACCCTGTCTCCCAGCATGGGCGTTGGCTGTGCGAAGTGAGGAGTTCCATCGGTCGTATTGCGTTAAAACGTCTCTTCAGTGGACTTGATATTGCGGAAGAACCTCCACCGGTTTGATCGTTTCTTTCCCACTGGATAGGACTTCAAGTCGAACGAATCAAAGGTCTTCGTATTCGATCCAGGGGATCTGATACGAAGACCCCAACTGCCTAATGGATCTTCCTATCCCTTGGGCTCCGTTGAGTCGCTTCACCAGAGGTAACCCACAGAGACATTCTGCCGCGGATCCTTGCCGGTGAAGGAGAGGGTAGGCTCCCCCGGTCATTCGTATTAAGAGTTGCGACTGCCTTCCCTCCGAATCGAACAGAGACACACTCGGTCGCGTGTCGTTATTTACGACGCCAAATGATGCGCTTTCCTTCCCCTACGAAGCGACGATTTGAAGATTGCGAACCCGAAAGACATCTACTCTCTGTTCCCGTCGTATTTTTGCGGTGAAAGCAAGCAGGGACACGGCTGCAATCAGCAAAACGACTTTAATCGCAGTGAGAATCTTTGTCATTGACTGCATCCCTTCTGGAGCAGGTCCGGAATGTTATGAGTGTCCGAAATGGATTGAGAGACCGAGCGCGTTCTGCAGCGAGGCGTCGCGACGTCGCACATCGTGATGACAACATGAAAGTCGTCCGTGGCTCCAGCAACAACGACCTGTATGTTGACTGATGGGGCATGATCTCCAACACCGACGTCCTCGCTGGATGAGCCAACAGACTCAACTATCACGCAGCGAAACCCACCCCAAAAGGGCGGGTTTCGCGGAAGACCATTAGCAATCTCAAGGATCCTTGCAAAGCGCATGGCACAAGTTTAATAGTTGCTTGGGTCATTCGGGAAAGCACCGTCAGGAATTAAGAAGGGATAGTCCGAGCTATCATAACTGGCTCCTTCGAATGCCTTCTCATATGCATCTCGAGCGTTCTGGCCGTCCCTACTCTCGATTACATTTGGGAAGCGTTGGAAGACGAAGGGCTTGTAGAGACCGAGAGAGTTACTGTTGTCGGCACTCACCGGTATGAAGAGGCCTGTGTCCTCGAAGAAGCTGTTGGCTATACCATCTGGAGTACAGCCACTCGCTCCCTTTCCGGGGGTGAGCATCCAAACATCCCACCAGTTATCAAAGGGCCATTTATTGATGGTATTGGAAGGGGTTCCAATGCCGTCGATCGGGGCGCCCGGTATAAACGTGAACATGTAGGTGCCCGATGGCTGGTTCGCAGAGTTGTTGCGGTTGCTCTGTCTATCCGCAATCCATCCCGCCATGCCGCATGTACTGTCGCTTGGAGTGAAGATCCCGCCATAGTTCGGATTGATACCTGGAGAGCTGTAGGTATGGTGAGTTATCGAGAATGCGGCTGGAAGCAGCGTCTGAACGAATTGTCGACGCGCGGTACGGTCAAATGCGGTCAGTAGATTTTGGTTTGCCGTGGAGTCCCACGGTTGGCTGTTGTTCGCCAGGGATGAACCGAGCGCACTTAATCTTCCCCAGTCCGCGGTAATCCTCTTGAAGTTATGGCCGACCGTGCCAAGAATTTGCGTGTATTGATCAGCCAGATTGCCGGCAAGATGGCTCACTGCGATGAGGTCTTTGTCCTGCTGAGCTATCGGAACTCCATCAGGCTTTGTTGTGCTCGAAGCTGACAGATCCAGCGTGGCTACGCCGAGCGCTGCGGCCACACCGGCAGCAGGAATCAGGGCTCCTGGCACTACAACATCCGTTGTCGCGCCGAGACTCAGCGCCCCGAGTTGCAACACGGGCCCCATGGTTTTCAACGCGTCACCCGCCCAGGTTCTCCAGTTGTTTGCAGCCACTGTTTTCGTTGCGATTGGTCCCTGTGTACTGCCCAGAATCGCGTCGGCCTCTTGCTGCAGAATTAAGGACTGATTCGACTCCTGTGCTTGTAGCAAGTTGAGGAGATTGGTCTGATACTCGCGCAGATTGCCGAGGTACTGCAGCTCCAAGAGAATCTGCTGTTTGGCAGCCGTAAAATCATCCGCTGTGAAGCCCTGGGTGCAGGAATCAGCCGTGCAGTCCGTTGGGCCCCGCATTGCTTGCAGACGAGCGAACCAAATCGCAGGATTCTGGTTCAGATTGCTATATGCCAAACGCAGGTCGCTGCAGCTTTGCTGGCAGAGCAGAAGTTGCTGACTAATAAATCGGTAGGCTGCTGTCTGCCCTGAAGTCCCGGATGTACCAGTGAGCGGCCACTCCACGGAAGGCGTTAGTGGCGCTGCAAGGAATGTGAGTGACGAGTTAGGGAAGAAGTTCCCATACTGCGTTTCCATGGATGCGCGATAATAACCATCGTTCTCCTTTTTAAGGAGACCTGACATGCGTGAAGGACCACCACCGGCAATCGTCTCTCGATTGATGTGACTGCTCTCCTCCACACCAAGCGGATTGGCTGTGTTGTTGCCAGACATCCACCATTGACCGACAAGATGATAGTCATCTTCCAGGCCACCATCAGCTACAACTTTCTGCTGGGAAATCGTTGCGTCAAAAGCATTGTATCTGTAGGACGGGTGTGACAATGAATCGAAGAGAGCATAGTCCCCGCCGATGTCTTGAACGGCCTGAGCGGCTTTATCCCAAGTGTCTTGAAAGGGGAAACTCCCTTTTGTTAAGTCTCCTGACTGGCAATGACCTGTCGGAGTCTTCACATAGTTCTGATCGCACTCATGGCGCAAGCTACCAACACTCTGGAGGAAGAATATAGCCCGTCTAGAGTTCAGCGAGTAGATATCCGAGGTCAGTTGCGCCAAGGGACTGATGGTTCCACCATCAGTA
This sequence comes from Terriglobus roseus DSM 18391, assembly GCF_000265425.1. Taxonomy (GTDB): domain Bacteria; phylum Acidobacteriota; class Terriglobia; order Terriglobales; family Acidobacteriaceae; genus Terriglobus; species Terriglobus roseus. The sequence continues at coordinate 3,672,470 of NC_018014.1, forward strand.
GACGTGCATTTGTTGGACTGACAGAGACCTGGGTCCGTGGAATAAGTACCGTTCAACAAATTCCTAAAGGTGGTTGCATCAAACGCAACTAGATGAAAACCACCGCTCACTGCGCGGTTGTTCGTATTTTCAACCAGCGTTGCCGAGCCTACGGAAACACTCGATGTCCCATCGGGGAACGGACTTGGGCTTTTAGCAGAGACGCTTAATTCTACGGTGCTTCGCTGCTTAGAAATGCTGCCGTCAGCGTAAGTTGTCAAACCCATCGCGAAGCGAACTGGGGGATCCGCATACGTAAACGTGTAGTTATCATGGTTGTCGAGGATGAACTCCCCTCGGATGCCGGCCTCCTGTACAGGTAGGGCGGGTAAATCACCTGAAGCTGGAATGGTCTTTGCTCCAACATATCCGGTTCCGCGAAGGGTTGGACCGATACCGTCCGCGAAATTCGGGATCGCGGTACTTGGCACGTAATAATTGGAGATGCAGCCGTCAACTAAAGAAGCGCAGGCAACCCGCTCGTAATTCAAACCTGGCTTGAGAACGCTCGATCCTACGTTTCCTACAAAAGAATAGCCCACGTCGGCCGGATTGATTTGATTCAACAAAAGCGTGTTGGTACCCCCGATGTGGAGGAGCGCCTCTTGAAGAGAACCGCATGTTGAATCTGAAGGTCCAGCGGTATTGAAATCACATTTATGTTTGCCGTTCCAGGCCTGCAGGCTTTGGATGATCAGGACACAGCCCTCCAACCCGCATTTTGATTCGGCTGTGAACTTCGCTGTGGATGGATCGATGTCATTCGCAAACTGTGTCGTCTGGTCGAGCGTCCCGTCAATCTGGTAGAAGGTGTTCGAGACCAAGCTTAGGTCAGTCCTACGGAGGAGCAGCACTTGGAATCCGTTTAGGTCTGTGCTGTTGTGATTGCTATCCTGGACGCCGTATGCCTTCTTACCAATGTAAATCTGAAAAGTGCCGTTCTGTTTAACTCGTGTCTGGATGCCCACCACGTCCGAGACCGGTTGTCCGATTGAGTTTGCCGTCACTACTTCGGGACTCTTGAAATCTGCGACGAAGGGATCGTAATTGAAGGTTGAGCGGGCAGTCACCGCCCCGGTTACAGCTTTGATCCGATTTACTCCTACATAGACGTCCTCAGACGCCACTAGGCCTTCGTAAATCCCGCCCGTAACAGTCGCGGCAAGTTTCGCGGTAACGTCGTGGCCGTTGATAGAAATGGCTGTGTTCGTTGTGGTGGCGCCTGCTGAAAGTGTGACACGCAGGATCAGCGGTAGGGCGGTCACCTTCGTGCCGTCGCCTGGGGCGGCGATGACTACCTGCCCTTGTACAGCGGGTGGTTGCGGTGCGATTGGCGACACTGGCGTAGCAGTCCCCGGGCCTGTTCCTCCACAGCCGGCGAGGGCGAGCAGTAAAGCACCTAATGGGAGCGACATGGAAGAACTGCCGTGGGAAACAAGGGCGCTGATGGCGGCACCCGCACTTCTGACGATGCGAGGCATCGATGACACTGTCGGCAACATAGCACCTGTAGACACAAGAATTTGATATGGGAGAGAGGCAGAGCAAGGCTACAGGGAGTTGCGCTAGCTCAGAGGTGAACTAATCTGAACAGGCAAGTATCCAAGAATGAATAAGTTAGCCGAATTCAAAAAGCTAGAAGCACACAGTTCTCATGCGACCCGCCTTGACGATCTGGAGGGTGACGAACCGAACCCCTTCAACCGGCTCATCTGATCAGAGCTTTTGGAGGTCCATCGCTTGCAAAGTCGCTATGAACACAGGATGTTCGCGAATGGGATCGAGCACTCGCATCCGTCGGTATAGCGCGAAGTTTGCGTCACGCTCATTGACGACGCACTCGACCGCAAGCAGCGCAGCATCATCATCTCGGACAGCCATGGCTGCAACCGCACGGGCAGTGGGGGACACGTACCGATCCCTGCCGATCACACTAAGCTTGCCTACGGCTCGCACCGCGTCTTCCATCCTGTTTTGGCCCGCATAGGCCTGCGAAAGCAGGCTTACGAAGGTCGGATTGTCGGGAGCGAGTCTTAGTGCTTGCAGGAAACTCACTTCCGCTTTTGCCCAGTGCTCCGTATTGAGCTGGTCTATACCCAGATAGATCCAGGGCGTGAGAAAGTCGGGCATTGCTTCCGTCATCCCCTCGAGCATCGCAACCGCTTCGCTCCGTCTGCCTTGCATTAATCTACCTAGTGCAACAGTGGCACGGCCGACGGCGTACCGCGGATCAAGCGCCAGGACCCGTTCCAAGCAACGCGCCCCCTCGTTGAACTCGCCCATGGCAAGCAGCGCGACACCGTAATCGCAGTAGGTTTCCGGATCACTCGGGTTCAGACGGAGTGCCTCTTCGTAAGCGGCACAGCCGTCGAGCCAGCGCCACTGATAACGCGCCTGTACGCAGGCGAGACTAGACTGCGCTTCCGATATTCGAGGATCTAGTTCAACCGCCCGGCAAGCGTGATGCTCCGCTAATCGCCAAAGATGACCTGGCTCTCCCGTTTCAAAAATGGTAAGGAATCTGCAGGTGCGCGACAGACTCGCATGCGCGAACGCGAAATCTGGGTTCAGCTCGCATGCAACTTCGAAACGTGTTCGCGCAGCGGAGAGCGATCGTGGGCTGCGCTGTGCGAAAAGAAACCGGCCGTCAAGATAAGCTTCGTAGCCGACAGGATCGAGGATGGAAGGTTCGGCAAGCGTTCGAGCCATGCAGTCCGACCGTTCTGCTGGACTCCGCCGCTTAGGCAGAGCCGTCAACGCAGTGACAATGTCCCGTACGAGTCTGAGCTGAACTGCAAGGCTCTGTAGGAGATCGAATCGGTAGGTGTCTGACCACAGCGGCTCATCGTTCTCGACCTCTGTCAGCTGGGCTGTCAGGAGGATCTCCTCGTTCCACTGCTGTGCGGCGATCTTCAGCAGCAACTCCCCTGTCGGGGCTCCTGCCTGGACGTGGGCCCGGTATTTTGTGGTCTGGGACAGCGCGCCCGCTATCTCTCCTAATAATCCGTGCAGCCTCTGTCTTATCTTTTCGTCGAGGTAGCCGGGAACGAGTTGAAGCTCCAAGATCCCCGGTGCGCTCCAGGACGCTCGATCCGCAAGAGGTAACAAGAGCCGATAGCCCTTGCCGGAAACGGTTTGGATGGAAACCGCATTCCGGCCTTTTCTCTCAATGCTCTCCCGAAGCTTCCGGATCGCCGTGTTGATCCCATGCTCGTGGTCCGTGTATGTGCCGCCCCACAGGGTAGTCCGTATAAGATCCCGGCTGACTAGTTCTCCTGGTGCCCTCAACAGCAAATCCAGTACCTTTAAAGGCTGTGATTGAAGACGAACTCGGGCTCCCTTGTAAAGCAGCTCACCGCGTTCTGGATAAAAATCGAATTCTCCGAATCGCATTTGTCGCCTTTTACAGAACCGTTAGACTTGCCGAAAGCGCCGTTTTGGGAAATGTCCTTGTTCGCCACTAGAGAGGCACAGTCGACGGACGAGTCCTCGTTAGCTGCACCATCAAGAAAAGCCCATGCCGGCATCTACGGCAAGGGGCTTTCGAGCAGTTCACACTGGCTCCTGTCCCTGCAGATGCCGCGACCATTGAAGGCGTCCTCGAACAGGATGTCGGTGCTAATAGACCTGGAGGGTTCTTGCAGTGTGTGGTGTGGTTGAGCAAAAGGCGGGAGAGCCTCCGAAAACTCCCCCTGTCAAATGATGAGTTAGAGCATACACCCGAGTGTCGCGCAGCCGACATAGCTGTAGGTCTTGCGGTGTCATGAACGCTGCCCGGTCATCATGTTGCGCGAGCGAGCACTTATCATGAACGGTTTGCCCAGTTTCCCAGGTGGACCGACTGTCGATACGGCGGGCACGGTGTTCGCGGCGGCGGTCAGAACATCGACATATGCTGGGGTCGTATGTGTTCCTGCTGAAAATTTAAGACTTGTTGCTCATGCCCGACCGGGTGTTGTTCTCTCCACAGCTTCAGCAGCAACGGAGGCATAGCGGACAGAACCGCCATGGTGCGGTGCACCTTCGCGTGACAACCAGGGCAGAGCGAGAGCATGAGGTGCAGTACGGACCCTCCGGGTACGCGATGATGCACGATGATGGAACGCTTGTTGCGCCTTGGAGCGTCGCACACGCGGCAGCGGTACTGATCACGCTCTAACACTGCCTCACGCAGGCCACCAAAGTACTCCTCATCCTGACGGCGCAGGGTGTAGCAGGTTGCGCACAGCCCAATCGCGAGGATCTCATCTCGTCCGCAGCGGCAGTGCAGAACTCCTTGTGTAGATGTCTTCATGACCTCTCCCTATCCCAGGCCGGAGAAGCGTCAAGCACCACAGACGCTTCTACCGGAACACTTCGGCTCGCATCACGTCTTCAAGACCGAGAGCGATGTCAGCTTCGATCCATGCGATCTTCCACTCCTCCGTGCGAGACGTGTCGAAGGGTAGGCCTTCCCTGCGGGCCTGGCTCCCTGTCCCGAAGAACGGCAATGGCTCTTGCTGGATGCTGTCGCGGCCCAAGGGCTTCTTGAGTTCACGATCAGCATCCGTCCAGCCGCTTTGCCAGCTTCGAGTTGCCGTGAGGCTGAAGCTCTGGTTCTCGTGGCGTGCTGCGTATCCAGCTTCGTACTCCTCTGGATGTTGCACGATTTGCCCGGCGGGCTCTTCCGCCATGTGTTCGGAATCCCCATAACCACCTATCTCTGAGCCCTGTGCTGCGGCCCCAAAATGCAGTGAATTGATTCTACTTCGCCGTCTATTCGCCTAAGCGCGATCTCGTGACTTCTTTCACTTTCCGTTGCTGTCGAGGAGAAGAGGAGCGGATTCATACCTGCGGTGCATTGGCCGGACAATGAGGTCTGGTCAGCTGCCACTCGGTCGCTGACCAGTAGCAGACGGCATCCAAGCTGCCATGTCGAGAACCACAAGCGCGGGTTTGCTGATGTTCCGGCATCGCAACGGAGAACTCGAAGTCTTCCTGGTCCATCCCGGTGGTCCCTACTGGGAGCACAAGGATCGAGGTGCATGGACCGTGCCGAAAGGACAAGTCGAGGACGGGGAGGGTCTGCTGACCGCTGCACAGCGCGAGTTCCAGGAAGAGACCAGATTCCTTGCTGCACCGCCTTTCCTCAGCCTTCGGTCTGTACGACAGAAGAGCGGCAAGACGACTTTTGTGTGGGCCTTCGAAGGGGACTGTGATCCTGCTGACCTGGTAAGCAACACCTGCAGCGTTGTCTGGCCACCTCGCTCCGGACAGGAGATCACCATCCCAGAAGTGAATCGCGGCGGTTGGTTCAGCTTAGCGGATGCGCGGTCGCTCATCCGCGAAGAGCAACGTGTGCTTCTGCAGCGACTCAGCGGCGCTCTCCTCGCAAACGAGCCCACCATCAGTGCTCTCTAAAACATACCGTTTCGAATCAAGCTTCCGAAAGCGGTGGCATCGACTCGGTGCTCCCGAAGCTGCGAAACAAAGCCACAACCCGGTCGCAGGCATCCGGTGCATAGAACATCTCGGTGTTCACCATCGTGTCAGCCGACATCTGCCTCATGCGCGCAAACATCTCCGCCTCATACGCAGCGATCGCGGCGGCGGGAGTCTCGTCGGCGAGCAGCAGCTTCGACAGCACCAGGGCATCCAGCATCGCCATGTTGACGCCTTCCCCTGCGTAGGGTGGCATGACGTGTGCGGCATCCCCGATGAGAGTGACGTTGGGCCTTGGCGTCCAGTGCTGATCTGCCGGACAGACCAGGAGCGGCCGCCAGACCGTCGACACGGCTTCCCGGAAAAGCGGTTCCCAGATCTCGCTCCAACCTTCGAAGTTGGCACGGAACCACGCAACACGCTGCTCTCCCCCGCTGGCTTCCTCAAGGCTCCGTCTCACGGATGTGTCGTGCGTCTTCAATCCTGCATACAGCAGCACACTGCCGTCCGGCTTAGTCCCCATGCCGATGGTTCTCTCGTATCCGAGAGCGATCAAAGCCGATCCCCCGAGGAGTTCCCACAGTTCCGGTATGGTCTGCTGCGCCGCAGGAACCAGCCCCTCTACGAGTGCCACGCCAACGTACTCCGGTCGAATCGGCGTGACCAGCTCACGCAGGCGGGAGTTCGCGCCGTCGCTACCGATCGCGATATCGGCAACAGCGGTCTCGCCGTTCCCAAAATGGAGGAGCACCTGCTCTCCGTCCAACGCTGCAGACTTCAGCTTGCAGTCCCATTGCACCGTGCCAGGCCGGAGTGAATCCAGCAGAAGATCCCGCAGCGGTCCACGTTCGATCTCAGGGCGCTGTCCTGCGCCGGACAACTGGCGGGGATGATCGTGGAGAACGGTTCCCTTCTCGTTGGTCAGGCGAAGGCGATCCAGGTCCGGACGGTGGTTGGCCCAGAACGCATCCATCAGGCCGGCCGCCTCCAATGCGGCCAGACCAGAGTCTTCGTGGAGGTCCAACGCGCTGCCCTGCACCCGCGCACTCCGGCTCTGGTCACGTTCGTACACCGACACGCTCGCTCCGCCTTCCTGGAGCAGCCGGGCTAGCGTAAGGCCTCCTGGCCCTCCGCCCACAATGGCGACCTTCTTACCGCTGATGGCGCTCATAGACCTCTAGCCTATCCGCAGAAGCGTGAAGGGCTTGTGGCGCCGGCCGCAGGCGAACTCAGCGAAAGCTGGAGCCGACATGGGGAAGCGATGCTGTTTGACGTATCACTAGGGTCTAGGACTTGCCGCGGGGGGCGTATCAGAATGCGGAAACCGATCCGTATGAGACGCTTTTCTGGCGCTATTGTTACGTCACACTTGGGTATACCCTATTACGATACCTCGGCGTCTCTTCCATCCCCGCTACAAAGACTTGGCTCGCGGTACTCCAAATGAGTACAATCGTTCTCATAATGAGTACGGAAGCTTCAGCACTCGGGGATTTGTTGTTCGGAAAAACGAGGAGCAGGCTTCTCGCTACTCTTTACTCCAAGCCGGACACGCATTTCTTTGCCCGGCAGCTTGCTAGACATATTCACGGCAGCGCAGGAACGGTCCAACGTGAACTGCTTACCCTCGCGTCCGCTGGGCTAATCGTCCGCAGTAGTCGGGAGAATCAAGTCCTTTACCAAGCCAATTCAAGACACCCAATCTTTCCAGAACTTCATTCTTTGCTCGCAAAGACGACGGGAGTGTTTTCCATACTGTCGGAGTCAATAGCTCCGTTTGCTCAGGAGATCGAGTTCGCGTTTGTTTACGGTTCTTTTGCTCGCGGCGAAGAGAAAGCTGAAAGCGACATCGATCTAATGGTTATAGGAGAAGTGACCCTGGATGACCTGCTTCACTCCCTCACATCCGTAGAAAAGAAGTTGGGCCGACCGGTCAATCCAACGGTTTTTGCTCGGCAGGAAGTTCGAACAAGGATCCACACTGGCAATCACTTTCTCAAGGCTCTTCAGAGTGCGTCGCTAGTCTTTTTGATCGGGAGTGAAAATGACTTTAGAGAGATACGTTGAGAATGCGTGGCTGCGACGTGAAGCCACGAGCCCCCAAGAGATCGCGGATCAACTTGGTATCGTGTCACGCTCTATGGGCGATGCGGCCGTAGAAGAGATCTCGGACGATCTCCGGTTCTACACCACATTTAACGCAATCCTGGCGCTTGCGAATACAGCCTTGCGCGCAAGCGGATACCGGGCGGCAACACAGTCAGGTCATCACACGCGCATTCTCGAGACGCTTGAGTTCACAGTGAACGCAGACAGCCAGCTGCGCCGCAAACTTGTGGTGTTCTCGAAAAAGCGTAATAGCGCGAGCTATGACTCTGCGGGTTCCATCTCGAATCAAGACCTCGAACAGATTCTCGCAACAGCACAGGATTTGCGCCATACCGTTGAAGATTGGCTGCAGCAGTTCCATCCAGAACTCCTAAACACATCGACTCGTCCAAAACGGCCCGGTCAGTAACCGGCTGGAGAGTTTAGCCCTTGTGCACGAACTCGCGCACGAAAGGCTCCACAGCCAGAACGCCACACCGTAACCGCAAAAGCGGTAGTCCATATACATCGGCTACCGCTTGTTCATGATGGGCCTGTACTCTCCGCCTCAGAAGTTGAAACGCGCTCCGAACTGGAACTGCCTTGGCGTATTCGCCGCGCTGGTCACTTGGCCAAAACCAGCCAGCACAGTCGGATCGTTAACAGCATCCGGATTCCAGAAGACGTTCGGATACGCATACTGAACCGTGTTCGTTACGTTGTAGCCAGCCACCTCAAGGCGGATTGTGTTCTCATGCGGTAACGTAAAGGTCTTGTAGATGGAAGCATCCAGATTGTGCGCGCCATCCGTGCGGACGTTGGAGAGATACGCCGGCGCGGTACCGGCGGCGAACTGCGTGGAAGGTTGTGAAAAGCAAGACGGACTAAACCACTGTTCCGCAGTGTGAGTTGCCCCGCGATTCGCGTCGCACACCAGGTTCACACGCTGGTTGAAGTACGGGTTGCCGGTACCAGTAGGGGATGCGATTGGGACGCCACTGCTGAGATACACAATGCCGTTCAGAGTCCACCCACCTGCGAGGGAGTCAGCGACTCCATGCAACTGGACCAGCTTACCCTTGCCGATCGGCAGGTCATAGGAGAGCTGTGTGTTGAACTGCAGCTTGACGTCCTGCGAGGCAACAGAGCGCTCGAGCCGAAGGTCACGCCAGTCCTGCGGGCCGGCGGAGTGATAGCCCACGAAGCCGAGCGGCGACTGGCTGTCATTCGTCATGATCTTGCCCCATGTGAAGCTCGTGATCGTCGTGAAGCCGTTGCTCAGACGCTTCTCAAGCTTCGTTTGCAGGGAGTTGAAGCTCGAGTCGCCGCCGGGATAACCATTCACGGTAACGCCGCTGCCGAACGATCCATTGTTGAACTGCGGATACTTCAGCAATGAGAGCCAAAGCGGGACATCCGGCGAACCATAGTAGGGGTTCGTTGCGGGTAACACCGGGCCCAGAGTATTCGGAACAGTCTGGCAACCGGCACTTCCATCGACGCACAGTGCAGTGCCGTACTGCGCGATGGTTGCGATGGGCAACTGATTAAAGTCGACAGAGCCAAGCGGAAGGAACAGACCGCGGCTGCCAACGTAAGCGAGCGTGAAGACCGTGCGTCCGGGCAATTGCTGTTCGATGCCGAAGTTGAAGTTGTAAGTCGTGAGGGTGCGTGGATTACTGATCACAGTGCTCAATCCAACGCCGATATTCGTTGCTGCACCAAGTGCCGCTCCCTGGGGCCTCACAATACCGTTCGGGAAGGGATTGCTCAGCGGATTGACCATGACCGTATTGCCATCGCTGTTGTACTGCGTAGCATTCCATGTTGTGGCAGAGGTAAAGCCATCGCTGTTGAGGGAGCTGTTCGCAACCATTGTTGTGCTGGGACCGTAGTAGATACCGCCACCACCGCGAACAACCGTACCAGGATGCGCCTCCCACGCGAAGCTGCCGCGCGGACCGACGTTCTTCCAGTCAGTCTCAAACGGAGAGCGGCGATTCTTATCCACGAAGCGCTCACCGCCAACGAGACTGACACCGTTCACCGTGTACGAAAGCGTCGGATCGAAGTACTCCATGCGATTGTGGCGCTCGGTGCGGCCACCGAAAATCTCCCAGCGTGCGCCGAGGGTCGCCGTAAAGTGCTTCGTGATGTGGAACGTGTCCTGGAAGAATGCCGCGTAGTAGGGACTTGCCATGGCAGCGAAGAGATCCTTGGTGAAGTTACTGCCCTCACCACCCGGAATGGATCCCATGCCAATCAGGAAGCTGGCGAAGTCGTTGCCATCACCGGCAAATGTTGTGGAGCTTGTTGCCGTCTTATCAAAGGAGTACGCACCTGCCGGAAATGCAGGCTGTCCGATGTTCATGAACTTCTTCTGATATTCGAAGCCGGCGCTTAGTTCATGTCGGCCTAGAAGCTTCGTAATGGACGCACTGAAATCGCTGTTCTCACTCACAAAGAGGAAATTATCGTAGTTCCCTGTCCCACCAACAGGAGCAGTGTCAGAGAACGTAATGACAGGGATCTGCTTGTAAGACACCTCGCTCGCAAGTGACTGCGGAAAGCCTGCGGTCGTGATGTCAAACGTGCTCTGCCGCGGATCGCCCGTCTGGTGTTCGTTGTGGCGCGTGAAGGAGTAACGAAGCTGCAGCAGTGAAGTAGGAGACAACGTGATGTCGTCCCCCAGCAATGCGTTGTTCGTCGTCGTGTCATTTACGTAGAACAGCGGGTTGAACATGTTGCTGCTGCCGTATAGGTTTGAGTTTCCCTGCGTGGTATTGCCGTAGGAGTAGCGGCCGAAGATCCTCTGCTTTGCAGTCGGTGCGTAATCAATGCGCAGATCTGCCTTCTGCGCGTGCAGCGGCGCCAGGCCGGACGTAGTGAAGTTATTAGTGTGGAAGGGTCCAATGCCTGTAGCGTTGGGCAACGGCAGCTTGGTGGAGAAGTATTTCGCGACGGGATCGATGTTGCTTGCAGCAATTTGATTGTTGACGAAAGGCTGACGCAGTCCCGTGACCGGATCGTCAGCTACCAGCGGGTTGTAGATGGTGAAGCTGTCCGCAGAAAAATCGCCGGTGCGCTCCGCAGCAGTAGGAACCGTATAGCTGCCAACCTCAAGCGACGCCTGCTGTGTTGCTTCGTAATCAGCAAAGAAGAAAAGCTTGTCCTTCTTGATCGGACCACCGATGGCGCCACCCTCCTGGTAACGATGGAAGTCGGACGTCGGCGCACCGGGGTTGTTGCGCTTGAAGAAGAAGTCGTTTGCTGCCACGGCATTGGGACGGAAGTAGCCGAACGCGTCCCCATGGAAGGAGTTGCCACCAGACTTTGTCACAAGACTGATGACGCCACCGCCGCCGCTGGCATAACTGGCGGGCGTATTCTGCGTCTCCACACGGAACTCCGCTACGCTATCTTCCGGCACCTGGAACGCCGGCATGATCGTTGCTGCATTGTTCTCGGCAACGCCAATGGGACTACCATCCAGCATGAAGTAGACGTTGCCCTGCAACGATCCATTGATGGTGTACGAGGCGACGTCAATGCCCGTGCGCGCATTGTTAATGCTCTGAAGATCTGACGAATTTGCCGTTCCGTTCGCAGGCGAGACGCCGGCGCTCAACTGCACCAGCTGATAGACGTTGCGGGTGAGCAGCGGCACACGATCAATTGCCTCCGCGGAGATCAACTGCCCCACCGTTGCGCTCGAAGCGTCCACCGTCGATGCAGACGCGTCCACTGTCACGACATCACTGGCGCCACCCGCGGGAAGCTTCACGTTCAGCGCGGTGGTCTGATCCACAGAGACACGAATGTTCTTCTGTACGGTCGTGCTGAATCCGTCATGCGCCGCGGACAGCTCGTAGACGCCGGGCGTGACGGAGACGAAGGTGTAAACACCCGCCCCGGAAGTGGTCGTTTTCTGAACCAGCCCGGTCTTCACCTCGCGCAATTCCACAGTCGTACCCGGAATTGCTGCGCCGGAGACGTCTGTGATGCTGCCGCTGACGCCACCGCGGCCCGACTGGGCCACAAGTGATACGCAAAGCAGCGGGCTGGCCACAGCTGCAAACGAAACAACGGACCGCACCGAACAACGTCGCATGGAGTCTCCTGGGATGAAAAGTGGGAAAACGTCTTTATTCAAACGGTTGAATACTTTATGAATAGAAGATATATTTCCGATTCAGGAGACTGTCAAGCGATTCCGCGTTGTTTTTCTGAAGGATCCACAGTCGCCCCATCCGCTCGAAGGTACTTGCATATGCCACAACGAAAAACCGGTCACGTCACCCTGAGCGATGTGGCACGAGCGACGGGATTTTCAGTCTCCACTGTGTCCATCACCTTGAGTGAAGCGCCACTTTCTGCCAACGTCGCCGCATCCACGCGCGAGATGATCCGCAAGACCGCGGCCAGGCTTGGCTATCACCCGGACGCTCGTGCGCGTTCGCTGCGCAAGCGTAGCTCCGGCACAATTGGCGTCCTTGCCTTCGATCTTTCTGACCCATTCAGCATGCCGGTAGTCCAGGGCATACAGGCAGGCCTGCATGACACGGACTATCTGCCATTGGTGATGGACGCGCAGACAGAACGCAAGGTCTTCGACCACTCCTTGCGGCTGATGCTGGAGCGCCGCGTAGAAGGCGTGATCGTCATTGCAAGCTGGGTCTTCGACGAGAGCGGTCTGCTCGCCGACGCACAGAAGAACTCCGTCCAGCTCCTCATCGTTGGCCGGGACCTTACTCAGCGCAACATCACGTCTTACCTGCTGGACAACGAAGAAGGCGGAGCCCTCGCGATGGCCCATCTTCTGGACCTGGGACATCGCAGGATAGCGGTCATTCGCGGACCCAATGAGATGTTCGACAGCGCGCCGCGATGGAATGGCATACTGCGCGCGGCAAAGGCTCGTGGTGTTGACGTCGATCTGAAGCTTGTGACACAACTGCCTTCAATCGGCACAACAGACGATGCCTTTGAAGGCGGTCGTGCCTTCGTCCGAGAATTGGTCAAGAAGCGCCGAAGCTTCACTGCGGTGGTGGCCTTCGATGACATGACGGCACTGGGTGTGGTGCGTGGTCTGGCCGAGGCTGGTATCTCTGTTCCTGACGGCTGCTCGGTCATCGGCTTTGACGATGTGCTTCCCGCGCGCGTCACTACGCCCGCCATCACCACCGTCCGCCAGCCAATGCGCGACATGGGACAACAGGCGATCCAACGGATGTTGTCGGCATTGAAAGACGGCAACGCCAGCACTAAGGCAGCGCGCTTTTACTGCACACCGGAGTTGATCCCTCGCTCGTCAACCGCTGCAGTTAAGACAAAGCGCAAGACCTCTGCTTGAGGACTCGTATGCTTTTGCCATTACGCCCCTGAACGAACAGACACAGCCGGGAGATCCATAGCATGACGTCTCGACGCCTTCTTTCCGCACTCGTTTTGCTTCTCTTCGGCACACAGATCGGATATGCAGCGCGACCTGCCTTCCATGATGGCTGGCAGTTGCATACCGCCTGCGGTCTTGCAGCTGACGGGGCGGCACTGTCCGATGGGACAGCTCAAATTCAGGACTGGACGACGGTTACCCTCCCGTCGACGGTGCTGGCAGCCCAGGTCGCAGCAAAGCAACTTCCTGATCCGTATTTTGCGGACAATCTGCGGAAGCTCCCGGGCATGGGCTATGCCGTTGGTGAAAACTTTTCAAATTTCCCCATGCCTGCGGACAGCCCTTATCGCTGTGGCTGGTGGTATCGAAAGAGTTTCCACGCGACCGTGACGAAGGGTGAACGTACCATCCTGCACTTCGGCGGCATTAACTACCGCGGCGAGCTCTGGGTGAATGGCCATCGCATCGCTGGCTCTGACGAGATCGAAGGCGCCTACCGCGCCTATGATTTCGATATCTCGAACGTTGTGCGCCCTGCAGCAGAGAACATCGTTGCTGTGCAGGTCTTCGCACCCACGGAAAACGACCTCGGCATCAACTGGGTGGACTGGAATCCTGCACCACCCGACAAGGACATGGGGCTATGGGGCGACGTGGCCCTGGTGACGACCGGAGCTGTCACATTGCGGTCGCCCATGGTGACCACACACTTCACAGATGAGACGCTACAAACCGCCGAACTGACCATCTATGCTGAAGCAGCCAACATGACCGACGCTCCAATTGAAGCGGTTCTTCGCGGCACACTGGTCGGTCAACGGATCGAGCAGAAGGTCTCGCTCGCCGCGCATGAACAACGAACAGTGACGTACCCCATCGTTCGTGCGAAACATCCGGAGCTCTGGTGGCCTAAGCAGATGGGCGAGCCTCATCTCGAGAAGCTTTCTCTCACTGCTGTAGTTGCAGGCAGACAAGTGGATTCAAAGGAGATCGACTTCGGCATTCGTGAGATGTCGTCCGAGCTTACTGCCAACGGCAGCCGTCTCTTCCGCGTGAACGGCAAGCCCATCTTGATTCGTGGCGCCGGCTGGTCACAGGACATGATGCTGCGTTCTGATGACGACAAGTTGCGTGACCAGATTGAAATGGTGCAGCACCTGAATCTCAACACGATTCGGCTGGAAGGCAAGCTGGAAACGGAAGAGTTCTTCCACATGACGGATAAGAACGGCTTGCTGGTCATGCTGGGCTGGTGCTGTTGCGACCGTTGGGAGCAATGGTCGAAGTGGACGGACAAAAACCTGTCCGTTGCAACCTCATCGTTGCATGACCAGCTGCTTCGCCTGCGCAGCCATGCAAGCCTGCTGGTATGGCTGAATGGCAGCGACAATGCGCCGCCGGAGAAGGTGGAACGCGCCTACCTGGACGTCGAGGCCGCAGCACACTGGCCCAACCCCATCCTCAGCGCAGCCTCATCCCAGACAACTTCGCTAACGGGCTTGAACGGCGTAAAAATGTCCGGCCCTTACGACTATGTCGAACCCAGTTACTGGTATGTCGACCATAAGTACGGTGGCGCCTTCGGCTTCAACACGGAGACAAGCCCCGGCCCGGCGATCCCATCGCTGGCGAGCCGCAAGCTCTTCTTGACCGACCCGGAAGCATGGCCGGCGACGAACAACTGGAAGTTACACTTCGGCGGCAATGAGTTCAGCAAGCTGGATGTCATGGACCAGGCGATGGCGGCTATCTACGCCAAGCCTACGTCCGCCGAGAGCTACGAACGTATGGCGCACACCATGCAGTACGACTCGGAGCGCGCCATGTTCGAGTCTTACAGCCGCAACAAATATCAGTCCACGGGTGTGGTGCAGTGGATGCTGAACAACGCATGGCCTTCCATGATCTGGCACCTGTATGACTACTACCTGGACGCCGATGCTGGATACTTCGCCACGAAGAAGGCATGCGAGCCGCTGCACATCCAGTATGGCTACGACGATCGCAGCGTGGCCGTGGTCAACAGCACATACGCCGCATCCAGCGATCTGAAGGCGTCCATCAGCGTGCGTGATCTGTCTTGGCATGAGCTGTATCGCAAAGATCAAACGCTGACCTTGGCTGCAGACGGCGTGCAACAGGTCACAGTTATCCCGGAGAATCTCTACCGAAACGGCCGGAAGATCCTGCTGCTCGATCTCTCCCTGCGCAAGGCTGACGGTACCGTAGTGAGCCGAAACTTCTACTGGGTTCCCACCACACTCACTGCGTTCGATTGGACCGAGACAAACTTCACTCACACACCCGCGGCGCGTTACGAAGATCTCTCCGCACTTACGACGCTGCCGACGGCGACCATCGACGCACGCGTCACGATGGCGAGCGGTCCGGTACGAAACGCCACCGTCATGCTTCACAACAATTCCGCCACTGTGGCCTTCCAGGTCCGCGTCGCTGCGCGAAGCAGCAAAGGCGAACTGGTAGCTCCCGTGATGTGGTCCGACAACTGGATTGAAGTCCCGCCCGGCGAGACCACAACACTTACCGCTGCTCTTCCAGAGTCCGCCCCGAAGGATGTCGTATTCCAACTGGATGGCTGGAATGTCGCGGCTGCGACGCTCGCTGTGGCCGGCCAGACACGATGAGCACAACCTCAACGAAGGTTGGCCTGCGCCGGTCGCTGCGATTTTGGGATCTGGTGCTCTACGGCATCATCCTCATTCAACCCACCGCGCCGATGCCGAGCTTCGGTGTGATCTACACCGTTGCCGGCGGCCACGCAGTCACAGCGATCCTGCTTGCGATGGTGGCGATGCTCTTCACCTGCATCAGCTACGGACGCATGGCGCAGGCGCATCCACAGGGTGGATCTGCTTTTCTTTATGTGGGCAAGGAGCTGAATCTTGGGCTCGGCTACCTCACTGGCTGGTGCCTGGTACTGGACTACGTGCTGAACCCGCTCATCTGCACGGTCTGGTGCAGCCGCGCGGCCATGAACTTTCTGCCGCACGCGCCATACGTCGCGTGGGCAGTGTTTTTTGCGGCGTTCTTCACCATCATCAACTGCCTTGGCATGGAGACCTCCGCGCGCATCAACCGGGGCATGGCAGCCGCACTGGGCGTTGTGATTCTGCTGGTTATTGCAGCCGCTATCCGATGGTTGGTGCATGCGCCGTCGCTCACACCGCATGACCTGCTGGTGCCTTTCTATGACAGCAGCCGTTTCCAGTGGTCCCATGTGCTGCGTGGCACATCCATCGCTGTGCTCACGTACATCGGCTTCGATGGCATCTCCACGCTGAGCGATGAAGCCATGGAGCCGCGTCGTGACATCCCACGAGCCATCATCTTTACCTGCCTTGTAACAGGCGTGTTGGCCAGCGTCGAAGTCTATCTGGCACAGTTGGCCTGGCCCGTTGGGCTTGCCTTTCCAGACGTGGACACAGCATACGTGCATGTCGCACAGCGCCTGGGCGGTGTGGTGCTGTTTATTGTCGTCAACTCCGCACTGCTGCTGGCGACGATTGGTTCCGGCATGGCATCGCAGCTCGGTGCCGCACGCCTGCTGTATGCCATGGGACAAGATGGAGCTCTGCCACGCACGTTCTTCGGCGCCATCACCACAGAGCGGCGCATCCCGCGCAACAACCTTTTGCTGGTGGGCGCGCTCGCGCTCGCAGGTGCGTTGCTCTTCAGTTATCAGCTTGGGACGGAGCTGCTCAACTACGGTGCGCTCTTCGCTTTCATGGGCGTCAATCTTGCGTGCATCGCACGCGCATGGCGTCAGGACGCAGCGGGCAAATGGAAGATCGTCGTACCGTCCGCGCTTGGCTTCTTGGTCTGTCTGCTCCTATGGCTCAATCTCAGCCCGCTCGCCCTGAGCGTCGGTACGCTCTGGGCCGCGCTCGGCATGCTGTTGTGGTGGGCGCGCCGCAAGTACACAACGCTTCCCGCGTAAGAAGGATTCGATGAAACGCAACCGCACGCTCTCAGCCCTGGCCTTTACCGTCACTACATGCGGACTCATCTCATTCGCGGCGCCACTCTCTGCACAGCAAGACAGCAAGACAGACGAGGCATGGAAGAATCGCACGCTCTCCGCTGATCAGCGCGCGGACCTGCTGCTGCACATGCTAACGCTCGACCAGAAGATTCAACTGCTGCACGGTACAGGTGACCCGCATGACGGCCCGCCCGATCCGCTGGCGAAGGATGCAAACGGTGGATCCGGCTACGTGCCTGGATTTGAGAACAAGGGCTTTCCCGGTCTGCAGAGTGTTGACTCTGCAAGCGGTGTTGCCTATGCAGCCGGCAGCGGCCGTTACGCTACCGCACTGCCGTCCAACATCGCCGCTGCAAGCTCCTGGGACACATCGCTTGCGGAGCGTTATGGCGCAATGATCGGGCAGGAGCTGCGCGACCTCGGCTACAACATGACCCTGGGCGGCGGCGTAAATCTCACTCGCGAACCGCGCGATGGGCGCACCTTCGAGTACCAGGGCGAGGACCCAATCCTGAGCGGCACCATGGTGGGCCACCTGATCCGTGGTGTGCAATCTACCCATGTGGTGGGCCACATCAAGCACTTCGCCGTGAACGACCAGGAGAGTGGCCGCCACGCTGTATCGTCCGAGATCAGTGAACGTGCCATGCGCGAGACAGATCTGCTCGCATTCAAGATCGGCTTGGAGATCGGTCAGCCTGGCGCGGTGATGTGCGCCTATAACCGTGTGAATGGCGACTACGCCTGCGAGAACGACTTCCTGCTGCACAAGGTGCTCAAGGGAGAGTGGAAGTATCCGGGCTTCGTCATCTCCGACTGGCTTGCAACGCACTCTACCGTCAAGGCCTCGCATGCTGGCCTTGACCAGGAGCAGCCCGGCAACGTCTTCTTCGGCTCAGCCCTCAAGAAGGCAGTGCAGGACGGCGCCGTATCGCAGGCGGAGCTGGACGATCACGCGCATCGCGTGCTGCGCTCCATGTTTGCCGCTGGGGTCGTGGACGATATCCCAACGAAGCGGGTGCCGGACGTGTTTGCACACGCCACATTCGCGCGAGAAGTCGAGCAGAAGAGCATTGTGCTTCTGCGGAACGAGCAGGCGCTCCTTCCGCTGAACCCTACGCGCGCTCAACACATCCTTGTGGTCGGGCGTAACGCCGACAAGGGCATCCCGTCGGGTGGCGGATCGGCGCAGGTCGACGCGCCCGGTGGCAACGTCATTGGGACCATTCCCGAGAAGGACCGCAAGCAGGCCTGGCAGAAGGCTGTGTGGTTCCCCGGCGCTCCGCTGGCAGCATTGCGAGAGTCCGCTCCCGCCGCGGACGTTCGCTTTGAGGACGGCACAGACGCGGTACGAACGGCGAAGGCTGCGGCTGAAGCCGATGTCGTCCTGGTCTTCGCTTACCAGTTGCAGGCAGAGGGCGAAGACCTCACGACCCTTGGCTTACCCGATGGTCAGGATGCGCTGATCGATACCGTCGCCAAAGCGAATCCTCACACCGTCGTGATCCTGCAGACAGGTGGACCCGTGCTGATGCCGTGGGTGAAGTCGGTGAGCGCAGTCATGGAAGCCTGGTACCCGGGAACCTCGGGCGCGGGCGCAATGGCAGATGTGCTCTTCGGGAAGGTGAATCCATCCGCGAAGCTGCCGGTCACGTTCCCTTTGCGCGAAGAGGACTTGCCACATCCTCAGCTAGTCCTGCCTCCGCCTGCGTCCCAAGAGGACTGGAGTAATGAAGCCGCAATGTCGCGGAAGCTTCTCGCCGGCCTGCCTACCTTCCCGACCCGTTACGACGAGGGACTGCAGGTGGGATACCGCTGGTATGACCAGCAACAGAAGCCAGTACTCTTCCCCTTCGGCTTCGGACTCTCCTACACCACCTTCTCCTATTCCGGTCTGCGCGTGCAGGGGGATGCCGACACGACCGTAACCTTCCGCCTGAAGAACTCCGGCAGCAGAAGCGGCGACGAGATCGCGCAGGTTTATCTTGCATTGCCGACCTCTGCGAACGAGCCACCCAAGCGACTTGTCGGCTGGAAGAAGGTTCATCTGGAGCCGGGCGAAGAGCAGGAAGAGAGCATCTCGATCCCACGGGAACGCTTCGGCATCTGGGACGGAGAGAAGAACGGCTGGATCGTTCCTGCCGGGGCTTATCGCGTGATGCTCGGGACATCCTCCGCTTCCCTGCCGTTGCAGCAGACGTTGAAGAAGACCAGAACCAATCTGTAAGAACGAAGATGCTTCATGAACGAACGGCCTGGAGATTGTGCGTTGCTCGAAACGACTCGTGCCACGGTAAAGCCTCAGCGCATTCAGTCACTCGACATCTTTCGCGGACTCAACATCGCGCTGATGATCTTTGTGAACGAACTTCACGAGATCAAGGGACTGCCGTGGTGGACCTATCATGCGCCAGGCGCGGCCAATGTTATGACGTACGTCGACATGGTCTTCCCCGCCTTCCTCGTCATCGTCGGCATGTCGTTGCCGCTCGCGCTGCAGGCACGCATCCGGCGGGGTGATGAAACGCCGCAACTGATCTGGTATGTCGTGCTGCGATCGGTCGCTCTCATCGTGCTTGGACTGATCCTGCAGAACGCGCAGGTCGCGGAGATTTCGCTGATGCATCACATCGGCGGCAACTCATTGGGTCTGCTTGCATTGCTCTCTGCCTTCCTGATCTGGATGGACTATCCACGAACGGAAGATCCGCGTCGCCGCCGCACCTACACGGCGCTGCGCCTCGCTGGACTGCTCTTACTCGTGGTCCTGATGGTCGTCTTCCGAAGAAGCGATGCAGAGACGGGCACAACTGCATGGCTTACCTTTGATTACCCCGAAATCTTAGGCATCATCGGTTACACCTACCTCGTGGCAGGCCTTTGCTATCTCCTCACGCGAAGATGGTTGTGGGCGCCTGCCGCATGGTTCCTTGCCTTCCTCGCATTGAACATCGCTTCAGCGGCAAAGGGGATTCATACCAGTCTTCCGTGGTGGATCTTTCCCATCGGGAACGGTTCCTTCCTTGCGCTCGTCTTCGCCGGCGTTGTGCTGGCCATCATCTTTTTCCTCGAACCAAGGTGCGGCACGTATCAAAGCAAGGCCATGCCCGCCCTTGCCTTTGGGGTTATCGCTGCGATCGCAGCGCGCCTCCTGCATCCACTCGGCATCTCCAAGATCCGTGCCACACCAACGTGGGTTCTATACGACATCGCAGCCTGTTGCGCGATCTATTGCCTTCTCTACTTCGTGTGTGATGTGAAGAAGAAGGTCGCCTGGGCAGCTCCGGTGCGCTCCGCTGGCTCGAATACATTGCTTACCTACCTCCTGCCCGATCTCTGGGCCTATCTGCTCGGAGGCCTGGGCATCAACTGGTGGTCCACTCACTTCAGTCAGGGAGCCGTAGGTGTTCTCCGCTGCATCGTCTTCACCCTTCTGATACTCGGGATTTCAACGGCTCTCACACGCGCGCGACTTCGGCTGCAACTCTGAACGAAGACCGCTTGGGAGGGAGCATCAACGCTGCTACAGGTGACTAGTCGCTCTGCAGACAATGATCTCGAAAACGCGCTACATGAATGTACATCGCAAGTGTTGCGACGCAAAGCCCATGAGCGACGGCAGCTCAGCTTTGCCGGATGCTCGTCTCTTCGATGGCGGTACTGCGATGAGGGGGATTGATGCTTCTGGTCGGATCTGAGCCGGTCGAGACAGACGGACGACGGCTTGTGGAGCATCAAGGTTACAAGGTGCTCACAGACAGATTCCGAGCATGGGTAGCACGACAAACGGAAACCGGGCACCTTCATTTGGCTTTGCCGCGCTCGTCGTTCAGGGTGAGCGACTCCACCTAATTTGAGACCCTTGTCCGCCAAATAGCTTCTGGCGCATCACGGCCTCCAGCCTTTCTGGCGAAGCCAACGAGCGCTCAGGCACAAGTGAACTTGCCTTCGACGAGGTGCTTGGTGCCATGTAAACGACCACTCCGCTGGAACGTGGCGCAGCTAGAGCTCCCGATCTTCTGCGTAAAACTCCGAGCCTTTAGTGGCGCCGTCTGAACTGTGCCCGCGAGAATATCCAGGTACTTGCGCAGCCCTCAGTGATGCGTCAGTTTTAGTGACGCGAACATCAGTGCTTGGATCGTCGATCTCCAAGAATCCCTCACCCTGGGGAGAAAGCCTCCTCCCTCTCCGCAGCCGGCGGTGACGTCTTCCGCGACCCACCTCAGCGGGCCGTTCCTTCCCGCAACGCCCTCCCTGAGATCAGGCACGCTCCGCGTGCAATACAGAAACCAGACCTGCTGTGGGACTCCGTCCCTGGCGCGCGCAAGCTGATGGAAAAAGCTCCGTGCAGCTCCAGGTATTCGCTTCCTCCGGCCTTCGGCTGGATCTTCGATCCCCTTTTCCGCACAGCTTGCACTTGCCGCCCCTGCTGGCGTGGGCCAGGGCCAAGGCGTGTTTGAGAGCAAACACAGCACAGCCATTCAAAACGGAGAAGCCCACCATGAGCAGCAACCCCAACGCAAACAACGTCACCACCCTTCCCTCCACACCGAAGCCCCAGACCTCGAAAGAAGTCATCGCCGCAAACGTGCAGCTTCTCATCGAGCAGCTTGAGGCAGGACACTCCGAAGGCCTTACCGCATACCTCACCGCGATGGGCCGGTTTCATAACTACTCGTTCGGCAACATCCTTGAAATCGCACGCCAGATGCCCGAGGCGACCCGCGTTGCTGGCCTCTATGCGTGGAACCAGCTTGGACGCAAGGTGATGAAGGGACAGAAGGGCATCCGCATCCTTGCCCCGATGATCGGCACCCGCAAGAAGAAGGACACCGAAGCAACAGCAGACCCGGCTGTCACACATAAATCTGTTCTCGTGGGATTCCGTGCAGCTTACGTCTTCGATGTGAGCCAGACCGAAGGCGCAGAACTGCCGCAGTTTACGGAACGCACCAAGGGTGAAGTCGGCGCATACCGCGAGCGTCTGATCGACTTCACAATCGCCCAGGGCATCACGCTTGAGTTCAAAGAATCCATCGCCCCCGCACTCGGCATGAGCTACGGCGGACGCATCGCTTTGTTACCCGGACAGGCACCCGCCGAAGAGTTCAGCACCCTTGTGCACGAACTCGCGCACGAAATGCTTCACAAGGCAGAGCGCCGCATTGCCACCACGAAGACCGTACGCGAAACCGAAGCAGAAGCCGTAGCCTTCGTTGTCTCGCAGACCATCGGCCTTGATGCTGGCCGAGCCTCTGCCGACTACATCCACCTGTACCACGGCAACGCCGCTCTGCTGACTGAAAGCCTTGTGGTCATTCAGAAGACGTCAGCTCTCATCCTCTCTGCTATCGAGACGGCGCCCGCCGCAGCCGAACAGAACGAAACCACCGAAGCAGTAGCGGAGGTGGCGTAGTGCAGACCATCCTTCACATCCTCAAGAGTGCCGGAGGCTGGAACCCCGGCCTCTCCCTCACCATCGACAACGCACCATACATGCCTCTTGTCATCGAGGCACTGGACGAGCTTGGACCGTGTGGCCTTCCCGCCCTCTCTGTCGCTCACTATGGGGAACAGAACGGCGACCTCATGCGCGACCCGGAGATGTGCTTCGAGTTGAGCTTAGCCGGTAGCATCGCCGATCTCAACCCCTTCTACTACCGCAACGACTACATCGGCTGTGAGCAGTGGAGCCGATTCATCACCGGCACCGATTACGCCTACGTATGCAACCTGCACCGCCAGCATGTCAGCTTCGCCAAGGTCTGGGACCGCAACCTGCAATCGCAAGGCTTTGCAGAGGCATTCGAGCAACAGCGCAAGCAAGCCGCCTAACCTCCTCGTCCATGGAGCGAAGAACAGGCAGAGCTTCGCTTCGGAACCTCCGAGCTACAAAACCAGCCATCAGGAGAACTACCGTGCAGAACAGCAGCGAATTCCAGTACATCGCCATCGACACCATCCACGAGTCCGCCACCAACCCTCGCCGCACCTTCGACGACGCCAAGCTGCAGGAGCTTGCAGAGTCCATCCGCACCAATGGCCTCATCCAGCCGATCACGGTACGCCCGAACTCCGAAGGCTTCGAGGTCGTAGCCGGTGCACGACGCTTCCGCGCATCGCAGCTGGCCGAGATGTTTTCCATACCGGCACGCATCGTGGAGATCAGCGATGCTCAGACACTCGAGTGGCAGCTGGTGGAGAACTCGCAGCGCGTCGACGTACATCCGTACGAAGAAGCGCAGGGATTCCAGCGCTTGCTCGACATGCCTGGCTACGATGTTGCCGCACTGGTGGAGAAATCCGGCAAGAGTGCAAGCCACATCTACGCCCGATTGTCTCTTCTTCAACTCGTCCCTTCCATCGCAGAGGCGTTCAGCGCCGAGCGCATCACCGCCAGCCATGCCAACCTGCTGGCACGGCTCCCGCACGAGTCACAGGCCGAAGCCTTCGAGCAGTGCTGGCGCAAGGACTGGCAGGACAAGGAACCGCACCTGCTTCCCGCGAAGCACCTGAGCGCTTGGATACAAGCAAATCTCTATCTTGAGCTTGCGGAGGCCCCCTTCGACCGCGAAGACCCCACGCTTAACCCTGCCGCAGGAGCTTGTGTCACCTGCCCGCGACGCAGCGGCTACAACACGTCTCTGTTCTGCGATGTGCAGGGCGATCAGTGCCTTGACGGAGCATGCTACGAAACCAAGGTCAACCGACACATCAACCGCGAGCTTGCCGCACATCCCGAGCTTGTCCAGATCGAGAACGGCTACCGTAGCCCAAAGGAAAAGCGCCCCGGAGCCGTCCAGCGTGGACACTTCCGTGAGATCGAGCAGACCGATAATCCAGACGCTGAGCCGGTCGTGCCATGCGAGGCCACCAAGACCGCCATCATCGTGTACGGCAGACGTGTCGGCACCACCCTTATCGTTTGCACCGACAACAATTGTCCGATCCACGACCCGCGCGAGGCAGCACGCCGTGCCCAACAGGAGCAGGAAAACCCGATCCCAGTGATGGCTCCCGCAGCCGCCGAGGAAACCGAAGAAGAAGCCGTACAGCGTGAAGCCGAATACCAGCGGCGCAGGAAGGAGTACGAAGAAGAGCTGCACCACAAGGCAGAAGAACGCCGTCTCCAGCAGGAGCAGGAAGACGCAGTGTACGAGGCACGTCAGGCAGAGCGAGAGCAGCTTCGCACCCAGCGTGAGGTGACCTTCGAGCGCCTCATCGCCGACGCTCCCAAAACCTTCAGCGCACCGCAGCTTCGCACGGTGCTACGTGCGCTGGTCAACCTCGACCCGTATAGCTTCACTGATGATCTGGTCGAGGAGATCGCCGACGAAAACGAGAGCCGTAGCACCGAGGAAGTCCTCCTCTCAGTGATCGACGGCACCGCCGATGGCAAGCTGACTGCGTTTGCTCTGCGTCTCGCACTCTCTGGACATCGCGGCATCCCGCGTGAAGACGAACCCGACTTCCTTGCTGAAGCCGAGGCCGTGTTTGCTCAGCCACTGAAGAAGGTGAAGGCACAGAAGACGAAGGACGCCCCAGCCGCCCTGCCAGCGCCGAAGGCCCAACCGAAGAATAAGACAGCCAATAAGCAGATCGCAGCCTGAAGCCGCAGCGGGAGTCAGCCCATCGGCTCCCGCCGCACTTTCAAATAAGGTCAATGCGATGTTCAGTTCGTTGAGTTCCAGGTCGTCTAGCTCCAAGCTTCTGCAGTTGCAGCACCTTGCTCCCACATCGCCCACGCGAGGCGGGCGGCAGGGTCCAGTTCCCTCCCCTGCACCTCTCTCTTTTTTCTGAAAACATAAGCAAGGCAAAGACGATGGACAGAACCGAAACAGTCGTACGCAACATGCTGCAAGCCATCGAAGCCCCGCTCTACGACGTGGGTGTCCTCAGCGATCGTGGCATGCTTCCTGGTCTCGACGGGATCACGGGAGATGCTGTTCTCGCACGGCTCCCGCTGCTCAAGTACCGCAATGCCCGCGGCTCTCACATCTACATCCGCCCTTCCGGCGAACATCGGTACACCGCCCTCGACGATCTCTCCGAGATCTCGCTCAGCAGGCTGATCGCTGACGGCTTCACTCCGTGCGCCGTCGTCGAAACCAGTGCCGGCAACTTCCAGGCGTGGCTCAAGCACCCAGCGGCCTTTCCAAAGCTGCTCGGTACCTTCGCCGCCCAGCATCTAGCGGCTCGCTATGACGCCGACCCGAGCGCCGCCGACTGGCGACGGTTCGGACGACTGCCCGGCTTCACCAACTGCAAGCCCAAGTACAAGAGACCGGATGGACTTTTTCCGTTCGTACGTCTCAAGCTTCACACCGGCGAGCAGTACCCGATGGCGGAGAGCTTCATCGAAAAAATCAAGAAGCTCTACGAAGCACGAGAGCAGGAGCGTCAAGCACGACGCCTGCAGGCTGCTCTTTCTCCCCAGAAGGGCCCGAGGTTAACCACCCTGTCGCTGGAACGCTTCCGCACCTCAAGCAAGTACCAGGACCGGCCAGCAGCAGCAGACATCGCCTTCTGCGTTGCCGCTTACGCCAATGGCATGGATGAAGCTCGCATCGAACGAGCCCTCGAAGACGACTATCTCTCCCGCGATCCAAGCCCTTCCAAGCGGGCTTCCTACATCCGCAGAACCATGACGAAGGCGAGAGAATGGGCAGAGCGGTAGCCCTCGATACTCCGCACCCGATCGTTCTTCCCCGGTGCATTTGGTTTGCACTCTTCTAATTCTGAGTTGGCTATCGCTACTCGCGCCATGATGGGAGACCGTCGAACAGGATGGCTCCCTTGCGGTTTGCCTTTCTGTCTGCGTTCAGCGTGCCGCGCCAAAAGCATCCACGCCCTTCGGACGCACGCTCTCCCTCGTGGAACCCGCTACGCACCTCTGCGAGGTATGGACTCCTTGCCCCAGGCAAGCTGTGGTCCCTTTCCATAGCTTCCACTCAGTCGCCGAGGGAGTGGATGGCGACGGCACACCCTCCGGGTAAGCATGTACCGCAGACAGCCGACAAACCAGAAGAAACGGAGCCAACACCATGTTCAACAAAGTCATCCTCATCGGCCGCCTCGGACAGAACGCAGAAGCCAAAACCGCTCAGAACAACAAGGACTACGTCATCCTCAACATCGCTACCCAAGAGAGCTGGAAGAACGACAAGGGCGACTACGAAACACGCACCGAGTGGCACCGTGTCTTCGCATGGAGCAATCTCTCATCCTTCGCCAAGACCCTCCAGAAGGGGCAGCTCATCACCCTGGAAGGGACACTCAGGTATCGCGAGGTCACCGAAGACGTCGAGGGTGTGCCTTACAAGCACCGGCTCGCTGAGATCCATGCCATCAGCATGAAGCGGCTCTCGAAAGTCGAAGCCGCTGATGATCCTGCCGATTGGGCCACCGAGTAAACAACAAGAGGTGGATGAGCTTGTGCTCATCCACCTCTTCGTACCTCATGAATCTCGTCCAAACTTGCTACTCCGCGGATTTCTTTGCAGCTGCCCAACGCTTCTTCTGAGCAGCAGCAATGCGTGCCTTACCTTCCGCACTCAGCGTGCGCTTTGCCACGGCCTTAGCAGGCGTCGCGACCTTTTTCGGGCGGCCCGGACCACGCTTCAGAGCAATGGCCTTCGCGACGTCGTTCAAAGGGCTAGCAGCCTTCTTGGGACGGCCAGGGCCACGCTTCGTTGCGGCCGGCCCGGAGGAGCCACTGAGAAGAGCGCGGGCTTGCTGAAGCTTGGTAATTTCAGCATCGATAGCGGAAAGAATCTCATTGGTATTCATTTAGTTAGGTTAGATGCACATTACGAATTGCATTAGAACCATTCCCCCTCAGCAGACAACCGCGCGTGCTCAATATGAACGGTCGCACCGTGTTTAACTGCTGCAGCTCTCCCCAAGCTCTCCGTCTCACTCGGCAACAAAGAGTTGCGTATGTACATACGCAACTCCTCTTCGACCGGGGGCCGGAAAGAGCTGTTTCTTTGTTCTAAACCCCTTCTTGTAAGCGGATAGTTTTGCGCGAATCACGTGCTATGCTGGGCCAATCATGAGGCGAAGAACAGACGAACGGATGACGCTCTCTCTCTTTCCGGAGGGGAAGACCCAAGCGCAACTGAGTTGCAGGATGCCGTTCTCCGGGGCGTCAATGAGATCGCCGAAGAAGAGGGCCGTCGGCCTCTGCAATGCTTCACGATCAAGATGCCCTTGCCGCTCTATCTCGAATTCAAGCGCGAAGTGCAGCTTCTGCGGTCGATGTCTAATCCAGACACTAAGCAGCACTTCACCATCACTGCATTCGTCAACGCGGCGGTCAAGAAAGTCATCCTTCCTAGTATCAGGAAAGCGGATCGAGATCTCGTCGCATGAGGGACCGGACAGCTTCAATCCAACATCCGCCCGCTTGCTGGGTTCTTCGTCATCCTGCAAACACACGAGGTTAACAGCGATACCGAACAGGCTACTTGGCGGACACCGTTTTTGCTGTGCCGCTCAATTGGTAAGTCATGGTGGCGAGCGCAGCAAGCGCGATCAGGCCTGGAATTACGCGCCAATACAGATCAATGGTGATGAGCTGTTGCACGAGTGCAGGAATATGTCGATGGTCGCCGTAATCCATCTGCTTCTGAATGGGAATGGCAAGGCGCGTCGTAATCGCTCCGCCGAAAAGGCCTACGGCCAGCACGAGGATAACGAGCGAGCGCGAGATGGCAGGATGGCGCAGCCAAATCATGGCGATGCCGGCGGGCAGACTGAGTAGAGCGAACGGGATGATGTAGGTGTAAGTACCCACGATGACGGCGTGGTGAAAAGCATTGAACTCGGCGGGGCCGACGAGCGCCCACGAGGGATAGTTGACTCGGTCCTGTGACAGAGCTGCCCAAGTGACCCCAATGCTTAGAACCAAATAAAAGGTACTGTAAAGCCTGCGGAAATCGAGCATATGGCTCCTGAGTGGCTACGATAACGGATACCGACATAGGGTCGCATGGTTGGTAGCCGAGGGCGAGAAAGTTTTCCGACAAATCGATCGCAAGCTCACCTGCTGAGCAGTTCGAGGCGAACGCCCGCTCCAGAATGCGTTCTTTGAAGCTGTGCTGCTTTGATATCGGCTGCTCGCAGGTATGGAGCGGTCTGTCTTACCCATGAAGATCTCCGCCTTTATGCCCGAGGTCACCCGTGTTGCTGGTCTCTACAGGCCACAAAGCCAGTCAGTCCGGAACCCGACCACTGTGGTCTCCAATATCTCGGCCTCATGCGGTCGCAATTTACACCGAGCGAAAGCGTACGTAGGTTTGAGTTGTGGCGGGACAATGATGTCCCTGCCGACTAGCTGCGGCAACGGAGGATACGAGAATGGAAACAGTTCAGAACGGTCAGTGCGGTCTTTGCAACCACTTCGGCGAAGCTCACAAGACGGACGTACTCGTCAGCATCGTTAGCAGCCACCAGGCAGATCTCAAGATCCTCGATGAGTGCGGTCATCCGAAGCACGCTGCGCTGCACTTAAAAGTTACCGCGATCAGCGGATGCGATGGCTTTGTTCCTGCCGCCGCTGCATGAAGCGAGCAATAGCTGCATACAAAGGCGACCGGAGATTCCGGTCGCCTTTATGCTTTGTCCGAAGCCCGATCTCCATGTCGGCATTATGCGCGACCGCATGGTGCTGGCCGGCCCTGCAGGCGTAATGGCACCCTCAACGTTGAGGTAAATGGGTATTACGCCAATGCGACCCAAAGTGCAGACCGACGACGCAAGCCGCTGCGCGGCAGGTCGGCGTATTGTTCGAGCCAGCAGGAATTTGGCCCAAACAATGCTTACTGCAGCCGTTTCCACGCGGGATGCAATTTACGATTCCAGTACATCAACAGGCCCGTGACGGCGAGCATTGCGGGCGTAAGTCCAACGAATACCCAAACGACTCGTACGACGATTCCCAATGGCCCCGCGCCTCCGAAGGTGCCGAAGTGGAATGCGTGGAAATACTGAATGACGTGCATGCCGAACTGCATCTGGTGCGTGTCTGCGACCGCGAGGACGGCGCCACCATGTGGGTCGACAGCAACGCGGCGCATCTGCGTGTACTCGATGGTGTGCGGGTAATAGCTGATCGCACCGTACACATCACCGGGACGCGTGGGGAGTTGGAGGTATTGCGCTGGCGGCGCTGGGCTAAGCTCCCTATTGAGGATTGCAACTGCTCGGTCCATCGGGAGCAGTGGCGTTCCTGGCGCTGCCGGGCGAGCCTTGGGAGATGCAACGTACTGCATCGCCTGTTGAATGCTGCCACCCGTTGCCACAACAATGGCACCACCGATCGGCAGGGCGAATGCAAAATAGACTCCCGTGAAGGTGACGCCAAGCAGAGCAGCAGAGCTCCAGAATCCGACCACCGAGTGGAGATCCCAGTTGATCCGCTTCCAGTTGGATCGTCGGTGCAAGACCACAGCAGCCATCCAGCGCGAGACACCCGGCCACCACAGGAGCACGCCCGAAACGCAGAGCAGCAGAAGACCGACCGCCATCCAACCGCTCACCGTGAGCCCCAGACGTCCGGAGAGCAGGTAGTAGTGGAGGTTTGTCATCCAGCCCAGCAGGTTGTCATACCGCATGCGGTCGAGTACGACCTGCCCGGTGTACGGATTGAAATAGACGTAACGGATGTTTGTCGACGCAGGATTGGCCGTAAGCCGCATCAGCAGCATAGCGGCGTGGTCCTGCGATTGAAAGTCGCGTAGACCGACGGACATCCAGCCGGAGCGGTCACGCTCGATCCGCTGTACCGCATCAGCGAGAGTGACCTGCCGCACGGTCGGCTGAACCTGAAGCTGTCTGCCGTAGAGATGGTCTTCAATCTCTTTACGGAAGACCAGGACGCTGCCGCTAAGCCCGATCACGATGCTGTACAGCGTCAGGATGACACCGAGCCAGAGATGCACCTGGAAGATGGCGCGACGAAGCCGCAGGCGTTGCGGTGCGTGCCACCAGCCTGCGTGTCTCCGCGAGGCCGATGGCTGCGGTGCGTTCGATTCCTTAGAAGGAGAAATTGACTGAACCAATGACACTTCGGGGCGCTCCATAGTAGCAACTGGTTGCGGTGCCACAAGCACTTACATACCGCTTGTTCAGCACGTTGGTACTGTTGACCGCAAGACGCCAGCGCTCCATGGTGTAGTCAAGCGTTCCGTCGAAGAGCGTGTAACCGGGGGTCTGAAAGGTGTTGGCAAGATCGCCCCACTTGGGTCCGATGTAGCGCGCGCCACCACCGAAGCCGAAGCCTGTGAAGAGGGTGTGACGGACCGTATAGTGCGTCCACAGACCCAGTGTGTCTTTCGCCACCGGCTGCAGCATCTTCTTATAGTCCGCGCCATTGCTGCGGGTCACCATCGGTCGCGCGTGGGTATAGCTGAACGAGACATCGAGACTGCGCAGGACGGTTCCGTTGCCTTGCAACTCGTAGCCGATGGTCCGCACCTGGCCCACCTGCACCTGTGCGTTCAGGTGCAGCGGATTCGGATCAGCCGTCAGGCGGTTGTTCTGATTCATGCTGTAGCCCGCGAAGGTGATCATGCCGACGTGGCGGGGCAGCTGATACTTCAGTCCACCCTCATAGCTCGAACCGGTCGTTGGTTGGAACGGCGTGACCCCGTCGTAGGTCGTGCCGATCGACGGCAGGAAGGAAGTTGAGTAACTGGCGTAGGGCGCGAGACCGTCCTTCTGATACGAGACGCCGACATGCCCGGTAAAGGCGTGGGGCCGCTGGCGGATGCTCGAGCCTGTAAGAATCGTGACCGACTCCTGCGCAGTCTGGTCATAGCGGCCGCCGGCCGAGAGGGTAAAGCCGGCCACCTGCACGGTGTCCTGTCCGTACAAGCCCCCCTGGTACTGCTTCTGGTCGACCCTTGTGGTGATGGGCGTGACGACGTAGGGTCCACCATAGACCGGATTGATCAAGCTGAAGGTGGTCGCGTCAATCAGGCCGCCCTGCCGGTTCTGATACTTCTGCCATTGGAAGTCCAGACCACCCGTCAGTGTGTGGCGAAGCTTGCCTGTTCGCTGATGCGTGAGAGCATGCGTGTCGTTCTGGACCCCGTCGAGAACGGGTTGTGAACTGAATGTCACGCGGTAGATCGATGTACGCGCGGCATTGGCATACGTGGTGGCTGAGTAACGCCCGGAATAGCCGATGTTGCTGTGCACGTACCGCGTAGTGGAATGCAGCGCAACGGAAGGCGTGTGGTAGTCGAAAGACACGCCAGCCATGTATTGCCTCTTGCGGTAGTGATCAGAGGTCGGATCACCCGTGTTGAAGCTGGTCGGTAGATAGCCAAAGACTGGAGAGCGGTCGAGAGTTCCTTCGCGAGGAAGGAAGACTGCGCCTGTGCCCATATCCGTGTGAAAGAACTTACCGAATGCAATCACGGAAGTATTCAGGGTAGGACGCCACTGAATCGTAGGATTCAAGGTGAAGCGATCGTCCTTCGCGCCATACACATAGGTGTGGCTGGTGCGGGCAATGCCGTTCAGGCTGTAGAGAAGGCTGGCACTCCGATTGAGCGGACCGGAGAGATCGCCGCCCACCTGCAGTCGATCGAAGTTTCCGCCCTGCAACTGGATGGAGCGGCGCGGTGTGAGCGAGGGCTGCCGCGATACGGCGTCCACAATCCCGCCAAGATTGCTTTGCCCATAAAGCGTGGAGCTGGGTCCCAGAAGGATCTCAAGGTGTTGAATATCGTTTGGATCGACCTGCACTGCAGCAAAGCTGTTCGGTGAATTGACGACCTGCGGCAGCCGAAGACCATCAAGGTAGACATCCGCTGCATTCCCCCGAATGAAAAACCAATCGCCGCGCGGGTCAGGGCCGTAGGCTTCCGGTGCGGTCCCCGCGGTGTACTTCATCGCCTGGTTCAATGTCTGCACGTTCTGCTGGAGGATCTGTGCTGCCGTAACGGTCTGGATGGAAAACGGCTGTTCCAGGATTGGCGTATCGGACTTCGAGGCGGAAAAAGCTGATTCAGCAACGAATGCCGCATCTGCGGTCACGGTCACATCTGACTTCTCCCGGGCAACCGCAAGAACGATGTCCGGCGAAGAGCGCACCTGAGCCGTGACGCTGACCGGCCCGGAGAAAACTCCAAAGCCAGTCGAATGCACTTCGATCTGCCACGTGCCCGAGGTCAGGCGCAGGAGGTACGCCCCCTCCCCATCGCTCGTCGTGGTGAATGCCGTCGTACCGCAGGTGGCCCGCACCGTCGCATTGGGAATGGCGGCTTGGGAGGAATCGGTGATCTTTCCAATCACGGATTGCGTTGGGCCGGAGCAGGCTTCTCCCGAGTTTTGAGCAGAAAGAAGAGCCGGGCAAAACAGAAAAAACCCAAGCAGAGGCTTTAACAATCGTGAAGACAGGTATTGCGAGGACATAGAACGCACCTTTCGTGGGGCGTCCAAAGGCACGGCCGCTGCGTCTATAGTGGAAGACGTCGTCAGCCCTACCCCTGGTGGGTTGTCGATTCAAGGGTCTCTCGCGGTGCTTCGCCAAAAGGTAGCCGCAGGGACCCTTCGTAATTTCTGACTGATGTCAATATACGACAAAATGAGTCTGATATTGGTAGTGGGACCGGCCTGCCGTTCTTAACTTGGCAGCCCAGAAAATGCCTTGGACGACGGATTGCGGTAGCTGGCTCGATCCCGTCGTTGACCGCATGGACTACCAACTCACGACGCGTGCAACATGATGAAGCGTTTTGGAGTGAATGCCGCGCAAGAAGAATCTGTCTCTTGGAGCCTGCGGGTATGATGGTGCGCACCGAGCCGCATGACATCACCGCTGTTACCGCTTATGCGACTTGTAACCATGACTATCGAAAGAGCTGCCATGCCGAACGAAGAACCCCAGCTGCCGGTTATCCGACTCATCTCCGGGAAAGCACAGCCTCACCAATTGGGCGGTGCCGCAGTCAGCCCCCTGGCCGCGGCGAACGCGGAGGTGAAGCGGAAAATGGCAGCGTCGCTGTCGGACCGTGCAGCAGGGAAACTGTCCGGTGTAGGCCTTGCACAGGTCAACCTTGCTCCCGCAATTCTGCGCGTCAACGATAAGACCAAGCTCGATTTTGAGCCGGGTGGCCAGTACGAGATTTCAGGACGTGGCTTTGGGGAGCAAAAGGGTTCCGTCTTCCTCCGCTTCGATCATTACAACGTGACGTTTCGGATAGACGCCTGGCACGACGGCAAGCTTTACGTCGGCCTTGCGGACGATATCTCCGGGCTTCCTGACGCAGTGAAGCCGACTCTCTTCGTCGACGTTCCAGGCAAGGACGTGCTTCAGACGACCCACTTTGGCTTTCGAGCCGCAAGGGAGACGGTCAACGTCGTTCCGCCGGAAAGCAGCTTCAGTTACGACAAAGGCAAGAGCTCAAATGTTCTCGGCATTACCGTTTGGGAGTGCATTGCTCCGGATCATGTGGCTAGCGATGGTCAGTACCTCAATGTCTCGAGATACAGTTTCTACGGTGATCCGCACAAGTCCTGCTTTAACCCCGGCTTCGATGTAATCGATTGCGACAAGTTTCCACTGCAGCCGGGGTTTTCGATTGCGCAGTTCGTCTGGTACCACGGTGAGTTGACGGATACCGATGCAGGAAGTGAACAACGGACTGCGATCGGTAGCTACTCTGCAGATTGGGAGGGCAACCGCGTGCGGATCCGCTATGCAGTGCAGCGAGATCGAACACCGCAATTCGTGCTGGTACCGGGCAACGTAGCCTGCTCATCTTCCTACAAGATTCGCTTCGACGTCTCGGGACCGCGTGGCATGCCGCCACTCTAGCGGGCGTAACCGGGGGCGCCGCTAGAACA
Organism: Terriglobus roseus DSM 18391; assembly: GCF_000265425.1. Classification (GTDB taxonomy): domain Bacteria; phylum Acidobacteriota; class Terriglobia; order Terriglobales; family Acidobacteriaceae; genus Terriglobus; species Terriglobus roseus. The sequence goes on from NC_018014.1 coordinate 3,706,276, forward strand.
TCGGCATGGTTTGCGTTCGCGTGTCTTCGCGCCTGAAGTCAAGAGTCCGTTGTTCGTGTCCCGCCGGGTGCTGCTCACGCCACAGCTTTAAGAGCAAAGGCGGCATAGCGGAAAGAACTACCCTCGTGCGGTGCACCTTCGCATGCCAACCTGGGCAGAGGGAAATCATCAGGGACAGTACGGAACTTCCTGGTACGCGGTGATGCACGATGATGGAGCGCTTGCTGCGCCCTGGAGCGTCGCACACGCGGCAACGGTACTGATCACGTTCCAGCACCGCCTCACGCAGGCCGGCGAAGTACTCATCATCCTGCCGGCGCAGGGTGTAGCACGTGGCGCACATTCCGAGAGCGAGGATCTCATTCCTCCCGCAGCGGCAGTGCAGCAATCCTTGCATAGCTGTCTTCACGGCCACTCCCGTCTCCAGATCTACGAAGCGTTTGCGCGACCGATGCTTCTACCGGAACACTTCGGCTCGCATCACGTCTTCAAGCCCGAGAGCAATATCAGCTTCGATCCATGCGATCTTCCACTCCTCCGTGCGAGACGTGTCGAAGGGTAGGCCTTCCCTGCGGGCCTGGCTCCCTGTCCCGAAGAACGGCAATGGCTCCTGCTGGATGCTGTCGCGGCCCAAGGGCTTCTTGAGTTCACGATCAGCATCCGTCCAGCCGCTTTGCCAGCTTCGAGTTGCCGTGAGGCTGAAGCTCTGGTTCTCGTGGCGTGCTGCGTATCCAGCTTCGTACTCCTCTGGATGTTGCACGATTTGCCCGGCGGGCTCTTCCGCCATGTGTTCGGAATTCCCCATAACCACCTATCTCTGAGCCCTGTGCTGCAGCCCCAAATGCAGTGAATTTATTCTACTTCGCCGTCTATTCGCCTGAGCGCGATCTCGTGACTTCTTTCACTTTCCGTAGCTGTCGAGGAGAAGAGGAGCGGATTCTTACCAGCGGTGCATTGGCCCGACAATGAGGTCTGCTCAGCTGCCACTCGGTCGCCGATCAGTAGCAGACAGCATCCAAGCTGCCATGTCGAGAACAACAAGCGCTGGTTTGCTGATGTTCCGGCATCGCAACGGAGAACTCGAAGTCTTCCTGGTCCATCCCGGTGGTCCCTACTGGGAGCACAAGGATCGAGGTGCATGGACCGTGCCGAAAGGACAAGTCGAGGACGGGGAGGGTCTGCTGACTGCTGCACAGCGCGAGTTCCAGGAAGAGACCAGATTCCTTGCTGCACCGCGTTTCCTCAGCCTTCGGTCTGTACGACAGAAGAGCGGCAAGACGACTTTTGTGTGGGCCTTCGAAGGGGACTGTGATCCTGCTGACCTGGTAAGCAACACCTGCAGCATCGTCTGGCCACCTCGCTCCGGACAGGAGATCACCATCCCAGAAGTAGATCGCGGCGGCTGGTTCAGCTTGGCGGATGCGCGGCCGCTCATCCGCGAAGAGCAACGTGTGCTTCTGCAGCGACTCAGCGGCGCCCTCCGCGCAAACGAGTCCACCATCAGTGCTCTCTAAAACACAACGTTTCGAATCAAGCTTCCGAAAGCGGTGGCATCGACTCGGTGCTCCCAAAGCTGCGAAACAAAGCCACAACCCGGTCGCAGGCGTCCGGCGCATAGAACATCTCAGTGTTCACCATCGTGTCAGCCGTCATCTCCTTCATGCGCGCAAACATCTCCGCCTCATATGCAGCGATCGCGGCGGCGGGAGTCTCGTCAGCGAGCAGCAGCTTCGACAGCACCAGGGCATCCAGCATTGCAGGCGCAATTCAGGTAAGTCGTCGCTGTCAAGCATCAGCTCCATCAGGGACGACTGGTGGGTTCTCCTACCGCGGGAGTATCATCATGCCGCTGGGCCTGCTCGCCCCGGCTACGAGGTCTTTCGATGCCGCGGTCAGGCACAGCCCGGTTAGCTCGGTTGTCCACCGGTTGGGTGCTGCTTGTTCTCTGCACCGCCCTGATCGCGTGGCGAATAGATTTCCGCATCGAGCAATGTCGCCCCTCCGGCTTCGGCAACACCGCCGCCGTGGCTTTCTTCGACGCAAACGAGCGGAACCTGGCGAAGCTGGATGAGACGCAACCTGCTCCAGGCTGGCGCTCGGTCGCAGAGCAACAATCTTCCCTCGGGCAGTCCGCTCACCCTTCACCTCGCGCTGCGTGTGCGGCGAAGCCGCTTCTATCGAGCTTTGAGAAGCCACCGGCCCTGAAGGACATCTTCTGTCGTTCCGTCTCGCTCTTCCCGAATCCTCCACCACCTCTGGGCTAGCCGCTTCACGGAATCTCATTCCGCCGCGCCACGTCTTCGGACGGGCAGAGAGTCGCGCCTGGAAATTAATCGCTCCTGGAGGATCGTCCCATGAATCTCATTCTTTTACTTCTCGTGCTACCCGTGTTTTGCGCAGCTATCGCACTCCACATCGCAGCGAAGGATCACGCGAAGGCGTCGCGAAGAGCATTTTTCGCTCTCAAGAGTTCGCTAAATCGTCACAGACCGTACCTGCGCTTTGCCGCCATCCTTATACTCCTGCCGATGTTTCGGCAGGCAAACGCTCAAGAGGTCATCCACGCTCGCGCAGGTCAGGTAGTAGCGGCGAATACAGCAGCGAAGACCCTCACACTAAAGGTCGCCGACGGCTCCACAGTAGTCTTCCATGACGTCGCCACTCCGGAACCAGCGATGTCCTTCGATAAGGACCTTCGCGACAAGACCACGGCCGCTGCAGCGTTTCACGATGTGGGCGCTTATGTTGTCGTCTTCTACTTTGGCTTCGGCGAGCCCACCGCAGTTGCCGTGGAATCCATGGGCGCAACGCCGCCTAAGAGAACCGCCGGAAGCGTCACCTCTTTCGACCGTCACCAGCATCTCTTAACGCTGAACACGGAGAGTATGGGGTCGCAAAAGGTGGTTGTCTCAGACGACACGATCCTCGACACTCCAGAGGGTGTCGTCAAGGCCTCCAACTTCCACCCGGGCAAAGGCCAGCATCTTCGCTGCTTCGCAAAGCCGGATTCGCAGAACGCGTTGTTCGTCGCGATAAATTAGTTGCGGCTCCGTTGGAAGGGCTCGTTCATGCTTGAGCCTCGGCAATTTGTTGGCTGCAAGAGAGAGGGCCCTTCCGACGATCTGTGATGAGCGGAAGTTGAGGGCAGGTATCGCTCGCAAGATAGTTGCTTTCTTGACGGGTCCATTTTGGCTGGAAGGATTCGAAGATCTTATTGATAGACCCCATTGAAGATGGCCGCCAGTCCACCAGGCGGCCCTCCTCAGTATGCTCGCGCTCTTGCTAGCGCCAGTACCCGCGATGGAAGTAGTAGCCATCACCTCGGTGATCGTAGTCACCCGGAACCCAAGTTGCCCCCGGCCGTGGTGGACGCCCCCAATGCCCTGCAGTCCACACATAACGACGCCCATTCCAGCGATGGTAGCCGCTTTGCCAGACGTAGCCGGGACGGGGAGGAGGACCGTAACGCTCCACGATGGGTGCCGGCGGCCCGATGCGTATCGCAACCTGAGCCTCAGCGGCGGCCGAACCGATCAATAACAGAAGTGCGAGTGGGACTGTCTTCTTCAGCATAACGATATTCTCCAAAGCGGCTGTCCGCCAGGCCCGCGCCGTTTGAACGAACGACGACGGTTGATGTGAAGTTGCGAGTGCAGATGGAGAGTTGGGAAGCACTCTCCGATCGTTTGAGGCGGATTATCTTGGCAATACACCGGGATCGGTTGCGGCATTGTGGTTGCGGTTGTAGATCCCTCGAGAGGTGCGGTCCTGCTCGCGAGCGAGCTTGTGACGATCGCTGGCAGTGAGACGGCCTCCATCGGCCGCACGCATACTGTTCTCACGTGAAGCCAACTTCGCCTGATTCGCTTCTGCGTGGGCCGCGCCGCCTGGGGTGATCTGCCCATCCTGAACGCCACGCGCGATGCGGGCCTGTTGACGATCCTGACGTGCATTGATCGAGTGGCGCTGGTGATAGGTCGTACGTTGCGCGAAAGCGCTCGAAGCAGGAATGATCAGGAGCGATGCTGCGACGACTAAGGATTTCAGATACATTGTGATGCTCCTTCTAAAGAGAACTGGGTTGAGGCATTCAGTGAGTTCGAATGCCGGGTGTACTGATCCAATCTTGCTGGCCGGGGCGCGACATGAGTCGTCTCGCGATCTGTATGTAGGAACGCATATCCGGCCATCGTCCCCCTCCCGTCGGGAGGGTATTCTTCTTGACCTCTGGACGTGAGGCAGGACCGGCAGGGAATCTGGGATTCTCCGTTCTACTTGGGTTTCGTGCGTATCCTTCCTCATGCCTTCTCCCATCTGGGCCTGCATCGAAGACGTCGTACCGGGATGTCGGACAAAGAGAGGAAAGGCGGGGATATCCTCTGTTCAGGAGGCAAAGCAGTGGCTTTGGTGAGCACAGGAAAACCCAATATTGCGAAACAGCACCTTTCGGGAATGAAGGTCCTGTGGGTTGGCTGCGCCTTCATCCTGGCAGTGATGTGTGTCAGTACGGCGGATATCATCTACTCCCTCCGCAAGACTTCAATCAGAAGCGATGCCGTGATATCAGCTTTCCGAGAAAGAACGCATTTGCTGGATACACTTCGAGCGCTAATGCTTCGGTCGGCCCTGTCACCGAACAATGCCGGTGAGCGTGCGATGGACGAGAGTCAATTGCCCACTACACATCTGCAGGCAAGCAAGGCGCTTGAAGACTTCGGGAGGTCACTAGAGGCAAGCGGCGATGATGCCACACAGCAGAGGTTGGCCGACCTCAAGACTTCTATCGATCGCTACTGGGAATCTCTTCCTGACATTCGGCAGCAGAATGGCAAGCTGAGAGATTCGATACAGCCACGAGCCGGATCGCCCGAACGAAGACAGATCAGACGCATTACACGACAAATCAATGCACTAAACAGAGAACAGCAGGACCGTACGGAAGCAAAGCTCCATGAAGAGCATCAACGTTTACAGGGCGAGCTTCTCCTCGCCTCTTTGCTTTCTTTGGCTGCGGTCATTGCATTGGTGACCGGGATGTCATACCGACTCAGAGCGTCTGAAGGTCAAGCCGAATCCCAATATCAGGCTGTAGTGCAGGCGCGTAACGAGCTGCGAAATCTTACCGCGCGCCTTGAGCAAGCGCAGGAAGAAGAGAGACGCACGTTGTCACGCGAGCTCCATGACGAATTTGGCCAGACCATGGCGGCAGCCCTTGTCGAACTCAGTCGCATACAGGATGAAAAGATTTATGATGACGGAACCAAGGCACAGCTTGCGAGCGTCAAACTGGCGCTTGAGCAAAGTATGCGTTCCATCCGGGACATAGCTCTGGCTCTGCGTCCTTCCATGCTCGACGACCTGGGGCTGGTTCCTGCCCTTCGCTGGCAAGGCCGAGAGGTGTCTCGGAGATCCGGGCTAGCGGTAAGCGTAGACGCTGACGATAATTCCGACTTTCTCCCTGATGCGTACCGAACATGTATCTATCGCGTCGTTCAGGAAGCTCTTCACAATACCGTGAAGCACGCATCCGCCAAAGCCGCTCGTGTTGTGCTCCAACGGACAAGCAACACGTTGAAGCTAAAGATTGAAGACGATGGCAAAGGGTTTCGCCCCGATTTGGAAAAAGGAATGGGTCTGCTCGGCATTGAAGAGCGAGTCAGTAGACTCTCCGGGCAGGTGCACGTGACATCTACCGTGAATAAAGGAACGTCAGTTCTTGTCACGCTCCCACAACCCGCAACCTTAGAAGACGAGATAGCTTGATGGTTCGGATAGTTCTTGCAGATGATCACACCGTTCTGCGCGCAGGTTTGAAATCCCTGCTGGAGCGTCAGCGCGACTTTGAGGTGGTCGGCGAAGCCGGCGACGGTCGTGAGTTGCTCCGCGTAGTCGATGAGCAACGCCCCGATGTGGTGATCTCCGACATCAGCATGCCGAAGCTGAACGGGGTAGAAGCGACTTCGCAGATCGTGGCAAAGCATCCGAAGACACACGTCATCGTGCTCAGTATGCATACCGACGAAGCTTATGTACTCCGAGCCCTGAAGGCCGGCGCACGAGGGTACTTAGTCAAAGAATCGGCTGAGGCCGATTTGATGATGGCGATCCGGACGGTACATGCTGGAAAGGCGTTCTTCAGTCCATCCGTGAGCGCGCTGCTGGTCGAAGATTACGTACGGCAAATGCGCGACCGTGGGGTGGAAGACAGCTATGAGCTGCTCTCATCGAGAGAGCGGGAGGTCTTGCAGCTGGTCGCCGAAGGACAAAGCAACAAAGACATCGCGCAGCAACTCGGTCTGAGCGTCTATACGATCGAGACGCACCGCGGAAACTTATTGCAAAAGCTGAATCTCCACAGTGTCCCGGAACTCATCCTCTACGCGGTGCGAAAAGGAGTCATCTGCTGAAGGTCGGGTCGCTCGTGCGGGGGCTTATCAACGTCCTTTGCAATAGCGATACGTCTTGGCTTTCCATAGGCCTAGCACCGGAGCGAAAGCTTTTCATAAAGCCTCGCAAAGTCTTTGATATGAACAACTTATGTCCGATAAGGTGGATTCTGTATAGTCGATCGCGGAGATCATTATCGGACGCGGCTATTGAGCATGCCTCTCGACAGAAATGGACCTGAAGTGCACCTCAGTGAGAGTTCAGATCCTCTTTGAGCAGCGAAGCGCTCGGGCGCTAAGGTATGGGCATACGACACGTGCTTGACTCTGGAGTCAGCTCCAGACCTATTCTGATAGTGAGTAGGGACGAATGCAGATCGGACACGTCGCGGAGAGTACAGGACTGAGCATCGATACCATCCGCTTCTATGAGAAGCAGGGACTCGTTCCGCCTGCCCAGCGAACCGCAGGAGGCTACCGCGTCTACAAGGACGCGGACGTGGACAGGTTGCGATTCATCAGCCGTGCCCAGTGTCTCGGGTTTTCCCTTCAGGAGATTCGCGAGCTGCTGCTTATCGAAGAAGGGCAGCCCGACGGATGCTCTCACGTCCGTAGCCTTATTGAGGCAAAGGTTGAGCAGGTGAAGGACAAGATTGCAGTGCTTCGGCGCATAGAGAGGCAGTTGTTAAAGGCGCAGGAACAGTGTGCCGCCGCTCTGACCAACTCCTGTGGTGCATGTTGCCCCGTGCTCGAACAACTGGCACCCCGCGAAAGGAAAAACCTACATGAAGGTTGACGTTTTGTATTTCAAGGGCTGCCCGAACCATATGCCTGCGGTTGAGCAGGTCCGAGAGGCGTTACGGACGGAAGGCGTCGAAGCCTCCGTAAACGAGGTTGAGATTACGGACCCTGTGATGGCCCAGGAGTTGAGTTTCCTCGGCTCGCCAACTATCCGTGTCAACGGCCTGGACGTAGAGCCAGAAGCGCGAGGAGTGCAGAGCTTCGGCTTCGGTTGCCGGACATACACCGATATCAACGGCAGACGTTCCGGACTCCCCTCGCTGGCCTCGATCAGGACGGCTGCGCGGGAAAGCATGCAGCCCTGATGTCCAGCAAAGCAGCCAACTCGGGAGTTCTTGCGTTCGGCGGTTTAGCCGCGATCCTCGCATCCTCTTGCTGCCTCGGGCCACTCGTCCTTGTCATGCTCGGCTTCGGTGGAGCGTGGATTGGGAACCTCTCCGCATTAGAGCCTTACCGTCCGATGTTTCTCGGATTTACTGTGATTGCATTGGTGATCGCTGCGTATCGCATTTATCGGCCTCAGCAGACCTGTGATGCCGACGGCAACTGCGCCACTCCCAAATCCCTTCGCCTACAGAAGGGCATCTTCGTTCTCGTGACACTTCTGGCCATCGTTGGTTTCGTGTTCCCCTACGTCGCTCAATTCTTCTACTAAACCCGCTCTTAAAAGGTGCTCCGATGAAACGCTTGCATGCTCTAGCAGCCGCCGCCACTTTCCTGATCGTCTCGTCCTCTGCGTGGGCGGCTCCGACCACAGTAATTCTCGAAGTGCCGGGTATGACCTGCCCAACCTGCCCAATCACGATCAAGAAGGCTTTGATGAAGGAGCAAGGCGTATCGAGCGTCGCTGTTCGGTATGAGAAGAAGGAGCTTGTGGTGTCTTTCGATAATGCAAAGACCACCCCAGCGAAGATCATGCAGTCAACGGCTTCGGTAGGGTTCCCATCCCAGGTTGCGAAATAAACTTCGCCATTCCGCCGAGTCCGGGTCCATATGGTTATGGCGCATCCTCGACGGACTGCACATGAAGCCGTTGTGCTCTGAGCTGAAGTAATGGATGTCTGAGCGGAGTCTTAAAGAGATTCATATACCGCCACCCGACAAGCCCTTTTTAGAGTGACGGCACATCATCGCGTAGTCATATCAGCGAGAAGAATCGCAAGGAAGCCTATGAAGAAGGTTGCTGTTGTGAAGCTGGTGTCTTCGCTCTCGTGTGCTTCCCGTAGGAGTTCCTCCGTTACCAGGTAAAGCAGAGCAGCCTCTCCAAAGCCAAGTGCGGCAGTGACTGCCCATGCAGGCGCTGATCTGAGTAGACCAACGCCTATGGCGGTGCCAGCAATCAAGGTCATCGAGACCCCTGCTGTGACTCCAAGGGCTTTCGTGGCTGATAGTCCCCGTTTACGCAGCTCTCCGACCAGAGCCAACCCCAATGCAACCAGCTCCAGCGTAAGTGCAAACGTCAGAAGGCGGCCCTGCCTTGTGCCTCCGGAAAATCCGATGCCAATGATGAACCCGTCCAGTAAGAGGTCGATTGCAATGGCACACAGATACACACGTGGAAGCCTGCTCTTCTCGGCTTCTGTGCCCCGGCTCTCTGTTTTTGCAAGGAGCAGTAAGGTGAGGACTGCCGCGATGAAGCCGACTGCTGTCGGAATGGGTGAATGCCGGGCAATGAGGTCAGGCGTAATTTCTAGCGCGACCGCCGCAAAGACCACGCCGCCAGCCAAATGCTGCACACTGCTTTGAAGGCGCGGTCACTTCCCTTCCAGAGAATGGCCACCAGAGCTGCAAAGAACGATGTTGCGACGGGAATCAGGGCATAGAGCAAAGCGGTTTTCATGCTTTCGCCTTGGCCTCCCGCCGCTCTTCGATCCACTTGTAAAGTGTTGGGAGTACCAGAAGTGTCAGCAAAGTAGAGGTCATTAGGCCCCCAATGACAACAGTCGCGAGAGGCCGTTGAACTTCGGCTCCTGCGCCTGTTGAAACCGCCATAGGTATGAAGCCGAGGCTTGCAACAAGAGCCGTCATCAGCACTGGTCTTAGACGCGTATCAGCTCCCTGCTCAACAGCATCGACAACTGAAAGTCCTTCACTGCGCAGTTCACGCACGTACGTGAGGAGAACGATGCCATTCAGAACTGCAATGCCGAACAGCGCAATAAACCCAACTCCAGCCGAGATGCTGAAGGGCAACCCACGGATGAGCAAAGCCGCGATTCCCCCGGTCGCCGCCAATGGAATGTTCAGGAAAATCAAGGCGGCAGGGAGCGCAGCCTGAAAGTTGAAGTACAACAATAAGAAGATCAGAGCGAGAGCAGCAGGAACCACGATTGCCAGCCGCCTGCTTGCACTCTTCAATTGCTCAAACTGACCGCCCCACTCCAGCTCGTAACCGTCCGGGATCTTCACTTTGGCGGCCACTACCTTCTGTGCGTCCGCAACGAAGCCGGCGAGATCACGCCCTCGCACATTTACTTCGACGCTGATACGGCGTTGGCCTCCCTCGCGGCTAATTTGTGAAGGCCCCTCTTCTTCTTCTATGTCTGCAAGCTGCGCTAATGGAATGAAGTGACCTTCACTGTCACCGACACGGAGGTTACTGATTGCCTCAGCGGACCCGCGCTGTTGTTGCGGGAAGCGAACCTGGAGAGCGAACCTTCGGTTCCCTTCCACAATCTCGCCCACGGGCTTTCCGCCAATAGTCTGAATGGTGTCGAGCACGGCCGCTGCATCCAGGCCATGTCGAGCAAGCTCGTCGCGCCGTATACGGATGCGGAGATACGGCAAGCCTGCAACGCGTTCCGCGCGCACATCGGCTGCCCCTCTCACCTTGGCGACCACGGCCGCGATCTGATCTGCCTTCATGCGCAGCGTTTCCAGATCTTCCCCGTAGAGCTTGATGGCGATGTCGCTTCGCGAGCCGCCTTCGAGTAGCTCTTGCATGCGCATCTGGATCGGCTGCGAGAAGCTGTATGCTGCGCCGGGTGCCTCCTCTTCCAGTCGCTTCTTCATCGCTGCGATCAGGTCCGTCTTGTTTCTGCCCTTTGTCCATTCGTCCGGAGGTTTGAGGTAGACATACACATCGCTTTGGTCAATCGCCATCGGATCGGTGGCGACCTCCGGACTTCCTGTTCGGCTAAAAACATGCGAGACCTCGGGAAACTGCCGCAGTACGGTTTCGATGATTTGATTGCCGTGCAGTGACTCACTGATGGAAATGCCCGGGACACGATACATCTGCACCAGGATCGAGCCTTCATCTAGCGACGGGATAAACACCGCGCCAAGAAAGGGAATCGCTACCAGCGACGCGACGAAGAGAGCGAGAGCGATGGCTGCTGTCAACGCTGGACGTGCAAGAGCGTGCCGCAGCATCGGTCTGTAAACGCCATCGATCTTACGCATCAACAGTGTGGGCTTCTCCGCGCCAGTTTTCCGGAGGATGTACCAACTTAGAACCGGCATGAGAGTGAGCGCGATGATGAGCGAAGCGAACAGGGCGAAGAGCACCGTAGCCGCCATGGGTTTGAACATCTTCCCCTCGACTCCGCTCAACGTCAGGATCGGCACATAGACCAGGAAGATAATCGCCACGCCGAAGAAGATCGGTTTGGCAACTTCAGCTCCGGCCCGTCGTATTGTCTCCTCGACAGCTTCGTCGGGTTTCCTTTCATGTAAGCGCCGGAGGATGTTTTCGATGATGACTACCGACCCGTCCACAATCAGGCCGAAATCGATAGCGCCCAAACTCATCAGGTTGCCGGAAATTTTGGCTTGCACCATTCCAGTGATCGCGACCAGCATGGAAAGCGGGATCGCAACAGCAACGACCAGTCCCCCGCGGAAGCTGCCAAGCAGCAGCAGGAGCACGACAATGACCAGGATTCCGCCCTCGATGAGGTTGCGGGTGACTGTGTGGATCGTTCTGTTCACGAGATCTTTTCGATCCGAGAGCATCTCGATTTTGACGCCAGGTGGAAGCGTCTTCTGAACCACTGTTAAAGCGTCTTTTACCCGGTCGGCGACGACCCGCGAGTTTTCCCCTAGCAGCATGAGGGTTACGCCAACAACAATCTCGCCCTTCCCGTCTTCAGTAGCAAAGCCGCGACGCACCATGGGTGCGAAGTGAACAGTTGCGATGTTCCGAATCAGAATGGGCGTGCCGGTGGGCGAGCTGGAGACAACGATATTCTCTATGTCCGCCAGACTCCCAATCAGTCCCTCGCCACGAATCAAGGCTTGCTGTTCGGCGTGTTCTACATAGGCTCCGCCCGCGTTGGCATTGTTTTTCGGCAGTACATCGAGCACGCGCGAGAGTGGAATGTGATAGCCGGTGAGCTTGTCACTGTCCACTTCGACCTCATACGTTTTCACCTCTCCGCCTTGGCTGTTGATTTCAACGATGCCCGGGACAAGCCGCATCTTTGGGGCGATCGTCCAGTCCAGAATGGTCCGCAGCTCCATAGGAGTCTTACCGGGACCGGTCACTTTGAACTGGTAAATCTCTCCCAGCCCTGTCGAGATTGGCCCCATCTCCGGGACTCCCACGCTAGCCGGAATCGCCTCTCGTGCCTGCGTCAGGCGTTCGCTCACCAAGTTCCGACAAAAGTAAGGGTCCATGCTGTCTTTGAAATAAACGGCGACGTAAGAGAGCCCGTATTTCGAGGTGGATTGGATATGAGTAATGCCCGGCAGCCCCGCCATGGCGGTCTCTACAGGGAAAGCGAGTAGTTGTTCAACTTCCAGGGGGGACAGGCTAGGAGCGCGAGTGAGGATTAGAACCTGATTCGGCGTGATATCCGGTTGAACATCTATTGGGAGACTCTGAAGCGAGAAGAACCCGCCCACGGCAACGAACAATGCACCGAGCAGCACGAGGACACGATAACGAAGAGCAAAGCCAACAATTTTCCCCATTACTCTTCCCCCAGATCGCCACCGGCGAGGATAGATTTCAGGTGGAAGGCTCCCTGCGTGACGACGCGTTCGCCAGCGGAAAGACCACTGATGATCTCCGTCTGACCGTTGATGGTTACGCCTTTCTCGACTTGCCGAGATTCGAATGTCGTCGGTCCATGCTGCACAAAGACGACGTTCTTGCCCTCAACATCCTGGAGAGCCGTAGAGGGAACGGCCAGAGCCTGCTTGCTGAATTTCGTAGGCAGCTCAATGTTGGCGAACATATCCGTTTTCAGTCGCACATCCTTGTTTGCCACCTCGCAGCGCACCTTAGCGGTACGCGTTTGAGGGTCGAGAACGTCACTGATGTACGCTACCCGGCCTGCAAAGCTCTCATCGGGATACGTGTCCACACGGATCGCAGCATTCTGACCAAGGCGGATGCGGCCAAGGTCCTTTTCATAGACTTCTGCCTGTACCCAGACCCTGGAGAGATCGGCGACCGTGAACATCTCTTTGCCCGGCTCTACGATGTCGCCGGGAGAAGCGGCAGCTTTCGTGACGACTCCAGCAAACGGAGCCTTGAGCACCGTAGAGGAGCCGTTGCCGCTGGCACCATAGCGATGGAGCCGCTGTTGTAGCCCGCCGAGAACAGCCTGTTGCGACTCGATGCTCGCCCGAATTCCTTGCTCTTCTGCCTTGCTGAATTCGTAGTCTTTTTCTGCTCCCGCTCCGATGTCGGCAAGTCGCCTGCTCCGTTCCGACTGTCGAGCCGCAGGAGTGAGTTGGGCGTTCAAGCGAGCCAGATCAGCGCGGGCCGACTGCGCCTGAGCGCCCAGCTCGACCGCCTCCAGATTGTCAAACGTCGCAAGGGTCTGTCCGGCGCGAACGCGATCCCCTACCTTCGCCCGAACCTCAAGAACTCTGCCACGTGCGAGGGGTGCAACTTCACCAACATGATTGTCGATCGGCTGCACCGTGCCTGTAGCCCTGAAATACTCGCTCAACTGGACGACCGCAGCGGGCGCCACGACCAGGCCTACATGCTTTTGAGCAGGAAGAAGCATTTCAACTTCTTTTTGCTTTGCAGGTTCCTGACTCTCTGCCGATGACGAGGCTTCCTTATCGCCGTCTGGAGCCGCTTTCCGCTTACAGCCTCCAACCAACACCAGACCGCAAACGAGAACTACAAGAAGTTGTTTCATGGAAGATTGCCTCCTATGGCGCGTTCCACTTCGGCCCAGCCGCGCGAGGCATCGGCTTGAGCATCGATATAAGCAAGTTCGTTGTCTACGAGTCGCCGTTGTTCATTCAGAACGTCCAGCAGCCGGAGTTGCCCCAGCTTGTAAGCTTCACGGATGACCGTCAGATTTGCGGTGGAAGGCTCGACCACGCCGGTCCGCAGAAGGTCGAGGGAGGCTCGGGCCGCCGTCCAGCGCTGGTAAGCAGATTCCACTTCGAGCGGTATAGACCGCTCCAGGTACTCCTGTTGCAACTGAGAGCCGGACGACCGCGCCGTTGCTGTCTGCACATCGCCAGCTCCGCTGCGGCTTGTCCGCAGAGGGATCGAAACACCAAACGTAAGCAAGTCGATCTGTTCGTTGATCGGAGCCAGAGCACCGGTGGATGTCTGCCCAAAAAGCCCTTCAAACAAGCTGTACTGCCGAGAGTACCCAGCAGAAAGCGTGACATCGGGCTTCGCATTCGCCTTCGCCAGAGCGATTCCCGCCCGATTCTGATCCGCTCGAAGTAGAGCGCTTCGTAGATCAGCTCTGGATTGCAACGCGCGAGACTTCAGTTCCTCAAGCGTATCCGAACCGGGAACCTCGGACGCGACTTGGGGGAGGGGTTGGTCGGCCGGGAGCCCAACGAGTTTTCGCAGGTTCGTTTCGGCGACGGCTAATCGTCCTTGTGCACTCGTTTTGAGGACGACACCACGATTAATTTCGACCCGCAGTAGGCTCGCTTCAAGCGGTGCAACATCGCCCTCGCGAACACGGGCTTCCGTAAGGCGCAACGCATCTTGATTCACGGATGCGAGGTCATCCAGCAGCTTGAGCTTCTCTTGCTCTGCCACACGTTCCGCAATTCCGCTACGGATCTGGTAAGCGAGCTCCGCCGACCGCTCCTGCAACTCGGCCTCGGCCTGCCCGATCCCGAAGCCAGCCACATCAATCCGCTTGGACCGTTTTCCGAACATCTCTAACGGCTGAGAGTAGTTCGCACCATACTGCTCTTGTCCCAGCGTACCCAGCGGCTTGCCGGTAACTCCATTGGCATTGATCGTGGGCGGGGGACGAACACCAGCTTGGCGAACGGCCCCTTGCGCTTCACCAATTCGCTCACGAATTGACAGCACATCCCTATTTTGAGCGAGTCCCATGCGAACCAGATCGTCCACAGTGGACGGACTGGTTTGCTGCGCACCCACACACGCTGGCGCGATCAGCAATCCGCACAGGAAGGACAAAAGTCTTCCTGGCATACATTTCTCCTAATTCCCAAAGGTCAATACAGACGCGGGTGGGCTAGGAGAGCTGTGGAGGGTGTTCGATGTCTTGAGATCTGCTAATGGGCTGCGCCGATAGCATGTCGGTTGAAGCTTCAACGGTCACGGCGGGAGCAACAAAGGTTAGCTGCGCAACGATAAGAGGGTGTGCGCAGCAGCAGATGCAGTTGTCCGGTGCCTGATGGGTTGGCGGGTGCTTGCCAATGGAGCTCACGACCGAACACTCTGAACTCGGCACATCACAGGTAAGCACATCCACACCTATATAAAGGATGAGGAACATCGCCGTGAAGCGAAACGCTTTAGCCCAGAATGCCACATCACATTTTAGCCTGTGTTGCGAACGGTATGCTGCGAGCCCGGAATCACCATAGCCGCATCCAAAGCGATAGATGGAACAGATGCTCGAAAATCCGGCGAAACTGCCAGCTTTTTCAGTAAGGCAGCTCCAACTTCTCACAGTAGGATGGATGTCCGTCGAACTGTGCGTTGCGCTCTTCACTGGGATTCGGGCTCGCAGCGTTGCGCTTACCGCCTTCGGTGCGGATAGTGGGATTGAACTGCTTTCAGCACTCGTCGTTCTTCGGCGTTTCTCCTCCAGATCGATCTCAGAACGCCTGGCAGCCCGGATCTCTGGGGTTCTCCTATATGCCCTTGCAGCTTACATTCTGGTCACCTCGGGACTGAGTCTCCTGAGTCCCCGGCTCCAGCCAGAGCCTACGGTGCTCGGCATTGGGCTGCTCATCGCCGCCGCGATCATCATGCCTCTGCTTGGACGGGCCAAGAAGAAGCTCGCAGCCCGGACAGGAAGCCGTGCCTTACGCGCGGACGCAGCGCAGAGCAACATCTGCGCCTATATGTCTTGGATCGCTCTGGCTGGTCTTCTGATTAACTTCTTCTTCCACTTCGCGTGGGCCGATTCAGCCGCCGCATTGCTTCTGCTCCCCATTGTTCTGAAAGAGGCTGGTGAAGCCAGCAAGGGCGAGGTCTGCGAATGCTGAAGACCAAAGGAATATAGTTAAGACGTGCGCAGGTGCTCCAGCATCGTGGCTGTTTTCATCATGCTCGTCATGATGATGCCGGTCCTTGCCTGCGCCTCAGCTCCGACGATGACTCGGATGGAGCAGGACTGCTGCCAGCAAATGCACGGCAAGTGTGGCGAGATGGCGAAGCAGGGATGCTGCCAGATCGACGTCCGAAACGACGCCAGTCAGCTACCCGCTCACGTCGTAGCAGCGCCGGTTCTTCCACTTGTGGCGATAGCGTTCCTGTATCCGCTGCTGTTCGAGCTGCCCGCATCTGTCGGCCATCCGTGGCGGTTGCCGAATCAACATTCCCCGCCGGGTCTCCTGATCGCTTCCACCATCGTTCTCCGCATCTGATCCGCTCCCCAGGCCAAGTGACTTGCACGCCTCTGCGTGCCTGAAGTTCATTTGCAACCAAGGAGCAAACAATGAAACATCTCGCCATCCTGGCGGGTGTGCTGATGCTGTCCGCACCAGCCTGGGCCTCAGACCACGGCCCCGTCTTCGGCTACGCTACCCCAGTCAATTCCCAAGGGGAAGTCAGCTGCGACACCGGACTCTTCGGCCGCAACGGCAGCCGGGGTACGCAGCTTTCGACCGGCACGGCATGTGGCTACGGCCTAACCCCACACCTCACGTTCACCGCGTTCGTTCCAGCCACCTTCGGCAGCGGATCGCTGCCCGAGTCGCGCATCTTCCCCACAGGGGGATGGACTGCTGGTGCGTCGTGGCGCTTCTTTCACTCCGTCACCCAGGTAGGGAAACGGCTAGAAGCAACAGGTTCGCTGGCACTTGTGGTGCCCGGACCGCAAGCGGATACGGGCATCCTTGGAAGCGTTAACCGGGCTCCCGGAATTGCCGGTACGCTGGCGGCCGGTTTTGCCTCGCGCAGTCAGTACCTCTGGCTTGGAGGCGGGTACACCGGCTTCTTCGAAAAGGGAGGTAGCAGACGACCCAACACCATCTCGTGGAGTACGGTGTACGGTTTCCGACCCGCGAAGCTGCGGCGCGGCTACGACCAGTGGGACTACCGAGGACTGGTTGAGTTCACCGGTGAGCACACAGGCGGCGTTCGCGTTCAGAATGCGGCCGTGCCCGATAGCAGCTCTACATCGATATGGCTCGGGCCATCGGTTCTCGCGATCTTCAAGAACGTGGCGATTGAAGGCGGCGTACAGGCACCGCTCTATCGCAATGTTTCCACGACCCTCTATGGGCACGAAAATGTTCGCTTTGCCCTCAACTTCAGCTATCTCCGGTTCTCGTCTCAGACGACCAAACACTAAGGATCAACCATGAATAAGCTTCTTGTTCTCACCGCTCTTTCGCTCTCCACGCTCGCCGCTCACGCCGAGTACAACCAAGTAAATATGACGGTCTTCGGGATGGATTGTGCTCCGTGCGCCCATGCAATCCACGTCTCTATGAAGGGTATCCAGGGAGTGAACAAGGTCGACGTAGACCTGAATACCGGCCTCGTTTCGATTCAACTAACAGCGGGTAACGGCGCAGGCATGCAGCAGTTTAACCAAGCCGTAGAGAAGAACGGATTCACGCATAAGGACGCAAAGATCGTCGCCACGGGCAAAATCACCGGCACAACCGCTGCACCCGTCTTCGAGGTAACCGGCACGGGCGACCGGTATTCGCTTGCCGGTGCGGGAACCAACATCTCTTCTCTTCTTGGAAAAATGGTCACTGTTGCGGGAACCCTTCCGCAAGCCTCTAAGGGCAAGGTTCCAGACACGCTCAGGTATGAATCCATCGCGGAGGCGAAATGATCGCTGCGACATCCTCCATCGCACCAGAACGCAGGGCCAGACGAGCGGCCCTGATGAACTACTTCTCCCTTTTCAGTTCCTTCAGCACGCTCATTTGCTGCGCGTTGCCGTCCGTACTTGTGCTCCTTGGAATGGGTACTGCCGTCGCTTCTCTGCTCTCGGCCGCACCTTGGCTGGTCAGCCTGTCCCGCCATAAAATTTGGACGTTCAGCATCGCAGGGGTTCTCATCGCCTGCAGCTTCGCGATGACTTATGTCATAGCGCCGCGGCTGCGTGTGGGGGAGACCTGTGACGCTGATGATCCGACCACCTGTGGCGAAGTCAGTAAATTAAGCAGGGTCTTGCTTTGGGGATCGGCCATCATCTACAGCGGCGGTTTCTTCGTCGCCTACCTGCTCGGACCCATCCTCAACTACATGGATCGCTAGCCGCTCACAGCCGGAAACATAAACCGGCTGTGAGTCTGTTCTAACCCCGTGGTTGTCGGATCGCCATTCTTGGCTTGGTTGTGCCCGGCTGTCTTCTTGTAATTCTGTAAATACACAATGATGGACAGCTACCGTTGCCGCGCTCGCCTTGCAGACGGTCGGTCACCCATTTCTTTGAAGAGCAACACGTTCTTTGCCTGGGGCGCTACCGTCGCAAAACTCAAGGCACTTTGTTCATGCCCTTCAGGATGTTGCTCTCGCCAGAGGACTCGCAAGAACTCCGGCCAGTCGTTTTGGACGTAGAACGTGCGTGTCACTTTCGCGTGGCATGGCAAGCACAGCGTCAGCATTTTCGCCGGATCGCTGTTCCCTGCTTCTCGGTGATGTACCGCGACTGACCGCTTTCCGCGCTTCACAGTTGTGCACCCTGGTACGCGACAACGGTAGTCGTCACGCTTCAGCACTTCCTCACGATGGCCACCGAAGTATTCCTCGTCTTGGCGCTTCAGCGTGTAGCACGTCGAACACAGGCCCTTTGCGAGAACCTTGGCGTTCCCACATGGGCAATGCATCACGATCTGCTTCGGCTTCGTCATGAGGACCCTGCGCCGATCGCTCTCGTTCTATAGCGGTGCAGAGTCATTCGCGAAACTCCAAACTCTCGCGCAAGCACCGAAGGTTTCTCCCCGGCTTCAAACCTCTGCACGAGCGAAACGACGACTTCCGCACTCAGCGTTCTTGGCCTGCCTTTGTACACGCCACGCTTTTTGGCCAGCTCAATTCCCTCTCGTTGGCGCTCACGAATCAGCTGCCTTTCAAACTCTGCAATGGCTCCCATAACGCTCAACAATAGATTCGCCATCGGCGAGTCCTCGCCGATGAAGATGAGATTTTCCTTGCGGAACTCGACGCGTACGCCTCGCTCCGTCAAGCCGAAAACCAGCTTGCGAAGATCATCCAGGTTGCGGCCGAGTCGATCCATCGAGTGACACACCACAGTGTCTCCCTCGCGGACGAACGAAAGCATCGCTGTGAGTTGTGGCCGTTTCACGTCTTTTCCTGAAACACGATCCACGAAGCGGCGGTCCACCGTCACGCCTTCGAGCTGGCGGTCCTCACGCTGATCGAGAGTGCTCACTCGGATGTACCCGACGCACTGACCTTTCGTGGGCCGAGCCGACTTTACGGCTTTTGCCGGTTTCGCGGGCCGAGGTGGTTTAGCAGTCTTCGTCGGCTGCGTCTGTCTCACGCCCTTTTTTGTAACAGTAAGCTCTTTGACCCGCGCCATTAGTCGTATCATAAAGGAGAATTCAACCTTTCGATACGGGATTTCGAGGGGAGCTGTTACGTATCGTTGAGGTATACCCCAACGACATGGCTAGCAGACCACTTTAGCGGTACCCGGCACATTGGTACATCAGGTATCTCCTGCTTGTGCCGTGGTAAAGAAGCTGATCCAGCGGCGCGCGCTGTCTGCGGAATCTCATCCCACCCGGACAACGTGAATGGGAAGTTCTTGTGGTCGGGGCTGAAGCATTCAGTCAGATTGCCTTATCTCCTGTAATGCGTTACAAGGGCAGGATGGCCCACACGATCTCGACATGGATTCAACATCCCGCTTATGGTCACGGACAGATAAGCGGTGAGCATAATGAGAACTTTTGGGTGGTCCGGTTCGTTACAGCTGGCGAAAAGACGATCCTTAAAACGGCCATCGTGCTGGACGGGCATCCTCCGAGCCCAGAATTTAAGTTCAACGAGAAGGGCCTAGCGGCGAAAGCTCCCAAGAAGACTAAGGCAGCGGCACTCAGCTTCGAACATTTGTTAGAACGATTCCTTGCGGCATACCCAGACGGAGTGAACGGTAAGCTTTTCGACGAAGACGAGCGTCGCTATAAAGCGTCCGCGTCGGAATCCTTCAAAAGCCAACTTAGTGAAGCAGAACTCAAACGCCTCATTGAGGGCTCGTTGTTCGATGAAGTCTCAAAGCGGGCTTTAGACCTTCTGAAAGCGACAAACCTTGTTTTTCACATCGAGGGGATGAGGTTTCGGGACGGACTCAAGACAGACGAAGGCAAGAAGCTCTTCGCGAACGGTCTTTACGATCATTTGTACGGCAGCGCCCCTGAAGAAGAGCGGTTCCAGAATTACCTCCTCGTGCTACGTCAACTTAACGCGCTGTCGTGGCCCATGGCTACGTACTTCCAGTTTCTTGCCAGTGGCGGAGAAGCTATGTTTATGAAGCCGACAGTTTCGCAGAGAATCGCGGAGTCCGTTAACGTGGCTTTGAATTACAAGCCAGAACCAAACTGGCTTACATACTGCCAACTCTTAGACGTCGCAAAGAATGTCAGAAGGCGTCTTCACGAAGCGGGCCAGGAGGTCCACTCTGCCTTTGATGTCCAGAGCTTCATGTGGTGTGCATACGATCAATCCAAGAAGTAGCCATCGAGGGTTCGTTCCAAATGAAGCAAGATCTTCTGAGTTCGTCGTACGCGGCTCTGCTTCTTGGCGCCAGAGCGGCTTCAAAGGCGAACTTTGACGCACGCGGCTACGCTCTGAGCTGGAAGGCCAATCTACTAGAAATTCTGCCAATGGACGCCATCGCAAAAGACCTAGCAGCCGGTGCAGGATGCGAACTCGACGGAAAGCTGAGGGCGGCCCATTCCTCTGCCGCTCTCGCTGTGAACACCTTCGGACCTTGGCGAGAGGAGCCCTATGCTATGAGGATCGGTGATGCCGATCGATTCGCAACCATGAGCTTCGAGGCTGTTTGCCCCACGGGCCTGCGCGGAACAGCTCCTCACCTCGATCTATTGGCGACCGGCCCTTCGATCGTAGCGGTCGAATCCAAATGTACCGAATGGATGTCACGCAAAGCAGCACAGTTTTCGCCTGCTTATGACACTCTCGAGAAAACGCACGGGCACTCCCCATGGTTCACTCAGATCCGTATGTCACGGGACAAACCGAACAGATACAGTTTTTTAGATTCTGCTCAACTGATCAAGCACGCCTTAGGGCTCATCACTCGCTATGAAGCAAGACCAGTGGAGCTGTTCTATCTCTACTGGGAACCCCGGAACGCAGATGAATGGTCCCAATGCGCGGTGCACCGTGCGGAAGCAAAGGACTTGGCCTCGCAAGTAGGCAATGCCAGCGTTACCTTGCGAGCACTCAGCTATCTAGAGTTATGGTCGGAATGGGAAGTAAAAGATGCTCCTGCACATCTTCCCTACTTGCGAACCCGTTACGACTGCAGTGTATGAGCTACACCTTCCCTCGCCTCTTTGTAGAGGGTGCTTCGGTCTCCGGGAGTCGGCTGCATAGGTTGATGATGACGTGAGCGCTCGATGGAGAGGGCTGGAATGTTTAAACTGGGCGGTATCGTAGCCAGACTGCTGGCCGGCGCCTGCCAGTAAGGCTGCAGATATCGGGAAACCCGAGCGGCTCGTCGTTCGTGGTGCGTGGCAGTTCCACAGAGCGACCGGAGTCGAGTTGGAAGAGCACGGGTTGGGCCCGCCACCGCCCAGAACCGGCTACATCAAACCTTTACAAACCACACGTCTTGAAAGAACGTGCAAATCGTTCGACCATTCCCACATAGGGCTGATCATTCCGTAGCTTTCCACGCGTTGCTCAAGAGAGCAACGTCGGTCGCCAAGCGTTCGGCTGTGAAGTTAAAGTCAGCTTACGGATGAGTGGTGTAAGGCACCTTCCCTCTGAAGCTAGCTTCCCCAAACGCATCGAATGATTAACGTGCGTCTGATCCCATCACAGCCAACAAGCGTGGCTTGACTGTTTGAAGTTGAAGCTACGGACAGCCCCGGGGTCTGCTGAGTCCAGTAAGTGCAAAGAATCAAAGGCGGATACCGCCCAGCAGGCTTTCGCCAATTAGTCTCCGGACGGTTCGTGTGCCAAATAGCATGATCAGAAACGTACCACCTAAAAGAGACAAACGACACACCTGCTTCCCTACCGCGTTTCAGGAAGGACCAGCGTGTCAGCCATACAGCGATCACCGACAACAAAGCCTAGGCCCTGCACTCGCAACAGTGAAAACGCAGCAGGACATTTGCACGAACCGAAAGTGCGGACACAAGAAGCAGCCTCGTCAGATTCATGGAACCGACTACAAAGAAACAATCGCAACTACCGCGGTGGAAATGACGGCCGTCGTGGAAACCGGCGTCCTCGCCGAGTTTGCAGCAGGATCGGTACAATCTTCTACGCAGCAAAAGTCACTCACCATCTCCACCTAGCCAACAGGTTCAGCTAAAGGCCCGTCTGAAAACGAGTCCGCACCAGCCGCTCTCAGATGGCGCCTAAACTCGCCTCAATTTTTCTAAGAAAGAAACAACCGCATTTGCATCTTCTGTGAAAAGTACCTTAGTGGCAAAATCCTTCTTGACGTCGAGCAGCGCTTGAATGAGCGGGCGTACGGGATATTTAATCTCCCAGTAGTGCTGACCATCAGCGGCCGGCGAACTGAAGAAGATCATCGGGCAAAACTCCCCGTAGTAATTCTGCGCGGCGTCCTGGAAAATCTCTTGGATTGTCCCGGCGCTTCCTTCTGCATAAATGATTCCGCTCACGCCCATCGTAACTAAGCCATCTTCCCTGATGCTGTTTTGAAAGTATTTACCACTGAGCGTCGCGAATGGCGTAGTTGGCTCGAAGCCATACAACCACGTAGGAATCCCTATACTCAGCCCTTGCTCATCTAGTGGTATCGACTTGACGATGGAAAGTGCTGGAGCGAGCCAAGCATGAAGTGCCGATGAGATTTGTGAGTCAATCTTTCCGGATCCGTCTTTAGCGACAAGTTTGTCGACGTTCGACGGCAGCTGTGGCACTTTTGCCAACAAAGCGATAGCCGAGTCTAGTTCCGCTTCTGATTTGTTCGAGTGGAAGGCTCCAAGATGTGTCGCCTCCATTGCGCCAGGTCCTCCCCCACTTATGAGAAGAAATCCGCTCTTCGCCAGTTCATAGGCTATGTGCGCTACACCGGCATAGGCCGGATCATTCCGCTTCATACCGTGTCCCCCCATGATCGCGACAACGTTCGGGAACTTGGCGATATATCGACTGATTCCTCTCGAAATCGAGTTGTCGTGAAGCGCTTCAAGGGTGGCCGCCCCGGTGAATTTAGTGGGATTCGTACCCATTCGCCAGAAATAGCTGAGAATCTTGATGTCTGCGCAACGCTCGTAGGAAGTTGAGTCAGCAGGGTCGAACGCGCCGAAAAGAGCGTCAGGCGTGTACAAATCTTCACGGAGAGGATTGAAAGGGATGCTCATTTCGTCCATGGAAGGGAATGCTACCACCCGCGACAGAGGTTTAGGAAAAGTGTTAGTGCCTGCCGGATGGTGTTTCGACTTGATTTTGGAATGACACCAAGCTGGAAGACGCCCACGTTGCTTGTGGTACTCGTGCAGATGTCGATGAAACTTGCAAGCTGTACAACAAAGCCCCAAGCAATGCCGTACGTGTCATTCATTCTCAGAGTACCTGTGGTATCGTTTCGATCCAGACCTGTCAAGACATATATTTGTCGGTGTTTGCTACTTGCTCGCGTGTACTGCGGGGACGAGAGGGGGCGGGCGCGACACAAGTATGTGTGGGCAGAGTTTTATGAGGTCGGAGTTGCGAGACGCACCGGCGTACCCGTCCGAAATCAAGACCACGATAGTCCACAGCGGCTCGGGGAGGAACGATGGAGACAGTAGGTCACCCAGGTAGCTTTGATATCAGGGTCGTAGAGCGCAGCCCGACGTGGAGAAACAAGCCGTTCGTCGTCTCGTACCTAATGCTGAAACATGAGCCAACAGCCGAGCAGCTCCAATCTTGCCAATTATGGGCCAACGCGAACCGGCTCCCCAACCCGAGGGTCATACCGCCTTCCGTAGTGCGATGGTCCTCCCTATTCCATCCCGCGTTTTTCGACGCAGTCAGCTCGGAAGTGACACGTTCAAAAGAAAAAGGTCCATTCGGGCTCGCTTGGTCGACAGAGCATAAAGAGCTTGAGCGGATCAATCTAAAGCGGCTTTGGATAGAATCGGTTGTCTTCTTAGCCGGAGTCACCCTCTCGGCTGCGGTGATCCAGTCAAGACATACAAGAGGAACAGTCGAGAGTAAATACGATCACCTCTGGGAAGCGGGGACTCTAGCTAGCAATGGGGTGGCTCCTGAACTTGCCACACTCGGCTTGCATCATGTGGTCCGAGAGCTCGCATCAGATTTGGCAATCCTTGATGTGGATCGGCTGCTGCGTGTCCGTCAATCGTTTATGGCAACTTTCAAGGCTCTTGCATCTTCTGATCCGCAGATAGTCACGCTAGGCCGCGCCACCCTACCCCCTCAGATCGCAGAGAGGTTTCGCTTTGTCGAAGAGCTTCGTTACGCTTGCGGCCCGAAACTACATGGTCTAGTCGCTTATGGATCAAGCACCACCAGTGCCTCATATTCAGACTACGATATTATTGCCGTTACTGATGAACCTGAGACACTGCTCCGGAAGCTTGCTGGAACATCGCCCAACTGGTACGGGAAAGAACTGAACATGGGAGTGTATTCGCCTGATGAATTCCTCGCTATGCAGTCCTTGTCAGGAGACAACCTGTCTAATATTTGTCTATGCCTTTGGGGAGAGGTACCGATAGTTTATAAATCCCAGTCGACGCTCCTTGCGCGGAATTTCAGCTTTGCATATGTACGCCGACGTCAACAGCTAGGCATGCTCAGCCGTGCGGCGGACCAAATCCGAGCACCTGTTGATGACAGAAAAAATCTATATGATTACTTCGTGAAGATTCCGGCAAACGTTGCCAAGGGCACGTTCGGATCTATCGGACGAGATTTGCCGAAAGAAATCGTTCTTGAGTGGCTTCAAACCAACGTAGGATTCGACACAGCGCTCGAGCGCGAACGCGCTGTTTCGCAGCCCGGCTACGCGCTGGCTTCCTCTTCCCTCGCTACTGGACGCGTGATGGAAGTTATGAATAGGGAGGTAAATCTGGTTGAGTCAGCTGTTGATCGACGCTTAGATTCGGGACCCGGAGGCCATCGTTGAAGACTGCGACAGGAAGTACCGAGTTGGAATATCTCTTGGATGTGTGTGACGACTTAGCGCTGACCGTGACCCCCGACGGCGAGTCAAGTGCGAATGTTTTGTCTCTCCGAGGTCCTAACGGAGAACCAATCAGAGTAGACATACGATCAGAAGAGTTCTCGATGCTTGAGCAAGTATTGAAGTGCTTGCGCTTTCGGTTCGAAGATTTAACACTACTGGTCAATGGAGATAGCAAAGAAATCCGATTGCTTACTCCACGCATCGCGCTAGCGAGACTGCGCCCGACAGTATATTCGTTCACGTCAAATCGTTACGGTATTGCACCTGGTACCGAAATCGTACGGTCCCGTTTTTCTGCAAAGCTTTTCAGGTCGATGGCTTGTGAGCCCGGCTCAGTGCATCTATCTTCGGCATTCCTTGGGCTAATTGAGACGCCGTCTGGTCCCTTGATGGCCGAGGAGCTTGTTGAAACGTGCAACTTAGAGGTTCGCGTCAAACGATTTCATGTTGGCTCCCCGGTTCACCGATACAGATACACAGATCGGCATCGCTCTGCGTTGCTCGGGGAGCCAATTTCCCGCTGGACTCGCTTTGCCGCTCCTGTAGTTTGTTTTGACTGGCGCAATCCGATGGTAGCGGAGGATGGGAGCCGTCTTGCTGATGAACCGCTTTCGGATGACTACGCTGCTCTTTGGATTGATGACGTTCCAAAGGCAAAACTTCTGGCCTGTGATGCCTTCCAATGGATTGAGCGTCGCTTCCTTCGTGCCGGCTTGCAGCTCATCGATATTTGTTTTTTCATAGATCGCACAGGGAGCGTACTATATGGAGAAATCAGCCCCGATTGCATGCGGGTCCGAAATAGGGCCTCTGCCGACTCCGAAGCTCTTGACAAAGATCATTGGCGGTCAGGTGGCGAACCTGAAGAGGTGCTAGCCCGATATGAAAAGCTTTACGAGATGGTTTTTCGTGCAAAGCAATCGACTCCGGCCGCAGGAGATAAGTAAAAATGCCTGACAATATAACTGACCCTTCTTCAGCATCAACAATTCAGAACCGGCGTCTTAAGATATCGCCCGGTGGCCTTATATCGCTACCCGCTGCCGTTCGTAGATCCCTCAAAATGGTTGACGGCGCGGGCGGTAGAGTAACAGTAGCTGTCGCTGACCGCACCGTTGTACTGATGCAAGCCGGTTCGACCGGGGGCTTCCGGATTTCTCGTAACGGTCAACTTGAACTTCGCGGTGAGGCTAAGAGACTTCTCGCCGAGGGCGTCGCACGTCATTATTGGGTAGAACTATGCGACCTCGAAGGAAAGATCAAGCTTCATCCATACAAGGACTAAGTGGCTCTGATCATTGCATTAGACGGGCATGACGGTTCGGGAAAAACGACCTTATCGCGGTCCCTTGCCGCACGTATCGGCGGAATCCATCTACGTCCATTTCAGGGCAGGCTGGGTGCTGGTCTTATGAAGGCTGCCGAGGCAAATAACTCCTCGGACATCATATCGGTGGGCAACGAGGCTTTAAACCTCGCAGGCGATTCATACGATATTGGTGTCCCGCTTGTATTCGATCGAGCATGGCTAACGGTTGCTTCTCTTCTTGATGCAAAACACATGGCGTCGTTTCGCCAGAAGTGGGCGGTTCACATTCCAACCATCGTCTGCTGGGCTGACCTGGAAACAACTGTCAAACGTCTCAGCGCTCGTTCCGAGGTCGTGGGATCACTCGATGGTCACCGTCACTATCTAGCGAAGTACCGAGAACTTGCTGATGTTTGTAGCTGCCCAATTCTACGAACAGACGTTTACTCAGAAACTGAGTGTCTCGAGCAATTGTTAAGCTGGATCGGACAGTTATCTGAAGGGAACCTCAATGCCTTCGGAAGGCCTTCCTAGGACCTCAAGCTGTCACTTTCAGCATTATCTGGCGTATGTTCTGCGACGGCGAAGCCTAGCTGAGCGGCAAACTGCAGCCGCCCGCCAGATAGCGCCGAGAACAGCGCCAAGTAATTATCGAAGCTACAGATCCGACTGAGCTGTACAGACGCTATGACGCTATTTCTATTGGCGGTTCAGATACAACGCTCACAAACACCATTGTTAATGAGTTCTGAAAAGAAGGTTGTGGCTTGTTTGGCCAACGTGTGGGATTGCAGGAGTATCCCCATCTCAATGTTCCGGTTTTGAGCTGCTTCGGTGAAGTTTGCAGAGGAAACAAATAGTTCAACTTCATCCCGGATCACACATTTAGCATGGAACGCCACTGAAGGACCTGATGTAAATGTCAAGGCGCGACGGTCAAAGAAAACCTCCGGGAGTCGGTGTTCAGTCGGCCAATGGTGAGTTTTAAACTCTCGTGAGAAACGAGCAACCGAGGCAGAATGCGACACATCTCCCGGACGTAAGTTCAAATTGAGGAATAGGCGAACTTGCAACGAGGGTTTTAGCCGCATTCTTGACGCTAGCTCTTCGAAAATCTTCTTACCCTGATGTACTGCGTACCCCGCTACCAACATGGTGTACTCGGTTCTCCTGAAGAGATCAGTCACTACGACTCGAGTGTCCCTGTGATAAGCTGCCGGCTCCGTGGGAGCTGTCATCACCAACTGAGCAGCATCTTCGATCGAAGGTCTCCGCTCTAACGCCTGGGCAAGAAGATCAATCGACAAAGCGAGACTCTCTGGTTTCAGACCTAGATCGACAATATGCTGCAAGGCGACAGCGACCGCAGGTGCCATACTCGCCCCGGTGAGGCGGGCGAGAGCTGGAGCTGAGAAGGGCGACGTCAGTCGCCTCGATTTCAGAGCTGCAGAAATGCTTGCCAAATCGCCCTTCCCGAGTTGAGCTAAGACTTCTCCCGCGTTCAATTCGGAAGCTCGTGAAAGAATTCGGAGTCAGCACCTTGTACGGTTCGTACAACGAGTGAACGATCAAGGAGATCATTTTGTTGTTCGCAGCTAGTTTCAGCGACCAGCAAACATCCGTGGCAGGCTGCACCCAAAAGGAAGCTCCGCGCGTGGGGGTTCTCCGGTAGATGTTGGGAGCAAACTGGATCGTTTGAGCATAGTGCTCCGAGCTCCAATGCGTTATGAATCGTGTCGGCAATTCGACGACCGACTTCGATCAGTCCACCAAGAGTACCCTCGGAATCTGAGCTGCCTGTGTACAGCAGCACTCCATACCCAATCTCGGGGATCGCATAGATTCGTTCTCTGATCGAACTAGCTGGATAGCCGCACTCAAGAGCAATTGTGGTGATCATCAAATGGGCAAATGAATGCAGCATGATGTACGCCGGTCCTCCGAACTTCCGGCTCGATGAGCTGTGCTCGGCCTTCCACGCATCGAAACCTCTCCTAAGCTGAACAGCACGTTCAATGACAGACGGCTTTGCAAGCCAATCTTCGATCGCTTTCCGTCGGAATAACAGGAATATTCCCTCGCCACGATTCTCCACAGCGGGAACCCAAGTGACGTTTCTCGCCAGATCGGCCCGACGAACGCCCATATCCAACTCTCCATCTGTATCGGGAGCTGCAGCTTCGAATCGGGTGAAACCCACAAGCGCCATCACCTCGCGGAGTCGTTGCACTAAGATGACTTTCTCAATCCCCTTCAACCACGGCTTATCCCACTCCTTCTGAGGCAAAGCACGCGCATAGAAGACCCCCTCTGGCCGGTCCTCCCCGAGCTCCTCGTTTGCCGAAATCAAGGTTTCAAGTTCTGCATACTTGACCGATTTCTCTTGCACCTGAGACGGCGCGCGTCGAACTTGGATCTCGGCCCAAACTTCTGCGTCAGATACGCCTTCTAACGCCTCCTTGACCTTTGCTTTCCGTCGCTCCCTGGCAACATCGCCTTCGTCTTCTGCTGTTTCAAGAAAGTCCCACACTGCAGAGACGGCTTCCCGAACTGTTTCCACTCGCTCTGGAAGTGAGATCACGCTCATCCGTTGAGGAAAGTATGCATTTGAGGCGGTCCGTACCAACAGCCGATTCATCTCGTCGCATTTCTCTTTCATTGCGGGGCCGAGCCAAGGGCGAGCACCATCACAGCGGCCGAAGACTTCGGCTTTCTGAAGAGCTATTTGCGCCATGCTTCGCTCTGCCTTGCCGCATGAGCATCGAATCCAAATTTCTGATAGATCGCCACTGGTTCCGCGTTCGTCGAGGTAAAGCAGCCTTCCTTGGTTACGACAGGTGTTTTCATTCCCGTGCAAGAAGAAATACCAGTCGATATCCCCTATGTGACCGAGCCGACAGGCTCGCACAAATCGCACGGGAACGACAGAAAGCCGTTTTCTCGTTTCGGGATGTATGAATGCGTTTCCACGCGCTAGAGCCCGGACGTGTACAAGATAACGGCTGCGCCGCGACTCATCTTGTCCCTTGCCTGGCGCATCTTGGGTAACGAACCATTCAGGAAAGCGATAAGCTCTTACGCCCGTTATCCGTTGATCTTCGATGTCCCCCGCTGATGGCGGCGTTTCTAGTCTGACAGAAGGGATCTTAAGCAAATTTGCAATCTTTGCACTTAGGCGGGGTTCGCTGATGAGCTCGCGCTCGCCGACCCAATCTTCCAAGCCAGCGATCAGAACGGAACGCTCTGGCAGGTCAGTCATTGCACCCGGGCCGAACGTCGTAATGAGCTGGCCCTGACGAAGCTGGCCCTGCGGTCTCTTTCGTTGTGGGGCTTTCATTAGTCCTCGTCCAGGTCGAAGCCCTCAAGGCTTCGTACCCACATGTTCACGTTTGGTTCGACATTGCGCAGAGAGCGATTGGCTCTGAACTTCATCTTCCAATTACCAACCGGAAGGTTCTTGAGCGATGGATCAAGGAAATCCTGCAACAGAGGCACCCCGGCGCCATGTTCATGCGGGTTGTACTGAAGGCCAGCTCCGACCTGCTTCTGATCTTGCACAACCTTCACCCATTCATCCAAGAGATCGCCACAGCGCTGTCGAACTGTCTGCCGTAACCGCTCTCGATCTGCTGCGCTCAGCTTGTTATGGTTGAATGCTCGATCGGCAAATTTCTGTACTACCGATTCCAGGGCATGACGTTGGTTCTGAACTTCCATCGCCCCTTGCGGCGGCGTCATTAGCTCAAGACCTAGTCGGGAAAGTGCCACAAGCGATGCGGCCAACCCGCGATCCAACGCTCTCGGAGAGAACGGCGTGACGCTCGTTGCTTCGACGCTCCTGTAGAAGGTCTCGTGATAAGCGCAGAACCGTTCGTAGTGAGATCGATCGCGCGGCTTGTGAACGTTCAACAACGTAACGACGAGACCTGGTCTTGAAGGATCACGTCCCACTCGACTGCTGGCCTGTATGTACTCGGCGGATGTCTTCGGCTGACCGAACACCACCATCAAGCCAAGACGAGTGATATCCAGCCCAACAGAAATCATGTTGGTCGCAATCGCCACATCCGCGTGATTCCTTTCCTCAAAGGAGAGTCCAAGTTTTCGTTTTGCCTCAGATACTTTCGAAGTATCGACACGGCTCGTAAGCTCGACTGGTTCATAAGCGATCTCGCGGTCAGCGAAGAGTCCAACGGCTTCCCCAACCCGCTTTCTGGAGCCGTATCGTTCTAGCCGATTTCGAATTTCGTCTTCGATCAACCGCCGTGCGCCGCCTAGCTCACGAAGTGCATTGAAGTAACCGACCAACGTCATGTAGGGATCGGCTGGGTTCGGCGAAGTCTTCCTCAGATCTTGATAAGAGAGTTGTCCAGCGCCAAGGAGCGCTAAATACACCCGAAGCATTGCAACCTTCGGGCTTCGTCCCTGCGCGGCGATACCCACATAGAGACGCGGATTTGTGTCGGTCTTGCCTTCTTCCGGTTTCAGTGTGCTGGCGAAAAAGGAGTCACGCCGGTCCGGTCCTGGCGGGGGGAAGATGTCTACCTGGTCGCGATTGAAGAGGGCCTGAATCTGGCTGTCTGCTCGCCTTACGGTTGCAGTGGATGCGACGATCTTCGGGCGCACACTTCCTCGAACTGCGAGCTCTTCGAGAGCCGTCTCGTAGAGTCCCACCATCGTGCCAAGTGGTCCGGAGATGAGATGGAGTTCATCCTGAATAATCAAGTCCGGCGGCAGGAGATGCCCACCCGGTAAGAAGTTGCCTTTCGTTGGCTCCATTGGTCCGTAGAAGCCGGACTTATCGTGACGCTGCACCCTGCCGAAGAATCCGGCAATCTTGCCGGTCCACGGCATACCCGCAAATTTGTCGACGGTCGCGATGACGAAGCAGGGCAAGCGTCGATACATCGGTTCATCAACGGCCACAATAGGAAGCGGGCGATCGCGGGTAAAATCGCAGTCGCGGTTGACGCACCCAATCTGTAGGTTTTCCGGATAATCCCGATTGACTCTCCCGTTGGCGGTCAGTCTGAAGGACTCTTTTTGAAACTTGGTTCCGCACCACGGGCACTCTTCCAGTGGCACAGGAGAGGGCTTACTGCTGTCGTTCCAGAATGCGATCGTGCGGCGGCGTGCTGTCTCCGGATGGTCACGGTCCTTGCTGCCCATCTCATTCGGGGTCGCAGCGCGTCCGACCCAGAGCCCAATCTCGAAAGGCCAATCTCCTAGAGTGGTGTCAGCTTCCCTCAGCAGTTCCAGCGCACAAATCAGAGTGGCGGCGCGGCTGAGTTGGTCAAGAGTCAGCAGCCGTAGCGTGTAACGCATAAGAACGCAGAGGCCAGCTCCCGTTATGCCAGGATTTCGCAGCCGTCGCAGAATCAGGCTGAATGCGGCGAGCCCCAGGTAGGCTTCTGTCTTACCGCCACCTGTCGGAAAGAACAGGAGATCGACCGTCCTGCGGTCTTTGTTCTCTGGCTCTGCAATACCCGGAAGATTCATCAGCAAGAAGGCAATCTGAAAAGGCCGCCACTGCGGTGGCTTAACCGACTCCACCGTCATGTTCTGCATTGGACCGAATCGACGGCGGGCGGCGGTAGCCATGGCCTGATTTGCAAGACGGAATGCTTTGAGGCATTCGGCATCGGCCAAAAGAGATATGCCGCCCTCGATCCGATCAGCGGCAACGCTGGCATGGTCGAGCAGATTCTTGCCGGTGACGGCTCGCCTTGGAGGTGAAGTCGGAACTTTGGCCCGCTGCGCTTCGATCCACTCACGATAATGGACCACGAGCGGCATCAGCTTTGTGCGGGCTTCCGCTCCGTCCAAAAGTGAACCGAGTTCGTCCATGCCGAGCGCAACACCTTCGATGTTTGCGGGGGCAACGCGCTCGACTTGTGCCTCGGGAATCCAACAAGTGCGGACTTCTCGCGGATTGCCGGCAGCAGCCACGTTGTGACCAACCGCATACTCGCCAACATCGCGATATTGTAGGTCTGCAACATTCTCATCCCAATCGTCAGACAGGAGTCCGCGGGTATTAGGACGTTCTAGAAAGGGTTGGTCCGCTTTCAGGTGCAACTCGCTCTGAAAGGCGAACGCTTCGTCACGAATCTCGTCACCCTTGGGAGTTCTGCGGTTGACGAGGAAGACTGAGATGGTCTTGGCACCTTCATTCAATCCGGCCTCAGCCCCAAATGTTCCGACTGGGAGAATCGTCATCGCAATACTGAGGCCGCCATGCTTGTCACCGCTTTTGGCCACTCGTTTCTCGATTGGGTGTTCGAGTTTGTCCGCGAGTTCCAGAGTTAGCGTCTCTTCGCGCGGTTCCCTTGTCCACTCTTCTGAGCCCGGCGCGCTGGTCTTCAGCTTGTAGTCACCCCAAGCGACACGCACCGATAAAGTCTTGGCTTCTTTAGGGAGTAGTACGCTAACGCCAATTGAGCTTGGTAAATACTTTTGTTTTGCGGCGGCGCTTGGCTCCGGCTCGCTATCGTCGTCGCCTCCTGGTTCACCAGATGAATCGAGGTCATCGTCTGCCTCGGCATCGCTTCGTTGTTCGGGTGGCGCGTCAAGAGGCGCAAGGAATCCTGTTAGATACCAGCGGGAGGGCGACTGTGGCAATACTTCCACTTCGTTGCCCAGGCCCGTCTCAGGACCTACAAGGTCAAGCTTAAGGGCTTCAACGAGTTTGCTTCGTACTTGGGCGGATGTCGTCTCTGCGGCCATTGGTTCCTTTACTCAAACAAAGCAGGTTCTCTCACATCAATTTTGTCTACCTTGATGCGTTTCCTCGGAACGCGCACCGGACCAGCCGTTGCGAGGTTTACTTTCGAGCCTTGGATAGTGGCTCTTTCGACGTTGAGCGACAACAGGCGCGCCAGAACATCATCGTGAAGCTTCTCCGGCCAACGCAAACGATACTTGGCCGGACGTGGTCGCGATGGTTGCGAGGAGTCATCATTGTCCTCCTCGTCAAACTCGGGGAAGAACTCACACGTCAACAGAAGCTCGTCCCAACGATACGCGCGGATCACAGCTTCATCCATCCGCTCATGCAGGTGACGCAATTCCACAATTTCTGGAGAGCGTTCGTCTGGACGGTGAAAACGATTGTATGTCTTGGTTAAACCTTCATCTTTTTCGAACATAAGTTTAGCTCGAAAGTCATAATACCTACGGCCAGCTTGCTCCAACTCCATGTTGACCTCGTAGTCTTGCGGAAATGGAAATGTTTCGAAGCAGTCCGATGGTGAATATGAAAGATCATCTTTGAGAGTTGAGCTAAGAAAGCGAGCCCAAATCTCGTGCACACGCGACTGCATAACGCAAAAGGCCGGGAAACTACTGATGTCGAAAACTGTGAGCTTTTGTGAGTAGATGTAGTTCGTCGGCAAGAATGCAAAGCTCAGATGACCGCTGACGCTCGAATTCGCGAGAACCTTGGAGGCCGATTTGATCCGTTCGTAAAGTTCGGGCCGGTGTGCCTGATATGCCCACCACAACCGCTTTAGAGGGACGTTGTTCGGGTTGTCTCCAAGCACATCCCGGCCTGGCTTTACCCGCCTCCTCACGATCGCTTCAAGTTCCGGCCAAGGCGCCAGCTCCGTCTCTGACTTGATATCGCTCAAGAAAATTACATATCGGGGCGCTACTTGAGTCGGGCTGCTGTTTAGGTCTTCGCCACCGATATACGGAAATATGCGAGAAGCGCACTCTGGATTGGCTCTGATGACTTCGAGTCTAAGTGCGTCGGGATTCGCCTCAGGGTCTTTGTCGTCGAAGAGAAAGCCTTGGCCATAGATCTTGCTTCCCAAGGAGAAATACGGTGATCCAACTAGTCGTTCAGGACTCTCATCAACGTCACCGGCAATCAAGAAGGCGCTTATCCGGTCAACTGGTGAGCCATTGAGGAGGACCGGATTCACGGCGAAAGCTTTAGCAACATGAAGACGGCTTACGATGACCGCGGCTTCCCCGGGCCACCTCAACCTAACCTGCGCAGCATATATGGACCCGCCCGACCGAAGGATGGGTAAAAGAGAGCCTTCCCTTGTGTCGCCTTGTGCAATGGTGTTTGTTGCGATTAGCCCGAGGCAACCACCTTCTCTCAACAGAGAAAAACTGCGACGGAAGAAGTATCCAACAAGATCGCATAGATGCCCTGCTGGGGCGTAATTGCCTGTCAGCCACGCAAAATAATCCATCCCGTGACCTTCAGAAATCTTGGTTCCACCGTAGAAAGGCGGATTACCGACAATCGCGTTGAAACCACGCTCGGCTCGTAGATCCCGGTCAAGCGCAAAGACCTCCGGGAACTCTAATTCCCAGTGAAACGGGGTAACGGGCTTTGCGCGCGCGCGTAACTGGGCTCCTACACTGTCTAAGCGAAGTCCCGCCTTGGTATCCGGTCTATTGCCAAAGGCCAAATCGACATCGTGAAGGAAAACTTGTCGTGCGTTCTCACGAGTCCGGGCATTCTTGCCGCTAAAGAATGCCGAAACCAGAACGTCACCGAGATTTCGAGCGATCTGAAGCTTCTCTTCAACCTTACCAAGTTCCTGCGAGAGCTGGGCGTAGGGCGTACCATCCTGCGCATTGAGAATCTTCCGCCGCCCTTCAGCGACGGACGCGATGTCCCGCCGGACGCGCTCGAGGATGAACGTTTCCTTGGCCGGCGGCTCCCAGTGAAACGCGGCGGACTGTTTCGCGGAATAGCCCACTAGGGAGTCGCCATGGCGAAGGCTGTGGTCAAGGAATGTAAATTCATGATCGCGCGCTAAGGTCGCAAGCCAAAGCGAGAGCTTGGCGAGATCAACCGCCATGACATTCCTGTCCACTCCATATAGGCAGCGTTGAGCGACCAGCCTGCGGGCGTGGAGCACTACATCTTCGTCGGGCGGCAAGTGAGGAGGGATAGGAGTCTGGTCGTGGCGATCCCACGCGGCGACCAATGCATCTCCAAGCTGACGGCAAGCCTCCACGAGGAACGCCCCAGAGCCCATCGCAGGGTCGCAGACTTTGAGAGCGAGAATCTGCTCCGGCTTCGGATTCTCTCCGAGATTCTTGAGCACGGGAGCCAGCGCCGCCTCGACGATGGGTTGGGTCAGCGACCTTGGAGTGTAGTGCGAGCCGCTACGCCGCCGTTCTGCCGACGGCTGGAAGATCATGGCCTCTGCTGGAACGATGGTCGGCGTCACATTTTTCGCGATCCGCCTATCAAGGGCGGCCATGAGGTCATCGATGGAACTTGCCTCTTTGAGGGCCCGTTCCGCTTGCCCGGTCAGCTTCTGATCGGCCTCTTTCTTGAGCCAGTCATTCCGCTTAGATCCTACAACTGCGAGAGCTTCAGCGAGGTTGATGGTGATCGGTGCGCCGTTTCGCTTCTTCGGCTTCAACGCGATAGACGGCCCTTTAGCGACGTGCAGCTCGAATCCCATCATGGCTTCGTAGACACTGCCAATCTGTTCCACATCGAGATTCCGATAGCTGAGGCGTTCTCCGTCGAGAATAAGGAGCTGCCTCAGAACGCGATACAGGACGCCATCCGGAACTCGCGGCATCTGTATCTCTTCTGTCTTCGCATTTGGACGGCCTTCGAGAAACGGATAGCGGTCTGGATCGAAGAGGTATCCCTTGCGACCGGGAATGTTAAGCTTGGCGTGCCGAGCGCCTTTATAGATAAGCCGGAAAAGCACAACGAGCCTTGCCCATGCACCGTACCGCTGGTCCATCGTGTCTGGATGATGTGCCTCGTCCTCTCGCAGACGCTCAAACAATCCACCCACGGAATAACTGTTGATGAAGGTCTCGTCCGACGAGAGAAGGTCACGGTCCTCGGCATACAGGATGAAGACGAGACGAAGCAAGACGGTGAGAAGGCCGGCGTAGACCTGGTTCGGATCGTCGCGGAGCACCTCAGTGAGAACGCCGGTCTGATCGTGTGCGGACTGGAAGCCGCGCAACAGGTCGAACAGCGCCTCCATAACTTGTCCGGAGAGCTTGTTCGAGACGACGTTCTGGTGCTTCCGGCTGGCGATGAGCAGCGCTGGCAGGCGTTGATCCTGGGCAAGAGTAAACAGCCTCTCAGCCGAGAGAAGCATATGGAGAGCGGCAAGGATCGGACGGCCCGCAACCTGAGCCATGTCGGCAATCTTGAAAGTAATGTGTCCGCTGGATTCGCCCTTGGGAGCGTAGACCAGCCGAATCGCATCTGGACTGACAAGCAAGCCCGACGGAACGCCGGTTTCCCTCAATAGCCGCTCGAATTTGGCCTGCGGCGAGGCGTGCCAATGCCTCGGCTCCGGCGGCGGCACTGTGTCGAAGTCCGCACCTGTCTTGCAGACCAGCAAAAGTAGGCAGCCGGCATCCTTAACGACATAGTCGGGGTGAAGGATCTCTTCGTATCCGGGAACTGCAATCGTGAGAGATTCGTCCGGACCCTCTAAATCCTGAGGTCGCCATCCAAGGACACCGGTTGCGAACTTTGGAAAATCCGTCAATTTGAGAATAGGGGTGCCATCGGACTCCTGAGGAAGGACTGCCAGGAATTCCTTATACAGTGGTACGAAGTTTCGGTTGATCGCGGCTCCCGCTTCCAGCAGTGCTGGAGTTGAGACGACCACACCGACCGGCTGCACATACCCGAGCCATTCCTGATGAGAGACTGCTGTTGCATCGTAAGCCATCAGTGTCCCCCTTCCGAAGCAGGCCAGAGATAGACGATGCCGACCGGCTCGATACGCGGCGCACTCCGAATCCGATAGATGTCTTTGATCCTGTCGGGTTCGTCCTTTAACTCGCTCTCCAGCTTATCGAGACGACTGTTCCAGTGGCGACGGTCTGCGTTCAACTGCCGCAACTCTTCGTCTCCAAACTTCAGCACGCGCTGGCTGTCCTCCAGCTTTTTCTCCAAGATGTGCTTTTTCTGTGACTCCAACAGAGTCCGCATTTGGCGTGACTCATCTTCGCCACGTTTGGACAACTTCTCGGTAGCCTCCTTGGCGTACTCCAGTCCGCGTTCCTGGAGATGAGGAAGCAATTCGTTGATGTCGCGGCTGACAGCGTGCCGCAGAGTCGCTTCGATAGTTTCGTTGGGAGTGCCGCTTGAGAGAAGAGCCTTCTCCAGGAGATCCATCGTCTTCAGTTCCGCCTCTCGTGCATAGGGCAAGAGTGGCGATTTCCGAATGGCGGGATCGGTCCATCGCGCAGTGACGACAATGATTTCTTCGTGGAGACGCGCCGCACCCGGTCCGTAAAGAGCGAGACGACCAAGCAGCAGGACACGAGGGATCGCATCGCGCGTCTGCGCTAGACATGCTCGCGAGAGGTCATGGTGAACGAACCCCTGTGAGAGGAATCGACCAAGAAGACGCTGAACCACTCTCTGTTCAAGATGAAGCTGAACGACTTCGTCGGTCACAATCCCCGGATCTTCAAAGACGATGGGACGAATCGGAGAGGTTCGACGCCATTCAAAAAGCCGTTGATCGCGAGGTTTGGGTATGCGGAGGCTATCCATCGTCTCAGCCCAGGAGGATTGGGTATCGTCCAATTTCGGCAAGACGAATTTCCCATTGCCGGTCGCAACCAGCGGCGGTGCGTTCAACAATTCCAGGGCGCAGGATATGGCCGCTCGGAAATGGTCCTCATCGAGACCCACTTCTCTTTGCGAACGCTCCATCATTGACCGGAGTTGGTCGATTGATACCCGCAGCTCGTTTTGGCGTTCCCTGGTTGATTCAAGCTCTTCATTGATGTTCCCCGACTTCTCATCGTCGAGTTGAGCTGATTCGATCTCGCGTTCGAGCTGATCGATTTCTCTGCGCCTTATGCCATGCTTCAGGAGTTCGTCCAACTCGTCATCGATGACCTGCGAGAGACTGCCGAGTTCCTCTCGGATCGTCTTCGTCTTTCGGACGACCGTTTCAAGGATGCGGTCTTCGGGACGCTGCTCGTATACAAAGTAGTAGCAATAGACCTCCGACGCCGGCTGCAACTTGCGGTCGATGCGGCCGTTCCGTTGCTCCATTCTGCTCGGATTCCACGGGACATCGAAGTGAAACAGGTGACTGCAATGTGCCTGGAGGTTCAACCCCTCACGGGCAGCATCGGTAGCGATCAGAATCCGGACCGGGTGAGTGTCGGGGTCCGCATTGAACGCTTTCTTGATTTGATCGCGCTCATCGCTTGGAGTTGAGCCTCGGAAGGTTCTGATACGCGGGAGGGGATCGTCGGTATCTGCGATTGCCGCACGGAGCGATTGCTCTAGGTAACGAAGTGTGTCTTCATACTCGGTGAAGATGATGATTCGTGTTCGGTTCCAAATTCGCCGTGAACACATCTTCGACCTTATCCATTCGATCAGCGTCTTAACTCGGGCGTCTGGAACGAACCTGTGCGCTTCGGCCAACTCTGACATCTGTCTGAGAAGATCTTGTTCGCGCGAGTCCTCCTGAGCCGGGAGAACAGCGGCAGTCGCTTTCTCGAATTGCAACTCCTCTTCAGCCGCGAGATCCGGTCCGTTGACGAGTGCCCTTTCGTCGTCGCTACTGACTCCGCCTTTCAGCAGGTCAAGATCACTCCGCCCAGGGTTTGAGGTCGGCATTAGGTTCTTCCGCTGCTTCTCCACAGTCCGCTGATGGACCTTAAGCGTCCGCGCGAATGCTTCGATAGAGGAGAAAAGTCTTTGCTGCAACCCGCAAATGAGAAGTCCGGACGCTGCTTGCGCCTTCTTGGTGTGATTCACAAGGCGTGCCTCTCGGGCCTCTTGGTATTCCGAAAGGAGAGCTGCGAGTCGGAGTTCTGGAGTATCGAGGGGCAGGTCACGGAGCGTGATTTGATCAACGATCCGCTTTGGAAAGCCTCCTTGGATCTCTCGAAGGTCTTCTTTGATCCTCCTCACCATGACGTCTTCGCGATTCTGCTTTGTGACCTTCACTCCACGGCAAAAACGCTGAGGATCGAGGATCTCCAGAAGTGCCGAGAAACTGTTTGAATGCCCGTTGTGCGGTGTAGCGGAAAGGAACAACCGGTGTTCGAAACACGGCGCGAGAGCCCGAACTGCGTGGGTAGTTTGAGAGTCGATGGCATATTTCTGCCCGCCAGCAGGCGCCGCATGATGCGCTTCGTCAAGTATGAGCATTGTCCCAGGCCGAAAGGTCCCGAGCCAGTCACGGAGGCTTGCCGTGTACGCCTCGTCAATGAGCAGACGGTGGGAAATGAGAAAACGAGAGTGTGTAGACCAGGGATTGACACTGAATCCCCGCTCCCTTCGGACTTTCTGGACATACTCTTTGTCGAGGATCTCGAACTGAAGACCGAACCTGGAGGCCAATTCTTCCTGCCATTGCAGCAGCATCGAAGGGGGACAACTGACGACTATCTCCCTTATTTTCTTTCGCAGAAGCAGTTCACGTGCAATCAGTCCAGCCTCAATCGTCTTGCCGAGTCCCACGTCGTCCGCTATGAATAGGTTGACCCTTGGCAAACGTAGAGCTTTCCGAAGCGGTTCCAATTGGTACGGGTCTAATGTGATCCCGGCCCTAAAGGGGGATTGCAGGAGCCTTGGATCGGTCGAAGTGACGCAGTTCCACCGCAACGTATTAAGGTATGCCGCGAAGCGGGGGGCCGGATCAAAACCTCGATCAGCTATTTGCGACCAGTTCTCAGCACTCCGTATCTCAGCATCTAGTTCGTTCTCCCAGAGGACGTTCAGCAATTGTCCCTGAGCGTCGTCATCAACGCACGACATCTTTACAAGAGTGGCTTCATCTTGTGCTGGCGGGCCGATTACCTGTTCTACAAGATAGAGCCGTTGACGAACATGGACGATTTGCCCGATCTCCGGAAGAGTCTGAGACTGGCTGAAAGGAACATTCATCACGATTGGAGGAAGAGATGGCTTCGGCTGGAAGCGTTGAGACGTTTAGGCGTTAACACTGTTTCTCCTCTGCTCTCGTGCTACAGGGTGGGTACCGGAGTTCATCGCAAACTCCGTTTCTCAACGCTTCAATCGTGTCACATTAACTGTTTCTTCGGCTATGACTCATTTGGCA
Source organism: Terriglobus roseus DSM 18391 (assembly GCF_000265425.1). Taxonomy (GTDB): domain Bacteria; phylum Acidobacteriota; class Terriglobia; order Terriglobales; family Acidobacteriaceae; genus Terriglobus; species Terriglobus roseus. The sequence continues at coordinate 3,746,600 of NC_018014.1, forward strand.
CGGGCTTTTAGAGAGTTCATCCCACCGAGTTGTCCATCTCGGCAAGCGATGCTCCGCTCTGAGCTTCCAGGCCGCCTCCTTTGAAACGGCACCGAGAATGCGGATGGTATTGAGCCCGAGGGTCGCATTGAACCAGTCCGTGGCTCTCCACGCCCGTTCTCGCTTTTCACGGTCCAGCGTCTCCCTCATCGGCTGCCAAGACGTTACCGGCATCGCAAGCTGCCAATTGTAGTTTGAGGAATTCTCTGTCGCGAAATTGAGGTGCTATTTGTCGCTTCCACTGCAGCTTCATGCCTGGCTAACGAGTCCGGCATAGGCTTTGAACGCCTCTGATCACGCATTCACGCGCTCAGCGGCGATCCATTCCCCTTCAGCCTGCGACAGAGAGCGCCACAAACTTCCGACAACCCAGCACCTCACGCTACAGATCTGAAGCAGCGAAGAGTCATCGACCTGCTACCGGATCGTGAGGCCGGGACCGTTGCGCGCTGGTTGGAACAGCATCCTGGAGCAGAGATCGTCAGCAGGGACCGGGCCAGTGCTTACCGGCGAACGGCTGCCGCGTTATCCCATTGGCTATCGGGTGGTCAAGGCGATTCCGTCAGTCTGATGACTTTGGCGCACAGGACGCATACCAGCCGCAGCACGATTTCAGCCTCGTCTACGCACAGAAGCTTCATTCTCGTTGCAGATCCGGCACGCCCGGGTCCCATCTAAATGGGCCCGTGGCATGTCCATCGTCGGCATAGTTAATGTTTGGGACGGAGCTAGTGCCCTGATCTCTCGGAGCAGCTCGGGCTTCGACATTGCATACATGGCCCCTCGAGCACCGGCGAAGCCGCAGTTCCAGCTGCCCAGCTTCTGGGCGAATGCGAGAGCTTCAAGCACTTTTGCTTTCGTCAACGCCTGCAACCCTGACAGCCCGTTCTGGCAGGTGAGTTCAACGAGCCCTGCGGTTGCCCAGTCGCCGGCACCACACGTGTCCACCACAGTGTCGCGCTTTGGGGCATGCAGATGATACCAAGAACTTGGTGAATCCTTCTGCTTGTATCGGAACCGCAGTCCACCACGGCCCAGTGTTTGGAGTTCTAGCATACGAACTGCAGGCCAGTAGGTCTCCTCCAATTCAGGGAAGCGTTCATGGGAGTACTTTACGATATTCGAGACGGCCAGCATCTTGTAGAACAAATGATCGATCTTGCTCGTCGATGGTTCGAAGACCACAATCTTGCCAGCGTCATGGAATCGATTAGCAACTTCTACCGCACCAGGAGATGCTCGATCTACGAACAGAACATCGCTCGTAAGGATCGCTGGCATATGTTCCTGTAATGAAGAAATGGTCACAGGCTGGTACGAAGGCAACCGTTCCCCGCAGAATGGGCAGGCGAACGAAAATGAGTGGAAGGGGATGCCTGCGGAATCTAACCGCAAGCGCTCCACTATGACCGGAGCGGCGGCAGTCGGGCTGATGTTAAGCAACGGAAGCTTGACACCCCAGGCTTGAAGGTCTTTCGCAATGAGATCTGAACTCTCGTCCCGTTGGAGGCGGCCGATCGGTGTTGCATTCCAACCCAACGTGGCCAGAATGGCAAGAACATTACCACAAGTTCCGCCAGCGGACGGACGGGGGTGCTCCTGGCCCTCTGGGACAAGAAGATCAAGCGCTATCAGGCCTATCCCAGCGATCTTCTTAGACTTTCGCGTTCGCGGCGCCATATGCTTCTCCCTCCAGCCAAAGGTGGACGAGCCGATCTCCCGCGAACTCTTGATTCGCGACGCTCGGTGTGAATTTGTAGTTTAGCGCTTCTACGTAAACGACGGGAAAGTCGCGTTCGATTGCCGCCATTAGGGCGCCCAGTGAAAGCAGCTTGCTCCCGATCGGTGAAAGCACAAGCAAAGAGCCGCCCGTCTCCTTGAACACCTGACCTCTCTCATCGTCGATTCGGAGGATGGAACGGTAGAGATCGAGGGGGTTTGATTCCGACGCGAAGACCACGTTCCTCGGATCGACGCCCCAAGTACTTTCCAGCTCCACTGAGTATTCTGTGATCAACAGCTCGGGCTTCCGTAGGTCGCGCGAAGGAAAAGGCAGGATTGGACATATGTCGTGTGGCTTTGGCTCCAAGCTTGAATGAATCTTCGAGAGAGAGTCTTTATGACCTGGCACAAGCTGAGGAAGCCAAAGAACAGCAGAATGCTGGCTGCTTTCGAGTCCTAGCCTACCTCGAAACCCGTGCATCGTAGAAGCGCGCTCCGCTGGCTCCGCTACGATCCCGTCATCAAGGCTTGCGTTATCAATCACGAGTAGGTGAAGGTTCACAGGAGTGCTCGAAATTTCGAGAATCGAACGCACTAGAGGAAAAATAACGCCGCGGGAAAGTGCGCTGCAATCCACGACGATATCTGTAGCATTCTCCCAATCGATAGCTTTAGCGATTTTCGCTGCTTGGCGGCCTCCAACAAGCGCAAGATCGTTGTCAGCAAAAATATCTATGTCCCGAATCTGCAGATTGGGGATCAATTGAAGCAACTCTGCGATGTTTTTCTCAGCTCCGGCAAGAAGATGAGCAGGGGCCAGCGGTCGATGCTCTCTGATAAGAATTCCCGTGATCGCACACTTGGCTAAGTGCTTCAAGAAGCGCGCCACTGCCGTCGAGCGCGGATCGAAACCGGCGCCTCCAATGAAGAATGCTTTCTTCGATTCTGACGAGAACCATTCGCGCAGAAACTGAGGAGCCTGACCGTCGCGATGCATGATGCATCTCGCCCAGCGGGGTGAGGGATAGCTCATGCGAGCCCATCCGAAAACTCAGTGATTGTGCTCTTTATAAACCCACCCCGTTTGAGGGTCAATCCGTAGCTCAGACAAGGGATACCACCCAATTCGATCAGGCACCAGACTTTCCCTTGGCAATCGTAGTTAGGGACGAGTGAAAAGGCGTTATAGGCCATCCCGTACTTCAGCACATTCGAAAGATCTGGATAAGATTTCGTGATCTGATCAAACTCCTCTTGCAAGATCCCAAAAGCGTTGGCGCCGCTCCCAATCCATGCTGTCGGGCGTAACGACTCCAACACGCATCGTGAACCAATCAGTTCGACCAAAGTTCGTACCTGCTGGTAATACGGGAAGCTCCACGACTTCATATATTCCGAAGCACGTTCACGTAGAAGACTCGTTTGTTGCTCACAGCTCAAAGTGGCGCTCTGGTTGCGAATGAGACGAGTTGCAATGGAGTCCACTAGGATCGCCGACAATCTCAGGAACTGCTCCGCGTTCTCAGAGCTTGCGTCGCAGAGATCATTGAATCCGAAGAAGAACGCTCGTCCAAAAGAATGCAGAAGATAGAGGCGCGCCGCTTCCTCCAGCCCTGAGTCCACCTTCAGAGGTCGGTTCGGTTCCGGATCTTCTTCCCCAAAAAGCATTTTCTGGTCGACACGGTGCGCATACCGATTGAGCAGGATCAGCATCAGGGAGAGTTGTTCGTCCGCTGGCAGATTTGGATCGTAGTCCTGGATCAAACGGAGAATCGCTTCGTATCGTTCACCGGAGACATGCAGCCGTTTCGCCTCAGACTGTGTTCGGCTCCGCAGCGCGTCGAGCTTGGATGGCGTGAGCCTTGCTGGGCGATCCGATAGCAGGCTCGAGAAGTCGTCGAGTTTGCGAGTTGCAAACATTGGCATCTGCCTCATGTAGCGATTTGCCATGTCTTTGGCCATCCGCCGAAAAAACGACTTTTGATCCCGCCGTTCACTCTGCAAATTTATGGAGACTACTTCCCTTGAGATAGTGACACCAGGAAGTTCGCTTGAACTCGATTCCTGATGAGCGATCGCGAATGCCTCTTCCGGCCTCAATGCATCCAGCCGGGTTAGCAGCCATCGTCCGACCTTCAGTTCTCTCCTTATTAGCCACCGCTGCAGGAAGGCGAGCTGCAGTGGATGAAGAGTGTTGGCATCGTCACAGATAAGCAGTGGCTGCAGGTGGAATATTCCTTCTGAGTCAAAGTCCACCTCGATATGTGTAAGCGTTTCAAAAGGCCGGTAGTAGTCAGCGTCGATAGACTTAAGTTCTTCTTGAGGCGGAGGAACGAGGGCTCCAATGACCCTGAGTAAAGCCTCTTCGATACGTGCGGCGTTGATAGCCAGCGCTTCGAAGGTGTCGCCGCCCGCAGTCGAGCGCGCCCCCGGAGAGGAAAAATCTTCCGTCAGACGAACCTTGTTAAGGGATACTCCCAATCTGTCTAATTGCCGTTTCCATGCGAGGACAGTGCGGCTTTGGATCAGGGTCGTGAGAAGCGCATTGCGTGTATCTTCGGAATACGGCAGCTCCCAGATCTCTCGATAATCTGACTCCAGTGGAATTCTTGCTGCCAGCAGGACCGGCCGGCCGTTTCGGATCGCCCCACACTCGTTCAACACAGAGTAGATAGGCTTATGTGCCTCTTCGTGTCGTAAGACGGTGCTCACGACGTTCGTTTCAAAGATCCGGGCGATGGTTGTCTTGCCGCTGCCCGGAGTGCCACGTACGATAACGAGTTGGTTGTATAGGCTTTGCTCGGCTCCATACCGGGCCAAATGAACGCGAATCGGTTCTGGGGTGACGACCGCAAGGAACGCTTCGTCATCTCGGAGATACTCGGTAGCGCGGCGTTCGAAAGGATTGAACATTTATGAGTGCCTCTGTCTACGCCGGAATAGTGGTCGCATAGCAGGAGCGGGAGACTCTTTATCTGTCGCATCACACTCTGCCCATAGGAGCGCGACAGAGTTATTTGGGGTGTTATGTTCAAGAACGAGTGGGAGACCGCAACCTCCGTAACCATTGGCGATATTCTCTGCACCGCCAACATCGGTGTGCTTCGTTTGGATCGACGAATTGTAATGATTCTGCATGAGCCGCCAAAATTCGGCATGCGTGGAGGGGGAGATACTTAGGTCATCACCGAGGATCGTGCCGAAGGAGAAATTGATTGCTGGAAGCCAGGAGTTTCCATCCTCGCTTGATCGCCTTTTCTGCTCCGACTGCAACATGTGACGCTGGGCCTGTTCGGTAGCAAGGTAGTGATGAATGTGTAAACGCCATTCGCTCGTGAAGTGAGTATCGAGCTTATCCTTGATGTTCTTCCACAGCTTCTCAAGTCGCCCCTTCCACTGGTCTTTGTCGAATCGAATCAGTGTGCTTCCTGTTCCGGCAAAATCATCAATGAGAAACACCATTTGAAACTTTGCTTCGGGGTCGTCCAAGTCGTCGCGTAGATCTTTTAGCACTTGCTGCCATTTCTCATCGCTAATTTCCAGCGCCAACAAGACCTGTTCATTGGAGATGACGCCAGCATTTGCACGCCGGAACGCGTCGATCCTCGCCCCATCGCTCAATCCGATGAACAAGGACGAGCGCAATAAGCGTGCGTAGGCTCTAGCTGACTGGGAATCTGCCCACACAGCATATGGCTTAATTCCAAGATCGATTGCTGCGGCCGCACGCAAGGCAGGCTGAAAGCGCTCGGGGAAACAGAGTTCAACAAGATGATTGATCTCAGAAGGTGTCAGATAGATCAAATTGGCGTGCACGAACTGATAGGCCGCTGCCCGATCTTCCAGCGCAAACTGCTGAAGCCATTCAGCGAGCTTCTCGATGAAGCGAGCGCCAGCGACAAAATCTCTGTAGCTATCGTACTTGTAGCGCGCGAGAATGCTGAGCCGAGAAAACTCTTCTCGCGCCCGGTCATCATCCCATCCAAGAATCTGGCTCAGCACTCTCAAACCTAGGTCTTGATTCATGAATGGCTGCTCAGTAAGCGCTCCCTGTCGATTCGGAATCCAGAAGAACTATGCCTCAACGAGGCAAGGTAATGCAACGTGGCCTGCGAGTTTCTCCAGCCTGTAGGGGAGATGTGCCAGCAGCGATCGGTCAAGCGAGACATCCTATGGCAACTGAGCGAACCTGGCTGCGAAAGCATTTCGAAGTCGTTTCCGGGCCACTCCCCGCTGTCCCCGATGCATAAAAACTGTGCGCCGCAGTCCGATTGCACAATGGGAGTTCGCTTCGAAGAAACAGGCAAGAGGACGTCCACCGAATGAGCAGACGTGAACACTCTCACCCCCACCACGGGATCGATGGACAAAATGTCGGATACCGTCCGCTGAATCGCATCGGGTGACAGATACGGGCTCGTCGAAATCGATAATTGGCTACGACGCATCTCGACACTGAGAGACTTGAGGGAAGGATGCGCCTCAATCCGAGCCCTAAGCTCATCGAGAATGCTGACTCTCATGAAACTATCATCCAAGACTCCGTCAAATGCTAACGGGCGCAGTTCGGAACCGTTGTAATACGCCACGCGTACATGGTCCCAGAAAAGTTTTGGCAGCGCTCTGCGTAGCGCGTCTCCTACAGATCGCCCCCGACCAGTGATGACGGTGATTGGGGTGCCTCGTTCGATGACCGATACGAGTGCCTCCCGAATTGGTGCAGCAATTCCCACAAATCGATCACGTTGATCACAAATTGTGCCATCGTAATCCAGCGCCAGCCCGCTGTATTCCATGCTCTCAATCGCATCTAGGAAAGCCGATAGATGAGACATCCAAGCCTCGAAGCTTCCATTCCGCCGGAGAGCTGAAATCGAGGCACCGGCTTTCCGTGTGATAGCGACCTCCGGTATTGAATGGCCGGGATTGCGCGAACTCCAAGCGTTGAGTCGATATAGCCGGCTTCCGTAAGGTGGGACGCCCGGTCTTCCTGGGTCAATTCCACGCAACTGCCCATACACCGCGATAAGGCGGATGACGGCGTACATCGCAATCAGTGCGCCAAGTGGACCGACTTCTTCGACGGCGAGCCTGACTACGGGTACTTCATCCGGCAGGAGGCGGAGAGTTCTTGACGCTAGGCGAGAGTCTCCCCCTACCTCGATGGAGATGACGACGGTTTCTTCCAGATGTTTGTCGATCCAATTGTGGCGCCCGTGTGCGAAATTCCGATAGTCCGCAAGCTGAACGCTGGCGATGCCCACCTCGCTGAACTTCGACTCAAGATCGGTGGCGGCAGGCTGACCGTATTCACCGAAAAGGACAATCGCGTGGCGCCTCCGCCCTATCTTCCTCACTGCGCCTTCCAGCCCACTTAACTGACGAGCGACTCCTGGGCTCTTCAGACGCTCCGACACGGATTCACTTAAAACTCCAAAGGCCCGTTCGTAGGCGCGCATCATTACGATCGATTGGGCAAGGATCGAGTTTGTCGCAACGAATCCCTCACCTTTGATTGGCCCCTCAAAACCGAAATAGTCGGTGTACCAGTACTCCTCAGCTCGGGTTGCCAAGGGGGAAATCGAGGCGCTACTTATGACGGTTAAGGCTTCTGGCTCCTTTGACACTATTCTTGCAAAGCATCCCAGAATGTCGGGGTTTGCGCCGCTCGCAGTGAACATTTGGACCGCCTGGCCTTGCAAGTCCCAATCTGCGACCAAGAGAGGCGTAATATCGAGGGCCGAATTACCTGTGTACCGCCGGTGGAGGAGTGCAGACAAGCAAGCTACGCTCTTCGAGCCGCCTGAGCCGACAGCAATTAATGGATGATGTGCCGTCTGACCGATGGACTCCGACAGAGACGTCACGTCCACGTTATCCGCCCATTCGGCTGTTGCAACCAGCCCATCCAAGTCAGTTTGATAGGGTCTTCCCACTTTTTCTCCAGTATGTCCATTTTGGCATATTCGCCTCCTCTTCGCCCCCCACAAAGTCCGCAGGGTTCCGCCTCAACCAACTCCACACCTCAAGATGAGCTTCGCGCTCCCGAAGGCCGGGAGATAGATCCGCCCTCGGATGTTCCCCTGTCTCTGAAGTAGCATTCACCCGCTCCCTCTTGCGTTGAGAAGTCTTGCCAAAGCTGGCTAGTCACGAGGTAGAAGATCGTCGCTGTTCTTACAGCAGTCGAACGAGCTCATGCGGCCCTCCCTGATCGAACTCCTTGCTCCAGCCGCGAGACTACGAAGAGTACCCGTTTCTTTTAGAGCACCCTCTGTTTCTCTTACCCGGGCCGGAGCGCACAACCGAGCGAGCTCCAGGCAGCACGTAGTGATACTGCAAATCCAAGCATGCGGATCGCGAGGCTAGAAGTCGTCGCGATTCTTCCCTCCGGAAATGATCACTAGGCCACAGAGCAAAGGCGATAGCCATCTTCGAAAGCTTTCTGCACCTCTTAACGGTTCATTGGCGCGGCTGAGTGGGCGAGGCACCGCAATGTGGTCACACACCTCAAACCTGAGATTCGCGGCCTCTCGCCCGAAATAGCGTCGCGGCAGCTCACGAATGAATCGTGATCACAACCCCAAACTGTCATTGACCGCAATAGCAATATCCTGCTCTGATCCAAGGTAGCGCTCCGTCGTCTGTATCGACGAATGCCTTAACAAAAACTTGATCTGCTCCAGGTCGCCACCGGCCTTGCGACAAAGCTTCGCGCAGGTACGCCGAAGATCATGAGCACCAGAGCGCTCGATGCCGATCTCCTTCGCGGTTTCCGTACCACGGACCAGTGTCGTTTTGCTAATTATTTGGCGCACTTCTGTGCTGATTATCTGGCACACGTGTGGGGCGGATAATGAAGCCACCCCCGGTGCAAACCACGCTAGATAAACAACTTGGCGTATTGTGCGGCGGGATCGGGTCTACGGCCTAACGGCATTGAGGCCCTGGAAGGATGCCAAAGTGCCAAATAGCGCGACAAAAGTGTGCCACTTAATGCGCAAAGCTACACCTTTTGCCATACCGGATCACGGGCATACTCAGGGCTGTACGGCGTGTCTGCAAGGGAGGGATTGCTTGTCGTTGAGCTGTTTGATCCAGCGCGAGCATCTGGGGATTGCTGTTCTTCCGGAGTTTTGACTTCCAGCTACAGGTGGGCAAACGGAGCTTTCGACTGGTAGGTCCCGTCAAGAGTCAAGCTTTATCGCCACAGAAGGAAGATTCCGACAGGTGAGGAGCAGGGATGAGTTGGTCGCTTCGCGCAAAACGGCGTTTTCGGCAACTCCCGACGCTTCTGTTTCCGAAAACCCGACTTTTGAGGACAGGGCAAAACGGCGTTAAGATGGCTCCGTGCTCCTCAGATTGAGTTCACGTGAGCTCCCAGATGGGCTTGAGTATCGCGTGCAGCATTGTTTCTCGAAGAAACACCTTTGGCTTCGGGGCTTAGCATGGCTGGGCGCGTTCGGGTGCCTGATTCCATTCATCCCAAAATCGCCACTCATCGTTGTACTGATGATGGCGTTCGTTGCTGTCGGCTCCTACGGCGACCTCTCGGGAACAAGCCGAGGTACAGACGTTACGCTTACCGTGACAGCACGGGACGTGATCAGTGCTGGTTTTACGAGAGACGAGTATTTTCCGATCAATCGTTGGAGACTTCAGGCCCCGGATCTTGCGTGGAGAGAAAGAAAGTCTGAAGGTAAGAACGGCCCCATATTCCCGCAAGGCGTCTATTGTGGGAGCGACTGCGTCTTGCCTCTAGTGTCGATGGAGCAGGGCCAGAACATCATCGAGGCAATATACACGCGCTTTCCTGATACCTCTTGCGACTCAAGCTGCGACGAAAAGTTGAGGACGTCCTCAATCACCACCTTGGGCCTGTCGGAACATTGATTCGCACCCATTCCGGAGAAACGGTGTTTGCGAAACCACCCCGGCCCAGGCGCCCTGTTTCCGAAAACCCGACTTTCGAGGAGCTAAGCCCCCTTGTGACTACCAATAGGTTCAGCTGCGCCAATCCGATGTATTTTGATTGAAGATGCCATCACTTCTAACATCACTTGCGGAGTGATTCCGTCGAAACCTAGTAGCACCACATCACGATAGCCCTGTTGATTTGTGGCGACCCAGCTCCAGCCGAACGGCTGACCCACGAAACCTTGCCAGAGATCAGATGAACTAAGGTCCACACACTCATCCGCTTTTAGCGTTGCGCCTGCATTCACGCTGATCGTGTCATCTTCCTCATTCACTTGGATCAGCAAGGTACCCTTTTCGAAGACAAGCCAAATAGCTTCCGGCTCGTCTTGCCCACTGCGCCAAAGAACCTTGGAAAGCCGTTGACCTTCGATGGAGTGAAAGGCGTCTAGATAAGCTTGCATAGCTCATCTTCCCATGCGAGCGTGTCATTTCGAGCAAAACGGTGTTTTGGGAAACTGCTGCAACCGCCTCTTCCCTACTAGCCGTTTGTTCCGCCGAGAAGCTTCTGGCGCATCACAGCTTCCAGGTTCTCCGTGGAAAGCAACTGACTTTGAGGCTGGGTTGCGACAGCTTTGGTCGAGGATTCTGGTGCCATGTAAACCACCACTCCACTTGAGCGAGGTGCAGCAAGCGCTCGTGGTTCAGGAACAAATGCCTTGATCGTGCGACGGTATTCCCGTTTTTGCTTTGGGGGCAATACCGTCACAGTTGCTCTGGGGATGCTTGCGAGCCCGCCGCTTGTTGTCGGTACCAGAGGGAGGCTTCGAAGGGTAGCGGTCTCCATCGGCTTTGCGGCTTGCCGCCGCACTGAAGCGATCTTTTTTGCACATCGCTTCTTTGAGTCGGTGCGAGGAGTGACTGACGACGGCTCAACTGTACCTGCAAGGATCTTTCGTACCTGGAGTAGCTTGTTGAGCTCCGCGTCGATCTCGCGGAGGATTGCTGAATATTGCATAGCTCAAGCATAAAGACTTTAGCTCCTTAGCACCCGTGGGCCGCGGTCACTAGTCTTGTGCCTTACAACCCCAGACTGTCATTCACCGCGATGGCAATGTCCTGTTCAGACCCGAGGTAGCGTTCCGTCGTCTGAATCGACGAATGCCCCAACAGTGTAGTTTGAGAAATTATCTGGGTTCTGGATCACTTTTGGTGAAGCTCGAAGCAGCTGCTGCAGTTGTCTCTCAGCAGCTGCCGACTAGGCCGCGTGAAGGACGCGTTCGCGGAGCAGATGGAAGCCAGCACGGCCGTACATCTGGCGCTTCAAGAGCTTCAGTCTGTGGACCTGACCTTCCACCATTCCGTTGCTCCAAGGCAGCCGCAGAGCCGCAAGCAACGCATCTTTGTCGCGCTCCAGGCGCTTGGCGAACGAGGCCAGCGGAGATCGCCTCGCAGCTTCTATCCACTCGGTCCATCTTCCTGCGTCCCGATTACGGAGCAAGTCGAACAGCGACTTAGCAACGTTCGCGATGGACGCAAGCTCCGGTGAGGATTCAGCGAGGACTGTCAGGTATTTGCTTCTCGACTGATCAACCTTCAACATTAGCCAAGCGACTTGTTTCGGCGAGAGCGGATGGCTTCTCTTCAACATCGTTGAACGACGACGATTTTGCGAGCGGCCGAAGTGCAGTCGTAACCAGTTCCATACGGTCTGCAGTTGCCCTTCGAACCCTTGCTCGCGGATCTCCCGCCATAGCTGCGAGACATTCGTACAGCCTTCGTCCACGCGCCTCGTTAGATAAGCTGTAAACCCATCGACTGAGCTTGGGAAGTCGCGACGCTTACGTTCCGGGAAGGCACCGCAGGCAGTCCAACGCTGGAGGGTGCGAGGGCTTACGCCGAGTCTTCGCGACGCTTCGGATTGACTCACGCCGCTATCCATGAGAGCTTTCGCTTCCTGGTAGAGCTGCAGCCTACTTTCTCGCCTCTGTTGTTTGCGCTCTGCCGCGAGCGTCGGCTTTCCAATCGGCGACATGGCAGGTGAGGCGGACGACAACCTATCGCTCACCGCCCTCATTGCTGGACGATAGCGGTCCAGTGAGCGAGTCAGCACTTCGAAGAGGTTGTTTAAAAGGTGCCAGCGGTCTGCGACTTGAACTGCTCCAGGTGCTCCGCGGCGGATTGCATCCGCGAAGGAACTAGCACGATCTCGGCTGACGACCTCGATTGTTGGATGTTTGGTCAGCCATGCCGCCACAGCCGCAGTATCGCGCGTCGGCAGCAAGTCGACTACTGTGCCGCGTTCAAGGTCGCAAAGGATGGTTCCGTAGCGATGTCCCTTTTTCCATGCCCACTCGTCGATTCCGAGAACACGTGGTGCAGCTGAAGGTGGCTTGGACTGCCGTCGTAGTTGTCGCAGGAGTGTCGCGCCACTGATGAGCAACCCAAGCTTCCGCGCGAGGCGTGAACCGGCTCTTCCTCCTAGCGCGAGCGCCAGCCATCGTAGTGATTCGCTCGACCTTGAGCTCCTACGCGCGTAGCGGTCGACGGTGCCAGGCAGCTGTTCGGTAAAGATCTTGCGCTTGCATCGTTCCTTCACACAGAAGAACTTTCTCGTCCGGAGCAGGATGCGGACCGGCAGACCCTGCCACGGCAGATCGAGTACTTGACGCCTGTACCTGCTGTGAACTCGGCCGGAGGCCATGCCACAGCACGGACATACAGAACCGGCCTGACAGGTCCTCAGCTCCACCTGCACTATTCCGACCTGTTGCCGTAAGCAGACGAGCTTTACTTCCGTGCTGTTGGGGACCAACTCTCCTCTTCGCATATGGAAGGTCTACACCCGACTGCGGAGCATCACCAAATGTGAGCCAGAACCATTATCTGTCGTAGATTTTGAGGTGATATTTGTCGTAAGAACCCCAACTCTCAATGCCGGGGCAATCGCTCACGACCCACCTAACTCTTTGTAGTGAAGGCACTTGGGATTCGATGAAGTGCAATCTAGGACGCTCCCACGCACCAGCCCTACGACAAATATCGGCACAAAATCTACGACAACGAAACACTCACGCTACATTTCTAACTATTTGACCTACTTCTGATCGAATTAATTGGCACACTCCCATTCAGTCTACGATCTGCCGAAGTCGGCGAATCTTAATGAAATCAATCAGATATCTCTCAGAACGCGCTCCACCAGTGGGATTCCCGATCGCATGTGTGCCAAATAAACAGATCAGAAGTGTGCCACATAAAGTGACAAACGACAGTGGAGACCGCCAGAGAGAACCTCGTTATCGTCAGGCGTAAAGCTCGACGCTGGCTAATCCTCATGTCTGCGAATAATTCGATCAGAAGTAGGCCACATAATGAGAAAAGCGACACATCCACTCAAAAGCAATTAAGAGCAAATGCACTCACGCCACTTTATAACCGTTCCCCGTAGAAACGGAGGTTGCGCTTTCTTGCCACACACCTAAGCTCAGTGCTTGATAGCGGTTGAAGAAGGTCTCGCAGCGAAACGTGTGAGGAACGTTGTTTGCGTCTGCAACAACGACCTCAGCCTTGCCAATGTATCCACCTTGTTGCGCTCCACAGTAACCGCTAACGATCTGAAATAGCTCTACGGCGGATCTGGGACCGAATCGTTCCCGGAACGCCGGAGATCGTATGTAATAGCGACAAGGATTAAGTGGGTCAAAGTCCTTTTCTCTGCGAAATGCGTGCGGATGACCAGAGACGAGGGCAAACATCGGCCGACCTGGATGCGCTTCTTCTACATATCGCCACAACGTTGAGGTCGCTGTATTCCCATATGACTTCGCAAGGGATCGCACACGACCCAAATCAGCTGGTGAGCTGCTAGCCTCTTCTTGGAACCGCGATCCCGCGAACAGTAGCCTTCCGGCCACGTAATTAGCTTCCGCTTCCATCTGCTCATGACACATCGGAAGAAGAGTCTGCTTATTGTCCCCGAGCATCATTCCTTCGTGCCACGGGATGATGCTATGCCCAATCTCGTGAGCTTCGTTCCATCGATGTTTGAGCAGAGGCTCCTCTTGATCGAGAAGAATGCGCCGCTGGTCGGGAAGGTACAATGCCTTCAGGCTGAACTTCAAAATTGCGGTCTTTAGCAGACCTGGCCTTGTCAAAATTTGTTGACCTGCAACCTTGAGCCTGCTCACCGTCTCGGCGATCGCTCCATCGTTGGTTGATGAGTAATAGTGCCGATCAAGCTTTAACAACTCGCGCAAGAGCCGCAAGTCCAAAGGTGGTTCGGCACTGCCGAGACCACGGAGGAGCTTCTCCGCTTGCGCGTTAAGATCAGCGATCGTCTTCGGGCGCAACTCTGGATTAAGCACATTCGAAGTTTATGCTCTAGAAGCGATCACCGACACAAATTCATCGAGCGCACGTTGCTCCACCTCGCTAAGCTGCGCAATCGACTGAGATCGAGCTGCAAAGCGGAGCGTGTCTCTCTGGAGCGCGGGATCACGCTCTCTCGACAGCCCCGCCACTTGCAAAAGTCTTGCTTGCGGTAGCTCAAACACTTGGGCAAGCTGATATACCGCCCTTGGTTCAGGCAGAGCCGTGTGATCATCTTCGATCACCACCACGTCCGCTAGGTCAAGATCAGCCTCGCAGGCAAGCCTTTCAACAGTCCAACCTCTACTTCTACGCATCAGCTCGACCAATTTCCCAAAGGCAAAGAGAGAGTCAGGCTTTCCTTCTTGCGAGCTTGCAGACTGCAGGTCAGATGGTGTGAACGGCGGCGCTTCCCTTTCAGGCCCTGCATGAATGGTGTATCCAGCTTCTCTTCCTGCCCGTGCTTTCCACCAGCCCTCGGTTCGTTGCGTCATAAGTGTCCTCACGATATGAATTTGGCTGCTTGTTGCACGGTCATTTCGAAATACCGGAGATCGTCATAGTTCTTATCGGGTCCAAGATCGGTCATGCCGCATACATCTCGGTAGTAGCTCTCCGCTTGTGGCAAGGAATGCAGCGCCGTCCTGCCACCAAAACCTTCCGCTAAACTCAGGTCGACGGCAGCAGTCATGAGTGCTGTCCCAACGCCCCGAAAACGCTGGTCAGCGCAAGCGCCGCGGTTCCAAGGTGCCACTTCTAAGTATTCGACGTAAACAAGGGGCTTGCCGACCTGAACGGCCATCCTGCCCGTGTGGTTAAGCTCTACGCGCATCAACCCCTGCGTCTTGCCCTGTGCCATCACTGCGAACGACTGAAACGCAAGAAGGCCCTGGACACGACGGGTCTTTTGCTCCCAATCCCAGTGTTCTGTTTGCGGAAGGTTAGAGGGATCGGCACCGGCCGCGCGCATACCTCTCACCAAGCTCTGCATGGCCGGCAACCACTCGCATCGCCAATCATTGAGGTTCGCCTGCGTGATCCTGTCCAAGAGATCAGCTGGGACAGACAGCCCCGATCCAACGTCTTCCAGGACAATCGAACCTCCGATGCTCATAGCAGCATTAGCTCAGACTTCTCATGCGTTCCCTCAAGCATGAGCTTGTGACCCTGATCGACGCGCGCGTCGATCGTTTGATACAGACGAAGGGCCTGCCGCAGAACAGCGGTTTTGGACAGATCTTTCTTTACGCAGAGCTCTTCCAAGGCCGTCATTTCGGCCTCGGACAGATTCAGTGTCATGGTCCGTTTGTCGCTCATCAAATTATCCGCCAGACACAGAATACACAAGAGAGGCTATCTTTTCCACAGCCCTTATGTATGTGGTACAGTCTTTTTAGCTAGTTTTAGTGGAGGGTGCAAGATGTCACGAGAACACGTTACGCATCGGGATATTGTCCAGTTCGCTGAAGAGCGCGTGAACCTCAAGCGCGATGACGCTCTGGAACTACGGCGGCAGGCAAATCTGCTCCGCGACCGCCTTCAGACCTACCTTGCGGACCACCCTGACTTCGAACTCCGCAAGATGCTCTTGTCGGGAAGCCTCGCGAAGGGAACGGCCTTGAAGTCAGTCAGTGACATTGATGTAGCTTGTTATGTCTCCTCCGATACTGCCCCGCACAAGGTCTCCGACCTCATCGCATGGCTGGCTTCCCGGCTTGAGAAGGCCTTTCCGAACTTCAAACCGGAGCAGATTCAGCGAAAGACCTACTCCGTCGCGGTGAATTTCATCACCACTGGCAATGAGGTTGACATCGTTCCGATACTTTACAAGGGCGACCCGCAGTGGAAAGGCAGCCTGATCTCACAGGACACGGGCGAAGAACTCATGACAAGTGTTCCAATGCACCTGGAGTTTCTACGCAAGCGGAAGGACGCGAACAAGACCCACTTCGCCCAGGTAGTGCGGCTCATCAAATTCTGGGCCAAACTTCAAAAGCAGGCAGACGAAAACTTTCGGTTCAAGTCGTTTATGACCGAATTGATCGTTGCGCACCTTGCGGACAACGGTATGGCTCTCAACGACTACCCGACCGCGCTCAGCCGCTTCTTCAACTTCCTGGCGTGCGATGGCCTCAAGTCCACGATCACGTTTTCGGATTACTACAAGACAAGCGACTGTGAGGTGACGAGTGATCCCATCCGAATTTGGGACCCCGTCAATTGCCAGAACAATGTCGCCAAGCTCTACAAGGAATCCAACCGTGACCTTTTGATCGAAGCCGCTCTCGATGCTGGCGATGCCGTTGAGGCAGCGCTTCGCGCGACCACAAAAGGTGAAACCGTTCGTTACTGGCAAAAGGTCTTCGGGCCGACATTCTCAGCCTAGGGAGGCAGCAGTATGGGTAGCTATTCCGTCACCGCAACAGTCGCATTCACCATTACTCACGCCCGATACATCGCTTCGAAGGTGGCGACCGATCTGAAACGACTCCAGGGCCTGTATCTGACGTACGATCCTTCCGATTCGGAAATTGACAGCTACGAAGAAGAGCTCACTTATCTACTCAAGCATGACGCCGTAAGTTCCGTCGTTTACGGGTACAAGCGCAACGGCGCCTGGACCGCTGCCTGCGTGCGCTACACAGTCGCAGCAGACGGCTCGATGCAGACAGACGACGACCCCGGCAAGATCCGCCCCGGCCATGACATCGCAGGGGCTACCTTCACCTCGTTCTTGAGCTACAGCAGCTCATGGTGGCAGAAAAGCGAAGAAGAGCGCGAGCGCATCAAGAAGGGCTCGCCACTTACCCGCTCCAGCCAGTCCACGCCAGGTTTGGAACGTGGCTATTGGAGCGATGATCTCTCCTACTCCGCAGGTGGACGCGGCGTGGCCCGCAGCACGGTGAAAGGCAGCTAACCATGAAAACTTCGCTCGATGCTCTCTTTGACCGCCGCCTCAGCTACCCGGATATGGGCGCGGCAAAGCGCCTGAGTCAGCTGGTTGGTCTCGACCAGACTAAGGCCAGCTTGACCAAGACCCTCGGGATTCTTGTGAATACCTCGGGGCCGCAAGAATGGGCTAAGAAATTCCATGGACAAGCGGATGCCCTTCTCAGCTACGTAGCCCGACGTCCGCCACTGGTGATCTTTGCCGGGGATGTGGGCACAGGGAAGACAGAATTGGCCGAATCCATTGGCGACTCGGTCGCTCGACAGGAAGGAATCGACATCACACTGTTTCCGTTGAGTCTTGCAACACGCGGCTCAGGCCGCGTTGGAGAGATGACTCAACTGCTCTCCGAGGCGTTCGATGCGGTGGCAGATCATGCACGACAGCTTAAGGGGAGGGGCAAGAAGGCCCACGGTGCTGCCATCCTGTTCGTGGACGAAGGTGACGCCCTCACACAAAGCCGCGAGAATGCACAGATGCACCACGAAGATCGTGCCGGCGTAAATGCCTTCATCCGGGGCGTCGACCGTCTCGCCGAGGAGAATCTTCCTGCTGTCGTGATTTTGAGCACCAATCGCCTAAATTCAATTGATCCAGCAGTCCAGCGCCGCGCTGCAGACATCGTCACATTCCGACGCCCGAACGATGAGCAACGTGAGGCCGTGCTGCAAAAACCCCTTGAGGAGCTGGGATTCTCTCCAAAGGACATTCTTGAAGTCGTAAAGCACACCGGCCCGCGCAAGCCAGGCGAGGAAGGTTTCACTTTTTCTGACCTCACGCAGAGGCTCTTGCCCGCAATCTTTCTCGACGCCTACCCCAATCAAGCCGTCACCCATGCGCGGACATTGCAAATTGTCGCAGGGATTGCCCCCACGCCACCTTTCAGTCAAGGAGTGGCCCGATGACGCAAGCTGTATCGGTACGGCGTGAAGGTGACACATACCAGGCACGCGTCTTTTGGCAAAACGCGATTCAGATGCTCGATCCTCAATCGTCCATCCAGCGCGTCGGCTTCGAGTTTGGGCCGAAGAGCTTCGACGATGTCTGGGTGGAGCATGCAGGTGGGGCTACGCCGATCGATCATGAAGGCAAACCGCTTCTTCGTGACCATATTCAAAGCAAATGGCACGTCGGCCCTGGACAGTACGGTTTTCGCGACATCATTGACCCGGACTTCATCAATGCAACCTCCCTTTCCTTTTTGGAACGAGCGCGGGCTGCTCAGCTCTTACACGCGCCGGACGGGACTGGCAGCCGCTTTCGGCTCATCACAACCCACCGCATTGACTGCACTGACGCTCTTTGCGGCCTGATCCACGGGCGCGCGCACAACCTGCGACTCGACAAGATGTGGGAAGGAAAAACCGCCAAGAGCGCGACCGGAGAACTGCGGTCTGTCTGGGCGAAACATCTTGGCATCACCGACAAAGCTCTTCGTGTTCTCGCCCGCACCCTTGCATTCACAGAGACAACGGAATCGCTCGATGTCTTCCGGCAAAACCTGGCTGAAAGAATGGGCTGGCACGGGTTGAAGGTGATTCCGGCAAGCGAAAGCGCATTCATCTACGACGAAATCGTCTTCCGGTGGCTTGCGCAGGGACGGAACGTATTCTCCCGGGCTGACTTCTACGCGGCTTGCAAACACGAGGGCCTACTGGCATCGATCAAGCCGGCCCCAGTTGTCTTCGGCGTGAAATCCTTCGAACATGCGACAGACCCGCTTGAGCCACGGTGCGTAAAGACCCTCAACCTCCTACCGGATTTCTACGAGCGCCAAATCCGTCCGGAGTCTGATTGGACCTCCGTCATCTACCCAAAGCTCAAACACTTCTTGCTGGAAGCGGCAAAGGATCATGCCTCGCTTCGGCTCGCCCTTGATGCACATATCACTCTCGGGGTCGCTGCCGGAAGCATTCTGAACGTGAAGTCGGGGCGCACGATCGAGCTTGAGCAAAGAACAAACGGACGCCAAGTCTGGTCTCCGACCGACACAGAGCTGGACCCTTCCTGGGGCGTATGGCAAGCAGTCCAGGAAACGAAAGATCCAGGAGAATCCGATCTCGTTCTATCAGTCGGACTGTCGACCGATCCGTGGCCCATGGTAGACGCATATTTGAAGCGAGCGGAAATGACTTATATCCACAGGCTCTCGCTCACTCCCTCGACGGGGACAGGAGCCGCCAGCGTGCGCTCGGGCCGTCACGCGATCGCTCTGGCCGACGACCTCGTACATCGCGTCTCGCTTCTTCGCGCCAACGGCAGTTTCACAGGTCGTGTCCATCTCTTTATGGCTGTCCCAAATGGATTCTCTTTCTTTCTCGGACAACGCATAAGCCGACTTGGCAGACTGACAGTCTACGAATACGACTTTGAAGGTCTCAAATCGAACAGCTATGAGCCGTCACTCCACTTTCCAGTTCCAGCGATAGCACAGTAAGACAAATCACAGCCTTCCAGTGTAGTTTGAGGAATTATTCGTCGTAGATATTGAGGTCATACCTGTCGTAAGACTGCCGCGCCGGGCGGCTTATAGAAACCAGGCACCGCGTTCTAAACGCCTTTTTCAAGTACTTCATGTCCTGTCGTATGTGCGCAGACGATCTGTCCGTTCGGACTGACGACAAATAGCGGCACAAAAGCTACGACAAACAAATACTCACGCTACACACATGCCCGTCGCAGAAACATCGCTCGGAACCGGCTTGTGTGCCAAATAGCGCCCTAAAGAGTTCGCCACTTAATTAGCAAACAACAGGTATGAGATCGCGTTTACTTGAGCTTCTCTTTCGCTCTGCTGCTGCGATACGACGATGTTGCAGCTGCAAAAAGACGCCGACCTGTCGTCGGCGCCCTTAGTCTGATAATTTCTAGCGACTTCTCGAAGTGCGGCCGCGTTGAGTAGTCGGAGTCTGACGTTTCAGCTGGTCTGCGAGCTCTCGCGCATTACTCTCGAGCCGGTCAGTAAGATTTTTAGGCTGGCTCCCTGCTGCCTGCTTGGAGAGGTGGTTTAAGATCACCGCGTCACGTATTGAGATCGTTGTCATCTTTGTTTCCTCCTTTGGAACCATCCAAACCATCCATCAGATGAGCTATCCGGACGCTTTATTGGATGAAAACCAGACAGAACGGGATATCCACCCGATTTTCCATCTCCGCGACCGTCTGCGGTCCATTCCTCATGGTACTCCGCTGTGACATTTAGCACAATCGCCTCACTGCCGGAAGGACATGAAAGTTCTGTCGTTCCTGTTTTTGCATCCCTCCAGAGGGCAACGACGCCCGAGCGATCCTTTGATGGGTCGGATGCCCGCGACAGCTTGGACATCCCCAGATTCGTGAATGTCAGAACCGAAGATCCCGGATCATCGGCAAACCCGCTTGCGTAACGCCCAGGCCACCGATTACCGATCTGCGGTCCGTCGCACAGGAGGGCAATGATCAGATTGGGCCCCACCGCTCGGACGATATCCCCAACAGGATCTGGCCTTGCAAGGTCTTCACAGATCAGTACGGACATGGTGAGCCAGGACTGGAGCGCAACGAAGGTAATCTGACGATCACCCAATTCGATGTTTTCCCACCAGTTTGCAAGGGGGTGGAGATTGGCTCCCAACCCGTATTGCACGATTTGAGGCTTATCAAGTTTCCAGCGATGATGCTTCTTCTGAACAATTCTGACATGGACGGGGTCGCCAGACTTGTCGATGATGTCCGGATTCACGACTTCAAGCATCGCTTTGTTCTTGCCGGCCTTGACACCTGCCGCCTCTCCTACGCCAGCCACCACAAAAGTGTCTGGTGTTGCGAAGACACGAGCGATCTGGTCAAACTCTGCTTCGCTCATTGCGAGCTCAGGAAACACGATCCCCCCGATAGGGCCGACCTTTCGACGTGCCTCCGAGAGCAAAGACCTAACGTATTCGACGGTGGGACCGCGGCCAGGTTTGTATGTGAAGAGCCCGTACCCTCCTGGACCGACTTTTTCGTCTATCCTCTTCGTTTTTGTGGAGGCGAACTGAGATGGCTCCACAGCCATCGGCCACGGGATAAGCAACAAGTTGACACAATGAGTTGGCACAGACGGAGTCAAGTCGTACCAGTACGGCTGCATGTCTGATCCGGGACAATATCCCAAGTGATGGGACAGCGAGCGGATAGTTAAACCACTCTGGGGAGTGTGCATTTTGGGCAATACTCGAGCCCGACTAGGGTGGATTTCCTTACAAAGCGAGCCGCCCTCTTGACCGGTCATGCTCTTGACGAAGGTCCTATCGGCCTCTGCTTTGAATATCGTTCCATCGCCATCCTGGTGCCGGCGAGAGTTTATGCCAAGTCCGACTGAAGCCTCGTCCGCTAGAGCCAAGAGGTCCAGCAGTGCGCTTCTGCAGCGGCTTAATTCAGGCGTTCCAAGCCGATTCAGTTCCGCCTCCCGTTCCGAATAAATTTCTCCCCAAAGTCTGCCGATCTCGTTCGGAAGCGCTTCCCTTGTCTTTGCCTCGGTCCAAGCCTTCCCGAGACTCCTGAGCTTTTCTGCTCGGGCATCGCTGTCCTCTCCCAGCAGCATCTTTTCGTTATCTTCGAGAACACGTGAGTACGCGCCGGAGTTCTGCAAGATGGCTGCGCAGAGGCAAAACACATCCGGTGGCCAAAATGGCACCTGATTCTCCTTGGAGCTTCCGGGCAGCAGGTATTCCATTTTGCCGGCAATCGTTTCGGGATCAGCCATTGAGCTAGATTAAAGGTTCTACTTGTTTATCTGCGGAATGCATCGCGCCTTGCTGCAGTTTCTCTATAAGCCTTGTCACAATCCGATCGCATCGTTCACCGCGACGGCAATGTCCTGCTCGGACCCTAGGTAGCGTTCCGTCGTCTGGATCGACGAGTGCCCAAGCAGGAACTTGATCTGCTCCAGGTCCCCACCCGCCTTGCGGCAAAGCTTGGCACATGTCCTCCGCAGATCATGAGCACCGAAGCGCTCGATCCCAATCTCCTTAGCGGCTTCCGTGACAACGGACCAGATGGCCCAGTCGCTCAGACTCTCCCCGACTTTGCCGCCCTTCGAAACAGAGCGTAGCAAGGGCCCCTTCTCCACAGAGCCGGCCGCCTGCCAAGCATCGATCCCCTTCGTCACCCAAACCGGTATCGCCACCGTGCGCACCCGCCCGCCCTTGCCGACCAGATCGATGATCACCCAGCGGTTCTCCCGCATCTGGATATCCTCGACGGTGAGCGAGGCCAGTTCCCTTCTCCGCAGGGCGCAACCGACCAGCAGCGCCAGGACTGCGTAATCCCGCTTCCCCTTCACCGTGGAGCGATCGGGCACCGCCAGCAGTTCCCTCGCCTGCTCTTTGGTCAGCCAGTTCCCCAGCCGGGTTCCCTTCTCCTTCACGTTCGGGATGTCGGTGAGGTTGGCGGCGTCCTCGTGAGAGAGCATGCCGTTTTTCCGAGCTTCGGCGACCAGCTTCCGGACCGCGGCCAGACGGACATTGACTGTTGAAGGTGCTAGGTCTTCCATCGAGGTCCGGTACTCCAGGAGGAGCGCACGGGTGAGGGGTCGGCTGGGAGCGAAGGCGAAGAGGAGGTCCAGCGCCTTGGCGTAGTTGCGCCGGGAGTGAGGCGAGGTGACGGCATCGAGCACCATCTGCCGCAGCTGGAGCTGGGCCGGCGACAGGCCTGGCGCCGGTGAAGCAGTTTCCGGCTCTTCGGGCGCCCAAAGCGCGATTTCGGTCGATTCGGTCACTTTCCGAGTTTACCTCCGACAATCTGCATTGTCGTGGGTAATCTTGCGGCTTTCCGAGCCCGATAGATGGCAGGTGTGCCAGTAATCCCGGTATGCTGAAAACACTGTTTAGGAGGCTTTTCGATGGCCAGGCCCGTGAAATGGTCCCGTGACCTCTACCCCATCCGCGAGCGTGCCGCCCACTCCCGCACCGAGACCTGGGCCCGGAAGGACATCGAGCGGCTCTTCGATATCCGCCGTGCCTCCGCCCAGAGCCTCATGAAGGCGATCGGCGAGGTGCAGGCCGTCGGTGGCGCCCACTTCGTGGACCGCACTTCCCTGCTCGCCTTCCTGGACGAAATGATCGCTGCGGATTTGGTGGAGAATGCCCTTCGGCACCGTCTACTAGAAGCCGAGGCTCCGCCGGCGCCGAAGCCGTTGCGTGTCGCCCTGCCTGCGGGCCTGCGCAACGTCATGCTGCGGGATTTGCCAGAAAACATCAAGCTCACTACGGGCCGGCTCGAGATTTCCGCACCGGATACCATCGGCATGCTTGAGAATCTTGCCCTGCTCGCCCAGGCATTGCAAAACGATCTTTTGAGCATTGAAATGGTTCTGGACCGTCCCGTCGCATCGAGGACGACAGACCCTGATCTTGGAGCTTTCCTGGAGCGCTTGAGGTTAGTGGATTAGGACACGTCGCCATCTATCTAGCTAAACCCCAGTATGTCGGGACGGTCTTGAGCACGATCGACGCTTACCGCTCCATCTCATCTAGCAGCTGTGAAAGCGCATCATGGTATGTGAGTTGATACCTATCTGCGTATGCGACGAACCGGTCATATTGCTTCACCGTCAAGCGGATAGCTAGGTGGCGAGTCGGTTCCGGGGAGCCTATGCGCCGACGGCGAATGTTGGTCGGCGAGAGACTGGGTGACGAGGCTGATATAGCTGGCTCGCGGCTTACGAAACCATGCTGGGCAGCTGCAGCGTCCATTGCCTGCACGTCAATCCTATGTCGCGGCGCGGCAGCTGGGAACGAGGCGATGCGCGCGGTAAAGGCCGCTTCATTTGTTATCTCAGGCTCTTCATCTTCGGGTTCTAGGCCAAATTTACTCACTCTGTTTCCTCTTTCTGCAGCCGTGCGAGCGTCTCAATTAGCTCTTCAACTACGAGGTGAACATTTTCGTAGGCTGCTTCTAGATTCCCCACGCGGTGGCTGTGTAGCTCGGGGAGGCTTAGGCGCTCTACAAAGATGGCCTTGAAGGCTAACCTCTCGGCGAGGCTGTTTTTGAACCTTGGAATACCGGCGGCGCTAATTTCCTTTTCAAGCTGCTGCTGCACTGATGAGACCGGCGCGCCCGGCGCCGGAGTGCGGGTCATGAGCACCTTGAAGGGTATACGTCGCTCGGGATTAGATCTCTGCGCCACTCGTTCTTCATCCCTGACGGCGCGAATTGCCTTACTCGCCTGTCGAACATCGACTGCACTTGCTTGCACCGGGATTATCACAAAGTCCGCTAGCGCGATTGAACGTGATACCAGCACACTTGCCGTGCCTTCAAGGTCGATGAAAATGAACTGTTGCTTCTGGGCATCCAATATCTCCATCAGATTGGACTCTCGAACACCCCCGACGACAACGAGCTTAGTAGTCGATGTCCCCTGCGTCTTCCAGTCGTGGATGGGCTGATTGGGATCAGCGTCTAAGATGCAGACACTCGCCCCTTTCTGCGCAAGATAAGAGGCTAAGAGAAGTGTTGTGGTGCTTTTACCCGCTCCACCTTTGGGGTTCGATACTGCTATTACGGGCATGAAGTCCTTTGCAAATTCTGCGATATCTCTGCGTTATTGCGGCATTAAAGCATCGCTATCGCTACGATATCGCAAGATTTATTGCGAGCGGTAGGGTCCACTATCAAGCTTGTTTACTGCAACGATACACCTGCGTTATTGCAGCGATACACTTTGCAGTATAGCATTGATATCGTTTATCGCTACGATATCGCAAATAATATTGCTTGCCGCTCTCAATATCGCATGCTGTATCGCTTATCGCAATTATTAATGAAATATGGCGTCGGGCCGATCTGACGACTCCTTTTCGCCGGGTAGGTCGCTCTAATCGCCGAAGAGCACCCCTTGGCCATTGTCGCGGAGCCACTCGTCGAATGTCGGGAGTTGAAGCTCATCGGCGATTTCCTTCTGGAGCAGTCGTAGCAGATCTCGCCTACATTGTTCTGCCGTCAATCTGTCCAGCACTATCCCTATGCGTCGATCCTTTGACACCTCGACACGGATTTGCCTCAACTTCTTATCGAGATCAATTTGGCCGTAAGCCCTTTCAATAACTTCATCCGCTTGTGTACGTCGCCAGCTCTCATAACGTTCTCTCAGAGTCAGCTCTTGAATTTCCCTACCAATCTGCTCTTCGTGCGAAGCTAACTGTTCCGTCAAAAGGGAACGCCTCTCGTCTCGCTTGCGTGTAGTTTCAAATGTGAGGGGAACTCCCTTGCCGCCATCTATGAAGGCGATGATGAAGCCAGCTGGGTTTTTGATGCGTCGTCCACCATCACGAGCAATCTCGCTGTCCAAGTACTCCAATTGGTCTTTCACGACATCAGGATCGTGCGCCCGACAGATTGCCGCAGCTTTGTCTTCCGCAACGCCCCTGGACACTAACGCGTCGCTTAGCTCAGACTGAGCCCCTACGAGCTCAGTATGGTTCGCTGTTGATACGAGCTGCCGCCTCTGTGCCGTCGCAATGACGTCGAGTATGGCGCGTCCAGGCGACAACACCAACTTGAAGCCCTTCTTTGATGACATTGAGCGGATATCCCATTTTTGTAAGTAGCCAATGCCTACAAGGTCATCCAGAGACAATCCCATAGTCTCCCGGATTTTAGACACATGCTGATAACAGCGGACATTGAGCAACGCACAGAGCTCACCGTAGTCCTTCTCTACCTCTTTTCCGCGACTGGCATAGAACCAGACGTAGAGGTACACAAAGATTCCCTTTGCTGTGGGACGTACAAGTTTCCGGTATTGAGTGAAGTCCTCCGGGACGACGTAGGACTGGTTCAAGTTTTCTAGAAGCCAATCCTCCAATTCGACTGCAAATTGCACGGTCTGGTTTCCGCCATCGTTGTCACTTTCGCCAGTGCGCGTGAAGCTCCGAAAGACGTGCACTGTCTTGTTCATGAACTTACGACGCGACGACGAGTAAA
Organism: Terriglobus roseus DSM 18391; assembly: GCF_000265425.1. Lineage (GTDB taxonomy): Bacteria > Acidobacteriota > Terriglobia > Terriglobales > Acidobacteriaceae > Terriglobus > Terriglobus roseus. The sequence continues at coordinate 3,772,545 of NC_018014.1, forward strand.
TGATCTGCTCTGACGTGATCGTTGTATCGGCCATGCGCATGCCCCACTGATTCAGGTCCTCATAGTTGGCACCTGAGTCACTTAGACCCAAGGCTTTGAGCATGCTGTAGCCAGAAAACCGGATGGGGTTTGTGATCTCGCCTTCCATCATCTTGCGTTCCATAGCGATCTTCATAAACGCCATGTATTTGTCTCGGTCGGAAGTTGATGGCAAACCAAGAGTGGAGCGAAATTCGGCAGACACTCGAATTCGCTTCCCGTCGCGATTCACCCACTGCTCAATCCGCCGGGAGAGATCGGGATCGTTGCTTCTTCTATCATGAGCGCTGAAGAACCCGATCTGAAGAAGGTTTTTTTCGAACCTGATCAGATCGATTGCATCAGGCAATGCAATCGTCTTTTGATTAGCCTCGGGTCGTTTTGCCATCTTTAATCTCGCTGTGAACTTCTTCTAATGACTGTGATTCTGCTATAGAAAAGCAATACTGTGAAGCAGTCTAGAACCTTTAGCGTTCCGGAAGTCGTTACAAGCAAGGGACTTGACGGGAAGAAATTTCCAGCCGGGTCCGGGAAGATTACCAGCCGAGTCCGGGAGGCCTTCCAACAGGGTTCGGACCACAGTTCCAGCGGGGTTCGGAACGTTTTCCAGCCAAGTACGGCAATATTTCCAGCCGGGTCCGGGGCCTCATTTCCAGCCAGGTCCGGGAACAAAAGGGGCTCTCGCTCCGATTAGCGCGCTCATTTCCAGCCAGGTGCGGGACTCGTGGGTCATATGTTGGGATAAGGAGCTCGTTATTTCCAGCCCGGTTCGGCAATTCGCCTCGGAAGGGCGCCTCAGACTCAAGCTTTTCCAGCCGGGTTCGGGTGTTGAGCTTTGATTGCGTGTTGGATACGACTTAACGAGTTCATTCTAGGCGCTGGAGCGTCGTCAAGGCGATCGTTCCACCCGGGTTCGGTACCTACACTGATGGTTTTACCTAGCGCTACAGGGTTTTTCCACTCAGGTCCGGGAGATTTCCACCCAGGTTCGGGCTCTGAACGGATTCCGCTCATTGACCGCGGATGGCGAGGGATAGCTCGCAAGCTAGCCGCACAGGCCTGGATCTTGCCCTTACGCACTGGAGTTCTTCGACCGACGATTGCTGCGGCAGGAGTCACAATAAATTTCAGCATTCCATGCAGAGCGGCGGCGAGTTGGCAGCAAGGTTGTGTCGGGAAATCGACCGCGCAGAAACTGGCCGTGGCCCGGCAGTGGGCCAGCACAGATCATGCATCCAGCGGCCGTTGTAGCCGCCTCCCGCCAACAAGCTAGCTGAGTAAGACCAAACCTTTCTGCTTCGACAGTTCTGCGATGGGCAGACCCCGGCGCATGCACTCGCTCTCCGCAGCATCTGCGAACCGGCTCCAGCCCTTCTCCCAGGCGTCCTGCCTAGAGGCGAGTTCTCTTGCGGTAGCGAGCCAGTAGATCACAAGAACATCGCTGTCCTCGGTGAAGAGTTCGACATGTTCAGATTTGTCCGCTTCCCGCCACGATCTCAGATCCATGTGGCTGAGGCTAGCAGCGCAACGTTGTTCTCCTCATAGCACTTTAGGGTGTCAGGAATGCCACGAAGGCCTTGCAGGGGACCGCCGGCATTTGGATGTAGCGAACTCAAGCGGCTCCGTCCAACTTGGATTCGAACCAGTTGAAACTCTACCTTTTTGCTGGCAGCCTATTGGCATCCTGCGCCAATGAAGCCCATCAACAAACATCTGAGGCGCGCTTGCTCCAGCCTTAAAGGCAGGAGATGAAATCATGACAGGTCACACTCGCAATGCCTATCGCAAAACAATTTCGCTCTTCGGTCTGCTTGCAATCTCTCAGCTTCAGGGCTGCCTGATGGCAGGTCATGCACCCTCGGTGGGGACATGCGTCTGCCCTACGCTGGGGTCCTTGCCGTTGTGCTTGTGGCCATCCTTTGGAGTGTCGTCCGCTTCATGAAGTGACCCAAACCGAACTTCTTCGGAGGTCCGCCGCAGCATGCATTTGAATTTCGCTTTCGTGCAATTGTCGAACGCAATGCGTGGTCCTGCAACGCAACTTCGCATCGTCACGCGCGACAAGCCTGATGGATTGCCACTGCACTTGGAACGCTATGAGCGCGCCCCAAAGACCCACAGAACGGTCGGCGAACAGTAACCCCAACCCTAAGAGACGGTTTACAAGCATCTACGCTGCTTTGCAGCGGGAGAAGAGATGACACATCACCCCCAAATGGGATCTGTGGCGTATACGTACGTATACGAAAGCTTAATCTGCCGTATACGCCCATTAGAGTCAGTAGCTTAGATAGTCTCCGATCAGAAGCCATGCGCGGCCGGTGAATCCGGCAACTCCGCCCCGTAAACGCCAAAGCACTGCTTTCCGTAAACGCGTTCATTGCAGGGGAGTTAGGTCCGCATTGGCGTAAACGGCGCTTGACCGCACTTCTCCTCTCGTCTAGGTTGGTTGCAAGGCGGCCATCCCCCATGACCACTCCCCGTAATTCAGGTTCCGCACCCGAGAACGCTTCGGACAAGCCAGGCTTCCGCACCAAGATCCTTTCGACCCGGATGACGCCGGAGGAGCTTCGGGAGGTCGAAGCAGCCGCCGAACGTGACGGCAAGAAGTCCGCCGAGTGGCTCCGGGACACAGCGCTGAGGAGTGCGCGGCAGCGTCCGGCTGATCCCATGGAAGTGCTTCTGGGTGAGCAGTCGGCGATGCGCTACATGCTCCTGAACCTTTTCTATGCGACGGCCCAGGCAAACGCGGAAGGGAAGCATTTGCTCCCCGAGTCCGTGCTCAAGATTCGCGACCAGGCAAACGCCCGGAAGGTCACCGATATGCGGAAGCTCCTCGAAAGTTTTGCCCAGGAGGGTGGCGTCGGAGGTCAGCCGTGAGCCGGCCGATGGAGTTCCCGAGACGGGGAGGCGGACTGATCTTCGCCCTCGTTCTGCTGCTTGGCGGTCCGATCTTCCTGGTTCTTCCGGCCGCGATGTGGGTGACCTGGGTTCTGTCGCCCCTTCAGCATTTGTACCTTCCGGCATACGTGGCCAGCAGCTTCGCGGAGGACCATCCCCGCAATCTCACCTCCATTCGTTGGGTGATGAAGACGGCACCGAAGCGCAAGCCGGAGGTGCTCCTCCCGGCCGACTCCGAGGCCGACCCGGACAGCAAACTTGCGGTGAAGCTGTCGGCTGTCGCGCGGGTTCGGGGATGGCAGGGCATCGTGCAGGATCCTGTCGAGAAGGTGCGTTCGGCGGAGCTGGCGCCCTACCTTCGGTCACAGATCTTCGAGGGCGAGAGTGCGGGATGGCTGATCGCCCGGCCACTGCTCTATTCGCTTGCCGCGATGATTGCCCTGTACACGGCATGGCAGTACTTCCGGCATGGTTCCGGAAGAGCGCGGGCACATGAAGAACGACACGGCCGTCGCACCAAAGGCCCCGAGCTGGGGTCCGGCCTTGCTCGGTTCCGGCGTTCGGGCGAGGATGGCATCCGGCTCCGGATGCAACGACGAGGCATGCTCCCCGGTGGTAGCTACCGCATCCCGAAGCGGCTGGAGTCGAGCCATATCCTGCTCATGGGCGACACGGGTTCGGGCAAGAGCTCGGCCATCCGGCAGATCCTTCGGCAGGTGCAGGAGCGAGGCGAGAGCGCCATCGTCTACGACCCGGCGATGGACTTCGTGGGCGAGTTCTATAACCCGGAGCGGGGCGACCTCATCCTCAATCCGCTCGACGCCCGCTGCCCCTGGTGGGATCTGCGGGGCGAGGTATCGAGCCCGGAGATCGCCATGACGATCGCCGCCGCGATGTTGCCGGAGAAGGAATACGAGAAAGCATTCTTCACTGATGCGCCGCGCCGGGTACTGGCACGGCTGCTGATGTGGCACCCGAAGACCCGCGACCTGTTGCAGTGGATGAGTGATCCTGAAGAGATCGAGATGCGGGTGAAGGGAACGCCGCAGGCGGCGCTGGTCGATCCTGCCGCCCCGGCGCAGCGAGCCGGTGTGCTCTCCAGCTTGAACATGATCGCTGACAGCCTGGAACTGTTGCCGGAAGATCACACCAAGCCTGGCTTCCGGACCGAGGACTGGAAGTTTCAGCGCACGCGGTGGGTGTTCCTTACTTCCTCCGCCGCGTACCGAGAGAAGCTCTTGCCGCTGCACTCCGTTTGGCTGGACTTGTTCATTCTGCGCATGATGGAACCGTGCGTGAACGAGGGAGCCAAACCCGTCTGGTTCGTGCTCGATGAGCTTGCCAGCCTCAACAAGCTGCCGCAGCTTCATGCCGCCGTGACCGAAAACCGCAAGTACGGCAATCCGGTTGTCATGGGCTTGCAGGGTAAAAGCCAGATGGAGAAGCGCTATGGCCAGGACGCCGAGGCTATGCTCTCCCAGCCGGCGACGAAGATCTTCCTCAAGACCTCTGAGCCGCGTGCGGCCAAGTGGGTTTCCGACGCGATCGGCGAGATCGAGATCGAGCGGCTGAAGGAGTCGCGCAGCATGGAGTTGCTCGGGTCTAAGCAGTCCTACGCCATGGAGATCGCGACGAAGCCGCTCGTCATGGCTTCCGAAATTGCCGGGCTTGCGCCGCTACATGGTTTTATCAAGCAAGAAAACCGTGTCATCCCGACGAATTTTGCGCTGGCCAAGAAGTGCAATAAACAAGCGGATTTTGTAGAGCGGAAGAGAGAAGAGGCACCGCCGACAAAGCCAGCGGAGAAACTGACGGATGCACCAATTCAGAAGCGAGTACCTGCTCCAACGTCGAAGCAGCTGCAGGCCGAACTGCCGCTGGGAAAGCCTCCCGAGGTGAAGCGGGAAGGATTTACGTGGGACAGCAGCAATGAAATCGAGTAAAAACCAACTTGCAGCAAGTACCTTCGGAGCCGAAAGCGGCTAAACGGGTCAAAGACCCTCAATAAATTGCATAAGAGCTGCGTCATCCCGCCAGTGTTTCTTGCTCCTCTTGGGACTGAGCTTATCCAATTGTGTGCGGAAACGTTCTGACGTCATCGTAAGGTAACGTTCGGTAGAGCCAAGTCCTACTAACCCCATGTAGGCCGATAAGGCTGGGATCATTCGGTTGATATCAGCTTTCCTCTTGAACCAAGAGGAAAGCCGGTGTACAGCGAACGTGTGCCGGAAATCATGTAAACGCGGTGCGTAGGGGTATCCGTCCCGTCTCACCACTTGAGCGATCCTTCTCAAACGCTGGAAGCTCTTCGCCAGAGTGGTTTCATTCAACGCGTGCCCGTCCACGTCCGAGAAAAAGTGTTCACTGCTGGTTCCTCTGCGCTGCCTCGAATTGATGTAGGTGCGCAAGATACCGTAGAGATCGGTGCCGATGGGAAGCACTCTAAATCTGCCAAATTGACTACCCCTTATCGTGACTCGTCTGCGCCGGAGATCCAAGTCACACCGTTTAAGGCGACGGGCCTCACCGGTAAGCGCTCCCGTGCCGTATAGAAACAGAAGAAAAGCCCGGAACGTACCAGCGTCAAACTTGCATGCTTTGTCTCTTTGCGAGACCCGCGTCGCTTGCAAAAGCTGCCTCACCTCTGAACGGGAGTAGATATAAGGCGTAAAGACCTGTGGCACTGGTGCTCGTGAGGGAGGGAGAGGCAGTCCGGCGACTTCACCCCGGGCTCGCCAATATAAAAAGAAGTGCTTTAAGAGAAGATGTTTGGAACGCCACGTAACCGTCGACGTTTGTGGACCATTCAGAAAATTTGTAATCTGGCGTTCAGAAATATCTTGAAGATCCATATTTCTGACGTGACGACTGAAGGAGCGCAGAATCTGAGCACCCTTCGCAAAGGCTGCTCCGCCAGCTCTTTTCTGCTCAATGTAGGCGCTTATTGCCTGCTCTAATCGCATCACAGCCCCGCAAGACTGACGTTTGCAACCTTGCGCATCAATTGCAAGTCGAATCGTGCGTAAATGCCGACACATTTAATGTCCTTATGGCCGAGGAAGTCTGCAATCTCTTTTAAAGAGGAACCTTTTTGAAGAAGACGCGTGGCACATGCGTGTCTCAACGCATGTGGCCCAGTATGTTCGAGGTTTATCCCAACTTTACGCATCGCCACATCTACAGTGTGGTACATCGGCGACTGGGAAAGCCTGCCGTAAGGCCGGCGCGCCGACACGAACAGAAGCCGAGATTCGCATTTGGGTCTGCCTCGCTGCAGGTAGTCCAAGATTGCTTCGCCGGCCTCGTATTGGATTGGGTAGTGCTGGATACCACCACGTTTTGCTCGCCGGACTGTAAACGTTTCGCTTCTCCAATCAAAATCGTCCAATCGTAAGCCTGTCACTTCGCTGCTCCGAAGCCCATAGATTGTGAGAAGGGTAAGGATTGCTTTTGACCGCAACGAGACCGGGTCCAGACCCCGAATGGAGCGAACCATTTTTTGCACCTGAGGCCATGAGGGTGCCTTCGGTACATTTTCATACTTGGGTATGCGCGGACTGCGGATCCCTAGAGGAATTCCAGAATCACACCAACCGCGCATCTCGCAAAATCTGAAAAAGCTGCGTAACGCCTGGCATTGGGTGGCAACACCTCTTGGTTTCCACCCTTCAGTGCGTTTAACAGCAATAAATTGATCGACGTGATGTATCGAAACAGCGCCAAAGTCGTTAATTTCCGATGCTAACCAGCGTAGAAACATGTCCGCTCGCGAGCTATAGCCTGTCACTGTGGCAGTCGAAAGGCCGCGGTAGCGAAGATCGACAGCAAAGAGGGCTGCCAAGTCATGGAAAGGAGCGCTAGGAGGACGCGCTAGCTTACCGTGGAAGAGGAACCATGCTTTTGCTACTCGGATAAACACGGTAGACGCCCCAGCAACATGAGGTCGAAGACGATGGGGACCTTCATAGCTTGCCCAGGACTCGCCAGCCCGTAGGATCTCTTCCTCCTGTACTGTCCTAAGTTCCTTAAGTTCGAAAATCCGGACTATATGTAAGAGGTAGTTGGCAGTTGAACGCACCACGTACCGATCAAACCCCTGCTGCAGAAGGTGACTGAGGTATTGTTCGCGTTCTAGCCGTAGAGGTGCGTATTGATGTTTTTCTTGAATGCTCCGATACGGAGAAAGCGCTGAAAACACTGTCTGAATCCTCCGTCAGACGAGCAGGGTCAAGCAACTGAGTCCGCTTTTTGAAAAGCGGACTCACACTAAGGCAAACTAACGCAGTGAAGGTTCACCGTTAACTTCTGGCCGTGAAAAACGTTCAAGAATGTAACCTCCTGAGGAAGGCTCTTCGGCGAAACATCTTTTTAGTGACGAGGTGAGCTCATCGACAGTAACACTGACGCCGTTGGCATAAATTGCGTGGCGACCTTGTGAGCGATGCCAATCGCTCAAGGTAGGCACTGAGGCATGATTCTCAACTATTTGTCGCCAGCCAACCGCATTCTTGAACGAAAAAGAGATCTCAGACGGAGAAAGACCTTCCACACCAAGATCGGCTACGAGGGCGGTGGAGAGTTGGATATTCGGAAGTTCGTAATTGAAGAGATCTTGAAACCACATACCGGAGGCGATGAGTAGGGACCATTTGTCTTGGGAGTAAATTCGCTCTTCGCTGCTTGAATCAAAACGAGCCGCTGAGCGGGAAGCCAATTGCAAGAGGTCAGTAAAACGAAAGTTGATAGGGGCGAGTCGCTGTTCGAAATTTCTCCTAAGTGACGCTAGGATTGAGGCCTTGCTCATCAGCGCACCACGACCACGCTCGAGCACTGCTTCCATGTCGTTGAGGAACCTTTCGACATTGAAGAATGAGGCGAGAGGGGTAGGTTCACCTGTGGTCCTATTTACTATGAGCGGACTCACCACACTTGCATCGGGATGCGCATTTACACATGTTGAGCCCATGGCCCGATGAGGGTTTAATGTGTCGAGAAGTATTGCGAGAGTGTTGTATGTAGCCATAGGGAACCAGTCGCGTCCAGGCATCCAGACGATGCCAGACTGCTGGCTCAGATCATCCGAAAGATCAGACAAGGTATAGCGTTGCTGTTTGCGCCGCGTCTCCGTGATCTGCTCATCTCTTCCTGTGAACATTACTGGTTGGAAGACAACGCCAAGGATTTGGTCAGAACGCTTGGCTGCAAACTCCACTATTTCTGCCAAGCGCGCATTGTTTACGCCGTTGATGACGGTTACCTGAAGGGTCGTATGCAGGCCGGCAGCGCTGATGTTGTCGAGTGCTTTCACTTTCAGATCGAAGAGGTTTCCGATACCACGATGAACGTTGGTGTCATTCGTCACGCCATCCAATTGAAGGTAAACTCCGTGCAGCCCGGCACCCTTTGCTGCAATTGCGAAGCTTGGATCTTCAGCAAACCGCAAGCCGTTCGTCGCGGCATGTAGCCTGTGCAGTCCAATACTCTTTGCATAGGCGACCGCTTCCAAGAAATGAGCCGATATTGTCGGCTCTCCTCCTGAGAAGAGAATATTGATCTCGCGACGAGGTTCCACGGTCAATGCATAGTCGAGCTGTTTGCGGATATCAGAAAGGCTCAGTTCGTGAACGTGGCCGATCTCATTAGCGTTCATGAAGCACGGTTCACACTTCATATTGCAGCGAGTCGTCAGATCGATGATCAGAAACGAACCACGTCCATACTGAACTGTGTGAGAGCCCAGAGAGTCTGCATTCTCCCGTCTCGGGAAGTCGCATCCAGGGAACAGCTTTTCCATGCGCCAGAAAAAGGAAGCGTCGCGAGCTAGTACATCTTCGATTTGCCCATGGCGGGCGCAGTACTTGCGCATGACAACCTGACCATTGACTTCGACGACTTCGGCTTCAATCAACGCTTCGTCGGCGAAAAGAGAAGAGCTTTTCCCCCGGCCTCGGATGATCGCGTCACGTGTCTCTAGCTGGCAAGCTGGGCAAACTGATTGCGTAAAACGTGGGCCAAGCGGTGGGAAATGGCGTTCAGTGCGCTTAAGCAGCCGCGATGTAGACCATGAAGGTGTGGGCAGCTGCCCATCCTTACGACCAACGCTGTTGAGGACAGTCCACGAAGCGTTTGCAAAGCGCGAGATGAGTGACATGAGTTCTCCTGATGTGGATTGTGCTATCTACTTTTCATGTCCATCCTGTAGTGGACATACTCGTCGTAGCATTCAGAGCACGACGAGACATGGCTCAGAACGGAGGTGGATCCTTTGGGAGTGGTCCCCTCGGCAAAAGCCTTTAAGGCAAGTTCATCAGGACAACCGTTTCGTTCCGGGTTTGGAAAGCAGGTGAGAAAAAATTCTTTGAGAAGAGACTCTTCAGCTTCAGTAAAGTACGCCATCGTACCGCCTTGCCGGACAGTTTACGCTCGCCGCGCGTGAGAGTTAAATGGTTCTGTTCAGAATGGCGTGATCAATTGCAAAATTTGAGGTACAAGACCACAGTTGCTAACGTAGCGTCGACTAAACCAGGGCGTCGATAGGTCTCCATGCTCACCATGTCTTCTAAAGCACTTTCAGCCGGCCAGGCACGGACGTACCACGCACGTGAGTTCGCGTCAGAGCGGCAGAACTACTGGAGCCGCGACCAGCAGGGCTTCAGCGAGTGGCAGGGGCGGCTTGCGGAGAATTGGGGTCTCTCCGGTTCCGTAGGCAACGAGCATTTTGCCCGCCTGAGCGAGGGCCAGCACCCGATCACCGAACAGCAGCTGGTGAAGCACCAGGTCTCACGAACCTATGAGGGCAAGGGCGGCAGGGAAGTCACCAGCGTGGAGCATCGCGCCGGATGGGACGCGACGTTCTCCGCTCCGAAGTCTGTTTCGCTGACCTCACTGGTCGGAGGCGATGATCGCGTCAGGGAAGCGCATCGCGAGAGTGTACGTGTGGCCCTGCGGGAGATCGAGCACTACACGCAGGCCCGCATCGGTAATGTGCATGCCCCGGAGACGACGGGCAAGTTTGCGGCGGCGACGTTTGAGCATGACACTGCCAGGCCGGTGGAAGGCTATGCCGCGCCGCAGCTTCATACCCATGCAGTGATCTTCAACGTCACCGAGCGTGAGAACGGGCAGACCCGTTCTGTGCAGTCGCATGAGCTGTACGCTTCGCAGCACTACGGCACGGCAATCTACCGGGCGGAGCTGGCCACGCGGCTGCAAGATCTCGGATATGAGATCGAGCGCGGCAAGGATGGACAGCCAGAGATCAAGGGCTACACCCGCGAGTACCTGGAAGCGTCGAGCCCACGCCGTCAGCAGGTGCAGGATTACAAGCGAGAGCAGGGCATCGACGGCGCGGCCGCTGGACAGATCGCAGCACACCGCACGCGGGATAAGAAGGAACTGCAGACGCCGACGGAGGTGCAGCGAGCCCACCAGGAGATTGCGGCGCAGCACGGCCATCAGGCCGATCGCGTGGTCGCCGAGGCCCTGGAGCGTACGCACAAGGTCCGGCAGGAACAGGCATACTCTCCGGAGATGAAGGCGCAACAGGCCGTCACCTATGCCCGCGATCATCTGTTCGAGCGGCAAGCTGTGCAGGACCGCCGCGCCCTGTACGAGACGGCTCTGGATCGTGGCATGGGCGAGATTACCCATAGTCAGGTTCGGCAGGAGTTCGAACGCCGCATGCAGGCGGGCGAGTTCCGCGAGGCTCCGGCTGATGTGCGGGGACCGCAGATCACGACCGCTGAAATGGTGCGCATGGAGCGCGAGATAGTGTCCGTCATGCGGCAGGGCAACGAACGGAACTTCAGCCATCCTATGCTGCTGGAAGGCCGGGAACGCTTCGACACCATCGACCGGCACCCGGAGCTGAACGCTTCGCAACGCACGACTGCCGAGGAGCTGTTTGCTTCCCGAGAGAAGATCGTCGCCATCGACGGCGTAGCCGGCGCGGGTAAGACGACGACGTTGGCCGTCGTGCGTGAAGGAGCAGAGGCCGAGGGCTATCGCGTGGAGGGTTTTGCGCCCACGTCACGGGCGGCTCAAAAGCTGGGCGAGGCCGGGATCGAGACTTCAACGCTGCAGATGCACCTAGCGCGTGGACAGAAGCCGGACAGCGGAGAGAAGCGGCTCTATGTGCTGGATGAGTCTTCACTTGCTTCCACGAAACAGATGCACGAGTTCGTAACGCGCCTGCATCGGAACGACCGCGTTCTGCTGGTGGGCGACCGCAGGCAGCATGAGGCCGTGGATGCTGGCAAGCCGTTTGCGCAGTTGCAGCAGGCAGGCATGAGGACGATCTCGCTCGATCAGATCGTGCGGCAGAAGGATCCAGAGCTTCGCAATGTGATCGAGCAGCTTTCGCGTGGCGAAGTGGGCGCGGCGGTAAAGAAGCTGGATGACCAAGGGCGGGTGCATGAGTTCCGTGGCCGCGAAGAGCGCATGAATGCGATAGCGAAGGAATACGCGAAGTCGCCGGAGAACACGCTGGTCGTCTCACCCGACAACCGCTCTCGCGCCGAGATCAATGGCCGAATCCGCGCCGAACTACAGGAGCAAGGTCTTGTGAGCAGGGAAGAGCACCGCATCCAGACGCTGGTGCCACGGCAGGATCTCACGGGCGCGGCCCGGACCTGGGCGGAAAAGTACGAGGTTGGCGATGTGCTTCGCTACAGTCGTGCTTCAAAGGAAACCGGCATCGACAAGGGCGAGTACGCGCACGTACTTGACGTGGACGGCAAACAGAACCGCATCACGGTGGAGTTGAACGACCGACGGCAGCAGAGCTACGATCCTCGCCGGCAGTCGGGTGTGTCGGTCTACCGTGAGGAAGAGCGCGCATTCTCTTCGGGAGATCGAATCCAGTTCACGGCGCCGGCGAATGATTTGAAGGTTGCCAATCGCGAGCTGGGGACAGTGGAGGGCATCACGGAAGGACGCATGGCGTTACGCATGGATGATGGCCGTTTCGTGCAGATCGATCCTGTGAAGCATCCGCACTTGGATCATGGCTACGCCGTCACAAGCCATTCCAGTCAGGGGCAGACCGCTGAGCGTGTGCTGGTCCATGTCGATACCGAATTGGGCGCGAAAGATCTGCTCAACAATCGCATGGCTTATGTGGCAGTCTCGCGCGGCGCGCACGATGCGCAGCTCTTCACGAACGATCGGGAAAAGCTGCCCATTGCACTCGGGCATGAGGTTTCGCAGCAGAGCGCCCATGTGCCAGACATGGCCAAGGAACAGCGTGTCGAGATCGCCCCAAAGCATGAACACAGCTATGGCTTCGGTATCAGTGTGTGAGGGATCACGCTTCGGATCAGATATGACGCTCACATGGGTGAACCCCCTTGAATGGTGCGGATCGAGCGGGGATGGAGAGTTCCTCTTTTATCGTCTCGCTTGCTTGCGCAGGATTGCCGCCTGCATAGTCATTCTGCTCCGCTGCTGTCTAGTCTGCGCGAGAGCTGCATTAGTAGCGCCCGGGTGAGAGGTCGGCTGGCAGCAGGCAGGCGAAAAGCAGATCGAGCACCATTCGAATAGCTCGGCGCGATTATGCGAGCTGACCGAAATGAGAAGATCCGTCAGCCGGAGCTGTAGCTGTGTCGGAGCCACAGCGAGCATTCTCTGGCGTGATCCGCGTCCTGACGTTTTCCGATCAATCTCCGCTATACGGTCAGACATAAGTTTCCCCTGAAACGACGACGATGATGATGCGATGGGCAAAGATGAGGGAGAGTAGGTGCTCGGTGTTACGCGCTGTACAGCCCAAATCCTTTACTCATAGAACTTTAGTTTCTTCCTATGTTGTCAAGCAGTATTGGGCTTGCGCTGTACAGCTTGTGTGCTCAAAGTTGACCGACCTTGCAGCTTGTGTCGCATATGTATGATCAAGGCATGAAGAGCGCGGTCGACATTGCGAAAGACTTTACGGAGTTGGTCTTGAACTCAATCCGTCTCGACGAGACCAACCCGATGAAGCCTAAAAAGCAGGACCTGCTGACCCTTTCGGTCCGCCTGCCGCGCACAGAGAAGCATCGCTTCGAGCGCCTGGCCCGCCGCTACGGTGTCGAGCAGACTCAAGTGGTGCGGAAGGCTGTCACAGCAATCCTGGATCACCTTGAGGATCAGGAAAGACAGATACAGCAGCTACCGCGGCATGCACAGGCGCCGCTGTTTTCTGAGTCAGCAGGGAAGTAGCACGCAGCTAGCTGTTGTTGCTTTGCCGTGGTTCGGCAAATAGGCAGCCGGCGTGAAGGCGTCTTCGGACAATCACTGGTCCTCGCATCTCCACCGGGACTGCTCCCGGTCGCCGCTGATGGAGCTGACCTCGTGCTATCCAGCAGAACGTCCGAGCAGCTCGTTCGTGGTGCTACGGATCCCGAATCGCTTTGCAGTCTCGCGAGGCAAGTGCACGCCGAGTTTCGCACGAGTCAGTGCAACGTACAGTAAGCGTGCTTCGGAGGCTGTGGCCCTACTGACCTCAGCGGGAGGAAGCTGAGTGGCGCGGACGAAGCCTGCTTCGAAGTCCCTATCGAGGTGCACGTAGTTCCATTCGCGTCCCTTGGAACGGTGCGCCGTGGAGCAGATGACCTGCGCGGTGGCCTCGCTCGACTCACAGACAGAGAGAGCCCGGAGCATACGGGCCTCACCATGCTCCTGGACCAGGTTGACCAGCGGCCGGAGTCCTCCGCCTTCTGGCTGGGCACTGAAGCTCATCACATCTCTCCAGTTTTGAAACCCCAGGAGCTCGGGCGACTGTGCCACCTGACCTTGTTTCACGCGCTGCACGTCCGAGAGAACACGTTCCAGTTCCTTGGTACCGCCACTCACCGCGCAGCGCAGGTTCTGAGCAAGGCAACGGAGAACGTTTGCGATCACCCCCGCGTTGCTGCGAGCCAGGATCGCGTCCGGTCGAACCCGTCCGATGTGTGAGTCGATAGCAGCAGACCCTCGCAACGATTCTCGTGCGCCGAGTGTGCGGAGAACGATGCTTGCTGCCGCGGCGATTGCCGGTCCAAATCGGAATGATTGTGAGAGGAGGCAGCGGTGCTGTGTATGAACCTGTTGCATCGCATTCACGGCCCCACGCCACTCGTAGATCTGTTGGTATGGATCCCCCACATAGACGATCTGGCATGCCGACTGGTTGAGCACATCCAGCAGGACCGGGCTCAGGTCCTGAGCCTCATCGACCATAATGTAGTCGACTTCGGCACGGGGCTCCGATAAGGCCCATAGTTTCAGATAACCGTCATGGCCAAGTGGTAGGCCTCGTTCTCGATCAAGCATCGCCATCCAGAGATAACTGAGGTGCTCAGCAGCCTGTGTAGCGAAACTGTCGAACTGCCCTGAGCTCAGCGTTTCAAGCATGCCGTACCGGGGAATGTGGGCTGATCCCGGCGCCTTGTCACTGCTCTGCAGAAATGCCTTCATCCCGTCACGGAGGATCGCTGCATAAGATCTCTGTTCCAACACCACACCGCTATGGAACGACACCGTCTGAGGGAGACGGAACGCTTCGAGGATCAAATTGGGAGTGAGTGACTCGGTGAGCTTCCACTGCGGATAGCCGAGCTTTCGGCGTACACCCCGGTACGCCACAGAGTGTGTCGTGGCGCACTTCACGTGAGAAGGGAAGCGTTGCTGCGCTTCGACTGCGATGGCACGATTAAAGGCGAGGTACAGCCCTCTACCGGGCTTGCTGCCGGCCAGCAGTCTCAAGGTGGTGGTCTTACCTGTCCCAGCGTAGGCGTCGATCCGAAGATTGCCTCCAGCAAGGAAGAGATCGACTGCCCGTTGCTGCGCAATGACGGGCTGAACAGTAGACGTGCCTGATTCCAACATCTTCGTTCATTCTAGTTGTCTAGTGGTGCCACTTCGCTTCTCTGATGCTTCAGGAAAGAAGGCACAGAAACCACACGGTCACCATTGACCACTCCTACATCACGGCCGTTCAATTGTTCTTTCATACGTCACTTGGGACGCCTTCGTGCGAAGACAGGGTGCATACACCCCGTCGCATGGCGGAAACTGACTCGCTAATCATGGGCTGGGGATTCGACGTCGCCCAGAAGACGGGATGACCTAACCAGCTCAGCTTGCAAAGCACACCATAAGGCCTGCTCAAGCCTAAGGTCCCTGCAGAAGTGTGCAGATGCAGTTGCTTCCATTTCGCTCGTCTTCAGGCTATTGGCAGCAGCTTGAAAGCACCTTAGGCAGATCCAATCTTCGGACCCGTCGGGGTTTACACGGCAAACGAAGAAGGATTGAAGGGGCATGACTCTAGGAGACTTCAAAACCCGCTGAGTGTCCGTCTGGAACTGTGCATTGTGCAGATTAAGCCTGAACAAGATTTGACTATGTTGATATGCATTCACAGCATGACGTCGGCTGCAAGCGCAGCCTCGAGCTGGACATGTTCACGCGCTCCTACGCCACCTTTGGCAGGCAGAACAACGAGTACCGCGTTGTGCTCGAGCGTAACCGTGGCGTTGTGCTTGGGGGTCGAAGGGGCGTGTCGTCCTGGTGGGCGATGCTGGCTACTGCCCATCGCCAGCCGCAGGCATGGGTGGTTCCGTAGCGATCCTCGGCGCCGCAGCACTCGCCGATGCGCTCGCGCAACACCCGACCGATATCCAGGCGGCCTTCCGGCTCTACGACGAAAGCTTCCGGCCCACCGTGGAAGCCATCCAGACGCAAGCAGTCGAATTTCGCCTGGAGATGTTTCTGCCTAGATCAGAGGAGGCGTTACAGGACAGAAACGCGCGGCTCAGCATTCGCTGATCAAATCACAGCCCAGATGAAAGCTCGCCCTCTCAAACGACGATCGTCGCAGGGGAGCCGAAATCCGATGTTGATGAGTGCATTAGTGATTTGTCGCTCATGGAGATCACAGCTGACGAGAACGGTGCCTATTGGGCCTGCCTGTGGTCTTCCAATCCACGTTTGAGGTACTCCCCTGGACTGGCTCCAACCACTCGCTTGAAGGCCTTACTGAATGCCGCATCGGACTCGTAACCGACTAATCGAGCAACGTCGACGTGCTTCTTATCACGCTGTTCGAGTAGCTGCATCGCCTTCTGCATTCGCCATTCGGTTACGTATTCCAAAGGTGTCTGTCCGAGCAGATCTTTGAAACGCAGTGCAAATGCGGATCGAGACATGCCCGCTGCTGCGGACAGAGACTCGACTGTCCATGGCGCGCCCACTTGATCGTGAAAGGCGGTCAGGGCAGTGCCGATGGGAGGATCGAATACCGCCCGAAGCCATCCTTGTTTGCGTTCCGGTTCCGTCGCGATATACGCCCGGAGTACCTGTATAAAGAGAACCTCGGCGAGGCGGGTCGCGACGATTTCAGACCCTGGCACCTGGTCTGCCATCTCCGACGCTAGAGACTGCATGGTGTTGTGGAGAGCGAACGTGCGTGCCTGATCGGCCTTGATCAGAATGAAGTTTGGTAATAACTGAGTGACGGGTTTCAGGCTGGCACGGTCGAAGCTGAGAGACCCGCAGACGATGGTCGTTGGTGCGCCGCCGCCTCCGCAATGAGCTACGTTGCTCTTGGCCTTGGCGGCGGCCTCACGAAATGTCGATTTCGGTGATGTGCGAGGGCTGTCGCGCATGACGATTGAAGTGTCACGGGCAAGCAAGATGAAATCGCCTCCGGTGAGTGGAATCGCCTCCTTGATGCCTTCGACGTTGAGCCAGCAATTGCCACGCGAGAGCATGGCGAAGTGCGCCAACTCTGCCGGTGGCCGATGCTTGCCGGTATTCGGCGGTTTCTCTTCGTTCTCCGCCCCTCCCCCCCTGAGTCCCCACGGGGCGGTGGCTTCGAGCCTGTGCTGACCGAATGCGGTTACGTGCAGCGTACGAAAGACATCTGTTATCGGATCCACTCTCAGCCTCTCTGTTTGGACGAATAGACAAAATGTCTGGACTCCTGGGCAGTTCCCGTCCGTCTCATGAGGAATCTACTCCCATGTATCGGATGTTATGCGATTACGAAAAGGAGCAAGTATGGGAAAGCTTGAAGGAAAAGTTGCAGTTATCACAGGCGGAAACAGCGGGATTGGGTTAGCCACAGCTAAGCGCTTCGTTGAAGAAGGCGCGCACGTTGTAATCACCGGTCGACGCGAGAAAGAGCTGAAAGAGGCTGCAGCCTTTATCGGGAGAAACGTCACGACGATCACGGGCGACATTACGCGCCTAGAGGATTTGGACCGGCTCTATGCCGTCGTGAAAGAGAAACACGGGCACATCGACGCACTCTTCGCAAATGCCGGCTGGGGTGAAGTCGCACCGCTGGAAGCCGTTAGTGAAGCTCACTTCGACACGACCTTCGATTTGAATGCGAAGGGCACATTCTTTACCGTGCAGAAGGCCGTTCCGCTCTTCAACGATGGAGGCTCGATCATCCTGAACACTTCGGTCGCAAACGTAATGGGATTGCCGACCTTTGCTGTGTATGCCGCGGCTAAGGCGGCTGTGCGCAGTTTCTTGCGTGCCTGGACCTTGGAACTGAAAGACCGCAAAATCCGCGTGAATGCGGTAAGCCCGGGACCTATCGAAACCCAGGCACTTGAGAAAGCGGGCATCCCCCCTGAAATGCTCGAACAAGCGATAGCAGGATTCGCTTCACAAGTCCCGCTCGGCCGCAGAGGCAAGCCAGAAGAAATCGCGGCAGCAGTTGCATTCTTTGCCTCTGATGAGAGTTCTTACATTACCGGCGTCGAGCTCGCCGTCGCTGGCGGCATGGCGCAGGTCTAATCGCGCGTCCTGCGGCGGGCTTTCCAGCACGGCAAGTCGCGGGACGACACTTTCAAACTTTCGTTCTCACACCAGATCGGAGAAACAGCATGAGCTACGCAATTGTTGGATTCGGCAAGATCGGCCAGGCGCTGGCCCAAGCGTTTGCGCGTAAGGACATTGATGTGATCGTCGCGAGCCGCCGCCCGCCTGCAGAGCTGGAACCACAGGCTCGTGCAATTGGGCCGAAGGTTGTTACCAAGTCGCTGGAGGAAGCGCTCAAGGCGGACACGATCTTCCTGGCCGTTCCGTTTGGGGAACATCGAGAGGTTGCGAAGGCGCTGCCGAGTTGGGACGGCAAGACGATCATCGACGCGATGAATTCATTTCCCCTCCCCCCTGAGGAACTCGACGGTCTCCCGTCGTCAGCGTTCGCAGCGAAGTCGTTCGCCGGCGCCAAATTCGTGAAGGGCTTCAATCACCTGGGTGCGGCCAGGCTGGCGACCGATCCGCAGGTCGATGGAGGATACCGGGTGGTGTTTTTGTCGAGCGACGATGACGATGCTGTCGCTACCGTGGAGGAGGTCGCTAAAGAACTAGGGTTCGCACCCGTGAAACTGGGCAAGCTGAACGAGGGCGGATGGCTTGTGCACGCACGCGGCGCAACTTGGGGGCACCTGATCTTTCAGGATGTGTTCAAGAAGCAGCAGTAATCGGTTTGCGATTGCGGGCGAGTGGGATTATTTGTGAACGGTTCCGTTCATACGGACGCACTTGACGAAGGAGAGGAGAGAATCGATGAGCAACGAAGAAGAGAACGTGCAGGTTGTGAAGAATTTCTTTGCAGCGATAGGAAGCGGCGACGAGCAAGCACTGCTGGCGCTGATTGACGAAGGCATGGAGTGGAACATCCCAGGCGAGGATTGGCCGTTGGCTGGCACGCATCGTGGGCACGCGGGTGTGGCGGCTGTGCTGCGCAAGGCGGCTGAAGAGATAGAGACGACATACCCGAAGCCTCCGGAATTCGTGGCGCAGGGAGGCCGGGTTTTGGTTGTTGGAGTCGCTATTGGGAAGATCAAGGCCACCAATAAGACGTTCAAGGATCATTGGGTCTTCGACATCACCGTTCGAAATGGCAAACTGACAAAAATCCGGGAGTACATCGACACACAAGCCTTAGCGAAGGCTTCGGCAGGAGGAGTGCAGTGAGATCGTAGAGATTGTCGCTCGTTATCTGCTGGGGATCATCTTCACCGTATTTGGGCTGAACGGCTTATTAAACTACAGGCGATTTGGCAATAGTTGAATGCTTTGCTGGGCAAGCATAGTAAGGAGGAGCCCGTCTCTGTTATTTGAGAAGCCGGTACATCTGGGCTCTCAACCATCCCAAGCCTTCGTCCTTTTGCGTTCGCTCGTGCCAGATTAGGCGGTAAGCAAATGGTGTTTCGCCGCGCAGGGGAATCTGCGAAAGCGGTGCCGAGTCAGCCAGCACGCGTCCCAGGCGTGAGGGGAGGATGATGAAGTGATCCGTATGCGTGAGCATCATTGGAGCGGAAGCGAAATAGGGCGTTCGCAACGCAATCCTTGGTGACGGATGACCGAAGCGAGCAAGTGGATCGTCTCCCTCCAACCGGTCGCCAACGGGATACAGGAGTACGATCTGCGGATAAGCGGATGCCAATGCGGGGTCGAGGCTTCCATCTTTCCTTCGCCCGTCAAGCAGCGGATGCCCCTGCCGAACAAGACAGACGGATCTCTCTCGATAGAGGGTACGAGCATGAAAGTTCTCGGGTAGGCGGCTTTCGGAGTCTAGGGCAAGGTCAAGCCAGCCTGTCTCCAGTTCGTGGAGGGTCTGTGCACTCCATGGGGTGACCTCCAACGTGATGCCTGGCGCGAATGTGCCGAGCATTTCAATTAACGGTGACAGAACTACGGTCGCACCGTGGTCCGTCGTCGCGATCCGCACGATCAGTTTTGCTGTGGACGGCGCAAAGACCTCTCGTTCGAAAAGAACTGATATAGACCTCAGCGCTTCCGCTACCGCCGGTCGAAGTTCCTCACCCCTTGGCGTCAACGTGTTGCCCTGACGACCCCGAACCAGAAGTGGATCACCGAGCGTAAGGCGCAATCGCGATAGCACCCGACTTGCAGCGGGCTGGCTGAGTTCTAAAGCTTCGCCGGCCTTAGTGACGCTTTTCAAATCGAGGAGTTGTTTCAACATGCGCAGTGAGCGAAGGTCGAGGTTATCGAAGGAAGCATTCATTTGCTGCATATGGGGTATGCCCTTTCAGCCATTGGCTGCATGTGGCGTTCTCGTAATACTAAATACGCCGTGATAGCAGCACCCGAGAAGGGAATCAATGAAGATCATCAGCATTGAAGAACATATACTTCCTCAGCGAATCCACGCCGCGTGGAACGCGTCACCGATTGGTGCGGAAGGTACGGACCATTTAGACCAAGGCGAGATGGGTCGAATGCTTGAAGACTTGGGTGATGGCCGTTTGGCACTTATGGATGAGAGTGGAATTGACGTTCAGGTTCTCTCCGTCACGACCCCCGCACTTCATAACCTGGAACCAATAGAGAGCATTAATCTCGCGAAAGATACCAATGATTTGATCGCCGCGACCATTGCAAAGTACCCAACCAGGTTTCAGGGGTTCGCGGTCCTTCCCATGGCTGCGCCGCCGGAAGCAGCCTTGGAACTGCAGCGTACCGTGGAGGACCTCGGGTTTCGCGGTGCGATGGTATGTGGTCGTGTACGCGATAAGAACCTGGATCACCCTGACTTCATTCCATTGCTGCGCACAGCGGCAGAGCGGCGTGTACCGCTGTTCATCCATCCTCAAGTCCCGCAAGCTTCTGTTCGAGCAGACCTCTATTCAGGATTCGGCGAGACGGTTGATCTAGCCTTCGCGACGTTTGGCCTGGGCTGGCACTATGAGGCCGGTATCCAGTTTGTACGGCTGATTCTGGCGGGCGTGTTCGACCGTTTTCCTGATCTTCAGATCATTCTCGGTCATTGGGGCGAGGTCGTGCTCTTCTACCTTGAGCGGCTCAAGTCGCTTGCGCGAGTGGCAAAGCTCGGGCGCCCCATTGAGGACTACTTCCGGCAGAACCTGTACGTTACCCCCAGCGGGATGTGGAGTCAGGAGTACCTGAAACGAGCCGTAGATGTTGTGGGGCAGGGACGGATTCTGTTTTCCAGCGACTATCCCTACCAGTACCGGCCCGGGCAGCCGGGGCGTTCATTCCTGCTCAGCGCCGAGCTATCGCAGGAAGCTAAGGAAGCGTTTGCACATGGCAACTGGGAAAAGCTCACGAACGCTGGGCTTGCCCACCCTAAGAGTTTCGCCTGATAGTCGGCTTGTGTTTATCAAGGCCGAACGTCAATTGACGAGAACAGGCCGACTCATCATTGAGCTTCAGCTTGAGCCGAATCAGCTGTCATCTAATAGGCCGAGAAGGTGGTCCGAGAGTATTGCGCTCTTGCCGCTATACTGAATAAGTCCTTGAGGTCCAATAACTTACCTTCGATAACCATCATTCTGTATAGTCGCTACAATTCAGCGTGATGAGCGAAGAGCAACTCCACAATTTGATCTCGATATGGACAACTGAGAGCGACGGTTTCAAGGCTGAGGCACGTCGATTGGAGTCCTCCGACCAGAGCCGCCTTGCAACTTCGATCGCGATGCTCGAGACTCGGGCTCAGACAATTGATCGATGCATCCTTGGGCTTGAAACCTTGTCTAAGTTGGCATCTCCAGCAGAGGCTAGCGACCGCTCGGCTTACTCGTGCGCTTGATGGGCTTCAGCGATTGAGCAAGCAGGAAGCCGCGGAAGGCACCCACGTTCCCGACAGGTTCTGGGCCAGCGGGGTAAGCCATGGAAAAGCTCCGTGAAAACTTCAGCCCTTTGACCCTGGAGAGCTTGAGCGTTCCCAGAGCAAGCTGATTGCGTACGGCCCATCGAGAAACGAAGGTATAGCCCAGCCCGGCTTCGACGGCATTGAGCAGGCCTTCATTGGAATCAAGCTCCATGCCCGGCGTCAGTTCCTTCATCTTCAGGCCCGCCTTCGCCAGGCAGCTTTCTATGATTCGACGCGTGCCAGAGCCGAACTCGCGCATCAGCAAGGGCTCCGTCCGGAGATCTTCAAGCGTTATCTCCTGCTCTGCCCATCCGTGATTTGCCGGAACAACCAATACCAGTTGGTCTTCCATGAACGCTTCGATGTGCACGTCTCTGCGCTGCTCCGGACCTTCGATCAACGCAATTTGGATGTCACCAGCGACCAGAGCCTCCAGCATCTGATCTGTGTTGCCGCTCCGAGCTGTGACATGGATCTTCGGATGGGTCTTCACAAATGCGGCCACGAATCTAGGCAGCAGATATTGCCCAATGGTCTGCGAGGCTCCAATCGACAACTCTCCCGCATGTCCTCCGTATGCACCTGCAACAGCCACGAGAGCCTCACTTTCGAGATTTTTCATCTGCTCTGCAAATGGCAGTAATGCCGTACCTCCTGGGGTCAGAACGATCCTCCCGCCTCCGCGATCGAAGAGCGAGACGCCGATCTGGTCTTCGAGCGCCTTGATCTGCTGGGTGACTGCAGGCTGCGTGAGGAGAAGCTCTTCCGCAGCCCTGCTGAAGTTGAGGTGGTGCGCTACCGTTCGGAAAACCCGGATTCGAAAGTTCTCGATCATCAGCGAACGACCACTTCGATCCCAAACGTATGGTGAATCACATAGGTGCCGAACTTCTTATCGTGGTGGTCAGGCTGAACGTTACCCTGGCTATCCGTCGCTCTCGACTTCAGGATGTAAGTTCCCTTCTCTACTGGAACTTTCCAATCGAACTCCCAGCGACGCCAGACGAACGGGACTGCTTCATCGAGGAATGTCACGGGTTCCCATGTCTCTCCGTCATCCGTTGAGAGTTCCACCTGCTCAACGACTGTGTCGCTTCCCCAGGCAGCGCCGAAGACACGGTAGCTCTCTCCTGCCGGGATGAATTCGCGAGTACGTGGCCGGGCAATCGCCGATTTCAACGCCATCTGCCCCAGCGCTCGCCGCATCGGATTGTTGTTTTCGTCGTAATCCCAGTAGCCGTAGTCAGAGGTCTGCCAGTAGCCTTTGAAGGGCTCCGTCAGGATGCGGATGCCGGTGAGCCATTTAACGGAAGCCATACCGTAGTGGCCCGGCACGATGGCCCGCAGCGGAAAGCCATGGTCGATCGGGATCTCTTCGCCGTTCATCTGGTACGCGATGATCACGTCCTCGGCCTTCGCCATCGCAAGGCTGCGAGCGTACTGTGTCTCGCCCGGGGGTACCGGCTCTTCCCGTGGGGTTCCTTTATCGCAAGCCTCAAACAGGATTTCGCAGGCTTCAGGGCTCACTCCGGCGCGCTCCAGCAGCGCAGACAGGGGCACTCCGGTCCAGTTGGCCGTGCTAACGGCGCCAAGCTGCCACTGCGCACCCTTCACCTGGGGAACGAGGAAGATGCGGCCATTCCCCGCGCATTCCAGGGTCGCGGGGCGCGTAACGCTCGGCAGAGCGAGCAACTCCTCGTAGGGGATCTTGAACGGTTTCGCGACCGCGCCATAAACCGCTAGTTCGTAAGAATCGCGATCCAGAACTGGAGCTTTAAAGTGACTGCGGATATAGAAGAGATCGTTCGGCGTGAGAAATTCGTCGAGCTCATCGAAGGGATACTCAAGGTTCAGGGGATCGCGTTCGCGAATGATAAGACCGATGTTTGGCTCGGCGGCAACTGATGCTGTGCTCATGGATTCTCCTCGTACCGGTCACGACGACGGAACTTCAGTTGAGATGCGTGAAACAAACCAGGTCTGCAGTCACCAAGCCAATACGCTAGCGTTCGCATCCGTCATCGTCAGGTAAAGTGACGTGATTGTAGAGTCGTGATGCATCGCTCTGCTAAAGATGGATTCTGACAAGAGTTTCGCAAAAGCTACCGCTTGCGGGGCTCAAGGATAACGACACGTGCAGCGAACATTCTGTCGGCGGAGGTGATAGGCGGTGAGAGCGCCACTGACGCCTCCACCGACGCTATCGATTGTGCTGGCCGTGCCGTTCGTGTTCTGTCCTGTCGTCATCCTGATTTCCTCTATCGCTAACGTTAGGAGATAGAGACGTGGAAAGGAATTCGCAAATGCTTATGGGGTATAAGGGGTGCCCTTGTCCCGGCGCTTATACCCCATAACGATTACTGCTTGGACGGGTGAACCTCCCCAGCTCGACACTGGATTTCGACAAGGAGAAACACCATGAACAAGATCTTCGCCCGTACCCTGATCGCCGGCCTCGCCGTAGTCTCCGCAGCGATTGCGCCCCTGGTTTGCCAGGCACAGATCCGGTCGAAGTCGGGCGAACTGGTTGTGATCGAACCGCGCAGCCTCCCGGAGCAGGCTCAACTGGGCGGCAACTCCTTCTTCCTGCACAGCGATGATGCTGGCAGCACCTATCTCTATGTGGAACAGCAGGAAGGTGCACGGCTTACTGTCTTCGAAGTCACTGACCCGAGCCGCATCAAAATGGTCTCAACGACGCCCTTGACCGTGGACGGTCCTTTCGACTTCGTTCGCGCCCTCGACGGGAACGCAGAGCTCGTCCGTTTCCGCGACGGCAAAACCGTTGCGCTCCTTGATCTGCGCAACGCAAAGAATCCGAGACTCCACGTCGTCTCTGGACTTCTGGATCCAGGACCGACAGAACCGCTCGGAAAGACAGGTTTTCTCGGAGTCAACAAGCCTTACTACTATGTGTTCGCTTTGCCTCGCGACTATCAGGTAGTCGACATCTCAACACCTGAGAAGCCTGTTCTGCTCACTACGATCAAAGAGGTGAAGCATCGTGTGGTGAACGAAGATACAGGAACGACCTTCCTGCTCGGGACTGATGGATTGACCGTCATTCGACGGATCAGCGTTGAAACTGACTACAAAATGCACCAGATGCAACTGGCGAATTAAAGGGCTCTTGCGGGAAGAGGCTTGCACCCCTGAGGCAAGTCTGGAAGACTGTAGGGCTCTTCATCAAAAACAGAAAGCACCTTCATTACGAAGGCACTGAGGCAAAGGCGACGTGACTCCTACTCCCGAAAAAGATCCTCGCGTCTACTTCGCTGCGGAACGCACCTTCCTAGCCTGGATCAGAACCGGTCTGGGCCTGATGGGCGTCGGCTTTGCGGTGGCTCGATTTGGGTTATTCCTGAGGCAAATGCGAGCGAGCGAGACTCACTCCGTAGTGCGTAGCTCTGGTCTTTCCCTCTGGTCGGGAGTCGCGATCGTCTTCCTTGGTGTTGTCGTTCTCATCTCGTCTGTCACACAGCACTTGGCCCTGATCCGAGAGCTTAGCACCGGATCATGGGTGCCCGGCCGTGTGTCCAGGAACGCGGTAATCCTGGCTTTGCTGCTAGCCCTGGTCGGGTTGGGTATGAGTATTTATCTGCTTGTTCTCAGATGAGTCGTCAGGGAAACAATCAGCGTCACCTTCGCGACTCTTCTATGAGGAGTCCGACGCCATGTCGGCAAGATCATTGCATGGAGCTATCTCCGGCGGGGTGACAGCGAGGCAGATAAGAGGCCATGCCCGCAAAGAGACTGTGGCGTCTCAAGCTCTCCTAAACGCGAAGACAAGCCTAAGGACGGCCCTCGTCTACCAAGGGGATCCTTCCAAGGAAAGGCGTGTTGCCCTTGGCCGACGCCTACAACTGAAGCATTGGTCGGCTGCAAGAGAGAGGGCCCTTCCGACGATCTATGATGAGCAGAAGTTGAGGGGCAGGTATCGCTCGCAAGAGAGTTGCTTTCTTGGCGGGTCCATTTTGGCTAGAAGGTTTCGAAGATCTTATTGATAGACCCGATTGAAGATGGCCGCCAGTCCACCAGGCGGCCCTCCTCAGTATGCTCGCGCTCTTGCTAGCGCCAGTACCCGCGATGTAAGTAGTAGCCATCACCTCGGTGATCGTAGTCACCCGGAACCCAAGTTGCCCCCGGCCGTGGTGGACGCCCCCAATGCCCTGCAGCCCACACATAACGACGCCCATTCCAGCGATGGTAGCCGCTTTGCCAGACGTAGCCGGGACGGGGAGGAGGACCGTAACGCTCCACGATGGGTGCCGGCGGCCCGATGCGTATCGCAACCTGAGCCTCAGCGGCGGCCGAACCGATCAATAACAGAAGTGCGAGTGGGACTGTCTTCTTCAGCATAACGATATTCTCCAAAGCGGCTGTCCGCCAGGCCCGCGCCGTTTGAACGAACGACGACGGTTGATGTGAAGTTGCGAGTGCAGATGGAGAGTTGGGAAGCACTCTCCGATCGTTTGAGGCGGATTATCTTGGCAATACACCGGGATCGGTTGCGGCATTGTGGTTGCGGTTGTAGATCCCTCGAGAGGTGCGGTCCTGCTCGCGAGCGAGCTTGTGACGATCGCTGGCAGTGAGACGGCCTCCATCGGCCGCACGCATACTGTTCTCACGTGAAGCCAACTTCGCCTGATTCGCTTCTGCGTGGGCCGCGCCGCCTGGGGTGATCTGCCCATCCTGAACGCCACGCGCGATGCGGGCCTGTTGACGATCCTGACGTGCATTGATCGAGTGGCGCTGGTGATAGGTCGTACGTTGCGCGAAAGCGCTCGAAGCAGGAATGATCAGGAGCGATGCTGCGACGACTAAGGATTTCAGATACATTGTGATGCTCCTTCTAAAGAGAACTGGGTTGAGGCATTCAGTGAGTTCGAATGCCGGGTGTGCCGATCCAATCTTGCTGCCCGGGGCGCGACATGAGTCGTCTCGCGATCTGTATGTAGGAACGCATATCGGGGCAGCGTCCCCCTCCCGTCGGGAGGGTATTCTTCTTGACCTCTGGACGGGAGGCAGGACCGGCAGGGAATCTGGGATTCTCCGTTCTGCTTAGGTTTCGTGCGTATCCTTCCTCATGCTTTCTCCCATCTGGGCCTGTATCGAAGACGTCGTACCGGGATGTCGGACAAAGAGAGGAAAGGCGGGGATATCCTCTGTTCAGGAGGCGAAGCAGTGGCTTTGGTGAGCACAGGAAAACCCAATATTGCGAAACAGCACCTTTCGGGAATGAAGGTCCTGTGGGTTGGCTGCGCCTTCATCCTGGCAGTGATGTGTGTCAGCACGGCGGATATCATCTACTCCCTCCGCAAGACTTCAATCAGAAGCGATGCCGTGATATCAGCTTTCCGAGAAAGAACGCATTTGCTGGATACACTTCGAGCGCTAATGCTTCGGTCGGCCCTGTCACCGAACAATGCCGGTGAGCGTGCGATGGACGAGAGTCAATTGCCCACTACACATCTGCAGGCAAGCAAGGCGCTTGAAGACTTCGGGAGGTCACTAGAGGCAAGCGGCGATGATGCCACACAGCAGAGGTTGGCCGACCTCAAGACTTCTATCGATCGCTACTGGGAATCTCTTCCTGACATTCGGCAGCAGAATGGCAAGCTGAGAGATTCGATACAGCCACGAGCCGGATCGCCCGAACGAAGACAGATCAGACGCATTACACGACAAATCAATGCACTAAACAGAGAACAGCAGGACCGTACGGAAGCAAAGCTCCATGAAGAGCATCAACGTTTACAGGGCGAGCTTCTCCTCGCCTCTTTGCTTTCTTTGGCTGCGGTCATTGCATTGGTGACCGGGATGTCATACCGACTCAGAGCGTCTGAAGGTCAAGCCGAATCCCAATATCAGGCTGTAGTGCAGGCGCGTAACGAGCTGCGAAATCTTACCGCGCGCCTTGAGCAAGCGCAGGAAGAAGAGAGACGCACGTTGTCACGCGAGCTCCATGACGAATTTGGCCAGACCATGGCGGCAGCCCTTGTCGAACTTAGTCGCATAGAGGATGAAATGATTCATGATGGCGGAACAAGAGCCCAGCTCGCGAGAGTCAAATTAGCACTCGAACAGAGTATGCGTTCCATTCGCGATATAGCTCTGGCCCTACGTCCCTCCATGCTCGATGACCTGGGACTGGTTCCTGCTCTTCGCTGGCAAGGACGGGAGGTAGCACGTCGACATGGGCTGGCTGTGAGCGTGGATGCTGATGACAATGCGGGCTTTCTTCCTGACGCGTATCGAACCTGCATCTTCCGTGTTGTTCAGGAGGCTCTTCACAACACCGTAAAGCACGCGTCGGCCAAGTCCGCTCGTGTTGTTTTCCAAAGGACAGATGATGCGATGACACTAAAGATTGAAGATGATGGCAAAGGGTTTCGCCCCGATTTGGAAAAAGGATTGGGTCTGCTCGGTATTGAAGAGCGAGTCAGTAGACTCTCCGGGCAGGTGCACGTGACATCTACCGTGAATAATGGAACGTCAGTTTTTGTCACGCTCCCACAACCCGCAACCTTAGAAGACGAGATAGCTTGATGGTTCGGATAGTTCTTGCAGATGATCACACCGTTCTGCGCGCAGGTTTGAAATCCCTGCTGGAGCGTCAGCGTGACTTTGAGGTGGTCGGCGAAGCCGGCGACGGTCGTGAGTTGCTCCGCGTAGTCGATGAGCAACGCCCCGATGTGGTGATCTCCGACATCAGTATGCCGAAGCTGAACGGGGTAGAAGGGACTTCGCAGATCGTGGCAAAGCATCCGAAGACACACGTCATCGTGCTCAGTATGCATACCGACGAAGCTTACGTACTCCGAGCCCTGAAGGCCGGCGCTCGAGGGTACTTAGTAAAAGAATCGGCTGAGGCCGATTTGATGATGGCGATCCGGACGGTACATGCTGGAAAGGCGTTCTTCAGTCCATCCGTGAGCGCGCTGCTGGTCGAAGATTACGTACGGCAAATGCGCGACCGTGGGGTGGAAGACAGCTATGAGCTGCTCTCATCGAGAGAGCGGGAGGTCTTGCAGCTGGTCGCCGAAGGACAAAGCAACAAAGACATCGCGCAGCAACTCGGTCTGAGCGTCTATACGATCGAGACGCACCGCGGAAACTTATTGCAAAAGCTGAATCTCCACAGTGTCCCGGAACTAATCCTCTACGCGGTGCGAAAAGGAGTCATCTGCTGAAGTTGGTGTAAAGAGCGTTGCTCTTGCCTGTCACCGCGCCAAGACCATCGATTTCCATCGCTACTTTTGGCGTGATTGGTGGTTCACTCATCGCTTAGTCATGTCGGGCAGACGGAAGACTCGGGAACTACCGTCGCCGAAGATCTCAGAGAAGGTAGGGACATGGCAAACGAGATCAAACACGCGGACGTACTTTCCGAAGAGCTCTTGCTCACTGTAGACGATGGGAGTGTTGCCATCGTCAAACATCAAGACGTGATCGAGTGCGCACAGAAGACCGCTGGCTTCGAAAGGGCTGAAGAGGTAAGGCGTCAAGCCGACAAAGAGGACCAGTCTACCGATGAATTATCGTACAACCACGACGGAACACTAAAGACAGAGCCAAACTGCTCATGCTGCTAGCATTACCGCTGACAGCACTCTGAGGAGTATTCATGTCAGGGAGAGCGCTGGCGCACGGACCGCGTTGATAGGAACTTAGAGTCTTGGCCTGCGGGAACCAGGAGCGATGCATTGCTCAAAGCACCGAGGATCAGACTGCAGCGAAGGGTCAACACGTCCAATCAACCTCAACGACGTGCATGGCAAGTCGACTATGCGGCAGAGTCCCAGGCAACAGGGGAGTGTGACGGTGGCATGACAACCCGTTGCCCGATAGGTTCTGCGTTGCAAGCCAATTGGTTCAACGAGCCGATGGAGCCTGGTATCGTCTTTCAGGTTTCAAAGGAATGGCCCGCATTTTCTGGCCATGTGATAGCCTGCCTAGCCTGCAATCACGGAATGATTGGTACGTGACGCAGTAGGTATACCGCGACGCTCAGCAGATCTCAGCTCTCATTGCGGCGAGCAAAAGCTCAGGGGAACGGGTTCTGGAGAATCTCGTAGCGTTTGTCGTTATCGTCATAGTCCCTGAAGAGCTCTAGCATGTGTGCCAGCCCTGAAAGCAAGTCACCGGGCAGTCTGCACAAAGTATTTTCAGCTGGTGTGCAACTCGAATCCGGTTATGCCAAGCAACATGAAATGACCAGAATAGAGCAGCTAACGAGGCGCTTGCCAAGCGCTATAAGTGGATCGGAGACGCTACTGTATTGAAGCCGTGAATCTTGATCATGGCAACCATGGTATTAGCGACGAGTTGGTCGTCGACGACGAAGACTCTTTACTCCGTGACACTTATAGGGTCCCCATTCCGTGATGGTTGGACTATCATGAGCGGCAAGTCCCGATTTTGACGCCAAAGGCCAATGATTGCGGTCGATTTCGACCGATGAGGCTGACGGCTATCGCTGGCGTGGACTTCGCCTCCACCAAGTGTTTGGTACTAAACGCCTAAAGGCCCGTCACCTCTTTGTCAGTCGAGCGTTACACGTCGCACAAAAGGCCAGATGCGCAGAGAACGCTGGCCACTCCTTCGAAATCTGAAACACAGAACCGTCTGCAAGTTCTTCCTCCAGCCAGTTCCTTTCCAAAGCTACTCCAATCTCGCACAGCGATTTCATTGCGAATCCTTTCCCGCTATTCGAGCGAGCATCCGAGGTTGAACTATGTTGTTAGAACCTACGCCTAGGCGCCCTCTTCCGCGTTGAGAACAGAGTGGCATCGTTTTCTTCGGCCTGCGCGTCGCCATCGAACAGTTTCAGATGTCAGGCTGCTTGCAAGACTATTTAAAACAGAACACGAGGAAGTTTTCGAAGGCGAAACCTGCACACTTCGGCGGAGTGACGGCAGAGGATTGTCTATTTCATGAAACGAATGATCGCCCAGAGCAGAGCGGCCAGACCCATGGCTATGGCGCCAGCGTACAGCAAGCGCATATCACTGCCGGATGGAGCATGACCGGACATGAGGCAACCTTGCAGCTGTATCAGTGCCAGTGTCATAGGCAGCGAGTAGGAGATACGACGAAGGTTGCGATTAGCCTTGATCAACGATTCACCTAAGAGTAAGAGCGTGATTCGTTTCCAGAGGGTGTATTGAGTTGGATCTCGTCTTTTGAAGTTCCTTGCGTTGGCGCTTGGGTAAACCGGCGTATCTGAAGCGCTGGAGTCGGCCTGAGGAGCTGCTAGTTTCCCTGTGTGTCAGGTGCCGGACAGACCGCGTATGCCATCCCCAGTAGAGTTAGTGCAAGCAATTTACCCCGCATCGATGCGGCCCTCCCTTGCGATCTATTTAGGGAGAATCATGCCTGCTCCGCTCGTCAATCGCCTCCTCAGCTCCCTTTCGCCCGAAGTCCGCCAATCTCTTGAGCGGAAACTTGTAAGCGTGCCACTGCCAATACGTACGCCCATCTACGAGCCTGGGAGGGAGCCGAAATACAGCTACTTCATCACCTCTGGCATCGCTTCGGTCGTCACCGAAATGGACGAGGGAAGCGTTGTGGAAGTCGGTCTACTGGGGCGTGAAGCGGTCCCTGGTAGCTTATTGATGCTTGGAGCGCAACAGGGGGGAAACCGCTGTTTCATGCAGGTTGGGGGCACAGGACTGCGCATCGGCTTTAGCGACCTCGTTCAAGAGTTCCGTAGAAGTCCTGAGGTTCATGCTCGCATCCTGCAGCAGGTTCAGTACGAGGCTTTTACCCTCACACAGCTTTCGGCATGCAACCGGCTTCACGAAGTTGAGGAGCGGCTCGCGCGCTGGATACTGATGGTTTCAGATCGCATTTCGGATGACGTTTTGCCTATCACGCATGAGTTTCTCGGTCAGATGCTGGGAACTCGAAGGTCTACCGTGTCGATGAGCGCAGCAGTCCTGCAAAGAGCTGGCTTCATCGAATATCAGTATGGGCAGATCCGCATCCTGGATCGTCCACTTCTGGAAAGTGCGGCCTGTCAGTGCTATCCGATGATGAAGCGGTTACACAGCGACCTCTACGCCGACGCTGTTTCCCTCGTTTAAGGGACGGGCGAAGGTGTTTTAGCAAGCGCTGAATTTTGTGCTACTTTCAGGAGTTCTTCTTAAGCAGGTCGCAGCCGCTTCTATTCTTGCTACCCTCGGAGATAAGCCGAAGTGCTCCTAAGAGCGCTCTTGGGCCTCGAAGCTCGATAGAGATACGCCGAGCTGGCGGCAAAGATGATGTGGACTGCTATTCAGCGATCGAATGAATCAATCTGTTCTTCGGGTCACGATCTGTCGGGGCACGTGGTCACTTTCTAAAGTGCTGGGGATGGTGCGATCGTTGCACACAGCGCATGTCCAAATGTGCTCTTGATAGTCCGTCCACGCGACGGACGCACGAGAGCTTGTCTTCGATGGCAGCGGTCCCTGCGACCAGACCTGCCTCAGCGATAACCCAACCGCACAGCGATGTTTCATGGATAAGCAATAGTTGAGTCAGAAACGGCTTACCGTCTTCCAAGAGACAGAATGCGCGAAATCGTCGAATCTATTGATTTTTGATGGAAAACCACTTTAAAACGTGTTTGTTTCGTGATGTCGCAAACAGCAGTGCACACACCAATAGTCCACTGAGAATCTTGAGTTCTGGCTCTATGCTGCAAGAACAGTGCCCTGATGGTCAGATAGCACAAAGCCTAGCATGGAGTCGAACTAGCAGTATCAGGGCTCCATCAGTCCAAATTTCGACGTGCGGTGGGCGCAGCTCCATCGAGGGTTGAGCAAGGACTACAAGCTCCCGCACACAAATTGGTCACCAGCGTGGTGTCCGATTCAGTAGCGAATATTTGCCAGTGTCTCAACCGCACTGCTGGTTTGCACGAGGAATTCTTACGATGAAGAGCATCGTTATTTGTGGCAAAGACCCTACCTTGCTTCAAGTTCGGGCCGAAGTCCTCCGCCGGGCGTCCTTTGTACCGATACTTCTCTTAGGTATTGATGCATTTCTCGACGCAACACTTGAAGAAGACCCTGCCCTTTTGGTTCTTTGCAACAGTCTTCCGCTTGCCGAAAGAGTGAGGGCGAACGCCCTCGCTAAGACCCGGTTCCCCTCCGTGCCCGTGATCACACTTCTGCGCGGACTAGAGTCTGACAATCACTTGTTGGGCGAGACACTGACGCTCACCGAGGGGCCTGCAGCTCTCGTCAGTACTGCACATCGCTTGACCAGGTTCGCGCAGGCAGCGTGTAGCGCTCAGATTGTTGGCTCTGCGAGAGCGCACTGGGTGGCAGATGGAGTCTGACACCGTTCGAACCACGACTTCCTTGCTGGCTGCTAGGTTTCGACGCTTTGACATCAGCATCGTCTTGCCTCGCACCGTTAGGAATCTCCCGCCTCCTCGAAAGCGTCCTTTCTCCTTGAAGCGCAGGCCAATTGGAATGCAAGAGAGGCCAGCTCCGGTATCTTCCCCGCACATAAGCAGTTCCTCGATGGGGTCATGAGACAACTCCCCAGGCTCGCGGGTATGCTGCGGTGGTCGGTAGAGTTTTAGGATCGAGCGCGCTTTGCCGTTGCCCAAGGTGTGGACATGCCCATTGCGGGGCAAGACCGGCGAAACGGCCTCAATACTCCGGCTCATTCAGCTAAAGACGGTCCTGAGCGTTGAATATCAGCTTTTCTCAAAGGACTGAGCCCTACATTTGCTAATCCCGGCATCGCACATAGGTAGACCTGGTTTGTGGAGGCTTGAACTCCTAAACGACACGCCATATATGGCGTTCTCTCCAGAGCTTTAGAGCTGGAGACACCTTCTTGAACGACGACTCATCTTTATCGCAGCAGGATCTCGTGAGCAGAAACGGCGCCCAGGATAAGGCTCACATCGGATCGCTATTGCGATCTTTTCCCTTCCGGTCGGATCCCTGGCACCTTGAAAGTCCTTCCGCTCAAGAGACAGAGGAGCGGTTTGCCGTGGCGACCGTCGCGGCGGATATTGGAATCTGGGACGTGGATGTGCAATCCGGTTCCCTACATTGGTGTCCGCGTTGCGCGAAGATCTTCGGAGAGCCGCTCGGCCCCGGTGGATGGCAGGAGCGTCTCTTAGAGCGTGTTCACCCCGGGGACCGCGGGGGCCTCGAGACTTCCATCGCGAACGCGCTCCGCCCAACAGGTACCGGAATCTTCGACGCGGAGTACCGCATCCTCAAATCGCACGATGAGCAGCGGTGGTTATCAATCAACGGGAAAGTCTTCTTTGAGAACGTCTCAGGACGTCGTACAGCGATACGTTTCCTTGGCACGATGCTGGACAGGACGACCCAGAAATTGGCTGAGCAGGCGCTCGTTGAAGCAGAGAAGCTTGCCATCACGGGCCGGCTTGCGGTATCGATTGCGCACGAAATCAAAAACCCAATCGAGTCGGTATCGAATCTGCTCTACCTTGTCCGCCATGAACCCGCGGCCGAGCAGAGAGCCGAGTATTTGTCGTTGGCCGGAGCGGAGTTGACGCGGCTGGATGACATCGTAACGAATACCCTGCGCTTCTACCGCAACCCTGTGGAGGCCGTCACGGTCGATATCGGCGATCTCATCGCCATGGTGACGGCCTTGTTCCGAGGCCGGATCGACGCGCAGCAAGTGCGAGTGCAGACCGAGATTGCACCAGGGATTGTGGCTTCTGCTCCGCAGGGAGAATTACGACAGGTGCTCGCTAATCTAGTGGGCAATGCCCTCGATGCAATGCCCGCAGGAGGCCGCTTGCTGATCCGAGCGCGTGCCTTGAACAGTAAACACCCTAAGCGCATCCGCCTCACGGTAGCCGATACCGGGATGGGCATGACGCGTGAAGTTCAAACGAAGGTGTTTGACCTGTTCTACACGACGAAGAAGGTCAATGGCACCGGCGTCGGCCTCTGGCTGAGCCATGAGATTGTCAAGAAATTAGGCTCGCAACTAAGAGTGAAGAGCGCTATCGGACGGGGAACAGTCTTCCGGTTCTGCCTATCGGGAGCAAAAGACTCTTCCCCAGCACGCGTTGGGTCTGCAAATGCTGCTTAGTTCTATCGCACTAATGCCCGTCACATTTCCCAAGCGGCTCATTTGGGAATTAGATTCTTGCCGCCGCTTCATAATGCATTAGGGTGCAAAAGGTTGTATGAGTTACGAAAGAACTCCACTCTTTCGAGTTGGCAAACGGACTGGAGTTGTTCGGAATGGACCGGAACCAAGCCCGGCGGAGCAGGTCACTCGGCGGGCAAAGGATGTTGATTTGAGCTCTGCCCAGGAGCGAGGTTTACCAGAGATCCATCGAGCGTCAGGAATCTCGGTTGGGCGTACCTCAACCCTGATAGCCTCCGGAAATGACACCGGGGTAAGCCGCATGAAGCAGAGCACGTTTCCCATGACGGCAGCGTATCACTCACGCCCGAGCGTGAACCTATTAAATTGCGCTTCTGTCAGTTCTATGCCCAAGCCGCCGGCGCAATTGCGAATGCCAGCTTCCAGATCCTGTTTGGCGGCCAGATCTTTGGGCGCCCCTGCGCGCAGTGCAATAGCCTGTTCTTATCCGAAAGTCGCACTCAGGCTTGATTCTCGAGCAAGCTTGTGTCCTAAGCCGTCGGACCGAACCGAGGCCAGACGACCGCATCGTCGTGTCCGACGGATCTGCAATTGCAATCTGCACCGCTAGCGAACCTTTTGTTTGTGTAACCCGATAGTGAATCACCATTGCGCCAACGAACGCGATCCACAAAAAGAGTATGCTGGACCCGTCAGGGCATGGCCCCAAGGCAAAGAATCGGGGGACAGTCGAACGCAGACTGCGGCAGACCGCCACGGACCCGCCCGCTCCAGACGAAGAGCCCTCCCATATACAAACCAGCCCCAACAGAGCAGAGTGTAGTTGCGGTGCCAAAGGCTGACTCAACGCATAGGTGGGCCATGTGATCTACGCACCTGCTTGTTCCGAAGGATGACGCAGTGTCAACAATTTCGTCAGCTGATAACTTTGCTGCGGCTGGCGCCTCTCATGTGCAACACAATGCTGCAAGGCAGTCAATCTGAATTGACCGCTGGCAGCAGTACCATCAACCGACGAAGCGCAGAGTTCCCACTCCCTAAGTCCTTCTTTACGTTCGGATAAGCGTCGAGTCTCGTGCAGACGCTCACAATTGCGCCAACTGGTAGATAAGTCCCGAGATTTGTACCTCGTCGCAGGTCTACAAACCTTCTTAGCCTAAACGGCAAATGAGTGGTATCTTGCACCTCCGAGAAGTTGGACTGACTCAGGTTTCAACCGGTCGAGGTTAGATTTGTACGAGGTGTCCATCTTATGCGTGAACAGCCCTTCTCGCCGCACCTCCCTAAGGTTCTTATCGCAGCGCTGGAAGAACGAGCACTCGGGGAGGGCCTATCGATCGAAGACTTCATAGTCTTCGCGATCGCTGAGAAAATTGCACGATCCGAACATCAAACCTGGCAGACTCAAAAGTCTGAACTGAGCAGAACCGTCGTCGCTCAGGAGGAACAAGCAGAGAAGAATAACCAGTCTATGCTGGCGGATCTTTTCGAACAAGCGCCTATTTTCATCGCTGTCTTAGCAGGTCCAGAGCACGTCTTTGAGATGGTCAACCAGTCGTGTCGAGACTTCCTGGGCGGTCGGGAGTTGCTTGGGAGGCGGGCTGCAGAGTGTTTCCCCGAATCAGCCAAGACAGCTTGGCTGGAGCTGCTCGATGACGTCTACCAACGTGGCGATGTGCGTCTTGAACAGGACGTCCAGGTGTCGCTTACCTCCAGTGACGGGAGGACTCCTGAAATCAAGTACGTAGACATCATGTACAAGCCACGGCTCGATTCGGCAGGACTTGTGAACGGCATCATCACACTTGGGGTGGATCGTAGCCTGCTTTATGAAGTGTTACACAGCACGAGCGATGGCATCTTCTTACTTGATCGAGACTGGCGCTTCGTCTATCTAAACCCATGCGCCATTGAGCTCTTGAGCGGTGGAAAAGCTTTAGTAGGCCGCAATGTATGGGAAGCGTTCGAGGCGGCTTCCTCCCTTGAGTTCTGGGACAAGTACCACACGACAATGGAACAGCGGGTCCCAACGGAGTTTGAAGCTTACTATCCGGCACCGCTCGATCGCTGGTTTCAGGTACACGCTCACCCAATCAGCCAAGGTATCAGTGTCTTCTTCCGTGACATAACAGAAAGGAGGGGCGAGACCGTTAGGCTGCGATTGTTGGAACAAACGGTCGATGCTGCCCCCATCGGCATCGCTCTATCCGAATACAAAAGCGCAGACGATTGTCCCTTGATCTACGTCAATCCCGCCTTCGAACGCTTAACCGGCTATTCCGCCGAAGAGGTACTTGGTACCGACTGTCGCTTTCTTCAAGGTTCCGACCTTGGACAGCCAGGCGGCTCTACACTTCAAAGCGCAATTGCGAATGGGTGCTCCGGAAAGGCTGTTCTTCGCAACTACAAGAAGGACGGTACTCGCTTTCTGAACGAGGTCCACATTTCGCACGTTCGCGGTTCGGACAGCAAGGTGAGTCACATCATAGGACTCCAATACGACGTGACGGAGCAGCTCGAAACAAGGGAGCAGCTTGCCAAGCAGGCACGACATGATGCTTTGACTGGCCTCAGCAATCGGCACGCGCTGTTGGAACACCTAGAGACGACTTTAGCCCATGCAAAAGCATCGGGTAGGCCTGTCGCCGTTGTCGTCCTAGACCTTGATAACTTCAAGCACATGAATGACCGGTTCGGCCACATCGAAACCGATAGAATCCTTGTACACGTCAGCCGCCGGATTGCATCGTTCGCAGGCGTCCAGACTGCAGCGAGGCTCGGAGGGGATGAATTTGCACTAATCCTTTCGCAGTGGAACGATCATACCGATCTCGGAAAACTGGTTGAACAGCTCCTCCACGAAATCAGCAAACCTCTACCACTGGGCAGTAAGGAGATTTTGATTACCGGAAGTGCCGGCATTGCCCTCTTTCCGCAGGACACCGTTGAACCAGAAGAGCTCCTGCAGATGGCGGACGTTTCGATGTACGCGGTCAAGCGACGCGGTAAGAACTCGTTTCGGTTTTATACCGCCGATCTGCGTTTCAATCAGAACGAACCGCTGGACGTGGCCGTTGGATTTCGACGGGCACTTGCAAACAGTGAGTTTGAGCTCTATTACCAACCACGCGTGAACGCATCGTCGAAGCGGATCATTGGCTGTGAAGCGCTCATTCGCTGGAATCATCCGGATCGTGGCACCCTTCTTCCGGCTCAGTTCATTCGTATCGCCGAAGATACCGGGCTCATCAACGAGATCGGACGTTGGGTGCTTGAAGAAGCTCTGCAGCAAAACGCGTCATGGCGTCGATCTGGCTTCCAGTCCGCCCTCATTTCAATAAATGTGTCCCCTTCACAGATCCGTGATCCAAACTTCCCAGCCATAGTTCAAGATGCACTTGCCAGGTATCGCTTGCCCGGGACATCTCTCGAACTTGAACTCACGGAGTCTCTACTCATCGACAATGGCGAACTCGCCGAATCTTCGCTGCGTCTTTTGAAGAAGCTCGGGGTTCGCATCGCTATCGACGATTTCGGGACCGGGTACTCGGGCCTTCAATACCTTGCTCGTTTCCCTATCGACACAATCAAGATTGATCAAGGCTTCACCCGAAACATAACTTCCGACCATCTGTCCGCCACCATCTGCAAATCAATTCTCACATTGGGGCGCGACCTTGGCCTGACGACGGTCGCAGAAGGCGTTGAATCGGTCGAGCAGGCCGAACTACTCCGATCTTGGAGCTGTAAGGAATTGCAAGGACATCTGTTTGGTAAGCCGTGGCCCCGCAACATGGCTGAACGGGCGTTTCAAAAAACGCGCCCTCAAAAGTCCCCGTAGATTTGCGCGTTAAGATCTGCCTCACGATTCCGCTCTGCTTTCGCAACGTAGGAGCTTTTTCAATAGATCAAACATGTCGCGCAGGCGAACTATGCCGTTGCGTCAACTATCATCGCCTCTGAGCCAGCAGTGCCCCCAGATGGGATCGGCAGGCTACGGTCCAAAGAAGATATCCTTGAGGCATTGGCGAAGACATTCGTTGCCATTCGCATCGCAATCCTGACAAGCACAACAACGAACGCAAACGATGTGGTTGATGATCCTGGTGTCGGACCGAATCAAACCCGTGCCAGCGAAGCAGCTTGGGCTGCAGTTCATGGGTACGATCATTATGGCCAGGTGATCGGATATCTGCGCTGGAACGGCATCATCCCTAAGCCGTAGCGAACTGATCGCATCTCGCACGGAAGTCTACGGAGGCACGTTTATGAGTCACCCAGATCTGGAACATAGGGGTCTGCCCATCCGTCCCATCATGGGGATCGCAGCCGTGGTCACCATTGCGGGTGCGGCGTTCGCCTACACTGCCGGCTGGCTGTCGCCGCATCGTCTCACTCCGCAGAAGTTTGTTGCAGCGCTCGCGCCACCTAAGGGCCCTGCTCTCGGTCATCGTCGAAATCACGTCATCGGCATCTGCTACACCGGGACATTCACCGCGAACGGCGCAGGCAGCGCTCTTTCTACCGCACAAGTATTCAGGTCGGGCCAGTATCCCGTTGTCGGCCGCTTCAACCTCCCCGGTGGTGATCCGCACATGCCTGACGCTCTGGCGCAGGCTCGCGGCTTTAGCTTCCGCATCACCACCCCCGATGGGGGCGACTGGCGATCGGCGATGCTGGATGCTCCCTTTTTCGCCGCCTCTTCACCCGAGAACTTCTACAAGTTCATCACCGCAGCAGCCAGCAAGAATCCCAACGACATCAAGACCTACCTCGGCGCGCACCCTGAAACGCTGTCCTTCATTGGGTGGGCAAAGGGTCATCCGCGCACCGAAAGCTGGGCCGAAGACCGGTTCAACAGCCTAAACTCCTTCGTATTTACTGACGGGTCTGGTACAAAGCGGACCGGCCGATGGTCGCTCGTACCCTCTGCACCCGCGGTCACTCTCACGCCCGACGAACTCAAAGCACGTGACCCCAATTTTCTCTTGCAGGACATCACCCAGCGCGTAGCCGCCGCACCACAGCATTGGGACCTTATTTTAACCATCGCCAATCCCGGAGATTCTACATCCGACCCGACGAAAGCCTGGCCGGTTGATCGACAAACTATCAAAGCTGGCATGCTTACTGTGAGCCAGATCGAAGATGAGGCCAATGGTCCCTGCCGCGATGTCAATTTTGATCCGGCGGTTCTACCAGCCGGCATTGCTACTTCGGACGATGGGTTCCCCGCTGCCCGTTCAGCCGCGTACCGCGTTTCTTTCGACAAGCGGATAGCGGAAGCAAAGAGCTACCCGCACACCACAGCAGGAGGACAGCAATGAGTGACGCAAAACGTTTCGCTACACCGCAGCGCGTTATGCACTGGCTGATGGCCGCCTGCATCATCGCGATCCTTTTTATTGGGGTTGGGATGGTGGCAACCGTCGCGCCCAAGTACCTTACGCTCTACCAGGTTCACAAGCCGCTTGGGATAGTCATCTTCATTCTGGCGCTCATTCGCCTGGCCATGCGTGTTGGCTATGGCGCACCTGCGCTTCCCAAAGACATGCCCTTCATGATGCGCCTTGCCGCAGAGTCCTCACAGTACGTGTTCTACGCTCTTATGCTCGCTATGCCGCTCCTCGGCTGGGGCATGCTCTCCGCCGCGTCGCACCCCGTCCTCTTATTCGGTGGCGTGCACATTTTTCCGATCCTGCCAGTCAACGAGACGCTCTATTCCCTTCTCCGTCAGGCACATGTCTATCTCGCTTTTGCCTTCTACGCACTCATCCTCATGCACGTCGGCGCACTCCTCTTTCACAAGTTCGTCCGAAAAGATGGCGTCTTTGAAGCTATGGCTCCGGTGCTCACTCCAAATCAGGTGGAAGAGCTAAACGCAAAGAACTCCTAAGCTGCATATGCAGGCTACCGGGGTTCCTTTGGGCTCGTGTTGTGCAGGTTCTGTCACCCATCGAGTGTCCAAGTTTCACCGAGATCTTTCTGGCAGAATACCCCTCGGCTGTCGAATCACGCCTGCTTTCCCTGCATGTGATGTTGCGCCGTGGCTGTCTTTATTCACAGTTTGATGTCTGAGTTTGATCGCGTTCTTCGCCGCACTTTCTGAAGGCCGCCAGCGCCCACACCCTGAGCACACATGGCATCCTGTAGTTCACAGGACTTGGGCGGCCTCTGATGTGGATGATTATTGATCTGAGAGTCGAAACCCTTTGGCCTGCATAGTCCTAGCGTCGGGAACAGGTACCAGCTTGGACCAACGCTGCACGCCCTCATCAAGGACCGTTTGCACATCTTCTCCGCAAAGGAACTTACACTCGGCGGCGGCGAAACTGACTGCCTCCGCGACACTCTGAAACGTCTTGGAATAGAAGGCTCTTTGGGTAACAAGATGCAGTTCGATCTGTCGTGCGCCTGAGTAAAAACTGACCAAAGCTTGGTCTTTCGGGATGTAGTGCGTTGGCATGACAGCAGCGTAACACTAGCCCAAGCGCAAGAAACATCGCTCGCACTCGCCCTTGTCTTTTGCAACATGATTGTCCTTGGACGTCTTCCAGAAGCCGTCGAAGGGCCGGTCCACCTCCGCGTTATTCAACTTGACATGCGCATTTCTCTGGCTGACCCAGACCTTCAGGAAAGAGTCGGCCGGGTTTCGCCTCCGATGCGCTGAAACCTCAACAAGTTGACCGCCGGTGAGTTGCTGTCGCTGCCAAGGAGCCCTTTGCACGCAAAGCGGAGCGCTGGTAACAGTGCAACGAAAGCGTGAAGCCTGTCTGGAGTCATCACAAGTCGCTTAGCCATGAGGTAAACAGGTCATCACTCAGACCATGGCATCAACCTGACTCTTCGAGATGAAGCTAATCTATCCAGAACTACAGAGCGCCGAGAGGGATAACTCTCGGCGCCGTCGCCACAACCAGAGAGCGCTCCCCCTTGGATTGTCTCCGTCAGGCATCGTTAACTTCTCACAGGCGGCGAACTAGGTCTAGTGACGGGAGCGTCGCACTGCAAGTTGATTGCGATTTAATGAACAAATCTTACGCGAACCTTAATTCCTGTCGCCGGGTGTGTAGCCGCCGATGACGAACTCCTGCGCCATGTTCATGCGCTGCTTCACCCATAGGCCGGAGCATATGCCGGGTTCGTACAGTCCGTTCAGACGCTTGGCCACGATGCCCTCGAGCGAGTGAGCGCGAACCGTGTCGAGCATCTGTTGTAGCGGCACCTGGACGCTTATGCCAAGTTGCGCATCACCGGAGACAGCTTCTCCAGCAACCCTCGACGCTCAGGAGAGGCTTGGACAACATGCTCTTCCCGCGGAGGTGCAAGAGGTCGAACGCGTAGAAGACCAGATGTGAATAGCGGCTCTTCCGGTTTTGCAAGAGCTGGAAGCTCGGGCGACCGACCGCGTCGAGCGCGCACAGTTCACCGTCGACGGCGGTACCAGGCGGCAGCAGATGTGCCAGAGCTGCGCATGGGCCGGATGCCTGTTCGGTGAGCGGCTTGCCGTTGCGAGACAACATCTGTACGGCGCCGCTGCCTCGCATGGCCTGCGCACGGTAGCCGTCGAGCTTAATCTCGTACGTCCACGCGCTCCTTCCGGCAGCTTCTTCACCGCAAGGCATTCCATGGGCGCGGTGAAAGGTGTTTCGGGCATAGAGGTTATGGGGTCCAGGAGTTCGAATGCGCGCGGGGGCGGGTGGTATGAATTGGTACCGAGCTAGAGCCGATCAGCGGTCTTGTGATTGGGTAAATATCTTAACCGCGCAGTGGAAGCGGGATCGTCAGATTTTCGCCGTCTATGTCATCCGAGAGATAAATTTTACAGATGGTTCACCGTTGTGCCACTGCGTTGGCCTTGCACAGTCTCTGGCTCAACCAAGCGCCCCGACTGCGTCCCACCCTCAAAGCTTCTCAGGAGTGGGAGGCTTTGCATGATCACATCATCTCGTGCCCGAAGTGCACAGCCTTGCTACCCGGGCCACCATTTAGCCCTTTCGATGGCATCGAGCGCCGCCGGACCCGACTCATTCAGCGTCGGTGACGGACCGCGCGGTCAGTTCTTCCTGCAGTTGAAATAGCGCCGCATCTAGCAAAGCCTCTTCGAGGCGAAGCTCGCCCGCAAACCTCGATTCCTCGAGTTGTTCTGCAGTAAATAGCGCAGCACCGTGGTCCGCGAAGGTGACGAGTAGGCCATTTGGGAGTACATCGGCGGCCACGATCTTGGGTGACTCGGATTGCATAGATCTGTTCTATCGAAGCATAACGGGGGACGTCTTCCGCTTACCCGGAGAACGCTCAAAATCGGGACTTCACGGCTGAATCGCTTCACGTAGCATTCATGCGAGCTCTGTAGGTAGCCCCGCGCGCGGCGGGACGCTCTGCAGTCTCAGCGAGGCCGGCCGGACCAGCTGTTAACCCGTCCTTTACCAGTCAGACATTATCGACTCCAGTCCTTCCAGCAAGGTAACGACGGCCTTTGTTCCTAGACGCAAGGCCCTCATCACCTTCGGGCCATTCGGAGGCGCGAAAGTGCTATGAGGAGAGCAGAGCCTGCGCTGCTAGCCTCAGCCACATGAGCCTGAGATCGCCGTCAGAAAACGAACCGGAATGGATCGAACTGTTCACCGGCGACAGCGACGTCGCCGTGATCTACTGGCTGACCGCCGCGCGAAAACTCACCTGCCGAAATGACGCCTTGCAAAAGGGTTGGAGCCGCTTCGCATACGCGGCGGAGATCGAGTGCATGCGCCGCGGCCTGCCCATGCCGGGGATACCGGAAGCATAACGGCATCCATAACCTGACGCGGCTCTTCATTGCAGGCTCCTAGACACCGGGTCCTTAGAACTCGGCAGAGGCTAAGCACCTTCGCTGCATTGGCGAGCTCGCTGCCGCCGGACGAATGCTTCCCGCAGAGGCCCCAACGCTGCGAGAAATCGCTGGGAAGTGGAGCCGACCGATCGGAGCATCTGGCGCGAACCCAGATCGCGCGCCGACTCGGACATCTGTTGTTCAGCTGAATCGCTAGTAACATCATCTCGTCTGATAGGCATCATGCACCCCGACGTTGACAGTACATGCACGCAGAAAAAGCTGCTGCCACGGTACAAGTTGGGTGGTGAAATTGACCAGGCGTAAATGCCTCTGGGAGTCCTATGCAAAGCAGGC
Source organism: Terriglobus roseus DSM 18391 (assembly GCF_000265425.1). GTDB lineage: Bacteria > Acidobacteriota > Terriglobia > Terriglobales > Acidobacteriaceae > Terriglobus > Terriglobus roseus. The sequence goes on from NC_018014.1 coordinate 3,816,377, forward strand.
GCCATTCCAAGGACGATCTGAACTCGGGACAAGGGCTGGCCTTGAGTAGTAGTGCTGCTATGTGGCTGAGCACCAATCTGACTGTCGCTAAATATCCACTTATGGTCCTGAGCATGATCGGCATCGGGATGATGGCGCGCGCAGCTTATCGAGATCTCTTCCGACCCGAGCGTGGGTCGCAGCAAGATGCTGGTAGTCAACAGAGTTCGTGACTTCAAGTTTGAGAAGCGTAAAAAGTGGGAGCCGCGTGCACGACTCCCAAACGCGTTCTTAGTACCTGGGCAAAACTTTAGCAGCGGATCGGTTCCGGCGCATAGCAAAAAGGCATCAGGAAGGCAGATCTAGATCTCGTCGCCTTAAGCGGAAAGGTAGCCCGAAACGTAAAAGCCTTGGCGAACCGTTTGCTCACAGAACTTTGACCGCTTTACTGCGAAGTGGCAGCTCGGGCAATCGCTAGCCGGAACTCTCCGAGGTCGGTCTCGTTGGTGTTGCTCAGCAGATGATCGTGAGGCCATCCTCCGAGAAGATCGTCAAGAGTGCATTCGCTCCCATGTTGGTCCCATAGCGTTCAAAGGTCAGCCGTCCCTTCCCCGCGATCTCGTAGTGCTGCACCTAAACGCCATCGCCGTTGTTGTCGAGGCCCGGCGTCATCATCTCGTCTAACGACTTCGGGCTAAGGAGCTGCCCATAGAACAACGCCCCCGCGAACAGGCTGAGGTCATCTACAGTGCTGTACATTGCGCCACCAGCAGACATGTTCTCGGGATACATGGCGTCTGCAAACTTCAGAGCTCACGAAACGGCGTTAGCAGAAGCTCCACGTCACTGTTACCGCGAACCCGACTTTCGAGCTAGTACGGGTGTAATCTCGCTATCTATGCGCAGATGGCGACACGTCTCCAACGCAGTCATCAACCTTCTGTGGACCAGCCTTTTCCTTACCCCGGTTTTTGTCTATTGTGCGCACCATGTACCTTCGAAATGGCTTCTTGTGTTCGGAATCGCTGCCATTCTTCCGCTTGGACTTCCGAGAGCGATTTTGCAGAGGTTTCGGCTTGGTTCAGAGGTCGAAGTGTACCGCCGCCTTGGGGTGCCATTTCTGATGTGGTTCACCCAAGATGCTCCGTGGCTTATGCGGTGGGGCGGTGACCAGAGCAGGCGTGTTTCGCTTGATCGCAAACTCATCGCACAGGTGATACGAGAAACGTGGATGCGAGAGCGTTTCCATCTCGGGCTGCTTTTGTTCTGCGGGTTCTGCTCCGGCCAAGCGCTTTGTCAGATGCAGCTCAGGTGGTGCCTCGCTCTCATCTTCATCAACACTTTGTACAACTTGTACCCGGTTTGGCTGCAGCAATATGTTCGACTTCGTCTTAGCCGAGCTCTGGTGCGTGCCGTCATGTCACAGTCTGATAGCTTGTGACTTCAGCTCTAGAGCTCACGACAACATGCAGGCGATACCTCGGAAAAACGATGATCTCGGCAAGTCCGAGAATACTGTTTCCGAAAACTCGACTTTCGAGGATGGAGCGCCGCCTATAGTAGTTTCAGTGCATGAACCTGCTATTCGTCTGCAGCCGCAACAGGTTACGTAGCCCTACTGCCGAAGCCGTCTTCTCGATGCTGGATGGATACGAAGTTCTGTCTGCAGGAACGGGTTCTGACTCCGAGCAGGAGGTGTCGACCGATCTCGTAGATTGGGCTGACGTGATTTTTGCGATGGAAGGTGTTCATCGCCGGAGGCTGAATCAACGGTTCGGTTCACGCCTGAGAGCGAAGCGTCTCATCGTCCTAGGCATTCGAGATGAGTACAGCTACATGGATCCTCGGCTCGTCGAACTCCTGAAGGAGAGAGTTCTCCCTCACCTACCCGTCAGCCATCCCGTCCGCTAGAGGTAAGGTGTTTCCGAAAACCCGACTTCAAGGGACTCGCTGACTTGAATCAGATCCATGGCACCGAATAGACCGAGTAAACGCGGTAAGGTCCTGGCTCAGCTTCATCGAACGCGCCAGCGGTCAGAGCCGCTTTGGCTTCTTCTAAAGTCTGGAAGAGGCAATGCTCGTTAGTCTTCATGTCTGCAGCGACACTGTTGCATGAAAGCGGCGAATGCGAATGCGGACCGTCACAGGACGTAACCACGTCAAAACCTTCAAGCTGTCTCGTGGACGGGTGTCGTTTTGCGAATTAAGTGGCCGACTTTTGTGCTAATTATCTGGCACACAGCGAGCGGTGATGGCGGGAAACCACACGGGTACAAGCGCTTATACAGCAACAGCTTAGCCGTGTTTGGGGCGATATCGCCGCGGAAGGCGTTCGGGGTTGAGGGTCTTAAAAGCGCGCCAAAGTGCCAAATAGCGCGAACAGAACTTCGCCACTTAATTAGCAAAACAACACCCATGAAGGTAGCAGAGCCGCCGGAACGTCTGCGAAGCATCGGGTGAGTCCTCTTCGGTTGATTGGGAGTGTCACTTTCAGAATTATCTGGCTTAATGTTTCAGCAAGATTGGCGTTTGTTCTGCGACGGCGGAGCCGGTTCAATGGGCGCAGGAACTTCTACCTCACTGAGGCCAATGTTGAATCAAGAACTTGCAACCAGCAATACCGATCTGTCGGTTCTGGAACCACGTTCGCCCGCCATCATGATGGGAGAGCTACGGTCTACTAAGGAATATAAAAGGCATACAGCTTGTTGTTACCTGTTCCTCCAAACCGCTTATAGCCGGATCCCCAGTAGAGTGTTCCATCGACAATGGCAGGCGCACCAAATACTGATCCCCCGCTTGGGAAAGACCACAGCACCTGACCGGTTGCGGAACTCAACGCATACATATATCCCGCCGCATCGAGAGACCCAACATAAACGACCCCGTTCGCAGTGCTCATGGAAGATATAGCTGAAGCGCCATGGGTTGGTTCCGGAGTCTGCCAGAGAATCTTTCCGGTTTTCATGTCAAGTGCGCTCCAGAATCCCCAATTGATGCTCTGGCCGGAGGCAAGAGTCCATGTGGCCGCTGCGGAGTTCGCCGAGGCGACAAAGATGCGTGAACCATCGCTGGCAGTGCCCCAAAGAATGCCGCCGAGCTGGCCACCGGGACCTACGGGCACAGACCAGATGTACTTGCCCTTTGCCGCATCAAACATGTTAAATACTCCGCTCTTCTGGCCAGCTCCAACGACATTGTTGAAGAGGTTTGGGCCGCCGCCGCCGAAGTCGTAGTCGAGGCCCTGAATGGTGGGGCAGTTGGGGCCGGGCGGAGTGAGATGACAGGCAAGATTGTAAGTGTCATAAACGGAAGGCCTCTGCCACCACACGGGCTCGCCCGTTGTAAGGTTCAGGGCAACAATCGCGTCAAACATGTCGGAAGCCAAGGCGCATCGCTTGGTGGTGTTATGAGCGGCATTTGCTGCGGCCTGGCAGGCCTGCACGCTAGAAGGCACACTGTAATTATTTCCGGTAGTTGTGAAAAGAAGATTGCGGCCAACGTCGATCGCTGGCGGACTCCAGATTGCTGCACCGCTGTACTGATTTGGCTGGCCATTGTTGTCAGGCGTCATATAGGTTTGCCACAGCTTGGCACCGGTTGTGGCATTCAGCGCAACTATGCTGCCGCGAAATGTGCAGCAGGCATAACCCTTCTGTTGGGTTAAACCTTCCTCTTCGGAAGAGATCCCTACGTAAGCAACGTTGTTGTAGACGACGGGAGAGCCGGTGATGATCGCAGCTTTATTCGCATCAACCTGCGTAATCCACAGCAGCTTGCCGTCCGCTTGGTTCACGGCGAAGACGTGCGCGCCGGCATGTTTCTCGGTGACCGACAAGTTGTCGCCGAGAATGATTTCGTTCATGTAGACGGCCGGACTCACCCTAGCAATAGCGTTCGGCATTCCGACGTAGCTTGTAATAGTTTGCTGCCAGATCTTAATACCGGTGGTGGCGTTGACGGCATAGAGGTTCCCAGCTGAATCAGGAAAATAGACCACGCCGCCACTCACAGTCGGGGTAGCAGTGACATCTCCGACAGTGGTAAAAGCCCACTTAACCGCGAGCCTACCCACGTTCAACGCAGAGATGCTCTTCTCTGCGGGCTGTGACCGGAGGTTGGTGAGACCTTGGCCAACGCTGGTCCACGCTGCGGTTGTCTGCGCGAATGAGGACACTGAAAACACGATAACCGACATGAGTACCGAGAAGAGCGAGCGAAGCATGAGGCACACCTTGACTCTTACTTTCCAGCTTAGAGGTTGAAACTGAACCCACGGCACTAAAGTGGCTCAGATAGGCAGAGTGACGCGAGGGCATCTGGCGAAACCTTCTCTCAGTCACGGCGCACGTTGAGCGGACATAAATTCCACCAAACACAATGACTAAGTGTTTGGTGATGCTCACGATTTCAAGAGAGTGTTGTCAATTAGATCTTAAGCGCAGAGTGCGTATAACGTTAAAATCAGTGTGTAGCACTTAAAGTAACTTGCCGCGTGGTTACGCAAGTTACTTGGTACCGGAAACTACTTAATAAGCGACTGCTGTTGGTCTACATGCATGGGAATTCTTGCATTGCGCATATGCCCTGAGGTGCTCTTAAGTGCGCTGCCATGCATTACCTGCTTACTCTTCACGGCCACGCGTTCCCAAATAAACGGGCTTTGGGTGAGATCGCAGGCGCGATAACAGCCATGCCTCAACGGGCGCACTGACATGGCTACGCTATGGCTTTAACTTCGTTGCGACGGACCAGATTTCCGCGTACTCGATCTCCAGGGTGATTTTGCCGCGTGTGAGCGGAATGAAGTTTAGTGGCGTTGCTTGGGTCGGGCTGCTGCAGGTTTATGACAGTGTTGTTGACCCGGCCATTGATGAGGCGCGATCGCCCTGCCAGATGACTTCGACGGTGCTCCAGTAACTCTGCCGAAGTGAAGCTTGTCAGCCTACGACCGAAGGCGGGGGCCATCGAGATGCACTTGCGCGCCTGCCGAAGTGACTCAGTCGGTCCAGACTGCAACAGAAGCTCGAGCCGAGTTCATAGCCGCTATGTTCGCTTCCTTGGCGATCTACCTTGGGAGGGCCTGCCTGTGCGGATCGTGCTCGAGAGCAGGAGGTTCTTCTGCCGGGAGCTGGCATGCGCCCGCAGGATCTTCACTGAGTCGCTGCCCAGCACGGTGCGCCACTCGCACGCCACAGCGCCCGCTTGAGTGAACCCTCGCACTGGGAACGCTCAGTCTGAGAGGTGCAGCCGGAGCTCGGCTGGCACACAGGCTGGGCTTACTTGTAAGTGGCTCGAGTCTCCTTCGGCATCTGCGCCGGCGGTCGCGGACAACTCCGTTAGAGGCGCCTCGCGTGCTGGGCATCGATGACTAGGCCTGGCGTAAGGGCCATCGCTATGGCACGATCCTGTGCGATCTGGAGCAGCGAAGAGTCATTGACCTGCTGCCGTGTCGTTGTTCTAGTTATTTGGGTTCTGGCGCGCTTTTGGTGAAGCGGGCACGTGAACTCGCGAACGCGTATACCCGCGTTGATGGCTGCAACTCTGAAGGTGGCGAGATGGGGAGCCACAAGCGCTTCTGATCCGAACCATGACCTCACGCAGGCTCAGTTCGCTCAGGCGATTGCTGGTCAGTAACAGTCCTGGTTACCTGGCGCCGGTCTCTGAACCAGTTGTAAATGCAATTTCTATTGAGCTGGTGCTTTGGTTTGGAGATGAGATCAGGGCCATGGCCCTGATCTCATCTCGGCCGTTTGGATTCCTGTACATCACTGGTAATTCCAGTGAGTTATGGGCCGCTCTACAGTACTCCTGCTCGCATTCTGCCAGCTTCTGACGCACCTCGTTTAGAGTGCGAAACCAGCTGGGTGGAGGCACTCATAACGCAGCCGGACGTGGAAGCTCCCGAGTAGCTATCGTTTGCTAAGAAAATCGGCCTCACCGATCACGATGTCCTGGGCTCGGGCGAGGCCGTTGGCCTACTACTGTCACTGTCCCTGCAACTGCGCTGTGCTCGAAGTACTCGGGTTGTAAGGAGCAGCAGGCGAGCTTGCCGCCTGCACGGAATGCGTTCCGGGGCCGGTGACGGATACGCCGGTGAGCACCGCCTGCGCAGTTTGTGTTGGTTTATCTAAAAGCACGCCAGGCCCCACAAGCAGATCCGGATTGCCGTCACCGTTCATATCAGCGCTCAGGATGCTGGCGTAATACTGCCCGCCAGCGTATGGCTTTGCGAGCGGAAGTATTGTTGACGTGAAGGTGCCCTGTCCGGTTCCAAACAGCACCGTTTGGTAGCCGATTCCCTCGTACGTCGAGCTGGTGGCTACGGCGATATCTTCTAAGCCATCCTGGTTGAGATCGGTCAATGCCAATGCATTGGGCTGAGTCGCGCCGTCAAATGGAATGGAGGCAGCAGCGGTGAACGATCCATTTCCGTTGCCGAGTAGAACGGAAACCGCGTAGTTCACTTGGCTTGCCACGGCTAGATCAACTTTTCCGTCCGCGTTGAAATCCCCACCAATCATCTGCGTGGCATTCGCGACTGCTGTCAATCCAGCGCTGGTAAATGTCGCACCAGCCGATCCAAGAAGGACCTCGATCGAGTTATCTTCGGCTGCTGCCAGGTCCTGAATACTATCGCCATTCACGTCGGCAACGACCAGACTGATTGCAGCACTCGCCAGTGGTGCAACCTTCCTACGGAAGGTTCCATCGCCCTGCCCAATGAAAAGCGAAACCGCGCTCACGCCATTACTCGTTGTCGCTAAGTCTGCTATGCCGTCCCGATTGAAATCACCGACCGCGATGGTGTTCGTATAAGCCACACCAGGATAGGCTACAGCTGTCTGGAATGTTCCATCCCCTTCACCCAAAAGGATGATGAGTTTGGCATCCGTATAGCTTGTCGCCGCAATGTCCTGGAAGCCATCTCCGTTGAAGTCACCTACCGCAAAGGTATTGACAGAGTAGCCGACCGGGAAATTGACCGCCCGTACCGGGAACCCACCGGTTCCATCGCCGAGCACCACGCCCACGCTATTGTTTAATCCGACACCGGCAAGGTCAGGAATTCCGTCATCGTTAAAGTCACCCACTGTGTAATTGGCAGGCAGATTGACACTATTCGGAGCGACGATTAGGGATAGACCCGGGGTGCTGCTTCCAAGTGAACTTACTCCCAGTTGCGTCGGCTGCGGTTGACTCGTGGTCAGATCTGTAAAGAAGACATTCCCTGTGAGTGCTGCCGCAGAACCGGTTCCGACCACCGTGGCCGTGAGTGTGTAGTTGCCCGGAGAGCCGGTAGCCACTAGCGTCGTCTTCGTCGGGAACTTGCCGTTGACAGTCAACATTTCGTTGGAAGAAACACTGGGTTGAAACTGTTTGACCACTCCCAGGAACTCCGCTCGGTATGCCCGTGAGCCAGGGCCGGGAACGATGCTCAGGGTGGCCGTGCCCGAGGGTGTTAGCTGTGCGACTCCCAACAGGTGTAGATCAGTGCATCTCGGTGCAGACGCGTCGCAAAATCGAACCTGGCCGGTTGTAAGCGGCGCCGTCGAACTTTGCACCTGTGCAACGAGTTGGACTGAAGTCTGTTTGGGAACCCTGTTCACTAGAGCGCCGCTTGATTTCACCGAAAGCAGAGTACTGGTTGGCACCGCTGATTGGGCATAAGCAATCGTTGAGCTACCTGCGGCGCAGGCGGCCGCCACAACCGCCAAAGCTACTGGCATGGAAAAGACTTTACGAGCAAGCATGAGAGGGTCCTGGGACAACGTGAATGAAGCGTTTAGACACTACAAACGTTCTTATGTCACAACGAAAACTGTTCCCGCGCGACGAGCATGGTGATGCCTTCAAGAATGGGTCCTGAGCATGAGTTGCGTGACTATAACAGCAGTATTCCTTCAAACGCCATGGAGTGTCTGGAAATGACACCGCTCTTTCGGTCCTCTCTGCCTGGTTTAACCAAGTTCTCACAACGCGGCTGACCTGATCTGGAAAAGGTCCTCCTTCATGTCGGCCAGCCGCTTCGCTTCGTGCTGCGCATCCATCAAGGCTTTGCGTTGGTCCAACAACATCGAAACTTGGCGAGCAAGCGACTCCAGGGCGGCTAGTTGCTTAAGTGACAGTGTTCTTGGAACGGTGTCAATCACGCACACCGTTCCAAGAACATAACCGTCCTGGACTATGGGAGCGCCAGCGTAGAACCGGATGTTTGGATTGCCCAGGACCAGTGGATTATCGCGAAAGCGCGGATCCGTCCGCGCATCTTCTACGACAAGTGTTTCTCTCGTTGATATCGTATTGGCGCAAAAGCTTTGTGTTCGCGGGGTCTCTCGTGCACCCAATCCAACTTCAGACTTGAACCATTGCCGCTGTTCATCGACGAAGGAGATCAGCGAAATCGGAGTACCGCAGATGAAAGACGCAAGCGCCGTCACATCCTCATAGCCCTGCTCCGGGAGTGAGTCGAGGACCGCAAAGCTCCGTAATTTCTCAAGTCGAGCCAGTTCTTGGTCGAGCTGCGGCTCTTCTGCAGGAAGCACAGTCGATTTTCTCACGTCTTAAATGACCTCTCTGCCTACCGTTACTGCCTCGCCCAAAATCCACGGCTTGCGAGTCAGCTACGACGACGGCGCTCGAGTGAAGACTCTGCGGATCTTGAAATGTCGCTTTGAGCGATATTTGGCGTAGACCTTTGAGCGATAACTGGCGTAAGGAGCCGTCGGAGGCGACCCTGCACCATCCATCTGAGTCTGTGCTCGATCAGCAGAATTAGAGCTGGTTGCAGGCATCCGGAAGGGGCTCGAGCTTGATTGACAGTTCACCTCAGCGATGAGACGGGATGAACCTTGCGCCAGAAAGCTCCCAAGAAGTTACGCCACTTTGCGATCCAAACAACACACAGGGCGAGTGGTAAACGCCTCTCGCCTCCCTTTCTCAAGTTTTGAAGGAGGTCTGCCCCTGTCTCCGGAATGCGCCGGCAAGAAGCACCGGGCCATTCTTCCGCCACCCCCCTCTGCGGGGACACCCCGCAACGCCCCAAGAGCAATTCCCGCGCTACGCGCCGAGCTAGGTAACCAAACCTGCTGTGGGACTCCGTCCCTGGCGCGCGCAAGCTGATGGAAAAAGCTCCGTGCAGCTCCAGGTGTTCGCTTCCTCCGTGCCTCCGGCATGCCCTTACGGGCACTTTTCCGCACAGCCTGCACTTGCCGCCCCTGCTGGCGTGGGCCAGGGCCAAGGCGTGTTTGAAAGCAAACACAGCACAGCCATTCAAAACGGAGAAGCCCACCATGACCAGCAACGCAACCGCAAACAACGTCACCACCCTTCCCTCCACACCGAATCCCCAGACCTCCAAGGAAGTGATCGCCGCCAACGTTCAGCTCCTCATCGAGCAGCTTGAGGCAGGACACTCCGAAGGCCTCACCGCCTACCTCACCGCCATGGGCAGGTTTCATAACTACAGCTTCGGCAACATCCTTGAGATCGCACGACAGATGCCCGAGGCGACCCGCGTTGCAGGCCTCTATGCGTGGAACCAGCTTGGACGTTGCCGTTATAAGGAAGCCGGAGACCGCGAAGAACATCTGCACCCCATACTGTCCGTTCCACACAAGGGAGGAAACCACCTGACGTGGGAGACCCTGCGTGTACGGCACGCGCGCGAACAGAAGCTGCATGTTCACGTGGTTCATCAACACGAAGAAGATCGCGAGGCCCCGAATAAGGTCGACCCCATCCACCCTGTTCCAGCTCTTGGTCTCGGTGTTGCTGCGCTCCAGAGACAGGAAACACCATCGCATCTCGGGATCATGAAAGCCAACCCTGGGCATTTGCGAGAGTTGGTACATAGCCTTGACCCCTATTACGTCAATGCGCATTTCCGCATATTTTTGCTATGCGCATTTCAACAATTCGATACTGTCGTTCAATGCGACAGCGATGTCCTGCTCCGATCCTAGGCAGCGCTCCGTCGTCTGGGACCATGGGCCTGTTACCTCGCGAGGCAGCAAACCGCAGCCGTTGCGCCAAATCGCTCTGGAAGACAGAGCAAAGTAATAATCGAAGCTGAACCTTGACCTCTAAACTGGTTCCGATGTCCATCTCGGAAGCAGCCCAGCTCTACAGCAGCAACATGTCGATCATTCGCGATCGCATCAATCTCGTTCGCAGCGTTCTAGATAATCAAGTCCTTCTCGGGTCTGAAGCCTTCGAGACTGAGCTGGTGTACCTGCAATTCCGAAAAGTGTTGGAGTCCATCGCGTTCTCGTCCCTAGCGGCAAACAAAGAGCAATACGCGTCTCTCCACGCCAATTTCGGCAGACATTGGAAAGCCGAACAGATCCTCAAGGAACTGACCGCGCTCAACCCTGACTTTTACCCGATGCCTTTAGAGGCTCCCATCTCAATGCCGGGATTTCACCACTTCGACTTGGTCACAGATGGATTCCTTACGCGAGAAGACTTCGCCACCCTCTACGACGTGTCGTCTCAAGTGCTACATACACGCAATCCCTACTCAGAGAAGGCCCCTGTCATCCAGGCGAAATACTCTGGCATTGAGTGGACAGCACGAATCCAGCGCCTCCTTTCGATACATTCGGTGCGGCTTCTGAATGGTGAGGTTTTTCTGGTGCAGATCCCCGCGGAGGGTCCTATATTGATGAACCACGGGGCCGCCGGTCAAAACTTAGACCCGGTCCGGGCTGAAGAGAACCGCCGCAACGCTGTGATGTATGGCTGGCTCACGGGGCATCAGACGTTCATAGGCGCCGTGCCGTCTACAGCTGTGCCCTTGCAGCCTGCACCCCAACTTGTGAGCTTCTCACGCCTACCAATATCCAAGTCACCTCCGGGCGTGGATCGACAGCCCAAGGCGCACTGATGTTCACGTGTAGCTGCGGGTCTTCCTCCGCTGTCCCTAATTGACTGTCAAATCCAATACCGATTCCGATGCCCCACGGATGCCGATTTGACCACTCGCGACCTCCGGTTTTATCACCCTACGGGGCAAATACCCCGGAGAGATCGCACACACATGAGCAAACGCAAGAGCCCGCCTAGTCCCAGCCGCAACCCGCACACAAAAGGGGAAAGCTGCTGCATATGCCGCAAGACCACATCATCCTCCAACAATCCTCCGACCCAATCGGGTTCCTCACGCGGATCACGCTGTCTCCCAATCAGACCCTGCCGTCAAAGCTGGAAGAAAGAGCGGCCGATGCAGAGGACAGATCGGAGTAGCACTTAGCCGATCCGTCCACAGTCTTCGCGGTCCGGCGGCGATTCCCTTTGGGAACGTCGCCCGGCAAGCGGGATCCCCTGTTGACCCTTCCTCACAGTCCACCTGTTCCCCAAGAGCTAGCAACCCGATGGCGCCAGGGCTGTTTTGATCGAGCACGAATGCCGAATGAGCAGCTTCCGCTAACGGTCGCGTTTGCTCGCGGCCTCCCACAGCCTAGTTTTCGGACGGCGGTTCCATATGATCGATCACCATGACTTGCACGAAGGCTTTCACAGGAGCAAGCTTCAACCCCGCCTGCTCTTGAATCGCGGTGTAAAGGCCCGGAGGAGCGTTCGGATCGTCTCCGGTGTGGCTCCCAGCTACGGGGCAATAGCCCTGTGATTCATCGGGTGTCCACTTAAGATCGAAATCGTATCGAGAAGGCAAACCAGTTTGATCGACCACGGGCTTGTCCATGAACGCATCCTGCATCCCTTTGGCGACGTCTCCAAGAGAAGCGTTTCGGACCCTAAGGACGGCTTGGCATTTGTACGGGAAGCCCGTGCTGTCGCTTGGCTGACACTTAAGGCTATGAGCAATTGCTCATCTTTGGTACTCGCATCCCTATGCTCAGGAAACGTGTAGCGGCCAGGACGATAAAGCCACGTAAATTGCCCCGTCAAAAGCGCGCAGAAGAGACTGTGGCTGTCATCGTGGAAGCGGCTGCTCGCATTCTTGAGAAGAGCGGGTTCGAGGGATTCAACACAAACGCCGTGAGCAAGAAAGCGGGCGTGAGTATTGGCTCGTTGTACCAGTACTTCCCGAGCAAGAACGCTCTTCTCAGTGCAATCATCGAACGTGAGGCAGCACCTCTGCTGGCGATCAAGGCGCAGGTAGCTCGACTCACTGATTGCCGCATAGCCATGCAGCGCTACATCGCGGCGGCAACCCAACACCAGATGCGTCGCCCTCAACTCGCCAGGCTTATCGACATAGCAGAGAAGCGGGAGATTTTCTCGCGCCGACAAGGGCCCTGATCGTAAAGAGAACGCATTATGAGCACAATCGAAGGTGCCTCCAACAAACTTCGGGAAAGAGTGGAAGGGGCCGTCTGGGGCTATCTCCGATCGAGTTGATCAAGCATTCACTATGACGCCGCTCTGCCGACTCAGCCGGTGAGCGGGATGAAGGCTTCTGACACCATGAACGCCTGTAGGTTCGGTCTAGGCTTGCGCTGCTCCAGAGACCTAGCAATCAGCGGCTGAGAGCCTGTGCAGCGTCAGGTCCCAGCTTCACCAAAAGTGATCCAGAACCAATAAATGTCGTAGTTTGATCACGATATTTGTCGCATTCCGCGCCGGAATCGCTTCCATTCCCTTGGCGTCACGGGCGAGCTAAATCACGCTTGGTAAGGCCCAGCACCCTTCGACCGATTTAGTACTGCTCATAATATTCGAGTCGCAGTTCCCGCTGCTGTGCGAGTCGTTGTTGGCGGTTGGCATTAGCAGCCGCTACGAATCCTTCGTTAAATTCCGTGGCAAATGTATTTGCGCAGTATCCCGCGCGGATGCCGGGGCCCCTAGCTGGACGCTTGGCGACGCGGCTGTCGCTGCTACAACAATGTCGTTTTGCGTCATTTCCATTTTGGGAATGTAGAGCAACCCATGTGTCAGACGGCTCGCTCCATATGCTCGGTATTCCAAAGCACACTTGCGATGCGGGTCCATGCTGCGATTGTTAGCTAATAGGCCCAAACCGGCGCCGTCACCGGCGTGCCGCCGCTGACGGGTACTCAATTTACCTAATTGTTTTCTACGTGCCGGCAATGGTAATGCTCGTCCATCTTCCCGGAGGGAGAAATCGACATGACTATCGCTCATAACAGACAACCCAGAACGTTCCTACTGCTCGCACTCACAATGTGCAGCGTGGCCGCGGCTGCGGGCTTTGGCATCAAGGCTCACGCCACACACGCAATAGTCCGACCACAGACTTGCGTAGGTGCTGGCCACGAAACACCAACCGGTGGCTGTTATGCCAACTCGTCGCATACTGGCAGCCAATGCGGCGCTGACGGAACGTGGGAACCCGGCACTGGCGACTGCTTCTAGTGATAGAAGACCACTGCTGAGCGACAAGCGCTGTTCACTACAGTGGACTCGCTTGTCGCTTTGCAGCCGGACGCAGTGCTACATCAGCCGAAGCATGGAAGAAACAATGTCGAAACTGTTGAACAAGCGGGCATTACTAGGAGCTCTCCCTACAGTTCTCCTCGCCGCATCATTGATGCTCAATCTCGCTCAGTATTGGAACAGCACTAGTAAAGCAAGCAGCTCACGCGTGACGACGCAGGTCCTACCGGCGGTAGGACAAGAATTAGCCTCACTGCACGTCATTACTTCTGACGGTCGTGCGATCTCATTGCCTCTGAGGACCTCTGGCAAGCAAACAGTTCTATACGTCCTCTCACCAACGTGCAAATGGTGCAAGCTGAATCAGAAAACAATTAACTCTCTATCGCAGCAATCAAATGGGCGCTTTCAAGTGATTGGCTTGATGGCGCAGAAGGCAGATAGTGAGTCAAAAAAGGTTCTGAGTTCCTATGCTTTCCCCGTCTACACCGTAGACGCGACCGTTCCATATCAAGGTGTGCCGCTCGATGTAACTCCCCGGACCTTTGTCGTATCCCCAAGTGGCCATGTCGCCAAAAGGTGGGAGGGCGCCTACAGCGATGTCACGCTTCAAGCGATCGCTGCTTTCCTCCACGTAGAATTACCGCAGCCTCATGATTAACCCTCTGCTGATACTTTGGAGCAAAGCTTAGAAAGCGTTCTTTTCTCTTCGGTTTACAGGCCGCCACTCAATGCGTCTTCTTTCCGTCTTGTTCTTCAGTTGTCTGTTATCACAATGTGTCGCTCAAAGTACTGAAGGCACACTGCCAAATGAACTGAGGGATTTCCCTGTATCCATCGTCAAACCGAATGTGAGAAATGATGGCAGATGGCGTGCTCAGTTTGTCGCCACTGGATATACCGCTATGGGAGTGACGCTTAAGCAGATCATCCAGGATGCGTATTTTGTTTATGACGAATCTCGACTCGAGGGTCTGCCAAAGTGGGCAAGTACAGAAAAGTTGGACCTCGATGCGCGCGTTGACACGGAACAGTTAGCGACCTTCGAAAAGCTGAGTACAGAGCAAAAGCAATTACTTCTACAGCGTCTTCTGCATCAAAGATTCGGACTTCAAGCCGGCTTTGAAAAAAAGGCTGGTCGTCAGTACGTTCTGACGATCGCAAAGGGTGGGGCGAAACTGAAGCGGTCAGCCCAAGCAGTAAACGAAAGCAATGAAAAAGGTCTATGGCCAAGCCTAAGACCCGGGAAGATGGTAGCTTCGCATGTTCCCATGGGGGAGTTTGCAAGATCTCTCGGTCTAGTACTTGGCCGCCCCACAATTGATAGGACCGGATTGAACGATCATTTTGATATTGCGCTTGAGTGGCAGCCTGATCTCGATAGCGCAGGGGAGACGTCTGGGCCTTCTGTATTTTCGGCGTTGAAGGATCAGCTCGGACTCGAATTAAGGCTCGATAAGGCGGCAACAGATGTGCTCGTCGTTACGGCAGTTGAACACCCCCAGAGCAACTGAGCATCTTTACTAGGTCCGCAACAGCCAACCTACCGATAAAGGCTGAGTACTATCAGTATCAACACATCAAATGAAAGTGTCGAAACACTATCCAGACGGGAACAGCACAAGGAATCGCGCAGCGGCAGCGATGAGTCAAAACACCCGAGGATCGCGACTAAGCCTTTACAAACCAGTCTGCGAGAGCGGTCAAATCATCCTGCGCGTACTCGCTATTGGTTGTGTAGTTTAAAGTCGAACGAGACGGGGGAGGACGAAATAGTGACGCCGCGGGCGAGAGTGAAAGATGCTCGATTCCCGAAACCGTTTCGTTTCCTTCCGTATCTCCATCAATAACCTTCACGACCAGGCGCATCTCCAATGAAATCCATACTTCGTGGAATGTAATTTTCGGGCCGTCAGCTGAGGCACCGCTACATGTGACAGTTCTAAACCCAGTCACATGGATGCCCTGAATAGTGGCCTCTCCCAGATCTTGCGTAAACACGCCATGCTCGAGATCAGTGTTGAACTTGCGCGGTCGCAAAGCGGAGGTGAGGCGTTGGGCATCGGCGAGTTGAGCCGTGCTTAGGCTTATCTGTATCGCCTGCGATGTGTTCCCTAATGGCCCTTCTCCCCAGTGCCATATCGAACCGACCTTTGGATCAAAAACAAACTGTCGCCAGTAATCGCAGGGCGGCAGCGTGCCATACTCTGGAACGTCGCATTGTTGGTCAAAGGGCTGCGCTCCGATCATGGTGACTGTCCCATCCGCGTCACGAGCTAATAGGACGTGTCCCATTTCCTGAATAAGGGTTTGCTTACCTTTGCCGTCGAGATGTACTCTTCGGGCGAACTTCAAAGCAGAAAATGGGCGACCCTGCACTATCGCGGGCGGCGAGAGATCAGGATCGGTCGATCCAGGTCCGTCAGCATTTGCCCTCTTGGAAACCGTTACGCAGCAAGTCAGGAGTAGTCCTCCGACAGCTACCCTTAAATGCTTCATAGAAGTTCTCCCTCCAGAACGCGCCAGCATTACTTGTGCAAATCGCTACAGCCTTCGATCGCTGCCCGTGCCTATATCACGTTACCGCGTTTAGGACTAAGTTGTCAGTCTAGCGAAAAGCAGAGGCCCTGCACCTCCCCAACCTGATCCATAGCTCTTTGTTGTTGCAGAGGGCCTTGGCTGTGGAACTGTTGCCAGTCATGGAACGTTTGACCGTCCGCCTTTTGCAAGGTCGTCATCTCTGCGCTGAACTCCGCTTTCGCGATGGCGCAGCCATCGTGGCTTGCCTCTGCCCGCTTCAAAGCGCTTCCCGCTGGGCTGTCTAGGGTGGAATGCCACTCGGCTGGGTAGCGCTGCTCTATCTGCTTTTCCCAGAGGGAGAAGGTAGCTGGCATGTCTGCGGCTCCGTCCAAGACGATCAGCTTCTCAACATGCTCGGGGTAGCGTGACGCATATTCCAACGCGATAGTACCGCCGAAACTGTGGCCCATCAGCGAAAGCTTTTGGATGCCCAAGCTCCTCCTCAGAGCTTCAACGTCCTGCACCAGCGTGGTCATGGCGTAATCGCGGTTCACCGGCCGTTCACTACGACCAGAGCCGCGCTCATCAAGATAGATGATCTGTACATGCCCTTCGAGCTGTGCACCGATCGTTTTCTCGAAGCTGTAGCTGTTGTACCCAGCCCCACCATGCAAAAAGAGCGCAGGCGACTTGGCCCGACGCCTTTGACCCGCAACTTTGAACCAAAGCTTAACCCCATTGATCGTCGCTTGATGCTCTCCAGCAGGAAGCGAAACCTGACCAAATGAGCAGGCCGAGGAGCACAGGACGGACGCAAGCGTTAGCTTCAGCAGCATTGCTCTAATGTACGAAGGTCTGCAAGCGAGTTCCACCCGGTTGCGGTCGTGTCTACTAGTCCAGAGAAGAGCCGTTGTTGAAAGTCCGAACGCCTGGGCTCGCTCCGTTCCCTAACTGACGGGATGCGACTTGGTGTGCCTCAAGGGCGTTGGAAGCGTAGGTGTCTTTCTTTAGGGCCAATCGCCGATGCGGACACCACTGAGGCGCCGCTTGTTCGCGACTGATACCCTGCCAATGACATCAGCTCGCCGCGTCTTGGAGCAGGAATGCGTTTTCGTGGTCGGACTGCTCTAATTGCAGCGTCACTGTGGTGGGCATGGAGCGCACTCTGCTATGCCCAATGCCGTTTTAAGCCCAGTGCTCATCGTCAGGTTACATACACCTTCCGACCTGAGATTTCTGCAACAGGCCTCATACTTCACACCGTTCTAGAATTCGAAGTCGGCAGGACCGGCACAGAAGTCCTGGCACTGCCGATGGGATGGGCAGGTGAGAAGCTCCAGTCCATGACCGAACTCCAAGCCGCCTCATCCGAGGCGGTCCTAGTTGAGGGGTCGGATCCAAGTCAGCGCGTGATCCACGCATATCCCGGACGTAGCGTGAGGGTCACCTACGACCTTACGAGAGATTGGACCGGAACCTTTAAACATCCCCTGCAGTTCCATCCCGTTCTGGATCCCGAGTACCTAGAGTTCACTGGAAGCAACGGTCTCGTGCGCCTTGGTCTCGGAAACGACGAGATTGAGACAGCGCACTTTGATTGGAGTGCATTGCCTCGGGGCTGGGTGCTTGCAACAAGCTTCGGCAGCTCCCGCTCGTCCTCCGGTCTTTGCCAAACGAAGACAGCACCATGGCGCGATATACACGGCGCGCTCTACGCTGCAGGAGACTTCCGTCTGCACGACTTCTCCATCAACGGTAAACCGGCCCTGTTAGCCATTCGAGGTGCTTGGCAGTTCTCAGATGAAGACGCTGTCTCAGACATTCGGGACGTTGTTGGGATGGTACGACGCTTCTGGCATGATGACCACTTCCCTTCGTTCCTGGTCACTCTCGCCCCCTACGATCAGGATCACGGTAGCAGTGATGGCAGTGCATTCACAGACGCATTCTGGATGTTCGTCTCCAAGCGCGACCAGATCAAAGGTTTGCTTCCGCAACTAGCGCATGAGTCTTTCCATGCCTGGAATCCTAAGCGGATGGGACGCATCCCCGTGGGCTACGATGAGCGCAACATCAGGTGGTTTGACGAGGGTACGACGGAGTACTACGCTCAGCTGCTCACCCTGCGGGCCGGGGCTATGACGTCCACTGCGTACATCTCCTCACTGAACAAAGACCTCCGGCGCTTTCCAACGAGCACAGACGAATACATCCGTGGGCGAGTGATCTCACTTTGGCTCGACGGAACCATCCGGGACGAATCGCATAATAAACATTCCTTGGACGATGTCATGTTCGACATGGTCAAAGGTGCCTCCAGGCCTTTAACGTTTGAGCGCCTGCTGGCCACCATCGACAAGTACCTCTCGCCCTCCTCTCAAGCGCTGCTGCAGCAGGCCGTGGTCGATTACGGAATGCTGCCGGCGCCAGCTCGAATCCCTCGGCAGGAGTCTTGTGGCAAGGCAGCGGTGGAATCCCTGCCGGCTTACGAGCTCGGTTTCGATCTAAAGATGTCCTCCTCCACCATGACGGTCGCGGGCGTTGCTGATGGTGGTCCCGCCTTCCTTGCCGGACTCCGCAATGGTCAAAAGCTTCTGGGGTTCTCAGTGCGGAACGGCGACACCGACCATTTAGCCACCTTCCGGGTCAGCACCGACTCGGGAGATAAGCGTTTGAGCTACTACCCTCGGGGCTCGTCGGTGGAAGTCTGGCAATACACGGCTACATCAGACAACTGCTTAGGAAGCCTTGAGACGCGCCCCTGAACGGCCTCGTTTTCCGTCGCGACTTATATGCCGCGATCAGTGGACCCTCGGTACCTGGGTAATGGCGGCCGCTTCGCTCTGTTGACCGAAGCCCGACAATTCTAGTGGCTTTACAGTACGAAGGTCCTGAGAAACGTCGTCAGCGAAAGTCGACCAGATCTCCAATCGCCCGGATGGCTCCGCTCCGAAATTGACGAGAATTCTACTTCTCGTTACCGGCGCCTGCTCGCACTATCGACTGGCATGAGAGCGTTTGGCGCTACACGACAAACGCTTCCCGGTGTTTGAGACCACACTTCGCCGTCAAGGTAGGTCACCTTCTCCAGCTGAATCCACCGGACACCAGTCAAGTGGCGTGTGTACACCATCGCCTCGGCACCCGGAAGCGTAAATCTCTCCGAAATCAGGTCCCCGCGATCGCCATCCGACGCTCTTAGCATGGAAGCCTCGTCGATACCGATCAGCTTCACCTGAGCGCTTCTCACTAGTTTGCCATCCGATGTGAGCAGGGCGATCTTGTATGCCAGTCTGTCATGCAAGCGTGCGTTGGTATCCCGATCCACGCTCCGGAGCGCGGGGAGGGTGCGAGGAGAGGCCTCAACACCCACGGGGCAGCTAGTGCTTTGTCCTAGCCGGAGAATGGCTTGATCGTTACGCTGCGCCATCAGAGCAGGAGCTAGGATTACGGCTGCGAAAGTGAGAAGTGAGCGCATCGGTGGCCTCCGTTTCTGGGAAAATCATACTCCAGGACAAGAAATGAGGAACGCCGTTGTCGTCACCTGCGCACCCTCATTCCCGTAGGGTCGGATTTCGGAAACTGCCACCCCAACGGAGTTGTTCTGGGTGTGATTCTCGCTGTTACCGATTAAAGGGATTCTCCTGGACCCAGTGAAAGCCGCGCTGAGTCAGCAGATGCTTTTGCTGGGGCACGGGATCAGTCCACCATGCATGGTAGTTATTGCTGATAGTCGTGTAAAAGAGCGACGCGATGACCAAAGCCTGCAGAACGTAACCAGCGATGCGGAGCCGATGGCGTTCTGGTTTCGGCACGGTAGGCGTTCTGAGAGGAACAGCGCGATGTTGGATGAACACGCTCCAGAGCCGACCCATATCGGGGAGCAACAGAAACATGCTCAGTACGAGCAGCGTTGAAGAAAAGAGTTTGACTGGAACGTCGTAACAGAAATTCAGGGCTACAACGTTCAGGAATACGGCGACGGAGATCAAGGCTCCCAGGGTGGCCGTGCGGCGAAAGAGCAACAGGATGCCAGGAATCACCTCAGCCACACCGGACAATACCGTGTATGGAATTGAGTACCCCATGAAAGTCCAAAGCAAGCCCATAGGGGAAAAGTCACCCAAGCGTTCATTTAACGTGTTCAGGCCTGGCGGACTGAACTGCGCATCGAAGACTTTGCTGAACCCATACCCAAGCAAGGTGGCGGCGAGAGAAATCCGAAGGGCGAGGTGCAGGTAAGCAAAGAGGGTTCGATACTCCTGCCGCACACCGCGGACCGATGCAACGGTCGTCCAAACGACACAGCCGAGCCAAGAAACGAGCACGAGAGCAAGCATGCCGATCCAAGCAAGGGCAGTATCACCCGATCCAGTTTGGTGAGCCACTGCGGCGACGCCGGCCAGGTGGAACACGTGATGCGCCAGCAAGCTTGTGAGCGCCTGAACAGGCCAGGTCAAGATGCGGACAGGCCATGGCAGGAGCCAGTGCTGCAGCAAGGGAGCAAACGCCGTGATCGCCAAGAGCACACCGCTTCGTAGAAGGAAGCCAACCCAGAACAAAGCCACGAAGCGAAAGGCCACTCGTTTCCAATGTGGCCAGACTTCTGCAGTGATTACGTTTCTATTCTCTGGAGGGCCGGTCATGTACGGAACCACTATAAGGGCTACGATTTGGGGCCGTCTATTCCGAATTGCATATTGTGGTACTGGTTGTCACTTTCAGAATTATGTGGCGTAATGTTTCAGCATTATCTGCCGTATGTTCGGCGACGGCCGAGCCGGTTTGACGGGCGTAGGGGCTTCTGTCTTGGCGAGCCAACCGTCGAACAACAACTTGCAACCCACGGGCACCACCGGTCCGTGCCTTCTCAAGCGGCAAACCGCAGCCGTTGCGCCAAATAGCGCTGAAAGACCGCGCCAAGTAATTATCGAAGCTACACTCAGCGGAAGCTCTTTAAGCTATTGGTTTCCTCTGGGCTTCAGTAGCTTAGTCAGATACAGCAGGGTTTGCGGATCATCGGGCTTGAGTTGCAACACTTTTTTATAGAAGACAAGTGCTTCTTGGTCCTGTCCGCGCTCTTGAAACATCACACCCAAATTGAAGTAGGCGGCGACATCATTGGGGTCAATTGCTATTGCGCGTTTATACATGGCAATGGCTTCATCAAGACGTCCTTCTACGATGTAAAGATTCTCCAGATCAACGTGAGCTTGGGCATTCATCGGAGCCAACGTGATTACGCGCCTGTATGCGTCCTCTGCCTCGGCCTGACGGCCCGCCAGCTGGAGTGCCACTCCGTAGTTGAGATTCGTCAAAGCACTGTTGGGCGTAGCCTCAAGCGAATGACCATAGAGTGCGAGGGCGCTCTGCCAGTCGTCCACTCTCCCCACCAATCTCCACGCTCCCCAGCCCATCCAAATGACAAGACACGCAACAACAATCCGGCGTGCAGCGGGGCGCACGCCAGCGACTGCCCCCGCGAGTCCGGCTGCGAAGCCAATCGAGGCGAAATAGACGTAGCGTTCCGCCATGCCTTGATAGATATAGACGAATCCGTAATACGGTAACAGCGTAATGAGGACCACAGCCAGCCCTGCAGTGAGCGCGGGAATCCGCTGCCGCAAAAGGACCATGCCGGCAATCAAGAAGATCAGAGCCGCCCATGCAAAAACAGCTCCGCTCGACAATGCTGTCCCAGGAACGCTCGTGGAGCGTTCGATACTCATGTGTACGGGCAGCACGATTAGTTTGAGATAGTGCCAAAACACTTCAGCAACATTCCAAAAGTGATGCGGCCCTTTACCGGCACGCGTACCCACTGCCCAACGACATGCAAAATAGGCCGTAGCCGCCAGCAGCCCAGCCCCTGCAAGCAAACCCCAGCGATGCCACGGCCGTTGCTCGTTCAGCAGAATATATCCCAACCCAACGAGCACCACTAGCAGAAGGCCCTGTTCGTAAGAGAAATCCGCCAGTAACGCAGCAATCGTAAAAGCCACCAGCCACCCGCTTCCGCCGGATCGCACAAACCCTAACCCCAGCAAAAGAGCGGAGAGAAGAAACATTAAGCAAAGCGGATACGATTGCGCGCTCCCCCAAACCACCGCTTCACTGTTGATGGGCATTCCAAGCCAAATCAAACTCGCTAGCGCAGCAAACAGCGACCGCATTCTCAGTCGGCGCAGCAGCTCAAAAAGCAGCACACCATTTATCCAATGAAGGAATAGACCGGTAAAGTGGAACCCGCCCGGCTGGTCTCCGAACACGTGTTTTTCGATGGCTAGCAGGATCAAGAACATTGGGCGATACGTTCCTTCACCCTTAATCGCCAGTCCCAGACCAAGCGGCAACGGGCTCAACACATACTTCGTCCAAACCTCATGCCATGACAGGAGAATGGTGTTGTTCGCGATCAGACCTATGTCGTCATCCAGGAAGGGAGCATTAATTACCGCCGAGTAAAGAAGGCTCACCCACACCATGGCGACAACGCAAAAGCTCAAAAGCGGATTCTTCGCAATCCATTGGCGCATGCCTTCTTTTCCTGTTTCTTTGTATGAGGTTGTGTTGCGTTCTTGGCGCTTTTCTTTTGACGAACGCCGAGCGGTCCCGCTTCATAGGACACTGCTGATTTGCCTCTACCAACGTGGCGTCGTTCATTGCAAGTCCTCAACCGGAATCAACACACTAGAGCCTGATGCCAGGCTGCTCGCTCTCATGCATGCCTCTACTACGATGAAAGCGTCAATGCGCATTTACGTCAACGCGCATTTTCTACAATCCAATACTGTAGTCCACAGCGACAGCGATCTCGTGCCAGCGATCACGTCAGACACGTGGAGCCAACACCGTGCGATAGGGAAATGGCGGGTGGGCGGTCTGACGCACCCCATGCCGCGTGGAGCCGAAGCCGTTCCTGTTGCCAGGGCCACCCGTCAACTCGTCCATCGTAGCGCGCCTGGTTCCTGATACGACAAGCTTCGTTGTGCAGCTACGATATGCATGATGATGGTGTCGATCAGAAACGAGCCCGCTAGAACCTGGCTCTGCTGGCTCATGCTGCTGTGGTCTGCCGTAGGTTTGAAGGCACAGCAGAGCAGTCCAGCAGTCCCAGCGAGCAGCTATGTCCGTGTGGACGGGGTAACGTACGGTCAAGGCAAGTCTGCTCCATTGCTTGCGGACATGTACGTGCCGAAAGATCCCGGGCTACATCCAGCGGTCGTCTACATCCATGGCGGCGGTTGGACCGGGGGCAGTCGGACAGGTTGGAGCAGGCTGATCGTGCCCTTCGCGGAGCATGGCTATGTTGGGATGGCAATCGACTACGACCTCAGTCCGGATGTCCGTTTTCCGATCGCCCTTGAAGAATGCAAGGAAGCCGTTCGTTGGCTTCGCGCCCACGCCATCCAGTACCATGTCGACCCGAATCGCATCGCGGTAGCTGGCGGCTCTGCAGGGGGCGAGCTGGCAGCACTTGTGGCGTTGACAAACGGCGATAACCGCTACGAAGTCGGCGCATTCACGAATTTCAGTTCGAGTGTGAAAGCGGCCGTCCTTTACAGCGCTGACCTTGATCTGACGAAGTTCTCTGACACGGACGACGCAATACTCCCATACCTCGGAGGTTCGTGCTCCGCGCAACATGCTCTGTGCCGCGAGGCTTCTCCACAATTTCACCTCCATGGCGATCTGCCTCCCATCTATATCGGCCATGGCAACGCAGATGGGGACGTTCCGTACTCCCAATTCACCAGCTTCGTTGATGCCTATAGGAAAGCGAACGGAGCCATCACTCCCTTCACCGCGGAAGGCGGTCCACACTCGTATGCTGCAGACCCTCGTTGGTTTCAGGCAAATATGGATGCCGTCTTGAGCTTCCTTCGGAAAAACCTTTAGACGTTAAACTTCCTTGCTTGAAGGGTTCAGCAGAATGGTCATACGGATTTCCGCGAAGTGTCTGCTTAAACTGACGGTCTTGATGGGCTCAGCTATCTTACCGCTGGGCGCACTGGCTCAGGCTGCTCCAGAAGCGCTGCGACCACCTCTTCTGGCGACGTTCGAGATCGTGTCAATTCATCCTATGAGACAGGATGACTTGCGTCCGGAGCACATCGACAATCCATCCAGACGCGGGTATCTAAGCGCAGTTAATGTCAACCTGAAGTCATTGATGGAGATCGCCTACGATATCCCTGATCTAAGGATGTTCGGTGGGCCGACTTGGCTGACATCAGAAAGGTTCTCCGTCGAAGCCAAGGCCGACCCGAGGCTAGACGAAGAGCTCTCTGCACTTCCGAACGATCAAGCGAGGCAGACGAAGCGAAAGATGATTTCGGCCTTGCTCACTGCGAGATTCCAACTGGCGGTACACGCTGACGCAAAGGTGATGCCCGTATACGCGATGGTTGTCGCAAAGGGCGGTCCAAGACTTCGCGGTAGACAGTACAACGGCGACTCGCAGCCCGCAGGCAGCGAGCTCATCAACATACGACCGGGCAACAACACGCTGCAGGTTCTCGCCTATGAACTTTCGTGGCGACTTGGACGACCCGTTCTAGACCGGACGGGTTTGCAGGACAATCAGGCGATCACATTACGTTGGCGAGACGATGAGGGTTCATCAGATGAACTGAACGCCCCTTCGCTCCTCAATGCCATGCAAGAACAGCTTGGATTGACGCTTGAGTCCACGAAGGGCTCCGTACCGATCCTATTGATCGATCACGCAGAGAAACCTGCCGACAACTAGGCCGACCCTTGTGACGGTGCTGATCGCATTCAGCCGCTAAATCGCTCCCGTAACTAGTAACAAAGATCGCCGCCGTCGGAAGTTGGTCTTGAAGCCGAGTCGGCATTCTTAGCAATGCGCATGTTTGCATTTACGTCAATGCGCATTGCCTACTTCCCAATTCTGCCGTTGAATGGAACCCTGGTGTCTTGCTCGGGCGAAGGTCTCCTCCAACGGGCTAGTCTAACCTCAACTCGCCGAGGCTCCGAATGCGTTTTTTCGTACTTCTCACTCTGTTCTCCTGCATTGCATCCGCCCAGTCGACTCCCTACTTCCACTTCACCTTACCGCCGGGCCCCCACGGGGTCGGCCTCAAGGTTGTGCAGCAGTACGATTACACCCGCACCTTCCACTCGACGACAGACGTCCTCGGGAAGCCTTACGCCGGTGAGCGTGCCCGTCCGATCCAAACTCTCATCTGGTACCCGGCACAAACCTCCAAAATCCAGCAGATGGCCGTATCTGACTACGGGAAGCTCTTGGCTTCTGAGACTGACTTCAGCAACCCGAGCATGTCGTCCCGCTGGCAGGATTGGATCAAAGCCATGGCGCCCACCCTGAACGACAGTCTTCTGGCTTTACGAGACGCGCCACAAGCACCAGGCCAGTACCCACTGGTGGTTTACGCTCCGAGCTTTTCTGCAATGTCCTGGGAGAATGCCGACCTATGCGAATACTTGGCCAGCTACGGCTACGTCGTTGTTGCCAGCCCTGACATGGGTGAGAGTACCCGCTACATGACTTCCGACATCGCGGGGATAGAGGCACAGGCAAAAGACGTCTCTTTCCTGATCTCTTATGCCCGGACCCTGCCTAACGTCGACCTCTCCAAGATTGCTGTAGCAGGCTTCAGTTGGGGTGGCATCTCCAACCTTTTTGCTGCAGCACGCGAT
The DNA here is from genome assembly GCF_000265425.1 of Terriglobus roseus DSM 18391. Taxonomy (GTDB): domain Bacteria; phylum Acidobacteriota; class Terriglobia; order Terriglobales; family Acidobacteriaceae; genus Terriglobus; species Terriglobus roseus. The sequence continues at coordinate 3,841,919 of NC_018014.1, forward strand.
TCCCGTATCGATGCTCTGGTCGCGCTCGATGGCTCGATGCGGTATTTCCCAGGCCTTGTGAAACAAGCCGGCTACGTCCATCCTGACCAGATGACGATCCCCCTCCTCTACTTCACTCAGGGTGAGATCAGTCTTGAGCACGTCTACCTGAATCATTCCGCGCCCGATCAGCAAGGGCCGAGTGTGCTCAACCAGTGGACCCACGGCGACCTTCTGACCGTCCACGATCTCGCCTTAGTACACCAGGAACACAGCTCCATGTACCAGAGGAGCGAAGACTTCTGGAAAGATTATGCAGGTGACCACAAGGGCGACTACGCCCGTGAAGATGGCGTGGCCGGGTATGCCTGGATGTGTCGCTACACTCTCAACTTCCTCAACGCGTATTTGAAGAACGATGCGGCAGCTGCAGCCTTTCTAAGGAAGACTACCGCCGAGAACGGTGCCCCACCCCACCTGCTTACCGCTGACTTCCAACCCGCGAAAGGCTTTCCGGCGTCATTCGACTCGTTCCGCTTCCAGATCGGTCGTCAGGGCTTTGATCACGCCGCCACAATCTTCGCCGCCATGCAGAAAGAGAAGCCAGATTTCATGCTGAAAGAGCCGACCTTACTGAACTGGTCTTTCGAGCTGGAGGAGCAGGGCCATCTAACTGAGGGTATCGCTATTCTGAGGCTCACCTGTCAGCTGTACCCGAAGTCGAGTTACGACCATGAAGCGCTTGGGGAGGCGTACATGAAAGCTCACGAAAGCGCCTTGGCTGTGGACGCGTTCAAGTCGGCTCTTACGATCGACCCTAACAATCAAAACGCTAAGGCCAAACTCAAGGAGCTCCATGATCCTGAGCAAAAAGCCAACTAGGCCTCCCACTCAGAGGGGGCTGCTGCTCATCCCGATTCCGACCAATGGACTTTACGGACTAATCTGAGGTTATGAAAACAGCTGCACACGGTAAAAGCGCCGCGAACAGGGCTACGGGATGGAAGGTAGTACCTTCTCTGGGCCGGAGTTCCTTGGCATCTCGCGTTCTCTCGTCGTTGCTTATTGCCTTGGTGGCACTCGTTTGTAATGGGCAGGCTGCTGCTAGCCGGACAGCCAGCGACGCCCGGGCATCAACTCCTGAACCTGCTCTTCCGGCGATCCTGAAGATCTTCGAAACTTATGAAGTTGTAGGGATACAAGCAGCCCACGCCCAAAAGGACGTGGACGACTTCATTTTGTCTCTGATCCGGGATCCACGCTTTCCGGAAACAGTGAATGACATCGTTGTTGAATGTGGGAATGTCCGCTACCAGCCGATCCTTGATCGCTATATCGCCGGCGAGGATGTCGCGTTCACTGAAGTCCAACATGTCTGGCGCGACACAACTCAAGCCATGTGTGGCGAATCTGGCTTCTTTGAGCAACTGTACCCGCTCGTCCGTGCGATCAATCAACATCTTCCTGCGGCAAGACGGCTGCGCGTGGTCGCGGCCGACCCGCCTATTGATTGGGCTAAAGTCCAGACGGCCAAGGACATCACGCCTTTCTTTGACCGCGATGGCAGCATTGCTTCCGTAATGGAAAGTGAGGTGCTCTCTAAACACCGGAAAGCGCTTATGCTGTTCGGGATTTTTCATCTACTGCATCGAAGCGGTCCTGGTCCGGGAGATGCAGTCACAATCTACGAGCACCGCTACCCCGGCAAGACCTTCGTAATTAGCACTCTCGGGTATTACAGCACGAACGGCGAATCACTCACAGACTTTCACGCTGGACTTGGAGCATGGCCGTCGCTTCTAAGAACCAAGAACAGCAGACTAGGCTCTTTGAGCCTTGGTGCGTTTCTGCCGACACCGGTCACCACAGATTCGGATTGCAACGTCGTCGATGCGGTTACGGGCAAGTCCTCCAAGACCGTCGCCGGTCTTCTCGACGCTTTCCTGTATCTTGGCCCCCAAGATCTCCAATTGAGTGAAGCCATCCCAGCTGACATCGCGCTTGATCATGCATACAGGTCGGAATGGCTCCGACGCCTTAAAGTTTCCGGCCTGCCCGGGCCTTCGACAAACGAAGCGGTTGATGCTGAGGTCATCGCGGGGGCGGCAGACCCCATTCTCGTGACTCCCAGAAACCCGGATGCGAAGGAACTTTACCCGATGATCAAGCAGGCCTGTCTTCTTAGGAAGCATGCGGCACCGAACACCGCACCTTAAGCGCAGAAAATGGCCTGCCCATCACTTCCCATAATGCGACTTTCCCAAGCCAGTGCTAGTCGTCCGCTTTTAGGAAGTCGTGACACATCCGCGAAAGCCGTTCGGGAAGGTTGCGATTAGTCCTAGTACAACGCCGTTGTGGGAGGTTGGCCTTTGATGCGAATCCATTATTCCAGCAATGCGCATCTCCTTCGCAGCTTCGGTGACGACCGACCAAATGGCCCAGTCGCGCCGATTTTGTTCGCAGGACTTGGCTCTGCAGCACCGTATGAAAACCCTATTGCTGCGTCAAGCGCCGATAGTCTTCTTCGAGGTTGGACGGCAAAGTTGGTGCTTCCGGCTCAGGTAACCAAAAGGCGATACACCAGAACAGAAGGACACCCTGATACACAGAGTTCCTCATATTTTCAAGGAGCCCGAAGTGCTCCGTTGTGCGCCAGTAAGCATGCAGCGTGTCAATAGCGAAGGCGGACAGCGTCCATACCGTTAGCCCCAAACTCTCGCGCGCGATGTAGCTGCGCCAGTCCAGGCCAAGTTTCTGCATTGCACGAATCACTGCGACAAAGAGAAAACAGACCAGCACCGTGGAGAAGAGGCTTGCGCGCGCCGCTAGGCCATCAAGAACATTACTCGCTGCTGGCGTTATCCATATCGTGAGCACAACCGCGAATGTTGGCCCGAGAGTAAGGAACGGAATGAGCGTCTTCTTTGCGCCTTCCACCCATCGTCCATCTCGTTTGAGAGCAGATCGAGCTATCTCCGCTACGACTGCGATCTGGAGCAGGAAGTCGCCCAAAGCTCCGATCCAATACACCACGCGGTAGTTTTCCTTGGATCCCAATCGGTACGCCAAGAAGCACGACAGCGTATAAAGCAAACCGTAAGCGATCCAAGTGGCAAACCACGGCACGACCCGCCATCTGATCTTCAGCGTCAGCACGAGAACCAGGACCAAACGGAGCATCGGGTCGAGCGCCCAAAGCGCGATGTCTAAAAGAGACAGCTTCACCGATAGCCCCTTCCGTAAGGGTATCCGATCTGCTGTTTGCGCAGAAGTAGGGTTCCTCGGCCAGATCACGCATGGGCTTAGGACAGGTTCCGAAAACGCCGTTTTAGGGGAGCAGCCCGACGTCTCCCGCGTTAGCATGGCCGACATGGCGACATTTATCCGAGCAATCTTCTCAGTCCTAGTGGCGCTTGCAGCTTTCGTTGTCTCGTTTTTGGTAATCTTCGTTCCCATGCTGTTCCTAGACATGCACTACGCTCCCCATGACGGCCAGGGAGGGATGAGCGGGTTCTTCATCGGTATTCCGGTTGCGACCATCGCCTCTTTGGTTGCTGGGCCGTTGTGCTACGTACATGCAAAGCGGAAAAAGTGGTTTGCATGAACGAAAGGCCCACGTGTACGGTTTCCGGAAACGCCGTTTTGCGGGAGCTATCTCACGGGGCGTCAGCTGACAACAAGGGCGCTTCAGTGTGATTGAAATGCACAGACTTCACCACTTTCAGAAGAAGGGCTTCTATAGTGTGCGTTTGTTTTGCATCAGGATCCCGACCTGTCTCCGAGGAGGCGGTTGCCTTTGCGATTGCTGTCTCGAAGAAAAAGCAGTTTGGACGCAGATAGAGCACGTAAAGCGTGCCTGAGTTCGATTGCATCATCCCGGATGAGGCTGTTTTGCGGACAGTGAGAGCGTGACTGCCCATGAGCACGGTTCGGAATTTAGATGTTCCCGATATAGACGTCGAGATCGATTCGCAAGCCATACGATTCGGGGAACGCACCGCGGCGTACACAACTCCAAAGCCCTCCAAGTTCGTCTCTGCGTAAGGACGTCCCACTTGCTCTCTCGGGAATCCTCCTACTTCGTAGCCAAAACCCGCTATGAGTTTCACTTGTTCAGATTGAGCTAGGGCGGCCGGTACATAGCCAAACTGCGTCTGGGCTTTCCAGGCGGAAGGATAGCGGAAGGAGACTCCATTCCTGCTGTCTGTATAGGTTGTCACTCCACTCTGCACCTCCTTACGCGCACGAGGAGTATCTATGGCCTGGATGTGATCTCCATGCGAGACCGGAGTAGACGGGCTAAGAACTAGCGAAGCAGCCACAACGATTCGGAACATCATCTGTATTCTCCGCGCGCTTTAATTCTTACCAAATCATCGCCACGATTGGTGATCAACTCGGTGTTCATTGGAGTCGATCCCGCAAAGTCGCGTTTGCGGAAACAGTCCGATTACGTCAGCCCGAGAGCACGTCGATCCACTTCTTTCTGACCCAGCCGGATTGGCAGGTGGCTGTCCGACGCACATCCAGACCTTTTACCCACTCACTTCCACAAGGGGTTCTTGAGGCACCGAAACTGATCCGGTACCAATTGCGGTTTTCATCACATACGTAAACTGCTTGCTTCGACGTCAGCAGGCCCACGGCTGGTGACTTGGAAAGAGGGCGCAAGTGCACGGTCAGCTTTCCGCGCTTCGCAGCGACCGTGACTTTTGCAAAGTTGCACAAATAGGGCGAACCCGCCCTCGGCAAAGACTGAGCGTGTTCCGGTTGCTGGGCAAACAGAATCGAACAAGACATAGAAGCTAGAGCTGCGAATCCTGCGGCGCTTGTCATTCGACAACATGTCTTGTGTCTATCAGAGGGTGCAGCTCCTGCAAAGTCGGGTTTGCGGAAACAGTGACCTCGGAGCTGCCGAAAATGCCGTTTTCCGCGAATCATGCTCTCTCAAAACCATCAAGCTTGGGGGCGCGTTAGAACACGCGAGCTTTAATGTGGTTTTCTCACGGTCCCATGCTGAGTGAGCGCAGCTGTATAACGGGAACGCTATGAAAACGACAAAGGCTAGAAAGCCAACGGCACCAGCGAGCAACCTGCAGCGTGCTTTGGACGATATCCAATTAGGACAACGAAACTCTACCTGGCCGGATGTTCTAAAAAGCAGCAAATCCGCTGATGAAGCCTTCTGGAAGGGCTCTCGCGACGCGCCGTTGGTTCAACGGATCGGGGTCATGATCTTTGCACTCGCGTTTCTCATCACTGCAGTTGGCCTGATGTTCCTGTCTCACCAGGATGAAGAGCCGCTTATCGCAGTCTTCTCTCTCTTTCCCCTCGGAGTGGGATTGCTTTTCTTCAGGAATGCTCTCTTGCACTAAATCACTGCAACCAAACGCGAGCCTGCTTCGAAGCGACAGCTGGTTCCAGAGAGCCGCGCGGCGCCAGGTGCAACCCTCACGGTCGCAGTGTCAAGTTTTTCCTCGTGGACCTGTCGCTTCCCGCAAGTCGGGTTTGCGGAAACTGCGGTCTGAGAGTTGCCGAAAACGCCGTTTTTCGTGAACGAAGCAGTCCGAGGTACCCTGCCCAATCATAATCGGGCCTCAGCACGATATGCTGTCACTCAAACTATGTTGGCCAGGAATCAAATCACGTTTGGATCGCGCCCCAAGATCCTCTTTGTCAGGATCTCCCAATGTGCTGTAGCGCTCTGCTTTATCGCTGTCCTGTTTGGCGGACAGAGCGTCGCTTCTTGGTTTTTGATGGGCATTCCATTGCTGCTTTTCGAGACCTACATGTCCGGCATGGTGCTCGCCCGCTTGAGTGAAGACGGACTTGCGTATAAGCGTTTGGGAACGTGGAAGGAGGTGAGGTGGACAGAGTTCGCTTATGGCGGCGTTTCACCCGTTGGGACGATCCGGTTGAAGCTGCCAAATCAGCCCATTTGGCGACGCTATCTCCTGCTCTTAGTTCCTGACCCGCCACTCGAAGACCAAGAGGCATCCTTACCCGGAGCACGTCGTTTCTGCGAAATCATGGAACCTCCCAGCGGGCGAACCAACTGACAGCGTGCGTGTTGCAAGCCCGACGCTCTTGTAAGTCTGGTTTTCAGAAAACACTGTTCTAGAACTTCCGCAAACACCGTTTTTCGTGACAACGCTCTGCAGTCATAGACTGAACGAGGGATACGCTCATGTTCGACAAGCCGAGACGACTGGGATGCTAGACAGGCTTTCAGATGCTCTCTACAAGTGGAGAGGCATTGCTGGCTGGCCAGAATCAGAAGCTCTCGTGTCTGCGTGCATCTGGACACCGGACGCGGAACTGGGCGGCGGCGTCGGCAATTATCGAGTTCTGTTCTCGTATCCCGTGAAAGATGGGGTCCAGACGGCAAAGCTAGGCATCAATGGCGTGAACGGGCGTTCTCCCTTTCGAGTTGGCGATACCTTCACCCTGCGATATCACCCGAAGCATCCAGCCCGTTTTTACTATGCGAACGAGATGTCCCAGATGGCTCGAGTCGGCCTGGTCGCAATTTTCCTGCTTGTCGGTGGGCTGGCCGCGCTCCTCGTTATAGGGCTTGATCTGAAATAGACGCAGCCTTCCTTGAAAGTCGGGTTTGAGGAAGTCGGGTTTGAGGAAACAGCTTGCCGGGCCTCGACCGACGGCCGTTTCCAGAATCCCGTTTTAGCATCCCAAAGACTGCGATGGACCGCGTCCTATACGCTCAGAACTCTGAATGGTGGTAAGGAAATGAGCATCTTCCAAAGGGCGTGGAAAATCACTGGCTTCGCGCTGGGCTGTGTGGGGCTTGCAGGGATCATCTGGACTGCGATTCTTTGGGGGAACCAGCTGAACGACTTGCCACGACATCCTGAGGATACATCGGGAAGGGTCTACCCAAGAAATATTCATGGAGTGGTTGTGTATCAAAACCGATCCGAATACCGCTTCTTGGAGACTGTCCAATACTGTGCGATGACAGTGTTCGCATCCAGCGTCCTGATGTCAATTCTCTATAAGGCGACGTGGGAGCGATAGCTCCCACGTCTTGAACCCGAACCCCGGTAGACGAATCGGATGGCTACCTTGTAGTTTGAGAAATTATCTGTCGTAGATTTTGAGGTGATATTTGTCGTACGAACCACACCTCTCAATGCCGGGGCAATCGCTCAAGAACCCCCTAACTCTTTGTGGCGAAGGCACTTGGGATTCGATGAGGTGCAATCTAGGACGCTCCCACGCACCAGCCCTACGACAACTATCGGCACAAAATCTACGACAACGAAATACTCACGCTACAGACCAAGAACAAGCGAGCTAACCACGTCATCCTCTGTCTCCCAGGATACGAGAAGTGTTCAGATTGCTGTCATCCAGCAGGTTAGACTCCATGCGCCCTGTTCGCAAACCGGCGTGGGATCAAGCTCAGGGACGCCGTACCGAACGTGCGCCAGTTCCTGTTCGAGCCGCAGCCCTCGTAGCCGCAAAAGCGCAAGGAACGAAGCTCAGCGGTCGCCGCGTCTCGGCTGAGCGCCTTGCAGAGATCGTAGCTGCAACGCGCAAGGCGCGTAGCCAGAAAGTGAGGCAGGTACGCTCGGAACTCCTTCCGACGATCACAGCCATACAGGCCCCCCGGCGCGAGCTCGCTCCGCGCGATCGCAGCAGAACTCAATACTGGCGAGGTCCCAACGCCTCGAAGACTTGGGGAATGGTCTGCGGTCCAAGTCCAGAGGGTGATGGAAAGAGAGATAGCAGACTGAAACGTCTTTTTGCTCGGCTTACGGGCGCTTACTTGCCGGTCTGAGAAAGGAAATCTTTACGGCAGGGGGCGGCGGCCAATGCCGTAGTGTTCGCGGGTGGAGAAGCTGAAGTAGGTTTCGCTAAAGCTAGAATGCCGTCGACTACGCCGAATCGGGCAAGGCTGGCATCGGGGTAGATGCCAAAGGGACGGCTCTTATCCTTGTCCGGAACTCCTCCCGAAAATGCGCCGCAGCCTTTATCGTTCATCATCCAAGCTTGCCCTCCGGCACTCGTCACCTGCATTGAAAATAGCTGGTCGGTAGGCAGGTACATCGCTGCAGTTTTATGACCTAACTTTGGATCTTTCAAGCTATGAACGTTGCCCGTCAGGACCAAGACAAGATCCTGAGGCTGTGTGCTTTCCAGAGTCCGAACGGCGTGACCCATTGCTTCATCATCTGCTGTTGGTGATGAGGCAAAGGCATCAGGATCAACGATCGCCACTACTCGCAACGCAGCGTACTGAGTCTTGAGCTTACGAAGCTTAAATAGTAGTTCCAGCATTGCTTGACTGGTGCGTCCATCGTAACTCTCGCGCCAGTCTGGCTGGTCGAGAAGCGCACGCTCGACTGCTGTCTGATCTCCGGAACCAACGACAGCATCGATTGCAACCTGCTCTGTATTCGGTCGCTCAAGAGCCACTGTGACATGCCGGCCGTGAGCAAGAGCGTCGCACACTAGATCGCCGAATACGGCGGGAGTCTCGACCGTGCCATGCGATTCGCCTAGCCACACCCAGCGTATGGAGGAACGAGACCAGAGGTTCGCTGCCCCGGGTACGGGTGTACATGTGGCGAAAACCGGGGAAGCAGTCGTAACGAACAAACCAACAGCCAGTGCTAGCGCATATCTCATGGAATGTAATCCTGGTCAGCTAGCGTAAACGAAAGTCTCCACTGTTTGCCCACGACAGCTACGGTTGTCAGAGACTGTTTCCGAAAACCCGACTTTGCGGGAGCCATTGTGCGAACAAGGTGTTCGTGGGCCTAAACTTCACAAATGCAAGTGCTGAATCCAGAGGACGCAAAGCGATTCCTCATTGCCAACAATCTAGGTGAACACCTGACTCGCCTTGCACCTGACACCTTCCGAACCGAGGTCACGAAGGATGTGGGCAGACGGTGTGCCTACGCGAACATGCTTACCAATCACCTCGTCACGAGCGAAAGTGCTATCGCCTGCCTAGACATCACTGATTGGGATGTATGGCCCTCGGCACAGAACTTGGATCTGTTCTATTCGTACCGCCGCTACTTGGGTGAGCATCGCTCGTTGAAAGACGCTCACTTCCACGTCTTCACGGCTGCTGAGGCGAATGAGTTTCGGAACATCCTCCATCTCGGTTTGATTTCGCTCTTCGATGTGGCAGGCGCGAGCACGACAACAGACTTTCGCTTCTATGCCTCGCATGACGAGTGGATTCAGGTGGCTTGGCACGAGGACGTTGAGTGGCGAGAAACAACTGAATGGTTCTTCGCCCCGTAGAGGTTCTCCCGAGAAACGGCGTTCTCGGAAGCTCTGGCACGCAGTTTCCGAAAACCCGACCTATCGGGAACGAACTCAGCTGTAAGCTTTACGCCTGCCACTTGCCTTTGTAATAGGCAGACAGAATGGCACTCAAACCGAAGGAGGCCAGTGCCGTATTTTGGATAAGATCCAAGGCGTCTTGCTCACGTGCAGTCTGGTAAACCACCACGCCATGAATGTTCCGCGGGTGTATCCGCCCGTTCGCTAGGTCTGGCGCTCTCGGAAGGTCTCTGAACTGTTGAGACCAAAGAATTGCCGCAGCCAGCAATCCGAGAAGCCCTATCGCACCAAGGAAAACGCCCGCAAATCGGCAGATTGGCTTCATAGGATTCGGAGACGGGATAGCGTCTTCGCTCGGCCAAATGGTATCAGTTGCAGCTTAGAACCGTTAACGCTTCCCGCAAAACGGTGTTTTCGGAAGTTCTAGGTCACAGTTTCCGAAAACCCGACTTTCCAGGAGGTTCCTGGTTGTTCCTTTTAGAATTGGGAGATGACCTCAACGAATTGGCAGATCGTTCGGTGGTGGGAATACAGGCGCTTACCGTTTAACGCTGCTCTGCTTTGCGTCGGTCTCCTCTCGATAGGAGTCTTCGAGTGGTTGATGGACAAGGTCATTCCCCGTGGCGAGGATGCCGTCGAGCCCATGGTTCTGATTCTCGGAATTGGTCTGTACGGCCTCACGGCGAATCTTTGTTACACGTTAGGCTGGGTGTACGAGTTGCGGAGCCAATCCTCGCCCTCTGCCCGAGAGCGACATAAGGCCAAGCGATTGTTTCGGGATGGACTACTGGCTTCCTGCGTCCTGACATCAGCGCCACTGTGGTTTGGCTTCCTTTACTACCTGACCCATCCACGTCTGAATCAGTGATCTGGAATCACCGACACACACTGGTCTGGCGAAACTGGTATCACCACGGCGTCTCCAGCAACGCCGCAGCACTGTTTCCGAAAACCCGACTTTTCAGGCGTTCGATGCCAAGCGTCTGCCAGTGGGGCTCTGCTATGGTGCTGCCATGAGCACTCAGTACAAGCCCTCTGAATGGCGCGGGAAGCGGGCTGTCTATCAGTCCACGGATCCGGCTGAGCCGAAGAGGCAGACAAGAAGAACGCTTTGCTTCATAGCATTTGTTCTCATCGCGGTTGCGTTGTTTGCGCTTATCGCGTTCCGCCCAAGCTGAGCAAGCGTGGCCCGCCCAGTTCCCGAAAACCCGACTTTCAAGGAAGGCTGCGTCTATTTCAGATCAGCCCTATAACGAGGAGCGCGGCCAGACCACCGACAAGCAGGAAAATTGCGACCAGGCCGACTCGAGCCATCTGGGACATCTCGTTCGCATAGTAAAAACGGGCTGGATGCTTCGGGTGATATCGCAGGGTGAAGGTATCGCCAACTCGAAAAGGAGAACGCCCGTTCACGCCATTGATGCCTAGCTTTGCCGTCTGGACCCCATCTTTCACGGGATACGAGAACAGAACTCGATAATTGCCGACGCCGCCACCCAGTTCCGCGTCCGGTGTCCAGATGCATGCAGACACGAGAGCTTCTGATTCTGGCCAGCCAGCAATGCCTCTCCACTTGTAAAGAGCATCTGAAAGCCTGTCTGGCATCCCAGTCGATCTCGGCTTGTCGAACATGAGCGTATCCCTCGTTCAGTCTATGACTGCAGAGCGTTGTCACGAAAAACGGTGTTTGCGGAAACCGTACACGTGGGCCTTTCGTTCAGGCAAACCACTTTTTCCGCTTTGCATGTACGTAGCACAACGGCCCAGCAAGCAAAGAGGCGATGGTCGCCACCGGAATACCGATGAAGAACCCGCTCATCCCTCCCTGGCCGTCATGGGGAGCGTAGTGCATGTCTAGGAACAGCATGGGAACGAAGATTACCAAAAACGAGACAACGAAAGCTGCAAGCGCCACTAGGACTGAGAAGATTGCTCGGATAAATGTCGCCATGTCGGCCATGCTAACGCGGGAGACGTCGGGCTGCTCCCCTAAAACGGCGTTTTGGGAAACTGCTGCGACCGCCTCTTCCCTACTAGCTGTTTGTTCCGCCGAGAAGCTTCTGGCGCATCACAGCTTCCAGGTTCTCCGTGGAAACCAACTGACTTTGAGGCTGGATCGCGACAGCCTTGGTCGAGGATCCTGGTGCCATGTAAACCACCACTCCACTTGAGCGAGGTGCAGCAAGCGCTCGTGGTTCAGGAACAAATGCCTTGATGGTGCGACGATATTCCCGCTTTCGCTTTGGGGGCAATACCGTCACAGTTGCTCTCGGGATGCTTGCGAGCCCGCCGCTTGTTGTCGGTACAAGAGGGAGGCTTCGCAGGATAGCGGGCTCCATCGGCCTTACGGCTTGTCGCCGCACTGAAGCGATCCTTTTTGCACGTCGCTTCTTTGAACCGATGTGAGGAGCGAGGGACGCCGGCTCAACTATGCCTGCAAGGATCTTTCGTACCTGGAGTAGCTTGTTGAGCTCCGCGTCGATCTCGCGGAGGATTGCTGAATATTGCATAGCTCAAGCATAAAGTCTTTAGCTCCTCAGCACCTGTGGGCCGCGATCACTAGCCTCGTGCCTTACAACCCCAAACTGTCATTCAGTGAGATGGCAATGTCCTGTTCAGACCCGAGGTAGCGGTCCGTCGTCTGAATGGAGCTATGCCCCAGCAGGAACTTGATCTGCTCCAGGTCGCCGCCGGCTTTGCGGCAGAGCTTCGCGCAAGTCCTCCGGAGGTCGTGGGCGCAGAAGTGCTCGATGCCGATCTCCTTAGCGGCTTCAGTGACCACGGACCAGATGGCCCAGTCGCTCAGGCTCTCCCCAACCTTCACGCCTTTCGAGATGGATCGCAGCAACGGCCCCTTCTCAACGGAGCCGGCCGCCGGCCAGGCATCGATCCCCTTCTTTACCTAGACGGTATCGCCACGGTCCGGACTGTCGTTTTGCTAATTAAGTGGCCGACTTTGGTGCTAATTATCTGGCACACAGCAAGCGGTGATGGCGGGGAAGCACGCGCGTACAAGCGCATATACAGCAACAGCTTAGCCGAGTTTGTGGTGGTTTCGTCGCCGAGGGCGGTCGGGTTTGGGGTCTTAAAAGCGCCAAAGTGCCAAATAGCGCGAACAGAACTTCGCCACTTAATTAGCAAAACAACACAAATGATGTGATGGAAAGTGTGCCACTTAGTTGGCTAATTTAGAAGTTGTGGGATCCTAAAAATTAGGCGGTCACCAGGTCAGCAGCGGCTACAACAGCCTGGTTGCGTCCATTGCGCTTGCCCTGGTAAAGACGACGATCTGCCTCTTCGACGACCGCTTCCGGTCCCCGATCAGCCATCTCCTGCACAAACGGTAAAGCCCCACAGCTGATCGTCAGATACAACGGCCCCACGCTCGTCTGCACCGGCAGAGACCGCACCGCATCACAAATTCGCGTGCTCACAGTAGCCAGGTGCTCCGGCCCGCAGCCATCCAGCAAGAGCAGAAACTCTTCGCCGCCATAACGGCCGACAGTGCCATTCCGGACATTGTTCTTCAATCGCAGGGCAACTTCACGCAGCACTTCGTCGCCAACCGCATGCCCGTATGTATCGTTGATCATCTTGAAATGATCTAAATCGCACAACATGACACTGAATTGCGCAGCTGGGATAGTCCGGTTGCTCATCTTTGCCGCCAACACATCAAATATGGCGCCGCGATTTAGTAGTTGTGTCAGCGGATCCCGAGCCGCATGCTTGCGCATCTTCTCATGCGCCTCGATGAGGATGTCTTCTAGCTGCAGAATCCGCAGTCCCGTGCGCAGCCGTGCCAGTAGCTCCTCTGGATGACAAGGCTTCGTCAGGTAGTCATCCGCACCGGCCTCCAATCCCGCCACCAAGTCTTCCTTTGAATCCTTCGAGGTGAGTAGCGCGATGTAAATGTATGCCTTCCGCAATCCGCCTCGGATGGCACGGCAAACCTCAAGCCCACTCAGTCCCGGCATCGTCCAGTCCAGCAGCACCAGCCGCGGTCCGTCGTCTCGCGAAAGGATCTGGATAGCCTCCAGGCCGTCCTTCGCAGTAATTACCTCGAAGTCTGTCGTTCGCAGCATCCGCTGCAGCAGCAGCCGGCTCACCGCGTCGTCATCTGCGACGAGGATCTTCACAGAACAGGCTCCTGTGAGATCTGCTGCAAAGCCTTCACCACCTGCGGCATCAGCCCCTCCAGACGCTGGATTAGGTCAAGAGCCGCGGTCAGATCGGAGCCAACAGCAAGATGCTCAAGCTGTGCTGCCAGTGACGCGGCGCGCGTTGCCGACAGATTCGCCAATGCTCCCTTCAGCCCGTGCGCCGTACGGCGAAGCGCATCGCCATCTGCGCGCGCTACTGCGGCGCGCAGTCCCAACAACTTCTCCGGATAATCCTGCTCAAACGCCTCTGACAGTTCCGCGACAAACTCCACGTCCCCGTCGATCCGCTCCAGCAGATCCTTCGTATCCACCACACTCTCAACACTTGCCTCTTCTTCCCTGACGATCATTTCTGCCGTCTTACGAGCCGTATACGTCTCCAACACAGCATCGAGCTCCTGAGGGCGGATCGGCTTCGAGAGGTAACCATCCATGTCCGCAGCCATGCAGCGTTCTCGGTCGCCCTTCATGACCAGAGCCGTCATCGCGACGATAGCCAGGCGCGCGCCCGAACCAGCCTCACGTGCTCGGATTGCGATCGTCGCCTGAATACCATCCATTTCCGGCATCTGCACATCCATCAACACCAGATCGTACTTGCGGCTTTCGCTCGCTTCGACCGCTTCTCGGCCGTTGTTGGCCACAACAACCGAGTGCCCGCGCTTCTGTAACAAGCGAACCGCGAGTTTCTGATTCACCTCGTTGTCCTCCGCCAGCAGGATGTGTAACGAGCGTACGGCTGGGAGATCTGCCACCAATGTCGACTGCGTGATCAAGCTCTTGTCCTTAATCCCGTCCATGCTGCTACCCAGCGCACGCGCAATCGCGTCTTGCAATTCCTGCCGTCGCACCGGTTTCAGCAGATATGCCGAGATCCCGAGCTGTTCACACCGATTAGCGTCGCCGTGATGCCCACCAGAAGACAACATCATCACGGTCGGAAGCGCTAACGAAGTATCCTGCTTCATCTGCTGGACTACCATGAAGCCGTCCATCTTCGGCATGTGCATATCTGTCAGCAGCAGACGGTACGGCGAACCCTCAAGTCCCGCTGCGTGCAGCATTGCCAAAGCCGTGTCACCCTCTGGGGCGCTTGCGACCTCCATGCCCCATATCCGCAGCAAACCTTCGAGGATTCTCCGATTCGTCTTGTTGTCATCAACGATCAGCACTTTTACTCCTGCCAAGAGGGGCAACGGCTTTGGAACAACCACTGGAGCTGTGGCATCAGTCACCGGGGGTAGAGAGACCGTAAAGTGAAACTGCGATCCCTTGCCGGGCGTGCTCTCGCACCAGATACGGCCGCCCATCAACTCCACTAGCCGGCGCGAGATCGTCAACCCCAGCCCTGTGCCGCCGTATTGCCGCGTCGTAGAAGTATCAGCCTGACTGAATGATGCGAAGACGCTTTCTAATTTCTCCGGAGAAATACCGATGCCCGTATCGCTGACGTTGAAATACATCTGATCCGGTCCTTCGCCAGGATCAGCCAGCCCCACACGCAACGACACTTCTCCGCTGCCCGTGAACTTGATCGCATTGCCAACTAGATTCACAACGATCTGCCGTAGCCTACCTGGATCTCCCAGTACGACCTCAGGCAGATCCGCACTAACGTCACATAGCAGTTCCAGGCCCTTCTCATCCGCGCGCAGAGCCAGCGTCTTCAGCGTCGTCTCTACACACTCGCGTATGTCGAAAGAGATCGTTTCGAGATCCACCTTGCCCGCTTCGATCTTGGAGAAGTCCAAGATGTCGTTGATTACGGTTAGCAGAGAGTCTGCGGAGAACTTCACAGTCGTCATGTACTCGCGCTGCTCGCGGCTCATCTCAGTCTCCAGAGCGAGGTCCGTCATGCCGATCACGCCATTCAAGGGCGTCCGAATTTCATGGCTCATGTTCGCCAAAAACTCGCTCTTCGCTCGATTAGCGGCTTCCGCTGTAATCCGCGCCTCTTCCATACTCCGTTCGGCCAGCTTGCGCTGCGTCACATCATGCACAAACGCCGCGAACATCTTCTTCTCACCCACCACGATGGCAGAAACAGCCATCTCAGCAGGGAACATGATCCCGGTCTTATGCAACGCCATCACCTCCAACCGACCATGCAGCACACCATTTGCATCCATCGCCGATAAGTCGAGCGGTGCGCCGTCGTTGCTCTCCGATAACAACAGGCCCGACACCGGTTTTCCGATGATCTCGCTCGCAGTCCATCCAAAAGTCTGCACCGCCTGGTCGTTCCAGTCCGTCACCAGCCCGGTTTCTGAGATACCAATAAATGCATCGAAAGCAGCGCGTACTATCCGTCGGTAGCGCTCCTCGCTGCTCTCCAAGGCCTCTGCGTGGCTGGTGAACCGTCGGTCGATGAACGACGACATGTATACCAGACTAAGCAATACCACCGTAACCAACACAATGCTTGCCGTGCCCAAGTCAGAGATGCCAATCGCATGATGCAATAGGTCCGGATTCGTCGGTGCGTGCATAAACGACACAGCCGCCATCCCCAGGTAGTGCATCACGGGGATGGCTAGGCCCATGACGAGGGCGCTCACGCTCTTGTGCCAATGGAACATCGACCGAATATGCCGAGAAGCGAACGTCAGACGCAGCGCTACGAATGAGATAACGATCGCCGCCACGACCGACAGCGTCACGAGCGCCGGGTTGTAGATGGGCGCCGCATCCATGCGCATGGCGGCCATGCCCGTATAGTGCATCGCCGCGATGCCGCCGCCCATGAACAAACTCGCAACTGCGGTGGAGGCCCATCCCAGCGTGCGACGGCTCACCATGTACAGTGCCAATGCCGATGCCAGTACTGCCGCCAGCATACTGAGCAGCACGGTTGGCCAGTCGTATTGCACTGGCATATCCATCCGGTAGCCCAACATACCCACGTAGTGCATCGACCAGATGCCGATACCCATCGCCACCGATCCGCAGAATAGCCACGACAACCGTGCGCTTGCAGTCCTGCTCGACGTCACTCGCCCCGCGAGGTCGAGGGCGGCATAAGCCGAGAGGATCGCAATGCCAATCGAAAGCAACACAAACGAGATTTGGGTCTGACCGTGCATCATAAAAGCACTGTTCACAACTGCTCCGCATCTGCGATGTCATAGCTCAAATGCAATATGCCCCGTCGCTTTGCTAGCGAAGCAGTCCCTGGGCCACGTGAGTCAAAACAGATCATCGCCGCACTAGCTCACACAATACTGCCCTTTCAGCGCTGTGTACGTACACCGATGGTGTTAGCCGCCGCTCACTAAACTAATCAAGGAATACCGTTTCAACTCGGGTGTAAACGATGAGCTTTTGGATTCTAAAGTCGAGCGGATGCCTGGCTAATTCCACGTCGCCCGGAATTACAGACCTAAACTGTCGTTCACCGCGATGGCGATCTCCTGCTCGGACCCGAGGTAGCGTTCGGTGGTCTGGATTGACGAGTGCCCCAGCAGAAACTTGATCTGCTCCAGGTCGCCGCCGGCCTTGCGGCAGAGCTTCGCGCAAGTCCGCCGTAGATCATGTGCGCCGAACCGCTCGATCCCGATCTCCTTCGCAGCTTCCGTCACCACAGACCAGATGGCCCAATCGCTCAGGCTCTCCCCGATTTTGCCGCCCTTGGAGACCGACCGCAACAACGGGCCCTTTTCGATTGAGCCGGCCGCCTGCCAGGCATCGATCCCCTTCTTCACCCAGACCGGAATCGCTACCGTCCGGACCCGGCCACCCTTGCCGACGAGATCGATGATGACCCAGCGGTTCTCCCGCATCTGGATGTCCTCGACGGTGAGCGAAGCCAGTTCCCTTCTCCGCAGGGCGCAGCCGACCAGCAGAGCCAGGATCGCGTAGTCCCGCTTCCCTTTCAACGTCGAGCGGTCGGGAACGCCGAGCAGTTCCCTCGCCTGTTCCTTGGTCAGCCAGTTCCCCAGCCTAGTTCCCTTCTCCTTTACGTTCGGGATGTCGGTAAGGTTGGCGGCATCCTCGTGGGAGAGCATGCCGTTCTTCCGGGCTTCCGAGACCAGCTTCCGAACGGCCGCCAAACGCACGTTGACTGTTGAAGGCGCCAGGTCTTCCATCGAGGTTCGGAACTCGAGGAGCAACGCCCGGGTGAGAGGTCGGCTGGCAGCGAAGGCGAAGAGCAGGTCGAGAGCCTTGGCGTAGTTGCGCCGGGAGTGGGGCGAGGTGACGGAATCGAGCACCATCTGGCGGAGCTGGAGTTGGGCCGGCGTCAGGCCTGGCGCCTGTGAGGCCGTTTCCGGCTCCTGGGACACCCAAAGGGCGATTTCGGTGGATTCAGTCACTAATTGAGTTTACCTGCGACAATTTGCATTGTCGGAGGTAAACCCACCCGGCCGAACGTGATGGAAATCACCAGAGTGCCATCAATTTCCGCGGTTTGCATGTTGGAAACTGTCAGAAGAAACTGACGTCAAGATCCCGAACAGATATAGGATGCACCAATTCCAAGTGAATGGTACTGGTGAAGTCTTTCCGAGATCATCCCTTGAGTTTCGGAGCGAACCCCATGCCTGCATGGTTCGCTCTGACTTGGCAACATTTTCGGCAGGGCATCCGCGAGCGTGTCCAACAGCGAGTTGGGAACGGTCAGGTCTAGATGGGCGGGGTACTGGCGAGCTGCCGTTCAACGGCGCAGCAAACCCAACCCGACACTCGGTCTGGAAGCTCTATCAACTTCATGTCGTAATGCGGGTAGAACGTGTGGCAAGATTCACAGCAGTCGGCAGTAGGAGTCAAGAAGTCACCGCACACTCGAAATTCTGTGTCTGGAAGACGCCTCCCCAGTTCGGCAATCGCGATCTCCACATAGTCCGGCGGACAGTTCATCTCGCTCAGTGTTGTCCGAATGATTTCGTAACGCTTCATCGCTTTCTCCTGTCCGTTAAGACTCCTTCTCTAAGTGTCCTTGGCATCCTCCAGGGAAAGCGAATCCGCCGCATAAGCATGGTGGCTCGGGCCTCTCGGAAAGGCAATCGATGCTCTGTCATGGTCATCCCACTGTTCATGATCATCACAAGAGCCGCTCACTGATGTCGGTTCTTCTACTTCTCATCCGTAAAGCTGTTGGCGCTTGCACAAGGTCGCCAAGGTGTCCCATCAGGGCCACATTGGCGTATGTGACACCGTCTTGCTCAACAGAACCATGTGCTCCATGAACATGACCAAAAGCATGGAGTCTCAAAGATGGCAACTCTCTCACCCGATTGCGCAGCTCTGGATCGCCCATTCGCTCCGCCTGGTCAGGAGAAAGGTCGAGGATACCGAAGGGCGGTCCGTGTGTGACAAGCACATGAGTGCTAACCGGCACCTTGCTCCAGTGGAGCTGGCGGTCTTTGGCGGAGGACATGCCGAACGCTGCTCCGCAGAGCGGGGTCATGGGCGAGCCATAGATGGTCAGCCCTTCGATCTCAATGCTCTCATCGATAAGCAGATTGGCATTGTCGAGGAGTGACCGCCGCTCAGGGTTCGCTTCTAAGAAGAACTCATGATTACCGGGAACCACGATCTTATGACGGTGCGGAAGCTCCCCCAGCCACTCGTTGAAATCCTCGATCGCGGCCAGGTTCTTGCTGAACATCGTGAAGTCGCCCACGCAGATCAGAACGTCTCCTGCGGGTACGTCCACTTCGCGGTGAAGTTCATGCGTATCCCCGAATAAGACCAGCACCATATTTGCCTTAAGACACCTTAGGCCAGAAGATATTGACCTACGTAATGGATCCAAGAGGAGCCATGTGTTTTAGCGATAGTGCGTGCCGTCGGCTGAGCTTGGTGCTTGTCCTATTCAGTCGGCGACGTCAGCGGAAAATGGTCCGCTGTATGCGAGGTGCACCTTCATGTGCCTCGACGCTTCCGCCAGAATGCGAATCGCCTGCCTGATCGGTTTGAGCTCACCTGTAGCCAGACCTCATGGAAAATTGGACACCCGAATCACTCCGGCACAGGAGGCGTAGAAGTGCTTTGTACTCAGCCGCGTCCCATCGATTAGTGGATCACCGCCGGGCCATCCTGAATTGGGATCGAGAAGAGGCCCGTTCTAATCCGCATTGGTCCGCGCTCCGCGGCTCAAAGGAGTGTCCAAATTTTCCCTGTTCATGTTTCCACCGCCTCCGCGGGGGCGAACTCACCAGTGCGATCGACCTTGCCACTTCATGTTATCTGCCGGGACGCTCGCGGGGTACAAGTCGTTGCGTGTCCGACAGAAAGCACGCCGGGCAGAGGAAGATTGGAGCAGCTGATCGGCCCTCACTGAGCTGACGGTCGCTGCAGTCGCGGCCTGCAGAACGAGTTTTAGAGCCCTCGTGTCGCTGACTCTACGTCGAAGAATCAGAAGAGCGCGTGCTTGCTCCACACTCAACCGCCCAGCTTTAGCATTTGATACCTGACCCATCCACGTCTTAACCAGCGATCTGGCGTATTGACGCCAACCGACTCGCGAGCAAACGTCAAAGGAAAGTTGAGCAACTCCGGGTCACTGTTTCCATAGCCCGATTCTCAGGGGCATATGATCGTCACACACAACGATCCAGAGCAGTGTTCCGACGAGGTCGGGTATGCCGGGAAATCTAAGAAAGTAGTCATAGTCAGGCGAGCGGCAGCCGCGGGCCTTGGTCTTTATCTCTTTGCGCATGACCTTCTGATCCCTGTCCGCGCAATCGAGCCATACGCCGGCGGCCCGGCTGGTCTAATCGTCGGGCCGTTCCTGGTTGCCACCGGTTCGATTGCGATCTCGTGGGCGATGAAGCGATCGGTCTTCTCGCGGTTGAGCGTTCAGAAACCTGTCTCCACGGCTCCCGCAAACGGCGTTACTGAGGTGGTCCGCCTCTCGATCTCTCCTCAAGGTGATCGATTTTGTAGGCAGGTTGTTCCAGGAGGCTTCGCTATGCAGATTCGCTCGGTAGGCGTCGACCTTGGCAGGACGACCTTTCACCTCGTAGCCCTTGGCGATAACGGCGAGGTGCTGTTCAAGAAGAAGTTCACGCAGAAGCAGCTGATCACGTTTACAGCGAACATGCGGGCGTCGGTAATTGGGGATGGAGGCGTGTTCTGGAGAGCACTTTCTAGGCCGCGCGTTGCGGGCACAAGGCCACGATGTGAAGCTGATATCAGCTCAGTTTGTGAAGCCTTTTGTGAAGTCGAACAAGAACTACTTCCTTGATGCTGAGGCAATTGCGGAAGCAGTGGATCGGCAGAACATGCGGTTCGTTCCGATCAAGACGGGCGACCAGCTCGACCTGCAGGCCTTACACTCACGAATGCGCAGTTTCACCTTCGGCGACGCTGACAAGATCGAGGAGATGGCTCGGCGTGGCGGGCCGCTCAAAGATCTCGCGGGTAGTCAGGCGCTGGAGACGGGCATCAGGAATGGCGCTGGGCCTTTCAGATGGTTCTGATCGAGGCTCAGTTCTCCAAGGTGACGCTTGGGCGAGGATCATACTGTCCGAATTGGAGATCCCTTCCTCCAAAACCGCGCGGAATTGCGGGATTTTGAGGTCTCTGCGGTTCCCAACTGAATTAAGCGTTCCCAAACGATTTCGGTCGTATTAATGGACGTGAAGACAGAAAAGAGCCATTCCAAGACCCTATCTACCCTCCAGCTCGTCACCGAGACTGAAGCCGCCCGCCTCCTCGCCACGCCTCCCGGCACGCTCCGCTACTGGCGGCACCAAGGTAAAGGCCCGAACTTCGTCCGCCTAGGCGGGCGTGTTAAGTATGATCTTGTGGAGGTGATCGATTACGTTGATCGCCACCGTCATGGTTTCTCCGCGCGGGCAGCGAAGGGAGATTGACATGGCGCTCTACAAGCAGAACGGTAGCGATTTCTGGTGGTACGACTTCACGGTCGATGGGAAGCGCTACCGGGGCAGCACCAAGGAAGCACGAAAGACAACAGCACTCACAATCGAAGCCGAGCTTCGGTTGCGGGCTCGGGAGAAGGGTCCGAACTTCATCCCGCAGAGACGGGCAATCACACTAAGGGAGCTTGCACCACGCTTTCTTGGTTGGAAGGGAGATGCGCAGCTTGAGCCAAAGACCCAAATCTACTACGAGTATGGTTGGAAGCTCCTCGCGGCGACACCCCTAGCATCCATGCAATTAGCGCACATCACGGCTGATGCGGTCGATGCAACCGTCTTTCGCAAGGCTGCACGCGACCAGCATGGGGAAGGACAGCTCGTCTCGCCCAAGTACGCCAATCAGGCGATCTGCACACTGAAGCGGATGTTGAGCAAGGCCAGAGAATGGCATCTGCTCTCAGAGGTGCCGGTCATCAAGCCGCGCAAGGCATACGGACGCACTGGTCTCTTCACGGCTGAGGACGAAACGAAGTTGCTGGAACACGCTTCCCAGCCGTTGCGCGACATCCTCAT
Source organism: Terriglobus roseus DSM 18391 (assembly GCF_000265425.1). Classification (GTDB taxonomy): domain Bacteria; phylum Acidobacteriota; class Terriglobia; order Terriglobales; family Acidobacteriaceae; genus Terriglobus; species Terriglobus roseus. Next base: position 3,863,784 of record NC_018014.1, read on the forward strand.
GATTGCGATGGACACTGGCATGCGACCGTCAGAGATCTTCCGCATGCGTTGGGAAGACGTGCACTGGGAAGCGCTAGAGATCTTCATCCCAAAGTCGAAGACGGATGCTGGTCGTCGGCGAGTCCCGATGTCGAAGCGAATGCAGGCTGTTCTGTTGGGGCGGTGGACCGGAGATCGCTGCGGATGGTGCTTCCCCACCCGCAGCGCCGAGGGTCACATCAAGAGTGTGAAGACAGCCTTCAATAGGGCTCGAAAGAAAGCTGGACTAGACCCGCGTCTCGTTCTCTACTCGGCGAGACATACGTTTGGAACTTATTCGCTTGCTGCCACGAAGAACTTACCCGCGGTCATGCAAACTATGGGCCACGCCAATGTACGGAGTACCTTGCCGTATCAACATCATGGGTTCGAAAGTATTCGGGCCGTCATAGAGAGTCGTAACTTGAAAGCTACGTCATAGTTTGCGACATAGCGATCTTGATCGCTACTGACTCGCTATGCGCAAACTATTGATTCTTATGGCTCCGCAGGTAGGACTCGAACCTACAACCCTTCGGTTAACAGCCGAATGCTCTGCCATTGAGCTACTGCGGAACAAGTCACGAGGTGCCGGCGGGCGGGCGCCGGCTCGACTCGCAATTCCTTTATAACAAACGCTGACCGCTGGGTCAAAGCGGAGGTCGTGCCCTATTCGCTTACGCCCCTGATTTCACACGGTTGCAGCGCATTTCAGCGATACAGCACCACAGCAATGTTGTAGCTGGTAAAGTCACTCTTCTCCGGCAACTCGCATGCCCCAACGGCCGCGCTGGTCACATGCCCCTGCGCGATCCGATGCGTCAGTTGCGACGGCAACCGCTCCAAATCACCTGCCGTGAAGCGCATCACGAACGCCGGCCGGTCGCCGCTGAAGCCCGTGGACATGCGGCACATCTCACGCGCCTGCTGGCTCGGCTCTACGTTCGCGATGCCTGCGTTCATCATCAGCTCCGCAACGCGTGCCTCCTGCTGCAGGTACGTCAGCACAACGACATCGCGCGCAAAGTCTTCAACACCCCAAAGCTGCCTGCCCGATTGCACGACCGAGATGCCGATCGAGTTCACCTTCGGATCAAGGATGTTCTCGCGATGATGTGGCGAGTTCATCAGGGCTGTATGCATCTCGATGATGGATCCGCTTGTCGCAACGTTCTCTGCTACGCGTGAGAACTTGGTGCCTGTCGCCGCGGCACGCGCGGCCAGGTCCGGTTCGCCCTGGAACTGGTGTGAGATCGTCCCCAGGGAGCGCATCTGCACCGCGTGGTACTGCGCGGCATGGGTCAGCGGCCTGTTCCACATCAGTGGAGCCAGACCGTTCGCCGCACGTTCCTGGTTGATGGACTGAAACAGATACTGCTCCGCGATGGTGTGTTGCTGCGCATGCGCAACGGCAGGCAGCAGCATGCAACTGCAGAGGGCAAACAAGAAAAGCGAAGGCGCGCAATAAGAAGAGGAATCAGCGAACAGAGAGCGGAGAGCAATGACGAGGCGGCTGTCTGGGGTTGCCGTGCGTCCGCCCTCTTCCTTCTTAGTTTCAGCTCGCCAGTTCACTCCGTACCGCCTCCCACGTACGCATGATTCCCTCTTCCAGCGCCACGCGGTGGTGCCAGCCCAGCCCGTGAATCAGGCTTACGTCCATCAGCTTCCGCGGAGTGCCGTCCGGCTTCGAGGGATCAAAGCGCAACACTCCCTTGAACCCCAGCACACGCGCAACAGTTTCGGCGAGCTCACGAATAGTTACGTCTTCGCCCGTACCAATGTTGATGAGCGGCGGAACGTCGTCACGCAGCAGCGTCCCGTACTTCTCTTCGGAAAGATTCAGCAGGTAGACACATGCCTCGGCCAGATCGTCGGAGTACAGCAGCTCGCGCTTCGGCGTGCCGCTACCCCAAACCTCGACTTCAGGCGCACCCTCTGCAACGGCCTTCGCCGTCTTGCGCATCAGTGCTGGCAGCACGTGCGACGTGTTCAGGTCGAAGTTGTCATTCGGACCGTACAGATTCGTCGGCATCGCCGCCAGGTACTTCGTGCCGTACTGCCGGTTGAACGACCAGCACATCTCAATACCGGCGATCTTCGCCAGAGCATACGCCCGATTGGTGGGCTCCAGCGGGCCTGTCAGCAGGCAGCTCTCCGGCATGGGCTGCGGCGCCATCTTCGGGTAGATGCAGCTCGATCCAAGGAACAGCAGGCGATCGACACCGTTGGCATAGCTCGCCTCAATGACATTGTTCTGGATGGCAAGGTTCTGCCGAATGAAGTCTGCCGGATACGTGTTGTTCGCCAGGATGCCGCCAACCTTCGCAGCAGCCAGCACAACAAACTTCGGCTGTTCCTTCAGGAAGAAGTCCGCAACCGCATCAGCGCTTAACAAATCCAGCTCGGCGCGCGAACGCGTCAACAGTCGGGTATAGCCCAACCGGCGCAGCTCACGCTCAATGGCCGACCCCACCAGGCCGCGGTGTCCCGCTATAAAAATCGGTGCATCGAGCGGCATGTATCCAGACATTTTCGTTCTCCTCAAGCGGTCACAAGCGAACGCCGTGACGCTGTTCTCTTCACTCGTTCGGAAGGGCACGGCATAAGCCGTGCCCTTCGCAGGATCACATTCCGGTTCGCTCTAGGTCTCGCGGACGTTGAATGCCTTGTAGCCATGCTTGATCACCAGCGCATCGCGCTGAGCCGCGGAATAGTCAGCCTCGACCATCTCCTTCACCAGCTCCTCGAAGGTGGTGCTCGGCGTCCAGCCAAGCTCACGCTTCGCCTTCGACGGATCGCCAAGGAGCGTCTCAACCTCGGTCGGGCGGAAGTAGCGAGGATCCACGGCGATCACCACTTTGCCGTTGGTGTCGACAGCCGTCTCATCCACACCGCTCCCCTTCCAGGTCAGTTCCATCTCCAGCAGCTCCGCGCAGCGCATCACAAAATCGCGCACGCTGTACTGCACGCCGGTTGCAATGACGAAGTCCTGCGGCTTCTCCTGCTGCAGCATCAGCCACTGCATCTCGATGTAGTCGCGTGCATGACCCCAGTCGCGCTTGGCGTCCATGTTGCCCAGGTACAGTTCGCTTTGCAGGCCAACCTTGATGCGCGACAGGCCGCGCGTAATCTTACGCGTTACAAACGTCTCGCCGCGCAACGGGCTCTCATGGTTGAACAGGATGCCGTTGCACGCGTACATGCCATAGGCCTCACGGTAGTTCACCGTAATCCAGTAGCCGTACATCTTCGCGACCGCATAAGGACTGCGTGGATAGAAGGGCGTGGTCTCCTTCTGCGGAATCTCCTGCACCATGCCATAAAGCTCGCTGGTGCTGGCCTGGTAGAAGCGCGTCTTCTTCTCGAGGCCGAGAATGCGGATCGCCTCTAACAGACGCAGAACTCCCAATGCGTCACTGTTCGCCGTGTACTCCGGCTCTTCAAATGACACCGCCACATGGGACTGAGCGGCCAGGTTATAGATCTCGTCCGGCTGCACCTTCTGCACAATCTTGACGAGAGAAGACGAGTCCGTCATGTCGCCATAATGCAGGATGAAGTTGCGATGCGTCTGGTGCGGATCCTCGTAGATGTGATCGATACGAGCTGTATTGAAGAGCGACGTCCGGCGCTTGATGCCATGGACCTCGTAACCCTTCTTCAGCAAAAACTCCGCAAGGTACGCCCCGTCCTGCCCGGTCACGCCTGTGATCAGTGCCTTTTTCAAATGGGTCTTCTTTCCTGTTGTCGCTGGAGTAGGTTCATCTTACCCGACAGCTTGCAAAATTTGATGTAACGAATCGATTGATTCGTATCGTCACGCAATATGTCAGCCTTCCGCCGACCTTATCTCGCCCCTTCGCGATACTCCGTCACCGCAGCCTTCAGGTCACGCTCAAACTGCTCCAGGACTTTTTCTTTCCCCATGTGCTCTACGGCGAACCGCCTCGCAGCCGCACCCAACCGGGCTCGACGGGCAGGATCGGCGGCCAGATCACGCACCGCAACCACCAGCGCGGCCAGGTCACCTGCCGGCACCACAACGCCACACGGGTCGTGCGTCTGCACGTCCGCGCCAAGAGAAACGCCGCTGACCACCGCCGCCACCTGCGTTCCAATCTGGGCGGTGACGATTGCCGGGCGACCGCTGGACAGCATACCGGTCAGCTTTGACGGCATCACCAGGTCCGCTGCGTCCGCTCGCTGCGGTAGCAGATGTATGTCCGCACAATTCAACAGGTCGTTCAGCGCCTCCAGCGGCTGCAGCGGAAGCAGCGTGACGTTGTCCAGCCCCTCCACCAGCGATTCCATCGTTGGCCGGAACGCTCCGTCACCGCAGAAGAGAAAGTGCACCGACGGGTCGTCAGCCAATGCGCGGGCCACCGCCGGCAGCAGTTCCAGCCCCTGCTTGCTTCCCATGTTGCCGCTGTACAGCAGCACGACCTTACCGCCCAGTCCTAGCTCCGACCGAAAGCGATTCGGCGAACCCTCCGGTGACGGCTGCACCTGATCCACATCGACCCAATTTGGAAACAGGACCGTGTGCGGCGCCGGAACTCCCTTCCGCAACAAGCGCTCCACCATGCGAATCGAAATGCTGGACACGCGGGCAAAGGCGCGGGTGAAAACGCCTTCCATCCCCACTGCTCCAGCGTGAATGCTCCCGTTCGGCGGCAGCAAGCCCAGGTCAAATGCAGCGTCCACCTCAAAGTCCTGCACATGCAGCCACGCGGGGGCCTGTGCAAGCGATGCCGCCGCCAGCGCCACGGGAGCACCGAAGAACGTAGGTTCCACCGTCCAGATCACATCAGGCCCCGCACCGCCGCCGCGAGGCAGGATCGCCTCGCGCAGCACAACCGGAGCCGCACTGGCAGCAAACGAGAACAGGTGCAGCACACGCTTCAGGCCGGTCGCCTTCGCGGGAACGTACAGCGGACACCGAAAGACCAGCGGCTCACCTACGCCATCGCCCGCCGGGCCACCGCCCTCCGTGACATATCCTCTGCCCTGGTATTCATCGCTGACTCGCCACGCCGGATAGTACGGCGGTGCCGTCACAACGCGGACGGCGTGTCCGCGCGCTGCAAGCCAGGTGGCCATTTCGCCCGTGTATTTACCAATGCCCGTTAACTCCGGGGCATAATTCAGGCCGAAGATCAAGATGCGCAAGAGACTCCGTACAGCAGTGGGCGATGGCACCATCATAGCTTCCGCCAAACGATGCCTCTGCCGTAAGCCCGGAGCAAGTGCCGTAGTATCTCCCCATGCGTTCTCCCATCGCCTGGGCCGCCGTTGCCCTGCTGGCCGTCTTTGCTCTGGCCGCGTTGCTGGCGCCGTGGGCCGCCCCCTATGATCCTGCCGCGCTGCACCTGGAGCAGCGCCTGCTATCCCCCGGCCATGGCTTCCTGCTGGGCACCGACGAGCTTGGTCGCGATATCTTCTCGCGCGTACTCTTTGGCGCACGCCTGTCGCTGCTGGTCGCGTTTACCGTCGTCGGCTGTTCGCTCATCCTCGGACTCATCGTCGGGTCCGTGGCGGGCTACTACGGCGGCTGGCGCGACACGCTGCTGAACGTCTACGTGATGAACGCCTTCATGGCGATGCCGGGCATTCTGCTGGCAATTGCGCTCGTAGCCTTCCTCGGCCCGGGTCTGCGCAATGTAATCCTGGCGCTGACACTCTCCGGATGGGTGAACTACGCGCGGCTCGTGCGAGCACAAGTGATGTCGGCACGTGAACGCGAGTTCGTCGAAGCCGCACGTTCCCTCGGCGCAGGCGACCTCCGCATCCTCACACGCCACATCCTTCCGAACATCGTGCAGCCCGTCATCGTGCAAGCGGCCATCGGCATGGCCGGTGCCGTACTGGCAGAGGCGACGCTCAGCTTCCTGGGCCTGGGAGTGCCGCCACCCGCGGCCAGTTGGGGCTCCATGCTGAACGACGCACGAGCCCATCTCTTCGACTCGCCGCACATGGTGCTGGCTCCCGCAATCGCCGTCATGCTTTGCGTCCTGGCTTTTTCGTTTCTCGGCGACGCCCTGCGCGATTGGGCCGATCCGCGCACCCGCTGAACTTGATGCCATCAAAGTTCAGCACACCCGTGAAAAAGGAGAACGCCCGGATCTCGTTAAGAGATCGACGGGCGCCCGCAGACTAACCCTCCCCCAGGGTTGTCTACGTCTTAGAAATTAACATCGCGCAATGCAGACGTACAGCGCACTTCAGTAACAAAAAGGTAATCCAGCTAAGAAATCTTTGCCCCTAAGGCAACTTCTGTCGGCAACACAACACCCGCAAGTCGCTCACCCGACGTTAGGCACTCTTCGACCGCGTTTTTGGCCTGCTCAAAGTCGGCTACCGAGCGAAGAATCAAAAGTACCGACGGTCCGGCACCCGACAACGCGACGCCAAGAATCCCGTGATGACCTGCCAGCGGCAGCAACTTCGGTAGAAGCGGGCACGCGGCGGACCGATACGGCTGATGCATCCGGTCATCCATCGCCCGCGCCAGCAGATCGCCACGACCTTGCGCGAACGCGGCGGTCAACATACTTACGCGCTGTACGTTGGCAATCGCATCTGCCTTTGAGTAGCTCTCCGGCAGCAGCGCACGCGCCTTCTTCGTCGACAGCGACGCATCCGGCATCACCACCAGCAAAGGCCAGCGAACCGGCGGCGTGATGCTCAATGCATCGATGATCGGCGGGCCATCATCGGGCGTCAGCATGCTCGACACGGTCAGTCCGCCAAGCACGCACGCCGCAACGTTGTCTGGATGTCCCTCGCGCAACGAAGCCTCTGTAAGCACCTGCTCGCGAGTCCATCCAAGGCCGCCGAAGTGCGATGCCAGCGCAACACCCGCAACCAGCGCAGCCGCGGACGAACCGCAGCCCATGCCAAGCGGAATTTCGTTGTTCAGATCCAAGTGCAACGGCATCGGATCGATCCCCTGCCCCGTCAGTACGCTCTTGTAAGTCTCAAGCACCAGCGAGTCGGCAACATCGCCGGTCTGCGCGGCATTGCGACCGCTTGCCTTGATGGAGAAGCCCTCGCCTTCCGCGGCCTCACGCGCCTCGATGTGCAGCGCAAAGTCCATCGCCAGGCCCAGCGCATCGAAACCCGGCCCCAGGTTCGCCGACGTTGCCGGCAGCTTCAGCTTGATGGGCGATGCCATCGCTAAACCTTTACCGCCATCTCGGCCTCAAGCGCACGCATCACTGCGGACTCATTCGGCTCCAATACGATGGGTGGCTTGCGGAACGGCGCAGCTTCCGGAATGTCGGTCGCCAGCAGATCCTTGTGGAAGTCGATGGTGTACTCCGGGTCCTTCAGCGTATGGCCGGTCAGCAGCAGGACGACACGCTCGCCCGTCTGCACATGACCCGACTTCAGCAGCTTCTTCAAGCCCGCCAACGTCACAGCAGAAGCCGGCTCGCAGCCAATGCCTTCGGCACCGATCTGCGCCTTCGCAAGAGCGATCTCGCTCTCACTCGCCTGCTCGCACCATCCGCCCGTGGCCTCGATGATGCGGGCCGCCTTGCGCCAGCTCGCCGGATTACCAATGCGGATCGCCGTCGCGCGCGTATCTGCGGTCACCGGATGCAGCATCTTCTCGGCATTCGTGAACCACTGGAAGAGCGGGTTCGCGCCCTCCGCCTGGATCACCGAAATCTTCGGAATACGGTCGATAAAGCCAAGATGCTTCAACTCGCCAAAGCCTTTGCCCAGCGCCGATCCGTTCGCCAGGTTGCCGCCCGGAACGATCACATGGTCCGGCACCTGCCAGTCCAACTGCTCGCAGATCTCGATCGCCGGCGTCTTCTGACCTTCCAGGCGATAGGGGTTCACGCTGTTCAGCAGGTAGATGGGATTCTTCTTGACCATGTCGGTCAGCATCTTCACGCAACCGTCGAAGTCCGTCTTTAGCTGCACGGTCACGGCGCCATAGTCCATCGACTGCGACAGCTTGCCCCAGGCGATCTTGCCCTCAGGGATGAAGACAATCGCCCGCAGACCCGCGCGAGCCGCATAAGCAGCCATCGCAGCGCTGGTATTGCCCGTAGAAGCGCAGGCGACCCACTGGTAGCCACGCTCAGCCGCGACCGACAGCGCAGCCGTCATGCCCGTGTCCTTGAACGATCCCGTCGGGTTCATGCCCTGGTGCTTGGCCAGCAGAAAGTCCAGCCCAAGCGCCTTCGCATTCCGCGGCAGGTCGTACAGCGGCGTGTTGCCCTCGCGCAGCGTAATCGCATGCGCGTCGTCGTTCAGAATGGGCAGCAGGTCGCGGTAGCGCCAGACGCCGCTCTGATCAATAGGCAGCGTCGAGTCGCGACGCTCGGCCCAAAGGTGACGAAGTGCGCTGGCGTTAGGCTTGTTTGTGGCTGCCGCATCGCCGCGTGACTCACTCCACGGGTACTCGACCTCGTAAAGTTCGCCGCTGGCGGGATCGCGGAAGTCGCTACTAACTGTCTCGGGAGCGATCCGTTCGCCACTTCCGATGCATCGAAGCTGATGTGAACGCAATGACATGGATGACTCTAGGGTACCGCACCGTACACAACACGGTGGCTCGCACCGCGCAGAACGCGGTGAACCGCACCTCACGCCGTAGCTTCTCCGCGATGCTCGCCGCCGTTCTCCTGACGGCTGCAACGCCATTCGCACTGCATGCGCAGGAAAAGGTTGTCACCGTCGCCGCGGCCGCCGACATGGAACCGGTGCTGCAGGTCTTCGGCCCGATCTTCGAGAAAAAGACGGGCATCAAGCTCAAGGTCTCCTTCGCGTCGTCGGCAACGCTCTCGCAGCAGATCCAGAACGGATCGCCCGCCGACATCTTCCTCTCGGCCGATTTCTACTTCGCAGAACAGCTCGTCGCCAGCAGCCTGACCGAGACAAAGTCACCGATCCCCTACGCGAAAGGCGTCCTCGTCCTCTGGACCAGCAACGGCTCTCGCTTCAAGCCGCTGACCATCGACAACCTCTCGCGCAAGGACCTCAAATCCGTCGCCATCGCCAACCCCGACCGAGCGCCCTACGGCCGCTCCGCCGTCATCGTTCTCAAGCGTATGAAGCTGTGGGATAACGTCGCACCGCACATCGTGCAGGCTGAAAGCGTCTCACAGGCCGGACAATTCGCCCTCAGTGGCAACGCCGAACTCGCCCTGATGTCGCAGACCGTCGCAATGTCACCCGCCTACCGCAACAAGGGCAACTTCGTCCTCTTTCCCTTCAGCCAGTACCCCGAGATCATTCAAAGCGCCGTCATCCTGAAAAAGGGCGAAAATCGCGAAGGCGCACACGCCCTGCTGAACTTCATCCTGAGTCCCCAGGTCCAGCAGAGCCTGCCCAAGTTAGGCCTGCAGTCCGTAAAATGAACCCCGCTACGAGCGCGGCCTTCCGCAACACGAAAAACGACAGGCAGGGCGGAGCAAGGAGGCAAGTTGAAGGCCTTTGCGTTGGGATCCAAAGCCGGTTCTTTCGATCTGAGAGAGATCGACATCGCTGATCCGTCGCCGTCGACGGATCAGGTACTCGTTCGCGTGCACGCTGTGGGCGTCACCCCTACCGAGCTCCTCTGGTATTCGAGCACGCATAACAAGGACGGTTCAGCTCGTGCCAACGCTGTTCCGGGCCATGAGTTCAGCGGCATCGTCGAATCCATCGGCTCTCAGGCAACGGATTTCGTACCGGGCGATGCAGTCTTCGGCATGAACGACTGGTTCCTGGACGGAGCCACTGCAGACTTCTGCGTAGCCTCGGAGAAGGACATCGTTGCGAAGCCAGCGTCGCTTTCGCACACCGACGCAGCAGCCATCCCAATCGCGGCACTGACGGGATGGCAAGGCCTCGTGGACCACGGACGTATCAAGGCTGGCGACCGAGTGCTCATCGTCGGTGCCGGCGGCAGCGTCGGCCTCATGGCGGTGCAGATTGCCGTCATGCACGGCTGCCGCGTTATCGCGTCCGCCTCCCCATCGCAGGCGGACACCCTGAAAGAGCTCGGGTGCGAACACGTGCTCGACTACAAGACGCAGGCTTTTGAAGACCACCTCAAAGATCTTGATGTCGTCTTTGACGCAATTGGTTCTGACACTCTTGCTCGAGCGAAACCGCTGCTCGTTGAAGGTGGTCGTATGGTCACCATCGCTGCCGATCCGAAAACAGCGACGATCCGTTGATCAAAGAAAGTTTCTTCATCGTCATTCCGTCGCGCGAACAACTCTCACATGTGGCGCAGTGGGTTGAGAACCATCAACTCAAGGTCTTCGTGAAGGGTGTGCTTCCACTCCGTTCAGCTCCCGCAGCTTATTCCACTGGCAGTGCGCCGGCCGCCCTGGGAAAGCTTGTTCTGATAGCGGAAGAGAGCTTGCGCTAGCAACTCATGCCGCAAATTCAGCGGAGGTGAAATCTGCGGAACATCGGATGGACGATCTGCGTAAGACCACCCATGCGCCTACTCTTCCTTGCCGCCGGTCTGCTCTCCGCCTCCTGTGCCTTCGCACAGACCAACTTCGATGTAGCCACCGTCAAGCCGAGCAGCGGAGCGGTACAGTATGAACACGACGGCGAGACGACCGTCTCCCACGGCACCCTGCGGATGCATGACGTTACGTTGCTCACCTCCATCAAGTGGGCCTATCAGGTGCAGCGCGTACAGATCGACGGGCCGGAAGACATTGGCCACCAGCACTACGACATCATCGCCAAAGTTGACGGAGAGCCGACTGTGGAGCAGATGCGCGTCATGCTTCGCCAACTGCTCGCCGAGCGATTTGCGCTGAAGCTGCACCCTGGAACAAAGGAAGTGAATGCCTACAGCCTCACCATCGCACCCAAGGGATTGAAGAAGCTGAAAGCTTCAATACAGAAGGACGGCGAAGCCTGGCACCAGAACTCGTCGCTGGGCATGGTGGCGAAGAACTTCAGCATGCAGGACTTTGTGACGTACATGTCTGACCCGTTGGACGCACCTCTTGTCGACAAGACGAACCTGCCGGGCAGATACGACTTTGACCTCGACTTCCGTCCCTACGTGGACCAGGCGAGCGACATCCATGCAGACCCGAAGGCCGTGCTGAAAGCTGCGTTTGAAGGAGAACTCGGATTGCGCCTGGTGCGCGAGCCCAGCACCATCACGACGCTCGTAATCGACCATGTCGGTCCACCCACTCCCAACTAGGGCGGACGGATGGTGGGGCCCATCCTACGGGTGCTGCGTCCGCGGAAGAGCACAGCGGGAAGAAGGCCTCCCTCGTTCTAACGCAGGACGGTCGTCGGCGCCTTACTCTGTCGACTCGATTGCCAGGGGAGGCGTGGTATTGCGGTTCTTCAACCACTGCAGAGTCACGCCTTCCGGAGACTTCCTTGGCGGCAGCTTGTCCAGGTCTGGCATGTAAATCTCCAGGCCGGCCTTCTCTGTCATGCGCGTCGTCCCATAGACGAGTTGGGCCTGGTAGTTCACCAGGTCCAGGTCAAACCAGGTGTCCTTCGACGCGTCGATCATCGTAAGGTCCACCTGGTGCATGGTGAGCTTGCCAAAGTCCAGATTGCCGCCCGAAAGCCGCAGGAAGTTATGCCATTGCGCAAGATTCCGCTCGTCGTGGCCTGCGTTGCCATAGATGACCGTCAGGTCGGAGTCCGAAGCAGTCACCGATGTGATGTGGCCGTGAATGTGGGGCGGGGGCAGCAGTCGCTGGGTATCAAAGAAGATGTCGTTGTCGACGATCTGAACGCCGGGGGTCTGGGACTTCGAGACGAGATCGGCAAGGTCGACACGGAATAGGCCAAAGAGGCCCTTCATCGGCACCTTGAGGACGTTCAGCTTGGTCAGGTGGTACTGAAGACGACCGTCCGGCAACGGCGTCAACGTGCCGTCGAGGCGCACCGGCAGCGAAACCACCTTGCGAACCGTGCCCTGCAGGCGAATCTGTCCACCCTCATTGGAAATCTTGATGTTCTTCAACGGAGCCTTGCTCGACGCTTCGCCGTTCAGGAAGTCGGCGATGTCGGCGAGCTTGACGTTGATGACGCCCTTATCGATCTCCAGGACGAACGAGTTGGAATCGTCGAAGGATGGGTTGCGGGCTTCACTGGTGCGCAGCATGCGGCCCCGGATCCAGCGGACGTACACGCGAAAGTGATCCCCTTTACGCAGCAGCAGGTTGTGAGCGTAGACCATCGTGGGCTCGATGGGCGATTTGGGTGTCCTGGTGGAGGGGTCTGCCGGGATGTCGGTGTAAATGGTCGTGGGCGCGGGAGAAAGATGGCGGCCAAGATAGAAAGACAACGCGCACAGGACCAGGACGCCAGTGGTCCACAGGACGAACGCGGGAATAGATTTGATCTTGTCGAGCACGCTCAGAGGTAGATAGGTGCAGCGGCGGGGAGGGTTGTTTGGAGCGACCGGGATGAGGCGCCACAGAACGATTCCAGTGCGACATTGCCGCTCTGGCGCGGCCTGTAGGCTCATTCCTCCAAGAGCATCGAGAGGCTCTACAGCAGGCGCCTGCCGTCCCGGTAAATCACAGGACCTGCAGCCACTCGCAGGCCCATCCGTTTCCAATCGCATAAAATCGTAGAAAGGGGGCAATCGACTGGATCCCGAAGCTCTCTGGCTGACGCTGCGTCTCGCGGCTCTGACAACATTCCTCCTCCTGGTCATCGCCCTCCCGCTCGCCGGTTGGATCGCTCTCGCTCGCACCCGCATCCGCTTCCTCGCCGAGGCCCTCATCGCGCTGCCGCTGGTGCTTCCACCGACCGTTCTCGGCTTTTACCTGCTCGTCGGCCTTGGCCCCACGACGGCTCTCGGCCGCACCGTAACGGCGATGCTCGGCCACACCCTCGCCTTCTCCTTCACAGGATTGGTAGTAGGCTCCGTCCTCTACAGCCTGCCGTTTGCGGTGCAGCCCATCGTTGCGGGCCTACGTGCGGTGGACCCGGTATTCCTCGAGGCGGCAGCAACACTCGGAGCATCACCCATACGCCGGTACCTCCGCATCGCCATGCCGCTCGCGAAGGGCTCCATCCTGACTGCGGCTGTCCTCACCTTCACCCACACCGTCGGCGAGTTCGGCGTCGTCCTCATGCTCGGCGGCAGCATTCCCGGCCGCACCAAGACACTCTCCATCGCGCTCTACAATCTGGTCGAGAACGGCGACTTCGCCTCCGCCTCGCACCTCGCCCTGCTGCTTATGGGCTTCTCAACCCTCGCGCTCGTGCTGCTCTACATGCGCCCGTCGTCGCGGCGAACGCGGGCCGTCACATGAAGGAACTCAAGATCAAATGCGATGCCCCCATCGGCGGCATTCGCCTTCGGGTGGACACCACGCTCTCCAATCCCTCGACGGCGCTCTTTGGTCCGTCGGGCTCGGGAAAGTCTTCCCTGCTGCGCATCGTCGCAGGCCTCTGGATACCAGCAGGTACCGAGGTAAGGCTGGACGGCGTCGACCTTACGCAACTCCCGCCGCACAAGCGCCGCATCGCACTCGTCGCGCAGGAGACGGCCCTCTTTCCCCATATGAGCGTGGCTGAGAACATCCAGTTCGCCACTGGACCAAGGAGCGGCGAAGGCGGCTTCGAAACGGCTCTCCATCTCTTCGACCTGCAGCCGCTGCAGAACGCCCGCATCGCCACACTCTCCGGCGGCGAACGCAAGCGCGTCGCCATCGCCCGCGCGCTCGCCAGCTTCCCGCGTGTGTTGCTTCTTGATGAGGTCTTTACCGGCATGCACCGCACGCAGCGCAACGACCTGATCCTGCGCGTGCGCGAACACTGTGCGCAGCGCGGTATCGGCATCCTCTCCGTCACGCACGAACCGACGGAAGCGCTGTTGTTGAATGACGAGACGCTCGCCATGGACGATGGAAAGATTACCGCACAGGGGCCGACGCGCGAGGTCCTCTCGAACGATCTCTCGCTGCTCGAATCAACACGGGACTAACCGACGCTGACCGGCTCCTGCTCCAACTCAATTTCGAACTGGGCTCGAACATCCGCAATGATCCGTTCGCGCAGTGCGATCACGTCGGCCGCAGTCGCACCGCCACGATTCACCAACGCCAGCGTGTGCCGTGTCGAGATGCCCGCATTCCCCAGCGCGAAGCCACGGACAAAGCCGGCGCGCTCCAGCAGCCATGCAGCCGGCAGCTTCACCATTCCATCGCCCGCAGGCCAGTGCGGAACCGTATCGACGCCGACACCGGCCACCTCTGACGCGTGCAGCAGTGCCTCGTGCGAGACGATCGGATTGCGAAAGAACGAACCAGCCGACCGCGAGTTGGGATCGGCCGGATCGAAGACCATGCCCTTGCCACGACGAATCGTCCGCACCGCCTCTGCAACCTCCGCCAGCGACGGCAAAGCCTGTGGTGTCGTCACATCCGACACGCCCGCAACGAGCAAGCCAAAGTGCTTCCGCAGATCTGCATAAGCCAGCTTCGGCGCGCCATCCGGCCGCAGGCGAAAGTCCACGCGAACAACGATGTAGCGCCCACGTTCTGTCGTATTGAAGATGCTGGTGCGATAGGCAAAGCCGCACTCCGCGTTCGATAGCTCCACGAACGCCTGTGTCTGCGTATCGAAGCAGCGCACCACCGCAATGGTCTCCGCGACCTCCTGCCCGTACGCTCCCACGTTCTGCACCGGCGTGCCGCCCACCGTACCGGGAATGCCCGCCAGGCACTCCATGCCGGCCAGATCCCGCTCCACGGCGAACTGGACAAGTCCATCCCACGACTCACCCGCACCTACCCGCAGCAGCGGGTGCCCTTCTGGCATCGCCTCCTGCTCCATGCGGCGGATCGCCATATGCAGCACCACACCAGGAAATCCATCATCGGCGATCAGCAGATTGCTGCCACCCCCCAGGACGAAGAGAGGCAGATCGCACCCGCGCGCGAATCTGACGGCCTCTGCGACGTCATCTTCGGACGTGACCGTCAGAAACCACTTGGCCGGGCCGCCGATCCCCAGGGTCGTGAACGGCGCGAGAGCTACATGTTCCTCGATAAGCACGGATTTCAGCCTACCAGCGTCCACTCGGCCACATGACGCCGGGAACCGAAGCGGATGCCCGCGCATCCAGATAGAATCAATTCAACGAACTGCCGCGGGCTTTCACCCCGATTGGCATGGAGGAAGCATGTATCCAGAGATTATGGTGATCCCGATGCGCGAAGAGCTGACGCGCGCAGGCATCAGCGAAGCACGCACCGCCGCCGAAGTGGACCAGGCCCTGGCCCAGTCCGGAACGACGCTTGTCGTCGTCAACTCCATCTGCGGTTGCGCAGCCGGCAAGATGCGGCCCGGCGTTCGCATGGCCATGGAGCACACCCAGAAGCCGGATCACGCCATCACCGTCTTCGCAGGCCAGGATCGTGAAGCAACTGATAAGGCACGTGGCTACTTCGGTGGACACCCGCCCACCTCGCCCGCCATCGCCATCCTGCGCGACGGCCAGCTCGTCTACCTGATGCAGCGCTCTGCAATTGAAGGCGCAAATGCGCCGGCAATCGCACAGGAACTGGCGCGCGCATTCGACGCGTACTGCGCCAAAGCAAACGCGTAAGCCACTAGGTACACGATTCACCGCAACGGGGAGGCTTCGGCCTCCCCGTTCGTTGTTTCGCTCAACTTTCCGTTCCGTGCGCCGATAGGCCATGTGTGAGCACGCACACACAACATTCCGCGCCCACCAACGCCGCCGACCGCGTGGATCTGCGCGCCTGGCGGCTCGACGAAGTCGTTCGCGGCCATGTGCTCTCCACGTTGCAGCGATGCGACGGCAACAAGCTGCGAGCGGCCGAACTCCTCGGCATCAGCCGCTCGACGCTCTACCGCATGCTCGACACCTTCTCCGTGATGTCTCCCGCATAGCGCAAACCTGTACGCCGAGGCCGCAGGAGGCGGTACACTGCGGCTTCGGAGTGCTTTCATCCATGCGTCTTCTTACCCCCGTTTTATGCGCCGCCCTGGCGCTTCCCGCGATCGCCTACACGCAGATCGCCGCCTCACCCTCCGCCGCCGCCGCGCCGCAGGACGCGGCCTCGCGATCGCGCGCACTGAACAAGATCTTTGAGGACTACTGGCAGTTCACCCTCAAGTCTTCGCCGGAATCGGCCACCTTTTTCGGTGATGATCGCTACAACAACATCTGGAGCGACTACAGCGCCTCCGCCTTCAACACCCGCCTCGCCCGCGAGATGGACTTCTTGACGCAACTCGGCGCCATCGACACTACCGGACTGCCCGAGCAGGAACAGCTCTCAGCCCAGCTGCTGATGCGCACCTTCCTCGACGACCAGGACGGCGCACGCTTCAAGCAGTGGCAGATGCCCGTAAGCCAGTTCGGTGGCCCACACCTCGACATGCTGTCGACATTGAACGCCATGCCCTTCGTGACCGTGAAGGACTACGACAACTACATCGCGCGTCTCAACAAAGTCCCGACAGTCTTTTCGCAGGCACAGGAAGCAATGGACGCCGGCATCACTGACGGCCGCACCGTCCCGCAGATGCTGATGGAAAAGGCCCAGGCGCAGGTCGTGAAGATTGCCACCACCAAGCCGGAAGAGTCGCCCTGGGCCGCTCCGCTCAAGAAGATGCCCACCAGCTTTAGCGCTTCCGATCAGAAGCGCATCCGCACCGAGGCGATGGAAGCGATCACCAATCAGGTGCTGCCCAGCTACGACCGTTTCGGACGCTACCTGAAAGCGCAGTACATTCCAAAGGCGCGCAAGACGCTGGCAGCCACGGCGTTGCCAGACGGCCAGGCTTACTATGCCTACCTCGTCCGCACCAACACCACGACCACACGCACTCCAGACCAGATCCATCAGCTCGGCATGGAAGAGGTCAAGCGCGACGAAGCCGAGATGCTCGCCATCGCAAAAAAGCAGGGCTTCAACGACCTGAAGAGCTTCAATGCCTCCCTGAAGGCCGATCCCAAGCAGCACGCCACCTCTGCAGATCAGTTGCTCGACGCCTTCCGCAAGCCGCTGGTCGAGATGCAGGCACGGCTGCCCGAGTTCTTCGGTCGCCTGCCCAAGGCTCCTTTCAAGGTCCAGGCAACGCCCGCCTTCCGCGAGGCCAACTCAGCACCAGCCGACTATGAGCCCGGCACCCCTGACGGCAAGCGCGCCGGTGTCTTTAACGCAAACACCTATCACTACGCCGACCGCCCGATGTACACCGCAGAAGCCATCGCCTTCCACGAAGGTGTCCCCGGCCATCACCTGCAGATCTCCATCGCGCAGGAACTCACCGGCATCCCCACCTTCCGCAAGCAGGGCGGCTACACGGCCTTCCAGGAAGGCTGGGGACTCTACGCTGAGCGCTTGGGTAAGGACGTCGGCTTCTACACCAATCCAAACGACGACTACGGCCGTCTCAATGCCGACGTCTGGCGCGCCATCCGACTCGTCGTCGACACCGGCGTCCACAGCAAGGGCTGGACACGCCAGCAGATGGTCGACTTCTTCCACGAGCACTCCGCCATCGACGACAGCAGCATCGAGGCCGAGGTTGACCGCTACATCGCCATCCCAAGCCAGGCGCTCGCCTACAAGAGCGGCCAGCTCATGATCCTGGAGCTCCGCGAACGTGCAAAGGCCAAGCTGGGACCGAAGTTCAACCTGAAGGCCTTCCACGACGAGGTTCTGGACTCCGGTGCACTCCCCCTCGACGTCTTGGAGCACCGCGTCGACGCATGGATCGCAGCAGGCGGAAAATAGCGGTCCGCGCATGCCCTGGCGCTACCGCGAGGCCAGGGCGCGCGAACTGCGCAGCCGATCTTCCAGATGACGCTCCAGGATCGTGATCGCAAAGCGTCGTAACTGCAGGGTTGCGGCGCGCGGCCACTCCGCCTCCTCCATCAACTCGGGCAGCGGCTTGCGAAAGATGCGGGCAGCCGTCGCAACAGCCTCAGCCGGCAGCAGCACCGACCCGCTCGGACGGTACTTCGCCGCGAACACACCATCCCGCAAAGGCGAGTAGTACACGGCCTCCCGACGCAACGGCTCACCGCTGATCGCGCAACGGTTCAAGTCCGGCATCCAGCCCAGCAGACGCGTAATCCAGAGCGCAAAATAAGTCACCGGCAACCCAAGATTCGTCCCCGTCAAATGGGTCGCTGCCGCCAGCGTCAGGCGGAAGACATCATCCTCCACGGCACGGTCCGGCAGCGCTCCCTCAAGCACCTCCGCGAGGAACGCGAGCGCCGCGGCGCGCGGATAGTCCACCGGATCCCGCAGCGGAGACCAAAGGATCTCAAACCGATCCAGGCGCACGACATCCTGCTTCGGCCGTTCTGCCCACTCCGCGCGCACATACGTCATCGGCTCCAGCGCACCGCCAAACCGCCGTCGCGATCGCATCGCATGCCGTGCCACACCGCGCACCACACCCTGATCACGCGTGAAGACAGCAACCATCAGGTCCGCCTCACCAAACGGCCACGTACGCAGAACAATGCCCTCGGATTGTTGAACAGAAGCCACGGATCAGACCGCGGCGATAAGCGAACTGTAAGCCGTAAGGCCCCCGTCCACTGTGAGTAAGCGGAGATCCTCCACAATGGCCTGCGCTACCAGCAACCGATCGAAAGGATCGCGATGGTGGAACGGGAGACCAGCGCTGGCAATCGCATGCTCGCTCGCAATGAGCAGTTCGAGGTACCCAAGTGAGAGCAACGATGACCGGAGCTTCGCCGCATCCGCAAAAAACGTCTGCGGATGCTTCGCAGACTTGATCGCAACTTCCCAGATGCTCGCGACGCTGAATACGAAGTCGTTAGAAGGGTCAAGCAGCAACTCTACCGCCGCAGGCGGAACACGCATTCGCTCGAAGACCGACCAAAGCAAAAGATTCGTATCAAGGAGAAAGGTCATGCTTTGCCGTAGAACTCTTCCTCGATTTCGCTTCGTCCGAGTTCCTTCCAGTCCGCAGGAATGCGAGCCTGCCCCTCGAGCAGCCCGAGGCGGAACGACGCATCCAGAGGCCGCGGTAAGAGCGGAACCACGCGGGCGATCGCGCGACCATCATCCAGGAGTGTGATCTCCTCGCCCCGTCGAACTCCTGCGATCACGTCGGTCAGCGCAGCGTCTTTCACGTCCAAGGATTGCATTCCGGTCTCCCTGCAAAAAGTCTATGCCTGCCGCTGGAGGTTGGAAACAAAGAAACGCGCAGCCGAAGCTGCGCGTCTCGTGATTCCTTCAACCAATACTTACCGGCCGAAGTGTTCAGCGTTCTTCGTCGCGAAGTCGACCCACTTGTCCGGCAGATCGTCTGCTGCGTAGATGGCGGAAACTGGGCACACCGGCACGCAGGCGCCACAGTCGATGCACTCGACGGGATCGATAAAGAGCTGCTCGGCGGTGTCGTTCCCGTCCTCACCCTTCTTGGGATGGATGCAATCTACGGGACAGGCATCGGCGCAGGCCGTGTCCTTTGTGCCGATGCAGGGTTCTGCGATGACGTATGCCATGGTGCGTTGAATCCTTTCAAACAGAGCTGAATGTGTGGCTGCGAGACGATCATAACAGTTATCAAATTCGGACTTATCCGGACGTACTTGTGCGTCTTTTTACGAACCCGCCGCAGCCGCCTCGCGACGCCGGCGGAACTCCTCCGCCGTGGGAATCGGCGCAAGATTTCGGCCCGCGAACATATCCGCGAAGATCGCCCGCATCTCGCCACCGATCCTGCCATTGCTCGCCAGAATCTCGCGCGAATCCAGAAGAAAGGGCGACCCGTCAAAGCGCGTCACCTCGCCGCCCGCCTCTTCCACCAGCAGCAGGCCAGCCGCAGTGTCCCAGGGGTTCAGGTTGAACTCCCAGTAACCCTCCACGCGTCCCGCCGCCGTGTACGCCAGGTCAATTGCAGCGGCACCCGCCCGTCGCAGCCCATGCGACCGCAGCGTCAGCTCGTGGTAAAAGTGCGCATTCGGATTCTCGTGACGCTTGTGGGACGGAAAGCCCGTCGACAGCAGCGACTCTTGCAGCAAGGCAGTCTTTGAGACGGAGATCCGTCGCCCGTTCAGGTACGCACCCTTCCCTCGCTCCGCCAGGAACAGCTCATCGCGCAACGGCTCGTAGATCACGCCTGCAACAATGACGCCATCCGCATCCTCCGCCGTCCCTGCAGGCCGGTGCTCCAGGCCCATCGAAACGCAGAAAAACGGGAAGCCATGCGCAAAGTTTGTCGTTCCGTCCAAAGGATCCACGTACCAGCGATACTCCGAATCCAGCTTCTGCCGAGTGCCCTCTTCGCCGTAGATGCCGTGCTCCGGAAACAGCGTGTTCAGCCGCTCGCCGATCAGCTTTTCACTGGCACGGTCAGCTTCCGTGACGATGTCGACATCGCCCTTGAACTCCGCGGTGACGCCTTTTTCGTAGTAGTGACGCAGCAGCGCACCCGCCTCGCGCGCAATCTCAGCGGCTGGCGTGGCAAAGGAAAACTGGCTCGGATCAAAGTAGCTCATGCAGGCACAGGATACGCCGCCCGTATGACGATTGGCTCGCCCTCAGCGTGCATCGGCGTAGTAGCCGGTCCGGCTGCGCAACGCAAGCGACGCCGACTTCGCGGGATCCTTCAACGACACATTGATCTTGCGGAAGCTCGCATCCACACCACGCCGTGGAGCATAGTAGCCCAGCAGGTACTGCGTGCGCAGATCGTCTGACAGGTGCGCAAAGGCCGCCTTCAGATCTTCCTTTTCCGTCACATAGAAGTACTTGCCGCCGGTGTCCTCGGCCATCTGGATCAAGGCATGCTCGCCGCCCACGTTGCGGCCTGCGTCCGCCAGGATCGGCACAATGATGATCGGATAGATCGCCGCGCCCGCACGCTGCGCCTCGGCAACGGCCTTGGCATAGCCGATCTCTTTCCGGCTCGTGTTGTCGCCGCCATCCGTCACCAGCACCAGCACACGGCGGCGCGTGGCATCAGCCTTTGATTCGGTCAACCGCTCGCTCGCGACATACACCGCGTCATACAGAGCGGTGTCGTCGCCCTTGGTCAGTCGCTTGATGCCCTCGTCAATGCGGCGGGCATCGTTCGTATATGGCACCAGCTCCTGCGAGTCATACGAGAACGCAATCAGATCCATCTCATCTTCCGGCCGCAGAATCTGCTCCGCAAAGCGTTTGGCCGCCGCGCGTTCCGTCTTGAACTGCGAGAAGACCGATCCCGAGGTGTCCACAGCCATCACGATCGACAGTGGCGTGCTCGCCTCGCGCTCAAAGATGGCAATCTTCTGCGTCCGCCCATCTTCCATCACGGTGAAGTCGTCCTGCGACAGGCCACCGACCGCAACGCCGTGCCCATCGACCACGTTCACCGGCACATTGACCAGTCGCGTCTCGACCCGCAGAATCGGGGCGGAGTCCTGGCCCGCCTGTTGCGCGCGCGACGCCGCTGGCAGCGCACTGCAGATCGCGAGCACGCTTGCGGCGGTAATGACAAACCTGTTCAAGAAAATTCAGCTCCCGAAGGGAACGATATACCGTTCGCACCCACTTGGACTGTGACGGAGCGATGGATGGTAGCGACTACACTGCGGACGACGAGGGAGCAACAATGTCAGCCGGAAAGGGCTCGCCATCCGGCCACACCGCGCCGTCGACGAACACTTCCCTCTTCCAGATGGGTACCTGCTTCTTCAGCGTGTCGATCAGCCACCGGCACGCCTCGAAGGTGACACCGCGATGCGCCGATGCAACCGCGATCAGGATGCTCGTCTCGCCAACTTCCAGACGCCCAAGCCGATGCACGATCGCCACATCCCGAACGCCAAACTTCTCGACCGCTGCCGCTGCAAGCGCACGCATCTGCTCCAACGCCATCGCATCGTAAGCCGTGTAGTCCAGGTGCAGCGTCTCGCGGCCACGCGTGTTGTTCCGCACGATACCGTCAAAGACGGTTACCGCGCCGTCTTCCCCGGCCTTCAGTGCATCGGTAATCGCCTTGGAGTCAATAACGTCGTGCGTCAGTTCAATCTGCATACGTATCCCGGGTAGATGCTCCACCGCTCACTGGCGGCAGCAGCGCCACTTCATCCTCTTCCATCAGTACGTGCTCGCGTCCAACGTATTCGCGATTCACAGCAACCGCAATGCGCGGCCACATCTCCGCAAGGTCTTCGCGCGAACGCTCTTCGAAGTACGTCAGCAAATCCGCGACGGTCGTCATATCGGCAACTTCCACCGTCTCTGACGCGCCGATCGCCTCACGCAACACACCGAAGAAAAGCACATTCACCTGCATGACCCCAGCATAACGAAAACAGCGAACGCCGCGGTCTGCGGCGTTCGCTGCTGCGTAGCAACTTGTCGTTCTTATGCTGCGGTCGTGATCAGTTCCTCGCGAAGCTGCTCGTCTTGCACGGCGTCCTTCAGCGTGTGCGGAAGGGCAACGGCCAGCACGTCTTCAATACGTGACGCGTAGTGAATCGTGATGCCCTCGACCTGGTCGGCCGTGAGATCTTCCTCCACGTTCGCCTTCACATCGATCGGCAGGATCACGTCCTTCACGCCCGCACGCTTGGCCGCAAGGAACTTCTCCTTGATGCCACCCACCGGCAGCACGTTACCGCTCAGAGTGATCTCGCCCGTCATGGCCAGCAGCGGCCGGATGGGCCGATCGGTCAGCAGACTGACAAGGGCCGTAGCCATCGTCACACCAGCCGAAGGACCGTCCTTCGGAATAGCGCCCGCCGGTACGTGTACGTGGATGTCGAGCTCTTCGAAGACCTTCTCGTCAATGCCGAGCATGGCCGCATTCGATCGAATCCACGTGTACGCTGCGTGCACACTCTCCTTCATCACGTCGCCCAGTTGTCCCGTGCGATCCAGCTTGCCCTTGCCCTTCATCTTGTTGGCTTCGATGAACAGCACATCGCCACCAACCGGAGTCCATGCAAGTCCCACGGCAACACCACTGCGCTTGGTGCGCTCGGCGATCTCCGTATCCACACGCACCTTGTAACCGCCAAGGAACTGGTGAATGATCTCGTCGGTCACGACCAGCGTCTCGGTCTTGCCCTCGGCGATGCGGCGCGCCTGCTTGCGGCAGACTGTGCCGATCAACTGCTCCAGCTTACGGACACCCGCCTCCCGCGTGTAGTGCCGCGCAATGATGCCCAACGACTCCTTCGGGAAGATGATGCGGGGCTCACCGGCAACCGGCTCCGGCAACTGCGACTCGGGCACCCCACCCTCTTCGGGCTTCGTCTCCTCCTTCGGCGCAGCAACCGGCTCAATCCCGTTCTCGCGGATCTGCCGCGGCACCAGGTACCGCTCCGCAATGTTGACCTTCTCCTCTTCGGTATAACCCGTCAGTTCGATGATCTCCATACGGTCCAGCAGCGGCGCGGGAATTGGATCAAGCTGATTCGCCGTGCAGATGAACAGCACCTTCGACAGGTCGAACGGCTGATCCAGATAGTTATCGCGGAACGTTCCGTTCTGCGCCGGATCCAGCGTCTCCAGCAGAGCCGATGCAGGGTCGCCACGGAAGTCGCGGCCCAGCTTGTCGATCTCGTCCAGCATGAAGACAGGATCGTTTGTCTCCACACGCTTCAGGTTCTGGATAATCTGTCCCGGCATCGCGCCAATGTACGTGCGGCGATGTCCGCGGATCTCCGCCTCATCGTGCATGCCACCCAGTGAAATGCGAGCAAACTTGCGGCCAAGCGCGCGTGCAATGCTCTTGCCCAGCGAGGTTTTACCCACGCCCGGAGGTCCGACGAAGCACAGGATCGGTCCCTTCATATCCGGCTTCAATCGACGGACAGACAGGTAGTCCAGGATGCGGTCCTTCACCTTCTGCAGACCATAGTGATCCTCATCCAGGAAGTCAGAAGCCTCCTTGATGTTGACCTCTTTACCGCTTGATTTAGCCCACGGTAGCGCTGCAAGCCACTCGATGTAAGTCCGCGCCATACCGTAGTCCGGCTGTGCGGGATTCATCCGTTGCAGGCGATTCAGCTCCTTCAGCGCTTCCTTCTTCGTCTCCTCCGGCATACCCGCGGCTTCGATCTTCTCGCGCAGCTCGGTGATGTGCTTGTTGCTGTCGTCGCCTTCGCCCAGCTCCTTGCTGATCGCCTTCATCTGCTCGCGCAGATAGTACTCGCGCTGCGACTGCTGCACCGCGTCCTGCACCTCGGTTTGGATCTTGGAGCGCAGCTGCTGCACCTCCAGCTCCTTCACCAGGTACTTGTTCAGCCGCTCCATGCGAGCGTTAACGTCCGTCGTCTCAAGCAATTCCTGCTTATCGACCGTCGTAAGAAACGGCAGAGAAGAGCTGATGAAATCAGCAAGACGGCCCGGCTCCTCAATGTTCAGCGCGATCGTCTGCAGATCGTCTGACAGCGTCGGCGATGCAGTGACGACCTGCTGGAACTGCGAGACGACATTGCGCTGCAATGCCTCCAGCTCGGGCGTCTTCCCCGGGTCAGCATCCGGAATACTCTCGTAGGTTGCCGTTAGGAAGGGCGTACTCTGCTCGAACTCGCCCAGCTTGATGCGCTCCGTGCCCTCCGTGAAGACGAAAAGCGACTGGTTCGGCATCTTCACGACCTTGTGAATGGTCGCAAGGGTGCCGTACTGGTGCAGCTCGGTAGCCTCAGGCGAGTCCTGACGGGCATCACGCTGCGCCACGACAAGGATCGTCTTCTCCTCGCCGAGCGATTGGATCAATTGAATGGAGCTGTCGCGGCCAACGGTCAGCGGCAGAACGGCGTGGGGAAACAGCACGGTATCGCGCACCGGCAGAACAGGCAAAGCGCGGGAACTGCGCTTACGGTCCGGATCAGAGGCGGTGGGCTGAATCACGCTGACGAAGTCGTTTGGCATTTGTGAGTGTCCTTCCATCAGATATTCACACATCTGAT
Organism: Terriglobus roseus DSM 18391; assembly: GCF_000265425.1. Taxonomy (GTDB): domain Bacteria; phylum Acidobacteriota; class Terriglobia; order Terriglobales; family Acidobacteriaceae; genus Terriglobus; species Terriglobus roseus. Next base: position 3,888,688 of record NC_018014.1, read on the forward strand.
GCATCAAGTCACGGCCGGATTCAACCTTCGTCGGCGAGACCTGCTCCGTAAGGGCTTATCGGCGCACTACGGTTCAACTCCAATGGATGCCCCCCGCAACCGCAGGGAAGCACGGCCAGAATGTCATTTCCTTAGACACCCAGGCGCAAACTGGATCGCATTGCGCAATGCGATCCGGCGGCCCGTCAAACCTTTTAATATGAACTGCTTAGTTGACCTGCGGGCTTGAGAGAGAATGTGCCGCGTACCGGCCAAGTTCGGTCACATGAGCGCACACCGGCCGCAAGGTCGCCAGGATGCGATCTGCCGCAGCCGGCTCTGGCAGTCGCAGATCTACAAAGAAGATGTACTCCCAGGGCTTTCCGGGCACGGGCCGCGACTCAATACGCGTCAGGTCAGCGCCCTCGGCAGCCAGCCGCCGAAGCGCCTCCACCAGCGATCCAGGCTGGTGACGCAGATCGAACGCCAGGCTCATCTTGTCGACAGCCGCACCCGCCGGGCGAAGTCGCTCCGCATCCTCCGGCCGCGCCAGCAGAAAGAACCGCGTGAAGTTCAGCGGATCGTCCTCAAGATCGCGCGCCAGAATGTCTGCACCGTAGACGTGCGCAGCATGCGGCGCGGCAATCGCGGCAGCATCCTTCTCCCGCGTCGCCATCAGGTGTTTCACCGCACCGGCTGTGTCGTAAAACGGAACGGCCTGGATGCGCGGATGCCGTGCAAAGAACCGTCGGCACTGCGAAAGCGCCACAGGATGAGACAGCACACTGCGAACATCGGCAAGCGACACACCAGGCGCCGCCATCAGCGCATGCCGGATACGCAACGAAAGCTCCGCAACAATGATGACGCCATGTTGCAGGATCAGGTCCGAGTGATCGGCGACCGCGCCATGCAGACTGTTCTCCACCGGCAATACCGCCGCATCCGCTTCGTGGGTGCGCGCCAGCTTTTCAAACACCTCTACCGAAAGAGCACACGGAACAAGAGAGACCTTGCCCAACATCTGTTCCGTTGCCATATGGCTATTCGAACCGGGTTCACCTTGAATTGCGATCTTCACGACGGCGTCTGATCTCCTCGCGCTACTTACACGGCGCACCATGCCCGCTGCTCATGCGGATTCTGATTGCGTGTGAATGTTTTTTGAGCAAAGTACAACCTACTAAGTTTACGCGGCAACTATGTTGATGTGACTGTATCGTCACACATTTGAACGCCCCGGCCGGAGGCCAGGGCATCTGGAGAGAAAACGATGCTTTGGACTATCACCGTCATCCTGCTGGTGTTGTGGCTTGTCGGCCTTGTCAGTGGAACCACCCTCGGTGGCTGGATCCACATCCTGATCGTGCTGGCCATCGTGTCGCTGATCTTCAACTTGATCAGCGGTCGCCGCGCACTTTAACTGCGCATTCTATTCAGTAAGACAACCAAAGCCACTCACCCCGCGTGAGTGGCTTTTGTCTTGCCTCAGAGTGGTCGCAATCGAACCGATCTGCATCAGAACCGTGAGTAAGTGAAGCAGCGCGACGCACGCCGCTGCGGGAGGAGATCATTATGGATAGCGATCAGATCAAGGGCAAACTGCAGGGCGCTTTTGGCAAGGTAGAAGAAGCAGTTGGTAAGGCGGTCGGCAGCAACGACCTGCAGAATGCCGGCACAGAAGACCGTCTTAAGGGCGGCGCAAAAGAGACCTGGGGAAACGCGAAAGACACGGCCCGCGAAGTGACCGACACGGCCCGCACGGACGCATCCGTCCACGCCGATCACGCAAGTGCAGAAGGTGAATCTCTCCGCAGCCGCATCGTCAACGGCGCCGAGAACCTGAAGGATTCGATCAACGCGAAGCTCGACAACGCGAAGGCAGACGAGCAGGCAAAGCGCGAAGAGATCCGTCGCGAAGCATAGTTCGAAATCATCGCAAGATAAAGGCCCGCAGCAATGCGGGCCTTCTTGTTTTCACTACTGCACTTCCCTACCGCAGAACGCCGATCGCAGAATCAACGCCGGGACGATGCAACATCACGTCTACCGCGATCGCACAGAAAAAGACAACAGAGATGACACCGTTCAGCGTGAAGAACGCAGCGTTCATGCGCCTCAGATCGGTCGGTGAAATCAGGCTGTGTTCATACAACAGCAGCATGGCCACAATGCCGATGCCAACATACGCAATCATCCCCAGGTGAAACAGCATCACCAGCCACACCAGCAAACCGATCATCAGCAGGTGCATCGTACGAGCCAGCAGGAAAGCGCCCTGCAGACCGAACGCCTGCGGCACCGAGTTCAGGCCATGCGTACGATCATGCTCGAAATCCTGGCACGCATACAGCACATCAAACCCCGCGACCCAAAGCAGGACCGCCCCGGAGAGCACGATGATGCGCGCATCGAGACTGCCCCGCACCGCAATCCACGCAGCCGACGGCGCAATGCCAAGTGCCAGGCCCAGCACCAGGTGAGACCAGCGCGTAATTCGCTTCATGTAGCTGTACGACAGCACCACCGCAATGGACAAAGGGCTCAGCAGCAGTGTCAGGTGATTCAGCGCGCCTGCGGCCGCAACGAAGATCGCAAGCGAAAGCAGCGTAAAAGCGCCGACAAAGCCCTTCGTCAGTAGCCCTGCTGGAATGGCACGCGTCGCCGTACGTGGGTTGATGCTGTCGATTTCGGCATCGGCCAGGCGATTGAATGCCATGGCCGCGGTACGCAGAGAGATCATGCAGACCACCACCAGCAGCAGCGTCCGCCAGCGCGGCCATCCACCCGCGGCCAGGACGGCGCCCGTAAGCGCAAACGGCAGCGCAAAGATGGAATGCTCCCACTTGATCATCTCAAGCGTGATGCGTGTACTGCGAAGCGTGTTCGAAAGGAGAGCGGCCATACACCTACCAGTGTATGGCCGAGTCTCGAACGCCGTGTACCGCGTGTCAGCAGCCAACGCTGCGCTTCCCTATTTGCCCTCAGACGACGTCGCAACCTGCAGGTTATTCGTCACGCTGAACACCCCGGGAACGCCGCGCGCCCGGATGTTCGCAGCATCCTTATCCGCCTCGCGGTCAACCACACCGGTCAGCGTCACATTGCCATTCACCACGGTGATCCGGATCGGCTTGGCGGGGTCGATCGCGTAGCGCTGCAGCGAAGGAAAGCCGTAAACAGCGCGTGCCGTCTCCAGTCGAATACGATCGTCATTCGGTGACAGCGGCGCGACCTCGATGTTGTCGATCACATCCCGCACGCCCGGATAATGCTCGACCAGCGACAACGCCGAATCCTTGTCATAGGGTCCATATGCCACGCCACCCAGCGTGACCACGCCGCGCTGCACACCAATCGTGAAGCTATTGAACGCCGTGGTGCCATAGCCCACGCGGTCATATGCCAGCTTTTCTGCCAGTTTGTCACGTAATACGGTGTCCGCCACCTCGCCAACCTGCACGTTGATCAGGTTCCGAACGGCGATCACGCCCTTCTTATGGTGGATCTTATGTTCGGCGTCTTCCTTGGTCGCATACACATCCACGTTGCCGCTCAGCGTCACGATGCCATTCTTCACGGTCATGTGAACGTCGGCAAAGCGCTTGCCATCCAGCGTCTTTTGCACTTCAGCCTGCACCTGCGCATCGGGAACCTTCTCCTGCGCGCGCATCGGCAATGCGGGACCAGCGAGTACAACGGCAAGCGCCGCAAACGAAAACTTCTTCCAAATGTTGTTGCTCACGCGTTCTCCCTGTTCCGGGCAGACTCGTCGACAAATGCCGTTCGATCGCCCGGAGATGTTAGTTCAAGCAGTCGGCAGAAAGATAGCAGAAGCGGCTGCTGTGCGTTGATCGCCAGCAGCCACTTTGCCTGAAGAGTTCAATGATCCGCGCAAAGAGACGGCCGGCGCAGGCATCGGCCACTACTTATAGCGCTTACGAATCTTGTACACCATCGAGAACACACCGTTTTCATCACGCGTCGCAACAATCGACTTGTTCGCGCTCAGTTGATACTGCAACTGAATCAATTGCTGCGCGGACGAGTTCACGTTCGTAGCAAACGTAACGGTCACCTGCCGGGTCAACTGCTGTTCGACAGTGATACGCGCGGATGATGTTCCAAGCGTACCCACGTAGGCAGGATCGATCTTCACCTTACCCGCGCCGCCGAAGAGCTTGTTCACACGGTTTGAGACGGTCGCATTCAATGCGCCACCCAGTAGCGCGTTCGTGGTCGGATCCTGACCCTGCTGCTGCAGCTGCTGCGTGTTCAACGCCGCCTCTTCCTGCGTACGGCCCAGCGCCAGCAGGTTGAAGATATCGGCCTGCGACAGTGGCGGCTCCGAGCGGTAGGTCAGCTTGAAGTTCTTCGACGTACCGTGAACGCCAATCGTGACGTCGTAGTTCTCCACGCGAGCCGTCGCATCCAGGTCAATGACCGGATCGATGCGGATCGGGTTGTTGAAATAGATTTGTCCACGCTGCAACTGGTACTGCGTGCTGGCGAAGGTCGCGGAACCATCATTGATGATGACCTTGCCAAGGATCGTCGGTACCGCCGCTGTTCCGCGCACCGATAGATCGACCGTACCCGCAATACGCGCGTAGCTGTTCTGGAAGTCCAGCGCCGGCGACGACTGTACGCGGATATTCAGCCCGATCTTATTCAGCAGCGAATCCGGGTCTGGTGGCGGCGATACGTCGCCAGCACTGCCGGCAACCGAGGCGAAGTCAAACGTCTCCGCAAGCCCGAAGCGCGTGATCAACACATTACCGCTCACAGACGCTCCATCACCGGAACCCTGCAGGCGAACCGTAGCGTTCATCGTCGCGGACACGCCATAGTAGCGAACGCGCACCGCGGTCGCAGTCGCCGTCAGATCGGCAAACAAACCGTTGCGGAACTGCACGAACCCGCCAACCTTGATGCGTCCACCGCCAGAGGTAGCAGTGATGTTATCCATCACCAAGCGATCGTCCGTAAAGCTCGCAGTACCCGTAATGTTCGACAGTCCATTCGGGATCTGGTCATACGCCAGGTTCGTATTGCTGAAGATCACCTTGCCGCCAAGATTCGGCTTCGCCGTGGTGCCGGTCGCCGTCACGTCAAGATCGATCTTGCCGGATGCGATGATCTGCGGATTCAGACGGTGCGCAATCGCGACATCCAGCGTACCGGTAGCCTGCGCGTTGATGGCACCACCCTGCGCCGGCAACGGCTTGCCATCCTGCGAGAACACCTGCACCGTACCTGACGCCTTTAGGTCAGTGTCTGGCCCCGTAATGTGCAGGTTCTCTAGACGTACGACACCGCTGTTCAGCGTGGCACGAACCGGCTCAGCCGATGCAAACTCAAGCCCCTGTGCCTTCACGCGCAACGGGTTCACGACGAGCGAGCCACTGAGCATCGCCGGCTTCTTCGCAGGACCGGTGACGTTCAGTTCGCCGGCGATAACCGAACTGGCGTCGAAGGTGGACCCCGTCAGTTGCAGCACGGGCGCAATGTCCAGATTGCTGAACGTCGCATGTGCCGTCATCGGATAGTCGCCAGCCAGTTGCACCTGGCCGTTGACATCCAGCTTGGCGGACAACAGGTCGCTATGCGCAGTCAGGAAGACGTTGTCGCGCTCGCTGTGTACATCCGCCGTCAACTGTCCGACTGCCTGCTTGTCATACGTGGCGCCAGCCAGCACCAGGTGCGCCTTCAGCCCTGGCTGCTCGACTGTTCCGTCAGCGTCTGCATTGAAGGTCAGAACACCATCAATCGGCGTTCCGGATTTCTTCACGGCGAGCAGGTTCGAAAGACGAACATCATTGCCCTGCAGGTGCGCGTGCAGATGCTTCGATGTCAGGTTGTAGCCGCCGTTGCCGGTGACCTCAACACCCTGCCCCTTCACATCCAGAGAGGTCGCAGTGATCTCCTGGCCGCGCACAAGAACATTCGCAGTAACAGCGTCGAACGGCTGGTCATAAGCCACGCCATTACGAAGCGAGAGAACACCGTCACCGGCCAGATTTCCGAAGGTACCGTTGACATTCGCGTTGACATTGACGATGCCGGAAACCGGCACCGCGCCCTGGCCCGCGATCTCAAGCACATCGTGGATCTGCGCCTCGGCGAGACCGACCTTCATGTTCACTTCGGCGTAATCGTCGAACTCGTAAGACACCACACCACGCTTCACGACGCGGTGCGGCTTCACGCCACCTGACACGTTCAGCACGGCGGTTCCACGGTGGATCGTAGAACTGGCAACGGTAACGCCAGCCGCGGTGTACTCAGCATCGGCCACAATCGAATCGATTGCAATATCGCCGGCACTGCCCAGGTGAGCCTGCAACTGGTTTGCCTGCAGATGCCCCTTAACGTCAATGTTCTTGATGGGACCAGATGCCGTGCCCTGGAAGTGCGCATCGCCATGCAGCACCACAGGAAGCGCAGCACTGCCCTTCTTACCGTTGTTCTGATAGCCGACCGCGTTCAGGACCGAGTCAAACTCGCTCAGGTCGCGGAAGTCAGCAATCAGGTTCAGCTTCGTCAGCGCATCGCCGGTTCCAACGCCCAGCGTGCCGGTCGCCTGAAGATTGCTGGCGGGTGTGTGAAGCTCGGCCTTCTCAATCGCAACCGTTTCATTTGACCCGCGATAGGTCGCCTTCACCGTGCCATTCACAGGAATGTTCTGTGCAGCGCCGCGGCGCTTGATGCCCTGCGGCGACAACGTCAGATCGGCATTCGCAACCACCGAACTCGCAATATCACTCGCCGCACCACCCCACTCAACATGCACGGGTCCGTTCACCGCAGTGTCGATGCCGAGATCGTTGTAATGCACCGGCTCCGTAATCTCATTGATTGTCCGGAGAGAAATGTTTCCAAGACGGACATCGACATAAGCGTGCGCGCGACCGACCGAATCAATCGACAGGTCACCTGTCGCCGGGGCCTTCGCATTCGCAATCTTCGCCGTCGCATTCACGGTCTTCTGTCCCGCAACGATCGTGGCTGAAGTCTGTGCGGAGTCCGCAGGAACCTCTCCCAGCCAGTTGTGGATGCGCATGTCGCCCGCGACCGTACCACCAGCCGGCAGGTTCAATGCAATTGCATTGAAGAGCAGTTCCGTCGGTGAGACTCGCAGCGAGGCTCCGCCGTTTACATCGCGAACATTGACATACTCATCGCGATATCCAACCTGGTGCAGCTTCGCGTTTCCCGCAAGCAGGTAACCCTTCTCGCACTCGGGACTGGGTGGCAGTGCCTTGGTGCTGCCGGGGTTCTTCTCCGGATGACGGCGCTGCCAGAAACGTGGCTGCTTCTGTGCAACCTGTGGTGCAACCGCGCAGGAATGACCAGAGATATCAAGGTCCACCGTGCCCGCAGTAAGTCCCGGGAAGCCACTCAGTACCGAGATCTGCGGCACTTCGACATTACCCTTCAACGAAACATTCCAGACAGGATTGTCGAAGTTTTCAATGTGCGCGTTGCCATCCAGGTGCGACGACTTACCCGTGTCGAACGCGAAGCTCTGCAGGCTGATCAGCTTACGCCCAACCTCAGCCTTCACCGTCAGCCGCGACTGCGCTTCCGGCATCTGCTGCATCTTCGTGCGCAGATCGCTAATCCCGATGTCGATGCCATAGTGATCCAGTTTGGAGATATAACGAACGTTTACGCCAAGATCACGCGCAGCCAGGTCGAACGGGATTGCCTTGTCGTTCAGCAGTACGACGCCGCTCGCAAGCTCAACCTTCGAAGCCTGCAGATCAAGCAGCGTGTCCAGTACAGGTTCGGTGCTCGTGCTCTTCGTCTTCGGAACCGGCTGATTCGTGCTGCCATCTTTGTTGATGATCAGGTGGACCTGCGGCTTGTCCACGTGCAGCAGCGAAAGCGTAATGTACCGCATCGCGCCCTTGGAATCGGTCGCGTGCGAAAACAGACTCTTCAAAGTAATACGGACAAGAATGCGGTCCGCCGCAAGGTAAGGCGCCTGGTCCGGACCTTCGAGTCCATGGATCACAAGACCATCGGCCTCCACGGCCAGATGCATCAGGTTGAACTGCACCTTCGCCAAATCGACCTTGCCGCCGGTCGCATCTTCCAGCGTCGTGATAAGTGTCGACCGCACGCGATTCTGAAAGTCCTGCGTGGTCGAATAAAAACCAAGACCAACCACCAGCAGCACAACAAGCAGCGCCACGGAACCAACAGTCCACGCGACAATGCGTAGTGCGCGGTTCTTCTTCGGCGCAGTGGGTGTTGTCTCTTTCCGCTCGTCATTCGGCGGATTGTTTGCGTCCAGCAAAGCCATTAGGGCGCCTCAACACCTTTCTGCATCATGCGTACATGGCCGCTGTCGCGCAGGGTTTTAAGCCACTGGTCCAGCAGGCTGCTCACCTCTTGCTGCAACAGCACCTCTTCTATGCGATCGCGAACGGAGTCAAGCGGTGGCGCGGTCGCCTTCTGCTTTGCATACTCCGGCAGCATGGTGTTGTTGTAGAAGTCTTCGATCTGTTTGTCGGTGATGCGGACACCATTGCGGAATCGCTGCTCGATAAAATGCAGCACGCTCTCACGTTCACGCAACCGTTCCCGCAACTCTTCCTGCGTGAACCCAACCTTCGTCAGAAAGTCCTTCCAGCCTGCGTTGCTTGTACAGTCCGCATGTGCACAGGCAGGCAAATCCTTCCGAAGATCGGCCTCGTCCTTCTTGATTTGCTCGTCGGTCACCGGCGTCATCGGATAACCTGCCTGCTGCTGTTCAATCAACGAGCGATCGATCAAGCGTGTAATCGCCTGCTCACGCAGCGGCTTACTGCTGTCCGTGGAATAGGGGTACAGCTTCGTAAAGCGTTCCTCGACTTCGACATCGCTCTCAAGCACCAGATCACCGTTGACGATCGCGACGATACGGTCGACCACGTCACCGCGTTCCGCAGGCAGTTTGTTCGAATCAGCCTTCGCCTGTTCCTTGGTGGCAGGCTTGCCCTCTGCTGCAGACTTAGGCGCAACGGCCTGCCCATGCAGCGACAGCGCGCAAAGACCAAGAGCAGCAACAGTCGTAGCTGCACGGAAGGCATCGGCGATGAAGAATCGTTTGCGCATGGTTAGAAGCTCTGTCCGATGGAGAAGAAGAATTGGAAGCGACCACCCTGGCCCACGCGATGATTCGGCGTAGCCTGCGTGTAATCGTCGATGATGGGGTAGATGGGCGGGTTGAGGTTGTAAGCCGCATCCACGCGGATCGGACCAACCGGCGTGTTGTATCGTGCACCCAGACCAAGCGCATGCGAGAAGTAAGCAAAGTCGCAGGTTCCCACCGTCTTGAAGCCAGTCACCTGACGGCATGTCTGCTGATTCGGCTGCTGGAAGCGCGCAATCGACTTGAACATATCGCCTGGGTGCAGGAACACATTGCCCATGTCATGGAAGACCACGAACGACACGCTGTCACCCACGATCGGCAGCACCGGAGGCGGCATACGCAACTCCAGCGTGTTGACCAGAGCAGCCGATCCACCCACGGGGAAACCCGTCGTCAAATCGCGAGGTCCGGCCTGGTTGATACCAAAGCCACGATGCGATGTAGCGCCACCCGCATAAAGACGTTCCGGCAGCGGAATCGCATTGCACGACGCATTCGTCGTCAGCAGTACACCTTCGCAGCCAAAGATCCCCGCATTCGGGTTCGCGCCCGACTGTGTCTCGATGCCGAAGCGCGTGCTGCGAGCAAACGTGTACTTCCGCTTCTTACCCCACGAGTAGTAAGTGGAGAAGGTCGAGTCGATCTTATTGAAATTCGTCTGCGACCCAAACTTGCTGTTCGCCAGGAAGTCCGTCACTGAAAGATACATACCCTTCGTCGCGTCCAGCGGAGAAGGGCTGCGCGTGTCGTGGAACCACGTAAAGCCGGGACCACCCACACGCACCGGCTGCGAGAGCAACGGGATCAAATTCGCCGTGACCTGCAGGCTGTTCTGATCGACCGACACGCGGCGATAGGTGAAGTCGTAGATGAACGTATCCGTCTTCGGAACCTTTTGCGTCAGGCGGAACAGCCCCTGCAGCGTGCTCGCCTTGAAGGTCGAAATATTCTGGACATTCGAGTAGCCACCACTGAACTGCAGTGACAGATTTTTATGTCCAACAAACTTCGGAACGTTGTAAGTCGCAGTAGCGATTCGCTCCAGCAATCCATAAGTGCTGTGGAAGGTGATGGACTGGTCCGTACCGAACAGGTTGATACGTGTGACATCCGCAGACACGCGGAACGATGCGCCCGCGCGGCCTTCCGGTGTGCAACCGGAACCGGTTCCACCCAATGACTGCTGCGCGCGGCAATTTGTCTGCGGCGTCGAGAGCTGTGTTTCGAAGCCCGCGCCATACGTCACGTCCCAGCGCTTTGCCTCGCTCAACTGCACCAGCACATTCTTGCGGTCCGCAAGTCCCTCTGGGTTCTGCACGGCAACGTTGGCTTCGTTAAACAGCGCTAGATCGTAGTAGCGGCGCTGCATCTCAAGGATCGCCGACTCATCAAGCGGATCGCCCGGCTTCAACAGTAACTGATCGTTCACCAGCTTCGCCCGAACATGGTGCCGGCCAGAGATCAACACACGGTCCACCGCCACCTGCTCACCCTCGGTCACCAGGTAAGTAACGTCCGTGATCGTCGGGTCGTCCTTGTGCGGCGTCTGCCTTACTTCAACCTTCGCCTGGTCGAAGCCCTTCGATAAATACTGCTGCAGAATATTATCGCGATCGTTGGACACATTGGCCAGAGCAAATGGCTGGTTCTTCTCGGCAGTAATCAGCGCCTTCATCGCATCGACGCGCGCAGCATTCGCGCCAGTCATGGTTACTTCGCCAAACTTCTGCTGCACACCCTCATCTATCGTGATGTTCACCGTAATGGTCGCGACCTTCTTATCCTGCGCGCCCTTCACTTCCTTACTGGTGATCTTCACTTTATTGAAGCCGTTAGCACGATAGAGCGAGGTAATCGAGTCAACATCGTTCGCCAGCAGCACCGGCGAAAAGCGGCCATTGCGAACGTACGCGTCCGCCTTCACCACCTGCATGCGCTCTTTGATATTGTCCGTCTCGAAGTACTTGTTACCCGTGACGTTGACCGCAATCACCTTGTACTTCTTACCCGGTTCCGCGTGAAAGGTCACGGTCTCCGTCAGGTCACTGGGCGGCGGCAGCGGTGTGCCGTCGGCCGAATAAGACGGCGTATCCGGAACGCCTTGCACTTTTTGCGTAACCTCAGCGTCAAAGTAACCCTGTCGCTGCAGAAACTCGCGGATATTATGCGCGCCTTCATTCAGCAGGTCGTTATCTACCGCACTCTCTTCATAGATCGGCAGCAGTTTCTTCCGGCGCGCATTAGAAACCTTTGTACCTTCAATCGTCACCTTCACGATCGGTCCTTGATTGGCGCGGAAGGTGTAATCCAGCTGCTTGCGGTCCGAAGCGTATTCGCTCTTCTCCAGTGCGACCGCCGCCTCAAGCCGCTCCTTCTTCTGATAGAACTGCCGCAAATTCGTCAGCGCGTTGCCCGTTGTGTCGGTCGTGACCTTGTTCTTGCTCTTTAAGACGAACAGCGTCTTATTGACTTCCTTTAACTTGCCGCGCTTCCGGAACTCTTCGACACTGATGCCTGGGTCGCCGGTCAACGTAACTTTGCCCACCGTGGCCTTCACGCCCACGTTGATGGAATAGATGACGTCGACCTGCTTGCCATCGGGCAGGTGCTCCGTGGACGAGTGAATCAGCGGCTGATAATAACCGTTGCGTGCCAGCGTTTGCCGGATCCCGTCTTCGCCGTTCTTCACCTGCGTATTCGTGAATGGCAGTCCAGGCTGCAGCTGCGTGGAGGACTCCAGCAACGACATCAACCGCTCCACCTTCACGCCCTGAATACGCACACGACCAATAAAGAAGCGCGGTCGGCCGTCGAACGTCAACGTCACGCCGCCATCCGGCCCCGTGGAGCTGCGCACCTGGATGTCTCGATACAGCCCGGTCAAAAATAACCGGCGCGTCGCCGCACGAATCTTCGCAGGGTCCAGCGTGTCGCCCGGCTTCAGGCCAAGCTCACCCGGCAGCGGATCGCCCTCGGCGTACTCCACTCCATCAAAATTGATCGCCGTCAGCTTGCGTCCGCGCAGTGCGAACAGGCCGGAAGTGGCACTATCAGCCACCTGGGCAGCTTTTACCGCCTGCTGTTCTGCATCCGTTTGCGCCACAACGCCGGATGTAGCCCCTGCCGTGCTGACACCGCTGCCAACCGAGCCTGCAGCACCCGTCAGCGAACCCTTTGCCTCGCCCGTCGCGGGCGCAGCAGGGGTGGTGCTCTGCGTGGTGGGCGTTGCAGATGCGGGCGTGTTCGCTCCGCTGGACGGTTGCCCGTTCGGCTCCTGTGCGTGCGCCAGCGCCGTTGTGCATGCGATTGCGGCGGCCAGCATCACCCTGCTACCCATCCGCATCAACTGTGCGCGTCCACTCTTCCCCTGTATCTTATGTTTCCGTGACGCCAACGTCGTCTGCCCCTGCCTGTTTATGCCCGCAAAGATCGCCGGCGGATTCTGTCACGCGGGGGTTGGACGAAAGCGTAAGTCCAGACTTGGCCCCAGGGCACCTTGGTATGAAGCGGTTGGATGCGCAAAACGCGCGCCGGGTTCGCTAGCCGTTCCGCGCCGCCGCTAACTCCCCACCCTCGTACACTTATGAGGGTTCAGGAGTAGGCATGAGCATTGATGCTATCGAAAATGCGCGCGGTAATGCCGCAGCAATGGGCTCGTCCTCGCTCGATGACCGGTATTCGCGCCAGCGTCTCTTCCCTCCCATCGGGACCAATGGCCAGCAAAGGCTGGCGGCCTCGCACGCAATCCTCGTCGGCTGCGGCGCCACCGGCGCCGCCTCGGCCGGCCTGCTCGCGCGTGCCGGCGTCGGCCATCTGACCATCATTGACCGCGATTTTGTCGAGCCATCCAACCTGCAACGACAGATGCTCTTCACCGAGGAAGATGCACGCGAAGCACTCCCCAAGGCCGAAGCCGCGCGGCGCCGCCTGCTCACTATCAATAGCGAAGTCACCGTAACCGCGCACATCGCCGACCTCACGCCCGCCAACGCGCGTGTCCTGCTCGCCGACGCAGACATCATCCTGGACGCAACCGACAACTTCGAGACGCGCTATCTCCTGAACGACCTCGCGGTCGAGACAGGCACGCCATGGATCTACGCCGCGGCCATCGGCTCCTACGCCGCCACCATGAACATCCTTCCCTCCGGCGACCATCGCACCGCATGCCTCGCCTGCATCTTTCCAGAGCCCCCGGGCGGCACTGTCGAAACCTGCGACACCGCCGGCATCTTAAACACCGCCGTCAATGTCGCCGCCTCCCTGCAAAGCACTGAGGCGATCAAACTTCTCACCGGTCAGCCCTCAGCCATGCGTCGAACGCTGCTCTCCATGGACCTCTGGACAGGCGAGCACTCAGAGATCTCCACCGCAAAGCCCCGATCCACCTGCAGCGTCTGCGGCCAGCGCGAATTTCGCCACCTCGCCGGTGAAGGCAGGCCGCACATCACCATGTGCGGGCGCAACTCCGTCCAGATCCATGAGCACAACCGGCCTGTTGACTTCGCGTCACTCGCAGACCGCCTCCGCCCACTGGGAGAAGTCCGCTGGAACAGCATGATGTTGCGCTTCACCTACAGCGAATACACCCTGTCCGTCTTCGCGGACGGCCGCACCGTCGTCCAGGGCACGGACCAGGTACCGCGGGCGCGCGCGCTCTACGCCCGGTTCATCGGCAGCTGAGCACACGCCAACGCCGGGTACCCGACGCCTGGAGAAGATTTATTCCTGGTGTGGACAAAAGTTATGTCAGACAGACAACCTTCGCCCTGGCAAATTCCCTCCCATTGGTGCATAACGACACTGCGAAACTACCGCAGACTGCTGTCCTGTATTCTTGTGGATAGCCTGCGGTCTTTCTTGGAAAGACGACGCGCCATACCGGTGCGTCAGACCGGAGTGCTATGGAACTTCAGGGCTACGGAATGACACAGAACAACACGACGCCGCCCGCTGGTCACTTCAAACGGAATCCTCCGATTGCAGGTGAAGCGGACGCGCTGGAGCGCGCGAAGAACGGCGATCCAGACGCATTTTCGAAGCTCTACGCATTGCATAAGCGCCGCGTCTATACGCTGTGCCTCCGCATGCTTGGCAATGTCTCTGAGGCAGAGGACATGACGCAGGAAGCCTTCCTGCACCTCTACCGCAAGCTTGGCTCCTTCCGTGGCGAGAGTGCCTTCTCCACCTGGCTGCACCGTCTCACGGTGAACCTGGTCTTGATGCATCTCCGCAAGAAGGGCCTGCAACTGGTCTCTCTCGAAGAGACCATCAACCCTTCGGAAGAAGACGCACCAAAGCGAGACTTCGGGTCGCGCGATCCACGTCTCTCCGGTTCAGTCGACCGCGTTGCTCTCGAACGAGCTGTCGCAACGCTGCCTCCGGGCTATCGCCTGGTCTTCGTGCTTCACGACGTCGAAGGGTACGAACATAACGAGATTGCCGGCATGCTTGAATGCTCGACCGGCAACAGCAAATCTCAGTTGCATAAAGCGCGACTGAAATTGCGGGAAATTCTGCGGCAGAACGAACAAGCCGCCTTGGTGGAGTCGAAATAATGCCGGACAGAGAAGAAAAGCGTTGGACCTGCGCAGAGTTCGAAAAGGAACTGCCAGAACTCTTTGAGCGCGCCGACGGTGGCAAGCTGAGCGCTGACCCGCGCTTCGCCGAAATCCTGCGCGACTGCCCCCAGGCCGCCGAACTCGTACGCGATCTCGAATACATCGCAGAGACTGCACGCATGTTGATGGAGCCGGAAGGCGAAGTCCCAAGCCAGGACCTGTGGGCAAAGATCGAACGCGAAATCGAGATCACACCCAAAGACGACATCGTTCAGTAAGGCTCTCGAACAATCCGAAAAGGCGGGCCCTGGGGCCCGCCTTTTCTTGCTTGCCACAGCCGCCGAGACCGGTGTAAGCTCTCGCACAGAGATGTCGCAGACCTTCCAGACCGTTTGCTTTACCTACCGCTACTGGTATCCAGTGGCGGCGACGGCGTTTCCTGCGAACTTTACGCTCTAAGTAACAGCGCAAAGAACACTCGATCCTCCTGAGCCGCGTCCCCCTAAGGGCGCGGCTTTTTACTGTCCAACCGCCCCACAAACCGGCTTCACCTGAGACCATCATGACGAGCATGCTTGCCGAACCCACCACCGACAACATCACCCCCACCGCGCCCCTCTCCGCCGACCGCATCGTGCTGACCGGCTTCATGGGCGCGGGCAAGAGCACCGTTGGACGCCTGCTCGCAGCAGAACTCGGCTGGCAGTTCGCCGATGTCGATGCCGAAGTGGAAGAGCGCTACGGTTCGACCATCGCGCAGATGTTCTCGGCTCTCGGCGAGGCGGAGTTCCGCCGGCGTGAATCAGCCGTCATCGCCCGCGCTCTCGGTCGCGGCAACGTCGTCATCGCCCTCGGCGGCGGAGCACCCGAGACCCTGACCAACCGCTTGCTGCTGGAACAGACCACACGCACCGCAGTCGTATTCCTCGATGCGCCGTTCGAAATCCTCTTCGACCGCTGCGTCCTGCAGGAAGGCGCAGCAGTCCGCCCGCTGCTCATGGACGCCGACGCCGCAGCACAGCGCTTTCGCCAGCGCGCCCCGATCTACCGCCGCTGCGCAAAGCATCACGTCAGCACGGCCGATCAGCATCCACAAGAGACAGTCACAGCAGTGCTCCGGCTCCTGCGCGCCTGACTTGGGGACTACGCTCAACATCCAGAAGCACCTTGAACAGCGCTCTCGAAACGCCACTGTTCAACCTTTCGACTGAACGAACAGTAAATCGAAAGATAGGATCAACGGCTTTTGTTTGTCGTGCATCAGACGCGATGACTGCATATCTCTGTGCACGTATCCACTGGAGGCCACACCTGAACGCCGATCTCGAACCCGCAGCATTTCCCTCGCGCCAATTCCGCGAAACACGCAAGCACATCGTCTTTACGATCGCTTTGCTGGTGCTGCTCGGTGTCTTTTGGACCATTCGCCACGTCCTCGGAATCGTCTATCTCTCAGGCCTCTTCGCAGTCGTCCTCAACCCGATCGTCACAAAAATCGGCAAGATCAGGATCCGCGAAAAGCACCTGCCCAAGGCAGCTGCCGTCACCGTTCTGGTGGTCGTACTCTTCACAGCCATCACGCTCTTCTTCTGGATCGGTATGCCGCCCGTAGTCCGCGACTTCCGTAACTTCCTTAACGATTTGCCCAGTCGCATCCCGACACTCATCAGCAAGTTGCACAAGGTGCCCATGGCCGACAAGATCGGCATGAACGATCTGAACAACCAGATCACGGGATCCCTGGGTCACTTCGCTTCTTACGTCGTCAGTTCCCTCCCCACATGGGCGGAACATCTGCTCGACATCCTGACCGCAGTCATCCTCACCGTCTACTTCATCCTTGAAGGCGAAGAGGTCTACAAGTTCTTCCTCTCTCTTGTAATTCCCAAGTCTCGGGTGCGCCTCGCAAACACGTTGCTGATCGCAGAAGAGCGCGTCTCCCGCTGGCTGCTCGGTCAATTGCTCCTGATGGCCTGCGTCGCGGCCTACAGCATCATCGCCTTCCGCATCATCAACGTCCGTTACTACATCCTGCTCGGTCTCATGATGGGTCTGACCAACATCATCCCCGTAGCCGGCAACCTCGTCACCATTCTGCTGGTGGCCCTCATCGCCGCAGCCGACAGCTGGACCAAGTGCGGCCTCGTCTTCGCCGCCTACGCCATCTACGTGCAGTTTGAGAACGCCTTCCTGACACCTCGCATCATGAAGTCCAGCGTCGATCTCATGGGCGTCTCCGTTCTGATCGCCCTCCTCTGCGGCACGGCCATCAGCGGCATCCCCGGCGCCCTCATCGCCGTCCCAACCGCCGCAGTCATCGTCGTCTTCGCAGATGAATACCTCGTCCAGCACGAGGATCCCGAAAGGCTCTCCGTACTCGACTAAAGAATGGGACAGCCAATTAACAAAGGGCATCTTCACCAACCTCGTGAAGATGCCCTTTTCTATGGACGCGACTTCAAATTAACTTCGGCGCCCGCGTTCTCGCAACCATCGCCGCAGCGGCTCGTCGTAAACCTTCAGTAGAACAAACGACAACACACCGCTCACCAGCAGCACAGACGGCACAACCCACAACTGCAACGACGCGTGACTGAGCACAAGTCCCCTTATGCGCGGCACTTCGAACACAGACATAAGAGGAGCATGCGTCAGGTACACCGGATACGAAAGATCGCCCAGCAGCGCACAGCCCTTGTTCGCCCAGGCAGGCACCTTGGCATGAGCAGCAAGCAGGATCATCAGCGGAAAGATCACGCTGATCACCAGCATGCCGCCAGCCTCCGTCGATAACCCCGGCAACGCCCACTGGAGCAGTACCAGGAGGAGGCAGCACAGCCCGACAGCAACCCACGTACTCACCGCTGGGGCAAGCAATCTGTTCCCCAGCGCGCGATAGATCCGGTACAGCAACACACCCATCGGGAAGGAGAGGAACACGCGCAACAGTCCCCCGCCAATCTGCCAGGCATCGTTGCTCCATCCGAAATTTAGCGTGTGTTCCGACCGCAGAAGAACCAGCAGTCCTCCCAGCGACGCCAGGCAGATCACCGCAAGCACCGTGGAACTCGCCTTCCGCGCCCTCACAAGAATCGCGAAGCCAATGTTCGCAACCACCTCGAAGAAGATGGACCAGCTGGGACCGTTCGCAGGGTAAAGAACATGGTTCGGCCAGTCGCCCAGATGCGGCAGCATCAACCATTGCGTAACGACCGTGATCGCCATGAAAACCAGATCACGCGTCGCCGGATGATGTCCCATATGCCCGGCCAGCAGTGGAACCGATCCAAGAACCGCTCCAAACAAGTAAACAGGATAGAGCCGGATAAGCCGCGTCTTCACAAACGCCCAAACCGTCATGCCCGACTCAAGCCGCTGCTGATACGTGTAAGCGATCACAAAACCGCTCAGGCAGAAGAAGAAGTCAACCGCCAGATAGGTCAGGTGCTTGGCGCGCAGCCCAAGGTACAGCGGCGCGTGCCAATAGACCACCAACACAGCGGCCATGCCCCGCAGCGCATCGAGCAAGTGGAAACGGTGCTTCTCAGATGTCAGGGACACACGTGGAGTATACAGAGCGACTTCTCGCCCCCAGACCCAACATCGAACGCAACGCGTCCCAGTCCGGAGAGCCTTGCTATACTTGATCGTGCACCCCACGCACGGCCAATCACGACAATCAAAACAAAGCGAGGCGGAGATGTCTGCGAAATACATCTTTGTAACGGGCGGTGTTGTGTCTTCGCTCGGTAAAGGACTTGCAGCAGCTTCTATCGGCTGTTTGCTTGAGGCGCGCGGTATCCGCGTCAATCTGATGAAATTTGATCCCTACTTGAATGTGGATCCGGGCACCATGTCGCCCTTTCAACACGGCGAGGTCTTCGTCACCGACGATGGTGCCGAAACCGACCTCGACATGGGTCACTACGAACGCTTTACCCACGCAAAACTCTCGCGTGATAACAACCTGACCAGCGGCCGCATCTACGAACAGGTCATCACCAAGGAGCGCCGCGGCGACTACCTCGGCAAAACCGTTCAGGTCATCCCGCACGTCACCAACGAAATCAAGAACGCCATGCGCAAGGTCGCGGCCGAATGCGATGTCTGCATCGTCGAGATCGGCGGCACCGTCGGCGACATCGAATCGCTTCCTTTCCTCGAAGCCATTCGCCAGATGCGCCAGGACCTTGGCCGCGACAACACGCTCTTCGTCCACGTGACGCTGGTGCCGTGGATCGCTGCCGCACAGGAACTCAAGACCAAGCCCACCCAGCACTCCGTCAAGGAGATGCTCTCCATCGGCATCCAGCCGGACATCCTCCTCTGCCGCTCGGAGCGCCCGCTCCCCCGCGAGATGCGCGGCAAGATCGCCGCCTTCTGCAACGTGGAAGAGCGCGCCGTCATTGGCGCGCGCGACGTCGCCAGCATCTACGAGCTGCCGCTCGCCTTTGAGCTTGAGCATGTCGATCAGCTCGTCCTGAACTACCTGCGCATGGAGGCGAAAGACGCCGACATGACCAAGTGGAAGGACATCGTCCACCGCGCCTATAACCCCAAGGACGAAGTCCACGTCGGCATCGTAGGTAAGTACGTCGAGTACGAGGACAGTTACAAGTCCCTGAAAGAAGCCCTCGTCCACGGCGCCCTGCACGCGAACCTCAAACTCAAGGTCACCTGGATTGAAGCCGAAGGCCTCGAAACAGAAGACCGCAGCTATGAGCAGCAGCTCGAAGGCTTCGACGGCATCCTCGTCCCCGGCGGCTTTGGCAAGCGCGGCATCGAAGGTATGCTCAACGCCATCCGTTACGCACGAGAAGGCAACATCCCATACTTCGGCATCTGCCTCGGCATGCAGACTGCTTGCATTGAGTTCGCACGCAACGTCTGCGGCTTGCGCGATGCCAACTCCTCCGAGTTCGACATGGCTACACCGCACCGCATCATCTACAAACTGCGCGAACTCACCGGCGTAGAGGAGATGGGCGGCACCATGCGTCTCGGTGCCTGGCAGTGCGTCATGGAGCCTGACTCCAAGGCTGCTGCCGCCTACGGCACCACCGAGATCAGCGAGCGCCATCGCCACCGCTACGAGTTCAACCGCGAGTACGAGCCAATCCTCGTCGGCGGCGGTCTGCGCCTCACCGGAACCACACCCGATGCAACCTACGTCGAGATCGTCGAGATCCCGAGCCACCCCTACTTCGTCGCCTGCCAGTTCCATCCGGAATTCAAATCGAAGCCGCTCGAGCCGCATCCGCTCTTTCGCGACTTCGTGGCAGCCAGCTACAAAAACCGCATGAGCCACGGCCGCGCGCTCTCCCAGGCCAGCTTCGAGGCCATCGCGCAGTAGTTCTCTTTAACGGAAACGAGGAAGGGCGGGCTCGCAGCGAGCCCGCCCTTCTTTCGTCACGACAACCACTTACATACCGGCTGCAGACTTCTTGCCCATCTTGGTCACAGCCATGTCCGCCATCTTTGTGTGCATGGCGACAACCTTCTCACCCTTCGCCACAGCCTTCTTGAATTCAGCATCGTTCGTCGTCGACACTTCCTGCTGAAACAGGCTCAGCGCCGTGTGGTGATCGTCGTCCATGCCCATCATGTAGGCCTTGTCGAAATCCATACCGGACAACTGCTGCAGTGCGTCGAACTTCTGCTGATGCGCCGCATCCAGCTCCATCACCGGCGTAACGCCCCACTTGTCAGCGAAAGGCTTCATCTCGGTCTCCAGCGCCGTGTGGTCCGTGACCATCTTCTGCGCGTAAGCCTTCACCTTCGGGTTGCTGCCCTTATCCGCCGCCAGCTTGCTGAAAGTAATCTCGGTGTAATCGCTCTGCGAAGCTGTCTTCAGGAACTGCTTGTCCCCATCGGCGCTCTGTGCCGAAGCGACTGCAGCGCCTGCTGCGCCTGCTGCGATGGAACAACCAACGATCGCTGCACATAAGATGTTGTTCATAAGAAATCTCCCGCGGCGTCCAGCGCCGGCTTTACTGGTAGGAGGCGATGCAATGCAACATTCGTTGCAGCCGCCACGCACTCGGTCGAACGTCACGTTGAGACTTTGTGTCCGCCGTCAGGAAGTCGGGCCAACAACCGAAGCAAATCGCATCGGTCGCCTCGAGTTCATACCGTCTGCACACGAACATCCGGCAAAGATTCCGCACACACAAGCAGCGCCAATCCGCGCTGTGCATCCTAGCGATCATGGCCATTGAACCTCTCCCAGGCGAACGCGAGCGTCAGCAGGAAGTCGCGCGTCAGCAGCGCATCGCATACAAAGAAAAGCCGCGCAGCCGCGCTGGCGCCATTCTGCTTGGCCTGCTGCTCTTCTTCGCACTCGGCATCGCTGGCGCCGTTTGGCTACTGCGGCACGCCGGCACCAACGGCGCAGCCGGCACCATCGCCAGCTACCTCATGGGCAACCGTGAAAGCTTCAACACCAGTGCACCCGACGTAGTCAGCCAGATCCAGCGGCTCAACCGGCTCGAGACCGTCAGCTACTCCGTTGACACCGTCGTAGAAGGCAAGCGAACCAACGCTGTTCTGCCAGACCTGCTCTTCGGCGATCGCCTCCTGCTCGTCGTCCACGGCCAGGTCGTCGCCGGCGTCGATCTCTCAAAACTCAAGCCCGAGTCGGTCCAGGTCAACGGTCGTTCCGTCACCATCGAACTGCCCGCATCGCAGATCTTCACCACCAAGATCGACAGCGCCAAGACGAAGGTCTTCGCACGCACCACGGGCCTCCTGGTACAGGCCGACCCCAACCTTGAGTCCGACACCCGCTCCACGGCAGAGAATCAAATCCTCCAGGCCGCTACCACCGACGGCATTCTCGACACCGCGCGCAGCAACGCCCGCGGCAGCATGGAAAGCCTGCTGCGCGGACTCGGATTCGAAACAGTAACGGTTCGCTAAACGGCGAGCAGCGTGCAATCCGGCGTATAGCTCGCAAGCGCTTTGTCAAAGGTGACAAGCCGTAGTCCGGCCGCGGTCGCAAATGATGAAAGATAAGCATCCGCCCAGCGATTGGGGGCGGGCTTCCCAAACTCTGCCCGCTTTAGGAAAAGCTCGTCCAAACCTCCGGGCTCCGGGACAAGCTCCAGATAGCCCTGCTGTGTAAGCTCGGCAAGAAACTTTTTGGCATCATTGTTGGAACGCACTTCCAGGCCGGTCGAAGCCTCAAGCGTCAACTGCCTCAGCACTCCCAGTTGGGTCAGCCTGCACACATGGAGTAGGGGCCGCCCAACTGCGTCGTACCAGCCATTCGCGGCCTCGAAATGTCGATGTCCAGCAATTGACAGAGACACCACCACATTCACATCCGGAAAGTAACGTGTCACTCGGTCCCCGGCTCGCCGAAGATCGCGGTGTCATTACTCACCGGTTCGACTACACGCCCCTTCGCGAAGCAGAAAGTCGGCCATGCCCGTCGCTTCCCTTCGGACTCCCGCGTCTGTGGTGCTTCATGCAACATCCGGTAAACAGCCCGCGTGATGAGCGCTTTCACGCTGGTTTGTTCGGACGCAGCCTTCCCCTTCAGATCCGCGTACAAAGCATCATCGAAATCGACCGTGGTGCGCATGTCACCATCGTATCAGCCATATTTATGGCTATTCGTTTTAAACCAAAAAACGGCCCTCCGGGAGGAGGGCCAATCTGCCTTGGTTCTCTCTGCTTAGGAGAGCTTGTATGAACGTCATCGCTGACGTTCAATCTTTGGGCCTACCGGCGAAATCTTTCTCACCGGCTGGCGAATCTTGGGCGCGAAGCGACCACCTTCGCGAGTCTCTAGTCACTCCGGCTTGTTTTAGCGCCGCACCTGCTCAGCCAGCAGGTGCGGCACCGATTTCCCCGGAGGAGGGAACTTTACTGCAGCGAACCACCATTGGTGGTGCTGTTCGAAATGTTGCTGTTCGACGGATTCGCAGTGTTCGACACGGTCGAGCTGCCATCCATCGTCGCCAGGCTGTTGTGCAGCAGCGTCACGCGGACGCCGTTTGCAATCGTCTTCTCGCCTTCCGGCGTGGACTTCGCGCTTGCCTTGCCCAGACCCGAGCGGTAGATCTTGTAGATCGGTACCTGGTGCTCGGTCACGAGATAACGGACAACCGAGTCGGCCATTGCAGTGGAGCTTCCAACACCGGCGCGGCTATAGCCCTGCACTTCGATGATGTAGCCCTTCTCATTTGCCAGCTTGCTCGCCACTTCATCCAGATCAGCCTTGGCCTTGGTGCCGAGAGTCGTGCGGCCGCGGGGGAATGCAACCGGGGTGCTCGTCACTGCGGAGTACTGGTCAAGGTTCGTGACAGTTCCGTGAAGAGCATCGGTACGCGTGCTGGCTGCCGTCGCCGTGCTGTTTGCCGCGTCTGCACGAGTGCCGGCTTCTGCCGCGTGAGTATCAGCAATCAAGGCTGCATCGCTGGCCTTTTTGATACCGGCGGTCGCGCGCGAGTCTACGTCACGAATGTCGTTTGCGTTCTTCGACTGCAGCTGGTCCAGCTCATTGACGCGATCCTTGATCGGGTCCATCTGGCGCTTTACCCACTTCTTACGAGCCAGGGGATTCATGTGACCCCAGAAGCCTTCCTTCGACTGCATCTGGAGCGGCGTGCCGGTGGCGTAAGAGCCCTTGTCGGTCGCGTCCTGCTTAGCAGCGGGGGCAGTGGTGGTCTGAGTCTGATCTGCTGCGGCCTGCGCATGCGAAGGAATTGAAAGTGCACCAGTCAACAGCAGCGCCGAAACTCCAAAGGTCGCGGTCTTGGTGAAGATATTCTGCTTATTCATAACGGTGTTGCTCCTTCCGGGTTTGCCTGATCGCTCGCAGTGGAGCGACACAAGCTTGTACGCGGATACTAAGAGCAACCGACGCGCCAAAGTCTGCGCCAACATTAATTACAATGAAATGAATAACTTATCGTTCAAACGACCATCGAGACAATCTTAGGCAGTGCCCAGAACGGAAGTTTCTTCCGTTCCAGCAGGCAATTTTGGCTCGAATGCCCGGCGCTTGCGGGTCCTACCGAAGTTCGGTGCGCACAACCTGGATTGCAGGCGGTTGCACATCCCAGTTGGCGGGGACGGATTCGAAGATCAGTCGAAAGTCCCGATGATCGCCCGGCTTGATCGGATCTGCTGATAGTGGTTGCAGATCGACATAAGGAACACGCGTCCGGACAACCGCAACCGGAACCGTCTCGCGATGCGGTGCCGTTCCGTCCGAGGTCGAAAAGGTCACCTGCACCTCGGCTCCTGTCAGCGTCTTGGTTCCCGTATTCCCGATCACGCCATCGACATACGTCGCCTTGCCACCGGTGCCATTCGTAGCTTCGGACATCGAGATGTTCGTGATCGGCAGGCTGGCTGCATAAGCATCCGGCGCCAGTGCCGCACCGGTGTTCGCCGGCGCACGCCGCAGCGTCGCTATGGCAGCAACCGCAACAATGACCAGCACGGCCACAGCCGCAATGATCCAAGTCTGCGGTGAGACGGTGCGTTCGGGTTCAGGCGTAAGAAAGGGCGTTTGGGTACCGTCGGCTGCCATCGCTAAGGAGTCTACTACGCAGCATTTTCACGAAACATCCCATTTGGATAGCAACGGGTACCCCTACTTCGGCGGTACCAGGCTGATTCCTCGCAAAACATTCATCGAATATGCGTGCGGACTGTGGCACATTGCTGACATACCACCCATCCAGAACGCAGCATGAGTCGTATCTAAGCCAGACACCCCCAAGAAGGCAGGAACAACGACATGGAAGCCGTCCCTCAGTCCCGTGAATGGACCTACCGCGCATCTGCGCTCTGCTGTGGCATGCTCTTTCTGCTGGGAATGCTGATCTTCTAACGCTGCCCGCGAACCATCGGACTGCTAGGCGAAGGAAGCCTTCTTGACCTTCTGGCGGAAGTCTTCGCCCTGCATCTCGACCACGATGCACATCTCCTGCAACCGCGAACGCATGCGTTCCCCAATGCGATCCCCCAGCGTCTCTTCTCGCACCACGCGAGTGGGCCGCTGACTATCCTCACCAACCGCCATTCCCAGCGGTGGCAGATTCGCATAGTTCGTCGTAATAATCGTCGTCCGCTTGTCGTTGTACCGAGTGTTCAGGATGTGCGCGACCGTATCCCAAACCCAGTCCGTCGGCTTCGACGCGCCAATCTCATCCAGCACCAGAACCTCCGCATCGAAGACCGGCGCCAGCACTTCCAACTCCGTCGCCGCAACGCGCGAGTTGTAGCTGTTCTGCACCTGCTTCAGTAACTCGCGATAGTCATAGAACAATCCCGTCGCGCCGCGCTCATCCACCAGCGCCTGCAGAATCCCCACCGCCAGGTGCGTCTTCCCAACGCCGATCGCACCCGTCAGCAGCAGGCCGGCACCATCGTTCATCAGCGGATAGCCATCCACAAACTTGCGTGCGTTCCGCAGAGCCGTACTCAACGACCGATGCGACCCCTCGCCAAAGTTCGGCTCAAACGAGTCCAGCGTGCAGTGCTCATACCGCCGGGGAATGCGTGCCAGGTTCAGCACCCGGCGAGTCCGGCGCTGCGCGCGACAGACGCACGGCACCGCCGTCCGCTTACCCGCAGCATCCTCCACAACGCGCATGCCCTGCCCTTCGCAGAACTTGCACATCTCTTCCAGATCTGCCGCAAAGCCGAGTTGGTCCGCTGTACTCACAATCCTGATGCTAACGCGATTCTGCCTCCAGCTCTGCCGGGTGACAGCGCTGGAGGCAGAGGAAATCCATGCAACGCCTCGGATGACAAAGCGAATCGCCGTGTCGACCGGAAGCAGGTTCTACTGCCGAGCAGCCACCGCCGCTGCATCACTCTGTTGCGGAGTCGTGGTCGTACAAACTGCCTGCGCATCGCCCACCTTCGCCTTGCACTCCTGGTACGCAATCACCACACCCTTGTGATCCAGGCAGGTCGTCGAAGTAGCGGCACCCGAGCGATTGCTCCAAATCTGGCCCGCAGTAAAACAGGCCTGCACCCGCGGCAGTCTCGCCTTCACCATCGTCACATTGCCGATCGTGCTGAAGTCCATCGGAAACGGCACGGTGGCCGGCTTCGGCACAGCCGCATCCACGCGCACAATCGCCGTCACATGATGTTCCGCCCTGTCGCCAGGCGGCGTATTCGTGGATGGCGTAGCAAAACCCGGTCCCGCTACGGTGCAGTTCGCATCGGCCTGCGCCTGTGGCAAAGGATTACCGGTTGGATCGGTAGCGCACGGCTGTGCGCCACCCGTGTGATTCTGAGTTCCCGGAGGTGTGGCCTGCCCGGGCGGTACGCTCTGCGCCCCCGCCAGTGCGGCGACGCTGAGTGCGCCAAATACAACGAGAACGCGTCCTGCGTGCTTCATCATTGTGCGGTCCTCCCTTAGGGCCGGAATTGTATGCCTTAAGCCACACATAAGAACAGCAGCTGGCTTTTCGCAATCCGAAACCCGAATGCTTCAGATAGCCGAAGCCGCCAGCGTGATGCCTGCTCAACTCGCAACTGAGACGATTCATACCCGGCCGGCACCCTCCATTGCGAACCGGAACAGACAGGGATAGAATAGGAAATGCGCCGGAACGCAGAAATGCGTGACGCCAGGGCAAAGCGACGGGAACATCGATGTGGCGTGACTGTAACCGCTGCAAGCGAACCGTGAGCCAGATGCGCGGACTTCCGAAAGGAAGCCCAAACTCCCAAAGAATCGAGTCACAAATGCCGAAACAAGGAATTCACCCGAACTACGTCAAAACCAACGTCAAGTGCGCCTGCGGAACTACCTTCGAGACCCGCTCCACGCACAAGGGCGACATCCTGCTGGAAATCTGCAGCGCATGCCACCCCTTCTTCACGGGTAAGAGCAAGGTCATGGACACCGCCGGCCGTATCGAGCGCTTCAAGCGCAAGTTCGCCAAGAGCGATTCGTCCGTCGCTGCAGCCAAGTAAACGAAACAACGCTCCAACAGGAAAGAGCCTCCGGGATCCGGAGGCTCTTCTTGCATCAGGGTAGATATACAAGATGAAGAAAGAGTGGGAGTACATCCCGACCGCGATCGCCGACAACGTTCCCGTTGCCACGCCATCTGCCGTCCCCGCCGAGTTCACCATTGGCAACGTGCGCATCGCGCCCGCGACCGTTCTCGCGCCCATGGCCGGCGTCACCGACACCGTCTTCCGCCGCTTCATCAAAAACGCTTCCCTCTTCTCCAGCGAAAGCACCAGCGACAACGTCGACCAGGCCGCCACCAATCAGCAGTCAGGCTGCGGCCTCATCATGACGGAGTTCACCTCAGCCGATGGCCTCTCCCGCATGCGCGAGGTCAAGCGCAAGCGCTACCTTACCTACTACGACGACGAACACCCCATCTCCGCGCAGATCTTCGGATCGAACCCCGAAACGCTCGCCGACAGCGCACGCATCTGCCAGGACGCAGGCTTCGACATCGTCGACCTGAACCTCGGTTGCCCTGCGAAACGCGTCGTCGCCTGCAACGGTGGCAGCGGCCTGCTGCGCGATCTGCCGCACATCCAGACGATCTTTGAAGCGGTCCGCGCGGCCGTCACCATTCCCTTCACCGTGAAGTTCCGCCTCGGCTGGAGCGAGAAGTCGCTCGTCTGCGTACCCCTCGCAAAGATGGCGGAAGACTGCGGCCTGAACGCCGTCGCCCTCCACGCACGCACCCGCGAACAGGGCTACACCGGCAACGCACGCTGGGAGTTCATCGCGGCCGTCAAGGATGCCGTCAAGATTCCCGTCATCGGCAACGGCGATGTCCGCACGCCCGAAGACGCCGCCAACATGATCGAACAGACCGGCTGCGACGCCGTCATGATCGGCCGCGCCGCTCCCGCCAACCCGTGGATCTTCCGGCAGATCGCGCAGTACACCGCCAGCAAGGCAGCAACCGGCACCGGGACTTATGACATCGCCACCGAGCAGGATCGCTACCGCATGATCCGCATGTACTTCACCATGCTCTTCGCAGAGATGGAGCAGGAACACCCGGAGATCGGCGAGCTGCCGCACATCGAAGACCTCGAGGCACTCTCGCCCTACGATCTCTCCGAGTACAACAAACTCCGCAACAAGAAGCGCGACCGCGAGTCCGCACGCCGCGACGTCATCGGCAAGATGAAGCAGTTCGCCAGCTGGTTCACCCACGGCGTCCCGGGGGGAGCCACGCTACGCCGCAGCATCTTCGAGAGCAAGCAGGGCGAGCAGGTAATGGACGCCGTCGACCGCTTCTTCAACACCGACCCGGCCCAGCGCATCATCAGCACCAGCGACCTGCAGCCAGCGGCCTTCGCGGATTACCAGGACAGCTAGGCAGCGTCCTAAAGGCACTCCAACTTACTTATATCCCACGTCTATGCGTATCGCCGCGTGAGGAGCGGGACCTCCGAGATCCGGTACCGAGCTCTCGAAAAATTGATGTGATGCGGCGAGCGGCCCAATCAAATCCATCGCACTTGCACGCCTTAATGCTGCCGAAATGACTTCAGCTCTCTGCTTCGAAGCGGTGTTGCCCATCTCGTAATAAATCACCACCCCATGGAGCGATCCGCCAGCTACTCCAAACAAGCTCGGAGACCAGTGTTGCAGCGCCACCGAAATGTTTCCTGCTAGGAATCGAACTTCGGGGTCGTCGTTGTAGAAGATGATGTCGAGAGGTTCGGCGCCGGCTATTTGCTCTATTCCCCAGACATAGCCCATCTCCGAAACGGTCATATACCGAGGGGCAATCTTTCTTTCGATTGCCAAACGAGCTTCCTGCTCCTGCTCAATCTTTTCCCTAAGTTGTAGGTTGTCATTTTCGATCTTGGCCTTATCGAGAGCAGCCCTTTGCGCAAGTTCATTGGCGCGTTCTGCTGCGGCATATGCTTCAGCCCCACGGGCATCAGCATCCGCTATCCGTGCGTTTGCGCCAGCTTGATAGGCGTCAAGCTCGGCCTGCTTCCTTCGGCCAACTGCGTTTCCGAGAATGACGATGGCGAGCGTTAAAGCCAAAGCGAGCGCTCCGGCTCCGATGTACAGGTAGTTTGCGATTGCCAGCAGCCTATCGGGCGCGCTTAGTGTAAGCATCTTCATCTCGTGTATTTGCTGGACCAATCGTAACGGAGAAGGAAGGGAACCGTCAGGGTAAACAAAACCTCGCATATCCCGCTGCAAAACCTCTGCTAGCAATAGAGGAAGAGATACGTGGATGTTTGCCCCCATCGCTCTATGCCGGGACGTTGCGGATGCATTGCTAGAAACGCCAGGATGATGCTAAGAGACTCCTAACTGAAAGTTGAGCGCATCATTACGCGGTCAAATTCCGGCAGCGTGGCGCATGGCCTCGCTATACTTCGTTGGTTCGCACTTCGCGCAATCGAAGCGTCGCGAACGATCCAAACTTCCGGAGCAATCACACCATGGGCTTTCCCGAAACCTACGCAGCCAATCCTGAGCGCTATCAAGATGCGCAGTTTCGCCGCTGCGGTAAGAGCGGCATTCAACTGCCGCTGATCTCCCTTGGCCTCTGGCAGAACTTCGGTGGCGCAGATGTATTCGAGACGGGCCGTGCAACACTGCGACGCGCATTCGATCGTGGCGTGACGCACTTCGATCTGGCCAATAACTACGGCCCTCCCTACGGCTCGGCTGAGGAGAACTTCGGCAAGGTGCTACGTACCGACTTCGCATCGCACCGCGACGAGTTGATCATCAGCAGCAAGGCCGGTTGGGATATGTGGCCGGGCCCCTACGGCATCGGCGCTTCGAAGAAGTACCTGGTGTCGTCCCTCGACCAGTCACTGAAGCGCATGGGTCTCGAGTACGTCGACATCTTCTACACGCATCGCCCGGACTTCGACACGCCCATGGAAGAGACCGCGAGTGCGCTGGCGCAGATCGTCCGTCAGGGCAAAGCACTCTACATCGGCATCTCGTCTTACTCGCCGGATCGCACGCGCATCATGCACGACCTGCTTGCTGCCGAAGGCGTGAAGCTCTTCATCCATCAGCCCTCGTACTCCATGCTGAACCGCTTTCTGGAGCAGGGGCTACTCGACACGTTGGGCGAACTCGGCGTCGGCTGCATCGCATTCTCGCCGCTGGCGCAGGGCCTGCTGACCAACAAATACCTGAATCCCGGTGCAGACAAAACCCGCGTCAACAGCGGCGATGGCAGCTTCAGCGAAAAGCTTCTGAGCGAGAAGAATCTGACAAACGTTCGCGCGCTGAACGAGATCGCAACGAAGCGCGGCCAGTCGCTCGCGCAGATGGCCATCGCATGGGCGCTGCGCGACGAGCGCGTCACCACCGCACTCATCGGCGCACGCAACGTGCAGCAACTCGACGACTCGCTGGACGCATTGAAGAACCTCGCCTTCACCAAGGACGAACTTACGGAGATCGACAAGTACGCCGTCGACACGCCAGAGATCGACCTGTGGCGCAGCGTCAACAGCCGCTAAGCACTCACCAATCAAAGCCGTTATCCTGAGCGCAGCGAAGGACCCCGACGATGCTCAATCCATGCAGCCATGGGCTTTCTCGCACAACATCCGTGTCAGAAAGCCCATAGCCTTGGCGGGCTTGTAAGTACGGTCCTACTTCCCCGGCGACCGCTTCCGAGTAACAACCTTCACACCATCCCGCCACTTCTCATTCAGCCCAAGCACCGTCCACTCCACTTGCGGCTTCAAGTAGCGCAGCACCGTCTCCGTCGCCGGATGGATTCGCAGCGATGGTGCTACAAGATACAGCCGCGGAGGCTCCGCGCTAAGGCGCAGACCGGGGAAGTAGCCATGCTTCTGAAACGTACCCAGCCCCGTTGAGGCATCGATGGTCTGCGTATGGTGCCACCGCACACGCAGCCAGTAATCAAGTCCTTGCAGTGCAAAGTGCATGTCCTCGTGCGCCTTCAACTCCAGAACCGCCAGCCTGCCATCATTCGTAACGGTCAGCAGATCCAGCATGCCGCGGTCGCTCGCCTGAAACGCCGGTACCTGCGCGTAGACATAGTCGGTGTCAAAGCAGGCAAGACTTCCCTGCCCATCGGTCAGCGGGCCGATGTTGGCTCGCAGCTCTGATTCAAGCCAAGCCTCCGGCTGCATGCGATACAGCGGATCCTTCTGCGCGCCGCCCGGTCTGCGACGCGCGAACAACCGCTCCACAAACTCGCGAATCATCGGTTCGCTGCCGGCATCCAGTGGCGTCTCCTGCACGCCCGCACCAAAGCTGATCTCCGTAGTCTGCGCGAACGAGTTCGCCGACGCACCTTGCCGTATCCGCGCAAACTCCAGCCCATGCAGCAACAGCGCAAGCTCCGTCGACGAGCGCAGACGCTGTTCCACGCGCGCATGATCCACTGCAGGCACCATCGCCATCGCCTGATGTAACGGCGCCGCAAACCGCTCCGCGGCAGTGGCGGCGTTCGGCGCGTGCATCAGCTTCGTGATCAGGTTGCCGGTGTCCGCAGCATCGCGCTCCGTAAGTTCTTCCGTGCGCTGGTCGAGCTCAGACAGCTTCCACTGTGCCGCATCCTCACGCAGCCACGCCATGCGCGCCAGCGTGGTGGACGCGGTGCCCCTCGGCACAATGATGTGCAAACCAACAAAGAGCCGTCTGCCACCAGCCTGCTCGCGACATAGATTCAGCCATAACAGTCCAACGGTCAGCACGCCATCCACGGTCGCCTGCGACTCATCCGCATTCACCCCAACGACAGCCCATGCCTGCTGACCGCGCTGCAAAACACCGCGCGCATACGCAGGTCCGAAGGACTGCTCAAGGTCCATGGCAATCCGAAAGTCGTCCGCCTTCCAATCCGGATAGGCCCGCAGCAACACGCGCTCCAGCGTCGCAGCGTAACGACGCCGCGTGGTATCGCGAGCCGTGGGCGTGCGCCGGTCCGGCTGCGCGACCAGCTCCAGCATCTGCGGCTTGCTCTGGCCAAAGCGCAGCGTCTGCAGCTTCAGCGTGTCCTTACGAGCGGCAACACCACACACACGCCGCACCATGTTGCGGTCTTCGCTCCACAGGTGCAGCGTGCAACGGCCGTGCTCCTGCGAGACGCTGTAACGCGACTCGCGCATGTCAAAGAGCGCGCGGCCATCTTCCAACAGCACAGCACGCGTGTTCTCCGCCAGAAAGTCTTCGAGTGCGCGTGCGATCTCCGCCGGTGTCTGCTCGGCAATCGCTGTCGCGCGGGGAGGCACCTACCAGCCCTTAGCCGTCCGCAACGTGGTGATGTGCGCCACATGATGCTTGCTGTGCCACGCATACAGCAGCGCAACCGTCTCCAGAGACAGTGCTCCATTGTCCGGATGCACAAACGTGCGCTGCCACTGTGCAGGCGTCAGTGAACGCAACAGCATCAACAGCCGCGCATGCATCGCCTCCAGCAGCTCCAGAGACCATTCGACCGGCGCAGCCTCACCGTCGTGCAGACCCGCCCATGCGTTTTCGTCGTAAGGCTTGATCGTCGGCGCGTCTTCGGTCAGCGCCAGCTTGATTCGCACATAACAATTCATGTGCGAGTCGGCGATGTGGTGTACCAGTTGCCGCACAGTCCAGCCACCGTCACGATAGGGCGTATTCAGTTGATGGCCATCCAGGTCGTCGACGGCAGCGCGCAGATTCTGCGGCAGCTCGCCAAGCTCGAAGAGCGCATCGGATAGAGCAGCAGGATCGATCACATCCGGCCGCGTAAATCGACCAATGGGATAGCGCGGGTCGGCAGGCGCATTGGGCGGCAGGCTGGCGTCTCTCATGCTCCCCAACCTAGCACAGCACCGTGCCGCAAAGAGCCTTTTTCGCGGGCGGTAGAATGAAGAGTACATGAGTCGTCCGTCCCCCCTGAGTGTTCCAACTTCCAACAGCTTTTTTCGCGACCGCTTCGCGATCGACGCGGCCCTCGTGGAACGCTGCCTGGCTGCGGCACTAGGCGCTGGCGGCGACTTCGCCGAACTCTACTTTGAGTCGGTGACCTCAAGCTCCATCGGCATCGATGAGGGCATTGTTAAGTCCGCAAGCCAGGGCCACAGCACAGGCTGCGGCATACGCGTATTGAGCGGCGAGCGCACCGGCTACAGCTACACCGACTCGCTCGAAGAAGATCGCCTGATCCACGCCGCAAAGACGGCTGCACTGATCGCAAGCGGCCCGGCGACAACCCGCGTCCAGGGCTTCCTCGAGACCGATGTCCACGACCTGTACCCCGTCATCGGTCTCGACGCCGAGATCACCGCGAAGCTCGCGCTCGTCCAGCGAGCCGATAAGGCGGCACGCGCTTATGACGGACGCATTACACAGGTCCGAGCCGGATTCAACGACGAAGTCCGACACATCTTCATCGCTGCCAGCGACGGCACGTGGGCAGCGGACACTCAGCCACTGAGTCGATTCAGTGTTTCCGTAATTGCGAAAGATGCGACCGCGGATGGCGGCAAAGGTGCCACCGCACGCGGCTCCGGAGGCGGTGGCGGACGCGTCCGGCTGGACTACTACTCCGGCCACCACTCACCCGAACACTTCGCCGCAGAGGCCGCACGGCAGGCGATTTTGCAATTGAACGCGATTGAAGCGCCCGCTGGTGAAACTGAAGTCGTCCTCGGTCCCGGCTGGCCGGGAGTGCTGATTCACGAAGCCGTAGGTCACGGCCTGGAGGCAGACTTCAATCGCAAGAAGCAGTCCGCCTTCGCCGGCCTGATGCGCCAACGTGTTGCAACGGATAAGGTTACGGTCGTCGACAACGGCACCATCGCCAACCGCCGCGGCAGCCTGAACGTTGACGACGAAGGCACTCCGACACAGAACAACGTGTTGATAGAGAAGGGCATCCTGCGCCAGTACATGAGCGATAAGCTCTCCGCGAAGGTGATGGGACTGCCGCGAACGGGGAGCGGACGGCGCGAAAGTTACGCCAGCGTTCCCATGCCGCGCATGACGAATACCTACATGCTGGCAGGTGAAGATGAGCCTGAAGACATCCTCCGCAGCGTGAAGAAGGGCCTATACGCCGTCAATTTCAGCGGCGGTTCAGTCGACATCACCAACGGAAAATTCGTCTTTGCGGCCAGCGAAGCATACCTTATAGAAGACGGCAGAATTACGGCGCCCGTAAAAGGCGCCATGTTGATCGGCAACGGACCGGAAGCATTGCAGTACGTCAGCATGGTCGGGCATGATCTTTCGCTCGATGAAGGCATCGGCACCTGCGGCAAACGCGGACAGGGAGTACCGGTGGGAGTCGGCATGCCGACGGTAAAACTCGACAAAATGACGGTTGGCGGAACGGGGCAATAAACATGGCAACAGTAAAAGCAGCGAAGGCACCGGGCGAGAAGATTTTTGAGTGCGAAGTAAAGCGTCGTCGTGTCTCTGCGCGTGGCGGCTATGAGCCCTTCTGGAAGGTCAAGAACGTAGCCGAGGCACTGGTCGACGGCGATACCGAGTTCCGTTGCAAGGATTGCCACGGCAGCCTGAAGATGCACAAGCAGCGCATCGCCGGCGGTCCTGGCGCCTACGTGGAGCACGCTTCCAAGCACGACGCGGAATACTGCCCCGGCACCATGCACTTCCAGGCAGCCACGGACGGACGCGAGATGCGCTTCTCCGGGGCACCGGTGCGGTAGAGACGTCATGCGCACGGCAGAGACATCGAAGACGGATCTGAAGACACTGGCCATCGAACTGGTCGACCGCGCGTTGTGTGCGGGCGCTAGCGATGCCGAAGCCGTTGTCTTTGAGGGCGATGAGTTCTACACCAAGGTGCGACTTGGCCAAGTGGAAACGCTGACCGAGTCGACCTCGCGCGCGATCGGTCTGCGTGTCTTCAATGGTCTGCGCACAGCCAGCACCTCGACGAACGATCTCAGCGAAGCTTCGCTCAAGCAGCTTGTTCACGGTGCGATCGAGCTTTCGAAGATCACGGAAGAAGATCCTTTTGCAGGCCTGCCGGATGCGAGTGAGTACTCGTCCGTACGCGACAGTGATCATCTCGGGATCTACTTCGACGACGTCTATCAGCTCCCTGCGGAAGATCGCATTGCCATGGCTCGCGCGACCGAGGCTGCGGCGATGGCTGCGGACGTACGCATTCAGAACAGTGATGGCGGCACCTTCAGCGCATCGACCTCGCATAAGGCGATGGCGAACTCGCGTGGCTTTGCGGGTCACTATCGCAAGAGCTACTGCGGCATCGGTACGACGCCGATTGCGCAGGACGCCAACGGCATGCAGCGAGACGGCTGGGGCAGCGGCGCACGCACACTGCGCAAGCTTGATTCACCCGAAGAGGTCGGTGCAGAGGCTGCCAAGCGCGCACTTCGCCGCCTGGGCGCGCGGCGTGTGCCGACGCAGCGTGGAGCATCGATGGTCTTCTCGCGCGAGATCGCGCGCGGCATCATTGGCGACATCTTCGACGCAGTCAACGGCGACGCCATCTATCGCAAGGCTTCGATGTTTGAAGGCATGGTGGGCGAGCAGGTCGCGAGTCCATTGGTCACCGTCGTCGACGACGGCACCATGATGCTCGAGGACTGGCTCGGCGGCTTCGGTACCCTGCCCTACGACGGCGACGGCCTGCCCATGCGGCGCAAGGTGATCGTCGACAAGGGCATCCTGCAGACCTACGTGACGAATACGTACACGGCGCGCAAGCTGGGCACGAAGAGCACCGGGAACGCATCCCGTGGACTTGGTGGCGCACCGGGCATCGGCAGCGGCAATTTCTACCTGGAGGCAGGCACGCAGACGCCGCGCGAGATCATCGCCGAGGTGCAGACGGGTTTGTACGTCACCGAGGTTTTGGGCAGCGGCGTGAACCTTGTTACGGGCGACTATTCCCAAGGCGCGAGCGGCATCTGGATCGAGAATGGTGTCTTCACGGGCGCGGTCGAAGAGATCACCATCGCTGGCAATCTAAAGGACATGTACAAGAACATCGTCGCGGTCGGCAACGACTTGATCTTCCGCGGCTCGGCGGCTTCGCCCTGCATCCGCATCGAAGGCATGACGATCGCTGGCTCCTGAGCGAACCGGCGGCATGGCTGGAGCCATGCCCCTCTTATGCGCTGGCTCACTTTCGGTAGCGGCTGCCCCAACCCGGACAGCCGCCTGAGCAAACGGCTACTTTGACACCCCATAGACCACCAGCTGCGCGCCGCCCTTAGCCATCGGCCAGATCGCAGACTTCATACCGGTTGCGATCGCCACACGCTGCGCGCCCGCCTTCGTCGCATAACTGACGATGCCTCCGCCTAAGGCTGCACCGATCTGGGTCTTCCACACAACCGCACCACTCTTTGCGTCCAGGACGTAGAAGTTTCCGGCGACATCGCCGGCAAGGACCACGCCGCCTGCGGTCGGTGTGACCGCGGCGATCACCGGTGACGCAGTGGCACTCTGCCACATGACGCGGCCCGTCTCCGCATTCACGGCGGTGATGCGCCCCTTCGCAGACTCCACGGGATCCATCGTGATCTTCGGATCAATCTTGCCGGGGATTCGCGTCAGTGTCGTGCACCAGTCGACTGCTCCCACGTACAACATGCCCGTCTTGGGTGAGTACGCTGCACCATTCCACTCATTGCCGCCCTGCGTTCCCGGACAGAAGTGTACCGGCGCGTCCTTCAGCGGCGCTTCGGCATTCGCAACGTTGGTAACGGGCGCGACCCACGGCTTCGATCCGTCCTTCGCGTCTCCCGCGTACAACCGTCCGTCCTTGGTCGCAACGGCATAACGCAGCCGCCCATTCCGGCCTGGATAGAGCGCGGCAGCAGCCGAGACCTCCCAGTCATGGAAGTCCTGTGCGACCAGCGGAAAGCCCTTACGCACCGCGCCCGTGCGCGCATCCAGGGCGACCAGGTTGCTCATCTGCGGACTGCCATCCGCATGGGGCTTGCGCGCGGGATCCCCACCCGGGATGTACAGCGTGCCCGTGGCTGGATCCAGCGAATATGCCGTCCACGAGGTCCCTCCAAAGAGAGCTTCATCCTCGCTGGGAGCAACGGGTGCCGACGCAGGCGCAGCAGGTCCACGAAGCGCGTCGTTCTCCATGCGTGGGACTAGGTACTGCTCCCATACGATCTTGCCGGTCGCCGCATCCAGCGCATACATGCGGCCCTTCACGGGGATCGCTTCGGTGCCGGCATTGCCCGCGAAGACGAGGCCCTTCCATGCCAGCACAGCCGTGGGGATGCTCTCCTTCTTCGCCTTGTCGGCGATGGTCGCCTCCCACAGTTTTTTGCCAGTGGCAGAGTCATAGGCGAGCACGCGTCCGTCCTGCGTGCCGCGGAAGACGCGCCCATCCATTACGGCAGCGCCACGATTGACATCGTTCGGTACCGCTGGCGCGTAGTCCTCGTGCGTGCGCCACTTCTCTGCGCAGGTGTCGCTGTTGAGTGCAATCGTGTCGTGGCCGGTCGTGATGTAAATCACGCCATCCAGCACGACTGGGCCGGTCTGAAAGCTTGTGATCTGATGCAGGTCGTACCGGCAGATCTCCTTCAGGCCGGAGGCGTTCGCCGGCGTGATCTGCGTCTGCGGCGCGTAGCGTGTGCCCTGCAGCGTGCGGTTGAAGCTGGGCCAGTCGTTCGGCGAGACACTCTGCGCGGAGACAATCAGCGGCACGGAAAATATCGCAACAGCAGCAGGAACCAACGATCGCATCGATCAACACTCCAAGGGGGCGCTTGCCTTCTGCTCTCGCACCAGATTCCAAACGGGGAATCACGATAGGCATCGCCATCGCGGATTGTAGCGTGTTGCATGCAGTGGTCGCAGGCCCTCGCACCGGTAGAATCGGCCTGTGGCACCGGAGCCCATCTTCGAGCACGAGATCGTCTTCGATCCCGCACATGCAGCCGACGCGCTGCGTTCGCTGCCCACTGCGGCTGGCATCGTTGCGCTCTTTGGACACGCCAGCACCGACCGGCCGCACCTGCTGAAGGCAGCCAACCTGCGACGCCGACTGCAAAGCCTGCTGGAACCCACCGAAGGCCAGACGAAGCGGTTGAACCTGCGAGATCGCATCGCGCGCATCGCATGGCGTGAGGCAGGATCGGATTTCGAATCGCTGCTGCTGCTGCATCGTGCGATGTCCGTTGCGTTCGGCGCGGACGAGGCTCGCAAGCGCATGCGACTATCGCCGCCGTACACCGTCCGCTTCGCAGCAGAGAACCGCTTCCCGCGCATCTACGTCACGAACCATCTTCGCCGGCGTTCGCTGCCGACGACCTTCGGCCCGTTCGCCTCGCGCTTCGCCGCCGAGCGGTACTGTGAGGCAGTCGAAGAACTCTTCCTGATTCGCCGCTGCTACCTTGAGCTGCATCCCTCGCCGGACGACCCCGGTTGCATCTACGGCGAGATCAACAAATGCATGGCGCCATGCCAGGAGCGCTGCACCGATGAGGAGTACAGCGCCGAATGCATGCGCGTCCTCAACTTTCTGCAGACGCACGGCGCATCGCGCATCGGTGAACTGGAAGCAGAGCGCGACGAAGCTTCGGCCAACATGATGTTCGAAGAAGCAGCCGCAGCGCATGCTCGCGTGAGTAAGGTCAAGGCCGCGGCAGCGTTGGCAGACGATCTTGTGCAGCCGCTGAGCGATCTTCGCGCGGTGCTGCTGATGCCCTGCCCCTCGCGCGCCGACGAGGATGCACCCCATGTGGCGGCCTTTCAGATTGCAGACGGTTGCATCCGCGGACCGCAGCGCATCTCGCTGCTGGGCGTGCGCCTGGCAAGAGAGCAGGCGGAGGTTGGCTCGTCCCTCTTTGCGCAGCCGATGATGCTGGCGCCCGTGCCACTTGAGGGCGAGACCCCGGTTGAAGCCACACCAAATGAGACTGCAGCGAACAAACGCGAGATCGCTGCCGCAAACGCCAGCGCAGAGGAGCGGATGCTGCTCGCCATTACGGAACTGGAAAACGGCAGCAGCGCGGACGACATGACGGAATTGGGCGACCACCTGGCGATGTTGAAGCGTTGGTACTACCGACCAGAGAAGCAGCGCACTGGTGCCATCTTCTTCCGCGAGCGCGATAGCTGGCCTGTTCGCCGCATGATCCGAGCCGCCGCGCGCATCGCGGCCGCAGCATCACCCACAGCTACCGCAGCTCCGCCTGCGGCGGCACCGGCTAGCACCACCTGAACTGCAGCTAAACTGCTGCGCCCGTCGCGCCTGGCAGCACGACTGGCACCCGAACCCACTTCATGCCAGCCGCTTTCGCAGATTGAATGCCCGCATCGGCATCCTCAAAGACCAGGCAGTCTTCCGGTTTCACCTTCAGCAGAGCCGCTGCATTCAGAAACGGTTCGGGATCCGGCTTGCCGTTGGTGTAGTCCTCGGCGCAGACCGTCACCTCAAACTTGTCCGTCAGGCCCAATGCGGCCAGCGTCTTCTCGACGTTGTCACGGGGCGAACCGGAGACGATCGCAAGTGGAATCTCGCCGTGCTTCGCCACGACGTGGGCCAGTACGGAGGCGATCGGCTGGATATCGCCGACGCCAAGCAGGAATTGTGCTTCCTTCTCAGCCACGACGGCCTCAGGATCCATGGTGTAGCCGAACTTTTCATTCAGCAGTTCCACGACCCGCAGCGGCGGGACCCCGCCCAGCGAATAAAACAGATCCTCAGGAAATGTTCCGCCGTGCGCCGTCACCACGGCGCTCCATGCGACGAAGTGTGCCGGCATACTGTTCGCCACGGTGCCGTCCAGATCGAAGAGGTACGCGCGGAAATTGCCTGCCGGCAGGACGAGTGCTTCTGTGTTGGATTCAACGGACACGGTCGTTCTCCTGCACCTATCGTACTGTGCTGTGGGGCGCGTCTTGATAGACTTCCCCTGTGATCGATCTCGCCTTTTCCATCCTCGCCGCCGACTTCACGCACCTTGCCGACGAGATCGCCACCGCCGAGCGCGGCGGCGGCACCGTATGCCACGTGGATGTCATGGACGGCCACTTTGTGCCGAACATCACCTTCGGTCCGCCGGTGGTTGCCGCCGTGCGGCGCTGCACCAGCCTGCCGCTGGACGTGCACCTGATGATCGAAGACCCGGATCGCTACATCGAAGACTTTGCGAAGGCCGGCGCCGACTGGCTGATCGTCCACCAGGAGGTCTGCCGTCATCTGCATCGGACGCTCTCGTCCATCCGCGAGCATGGCATGCAGCCCGCTGTGGTGATTAATCCAGCCACGCCCGTTGAGACCATCATCGAAGTCCTGCCGCTGGTGCACCATGTGCTTGTCATGACGGTCAATCCCGGTTTTGGAGGGCAAAGCTTCATCCCCCGCTGCGTCAATAAGGTGAAGCACCTTGCCTCGCTGCGGAATGAGATGGGCCTGAACTTCCGCATCGAGGTCGATGGGGGCATCGGCCATGACACCGTCGAAGAGGTCGTGCGAGCCGGTGCGGACCTGCTCGTCGCCGGTTCGGCCATCTACGCCGGCCCCGGCAATCCGGCGCAGACGGAGAACAATGCTGTTGATTTCCTGCGCCGTGCCCGGGCAGCAACCGAAGTGCGGGCTTAGAGTCGTAGACATCCGCCGCCCGCAGCCGTCCAAAAAGAAGCGCGCTTCAGGACACGTGCGCGCTCGCGGCTTAGAATAAGAAGTGAGTTTCCCGGTGACCTGCCTGTTTCTACGGCGGCTACCGGTACGAGGGTTTACAGGCATGGTTTCACTCTTCTCCCGGATGGCGATCAAGACGGCTGTTGCGCGTTCGTTCTTCCCGCGTCGCGGCATCGCAGTCGTCCTGCTGGCTGGCAGCTTCGCCTCGGCCACTGCGTATGCGCAGCAGGCGCCCAATGCAGCCCCGACAGCAGCGACGGATCAGACCACGCCAGCACCGCCGGCGAGCAGCGACCAGACGCCGACAGCCGTGATGAGTAATTCGGCGCCTAAGCGCGGCCGTACACGCAAGACCGCCGAGGACAAGAAGGACGAGAAGGTCGTCCAATCCAAGGACACGGTCAAGAGCGAAAAGGCCCGCAAGGCCCAGATGAAGATCAATCCGCTGGGAAAGGTGAAGAGCGACCAGCCGGATAAGCAGCTGTACGATAAGGCGCTGATCGCCATCAACAAGGGCCGTTTCGAAGTCGCACGTCTTGACCTCCAGACGCTGCTCTCGACCTACCCGGACTCTGAATACCAGATGCGTTCGAAGCTCGCCTTCGCCGACAGCTGGTACCGCGAAGGCGGAAGCGCTGCCCTGGCCCAGGCTGAGACGGAATACCACGACTTCATCATCTTCTTCCCGAACGCTCCCGAAGCAGCGGAAGCGCAGATGCGCATTGGCGACATCTACTTCAAGCAGATGGACCGCCCCGATCGCGACTACGCGAAGGCCGTCCACGCTCAGGAAGAGTACCGCACCATGCTGACGCAGTATCCGGATTCGTCCCTGATTCCGGAGGCCAAGCAGCACCTCCGCGAGGTGCAGGAGGTCATGGCGCAGCGTGAGTCTCAGATCGGCGAGTTCTACGGAACGCACGAGAACTGGGCGGCCGCTATCGCGCGCTACCAGACCGTTGTGGACACGTACCCGCTGTACAGCCACATCGATCAGACGTTGATTGGCCTGGGCGATGCCTACGCTTCGATGTCGCGCTACATCCGCACGCTGAAGCTGCCCGAGGATGCTCGCGGTCGTCTGCTGAAGAATTATGACGACCAAGCCGTTGCAGCCTACAGCCGTGTGGTGACGCAGTACGCTGCTTCTCCGCACGTTGAGGACGCTCGCGACCGACTGGAAGCCATGAACGTGCCCATCCCGGAGCCAACGCCCGAGCAGCTTGCTGCCAGCCAGGCACTGGAAGACAGCCGCCAGACCTACAATCTTGCCAACCGCGCCAAGGGCCTGCTCTTCCGCGGACCGGACACCGTGCAGTCCGCCCGTATCGGCGACCCCGCGATGGCTGACCCGAAGGCCACGCTGGCGCCAACCGTTTCTCATCGCAGCGAAGAAGCCTTCAAGAACGCACTGGATCCCAAGACAGCCGCAGCTACCTCCGCTGGGGCTGCGACACCCGCTGCGGCCGATGCCG
The DNA here is from genome assembly GCF_000265425.1 of Terriglobus roseus DSM 18391. Classification (GTDB taxonomy): domain Bacteria; phylum Acidobacteriota; class Terriglobia; order Terriglobales; family Acidobacteriaceae; genus Terriglobus; species Terriglobus roseus. Next base: position 3,930,416 of record NC_018014.1, read on the forward strand.
CAGCAGCGAATACCGCCGCGGGCAACACACCTGCAGCAGCCGGCGCACCCATGAGCCTGCAGGACATTCCGGCAGGCGACGCAGCACCGAACAGTGCTGTCACCGGCACCAGCTTCACGGCGACACCGACCGGCGTGGCTCCCGTCTCCAGCGGTGGCGGCGCGAGCGTTGGCGTTACCATTCTGTCGCCGGGCGCAACCACAAGCACGCCAGCAGCGCCGCCGCCGGCTGGCAGCGTTCCTGCAAACTACGGCTTGAAGACCGTAGGACCGACGAATGCCGGTGATCTGCCGCCCGTCGAAAAGGCCGCCGAAGCACCCGACGCTGTCAACGATGTCGCTGGCCAGAAGACTCCGCAGGGACAGCAGCCCGTCTTCGACAAGAACGGAAAGCAGAAGAAGTCCAAGGCCGAGTTCGACAAGGGCGAAGAGTCCAGCAGCACCCACAAGAAGAAGAAGGGCCTGAAGAAGATCAACCCCTTCTAAACGCTTCGGATGTTGAGTAAGAAAAAGGCAGGGATCACATGATCCCTGCCTTTTTCTCGATCTGACTCCCGTTATGCTTCCTTCATTGTCACGCCGAGCGCCTTCATCTTGCGATACAGATGGCTGCGTTCCAGCCCGAGGGCTTCTGCTGTCCGACTGACGTTGCCGTGGCACTCATCCAACTTCTTCAGGATGTAGTCGCGTTCATACGCCTCGCGTGCCTGCAGCAGCGTGCCGAATTCTTCGGTGCGAGCGCCAGCCTTGCCGCCATCCCGCCCGCTCTCGCGGTAGACCAATACTGGCAGGTGCTTGCGCTCGATCCGCTGCGCCTTCGGGTTCAGGATCAAGACACGCTCGATCACGTTGCGAAGCTCGCGCACATTGCCTGGCCAGTGGTACTGCTTTAAGGTCGCCAAAGCGTCTGTTGAGATCTCCACGCGCGGCCGGCCATACTGACGGCCAAACTCCTGAAGGAACTCCTGCACCAGCAGCGGGATATCTTCACTGCGGTCACGCAGCGGCGGCACGAAGAACGGGATCACATTCAGACGGTAGAACAGGTCCTCGCGAAAATTGCCTTTGATGATCTCGTCTTCCAGGTCCTTGTTCGTGGCGGCAATTACGCGGACGTCGACTGCGATCGGCTGCGATGCACCCACCGGATAGAAGCGTTGCTCATCGAGCGCACGCAGAACCTTTGCCTGTGTCTTCAGGCTCATGTCCGCCACTTCATCCAGAAACAGCGTGCCACCATCGGCTCGCTCAAAGGTTCCGCGCTTCTCCTGCGGGCCGCCCGGCACTGCGCCATGCCGGTAGCCGAAAAGCTCGCTCTCAATGAAATCTTCCGGGATCGCCGCACAGTTCAATTCCACAAAGACGCGATCTGCACGCAGACTCTCCGCGTGCATGGTGCGCGCGATTCGCTCTTTGCCTGTGCCCGATTCTCCATAGATCAGCACGCGCCCGTTGGTTGGCGCCATCAGACGGATCTGCTGCCGCAGCGCCTTCAGCGGCACGCTCTCGCCGGTAACGTACGCCTTCTGCGCCATCTGCTGCTGAAACTCGCTGTTGTCCTTCTTCAAGCGGCGGGCTTCCGTCGCATTCTTCAGAACCAGCAGTGTGCGATCGAGCGAAAGCGGCTTCTCGAGGAAGTCATACGCGCCCAGCTTCGTTGCACGGACGGCACTCTCAATCGTGCCGTGACCGGAGATGATGACGACCTCCGGCGGCGCGGCCAGCCCCATGTCCCGTATCTTCGCCAGTACTTCCAAGCCGTCGCCGTCTGGGAGCCAGATGTCCAGCAGAACCAGGTCGTACTCGGCATCGCGGATGAGTTCCAGCGCTTCGGTCGCGGTGCCAGCGCTCGCAGTGGCATAGCCTTCCTCGCCCAGGATTCCCTCTAGCGACTCTCGGATCTCAGCTTCATCATCAACAACGAGGATGTGGGTCAAGCGGTGTGTACCTCAGGCGATGACGGTTCGGATGCTGCGGCGCTCCCCGCGGCTGCATGCTCCCCGCTCTCACCACTGGAAGCGACCGGCAATTCCAGAATGAATCGCGCGCCGCTGGGCGTGTTGCCCTCCGCCCGGATGGTGCCCTGGTGGTCCGCCATGATCTTCGCGGCAATCGTCAGGCCCAGGCCTGTGCCGCGCTGCTTGGTCGAGAAATACGGCAGAAAGAGCCGCTCGCGCATTTCGTCGGTCACACCAGGGCCGGTGTCCGCAATGACCAGCTCCAGCATTCCCGGCGACTGCTCGCTGCGCCGCGTCTCGATGTGGATCTCGCGGCGCAGGCTGGTCTGCATGGCCTCTGCGGCGTTATCGATCAGGTTTGAAAGTGCCCGTTTGATCGCCTCAGGATCGGCCATCACCAGCGGTAACCCGGCCGAAAGCGAACGCACGACGGTCACACGGTTCAACCGCCCGGCAAAGAGGCTCAAGGAGTTCTCGACAATGGTGTTCAGATCGGCCGGGCGAGGCCGCGCATTCGGAAACTCGGCCAGCGACGAGAACTGATCGACCAGCGAACGCATGCTCTCCACCGACGAACTGATGACCTCACTCGACCGATGGATCGTGGCGATCGAAGGCGACTCGATTTCCCGGTCGCGCAAAAAATCACCAAGCCGAACGATATGCCGGCGAATCTGCTCAGCCGAAAGTGCAATGGGTGTCAGCGGATTCTTGATCTCGTGCGCAACGCGACGCGCCACTTCCTTCCATGCCGACTGCTTCTGCGCCCGCAGCAACTCCGTGGCATTCTCCAGAACCAGAACGTACCCGGTTGGGGTCCGAGCGCCGGCTGTGTCGCTCTCCAGGATGGCGGCGGTCACCGCAACATTCAACGTCCCGCTGGGGGCGTGCATCTCCGTCTCAGCCGAAGCTGACCCCATACGATGGCTGCGCTGCAGCAGGCGATCGACGCTCTCCATCGCATCGCTTGGAATCACCTCATCGATTAACAGACCGATGAAAGCGCGCTGGCCCCCCGGGTCGAGCATCTCGCTGAACGCGCGATTCGCCACGCGGATACGACGATCCACGTCCAGCATCACCACGCCGTTCGGGATCGTCTGTAGCATCGTCTCCAGCTCGCGTCGCCGAGACTCAAGCTCCACGTTCGCCTCGAAGACCTGCACGGTCGTCTGTTCCACCAGGCGCCGGCTTGTCTCAAGATCTTCCGCCATGGTGTTGAAGCTCTGCACCAGGTCCCCGAGTTCTTCGGTTGCAGTAGCCTCCACGCGCTGATCGTAGTTGCCCTGCGCAATAGCCGCCATTGCATCTGCCAGCGCTTCCACGGGTCGCGTCACCTGCTTCGAGAGATGCAATGCCAGCCAGCTTGCAACAAACAACGCGAGGCTGGTGATCATGAGCATCAGCACCATGTACGTGCCGCGGATCTGCCGGCGCAGACGGAAGAGCGTCCAGTATTGATGACCCGCGCGATCCAGTTCGCCGATATGAGCGGTCATGCCCTCGGGCAGCGGCGCGCCCGTCACCACCAGCAGACCTGAAGCCGTATGCGCCGAGCCAAGGATGTAATCCTTACCGCCCGCCGTCACAATCGGTTCATCGCGACGCTGGACGGCCTGCAACGCGATGGCGTCGAAGGGTCCCTGCGCCTGGCGCTGCAAGGGGTGTGCGTTGGACGGCGACGTGTTCGCATCATCGTCCGGAAGTGTGTCCTGTGGCGACCACGTGCTGATGGAAGCAGGGGCATTGCCCATGGTGCGGAAACGCGAGATGACCACGTTGTCGCTATACACCTGCGCCCAGCCGCCCAGCAGAGTGACCTCATGCTGCTGCATGGCACGCTGCATGATGAAGGGTGAACTTGCATCAGGTCCGGCAGCCGTGATGACGCCGGCAATCTCCTCGGCCTCAGACCGCGCGTTCGCTTCGATGTACCGCGAAAGATCCAGCGCCACATGCGCTGACTCGTCCCGCATCTGCGCCGCAGGCTGCGAGAACCACCGCTCGATTGCACGATTCATCAGCAGGTAGCTGAAACCAAACATGCAACTGATGGGCAGCAGCGACAGCAGCATTGCGCCACCCAGCATCCGCGTACGAAGACGCGCACCAAGCATGCGGCTACGCTGATCCGCATACAGCTTCAGCACATTGCGCATCAGCAGGATCAGGACCGCGACAAACAGCAGAAACGCGATGAACGACACAGCGGTGAAGAAGAAGATGCCGCCTGGGGTCGATGGGCTCAGGAAGCTAAGCCGAAAGGCATTCAACGCAGCCAGTCCAAGGAATAGCAGCAGCAGGAATACGCCCAGCACAACCATCAAAATCTTGCGCTGACGCGTTGTCCCCACCGTAGGCCCTCACTCTCTCGTGCGTGTCGAGATTATAGGCGCAGGCAACACATGCAGGCGCCCCGAACCTGCCCTCTGATACAAGGGCCTGAGGGATCCAAAAAGAAGACCAGGAATGAGAAACCCCATGTCTCAGAAACAAGACATGGGGCACCCTACAGTCTGAGTTTTTAGGCGATCAGCTCTGCCACAGGCTTCCAGTCCTTGCCCTGCGACTCCGCCACAGCCTTATACGTCAGCGTTCCGTTGTACGTGTTCACGCCCTCAGCGATCCCGGCATCCGACTTGATGGAAGCCTCTGCGCCGGTATTCGCCAGTTTCATGACGTACGGAAAGGTCGCATTCGTCAGCGCGAGCGTGGAGGTATTCGGCACAGCCGCAGGCATATTCGTCACGCAGTAGTGAACCACGCCATCGACCAGATACGAAGGATCCGTATGCGTCGTCGGGCGGGCCGTCTCGATGCATCCGCCCTGGTCGATCGCGACGTCCACGATCACCGCGCCGGGCTTCATCTTGCTGACCATGGCAGCCGTTACCAGCTTTGGCGCAGCCGCACCCGGAATCAGTACACCGCCGATGAGCAGATCGGCCTCGGCCGCGGCGCGCGCAATGTTGTACGGATTCGAAGCCAGCGTGAAGACACGGCCGTTGAAGATATCGTCCAGGTCGCGCAGACGGTTGAGGCTCAGGTCCACGATCGTGACCTTTGCGCCCAGTCCCAGCGCCATCTTCGCCGCGTTGATGCCGACGATGCCACCACCAATAATGACTACGTTGCCCGGAGGCACACCCGGAACGCCACCCAGCAGCAGGCCGCGTCCGCCATTCTTCTTCTGCAAATATTCAGCACCAACCTGCACGCTCAAGCGGCCGGCCACCTCGCTCATGGGCGTCAGCAGCGGCAACGATCCCGCGCGATCGCGCACCGTCTCATACGCAATGCCCGTCACCTTCTTTTCCAGCAGTGCCTCGGTCAGGCCGGGCAGCGGAGCAAGGTGCAGGTAAGTGAACAACAGCAGACCCGGACGGAAGTACTGGTATTCCTTCTCGACCGGCTCCTTCACCTTGACGACCATGTTGGCCAGGCGCCAGACGTCGTAGGCTCCGCCAACAATCTCTGCGCCTGCTGCCTGGTAATCGTCATCCGTAAAGGCAGAAAGGTCGCCCGCACCGGTCTGCACCAGCACCGTGTGGCCTGCGGCTACCAGCGCATGCACGCCCGCCGGGGTTACGCCTACGCGGCTCTCGTGGTCCTTCACTTCCTTCGGCACGCCAACAATCATGCTTCTCACTCCTGTTCCCATCTAGGTTACAGAAATGGAGGAACTGACGCGTTAATCCGGCCCGCTTTGGCGTGCCTCCAATCCTGTACTGCATGGAAGCAATGTAGGGGAGATAAGCGGGCGGCTCCGCCTAAATTGTTCCCAAGGGCCCTAAGTCACACCACTCGCGACCGCAGCTAGCCCTAGGTAGAACCGTACCTTTGTTTCAGAGTCTGAAGAGACCGACGCGTTTCGTAGACTTGTGCGATCTGCAAATCGCACCATTTGGTCTCTTGGTCATCGACCTCGCAGGACAGCGACACCCTCGCGTCCGAGCTGCGATCCACCTTCAGAAGAATGCCTGCGGTATTCTTATGCAACATGTCAAACACAAGTACGTGGCGTTTCACCGACAGTAAGGCATCGGTGTTGCTCGACCTCGTACGTGGACTAGCGGCCTTCCATGTGGTCGCCACGCACTGACGCAATCTCTTGTTCGTGGACTATCGCACGCTTCCCCAGGGTCTCCGGCATCTACTTCTGATTCCCTATGCACTCTCGGCCGGCGGACATCGTTCCGTTGTTCTCTTTTTCGTACTCAGCGGATACCTCATCGCTGGCAGCATTCTTCGCTCTGCCGAGCGAGGACCCTGGAACTGGCGGGACTATGCTCTGCGTCGGCTCGTCCGCCTATGGATCGTACTGATCCCAGGTTTACTGTTGTGTGCCGCGTGGGATGGTCTGGGAATGGCCCTGCATCGTGCGCCGCTGCTTTATGCCGGCGCCAATGGCAACCACCTCATGCAGAACGTCGCCGCAGCGCGAACGTGGCCAATCTTCTTCGGCAATCTCTTCTTTCTCTAGGCCGTTCATGTCCCAACCTTCGGCAGCGACACCCCCCTTTGGAGTCTCTCCAACGAGTTCTGGTACTACGCACTCTTCCCGTTCGGATGGCTCGCGCTGCGACGTCTCACGCAGCCGCGGGTACGACTACTTTGCGCCTTACTCTTCGTGTGCACGGCTTACTTCGTTGGGTTTGGATTGCTCATCGGCTTTTCCATCTGGCTAATGGGGCGTTGCTCTACAGGCTTCCGCCGCCCAGCGATCGTCCCTGGTTGCGCTGGGTTACAGCGGGCGTCCTCATCGCGGCACTCTATGGGCTTCCGAAGTGGGGCGGCATTTGGAATGACTGCTTCTTCGGCCTGATCGCTACGGCATGCCTATGGGTCTTTCTCTCCGCCGCGCAGCCCGCTTCGGAGCGCGCTCTGTTCAACCGTTTCTCAAGGGGAATTTCGCGCTTTTCCTTCACACTTTATGTTGTTCACGTCCCCTTCCTCTTGCTCCTGACGTCGCTGGCCGTTGGCGATGGGCGGTGGGTCCCTACCCCACGCTCGATGAGCGCCGGCGTGGCGATCCTCCTGGGAACTCTTGCCTACGCATGGCTGATCGCCTCGCTAACAGAGTTCCACACGGATCGCGTGCGCAAGGTTGTGGAACGAATGCTCGGCATGCATGTCACTCCCCCATCGAAACATCAAAAGACCTTGCAGGCGTGATGCGGAGCGTGGCCAGAACCAAGGCCAGCGTAGCCTACCTGCGGCTGCACCCGGAATCCTCTACTTAAACCGAGCAGATCTACGAGACCGCTGTGTCACGGGGAAAACTGCCGCTCAGGAACTCAAAGATCTTGTAACTTTTTTGATTTTCGGTCTGACACCGGCTACTCGAGAAATCCATGACGCTATACTCGCGCTATGTATCGGCACTGCAAGTCACACCAGCCTTCCCAAAACCGGAGACTCAGCCACTTTGCGCTTGCAACGCTCCTCCTCCTGCCCGCGATCTGTGCCGCATTAGCAGCCTACTTTCTTCCTTTCACCAGGCCCATGGGCGCCTACTGGGCCGACGCCCTGGCGCTGGCCACCACAGGCCGTATTCCGCAGGACTTTACCCCTGCCGGTTACCCGGAAGTGATTGCCATCGGCATGAGATTGCTGCCGGAACACCGGGTAGCCGGGGTTCTGGTCATCCAGATTCTGCTGCATGTTTGCATTGCCGTTACGACCTACGCCTGCCTGCGCGCTTTGCGTGTCAGGACGCGTTCGGCCCTGATCGTCGCACTCATTCTGCAGCTCCACCTGGAGCTCCTCTCTTCCGTCCCAAAGGTATGGGACGTGCCGTACTCTACGCTCCTGCTTCTGCTTCTTGAGTTGTGCCTGCTGAAGCTCGCAAATCGAGAGGCCTCCCTCCCGCTGCTTGTCGGCACAGGTGTGTCTTTTGGGCTGGGTGTGTTCGAACGTCCTAATTTCGTCCTTCTGGCCCTACCGTTGGCTCTGGCGCTCCGCATGCGAACACACTCATTGGGGAGGGGACGCGTGGGCGGCAAGCTCAGTCGCCCGACCGTCGCGCGCCTCTTCGGCATGCCGATCGGCACAGCCGCAGTGGTATATGCAGCGTGTTCCTTCGTTGCCTTCCATCGCCTGGACACACCGCACAACGGTCCCTACAACCTCTTCGCGGGCCACAATCAGTTCACGCGCGTGTCCTTGCTAAGTGCATTAAATGCAGAACCATCGCTGATGCCTGCGCTCAAGGCCGACGGCCACGCGATGAGCGATGCTGAGACCCACCATAAGGCCGCCATGCCCGTCCTCAACAAGCTCGCCGTGCAGTATGCCTGGACGCACCCAAAAGAGGAGATCGTGCTCCCAGCGGTAAAGCTGCTGACACTTCTGCGCCCCGATTCAAAGGTGCACGGACTGCACGACACCCAGGGTAAGGTGAAAGCGCTTCTTGCACTAGCTGTACCGTTTTGGCTGGTTGTCCTGCTCTGGAGGCGTCGGCAACTGGATGCGGCGGATCGGCTCCTCGTCCTCACCGCGGTGTGCTACGTCCTGCCCTTTCTGTTGACCAACTCTGATCCGCGCTTCCGAACGCCCCTGGATCTCATGCTCCTGACGCATTCTGTTTCGTTGATCGAGACCTCAAGTTCGCGGCGACGAAGAGCTAAGGCCACCGATCATCAAGAGGAGGACGTCGTCATGCAGCAAATTCCAGACGAAAGCGTCTCCGTCGCCTGACCATTCCGGCCTGGCTGTGGTTCGCATTCACCACGTGGAGGCCATGCAAGCCTCATAACACCTGCAAAGTTCGCGCCCTTCACATAAGCATTACAATCAAGGCACTACAAGATTGAGCAGGTCACCACACAGAATGCCTCAAAACGGATACCAGGGTCGTACTTCGCGCTCGCGCTCCATGCGGTCGCTCTTTTCGCTGTTCTCAAACGATCTCGCGATCGATCTGGGCACGGCGAACACGCTGGTCTACGCCAGCGGTAAGGGCATCGTGGTCAACGAGCCTTCCATCATCGCCGTGAACAAGATCACGAACGAGGTTGAGGCAGTCGGCAAGGAAGCGAAGGAGATGGTGGGCCGCACCCCCGGCAACATCGTCGCCATCCGTCCCATGAAGGACGGCGTCATCGCCGACTTCCGCCACACTGAGAAGATGCTGAACTACTTCATCCAGAAGGCGCACAACCGCAAGATGCTGGTCCATCCCCGCATCATCATCGGCGTGCCCTCTGAGATCACGCAGGTAGAAAAGCGTGCGGTTGAGGACAGCGCCTATCGCGCAAAGGCCTCTGAGGTGTACCTGGTTGAGCAGGCCATGGTGGCGGCGATCGGCGCAGGCCTTCCCATCACCGAGCCGGGCGGCAACATGGTCGTCGACATCGGTGGCGGTACGACGGACATCGCGGTCATCTCGCTCGCAGGTATCGTCTACTCCCGATCGGTCCGCATGGCCGGAAACCAGATGGATGAGGCAGTTGCTAACTTCCTCAAGCGTAAGTACAACCTGCTGATCGGCGAGCGTACTGCGGAACAGATCAAGATGGAGATCGGCTCGGCATTCCCGCTCGACAAGCCGCTGACCATGGAGATTAAGGGCCGCAATCTGATCGAAGGCGTGCCGAAGACCATCACGATCGACGACTCGGAGATCCGTGAGGCGCTCGGTGAGTCCATCGCGACGATCATGAATGCCATCCGCGTCGCCCTCGAGCGCACCCCGCCAGAACTCTCCGCGGACATCAGCGATCGAGGCATCGTCCTTACCGGCGGTGGTGCACTCATCAAGAACCTCGATCGCCGCATCCGCGAGGAGACGGGCCTGCCCGTTTCCATCGCCGACGACCCACTCGCATCCGTGGTACTCGGCACCGGACGCATGCTCGCCGACTTCGGCCTGCTGCGTAAGATCGCCATCGATTAGTTTTTGAGTTTTAGTCCCTGGTCTTCGTTGCTCTGTTTTCACGGAGCAACGAAGGCCAAGACTGACCGCCAGGACTAAGAACTATTCCATGGAATCCTTCTTCACCCGCTTCAAGAGTGAACTGGTGCTGCTCGCTGTGCTTCTGGCGCAGGTGATCGGTCTGGCCCTGCAGGTGAAGCGGCCGCAATACGGATCGCGGGAAGACGGACACCATGTTCGCATCGCTCGCGCGTGGGCGGCCTACACCGTCACACCCATTGAGTCGGTCCTGAAGCACTCCGGCGGCGGCATCCGCGGCTTGTGGCACAACTACATCGATCTCCGCCACGTCCGCCAGCACGATAAGGATCTGCAGTACCAGATCGACCAGCTACGTCTTCACGAAGCAGCACTCGCCGAAGACGCCCGCCAGGGACAGCGGCTGCAGCGCATGCTGGCGTTCAAGCAGCAGTACGTTGGAAAGACGATTGCCGCGCAGGTCGTCGGCACCGGCGGCGGCGACAGCTCCCGCATTGTCACCATCGACAAGGGGTCGGCCGACGGACTCAAGCCCGACATGGCAGTCATCACTCCCGACGGTATCGTCGGCAAGGTGCGCGATGTCTTCGCGCAGTCCTCCCAAATTCTTTTGCTGAATGATCCCAGCTCCGGCGCAGGCGTTCTGCTGCTGACCACTCGCACCCGCGGCATCCTGCATGGCGGCCCAGGCGGCACACTGATGATCACCAACCTGCTGCCGGATGACCGCATCAAGGCCGGCGAATCCCTCATCACCAGCGGCGGAGATCGCGTCTTCCCGCGCGGCCTACCCGTGGGCACCGTCGTCAGCATCAAGCCGGATCCGGAACACCAGCCGTACGCCATCATCGCGATTAAGCCGGCGTCTAATCTCGATCGGCTGGAAGAAGTCCTCATCGTGACCGATGTCGCCGAGCAGCTTGCCCGGACGAACACTGTGGCCGATGAAGCGGATGAGGCCGGCAAGAAGGCCGCCGAGGTCGTCGCCGATCGACTGCCGAGCCTGAAGGACCCGAACGCGACGCCGCTCAAGCCAGGCGAGACAGCTCCCGTAGCCACCCTGCCCAAGCCGCCACCGGCGCTCCACACAGACCGCTATTCGCCGGGCTCCATCCCGGCCGCAACGTCGCTGCAGCCTGGTGCTTCGAACAACGAACTCGTCACGCCGCCCAGCCGCCCCAATCCAACCGCAAGACCAGCGGAGGAACAGTAGATGGTCAGGAGATTCATCAACCGCCGCGAGCTTGAAGAGCACCATTTCCATCCGGCGGTGCTGTTTGCCGTCCCGCTCGGCGCGTTGTTCCTGCACGCCTACCTGCCCCGCATCTGGGCGCCGCTCGGCATCCTCGACCTGCCACTGATTGTCGTGCTGTACTTCTCCGTCTCATGGCGTTCGCCCATTGCAGGCACGCTCATCGGCACGGCCGTGGGCCTCTTGCAGGATCTGCCAAGCAATCAGTACATCGGCTTCAATGGCATGGCAAAGGCCGCCATCGGCTACGCTGCAGCATCCATCGGCCTGAAGATCGACGTCGAGAACGTCATCACCCGCGCCGCCATGAACTTCGGCTTCTGCCTGCTGCAGTCGGCCCTTTTCTTCATCATCGAGCGGTTCCTGCTCGGCGACAGCACCTACGCCCTGCGCTGGGTCCACGAACTTCTGCGCGCCGCCATCAACGCGGCACTCGCCCTGCCGATCTTCTTTCTGCTCGATCGAACCCGCATGGACGAGTAGCACAGGCAAACTTCCCCTGCCCTGCGGGCCGGCGCATGATCGGAAGAGATTAGTGGCCGTCCGAAGAAGTTGACGTCCGGCTTAATGCAGCAGCCACATTCATCTCCGCCGCCGGCCGCATAGGCGCCAGCGCGGCCTGTTCGCGCTCGTGCAACTTCACATCCGCAGCAGGGATTGGCGGCAGCCGATAAACCTCCAGGTGCAGTCCGTTCAAGACAGCCAGTTGCAACCCATCCGGCGACAACGAAAAGTTCCCGCCCGGTCGCTGCGCCGGCGAACTGGTGACACGCAAGAGTTCATCACCTTCACGGCCGCCGTACACGCGAACTTCCTGCCCACGGATCTCATCTGCATCCGGCCGGTCGCTGCCCTGCATCCCGACTGTCGTCAACGTATTCCGCACGGCAAAACGGCCAGTCTCCGGAGCAGCATCCACGCTCAACCAGAGCGGTGCATCGTTCGTCGTGAAGACCCACTTTGCCTCGGCCAACAGATTGAAACCGCCCATCAGTTTGCGGTCTTCGCCACCGCGGCAGCCGTAGGCGTAGAACTCCGCATCGCTGACGAAGATACTCCGCGGACGGCACGTGCTGTTAAAGCCCGCGAGCTCAATGTTTTTGCCGGCAAACGTGTGGAAGTCGAAGCCCCAGTGCGTGCGATCTTCGCGGACAGTCTGCAGAACGCCCATCGACGTGAAGGCCAGCGAAAACGCCTCTTTTGAGGTAGCTCGTCCGCGATTGCCCAGCCTTACCGCGCCGGTTTCATCGATCGCCAGCCGGTAGAACGTGGCGGAGACCGGTCGATCTTTCGCCTCTGCGGGGTCGTCGCCAATCTTCATCGGCGGCGTCGTCTCCACCAGCATCAGGTCGCGCGATGGGCTGAACTCCAGCGCCTGCAGATCATCGTCCGACTCCAGCAGCGTCCGTTTCCCAAGCTGCTCTTTATTGAACGATCCCATCGGATCGAGCGAATACAGATCGCCACGAATCCGCAGCAGGAAGTGGCCCTTCCCCAGAGGCCACAGGTAGGACGCGCGGTCATGAACGCGCCACTCTGTCTCGCGGAGCACCTTACCATCCGGAAGGTGAATCACCACAGCGCGCACAAAGTGGTCGTCATCGCCCTCGCGCTGTTCGGAGCTGCGCGGGATCAGCTTCTTCGTCGTGAACGTTACCAGAAGATGCTGCGGATCGATGAAGTTCACCGTTGCGTTCGTATAGCCGGCGCGCAGCGAAACGGGGCTCGTGGCTGGGCGGTAGCCCATTGCATCCAGCGGGAGCGAGATCGCAGGCGTCGGCGTAGGCTTCGCTACCGCAACATCGTCAGCCCGCACAGTGGAAAGGCAAGAGAGTGCCACGACCGCGGCAACGAACAGGCGTGTTGGCAGGCGACTGGCAGGCTGCATAGTGGTGATGATGTCCTCTATCGTAGACGAACCGCTCGACGGAAAGCCGCACAACAGAAGAAGCGCCTCGTGCCAGATCGCACAGAAGTTTGTGCGACATTGAAAGTATGTCCCCTCAGCCAAAATCGCGAAGCATGGGCTTTGCCGCGTGTGCCGCCGCAGGTGCGCTCTGGGGCACGGGCTTTTTCTTCGGCAAGATCGCGCTGCGAGAGGTCGCCGTTGGCCACATGGTTCTCTACCGCTTTCTCTTCGCAGTCATTCCCATGCTGCCGCTCGCGCGCGGCCGGGGCGAACGCTGGAGCCGTCGTGACTGGACCATCCTGATCGTCACCGCCTTCTTCGGCGTGCCGGTGCAGTTCCTGGTGCAGTTCTACGGACTCTCGCTCACCACACTCAGCCATGCTGCTCTCATGATCGGCACCATGCCTGTCATCCTCGCGCTGGCAGCAGCAGTCTTCCTGCATGAACGCCTCAACAAGGTAGGGTGGGGTGCCCTCGCCGGATCCACCGCAGGCGCGTGCCTCATCGCGCTGGGCGGTCATAGCAACGCAGCATCTTCGCTCAAAGGTGACCTGCTGATTGTGACGTCGCTCGTCGTCTCCCTGATCTGGATTCTGGGCAACAAGGATCTGCTGAATCGCCATCGCACCTTGGAAGTCAGTGCACGCAGCCTCATGGTCGGCACGCTCATGATGCTCGTCTGGGTCTGGCTGCAGTACGGTCCGCCGCCGGTGCACGGAATCTCGGGCAAAGCCTGGGCGTCACTCGCCGCCAGCGGATTACTTTGTACCGCATCAACAACCATGCTGTGGAACTGGGGCATGACACAGGTGCCCGCTTCGCAGGCGGGTATCTTCCTGAATATGGAACCTGTAATCGGATCGCTGCTGGGTGTGCTGGTCTTTCACGAACAGCTTGGCGTCTTCGCCTGGCTGGGCGGTGCGCTCATCGTCGGCAGCGCTGCTCTGTTGACCGCACGCAGTCCGGCAGGCGCCGAGGCCGCGGCGATGGCGCCAGTCGAATGAAAACCCACGCAGCAGTGCCTCGCATGATCGCCATTGATATGGACGGCACCCTCGTGCATCCCGGCGGCACTGTCTCCGACGCCAACCAGGCATCGTTACAAAGAGCACGCGAGAACGGCGCTCGCATCGTCATTGCCACCGGCCGCCGCCATAGCTACGCCATGAAAGTCCTCCGTACCGCCGGCATGCAGCAGGACGACATCGTTCTCAGTTCCAACGGCACCGTCGCGCGCACCATCAGCGGCGATCTCATCTTCCGCGACACCATGCCGCTCTCAACTGCCGAGTGGCTCTGCACCCAACTTGGCGAGTATCGCAACGCCTTCGTCTTCACCTTCGACAAGCTGGGCCCGCACGGCGAAGACATGCCGGGCGCGCTCGTCCTCGAAGAACTCGACGAACTGCATGGCTCCATCGGCAAGTGGATGGAGGCGAATGCACCCTTCATTCGCCGCATCGTTCCCATCGAAGACGCCCTGCTCGGCGAAAACGGCCAGCCCGGTCAGCTCCCCATCCAGGCTATGCTCTGCGGCAGCATGGATCGGATGGAGCGTGCCATGGCCGAACTCGCCACCACCCACGACGACCGCGTCTCTCTGCACAGAACGGAATACCCCGGCCGGGACCTCTGCATCGTCGACATCCTGCCGCGCGGCTGCTCCAAGGGCTCCGGCCTACGCCGCCTGTTGGCGCTTGAAGGCATGACGCCCGACCACCTGATGGCCATCGGCGACAACTGGAACGACATGCCCATGCTCGAGCTCGCCCGCTGGCCCGCCCTGATGGGCAATGCTCCGGAGACCCTTCGTGAGCTCGCCACGCAGCAGGGCTGGCCCATCACCTGCTCACACGATCTCGACGGCGTCAGCGAAGCCATGGCCTTGCACTTCCCCGTATCCGTCCTGTCCGCGCGTTAGCCAGTCTCCCTCCAATGCGACCCGCCACCCTTCCGTTGCACCCCGGCTCGTTTGGATCTCCGGCTATTGGGGAATGCCAGGAATCAACCTCCCGGTGCTAGGCTGAAAGACGAATGCTCCCCCGCGTCCAAAGCGTCCAGCTTTTCGTCTTCGCCGCACTTGCGTCACTGGCGCCCGCCTGCGCACACGCTGCGGAGATCGTCACCCTGCAGAGCGGTTTCACCATTCGCTGCGCCTCGCGCGAGCCCCTCTCACAGACCACGATCCGCCTGCACATGCGCTCGACCGGCGATGCCGACAACTATATGGACATCCCGGCCAGCTCGATCGCAGCAGTCGAAACGACACCCGACGAAGTCCCCGCAGCGGCCGCGCTCCCGCAGGCCAAGACGTTCGACACATCCAGCATCCTTGCCGACTCCGGTGCTCGCCACAACGTCAACGTGGCCCTCCTGGCCGCGGTCGTCCACGCAGAGAGCGCCGGCAACGCCCACGCCGTCTCACGCACAGGCGCACAGGGTCTGATGCAGTTGATGCCCGGCACCGCAGCCGGCCTGGGCGTGAAGGACAGCTTCGATCCAGCCAGCAACGTCAACGGTGGCAGCGCCTACCTGGATGCGTTGCTGCGTCGTTATCACGACAACCTGCCGCTAGCCCTGGCTGCCTACAACGCCGGCCCTGCTGCGGTCGACCGCTATCACGGTATCCCGCCCTTCCGCGAAACCCAGGCCTACGTCGCCCGTGTCATCCGCGAGTTCAACCGCCGCGTCGCGCAGGAAAAGACAGCTTCCTCTACCGTGGCGGCTCGCTAAACATGAACAAGCGCAAGGCGATCCTTTGGGGTGTTGTCATTCTCGTGCTGGCTTTGCTGGCATGGAAGCTCCATACCTCAAACTTCGAATGGGGACGCTTCTGGCAGGCCTGCCGCTCGGCGGACTGGCGTTTGCTCCTCCTCGCCGTCCTGCTCATCTACAGCATCAACATCTTCCGCGCGGCGCGATGGGCCATCTTTCTCAAGCCTTCGCTGCCACCGGGCCGCCGCGTTCACTGGTGGAGTCTGCTGGGTTCGCAGTTCATCGGCTTCGCAGGCCTCGCAGCACTGGGCCGCGTCGGCGAACTGATCCGCCCGTACCTCGTCAGTAAGCGCACCGGCCTATCGTTTTCGTCGCAGGTCGCGGTGGTGGCGGTGGAACGTGTCTTTGACCTTGGTGCCTTCGCCCTCATCTTCTCCGCAAACCTGCTGGTCTCTCCGCAATTGGCGACTCTGCCGTACCACGAGTACTTCCACCGCATCGGTTACGCGATCTTCGGTCTGACTCTCTTCCTGGGTCTGTTCGTCGTCGGCGTCCGTCTCGCCGGAGGAGTCGTGGCGCGGATGTTCGGCAGCGTTGCCGGTCGATTCTCTCCGACCGCGGGCAACGCCGTCGCCTCGAAGATTCTGCAGTTCCGCGGCGGCCTCAACACCATCGGCAGCGCCATGGACTTCCTGAAGGTCTCGCTGCTCAGCCTCGCCGCATGGCTCTCCGTCGCCGTCAGTTATGTCGTCGTGATGCGAGCATTTCCTTCGCCCGTTCACGATCTCACCATCGCTCATTCGGTCCTCCTGATGGGCTTCAGTGTCGTCGGCGGCGTGGTGCAACTGCCCGGTATCGGCGGAGGCGCCCAGGTGCTCTCCATCACCGCGCTCACAAAGCTCCTCGGCGTCCCCGGGGAACTGGCCACCAGCGCCGGCATGATCCTGTGGCTCGTCACCACCATGAGCATCATTCCCGCGGGCCTGATCTACGCACAGTTCGAGCACGTCTCTCTGCGTGGCCTCGCCAATGCCAGTGACGAAGCCTCTGAGGACACGGACGCCTCACACAGTACACTGGACCTCAAATGAAATGTCCGTTTTGCGGCTGGGCCCAGGATAAAGTCGTCGACTCACGCGAAAGCAAAGAGGCCGACAGCATACGGCGCCGGCGTGAGTGCGAAAAATGCAACAAACGCTTCACCACCTATGAGCGGATCGACGAGATCCCGTACATGGTCGTGAAGAAAGACGGTCGCCGAGAAAAGTTCGACCGGCAGAAGGTCCTCAGTGGTCTGCTGCACGCCTGCGAAAAGCGTCCCGTACCCACCGGTAAACTCGGCAAAATCGTCGACGAGACCGAAGCGTTCGTCGTCGATTCCCCAGACCGGGAACGCACCACCAGCGAAATCGGCGAACTGATCATGTCGCACCTGCGCGAGATGGACACGGTCGCCTACATCCGCTTCGCTTCGGTCTATCGCGACTTCAAAGACGTGCGCGAATTCAAAGCCGAACTCGAAGAACTGCTCGGCTCAAAACCTCGCAAGCCGACGGTCTAGGTCGCTCTTACCTCTGCGGTTTGTCATCCCGTAGCGCAGCGGAGGGATCTGCGTTTTGGCCTGCTCGCCCATCCAGTCCCAGAGGTCACGGCTGCCCGCCCTGTCGCGCAGGGCGCGAGCACACCACCATCTATGACATCTAATACTGCACCGGTGGGCCAGCAGATAAGCAAATCCCACGCGATGACGATCGGTGACGGGCTCAGTCCGAAGATTCCCCCACCGGCCCAGCCCAATCAAGATCTTTCCCACCTCATCGCAAACCAGCGTAGCCTGTAGCGCATCACAGCAGCGGTGATGCTCACGGGCTACGTACTGCTTGCAGCTACGCCGTGTTCCGCTCAGGTCCAGTGAGTGCGTCTTCTAAAAATCTCAGCCGTTGAATAAGGTGCAATAACATGACCGACCTCCACTCGATGGGCCTTCCCTTCTGGTTCCTCGTTCTCAGCTTGTTTCTGCCGCGCATCTCGATGCTGGTGCTCTATCTCCAGGGCCACACCGGCAGCACCTACGTCATCCAGTGGGTGCCCGTTCTGGTCGCGCTGCTCGTCCCGCGCATCCTGATCCTCTTCTGGATCTATACGGCGCAGGGTCTCAGCATCTGGTTCCTCATCCACGCCATCGCCCTGCTCATCGCATGGGGCGGCACGGGCGGACGCACCGTATACCGCCGCCGGCGCAGCGACCTGTAACGCTACGGCAGCAGGACAGTTATCCGGATGATCGGAAAGGGCGCGGCTTCGGCCGTGCCCTTTTGCGATTCGTCCACGCGACCAAACCAGCGCAGGAGCCGCAACAAGCGTCAATTCCCTGTTTTCGGTATCCTTACCAGACAGACAAGACGACAAGGACTGGATCAGATGGAACGTCGCAAGGTGGGTATCCTGGGCGCGACCGGCACCGTGGGTCAGCGCTTCATTCAATTACTCGAGTCCCACCCGTGGTTTGAGATCACATGGCTCGCCGCCAGCGAGCGCTCTGCAGGCAAACGCTATGCCGACGCCTGCCGCTGGAAGCTGGACACACCCATGCCCGCGCGTATCGCGGAGATGGTGCTGCAGCCCAATACACCCGCTGCCAACACGGAAGAAGTGCCGCGCATCATCTTTGCCGCGCTCGACTCCGACGTGGCGAAAGAGCTCGAACCAGCCTTCGCCGAGGCAGGCTGCGCCGTCATCTCCAACTCCAGCGCCTTCCGCATGACGGAAGACGTGCCCCTCGTCATCCCCGAGGTCAACGCAGACCACCTGCCTCTGCTGCTCCAGCAGACCTCCGTGAAGAACGGCAAGGGCGGCTACATCGTCACCAATCCCAACTGCTGCGCCATTGGCCTTGTGCTCGCACTTGCACCGCTGCAGGAGCGCTTCGGCATCGAAGCCATGTTCGTCAGCACCATGCAGGCTGTCAGCGGCGCCGGCTACCCCGGCGTGCCCTCGCTCGACATCCTCGGCAACGTCGTCCCCTTCATCAAGAACGAAGAGGAGAAGCTGCAGGAAGAGGTCAACAAGCTCCTGGGCTCCTTCAACGGCGCGGCCATCGACATGCTGCCCGCCAAGGTCAGCGCGCACTGCAACCGCGTCGCTGTCATCGACGGCCACACGGAGTGCGTCTCCATCAAGTTCACCAAGCCCGCGACGCGCGAAGAGATCCTCGCCGCCTGGAGCGAGTTCCAGCCGCTCACGCAGCATCATCTGCCCTCCGCGCCCGAGCACCCGGTGATCTTCAACGAGGCCATCGACCGCCCACAGCCGCGCCTGGACGTCAACGCCGGCAAGGGCATGAGCACCACCGTCGGCCGCCTTCGCGAGTGCTCCCTGTTCGACTGGAAGTTTGTCCTGCTCAGTCACAACACCGTTCGTGGAGCCGCAGGTGCGGCCGTCCTGAACGCCGAAGTGCTGGCCAAGATGGACCTACTTCCCGGCCAGATCAAACACACGCAGACCGGTGCTGGCCGAGAGTTGGTGTCGGCATGAGCACCGCTCCCCGTCCCCAGCTCGTTGTCATGAAGTTTGGCGGCACCTCCGTCGAAGACGCCGCAGCCATCCGCCGCACTGCGGCCGTCGTGCGCAGCCGCCATGACAAGGGCCTTGAAGCCGTCGTCGTCGTCTCCGCCATGGCCAAGGTCACGGACCAGCTCCTCGCAGCCGCGTCCGCAGCCGGCCACGGCGATAAGGCAGGCGCACTCGCACTCAGCGCCCGCCTGCGTTCGCGCCATCTCGAAACCGCGGCCGACCTCGTCAAGCCACCCGCCCTGTCAACGCTGCTGAACCATATCCAGCATGACTTCGACGCGCTCGACGACCTGCTGCGCGGCATCGCCGCCGTGGGCGAACTGACGCCGCGTACCACCGACCTTGTCGTCAGCTTCGGCGAACGCCTCTCCAGCCAGATCGTCGCCGCAGCCTTCGAAGCCAACGGCCTCAAGGGCACGCACCTCGACGCGCGCCTGTGCGTCATCACCGACGACAGCTACGGCAAGGCCATCCCGCAGGAAGCCCTCATCGAACAGCGCATGAAGCAGCACGCTCTGCCGCTGATCGAACAGGGCCTCACGCCCGTCATGGGTGGCTTCATCGCATCGAACGAAGCCGGCATCACCACTACGCTCGGCCGCGGCGGCAGCGACTTCTCCGCCGCACTCGTCGGCGGTGCACTGCACGCGGGCGCCATCGAGATCTGGACCGACGTTAACGGCATCATGACGACCGATCCACGCATATGCCCCGACGCCCTGCGCGTGAAGACCATCTCCTTCGAAGAGGCAGCCGAACTCGCCTACTTCGGCGCGAAGGTGCTGCATCCCGCCACCATCCTTCCCGCCGTGCAGAAGAACATTCCCGTCTGGGTGCTCAACAGCCGCAACGCCGCCAACGAAGGCACGCGCATCAGCGCGGTTGCACCGCCCTGCCGCTCGCCCTTCAAGAGCATTGCGATGAAGAAGAAGCTCACCATCGTCGACATCGTCGCCAGCCGCATGCTCATGTCGCACGGCTATCTCAAGGCCGTCTTCGACGTCTTCGACAAGCACAAGGTCGCCATCGATATGGTCTCCACCAGCGAGGTCTCGATCTCCGTCACCGTCGATACCAGCGATCGCCTGCCGCTCATCGCGGAAGATCTCGCCAAAATCGCAGACGTGAAGTACGAGAGCAACAAGGCGCTCATCTGCCTTGTCGGCGAAGACATCCGTGGCCACAGCGGCATCGCGGGCAAAGTCTTCACCGCGGTCGAGCACGTAAACGTCCGCATGATCTCGCAGGGCGCCAGCGAAATCAATATGAGCTTCATGGTTGAAGAGGAAGAAGCCGCAGAGGCCATCCGCTCCCTGCACCGCACCTTCTTCGTCGATCCGGATCCAAACATCTTCGACCTGGACGCGCGCGCCAACACCACCGGCGCACCGCCGGTAAGCACAACTACGTCCGTTGTGGTGCAGTAGGCATCACACGTCACGCATACCGCCGCATGTTGCACTCTGCAACATGCGGCGAGCACGAATCGTAGGTACGGCTTCAGCCGCGCCGATAAGCAGCAAAGAACTAAGGGGCTTTAGCCCCGGGGATTGAACCATGCGAGTGCTGGTACTGGGTCACGGCAAGACAGGCAAGCTGGTTGCGGACGTAGCGTCCGAACGCGGCCACGGCGTACACGTTCTGGATGCGAAGGAAAATCCGCGCGGATCCGCGCTCACCGCGCCCTTCGTCGCAGGCTTCGACGTCGTCATCGACTTCACCACGCCTGAGGCCGTGCTGACCAACCTGCGCGCATGCCTCGCCGTCGGCGCAAAGGTCGTTGTCGGCACAACGGGCTGGTACAACAGCCTGCACGACATGAGCGCACTCGCCCTCCGCAAGGAAGGCGCCCTGCTCCACGGCACCAACTACTCCATCGGTGTGCAGGTCATGCTCAAGATCGCAAAGCAGATGGCCGAGCCGCTACGCAAGGCCGGCTACGAGTTCAAGATCGAGGAGACGCACCACGTCACCAAGCTCGACGCGCCCAGCGGCACCGCCATCAGCCTGCAACAGGCACTGGTCGGCGCAGGTGAAGTCCCAATCACCTCCGTGCGCGAGGGCGACGTCCCCGGCCTCCACATCGTCGAAGCTGTCAGCGGCGCCGACCGTCTGCTGCTCACCCATGAGGCCTTCAGCCGCCGTGGCTTCGCCGAAGGCGCCGTCCGTGGAGCCGAATGGCTCAGCACCCGCAAGGGTGTCTACGACTTCAGCGACATCTTCACCGAACTCTAGAAGTTGAGACACAAACATTTCGGGAGAGGCAGGGCTTCGGTCCTGCCATTCCAGCTTTAGCAACAAGAGCGGCTCCAGCCGCTGAGGGAAATCGTCACCATGGCAGCCATCGCAGAAGCAACACGCACCTTCGCCGACCTCACCTTTGAAGAGAAGCTAGACCGCATGGCCCTCGTCGCCGTCAAGGTCGGCCTGAACCTGCGCGAAGGCCAGGAGCTCCTCATCACGGCATCGCTCGATCACGTCGCCTTCGTGCGCCGCGTCGTCGAGCAGGCCTATAAGGCCGGTGCCAGCATCGTGACGGTGATGTACGCCGATGACGACGCCACCCTCTCGCGCTACAAGTACGCACCCGACGCCAGCTTCGACGCCGTCCCAAAGTGGCTCACCGAAGGCATCGCCGAGGCCTACCGCAGCGGTGCCGCACGCATGGGCATCACTGGCGCGAACCCATCGCTGCTGAAGGACCAGGACCCCACCAAGGTAAGCCGCGTGAACGTCGCCATGTCCAGGGCCTCCAAACCCGCGATGGAGCTGGTCACACGCCACACCATCAACTGGACCATCGTCGCCGCCGCTACGCCTGCATGGGCCAAGCTCATGTTCCCCAACGTGCCGGAGAACGAAGCCGTCGCACGCCAGTGGGATGCCATCTTCCACGCTTCGCGCATCACCGGCGCAGACCCCGTGCAGGACTGGAAGGATCACGGCGCCAACATCGCCAGGCGCGTCGCGATCCTGAATGACAAGCGCTTCCACTCCCTCCACTTCCGTGGCCCCGGCACCGATCTCGTCGTCGGTCTTGCCGACGATCACCTGTGGGCCGGTGGCGGTGGCGTCTGCGGCAACGGCATCTTCTGCAACGCCAACATCCCCACCGAAGAGTGCTTCACCACGCCGCACAAGGATCGCGTCAACGGCACCGTCACCGCCTCCAAGCCGCTCTCGCACCAGGGGACACTCATCGAAAACATCAGCGTCCGCTTTGAGAACGGCAAGATCGTTGAAGCCAACGCCACCGCAGGTGAAGAAGCCCTGCGCAAGCTCATCAAGGTGGACGAAGGCGCCAGCCACCTGGGCGAAGTAGCCCTCGTCCCGCACGGCTCACCCATCGCGCAAAGCGGCCTGCTTTACTGGAACACGCTCTTCGACGAGAACGCCGCAAGCCACATCGCACTCGGCCAGGCCTACGCCACCTGCATCAAGGACGGCGAAACCCTCGACGAAGAAACTCTGAACGCCAAGGGCGCAAACACCAGCCTGATCCACGTCGACTGGATGATCGGTAGCGGCGAGATGAACGTAGACGGCGTCCATGCCGATGGCACCGAAGAGCCGCTGATGCGATCGGGCGAGTGGGTGTAATTTGTCCGCACTCGAGATGAAGTCAACCCGTCTCGAAGCCTTCAGTGACGGCGTCATCGCCGTCATCATCACCATCATGGTGCTGGAACTCCGCGTCCCCGCGGCAAGCGGCCTACCGGGCTTCCTCACAATCGTTCCCCGTCTCGGCATCTACGCGCTCAGCTTTTTCATGGTTGCCATCTACTGGGTCAACCATCACGAACTCTGCCGCCGCAACGAGAGCATCAACTACCGGGTCCTCTGGGCCAACCTCCTCTTCCTCTTCCTCCTCTCGCTCGTTCCCTTCTTCACGGACTACGTGCAGGAAAAGCACTTCGACTCCTTCTCCGTCGCGATCTACACCGTAGTCATGATGTCATCCGGAGGAGCCTTCCTCGTACTCCGTCTCGCGCTCAATCAACTCCATCAGCTACACGGCGAACCGCTGCCCAAACAGGACCGCGCAGAGACCATCAAGCACGTCACCAGCATCGTCCTCTATCTCGCTGCGCTGCCCATTGCGTACTACAAACCGATCCTCGCGCTCCTGCTCAATCTGCTCGTCACCTTCATCTGGATCGCGCCCGAACTCGGTCTGCACCGTCCCGGCAGGCACCACGCCCCGCACGCGTAACCGCCCGCCGCGATACACTCACAAGCGGTATGGAACCTGCGATTTTTCACGGACTCGGCACAGCGATCATCACTCCCTTTCACGCGGACGAAAGCGTCGACCACGCATCGCTGAAGAAGCTTGTCGAGGCGCAGATCGCTGGCGGCGTCGACTTCCTCGTAGCCTGCGGCTCCACCGGCGAAGCCAGCACGCTCACCGAGGACGAGACGAACGCTGTCATCTCCACGGTCATCGCGGCATCGAACGGTCGCATCCCCGTCGTTGCCGGCTGCACGCACAACAGCACGCGTGAAGCCGCGCGCCGCGCCACCGCCATCGCAAAGATCCCGGGCCTTAGCGGCATCCTCACCGCGAACCCCTACTACAACAAGCCCACCCAGCAGGGCCAGTACCTGCACTTCAAGGCGATCGCAGACGCCGTCGCGCCCCTGCCCGTGCTGCTCTACAACATCCCTGGCCGCACCGCCGCTAACCTGGACCCGACAACGCTCATGCGCCTGGCCGTCCTGCCCAACGTCGTCGGCATCAAGGAATCCAGCGGCAACCTCGCGCAGATCGGCGAGATCCTCGCCATCAAGCCCGCAGCCTTCGCCGTCTTCGCAGGCGACGACTATCTCGCGCTGCCCATCATCGCGGGTGGCGGAACAGGCCTCATCTCCGTCGCATCGAACGTCGCACCAAAGCTCGTCTCGCAACTGATCAAAGCCGCTCTCGTCCACGACCTCGGCGCAGCACGCGAGTTCGCAAAAGAACTGCATGCACTCAACAACGCCTTGTTCTCTGAGCCAAACCCGGCACCGACCAAGGCGGTCCTCGCGATGATGGGTCTGATCGAAGGCGACACACTCCGCCTGCCGATGATGCCCGTCGGCGATGCGACGCAGGAGAAGCTTCAGACCGTGGCAACGGACCTGGGGCTCCTGCCGCAGTAATTTACTGCCGCCAATTACGCTCCTCGATCGGAAGGGCACAGCTTCAGCTGTGCCAACAACAACTCCCCATTGCATCGGCTTTAGCCGCTGAGGTTTAGCTTTCTTCTGCTGATCGCAGAGAGCGGACCTCAGGGGCTAAAGCCCAGTTCCGGAGAACTCACATCGGCACAGCTAAAGCTGTGCCCTTCCGATCCCTGCGACTTTCGAACGATTGGAATCGGCCGGGACCATTCGCCTATGCTTCTCGAAATGCTCTTGGCAAAGCCGACACCGTGCCCTTCCGACCAACCAAAATCCGTTGCGCTTCCTAAACGATTGCAAGCCGGCTATCGAAGACGACGCCTACTCCCGGATGACTACCTCTTGCGCTTCTCTTCTTCGATCGACGCAAACCAACCCGCATACGGCGTGTTCTTCGCCAAATGCCGGTTCAGATCCGGCGCACCATCGTCCCACCACACAGCACCACGCTCGCCCAGCGCATGCTTCGCCGCATCCACGCGCTTCCGCGCAGCCTCACGCCCCGCAGCATCACTAGCCCGCATAGCCCTGCCCTTCGCACTCCGCGCCAGCATCAACTCATGCACCAGCCGCTCCCGCTCCGCTGCACTTAAAGCAGGGTTCGAGCAACGCCAAAGCCGCCCCCGAACCACAAAGTAGCGACCATCGGGCGTCACCGGCGGACTGTGCTTCTCTCTCACCTCAAGTCGGATGCACACAGGCGCTTGATAAACTTCCCTCATGCCTTTTCAAGATCTGGAACAACGCATCGAGCATGCGTTCTCGCTCGGTGCAGCCGCAGTTGCGGAGCGCGAGTCTATCGATGCCTTCAACGAACTGCGTGACGCCCTCGAAGCCGGCACACTGCGCTCCGCCGAGCCGGACGCCACCAGCCCCATCGGCTGGAAGGTCAACGCCTGGGTCAAGCGCGGTATCCTCCTCGGCTTCCGCCTCGGCACCCTCGTAGACATGAGCTCCGGCGCCTTCGTCGACAAGCACACCTACCCCGCCCGCATCTTCACGCCGGAACAGGGCATCCGCATCGTTCCCGGCGGCTCCTCCGTCCGCGCCGGCGCCTTCCTCGCCAAGTCCGTCGTCATGATGCCGCCCGCCTACGTCAACGTCGGCGCCTACGTCGATGAGGGCACCATGATCGACTCGCACGCCCTCGTCGGCTCCTGCGCCCAGATCGGCAAGCGCGTCCACCTCTCCGCCGCAGCCCAGATCGGCGGCGTCCTTGAGCCCGTGAACGCAACCCCCGTCATCATCGAAGACGACGTGCTCGTCGGCGGCAACACCGGCGTGTACGAGGGCACCATCGTCCGTAGCAAGGCAGTCCTCGCGGCCGGCACCATCCTGACCCGCGGCACACCCGTGTTTGACGTCGTCAACAACGTCACCATCCGCGCCACGGCAGACATGCCGCTCATCATCCCTGCCGGAGCGGTCGTCGTTCCCGGATCCCGCGCCATTACCAAGCCCGGCGCCGAAGGCCTCAGCGTCTACACACCCATCATCGTCAAGTACCGCGATGAAAAGACGGAGCTTTCGCTCACGCTCGAAGACCTTCTGCGCTAACGTCACCCACACACCTCGGAGAAGCCGCCATGCTGCGACAAGCCCTGCTGCACAACGAACACGAGCCCGTTGACAACGACGGCTTTCGTCTGCGCGGCCTGGGCTTCTCGCGGCTGGATGCCTTCTCTGACGTCGTCTTCGGCTTCGCTCTGACCCTGCTCGTCGTCTCACTCGAAGTCCCCAAAAACTACGAGGAGCTCCACCACCTCTGGTACGGCTTCGTCCCCTTCGGCATCAGCTTTCTCCTGCTCATGCTCGTCTGGTACGGCCATTACACCTTCTTCCGCCGCTTCGGCACGCACGACGCAGGCACCGTCTGGCTCAACGGGCTCCTGCTCTTCGTCATCCTCTTCTACGTCTACCCGCTCAAATTCCTCTTCCTCTCCGCCTTTGGCCAGAGCGAAGTGGTCATGGCCGGCGACAACATGCGAGAAGTTGTCCTCCTCTTCGCCGCCGGCCTCGCCACCATCTACTTCCTCTTCTCTGCCCTCTACGCCAACGCCTACCGCCAGCGCGACAAGCTCGCGCTCACGCCCCTGGAGCGGATGCTGACGCGCAACTTCATCGTGGAAGAGGCCGGCACTGGCTTCGTCGGCGTCCTCGTCTGCCTGCTCGCAGCTGTCGTTCCACCGAACAGGGCGGGCATGACTTGCCTGCTCTTCATGGTCATCGGCGTCTGGAAGAGCGTCATGGGCAGGCGCTCCGGCCGGGCGGCCCGTCGCATGCATGCCCAGTCGGAAGCGATTCAAGCACCCGCTGACGCATAAGGGTGTCAGCGCGGGCACGCGCGGGTGCTACCCTGAAGGTCCATGAGTAATGAAACACTGAAAATAATCCCCCTGGGTGGACTGGGCGAGTTCGGTATGAACTGCATGGCCATCCAGTGGAAGGACGACATCGTCGTCATTGACGCCGGCCTGATGTTCCCCGAAGACGACCTCCTCGGCGTAGACATCGTAGTCCCCGACATCACCTACCTCCTTGAGAACCGCGAAAAGGTCCGCGGCATCCTCCTGACCCACGGTCACGAAGATCACATCGGCGGCCTGCCGCGCATCCTCTCGCAGCTCAACGTGCCCGTCTACGGCACGGAGTTCACGCTGACGCTGCTCGAAGGCAAGCTCGAAGAGCACAAGCTGCTCGACGACGCCGACATGATCGAGATGCTCCCCGGCGAAAGCTTCAGCCTCGGTGTCTTTAAAATCTCGCCCATCCGTGTGACCCACTCGCTGGTGGACTGCGTGGCCTTGGCCATCCGGACCCCCGTCGGCACCATCGTCCACACGGGCGACTTCAAGATCGATCTTGCATCGCCGGACGGCAAGCCCTTTGACCTGCACAGCTTCGCTGAGCTAGGCAAGGAAGGCGTCCTCCTGCTCCTCCAGGACAGCACCAACTGCGATCGGACCGGCTACACCCCCGGCGAACTCGCCGTGAAGCCGCGCCTCGATGAGATCTTCGCGCGGACCGAGAAGCGTCTCTTCTTCTCCTGCTTCTCGTCCTCGATCCACCGCATCAAGCTGGCGATGGATCTGGCACACAAGCATGGCCGTAAGGTCGCGCTCATCGGCCGCTCCATGGACAACGCCTCCGAAATCGCGATGGACCTGGGCTACATCAACCCGCCGCAGGGCCTCATCGTGCACTCCGGTGCCATCAAGGATCTGCCGCCCGAAAAGGTCTGCGTCATGATCAGCGGCACCCAGGGCGAACCCATGTCCGCCCTCAGCCGCGCCGCCGTAGACAACCACAAGCACGCACGCATCGAAGCCGGCGACACCGTCCTCTTCAGCTCGCGCGTCATCCCCGGCAACGAGAAGGCCATCTACAACGTCATCGATCACCTCTACCGCCGCAAGGCAAAGGTCATCCACGACGACGGCAAGAGCGGCCTCATCCACGTCAGCGGACACGCATCGCAGGAAGAGCTCCGGCTCATGATCAACCTGCTGCGACCCAAGTTCTTCGTGCCCGTCCACGGCGACTACCGCCACCTGACGCAGCACATTGAGGTGGCCACCGGCACCGGCATCCCCGGCAAGTGCGTCCTGCTCGAAGACGGCGAAGTCCTCGAACTCACCGCCACCTCCGCCGAGAAGACCGGCAAGGTCAACAGCGGTCGCATCCTCATCGACTCGGGCTCAACCTCCGACGTCGTCGAAGACATCATCATCCGCGACCGCCGTCACCTCTCCGAAGCAGGCCTCGTACTCGCCATCATCACCATCGACAAGATGAGCGGCAAGCTCGCGGGCCCGCCCGAAATCGTAACGCGCGGCTTCGCCGTCAACGAAGAAGGCATGATCAAGGACGCCCGCCGCATCATCGGCCAAACCCTTGAACAGTCCAGCAGCGAAGAAAAACGCGACTGGATGCTCATCAA
Organism: Terriglobus roseus DSM 18391; assembly: GCF_000265425.1. Classification (GTDB taxonomy): domain Bacteria; phylum Acidobacteriota; class Terriglobia; order Terriglobales; family Acidobacteriaceae; genus Terriglobus; species Terriglobus roseus. Next base: position 3,958,843 of record NC_018014.1, read on the forward strand.
GGAAAAGGTCCGCGCCGACCTCAAGCGCTACATCCAGAAAAACACTCAGCGCCGCCCCATGATCATGCCAGTCATTCTGGAAATCTGATCAGGCAGGCAGACTGCGCCAGGCAACAAGGAACCCCGCCATCACAGGCGGGGTTCTCGTCTTTTGGAGGACATCATAATCCGAAACCACTAAAAGGTAGTCGCAGCTCATAGGTTTCATCGCGAGGCCGTGAGAAGATTTCGCACCCACAGCTTTCCCCTACACCATCATGCTTGTCCGGTAGCAACGGCACCATTCCCTGATTCTCGGGATAACCTACGATGCATCAACAAGCCGGCGATGAGAAAGTAGACTCCGCCGAAGATCGCGTAGCCGCCCAGGTCCTTGATATGTGTCTTGTCGTGCAGCCCACCCAGGATGAAGGCCGCACCTGCCGCCGCGGATTGCAAACCACTCAGGATCATCGCCCACTGCCCGCCCAACTCTTTCCTGCGGGAGATGCTAATGGCGAGTTGCGCAACTCCGGCGACGAAGGCCCACCCACCAAAGATGACCACACCCTGTTGGGGAGTCTTGAAAGCAGTAAGGCCCATTCCGATCGCGGCCAAGGTCCCCAGGACCACGTTGACATAGTGTGCAGTGGATGGGCCGGAACGCGTGAAAGACTTCATGTCGAACACGGTGCACGCAACGTCCCACAGCGGGTAAAGGATGAGGAGACCGGCTGCTAACGGAGGATTACGGGCTGAGGTTGCGATGACGATAGCAGCCCAGAGTAGCTGGACGGCCGTGCGGGTGAAGTAAAGGTTGCGCAGCGAATGCGCTTGTGACTGATCTGCGTGGTAAGTAATTGACATATGGGCCTCGTAACTACCTTCTAGTTGGTAGGTTTAGTGAAAGAGAAAAGAATCGCCGATGTGGCCGGCTAGGACTTGCGTGTGGAGATACGTTGTAATGCGCCGGCCGCCACCGCGTGAAATACATCGCAGCTTCCAACGGCTCGGGCGGATAACATGGCGCCGTGGATGGTTGCCATGAACATCTGTGCTTCGTCTTCGGATGTCCCGTGAAGCTTTACCTTCCGCTTGCTAAGACCTTCCTCGAGCGTTTCGCGAATCCATCCACTCAACGCCAGAAAGTGTTGCTGAACCTCGGCGCGAACTTCCTCGGGAAGGCTCGGCAGTTCGGCTGCCAGCAGCGCTGCAATGCAGAACGGCTGGCTCTTGTCTCGCATGCAACCCTCCCAGTATTGGACATAGGCGTGCAGTCTTGCCAGGGGATCGACATGCTTTTCCGTCAGGAATCGTGTCCCTTCCAACAACTTTTCTCGATGATCTCTGAGGACCGCAACAACCAGGCTCGATTTCGTCGGAAAGTGATGATGAATACTCGCCTTCCGAATTTTGACCGCCTCGGCAATGTCGGCGTAGCTGAAAGCCGAGTAGCCCAGATCAGCGATCAGGGTCTTGGCGGTCTGGAGGATACGATCTGAGGTCTCTCCCTGCATACTTATGAGACTACCTACTAGTAGGATGCGATGCAAGAGAATCGAAATTAATTTGCGCGCACTTCTTGACTGGGCGGACCGCGCAAACCCGGGCAACTTGCTCAAAACCTCACGGCGCTTCGGTGCTTCGCGCCGGACGAACTACACCTTCAGCCCAATCAACCGCATTAACTCCACACCATTGCTCTTCGTCACAACACCATCCCTCAAACGAAAGTCGAATCGCATCTCGCCTTCCACGATGAAGTCCTGGAAATGCGCGTTCTTGATCCAGCCCTCACCTTTCTCGATCGCCGTCAGAGAAAGATCATGCGTGGTGAGGATGCCGATCGCGCCACAGTCCACAAGTTCTTGTGTGATCCCCGCAGCCCCAAGCAGCCGGTCATTGGAATTGGTTCCCTGCAGTAACTCATCAAGCAGAAACAACACCGGCAGTTCGCTCTTTCGCGCCAGCTCGCAAATCGCCTGTATCTTCTCGATCTCCGCGTAGAAACGCGACTTACCACGCAGCAGCGAATCATTCACGACAAGACTCGCTCCAACCGTCACCGGTGTGAGCTCCATCCGCCGCGCCCGTACGGGTGCACCACACATCGCCAGCACCACGTTTACGCCCACCGTTCGCATCAACGTGCTCTTCCCGGACATATTGGACCCGCTGATCAACAGCACCCTGGTCGTCCCGCCGATAGTCACACTGTTACGCACACAGGACGACGCGGGGATCAGCGGATGACCAACCTCCTGCATATCCAGATGTGCAGGACCATCCGTAAACGTGGGGAAGGGATCGTCCGGATGTTCATAGCTATAAGCGGCGATGGACAATAGCGCTTCCATCTCACCCAACGCATCAAGCCATACAGGCACGGCCTCACCATGCAGCTTGCGCCACCGTTGAATTGCGAATGCCAACTGCACGGAGTACATCAGCAGCAGGTCGAACGGCTTGAGTAAAGGATTGCTCAAGGTGTTCTTGTAAGACACGATCTTGCCCAGCGCATCAATAGCAGCGGAGGCAGACGTCTCATGAGAGAGCAGATCGCGCTTGAGTTCGATAAGCCGCTTCGTCTGGAAGTCCTCTCGCTCGATCTCACGAAAGAGTGCGGAGAACAGCTCCAAAGTTTTCAGGCTGTTGTCAGTCCCCCGCATCACCGCCGTCATCTGGTCTTTGAAGTAACGAGCCACGCATAGCTCAACCAGCAACACGGCAAGCAAAGGCAAACGTGTTCCGTCCTGCAGCCACGCGAACGTAGCGCAAAGTGCGAGTGCTGCAAGCACCAGCGCAACCCATCGCATCCATCCCTGCATGGATCCTGAGGGTGAAGTCGCCCACTGCCTTAGAGCCTCCGGAGCAACTCCTGCTTCCACTTCATTACCCGACACAGCCATGCGCTCTCGAAAGTCGACTTTGTCGTGAAGTTCCATCACCGCTTGCTGTCGCTGGTAAATCGTCTCCAGCGGCGCCGGGGCAATGAGCCACTGCAACAACCAGAGTTCGCCCATACGCGTCCTTGCAAGACAGAGAAGCTCAAAGAGACTTCCCTTTCCAACGATGTCTAAGTCACGCGCATAGAGGCTCGTTGCGATCAGGTCTGCTGGAAGCGATCGCTCCGAAGTCCGCGGCCAACGATCCTCCATGCGTGCCAGGCCCTTGCGGTAGAACTCTGCAGCCCGACGCGCACGCGCTTGTTGTCTCAGCACGCGAGAGTGCAGAACCGCCGTAACAACGAAGCCAAGCAACGGAATAACAAGCAGCAGTGGAGAAAAACAGTCGCGGACCAGGGATGTCCACGCCATCGCCACAATCGCGAATACAAGGAGAAGCCTGAGATAGCCAAACCAGACGTGCTGCGTCTCAAACGCTTGGACCCGCTGTTCGTGGAGACTTAGCCTACGCTTGGATTCGTCGGCCGGAGACGAGAAATGAGGAACCGCCATCTCCTCATTATCTGCTCGTTGATCGCCGCAAATGGACGCTGCACTGAAGCGCGCACGCTACAAATGATCGGCGGTCGTGCGAACGCTTTGAAAGTCCCAACTCCTACTCTTCGTGGACATTTGCACTTCCCCGAGCGGAGCTAAATGCACAGAACGGTGGCATAGTTAGATGCGTCACGATCAGGCTCACAGCCCAAAACACGCTCGTAGCCCAGATGTCCCCACTACAGAAGGGGGCTAGGCAATGCGCCCTCCTCAGACAGGCCGGTCCAACTCTGCGCAAGACTTCAGAAATCTACGTGTCTGAATACGCTGCAAGAATGTAACGTTGGTGCAGCGCCGACGCTTGAAGGCTCATAAGATGATCCCGCTATGAAGTTTTCTGCTGCCTCGCTCCTTCTCGGCATCCTCGCGGCGGCACTGCCTTTCGCAGCCCCCTCTCAGCCTCATCGCGAACCAGGCACATCGGCGAACCGAGCGGATACCGTCGAACATAATCTCGCGTCCATGTACTTCCTGCCCGGCAAACGTGCGACATACAAGCTTCAGCAGCGCATGAAGGAACTCCAGGTCCCTGGCGTCAGTATCGCCGCCATCCACAATGGCCACGTCGACTGGGCACGCGGCTATGGCGTCGCTGCGATCGGAGGTCCATCAGTCACACCCGACACACTCTTCGCCGCAGAGTCGATGAGCAAGCCAGTCACCGCACTCGCCGTACTAAAACTCTACGAACAGAAGCGGATCGATCTCGACCGCAACGTCAATGACTACCTGAAACGATGGAAGCTTCCCGAGAGCTCCTTGCCTGGGCCAAAAACCGTCACCATCCGTCAGTTACTCACACACACTTCTGGCATCGGCACACACAACGGCGAACTCTACGACCCATCCAAACCCCTGCCGACACTACTCAACGACCTGGACGGAACACCGCCTGCACGAACAGCGCCCGTACGCATCGAAGCAACACCAGGAACAGGATTCCGCTACGCCAACGGCGGCTATGTAGTCCTTCAACTCCTCGTGGAAGACATCACCGGCGAAAGCTTCACATCCTTTGTAGAACACACTGTCCTCGCCCCAGCAGGGATGACCAGCAGCAGCTACGAGGTCCCTCTGTCGGATCAGCTCTCAACCCACGCGGCCACAGCCTATCTTGGCGATCACGCGATCCCGCCACGCAAGTACTACAACCCCGACGCTGCAGCCGGCGGCCTATGGTCCACCGCGACAGACATGGCGAAACTACTTATCGAGCTGCAAAAGGAGTACGACGGCCATTCCTCGCGAATCCTGAAGCAATCGACCATCCGTCAAATGCTCGCACCCGGTCCACAGATGATGCCCGGCATGTTACAGGGTCTCGGCATCGTCGTCGGCGGCAAGCCCGGCGCTCACTTCATGGAACACGGCGGATCAGGCATCTTCCACGATGAGATGGTCGCCTACTTCCAGGGAAAACAGGACGGCGTCGTTGTGATGGCCAACGGCAGTAACGCCGGTGTCCTGGTGGAAGAAATACTCCGCAGCACGTCGACGGTGTACAACTGGCCCGACTTCCGCCAAAAGGCGCATCGTGCCATCCCATTCAACGTCAACTACGCCACAAAATTCGCGGGCAACTACGGCCCGATCCGGTTCGTCGCCGCGCCCGAGGGCCTGGCCGTCGAAATGCCCGCAGGCGTTACACCAGAGCGCGTCTACATGGATCGCCCCGGACACTTCTTTGTCCTCAGCGGCCCGCAGGAGTTCACCTTCATCGACGAAACAAACGGCCGCATGCAGGCCGTCCGCTTCATAACGCCCATGACAAATCTTCGATGGCAACGCGCAATCGTCGGATCGACCGGCCAATAAATTGGTTCTGCGAAGCGCCGGAGTTTAATAAAGAAGCGTAACTCGCATCGTCACGGCAGTCGCAGCAGCTAACTTCGCGCTGTTGCCAGGCGTGGGGATATAGGTCATCGTGGGCTGGAAGAAGAGATCGCCGACCAAACGCATCTGGTAGTAGCCTTGCAACATCGTCTCACTTCTTCGGAACCCATAACTCTCATTCAGGCGCGTCACGCCTGCACCAATGCCGAACGAATCGCTGGGGCGCTTGGGAATCAGACCGAAGCCTGTCAAACCCCCGCCAACATAAGTCTTGGCAATCAGTGTCTTCGATTGATTCATTCCAAATTGAAAGAAGCTAGTAATACCGCTGTTATCAACACGCGGCCGTCGGAGCCACAAACGCTGACTGGCAAACGCATAGAAGCCCTGCGCGCCGTCTTCTGTCCTTCCAGGACTTGATAACTTCCCCGTCTGGCCCCAGGCGCCTACTGCAATGGTTCCCGGCATTCCCCGCGAGCCAAGCTGCCACGCATAACCAGCCTCACCAACATGGAAGAAATATCCCTTGAACGACGGCACTGCGCGGAGTCCCGTCTGATCCTGACGAGCGCCCGTGCCGTCATACAGCCCGTAAGACAGATAGATTTTCTTAGTGGGCGCAAAACTCGCCGTCACACCATAAGCCGAGTTGTAATAGCCCGGCATAACTCCCAGCAACGTCGGATTCACAAAGACAGGCGTGTAAGCAAGACCCGAGACACTTGGAATGAAGAGGCTTGCGTCGTGGAGCTGTAGCGGACGCAGCACATTATTGAAATCATTTGTCGGGACGGTCTTTCCGACTCTCACCGTAAGCTTGTCGCGAAACAGTCGCTGCCGCCACCACATCTCGTAAAGCTCACTCCGAGCCAAGGGTGGTAGTCCGGGAAGACTGTTGTAGCCGACCACCGAACCCGCTTGTGCATTTGTTCTGCCGCCATTGAACTGAAGATAGTCAACGCCGAACTGTGCACCCGGAATCTTTAACCACTTATTCAGATCGATATTCAGATCCAGAAGCAACATACTGTTGAAGCTGGATTTTCCAGGTTCAGCACCGCCTGAGATCAGATAGTTCGCGTCGCCAAGCCATACGCCACCCAGACGAACTCCAGAGGCCTCGCGGATGCCAATCGTCCGGCCCAATCGGCCAGTGCCCGCCACAATGTCGACGGCGCCAGGGTTGGCGCTGAGACCGCTCTTGTCCTGGTCCTGCGCCCGTGTCGGCAACACCACAAGTAATCCATAAAACGCGATAAGCGCACTTCGACGAAGGGATCGCTTACAGAAGGGAGCTTGTGCCTCAACAGATCGGCGCTGCTCGTGCAGCCTGATCCCGCGCGCATAGTTTGTCATGAGCGTTGCAGATTACCATCACAACCCATCAGAGTCCATGCGACTTGAGAGGGAGGTCGGGCCACCAAAGACGAGTGCCGGCGCCCCCATAATTTTGTTGCACGAGCGCGACAGATCGATAAGATATGCTGAATCGCTCAGCAAGGGAAAGAAGATGACCAGCCATGCGCATTCTGGTCGCAACACCCCCGCTGGTCTTTTTCTGATTCGAGGGAGAATGCGCAAGTGTCGGACGTAAAAACGCAAGCCGGTATCACACATCAGGATCCCATCACGATCGTCACGCAGACTCGACCGATCGATGGGCAAGAGGAAGCCTTCAGAAGCTGGCAGGACGAAATCGGCGCAGAGGTCTCGAAATGGCCTGGCTTCGTCGAGCAGAAAATCATCCCCCCAAACCCGCCCGCGCAATTCGACTGGGTAACCCTGCTCCGCTTCTCGTCACTTGATGCCGGCACAGGATGGCTGCGTTCGCCGGTACGCCTCAAGCTGCTCGACAAACTGCAACCCATTCTCGCTGGTAGCGATGACGTTCACATCGTCAACGACGGCGCATCCGGCGTCCTTCCAGCGGCCGCTTCCCTCGTCATCTCGACGCGTCTGCTGCCGGGACAGGAAGGCCAGTACCGCAGTTGGGAACTGAAGATCGCAGCCGCACAGTCGCAGGCTCCCGGCTTTCGGGGATACAGGCTCCAGCCCCCGATCGAGGGTGTCCAGGAGGATTGGCTTTCAATCATTCGTTTCGATTCCCAACAGAATCTGGACAACTGGCTGAACTCCCCGGAGCGACTCAACCTGCTCAAAGAAGCGGAAGCATTCACTGACCGCTTCGCTACCCGTGTCGTACAAAGCGGCTTCGAACAGTGGTTCCCAAACAGTGGTGCTGCGCCCGTGCCCGTTTGGAAGCAGAACATGATCGTACTTCTGATGCTCTACCCGGAAGTCTTCCTGTTTGGATGGTTTGTTCAGCAACCGCTACTCATGAAGCGCCTGCACTGGCCCTTCTACCTTGCTCTCTTTGCAGGTAACTCAGTCGGCATTCTGCTCATGAATAAGCTCGTACCGTGGACCAGCAATCGTTTCAGCTGGTGGCTAAGGTCGACGGACAAAAAGACCACCTTGATTGGACTTGGGGTTGTTCTCTCTCTCTACGCGCTCTTGCTCTTTGTTTTTTCCCACCTGTAACGAATGCGGAAGGCATGAAGACTCGCAGGTCTTCGGAAGACCGCTGAAATCTCTTGTGTGCTTAAAACGGTGTGTCGCTCCGGAGCGATGAAGACAGCTCCGGAGCGACTCCCCTTCTAACGACCCTTTACGGCGCTCTTCTTAGGGGCGGCTGAGGAGCCTGCCTTCTTCGGCGACGCCTTCACGGCAACAGCCTTCCGTGACGAAGACCGAGCGGTCTTCACTGAAGCGGTCTTCTTTGCTGCACTCTTTCCTGCGGCTTTCTTGTTGCCTGACTTATAAGCAGCAAGTTGCCGCTTGGTCGGCGCCTTTCCTCCGCCAGAGGAATCGTTCTGACCATTCGACGCGCTGCCGTTGTCCATCCCTGATTCGGCGGCGCTCGATGTGACCAAAGCGAAAGCTTTCGTTGCATCCGGTATCGGAATGAAGCGAGTCGATGTCGGCGTGATTTCGATCATCCCCGCGGGTATGACAGATACCTGGCCGCCGCCTCCGCCACCGCCCTCTTGCTTGGCCACGCGGCGATAAGCACCGGGCGTGCTACCCCCTGCACCGAAGTCGTATCGCACCCAGGCCACTGGAATGATGGTTCGATCCGCTACGGAGATAGGCTCGGCAAATGCCAGCTTCCCGCTTGCGAATGTGCTGATCTGTTCGCCAATCGTCTTCAAAATCTTTGGTACATCCATTATTTCTCTCCGTCAGAGTGCAGCGTGATTACTTGGAATAGGAAGCTGAGAAAAGGCAGCAGGAAAAAATGTCACAACAACTACCGGTCGATCATTCGTGCGCGCGACAAGTCGAGCCTGTCGAGTTGCACCATCGTAGCTGGAATCAGACCATCGCCCTAGCAATAATCGCTGACGTAGTCCCACTGAGCTCTCAAGAACACGTCCCTTAGCTACGGCGCTCCCAACGTCGCGAAGGCTCGTACTGGAAATGTTCCCATTCCCTTCACCTTCACCGGCACCGCCGTAAAGCGAAAGCCACTCGTTGGCAACTCCTCAATACGACACATATGTTCCACGATCGGAATTCCCGCACCCAGCAGAATCGTGTGGACGGGCCGCGCCCCATCGCTCGTATCGTCGATGTTGTACGAATCGATCCCTACCAACACCGCACCCGCATCGCGCAGATATTCTGCCGCTTCACGCGTGAGAAAGCTGTGACCCTCAAAGTACTGCTCAGTGGCCCAATGGCGCGACCATCCGGTTTCCACCAGCACCGCCTTACCGCGCACCTCCAGCGGCAGGAATACCTCTCGGCCCACGGCACGGCCCTCTCGCTCCGTTACCCGCGCTACAACCGCGTCCAGTCCCACCAGCGAAGCCAGCTCCAACTCCGATAGGTCCTTCCCGTATTCGAAGCGATGGAAGGGGCTGTCCAGATAAGTGCCGGTATTCGCGACCATATCGATCCGCCCAATCTGGAAGCTGGTGTCTGCGTCATAGTATTTGCGCGAGTCCTCACGACTCAGAAAGTCACAGATCACCGGAGCCGGAAATCCCTTCAACGTGACCAGCCCCTCATGCACGGTGTGACTCAGATCCACATAGGTCGGCACTGACAAACGATTCACGTCTGCGCTGCTGCCGGCCACGCAACGCTTGTGTCGCTCTTCGATAATTTGTTTATTCAGAATGCGGACTCCGTCCACCATCAACAGGCGCAGATCGCGCACCACCGCATCGCTGAGATCACAATCGGCAATCTCTTCGCCATCGATGTCGAGTCGGAAGCCTTGCCCTTGCAGACCGCCGCCATTCAGAAAGTCGACCTCAAAATCGAAAACCGCTCGCTTGTCCTTTGAGTGCTTGAGAATCATCGTTCTCCTCTACAAACAGGACTCTATCCGCAGTCTAGATGTGCAGCACCGCGAAACACGAATCATCAACAGCAGAGAGAAACCAGTCCCTTCGAATGCGCTGCTGGAAAACCTCCACTTGTCTACTTGGATCGCCTTCGAAGCCGAACTGTGGGACCATAAGAGGCCGCAAATGCGGTGCGTCCTGGCGATGTGTAGTGCCAAGTCCAAGTACGAAACCGTAGTTTCGATCCAGATGCGGGACCATGAACACGCAGCGAAGCTTTGTAGGAGAACTCGAATGACGCGATCCGTAGCAACATTGGCTCTGGTACTTCTGCCGGTGCTATTACCCGGCCAGACAACTCACCCGCCCGCCAGCGCAGATGCCACGGTCGCACAGGCTAAGACGCAGCAATCGAACCAGCCACTGAGCGCCATACTGATGCAGGACGTGGATGCAAGACGCGTAAAGATTGGCGACCCGGTAAAGGTGCGTACCTACTCCGGCCTCACTCTCGCAGGCGGTACCCGTATCGCTCCGGGCGCGGTCATGACCGGACACTTCACGCAAGTATCAAAGCTCGGTAAAGGCTCGATCGAGTCGCGCCTCGCCATGGTCTTTGATCAGGTCCAGGTCTCCGGTGGGCAGTTCAGAGCCGTCCACATGGGCATCGCCGGTCTTGCTGCAGCGCCGCCTCCCATCGAAATTGAAAACGATTCGGAGATCGGCGCAAGCTCTGCTTCGCCGTTCCCAGGCGCTCGCTCGACAGGCATCAACGTGGATCCTTCCAACCAAAGGAGCACCGGGGCCACAACGGGTGGGACCGGGGGCACCCGTGTCACACGCGGCTTGCCAGGCCAGACAAACGGTTCTCAGATCGACGGCAGAAACGGCCCTCAGATAAACCTTCCCGGCGATCACATCGGCGCGATGGCAAGCGTCGGCTCCACCGTTCCCGGCATAAGTCTGAGTCCAAGTCCTGCGGACCGATCGGTACTCGTATCAACGTCGAACAACATCGAACTCCGGGCAGGCACGCCACTGGTGCTACTTCCAATCGCAGACACGCAGCAATAAATCCACCACCACATTGCACTGAGACCCGGCGTCGTGAATCGTCCGGTCCAGACCATCTTCTCTCGGCAATAAGAAGGCCGTCGCCCCATCAGGAGCGACGGCCTTTCAACGTTGCTTCGTTTAGAGTCCGGCCATTGACATAGGAGCGGCATCGCCGCCCTTCGCCATGATCTCCGCCAGCCCATGCAGACGCTTCGCATCAGCCGGTGTCTTCGCCGTCATAGCCGCCTTCTCCAACTGCGGAGCGACGGACTTCAGTTTGGCCGCGTCCTTCTTCGATGTACCGGCCTTCTCGATTGCGCTGCGCAGGGCCGCAATCTTTGCCGCAGGCAGACTCTCGCCACGGCCCAGTTGATCCAGGTAAGCCTTCGCCGTGATGAACGTTGCAGGCCACACAATCTGCGGCTGGTTCTGCACATTCAGTTCCGTAAACGTGATCTGGTTGGCTGCATCGATCTCGTTCTGAGTAAGGAACTCGGTCGGCAACAGCTTCATCACATCCAGGCCGCGCGAAATCTCAGACCCGTAGATGAAGCCGTTATACCAGTACGTCGACCACTGGCCGCCCATGGCAAACTTCTTCCCGTTGATCGGCCCACGATCGTAATAGCCGATCTCCATCGGATGCGCAGGATCTGTCCAGTCCACAATCGAGATGCCACCCTGATACCAGCTCTGCACATGCAGTGCCCGGCCCGGAACCGGAATCTCGGACCCGTTGTGGGCCACGCAATTCTCCTGGTCTGTCTGCGCCGCCGGCATCTTGTAATACGACTGCAGCGTCATCTTGTTGTTCGCGTCCAGCTTAAAAATGGCATCCGCCCCCCAGTTCATCGGGTCCGTCGCACGGCAGCGCGGTTGACCGCCTCCGCCCCACTCGTCACTGAACAGAATGGCCTTGCCGTCGTTGCTGAAGTTGGCCGAATGCCAGAAGGCATAGTTTGGATCGCTCACGGCATCCAGCCGCTTCGGATTCACCGGATCGCTGATGTCCAGCAGGATGCCATTGCCCGAGCACGCACCCGCCGCCAGGTGATACGCGGAGTAGACCGTGATGTCATGGCAGCCACGCGTTGCGCTCGTCGTCTGCGTACCCTCGCCATGCTTGCCGCCCTTCCACAGGCCGTTCATATCGCCCGTCGTTGGATCGGTAAAGATGCGAGGACTGCTCACAATCTTAGCCATCTCAGGATGCGCCAACGGCACCTTGATCACCACGATGGTGAACAGCGCCGTATCCGGATTCACCGTCGGGTCCGCGCCACTGCAGCCAGACAGTTCCTTCTCGTCGCGCACACCGGCCGAACCGGAGATGTACACGTAAATGTTGTCCTTATCCTTCGGATCAACCAGCAGCGTATGCGTGTGCGATCCACGGCAGGTTTGTACATCCACAATCTGGCGAGGCTTCGTCACATCACTGATGTCGAAGATTCGGATGCCGCGCACGCGGTCCTTTTCCGCCGGAGCTGGCGGAGGAGCCGGTCGTCCTGCAGGCGGAGCACCCTCAACAGGCGCAGCAGGTGGCGGAGGTGCTGCCGCGGCAGCCGCCACAGCAGCAGCGGCCGCGGCCTCCATCGACGCAAAGCCCTGCACACCACAATCCACGCGGCCGTTCGCAGCCTCTACGCTCATAAACATCAGGTGGCCGTACACCGACACGTCACCCTGTCCGCCAGGACACACCATGCTCGTTACCAGCTTCGTCTTCGCCGGATCGCTCGCGTCATAGGTGTTGACGCCGTAGTAATTCCCCACAAAAACATACTTCCCTTGAAAAGCCAGGTCCGAGTTCGTCGTGCCATAAGGTGCCGGTGCAGGCGCCACGCGCGGTTGACCCGGCTTCGGCGGCGTCGGTGCAGGAGCCGCCTCCCACGCCGCAACCTTCGACTCGTCCGGCGCAAAGCCCGCTGGCTTGGCGATCGTCGTCAACATCTCCAGCCCCTTCGCCGCAACACCCGCATCGTAAAGACCGGCCTTTAAACCAATGCGAGGATCACTCACCGCCCGCGGGTTCACATACACGCTGGAAGTCGGTGTGATCGCCGGCGGTTTGTCGTGATCCATCTGCGCTTGGGACGAAAGGCTCGCGAGCACTGCAGCAGCCGCAGCGGAGACGCGAAGGAGAGAAAGACGATCAAACCGGTTCATGGATTTACCTTTCGGAGAATGCCCTTCATGATGTCGATCTCTGCAAGCTGCGTGTTATCAACGTCATTCGCAAAGTCGAAAAGCTGTGGGTCCTGACCCGCACCCGGACTGTCAAAAAGCTGCTTCACCATCAGCAACGCACCGCTGTGGTGCTGAATCATCCCGGTAAGAAATAACCTGTCGAATGCCTCTCCGTTCGACCGCCGCAGCGTCGCCATCTGCCGTGGTGTCAGCATCCCCGGCATCATCGCCACATCCATCGGATCAGACTTCGCCGCCTCCGCCGCTTTCGGTGCCGTCGCCATACCAGCCATCTGCGAGTGGTCCATATGCGCGTGATCCATGGCGGAGTGATCCATACCGGCCATGCTGCCGTGATCCATGCCACTCATCTGCGTATGGTCCATCCCCGGCATGGACTCCAGCGTCTCCGGCGCAATCCCACGCTCGGCCAGCCACTGCTTCATCCAGCGGATCTCGTCACTCTGCGAGACATCGATCTTCCGCCCCAGCTCCTGCAACTCCGGGTTGCTGGTGCGAGTCTTCAACAGCGCCGTCATCTCAACCGCCTGGCCATGATGCATGATCATGTCCTGCATAAAGCGGATATCCGCCTCCGAAAGAGGTCGCGCCACCGAAACTGCCGTCACCTCGGTCAGCGTCTTGCTTGGCTGTCCCGGAGCGCCCGGCTGCACAATCACCGGCGCCTGCTGCGCAAACGCAGAAGACGCACTAAGACAGAGCGCTGCGAGACACAAACGGAAAAACCGTGAAGCCATGACAATCTCCGTGAAGATGCGGGCCTGACAGATGAAAGCGGTGATTCAGTATCCGGTACAACCGCGTGTTCAGCAACAGTTATGTGAAATGACCATCAACTCGACGAAAGATCGAACGCCCAGATCAGGACATCAGAGCAACCTCTGTTTCGTAAGAGCTCAGAAGCTTCGCGTTCCGCTCGCACATCAAACAAGGGAAAGAGCACAGGAGCAACCATGCCCGTCATCCGTACCTGCCCGAACTGCCAAACCAGGAACCGCATCCCCGCCAAACACCTCGCCGACACGGGCCGCTGCGGCGCCTGCAAGCACGACCTCCCGCCGCAGGCCGAACCGATCGCCGCAGACATCGCACTCTTCGACGAGACCATCCAGAACTCCACCGTCCCCGTCCTCGTCGACTTCTGGGCAAGCTGGTGTGGACCCTGCCGCATGGCCGCTCCCGAAGTCGCAAAGACCGCCGCAGAGATGGCCGGCCGCGCCCTCGTACTCAAGGTCGACACCGAAGCCCACCCACAGCTCGCCGCCCGCTACAACGTCCAGGGCATCCCCAACTTCGCCATCTTCTCCGGCGGCAAACTCACGCGCCAGCAGGCCGGCGTAGTCAACCACACCACCATGAACGAATGGCTCCGCGCCGCCCGTTGAATCGGTCGGACCTCATAACCCAAACTCCCTACGCCAGACCTCAGGCGTAACCCCGAACCGCTGTCGAAACGCCCGCACAAAGTTCGCAGCATATGGAAATCCCGTAAGCGCTCCCACATTCTGCACCGGCAGACGCGTCGTTCGCAGCAGACTCTTCGCCCGTTCCAGCCGCTGCTGCAGCAAATACTGGTAAGGCGTAGCCCCGGTCGAACTCCGGAACTCATGCGCAAAGTGCGAAGCGCTCACACCCATCGCGGCAGCAATCGCCTCCAGCCCAATATCCTCCGCCAGATGCGCCGACATGTACTCCATCGCCCGCCTCAGCCGCGCCAGGCTCATCCCACCCTTCGGCCCCGGCAGAGCCATCGGCTGCGTCGCGTGGTTGCGCAGCAAATTGCTCTGCAGCCCCAGCGCAAGCAGGTCCGCATACAAGGCACCCAGCGGCCAGCTCTCCCCCGCCTCCCTGCCCATCTCCGCCAGCAGCAACCGTAATCCGGCATCCTGCCCTGACCATGTCCCGCGGATCTCCGGAACATCCCGCGTTCCAAGCTGCCCCGCGATCTCCGCCAGCCCCTCACTCTCAATCGAAAGAATCAGCCGCTCGGAAGACCCCTGCCACCGTAACCGGTCCCGAGTCCCCGGTGGAATCACAATCAGCGACCCCGGCTCCGTGCGCTCGACGGCATTCTTGCCATCCTGCCACCACTCAAAATCCGCCCCGCCCGTAAGCTGCAGATGCAGGCACAGCGTCGGATGTTCATGCTCTGGGATCTCCCCCGGCCGAACCATGTGCCGCTCCAGCACGACACCCTTCCAGGGCTGCCGCCGCCGCGCCATCCCATCCTGCGAACCGTCCAGCAACGGCACCAGACGCGTACCGCGCAAAACCGTGACACGGCCCGAAGGACCAGCTTCGTCCTGCCGTTTCATCGCCATCCACAGATCGTTTTTCGCAGCATTTGCATATCGGCCCAGTCTCCCAACCGTTCCAATGGGGACAGGTACAGGAGACACCACATCATGAGAAGCCTAACCGATATGATCAGCGAGAGCTTCATCTGGAGCGTCGGCATCACCCGCCCCGGCAAAGGTCAGGAACGCCGCGCAGCCTGGTACATCTCCGCAACGCTGGCCATCATCCTCCTCAGCATCGTTGCCATATTCCTCTTCGTACTAAGCCGCTTCTAACAAGCACCCGCAATCCGCAGCAAAGTATCATCCTGCAAAACAAGAACTACTTAGTAAGACACCAGCAGCATCCGCCCCCGGACGCAGCGTTGCCCCGCTCAGTGTCTGAAGTCTGACTTATAAGCGAGCCTGCCAGAAAATCAGCCGGACTTACTCAATTAATTCTGGACGCACCGTAGTCGGACTTATATATTTCCGGCAGGCGGTCGCGCGTCCGAAATAATTTCTAAACTTAGAACCAAGCCAAGGGAACGCGCGCGCGTCTGCTGACGTAGCTACCCAAAGCAGTAGAAAGGGCCAGGGTCGTCCCTGGTGCCGGGTTGCCAGGAACAACTTTTCCTCTCCTAGCCCGCGGCTTGTCGCTTGAGCCGGCACGTTTCCGGTCCTTACATCCCCACGACGCAAACATCGCGATCTGTCCGGCGACAGCTCTCTGGCGGAGCCATGCCCACAGGTGCGCATATCGCAAGAAGTCGAGAGGTCATCCATGTCGCAAGTACAAACCCTGCAAGCGCCGTCTTCCATCCCTCAGGTCCAGGATGCTGGCACTGCAACGGCTCCCAATCCCCAACAGCTTCTGCTTCAGGCCGGACTCGGTTACATCGTCTCGGCCTGCCTTCAGGTCTTCGTAAAGCTGGCACTGCCAGATCGTATGGGCTCAGGGCCCACACACCTCAGCATCCTTGCCGAACAGGCGGGCGCCCACGAAGGTCACCTCTACCGCATCCTCCGCGTCATGGAGATGAACGGGATCGTCCAGCAAACCGAACCCTACGTCTACACCCTCACCCCGGCCGGCATGTTGCTGCGCTCAGACGCAGAGGGCTCCCTCGCCGACACCATGGAGTGGCTTACCGATCCGCTGCACCTGCAGGCCTACAGTCATCTGACAACCAGCGTTGTCTCCGGCACCATCACCTTCGATCACATCTACGGTGAGCCCGCCTTTCAATGGTTCAGCCAGCCTGAAAACCAGAAGGAAGCCTCCCTCTTCAACAACGCCATGACCGGCATCAGCAACATGTGCCTCCCTGCAATTCTGGAAGCCTACGACTTTTCCTCCATCAGAAACATGGTCGACGTCGGCGGTGGTCACGGAGCCATTCTCCGCACCATCCTCAAGTCCTATCCCGCAATGCAGGGCATCGTCGCAGAGATGCCCACGGTTGTCTCGGACACGCGTCTCGCCATCGCATCCGACGAACTCAGCGACCGCTGCCAGGCCGTCGAATGCAACTTCTTCGCCTCCGTCCCCGCCGGTGGCGACGCGTACTTCATGAAGCACATCATCCACGACTGGGAGGACTCCAGCGCCATCCGGATCCTTAGCAACATCCGTCAGGTCATCCCCTCAAACGGCCGGCTGATCCTGGCGGAGTGCGTCGTCGAAGAGGGCGCAACACCTCACCCGGGCAAACTGCTTGACATTGAAATGATGGTCTTCGTCGGCGGTAAGGAGCGTACCGAAGAGGAGTTTCGCGACCTGCTCGCAGCCGGTGGCTTCCGCCTGAACCACATCATTCCAACCGCCAGCCCCATTTCCCTTCTGGAAGCTCTCCCGGCCTGACCCGGTGGGGAGGCCGCTGTCCGGCGGCCTCCCCACGGCAAAGGCATGCTGGCAAAGCGGCTTCCCCGTCCCCAAAATCTGATCTTCTTCTTGCGCGAGCTTCTCGGCTTCAGGTAGAACAATGCCGCTGTCACGGCGCGTTCGCATCCGTCGCGAATCGCTTAGCTCGACTTACATCTCTGGCTCAAGTGGCCTGGAGTTGCTCGGGAACCCACCGTTCCCACTCCTGTTTCAGTGAATATTCGGTGAAGCCTGCAAGCTGGCCACTCCCGTAAGTTGTTGAAAATGAATGCTTGGCCGCAAAAAGTAAGCGCTGACTAAGCTAATGAAGTCTTTCTTCTTTACCGCAGCACCGTCATCATGAAAGAACCCGGACAAAAGAAAGACATTGCCGCTGCGAACCACTGCCGCGTCGTGCGCCGGGATAGCACTCAGCCCTACTGCACTTTTGGAGAAACCCAGTGAGACGCCACCCAGCATTACTCGCAATTCCCTTTGTTCTGTCGTTAAGTCCGCTGAGCATGCGTGCTCAGTTCGATTCCGGCTCAGTCCTCGGATACGTCCGTGACGCAGCGGGCGCATCGATCCCGAGCGCAACCGTCACGTTGACCAACGTAGAGACGGGCGTGACCCAGCAGCTTACCTCTGACAAAGAGGGCAAGTTCGAGTTCTCCAGCATCCGCATCGGCGACTACCGGATCACTGCCGAAGCAGGCGGCTTCTCCAAGTCCGACAGCGGCGTCTTCTCGCTCTCGGTCAACGCGCGTCAGCGTGTCGACCTTGGCTTGAAGAACGGATCGGCAAACGAAACCGTTACCGTTACCAGCGCAGCCTCGCTCCTCGAAACCGAGAACAGCTCGCACAGCCAGCTCATCGGCACCCGCGAAGTTGAGAACCTGCCGCTCAACGGCCGCTCCTACGCCGATCTCACGCTGCTCTCCACCGGTGTGCGTAAGTCCGCACTTCAGAACAACGGCACCACCAGCAGCCGTGAAGGCTCGTTCAACGTCAACGGCCTTCGTTCCGCCTTCAACAACTTCATGTTGGACGGTCTCGACAATAACAACTACGGCACCTCGAACCAGGGCTTTGCGAACGAGAACATTCCGCCCTCGCCCGACGCGATCGACGAGTTCCGTGTTGAGACCAACAACTACTCCGCCGAATTCGGCCGCAACGTAGGCGCCGTCATCAACGCCGCAGTTCGCCGCGGCACCAACCAGTTCCACGGCCGCGCATGGGACTATGTCCGCAACACCATGTTCAATGCGACCGGTCCCTTCCTGGCACCCGGCCAGACCAAGCCCAAGTTCATCCGGAACCAGTTCGGTGGAACCATCGGCGGCCCCATCTGGAAGGACCACACCTTCGCGTTTGGCGACTACGAAGCGGTACGCCAGATCTTCAACAACGCGTCCTCAACGTCGACGATCCTGACGCCCAATCAGCGGAACGGTCTGTTCTACCTCAACGACGACACCTCGAATCCCGCGAATGCAATTCCGCTGCGGGATCCCATCACCGGACGGACCTTCCTCGGCAGCATCCCGCAGGCGCAGTGGACGACCTTCGCACGGAACGTCGTATCGGCGCTGCCCACACCCAACGTTGCAGGCCTGTCGAACAACTTTGTCATCGCGCCCCGCGGCATCATCAATGACGACAAGGGTGACTTCCGCCTCGATCACACCTTCAATCAGAAGCTCTCCATCTTCGCGCGATACAGCCAGCACCGCGGTTACATCTTTGACCCGCCAAGCATCACCGGCCTCGCCGGTGGCAACAGCAACGGCAACGTAACCATCCGCAACAAGAACATCGCGGGCGGCGTCACCTGGGCTGTCACCCCCACGCAGTTGCTGGACGTCCGCTTCGGCTGGTCACGCAACGTCGGCCAGAAATTCCCGGTCAACGTCGGTCAGGCTTCCATCCTGACGCAGAGCGGTATCACCAACGGACTGCCGACCGATCCCCGGATCGTGCGTTCTCTCAATGCTCAATCCGTAACTGGCTACTCGCAGTTCGGTGCGCAGTCTTCGAACCCGCAGTTCCAGAACCCCATGGTCTTCAACCCGAAGGTGAACTACACCATCCTGAAGGGAAAGCACAGCATCAAGCTGGGCTATGAGTTCCAGGAGATTCACACGGAACTGAACGACTTCAACCCAAGCTACGGACAGGACAACTACGCCGGCACCTACTCGGCGAATGGCAACCCTGCGAACACTACCGTTGCGTCTGGAGCACCGGCGCTGTCAGCGCAGTTGCAGCAGGCTCGCAACATGGCGGATTTCCTCTTCGGCAACCGCTCCTCGTATGCGCTGACCACCTATGCCATCGTGAACCTGCGCCAGCGCTACAACTTCATGTACGTGCAGGACGACATCAAGCTGACGCCATCCCTCACGGTGAATGCGGGTCTGCGGTATGAAATCGTGACCCCGCAGTGGGAGCGCGATAACAAGCTGGCTAACTTCGATCCCGCGACCAAAACGCTGGTCCAGGCCAGCAACGGCAGCACCTACAACAAGGCACTCGTAAATACGCCGAAGAACAACGTAGGCCCGCGCCTTGGCTTTGCCTACCAGATGTCGCCGAAGACGGTCATGCGTGGCGGCTACGGTATCGGTTACACACAGTGGAACCGTGCCGGTGGCGAAAACAACCTCACGTACAACGGTCCAAACGTCGTCAACGCCAACATCTCGCAGGTCACGCCTACGGCAGCAGCACTCTGCACGAACGACACACAGCTGCAATCGACCTGCTTCCGTCAAACGCAGCAGGGGTACAGCAATGTACTCACCTCACCTGCGTACTTCAACGCCTCGAACGTAACCTCGCGCTATATCCCGAAGGATTTCAAGACTGGATACCTGCAGAGCTACTTCCTGGGCATGCAACAGCAGCTTGGCGACGGCTGGCTCGTGGACCTGAGCTACGTGGGTAGCAAGGGAACGCACCTCCAGGTTCTTGCCGACTACAACCAGGCCAATCCTGCAACGCTCAGCGCCACCTGCACCCGCAACGCATCGGTTACATCCGGCTGCCCCAACCTGTTGACGCGCCGCCCCGTCCAGGGTTTCGGTTCTATCGAAATCGCGTACGGCGGTGGATCCACCAACTACAACTCGCTGCAGTTCAAGGTGGAGAAGCGTACCAAGCTTGGTCTTTACCTCCTGAACTCGTTCACCTGGAGCCGTAACTTCGATATCTCCGGTGGCCATCTGGAAACGGCCAACGGCGACAACAGCCGCGTGAACTATCTGAACCCCAGCGCGGACTACGGCCCATCTGGCTATGATCAGCCGCTCTCGGACACCCTGGCTATCGTCTATGACCTGCCCTACGGTCATGGCCGTAAGTTCGGAGCCGGTAGCAACAACTTCGTGAATGAAATTCTGGGTGGATGGCAGCTGACACTGATCAACAACATGACCAGTGGAGCTCCGATCAACTTCAACTACTCGCTCTCAAACTCGAATCCGTTGTATACCACCGACCTGGTAACTTATCGTCCTTACCGTGTCAGCGGTCAGCCGCTCTACGGTACCAACCGCGTCAAGACGGCTCAGACGGTAAACAACGTCTTCAATCCTTCTGCCTTCGTCCTGCCCACAGACACCAGCATCACCGGTTCGAATGCACCGTGGGGCACGGCGTCGCGTAACATGGGCCGTTCGAATGCCTTCTTCCAGGCCGACCTCGGTCTGCATAAGGCTTTCTCACTCTGGAGCGAGCAGTCGAAGTTCGACTTCCGCGCCGAAGCCTTCAACGTCCTCAACAAGGTCAACTACGGCGCTGCGAACAGCACCGTGGGTGGCAGCAGCTTCGGTCAGATCACCAGCGCATACCCGGCACGTCAGCTTCAGCTCGCAGCGAAGCTGATCTTCTAAATAACCCTTCGAAGGCGAGGTCATTGCAGTGCTCAACAGACGTCAATTCACAGGCATCGCAACCGCGTCGCTCGGCAGCCTGCTCACCCGGAAACTCTGGGCTGAGCAGGTCCGGGCGACCGCCTCGCCCGACAAGTTCTACATCGCACTCGTCGCCGATTGCCACATCATCGACGATTACTACGTCAAAGGCAGCGAGAACGGCGTGGAGGACAACGAAAGCATCCTTGTCACCACGCCGCGTCTCGAGTCCGCACGCGACGTCATCAACAGCCTCAGCCCCGCCATCGAGCAGGTCTTCCTCATCGGCGACTACTTCCACAACTACCCATCGACCGACTACGACTTCTACTTCAAAAACACCACCCGCCTCGACCACGCCAAGGCCATCACCGACAAGTTCAAGGCGCCCGTCCACCTCGGCTTCGGGAACCACGACTACGACGTCCGCCGCGTCCCGCGCGACATGAGTCACCGCCTCTTCAAGGCAAAGTTCAACACCGATCCCTACACCGTCCTCGACTACAAGGGCTGCAAGTTCATTCACCTGAATAACTTCTTAGGCAGCACCCAGGACAACAAGGCATCAGACTTCTACCCGAGCCTCGGCTCCCTCGGCGAACCCCAGCTCCACTGGCTCGAAGCGCAGCTCGCCGAACGCAAGCCGACCTTCATCTTCATCCACTACCCGCTCATGCAGACACAAGCCACTGAGTTCCGCGACTACGGCCTGCAGCCCCTGCTCCGCCGCTACGCCGACACCATCCAGCTCGTCGTCTCCGGTCACATCCACAAGTGGATCGACTTCGCCCACACCTACGGCCCGCAGCACTACATCATGGCCGCCACCCGCTACGACCCAAACGCCTACATGCTCCTCGAAGTCGACAAGCGGCACGGCAACTGGCGCTTCCTCAACGCCGACCTCGTCCAGTGGTCCACCCACTACAGCAAGCCCTACCGCGCCACCTAAACACCCATTCCGGCACAGCCGCAAAAGGCCCACGAGATTCGTGGGCCTTCCTGTTTCTCACGTGCGAGACAATAGCCTCATGCCGAACGTGACCGAAGCTCTCATCACCCTCGACGACATCCAGTCCGCGCGCGACCGCATCGCGGGCACCGCCATCGTCACCGGCCTCTACAAGCTCGACACGCAGCGCATGATCGCCGCCGGCTTCCACATCCCCACCACCGCCGAGATCTGGCTCAAGGCCGAAAACGAGCAGCCGATCGGCAGCTTCAAACTCCGCGGCGCCTACAACAAGATCGCCTCGCTCACACCCGAAGAGCTCCAGCGCGGCGTCATCACCTACTCCAGCGGCAACCACGCCCAGGGCGTCGCCTTCGCCGCCCGCGCCCTTGGTGCCAAAGCCGTCATCGTCATGCCCGAGTCCGCGCCCCTCATCAAGCGCGAAGCCACCATCGCGCTCGGTGGCGAAGTCGTCCTCGTCGGCCCCGCCTCACTCGAACGCAAGCAGAAGGCCGAAGAGCTCGTCGCCCAGCACGGCTACATCATGGTCCCGCCCTACGACGACACCTTCATCATCGCCGGCCAGGCCACCTGCGGCCTCGAAATCACCGAGCAAGCCCCCGACGCCGACCTCGTCCTCTCCCCTGTCAGCGGCGGAGGACTCCTCAGCGGCGTCGCCACCGCCGTCAAACTCGCCGGCTCCAAAGCCCAGGTCTGGGGCTGCGAACCCGAGCTCGCCGCCGACGCCCACGAGAGCTTCCGCACCAAAACCCTCGTCGAATGGCAAGGCGCGCAGACCACCCGCACCATCGCCGACGGCCTCCGCACCCAAAGCCTCGGCGAACGCAACTTCGCCCACATCCTCGAGTTCGTCGACGGCATCGTGACCGTCACC
This sequence comes from Terriglobus roseus DSM 18391, assembly GCF_000265425.1. GTDB lineage: Bacteria > Acidobacteriota > Terriglobia > Terriglobales > Acidobacteriaceae > Terriglobus > Terriglobus roseus. Next base: position 3,981,684 of record NC_018014.1, read on the forward strand.
GAAGAAGAGATCCTCCAGGCCACCCGCGTCCTCCTCCTCGCAACCGACATCGTCCCCGAACCCAGCGGCGCCGTCACCCTTGCCGTCGCCCTCTTCCACGCCGCCAAGCTCCCGCCGGCCAGCAAGATCGTCGCCGTCGTCAGCGGCGGCAACATCGACCCGGGCCTCCACCAGGAACTCATCGCCGCCAAAGCGTGAGACCGGCGAACGATTCCGTGACACCACCTCACTCCACACCGTCTAATACCCGTATGCGCAAGCTAGCCTGTCTGCTCGTCCTCGCACTTCCTCTCGCCGCGCAGAAGCGCCCCGAACCGCCACCCGACGCGCAGCGAGCCACCGTGCTCAAGGTCGCCGACGTCTACGTCGCGCCCGACGCCCAGTCCCAGCGCGTCTCCGTCGTCACGCCCGGTCACGAAGTCCTCATCGTCGAGCGCAGCGGCCCCTGGGTCAAAGTCTTCGCCAACACCGACATTCAGGATGAGAAGGGCGAAGAAGAGCCCGAGTTCAGCGTCGACCCCGCCGTCCTGCCCCGCTCCGGTTGGATCCGCGACAAGGGCCTCGTCAGCCCCGCCACCCCCAACGGCGATAAGCTCATCTACGGCCAGGCCGCCACCATGGAAGCCGCAGCCGGCGAGCCGCACGCACCCAAATCCGCAGCAGGCGCCGCTCACCTCCTCTACCGCCGCGTGGCCGAGTATTTCCCCGCCTCGTCCCTCGCCGGCGAAGCCCAGTGGCGATCCGCCGACATCCGCTGGCAGGAAGAAAAGTTCGACGCCAGCACCCTGCCCAGCGCCAAGGACATGGACGCAAACCTGCGCCCCAACATCTACCAGAAAGATCTCCAGAAGATCGTCAAGAATGGCACCGGCAAATACCCCGCCCTCGCCGCCTTTGACCTGCTCGACGCAAAGCTCTGCGGCGACTGGCAGGGTCTGCCTAAATGCCCGGAAATGGAGAGCAATCTCTACCAGAAGTACGCGGACGCCTTCCCCGACGGCCCCAAAACGCCCCAGGCTCTTTGGAACGCCGTCTACCGCCAGGGCGTCCTCGTCACCATGTACACCACGGAAGAGAACAAAAAGCGCGCCGAAGCCGCCTCGCAACACGCGCACGCCCTCCGGGACACCATGGTCCAGCGCTTTCCCGCCAGCGACTACACGGCACGCGCCGTCAGTCTGGTATACAGGGTGGAGCAGGGCATCGCGATCTACGGCAGTGATCGCGACTAGCCCGCCCCAACTCTGAAAGCCCGGTGAAGCCGCTTTGAACGACTACATCCTCTCCGTCATCCTCGGTATCGTGGAAGGCTTGACGGAGTTCCTCCCCGTAAGCTCCACCGCACATCTCCGCCTGACCGAAGCACTCCTCCACGTCTCGCTCACCGACCCGTTCTGGAAGATGTACACCATCGTCATCCAGCTCGGCGCCATCCTCGCCCTGTTGCTCTTCTTCGCCATCCGCATCATCGCGTATATGCGAAGCTTCCCCCACGGCGAACGCGGCAACAAGACGTGGCTGACCCATCCCATCTCCCTCACGCTCATCGCCTTCATCTGCACCGCCATCCCGGCGAAGCTGCTGACCAAAAAGATCGGCGAAAACCTCGAGAACCTCACCGTCATCGCACTCGCCCTCCTCATCGGCGGCATCATCATGTGGGTCGTTGACGTCTGGGCCAACCACCGCGAAGCCCGCATCACTCACGTCGAGCAGATGGGTCTCGGCGAGGCCATCTGGATCGGCATCTGCCAGGTCCTCAGCGCCGTCATCCCCGGCACCTCGCGCTCCATGTCCACCATCGCCGCCGGACAGATCGCAGGCCTCGATCGCTCCGCCGCGCTGGAGTTCTCCTTCCTCATCTCCATCCCGACCATGATCGCCGCCACCGGCTACTCGCTGCTGAAGGCCATCCACCCCAGCGCCAAGGACCTGGCCTCCCAGGGCGCCGAAGCCCTCACCCCACTCGTCATGGGCCCGGAACGCTGGATCGTCCTCATCATCGGCATGGCCGTCTCCTTCATCGTGGCCTACCTCGTCGTAGCCTGGTTCCTCGGCTGGGTCCGCAAACGTGGCTTCACCATCTTCGCCATCTACCGCATCATCCTCGGCGCAGGCCTCCTCGTCTGGATGCACCTGCATCCTTCAGTCCTGAAGTAACAAGCTGCCAAATCTGAAGTCAGCAAAAAACGATGCCCCATTTCATGACAGTCTCATCGCCATGAATGGGGCATTCGTGCGAAGCAAGACCGTTTCCTTCAACCGGCAGACCTGGTGCCCCACGTCTCGCTTCTGAGACGTGGGTTTCGCTCCACCAACAAAGCTGAACCCCAAGCAAAGACGGGTGCCCCACCTTCGCGAAGCTAAGGTGGGGATTTGTGCGAAAGCCGGGTGCCCCATTCATGACGGCCTCATCGTCATGAGTGGGCCATCGCGCGAAGCGCGAACCGCTTTCGGAGGGGCATGGCTTCAGCCATGCCATCAATGCCGTAGGAAGAAGTGCGGCTTCAGCCGCTGAGAGAGTTCTTCTCATCGGCACACATCCAGGCGGAGACTACAACCCCGGGCGGTTATTCATGCAAAGGGTGCCCGCCCGAGGGAGCGAAGGCCTTCAGGCCTTTGAGTGGCCAAGAAAAGAAAGGGAACGTTACCCCCGGCTCCGCTCCGGCCGTGCATAAACCCAGGCCCAAGCAATCAAAACAAGCTGCAACGGAATACGCCCATACAGCGCCCAAACCGGAACCGCGGCAAACCGCTCCGGATGCATCGCCATGTAAAAGTGCACATCGAAATAAACCACCAGCATCGCGAGGATGCCCCACGCCGCAAACCGCCGCGTCGCCGGCACCAGCAGACCAATCCCGCCCAGGATCTCCGCAGCGCCACTCACCTGCACCAGCAGCAACGGATCGCTGTAGTGCGGCGGCATAATCGCCACGTACGTCCCGCTATGCCAGAAGTGGTTGACTCCCGCCGCCACGTACAAAAGCGACTGAGCCACCAGGCCAATCATTCGAAGCTGCTTGCTCGCCATAGCCCAATCATAGGCACAGAACAACGAATTCCAACATCTCAGCGATACACCGAAAGCGCGAGACGTCTGCCACCTTCAGCAAATCCAAAGCGCACTGAAGGTGCGCGACTTCCCAGCCCAGGGCAAAGCCCTGGGTAAGCCCTGCCGACGACGTCCGACGCCACAAACAAAAAGGCCCCGCCAAAGCGGGGCCTCCCTGCAACACCATAAAAACTACTTGCGCGAATCGCGAGCAGCCTTCACGTAATCATGGCTGGTCTGGATATGAGCAGCCTGCGTACTCAGCAACTGGTGGATCGGCAGCGGCAGCTCATGCTTCAGTGCATCCGCATAAGCCTTCTTGGCCTTATCCTCACCCTGCTCTGCCGTCTCCAGCAGCGTGTGGTCGTCGCCGCCCAGCTTCGCCTTCAGATCACCCCAGGTGCGGTGCAGAGCACCGGCGATCGTGCCGGTCTCCTTGTACGCGTCCTGAACGCCTTCCTTGATCAGCACATCTTCCAGCTCGCCCTTGAAGCTTGCGCGCTTCAGGCTCTCTGCCAGGAAGTAACGCTTCAGGGTCTCATCCTTCAGCTTCTCGCCGATGTCCTTGAAGCCTTCCTGACCGTCGATCAGGCTTGCGATTACGTCCTTCAATACACTCTCGGTTTCCTTCAGCTGCTCTGCCATAGTGATGATCCTTTTCGGTTGGGCTTATAGCCCGTGCTTTGCAAAAATCCACGGGCAATTCGCCCGGAAACTTATAGTGCGATCAGGGACAGTGTCCCCCGGTTGCAGTGCGATTCTCCTTGGCCGAGAGCAAGGGGAGGAAATCGCGAAAACCCCCTCCACTGCCCCATCACGCTTTGCTACTAAGGGCCCGCCGACATGATCGTACGGGCTAGGTCGAAGACCGTTGCCAGCCTTACAGACCCATAGGAGACAGCTTCACCGGCATGGGTTGCCCGCGCGGATTCCTCCCACAGATTGGCCACGCCACAGGGCCACCAGCAGTAGAGAATCGGGCATGATCCCCTGCGTGTCGCTGCATGTTGCAGTGTCCGGTAGCGTGCTTACAACACGCCGTCAGGAGGTCGGGAGAACGCCCTCGATGAAGCCCTTACGCCTGGAGATGACTCCAACCCGCAGCCGCCGCCTCAATGAAGTCCTGGGCCTCGGGATGCTGACGCTCGCCGTACTGCTGTTGCTGTCCCTCATCAGCTACACGCCCGGTGACCCGTCGCTCAACACCGTCGGGGGTCTCACCGGACCCGGCGTGCTGCGCCCCGTACACAACTGGGCCGGGCGTCTTGGCGCCTCCGTCAGCGACATCCTGCTGCAGGTAATCGGTATCGCCTCGCTCATCTTCCCGCTCATGATCGGCCGCCTCGGTGTCTGCTGGCTCCGTTCGCGTCCCCAGGGCTCGCCCGCCGCTAAGAGCATCGGCCTTGTCCTCTGGATCCTCGCCGCACCCGCCGCGCTCGCACTCTTTCCCATCCACATGCTCTGGCGCAGCGCGCTGCCCATTGAAGGCGTCACCGGCCGGTTTATCGCCGACGCAGCCATCGCCCTGCTCAACTTCCCCGGCGCATGCGTCGTCATCTGCATCGCACTCCTGCTCAGCGTCTACCTCTCCACCACCTTCACCTTCAATACCGCGCAGGACTGGGCGGGCCAGCGCCTCGGCTTCGCCTATCGTGCGCGTGAGCGTTACATCGCATGGCGCGGCAACCGCGGCGACCTCAAATCCGCGCGTGCCGCCAACCGTCTGGAAACCCGCCGCGAACGCATGGTGGCCAAGCAGGATGCGGAAAACGCCCGCACCGCCGCCGCAGCCCAGCGCGCCGCCAGCGGTTCCCTCATCGCGGGCCTCTTCGCCAAGTGGGGCTTCTGGCGCAAGGGCATCCGTCCCGACACCGCCATCATCGACGAGCGTCCCGTCTCCCGCAGCATGTGGTCCCAGATGCCGCGCACCGACGTCGACGCAGGCCCCGAGCCTGAGTTCGCACCGCTCCCCGGTCACCTCCAGGCCGCGGCAGAAGCGCACCTCATGCACGAAGGCGCCATCGCAACCGGCGTCCTCTCCAACACCATGGACGCGCCGCTGCACACCGCCGCGCAGGAGAACTTCTCCGACTGGAACCAGCCCGCGCCTGCCATCACTGAGTCCGATCCCTTCGACTGGATTCAGCGCGAAGCACCCCCAGCGCCCGCCCGCACAGGTCGTACCGCAGAGGTCGTTCCCTTCCCCGTCTCTGCCACACGCGTCGAAGCGGCGGCGCCACCACCGCCACCGGCCAACACCATCTCTTTCGGCAAGCGTGCCGATGACAGCCTCAAGACCGTCACCCTCACAACCAAGAGCGTCCACGGCTACAAGCTGCCGCCCTCCTCACTCCTCTACCGCAGTGAAGAACACGCAACCGTACGCGAAGAAGCTCTCCGCGAAGAGGCCAAGGTCCTCGTAGAAAAGTGCGGCGAGTTCGGCGTCGACGGCCAGGTCACCCAGATCAATCCCGGTCCCGTCGTCACCACCTTCGAGTTCCGCCCGGACGCCGGCGTCAAGTACAGCCGCGTCACCGGCCTCGCAGACGATCTCTGCCTCGCCATGGCAGCCGAGTCCATCCTCATCGAACGCATGGCCGGCAAGAGCACCGTCGGCATCCAGGTCCCCAACCACGAGCGCGAGACCATCTGGCTGCGCGACGTCGTCGAGTCCGAAGGCTTCGCCAACTCCAGGAGCAAGGTCGAGATGGCGATGGGCAAGGACATCAACGGCCGCATCGTCACCGCCAACCTCGCCGCCATGCCGCACGTGCTCATCGCCGGTTCCACCGGATCGGGTAAGTCTGTCGCCATCAACGCCATGATCATGAGCGTCCTCTTCAAAGCCACGCCCGAAGAAGTTCGCATGATCCTCGTCGATCCCAAGCGCGTCGAGCTCGGCATGTACGAGGGCATTCCGCACCTCTTCACGCCCATCATCACCGAGCCAAAGCTCGCCGCCAACGCCCTCAAGAACGCTGTCCGCGAGATGGAGCGCCGCCTCAAGCTCCTCGCATCCCGCCACGTCCGCAACCTGGACCAGTACAACAAGCTCTTCGAAAGCGGCCAGCTCTTCAACGAAGACGGCGAAGAGCAGCAGCCCCTGCCCTACATCATGATCATCATCGACGAGCTCGCCGACCTCATGATGCTCGACAAGGCCAACGTCGAAGAGTCCATCACACGCCTCGCGCAGATGGCCCGCGCCGTCGGCATCCACCTCGTCCTGGCAACCCAGCGCCCCAGCGTCGACGTCATCACCGGCCTCATCAAGGCCAACGTCCCAACGCGTATGTCCTTCCGCCTCGCCACTAAGGTCGACAGCCGCACCATCATCGACTCCAACGGCGCTGAGAGCCTCCTGGGCCGCGGCGACATGCTCTTCCTGCCGCCAGGCACCAGCCGCCTGCAGCGCGTCCACGCTCCCTTCGTCACCGAGAAGGAGATCTCCGACGTCGTCGCCTTCTGGAAGGCACAGGGCGAAGCCGAGTACGTCGAAGGCTTCCTCGAAGGCCCAAAGGACGACAAGGGCAACGACCTGGGCGAGGACGGCGAGAACAACAACAACGACGAACTCTTCGACGACGCCGTCCGCCTCGTCTACGAGTTCGGCAAGGCCAGCACCTCGCTCCTGCAACGCCGTCTCCGCATCGGCTACGGTCGCGCCGCCTCCCTGATCGACATGATGGAGCGCGACGGCCTCGTAGGTCCCGCAGACGGCTCACGCCCCCGCGAGATCCTCAAGTCGCAGGACTTCTACCGCGAGGTCGACGAAGCCGTCCGCTAACGAGTACCCCATCAACGAAACACAGAGGGCCGCACCCAAAGGGTGCGGCCCTCTTCGCATCCGTACCCGCCGGCTGCTAGGCTGTTCCGCATGCGAATCTGCCTGCGCCTGCTCATCACCGCCACCGTTCTCCTCGCCGCAAACACGCTGCACGCGCAGGGACGTGGCGGCGACGACAACAACAAACCCGTCAACAACACTGAGACGATTCATTACGCGTGCACAGCCGACGGTGTACAGCGCATTAGCGACGCATACTCCGGCTCCGCCTACACCGATAACTCCCCCAAAATCAAATACATACTCCCCATCGAAGGCGCCCGCGCAAGAGGCGAATGGAACGAAGTAGAACGCCTCGCCCAAATGTCAATCAAATCAGCACCTTACTGCTACACGCCCTACTTCAACCACGCGCAATACCTCATGCGCCAATGCAAACTACCAGAAGCAAAAACAGCCCTGATCGACTTCCTGACCCGCGTAAACACTGACCCAACCTACGCCCCGCTCATTACCCTCGCAAAGGCCGCACAAGAGCAACTCGAAAGCGGAAGAGACCCAAGCGGCTGCACCGCACCACCAGCGAAATAGCAGCAAACGTTAGCGTTTCGTAAGCTTCAACAAAGGAATCGCAGTCAGGAAAAACGCCGCAACAGCAACGGCAAACGCAATCGCCAGCCGAAGCCGCGCCGTCATGCGGAACCGCGGTGCACGCACCGGCGCTACATAGTCAGGGTTAGGCTGCATCGGCCCCATCGTCGCCAGCAGCGGCGAGCTCTTCGGCTGATAGTGCAATGCGTAGTCGTACCGCGGCGGCAACGCGGTCGCATCGCCCAGCAGCAACCGGACAGGCGAAGACGACACCGGCTGAAAGCAGATCTCCCGCCGCCGCATCTCCAGCACGATCGACTGCGGTGCGGGCGGCGCTCCACGCGGCGACACAATCGCACCGCTCACGCCTGCCTTCGCACGAGCCACCGCAGCCTGCACCACAACGGTGATGTCCGCCTCATCCTGCAGGTTCGCGCCGATCGTGAAGGGAGCGGCGGCGCGCGAGGGACCAAGCGTCGTGCGCAACTCCTCAGCCTGCGCCAGGTTCATCCGAGCCGCAGCGCGCAGGCTCACCTCGGTGTTCGCGGCAGGCGCGGGCTCCAGCCGCACGCGCTCCACCGGCACATGCGCAGACAACAGATCCTCCTGGTAGAAGCGCCCCGGCACCGCGGCGCTGCCGCCCTTCGTCGCTCCCGAAGATTGCGACGGCACCAGCGGCAGGATCTTCACGGTCTCGTAGAGGGAACGATCATCCGCAGGCGGCGCGCCCGCATCGCCCGTGCGGTCATCGAAGCTCACGTCCGTAGCGTAGGGAATCTCATAACCATCCTGTACCAGCCGTACGTCGCGCAATCCCGGCGCCGCATGCGCGTACAGATCGGCATCCACAATCACGCACTGTTCTGCCTCAGACAGCGGCTGCGGCGCAGTGAGCACACGCTGCCATCGGCTGCGAGCCAGCGGGCCGGTTGGGGTCGCAGGCGGCGGAACGAACAGCAGCGCCGCAACGCCGAGTTGCACAAGCATCTTCATCGTCGTCCTGTGTCGCGAGCAAAAGCGCCTGCGACATCAGCCGATTGTATCGGCCTGGGTCCCCCCTCGCTCCATACCTGCACAGTGGCAGTCGGAAGATGTACCCTGCAAACCATGCGTAATGGACGTTCCCTGCTGCTGGTCGATGACGACGAAACGACCCGCGATCTACTCTCAATGCTCCTGGGAGGAGAAGGCTGGCAAATAACAGTCGCGAAGGGTGGAGAAGAGTCCCTTCGCATCGTCAGCCAGTCCCCTCCCGATGTGATCCTCAGCGATCTGCAGATGCCGGGCCTGTGCGGCGCCCCGATGGCAACCGCGCTTCGCGTCAGCATGTCGGCACTTTCGGAGATGCCCTTGCTGATCGCGATGACCGCGACAACAGCCAGCAGCGCTCCGGCCGGCTTCGATGACCTGATACAGAAACCCTTCGATCCGGGCGACCTCCTGCGAAGATGCGAAGCTCTGTGGAACGGCAAGCTCCCTGCAACGCCGGGCGCTTGCGCCATGGACGCAACCGAGCCTGTCATTGCGATCGAATCCTTCTACCGCATGAAAGCCGCCATGCCTGCGGCTCAGCTCCGTTCGCTCTATGACTTCGCCCTCGTCGACGCTGAGGCCCGCATCGCACGCATGTCGGAAGCATTGGAGACAAGCGATGACACAACCTACCGGCGCGAGGCGCATGCCCTCAAGGGCAGCTGCGCCATGGTGGGTGCTTTGCGTCTACGCACGCTTGCATCCACTGCGGAGGAGACAGGCCTGCCAAGTAAACCGTTGACGGGGTGGAAACCCCTTCAGCATTTCCGTGAAGAACTCGGGCAGATTCGTCATATGCTGGAGTCGCTCCTCCCCAGTACATCGTGATTACCCGGTACGGCATCCATCAACCCACTAAGTAGTTTTTCTCCGGCATTCGAAGGTATCAAGTGCGCGAAGGTGAGAAGGCAAACGTGAAGGCATTCGAAGAAGCAGCACCCGTCCGCAGGCCCGCAGCAACCGGCATGCCCGCCGTCCGCCTTGTCGTTGCGGATGATCACCCCGTCGTCCGCTTCGGCGTGAAGAACATGCTGATGAGCGAGCCCGGGTTTGAGATCGTCGCCGAGGCCGAAGACGGCGAAGAGGCGATCACGCAGACGCTCGAGCATGAGCCCGATGTCTTGCTGCTCGATCTACAGATGCCACGCCTGCCCGGCCTCGAAGCCATGCGCGCCATCATGTCGAAGTCGCCGCGCGTCAAGATCATCCTGCTCACCAGCACCATCTCGACCCAGCAGATCATCGAAGCGCTGCAGATCGGCGCCCGCGGCATCGTCTTGAAAGAGTCAGTCGCCGGTGACCTTACCGAATCGATTCGTGCCGTCACGAGCGGTGATTACTGGATCGGCGGCGAGCGCGTCGTGAACTTGCTGCAGGCCCTTCACGGTCTGATGGCAAAAGCAGCAGCCGTTCCGGAACGCAAGACCTTCGGTCTCACCCCGCGCGAACTGGAAGTCGTGCAGTGCATCGTCGAAGGCTGCAGCAACAAGGACATCGCGAAGCAGTTCATCATCAGCGAAGAGACCGTGAAGCGCCACCTCTCGAACACCTTCGACAAGACCGGCGTCTCCACCCGCCTCGAACTCGCACTCTTCGCCATCTCGCACAAGCTCGTCGCACCCATTGATTGATTCGCTCATTGGTTTGTTCTGATCGAAAAGCGCAGCCACTCCGGCTGCGCTTCTTCTTTGCTGGATCAAACCGCGATACGAGCTCCCACCCCGATCAACCCAACGGTCGTAGACTAGGAACGATGCCGATTTCGCTCTTTAACTCCGGAGAAAAACCGAAGAAGCCCAGTTTCTTCCAGCGCATGCGCGACGCCGTCACCGGCGAGACCTCCGCCGCGCCCGAAACACACGACACCGAAACACCCGCCACAGAAACACCCAGCACCGAAACCATTGCGCCGCAGACGCCCCTTGAGTTGCTGGAACGCGAAGGCAGCGGCACGCTCCCCATCGTCGAGCCGGAGATGCTCTCCCCTATCGACCTCGCGCAGGCCGCGGATGAGGCCGTCGAACGCGAGCTTGGCCCGGAGGCCGTAACACCCACACCGCCGCCAACGGCAGTCCCCGATCCCACGCGCAACGAGTTCGGCCTGAAGCCGATGACCTCAAACTTCTCCTTCGGCGGCTACGCCAGTGCAGAGGAAGAGGAGGCAGGCTTCCTCGACAAGATGCGCTCGGCCGTTGAGCGCACGCGCGACCAGTTCGGCGATTCGCTCAGCAGCGTCCTCGCAATGGGCCGCACCGTAGACGATGAGGTCCTCGACGACCTCGAAGCCGTTTTGCTGACCGCCGATATTGGCTCCACCACGACGCAGGAGGTCATCCGAAATCTGCGTCAGCGCGCACGGCGCGAAAACGCCACCACCGACGACCTGAAGCTCATGCTGAAGGAAGAGCTGCGCGCCATCCTCGATTCCGTTCAGCAGCCTACCAATCACCCGCCGCAGCCGCCGGAAGTCATCATGATGGTCGGCGTCAACGGCACGGGCAAGACCACCACCAGTGGCAAACTTGCGGCCCTGTACGGCACGCACGGCCGCAAGGCCCTGCTCTGCGCCGCAGACACCTTTCGCGCCGCCGCAATCGAGCAGCTCGAGGTGTGGGCGAAGCGCTCGAACGTCGAAATCATCAAGACCAAGCAGGGCGGCGACCCCTCGGCTGCGCTCTACGACGCCATGACTGCCGGCAAGGCGCGCGGCGTGGACATCGTCATCGTCGACACCGCGGGCCGCCTGCACAACAAGGCAGGCCTGATGGCTGAGCTCGATAAGATGCGGCGCACCGCGCACAAGCTCGTCCCCGGCGCGCCCCACCAGGTCTTCCTCGTCATGGACGCGACAACCGGCCAGAACGGCATGCAGCAGGCACGCCTGTTTACTGAGAGCGCCGGCGTCACGGGCATCGTGCTTACCAAGCTGGACGGCACGGCGAAGGGCGGCATCGTCATCGCCATCGCTCGCGAGCTGCGCCTTCCCGTCGTCTTCGCAGGCACAGGAGAAAAGATGGAAGACATCATTCCCTTCAACTCCGACGCCTTCCTCGACTCTTTGCTCGGATAGCCGATGACTTCGTTCACCATAAGCCTGCAGGTGCATCACGTCGCTCGCGATCTGAATTTCCTCACGGAAAGCCTCGCGACCCAGCCAGTCTTCTGCCTGAGAGCTGGTCAACAGGTCGGAACGACGGTGCGCAAGACAAGCGTGTGGCACGCCCTGCTCTTTCAGGGATCCACGCACCAGCACTTTGAAATGGCTCTCGAAGCCCTCCTGCGTTTCCTCAAGCAGCATGATGAAACGCTAGCGGAGTTTGCAGGAGAGGATGGCCTGCTGGAGACGCTCTTCACCTTCACCATCCCGGTCTCCCAGGCCCAGGCAGGCGATATGGCGCACTCCGTAAACCTGCACCCATTCCTGCTCTACGAACTATCGTCCCGACAAATCGGTGTAAAGGTTCAGACTGCCTTCGCGGCAGCGACCTAACGAATAACGTCAGACAGCACCGCACGAGCATCTGATATCACAATGCCCTTCTCAGCCACCGATACAGCACACATGCAGCGCGCACTCGAGCTCGCGAAGGCCACACTTGGTCTCGCCTCGCCGAATCCGCAGGTGGGCTGCGTCCTGGCCCATGACAACGTTGTGGTTGGCGAAGGCGCACACCGCTTCGATCTGCGCGACCACGCTGAAGTCGTCGCGCTGAAGCAGGCGGGCGAGCAGGCGGGCGGCGCAACCGCTTACGTCACGCTGGAGCCGTGCTCGCACTACGGCCGCACCGGCCCCTGCGCCAATGCCCTGCTCGACGCAGGTGTGGCACGCGTCGTCGCTGCAACACTCGATCCCAACCCTCTCGTCGCCACCCGCGGTATGGCCATCCTGGAAAACGGTGGCGTCGTCGCCGAACACGGCCTGCTGCAAGCGGAAGCTCGCGCCATGAACGACGCCTTCGCGCGGCACATCCTCACGGGCCTGCCGCTGGTCACACTCAAGTCTGCACTCAGCGTCGACGGCAAGCTGGCGCCGCTGCCCATCCAGCGCACCGCCAACGCGCCCTTCTGGCTCACCGGCACCGCCGCGCGCGAAGAGGTCCATCGCTTCCGACACGCCAGCGACGCCATCCTGACCGGCATCGGCACCGTGTTGGCCGATGACCCGCTCATCACCGACCGTAGCAACCTGCAGCGCCGCCGCCGGCTGATGCGTGTCGTGCTCGACACACGCTGCCGCCTGCCGCTGACCTCGCGCCTGGTCGAAAGCGCCAATGAAGATCTGATCGTCTTCTGCTCGCGCTCCGCGCCAAACGACCGTCAGCGCGCGCTGCGTCAGCGCGGAGCCATCGTGGAACCCATGCCCACGCTCACGCCCGCGCAGCGTGGGACACAAAGCAGCAAGCTCGAACTCGATCTCCGCGCCATCCTCAAGCGACTGGGCGAACTCGACCTCCTCAGCGTCTTGCTGGAGAGCGGCCCGGGCCTGAACGCAGCCTTCCTCAACGCAGGGCTCGTCGACAAGGTCGTCCTCTTCTTCAGCGAAACCGAACTCGGTGACCAGGCCATCCCCTTCGCCACCGGCGGCCCGTCCCCCTTTGCGCTCATTGAACAGCTCAGCAACATCGACCGCTGCGACTTCGTCAGCGAACTCACCAACGGCGCACGCCAGCTCGATGCCTGCGTGCGCGGCACGCTGCACGACCCCTGGGCCGAAACCTTCACCCTCACCCCGACCTCCGCGGCATAAAATCAAAGCATGTTTACAGGCTTGATCGCAGAGACCGGCACCATCGTTGGGTTCGAAAAGAAGTCAGGCGCAGCGCGCCTCCGCGTCACCGCACCCACGCTGGCCACCCAGCTCCGCACGGGCGACTCCATCGCCGTCTCCGGCGTCTGCCTCACCGCGCTCGCCATCACGCCCACAGGCTTCGAAGCCGACCTGCTGGACGAGACACTACGCCGCACCTCGCTCGAATCGCTGGCACCTGGCAGCAGTGTCAACCTCGAACTACCCACACCGGCAGGCACGCCGCTCGGTGGCCACGTCGTGCAGGGCCACGTCGACGGCATTGGACGTCTGACATCCCTGACCGCTGTCACCATGGGCCCAGAGAGCGAAACGGACTGGCTGCTGAAGCTGACCGCCCCCGCAGCACTGGCGCGTTACATCGTCGAGAAGGGATCGCTCGGCGTCAACGGCATCTCGCTCACCGTTGCTGCGGTGGAGCGTGTCGAACACGGGCAGGTCCTCGTCACCATCGCCATCATTCCTCATACCTACGCCGTCACCAATCTGCACACGCTGCAACCTGGCGACCCCATTAACCTGGAGGTCGACGTCCTTGCGAAGTACGCTGAACAGCGCGCACAGGCACCGAAATCCGAAACAATCACGGAACTCTCACTGATCGGCATGGGCTTCTAAAATTAACTCCTCCTCCAATAACTTGAAAGATTCTGCATTCCGAAACACTGCATCAGCCGTATCAGAGTTAATGGCTTTACGAATTCCCCTGTTTCTCGCACTCGCTGGCCTCCCCTGCACCGCAGGGGCCCAGATTCCAACCCCGGATATCTCGAAGCCGACACCACTCACCGTCAGCGTCTGGGACCGGCAGCGCGTCAACGTCACACAGTGGTTTTCCGCAACACCCAACGCGGCACTCTACGGCCACGTCGACAGCCTCTTGCGGATCGCGTTGCAGCAGCGGATCAAGCACATCGACTGGACGGCCGAGCTCTCGCAGAACAGTGAACTCTGGCTCCCCAACGACGCCGTCTCGCCCGTCGCCGCACAGGGCCAGCTCGGGCTTGGCGGCAGCTACTATGCCTCCAACGGCAACAACCGCTTCCCCGCCGCCGCATCGTTCAAGCAAGGCTGGCTGCGCTACCACTTTAAGCGCGACAGCAACACCCTCCGCGTCGGCCGCTTCGAGTTCACCGACGGCACCGAGATGAAACCGGAAGACAAGTCGCTGCTGTGGCTGCAGAACAACCGTATGTCCCAGCGCCTCCTCGGCTCTTTCGGCTTCTCCAACGGCCAGCGCAGCCTGGACGGCGTCGACGCACACATCACCGGCAAGCAGTGGGACATCACCGCCATGGGCGCGCGTTCCGTGCAGGGCGTCTTCAACATGAACGCCAACCCGGAACTCGACGTCGACGTGCAATACCTCGCCTACTCACGTTTTGCTGCGAAGAAGCATGTACTCTTCCGGACCTTTGCGCTTGGTTTCCACGACGGCCGCACCGGCGTCCTCAAAACCGACAACCGGCCCCAGGCCGTCCGACAGCTCGACCACAAGAACATCCGCATCGGCACCTACGGCACCAGCATGATCGCTGCGATCCCGGTCACCCCGGCGATCAAACTCGATGGTGTCTTCTGGGGAGTTCTTCAGAACGGCCGCTTCGGCGTGCAGGATCACCGCGCCGGCGGCCTCGCCCTCGAAGGCGGCATCCAGTTCACCAAGGTGAAGAGCTCACCATGGCTGCGCTACGGCTTCCTTCGCACCACCGGCGACGAAAACCCGAACGACAACACGCACAACACCTTCTTCGCCGTGTTGCCCACGCCGCGCAACTACGCCCGCTTCCCCTTCTTCAACACGATGAACTCGAAGGAGAGCTTCCTTCAATTGATCGACAAGCCCACACCGAAGCTCGACATCCGCACCGACCTGCACTTCCTCGGACTCACCAGCGGCAACGACCTCTGGTACTTGGGCGGCGGCGCGTTGGACAAGAACACCTTCGGCTATATGGGCCGCCCTGCCAATGGTCACAACAGCCTGGCAACGCTCTACGACTTCAGCGCGGACTACCAGCTCACGCAACGCCTCGCGCTCACCGCCTACTACGCACATGTATGGGGCAAGGAAGCCATCAAAGCCATCTACCCCGTCAACACGCAGGCCCAGTTCGGCTTCCTGGAAGTGAACTATAGGTTCAGCGCTCCACTTACCCACCCGAAGTGAGAAACGACAGAATCGGGTGCCCCACATATCGCCTTTGAGATGTAGGATCTGCAAACGAAACCGAGGCAAGAAGAAACCCACATCGCTTCCGATGTGGGTTTCGCTTTGCTCATCAATGACTTCAGGAAGTAGCCACCACCGGCAGATCCATCTGCTCGGCACTCTCTTCCACATACGGCTGAAAGTGCGCACGGCAGCGTGCCTCGTACATCCCCGCAGCCCCCACCACCACCAGCTCCTGCGAGTGCCCAAGCCGCTGCGTGTGGATCGCCGGCTGGCCGCACGTCATGCAAACAGCGTTCAGCTTCGTCACCTTATCCGCCAGCGCCATCAGCGCCGGCACAGGTCCGAAGGGCTCATTTGCAAACGTAGTATCCAGGCCCGCCAGGATCACGCGCTTCCCCATGCTCACCAGTTCCATCGCCAGCGGCAGAATCGCGTTGTCGAAGAACTGCACCTCGTCCAGGCCGATCACCTCCACGCGATCGACCAGCCGCGTGGCGAACAACTCCTCGCGCAGTCGCTCCGCATTCGGCGTCACCACCGCCGCCTCATGCGTCTGCTCTGAATGGGAAGCGATCGCCGTCCGGTGATACCGAAGGTCGATATCCGGCTTGAAGCAACTGACGCGCTGCCGCGCAATGCGCGCACGCTTCAGTCGCCGGATAAGCTCTTCGCTCTTGCCGGAGAACATAGGCCCGGTGATCACTTCCAGCACGCCGGGAACGGCGCACGGCAGGTTGGATGGGCCGCTGTCGACAGGTTGCATTCGGCTATCCTACCGGCTTCGCCCTTGTGGGAAATCCGTCGAAAATAGCCCGGCGCCAGCCCTACTTCGACGTCTTCACCTTCACCGCCATGTAGCGAACGGTATGCCCCGGCGCCAGCAGCACCTGGTGCGCCACCTGCGGCTCAATCCGGATCGCGTCGCCCGTGCGGAACGGCTGCACCTTGCCGCCCTTCACACTGTCGCCGCGGATCTCGCCCGGTGCTGTCTCCTTGCCATTGACGACCTCGCCTCCGGTCACAATCTGCGCGTCGCCCTCCAGCACAATCAGCACATCCGCAAAGTCGCGATGCCACTCGCCCTGCCCGCTCTTCACGCGCGCAGCAACCTGTTCATTGCCGTCCGGCCGTGTCAGCAGGATTTTGAAAGCGATCCCGTCCTTCGACATCTTCGCCTGCTGCAGCAGGGTATCGGCTGTGGATCGCAACGTTGCGGAGTCCAGCATCTCGCTCGGAGGAACAGTCTGAGCCAACATCGGCGAGGCAAACGCGAGCGCCATCACTGCAACTGCGATCTTCATCAACACTCCCGGTAAGAACCTTCGAATCCTATTCCGACTTCGCAATCGGTTGCCACAGTTCCACCTTGTTACCCTCGGGATCGGTGATCCAGGCAAATCGGCCGTAGCTGTAATCCTCGCGATGGGGATCCACCGCGACCTTTGCCGTCCGCAACTTCTCCAGCAGCGCATCCAGGTCGTCCACGCGATAGTTGATCATCACGGCCTGCCGGCTGCCTGTCCCGAAGTAATCCGTGTTGTCCGCAAACGCACTCCACGTCGTCATCCCCGTTCCCTTCGGAACCTCGTCGGTCCAAAGAAACGTGGTGCCGTAATCGCTCACAGGCAGCCCCAGGTGCTGGTGGTACCAGTCGGTCAGTGCCTTTGGATCGCGCGCCCGCAGAAACACACCGCCAACGCCCGTTACACGTCCCTTACTCTCAGCCACATCACACCCCGTCCGTAGGAATTGCTTCGACGACCACAGCGGTGCCATACGCCAGCACCTCCGTCACACCCTGCATCACCTCGTTCGCGTCGTAGCGAAACGCGATCACCGCATTCGCGCCGATCGCCTGAGCCTGATCTTCCATGCGCAAAAACGCATCCTGTCGTGTGCGCTCACACAGGTTGGTGAACAGCGTAATGTCACCGCCCACCAGTGTCTGCAGACTCGCGCCAATCGTGCCGAAGACCGACCGCGAACGCACCACGATCCCGCGCACCACGCCCAGACTTCGGACGATGCGATAACCCGGCAGTTCCAGTGCCGTCGTGATCATGGAAGGATGCAGCGCCATAAAACACCCAAGAGGACTACGCAGAGGGATTGTAGTACCGCCATGTTAGCGTTAGAGGACTGATGTTGGCCCCCCGCTCACGATTTCGTTCCAGACAAAGCTGTGTTGCGCTTGCCATTACGGGAATCGTTCTGCTCGGCTGCGCCCGCAAGGTGCAGATTGAGGTTCCGGCCAACTTCCACGGCCACGTGCGCATTCTCTGCAACGGCCTAACCGAAGACCGCTCCACCAACATCCACGTCGATGCAAGCGGCGCCGTAAATGCCACCACCTGCCCCGTCCGGCAGACTGGCACCGTCATCTCCCGCGCCGGAGAATCCGCTCCCGTCGATGCGAACGTGATGTGGACGACGACCGGCGACGGTCTTGTGCGCGAGATCACCTTCGACGTTCGCTAGCGCTCCCGCACACGCATCCAAAGCAGCATGGATCGCGAGCAGGCAGGCACACTCTTCCGGCAGTTTCTCGAAACACTGCCCCGTGGCCCCGCCACACACCTCCACATCCTGACCGACGCAGACGGCGACGGCTTGCCCGCCGGCGCACTCCTGCTCCGCGCGCTCCACGTCGCCGGCTACTCCAACGTAACGGTCGAGACCCGCGGCAAGTTCGAAAACGCATGGATGCCCTCCGTGCATGAACGCCTCCGCCGCCTCGCACCCGAGGCCCTGCTCATCGTCGACCTCGGCGCACGCCCCGACCCCATCCTCCCCGGCGTTCCAACCCTGCTCATCGACCATCACGCCCCCTTCGGCACACCACCGGGCGCAGTCCTTCTGACAAGCTACGGCACCGAACCGACCGCCACCAGCGGCCTGCTCGCCCTGTGGTGCGCCCAGGCCATCGCACCCGCTCTCGCGAACGAACTCCAGTGGATGGCCGGCATCTCGCTCCTCTCCGACCTCGGCGACAAAGCGCCCTTCCCCGAACTTGCCGAATCCAAGAAGCGCTTCGGCGTCACCGCTCTGAAAAACCTCACAAGCCTCCTCAACGCGCCACGCCGCACCGCTGTGGGCGATGCCTCGGTCGCCATGAACCTCCTGCTCCGCGTCGACACACCAAAGCAGGCGTTATCCCAGCCCTCCGCGGAGCTCGATGCCCTCCGAGCCGCAAAGCTCGAAGTCAACGAAGCCCTCGCCATCGCCCGCAAGAGCCCGCCACGCTTCTCCACCCGCTGGCGCGACGAACTCGGTGCGGACATGATCGCCGTACGCATCGACACACCCTGCCAGGTGCATCCGCTCGTCGCGCAGATCTGGCGCCCGCGCTTTCCAAAAGCCGTCATCTTCGGCGTCAACGTCGGCTTCCGGCCCGGCTACGTCCACTTCGCCGGCCGCGCTCCCAAACCCGTCAACATCGTGAAGTTCTTGCGAGCGCACACCCCCGCGGGCGCTGACGGCACCTTCGGCGGCGGCCACGATCAGGCCAGCGGCGGCGCACTCCCCGTCGCACTCTGGAACCCTTTCGCACTAGAGATGGGCTGGGGTCCGGAGCTGCAGGTAAACTCCGACGCATAACCGCACGCCCTGCGCATAAAATCGACCCGCGATGATCTTCCCCATCCAGCGTGTTCTGCAACGCCAACCCATCGTGACCACCGTCGCGATCCTCGCCGCGTCACTGCTCACGTTTGCGATCTACAAACCCGCACCGGCACTCGCAGGCGCTCCCGCCTCTCAAAAGAACGTTGACTGGCCCGTCTACGGCGGCAGCAAGTCAGGCGACCGCTACTCGCCGCTTACGCAGATCACACCGGCCAACGTAATGAACCTGCGCGTCGCCTGGACCTATGACACCGGCGAGACAACCGGCCTGCAGACGCATCCGCTCATCGTCGGCCGCACCATCTTCGTTTACACACCCAGCCAAAAGGTCATGGCTCTCGACGCTGCCACCGGCAAGCAGATCTGGGCCTTCGACTCCGGTATCAAGACCGGCCAGCCCGACCGCGGCTTCAGCTTTTGGACCAGCACCGACGGCAAAAGCAATATCCTCTTCGCGCAGACGCTCTCAGCACTCTGGGCGCTCGATCCCGACACCGGCAAACCCATCCCGACCTTCGGCAACAGAGGCAGCATCGACCTGCGCGAAAACCTCGGCGCAGAATCCCCGGCAGGCACCGTCGCCATCACCACGCCCGGCACCGTCTACAAAGACCTCATCATCATGGGCTTCCGCACCGGCGAGACCGAGCCGTCACCCCACGGCGACATCCGCGCCTACGACGTCCACACCGGCGCCCTGCGGTGGAGCTTCCACACCATTCCGCACCCCGGCGAACCGGGCTACGAGACCTGGCCGAAAGAAGCCTGGAAGTACACCGGCGGCGCCAACAACTGGACGGGCGGCGTCCTCGACGAAAAACGCGGCATCTTCTACGCACCCACCGGCTCCGCCGTCACAGATTTCTACGGAGCCGACCGCGTCGGCAACGATCTCTACGCCAACACGCTGCTCGCACTCGATGCCAGCACCGGCAAGTTGCTCTGGCACTTCCAGGCCGTCCACCACGACCTGTGGGACCGCGATTTCCCCGCGCCTCCCGTCCTGCTGACCTTGAAGCACAACGGCAAAATGGTCGACGCCGTCGCCCAGACCACGAAGCACGGCCAGATCTTCGTCTTCGACCGCGTCACCGGCAAGCCGCTCTTCCCCATCGAAGAGAAGCCCTTCCCCGCCAGCACAACGCCCGGAGAAGTCGCCTCACCCACGCAGCCGATCTCCGTCGCCATCGAGCCCTACGCCCGCCAGCGCCTGACAGCCGACATGCTCACGCAGCGCACGCCCGAAGCCCACACCTGGGCCGCGAAAGAGTTCGCCACCTTCATCAGCAATGGCCAGTTCATCCCCCTCAGCGTGGGCAAACAGACAGTCATCTTCCCCGGCTTCGACGGTGGCGCCGAGTGGGGTGGCAACGCGGCCGACCCACGCTCCGGCATCCTCTACATCAACGCAAACGACATCGCATGGACCGGCGGCCTCACCGAAGTAGCGTCCACCGGCCTGGGTGCGACAGCATACGGCACTCAGTGCGCCGTCTGCCACGGCCCCGATCGCAAAGGCCAGCCGCCCACCTTCCCATCCCTCATCGACGCCACGCCACGCCTCACCACAGAGCAGATGGCCACCATCGTCCACGAGGGCCGCGGCCGCATGCCCGGCTTCACCAATCTCTCCGGCGACACCCTGACCGCTTTGCTCGCCTACGTGCGCGCAGGCACCGAGCCAGAGGGCCGCAGCGACAAGCAGGAACTCGCTTCAGGCTCCGCCGCCAGCACCGCTCCGGCAACGAAGTACCGTTTCACCGGCTACAAAAAGTTCCTCGATCCGGACGGCTATCCCGCCATCGCCGGACCTTGGGGCACACTCTCCGCCGTGGACCTCAACACCGGCAGATACCTTTGGAAAGTCCCGTTCGGCCAATACCCGGAACTCGCCGCAAAGGGCCTGAAAGACACCGGCAGCGAGAACTACGGCGGCCCCGTCCTCACCGCCAGCGGCCTGCTCTTCATCGGCGCCACCAACTTCGACAACAAGATGCGCGCCTTCGAGGCCCGTTCCGGCAAGCTGCTGTGGGAGTACACCATGGACTTCGCCGGCAACGCTACGCCCGCCACCTACATGGTCGATGGCAAACAGTACGTCGTCATCGCAACCAGCAGCGCACGCAACCCCAAGGCAAAACAGGGCGCACGCTACGTCGCCTTCGCCCTGCCGTAGGTCCGGTCCATTGCCCTTCACCATCTCCGGATGTCATCCTCAATACATGACATTCCGAACCCTCACCGCGATGACTATGCTGCTTGCAGCCACCCTGCCGGCCATGGCCCAGGACGACGGCTACTGGAAGGCCACCAGCAAAACGGCCAGGTCTATCACCGGTGACATCGTGCTGCGGGGCGAACGCCTGACCATCAACTTCACTGGCTTCACCATCGCGCAGATCCGCACACTCGAAGCGGCAGAGATCAACACCGTCTTCAACACAGAAGCCACCGAGCCCGGCGGCAACCTCTACCGCCTCAACATCCCCGCAGAGAAGACCTTCCTGCACCGCAACACCTTATGCGGCACGGAGCCCACGCAGTACATGGCAACCTACCGCACCGGCAAGGAGCTGCAACTCGCCTTCTTCTCCGGCTCAGCCGTACCCAAAATGGATCCCGAGTCCCTCGCAAAGAGCACCAACCTCTGCGGCACCTACCTCTTCAACAAATAGGACCGCTGCAAAGCAAAACAGGAAAGGCGCCCTTGTTGCGGGCGCCTTTCCTGTTTCCATCAAGATCAAACCAACCAGCAGTTAGCGGCTGCGACGTCCTGCGCCACCACCACTGCTGCTGCCGCCACCGCTACGACCGCCGCCACTGCCGCTGCCACCCGGGCGACGACGACCGAAGCCGCCACCGCTCGAAGAGCCGCCACCGTTACCGCCACGACCGCCGCTGCGCGAAGGGCGCGAGGGAACCGAGGTGTCCTGCAGGCCGCTGCCGTCGGGGCTGGTCTTCCATGCCCGCGTCTCCAGCGTCATCAGGTCGCCCGCCTTACCCGTATCGATCGGCGAGTTGCGCTCTTCCTTGGGCAGGTTCTTGTCCGTATCACGCCAGTCGAACTGGATCTTCAGTTCGCGCTCCATCTTGCGCGCATCGCTGCGCTCCTGGGGCATCACGAACGTGGTTGCAATACCCGTTGCAGACGCGCGGCCCGTACGGCCGATGCGGTGAATAAAGTCATCGCTCGCACCCGGCAGGTCGTAGTTGACGACGTGCGCAATGTGCTTGATGTCGATACCGCGAGCAGCAACGTCAGTTGCGACGAGGACGCGGCTCTTACCGCTGGAGAACGCCTTCAGTGCAGCCGAACGCTGCGACTGCGAACGATCGCCATGGATGATGCTGATATCGTGACCCAGCTTCTCCAGCTTGCGGCCGATACGGTCTGCACCGTGCTTCGTGCGCGAGAAGACAAGGTACGTGCCCGCCTCTTCGTTCAGCATCTTGTCCAGCAGACCCAGTTTCTGATCCTGCATGACGATGTGTGCACGAAGCTCAACGCGCTCGTTCGGCTTGGAGGTGGTGCCAATCTCAATGCGAACCGGCTTGTTCACGTAGTCGCGAACGATCTCGGTGATATTCGCATCCAGCGTGGCGGAGTAGCACATGGTCTGGCGCGTCTTCGGCAAAGCGCCCACAATGCGGCGGATCGCGGGCAGGAAGCCCATGTCCAGCATGCGATCGACTTCATCCAAGACGAGCATTTCCACGTTGCGCAGGCTGATCTCACCGCGCTTTAGGTAATCCTCAAGACGGCCGGGCGTTGCAACGACCAGGCGCGGTCCGCGACGCAGTGCGTCCAACTGTGCGCCTTCGCTCAGACCACCGCAGACAAGAACAGATTCGTGCTTCGCCTGGGGCTGGATCTTCGAGTAGTTCTCAAGCACCTGCATCGCCAGCTCGCGTGTCGGCAGCAGGATCAGCGAACGGATCGGCTTGATGGTGCGCTTGCCCTGCTGCACCGGTGCCGGCGCGGGATTCACATCCATGCGGTGAATCATCGGGATCAGGAAGCTCAGGGTCTTGCCGGTGCCGGTTGCGGCAGTCGCAAGAACATCGCGGCCTTCCAGAGCCGGGGGAATAGCCTTCGCCTGTACGGGCGTGGGCGTCACGTACTTCGCGACAGCCAGGCGATCCTTCAGCTGCTGCGAGATCGCAAAATCATTGAAGAAAACTTCAGGGGTCGTGGGGATTGCAGTGGTTACGGGTGCGACGATTTCAGCAACTGCAGTGTTTCCAGTGTTCAAAGGATCTTTCTTATGTATGCGGCGACGCGCTCCGTCATTGGGCGGCCTGCCTGCCAAATCGATGCTGTGATGCAGGTGTGTTCCGGCTCCCTTGGCGGGGGCGCAACACCATGGATCGCTTTCAGCATGAACCCGTTATGACTCGGAAGTCTTGGGCGCTGTGCTGCTGCAAGGGCGAGGTCCCTATCCTGCTTCTCTCTTACTGACACCGCTCGCGCAGTCTCATCTCAAGAGCCCAGGTGACCTTCAAAGCCAGAGCAACCAACGCTTCCCTCTCATATGTTCAAGGGATGGCATACAGCGGTGGGACAGAACATCGCAGTCTCTGGCCAGCCCCAATCCACATTGGGCCGTTCCCGCGACGTACAGAAGCAAATTGCCTCTAGGAAAAAGATTAACACAGAATGACAGCAATCAGACACTGGATGACTGCTGAGCCCTCTTCAGCCGAAGCTTGTGCATGCCCTCCGCTGGCTCTGAAACAAAGTTGATCACCTGGTTCGCCAACATCAGGCAGCGCGCAAGAAGTCCACGCTGACCCAACGGAACCTTCAGCGCCGGATACACAAACAACCAGAACAGCGGATTGAAACGGAAGAGCTCCCGCAGCGTCTTCTCTGCCTTTGGCAGACCATACCCGTCGTTCGCGCCCTGGTGCAGACGCATGTCCATCAGCATCGGAGGGAACCATTGCCGAAGCGTGTAGTTCGTCAGCATCCGCGCTAGGTCAGGCCGCTCCGTCAACAGCGTGCGTCCCACCTTCTGCAGGCTTCGGCCAAAGATCTCGGCAGCGTCGAAGTTCGAGTTCATGCTCCGCGCCGCAACAAACCGCTGCCACAAAACAAGACTCTGCCGATGCCCCTGGAACAATGGCAGGATCCAGCTCAACTGCAACAGCGCTGTCCCCTTGAAAGCCTCCGGAGGGTCCTTCATCAGCGTCTCAACCCGGTCCCGGTTCACAATGACCGCCGTGATAAACGCCATCGACGTATGCATGTTCAGCATCATCAGCCGTGCCGACGTCACGACCTCCGCACCGCGCCCATAGGGATCCGGCTGGTGCTCGGTACGCCAGTCCTGATAAAAGGCCTCAGGAACCACGTACACCATATCGAACTCCGCCTGCCGCAGCGGCGGTAGAAGCGCAGCCATCGTGCCGGGCCGCAGAATATCGTCATCGCCACAAAGCCAGAAATACTTCCCAGTCGCCTGCCGATAGCAGAAACAGAAATTCGCATCCGAACCGATGTTCTCTGCCTGACGAACAACACGGAAACGCCCACCCACCGGAAGGACCTCAGCAAGCATCTCCGCGGTATCGTCCGGCGAAGCGTTATCCGAGATCAGCAACTCCACGTCGTTCGCCGATTCAATCTGCGGAAGCAACGCCTCCAGAAACTCACGAAGATACCGCGAGCGATTGTAAGTCGGAATCGCAATCGTAAGCAGTGGCCGCTCGGTATAGGTTGTCGACGTCATGTCCTGCTCATCCTCATTCAGAGCGTTCATTGCTACCGCGTCTCCGTCGCAACTTGTCGACCGTATCGCCCGGCAGCAACAACCAATCGATCATCTTGTTGACTACGAGCGAGCCCTGAAGATAGCGCCTGGCTGCAGGTAACGGTAGCTCCAGCACCGGCCAGGTGAACAACCAGAAACGAAAGTTAGAGCCAAAGAGTCGACGCAACGTATCGCCGCTGCCGCTGCCCTCCACGCCCGTCCGCTGGTTCTTTTCGGAGCGTTCGCGCAGTTCGACCAGCGTCGCAGGAAACCAGCGTCGCAAAGCAAAATTCTTGAAGATGTCCGCAATCTCAGAGTGATCCGGCAACAACCGGGCGACAACCGAGAGGAATCGTTCGCCAAAGACATCCGCAACGTTGTAGCCGCCGCTGTTCATCGCGCGACCGACCACCAGGCGCTGCCACAACACAAGGCTGCGCCTATGATCCCGAAGCAACGGCAGACACCAGCTCAACTGCGTCAGGTTAGTCCCTTCGAACGCCTTGGGGCTCTCAGCGCCCATCGTCAGCAGTCGATCGCGGTTGGAGATATAACCCGTGATGAAAGTAATGCCGACATTAATCAGTCGCGCAATATGCCTGGCCGAGTGGATCTCCTGCGCACCTCTTCCAAACGGATCGGGCGCCCACTCCTTGCGCCAGTCGCTATAGAAGGTCGCCGGCGCCAGGAACACCAGGTCATACTCCGCAGCTTTCAACGAATCCAGAATGACCGTCAGACTCCCCTTGCGGAGAATGTCATCGTCACCAAACAGCCAGAAATACTTTCCCCGGGCATGCTCGAAGCACCAGATAAAATTCCGGTCCGAGCCAATGTTCTCAGGCTGACGGGTCACCCGTATCGGCACAGGTGACGCAGCAACAGCAGCCTCCAGCACTTGGGGAGTATCGTCGGTCGACGCGTTATCACTGACCACCAACTCGATCTCATCGGCACGCCCCGACGCACTCAGCTCTGCAAGCTGCGGCAGCAACTCTTGCAGGAACTCATCCAGAAATCGGGCACGGTTGTAGGTGGGCACGGCAAGAGTCAGCAGCGGCTTTGCCTGCTCGGCCATCTCAGGCATGCCAAAGCTTCCTGTATTTGTTGAAGGTGTACAGGCCTAGGCCAACCCCGACAACAATCGTCACGGCCAGGAAGCCTGCCGTCATTCCAGTAGGCCCGTAGAGCCGTCCCAGATAAATAGTCGATGCGCCAATCAGTAGTCCGCCCAGGACAGAGTTCAACAGGAACTTCTCCTGCTTATGGGCACGCAGATACAGTGCCAGTGAACTCACGAATTGATTCAGGCACATCGTCGCCAGCAGCAAAGCCAGCGGCAGCGGCGGTAGCATGCGCTGCGCAATGGCTGCGCCATGCCGGTTCAACATCACTACAAGGGTCCACAGCGCCAGCGATCCACTCACGCACAACAACATCGTCTGTGCCAGCGAACGGAAAAACGTCCGGTCCAACAAGGCAAACTCACGCCTGGCGATCATCGCGCCAAACGGTGCCGCCTTTGTATTGATCCACGAGATAGCCACTGCGGAAATGGCATTGCTCATGTTGATGGACATGCCCATGCGCCCTGCAGCCACCGGACCGTGAAACTTCAGAAGGACAGGATTGAACAGCTGGAAGATAAGAAATCCAGAGGCATAGGAAACAGCAATACGCCATTGGAAGGGCCAGACCTCGGTGGCCCAACTGATCTTTGACTCGCCCGGCGAATGCCGCAGAAGACCGAGCAACAGGCGGCGATGCCGGAAGAGAAACGTAAATCCCACCACAGCATTACCCGCGATCACGAGCGCCGGCGCATATAAGCCATGGTGCAGTGCCAACGCACTCCATGCCATCAGCGAACCGGTCATGGCCTGCCACCAACGGATACCGGCGACGCGTCCCACCATGCCGCAGCCTTCCAGGAATGAGAAGACCGGATCCATTTGAAACGTGACGCAGGTAGCCAGCACAACGCAGATCCAAGGGCCATGCCACGCCGCGGACTCGCCACCAGGGCTCGTCAGAAAGAAATGCCACCCTAACGGCATCAGCACGGCGCCCATCAGCACGCCGGCCACGCCATACCAGAGAACCGCTTTCTGAAGCACCGACGCCAGCCGGGCATGTGTGTGGGTCGCGCCGCGAATCTCGCCCTTCGGATCGATCTCCAGGTGCGCCGCCTCGTGACTTGCCAACTGCAGAATCACGACGGAAAAGCCCAATTCAAAGATGATCTGGAGCGCAACCAGTGAACCGAACGTGTAGTAATACCCCTGATCGGACCGGCTCAGCGTTCGTGCGATCAAAGCCACCGTGATCAGGCCGGCAAGTGAACCCCAGCCACGCGCCAGGATCGTATAACCGATCGCACGATCAATGCCAGTCGCCGCCAGCGCCCGCCTCAAAAGAGTCGGCGTCACAGGAGGATCAACGGATGCGGGGGGAGTTACTGTCTCGGCTTCAGGAATTGGCATAGGGCGTTAAACCGCCCGAGGCGGGTATGGGCCTATGGTACCAGCGCCACGTGGCCGTCGCATCGTGTCCGCTCCGCCCGCTTCGCCTCTGCACGCAACAACCCTCGTTACTATAGAAGGGTGCCGGGCCTGTCATCTGTGCTGCCGATCAACCCGCAAATCGTTGCCGTCGTTGTGCTTTACCGCATGACCGCGGATGAGAGTCCGTCCTTCCACTCCATACAGGCCTGCCGCGCCGCCACGCCAGAACTCGCCAGCGCATACGAAGTAATGGTGTGGGATAACACGCCCGGCGAACGAGCCTCCCTATCGGACTTCGCCGGCCATTACGTCCACGACGGCAGTAACCCCGGCCTAGCCGCCGCTTACAACGCAGCCCTTGCGCATGCAACGGAACGGGGAGCGCCCTGGCTCCTGCTACTCGATCAGGACACAGTCGTCACCGAACAATTCTTGGCAGAGGCGCTCTCCCTCTCGCAGACATCCCGTGCAGGCGTGCTCGTCCCTCGACTTACATGGCAGGGCCGCACCCTGTCGCCCTTCCGCCCCATCATCGTCGGACCACCGGTTCCCTTGGAAGACTCTGTGCTCGGCGAATGGCACGAACCTCTGCAAGCCTTCAACTCCGGCGCAGTCTTCTCGGTCCAGCAGCTACAGCAGGCTGGCGGTTTTGATTCCGACTTCCCCATCGACTATCTCGATCACGCCACCTTCACAAGACTTCAGTCCCGCGGCGGTCGCATCCACGTTCTGCACGCTCGCCTCGAGCACGCCCTCGCATCACAGGCACCGGGCCCTTTAAGCGACGGCGCATTACGCCGTGAGCGCGACATCCTCGCAGGCGAACAGCGCTACTTCCGCAAGTACGGCACCACCGAAGAAAAACGTCTCTTCAAGATTCGTCTGCTCCGGCGCGCCGCCAGCGTCCTCTTTCACAAACATGATCTGCGCAATGCAACGATGATCCTGAAGACCGTTCTGGGGCTAACACCATGACCATGCAGGAACCCTTGATCGAAGTCCTTCTCGCCACCTACAACGGCGCACGCTTCCTGCGCGAACAGATCGAGTCGGTGTTGTCGCAGGAGAAAGTCTCCGTTCGCATTCTCGCCCGCGACGACGGCTCAAACGACGGCACACAGAAGATCCTCGCCGACTACGCGACCTGGTACCCCGACAACTTCCGCGTCGTACACGATGCACTCCGCACCGGCACCGCCCGCGGTAACTTCGGACTGCTTCTACAAACAACAGATGCAGACTACGCGGCCTTCTGCGATCAGGACGATGTATGGCTGCCCAACAAACTGCACTACAGCATGGCCGCCATGCGCATGTTGGAAAGCAGGCACGGCGCACACACACCGCTGCTCGTCTATACAGACCTGCGCGTCGTCAACGAGCGTCTGCAAACCGTAAGCGACTCGCTATGGCAAAGCAACAGCCTCGCAAACGTTCAGACTCCGTCGTTCGCTGAGCTGCTGACAGAGAACGTCGTCACCGGCTGCACAGCACTCTTGAACCGCGCCCTGATTGACCGCATGAAGACCATGCCAGCCACCGCGCAGATGCACGATCACTGGGCCGCCCTGATCGCCAGTAGCCTCGGCGCCATGGCCGCCGTGCCGCAGCCGACCGTGCTCTATCGACAGCACGCCAGCAACGTTGTCGGCGCCATCGTCTCCCAAAGCTCCTTCTCCGCAAAGGTCGCTCGTTTCCTAAGCAAAGAAGGCGTCGCTGCACGTCACAAGCAAGCCGTCGCAGATCGCGCGCAGGCTCGCTCGCTCTTGGAACTGCACGGAATCGAAATGCCGAACGAGCGCCGCAAGATCGTTGAAGGCTTCCTCGCCATGGAAGACCTCTCGCGCATCCAGCGCCTTCGAACAACTTCCAGCCTCGGCCTGTGGCGTCCTGACAGGCAACGCCGCATCGCCCAGCTACTCGACTTACTCCGCAAAAAGTAAGTGAGCCGACGCGTATCGGCTCACTTACATTCCTGCACAAATAGGCTCAGTTACTGACTCGCTGAAAAGTCAGATATGACAAGCCACCATGCCACGCTT
Source organism: Terriglobus roseus DSM 18391 (assembly GCF_000265425.1). GTDB lineage: Bacteria > Acidobacteriota > Terriglobia > Terriglobales > Acidobacteriaceae > Terriglobus > Terriglobus roseus. The sequence continues at coordinate 4,011,055 of NC_018014.1, forward strand.
CTCAAGATATTTCTGGTGATACTCCTCCGCCTTCCAGAAAGTACCTGCAGGCTCCACCGTGGTGGCAATCGGGCTGCGAAAGACGCCTGCCGCATTCAATTCTGAAATCTTCTCCCGCGCCTCGCGCTTCTGCGCATCGTCATGGACAAAGACGGCGCTTCGATACTGCGTTCCCCAGTCTGGCCCTTGACGGTTCAGCTGCGTCGGATCATGCAGGGAAAAGAACTGATCCAACAACGCGTCATAACTCAAACGCGACGGATCAAACGTCACCTGCACCACCTCCGCATGCCCCGTACTGTCGGTGCAAACATCGTTGTACGTCGGGTGATCGATCGTGCCACCCTCATAACCTACTGCCGTTTCCAGAACTCCAGGAATCTCATCCAGGCGTGCTTCCACACCCCAGAAGCATCCTGCAGCAAATGTTGCGATTGCCTTTGCCACTACAACTACCTCCTGCTGCCGTAATGCAACCTTGCGGGCACAACTCCGGCACACGCATTTTGATGCCACAGGCAGTCATTTGTCATCCACTTCTACGGTGAAAAGACGATGAGTGACCGGAGAGCGCACGGACGCGCAACCGCTGCTATCGTGAGCAAGACGGCATGCCTTTTTCGTTATGCCCGGAGGACGACATTGGATAGACGGAAGTTCATGGCAACGGCAGCCGCGTCGCTGCCCGCAATGGCAATGGTTGAGGGAAGAGCAATGGCGCAGGCACCAGCCACAACATCAAGGGAGTACTATCAACTCCGTCGTTACGAACTCCGTAACGGGCCGCAAACTGCCCTCGTGCAGGACTACTTCGCACACGCCTTGATCCCCGCGCTCAACCGCATGGGCATCGACCGCGTCGGCACCTTCAAGATCGACATCGGACCAGAGACGCCGACCTACTACGCGCTCATCCCATCCACCTCGGCAGAGACCCTGCTCACCCTCGACATGCGTCTGCCCGACGATGCAGAGTTCAGCAAGGCAGCCGCCGCGTTCTGGGCAGCGCCCGCGTCCGCCACGGCCTTCCAGCGGTCGGAAGTTTCCATGATGGGCGCCTTCAACGGCTTCCCCAAGCTCATCGCACCCAAACCCACCAAGCGCATCTTCCAGCTCCGCACCTATGAGAGCCCAAGCTACGCCGCACACGCGAAGAAGGTCGCCATGTTCGAAGGTGGCGAGATCGCCATCTTCCAGAAGTCAGGCCTCACGCCCGTCTTCTTCGGCCACAATCTCGCCGGCACGCGCCTGCCCTCACTCACCTACATGATCACCTTTCCGGATCTCCCCACACTCAGCGCCAACTGGTCCGCCTTTGGCAGCTCGCCCGAGTGGAAAGAGCTCTCCCATCGTCCGGGCAACACCGACGCCGACATCGTCAACAACATCACCAACCTGTACCTCAGCCCACTCGCGTCGTCGCAGATTTAGTTGACGCCCGCCATCGGCTGCATGCATCTGCTGAACATGAGCATGATGCATGCAGCCCTTGTCGACAGCTTCGGAGTTCCCCCACGCTACGGCGAAATCGCACAGCCCGAACCAGCAGAAGACGACGTCCTCATCCGCGTCAAAGCCGCCGCACTCACCAACCTCGTTCGCGGTCAGGCAAGCGGCACCCACTACAGCTCTGAGCCCGTCTTCCCCGCCGTCCCCGGCAATGATGGCGTAGGTCTCATGCCAGACGGCACGCGAGTCTACTTCGTCGGTCCCGAAACCGGCTCCATGGCCGAATGGACCGTAGTCGACCGCAGACGCACCATCCCTCTTCCCGACTCCCTCGACGACGTCACCGCCGCAGCGCTCGGCAACCCCGGACTCGCCACATGGGGCTCACTGCTCGGCCGCGCAAAATTCCAGGCCGGCGAAGCCGTCCTCATCAACGGCGCCACCGGCACCGCAGGCCGCCAGGCCATCCAGGTCGCAAAGTACCTCGGAGCCTCCCGCATCGTCGCAACCGGCCGCGATGAAGCAGCCCTCGAAGGCCTCCGCGATCTGGGCGCAACCGAAACCATCTCCCTTAACGGCACCGATGAAGAACTCAGCAGCCGCTTCGCACCCGTCGTTCAGGGCGGCGGCATTCAGGTCGTCCTCGACTACCTCTGGGGTCCGTCAGCGCTCGCAATCCTCACAGCATGCGGAGGCCACGGCTCCCTGCGCGGCGAACCACGCATCCGCTTCGTGCAGATCGGCGCCATCAGCGGCCGCACCCTCCCACTCCCCGCCGACATTCTCCGCTCCTCCGGCGTAGAGATCCTAGGCAGCGGCCTCGGCAGCCTCTCCGCAGCCGCCATCCTCGAATCACTGCGAACCATGTACCAAGCCGCAGCCACAACCAGGTTCGTCATCGACACAGAAGCCGTACCACTCAGCGAAGTCACCGCCGCATGGACAAGCGACACAGGCAACCGCCGCCTGGTCTTCATCCCTTGATCGCTCGCAAGAGTTGACGTTGCAGTCTTTCGGAGGGGCATGGCTTCAGCCATGCCAACACACCCCACAAATGAAATCGGCTTTAGCCACTGAGGGATCCCTCAATATCTAAAGCCGATTACTCTTCACTACTGAACCGGCGTCCTAGAACCGAGGCCGAGCCCCCCGCGAACCGGTCTTCTGTCCCGTTTGCTTCAATTTCGCGGCGTCCGGCAGCTTATGCTTCCGCTCCACCTTCTTACCGGCGGCAGCGCGGCCCAGGGCCATCACCTCACCCGGCGTCAGCTCACGAAACTCACCCGTTGGAACATCCAGCACCAGCGCGCCATAGCCAATGCGGCGAATCTTCTCGACGTGGTGACCGATCTCCTCGAACATCTTGCGCAACTGCCGATTGCGGCCTTCCGTAAGCGTGACCTCATACCAGGGGTTCTCACCACCACGCGCCAGCTCAACCTTCGCAGGAGCCGTCAACACACGATCCCGGCGCTCCCCACGAGTCTCCGCCAGACGGCCGCGATCGATCATCACACCCGTCCGAAGCTGGTTCACAGCATCCTCCGTCGGACGTCCCGCAACCTTCACCAGGTAGGTCTTCTCAACCGAGTTCGCAGCCTTCGACAACGAGTTCGCCAGCTCGCCATCGTTCGTCATCAGCAGCAAACCCTCCGAGTTGTAATCCAGACGCCCCACGGGATACAGCCGCACATCCAGCTTCTTACCCGACAACCGAGCGGACTCCTTCAACAGGTCGACCACCGTATCGCGACGCTCCGGATCTTCCATAGTCGTCACATAGCCGCGCGGCTTGTTCACCATGAAGTAGCGATGCTCCTGCGGCCCCTGCAACAACTTGCCGTCCACACGAACGTGATCCTTCGCAGCATCCGCGCGAGTACCCAGTTCCGTAATGACCGTGCCGTTCACCTGGACGCGGCCTTCCAGGATCAGCTCCTCAGCCTTGCGGCGAGAAGCAATTCCAGCATCCGCCAGAATCTTCTGCAAACGCGTGCCCGCAGGCTTTTCCGGCTCGCTAGCCTTTAGCTTCTTCGAAGCCTTCGACGTGATCTTCTTCACTTCCGGCGTCTTCGCCACCTTCGTCTGTGGCACGTACAGCGGCTTGTCCTTCGTCGCCCTGGTCTTCATCATTCCCTCCCGCTGCGCTCTCCGCAGTGGATTCCTCGTTATCGTTCGTTGTCGTATCTACCGGCGTCTCATCCGACGCCGCAATCTCATCCGGCACAGCACTCTCATCCGCAGTAGCGTCGTCGTCGGAAGACGCATCCTCACGCTCGCCCACCGGCTCATTCACATCGCGAATCATCTCCGCATCGCCGCGTGCATTCGCCTCTTCGATCAGGCCTTCCGCTCCGCCTTCCATCGGCAGATCTTCCTGCTCGGCAAGCTCACCCGCCATGCGCTCAAACTCTTCCATCGACGGCAGCTCATTTACGTCCTTCAGACCAAACCGCAACAGGAAATCCCGCGTCGTCTTGTACAGCATCGGCCGGCCGATCACCTGCTTACGGCCCGCCGTCGCAATCAGCTTGCGCGTCATCAGACCGCCCAGCACACCCGCCGAATCCACACCGCGAATCTCAGAGATCTCGGCTGCCGTCACCGGCTGCTTGTAAGCCACAACCGCCAGCGTCTCCAGCGCCGGCAGCGTCAGCTTCAACGCCGGCTTCAAACTCTTCACAAACCCGCGCACAGCATCGTGATACTCGGGCTTCGTGCCCATGCGAAACCCACTCGCAACCTCGCGGATCTCAATCCCGCGATCGCTGTCCGCATACTCGCGGATCAGGCTGTCACACACACGACGGATATGGTCCCGCACCGCGCGCTCACGATCCCGCTGGCGACGCTTCTCAGCCTCGGTATCCGGCTTCGCCTCAACATCAGCGCCACCCTCCGGGCCCTCATCCGCAGCAACGGGCGAATCCTCCGCAGGAGCATCATCGGCGGAAGCATCAGCAGCAGATGCACCATCATCAGCAGGAGCATCCTCAGCCGCAGGAGCATCCTCCGCAGGGATAGCACCTTCGGATTCCGCACTCGCGCCATCCTCAGAAGCCTCAGCCTCAACAACCACAGGCGCATCCACAGCCTCGTCGGTCGAAGCAGCAGGTGCAGCACCGGCCACCTCGCCCTCATCGACAGCCAACTCCTCCGCCGACGCAGCCTCGTCAGACTCCCGTGTGCCGGCCTCGACAACGCTGCGACCCACCTGCTCCGGCTCGCCATCCAGTGGAAGCGACGCCTGGTTCGCTGCAATCTCGTCCAACTCCGACTGCGCTTCGCCCGCCAGCAATCCCACAAGCTGCTGCAGCGTGACAGGTTCTTCTGAGGCGTAGATGACTGCTTCGATCTTGGACTTGAGGCTCATTCGTTCGGGTTTGCGCTCGTCTGTAGGTTCGTCCGGCTCGGTTCGCGGGGCCTAAAGCAGTGTACCTGCCCGCACCCGCCGAAACAGCGGGATCTTCCCCGGCGACCTCGATGCACGCATCGCTTCCGCCCCGAAACCACTCTGCTAGCCTGACCGAATGAACCGCCGGGACTTCCTAGCCGCATCCGCAGCCGTACTCGCCACCGTACGCGACAGCAGCGCATTCGCCGCCAGCGAACCCCTCTTCCGCACCGGCAATGCCCGCTGGCAGTCCACCTACGATGCCGCGCTCCGCGTCCTCGCCGGCAACATACAGGTCATGCCGCGCTTCCCCGGCCCCGTCCTCATCGAAGGCTCCTCCTACGCAGGCATCTGGATGGAGTGCGGCCCGCACGAGGCCCTCCTCTACCGCAGCTTCCGACCCGACGCCGCACGCAACAGCCACCTCACCTTCTTCGCGCTGCAGAAGGAAGACGGCCAGCTCCCCGCCAACAACAAGGCCACCGCAGCTTCACCCGGCTGGGCGCAGATCCAGATGGTCGTCCCCATCGCCGCCACCGCATGGGAACTCGCCAGAACCACCGGCGACCACGAACTCCTCGAAAAGGCCTACATCGCCTGCTCCCGCTGGGACGACTGGCTCATGCGCCACCGCAACACCCGCGGCACCGGCCTCGTCGAAGGCTTCTGCACCTACGACACCGGCATGGACAACAGCCCACGCTGGCATGGCATGCCCAACGCCTGCCCGGACGGCAGCGCCCGCAACCTCCCACGCGTCGCCTCACTCCCGCGCCTCTGCCCAGACCTCTCCGCAACCACCTACGGCGCCCGAGTCGCCCTCGCGGCCATGGCACAGGCACTCGGCAAAGCATCCGAAGCCAGCATGTGGCAACAGAAGGCCGCAACCATCCGCCAGCTCATTCTCGACAAGCTCTACGTCGCGGAAGACACCGCCTTCTACGACCTCGACGCGCAGAACAACTTCGTCAAGATCAACTGCGACATCCTCTCCCGCGTCTGCAGCGAACACGTCCCCGACCAGCGCCTCTTCGACACGCTGTGGCAGCGGCAGATCCACCGCCCGCAGGGCTTCTGGCCGCAGTTCCCATTGCCATCCTCCGCAATCGACGAACCCACCTTCGTCCGCCCCATCCCGCGAAACTCCTGGGGCGGAGCATCGCAGGCCCTCACCGCCATGCGCGCCCCGCGCTGGATGGACCACTACGGCCGCTCCGCCGACTTCGCCCACATGATGGATCAGTGGTGCGAAGCACTCCAGCGCGACAGCACCTTCCGCCAGGGCATCGACCCCCTCACCGGAACCTTCTCTCCCGACGAAGCACCGAAATACTCCCCCGCTGCACTCGTCATGACCACCTACACATGGCGCCTCGCCGGCACGCACGACGAAGGCGACGAAATCTGGTGGAACATCCGCGCCGGTCATCCAGCAGCACAGGACGCCACCTTCCGCATGAAGACCGACAACGGCAAAATCGCCGAAATGCACTACACCGGCAAGGCCGCGACCCTGTCGCTGAACGGCAAGCAGATCGCAACCATTGCGAGTGAGGGAACCCGGTTAATCACAACGAAAGACGGCACGCCAAAGGCACTCGTCGGCATCAACAACCGCAGCGCAACAACGAACGTAAGCCTGCACATATCTGGCAAAGCAACGTCGCAGCGGTCACTGCAAGCCGATGAACATATGAATCTGAAGCCTTAGTGCAATCGTGATTTTGTAGCTCATCGCTTCTTTCTTCGCGGATGGAAGAGAGGGCGGGCTGTATCGCGTCCACGTGCAGCGGGCTGTAGGCCCGCGACTTCCCAGCCCAGGGCGAAGGCCTGGGTCTCTTCCACGCGGCAATGCAGCGGGCTGTAGGCCCGCGACTTCCCAGCCCAGGGCGAAGCCCTGGGTCTCTTCCAAGCGGCAATGCAGCGGGCTGTAGGCCCGCGACTTCCCAGCCCAGGGCGAAGCCCTGGGTCTCTTCCACGCGGCAATGCAGCGGGCTGTAGGCCCGCGACTTCCTAGCCCAGGGCGAAGCCCTGGGTCCTCCCGCGTTGTAAGCGCAGCGAGCTGTAGGCCCGCGACAAAGGTACGGCGACCTTACTCACCTAACGGACGGCGAAACAATTGTGCAGGGACCCAACGGAACGCCGCCTGTCGAACGGCCTAGCGCCAGTCGTCCCGCATACGTTCCTGGTGCGCCAGAACCTCATCAAACTCATCGGTCTTCTTGATCAGAATGTCGCCGAACTTATCCGACTGCCGCAGCAGAATCGCCTGAAGCCGCACCAGCTCCAGCATCGCCAGGAACATACAGATCAAAGCCTGTTGCGAGTGCGTATTCTGCAGCAGCTTCCGCAGACTCGTCGGCTTGTCTTCCAGCATCAGGCGACGCTTCGTGTACTCGATCATCTGCGCCACGGTCACCGTCTCTTCGTTCACGTTCAGCACAGGGCGCTTGCGCAAACGCTCGATGATCTCGCCAAACACACGCACCAGGTCCGTCGTGTCTGCGTCAATCTCCCGCTCGGCAACAACCTGTTCCTTGAACTCGCGAATCCCCGGCGTCGTCCACGTCGCATCTTCAATCTGCTGCTTCTGCATCAGCATCTGCGCCGCAGCCTTGAAGCGCTCATGCTCCAGCAGCCGCTCCACCAGCTCTCGCCGCGGATCCTCAATGTCACCCGCAGCAATGCCGCTCGCCTCACGCGGCAACAGCATCTTGCTCTTGATGTGGATCAGCAACGCGGCCGTGTAAATGAAATCACCGGCAGAATCGACGTCGGTCTGCTTCAGCGTCTCCGTATAAGCCAGAAACTGCTCCGTCAGACGCGCAATCGGGATGTCGTAGATGTCGATCGACTGCCGCCGGATCAGGTCCAGCAACAGGTCCAGCGGGCCGTCATAGACAGCACCCACCGTCAGCAAAAAAGGCGACTGGGAAGCCTCTTCCTTCGGCGGCGCAGGCTCACGCTTCTTCGGCTGCTTCACCGGCTCCGGAGTGGGAGGCGACTGCAGCACCAGTGGCTCCGCCACAGGGCCCTGCGGCTCCGCAGCCGAAACCTCGGCCACCGCGCTTCCCTGCTCTTCGAGTTCGGTCGTAGTCTCGCTCACCGTACTCAAGTATCGCGCACCACGCCGCCGACAACGAAAACAACCCTGAGGAAAGCAGGGGACAAAACTCCCCTGCGCTCCCTCAGAACTGCTTACTCAGCCGTAGCAGCAATGTTCGGAACGTCTTCCTGATCGCCCTCGGGCGTAAAGTTGCTATTCGGAACCTGATCGCTCAGGTCAACGGTCCCCTGCGGCGCCAGATTGCTGTGCGCAGCGCGATCCGCATCCATCGCAGGCGCAGGCGTAGGTTGATTCGGTACGGGCTTCTCGTCAGTCAATCCAGACATCGTGTCGTCTCCTGCCTGTTCGGATGGCAGATCAGTCAAGGAGGTCGTATGAGGAAAGGTATTCGGTGATGTCGACCTGCGCCTGCGAGGGGGCGATACGCAGGAAGAAGTGGTCCTCTTCCTGCAGGACGAAAAACTTCATCATTTCCTTGCCCGCCTGCTTCTTCGCTGCAGTCCACTCCTGCACATAGAGCTTTTGCGGCACCACGAAGATTCGCATCATGCGGTCCACATCCCAGCACATCAGGCAGAGCAGATCGTAGCTCTTCGGCTTCGCTTCAAAGTCATAGCTGCCCGACTTGTCCGCGCGAGACGTGGTCACGTACACACGCTTATTGTGCTTTGTGACGTATACCCGTGGTGAGTCCTCGCGCAGGGTGATATCGGTCGGCAGAACCTCCTTGAACCACCACTCGCGGATTAAGCGTGAGCGCAGATTGTCTTCTTCGATCGTCCACCAGTCCTCATGCTCGCGCAGATCGTGTGCGGTTGGGGCGGCACTCGACAGGTAAGCTGGTGCGCTGATACGAACCCCGTGCAGATCGCCGCCATAGCCCACAGCATCGCGCACGATTCGCATCGTCTCTTCCGAAGCCGCCCGAGCCTTTGCTGCGCCGGCCGACAACAGATCGGCGACGTAATCCGGCTTCTGCTCAAGAACTTCGCGAGTCTTACGGATCGGGGCCAACACCATGTTGATCGCGTTGCCGCAGCCCATCTTGCAGTCGCGGCACTCTACCGTTGCCGTGCGACAGCCATGAAAGAAATGCGTCTGCGTGTACTCAGGGGAAAAAACCTTGTGCAGATCGCCAACAGGACAAAGATCCGGATCACCCGGGTCACTCTGCGAGATGCGCTGCCCATTCGTCGACATGCCCGATGTCTTCTGTAACACGATCAGCGGCGGATCGGACATCGAAATGAAGTTGCCGTAACTCTTCGACATCTTCCGGCCATCAGTACCCGGCAGCTTCGGCGAAGGTGTCAACAGGACATTCGGCTCCGGCAGCAGTTGCGACACGGGCGCTTCATTCAGTGCCTGCTTACCACCAAACCCGTCACCGCCGTAAAGCTGGTTGAAACGGCGCGCCACCTCCCGCGTAAGCTCCACGTGCGCAATCTGATCCTGACCAACGGGTACAAAATCCGGCTTGTACAGCAGGATGTCTGCCGACTGAAGTAGCGGGTAGCCAAGAAAGCCGTAGGTGTTCAGGTCCTTTGCCTTCAACTGTTCAAGCTGGTCCTTGTACGTCGGAACACGCTCCAGCCAGCCAAGCGGCGTAAACATGCTGAAGATCAAATGCAATTCGGCATGTTGCGGAACTTGCGACTGCACGAAAATTGTGGACTTTTCGGGATCCAGCCCCGCCGACAGAAAGTCGAGAGCGATCTCCATAGTGTTCTGGCGAACACGAGAAGGATCTGCGTAGTCCGTGGTCAGGGCGTGAAGATCGGCAATGAAGAAAAAACAGTCGTACTGGTCCTGCAGACGCACCCAGTTGTACAAAGCACCCATGTAATTTCCCAGGTGCAGACGGCCCGTAGGGCGCATGCCGCTCAATACGCGGCGCTTGGCTTGAAGTTCACTCATGACTGCTCTGAGAATATCCGAAGCGCGCGCGAACCCGCCGCGCACAACCATGTTCCTGCCACTTGCGGACAGCACAGACGAGGACCCACCAGATCCTAGCAAGCCAAGGCACCGGATCGGGCGGGCCGAGTCACGTGATCTAGACAGCTGAAGTACAAGATCCTGGCACGCTAAGTAACGAGATCTAGCGGGCTGAGGCACAAGATCGTGGCACGCTGAGTAACGAGATCTAGCAATCTGAAGGCACAAGATCCTGGCACGCTGAGTAACGAGATCTAGCGGGCTGAAGGCACGCGACTTCCTAGCCCAGGGCAAAGCCCTGGGTTCCCGTAAATCAACAATCCGCGGGCTGAAAGCTCGCGACAAAATGCCCACTCGCAGTGAAACGTTTGGCTCAAATCCGCAGCAATCCCGAGGGCTGGAGGCCCTCGCTAACACGCATCCGGCCCGGCCTAAGCCGACAACAACAACCGGTTGAACAACGAAAACGCAGGCCCAAAGAAGATATTCAAAACACCCGAACGCATCAGCAGATACAGGATGATCAGGTTCGCGAACCCGCCAATGTTGTCGTACATCTGCAACGCGTTATACGGCAGATAGTGCCGCAGAATCCGCGATCCATCCAGCGGCGGCACCGGCAGCAGGTTAAAAATCGCCAGCAACAGGTTGATCACCACCGAGCTGTAAAGCAGCAGCGAGATCGGGAAGATCGCCCCCTGCCCCTGCAGCGTCGCGCCCTCAATCCGCGCCGACAGTAGCGCCGCATTCAGCACGGCCATCTGCCCCGTCGGAAAGACATGCTTGATGACCAGCAGCAGCACCAGCGAAGCCACCGCCAGCAGCACGTTCGAAGCCGGCCCTGCAAGCGTCACCAGGATGTCGTCGCGCTTCACATTGCGCAGATTGCGCGTCGTCACCGGCGTCGGTTTCGCCCAGCCCAGCAGCGGAAAATGCGCAAACGCACTCACCAGCGGCAGCACCACCGACCCCAGCGGATCCAGATGCTTGATCGGATTCAACGTCACGCGACCCATCATGCGTGCCGTCTGGTCGCCAAAAAACGACGCCGTCCACGCATGCGCGAACTCGTGAAACGTCAGCGCAAAGACCAACGCAGCAAACTCGAAAAGAATCAGTGCAACTTCCTGGTTCATCTTCAGGCGAGTCTATCAGCGCAGCGTTTCATCGCTACCGCTCCAACGTACCGCTGATGATCCGCGGCTGCCTGTCGTCGATGCAAGCACCCGGCCGCACGATCGTGTTATCCGCAAACGTCAGCGTGTAGCCGCGCTCAAAGTTCACATCGCGATAGAACCGCACATTCTTCCCCAGGCCCGCAAAAATATGCGCGCCCAGCATCGCCCGGAACCGCAATCCCAGCCACAGATTCGCACCCAGCACCGTCCGGTCAAAACCACGCCAGAACCAAAGCAGTGGCTTGATCGTGTTGAACTTCTCCCGGTCCAGGTCCACTTCCATCTCGGCCGGCAGCGTCACATTCCGCGGATCCAGCGACTCCGCCAGCACCGCCAGCGGCAGCTCGCTGATCAACGCAGCATTCATGCGCCCACCATGCGGGCGCCCCAGCAGCAGCGAGTGCAGCTCGTCCCGCACAATCTCGCTGCGACGCGTGCAGCTGTTGTACCGCGTAAACTCCGCGTTCAGATGAGCCAGCCAACGCCGATAGATCGCCTCCGCCTCAGGCAATGGGCGTGGAACCTCCGGGTGAAGCTGTGTCTCGGCTGGCGCTTCCTGCATCGCGGTCGTCATGGCTTGCTCCCTGTCGTGCGCAACCTCGTTATACGCCTGTCGACGTCTGCTTGGCTCACAAAACCACGCACCCGAACGCCTGCCCTCCCGTACCCAACGGGAAGACAGGCATCACGTCCCTGCTACTCAATCGCAAAGATCGCAAACACCGTAGCCGACCGCTCCACACGACGCGCCGAGATGCTCAACGGCTTCGCATCCGCCGTCTTCGCACGCGCCGCCATCGCCATCATCGGCATCGGCCGGGCAATCTCCTGCGCCTGGTTGCTCGCATACAGCAGCGATCCAATCTTGATGTGCAGCCCCTCCGCCATACGGCTGGCAATCGATTGCGCATGCGCCAGTGCCTTCGCACTCGCCGCCGCCTCCAGCATGCTGCCGTCCTTCATCTCCCAGCCAATGCTGCCGCTCTGGTTCGCGCCGGCCTTCACCGCAACATCCAGCGTCTTCGCCGCCGCCTCGGGCGTGCTGCGAACGCTCCAGCTCTGCGTAATGCGGAACTTCATATTCTTCAGTGACGCCGGCAGGTTCTTCAGCTCGTACTCATTCAACGGCTGCAACTGCTGATCCTGACTCTCGATCGCTTCCGCAGGCACCTTCGCTGCAGTCAGCGCATCCACGATGGCATTGGACCGTCGCGAACCCTCGGCATACGCCGTCTGCTCATCCTCGCCATAGGCCTGGTAGCCAATGTTCACCACCGCCTGGTCCGCCATGGCAAACGCCGAATCCGTAGCCGTCACCGTGATGCTGCGATTGTCCTTGTTGATCCCCAGCGTCTGCGCTACCTGCGCCTGCGCACCCACACTCGTTACAGCCGCAAAAACCGCGGCAAGCCATACCTTCTTCATCTAGGACTCCTCTCGCTGCATTAGCTTCTGCAGCGTCACTTTGTGCTTGGACGTGCGCCGTGCGGCACGGGTCTTATCGTCCGGAATAACAACCTCGGGCGGCGGACTCCCCACACGCTCCCGCGCATTCGCCTTCACCGCCTTCGTGACCGAAAATACTTCCTTCTTCGCCTTGCTCATCCCGGTCGCTCCCGCAAAGCCGATTCGCGCGGCCATGCCCCAAAGGATTATCCTCTCCCTCGGAGGCGCACAGCATGGAAGAGCGCGACTTTTTTGACGAGCGGACAGAACCCCGGACCATGACGCTCACCTGCACCAAGTGCGGCGTCGCCGGGGAATACGCCCTGAACTGGATCGTGCGCCGCAAGAAAAAGCAGCTCAACGGCCGCGCCGACGAACGCGACCGCGCCCGCTTTGCCAAGGCGGTCAACTACATGGTCCTCCGCGACGACACCGCCAACTGCACCAACCCTCGCTGCCGCAAGCGCTTCGAGATCGCCGGCATCAAGACCATGGCGTTTATCGACTAACGTGGCCCCACATTCACGGCAGCCACTGCATCGAATGTGGTGTAATAACCGAGTAGATTTTCCGCAGGAGACTCCAAGTCCGATGAGCCACGCACCTGTTCTTATTTCCGAGCGCCACCTCACCCCGGCAGAGGTCGAAATCGTCGACCGCCGTCGCCGCCGCGGACAGTTGCTGCTCACCATCGGCTTCCAGGCCGGCATCATCACCACGCTGGTCGGTGTCCTCTGGGTCGGTCAGGATCTGACGCAGTCGCCCGGCATGGTTCACCCCATGTTCTATTGGGCCTGCATCACCGGCACCATCTCCGTCGTATGTCTGCTGGCTGGCATGAGCATGCGTCGCGGCTTCCACGAGTTCACCAGCTACTAATCGCTAATCCATAGCTGGAACTCCCAAGACCCGTGCTCAGGCACGGGTCTTCTCGTTGCCCTGCAAATCCCCCGAAGGACCGATTGCAGGACGTGGGATACTACCTCACATCAGGGCACGGACGCCGTTTCGGCCCCGCTACGTCCAACCAGCTGAACCTCGCATCCAATAGCAGTTAGCCTCATGGCCACAACGCTTCCCATCCCGGCGCTCGACCCCGCGATCCTGCCCGCCATCCCGATGCCGCGCCTGCGCGACCGCTTCGGCCGAGCCATTACGGATCTCCGCGTCGCCGTCACCGATCGCTGCAACTACCGCTGCGTCTACTGCCGCACCGGCGAGCACGGCGCGGAACACAGCGAACTCCCCATCCCCGCCTATGCGAAGATGGTCCGCCTCATGGTCGAAATGGGCGTCGAGAAGATCCGTCTCACCGGCGGCGAACCCCTCCTCCGCGCCGGCCTGCTCGACCTCATCCGCGATCTGCGCTCACTCCGCACCGCCTATGACCACCTCGACCAGCCCACCAGCAGCGGCAAACCGCTCGACATCGCCATCACCACCAATGGCCACCTGCTCGCCGAAAAGGCACGCAGCCTGAAGGATGCCGGCCTCGACCGCATCACCGTCAGCATGGACGCCGTCGATTCCGACACATTCACCCGCATCACCCGCGTCCCACGAGCCTTCCAGCGCGTCCTCGACGGCATCCACGCCGCACAGGACGTCGGCCTGGCCCCCGTCAAGGTCAACTGCGTCCTCCTGCGCGGATTCAACGACGACCAGATCGAAGGCTTCGGCGAGTTCGCCCGGCGCGAAGGCGTCATCCTTCGCTTCATCGAGTTCATGCCCCTCGAAGAGGACCGCATCTGGTCCCCCGACACCGTCGTCACCGAAGCCGAAATCCTCGAGCGACTTAACCGCGTCCTCCCGCTCGTCCCGCTGCCCGCCAATGCGCTCAGCGAAACGGCCCGGCGCTACGGCTTCGCCGACGGCATCGGCGAGATCGGCATCATCGCGCCCGTCTCCCGCCCCTTCTGCGGCCACTGCTCACGCATCCGCCTCACCAGCGACGGCAAACTCCGCACCTGCCTCTTCTCGCAGATCGATCACGACCTCTACGGCCGTATGGCCCGCGGCTCCGACGACGACCAGTTGCGCGACTACATCCGCGCCGTCGTCCACACCAAGGAACAGCGCCACCACATCGGCGAACCCGGCTTCCTCAAGCCGTCGCGATCCATGGTTCACATCGGCGGGTAAGTGGGGCACCGCATCACCCCTGCCGTAGCGAACAATGGTTCACATAGGCGGCTAAGTGGTGCACCGCATCCCCCCTGCCGTAGCGAACAATGGTGCACATCGGCGGCTGATCGGAGCCCGTTCCGATCCTTCCGGCCGTCGCGATCCATGGTCCACATAGGCGGCTAAGTGGGGCACCGCATCCCCCCTGCCGTAGCGAACAATGGTTCACATCGGCGGCTGAAGGAGCCCGTTCCGATTCATCCAGCCGTCGCGATCCATGGTGCACAGCGGCGGCTAGCCGCAAGGGAACAATTCATCGTCCCGTGAACCCGCCTCAACCATAATCGGGCGGAAGAGGGCGTACGACTTTCGTTGCATCCACTCCTAGGCAATTGTGCGTAATACCTAAGACACGGCTGTTCACGTGCGAAGACGCGTGTTTTACTCAACAAATAGCGGCACGAAGATCGTCCGGGGTTACACCACTCTGAGCAGGACCCGTCGCGGAGATCATGGCAAGAAAGTCACAGAAGCACCTCGAACTCGAGTTCACGCACGCCATCCAGCAGGACTACACGCGACTCTTCCACGACGTCGCGCGCGCGCTCACCTCCACGCTGGAACTGGAGATTGTGCTCACCACCGTCATGACAAAGATGGCCCAGTTCTTCGGGCCGGAGCGGTGGTCGATGATGCTCGTCGACAAAGAGAAGAACGACCTCTACTACGTCATCGCCGTCGGAGAAGACAGCAAGAGCCTTCGCGGCCTGCGCGTCCCCATGGGCGAAGGCGTCGCCGGATGGGTCGCACTCACCGGCAACCCCATGGTCGTGCCGGACACCAGCGTCGAACCGCGCTGGCAGGAGTTCAGCCGCAAAAACCCGGGCCTCAACATCAACTCCATCGCCTGCGTTCCCGTCCGCTCGGCAGACGGCGTCGTCGGCGTCATCCAGTTGCTCAACAGCAAGGTCGACCTGCTCAGCGACTACTCCATCCAGTTCCTGCGCGTCCTCTGCGACTTTACCGCCATCGCCGTCCGTAACGCCGCAGATATGGAACGCATTCACCTGCTCTCCATCTCCGACGACTGCACAGGCCTCTTCAACGCCCGGCACCTCTACACACTCCTCGAAGAACGCCTCAAAACGCAGGAGCGTGCGCCCTTCAGCCTGCTCTTCCTCGACCTAGACCACTTCAAGAGCATCAACGACACCCACGGCCACCTCGTCGGCAGCCGCCTCCTCGCAGAGGTCGGCGACCTCATCAAGCGCACCATCGGACCCACCATCCCCGCCTTCCGGTATGGCGGCGACGAGTTCGTCTGCCTGCTGCCGGACCTCGGTAAATCGGCCGGCCGCGAAGTCGCAACAAAGCTCTTCTACGCTCTGCGCGAGGCACGTTTTCTTGAGGTGGAAGGTCTCTCGCTCGAACTTCGCGGATCCTTCGGCATGGCAACCTACCCGGATGACGCCCGCGATATCGAAGGCATCATCAAGGCGGCTGACGACATGATGTACTACGTCAAAGGCACCACGCGAGACAACCTCGCCATCGCCGGCCTCGGTTCTGTTCTTTCACCGGGCACCATCGAAGGCGAAGAAGGCGCTAGGGCTGGGAACGTCGTGGAGCCAGCTTTGGGGCGTGACGAACTTCTGGCAAGATCGCGTCACGATTCGGTCCGGCACTAGGCCGCACACCAAAGTCCCACACACCCGTATTCACCGTCTTCGCGTCGATCACTTCCATCAGGGCGTACTCGCCGAAGCTCAGCGGCTCCTTCGGCACAATCTTCAGCCAGTGACCGCCCGGCATCAGCGTCCGTGTCGTCTCCACAACGTCCGCCTGCCGCTTCGCGCCGCCCAGCAGACCGATGCTGAAACTCGTCACAATCCGCACATCCCGCCGCACATCCACACGCACAATCACGTACTCGCTCTTCGGCGACGGCGACTCCACCTTGCGCCCGCGATTCCCGTCCGTATCCACCTGGAATGCACCGCCCCGCGTCGGCTCCGCATCGTCATCGTCCATGCGCACATAGATCTCCGGATCGGCCACATGCAACTGCACCGGAGCCGTCTGCCCCTTGATCTCCACTAACTGGTGCGCATGCGCCATCGGATTGATCGTCTGCCGCAGAATGTTATGCGCCTGCTGCCGGTTCAGCTCCCCATCCGTCTGCTGTAACACCGCAAGCTGCGGCTGCCCCTGGTACGTATCCAGCATCAGCACCGAACTCTCATCCGGCAGCCGCAGATCCTTCGCGACCTCAGGACTCCGCGCCGCCCGGTCCGCCTCTTCCTTCGCCAGCTCCGGATCGATTTGCACCGCAGGCGTCCCATTCCGCTGAGCCTCGCCGCGCCGCTCCCACTCCCGTGTCTTGTCCAGATCGACAAGCTTCACCGGAATGATCTCCTGCTCCGCACCCCGCTCCGCCGACAGGTAAAAGACATTCTCGCCCTTCACCGAATACGACAGCACCACCTGGAACGACCCATCCCTCAGATAAAGCCGAGTCCGCCGCAAACCACTCCCCGGCGAAGCCTCCAAAGGCAAAGAAGGCCTCTCCTGCGCCACCAACGGCACACACACAGCCATCACCAACCCACCAACCAGAACAACCCGAGAAAGAAACATAATCCGCACAGCAGTTTAGACGCAGCAGCAAAAACCCCGGGTGCCCCATTCTTTTGCGAAGCAAAAGGTGGGTTATTCGCGCAGAAGCGCGAACCGCCCTTCCCTTACCGTCTCCGCAAATCCAAATCCAAATTGACGCCCTACGTCCATAAAACAAGAGAACCAACCCACACCCCGAAACATCCAACGAACCATGAGCATTCAAAGGACCTTCAAACTCGGCGGCGACCTCGAAGTCAACCGGCTCGGCTACGGAGCCATGCGCATCACAGGCGAAGGCGTATGGGGCCCGCCCAAGGACCGCGAAGGCGCCCTCAAAGTACTCAAGCGAGCCGTCGAGATCGGCGTCAACTTCATCGACACCGCCGACAGCTACGGCCCCTACGTCAGTGAAGAACTCATTGCAGAATCCCTCGCCCCATACCAGGCCGGCGTCGTCATCGCCACCAAGGGCGGCCTCTGCCGCGTAGGTCCCAACAAGTGGCTGCCCGTTGGTCGCCCCGAATACCTTGAGCAGGAAGCGCTCATGAGCATGCGCCGCCTCAAGACCGACGTCATCGACCTCTGGCAGCTCCACCGCATCGACCCCAAGGTTCCCGTCGAAGAGTCCCTGAAGCCCATCGTCAAGCTCCAGAAGACCGGCAAGATCAAGCACATCGGTCTCAGCGAAGTCACACCCGCAGAGATCGAACAGGCCCGCAAGGTCGCCGATATCGTCTCGGTCCAGAACGAATACAACATCGGCCAGCGCAAGAGCGAAGCCACCCTCGAGTACTGCGAAAAGAACAACATCGCCTTCATCCCGTGGTTCCCCGTCGCAGCCGGCAAGCTGGCAAAGGAAGGCGGCCCGCTCGACACCGCAGCCAAGCAGCACAACGCTACCGTCTCCCAGCTCTCGCTCGCTTGGCTTCTGCACCGCAGCCCGGTCATCCTGCCCATCCCAGGCACCACCTCCATCGAGCACCTCGAAGAAAATTTCAAGTCACTCGACCTCGAACTGAGCGACGCCGAATGGCAGTCGCTAGAAGCAGCAGCGAAGTAAGAAAGCCGGGTGCCCCATTCTTTTGCAAAGCAAAGGGTGGGTTATTCGCGCAGAAAGCGCGAACCGCTCTTACCAGTGCTTCTTCAAACGAAGCCCTCCCGACAACCCGAACCGCTTGACACGCACGATAAAATAAAACCAGACACGAAATGGGAGGGCCCAAAAGCCCTCCCATTCGTCTTTGACCACTAAACCCTTTGTTATCTAATCTTTACCCTTAAACCCTTTGCAATCTAATTTTTGCAAAAACGGGAATCGTCAACTCCTTTGTTTTCTAATTTTTACGAAAACAAGGGGGGGGGTACCCCACCACTTAGGGCAGTTGGAAATCCACCACGGCCACCGCGCTCATCGGCACAGTCTTCCCGCCTGCAGTCCACGGCTTATACCGCCAGTGCTGGATCGCATCGACCGCGGCATCCCGCAGCATCGGCGGCCCGCTCACCACACGCGCTGACACCACATTGCCATCACGATCGATCTCCGCCTGCACCTTCACCTCACCCTGCACATGCGCCGCAGCCGCAGCCGATGGGTAAGCGGGCGTCGGACTGTACACCAGGTTCCCAGCCATGATGCCAAGCGAAGTCGGTCGCACCACGCCGACGGGAACGCTTCCGGCGCCGCCAGAGCCACCGGGCGGCCGAAGCTCCGCCACTTGAGTGTTGTTGTTCAAAGACATCCGTCGCCGCAACAGTCGCGGATACTTCTTGCCATCCGTCGTCGCATCCGCATCCGGCAGCGCCGCATAGGCAGGAATCGTGCTCGACCCAAGCTGCCGGCTCAACGTCCCGGCAGGAACGGCAACCGGAGCAGCCGGCCGCGCCGCACCAGGCCGAACCAACGGAGTCGACGGAGCAGCCACAGCCGGTCGCGTGAGCGGAGTCACCGTAGCAACCGGCGAAGCCGGCGGAGCAGACCGCACCACCGGAGCAGGCGCCGCAGCAACATCCTGTGCAGGCGGAGCATACGAAGTACGAGGAGGAACCGAAGGTACGACCGAGCGATCAACCGCAGCCGCCTCACGACTCGGTCTCACAACCGGTCCACGAGCCGTCATCGACGGACCTACTGGCGTCGGAACCACCGGTGCCGACTCAAGCCCATTACCTGAGGTCGGAGCCTCAGCCGTCGAAGGCGAGACAGCAGTCGCAGCCGAACCATCAACAGCAGTCCCAACCTCAACAGGCGCTGGCGAGTTCTCCCGATACTGCCAGACGCCAACAGCAACCAGCACCAGCAGGCAAAGCGCCAGCCCAACGATCCACGCAGAGCGCTTCCCACCCCCGCGCTCAACAACCTCCTCGGAAGGAGCCTCATCGACAGCAACAGGCGGTGTAAAGCGCGGAGTATCCAATGCCAGAGGCAGCGCCGCAGCCGGAACATCAACAGCCGCAGCAACAGGAACAGCAGCCGAAACAACCGCAGCAGGAACCGGCTCCGCAACTCGCTTCGAGGTCGGCGCATCCACCGAACGCCGCGCTTCCATCACGAACCGCAGCAGATCGTGTGCATCCTCTTCACTGGCCTCAGCCGCAAAGTGCATTCCGGCAGCCGCAACTGCCAGCACACCCAGCAGATCGGAAGGACTGATCTGCCCACCACAACCGTCGATCAGGACCCAGACATGCAGGATCAGATCGCGATGAAACGCGCGATCACGCTGCAGCGCAGCCGCCACGGCCTCCAGAGTTCCGGCAGTACCAAGCGAGAATCCAGCCTTGCCCAGAAAGTCACGTAACTCCGCGACTTCATGCGAGTACCGAACCGAAACATCTTTCAGCTGTGCTGGTTGCAACAAATGGGCAAGTATCCCTTCCGGACCGGATCAATAAGACAGGACCGCACTGGAAGAGACACGCTCTGCGCCCTCCAGTTGCGGTCCCAGGCGACGTTCACGCAAACCGCCGCGCCCGCTACCTAATCCTATCGTGCTAGTCGTGCTCTTACTGACCTAGGACCATTCATCAGCCTCGTCAATGACATACTCTGCCTTGCCCTCAAAGAACGCATAGACAGCAGGCACCAGCAGCAGCGTAAGTGCCGTCGAGCTGACAAGCCCGCCGATCACCACAATCGCCAGCGGCCGCTGGATCTCAGAGCCCGGTCCGGTAGCGAACAGGAACGGCACCAGCCCAAGCGCAGCCACGGTAGCCGTCATCATCACTGGCCGGAAACGCAAACGAGTACCCTCTCGCACCGCCTCGTCCTGACCCATGCCCTCCTGACGAAGCTTCCGGATGTAAGACACCAGCACCACGCCATTGAGCACCGCAATGCCCCATAGAGCAATGAAGCCAACCGAAGCCGGAACTGAAAGATACTCGCCCGACAGGAACAGCCCCAGCACACCACCAATCGACGCAAGCGGCAGAACCGTAATAATCAGCGCCGCGAAGCGGACAGACTTGAAGAGCACAAACAGCAGGAAGAAGATCGCCGCAATCGTAATCGGCACAATGATCATCAGGTGATGCAGCGCACGCTCCATGTTATGGAACTGTCCGCCCCACTCAATGAAGTAGCCTGCCGGTAACTTCACCTGCTGATCGACCTTCTGCTGCAGCTCCGCAACGAAGCCGCCAAGGTCGCGGTTCGCCACATTCACACCCACAACGATGCGCCGCTTCCCCATGCTGCGGTTGATCAGCGCAGGCCCCTCAGCCACCTTCACCGTCGCAAGTTCTTTCAATGGAATGCGAGGACCATCCGGCGAACTGATCAGCAACTGACGAATGTCCTCCATGCTGTCTCGCTGCGCATGCGGCAGACGAACCACAGCCTGGAAGCGCCGCTCTCCTTCGTAGATCTCCGTCGCCGACTTACCTGCAATTGCGGTCTCGATGATCTCGTTCACGTCAGCCGCGTTGATGCCATAACGAGCAATCGCAGCACGATTGATATCGATCGTCAGATACTGCTGACCACCAACACGATCCACACGCGTATCCTGCGTGCCCTGAATGCCGCTCGCGACTTTTGCAATCGCATTCGCCTTCGCCACAAGCACATCCAGATCATCGCCGTATAACATCACGGCGACGTCCGCGCGAACACCAGAGACCATCTCGTCCACACGGTCACTGATCGGTTGCGACATCACCAGGTTGATGCCCGGGATCGAAGCCAGCTTCTCGCGCATCTCGTCCGCAATCTTGTCCTGCGAACGGCCCCGCGGACGCTCATCGTAAGGCGTCAGTGATGCAAGCACGTCCGCTTCGTTCGGACCAGCTGGATCCGCCGGCGATTCGCCGCGGCCCACGCGCGAGACAACATTCTCGACACCCTTCACCGTCATCATGCTCTTCTGCATCGACATCTCCATCTTGAGCGACTCCTCAAGCGAGATATTCGGTACGCGATCGGCATTCGGTGAAAGTGTGCCTTCCTGCATCTCCGGAATAAACGCAGTACCAAGGAACGGAAAGAGTGACACCGCTCCCAGGAAGACAATCACAACAGCAACAACTGCCTTCTTGCGATTCGCAAGCGTCCAGCCAAGCATCGCGTTGTAAGGCCGCCGCAGAATGCGCACCAGCCGCGTGTCGTCTTCCGAACCGCCCTTCAACAGGTACGAAGAAAGCACAGGAGACAAGGTGAGCGAAAGCACAAGCGAGATCGCAAGCGCAATTGCGATCGTGTAGGCAAGCGGTGCGAACATCTTGCCTTCCATGCCTTCCAGCGTCATCAACGGCATGAACACCAGGATGATGATCGTGACGCCGAAGAGCACCGGCGTTGCGACTTCCGTAACCGCTGCAAGAACGATGTTTAGCTTCTGTCGCGATCCGATCGCCTCGGCCGCATGTTGCCTTGCATGGCTCAGCTTCGCGAAGACGTTCTCGACCACCACCACGGAACCATCGACCATCAGGCCGATCGCGATGGCAAGTCCGCCCAGCGACATCAGGTTCGCGGACAGCCCCACCTGGTTCATGATCAGGAACGTGAGCAGAGGCGTGACAACAAGCGTTGCACTCACGATCAAACTCGAACGTATGTCACCGAGAAACAGAACCAGCACGACGATGACAAAGAGGATGCCCTCGCCCAACACTTCCGTCACGGTATGGATCGCAGCATCCACAAGCTGCGAACGGTCATAGTAAGGAACAATCCGCAGTCCACCAGGAATCATGTGACGAGCATTGATCTCGTCGACCCGCTCCTTCACGCGGCTGACGATGTCCTTTGCGTTGCCGCCGATGGTCATCAGCACCACGCCACCAACAGCTTCGGTATAGCCGTTCTTGATCATGGCGCCGTAGCGCACTTCCGTACCAAGGCGAACCTCTGCCACATCACGAATGTAGACAGGTGTTCCGCGGCTCTCCTTCAGGACGATGTTGCGAATATCCTCAAGATCCCGCACCAGGCCGACCGAACGGATCAGGTACTGCTCCGCATGTTGCGGCAGAATACCGCCGCCCGCATTCGCATTGTTATGAGCAAGCGAATTGCGGACATCATTCACCGTCAGGTTGTAATAGTGCAGCTTCTGCGGATCGACAAGAGTCTCATACTGCTTGACGAAGCCGCCCGTCGAATTGATCTCAGCGACGCCGGGGATCGACCGCAGCAAAGGACGCACAACCCAGTCCTGTAACGTGCGGCGCTCCACCAGTTCATCCGTGCTCAGGACGTGCTTCTCGTCCGCCTCACCCGCGCGCTCCAGCGTGTATTGATAGACCTCACCCAGAGCATTCGTGATCGGTCCGAGTACGGGCGCAACACCCTCCGGCATGCGGTCCCGTACCTCGGACAAACGCTCAGAGACCATCTGCCGTTGCAGATGGAGATCACTGCCATCCGCAAAAACAAGGGTAATCAGCGACAGGCCGGGCTTGTTCAGCGACCGCATGTCCGTCATGCCGGGCAATCCCGTCATGGCGATCTCAATCGGAACCGTGACGAAGCGCTCAACCTCTTCCGGCGACTTGCCCGCTGCTTCTGTAGCAATCTGTACTTGAACGTTCGCAACGTCCGGGAAGGCATCTACAGAAAGATGCTTGGCCGCGTTCAGTCCGAAACCAACCAGCACCAGTGACACAACAACCAGGATCAGCCGCTGCCGCAGGGCGCCCGCAATGATGGCTTGCAGCATGCTTAGTGACTCCCCTTGATTGCGTCTTGCTTGCGTTGATTATTCAGGTGAAAGGCGCCATCCAGAACAACGGTCTCACTGGCGTTGACACCGCTCAGCACGACACGCTCGTCTTTGCTCTCATCGCCTAGTTCCACTTCGCGCAGCAGGAAGTTATCTGCCGAGGTCTTCACGAAGATGTAGTCCTTATTCTCTTCACGCACGATGGCCGTCTGCGGAATGGTCAGCTTCCGTTCTGTGTGTCCGTTGAAGGTCACGCTCGCAAGCTCATCCGGCTTGAACAGGCCCTGTGTGTTCGCCAGATCCATCCGAACTTCTACCGTGCGAGTCGCAGGATCGACCGTCGGTGCTACATAGGACAACGCGCCGCGTATCGACTGCTCTGGCCTTGCAGGGATGCGTACGCTTACTTCCAGCCCCTTGTGCAGCATGGCCGCCTCTTCCTCCGGCACATTCGCGACAATCCACACACTCGAGAGGTCGGCGATCGTGTACGCCGGATCGGCAGGCTGAATCACCTGGCCCACCGTCACCTTGCGCTCCAGGACAGTGCCGCCGCGCGGCGTCACAATCGGGTAGTCTGCGCTCAATCGGCGTGTGCTCTGCAGTGTCTTTAACTGCTGGCTGGTCATACCCAGACCACGCAGTTGTGTCTCATACGAAGAGACCTCGGCACTGGCCTGCACCAGTTCGGCACGCCGCCGCTCCAGTTCGGCACGGCCGATCACGTCCGCCTCCACAAGCTGTTCTGCGCGCTTGGTTGCGGCCTGGGCCAGCGTCTCGGTGGAGTACGCCTTGATCAAAGACAACTGCGTATCGGAGAGATTGGTGCTGTGCAGCATCGCAAGCACCGTTCCTGCACGCACGTTCTGACCTTCAAACGCGTTCAGCTTCAGGATGCGTCCCGCAACGGGAGAGCCCACCCGTGCAATGCGGCTCGCATCCGTCTCGACGCGTCCGGAGACCTGCAGCGTGCCACTCACGTCCGTCAGGTGCGGTGCACCTAACTTCAGACTTCCGCGTAGCGCCGGCGGGACCTTCACCGCAAGCGGATCAGTCTGAGCCGCGGCTACCTCGGCTTTGGTCTCTTTCTTGCAACCTTCAAAGGAAAGAACGGATGTCGCTGCTAACACCGTAACCAGCGTGACGCGAAATGGAGGCAGAATGAATCGAAAGGCAGGGAACATCACGGTCTTCCTCCGGGCACGATGGCGCCGAGTTCTTCAAGATCAATCAGTGCAGATTGGCGCGCGAACTGCGCATTAATTAAATCGTCGCGGACACTCTGCAACACGCGTTGTGCGTCCAGCACTTCCACGATGCCGCGCTCGCCAAATCGGTAGGCAGCCTGTGCTGCATCGACCGCGCTCGACGCAGCGCGCAGCTCGCCGGACTCAAGCGATGTCGCCTGCTGGTCTGCAAGCTGGTACTGCTCATAAGCACGCTCGGTCGCGGAGATGAGTTCAAGGCGACGCTGCCCTGCTTCGGCCTGCGCTTGATTAATGGCGGCCTTCGATTCCTCGATAGGCCCGCGCCGCCTGTCCCATAGAGGAATCGGAACCGTAACGCCGGCGCGCCAAAAGCGCAGATCCGGCTGATTCTCAAACTCTGCAAAGGCCGTCGGCTGCGGAATGCGAAGTCTGCGCTCACGATCCAGCCGGGCGCCAGCAGCATCTACCTCAGCCGCAGCCTGAGCGATGGCTGGATGGGTGCGCAGAACCTCTTCGCGCAACGCCGTAAGCTCTGGCAACTTGATGCGCTGCTCCAGCGAGCCACGTGGATCAAGCGCATCGTCAGCCGGAGCCGCAATGGCGATACGCAACAGCGCGATGGCATTCGCCAGCTCGAGCTGGGCTCCGCGAACCGCAAACCCGGCACGCCCCAATTCAGCCTCAGCGCGCGTCAGTTCCAGGCGACCCTTCTCGCCAACGCGATACTCCACCTCGACGCGACGTCGCAGATCTTCCACCAGCTTCAGGTTCTCCTGCTGGTGCGCAAGCTCTTCCCGTCTACGGAGCACGTCGTAAAAAGCATGCTTGACGTCCGCCACAACGGACCGCGTAACGCCCTTCTGACCGAAGTCCGCACTGAGACGACTCAATTCTGCCGCACGGGTACGCGCACGACGCTCCGAAGGGATCTCAATCGCCTGATATGCCGCGTAATGCTGCAACAAACCAGGAACACCCGGAGTAGCGATCGGCCGCGCATATTGCCGCCCCTGAAAGACCTCAAGCGACGGATTGATGTACGCACGACTGGTCCCAACGGCAGCAGCAGCACGCTGCGTAGCCGCTGCAGCGCCACGCAGACGTGGACTGTTCTGCTCCGCCATGGCGATGGCCTGCTCCAACGTCAAAGGCTTGGCGGCTGAAGGCTGCGCCTCCGGCGCAGCGGGAAGAGCCGCGGGGGATTGACTCACTGCACTCGGCGGCAGACTCAGGGCGCCGGCAGCAGGGGACGACACGGTTTGACCCGAGGTCGCCGTAACCCACAGGAGGGCCGCGATGGGAATCACTGCAAATGGCTTCACAACCTTGCTAGTGCAATCGGGTGGCCAACAAAAACTCCCGCAAATCACGGCGCTTTCCCGGTAGATGTCCCTTATGGGACAGCCTTGCCGGGCAAATCGCACGCAAATCGAACACCCCGCGAAGCCGCTTCTCTCAGGAACCGCGACTGTGATGTTTGGCGTGCCGATTGCAACCAAAGTAAGACGATGCAGCATCCCGCCCAGGTCGCGATCTATCCCCCAAACCTGCTTTTGCAGGCCACGTGGGAAAATACACCTATGGAGTCCGTTCAAAGCCGGATCCGTTCCCCCCGTTTCATAACGGCTATGATCGCGTTCCTGATCGTGTCGCTTGCAATCACGACGTGGATCACGCCGCCTCACGCTGTCGTCCTTCACAACATCCTGCACCACCTCAACATCCTGCCGTTCATGCTGGCGGGCATGATCTTCGGTTGGAAGGGCGCGCTGCGAGCCATCGTCTTCGCCGTCATGCTGCAAGCGCCGATCGTGTACGAGCACTGGTACCGTGCGCCATTGGATGCGCAGGACCAGGTAGTGGAGCTGAGCACCTTCGGCATTGCAGGCATGATCGCAGGCTTGGTCGCTGATCGGGAACGCATGCAGCGAGCGCGCGTGGAAGCCACCAAGCATGAGCTTGAGCGCGTCTACTCCGAGCTGCGCGAAAACATCCAGCAGATGAAGAAGACCGAGCGGCTCACTGCTGCCGGGGA
The DNA here is from genome assembly GCF_000265425.1 of Terriglobus roseus DSM 18391. Lineage (GTDB taxonomy): Bacteria > Acidobacteriota > Terriglobia > Terriglobales > Acidobacteriaceae > Terriglobus > Terriglobus roseus. Next base: position 4,037,680 of record NC_018014.1, read on the forward strand.
ACTCGCCGCTAGTCTCGCTCATGAAATCCGCAATCCACTCGCCAGCATCAGCGGAGCCGCAGGCATCGTCGCACGTGGGCAGGCGCCCGCCGCCAGTCAGCACGAGTGTCTCGACATTCTGATGAAAGAATCCCAGCGGCTCAACAAGTTGCTCACAAACTTTCTTGATTTCGCCAGACCCCGTCTACCGCGTTTTCAAGCTACGGATCCCGGTGCCATGCTGCAGTCCGTTACTACGCTAGCGCAGCACAGCGGTGTGGAGCGCGGTGTGGACATCGTGCTGCGCACAAACTCGCTTCGAGGCGAAGTCCAGTGCGATGCCGAACAGGTGAAGCAGGTACTTTTGAACCTCATGCTGAACGCAATACAAGCCACCAGCGGCCACGGAACTATCCTTGTGCGGGCCTTCATGAACGCCCAGAGTCTTTGCGTTGAGGTACAAGACGAAGGCTGCGGCGTTGAACAACAAAACATGGATCGTCTATTCGATCCGTTCTTCACGACGAAGGAAAACGGCACGGGTCTGGGCCTCGCCGTCTCGGCAAACATCGTTGCACAGCACGGGGGTACGCTCTCTTGCGATAGAAACGGAGCGGATCGTCGAGGGATGACCTTCCGTGTGGAACTGCCACTGCAACCACCTTCTGTAGGTGATGCTGCGCGAGCGAAAGACAAGGCGGCCTTCGCTTGAAGAAGGGTACGATCCTCGTCGTCGATGATGACAGCAGCCTTCGGCGCGTCATGAAGATCCAACTGGAAGAGGCTGGCTACAGCGTCGCGCTTGCAGCCGACGGCGACGAAGCCTATGACATCCTCCCAGACCTTCGACCTGCGTTGGTCATCACGGACCTGCGCATGCCAAGCGGCGGCCTGGATCTATTGCGCAAGATTGCAAAGTCCGACATGGACACTACGGTGATTGTTATCACCGCGTTCGGCACAGTCGAAACCGCAGTTGAAGCCATGAAGATTGGCGCGTATGACTACGTGACCAAGCCACTCGACTTTGATGCGCTGGTACTTGTCGTCCATCGCGCCATGGAACGGCAGAGTCTGCGAGAAGAGGTGCGCACCCTGCGCTCCGTTCTGAACGAGCGGTATGGGTTTGAGAACATCATCGGCCGATCGAAGGGCTTTCTCCGCGTGCTCGATCAAGCCTCGCGTGTTGCGCCGCACGACACCACCGTCCTGATCCAGGGCGAGACCGGTACAGGCAAAGAACTTCTCGCACGTGCCATTCATAACAACAGCGGTCGCCGTGCACGTGCCTTTGTCCCCATCAATTGCGGCGCTATACCCGAAGATTTGGTCGAATCGGAGTTATTCGGCTACGTCCGCGGTGCCTTCACGGGCGCCATGACAAACAAGACAGGCCGCATTGAAGCTGCAGATGGCGGAACACTCTTTCTTGATGAAGTCGGAGAACTGCCGCTGGACGCACAGGTGAAACTGTTGCGGGTGTTGCAGGAGGGCGAACTCGCGAAGCTTGGAGCCAGCGCACCGACGCGCGTCGATGTGCGCGTGATCGGTGCCACCCACCGCAATCTTGCGGCAATGGTCGAGGACGGGACATTCCGCGAAGATCTCTACTACCGGCTGACCGTAGTCTCTTTGCGCATCCCGGCACTAAGAGAACGTCGCGAGGATCTTCCCGAACTTATCGATGCACTCTTCAAGCGAGCAAAGGAGCGGCATGGTCTCTCGCATGCGCAACTGTCACGTCCGTTATTGCAGCGACTCATAAGCTACGCGTGGCCAGGAAATGTTCGTCAGTTAGAAAACGTGATCGAACGACTCCTGGTTCTCTCGGCGGATGATGTTCTCACAGAAGAGAACCTGCCGGATGACCTGCAGGCCACGCCATCCGCACAGACGACGCCGCTCCAGTTCCCTCTGCCGGAGGAAGGCATCAGCCTGGAAGCAGTCGAGCGCGAGCTGATTGTGCAGGCGCTCGCGCGCTTCAGCGGCAATCAAACCCATGCAGCACGCTACCTCGACATCAGCCGTCGCACGCTTATCTATCGCATCGAGAAGCACGGCCTCCAGCACGAGGACTGACCTACCTCGTCCTGACAAGGCACGTGCTTATGGTGAGATTCTAGTAAGTGATGGTTGCGGTGATGGTATCCGAGTAAGCTCCGATTGGAGCTATCAGCCCGCTGGAGATTTTTCCATACACTGTGATTGGCTGCAGTAATCCAGTCGCAATTCCCGTGAGTGTGTCGACACCGCTCACCGATCCCCAGTTCTGCGAAAACGCAGCATCACGGAACAGGCTGTACCCGAGAGTGCCGCCATTCGGGCCAGCCATCTTGCGTGCCGATGTGCTTGCGCCTGTCGTTGTGCCGGCGTTAAGCGCGATGTCATAGGCAACATTGGCCGTGCAAGTGAGAGAGATCGTCGAGGTGCTCGTGATTGCCCCGCCGGTATAGCTGCCAAAGCCCATTGCGGTGGAGAGCACGATGCAAACTCCCAATGCATTCGCGATGACCGGAACATTAGCGGAAGATATTCCTCGGTTGGAAGTGACCGTCACAGTGAGCGCATCCGCATACTCACCCTGGGATGCCTGCTGGCTCTGCATCAGAACTGGGTAGATATTGAACCGCTGGACGCCACCAGTTCCAACACCAGATACAGCATCCGTGCCAATTTCGCTTCCCCAGTTCACACTGCGAGCAGCGTCTTGAAATAGTTGGTAGCGCAAGCCCGCGCCGCGGACGCCTTTCATCGTTCGCACTGTGTTCGCAGGACCACCCGCACTGCTCCTTAAACCGATCGTGTACGGAGTGGAAGCTGGGCAGATCACCGAAACGGGTGTCACGCCCGAAGCGACGCGGTTGCCGGCGTAGGTTCCAAGATGTATGGCCGGCACCGACACCGAGCAGGGAAAGCGCTGCGCAAGTGCTACGGGCGACAGCAGAAACGGCGCACACAAGAACGGAAGACATCTCATTGCACCACCTCCTTGCAGCGGAAGGGCCCGAGGACCGGTATATCGCCAGGGATCGGCTTGTAAGTAAAACTCACGGAGCAGCGATGACCATCGGGCCTCACGACATCCAGTTCGTTCTTTGGCTCAAGGTCCGCCACGAAGGCACTGCCGTCGTATCCCACGGTCACAGCAGCCTTTGTCGATCGAAGCGTCGCAATGCTTCCTACGGGCTCGGCAACACCATCAGCATCGGTAATGTGCACAAGAGCGCTGCGGTTGACACGAATATTGAATCGGATGATGACTCCGGATAGATCGCGCGGCCGAAACGTCTGCGCCGCATTCTCGATAGTTGCATCGATCGGTACACCCGTCGCGTCAATGGAGAGGTGATTCAGTTGAAACGATCGCACGTCTGCAATCAATAACTTTCCCGACCTACCGGTATCTCCCACGGGACGGTTCTCCTCAAAGATCTTCACATGACGCGCAGCGCCCGTGTCCACCACTGCAAAACTATCGAAGATTTCGTTGGATGCAAAGAGCCTGCGATCAACTAAAGAAACCGCACCCTGAGTCTCAGCTCGGCCGGTCATGACGCCTGCCGTCTGATCGATACCGCCCGTCACGAATCCCATCTTCGACCTGTGCTGAAACTCAGCGAATTGATGATTGAAGCTGCCGGTCTGGACATACGCATCGTAACCCCACTGGCCAACCGAAGTAGCGGGGCGCCGCACCGCGATCTGCGCAGTACCATCGGATGTCCCGGAGATATCTGCAGAGGACCGGGATCCGAAGGCGAAACTTATTCCCCCCTGAAAACCCTGGCTGTTGCTGCCGTCCCCAATGCTGCGGAACTCATTGGCGTACACGGTCACGTGGTGGATCTGCACTGAATAGTTTGCCGACAGGATGCGTGTGCGCTGCGGTTGTTGCTGGGCGGAAAGCGAAGCGTTGTAGTAAGACGCCTGATTGACGGCTCCATATGCAGCACCAAATGTGCCGAAGTGCCGGGTGGAATAACCCACATTGCCACTGATCTGCGAACGCGTTAAGGGAGCATTGTTAAGCGCCGCGACATCGGTGTAGCTTCGTCGCGTGATCAACGCATACGCACCGATGCTGAATACTCGCCCCAAACGCTCTGCACCAAGGGACAACTGCTGTCCGTTATGACCATTTCCGAAGCTCGCAGAAGCCGATGCTGTCACAGTTCCGAGGGTGCCCACGCGCAGGATGCCGCCGACACCGGGTGTTAACGCACCGGGTGCTGCCTCCACCTTACCCTCGAACGTGAACGAAGAATTGATACCCCGTCGATAGTTTGCAAAGGCTGCTGCACTGCCGTAGTGATTGCTGATGCTGCCCCAGTCGCGTCGCACCGCGCCCGCTTCAAAAGCGAATGTCTGTAACTTAGGCGCCAGCATCGCAGAACTTGCGTAGAAGCGTTGTGTCAACGTCACCTGTTGACCCAGCGCGTTCGTTACCGTAAGCGCGATATTGCCGGCGCCCATCACAACCGGTAGCTGCGGCACCTGAAAGGGACCAGGCTCTATCTGTTGCGAAAGCACCTGTGCACCGTCTGCCAGCACGTTAATCGTGGATGGCACTGCGGCAGATCCTCGCACACTGGGCAGCGGGAACGTTACCAGATCAGGCCGGGTGCTGAAGTCCGACCGAAGTTGGAATCCTGTCAGATGGACGGGACGTGTCCAAGTCAGGCCACTCGTGACAAAATCACCGAGACTGTAGCGCCGCATAGTATCCACGTCGGCGTACTGATAGGTCGTATCCAGACGGACAGCATTGTTTGTCCCGTAGGGTCCCGGCACTCCGCCGGCGTAGCCCAGCCAGCTTGAACTTAGGGTGCCACGCGGGGAGAAGGCTCTTAGATTTGCCTGACCATTCAGGCCGCTCCTTGAACCTGCGATCGTCGTCAATAAATCGTAGTTAAGCGTCATCCCGGTGGAACTCTCAACATTGCGATGCATCTCTGTATCGGTACCCCGATCGATCATCAACCGCGAGGCCCGCGTGATGCGGCCGTCTGTGCTGAGAAAGAGTGTCTGCGTCGGGATATCGATACGCCAGACACCACGTGGAAGCGTGTGCAGATCAGTCCAGTCGTTGCTCAATCCAGGTATCTGCAAGCCAATCTCTCGTAAGTCGTCGGCATGCGCCAGCAGCGTTCCATCTCGCTGGCTGAACTCCAAGATTCGATGGGTTGCTCGCCCATCAACGTATACCTCCAGCAGAAGGTATTCCTCTTCACCGAAGCACAAATCGACAGAGAAAAGACACATCAGCAAGACAAGGCCGCCCAGCAGCCAACGCAGGCTGCGCGTCTGGATCATGGTTCTTCAGTCACACTTACCTGCCGCACCAGGGCACCGGAATCCGTTTGAGCAGTGAGCGAGAACTCATGGGGCATCGCATGCGCCGTGCCTTCGGGAACGATCGGCCAACGGCGTTCCGCACCTGCGAGCACATAAGGAAGACCTGGCACCACGGCCTTCCACACCGATCCATCTGAAGTCTTCAGATGGATGTCCCGGACCGAATCGTGGATTTGACCGTTGTTCGCAACAATGAGAATCGACTTCCCATCACGGTGATGCTCCACGCGAAACTCAAACTTAGCAGTTGCGTGCACGTCGGCCTCGACGAAGACAGGAATCGACAGCCGCAGCAGGATCGAAACCTCTTTTGGGCGCGCCGCCGACGGCAGTTGATCGATCAGCAATCGGTATGTCGATTCACGTTCGGAAGCAGGCTGACGCATTGCAACACGCACAACCTGGCTCTCTCCCGGTCGGATGGTGGCCATGGGCGGGCTGATCAGGATGGCGTCTGTAGCATTCAGCGGGTCGGCGTTCCCTTCTTGTGCCCACGTGAAGGCACGCCCCTGCACCGTGATCGGTTCCGATGCTGGATTTTTCAAGGTCAGGGTTACTATCTTCTGCCCGGGCAGGAAGAAAAGATTCACGGGTTCCACGGCCAAGGTTTGAGCGTGCAACCCGCAAAACGTAATCAGTGGCGTTAGTCCAAGCAGGAGCGATAGGCGGAAACGTTTGCCTCGCATCAGGGGCCGATCAACTCGTAAATGTTGTGACGCCATTACCTGCATGCTGACATTCCGTCATAAGTACTTCAGAAAAACAGTAGTTAGCCGGCTCGCGTGAGCGAGAGAAGCAGCCCCTTCAACTCGCTATCTTTACGAGTTTCAGAGGGGGCCGCCCGAACTAGGTTTAGTAAGTAACAGTGACAGTCACGGTGTCGGTGTACACATCGATTGCACCGGAGGTTCCAGGTGCAATCTGGCCGTACACGGTTGCCAACTGGGGAAGACCAGTACCTGTGACCGAAGCAGGGGTGTCCGTACCAGGCGTGTTACCCCAGTTCTGCGCGTGAGCTGCATCTTGATACAGGCCATAGGGCAGCAGATTGGTGTTTACAACACCCGTCATCTTTCGCGACGTAACGCTCGCGCCAGTGGCTACGCCAGCACTCAGTCCGGTCTGATAAGGAGTCGTGGCAGTGCATGTCACCGTCAGGGTTCCGGTAGCATTGAGAGCGCTGGCGCTGACAGGGTTGTAAACTCCGAATGCGATAGGAGTTGCCGCAACGATACACGCCTTTACGACAGTCGCAGTCACGGCAAAGCTGGTGGTGGCAGTGGATGCCTCGGCGGTGCGGGAGGTAGCCGGAATCAAGACTCCAAGGGCAAGAATTGCTAGATAAGAGGAACGCAGACGAAACATGGACACCTTTTGGATCGGGGGAATTATGGCTCCAGTCCGACCTAAAACCTCTGCAATACTTACCAGCAGTTGGCCCTTGTCTGAGGGAGTGTCCAGAGACTAGCACCCGGCTTCGGCATTGCAGAAGGGGGTCAGAGCTGGAGTGATATCAAATCAAGACAAAAACCTTGTGAGCAAGCATCCCCTCGAGAAAACGTACGAGAGAGCGACCCTATAACGCCAGGCAAGCTGCGATCGCTAAGACCAGATGCACCTCTACAGCGATTGTTTTTGGCGAGTGCCAACCAGAGCAGCGAATCGCTGCGGTCGCGTGTTCGCTGCAAATGTTTGAATTGTCCAAGTTCAATCAACCTAGAAGCGAAAGTTCATAAAGACGCTGATCTGGCGATTGGCGGCAGTGCTATTTCCCTGCTCGGTATTCAGGGTTAGACTGCGCCCGAAGTATGGCGAAGTGAGCTGGCCAATCGGCGTCCCGGGATTGACGTGGTTCAGAACGTTTTGAGCCTCCACCGAAAGGAACAGCTGATAGGGCCGTTCGGGTTTCTCCTCTTTGGTGTTTGCCTTGGGGACAGCTGCGGCGGGCGGCGGCGGCGTAACGGGACGCTTGCCAAAGCCAAAGCCCTTGCCAAACTGGGTCTGAAGGCTGAAGAAGTTATAGCCATGGCCGTAATTGATTGGGATGATCTGCTGCCCGGCTATGGGCGCGGTGTCGAAGTTTCCATATGCGGTGCGGACGACCGACGCGCGGGTAAGGTCTGTAGCGAAGCTCGGGCGGTCGTTGTAGATGCTGTCGCCATTGTTGTCGGCTCCGGTGGTGATGTTGAAGCGTGTCGAGGAATGGGCAGATAGGAACATGCTGCCGGATATACCGAACGGGATATTAAACCAGCCACCAATGTAGCCACGGTTGCGTGCGAGCTGCGCGGGGCGGCCGTAGTCAGCGCGAATGTTGTAGGAGTTAGAAGGAAAGCTGCTCGCACCGCTGCCCGCATTGGATTGCTGGAAGCGTAAGGAATAGCTTCCGAAGAGGCCAGCGCGGTTGCCGAATTGGACGTAATAGTTCGTCCAAAGCGAGTTGATCGTCGAATTGCCTTCAGACGAAAATTGGTAGATGTTTTGGGTTCCACCGAGTGGGCGCACGCCGTTAAGCGGTGCATTCACGTTGCGCGACAGCAGCAGATGAACGCCCTGGATGTGGTTGTAAGTCAGGCTAAGGTTGCCATGCCCAAAGAGAGGACGGCTGGCCGTGATGCCCTCAGAGACATAGTATTCATTCCGCAGGGTAGGTGAAATGCGGTAAACGGTAGGCTGGGTCGCGGCAAGTGCGGATGGCGAAAGAATATTTGGGTATGAGTCAGGGTTTGCGAAATAGTAGGATCGCTGTGTCACGCCGTTTTGCCGTGCGGCAGTAAGAATGTTCCCAGCGGCGAATCGATCGTAGAAGATGCCCACACCGCCGCGCAGCGAAACATAAGGCGACTTACGCTTTGCGCTGGTCACAGCCCACGAGAAGCCGAGGCGAGGTGCCGGATCGATGTGGTCGGGAATGCCTGACTGCGTCTCAAATCGAAGACCCGGGATGAGGGAGAAGTTACGCGTTACCTTCCACTCATCCTCCACGTAGAGCCCCAGATCTCCAGTAAGAATGGCTGCGGAGGCCGTGCCTGCAGTGATGTTGAACTGCGATGCACCGCCACCAGCGGCTCGGATCTGCGCCGGTGTCTGGCCAGTGGCTTGTCCCCTTACGGTGGTCTGGTAGGCAGCAAGAGACGAGAAAATGTATGCGCCGTTGTAACCGGCGGTCGACGAGTTCCTGTCGCGGATCAGGCGATAACGTGCGCCCGCTCGCAGGAAGTGCTTTCCTCGGTCGACGGAGAGATATTCCTGCAACTCATAGTTGTCTTGCTTGTCTTCCGATACCTGGGAAGGACTGCCGCCACCGTTGAATGCACCCTGGACGATGAGCGTGGGCGCGGAACTGATTGCGTTTTGCCGCAGTCGGGTACGCAGGTATTGGAAGCGTGATTCGAAGACAACATGCGAACCGACAATAGTGGTATTGCCAACCTGAAGAGTGTTCGTTTTTGTGTTGGCGTCAACGCCTTGAGAGGCCAAAACGAGTTGGCCGACGCCGCTGTTGGTCTGGCTAGTGTCGGCGAACTCGTAGCGGACGGTGAAAGTATTGTTTGTTGAAAGATTGCGATCGATACGAACGTTCAGCGAATTAGTGATCTGTGGATTGGGTATCGCCTGCGATAAGGGTGCGCTGTTGAATGACGAGTCGAGGACAACCGCATTCACCGCTGCGTTATTTTCCATGTCCACTCGATTGCCGCCCACGAAGAAGCTGGTCTTCTTGCCCAGGGGCCCATTGAGGTTTCCATCAATGTAGGTGGAATGATAAGGCGGCTGTGCAGTGATGTAAGGATTGCGGGCATTGAAGACGTCAGCATTGCCGGTGACTAACAAAAAGCCATGAAGCTTGTCAGTGCCAGGCTTCGTGAATATATCGATGATGCTGTTGCCGCGCTGATCGAATTGAGCAGAGTATCCGTTCTGATTGATGCGTACTTCGCGGATACTCGCCTTCGGTGGGAATCGCCCGCCGGAGAAACCGTCGATACGGAACTGCGGCTGCTGGCCATCTTCGCCACTGCCCACCATCGCCTGCAACTGCTGCTGAAAGGTCGATGGGTTGTCAGAGAGTGTGTCGAGGGTCTTGCCTTTCAGGACCACGGCTAAACCACCGTCGCTGTCCAACTGTGCATCATCCGATTGGACTGCGACTTGTTCAGCATTGACGGCTACGCTGAGCTTGAGAGTAAGTGTGATCGGTAGTGCGGTGTCGTCAACAACAAGCGACTTCTGAATGGTGTTGAAGCCCGGAGCATCGGCCAGCAGGACGTAGCTTCCTGCAGGCAGCGCGAGACGGACGCGGCCGGTGCTGTCCGTCTTCACATCCTGTAGAGGAACACCATTGGCGTCGCTCCCGGCAAAGATCCGAACAGGTGCACCTGCGATGGCAGCGCCGGAGGGATCGGTGATGAGCATCGCGATTCCTGGACGAATCGCAGGCTGTTGTGCGGTAAGGGCAAGACAGAACGCGAGGTTTGCTGTTACATAAACTCGCTGAATGCTGCAGACACACCGAGACCTCAAATCATTTCCCTCAGAAAGATTGTGCAGGACTGCAGCTTCGACGGATTCGGAAAAGGATTGGGAGCAACCCAAATTTCTTTCTACGATATTGCCGTTGGTCCATTACTCGCTCCGACGCTCTTTGAGACACCGGACAACGAGGCTCACGCCCCGCATTCGCAGTTCCTGCCCTCACACGGAAGGTGCCTTAGCCAACTCTCGATGAACGCGCAGTTCAGCGGAGCGGCGCTCCTGATCCTCGCGAAGCAGCCCAAGAGCATTTGCGTCGTATAGAAGATCACCGCTGTGAGCGGCCCCGGGAGGCTCAGCTGGAAAGCTGATTGCTCACCTTCGGGCGGCCTGCGGGTCGCAAATTGTGGAGCTTGTGTTGGTGCCGGGAGGGGGGGTCGAACCCCCACGAGGTTGCCCTCGGCGGATTTTGAGTCCGCTGCGTCTGCCGATTCCGCCATCCCGGCCCTGTGCGCCGCTGGGTCTGCGGCTGGATGGTCAGCACTCTCAGTTTCGCATATTGCGACCCGTTTCGGCTGCTCTTCTCTTCAACTTGGGGCGCTTGTCTTTTCGCAGTAAGGCCCCTTCGTCAAAGCCACCGCTTGAGACGAAAGAAGATCAGCGGCCCACAGGCCGACATCGCCATCAACCCGAGCGCCCAAATGTACCCGTAGTGCCAATGGAGCTCCGGTATGCGGTCGAAGTTCATGCCGTAGATCGATCCAATCAACGTCGGCGGCAGAAAGATCACAGCAGCCACGCTCAGCGTCTTCATGATCGCGTTCTGCTGGATCGAAATCAGGCCGATGCTGGAGTCCAGCAGGAATTGAATTTGTGTCTGTAGAAAGTTGTCATGCTCCGCCAGCGACTGCACATCCCGTGCCAGCGTCTTTAGACGCGTATCCAAGCCGTTGTCGTCCACGATCTGCATCTGCAAAAACGGGATCGACCGACCGATGCTGTGAAGGCTCTCCCGTACGCGCGAAGCTAGCTCGCCGGCATTGCCGATGCGTTTCAGCACTCCCCCCAGGTCCGCCGCCGCAATCTTGTCCATCGAAGTAGCGTTCTGACTGAAGATTTCCGTAGAGATCGGCTCCAGCGCATCACCGATCTCTTCCAGCAGATCGGCGTCCCGATCAACGACCGTCTCCAGCAGACACAACATCGCAGAAATAGCGGAATGGAACACGCTATCTGGCTTCTGCGTCTTCGCGGTGAACAGTTGAAACGCCTTAGGATTCGCGTAACGGATCGTGACAAGTTGGTTATCAGCCAGCACAAGCGTGACACTCGTCAGGCGCGGCTGCATGGATTCCCTTCGCTCCACAAGCCGGATCGTCACAAAGGTGGCGCCATGCTCGCGATACAGAGCGCTGCTGCTCTCCACCTCGCGCATCTCGTCGCGCGTCGGAATCTCCAACTGCAGCTCTGCCTCCACGCGAATCTCTTCCTCGCGTGACGGCTCGTACAGGTCAATCCACAGTGCCTTGCGTAGATCACCTTCTGCGATGGGCAAGAGGTGGCCGTTCTGGTCAGAATAAGTAGTCAGCATGGGGCTCAACCCCGAGGTTAGCATCGCGACCACTCCTGCACGCGTGCTGAAATCACGCGCAAAGAGCGGCCCTTTGACATAGCAGCCCAAGACATCTAATCTTAGTTCTGGCCTATCCGTTGATCCCAACGTGAACAGCGCCCGCGTCCCCGTCGTCCAGTGGCCCAGGACACCGCCCTTTCACGGCGGTAACACGGGTTCGAATCCCGTCGGGGACGCCAACTCTCTTTCCAATCACATACAAAATTAAGCCCGAGCCAACATGGGCTTGAAAAGGTCGATCAGGGATCCTGATTACGGATATCTCTCTTTCGCGACTCTTCAGCCCACGCTCGCGCCGGGCCAGCACACGGTTATTTTCCCGCGTAGGTTATCCGCCAGATACGGCCCTTGTTGGAATCCGCAACATACAGAGTGCCATCCGGTGCGACCGCTATGCCCACGGGACGGTAGATAGCTCTCTTTGCATTCTTGTCATCCATGGTTGGACCCGCGAAGCCGTCCGCGAAGACCATCGGCGCGCCGGCTTTGTTCCCCTTGAATGGGATGAAGACGACGTTATACCCAGCCTGTCCATTTTCTCCACCTTCGTCGGCGGCGCCGTGCAAAGCGACAAACGCGCCGTCGCGATACATCTTCGGGAAACGCTTGCCTCCATAGAACGCAATGTCCAGCAGGCCGGCGCGACGCGGCTGAAAGAACGCCGCCACAGGCGCGGCGTAACTTGCCGCCGCGGGAGTCTTACCGTCGCCGCCATACTCCGGCGCAGTCAAGCGCAACTTACGTGCACCGTCCCAGTACGTGTACGGCCAGCCCATATCCGTGGACTTCGCGATCCGGAAGATCTCGTCCGGAATGGCGTCATCGTCAGCCTGGCTCACCAGCTCCGGAAACGCGGAATGCGTTCCGTCACGACCGTGCATGCCACCGTACAGCGCGTCACCCTTGTGCCAATCAAGCGCAGTCATATCGCGAATACCCGTGGCATAGTGCTCGCCTTCAACGAACTTCTGTCCTGGCTTTGCATCATCAAAGCTCCACACACCCGCGCGGGTGTCGAGCAGTGGGCACGGCTTCAACCCGACAGGCTTCGTCCCCTTGGGAACCTTTGGATCTGCGCAGAGGTTGGCATTAGCACCCAGCGACACATACATCCTCCCTGCCCCATCGAAGGCCAAACCGTGACCTCCTGGAGGGATGCCTTCAACGATCACCTGCGGCTCCGCCTTGGGCACAAGCGCGTTACCGTCAAACGTGAAGCGATACACCGCAGTCAACGTCGCCGCATACAGCGCTCCCTTGTACATGCGGATGCCGGTGCCGCCGTCGACAGCACCGAAGTGCTCTGTCTGCACGGCTTTGCCATCAGATCCCAGCCGCAGGCCGACGATGCCTGCTTGCACGCCCTTCACACGTCGCATGGAGACATACAGATCGCCGTTGTCGCGTACCGTGATGTGGCGGGCCGCCCCCAGCCCCTCCGCGACGACGGTCGCATGAAAGCCCTTGGGAAGCGTAAGGCTATCCGGCTCCTGCGCCAATAAGGTTCCAGTAAGCAGGCCCAAAGCTAATGCGATCGCAAAATTCTTCATCGTCGAGTCAAGTCCCCTCTCCAGACCCCTGACAGATACAGGCGACGGAGCAAATGATGTAGGTGTGATGAGGAGAAGTGTACCCGCTTTCGCGATGACTACGTTCCGGGTTTCGCCGACTCCGGTGTGCAGGAGTTGGCGTCGCCAGCCTTCGAGATGGATGTCTGGCAGGGTTAGGCTAAGTTCACGAGTTCCTTGCCCCCACTCGCCTCACTTCTGCTGGGGATTCGAAGTTGCTTCCAGCTCGAACCGGAGCTCTCCACCCGCCACCAGTTCGTCGTGCAGCAGGTAGGTGCGGCCCAGCACGCGGCCGTTCAGCGTGACCTTGCGCACCTTGAACATCCCCTTCGAGGCGCCGGTCGCAACGATGTGCAGACGGTGGCCATTCGGCAGCCGCACCGTCGCGTCATCGAACAGCGGCACGCCAAGCTCATACCGAGGCGTTCCGGGCGTCACCGGATAGAAGCCCAGCGCAGAGAAGACATACCACGCCGACATCTGCCCTGCATCGTCATTGCCCTGCAGACCGCCGGGGCTGTCCTGGTACAGCGTCCGCAGAATCTGCCGCACCTGGAACTGCGTCTTCGCCGGCTGATCGGCAAAGTTATACAGGTAGGCCAGGTGATGGCTCGGTTCGTTGCCATGGTTGTAGGCACCAGCCTTGAACAGATCGTCCAGCCGCGCCGTGAACTTCGGCTTGCCGCCCAGCAGGTCCACCAGCGCCGGCATATCCTGCAGGACAAAGAACGTGTACTGGCTGGGCAATCCCTCGGTGATCCATGTCGCTGCCTTGTTCGGATCGAACGGCGTCGCCCAGGTCCCGTCGGCATGACGCCCACGCGCATATCCGACCGACGGATCAATCACCTTCCGGAAGTTCTGACCGCGATCGAAAAACTGCTTCGCCTCGGCGCCATGTCCCGTCCACTGCGCCATACGACCCACCAGAAAGTCGTCATACGCATACTCCAGGGTGCGCGAAACCTGCTCGTCCGGATGGAATGCATCGCTGATGTGGTCTTCCAACGGGATGTAGCCATACTTCAGATACGAATCCAGCCCGCGGCGTCCCCGGCCATCCAGGTAAAGCTCCTTCGTCTCAGGCCCCTGCGTCGCATTCTTCTTCATCAGCCGGTAGGCCTGCTGCACATCAAAATTCCGAATTCCCTTCACATACGCGTCTGCGATCACAGCGTCCGCGTGATCGCCGACCATCTCGGTCGTGTAGCTGCTCCACGCCGGATAGATCGGGAGGAAGCCGCCCTGCTCCCCCTTCACCAGCAGCGACTGCACCATGTCGCGCTCCCGCTTCGGCTGCAGCACCGTCAGCAACGGATGAACGGCGCGGAAGGTGTCCCACAGGGAAAAGTCGTCGTAATACGTGAAGCCCTTGGCGACCTCAATCTTGCCGTTCCCGGCAAACCGCGGGTAGCTGCCATCCCGATCACTCAGGATTCGTGGCAGCAGCATCGAGTGAAAAAGAGCCGTGTAGAAGATCGTCCGATCGCTAGCCGATGCAGTCGGTCCCACCTGGATCTGGCCCAGCGCAGACTCCCAGGCAGCCTTCGCATTCGCTACCACCGCGTCGAAACCACCCGCGGGCACCTCATCCAGGTTCCGCCGTGCCGCCTCAAGACTGGTGAAGGATGTGCCGACCTGGGCGACGACGTCCCTGCTGCCCGCCAGGTCGAATGACACGTAAGCACCCGCGGCTGACTTGGTTCCGCTCTGCTCCTGCGCGCCCTCCTTCCGGCTGTCGCCACTCCAAACCCCACCCACAGTAAAGGGCCGGCTGAACCGCACGACGAAGTAGCCCCGATTCCCCGTCGGCTTACCGGATCCCGCATAGATTCGGAAGATCGGGTTCTCACCCGTAATCTCCTGCTTCGCCGCATTAATCCGAACCGTCCCAACGCCCAGGCGATGGTTCTCCTGCACGGCGACGAAGCCACCCTTCGCCCCGTCCGGAAAACGGAACCGCATCACGCCACTGCGTTCCGTCCCTGTCACATCCGCGTGGATTCCCGTATCCAGATCCACGGAGTACTCGTAGGCGCGGCTCTTCTCACGCGCATGATCCAACCGCGAAGATCGTCCCTGCGGATCCAGAACCTTCGAAGACAGCAGCGGCATCAGCGTCACGCTGCCGTAATCCTGCGTGCACGAACCACTCAGAAAGTGGCTTCCCCGAAACCCCTGCAGCCGCGTATCCGCAACATAGTAGGGCGCGATGCACTTGGTCTCGCCGTCGCGGGTCTGCGGCGTCCACTGCGTCATGGCAAACGGAACGCCCGCCGCCGGAAAGGTCTGCCCCTCTGCAGCGGTCCCGATCAAAGGATTCACAGCATCGGCAGGAGAGACTTGCGCGCCGGCAGAAAGAGCCACCAGCAAACCGGAAGAGAGAAGAAGGGGAAGACGAGCGGGCTTCATAAGCAAGACGTATTGTTCGCACACAACGCTAGAAAAGCAAGTAGACAGTGAATCTCTGGCGGTCAAGACTTAGCTTCGCTGGTGTGAAATGCGTAACCCTCTGCCTCAGCGCCAGCTACATCTCCCACTCCGCTGGAAGGCCTGTACACAACCGCCACTCCCCCGCACCACCACATCAAAGCTGAACGCCAATCGCGGGCGACGACCAGCGTGAGCTTGCATCCCATCCTCCATGGCACCCAGGAAAGGCCCCTCCAAAGCGGCCCACTCGAAGACAAAAACCGCGGCCGCTCCACCGAACGAGAAGGCGCAAGACGCAGCCGCCCCCGGCATGAGCGAGCCGGATGCCAAACGCATCCCACACCCGGCGCGAGAGAAGGCGATCCACGCCGCTACGTCGATCCGAGAGACCGCGAAACGCGCTGGGAAGACCTCTACGTCCAAACGCAGCAAAAAGGCAATTGGCAGCGAGCGGGAGCACCGCGAAGCCGCCGCCTATGAAGCACTCTCACCCGACCTGCCAGAGGCCCTCCGTCGCATCGCCAGCAACGACCGCGTCACCGTCCGCCGTGACGGCGCACCCAAGCCAGACGGCAAGGTCGTCGTCTACTGGATGCAGCGTGCGGAACGCGGCGTCGACAATCCCGCGCTCGACGTCGCCGTCGAAGTCGCCAACGAACTCGGCCTGCCGGTCGTCGCCTTCTTCAGTGGCGTCTCAAACTTCCCGCACGGTGTCCTTCGCGGTTACATCTTCCTCAACGAAGGTCTGCGGGATGTAGAGACCGATCTGCGCGAACGCAACGTCCCCTTCATCCTCCGCAACGCTCCGCACGAGGATCGGCTCCAGTTCTTCCAGGACGTAGACGCAGCCATCGTCATCGGCGATGAGAACCCAATGCGCGTGCCCGAGGGCTGGCGCAAACAGGTGCAGTCCAAGCTCAAGATGCCCTTCTGGACGGTCGATGCCGACGTCATCGTGCCCACCAAACGCTACGAAAAGGCGCCCTATGCGGCCTACACCATCCGCGGCCGGCTCTGGAAGATGCTGCCCGAATACCTTGAGGAATCCACTAACCCGCGTGCCAAACACACATGGCACAAGCCGCATGGCTTCCGCAGCGACGATCCGCAAGAAGACATGACCAAAGGCTGGAAGGATCTCGACCGCACCGTAGGCAAGGCAGAAGACCTCGACGGTGGCTCCCACGCCGCACTGCGGCGGCTAAAGCACTTCGTCACGCATCTGTTGCCCTCCTACGCACAGCAGCGCAATCACCCCGAAGTCGACGGCACCTCCCTGCTCTCGCCCTACCTGCACTTCGGCCACATCAGTCCGCTCCGCATCTACCTCGAGATCGAGAAGGCGGCCGCAGCCAATCCAAAGCTGCGCGAAAGCGCCGACAGCTTCCTCGACGAAATGGTCACCTGGCGCGAACTCTGCATCGCCTGGGTCAAGTGGGATCCCAACTACGACAACCCCGAGACCGCCGAAGCATGGGCGCGCAAGACCGTCGAAGCCCACGCCCACGACAAGCGCGAACACCTCTACACGCTCAAACAGCTTGAGCCCGCAGAAACCTACGATGAGCTATGGAACGCCGCCCAGCGCCAGATGGTACGCCGCGGCTGGATGCACAACATGATGCGCATGTACTGGGCGAAGAAGGTCCTCGAGTGGTCCCACTCAAACGCCGACGCCATGAAGGCGCTCATCCACCTGAACGACAAGTACTTCCTCGATGGTCGAGACCCCGGCGGCTACGCCGGCATCGCATGGGCCGTCTACGGCAAGTTCGACCGCCCCTGGGGAGAGCGACCCATCTTCGGCAAAATCCGCTATATGAGCGGCGCCAGCACCGGTCGCAAGTTCAACTCGCGAGCCTACATCGAGCAGAATCCGCCACTCGATAAGCCATAGAAGCACAGCATCGATATGGCTCGAGGTGACTGCCTTCCTATCGAAGGTGCAGGTAAGCTTCTACCTGCAAAGCCACCTACGACGACCGACAGTCATTTCGTCGGTCGTCTAACGTGAGGAACTTTCACCCACGAACCGCAGTTTCGAGACCCCGGGGCTAACTACGATAAGTCACCCCCCGTTCGATACCACCGCCTCTAAATTAGCCATAAGTGACCACAGATCCTGCGTCTTTGTCAGTTTCTTAAAATGAATCGACACAAGCGATTGGGACATACCCATTCAATCCCAATCGCTCATAGCAATAACTTGCCCTCACCATCTTGCTCTGCGAAATCTCGATTTATCGGCAAAATTAACTATGTCCGGTAGCGAACGGTAGATGGGTCCGTCAGGGTTTACCTTCAGCAACATAAGGGAATGCATAATTGCGATCACACGATGCAACATGCGCTCGAGGCTGAATATCGTGACCAGTGATTCCGAGCAACTCTCCTCCATTCCAGATAAGGTAGACAGCTTCGCTGCCCGCGTGTCTCACCCCGCGGACTGGGTCTTCCTGCAGCCCGCGATCCTCGACCAGATGCACGATTCCATCATCGTTACCGACCTGGACGGCATCGTCACGGGATGTAACCGCGCTTCGTGCCAGATCTACGGCTATGCAAAGGATGAACTGATCGGGAAGAGCGTAACCATCCTCTATCCCAAAGAGGATCGACACCTCCTGCAAGAGCAGGTAATACCGACCGTCATCTCCACAGGTTTTTTCCGCGGAGAACAGCGTAACCGGACCAGATCCGGCGATTCCATCTACGTCCACCTTTCGATCTCGCTGCTTCGAGATGGCGAAGACAAACCGGCAGGCATGGTCGGCTTCTCCGTCAACGTAACCCACCAGAAGCTGGGTGACCTTGCGATCCTGCGCCATGATGATGTGCAGCGACAGTTAAGTGCAGAACGTACCGAAAACGATCTGATGCGGCTACTCTTCGCTGCAGTCGAGAAGGCTGAAGATGTCTTCCTCATCACGGAGGCGGAACCCATCGATCAGCCCGGTCCTCGCATCGTCTATGTCAACCAGGCTTTTGAAAAGATGACAGGATATACAGCGGACGAGGTCGTCGGAAAGACGCCGCGCATCCTCCAGGGCCCTCGCACAGACAGAGCAGCGCTCGATCGCATCCGCACGGCACTCAGCTCCTGGAAGCCGGTTCGGGAGGAGATGACGAACTACCGCAAAGACGGATCGGAGTTCACCGTCGATCTCTCCATCGTTCCGATCGCGGATGAGAAGGGCTGGTACACCCACTGGATGGCAATCCAGCGAGATACCACCGAGAAGAGCAAGATTCTCAAGGCAATTGAACAGAACGAAACCCGGCTGCATTTCCTCACCGAGTCCATTCCACAACTCCTCTGGACTGCGAAGAAGGATGGATCGTGCGAGTTCGTCAGCGAGTCTTACGCGAGGTTCCTCGGCGTGGAACCAAGCGCCTGTCTCGGACAAGGGTGGTACCAGTTCACCCATCCGGATGACATCAGCCGTGCCGTAGAGGTATGGAAAGAATCGATCGAACAGAAACACACCTTCGTCGTGGAGTACCGCCTTCGCCGGTACGACGGCGAGTACATCTGGTTTCTCCACCGCGCCGTGCCGCGTATCTCCGACACAGGCGAAACCCTTGAATGGATCGGCAGTTCTACCGACATCGAGCAGCAGAAGCGCAGCGAAGCGGCAATCCGGCAAACGGAAAAACTGGCCGCTGTAGGACGCCTGGCGTCGAGTATCTCCCACGAGATCAACAATCCTCTCGCCTCGGTGACCAACCTCCTCTACCTGCTGGGTTCGCAGGCCTCACTCACCAAGACCGCGCAGGAATATGTACGCACAGCCCAGGAAGAACTGGCCCGCGTTAGTGAGATCACGACGCAGACGCTGCGCTTCCATAACCAGTCGACATTACCGGCACCAACGCGGATCTCAGAAGTTCTCGACTCGCTCTTATCCTTTTACCGACCCAAACTCGCGTCAGCCGGCGTCACGGTGCGCCGGGAGTACGAAAGAACCGAGCAACTGAACTGCCTGGCCGGTGATATCCGGCAAGCGCTCTCAAATCTGATTGGAAACGCTATCGACGCGTCCTCAAAAGGCGGACGCCTCAGAATCCGTCTGCGTCCCTCGGTCACCTGGAAGTACCGCAAACATCGCGGCGTGCGCATCACCATCGCGGACACCGGGCATGGCATTCCAAAAGAAACCCTGCACCGCATCTTTGAGCCCTTCTACACCACCAAAGGCATCTCCGGCACGGGACTTGGCCTATGGATCACAAAGGACCTCATCGCCAAGCATGAAGGCAGAATCTCAATGCGCAGTTCAACGGGAGCCGATTCGCACGGAACCGTCATCTCGATCCTTCTGCCCTTCGAGCTGAAACGACCGCTCTAAGTTGCGCTTATTTCCCGAAGGCAACCACGGTAATCAGGTTCCGCAACTCCTGCGCGGCTAGGATTTCATTTTTTCGCCATGGCAGCGACTGACCACTTACCTCTTCCTTCCACGCCTCGAAAGACTTCCGCGGACTCAGGCGGAACCCGTCCTCAGAAGCCTCAACCGGCTTTTCAGGGTTTCCACCCCAAAAAACCGTCTGTGTCACCTCTGGGCGGAAGAACAGAGCATACGTCGCTGGATCGCGTTCAACCTGAAGCGCGATAAGTCCTGACGCCGTGTCTCGCATCCGATCCGTAAGGGGAAAGTGGTTCTTCAACGACTTCGTGACGAAGGTCGTCGGCACATCGTTCTGCTTCAACAGGCTGACAAGGTCCATGACGTCGTCGTATCCCGGCGTATCCCCCAGCAAATGTGCCTTGTCGCCCTGGACCACGGCAGCGCCCTCAGCAGGTATCAGATCCAGTAACGTCGGAGAGGAATTCACCAGGCCAAGAAGCGGATTGGAAGATCCTGCCATCAACTGCATCAGCTTCGCTTGCGTGGCAGTGGTGTGCGATTGATACGACGCCTCATCCATTTGCTGCCGACGTGCGATCTCACCCGAAAGCACCTGCCCGATGAAGGTGCATGCCTTACGTGTCTCGTAGGGCACATAGTGCGCCGAGCGATGATGACAGGCGATCAGTCCCCAAAGCTTTCCGTCCAACAGAATCGAGACCGACATGGACGCCGCAACGCCCATGTTACGAAGGTATTCGCAGTGAATCGGCGAAACACTCCGAAGCCCGCTGTAAGTCATATCAACAGGACGGTTGCTCTCAGGATTGATAACAGGGACCACGGGCACCGGTGTGAAATCGACATCGACAACATTCCGAATCGGGTTGAGAACGTAAAGCCGGCGCGCCTGTTCAGGAATATCGCTCGCCGGATACCAGAGGCCCAGGTACGGGTCCATACTGCCGACCGCGGTCTCCGCGATCACTTCGCCCTCACCACTCTCAGCGAAACGATAGATCATCACGCGGTCAAAGCCCGTCATGGCACTGATGCCGCCCGTAGCCTCGCTCAACAGGCTAGGCAGGGAAGAAGCCGCATGCAATGCCGTGGTTAGATGAGTGATCTTCCGGTAGAAATCCAGAAAGCGCGCCCCCTCGGCCAGGCTCGCAGGCTCAAACTCCAGGTACGAGAAGCCATCATGACGGTGGACGAAACCATCAAGTTGCGCATCCCCCTTGGCAGTAGACAGCCCCAGCTCGACAGGGTTGTTGTCACGCGGATCGACCGAATCCAACGCAAATTGCACCTTCGCGATCTGAGCCGCATTCAAGAACTTTGACAGCGGTTGGTCGAGTAGGTTCTCCGCTGGAATTCCGAGCATAACTTCGACATTCTCACTCACCTGCAGAATGTGAAGATCCGGTTCGCGCAGCACAAACAGTAATCCATGCGGCTGGATCGTCCCTGGAATATGGATCGGCTCACGAGCGCAGTTATCGAGATTGATTACGACTTCGTTCATAGTCAGGCCAAACTTCCCGCGGGAGTCACTCACTTACTCAAAAAGTAAAACAACACGCCACACATCTGCTTCTTATGGACACCATACACTGCGGTTCCTCCCCCGTTAGACCGTACGAGAACGTCTGCCCACGCGCCTGAGTAAGACATCTGACATACGTAAGTCATCTCTGAGGCGTGCCTCTTAGTTGGGAACCTGTAAGGCTAGCCCAGAGACGGACAAGGCAATCCGTGGGGCCTATCCTGTCGCATCGTCTTGTGCCATAGAACGAAAGCCGCGCAGCAGCATCCAAACATCATGAGTTTCACTGGTGCCTCCATCGCCCCCGCCTCACCGGATCAGTCCGCCGCACGCGCGCCATCGTTCCCATTCCAGAACACCTACGCCCGCCTGCCGGACCATTTCTTCGCACGGCTGCACCCGACGCCAGTGGCCGCCCCAAAACTGATCCAGGTGAACACCGCACTGGCCGCACACCTCCGCCTCGACGCAGAAGCTCTCGCCGGCCCGCAAGGCGTCGCCGTGCTCTCCGGCAACCAGATCGCAGAAGGTTCAGAGCCGCTGGCCCAGGCGTACGCCGGCAGCCAGTTCGGCTACTTCGTGCCGCTCCTCGGCGACGGCCGCACCAACCTGCTCGGCGAGGTCGTCGCACGCGACGGCAAGCTCTATGACATTCAATTGAAGGGCTCCGGCCCAACACCCTTCTCACGCCGTGGCGACGGCCGTGCTGCTCTCGGCCCGGTCCTGCGCGAGTACATCGTCAGCGAAGCGATGGCCGCCCTGGGCGTCCCCACAACTCGCGCCCTCGCCGCGGTCACAACGGGAGAACACGTCGTCCGCGAAGGCATGTTGCCCGGCGCCATCCTCACGCGCGTCGCGTGGAGCCACCTGCGCGTTGGAACGTTTCAATACTTCGCAAAACGCGGCGACATCGACGACATACGCACCCTCGCAGACTTCGCCATCGCCCGGCATTATCCAGAAGCAGCGCACGCCGCCAAGCCCTACCGAGCCTTCCTCGACGGCGTTATCGAACGGCAAGCAAAGCTTGTAGCCCAGTGGATGGGCCTCGGCTTCATCCATGGCGTCATGAACACGGACAACACTTCCATCTCAGGCGAGACCATCGACTACGGCCCATGCGCCTTTCTCGAGGCATATCAGCCCAACAAGGTCTTCAGTTCTATCGACCAACAGGGCCGCTACGCCTACAGCAACCAGCCCGACGCAATGCACTGGAACCTGACACGACTGGCCGAGTCCATTCTTCCGTTACTCATCGTGGAAGAAGGCAGTGATGAGGCGGGTCTCGCAACCGCCTACGCAGCGCTCGCGACCTTCGCCACGCACTTTGAAGCGGCGCGCGAACAGAACCTGCGCCAAAAGCTCGGACTAACGACACAGCAGGAAGGCGACAACACACTCGCAGAAGACCTGCTGCAGCGAATGGCCGCCAATCGTGCAGACTTTACGCTCACCTTCCGCAGACTGGCAGAGGCTGCCGCAGACGCATCCCGCGACGCGGACGTCCGCGCCCTCTTTGCCGACCCATCCAGCTTCGACACATGGGCAATCCAGTGGCGTCAGCGACTCGCTCAGGAAGCATCAATCCTCGGCGAGCGCACCGCACAAATGCTCCGCACAAACCCCGCGATTATCCCGCGCAACCACCAGGTGCAGGCCGTCATTGACGCTGCCGTGCAGCGTCAGGACTTCCAGCCCTTCCGTGACCTGCTGCACGCAACAGCCGATCCGTATCAGGACTCGCCGGAGACCAGTCGCTTCACCACTCCCGCGCTGCCGAACGAGTGCGTATTCCAAACCTTCTGCGGGACTTAAGAGTTCTCTTCATGGAAGCGGCGGCGGCGCTTACTTAGCAGTGCCGTCGCTTACGACCACTGCGCCTTCGCCGCGCATACGATCGAGAAACTCCACCACATCGTGCGCCACGACGTCAGGCTCTGCCTGGTACTCGTTCGCTAACGCCTGGCACAGGTCGGCCAGGGAACGCGGCTGTTCCATCAGCTCCCAGATCCTGCCGCCCGTCTCGGACAAGCTGATGCAGGTGCCCGTCTCCGCGCTCATCATCACGTATTCCTGGCCGACCCATGCGGTCAACCATCCCTCACCGCGTCCGACGACCGTGCGGTCCTGGATCTCCAAAGTCATAGGAAAAGGATAGTCCATAACCGGTCGGTGAAAGCGCTTTACCGGATACCTGCCCAGTGGGCTTCCAGCACATCCAGTGACTCCGCAGCCCTGCTGAAATCCATGGGCCGTGACAGCCGAAAAACACCCGCGTGGCGTTGCAGGGCAGCCGATGCAGCAAAGTAGGTTGGCACCATCTGCATGGCCTTCACCAGAGCCGGACGGTAGGCATTCACAGTCAGCAGCGACATCGACTCCGCAGCGTTCAGCGGCTCCACGGTAGCCGTCGCCCCCGCCTCGGCGGCATGCAACATGTAAACGCCGCCCACGATACGGGGCTTCAAATCCACGCTGGCCGGCGCCATGTAGAACTTCTCTGCGTCATGGCGAATCCGCGCGTCTTCCGTCGCAGTCCACCGCAAATGATCGACGGACCCGGACCAAAGCTTCAACATGCGGCCATCGGGATAGACGGAATACCGGTCGTCCGCGTCCGGACTCAGGTTGCAAACGTCATCGTTCAGCAGCGGATATCCGCGCTCACTCAACATCGCCGCCATCGTCGACTTTCCCATGCCGGACGCGCCGCAGAACAGCATGGCACGATCGCCAACCGCAACCGCGCTGGCATGCAGCACCACCCGGCCACGCTGCTGCAGCAGGATCGCGAAACACGTGCCAAGCAGGTACAGCGTCAGGTCTCCGGGATCGCACGTCGCTGCAGGCTCCAGCAGAATGCTGCTGCCGCCCGTCACATACACCTTCATCAGGTCACGCAGCCGCAGCAGGAACTCGCCTGGTGCAAATTCCCAGTCCCCGCCGACTCTCGTAGCCGCTGCAAGATGCGCAGGCACCTCACCGATCGTGATGGTGACGTCCGGCTCACCACCGCCGCTCGCTTCCGCCAGAATCGCAGAGGGCATCTCGACGTCGGAGCGAACGCTTAATCCCGACATCACGTAGTTGTAGGTCGTGACAGGCGTCGCGCGAACGGTTCTGGCAGGGTTTTCAGGCACTCGCAACGGTATCCTTCAGAAATTATTACGCGCCACGGGCTGCGGTACCTCTGGCACGCCCGTCGCTGCGGATTTCGCTTCCGTGCGAGCAAAATAACCCAGCTCCACGCACCCGTAAGCCACGGGATAACCCGTAACCTCAACACCCGGCACGCTCAGCCACGCGTGCGTCTCCAGCTCTGTTGATCCTGCCGCCCGTTCACGCAGTGCCCCAAAATGCAACCGCGATGTGACACCCCGCCGGTGCAGCATCTGCCATCCAGCGAGAGCGCGTGGCAGGCAGACCAGTTCCACCGGCAGATGATCTGCCACGGTGTTCACCGCCCATCCAACATGCTTCGCGACAATCAATTCGCTCTTTGACGGAAGTTCGCCCTGCGGTGCGGGTGGCAGCAACCGGCCCAGGTAACGGCCAATCCGCGGGAACGGGACCATCCACAACGCTACCCGCGCCACAACCAGCCAGAAGATTGCCTCGAGTAACAATGCAATCTTGCGCGGCGGGATCTGCAACAGTTGGCGAAGATAGTGGATCATCCGCATCGTCACCTTTCATCATCCCAGCCACGCCGATTCCCGGCAAATGCGCCCCTATTTCGCGAAGGGAGAGCTGTCGAAGTTCCGCACGATGTCCGCCACGTCCACATAGACGGCAAGCGCGCCCGCCTCTTGCAACTCTTCTCTGCGCCAGCCCCCGGTCTGCACCGCGACCGTTCGAACGCCAGCCTTTGCGGCTGCCTCGACATCCCACGGGGTATCGCCAAGCGCCAACGCCTCGTCAGGCGAGACCTTTAATAGCTGCATAGCCGCCTGAAAGATATCGGGCTCCGGTTTGGGCTTCTCGGCGTCATCTGCCGTAGCGTCTTCTTCGATCAGGTCATGGATCTTCAGCAGCGTCTTGAACGCTTCCAGATCTTCCTTCTCGCTCGACGTTGCAACCGCAATGCGCAGGCCCTGCTGCCGCATACGTTCCAACAGGCGGCGCGCGTCTGCAAAAGGCACAATGCGGTCAATGTACTCGCGATGAAACAGCCGCTTGCGAAAGGCGTTGATCTCTTTTTTGAGTGCGGGAAGCTTGTTCTCAGGGACAAAGTTCGGCAGCAGATACTCGCCGCCCTTGCCGATCTGCTTCACGATCGCTTCAAAATCCGCGGGAAATCCAAAATGCTCAAACGTCCGCTGCCATGACTCCGCATGGAAAGCATTACTGTCCAGCAACGTCCCGTCCAGATCGCACAGTACTGCCTTGATCGCCATCAATCATCACCTCAACCGAGGCATTGGATGCAGCCACCGCAGATGGATGTGCTTCGATCAGGCAGGCTACCGTGCCAGCCACCGCCATAAAGCAGAGAGATTCCTTAGAACTCCTGATCGGCCGGAATGTGCACGGTGAACTGCGTGTGGCCCGGGTGCGATTCCAGTGTCAGGCGACCGTGATAGTTCTCAAGGATCTGCCGCACGATTCCCAGTCCCATACCGCTTCCTACGCCAGCCGCCTTGGTCGTGAAGAACGGATCGAAAATGTGTTCTTGGTCTTCCGCCGAGATACCCGCACCGTTGTCCGTGATGGAGACTTGTAACTCATCACCTACGCGTGCCGTATGAACAGCAATCATGCCGCCCTGCTCCGGCACCGCATCAATCGCGTTGTCCAGCAGGTTCGTCCAGACCTGGTTCAGGCCGCTGCAGGTGCAGTGCAGCTTCGGCATGTTCGGGCCAAAGTCCTTCTGCATGCGAATGTTCTTCTCGCGCAGCTTGTGCTTCATCATCACAACGGTCGTGTGGATGCTCTCGTTCACGTCCACGTCCTGAATGCCCGCCTGGCCCTCGTGCGCGTAGGTCTTAACCGCCTGCGCCAGCTCCGTTACACGGGCCACGCTGTCTTCCACCAGGCTTACCATCTGCATCGAAGAGGCCGTCGCCTCAAGCCACTCAATCGGCTCGCTTAACTCGCCTGCGGCAAAGACGCCCGCCAGGCATTCCAGGTCGCCGGGCTCAATGCCGCTGGAAACCAGCACCGGCGCAAACTCCCACGCCTTACCGATACCCCGCTCATCCATCCAGCTTCCCATCTCTTCTTCAGCGTCCGACTGCTGCAGCGAACTCAGGCAGGACTCACTGCGCACGGAAAGAGCACGCTCCTGTAGCGCGGTAAGGCAGGCGCGCTGCTCAGGGTTGTGACCACGCTCGCTGAAGCTGCGTGCCAGCGAATGCATGCGCTGCAGGTTTGACCTCAGCTGCGATGCCGCCCGCCGCGCCGCCGCGCCGGGATTGTTCAGCTCATGCATGAGGCCGGCCGTCATCGTGCCCAGCATGGCCAGCTTCTCCTGCTGCGTCTGCTGTTGCTGCAGACCGCGCATTCGTAGACGCATCTCTGCCAAAACCACAGAACGCAGGTGCGGACACTCCGCCATGCCGTGCCAGAAGGCCTCAGCGTCCAGGCGCAGACCGCGAATCTCAGTCACCGTAACCAGAGTGATCTGTGTTGGCAAACCGCTCAGCAAAGGCACCTCGCCCATGAACTCAGGCGCCGACACGATCTTGTTGAAGTAGTAATTGCCCTTGCCGTCTTGACGCGAGACCCGCACCTTGCCTTCGAGCAGGATCATGAACGAGTTGAACTCTTGCGTCTCGTCTGCGATCAGCACGCCGGGAGGTGTGCGTTCTTCCACTGCCACCGCCACCAGGCAGGCAAGCTCATTCTCCGGTGCATCCGGCCCAAAGACCTCAAGCCGCTGCAGCTCCGCAATCGCGGCGCGCTGCCACTCCACACTGTTCACTAGGCAATCTGAAAAGGTAGCCATCTCGTTAGAACCCCGCCAGATATTGGTGCACGAACTGAATTGCAATGGAACCTTCGCCAACGGCCGAGGCCGCACGCTTCACTGAACCATGCCGCACATCGCCGGCCACAAAGATCCCGGGAACACTCGTCTCCAACAGATAAGGATCGCGGTCCGCTGCTCCACCATTACCGGCCATCCGCTCAATCCCCACACGCTTCAAATCCGGCCCCGCGAGCACAAAACCCCGCTCATCGCGGCAAACCTGCTCCGGCAACCAATGTGTCTTCGGCGCAGCGCCAATAAAGATGAACACCGAAGTCGCAGATCGATACTCCGTCCCACGCGGCGTCTTCAACTCAATGCCTTCCAGGTGCTCCATCCCGCAGAAGCGCGTGATCTCCGTACCCGTCTCCACCACAATGTTTGGCATCGCAGCAATCTGGTCGATCAGGTACTTCGACATGCTCGACTCGAGCCCCTTGCCGCGCACCAGCATCGTCACCTTGCGCGCATACTTCGCAAAGTTCATCGCGGCCTGCCCGGCAGAGTTCGCTCCGCCCACCACAAAGACTTCTTCGTCCTTGCAGGCTGCAGCTTCACTCTGCGCCGCGCCGTAGTAAACACCGGCGCCCACCAAAGCATCGCTGCCCGGCACATCCAACTTGCACCAGCTGACCCCCGTAGCCACCAGCACCACGGAGCAGCTCACCTCGCGCCCGTCTTCTAGCTTCACGATCCGATATTGCTTATCCAACTCGATCGACATCACGCGCTGCGTCACAAATTCCGCGCCCAGGCGCTGTGCCTGGATAAATCCACGCTTCGCAAGTTCATCGCCGCTGATGCCCTGCGGGAAGCCAAGATAGTTCTCGATCCGCGAACTCGAACCCGCCTGCCCACCAACCGCATCGGGCTCAACTACCAGCGTCCGCAGTCCCTCAGAAGCGCCATAGACGCCTGCGGCAAGTCCCGCAGGACCGGCACCCACGACGACCACGTCGTAGAACTCGTTATCCGCCTGCGTCTTCAGGCCAACCTTCTCAGCCAGCTCCATCTGTGTCGGCTGCACCGCAGCCGTACCGTCGCTGAAAATGACCACCGGCAGCTTCGAATCGTCCAGACCGCGCGCCTTCAACGCATCCGCAGCTTCGTTCCCCGCCTCCGGGTTCAGCCAGCGGTACGAGACATGATTCCGTGAGAGGAAATCACGCACCGCATGGTCCTGCGAGCCCCATCGGGTCCCCACCACCTGCAACCCCTCATACGGAGGCTTGTACCCCTGGTGCCAGCTCACCAACAGGTCATCCAGCACCGGGTAAAGCTTCTCCTCAGGCGGATCCCAGGGCTTGTTCAGGTAGTAATGAATTTTCGCAGTGTTGATGGCGCGAATTGCCGCCTCAGTGTCCGCATAGGCCGTCAGCAGCACGCGCTTCGCATCCGGATACAGCGTGATCGCACGACTCAGGAAGTCCACACCGGTCATGCCGGGCATGCGCTGATCGCTTAAGAACAGCGCGACCGCGTCTCCACGATCCTTGAGCTGCGTACACGTGTCCAGCGCGGCCTGACCGCTCGCAGCGCGGACAATGCGATACTCCTGCGCATACTTGCGACGCAGATCGCCCACAACGGCCTCAAGCACGCTGGTGTCATCGTCCACTGCCAAAAGAATCGGTCGTGCCATGCGGCCACTACTCCCATGTCGTCATCGCCGGGGTTGCCCGGCGGGCGCAACTTACCCGTGCTTTAGATTGGACGATGGATGCCCCCGATGCAAATATTCTCTGCATCCGTGTCCTTCTGTTGCATACTCAGGGCATCGCGCGTGAGCCCCAGGTGGGCCGCATGACCGTCGCATCCCGCAAAGAAATGTGTCCCAACCCATGATCCGAATCCTTCTTGCAGACGACCAGGCAATCTTTCGCGCTGGTACCGCTCGCGTCCTGGACGCTGATGTCAACGTGTCCGTGATGGGTCAGTGCGACGCCCCAGCCGCCCTGCTGGACCAGGTCGCCGGCTCCCGCGACTGCGTCGTCATCGTCGCCCAATCCCTCGGCGTGGACACAGACAAGCTGCTCGCCGCAGCCGCCGCAGTCAACACACGCGTCGTCCTCCTCACCGAGACAGGTGCAGAACCCCACGCAGCGCTCGTGCGCCGTCTCGACGGCCTGCTGAACCGCCAGGCATCCGCCGCCGACCTGCTCGCCTGCGTTCGCCGTGTCGGCAACGGAGAACGCGCCGTCGCCGCAACCGTGACCACCGCCGTCGACACCGTCGCCCAGCGCATGCTCACCGTCCTCACGCCGCGCGAACTCCAGATCGTCGGCTTCGTCGTCCAGGGATGGAAGAACCGCCAGATCGCCGAGGAACTCGGCACCAAGGAGCAGGTCGTCAAGAACTACCTGCGTTCCATCTACGACAAAACCGGCTCCAGCGACCGCCTGGAACTCGCACTTTTCACCCTGCATCACCGGCCACTCGCTGAGGCCGCAGCACGAGCCTGCGAAACCCTGCAGGCTTCCACCGCCTAGCAGGGTTCCTGCTGGACTAGATGCCCATCGGCTTCGGCATCTGGTCGTTCTCGTCGATCACGCCGACCTTCTCCGCAATGCTCTTCCCCTGCGTAAACAACAGCAGATAATCGCCGCCGCCCGCCTTGGAATCTGTGCCGCTCATATTGAATCCGCCAAACGGATGCGCTCCCACCATCGCTCCCGTGCACTTGCGATTCAGATACAGGTTGCCAACATGGAACTCCGCAGCAGCGCGATTCAACCGCTCACGCGACCCCGAGTAGATCGCACCGGTCAGTCCGTACTCCGTGCCGTTCGCAATCTCCAGCGCTTCGTCGAAGCTGTTCGACTTGATCACAGCCAGCACCGGCCCGAAGATCTCTTCCTGCGCGATACGCGCATCCGGCGCAACATCCGCAAAGATCGTCGGCTGAATGTAATACCCGCCCGTTTCGTTCTCAATGGCGCCGCCGCCCGTCAGCAGGCGACCTTCCGTGCGACCAATGGCAATGTAGTCCAGCACGCGCTTGTAAGCGACCGTGTTGATCACCGGACCCGCCGCAGAATTCTCCGCAGGCTCACCCGACTTGATCTTCTCGACACGCTCCACCAGCCGGTCGCAGAAGACGTCATAGATCCGCGCATCCACAATCGCCCGCGAACACGCCGAACACTTCTGCCCGTTGAATCCAAACGCACTCGCCGCAACACCCTCAACCGCTGCATCAATGTCCGCATCCGCATCGACCAGGATGGCGTCCTTGCCGCCCATCTCCAGCACCGTGCGCTTGATGAAGTGCTGGCCCGGCTGCGTCTTCGCCGCCGTCTCATGCACGATCAAACCGACGCGCTTCGAACCCGTAAACGCAATAAACCGCACCTTCGGATGCGACACCAGCGCAGCGCCCGCAAGTTCACCCGAGCCTTGGCACAGGTTCACCACGCCCTCCGGCATGCCGCACTCTTCCAGCAGCAGGAAGAAGCGAGCGGCAATCGTCGGCGCATCCACCGACGGCTTCAACACAACCGTATTGCCCGTAACCACCGCGGCCATCGTCATGCCGGCCATAATCGCCAGTGGAAAGTTCCACGGCGGAATCACAGCACCCACACCCAGCGGAATGTAGCGCAGCGTGTTGCGCTCACCCGGGAACTGGATCGGCGTCTTCGCGCCGTCCAGCCGCAGCGCCTCGCGCGCATAGAACTCCAGGAAGTCGATCGTCTCGGCAACGTCCGCATCGGCCTCAGCCCAGTTCTTGCCAACCTCAAACGTCAGCCACGCGCAGAACTCGTTCTTGCGCTGCTGGATCTTCTTCGACACATCCAGCAGCAACTGCACACGCGTCGCAACCGGTACCCGGCTCCACGTCTGGAAGGCCTTGTCCGCCGCAGCCACCGCCTGCTCGACATGCGAAAGCTCCGCCTCCTGGTGCACACCGATCTTCTCCGCCGGCCGCGCAGGATTCGTCGACACAATCTTCGCTGCAGCCGTCACACGTGCGCCGCCAATGATCAACGGATACTCATGCCCAAGCTCACTCTCCACCAGCCGTAGAGCCGCATGCATGTCCGCCTTCACATCGGCATGCGTGAAGTCCTGGAAGTCCTCATTGCGAAAAGTCGTCAGTGCGTGCGCAGCGTCTTTGATCGTCGGAATTGCGTTCGTAGCCATGGTTAAAGTCTACCGTCCGCCGCTCCTGCCGGGGCAACGGGTGCCCCATTCTTTGCGAAGCAAAGGGTGGGTTATCGCGCCATGCGCGACCTTACTGCTCGACCGCTTCGTTCGCACAAACGTGACGCCCTACCCTTTCGCCCTAAAGCCACGAAAGGACAGGGACTCGTTATGACGAAACGCTACTTCGGCGATGGCTCCCCGTTGATCATCTGATCGGTAGCTTTGCTCATCTGCGCGGTCCGCTCCAGCTTGTCCCAGCTAAACGGCCGGCCATCGATCACACGCTTCACCGTCTTGAACAGCACCACGCTGAACACCTGCCGATACGTAAACCGCTGGATCCAGATATGCATCAGCAGCCACGCATCACCCTTGCTCGCCGGGTGCTTCCGCTCCAGCATGAACGCCAGTGCCGACGCAGAGAAATCGATCAGCATGAACGCCAGGAAGAAGTACAGCAGCTTGACGAAGTCCGCACCACTCGCCGACTCCGGATGGAAGTGGCGGTCGTACAGGAACTTGAAGAAGCTGAAGACGAACATCAGGTCGATCAGCGGCGAAACCAGCGGCAGCATGATCTGGAAGACGATGATATTCGGCAGTGCAAACAGCCCCATCGCGCGACGCTTCGTGATAGCGCCCAGGTGCTTGAACACGGCCTGCATAATGCCGAACGACCAGCGGAAGCGCTGCCGCATCAGGCCATCCATGTTGATCGGAGCCTCGGTAAACGCCAGGGCCTGGTCCTCATAGATCACCGACAAACCCTGCTCTAGCAGGATCATCGTCAGATCCGCATCTTCCGCCACCGTATTCGAGTGATACCCACCGCCTTTGTGTACCGCCTCGGTCCGCCATGCACCGATCGCACCTGGCACAACGACAACAACGTCGAACAAATCCATCGCGCGGCGCTCGAAGTTCTGGCTGGTGATGTACTCCAGCGCCTGCCAGCGAGTCCACAGGTTCACGCGATTGCCCACCTTCGCGTTACCCGCCACAGCGCCAATCTGCGGGTTCGCGAAGTGCGGCACCAGGCGCGCAATCGCATCATGCGCAATCACCGTATCGGCGTCGATGCCGACATAGATCTCTTCATGCACGTAGCCCTGCAGCGCATAGTTCAGCGCCTCGGCCTTGCCGCCGTTCTCCTTCTTCAGCACCGTCAACCGGCCGCTTGCAATGTCTTCGGGATAAGCCTCGCGCGCGATCTCCGCCGTGCGATCCTTCGATCCGTCGTCGATGACAATGATGTGGAGGTTCTTGTACGTCGACATCATCACGCTGCGAATCGTACGAACGATCACCTTCTCTTCGTTGTAAGCAGGGATCAGCACCGCAACACGAGGCGCATAGTCAGGCCCCGCAAAGTTCTTCCGGCGACGGAAGCGATCGATGATCGCGAACAGACCGATGATGATCAACCGTCCGCTCATCAGGATGTCGCCGATAAAGAAGACCGCCACCACAAAGTGGTTGAATGCCGACATGCCGAAGAACGCAGCGGAATCCACCCACGCCAGGCGACGTTGCCGCGGCGTAAGCGGCGGCATCACCTGCGCGCGCGTCTTCCCCACCAGTTCGCTTACCGGTACAAACTCATAGCCCTTGGCGCGCAGCGTATCAATCAGCAGAGGCAGCGTTGCCACAGTGACGGCGCGGTCGCCGCCGCCATCATGCAGCAGGACGACGGAACCAGCTTTGTCCGGCCGATCCTTCATGTCTTCGATCTGCTGCAGCACACTCGCCACAATCTCCTGCGGCGTCTTCTTGGGGTGCTCATCCCAGTCGTTCGTATCGATCTTGTTGCCCACAACGATGTAGCCGCGCTGCTGCACCCGCTCTGCGGGCGCTGCCTGGTCGCTCGTGTCAGGCTCCTGATCAATCGAGTAAGGCGGTCGGAAGAACAACGGTTGCACACCCAGCTTCGCGGCGAACAGCCGCTCCGTCAGGTTCATCTGCAGATCGACTTCACGGTTGCTGATCGCGCTGATGTCGGGGTGCGTGAAGGTGTGGTTCCCCACCTCGTGACCTTCGTTGTAGACCCGCTGCATTACGCCAACATTGTTCTCGGCCTCTTCGCCGATCATGAAGAACGCGCCCTTGACGTTGCGCTTCTTCAGCACATCCAGGATCTTCGGCGTCCACTCCGGATCGGGACCGTCATCGAACGACAGCGCCAGCTTCTTCGGGTGATAACCGAAGTAGTCCACCGTGTACGACAGCGGATAGTGCGTCATCTGCTCGCTATCCACCAGCTTCGAATCTTCGTCGATCGTCAGCGTGCGATGCCCGTTCTTCGGCGAACCGGAGACATGCATGATGTCGCCCGTGCCCTCAATGTCGATGTCCCAGCCCGGCGGCACATCCGCCAGATCGGTCAGCGGATTTGCCTTGATCGGCTGATCCCAGATCCGCCACATCGACTGGTCTTCCGAACCCAGCCGCCACAATGCGAACGTCTGCAGGCCAAGCTGCCGCGCCGCACGCATCTCGTTCAGCGTCGTCACAGCATCCAGGAACCACACCTCATGCTTCTGGTGGTTGTCCTCATCCACATAGCTGTAGTGCGGATTCATCGTGGCATCGTCCAGATCCACTTCCGATCCGGAGTCGGACGCGGTCTGCCACACCTCCTGCGTCGAGCGATTCTCCACGCGCACCACGGACGACTTGAACGGCGGCGTCTTCGGTGCGCGCTTGCCTTTCTTCACCGCTGCGGGCTCCGGCGGCATCGTCATCGTCCACTCGTAGCCGTAGCTGCCGATGGCGCAGATCATCTTGTCCTTCGGCACCTGCTTCATCACGTTCTGCAGGTTCTTCAGGAACCAGTCCTGCGATGCAATCGCGCCCGGCTGGCTCTCCGTCTGGTGCTGGTCGTAGTTCATCAGCAACAGACCGTCGGAGTTGTCCGCCATGAATTTCAGATCCCAGTCGTCGTCCTGCACGGGTGTATTCACGTACAGCTTCAAACCCTTCGCATGCAGCGCCGCATACAGCGAAGCAATCAACTGCCGGTAAGCCGGCTGCGCCGAGGTCGGGATCTCTTCAAAATCAAGCGAGATGCCGTGATAACGCGAGTTCGACGACAGGAAGCGCATCACCTGCGCCTGGAATCGCGCGCGCGCTGCAGCATCCTGCAGGAACGCGCCAACCTCCGGCATGAAAGCGTTCTTCAGAATGTCGTTGTTATTGACCAGCGGAAAGATTTCCGTGTTCGAACCAGACTCCACGATGGTGCGCTGCACCTTCGTCTCGATGTCCACGCCATGCACACCGGTGCCATCCACCACATCAAACGGCTTGTTGTCCGTGTTGTACGCGGTCAGCTTGCCGTCCGGAGTAATGACATGCAGCCACTCCGGAAACAGAAGGTCGATCTGCTTCACATGCTGCTTTAGCGAACTGTAGCTCGCCGCGTCCCAATCCACGTAGTACGCCGCACGCAGACCTTCATCTGCATTCAACGTCACATCCGACGGCTTGCGATCCGTCTTGCGGTGCGCCGAGCGCGACTTCTTCGCCTTGTCTTCCGGCACCGGAGGATTATTCAGCGCACGATAGTTGTGCTTCGGCGTGTCCAGCAACAGCGACGGCAACGGCCGCATGCGCAGCACGCCCAGCACGAACATAATGAACGTCAACAGGCCAACGGCCGCTGAAATATCGAGAATGCGACGCAGCCGCTTCCAGCGGCGCTTCTTCTCGTCGTAAAAAATTGGCTTCGTTCCCTGTTCGGCCATGTCCAACACGTATCCTAACGCCCACCGCACCTTTCGCGGCATCGCTCGGCTTCCCGGCGCGTCTTTCCGCCACCCGATGCACCATGACGTTTTGGAACGATATGATGCAAATCAATGCAGGAGGCCCACTTACCAGGCGAAGAAGATGAACACGCACGGCGCCCATTCCGCCTTGTTGCGGCGCTCCTGCTGCTCTGCGGCTTCGCCCTGCGCTTCTACTTCCTGCAGGCGCACGGCTTCCTCGCCGGCGACTCCATCCTCTATCAGGACATCGCGCAGAACTGGCTCCACGCGCACATCTACGGCCTCTCCACCGACTTCGCGCCGCGCCCCACACTCATCCGCCTGCCCGGCTACCCGGTCATCCTCGCCGCATGCGCCTGGGTATTCGACCGCTACCTCCAGGCCGATCTCGCAACGCTGCGCAGCTTCCTGCCCGTGCTCTGGCTCCAGATCCTCGCAGACCTGGCCACATGCTGCCTCGTCGCCGCCATCGCCCGCCGCACCCTCGGTCGCAGGGCAGCCCTCGCTGCCCTCGCCATGGCCTGCCTCTGCCCCTTCACGGCCAACTACACCGCCGTACCGCTGACCGAGACCTTCACCCTCTTCTTCCTTTCACTGAGCTTCTGGTCGCTGCAGCGCTGGCTCCATCAACGTGCCACAAAGTTCATAGCGCTGCTCGCACTCTCACTCGCCTGCAGCATCCTCCTCCGACCCGATCAGGGCCTCCTCGCAGCAGCGATCCTACCCGTGATCTTCTTCGCACACGCAAGCAGGCACACGCTTCAGTCCCGCCTGAAGCCACTACTGCTCTGCATACTTCTAGCCGCGCTGCCCTTCGTGCCGTGGACCATCCGCAACTACCGCACCTTCCACGTCATCCAGCCGCTTTCACCCAAGCTGGCCATCGACCCCGGCGAGACCGCACCCGTCGGCTTCCAGCACTGGTTCCGCACCTGGGCCATCGACTTCAGCGCCACGCAAGACGCCTACTGGAAGTACCCCGAAGAGACCGTGCTGATCGACGACCTGCCGACCCGCGCCTTCGATTCCGCCGCGCAGCGCGCACAGACGGCAGCTCTCCTGAACGAAACCGCCACCACGCACAAGCTCAACCCAAAGGTCGAAGCCGCCTTCGCAGCCCTCGCAAGCCAGCGCTGCGCAGCACACCCAATAGCCTGTTACCTCATCCTGCCCGCGGCACGCCTCACCAACATGCTGCTGCATCCGCGCACCGAGATGCTCCCCATCGCCGAGCGCTGGTGGCAGTACCGCCTCCACCCAAAGCAGACGATCTTCGCCTGGCTCTACGCTGCACTCAACCTCGCCTACTTCGCCGCGGCCATCGCAGGCTGGCGCAAAACAAGCAGCGCCAGCAATCTGCTGGCGCTGTCCATGCTTGCCTACATCCTGCTACGCTGCGCGCTTCTGTTAACGCTCGACAATGCCGAGCAGCGCTACACGCTGGAGTTCTTCCCGCTGCTGATCTTCTTCGCCAGCAGCCTCTACACACGCGCTGTGCGAACGAGCTAGCTGCCAAACGGCTCGTCGGCCGAAGGCCCGAAGATTCCCGGCACCTTCACATCCAGCAGCCGCAGATACACCGTCAACTGGCCGCGATGATGCACCAGGTGATTCAAGAACATCGTGCGGTACAGAACGTACTTCGGACCGGTCGTAACGACATGCTCACCAAAGCGAAGCGTCCACTCCGCCTGCAGCTCTTCATCGCTCATCGAAGCCAGCTTGGTACGTAGCTCAGCACCCGCACCCGCCGCCACTTCAATCAGCTTCTCCGCGGTATGAAACTCATACTTCGGGAACTTGTGCGTAGCCATGTCCAAAACATCGGTACTCAAAATCGCCATTCCAAACATCGGCAGCGAAGCCACATGAACCGCCAGATGATTCAGCGCGAACGACTTCTCATGCGGCTTCCAGGTAGCCTTGTCGTCCGGCACACGCTCCAGCACCCGGCGGGTGCTGATGGCCTCACTGTCGAAATCGCACAGCAGTACTTCTGCAATCGTCATCGTGATCTCCCGGACGTTCGGACTACATGCCCGTTACGTTGTAACCACAATCCACATACGTAATCTCACCGGTAATGCCACTGGCAAGAGGCGACAGCAGGAACGCCGCCGTGTTACCAACCTCGGCCGTCTCCACATTGCGATGCAACGGCGCACGCTCTGTCACCGTGTCCAGAATCTTGTTAAAGTCGCCGATGCCACGCGCCGCCAGCGTCTTGATCGGCCCCGCCGAAATCGCATTCACACGAATCCCCTTCGGCCCCAACGAAGCCGCCAGGTAACGCACCGTGGCCTCCAGCGCAGCCTTCGCCACACCCATCACGTTGTAGTTCGGGAAGACCTTCTCCGCACCGTAGTACGTCAGCGTCAGGATGCTGCCACCCGCACTCATCAGCGGCTCCAGCGCACGCGCCACAGCCACCAGCGAATACGCACTCACATCCAGCGCAACGCGGAAATCATCGCGCTTCGTCAGCAGAAAATCATTCTTGATCGCATCCGACGGTGCAAACGCAACCGAGTGCACCACGATGTCGACCGTCCCGTAGGCAGCCTTCAACTCTTCCGTAACGCGCTCAATCTCTTCATCGACCGACACATCGCACTGAAAGCTCTTCGCGTCATTCAGCTCCGGCAGCAGGGCATCCGCTTCCTTCTTCAGGCGCTCGCTCTGGTAGCAGATCGCAACCTTCGCACCAGCCTCATTCAGCTTCTGCGCAATTGCCCACGCAATCGAGCGCTTGTTCGCCAGCCCAAACACAACAGCGGTCTTACCCTTCAGATCGATCATGATTCGCTTCCCTCTCGCACTCGTTCCTTCACAGTCGTCATCCCGAGTGCAGCGAGGATCCCGACGACTTCAAAAATCGAACAATCCTTACGCAATCAGCCAGTCATACTGCTCATCACTCAACGGCACCACCGACAAACGAAACTGCCGGAACATGATCGATCCCTGAAACACCCCTGCCTCACGAATCGCAGCCAGTGGCTTCGGCGTCTTCAGCCGCTTGCCCACCTTCAAACGCACCGCAGGATTCTTCGGATCGGTCGCATCCACGCTCAACACCGTGGCCGTACCAACCGCTTCCTTACCCACATTCGAGTGGTAAATGATGCACTTCTCGCCCTTCTTCATGTTGCGAAGGGTCATGAGCGCCTGCGGGTTCTTAATACCATCCCAGATGGTCTCGCCATCACGCTGCAGGTCGTCGTAGGAGTACTTGTCGGGTTCAGATTTCAACAGATAAGGCATCGAGTTCTCGTCGATGAGAATACCAGCCCGCAGACGCAGCGCGGCAATTTAGCCGTCCAGATCGACCGTCTCGACATGCTCAATCGCCCGTCCCAGAAACGACGGTCCTAACCGCGCAAACTTCGCCGCAGAGTCCGTCGCGAAGAACCGTATCGCCGGCTCAACACCCGTATCCGCAACCGCATCCGGCAACACCAACGCCGTCCGCCGCGCAGTCGCCTCGGCAGAATCCACAATCGGCACATTCCCCGCGATCCGTTCCACCACGCGCCCCAGCAACGGCCGCAGCAGCGGGTAGTGCGTGCACCCAAGCACAATCGCCGCCGGCATCTCCTCCGTCAATGACAGCGCCTCCCGCAGATACACCTCGGCAATCTGCTCCGTAATACTGCCGTCGATCCAGCCCTCTTCCACCAGAGGCACAAATAACGGGCAGGCCTTCTCCACCGCGCTCAACCCGGCAGCCGCACAAGCCTGCGCATAGGCGTGAGACGCAACGGTCGCCTCCGTAGCCAGCACCACCGCCGTGCCACCCGCCGGCGCAATCGCCGCAGCAGCCTCGGCCCCCGGGCCGATCACACCCACCAGCGGCACCGGCGCACTCGCCTGCAGCGACGGCAGCGCCAGCGCGGACGCCGTATTGCAGGCAATCACCACCAACTGCGCGCCGTGGCTCACCAGCTCAAAGATCGCTGCGTGCGTGTACCGCGTAATCATCGCCTGCGACTTCGACCCGTACGGCAGATGCGCCGTGTCGCCCAGGTAGACAAAGTCTGCGCCAGGCAGATGCTTCAACAACTCCCGCAACACCGTCAGGCCGCCAAACCCTGAATCGAACACCCCAATAACCGGCCGCTCACTCACTCGGTTTACCCGCCGGCGCCGTCACCGTACTGTCCACGTCGTAGGTCCGGTCCAGCTCCACATTTCCCGCCAGCGTCGCACGCGGACGCCCCTCAACCAGAAAGCGCACCTTCGTAATCTCCGGCAGATTCGTATGCAGCGTCCCCACGATCGACTGGATCGTCAGCGTCTCCGACGTGATCCCCGGCGGATGCGCCTCGACCCACGCTCCCCGCAGGTTCACCACCGCCAGCTCGCCGCTCGCGTGCGTCAGCGGATCGGCATTCTCTTCCTTGCTTGGCAAGGTCCCCGAATTCAACACAGACGCTCCCAGCGGCAGGTTCACCAGGAACACGTCGTCCACGGCAATCCCGCCACCCACCACATGCTTCGCACGCGGCAGCGTGTACTCCGCCAGCAGATGCTCCAGCAGCGCACGTGCACGCACCGCAGACTGCTGCGGCAGCGCGATCGACCGCGTCGTCGGCGTAATCGTCCCATCCGCATCGTTCGCCAGGTCCAGCGTCACGTCCTCTGACGCGGAGTACACCGGCGCCTCAATCGGTGTGTTGTCGGCATTCTTCACCTCCGCAAAGTTGCGGCGATGCATGTACACAAGAAACACCGCCATCAGGACGGAGCTGCCCAGCAAAACGGCAAACAGGATGCGCTGATACTTCGAGATCACTGGTTCGTCCCCGCGGGTGCCACAGGAACAGGCCTGGGCACAACTGGCTTCGGCGCCACCGGTTTCGGTGCCACTGACTTCGGCGTCGTTGACGGAGTTCCAATGGCGGCAGGAGCAGCCGCTGGCTTAGGCACTGTCACCGGCTTCGGTGCGCTCGGTGTCGTCGAAGGACTCGTAGCCGTGGCAGGCTTCGCCACGCCGTCCGTCACAGGCTTCGGCGGTGGAGGAGGAGGCGGTGGCGGCATCATCGAAGCCACCTTGTTTCGCCAGGAAAGCATCGATCCCGCTATCACCTCGGCCACCTTGTTCTGGTAACTGGGATCCTCCGGGCCGGTTCCATCCTTCTGCGGCGAAACCTCCACGGCCACGGCCGGGCACTGCATATTGTCCAGCGGCCGCATCCACGTGGTGCCGGAGGATATGGGCAGCCTCGATCGCCCAAACGCAGTCGACAACTCACCAGCCATGGCCCGCGAACGATCCGCGTAAGCAGCCTGCGCCTGGTCCCAAAGCGCAGGCACAGACGGATCAGGATTCACCTGGGGCATCGACGTCGTATAGAGATGCACCCCGGTACCAGCCGTCGAAGCATGCAGCAAAACACAAGCGATGGGATGGGTCGTATTTGCCAGCGCCGCGCGTGCGTCATTGCTGGTATCCGCATCGGTCTCACGCGTCAGCTCCACAGCGAACCCGCGCGCACGCAGCAGCGACGCCAGCCGCGAGGCCATCTGCAGCGTCACCTGCTTCTCATCGGTGCGGTCCGCAATCCGGCCGCCAGTCTCAGCACCGCCCCGCGCAGGGTCCAAAAGGACCAGCGGCTGCTGCGCAAATGCAAGGGCGCTGGAAAACAAAACAACGGTGGAGAAAAGGCGGGTCACGGCTAAGTGATTGTAGCGGGTGGCTTCCGGTTGCCTCGCAACGCCGATGCCGCAGCAAAAGCCGGGGGCCCCGTTCTTTTGCGAAGCAATAGGGTGAGTTATCGCGCGAAGGCGCGACCGCAACGCCTGGCGCAGCAGATTCTTATCCCTGCAGAACGCAGGATGCGCTTACTTCAACCCAGGAGCAGGAGCAGCACCAACCGGCGCGGATCCCTTCGGAAAGTACCCGCTACGAGTCCGAACCGTCAGCTTTCCAAATCCCTTAGCC
The DNA here is from genome assembly GCF_000265425.1 of Terriglobus roseus DSM 18391. GTDB lineage: Bacteria > Acidobacteriota > Terriglobia > Terriglobales > Acidobacteriaceae > Terriglobus > Terriglobus roseus. The sequence continues at coordinate 4,078,847 of NC_018014.1, forward strand.
TGCACAGCCACGTGAACGGCACGATAGCCGCCCAACCGGGCTGGCTTCGTCGACGAATAAGAGATCGTGTACTGCTGCCGGATATCCGCGGCCACCTGCGCGGCAATGGCATCCACCTCTTCCAGCTTCCGCGGAAAGTAAGCCACGCCGCCCGTCTGCTCCGCCAGCGTCTCCAGAACACGCTTGGCATGACGGCTCTCGCGCTTGTCCTCATCCGGCCCAAACAGTAGACCAACGCAGTAGATCGTCGGTCCGTCCAATTCCTGCACGCGGCGGATCGTCTCTTCTAGCGTCGAGCTGGAAGCGTTGTCATCGCCATCCGTAATCAGCAGCAGTACTTGCTTCGGCTGCTTCGCATTGCGCGACAGATAGTCGGCTGAAGCCACCACCGCGTCGTACATCGCGGTCCCGCCGCTGGCCTTCACGTACGCCAGGCCCTCTTCCAGCTTCTTGATGTCATGCGTAAAGTCCGCATCGATAAACGGGTCAAAGGCAAAGTCCACCAGGAAGGCCTCATCCTGAGGATTCGACAGACGCACAAGGTCCAGCGACGCCTTACCAACGGCGGCGCGCTTGTCATACATGGAACCCGAAGCATCGATCAGGATGCCCAGCGATACCGGCAGATCCTCATGCCGGAAGCTGGCTACCGTCTGCGGCACGCCGTCCTCGAACACCTGGAAGGCATCGCGCGGCAGCGTCTGCACGGCGCGTCCATTTCCATCCAGGACACTGGCGTTCAGCCGGACCTCGCCGACCTCGGTACGCAGCGTATACGTACTGCCGGACCGCTCCACATTTGCCCCACTCGGGGCCTGCGGCGCAGTCGCACCCGCCGCTGCAGCAGCAGCAGGCGCAGCACCATCGGCATCCGGCGAAGGCACAGGATCGCGATCGACCGTGAGAGACGGCACGACAGGCGTCGCCTGTTGTGCGTGTCCTGCGGCGAAGGGACTAGCCAGAATTGTGAACAGCATGGGTACGGCGAAGCGGCTAATCCGAAGGTGCATAGTAACCCTGACGATTGTGAACCGAAAGCTGCGGCAGGCCGGGAGGCGGGTTCAGTTTCACCTTCAATTTACGCCAGTTGCCGTCGTGGCGCAGGTCCGTCGGCTTGTAGCCCACCACATACTCGTTCCGAAGCTCCGCAGAAATGCGCGCGGCAATGTCACCCAGCTCCGCAATATCGACCACGTGGAACAACCGTCCACCCGTCTCCTCGCAGATATCGGTCAACAGTGCCGGGCCATTCTTCTCTTCCTCGGTCGCCGCACTCTGGTCGAAGATGCCGATCGAATAGATCTGTACATCGTTCTCACGCACCGCCTTGCGCAGCTCACCCTCGGTATAACGTGACCGATTATCGCCACCGTCCGAGATGATCAGCAGCGCCTTGCGCTGGTGCTTCGCATCCTTCAGCTTGTTCAGCCCCAGGTACACCGCATCGATCAAAGCCGTGCGATTCGCCGGCTTCAGCATCACCATGCGCGCATCCACGTCGTCCACATTGCTGGTGTAGTCCACAACAATGTTCGGCCGGTCGTTGAACGCAACCACAAAGAACTCGTCCAGCGGATTGCTCGTACGCATGAACTCGCTCAACGCCCTCCGAGCACGCGCAAACTTATTGTTCATACTGCCGCTCAGGTCAAAGATGATCCCGATCGTAATCGGCGCATCGTCCGTCGAAAACGTCCGGATCGTCTGCGGCAGATTGTTCTCGTAGACGTAAAAATTCTCGCGCTCCAGCCCAGTGACCAGGCGGTTCTGGCTGTCTGTGACAGTCATCGGCACCAGCACCAGGTTTGCGTCCACACGAATCGTCGCGCCCGACCGCAGTGGCCCCTTGCCGTCGACGGTCTTTTCCTTCGCCGCATTTGCAGGCACCGTCGGCGTCACCGGTTTGCCCGGGGTATGAGCATTATCGAGAGGGTTTTCCTGTGCGACCGCCGCACCCACGCCCAACAACATCAGTACCAGCGCAAGCAGACACACGGTCCGGCTGGCGGACCACCTGTCCTCGAGGTTTGGTGAAGCGGTAGGCATACTATCCCTTGTCGCCAGCGTCCCGGCAGAGCCCTCGCTCTTCTATTGGACGAACCGGCCGCCGGTCTGTCTCGCCAGCGGAAGACGATTGTACGGTATGGGATGCAGTCACAGCCTGAAGCGCTTACAGCAGGATGGAAGTGTCGCCAATGCGACAACCCTACGACTAGTGAGCAGCACCCTCCGGTGCCTTCTCGCCGCCCTTCGGCTTGCTCAACAGGAACGCCAGGAAGAACATGCCGGCCGTCAGCCACGCCAGCATCCGGTACACATCCGCGTACCCCATCACAGCCGCCTGCTGGTTCATCTGGTTATAGATCGTCGCCTGAGCCGCATAGTGCCCCTGCGCGGCGCCGGCCGTGTTTCCCAGGTAGCTCCCCAGCGTCTCCACCTGCTGCTGGTACTGCTGATTCGCATAGCTCATGAAGTTCTGAAGCCGGGCCTCGTGGAAGAGCGTCCGGTTCGTCACCTGCGCGCCGCTCACCGCAATCAGAATTGACCCGCCGATGTTGCGAGCAAAGTTGATCAAACCGCTCACCTGGTTTGAAGCCTCACGCGGCAGCCCCACATAGGCCGCGTTCGTGATCGCAATGAAGCAGAACGGAATCGGCAGCACCTGGATCACGCGCAACAGCGAGTTGTGCCCAAAACTCATGTCCAGCGAAATATGCGTCGATACGTACCAGTACGCAAACGTGAAGAACACAAACGCCGTAGCCACAATGTTCCGAGCCGGCAGCTTGTCCGACAGGATGCCCGCAATCGGAGCCGCCACCAGCAGCGCCAGGCCGCCACCCGTCAGCGCCATACCAGCATTCGTGGCCGTATACCCCAGCAACTGCTGCAACAACTGCGGCTGCAGAACCGTTCCCGCATTCAGAATCCCGCCCACCAGCAGCATCAAAAAGCAGCAGATCGCAAAATTCTTGAACCGGAACAGACGCAGATTCATGATGGGATTCTCCGCCTTCCGAAGCTCCCAATAGATCAGCGCCACCATGCTGATTACGAACATCGCCGCAAAGAAGCAGATGAAGTTCGACGAAAACCAGTCGTTCTCCTCGCCCTTATCCAGCGCAATCTGCAGACCAGCCATCGCCAGCGTCAGGAAACCAACACCGACATAATCCACGCGGAAGAAGTTCTTGCGATCATGCTTGATCCAGGGCGGATCATCCACCAGCCGTGTCACCAGCAAAAACGCCAGCAAACCCACCGGAATATTGATGTAAAAGATCCAGCGCCACGAATAATTATCAGTAATCCACCCGCCCAGCGTAGGCCCGATCGACGGCGCCAGCACCGTCACCAGCGCATAAACACTAAACGCAACACCACGCTTCTTCGGCTCGAACGAGTCCGCCATGATCGCCTGAGCCATCGGCTGCAACCCGCCACCACCAAAGCCCTGCAGCACCCGGAAGACCAGCAACAGCGGCAAAGTCGGTGCAATCGCGCACAGAAAACTCGAAACCGTGAACAACGTAATGCAAAGCAGGAAAAAGTTCTTACGCCCAAAGACGCTCGAAGCCCATCCACCCAGCGGCAGCACAATCGCATTCGCCACCAGGTAGCTCGTCAGCACCCACGTTCCCTGGTCAGAACTCGCAGCCAGCGACCCCGAAATATGCGGCAACGCAACGTTGGCGATGGACGTATCCAGCACCTCCATAAACGCGGCAAGCGCCACCGTTCCCGCAATAAGCCACGGGTTTACCCTCGGTTTCCACTGTGCCTCTGCCATCTGTCCCCTGGTGTTATCTATTTCGTTCGATCACGAACCGTTCTCTTCAGATGCCTCAGGCCTCCAGAGTATTCACGCCGCATTGCGGCAGTCCCAACCCGCCCGACCGATAGAATGGTTCCGTAACCCATCGAAGGAGCTGTTCCGCACGCATGCGTATCTATCCGTTCCGCGCTCTCCGTTACAACACGGCCAAGGTCAAGCTCAGCGATGTCGTCACCCAGCCGTACGACAAGATCTCGCCGGCAATGCAGGACGCGTACTACGCGCAGAGCCCCTACAACCTCATCCGCGTCATCCTCGGCAAGCGCAACCCCGCCGACACCGACGCGGACAACGTCTACACCCGAGCCGCAAAGTCCCTCCAGGACTGGCGCCGCGAAGCCGTCCTCGTCGAAGAGCGCGAACCCGCCCTCTACGGCTACGCCCAGAAATATACCGTCCCCGGCACCTCGGAAGTACGCGAACGTCGCGGACTCATCTGCCTCGGCCACCTGTATGACTACGCGGAACAGGTCGTCTACCGCCACGAGCAGACGCTCGCCAAGCCCAAGTCCGACCGCCTCTCCCTCTTCAAGACCACCCGCACCTACTGCGAACAGATCTACATGCTCTACAGCGACCCCTCCTTCACGGTCGAGAAGCTCGTCTTCGGCAACACCACCGGCGAAGCCGCAACACCCGCCGACGAGACCGTAACCGACGAGTACGGCGTCGTCCACTCCGTCTGGCGTGTCACCGATCCGCACATCCTCAACCTCATCGTCGGTGCCCTCAGCGACAAGAAACTCATCATCGCCGACGGCCACCACCGCTACGAGACCTCCACCGCCTACGCCCGTGAACGCGCCGCCGAACTCGGCCTGCCCGACACCACGCGCCAGAGCGGCAAGTCCGAAAAGCAGGTCGGCGACTCCGACGAATCGCCCTCCAACGACGCCGACATGACCGTCGGCCCGCCGCTCCCCGTCCCCGCATTCCCTGAGGCCGCCATGATGATGACGCTCGTCAATACCGACGCGCCCGGCATCACCATCCTCCCCACCCACCGCATCGTCTACGGCCTCAAAGACTTCTCCTCCGCAGCCTTCCTCGACAAGGCCGCCGAGTTCTTCGAAGTCTCCAAGGTCGAAGCCAAGTCCGCAGCAGCAGGCTCCGACGCCGAAGGCGTAGAAGCCGCCTCCGAACGCGTGGCGCCCCTCGCCGCAACCAAGGGCGTAGCCTTCCTCGCCGTCATGAAGGACGGCACCTTCCTCCTACAGGGCAAGCCAGCAGCCATCGAAGCCGCACTCCAGCACGTCGCACCCCGCCAGCGCCCCATGGACGTCGTGCAGCTCCACGCACTCGTCCTCGAACAGCTCCTCGAACTAACCCCCGAGAGCATCCGCCAGCAGGAAAACCTCCGCTACCTCCGCTCCGCAGAAGACGCAGCAGCCCAGGTAGCAAGAGGAGAAGCCGACATCGCCTTCCTCATCAAACCCGTAACACTCGACCAGATGAAGGAAGTCTCCCTCGGCGGAGAAGTCATGCCCCAAAAATCCACCGACTTCTACCCAAAACTCCTAAGCGGCCTCGCCTTCTACGCCCTCGACTAACAACAAGCAAACCATCACAAAGCACTCGCAAGATCAACACAAAAGGGCATGGCGCAAGCCATGCCCTTCGCTCTTCCACGTAACGATCAAACGAATCAACGCAGCAATCGCGCCAAGCGCCAAAGGCGCGACCACATCTCAGACAAGTTCGAAAGCCTGGGTATGGTTTTCATCGGGGCCAAGGTGAGCGAGCGCGCAGCGCTAAGCTCCCACGGAGAAGGCAGCGCGCTTTAGCGCGCTGATTTCCATTTCAAATTATTGAGTGGCTTTAGCCGCGGCCCCGCTTATGCTGCCAGCATGAGATTCGCGCCGCAGGAAGTCCGGACCTATTTCGTCACAGCAGTCTGCGCCGAACGAAGACGAATCTTCCAAACCACTGCGAACGCCTCTCTGATGGTCGAGGTCCTACAAACGAACCGAGCCAAAAACCGCATGCAGATCCACGCCTTCGTCCTCATGCCCGACCACATGCATCTGCTCCTAACACCAGCCCCGGATGTATCGCTGGAGAAGTCCATGCAATTTCTGAAGGGCGGCTACTCCTTCCTCCTCAAGAGCAAGCTGGCCGTGTGGGAGAGAAGCTATCGCGAGCGCAGGATCATCGATGCGGCTGACTACATCGCTGCAAAACAATACATCGAGAAGAACCCTGTCGAAGCGCGAATAGTAGAGACAGCGGAAGAGTTCGAATACTCCTCTTCCGCAAGAGATCACCTCATCGACCCAACACCGCCATGGTTCCTCACCTAGACCCTACTCATACCCGCCTCGATCCAGCGGCCCAAAGGCCCTGCCCTCTCCAATTACAAGTGTCTTAAAAGCATCAGCGCGAAGCGCGAGTGCACACGGAGAAAGCAGCGCGCTTTAGCGCGCTGAAATAACCTGCTTCATACCGGTGGCTTTAGCCACGGCTCCGCTTATGCTGACCACAGAATTCGCGCCGCAACAGCGACAAAGGCGCGCCTCATAGTCTCGCGCCCCCAATGAAGTGGCCCCATCGATGCTGACACCACGACATCCGCTCATCGGCGCAATCCATAAAGAGAAAGCGCAAAGCGCGAGCTCCACGGAGAAGGCAGCGCGCTGAACAACCGCTGTTATCTCGAGCGGCTTTAGCCGCGGACGCAGCTCGACCCACTGCATCCATCACAGATTTGTCGTTTGATGGAGGAGGTAGAGCGGATAGACCCGCTTCACCTCCTCTAAATGCACAGGTCGTTGCCGATAAGCCGACTTCCCGTTACCAACTCGGGGATTTTCGAAAAGTAAACAGACTTGCCCAAGGCTAGTTTTCACTCGGCATTTCTACAGAATCGACGACGATGATATCGATGGGCTGCTTCTCTGGCGTGAGCTTTAGGCCTAGTTGCTCGTTGATGGCCGTGAACAGTGAGGGCCACTGCGCATTCGGGTCGGGGGGAGCGGGACCGTCGGGGGTCCAACGCAGTGTGAAGTCGTATCCACTGGTAAGTCCGGTCTTGTCGACTACCGGGCGGCCGGCGATTTCGGGTTCGGAAGCGAGAGACCTGACGAGGGTACTCATCAGTGCAGAGTGCCCTTCCCAATGGCCATGACCGAAGAAATTGATTCGACTTAGAGGCGTGCCTGCCTGCAGATCGTGCTCAGGCTGTGGAGATTGCAGTTTCGAGCCGCTCTTCGCTACGCGCAGTACCAGCGCCAGCATCTCGCGCGTCTCATGATGGAGCGTCAAGTGGAATCGATCGGCAAGCAGCGACCGCATCATGCTGCGGCGCTCTTCGTCGACTGCGGCCTGCGTCATCTTGCTCCAACGCGCGGCGGTCTCGGCGTCGACTTTGGCGTTGATATCGAATGCCCGCGAACCCCTCCAGGCGGGGCCACCCTCGATCTGCCCCTTGACGATGGGGCTCACGCCGTAGGCGTTTGCGACCATACCACTCAGGGTTACGCCGTCCCACTTTAGGCCGTTGGGCTGCCGCCAATACAGCGCCAGGTGTTCTTTCGCAGGGTCGCTTGGCTTCACGCTGACAACGTCGAAGCTGAGCACGCCCTGCTTAGTCTGCGCATGCACCGGAGCGGTAAGGGCGAGGATGATAGCAGTTACCAGGACGCTGCGGAGAACTCGAGGCTTACGGAGATAGCTGCGGAGCGTGAGGTAAAGGCAGAGCAACACTACGTACGCCACCGCAGGAGACAGATCCACTCGGTAGGCTATCGCTGGGCCTCCTTCGGCCCCCTGTGACTTGTCCGGTGGTCCGAATGTGGCGATGGTAGCGCGCGAGGCAACGGCATAGTGGAATTTATGGGCCGAGGACTGAACGGAACGACGAGCGCTCGAGGCGGACGTGGCGTGGCTGCCGGCATTGGCGATTTGTCCGACGCTTGGACGTGTCGCGGCTGAGAAACCTATTGAAAAGAAGAGGAGCATCGCAATGCAGGATGCCCGGATAAGTTCGAAGGCGCTTGGATTGGGTTGCGAAAGTGAAACGTACTGTCCGGATAACAGCGAGGCCTGCGCAGGTCGAGGCCCAATTGCCGAGGCAAAGAGCTGCGACGCCCATTGAAGCACAATGGATTGCAACGCATCGAGATAGAGACCCGCTGGACGATGCGTGGCGCAGGCATCGTCGAAATCAAGGATCATCTCCCGACCAAAGCGGTTGCGAAACTCTGCGGGATGCAGACCGATGATGGCTTCGTAGATACGGCGTTGCATAGTATTCATGATTGCCTTTCCTCGCGAAGGCGCAGAGCGCGGCGTGCTTCCCTCAATACGGATGACAGTCGTTCGGTTTCGGCGGATAGAACAGAGTTACCGAGATCGGTGAGATGGTACTGGCGCCGTTCGTCGGCGACTGCAGGGCGCTCGTCGACGAGACGTAGCTTCAACAGCTTCTTTAAATTGTCGTAGAGGGTACCGGGGCCAATCTTGTAAGCTCCTCCAGATTGGCGTGCGACCTCGAGCATGATGCCGTAGCCGTGTAGGTCTTCTCTGGTAAGCGCGAGCAGGACGTGCAGGGTCGCTGGCGAGAGAGGCAGAAGATCTTCGGGAGTCGGTTGCATACTTGGAAAACGATATATCGCTTTCCGAATAGATGCAATGATGAGTTATGAAACCTGTGGGGCTTGAATCCTGATATACGCTGTCGTCGAAAACCTACATAACAAAGACGGCCCGCGCAAAGCGCGGGCCGTCTCTCGGAACCACTACTTACTTACAACCCAAAGCAATAAACATTCCCGTCATAACTACTCATATAAACCTTGCCATTCGCAACGGTAATCCCGGTGAAGTGGTTAAAGCTGGTAATGATCTCCTTCGAAGACCAAAGCTCCTTGCCCGTCTCCGCATCCAGCGCGAACACTGTCACATGGTTTGAAAGAGCAGCACGGTTCGATGAGTCAAAGTTCAGACCGATGTCCGGCCAGACCTGCTGCGTGTCATCGCCGCTGCCCCAGGTATAAACCACACCATTGGCAACGATCGGCGGCTCACCGCGGAACATATCCCGCGACACCCACACCGGCTCATAAGCAGGCTTGCCGTCCTTCTCGATCAGCTTGAATGCCGCCACGCCACCTTCCTTGGTTGCAGGCGCGTTCTCAATCGGGAACTTGATCCCCGAATGCTTCGGTCCCCAGAACGGCACCAGCACCCAGCGAGTTCCCTTTGCATCCAGGTAAGACGACACAGCGCCCCAGCTACCCGCACTGGCAAAGTCGACTGCCTCGTTACAGATCAGCGGGGTCTTCAGCAGCGGCTCATGGTGATCCGGTCCGCCCATGTTCGCAGGGTCCAGCAGGTACAGGCGGCACTCCTTGCCGGAAGCAGCCATGTACTCCTTGCCCTTGAACATAAAGCTCGTCGGCGTGTTGTTCGGATCCAGATCGCGGCGACGCAGCCAGTCCCAGTTCGGCGGCGTGAACCAGTCCTTCACCTGCCACGCGCCGTCCTTCAACTCAAAACCAACAACCGAATTGCCAAGCACCAGATTGTTCGGCTTGCTCGGGTCATAGATGCCGTCGCCCGTCGTCGTCCACACCACACCGTCCGACGTAATCACCGGTCCACGGCGACCCCACAGACCACCACCACCGCCAAAGCCCTTCGACGGAATGACCTTGCCCGTCGCCAGCTCAACCGAGTAGATACCACCACGTCCCGCGTAGACGATGCTGTTGTTCCAAAGCTGCAGCGCAAACTTCGAGGTCGCGCCGGTCTTGATCTCCGGCTTCAGATCCTCGCCCGTCACGTCGCTCAGAACATGCAGGTTCCCACCGCCGTCCAGCACATAGATCGGCCGCACACCCTTGGCATCCGGCTCACCGATCACAGGCACGTCCGTGCTGCCACCCGGATTCAGGAAGTTGTAGTGACGCGTGTCCGTCGGCAGCACCTGCGCGGGACGAGCCGGTGCACCGTCCGGCGGACGTGCGGGCGGAGGCACTTCGTACTTGAACTGCTTCTGCCACGCGATCGTGCCGCTCTTTGCGTCGAACGCATACAGCGTGTCGCCTACGCCAAGGATGTACACCATCTCCTTGGGGCCGCTGGGCGTCGGCACATTCTGCACCACCAACGGATCCATCAGCGTATGCAGGCCATGTGGATAGACGTCCGTCTTCGTCTTCCACAGCAGCTTCATATTGCCGACGTTGCTCTTGTTCAGGGTCTTCTCGTCCTTGTTCCAGCCGCTCCGCTGCACGTCTCCACCGGAGGTGAGCCAGTTGCCGTTCTGCGCGACGGCCGCGCTGGAAAACAGTGCCAGGCCGCTGCAGAACAGGGCTGCGCTGGCCAGGGCAGACAACGTCTTCTGTGTCGAAAGCTTCCGCATGAATTACTTCTCCTCGGGGATGCCGTACTGGTACAGCGTGTTGTCGTGCGTAACGAAGTAGGCGTGGCCGTTCGCAAAGGCAAGCGGCTGCGAGGAGTAGGTGGCCGCAGGCGCGCTGCTATACAGCGCCTTGCCCGTAGCAGCATCCAGCAGGTGCAGAACAGCAGGCTTCGTGCCCTTGGCAGACCAGCCCGAGGCCAGTCCGTAGACCACGCCCGCTGCAACGATCGGTCCGGAAGCGCCGACCATATCCGGCGAGCTCCATGCCGGAACCAGCTTAGGACGTCCGCCCGTAAAGTCGATCTTGAAAGCCACAATCCCGCCGTTCGCAGTCGCACCATTCGCGCCCGCAAACTTCGCTGCGACCGGTCCGCGAACCGCCGCAAACAGCCAGCGCGTGTTGCCATGCTCGGAATCGGCAAACGTAGCAAACGTGCCGAAGATCCCACTGCTACCCGAAGCATCCGGAGCAACGATCACATCCGTGGAAGCCAGCGGCGTGTGATGATCGCTACCGCCCAGTGCCGTCGAATCCAGCAGGTAGATCTTGCCGTTGCGATCGCCCGCAACCACATAGTCCTTGCCACCCTCGGCAAACACAGCAGGCGTCACGCCCGCCGCGCCAGCCTTGTAAGCAGGCTCCTTGTCGCTCGGCGTGAAGTAGTCCTTCACTGTCAGCGTCTTCGCATCCAGCTTCAGCACAGTGTCGTTGTAAGCACCGGCAACATCGCCCTTACCTTCGGGCACCATACCCACGACAAAATCATTCTTCGTCCCGATCGCCGTGCTGCCCGCGCCCGCAAAACCCGCACCATTCGTCATGAAGCTGACAACGCTGCCCCACACCGCCGGTGACTTGAACGGCTTGTTCGGCTCGTTCTCCGTCTCGGGCGCCTTGAAGTTCGCTGCATACAGTCCATTCCCAGCGCCGCCGCAGTTATTGATCGTCGCAGCGAAGAGCGTGCCGTCACCCGAGATATTCAATGCCGGAACATTGCTAGCCGCCGGCACCAGTTTCTGTCCCGGAACATACGTCGGATCGCCATCCTGCTGCCGCAACGGCATCAGGATCCCGTCGCCATTCAGCACGTAGGTCACGGCAACCGTACCGCGACCGAAGCCGCCGCCACCAAACCGTCCCACCGTGCTGCCACCTGCAAGAAGTGGCGGAGCCGTCATCCCACCCGGGCACATGGCCGAACTCTTAGCCGTTCCCTTCGCAGGCACCGTAACATGCTTGAAGTCGTAAGCCAGATCGGCATCCGTAACCCAAACATCGCCGGCCGACGAACCCGTCCACAGCAACTCATGGAACCCGGTAATGCCGATAATCCGCTCAAGGTCGATCGTGGAGGTGACAACACCCTTCGTCTCAAACTTGTGCTTGTAAAGCTGCTTGACGTCCTTGGCGTTCGCCGCGCTTATGTGCGTTTCCGGGTTGACATAGCCATCCCGCTGCGGATTGCCGCCAACGCTGGGCCAGTTGGCAGCCCAGACACAGGCGCAGGATCCGGCCGCCACACATAGCGACCACAACACTCTCTTCTGCATGCAGATGACCTCTCTCGTACCGCAAGTAAATTCAGTTCAGGAACAGCCCTCTGAGACGTCTCATAAGTGCCCGTTCCATCCATCCGACAGCTTGTTTTGCGGCCCAATTTACCCTAAATTCCGGGAATCTGGACGCCCCTGCCGCTCGTTTGGAAGCGCACTACTTATCCCATTGGCGGCAAACGATTGTCAAGCAATTCAATCCACGCAATCCCGCACCCTCACGAGGACGCAACCAAAGCCAAAGAAGTTCCAACCCGACCAACATTTCCCCAATAAACGAAGCAATCAGCGAGACGTATCATCAAAGCGATGCACACCCTCCTCCTCATCGACACCTGCGGTACCGGCGGCGGCATCGCCGTAGCCACCGTCGATGACGCAGCCGCAACCATCCTCGCGCAACGCGATCTCCCCGGCCGCGAAACACAAGAACTACTAATGTCCGCCCTCTCGGAAGTCCTCGCTCAAGCCCCAGTAAAACCAGCCAATCTCGACGCGATCGCCGTAGTCAGCGGCCCTGGCTCCTTCACCGGCGTACGCATCGGCCTGGCCGCCGCGAAAGGTCTCGCGCAAGCCCTCGACAAGCCGCTCATCGCCATCAGCCGTCTCGCCATACTCGCCGCGCAAGCGCCTGTGAACAACGGCGTTCAGGCCTGGATCGATGCCGGGCGCGGTGACATCTTCCGTGGTCGCTACCACAATGGAACCTGTCTCGAAGAGGCCATGATCTCCGGAGACACTGCCCTCGCCGAGATCGCTGACGAGCCCGTCATCGTCATGGAAGACCGCCTCGCAACGCTCCACCCAGCCGCAATCCTGATCCCACCCGTAGGAGTGCAGCAGGCTCTGCCGCTCGCCGCAGCCATGCTCCTCCGGGGCCACTTCGCAGACACTGCACTGCTCGACGCCAACTACCTCCGCATCCCGGACGCCGAACTCCATCGACTGCGCGCAGCAGCCCTCTCCTCATGATCAGTATTCGACCGGCTACGCCCGCAGACGTCCCGGCGATTCAGCGCATCACCACTGCCAGTCCAACCGCACCGCACTGGACGACCGAACAGTTCCGCGACTCCATCGCTGCCCCAACCACCGACTCCGTGCAGCGAATCGTCCTGATCGCAGAAGGTGACGAATCCCGTGTCGAGTTGGAGATCGACGGCTTCGCAGTCGTCTCTGCGCTTGTATCCATCTACCCCATCGAAGCCGAACTGGAGAGCATCGCAGTTGATCCAAATCATCGCGGCCGCGGCACCGGCGCAGCCCTGCTTCAGGCCGTAGAAGACTGGCTGGCTGCCCTGCCTAGCTCCGGCGACGCTGGGACTACCCTGCGACTGGAAGTGCGGACTTCCAATCTTCCCGCCATCCGGCTCTATCGCCGCAGCGGCTTCGCCGACGTCGCCATCCGGCCCGGGTATTACGCAAACCCACTGGAAGACGCGATTTACATGGAAAAGCAGATTGCACCCGCTATGGCACGAACATCTGACGGATTAATGCACTCAAAGGCTCCGTCTGCGCCCTGATGTTGAACCTGAGCGGACACCGAAAGCGGTATGATTACCGCTGTATGGTTCGTGACGGATACTTTTACGCTCTTGGCTTGCTCGTGGTTGCCGGTCTTCTGTGGCAACTAACCGGGTCAAAGGGCATCGGCGTGGTCCCGCTCATTTTGGCGGTCTTCTTTCTGTGGTTCTTCCGCGATCCGTCGCGCCGCATCCCCTCCGGGCCCGGCGAGATCGTCTCGCCCGGCGATGGTAAGGTCACTGAAGCAGAGTGGATCGAGACGCCGGACGGCAGCCGTCTCCGCATCAGCATCTTCCTCAGCGTCTTCGACGTGCATGTGAACCGCTCGCCCATCGAGGGCACGGTGACCGCCGTCAACCATAAGGAAGGCCTCTTCCTGAACGCGATGCGCGCGGACAGTAATGTGCTGAACGAGCAGAATGTCGTCGTGATCGAACACGGCGATTGCTCCATCCAGGTCAAGCAGATCGCGGGCCTTCTGGCACGCCGCATCGTCTGCACCGTGAAGGTGGGCGACCATCTGCAGCGCGGACAGCGCTTCGGCCTCATCAAGTTTGGATCGCGCGTCGATGTCCTGATGCCTGCAGACGCTAACCTCCGCGTTCGCCGCGGTGACCGCGTCCGTGGCGGTAGTTCCATCCTTGCAGTCGTTCCCACCCACTCCGCCTGCGACGACGGATCTTCGGTCGCAGCCACTGAGGTCTAGCGTGGGCGACACCACTGTGCGGCCACGCAAGCGACCGCGCCGCGGACTCTATGTCCTGCCCTCCATCTTCACCGGTGGCAACATCGCGCTGGGCTTCTACGCAATCGCGCAGAGCATGCAGGCATCTGCCGCAGACCACGCGCCGTTTGACCGGGCTGCACTTGCCATCATGTTCGCGCTGCCCTTCGACGCCCTGGACGGTCGAATTGCACGCATGACCAACACCGAGAGTGACTTTGGCCGCGAGCTCGATTCGCTCGCTGACGTCATCACCTTTGGCGTCGCTCCCGCCATCCTCGCGTACACCTGGGGCTTCCGCCTGCTGCCACCGCTGGCGAACGTATCACTGCATCACCGCATCATCGAGTTCGGCCTGGTCGCGGCCTTCCTCTTTCTGATCTGCGGTGCATGCCGGCTCGCGCGCTTCAACGTCACGCTGAACCCTAAGCCCAGCAACCCTGGCCGGCCCGGCCGCCGCTACTTCGTCGGCATGCCCATCCCAGCAGCGGCAGGCGTCATCAGCAGCGTGGTTCATTGCTTCAATGGGTCTCCGATCTACAATCCATGGATTGCACTTGTCTGGCTGGCGCTGCTGCTCTTCACAGGATTCCTGATGGTCAGCCGCTGGCGCTTCTGGAGCGGCAAAGAGATCACGCTGGTCGACAAACAGCCGACACGTATTCTCGTCTTGCTTGTACTGCTCGGCGTTCTCTTGACGGAATTCTCAGAGTATCTGTTGATCTCCATGGCACTGGCCTATATGGTCAGCGGCATGGGCGCTCGTCTGTTGTACGCCGCGCAGTCCCGGCGCGCACGGCGCCTCGGCATGCCGTTGCCCAACGCTACACAAGGCTAGCTCACCACCGTGCAGTCGTAACCTTGCATCAGCCACGACCCTACCGCATCAGATGAGAGCTATGAAAAAGATTCAATACCGCATTGCCGTGGTCGGCGCGTCCTCCCTGCTGGGCAAGGAGATCGGCGACGAGATCGCTGAAAGTCCGTTGGCCGCAGCCAACACCATCCTTCTGGACACGGAAGAGGCCGGCGGAACGTTGGAAGCCATCGGCGACGAAGCCGCCTTCCTGCAGACGCTGGAGCCGGCCTCGCTTGAGAATCTGGATGTTGCGATCTTCGCCGACGCAAAGATGCTCAAGGAGTACGGCCAGACCGCGCGCGCTTTGGGCGCCTCTGTCGTCGACGTGACCGGCTCCGACTTCGATTCGACCGCCCCAGTCCGCTCACCGCTGGTCGGCGACGCCGCTCCGCTGGACCTGGAAGCGAACTCCGTACGTGTCGCACACCCGGTCGCAACAATGCTCGCGCTCGTTCTCGGACTTGCCGGTAGAGCGGGCGACTTACGCAGTGCCGCAGCCACCGTCCTGCAGCCTGCCAGCGAAAATGGCCGCGCCGCTCTCGACGAACTGCAGCAGCAGAGCATCAATCTGCTCAGCTTTCAGGCAGTTCCTACGGAAGAGTTCGACGCACAGGTCGCCTTCAACTTGTTGCCCACGCTAGGCGAGGCCGCGCGCAATCCGCTTGCGCTCAGTGAAGAACGTATCCGGCGCGATCTCCGCGGGCTGGTTTCGACACTGCCGCAGCCCTTACTGCAGTTGATCCAGGCTCCCGTCTTTCACGGCTTCGGCGTCTCCCTGTTCCTTGAGTTCGATCAGCCGCTGACGCCCGGCGCCCTGCAGGCCGCGCTCTCGTCCGAGTACATCGATATCGCGGGCGAAGAGCCGCCCAGCAACATCAGCAGCGCCGGTCAGGGTCGCGTCCTGCTGCAGGTAAAGCCCTCACCAGACAATGCACGCTATGCGATCTGGATGACCGCAGACAATCTGAAGCTGACGGCGCGGACTGCAGTCGCATGCGCGCTGGAATTGACTCGCCTGAAACCCTTGGGCACCGTCCAGTAACCATCGCCC
Source organism: Terriglobus roseus DSM 18391 (assembly GCF_000265425.1). Taxonomy (GTDB): domain Bacteria; phylum Acidobacteriota; class Terriglobia; order Terriglobales; family Acidobacteriaceae; genus Terriglobus; species Terriglobus roseus. Next base: position 4,094,761 of record NC_018014.1, read on the forward strand.
GTAACGCAACAAAGGGATCCGCCTTTCTGTCAGCATCAACGATGCCGACGAGAAGCGGATCCCTGTCGCATGGCTGCACGATAAACGGGATCGGTGGTTAGTCCGAGGGCCTAGTAGGTGCCGAACGGATGGGCATAGCCCGGGTGGTAAAGGGCCAGCAGCGCTACGGCGCCGACACCAAAGGCGATCACCAACACCTGCCAGTTACGCTCAATCCAGGGCTGCTCAACTTCATGGCTCATCGCAAGAATCTCCTCATCAACATCGTAAACGACAGCGGTGGATCCCCTGTACGAAGATCGGCCTAACGTTTCGGCGAGGCGTACTTCTTCGTATCCACTGGCGTGTTGTACCGAACGTTCCGGTAGAACGCCGTGCGGGTATCTCCTTCTGGCGTGTACGTGACCTGCTTCAACGGGATGTCGCGGGATGTGTCGATCCACATCGTGATGTGGCTGAACGTCTGAGCCGTCTCCGCGTCCTTGGGTACCAGGTCAAGCTTGGCCGTGGTCACACCGTCGACGGGCTCCATACCCTGCAACGCGACGGTGTACGACTTCTCAATGTCTTTGCCGCTGCCGCCAAAACCAAGAGCCAGGAAGCTCTCGACACGCGAACGGTTCTCGCCCGCGTTGAACCCCGTCACCTTCTTCGCGACGGCGTCGTACATATCACCCTTGCCGTTCGCAAAGTGGATGTACTTGGTGGGAGCCGCGCCCTGCTTCTGAGCCAGCGTGATGCCAACCTCAATCGTGCCGCCCTTGCGAAGGAAGTACGTCTGACCGTACTGCGAGGTCGTTTCCTTCACGATCTTCTCGTAGTTGTCCCACTGCAGGTCTGCCTCGGCGGACTGGAACTTTACCGAAGAAGTGTCAAGCTGACGCAAGACCTTGTCCAGTACGGGATCAGTCGCGGCGTGTGCGGCCACCGTGGTCGCGGACAAAAAAAGTGCGGCAATCGTCATTCGTGCAAATCGGTTCATGGTGTTCCTGAAGGCCTCGCATGTTTAGACACAAAGATGCGCCAGTAGGTGCGCTGACTCTGCGCGAATAAACCTACCGGTGCGCCCAGACGCGATAGGCCTGCACCGATCCGTCGGTTCCACGGATCGTCTCGTACCGTTCCACCAGCACGTCGCCCGCGATCGGTTCAATCAGCCGGCGCAGAGCGCGGCGCGTACGCTGTTCCGGATCGGAGCCGCCAACCTTCTTCAAGCTCTGATCTACGTCCGTCTGCTTTACCTGGTAGATCAGTTCGCCCGCGCCGTTGTTCTCGACGACGATCTGCGAGGGCAGGTTGTAGACAGGCTTATCGCGGAAGTTGATAAACCGCGGCGAAACGAAGATGAAGAGCAGCACCATCGTCACCATGACGTCATAGTGGAACGAGCCGCGCTCGTAGCTCCAGAAAAGATAGTTGCGAACGATCTTGAACATTGTCTTTTAAAGTCCTGCCTTGCCCGTGGCCAGCGAACCCTTGCCCGAAGCGAGCGGGTGTTGCTGACCGATCGTGGTCTGACCGCCCATATACGGCACCAGTGCTTCCGGCACACGAATGGACCCATCGGCCTGCTGATAGTTCTCAAGGATCGCCAGGTAGGTGCGGCCTACGGCCAGACCGGAGCCGTTCAGTGTGTGCACAAACTCCGTCTTCTTCGCGCCCGCAGGCTTGAAGCGGATATTCGCACGCCGTGCCTGGAAGCTGCCGAAGTTGGAGCACGAACTGATCTCGCGATAGAGCTCCTGCCCCGGCAGCCACACCTCAAGGTCGTACGTCTTCTGCGAAGCAAAGCCCATGTCGCCGGTGCATAGCAGCATGCGGCGATACGGCAGGCCAAGCGTCTCCAGGACGGTCTCCGCGTGCCGCGTCAGCGTCTCATGCTCTTCCGCGCTCTTGTCCGGCGTGGTGAACTTCACAAGCTCCACCTTCTGAAACTGGTGCTGGCGAATCATGCCGCGAACGTCCCGGCCATAGCTGCCGGCCTCACTGCGGAAGCAAGGCGTGTAAGCGCACAGGCTGATGGTCGGATCGCAATCGATCGTCTCGTCGCGGAACAGATTCGTTACCGGAACCTCCGCCGTTGGAATCAGCCAGTGATCGTTCTCCTGCAACTCACCGGGAACGTATGCGCCCTTGTCGTCGCAATGGAACAGATCTTCCGCGAACTTCGGCAACTGACCCGTTCCAAAGAGCGACTTTGAGTTGACCATGTACGGCGGCAGCACTTCCGTGTAACCGTGCTTGCCGGTATGCAGGTCGATCATGAAGTTCGCCAGAGCCCGTTCCAGCCGCGCACCTGCGCCAATCTGAACGACAAAGCGCGATCCGCTGATCTTCGCGGCACGATTGAAATCCAGAATGCCGAGCGCTTCGCCCAACTCCCAGTGCGGCTTCGCCTTGAAATCAAACTTCGGGACCTCGCCCCACGTCTTTTCCGTGGAGTTGCCATGCTCGTCGCGGCCTTCCGGCACGCTGGCATCGGGCAGATTCGGGATTGCCTCAAGGATCGTGCGCAACTTCAGATCATGCGCGGCGGCACTCTCTTCCAGCGCCTCAGTCTCCTCGCGAAGCGTGCGGACTTCTTCCGTCAGCGCGTCGGCGTCACCGCCCGTGCGCTTCAGCTTGCCGATTTCTTCCGACAGGCGATTGCGCCGCGCCTTAAACGTTTCCAGGCTGGTGATCGCCTCACGGCGGGCCGCATCAATATCGGCAAAGTTGCCCAACAGGGCAGCGGGGTCGGCGTTACGCCGGCGAAGTGCGGCTTCCACCTCCGGGAGATTGCCCCGGACGTATGCGAGATCGAGCATCCGTCTATGGTATCGGGTTTGGCGGTGGCGCGGAAAATCATCGGCCTGATACGTTCCTTCCGCGCGTCCGAATTAGCATGGGCGTATGCTCCTGCGCCGTCTTGCTGCTGCCGCCGTCTCTGCCGCCCTGTGCCTGTCCACCGCTGCGCCTGCCCGCGCGGCGGCCTATGACGGCTCGCCAAAGCTCGTCATCGAACTGGTCTTCGACCAGTTCCGCGGTGACTACCTGGATCGCTTCCGAGCCGACTTCAAAGCGAAGAACGGCTGGAACCTCTTCCTGAAGCAGGGCGCTCACTACACCGACTGCTACTACGACTACGCCAACCTGGTCACGGGCCCCGGCCACTCCACCATCGGGACCGGAGCGTACACGGACGGCCACGGCGTGCCCGTGAATGACTGGTATGAAAAGGGTCCGGACGGCAAGCTGCGCTATGTGCAGTCCATCGATGACGACCGCTACACCATCGTGGGTCAGCCGGCGGGAGCCAAAGTTTCGCCGGGAGCCTCGCCGCACTACGAGGTCGCCTCCACCCTGGGCGACGAACTCGTACTGGCGACAAGCGGCAAGGCGCGCGTCTTCGGCGTTTCGCTGAAGGATCGCGCAGCCATCCTGACCAGCGGTCACGCGACCAAAGGCGCCTTCTGGACCGACCATGAGAGCGGTCGCTGGATCACCTCAACCTATTGGCAGAAGCAGCTGCCCGCGTGGGTAGAGGCGTTTAACAGCGGCGATGCCGTGGCGAAGGCGCGGGCTGCTTCGAAGATCCCGGAAGGCAGCTTCTACGAAAAAGTGGGTGCGACGCAGGCCGGTGTGGCCTATCAGCTCGACTTTGCGAAGGCGCTGATCCAGAACGAACACCTGGGTCACAACGAGGCCGGAGTGACCGACCTCATCACGATCTCCGTCTCGTCGACAGACATCATGGGCCACCGCGTCGGGCCGGACGATCCCCAGCAGCGCGCCCTGATCGACGCCTCTGACATTGAACTTGACCGCTTCTTCACGTGGATCGACAGCACCATCGGCCTGAAGAATGTCGTGGTCTCCATGACGGGCGACCATGGTGTTGCGCCCAGCGTGAATGCAGCCGTGGCCATGGGCATGCCAGCCCACGGTGTACCGACGCGGCCCATGTGGGACTACGTCGAGAAGGCGTTGCAGGCAAAGTTCAAGCCTAAGGGCAATGTGAAATACGTCCTCGGCGGTGAATCGCCATGGCTGCAGATTGACCCGGAGCCCTTTCAGGCCCAGGGGATCTCTGAGCAGCAGGCAGAAGATGCGACGGCAGACGCTGTCCGCGACTACTTCGCCAGTCTGCCGGCCTCCACGACAGCCCAGACCGGCGCGCCGGCTGGCCGTCTGCCGGAGCCTTTGCGTGTGCAATTCGTCTACACCGCAAGCCAGCTGCGCAACGGACAGGTGCCCGATACGGATCAGGGTCGCCGCGAACTGCACAGCTACTCCCCCGCCATCCGCTGGGCAGTGCACATGAACTTTGGCGCCTATCAGTACTACGGCTCAGAGATGGGAACGACCCACTACTCCGCGAACTCCTATGACCGGCACGTGCCGCTCGACTTCTTCGGTGCCGCCTTTCAGCCCGGGACCTATCACAACCAGGTCGAGCCGGTAGATATCGCCGCAACCTTCGCATCGTTGCTCCGGGTCAACCGGCCCTCTGCAGCGGTGGGTCATGTGCGCCTGGAGGCTCTGAAGCCAGAAGTGACCTCGATGACCGGAACGGTGAAGCGCAAGTGAGCAAGCCGGATATGCGGGTCAAAATCGCCGGCGTCGAACTCCGCTCGCCCGTCATTGCGGCGAGCGGTACCTTCGCCTATGGCGTGGAGTTCGAGGAGATCCTCTCCACCGACCGCATCGGCGCGTTCGTCACCAAGGGCCTGTCCTTGCACCCCATGGACGGCAACAAGGCACCGCGCATCATCGAGACTACCGGCGGCATGATGAACGCTATCGGCCTGCAGAACATCGGTGTCGACGCATTCATCGCAGACAAACTGCCCGGCATCCGCAAGATGCGTGGCAGCGTCTGCATCGCGAACGTCTTCGGCTACAGCATCGAAGACTGCATCGGCGTCATCGAGCGGCTGAACAAGGCCGAAGGCCTTGTCATGTACGAGCTGAACGCAAGCTGCCCCAACACCAAGCACGGCGGCATGGTCTTCGGCACCGATCCTGAGTCGCTGGGCGAACTCGTCTCGCGCTGCAAGGCCGTCAGCAAGCGGCCGCTTCTGGTGAAGCTATCGCCCAACGTTACGAACATCGGCGGCATGGCACGCGTTGCGGAAGCCGCAGGCGCCGACGCCGTCTCGCTGGTAAACACCTTCCTTTCGCTCGCCATCGACACGGAGACGCGCAAACCGCGCATCGCCAACATCACCGGCGGCCTAAGCGGTCCTGCCATCAAACCCATCGCGGTACGTATGGTTTGGGATGTTGCCCGCTCCGTCAACATCCCCATCATCGGCATGGGCGGCATCGCAAAGGCTGAAGACGCCGTGGAGTTCCTGCTGGCGGGCGCAACCGCCGTCGAAGTCGGCACCGCAAGCTACGCCGATCCTCGCGCCGCAGAGAAGATCGCCAACAACCTCGAGCGCTGGTGCATAAGCCACGATGTCGCGAAAGTGGCTGATCTCACAGGCGGTTTGCGGCTGTAAGAGCGCGCATTGCGCTAGACTTTGGACATGACGGTCGAGGATAAAATCCACGCACACGCAGAAGAGATCGAGCATCTGCGTGTCAAGTCAGGCGCGTTGAGCATTTCTGCATATGTGCGGAACGTCAAAGATCAGGTAGAACCCGTTTTTGTCGTGGACTTCGACACCTCGAAGCTCTCCGGATATTCCGATCGATATTTCGAAATGATGTTCGGTCTGCAGCGCATCTTCCTCCGTCCTGTCGACTTGTGGGAGAAACACATGTTCGAGGAACAGTCTCGAATGCATGACCTACGGCAAGTCTCTTTGAGCGTCTTCCGTGCCACAGCGTGATCCGCAGGAGTGGCTGCACGATATCGTCCGGTACGGCAACCTGGTCCAGGCATTAGTTCAGGATGGCGGACTGGATGCACTCCGCGCTTCGGACGAACGCCTTCTGGCAATCGAACGTGGGTTGCAGATTGTGACCGAAGCGTTCACGCAAGCGCTGAAACAAGACCCCAACCTTGCTTGGCGGATCACTGACTCCGCGAAGATTATCGCGTTCCGTCATCTGCTTACGCACCATTACTACAAGACCTCCCTGTTCCTTCTTTGGGACATAGCAACAGTTAACCTGCCCGTGCTCGCGCAACAGATTTCCATGTTGCTGGAGCCGCAAGCTTTCGGAGAAGAACGTGCCAGCGAATAAGATCACCCGTGCCCTTTTAAGCGTCACCGATAAGTCAGGCCTCCTCGAATTCGCCAAGCGCCTCAGCGCCCTGGGCGTAGAACTCGTCTCCACCGGCGGCACCGCAAAGATGCTGCGCGATGGCGGCCTCGCCGTCCGTGACATCAGCGACCTCACCGGCTTCCCCGAGATGCTTGACGGCCGTGTGAAGACCCTGCACCCCAAGGTCCACGGTGGCATCCTGCACATCCGCGACAACGCCGAGCACGTCGCTGCCGTCACCGAGCACGCCATCCAGCCCATCGACATGGTCGTTGTGAACCTTTACGCCTTCGAAAAGACCGCGTCGAAGCCCGGCGTCGCCTTCGCCGACATCATCGAGAACATCGACATCGGCGGCCCCAGCATGGTCCGCAGCGCCGCCAAGAACTTCAACGACGTCGCCATCGTCACCGCTGCGGCCGACTACGAAGCCATCGCCGATGAGATGGAAGCCAACGGCGCCTCGCTCTCGCTGGCAACGCGCTGGCGCCTCGCCAAGGCTGCCTTCGCGACCACCGCCGCGTATGACACCGCCATCTCCAATGCGCTCGAAACACTCTCCGAGCCGGACGGCACGCACACCCAGCCCGCCACCGTCGACGAGGCTGCCGTGCCCCAGGCGCTGCGCCTGAACCTGCCGCTGAAGGGCACCCTCCGCTACGGCGAGAACCCACACCAGGCTGCAGCCATCTACACCGACGGAACGACCAAGGGCATCGCCAACGCCACGCAGCTCCAGGGCAAGGAGCTCTCCTTCAACAATCTGGTCGATCTGGACGCGTGCTGGGAGCTGGCCAGCGAGTTCACTGAACCCGCCTGCGCCATCATCAAGCACACCAACCCCTGCGGCGCAGCCACCGGCAAATCACTGGTCGATGCCTACCTGAGCGCCCTGGAATCGGATCCCATCTCAGCCTTCGGCGGCGTCATCGGCCTGAACCGTGAGCTGGACGGCGCCACCGCGGAAGAGATCGGCAAGCTTTTCGTCGAAGCCATCGTCGCCCCTTCCTTCAGCCCCGCAGCGCTCGAAGCGCTCGCCAAAAAGAAGAACCTCCGCCTGCTCCAGATCGATCCAGCCCACCCGAAAAAGGCTCTGAAGCAGATCAGCGGCGGCATGCTGATGCAGGATGCTGACCGCGGATCACTCGCATCGGTCGAACTGAAGGTAGTCACCAAGCGCCAGCCCACACCGGAAGAACTTACCGCGCTGCGCTTCGCCTGGACCGTAACAAAGCACGTCAAGTCAAACGCGATCGTCTACGCTCGCGCCGCAACTGCCGCGGATGGAACAGTCTTCGGCCAGACGGTCGGCATCGGCGCAGGCCAGATGAGCCGTGTGGACGCCGCCCGTTTCGGCGCCATGAAGGCCGTTCTGCCGCTCGACGGCACCGTCGCCGGCTCCGACGCCTTCTTCCCCTTCCCGGACGGCCTGGAAACCGTGGCGCAGGCCGGAGCGACGGCCATCGTCCAACCCGGAGGCTCCGTCCGCGACGCGGAGGTCATCGAAGCCGCCGATCGCTTAGGGATTGCCATGGTATTCACAGGAATGCGACACTTTCGACACGGATAAAATGCTGTTCTCCGCAGAACGGCATCCCCCTGCGCCCCATGTTCGTCTAACCTGAAGCACACCTCTTTGCAAGCCTGGTCGCGCAAGCGAGCGGACACCGGGCAGAAGGATTGGTTCTTCTGATGATTGGTCCGCAGAACGCTGTCAGCGTTTCCTCCCTCCGTACCCTGCTTGCAGCGGTAGCGCTCTGCGCTGCCGCACCGCTCATCGCCCAGAAAAACGTGCCCACGGCTCTGCCTCCGCAGACCGTGGCACCGTCTTCCACGGGCAGCAGCGCCGCTTACTATCACTACGGCCTGGCGCATATCTATGAGGACCTCGCGACCACGCAGGGCCGCAGCGACTACGCCACACAGGCCATCGAGCAGTACAAGCTGGCTCTGGACGCTGATCCAAAGTCCACCTTCCTGCAGGACGGCCTGGCTGACCTCTACTTCAAGCTGGGCCGCATCCGCGAGGCTGTCGAGGTTGCGCAGGACCAGGTCAAGAAGAATCCGCAGGATATCGAAGCGCACCGGCTTCTCGGCCGCGTCTACTACCGCTCGCTGGGCGATGCCCAGGGCACGGCGCAGTCGCAGATGGTGCAGCTTGCCACCGCAGAGTACGAAACCCTCGTCAAGCTTGAGCCGAATGTCGCAGAGAATCACCTGCTGCTGGGTCAGCTCTACGAGGTCAGCCACGAGTCTGCAAAGGCCGAGGCACAGTTCAAAGCAGCCCAAGGCCTGGACAACGGCAGTGAAGAATCACTGCTGAACCTCGCACGGCTATACAGCGAGCAGGGCGACACCCAGCGCGTCATCAACACGCTGACTGCCCTGCCCGAGGGCGATCGTTCCGTCCGCATCGAGCTCGCCATCGGCGCCAGCTACGATCAGCTCCATAAGCCGAAGGAGGCTGCCGCGGCCTACCAGCGCGCTCTGGACATCGAGGGCGAAAACACCGACGCGCAGCGTGGCCTCGCAAACGCTCTACTCGCCAGCGACCGCATGGATGACGCGCTGAAGATCTATAACGCCATCGTCGCCGCGGAGCCACAGGACGCACAGAGCTACATCAAGATCTCCGAAATCCAACGCCGCCAGGGCCACTACGACCTAGCACTCGCAACGCTGAAGAAAGCGAAGGCGATGGTGCCCGACTCTGAAGAGCTGGTCTTCAATGAAGCACTGCTCTACGACGCGTTGGGCCGATACACAGACGCCGAAAACTCGCTCAAGGGAGTGCTGACCGCCACCGCAAAGGCACCGGAAGCCTACACCGACGCCGAGCGCAACAATCGCGCCATCTTCCTCGATCGCCTGGCGCTGCTCTATCGCGAGGAGAACAAGATCACGGAAGCCGTCGACGTCTACAAGCAGATGGCATCGCTTGGCGGCGAAATGAAGATGCGTGGCATCGGCGGTGAAGTGGACGCACTCCGCGATGCGCATGAGTGGGATAAAGCAGCCGCCGTGGCCGCGGCAGCCGCGAAGGAATCCCCAAACGATCGCGAGGCACAGATCCTGTACGCAGGCCAGCTCGCCGACACCGGCAAGGCAGAAGAGGGCCTTACCCTGCTGAAGAAGCAACTCAACGGTAAGGCCGAAGATCGCGTCACCTACCTCACGCTGGCACAAGCCTTGATCCGCCTGCACCGCTACGATGAAGCCAACGCGGCTCTCGACAAGGCAGAGGTCTTCTCGCAAAAGAACGAAGACAAGGTCTACCTGTATTTCCTGCGCGGCACCATCGATGACAAGCAGGGCAAGAAGGACGAGTCCGAAACCTGGCTACGCAAGGTTCTGACCATAGACCCCAACAATGCCCAGACACTTAACTACCTCGCGTACATGTTTGCCGAGCGCGGCGTGAAGCTGCCGGAAGCTCTCGCCATGGTAAAGAAGGCCGTGGAGCTCGATCCGCAGAACTACGCCTACCTCGACTCGATGGGCTGGGTCTACTTCAAGATGGGCGAGTATGCCCTCTCCGAAGATCAGTTGCAGAAGGCAGTTGCCCGCAACGCCACGGACCCCACCGTCCACGACCACCTGGGTCAGGCCCTGGAGAAGCAGGGCAAACTGAAGCTGGCCGTCGCCCAGTGGGAGCGCGCGCTGACCGAATACAGCCGCTCCCTGCCGGCCGACATTGAACCGGATGATGTCAGCAAGTTACATAAGCGTCTCGACACGGCCAAGGTGAAGCTCGCGAAGAACGCAGCCTCTGTGAAGGTGACTCCGTAAGCGCGTCCGCTCCAACGCTAAGGGCATCGGACCTGCGCGCACTCAGCGTGCAAGGCGTGGAGGAGCACACCCTCTCCACGCGCGTTTGGAGCGAGCCCGCCGGCCGCACCACCATCGAGAACGACCCACGCAAACCCGCCTTCGCACGAGACCGCGAACGCATCGTGCAGGCGCGCGCTTTTCGGCGCCTCGCGGGCAAGACGCAGGTCTTCACCAGCCGTGAATCCGATCACTTCCGCTCACGCCTCACCCACACCATTGAGGTCGCACAGATCGCCCGCGAGGTCGCACGAGCACTGTGCCTGAATGAAGAGCTCGTCGAAGCACTCGCACTCGTGCACGACATCGGGCACCCACCTTTCGGCCACGCAGGCGAACGCGCCCTCGACAAATGCCTCCAGGCACACGGCCTGCGCTTCGATCACAACCTGCATGCCCTTCGCATCGTGGAGCACTTCGAAGACTGGTACGCCGCCCACCGCGGCCTGAACCTGACACTCGGCGTGCGCGAAGGCATCGTGAAGCACTCGCGCGACTACAGCTCCAGCGATCACCCGCTGCTCGCACCCTACTTCCTCGACCAGCGGCCACCGCTGGAGGCACAGCTCATCGACCTGGCGGATGAGATCGCCTACCTCACCGCCGACCTTGATGACGGCGTGGAGTCCGGCCTCCTTGAGATCGACCACATCTGCGCCAACATCACCATCATGGGCCGCGCTTACGAGCAGGTGGAGCGTGATCATCCCGGCGTAGAACCCAAGTTTCTCTTCCATGAAGCGCTGCAGGTCATGCAGACCGAGCTGACGGAAGACCTGATCACCAACACGGTCCGCAACGTCCGCGAGCACAACCTGCTCTCCCTCGCCGGTGTGCGCGCCTGCCCGCACCGCGTCGCGACCTTCTCGCCTGTCTACGAAGCGCAGCGCCGCGAGGAGAAGGCTTACCTCTTCCGCGTGCTGTACACCTGCGACTTTCTCGAGGCTGAGCACGACAAGGCAGAGAACGTGGTCACCACACTCTTTAACCACTACATGCGTTCGCCGGAGCATCTGCCTGCGGGCTACATCGAAGAGAGCGCAACCGACGGCCTGCCGCGTGTCATCGCCGACTACATCGCCGGTATGACCGACAACTACATCCTGCAGCAGTTCTGGGTCGCATCGAAGCTGCTCCGCTAACGAGCGAGACATCGGCTTCAGAATCAACCTGCAGTGTTCCAAGCAGATAGTCGTGACATCGACTGCACGCTCCCGTTATGCTTGCGAACTAAGCATGAGACTTCCCTTTTCGCTCGCCGTGGTCCTCCTCGGGCCCGTCTCCCTTGTCGCACAGGCTGTGCCGCACGCAACGGTGCTGCACGCTGCTCGTATGCTCGACGCAGCCGCCGGCAAGACGATCTCGCCGGGCGAAGTCCTTGTGGAGGGCAATCGCATCCGCGAAGCCGGCGCGCACGTCGCACGCCCCGCCGGCGCTGAGGTCATCGATCTGGGTGACGCCACGCTGATGCCCGGCCTCATCGACGCACATACCCACCTCTTCCTGCACGTGGGCAACGAAGCCGGCCAGACCGTGGATGAGTCCGTCCCGCAACGCACACTCATCGCCGCCGACGCCGCCAAAGCCGACCTGATGGCAGGCTTCACCGCCGAGCGCGACATGGGCAGCGAGGGCGCTGGATGCGCCGACGTAGCCGTACGCAACGCCATCAACAGCGGCCTGATCCCCGGCCCGCGCATGCGCGTCTCGTGCAATGCCGTCGACATCACCGGCGGCCATGAAGACAACAGCGGCAAGAATCCCGAGCAGCACCTGATGAGCAACGCCGACCGTGCCGATACCGCGGACGACCTCATCCGCGTCATGCGCGAGCAGCACAAGCAGGGCGCCGACTTCACCAAGATCTACGAAACTGGGCCGGACCGTCTGCGCGACCGTGTCTTCAACACACCCTTCCAGTACACACAGTCGGACTTGGCAGCAGCCGTCGCCGAGGCAAAGCGCACCGGCTCACGAGTGGCCGTCCACGCTACCGGCGAACCCGGCACAGGCTACGCTGTCGCAGCAGGCGTCGTCTCCGTCGACCACGCCGATAACCTGTCCCCGACCACGATGAAGCTGATGAAGGAGCGCGGCATCTTCGCGGTGCCCACCTTCACCATCGGCCAGTACTTCGCCGACCACGCCGAGACGCCGGCCTCGTCCGCACGCCGCCACGAGACCGAAGCCTTCCACGCCGCTGAGTTCAAAAAGCAGTTAGCAGCAGGAGTTCCCTTTGCCGTCGGCTCCGACGTGGGCCCCTTTCCGCACGGCACCCAGGCGCATGAGATGGTGCTGATGCACCAGTACGGCATGTCCGCTGCCGACGTGCTGCGCGCGGACGTGATCAACGGGGCCAAGCTGCTGGACTGGGAGAACGAGATCGGCCAGCTACGCGCAGGCTTCCTCGCCGACATCGTCGCAGTGCCCGGCAATCCGCTGGAAGACATCGGCGTCGTCGAGCGCGTCTCCTTCGTCATGAAAGACGGCACCGTGGTGCGTCGCTGATGAGGACGGATCGTTGAAGCTCATACCGGTGCCGATACGGCACCTCTACCATCAGATCTCAGGCTTAGGGCTCGCCAGCGAAAGGCGTCGCGTCTGCACCGGCTGCCGCGGCGTGCGCTTCGAACGCGTGCCACGCATCGGCCTTGTCCAGGCACAGATACTGCCCTTCTTCAACCTCTACCCATGGCGCTGCGTACTCTGCAACCGAGTCATCTACCGCACCCTGCGCACCAATGAACAGGATCCGGGAAACCGTTTCTAGAACCCACGGTGAGATGGGATCCCACATCTCACCGTCGAGACGTGGGATCCCGAGAAACTTACCCTGCCCGCTCCGCCAGCTCTTCCCAACGAACGTACATATCCAGCACCGCAGCCTGGGCATCCTGCTGCTCCGTCATGGCACGCTGCAGAGCCGTCGCATCGCTCGCAATCTTGGGATCCGCAAGCGCTTCGTCGGCCTTCGCCACGCGAGCCTCAGCCTCTGCAATGCGAGCTTCCAGCGTGTTCCATTCGCGCTGCTCGTTGTAGCTCAGTTTCTTCTTCGCGGTCCCATCGCCAGCAGCGCCCGCCGCTGCCGAAGCTGCAGCAGCCTTCGACTTCGCCGTGGGCACCGGTGCTTCCGACTCGCGCATCCAGTCTTCCCACTGCGCAAAGTCCGCAAACTTCTCCGCGCGTCCCTTGCCATCCAGACCAAGCACGGTCGTGCTGACACGGTTCAGCATGTAGCGGTCGTGCGTCACCAGGATCAGAGCGCCCGGATATTCCAGCAGGCTCTCTTCCAGGATCTCCAGCGTCGGAATATCCAGATCGTTCGTCGGCTCATCCAGCAGCAGCAGATCGGCAGGCTGCAACATCAGCCGCGCAATCAGCACACGAGCACGCTCGCCACCGCTCAATCGCTCCACCGGCTGGTTCAGCTGCTCCCCGGTAAACAGGAAGCGAGCAGCCCAGCTCGCCACATGGACCTCGCGTCCATTGTGCACAACCGCATCGCCCTCAGGAGCCAGTGCCCGGCGCAACGTCAGCGATGTGTCGATCTCACGCGCCTGCGAGAAGTACACAATGCGCAGCATATTCGCCGTCTTCACGGTGCCGCGTGTCGGCTTCAGCTCGCCGGTCAGCAGGCGCAGCAGCGTCGTCTTGCCGCTACCGTTCGGTCCCACCAGGCCAACACGCGTTCCCGCGCTGATCACGTAGTCCAGCTTGTCCAACAGCGTGCGTCCGCCCAGGTCCAGCCCCGCGCCCTCAAGCTCCACCAGTCGCTTCGTCTGGCGCTCGGTCGCATTGAACTCCAGCCCCGCGCTTGACTTCGCCGTCCGCTGATTCACATCGGCCAGTTCGCCGATCATCTCGTGCGCACGGTCGATGCGCGCCTTGCTCTTCGTCGTGCGCGCCTTGGGTCCACGGCGCAGCCACTCAATCTCGGTCTTGACCTCGTTCTTCAGGCTCTGCTGCTGCCGGGACTGCGCCTCAAGAAACAGTTCGCGATCTTCAAGGAACTTTGAGTAAGTCCCCTTCACCCGCAACACACCGCCCGGGTAGACGCGGTTCAGCTCGACAATCTCATTTGCCGCCGCTTCCAGGAAGTAGCGATCGTGCGAGACCACAACACAGGCGCAGCCGATACCGGCGAGCAGTTCCTCGAGCCACTCGATGCCACCCAAGTCCAGATGATTCGTAGGCTCGTCAAGCAGCAGCACATCCGGCTGGGAGATGACGCCTTCCACAATCGCCAGGCGCTTGCGCCAGCCACCGGAAAGACTCGTCGCAATGGCATGTTCGTCTGGAAATCCGGTGCGCCCGACGGTCTCGCGGATGCGTTGCTCGCGCTCGTTCTCAGGCACATTCGCGATGTCCAGAGCTCGCTCCAGCACCTCGCGCACGGTCGCGCCCTTGGGAAACTCGGACGTCTGCAAAATCGTGACGACACGCGCCCGCTTGCGGACGGAGACCTCACCGGTATCAGAATCCTCAGTACCGGAGAGGATGCTCAGCAGCGTCGACTTGCCCGCTCCATTCGGCCCCACCAGACCAATGCGATCGCCGTCGGCAACGACGAGGGAAACGTCCTGAAACAGGACCTTGGCGCCGTAGCGCTTACTGACTGACTGCGCGTTAAGAATCGGCGGCATCCGCCTAGTTTACCGGTAAAGCCGTGAATTCTTCTGCATAGGCGTTCGCGACTGTCGAAGTTGGCTTCGCAGGGAAGAAAATGCGCACTACCGTCCCCACCCCAACGCGGCTGCGGACACGCACCCGCGCGCCATGTTTTTGGAGGATTCCCTTGCTCACCCAAAGTCCAAGACCGGTGCCGCGAATGCCCTTGGTCGTCGTAAACGGCTGAAAAAGGCGGGCCATCGTCTCCGGTGCAATGCCGCGCCCCGTATCCGCGACGGTCAGAAAGACACCTTGCGCTCCGGAGATGATCCCATCCCGAACCCGAACCAGCAGCCGTCCCTTGCCGCCGCCAGACAATGCATCCAGCGAATTCGACACCAGGTTCGTCACCACTTGGCGCACATCGTCCGCAAGGCACACCAGCGGCTCCGTCTGCCCGTCCGTCACAAGCACTTCAGCCGACGCATGCGAGAGGCGCGTACGAAATAACAGCAGGACCGACTCCGCCAACTCCGCCAGCCGCACCGGTGCAGCCCGCTTTGACTGCCTGTGAAAATGCAGCGTCTGCGTTACCAGATGCGACACGCGCGCCAATGCATCTTCAGCCTGCTTCAGGTAGTTTCGGCGTTCCGCGGCATCTTCCGTGATCTCAACCATGTACAGCAGGTTGGTCACCGACTGGAGAGGATTGTTGATCTCGTGCGCCATCGCACTTGCCATCCGGCCCACCGCGGCAAGCTTCTCCGCAGTACGCATCGCGTCCGCGGTCAGCTTGTTTTCGCGCATCTGCCGGCGCAACTCCATACGAGCCATCACCTGCCGCGCCAATGCTTCCAAGGCTTTGACTTGATCAGGACGCAGCGTCCGCGGCTTCTGGTCGATCACACAAACCGTTCCGACAACATTCCCATCCGGCGTCACCAACGGAGCGCCCGCGTAGAAGCGAATCCCAAGCT
Organism: Terriglobus roseus DSM 18391; assembly: GCF_000265425.1. GTDB lineage: Bacteria > Acidobacteriota > Terriglobia > Terriglobales > Acidobacteriaceae > Terriglobus > Terriglobus roseus. The sequence continues at coordinate 4,110,372 of NC_018014.1, forward strand.
CCCCCGTGACCAGTGGATTGTCCGTAAAGCGCTCGTCCTCGTGTGTGTCCTGCACCACCAGAACGGACGGACCACCGATCAGATGCGAACAGAAGCTGTCCGCCCGCGTCGTCTCCCGCAGTTCACCGGTGCCAATGGCCGACTTGAACCATTGCCGCTCGGTATCAACCAGCGTGACCAGGGAGATGGGCGTCTCGCAGATGTACTGCGCCAGGAAGGTGATGTCGTCGTAGCCCCGCTCGTCCAGCGTGTCCAAAAGCTCATAGCTGCGCAGGTCGGCTGCGCGCTCGGCTTCGTTCGATGGGATTGCTGCGGGTGGCACACCTTTATTTTATGTCCAACCGTCGCGCAGTATGTCGCCAGTCGACATATCACCCTACCCTGTGGACCTGCTACGCACGCAGATCAGAGCATTTGCACGAAAAACCAGCGCTCATCCGGCTCGTCACCCGGCTGGATCACCACCTGCCCGCGCGCCCGCTGCAGCAGCGACGGGAATTTCTCGCCCCACTCCACCAGCACCAGCGCGTCCGGCTCCGCCTCCATCTCCTCGATCCCAAGCGAGAGCAGCTCCTCATCCTTTTCCAGCCGGTAGAGGTCCAGGTGGTAGAGCTTCAGCTTCGTGCCCCGGTACTCCTGCACCAGCGTGAACGTCGGGCTGGTTACGTCATCTGCACTGGCACCGATCGCCTGCGCAATCCCCTTCACCAGCGTCGTCTTCCCCGCGCCCAGATCACCCCGCAGGATCACCAGCCGCGGCGCGGGCAGCATCAGCTCATAGATGTTCTGCGCCAGTGCCAGCGTCCCCGCCACACTCCTCGTCTTCAACCGCTTCTCAATCAAGGCTTCTTTTCCCTCTCACCCGTGCGATAGGCTATCAGCATGCGGGTCACCATCGAAGTTTCGGATGCGATCATTGCGCAGGCTGCCGCTGCCGGAATGTCGCCGGAGGCATATGCCGAACAGCGTATTCGCGAGCATATGGCCCGTGAAGCAGCCGCCGCTCAGCCAAAGACTGAAGCAGAGATGCGGAATTTCGTCGACGCGATGACGAGATATTCAGACTCGATTCCCGCGTCTCCCCGGGGGACATACTCTCGGGAAGAGATCTACTCCGACCGCGACTGATGGCGAGCTTCCTAGCGTTAGACACCAATGTCCTGCTGGCCCTCAGCGAGACCTCGAATCCAAAACACGAAGTCGCAACCTTGCTGTTTCTGCACCTGGCCACAAGTGAGAAGATTTGCTGCTTCACAGCCCAGAACATCCGGGAGTTTTGGAGCGTCTGCACGAAGCCACTGTTGAACAACGGATTCAATCTTTCGACCGACGACACAGCCTCCCTTGTCTTTGAGATCGAGCGGTCCCTCACGCTACTGGCCGATGATCAGCGAGCTTACGATCTTTGGATTCGACTGGCGACGCAACACAAAGTGCGTGGTGCGCAGGTCCACGACACCTATCTCGCTGCTACGCTCGCCGCGCACAATGTCAGCACACTTGCCACATGGAACACGCGCGACTTCAAGCGCTTCGAGTTCCTGACCTGCCTCACACCAGAACCAATCCTCGCCGGTGCCCTAGCCTAGCCGCAGGCCACACACCCACTCAGCCCCATTTGCATCCAGCGTCCGGTAGCGAAACGCATCGCTCAGGTGCGCAACTGTGTCCGTCGCCAGCACCGTGTGCTCGTCCATGCGGTGCGCCGCAAAATCCGCAGCCAGACCGTGCAGGTACACCGCAGCATTCACCGCATCCCGCACGTTGCTCTTCTCCTGCGCAAGGCACGCAGCGACGATCCCCGTAAGGATGTCGCCCGAACCACCCTTCGCCATCGATGGATTCCCCGTCGTATTCACCGCGACATCTCCATTGGGATGCGCCACCAGTGTCCGCCAGCCCTTCAGCACCAGCGTCACACCATGCTCCTGCGCAAACTTCCGCGCCAGGTTCAGCCGTTCCGCCTGCACCTCTTTCGTGGTCATGCCAAGCAGCGTCGCCATCTCGCCCGGATGTGGCGTCAGCACAATCGTCCGCGCACCACCTCTGCTCGCATCCTTCAGTAACGACGCCTGCCCTTTAAACGCATTCAACCCATCGGCATCGATCACCAGGGGCAGGTCCGTCGAAGCGACAAGCTGCCGCACGAACGCGGACGCCTCGCCCTCGGTCCCAATCCCCGGTCCAACGGCGATCACGCTGATCTTCTTCAGCAGCTTCTCCAGCCGCTCGGGCGATGCATTCATGAGAGCCACCGCCCCGCTCGCATCTTCTTCCAGCGGTGTCGTCATCAGTTCCGGCGTGATCAGCGCAACCGTACTCAGAATCGACTTCGGCACAGCAGCCGTCACCAGCCCGGCGCCCGCCCGCAACGCAGCCAGCGACGCCATCGAAGGCGCGCCGGCCTTGCCAGCGGCGCCCCCAACCAGCAGCACATGGCCGTACATTCCCTTGTTGGAATCGATCACACGAGGCGTCTCGAAGATGCGCTTCGAAGCGCCCGTCCAGGTCATCCCCGTCGCGCTCTCAACCGCAGCATCTGGCGATCCGATGGGCGCAACCACGATGGGCCCAAAGCCGTTCGAGCCGGTCAGGTGACCAAAGAGATGCGCCAGTTTGGGAGCCGTAAACGTCACTACAGCATCCGCGCGAAACGCGCCCTCGGCCGTCGGCTCAACGGAGTCCGCATCCCACCCGGAAGGCAGATCGACCGCCATCACGGGCTTGCGAATCTCCGTCAGCAACTCCCGTACCGCAACCGCAACGCCTCGCAGCGGCGGCTTGAAGCCCGTGCCCACCACCGCATCCAGGATCACATCCGAGCCATCCAGCAGACTGCGCAGCCCGGCAACCGCACCATCCTCCGTGACCAAGCTGATTGCAATCGTCGATCGGTCCAGCCGTGCAAAGGCATCTGCCGCAATGCCTTTTAGCTTCGATTCCTCGCCCAGCAACACCACGCGCACACGGATGCCCGCTGCCAGCAGCGACCGCGCCGCCACAAAACCGTCGCCGCCATTGTTTCCCGTGCCGCACAGGACGCAGACCGTCAACGCACGCGGATACCGCAGACAAACGAACGAAGCGACAGACGCACCCGCGCGCTCCATCAGGTCACGCAGAGGCACACCAAAACGATCAGCAGTGGCACGGTCCGCCGCGCCCATCTCTGCCGCAGTCAGTATCTTCATAATGTCTTGGATGCTACAGCCCTGGCCGACTGCTGACCCACGTCTCGCCGCAGAGACGAGGGAGCGGAAAATCTAGGAGGCACAACGTAAGCGGCTCCGACTAGCAGACGGTTGCGTTCACAGCACACGGCGCAGGCGATGTGCCCGGCAAAGGAGCCATCCGCGGCGTCCCCGTCGGTTCCGTCGCCGGAATGATCGACGAAGCCGGAATCGCCGCAGGCGTCGGACTCATTCCCGGAACCGAGGTCGTCGCTGCTGCCGGATCGGTCGCCGGCATCTGCGACGCCACATTCGGGATCGCGGTCTGCTGGAAGTAGCTCTTGTCCGCCAGCGCCCGATAAAACAGTCCCGTCAGCTCCGCTGCCTTCGGTCCAAAGGTCGGCCGTCCGCCTGTCAGGAAGAACACCGTCACAATGCGGCCATTCGGCCCATCGCCATACCCGGCGAACCAGCCAAATCGTGTGCCATTGTCGCTGCAAGTGCCGGTCTTGCCGAAGACGGGAAACTCGTGGAAGTTCGCGCGCAGACTCCGCGCCGTACCGTACGAAGCCTCAACCGCCCCCGCCATGCCTGGCAGGATCTCGGGAATGTGCTTCTGAATGTTTAACGTCCGCTTCAACCGCGGCGTGAACTGTGCGACCTCTTCCGGCGTCGTCGGGTGCTGCAGGTAGAACAAACTGCCGCCATTCGCAATCGAAGCCACAATCGCACCCAGTTGCATCGGCGTCATCTCAACACTCTCGCCGAACGAACACATCCGGCCCACGCCGCCCTTCGACTCCGGCAGCGCATGATCCGGATACCGCCCCAACTGCTCACCCGCAACGTTGTAACCGGCCAACTCTCCCAGCCCAAACTCATTCGCGTAGTGCTTCACACGCTCAAAACCAAGCTCGCGACCCAATTCTTCGAAGTACGGGTTCACACTCCGCGCAAGCGCATACGTCAGGTTCAGGTGATAGCCATGTCCCAGGTTGACCGGCGTGTCCTTCGTGATGATGCCCTCAGAGAGAGCCGCCAGCGCCACCGTCAGCTTGATCGTCGAGCAGGGCTCAGCCCCCGGTCCTAACGCGACCTTCTGGTTCACCATCGCCAAAATACGGCCATTCTTCGGATCGATCGCGAGCGCCGTGCCGTTCATGTTGCCTAACGCCTGGATCAACGAAGCGCGAACCAGAGGATCTTCGCCGGCAGTCACATCGCCCAGCGTAATGTTGTCCACGTTCTGCGCGAAGGATGGCGACGAAAAGTGCTCGACATACCGCGCCGGAACCGCCCGGCGACCACGCCGTCCGCGAACCACCACGACCACATTGCGTCCGGCGCCAGCGCGACCGGCAGACCGCCCGGCGACCGCTCGCCCCTTCGCTCCGCGGCTTTTCGAAGCACCCCCCGAGGACGCGGCGCGGCTATGCGAGCGCGATGACGCTGCAGCATGAGCAGGAGCATGGTGCGAAGCACCATAAGTTTTCGTCATCGCGGCGACAGCCTGCGGCGCGCCGGCGCAAACACACGCAAGTGCAACAGGAAGGATGGCAGCGACGGCCCGGTCGCGCAGTCTCTCGAACAGGTCAAACTTCATCGTCGCTTGCCTCCAGGTACGCGTACTTCACGGCACCGCGTGCCTAACGTGCGCTACCACTGAAGATATAGACGCAAGGAAAGTCGTGCACTGCAACCTTTGCGCAATAGAGAACCGTTTTACATACTTCCACGGCGTAAAAAGGCTGGGATATCCAGTTCATCGTGCTCATTCTGTTGCGGCTCAGCCGGAGCATGTCCGGCAAACGTCGGCACACGAATCTCCGGCCGAAAGACCGGCTCGTTCGAGACATGCGGCTCGGTCTGCTCGGCAGGCCGCCGATTCCGCAGGAAAAAGTCGTCGTCGAAGGCCGATGCAGGCACCGGCACCAACTCCGTCGGCTCCGCTGCGGCAAGGTTCTGCGCAGATTCGGTCGGGAAGGTAGGCGGTGTAGCAAAGATGGACGCCTCCTGCGAGAAAGTCGGCGTCTGGCCCGCAAACGCAGGCGCAGGTTCACCAAAGGCAGGTGCCGGTGCTCCCGACACAAACGTCGGATTCAAGGGGGCAGCAGGCGGCGTCACCGTCTGCATCACCGGCGGCGCTGGCGGAGGCGTAGGAGGTGCGACATAAACCGGTGCTTCCACGCGAGGAGCCGGCGTCGGCGCGACATACCGCGGCTGAATCGGCGGCACAAAGCCCTGCTCTACCGCCAGCGCGCCCCGCGAAAGGCCACTCTGCTCCAGCATCCGTTCGCGGCGGTCACCGCTATCCGCATTCGGCTGGCGGAAGCCCGTCGCAATGACGGTGATCTTCACCTCATCACCCAGCCGTTCGTCCAGCACCGCACCGAAGATGATGTTCGCATCCTCATGCGCCGCGTCCTGAATCAGCGTCGAAGCCTCATTGACCTCGCTCAGCTTCAGCGAAGACGAACCCGTAATGTTGATCAGGATGCCGCGCGCACCGTCGATCGCGCCCGCCTCCAACAACGGCGAAGCCATCGCTGCGATTGCCGCCTCGCGCGCACGGTTCTCTCCGCTGCGCACACCGGTTGCCATCACCGCATAGCCCATGCCCGCCATGGTGGTCTTCACGTCGGCAAAGTCGCGGTTGATGATGCCCGGAATCGTAATGATGTCCGAGATGCCCTGAACGCCCTGCCGCAGCACGTCATCGGCAATGCGGAACGACTCGAAGAAGCCCGCATCCTTCGCCACAGCCAGCAGCTTTTCGTTCGGGATCACGATGACGGTATCGACCGCGTCCAGCAACTCCTGCAGGCCGCGCTCCGCCTGCATCATGCGGCGCTTGCCCTCGAAAGCAAACGGACGCGTCACGACCGCAACGGTCAAGGCACCCATCTCGCTCGCCAGCGACGCAATCACCGGCGCAGCTCCGGTACCGGTGCCACCGCCCAGTCCCGTGGTGACAAAGACCATGTCCGCGCCTTCGAGCGCCTCAATGATCTTGTCCGAATCCTCCAGCGCCGCGCGACGGCCCACATCCGGATTGGCGCCCGCGCCCAGGCCGCTCGTAAGCTTCACACCCAGTTGCAGCTTCACCGGCGCCATCGACGACTTCAGAGCCTGCACATCCGTGTTGGCGGCGATAAACTCAACACCCTCAACATTGGCCGCAATCATGCGATTCACCGCATTGTTGCCGCCCCCACCCACTCCAATCACCTTGATCCGCGCGCCGCGTGGCATGTCTTCGTGGTAATGAATTCGCAGATCTTCGTCAGGCATCATAGGGGGCTCCTCTGTCATGCAGGCAGAACAATTCAATCTTGAATCGCCAACAGCACTGCGCATTTGCGCACGCGCATAACATCCTGATTCTGGCACGTTGAGACGACAGCACGCCCGTGCAAAACCCGTCCATACTTCGGGACGTTCCCCTCTAGATACCTCTTTGTTCGAATCCGTCTTCCCCGGGCCACTTTGCTCAGGTTTCCAGCCGCCACATGCAAGCGTCGAAGCTTCCGTGTACAGTGCGCTGAGAGGCGACGAGCGCCACCTGCACGCAGGAAAATCGGAGGCATATGGAGATCAACGCACAGGTCGCACGAGCGACCGTGGTAGCTGGACTGGGCGGCCTGCTCTTCGGCTTTGACACTGTGGTCATCGCAGGCGCCAACGCTGCGCTCACGGCCCTGTACCACCTCACCTCGGGCTGGCTCGGATTCACCGTGGCCTCTGCACTCATCGGCACCGTCATCGGCTCTATCTTCGCGGGCATCCCCGGCCAGCGGCTGGGCCGGCGAGACAGCCTCCGACTTATGGCCGTGCTCTACCTGCTCTCTGCCCTCGGCTGCGCACTCGCGTGGAGCTGGCCCTCACTCATCGTCTTCCGAGTGCTCAGCGGACTCGCCATCGGCGGCTCATCCGTGCTCGGCCCCATGTACATCTCGGAGCTCGCACCCACCAAGTGGCGTGGCCGCCTGGTCGGCTTCTTCCAGGTCAACATCGTCCTCGGCATCCTGCTCGCCTACCTCTCAAACTTCCTCATCGGCCGCATGCACATCGGCGCAAATGAGTGGCGTTGGCAGCTCGGCGTCGCCGCCCTCCCCGCACTCCTCTTCTTCATCGCCCTCTTCGGCATCCCGCGCAGCCCGCGCTGGCTCGTCATGGTGGGCCGCCGCGAGGAAGCGCTCCGCGTCCTGAATCTGCTCGGCGACCCCGATCCGGACCGGCGACTCGCGCGCATCCAGGCTGAGATCGACGAAGAGCGCGCCGCTCACTCCACCCCGCTCTTCACAAGACACCACTCGCGCGGCATCTTCGTCGCCATCACCGTCGGCGCCTTCACCCAGCTCGCCGGCATCAACGCGATCCTCTACTACTCCAACACCATCTTCGGCCTGGCCGGAGCAAGCACCATCTCCGGCTCGCAGCAGTCCGTCGTGGTGGGAGCGACAAACCTCATCGCAACGCTCATCGCCATGACCCTCATCGACCGCATCGGACGCAAGAAGCTTCTGCTGGGCGGGACGGTCGGCCTCGCGCTGACGCTTGCGGCTGTAGGCTGGATCTTCTACACACACTCGCACATGAACCTGCTGCTGCCGCTGCTCATGCTCTACATCGCATGCTTCGCCGTCTCGCAGGGAGCCGTGGTCTGGGTCTACATCAGCGAGGTCTTCCCAACAGCCGTTCGCGCCAAGGGACAAGCACTCGGCAGCAGCTCGCACTGGGTCTTCAACGCAGCCATCTCCTACGCGTTCCCGGTCATGCTGCGCTGGTCCACACCCGCAACCTTCTGGTTCTTCGCCATCATGATGGTCGTCGATCTGATACTCGTCAGCACCATGTATCCAGAGACAAGCAACATCTCGCTGGAAGACATGCAGCACCATCTACAGCACTAAATCCAACGGGCGCTCGCGCCCACGCAGTAAAAAGGGCACGGCTCGCGCCGTGCCCTTTCTGCTGTAACAAAAGATCAGCTGCGACTAGCGGCGAGGCATGTGGAAGACCACGCCAACACTCACTGCCTGCACGCCATTCGTCGGCTGACCGTTGTGACCAATGTTCTGGCCGATCTCAAACTCCGGCAGACGCAGGTCCATGAACGGCAGAGCATTCACATCCAGACCGACAAAGCCGCGGTAAGCCAGAAAATTGTACGAACCAAGCGGCTGCGGATTCACACGACGGTTCCATCCCAGCGAAACCTGGCCATACGCACGCACCGGCTTGATCGGCGTCCGGAAGCTCGCGCGCACACCTGCCAGCACAGAGTCCATGCGCACCGCGTTCGTTCCCGCAATCGGGATCGAAGCAGCCTTGTTGCCACGCAGCGTATTCGCCCGCAGATCGATGCCCAGCCGTGCCGGGCCAACGGTCATGAAGTCGTAGTAAGCGCCGCCACCGCCGCCAATGACGTTATCGGTCCCGGCGCCCGGGCACGAGGTCGTTGTGCTGGAGCACTGCACACCTGTTACCCGTTCGCCGGTGATCGTGCCATAAACAGCAAGCTGAGCGTGCGCGACGAACGAGGAGCCAACGACAAGCGTGGCCAGGGAAAGCAAATGCCGGAAAGTCATGAAATCTAGTCTACCGAAGTCGACCCCATGTCCATCTGCCAATCCCGACCTGCGTAGATCAGTGCCAGAATCGTCACAGTCTGCGACTTCACGCGGAAGTGTATAGAGACGCGGTTGCGAAATGCGACAACGCGATGATCAGGGCCAAGCTCCGTCCTCCCTCTTCCTCGCATCGGAAGACGGCAAGTGACCGGCACTCCGCGACAAGATCCTTAGTAAAAGCCGAGGAGATGCGCAAAGAAGACTGCTTCGTGATGTACTCGCGGATTTCGAGTACATCGTGTTTGCGGATGCGGACAGGGCGACCCTCTAGGTCACGCGGGGCGCTTGAGTGCAGCATCGTCCGCCGCGTCTGCTTCATCCAAATCTCGCAGAAGGCCTTCGATCTCCTCGATCGGGATACAGCTGGACGGTTCCCGCTCCGCCGCCTCAGCGATCGCAGGAAGTTCCTCACGCAACCAGGTTTCGCATTGTTCGCGGCTCTGGAAGACAGGCATGGTTCCCTCGTAGAAGGAGTTCTAGCCGAAAGCCGCTAGAAGCTACCCGCAAAGATCGACTTCAGCTTTTGCTTCAGACCCATCTCTTCGCTCGCGCGGCGCACCTGCGTGCGATGGGTATACAGCAGCATTCCAATCGCCGTCGCAAACTCCGGCTGTGCCAGTTCCTGCGGCATGCGCGACAGCGGCACCGGCGACCCGACCCGCGCAGGCGTCCTCAGTAGACTCTCCGCCACATCCAGCAGCCCGGCCAGTTTCGCTCCGCCACCGGTCAGCACCGCACCCGTCCCCAAGGCCTCCAAAACGCCGCCCTGCCGCAGATTGTCCCGCAGCATCGTGAACAACTCCCGCGCACGCGGCTCCAGAATCTCAGCCAGGAAACGCTGCCGCACCAGGCGCGGCGCCGTACTGCCACCCGTCGCCAGGTTGCCGCCTACCTCAATCTCATTCAGGGAAGGGACGCTGGTCACAACGCAATTGCCGTAGGTCAGCTTCAGGTACTCGGCCTCTTCGGTGCTCACATGCAGACCAACGGCCAGGTCGTTGGTAAAGTGGTCGCCACCAATCGGCAGCACAGCCGTGTGCGCGACCGATCCCTCAAAGAAAACGACCAACTCCGTCGTGCTAGCGCCAATGTCCGCAATGCAGACACCCAGCTCACGCTCGTCCGCGCTCAGCACAGATTCAGCAGAAGCCAATCCCTCGTAAACCGTGTCCACAACCTCAAGTCCCGCGCGATTCGCGCACGTCACCACGCTCTGCGCCACGCCACCGCTGCAGGTCGACAGGTGAAGATTCACCTCGAGCTTCGTCCCAACCATCCCGATCGGATCGTGAATGCCCGGCTGATCGTCCAGGATGAACTCCTGCGGCAGCAGGTGCAGAATCTCCCGATCGGCCGGCAGCGCCACGGACCGCGCACGATCCACCGCCGCACGAACTTCCTCACGCGTAATCTCCCGCATGCGGCTGCCCATGGAGATGCCGCCGCGCGAATTAATCCCGCGCACATGCGTTCCACCCACGCCAACCACTGCGGTTTCGATTCCCATGTTGGTAATGCGCTCGGCCGTCAGCGCTGCACGATTGATCGCATCCGCCGCCGGCCCTAGCTCCGCGATCAGGCCCTTACGCATGCCCTTCGACTTCTCAATGCCGTGGCCGCGATACCGCAGAACGCCATCCTGCAACTCCGCCACCAGCACGCAGCTCTTCGAGCTACCGGCGTCCAGAACGGTAATCAGGTTGTCGTTCTTTTCCTTCAAAGCAATGCCCTTGCGTGCATGATACCCGTGGCCAGCGGACCAACGCGTCGTTCGTTACGCCCGGGGCGCATCCTTCCAGATGCTCCCCCGCGTGGGGGAGGCGAAAACACACAGGCAACCGCTAATTGCCACCGGAAGAATGGTTCTGAGCCGCATGCCGCTTCGCCATCCACGCCTTGATGGCTTCTACCCGTTTGTGCGTCGCGGCATCCTTCGCAGAAGACTTCGTCGCGGGCCGTGCCGCATGAACAGGCTTTGCAACGGCGTGCACAGCAGGCTTCGCAACAGGAGCAGCCTTCGGCGGAACGGAAGCGGTCGTCGTCGGACCAGCAGTCTTCACCGGCATCGGAGCAGGCTTCACAGAAACAACAGGCCTTGCGGGAGCAACAGCCTTCGCGGGAGCAACAGGCTTCGCAGAAGCAATCGCCTTCGACGGCGCAGACGCTGCAAGCTTGGAGGCAGCAGCTCCCGTCGCGGCATCACCCTTCGGCGCAGCGCTATCCCCAGCGCCACCCGATCCACCCACCGTGGAATCCTTCGGCGGCATCTGCAGCACCACCTGCCGCTCATAGCGCATGTCCACGCTGCTCAGGCGCGCATACTGCGACCGCCACTCCGCGATGTGCTCCTCAAACTGCTTGTAGCGCGTCAGGAAGTGCTCTGTACCAAAGTGAACCAGCACCTCGCTGTTATGGTCCGGGATCAGCGCCTTCACGTCTTCCGGATCCGAAAGATCGATCTCGCTCAACTGTGCGCTCGTGCTCTTCCCATCCGAATCCAGATCCCTCAGAAATGCCGCATAGAGCCGCATCCGCTGCGCACGCGCCTCAGGCTCCTGCTCCGCCTTCAATCCGGTGAGCACCGGGAACGAGTAGCTAGGATTGCCCGGCGCATCCGGCGGAATATCCAGCAGAACGCCACTTTTGTCGACCAGGCCGATGTTGCTGCCCTGCCGCACAAACGCCACCGGCACCCGCTCAATCACATGAACACGCATGCGGTTCGGCAGCAGACGCATCACCGTCGCATGCTCCACCCACGGCATCTGTTCCAACTGCTCCCGGCGCTGCTCCATCGGCACGCGGAAGATGTTGCCATCCACATCCTCGCCAAACACGCTCAGCATCTGCGCGCGGGACAGGTGGCTGTTGCCATCCAGTTCAATATTCTGGGACGACGTCATCCGGAACTTCTCATTCGTCGTCATGAAACGCAGCGTCGCAAATCCACCCGCAGCAATCGCGCCCAGCGCTACGGCAGTCGCAACACCCGCGGCAATCCAGCCATTGCGAGTCTTGGGGATCAGACCACGGCGAATCCGGCGGGCACGGCCGCTCGCGCGCAGATACGCTTCCGTGTCTTCATCGTCGGCATAGTCATCCACCAGTTCGCGGCGCGGACGCGGCGCATCCGCCACGATCCGCAGCGCCGGAACCTCCGGGCGCGAAACCGCGTCGTCCTCAGCGTCCAACATCGCCGCTGCCGTCCCACCGAACTGATGTAGCTTCCGCATGCCTGAGCCGGGCCGCAGAGAATCGCCTGCGGCCATCTTACAAGCCCTAGAATGCCATCCCCATCGCAATCGCCGGACACGGGGAACCTACGTGGGTAATGAAAAATGCACCCGCGTCCCACTTTGTCGCTGAACAGCTACCGCTTCAAAGCCGCCAGAATCGTAGCCCCGGCCTGCGAAACGCTCCCGGCACCCAGTGTCAGAATCGCCTCACCCTTCGCCGCAACCTCGCTCAGCCGCAGCGCCGCAGCGTCAAAGCTCGCCGCATAGTTCGCATCGATCCCAACCGCCCGCATCGCACGCACCAGCGACTGCGCCGTCACGCCCTCGATCGGCTGCTCACTCGCCGCATAGATATCGACGATCTCCACCCGGTCCGCCGCCGAAAACGCACCCACAAAATCCTCAAACAGATCGCGAGTCCGCGTGTACCGGTGCGGCTGAAACAGCACATGCACCTTCTTGAATCCGCAATCCCGCGCCGCCGCCAGCGTCGCCCGAATCTCCGTCGGATGGTGGCCGTAATCATCCACCACCGTCACGCCGCGCTCCACACCCTTCGACTGGAAACGGCGATCCACGCCACGAAAACGAGCCAGCCCCGCGGCAATCTGCTTTGGCGGCACACCCAACTCAACCGCAATCGCAACCGCCGCAGTCGCATTTAAAACGTTGTGCTTTCCGGGCACATGCAGCTTGAACGGCCCCAGAACAATTCCCCGCGCATTCACCTCAAAGCTCGAATAGCTGTCCGTCTCCTTCGGCAGAATCACCAGCCGAAAATCCGCCTCGGCACTCTCGCCATACGTCATCACCCGGCGCTGCACCCGAGGCAGAATCGCCCGCAACATCGGATCGTCGATACAAGCCGTCGTCGCGCCGTAGAACGGCACCTTGTTCATAAAGTCCACGAAGCACTGCTCGACATCCGCCATGTCGCGGTAGTTCTCCATGTGCTCGCGATCCAGGTTCGTCACCACCGCAAGAATCGGAGAAAGCTTCAGAAAGCTGCGATCGCTCTCATCCGCCTCGGCGACCAGGTACCGCGACTGCCCCGCCCGGGCATTCGACCCGAACATGTCCACGCGTCCACCGACGACCACCGTCGGATCCAGCCCGCCCGCGTCCAGCACCGCAGCAATCATGCTCGTCGTCGTCGTCTTGCCATGCATCCCAGCAACCGCAACGCCATACTTCAGCCGCATCAGCTCCGCCAGCATGTCCGACCGGTGAATCACCGGGATCTTACGCGCATGCGCCTCGACAACCTCAGGATTGTCCTTCGCAACCGCAGAACTCACCACCACAACATCCGACGGCCTCACCTGCTCCGCCGTATGACCGGTGTAGATCGTAGCGCCCAGCTTCTTCAGCCGGTCCGTCGTCGGCGAAGTCCGCAGATCCGAACCGCTCACGGGAAATCCCAGGCTCAGCAGAATCTCTGCAATCCCGCTCATCCCGATGCCGCCAATCCCAATAAAGTGCACGCGTTGCGCCGCTGCGAACAAAGCCTGTGTCTCTCCTGTATGCAAACCAAAGATCAATCTAGCAGCGGTAACGTTGCCTAGAACCAACTTCTTATGCCAGGGCATTTCTTTTCAAAGCGTTGGCACAACATATGTCGCAAATCCGCGTTCCTACCACCATCGCCAATCTCACCCGCAAATGCGGGGCGATAGGTAAGAGGAGCAGGCCCATGAGCACGACACGTAATCTCCGCCGCACCCTCGTCGCAACACTCGCCATCGCCGCCACCAGCATGGCCGTAACTCCCCTCCACGCACAGTTCGGCCTCTCCATCAGCATCGGCGCGACCTCCCAGGTTCCACCGCCGCCCCTGCCGATCTACGAGCAGCCCGAAGCTCCCGGCGACGGATACATCTGGACGCCCGGCTACTGGGCATGGGATGACGAAGTGCAGGACTACTTCTGGGTCCCCGGAACATGGGTCATGGCGCCCGAACCCGGCCTCCTCTGGACGCCCGGCTACTGGGGCTTCGACAACGGCGCCTACGGCTTCCACGACGGTTACTGGGGTCAGCATGTCGGCTTCTACGGCGGCGTCAATTACGGCTTCGGCTACTTCGGCTCCGGCTACGAGGGCGGCTACTGGAACGGCAACAACTTCTACTACAACACCGCCGTCAACCGCATCAACCGCTCCTTTGTGCGCAATACCTACGACCGTCCGATGCGGCCCGAGTGGAACAATCGCGGACCTCGCTATGCCTTCAACGGCCCCGGCGGCGTCAACGTTCGTCCCAGCCGTGGTGAGCAGCAGGCCTTTCGCGAGCACCACTTCGACGCCACCGGATTCCAGCGCAATCAGCAGAGCTTCGCCCGCCAGGACCGTGGCCAGTTCTCTAACTTCAACCACGGCGCGCCTCCCGCCGCGGCAACGCCCCGCCCCGTGCAGAACGCCAACGGCTTCCGCCAAGGCGCAGCACCCGCACAGGGAGCACCCACCAACCCGCCAAACTTCACGCGCGGCAACGGCTTCGACCGCGGCAACGGCGGCTTCAATCAGAACCGCCCCGGCGGCGACAACCGTGGCCAGGACAACCGCTTCAACGGCGACAACCGCGGCAACACGCCCCAGGCAACTGATCCCCGCACAAACGGCGGCAACGGCATGAACTACAACGGCAACGGAGGCCGGAACGGCTTCAACGGCCAGCAGGGAGGACGTCCAACGCAACCAGGACAACCAGCCCAGCCGGCACAACCCGCGCAGCCGATTCAACCAGCGCAGCCAGTTCAGCCCAACCAGCCGAATCAGCCCAACCAGGGAAACCCGCGCGGCAACTTCCAGCCCGGTGACGGTCGCTTCCGCCCCCAGCCCGCCAACCCGCCGCGCATGCCGATGCCGCAGGACAACGGCAATGGCAACAACCGCTTCAACGGCGGTCAGCCCGGCCAATCCCAGCAGCCACGTCAGTTCCAGATGACGCAGCCGCAACCCGGCCAGCAGCCCGCACAACAGCAGCCCCAACAGCGGCCCGCCCAGCAGCAACCGGTGCCTCAGCAACCCGTGCAGCAGCAGCAACCGATGCAGCAGCGGCCCGCCGTCAACCAACCGGCACCCAACAACCCCGGGTCCATGCGCGATCAGCGTGGACCGGGTAACGCAAACTTCCGCCCGCGGTAATCTCACTCGCGACGGATTCACCAGAACGGCAAAAACAGGGGCATGGCGCACAACGCCATGCCTTTGTCCGTTTACCGTCGAGCACCCCGCCTTGACGCGCCGCCCTCCCTGTCATACCGCAACCCCCGGCGCAAACCTGTGTTCTAACCAATGAACCTGCACTCCAAGGCATGCGAAAGCGCCGGGGGCAAGTGGGCGACCCGTCTCTGAAGAAACCGCCGCACGCCGACGGAAACGGCGAGGACGACGGGAGAGGTGAACCAATGAACACGAAGATCAACATCGGACGGACGGCGAAATTCCTGGCAGTTGCCGCACTCGCGGTAGCTCCTCTCACGGCGCTGACCACGTCGACCGCGCAAGCACAGGTCGTTGAAGTCGGTGCCAGCTTCGGCGCACCGCCCGCAATCCCTGAATACGATCAGCCGCCCGCACCCGGCGACGGTTACATCTGGACACCCGGCTACTGGGCCTGGGACGACGCCGCAAACGACTACTACTGGGTCGAAGGCGCATGGGTTCTGCCTCCCTATAGTGGCGCACTCTGGACGCCCGGCTGGTGGGGCCCGGGCTACGGCGACGGCTTCCTCTGGAATGCCGGTTACTGGGGTCCCAGCGTCGGCTACTACGGCGGCATTAACTACGGCTTCGGCTACTTCGGCACCGGCTACTACGGCGGCTACTGGAACGGCGGTCACTTCTGGTACAACCGCGGTCTCAACCGCTTTGGACCCGGCTTCGGCGGCCACTTCTACAACGGTGGCTACGGCAACTTCCGCGGCAACATCCGCGGCGGCGGCTTCGCCTTCAATCGCTCGCCCGCAGGCGGCTTCGGTCGCGGTGGATTCGGCAACCGTGGTGGCTTCGGTGGTAACCGTGGTGGATTCGGCGGCAACAACTTTGCCGGCAATCGCGGCGGATTCAACGGTGGTGGCAACTTCAACGGCGGCAACCGCGGAGGCTTCAACAGCGGCGACCGTGGCGGCTTCAGCGGCAACCGTGGTGGCTTCGGCGGCGGTGACCGTGGCGGCTTCAACGGTGGCGCCAACGGCTTCCGTGGCGGCAGTCCCGGCGGAGCGCCCAACGGCGGCGGCGGACGCGGCTTCGCACAACCCGGCGGCCAGGGCTTCAGCGGCGGCGGAGGACGCGGCTTTGCGTCACCGGGCGGTGGTGGTGGCAACTTCGGCGGCGGACGAGGCTTCTCAGCTCCCAGCGGCGGCGGAGGCGGCAACTTCGGCGGCGGCTCTCGCGGATTTTCAGCCCCCGGAGGTGGTGGTGGCGGCTTCCGTGGCGGATCGCCCGGTGGTGGCGGCGGATTCGGCGGCGGTGGTGGCGGATTCCGCGGCGGCGGCGGTGGATTCGGCGGAGGCCGCGGCGGTGGCGGAGGCGGTCGCCGCTAAACAAGTTCCCTCCCCCAGAGGGTTAAGAGGAAGGCCCGGCGAAACTGCCGGGCCTTTTCTCTGTCTCATCCGCAAGGGAGTATCGACCTAAGGCTCACGGCTTGCTGCTGACAAACCGCGGACTGAAGGCCCGCGACTTCCCAGCCCAGGACAACGCCCTGGGTACGGTCACAACGACAAGGGTATGGTTACAACGACAACCCGTGGGGCTGAAGGCCCGCGACTTCCCAGCCCAGGGCAACGCCCTGGATCTGGTCACAACGAAAATCCTTTGCGGGCTGAAGGCCTGCGACTTCCATACCCAGGGCAACGCCCTGGGTATGGGTTACAACGCAAATCCCGTGCGGGCTGAAGGCCCGCGACAAAGACTGGAAATTGCCGACTACTTGTGCGCGAAGAGAGTTCGTCGCACCTTCGGAGGACCGTCGGTACGCATGAATCGCTCTACCGAACCGTCCCAACCGGCACACCCTGCGCCAGCCCCGCAATCATCATCCCGATACGCTCCAGCGCATCCGGCTTTCCAGCCTGTCGCGCATTCGTCGCCATTCGCTTCAGGCGATCGTCATCCTGCAACAGCATCAGCAAACCCTCCAGCAGCGAAACCGGCGTGATCTCCGCCTGCGCCAGCATCTTCGAGGCGCCCTGCTTCACCATGGCCGCAGCATTCTTCGTCTGGTGATCGTCCGCAGCCTGGGGAAACGGCACCAGCAGCGAAGGCCGGCCCGCCGCCGCCAGCTCTGCAACCGTACTCCCCGACCGAGCCAGCACCAGCGTCGCCCGATCCAACTGCTGCGGCATGTCATTCAGAAACGCGCGCACATCCACCTGCGCCTCATCGATCCCCGCGTCGCGATACGCCTGCCGGGTCGCCTCAAACGCACGTTCTCCCGTCTGGTGCACCACCGTCAATCCCGGTATCGCCAGCAACAGCTCCCGCGCAATCTGCGGCAGCGTCTCGTTGAAGACCTTCGCACCATTGCTGCCCGCTGTGATCAATAGGCGGGGCGTCTCCAGCGGCAGCGGCCCAGTCTTGAAGATCTCCTGCCGCACCGGCACACCCGTCACCACCGCATTGCGAAAGAAGTTCGCCGTATCGGCAAACGCCACGGCTGCGCCGTTCACAAACCGCCCAATCATCCGGTTCACCATGCCGGGCGCCGCATTCGGCTCATAGGCCAGCGTAGGAATGCGAAGCATCAGCGCCGCCAGCATCGCAGGTCCGCTCGCATAGCCACCTACACCCACCACCACCTGCGGCCGAAACGCACGCAGATACGTAATGCAATGCAGCACACCGCGCGGCAGATCGGTAAGAGTCTTCAGACGCGTCGCCAGCGACACATTCGCTAACTGCCCCACTTGAATCAGCTCAAGCGGAAAACCAGCCGCAGGCACCAGCCGCGTCTCAATGCCACGCGAAGTCCCAATCAGCCGGACTTCTGCCCCATGCGTATCCCGCAACTCCCGAGCAATGGCCAGCGCCGGAATCACATGACCGCCAGTCCCACCGCCGGCAATCAAAACACGCAGACGGTTCCCTGTTCCCGGTTCCCACGTCTCTGCCACAGGCACTTCAGTCAATCTCGCGCGTAATGTTCAACAGCACGCCCATACTCGCCAGCGTAATAAACACACTCGTTCCACCGTTCGAAATAAACGGCAGCGTAATACCCTTGGTCGGCACCAGCGCCAGCACCACGCTGATGTTGAAGAAAGCCTGGATCAGAATCGCGCACGTCAACCCGAACGCAAAGAACCGCGCAAACGGATCGGTCGATAGGTACGCAGCACGCAAGCCGCGATAGCCCAGCAGGACAAAGCCCGCCAGCACCGCCAGAGCACCCAGCAGCCCAAGCTCCTCGCACACGGTGGCGTAGATAAAGTCGGTATGCGGCTCCGGCAGGTAGAAGAGCTTCTGCATGCCCTCGGTCAGGCCGCGGCCAAAGAATCCGCCGGTACCCACAGCAATCAGCGACTGCAGAATGTGGAACCCGGCGCCACGCGGATCCGCATCCGGATTCATAAACGCCAGCATGCGAGCCCGACGGAACGCCACATGAAACAGCATCCAGTACAGCCCCGGCGCAGCCGCCACAGCAGCCAGCGCAATCCACCGCAACTGAATTCCCGCCAGCAGCAGCATCAATGCCGTGACACCCGCGCACACCATCGCCGTGCCCAGGTCTGGCTCTTTCAGGATCAGCAGGATAAACAGCACCGGCACCGCAATCGCGCGCAGCAACGTGTTACGCCAGTCATCGATCTGGTGGATGCGGCTCTGCAGAAAATACGCAAGAAACAGTACGATAAGCGGCTTCGCCAGCTCACTCGGCTGCAGCGTCAGTCCACCGATACGGATCCACCGATGCGCACCATTCATGCCGCCCATGAAGAACACGCCCAGCAGCAGGATCGCAGTGATCGCAATCGCCGGAAACACCACCTTGGGATTGTTGTATTTGCGGTAGTCGACGCGCATCAGGACAAACAACGCGACGATACCCAGCACCACAAAAACCAGCTGGCTCCACACAAACTTGTACGGCGATCCAAACTGCGCCTTCGCCATCACAGCCGAAGTCGAGAAGATCATCACCAGGCCAAAGAGCACCAGCGCCAGCACAGTCCCAAACAGCCACTTATCCGCGCCAACACGCTTCGCCATACACTCCGAAGCTTATGTCCTCACACGCAGAAATGATGCACCACGATCGCAGCAAGGTATCTCGC
This sequence comes from Terriglobus roseus DSM 18391, assembly GCF_000265425.1. Lineage (GTDB taxonomy): Bacteria > Acidobacteriota > Terriglobia > Terriglobales > Acidobacteriaceae > Terriglobus > Terriglobus roseus. The sequence continues at coordinate 4,129,689 of NC_018014.1, forward strand.
GTGGTTCGCGGAGCGAACGCCCGCCGAACCCTCGACCAAATGGGTGCCCCATTCATGACGGCTCTTTCGTCATGAGTGGGTTCGCAGAATGTCAGGACCTGCGCGCAAATTCCAAAGGCATCTGCCGCTAAAGCCCCGCCACCAACTCCATAAACACCCGCCCACGATCCTCATAACTCGTGAACTGATCAAAACTCGCACAAGCAGGAGCCAGCAAAACCGTCTCACCCGCCTTCGCCTCTGCCGAAGCCATCCGAACCGCCTCCGCCAAGGTCCCCGCAGGCGTCAACGAAACCTCACTCCCAATCTGCGCAGCAATAATCTCCGCAGCAGCACCGATCGTATAAACGGCCACCGTCCGCTCCTTCAGCAACGGCAGTAACTCCGTGTAATCCGACCCCTTATCCTTCCCGCCCAGGATCACCCGCACACCACCCGCAAACGAAGCCAGCGCCTTCGCAGTCGCATCCACATTCGTAGCCTTCGAGTCGTTGTAGTAGTCCACACCGCGAACGCTGCGCACAAACTGCAACCGGTGCTCCACAGCAGTAAACGTGCCCACCGCCTCGCGCACAACCTCCGCCGAAACCCCGGCAAGTCGAGCCATCGCAATCGCCGCCAGCACATTTTCCACGTTATGCGCACCCGGCAAAGGAATCTCAGCCACCGGCATCACCGGCTCCGGCGTACCGCCCTCTTTCGCCAGGAAGTACACACCATCCGCATGCACAAACGCGCCCTGCTTCACCCGCCGCACGCCGCTGAACCAGTAGATCTGCGGCTTCGTCTTCGCCGCCACCATCTGCGTCGGCTTGTCCTCCGCATTCAGGACAAGGAAATCCTCCGCCGTCTGGTTCTCCGTAATCCGAGCCTTCGCAGCCGCATAGTTCTCGAACGACCCATGACGATCCAGGTGGTCCGGCGTGATGTTCAACACCGCAGCAATATGCGGCCGAAAGGTCTCGATCGTCTCCAGCTGAAAGCTCGAAACCTCCAGCACACTCCACGTCTTCTCTGTCGATCCCTCGACCAGCTCCACCACCGGCAGGCCAATATTCCCGCCCACCTTCGTCTCCAACCCCGCATGCTCCAGGATGTGCCCCACCAGCGAAGTCGTCGTGGTCTTCCCATTCGACCCCGTAATCGCGACCACCCGGCCCCGCAGCCCCTGGAAAGCCAGCTCCACCTCGCCAATCAAAGGCATCCCCAGCGCCATCACCTGCTGAATCTCCGGCGTCGAAAGCGGCACCCCCGGCGACACCACAATCAGGTCCTGCCGACGAAACGTCAGCACCCCATGCCCGCCGGTCTCCACCATCACGCCCGCATCCAGCAGCGCAGGAATCTCCTTCGCCAGCGCCTCACCCGCCCGAGCATCGCTCACGGTCACACGAGCACCCAGCCGCCGCAAATACAACGCAGCGGACACCCCGCTCTTACCAAGGCCAACAACAAGGACGCGTTTGTTCTTCAGATCCATGGGCTATCAGCCTACCGCAGCTTCAGCGTAGTCAGTGCAAACAAAGCAAACACCAGCGCCATAATCCAGAACCGCGCAATGACCTTGCTCTCACTCCAACCGCTCAACTCAAAGTGATGATGCAAGGGAGCCATCTTGAAGATCCGCTTCCCGCCCCGCAGCTTGTAACTGCCCACCTGCAGCATCACGCTGACCGCCTCCAGGATGAACACGCCACCAATAAACGGCAGCAGCAACTCCTGCTTGATCAACACGGCAACCGTCGAGATCGCACCGCCCAGCGCCAGCGATCCCACATCGCCCATAAACACTTCCGCCGGGTGTGCGTTGTACCAAAGGAACCCGATCGAAGCCCCCACCATCGCCCCGCAGAAGATTGTCAGCTCACCCACCATCGGCATACGCTGCAGCTCAAGATAGTCGCTGAAGACAACGTGACCGCTGACGTACGTCAGCACAGTCAGCGCACCCGCCGCAATGATCGTGCAGCCAATCGCCAGCCCATCCAGACCATCTGTCAGGTTCACTGCATTCGAGCTGAAGCTGATCACCAGCATGACGAAGATCACAAACGGGATAAAGCTAAGCCAATAGAACCCATGCGTGAAATGCAGCGAATCGATGATCAGATCCGGCCGGAACTTCTTCACAAACGGCACCACCAGCCGCGTCGAATACATCCCCCGAGACTGCATCCAAACCAGCGCCGCGGCCACCCCAAAGCTCGCCAGAAACTGCAGCATCAGCTTCTGAATACTCGTAAGTCCAAGGTTCCGCTTGTGCAGCACCTTGATGTAATCGTCCGCAAATCCAATCGCACCAAACGCCGTCGTCGACAGCACCGCCACCCACACAAACGGGTTCGACAGATCACTCCAAAGCAGCGTCGGCACCAGGATCGAGATACAGATCAGCACGCCGCCCATCGTCGGAGTACCGGTCTTCTTCTGGTGACTCGCCGGTCCCTCTTCGCGTATGTACTGACCAATCTGAAACTCACGCAGACGCCGGATCACAAACGGCCCGATCAGCAAACCGATCAGCAACGCCGTCAGGCTCGAAAACACGCAGCGAAACGTAAGGTACCGAAAGATACGAAACACCCGGAAGACCGGATAAAGCTTTTGATAGAGCAGCCAGTAAAGCAACGGTCCTCCGTGCGCGAAAACTCAGCGCAGACACAATCGAGTTTCAGCTTACGCGGCCCGCACCAACATCGCCGCACGCACGCCCCAAATCAGATACTCCCGAAGCGCCACGAACCCGGGTGCCCCATTCTTTTGCGAAGCAAAAGGGTGGGTTATTCGTGCGACAGCACGAATCAACTAATGCCCTGCAGCAGCACCCAACCCAAGCGCCACCAGCGACCGCTCCAACCGAACCCCACGCGAAGCCTTCAACAAAACCGCATCGCCCTCCCGCAGATTCGCCAGCATCCACATCCCGGCATCCTCAGGACTCGCCACAAACACCCCGCGATCCCCCGCGCCCTGCACCAGCGCCGCCGCATGACCGCGGACACCCAGCACCACATCCACACCGCGCGACAACATGTAAGCACCACACTCCGCATGCAGCACATCCGCATCCGGGCCCAGCTCCAGCATCTCGCCCGCAATCACGATATGCCGCGTCGCCTCCACCGCCATCAGCGCATCTACCATCGCATCCAGCGCACGCGGATTGCTGTTGTAGCTATCGTTGATGATGCGCGCTCCGCGCCACACCACCTGCTCGCCACGCTTGTCGCTCGGCTGCAACACCGCCAGCGCATCGATACACGCCTGCAGCGTCATCCCACTCTCAAGCCCCACCGCAATGCCCGCCAGCGCGTTGTAAACATTGTGCTCACCCAGCAGCGCAATCGAAGCAGCCACCCGCTCGCCGCCAGCCTCCACAGTGAACCGCATCCCATCAGCGCCCGCACTCACAACATCCGTCGCCAGCACCGTTGCAGACGCACCACGCAACCCAAAGTACCGCGCCTCACGCCCACGCCCAAACGTCGACACATACGGATCGTCCGCATTTAGAAACGCAACACCATCCGGACGCAGCGACTGCACCAGCTCAAACTTCGCCGCGGCAATTCCCGCAATGCCATCCGCAAAATGCTCCAGATGCACCGGCGCGACATTACTCACCACAGCCCAATCCGGCTCGGCAATCTTCGCCAGCGCCGCAATCTCACCGGCATGATTCATGCCCATCTCAATCACGGCAACCTCATGCTCCGGTTGCAGCCGCAGCAACTGCAGCGGCACACCAAAACCATTGTTCAGATTCCCCGCAGACTTCAACACCTCGAACTGCGCAGACAGCACAGCAGCAACGCACTCCTTCGTCGTCGTCTTCCCAGCCGACCCCGTAATGCCGATCAAGCGCTTGCCCCAGTGCTGACGAACTTTATGCGCCAGCCCCTGCAACGCCTTCAGCACACAGTCTTCGCTCTCGGGCACACGCAACAACTTGCAAGGATCAACCTCCGCCGGCACCACCCAGTGCGTACTCACCACAGCCGCGGCAGCGCCTGCCTTCAGAGCTGTCTCCACAAACTCATGCCCATCGAACCGCTCGCCCATCACCGCGAAGAACAACTCACCGGCGGCCACCGTACGCGAATCGATCGAGTAGCCAAACACCTTCGTCTGCAGATCAAAATCACCCTCTGCATGGATCCAATCCGCAACCTGTCCCAACGTCAACATCATGCCTTTGCTTCCCTCTCGCGCAGCGCCGCCGCGGCAACCGCGACATCATCAAACGGCATTGCCACGCCGTGCGACGTCTGCGTCTTCTCATGACCTTTGCCTGCAATCAGTACGATGTCGCCCGCCCGCGCTTCGTTCACTGCCAGCGCAATTGCAGCCGCACGATCCAGCACAACCCGCACACTCATGTTCCCGGTCTCGCGAACACCCGCAAGCGCTTCGTCTGCAATCACCGCAGGATCTTCACTCCGCGGATTGTCACTCGTCACGATCACAACATCGCTGCCCTCACCCGCAGCGCGACCCATCTTCGGCCGCTTCGTCTTATCGCGATCACCGCCACAACCAAACAGCGTAATCACGCGAGCCTCACCCGCAAGCTCACGCGCCAGCACAATCAGGTTCCGCAACGCATCGTCCGTATGCGCATAATCCACCACGACGCTGAACCCAAGCGCGTTCGTCACCGTCTCAAAGCGTCCCGGCACCGGCGGCAACGCAGCCGCTCCAGCAACAACTTCGTCCAGCGTCAGTCCCCGGCCCATCGCAGCCGCAACCGCCGCCAGCAGGTTGTACACATTCACCCGCCCCGTCAGTTGCGACGTCACCTCCGCATCGCCAAACGGAGTGGCCATCACAAAGCTCGTCGCACCCGCACGCAGCACCACATCACTCGCCTTGAAGTCCGCCGCACCATCGACGCCGTAACTCCAGCGCGTCTCGCAATCCTTCGCCGCCGCCACCATTACTGCCGCGTAAGCATCATCCGCGTTGATCACCGCAACCCGCGGCGCAGCAGCACCCACACCCTCAAACAACCGCGCCTTCGCCGCCGCATACGCATCCATCGTGCCGTGATAATCCAGGTGGTCCTGCGTCAGATTCGTAAACACCGCCACATCCACCGGCAACGCCCACACACGCTCCTGCTGCAACGCGTGCGAACTCATCTCCATCACCGCCTCGGTCGCGCCCGCAGCCGCACCGTCCGCAAAGATCGCCAGCACATCGCGGCTCTCCGGCGTCGTATGCGCACTCGGCCTCACAGCGCCCGCTACGTGCGTCTCAATCGTGCCGATCAACACACACTTGCGCGCCACACTGTTCAGCAGGCCTTCCAGCAGGAACGCAGTCGTCGTCTTACCGTTCGTCCCGGTGATACCGCACAGCTTCACCTGCCGCTCAGGATGCCCAAAGAAGTTCGCACTCACCTCGGCCAGCGCACGCCGTCCATCGGCAATCAACGCAGCCGGCACGCCACGCGCATCCGCAAAGGCAAAGCTCTCACGTGAGTCGGTGACGATCGCGACAGCGCCCGCATCCAGCGCCGCACGCACATACCGGTTGCCATCCGTCGTCTCGCCACGCATCGCGACAAACAGCGATCCGGCACGCACGGCACGCGAGTCATACTCCACGCCCAATATCTCCGCGCGCGCTGCGTCGCCAACGGCAAGCACCGGTACACCGGCAATTATTTCGGTCCAATTCATACTCGCGCGATTCTACCGCTGGAAGAACATGCGCACAGCAACGGCTGCCAGCATCAGCGCGAACCCGCGCTTCAGGAAGACCGTTGGCAACTGCATCGCCAGCTTCGCACCATAGATGCTGCCCACGGCCATGCCCGTCGCCAGCAGCAGACCCAGCCGCCACTCCACATGGTTCGCACGCGCGTACACCAGCATCGGCGCAATCCACAAAGGGCAGGAAGCCATCAATAGCGCCGTTCCCTGCGCACTCGTCTGTGACAGCCCGAACACGAACACCAGCAGCGGAATCATGATCGCGCCGCTCGTCCCGATCGTCCCCACGACGACACCGACCACCGCACCAATCAGGATGATGATCGTCCAGTGCGCGTCCATCATCGCGTGAACCGCACAACCACTTCCGTACCCAGTGGCACCATCGTTCCGGCCGCTGGAACCTGCTCACGCGCCAGGCCACTGCCCACCGGCTGCACCCGCAGCCCTGCACCAGCAGCCTGCTGAATCACTGCGCGCAATCCACCCTGCATCACCGGCACCGCAACCTTCGTACTCGCATCCACCACCACCGCGCCGTCAGTCCGCTGTACATGGTCCACAATCGGCTTCGCTGCAATCTTTGCGTTCTCCGCCTCGTCCGTCATGAACGACGATCCACCATGGTCGCGGAAGGCCTTCAGCATCTTCTCCGGCAGCGCCGCAAAGACACCCTTCCTCTCCGTCGACGTCACAGGCTTCGGCGCGGCACTCGCGGTCGCTGCCACCAGTGCCGCATCGCTCTTCTGACGCAGCGGATCATCCGCAGGCAGCGCGTTGATCTCTTCATACATCGCCGTCAGATCGCCAGGGTCCTCGCTCGGCGCATCGCCCGCAATCTCCAGCTTTGGCTCGGTGCCAGGCTTTACCTCTTTCAACGGTTGATCGTGCGGTACACCCAGGTACTCCAGCACCTCCTGCGCAACCTGCTTGAAGACTGGAGCGCTGGTCTCAGCACCATAGCGCGTTCCAACCATCGGATCGTCGATAACCACCGCGACGGAGATCGCCGGGTTGTTCACCGGCGCGATACCGGCAAAGCTGGCCACCGTGCGAGTATGCGAGTAAGTGTGCGTGACAGGATCAATCTTCTGCGCCGTGCCAGTCTTTCCGCCCGCACTGTAACCGTTCAGTGCGCCCGACTTGCCCGTACCTGTCACCATGGTGCCCTGCATCATCGACCGCATCTTCGCAGCAGTCAGCTCCGTGATCACGCGGTGCGCTCCATCGGGCATCTTCGCGGGCAGCGAGTTGGAAGGATGAAAGGCAGCAGGCTTCAACCGGTTGTCGCCCTTCATGTACTCCGTCTCATCCAGCAGGATGTGCGGCGGTAGATACGTACCACCATTCGCAATCGCAGAGACCATCGTCACCAGTTGCACCGGGGTCACACCTACTTCATGCCCAATGGCGATCGACATGATGCTCGTCGCCTCCCACTTACGCGCAGGACGCAGCAGACCACGCGTCTCACTCGGCAGTTCAATGCCTGACCGGTCACCGAAGCCAAAGCCGCGGATGTAGTCATAGAACTTACTGTTGCCAACTTTCATCGCCATCTTCGCCGCGCCCACGTCGCTCGAGTGCTCCAGCGCATACTGCACCGTCACACGGCCAAAGTGATCGGACTTATCGTCATGCAGCGTACGGCCGTACATGGTCATGGCGCCGCCCTGGCAGTCCACGATATCCGTGGGCTCCACACCCGCACCATCCAGCGCCGCGGCATACGTCACCAGCTTGAAGGTCGATCCCGGCTCATACACGTCACTCACAGCCAGGTTCTTCAGGATGCTTGGATCCTGGTGCTTCAGATCATTCGGGTTATAGCGCGGCGAGATAGCCAGTGCCAGAATCTGCCCCGTGTGCGGATCCTGCACCACCACCGTGCCGTGCGCCGCCTTCATCTTCAGCATCTGCGCATCCAGCGCGCGCTCCGCCATGTACTGAATATTGGTGTCGATCGACAGCACCAGGTTCTCGCCCGGCAGCGGCTCACGCTCTTCACTTCCCAACGCGTGACGCTTCGCATCCACAGCCGTCAGCACATGGCCCGGCGTGCCATGCAGGTCTTCCTCAAACTCGCGCTCCATGCCACCCAGGCCGGTGTCGTCAATGCCCACATAGCCCAGCGTCTGCGCTGCAAGATCCGTGTTTGGATAGAAGCGCTTGAACTCCTTCTGCAGGTACACGCCCTTCAGATTCAGCTCCCGCACACGCTGCGCCTGCTCCGGCGTCAACTTACGAGCGATCCACGCAAAATTTCTCGAGGCAGTCAGCCGCGCCATGATGCTGCTCTGCGCGGTGAACGTATCGGTGGGATCGATGTGAACGATGCCGGAAAGCAGTTCTGCGACATTGCCCCTGTTATCGCCAAGCTCACTGGGAACGGCGTACACCGACTCCGCAAGGACAGTTACAGCCAGTTCGCGCAGATTCCGGTCATACAGAACACCACGCCGTGGCGCCACTTCAAACGTCCGCTGCTGCTGCTTGGAGGCGCGCTCCATCCAATCGTGATGCTTCACCACCTGCAGCCAGACCAGCCGCAAACCGATAGCCGACGTCCACAACGCAAAAAACAGCGCGACATAGACAAAGCGAACGCGCCGGATAGGTGCAGTCAGTGGTTGGCGAATGTTACTCATGGCGGGCTCGACCTTATCGAAGCTGGGGAACGAAGTCGTAACGGCCGGTTCCCTCGACTATCGCAGCGGAGCCTGCCGGCCGTTACAAAAAATTGAACTTAGCGGAGAACCGCCGAAGGTACCTGCGCCTCAGCCAACACCGGGCCGTTATTCGCAAACGATCCGTCCGGACGAACGACCTGTCCAGGCTGCGGTGTATCCAGGCCAAGCTGCCGTGCAATCCGATCAATGCGGTCCGGATCCGACAATTGGGCCTCCGACAGATGTAACTGCCGGTTTTCCTCGCGCATGTGTTCCACCTGTAGCTTCTTCGCCTCAATGGCATAGCCCATTTCAATCGAGGAAAAATGCTGCCAGACATACGTCATTACCAGGAAAAACAACATACCCATGGCAATGGTGAACTGCCGCATCTCCTTGCGGCGCTCAGGATCATCCGCCTTCACAATGCGGCTGTTGTCGAGATGCTTGGTGAAGAAAATCTCAGGCGTGGGACCGCGGCGCGCACGGCGCTGCTGATCGAACACCGAACGGTTGTGATCACGAAACGACTCGGCGCGCTCGCGCTGTGCGCGTCCCGCCACCATTCCAACTGCCGGCATCGTCTGTTCCATCACGCTCGCCACCCTCTCACTCTTCAGGGGAATCAAGGTTGATTCCCAGCCCGTTTGTTTTCTGGACTTAGCCGCTTCTCTCGCGTACGAGGAGCGTCTTATCTACCAGAACCGGATTGGTTACTAACCCATCCGATGTATTACCCGCTACTTACTCGGCGGTCCTTCGTCCTCGTGCCCTGAGCGTCTTCTGCTCTAACCATGAGGACGGATGAGCGCCCTGTTTTACACCGTGGGGAGGAGTTTTCCTAAGTTCCCACAGGTTATCCACAGTTACTGCCGTCAACTTACTCCGGGTCGGCTACCGCGACTACTTCCGCCAACCGGAGGAACCTTCTTTGTAAATCTCGGACCGGATTTCACCCGCTCCGCAACGCGTAACTTCGCACTCCGTGACCTTGGATTGCGATCGACTTCCACTTCACCCGCAATCACCGGTTTCCGCGTGATCACGTTCCAAACACCACGTTCTGCGCCCTCTTTCAGCGCATCCTTCGCCAGCCGGTCCTCCAGCGAATGAAAGCTGATGACCGCCAGACGTCCTCCGAACTTCAAAAGAGATGGCGCGCTCTCAAGCAGCGACCGTATCTCCCCAAGTTCATCATTCACACGAATTCGAAGTGCCTGGAAAGTTCTGGTCGCTGGATGAATCTTGTCCTGTTTCATTGCTGGGGCAGCGGCCGATATCACTCTGGCTAATTCCGCCGTCGTACGTATCGGCCGTGCCCTCACAATGGCTCTGGCGATTCTCCGCGACCTCCTTTCCTCTCCGAATTCGTAAATCAGGTTCGCGAGATCTTCTTCGTCCGCCTGATTTACCACTTGCTCGGCTGTCTCACCGCTGCGCGTATCCATGCGCATATCCAGCGGTGCATCCATCCGAAAACTGAATCCTCGGTGCGCCTGGTCCAACTGCATGCTGCTCACGCCAAAATCGGCGAGCAGTCCATCCAGCGATGCCGGCTCCAACTCCTCTGCAGCCGATGAAAAAGCCCGCGGAATCAGCCGCACCTGCGGCATCTCCGATCCAAGCTCCTCACGCAGCGCATCCAGTCGTGCTGTGGCAAGCTCCATCGCCTGCGGGTCCCGATCGAATCCGATCAGCAATCCCTCCGGCCCAAGCCGCCGAGCAATTGCGCTCGAATGCCCTGCCAGCCCCAGCGTCGCATCGGCATAAGTCCCGCCGCGGCGCACCTGTAGAAGGTCTAAAACTTCCTCTAAAAGAACCGGCACATGTTGCGGACCGCTCACTCTCCGCCTCCATGCGGGCCCACTCGGGGCCTTACGTTCAAATCTCTAAAGTCCCAAATCCGCCAACGCCGTCATATCGGCCTCGGTCAACGGCTCCAGGTCCAGCTTTGCCTTGAAGTCGTCATGGTTCACGACCTCCAGATATGTCTGCGATCCCAGCACCACCACCTCGGCGGTAACCTTCGCGCTCTCCCGCAGAATTAGCGGCAGGGTCAAACGCCCCTGCGCATCCAGCTCTGCCATCTGGCCGTAATAGTTCGTCACGTCCAGAAACTTCTTCTTCGCGGGATTCATGTTCGGAATCTCCGCCAGCTTCGCCTCCACCAGCTCCCACTCACGGATCGGGTAGATCTCCGCCCGCTTGCCGTCTTTGCTGGTGATGTAGAACTGCGGACCGTAGCTCTCATCCACGCGACGCTTGAACTCAGCCGGCAGCTTAAGCCGGCCTTTGTCGTCCACACGCGCTGGGTGATTGCCACGAAACATCGTCTTCAAACCCCGCCGGTACCGCTCTGGGTTCGGGTTTTGTACCGCTGGGGCCCGAACCGGCTACTATTTGCGTGTGAGATCAAAAGATCGTTCCCTTTTGCTCCACTATTTACCACCACGCTCCACATCGTTACTGATACCGAGCAGAAGAGCAAGTGGATATTTGCCCCTCTTTTCCTCGGTAAATTCAGCTGAATGTGGAAATCACAACGGGCAGGGCCGATAAACCCAAACAGCACTACAGCTTGTGTTGATGAGGCCGGTTCTGTACGCCTGTTGCTACTTGTGGATAACACGGAAGACGTAGTACAGCAAAGAAAAAGCGAAAGTTATTCTGCACAGATCGCACACCGTCCTCGCGGAAACGGCATTCCCTCAGCTTTTGATTAGGAGCGACCGCCCTGGCGGCTCTTCTTCCGCCGCAGCATCCACAGCAGATACGCCACAACCACCAGGTTCGCCAGCAGAATCGCCGCATGCCACAGGCTTGGCACGCGAGCCAGCTCCCACGCCTCCCACGGCACAAACGACACGCTTAGCCAAAGCGTAACGAACTCCGCCCACACCTTCCGGCGCAGCAGACCGTACGCCTCCGTGCAGCAAAGCCCCGCATACAGAAACGTACCCAGGCTGATCAGCCGCAGCTTGTGGTGGGTCAGCAGCGCCAGCTTGTCCGTCACCAGATCCACGACACGACTCTCAGGATCGAAGTGCAGCTCCAGCAGGAACCGCTCCGCCGTCTGGGACAGGTCATGGTGAATGAAGTGGAGCGCACCCAGGCTCACGCCCAGGAAGAAGACAGCCTTGCAAAGCTTGAACAGGCCGATCACAAACAGGCCGGAGTCCCGCGCTTCAATGTGCGGATGATCGTTCTCGTCTCCGTGGCGGTGTCGCACGAGTACCCGCGCCTCACCGCTGTCCTGCTCTGATCCTGTCAAGAACACCCCTGTAGTTTTGTAGCCCTGCAGCAGCTTGTCAATTGGTGGACAGTCCGAACACCCAATTGGTCAACACAGCCATCTTCACGTCAGATGCACCGGTACCCGTGCTCGTCGTTTCTTCATCAGTATCCGGCAAGTACCGCAAAGAAAAATGCAAACCCACGCAATCCGCTTTCGCTCTGTACTCGTTCCTACAGTGCAGCAAGCGATTTCCGCCCGGCCGGTGGACAGGTTCAAGCACAAGTAAGTTACGCACAACAGGAGAGTCACCATGAACAAGTTTGCAAAGGTAGTACTGGCCGTAGCTCTGATGGGCGGCAGCATGACCGCAATGGCACAGAAGGATCCCGATGTCGGCGGCGCTCCCATGTACCCCAACAAGACCATCGTTGAGAACGCGGTGAACTCGCCCATCCACAAGACTCTCGTCGCAGCCGTCAAGGCAGCAGGTCTCGTCGACACGCTCAATGGCACCGGCCCCTTCACCGTCTTCGCACCGACCGACGATGCCTTCGCAAAGCTCCCTGCAGGCACCGTCGACACGCTCGTGAAGCCTGAGAACAAGGCAACCCTCACCAAGATCCTCACCTACCACGTCGTCCCCGGCAAGATCAGCTCCAAGCAGCTCGCAAAGATGATCAAGAAGGGCAACGGCACGGCAACGCTGAAGACTGTTCAGGGCGGCACGCTCACCGCGAAGATGTCCGGCTCCATCATCATGCTCACCGACGAAAAGGGTGGCTCCTCCACCATCACCACCGCAGACGTCTTCCAGAAGAACGGCGTCATCCACGTGGTCGACACCGTCCTGATGCCCAACTAGTTCACCGCACCACTTGGCAACCAGGAGCGCCCGGAACATCGGGCGCTCTTCTTTTTTGACCGCCAGCAACTGACCGGAAGAATCCTGCGTACGCCACAAACCGTGTGCCCATTCTTTGTGAAGCAAAGGGTGGGGCATCGCGAGGAACACGCGACCCGTTCCCAAAGCTGCGCACCGAGTTTCTTACATCCAAAAACAGCGAGGGACCGGTGCCGTGAGGGCGGCATCCGGTCCCTCGTTTTCTGCCCACATCAAATGCGGACAGCTCATTGGCACGCTGTTTCAGGGGGAAGCGCGTGCCTGATCTCTAAAGCTCCACCCACTGCCGCAGCAGGTTGTGATAAACCCCCGTCAGGTCAACGCCCGACGGATGATCCGGCACATCCTGTGCCAGCCGTTGGATCGCCATATCCAGCGTCAACAGCAACGATCGCTGCTCATCGCTGCGCACCATGCTCTGCAACCAGAAGAACGAGCACACACGCGCTCCCGCCGTCACAGGACGCACATGGTGAAGACTGGTCGATGGATACAGCACCGCGTCGCCCGCAGGCAGCTTCACGCTCTTTGTCCCGTACGTGTCTTCAATGACCAGTTCACCGCCGTCATACTCATCCGGATCGCTCAAAAACAGCGTCACCGAAAGGTCCGTGCGAACGTACTCGCCCGTCGAAGAAATACGGCGCACCGAGTTATCCACGTGGTTGCCAAACGACTGACCGCCTTGGTACCGATTGAACAGCGGCGGAAAGATCTTCTTCGGCAGCGCAGCAGCCACAAACACCGGCGAGCTGTTCAGCGCCTCGACAATCTGCCTGCCCAGATCGGCAGCGACCGGATTGTTCTCGTTGAGCTGTGCGTTGTCCTTCACCCGCGCAGACTGGTAGCCGGCAGTAACCTTGCCATCGATCCACTCCGTCGCATCCAGCGCTTCGCGGAATCGCTTCACCTGCTCACGCGTTAAAACATCAGGAACCTGTACCAACATTTGCTTCCTCACCGCCGGTTCGTGTCGACCGACATACGCATAGGTGTCCGTTTTCGGAGACGCATAGCTTCAGCCATGCCATTCCGCACCGCCCTAAGGTTGGGCCACAGCCCCTTAGGGATATCGCCGATCTGTGTCTACCGACATACGCAATGGGTGTCCGTTTTCGGAGGGGCATGGCTTCAGCCATGCCATCTCCCGTCGCCCTTAAGACTGGGCTTTAGCCCCTGAGGGATTTCGCCTCTTCGGCTATAGCCGGAAATTCTTACTGCCTCGTATGGCCTGGCGAAAGGCCAGCGTCCACCGCTTCACCTTCATAGTTCGACCGCGAAAGTCCGTAACTCTGCCACGGGCATTTGTTCTAAGAAGCGCTTCATCTTCAAAAGAAAAGCAGGCGTCGCAGTCTGTGGCACCTTCTGCAGCCATGACAGTGCGCTGCTGATCTCGCCCGCATCCGCCAGCAGACGCGCGTAATTAAACTGCCCGCGAAAGTCCCCTGCAATCGCGGCTCTGCGATAACAATCCTTTGCAGCGGCCATATCCACCGCCACAACCCATCCATCCTCGTAAAACCCACCGACAATGTTGATCGACTTAGCATGACCAAGATCGGCAGCCTTGCGGAACCAGTGCAGCGCTTCGTACTTGTCTTCGTTCACGCCGCTACCCATCGTCAGCAGCGTTGCCAGGTTGTACATACCCCAGTCCAGCCCCCGCTCCGCAGCCTTCCGAAACCACGGCGCGGCAAGGTGCGGACTCGCAGCCACGCCCCATCCCTGGTCCAGGCAACGGCCCACCATGTTGATGGCCATCACGTCGCCACCCACAGCGGCACGCTCGAACCAATGCAGCGCCAGCGAAGGATTCTGTGGCACCAGCTTGCCATCCAGATGCATCTGCCCATAGAGCGCCTGGGCCTGGCACACGCCGCGTTCCGCTGCGGCGCGTACCAGTTCCAACGTCTTGTGATCCGCTACCTGCATCGCGTGTTAGAAGTGCACGTTCAGCGTCAGGCGACCCTGGCGGCCCGGTGCCATCTGCGCATAGTGCGTCGTGTAAGCCTGCAGGAAGTAAGTCTTGTCACCCACGTTCTGCAAGTTAGCCTGCAACTCCACGTGCGGGTTGAAGCGATACGATCCGTACAGATCCACACGCGCATATCCAGGAACCCACTTCGGTGCTGTCGGAGAATCGGCACCAAAGACCTTGCCCGCACCGTAGATACCGCCACCCAGGTTCAACTTATGCGTGACCGAGTAATAACTCGTCACACTGAAGCTATGCTCCGGAGTATTCGGGAAGCGCCGGCCATCCATCAGGCCCGCCGCTGCTCCCGCACCACCAGAGTTCAGCAGAATGGCATTCATAAAGGTGTAGCCGCCAAACAACTGCCACTTACGACTGACATAACCAGTAATGCCAAAATCAAGTCCGCGATTACGGCGTGTTCCCACCGCTGCGATCGTGCTGTCCGCCTGCGTGATCCGGACATTCTCCGTATTCGACTGGAAGTAAGCACCGGTTGCGAGAGCCTTCGCGCCGAACAGCTCCCACTTCACACCACCCTCAACCGAACGCGTCTTCTCAGGCGGCAGCGCCTGGTTCACAGCGCTTGTAATCGCAGATGGATCCTGTCCCTGCCCCAGAGAGTTACCCGGCGGCGTCGCAGAACTGCTCACCGAACCGTAGATCGTAGCCGCCGTCACCGGCTTATATCCCACACCCACCTGGTAGTTCACAAGGTTCGAGATCGTCGGGAACGTCGTGACCGGCACCGCCGTCAGCGCAGAACGGTACACCGAATCGTAGTGGTCATACCGGATGCCCACCGTCGCCTGCAGCTGCTTGATAAAGCGGATCGTATCGAAGCCGTACACCGACCGTGTTCCAGTCACCTGCTTGTTCGGTGCAAAGTTCTTGACGAGTGTGTTGGTAACCGGTGCACTCGGTGCTGCCGTCGTCAGGTTCGTCGCAGACGTCACACCATAGAACGGATCGTCCGGCGTTGGGTTCGTCAGATCCGTGCAGTAGTAACCGCCCGCCGCGCCCGTGCCCAGCGGACAACGCGTTGCACTCACGGCCGTCGCAGCACCCGTCGCCACATTGCGTACCGTGTACGTCGGAATCGCTACAACACCGGCCGAATTACGGCCGCCCAGCGTGTACGTGCTGTTCCAGCCACGCTCCCGCGAGAACTCAAAGCCCGTCGCAAAACTGTGCTGAATGCTGCCCGTCTTGCCATGGCCCGAAAGGTCCGTCTGGTTGATCGAAGTATCCACCGCCGAGAAGCGCTGCTGCGCGCGGCGATAGACCAGCCCGTAGTAGATGTTGCCCTGGCTGTCATCCACCATCGAATACACGTAGTCCTGGTTCGACTTGCCGAAGCGGTAGCTGTTCCGCAGCACCACGCCTTCCGTCAAATCCACTTCCACACGGCCCAGAGCAGTCTTCACCTTCTCATTGCGGAAGTCGCGCGAGTTGATGCCGTAGAAGTTATTCCGGTTCACGACCAGCGGCTGTCCATCGCCAGCCTGAAGCGTCCGCGCTCGGCCGTCGATACGCGCAAAGAACGTCGGGTTGTTGTACGGCATACCCGGATCAGGAACGTCGTTCGTCATCAGGTGGTAGTAGTTCGTGTTCAATCGCACGCGGTGGCCCAGGTTGAACAGCAGCGCCGGTGCAAAACCATAACGGCCGTTGCGAACATAGTCGCGGCCCGCCGTGTCCGAATCCTGCCACACGCCATTGAGCCGGCCTGCGATCGAGTTCGTCAGCTTCAAACCGCCATCCGCACTTCCACGGAAGAAGTTCGCCGTACCGGGACTAAACGTGCCAGCCAGAAAGCTCTCACGCCGAGCCATCTTCGTGTTCAGGTTCAGGCTGCCGCCCGCAGCACCACGACCGGCAAAGCCGCCGCTCGGCCCCTTGGACACTTCCACAGATTCCAGGTTGAACACTTCGCGCGACTGGGCGCCGATATCGCGCATGCCGTCGACAAAGGTGCTCGACTGCGAGTCCACACCACGAATGTAGGGACGATCGCCAACTGGATTGCCACCCTCACCCGCGCCAAACGTAATACCGGGAACCGTGCGGAGCGCCTCCACCAGAGTGGTCGAACCGGTGTTCTCGATGATCGCCTGCGGAATGATCGTCAGCGTCTGCGGCAGATCACGCAAAGGTGCTGTGTACTTCGGCGAGATCAGCTCAGACGTCGCCACAACCGACACACTCTGGTCCGCTCCCAGCAGATCAAGCGAAACACGCTCCGGCGACACAAAGTTCGCCGCCATGCTCGTGTCCTTCAGCGCCGCCGTCAGCGCCTCTTCAATAGTCAACACGCCCTGCACGCCCGGCGACTGCACACCAGCGTAGCGCTTGGACGAGATCACCATCCGCAGCCCGGTCTCCTTCTCCAGTGCTGCAGCCACCTCGGCCAGCGTCCCGGGAGGAATGTTGAAGGTATGAACCGTCTGGCTCGGCCGCGTCTGGTCGGCGACTTCGTCGTACACGCGCCCGCCATTCGCGTTCGGCTCCGGCTTGTGGTCGTCCTTATCGGTAGAAATGGCTGCTTCGGCACGAAGGCCGCTCATGGCAAACATTGCAAGGGTACCGGTGAGCATAAGTTTGCTCCGCCGCCCGTTCAGTTCTTCTTTGCACTTCATACTGGATACGCTCCGGGAATGGGCGCGCTTTCACGCTGCCTCAAAAATCAACTTGCGATGTCCCTCAACGTCGCCTCGTTCGTTTTCCGGACCGAGCGCGGAGAAGCCGACCGGGTCTCCCCAGGAATCTCCGACAACATAGGTCCGATATGGATGAGATTACATGATCTAGGACTGAATCGGTCCAGTATTTTTCGGACCGAGGTGGTCCTGATTCGATTACCGCCGAAATGCTCTGCCGGCACGGTCAACCTATAAGGGTGATCTGGACTCATATCGCTCATGCGCCACAACTTCCAGGCCGACCAGTGGCTGCCCTTTCCGGTTCCCATCGTCTTCGCGTTCTTCGCCAATCCGCAGAATCTGCCGCCGCTCATGCCTTACTGGCAGCGCGCGAAGATTGAAGAACTACGCTTGATCGCGCCTCCCGCACCGCCACCCGGATCACCCGTGCGCCTGGGCACCGGCGTCGGAACCACCATGATCCTCAGCTTCCGCATGCTCCCCGGCCTGCCCATCCGCATGAACTGGCACGCCCTCATCCCGGAGTTCGAGTGGAACGACCACTTCTGCGACTCCCAGACCTCAGGGCCCTTCCAGTACTGGCGCCACTGCCACACCGTCCGAGAAGAGACACGCAACGGCATTGCGGGCACCCTCGTCCACGACAACGTCGACTACGAGTTCCCCGGCTGGCTCCTCGGCGACCTCGCCAACTGGGCCGCAGGACGAGCCCAGATCCGCTACATCTTCCGCTTCCGCCACCGCCAGACAGAGAAACTCATGCCCCTCTTCGCGGCAAATCTGGCCTCCCGGCAACCGCGCTGACAAAGCTCTGCAATTTCGGACACTGAATCGATTCAAAACCCATCCGAAAGACCCTGGAACGCGCATTTTTGACACCGCAAGTCACACAAACAAAAGGGCGGCACAGTCTCCTGTGCCGCCCTTGAATACTTTTCCAGCAAATTTCTACCGATGCGCCAAACGCTCCTGCAGAATCGCATTCAGGTAAGGCTGCGCCTGGTGCAAAGCCCCATCCACACTAATCCCATACTTATCCCGAAGCGCGTCAACCTTGCCATGCTCGATAAACTGGTCCGGCCATCCAATACGAACTACAGGCGTATTAATCTCCGCAGCGCTCAAAACCTCCAGCACAGAAGAGCCAAAACCACCCGCAAGCACATGGTCCTCAAACGTAATTACCAGACCACACTTACGCCCATAGCCTTCGATACAGGCACGGTCAATCGGCTTCACAAAGCGAGGATTAACCACCGCAACCGACAGCCCTAACTTGGACAAACGGGAAGCAGTCTCTTTAGCCAGAGGCAACAAAGCACCAAGGCCGAAAATCACAACGTCCGCACCGTCCTGGATGACTTCAGCCTTGCCAATCGTCAACGCAACCGGCTGCGCCTTCACAGTGGATCCAGGCCCAGTGCCACGCGGATAACGAATCGCACTCGGACCGTTATGCTCCAGTGCAGTCTGCATCATGTCTGCAAGTTCGTCCTCGTCCTTCGGCACCATGTGCACAATATTCGGCACGCAGCGCAGATAACTGATGTCAAACAAACCATGATGCGTCGGACCATCATCGCCGCTTAGTCCGCCGCGATCCATGCAGAAAACGACAGGCAATTCCTGCAAAGCAACGTCATGAACGATAGGGTCAAACGCCCGCTGTAAGAAGGTCGAATAGATCGCGCAGAAAGGCTTATAACCCTTCGTCGCCATGCCAGCCGCAAAGATCACCGCATGCTCTTCCGCAATACCTACGTCGAAGTAACGTGTGGGATGCGAAGGCCGGAAAAGATCAAGTGCGGTGCCATTTGGCATCGCTGCAGTAATGGCAACAACCTTCGGATCATTGTTCGCCAGTTTGACCAGCGTCTCCGCAAAAATCTCCGAGTAAGTCTTCTGTCCAGCAGCCGCAGTGTCTCCCGTCTCAGGGTCATAAGGCCCCAGACCATGGAACTTCTTCTGCTTATCAATCGCAGGCTGGAAGCCCTTGCCCTTCTGCGTGATCGCGTGCAGCACCACAGGCTTGTTTTGCGCCTTCAAGAACTGGAAGGTCTTCACCAGCAGCGGCAGATCGTGCCCATCAATGGGACCGTAATAATCCAGGCCAAACTCTTCAAAGAGCATCGAAGGTCCAAGCAGACCCTTCACACTTTCCTCTGCCTTACGCTGCACATGCTTGGCAGCCTTGCCACCAATGCGCTCAATTAGTTCCGAAGCGCGATCATGCAGGTAAGTGAAACGAGGGTGAGTAATGATCGTGTGGAAGTAAGAAGCGATCGCACCGACATTCTTATCAATCGACCACTCGTTATCATTCAGCACAATGATCATGCGCTTGGTCTGACCCGCGATGTTATTCAACGCTTCGTACGAGATACCGCACGTAAACGCAGCATCACCCGCCAACGCAACAATGTGTTCCGTGCCGCCGCTAAGATCACGGGCAACTGCCATACCCAGCGCGGCACTTAGCGCGGTGCCGGCATGACCCGCACCGAAACTATCGTGCTCACTCTCGGTGCGCAGCATGAAACCGTTCAAGCCATCAGGCTGCCGGATCGTCTCGAAACGCGACTCGCGTCCCGTCAGCAACTTATGCACATACGACTGGTGGCTGACGTCAAAGACAAACGAGTCCTGCGGCGTATCGAAGACGTAGTGCATGGCGATGGTGAGTTCCACGACGCCAAGATTCGGCCCAATATGGCCGCCGGTCTTTGCAACACTCTGGATCAGGCGTTCACGAATCTCCTCCGCCAACTCCGCCAATTGCGGAATCGTGAGCTTCTTAATGTCGGCGGGAGACTCGATCGTGGGAAGAAATTTGCTCATTGTTCCTTGAATATGACGCCGGCGCGACTGGAAAGGGGTATCCGCGCTGCCTACGATTGTTGATGCTCCTGAAATTGTATCTGGAACGCCTACTCCGCCATGGCGGCCAGAACCGCCGGCTCGACGGTTTCGGTGTTCAAAGCCCCTTCCCAGCGCGCAATGACGGCAGAGGCCAGGCAATTGCCCACCACATTGATCGCCGTCCGGCCCATATCCATCAGCGCATCGATACCCACCAGGATCAGAATCGGCTCCGAAGGCAGCCTTAGAGTTCCGGCCGTCGCCAACAGCACCACCAACACCGCACGCGGCACACCCGCCACGCCCTTCGACGCCAACATCAACGTGCCCATCATGAAGATCTGCGTGCCGATGCTCAAGGGAACGTTCGCCACCTGCGCCACAAACACCATCGCCATCGCAAGGTAGAGCGTCGATCCGTCCAGGTTGAATGAGTAACCGGCCGGGATCACAAACGACAGAATACGTCTCGGCACGCCAAAGGCTTCCATCTCTTCCATCGCACGCGGCAGCGCGGCCTCGCTGGTAGCCGTCGCAAACGCAATCGCTGCGGGCCCTGATACATGCCGCAGCAGCCGTCTCAAAGGCAGACGTGCAATCAGCGCTACCGGCAGGAGGACGAAAAGGATGAACGCCAGTAGAGCGCCGTAAAAGACCAGAAGGAGCTTGCCAAGATGGATGAGGACGCCTGGCCCCATCTTTGCCACGGTGTACGCCATGGCGGCCGCGACTCCCAGTGGCGCCATGTACATAACAATGTTTGTGAAGCGAAACATCACTTCACTTAGCCCCTCGGCCAGCTTCAGCACGGGCGCAGCCTTCTCGCGCGGCGCCATGGCAAGTGCGATGCCGAAGATAGCTGCGAACACCGCCACCTGCAGTACCTGGCCCTCAGCGATTGCCTTCGCAATATTCTCTGGGAAGACGTGCGCCAGGAACTCCTGCCAGTGCATCGGAGCAGCGCTCGGTACAGATCCAATCATCTCCGCCGGCATCGCGAGACCAACGCCCGCCTTCGAGATATTCGCTGCAATCAGTCCAATGACAAGGGCAATGGTCGTCAGGACCTCGAAGTAAAGAAGGCTCTTCCAACCCATGCGACCAACGCTCTTCAGGTCACCATGCCCGGCGATACCGCTGACCAGCGTGGCAAGAATGAGCGGCGCAACAATCGTTTTCACCAGCCGCAGGAAGATGTCACTTAGGAAGTGCGAACCAATCGCAACTGCTGGCGCGTCCAGCCCAAGCTCCACGCCGGCAACCATTCCGACGACGATCCACGGCGTCAGCTTGCGGCGCAGGAACGTAGCCCACACCAGCAGAACTAGTACGCCCGCGGCGCGCAGCGTAACACCAAGCGCGAGAAAGTGGGCCGAAGCCAGGCACGTCAGGCCGCCGCATAGGAGCACTGCGGCCAGTGTCCAGGCGGCAATTTCGTAGCGTAAGCGGTGGCGATTGCCCTGAAGGGTATCTGCAGACATTCCCCACACTCTATCTGTTTCGCCGGGACGCGGGTACATTGGTGTTCTAAGGAAGATGCCATGCGATCGCTTTTTTTCGGAAGCGTGATGTTCTTGATGGGACCAATTGCGCTGCATGCGCAGCTGGATCCATTGTCGCGGCGCGCTCCTGCGAACAATCCTGTTACCCAGCCCACGCTCTCACCCGGCGTGATGCAGTTGCTGCAGCTCGATGCGCAATTCGCGAAGGAGACGCTCGCAGGCGGCGGCAAGGCTTTCTCCAACTGGTTCGCCGACGATGCACTCACACTAAATGACGGCAAGGCCGCAGTCTACGGCAAGACCCACATCGCGGCAGAAGCCGCATGGGACCCGAAACAGTATCAACTGCAGTGGACGCCGACCGGCGGACAAATGGGGCCGAGCGGCGACATGGGCTTTACATGGGGCCACTATGATGGCCACTCAAAGGACCGCAACGGCAACGACGTTACGACCAGCGGACGATACATCACGATCTGGAAACGGCTGCCAAACGGAACATGGAAGGTCGCAATGGACGCGAGCGCCAACGAACCCGCTGCAGCCAGTGAGTGCTGCAAGTTGCCCAATCCTTAATGGCGACAACCATCAAACACGAGAGTGCTACGCGCGCTGCGGTGACGACGATCTCGCCCGAGCAGCGCAGGCTGCAGGCGCTCGATCGCCTGGAGATCAGCAGCCTTCCGGATCCCGCACTGGATGAGATCACGCAACTTGTGGCACAGATCTGCGACGTCCCGGCAGCAGCCGTCTCCTTCGTCGAACGTGATCGCGTGTGGTTTAAATCACGAGTGGGACTGCCATCGCGCACCATGTTGCGGGATGCTTCGCCGTGTGACGAGACCGTCCTGGGCGATGACGTCTTCCAGATTCCGGACGCGGCGGAAGATGCGCATTACCCGGACGGCTCCATTCCGATCGGAACCGCTTCCTTTCGTTTTTACGCAGGCGCGCCACTGCGCACTGCGGACGGCCAGGCAGTAGGAACGCTGTGTGTTTACGACGTCGCACCACGCCGGCTGGACGAGTTGGAAGCGAACACGCTGCGCACACTTGCTCGCCAGGTGATGACGCGGCTGGAACTGAATCTGAATCATCGCATCGCAGATCGCGATGCTCGCTCGCGGCAACGCGTGGAATCTGCGCTGACAGTGGAACGCAACTTCGTCTCGGCTGTACTCGACACGGTCGGTGCGCTGGTAGTCGTGCTCGACACCGCGGGACGCATCGTGCGCTTCAACCGTATCTGCGAGACCATCTCCGGCTTCGGGCTAAACGAGGTTGTCGGTCAGACCGAGTGGGACACGCTCGTACCACCCGAAGATCGCGACAACGCCATCGCGACCTACACGCAGTTGCGGGATGGCTTGTTCCCGTTTGCCTTTGAGAACCGCTGGCGCACACGCGATGGATCCATTCGCCGCATCCAGTGGACCGCAACCGCTCTACTGGATGCGCAGGGCGAGGTCGCCTTCCTGATTGCGACTGGTATCGACGTCACACTACAACGCGAAGCAGAGATCACGCTGCGCGAGAGCGAGGCACGCTATCGCCTGCTGATCGAAGGATCGCTGGGCGCCGTATTCACGCATACACTCGACGGTACGCTGCTCTCCATCAACACTTACGGAGCCGAGAATCTCGGCTACACGCCGGACGACATGCTGAATCGGCCGCTGTCGCACTTTATGCCCGCGGGCGCACAGTCTTCCTTCACAAAGTACCTTGCAAGCATCGCTGCTTCCGGCGAAGCGCAGGGCACCTTTGAGCTTTGTCACCGGGACGGAACATCGCATGTGGTCGCCTATCGCAACCGCCTGATCGAAGCCAGCACGCGCGAAAAATACGCACTGTGCTTCGGTGTCGACATCACGGAGAAGGTGCGAGCAGAAGAGCGACTCTCAGCACTGACACGCCAGTCGAATTCCATTCTTGACTCCGTGGGCGACGGAATCTTCGGTATGGATCTGGAAGGCCTGGCGACCGTATGCAATCCCGCAGCAGCGCAAATCCTGGGCTATCGTCCGGATGAGATCCCAACTGAGATTCTTGGGCGCGATATCCATGCGCTGATGCACCACACACGACCCGATGGCTCGGTCTATCCGGCGGATGAATGTCCCATTCTGAATTCCGCGCGCGAACTGCGACCCGTTCGCGTGAGCACCGATGTCTTCTGGCGCAAGGACGGCACCAGCTTTCCCGTGGAGTACGTAGCCTGCCCCATCCTGAACAACGGCGCAGCCACCGGCATTGTGGTCGCTTTCACGGATACGACAGAACGCCACGCGCTCGACCGCATGAAGGACGAGTTCGTCTCTACGGTGTCGCATGAGCTACGCACGCCGCTGACCAGCATGCGCGCTTCGCTTGGGTTGATCGCATCGGGTGCTCTGCAGTCGCGGCCTGACAAGAGTAAGCAGATGCTTGGCATTGCCATCGGCAACACGGACCGGCTCGTGAACCTGGTGAATGACATCCTTGAGCTCGAGCGCATTGGCTCCGGCAAAGCCGAGCTGCACTATGGGGATGTCGATGCGGATGACCTGCTGCATCGCGCGGCGGACCTGCTCAGCGGGACGGCTGCGAAGAGCGGGATCCACTTCACCTTCGGCGAACCTGGCGTGCATCTGTGGGTCGATTCAGATCGAATCCTGCAGACAGTCACCAACCTCATCTCCAACGCGATCAAGTTCTCACTGCCTGAAGGTGAAATCCACCTGGCCGCGTTTGACAGTGCGCCGGGCGAAGCGACGCTGGAGGTTCGTGATCACGGCCGCGGCATCCCGTCGGACAAGCTGGAGCACATCTTTGGGCGCTTCCAGCAAGTAGACGCGTCGGACGCGCGCGTGATGGGTGGAACGGGACTTGGCCTCGCCATTTGTCGCTCCATCGTTGCGCAGCATGGCGGGCGCATCTGGGCCGAGAGTGAGATCGGTCAGGGCGCGCGCTTCCTGCTCACGCTGCCGACCAAGCCCAGCAGTCATCTTCGATAACAGAAGCTAAAAGCGGCTTCCGACCATCGATATCGATGGGTGGGAGCCGCTTTCATTTCGGCGCATCGATCTCCTTGCGGAGATCTATTCTTCGTCTTTCTCTTTCAGCTTCGCAACGACGCTGAAGTCTTCCAGCGTTGTTGTATCTCCTTTGACATCGCCAGTTGCTGCAAGTTCACGCAGCAGGCGACGCATGATCTTGCCGGAGCGCGTCTTCGGCAAAGACGGAGTGAAGCGGATCTCATCCGGACGCGCCAGCGCGCCGATCTCCTTCGCAACGTGCTTCTTCAGCTCGTCCTTCAGTGTGGGCGTCACTTCGGCGTCGTCGTGCAGCGAGACGAAGACCACGATACCCTCCCCCTTCATCTCGTCAGGGCGACCGACGACAGCGGCCTCTGCGACCTTGGGATGCGCGACGAGTGCCGACTCAATCTCGGCAGTGCCCAGACGATGTCCGCTAATGTTCAGTACGTCATCGACGCGGCCCATCAGCCAGAAGTAGCCGTCCATGTCTCGCCTGGCGCCGTCACCAGTGAAGTAGCTGCCGGGAATCTCGCTCCAGTAGGCCTTCTTGTAGCGCTCGGCATCGCCGAAGATGGTGCGTGCCATCGCGGGCCAGGGCTTGCGGACGACGAGCAATCCGCCGTGGCCGAGCGGTACCGGCTCGCCTTCCTTGGTGACAATCTCAGGCTCGATGCCGAAAAACGGCAGCGTTGCCGATCCGGGCTTCGTGGGCACCGCACCGGGGATGGGCGCGATCATGATGGAGCCTGTCTCCGTCTGCCACCACGTGTCTGCGATAGGGCAACGTTTCTTGCCGATCTCGCGGTGATACCACATCCAAGCCTCAGGATTGATGGGTTCGCCAACGGTACCGAGCATGCGCAACGAGGCCAGCGAGTGCTTATGCACGTGCTCTGTTCCCCACTTCATGAAGGCGCGGATCGCCGTCGGCGCGGTGTAGAAGATGCTGACCTTGTGCCGGTCGACGATCTGCCAGAAACGATCGCACTCGGGCCAGTTCGGCGCACCTTCGTAAAGCATGATCGTCGCGCCATTCAGTAGTGGACCGTAGACGACGTAGCTGTGACCGGTGACCCAGCCTACGTCGGCGGTGCACCAGTACACGTCGCTGTCCTGCAGGTCGAAGATGTACTTCGTCGTGAGGAGTGTGCCGACGCCGTAGCCGCCGGTGGTGTGGACGAGGCCCTTGGGCTTACCAGTGGTTCCGCTGGTGTAGAGGATGTAGAGCGGGTCCTCGGAGTCCATTGGCTCTGCGGCGCACTCGGCATCGGCCTTCGCCAGTTCCTCGTGGAGCCAGTGATCGCGGCCTTCCTTCATGCTCACGGGCTTGCCGCTGCGCTGGTAGACGAGCACGTGCTCGACGCCGGGCGAGCGATCCAACGCCTCGTCGGCGATGGACTTCAGTGCGACGTCCTGGCCGCGGCGAAAGCTAGTGTCCTGCGTGATGAGCAGCTTGCACTGCGCGTCGTTCATGCGGTCCGCAAGGGCCTGCGCGGCGAAGCCGCCGAAGACCACGTTGTGCACCGCGCCGATGCGGGCGCAGGCGAGGACGGCGAGCACGATCTCCGGGCAGACACCCATGTAGATGGCTACGCGATCTCCCTTGGCGATGCCGAGGCTCTTGAGTACGTTGGCGAAGCGCTGCACTTCTGCATGCAGTTCTGCGTAGGTGAGCGAGCGGACTTCGCCTGGCTCGCCTTCCCAGAGCAGCGCAGTCTTGTCCGCGCGGCTGCCGAGTGCGTGACGATCGACTGCGTTGTGGCAGAGGTTCAGCTTGCCGCCGACGAACCACTTTGCCTCAGGGACGTTCCACTCAAGCACCTTGTCGAAGGGCTTGAACCAGTCGAGTGCCTGAGCCTGCTCGGCCCAGAAGGCTTCGTTGTCATCGATGGAACGACGGTACATTTCGTCGTACTCTGCGCGTGAGCGGATGTGCGCGCGGGCCGCAAACTCTGGCGGCGGTGGAAAGAGGCGATCTTCGCGCATGGTGGACGTAAACGAGTTCGGTGACGCTTCGGAGTGCTGCTCAACCATGCAGGCGATTCTACGTGGTGAGACACACGACCTTCCATCGACTGGTAGGCTCAAGTTATGTACGGCTTTGCCGTCTCCTCACTTATCGGTGTTTGCCTGGGCTTTATGTTCGGGGTTGGTTGCGCTTTGGCGGTGATGTACTCCATCTACATGGGCGGCTATCGCGCGGCACTGCGTGACGCAGGCCGCGACGTGAAGCCGGATCGCTGGTTCGAGGAGCAGGCGAAGGTCGATAAGGACCCTGAGAAGAGACCGGGTTAGCGGGCTGCGTCGCTCTGCTGCAGTTTCTTCACTTCCTGCATGAGTTCTTCGATCCTGCTGAGAATCTCTTCGTGCCGCGTGCGTGGGAAGCTGTCCTTCTTCGCTTCGACGTAAAAGGTGCCGCTCGGCTCGAGCGTTGCTTCCTCGACGTCTCCGAGGCCCCGGATGCCCTGCTTATGCAGGACGCCAACGAGCTCTTCCCTGGTCAGGATCTCGTCACGCATGGCTTTCTCGTCAAGCATGCCGTCGCGGATGAGGACTGTCTCCTCTCCCTGGACGATGTCATTCAGCTTTGGGTACGCGAAGAGGATGCGGTTGAGCACCCAGTTGGCGGCGAGCAGTGAAAGCGCTCCGACCAGACCGCCGGTCAGCGAGTTGTCGTCGCCGATGATCGCGTTCTGCACGGTGTTGGACAGCGAAAGCAGGACGACCAGGTCGAACGGATTGAGCTGCGCCAGCTCCCGCTTCCCGAAGACACGCAACAGGATGATCAGTGCGAGGTAGACGACGATGGGCCGAAGAATCTTTTCCAGCAGCGGAACGGGCAGGTGGAGCATGTCATGCAGCATGCGGACAGAGTATCGCGGCGTCGCCGAACGCTACCCCCTCCCCCTCCCCCTTTTTCCGTAAAAATCAGATTCTAAAGGAGTTGAGTTTTCGGTATGACTGCAAATATTAGATTTGATTGGAGTTACGGGCAAAAATTAGATTCTAAAGGAGTTACGCGCCGAAACGTGAACGGAAGAGCCTGAGGCTCTCCCGTTTCGTCTTCTTTTATTGTATCGGTGGTGTCAAGTGGGTTGTTTCTATTCGAGTCAGAGCGGAAGCAGTGAGTTCTCTACTTTGCGCGTAGTTTCTGGTGCCATTCCCAAGCGCTGGCGATGATGCTGTCCAGGTCGCTGAAGTTTGGCTTCCAGCCCAGGTCACGCATGATCCGGTCGGAGCTGGCGACGAGAACGGCCGGGTCGCCGGGGCGGCGGGCTTCTTCAATGACGTGAATGTCACGGCCGGTGACGCGACGGGCGCTCTCAATGACCTGGCGGACGCTGAAACCCTGGCCGTTTCCGATGTTGTAGATGGCGCGGTTCTGGCGATTGAGCGAGTCCATGGCGAGCAGGTGCGCGTCTGCGAGGTCCTGAACGTGGATGTAATCGCGGACGCAGGTTCCGTCGGGCGTGGGATAGTCCTGGCCGTAGATGCGGATGCTGTCGCGCAGGCCGAGCGCCGCGTCGAGGATGAGCGGGATCAGGTGGGATTCCGGCTCATGGGCTTCGCCATAGCCTGTCACGGCGCCAGCGACGTTGAAGTAACGCAGGATGGCGTAGCGGAGGCCCATCTGGCTGCCGAACCACTTCATCATGCTCTCCGACAGGAGTTTGCTTTCTCCGTAGGGATTGGTCGGGAGCAGTTCGTCATCTTCCTGAATCGGCGTGCGTTTCGGTTCGCCATAACAAGCGGCCGTCGAGGAAAAGACAAGGTGGTTGGCGCCAGTATTTTGCATGCACTCGAGCAACGAAAGTGTGCCGACCGTGTTGTTACGGAAGTAGAGGTCGGGCCGGTTCATGCTTTCGCCCGCTTCAATCAACGCAGCGAAATGGAAGACACCATCGAATTTGCCCTTGGAGAGAGTGTCAATCAGGAGATCGCGTTGTGCGAGATCCCCTTGCACGAAAGTTGCACCATCTGGGAGGGCCGTGCGATTGCTGTGGCAAAGGTTGTCGTAGACAGTAACGGTATACCCACGCTGGAGTAACAGCCGGGTGACGGTACCGCCGATGTAGCCGGCGCCGCCGGTAACCAGATAGTTCATTAGGTCTCTCACAAGTTCAGCAGTAAAAGCGGGAAGCGGGATTGCTTCCACCTGATTCTTGCACACGGCAAGTGGCCGTTTTGGCCTTGCCTGACGTCTCAACCTATATGCCATTTATTGAAGGGAGACCAGACCGGATGAGAGACATTATCTGTTGACGGCGCGAAATTATATTGCATTCGCGGCCGGGTCGCATATCATGGCGGTAATATCCCAGACTTCCATGTGTGAAACGGTTACCCTTGTGGTAACGGGGAGTACTCTCCCCGGCAACAACGTATGACCGTAATAGCGGCATATATGTCCCATGCCTACGCGATGGGAACGGCGCTGACAGGGAGTTTTCCCTGCGAGCGCCCAACACTGAAGTCTGAGGATTGCATTACCTATGGCAAATGAGCAGGCCTATCTAGAAGACACGCAGGCCGCAGCAGTGGCAGAGCGCGTTGCCGCCACTCCGTCCCAACGTGAATTAGCGTTTAAAACCTTTGGCGTGATGAACGCGGGCGAGCAGAGCAAGAGCTCTGTGGTCACCTCGTTGATCATCAACGGTTTGATCCTATTGATCGTGATTGCGGTCAGCCTGACGGCAAAGAAGATCGTCAAGACGGCTACGTTGACGACGCTGACGGCACCGATCCCGATCAAGAAGGAAGCGCCGCCGAAACCACCACCGCCCAAGCTGCCGAAGCCGCCCGTTGTTAAGGTGACGCCGCCGCCACAGATCCCAGATGTTCCGAAGATTGAAGTTCCTGAGCCGCCGAAGATTCAGCCGGTGATCATGAAGGCGTCGCCGGTTCCTGTTGTGACGCCGCCCGCGCCCAAGGCTGTGACACCGCCGCCCGCTCCCAAGCCGGTCGCGATCCAGCTGGCCCAGGCCGCTTCGGTTCCGAATAACGATCCGCATCCTTCTGCGATTCGCCTGGGCAGCCAGACAAATCCGATCAACAACACGTCTGGTCCCGCAGTTTCGCCAGTGAACCTGGGTCGCAGCGGTGCACCCGGCATGGCGGCCGGCAATACCGGTCTGGGCGCACCTTCCAAGATTGCCATTGGCGGTTCCGGATCGCCGAACGGTCAGATGGGCGGCCGTGACAATGGACCGCAGCCAATCAAGGGCATCTCCACTGGTATGACCGGCGGGACAGGCCCGACGTCGGCTCGGCCTGTGGGCGCGATTGCGATCGCAAAGGCGACGCCGCCACCCTCTATCCAGCAGCCGCAGGCTTCCGTTACGCCCGCAAAGACTTCTCCGAAGGTGCTGTTCAAGCCGAAGCCGGAGTACACGGAGGAGGCTCGTAGCCTCCACCTGGAAGGCACCGTGAACGTAAAGATTCACGTGTCGGCGACCGGTACAGTGTCTGTGGTGGGCGTGCAGAGCGGACTGGGCCACGGCCTGGATCAGGCAGCCGTACGCGCCGTTCAGGGCATGCGCTTCCAGCCGGCAATGGCGAACGGCCAACCCACCGAGTGGGAAGGCGTCGTCAGCATCAACTTCCAGCTTGCGGGCTAGAGCTCGCGGTCGCATCTACGGACGTCGAGAGTTCACTACGTCCGATCAAACTTTTGTGTACGCTGAACCTGTTACCGGGAAAAACACCAGGAGTCGTTCAACCATGAGGAACCTTCGCAAGTCTTGCATCGCGGGAGTCGCCGCTATCCTTCTTGCCGCAACGGCAATGCCCGCTATGGCCGGCATCCCGCTGCTGGGCAAGAAGAAAAAAGAAGACCTGCCCGCACGCAAGCTAACACCCGCTCAGATTGCCCTGCTAGACAAAGCGATCGCACGTGAGGCGGACGTGATTAAGGTTGTGCAGGAACGCGCACCCCTGGTCGAGACCTACATCCAGAACATGAAGCCGGATCAGGCGCTGCTACAGGTTCCCGCTTCGGACCAGCACTTTCTGGGTCGCGTGGACTTCAAAAAGGTGCTGAGCGGCGACACCTACGAGACGGAAGATAACCACAAGGCAAAGGGCAAGCTGGGGTTCTTCAAGAACTCGATGTCCTACATCGGCGGCCTGAACAAGCAGTTGCACCTGCAGTTCAACGAGGTCGGCTTTATCCAGATGATCCTGGTCGATGCGCATAGCTTCGACAAGGAAACCTACAAGTTCGGCTTTGTTCGGAATGACTTTCTAGGCTCGGTGCCGACGATGGTGTTCGACGTAGAGCCGGCCACCAACAAGTCGCGCGGTCGCTTCTTCGGCCGCATCTGGGTTGAGCGCCGCAACGGCAACATTGTCCGCTTCAACGGTTCGTTCGCTGGTTCTGAGAAGGACTTCCGCGAGTTCTACCACTTCGATTCGTGGCGTACCAACGTCCAGGAAAACCTGTGGCTGCCGACCGCTTTCTACGTGGAAGAGAGCGATCCGAAGAGCGACGAGCACACCGTTAAGTTCAAGGCTGTCAATCACATCTGGGGTTACGCGCTGAAGGTTCCGACCGGCGACGCGGAGAACGTGGACGTGGAAGTAAAGGGCGCGGACGACGTTTCTGCCGATGCCCAGGACATCTCGCCACTGGGCGCACAGCGCGCTTGGGTGCAGCAGGCTGAAGACAACGTCGTCACCCGCCTGTTCCAGGCAGGCCTGCTGGATGCTCCGTCGGACTTCGACAAGATCATGGAGCAGATTGCTGGCAACGTGCTTGCCTACAACAACATCCAGGTTGCGCGGCCCATCCGTGTGCGCACCCTGCTGACGGAGCCGTTGGAGTCGCTGGCCATTGGCAACACCATCGTGATCTCGAAGAGCCTGATCGATACCACTGCGGTTCCCGGCAACAACAACGAACAGGTGAACAACCTGTACGCGATTATTGCCTTCCAGGTGGCGCACATCATCCAGGGTCATCGTCTGGATACGAAGTATGCGTTTAACGACCGGTTGCTGTTCCCGGATACGTCCGCCTTCACGCGGATCCCGATGCACCACACCGATCATGACAACGAAGAAGCATCGAAGAAGACGCTGGAACTGTTGAGCCCGAAGGAACTGAACGACGCCTCCGCACAGTTTGGCCTGTACCTGGCCCAGCTGCAGGACCGTTACAAGTCGCTGACGGCGCTGAACGAGCCCATGATCGGCGATTCGCTGATCAAGGACCCCAAGACCGGCGTGTTCTGGCTGCAGGCACTGGTGGGCAAGGGCGGCAAGCTGGATATGAACGACCTGAAGCAGAACGCGGCGATGCCGCTGTCGAGCTTCCTGCGTTTCGATCCGTGGACCGACCAGGTTGTGCAGATGCACCCGGCTTACGAGCCGCTGCTGTCTTCGCGCGACAAGATGCCGTTTGAAGTGACGCCCGTCTACCTGAAGCTGAGCTACTACAAGGCACCGACGAACGCCCTGGACGCTGCTGCCGCAGCTGCCGCGGCAGCCGGAGCGAACGCCACGACCGATGCTGCGGGTAACGCAGTCTCGGCACCGCCGGCTTCGACTGGAACGCCCGCTGCTGCACCGGTGGCGACTCCCTCCACTGGAGTACCCGCAAACCAGTAATTCCGTTTCGTTCAACCAAGGGGAGACACGAATCGTGTCTCCCCTTTTTCTTGCTCAAAAGGAAGCTCTGGTACGGTGCCGTGTGTTTCGGTAGACTCGGACAGTACCCAAGACATACAGAGATCCACACGCTCACAAGTCCTTCCCCGCCCGCATGACCACGGCTCAAGAGGTACGAAGCGAGGAGGAGTTTCCTTGTTGCAAACAAGTCAGTTGACGCGGTTCCGCCGTTTTCTGTCCGGAGCTGCACTGCTCGCAGTGATGGGTGGAGCTGCCGGTCTTACCGGGCGACTGCATGCGCAGGCATCCACCACGACTGCCAGCCGGGCAGCGGATCTGCAGATTGGCCTGACCTACTCGGGCGCGCCCATCAGCGATCGATCGCTATTCCTGTATGAATCGAACCGTCTGTATGGATTTGGTGGGTATGCGACCCTGGATTTCAAGGCGCACTACGGCATTGAAGTGAACATCCGCCAGTTGAATTCAGGGTCGGGCGACAAAGTCTATGAGCGCACGTATGAGGTGGGCGGTCGATACATCCGGCATTACGGGCGGTTCGGTCCCTATGGCCGCGCGAGCTACGGCCGCGGTGTCTTCAACTTCCGCAATGATGCGGCAAATCTGGCCTACAACCTGTATGCCTTTGGTGGCGGGGTGGATGTGAACCTGGTCCCGTCGATCAATCTTCGTGGGGATTTCGACTATCAGAAGTGGATGGGATTCCCGCTGGGGCTAAGTCCAATGGTAGTCACCGCGGGTATCGCGTATCACTTCCACTAAAGGAAGATCCGGCGGGACTCATCTGCAGAGACAGCAAAGCCCCGGAGTGCTCCGGGGCTTCTGCTTTGGTTCGATAGCGGACGTTTAGAAGTGGTATGCCAGGCCCAGGGTGGGCATGGAGATGACTTCGTAGCGGCCGGTCTTGAAGTTCTGGTTATCCAGCTTAAAGTCAGGCGCCTTTGCGAGAAGTCCGCGGTATCCAATGCGGATGTCGTAGCTGGGGCTGATCTCATAGGCCAAGCCCGCGCCAAAGAAACCACCCAGCGAGATCTGCCGCTTGGCATCCAGCGATTGGGTCTCAAAGTCACGAATCGGCGAGAACATGATGGCGCCGATACCGACTTCCGCAAACGGATTGTAGTTGCGGTAGTTCCGGCTATAGACGTAGCCGAACGAGACTTCCTGCTGGCGCGTGTGAACCTGGTAGCGCTTGAAGCTGGTCGCCGTCAGATCGCTGGTGTACTGCGAGAAGCTGTAGTTTGCTTCCAGCGCGCTGCGAGGCGTCAACATAAAGCGATAACTGGCCAGCGCGCCAAGAGCCATGCTGGCATTCAGTTGCGATCCCTGGCCGTTGACCTGGGGCGGGATATTTCCGGTTGCGCTAAGGCTTACATCCTGGCGGCTCTCCTGAGCATGGGCCGACATTGCGCCAGCCAGCAGAGCACACATCCACATCATCTTCTTCATTCGTATGACCAACCTCAACGTCTTCCGGTGACTCATCGCAGCCAGTCTGGCGCGTGCAACGGACGTACATGTTTCATTGTACCTGTTAGGACTGCCCTGATCGCCGGAAGTGAGCGATCAATCCGCACGTTCGGGTACAAAGCAGTATGCGCCGCCGGTTGTCTCAGCATATTCCCTTACGCCCTTGAGGAATTCGAGTGCGGCATGGGAAAGGTTCGCTTCTTTGCGATGGACGAGGCGGAGCTTGCGTTCCATCTGCAGTTCTTTGACATGGACGCGGACGAGCGCGCCGCTCTTGAGTTCGCGTTCGACGGTGAGACCGGGTACGAGCGCGACGCCATTGCCGAGTTCGACGAAACGGCGGACGGCTTCAAGGCTGGGGAGTTCCACGTCGATGCGCAGCTCAGTTTTATGGCGGCGGAAGGCTTCGACGACCTTAATCCGCTGTGGCGAGGGGACGTTGTGCGCGATGAAGTTCTGGTCGCCGAGGTCGCGGATGGAGACCGATTTCGTGCGGGCGAGGGCGTGGCGCGGGTTGACGACAAAGGCCAGTTCGTCGCGATAGACGACGATGGATTTGAGGGCGCGGTCGTCGGGTTTGAAGCTGAGGACGCCGATCTCGACGGAGTGAAGCAGGACTTCGTCGGCGATGCGGCTGGCGAGCGAGCGCTGCACGCTGACCTTGACGCGCGGGTGCAGGCGGCGGAAGCCGTCAAGTACGGGCAGCAGGTAGAGGCAGGTGTACTCGTTTGCGGCGAGGTTGAGTGTGCCGCGATGGAGGCTGCGGAGTTCGCCGAGTGCGTGGTTGGCTTCGACGCGCAGGTTTAGTAGTTTTTGTGCGTACTCGCGAAGGACCTCACCGGCGTCTGTTAGAAGGCCATCGCGTGAGGCGCGGTCGAAGAGGGCTTCGCCGAGCTGGCCTTCGAGCTTGGCGACTGCCTGGCTTACGGCCGGCTGCGTTCGATGCAGGCGCGCTGCGGCTCGCGAAAAGCTGCGCTCTTCCGCGACTGCAAGAAAGGTTTCGAGTGCGAACAGGTCCAACGGGACAGACTCCTATGGCGGGTAAACAGCAAATCGCCCTATAAGTACTTCTGATGATGCTATCACCGCATATAAACATTCCTTATCGCTATACTTCAATACAGAGGGACCGATGAGCACTACATCCGACCGTGTATTTTTCTTTGACACCACGCTGCGCGATGGCGAGCAATCGCCGGGCTGCACCATGCACCATGAAGAGAAGCTGCGCTTTGCGCACCAGCTTGGGGCATTGGGCGTGGACATTATCGAGGCTGGCTTTCCGATCGCCTCGGACGGCGATTTTGCCAGCGTTCAGGCGATTGCACGCGAAGTGCGCGGACCGCGCATTGCTGCGCTGGCACGCTGCAAGACGGGCGATATCGAGCGCGCGGCACGGGCCGTGGAAGGTGCCGGCAGCAATCGCATCCACACCTTTATTGCGTCGAGCGATCTGCATCTGGAAGCGAAGCTTCGCATCACGCGTCAGCAGGCTCTGGACCAGACGGGCGAATGTGTGCGCCTGGCGAAGACTTACACCGAGGATGTTGAGTTCTCGGCGGAAGATGCGACGCGCTCCGATCGCGAGTTCCTGGTGCAGATGGTCGAGATTGCGATAGCGGCTGGTGCTACGACGATCAACCTGCCGGATACTGTCGGCTATTCGACACCCGCGGAGTATCGCGCGATGTTTGAGTCAATGTGCGCGCGTTTCAGCGGCGCGAAGGACGTGATCTTTTCCACGCACTGCCATGACGATCTTGGCCTTGCCGTCATTAATACGGTGAGTGGTGTGGAGGGTGGTGCGCGCCAGGTCGAGGTGTCGATGCATGGCATCGGTGAACGTGCCGGTAACGCTGCCCTGGAAGAGGTTGCGGCACTCTTCAAGATCCGCCATGACCAGTACCCGTTCAGCAACAACCTGAAGATGGATGAGATTGGCGCGACGAGCAAGATGCTGGACGGCATCATCTCGTTTGCACCGTCGCCGAATAAGGCGATTGTGGGTAAGAACGCGTTTGCGCATGCCAGCGGGATTCATCAGCACGGGATGCTGGCCAATCCGCTGACCTACGAGATTATGAAGCCTGCCATCTTCGGTGTGGACGCCAACACCATTGTGCTGGGTAAGCACAGCGGCCGTCGCGCGCTGGAACATCGCCTGAAGGAACTGGGGTTCGACCTGAACAAGGACGAGGTCGAGCAGACCTATACGCGGTTCACGGCGCTGGCCGATCGCAAGAAGAATATCTACGACCAGGACATTGTGGCGCTGGTGCCGCAGTCCGTCTCGTAGTTTCCCGATATCTCACAGGGCAGCAACACCGCTGGCTTGTTGACTCGTTCGGCGCACTGCGCCTCTGAATTGCTGGAGCATTCATGAAGTTGAAGATCGCACTCCTCGCCGGTGACGGCATCGGCCCTGAAGTGACGCAGGAAGCTGTGAACGTACTGAATGCCGTCGCTGCAAGTGGCGGCCACACCTTCGAGTATGTGCCGCTGCTGATTGGTGGCGCAGCCATCGACGCACACGGTACACCGCTTCCGGACGAGACGCTGCAGGCCACGCTGGCCTGCGATGCCGCGTTGCTGGGTGCGGTGGGTGATAACAAGTTCAACAAGCTGGCACCGAGTGAGCGGCCGGAGGCGGGCCTGCTCAAGATCCGTTCAGAGCTTGGCGGCTTTGCGAATCTGCGTCCTGCCGTCGCGTACAAGGCTCTTGCGGACAACTCTCCACTGCGGCCCGAGATCACTGAGGGCGCTGACATCATGTTTGTGCGTGAGCTGCTGGGTGGCTTGTACTTCGGTCAGCCGCGCCAGTGGGACAAGCAGACTGGCCGCGCGCACAACACCATGGTCTACACGCAGGAAGAGGTCGAGCGCGTTGCGCGCATCGCCTTCGATATCGCAGCGAAGCGCCCGAAGCGCAAGCTGACCAGCGTGGACAAGGCGAACGTTCTGGAGTGCTCGCAGATGTGGCGCTTCGTCGTCGACCAGGTTGCGAAGGACTATCCGACGGTCACCGTCGAGCATCAGCTTGTCGACTCCATGGCCATCCACCTGATGAACCGTCCACGCGACTTCGATGTGGTGCTGACCGAGAACTTGTTCGGCGACATCCTCTCGGATGAGAGCGGCGTCATCACGGGATCGCTTGGCATGCTGCCTTCGGCAACGCTGGGCGGCAAGGTGAATCTGTATGAGCCGGTGCATGGTTCTGCGCCCGATATCGCGGGCCAGGGCAAAGCGAATCCGATTGGCGCGATCCTGACTGCGGCGATGGTGCTGCGCTTCTCCGCGAACCTGGAGCGCGAGGCAAAGATCATCGAAGATGCCGTGGTCAAGGTGCTTGAGGCTGGATATCGCACGAGCGACATTGCGCGCGGTGACATTGCGGGGCAGACGAAGGTTTCGACGATGGAGATGGGACGACTGGTTCTGGATCGCGTAGAAGCCGAGCTGGGAGTAGCCGCGTCATGACGCAGCGAACAACGTCTTCCCCGCTGCTGCGCGTTCTGATCGTGAACATCTTCATCATTGCCGGACTGGTAATGGTGCAGCGTAGCGGGAAGCTGACCGGCGGCATGATCGGCTTCTACGTATTCTTTTTCGTGGCGGCCAACGCATTGATGTACTTCTCCGCACGCGCGCGTCGGCGGATGATGGAACGCAACAGGTAGGAAAGCTAACGATATGTCGACACCGAAAACGCTCTTCGAAAAAGTCTGGCAGCAACATCTGGTGGCCGAGCCCGCGGGCGAACCGCCGTTGCTCTACATTGATCTGCAACTGGTCCATGAAGTGACATCGCCGCAGGCGTTTGAAGGTCTGCGCCTGGCCGGCCGCAAGCTGCGCCGCCCGGACCGCCACATCGCCACCGTGGATCACAATGTACCGACGACCAGCGTGCAGGATCGGCTGCACATCGTAGATCAGATTGCGTCGAAGCAGGTGCAGGCACTGCGCAATAACTGCGCTGAGTTCGGCATTGAGTTCTTCGACGTGCAGGATGCGTCTCAGGGCATCGTGCACATGATTGGACCGGAGCTGGGTGCGACAAAGCCCGGCATGACGATTGTCTGCGGCGACTCGCACACGAGCACGCATGGTGCGTTCGGTGCGATGGCTTTCGGCATCGGCACCAGCGAAGTCGAGCATGTGATGGCGACGCAGACACTGCCGCAGCCGAAGCCGAAGACCTTCCGCATTAACGTAGAGGGCGAACTGCCCTTTGGCGTGACGGCGAAGGACATCATTCTCGACATCATCGGGCGTATCGGCACCGATGGTGCGACCGGGTATGCCGTGGAGTATGCAGGTTCTGCCATCCGCGCGTTGAGCATGGAAGGCCGCATGACGGTCTGCAACATGAGCATTGAAGCAGGCGCGCGCGCCGGCATGATCGCTCCGGATGAGACGACGTTTGCTTACCTGAAGGGGCGGCGCTTCAGCCCGCAGGGCACAGCGTGGGATGAGGCCGTCGCTCACTGGCAGACGCTGCCGACTGACGAAGGTGCGACCTTCGATCGCGAGATGCACATTGATGCCGCAACGCTGGCCCCTGCAGTGACGTGGGGCACATCGCCGGGCATGCACGCGACGATCGATGGGAATGTGCCGACACTGGATGAGGCTCCGTCCGAGGCCGACAAGAAGAGCTTTGCAAAGGCCTACGAGTACATGGACCTGAAGCCTGGCATGCCAATGGATCAGATCAAGATTGACACGGTCTTCCTTGGTTCGTGCACGAACGGCCGCATCGAGGATCTGCGCGCTGCAGCCGCTGTCGTGAAGGGGCACCACATTGCGACGAAGATTCGCGCGATGGTTGTGCCCGGATCGCAGGCGGTGAAGCGGCAGGCGGAAGCAGAGGGTCTGGACGAGATCTTCAAGACCGCGGGCTTTGAGTGGCGCGAACCAGGATGCAGCATGTGCCTGGGCATGAACCCGGACATTCTGCAGCCCGGCGAGCGTTGCGCATCGACTTCAAACCGCAACTTCGAAGGCCGCCAGGGTCGTGGTGGACGTACGCATCTGGTGTCGCCCGAGATGGCGGCTGCGGCTGCGATCACCGGGCACTTCACGGATATTCGCAAGTGGAAGAGCAACGAGCTGAATATTGCAACGAAGCAGATGCTCGCAGAAGGAGGATCGCTGTAATGGTTCCCATCAACGAACTGAAGTCAAAGGCCATGCCGCTGCCGTTGCCGAACATCGACACGGATCAGATTATTCCGAAGCAGTTCCTGAAGCGCATCGAGCGCACGGGTTATGAGGACTTCCTCTTCTACGACTGGCGTTACAACCTGGATGTGGCTGACTCCGTAACGCCGAACATGGACTTTGTGCTGAACAAGCCGGAGTACAAGGGCGCGCAGATCCTTATTGCGGAGAAGAACTTTGGTTGTGGCTCGTCGCGTGAGCATGCTGCGTGGGCGATCAATCAGTTTGGTTTCCTGGCGGTGATCGCGCCGACGTTCGCGGACATTTTTTATTCGAACGCGGGCAAGAACGGCATCATCCTGGTGCGATTGGATGACGAGCAGGTGAAGACGCTGATGGACCGGTCGACGAAGAACCCGGACCACATCATCACGATCAACCTCGAACACCAGACCGTTACGGATGATGAGGGCTTTCACGCGCGGTTTGAGATTGATCCGTTCCGCAAGTTCTGCCTGCTGAACGGCTATGACGACATTGGTCTGACGCTGCGTCATGTGGACGACCTCGACAACTTTGAAGCGAAGCACGACAACGAATTCTGGTCTGCGCCGAAGACGGCTGCATAGCAAGGAAAGAGATCAAGTGAGCAACGAATTACTCCCAGGCAAGCGTCAGTCCGCAGTTCTTACCGAAGGTCCTTCCCGCGCGGCTGCTCGCGCCATGCTGCGTGGCGTTGGATTCACGAAGGAAGATCTGCACAAGCCGATCATCGGCATTGCAAATACGTGGACCGAGATTGGGCCCTGTAACTATCACCTGCGTGATGTGGCCGAGGCTGTGAAGGAAGGCATTCGCGCAGCGGGCGGTACTCCTATGGAGTTCAACACTGTTACCATCTCCGATGGCATCACGATGGGCACCGAGGGCATGAAGGCTTCGCTTATTTCGCGCGAAGTGATTGCCGACTCTATTGAACTGGTGGCGCGTGGCAACAGCTTTGATGGCCTGGTGTGCATTGCGGGCTGCGACAAGAACATGCCGGGTGCGGTGATGGCACTGGCGCGTCTCGATATCCCGGGCATGATGCTGTACGGCGGTTCGATTGCGCCGGGCCACATGCACGTGGGTGCGGACGGCAAGACGCCGGAGCCCGGCAGCAACAAGACGATCGACATCACGATTCAGCAGGTGTTTGAGGCCATTGGCGCGCATGCTGCGGGCAAGATCAATGATGCGCAGCTGGAAGAGGCCGAAGGCACGGCATGCCCGGGACCGGGTGCGTGCGGTGGTCAGTTCACGGCGAACACCATGGCGATGGCCGGTGAGTTCCTGGGCATCAGCCCCATCCAGATCACGGGTGTTCCCGCGATGAGCCAGGACAAGCACGCAGCAAGCCGCGAGGCGGGCAAGCTGGTGATGGAGCTGGTTCGCAACAACATCAAGCCGTCGCAGATCATGACGCGTGAGGCGATCGATGATGCTATCGCCGCCGTCTGCGCGAGTGGCGGCAGCACCAATGCCGTACTGCACCTGATTGCGATTGCGCATGAGTTGCAGGTACCTCTGACGATGGATGACTTCGACACCATCAGCGAGAAGACGCCGTTCATTTGCGATCTGCAGCCCGGTGGCAAGCGCGTTGCGCGTGATTACCAGGATGCGGGTGGATCGCGTGTGCTGGCAGCGCGCCTGGTAGAGAAGGGCCTGCTGAACGGCAACACGCCGACAGTGACGGGCAAGAGTATTCGTGAAGAGGCGAAGTCCGCGGCAGAGACGCCGGGCCAGGATGTGATCCTGCCGTGGTCTGCACCGCTGAAGCCCACGGGTGGTCTTGTGATCCTGAAGGGCAATCTTGCGCCTGAGGGTTGCGTGGTGAAGGTGGCCGGACACGAGCGCGTTCTGCACACCGGCCCTGCGCGTGTGTTCGATTCAGAAGATCTTTGCTTTGCTGCGGTAAACCGTGGCGACATCAAGCCGAACGATGTTTGCGTGATTCGTTATGAGGGCCCGAAGGGCGGACCGGGTATGCGCGAGATGCTGGCTGTGACGGCAGCGATCAAGGGCATTCCGGAGTTGAGCGAGACGGTAGCGCTGTTGACGGATGGACGGTTCAGCGGTGCGACACGCGGTTTGATGGCGGGCCACGTTGCTCCGGAGGCACTGGATGGTGGTCCTATCGCGTTCGTGCACGAGGGCGACAGCATCACCTTTGACATCAAGAATCGTGAGCTGCGTGTTGAGATCAGCGATGCGGAACTGGAAGCCCGCAAGAAGAACTTCAAGGCTCCGGAACCGCGGTATAAGCGTGGCGTTTTTGCGAAGTATGCCAACACCGTAAGCAGTGCCAGCCTGGGAGCCGTGACCTCTTGATCGAAGCGCTCAAATCGATCCTGAAGCAGGCGACGCATGGCCGCTCGCCGGAGGACCTCGAAGCAGAGGCGGACCGGCTTGCGCTGGAACAGGCTGCGCTGGCTGCGAAGGCGGACGAGATCACGGCGCGTGCCGAGGAGCTGATGGCTTCGGCGCAGATGCGGCGGGATCGCGGCGACCGGATTGGTGCGGCGATCTTCTACGCGGAGGCGATTACGCTGCTGCGTGCGAACAGCAACACGACGCGGGAACTGGCGTATGCCTTGCGGCATGCTGCGGATGTTCGCAGCGAGTTGAAGGAATACGCGGTTGCAGGAGCGCACATTGAAGAGGCGATCCGGCTGTATCGGTCGCTGGTGATGAGCGAAGAAGCGACACCGCTGGACCTGGCAAATGCGTTGCGCGTCGCTGCACTGAATGGTGAGCGCCAGGCGCACTCAGCTTGGGTTGAGGCCTGCGATCTTTACACCGATCTGGCCATTACGACTGCAACCGATGAGTGCGCGCAACATCTGGAATGCCTGAAGCACCACAACGAAGTGAGTAAGAATCTGCAGGAGCCCGCAGCATGAGTGATACGACACAGAATACGCAGGGAGCACCAATCTTGACTGGCGCAGAGATTCTCTGGGCCACACTGGAAGGCGAAGGCGTTACGACTGTCTTCGGCTATCCCGGTGGCGCGATCCTTCCGATCTATGACGCACTGCGCAAGTTCCCGAATGTTCACCATGTTCTGACGCGGCATGAGCAGGGCGCTTCACACATGGCCGACGGCTATGCGCGTGCCAGTGGCAAGGTGGGCGTATGTATGGCGACGAGCGGGCCTGGTGCGACGAATCTGGTTACAGGTCTTGCGACGGCGATGCTGGACAGCATCCCGATGGTTGCGATTACGGGCCAGGTTGCGAGCAAGGTGCTGGGTACCGATGCGTTTCAGGAAGTGGATATCACCGGGATTACGCTGCCGATCACAAAGCACAACTTCGTGGTGACGAAGGCGGAGGACATCGCGACCACTGTGCGTGAGGCTTTCCAGATTGCGCGCAGCGGCCGGCCTGGTCCTGTACTGGTGGATATTACGAAGGATGCGCAGCAGGCAAGTTGCATCTTTGACTTCGCGATGTCGAAGCCGCGTGAGTATCGTCCGCACCCGATGCTGAATACGCATGCGGGCGATATGAAGAATGCGCTGGAGCTGATTCAGCAGTCGCGCAAGCCGATCATCTTTGCGGGCCACGGCATCATCCACTCCGAGGCGGAGCAGGAGGTTTTGCGCTTTGCGGAGCGGCATGGCATTCCTGTCGCGACGACGTTGCTGGGGCTTGGGTCCTTCCCTGCTTCGCATCCGC
The DNA here is from genome assembly GCF_000265425.1 of Terriglobus roseus DSM 18391. Taxonomy (GTDB): domain Bacteria; phylum Acidobacteriota; class Terriglobia; order Terriglobales; family Acidobacteriaceae; genus Terriglobus; species Terriglobus roseus. The sequence continues at coordinate 4,172,217 of NC_018014.1, forward strand.
TGGCACTGGGCATGATGGGCATGCATGGCGAGTCGTGGGTGAACCATGCGATTCAAAATGCTGACTTGATCCTTGCCTTCGGCATGCGCTTCGATGATCGCGTGACTGGCAACCTGGCTCACTATGCGCCGAATGCGAAGAAGATCCACATCGAGATCGATCCCAGCGAGATCAACAAGAACGTGAAGGTGGATGTTGCGCTGATTGGCGATCTGAAGCAGGTGTTGACGAAGATCGAATCGTCGACGGAGGTCGCATCGCTGGACCGTACGTTGACTGCTCCGTGGCGTGATGAGATTCGCGCGATGAAGGGTGATGCCAGTGTGCGCGACATCATCAATCTGCCAGACAATGGGCACCTGTATGCCGCGCATGTCATCAACGACATCTGGCAGGAGGCGAAGGCCGCGGGCCGGTTGTCGGACACGATCATTGCGAGCGACGTGGGCCAGCACCAGATGTGGGAGGCGCAGTACTTCAAGCACGAGAACACGCGCACGCTGATCACGAGCGGTGGACTGGGCACGATGGGTTTCGCACTGCCTGCGGCGATTGGCGCAAAGATGGCCTGCCCGGAGAAGGATGTGTGGGTGGTCGTGGGAGATGGCGGCTTCCAGATGACTGCGTCGGAACTGTCGACCATTCAACAGGAGGGCCTGCACATCAACATCGCCGTCATCAACAACGGCTTCCTGGGCATGGTTCGTCAGTGGCAGGAGGCGTTCTATGACAAGAACTACTCGTGCTCGCCGATTCTGTCGCCGGACTTCGTAAAGCTGGCGGATGCGCATGGCATTCCCGGTGCGCACGTTGCGACGCGCGGCGATGTGCTGCCGGCTGTGAAGAAGGCTCGCAATGGGGCGTCGGCATTCCTGATCAACTTTGCCGTTGAGAAGGAAGATGGTGTCTATCCAATGATTGCGCCGGGCTCTGCTCTGCACGAGATGGTGCGCCGTCCGAATCCGTTGATCGAAACGAGCGAGGAGTAGTCGGTTGCAGCTACTTCCACACGAACCGTTCATCGAAGCCGGCGTCGTACTTGGCGTACATGGCTCGCATCTCCTGCTGGAAGGTGCGGGTGCGGTGAAGGGTGTCCTGCGTGTGGATGTATTGCATCAGGGCGGAGCGGTCCGCGGGGCTCACGGAGAAGACACTAAAGCCCTTTTGCCAGCGGAAACTTTCGTATTCGGTTCCCTGGCGAATGATCCAGCGCGTGGCCGCAGTCTTCAGGCGGTCGACGAGTTTGGCGACAGTCATCTTGCGCGAGAGGTAGGCGGCGATGTGCACGTGGTCGGCGGTGCCGCCGATGGCGAGCAGGATGTTCTCCGACTGGCCGATGTCTTCGACCATGCGCGCATGGGCTTCGGCGCGGATGTTGTCCGTCAGCGTTGGCCGCTGATTTTTTGTGCTGAAGATCACGTGCAGCACCACATGGTCCATCACTTGCATGGTCCGGCGAGTATAGCGCCCGCCCAATGCAATCCCACACGGCGAAAGGCTGCCTAAGTATGCTTCACACGTTTATTGCACTTGTTGACAACCGGCCCGGCGTGCTGACGCGCGTAGCGTCGTTGTTTCGGCGACTGAACATCAACATCGTCTCGCTGACGGTCGGTGAGACGGAGCGCGAAGAGTGTTCGCGGATGACGATTGTCTGTGATGCACCGGAGACCGCTGCCTTCCGCGTGCGCGCCTCGCTCTTCAAGCTGGAGATCATGCGCGAGGTCGACGAGGTCGGCCGCAGCGAGGCCGTGGTGCGCGAGCTCTGCCTGATCAAGGTGGCAGCGGGTCCCAGCGTGCCGCATGGCCTGCAATCGCGCTCGCAGATCTTCGAGCTGGCACAGGTCTTTCGCGCGCGGGTGGTCGATCTGGCTCCGGACTCGGTGATGCTTGAGATGACCGGCTCCGCTTCCAAGATCGAGGGTCTGATCCAGGTACTGCGTGAGAGCGCGTACGAGATTCTGGAAGTCAGCCGCACCGGTCGCATGGCCATGCGACGCGGTGCCCACAGCGGCAAGGTGATGAAGGCGCTGGGTAGCAAGGCGCACCAGACTGTCTTCGATGACAGCAGCGATCCCGATGCACTGGATCCTATGGATGCGCTGCCGAACACGTTTGCGGAGCATGACGCTTAGCGATTCGCCACTGCCTGCTGTATTGCAAAGGCATGAAGGCATAGACTTTTAGAGATAACCATACAAAGGAAAGAACACAGACCAATGGCAAAGACTTATCACGATCAGGACGCAGACCTTTCCCTCATCCAGGCGAAGAAGGTCGCCATCATCGGCTACGGCTCGCAGGGCCATGCGCATGCGTTGAACCTGAAGGATTCGGGCGTTGAGGTAAAGGTGGGTCTACGCGCAGGCTCGAAGGGCGCTGCGAAGGCGCAGGCTGCCGGACTGGAAGTTCTCTCAGTTGCCGATGCAGCACAGTGGGCAGACACCATCATGGTGCTGGTTCCCGATCAGACCGCCGCTGCTGTCTATAAGGAGATCGAGCCGGGCCTGAGCCTGAAATCGGCTGATGGCTCTGGCAAGACCCTGATGTTCGCGCACGGATTCAACATCCGCTTCCGTACGATCACGCCGCCTGCTGACGTCGACGTCTCGCTGGTTGCGCCCAAGTCGCCGGGTCACCGCGTTCGCGAAGTATTCACCGAGGGTGGTGGTGTTCCCGGCCTGGTTGCCGTGGAGCAGGACGCGACCGGCAACGCTCTGGCCAACGCGCTGAGCTACGCCAAGGGCATCGGCTGCACCCGCGCCGGCGTACTGCAGACGACCTTCACGGAAGAGACCGAGACAGATCTGTTCGGTGAGCAGGCTGTTCTTTGCGGCGGCACCGCTGCACTCGTCAAGGCTGGCTTTGAAGTGCTGACCGAGGCTGGCTATCAGCCAGAGCTGGCGTACTTTGAAGTGCTGCACGAGCTGAAGCTGATTGTCGACCTGATGTACCGTGGCGGCCTGGAGTACATGCGTCACTCCATCAGCGACACGGCCGAATGGGGCGACTACGTTGCCGGCCCGCGCATTGTGACGCCTGCGGTGAAGGATGCCATGAAGGGCCTGCTGAAGGACATTCAGGACGGCAGCTTCGCGAAGCGCTTCATCGAAGACCAGAACAGCGGCCGCAAGGAATTCACGAAGTTCCGCGAGCAGGACCGCGAGCACCCCATCGAGAAGGTTGGCGCAGAACTTCGTGCGGCAATGCCTTTCCTTGATCCGGTGAAAGTGGAGAACGGCAACGTCGTAAAGGCATAACTTCAACCAAGATAAAGGGCGCGCAACCTGCTTAACAGGTGCGCGCCCTTTGTCTTGCGGGTTAAGCAGCCAATTCGCTCTGCTATCATTCGTCGGATGCAGCAGGCACAAAGTAGATGGCAGGGCAAGCTTATTGCAGCGTTGGGAGCACTGACTCTTCTTGTAGCAACATTCTTCTTACCCTTTGCATTCCCACCGGGTCCCTCCGTTTCACTTTCTTATACTGCGGGTTTTAATAACCGCGTCGCGTTGCTGGGATTTGTCTGTAGCACCTTTGCGTTGGCATTTGTGTTTGCGAGGAAGTTTCCCCGCGAATCGGTCGCTGACAAACCTCTCTCGCGCTGGCTGCCGGTGACGTTCACGGTGCTTTACACCGGACTCACCGCCGTATGGCAACATACACGCCCAATCGGTGCGGAAGTCGCTTATTGCCTGGAACGTCAGTTACAGCTGGATCGGGGTAGACGTCTCTACACGGACTTTCAATACTTTTACGGACCAGCCCTTATCTATCCAGGGCATTTCTTCCATACGGTCTTTCACCTGTCGTCCGGTGGTGCTTATTTTTTGTACTGGGTGCTGTGCTGGTGTTGCGGAACCGCAATGATCGGATATGTCGTTCGACGTATCGACGTACCAACACGCTTCCGGATTGCGATTTACTTGCTCGTGGTTTTGGTATCGTTCTTGTCGATACGAGACGAAGGGATGCAATACACGCCTCTTCGACTTTGGTGCAGTGCCTTTTGTGCGGTGTGGGTTTACGACCTACGACGCGAGCGCGTGCGGCCAACCACACTGCTTGCTGCCATGACAGCTTCGCTACTGGGTTGCATGGCGATATCCCCTGAGCATGGGCTCGCTGTGCTCATCGGCTTATCCGCATATTCCTGTCTTCTTTTCGCCCTGCAGCGTCGCGCATGGCCCGCGTCATTCCTGGTCTCACAGCTACTCATCTTCGCGATCGTGGCAGCGGTCGCGGGTCACTTTCATCTCTTCGATGGAATCAAGGCGTTCAGTACCGGCGGCTATAACTTCCCTCTCCTTCTCTCACCCGCCGTGCTGGTTGTGCTTTCGGTTTATGTGTGCGCAATCTTTAGTCTTTGCGCGAACCTTCTCCGGCGCAATCTGGACAACGCAACCGTTCCGCTAGCGTTATGTGGAATCCCGCTTCTCGCGTCTGCGTTCGGACGATGCGACATCGGCCATCTCGCTGGTGATGCGCCCTTATGGATTGCCGGCCTCTTCCTGATTTCCTCACAAAGACAGTTGGCTGTGCTGTGGGTCCCGCTCGCCTTACTCACGGTGTACGGACCGATCGGGGTTCCAATGCTCCTCGGCTTTACGCAAGCGCATCTGCACAAACAGATGAAGGTGGTCGTCTCCGATGGGGCGGTGAGCCGCGACCATCCGATCGACATGAATAGAACGTATTACCTGCCGTTTGAACTACCAATCGCTAAACGCCTTAAGATCCCGGAAGAGGCACTGGATTCGGGATTTTATGCGGGCACGCAGGGCATCACAGACTTGGCTTCGATGACTCGCAAGATCGAGGAAATTAAGGCGATGCGACACATTCCGTTCCTGCTCCCGGTAGCATCCGCAGAGTTGCCGCAGGAGCCTTACTTCGATCAGCATATGCTTACGCTAAAAGCTTTTGAGCTGTCCTTTTATGTGCCGAGAGTCAAGCGTCCCTACCTTAGCCCACAGCCTATTCTTGACAGCATCGAGGATTCGCACCGACCAGGCGATCAGGTGATTGACGGGATGCGGGTATGGGAACCAGTCGAACCCTAAAATTCGAGTGATCAAGAAAGGCTCTAAGACTCTCTACTGGCATTCCGTTTGTCTTCATCTGTGACCTTGAACACGATCGGTCGTCACTACCCGGGGCTTTCGTTCAGGTGCCGAAGAACCGTCCGCTGCATCCAATCGGACATGCAAACCAAAGCACTCCGACTCTCCGGCGACTTCAGCATTGATGCACTTACCTTCGACGCGTATGACCTGGCTGCGCCTGGGCCGCAGGAAGTGCTTGTGCGGGTGCGCGCCGTTTCTCTCAACCAGCGCGACCTGATGCTAGCGGAGGGTCGCTATGACCCCAATCAGCCAAAGCCCCGGGTTCTGGGTTCCGATGGCGCGGGCGATGTGGTTGCTGTGGGCAGCGAGGTTACAGCGTTCAAGATCGGCGACCGGGTGGTGGCGGGGTTCTTTCGTGACTGGGTGGATGGTGACCTGACGTTTGAAGCTGCCGGGACGGCGCTGGGTGGTGGTGTGGACGGCACCTTGACGACGCATCTGTTGATGCCAGCCCACTCGCTGGTGCGCATCCCGGATGCGCTCACCTATGAAGATGCGGCTACCCTGCCCTGCGCGGCGGTTACAGCGTGGCATGCACTGGTGACGACCGGCAATGTGGGGCCGGACGATACGGTCCTGCTGCTGGGCACCGGTGGCGTGAGTGTGGTGGCGCTGCAGATTGCAAAGATGCGCGGCGCCAAGACCATCATCACCAGCAGTTCTGACGAGAAGCTGGCACGCGCTAAGGCGATGGGCGCGGACGAAACCATCAATTACAAGACGACGCCGGACTGGGACAAGCGTGTCCGCGAACTGACGGACAAGCGCGGTGTGACGCATGTGGTGGAGACGGGTGGAAGCGCGACGCTGCCCCTGTCCCTGAGTTCGTGCGCGATGCATGCGCAGGTGAGCATCATCGGCCTGATCAGCGGTGTGGAAGCGACGATCGATCTAAGGCAGATTCTGGGCCGGAGCGTGCGTGTGCAAGGCATCTACGTTGGCTCGGTGAAGATGCTGCAGGAGGTCGCGGAAGCACTGGCAGGCGCGGGCCAGCACGCCGTGATCGACCAGACCTTTCACTTCGATCACGCGGTCGACGCATTCCGGGCGCTGAAGGCGGCAGACCACTTTGGCAAGATTGTTATCACGTTGCCGTAAAGCTGGCATCCTAGTGGGCATGAAGACATCTGCAACTGCCCTGCTGGTTACGGCGTCTGCTGTTGCGACCGGTGCGCAGCAGGCGCCACAGGATTTGCTGGCCGACCTGCACCATCTTGCGCGGCCCGTGCTGATTTTTGGGAGCGCCGGCGACGCACGCGTGAATGAGCAGTACAGCGCACTGAAAGACCACGCGGCCGAGAGCAACGACCGGCAGATGCACGTCATTCTGCTGTGCGATACACCGCTGCCGCAGTTTCAGGACGGTGGTGCAAAACCGGAGATGTCGGTTGCAACTCTGGCCGAACAGCAGGCGTTGCGGAAGCGCTTCCACGTGGCACCCGAAGCCTTTGCTGTGATCCTGGTGGGTAAGGACGGCGGCGAAAAGCTTCGGTCGGACCGTCCCGTGACATGGGAGCGGCTGCAGTCCACCATTGATGCCATGCCGATGCGACAACAGGAGATGCGCAGCAAACCCCAATGAGGGAACTTGCTGCCCAACACATGCGTATCACCGTCCAACCCGCAATTCTTTCCAATCGCTCACTCGTTGCATGTTGTGACGAGAGCATCGAATACCATTGCGCTAGGAGTGGACCATGGGATCAGCACTGATCACCAACCCGGCCGACACTGCCCACGAGGGCGATGACTATCTATTTGCGCAACTTGCCCCGGAACAGCCGACCGACACGTGCGAGATTGTAGCGGCGCTTCGCCGCATCAAAACGCTTGATCCGTTGAGCCAGGACGAGGTCGTCTGGCTGGCCGAGCACGGCACGGAGCGCAAGGCGCACGACGGCACGCTGATCTTCCATGGCGGCACTCCCGTCCATCACATGACGATCCTCCTGCGCGGAGAGATTCATGTTCGGCGGAATGCGGGACCGCTCTCATTCTTCATTGGCCGCAGCGGCCTGGTGACGGGCAAACTGCCCTTCAGCCGCATGAAGAACTACGGCGGCGACGGCTATGCCGTAGGCGACGTGTGGACGCTGGACTTTGACGAGAGCACTTTTCCTGAGGTTCTGGCGGCTGTTCCGTCGCTGACGCAGATCGTTGTCTCAACGCTGCTGGACCGTACACGCGAAGTGACGCGCATGGAACAGCAGGCTGAGAAGCTGAACGCGCTGGGCAAGCTGGCCGCGAATCTTTCGCACGAACTGAACAATCCCGCCAGCGCCGCACGCAGCGCCGCGAATAATCTGTGGACGGAACTGCGTCACTACGGCGACCAGAAGTTCAAGCTGGGTTCGCTCTGCTTCACAACCGAGACAAAGCAGGCTTATGGCCAATGGATTCAGTCAGTTCGCGATCTGCTGACGCCCGACGGCCGTCCCCATCGTGCGGACGCCTTTGAGGTCTCGTCGCGCGAAGATATGCTGATGGACTGGCTGAAGAGCAAGGGCATCGAAGAGGGCTGGCGCATTGCGCCTGTGCTGGCGGAGACGCGGATCGATGTGCCGCAGTTGGAGCGGCTGGCAGGCATTATGTCCGGCGAGGCACTTACTGTCTCTCTTGGAGCGTTTGCCAGTGCACTGCAGGCGGAGCGTATGACCGACGCGGTCATCGACAGCACGCGCCGCATCTTTGAACTGATCAGCGCCATCAAGGACTACTCGTACATGGATCAGGGTCCGATCCAAGAAGTGGACCTGGGACAGGCGCTGGACAACACGATGACGATGCTGAACTCTCGCCTGGCGTCTGTGGAAGTGCGGCGGGAGTACGCCGTGGATGTCCCACAGATCTCAGCCTATGGTGGCGAGTTAAACCAGGTCTGGACTGCCCTGCTGGAGAACGCGCTCGACGCCATGGCGCTGTGCGCGGATAAGCAGAAGGCGGTGCTGACGCTGCGCACATGCCTCTCTGGTTCCACCGTGCTGGTCGAGGTTTGTGATAACGGCCCGGGCATCCCGGAGGAGATCCGTTCGCGGATCTTCGAGCCGTTCTTCACGACCAAGGCGGTAGGGCAGGCGCTTGGACTGGGCCTGGACACGGCGAACCGGCTGGTGACGAAGCACAAGGGTCAACTCAGCGTCCTGAGCAAGCCTGGCGAGACCTGCATCCAGGTGCGCCTGCCGATCGAGCAGACCGGCGCCTACTAGCGCCTGGACGGGCCGTCACGGCTCCAGCGACGCGAGATAGCCGGTGATTGCGACGATGTCTACCGTGGTCAGTTTTTCGACCGGGGCCTTCATCTGCGCCGCGCCGGCGCCGTTCCTGTTGCCTCGCTGAAAGTCGATGAGCTGCCGGGTCATCTGACTCGGCGACCGGCCGGCGATGGGTGGGGCGATCGCTGTTCCCTTCAGGTTGGTCCCATGGCACTGGGTACAGGCTGGTCCTGCGCCGGGAGCCTTGGTGACGAGCTGCCTGCCGCGTGCGAGGCTGCCCTTTGGGACGTAAGCGATAAAGCCGGAATGCGGGTTGCGCAGTTCGGTCTGCTCGAAATCCTCTGAGATCTCGATGACACGGTTGCCGATGGGCTCGGTGGTCTTTGCGTCGGTCACGACCATCATCAGGTTTTCGACCTTCGTCAGCGGCACCCGGTCCGTCTCGATGACGCGAATCCACTTCGTCAGCTTGAGCCCCGCAAAGTACGCAGCGGCGGACTTTGCTTCTTCCGGCGTGATGCTCTTGCTGAGACGGATCATCCACGTGACGGAGGCAAGCCGCGGCTCAGAGCTTTTGCGTGCGCCGGTCTTGAAGTCCTCCATCTGTTGCAGGATGTAGCTCTCGCTCAACCCGGCGACACTTGCGTTCTCTGGCCTGCCGAGGCCGTTGGGAAGGTGGCAGTGACCGCAGGAAGGCACGTCCGGTCTGCGGCCGTCGGCCACCGAGGCCGGCATGGGGCCGTGCTCTTGCGGGAACCAGTCGGGCACGGTGAACAGGTCGGGAATCTGCCGGCTCGTGTACATCGCGCTGCTGCCGGGGACGTGCCTTTCCCTGGCCTCTGCAGGTTGGGAGGCAGGTGCTGCCGCGTTCCGTGGGACCGGTGGCAGCACCGGATAGGCCCAGACCGGCAGCGGATCGACAGGCGCGGTCGCCGTTTGCGCGAGGGCACGCTGTCCGAGGGACGGCGGAGGCACCGTCGTTGCGAGGAGTAGAACGGCAGAGGCGAGGGTGCGTTTCACAGGGAGAATTCTTCCACAGGTGTCGTCTAAGCCGCCGCCGTATCGGGTTTCTGGCGAGACCTTCCTCTCGACCGATACGTATTTTGTCGCATCCTTGAGCGACTCGCGCACATCTTGCATGTGCAGCTGAAAACAGGAATCATTCGAACCGGGCGCCACGCCAGTGCGCCCATTCCCCTCAGCACTGAACAGGAGTTGCAAGTGTTTCGACCGAATCAGTTTCCTCGTCTTGCCGCAGACGCGCGCGCAGAACATTCATGTGTCAATCGTGCACTGAGCGTCGCAGCAGGAGCCTTGCTGGTTCTTCTGGTGGCCGGGTGCAGCAAACCCGCGCCCGCCGCACCCGCAGCACCACAGGCGATGCCGGTGGCCACACAGCCGGTGGCCCTGGGGGATGTGCCGCAGCGTGACAGCTACGTTGCCACCATCAAGAGCCGCCGCACCACGACGCTGCAGCCGCAGGTGGATGGCCGCATCACGCGCATCCTGGTTCATAGCGGCCAGATGGTGAAGGCAGGCGACCTGCTGATGCAGATCGATCCTCTGAAGCAGCAGGCCGCCGTGCAGCAGGGACTCGCGACCGAGTTCCAGCAGAAGGCGCAGCTCCAGTACAACCAGGCCGATCTGCAGCGCCAGAAGGCGCTGTTCGAGGCAGGCGTCATCTCGAAGCAGGCATACGACCAGTCCACGCAGGGCTTTGGAACATCTACGGGCGCGTACAACGCAGCCGTCGCGTCCACTTCCACGCAGCGTGAGGTTTTGGCGTACTACCAGATCCGTGCGCCGTTCGCAGGTATCGTCGGCGATGTGCCGGTACACCAGGGCGATTACGTCTCGCCGACCACGGTGCTGACCACCGTCGATGAGGACCGCGATCTGGAGGCGTACATTTACGTTCCCACGGAGCGCTCGTCCATCGTGCACAGCGGCTTGCCGGTCGAACTGCTGGACACCGCCGGCAAGACGCTGACGAAGACCGCGTTGAACTTCGTTTCGCCGCAGGTCGACAACGGCACCCAAAGCATTCTGGCGAAGGCTCCAGTATCGGCATCGGGCAATCTGCGCAACCAGCAGATCGTGAGTGCGCGTATTACGTGGGATACGAAGCCCGGCGCGACGGTGCCGATCCTTGCGGTGACCCGCATCGGCGGCGCGGCATTCGTCTACCTTGCGACGGCACGCGGTGCGGGTTTTGCCGCGCACCTTACACCGGTCACCCTTGGCGATCCCATCGGCAACAGCTATCCCGTTGTCACCGGCCTTAAGCCGGGTGATCGCGTTATCGTATCCGGCCTGCAGATGTTGCAGGAGGGCGCACCTGTTCGGCCGTTGTAAGGCCCTGTAACTTTCATAGATTCAAGGGCGCTGTGTTGCTTTGGGCATGGCGCGCCTTTGCTCTTGAATCGCCGCGTGCCCTGGTGGTGCGCGGCGCAAGCTCCACAGGAAAGAAACCATGGTTGAGTTTTTCATCCGCCGGCCCATCTTTGCGACCGTGTGCGCCCTGCTGATCGTGCTGGCGGGCGCCGTGTCCATCCCGACGATCCCTATTTCGTTGTATCCGCAGTTAGCACCGCCGCAGGTGATCGTTGCCTGCAACTATGTCGGCGCAAACTCGCAGACGGTGGAGTCGGCCGTGACCTTCCCGCTGGAGACAGCGATCAACGGCGTCGAAGGCATGCGGTACATGAGTTCGACGAGCTCGAACGACGGTACGTCGTCGATCACCGTCACCTTCCAGACGGGCTATGATCTTGCCATCGCTGCGGTCGACGTGCAGAACCGTGTTGCCACTGCTTCGGGCCGTCTGCCCGCTGTCGTCAATGCAACGGGTATCAGCATCACGAAGGCGAACAGCAACTTCGTCTTTGCTGCCGGCTTCCTCTCGCCCGACAAGAGCCTTTCGCAGGGCTTCATCTCGAACTACATCGATGTCTACGTGAAGGACGCGCTGAAGCGTGTTCCCGGCGTGGGCGACGTGGTCATCTTCGGCGAGCGCAAGTACGCCATGCGCATCTGGCTTGATCCGGCCCGCCTTGCGGCGCGCCAGTTGACTGCTTTGGATGTCACGAGTGCGTTGGCGGAACAGAACGTCGAAGTGGCCGCGGGTCAGCTTGGCCAGCCGCCGAATGATCCGAAGCAGCAGTACTCCATGGCTGTTCGCGTCGTTGGCCGACTTTCAGAGCCGGCAGAGTTCAACAACATCATCCTGAAGAACGGCACCGGGTTGAACGGGCTGGTGATGTTGAAGGACGTGGGCCATGCCGAACTGGGCGCCGAAAATTACAACACCGATCTACAGTTCAACTACGGGAACATTGGCGGCGCAGCCGTCGGTGTGGGTGTCCAGCAGCTCTCGAACGCGAACGCGCTGGACGTGGACAAGAAGTGCCGCGCAGTACTTGCGGAACTGCAAAAGAGCTTCCCGCCGGGCATGACGGGCATCATCGCCGTTGATACCACGACGGTCATCGGCGACAGTATCAAGGAAGTTGAGACGACGATCTTCGAAGCGATCGTGATCGTTATCGCCGTCATCTTCCTCTTCCTGCAAGACTGGCGCTCGACAATTATTCCTGCGGTGACGATTCCCGTATCGCTGATCGGAACCTTTGCGTTCATCAAGGTCTTCGGCTTCTCGATCAACTCGCTTACATTGTTCGGCATCACGCTGGCCACCGGCCTTGTGGTGGATGACGCCATCGTCGTCATCGAGAACGTGCAGCGACATTTGGAAGAGGGTATCGAGAGTTCGATGGAGGCGACGAGCGTCGCCATGGCAGAAGTTACGTCTGCCGTCATCGCGACATCGCTCGTGCTCATCAGCGTGTTCGTTCCGGTCAGCTTCTTCCCCGGCACAACGGGCATCCTGTACAAGCAGTTCTCGCTGACGATTGCGTTCTCGATCGCCATCTCCGCCTTCAACGCGCTGACACTTTCGCCCGCACTGGCAGCTATCCTTCTGCACCGCGACAAGCAGTTGCTGCCGAAGTTCTTCGGCCCGGTCGGACGCTTCTTTGAGAAGCCTGTGGGTTGGTTTGAGTATGGCTTGAAGAAGCTGATCTCTGCGTACGCGACGGCCGTCACCGCTGTGGTTCGTTGGCGCTATGCGATGCTCGTGCTCTTCGTTGTGGCTCTCGGCGCAACGGCGTACACGTACACCGCGGTACCGACTGCCTTCCTGCCGCAGGAAGACCAGGGCTACGCGCTGGTCATCGTGCAGACGCCTCCCGGCGCATCGCTTGCCTACACGCAGGAGTTTGCTGCACGCGGCACGGCGCTGATCCGCCAAAGTGAAGACGTGGCGGCGACCTTCTCCGTCATGGGCTTCTCGCTCTCGGGTGGATCGTCCCCCAATTCCGGCATCATCTTCGTGCCGTTGAAGCCCGTGGATGAGCGCACCAAGTTGGGCCCCGGTCATGATGCGCATACCTTCGTGACCACGGTTGGCCCCAAGCTCTTCGGTGTTCCGGGTGGCATCCTCTTTATGGCAGAACCACCAGCCGTTGCCGGCATCGGTACCGTCGGCGGCTTTCAGTTCATGCTGCAGGACAGCGGCCGTAATAGCTTCGGCGATATCGATAAGGTTGCTCACGCACTGGCAGCTGAGGGCTACAACCCGCAGTCTGGTCTGACTGCGCTGAACACCACCTTCACCGCAAACGATCCCCAGGTCTTTGTCACGATCGATCGTGAGAAGGCCAAGGCGATCGGTGTGCCGATGTCGCAGATCACGTCCTCTCTGAACACCTACATGGGTTCGAGCTATGTGAACGACTTCAACTTCAACAACCGCTCGTACCGCGTGTACATCCAGGCGGATCAGCAGTTCCGCCGCAACACGCAGGACCTGCGCCAGTTCTATGTGCGCGCCGATACGGGCAACATGGTGCCGCTGGATAACCTGGTGCGCATCGTGGAGACGAGCGGACCGCAGGTGGTGAGCCACTACAACATCTTCCGTTCGGCAGAAATCGATGGCTCGCAGGCCGCCGGGCTTTCGTCAGGCCAGGGACTTGCCGCGATGGAGCGTGCCTTCAACAAACACAAGCTGCAGGGCATGACCTTCCAATGGAGCGGTCTTGCCCTGGAAGAAGTCGAGGCAGGCGGCAAGTCTCTCATCATCTTCGCGCTTGGTTTGCTGGTGGTGTATCTCACACTGTCGGCACAGTATGAGAGCTTCGCGCTGCCCTTCATCATCCTGCTCGCAGTGCCAATGGCCGTGCTGGGAGCACTGGCACTGGTCGCTGCGCGTGGCCTGGTGGATGACGTGTATGTGCAGATCGGTCTCGTCATGCTGATTGGACTTTCCGCGAAGAACTCGATCCTGATCGTGGAGTTCGCAGAAGAGATCCGGCACAAGGGCAAGAGCATCATCGACTCCGCGATCGAGGCTGCAGAGCTTCGTCTGCGGCCGATCCTGATGACCAGCGTCGCCTTCATCCTGGGCGTGTTGCCGCTCTACTTCGCAACGGGTGCAGGCTCGCTAGGACGTCACTCGGTCGGCACGGCCATCGTGGGCGGCATGGTGCTGTCCACGATCCTCAACCTGTTCTTCATCCCGGTGCTGTACGTGCTGCTGCAGACGCTGCTCGCCCGGTTCAACAAGAAGGACAACAACGTGACGCCACCGCCGCACATGGCGCCGGATCACCTGCTACCGCCACCGCACGAGGCGTAATGCTTCGTGCGACGGCAACAAGAGGGCAGCGCTTCGGCGCTGCCCTTGTTGTTCTGGTCGAGACCAGGTCATCGAGTGCGAAGCGAGAATTCTTGCGTTGCACCCATCGCACGCCGCAGACTGATGCACATGCCTATCGCCACGCTGACCATCGAACTCGCCATCGAACATGCGCAGTCATTGAAGGATCGCCGCCAGGTCGTGCGTTCGTTGAAGGACAAGCTGCGGCAGGGCTTCAACATCTCCGTCGCGGAGCTGGATGATGTTGCGCTGTGGAATCGCGCGACGCTCGGCATTGCTGCGATCCACAGTTCACGCGACTACCTCGATGGGCAGTTACACGAGGTGGAGGACGCGGTGAACCGGCTAGCCGTGGGTCTGGGTGCGAGCATCCTCGACGCGCAGATCGAGATCATCGACTAACAAAAAAAAGGACCGGGCGATGAGCCCCGGTCCGAATCTCAAGCTCCTGTTAACGCCGCGGAGGCGATGGCGGCTCGGGCGGTGCGGGAGACGCCGGAGGGCTGTTTGGCGAAGTAGAAGACGAGTTCGACGAATACGAGCGTGAGCCGGAGTGCGAAGCCGAGTGGGAGAGACCGTTCGCCATGCCGTTGATCGATCCGCTCATACCCATCATGGAACCCATAGCGCCGTTCACGTCTTCCATCTTGAAGTGTCCGCGCAGGTGAACGATGTTCACCTCTTTCGGCTCAACGTTGAGGATGACCATGTCATGGATCAGGCCGTCGCCGTCCGTACGGACGACGATCTCGTTGGATTCGCCTTCGCTTTCATTGCGCACCAGGTGCGACCATCCATTGCTATCGAGCCTGCGACGCAGCGTATCGAGATCAGCCTTGGAGTACATGCCTTTGCTGGCGTACTCGTAGTTGCGCACGACGATGAAGTCCATCTTGTCCGACAGGCCGGCGTAGCGACCGCCCTTGCGGCCCCCGGCCAGCGCCATCATGTTCTTGTCCAGGTTGACCTCGTTCCGCTCCTTGGCATTGGCGCCAAGCTTGTCAAGGCCGTCCATCAGTTCGTCCTTTGCCTGCACGTCGTCGTCCACGGCGGAGGTCATCGATCCGTTCGCGGCGACTTCATAGCGGTAGCCCGCTGCGCCGGACCCAATCAACATGATCTGCTGCGCGTTCGCACCAACCGCAGTGAAGCAGAGCGCAAGCGATGCCGCCAGGACCATCCTGTTACTGATTGCTGTATTCATCCTGCCCACCTTCGCTTTCCCTATTTCCCGAACTCATAAACCATCTGCGTGTAGCGTCCGGCGTGACTGCGTTCCAGACTCACGTTCACCTCGTCCAGAGCATGGCTGGTCAACTGCATGGCCAGATCCATCTGCTGCTGTACGTTGGCCGCTTCCCGTTCGGTCCGCTGGTGCCGCAGATAGGCGATGTCGCCGCCCATCGCAAGTAGCAGCATGGCAGCGATGGCCGGCCACCAGCCGGCATTCCGATGCATACCACCAAAGCCAGCACTGAAGGACTTTGCCGGAGCCGGCCGGGAGCCGCGTCCCGCCTCCCGCTGATTGACACGACCCATGACGCGATCGGTGAATCCGTCCGGCGCAGGCACATGCTTCAGCGCCTGCCGCAGTTCGCTTTCGACAACGCTCTCATCCAGATCGTCTTGTCCTGTCCTTACTGAACCTTCATCCACGGACATACTCCTTCAAAACCACAGATCCCTTGCGGCGCAGCAGTTGCAATCCTCGCTGCAGGTGACTCTTCACAGTTGCCACCGGCTCGCCGGTGGTCTGTGCAATCTCATCGGGCGACAGGTCTTCGCCGTAGCGCAGCACCAGCACCGTCCTCTGCGACTCTGGCAGCGAGAGCAGCATGCGCTCCATGGCGACGTTCATCGCACGTGCGCCATCCTTGCCTGCGCCAGTCGCTGAGCGCTCATACTGCTCATCCCACTCTTCCGACGCGCCCTCCGGCCGAACCCTGCGACGCCGTATTGCGTCCGTAGCCCGGTGCGTCGCGACCCGGCGCAGCCAGTGCCGCACGTGGTCGGTGCTTTCCAGCCGCGGCAGCCAGCTGTGCAGTTCCAGGAAGACGTCCTGTGCGACTTCTTCCGCCAATCCGCGATCGCCGAGCAGACGCAGCGCTACCGAGAACACCATAGAACTGTGTCCGTCTACGATCGCGCGGAACTCGTCGTCTGTCGCTGTCAAACCTTCGTCCTGTTCCCTTTCGGGCCATACAAGCTTGCTCACTTGCCTATACGCCCTTTTCCCTAGTGCAGAACGCAGAATCTTTGCTAAATTGCACCTGCAGCCGGGTTTGGGATGAACCGGGTCCCTTTTGTTATTCTGAAGTGTCTATAGCAGGAGCCCGCCATGCCAGAACACCGCGCCAGAGAACATCACCGCAATCGCGTACAGGACACCCTGCGCGAAGAGATCAGCGTCATCATCGACGGCGAGCTCTCGGATCCCCGCATCGGATCGGCGACCTGCACCGAAGTTACGCTGGAACCCGGTGGCAAGAGCGGCCATGCCTACATCCAGGTGGTCGGTGATGAAGCCGAGGAACAGAGCACGCTGGAAGGCCTGGTGGCTGCACGCGGCTACATCCGTTCGCAGCTGCTGATGCGCCTGGGCGTCCGGCACCTGCCGGAGATTTCGTTCCACATCGACAGCTCGGAAAAGATCAATGCGCGTATGGACACCCTGTTGACTCGTATGAAGAAGCGCTCCGCCCGCCGTGCCAATTCCCAATCGGGGGCTGCACGGACCTAATGTCCTCGTCTTTGGTATCGCGGTCGATTTCGGGAGAGTTTGCCGTCGCGGCTAGCCTGACAGAGGGTTCGGCGGGACCGTCCGCGGAGATTCGCGACGGCGCACTGCAGTTGCCGCGTATCGTTGCGACGATTCAGCAGCACACACGCTTCCTGGTGACCTC
This sequence comes from Terriglobus roseus DSM 18391, assembly GCF_000265425.1. Classification (GTDB taxonomy): domain Bacteria; phylum Acidobacteriota; class Terriglobia; order Terriglobales; family Acidobacteriaceae; genus Terriglobus; species Terriglobus roseus. The sequence continues at coordinate 4,189,174 of NC_018014.1, forward strand.
CCACTCACGGCCCGACGGCGACGCCATCGGATCGACGCTGGCCATGGGCAGCGTCCTGCACGCGCTGGGCAAACAGGTCGACATGGTCCTGGCCGACCCGGTGCCGGTCGTCTATCGCACCCTGCCCGGTGTGCAGCGCGTCCGTCAGACACTTGATATCGATCAGTCGAAGTACGACGTCGCGATTGTTCTGGAGTGCGACGGAACCGCCCGCACAGGCATCCGCGGCCTCGACGGTATGGCGAACCTCCTCAATATCGACCATCACCTGACGGGAGCCGCCTTCGGTTCGCTGAACTGGATCGATCCGTCCGCCGCGGCGGTCGCCGCCATGGTCTTTGAGATCGCAATCGCCCTGGGCGCCACCGTTACCCCGGCAATTGCAACCTGTCTGTACACCGCGGTCATGACGGACACTGGCTCCTTCACCTATCCCGGTACCTCCGCCGACACCTTTACCCTGGCTCACGCGCTGATTGACCTGGGCGCGAAAGCCGACAGCGTGGCCCGCGATGTGCTGTACTCTGTGCCGGCCGCGCGGATCCACCTGTTGGGCCTTGCACTCTCGCGAGTCAGCATTCGCGGCCCCATCGCGTGGACGTGGATCACGCAGGATGACCTGGAGAAGTTGAACGCTACGGACGAGGACTCTGAGGGAACGGTGAACTACCTGATCTCCATCGCTGGCGTGGAGGCTGCAGCTTTCCTGCGCGAATTGCCACGGACCAGCTCGGATAAGAGCCTGTTCCGTACCTCGCTTCGTTCCAAGTCCAGCGTCGATGTGTCGCTGGTTGCGGCCAACTGTGGTGGCGGCGGCCATCGCAATGCAGCGGGATGCACGCTGCAGGGCCCCTTCGATGACGCAGTCGCTCACATCCTGCGTGAACTAGGCGCTGAAGTCACCCGCATCGCACGCGCTTCGGGTCAACATTCGGTAGCTGTGCCATCCGCCGCACTCTGATAGCCTCAGGTTCGACCAGCTAAGGTGAGCAGCTACCTACAGCCCGAACCGACCGCGCCCGAAAGCGCAGCACCGGAGCCTCGCTGGCGCCAATGGCTGGCCTCAGAGGCCGCCTGCAGCGCGCGCGAACTCATCGTGCTGTGCGTCACGGCGGCGTTGCTGCTCTTCTACGGCCTGGTCCCGCTTCGCATCGGACATGCCACGATCTCAGCTCCTAAGATTGGCCTGGTGGGCGCGGATGAGCCCCGCTACGCGCAGATCGCCTCCGAGATGCTGGAAGAGCACTCTGAAATCTGCCACACGCTGCATGCTCGCGTCATTCCGCACTCCCTGCGCGTGGCCGACCTGAAGGCGTCCATGAAGTGCGCGGAGGCAGGCATGATCACGCCGATCCTCTATGGGCACCCGTGGCTGGAGAAGCCGGCGCTCTACTACTGGCGCACCATGAGCTTCTACAAGGAGTTCGGCAAGAGCGACTGGACGGCACGCCTCTCCTCTGCAACCGGTGCCTTCGCGCTTGTCTTCCTGATCTTCCTGCACATGCGCCGCTTCCGCCCCGGCGGCCATCTGGACGCAGCGCTGATCACCGCCTCTTCCGTCGCCATCATCGCCTTCGCGCGCGGTGCGTCGACCGACATGCAGCTCGCCGCCCCCTTCTGCATCGGTATGCTGGGCTGGTACGCCTGGTATGAAACCGGCAAGAAGTTCTGGCTCTTCGATCTCTACTTCTTCGGCGGTATCGCGACGCTGGCGAAGGGCCCGGTCGCCATCTTCCTTTCGCTGAGCATCATCGTTCTATTTGTTGGTCTGCGACGTGAGTGGCAGGTGCTGCGCCGGATGATCTGGCTGCCGGGCATCGCGCTCTTTCTGCTGATCTCGCTGCCGTGGTTCATCGCGGTGCAGCTTCGCAATCCGACGTTCTACAAGTTCTTCCTCTTTGAGCAGAACCTGCAGCGCTTCGCCACGGACCGCTACCAGCACCACCAGACGCCCTTCTACTACCTGATCGTGCTTCTGCTGGCGCTGATGCCGTGGACGGTGCTGGCGCTGCGCGCACTGTGGGACTCGATCGACATCGCACGCGCGGAGTGGCGTGTCCGCCACAAGCCCGCACGCTACCTTGGGCACTCGCGCGCCGGTGACGCCTTCCCGGAGTTCCTGGTGCTCTGGGCGATCTTCCCGGTCATCTTCTTTTCGTTCTCCGGGTCGAAGCTGCCGGGCTACATCCTGCCTGCCATCCCGCCCATCACCATCCTTACGGGCGACTATCTTGCACGCATCCGCCGCAATGGCCTGCCCAAGTGGCTGCTGATTGCCCACGGTGCGACCTGCGGCATCCTTACCTTCGTGCTGCTGCTGTGCCCGCAGTACATGGTCTACCAGCAGATCGTGCCGCCGCCCGGGACGCTCTTCTCAGCCTTTGCCATCGCTACCGCCTGCGGCGCGGGCATTGTTCTGCTGACGCAGCGGCTGGGTCTGAAGTGGATTCGTCCACTGACGCTTGCGCCCATCTTCATCCTGCTGTTCTTCCTGATGCACCAGAACGGCTGGCTGCTCGATCAGAACTACTCGGCCCGGCCCATGGCACGGCAGATTGCCGCTGCGGCGCCCGAAGTGAAGTTGCTGGAGACGTACCATATCCGCCGCGACACCGACTACGGCCTGTGCTTCTACCGCAACCAGCCGCTGCGCCACTACCTGCAGGAAGAGTCCGCGACAGAGAAGCAATCCGTGATCACCGGCATCCCGAACGAGGAGCACATCCTCGTCATCCGCACGCAGGATGAAGGCGCGCTGACGCGGCTGCTGCCGCGTCGCACTTACAAGCAAATGTTCGTGAATGGATGGCAGGAGCTGGCGGTTTACCGTGTCGCCGCTGCCGTGGTCGCGGCACCGGCAGTACACGTTGAGAACCATAAAGGTTCCCCCGCAGCGAAACGCCGCGCTCTACGGCGGTAAAGCCGCTACCCTTCTCTTTGGGTGTGCGCTCCCCTACGGACCCTTCGTGCTCGACCGTTATGACATACGCGACCTTCGGCTCTTCACGGGCCGCGACCTTCGTCCGCTGCTGGCGGAGGAGGCTCGTCAGTGGCGGGAGCGTTTGCGCTGGGACTACACACAGTCCATCGAGCTTCTGATCTCCTACCTGGATTCCCGCATCCTGCCAGGCTTCGTCGCGGTCGATCGCGCAACGGCTGAGGTCCACGGCTATTGCTTCTCCGTCTACGAGACGCAGAAGGCGGTGGTGGGCGATGTCTTCGCCATTGGCGAATTCGCTCGCGATCTTGAAGTGACACTCCTGCATCATCTGCTGCCCATGCTGCAGCACACGCCCGGCGTCGACCGTGTCGAGTCACAGTTGCTGCTGGAGAGTGACGGCCTGCAGGGCCCCTTCCAGGAGTGCGACTTCCGGTCCTACACGCGGCTCTTTATGGAGGCCGACCTTCCCCACCAGCGCGAGCTGATCGCAGAGAACAGCCTGGTCCGCCGCCCCGACGAGCCCGCGCCGCAACTGCCGCAGTACCTGAAACTGACCCGATGGATTCCGCCCCACTACCAGCCCGCGGGCGACCTCATCCACCGCTGCTACGAAGGCCACGGCGACTCGTACATCAACGACCAGTACCGCAGCGTGCAGGGCTCCCTGCGCTTCCTGCACAACATCGTGCGCTTTCCCGGCTGCGGTGTCTTCGACGCAGAGAACTCGTTCGTCGTCCGCGACGACCGCAGCGGCCAACTGGAGGCGCTGGCACTCGTCTCGCGCGTGGAACCGGATGTGGCGCACGTGACCCAACTCTGCGTCTCACCGCGCCGACGCGGCTACGGCCTGGGTCAGATGTTGCTGCGGCACGTTGCTACGTCCCTGGCTGCCAAAGGCATGCAGGCGATCACGCTGACCGTGACAGAAGCAAACCATCCTGCATTGAAGCTCTACGAAAGCCTTGGATTCCGGACGCGCATGACCTTCTGCGCCAACGTGTGGACCCGCACCAGAAGCTAGCAGCCGCCACGAACGTGCGAACAGCCCACCCTCGCATCGCAGGAATGGGGCACCCATTATTGATGTTTGAGCCGTTAGTGCTTGAGGAAGTACATGCCCCAGCTCACAGCGATCGCTGCCAGCAGGAACAGACCAAAGCAGTAGGCGCCGAAGCGGATCATCATCTTCGGCTCTGACCGCTGGGTGATTCCGAAGACCACGGAAGCGAAGAGTGCGTAGACAGCGAGCGCGGAGAACTGTGACATTACAGGCCCGCCTTTCGTCCGTTCGCCAGCGACTGTGCGTCAACAGCGGCCATCACGTTCAGCAGACCGGCCACCACGACAAACTTCGTACCGTAGTCGCTCAGCGTATCGCTCAACTGCGTCGCACCAATGCCTGCAATCTTCGCAATGGCATACAGGCCGATGGCGCCAGCTTGCCCCACAAAGCCGAGCACATCCAGCGGATCGCCCGTCGTGGGCGTGTAGGTCTTGCCGTGCATCGCCAGGCCGAGGCAGAACATCACCAGGACTGAGACGAACAGCAACGCCGCGCGAATCGGCTTCTTCAGCAGCAGGTGGCCGAGACCGGGAACGAGCCATCCGGCGAGAAGCACCACCGTTGGAGAAAGCGTGCTCTGCCGCACCGGGATTGCTGTTGAGTGTGTCGCTGCCATTCCGTTACCGATGATACCAGCCACACCGAATGATCGGTCAGCTTTGCAGATTGCTGAGTCTATCGTTGCTGATCGGGCTCGTCACGCCGCACATTCGCACGGCTGATCGTGTTCAACCCACTCTTTATCAGCGAGTAGGCGAAGCTGAACATGATCGCCAGCCCAACGACCGTGCCAACGATATATCCACTGCGCGAAGTAGTCCAATGTTGCACCGCGTCGATCTGGCGAAAATCGGTGACGGCGGTCGTGAGCACAAGCAGAGCAAGAAACGCTCCGAGCAGGAACTTTACAACTCCCCAGGCTCTGCTCATCGGTCGGTACCCATAACTTTCCGTTCGTAGAAGAGGGCCGGGATGGGAAAGTGTGAATTCATAGACGCACCAGCTCCCGCTGTATCTTCCCAGTCACCACGGCGCTCCCCGGCCTCGTGATCATATCGATCTCGCTGCGAACGCCGAAGCACTCAGGCCCGGGCGGCAGGTAGATGCCCGGCTCAACCGAGAAGCAGGTGTTGGGCAGGATCAGCCGCTCGTCGTGCGTTTCAAAGTTGTCCAGATGCGCACCGGCGCCGTGCAGCTCCGTGCCAATGTTGTGGCCGGTCCGATGCGTGAACCACTCGCCGAAGCCATTGCGCATGATCACCTCGCGCGCTGCCGCGTCGGGCTCCCATCCTGCGACGGCCTGGTTCGCTGCAAAGCGGTCCTGCACCAGGCGAATGGCCGCATCGCGCGCGTCGGTGACCGCCTTGAAGACGCGGCCCTCAAGCTCCGTCGCATCGCGGTCGATAACGCCGGTCCACGTGATGTCGTACCAGACAGCCTCGGGATCGTCCTTCAGCTTGCCCCAGATGTCGATCAGCAGGAATGATCCTCGCTCGATGCGCGACGACTTCCCTGCCAACGGCTCATAGTGCGAATCTGCAGCGTTGGCGCCGACGCTGACATTGGGCCCGTGCTCGGTGATGAGACCTTCCTTTGCAATCTCCGCCTGCAGCCACTCGACCATGTCGAACTCGGTCACGCCGTGGTCGCCGCGCGCACGTGCGCCAATCTCGCGCCATGCATCTTCCAGAATGCGGTCGATCTTCTTCTGCGCGACGTAGTGCGTCTCAATCTGCCGGTCGGTGAGCACCGCTTCAAACTGGCTGACCAGGTTGGCGGACGACACGATCGTCTTGCCCATGCCCTGAAGCACCTCAATGGTGCCCGCATCCACCATCGCCACATACATCACGGCGTTGCGTGGCGAGTACTGCATGGCAATCGTCGTCGCGCCCTGCAGCAGCTTCTCGAGCGACTGCTCCATCTCCTGCCAGGTGCTGTAGAGCGTGCGCTCGCCAGGCAGCTTATCCAGCTTGCCGGATTCGATGCGGTGGTTCAGCTTGCGCGGCTCTCCCGTTGCAGGGATGAAGTAGAACCACCGGCGCGTAACGTGCATACCGGGATCCAGGCCGAGGATGCGGTAGGCCAGCGGGTCGCGGACATGATGGTCATAGAACAACCAGCCATCCAACTTCGCATCCCGTAACGCCTGCTGCACCCTTGCCAGATCCATGAAGCACCTCTGCATCAAGGCTACAACTTTCCACGATCCTCATTTGGTGACGCGCTACGTCATCCTGAGCGAAGCATGCCTTTGCATGTTTGGCTGTCATGACTGCCAAAGGCTTCGGCCACGGAAGCGATCTCCGTGGCCGAAACAATGACAGTCGTGTGAAGAACTACATGGCAGTGACAGGCACCGAGACATCAAACGTGTCCCACTTGATATGCAACTGTGTCTTCTTGCCTGCGGTCTTCTCAAAGCCGATGGACATCAACTCCTGCTTGGGGATCGCGGTCTTCATCATGGGCACCTTGCCCAGGTCTTCCGCGGCAAAGCGCTCCGTGCCCCACTGGCCGGTGTGCTTGCAGAGGACAAGCTGCCACTGGCCTTCCGCCGGCAGCGTGACCAGTGTGTACTTGCCGGCCGGTACGTGCAGGCTGCCGACCATCACATCGCCCGTTGTCTCGAAGGTCGTCGCTTCGTTGGCGCCGGTCCGCCACCAGGTGGTGTACGGCACCAGATCCGTACCCAGAACCTTGCGGCCGCGGACGCTGGGCGCGCCATAGCTGATGTGGACCTTCTTGCCGGCCAGGTCCACGTCCGCCTCGTGCCGCGGGCTTGGCATCGCTTCCTTGCTGGCTGGCTTCGACATCTTCATCCCACCCATGTCCTGGGCGAACATCGGCACACTGCAACAGGCGGCAAGCGCCACCATTCCTACAAGCTTTTTCATGACGAACATCTCCCTTGAAAACTACGGCCTACAGCCTATCAAGAGAGACGTGCCACGAGCGGTTTGGGGTGGTTCTGAAACGATCAATGTTTGAGAGCGCTGCCCTGAAACTGCCGGATCAGGTCGACGACCACGGTCGGCCATGGACGATCCTCCTGGCCGTCAAAGGTCTCGGCCCAGATCAGGCCGCGTCGGCCGGCGCCCCTGCCTGGGTCGTATACGGTCAGGATTCCAATGCCCATATCCGCCGGGCCAAAGTCGATGCGGCCGCTGCGGTCGATGGGCGCGATCCCGAAGATAAGATCCGGCCGCTGCTCCGGCCCGACGATCTGTTTTCCCAGACCTTCCACCAGCTTGCCCATCTCTTTGCGTGCAAACAGATCCATGCGCCCCGTGTCGATGCGGACGGTGTGCGCCGCAGCCAGCCGCCGCTGGAAGGCCGGCGCATCGCACAGGTAGTGCTCGACCTTCTTGTCCGCGGTGCAACGCGGCTCGCCGGTCGATTGCGCCCGCAACGCCGGCGCAGCCAGCGTTGCTGCAAACACGACGAATGCTACTGTCCCTGGCCGCATGGATAAATTCCTCACTCACGGTAAGACGCAGCAAAAGGGCCTCCGAATGTCCGGAGGCCCTTCCACTACAACCAGCACAAAGTTACCTGGATTTTCCCGAGACAGAGGCCGAAGCCTTCTTCTCGTCTTCCTTGCTCTTCTTGTCGCTGTACTTTTCCTTGCCGCTCTTGGGCTTGCTCTCTTCTTCGTTCTCGGTGGGATCGCCCTCGGTCAGCGCGGCGCGCAGCAGCGGCTTGGTGCCGGCAAAGATCGCCTTTGCTGCCGCAACTTCTTCCGCCAGGTTCTGGTTCAGAAGGTTCACAACATCCTTCAGACCAAGCGCCTTCGCCATGCCGATTGCCGTGGTGTAACCGGCGATCTCGTAATGCTCCACGCGGCTGCTTGCGCCGCAGATGCCGAGGTCCTTGTTCGCGCCCTCTTCATCCTTTTCCAGAGCATCCTGGCCTTCTTCGAGCAGGCCTTCCATGCCGTTGCAGTGCTGGCCCGTGGGCTTCTTGCCCAGGATGCCAAAGGCATCGCGCAGGCGCTGAACCTGGCCCTTGGTCTCTTCCAGGTGGTTCTTCAACAATGACTTCACGGCCGGGTCAACCGCACCCTTGGCCATCTTCGGCAGTGCCTTTACCAACTGGTTTTCTGCGCTGTACAGGTCCCGCATTTCATCGAGCAATACGTCCATCAATGCCATTGGTCTTCACTCCCTGAGTGCTCCGCGCGCTTGCTGCCGCGCTTGAGTCAACACGTTGGAGAGGAAAGACGCAGGCATAGTTGCCGCGGCGACAGAAGTATTACTTATGTCTGACACCCCACAAAAGCCGCATGGCCATTGCTTTTTCGCTAGGAGGACCTACGCGCGTATCGCAGTGCCTCGCTTCGCGATGATCGGTTCCATGCGCGTGTAGAGTTCCTGCAGGATCTTCACGCCTGCCTCCGCAACACCACGATCGGGCTGCTCGTTCGTGTCATTCCAGCCTTCATCTTCACCGCCAAAGCTGGGCTGCATCACGATGCCATCACGTCGTGCGAGCAGGTTCAGATTCTTGTAGCCGATACCGTACTGCGCGCCCTCCTGCGGGATCAGCCAGGCGATCTGCCCCCGCACCGGCACCACGCTCTCGTCCGACCACAGCGCGCGCGAGTCATACCCCGTGCAGCAGATCACAACACCCTGCGGCAGAGTAGCGAACTCATTTGGCGTATGGAACTCGCGATACTCCATGCGTCCGCCGGCGATGAAGAACTCCTGCATCAACTGCTTTGCATAACCCGCGACGTTGAAGCTCAACGAGGTCGAGCGCCGCACATACTTTGTGGGGAACGGTGTCGATCCCGGCGGCAGCAACTGGCTCTTCGGGTGCAGATCCGCAATGCTGTCGGCGTAGCGCGCAAAGTCATGCTGCGGCTTCTGGTGCTCCGCATCCGTCGGCATATTCGGATCGACGGGAGCATTCGGATTGCGCGGCGGGTCGTCGGAAAGCTGGTAACGATCGGTCCATTCAATTGGATTGCCGGCCGTCCCCAGGTAGCTGTTGTACATGCCCCACGAGGTGCGGGCCATCTTCTCCCAGTCCGCCGCGAAGGTCGCGGGTGCCTTGTCGGTCAGCGCCACCCGCGAGTCCGGCGTCCACGACCCCGTCGCACGGACCGAGCGAATGTAGGGCGCACGCTCCTTCGCGTAGATGGTCACGTTGTAGCCCATGCGCTGCGCCGTCAGAGCAGCCGTCAGGCCCAGCGCACCCGCGCCAATCACAGCGCAGTCCTTCACACCCGGCGCGGCCTCCATCGCCTTGCGCACGGCAAAGTCCGCGGATCCCCACGAAAGCGACCATCCGCTGCCGCCGTGACCGTAATTCGTCACAACAGGCTTGTCGCCCATCTTGACCACCTCAATCCGCGGTCCCTGAGCGCGGAAGGGTCGCAGGCAGACGGTGATCCGGAAGATGCGATCGAGATCCGCGCGGATGGGCACAATGTTGCCCGGCATGTCATAGAACGGCACCGTCGGCGCGCCGGCGGCAGCGACCGCGGGCATAGCGACACGCTTTGCACAGCCATTCAAAAGTCCAAGCCCGGCAAGTGCACCGGATCCCTGCAGAAAAAGACGACGATCCATCGGATTTTCTCCCGTGGTGAAAACAACAGCGCCGCACGCGCGGCATGACCTGCGCAAGTGGAAAGGGATAGTAGGTTTGCTAACCCTTTATATCGCAGGCTCCCCGCCTCCCTGGATCTCTTACGGCGACGGAGGCGAACAACGTGCGATTGGCGCGTAAACCCCGCCCGCGAGACAATGGAGAGGTATGCCATTGAATGTCGGAATCGTCGGTCTGCCCAACGTGGGCAAGAGCACCATCTTCAGCGCACTGACTGCCATTGAGGCCGTCGCGGCGAACTATCCCTTCTGCACCATCGAACCCAACGTCGGCATCGTTCCCGTGCCCGACGTGCGGCAGGACAAGATCGTCGCGCTGGTGAAGCCGAACAGCATCGTGCCCACCGTCATGGAGTTCGTCGACATCGCGGGCCTCGTCGCCGGCGCCAGCAAGGGTGAGGGCCTGGGCAACCAGTTCCTCGCGAACATCCGCTCGACCGACGCCACGCTGCACATCGTGCGCTGCTTCGAAGACAACGAGATCATCCACGTTGCGGGCAAGGTCGATCCCATCAGCGACATCGATGTCATCAATACCGAACTGATGCTGGCCGATCTGGACACCGTCACGCGCCGTCATGAAAAGGCGCAGAAGCTTGCAAAGAACTCGCAGGACTCCAAGATCAAGAACGAGTTCAGCGCGCTGACCAAGCTGCTGGAAGCCCTGAACGCTGGCAAGCCCGCGCGCACGGCAGACCTGACCGAAGAAGAGAAGCCCATGGTTCGCGATCTGCACCTGATCACCATGAAGCCCACGCTCTACGTCGCGAACGTCGACGAGGCCGGTCTGACCGACGGCAACGCACACACCGCTGCCGTCGAAAAGCGTGCCGCTGAAGAGGGCAACGAAGTCGTGCGCATCTGCGGCGCTCTCGAAGCCGAGATCTCACAGCTTGAACCCGCAGAACGCGATGAGTTCTTGAAGGATATGGGCGTCACAGAGCCCGGCCTGACACGCCTCATCCACGCGGCCTACCGCATGCTCGGCCTCATCACCTACTTCACCTCAGGCGTGCAGGAAGTCCGCGCCTGGACGATCCGCAAGGGCACCAAGGCGCCAGGCGCCGCGGGCGTCATCCACACCGATTTCGAGCGCGGCTTCATCAAGGCCGACGCCTATAACTGCGAGGACCTCTTCCGCCTCGGCAGCGAACAGGCTGTGAAGGAAAAGGGTCTGCTGCGCAGTGAAGGCAAGGAATATGTCGTGAAGGACGGCGACATCCTCTTCTTCAAGTTCAATGTCTGAAGCTGGCCGCATCCAACGCTCTACAGGTGTCGTCCGTTGGTGTCCACGGGAACGCGGACACCAGCGGACATCAGTTTCATCGGATTGGTGACCTGCAAGTCGTCAGCTTCGAAACCCTCCTGGCCTGATGGCGTGGCAGACGCGTAAGAACAAGATGATCCAGTACGCAGCCCAATTGGTAGAGAATCAGCGAACCGCAACAGCGCCTCTCGGCGGTGACCTGCTGGAGAGCCTGCCGACCTAATGACATCCAAACCCACTTCCGCTCAAGTCGCTGCCGTGTGCAGCTCTCCGCGCCACGGCTTCAGCAAGCAGCAGCAGCCCTCGATTCGCCTGCTGACAGGTCGCGGCGTCGAAGGGGATGCACACTGTGGCGAGACTGTGCAGCACCTGTATCTCAAACGCAGAAATCCACTCGCACCGAACCTCATGCAGGTCCACTTATTCCAGCAAGAGTTACTCGATGACTTAGCAGGCAGCGGCTTCCACCTGGAGCCCGGTCAATTCGGCGAGAACATCACAACCCGCGATATCGACCTACTCCACCTGCCGCTCGGCACACAGTTACGCCTCGGCGCAGACGCTGTCGTCGAACTCACCGGCCTGCGCACACCGTGCAAGAAGATCGAGGACTTCCGTGCCGGATTGCTGAAACAGGTAGCTCTGCGTGATGAGAAGAAAATCGTGCAGGCAAGAGCAGGCGTGATGGCGATCGTAGTGCAGGGTGGCATCATTGCACCGGGCGCCGCCATCACAGCCACTTTGCCCTGCGGCCCCGTTCGTCCGATGCAGATGATCTAGCGAACACCGCTAAGATGTCTCGCTTATTCGTCTGGCCGACAAATCACCCGAATGGTGCATTTTCTCAACGGCCCCATGGTGCAACAATCCTCCCTATCCTTACATCCCTTGTAAGTGTTCTGGAAGGCTCCCAATTGATTGCCAAGTGTTCTGCCTGCAAGGACGGCATCGCGCAGCCCATGCAGTTCAGCATGGCATTTCAGCCGATCGTGGACGTATCCACGCGGCGCGTCTACGCCTACGAGGCGCTCGTGCGTGGGCCGCAGGGTCAGGCAGCAGGAACAGTTCTATCGCAGGTCAATGATGACAACCTGTACGCCTTCGATCAGAGCTGTCGCGTGAAGGCCCTGACACTGGCAAGCCGGCTCGGACTCGCAGACAATGGCGCACTGCTTTCCATCAATTTCCTGCCCGGAGCAGTTTACAGTCCTGCTGCATGTATTCAGCTCACCCTAAAGACCGCCCGCGACCTGAATTTTCCACTCGACCGGCTGATCTTCGAAGTCACCGAAGGTGAAAAAGTTAAGGATGCGAACCATCTGGAAGGCATCGCAAGCGAGTACAACAAGCACGGCTTTAAGATTGCCATCGATGACTTCGGTGCTGGGTTCGCCAACCTGAACCTGCTGGCCGATTTGTCCGCGGACATTGTGAAGGTCGACATGGCACTGACGCGCAATCTTCACCTGCGAAAGAAGGCTCGCGCCATTGTCCGCTCGCTGGTCCAACTCTGCCAGACGCTTGACATCACGATAGTCGCCGAAGGCGTGGAGACTGCTGACGAATACTCTGCGCTTCTCGATTGTGGCATCCACAGGATGCAGGGCTATCTCCTCGCGCGCCCGCAGTTTGAAGCACTGCCCGTCTTCACCCTGCCCGGCGACCCCGTTGTTGCAGTACCAATCTTCAGCCTCTTCCAGCCAAGCTAACCCCGGTACTTATTGCGAACGTATCCCGGAACCGGGAAGAAACATCTCGATCCGCTCTGCATCGCATCTCGCAGGCAGGCACATTCTTCGTAGCACATAAGGTGCACCGCCGGACCTCTCAATGTGGTCTACCTTGAGGTGCGGGCCGCTAACTTCCGCCCCATGTACGGGAAGGTCGCTATGGCAGAAAAATGCGGTGCATGTAAGAACGGTATTCAGAAGCCCATGGCTTTCAGCATGGCCTTTCAACCAATCGTCGACATCGTAGAGCGCCGCGTCTTCGCTTACGAAGCGCTCGTGCGTGGACCCCATGGAGAACCATCCATCACGGTCCTGTCCCAGGTGAATGAACAGAATTTGTACGAGTTCGACCAAAGCTGCAGGATTCAGGCGATCACCCTGGCTGCAAACCTCGGCCTGGTGGAGACAGGCGCATGCCTCGCGATTAACTTTCTTCCCGGCGCCGTCTACACCCCTGCTGCCTGCATCCGTGTCACACTGAATGCGGCTGACAAGGTCAACTTTCCAAGCGACCGCCTGATCTTCGAAGTCTCAGAAGCAGAGCATGTCACCAACCCAGCCCATCTGCAGTCCATTGCCGACGAGTACTGCCGGCACGGCTTCCGCATGGCTCTTGACGACTTCGGCGCAGGCTTCGCCAACATGAGTTTGTTGGCTGACCTGTCGGTCGACATCGTGAAGATCGACATGGCGCTCATCCGCGATATCCACCTTCGGCCCAAGGCTCAGATGATCGTTGCCTCGCTCGCTGCGCTGGGCAAATTGATCCGAGCAGATGTTGTCGCAGAAGGCGTTGAAACCGTAGAGGAGTATGCAATGGTGCGATCCTGCGGGGTGCGCCTGATGCAGGGCTATCTGCTCGCACGGCCGGCTTTCGAAGCGTTGCCAACCTTCACGCTGCCAACCGTGGAAGCACCGAGCGCCATCAGCATGCTTCCCCGCTCCAGCCGTGGCCTGCACGTCATCCACACCGCCGCCTGAAGGCTCGAGCAAACAGCAGAAGGCCAGACAATTCGTCGGCCTTCTGCTATTTGCGATCCAGCACTTACGCGCGCGTGTACTTGTTGAACCAATCGATCGTCCGGCCCCACGCCAGATCCGCCGCAGCCTTGTTATAGCGCTCCGGTGTTGCATCGCAATTGAAGCCATGTACGGCGTTGGGATAGATGTACCCCTCGTGTGCCACACCAGCAGCCGTCAGCGCCTTGTCATACGCCGGATACGACGCGGCGGCATTCTTATCCAACTCACCGTGATGGACCAAGACCGCAGCCTTGATCTTGGGAATCTCCGCGTCGGGAGGCACGCCACCGTAGAACGGAACCGCCGCTGCCAGGTCCGCTCCCATGCGCGCTGCCAGGTTGTTGGACACGCTGCCGCCGTAGCAGAAGCCAGTCACACCAATCTTGCCCGTGCAGTCCGGCCGCGCCTTCAGCCACTCCGCCGCAGCCTGCATGTCCTCCATCATTTTGGCCTTGTCGATCTTATTGAAGAGCAGACCGCCCTTATAGTCATCGCCGGGAAAGCCACCCTGCGAAGTAAGGCCATCGGGCGCAAACGCCATAAAGTTGGAGAGTGCCACGCGCCGCGCAATGTCTTCAATATGCGGATTCAATCCACGGTTCTCATGCACGACCAGAATGCCTGGCAGCTTCGACGGCTTTTCACTGCGCGAGTCCGCACTCACTGGCCGCACGAAGTAGCCCTTGATCGTGCCGTTCCCTTTCGGCGAAGGAATCGTCTCGTAGCTTGTCTTAATGCGATCGTCAGTCTTCGAAATCTGCTGACCCAATGCATAGTTCGGCATGAGTGCTTCTATGACTGCGGTGGCGCCCAGTCCGGCGACCGCAAGTCCCTGCACGCGCGTCATGAAGGCGCGGCGACTCATGCCGCCGTGGATGAACTCGTTGTACAACTCAACAGCTTCGATCGGCAGTTTCGGACGCTCAGATGACATGGGTCACTCCCGAGCGGATGATAGCAGCCGAAGCTTCAGCATTTGAAGTACGAAAGCGTCAGCCTTTGTAGTCTTTGTGTCCCACGGCGACGCGCTCATCAAACACGTAACACTCGCCCTTCCACTGGCTCTCCTCCACCGGCACCTCTTCCAGGTACCGCAGAATGCCGCCCTTCAGGTGGTACACCTCGGGAAAGCCGTGCTGCAGCATGTACGCCGAAGCCTTCTCGCAGCGAATGCCGCCCGTGCAGAACATCGCCACTTTGCGATGCTTCGTAGCGTCCAGGTTTGTGCGCACATACTCAGCAAAATCAGAGAAGGTATTCAGCGGCGGCGCCACCGCACCTTCAAACGTACCGATCTCGCTCTCATACGTATTGCGCGTATCCAGCAGCAGCACCTCAGGATCGGCGAGCAGTTGATTCCACTCCGCAGGAGCGACATACTGCCCCGGCCGCGTGGGATCGACCGCTGCCGTGTTGAAGGTGATGATCTCGCGCTTCCGCTTGATCTTCAGGCGGCGGAAGGGCGGCGTCTCGGAGGTGGAGAACTTCACCTCGGCCCGCTCCAGCCCCGTCCGCTCCTTCAGAAAATCCAACAGCCGATCGATGGTCGCGGCCGAACCAGCCATCGTCCCATTGATGCCCTCGGGCGCAATCAGCGTCGTGCCGAGTAAGTCAGTGTCGAGGAAAGCCGCGCGCAGTTCATCGCGCAGCGCCAAAGGGTCGGCCACGGCGAAGAAGCGGTAGTAGGCAGCAACGGTATACATAGCCTCTCTAGTTTAGATGGTTACCCGCCGACCGCTGCGCTCCCCGCCACAGCTGGAAACAAGCAATTGCTAGACTTAAGCCCAGCCGCATGCCAGTCGAAATCATTCTGCAGCCCAGCCCGGATGCCATCGCCCTCCTTGAAAAGCGAGAGCAGCTCGCCAGCGTCCGCAACACACTGGCCGAGCGCGAATCCGAAGTTGCGCAGATGCGCGCGCAGCTCAAGAGCTTTGAGGGACGCTACCTGCGCCAGGTCGCCGTCCTCTACGCTGAACTGGACGATCTGGAAGCACGCATCGCCGAACGCGAAGCCGCTCTCTCCGATTCGGACGACGCACGTCGTCACGCGGAAGAGAGTCGCCAGCGCGCGCAGGAGACCCACGACGCGACCTACGGTGAGGCGCTCGAGGCGGAGGACTTCGAGCCGCCGCCCAGTTTGAAAACGCTCTTCCGCGAACTCGCGAAGCGTATCCACCCGGACTTCGCGCGCGACGATGCCGAGGCAAAGTACTTCACCATGCTGATGGCGCGCGCCAACCAGGCCTACAGCCGCGGCGACGCGGAAACATTGCAGCGCCTTCTCGACGATCATCTGGAGATCAACGCCTCCGTCGCCGGCGAAGACAGCGCTGCTGAAGTCCTCCGCATCACCCGACAGATACGGCATGCCGAGCGCGACATCGCGCGACTCGACGTCGAGCAGCAGTCCCTGTTCTCCAGCGAGATCGCACAACTCCACCTCGATGCCGAGGTCGCTGCAAGCCAGCATCGCGACCTGCTCACCGAACTCGCCACCACCATCCGCGAACAGATCGCCGACGCGCAACGACGCCTCACTCAGATCCATCCACAGACCGACACGCATGGACGATAAGACCAGGGGCGGCCTGCAACACATACCCACCGGCAGCACGCTGGCGCTCGGGTCCACGCGTTCCGGCATCTTCGCGCGCGGCCGTCGCGACGCCGCCAACACCGCCACCAATCCGCACTATCGCCAGGCCGTCAGCGACTACAACGCCGGCAACTTCACGGCGGCCGCAGCATCCTTCCGCCAGGCCGCAGAGGCAGGCCACGCAGAATCCCAATACCTGCTCAGCACCCTCTACGACGCAGGTCAGGGTGCGCCGCAGGACGACGCAGAGGCCGCCCTGTGGGAGCGCCGCGCAGCCGAGCAGGGCCACGCCTACGCGCAGGCCAACCTCAGCTTCCGTTACTACGCGGCAAACGATTTTGCCGAAGCCTTCGCCTGGTGCCAACGCGCTGCGCACAGCAACCTCGCATGGGCGCAGTACAACCTAGGCCTGATGTATCGCAAGGGCGAAGGAGTCGCGCAGAGTAACGCGGAAGCGGCCCACTGGTACCGCCTCGCCGCCACCCAGGGCTTCCCGGAAGCCGAACAGAAGCTTGCCGAGCTGTATTACCTGGGCCGCGGCCTGCCGCTCAATTACACGCAAGCTGCCACGTGGTATCGCCGTGCCGCAGAGCACGGCAACGCGGAAGCGCAATTCCAGCTCGGCCACATGTACGCCACCGGCCAGGGCCTCGAGCATGACTACACGCAGTCACGCCACTGGATCCGACTCGCCGCACAGCAGGGCCACGACCAGGCAGTGCGCGAACTGAAACGCCGCCAATACCGCGATCCATAAATAGAACAGGCGAAGACTGTTCGTCCCCGCCCGCTCCACGAATCGAATTACGACCGGCTTACTTGGCGGCCTTCTGTTCCCGCTTCGCTTCCTTCTGCACATCACCCCACACGCGAAGCAGATTCCCGCTCCACAACTGGCCGATCTGCTTCTCCGTGTAACCGCGGCGAACCAGTTCCAGCGTCACATTGAACGACTCCGCAGTGCTGTCCCAGCCATCGATTCCGCCACCACCATCAAAGTCCGACGCGATGCCAACATGGTCGATCCCGATCAGCTTCACGGCGTAGTCAATCTGGTTCACAAGGTCTTTCACGTTCGCACGCGGAACCGCAGGGTACTGCGCATCGATCTCCGCAAGGCGCTTCATCAATGCGTCGCGCTTCTCCTCCGGCAACGTGGCCGCAAACGCAGCGTAAGGATTGCGGCGCACACGCGCAGTCGTGGTCGGTCCCTCCACCGGGCATGGCCGGGAAGCAGCAGCTTCTCCGCCTGCATTAGCAGCAGCGGCACGCCGGCCTGCACCAGCACCCGTGCCAAAGAACTCCGCTGCAAGCTTCGATAGAGCCTCGGTCCGCTCCGGCGACTCTGGCTTCAGGTAAGCCGCGAAGCCAACAACCTGGATCACACCACCGCTCTTCTTCAACGCCAGCAACTGCTCATCGTCCATGTCGCGGCTGACGCTCGGCGCAAGCGCACGCACGCCCGAGTGTGACGCGATCACCGGTGCCTTGGACAGCTTGATCGCCTCCAGGTTCGCGCCCTTCGCAGGATGCGAAAGATCCACCATCATGCCCAGGCGATTCATCTCTGCGATGACCTGTCGTCCCTCGTCCGACAGGCCATTGTTGTAGGAGTACCCATCCTTCTCGCCGGTGTTGGAATCCGAAAGCTGGCTGTTACCGTTGTGCGCCAGAGACATATAGCGCGCGCCACGATCGTAGAACTCCTGCACACGCTTGACGTCCAGGCCAATGGGGTACCCATTCTCCACACCGATCACCGCGATCTTCTTGCCCTGCTTATGCAGCGACAGAACATCCGCCGGCGTGAGTGCCAGGCCAATCTTGTCGGGAGCGATCTTCTCCGTCAGCAGGTGGATCGCGTCGAACTTCGCGCTGGCCTGCTTGTACGCGTTGTCATAACCTTCCGGCGTCAAAGGCCCCTGTCCCACGTAGACGATCATGAACGACACATCCATGCCGCCTTCTACCATCTTCGGAATGTTCACCTGCGTCGTAAGCCGCATGGTGTAGTTACACTCCGGCGTGAAGTTCGCGGGCTCAATATCGTTGTGCGTGTCCAGCGGAATCACGTGGCTGTGAATGCGCTTCGCCTTGGCCATCAGCGCCGCGTCATCGGTCTGCGCAGGCAGCGCCAGTGAGGGCATCAGCAGAACCGCAACCAGGGATAAAGCCGTCAGGTGTTTCAAAGTGCAACCTCCAGAAAACGAGTTGGGGACGCGAAGAGACAGCCGGCAACAAAGGAGGGAAAGCCCACGCGGGCGGGCCATCTGCCGAAGTAAGATGTTTGGGACTTTAAGCGAATTGTAACGTGCGGCGCGCGAAACCAACACGCACCACCGTCCCATCAAAGAAGTCGCCCTCCGAACGTTTAAAACAATGGGTGATGGCATCCGCAGACTCGTAGCGGTTCATCATAGATACAGCCAGCCACCAGAAGTAACTCCACAGAGTTTTCTATGTCCCGCTGGGCGGAAGACCGGAAGAAGACTCCCGGTTACCGAAGGCCACTTGAATGCTTGCTTCACTCCAAGAATTAGAGCGGGCCATCGGCCGCGACGAAATCGTCCCCTACTTCCAGCCCATCGTTGAGCTAGGCGATCGTCGCCTGCGGGGGTTTGAAGTGCTCGCCCGATGGCCGAACTCGCCCGATGGGTTTCTGGAACCATCGGCATTTATTCGACAGGCAGAAGACTCTGGCCTGATTCAACAGCTGACAGAGAGCGTCCTCTCTCAGGCATGCGCGGCGGCCCGCACCTGGCCCGCAGAAATCCGCCTCTCCGTCAATCTCTCGACCCTTCAGCTCAGTGACCAAACGCTGTCTAAACGACTAAGGGCAGTTGTTGAAGCAGAGCGGTTTTCCATGGACCGCATTACCTTTGAGATCACAGAGAGCGCCCTCCTCGGCGATGTCGATACGGCCAGGAGTGTCGTGCGCAGTCTGAAGGACGCGGGAAGCCGTCTGGCCATAGACGACTTCGGTACTGGCTACTCCAGTTTGAATCACCTGCGCGCGCTGCCGTTCGACGTCCTGAAGGTCGATGCCAGCTTCGTCCGGTCCATGACCTGGAGGCGAGAAGATCGCAAGATCGTCGCCGCCGTGGTTGGTCTGGGCCACAGCCTGGGTCTAACCACCATCGCAGAAGGCGTGGAAGAACTCGTGCAGGCAGAGATGCTCATCTGCCTCGGCTGTCATATAGGCCAGGGGTGGCTCTACGGCAGAGCGGTCCCGGCGAACGAGGCTGATGAACACGTCGCCATCGAACCCTCTCGCGTGGCCATGAACTACCCTTCGCAGGACATGGCAAGAAACGTCGCATCCGCCTTGGAAGCTCTGCCAGGTGAGCGTCTGGCGCAACTGCAGGCACTCTATGAAGGTGCGCCCGTTGGCATATGTTTTCTGGATCGCCAGCTTCGCTACGTCAGCCTGAATAAGCGCATGGCCGACATCCATAACGTCCCTGTAGAAGCACATCTCGGCCGAACGGTTGCCGCCGTCTTGCCGGACATCTACGAGTCTCTGCGGCCCCGGCTGGAAGCCGCTCTCCGCGGAGAAGCATCCGGCTATGAAGTCACATTGGGAGATCGCGCGCTCTTGGCGAACTATCAGCCAGCCCGCGATGAAGTAGGAGAGGTCGTCGGCATCTCGGTCGCCGTCATCGACATCTCCCGCAGAAAGCGTGCAGAGAATGCTCTTCGCGAACGGGAAGCCAACTATCTCAGTGCGGTAGGACAGAACGCCCAGGTCTCATGGACGGCGGATCCCTCCGGCCTGATTCTGGATGTCAGCCCACGGTGGACGCTGCTCACCGGGCTCACCCAGGAAGAGGTCACAAACGACGGCTGGCAGACCATCGTGCATCCCGATGATCTCCCAAGCGTCATGTCGGAATGGATGACGTGTATCAACACAGGCGATCCCCTGGATGTGAAATATCGCGTTCGCTGTGCCTCTGGCGCATGGCTGTGGATGGACGTCCGAGCGGCCGCACGCAAAGATGATCAGGGGCAGGTCATACGTTGGTACGGCACTGCCGCCGAGCTCGGGCGGGAGTACGCCGATTTTCAGCAGATCAATGATGCGCAAGCCGCATTCGCCTTTCTCGATAAATCCTGACTACGACTAACTCCGAGGCGGATTCTCCGGAGTTAGTCGCGGACTTAATCCGAGTGAATCGCTACGCTTGAAAGCAATGCAAAAATTGAGGTTGCTTGATGCATCTGTCAGAACTCGGAGATCGCATCTGCGTTCTAGGCCCGTCCAATAGCGGCAAATCAACGCTCGCAGAAGCCATCGCGAGGAAGCGTGGCTTGAGCGCTGTTCACCTCGACCAGCTTCACCATCTTCCCCATACCAACTGGAAGCCGCGTCCACCCGCCGACTTCGTAGCCCTGCATGACGCGGCGATCGCGAACGATCGTTGGGTCATCGACGGTAATTACTCGAAGTTATTCCCGCAGCGCTTCCAGCGTGCAACAGGGCTCATCCTTCTCGATATCTCCACGGCTGCAAGTCTCTTTCGATACGTCCGCAGAACAATCTTCCATCACGGTAGAGTCGGTGGCCTGCAGGGTGGCATCGACAGTATCAAGTGGACGATGCTCCATCACATCGCGATCGTCACACCAGGAAATCGCAGGCGCTACGCGGAGGTATACCGGCAGCTCCAACTACCCAGGGTCTTCCTGCCATCGATTCGCGCCATCGACGCGTGCTATCAGGAATGGGAGCTGGAACGTCCGCGGCTTCGTCAACCCGTTCGAGAATCGCAATTCTTACAATAAACTCCGCACATGCCCAACAATCTGCGCGATCCCTACCGATCCAGAACCGCAACCGTCGAAGACGCACCGCAGATCGCGTTGCATCGCGCAAAGATGTTTCAAGACATGGGCCTGCTTTCCGAAGCCGAGCTATCTCTGCTGCGCGACGCAGGGGAACCATGGTTCGCAAGCGTCATCGAAGACGGCAGTTACCTCGCCTGGATGCTGCACCATGACACGGACATCGTCGGTGGCGGCGGCATGCATCTTCGCCCGCATGGACCCATGCCAGGATCGCTCACCGCAGGTCTCGCCGGTCACATCGCGAACGTCTACATCGAGCCAACCCATCGGCGAAAAGGTCTCGCAGAGGCCCTGATGAGAGACATGATCGAGTGGGCGAACGACCATGACATCAAGGAACTGACACTGACCGCGTCAGCACATGGCCAGTCGATCTACCAACGCCTCGGCTTCCTGCCAAGCCCCGCGTTCCACACCATGAAACTCGCGCCTCCTCACTCTGCAGATCAGTAAGTCAGAGACGCCGCACATCCCTGCTCCGTCGTTCCGCTGCGGCAGCACGAGATAGAGAAGTGTCCGCGTCGCGACCGTCTGCATCTCAGCCTCCTGAAGACAGAGGACAAGTATGAGCGAGGCATCACGCAGCGGCACGTCAAAGCCGCAGAAGGAACTCTCCCGCCCGACAGCGAAGGAAATTTACGTTCAGGTCGCAGGCAACGCCCGCGACGAACTCAAGCGATCCGCGCTCTCGCTCGGCATCTCCGGCCTGGTGGGCGGTATCTTCACTGGCCTCTCCGGCCTCGGTGTCGCCATCGCGCTGGTGCAGCTTGGACCAACCGCGACTGCCGGCTTCATCTCGCAGATGTTCTACCCCATCGGCTTCATCATCGTCATCCTGGGCCGCGCGCAACTCTTCACTGAGAACACGCTCTACCCCGTCGCGCTCCTCTTCGCCGAGCGCAAGCACTTCCTGCGCACACTGCGCCTCTGGGCAATCGTCCTCACCGCAAACGTCATTGGCGCGCTGGGCTTCGCGACGCTGATGGCCCGCACCCCCGCGATCAGGCCGGCATTCCTGACGCAGCTTGCGCACATCGGCCTTGAGGCCGTTCAGCAGGCATCGCCTGCAATCTTCTGGAGCGCCGTTATCGCCGGCAGCGTGATCGCCATGGTCGCATGGCTCGTCTCCGCATCCCACTCCGTCACCGGCTCCATGATGGTCATCTGGGCGCTCACCTTCGTCATCGGCCTCGGCCACTTCGCCCACTGCATCGCCGGCAGCGGCGAAGTCATCACCGCTGTCCTCATGCACCAGGTCGCATGGAGCGGCTACTTCCACTGGCTCGCGCTCGCCGTAGCCGGCAACGTCAGCGGCGGCGTCCTCATCGTCACCCTGCTCGAGTACGGCCAGGTGATCGCCGACAAGGAAGGCGAAAGAGCTATCAGCGAAGACGCAGAAAAGCACGCGGCAGAAGAAGCAGAACTCGATCTCTGACACTCCGCAATCAAAAGCAAAAGGCCGGGCATGATGCCCGGCCTTCTCTTTTGTCGCTGTTGATGAGGATTAGACTGCGGCGGGCTCGTTGGCAGCGGCGGCTGCAGCGTTTGCCGCTGCTGCCTTCTCTGCCTTGGCCGTGGCTGCCTTGCGCTCGGCGATATTCTCGCCCAGCTCGGCTGCCATCTTCTCCGTGGAGAACGCCTCGATCATGTCGCCCACGCGGACATCGCGGAAGGTCAGATCGATACCGCACTCCATACCGCTCGTCACTTCCTTCACGTCGTCCTTGAAGCGCTTCAGGTTGGTGATCTTTCCCTTCCAGATCTCCTCCGTGCCGCGCATCAGGCGAACCTGTGCGTTGCGCGGGATGCTGCCGTCGCGAACCATGCAACCGGCAATCTGGCCAACCTTGGTGATCTTGAAGACGTTGAGCACCTCTGCCTTGCCGAGATAGTTCTCGCGGAAGACGGGGTCCAGCAGTCCAAGCATCGCCTTGGTCATCTCGTCCTGCAGCTCGTAGATGATCGAGTGCAGACGGATTTCCACGTTGTCCTGATCCGCCAGTTCCTGAGCCTTGCGCTCCGGCCGCACGTTGAAGCCGATGATGACGGCGTTCGACGCGGTGGCAAGCAGCACATCGCTCTCGGTGATAGCACCCACGCCGGAGTGCAGCACGCGAACGCGTACCTTCTCCGTCGACATGCGCTGCAGACTGTCGACCAGCACCTGCACCGAACCCTGCACATCGCCCTTGAGGATGAGGTTGAGGTCCTTGACGCCGGCCTGCTTGATCTGTTCTGCAAGGCCTTCCAGGGACACGCGGCTGCTCTTGGCAAGCTGTGCCTCGCGCTCCTTGAGCGTACGGTAGCGTGCAATCTCCTTGGCGCGATCGCGATCGGCCATGACGATGAACGTATCGCCCGCATCCGGAATGCTCTCGAGTCCGAGGATCTCGACCGGGGTCGAAGGTCCAGCGGTCACGATAGCGCGGCCACGATCGTCGAACATGGCGCGGATCTTACCAAAGGTGTTGCCGACGATGTAGCTGTCACCAATCTTCAGCGTACCGTTCTGCACCAGGATGGACGCAACCACACCGCGGCCACGATCCAGCTTGGCTTCGATGACCGTTCCGACAGCCGGACGATCCAGGATGGCGCGCTGAACATTCGTATCAGCGACCAGGCAGATCATCTCCTCAAGTCCATCGAGGTTGATCTTCTTCTTCGCCGAGACCAGGATGAACGGCGTGTCGCCGCCCCATGTGTCAGGCTGCAGACCGCGCTCGGCCATCTGCTGCATGATCTTCTCGGGGTTGGCGCCTTCCTTGTCGATCTTGTTCACCGCAACGATGATCGGAACCTTCGCTGCACGTGCGTGATCGATGGCTTCGATGGTCTGCGGCATCACGCCGTCGTCAGCAGCAACGACGATGACGACAATGTCGGTAACCTTGGCGCCACGTGCACGCATACGCGTAAACGCTTCATGACCAGGTGTATCCAGGAAGACGATCTCGCGGCCAAACGCCGGTGAGTCGGGCTTCTGCACATGGACCTTGTAAGCGCCGATATGCTGCGTGATACCGCCGGCTTCGCCGCCAGCCACGTTGACCTCGTCGGCCTCGGTGGAGCGGATCGCATCCAGCAGCGACGTCTTGCCGTGATCGACGTGACCCATGACGGTGACCACTGGCGAGCGGATGACTTCCGTCATACCGGTCGTATCTTCCAGCAGGCCCTCGATGGCCTCGTTCTCCATCTGCTCTTCCACCGTCTGGATCTGTGCGTCAGCGCCATATGCGGCGGCGACGGACTTCACCAGATCGTTGTCGAGCGACTGGTTGACGGTGACGAAGACGCCACGCATCAGCAACGTTGCGATCAAATCCTTGCCGCGCAGATCCAGCTTTTCCGCCAGATCCTTTACGGTGATGCCCTCCGTCACGGTGATGGTGCGCGTGATGGGCTGATCTCCCATCGAGATCTGAGCGCCGCCGAAACGTGACGGCGGAGCAAAGCCTTTCATCGGGCCTTCCTTGCTCTTCTCGTAACGCTTCTTGTTCGCTGCGCCCTTGCGAGCAGCAGGACGCATGCCGGGCTTGGTTGCACCCGGACCCTCTGCGCCCATCGGAGCGCCACCAGGACGCGGTCCGCCAAAGCCGGGACGGCCACCAGGGCCGGCAAAGCCAGGACGTGCACCGAAGCCGGGACGTGCGCCCGGTCCGCCGGCAGGAGGTCCGCCGGGGAACGTGCGTGTGGGGTGCATCGGACGGCGAGCTCCGGGGCCGCCCGGACCTGCGGGACCGCCAGGTCCACCCTGGTATGGCGGACGTGAGCCGGGACCTCCCGGACCTGCGCCAGGACCACCTGGGCGCTGGAAAATAGGGCGGCGTGCCGGCTGACCGGGAACCGGTGGTGGAGCGGTATAGGTCGGACGTGGACCCGTCTGCGGCATGATGACGCGACGAACGGGCGGCGGTGCCGGTGCTTCCACAACGGGAGGCGCTGCCGGTGCCTCCACCACAGCCGGCGCGGACATCGCCGTCATCGCTGCGGAAGGGATGAACTCTCCAACCTTGGTCGGCGGACGCGCGACCACAACGCCTGCGGGCGGCGGTGTGCTATTGGAAATGGCAGGACGATCGCCGGCAGGTGCGCCCGGACGAACGACAACACCAGCCGGAGGACGTGCACCGAGTGCCGGACGAGCCACAGGCTGCACAATTACCGGGGCTTGCCGAGCCTGGGGCACAATGCGGCGCGGAGCATCGCCCGAGGGCGCGGCTTCCGTACGCGGCTGCGCAATCTTCAGCGTCGGCATGACCGGCGTGGTCACGGGTGCCCGGGCAGGAACGACCGGAGCAACGGGTACCACAGGAGCAGGAGGGGGCGGAGGCGGCGCGGCAACCACAACGGGAGGCGCAGCAACCACAGGACGCGGCGCTACAGGCGCTGCCACCGGAGCAGCCGGTGCGGCTGCGACGGGTGCAGGTGCCGGCGGCACCACAACAACGGGTGCGGGCGCTTCCACAGGAGCAACTACAACAGGCCTGGGCGGAGGAGGCACAGCAACCACGGCGGGCCGTGGAGCAGCAACGACAGCAGGACGCGAAGCCGCAGCCTGCTCAGCCTGCTTCCGCTCCAGAATCGCCTTCATGACATCGCCAGGCTTCGTCGCCTTTGAAAAGTCGACCTTAGGCCGGTTATCTACCTGCGACGCGGCTGGGCGCGAAGAGGTGCGTCCACCCGTCAGGTAGCCGCGGACCTTCTCCGCTTCATCTTCCTCGATGGAACTCGAGTGGGTCTTTTTTTCCTGAACTCCGACAGCAGTAAGCGCGTCAAGAATGCTCTTGCTCTTGACCTCAAGCTCACGCGCCAGATCGTTGATACGTACTTTACTCATCCGCCCTCGTTACTCCGTAACCCTCTGCTAGCTGTTCATGGCAGCTCCACTCCAGAAGGAATCAATCCCTGTACATCCATTATCGCTCACCGGCGTAGAATACGCGCCGGGAAAGCAGCCTGCCGTGGTACGGGGGTGGGCGGCGCACACGTTCACGCCGCCCTGTGCGCCCCTAACCACGGGTATTCTCGTCCGGATCAATGGTCTCGTTTGAGATTTCGCCAGCCTGATCGGCCAGGTCTTCCATCGTCTGGTTATCCAGTTCAATCTGTGCTTCGCGGACGTCCGCGTCGCTGCCAAAGCCGTCGAACTGGCCTTCGGCCTCTTCGCGCTCCAACAACTCGTCAGCACTCTCCTCGACTTCGATCGGCTCTACGCCGTCAATGCCGCGCTCCGCGATGATCGCTTCCGGTGTCTTGCTCATGGAACTTTCCTCCGTCAGGTCGCCCTCGACGCCGCCCGGCTCGTTCTGATCCGCAGCCAGAAGGAGCACTTCGCCCTCTTCCGAACCCTTCTCAGACGCCGGATCGTATGGCTTGCCATCCTCTTCGGTCGGCGCGTCATGCGATACCGAAGATTCAGATGCTGCATTGTCGCCAAGCGCAGCCGCAGCCTCACTCACAACTGCAGGACGCTCTTCACCCTCTTCGTACTGACCGAAGTAATGGCGAACCGCAACCGCAATCTTCTCGACCGACTTCTCGCCGATGCCCGGGACTTCACCCAGCTCCTCAGCAGTCATGTCGGAAAGGTGTTCGACCGTGGTAATACCCGCCGCAATCAGCTTCTCCAGGACGTGCTCACCCAACTCGGTGACCGCTTCAATCGCCGTGGAAGGTCCGCCACCAAGAGCGGACATGGCCTGCTCCACTTCCTGGCGCTTCTCTTCCTCGCTCTTGATGTCGATCTTCCAGCCCAGCAACTTCGCCGCAAGGCGAACATTCTGCCCCTTCTTGCCGATGGCCAGGGAGAGCTGCGTGTCATCCACGATGACCTCAAGCTGCTTCTCGCCAAGATCCGTGATCGAAACGCGCGACACCTTCGCCGGCTGCAGAGCCTTCTCCGCAAAGGTCGTGATCTCTTCCGAGAACTCGATGATGTCGATCTTCTCGCCGCGCAGTTCACGGATGATCGACTGCACACGCATCCCCTTCATGCCCACGCAGGCGCCGACCGGATCGACGTCCTTGTCGCGCGACACGACGGCAATCTTCGTACGTTCGCCCGCCTCACGCGCAATCGCACGAATCGCAACGGTACCGTCGTAGATCTCCGGCACTTCGCTCTGGAACAGTGTCTGCACCAGCGAAGGAGCAGCACGGCTCACGATCACCTGCGGACCCTTGGCCGCACGATCCACACGCAGCAACGCCACGCGAATGCGCTCGCCCACGCTGAATTGCTCCAGGCGGCTCTGCTCGCGCTTCGGCATACGAGCCTCGGCCTTGCCAAGGTCGAAGATCACGTCCATCGGCTCAATGCGCTTGACGGTCGCGTTAATGATCTCGCCCACGCGGTGGTTGTACTCGTTGAACACGGTATCGCGCTCAGCCTCGCGCACCTTCTGGAAGATCACCTGCTTCGCCATCTGTGCGGCAATGCGGCCCAGCGGCGACGTGTCCTTGTAGAAACGCAGCTCAGCGCCCACTTCGACCTCCGGAGCAAGCTCACGGGCATCGGTCAGCGTAAGGACGTTCTCAGGATCTTCGATCTCGGCATCGTCTTCTACGACTGTCTTAAAGACATAGGCGCGGATCTCACCGCTCTCCTTGTCGAACTCGCCGCGCATGTTTTCCTGCGTCTTGTAGAACTTGCGAGTTGCCAGTGCGATGGCGTCTTCCACGGCGCCCACCACGATCTCAGGGTCAATCCCTTTGTCGCGGCTCATCGTCTCAATTGCCTGATACAGTGCGCTTGCCATTGTTTCGTTACCTCGAATTCTTCTATTCAGTTGTGATGTTCGTCGTACCCAGGATTCACGTCAGTCTGTTCCCTGATCCCTGTTCCCTAAATCTCTGCAACCAGATTCGCCTTCTCAATGTCCCGCAGCGGAATCGTAACCTTCTCCGGCGGCGGCGTGGCGCCCTGCTTCTTCTTACCCTTCTGCTTCACCGCGCCCAGGTCCAGCGTGACGGTGTCATCGGCGAAGGTCATACGACCGGTCAGCGTCTTCATGCTGTTGATCGCTGTAAACAGCTTGACTGCCACCACAAATCCGCTGAAGCGTTCATAGTCGGCGGCGGTATAAAGCTTCCGCTCAATGCCAGGCGACGAGACCTCCAGCGTGTACTCCTGCGATCCGGGAATCAGGTCTTCCACGTCCAGCACCGTACCAAAGTCCGAGGAGAAGACCGCGCAATCCTCGTGCGTCGTCCCCGAGAGCGCCTCCACCGGCACGCCGCTGGGCAATCCCAGTGCTTCTGCCTCCGGATCGGCCGCAGCAGCCGCAGCCTTGGCCTTCAGCGCCTCGCGGCCCGCAGCATCCTTCTCCAGGTACACGCGCAAAGCGCGCTGCTTGCCGGCGCCAGTGAACTCGACGTCCACCACGTCCAGGCCATGGCTCGCCGCAACGCGCTGAGCCGCCGCACGAATTGCATCGATCGCGATTGCCATGTGAAAGTCCCTCCGCGTGCAGCCTTATCCGCTGACGAAATCAACATTTGTCCAAAGAAAATGGCGGGCTCACGCCCACCAGTTGTTTTGCCGGCATCAATGGCCCGGCGGAATAACTTGCCAACTGACCTATGTTACCCGTTCCGCGCCTGCTGTTCAACCCCATGGCAGCACGCACCCTCTTTTTCGCTGGCGGCAACATTTCGCAAGGCAAATCCGGACGCGGAAAATTTATCCGCCATTCGGGGCCGCCGTAACGGTCGCCGCATGCCATGCTGGAGTCGACCGCCAACAGCAAGGGACGATCCCAGTGATCACGCCAGCCGAAGAACAGGTGCCAGCGACCGCCGGCGTTACGCCCAGTGCCCCGTGGGCTACCACCATCACCTATATGGTGGCGCTGCTTGTGATCGCATCGATCTCCGTCACATCCCACCTGCTGACCAATCGAATCGTCGCTCGCCAGTCCACCACGGCGCTGCTCGTCAACACCGCCGGTCGCCAGCGCATGCTGTCACAGCGCATCACCCGCCTCGCCCAGCAATCCGCCGACGGCACCCTCGCACCCACCGCCGCGGCCGCACAAATACTCGCGCTTACCGCCCGCATGGAGACGGCCCAGCACCAGTTGATCGACGGCGATACCGCAATTGGCCTGAAGGGATCCGACGCTCCGCAGATCCACGATCTCTACTTCGGATCGAAAGTCCATCTGCAACAGCAGGTGCTCGACTTCCTCGCCCACGCCCGCGCCTTCGCCGCACAGCCTTCACCCAACCTCTCAGACCCGCACCTGCACGCCATGGTGACCGCCGCCGACACCTCTCTCCTCGACGGTCTGGATGCCGCCGTAGCGCTTTACCAGTCAGCCTCCGAGCACGACATCCGCCATCTCGAACACCTGATGAACACCCTCACGGCACTCATGCTCCTGGTGCTCATCCTCGAAGCCCTGCTCATCTACCGGCCGCTCTTCAACCGCCTGACCAGCGCCATCTCCCTGCTGCTGAAGGTCTCCACCACAGACTTCATGACGGGTCTGCTCAACCGGCGTGCCTTCCTCGCCGCAGCTGAGCGCGAACTCGCCATGAGCAGCCGTTCCCACGTCCCCTGCTGCCTGCTGCTCATCGATCTCGACTCCTTCAAGAACGTGAATGACACCTACGGCCACCCCGCCGGCGACCTCGTCCTCCAGAACTTCGCAGCCGTCGCGCACAAATCGCGCCGCGATGGCGACCTGGTCGGCCGCATGGGCGGCGAGGAGTTCGCCCTGATTCTGCCCGCCACCGATCTCGACGGCGGTATACAGGTAGCCGAGCGCCTCCGCGTCGCCTTCGCCGAATCCCGAGTTACCTCCAACGGTCGCACCATCGCCGCAACCATCAGCACCGGCATGCTCTGCACCACAGGCGGCAGCCTCACGGAATGCATCGCCCACGCCGACCGCCTGCTCTACCAGGCAAAACACAGCGGTCGGAATCGCGTCGAGGCCGCCTCCACCGCCGCCCCGGCCAGACCGCTCACCAGCACTCACGCAGGCGCACACTAAACCGGACGAGCTCTCCAGCGCCCACCCGCTGCACGCCTCAATCGCAACACAATCCGCTTCTCGAAGCGCCGATGGCCGATTCTTCCAACAGCATCGGCGTCTGTATGATCAGGCGAAGATCGCAGTACGACCGCGTCATTCCGTCGGGCAAAGGTGAAGAATCCCCCATGCATCCCCTTCCAAAATGGTTCCGGCCGCTGATCGTTGCGGTGCTCGCACTCGGCTTTCTTCTCTTGATTGCGTTCACCTACAAATGGCCGCTGATCTGGGACGCGCAGATCTTTCACTATGCAAACTTCCTTGTGGACCACGGATACCGGCCATATAAGGACATCACCGATATGAACCTCCCGGGCGCCTACTTGGTTGAGGGCGGGGCGATGCACCTGTTCGGCGGCGGCGATCTAGCCTGGCGCATGTATGACTTCAGCATGCTGCTCGCCGTGATAATCGCGGGCATGGTCATCGCTGCCCCGTATGACTGGCTGGCAGGCCTGTTCTCAGGGGTGCTATTCGCTGTGATTCACTCCGATGACGGCCCCATCGACTCAGCCCAGCGCGATGAGGCCATGGCGATGATGCTCATGGTCTCCTACGCTTTTCTCTTTGAGGCGCTGCGACGGCGCAAGGCCTGGTTGCTGGTGCCACCCGGCTTTCTGGTGGGCATAGCCTGCTCCATTAAGCCCACCTTTGCGCCACTGGGCTTGGCACTCTTCGTCCTGATCTGGTTCACATTGCGCAAGCGCGGTGTCCCGGCAATGCCCTATCTTGCATGCGGACTTGCAGGTGCGCTCGGCGCCACTGCGCTTGTGCTGGGCTATCTTCTCCACTACGGTTCACTCGGCGCATTCATCACGATCAGCCGCACCATTACGCCCTACTACTCGCAGTTGACGCACTTCCCCCTCAAACAGATGGCGATAGGCTTCCTGCCATTCATCCTGAAATTACTGCTTCCGTTCAGCCTGATTGCCGCTTTTTACAACAAGTCGTGGCGAGAAATGGAGCGGCCGGCGCTGCTGCTGGCGGTACTCTCCGGCGCATTTTCCTACTTCATTCAACACAAAGGGAACCCCTATCATCGTTACCCGTTGACCATGTTTCTGCCGTTGTGGCTCGGCATCGAACTGGCCCTTGCGATGCGCAAGCCCCAGCCTTGGCTGCGGGCCGTTGGCGCCGCGGGCATCGCCCTGGGAACTCTGGTGGGTGTGCCGTATTACCTTGCGCGCGTCCACCGCATCCCGGTGAACAATCGCTTCACACCTGCCTTGGTGGCAGACCTGAAGCAGTTGGGCGGTGACCGGCTGCAGCATAAAGTGCAGTGCGTCGATATGGTGGACGGATGCTACAACGCCCTGTACAGGTTGAAGTTGCTGCCAAGCAGCGGCAGTATGGGCGACCTGCTCTACTTCTCCGAGATTCCATCGCCCGTGGTGGACCAGTACCGTGATCAGTTTCAGAGAGAGCTTGCGCTCAACCCTCCGTCAGTCATAGTACTCAGCAACGTTTGGTTCACCCACCATACCGCCAGCTTCGATAAATTGCAGCAGTGGCCCGCCTTTGCCACGTACCTGGACACCCAGTACGATCTCGCAGTTACCCGCAATTTCCCTGCGGAATTCGGTGCAGCGTATCGCCTCTACCTACGCAAAGGATCGAACCTGCCTCCCCCGCAGGCAGCCAACTAACCTATTCCACCGCGTCCGTGCGTTTCCGAAAGGAAAAGTATTTATGGCCCAGAAAGCTTGCGAAGACCGTAAGCACCGTTAGCAGAGCGCCTGCCAGATAGGGCGCTCGCTGTTGTTGCGGCGGCATAACGTTCCTCAGGAATGCGGTAAGCGGTGCGATCGCAACGGCGCTGAACGCCATGGTGGGCAGGTACACCAGAAAGCTGCGCAGATATTCCGGCAGAAAGCGATCTTTCGAACGGAATACAAACAACTTATAGCCCAGAAAAGACACGGTGATGTTGGTAACTCCGGCCACCACTGTCGCAGCGCTCGCTGCCAGACCGGGGTGGGCAGGCGCCATTCGAACGAACAACCAGGTAAACAGGCTGAAACAGCCATAGCCGAAGAGGGTATTGCCGACGCCGACAAGAAGGTAGCGCACCACCTGCGCAGACGGGACAAACTGGCGAACACGGCTGGTCAAAGCGATCGATACCTTCCGGAAATCTCAGGTTGGCTCAAGATGCGAAACATCCCAACTTAGTCGAAATTGATGCGTTCCCGTTCGATGACCAACGGACGCTTCTGCACAAAAGCGTGAATGGAACCCACGTACTCGCCGATAATGCCGATCGAGATCAACTGGACCGATCCGAGAAAGAACAGGCCCACCATAATCGGCGCAAGACCCAGTTCAAAGTGCTGCCAGTAAAGCAGCTTTGCGACGAGATATCCAAATGCCAGCAACAGGCTGAACAACGCGCACACAAAGCCACCCAGCATCACCAGCCGCAGAGGCACCTTGGACAGGTTGGTGATACCAAGCATCGCTATGTCATACAAAGTATAGAAATTGTTCTTGGTAATGCCGCGGGTTCGACGCGACTGGTTGTAACGCACTTCTTTGTGCGGCAGCCCGATTTCCGCGATCTGCCCGCGAAAGTAAGGGTAGGGATCGGTGAAGTCCTTACGCAGGATGTCGATGACCTTCTTGTCATAGAGACCGAACCCCGTGTAGTGCTCGATCACTTTCACATCAGTAAGCTTCGCGATCAGCTTGTAATAGAACGACCGCACCCCGTACATCAGGGTGTTTTCGTCGCTGGTATGTTTCACGCCGACAACGATGGGATAACCGGCCTCCCACTCGCGCAGGAACTCATAAACCAGTTCCGGCGGATCCTGCAGATCAGAGAGCAGGATGACCACAGCATCACCGCTGGCCGCCAAAATGGCATGGTGAGGTGACCGGATGTGACCGAAGTTGCGTGCGTTGCAGATCACCTTCACATGGGGGTCTTCTGCGGCAAAGCCTCGCAGCAACTCGACGGTGCGATCCGTTGAGTTGTTGTCGATCAGAATGTGCTCGTAGCGGTATTGCGGAAGCTGAGCGAAGAGGGAGCGAACGCGTTCGATCAACGCTGCGACGTTGCCTTCTTCGTTGTAGCAGGGACTCACGACACTGATCAGCTTCATAGATTTGGGGTCCCCTCTCTCTACGATGCAAGGCGAGCCAAGCATTCGGTCCCGCCACCGTTTTTTATCCGGGGCGCCACGCACATATGCCGACGAGGTTTCCCTTAAACCTCGATTTCAGACTGATTTGCGCGGAACCAAAGTGTGGCGATCACATTGCGCGGCATGCGTTGGGGCTACAATCTGTAGAACTTTATGCTGATAAGTCCACTTCCCGAAGCCCTGACGTTTGACGACGTCTTGCTTGTGCCTGCCTTCTCGGACGTGGTTCCGACGCAGGTGAACACCGCAACGCGACTCACCGCTCGCATCACTCTGAACACACCACTCCTCTCCGCTGCCATGGACACCGTCACCGAGTCCCGCCTGGCCATCGCCATGGCGCAGGCCGGTGGCATGGGTGTCGTGCACCGCAACCTCTCCATCGAACAGCAGGCCAGCGAGATCGACAAGGTCAAACGCTCCGAGAGCGGCATGATCGTCGATCCCGTCACCATCGAGCCGGAGCAGCCCATCGCCGCCGCCCTCGAGGTCATGCGACGCTACAAGATCAGTGGCGTCCCCGTCACCAAGAACAAGAAGCTCGTCGGCATCCTTACCAACCGTGATCTCCGCTTCGTCTCCCGCACCGACATCCCGATCAGCGAGGTGATGACTAAGACCAACCTCATCACCGTTCCGGTCGGCACCACGCTCGAAGATGCAGAACACATCCTGCACCAGCACCGCGTCGAAAAGCTCCTCGTCGTCAATGACGCCTACGAACTCAAGGGCCTCATCACCGTTAAGGACATTCAGAAGAAACTCAAGTACCCCAACGCCTGCAAGGACGGTCAGGGCCGCCTGCGCGTTGCCGGTGCCATCGGTGCAACGGGCGACTTCCTGGAGCGCGCCGCCGCTCTCGTCGAAGAGCACGTCGACGCGCTCG
Source organism: Terriglobus roseus DSM 18391 (assembly GCF_000265425.1). Classification (GTDB taxonomy): domain Bacteria; phylum Acidobacteriota; class Terriglobia; order Terriglobales; family Acidobacteriaceae; genus Terriglobus; species Terriglobus roseus. Next base: position 4,223,339 of record NC_018014.1, read on the forward strand.
CCATCGACTCCGCACACGGCCACTCCTCGCGGGTCCTCGAAGCCGTCACCGAGTGCAAGAAGCGCTTCCCGCACATCGACCTGCTCGCCGGCAATATCGCCACCTACGACGGCTGCCTCGCACTCATCGACGCAGGCGCAGATGCAGTCAAAGTCGGCATCGGCCCCGGCTCCATCTGCACCACGCGCATGGTCACCGGCGCGGGCATGCCGCAGATCACCGCCATCAGCGAGGCCTACCGCGCCGCCAAGAGCCGCGGCATCACCGTCATCGCCGACGGTGGCATCAAGTACTCCGGCGACGTCACCAAGGCCATCGCCGCAGGCGCGGGCTGCATCATGATCGGCTCACTCTTCGCCGGCGTGGACGAGTCACCGGGCGAGACCATCCTCTATCAGGGCCGCAGCTTCAAGAGCTACCGTGGCATGGGCTCACTGTCCGCCATGGCGCAAGGCAGTGGCGAACGCTACTTCCAGGGCAAGGACGATCTCTCGGCCAACAACGAGCCCAACCGCTCGCTCACCTCGCCGGAACCCAGCATGAACAACCGCCTGGCGAAGTTCGTTCCGGAAGGCATTGAAGGCCGCGTTCCCTACCGTGGACCGCTCGGCGACATGGTCTACCAGCTCGTCGGAGGCCTGCGCAGCGGCATGGGCTACCTCGGCTGCGAGACCATCGCAGACCTCCAGGAAAACGCACGCTTCGTCCGCATCAGCGGCGCGGGCTTGCGCGAATCCCACGTCCACGACGTCGTCATCACCCGTGAAGCACCCAACTACCACGCGGAATAACAAGCAGCTAGCAGCACAGACGCACGGGACTAACGCACGCAACAAACGCATGGCAACAAACGCATGGCAACAAACGCATGGCAACAAACGCATGAAGGCCACCCTTAGGGTGGCCTTCGTGCGTTTGCGGCTTCAGCCGCCGAGATAGAAAACGAAACCATCCCGATGTGGCTTTAGCCACCGGGATTCCAATCTCGGCGGGAAAGCCGCTCCAACCTCAAAGCGAGGTTAAGCGCCCTTTTTATCGTGCTGCGGACTTGTCACATCATGCTTCGCAAGCGCGGCCTTCACCTTGACCACATGCGTGCCGTGCACGCGAATCGCCTCATGCAGAACCTCACCGGTAACGCCCAGTTCCTTGCTCCAGTAGTGAATATCGGACGACACCTTCGGATTGATCTCGGTCTCGCTGCTGGGTCCGTGCTCAACATTTGCTGACATGCGTTAAATCTCCTGCTCTGGTGGATGCGTCCTGGCAACGTGACGTGGTCCTCCCCGCAACATTTCCTCCTCAACCTGCGAAGACAATTCACGGGTTGCCTCATCGAATGCACGGAGGATACCCCATGGCCGAAAAGGCAAAGATCGCACTCATCACCGGAGCCAATAAAGGCATCGGCTTCGAAGTCTCAAAGCAACTCGCAGATAAGGGCTATACCGTCCTGCTGGGCGCTCGCGATGTGACGCTTGGCGAAGCGGCTGCCGCAAAGCTGCAGGGGGACGTCTCCGTCATCCACATCGATCTCGCTTCGCCCGAAACCTCCATCGCCGCCGCGAAAGAGATCGAAAGCAAGTACGGAGTACTCGACGTCCTCGTCAACAACGCCGGCACCGTCGACTGGACGGACGGCCCGCCCAGCATCACGAAAATCGATGCTATCCGCAAGATCTTCGACACCAACTTCTTCGGCACCATTGAAGTCACCCAGGCCTTCCTTCCGCTGCTGAAAAAGTCCACCGGCGGCGCCATCGTCAACGTCTCCAGCGGCCTCGGCTCCCTGCAGCAGAACGGTGATCCAGAGTGGCCCTACGTCCAGTTCAAAGCCCTCGGCTACTGCAGCTCGAAGGCCGCGCTCAACATGATGACCGTGCAGCTCGCATGGGAGTTGCGCGACACCCCCATCAAGGTCAACTCCGCCGACCCCGGCTACACCGCAACCGACCTCAACAACCACGGTGGCCCGCAGACCGTGGAAGAAGGCTCAGAAGCCATCGTCCGTCTCGCCACACTGGACGCATCCGGCCCTAACGGCTCCTTCTACGACCGCAACGGCGTCGTTCCCTGGTAAACACCCGAGCAGCCGTGTTGTCTCTTTGTGACTCGACGGCTGCTTTCCTCACCACATCGACGCTCGGGGCGAAACTTCATGAGCCTCATGCGATCGATCAGCACTCCTTGCAAGGCGCGAGCTGTCGTTTCACAGGATGGAAATACGTTTAAGTCACTGCACGATATAAACTACTTTTGCAATGACACGAAAGTGTCTTAGTTATTCCCCTCGCCCTCGCTACTCTGTCGGATAGCGGGTAGGGCGCCTCCGCCGAATCAGGAACAATGGCCCTTACGCTTGAGGCCCCACGTTGCTCGCCAGTTTTCTACCGTTGTTTCTTCCATTCTTCTTCATTGGGGTGCTCCTCATTCTGTTGCGGCAAATCCGCGGGGATGACCGTATCCGATGGTGGATCTGCGCGTGGCTCTGTCGGGCCTTCTCTCTTCTAATGCTGCTCCCCGTTCGGTCTGCGCACCAACTCCTCCTGGTGCAGTTCCTCTCTTCGCTTGGTTCGCTGGCCGCCGTCCTGTGCTGCATCCTTTCCCTGCCCGCCGCGCGCAAAGACACCCGCCAGATCTACTGGGCCGGCATCGGACTCGGCGTCCCAGCACTTGCCTTCGCGACCTTCGTCTTCTTCGGCGACGGAAGTTACTGGCCCCTCTACCTCATCCTCACCTTGGGGTTCAGCGGCGGAGCATGTGCAGCCGCGCGCCGCTTCCGGCATGAGAAGCACCGCCTGATGTTGATTCTTCTCCTCGGTGCACTTAGCTGCATTCCGGTTGCGCTTGCCGTCTCCCATGGCGATCGGTTGGGCGCGCTCTCGCTCATCTTCGTCCAACTGGTTTTCATCTGCATCCTCATGTTCTGGTGGGACTATCCGCGACGATCGGCGGGGCTGTATCTCACGCTGCTCGGCTTTGCCCTGTGGATCTTCTCCTCACCCGCATCCACCCACTTTCTTCACTGGACGATCTTTTACGCCAGCATCGCCCCCGGGGAGCGGCTCGTCGGCATCGGCATGATCATGATCCTCGTTCAGGACAGCCTGAAACGCGCACACCAGGCCGCCTCTGACCTCGAGACTCTCTTGGAACAGAGCCCACATATGTTGTGGCTCATCGATCCGCAGACCCTTGAATTTCACCGCGTCAATCAGGTCGCCGCGGATGCCCACGGCTACTCCCTCGAAGAGTTCCGCAAGCTCCACTGGACGGACATCATCGCAAGGGAGCCCGCACCACAAAAGCTCGGAGATAGCCAGGAGACACCTCGCCCAACGCACGCCTCGCTACACATGCGCAAAGATGGCACCGTCTTTCCCGTCGACATCGAGGCAAGAGACATCCTCATCGACGGAAAGCAGCGACGTCTGATCTTGGGCATCAACGTCACCGAACGCGAACTCCTACTCGAGCGATTCGCCTATAACGCATCGCACGATTCCATCACCGGACTTCACTCCCGTGAAGGCTTCATGGGGCGGGAAGACCAGCTCTTTCAGCAGAGCCAGCGCAAGGGCAAGGGCGTCGCCATGGCTTGCCTTACCCTGCGACAATTCAAAGCCGTAAACGACACCTACGGCGATCACATCGGAGATCAATGTCTACAGGCGATCGCGAAGCGCATTAAGGACTCTCTCAGGGGTTGCGACATGGCCGCAAGGACCGCAGGCGACCACTTCAAAGTGCTGTTCTGCGATGTAAGCGACAGCGCCGAAGCAGAAGTCCTCGTACAAGGCTTGCTCACGCTTCTCGTCGCGCCAATCATCATCGAAGAGCTCTCCATCCGCATACGGATCAGCATCGGCTTCGCAATCGGTCCCGAAGATGGAAACGAGATGGCAAAGCTCAGAAGCAGGGCCCAGACCGCCATGTGGGAGGCGAGAAAGCTCGGCGTCAGCCATGCCCTGCGATTCCATTCTGACCACTACCAAGGTGAAGCGGATGACCTCCGCATCGTGGCAGCCATCGAGGAGATGCTGGAGGCCGGCACCTTTGAGGTCCACTACCAGCCTGTCTGTCGCCCTACCGGCGAGATCATGGGCCTTGAAGCCCTCCTCCGCATGCCCCATCCGACCTTAGGCTCCATCAGCCCGGCGATTTTTATCCCCGTAGCCGAAGAGAGCGGACTCATCATCCCGCTGGGCCAGTGGGTTCTCGAACGGGTCTGCTCCCAGATCAATCAATGGAAGCAGCAGGGCCTGCCGCTCGTCCCCGTTGCCGTCAACATCTCCGGTCTGCAGTTTCGTCAATCGGACTTCTCCAGCCGCATCGTGAACACGCTCGACTCCTTCAACATTCCAAGCAGACTCGTCCACCTGGAACTCACCGAGACAACGGTCCTGCGCAATATCTCCGACGCCTTGGACGAGATGCAGAAGCTCTCCGCAAATGGCATCCACTTCTCCATCGACGACTTCGGCACCGGCTACTCCTCACTCGGCAGACTCCAGGAGATGCCCATCTCGATGCTCAAGCTGGACCGTTCCTTCGTCCGCGGCATCACTCCCGCCTCCAGCATGGTCGTCGCCGCCATCATCTCGCTCGCTCATGCCCTCGGCATGAAAGTGATCGCGGAAGGCGTCGAGGAAGAAAGCGAGTTACAAGTCCTTCGCCAGCTCGACTGCGACATGATCCAGGGCTTCATCTTCTCCAAACCGCTCCCTCCCCGAATGCTCGAACCGCTCCTCTATCACGGACGATGCGACGTACCGACGCGCATGCCCATCTGGCCGGCCGAGGTCTTTCGCACGGTCCGCCCAATCCTTTCGTCGGACAGGCCGGATTGAGTGACAACATCGGCACTCGATAACTCCTAACGCAGTGACGTTCATGCATGAGAAGCTCCCGCCGATAAGAGGCTTGAGAACAATCCCATGCAGCAGTGGCTTCCCTATTCCGAGAGCGCAGACATGGTCACTGACTTCTGTCGCTTCGTCGCGCGACAACCCGTCGTCGACCGCACACGCCGCACCTATGGCTATGAACTCCTCTTCCGCACCGGATGGGAGAACCGCTTCACCGCGGACGGCGAACTTGCTACACGTCACATGATCGATAACATCGTCAGCTTCGGTATGGATTCGCTCGTCGGCGACACACGCCCCTTCGTGAACTGCACGCGCGACACCATGCTGCAGCGCATGCCGACCGTCCTGCCAACCGACACCGTGCTCGAAGTCTTGGAAGATATCGAAGTCGATGACGAGTTCATCAGGGCATGCAAAGAACTGCGTTCCCAGGGATATCAACTCGCCCTCGATGACTTCAACTTCTCCGAGTGCTGGGAAGCACTCATTCCCTTCGTCAGCTTCATCAAGCTCGACTTCCGCGCCTGCACACGTCAGCAGCGCAGTACCCTCATGTACCGGCTGAAGTATCACGACATACGCTTCATCGCAGAGAAGATTGAATCGCAGGAAGAGTTCCGCAGCGCACTGGACGAAGGCTTCACGTACTTCCAGGGTTACTTCTTCACGCGTCCTATCGTGCTCGCGCGCCCCGCCATGAGCACCGTCGTCAACCGTCTGCGCTTCCTCGCGGAACTGACCAACGCCGAACTCGACCGCGAACGCATCGTCCGCCTGCTCAAAGAAGAACCCTCCGTCGCCTACCGTCTCCTCCGCCTCGCAAACTCCGCAGCCGTCTCCGCGCGCGAACCCATGACCAGCCTGCACGCAGCACTCGCCATGGTCGGTGACGATCAATTCCGCAAACTCGCCATGCTCGCACTCGCAGCAGACCTATCTGGCGGCAAAGCCCTCGAGCCCATTCGTTTCCTCCTCAAGCGAGCCCGCTTCTGCGAACTCATGGCCAGCGAAATCGCGATGGACCCCGCGGAGATGTACCTCTTCGGCATGCTCAGCGCAGTGCGCGCCGCTCTTCACCTGACACGCAGCGACATCAAGAGCACCCTACGTCTACGCCCCGAAATCCTCGACGCACTCGAAGGCGAAGACAACCACTACGCCGAACTCCTCCGCCTCGCGCAAAGCATGGAACGTGGCGACTGGGACCAACTCGCCATCTCCGCCAACACCTTCAACATCAAGGAAGAACGCGTAAGCGCCATCTCCCTGGTGGCAGACCAATGGACCCAGAACATCCTCGCCCTCGCCTGAAGCCGGGTGCCCCATGCTTTGCGAAGCAAAGGGTGGGTTCCCCACCACAGTTGTCACAACGGAAACAAACAGAAGCGGGTGCCCCATTCATGACAGCTCCACCGTCATGAGTGGGCCGTCACGCAAGCCGTGAACCTTATCCCACCGATTACTTCGATCTCGAATCTTTCCGCCGCACGCCGCATCCATAACACCATGCAAATCGGAATCGACAGCTTCGCCGCGCTGGTCGCGGATCCCATCACCGGCGCCATGCCCACCGCAGCCGACCGCATGGCCCACCTGATCGAAGAGATCGAACTCGCCGACCGTGTTGGCCTCGACTTCTTCGGACTCGGCGAACACCATCGCGAGGAGTACCTCGACGCCGCACCCGCCGTCATCCTCGCCGCCGGAGCCGCGCGCACCAGGAACATCCGTCTCGGCTCCGCTGTCACAGTCCTCAGCGCCGCGGACCCTGTGCGCGTCTTCCAGGAGTTCGCCACGCTCGACCTCATCAGCGGCGGCCGCGCAGAGATCGTCGTCGGCCGCGGCTCCTTCGTCGAATCCTTCCCGCTCTTCGGCCTCAAGCTCGAAGACTATGACGACCTCTTCGTCGAAAAGCTCGACCTGCTGCTCACACTCCGCGACGAAACCAACGTCAACTGGAGCGGCAAGCACCGCGCCGCACTCACCGGCCAGGGCGTCTACCCACGGCCGCTGCAGAAGAAGATGCCCATCTGGCTCGGCGTCGGCGGCACACCACAATCCTTCGCACGCGCCGGTGCCCTCGGCCTCCCACTGATGGTCGCTATCATCGGCGGCGAGCCGCACCGCTTCCGTCCGCTCGTCGACCTCTATCGCGAAGCCGGCAAGCGCGCCGGCTACAAGCCCGAAGACCTCAAGGTCGGTATCCACGCGCTCGGCTACGTCGCCGACACCAACCAGCAGGCCGCAGATGAGTTCTTCCCCGGCTATGCCGCTGCGTTCACCAAGATCGGTAAAGAACGCGGCTGGCCACCCGTAACGCGCCGTCAGTTCGACGCGCTACTGCAGCCACGCGGCGCCCTCATGGTCGGCGATCCGGAGACCGTCGCAGGTAAGGTCCAGCAGATGAGCGACGACCTCGGCGGCATCGACCGCATCACCTTCCAGATGTCCGTAGCAGCCCTCCGCCACAAGCCGCTGCTCCACGCCATCAACCTGCTCGGCAGCAAGGTCGCACCCATCCTGCGCAAGACCCACACTGCCTGACCGAACAAGTCGCGGGTGCCCTACGTCTCGCTTCTGAGACGTGGGGCACCCGCGCATGGCTCAACCGGCACAACGCCGCGCTATCAGTCGAGACTGCGAAGACCTATGCAGGCAAAGGATTCGAAGAGTAAGTGATGGCAGCGATGCGCCAGCCATTCGCGCCCTTCACAAGCTGCCACATCTCACTCCCGCGATTCTGTTCTTTGCCGTTGATCAGAAAGACAAAGTCAAAGTACACCGAAGCAACGATTCCGTCCGTAAGAATATGCACGTTCGTATGCGTGGGGTTGAAGTTATCCTTCGTGGTCGAAACCAGCGTGGCGAATGCCTTGTAATTGGAAATCCGGATCTTCGCAGCATCAGGTTTTGCCTTTTTGACACGCTCATAGGCCGTGTCGCCAAGCACGTTGATCCAGGTGCTGCCCTCAGGTAGAAACAACGCCGCCAGGCGGTTACCATCATGACCGACGACGGCATCATGGTAGGCCTGCATCAGCGTCGGAACATCGACCGTGTCCTGTGCCACCGTGTCGTGCGGAACTACAGCCGGGGGTGCCGCAGAGCTTTGAGCGAAAGCGCCGCAGGACAATGCCAGCGCAAAGAACATCGGGGCGAGACTAAGACGGTTCAAGGAGACTCCGTGTGCGGGTGGTCGTCTTCGGGGGCCTGCGTTGACACTGCGTCAGCGCTCATCTACGTGCAGCATATGGATGCGCCGAAACGGAGAAGGCTGCGTGAAAAAGCCTCGCCACGAATGGCGAGGCCCGCGTTTACTCCCGCAAACTAACCCTTCACACTCTGCACTATTCCCTTGGCCCGCAGCCCCGCCTCAATCTCCCCGAAGTAATCCTTCACAGGCCCCTGCGTCATCACCCAGTCGATATACCGGCCGATCCCCTCTTCCACCGTCACCGACGGCTTGTAACCAATTGACTGGATCCGCGAAGTATCCGAGATCAGCGAACGGATCTCACCCGGCCGGAACTCTCCACGAGCCAACGGCGCAATCTCCCTGCCCAGCTTGCGCGCAATCATTCCCGCCAGATCCCGCACACTTGTCGCAACACCGCTGCCCACATTCACCGGCAATCCATCCAGCGCCGACGTCTCGGCCACCATCAGGTTCGCGCGCGCGATATCTTCCACAAAGCAAAGATCGCGAGTCTGCCCGCCATCCTCATACATCACCGGAGGCAGATCGTTCAGCAGCCGCGTGCAAAAGATCGCAATTACACCCGTATAAGGATTGAACAAAGACTGTCGCGGCCCATACGTGCACGAGTACCGCAACGCAACCGTAGGAACTCCCGTCTGTTTGCCCCACAGCAGCACCAGCCGCTCCTGGTCGAACTTCGTCAGGCCATACACCGTCTCGCCGCCGCCCGGCGTACTCTCGGGCGTTGCGATCGACGTCGTCACCTTGCCGCACACCGGGCAGTGGACCGCAAAATCACCCGCGCGCAGCTGCTCCGCAGGACGCAGCTTCGGCACCACGTGCCCATGCTCCGGGCACTCCGCAGCGCCCTCGCTGTAAACCGCCTGCGAACTCGCAACAACCACCTTCTTCACCGGCAGCTTGTGGTCCCGAATGATCTCCAGCAACTGCGCCGTCCCGAAGCTGTTCACCAGAACATACTTCGCCATCTCCGGCATGTAGCCGCCGTACGCCGCCTCATGAAAGACCACATCAATGTCTTCCAGCGCAGACCGCATCGTCTCGTAGTCCTGCACCTCACCCTGCCGAAACTCCGCAGCCGGATTCACCCACGCAGGCTTGCCATGCTTGTGCGTATTCGGTTCCAGGTTGTCCAGAATACGAACCGTCCAACCCTCGCGGATCAGCAGATCGACAAGATGAGAACCAATCAGCCCGGCCCCACCGGTTACAAGTGCGCGCTTCGCATGCTCAGCCATAGACATTCATCCTAGATGCCACCCATCCACCGCCGCGCTGCTCACCCAAACAACAACCCCTGCGCCTCCGGAGACCACGTCGAAGCCGCCCGCTTCTTCTCCTCACCCGCATCCCGCGTCAGCAACGCGTCCGTCATCCGCTCGCAAAGCCCATGCCGCCCGCAAGCAGCCGTCACCAGCGCCCGCAACCGTTCCCGGTAGGGCCTGGCCGCAAAATCCATATCCCGAAACTTCTCCGCGTACAGCACCTGCAGATGCGGAAAGTGCTCCCGCACGAATTCAAAATAAGTAGGCCGCGAACACGGCTTCAGGAACAACGGCATCGCCGCAAAGAAGCTCGCATCCGCCGCCTTCGCCAGCGCAGCCATTGCATCGATCGCCTCCGGCGAATCCGTAATGCCCGGCAGCAGCGGCGAGTTCAGAATGCCCGTCCGAATCCCGGCAGCCCGCAGCCGCCGCACCGTCTGAAACCGCAGATCCGGCCGCGGCGCCCGCGGCTCCAGCTTCCGCGCAAGATCCGCATCCGGCGTCGTGATCGTAATGTGCACCACCAGCGTGGACCGCCGCCCGATCTCCTGCAGCAGGTCGATATCCCGCTCGATCAGCGTCGACTTCGTCACAATCCCCAGCCGCAGCCCATCCCGCCGAGCCATCACCTCCAGCAGGCTCCGCGTCACGCCCAGCCGGCGCTCAATCGGCTGCCACGGATCCGTTGCCGTACCCAGCGCAATCTCCTCATCGGCTCTACCCTGCTTCGCCAGCCGCCGCAGGTCCTGCTCCAACAGCCACGCCGCGTTCTCTTTTACAAAGATCTGTCGCTCAAACGCCTCCGGGTCGCGCAGATCCACCGCCGCCGGCTCCGCTCCGGCAAGCACCCCGCGCAAGGGCTCGCCTCCAGCCACCGCAGGCGCCAGGAACTCATGCGTATACCGCGCATAGCAGTAACGGCAGCCAAACTCGCAACCCCGGTACGGATTGATCGACCAAGCCATCCACTTCAGCCGCTTCGACACCGACTGGTTCAGCACCGATCGCACCGCCAGCGACCGGAACTCGACGTCATGCCCGGCGTCCACATACTCGCTCTCCGCAGCCATCCTACCCAGCCCGCGCAGTGGCTCAGTCTGCGTCGCAAGGATTGGAAAGAGTTCGGGCCGACCATCTATCTTCGCCATATATTCGCCTTCCTCAGCACGGTCAGCCTATCCCCCTCCCGCATTCGAGTCAACCCGATCCCCCGTCCCGACTGCCCGTCTCCCCACAACGCCTGTGGCCGTACTGAACCTTCGAGTCATTCCCCAAACGGGAAAACTTCATTTACCATCCGCGAGTACGAACAAATACTTTCGTGAAATGGAATTGCATTGAAGGGCCTTTCCCATCTGGACGATTCCAATCGCTTCCACCTGCTCGTCGACGCCGTGCACGATTCGGCCGTCTATATGTTGGACCTGGACGGCAGGGTCGAGTCTTGGAACGCGGGCGCCCAGAAGATGAAGGGCTACACCAGCAATCAGATCATCGGCCGCCACTTCTCCGTCTTCTTCCCAAAAGAGGATCAGGACGCCGGCAAGCCCGACGCCCTCCTGGCAAAGGCCCTGCAGGAGGGTAGCTACCAGGATGAAGGCTGGCGTGTCCGCTGTGACGGTTCCACCTTCTGGGCAGCAGTCGTCATCCGCCCCATCCTCTCCTCAGACGGCACCCCGATCGGCTTCGCCAAGATAAGCCGCGACCTCACCGAACAGCGTCGCCAGCAACAGGCGCTTGCAGCCGCCGAGCGTGCTCTCCATCAGGAACGAGACCGCCTCGAAGTCACTCTGCTCTCCATCGCCGACGGTGTTATCTGCACCGACGCCAGGGGCTTCGTCACCAGGATGAACCCTGCCGCCGAGAAGATGACCGGCTGGTCGCGAGAAGAGGCCATCGGACACCCCGTCGAAGACGTCTTCGACCTTTGCCTGGAAGAGACCCGCACCCCCGTTCGCAACCCCGTCCGCGACTGCCTGCTCACCGGACGCTCCTCGTTCTTACGCGAAGGCATCTCCCTCCGTGTGCGCAACGGCAGCGCGCGCGACGTCCAGGACTCAGCCGCCCCCATTCACGCGCACGACGGCAGCGTCACCGGCGCCGTCCTGGTCTTTCAGGACGTCACCCCCATGCGCTCCATCCAGCGCGAGATCGCCTTCAGCGTCTCCCACGACGCACTCACCCTGCTCCCCAATCGCCGCCAGTTCGAGACAGCACTCGATGACGCCCTCAAGCGCACCCTCTCCACCGGCATGCGTCACACCGTCTGCTTCCTCGATCTGGATCGCTTCAAGGTAGTCAACGACACCGCCGGCCACACCGCAGGCGACGTCCTCCTCAAATCCGTTGCCACTCTTCTCACGCGCCTCGTCCGCATCTCCGACGTCGTCGCGCGCCTCGGCGGCGACGAATTCGCCATCATCCTCGAAGGCTGCACACCGTCCCAGGCCGAACCAACCCTCCGCAAGATCATGGACGCCGTCAGCGCTCTCGGCTTCGTCTGGGATGACCGATCCTTTCCCGTCTCCGCCAGCCTCGGCGTCGCAGAGATGAACGAGAAGAGCGACATCGCCACGGTCATGAAACAGGCAGACGTCGCCTGCTACGCCGCCAAGACCGCCGGCCGCAATCACATGAGCGTCTACCATCCGGACAACGGCGAGGTCTACGACCGGCACCACCAGCTCCAGGTCGCCTCGGAGATCCGCGACGCCATTCACGCCAATCGCTTCACCCTCTTCGCCCAGCCCATCGTCTCCACCCGCGGAGACAACACGCCACGCTACGAACTGCTCCTCCGCATGAAGGGCCGCGGCGGCGAAATGATCGCCCCCGGCAGCTTCATCCCGGCCGCTGAACGCTACGACCTCATGGCCGACCTCGACCGCTGGGTGCTCACCCAGGTGCTCGAGTACCAGGGCGCAAAGCTCGCGACCATACCCCGCATCCAGCTCAGCCTCAACCTCTCCGCCAACTCGCTCAACGACGCGAAATTCCTCCCCTTCTTCCTCGACCTGCTCCGGCGATCTCCCATCCCGCCCTCCGCACTCACCTTCGAGATCACCGAAACCTCGCTCATCAACAACCTCATCACCGCAAGCGCCGTCATCGAACAGGTGCGCGCCACCGGCTGCAAAGTCGCACTCGACGACTTCGGCATCGGCATGTCCTCCTTCAGCTACCTCCGCAGCTTCCGCGTCGACTTCATCAAGATCGAAGGCAGCTTCGTCCGCAACATTCAGCACAGCCCCGTTGACATGACCATCGTCCGCTCCATCAACAACATCGCCCACGAAGTCGGCGCAAAGACCATCGCCGAATTCGTCGAAGACGACGAGATCCTGAAGCACATCACCTACCTCGGCGTTGACTTCGCCCAGGGCTACGCAGTAGGCCACCCAGAACCAATCGAAACCCTCCTGCCCCCCATCTAGCGGACCAGAACCAAAACCCGCACCCATCGCGCTGAAGCCCGCGCGATCAAGAGCTCTGGAAGTCAACTCCGGTATCATGGGTCTCAAACCATGAGTGTTGATTACGCGCAGCTCGTCAAAACTGGAATCGCTCTGACCGACGCCGCGCTGGAGCGTCTGCTGCCTGGAACCGCCACGCAGCCACACAACATCCACCGCGCCATGCGCCACTCCGTCTTCGCTGGCGGCAAGCGCCTGCGGCCCTTGCTCGTCATCGAGAGCGCACGCATGATCGCGGGCGACCTGCCCGACGGTGCCGCCGACGTCGGCGCAGCCATCGAGATGCTGCACACCTACTCGCTCATCCACGACGACCTGCCCGCACTCGACAATGACGACCTCCGCCGCGGCAAACCCACCTGCCACGTCGTCTACGGCGAAGCCATGGCCATCCTCGCCGGCGACGCCCTGCAGACACTCGCCTACGAGACACTCGCAAAGCTCAGCGGCGATGCGGCAGCGAAGATTGAAATCGTAAAAGAAGTCGCCATCGCCACCGGCACCGGCGTCGGCTCGGAAGGTCTCGCACCCGGCATGATCGGCGGCCAGGTCATGGACATCGAAGGCGAAGGCCAGAAGCCCACCGCCGAACTCGTCGAAGCCATCCACCGCTCCAAGACCGGTGCGCTCATCACCGTCTCCATCGTCGCGGGCGGCCTCATCGGCGGCGCCTCAGCAGACGAAGTCATGCACCTGCGCCGCTTCGGACAACGCGCCGGTCTCGCCTTCCAGATCGTCGACGACATCCTCGATGTCACCCAGAGCAGCGCAGAACTCGGCAAGACCGCAGGCAAAGACACCGCAAGCGACAAGGCCACATGGCCCGCCGTCTTCGGCCTCGATGCCTCACGCGAAACCGCAGCCGAACTACTCCGCGACGGCCTCGCCGAACTCGCAGGCTTCGGTGCCCGCGCCGACGCCCTCAAAGCAGTAGCCAAAGCGCTCGTAGAGCGCACAAACTAGGCGCCGCTCGCGAACGATGAACCCTGCCCCGACCCAGACCGATATCCGCGAAGCACTCCGCGTCTGCTTTGACCCGGAACTCTCCGTGAACATCGTCGACCTCGGCCTCGTCTACGACATCCAGGTGCAGCAGGACACGAACTGGCCCGGCTTCGAACCACGCTACGTCATCCACATCACCATGACCATGCGAGCCCCCAGCGACGAGCGAGAAGCCATGCTCATCGGCCAGGTAAAGAACCGCCTCGCCGGCATCCCCGAAGTAAGTCGCAGCGAAGTCAAACTGGTCTGGGAACCCGCATGGACAGCCGACCGCATGACCCCGGCAGCCCGCCAGCAACTAGGCCTCGACCGAGCCCCAAAACAAGGCCTCATCACCATCAAGCTCTAAGGCGCGCCACAAAGATCGGGTTCCCCATCCTCGCAAAGCGAGGGTGGGTTCTCTCCCTTGGCGTGTATTGAAAAACATGCGGCAATTACCGAGAGGTTCGTCTCGTCTACTAAGTCGTCTTCGGCGCTCTAGCTCGCCGGGTCGTACATAAACTCGCGAAGTTCCTGCGAACAACGGCAGGCGACCGCAATCTTTCTTGCCCATTTGAGCGCGTCCTCGCGCGTAGGCAACTCCAGTACGGTGAACCCACCTGTCAGACGACTGCCCGGATAGATCTCGGTGGAAAGTGATCCATCCCCCGAGACCAGCACCGGATCGACTTGCTCCGCGATCCCACCGCCGAACACATAGACTCCCGCGGCCTTGGCTTCCTCGATGACTGCATGAGCGTCGGCAGAAACAACAGGCAGTTCCTCAGCCGTGAGGACCATGGCCTCGCTCGGGAAAGAGATAAGGTATTTCGACATGCATTGATGGTGCATTGCACATCCCAAAACGGGCAAGACGACTGGCTGCATTGCCATTCCGCAACCAAACACCTCTAGATCAGAGAAGACTTACCCGGTCCGGGATACGCCTGCTGTCCCCGGTTGACGATTGCGGAAGCTAGCCGACTCATCCTGAGTCACCGGTGAGTGCATTGCCGATTTGCATTCGTCGAGAATCGTTACTGACGACAACGGCGTTTATGAGGACTGACGTTGCACGCTGAGCGAAACGAGTATCCGCGAGACGCAACAACGTTCACCGTTCCTGTTCGAACTTTCGGGCGGGACATGACAACGCAAATGAAGCACTGCACGCAGCCGACCTCCTGACCTGGACTCGTCAGCCACCCTTCATTGCCGCAAACCGGCTGGAGCTCTTAAATGCTCGAACCGTGCCACCGCGGGATCCATGCCAGAACGTGCCAAAACATCTTCGATGTTGCTTAAAGTTCCAGAATTCCGTTTTTTGCAATCCCTCCTTTGGCATCCTAGCCTCACCCCTACCTGAGTGGCGATACCTGCCCCTTTTCCTCCATGCCTTTGCGCACTGCTTTACCCCAGGAGATGTATGAAGCTTCTTTGTGGAAGTACTGTCGTCTTTGGTCTTAGCGTCTTGTTCCTCCCCGCAGCACACGGACAAAACTTGGCGGAGGACACCCGCGCTGTCGCGCTCGCTGCCCAGGCTTCCAAACCAGTCACCACAACCGGCGGAACCGTCGGCAAAGTCCCCGTCTTTACGGGTTCGGCCGCGATAGGAAACTCGCTCATCTTCCAGAACGCCAGTGGCATTGGTATCGGTGCTGCGCCCGCATCCGCGTTCGACGTGACCGGCCGCTCAACCTTTCGTGGAGTAGGCGCCCTCGTCGCTCCCAAAGCGGCAACGGCATCCTCAGGCGTGAACTCATCGCCCTTGGAACTGGATGCCTCCGTATTCGATTCCGCCGCCGGCAAGGCCACTTCGCCGTACTTCCAGCTTATGGCTGAGCCCACCAACAACAACACCAATCATTCAGGAGCGAACCTGCACCTGCTGTACAGCCCCGGTTTTGGCGGACCCAGGGAAAGCGGCCTGTGGTTCAACGCGAACGGGACCATCAACTTCTCACCGGCTCAGAGGTTCCCCATCGCTGCTGGTCCTGCTGGCCCCGCCGGTCCCGTCGGCCCCGCAGGCCCGACTGGCGCAACAGGCCCAGCGGGTCCGGCTGGCCCGGGAGGAACGTTGACCCTGCCGTACTACGGTACGGGTGCCGCACCGCCAGAGGATTCCAACGCTGCCTTGTTCGCTATCACTAACACCACCGGAGGCGGTACAGGCATCGTTGGCCGGGGAGGTCCCGCTCCTACAGACCCGATCGATTCCGGAGGAAACGGAGTGATAGGCCGAGGTGGCGACGGCGAGACTGCAGGATCGGGTGTGGTCGGGTACGGCGGTGAGGGTGAAACTGCGGGGTACGGCGTTGTAGGGTATGCCGGTGGAGCGTTGAATAGTGCAGGCGGCCTTTTCCAGGGGAACGAAGACTCACCGGCGGGTAAGTTCTTCGGTAACGTTGAAGTAGAAGGCAATCTCACGAAGGCAAGCGGATCCTTCAAAATCGACGACCCCATTGACCCCAGCAACAAGTATCTGTACCACTCCTTTGTCGAGTCGCCGGACATGAAGAACATTTACGACGGTAGTGTGACAACCGATGGTCGTGGTGACGCAGTCGTGACCATGCCCGCGTACTTTGAAGCGCTCAACCGCGACTTCCGCTACCAACTCACCGTCATAGGACAGTTCGCGCAGGCAATCGTCGCCACAAAGATCGCCAACGGTTCGTTCGTCATCAAGACGGACAAACCCAACGTGGAAGTCTCCTGGCAGGTTACCGGCATCCGACAGGATGCCTGGGCCAATGCACATCGCACACCGAACGAAGTTGACAAGCCAGAAAAAGAAAAGGGTCACTATCTGCATCCGGAACTGTTCGGCAAAACCGAGGATGCGCGCATCATGCCCAAAGGTATGGTCATGCGGAACATCAAGCAAAAGCCGCGCTTCTAAGGCCGGCTGACACTGCGCAGCAAATCCCAACCTATATCCGGTCGGCACGCTTCGCGGCGTGCCGGTCTTCTTTAGGCCTTCATTCAATACTCGTTCAGCTCGGTTCCAACTGAGGCACTATGACCTTGTAATACAGCGCGACAATGCTATTTTCTGTCGGCCCGGTCCGCAAAGACAGCGTTCATTGGTCCTCATAAGTCGCATTATCGCCAGCGACCGCCAAATGAAGTAAGTGGGTTTCTCGAGAAGTAAGATTTAGCCTTGGCCCATGGGAAGAGACAGGGACAGGAGACTGGAGTGGCCCTGTCATCGGTCCCTGCCTAACACCGCAGGGGATCTTCCGCGTCTTAGCCAGAAATTGATCATCAGAGAGTCTTCGTGATTCTCCACGAAATGACTCCACCCCGCAGGCACATAGAGCAGATCGCCCGCACGCTGCGTGATGGAAATCGATTTAGCCTTCGAGAACTCCGGGAAGCGCGTCGCATCCGGAGACTTTGCGTTAACCATGCTGACCCCGAAGTCTGGAAGTGCATTCGGTTTCGGATGAATCATGTATAGATAAGGAAAATCGGCCGGCGGATAGAGGAGCCATTCTTTGGCACCGAAGTATGCGAACGAGAAGTTGTCCGGGATGTCCTTGTGCAGGGCGGTCACCGTTCCCCTCTTACCCATCCACATCCGTGGCTCATTGAGAAAATATTCAGGGTAGAACATCGGAAAAGGGACTCCGAGATCGCGCGCCATCTCGAAGGGGATCACGGTGCCGGCGGCATAGGCCGTCCCGGCATCGTTTACCTGCATGAAGTGTTTCCCAATGAAACTTCTTAGGGGCATCTCTTCTTCGCGGCGATTCAGGTAGCTACCTGGATCTGCCATATTGCCGAAACGGACGGTCACGGTCTGATCGCCGTAGGCCCCTTGCAGCAGAGCTAAGATCTCCGCTTCAGAGAACTTTAACGCGCCCAGCCGCAGTAGAAAAGGCACGGAGCGCGCTGCATACTCTTTCGAAAATGCCTCGTCACTCAGAGAATCAAGAACGTCCAGGGCGGCAAGGCGAGGCATCTCACGGGTCGCCTCACATATCTGGGGAAACCAAACAACAGGACTATCCATCAAGCAACTCCAACACATTTTGAGAATAGATCCTGGACGACTCCAGCCCGGCCTAAAGTCACTAGAAGTCGGCTTGTGTTTACGATTGCTGGCGCAGGGAAGCTCTTCTGGCGAGAACAGGCCAGTGCGCTCATCGTCTCTTGTTTAGTACAGAGCTGCCATTCACAGAAGCTAGCCGTCTTCGCCGCCGTCTGTTCCAAACTCACTATCTGCGAAGAGCGCAGCAGTCTGACGCACTCTCTGCATTCCTCAGAAATGGAACGCAAGGTGCGAACGATGGCAGACGGAGCGTGGATCATTAAGCCGCCACGTCGCTCGGCAGGACAAACTCCCGGCGAAGACGTTCCCTCACTAATCCGGTATCTTCACAGTCCCAGGATGCGTCTTCTGCCCGGCAACATAAGTCACCGCATCCAGCCCAACAATCCCACCATTGTCCTCAGACTTCAACCGGCTCCCATCCGCCACAACAAGATGAATGTCGCCAAGCTTCAACCCCTTGGTATTCGCGATCGAACCAGCCGAGTTCGCCACAACATTCACATGATCGATCTGGAAGTTATCCAGCGTCGCGTTCGGATAAGCGGCAATATCAATCGCCGTCTCCGCATCCTTCGCATCGATATTCCAGAAGTGAACATCATGAAAGTGCGCCAGCCCCTGCGCTTCTGGGACCTTCGTGGTGAGCGGAATCCAGTACGGCGGCACCGTCTTCGGATCGGTCCCCGCAGGCAAAGAAGTGTAGCTGTAGGCCGGGTTCCAGTTCAGCGTCACCTTGATCGGCGTCTTCACGCCGTCCAGGTGCAGATCGTGCACGCGCAGGTTCTCGCCAAAGCCACCGCGAACCTTCGCACTCTTGATCAGCACACCATTCGTCACGCCGCGAAGGGCCGTCAGGTTATAGGCCTCGATATTGCGGAAGCCACCCGAGGTCTCACTGCCAAACGTAACCGCAGCGGCACCCGTGCGGATCAGCGAATCCCGCAGCACCACGTTGTAGGTCGGCCGGTTCACCCGCAGCCCGTCCGAGTCGCGCCCGGCCTTCAGGCAAAGCGCATCATCGTTCACATCGATGTCCGCGTGCTGCACCAGCACATCGTGCGAACTATCAATGTCGATCCCGTCCGTCGAAGGCCCCTTGCCACCTTCGTTATTCCGAATCGTCACATGGTCGATCGTCACGTCGTGCGAGTAACAGATATGCACCGTCCAGAACCCCGAACGCGTCAACATCGGCCCATCCAGCTTCACATTCGACGAGTCGAAGACCTGGATCAGCCGGGGCCGCTTCGCGTCATAGTCGCTCGCCCAGCGCAGCCCCTTCGGCTCATACTTCGCACGCAGATCCCAGTAGCTCTTCCACCAGTACGACCCATCGCCGTCGATCGTACCCTCGCCTGTAATCTGCACATCCGTCTGCTTGTAGACATTCACCAGCGCCGCCGGCCACGTCATCTCGATACCGGCAATGCGCGTCGGCATCAGCGGATACGCATCCAGCGACTGGATGCCACGCAGCGTCACGCCCTTCGGCAGATCCAGCCGCGATCCGCTCTTCACAAAAATCGATCCGATGCGGTACGTCCCAGGCTTCAGCGTGACCGTGTCATGCTTCCCGGCAGCCGCGTCCAGGGCCTTCTGAATCGCCTTCGTGTCGTCCGCGACCCCGTCGCCCTTCGCGCCAAAATTGTTCGCCGTAAGTGTGGCAGCGTGCACAGGCAAGGCCACCGTGAGCAACAGTAGACTGAGACGATTCATAACACTCGCTTTCGGGTACCGAAGGGCGGTCGAAGGGCCGTGAAAGTGCCTGTTTTGCAGGGATTTAGTCGAGATCGAACTCGCGAAGAGGCTTTCCAGTATCCGGCGATTCCTTCGCCTTCCGGAACGCCTCGTCAAACTTTGCGGAGAGAATACTGTCGCGGTTCTTCTGCGCCTCAACCGACTGCGCAAAGATCGAATCACGCCGCGCATCCTGCTCACGAGCAGCCTTCGCCGCCGATCCAAGATCCTCAAACGTGCGCTTACGCGGAGCCGGCGTATGCGCGATCACCGACTGCGTCACCGGATCAATCCGAAGCATCGCGCCACAATCCGGGCACGCCACCTCAAAGCCAATTTCTTTAGTTTGCTTCTTCGCCATACGCAAAGGATTCTACGCGCTAGCAAAGGACTTCAGCTAGATATCGAAGACTCTGTGTCCCGGACAATCCTGCTCGGCGTTCTCGACCAGCATCGTCGCAAGATCTTCCCTACTCAGCGCCAGCAGTTGAATACCGGCAAGCAACCGCTCCTGCACGATGCCCTTCGGGAACAGGTTCAACGTGATTGCGTCAGCATGCTTCCGAAGATGCGCCTCGCGCTCCAACTGCCAGTTCGCAGCCAGACGACGAAGGCGATTCATCTGGTACCGCATCTTGCTCGCAGCCACACCGGCCGACTTGCCAAGGTTGGCATCCATCGCCGCCATCCAGTGTTCAACGCTCTTCAACTCTTCATCCAGAGCATTGCCGGCCGCAGCAATCTTGCGCTTCCCTTCAATCGGCATAGCCCGAGCTGCAAGGCGCTGCGAAAGCTCATCACTGGTCACCATCGCATCCCGCAACGAAAGCTCATGACGATCCATCACCGTGCGGATCGCAGGCGGGACCAGTGTCGCGGAAAGCCGCGGCAGCACTGGCGTTGCTTCGCCTAGGATCGCTTCAAAGACAGGCCTGCACTGCGCGAAATATGCAATCTCAGCAGGCCCACCGATATACGATGATGTCGGCAGAATCGAATCCTGAAAGACAGGACGCAGCAACGCATTCGGGCTCAAGCGCTCTGGCGTTGTCTCTAAGATCGCAAGCAGTTCTTCCGTGGTGTAGTCACGATTGCCGGCCTTCCACGCACGCTCACCGCTCACCTGCTTTGGGCGCCGCAACGGCATCCGCTGGCCGTGATCATCCACCACGAACAGCAACGACGAATCATCGTTCACCAGCACCTGCGAGCTGTAACCCGCCGAAGCAAGTTCCGCACCGCGAGTCATCACGGCCGCATGAAGCTCATCCGCATGCTCGATCGCATAGCGGAGCACCGGCGAGCCCATCGCATGAAACGCACGCGTGCTTGCATCGATGACGATGAGGCCATGCTCGCGGAAGACGCCGGTAAGAAACTTGCCGAACGCCGAAGCCAAAGTATCCGACGGCGTGTACGTCGCACGCAGCAGCTCGGTGATCGGAGCATAGGCCAGCAACTCTTCTGCCTCGGCCACAACTGCCTCAATCTGCGGACCAAGCTTCAGGTCACCCACGGGCTGCTGCTTGTGCTCCGGGAAGGTCGAGCGGAGCGTCTCGATACCGTGCTTGCCCAGCAACGCGACCTGGTTCACTTCATCCAGGTCATGATCTTCGGTTGCCATCCAGAAGACCGGCACATGCGGAACGCCGGCAGCACTGGCCACTTGGGCCTTGCGGATGGCCGTAGCGGCCTTCAGCAGGGTCAACAGCGGCCCGCCGAACAGTCCAACCTGCTGACCCGTCACAACCGCTCGCGCGCCGTCCCTCAGCTTGTCCAGATTGGCAAAGGTCGATTCCCCTGCCCCAAAGCCAACCACTTGCTCGGTCAGCGTATCCACCAGCAGCTTCCGATCCGGCTGCAGCGACGGCTTTGTGCCTTGCTTCCAGCGCTCATCGAAGGGGCTGCTGGCGTAGAAACGGCGAACGGCAGCATCCGCCGGAGCGGTGCGCAACTCCGTGTACTCGCGAAACAGCTTCGCAAGATGCGGAAGAACAGTGATCGGGTAACACTCTACGCTCATACTCGAAGGGCTCTTCCGCTTGGGCTGGGACCCGATATAGGATGGCACGGCCACGCGGTTGGATGCAGTTTTGATAGCTTGATTGCTATGACGAAGCAAGCAACGGTAAAGACACGGTCGGCGGGTAATAAAAGCGTGAACAAGAAGTTGACAGCGGCGAAGCCAGTCGCAAAAGGTGTCGCCGCCTCGCGAGAGATGCCCAAAGGCCCCGTTGCAGCGCCCAAAGCCTCCAAGAACAAAGCGCAGATTCTAAAGAGCAAACTGGCTTACCAGGGCAAGATCTTCAGCGTCTACA
This sequence comes from Terriglobus roseus DSM 18391, assembly GCF_000265425.1. Lineage (GTDB taxonomy): Bacteria > Acidobacteriota > Terriglobia > Terriglobales > Acidobacteriaceae > Terriglobus > Terriglobus roseus. The sequence continues at coordinate 4,245,267 of NC_018014.1, forward strand.
CCGAGCAGGTGCGCGAACCCAACGGCGTGGAGGCCACGCGAGACGTCGTCCGCCACTCCGGCTCGGTTGTGGTGCTGGCCGTCGACGAAACGACAAATCCCGCCGATCCCCTTATCGTCATCGAGCGTCAGTTCCGTCACGCAGCAGACCAGTACCTGCTGGAGCTGCCGGCCGGCCGTGTGGAACCGGGCGAGAACGTCCTCGCCGCCGCCAAGCGCGAACTGATTGAAGAAACAGGTTATCGCGCCAAGAAGTGGACGAAGCTCGTCCGCTACTACGCCAGCCCCGGCTTCGTCGGCGAGTGGATGGAAATCTACCTCGCCACCGGGATCGTGACCGGCGTCGCCGAACCCGAGGACGACGAACGTATTGAGGTACGCCTCATGCCTCTGTCGCAACTTCTGAAGATGTGCGCTGCCGGAGAGATCCACGACGGCAAGACCATCGTCGGCACCATGATCTACGCACAGCGCCGTCAGGACACGAAGTAACAATTCACAAGATGGCGGCAATTTATGACACGGTTGAAGAAACCCCAAAAAACACTCCGAGATAGTTGCCGATGTACCCCGAATCAAAATCACGCGCGTCTATTCATCACCATCCTCGCCGAGGGCTGATCCTCCCGAGAGCAAAGACAGTGATGGTGCGCAAGTGGTGAGTACGCGTGGCACAGTACAAGGGCACAGTGAAGTGGTTCAACAACGCGAAGGGCTATGGCTTTCTGGGGCGCGATGACGGCGGCGCAGATGTGTTTGTCCACTACAGCTCCATCCAGCTGGATGGCTATAAGAGCCTGAAAGAAGGCGATCCCGTTGAGTTCGACGTGATCCAGGGCAGCAAAGGCCCGCAGGCAGATGCAGTGATTCTGACCCAGTCAGCAGCGTAGGACGGAGCCGGCGAAACTTTCGCCGGTCGTCTTTTTTCTGCTGAGAGAAGTGGGCCGCCGCCAGCGTGCAGGCAGCGCTTGCGGTGTCGCATGTAGTCTGATCGCTGTATGGATAACATCACCATGGCACGGCTGTTGGACGAGACGGCAGCGCTGCTTGAAATTGACGCGGCGGATCCCTTCCGTGTGCGCAGTTATCGCCGCGCAGCAGAAGCAGTCGAGCAGCAGACAACCCCGCTTGCCTCTCTGGTCGATGACCCGAAGCAGTTGCTTGCGATCGCAGGCATTGGCAAAGGCATGGCCGCAAACATCGTCGACCTGGAACGAACCGGGTCGATGCCCCTTCGCGATGAGCTGCTGACGAAATATCGTCCGTCCATGCTCGACCTGTTGCGCCTGCCCAGCATGGGACCGAAGACCGTCGCGCTGCTGTTTTCCGCACTCCAGATTGAGAACATGGACCAGCTCGAGACCGCCGCCAAGGAAGGTCACCTTGCCAAGCTTCCCCGCTTCGGTCAGAAGCAGGTCGACAAACTCCTCAAGGGCATCGAGGATCACCGCCGCAACTCCGGCCGCTTTCGCATCGACAACGCGGGCGAGACCGCGGACAAAATCGCGGCCATGCTGCGCGAGTTCCCCGGCATTGAAACCATCACGCCGGCAGGGTCGTTGCGCCGTGGACGCGAGACCGTCGGCGACCTCGATCTTCTGGTAACCGGACCTGCGTGTGAAGCCGATGTCGTCAGCGCTGCCGTGGAATATGTTGCGACGCTCCCCTTGATTGATGTGCTTCTCGCCAAGGGCCAGAATAAGGTCAGCTTCACATTGCGCAATGGCCTGCAGGTCGACGTGCGGCTGCTGCCGCGCGCAAGCTACGGCGCCGCCCTGCAGTACTTCACCGGATCGAAGATGCATAACGTATCGCTGCGGCAGAAGGCGCTGAAGCGTGGCTACACCCTGAGCGAGTACGCACTGGCACGTCTGAATCCCGAAGAAGGTGAGAGTTCGATCGTCGCCGCCGCAACCGAAGAAGAGATCTACGCGGCGCTCGGCATGCAGTGGATTGCGCCGGAGCTGCGCGAAAACTGCGGCGAACTGGAAGCGGCAGAGGCAGCGACACTGCCGTCCCTCATCACACTCGACGACATCCGCGGGGACGTCCATATGCACACCGTCGCGACCGACGGCGCGTTCACTATCCGCGAGATGGCCGACGCCGCACTTGCGCGTGGGCTCAAGTACATCGCCATCACCGATCACTCAAAAAACCTTGCCATGACCAACGGCCTGGACGACTACCGCGCGCAGGCCCATGTGCGCGCCATTCAGGCAGTCGATGCCGAGATGGAAGGCCGCATCCGTGTCTTCGCCGGCATCGAAGTCGACATCCTGCAGGACGGCTCGCTCGACCTGGAAGACGAAACGCTGGCCATGATGGATGTCGTCGTCGGGTCCGTGCATTCAGCGTTTCAAATGCCATCAGACGAGATGACCGCGCGTCTGCTGCGCGCCATCGAAAATCCGTACCTGCGCATCCTCGGTCATCCCACAGGCCGCAAGCTGCTGCGTCGCGATCCCTATGTCTTCGACATGGACGGAGTCCTGCGCCGCTGCGCAGAACTCGGTGTCGCAGTGGAGCACAACGCCGCTCCGGCACGCGCCGACCTGAGCGATCTGAATCTGCGCAAGGCCAAGGCCCTCGGCTGCCGCATCAGCGTCAACACCGACGCGCACAGCATCGACGACCTCGCAAAGATGCGTTTCGGCATCACCCAGCTGCGACGCGCATGGCTCGAGCCGAAAGACGTCATCAACACGCTGGATGTCGATGCGTTTCTATCTGCGCTACGTCCACGGCCCGCGCATGTGGGAGCATAAGACATGGCTGAGATGAGACTTGATGGCGGTGAAGTAAAGCAGCGGGGCATGCTGATCCCCGTGCTGATTGCGCTGGTTCTACTTGCAGCAGGTGGCGCGTGGTTCGCCAAGGTCTACCTGCACAAGGAAGTCACCGGCAAAGTCGACCGCATCGGTGTCTTTCCCGTACACACCGTCTTTACGCGCGGCACGGGCATTCTCGTTGGCGAAAATCAGACGGAGGACGTGACCTACGTCATCCCGAACATCGCACTCACAGACCACACCGAGGTTCCTCTCTTCGTGAAGTCAATCAGCGGCAGCTTCACCATGGAAGACGGTTCCGTGATGCAGGCACAGGCGATCGAACAGTCCGATCTGCCGCGACTCGCAGCGATGTTTCCGAAGATGAAACCGGCAGTCGATACCGCAGGCACAACGCCGTTACAAGCGCTGCCCTCCATAGCTCCCGGCGCCACCGCCGGAGGTTACGTGGTGTTCGCCTACAACGTTCCTCAGGCGATCTGGGACAAGCGCAAGTCTTCCGATGTGAGCATCGATTTCTATCATCAGGACCGCGTGACACTGCCCCTGCCGAAATAGTCTCTCGCTGACGAACGGCGTCCGCCCTTCGTGACCAGCCAGCAAAAAGAGCACAGGCCGCCGAGGCGGTCTGTGCTCTTTTCATTGTCGAAAGCAAAAAATCAGAACCTACATCCCCTTCGGCACCGACAGATAACCCCTCACCATGTTCTTATCTACACCATTCACCACGATCTCGAACAGCGCGGGACTCTTGCCGCTGTAGAACTGCACCGGCTCCAGCAGCGTTTTGTCTTTCTTCTCGACCACCCGGTCATCCGCATTCAGCGCCAGCGTGAACTTACCCTTCTTCACATCCACCTTCTTCAACTGCAGCTTCACGCTTGAGAGCAGTGTGGGCGGCGCATTCTTCTGCAGGGTGAACTCGTAGTAAGTCCGGTCTCCCTTGTGCTTCAGCTCTTCCAGTTCGGTGGAGTTACGCGCGATCAGGCCGCTCATCACGCCTGCATCGCCCATGGTGCGCTGCAACTGCGTCTTCGTGTCCGCCAGGTCGGCCTTCACGCTGCCAACGTCTGTCTTGGTCGAACCCAGGTCCGTCTTCACACTGCCAACATCCGTCTTCACCGCAGAGACTTCGCTGTTGAATCTCTGCTCCGCGGCCTGCTGCGAGTTGGTCAGACGGGCCGCATCCGCCTGCTGCTTGGCAAGGATGGTCTGGGTACGCGCATCCAACTGCGCCTGCGTTGTTCCAAGCCGTTGCGCAAAGGTCTCCGATGCAGCGCGGGCGCGGGCATCCGACGCATTCACGCGCGATTGCAGTGAGTTCGCCTCCTGCTGCTGCGATGCCAACTGCTGCTCCGCCTTGGTCAAGCGGCCCTGCAGCAGAAACGACCAGATCAAGCCGCCAAGCGCGAGCACCACGGCAGCGATCGCCGTCACCAGTAACAGCGGCGACTCCTTCTTTTCAACTTCCACGTACTTTGTCGAAGGCAGTTCGTTCATCAGATCCTCCAAAGATCGCTTAACCCGCGATACTGAAATACTTCCGCCACGGTCAACAGCAATTGTGCGCGTCTCTGCGTGGTTTCGAAAGCAAAACTAGAATAGACGGATGCATTCTCCGGACGTCGTCATAGCGGGTGCGGGTATCACGGGTCTGACCTGCGCGTTGGAACTGCAGGACTGCGGGCTGGAAGTCGTCGTGCTCGAGCGTGGCACAGCGGGCCGTGAGGCGTCGTGGGCCGCCGCAGGCATGCTCGCCGCACACGATCCAGCGAATCCGTCGCAATTGGCGCCGCTGGCTGATCTCAGCGTCACGCTCTACCCCACGTTGCTGGACCGTATCGACGCACTCACCGGCGTACGCGTGCCCATCGAGACACGCTGGACGCTGGAGGCCGCAGAGGGCTGGCGGCACCACCGCGCCATGCTGCCGGCGCTGCAGGGACGCGGCTTCCGGCGGCTGCCGGAGCAGAGCCTGGATCCGCGCAAACTCGTCCCGGCTCTCCGCGCTGCCGTGGATGCGGCAGGCGTCACCGTGCTCGAAAACACACCCGTACGCGCGGCGTATCAACGCGGCGCGGGCATCAGCGTCCGCACACCCGACGGCGTCATCCAAGCCGGCGCATTCCTGGACTGCTCCGGTGCCTGGAGCGCCGCAGCATCGCCCGCAAAGGGCCAGATGCTGTGCGTCCACGCGCCCGGTGTCTTCTCGACAGGAACCGTCGGCAACGTCGTTGTACGCACGCACGACGTTTACATGGTGCCCCGCCTGGACGGCTCTGTGATCATCGGCGCGACCGTCGAGGATGCGGACTTTGATCGCAAGGTCTACGAGCCCGAGATGCGGCATCTTCGCGCAGAGGCAGCCGAACTGCTGCCGGCACTCGCCGAAGCTCCGGAGATCGCAAGCTGGGCTGGACTGCGGCCGGACACACCCGACCATCTGCCCATTCTGGGACAGGCCGATGCGCATGCGTTTGTGGCTGCAGGACACTTTCGCAATGGCGTCCTGCTGGCGCCCGCGACCGCGCACGTCATGATGCAAATGGTGCTGGGGATGCCGACATCGGTGGATCTGACTCCCTTCCGTCCGGACCGCTTTCCCCCTGTCATTCGTTAGGGATTCCGCGTGCAGGCGGCGATATTCGCGCAAGCGTGATGACAACCGCACAAGTCATCCGCTATAAACGCGTTTTACAGGCATATCCTTCTTCGCATTAGGAGCACCCCAAAACATGTCGCAGGCAGTTGCCCCACGCGGGCTTGAAGGCGTTGTCGCAACCACCTCCGGCATCTGTTGGATCGATGGCGACGCGGGCGTTCTTTCGTACCGCGGTATCGACATCCACGAACTCGCAGCGAAGTCGACGTTTGAGGAAAGTACCTACCTGTTGTGGTTCGGCAAGCTGCCCACCTCGGCAGAACTCGCTGACTTCAAGAAGACCCTTGCCGCATCGCGCACCATGGATGCCAGTGTCGTCGAATTCCTGAAGGGTCTGCCCAAGGACGCGAACGTGATGGAAGTGCTGCGCACGACCGTCAGCCTGCTCAGCATCACCGACGCCGACGATGTCGACAGCACCCACGACGCCAATGTCCGCAAGAGCTTCCGACTGACCAGCCAGATCGCCATGATCGTGGCCTACTTCGACCGCATCCGCAAGGGCAAGGCGATCGTCGAGCCGGACATGTCTCTCAGCCACGCCGGCAACTTTCTGTACATGCTCTCCGGCGTCAAGCCCATCCACGAGGCGGAGCGCGCATTCGATGTTGCGCTGATCCTTCACGCGGACCATGAACTCAATGCATCCACCTTCGCCGCACGCGTCATCGCAGCAACACTGAGCGATGTGCACTCTGCCATTACGGGCGCCATTGGCGCGCTCAAGGGACCGCTGCACGGCGGCGCAAACGAAGCTGTGATGAAGCTGCTTTACCAGGTGGACGCTGCCGGTGCCGACCCTGTGACGTATGTCCGCGATCTGCTCGCACGCAAGGAAAAGATCTCCGGCTTCGGCCATCGCGTCTACAAGACCGAAGACCCGCGCGCTACCCACCTGCGCCGCATGTCGAAAGACCTTGGCACCGCGGCCGGCAACGCCAAGTGGTATGAGATGAGCGAGAAGATCGAAGGCTTTGTGAAGAGCGAAAAGAAGCTCAACGCCAACGTCGACTTCTACTCCGCCTCGACCTACACCACACTGGGCATCGACATGGATCTGTTCACGCCCATCTTCGCCGTCAGCCGGATCTCCGGCTGGGCCGCACACGTGATCGAGCAGCATGACAACAACCGTCTGATCCGCCCGCGCGCTGACTATACCGGCCCGGCTTACCCCGCGCCCTATGTGCCCATGGACGACCGCTCGTAAGCTCCTGCATTGCCACAGACAAAGGCCCTGACCGATCAATACGGTCAGGGCCTTTGTCTTGTGCAGAACCGATGACTTCGATCGAGTTACGACTTCTTCGTCGGATTCGCCAACGGCCGCCCGGTGCTGGCCGGCGGTGTCATGCCGTTCATCCGCAGATACTCGACCAACTGTCCATAGTGGTCGCGCATGTGTCCGAAGTTATAAGCAACGGTACCGGCGCGCGTGGTGCCGGGCGTCTTCGCTTCGTCCCAGGCATTCTCCGGAGTCAGCGTCGCAATCGCAGCATGCAAAGCAGCAAACGAATCCACCAGGTTCTTGTGAGCCGTCGGCTTATCGAAGGCAGTGCTCACAGCCTTCAGATCCACCGTCGGCTTGGAAGCGCTGATCGCAGCGGCAAAGGAGAAGTTCGCCGCTGCAACGTGCGCCACCTCCTGGCCGAAGGTACGCACACCGGTATAGTCGGGCTTCAGCAACTCACCCTTGAAGTCTTCGGCCGACGGCGCAAAAGCATATTTGTCAGCAGGCATGGCATCGGCCAGGCCCATCCATTCTTTTTCGATCAGCGTCTGTACCGCGTCGAGCGAGGCAGCAGGCGAGCTATGGACAACCGGCAAAGCAGCCGCCGGAACCGCCTGCGCGCCGGCAGCGGCCGCGAAGACGACGGAGCAACAGAGAACAGCCACAGGGACAAAGCGCTTCACGATGAAGTAATCCTCCAGCAGCAGTAGACCAGAGCAGCGCGCTCATGAACACAGCGCCCATAGAATCAATGCATGCGCCGTATCTACATGGACGCCAACGCGACCACCCCCGTACTGCCTGAGGTCGTTGCGGCGATGCAGCCCTTCTGGGCGGATCGCTTTGGCAACGCCAGCGCGGTTCACGGTCATGGCCGCGGCGCGCGCGGTGCCATCGACGCGGCGCGTGAGCAGGTCGCCGCACTCATCGGCGGCAAGGCCAGCGAGATCACCTTTACCAGCGGCGGCACGGAGAGCGACAACCTCGCACTCTTCGGCCAGTTGCAGCCCGACGACCACCTCATCATCAGCGCCATCGAGCATGACGCCGTCCTGCATGCCGCTGATGCCCTGGAAACCACGGGCATCCGGGTTTCGCGCATCGCGTGCGATGCCAACGGCGTCGTCGATCCCGCCGCGATCTCCGCCGCACTCCGTGAGAACACAAAGCTCGTGAGCGTAATGCTCGCGAACAATGAGACCGGCGCGATCCAACCACTGCGCGAGATCGCAGAGATCACCCACGCAGCAGGAGCCCTGCTCCACACCGACGCCGTTCAGGCAGGCGGCAAACTTTCCGTCGACGTCCAAGCCCTGCGCTGCGACCTCCTCAGCCTCTCCGCGCACAAGATGCATGGGCCCCAGGGCGTCGGCGCCCTCTGGATGCGCAGCGGCTTGAAGCTCCGCCCCATGATGCACGGCGGCAGCCACGAGCGGCAGCGCCGCGCAGGCACCGAGAATGTGCCCGGGATCGTCGGCTTCGGGGCCGCCGCCGCCATCACCCGCTCATGGCTCGCAGAGAACGGAGCGCACCGCCTCGCCGAACTCCGTGACCGGCTGGAAAGCTCCCTGCTCGAACGCATCGAGAACGTCGCCGTCAACAGCGGCAACGTGGACCGCCTGCCCAACACCGCATCGCTTCGCTTCGCCGGCGTGAACGCCGAAGAACTCGTGATCGCGCTCGACCTGCAGGGACTCGCGATCAGCGGCGGTTCCGCCTGCCAGAGTGGTGCCATCGAGCCATCGCACGTCCTGCGCGCCATGGGCATGAACGAACACGACGCCCGCAGCAGCGTCCGCTTCTCTCTCTCGCGTCTGACGACCGAAGACGAGGTCGACGCAGCAGTCGCCACCGTCTCGGCAGCCGTGACGCGCCTGCGCTCCCTCTAGCCCCAGCACCCGGATCCGCGAAACCTGCGAAAATAAAGGTGGGATGATCGCCGCCATCGACAATCCGACGAACCCCGCAGACGCCACCACACCGGTAGCGCCCGACGCGGCAAGCACCATCGCCGTCGCGATGAGCGGAGGGGTCGACTCCTCAGCCGTCGCCGCGCTGTTGCAGATGCAGGGTCACACCCTCGTCGGCCTGACGCTGCAACTGTGGGATCAGCGACGCCTCGCCGGCAAGGACGGCATCCCCGAGCAGGTCACCGGACGATGCTGCTCACTCGACGATGTCTACGACGCACGCCGCGTCGCCGAGCAGCTCGGGATCCCCTACTACGTCGTCAACCAGCAGCGCCGCTTCGAGCAGGACGTCGTGCAGCCCTTTGTCAGCGAGTACCTCGCCGGCCGCACCCCCATCCCCTGCACGCTCTGCAACAACCACCTCAAGTTCGACGAGCTGCTCAAGACCGCACGCGGCATCGGTGCCGAGCGCGTCGCAACCGGCCACTATGCGCGCGTGCAGTACGACGAGGTACGCGGTCGCTGGCTGCTCCTCCGCCCCGCCGACCGCTCCAAGGACCAGACCTACTTCCTCTTCGGCCTCACACAGGAGCAGCTAAGCCGCACGTTGTTTCCCTTAGGCGAGATGGTGAAGCCCGCTGTCCGTGCCATGGCGGAAGAGCACAATCTCCGCGTCGCCCACAAGCCCGACTCGCAGGAGATCTGCTTCATCCCCGGCGGCGACTACAAGGCATTTCTCTCCGCTTACCTGCACGAGCAGGGGCGCACCATGCCTGAGACCAAGGGCGAGATGGTCACCGCCACCGGTGAAGTCGTCGGCGCACACGAGGGCATTCACAGCTTCACCGTCGGTCAACACAAGGGTGTGCAGCATCAGCTCCACAAGCACCACGCAGAACCGTTCTACGTCCTCGGCATCGAACCCGCGACCAATCGTGTCGTCGTCGGCCAGGAGCCGGAGCTGCACACACGCCACGGCGTCGCAGACCGCGTCAACTGGATCAGCATCGACGCTCTGCGCGGCCCCATGCGTGTGCAGGCAAAGATCCGTCACCGCCACCAGCCGGCCGAAGCGACCATCGAACCGCTCGACGGCGGCCGAGTCGCAATTCTCTTCGACGAACCACAGCGCGCCATCACCCCCGGCCAGGCCGCCATGTTCTTCGAAGGCGATGTCGTAGTCGGCGGCGGCTGGCTGGTATAAGAGCAGCAAGTAGCCCCAAAACAGAAACGGGATGCCCGAAGGCACCCCGTTCGCTGACTTTACTGACTCGCAGACTACGCGTGATAGTCGTCTTCCTGTCCGGTGTAGATGCTCTCGCCTTCGAAAGCAACAGGCTTCGGTACAACTGGCTTTGGCTTCGGCGTGAAGTTCGCGATCAGAGCTTCGATGCCGCCCTTGGCGCCGCTGACCAGGCCAGCCATCTGCCGGACCGGAACCATGATGGCGTGCGCCACGGTATGCGTGACTTCGGTCGTCTTGTCGAGCACATCGGTCACCATGCCATCCACGCGATCGCTTTGACGACGTGCCTTATCGGCGGTGTCGGTGACCAGTGCGTCTACCTCGGCCAGCTTCGCGCGATACACATCGCTCGTCTCGGCGAAGTTCGTGGTGACCCGGCGGATCTTGGGTGCCGTATCGACCGCAACATCGCGTGCGACCTGCGAGATGTCCGTGACCTTCTCAGAGATCTGGTGAACATTCTCGAGGATCGGATAAACCTTGCCCTTGGCCTCGGCGACGACGTCCGTCAGTTGCTTCACCAGCTTCGATCCAACCAGGGCAAGCACCAGGACGGCAATGCCCTGCAACAGGAATCCTACGGCGATGATTCCAACCAGGATCAGCAGAAAATGCGCTTGAGATTCAGTCATGGCAGATCTCTTTCAGTATTCGCCCATTCCGGGCAGTTCTGTTTAAGGCGTTAGACAAGCGGAAGCCCGCGATCAGAGTATCGCGGGCTTCTGCATCCAGAAAAAATTAGTAGGTCTGGTTCTCGACCTTTTCCTGGTAGATCTGCTTGCCGGTATCGACAGCCGACGCAACCTTGTCCTGCTGCTGCGCTACGAAGTCCTTGCCCTTGTCGACATACTGGCTCCACTGCGTACGGCCCTTGTCGTAGTACTCGCGACCCTTGTCCACGTATTCCGTGACCTGGTCTTTGGTCTGGTCAACGTACTGGTTGGCCTTTTCCTTGGCGTCCATCGCCTGTGCGGCCAGTTCATCGCGGGTTTCACGGCCGCTCTTGGGCGCATACAGAACGCCAGCGAGGGCACCAATGCCAAGTCCTGCGAGGAACCATCCCAGACCGCTGATCGAGTTATCGTCTGCCATCTCGTTTTCTCCTATGAATCGAATGTGAACTACAAAACTGGAGCACGGACGGCCGTGCACTGCCTGTGGAAGCGAGCCGCCGGAGTCTACCCATCGAGAGCATAGATCAGGCCGGAAGACTTCGCCGCAACAATCAGGACGGATGCGGACCATCCGATTCTGGTTGCCGCGTGGCGCCGGGGGTGGGAGAGTATCCCTAACGCAATTCTCGACATCGGTCGGGTGCGCGTCTTATAAGTACGCAATGCGGTCGAGTCCACAGCGCAGGCAGTGAGTCCCGTTGAGACCGATCCATGAGGAGATGGCATGAAGCAGAGAATGGCAGGCAGGAACACCTCGCGAGCGGCAGCACTTGCGCTGGCAGCGGTCATGGTCGCGGGTGCAGTCGGCTGCAAGCAGACAGCACCGGTCGTGGATGACGCCACACTGACCTCGCAGGTACAACAGCGTATTGCGGGCGACAGCGCCCTGGCCAGCGAGCCGGTTCAGGTTATCTCGCAGGGTGGTGCCGTGACGTTGACCGGCTCCGTCAGCAACGGTGCCGCGCGCAGCCTGGCAGCCAACGACGCAGCAGCGGTCACCGGCGTCCGGCAGGTCATCAACAACATTACGGTCAACCCCGCCACAGCGCCTGTAAGCGCAGCCGCGACCACACCTCTGCCGGTGGCTCCGGTTCAGTCCGTTGCGCCGCCTCGTGAGCGTGTCCGGGCATCTGCGCCGCCACCGCCGCGTTACACGCAGCCCGCTCCCCCGCCCCAGCAGCAACAGCCGGCGCCGGTAGCTCGCGTGACGCCGCCCCAGCAGCAGCAGCCTGCGCCGCCGCCGCAACCCATCACACGCGTTATCACCCTTCCTGCCGGCAGCACGCTGCCGGTACGCGTAACGCAGACGCTGGACTCCGCAACGACGCAGCCCGGTGAGACCTTCACAGGCGCCATAGCGACCGACATCGTCCAGGACGACATGCTGATCATCCCGCGCGGCGCCCCTGTTACCGGTCGCGTCACAGAAGTCCATGAAGCAGGTCACTTCAGTGGCTCCTCGCTCCTCACGGTCGAACTGACCAGCGTCAACGCACGTGGCGAGCGCATCTCGCTCTCGACACAGCCCTACAGCGTCGAAGGCAAGGGCCGCGGCAAGAACACTGCCGTAAAGACCGGTGTCGGTGCGGCTGCAGGTGCTGTGCTCGGCGGCATCTTCGGCGGCGGTAAGGGCGCAGCCATCGGTGCAGCCGCTGGCGGCGGTACCGGTGCTGGCATCAATGCCGTCACACGCGGCCAGCAGGTGCAGATCCCCAGCGAAAGCGTTGTTCGCTTCGTCACCACCAACTCGCTCGCCGTGCGCACATCGACACATGCTGGCGGCAACTACGGCTCTCCGTCCCTGCAGGATCGGCAGTAAGTTCGGGGCAAATCGACATGGGCCGGCGCACACCAGCGTCGGCCCATTTTGCTGTCTGCCGCTTGCCGCCACACTGTGCAATGCGACACGACAACGCTTTCCACGCGGTGCTAACATTTCTCACTGAACCGCCCTTTCGGGCCCTACCCGTTGCGAGCAGTCCGCTAACCCCGCAGACCGCAGACGTGACAATGAGATTGAATCCCGCATGAAGAAACAACCACTGGGCAGCGTCGGACTTTTCAGCTTTGTGCTGCACGCACACTTGCCCTATGTTCTGCATCATGGCACCTGGCCGCATGGTCTGGAGTGGCTGCTCGAAGCCGCCGCCGAGACCTACCTGCCGTTGCTGCGCGTTGCGCGCCGGCTGGAAGCTGAAGGCGTTCCCCTGTGCCTGAACGTCAGCGTATCTCCAGTCCTTCTGGAGCAGCTGGCCCACACCGACTTCCGCGCAGAGCTGCCGAACTATCTCGAACGCAAGATCGCATCGGCGCGTGAAGACGCGGCGTTCTTCCAGCAGGCTGGCGAACAGCATCTCCTCTACCTGGCACATCACTGGGAACGCACCTTCCAGCAGGCGCTTGACGATCTGCAGGCTCTGGATGGGGACATCATCACCGGCTTCCGGCAGGCTGAAGCCACAGGCGCCGTGCATCTTCTGACATCCGCTGCCACGCACGGCTACGCGCCGCTGCTGGGTACGGACGAGAGTGTCCGCGGCCAGTTTCAGACGGCTGTGCAGGCGCACCAGCGGCACTTGGGCCGGGCACCCCAGGGTGTCTGGCTGCCAGAATGCGGTTACCGTCCTGCCGGTCCCTGGCGCTTTCCTGTCGCACCGCAGGGCACTGCGAAGACGGAGCCGACCACCGACCGTATTGGCGTCGAAACTGCACTGGCCGAGGCCGGCCTGCGCTTCACCTTTGTCGACAGCCATCTGGTCGAAGGTGCTGAGAAACTGCAGCCCACCGAGCGCACGAACAAGCCCGTCGCTGTCGCGCAGCAGACTGACGCGAAATCTTTGTACCACCCCTACCAGATTGCGGAGAGCGAAGTCGCCGTCTTTGCGCGAGATCCACGCACCGCAACGCAGGTGTGGAGCGCGCAGTACGGCTACCCCGGCGACTTCCAGTACCTGGACTTCCATAAGAAGCGCTGGCCCGGAGGTCATCGCTACTGGCGCGTGACCGGCTCCGGCCTGGGTATGGAGGCAAAGGAGCATTACCATCCCGAAGCTGCCATGGAACGCAGCCGCGCGCACGCCGAGCACTTCGTGAATCTGGTCGCAGACACATTGCGCTCGCAGCCCGCACGGGACGGCGCACCGCCCTTGCTCTGCGCTCCCTTTGATCTGGAACTCTTCGGCCACTGGTGGCATGAGGGCATCCTTTTCCTCGAGAACGTGGCACGCGTGCTCGCAACCGGAACCCACGGCGTGCAACCCATAACCTGCGCGGACTACCTGAAGGAGTTCGGTACCGAGGGAAGCATCCGCATGCCCGAAGGCTCGTGGGGCGCCAACGGCGACAACAGTGTCTGGCTCAACGGCGACACGACCTCTCTGCTGGCGCGCATGTACGCCGCAGAGCTTGCCGTACGCGATGCTTCGAAGCAGGTCGCATGGACCGACGGCGGCACCGGCGAACGGATCGCCGTGCAGATGTGCCGCGAACTGCTGCTGATGGAGTCCAGCGACTGGCCGACACTTATCACCACGGGTGCCGCGCGCGACTATGCCGAGAAGCGTTTCGCCGAACATGACGCCGCCTTCGCTGCAACACTTGCGGCATGGCAGTCCTTTGTCGCCGGCGGATCGCTCTCGAACGAAGACGAAGCCCGGCTCGCCGAGGCGGAGACGGTCGACGGCATCTTTGCCGACCTGAAGACATCTGCCTGGCAAACGCGCGCGTAACCAGTTGCTTCGGCCATTCCTGCACGCCAGGAATGCGCCGGGGCGCTAAACTTCGGCACGTTCCGGCTGCCTCGGTCTGCGACACTCGGTAAACTTGAAGTGTGGCCACCGCGCTCATCTCCGCGCAGCAGACAAGCGGGAAGACACGCTCTCCTCTTGCGCTGTGGCATCTGCTCAGCCTGGACGCACCGACCATTGCAGCCGTCTGGACGGTCTACGTCTCGCGCAGCTTCGGCGTCATGCTGCCATGGAGCGCGCCCGCCGCGCTCGCTGTTGCCGTATGGATGCTCTATGCAGCGGACCGCTTGGCAGACGCGGCTCGCGGGAAAGACCTGCGGGAACGCCACCGCTTCCACGCAAGACATCGTCACGCTTTCGTTGGTGGCATCCTGGGTGCCGTTCCGATTCTTCTGTTCCTGCTAACGCAGATGCCACATACCCTTCGCCTTGCCTGGATGCTGCAGGCGCTGCCACTGGCGATCTACGTCGTAGCCGTGCATGCGTTGCGCCTGCCGCGAGTCCCCAAGGAGCATATGGTCGGCATCTTCTTCGCCTTCACATGCTTCATGCCTGCGTTGCTCGTCCAGCGTTCTCTACCAACGCTCATCGCAATGGCCGTCTTCGGCGCGCTCTGCTGGTTGAATTGCGCCGCGCTCGCCCGCTGGGAGCGCACATCAAGCGCAACACTCGACGCCGGCACCGCATGGGCTGCGGGACATCTCCGCTTCGCTTGCTTCGGGCTGGCAAGTGTCGCCACCGCCATGGTGCACACCTCCCACGCCCGCATCATCGCGCTCCCGATCGTGCTCAGCTGTTTCGCACTGGCGACGCTCGATGAGAAGCAGAGGAGTATGAAAGCCGTACACCTCCGTGCGCTCGCCGATGTGGCCTTGCTCACTCCCCTGCTGACTTGGCACCTGCTCCATTTCCTGGACCGATGAGCGGTTTCGACCGCCTCGCCCGGCCCTACCGCTGGTTGGAGTACCTCTCCTTTGGCCGCGCACTCGAACGTTGCCGCCTCCACTTTCTGCCGCAACTCGCCGACACCCGCCGTGCCCTGCTGCTGGGCGACGGCGACGGCCGCTTCGCCGAACGACTCCTGCGCACGATGGTCAAAGCGGGCGCCCCACAGCCTGCCTTGCGCTTACCGGATGGTTCCGTCACTGAGACCGCGGCGTCAGAAGACATGCAAGTCGTAGCGATCGACGGCAGCGCCGGCATGCTCGCAATTCTGCAATCACGCTGCGCCTTCGCCCGGAACCTCCTCGTGACTTACCTCACCGATCTCACGCAAGGCCTGCCAGCCATGCTCCAGTACGACCGCTTCGACCTGGTGACAACACACTTTTTCCTCGACTGCCTCTCGACAGCGCAAGTCGACCGCCTCGTAGGCGACGTGAAGCCGCGCATGACCGCCAATGCGCGTTGGGTCGTCTCCGAGTTTTCCGTGCCACCCCGCGGCGCAATGCGACTCCCCGCGTGGACAATTGTTCGCGGCCTCTACCTAGGCTTCCGCCTCCTTACAGGACTGCGAACGCAGCGACTTCCTGACTACCGCAGCGTCTTGCAGGCCCACGGATTCGTCCTCGATCAACAAACTTGCATGCTTGCCGGCTTGCTGACGTCCGAGCTGTGGCGTTTGGACAAAAGTCCAGAACCGTTAGAATCGTAAGTGATGAATCTCTACGTGCTTCGACATGCATCGGCTGGGCAGCGGCGATCCAATCCCGTGCTGGACGTGAAGCGCCCGCTCGATAAGGCAGGCAAACGCGACTGCCTCCTGCTGGGCAACACGCTCTCGTCGATGAATGTTAGCTTCGACCTCATCGTCAGCAGCCCGCTCAAGCGCAGTCTGCAGACCGCATCGCTCGTCGGCACCGAGACCGGCTACGAGCAGAAGATCCTGCTCTCCGACGCACTCGCGCCATCCGCGACGTTCGCCCAATTCGAAAAACTGCTGGTGGAGTGCGCCGGGCACGAGTCCCTGCTCGTCGTCGGACACAGCCCGAACCTCGTGCAGTTCCTCGGCCTGCTGATGCAGCCCGCCCAGCCCACCACTGCAAGCCGCCCGCCGGCAAACGTCCGCCTGCGCAAAGGGGCCATCGCGCGGCTCAACCTCGAACGCGGCGCAGCCATGCTGCAGTGGATGCTCGACCCGCGCGTCGTCCGGACGCTCTACGCCAACTCGACCACAAGGTCGCGCCGGAAGATCTCCCGGAAATAAACCGCTTCCTTGTTCAGCATCCAGCGCTCGAGCTCGGCGCCGCCACGCCCGGCATGCAGCTCGATCAGGACGCGCTTCGGATACGTGCGCACCGCCACCTGCAACGCCTCATTGGCACGGTTTTGGTTTAGCGCAACCGCCAGGCGGAGCAGCACAATCGCACGTCCAACATTCGAGTGCTCCTCGACCGGAATGCTGCGCATCGGCCGATCCATCGCATCGGGACGGCTCTTGCCCAGGTAACGCGCAATAGCGCTCATGGTCGTGCGCTCCGCCGGTGAGAACCCAAAGATCTCCGAATTTTCGATGATGTACTGCGTGTGCCGATGATGGCCCTGGTGGTTCATGAACTTGCCCACCTCGTTCATCATCGCCGCCGCGCTCAGCAGCTCGCGATAGTCCTCAGGCAGCCCGTGCACCCGCTCCATCGCGTCGAACAGCCGCACCGCATCGGCCCGTACTGAATCCGCACGCTTGGGGTCGATGTTGTACCGGCGGCAGACCTCCAGCACACCCTCCCATCGCTCCTGCTCCACAGCCTTATGAACTGACGCACGCTCGTCGGCGTCCGACAGCATCTGCGCCAGGATGCCGTCGCGCAGACCCAGCGGCGAGTAGCGAAACCCCTTCAGGTTCAACCGTTCCAGAATATCCGCGTACACAAAAGCGCCGCCAATGATGATCTCGCTGCGCTTCGGCCCGATCCCCGGGATCGCCATGCGCTCGCTGTTCTTCATCTTGACCAGCTTGTTGGCCAGTCGCCGGACAGAAACGATATCCGTCTCAAGCGGCACGATCTTGGTGGAAATGCGCCGCGTCGTAGTGGACTTCTTCACCATCTTCGCGGCCTTTGCAAGAGCCTTCGGCAGCATGCTCGGGTGCTTGCTCGCCTCCGCCAGTGCCGCCGCAGCGCCCGACGTAGCAATCACCAGTGGCGCAGCCGGCCGCCCCATCTTGCGTTCCAGCTTCCGCATCTCGCGGTCGATGTAGCTGTGCAACTGGCTCTGCTGATCGGCTGTCGGCGGATCGCTATGCAAAAACTCCTGCTGCAGACGCACCGATCCCAGCGGCATGGACACCATGCTCTGAATCCTGCCGCCATCTGAAAGAGTGACCTCGCACGATCCACCGCCCAGGTCGATCAGCACGCAGCGACCGCGCGCTCCCGGCTCATGCGTGACCACGCCCAGATGGATCAGTCGGCCCTCTTCAAGACCCGAGATCACCTCTACCACCCAACCCGTTGCGGACTTCACCCACGCAATAAAGGCCGACGCGTTCCGCGCATCGCGCATCGCCGACGTCGCAACCACGCGCACGCGATCCACAGGCTGCGCCTGCACCGATTTCTGAAATCTCTTCAGTGCCCGGATGGTGTTGGCCATCGCGTCCGGCGAGATCTCACCCGTCTCAAAGACGCTCTCGCCCAGCCTGACAACCTCTCGGTCCTCATGAAAAACCTTGATTTTGTGCTGTTCCACCGTGGCAATGGCCAGCCGACAAGAGTTCGACCCGATGTCTATTGCTGCAAAAGTGGGCAACGCTATCTCCTGCTCTGGGGTAAACAACAACGCCTGCCAGCGTAGCCAGGGGCAACATCTGCACTCTACACGACGTACTGATGACGCGAATCAGCATGAGCCTAACCTTAAGACTTTGCATCAGGTTGCTGTACACAGAAAGCAGTAGGAGGCGTCGAACCAGCAGCATGTCCAGCACCGCACAGGTACTATCCTCATCCGCGGTGACGGCTGCGACAAAGTCAACGCCGGCACGCAGGCACGTCCTGTTACTGGTCGCACTCTGGATTGCCGTCTACGCGGCCGCCCTCTTCGCTCCACCGCTCCTGGACGATGCCGACGCTACGCACGCCAGCGCCGCGCGCAACATCCTGCTCACGCATGACTTCGTGACCCTTCGCGTCGACGGCATCCGCTACCTGGAAAAGGCTCCGCTGCCGTACTGGTTCGTGGCCTCCGCCTTCCGGATCTTCGGCTTCAATGCCTTTGCGGTCCATCTGCCACAGGCCCTCGGCGTCCTGATGCTCGCCCTGCTGGCCTATCGCTGGGCACGCCGCGCCTGGAACGAACGCACCGCCCTCTACGCCGCCATGATGGTCCTCACCTCCATCGGCGTCTTCCTCTTCACCCGTGTCTTCATCCCCGAGGTGCTGCTTAGCCTCTTCCTCGCCGGTACCCTCTACGCCTTCCAGCGCGGCCTCGAAGAGAGGAGCCCGCGGCATATCTACGCTGCATACGCCCTGCTGGCTCTGGCCGTACTCACCAAGGGCCTGATCGCCATCGTCTTCACCGCTGGTGCGCTCTTCCTCTACGGCCTGCTCACGGGCGAGTGGAGGCGCTGGCGCGAGCTTCGACCCGTCACCGGCACCCTGCTCTTCTTTGCCATCGCGGCGCCGTGGCACATCCTCGCCGGCCTGCGGAACACTGGCGCCTACGGCGGCCACGGCTTCTTCTGGTTCTACTTCGTCAACGAGCACTTCATGCGCTTCCTCGGCCGGCGCATTCCGCACGACTACAACAAGCTGCCCGGCGGCCTCTACTGGGTGCTGCACCTCGCATGGCTCTTCCCGTGGAGCCTCTTCTTCCCCGCCGGCCTCGCCGTTGCATGGCTGCGTCGCGGACGCTTCTCCTCCCTGCGGCATACCTACGAGGGCCGCACCATCCTGCTGCTCACCAGCTTCGCCGCGTTGATCCTCGTCTTCTTCTCGATCTCGACCAATCAGGAGTACTACACCTTCCCGGCCTACCTGCCCATTGCCATGCTGACCGCCGCAGGCCTCACCGCGGCAGAGCGGCACGCACGCGTCCGCGGCTGGATCACCGCCGCACACGCTGCCTTCGCAGTACTCGGCATCGCCATCGCGGCCACACTCGCCTCGGGCCTCTGGAGCTCACGCCACCTGCCCTTCGTCTCCGATATCGGCGAACTCCTCGCACACCGCGGCGTTGGCGACTACACGCTCTCCATGTCGCACTTCTTCGACCTCACCGGCCCATCCTTCGCCGCATTGCGACTCCCAGCTGGCCTGGCTGCGCTCGTCTTCGCCATCGGTCCCACGGCAGCGTGGGTGCTCCGCCGTCGCGGTCACGCCCTGCAGAGCACCGTCGCCATCGCGCTCACCTCCGGCGTCTTCCTCATCGCGGCGCACATCGCCCTCATCCGCTTCGCACCCATGCTCTCGTCCGCCGCGCTCGCACAGAACTTCACCGACGCCGAGCGGACCGGCGTCATCGCACCCGGAACCCAGCTCATGCTCTACGGCGATCAGGCCTACGGCTCCACCCTGCCCTTCTACACCGGCCGCATCGTCCCGCTGGTCGAGGGCCGCTCGACTTCCATGTGGTTCGGGTCCACCTTCCAGGACGCGCCGCACATCTTCCTCTCGGACGCCGACCTGCTGCGCACCTGGGGTCAGGGCGTTCGCAAAGTGCTTTTTGTTCCGGAGGAAAAGCGTCAGGTCGTCGACCATCTACTCGGTTCGCGGGCTGTCGTCATGACCGAACTCTCGGGCAAAGCCCTCCTCACCGACCGGCCGCTCGCTCGCCCGTAGGAACACTGTTCCTCGCACACACTTGCGCACCGCACGTCTGTTCCCGTACAGATGAAAGGACTGATGTCCTTTTCTTCCAGTCTCGAAACAACCGACACCGCTGCGCCTGCCCGACAGCTTCGACGTCGCTCCATCGCCGTTCTGGTCGCCATATGGCTTGTCCTGCACCTTGGCTGCCTCTTCACTCCCGGCCTGCTCGACGATGTCGACAGCGTCTACATCGAAGTCGCGCGTGAGATGCTGCAGCGCCATGACTACGTCACACCCGTCATCGATGGCATCCGCTTCTTCGACAAACCGCCACTCATGTACTGGATGGCCGCCGCCGGCATGAAGGTCTTCGGCCCCTTCGACTGGGCCGCACGCCTCCCGCTCTCCCTTGCGGTACTCGGACTCTTTCTCTCGGTCTATGCACTCGGCCGCAAGCTGTTCGGCGAACGCGGCGGCTTCTACGCCGCACTCGCCATGGCAACCAGTCTGGGGCCCTACCTCTTCACACGCTTCTACATTCCGGACATTCTCAACGCGCTGTGGATGACGCTCGGCGTCCATCTCTTCCTCATCGCGCTGGACCGAGCACGCACCGGCCACACTGCCGCTGCCCGGTGGGCTACGTGGGCCTTCGCCGCAGTCATGGCGCTGAACCTACTGACGAAGGGCCTCATCGGCATCGTCTTCCCCATCGGCTTCGTCGTGCTCTACGCACTGCTGACCCGGCAGATGCGCCGCACGTTCAGCCTGCCTATCTTGAGCGCACTCGCCATCTTCGCCGCCATCGCGCTGCCGTGGCACGTGCTCGCCGCGCTGCGCAACCCTGCGATCGCGATGCCTGCGGGCACCGGCCTACCCGCGCACGCCGGGTGGTTCTGGTTCTACATCATCAACGAGCACTTCATGCGCTTCCGCGGCCTGCGCATTCCGCACGACTACGGCCAGGTGCCTATCCCGCTCTTTTGGCTTATGTTCTTCCTGTGGCTGATGCCTTGGGTCGCCTTCCTGCCCGCAGCTTGGACACAGTACGCGCGCCTATGGCGCGACCGCGCACTCGACAGCAGCAAACGTAAGCAGGCCGCGCTGACCGTCCTTCTGTGGAGCGGCATGGTCCTCGGCTTCTTCACGCTCTCCTCGCGGCAGGAGTACTACTCCCTGCCTGCGCTGCCCGCACTCGCGCTTATGGCCGGCGGCGTTGTCGCCGGTGCAGAGCATGGCGATCCGCATCTGCGACGCAACATCCTCCGCGCCAGCACATGGTTCCTGTTGCCGCTCTGCACACTGATCGGCATCGTCTGCGGCGTGCTCGGCATCATCTCGCCGTCAGCACCGGAGGGCGCAGACATCTCGCAGCTGCTCACCAGCAACCCCGATCAGTACAACCTCGCGCTCGGCCACCTGCATGACCTGACAACGCGCGCCATGGGCTTCTTCCGTGCGCCGCTGCTCGGCATGGCGGTCTCGATGCTCGGCGTCGGGCCCATCGCGTGGTGGCTCCGCTGGCACGGCGATCGCCGCATCGCGAACCGCGACCGCGCAGCCAACTCCGTACTGGCCGTCAGCATGTGCGGCGTTCTACTCTGTGTCCACACCGGTCTCGCACGCTTCTATCCCATCATCGGTTCCAAGGGACTGGCGACGCAGCTCGCCGCCGTCGTCCAGCCGCAGGACGCGGTGATGCTCGACGGAGAACTCACCAGCGGATCGACCCTGCTCTTCTACACACGACACCCATTGCAACTGGTCAACGGCCGCGTCAACGGCCCATGGTTCGGGTCGTTCTGGCCAGACGCGCCACACATCTTCGAAGACGAGGCCAGCCTGCACCGCGCATGGGCCGGCTCGCAGCGCGTCTACCTGCTCACCTACGAGAAGCCGCGCATCGCCGACCTGCAGAAGTTCGCGCCAGTGCGCATCTTCGCCGAGTCCGGCGGCAAGATGATTCTGACGAACAAGCCATAATGTGCGGGTTCCTCGCTGCGTACTACGCATGCAAAGTCTGAAGTCTAGCTCGCGTCTGCCTTCAGCGTGCCGTCCGGCATAATGCGGAATTTCGTACCGTGATAACTCGTGTCTGCCGGTAGATAGCTGCTGCACCACACTACGAATCCCAGCAGATCGCGCAACGGATAGATCACCGTTTGGAACGCAATTTCTTCTGCACCCAGCACACGCAGCATAGTGAATGCCTGCAGCATCCGGTTACCGATCGCAATCGCAAGGAACGCCACAGCGGCGATCCAGTGGGATCGCATCGCTTCCACTACAAAGCCGAGGAGACCAAAGGGCATCGCAAAGGTAAGTCCCGTGCCAAGATGCCCTGCAGGCCGCGAGCGGCGCGTGCTCTGCATCCACCGCAACTGGTCCCGGAATGACCGCACGATCCCCTGGTCTGCCACCACAAGCTTGATCACATGCGTCGACATCTCGACGCCGCGACCCGCTGCGGCAAGCCGGTTCCCCAGCACAAAATCCTCTGCCCAGTGATTCCCTAGATCGGCATATCCGCCGCCATCGGCAAAGGTCTTCTTCTGCAGGATCATCGTCACGCCCAGCGCAAAATCCGTGCCGCTGAGCATGTCAGCCACCAGCACACCCGACCCCATCTCCACCGTCTTGCCCACTGCATCAAGGTGCGTAAAGAGGCCGCCCTTGTCGACGTGGCCGATGTACAGGCATGACCCCAACTCCACCTGCCTGCCCTGCACCGTATGCCCAGGCGCCAGCGACTGGATGCAACGCAACAAGTAGTCTGGCGTTACGCGTGCATCCGCGTCGCTGGTAACGAGATGCGGATAGAGCGCCGTCTCACTCATCACACCCAGCGAAAACATCTTCGGATTGGGGAAGAGCGGTTCGCCACAGGCGTAGTAGCGCACGGGCTGCGACGGATACCGCTGCGCGATCTCGTGCGCCAGTTGGATCCCCTCATCCTCCAGGTGCCGAGCGCAGAACAGGATCTCGTACGGCGCGGGATAGTCCTGCTGAAAGAAGCTCTCAATGCTCGCTTCCAACCCAGGTTCCCGGCCATGCAGCGGCTTCAGAATGCTGATCGGTGGAGCGAAAGTCGCAGGCGTCCGCAACGCAACCAGCCGTCGGCGATAGAACCGCAACGCCGCTGCAAGCGCGAGACCACAGAAGATCATCGATGTAACGGTGCCGACGACGGCGATCCAGAAGAGAACATTGCCGGCGTGATGCACAGGTGCCGGCGTGGCCAGGGCTGGCAGAGGACGAAACACGATCAACGCTTGCGAACCGTCTTGCCGACGACGACCGTCCGCTTCAACGGCACCAGGCCCGACTCAGACCGCGGAGGCTGCTGCATCCGGCTCAACATCTCGTCCCGCATGTAACTGACAAAGTTCTGCATGTCGCTGTTCATTTGCTCCATGCGCTCCCGCATCTGCAGGATGATAGCGATGCCCGCAATATTCACGCCAAGATCCCGTGCTAGGTTCAGGATGAACTCCAGGCGCTCCAGGTCCTCATCGGTGTACAGACGCGTGTTTCCATCCGATCGCGACGGGCGTAGCAATCCCTCACGCTCATACAGCCGCAACGTCTGTGGATGAATGGCGTACATCTCCGCAACGGCAGAGATCATGTACGCGCCTTTACTGCGTCGCTTGGTAGCCATGGTGTTTGCTTTGTCTATCTTACCGGTTCGACCGCGAAGGCCGCACTGCCAATGACAAGGTCCATCCCGATGGAGTCTGGCGCTGTGGGCCGGAAGCCGAACTGGGCGTATAGCCTGTGCGCCTCGCCATCTGCCAACAGGTTGACGAACGACCCGGCAGGAACTGTCTCCTGCAGATATGCCACGATACGGCCCATCAACGCCTTACCAAGACCCCGAGCCTGATGATCGGGATGCACGGCGACATCGGAGATCTGAAAACAGAGCCCTCCGTCGCCAATAACGCGCGCCATGCCAACTACCCTGCCCTTATGACGCACCACCACACCGAAGAGCGTGCGCGGCAAACCCGCCGCAGCAGCTTCAATGCTGCGTGGCGACATACCGGCATCGACACGAAGCTGGCAGAACGTCGCCGGATCCGGCACCTCTTCGAACAGGCTGTACTCCTGATGCACTACTCCCTCCTGTTCAGGTATACGAATCGTTTTAGTTTCGCAGCAACAGCCCTGTCTGCATCGTGCGTCTGACTAGGGATGATTGCGAAGGTTCTGAAGTTGGGCACAAAGGCGGCATGGTGGGCGACGAAGCGGACGGCTCGCGGCTATCGCACGGAGACGAACATCGCCCTTGGCATCATCGGCGTAGCCGTTGCAGCGAACGAGGCGTACAAAGCGAAGCAGCGCGCCACTGCAATGTGCGGCAAGATCGTAGTCGTCATGGGCGGCAGCCGCGGGCTGGGACTCGAAATTGCGCGGCAGTTTGGTCTGGGCGGTGCACACCTGGTCCTCGTCGCCCGAAACGAAGATGAGTTGCGTAGCGCGCTGGGTAAGCTGCATGCGGAGGGAGCAATCCCAAATGGCGCTGCGGCCCATATCGTCGTTGGTGACGTATCCAGACAGGAAGACTGCGAACATGCGATCGCCAGCGCCACCAAGCGCTTTGGACGTGTGGATGTGCTGGTGAACTGTGCCGCCATCATGCAGGTGGCGCCCTTTGAAGACATGACGACCGAAGCCTTCGAGAGCGCGATGAAGGTGAACTTCTTCGGTGCTCTGTACGCGACGCAGGCCGTATTGCCCCAGATGCTGTCGCGAGGATCGGGCTCGATCGTAAATATCGCCAGCGTCGGCGGCAAGATCGCGGTTCCGCACATGTTGCCGTACGTCGCGAGCAAGTTCGCACTTGTCGGCTTCAGCGAAGGCCTGCATGCCGAACTGCGCCACAAGGGCATCCGCGTCACCACCGTTTGCCCGGGCCTGATGCGAACCGGCGCAGAGAGCGGCGTGAAGTTCGCCGGAAACGCGGAGAAGGAATATGCGTGGTTCAAGTTTGGAGCAGAGGCTCCACTTGTCTCCATCAACGCTCGCGCCGCGGCCCGCAAGATTTTTGCAGCAACCGTCGCTGGTAAGGCGGAGATCACGATCACACCACAAGCCTGGCTCGGAGCCCGCGCTGTCGGGCTGGCGCCGAACTTTTCCCAGCAGTTTGCCGCCGCAGTGAATCACCTGGGCCTCCCGGCAGCGAATGGCAATCGTGAGACCACGACCGGCGCCGAAATCGAAGCACGACAGTAGCGAGATTCGATCGGTGCTCCAGGCAGGTCCGCGCCGATCGGGTCCCATACTTCCCCAAAGCACGCGTCCGATCTCAACGCGGATGCGTCGCGACTCTTGCTTGTATGGGCAATCCACTTGCTACACCTTCGAGAACATCGCCTCGCGCGGATCTTCCGGATTCAGCTTGGCGAGTTCGCGAAGGATCTCCTTTGACCGCTCGTCCTGAATCTTCGGCACAACGATCTGCACTTCCACGATCTGGTCTCCACGAAGCCCTTCTTTCGCCGCAGAAGGCACCCCCTTCTCACGCAGGCGCAGCTTCTGGCCCGTCTGCGTACCCGGCGGAATCTTCAACTGCGCGCGGCCGTCGATGGTAGGCACATCGATCTTGGTGCCCAACGCTGCTTCAAACGCCATGACCGGCACGGTCACACGGATGTCATCGGCGATACGTGTAAAGACCGGATGCTGCCCCGCCTTCATGATCAGGTAAAGATCACCTGCAGGTGATCCCATGCTGCCGGCGTTGCCCTTGCCAGCCAAGCGGATGCGTTGTCCATCGCGCGTGCCGGGCTTAATGCGGAACTCGAGCGAGTCGCGGCGCGTGACTGTTCCTTCGCCGTGGCATGTGGGACAACCCTGCTGGATGCGGCCGGAGCCACCGCAGCGCGGGCACTGCACGTTGAACTTCATGCGGCCGTTCATCTGCGTGACCTGGCCGGTGCCGTTGCATTGCGGGCAGTTCTGCGGAGGCCCTACAACGCCCGCACCCTTGCAGGTGCTGCAGGGGTCTTGCCGCGAAATCTCAATGCGCGTAGTGCCACCGCGAATGGCAGTCCAGAAGTCGACTTCGACCTGGTATTCAAGGTCTGTACCCGCACGGGGGCCGCGCTGCGCCTGCTGACGGCCTGCTGGCCCGCCGCCTGAGAACATGCCGCCGAAGATGTCGCGGAACGAGGAGCCGAAGCCGCCGCCGCCTTGTTGCGGAGCTCCTCCGCTGAAGTCGAATCCACCGAAATCGAAGGGAACGCCGCCTGCGTCAGCAGGTGATCCGCCGCCAAATCCGCCGCCACCGTAGCCGCCGCGCGCTGCGGCTTCAGCCTGCGCGGGGTCGATATTGTCCGAGTAGAAGCCGAGCTGATCGTAGATCTTGCGCTTCTTGTCGTCACTCAGGACGTCGTTGGCCTCGGAGATCTCCTTGAATTTCTCTTCGGACTTCTTGTCGTTCGGATTTACGTCCGGGTGGTACTTGCGCGCGAGCTTGCGAAACGCCTTTCGGATCTCGTCCGTGGTGGCTGTTTTCTTGATGCCGAGCGCGCCGTAGTAGTCCTTGCTGGGTGTGGGTGCCATGTCTTCTTACTAGATTAGATGAGTCTTCCCCACTCATGGTTTCTATGTTGCAAGACGGGTCACAGGCGCTTGGGCTTCACTCGGCTGGACTTCAGGCTTATGCCCGGTTTCAGGGCCGATTCGTTCTCTGCGGCGGTGGTTTGCTGGTCCTTTGGGCACCAGTAAAGGGTGCGCCCTGCTACGTCTTTTCGGAGGATGGTTTCGCCGCAGACGAAGCATGGTTTGCCGTGGCGGCGGTAGACGTAGTGCTCTTCGCCGCGCTCAGCGAGGGCCTTTTTGCTGGGGCGGTCTTTGCGGTCAGTACAGACGATCCGGCGGTCAATCATGCCTGCTTTCAGCAGCGGAATTGCATCTTTCCAGATCGCTTTGAGACGATTCAGTGGCATTTCATTGCCGGGAGTGAACGGATTGACCCGATGACGGAATAAAAGCTCGGCGCGATAGATGTTTCCGATGCCCGCGATGATGCTCTGGTCCATCAGAAGCTCGCCGATGGAGGTCTTTTTTGCGAGGATCTTGTCGAAGGCTCGTTTGGGATCGTCGTGGCCGTCCGGCTCATGTGCGAGCGGGTCGGGACCGAGGCGGTCGAGGAGTGCCTGCCACTTTGCTGCGTCGTAGACCGAACAGTCGGTGGGTCCGCGCAGCTCCCACCAGTCGACATCTTCAGGTGGGAAGGGCTGTGTGCCGTCGTCGTGGGCGCAGGTGAGGTTGTGC
Source organism: Terriglobus roseus DSM 18391 (assembly GCF_000265425.1). Lineage (GTDB taxonomy): Bacteria > Acidobacteriota > Terriglobia > Terriglobales > Acidobacteriaceae > Terriglobus > Terriglobus roseus. Next base: position 4,272,558 of record NC_018014.1, read on the forward strand.
GGCTGGCCCTTCTGCGAACGGGAGGGCCGGCCGCTGCCGGCGCGCTGCATGACGGCGCGCAGGAGGCCCTTTGGTTCGGGCAACGGGCCGCAGCCTTCGGTGAAGTCGCCGAAGCGGCCGAGGTGTACATGGAGGTAGAGCTCGCCGGGAAACTCGTAGCCGAGGTGCTTGCCTACTGCGTGAACCTTCAGCAGCTTTTTGCCATCGACGAGGTGTGCGTCGCTGAAGCGGTGGTTCGGACCCGGCAGGATGTTCAACTTGCGACCGGCAAATGCGGCCGTGTGACGCTCGGCCCATCGGTGTACTTCATTGCCCTCTGGCATTCTTACTCTCCAGGTAAAAGAGACGGGGGAGAGTGGGCAAAGGGTGCATCCCCTTGACCACTCTCCCCCAGTGAAACCGGAGAACAGATTGACGCGATCGACGATCTTCAGGCCGTCTTTGATGTCCAGTATTTGTTCTCGAGTGCGTGCTGTTCCAGCACGACACGCGAGCCATTTCGATTGGCCAGGTCGACCCAATCGCGCAGCATCTCAAGGCAGGAGTGATCGATGTAGCTAAGGTCGTCCGTGATGATGCGAACGGTCGCGTTGGCGGGCACTTTCTCAAGCGCTGCAGAGATGAGCGGGATACGAACGAAGGTGGCGGAGCCGACGAAGCGTAGCTGCCACTGGTTGTCTCCGGGCATGGCCTCAGAGTGGATGGTGAGTCGCGTCACGTTGTACAGCAGCGCGACGACGCTGAGCATGACGCCGACCAGGACACCGGTAAGCAGATCCCTCGAGACGATGGTGATCAGTGTTGCGAGGTAGATGAGGATGGGCACTTTGCCGTAGGAGGAGAGGTGACGCATATCCTTTACCTTGACGAGCTTCAGGCCAGTGAGGACGAGCACACCGGCGAGGCTGCTGGTGGGGACGGCACGGAGCACGCTGGCGAAGAGGACGATGGTGCCGAGGATCCATACGCCGTGCATGATGGCAGAAAGCCTGCTCGTGGCACCTGCCTGCACGTTGGCGGAGGAGCGCACGATGACGCCGGTCATGGGGATGGCGCCGACGGCGCCGCAAAGGATGTTGCCCACGCCCTGTGCGAGTAGTTCGCGGTCGTAGTTGGTCTTGACGGCGGGTTGCAAATTGGCGACGGCGGCGGCGCTCAACAGCGTCTCTGCGCTGGCGATGAGGGCGAGCGCGAGTGCAGAACCAATGGCGCTGCCGTTGATTTCGGTGAAGCTTGCAAGCTTCGGGAAGCTGAGTGAGTCAAGGAGGCTGTCGGGCACCTGCACGTGATTGATGGGCAGGTGGAGCAGCTTCGCGGTGATGCTGGCTGCCGCGATGCCGAGCAGGGCACCCGGGACGAGCTTCAGTTTCTCTGGACGGAAGCGTTCCCACAGCAACATCACGGTAATGGTGAAGCAGCCCATCAGCGAGGCCTCGAGCGCAGAGCTGGGGCCGAGGGGAAAGAGACCGTGCATGACCGTGCCGGGGACGGCAGCGAGGTTGGCGAGGCCCGAGCCCTTGGGCTTGTTGTCGAACATGACGTGGAACTGCTGGAAGACGATGAGCAGGCCGATGCCGGCGAGCATACCGTGGATGACCGCGGGTGAGATGGCCCGGAACCAGCGGCCCAGCTTTGCGGCACCTGCAATGAGCTGCACCACACCGGCGATCATGAGGATGGGAGCGAGCCCGGCGTAACCGTGCTCGTGAATGATTTCAAAGACGAGAACCGCCAATCCCGCAGCGGGACCGCTGACCTGTAGCGGCGAGCCCGCGATGGAACCGACGACGATGCCGCCGATGATCCCGGTGACAAGGCCCATGGCGGGCGGCGCGCCGGAGGCGAGGGCGATGCCCATGCACAACGGCAGCGCCACCAGGAACACTACGAGGGAAGCGGAAAGATCACGTACATACCTCTGCGGAAGAGCCATGGCAAGAGTCCTTGTTGAAACCGAGTTGAGCGAGGATCGTTAACAAGAGGAACTGCTCAAGAGGCGAGCAGTTCCAGACGCGGATGGACAACCGAGGGTGCCAGCACATCGGCTGTGAGCGGAAGAAACCGGCCCGATGCTGCGTCGTAGGTGTCGATGCAGCCAGTGTGAATCTCATAGACCCAACCGAAGAGTTTCAACTGTCCGCGGCTGGTGGCGTAGGCCACGGACGGGTGCGTCTGCAGGTGCTGTAACTGCGTCAGCACGTTGGCGCGCGTGAGCGTGCGCAGGCGATCCTTGGGCGTGGTGATGTTGTTGTCTCCCACCGGGGGAACCATCTGCATGGCGCTTGCACTGTGCTGCAGCCACTTGTCCACTGTGGGCATCTGCGGATGCTGTTTCCCACTGAGTACCGCCTTCATGGCGCCACAGTCGGAGTGGCCGCAGACCACGATGTTCTGCACGCCGAGTGCGAGCACGGCGTATTCGATGGTTGCTGTGACGCCGCCGTTCACTTCACCGTAGGGCGGCACGATGTTGCCGGCGTTGCGCGAGATGAAGAGTTCCCCGGGATCACTTTGCAGGATCATATCCGGCACAATCCGGGAATCAGAGCAGGTAAGAAAGAGCGTCGACGGCTTCTGGCCGCTCTCAAGACTCTTAAACAGACCTGCGCGCTTGGGAAAGACTTCAATCTGAAACTTCTGGTAACCCTCTAATAGCTTCTGCATTTCGTGCGCTCCATAATTCAGTTCACTTCCCGTCTGGGTCAGCCAGAGCGCAGCGCGATATGCGCTGCCGTGCCATCAATTCGTGCGGGAGAGGGCACGAAAGTGTGCGAATCGTCGAATCCCCTGGGAAGGAATTTCAAAGATGCTCAAACCGCGAAGCAATGCGGAAGAACATTCACACACGCGAGGACACAGTGCAATAAGCCACCGTGCTGTGGGCACAAACTCTGGATTGTGTGGGAGGGGTGTTACAGAGCCGGAGGAGCCCGGCCGCGGGAGGGTAATGCGTCGTACGGGTTAGCAATGACGACATCGGCCGCGGGCGCGAGCGAACCGCGCGCAGTCGATGGCGCCAACAGGAAGCGCGGCGTGATGATCGCTGCCACGGTCGTGACGTTGCTGGAGATGACTTCACGCGGGCGGACGCCCTGTGATGCGCGGTCCAGATCGGAACCGTGGTGGTCCATCTCCGTGGTCATGCCACCGCGAGCGGAGCGGCCATTCTGACGGGAGGTGCGCGAGGTACGCGTTCCACCCGAGCCTGACGACGGCATCTGCTGGTGGTGGACGGTAGCATGCACCATCCGGTGCGGCGCCGCCATGGAACATAGTCCCAGAACGAACAGCAGCAGCGCGCTCCACTCGATGCGACGCTTCAATCCGTAATGGTTAGAACTGTGCACAGTCAGACCCTACCATGCACCCATGCGACTGAAAAGGAAAAGTGAGGTCAATCGAGATGGAAGATCTCGGGGAGGGGCTGCATCGCGTCATCGGCGTTGGCGCTTGAATCGAAGAACGGCAGCATCTCTGTCTGCCACCGTACATTCACAGGCAATGCTTTCATCGCTTCGCGCGCAGCATTGAAGTCTTCGACTTCCACGTAGCCGATCAGCAGACCGCCAGGTGCGAGGAAGAGTGAGTAGTTGGTCCACCCTGTGGCGCGCAGTGCATCCTGCATTTCTGGCCAGACGTTCCTGTGCCGCTCGATGTATTCGGGGAGTGTGGACTCGCGGAGTTTGAGTGTGAAACAGACTCGTTGCATGCAGACAAGTCTACAAAGCGAAAGACCCCGGTGATAACTCACCGGGGTCCTTTGTGCTCTTTCCTTGGAGCGATTAGTTCCAGACGTGCTGGATAGGCATTGGCTCGATACGGAGGATGGTATCCGGGCGGACGTCGTAGAGTTTGCGGGCGAAGTCTCTTGCCTGCTGTTCATTCTCAAAGATCGTCTTTTCGTGGAGCTTGCCCGCGATGTACTGTTCGCACTTCCAGATGACTGTGTTCATGGCCCTCTCCCTCTCCGGGTACTTCGTACCGTTCTTGATGTGCCCTACGCTGTAGACACGAAGGGCGCTCGATGCGCTTTGCGACTATCGAGCGCCCTGCCGTGTTGATGATGCGCATCGCCGATTGCAGCGGCGGTGTGATCTGCCGGCGGGCTAGTTGTGCCCTGCCCGGCGTAGCAGAATCCACTGATTGCAGCAGCGTTTCCTACTACTTGATTAGACACAAAGATTTACGTTTTGATTCGCGGATTAGTTCCCGCGAAGTAACTCTTTGGTTGCGGAGGAGGCCGGGCATAGTGGTATGCCCGGCTCCACTTGTGTGAGTGTGCAGGCCGGGGCTAAAGCCCCGTTTTGCTCGTCCGAAAGGTCAGGAGCCTGAAGGTCCCTGCTTTCTCCGGGTCGCGCTGCGCGCGATTGAGCGTTGCTTCCTGTGGCGCTCGGGACGTCAGGATTTGACGGCTCCAGATGCTCCCGGTCGCGCTTCGCGCGATTGAGCGCCTCTGGCGCTCCCACGTCTCAGGTGCGAGACGTGGGGCACCCAGTTGTTGCGGGCGCTCACGCGAAGTGCCTACTTGTGGTCGACGTCTACGTATTCGGCGTCGATCACGCCCTCATCATGCTTGGGCGCTTCGTCGGCTGTGCCTGCTGCTGCGGCTGCACCGTCGGTGGGCGCCTGGCCCTGTTTGTACATGGCCTCGGCGAGCTTGTGGCTTGCCGCGGTCAGGCGTTCGTTGGCTGCCTTGAGCTCGGTCGCGGAGGGCGAGCCGGTCAGCGTCGACTTTGCGTCGTTGAGAGCTTCCTCAACCTGCTGACGCTCGTCTCCGGTGATCTTGTCGCCGTTCTCCTTGAACATCTTGTCGACGTTGTAGACCATGCTGTCGAGCTGGTTGCGCGCTTCGATTTCTTCGCGCTTTTCCTTGTCCTCGCCTGCGTGTGCCTCGGCTTCCTTCGCCATGCGCTCGACCTCTTCCTTGCTGAGACCCGAGGAGCTGGTGATGGTGATCTTCTGATCCTTGCCGGTGGCATTGTCCTTCGCCGTGACGTTCAGGATGCCGTTCGCGTCGATGTCAAAGGTGACCTCGATCTGCGGCACACCGCGCGGTGCGGGAGGAATGCCACTCAGCTTGAACTTGCCGAGGGTACGGTTCTGCGAAGCCAGCGGACGCTCGCCCTGGATGACGTGGACTTCTACTTCCGTCTGCGAATCCGCAGCGGTGGAGAAGGTCTCCGTCTTCTTGGTGGGGATGGTCGTGTTGCGCGGGATCATGGCCGTTGCAACCGAGCCCATCGTTTCGATGGCCAGGGTCAGCGGGGTCACGTCGAGCAGCAGCAGGTCCTTGACTTCGCCACCGAGAACGCCGCCCTGGACTGCAGCGCCGATCGCGACGACTTCGTCCGGGTTCACGCCCTTGTGCGGTTCCTTGCCAAAGAGTTCCTTGACCAGGGCCTGCATGCGGGGCATGCGGGTCTGGCCGCCGACGAGAACGACTTCATCGACCTTGGAGGCATCGATGCCGGCATCCTTCATCGCCTGCTTGCAGGGTCCGATGGACTTCTGCAGCAGATCCTCAACGAGCGACTCGAACTTTGCGCGGGTCAGCTTGACGACGAGGTGCTTCGGTCCGGTCGCGTCAGCGGTGATGAACGGCAGGTTGATCTCAGTCTCCATGGTGGTGGAGAGCTCGATTTTGGCGCGCTCCGCCGCGTCGCGCAGGCGCTGCAGGGCCATCTCATTGCCCTTGCCCTTGAGGTCCAGGCCTTCCTGCTTGCGGAACTCGTCGATGAGGAACTCAACCAGGCGCTGATCGAGGTTGTCACCGCCGAGGTGGGTGTCACCGTTGGTCGACTTCACCTCGATGACGCCTTCGCCGACTTCGAGCACGGACACGTCGAAGGTACCGCCGCCGAAGTCATAGACCACGATGGTTTCGTCCTTCTTCTTGTCGAGGCCGTAGGCGAGCGCGGCCGCGGTGGGCTCGTTGACGATGCGCTTGACGTCGAGACCGGCGATCTTGCCGGCGTCCTTGGTGGCCTGACGCTGGGAGTCGTTGAAGTACGCGGGCACGGTGATGACGGCCTCGGTGACGGACTGGCCGAGGTAGTCTTCTGCTGCTTTCTTGAGCTTCTGCAGGATCATCGCGCTGATCTCGGGCGGCGTGTATTCCTTGCCCTGCGCGTCGATGTAGATGTTGTCGCCCTTGGTGACGACCTTATACGGGACCATCTTCATCTCTTCATTCACTTCGTTCGGGCGGCGGCCCATGAAGCGCTTGATGGAGTAAATGGTGTTCTCGGGATTGGTGATGGCCTGGCGCTTGGCGACCTGACCGACGAGTCGTTCGCCGCTCTTGGTGAAGGCAACGATGGACGGCGTGGTACGGCCACCCTCTTCGTTGGCAATGACCTTAGGCTCGCCGCCTTCCATGACGGACACGCAGCTGTTGGTGGTTCCCAGGTCGATTCCGATGATCTTACCCATGTTGTGTTGCTCCTCCGGCGGCGCGATGTGTGATCGCTGCCGCGATGTCCTGCGATATCAGATGCTGTGACTCAGTCGCTCAGGCACATTCAGGATCACATGTGAGTGACTTACTGTCAAGGTATCTGATGCGTAGACACGCGATTGGGGTCCAAGGCTAGTTTTGGTGGATGAACGCAGGTCCGGGACCGCTGCCGGGGGAGCGGTGGAGGCGTGGGGATGCCGGAGATTATGGGTTGGTCGGTGTGGGGGTGGTGGTGCCGCTGCCGCTCGTTCCGGTACCGTTCGTCGGTGTGGTCGAACTGCCGCTGCCGAAGCCGCTGGAGCCGCTGGAGCCGAAACCGCTGGAGGACCCGCTGCCGAAGCCGCTGGAAGACCCGCTGCCGAAGCCGCTGGAAGACCCGCTGCCGAAACCGCTGGAGGAGCCGCTGCCGAAGCCGCCGCTGGACGTTCCGGTGCCGTTCGTTGTGTTCCCTGTGCCGTTGGCGCCGGTTGCGGGGCCGAAGCCGCTGCCCATGGAGCCGGAGCCTACGGTGGGCGGGCCGCCGCCGAAGATACTGACCTTTGCCTTGAGGAGCTCGACGCGGGGGTCGTAGAGGAACTCCCACTCTTCGATGTTGGCGGAGCCGTTCCATTCCACCAGACCGGGTCCTTTGGCGTTGCTGCCGACGCCGAGGAACGCTCCTTTGCTGCCCTGGAAGTTGGTGGCGCTGGTGCCGCTCATGCTGGAGCCGGTGCCTGTGGAACTGGTGCCGGTGCTGCCGGTTGCGCCTGTTCCTGTGCCCGTCGAAGTGCCGGTGCCGGAGTTGTTGAAGGCGGAGCTGCCGAAGCTGGACGTGCTGCTGCCGGCGCCGCCGAATGCGCTGTTACCGGATGCGGCCCCGCTTGCGGAGGAGGGTGCGCCGACCGCGCTGCTGCCGCCGAAGGTGCCGGCGGGCGTTGCGTTGATGCTTGAGACCATGCCCTGCGCGGCGCCGAGGTTGCTGACGGGCATGCCTTCCAGCGGCTCTCCGAAGAAGCCTTTTACCTGGGTCTTGGCTTCTCCGGTGTGGATGAGGCGGAAGTCGTCGCCGGTGAGCGGGTCTTTGTACCTTTGGCGGAGGAATTTGAGGCTGGCGCCGGGGCCGATGCTGACCGAGGCGCCGGCGGTGCTGCTGCCTAACAACTGCTCGACCGAGGTGGGGTAGGAGTTGTTTTTCTTGTAGTAGAGCTGGATGGCGCGGACGTATTCGAGGGCGCGGTGTTCGGACTCGAGTTCACGGTCGCGTTCGAGCTCTTTGGCGACACGGGGCGCGGCGACGGAGAGTGCCAGCAGCAGCAGAAAGCAGACCACGGCAAGACCGAGCAGCAGGTAGCCTTCTTCGCCGGGACGGGACGGCTGAAGGGACGGCCGCGTTTCCTGGCGAGGGTGGCTCATTGCGGGCTCATGGGGAGGCGCTGCTGGTTGTTGTTGGTCAGGTCCGTCACGAGAACGGAGTTGCCGGAGACCTCGTCGACACGGTAGCGCCTGCTGACGATGTCGCCAGGGCCTGCGACGAAGACATCTTCCCCGCGCAGGAGGAAGGCCTGCGGCTTGCCGTCTCGACGTGTTGCCGTGCCGAAGAAGCGCAGGTCAATGGGCGGCGGTGGCGGAGGGCCGGTGTTGACGGGAGTGGGCGGTACGTAACGCGGTGAGGCAGCGGCGGCCGGAATCTTGGGTGCGGCGGCCTCAGTCTGCGTGCCGGGTGCTGCAAAGATGTTGCGTCCGTGGCCACCGTAGACCAGCGACTCCGAGAGGAGCATGCCCTCAGGGTGCAGCGTGGGGTCGAGCTTGGAGGGCACGATGCGCGCGGTTGCGGTGGCGGCGGGGCTGACGGTGTTGGTGGAGACGGGCGCAGAGGTGGTGATGACCGGCGAGGTGGATGCCGGTGTGTCGCTGCTGCTGCTGGAACCTAGAAAGGTATAGGCAAGGTAGCCGAGCGCCAGCACGCCGAAGGCGCCTGCTGCGATGAGTTTCTTACGATCCTCAGTGCCTGCCTTCAGAGCGCTCATGGCTTGCTCCCGGCTGTGGCCTGTGCGGCGGCGAAGCTCGGCATCGGTTCACGGAGATAGGTGCCGATACGGAGTTGCAGGTTGACCAGGCCGCCCTGTGCGCCGCTGAGCGCGAGGGTCTGGATGAGGAAGAAGCTCTTGCTGCGTTCGACGGCGTTGATGAACTCGGCCACGTTGCGGTACTCGCCGGAGACGGAGCCGTCGATGCGGAGTTCGGTGACGCCGTTGGTCGGTACGGTCTGCACGTAGGAAGCGCGGCTCCAGCGGACGTTGCTGGCTTTTGCGATACCGCCGATGGAGGAGGCCACGTCGGAGTAGGCGTAGGGCAAACGGCTCTCATAGAAGCGGTTTGCTTCCGACTCCGATTCGCCCAGCTTGGTGTCAACGCCACGCAGAGGCTTTGCCGCAACTTCAGCGGCGGCGACGCGCGATTGCGCAATGACGATGGCTTCGTCGCCCTGGGTGCCGGTGTTGCCGCTGACCAGGAAGAGACGTACGCCGAAGTAAAGGCAGATGAGAAGGAGCAGACCGGCCGCGGCGAAGTGCAGATTGATGAGCGAGAGCGCTTTTCGCATGCTTTCGCGGCGCGCTTCGTTACTCATGGTGATACCTGGAACGGTGATGCCGGAGGGTAGTCTCATCGTGCACCTGCCCTTCTGCGAGCGAGGGACGGCTGCGGCGGCGGGGAGTTATCGACAACCTTGCGCGGCCGCCTGCGAACGGGAGTGCCCGTAGGCTCATCCCTTTCCGGGGTGGTGTGTGGAGCGATCTTTTCACGCATGCGTGGCTGGAGCGGGTTGTAGCCGGAGACGATCTCGAACTCTACGCCGGAGATGGCCGGCAGGCCGTTGGCGCCGGTTGCGGCGACGAGCTGCGGCAGGCCGTTGGCACCTATGGTGGTGGCGCCGGTGCGGTTGGCCGTCTGTTGCGCCTCGCCTGCAAGGCGTGGCGAGATGAAGCGCTTGGAGTGCTCGAGATTGCGCACCAGGTCCACCGTGCGGTCGCGCTCGCCGAGCACGCGCAGGCGGATGGTGACCTCCCCGGTGGAGGCGATGATGGGCTCAATGGACGTGACCTGAACACCGTTGGGCATGACGTCTTCGAGGTCCATGAGGACGGCTGTCCAGGAGAACGCTTTTCGCGCAAAGAGGGTGTTGAGGAACTGGTTGCGGCCGAGGGTGGCGGCGTTCACGGGCTGGCGCAGGCGGGCTTCATTGGCGGCACGTTCGCGCTGCAGCGTCTGCGCCTGGGCATTCAGGCGGTCAAGCTGCGCCTGCTGCGCCCGTGCCTGCGCTGTCATGCTGTGAAGCCAGATACCGAGCGCGATGGCCACGACGGCGAGCACACCGATGGCGATGCGAAGTTGCCGAAGGAGACGGTCCAGCTCGACGTACGGCCGGGTTGCGAGATTGATGGAGACGCGCACGCTAGCTCTTCAATGCTCCTCGAAGGCCGGCGAGCAGACCGCGCGGAATGGATGTGGTGGTCATCAGGTCGGTCGACTGCAGGACTTCGCGCGCATGCAGACCGGTTTCGGCGAGCATGGGCCCGAGGGCCTCGGGCGATAGCGTCCCTGCAGTGAGAACCTCTTCCGGCGCGACGGCGAGTGAGTCTTCAAAATAAGCAGCGGCGACGGAGATGGATTGCAGCAGTTCAAGCTCCGCGCGGTCAGGATCTTCGGCGTCGTGGAGGATGCCAGCCTGCACCATCTCAGCGACGGCGACCTCACTGTCTTCTCCGCTCTGGACGAAGGAGGCGCGTGCCATCTCGGCGTCGATGGCGACGTTTGCGGGTTCGTGTGCGACGAGCGCGGCGACCTCGGCCATGGTCTTCGACTTGAGTTCGAGGGTGCGGTGCAGCAGCAGTTCGCCACGACGCAGGATTGCGGTGGTTACGGCGAACTCACTGCCGTTGACGACGAGCGCTGCGGCGGTGCCAGCCTCGTCGATGGCTGCGGCGACGGCGAGGGTGCTTGGAATGACAGCACCGGGCTCAAAGCCTGCCTCACGCACGGCGGATTCGTATTCTGCGAGGACTTCGTTCGGGATGGCGACGACGAGGACCTGCAGCACCATGGCGTGGCGGCTCATGACCTGGTAGCTGACCTGTGCCAGTTCCGGATTGAAGGGCAGCAGTTTTGCCAGGCGGAAGCGCAGTACGGGGAGCGCTTCCTCAGCCTTGGACGGGATCTCGTCGAAGTCGAGCAGAAGAACGCGGACGGCGGTGTCGGACACGATCAAGGTGACATCACGGCCCTTGCCCACCTGCACGGCGGGCAGCACCTTCTTCAGCGCGGCGATGACGGCGATGCGATCGACGATGTTGCCGACACGCAGCGACGGCACGACGGCACCGGCGGGCAGCGGGGCGGAGGCGATCTGCGCGAGCAGGCCTGCGGCGTCCGTGGCGCTGGCTGCGTAGACACCTTCGGGACGAATTTCAACCGCGATGCGCGGGCGCACCTGGATCGTCGATTTGGGAAGAAGCGATGGCATGGGCTGAAGCTATTGAAAGACTACATGCTTGAGACGGGAATTTGCCGGAGGCGATAGCAGGACAAGCGTAGTGTCATGCAGCTTTCGCATATGTGGGTGAACGCTTGGGTTTTGCCTTCTTCGTGGCGACGCGAGAAGGCGCCGCTGCGCGCGCCTTCTTTCGAGCAGCTTTTTCTGCCTGGATGGCTTGCCAAAGGTCGAATTGAACCTGAAGGTTCATCCAGAGCATTGCCGAAGTGCCGAGTGCGGCGCTAAGGCGTAGCGCCATAGGCGCGGATACACCTGTGTGTCCATGCAGAAGCCGAGACAGAGTCGTCCTTGCCACGCCAATTTTTCCGGCGAAGGAAGTGACATCCGCGTCTCGGAGATATTCACGTAGCACCGTGCCGGGATGCGGCGGATTGTGCATCAACATGGCTTCTCCTTAATGGTAATCGCTGTAATCGACAAGGATGGCATCGGTTCCGTCAAACGCGAAGACCATTCGCCAATTCCCGTTCACAGAGACCGCATAGTGTCCGCGCAACTTCCCTTGTAGCGCGTGAAGCTTCCAGCCGGGGACCGCCATATCTTCTGGCCCTTCTGCCGCGTTCAACACGCCCAATTGCAATTCGAGCCGAGACGCATGCGCTGGTTGGATGCCGGCTTTCGAGCCAGACTTGAAGAATTTCTCCAGACCGGCATGACGGAAGGAGCCGATCACACCCTCGACTGTAGCGTGTAGCGCTACGCGCGTCAAAGAAAGATTCACTTGCTCCGCCGCGGCGCAATTGATCGCCAGCCGTGCCCAGGTCATTGTTGAGATGGCACGATGCTTCACGTCAGCAAGTGGTTATATGATCCGCTACGCAGGCGATCTGGCCTGCGCGAGGAGCTTTGACGATGACGGACCTGTCCCGCAGAGAGTTTATGGCTACCGGCGCGGCCTTCGCCGCAGGCGTCACTCTTACGCCTTCTGCCCTGGCGGCACCGCCGAGCCTGACGGCCGGTGACGTGATCGATCGCATCAAGCAAGAGGTGGGTGTGCCTTGGCGCGAAAAGACCGTCGACAACCTTCTGACCGGCACTCGCGCGACGCCGGTGCGTGGCATTGCCACGACCATGATGGCGACGCTGGATGTGGTGGAGCGCTGCGTGGCGGATGGCAAGAACATGATCGTGACGCACGAGACGCCCTTCTACCTGCACCAGGACGGCACGGACGACATCAAGGACGACGCCGTTCTGCGTTACAAGCTGGACTACTGTGCGAAACATGAGGTCGCCATCTTCCACTTTCACGATCACTGGCATGCGCGCCAGCCGGACGGCATTGCGCAGGGCATGGTGAACCAGCTCGGCTGGGCGAAGCATGTGGTTGATGCTGCGAATCCGAAGAAGCTGTCGTTTGACGGTGTGCCGCTGGCACAGTTCACACGGACGATGCAGAAGACGCTGCAGGCGCGGACGATGCGGGTACTGGGCGATCCGAAGCTGCCGGTGCGGCGTGTTGTGACGAGTTGGGGATTCTGCGGACGCGAGGGCGGGATCAAGCTCTTCTCTGCCCCGGAGACGGATGTGCTGATCTGCGGCGAGACGCGCGAGTGGGAGCTGGTGGAGTACTGCCAGGACAGCATCCGCAGCGGCAACAAGAAGGCACTGATCGTGGTGGGGCATGTGCTTTCAGAGCAGGGCGGCATGGTGCTGTGCCGGGACTGGCTGAAGCCGTTCTTCCCCGGCACACCGGTTGCGTTTATCCCGGCGATGGAGCCCTTCTGGAATCCGCAGGAACCCGTCTCCTAGACCTGTAGCTGGTTGTTATGCCGCTGTTCAGGCCGGTCCCACTCCATGGGCGTGGTGATGCAGGACTCGCTGAGGCGTGAGCTTGAAGAGAGCAGCGGAGAGGCGCGCTTCATGCCGCTTATAGAAGATGCCGGCCGCGATCATGACTACGCCGATGAGGGTGAGTGCGACCGAGAAGCCGAGCGAGTTCCGAAAGAAGCGGGTCGCCTCCGTTGCCAGGAAGATAAAGGTGCCGATGGCACCAAAGACCAGGAAGACACGGCGCTGCAGTACCAGAGCGCACGGCAGCATGAGGAGATGCAGCAGGCCAAAGAGCAGCAAGCCCGACTGCTTGCCGGACCCCAGCGCCGACAGACCGCCCGTAAAGGCCAGCAGGCCGAAGAGGTAGAACCAGAAGGCAAGATCCAACTCACGTTCGCCATCTGCAAACCATGCGATCCCCAGCAGCACAACGCCGAAGCCTACCGTGATCCACGCCTGCATATGGAAGGTGAGCGAGAGTCCGAAGAGCCTTGGTGCATCCATCGACATGTACCAGAATGCATACGCTGCGGGCGCCGTGAGGAATGGGAACCGAACGATGCGCAGAGCGATGCCGGCGGCCAGGATGGTGCATGCCTCCATCAGGAGCCAACTGGCGTTGATGTACGGATGGAAATGGCTGTAGGCACCGGGATCGCCGGAAGGCCACCAGCCTATCTGGCGCTCGATGCCATAGACGGCAAGCGGTGTCATGCAGACCGCAACGGTCGTAAGGACACCACCGGGCACCCAGGTGGAGGGCCTACGGGAGAGCGCGTAGCCAGTGCCGCCGAAGACGGCGGCATAGACCATTGCGACGGCGAAGAGAGTGATTCCGGCGAGATGGTCCCACGCGTCCGTGACGAACCAGCCCATGGCGCCGCAAATGAGCAACGCGCCGAGATAGTAGGCGACATGCGCCGCCTCGAAGCCGGAGCGACCGGCCTGGCCGCCCGAGAGTTCCGCGCGGAGGCGGTCGAGCCCCTCTTTGGAGATGCCGGCACGACCGGCCGCGTGGACTACCTCAGCTTCGGTATAGGTGCGCATGCGCGCAGTGTATCCCAGCGTTCGCGGGTTCTAGCGGCCGCTTTCGATGAAGGTGACCTTGTTGATCTCGTGCATGGTGGTGATGCCGGCGCGGACGCGTTCGAGGGCTGAGTCACGGAGGAAGGCCATGCCCTTGTCCTTGGCCTTGCGGCGAATTTCGGAACCGGGTGCCTTGACCAGCAGAAGTTCGCGGATCTCGTCGTCGAGTTCGAGCAGTTCGTGGATGGCGGAACGGCCGCGAAAGCCTGTGCCGCTGCACTCGATGCATCCGGTGCCCTCGCGGAACTGATGGCCCTGCCAGTCGTCCGGATTGAGGCCGTTCGCGAGCATTTCTGCGTTGGAGTAGGTGCGGGTGGTCGCGCAGAAGTCGCAGATCTGACGGACGAGACGTTGAGCAAGGATGCAGTTCAATGCGGAGACGAAGTTGTAGGGCTCGACGCCCATGTTCAGGAATCGGCCGAGCACGTCGACGACGTTGTTGGCGTGGACGGTGGTGAAGACAAGGTGGCCCGTGAGCGCGGAGTTGATAGCGATCTGTGCGGTCTCTGCGTCACGGATTTCGCCGACGAGGATCTTGTCGGGGTCGTGACGGAGGATCGAGCGCAGGCCACGTGCGAAGGTGAGTCCCTTCTTCTCGTTGACGGGAATCTGCGTGATGCCGCGGATCTGATACTCGACCGGATCTTCGATGGTGATGATCTTGTCTTCTTCGCTCTTGATCTCGTTCAGCGCCGCGTAGAGTGTGGTCGTCTTACCGGAACCGGTGGGGCCGGTGACGAGCACCATGCCGTAGGGTTCCTTGATGTACTTGCGGAAGCGGCGGAGATCCTCTGCACCGAAGCCGACGACGTCGAGCGACAGTTTTTTGAATTTCTCACTCATCGACTCTTTGTCGAGCACGCGGAGCACGCAGTTTTCGCCATGCACGGTGGGCATGATGGAGACACGGAAGTCGATGAGGCGGCCCTTATAGCGCACGCGGAAACGGCCGTCCTGCGGGACGCGGCGCTCGGCGATGTCGAGCTCGCTCATGACCTTGATACGGGACAGGATGGTCTGGTGATGCTCACGCGCGATGGGCGCCATCGCCTGTTGCAGCACGCCGTCGATGCGGTACTTGACGAGGAGCGAATCGTCGTAGGTTTCGAGGTGGATGTCGGAGGCGCGGCGCTCGAGGGCGGAGAAGATCGTCGTGTCGACGAGGCGGATGATGGGCGAGATATCGTCTTCGCTGGTCAGCCGCTCGATGGAGATGTTCTCGTCCGGATTGTCCTCGGCGGAGAGCACGTCGAAGGTCATGCCTTCGCTTGCTTCTTCGAGGACGCGCTGCGACTGCTCCGTCTTTTTGAGGAGGTCCGTGATCTGCGACAGGGTTGCGACGCGGGTGATGAGGCGCGTGCCGAGAAGGCCGCTGATCTCATCGAGCACCATGAGGCGCGAGGGGTCGCTGACGGCGATGACGAGCCGGTCTCCGAGCTGCTCTAACGGGATGAAGTTGTAGCGGAACATCAACTCGACGGGGACGGACTTGACGAGTTCATGCTGGATCTTGAAGTCGCGGAGATCGACGAACTCGCAGTGATAGCGGCGCGCCATGAGCTGTGCGCGCTCGGTCTCGTTTAGTTCCGGGTTGGCGATGGGAATGGCGAGAGGCGAGGCCATGATGTTGGTACTCCTAAGACCTTAGGTGGATGCGCTACTGACCGGAGGTGGATCCGTTGATGCCGCCTGCGCCGAGCTGCAGGATGGGCAGGTAGAGCGAGATGAGGATGACCGCGACGACGACGCCCATGAAGATGAGCAGCGTGGGTTCGATGAGGGAGAGAACGCCGGCGAGCGATGTCTCGACGTCTTCTTCGAAGAAGCCTGCGACAGAGTTGAGCATGGTGGGCAGAGCGCCGGTGGATTCGCCGACTTCGATCATCTCGATGGCAAGTTCGGGGAAGACGCGTGTGCCTTCCAGCGAGGCGCTGAGGCGCTGGCCTTCGCGCACCTGTGTGACCGAGGAGAAGACGGCGTTCGAGACTTGGCGCGAAGAAATGGAACGCGCCGCTGTTTCAAGCGATGGCACCAGCGGCAGGCCGCCGGTGAGCAATGTGGAGAGTGTGCGCGAGAAGAGCGCGACCTGGTACTTGAGCCAGATGGTGCCGAGGAGCGGTACAGCGAGACGCAGCTTGTCGATGGTGCTGGCGCCCTTGTCCGTCTTGGACCAGCGGTAGAGCAAGTAGCCGCCGGCAAGCAGGAATGGAATGGCGTAGAGGCCGTAGTTCTGCGCGGCGTTGCCGACGGATAGCAGGACCAGCGTGATCTTGGGCAGCGGCGCGTTGAGCTGGTCGTAGAGCGTGGCGAAGCGCGGGACGACAAACGAGATCAGGAAGACGAAGAGACCGACCACCAGGGTAATGAGGAGGACCGGGTAGATCAGCGCCGACTTGAGTTTTTTGGTGACGGTGAGCGAGACGCGCTGGAAGTCGGTGTAGCGCTGGAGGACCTCTTCGAGGTTGCCGGAGCGCTCGCCTGCGAGCAGCGTCGTGGTGAAGATGAGCGGGAAGCCGCCCTGCGCGTCGAAGGCTCCAGAGAGGGATTCGCCGGTTTTGACGCGGGCCGCGACGTTTTCGAGCTGCGCCTTGAAGTTCAGGTCGCGCTGGCGGCGGGCAAGGAGTTCCAGCGATCCGGGAATGGGCAGGCCGGCGCGGATGAGCGTGACGAACTGCTGGTTAAAGACGAGAAAGTTCTGGAGGCCGACCTTCTTATTACGGGCGCCACCGCCGATCGCGTTGCGAGGCTTGACGGAGTAGACGAGGTAGCCCGCCTGCGTGAAGCGTGCGCGCAGCTCTTCTGCGGTGGCTGCGGGATGCGTCTGTTCCTGCACGCGGCCGCGTTCATCGGCGAGTTTTACGGTGAATTCTGTCACAAGAAGTGGGCCTGCACGATTTTAGACGGCTCGTTGTGGGGAAGGTGTCGGAATCGCTTCGCTGGGACCGTTCGCTACACAAAAAGGGCCCGCCGAAGCGAGCCCTTTTTGCTTGGTGTTAACGATCTCTTAGACCGAGAAGGAGGAACCGCAGCCGCAGGTGCTCTTAACCTGGGGATTCTCGAACTTGAAGCCGGCGGCCTCGAGCGTTTCGACGTAGTCGACGATGCAGCCGTTGAGGTACATGGCGCTGGTGGCGTCAACGAAGACCTTCAGGTCGTCAAAGCGGACGACTTTGTCCATCATGCCCTGCTGGTTCTCAAAGCTCATGGAGTACTGGAAGCCGGAGCAGCCGCCGCCGACGACACCGATGCGAAGACCGGCGGGCAGGGGGTCCTGGGTCGCCATGATCTCCTTCACCTTCGCCTGCGCGGACGGGGTCAGGTTCACCGGCTGTGTGGCAGGCGCGTTGACGATCTCCGGCGCGGTAACAACCTCGGGCGTGGTAACGGCAGTGGCCATTGGGGAAATCTCCTTCAGAACTCAAGTACGAGTGTATGCGGCCCGCGAACTGCGATCAAGCCGGTCTTTATTCAGATGCAGGCGCGGCGGGGAGGATGCGAAATCGGTTCAGAGTCCGGTGGGAGTGGAAACGAGGACGGGTGCAGCCGAGGCCGCACCCGTCTTGTTCTAGATCTGCTTCATTTAGAAGGAGATACGTCCTCCGAGTGAGATGAGGCGTGGGAAGTTGATGGCGGAGGTGTTCACGGAGCCGAAAGCCGAGAGCACCGAGGTGACGCCGGTTGTGGAGCTGGTCGTGGTGCCGTACTTCAGACCAGCGGTGTTGAGAGCGAAGAGCGGAGTGTTGGTCAGGTTAAGGGCTTCGGCCTGGAAGCGAACGTGTACGCGTTCAAACTTGAAGTCCTTGAAGACCGACAGATCGACGTTGCGCATGCCCGGTGCACGGCAGCCGCCGTAGGTACGGGGAGCGTTTCCGAACTCACCGACGCCCGGCTGTACGGGAGCGAAGGCTGCGTTGTTGAAGTAGCTCTTGCTGCCTGCGACAGACGAACCGAGACGCTGCTGGACGGGCCCCTCGCTGCAGACCGGCACGCCGGCGAGCAAGTTGGGACGCTGAACGGACGTGCCCAATGCAGACGAGTTCTGATTGGTGTTGAGCGATAGTGGCACCGGACCGCCGCTCTGTCCGACGAAGGTGGCGTTGGTGCTGAAGCCACCGAACATCAGGTCAAGGATGCGGCTGTTGCTGAAGAAGGCCTTTCCGCGACCGAAGGGCAGTTCATAGGAGCCACCCACCGTGAAGCGGTTCGGAACGTCGTTGATTGCCAGGGAGTACTCGCCGCCAGGTCCGTTGATGTTGTACACATTCTGCGGTCCGGCGTTGCCGACGTTCAGGCTGCTGCCCTGGCCGAAGGTGCTGTCCTGGTTCTTGGACCATGTGTAACCGACCGTTACCGAGAACCCCTTTGAGTACTGCTTGCGGGCATTCACGATCAGCGAGTTGTAGTTAGAACGCGAAACGCTGGGCTGCGTGTTCACGGCGCTGAACTGGGGGAACGGGCGGCAGAGCTGGTTGTTGGAGATGGTTGCTGCGCCGATGACTCCGGTGCCGCCGCCTGCACCCGTGTATGGGTTTGCGCTGCGGGCGTTGAGGAAGGCGCTTGTGGAGAGGTTATTCGGATTCGTTGGGCACGAGCCGACGCCGAACGGAATGGCTGCCGGGTTTACCTGGTCGATGTTGTAGGTACCGCCGTTGCTGGGCAGCAGGTTGCGTCCCTTTGCTCCGACGTAACCGATCTGCAGGGAGAGCCCACGTCCAAGATCCTGCTGGATGTCGAAGGAGTACTGCTGCACGATTGGGTTACGGCGATCCTGCTCGATCGTCGTCAGGCTGCTACCGACACCCTGCGACAACCCGGCCGCATTGCCAGAGGGCTGTAAGAGGCCGCCCGGGAACGGATTGTTGATGGAGTTCGCCGGAGTATTGTTGCTGTCGTTCGACGCGACATACGTGGAGGTCGCGGCGTAACCGGGAGCAAGCGAAGCGCTGGTGGAGTAGTAGATGGGAGCGTAGAAGACACCGTAGCCGCCACGCACTACCATCTTCGGGTTCACGGCGTAGGAGAAGCCACCGCGAGGAGCGAACTTCAACACACCGTTGTTGCAGCAGCGGTCCTTGTAACCGTTCTGTCCGGCGAACTCGATCGCGCCCTTGGTGGCAACACGCGACGTCGTCTGCAACGGGCTGGTGACATTGCGATCGAAGCCAACCGCGTAGTGGTTGTTTCGTTCGTGGATGCCAGGCTCCAGCTCATAACGCAGGCCCACGTTAATGTTCAGACGCTGCGTAAGTCGGATGTCATCCTGCACGTAGAACGCGTTGTATTTCACATTCAGAGCGAGCGGAGTGACAACCTGAACGGAACCGCTGGAGGGAAAGCCCAGCAAAAGATCAGCTACGTCCGCTCCACCAACCCGTGAGGTGGCATTCGCGTTCTGGCTCGTGAAGGTGTTCTGGAAGGTGTAGGAACCGTTGCCGGTGCTGATGTTTGTGAAATCCACCGAGATGGTGCGGAAGTTATAACCCGCCTTAATGGAGTGCTTGCCCAGGCTCTTCGCACCCGCGACGACGATGTTACGGGAGTAGAAGACAGCAGGACCAGAGTTATTCGTTCCGAAGGAAGCGGCCTGCTGCATGGTGATGGCCGGGAAGGCAGCCTTCTGGAGACCAGAGGTATACGCTGCGGGCATCCCGAGCTGCGTGGTCTGGTTGTAATTACTGGTCAGATCGAGCGTGTTATTTGGGAAGCGGTTCTGGCCGTAAGAGACTGTGAGGATCGTCGTCGGGTTGATCGTGAAGACGTTGTTCTGATTGAACGCATCCACCTTGCGGAAGAGCTGGTATGCCGTGGTGCCGCCGGCGAACGATCCGAGCGGATTGCCGCCTGGCTCCTTGGAGCCGTAGTGCAGGTAGGAAGCATTTGCAGCCCACCACTTAAATACCTGGTGATCCACCTTGGAAATGAATTCGTCGGCTCGGTCGCCGAGCAGATCAGTCGGGCGGAAGTTAAGGGTGCCGTATGTGGAGGTAGGTGTGCAAATACCGGTGCAGTTCGGGAGTCCGGTAAGGATTGCCTTGCCAACAGCACTAATGCGCGAGGCGGGAATAATGTTGCCTGCGAACGGGGTACGTACGCCCGTCGCGGCATTGGTGGTCAGCGGATCATAGATGGTGACGCTGCTCTTCGAGAAGTCGCCGATACGTTCCAGATCTGTGGGTAGGAAGTAACTTGCACCCAACGGTGAACGCTGACGGTAGCCCTCTTCTGTCACCCAGAAGAATGTCTTGTCCTTCCAGATGGGACCGCCGATGGAACCTTCGTAGCTGTACTGGGTGGTGACGGGACGGGTAGCTCCGTTGAAGTTGTTCTGCCAAGTGTTTGCGTTCCAGTTGGACTGGCGCGTGGAACCATACAGGTTTCCGTGAAGCGTGTTGGTACCTGACTTCAGCAGCGTGTTGAAGACACCGCCGCCAGTGCGGCCGGCCTCAGCGTCATACGCGTTCGCCTGTGTCTTCATCTCCTGCACCGACTCGACCGACGGAATAATCACGGCGCGGTTCGAGAAATCGGTAATGGGTACACCGTCGATCAGGTAGTTATTCATGTTGACCGGGCCGCCTGCGATGGAGATAGCTGACGATCCAGATTGATCCTGGAAGCGATTGAAGCGCGGGTCGCCGGTAGCGGTGACATTGTTATTCAGCTTGGTCAGCAGGAAAGGGTTGCGACCGAGATTGGGCAGATCAACGAGCTTCTGCGCATCGAATACCTGTCCGTTCTGCGCGGTGGCAGAATCGATGATGGGCTCGGCGCTGGTTACTTCTATGGTTGTGCCGGTAGATCCAAGCGATAGCGGAATATCGATTGCGACTGTCTGCTGCGTCGCTACGTTTACCCCGTGACGCGTGTAGGTGCTGAAACCCGGTGCGGCGACCGTGATATCGAAGTTACCCGGATCGACTGCGTTGAAGACATATTCACCGGAGCCGGTCGTTACGGTTTTACGGGTGATCTTTGTGCCCAGGTCCGTGATGGTGATTTCCGCATTCGGAATCGTGGCACCGCTGGGATCCTTCACCTGACCCTTCAGAGTGCCGTAGTACGACTGGGCGTACATGGGAGCGGCTGCCGAGAGAACGACAGCGGCGAGCGCGATTGGGCTGGCGAACCTTGAGATCTTAGACACTAGGAACTTCCTCCACAAAATGAAGCAGTGAATACTGCAGTACTCTGCCCCGGGCTGCAATCCCGGGTACAGATACGGTTCTGCGTTTTCCCCGGAACGGTCTGGGGATGCAACAGTGCAGCCGCGGCACTCTAAGTAGGGCGCGCGACGAAGTATGCGGTGCGGCTATCCGGGATCGTTGTGCCCCGTTGGCGCGCGTATGTGTACGGTTCGATCGGTAAGGCTCTACACCCCGGTGCGTTTTGCGCCGGCGTGCCTGCTATTGGTGCGCTCGCCGGCAGCGTTTGCTGGGGCGGAGGGCTGGTGCGTCATGCGGTGTGCAGTGGCGTCTTGCAGGTACAGGTGCTGGACATCAGTGAAGCGGGACTTCATTGGTGCGGTGCTGCGGGACTGCGAAGGTTCCGCCCCGAAAGGAGAGGCGCTTCTTCAAGTAGTTCTGCTAGCTATCCAGTAATGCCTTCCCGGGAACGGGCTTGCATTGCTGAAACTTATTGATGTGGATGATGGGTTTGATATTACGGAGAGGTCAACGCAGTGTCAACGGAGAAACAACGGTTGCTGAGGAAAACTAATCATTTTGGATCTCTGTTCATGGGGGTTCGACTACTGCTTACGACATTGTGGAGGAGTTTTTTACGCAGCAAAGGGCAAGCTCGCGTGGGAGCCTGCCCTTTTGCTGTGCGGCGCGGCGGCTGCAATCCGCTGCGCCTAAACTGGTTCGCTTACTTACCCTTGACGGCAATCATCTCGATCTCCAGAAGGTATCCCGGACCGACGAGGTTCGCAACCTGGAAGGCCGAGCGAGCGGGTTTGTTCGGCTGTTCCTTGGTACCGAAGAACTGACCGAAGCTTGCGTTCATGTTGGCGAAGTCGATCTTGCCGAGCTTGGGATCTGCTGCGAGGAAGACCGTGCACTTGACGACGTCCTTCATGTCCAGGCCCTGTTCTTTCAGGATCTTCTGGATCTTATTGAGGATGCTGGTGGTCTGGGTCTTGGTGTCGCCGTAGTCTGCGGGCGTGCCCTTGGCTGCGTCCGCGGGCGTGACAGGATCAGCGAGTGTGCCGCTGACGTAGAGCGTGTCCCCTGCCCATACTGCAGTGGCGATGGTCGCCTTTTCGTTCGGCTGAATGTGCTTGACCACGACCTGCGCGTGCGCGGCGACGGTGCTGAGTGTGAGAGCGGTGGCGAGGGCGGCGTACTTGATCTTCATGAAGGTGGGAACTCCTAAGGTGTGGCGCGATGCGCCGGTCTGACTGACGAAGGGCGCTCCGTTGTAACGAGCGCCCTTGCAGAGTTTTGCTTATGCTTCGACTGCGCCGAAGGTATCGCCGGCGAGCCGTGCGGACTTGACGTGGTCAGCGAGCAGACCCACAACGCGACGTCCACTGAGAGCTGCGCCCTCCTGCCAGCCCACGATGTGCGTCGTGTGATCGCCCGCGAAGAAGATGGGGCCGTCTGGCTGCAGCAGCGTGTTGTAGCCCTTGTCGCCGCCGCCGTAGCCGCGGATCCAGGAACCTTCGTTGTACGGAACGTGGCGCCACATGCAGATGAGGGGCTTGGTGAGCTCCTGGCTGTGGCCGGGATGAATCTTCTCAAGCTGCTTCTTGGCCGTTGCGAACTTCTCGTCCATCGAGAGCTTGTCCCATCCGAAGATCATCTCGTCTTCGTAGCCGGTGACGAGGATGCCCTTGGGCGCCATCAGGTTCGCGGACGG
Source organism: Terriglobus roseus DSM 18391 (assembly GCF_000265425.1). Lineage (GTDB taxonomy): Bacteria > Acidobacteriota > Terriglobia > Terriglobales > Acidobacteriaceae > Terriglobus > Terriglobus roseus. The sequence goes on from NC_018014.1 coordinate 4,295,264, forward strand.
GTACCAAATAACAGTCGTCGGTCCTGGCGCCCGGAAGCTTAGGCCGCCGTAGATCTGGTAGTCCTGCTCCCAGAAGCGGCGCGACTCCCATGCGAGCTTGTAGCTGGACGCGTACGTGGCACCGTTGATGGCGTCCATGTAAGCGGGCGACAGATCCTGCTTGAGCTTCTTGATGATGGGCAGCGGCATGCAGTTGACCATGTAGTCGGCCTTGATGACCTTCTCTTTGCCGGCCTGCATGTACGTCACTTCCACGCCCTTGTTGGCGCCGGTGCGCTTGAACGAGGTGATGGGCGCGTTATAGATGATGGTCTTGGTTTTATCCAGTTCGCGTGCGAAGGCGTAGGGGATGCGATCCATGCCGCCGACCGGCTGCATCATGGTCGCCTGCCAGTCCCACGCCTCTTCATAGAGGATGCCGGCCCAGAAGTTGGCATCCAGCAACGTGTGCATGTCCATGGGTTCCTGGTTGATGGCGACCTGGTCGCCGGCGCCGGGATACTGCTTGAAGCCGGCGCGATCGGAGCCGTGATACTTGCCGTCAAGACCGAGTGCACCATAGGTGCGCAGGAACGCATTCATGCGGTCCTTGTCTTCCTTGGTCAGTTGCTGATCGAGAGCGCCGCCCTTGATGGCCTTGGAGAGCAGTTCGCTGACGTGGCCGCGGGTGTCGTTGATGGCCTTGCGTTGCGGAACGGCCTTGCCGCCGAAGGCGGTATCGTTCTGCAGGAGGGTCGAGCGGGAGGTGTTGATCTCGACTTCGAGGGGTACGCCGAGCTCGCGACAATATCCCAGAATGGTGGTGTGGACGGAGGGCAGACGACCGGGGCCCAGGTTCTGATAGTTCCCCGCTTCCCAGGTACAGGTCTGCTTGGTGCCGTCGGAAAATTCGACCACGGTGCCGTTGCGCGCGCTCCAGTTGCGTCCGCCGGGGCGATTGCGCGCCTCAAGTACCGTGACGTGATAGCCGAGCTTGCGCAGTTCATACGCCGTTGTAAGGCCGGAGATGCCTCCGCCTGCAATCACGACGCTGACACCCTTGCCACTGCCGGGTGCAGCCGCGATCGGCTTTACTTCCTGAGCCTTCATGGGGAACATACCGAGCGCCTGCATGGTTGCAAATGCTGCGGAGTAACCGCCGGCCTGGCCGACGCGCATAAGGAAATTACGGCGGGAAATCGACATCGAAGAACTGGCTCCTTCTTACTTCTTCGCTGCGAGCAGATACAGGTCTGCAGCAACGGTTCCAAGTAGGGACGAGTGCACGTACGCGGATGCGAAGGAAGTCGTGCTTTTGGCACGGCTCCTGATTCAGTTGTGAAAGGGTTGCGAAGACAGTATGACAGACAACTACGTCTGCTCCAATCGCAAAGCGCACGTGTCGTAACAAATCGCGCGGATGCACTATTCGGAAGGCAAACGAATCAATTTTGGAAGAGTACGGAGAGTCAGCCGAGCGGCGCGCTGAGTTCGACCGGCGGCGGCGTCTTGTACACCCAGCGGGACAGCAGGTACTTCTGCGCGGGATGCTCGACGACGCGGTATGCGGCGTAGGCGAAGCAGAGGATGAAGATGTACGAGATCCACGGATCGAGGGCGGCGACGCCCAGGCGTTCCGGGATGTGGTGATCGTGCAGCGTGATCCAGGTGTTGAAGTGCAGCAGGTACAGGCAGAGGCTGGCGCGGCCGAAGGCGGCGATGGGTCCCCAGCCAAGGACGCGCGAGACGACGTGAACTCCGGTCAGCCCGAGTACCAGCAGGGCGAAGACCGGGGTCAGCAGACCGCCGTGCAGCAGGACGTACGGCACATGCGGCACAAGGAAGTAGAACGCGCCGAAGATGCCGAGGCCCGCGATAAGCGTCAGCGCGAATGCCGTGCGATGGGTCAGCGTAATCACGGCATGCAGCCGGCCGAGCGTGATGCCTGCAAGGAAGATCGGCAGGAACGGCAGTGGCGTGTACTTCAGCGCGCGGAGCCAGTACCCGGAGGAGTAGCGGTTGATGTCGTGGAGGCCGTCCGGATTCAGCACCAGGTAGATCGTCGGCAGCACCAGCTCCCACACCCAGAAGGCGCCGAAGAGCAGGACCAGCTTGCCAGGGGTACGCGGCCAGAACTTCATCCGGATGATGTACGGAAACGCGAGATAGAGCATCGCTTCCGTGGAGAGCGTCCAGGCGACGGTATTCCAAAAGGTGGAGAGGGTGGGGCTCCAGCCCTGTAGCAGGATGGGCGTCAGCAACGCGCCGCGCAGGAACTCGCCGAGGGAGCGCATGGTCCACTCGGAGTGCAGCATCTCGAGCGAGACGATCAGGCTGAGCAGGTAGACGGGGTAGAGCCGCGAGAGACGTGCCGCGTAGAACTTGCCCGGCTTCAGCGTCTCCGCACGGTGCGCGTAGTTGTACGCCAGTACGAAGCCGCTGATGAGCAGGAAGAAGCTGATGTAAGTGAAGCCCGCTTCAATCACCGGCCGAATGAAGTTCGGCAACGGTGGCGTGAAGTGGAAGAACATGATGCCGATCGCAAGGAAGGTGCGAATGCCCGTCAGGCCCGGCAGCGGCGGCTTGCGCTCGACGACTGCCGGGGGTGCAGGTGCTGCTGAAACGGGCTGCGCCATGCTACGAAGTGACAAGCGTCCCGAGCTTCTCGCCGCCAACCACGCGCACGATATTGCCCTGCTCTCGCATGGAGAAGATCACCATCGGCATGTTGTTGTCGTTGCAGAGCGAGACGGCGGAGGTATCCATGACACGCAGGTTCTTCTGAATCATCTCCATGTAGGTGATGGACGAGAACATGGTCGCTTCCGGATCCTTCTTGGGGTCGGCGGTGTAGATGCCTTCCACGGAAGTGGCCTTCAGCAGAACGTCGGCACGAATCTCCATGGCACGCAGCGCTGCTGCTGTGTCGGTGGAGAAGTAAGGATTACCGGTGCCCGCGGCGAAGACGACGACGCGATTCTTTTCCAGGTGGCGGATGGCGCGGCGGCGGATGTAGGGCTCCGCGACCTCGTGCATCTCGATCGCAGACATCACGCGGCACTGCACGCCGAGCTTTTCGATGGCGTCCTGCATCGCAATGGCATTAATAACGGTGGAAAGCATGCCCATGTGGTCAGCGGCGACGCGATCCATGTGGATCGCCTGCTCGGCGACACCACGGAAGAAATTGCCGCCACCGACGACAACAGCTACCTGGCAGCCGCTCTTCGCGAGTTCCACAATCTCTTCTGCGACACGGCTGACAAAAATGGCGTCAATGCCAAAACCACGGCCCGCGGCCAGTGCTTCTCCGGAAATCTTGAGTAGAACGCGTTTGTACATCACCGCGTTTCAGTATCGCATGCGAGCCCGGATTCCATGTACGCCAGCATGGACAGGACTCCCAGAATTTGTCATCTGGTAGCGGGTTTTGATGATGAACGGCGCCGGAGATTACTTACGATGCCGCACGAACGGCGCTTTCAGCTTTTTCGTGCCGGCGTTTTGGAAGCGGATGAGGAGCGTGTCGTCGTGCAGGTCCATCACCTTACCCGCACCAAACCGCTTATGCTGCACGGGATCGCCGATCTTGAAGCCTAGATCAACCGCCGGGTGTGGAAGGGGCTCCGGTGCCGTGGTCATGATGGTGCCTGCGAGTGTCTCGACCCGCGTAACGCCCTGTGATTGTTCCGGTGCGTTTAAGTCCACCACTGAGCGTGTATCCGCTGTGCCGTTGATGCAGTTATCGCAGTTCCCGCAACGCTCCCCTTCCGGTTCCCCGAAGTACCGGCGGAAGACTTTGCGGCGGCAATCAGCCGTCTCGGCGTAACGCATCATCTCGTCCAGGCGAGAACGGTCATGCTCCGCGCGATCGTTATACGAGGCCAGCAGCGTTGCAACATGGGCGTCCGTGATGACCTCGTCGTGCCGCAGGACGTAGCCCCCTCGCAGACGCCGGACGACCTTCGTCTCACGCAGAAGAAAGAGGATGACCTCTGCCCTTCGCTTACCGACCTCTGCGCGCTCTGCAAGCTGCGCGGCGGGCACCGGATCATGCGCTGACAACGCTTCGAGAACCTTGCGCAGATCGTCGGCACCGGGATAACGGCCGGCAGAGAAGAAGCTCTGGATGCGGCGGTCTTCGAGACGATAGAGCAGCACGGCATTTGCCTGTTGCCCATCGCGGCCCGCACGACCCGCCTCCTGAAAGTAAGTCTCGAGAGAGTCCGGAAATTCGTAGTGGAAGACAAAGCGGATATTGGGTTTATCGATACCAAGACCAAATGCCTTGGTCGCTATCATCACCTTGTACTTATCGGCCATGAAGTCAGCCTGGGCCTTCTCTCGGTCGCGCGTGTTCATCTTGCCGTGGTATCGGCCTGCAGCAATGCCGGCCGCAGTGAAGCGCTCCTGCAGATCATTCGCGGACTTCACCGATGCCGTGTAGACGATGCCGCTGCCCTTCTCGCTTGCGATCATCTGCGTCAGCCGTGCGAGCTTTGCATCATTGTTCACCGTGGGATGAACCGCGAAGTAGATATTCGTACGCTCGCTGCCCGCGCTGATGACACGCGCGTGTTTTGCGTCGAGTTGTTCGAGGATCTCCTGGATGACTTCATCGGTTGCCGTTGCAGTGACAGCGAGTACCGGCGGATTGCCGAGCTCTTTGCGCGCGTAGCGCAAGCCTAGATAGGCTGGACGGAAATCATGACCCCACTGCGCAATGGTGTGCGCCTCATCGACGACGAAGAGTGAGACGCCTGCAGTCTTGAGTTCTGCAACGAACTCCGCATTCTGCATCCGCTCCGGCGTGACATACAGCAGCTTTGGCGTGCCTGCGAGCAACGCGTTGTCCGCCGCTTCGCGCTCGGTCTTCGTCAGCGTTGAGTCGATCTTTGTGACGGCGATGCCTGCATCTGTAGCCTTCTGCTGCTGATCCTGCATGAGCGCGATGAGCGGCGAGATCACGACAACGGTATGCGGCAAAAACATTGCCGGCAGTTGATAGGTCAGCGACTTGCCTGCGCCTGTGGGCATGATGGCGAGCGTGTCATGACCGCTGAGGACACTCTCAAGGACCTCACGCTGCACGGAGCGGAATGCCGAGATACCGAACCGCTTCTTTGCTTCACGCTTAAGTTCTGCCCACGGGATTTCTCCAGCTTTGCTGGGTAATGTAACCGGCTTCTTCATTCCCTGACTCAACCCTGTCTATCTCTCGCATGCTGCACGAACAGGCATAGCTTCGCTGACATAGCGAGTACACACAAGTCCGTGCAGCATCACCGCCGCAAGACAGACATACCGTAACGCCAATCAGACACTCGCGCCAAGAAATGCATCAGCCGTGCGGAGGGACAACGCCATGATCGTCAGCGCCGGATTGGCTGCGAGCGACGTTGGGAAAACGGAGTTGTCCACGATGTAGAGATTCGGCACGTCCCAACACTGGCCTACCGGATTGACGACGGAACTACCTGCATCCGTGCCCATGCGGCAGGTGCCGATAGTGTGCGCGGTGCGCTGTGAGCTCCAAAGATCTTTGCCGCCGGCTGCCATCAGGATGCGACGCATGTTTGCTTCAGCATGCGTGCTCATCTTCTTCTCGTTCTCTGAGAGTGAGAAGGTAATGAGCGGCTTCGCAAGGCCACGCGCGTCCTTTTCATTGGACAACGTGATGCGGTTGTCCATCTGCGGCAGTGTGTCGCCGTTCATGCCGATGCCGGCGACGTAGTTATATTTCGTGAGATAGTCGACAAGCGCCTGCCCTACGAGATTGCGACCGTGAACCACCTGCTCGGCCCATGCAAGCGGCAGCGTGCCATAACTTTGCAGAAGATATCCTCCGGCGTAGTCCGCGTCCTTCGCACGCATGAAGTCTTCTGTAATGAGCGATGCCGGAAATCCCTTGTAAGGCCGTGTCTCTGCATTCATCGTTGCCCAGACCTGCGTAGAGATATGCGCCATGAAGTTACGGCCAACCATGCCGCTGGAGTTTGCGATATCCCAGTGCAGTAACTGCCGAGGAGTTTCAACACCACCCGCACAGAGGAAGACGTTGCTTGTAAGTTGACGTTGCTCGTTCCCCTGCTTGTCGGTGTACAGCACGGCAGTGATGCGGCCATGCGCGTCCCGCTCCACGCCGTGTACGAAGCTCTCCTCACGGATCTCTGCGCCTGCGCTTAGTGCGGCGGGGAGATAGGTAACATCCATACTCGCCTTTGCCCCGTTGCGGCAACCCTGATGACAGTAGCCGCGATTCACGCAGCCATTGCGTGTGCCGTACTCGGGCCGCGTGTAAGTCTGCGAGGTCGCTGCGATGGGCGCATGTGCCACACGAATCCCCATGGCTTCCGCACCCACGGCCATGTAGATTGCGCTGCTGTTCAACGGCAGTGGCGGTAATGGGTATTTACGCGTGGTATCCCATGGATACTTCACTGGTCCGGAGACGCCGATGAACTCCTCCACCTCTTCGAAATAAGGAGTCAGTTCTTCCAAGGTCACGGGCCAATCGACTGCGACGCCGTCGCTGCTCTTCAACTTCATGTCGCGCGCATCGGGCCGCGGAACGTAAGCACCATAGTGCAGTGTGCTGCCGCCAACGCCGGTACCGCTGTTGTTGCCGCCAAAGGCCGTTGGATCTGCACCACCTGAGAGTCGCTCGTCGGTCCAGTAGATTTTGCTGGCGCCGGCTTCATCGGTCGCGAAGTCTTCTGCAGGATTCTCAAACCATGGTCCTGCTTCGAGAGCGATCACACGGAGGCCTGCACGTGCCAACCGCCAGAGCAGGGGCGCTCCGCCTGCACCTGTACCAATCACGACCGCATCTACCGTCTCGTTCTGAGCGAATGTGCGCATGTTTGCTGGTTTTTTCATGCGCCACGCTCCGTCGGTGCAGCCGTTTCGACGATGCCCTGTTCAAAGGGCAACGCCTTGTTCGGGGTGATGGCCTGCCAGCCCTCATGCTCTGTTGGGCCGGCCGTTGTGCCAGTCGCTCCATCGGCGAAGCTATACAGTTCCAGCTTCTCCATCGTCGAGGGATGCGAGAGCCACATGCGGACTACATCGGTGCGTAACAAACCTAACCATCGGGAGAGCGGAAACTGTGCGGGCCCGTCCACATCGCCATTCGCAACGCAACGGAGATATCCCTCACGCGCAGACGGCGGCATTTTGTCAAAGGACTTCATCGGCGTCTGTTCCAACATCTTTGCAAACACAGTCAGTCCCTGCCGGTAGGCCTCGCCATCCGCAGGCAGATCGGCAAAGCGCCATCCCGAGCCCACACCGTCGCGCAGCCGTACGTCTATGCTGGCGGCGATGTCGACATCCGTACCGATGGCATCCTGCGGTAGCACTGCAGAGACGACCTGCTGCAGCGTGGCATACAGGTCCGGCGAGAGGTATCGCTGCGCCGGATCGGCAGGCTTCGCGCGTTCTTCCAGAACGAGACGCGTCGCGGCGGACGTGCGCTGAAGCACGGCAGGATTACTGAGGATGGTTAAGAGTGTGTCGCTCATGATCAAGTGGTGAGATGCCTGCCCTCCGTGTGGGATGTGCTGTTGCGAGGGCAGCAATCCAAGCCGCAAGGGCAATGTAAGTCAAACCGCATGCGCAGTGCGCCGGTGTTGATGGCATTGGAATGTGAGCTGACGGAGAGCAGATCCCGCAATGAGGAATGCACTACTTCGAAGCAGACGTCATCCCAAGAACCTATGCTCCCCTACACGGAAACCGGCAGCGGCGAATCGATCGTTCTATTCCTCCACTTCTTTGGCAGCTCGCAACAAGAATGGGGTCATGTTATTGCGCGACTCGATACGCGCTACCGTTGCGTCGCAGCAGACATGCCGGGCTTTGGGGATGCAGCGCATCTGCGGGGCTATACCGTCAGCGAGATGTGCGCGCAGGTGCAAGCGTTGGTCACTTCGTTTGCCCCAGCGCCGGTCGCGCTGGTGGCACACTCGCTCAGCGGCAAGGTGGCGATGGTGCTCGCAGCCGAGCCACCGAAGAATCTGAAACGGTTAGTGCTGGTAGGGCCGTCGCCGTTGTTGCCGGAGCCCATGACGGAAGAGGCACGCGCCAGGATGCTGATCGCGAACACCACGCTCGAACGTGCCGAAGCGTTCGTAAGGAATGGCGCGCATCGTCCCATGGCCGAGGAAGACGTTGCGATCGGAATCGCTGACGTACAGCGCGCCAGCCCCGATGCATGGCGTGCCTGGGCGGAGTATGGGACCCGGGAAGATTGGTCGGACCGGGTGCAGGATCTTCGCATTCCGACGACACTCGTCGTCGGCGAGTATGACGAGGCAATCCCACTCGACTTCCAGCGCTTGCACACACTGCCGCTGGTGGAACGTACTGGAGGCAGACTCGTCGTCATCGAAGATGCCGCGCACATGTTGCCCTATGAGGCCGCTGCGGAGCTGACGATGGCGATTGAGGATGCGGTGAGCGCGGTGGCTACGCTTTCGTCGTAAGTGCAGGCGCTTTCCTTCTCGGAGTATGTTGAAGAGAGCGGCGATAGTACACGACGAGGCCGGTGGCCTGGGCATGCAGAGCGCCTGGCTAGGGACGGGTTGACTCCGCAGCAGACAAGGAAAGGCCCGGCTTTCGCCGGGCCCTTTTCTGTTTGGTTTTGCGAAGCAGCTTACGAAGCGGCTTCTTCCGTTGCAACGATCTTCGCCTGCGCGAAGGTTGCGTTGGGCTCGCCGATCTTGAAGCGTGCGAAGCGGCGGACGGTGATATTCTCGCCGAGCTTTGCGACCTTGGTTGCGATGACCTGCGCCACGGTCTGCGACTGCTCCTTGATGAAGGGCTGATCGAGGAGGCAGACTTCCTCGTAGAACTTGCCCATCTTGCCTTCGAGCATCTTCTCAATGATGTTTGCGGGCTTGCCGGTTGCAGCAGCCTGGGCGCGGTAGATCTCCTTCTCGCGCTCGACGTCGGCTTCGGTCACTTCATCGCGGCCCACAAAGCGCGGGTCAACCGCGGCGATGTGCATTGCGATGTCGCGCAGGAGCTCCTGGAAGTCTTCCGTGCGGGCGACGAAGTCGCTCTCGCAGTTCAGTTCCAGCATGACGCCGATCTTGCCGCCGGCGTGGATGTAGTTCCCCACGGCGCCTTCGTTGGTGGAGCGCGAAGCCTTCTTCGCTGCAGATGCCATGCCGCGCTTACGCAGCACAACGAATGCGTTCTCCATGTCGCCGCCGGCTTCCTGCAGCGCCTTCAAGCAGTCGCCCATGGGCGCGCCGCTCTTCTCGCGCAGTTCCTTCACCAGCTTCGCATCAATCTTCACAGGGGTCTCGGTGGCCATCTTCGTATCCTTTTTGTGTTTCGAACAGTTGCTCTTCGAGGTTGGCTTTACACAGAAAGAGCGTGGTGCCATATGCGGCAGCCACGCTCTCCGTTGAATCGTTTCGGAGGAGCTTACGCGCCGGCTTCGACTGCGACGGGCTCAGTCTCAGTGTCGGACGCAGGCTGCTTCTTGATGCCGCCGCCCAGGGCTGCGTTAAGGTCGACAGTCTCTTCCTCAGCCTGCTCCACTGCGGTGGTTGCAATGGGGTTCGACTCCTGCGTCTCCTCGTCCTCGAGACCGATGAAGTGTGCCTCGGTCGCAACCGGCACCACATCGGCGTACTCGCTGGCGATGGACTTGTCGCCGATCATCTGCACACCCTCGAAGGCCGAATCGGCAATCTTGGTGGTGAACAGGCGAATGGCGCGCAGAGCGTCGTCGTTGCCGGGGATGACATAGTCGACCACGGTCGGATCGCAGTTGGTATCGACGACTGCAACAACCGGGATGCCGAGCTTGCGTGCTTCCGAGACAGCGATCGCTTCGTTGTTGGAGTCGATAACGAAGATCGCGTCCGGCAGGCGGCGCATGTTCTTGATGCCGGCCAGGTTCGTGTGCAGAGCCTTGCGCTCGCGCTCCAGCTTGATGACTTCCTTCTTCGTCATCAGCTCGAAACGGCCGTCAACAGCCATCTCGTCCAGCTCAGCGAGGCGCTTGACCGACTTCTGGCAGGTTACCCAGTTGGTCAGCAATCCACCCAGCCAGCGGCTGTTGATGTACGGCATGCCGGCGCGGGTCGCTTCTTCTGCAACCGCGTCCTGAGCCTGGCGCTTGGTGCCGACGAACAGGATCAACTTGCCGGTGGAGGTCAGGTCCGTGACGAACTTAGACGCTTCCTTGAACATCTTCAGCGTCTTCTGCAGGTCGATGATGTAAATGCCATTGCGCTCGCCGAAGATGTATTCCTTCATCTTGGGGTTCCAGCGCTTGGTCTGGTGACCAAAGTGAACGCCCGCTTCGAGCAGTTCCTTCATTGTGATCGATGCCATGTGAGGCTCCTTGTATGCGGCATCCCGGCGGATCAGGCCGGGATTGATCCCGTTCGTCTGGGAGATTGAACTCCTGGAGGTTTTACAGCGGTACGGCGGATGACCCGAAGATCATCCGCCGCAGTAGGTAAACCAAACGCTCGAGTGTTTCGCCGCGGCGAGAACCACCCGAAGGGTGCTTAGCGCTTGGAGAACTGGAAGCGCTTACGGGCGCCCTTCTGACCGTACTTCTTACGCTCCTTGATGCGAGCGTCGCGGGTCAGGAGGCCGTCGGCCTTGAGAATCTTGCGGAGTTCGATGTTGAACTCGAGCAGCGCGCGTGCGATGCCGAGCTTCACGGCGTCAGCCTGTGCGGTTACACCGCCACCCTTGACGGTGGTGATGACGTCGAACTGACCGACGACTTCTGCGGTATTCAGCGTGCGGCGAGCCGCGAAGCGCTGAGCTTCCGTGACGAAGTAAACGTCCATCGGCTTACCGTTAACCTTGAAGCCACCGTTGCCCGGACGAAGGAACACACGTGCAATCGCCGACTTACGACGACCCGTTCCGTAATACTGAACCAAATCTGCCATGTCTCTATCTTTCCTTCTGAACGGTTACGCCGAAACTACGAGCGGCTCGGGCATCTGTGCATCGTGGGGGTGCTTGTCGCCCTTGTAGACCTTGAGCTTGGTCGCCATCTGGCGGCCCATCTTGGTCTTAGGCAGCATGCCCTTGATCGCCTGCTCCACAATTGCTTCGGGGCGGCGCGCGAGCAGCTTGACGAACTCTTCTTCACGAAGGCCGCCGGGGTAACCGGTGTAACGGCGATAGAGCTTCTGCTGGGACTTGAGGCCGGTCAGCACAATCTTTTCGCAGTTGATAACGATGACATGGTCGCCGGTATCAATGTAGGGGGTGTACTGCGTGCTGTTCTTGCCGCTCAGCACACGCGCGGCACCGCTGGCGAGACGGCCCAGGGTCTTGCCACTGGCGTCCACCACATACCACTTGCGGTTCGTATCATTCGAACTGGGTACAAACGTCGACATCGAGTCTTCCTTCTAACTGCCAAAATCTGAACTTCTAATTACAACTCAACCAATGTCGTGCACGCGCAAAGCACCCCTTACGGGGCTAGATCCGCTGAATGCGAGTGGGTGCTGTGTGAGACCGTTTCCGCCTGCCGCAACCGGTACAACTGGCCACCTGCTACGGAAACCTGCGCAGAGGCTGTGTTCAAGCCAACTGACGTCCCGCAGGATCCACCGCGTCTCCGCTTCCACATTCCCGCCGCTCCAGAGGAGCACAGGTATGCAGACGCGAGTCTGCGCGAGTTCTTAGGATAACGGAGGTCCCGGTGGGAGTCAACGGATGGTTACAGAATTCTGCGGGTAGGTAAACGCCATGGGCAGCAATCGTGCACCGGGGCGCTTGCGCTTTGGCTTCATGCCTTCCTTCGCATCCAGCCGGTAGACAATCATCAGGTTCCGATCGGGGTCATCCATGGCCGGGAACTCCGCTACACGCGTAAGCGTGTAAAAGCGGGACAACGCCGCCATTTTGTCGTCTTCCACATAATTCCAGGAGACAAACCAGCCCGGCCGGTAAGCGGCGATGCGATCTTCAAGATCCATCGTGCCGAAGTCGTCGCAGATGGACGGCAGCCCCGTCATGAGCGACAGATTACTGCCCGAGATGGACAGGACTGTGTGGCTATGCGCCGGCTCGGCCTCCACGATGCGTTCGATGCGGACCGCCGCGACCTGGTAGGTGTACTCAGGATGCCGCGCGAAATTGAGCGTCTGGTGCCCCTCAAGCCCAACGACCAGCAGCAACAGCGGCGCTAGCGCCAGCGGCGCAACGGGATTCCACTCTGCCACATGCAGCGCGCCACGCAGCAGAAGAAGGACCAGCGGCACAGCGACCACAAGGTAATACCGCGGCTGCATGTTGGCGTGATAGGCCATAAACGTCATATATCCGGCTGCCCAGAGTGCCAGCGAGGTAAAGACCGGATCGCGCCATACGCGTGGACGCACGCATGCGAGAACCAGCATCAGCCCCGCCAAAGGGTAGGTCAGCGAGCCGGTCCACATACCGTCTGTCAGCGTCTCGCCCACCGTCTTGAAGAAGGTGCTGCGGGTGATGCCGGTGTACGCGTTGGCAGTGAACAGGTAACGGAAGTCGCCCAGGTAGCCGCGATGCACCAGCACCAGGAAGTAGCTGCCGCATAGCACTGCAACCACTCCGCCCGTAATTGCGGCGGTGCGCAGCATCCTGCGCAGGCGCCAACCTGCGGAATCCGCCAGCATGTACGCGATCGCCGGTAGCAGAAAGACCGCCGTCGTCTTTGTCCCGATCATGAGCGAGATCAGCAGCCCCACGCCAGCCGCGTAAGCAGCGCGCTGCCAAGCCGATTGCGCCAGCCGCGTAGCGTACGCCGCCTGCAGGCTGAGCAACATCATCAGGACCAGCAGCGGTTCCAGGATCGCCATACGCGTGAAGACGTAGATGAAGGGGCTGGCGGCCAGCACCAGCACCGCGGCTGCGGCGAAGACCGTTCGCATGGAACGATCGTCGCGCCTCTCCGCGCGGAGCCGCAGGAAGAAGAAGCTGCTGCAAAGGACACAACCGAAGACGCACACGGTCAATGCGCGTGCTGCCAGGATCCCCACACCAGTGAAGCGGAAGAGTACCGCCTCCACCAGAGGCCAGACGGGCAGAGCGACCGCAGGATTGAAGTCACCGGGCAGCCGCCAAGTGCCGCGCAGGTAATACCGGATGGCGGCATCGCCATACCAGCCCTCATCGGTGTACTTGGCCCAGTCGTTCCACGGCGAATGGTTTGGGAAGTCCGCACGCAGATGCAGAAAGTGCAGCGCGAAGGCCACCGCCCCCAGGGCCAGCAGCAACGCCACAATCACATGCGGAACGCGTACCCTCGCGAAGCTCTGCGTCATTGCACTCTTGGGATGCTCGAGTCTCCCGCCCACGGTGGAGACTCCGCTCAAGTTGTGAGTTATTCGCCTGCCCCGCATAGACCTTCGATCAAGATGCCTCACACATGCGCCCGGACGAATGTAGTCCGACCATAACAAAGGCCCCGCAACCGTGTCGATGGCGATCGTGGAAGCCGATCGGGATTGTGCAGGTTTGACACCAGACGACCGTGGCTTACGGCGACGCTGACTTGTGCCGTCTGCAATGGTGCGATGCAGGCCACGGGAACGGTGCGGGAGCACTCGTTGATCCTTTTCATCGGCGACAATCTCAAACACAGCTTGCAAGGTTGCGTCTTCCTGGGTGCATTTCCTTCCAACGGGCTATGCTATGCTCACGGCAATCAAGAGGACTGGCGCACTACTGTGCGATGCCGCGCTTAACCTTCCTACGGATGTTGGCGCAGAGCACACTCAACGGAGCGCAATAGCTTGACCCAATCACAGGCAACAGCTCTTCCCGCAACCGGATCCCGGAAGCGCGTCCCTGCTCTGGACGGAGTACGTGGGATCGCTATCCTAGCCGTAATGCTGCATCACCTGTTCCACGCGCCGCTGCTATGGATGGGTGTGGACCTCTTCTTTGTGCTCTCGGGATTCCTGATCACAACCATCCTGCTGCGCGAGAAAGAGCACGGCTTCGGCCGATATATCGGCCACTTTTATCAGCGGCGCGCCCAGCGAATCCTGCCGCCATACCTACTGATCCTTCTGATCTGCATAGCGATCTATGGCGCTCACCAGTTTCGCTACTGGTACTTGTATGTCGGCGGCATGAACTTCCTGAACACGCTGAACCTGACGCGAGTCGATGCGCTTCCCCTGTGGTCGCTGGCTGTCGAAGAGCAGTTTTACTTTGTATGGCCGCTGATCGTATTCCTGCTTCCACGCAAGCAAATTATGTACGTGAGCGTGGCGCTCATCTTCCTGGCTCCAGTGTTGCGATATCTTTGCACGCCGCTGTTCCACAATCCTTGGGCTATCTACATGCTCCTTCCCTTTCGGATGGACACACTTGCGGCCGGTTCCCTGGCAGCGCTGGGATGGCCCCGATTTCGCCAGGAGCACAACGCACACCAGAACTTGCGCCGCCGCTTGAAGATAGCGGCCCCATTCCTTGGGGTCACCGGCTTTGCTGTATGCGTGGGATTGGCGCGTCACGGGATCACGGCTTACTATGCCACGCCGATTGGGAATGTGGTGCTTTACGAGGCGACGCTCGTAGTTGTTCTGTCTGTCTTCGGCAGCGCTCTTCTGGGCTCAATCCCCAGCTTCTTCGCATGGCGGCCATTTATCTGGTTCGGAACGCTCAGCTACACGATCTACCTCGTGCATCTCGTCACCTTTGAACAGGTGAAGCGCGTCATCCACTCGCCGGCAGCTCCGTTCGCTGCGATCGCCATCACGCTTATCTACGCGATGGCAAGCTGGCGATACCTGGAACAGCCCATTCTTCGAATGGGCCGTCCAGATGACAAGGATCTTACAAAAGCGCTGCGCGCCGTGTAGCGGGGATTTCCGTACAATTTACTCGTAAGAGAGTGCGTCGATCGGATCTTTGCTGGCTGCCTTGAGAGCTGGATATAGCGCTCCGAGTAACGCTCCCACCAGCGCAATGGCAGTGGCCTTCGCGACCCAAGCCGGAGTTACTTCGAACTCGAGTTGCGACACCTTGACATGCAGGATTGCGCGCAGCAGGTAGGTGCTTGCGACACCCACGATCACCCCGCAAACAGCCAGCAACCCTGACTCGCGCAGAACGATACCGACGATGTATCCCTTGGACGCACCCAGCGACTTCAGAATGCCGATTTCGCGGGTGCGTTCCATGACTGCTGTGTACATGGACTGGAAGATCACAAGGAAGCCGATGACAATGGCGATGCCGATGACGACATTAAGACCGATGTTGAAGGCGGGTAACTTCTCAGGCGTCAGCATGGAGAGAAACTCCTCCAGTGTCTGCACATCCCACTGCTGCATCCCTTCGGTAGCGTGGATCTCGTTACGCACCGCGTTCTGCCATTTCGGCGGATCGTCTGTCTTTACGTAGAAGACGCTGCAGCGATTGTCCGTACCGTTGATTGCGTTGATCGTCTCCATGGGGATGAACTTACGCCCACCCTTGCCGTGCTCGACGATGCCGGAGACACGGAATTCATGCCCCAGCAGCTTGGTGGTATCGCCCACTTTCAAGCCGTTACCGGAGTGCGAGGCGACGTCGTCGATGATGATGTCGTCCGGGCTGGTGAAGGGACCGCCGTCAAGAAAAACGAACGGCTTCAGCGCGTTGAACGTCTGGTAATCGATGCCGTAGATGTTCTCTACGCTGCCGCCTGAGGTCGTCAGCTGGATGTAGATTGGGGCGGCTACGAGCACGTGTGGCAGCTTCTCAAGCACCTTGCCGACCTTCACCGAGGCCGGGGCACCGCTCACGCCGATCAGGTTTGAGGCCGAGCCGGGCTTTGCGATCACGTCACCGCCGATGCCGTTCGTGCGCACCTTCTGCCCATTCAGCATGCCCAGCATAATGGCGGCGATGGACAGGATCATGATGACTTCAATGGCCACTGCCAGCGCAGAGATCAGCGAGCGCAGCGGACGATGCACGAGATTACCAACGACCAGACGATTCATAGACAAGGTTGATTGTACGGGCAGGCCTAGGATTTGACAGCGACACCCTGCGGAGCCAGCGGCTTTGGCAGCGTGACGAGCTGCCCCAGAAGCGGTGTGATGCGGGCAACCACGAACGCACCCAGGATCACCGCAATGGTAAAGGTGGTCGATCCATAGACCGTGGTAGCCATCATGCCCTCAGGTGCTGTATGTGAGAAATACAGGACGTACAGAAGGGCCCAGGCCGTCTGGTTTGTGGATCCGGCCACCGAGTCCGTCACGTAAAACAACACGAAAAACATGAACGGCGCGATGAAAAAGATTACTTGCCACTGCCCGACATGGTAAGCGTCGCTGAAAGGACTGAACGAGATGCTGGTCGTGTGGTCGGCCGGAGAGAGCATCCCTATCTCGTGAGCGAACTCGTTTCCCCAAAGGATGTTCGGCTTATCCGGGAAGAAGAGATGCGGCACCGAATTCATGAGATACGTTGCGTAAACGTACAGCGTACGGGAATGCCCCTGGTCGGTCATCGCGATGAGTGCATCGTCGATGGGAAACATGGTGAGACGGTCCAGCAGTCCCTGCGAGTGTTCAAACCAGTGGATGTCGGACTTGTGTCTTCGAGATTCGCGCTCCGACTGTAACGCGTAGAGCTCTCGAGTCTCCAGCGGATGTTCCAACAGATAGATCGCCTGATCGTTTAAGTCCGCAGCCCCTCGAAATTGGCGGCCGATCTGCGAATAAGGCGTAAGGATCGAACTTGCCACAACCGCGACAACCGTCAGCGCCAAGAGCCGGACCTTACCGATGCGATAGCCTGCGGCGAGTGCGGCCACGGCCCAGGCCACGCTCGCGGAATAGATGCCCTGCTTCGAGAAGGTTAAGAGGCCGAAGACGATAGTGGAATACGCCCACGCTCCGAATGATATCCAGTTGAAGGTCGATTCGCCGTCTGTCTCTCTGGCACGCGCATAGACCGGCAGCAGTATCGCAAAGGGAAGAAAGTTATTGATCTGGGCGAATGTCGCCGCTGCACTCTCCGGCACGACCAGCGGGCCGGCGATGCCAATCAGGATGCAGCCCATCGCGATCTGGTCCATGCGTGCATTGACGAGCATGTTCCCTAGCAGCGGACGTTTCCGGCGCAGATGCCGGTTCAGGGTCGCTGCAGCATAGATCGTCAGCATCCCGGCGTTATAGACCAGCATGCTTTTGATGGGCGCCCGCAGATTGCTGTCGAGGGGTTCGCCCGCCAGAAGTTTTGCCGCAGTCCCCACCCCTACGCTCAGGGTTGCGAGAAAGAAGACATAAGCACCGCTGGGATAGACGAGACCGCCCGCTGCATTAAAGGCCAGTCCTGAAAGGATCAGGAACGTTGCAGCAAGAGCGGCCATCACCAGGTCTGTTCCCTCTACCCATGCCGCGACAAAGAGGATGCCGGCAGAGGTGAGCATGTACGCGGGCGGAAATCGCGTCGGGAACGAGAGCTTCATCAGCGCCAGTCTAGCAGGGCCATAATCACGGAAAGATAGGGAAAAGGCCCGACTCTAGAGGCGGGCCTTCTATCTCGCCTTCGTGGAAGCGTTGTCGGCTATTCGCTCTGTGTGACCAACGCATTCACGGGACGCTGAGGCGGCACATGCGACGGGACCTGACCGACCAGCCGTGGCGGCAGCGGCACACGCGCCCCGCTGCTATCGATCTCGTTCGACTCCACGTAGAAGTGCGTCAGGTTCGCCTGGCCAAAGGACGTGGTGATCGCAACGTCTGCTGCGTCGCGGCCGGTCGCCATCAGGATTCGTCCCAGCCTCGGCGTGTTGTGCCGGGCGTCCATATCCCACCAGCGGCCACCCAGCCACACCTGGTACCAGGCCGAGAAGTCTCCAGCGCCGCTGAACGGAATGCGAATATCTCCAAGCTGCCCGGTCACGTAGCGCGCGGGCATGTTCATCGCACGCGTCAGCGTGATGGCCAGATGCTGGAAGTCGCGGCATACACCTTCGCGTTCGGTGTACACGTCCATCGCCGTCTTTGTGGGCCGCGCCTTCGCGTAGTCGAAGCGTACCTTCCAGTTCACCCAATCGCGGATCGCCATGGCTCGCTCGCCACCAGGAGGCAGATTGCCGAAGAGATCACTGGCGATGGCATTGAAACGGTCGACTTCGCAATAGCGGCTGGCCAGCAAGAACTGCAGGACCTCGGACGGCAGATCTTCCACGTGGTGCTGCTCTGCACCGAACGGCTGCGGATCCGGTGTCTCTGGCGCTTCGATAATGCTGTTACCGCTCAGACGCAGAGCGCCAGCAGGAGCGTGAAAGCGGGCGCAACGGTTGCCAAAGCTGTCGGTATAGTTTTCCGGCACGATTGTCGTGCTGTGATTGGCATCGATATGCTCCACCACGAGATCGTCCGTGGAGCGCAGGACTGAATCCAGCGATGGGTGCAGATGCAGCAAAGCGACCATCGGCGTCTCGCCCGGAAGATGAAACTGAATATCGAACTCGCTTTGAATCAGCATAAATAGGTTCCTGCTAGGATGCGCTGAGGACATCTTGCCGTTGTCGGTGAGTGTTAGATGGTGTCACCTGAGGGACTCTTGTCAGTCAGCTTACGCCTCCGCTCATGCAACCCTGTTGGCATTTTCAGGCAGGTGTCGCCGTTATAATCAGGCGGTCCCCGAACATCTTTCTCAGGCAGGCCATCACGATGGATCGCGCACCCTTATCTCGCACTAAATTCGGCGCGCCCGCTTTACCCCGCTGGTTTTGGCCAGTCGCCTTTCTGGCCGCTGCCTGGGTCGCCATTTGGCTCTTTGTCACACGGGACGCCATGCTGGACGACAGCCTGATTCACCTGCGCTATGCGGTGAACTTACAGCGCCTGCATTTTGTCACCTACGACGGCATCCACCACACCTTTGGCACATCCAGCCCGCTGTACGTCTCTGTGCTTGCCCTCGGGTATCAGGTCTGGCACTCCGTCTTTGTGCCGAAGATGTGTTCCGTAGTCGGCTATCTGGCGCTCCTGGGTCTCTCTGTTGCGCTGTATCTTCGAGTGCGGCACCAACAGGTTGCGGGGGCCCTGGCTCTCTTGTTTCTGCCCGTCGTGCTATGCCCCATGGCCATACGCTGGCTGACGGACGGCATGGAAACCAGCCTGGTCTGTGCATCGGTCGTCCTTCTGGCGTTCCTTACGTTTGCCGCCGCCAAATCTCCGTGGCGAATGAGTGGCGGCCTGCTGATGTTCCTGATGGGTTTTTATGTCACGACCCTTCGAATCGAACTTGCCTCGCTGTGCGCTTTCACCGCGCTCACCATCTTTCTCGCTCGCCGCCACCGTGGGGATGGCCCGCTGCTGCGCACCGCGATGCAGGCGATGCCGGTTCTTGTTGGCAGCGTGGCAGCACTCCTGCTGATGCGCTGGATCTTTGGCAACTTCCTGCCGGATACCGCATTGGCAAAGGCCAGTGGAACCCCAGGTCTCGCCGCATTCTTCCTCTTCTTCCACGTCTCCGGCAGCGCTGCCCTTCTTGGCGTCGGCAGCTTCATCCTTCTGGTGGTTACAGCCGTTTTTGCATGGCGGCACACACAGGTGGAAGACGGTAACGGCCGTCTCGCATTCCTCGCGGCAAATCTGAACCTGCCGTTCATCCTCTTGCTTTCCAGCATTCGCGGACAGGCGATCCAGGCAGTGCGATATGTGCTGTGGGCGATGTTCTTTGGAATTGTCTGGAACCTGCTCACGATGGCCGCCTCCGGCGCTCGCGAGAGATGGATGCCGGCGGAGAAGACTGCAGTCTACGGCACAGCCATTCTCTTCCTAGTGCTGCTGCCGCTGGACATTTGGTTTGGTGGACACACCATGCTCGGCCACGCACAAGCCTTCGATCAGATGCGCGACGAATCGTTGGACCGCTTAGCAGGACACACCATGCTGGCGGACGACATCGGCTTCATCGGATACTTTTCGCAGGCCAATGTCTGCGACATGAATGGTCTGATCAACGGAAGGAAATTCGCCGCACTCAGCCAGGTACAGCGCCTGCAGTCCTGCGCTGACCAGCATCCGGATGCGATCTTCCTGACGGTGCCGCGCATCTCGATGATGGGCCGGTACATTCCTCACCTCACCGAGGAATGGATCGCCTGCGAGCGCGTTGATTTCTTCAATGTACGCACCTCCGATCGACACTATCTGCTCATTCGCAAGGTGGATGCCGAGCGTCTGTGCCCCCGAAACACAACGCTTCGTATGCCGATCAGCGATATCCCGCAGGTTGCTGCCGCCGGTGTCTTTTAAGAGGCAGGCCACATTCCTGCCTCTGTATGCTTCGTGACGACTGCGGCGCCGGCCGAAGTAACTACCGTTGTCTTTGGGATTCACCGGGGAATCTTAGGGCTATCTGGCGCTGCTTCTTTCGGTTACAGTGAGAGGCATAGCCTGGTCTCCTTTCCCGCCCGGATCGTCGTCACTGGCCTGCGTCTTTCATGAGCTCTTCCTTTCAATCCGCCTGCCATACCCTGCTGTTCAGACGCGATGTCGTCCGCGGTTTGCTTCCTCGCCTGGTCTTTGGCGGGATTGCTACTCTCGCATGCGTCAGCGGCCTTAGCGGATGCCAGGCAGTGAACGGTGTCACATCGGCCTCGGCGGCCCAGCTTCGCATTATCGACGCCACCCCCGACGCAGGCGGTATCGACATTTACTCCGGCAACGCGGCCATCGCCTACAACCTCGGCTTTGGAACCATTACGTCGTACGTACCCGTAACGCCGTCGACCTACACATTCTCGATTGACACCGCCGGCACCAGGACCGCGCTGACCACGGTGCGCGCCACGCTTGGCGTTGCGAAGCAGTACACGCTGTTGATCAGTAATGCGGCGGCCGCTCTTCAAAGCCAGGTGCTGATTGACCAGTCGCAGCCGGCGCCCTCCGGACAAGTCTCGCTGCGCTTCTTAGATGAAGCGATCTCACCGGGTGCCATCGATATTTACCTGGTGCCTGCAGGCAGCACGCTGGCGAAGGTAAACCCGCTGCAGACCGGTGTCGTCTTCGGAACGAATACGGGCTACCTGAACGTCCCGACCGGGACCTACACGATGTATGTCGTGGCAAACGGCACCGTGATCTCGACGACGACGGTACCGCTGTATACGGGTGCGTCTACCGCGTACCCTTCGGGCAGCGCGCGGACGGTCCTGATCCTGGACCAGACGATCCTGACCAGCCCGGCAGTCCAGGTCGTGACGACCAGTGATTACGAATCCGCTACTGCCACCCAGTAACGACGGCCTTTCCAGCGACACAAGCGACCTGCACAAGTTGTCGTGCCCTCCCGAAAGATAGTCTGTGCAGGCACAGCAACTGTGGCGATCGTCCCCGTGTCTCCTTCAAACGTAGGCGGTATCTCTGAGAGCCGCACAAAAGGAGAACGATCATGAAGATGACCGCATTCGCACTCGCCGCAACCCTCGCACTCACCGCTGTCTCAATGCAGGCTCAGGTGAGCAACCACACCATCAATGAGCGCAAGATAGATCAGCAGCAACGCATCGGCCAGGGGCTTCGTTCCGGGCAGATGACCGCGAGGGAAGCGAACCACGTGGAACACCAGGAGCGCGCAATCAACCGTGAAGAGAGTGCCATGCGTGCTCAGAACAATGGCCACCTCACCCGCAGCGACCGCGCCACACTGCAGCACCAGCAGAACGTAGAGAGCCGCAGGATCTATCGCGACAAGCACAACAATCGCGTTCGCTAGTCACAAGACAGGCTCGACCAACGGCGAGATCCCAAAGGGTCTCGCCGCGGTTTCTCGAGAACACTTTGAAGACGTCGCTCGAGAGAGGCCAATCGCACCATGCCGGTGATAGACTCGCGAACCATGAAGCACTCTGCCTTCCCGCTCGCTGCAGCCGCTCTTCTCGCGCTTGGATCCCTGACCGCCGGTGCTCAGTCCCGCCTCCTGGTCGTCACCCAGCGTGACCAGACGTTCCACGTCTACGATCCCGATACCTTCCAGGAGATCACCAGCACCAAGGAAGACGGGGGCATGGACGCCGGGCACGAGGTTATTGCGAGCGCCAATGGCAAGATCGCATTTGTACCTCTTTACGGCAACTCCGGCGTCGGCAAGCCCGGCACGGATGGTGATCACATCCAGGTCTTCGACATCGCGACCGCGAAACCCATCGGATCCATTGCGTTTCCGCACGGAGTACGCCCCCACAAGCCCATCTGGGACACGCACACCGGCATGCTGCTGGTGACGACCGAAATCGATAAGACCGTCTCCATCATCGATCCCAAAACGATGAAGGTGGTGGGATCGATCCCGACGGGAGCGGAACAATCCCACATGATCGCTCTTCTCCCCGACGGCAAAAAGCTCTACTCCGCCAACGTGGGCCCGGGCACGATCTCCGTGATGGATGTTCCTGCACGGAAGTTGCTGAAGACTATTCCCATCTCATCGAATGTGCAGCGCATCGCCAGTTCGAACGATGGCAAGTGGATCTTCACCGCAGACCAGACCACGCCGGAACTCGTCGCCATCGACACCAAGACGGACGCGGTGAGCAAGCGCATCAAGCTGCCGGGTGTGGGCTACGGCACCGTGCCGACGGTCGATGGAAAGTATTTGCTGGTAACCATGGACGGCCAGCCAGCCATCGCCGTTGTAGATCTGAAGACGATGGAAGTTGTGCGGTCGATCGCCACTCCCAAAGGCATCAATGAGGCTGTCGTCTCCCCCGACGGCAAATTCGCCTATGCGACATCGCCTAAGACTGACCACCTGGTGAAGATCGATCTTGGTACATTCACCGTGATCAAGGACGTGCCGACAGGCCGGTTCCCGGACGGACTCTGGTTGACCGCAGCCAAGTAAGATTCCGCGTCATACAAAACGTCAACACAAGGACCAGGCACTGCTTACTGGTCGGCAGTTGCGCTGCGAGAGTTCTGCGTAACTGCCCCGGTAAGCCTGGAGTCGTTGACGATGCTGACATAGCCGGTGAGCGAGTTCTTTAGTTTGATTTGTGAAATGTAGCTGGGTGCGCGGATGAGGACCAGTTGCGGCAACGGGTCCGTGATCCCGGCGAACTTCAATCCATCGATGGATAGCTCATCCACAGTGGACGTCGGTGCCGCTCGCAACCTGACTAAGGCAGGGACGACATCCCAGGGACGTTCAACCGTGATGTCCTGCAGTGAGATTGAGTCAGCGTGGCCTTGCCGCATCTCGAAAAAAGGAGATGCGGTGTGGTCACTGATCCAGCGAAAATTTGAGAAGGTCAGGTCCGCCACATTCTCCGTCAGGCCGATCCCCCAATCAGAACCACAGCTGGAGTTCTTCCACACAAAATTCTTGATCGTTCCGGGCAGCGACACCGGATGGAAGGCGCCGTCTCCAAAATATGCGCAGAAGAACCCAAAACCATTCAAGTTATCGACCGTTACGTTCGAGATCAGTGGCAGGGCGTTCCCGGCCGCGACAGGCGAACTATTCGTATAGGCCCGTAATAGCGTATTGCCCTGCTGCACAAATGAGTTCGAGATGGTGACGTTGGTGATAAGACCGCCCCAGCCCTCCGGCGCATTCAATGCGATGGCGTCGTCCGTGGTGATGTAGTAATTATCGTGAATGTTGATGTCGTTAGCGGGCCCATTCACATGCGTGCCATCACCGTTTTGGGGCTCGTACTTGTCGGGCAGCAGTCCCATGTTGGCGAAAAGCGAATGCTCAACCGTCGCGTGTCCTACGTCACTCAGCCGCAAGTTGTACATCGAGGTGTTGTAGAACGTGACGCCGCTGATTCGTACGTTGTTGACGTCTATCAAATCGATCCCCATCAGCGCGCACCCGTCGTGGCCCCGTGGATCTCCGCGGTCTGAGTTTCCGTTGGCGCCATCGCCCCGATTGCCGTTGATTGCAAAGTCTCGCAGGGTGATGTCTGTCCCGCGAGGCGGTGGTAGACCGGGGGTGTAAACACCAGGGTCGCTTTTGCCGCCCGGGCAGCCGGCATGTGCAGCATCGCCGTTAAAGATCACATCGTCATTCGTGCCGGCCTTCTGAAAGAAGCCCGTACCAAATAAAGTCGATGCTCCGTGAAATCCTGCGCCTCGCCCCACGATGCTCCAGTGCCCTGCGGCAGGCCCGCGAATGCTGGACACCAGGCTGGCGCCGTCCTGCACCAGCACGACCGGATGAGTCGCGTTGGCCTTTGCCAGTGCCGCCGTGATGCAGGGGCCATCGTCATGTGCGGGGAGGCCTGTCACCGTCAGGCCCGTGTTTAGGTCTACATCCTGCTTCGCGCAGCCGAGTGCGGAGATGTAGGTGAAAGGACCAGTCGGCAGTGGTTCTGTGAAGGAATATTCCGCCGTCGCCTCGCCACGATAGACGCCGGTGCCACACCCCGTAAGCAGGAGTGAGGACAGAAAGGCAGAGGACAACACAGCAGTGACGATGCGCACGCGACCAGGCCAGAAAAGAAATTGGGACAGCAGGCGAAAACCTGCTGTCCCAATACTACTTCGCGACGCGTCTAGTAGCGGTAGGTTTCGGCCTTGTAAGGACCTTCCACGCTCACACCGATGTAATCTGCCTGCTTCGGTGACAGCGTCGTCAACTTCACGCCGATCTTCTCCAGGTGCAGACGAGCGACTTCCTCGTCCAGCTTCTTGGGCAGAACGTAGACGCCCACAGCATATTTGTCCCGGTTCTCCCACAGATCAAGCTGTGCCAGCGTCTGGTTGCTGAAGCTGTTCGACATCACAAAGCTCGGGTGACCGGTCGCGCAGCCCAGGTTCACCAAGCGTCCCTCGGCCAGCACGAAGATCGCATTGCCGTTAGGGAAGGTGTACTTGTGGACCTGTGGCTTGATCTCCAGCTTGATCGCGTCGGAAGTATTCAGGCGATCCATCTGAATCTCGTTGTCGAAGTGGCCGATGTTGCAGACAATGGCCTGATCCTTCATCTTCTGCATGTGTTCGAAGGTGATGATGTCCACGTTGCCCGTGCAGGTAACGTAGATGTCGCCGCGGCCCAGCGTATCTTCCAGGGTCGTTACTTCAAAGCCTTCCATCGCAGCCTGAAGGGCGTTGATCGGATCGACCTCGGTAACGATGATGCGAGCGCCCATGCCGCGCAATGACTGCGCCGAGCCCTTACCCACATCGCCATAGCCGCAGATGACCGCAACCTTGCCGCCCATCATCACGTCCGTGGCGCGCTTAATACCGTCCGCAAGCGACTCCTTGCAGCCATACAGGTTGTCGAACTTGCTCTTCGTGACGGAGTCATTCACGTTGATGGCGGGCACCAGCAGCTTGCCCTTCTTCATCATGTCGTACAGGCGATGCACGCCGGTCGTCGTCTCTTCCGAGACGCCACGCCATTCCTTCGCAACCTTCGTCCAGTGCTGCGGATCCTCAGCCAGCACCTTCAGCAGCAACTGCTGAATGACAGCCTCTTCTTCGCTGCCGGCCTTGCCGTCCACGAAGCTGCGGTCGCCCGCTTCCAGTTCCACACCCTTGTGGATCAGCAGAGTGACGTCGCCGCCGTCATCCACAACCATCTGCGGTCCCTTGTCGCCGGGGAAGGTCAGCGCCTGGTATGTGCACCACCAGTACTCCTCCAGCGTCTCGCCCTTCCATGCGAAGACGGGTGTGCCCGTCTCTGCAATGGCCGCTGCTGCATGGTCCTGCGTGGAGAAGATGTTGCACGAAGCCCAGCGCACGTCGGCGCCCAGATCCTTCAGTGTCTCGATCAGCACAGCCGTCTGGATGGTCATGTGCAGCGATCCGGTGATCCGGACGCCCGCCAGGGGCTGCCCCGCGGCGTATTTCGCGCGAATGCTCATCAGGCCGGGCATCTCCTGCTCGGCGATATCGATTTCCTTACGGCCCCACGAGGCCAGCGACATATCAGCAACCTTGTACGGCAGGGGTGCGGCGGTGTGGAGCGACTCGGGCGTGAGAACTGCTGTAGCCATGCTTGTAATCCCTCAATCGGTTCGATTCTTCACTGTAAAGGGTACACCCGCACGCACCCGGCACAGAAGAATACGCTCTGCCGAAACACCGCAATGATGCCTCATCCATTCAAGGCCGAGCGAACGTGATGCCACAAAAGTGGGGCTGCAGCGTATACGCTGCAGCCCCTAAATCTTCTGCTTCTAAAAGACACTAGGAAGATGTCTGGCTCGACCCTATTCCTTATATCGAGCACAATGGAAACAATCGCTCTCTTGCCAGAAGAAATTCATCTGCCCCGGCCGGTCAGTTCCTTCAACTCCTCCACCTCGCGCTCGCGATACGGCGTCCCATCGGTATGAAAAACCTCGTGGAACCACAGCGTCGGCTGCTGCAGAACATAGGGCCGCTGCCATGAGTCCCACGGATACTTCGTCTGCGTGCGGCCGTCCACCAGTCCCCAGTTGATCGCCGCAACGTTGTACTTCTTCGCCACCGGCAACGATCCGTCAAAGGTGCTGCCCGCACCGCGCGCCATGTACTCCGTGCACAGGATCGGCCGGCCCAGCGGCTGCAGCTCCTTGATACGCGCCTCGAACTCCTCCGGCCAGCCGTAGTTATGGAAGGTGATGATGTCCGACTCAGCAAGCTGAATCTTCACCGTATCGTTCTCTTTGGCCGGATCGCTCCAGTTGTCATGCCACACACCGCTGGTCAGCGGCTGCGTCGGCTGCGCGCTACGCGCCCACGCGAACACCTTCGGCAGGTAGTAGTTCACACGCGCCGTCTTGTTTGGTGTCGGCGTGTACTGCGACGTCGCGTTATCCGGTTCGTTCCAGATGTCCCATGCCAGCACACGGTCATCCTTAGAAAAGGCGCTGACGACGCCCTTCACATACGCCTCTAGCTTCGGCTCGTACGCCGGATCGGTCAGCCCCTTCGTCCCCGGGCTCTGTACCCAGCCGGAGTTGTGAATGCCGGGGATCGGCGGGTGCTGCGGTCCCAGCTTCGGGTCGGGATCCCAGCATGAGTCGAAGAGCACAAGCATCGGCCGGATGTGGTGCTTAGCCGCGATCGCAAGGAATTCATTCAGCCGTTTCTTGAAGCCTTGCGGATCCTGCTGCCAGAGCTGGTCTTGCAGAAACACCCGCATGGTGTTCATACCCGCAGCCTCCGCCCAGCCCAGTTCCGTATCGTTCAGCGAGGGATTCCAGGTCGCCGCCTGGAACATCTCGAACTGGTTGATCGCGTCCGAAGGCACGTAGTTGGAGCCAACCAGCCAGGGCTGTTTCGCATACCAGTCGTTGGCGCGCTCAGGCGTCCACCGCGCCTGGGCAGACGCGGCGGCAGTACTCAGAAGGCAAAGGGCTAGGGCAAGGAGTCGACGCATACGCATCCCTTATACAGGGACGAGGTATGCGCTGTGCACTATGCGTCCTTCCCCGCTCTCTCCATCTCCAGCAGCTTCGCCTTGCGTTCCTTGCCCCAGCGATAGCCCGTCAGCGATCCATTGCTGCCCACCACCCGATGGCAGGGCACCACCGGCGCCACCGGATTCGCGCCACACGCTGACCCGACGGCACGCACGGCCTTCGGCGCGCCAATCTCCGCGGCAAGCTGCGCGTAGGTCCGCGTCTCTCCATGCGGAATCGCCTCCAGAGCCTTCCAAACCCGCTGCTGAAAGGCCGTTGCGCGCACATGCAGCGGCAGCCGCTTTGCCGTGGGCGACTCCGACAGGTGCTGCAGCACGGTCTTCGCATGGTCGGCCAGCCGGCCGTTATCTTCTTCAAGCTCCGCCGCGGCAAAGCGCGAATGCAGCTCTTCGCGCAGCACGTCATCGCTGGTGTCGAAGGCGATCAGGCACACACCAAGGTCCGTCGCCGCCACCAGCATCCGGTCCAGCGGCGAATCGACGATGCTGTACCGAATGTGCTGATGCTCGCCCAGGCGCTTGCGGGCCCCGGGCGTCATGCCCGTTGCGGCTCGCTTTGCGTAGACCTGGCTGGGCGATTGGAAACCTGCGGCATAGACGGCTTCCGTGACGCTGCCGGCCTGTAGCGCCTCGGCAAAGCGCTCCGCGCGCAGACGCCTCGCATATTCCGCAGGCGAAACGCCCATGGCGGCGCGAAAGACGCGCTGCAGATGGAAAGGGCTAAGCTCCGCTATCGTCGCCAGCACCGCGAGCGTCACTGCGCCTTCCTCGGCATGCTGCTCCAGGTACCGGCGCACGCGATCGACACGCGCCGCAGCCTCCTGCTCCGGCGGAGGTCCAGCCGGCCGGCACCGCTGGCAGGTGCGGAATCCCGCCGCCTCCGCCTGGTGGACCGAATCGAAGAACAGCGTGTTCTCGCGGCGTGGACGGCGACTGGGGCAGCTTGGCCGGCAGACGATGCCGGTCGTCGTCACGCCATAGAAGAAGCGATCGCCGGAACCGTCCGGTCGGGCGGCAGTGTCCGATCGGCGCAACACCGCAAGCCAGCGATGTTCATCACTGGCAAGATGCGTTGGAGCGGCAATGGCGTGGGGCTTCATAGCGGTGAGCGGCGGAAACGACGGCGTAAACAAGGATAGCGTTGCCATACATTCAGCTTGGTCTCCCACCGGGGCAGCACCAATCCGTTCTTGCGGTCAGAGTATCTTTCGCGCGCAATTCCCACAACGAAACTCGTTTAGCCGTTAGTAGTACCGATAGTGTTGTCGCTGATGCTCTTAGCTTTGGTTTTTGTGGGTTTGCAGTATTAGGATTCGCAGTAGCACGACGCAGCAAAGCAGCAGACCAGTTTCCAAGATGGCCGGATTACCGATCCGGCCAAACCCACCGGGCACGACGGGCAAGCGAACGCATGCGTTTCGGACAGGAGCTAAGGGAGCAGCGAGAGCGGCAGGGGATCGCACTGGATGACGTCGCCGTCGCCACACGCGTCTCCCTGCGGCATCTGCATGCCCTGGAAGACGAGCGCTTCCGCGACCTGCCGGGCGGCGTCTTCAACCGTGGCATCCTGCGCTCCTATTGCCTCCACTGCGGCCTGAATCCCGAAGAAACCCTCCAGAACTTCAACACAGCCCTGCGCACCGCCGGCATCGAACCGGAGGCGAAGGAAGACGACTGGGTCGAATTCGCCGAGGCTGTCCGCCGGTCACGCAAGACCGAAGAGAGCCAGACCCGCTGGCGCTGGGTAGGTGTTGTCGGGCTCCTCACCGCCGTCCTGGTACTCGCCGTCGGCGTCCTCTGGGTCTTAGTTCACCGTGGCGTTGTGCACCTGCCGGACCATAAGCGCACCGTGGCCATCCACGCCACGGAATAGTTCCCCGGTCTTCACCATGGGGCCGCAATGGCGGGTGACTAGGGCCATTTCGCGCTCTCCCGAATCCCCGGCGAGTTAGAATAGATCGAATATTCAACGTCCGCCTCACAGCGCCCCAAGGAGCAGTTTTTGTCCACAAGCGATCGTTTTCTCTTTACGTCTGAGTCCGTTACCGAAGGCCATCCCGATAAGATTGCCGACCAGATCTCCGATGCCATCCTGGACGCCTGCCTGGCGCAGGATCCCATGAGCCGCGTAGCCTGCGAGACCCTGACCTGCACCGGCCTTGTTGTCGTCGCCGGCGAGATCACGACCAAGGCGTACGTGGACTTCCAGAAGATCGTCCGCCAGACCGTCGCAGACATTGGCTACACGCACTCCGAGTACGGCTTTGACTCGAACACCTGCGCCGTCATCTCGTCCATCAACGCGCAGTCGCCTGACATCGCCATGGGCGTTGACACCGGCGGCGCCGGCGATCAGGGCATGATGTTCGGCTATGCCACCAACGAGACGCCGGAGCTGATGCCCACGCCGATCTCGCTGGCGCATAAGCTGGCCGCAAAGCTCACGGAAGTCCGCAAGTCCGGCAAGCTCGGCTACCTGCGCCCCGACGGCAAGAGCCAGGTCACGGTCGAGTACGACGGCAACAACAAGCCCGTCCGCGTCGACGCCGTCGTCATCAGCAGCCAGCACGATGAGGCTGTTGAGACCGACAAGCTGCGCGCCGACATCCTGGAGCACGTCATCCAGGCGACCATCCCCGCAGAACTGCTGGACGCCGACACCAAGTACCACATCAACCCGACCGGCCGTTTCGTCGTCGGTGGCCCCATGGGCGATAGCGGTCTGACCGGCCGCAAGATCATCGTGGACACCTACGGTGGCATGGGCCGTCACGGCGGCGGAGCATTCAGCGGCAAGGATGCGACCAAGGTCGATCGTTCGGCTGCCTACATGGCCCGCTACATCGCAAAGAACATCGTCGCAGCCGGCCTGGCGGACCGCGCAGAAGTACAGCTCGCCTACGCCATCGGCGTTGCTGAGCCCGTTTCGGTGCTCGTCGAGACCTTCGGCACCGGCAAGGTCGACGCCAGCGAACTGACCGCCGCCGTCCGCAAGAACTTCTCGCTGACCCCCAAGGGCATCATCGAGACGCTCGACCTGCGCAAGCCAAAGTTCCAGCAGACCGCAGCCTACGGCCACTTCGGCCGCATCGGCGACGACTTTACCTGGGAAAAGACCGACAAGGCCGAAGCACTCAAGGCCTCCGTCGGACAGACCGCAGTCGCAGCCAAGTAACTCAGCACCCACAAAACATAAGAAGGGCGACCCGCAAGGGCCGCCCTTTTCGTTTGCCACGAACTCTACTTCGACGCACGCTTCGCAATGATCTGCGCTGAGATGCCGTCATACGTCGCCTTCGGCACAATGCCCCGCGTCACAAGCTGGTTTTTCGCCGTGTACGGACGGCCATCGATGATGCGCTTGGAGTAGGCCTCACCCACACCCGGCAACTGCATCAACTGGTCGGGCGATGCGGTGTTGATATCCAGCGGATCGTTCTTGTGCGGATTTGCCGCCGCCGTCACCGGCTTGGCAGCAGTCTTCGCAGGAGCGGCAGTCTTTGCGGGCGCCGCACTCTGTGCGGTCAGCAGCGGACCGGCAATGGCCAGGGCGAGAACGGGGAGGAAACGAAACATCTTCATGGTCATGATCTCCTTGCGTACACTTTCGCCGATCGGGCACCGGCGGTACATCCGAACCATATCTGGGAGAAGCCGTTGGAAGAAAAGGTTTTCTGCCGCAGTCACGACTTTCTTTTCACGGCTCGCCGTTGACACAGGCAGCCCGCACCATTAGCCTCAAAGGTGCAATGAACGTTCGCACCCACCATCATGGTCATCTTCACCACGCGCATGGCGTGATGGCGGCGGTGTCCGGTGCGAAGTCGTAGTAAGGCGTCAACGCACACAGGATCGATACCAGCCCGCCCGAGCGATGCTCACCGGCGGGCTTTGTTATGTCCGCCAGTCCCCATCGAACGCGGCTTAACCCACGAGGATTAGATGAACGACGTAACGATTGACTTCGCCAAGGCAGACGGCCTCGTCCCCGGCATCGTGCAGGACGCAAAGACCGGCGAGATGCTGATGCTGGGCTTCCTCAACGAAGAGAGCTACCGCCGCACGCTCGAAAGCGGCTTCGTCACCTTCTGGTCGCGCACCCGCAGCAAGCTGTGGATGAAGGGCGAGACCAGCGGCAACCGCCTGCGCATCATCAGCGCCAGCACCGACTGCGACAACGACGCACTGCTCTTCAAAGTAGAAGTCGAAGGCGACGGACTGGTCTGCCATGAAGGCACCGTAAGCTGCTTTACCAAGCCAATCGAGACCGCAAAGTAGCCACAAAATCGGGTGCCCCATGCTTTGCGAAGCAAAGAATGGGGTCAGCGGCAAAGCCGCTCCATCGCGCAAAGCGCGACCAACACAGATTCGACGGAGAACACGAACGTGAGCAAGACACTGAAACTCGGCATCCCCAAGGGTTCCCTCCAGGACGCGACCATTGACCTGTTCAAACGCGCCGGATGGCAGATCAGCCCCAGCGGCCGCAGCTACTTCCCCGCCATCAACGATCCCGAAATCGAATGCATGCTCGTCCGCGCGCAGGAGATGGCGCGCTACGTGGAGAGCGGCGCGCTCGACGCCGGCCTGACCGGCAACGACTGGGTTCTTGAGAACCTCTCGGACGTCGATCGCATCACGTCGCTCACCTACTCCAAGCAGTCGCGGCAGAAGGTGAAGTGGGTGCTCTGCGTCCCCGAAGACTCACCCTTCCAAAAGCCCGAAGACCTCGAAGGCAAGGTCATCGCAACCGAGCTCGTCGAGTACACCAAACGTTACTTCAAGGAAAAGAAGATCAACGTCAAGGTTGAGTTCAGCTGGGGCGCCACCGAGGTGAAGCCGCCCATGCTCTGCGACGCCATTGTCGAAGTCACCGAGACAGGCAGCTCCCTGCGCGCCAACCGCCTGCGCATCATCGACCTGCTGATGGAGAGCGAGACGCAGCTCATCGCAAACAAGTCCGCCTACACCGACCCGTTCAAGAAGCAGAAGATCGACAACCTCGCACTGATGCTGAATGGCGCGATCAACGCACTCTCCCAGGTCGGCCTGATGCTCAATGTCCCCAAAGCGAATCTCGACCAGATCCTCTCGCTCCTTCCCGCACTCTCGTCGCCCACCGTCTCGCATTTGAAGGATGAGAACTGGGTCGCCGTAAACACCATCCTCGACGAAACCGTCGTTCGCGAAGTCATCCCAAAGCTGAAGGCAGCAGGCGGCAGCGGCATCGTCGAATACCCGTTGAGCAAGGTCGTTCTGTAGAGCTCGCTCTCGGAGGGCGGCTCGAGTTGTGAGGGCTGAAGGCCCGCGACTTCCTAGCCCAGGGCGACGCCCTGGGTTAAGGACACCGAGAAACCTGCGGGCTGTAAGCCCGCGACAAGTGCGACGAACAGGCACCAGGAGCACCCCATGAAGCTCATCAAGACCACAGGCCGCAACGCGAAAGACGCCTACGCACTCCTCGCAACGCTCGAGCGCCGCGGCGCCGTGAAGACGGCGGAAGTCGAACCCACCGTCCGCAAGATCATGCAGGAAGTCCAGAAGAAGGGCGACAAGGCTCTGCTGAAATTCGCAGAGAAGTTCGACTCCCTGCAGGGCCACCTCCGCGTCACCGCCGGCGAGATGCTCGACGCATGGAACGCCACACCTGAACCACTGCAGCAGGCCATGCAGATCGCCGCGGAGAACATCCGCAGCTTCGCTGAGCAGCAGAAGCCCGACGAGTGGACCACGGAGAACACGCCCGGCGTCACCGTCGGACAGATCATCCGTCCGCTCGAGTCCGTCGGCTGCTACGTCCCCGGCGGCCGCTATCCCCTGCCCTCCACGCTGCTGATGACCACCATTCCAGCGAAGGTCGCGGGCGTAGAACGCATCGTCGTCTGCAGCCCCAAGCCAGCGCGTGAGACGCTCGCCGCCGCACACCTCGCCGGCGTCACCGAAATGTACCGCACCGGCGGCGCACAGGCGATCGCCGCCATGGCTTACGGCACGGAGACGATCGCGCGCGTCGCCAAGATCGTCGGCCCCGGTAACCTCTACGTCACCGCCGCAAAGATCATCGCAAGCACCGAGTGCGGCATCGACATGCCCGCCGGCCCGACCGAGATCGTCGTCACCAGCCAGGTTGGCGATGCCGCCGGCATCGCAGCCGACCTCGTCGCACAGGCCGAGCACGATCCCGAAACACTTGCCGTCCTCGTCACCGCCGACTCGCAACTTGCGAAGCAGGTCGTGAACGAAGTGAAGGAGCAGGCGAAGAACAACAAGCTGGCGCAGGTCTCCATCAAGGCACGCGGCACCATCTTCCTCTGCGGCTCCGTCGAAGAGGCACGCTTCATCACCAACCGCCTCGCACCCGAGCACCTCACCGTCGACTCCGTCGAAGACCTCGCTTGGGTCAAAAACGCGGGCTCTGTCTTCATCGGCAACTACTCGCCGCAAAGCATGGGCGACTACATCAGCGGACCCAACCACGTGCTGCCCACCGGCCGCGTCGGGCGCATGCGCGGCGGCCTCAGCATCTACGACTTCCTGAAGGTCATCACCGTGCAGAACTACACGGCAGCAGGCCTCGCAAAGCTCGGACCACACGCCATCGCACTCGCGGAAGCCGAGGGCCTCACCGCCCACGCCCAAAGCGTCCGCGTCCGCATGAAAGCAGGCAAGCGATGAGCACCGAAGCAGTCACCGAACCGGGTGCCCCACGTCTCGCTTCTGAGACGTGGGTCGACATCCAACCGCGCCGCGCCATCCTTGCGATGCCGGAGTACCACCCGCCTCTCGCCGGCCGCAACGGCCTGCGCCTCGACTTCAACGAGAACACGCACGCACCCTCGCCACGTGTGCGCGAAGCGCTGGGCAGGATCACGCTCGAAGGCTTCACCATCTATCCCGAGCGCGGTCCCGTCGAAGCCGTCGTCGCACAACACCTCGGCCTCAAGCCCGAGCAGGTGTTGCTGACCAACGCCGTCGATGAAGCCATCCACATCGTCTGCTTCACCTTCCTCGAAGAGGGCGATGAGTGTCTCTTCGCCGTGCCCTCGTTCTTCATGTACGACGTCAACGCCATGGGCATGGGCGCAAAGCTGGTGCGCGTGCAGGCCGACGACACACTCGCGTTCCCATATGAACGCATGCTCGCCGCCATCACGCCGAAGACCAAGCTCATCATCCTGACCACGCCCAACAATCCCACCGGCGCCATCACCACACGCGAGCAGATCCACAACATCGCGAAGGCCGCGCCGCACGCAGTCATCCTCGTCGACGAAGCCTACTTCCACTTCCAGGGCGATACCGTCATGGGTGATCTGGTGGAAGGTGCAGACGCACCACAAAACATCCTCGTCGCACGTACGTTCTCGAAGGCCTACGGCCTCGCCAACCTCCGCGTCGGCCTGCTCGCCGGACCAGTTAGCTTACTGAACCATCTCCGCAAGGCAAGCTCGCCCTACAACGTCAACGGCGTAGCACTCGCCGCAGTCGAAGCCTGCATCGGTGACACCGAATACATCGACTGGTACGTCCAGCAGATGCACGAAGGACGCGCCCGCATTGAGAAGGCGCTCGACAACATGAAGGTGCCGCGCTGGCCTTCCCACGCAAACTTTGTACTGATGCACATCGGCCCGCGCCACAAGCAGTTCGTCAACGAGATGCGCACACGCAACATCCTCGTCCGCGACCGTTCCGCCGACCCCGGCCTTGACGGCTGCGTGCGCCTCACCGTCGGCCTGCCCGACCAGGTCAGCATGGGCATCCAGGCTCTGCGCGACGCACTGGCCGGCATCAACTGGCAGCCCGCCGAAGTCATCAAGCCCGAGACCGAGCCCAAGGAGACACCCGAATATGAGTAACCCCGAAAACGCTAGCGATATCCATCTGATGCCCAATGTTGAAGTGATCACAGGACCGGGTGCCCCATACACACGCGAAGCGGGTGTGTGGGATCCGCGCATCGGCACCATCGACCGCGCCACCACCGAAACCCAGATCAAGCTGAAGCTGAACCTCGACGGCCAGGGCACCTACAACGTCCGCACCGGCATTCGCTTCTTCGACCACATGCTCGAACTCTTCACGCGCCACGGCGGCTTCGACCTCGACCTCACCTGCAACGGCGACCTCGACGTCGACCAGCACCACACCGTCGAAGACGTGGGCATCGCACTCGGTGAAGCCTTCGACAAGGCGCTCGGCGACAAGAAGGGCATCCTGCGCGCAGGCTACTTCGTCATGGCCATGGACGAGACACTCGCCGTCGCCGCCATCGACCTGAGTGGACGCACCGGCTATGTCGTGGACGATCAGGTCAATGTGCCACTCGTCGGCGACTTCCAGACCGAACTCGTCACAGACTTCTTCGACGGCTTCGCCCGCGGTGGCCGCTGCAACGTCCACGTCAAAACCATGTACGGCCGCAGCAACCACCACAAGATCGAAGCCATCTTCAAAGCCTTCGCCCGAGCCCTGCGCGGAGCCGTAAGCCGCGACGAACGCATGAAGGATCTGCTGCCGAGCACGAAGGGTTTGCTTTAAGCCATCGAGGAATTTGGAGATGCAGACGTCGGAAAGATCGAGGGCCGGCACCATCGCTATCGCAATTGCCATATGTGCGATTGCCTACCCGATGACCTCGATTGCAGTCGCACAGTTGCATTACCGAATCACGGGAAAAAACCTGAGTGATGCCACAGAAGCTTCGATTCTTCTTGCAACGTTTCCTGTTTGCCTGTTGTGCTCTTTCTCTCTGATGCTCGCGAATAGGGTAGACGGAAGACAAAGGATGATCGGGATTGCATGCTCTCTAATCGGTGGTCTACTGAATTTCCTGTTTGCCTGTGCAGTCGGAACTTCGTACTAGATAAGCGCCAGAGGCGCGCCGACATCTTAGCCCAGACCGAAGGTCTGGGTAGAACTCTAGAGGTCTGTATGTATTCACTGCCGAGATGGAGAGCATACATATTCGCAATCGCTGTGTTTGCAGATGGACTCTCCATCCTCTGTATGGCGGCCTTGAGAATCGTCAGCCGACATTGGGATGGGTTGTATGGTCACGTTAACGATCTGAGTCTGTGGGTCGGACGTGGAGCAATCCTTGCTCTCCTGTCGTTCTGCCTTTGTTGGTTCGGCAATGGCTGGCGCAGAATCGCAGCACTGGTTGCGGCATTGGCTTGCTTCGGCGTTTGGCTACGCGAATCGTCTTCGGTTTAGAGAGCTCTAAAGGCGCGCCGACACCTTAGCCTAGGCCGAAGGCCCGGGTAGAACGCACCACGAGAACCACCAAGGGCTGAAGGCCCGCTCGATAGCTCGGGCCTTCAGCCTCGAGAGCCGACATCAAGGCGACGAGCGGCCGATATAGACTATGGTATATATCACGGGAGGAAGCGAACATGGAACGCACCGCAAAACTCTTCATGAACGGCCGCAGCCAGGCAGTCCGCCTTCCCAGCGAATTCCGCTTCGAGGGCGACGAGGTCAGCATCAGCAAGGACCCCTTGACAGGAGGGGTTCTACTCACGAGTAAAGACAAGAACTTCGACGAGTTCTTTCGGATGCGCGATGCACTCACGCAGTCCGAGCGCGATGAGTTCGTCATACCTCGTGACCGGAGCCCTGTACGCGTGCCAAAGCTCGTCAAATGACGCGTTTCCTTCTCGATACCAATATCATCAGCTATCTGGTCCGGGGCGACTATCCAGCGTTGGACCTCAAATTCAATGAGCGCAAAAATCACTGCGTTATTTCGACGATCTGCGAAGCAGAGACGCGCTTCGGTCTGGCGCTCCTTCCCCGCGAAGCCAAGATCACCGCGCCAACCGAACGCTTCCTGCGCATCATCGCCATTCAGCCTTGGGATTCGGACTGTGCGGTGCAATATGCTCTACTCGCCGCGAAACAAAAGCGCTTGGGAAAACCGCTCGCAACGATGGATGCTCTTATTGCCGCCCACGCACTCGCACACGACTTCGTCCTGATCTCCAACGACGCAGCCTTCCGCCAGGTCAAAGGCCTCAAACTAGAAGACTGGACAAAGGGTCCACAACGCACATGATCCAAGTCATCGACTACAAAGCGGGCAATCTCACCAGCGTCGTCAAGGCGCTCAACTTCCTCGGTGCCGAAACGCACATCACGCAGTCGCCAGACGACGTACGCAACGCCGACAAGATCGTCCTCCCCGGCGTCGGCCACTTCCGCGCCACGCAGTTGCTGCATGACCTGCAACTGACTGAGGCGACGCGCGAGGCCATCGCACGCGGCGTGCCCTTCCTCGGTATCTGCGTGGGCCTTCAGTGGCTCTACAACGGCTCCACTGAAGCGGACAGCACCGACGGCCTCTGCAACTTCGATGGCAAGTGCGAGCGCTTCCCCGCGACCTACAACGGCGAAGAGCTGAAGAGCCCGCACGTCGGCTGGAACTCCCTCGAAGACATTCGCCCCGACTCGAAGCTGCTGCGCGGCATCGCGCCCGGAGCGTTCGTCTACTACACCCACTCCTGGCGAGCCCCCGTCGACGCCGACACCGCAGCCACCACCAGCTACGGCGGCGCGTTCACTGCAGCGGTCGAACGCAACAACGTGATGGGCGTGCAGTTTCACCCGGAAAAATCCGGCGACACCGGCCTGCAGTTACTTCGTAACTTCGTGGAGCTGTAATGCTCGCTCGTTACACGATGAACTTCGAAGACTTCAAACATGCGCAGATACTCTGCTATCGCAGGAAGAAATTCGGTGCGCTACGCATGGCCATCTGGGTGTGGGTACTCCCGGTCCTCGGTCTAGTTTGCGCGGCGATCCTCGCGTGGGACATCACTGCCCGCCACTTCGCATTCACTCCGTTGGCAGGAGGCGTCCTGGCCGCGCTTACAGGGTTTGGTCTCTTCGTTCTTGTAATGCGCCCGGTCAACGTCCGTCGTCTCTACAAACAGATGAAAAATGGGCGGCCCGAAAACGAGCCGGTGGAGCTGGAAATTGAGGGCGACGAAATGATCTCGCGGCTGCCAGGCCTCAGCGAAGGCCGCTTCCGTCGAGCGGCTGTGGTCGACTTCGCGGAAGATGACCACATCGCTCTTCTGTTTGTTGCGAAGAACAAGTTTCTCCTGGTGCCGAAGCGGGCCCTCAACGAAAGCCAATGGGCTGCTGTCCACGCATGGCTCGATACCTCAAAGGTGAATATTTAATGCTAACCAAACGAATCATCGCCTGCCTCGACGTACGCGGAGGCCGCGTCGTCAAAGGTATCCAGTTCGTCGACATCATCGACGCCGGTGACCCCGCCGAACTCGCGCACCGCCACGCCGCCGCCGGCGCAGATGAGATCGTGCTGCTCGACATCACCGCCACGCACGAAGGCCGAGGCACACTCCTCGACACCGTAAAGCGAACTGCCGACAAGCTCTTCATCCCCTTCACCGTCGGCGGCGGCATTCGCTCCGCAGAAGACGCCGAGAGCGTCTTCCTCGCAGGCGCGGACAAGGTCAGCATCAACTCCTCCGCTATCGCGCGGCCCGAACTCATCGGCGAGATCGGCGCCTCCTTCGGTGCACAGGCAGTCATCGTCGCCATCGACGCGAAACGCAACGCAACCTCCAGCGATCCCGTCGGGGACGCCGAGGTCTACGTCAGCGGTGGCCGCAAGAACACCGGCCTCAAAGTCGTCGAATGGGCGATCGAAGCCGAGCAGCGCGGCGCGGGCGAG
Organism: Terriglobus roseus DSM 18391; assembly: GCF_000265425.1. Taxonomy (GTDB): domain Bacteria; phylum Acidobacteriota; class Terriglobia; order Terriglobales; family Acidobacteriaceae; genus Terriglobus; species Terriglobus roseus. The sequence goes on from NC_018014.1 coordinate 4,334,313, forward strand.
ATCTTGCTCACCAGCATGGACTCCGACGGCCGTCGCACCGGCTTCGACGACGACCTGACCGCACGCGTCTCGCAGGCCGTCCAGATCCCCGTCATCGCCAGCGGAGGCGCCGGCAATGCACAGCACTTCGCCGACGTCTTCAGCCACGCAAAGGGCGGCGGCCACGCCGACGCAGCACTCGCCGCCAGCATCTTCCACTTCGGCATCACCGATTCCTGGGAGCTGAAGCGCGAACTCGCCGCCCAGGGCGTCCCCGTCCGGCTTCAGACGCCAGTCCGCTGATCGCACGATCGCCCGAAGCCCACTAACTGTCGCGCATCCTACACAGTCAATAGACAAGGGTGACGGGTAATGGGCGAAGCAAAGGTAACGGCAGAACAGCAACGGCTCGACGAGAATCGCACGCGGGTCAAGAACTGGCAGCGATGGGGCACCTACCTGCCCGAACGCCAGTGGGGCGTCGTGCGTGAGGACTACTCCGCCGACGGCAACGTCTGGGCGTCCTTCCCCTATGAGATGGGCCAGTACCGCGCCTACCGCTGGGGCGAGGACGGCCTCCTGGGCTGGACCGACCGCCAGTGCCGCCTCTGCTTCTCCACCGCACTGTGGAACGGCCAGGACGTCACCCTGAAGGAACGCCTCTTCGGCCTCGGCAACACCGAGGGCAATCACGGCGAAGACGTCAAAGAGCAGTTCTATTACCTCGACGCCACACCCACGCACGCCTACTGCAAATCCCTCTACAAGTACCCTCAAAAAGCCTTCCCCTACGACGACCTGCGCGCCGAGAACAAGCGCCGCGGCTACGACCAGCCCGAGTACGAACTCCTTGACACCGGCATCTTCGAGGAGAGCCGCTACTTCGACGTCTTCATCGAGTACGCCAAGGCCGACGCGGAAGACACCCTCATCCGCATTACCGCATGGAATCGCGGCCCCGACGCAGCACCGCTCACGCTGCTACCGCAACTCACACTGCGCAACAACTGGTCCTGGAAGAACCTCGAAGCCACCGGCAACACCCGCCCCATCATCCAGCAGACCGGCGACCACAGCGTCCGTGCCGACCACAAGGTGCTGGGCGCCTACGCCTTCTATCCCATCGAGGGAAACGCCCTCACACCGGAGCGCCTGGTCTTCACCGAGAACGACAGCAACATGAAGCGCCTCGACCCCAACTACGGCGGCGGGGCTCACTTCAGCAAGGACGCCTTCGACCGGCTGATCGTGCACGGCGAAGCAGACGCCGTAAAGGACAAGGACGGCACCAAATGCGCACTCCTCTATCGCACCGACATCGCACCCGGCGCCAGCGTCACGCTGTACCTGCGTCTTGTCCGCGTCGATCAGCGCAGCGAGAGCGAGCCCGACCACCGCAGTACCGACATCGTCCCGCCCACCATCACACTCGCCGACGCAGAGGGCATCTTCGCAAAGCGCATCGCAGAGGCCGATGACTTCTACGCAGGCATCATCCCGCAGGAAGCCACCACCGAAGAGTGCCGCGTCTCACGCCAGGCTTACGCTGGCCTGCTGTGGTGCAAGCAGTTCTACTACTTCATCGCAGAGCAGTGGATGTCCGGCGACAGCACACAGATCGCGCCACCACCCGAACGCATGAAGAAGAGCGCGGAGTGGCGCCACCTCTTCTGTCGCGACATCCTCTCCATGCCCGACAAGTGGGAGTACCCATGGTTCGCCGCCTGGGACACAGCCTTCCACATGATCCCCATGGCGCGCATCGATCCCGAGTTTGCCAAGGCCCAGCTCCTGCTTCTCCTGCGCGAGTGGTATATGCACCCCAACGGGCAGATGCCTGCCTACGAGTTCGCCTTCGGTGACGTCAACCCGCCCGTGCACGCATGGGCCGTGTGGCACGTCTATCGCATGGGCGTGGATGACGAAGGCGTAGGCGATCTCGACTTCCTCGAGCGCGCCTTCCAGAAGCTGATGTTGAACTTCACCTGGTGGGTCAACCGCAACGACGAAAAGGGTCGCAATCTCTTCGGCGGCGGCTTCCTCGGGCTCGATAACATCGGCGTCTTCGACCGATCGGTCTCGCTGCCAGACGGCGTCTGCCTGCACCAGGCTGACGGCACCGCGTGGATGGGACTCTACTGCTCCGTGATGCTGCAGATCGCGCTTGAGCTCGCACACCAGCGCTCCCTTGCCTACGAAGACATCGCCAGCAAGTTCTTCGAGCACTACATCGCCGTCATCGACGCCATCAACTCCGTCGGCGGAGACGGTCTGTGGGATGAGGAGCATGGCTTCTACTTCGACGAGCTCGAACATGACTCCGGCGATAGCACCCCGCTCAAGGTCCACTCCATGGTCGGCATCGCACCGCTCTTCGCCGTCTGCATCATGAAGCGAGGCACCGTAGACGGCCTCCGCGACTTCGAGAAACGCACGAAGTGGTTCCTGAACTACAAGCCTCAGCTCTCTAACTACGTCAGCACGGCCAACGTCAGCAACGAAGAGATCAACGGCTCCCGTTGGATCGCCATTGCACCGCGCGCGCGTCTGGAACGCATCCTGCGACGCGTGCTGGATGAGGCTGAGTTCCTCTCGCCCCACGGCATTCGCGCGTTGTCACGCTACCACTACGACAACCCCTTCCAGACCGAACTGCATGGGCAGCACTTCACCGTGCGCTACGTCCCCGCCGAGGGCGACAGCGGCATGTTCGGCGGCAACAGCAACTGGCGCGGCCCCGTTTGGTTCCCCATGAACATGCTGCTGCTCAACGCGCTCGAGCGCTACTACCTCGTCTATGGCGATGACCTCAAGCTCGAATACCCCACCGGCAGCGGCGAGATGCACACCCTCGTCGAAATCTCCGAGAGCATCGCGCGGCGCCTCGTCAACCTCTTCCTGCCTGACAAAGACGGCTATCGTCCCAGCCACGGCAAGGAGCATCGCTACGCCAGCGATCCCCACTGGAAAGACCTCATCCTTTTCAGCGAATACTTCGACGGCGACACCGGCCGCGGTCTCGGCGCATCGCACCAGACCGGCTGGACCGCGCTCGCAGCCACACTCATCAACGCGCTCTACACCCGCCGAGACGTGCGCAATCGAGCGCAGTAGCGCGGGTGCCCCACGTCTCGCTTTTGAGACGTGGGATGCGTTACATCGACGCGGAAAAAGCAAGCACTAGCGAACCGCTATCGGCCCATCCGCCAACACCGGTCCGAACTCTGGCGAGCCGTCAGCGTTCCACGTGAACCGTTGCGCTCGTGTCGCCCGATTTGCTGTCCTCGCGTCATCGGCGGGCATCGCTGCGTAGAGCAGCCACTCCGTGCCGTCCTTCGCGTGCGCAAACGTGCCGCGCCCCGTGCCGACAATGCCGACGGCCGGGTTCTGCGTCAGGATGGGATGGTCTGTCTTGATCCAGTTCCTGCGCTGCAGTGGATCACCGCCCTGGAACGTCAGCAGGCCCAGGCAGTAGAAGGTCGAGGCCGTGTCCGAGCCGCTGTACACGATGAAGGCCTTGCCCGCGTGGTACAGCGCCGTCGGTCCCTCGTTCACCGGATAGTTCTTCGGGCTGCCGGCACCCTTCTCCCACGGATACTCCGGCTCCGCGATCAGCACCTTCTCGCCCACGGGCTTCATCGGCTCGCCCAGTCTCACCATGTAGATCGCATTCTCACCACCGCCGACGCCCACATACATCAGGTAGGTCTTGCCCTTTACGGTCAGCACGGACGGATCGATGGCCTCTCGCTCCAGGTCGAGCGGGCCGCGATAGGTGTACGTGCCCAGCGGATCATCCGTATCGGACTGCAGCACGTAGATCGCGTGCTTCTCCGTACCCACCCGTGCCGTGAAATAGATCCACCACGAACCCTTGATGTGCCACAGCGTCGGCGACCACACCTCGCGCATACCCTCGACAGCGTTGAAGACGACCTTTGAGTCAGTCGCCGCAGTCGCTGGCGTAGGGCCGCTCCAGATGGTGACATTGTTGCGCGCAGTCGCCAGCAGCAGGTACCTGCCGTCGACGGGCATCCACGTAATGAAGGGATCGGCGTGCTGCAGGATAGGGTTCGACGGGCCAACGTTGGTCTGGCCCACGGCAGCGAGAGCGCCTGCGCAAAGTGTCAGGAACAGCAGCAAGCGGCACAGAGTCTTAACCGGCATGATCGGATTTTATGCCTGCCGATGGAGCACCTTCCCACAACGCACCTCACTGCTTTGAGACAATCGAAGGGACATGTTAATTCCTTCCATTGATTTGATGAATGGCCAGATCGTCCAGCTTGTGCAGGGCGAGAAGCTGAAGCTTGCCTTCGACGACTTCGAGTACTGGATCACCCGCTTTGAGAAGTACCCGCTCGTGCAGCTCATCGATCTCGATGCCGCCATGCGTCAGGGCGACAACCGCAAACTCATTCAGCAGTTCACCTCGCGCCTCACCTGCCAGGTCGGCGGCGGTCTGCGCACGGCAGACGACGGCAAGGCCATGCTCGACCTCGGCGCCAGGCGCGTCATCTACGGCTCAACGCTCTTCGGCGGCGATAACGAGGCCGACCGCAAGCGTCACCCCATCATGAACCTCGACTTCGCCGCCTCGCTCAATAAGGCGCTTGGCGAAGAGCAGCTCGTCTTCTCCGTCGACACCAAGGCCGGCAAGGTCGCAGTGAAGGGCTGGAAGGAACAGGTCGATCTCACGCCGGAAGAGGCCGTCACCTGGCTCGAGAACGACTGCGCAGCCTTCCTCTACACCCATGTCGACACCGAGGGCACCATGAGCGGCTTTCCGATCGACGTCGCCGCCATCCTGCGCGCCTGCACGGCAAAGCAGCTCATCGTCGCGGGTGGCATCAAGGAACAGAAAGAGATCGACGACCTGGACGCTATGGGCGTGGATGCTGTCGCCGGCATGGCCGTCTACAGCGGTGCGATGCAGGCCTAGAATCTGGGTTGAACCGTTCTCAACTTCTGCACCAGCTCTTCCGGATGCATCGGCTTGGCGGCTATGGTGAACCCCTGGTCGCCAATCTGCTGCGCGTGCATCGAAGCCGTTGTTGAGGCTTGGCCAGAGAACAGCAACACCTTCAGATTTGGAATTTTCCGTTCCATGGCCATCGCCAGATCGATACCGTTGAGCTTCGGCATCATCACATCGGCCAGCAGATAATCGGGGCGAAAGCTCTCTGCCAGATGCAAGGCGTCTACGCCGCTGTAGGCACAGAACGCGTCAAAGCCATGCATGTTGAAGATCTGCGTCAACGTGTCCGCGATCAGCCGTTCGTCATCCACGATCAGCACGCGCGGCAACGCGGTGCCGCGCGTCTTGCCGGACAGATCCGACTTGCCATCCAGAAGAGGGCCGCTTCCATCTAGCCCCCGCACCAGGTCGTATCTCGAGACGCCTTCATAGCTCAGAAACATGGGTTCCCTTCTCGATCAGAGCAGAATGGATATCAACCTTGCAGAGAGGAGTAAAGGGAAGAAAGATACTGAAACAGGTCCCGTGATCATCTGGGCCGGTCTTGCTTGTAACGGTGATAGTACCTGAGTGCGATTCCACCAGCTGCCGCGAAATCCAAAGTCCGATTCCCGTCCCATTCTCCGGCTTCGTCGTGAAGAAGGGCTCGAAAATCTGCTCCAACTGGTTCTCCGGGATGCCTATCCCGCGATCTACAAACTGCACCCGTATGCCTTCATGACCCGCAACCGTAGCGGGTCCAATGTCTAGGAACAGGTCACCACCCTTACCCATGGCATCGATCGCATTCGCCAGCAGGTTCGCAAACACCTGCGTCAGTTCCCCGCGACGCACGGCAATCGCCGGAACCGGACTGTAGTTGCGATGCACCACGATCCGGCTGTGCACCAGCTTCGACCGGTAGACGGTAAGAATCTCATCCACCAGCTTGTCGATCTGCTCACTGCCCGCCCGCGTCGACTCCCGGAAATAGCCCAGCGTCTGCCGCGCAATCAGCGAAACCCGCTCAATCTCCTGCTCGGCAAGCGCAAGGTGATCGCGAACTTCATCGCTTACCGAAGGATCCAGTCGCGCCAGATAGACCAGGTTCACAATCGCTTCCAGCGGATTATTGATCTCATGCGCGATCGTCGCTGCCATACGACCCGCCACGATCATCTTCTCCGTCTGCACCAGCAGACGTTCCATCTCCTTGCGCTGTCCTATCTCCCGCGCGATCTTGGACGCGCCCGTAATCCGGCCATCCGCATCGCGGATGGGCGAGATCGTCAGGGCAACGTCGATACGGTTGCCGTTCTTGCTCAGGCGGACCGTCTCGTAATGTTCAATACGCTCGCCCGCCCGCAGGCGACGAATGATCCCGGCCTCCTCCCCGAGCAGTTCCGTAGGGATCAACCGATGAATCGGCGCTCCAATCATCTCTTCGGGCTGGTATCCAAAGATGCGCGTGGCCGCGCGATTCCAACTGGTGATCGTCCCGTCCAGCGTCTTGGAAAGGATGGCATCGTCGGAAGACTCCACGATCGCAGCGAGCAGCGCCTGCGTCGGATGGGCTGTAACAGCGCCGCAGCGCCCGTGTTGTTCCTGGCTGTCCAACGCGTTATCCCCTCAATGCCTGACTCGATGGAAGACCGGAGGCTGTAAGGGTGTCTGCCCGCTAGGTAACGTTGGCAGGTGTTTACCCTCACTCCGTATTCGAGTCGGACATCGCGTAATAACCCTTCCGCGCCTGGATCTTCACATCTTTGCCACACGAAATGGCGATATTTCGGAACGTACCGTCAAACGTCTGGTTCTTCGGCGTGTAGCTGATCAGGTACTGCGTCCGCAACTCGTCGCTGATCTGCGCAAAGGCGTCGTCCAGCTTCTTCGCATTGTGCCCAATGTTCAGCACACGGCCGCCCGTCTCCCGCGCCAGCTTGTCCATATCGCCCGCGGGATTCCCGAACGTGTAACCACCCATGCCGAAGCCGCCATAGTCGCTGATCAGGATGACGTAGATGATGGCGTTCGCCTTCTGCGCCGACTCGATGGCCTCCTTCAGCTTCACCTGGCTGCCTTGGTCGCCGCCATCCGTCAGCATCACAATCACCTTGCGGCCGGCCTCGTCATGCAGCTTCTCATGCGTCGCCAGGTAGACCGCGTCGTACAACAGCGTCCCCTTCGGCGTCGCATTCCCAGTCGCCGAGCCCGTACCCGCGCCAGTATTGATCTGCGCCTTGTTCATGGCGCGCCGGAGTTCCGACGGGTTGCTCGTATAGTCCGCCAGCAGGTCTACGTTGATATCGAAGGAGATCAGGAACGCCTCATCCTTCGGAGTCAGCACTGTTTTCAGAAACTGTGCGCCACTCTCCTGCTCCATCGGCAGGACATTCTGCTGCGATCCACTCGTATCCAGCAGGATGCCGATCGTCAGTGGCAGCTTCTTCTCCTGGGTGAAGTTCTTGATGACCTGCGGTTCCTTGTTCTCCGTGATCTCGCAGTCTTCCTTCTTCAAACCCGTCAGAAAACCACCTTTATCCTGGGCCGAGAAGTACGTGTTGACCAGGTTCACGCGGACACGCAGCGTCTGTCCGGTCTCCAGGTCGCGCTCAGCCGGCGGCGCTGCCTTGCTGGCGGGCGGCGGACCGCCCGGCGACGGCGCCTCCTGCGCGAACGTACGCGGAGCAGCAGCAGCGGCAACAAGAGACAGACCTAGGCAGGCAAGCGGGAAAGAACGCATACCCCATTGGACGATGGATTCGCCCCTCTGGTCTACGCAATCGCTCTTCCCGGCCCGCACCACGCCGACACGGACTCTGAAACGACAACGAACCGGGACTGTTCCGCGTCCAACTGTTTGACGCTGCAGCAGTGTCCAGCTTAGGGCTGGTAGTCTGGAGAGCGCGTAGTTGCGGGTCTGTTTTCTGCGAAGGAGTCTGTTTTGGTGAAGCTTGGTTGGGCGGCAACAGTAGTAATGGTGGGTCTTACGGCGGGATCGCCCGCGCTGGTAGCGCAGGCTCCAGCGAGCGGTGCTCAGGCAATCCCCGACAGTCCACGTCCGCAGACCATCCCCAACGCCGTGAGCATCGCTCCCGGCAAGGGCATTCCGGCCAGCACCAGCACCCCCGTGGATGACAACGGCGGTATCACGCCCGGTGCGGCTCTGCCTTCGTCATCGTCGACGCCCGCGCCCGATCTGGTGAATGAAGCCGCACCCGACATCGCACCGGAACTCGGTCCTGGTGGCCGCGTCACCACATTGCGAGCCAATGTCAACTTCATTCAGGTTCCCTTCACCGTGAAGGACAAGAAGGGCCAACTGGTTCCAGCGCTCACTTGGCGCGACGTGCGTGTCTTTGAAAACGGTCTGCGCAAGCACCTCAGCCTCTTCACCAGCGATCCCTACCCACTCTCCGTCGCCTTCGTCATCGATCAGACGCTTCCCTTCCAGGTCATGACCAGCGTCAATACCGCCCTGGGCGCACTGCAGGGCGCGTTCACGCCGTACGACGAGATGGCTATCTTCACTTACAACAACGGCACCAACATGCGGACCGACTACACCGGTGCACAAAGCCCCCGTATTGGCGCCATCCTCGAGCGCTCGAAGTCCACAGGCCGTGAGGCATACCTCGGTTCGCCGGGTGGTCCCATGTCGCAGACGATCAACGTCAACGCACACAACTTCGATCCGAATACCGCGCCCAATCGCAATTCGCCGAACGCCACCTTCCAGGCGCCGCCAAAGGAAACGCATTCGCTCAACGACGCCATCTTCGCCGCCGCTCAGTCGCTCGCCAAGCGTCCCGACGGCCGCCGCCGCATGATCTACGTCATCAGCGATGGAAAAGAGTCCGGATCCAAGGCCACCTTCAAGGGCAACATCCGCTTCCTGCAGACCAACAAAATCGCTGTCTACGCAACGGTCGTCGGCGACTCGGCAACGCCCTACGTTGGCTTCTTGGATCGTTATCACATCCCCTTCACCATGAAGGAAAACATCCTGCCCCAGTACGCAGCGCAGACCGGCGGCGAAGCCGTCTCTGAGTATCGGGTACGTGGCATCGAAGAGAGCTTCGCAAAGATCGCGGAAGACGTACGCGTCCAGTACACGGTCGGCTACTACTCGAACGAGCCAGCAACGGACGCCAAGTTCCGCACGGTTGAAGTACAGGTCCTGAAGCCCGGTCTGGACGTCATTGCCAAGAAGGGCTACTACCCGACGCCCGAGAACGTCATGCGAAACGGCGGCGGTGCCCCCTCCTCCGTGGCACAGCCGAAGTAATCGGCTTCCCTATGCATTTCTTCGAGGCGAACGCTGTCCTCGGCCTGCTCGCCGCCGCCCTCTGGGGCGGCGGCGACTTTGCAGGCTCCATCGCCGTCAAGCGAACAGGCGGAGCCGTTCGCGGCGCCCTCTTCGTCATCCTCATCGGACATCTGCTGAGCCTGGCGGTCGTCTCCGCGCTCGCCATGCACGCCGGAGACACCTTTCCGCACGGCGCACCGCTGTGGTGGGCCATCGGCGGCGGAGCCATCTCCAGCATCTCGCTCGTAGCCTTCTACATCGCACTCGCAAGCGGCCACATGGGCTCCGCAGCAGCCGTCAGCGGTCTGCTCTGCGCCGCCGTCCCCGCAGTCGTATCTGGCCTGACAGAAGGCGCACCCGGCTGGCGCAGACTCTTAGGCTTCGCCCTCGCAGGTGCCGCCATCTGGCTGATCGCCAGCGCCGGCAGCCACGGCGAAACCGCCTCACGCAAAGCCTTCCTGCTCGCAACGCTCAGCGGCCTCGGCTTCGGTGTCTACTTCGTCTCACTCAAACTCGCCGGCACCGCAGGCGTCCTCTGGCCCATGGGCGCAGCACGCATCGGCAGCGCCTCGACCGCAGCCATATTGCTTCTGGGAATGACGCTGACAAACCGCAACGCAGAATCCGGCTCACCCGACGGCCACCGCCTGCGCTCGCTCGCCTGGATCCTCGGCGGCGCAGCCCTCGACACCTGCGGCAACCTCAGCTTCCTCGCAGCCACCCGCCTCGGACGTCTCGACGTCGCGGCCGTCCTTGCCTCCATCTACCCCGCATCCACCATTCTGCTCGCGGCCGCAATCCTGAAAGAACGCACCTCAGCACGCCAGCGCTGGGGCATGCTCCTGGCCCTGCCAGCAGTCGTGCTCATCACGCTGTAGCAACCGACCCGGGCCCACTACAGCTTCAAAGAAGCCACATCCACCGTCACCGCTGGATACTCCAGCTTCATACCTTCCATCGTCTCTGCCAGCACCCGCGAAATCGCCACGTTCCGATACCACTTGTTATCCGCAGGAATCACAAACCACGGCGCATGCTTGTGGCTCGTTGCCGTAAAGATCTCCTCGTAATACCGCTGATAATCCGGCCAGAACTTCCGCTCTGCAAAGTCCGAAGCAGACAGCTTCCAATGCTTCGAAGAATCCTCAATCCGCGACTCCAGACGACGCTTCTGCTCCTCCGGCGAGATATGCAGAAAGAACTTCAAGATCGCAATTCCGTTGTCAACCAGCATCGACTCGAAGTCGTTGATCTGCTGCATGTGCTGCTTCGCCGTCTTGTCCTTCATCAAGCCGTGCACGCGCGGTGACAGCACATCCTCATAGTGCGACCGATTAAAGATGCCAATTTTGCCCCGCGCCGGAACCGCGTTATGGCACCGCCACAGGAAGTCGTGATGCGCCTCAAGCGGCGTCGGCACCTTGAACGCCGTCACATCGCAGCCCTGCGGATTGATGCCCGAGAAGATGTGCCGGATCGTGCCGTCCTTGCCCGCCGTATCCATGCCCTGCAGCACAATCAGCACACCACGCTCGCCGCCCGCGTAGAGCACCTCCTGATACTTGTCGATACAGTCGCGATGCTTTGCCAGGTCAACCTTCGCCGCGTCCTCGTCCGTGTACTTGCCGGTGTCATCGCAGGAGACGTGCTTCAGCTTTACCTTGGTGCGCGGCGGAATCAGATGGGCGGAATGAACTTTCACGGGCGTGGTCTCTCGCTTTCAACTTAAGGACGAATAGAAACACCAAAGGCACAGGAGGATGCCCTGTGCCTTTGCAAAACAGTTTGAAGCGCGCCGAAAGTTACTTTGCGACGGTTTCCTTCGATGCCGCGTTGGTGTCGGCCGGCGCGGGGGTGACGATGTGCGCGTCGTTCTTCGCATCGTCGGTCACGCCCTTCAGGCCTTCCTTAAAGCCCTTCAAACCTTCGCCAAGACCCTTGCCGAGTTCAGGCAGCTTCTTGCCACCGAAAAAGACCACCACCACCAGGCCGATGATGAGCAGGTGCATGGGCTGGAACAGATCGTTGAGCATGGAAGAACCTCCGGGGTATTCAGGGCGCGCGAAGACGCGTGCAGTCAACCTGATTGTCGCACAAACGGCGTCTTCTGGTGGGCTCGCTGGCGCAGGATGGAACAGGTACGGTATATCCTCAACACAGCAGCATCCACCTGCATCCCTGTGCCTCCAACGGCGCCGGTCTGCGGAACCGCTCCGGGTGCTGCATGCAGTGGAGGAACATGCTTATTTCCCGTCCCCGGCCGCGTTCCGCCGGGTCGCTTCAGCCGGTCGCTTCCGGGCCGCAACATCCGATTCAACCGGCGACGGGCACCGCGTTCCGCACCCTGGTTCTCACGGCCCTTTGCGGCCTCACCAGCTTCGCTGCGGCTGGCGTCGCGCGCGCGCAGGATACCTTCCGGCCGCCGCCACCCGTCACCTACACCGAAAAGTACGAAGTCTACGGTGGCATCAACTTCATGAACGGCCAGGCCGGGCAGAACCTGCCCAAGCGCTACAACATGGCCGGTGGTGAAGTCATGGGAACCTACTGGTTCACGCCAAAGCTTGGCGCCGCTGCCGACATCCGCTGGGACGGCGGCACCACGCCCGTTCTACCCGGCGCCCAGGCGACCTCACCCAAGATCCAGACACGTCCCTTCGTCTCACAGTTCATGTACATGGGCGGCGTGCACTACCACCTCACCGGCAACCAGCTCGTAGGCATGAACCTGCACGCGTTGGCCGGCGCAGCCTCCGGCAACTTCGACCACAGCAACCCGGGCCTGCCGACGTCCACCTTCGTCAACGCGTCCGGCCTGTACTCCAACCGGACCTCGGCCGTCGGCGTAGCAGGCGTCAGCTTCGACTTCAACCGCTCCTCGCGACTCGCCATCCGTATCTCACCGGAAATCGTCTTCGAACACTTCGGCACGGAACTGCGCGAATTCGTCTACGTCTCAGGCGGCGTCCTCTACCGCTTCGGCAACCGCTAAAGCGAGTTTCTAGTCGCTCGTTTCTGGTTTCTAGTTTCGCAAACAACAATGGCGCAGAGAGGAAACTCTCTGCGCCATTGCATTTACTAGAAACAAGAAACCAGCAACATGAAACTAACTACATCGTCTGCATAAACTCCGGGCTAACCGGGTTCTCATACGGCGATCCGTCACGAGTCACGACCGTCAGACCACTCGGCGTCACGTGATACTTCTTGCGATCCTCCGCCTGGTCATACCCAATGACCGTGCCGTCTGGAATATGGACATCGCGATCGATAATGCAGCGGCGAATCCGGCAATGCCGACCGATATTCACGTGTGTAAAGATCACCGACGAGTCGATATCCGAGAACGAGTTCACGCGCACATCCTGCGACAGCACGCTACCCCGTACCGCAGATCCCGAGATGACGCAGCCCGGTGACACCACCGAGTTGATCGCCATACCGGTACGCCCCATCTCGCCGAACACAAACTTCGCCGGCGGATACTGCGTCGGCCGTGTCCGCATCGGCCAACTCTTGTCATACAGATTGAAGATGGGCGATACCGAAGCGATATCCAGGTTCGCCTCGTAGTACGCATCCAGCGTACCCACGTCGCGCCAATACAGTGCTTCCTTGCGGTTCTCATCGACAAAGTTATAAGCAGCAACCTTGTACCGGCCCAGTAACTTCGGCAGAATGTTGTGGCCGAAATCATGCTTGGAGTCGTTGTCGTCCGCATCGGCCAACAACTCCGGCAGCAACACATCCGTATTGAAGATGTAGATACCCATCGAGGCATCCACCTTCTCCGGATTAAACGGCGAACGCACGTTCGTGGTCTTCGGCTTCTCCTGGAAACCGATCACCTCACCCTTGCTGCTCACCTCAACCACGCCAAACCCGGCAACCTCGCCCGGATCGACCGGCAGTGTTGCAATGGTGCACGCCGCACCCGTGGCGCAGTGATGCTCCATCATCTTGCCGTAGTTCATCTTGTAGATGTGATCGCCCGACAGGATAATGACGTACTTCGGCTCTTCCGAACCGATCGAGTAAATGTTCTGGTAAACCGCGTCCGCCGTGCCCTGGTACCAATTGCGGTTCACGCGCTGCATCGGCGGCAGGATCTCGATAAACTCACCGAGCTCATTCGCCACAACCGGTCCCCACCCCTCGCGGATGTGGCGGTTCAGTGACAGCGCTTTGTACTGCGTCATGATGTAGACCCGGCGCAGGTCGCTGTTAATGCAGTTCGAAAGGGTGATATCGATAATCCGGTACTGACCGCCAAACGGCACAGCCGGTTTGGCTCGATCTTTCGTCAGCGGGAACAAACGTTCGCCCGCTCCGCCGGCAAGCAGCACTCCAAGTGTGTCTTTCATCATCCGTCCCCAGGTGTCGCCGTTGAATCGATTGGTGCCACGCCGCAACATGCGGTGAAGCAAAGCTTGCCTCAAGCACTGCTTGCGGCAACGTCGATAGGATGCGGAAACAGCGGTTGGGGGAACCGCCGTTTATCCGGGTTTTATCGTGCCGCTTGGGCGAATACCGACCGCAGCGTTATGCTCCGCCCGGAGAATCTTCCTTGGCGTCCTCTGTTCCCGCCTCTTCTGGCAGCGAGATTCGCAGAGACTTCAGAAAGCTGACATCATTCCGCGTAAACGTTCCGTCCGCCGCTGCCTCTTCATCGGCCTCAGCCTCTTCGTCGGAGACCTCGTTCAGCCCGATCGTCGCTTCCAGCATCAGCAATACATCGAAACCCTCTTCGCGAATCTCACGCACCACACCGGAGATCTGCTCCGACTCCGATACGGACTCGTGGATGGCCTCGCCCAGCTGTTGAATTAACTCCTTGATGCGTCCGTTCATTGCCACCCCCTTCTCGCCTGCGAGGCGCCCTGCGTCACCATTGGACCGGCGCCGTCGCCGTTGCCGGCGTGGCATTTCCCTGCAGTGTTCTATACCTTACCCGCACCGCTCACGCATCGCAATCGGATCCGCAAGCCGTGTGAGCCTATGCGCGTGTGTGGTGATCCGCCCAGGCATTCTCCAACTGGTGCGCAAGTTCCTCTACCGGCTGCACGCGCTTCGTGCTCAACACAATCCAACCAGCCGCAGCAGCACACACACCACCAACGATCAACATCCAGCTCTTCATGAACGCTCCCTTGTCTCCGTCAACATGCACCACACGCCCGAACCCGCGCGCCGTGGCAATAGGAGGGTTGGATGCACCTCACGGCAGGATGCTGCCTGCAGGATTTATGTGTCGGCCATCGGTCCCTGCATGACCGTAGAATCGGTGCATGGATCGTGAACGGCTGGGACGAGTATTAGGCAGAGGGGCGCGATTAGCCGCTCGCACAGCGGTAGAAGCCGTGCAGGCTGCCACCGCCCCAGAACCAGCCGCAGCCGCCAAGCCACGCGCCTCCACGCCACAGCCGCGAACCACCACGCAACCCGACATCCTGCCGCCACAGCGCCGAACCGCGCCGCCCCCCACGAGCACCGTCACCCCCGCGCGAGCCATGCAGGCCGCCGCTGCCGCACGGGCAGGCATGGCCTCACCGCTCAAGACCGCCTCCAAAGCCTTGTGGCACGAACTCACCGGCAGCTTCTTCGCCCTGTTCGCAGCATCTTTCACCATCGCCATATGGCAGACACGCGCGAACGCCACCAGCGCAGTACCCGCCGACCGCTACCGCTTCCTCGCCTTCTGCGCGCTAGCCCTGCTCTTCGCCTACTTCAGCGTCAGCAACTTCCTGCGGGCCAAGCGGCGCAACTAGCAAGCGCCAAACTAGCGAATACGCTTCTTCTTTTTCGTAGAGTCCAGGTTCTGCCCGGCCGAAACCTCGTCCTTAGCCTTCGGCGCAGCACCATCGATGGTGAAGTCATACACAACCAGCGTCCCCGTGGTCGCCGACGTTCGCGGCACCGGTAGCAGCGCGTACTCCCCCGGCGTCAACGGCGACTTCGGCAGAATCCGCAACCACCCCTCCGGCAACGACTCAGCCGCAGTACACAGCACCGGCGGCACGCAGACCGTCGCACCATTCACCTCGGAGAACTTCGGCCGGGTCACCGTCCGTGTCCCGCCCTCCACCGTGATCGGCAGCAGAGCCCATCCCGTCGGAACGCCACGGCCAGAGTCGCCCGTATTCTCGGTGCGATCGCTCGTATGAACAAAGAACACCGGGGAAGCCGAGTGCAGCGGCGTCTTCGACGCTGTTCCCTCAATCGCCGTCCCGTTGATGGCCGCATGGTGCACCGGCACCAGCACCTGCTTGCCCTCCACGGTATCCAGCACCCACGGCACGTTGCCATTCGGAATCCGCAGGCCCGGCGCGACAATCAGTTCGCCCTTCTGGACGCTGTAGCTGTCGGCACGCGCGGGAGGCGCCGTAATCGCACCGTTCGGCGGTGCCGCTGCAGGGTCCGCCGTCTGTGCCGAAAGCGCAGGAGCGCAGCACAGCGGAACGCTAAACATCAGCGCAAGCGCCAAAGGAGCAGGGAGTCGCATGGGCTTCAGCATACGCCTGCCGAACCGTGTCGCGGTACCATCGAGAAAAGCCTTCGTCTGCAGCATGCCGAGGGATTAGACCGCACCGAAACCCCAGAGGATTCATGACTGACACTGCCGCCCACCCGCTTCGCCGTACCGCCCTGTTCAACACCCACAAGTCCCTGAAGGCAAAAATGGTCGACTTTGGCGGATGGGAGATGCCGGTCGAATACAGCGGCCTGGTCGCCGAGCACAACGCCGTCCGCACCGCCGTCGGCGTCTTTGACGTCTCGCACATGGGCTGCATCCAGCTTCGCGGACCCGGCTCTCTCGACGCCGTCCAGAAGCTCCTCATGAATGACGCCAGCAAGCTGCAGATCGGCCAGGCCCACTACAGCGCCATGCTCACGCCCGAAGGCACCTTCGTCGATGACGTCGTCCTGCACAAGCTCAGCGACAACGACTACCTCATCGTCATCAACGCAGGCACCCGCGAAAAGGACATCCAGTGGGTCCGCAAGACCATTGGCGGCATGCCCTCCGTCCACATCAACGACTTCAGTGACATGTACACGCAGATCGCCATCCAGGGCCCGCGCGCCGCGGAGACACTGCAGAAGCTCACCGATACCGACCTCTCCACCATCAAGAACTACTGGTTCACCTGGGGCAAGGTCGCCGGCTACTACAACGTACTCATCGCACGCACAGGCTACACCGGCGAAGACGGCTTTGAGATCTACGTCCCCAGCGACGAAGCCACCAGCGCCGACGTCTGGCAGAAGGTCTTCGCAGCAGGCGAAGAGTTCGGCATCGTCCCCGCAGGCCTCGGCGCACGCAACACCCTGCGACTCGAAGCCAGCATGGCCCTCTACGGCCACGAGATCTCCGACGAGATCAACGTCTTCGAAGCAGGCCTCAACCGCTACTGCAAGCTCGACAAGGAATCGGACTTCGTCGGTAAGGCAGCACTGCTCGCCCTCTCCGCAACCGAACCCGCACGCAAGCTCGTCGGCCTCGAAATGGTCGATCGCGGCATCGCACGCGACGGCTACCTCGTCCGCACTCTGGAAGGCGAACAGATCGGCGTCGTCACCAGCGGCTCCCCATCCCCCACGCTCAAAAAGAATGTCGCCATGGCCTTCGTTCCACCCGCGGAAGCGACGCTGGACAACGAAGTCGCTATCGAAATCCGCGGCAACCTCGTAAAGGCAAAAGTAGTCCCAACACCCTTCTACAAGCGGGTCCGGAACAAACCGGCAGCAGCCCCAACCGCGTAGTTCGACATCAAAAAAAAGAAGTGCGGGAGGTGGGGTCGCTGCTATAGTGGCCGCACCTCCCGCACTTTTGTCTCCAGGAGACAGATGCCCGAACGTATCGGCCAACGGCACTTCCTGCTCGCGACGATTGTCCTGCTCTGCGTCGCCGTCCTCCACACCCTGTGGGCCACCAGCCTCGACAGCTTCACCATTGATGAGCCGTATCACATCACCGCAGGCGCAACCTACCTGCGATGGGGCGACTACCGCATCAATCCCGAGCACCCTCCACTGGTCAAGCTGATCGTCGCTCTGGCAGAGCCAGAGTCAGTGCTGCACGTGGCCGCGTTCACCCCTCTGAACGATAAGTACCAGGAGCGTGTCTACACGCAGACCGCCGTCTACACCGCCAGCGACTATCACCGCGTGCAACGCCACGCGCGCTTCGCGATGGTCGCCCTTCACACCATCCTGCTGGGCCTGCTCACACTGCTGCTGCGTCGCGTCTTCTCGCCAGCCATCGCACTTGCAACACTGCTCTTCCTCGCGCTCGACCCTACCGTCAGCGCCCACATGCCCGTCGTGATGACCGATCTTCCGACCGCCCTGCTGGGCACCATCTGCTGCTGCCTTGCCGTACTTGCGCTGCGCTGCCGCCGATGGCTGGACTGGCTGCTGCTCGGCCTCGGCATCGGGTTGTTGCTGGGCACAAAGCACTCCGCCCCGCTCATCGTCCTGCCCCTGGTCATTGGCTGTGTGGCTGTCCTGCTGTGGCAGACATTCCAGCGTCACCGTCCCGACGGCACCCGGCAGTTCGCGCGTCTCGCCGTGGCCTCTCTCCTGGCGATGACGGTCCTATGGAGCCTCTACGGATTCCGCTTCCACGAAAGCAGGCAGCGTGACCCGAACGGCAGCCCCGTCGAAACCTTCAATCGTCCACTCGATGCGAAGATCCAGGACCTGCATTCGCCCGCTCTGCGCGGCGCGTTGATCGCGGCCAACCGACTGCATCTGGTGCCGCGCGCCTACCTGTGGGGTCTCGCCGACACACTGCGTGCCGGCGTCGAAGGCCGCCCCATGCTCGTGCGCGCCTTCGGACGCGACTACATCGACAAGGCGCCATGGTGGATTCCCTTCGCCGACCTCATCGTGAAGGTGCCGCTACCCTTTCTCGCGCTGGCACTCGCGGGCATCGTGCTCTACGCAACCCGCAGAATCCCCGGCGACATCGCGCGGCCGCTCTCCGTCTTCTTCGCCATGCTCATCTTCTTCATGACCTTCATTGCGAAGAACGGCATCTTCTACGCGGGCCTGCGTCACTGGCTCTTCGCAGTTCCCCTGCTCGCCATCTTTGCCGCATGCACCGTCATGCTCTGCCTGCAGCAACGAAGCCTCTGGCTGCGCGCCGTACCGCTCGCCGCGCTCGTACTCATCGCGGTGCCGACCCTGCCGCAACGGCGCATCTGGGAATATCACAACATCCTCGCGGGCGGCAGCGGCAACGCCTGGCGCTACTTCGACAACGAGAGCATCGACCTCGGCCAGCGCAGCGATGAGATCGCTGCCTTCTACAAAACCACCATGGCGCCCACCGATCCGCTCTACGGCTACTGGACCGTCCGTGAACAGATGAAAGCCCAGGGCATCCACGAGTGGGAGCCCACACCGGAGCAGGTCGCCGATGGCTACGTCACAGGATGGTTCGTCAACCGCGCGCCATGGCTTCCCGAGCAGAACTGGAAACACATCGAGATCTTCCGCAACGTGACACCAACAGCGCGCGTCGGCAACGTCTTCTTCTACAAAGGACGCTTCTACCTTCCCTTCGTAGCCGGCGGCGTGATCAATCGCCAGGCCTTTCGTCTCCTCCAGGAAAAAGACGGGGACCGCGCCAGGGCCGAAGCCTACTTCAAGCGCGGTGTACAACTGGATACCGAGGCCACCGGTGCCTTCATCGAACTCGGCAACTTCGCCCTGCTGCGAAAAGATAAAGACGGCGCACTAGCCCAGTACCGGGCAGCCGTGAATGCCGAAAAAGAAAGCGAAACCGTCCGCCAGGCAATCCGCGACCACATCAGAACAGTTGAAGCTCACTCCATCGGCGAAGTAGCCCCCATGCGCCGCCCCAATATGGAGTGATAGATCCCACCTTGCTCAGAGCATGGAATGGGTTGCAACGGAATCGGCAGCGATCGGGTACTTCCGCAGTCTCCGCGCGCTGCTGCGCTCCTGGTCCGGTAGGAAGAACGTCGCGTCTTCGCGCGAGACTTCGACGAGATTGCGGCCCTGAGACTTCGCCCGATAGAGCGCCTCATCCGCCAGCTGGAGCAGCGCCGGCAACGCAACCGTTCCGCTCGAGGCAGCAACTCCAATGCTGACCGTCGATGTCTGGCTCCCCTGCTGTACACTCGCCGTCTCCAGCTCCAACCGGACCCGCTGCGCAATCTCCTCCGCTTGCTGTGCGCTCGTCCCCGGCAGCAGCACCACAAATTCGTCGCCGCCAAGGCGCGCGCAGACGCAGTCTTCGAAGATCTCGGTCTCCTGCATCAGCGTGTCCGCGATCCGTGTCAGCAGATCGTCCCCCACGTGGTGCCCGAAGGTGTCGTTGATCAACTTAAATTGATCCGTATCCACCAATAGGAGCGCCTGCGGGATCTTCCGCACCAGCAGCCTGGCCGCCCTCTCTTCCAGCCAGCGCCGATTGCCAATGCCAGTCAGAGCATCGCGGCTCGCCAGCTCCTGCAGATGCCCCGCGCGACGCAACAATGCCTGCTGCTCTGCCAACATGCGCTGATAGAGAAGGTGCGTGCGCGCGATAAACAGAATCACGGCCAGCAACATGGCAGAGCCCGCCACGAACGGATGGTCTCGAAAGACGTACAGCGCCAGCGCAATCACACCCAGCAGAGTCATGGAGGGCAGCAGGTTCTGCACGAACACGGGAGGTGTCCGCAACGGCCGGTGCAGCGGTCGCACCAGCGGACGAAAGACCACCATCAGGACGAACGTGAGCTGCGGAACACCGAACAGCAAATCAAACGGAAGCTCGTGAGGAACGGAAAGCCACGTGTAATTCACCATGCTGTTGAAGAACAACAACACAACCCGCGCCAGCAGGTACATCCTCGCAACGTTCGTGAACGTTCGCTCGCCTGCCGTCGTCGCGGCAAGGTGTGAAGCCTGCGCAACAAACAAGAGAAAGACAGCAACCACAAAGCTCATCTGCAGGTAGTGGCCGGTAAAAGCGGAGGCACGTGGCGAGAAAACGGTCAGGAAGTGCAAGCCACACAGGATCGCGGTAAGACCCACATCCAGGCCACGCTTCATGGGCCGCACCTGCCGCCCCATAACCGCAAAAGCCACCAGGCAAAGCATCGTCGCAAGGGCTGTCGTTATACTCACGACCCTGGCGGTCGCCATCGCCGCCGGCCATCCAGTCCAGACACGCAGCGCAGGAAGCAGAACCCCGAGACTGCGCAGGGAGAACTGCGCGCCGAACAGCGCCCACTGTACGCGAGGCAGCGACGTCCTGCCCCCGGCGAGCCGCAGGCAGACCACGGCTGTCGCCGCATCCAATACCGCAACATAGGGGAACATCATCTGCCGCGGGTCGTGCGGAGCAAACACGGGAAGCAGCAGAGGAAAGCATGCAATCAGCGTCGCTCCGGCCAAACTCATCAGCCGTAAACGACGCGGCACTTCAGACATTGCCAGTTCGTGCCTTGGCAGCCAGCCCAATCGTCTTCAGTGCAGTCCGGACGCTCTCGCGATGATTGGTGCAGACATCGGCCATCACAGCCTCGAGATCCAGCTCATGCTGCGCAAAGATCTTGCGAATCACGCGGCGGCCTTCCTTGGTCAGGTCCACCGTCCGCACGCGACGGTCCGTAGCGTCGCTGCAACGCGACACATAGCCAAGCTTCTGCAGCCGGTCCACCGCAGCCGTCATGGAAGGATTCGCCAGCAGAACCTTCTCGCCAAGCTGCGACATGTTCATGGAGCCCTTGTGCAACAGGGCCTCCATGATCATGAAGTCGCTCAATCCAATCCCCATTGCGGAGACAGTGCTCTCGATGTACGCCTCCATCGAACGATAGGCCTTCATCAGCACCAGCCAAAGGCTCGCGGCAGAGGTGAAGGTTTGTTCGTTCGGGGCTGATTCAATCACGGTGCTCATAGGTTCTGCTTCCATCTTCCGCTACTTCGACGCATTCGGCGAGAACGCTTTTTCCAGAAGCCTGCGCGCATGTGTGACCTCGTCCTGGCTGACGGTATGTTGCCGTCCTGCATAGCGAATCGCAGTGACGTCCGCGCCCATCGCCTTCAACTGCGCCGCAGACTCCTCCACACGCGACCACGGCACATGCGGATCAGGATCGCCACTCAGCAGCAGCGCCGGCGTTCCATGCAGTTCGCCGGCATGCTGCAGATCGCTCCCCGGCGGCCCAATCAGCCCGCCCGTAAACGCAATCAATCCCGCATACCGGGCAGGATGCGATGCAACGAACTCCGTCGAAAGGCAGGCGCCCTGCGAGAAGCCACTGATCACAATCCGCTCCGTCGGAATGCCACCCGCCACCAGCCCATCCACCACGCGCTGGATCTTCTCCAACGCCGACGTCAGATAAGGCTCGTTCGACTCACGAGCCGCCAGGAACGACTGCGGATACCACGTACGCCCCGCCGCCTCCGGTGCAACAAAGGCAAGTCCCAACCCTCCGAAAGCATTGGCCAGCCCAAGAATGTCCTGCGCCGAACCACCCCGTCCATGCAACAGCACGACGGCGCCGGCAGCCTCCGCCACCGGCTCTCCTGCCGTAAGAACTGCGCTCAGATCATGCGGTCCGCTCATGCCGTCACCTTCGCCTTCGTTAGCGTCACCGGAATCAACCGCTGCTCAATCGAAGCTCGCTGCGGCTCGAACCAGGGCGGAATCCGTAGTGCCTCACCCAGCGTCTCAATCGGCTCATCGATCGCAAACCCCGGAGCATCCGTCGCCATCTCGAATAACACACCACCCGGCTCACGGAAGTAGATCGAGTGGAAGTACTCACGATCCTGCACCGTCGTCACCGACAACGTCTTTGCAATCTCCTCGCGCCATGCCAACTGCGTATCGTCCGTCGGCGTCCGAAACGCGATGTGATGCACCGATCCCGCGCCGCTCCGTCCATACCCCGCATCCGCCTTCACAACGATGTCGATCGCATTGCCAACACGGTTGCCAGCCGGCGAAGCAAATCGCAGCCGATTCCCTTCCTCCGCCGTCTTCGAGAAGCCCATCATCGCCAGCGTTGCTTCAGTCGCCACAGCATCGCGCTGCAGCATCGTCACACCAAAGAAGCCGCGGATACTGTGCTCCACCGGCACATCGCTATAACGCGGAGCATTCGTCGCCGCCACGGCATCGCCATGTCCCACAATCTCAAGCTTCATGCCATCGGGATCAGCAAAGGTCAGCACATCCTCACCGCCATCGTTGGCAGCAAAGCGAACGCCCGTGTGCTCCACCAGCACGCCCTGCGCGGTCAACCGCTCTTCCCAATAGGCAATCGAAGTCTTCGGCACCGAGAACGCCGTATGCGTCACCTCACCGGCACCCGCCAGCCCACGCCGAGCCCCAGGCCACGGAAAGAACGTCAGGATCGTCCCGGGCGAACCAGCATCATCGCCAAAGTAAAAGTGATACGTGCCCGGATCGTCAAAGTTAACGGTCTTCTTGACCAGCCGCAGCCCCAGAACCTGTGTATAGAAATCAAGGTTCGCCTGCGGATTGGAAGCAATCGCGGTCACATGGTGCAGTCCAGTAATGGGTGTCATGGTTCTTACCCTCCGCAGCTATTGATTCGATATCGAAGTAAAAGATTCATCCCCGCAGAACGACAGTTCTGTCACAACCGCAACTGTGTCGGCTATGCTTCACCAATCAGTCGCTTCACGTGGCATAGGAGAGGCATTGGATGCGCCTATCGCGAACACTCGGCATCGTCACCCTTGCCATCCTCGCCCTCTTGCTGATCGCCGCCGCCGGCATCCGGCTGCGCGGCTTCCGCGCCAGCTCCACACCCTCCACCGCCGAGGCCGCTCTCGCGCACGCCGTCCGTAACTTCGCCATTCCCGGCAACGCTCACCGCGCAACAAACCCCTACAAGCGCGACGCAATAACAATAGAACGCGGGCGCGACAGCTATTTGAAAACCTGTGCAGGCTGCCACGGCGTTGACGCACGCGGCAGAACAGCCCTCGGCCAATCCATTTATCCGCGCGTCCCGGACCTCCGCTCTGCCCGCACCCAATCACTCACCGACGGCGACCTGCACTACATCATCGAGAACGGCGTCCAGCTAAGCGGCATGCCCGCCCTGCCCATGCCCCACGCAGAAAACGCCAGTTGGGAGATCGTCAGCTACCTCCGCACCGCCGGCGAACACCCCTCCGCCGATGCCGCCGCCTCCTCCACCGCCCACTACGTCGGCTCCGCCAACTGCCAGCAATGCCATGCAGAGATCTACGGACGCTGGAAGCAGACCACCATGGCCAACGTCGTGCGTGATCCAAAGGCCCATCCCGACGCCATCCTCCCGGACCTCACCACCAACAAAGTCGCGCCCTTTACCCGTGATCAGATCGCCTTCGTCTACGGCAGCCGCTGGAAGCAGCGCTACTTCACGCACATCGGCGACGACTACTACCCGCTCTCCGCGCAGTGGGATATCGGCAACAAGAAGTGGCTCCCGTACCACGTACCGGACAAGGGCGCTGACTGGTGGACCGCCTTCTACCCCACCGAAAACGCGCAGCGCCCCACCAGCGCCACCTGTGACGGCTGCCACTCTGTCGACTTCAATCTGCAAACGAAGAAGGTCGCCGAGTGGAACGTAGGCTGCGAGCGCTGCCACGGCCCCGGCAGCGACCACGCCGCACATCCCACACGCGCCAACATCCAGAACCCAGGCGCCATGGACGACGTCGCCGCCAACGACACCTGCATCTCCTGCCACTCGCAGGGACGCCCCCGCGCCGGCCTCATCAATGGCAAAGCCGTCGACTGGCCCGCAGGCTACCGCCCCGGCCTCAAGCTCGCCGACTTCTGGAAGCTCGAAGACACCGCCCTTGGCCAGACCGATTTCCTGCACTTCCCCGACGGCACCGCCCACAAGAACCGCATGCAGGGCAACGACTTCGTCCAGAGCACCATGTACCGCCACGGCGTCACCTGCAGCAGTTGCCACGATCCCCACGGCAGCGCCAACACCGCACAGCTTCGCAAACCCGCCGACAAGATCTGCCTCGACTGCCACAACACCGGCTCCGCCAACGGTCCGCACACCGCCACACTCGAGCAGCACACGCACCACAAGGCAGGCAGCCCCGGCAGCCAGTGCGTCGCCTGCCACATGCCAAAGATCGAAAGCGAGGGAGTCCCCGGCGCCTTCGTCAGCGCCCACACCTTCCGCTTCATCTCCCCCGGCATGACCGACCAGTACAAGATGCCGAATCCCTGCACCACCTGCCACAAGGACAAGAACACCGCATGGGCAGGCGACACACTGCGCCAGTGGACCTCCACATCCCCGTGGCGTGTGGCCGATTAGCACGCACTCTGCGGGTGTTTTTCTCTCCAGTCTGTCCGAGGGCTTGGGACGGCTTTAGAATCGAAATCATGAGCTACCCGGCGACCTATCGCTACACCAAGGAACATGAGTGGATTGAAGCCAACGGTACGGAAGCGACCGTCGGCATCACTGATTACGCACAGCACCTGCTGGGCGACATTGTCTTCGTTGACCTGCCCAAGATCGGCACCGAGCTGAGCCAGAAGGCCTCCTTCGGTTCCGTCGAGAGCGTCAAGGCCGTCAGCGACGTCTATGCCCCCGCAAGCGGCAGCGTAACCGCCATCAACGAGGCACTGACCTCCGCTCCCGAGACCATCAACGCTGAGGCCAACACCACCTGGCTCATCAAGCTGACGCTCTCCAACCCGTCGGAGCTCGATAGCCTGCTCGACGCTGCGGCCTACGAGGCGTACGTCGCAGAAGAGACCGGTAAGTAACTCCGGTTTTCTGCCCTGCTATCAATCGCCGGGCTGTTTTCCCGCTCCAGCGATACATCCCGGATCCGCGTGGGCCTTCCGCATCGGCCAGGCCCGCGCCGCATCCCATAGGCTGAGCAAGCTACACCACACCCATCCGCACCCGAGGGTCAAGTCCCATGCGTTACCTTCCAAAGTCTCCCGCTGACCGCGCAGCCATGCTGCAGGATATTGGCGCCGCGTCGATTGATGATCTCTTCGATTCCGTCCCCGCGGAGTACCGCCTCACCCGCGATCTTGATATCCCCCGCCAGCACAGCGAGCACGAAGTCATGGAGGCCTTCAAGGTCTTCGCATCGCAGAACGCTACCGGCTACGCATCGTTCCTGGGCGCAGGCGCATACCGCCACTACCGCCCGGTCCTGATCGATTCCCTCTCACAGCGCGGCGAGTTCCTGACCAGCTACACGCCCTACCAGCCAGAGATTGCACAGGGCACGCTGCAGGCGCTCTTCGAGTTCCAGACCATGATCTGTGAACTCACCGGCATGGACATCGCCAACGCCAGCATGTACGACGGCAGCACAGGCGCGGCAGAAGCCGTCATGATGGCCGTGCGCGTCACCGGCCGCAACGGCGCCGTCATCGCTCGCACCGTGCATCCGGAATACCGCGAGGTGCTCAGCACCTACGCCCAGCATCAGGGCATCCCGCAGACCGAAGTCGGCTACACCAGCAACGGCCGCGTGGACTACGCAGCACTCGATGCCGCCATCACCGCGGACACCGCATGCGTTCTCATCCAGTCGCCCAACTTCTTCGGCACCATTGAAGACGTCGCAAAGATCGCCGAGATCGCACACGCGAAGGGCGCCCTGCTGATCGTCTCCATCGCAGAAGCCGTCTCACTCGGCGTCGTAAAGCCGCCCGTCGAAGCCGACATCGTCTCGCTCGAAGCACAGAGCTTCGGCGTCGCCGTTGGCTTTGGTGGACCGTACTGCGGCGTCATCGCGGCGAAGGAAAAGTTCCTCCGCCAGATGCCCGGCCGCCTCTGCGGTCAGACCGTCGACACCGACGGTCAGCGTGGCTTCGTGCTCACGCTCTCAACACGCGAGCAGCACATCCGCCGCGAGAAGGCGACCAGCAACATCTGCACCAACCAGTCGCTCGTCGCCCTCATGGTGACCATCTTCCTCACCGTCTACGGCAAAGGCCTGCGCGAACTCGCCGAGCAGAACATGGCGAAGGCACACTTCACCGCGGAGTCACTCAAGAAGTCCGCCGGCGCGAAGCTGCTCTTCGAAGGTGCACCGCGCTTCAATGAGTTCGTTGTGACCACGCCGCTCACCGCAGCCGAAACCAACAACGAACTGCTCGAGCAGAAGATCATCGGCGGCCTGCCGCTCGCACACTGGTATCCGGAGCTCGGTGAGCACGCCGCCCTCTGGTGCGCAACGGAACTCACCACGCGCGCACAGATCGATGCGGCCGCTGGCGCACTCGCCAACACTGCAGTCGACAACGGCGTCCTGACACCCGCGTAAACGAGGATCCATGGACCTGACCAGCCTCACCGACGAAGAACTGACCTCCGTAGAGTTTGTGGAGCAGCACCTCGCCCTGCACTTTGGCGAGGCGCTGCTCACCCTCTACGTGTGGCCCGATATCGCAGACGCGGACGGCATCTCGGTGGGCTTCGGCCAGCCGGGCTACCGTGACGCACTCTGCTCCGTCATCGGCGAGACCGTCACTGAAGCGGCCTTTCACGAGGACACCGCTCTGACCGTCGAGTTTGAGAACGGAACCGTGCTCGCGCTCAGTCTGCGCGAAGAAGACATGGACATTCCCGAGGCAGGCAGCTTTGTCTCGGCAGATGGCAGCGAATCCTGCCAGTTTTAGGTTCGGCCCAGCTCCAGGGGCACTGAGGATCACATGAGCGAGACACCATTCGTTGGAACACCACGCAAGGCGACAACGCACACCAGCCAGAACGAAGGACTGATCTTCGAGAAGAGCTCGCCCGGTAAAAAGGCGTACCGCATGGACGAGCTGGACGTGCCGGCCATCGACGCCGCAGCACTGCTCGGCGATGCCGTTCGCACAGACGGCCTCGGCGCCATGCCGGAACTCTCTGAGATCGAGATCGTTCGCCACTTCACGCGCCTCTCCACCTGGAACTACGCCATCGACCTCGGCATGTTCCCACTCGGCTCATGCACCATGAAGTACAACGGCCGCGTCAATGAAGCCGTCTCGCGCTTCGAGGGCATCGCGGAAGCCCATCCCTACCAGCCGGAGTCGCTCTCGCAGGGCGCCCTCGGCATCATGAAGCAGCTGCAGGATTGCCTCATCGAGATCACCGGCATGGACGCCATCACGCTGCAGCCCGCAGCCGGCGCGCACGGTGAATTCACCGGCATGCTCATGGTCCGCGCCTATCACGAGAGCAAAGGCAACGCCCGTAAGAAGGTGCTGATCCCCGACTCCGCGCACGGCACCAACCCCGCCACGGCAGCCGTCGTCGGCTACCAGGTGCAGAACATCAAGTCGAACGCGGAAGGCGCCGTCGATCTCGATGAGCTACGCCGCCTCGTCGACGACGATACCGCCGCGCTGATGCTCACGAACCCCTCCACTATCGGCGTCTTCGAGTCGCAGATCCACGAGATCGCAGACATCCTGCACGAAAAAGGCGCGCTCCTGTACATGGACGGCGCCAACATGAACGCGCTCGTCGGCAAGACACGTCCCGGCGACTTCAACGTCGACGTCATGCACCTCAACCTGCACAAGACCTTCTCCACACCGCACGGCGGTGGTGGCCCAGGCAGCGGTCCCGTAGCCTGCAAAGCAATCCTCGAGCCCTTCCTTCCGAAGCCCGTGGTCGTCACGCGCCCCGATGGCTCACTCGGTTTCGACTACAACCGTCCGCAATCGGTCGGCCGCGTCCGCATGTTCTACGGCAACTTCGGCATGTTCGTCCGCGCCCTCGCCTACACGCTCGCAAACGGCCCGGATGGTCTCCGCCTCACCACGGAAGACGCCGTACTGAACGCCAACTACATCCGCGCCAAGCTCGAAGGCGTATTCGACCTGCCCTACAAGACCCGCTCCATGCACGAGGTCGTCTTCAGCGATAAGCTGCAGGCAAAGAACGGCGTCAAAACCGGCGACATGGGCAAGCGCCTCATCGACTACGGCTTCCACGCCTACACCGTCAGCTTCCCCATGATCGTCAGCGGCGCCATGATGATCGAGCCCACCGAGAGCGAGTCCCGCGAGGAACTCGACCTCCTTATCGACGCGCTGCAGCAGATCGCGCGCGAAGCAGCCGAGAACCCCGAACTAGTCAAGACGGCCCCGCACACCACCCGCATCCGCCGCCTCGACGAAACCGGAGCAGCCCGCAAGCCCATCCTCCGCTGGCAGGGCCCACCCCAGGCCGCAGTCGAACCAGACACCGCCGCCAAGGAGTGGTAAAGCCTCAAACACCAATCATCGAGGCTGTAAGAATGCAGGAATCCGAAAGGATTTCCAAAGAGTAAAAAGAGTGGAAAGCCGGCAACACGGCTTTCCACTCTTTCTCATTTGCCACCTGCGTTGGCCAGCCACCCGGGATAAGTCAACGACGCCACCTACCTCAATAGCCGCACCCGCAACGACCGCCTACTGTTATCAGTTGTCAATGAGAGCATCGGCGATTTGGCACCAATCTAAAGCTGCACCCATTCACGCTCTTGGGCTGCCTGAAAATGTTCAGGTGTGATGTAGTCACACAGATCATAGCGTTCCGCATACATCTAGCGCGGATTTGCCTCGAAGCGAAAGGGTGGTGGCTCCACCATCACGAGCTCCGGTATAGTGTCCGCGGACCTGCCTGGAATGTCGTCCAGCGGCAAGACAGCAAGTTGGTCCAGCACTGAGACGATGGCATCGAAACACGCGGGGTCGAGTCTGTGAGGAACATCCTGCTCAAGTTGTTGCAGGATCTCTGCAGGGGAGAGGTCCTGCCTATGTGGCCGACTTTCCATAAGAGCACTAAAGACGTCAGCCGCGGTCAAGATGCGCGACTCAATCGATAGTTGTTGGCCATGAAGGTGAAAAGGATAACCGCTGCCGTCGAGCTTCTCGTGATGCTGTCCGGCCAGGATCGCAATCTCGCTGAACGCGCTCACCCGAGAGAGGATCTCCTGGCTGAGGACCGGATGGCGGTGAATCACCACCCACTCTTCGCGTGTTAGCGGCGCTGGCTTATCGAGAATCGTGTTGGGGACGCTCAGCATCCCGATATCGTGCAGCATAGCTGCGCGGCGGACAACGTCAACGCGACTCGGCGCTAGCCCCATAGCGTTGCTGATGAGTACCGCCGCCTCAGTTGTGCCCACCGAGTGGCGGTGTGTGAACGGGCTCTTGGCATCAATTACGTCGGCGAAGCCACTACAGATCAGGTCGATGTGGCGGGAGGCGAGCGCAGTGGAACTGCCCGGGTCAAGCGCGAGAACAGCGGTCTGCAGCAACCTAGGATCACTACCGGGCACGCAGTTTTCCCAGAGCGCTTCCTGCTGATGTAGACTCTCCGCCGCGCGAACGAGATCCGGGTCAAACCAAACGCCCGAGCGATCCGCAAGGGTGGCCATTGCTTTAGCTGAACCGAACTCACTGCAAAACGAATCAAGGTGCTGGGCGACAGCGCAGACACGGCCCAGCAGAGGGATTTCCTGAGCGACGAGATGATCAGGTAGGCCATGACCGTTCCATTGTTCGTCGAGCGAGTAAACGCCGGCACAGGTTTCGATTCCCATCCCCAGCTTGTCTAGGATGAGGGCACCACTTTCGCACCGCTCCTCAACCATCTCCGCGGTCAAGTTACCGGGCGCACGGACCATGCGATAGATCTGGCGGATGCGACTCCATACGTTCGCAGTAGGTGCAACATTGCTCCAGACAAAGGTGAGCGCTTCGCGGTTAGGTTTACCGAGCTTCTCTTTGTCGACAAACTTGAAGCGCTGCTTGACCACCTGATCGGCTGCGGTGAACGCGCCCGCCATACGCGCGGAGTTGCTGCTGCACCCAATGTCTTTGAGCAGAAGCGCGTAGTATAAGTCGGCGAGCGCCTGACTGGACAATCCAATCTGCTTACCCAGACGCATCCCGATAAGGCAGGCACGAAGCGAGTGTCCGGGACGAGCCCCCTCCGTCATATCCAGCGCGAAGGAAAGAGCAGACAGAATCTCTCCCAGGGTTACGGGCTGGCCATCGGCGGAGTACAGCACCGCATTGGAAGAAGAATTGGACATTATGTGGGGTCGTTTCGTCCAGAGAAACGCATCTGATTGTCTCTTCTTCGGAGGCGAAGTGCAACTCGTTCGAGAATGGTGACCGCGCGAGTACGACACACTCACGATATCAAGAACACCTCAGATCAGACCGCTACTACTTCGATGATGCCCACTGAACGTATGCGAATGACGCAGGGTTCCCAGCCGCCAAACTGATGGCATAGCACCCTTCTGAAACTAAGCTCTAAGCAGGACTTAGAGGGCAGGAACAACGAGAGGGCGACTGTGGTTTAACCCTCAGAGCGATAGCTTGTGCTGATCTTGGTTTCAGATCGCCGCTTCGCATCGCGAGCCAATCTATAGGTGCAAGCCAACAACGCAGCCAATAAGTCTCTAGCCCTACCCACGAACGAAGAAGGTTCTCTCCAAACCTGCATAAACACTTCATGCAGCACGTCTTCTGCCTTCCGCGCTTCACGCAGTATATGTAATGCCAGTGAGTAGACCGGATGACAATGACGGTCATAGATCTCAGCCACGGCATCGACATCGCCGTTCTCTACAAGGAGAAGTAGGAGTTTATCCGTTTTACCGACTTCGTTCGTCACCTGAATCTCCTCGGACTTCGCTCATCACTGTCACAGGCGCGGATCCACCGGCCAAGCTCCTCCTCGTACATCTGACTCTGCGCCGAACTGGATCAGTTGGTCAAACGGGTGTCGCAACACGCAGTTAGCCTTCTGAAGCGACCTTTCAAGACTCGCAAGGTGAAGGATATTGAGTGTCTGCGACGAAGCGCGTCACAATTTCTTTGCTCTACGATACTCTCGTGTGAGCGACGCCGGCCACGAAGACGACACCCAATCGCACAGGCTGCTGCAAATGCTCAGCTCGGTATTTCGCATCTTTGCTGGAAGCGGTTCGATCGTCTGCTGGGGTAGTGGGCGTCGTCTTACGCTCATCACATGCATTCAACGTCAGCACGGCGGCCTTGCCGTTTCTGAGCAGCTGATCACCGGTGGAATGGAATGCATCATGGGGAACCCAGGGACGATCCACCAGATCCAAAATGATCGACACAGCCGGTGGCGATGAGATCGTTGACCACCCTGGCCGCCCCGATTTACCCACATCCCGCTTCGACATTCTCAAACGGCGGGAACAGGTCAATACACCTCTCCAGATCGATCTTCGCTCAAAACGCGCGTTGGCGATGATGCACTCGTTGAGATCCGGCGCTTGGCAAGCACGATGACGGAAAATGACGAGTAGCTGCCGAGATTGGATCTTACCGGTTAGAGCTTCGCCGTATTCGTGCCTGGCACAGACGCCTGCGCGAATGATTTGGCTACGCAGCGGCTAAACTCATCTCGGGTGAAGGAACCTGTTATCACGCGGGAGAAATCGCGAGTCCCTCCCTGAACTGCGGGGTTCTTCTTAAACCATGCCAATCTTGATCGAATACGACGATCTGGAAGAGTTGCTGAAAACAAGCTGGACGGCTCAGCAAAGGGTCGTGACTGTAGGCGGACAGGCGAGTACGGAAGGGTGGGAACTGGGCTTTCACTCCCATACGCAGGTACAGCTCCTGCTGGTGCTAGCGGTAACTACAGTCATCTTGTACTGCTAACTGCGGGCACAGCCGGGTCTCGATTAAGGAGAGCAGGCCAACACTCGTCAACCATTATTTGAGATGACTGCTAATATCCGCCGTGATAAAGGATCTTATCTTTTAATTACCCTAATTTCGCTAAGGGCAGGGTGTAATAAGGTTTACGGGATTGCCACAAGGCCCAACGAAAGTTGCCGCTGTTCTCTAACGATTAGTACTCGCTACGGCCCGCCACTAAAACGTCTGTCCGATGGAGAAGAAGAAAGCGCCACGGCTCTCGCCCGGTTGACGGTTGACTTTCAGTCCGTAATCGAGCCGAATAAGCACGAAGGGGTTTCTAACACGCAGGCCTGCCCCTGCTCCGGTCCTCAGGTCGGTGAAGCGAACATCATCCGGCTGCTTCCAGACGTTGCCGTTGTCAACGAATGCCACGCCGTCCAGGAACTTGTAGAGCGGAAATCTCAGCTCGTTGTTGAAGATCAGTGTCACTTTACCGCCGACGGCGCTGCCAGAGCTATCTTTCGGACCTAAGGAGTTTTGTGAGAAGCCGCGAATGCTTGTTCCTCCGCCCGCGAAGAACAGGTCGGTAGGTATGAGGAGTGCGTCGCCGATGTTGTTTACGATACCCGCGCGAGCATTTGTAGCAATCACCAGTCGAGAGCGCCGCCGCGTCTCTTCGAAGGGCAGCGGACGCGGGTGAAGAAGGCCGAGATATGCCGACGCCTGTGCATACGCACGGAAATAGCCGATGCTGCCACCAAGCTGATGCGGACCGTACTCACCAGCGGCGGAGAAGAATGTCCCTTTGGCGGCATCAAGCGGCTTATCTCGGCTATCCCGTGAGATGGTTCCCACGATGTCTGATTTTGTCTCATTGAACAGTTCACCGTAGCCCTTCACATCGACACTTGCATGCTCGAACTGGTAGCCGTAGGTTATGTTCCAGTGCTTTCCAAAGCGCAGGTCCTGTTGGAGTGATAGTCCCTGTCCATAACCATCAAAGATGCTGATTCGCTGATGCTGCGCATAAAGAGACGCCGTAGAGATGATGCGTCGCCTTCCCATAAATGGTTGGGAGAAGTACAACCGGTAATCCTGCTCTTGCGAGTCTGCTGTTAGTCGAAATCCGACCGTCCTTGCCTCGCCAAGCTTGTTAACGGCCGAGACATCGGCGATCCCACCAAATCCCCGGTCCGTGTCATACGTTGCACCAAAGTCTATCCGGTATGGTTTGGGCTCGCGCACCGTTATGACCAGGTCGGTGGGCTGTTGGGTTGGATCCGTTGAAGATTGCACTCGGGGCTTGAAAGCAAAGTCGACGAGGTTATAAGCACCCGAGTCCAGCAGGTTCCGCCTGGACTGCGACACAGCAGCGCCCACCAATGGGCGATGAAGCTGAAAGTTCAGCCTTCGTTTGAGGAATGCTTCACTTGTCTGACTCAGCCCTGCAATCGACATTGAGCCGAGGGTGAACTCCGGGCCTTCTGTCACAGTGACCGCCAGGTTGACCTTCCCTGCGGCATCATCCCGCTGCGTGGTGCAGTTGACCCGCGCATCGCGGTACCCAGCATCCCAGTAGCGCTGTTGCACTCGCGTCGCAACCACTTGCGTCAGGTCCTGTCGATAGGCGTCGCCACTCTCGATGTAGAGAGCGGAACGGAGTGCCTCTGCTGTCAGTTTGGTATTCCCCGCAAAGCTGACTGAGCCAATTACGAAATGCGGGCCCGTCGACATAGTCACCTGCAGACTGCCCACTGCGGGAGCCGCGCGCTGCACTGTCGTATCGACCGTTGCCGTGAGATACCCGTCCGCATGCAGTTGCGCCGCGAGTTTGCCCGTAAGGACTTCCGGGTGAAGCTCGGCCTGTATGTCCGTGTTGCCGCGGCGGGCTATTGCACGCAGCTTCGCCTGTTCGCCCTTTGCCACTCCAAGGATGCCCAATTCCGGATGCTGGTATCGTTCGCCGGGCCGCGCATCAATCAGCACGACCTTCTTCCCCTGCGCCTCATGGATGGAAACTTTGCTGTCTGCTGACGGGTAACGCTTCGCTCTCAGCCTGTCTTGAAGCAGCTGCTCCACTGCGGCCGCCCTTTGGTCGTCGGTCAGCCCATCCTGCCACTTCGCGAGGACGGCTTTCCGTGTCTGCGAATCAAGTTTGCTCTCGTAGCGGAATGCAACGGACGGCCCAGCCTCAATGTCGTAATTGAGGGAGACGCCATCGCCTTGCACAACGCGGTGCGAATGGATGCGGACTTCTGCATACCCGTGCGCCAAATAGAATTTCCGCAACCGAGCAACATCCCTCTGAGAGCGGAAGGTGTCGTACTTCTTTCCCACCTTCAGGTGAAGCTTCTTGCGGATTACGCTCTGCTCGAAGATAGGATCACCTTCGACGGCCACATTACGCACCATCAATTTGCGATGCGCTGCATGTTGCGTGTAGTCACCCGTGAGGGGCCCGCCGCCGAACCGAAACTTCTGCCGGATCTCCGCACGGTTGCTCTGATCGGAATCTCGATAGAAGCGGGCGAGGAAGCGTTTCCGCCAATCGTACTCAGCTGTCCACACCTGATCCTGAGCGTTTGTCAGGTCTGTTGAGTACGTCACCCGCAACGAAGGCGTAATCGCTTCGCCCACGGTAAGCCGCGCGGTCGGGTTCTGATCTGCCGCAATGAGCCGCGGGTCGATGCGGAATTCATTCAATCGCAATGTATTCCGCACTGTTGTAAAGAAGCTGCCACCGACGGTACTGCCCAACAGAGACACAAGCTGGCTCTGCGCGTAGAAGCTGCTGTTGCCGCCGTTGTCCGGGCTGCCGGTGAACAGCAACGACAGCACTTGATCCTGCGAGAGCGAAGGCTCGGACTGAAAGCTCGCGTCGAGGTTCTTCTCGTCGCCATTCAGCTTAAGCGTGACGAGGTAAGTACCGATGGTGCTTTCCGCCTGCAGGTTGAATCTTGGCGCAATGCGATTCGCAGCAGTGAAGTCGACACGAC
Organism: Terriglobus roseus DSM 18391; assembly: GCF_000265425.1. Classification (GTDB taxonomy): domain Bacteria; phylum Acidobacteriota; class Terriglobia; order Terriglobales; family Acidobacteriaceae; genus Terriglobus; species Terriglobus roseus. The sequence goes on from NC_018014.1 coordinate 4,369,220, forward strand.
CTTGATCGATGCGGAAGTTCCTGCCGGCAAAGTTGATCTGGCCGCCGTCTTCAAGCTGCAGCCCACCCGTAACACCCGGCTGCATGAGCGTACCCTGCAACCGAAGGTTGGCATCTGCATTCAGTCTTCCAAGGTTGTTGTCGATGGTGAGCGGTTGATCCGTCGCAAGAGCAACGTCAAGCTGTAGCTTGCTCGCAAATGTGTCGGCGGACTCTTCCGCTTCTGCAGTCGTGGAGCGTGACAGGCGAGTGACATCCAGAGCCTCGCGATATGCGCTGTCGTTTACGGTGATCTTCCCCGTCAGTGCAGGGGCACTTCCCCGCAGTGTGAGATGGAGATCGAAGTCACTGGCGGAAGTGAGGCCTTCGGGATAGTTGAGGAAGACATCCTCACCGGTGAAATCCAGCTTGCTACCTGGGTGATCGTCGCCGAAGGCGAACGATCCAGAGCCATGGACACTGCCACCATTCAGGTCCATGCTCATGCGGTCCACCCGCAAGGACGAACCTCCCAGAGATGCATGCAAGTCCACCCGATCCCCGTTCAGTCGCAATGGACGGGAAAGGCTGAATGCACCACCACGCACTTCCGCTGTACCCCGTATCTCTGGGGCATCCGCCGTTCCGCCAACGGTGAGGTTTGCGGTCAGAGGACCTGACAGGTGGAGGTCGGGATCCAAAGCCAGAAAAGATGTGTCGATGACGCCATCGAGCGATGCATTCAACGCGTGTTGTGCGTGCAGATCGATCGTGCCGCCCGCGCGTATCCGTCCATACTTGCTGAGCAACGAACTCTCTTCGACACGCAGAACGCCGCGCTGCAGCGAAACGGAGATGGGTTGCTCCTGCGCAACGTTGCCTGCCGGTGACCTCAACTCAAGATCGATCAACTGTGCCGAGCCCACAAGTTCGTCAAGGGACGACGTCGTGCTGCCGCTGAGAGTCGCGATGCCTGAGACCTTCGCCGTCAGCTGAGGAAGCCGACTGCGAAACAGCAACATCGGGTCGAGGCTATCGAACTTCAGCTCTGACCGGAATGGACCCTTCAACGTATCGGCGTATCCGGTCAGTGACAGCTCACCGGCTCCGAGTTTCCCCGAGAGACCCGTCAATTCCAAATGATTTTCTTCGAGTGACAGTGTTCCCTCGATATTGCGGAACGGCTCTTCTGTATCCGGGATTTGAAGAGACCCTTCGCTGAGATGAACCGACCCTGCAATCCGTGGCTCTGCAAGAGAGCCGCCGACGGTGCCGTCGACATGGAATGTTCCCGCAGGACGCAAGCTGACAAGCTCCGGACGGAGCGTGTTCATGAGCGCAACAGGAGCCTTTCCTTTTATGGCCAGGTGGTCAGACGACGCTGCCAGCGACAGCCGCCCTTGAATGTCCAGGCTCCCCTCGCCGTCGTGGAACACAGCCTGCTCTACTTCCACGCCTTGGTCTCGCCATGAAAGTCTAATCGGTCCCTCTGCCACGACAGTGGTCTGCGGTGACTGGAACGAGAAGTCATGCACGGTCGCAGAAGCTATCGATGTATCTAATTGGCTTAACGAGCCACTCGCCTGCACAGTAACAGCGCCGCGAGCAGTTCCACCTGGTACGACGATCTCAAGATCGGAGGACACTAGCGAGGCGTCCGCCTTACCGTCGGTTGCGCGGATCGTAGCTTGTACTTCCGCACCATGCTCGTCACGCACGGTAATCATTGCATCGCCGCTCAGCGTCTCCATTGCGCCATGCAACTGCCCCATCCCGCTGATCGTCGTCGGGTGACGAAAGCTCGACGAGAGAAACGTGCCTTCGACCGGAAAAGCCGCTGCTCGTAAGTTCATAGCGACCTCTCCAGAAGAGAAGCCATAAGATCCATCTGCCTGGACAGAGCCGGCTTTGCTCCCAGCTCCTTTGCGGAGCTGCGCGTCCTGCAGCACCAGCTTGTTGCTATCGAAGGTAAGCCTAGCCTCTAGGTCCCCCAGCACTTCCGACTTCAGCGAGAGATCCCGCGCCGTAACCTGAAGGTCCGCGACAGGCGATGCGAGGGAACCTGCGACCCTGCCGCTCACATTCACCTGGCCTTCAAGAGGTGTAGACCCAAGCGGTGAGGTAAGCACCCTAGCATCCAGAGCATCGGCATCCAACGTGAGTGCAATGCGTGGCCTTTCATCGACGAGCACCTCGCCGACCGCATGCACCCTCTGCCCCTGCCAGCTTGCTCGAGAGTCCGTGATCTGCACTCTGCCCGATCGATAGCGCCCGTGGGCGACGGCGTGGATCGATTGCAGAGACGCAACGGCTAGATCGTCCGACGATCCGACAATCGTCACATCAGGAGACTTGAGAGTCCCGTTCAGGGATGCAAGGAACTCTGCATGCCCACTCGCTTTCCCGGCTGTGACCTGGAGAAGATTCGGAGCCGTCCCATGCAAACTTCCGGTGATCGCGGAGTCGGCAAGCCGCAGTGCTGCTGTGCCAGTCGCATCGACTCCGTAACCCCTCACACGTTGAATCTCTACGCGGATCTGCTTTGCATCGAGGGTGAGGGACGCAATCCCCGCGAGGTCGCGACGGAAAGAATCTACGTTCGCGTGCGCTGTGTACGTTTGAAAATCGGTTCCGGTCCACTCGGCCTTGCCGGTCGCCGCAACAGACTCGTATCGGCCACTGAATGTGGCCTGCCCTGTTTTGCTGTCAAACGGTAGTAGCCCTTGCGCCAGAACTTCGCCCTTCTCGGAGCGGACATCAATTCGTGAGAAAGCAAGGGCGTCGTCAGCTCCACGCAACTCTGCGGCCACATTCAATATGGCCGGTGCGCCATCACCGAACTGCACCCGTGCTGCTTCGGCTTGCACCTGTAGCTGGATATCGTGGAGCGTCACACCGCTCTCTGTTCCAGTGAGATGAAAAGCAGAGATCGTGCCCGTCGTCGTAGCCGCTCGCACGTACCCCGGCGCCGTCGACCTGCCAGTCCAGCGCCCTTTCCAAAACTCCAGGTTGAGAGAGGGTTGGTCCACATAGGTCGTTCCGTCGGCATAGAGGAAGTGCATCCGCTCCAACGTGACATGCGCAGGCATCCCCTTCGGAGCGGATGCACCCGTTCCCGCACCAAAATCCAGATTGGAGTGCCCGTCCCTGTCCACCTGCATTCGAAAGGCGCCGTCGGTGACGTGCACCTGGGAGATGGCAGCGAGCCCGTCTCGGAAATGGAAATAGCCGAAGCTGCCCTCAACTCTTCGTGCAGCAAAAAAGGCAGCGGAGCTGGACTTCGTTCGTAATGTCAGATTGTCAAATGCCACATGGCCTGTAAACAGGTTGTACTGCAGGCCGCTGACGCTGACGACAACGCCTGCGGCGTCAGCCTTGGTGGTGAGCTCGTGAACCACCCAGCGCGAGGCAAACCTGGTGTGCGCCACGCCCAAGACGCTCACAAACAGCGCACAAACTATGCCCAACCCTATCGAGAGCTTGGTCTGCATGCGCTTTGCATCTTGGGGGCCGTCGCTCATTCCGAATCTCTGACAGGAGGTTGCGTATCAAAATGCTACAGCAGACGCTAGGGTCCTTTTCCTACGTCGCAGTGTGCAGACCGAATTTTGGGTTTGCCGTCGAGTCGGCTTGTGTTGACCTCACCAACAATTGCGCAGCAACTCAGAAGCCGCAAGTAAGTCGCGCTCAACGCTTTGGCATGTAACAAGTGAGTGGGCCGCGCAGCTCAGAATCCGGGACAGTGCCGATTCGCCTTTCCCGCCCGCAGGATCCCAATGTCAATGGGGGAGCTTGCTGACTCCAGACCGATGCATTATGGATCGGGTGTCAAGATCCTCTTTTACATAATTCAGGAACTACACCGGGGGCAAATGCCGCGAGAATAGCCAGCCCTGCGCAAACTGAACGCCCTTTGCTCGGAGGTAGCCGGCTTGGTTCTGTTGTTCGACGCCTTCGGCGATCACCTCCACCTTTAATGCCTTGGCCAAATCGATGATGTGGTCGATCACGCTACTCTTCGCTGAGGCAATACCGATCGTGCCGACAAATGACTTGTCGATCTTCAAGGCGTCGAAAGCGATTTGCTGAGGACCTTGTTGTCGGTCACTAGTTGCAGGCACGAAGTGTGATGCGTAAGAATGCTGTCCCAACAGGAGAGTCATGGACATCGAATGGTCGCGCCGTCGTTTTCTTGCTGCAGCAGCCGCTACAACCTCAATTTTGTTGGATCATCCGATGCAAGCTCAAACCGAGGAGACCTCTCCCGCAACGCCACAGGAAGCCTTGGACCGGCTGATGCGAGGGAATGCTCGCTTCGCCGTCGATCAAATTACGAGCATTGCGCAAGACCTGAAGCTTCTAAAGGAACACACGGTTGAGAAGCAGGAGCCATTCGCTGCGGTTCTTTCCTGTGCTGATTCGCGTGTACCGGTAGAGCTGGTCTTCGATCAGACGATCGGACACATCTTTGTGACGCGAGTGGCGGGCAACATCATTAACTCGGAGATCATTGGTAGCCTTGAGTACGCCGCGGCCGTGCTCGGCGTAAAGGTCCTGATCGTGATGGGACATTCCAACTGCGGCGCCGTAAGTGCTGCGCTGTCCAAGAAGCCGGTGCCGGGGCAGATCGCTTCGTTGTACCCGCATCTTGAACCAGCCGTGGCCGACGCAGGCAACGATATTGTCGTGGCCACCAGGCGGAACGCCAAGTTGCAGGCGAACTTACTCGCCAAGACCTCAACAGTCCTCGCTCCGCTTGTCCGCGAGGGCAGGTTGAAGATTGAGGCTGCTTACTACGACGTGGGTACTGGTAAGGTCACGCTGCTGTAGCTACTTCGTTAGTTCCACCGAAAGCGTGTACCGGCTGGTGGTTCCACGCCTTGCCGCGTTTCGCATCAGGAAGACCTGGATAAGGTAAAGCCCCGGTTTGCGCAAGGGCAGTTCCGCTTTCGTTCCCTCAGACGCGCCTTTGAAGATTGCCTCATCTTTGCCGGGTTCCGTACCGGGCGCGTACACGTTGAAGAGGTTGGAACCCACCACACTCTTCAACCCGATCCGGAGGACACCGGCTGCATCGACGGAGACTTGATAGCGCACATCGTCGTAACTACGGATAGTGCCCCGTTCCAGGTGAGCGCCTCCATCCCGCGTCACGATAATGTGGTGGGGCTGATCCTGAGCGATGGCTGGACGAGCCGACAACGAGAGTAAGGTAAGCAACGCGATCGCAAGGATAGGAAGTCTCATGTTGTTCCTGGTCGAAATGAATTGCTCGAAAAGCATACTTCTCTGCTAGATCGAAAGTATTTCGATGAACCGATAGAACGGTGGAAAACGAAACAAGGTCGCTGCCGGAATTGCTCCTTGAATGCTAATCTGACCCGATCCCAAGGAGGGTTATGCTGCGTCCCCGTCACGTTCTCCTCGCTTATCTGGCCACTGCCGTTTTCTTCGTACCGAACGCCATCTCTCAGACAACGATCCGGATGTACGTGCAGGCCGGAAGTGGCGATTTTGCCGCAAATGGCGCCGGAGACTCCGCGCTCGATTTGCGCAAAGCCTTACTAGGAAAATCCCGCACGATCCGCGTCGTGGATTCGCCGTCGGAAGCCGAGGTTGTGGTGCGGATCGACTCTCGCAACGTGCGAAAGGAGACGGCCGCCGTCAACACCTACGCCAACCAGAGCAAAGACGGGCGATCAGGCACAGCAACTACGGTGCCCACGGTCCGCAATGTCGATGAACTTCATGTGACGCTGCTCGCTGGCAACTCGCAGATTCCGTTGCAGACAGAGTCGGCACTCTCGTGGCGGTTAGCTGCAGGCGATATGGCATCCAGCATCGATCACTGGGTGAAGGAGAACTACGCAAAGCTGATCGTACGCAGAACAGAGCAAAGGTATGCCCCCAGCGCACCAACGGCTCCGGCTGCCCCGTCAACACCATCGGGAAATAGCGGTTCCGGGGATGCATCGATCGCACCCGGCATGTCGGAGTCACAGGTCCTTGAAGCCATGGGCGCACCTGAGAAAAAGGTCATCTTTGGCAAGAAGTCGCTGTGGAACTACCGCGGCATGCAGATCGTGTTTGAGGATGGCCGCGTCACCGATGTGAAGTTCTGATTACACCCGCGAGAGATTGCGACTGGCAGTAATTGAGGCGTCATCGGACGCTGAAGAGATGGAGCGAGTGAGACCTTTTCCGGCAAAAAGTTTGACGCTCCCGCAACGCGCCGGTCTGTGGCTGTTGGGATGTGTCGTTGTCATCATCTTTGCCGTCGCGAACATTGGTACCGATCTCTCGCTCACTCAGTTCTCCGCGCCAGCTAGGCTCCCTCGTCGAACACTTCCGTCGACCAAAGTTATTACGTCACGGCGAGGGCGCTCGCGACGCTGGCGGCAACACCTCAAGAGCAACAATATGCGGTGCTCGCCATGCGTTCGGCGGACCACGAGCTCGATCAAAGCTTCGCATCCGCAATTCGCAACTCGGCAAGCCACCGGCTGGCACTCACGCCCGCAGTTTTGTCGATGCTTCACCAGTCCGCTGAGCTGAAGCAGGCAATCCGAACTGACCAGGCAGCCGTTACAGCCGCGAGTGCTGCGGGAGCGGATGCTCCTGATGACGACGGAGAACGGTTGCGTACCGCGCAGGCCCAGCTCGTCCTGGACCAGGACGAGCTGGAGAATGTACAGCAGGATCTCGCCAGGATGGGTGGTGATCCTCAGACGGACGTTAAACAAGCCTTCGATCAACACCGATCCATTGAAAGCCAGGCATCGGCACTGCCAGAGAACACAGCAACCGGAGCACTGGAGTCCTCCCGGTCTTTGCATTCGGTCGTAGGGAAGGTGCAAATCCTGTCGTCGTTGAAAGAGCGCCAGCATGCCCTCATCGACGCGAGGAACAAGGCCTTAGCTGCTCAACAAAAGTTGCAGCAGCAACATGATGTTTTGGCAAAGAAGACTTACACGCCCGCACCGGGCGAAGATCCTGCCTCGAGGGCAGGCAAGCTTGCACAGCTGCGTGCGTCGGCGGAACGCGAGAAAGACATGACGGACCTCGACAAACGGGTCCGTGACCTGGGACAGCTGGCGACAGTCTATGTGGACTGGACCCATCTCGTGCAGACTCAGCGTCGAGTTCTGCGGACCGCTCTCACCGCTGATTTCCTGACAATCCTGATGGCAGTACTTGGCATCTTTGCGCTGAGCGGACTTGCGCAGTACCTCATCAACCGATGAGAGAAGAACCACCATCACCGCCTGAAGCATGCCCGCGTCGTCCTCACGGTCCTTCTCGAAGTGATCGTCGTCGCGCGGGTAGCGGTTGTGATCTTCGGCATGCCCGGTTACGTTTCCACGATCATCGGTTTCGTCACCGCGGGTATTACAGTTACGTTGAAAGACTTCCTGGTCTCGTTCGTCGGTTGGTTTGCCCTGATGGGTCGACGCGGTGTTCAAGTCGGCGACTGGGTTGAGATCGACGGAACGCAGGGAGAGGTGCTGGAAGTCACGGCACTTCATACCTATGTTCTCGAAGCTGGGAACTGGGCGACGAGCGGACAGTTCACCGGCCGGCAGGCCGTGTTTATGAACAAGTACGCGGTGGAGCGGAAGTACTTCAACTTTTCTACTTCGGAGCAGTGGTTATGGGAAGAGTAGGTGATTCCCGTGCCAGCGAGCAAGGTAATCACTCAGGAGCTGCTAGCCCACGTACAGCAATTGATTGCGGTTGAGACACAGGACGACATGGCGGCAGCGGAGATCTCATGGCGAGGACTCGCTATGACACATGGCCTGCACGAACGAAAGGCGCACCCGCGGCGGTAGTTCGCACGTCGTCGGCAGGTCTGGAGGTTGTGGTCCGTTATGTCACCAAAGCTCCAAGACGCTTCGAGACGGCTGTTCGCCTCCGCCAGGTCGTGCTTGGAGCGCTCGGACTGGGATCGGTTGTGGACCCTAGCATCCTGACTAGTCCGATTGCCACCTAGGCACCTCACAACATCGTCAGCCATTCGAGGTGCTTCAATGCTAATGATTTGTGGTGCTTTCCTAAGGACGATCTCGACTGGTGAGAACAGGTCAATGCACTCGTTGAGGTCTCCGTGAGCGAATTGGCGATTTCCCACTTGTCGAGAAAGGCTGCTTACAGGATGAACGTATATGGGAGAAATCGACTGCAGGCCTACTGCCAGACTTACGCGCTTTCTACTGCGGCCGGGTTGATGAAGATATAAAGTGCGGTGATCCGCTCCCCCTCAAGTGTGACAATATCCATCCCGCTGGCGAGTACGGAGCCATCTTCCAATGCAAGCGTCCATGGCAGACGGGCTAGATTGTGGTTTTGTGTCACTGCACCCGCGGCGCGGAAGAGTGCACTAGGCGGCAAGGTCTGCAGCACCTCTGTGACTCGCAGGTTGATGGCCTCGTGGCCTTTGAAGCTGGCGTCGTCTTCAAAGAAGACGGCCTCGGGAACGTAAAGTTCTTGAAGAACCTGGAGGCGTTTCGTCTCATCCTTCTCATTGAAAACTTCCAGCAGATTGCGGACGATAACGGGTGATTCGTGTTCTTTCATGGATCACTTGCCTTCAGTAGGGATGTGCGACCCGCGAGACCATCTCCGGTAACTCAAAAAACCGCGTTTCGCAGACCCATTTTAGACGGGGACCGAGTCAACAGTGGAAATTCGGCTTGACGGCGACTTGCGTCGAGGCGTTTTCAGATTGAGAGAACAGGCCAATGCGTTTACTGACAGCTTCAGAGCACTCTTCGCGCAGCTCCTCCGAATTGAGTTGTACGCTCAACACACGCGCACCTCGCACGAACGAGGGCCGCGTTTTACTTTGGAGTGATCCCTGTCCTTCTGGAGAACCGATGCGTCTGACCGGCCGGCTGTTCTTTGCTGCAATCTCCATGTGCTCCCTTCCCTGCGCCACTGCCACCGCACAGGCCGTCGCCTTCACATGGGACGACCTGCCCGCACACAGTGCCCTGCCACCCGGACAGACACGCCTCGAAATCGCACAATCGATCCTCAAAGCCATGAAGGACAAGAACCTGCCGCCTGCCTACGGCTTCGTTAACGGCAGCTTCATGGAACACGAGCCCGGCACCGAGAGTGTCCTCAAGGCATGGCGCGCCGCAGGCCTCCCCCTCGGCAATCACACCTGGTCCCACATGAACCTGAACAATAGTCCAGTCGAAGCATGGGAGCAGGACCTCCAGAAGAACGAACCGCTCCTCCGCGAATACGCCACCGGAGCTGACTGGCACTGGCTCCGTTACCCCAACCTCGCCGAAGGACACGACGAGAAGCGAACCGAAGCCCGAGCCTTCCTGAAGACGCAGGGATACCACATCGCCTCCGTCACCATGAGCTTCGGCGACTACGCCTGGAACACTCCCTACGCACGCTGCGTCCAGACCCACGATGAAGCCGCCATCGCAAACCTCGAAGCCAGCTACCTCAAGGCCGCAGACGAAACCATCACCTACACCCGCAGCGCCTCCAAAGCAGTCTTCGGCCACGACATCCCCTACGTCCTCCTCATGCACGTAGGCGCCCTCGACGCCAAGCTGCTCCCCGGCCTCCTGGCGCTCTACCAGCAGCGAGGCTTCCGCTTCATCACCCTCGAAGAAGCCGAGTCCGATCCCTTCTACGCAAGCGACCGCAACATCGTCCCCGAAGCCAACCCAGCCACCTTCGAAGCAGCCGCCGCCACCAAAGGCATCAAGCTACCGCCACACCCAGCCCTACCCAAAATGGACGACCTCTGCCAGTAAGAGGCGCCCTCCAACGAGCCGAATCCACAAGAAAAAGCGGCCGGCACGCACCAAGTGTGACTGAGACGTCTCAATCAGTGCAGGAAACATCCATTTACCCTTAGGAATGGCAGTTTTCTGGGACCACAAAGACGAGCTCGAAAAGTACGAATTCATGATGGGCGTTGAGCGTGGGCGCCTCGCCGTCTCGCTCGATATCCTCACCGACGCCCTCGCACTCATAGGCCAGCACGGCGTCTACTGCGTCTCCACACGCCACCCAGGCCAACCCGCACTCGACCTGAAAGCCGTGATGGGCGGCATCAATGACGCAAAGGAACTCATCGGCTCCGCCATGGAAGAGCTCCGCAAGAACAAGGAAGCCACTGGCAAACCAAACGCACAGTAGTACACTAAAGCAACGCATCCGTAGCTCAGCTGGATAGAGCGGCAGCCTCCGAAGCTGTAGGTCAGAGGTTCGAATCCTCTCGGGTGCACCACCTTTTGAAAGCTCCGGCAACTGCCGGAGCTTTTCTCTTTCCGACACGCAAACGCAGAAAAGCCCCGGCAATTGCCGGGGCTTTTCGTTGTAAGTGCAAACGACGAGTTAGAAGAACAACTTCGCCGTGAACTGCAGCTGACGCGGTCCAAACAGCACGCTGCTCGTAGAGGTCGGATTGCCGAACGGCACTGCCGTGTAGGGTCCGATCGTCGTTGCCGTGTTGAATTGGTAAGCCGTGGTGCTCTGCGAGATGATGTGGCGGCGGTTCGCAACGTTGAACGCTTCCACGAAGAACTGCATGCGGATGTTCTCGTGGATCGGAAGATCGCGCGAGACACGTGCATCGACGTTACGGATACCCGGTCCGGGGATCGCGTTACGCTTGATCTGCGGTGCTCGCCCCGAGCTGTTGGATGCGAACAGGCTGACCTGACCGCCCGTAACGCCACCATCGATACCGCCGGTGTTGTTACCCGACATCGTTGCAGTCAGAGGCAGACCAGTCTGCTCCGTCGCCGTTCCAGACACGGTCCATCCATTGGCCGCGTAGCGAGCATAACGGTTGGCAATGTTGAACTTCGGGGCATAGACCACGCTGCCGACGAAGCGCCCGCGCATGTCCAGATCCGAACGACCATACTCACCAAGCGTACCCGGCAGCTTCAGGTTAAACGGATCGAGAATCGTGTTCGTTCCGTTGAAGGTGCCGTTCTGACCGGAGACCTGGCTACCGTCGATATTCTTTGACCAGGTATAGTTCACCAGCATTTCGATACCGTTCGACATGCTCTTACGGATCGAGAAAGCGCCGGAGTTATACCAGGTGTTCAGACCGCTGTAGCCCGTCAGGATGATGCCGTCGTTCGGGGACAAACGTCCCTGTCCGCCGGTAGACGTCGTGGCATAGAACGGAACCGTGATAGCGCGAACTGCGCCATTGGCTTCCGTGATGTTGTACGTGCGGGTAAGTGATGTGCGATTCAGATTCGAATCGATGAAGTACGGCAGACGCATACCACGCGTGCCGACGTATGCGAGCGACAGGCTGATCTTGCCCGGCAGCTCCTGCTCCACAGCGAGATCGATCGAATGGGTGTACGGGTTGCTGAACTTCTTATCCTGTCCGCGGAAAGCGAACGTCTGCGCAGCCGCAGCGCCTGCGCCCTGAACGATGGGCGTATTCGCACCAGCGAATGGAGCAGCAAGCGTCGGTCCCGGCGGCGTGAAGAGCACGTTCGTGTTCTGCGGTGCACCAGCGGCAAATGAATAGGTGGTCAGCGTATTTGCGGTCGGGCAGGTTGTCGCGATGATCGTGCAGGTTGGTGTGCTGATAACGGGGAAGTTGTACTGCTGCTGGAAGACGCCGTTCTCGACGCGTGTTGCGTAGAACGTCGAATTCGAAGTCAGACCGTAGAAGATTCCATAGCCGCCACGCACCACGGTTCCCGGGATCGGGCTCCATGCAAATCCAAGGCGGGGCTGGTACATCTTGTAGTTCGTGTTGATAGTGCTGGTAACTGCATTGCCGAGCGGGCTGGGCGCGCCGTTTGCGCTGTTGGTGTAGGGGCGCGGCGGCTGCGGCACGAGCTGCACGTCATAACGCAGGCCAAGGCTGACCGTCAGGTCCGAGCGCACCTTCCAGGAATCTTCCGCAAACACCGCGAGATCCTTGTTCCAGAAATCATCCTTGCCGGCGCCCGTGATGGGATCGTTGACCTGGGTGAAATTGGAGTAGCGGCGGCCTGCAGCCGGATTGGTATTGAACACGTCCAGTACATAGTTCTGGAACGCCGCGAGAGCACCGGTGACCGTAGCGCAACCAGCAGTTTGTACACCGGAAGCGCACTGGCCCGTCAGAGCCGAATAGGTGTAAAGACCGCCACCCTGGAACAGGTTCTGAATCTGCTCGTGGATGAAGTTCAAATCCACGCCAGCCTTGAGCGTGTGCTTACCCTTGGTGATGGAGTACGTGTCGCTCGCCTGCCAGCGGTGCTCGTCGGGGAATGCACCACGCGGCAGTGCGTTGGGCAGACCGTAAGAGAACAGGCCCGAGATGGAAACGTTCGGTCCCGGTGAGTTTGCCTGCGTCACTTCCAGATCACGCGACCACTGGAAACGCGCCTGATTGGCAGAGCTGGATGTCAGCACATGCTCCCAGTTCGCAATAAAAATGCGCTCATGGAAGTCCGCGCGGCCGTTGGTCGAAGCCGAGCTGTTGTTTGCCGTTGCAGACGTGGTGTAGCCATTCGGCTGCTTGTAGTTCTGGAAGTTGAATTCGGCAGAGATGTGGTCACGGTTGCTGAGCTGGTAGTCCAGTCGCGGGAAGAAAATATCCTGCGTCAGGTTGCGCGATGCCGCCGTGAGGTTACCCGTGATGAAGGACTTCGCAGCAGCGCACTGAATTGCCGTTACGGGAGCCGGGCAGGTGTAACCAGCCAACGTACCCGTAGGGATCGACGAGGTGTACAGCAGCGGGTTGACCTTGCGGAAACCGTCATAGGTGAAGAAGTAGAAGAGCTTGTCCTTGATGATCGGACCACCTACGGAGCCACCAAACTGCTGCTGCTGATGGACCGTTGGGGTAAGAAGGAACTGGCTTGCACCCGGCTGACGGCCCTGGAACTTCGAGAGTGGATCGAGTGCATTCAGCGAGGGGTAACGCAGGTAATAGAACAGGTCACCGTGCAGCGTATTGTTACCGCTGCGGGTGATCGCATTGATCTGTCCGCCGGCAGCCTGACCAAACTCAGCCGAGTATCCCGAAGTGGACGACTGAAACTCCTTGATCGAATCCTGCGAGAAGACATACGGGGCGCCAATCGCGCGTCCACGAGCTTCCGAGAAGAACGCCTGCTGATTGTTGGCGCCATCGATCAGGTTGGTGTTGTACAGACCAGAGACACCGCGGTAGGAGATGAGACCGCTGTTTCCGTCCGGCACCACGTTGTTCGTTAGCAAAACGAAGTTGTCATAGCGACGACCGTTGACCGGCAGGTTGCTCACCAGGACTTCGCCTACGTTCTGCGAGATCTGAACCTTGTCCGTGTCGATCAGCGGAGCCGTATCCGATACCGAAACTTCCGTCGACACACTGGCTGCTGGCAATGCCGCGTCGATAGTGACTGTCTGACCAACGTTGAGGCTGACGTTCTTTTGATCGATCTTGCCGAAGGAACCGCCACCAATTACGACTTCATACTTACCCGGCTGGAGGAAGGTGCTGGTGTACACGCCCGCCGAGTTCGTCGTAAAGGTACGGGTAGCGCCCGTCTCCGTGTTGATGATGCTGACCTGCGCATCAGGAACCGCCGCACCACTCTTGTCCGTGACGTTGCCGGTGATCGTGGCCGTACCGGCATTCTGCGCGAGCGCTGTGCCTACCGAGGTAAGACCACAGGCGAGAACTGCCGTGGCCCAGACTTTATTGGAAAGGAAGTAGTTCTTCAACTGGCGTACTCCTAAAGACTTCAATTTCCCCCGGCACCGAACGCGGTGATTCCTGGGGTTAGAAACTTCGTCCTATACCGGACGAGGGCTGCGTTCCGATCGAATAGCGTCAGGACTCACTGACAGCCGAAATCGCAAATTGGGGATTAAGTTCTACGGTCGGGCACAGTCCCGCTACCTGTCAAGCAAGAAAGATGAAGTTGAAACAAACAGCGCAAAAAAGCCTCCGAAACGGGGATAAATCCCGCTTTTCGGAGGCTTTTACTGATTTCTGTAGCCTGATTCTGTTGTGTATCGGAAGCTGACTTACTTCGATTTCGAGTGCTCTTAGTGCAGTTTGTCAGGGATGACAGCGTGCTGAAGCAGGACGTCAAACGGCACAATACGCAATGTGTTTTCGTGCGTCGCTTCCAGCACCACCGGGCACCCCGCTCCGGCTTGGTAAACCTGCAGCCAACGGGCAGCGCAGACGCACCAGCGATCGCCTGCCTTCAGGCCCGGAAAGCCATACTGCGGCATCGGTGTCGACAGGTCATTGCCAAGGTGCTTCGACACAGCGAGGAACTCCTCCGACACGATGCAGCACACGGTGTGCACGCCAAGATCATCCGGTCCTGTATCACAGCAGCCATCACGATAGAAGCCAGTCATCGGATCGCAGCCACACGTCTGCATCGGCTGGCCCAGCACGCTCTTCGATTCAGCTTTGATCGGCTCTTCGTATTCCACTGCGTCACCTCAACTACTGCCTGTAACAACAAAGTTCACAACCTTCGCACAGCGTTCCCGATAGCGCAGGTGAACATCGTGAGAAGCGTTGTGAACTCTGTGTTCGAAACTATTACTTCGCTGTCATTGCCAACTGCTGCTGATATTCCGCGTAGGGTCCCTTGTGATCGGTGACCTTGCCATGCTCAAAGTGCCACACTCGTGTGCCAACTTCTTCGATCAGATCCTGATCGTGCGTCACCAACAACAGTGTGCCCTCGTACTTCTGCAGTGACTCGTTGAGCGCATTAATGCTCTCAAGATCAAGATGGTTTGTAGGCTCATCCAGAATGAGGATGTTCGGCTTCTGCAGCATCAGCTTGCAGAAAAGGAGCCGTGCCGCCTCGCCACCGCTCAACGCTTCCGTGCGCTTGGTGCCTTCTTCGCCACGGAACAGCATCTGTCCCAGGATGCCGCGGATCTCTTCCGTCGACTTCTTCGAGTCGAAGCCGTGCAGCCACTCCGCGACGGTCGTGCCCATCTGAATGGCGGCTTTATGGTCCTGTGCAAAGTAGCCGATCTGCGCCTCATGGCCCCACTTCACGTCGCCCTGCGTGCGGTCGAAGTCGCTGTCCTGCACATCGGGGAAGCCCGACAGTAGCGACTTGATCAGCGTCGTCTTGCCGGTACCGTTACGGCCGATCAGCATGACCTTGTCACCGCGCATCAACTGCGAGGTGAAGGGAGCGAAGACAGGTCCGTGCGTGCCATCAGGAGCAGGAGTGTCATACGTCTTGCTGAGGCCTTCTACGTCCAGCACATGCTTACCGCTGGGGCGAAGCGTGTCGAAGCGAATGAACGGGCGCTGGATGTTCGACCGCGCCAACTCAGTTGTGGCAAGACGCTCCACTTCCTTCTTGCGGCTGTTCACCTGCGAGGACCGTGTACCTGCGCTGAATCGCGCGATGAAGTCCTGCAGTTGCTCGATCTTCTTGGTGCGCTCTTCGTTCTGGCTCTCGATGCGCGTACGCACGCTGACCTTCTGCAGCACCATGTCGTCGTAGCCACCGTTATAGGTGATGATCGTCTGGTAATCGATGTCGGCGATGTGCGTGCACACGGCGTTCAGGAAGTGACGATCATGCGAGATGGTGATGAGCGTGCCACGGTAAGCCAGCAGGAAGTCCTGCAGCCAGTGCACTGATTCAAGATCGAGATAGTTCGTGGGTTCGTCCAGCAGCAGCGCATCCGGCGAACCGAACAAGGCCTGCGCGAGCAGCACGCGAACCTTCTGGCCGCCCTGCAGCTCGCTCATCTTGCGCTCGTGAACAGAGTCAGGAATATCGAGGCCCTGCAGCAGAATGGCGGCATCGGCCTCGGCTTCGTAGCCATTCTCGTCGCCGACGATGCCTTCGAGCTCGCCCAGACGGCTGCCGTCTTCGTCGGTCAGCTCGGCCTTGTTATACAGGTTCTCGCGCTCTTCCAGAGCGGCCCACAGAGGAGCGTTGCCCATGATAACGGTATCGATCACGCGATACGCGTCGAAGGCATACTGATCCTGGCGAAGGATGCCGAGCTTGCGTGGGCGAACAACGATGCCCTTCTGCGCTTCCAGCTCGCCTGTGAGTACCTTCATGAACGTGGACTTGCCGGCACCATTGGGTCCGGTCAGACCGTAGCGACGGCCTGAGATAAATTGCGTGGATACGTCTTCGAAGAGAATCTTCGAGCCGTACCGCATCGTGACATTCGAGACTGAGATCATCGTCTCTTATTTTCTCATGCGGTGAACACAGGGCGAAACACGCACAAGTTCCGGTGCTCTACGCGCATCACATGATGCGTGATGAGTGCGAAAAAAGCAGCAGCCAAGTCAACTGAGATCAAGAGCGCAAAGCAGCCGAAGCCGGTCCTGACCGAACGAGAAGCCGCGCGCAAAGTGAAGGAAAAAGCCGCGAAAAAGAAGGCCAGCATGAAGGCCGCTCGCGAGCAGCAGAAGACTGCGGCGGAAGAGCTCGAGCAGCGCCGGCTCGATAATCCCATGAGTTTTTGCGGGTGGCCTGCTACCGATGACGATGGCCTTACGATGCCTCCCTTCCCCGCGGATGCGATGCGTCTTGGCTTTCCTGTGAAGGTGATGGGGCGTAGCGATTTGAAGAGCAACGACACGCGTCGTTGGCAGCAAAACCCGCATCTACGGGTTTCGCTTGGGTATCTGTGCGAGATCTTTGGGTATCTGCGGCAGCATGACATCCGTATGTACCGGATGAGCAGTGACTTAGCGCCCTATTACACGCATCCGGATATGCCGCAGTTCCACAACATGGTTGAGGAATCGCGCGGGGATCTGGAACATATTGGCAAACTGGCGCGGGCGCAGGGGTTGCGGCTTAGTTTTCATCCTTCGCAGTACATTGTTTTGAATAGTGGGAACCCGGCTTTGACGAAGCGGTCTGTGGCGGACTTGGAATCGCAGGCTAAGATGTTGGATTACATGGAGTTACCGCCGGAGGCGATCATGGTGATCCATGTGGGCGGTGCTTATGGGGATCGCAGGGCCGGGTGTGACAACTGGGTGAAAACCTGGAAGACTTTGAGCGAGTCGGTGCGTCGGCGGATGGTTCTGGAAAATGATGACATCCGCTTTTCGGCGGCGGATGTCCTTTCGATTCATGAACGTACGGGTGTGAAGTGTGTCTTCGACTACCAGCATCACTGGTGCATGAACCCCGAGGGATTGCCCCTGGTGCCTACGCTGGAGCGGTTCCTGAAGACGTGGCCGACGGGTGTTCGTCCAAAGCTTCATTTCAGCTGTGCGCGCACGGAAATGCGCGAAATGAAACGTCTCAGTAGAAAAACGGGTTTGAAGGAGACGGTTCTGGTTCCGCCCATCTGGACGGGGCATGCCGACTTCAACAATCCCTTCGAGACGATCACGTTTCTGCGGAGCATTCAGCACCTGGAGACGGACATCATGCTGGAGAGCAAGGCGAAGGATCTGTCGCTGCTCCGGTTGCGGAAGGACATCGCCCGCTATGCTCCGGAGCTTGCGCCCCGGTATGCCATCAAGCTGGATCAGCCGGTGGAGGATGCCGGTGAGGTCGTGGAAGAAGAGATGGAAGAGAGCGCGGAATAAGCGCTGGTCTTAAGTATGAGTTCAGGTATGTACTGTCTGCTGATCTGACGTTCTGCAAGCGTTGACCTACTGGAGTTCCGCCCTCATGAAGAAGTCGTCCATCGCGATCCTCTTTCTCCTGCTCGGCATGCTTTGTCTGCCGGTTTATGGCTGGCTGTATCTGAACTACGGACATCCGCCGGTTGCCGTGGCCGATCCTTCATTCCCGATGGAGGCGCAGATCGTGCACAAGCCTCTGTCGCACCGCATCAGCAAAGAGATGCCGGCGGCTTCACCTGTACCGATCCATGAGGAGACGCTGACGGCTGGTGCGGGTGTGTACATGAAGCAGTGTGCGTTCTGCCATGGCGTTCCGGGTGCGACCTCAAAGGTTGGCGAGCAGATGTTCCCGGATGCGCCGCAGCTTTGGGAGAAGCACCGTGGCGGCGCGGTGGTTGGGGTGTCGGATGATCCGGTTGGTGCGACGTACTGGCGCGTGAAGAATGGCATCCGGCTTACGGGCATGCCTTCGTATGTGAAGGTGCTGAGCGATACGGAGATGTGGGAAGTAAGCAACCTGCTCTCGGTTGCGAACAAGCCGATGTCAGCGGATGTGCAGAAGATTCTGACGCAAACGGGCAACTAGACGATCTGCTCAACTTTTGCTCACTGCGCGTACCGGCAGTCACCTGCCGGCGCTCCGGCTCGTCCAATAGGCAGGAACGAGAAGGAGTTCAACATGCGCACCATTCCTGGAACGATTGCAGTAGCTGCTCTGCTTGTAGCTGCGCCCGCTTTTTTCGCGGGCACGTGTCAGGCGCAGAGCGTCCACACGGATTATGACCATCATGCGGATTTCAGCCGCTACCACACCTTCTGCGTCGATCGGGTGCATGCCGCCGATCCGCTATATGAGGGACGCCTGCGCGACTCGCTGGGTGTTTCGCTGACGCACCGCGGCCTGAAGCAGTCGGGACAGACGCTGCGGACACGCAACGATCCGGGCGCAGCGCCTGTGGAAGTGCAGAGCGGTTGCGACCTGGCTGTGCGTGCCATTGGCAGCGTGCGGAATCAGCAGGAGTACACGACGTTCTACAACGGCTTTGGTCCCGGCTGGGGCTATGGCGGATGGGGCGGCGGCTATGGCTTTGGCGGCGGATGGGGTGGGCCGTGGGGCGGCTTCGGTGGTGGCCCGGCGATCACGCGTGTAGAGCAGATCCCCGTCGGTACGCTGGTGGTCGACCTGTATGACACGCGGACGAAGAAACTGGTCTTTCGCGGCATCTCGACCTCGAATGTGAGCAGCCATGCGAGTACGAATACGCGGCGGCTGAATATCTCGATCGACAAGATGTTCAAGAAGTTTCCGCCGAAGGACAAGGACAAAGGCTAGGCCAGCAGAGTTCATTTGAGAGAGCGCCCCATGTGGGCGCTCTTTCTGCGTTGCGGACAGGTTTGGGAAGCAAAGTGGTGCGATTCAAGCGCAATGCTCGATACCGCACAACTCGCGCGGTCGCGGGGGACTCCCACTGAGCTGAGGTAATCCTGTGAAAACAATTTTGAAGGTGTGGATGCCGGTCGCGGCTGCACTTGTACTGTTTTTCGGCACTGCGCCGGCTGCACCTGCCCAGATCTCTTTCGGAGTGAACATTGGCGGCGGACCACCGCAGTGTCCATACGGTTATTACGACTATGCGCCGTATAACTGCTCGCCTTACGGGTACTACGGACAGGATTGGTTCAACAATGGCGCGTTCTACGGCGCGGGTCCGTGGTTCCGTGGTCCTGCGGGCTTTCGCGGCTCGGTGAATCGTCACTACGACCCACACTTCGGCTATCGCGGAGGGTTCCCGGGCCGCGGTGCGCCTGGCTACTATCGCGGCGGTGAGATCCATGGCTTCGCGGGTAATCAGTACCGTACCGGCAGCGGGGCCTATCGCGGCGGTGGACGGCCCGGTGGTGGCTTCCAGGGTGGCGGACGTCCTGGTGGCTTCCAAGGTGGTGGACGCCCCGGTGGTGGTGGATTCCAGGGTGGTCGTCCCGGTGGCGGTGGTTTCCAGGGCGGTGGTCGTCCCGATGGTGGCGGCGGTCGTCCTGGTGGCGGTGGACACGACGGCGGCGGTCGTCGCTAGGATCGCCTGATGCAAACGGAACGCCCACCCGATGGTGGGCGTTCCTGTTGGTGCGAACTTATAATTCCGGCAGTTAGCAAACTATGTGAGTGGGGTGGGACTGTGCGGACACGGATGATGCTGTTGTTGCTTTGCTCGAGCCTGGCGGCGTATGCCGGGACGGCCAAGGAAGTTTATAAGTACCCGCTGAAGACGATCGATGGCGAGAAGACTTCGCTGGCGCCTTATAAGGGTAAGGTCCTGATGGTCGTGAATGTGGCGAGTGCGTGCGGCTACACGCCGCAGTATGCTGCGCTGGAATCGGTCTATGAGAAGTACAAGGACAAGGGTCTGGTGATTGTCGGCGTGCCGGCGAATAACTTCGGCGGGCAGGAGTCGGGTACCGAGGCGGAGATCAAGACCTTCTGCAATCGGAAGTATCACGTGACGTTTCCGATGATGTCGAAGGTATCGGTGCTGGGTGCGGACAAGACGCCGCTGTACCAGTACCTGACGGACAAGACGACGGATCCTAACTTTAGCGGTGAGATCAAGTGGAACTTCACCAAGTTCCTGATTGGCCGGGATGGTCAGCCGGTGAACCGGTTTGAGCCGGCGACCAAGCCGGATTCGCCGGAGGTAATTGCGGCGATTGAGGGTGCGTTGAAGAAGTAAGTATGCTGGGTCTCAAGGTCGCGGCTTCAGCCGCTGAGGGACGTTTGGGATTGCCAAGCAGACCTCAGGGGCTGAAGCCCCTTTCATTTTTGGGGGCTGGTGCGGCACGGCTGAAAGCCGTGCCCTTACGATTCGTGCCTTCCTCCGCATCTTTCGAGCGATGTTATAGGTTGGGCTTTCAGCCCTCTGGGGCTTGGGCGATGGCGTACCCAGGCCTTCGGCCTGGGCTAAGATGGGTCGCGCCTTTGGCGCTCATTGCTGCGGAGCGGCATGTTTAGCAGTGCCATCGATCTGGCCAACAGGAACAGGCTTCAGCTGATGAGGGCAAATCCCTCAGGGGCTGAAGCCCGGTTTTCTTTGGGAGGTAGATGGCATGGCTGAAGCCATGTCCCTCCGAAAGAGGTTCGCGCTTTGCGCGAATAACCCACCCTTTCGCGATAGTGCCGCGAAAGAATGGGGCACCCGTTTCGTGCCCACGTTGGGCGGACTGTAAACGGTTCTTCATCGGCGCGATGCAGCTCATTGCGGGTCCGCAGAAGATTGTGCTGAAGGATGTGTCAATCGACTCATCCGTTAGCTTTGGGCCGGTGGCCGATGGTGGCAAGGGCTTCGGCATTGGCGTGGACATGGTCATTCATCTGCCCGGTCTTGAGCGGGAGCAGGCTGAGAAGCTGGTGCATGATGCGCACGAGGTTTGTCCGTACTCGAACGCTACGCGCGGGAATATTGATGTGAATCTTTCGGTGGCTTGAAGGTCCGCTCGCAGGACAGTAACAGGCGCCGACGGGCGTCTGTTACTGTCCTCACTTCTCCCGCGTTTTACGGCGGCCTCGAACGCGCATCGGTGTCAAGGCGTCTCTACTCACGGTGAGTCACCAGTGAATTGCGCTTGCAACTTTTGCCGCTGAAAATGTTCTATAAATAGTTCACCTCATGGCAAATACTTCCGACCCATCGCTCTTGCTGCAGCAGCTTTTCCGGGACGACCTAAACCAGAAGTTCAAAGCTCTGATTGAAACGAAGCATTTATATCAGCGGGTAAAGCTCGAAACCGATCGATCTCAGGTTCCGCACGACAAGAACTCGCTTTGGGCCGAATCAGGCGTACTAGACCGTTTCGACGCTTACATCTCCCGCCCTTTTCAATTGCTCCGATCAGACGAGGACGTGGACGTGAACGCGCGACAACCGTTCATTGTGCTGCGAAACATGAAGCTATTCTGCCCAAGTTGCAAATGCAGAGAGGCATTTGCGGAGATATACCATCAGGACATTACTCGGTCTCATAACCCTTTCGCCGAAGTGACGGTTAAGCTTCAAGCGCCACTTTCCGATTCACTGCAAATCTTTTGTATCGCTTATCAATGTCAGATATGCAAGGGCGACCCGATCACCTTTATCATTCGGCGAACGAAGACACACCTCTCCATTGATGGCCGGTCTCCGATTGAGGGAATTGCAGTGGCAAAGTACATTCCGGAAGAAGAACGAGGCTACATGGAAGCCAGCATACTCTCGCACCAATGCGGAATGACTCTAGCTGCGATTCTATACCTGCGGGTCTTTATCGAGCAGTTTGCCCGTCGCGTGACCAGACTTGAAGGCCGCACGACAGGGGACGAGTTACTCGACGCTTATTCTGCCCTTTTAGTTGAAACGCATCGGGCAGCCATGCCG
The DNA here is from genome assembly GCF_000265425.1 of Terriglobus roseus DSM 18391. Classification (GTDB taxonomy): domain Bacteria; phylum Acidobacteriota; class Terriglobia; order Terriglobales; family Acidobacteriaceae; genus Terriglobus; species Terriglobus roseus. Next base: position 4,391,197 of record NC_018014.1, read on the forward strand.
TCTCTGAAGAGCTGCTATGACCGGCTTAGCGTCGCAATACACGGTGGAGTCGATGACTTGGAGATGTATCAGGATGTGAGCAATCTCGTGAATAAGCACTTTGATCTCCGACGGGCCCTGGGGACTACGCTTCCGGTCGGCCCTAAATCTTGAGAGCCCTTTCGGCGTCTTACTGCTACATGGCCAAGCTATGACGCGTTGTTCCATTACAAAGCATTGACGTTTGGAAGTAGTCCTACCATTAGCACTCATGACTCTTGGCCCTAGTCGCACCATAGATACCTAACTACTGTTCGTGACTGCCGGACGATAATAATAAGGGTCGACAAACGGTCGGCGAATGCTGGGTGTAGATACCTTTGAAGCGGTATGCTGTTCGTCATGAAGAGAGTGGTTGCTGCTGTCGTGTTGAGTCTTTCGCTTGTTGCGTCCACCGTGTCTGCGCAGGCAGTCAATACGCTTACCCAAAAGGAGAAAACCGAGGGTTGGCGGCTGTTGTTTGATGGCAAGACGACGGATGGGTGGCGGAGTGCCCGGGGTGGTGGCTTTCCTTCGACGGGGTGGGCGGTGCAGGATGGCACGCTGACCGTGACGGAGACGGGTGGCGAGGAGGCGGGCAATGGTGGCGATATTGTTACGACGCGCACCTATGAGAACTTTGAGCTGCAGGTCGACTTCAAGACTTCGCCGGGTGCTAACTCCGGGATTATGTACTTTGTGGACCTGGACCTGATGCCGTGGCATAACGGGCATGGGTCGCCGATTGGGTTTGAGTACCAGGTGCTGGATGATGCGCTGCATCCGGATGCGAAGCGCGGCAAGGATGGCGACCGGACGGTGGCGTCACTCTATGACATGATTCCGGCGGCGAAGGATAAGCCGATCAAGCCTGTAGGCGAGTGGAATACGGCGCGCATTGTGGTGCGTGGGCAGCATGGCGAGCACTGGCTGAATGGTGTGAAGGTGCTGGAGTATGACCTGGATTCGCCGGAGTTTCAGGCGATTCTGGCAGGGAGTAAGTACAAGGTGTTTCCTAGTTATGGGCATGGCGGGAAGGGCTACATCCTGCTGCAGGACCATGGGTTTCCGGTGTGGTTTCGGAATGTGAAGGTTCGGGAGTTGGCGGGTAGCGGGCGGTAGATCCCACCCGTTCTAAGGTCTTCGCTGGGTGCGTGCCGGCTGATAAGAAATCCCTCAGCGGCTGAAGCCGGTTTTGTTTTGGGTTTGTAATGGCATGGCTGAAGCCATGCCCCTCCGAAAGAAGTCGCGCTTCCGCGCGATACCCACCTTAGCTGCGCGAAGGTGGGGCACCCAGTCGGCTTCCCCGCTTGTTTTATCGGTAGCTGAAGAACCCACGTCTCACGTGCGAGACGTGGGGCACCCGGTTGCATTTTGGGGCTATGCTGTTTGGCATGAAGAGAGCGCTTGCTGCCGTTGTGTTGAGTCTTTCGCTTGCTGCGTCTGCTGTGTCTGCGCAGATGGTGAACACGCTTACGCCGAAGGAGAAAGCCGACGGGTGGCAGCTGCTGTTTGATGGCAAGACGACCGATGGGTGGCGGAGTGCCCGCGGTGGTGGCTTTCCTGCGACGGGATGGGCGGTGCGGGATGGCGCGCTGACCGTGACGGAGGCGGGCGGTGAGGAGGCGGGCAATGGTGGCGACATTGTGTCGACGCGCACCTATGGGGATTTTGAGCTGTCGGTGGACTTCAAGCTTTCACCGGGTGCGAACTCCGGGATCAAGTACTTTGTGGACCTGGATATGACGCCGGGCCACGAGGGCCATGGGTCGGCCATTGGGTTTGAGTACCAGGTGCTGGACGATGCGGTGCATCCGGATGCGAAGAAGGGCAAGGATGGCGACCGGACGGTGGCGTCACTCTATGACATGATTCCGGCGGCGAAGGATAAGCCGATCAAGCCCATCGGTGAGTGGAATACCGCTCGTATTGTGGTGCGCGGGAAGCATGGCGAGCACTGGCTGAATGGTGTGAAGGTGCTGGAGTACGACCGCGATTCGCCTGCGTTTAGGGAGGTTGTGGCGGCGAGTAAGTTCAGTGGCTATCCGGGGTTTGGTGCGAAGGATAGCGGGTACCTGCTGCTGCAGGATCATGGGTTTCCGGTTTCGTTTCGGAATTTGAAGATTCGGGAGTTGGGTGGGGGTGCGAGGTAGGTCGCACGTTTGAGGCTCTCCGCTGGGTGCGTGCCGGCGGATCAGAGATCCCTCAGCGGCTGAAGCCGGTTTTGTTTTGGGTTTGTAATGGCATGGCTGAAGCCATGCCCCTCCGAAAAAGGTCGCGCTTTCGCGCGATGCCCACCTGAGCTGCGCGAAGGTGGGGCACCCGGTTTTGTGGCTTCCCGCTTGTTTCTACGAAGCTAAAATACCCACGTCTCAGGTGCGAGACGTGGGGCACCCGGATTTGTGCGCTTCCTGTATGAGTTGTCAGGAAAGACAGAACTGGGCCTGGTTGCTGGGTTACTTTTCGGTTGCTGCTGTGATGGCTGCTTTGAGGGTTTCGTAGTCGAAGGGGGCGTCGTGGCGGAGGCCGTTGAGGAAGAAGGTGGGGGTGCCGTGGACGCCGCTGGCTTCTCCGCTGGCGATGTCCTTCTCGATGAGTGCGGTGAAATTGCTGCCGTCGAGGGCTTCTTCGAGCTTTTGGGGGCTTAGGCCGAGCTCGGAGGCGAGTTCAGGGAAGAGATCGCCGCTCATCTCGGATTGGTTTTCGTAGAGGGCGTCGTGCATCTCCCAGAACTTGCCTTCACTTGCAGCGAACTCGGCAGTCTCCGCCGCGGGTTCTGAGTAGCGGTGCATGGTCAGCGGAAAGTTGCGATGGACGAAGCGGAGGCGATCGCCGAAGTGCTTCTGCAACTGCTTGACGATGGGGTAGGCGACGCCGCAGGTGGGGCACTGGTAATCGCCGTACTCGACGAGTGTGACGGCGGCGCGGGCGTTGCCCTGGGCGTGGTCGTCTTCACTTACCGGGAGAGAGAGTTTTTTGGTCATGATGCTCCTGTGGCTCGCGTGCGGTGCTGCGGCCTTCACGGGGTGTGATGCGGGAATGGGACGAGGGTCCGTGCGCCACCGCGAGTCATAAACGGTTGGAGTTTGCGATACCAAGCAGAAGGGCCGACTCTTTCGAGTCGGCCCTTCTGGTTTGGAGCGGTTGTGGCTGTCCGTTATTCGGCGGCGAGCTCTTCCTGCTCGCCTTCCATACGCATTGCTTCGAGCTCGCGCTCTTCGGCGTCGTGCGCTTCCTGGACTTCCTGCTGGATCTTCGCTGCCGCCTCTTCCAGCTCGGGTGAGAGCTGAACGTTGCGGTAGTACTCCATGCCGGTGCCGGCGGGGATGAGGCGGCCGACGATGACGTTCTCCTTCAGGCCGCGGAGGGTATCCACGGCGCCGTTGATGGACGCCTCGGTGAGGACGCGGGTCGTCTCCTGGAAGCTGGCGGCCGAGATGAAGCTGTCGGTGGACAGCGACGCCTTGGTGATGCCGAGCAGGAGCGGACGGCCGGTGGCGATACGGCCACCTTCCTTGGCAACACGATCGTTCTCCGCGTCGAAACGGAAGCGGTCGATCTGCTGCTCCATGAGGAAGTTGGTGTCGTTGACTTCGTCCACCTTCACCCAGCGCAGCATCTGCCGCACGATGGTTTCGATGTGCTTGTCGCTGATGGCCACGCCCTGCAGACGGTAGACTTCCTGGATCTCGTTGACCAGGTACTTCTGCAGTTCCTTCTCGCCGAGAACAGCCAGGACGTCGTGCGGGTTCAGCGGGCCGTCGAAGAGTTTTTCGCCGGCTGCCAGACGCTCACCTTCCTGCACGTTCACGTAGATGGAGCGGGGTACGGAGTACTCGCGCTCTTCGCCGTTGTCGCCGGTGATGTAGATCTTGCGCTGACCCTTCACCACATCGCCGAAGCGGATGACACCGTCGATCTCAGCGATGGTGGCTGTCTCACGCGGCTTACGCGCTTCGAACAGTTCCACAACGCGGGGCAGACCGCCCGTGATGTCCTTGGTACGGGTGGACTCACGCGGGATCTTGGCGAGGATGTCGCCGGGGGCGACCTCTTCTCCATCCGCGATCATCAGGTAAGCACGCGACGGCATCAGGTAACGCTTCTTGGAACCGTCATGGCCGTTGATCATCAGAGCGGGCTGACGCTTTTCATCGGGAGCGTCCGCAACCACCAGGCGCGACAGGCCGGTGACTTCGTCCACTTCGTCGTTGAGCGTGATGCCTTCCTGAAGATCCTTGAACTGGATGACGCCGCCGATTTCGGTGACGATCGAGTAGGTGTAAGGATCCCACTCACCGATCGTGGTGCCGATGTCGACCTGAGCTCCATCTTCCACGCGCAGCTTCGCGCCGTAGACGATGGGGTAACGCTCACGCTCACGGCCCTTGTCGTCGATGATGGCGACCTGGCCCGAACGGTTCATGGCAACCAGGTTGCCGTCCTTGGCGCGCACGGTGTTCAGGTTGATGTACTTCAGCATGCCGGCGTTCTTGGCGTCGAGGCGCGACTGATCCGAGACACGCGATGCGGTTCCACCGACGTGGAAGGTACGCATCGTGAGCTGGGTACCAGGCTCACCAATGGACTGTGCCGCGATGACGCCGACGGCTTCGCCCATTTCGACCATCTTGCCCGAACCGAGGTTACGGCCGTAGCAAAGTTTGCAGACGCCGCGCTTGGATTCGCACGTGAGTACCGAGCGGATCTTGACCTTCTCAACGCCGGCAGCCTGAATGTCGGTCGCCTTCGTCTCGTCGATCTCCTGGTTCACGTTGACGATGACCTTGCCATCGACATCCTTGAACTGCTCCAGCGTGACGCGGCCGATGATACGGTCACGCAACGGCTCGATGATCTCGCCGGCTTCAATGATCGGCGTGACATAGATGCCCTGCGTGGTGCCGCAATCGGACTCGGTGATGATAACGTCCTGTGCCACGTCGACGAGGCGGCGGGTCAGGTAGCCCGAGTCAGCGGTCTTCAGCGCGGTATCCGCCAGGCCCTTACGAGCGCCGTGGGTCGAGATGAAGTACTGCTGCACGGTGAGGCCTTCACGGAAGTTTGCCGTGATGGGCACTTCGATGATTTCGCCCGACGGCTTCGCCATCAGTCCACGCATACCGCTGAGCTGACGAATCTGCTGCTTGGAACCACGCGCACCGGAATCGGCCATGATGTAGATCGGGTTCATGACTCCTTCCTTGTCAGCCTGCTTCATGTTGTTGAACATCTCATCGGCGACGCGCTCGGTAACTCCCGACCACATCTGGATGACCTTGTTCGAACGCTCGCCGTTGGTGATGGCGCCGTCCAGGTACTGCTGCTGCACGGCGATGACCTGCTTTTCGGCCTCGTGCACAACGGTGTACTTGGAAGCCGGGATGACCATGTCATCGAGACCAACGGACAGACCCGAACGCGTCGCGTAATGGAAGCCGAGTTCCTTGATGCGGTCGAGCGCCTTCACCGTGACTTCGAGGCCCAGGTTCAGGTAGCAGTAGTTGATGAGCTGTCCGATGCCCTTCTTCTTGAGGAGGCCGTTGACGTACGGCATGCCGTCAGGAAGAGCGTCGTTCAGGATGGCGCGGCCGACGGTCGTCGAGATGAACTGCTTGTTGTACTCGACAACTTCCGTGTGCGTCAGATCCTGGTCGTCATACGCGGTCGTCAGATCGAGCACGGGACCGGTGTAACGCAGACGGATGGGCGACAACGTCTCAACCTGCTTGGCTTCGAGCGCCATCAGCACTTCTTCGATGTTCGCGAAGACGCGGCCCTCGCCCTTCGCGCCAACCTTGGCCTTGGTCACGTAGTACAGACCGAGGACGAGATCCTGCGTGGGGACGGTGATGGGCTGACCCGATGCGGGCGACAGGATGTTGTGCGCAGCGAGCATCAGGACCGATGCTTCGACCTGTGCTTCCGGCGACAGCGGGATGTGAACGGCCATCTGATCGCCGTCGAAGTCGGCGTTGAAGGCCGTGCAGACGAGCGGGTGGATCTTGATTGCCTTGCCTTCAACGAGCACCGGCTCAAACGCCTGGATACCCAGACGGTGGAGGGTTGGTGCGCGGTTCAGAAGGACCGGGTGATCCTTGATGACCTCTTCTAGGATGTCCCAGACGATGGGCTCCTGCATCTCGACCATTTCCTTGGCCTGCTTGATCGTGGTGCAATGACCAGTCTGCTCAAGGCGGTGGTAGATGAAGGGCTTGAAGAGCTCAAGTGCCATCTTCTTCGGCAGGCCGCACTGGTGGAGCTTCAGCTCTGGTCCGACGACGATAACGGAACGGCCCGAGTAATCGACGCGCTTACCAAGAAGGTTCTGACGGAAGCGGCCCTGCTTGCCCTTGAGGGTGTCGGAGAGCGACTTGAGCGGACGGTTGTTCGCGCCACGCAGCACGCGGCCACGGCGGCCGTTGTCGAACAGAGCGTCGACTGCTTCCTGCAGCATGCGCTTTTCGTTCCGCACAATCACTTCAGGCGCATGGAGGTCCATGAGCTTCTTGAGGCGGTTGTTACGGTTGATGACGCGGCGGTACAGGTCATTCAAATCGGAGGTTGCGAAGCGGCCACCATCCAGCGGCACGAGGGGGCGAAGCTCAGGCGGGATCACGGGGATCACGTCGAGAATCATCCACTGGGGCTTGTTGTCCGAACGACGGAAGGCCTCAACGACCTTCAGGCGCTTGGCATACTTCAGCTTCTTCTGAAGGCTCTGCTCGACCTTCATCTTCTCGCGCATTTCAATGGCGAGCTCTTCAATCTCAACGCGCTTGAGCAGTTCCTTGATGGCTTCTGCGCCCATCATGGCCTTGAAGCCCGAGGGACGGTACTGCTGGTCGAGCTCGCGGAAGCGGGTCTCGTCCTTGATGATCTCGCGCTCCTTGACGGGCGCATCACCGGCGTCGATGACGACGTACGATTCGAAGTAAAGAACAGCCTCGAGCTCGCGCAGCGAGATGTCGAGCAGGTGGCCGATACGCGACGGCAGGCCCTTGAAGAACCAGACGTGCGAGCAGGGCGAAGCCAGCTCAATGTGGCCCAGGCGCTCACGACGGACCTTCGACAGTGTGACTTCAACGCCGCACTTGTCGCAGATAACGCCGCGGTGCTTCATGCGCTTGTACTTGCCGCAGAGGCATTCCCAGTCGGTGATGGGTCCGAAGATACGCGCGCAGAAGAGGCCATCGCGCTCCGGCTTGAAGGTACGGTAGTTGATCGTCTCGGGCTTGGTCACTTCACCGTGCGACCACGAACGGATCTTCTCGGGGGAAGCGAGAGAGATACGGATCGCGTCAAAGTCGGTGATGGGGCCGGACAGTTCAAAGGGGCTCGAACGGAACATGTTGTTAGTCTCCGTGCAGTCGCGGCGGTTTGCCGGTCCTGCGGTTGTGCTGCTGTTCGCGGTCACTTGTGGCGGGCCGCATGCCCTAATCCAAAAAGTTTGCGCGTGAGGTGAGCAGGGGAGGATGAGTCCCCTGCTCTTCACACGACTTAGTCAGCAGCAGCTGCGATGGGCAGCATCGGGATCTTCTTGAGATCCTCCTGCTTGACCAGCTCGACATCGAGGCAGAGCGACTGCAGCTCGCGGATGAGCACGTTGAACGACTCCGGCACGCCGGGCTCGATCGCCGCCTCGCCCTTCACGATGGCTTCGTAGATCTTGGTACGGCCGAAGACATCGTCGGACTTGGCAGTGAGCAGCTCCTGCAGGATGTATGCAGCGCCATAAGCTTCAAGCGCCCACACTTCCATCTCACCGAAGCGCTGTCCGCCGAACTGTGCCTTACCACCCAGCGGCTGCTGCGTGATGAGGGAGTACGGTCCGATGGAACGCGCGTGGATCTTGTCGTCCACAAGGTGGCTCAGCTTCAGCATGTAGATGTAGCCAACGGTGACCGGCTGTTCGAACGGCTCGCCGGTCATACCGTCGAACAGTTCGGACTTGCCCGAGGAGGGCAGACCAGCCGCTGCGAGGAGCGCCTTGATCTCCGTCTCACGTGCGCCGTCGAAGACCGCGGTGCCGAACCAGATGCCACGCTTCATGCCGGCCGCAACACGCACCGTCATTTCGTCATCCAGTTCCAGCAGCTGGTTGAGAGCAGCCGTGTCCTTGAAGCGCGCCTTGAAGAGCTCGCGGATCTCGTTGGCATTCTCAGCCTGTGCTGCCATCTCGGCGATCATGGCGCCCAGCTTGTGCGCGGCCCATCCAAGATGCGTCTCGAGGATCTGACCGACGTTCATACGCGAAGGCACGCCAAGCGGATTCAGCACGATCTCAACGGGGGTACCGTCGGGAAGGTACGGCATGTCCTCTTCCGGCAGGATGCGAGCAACGACACCCTTGTTACCGTGACGGCCTGCCATCTTGTCGCCGACTGAGAGACGGCGCTTCATCGCGATGTACACCTTGACCATCTTGATGACGCCCGGGCTCAGTTCATCGCCCTTCTGCAGCTTGCTGATCTTCTCATTGGTGATCTTGCGCAGAACATCGATCTGGCGCGAGGTCATCTCTTCGATCTCATCGATCTGCTCGTTCACGCGGGGATCCTTGTCGGCGTAACGGATACGCTTCAGGTTGCGCGTGCTGATCAGCTCGATGGTATCGCGGTCGAGGTTATCGCCCTTCGAGAGCAGCTTCTTGTTGGTGCGCTCGTCATGCAGGTCAGCCTGCACTTCCTTGCCACCCAGGATTGCCTCAAGGCGCTTGAGACGCTCGTCCGTCAGAATGCGGATTTCGTCAGCCAGGTTCTTCTCCAGCTTCTCAATCTGCTCCTGCTCGATGGACTTCGCGCGCTCGTCCTTTTCCTGACCCTTGCGGGAGAAGATGCGGATGTCGACGACGGTGCCTTCGATACCGGGAGGGCACGTGAGCGAAGCATCGCGAACATCGCCGGCCTTTTCACCGAAGATGGCGCGGAGCAGCTTCTCTTCCGGCGTCAGCTGGGTTTCGCCCTTAGGCGTTACCTTGCCGACGAGGATGTCGTTGTGACCAACCTTTGCACCGATGCGGATGATGCCCGACTCGTCCAGGTCACGCAGAGCGTGCTCGGAGACGTTGGGGATATCGCGCGTGATCTCTTCCGGTCCCAGCTTCGTGTCGCGCGCTTCGATCTCGAACTCCTCGATGTGGATCGAGGTGTAGTAGTCCTCGCGGACCAGCTTTTCCGAGATGAGGATTGCGTCCTCGAAGTTGTAACCGCGCCACGGCATGAAGCCGACGAGCACGTTACGGCCAAGACCCAACTCGCCCTGCTCTGTGCAAGGACCATCTGCGATGACCTGGCCCTTCAGAACACGGTCACCCTTGCGGACGATCGGCTTCTGATTGATGCAGGTGTTCTGGTTGGAGCGCTTGAACTTCGTGAGCTGGTAGATGTCCGAACCAACCTCACGCGACAGCTGCGTGGGGTGATGCTCGCCTTCTACACGGACGATGATGCGCTCGGAGTCGACCGAGTCGATGATGCCGTTACGACGGGCAAGGATCACAGCGCCGGAGTCGCGCGCGGTGACGCCTTCCATGCCGGTACCGACAAACGGAGCCTCTGCGACGAGCAGGGGAACCGACTGGCGCTGCATGTTGGCGCCCATCAGTGCGCGGTTCGCGTCATCGTGCTCAAGGAAGGGCACGAGCGATGCGGCCACGGAGACGAGCTGCTTCGGCGAGACGTCGATGTAATCGACCTCAGCCTGCGGCACCAGGACGAAGTTACCCTGGCGGCGAGCGTTGACCAGATCTTCGGTCAGCTTGCCGTTCTCATCGAGCGTGATGTTTGCCTGCGCGATCGTGTGGCGATCCTCTTCCCATGCGGACAGGTAGAACGAGAACGGCTCGGTCTCAAGGACACGCTTGCCATCCTTCGCCAGCTGCTGCTTGAGCGCGTGCGACTCGTTGATCTCAATCGGATCACCCTGACGGAAGCCGCTCTCACCCGCGTTGGTGACGGCGACGTAGTCGACGACCTGACCGTCCTTGACCTTGCGGTAAGGCGACTCGATGAAGCCGTACTCGTTGATGCGCGCGAAGCACGACAGCGACGAGATGAGACCGATGTTCGGGCCTTCCGGCGTTTCAATCGGGCAGATACGGCCGTAGTGAGTGGGGTGAACGTCGCGGACTTCGAAGCCAGCGCGCTCACGCGACAGACCACCAGGTCCAAGGGCCGACAGACGGCGCTTGTGCGTGATCTCGCTCAAGGGGTTCGTCTGATCCATGAACTGCGACAGCTGCGAGGATCCGAAGAACTCGCGGATGGCAGCCATCACGGGCTTGGCGTTGATGAGGTCGTGCGGCATCGCCGTCGACATCTCCTGGTAGACGCTCATCTTTTCCTTGATGGCGCGCTCCATACGCACAAGACCGATGCGGAACTGATTCTCCATCAGCTCGCCAACCGCGCGGACGCGACGGTTGCCAAGGTGATCGATGTCGTCCACAAGGCCGATGTTGCGACGCAGCTTGAGCAGGTAACGGATGGTTCCGTAGAAGTCTTCCGGCGTCAGCGTGCGCTTGTCCAGGTTGGTTGCGTCCTGGCTCTCGTACAGCTTGATGTTGAACTTGAGACGGCCCACGCGCGAGAAGTCATACTTGCGCGGATCGAAGAACATGCCTTCAAAGAGAGCGGTCGCGGTGTCCAGCGTCGGCGGATCGCCCGGACGCAGCTTGCGGTAGATCTCGATGAGAGCTTCCTCAGGCTTGCGCACGGAGTCACGCTTGAGCGTGTTCGTGATGATATTGCCGACGTCATCCTTCTCCGGGAAGAAGACCTCAAAGCCCGTGGAGCCGGTCTGCAGAATCTTGTGCAGCTTGTCCGCGGTGGCTTCCTGGTTTGCTTCGTACAGCAGCTCGCCCGTGGTCAGATCGACCACATCGGCAGCGAAGATGGCATTGTCGAAGTCGCTCTGGGCAACTTCGATTTCCGTCACGCCGCCTGCGCGCATCTTGGCCAGCAGGGACGAGCTGATCTTGCGGTTTGCCGCAACGATCTCCGTGCCGTCTGTGCCGTTGATGGCATTTGCCGGCTTGATGCCGACGATGTTGGTCGTGCCCTCTGCAGGGATCTGCCAGTACATCTTGCCGTCACGCAGCGAGATGTTGTCTGCCGTGTAGAAGGTCTTGAGGATCTCCTCGTCCGTACGCAGGCCGAGCGCGCGCAGGAAGATGGTTCCGAGGAACTTGCGCTTGCGATCGATGCGGACGTACAGGATGTTCTTCTGGTCGTACTCGAACTCAACCCACGAACCGCGGTACGGGATGATCTTGCCGAGGAAGTAGGTACGGTTGTTCGCCGTCTCAAAGAAGACGCCGGGCGAACGGTGCAGCTGCGAGACGATAACGCGCTCGGTGCCGTTGACGATAAACGTACCGTTGGCGGACATGAGGGGGATGTCGCCGAAGAAGACTTCCTGCTCCTTCATGTCGCGCAGGGTCTTTACGCCCGTCTCAGGATCCTTGTCGTAGATCTTGAGCCGGATGGTGACTTTCAGCGGTGCGGCGTAGGTCATGCCGCGCTCTTCGCATTCTGCCTGGTCGTACTTCAGTTGCAGACCGACCGGGTCACCGCACTTGGTGCAGAAGTCAGGGGTGTTCTTGTTGTAGGTACCGCAGAAATGGCAGAGCACGTCGCCCGGGTGGAAGGGGTCGGTGATGACCATGTGGCCGCAGTTCACGCAGGCCGTGCGCAGGTGGTTCAGGCCCTTGAGGTAACCGCACTTACACTCCCAGTTGCCGATGGAGTAATCGACGAACTCGAGCTCGGAGACGTTGCGGAAGTCGGTGATTGGAAACACGGATGTGAAGACCGACTGGAGTCCATTGTCCTCGCGCTCCTGGGGGAGCTTGTCCATCTGCAGGAAGCGCTCATAGCTGCGGCGCTGTACCTCGATGAGGTTCGGGATCTGGATTGCGGTTGGGATCTTCGAAAAATCGAGACGGCTGCGAAGGGCGCGCGTTTCGGTGTTGCTTGCCATACGTTGAGACTCCCCTGGTTCGTGCCGAGGCCTCTCTTGTCCACGTCGCCGCATCCGATGCGTTGACTGACTTGAGAGCCGGAAGATGCCGTGTGGGCGGCTCTTCCGTGGGTGATGTGCGCTTTGAAGACTGCCGGAGTTCTACCTCGGTGAGAACCCTGGCGCGCAGTGAAATGGGCAGAATACCCGGTGGTTGATACGAAAGTCGTTCGGTTGCTACAAAACTGGGTGAGTGTCTTCGTGCTCTCTGGTTCCTGGGACCATTGCGAACAAGTGCCGGACTACTGCGGCCTTCCGGAAAATTTCTCCGGGGACGCGAAATCGCTCACAGGGACAGGAATGCCCGTGAGCGCAAGATCCGACTTTTGCACTGAATCGATGATGAAAATACCTGCCGCCCCTTAGTGAGGTTGCCCGCCTCAGGGTTGCTGCCGCTATTACTTCCAGACTGCACCGCAAACCTCCGCCGCCCGAGGTTTGCAATGGCCGGCTCACAGATGAGCCGGATGAGGTTCGATTGTCGTTTGTGTTCGACCGTCGCGCCGTTACGCAGTCCTACGCAGGGCGGTCATCTTCCAAAAGTAAGGATACTGCGATTGGAAGATTTGTGCAACTTATGAAACACGACAAAGCGGCTCCCGGCTGGAAAGCCGGGAGCCGCATGCCGGAACTACTTGATTTCGACCGTTGCAACGCCGTCGAACTTCTTGGCAACCGCAGCTGCCTCGTCCTTCGAAACGTTCTCCTTGAGGGGCTTGGGAGCGCCGTCAACGAGGTCCTTCGCTTCCTTCAGGCCGAGAGCCGTAACTTCACGCACCATCTTGATGGTGTTGATCTTGTTCGCGCCGGCATCCTTGAGGATGACGGTGAACTCGGTCTTCTCTTCTGCAACGGGAGCTGCAGCGCCGCCGCCTGCTGCGGGTGCTGCAACAGCTGCTGCTGCTGCCGAAACGCCGAGGCGCTCTTCAAGCTTCTTTACAAGTGCCGAAGCCTCGAGCAGGCTCAGGCTAACGATCGCGTCTTCCAACTGCTGGATGTCTGCCATGATGTTTTCCTTTTAGATCAATCTGGTGATACAAACTCGTGTTGCTGATTACGTCTCCGAAGCGTTCGTACTGCTTCGGCTGCCCTGCTCTTCCGGAAGGTTTCCGATGCGCCCAGACTGCGCACCTTCTGGTTGAACGGAGCGAATCTTTATGCGCCTTCGGCTGGAGCCTCGGTCGCTGCAGCGACCGCCTGCGGCGATGCACCCTCGGTGTCTTCCGCTGCCGGAGCAGCTTCGATCTGAGGTGCTGCCTCAACTGCCGGAGCCTCTTCCGCCGCGGGAGCTTCTGCAACGGGTGCGTCGGCACCCTTTGCAAACTTCTCCTTCTCGACGCCCTGGTTGATAACGACTGCGAGGTCGCGACCAGTTGCGTTGATGACGGTTGCCAGACGCTGTGCCGGAGCATTGATGAGCCACAGCAGCTTGGAGAAGAGCTCTTCCTTGCCCGGCATGGTTGCCAGAGCCTGGACTTCGCTTACGTCGAGGACCTGGCCGTCGACGATGCCCAGCTTAAAGGTGAACTGCGAGTTGTCCTTCACCCAGCCGGCAAGTGCCTTGGCGAGTGCAACGGGGTCGCCCGAGGTGTAAGCGATGGAGCTGACACCCTTGAGACCGCCGAGTGCGCCCTCAATCTTGGTGCCCGCGCCGGCCTTGGGAGCCAGCTTGTTCTTGAGCACGCTGTACTTACCGCCTGCGTTGCGAACAACCTTACGGAGGTCAATGTCCTTGTCCGCGGTCATCGCGGAGAAGGTGCCGATGATAGCAGCGGTCGCGCCCTGGAGGTCTGCTGCCAGTCCCGCGACCTTCTGGTGCTTCTTTGCTTTGGTCAATGCCATGGTTCAATCCTCTGCTGGGCTTTGGCCCAGATAACCGGGCACAGTGGCCCGATCGGAAACATCTGCCGCGCTTTGCGGCGAAAGTCGTTACGCCTTGGCGGCGAGATCGGCGACAGCCTGATCCAGCTCAATGCCAGGGCCCATCGTCGACGAGAGATAGATCGCCTTGATGTACTTGCCCTTTGCGGCGGAAGGCTTTGCCTTCACCACAGCACCGATGACGGTCATGGCGTTCTCGACCAGCTTGATCGCGTCGAAGGAGCTCTTGCCCACGGGAACGTGAACAAGCGCAGTCTTATCTGCGCGGAACTCGACCTTACCGGCCTTGATTTCCTTGACGGCAGCGGCCACATCCGTGGTCACCGTACCGGTCTTCGGATTCGGCATCAAGCCGCGGGGTCCGAGAACCTTACCGAGACGACCGATGGAGCGCATCATGTCCGGCGTTGCGATCAGGGCGTCGAAGTCGGTCCAGGATTCCTTCTGGATCTTCTCAACGAGCTCTTCACCACCAACGATGTCGGCACCAGCCTCAGTCGCCAGGCGCTGGTTTTCAGCGGTGGAGATGACGGCAACCTTCTTCGTTTTGCCAAGGCCGTGCGGCAGGATCACAGTCGCGCGGACCATCTGGTCGGCGTGACGAGTATCCACGCCAAGGCGCAGGGTGATGTCGACGTTCTCATCGAACTTCGCATACTTGATCTTCTGCAGAAGGGGGACCGCGTCGGTCAGGGCGTAGGGGCGGGGCTCAACAGCCGCGCGCGCCTTTGCCAGATTCTTCGAAATCTTACGAGCCATTTGCTATTCCTTTGTCTCCCACCGCACGAACCATTGGACAAAGCGGGCTGATGGATTCTTCTAGCCCAGTGGGTATGCCTCGCGTTGACTACAGCTTTTCGCTTTCGCTCAAGCTCCCCAACGAGGGCCCCACCCTTTGTCCGCAGCGTTACTTCTACGCTGAACCCGCCCCGAATTGCGATTACTCAACTGCTGCGGGGGACGAGCCGTTCGGCCGTGGTGATTGACGAAGCTGCTTGCGCAGACTTCGATGTGCAAGAGGACCGGCGGTACAAAGACACGCACGGAGGCTCAGACACTCTGACTAGTATCCCCGGATTCAAGTGAAATGTCAACGAAAGGGAGAGATTTCCAGCAAGTAGGGCAGTTTGCTGCAAAAGAGTGCGCAATACCTCAATTGTTTACCCGGTCATATCTTCCACCGGGTGGCGTAGTTTGTTGCGCATTGAGAAACATACCGGACGGTTGTATTTGCGATAGATCGCTTGGATAGAACAACTTACCGATGCATAGGACGATGGTCTCTACCGTGCACTTCCTTGTTTGCACTAATACATGTACTGGAGACGATTGCCGCATGAACCTGATCAAGACGTCCGCTTCACCGAAAAACAACCAATACGCATGGCTTCCGGTGTTCTGTGGCATCGCGGTGATTTGCGTGGAGTCGACGAACAAGATGGGGGCCGGTCAGACCGGCATCTGGTTGCGGGAGCTGTTGGGGCTGTTTGGTACCGGTAGCGCTACGGCTGTAGAGATGTTGAACCACTATCTGCGTAAGGGTGGCCACTTCACCGGCTACGGCCTGCTGGGGCTTTTCTTCGCAAGCGCGTGGCTCTCCGTTCTGCGTGGCAGGTATGCCGGCACCTGGAGCACGTTGCGGCTGCGTGCGGGTGCCTTCGGTGTTGCTTCCACGCTGGTCGTTGCGAGTGCCGATGAGATCCACCAGATGTTTTTGCCGTCGCGCGGTGCCTCGATCTGGGATGTGTTACTGGACACGAGTGGCGCACTGACGTTGAACCTGATCGTCTTCGCCTACCTTGCGATGCGCCGCAACGCGATGGTGCAGACGGGACCGGTTCTGACATTAGGACTTTCGATGGTGGGGATTCCACGGCGTATGGCTGGATCGCGTCGTGTGCGCGGTTTTGTGCGTCGGTCGAATCGTAGCGTCTCAGCGATGAAGCGGACGATTCGTCGGAACAACGCGGACCGCTTTCACGCGGTGATTCATGATTAGTGGATTTGGATGATTTCCAAGTACCAGGGGCACGGCTTATGCCGTGCCCCTGGTGCATTACAGTGCATTACCAAAGCCTGTTCACCACTATGCTTTTCTATTGACGCCGAAAAGCCAGGTCACAGAGACAAGCGAGATCAGTACGACAGCGCCGGCTGTGTCAAGAAACACGTCGGTGACCATGCCGGTACGGCTTGGTAAGAAGCTCTGGTGGACTTCGTCGAGCGATGCGATCAGCATGGTGCAGAAGATAGCCATGGCGATGCAGTAGGCGCGCCATGTCGCCGTGGACAGATGCTTCATGGGTGTCACCCACGTGAGCAACCATGCCCGTAACCAAACCAGCCCCATGCTGCCGTAGCCGAGGAAGTGCCCCGTCTTACGGATGTAGTGATGAACCTCGGGCCAGCGGGCATCTGGCACGGCGCCGAAGAGTGCTTCGAAGCTGGTTCGCATCCACGTGGATGTGTGATCTGCGGAGAAGTTGGGCGTCGATTCCATTACGATGACGCCGAGCGCGACGATCACGGGTGTCCACACGAGCAGGAACCAAAGGACAGCCGAACCGGAAGCCAATGGCTTGCGGCCGCCAAGCAACGCGGGGCGCGTCAAGCGCGGCACTCGCGTAAAGGCGATAAAGCGTTAGAGGGGTGCAAAGGTAGAGGGCGGGACGCGTTCGACGAGCTGCGAGACACTGCGGAACATGGAAGGTTTCTTCGTTGCACAGGATGATGATACTAAGTCGCACGCAATGCGGGATGAATCGCCTACCCACGCCGCGCGCGACTTATTACTTCACGCCCGGAGTGGCCGGCGCCGCTGCAGCTGGTGGCGAGGTGAAGAGCTTTGCCGCGTTGAGTCCGGTCTTGTAGACGCCCCAGGCCAGCGGCAGCGCTACGAGGAGCCAAGCGCCTGCAATCAAGGCGGGGGATGAGGTGCGTGCTTCTGTCATGCAATCTCTTTCGCGGTGCGTTAATGGGCGGGGGCGTCAACTGCACCGGCGAGAGTCTCGCGCATCCAGTACTTTTCAGCGACGGGACGGACCAACAGGTTGGCGATAAAGCCGACGACCAGCAGACTTGCCATGATGTACAGGACCAGGCGGTAGCCGTCGAGACGGTTGAGGCCGGCGGTCTTGTAATGGTCCAGGATGCCGTTGACGATGAGCGGTCCGATGATGCCGGCGGTAGACCATGCAGTCAACAACCGGCCATGGATGGCTGAGACGTTGAAGCCGCCAAAGAGATCCTTGAGATATGCCGGGATCGTCGAGAAGCCGCCGCCATACATGGACAATGCGAGGCAAGCGAGGACCACGAATAGCGGGACCGAGTTGATGTGATCGGAACCGGTGTACGGCATCAGGAAGTACAGAACCGGACCAAGCGTGAAGAAGCAGAAGTACGTCGCCTTGCGCCCAAAGCCGTCAGAAGCACTGGCCCAGAAGAAGCGGCCGGCCATATTCAGGAGGCTGAGCATGCCCACGAATCCGACCGCTGCGCCGGGCGTGATGCGGCCCTTGAACAGATCTTGAATCATGGGTGCGGCTTGCTCGAGAATGCCAATGCCGGCCGTGACATTGGTGCAGAGGACAATCCACAACAGCCAGAACTGCGGTGTACGCCAAGCCTGTTCGACCGCTACGTTGTGGGTACTGACCAGACCAGTTGCAGCCTTGGGTACGTAACCGGCGGGCTTCCAGTCGGGCGGGGGCACACGCATGGTGAAGACGCCAAACATCATGAACAGAAAATAGAGCGAACCCATGGTGATCCAGGTGAGCGGGATCGGGTTCGCGTGACCTGCAGCTTTGAAGTAAGCCATGAGCGTGTTGCCCAGGGGCGCACCGATGAGTGCGCCACCGCCAAAGCCCATGATGGCTAGTCCCGTCGACAGGCCCGGACGGTCTGGGAACCACTTGATCAGCGTGGAGACAGGCGAGATGTAGCCCAGGCCGAGGCCCATGCCACCGACGACGCCGTAGCCAAGGTAGATCAGAGCGAGACTGTGTAACGAAGCACCGAGCGCTGCAATCTGAAAGCCCGCACCGAAGCAGATGGCGGCGTAGAACATGGCTCGGCGCGGGCCGGCCTTTTCAAGCCAGGCACCAAAGACGGCGGCGGAGAGCCCGAGGACGGCAATGGCAATGGAGAAGATGTAACCGACTTCCTTCAGAGACCACACCGCACCGTCTGCGCCCTGCAGTGCGAGTAACGGGTTCTTAAAGACAGAAAAGGCGTAGACCTGACCGATGGACAGGTGAATCGCTAAGGCTGCAGGGGGTACCAGCCAGCGGCTGAAACCCGGTGCAGCGATGGACCGCTCACGGTCAAGGAAACTGATTGCCATAAGGACTGATCTCTAATCCCGGGGCACGGGAAGCGATTGTGAAGGAACTGGGGGAGTCCGGGCGGTTGTCGAGTCGTCTTGCGACGCAAACGCAAAGAGACCGCGCGCCAATGGCACACGGTCCCTTTTGTGATGCAAGAACGGAGTTGTGCGGACAGCTTACGCTGCTTCGCTGTTGCCTTCTTCGCCGCCACCCTGCTCGGCGAGCTGCTTCTGCAACTCTTCCTGCTTCTTGGCCTTGGCTTCTGCACGCTTCGTTGCCTTCGCGTCCAGCTCCTGCTCGGCGCCGAGCAGTTCGATCACGGCCTTTTCGCCGCCATCGCCCTTACGGAAACCGGTGTGGATGATGCGTAGGTAGCCGCCCTGACGGTCGCTGTAACGCGGCGCCACGGTGGCGAACAGGCGGGTGACTGACGCGTCGGTCATCATGAATGCGAGTGCCTGACGGCGCGAGTGAACATCGCCCTTCTTACCGAGGGTGATCATCTTCTCGACGAGCGGACGAACTGCCTTGGCCTTAGCCAGGGTGGTTTCGACACGGTCTTCAATCAGGACCGAGGTGACCAGGTTGCGCAGAAGTGCGCGACGGTGGCTGGGGTTACGTCCGAGTTTATTTCCTGCTTTGCGGTGACGCATGGCTCTTGCCTCTTATCTGAAATGCAGGAATCAGGGCATTCGCGCCGCATTGTTCCTGTACTGCTTGCTGATCGCTCAGCACTTGAGTCATAAAACTAAGTCCGGAGCAGACGGTGCGAACCCGTCTGCCCCGGCGGTAACTAGAAGTTCTCCGTCTCCGGCAGAACCAGATCGTCCTCGTCCTCATCTTCGTCTTCTTCGTCATCGAAGTTGCCGAAGGATGCGGCCAACGTTGCTGCAGGCAGAACCGACGTCGGTCCGGGGACCGGGTTGCCAGACTCGTCGATCTTCATGCCGAGCGAGAGGCCCATCTGAGCAAGGATTTCCTTGATCTCATTCAGGCTCTTGCGGCCGAAGTTCTTGGTCTTCAGCATCTCGGCTTCGGTCTTCTGGATCAGCTCACCGATGGTCGAGATGTTGGCGTTCTTGAGGCAGTTGTAGCTGCGGACCGAGAGCTCGAGTTCCTCAACCGAACGGTTCAGGTTGTCGTTGCGCATGGCAGGACCGTCGTGCGATCCGTCCAGTCCGCTCTCCATCTCTTCTTCGAAGTTGATGAAGATCGTCATGTGATCCTTCATCAGCTTTGCCGAGAGACCGAGTGCGTCGGCGGGCAGAACCGTGCCGTTCGTCCAGATCTCGATGGTCAGCTTGTCGTAGTCGGTGATCTGACCGAGACGTGCTGCCTCGACGGCGTAGTTGACCTTACGCACGGGCGAGTGAACCGAGTCGACCGGAATGAAGCCGATGCCGAGATCCGGATCGAAGTTCTTGTCTGCCGAAACGTAGCCGCGGCCACGCTTCAAGCGCATTTCCATGTCCAGCTTGCCACCCTCAGACACGGTCGCGATGTACACGTCCTTGTCGAGGATTTCGACGTCGCCGTCGGCTTCGATCATGCCGCTGGTGATCACGCCCGGCTCATCCGCGCGCAGATAAAGGGCCTTGGGGCCATCGCCGTTCAGCTTGAACGGGATCTGCTTCAGGTTCAGGATGATGTCGGTCGCGTCTTCCACCACACCGGTGATCGACTGGAACTCGTGCAGTACGCCTTCGATCTTCACGGCGGTGACAGCGGCGCCTTCGATCGAGCTAAGCAGGGTGCGGCGCAGGCTGTTGCCTACGGTCGTACCGAAGCCACGCTCAAAGGGCTGTGCGCTGAACTTACCGTACTTTTCCGTCAGCGTTTCGGTTTCGACCGCAAGACGCTTCGGCTTTTGAAAACCTCTCCACAACATGGGTACTCTCCTCATTTCCTGGCTCTATCCAAGACCGCGAAGCATTCTGCGGTTGGTAAAGGTCGGATCCTGCAGTTGAGTGACTTCAAGAAACTGCCGAGGCAATTTCTAAGTGGCACTTACGGCCATAACATCGAGTGGCCGCATCTCGAACGAAGAACTGATAAGCAGGGCATGCGAGCCGGAAGATACCGGCCCGCAGCCTGATTACTACTTCGAGTAAAGTTCGACGATCAGCTGTTCGTTGACCGGCAGCTGGATCTCTTCACGCTTCGGCAGGGCGATGATCTTGCCCGTGAGTGCCTCGCGGTCGATAGAAATCCATGAGGGCTGCATCAGGCCGGCAGCGAACTGCTGCGAGCTTGCCAGGATCTCGAGCTTCTTGCTCTTCTCGCGGATCTCGATGACGTCGCCGATCTTGACCTGGAAGGAAGGAATGTTCACCTTCTTGCCGTTGACCGACACGTGACCGTGGCGGACGATCTGGCGAGCCTGGCGACGGCTGATGGCATAGCCGATGCGGTACGCAACGTTGTCGAGGCGACGCTCAAGCTGCTGCAGAAGCAGTTCGCCGGTAACGCCGGTCTTGTTGGAAGCCTTCTCGTAGTACGCGCGGAACTGGGTCTCGAGCGTGAAGTAGATGCGCTTTGCCTTCTGCTTTTCACGCAGCTGCAGGCCGTAGCCGACGATCTTCTTCGCGCGAGCCTGACCGTGCTGGCCTGGGGGGAAGTTGCGCTTGTCGATGGCGCACTTCTCACTGAAGCAACGCGAACCCTTGAGGAAAAGCTTGACGCCATCGCGACGGCAAAGCCGGCAGACAGCTCCTGTATAACGTGCCATTACTTACTCTCTTTCGATAATTTCCGGTGACGATCGGTTTACAAGGCTGGCAGCCTCTCCATCCCGATCCACTTGCATTTGTCATCCGGCAGCGAAGCTTGCACCTCGCTGCCGGATGAGTACTTATACGCGGCGGCGCTTGGGCGGACGGCAGCCGTTGTGCGGGATCGGCGTAACGTCGCGGATGCTGCGGACGTCGATGCCCGCGGCAGCCAGCGCACGTACTGCCGACTCACGTCCCGAACCAGGACCGGAGACGCGCACGTCTACCGAGCGCAGACCGTGGTCGCGAGCAGCGGTGGCGGCATTCATAGCAGCCTGCTGCGCCGCGAACGGCGTGCCCTTACGCGAACCACGGAAGCCGAGCGAGCCCGAGCTCTTCCAGGAGAGTGTGTTGCCCTGCTGGTCCGTGATGGTCACGATGGTGTTGTTAAAGGTCGCCTGAATGAATACCAGACCGTACGGGACATTTTTCCGTTCCCGCTTCTTGAACTTCTTGCCTTTGCCGGTCTTACCGGCCGCACTCTGCTGCTTAGCCATTACTTGGTCGCCTTCTTCTTGCCGGCAACCGTGCCCTTACGGGGACCCTTGCGCGTGCGTGCATTGGTGTGGGTGCGCTGTCCGCGGACAGGCAGGCTGCGGCGATGACGCAGGCCGCGGTAGCTCTGGATTTCGATCAGGCGCTTGATATTCAGGCCGATTTCCTTGCGGAGATCGCCCTCAATGCCGCCTTCCTGCTCGATGACAGAACGGATCTTGTTCAGCTCGTCTTCGTCCAGCGTCTGGATCTTGCGAAGCGGATCGATCTCCGCCTTGCCAAGGATTCGCAGCGCGCGGGTTTCGCCGATGCCGTAGATATAGGTGAGGCCGATGCGTGCCTGCTTGTTGTTGGGCACATCGACGCCAGCAATACGTGCCATGGTGTCTTCCTTTAGTTCTCTGCCGTGACGATGTCGTACACGGCTGTTATGCGGAGATCCCGGGGTTCATCGCAAGCCTTGACTTCGGCTAACTCGCCCCAGAAGACCACTCCCGAAGGAGTTATTGGGTTCCGCGTGGTTACTGCACTTACAAACTGCGCAGGATTAACCCTGGCGCTGCTTGTGCTTTGCGATCTCACAAATGACCCGAACGACACCCTTACGGTGGACGATCTGGCACTTGTCGCAAATCTTCTTGACGCTTGCGCGTACCTTCATTTTGCTGCTTCCTAACTTCAGACGGGACTTACCCGACTGACTGCTGACTCGCTACGGTTTACTTGTAGCGGTACACAATGCGCCCGCGGTTCAAATCGTACGGGCTCAACTCGATAGCGACGCGATCACCGGGGAGGATGCGAATGAAGTTCTTGCGCATGCGGCCGGAGACGTGGGCCAGCACCTGGTGCTTGTTCTCCAGCTCCACCTTGAACATCGCATTCGGCAGGGTTTCGACAACCACTGCCATCACTTCAATTGCATCTTCCTTCGGCAAACCGTCTCCTTATAACTTCTCGACTACCAAC
This sequence comes from Terriglobus roseus DSM 18391, assembly GCF_000265425.1. GTDB lineage: Bacteria > Acidobacteriota > Terriglobia > Terriglobales > Acidobacteriaceae > Terriglobus > Terriglobus roseus. Next base: position 4,413,683 of record NC_018014.1, read on the forward strand.
TGCACTTACAAACTCTGGTTAACGCGTCAGAACGACCGGGCCATCCTTGGTCACAGCGACCGTGTGCTCAAAGTGGGCGCTCATGCTGCCATCCACCGTCACCGCAGTCCAACCGTCCTTCAAAACCTTCACATCCGCACTGCCGGCGTTGATCATCGGCTCAATCGCCAACACCATCCCCGCCTTCAGCTTCGTGCCCTTGCCCCGCTTGCCGTAGTTCGGCACCTGCGGGTCTTCGTGCATGCTCTTCCCGATGCCGTGGCCCACGAAATCGCGGACTACGCCGAAGCCTTCAGCCTCGCACATCTCCTGCACCGCAGCACCCACGTCGCCCAGGGTATTGCCTACCTGGACTTCCTGGATCGCCTGCATCAGGCTCGCCTGGGTCACATCCAGCAACTTGCGCGTCTCCGGGCTGATACTGCCCACGGGATACGTCATCGCCGCGTCCGAGTAGTAGCCGTCCAGAATCACGCCGCAGTCGACCGACACAATGTCGCCCTCCTGCAGAACACGCTTGGCCGAGGGAATGCCGTGGATCACTTCGTTGTTCACCGACGTGCACAGGCACGCCGGGTAGTTGTTATATCCCTTGAACGCCGGCTTCGCGCCAAGTTCCTTGATTTTCGCTTCGGCAACGCGCTCCATGTCCATGGTGGTCGCGCCGGGCTTCACTGCCTGCTCGACTGCCTGGTGCACCTGCCGCAGGATGGCGCCGCTGGCGCGCATCTTCTCAATTTCCTGCGGTGTTTTGATCGCAATTGCCATTCGCTTCTGCTACACGCCTCTGCTGTTACGCGGTTCTGTGCCGCAGACGCTCCAGCGCCGTGGCGATACTTGCCGTCACAGTTTCGACGGACTTTTCTCCATCAACAACCTCAAACCTGCCGAGGCCACGGTAGTGCTCGATGACCGGCGCTGTCAGCTCAGCGAATTGCTTCATTCGCTCCGCAAAGACCTCTTCGGTGTCGTCGGGCCGCTGCACCAGCGGCGTTCCATCTACATCGTCCAAGCCCTCAACCAGCGGCGGATGCGTATAGATGTTGTAGATCTTCTTGGAAACAGACCCCGTGCGCCGCCCCGTGATGCGACGCAACAACTCATCATACCGAACTTCGATACTTACTGCAATGACCGGTAGCCGACCGGCAGCCGTCATGTCGCCATCCGCGCCCGGAAAGCCGGGGCCGTCAAGCTGCTCGTCCAGCCATTCTGCCTGGCCGAGTGTCCGCGGGTAGCCATCCAGGATGTAACCGCGGCCCACATCCGGCTTCGACAAGCGTCCCTGCACCATGCGGTTGACCAAGTCGTCCGGCACAAAGATGCCCTGTGCCACCAGATCCTGAAACTCACGGCCAACAGGTGTTCCCTGCTTGATGTTCTCCCGGATGATGTCTCCGGTCGAAATCTGGGGGATGCCCCACAGATCCATCAGGATTTGAGCCTGCGTGCCCTTGCCGACGCCCGGTGCTCCCAGAAGAAGAACCGGCCCGGGGATGAAACCATCCGCCGGGACCGGAATTGTGTTCGTGTTCGTCTCCGTCACGTGCGCTTACCAGCTCCGCCGACCGCGTGTGCGACCGCTCTTCGGCGTGAAGCCGTCGTAATGGCGCATGATCAGCTGCGATTCGACCTGCTGCACCGTGTCCATGGCCACACCCACCACGATCAGCAACGACGTGCCGCCGAAGTAGAAGTTGACACCCAGACCGTTGGTGATCCAGCTGGGCAAGCGGTCGAACGCCGAGCCGACCAGCCAGAGGTGATTCAGGTGGATACCCGAGATCAACATCTGCGGGATCAACTGGATGACGATCAGGTACAGAGCGCCGACCAACGTGATGCGCGTCAGGATGTCGTTGATGAAGTCACTGGTGCGGCGGCCGGGGCGGATACCAGGAATGAAGCCACCGTACTTGCGCAGGTTATCCGCGATGTCATCCGGACGGAAGACAATGGAGATGTAGAAGTAGGCGAAGAAGATGATCGCAGCCATCGAGAGCAGCTGGTACCAGGGCTCGCCGGGCTTCAAGCCGTCCGCGATGACGCGCAGGAACGTGTGGTTCTGTACGAACTGCGTGTTCGCAAAGAGCAACGGTGCCGACAGAATCGAGCTGGCAAAGATGACCGGCATAACGCCACCGGAGTTCACCTTCAGCGGCAGGTGCGTCGACTGGCCGCCCATCATCTTGCGGCCGACGATACGCTTGGCGTACTGCACCGGGATGCGTCGCTCAGAGCGCTCGACGAAGACGATGAAGTAGACCACAGCGATCATGGCTGCGATAAGGATGGCGATGGCCAGCGGCGTGAAGCCACCCCATGCGCCGTCGCGTGCCTTCTCGTAAAGATCGTTGATGCCGTTCGGCAGACCAGCCACGATACCCGTGAAGATCAACAGGGACATACCGTTGCCGATACCGCGCTCGGTGATCTGCTCACCCAGCCACATGATGAAGGCCGTACCGGTTGTCAGCGTCAGCACGCAGAGCGCGATGAACTTGCCCGATCCCATGGTGACCATGGGCGCGCCTGTCTGGGACTTTGTCAGAGTCAGCGCAATCGCGAACGACTGAACGATCGCCAGCAGCACCGTCACGTAACGGGTCCACTGCGTGATCTTGCGGCGGCCGACTTCGCCTTCCTTCTGCAGCTTTGCCAACGGCTCATAGATGACGGTCAGCAGCTGGAAGATGATCGACGCGGTGATGTACGGCATGACGCCCAGCGCGAAGATGGTCAGACGACGCAGCGACCCACCGGTGAAGAGATCCACCAGGCCGAGCGACGAGCCGGCATTCTGCGAGAAGTACTGCGCGAGCAGCTCTGCATTGATGCCGGGTGTGGGAATGTGTCCGCCGAGACGGTAGACGGCAAGCAGGCCCAGCGTAAACAGCACACGCGTGCGCAGCTCGGGGATGCGGAAGATGTTGGCAATCTTGTCGAACATCGGGCGGTGATTTCCAGTCGGGCCTTGAGGCCCTTGTTCCTAAACTTTGTTCGGAGGGTCTACGGGCAAAGGCCGAGCCAGATGGCTCGACCCTTCTCCCATGATTTCGCGTACCGCCATTCTACGCCCGTGGGGGCGAGATAGGCTTACGCTGCGGCCGCTTCCGACTCAACTGCTTCGCCGAGAACGATAGCCTTGCCGCCGGCATTCTCGATTGCGGTCTTTGCAGCCGCCGAGAACTTGTGCGCGTACACGGTGACAGCGGTCTTGATCTCGCCGTTTGCCAGCACCTTCACAAGTGCGCGCTTCTTCTTCAGCAAACCATTCGCGCGGATCGACTCCAGCGTGAACTCGGTCATATTGCGGGTCGAAGCAACGAGCTCGATCGTGTCGAGCGACAGAACCTGGTACTCCACGCGGAAGATGTTTGTGAATCCACGCTTGGGGAGGCGGCGGTGCAGCGGCATCTGGCCGCCTTCAAAACCGCGCATCATGCGCGAACCGGAACGCGAACGCTGACCGTCATGACCACGGGTCGACGTCTTACCCATGCCCGAACCCATACCCCGGCCGACGCGCTTTTTGTTGCTGTTTGCTCCCTTGGGTGCACCAAGGTTTGAAAGATTGAGTGCCATGGTATTTCCTCGCTAACGCCAGCCGTAAAGGCCGACTCGCATTGCCGGGTTGTCCGGCAGGTTATGCGGGCTGCATTGCTACAGCCCGGGTCCAGTGTCCTCGATGGTGCCGAGGACGGTACAGAGTACTTACTCTACGACGCGAACCAGGTGAGGGATCACCGCGATCATGCCGCGGATCGAGGGGGTATCCTCGCGCTCCACGATCTGGTTCAACCGGGTGAAGCCCAGGCCCTTGACGACGAGCTTGTGCTTGACCGGTGTTGCGATCTTCGAGCGGAAGTACTGGATCTTGATCTTGCCCGTTGCTTCTGCCATTGCCTTATCCTCTTTGGTCGGGCAGGAGACTCTGTCCCCTGCCCGCCGAATTGCTTACAGTTCCGAAATGTCCTTGCCACGCAGAGCGGCAACCTGAGCCTTGTCGCGCAGCTGAATCAGTGCGTCGAACGTAGCCTTGATCACGTTGTGCGGATTTGCGGTGCCGAGCGACTTCGTCAGCACGTTCTGCACGCCTGCCGAGGTCATGACTGCACGAACCGCGCCGCCGGCGATGACTCCGGTACCTTCCGGTGCCGGCTTCAGCAAAACCTGGCCCGAGCCGTAACGGCCCAGAACGAGGTGGGGGATGGAAGTCTCTGTGAGGTTGATCTTGTACAGATTCTTCTTCGCCGCTTCAATGCCCTTGCGGATTGCCTGGGGCACTTCCTTCGCCTTGCCGCTGCCGTAGCCAACAATGCCCATGTCCGAATCGCCAATCACAACCAGCGCTGCGAACGACATATTCTTACCGCCCTTAACGACCTTGGTCACGCGGTTGATCGCGACGACCTGGTCCTTCAGGTTCAGCTTGCCTGCATCAATCTTCTTGCGAATCGCCATGTAAATCCTCTTGGGGAACTCTGTCCCTGTCTCAACTGTTTCTCGAACCGTCAGGCTCTCTTAGAACTCGAGTCCACCTTCACGAGCAGCATCGGCCAGAGCCTTGATGCGGCCGTGATACAGGTAGCCACCGCGGTCAAATACGACACGGGTAACGCCCTTATCCTTGGCGCGCTCGGCGATCAGCTTACCTACCGAAGCGGCTGCTTCGATGTTGCCGCCAGACTTCTTGTCCTCACCCTTCTTGGTGACGGTAGAAGCCGAAGCCAGCGTCGTTGCCGAAGCATCGTCGATGAGCTGCGCGTAGATGTGGTTGAGCGAACGGAAGACGTTGAGGCGCGGACGCTCTGCGGTGCCCGATACCTTGGCGCGGACACGCGCGTGAACCCGCTTGCGGATTACATTGCGCTGAGGTGCTGTGATCATGGTCTTTTTCCTTCCCTATCGGCGCAGCCACCCAGTGGCCGCGTTCGGTTCGGTGAGCGATGGCATCTTGTCCATCGCCTCGGTGTTGTGCAACTGCGACTTCTGCAGAGTGCTTTGAGTTTTGAACCGGCTCGCCCGAAGCGAGCCGGCCCATCCATTCCATTGCGGTACGCGCACACCGCGAATAGCGGCAGCGAGAACCGCGCGAAGTGCTTACTTCGAGCCGGTCTTACCGACCTTCTTCTTCAGCTTCTCGTCCGAGTAGCGAACGCCCTTGTTCTTATACGGATCGGGCTTACGCAGCGAACGCATATCGGCAGCAACCTGGCCGACCTTCTGGCGATCGATGCCCTCGACCGTGACGTGGGTCTGCTTCGGATCGATGGTGACGGTGATGCCGGTGGGCAGCGGGAACTCGATGGGGTGGGAGTAGCCGAGGGTGAACACGACCATATCCTTACCCTTCAACTCAGCACGATAACCAATGCCGACGATGTCGAGATCCTTCTTCCAGCCGTTGGTCACGCCCTCAACGGCGTTGAAGACCAGGGCGCGAGCCAGGCCGTGAACAGCCTTCTGCGAATCGTTGTCGCGAACCGCGTGCAGGAAGCCGTCCTTCTGCTCCAGACGGATACCCGTCGGCAGCAGAGCGTTCGTCTGACCCTTGGGTCCGGTTACTTCTACGATGTTGCCGTTCACCGTGTACTTCACGGTGGAGGCCATCGGAATCGGCTTCAAACCAATACGTGACATGTGTTTCTATCCTTGCGGCTTGCGAGTCCCGGAGAAAGCTTCTAGCTCTTAGCCACTAGCTGTTAGCCAACTCGTTCCACTGCAGCCAGTGCGACAATTGCCGCACTTACAACTCAAACTTGATACTTGCGAAAGTCGGATCCGGATCGCCCGAAGCGATCCGGCCCATGCATTTCATCCCGGTAGTCTCACGCCGCGAAGAGCGGCGTCGAGAACCGCACGAAGTGCCTACCAGACGTGTGCGAGGACTTCGCCGCCAACGTTTTCCTTGCGAGCGGTGCGGCCGGTCATGACGCCCTTGGGGGTGGTCAGGATCGAGATGCCGAGGCCACCCTGCACGCGACGGATTTCGTCGCGGCCGATGTACACACGCGAGCCAGGCTTGGAGATACGCTTCAGGTCCAGGATTGCAGACTCACCCTCGGCGCTGTACTTCAGATACACACGCAGAATACGGTGGCCGTCTTCTTCCAGCGCCTTGTAGTTTGCGACGTAGCCCTCTTCCTTCAGGATGCGGGCAATCTCAATCTTCAGGTTGGAAGCGGGCACGTCCATCTTCTGGTGGCGCGAACGCATAGCGTTACGGATGCGGGTCAGGAAGTCTGCTACGGGATCGGTCAGGTTCATGGGTCTTCTCTTCTACCTCTCGTTTGCTGCGGGCGACATACGCCGGCAGAACCTGCAGAGGATTTCGTTGTGCTACTTGGTGAGTTCCGGACCGGCCCACGGCGAGGTGAGCCAGCCCGAACTGTTTCCCTGGGTAGTGCTTACCAGGAGGACTTGACGACGCCTGGAATCTCGCCCTTGAGTGCAAGGCTGCGGAAGCACAGACGGCAGATGCCGAACTTGCGGAGGAATGCGCGGGGACGGCCGCAGAGCTGGCAGCGGTTATGCTGGCGGCACTTGAACTTGGGCTTCTTCGCGTCTTTTACGGCTTTGGCGGTGGTCGACATGCTTTATTACTCCGATCTCTGTAAGGCTATGCGCGGAAGGGCATGCCGAAGTGCTTGAGGAGGACGCGCGCGGAGTTATCATCCTTCGCCGTCGTCACGATGGTCACGTTCATGCCCTTGAGCTTCTCAACCTTGGAGTAATCGATCTCCGGGAAGATGAGCTGATCGCGCAGGCCCAGCGTGTAGTTGCCGCGGCCGTCAAAGCTCTTGCTGGACACGCCCTTGAAATCGCGAACGCGGGGCAGAGCCACGCTGATCAAACGATCCAGGAACTCGAACATCGACTCGCCGCGCAGGGTAACCATGGCGCCGATGCTCTGGCCTTCACGAACCTTGAACTGTGCGATCGACTTCTTCGCCTTGGTCATGACCGGCTTCTGACCGGTAACGGCCGCCAGATCGCTCACAAGGGGATCGAGAATCTTGTTGTTCTGCGTCGCCTCACCGAGGCCCATGTTGATGACGATCTTCTCGATCCGGGGAACGGCCATGACGTTTGCCATGCCAAGTTCCTTCTGGACCGCCGCCTTCAACTCATTGTTGTACTTATCGCGTAGACGTGCCACTTAGCTACTTCTCTTTCTCCACGGTGCCGGGGTAGGCCGCGAGGCCCTTGTACCGTTTCGTGGGGTGCTCCATTGAGTAGGGAGTCCTAGCCTTCAGTCGTAGAGGCTGCGGGTTACGCTAACAACTCAGACTTCAAACTAAGACTTCGGGCTACTTGACCTTCGGGTAAGCCAGAACTTCACCGGTCGTCTTGGCGAAGCGGATCTTCTTGCCGTCTTCGATGCGGAAACCAACGCGGGTCGGCTTGCCGTTGCCATCGACCAAAGCCACATTCGAGAGGTGGATGGGAGCTTCCTGCTCCGCGATACCGCCCTTGATGTTTGCCTGGGGATTCGGCTTGACGTGCTTCTTGATCATGCCGACGCCCTGCACCAGGACCCGATCCTTCTCTGCAATGATGCGCAGAACGCGACCAGTCTTACCCTTGTGCTTGCCAGCGATCACGAAAACCGTGTCGTTCTTCAGAACATGTGCCATGTAGTACTCCTTGTCCCACACCGTGGTCCCGGTGGCTGGGCCTCTGCGAGTACCTCCGCAGGTCGAGGTTGAAACATTGGACCAAACTTGTCTACTCTACGCGAAAACCCGCTGCGAGTAAAGCAACGCGCAGTATATTTTCGGAATCGGGATCCAAGTCCCTTCGATTCCATAAACCGACCGCAGCGAAGCGATCACCAGCCACGAAAAACGGAGACCGCATTCACGGTCTCCGCTGATCACTTTTGTCGAACTGGCGTTAGATAACTTCGGGCGCCAGCGAGACGATCTTCAGGTACTTCTTGTCGCGGAGTTCGCGGGCCACGGGTCCGAAGACGCGGGTTCCGACGGGCTCGCCGGAATCGTTGATCACAACGGCTGCATTCTGGTCGAAGCGGATGTAGGTGCCATCCTTGCGACGGGCTTCCTTGCGCAGGCGAACGATGACAGCCTTCACAACCTTGCCCTTCTTCACGGTGCCATCGGGCGAAGCTTCTTTCACCGCAGCGGTTACCACATCACCCAGACCAGCTTTCTTACCTAGGCCGCCACCGAGGGGCAGGATCACCTGCAGACGACGGGCGCCCGAGTTATCGGCAACGTCCAGGATGGAACGCATTTGTACGGACATTGTTTTCTCTCCTGACCCGACTGGCTTTCCGCCCGGGCCGGGGGCTGTTCGCCCCAAATATTCTTGATGGTCGCGGCCGCGGAGAGGATCGCTGTACAACATCTACAACGTTCGTCGCGCAGGACGCGTCGTGCCCTAGCATGGTGCCGAACGGTGCCGACTCCGGGCAAACTTTAGGGGTCCCCATCTCAGTATCGAGATGGGGAGGCCCAAACTACTTGGCGGCAGCGGCTGTCGCTTCGCTCAACGAGAGCGACGAGCGACGCACGATCTCTTCGAGGTTCCAGCGCTTCAGCTTGCTGGTGGGACGGGTCTCGCGGATACGGACCTGGTCGCCAACGCGTGCCGAGTTCTGCTCGTCGTGCGCATAGAACTTCTTGTTGGTCTTGACGACGCGCTTGTACTTCGGGTGCGCCTTGCGCATTTCCACCGAAACAACGATCGTCTTGTCCATTTTGGTCGAGGTCACCAGGCCGATCTTCTCGGTGCGGTGGCCAATCTTCTCTGCCGGAGCAGTAGTCGTAGCAGTTGTCTCAGCCATCGTTATGCCTTCTTCGCCTTGGTCTTCTTCGCGGGTGCAGCCGACTCGGTCGGAGCCGTTGCCTGACCGAGCGCACGCTGGCGTGCGACGGTCTTAATGCGCGCGATATCTTTCTTCAGTTCGCGCAGCTTGTTCACGCCTGCCGTATCGCCCAGGCTCTTCTGGAAGCGAACGCGGAAGAGCTGTTCGCCCGCCTGGGCTTCCTGCGTCTTCAGTTCGCTATCGGTAAACTCTTTGATCTTGCTCAGTTCCATCGGTATCTCTCTCGGTGCGCCAGACTCAAGCGGTCTGCGCCAAACTCTTAGTGCCGGAACAGCGGACTACGCTGTTGCAGCCTTGCCTTCGGTCGCAACCTTCATGCCAGGGCGCTCAACGAATACGGTGCGCAGGGGCAGCTTGTTGGAAGCCAGACGCATTGCTTCCTTCGCAACCTCAACCGAAACGCCTTCCATCTCGAAGAGCAGCTTGCCGGGGCGAACAACCGCAACCCAATGGTCAAGTGCACCCTTACCAGATCCCATTCGAACTTCTGCGGGCTTCTTGGTGATGGGCTTGTCCGGGAAGATCCGCAGCCAGACCTTACCGCCACGCTTGATATAACGCGTCATTGCGATACGGCTTGCTTCGATCTGGCGATCCGTGATGTAACCGCACTCCACAACCTTCAGGCCGAAGTCGCCGAACGCGAGTTCGGAACCGCGCCATGCCTTACCGCGCATCTTGCCCTTTTGCTGTTTGCGGTACTTGACCTTCTTTGGCATCAACATAACGTGCTATCTCCGGCTGCGGCCTTGGCTGATATGACTCAGTCAGTCTCCGCGCGCTTTCTTTTCTTGATGATGGCGGACCGGCTTACACCGGTCCGCAGTTACTGAAAACCTACTTAGAACGCACCTGTGGTGGTCACAACGTCGCGGCGCTTCTTCTGCTCGTAGATGTCGCCACGGTAGACCCAGGTCTTGACGCCGATGATGCCGTACGTCGTGTGAGCCTCGGAGAAACCGTAGTCGATATCAGCGCGCAGCGTGTGCAGCGGCAGACGACCCTGCAGATACCACTCGGAACGTGCGATTTCGTTGCCGTTCAGGCGGCCCGAGACGCGGACCTTAATTCCCTTGCAGCCGAAACGCAGGGCCGAATCAACCGACTTGCGCATGGCGCGACGGAACGAAACACGCTTCTCAAGCTGCAGTGCAATGTTCTCACTGACCAGCTGTGCGTCCAGTTCCGGCTTGTTCACTTCGAGAATATCGATGAACACTTCGCGGCTGGTGCGCTTCTGGATGTCTGCCTTCAGCTTGTCGATCTCAGCGCCCTTGCGGCCGATGATGATGCCCGGACGCGCGGTCTTGATGATCAAACGGAGCTTGTTGCCTGGGCGCTCGATCTCGACGGACGAGACACCAGCGGCCTTCAGCTTTTCACGCAGCTCAGCCTTCAGCTTTACATCCTCAACGAGGAGCTTGTCGTAGCCGCGCTCTACAAACCAGCGCGACTTCCACGGCTTGTTGATGCCGAGGCGGAACCCATACGGATGGACCTTCTGACCCATAACTTATCCCTTCACTTCGCGTCCGCGGACGTTGCCGCGAACTTACTCAGTACTTACTCGCTGCTAACTGCTCAGCGCGCCGGGCCGGCTTACAGCCCGGCCTATGAACTTACGCGGTTGCCTTTGCTGTCTTCTTGGCAGCGGCCTTCTTCGCCGGTGCCTTCGTAGCAGCCTTCTTCGGCTTGCCGGCTGCCTTGGTCTCTGCGGGTGCTGCAGCAGAACCAGTCTCAACCGTCTTGCGCTCGGTGACCGTCACGATGATGTGTGCCATGCGGCGCTGATAACGGAACGCACGGCCCATGGGGGCAGGGCGGATCCGCTTCATACGCGGGCCTTCGTTTGCTACTGCCTGCTTCACAACAAGGCGATCGATATCGAGATCGAAACCCTGTTCCTGGCTCAGGTAGTTCGCATTCTGCACGGCCGAACGCAATGCCTTCTCGACCACGGGGGCGATGCGCTTCTTGGTGAACATCAGTGTGTTCAGCGCGGACTCCACGCTGAGGCCCTTGATGGTATCCAGCACCAGCTTCGCCTTTTGCGGGCTGACTCGCTGGAACCGCGCTTCCGCGCGGAACTCTCGTACTGCACTCTTCTCGGCTGTCTTCGCCATAACTTCTTCCTTATCGCGGTCGCAGGCTTACCTGCTGAACCGCTGACTAACTAACTTGCTGTTACTTACCCTTGGCCGTTTCAGCCTTGGCAGCATGACCCTTGAAGGTGCGCGTTGCGGAGAACTCGCCCAGCTTGTGTCCAACCATGTTCTCCGTCACGTAGACCGGAATGAACTTGCGTCCGTTGTGGACGGCAATGGTGTGGCCGACAAACTCCGGAAAGATGGTGGAGCGGCGTGACCAGGTCTTCACCACTTCCTTCTTGCCCGCTTCGTTCAGCACTGAGACCTTGGTCATCAGGTGCGCGTCGATAAACGGTCCCTTTTTCGTAGAACGTGCCATATATCCCTCTCGCTCCCTGAATTACTTGCTGCGGCGGTTGACGATAAATACGTCGGTCCGCTTGTTGTTACGTGTCTTGAATCCACGGGTTGGCTGTCCCCACGGGGTCACTGGGTGACGTCCGCCAGAGGTCTTACCTTCACCACCACCGTGCGGGTGATCGACAGGATTCATCGAGACACCGCGGTTTGCCGGGCGGATACCGCGCCAGCGGCTGGCGCCGGCCTTACCGAGCGAGATGTTTTCGTGGTCCGTGTTGCCAACCTGGCCGATGGTCGCCATGCAATCCACCAGCACGCGGCGGGTCTCGCCGGAGGGTAGCTTCAGCAGGGCGTAGTCGCCTTCCTTGGCGATCAGCTGTGCGGACGAACCGGCGGAGCGCACCATCTGCGCGCCCTTACCAGGACGAAGCTCAACTGCGTGGACCGTCGTACCAGCCGGGATGTTCTTCAGCGGCAGAGCGTTTCCAACCAGGATGTCGGCTTCCGGACCGCTCATGATCTGCATGCCAACCTTGAGGCCGACCGGCTGGATGATGTAGCGCTTCTCACCGTCGCGGTAGTTGATCAGTGCGATGCGCGAGCTGCGGTTTGGATCGTATTCGATCGTTGCCACGGTGCCCGGGACGCCGTACTTTTCGCGCTTGAAGTCGATGAGACGAAGCTTCTGCTTGTGACCGCCGCCGTGGTGGCGCATGGTCAGTCGGCCCGAAGAGTTACGGCCGCCGGTACGCGGCTTCACTGTCAGAAGCGGCTTGTACGGCTCGTTCGTCGTGATGTCCGAGTTCACCAGCTTCGACTGGAAGCGCAGTGTCGGTGTAATGGGTCGGAATGTTTTGATCGGCATTTCTATTTCCCTTGCCTTCCGCATAGCTAGTCAGGCGCGCGGATCTCATAACTACTTACTCGGATATCAACAAGCTTCACCTGCCACGAGACCTAGCCGACTAGCTGACTCGCACACTTGTTAACTCACTACTTACAGGCTTACAGCGAGTTCACGTACTCCGGCATCTTCTCGCCCGGCTGGAGGCGAACATACGCCTTCTTCCAGTCCGGCTTGAAACCGGTGAACTTACCGCGGCGGCGTTCCTTGCCAAGGAAGTTAGCAGTGCGAACACCAGCTACCTTTACCTTGAAGAGGTTTTCCACGGCCTGCTTGACTTCGGTCTTGGTTGCGTCGCAGGCGACCTCAAATACGAGGGTTCCTTCGGATTCCTTGGCAACCATGCCCTTTTCAGTGATCAGCGGGCGACGAATGGTGGTGTAAAGGGTAGCCATTACGCAACCTCCTTCTTCGCAGCCAGCTTACGGCGCGACACATTCTTCTTCAGCACATCCTGCAGCGCCTCAATGGCAGCCTGCGAGAAGATGGCGTGCTCATAGCGGAGCAGGTCGTAGGGGTGAACTTCCGAGCTCAGAACCAACTCGACGCCGTCCAGGTTACGCGAACCCAGGAACAGGTTCTCCGTCAGCTTCTGGCTTGTCTCAACCAGCAGGGCAGTCTTCTTCGCGTCAAGGACGTCCAGAGCCTGGCGGTAGAGCTTGGTCTTCGGCTCAGCGGTTTCCAGTGTGGAAACAACCGTCAAACGACCGTCGGCCAGCTTGGAAGCGAGTGCCGATGCAAGTGCACCCAGCAGCTTCTTCTTTGGGAACTGGTAGTCGTAGGAGCGGGGCTGGGGTCCGTGGACCGTACCACCGTGGCGCCAGATAGGCGAACGAACCGAACCCACACGGGCGCGACCGGTACCCTTCTGCTTCCAAAGCTTCTTACCGGAACCTGAAACAAGCTTCTTGTTCTTGGTTGCGGCTGTTCCCTGACGCATGGAAGCGCGGTAGTGGTTCACCGACTCCCAGAGCAGGGCCTTGTTTACTTCGACGCCGAACACCTCGTCCGCAAGCTCCAGCTCGCCGACCTTGTTCCCGCCGAGATCGACCACATTGATCTTTGCCATCTCTTATTCCTTCGGCTGCCGTTCTATTGCGGCGGCCCTACTTCGCTTGTGTCATCCCGCTGTCGACTGGCTCATGGAGCAGTCCGCGGCAATGCAGGTAATACGGTATTGCTTGAAACTGCCAGACAAACCGAGGAGGCTGTCATCCGCGACGAAGCGGAGGGCCTGCTTTCGCATAGCCGCTCCGCTCACGCGGCAAAAGTTACTTCTTCTTGCTCGGCGAAGCCTTCTTCGAGGCCTTCAGCGGATCGAGCGTACCAGCTCCGGCAAATCCACGACGCTCGCGCGGCGGGTTCTTTGCCTTTGAGATCAGGATCGTTCCCTGACGCGGTCCGGGTACTGCACCCTCGACGAGCAGGAGCCCGTCTTCCAGGTCGATACCGCGGATGCGGAGGTTGCGAACCGTGATCTGCGCGTCACCGAAGTGACCCGGCATACGCTGGCCCGGGAATACGCGCGACGGGAACGACGATGCACCGATCGAACCCTGAATCTGGAACATGTGACCGTGCGACTTGGGGCCGCCGGCGAAACCATGGCGGCGAACAACACCCGCGAAGCCGCGGCCCTTGCTCTTGCCAATGATGTCGACGAACTTCTCGCCGTCGAAGATGTCGACCAGAACACGATCGCCAGCCTTGACCTGATCCTCACCCTCGGTGTTCGTACCTGAAGCCGACTCGATGCCGACCTCGCGGAGCTCACGAACCGGCGGTGCATCTGCCTTGGCGAAGTGACCCGTCATCGGCTTGTTGATCTTGGAAGCCTTCACGAACTCGACGAGGCCGATCTGGGCGGCATCGTAGCCGTCCTTCGCCTGCGTCTTGAGCTGCGTGATGACGCAGGGGCCGACCTTGATCACGGTTACCGGGTGAACCACACCGGCATCGTCGAAGATCTGGGTCATGCCGATCTTCTTGCCCAACATACCTGTTACTGACATCTTGACTCCTCATCATGCCGTGCGAGTCGTTCCGCAACAGCACTGCCGGGTTTACCCGAATCTTGTTTGCTTGCGCTTTCGCGCGGGTGCTACCTGCAGACCGCTCTTAGCGAGTAACGGTCTTGATCTCTACGTCCACACCGGCCGGCAGGTCGAGCTTCATCAGCGCGTCCACGGTCTGCTGGGTGGGTTCAAGAATGTCGATCAAGCGCTTGTGCGTACGGATTTCGAACGCCTCACGCGACTTCTTGTCGACGTGGGGGGAACGCAGCACGCAGTACTTGTTCTTCATGGTCGGGAGGGGAATCGGACCCGCAACCTGTGCTCCGGTGCGCTTCGCGGTCTCGACGATCTCGCCGGTCGACGTGTCCAGGACACGATAGTCATACGCCTTCAGGCGGATGCGAATTCTCTGCTGTGCAGCCATTGTTCTACTCTCTATCTACGCAAAGATCTGCTTGACGCGGGAGGCCTTTAGGCCAACCTTACGAATATACCGTGATCCTGATCCCGACGCAAGAAAATGTAGCCGAAATATGGAGGAAAGGGGCGCCTCGCCGCGAAAGCGCCCCGCCTTGTTCTGCTCGAACCACTGCTACCCCTCTCATGCTCCTCCGACATCTGCCCGTCTCACCGAAAAACCTCCAGGTACCGCACACCACTCGATGTCGTATCGTTACCGCTCGTAATCAACACCTGGCCGTTGCTCAGGAGCGTCGCAGTCCCACGAAACCGGTTCGAAAGTGTGTTGGGCCCGTTCGTTGCGATCTGCGTCACCGGGTCAAAGATCTCCGTGGTGGCGCTCGGATACTCGACCTCGTCATATCCATTTGCCAGCAGAAACCGCCCGTCCAACAGCCGCACCAGCGCATGAAACGTCCGGCCCACGTGCAGCGTTCCAAAGTCAGTGAATTTACCGGTTGCGGGATCCCAGACCTCGACCTGCGCCACCTGCTGCGTTCGAATGTTCTGGTCTTCGTTCGTCATCCCGCCAAAGATGACCACACGCCCGTCGTCCAGCACGCCCGCCGAATGCCCGGAACGACTGATGCGCAGGCTGCCGGTGGAAGACCACTTGTTCGTCGCCGGGTCGAAGATCTCTGCCGTCTTCAACGCATCGAGCGAGCAGGTCGCGGCGCAGTTATTCGGCCGCCCACCCACCACCAGCACACGACCATCCTTCAACCGCGTCGCTGTGTGCTGCCACCGTCCGTCCTTCGTGGACGGCCCCACGTCGAACCTGCCCGTCACCGGTGAATAGATCTCACTCTCCGTGTTCGATGAAAAGTCAGGACCGTACTGCGAAATGCCGCCCACCACCAGCACGCGCCCATCCGCCAGCAGGGTCATCGTATGTTCACGACGGCCCCGGTTCATCAGAGGACCCGCGGTGAATCGGTCTTGCGCGGGATCGTAGATCTCTGATGTCTTGAAGACCTCGCGGAAGAGGTTGGCGCTCGTGATGCGGTCATAGCCGCCCGTCACCAGCACCTTGTCATCGGCAAGCGAAACCGAAGCATGCCCCTGCCGAGGCGTCACCATCGTCCCCGCAGGCACCACACCGGCCGAGCCGTTCAGATACCGCTCTGCCCGCGTATGCAGAGCACCGGTTCCCCATCCACCGATCAGCAGCACACTGCCATCCGGCAGCAACTCCGCCGTATGTCGGTCGTACCCTTCGGGCGTCCCGCCCTTGTCGCTGATCATCTCCGCGTAGCCGCTCACCTGCACCTGGGCTTCCGCGTACTTGGTCGGATCGGCAACGCTCCATGCGCGGACCTTGGCGGTCATGGCTTTGTTCGGCGCGACATAGAGACCGCTGGTGCTGGCGGACCCGCCATTGACCACTTCGAAGGCCACACGCGTGTCCGCCGTGCCCGTTACCGTGGTGGAGAACTGCTGTTTCTCCAACAGGAAGAGCGAGACGCTGCTCGGTGCAATCGCTACGGTCACTGTTGCCGGTGCTGGTGTTGGTGTTGGATCTCCACTGCGTGGCGACCCGCCGCTACCCGCGCCGCCGCAACCCGTGAGCGTCGACAGCGCGACACTCAGAAACAAACTACATAAAAATGAAAGTCTCATCCCCCATCTCCTGGGACTGACTTCGGCGCGAAAGATCCGCAAGGCCAAAGCAGCTTCTGTCGTGATGCCGGCGCAATGGGGGGAAACGCCGACGTCAGATTGTATGAATTCCGTTGGTTAACTTAATGATCGGCAAAAAAAACATCGAACCGAAGGCGCGCAATTAACAGGGCGGTGCAAAGACCTGGCCATGCTTTCTGGCGATCGCAAGGACGCGCTCAATCTCTGCACCATTCGGCGGAATGCGCGGCGCGCTTTCACCCAACGGCGTTCCTGCCTCTGACAGAAAGGCCTCCAGGCCGCTGGTGCATGCAATCAGAACATGTGCGGTTTCAGGGTTACTGTTTACAAATCCGTGCAATGCATTGCTCGGGACAAATCCTCCCTGTCGCGCACCGATCTGGAAAGACTCGATAACATCGTCCGTCTGGCGCAGGACCGTAAGGGATCCCTCCAGCACATAGAAGAATTCAACGTCTGGATGTGAGTGAACGGGGATGCCGACGTTATGCGGAACCAATGCCTGAAACAGCGCAAACTGGCCATCCGTCTCTCCGCTGGATACAAGCGGTGTAACCGTAACGCCGAGCACCTCCATGGAGGAAAGCGGGTCGGCCTCAACCAGCCTTGCGGCCGGAACGTAAGTTGGAGCGAGCATGTGAATCTCCTTTGTTGGATTGATCTTTTTCGTGATGAAGACTGGTTAAAAGCGCGGATACCGCCCAGCGCACAGCCTGCGCGGCATCATCCGAGGAAAGCGCGCCACGGTCTCGCATGAGCTGCCATGCGGGCGCACTATATAAGGCAAGAAATACAGCCACAACCTGCTGCCGCTTCTTCGATGAAAGATGTAAGGTAGCTGCCTTCAGAGCAGACTGAAACGCCGGCCGCCCCTCAATCGCTCCCTGATCGCGAACGGCCATCCCGACACCCGAACTTAGAAATGCCCGGACCAGCGCACCGTTCTGATCGAAGTTTTGATAGAGCTGCGGCGCGAGCGAAAGAATATCCGCCTCCGTCTCCGGAAAGCGTGTATCTGTCTCTTCTTTCAGCCGCTCCCAGGTAGCCGCGATCAGTGCGTCTTTCGAAGGAAAGTGACGGTACACCGTCCTGGCTGAAATGCCGGATGAAGCTGCAATCGCTTCATGACTCAGCTCGCCCGTGTCGCTTAGCAACACCATGGCGGTCGTGATGATCTCTTCTCTTGTCGAGTCCTTGTGACGCTGTCGAAGAGAGTCCTGGGGGGAAGACGTTGCACTCATGTCATAAAACTGACATCACGACACTTCTATGTCAATCGAAAACGACACAACCCGAGACGAAATCGGGAAATGCGAAACTAGGTAAGTTCTGGAGCCCTTAACGGCCCGCGTGAGGTTACACCCAGCGAGTGTTCGCCGCGCCGGTGCTGCCGAGGCGAACACCCAAGCACCCGCCGAAACGCCTTACTGAATGCACTCTCTGAGTCATAGCCCAGCGAGCATGCAATTGCCGCAATCGGCTCTGCAGACGTCTTCAACTTCTCGCCGGCAAGCAGCATGCGCCAACGCGTCAGGTATTCCATCGGGGTAGCACCCGCAGTCTGTTTGAACCGCAGCGCAAAGATCGACCGCGACATCCCCACGCGCTCCGCCAGGCTCTGCAGCGTCCACGCGCGACCCGGCTCCTCATGCATGCACGCCAGCGCCGCGCTCATCTGCTTGTCGGTCAGCGCAAACAGCCAGCCCGTCCCGGCCTTCGCGTCATCCGCCAAATGCAGGCGCAGTGCCTGGATCAGCATCATGTACGCCAGTTGCTGCGTAATCAACGCGCCGCCCGGCTGCGGATTGCGCAGCTCTTCCCTCATCCGCTCCAGGGACCAGCGCATCACGGCTCTGTCCGACTCCTTCGCGATGTGGACGATGGGCGGCAGCGATTGCAGCAATACAGAAGCGTGGCTGCCGCTGAGCATGAAGTGCCCACCCGCAAGGTAGTTGCCGGTGATCTCCCGTTCGGGTAATGCAGCAGCGGCCCGAATCTGCGGCAGCAAAGTGTAGAAGTCGATCGGCGTCAGCGACAGATCCGTTGCCAGGCTGAACGGCAGACCGCGCGGCAGGATGAAACACTCCCCTGCTATCAGGTGCACTGGCTCCGGCACGCCCTCCACCCGCAACCAGCAGTGCCCCGACACCACCGCATAGCACTTGATGCCCGCATGCTTGCCAAACTGGATGGCAAGATCAACGCCCACACCAAACCCGCCGGACGAGTAACTCTGCGGCTTCAGGAGCGCCAGCACCTCAGACAGTGGATCCATAGCAGCCCTCCGGACGATCGCGCCAGAACTACGGACGCACAGCATAGATCGTACCGCTCCTGGATCCCATCTGAATCCCACAGGCCGCGAGAGCACCTGACTTCCACGAAAAGGAAACACCCCATGCGAGTCTTCCTCACCGGCGCCACAGGCTTTATCGGCACCTACATCATCCCGGAACTCCTCCAGTCCGGCCATCAGGTCATCGGTGTCACACGCTCAGAGGAAGGTGCCAACACCCTTCGAGCCGCAGGCGTGGAACCCTTCATGGGCACGCTGGAAGACCCAGCAGGCCTCGCCCGCGGCGCAGCCCAGGCCGACGGAGTCATCCACTGCGCCTTCGATCACAACTTCACCAACTTCGCCGCCAACTGCGAAAAAGACCGCGCGGCCATCTCAGCCATCGGAGAGGTCCTCAAAGGCTCAGACCGCCCCTTCCTCGTGACCTCCGGCGTCGGCATCGGCTCCTCCGATGTACCCGGCGAGCCCGCCACGGAAGACAGAATCAACCTCGCCCACCCCAACCCGCGCACCGCATCGGAGCAGCTCGCAGTCTCCCTCGTTGAGCAGGGTGTGAACCTCTCCGTCATCCGTCTCCCGCAGGTCCACGACACCGTGAAGCAGGGCCTCATCACCTACTTCCTCACACTCGCGCGCGAGAAGGGCTACGTCGCCTACCTCGGTGAGGGCCAGAACCGCTGGTCCGCCGCCCACGTCACCGACACCGCACGTCTCTACCGCCTCGCACTCGACAAGGCGACACCCGGCGCTCGCTACAACGCCGTAGCAGAGGAAGGCGTGCCCGCCAGGGACATCTGTGAAGTCCTGGGCCAAGGCCTGAAGATGCCCGTCAAGTCCCTGTCAACGCAGGAAGAGATTAGCGACTACTACGGCTGGATGGCCATGTTCGCTGGCATGGACCTGCCCGCATCCAGCGAGCAGACGCGCAAAGCCCTGGACTGGACCCCAACCGGCCCCGATCTCATCACCGACCTGAAGAACATGCAGTACTAACCAGACACACCGTCAACGCAGAAGGGAGAGGCTTTCGCCTCTCCCTTCTGTCATGCTCTCAATTTCCCGCGCAAAGACTAAGCGCGTCTCCGGTGCCGCGAGTGCTTCTTCCCGCTGTGCGGAGCAAACGTCCACTGCCGCACCGGGCCGACATCCACGTGGATGAACTGGCCCTTGGGGTAGTACCCAACACCGCCCGCGCCCAGCGACAGCGCGGCATCGCGCAGAGTTGCTGCCGAAACACCCGGCAGGCGAAGATCAATGGCCTTGGCCTCAATGTGCTGCGAATGCTCCGCGGCGTTTGTTGTGCCGCTCGCGCGCAGTGCATCATTGGTCTCCTGGGTACGGTAGGCCGACAGGATATTGATCACACCCGTCGACTTTCCCACCTTGGCCAGCATGGTGTGCAGCACATCGAAGGTGCGCGGATCAAACGTGGTGACTTCCTGGTTGTGGCTGTCGCGCAGGAAGTTGCTGAGCTTATCCAGCGCCTCGGGGACATACGTATCACCCACGCGGTAGACGACATCGATCATCTCGCCGCTCGGATGCACCAGCTTCAACTCGTACTTCTGTCCCTCGACCGGTAGTTCCGCTTCGTCATCCGGCAGCAGCCCCATGCCGGGCAGTGCAACATTCACGAAAGCATGCGCAATGGCCCGCAGGCGAGGATGCCGGCGCGATTCAAATCGGCGAGCGCTCGCCGAAGGGGTGACCGCACCAAGCAGCACAACAACACAGAGTGTGGAGAGAAGACCAACAGAAGCGAACGGACGGAAGGGCCGGGGGAGACGCAGTGTCAAAAGCAAAACTCCTGGATTTGATTCGCACCGCCAACGCTGGGAACAGACCTTCGCCTATCCGCGAAGAACTGCCAAGGCCGAACGGGAGAGGCGGTGCACACGAACGACAGCCCTCCCCTCGATACTAATCGACACAAACGCGTCTCCCGGAGTCCGCCGGCCCACATCCGGGGGAGCGCCCACGCCAAAATGGGGAGTATCCGATGCAAAAACCGGGAAAACCGTTACTAAGTGCCCATCTACGGTGCCACACCCGGCACTAAATGGCGCGACGGTGCAGACGTTTCAGGCCGAAAAGCTGGGCCGACGGTCCTCACGCCCTAGGTTCCCGTTGCCAAACCCTGCGCCGCAGGGCTACGGTTTCTGCTAACGAAAAAGATCTCTCAGAGCGTAGTCATAGGTGACACCTGTGCCTACGGGGGCATTCCCTTGATCCTGAAGTATGTGCGGTCCGTTGTAGTTCTCGTCCTCCTGGCACTCTCTTACGCAACACCCATGCGGGGTGACGACTTTTATGTCTCTCCAAAGGGCGCGGACACGAATCCCGGCACAAAGGCGCGGCCCTTCGCCTCACTCGAACGCGCAAGAGACGCAGCACGAGCAGCTAAGCATGACGCCCCCATCACCATCTGGTTGCGCGCTGGCGACTACCGCAGAACAACAACGTTCGCCCTCACCTCAGCAGACAGCGGGACCGCAGCCATGCCCGTGGTCTATCGCGTCATGCCCGGAGAGAAAGCACGCATTGTTGGCGGCGCGACGGTCAGCAAATTCAAGAAGTGGAGCGGAGAGATCCTGCGCGCCGATCTACGGGCACAAGGCATCACCAGCTACGGAGATCTCCTATCGCGCGGCATGGGCCGGCCGAACCTCGCAGCACTGGAACTCTTCTTCAACGGCAAGCCGATGACGCTGGCACGCTGGCCAAACACGGGCTGGGCCTACACCGGCGCAGCCACGAAAGACAAAGCGCCGAACCAGTTTGCCTACCAGGGCGACCGCGCAGCGCGGTGGGTCAACGCACCCGATGCATGGGTGCACGGCTACTGGTACTACGACTGGGCCGATCACTACGAACGCATCGCCGCGATCGACACGGCGCACCATCTCATCGACACCGCAGCGCCTAATCCCACCTATACCTACCGCGCCGGGCAGCGCTGGCAGGTGGTGAACGTCCTGGAAGAACTGGACGAGCCGGGCGAGTGGTATCTGGATCGCACAGCGGGCGCGTTGTACTTCTGGCCGCCGTCTCCCCTCCCCTCGGGAACGACAGAGGTCTCCTTACTCGACAGGCCGCTGGTCAGCATCGAAGGCTCGTCCTACGTGGAGTTCCGCGATCTCGATTTCGAACTGACACGCGCCGATGGCATCGTCATCCATGACGGCAACCACAACCGCATTGCGCACTGCACCATCGCCAATACCGGCAACGCAGGCGTGGTCATTCGAGGCGGAGCAAACGACTCCGTAGAAGACTCAGAGGTTCGCGCAACCGGCGATGGCGGCATCGTCCTCGATGGCGGAGACCGCAAGACGCTCACCGCCGCCGCACACCTTGCAGCACGCAATCACATCCACGACTACGGCCGCTGGTCGCGCACCTACACACCCGCCGTCAACGTGTCGGGCGTGGGTAATCGCGTCGTCGGCAACACGATCGACCACGCTCCACACTTCGCCATCTGGGTGCACGGCAACGAGCACCAGATCGAGAACAACGACGTCCATACCGTCGCGATGGAGTCAGGCGACGTGGGCGCTTATTACATCGGCGCAGACACCACCGAACGCGGCAACACCGTGCGCGGCAATTACTTCCACAACCTCGGTCTCGGAGACGTCAACGCCGTCTATCTCGACGACGAATCCAGCGGGTCGCTCGTGACAGGCAATGTCATTCGCGGAGCCGCTCGCGGCGTCAAGATCGGCGGTGGCAACGACAACGTCCTCGAAAAGAACCGCTTCGTTGACGACGACATCGGCATCCACTTTGACGCACGGGGCATGGGCTGGCAAAAAGCCTACTTCGACGGCACCAACCCCGCTCTCCTCAACCGCCTGAAGGCAATGCCCTACAACGAAGAACCATGGCGCAGCCGGTACCCCCAACTCCCACGCTTTCTCAACCAGACGCCAGGTCTCCCCACCGGAAACGCCATTCACGACAACGAGTGCTGGTGCAGGCTGTGGGTCGACTACCGGGACAAGCTGACCGAAAAGAACATGGACTCCTCCGGCAATCAGGTCCACACCGAGAAGGCCGTGTGGAACCCCGACTGGGTAAAAGGCATGGGCCTCGACATCGATACGCCCCTGGTCACGCGCCGGCTGACAGGGGTCAGTCCGACGCAGGCAAAGTTGACCATCGAGAACCAGGGACGCAGCACGCAGTCCGGCGCGTTTGCCCTCTGGATCGAACCCGGAGCAGATGCCAGAATCGTAACGCCACCGGAGATTCCCTTCTCCCTCAAGCCCGGAGAAAAGACCGAACAGACAATCACCATCGAGCACCGTACCCCGGTTCACCTCGGCGCCTATCTCAAGGGTGAAAGCTTTATTCCCGCCGGCATCACGATGAAGTAACGCACCGTCTTGCCCACATGCTTCTACTAGGGATGCAGCGCAGGAGTCTGCGCTCGCAACCACTGCAACAGACCCGCTGGATCATCCGTAATGATGGCGTCCACATGCGCGTCGGCCATGCGCTTCCAGCCTTCCGCTGTGTTGATCGTGTACGGCGCCACTTGCAATCCAGCCTTGTGCGCAGCAGCCACCGACTCCGGCGTCACCAGCGAATCATCCGGACTCAGAATGCCCGCGCCCGATACCTCCGCGATATGCGGAAAGTCCTTGTTCGAATCCTTGATTCCCATCAGCGAGTCATACTTCGCCATCCCAAACAACGCCGACAACCGGATCTCCGGATCGATCTTCTTCATCGCAACCAGCGTGCGGAAATCGAAGCTCTGCAGGATCACGCGCGACTGTAACTTATGCTTCCGCACCGCAGCATCGATCATCCGCACGAACTCCTCCGGCGTAGGCGTGTACTCCGGATGCAGTGGCGAGATCTTCGTCTCGACATTGAAATCGAACGTACCCTGCGGAGCCAGGTCCAGCACCTCATCAAAGGTCGGGATCGTCGTATGCGGCACCGCCACCTGCTGCGGGAATGCCTTGAGCGTCCTCGATCCGCAGTCATACTGCTTTAGCTGCGCCAGCGTCAGCGAGTGAATCAAAGTACCCGGCGCAACCACCGGCCCCACACACTGCCGTTCATTCGCCAGGACGGACTTCATGAAGGCATCGTCAGTCACCGGCGGTGTCAGGTAAGGAAAGTGCGACACCACCAGCACGTTATCCTTCGTCACTGCCAGATCAAGCTCCAGCACGTCCGCGCCATTCTTGATCGCATACTCAAACGCAGGCAGCGTATTCTCCGGCCGCGCCGCACGACCACCACGGTGCGCATGAATCAGAATGGTTTCACCAAGACCGGACAGGGTAACGAAGAAGAGACATGCAAATACGAAGAGCGAAGACACTTTCTTGGGCATGACTTACATCTACGCGGACCACATGAAAGCCGCGTCAAGTTCAAAGACAAACGCGTGAAGACAGGCGCGGAGGCGGTAAATCTGGCAACATGCCAACCTACGCCACCAGCTGAAAACGGACCAGGTACCTCGGTTAGGATGGGGCACCCACCAATTCCCCCTTGGAGCTGTCATGCCCCGCATCTTGTGCCGCCCTCTCTCTTTGCAGCGCTGCGTCCTTGCAGCGTCTCTGACGTTCGCCGTCACGGCCGCCGCACAGGTAGTCACAGTCGACACCAAACCCGTCGTCGGATCCTCAAACCCTGCCACGGCAGAGCCGCCAGTAACACGGCCTACCTCCGCGCCCTGCACCGTCACACTCTTCGACAATCAGGTCTTCAAGGACTACAGCGCCAAGCCACTTACCTATGCACCGCCCACCGGTTGCCGCGGCCACTGGGCGAAGGTCGTCCTCACCGTCGACTTCACCGTCACCGCCGGCCGCCAGTTCGACCGCACTGCTTCGCTCTACCTCGGCAACGCCAACATCTTCTACGGCACCACGGCCGAACCGCGCGCGGCTCTGAGCCCGTCCTGGCACGTCGAGCGCGATGTAACAGACCTCTCGGCTCTCTTGAAGACTTCGCAGTCGGGACAGGCCATCGTCTACAACGTGGTCGACAGCACCTACACCGGCATCATCTACGGCACGGCGAAATTGCTCTTCTATCCTGCCGACTTCAGGAATCCACCCGCGGTCGTTCCGGACGTCGTCATCCCGGTCAGTGGCACCAACAGCCCATACGAACTCGACACCACCAGCTCGCAGCTCACCACCTCGGTGGTCGCTCCGCGCAACACCGTTAAGGCCTACCTGGACGTCATCGCGCAAAGCCAGTCCAGCGACGAGTTCTGGTACCTGTGCGCCCCGAACGACGTCGCAGCCAAGCTCCAGAGCTGCCCCAGCACCGCCTTCCGTGAAACTGAAATCACCATCGACGGCAAGCCTGCGGGCGTCGCTCCCGTCTATCCATGGATTTATACCGGCGGCATCGATCCGTATCTCTGGGAGCCCATCGTCGGCGTCCAAACGCTCAACTTCAAGCCCTACCGCGTAGACCTCACTCCCTTCGCCGGCGTGCTCAGCGACGGCGCACCGCACACCGTGGGCGTTAGCGTCTACAACGCCACCAGCTACTTCCTTGCCACGGCAAACCTACTGCTCTACACCGATCCCTTCCGCGCGCAGACAGGCGGCGGTCTGCTTGAAAACACACTCAGCCTTGCACCCACGCCGCTGGTCGTTGAGAAACTCACAACAGACGCCTCCGGCACCACAACAGGTACCGTCACCGTCGACTCCGCACGCACCTTCACCGTCAAGGGCTACGTCAACAGCGCTCTCGGTCGCGTCGAAACCACCGTCGAGCAGAAGGTCAACTTCAACAGCGCACAGACCTTCAACGTTGGCACCAACGACATCCAGAACGCCGTGCAGACCAGCACGGTCAGCAGCAAAACGACTAGCCAGTTGGGCTTCCTGAAGGAGACAACGGACAAGCAGATCTCGTTCCCGCTGACGCTCAACTATGCCTACACCGTCAACAACGACGGCACCTCGGCGCAGGTAGTCACGAGCGATCAGAAAGACGTTGAGACCGAGACGAAGTCCATCAACGGCCTGCCCATCTTCGGCAGCAGCCGGAACGAGGTAGTACACACAACCGACACGCTCAACTACAGCGCAGCCGGTGCGCTCGTCTCAGCAACACCAACCAGCGCCTCGGCCACTTACAAGGCAGAAGACACACTCGGTAAGTGCTTCAGCCGCCAGGTAACCTCCACAGCCCGCGCCGTCACCAATGTCACCGATGGTGCAGGCTGCCCGGTGAAACGCTGATCCAACGCAACAATGAGAAAGCCCCATGTCGGAGACCGGCATGGGGCTTTCCACTTCGTGCCGCACTCGAACAAAACGCGAGTCGCGCATGAATGCAGTAGAACCCTCGTGGTCGCGGAACTCTAGCGACCATGCGACGGATCGCGTTCCGCTGCAACGTCCAGGTCAAGCAGCATCCCCGGCAACTCCGGCACGTAACAGTTGCCGTCACTCGCGTAGGTCTTCATGCAGGCCCGCGTTATGGCAGGCCGGCGAGGACTCTGGGAATACTGCCAGGCAATCGCTCCTGGTGTTCCACTCGCAGCCATAGGCGGTGGCGTCACCGTGCATCCGTTCGAAGGCGGACAGCTGTCCTGAGCGACGAACAGCGCAATCGGATGGAGATGCTTCGCCGCCACCACCTCGCGAACATTCTGTGCCGTCGTAATGGTCTTACCCGGTCCGTCCGAAACCGGCTGGCCGCTCACATAAGCCCCCGCACGGAAGCCTCCGGCGCTAACGGCCTCTGTCCACGCAAAGAGGTAATCCGCTTGCTCCGCGAGCAGACGGCCACCCTCTTCCTGATCAAGGAACAGCGTTGCCCCCGAAGGGAATCCCTCCCGTAATGCCGCCTGTATCGCGTCGTGAGCGTCGGCCTTGCCGAGTGCAACAGCAGAAGTACCGCGCTTCGCCTTGGCCAGGATCTCCTTATCAAGGCGACCGTTCCACAAAACCAGGAAACCCAGATTCTGCGACTTGATCAGCGTCCGCTTTCCCTGCCAGCCGTTCGACTGCATGCCCGGCGGGTTGTTGAGCCAGTAGCCAACAAAAGCAAAGCGCTTCGCGATCGTCGGCAGGACCTGGTCGCCCGGGTACAGGTTTCGGTCGAGCCCCAGAAAACTACCCGCCGGCTTTTCAGAAGAACCCATCTGGGCGTGGGCCTGTGCAACGGAGCAGCATGCAAGCCATCCCGCAAAGAGCATTGGCGTGAAGCGGTGGACCAGGCTGCGCTTGAACATGCAAACTCCTCGTTGCGAACGCCGCCCTACGATCGAAATGGGTCGCGTCTGGCGCTCGCTCCAAGAATGATAGGCGAGTCTGGATCTTGCTCAGCAACGCAGCGCAAAAGCAGTTCCGCAAAAGCAAAGGCCGCAGCGAACTGCGGCCCTTACTGTTGCACGAACTTTCTCGTCAAGCGTAGGCGCTTACACCGCCTGCCCTAGCTCGGCAACGACGGCAGCGAACTTATCGAGGATCTGGTTCCAGCCCTCGACCTGGCCACTCGTCTTCGCAGTCTCCATGCTCTCGTTTCCAATGAGCGTGAGCTTGGTCTTACCGTTCCCCAGATCCTCAAACGTAATCACGTCGTTGGCATCCTCGATCGCCTCGTGCTCCATGCCGTAGTGCTCAGGCTCGACCTTGTTCCCCTGCGAATCGGCAAAGTACATCGACAAGACAATCTTCTCGTTGGGAACAATCTCGCGATATTCCCCACCATTCCAAAACTCCTGCCCGTCCGGCGACTTCATGCAGATCAGGAACTTGCCGCCCACTCGAAAATCCATCTCGTAAACCGGCGTCGTAAAGCCCTTCGGCCCCCACCACTGCATCGCGTACTTGGGGTCAGTCCACGCCTTCCAGACCACTTCCCGTGGAGCGTCGAACACTCGTGTGACAACCATCCGCTCTGTCTCGCTAACCGCGTCTTTCGTCATCATCTCTTCCCCTCCGTCTCTTTCATTTGCTTCACAACCACATCCAGCTTGTCGAAACTCTCTTCCCAGAATCTGCGATAGGAAATGGCCCAATCGCTGACTGTCTTGATCGCCTCAGGACGAAGTGTGCACACACTCTCGCGCCCACGCTTCGTCTTCATCACAATGCGCGCCCGCACCAGGTACGCAATATGTTTCGAGATCATCTGCTGCGACAACGAAAATGGTTCCGTCAGGTGATGAATAGAAGCAGGCCCCTGCGAGAGCCGCTCGACCATCGCCCGTCGAGTCGGATCAGACAAAGCCGCGAATGTCGTACCCAATCTATCCACAACCATATGGTAGTGGGTTTCTTCCATCTGTCAAGACGGTTTTTCGTCGTTTAACGACGAGCAGCAGAAAGGGCCGCAGCTTTCGCTACGGCCCTTTCTGTTATTGCTTCTGAGTCCCGCCTAAGCCTTCATTTCCGTCCTTGAACACGTCGCGCGAGCGACGTCGAGAACGGCACGAAGTGCCTACTTGATGATCTCGGAGATGGTGCCAGCGCCGACGGTACGACCGCCTTCGCGGATGGCGAAGCGGAGGCCCTTTTCCATGGCGACGGGCGTGTGCAGCGTGATCTCCAGAGCGATGTTGTCGCCCGGCATCACCATCTCCGTGCCAGCCGGCAGCTTCGCCGATCCGGTCACGTCAGTGGTGCGGAAGTAGAACTGGGGACGGTAGCCGTCGAAGAACGGGGTGTGACGGCCGCCCTCTTCCTTGCTCAGGACGTAGATCTCGCCCTTGAAGGTGGTGTGCGGCGTGATCGAACCCGGCTTGGCAAGAACCATGCCGCGCTCAACGTCGTCCTTGGCGGTACCGCGGAGCAACAGACCCGCGTTATCACCAGCAAGACCCTCGTCCAGCTGCTTCTTGAACATCTCCACGCCGGTAACGGTCGTGTTCTGCGTGTCGCGGAAGCCAACGATCTGTGCCGGCTCGCCGACCTTGATCTTGCCACGCTCGATACGGCCGGTAACAACCGTGCCACGACCCGAGATCGAGAAGATATCTTCGATCGGCATCAGGAACGGCAGGTCGACCAGGCGGTCAGGCTGCGGAACGTTCTTGTCGACAGCGTCCATCAGCTCGTCGATCTTCGCTTCCCACTGGGCTTCGCCGTTCAGTGCGCCAAGCGCCGAACCACGGATGACGGGAACGTCATCGCCAGGGAAGTCGTACTTGCTGAGCAGCTCGCGAACTTCCATCTCGACCAGGTCGATCAGTTCTTCGTCTTCAACCGCATCGCACTTGTTCAGGAACACAACGATGTACGGCACGCCAACCTGGCGAGCGAGCAGAACGTGCTCCTTCGTCTGGGGCATCGGGCCGTCGGTGGCCGCCACTACGAGAATGGCACCGTCCATCTGCGCTGCGCCCGTGATCATGTTCTTGATGTAATCGGCGTGGCCCGGGCAGTCAACGTGAGCATAGTGACGGTTCGCCGTCTCATACTCAACGTGCGACGTCGCGATCGTAATACCGCGCTCGCGCTCTTCCGGTGCGTTGTCAATCGTGTCGAACGAACGGAAAGAGTTCTTCGGGTTGTGCTTGGAAAGAACCTTCGTGATCGCAGCCGTCAGCGTCGTCTTGCCGTGATCGATGTGACCAATCGTGCCCACGTTAACGTGCGGCTTGGACCGGTCGAACTTTTCCTTACCCATGATGTTTCTCCTCTTGCCTTACGGCGAAGTTCTGAAGCTAAACCCGTACGGCGTACGCCGCGTGAAGCTTACGCAGAAGTGGCACAGCAAAGCTGTGCCCCCTCTTCAAATCAGGTTCTGAAGGCCGGGCACAAAGCCCGGCCCACAGAACGATGTACTGCCGACACCTAGCGGGTATCGCGGCCCTGTGCCTTCGCGATGATCTCTTCCGAAACCATGCGCGGCGTCTCCTCGTACTGCTTGAACTGCATCGAGAAGTTACCGCGGCCCTGTGTGGATCCACGCAGGTTGGTCGCGTAGCCGAACATCGTGCTCAGCGGCACCGTTGCCTTGATCGCCTGAACGCCGCCGACCATCTCCATGCCTTCGATACGACCGCGGCGGGAGTTGAGGTCACCAATAACCGTGCCCATGTAGTCTTCCGGAACGGTCACTTCGACCGACATCACCGGCTCCAACAGGACAGGCTTTGCCTTGCGAGCAGCTTCCTTGAACGCCATCGATCCGGCGATCTTGAATGCCATTTCGTTCGAGTCGACGTCATGATAGCTGCCGTCGTACAGGGAGACCTTCACGTCCACCATCTCGAAGCCAGCGAGCACACCACCGGCCATGGCTTCCTGAATGCCCTGGTCGATCGGTTTGACGTATTCCTTCGGAATCGCGCCGCCCTTGGTGTCGTTCGTGAACTCGTAGCCCTTGCCCACTTCGTTCGGCGAAATGCGGATCTTAGCGTGACCGTAGTTACCCGAACCACCCGACTGACGGATGTACTTACCCTCAGCCTCCGAGTTGCTGCGGATCGTCTCGCGGTAGTTCACCTGCGGCTTACCGACGTTCGCCTCAACCTTGTGCTCACGCATCATGCGGTCGACGATGATTTCCAGGTGAAGCTCGCCCATGCCCGAGATGATCGTCTGGCCATTAGTGATGTCCGTGCGAACGCGGAAGGTAGGATCTTCCTGCGCAAGCTTGGCCAGCGCCATGCCCATCTTCTCCTGATCGGCCTTGGTCTTCGGCTCAACGGCAACTTCGATAACCGGCTCCGGGAAGTCGATGGACTCGAGCACGATCGGCGCCTTGTCGGTGCAGATCGTATCGCCCGTCACAAGGTTCTTCAGGCCCACAGCGGCGCAGATATCGCCGGCCAGAATCTCCGTGATCTCTTCGCGCTTGTTCGCGTGCATCTTCAGCAGACGGCCAATGCGCTCCGTCTTGCGGGTACGCGGATTCAGAACGGAGTCGCCCGTCTTCAACACACCCGAATACACACGGATGAAGATCAACTGACCGACGAAAGGATCCGTCATGATCTTGAAACCAAGTGCGGAGAACGGCTCGGTATCTTCCGGCTTGCGGATGATCTCGACTTCAGCATCTTCCGGATCGTGACCGATCATCGGCGGGATGTCCAGCGGGCTGGGCAGGTAGTCGACAACCGCATCCAGCAGCGTCTGAACGCCCTTGTTCTTGAACGACGAACCCATCAGAACCGGGAAGATCTTCATGGCGATGGTCGCCTTGCGGATCGCGTTCTTCAGTTCGGCAACCGTCGGCTCTTCGCCTTCCAGATACTTCTCCATCAGCGCGTCGTCCGAGTCCGCAACGGCCTCGATCAGGTGCTGACGGAACTCCTTCGCCTTGTCCAGAAGATTGGCGGGAATCTCTTCCACGTCATACTTCGCGCCCATGGTCTCGTCGTGCCACAGGATGGCCTTCATCTCGACCAGGTCGACCACGCCGGCAAACTTCGCCTCAGCGCCGATCGCAAGCTGGATCAGGACAGCATTCGCACCAAGACGCTCACGGATGGTGCCCGTTGCGTACTCAGCGTCGCCGCCGTTCTTGTCCATCTTGTTGATGAAGCAGATACGCGGAACCTTGTACTTGGTAGCCTGGCGCCACACGGTCTCAGACTGCGGCTGCACACCGGCAACGGCATCGAAGCAAGCCACGGCGCCGTCCAGCACGCGCAGCGAGCGCTCCACCTCGGCCGTGAAGTCCACGTGGCCGGGCGTATCGATGATGTTGACGCGGTAGTTGTTCCACGTGCAGGTCGTCGCAGCGGACGTGATGGTAATACCGCGCTCCTGCTCCTGCTCCATCCAGTCCATGGTGGCAGTGCCTTCGTGAACTTCACCAATGCGGTGATTCACGCCGGTGTAGAACAGAATGCGCTCGGTCGTCGTCGTCTTACCGGCGTCGATGTGGGCCATGATGCCGATGTTGCGGCATTTGTCGAGTGTGATAGTGCGTGCCACGTTGTGTTCTTCTTCTCCGGAACTAACTTCCGGTGTCCTTCGCAGATTCAGGAGTAAGCCAGACCGCCTGACTTACTCCTGATTTGCTTGACCAAACTACATTGAGTTACTCGCGAGAGTGCGCAGCGCCTACCAGCGGTAGTGAGCGAAGGCCTTGTTGGCCTCAGCCATGCGGTGCACGTCTTCCTTCTTCTTCATCGCGGCGCCGCGGCCATTGGCAGCGTCCAGCAGCTCGGCCGTCAACTTGTCGACCATGCCCTTCTCGCCGCGCGAACGGCCGTACGACACGAGCCAGCGGATTGCCAGCGAGGTGCGGCGCTCCGGGTTCACTTCGATCGGCACCTGGTAGTTCGCACCACCAACACGGCGGGACTTCACTTCCAGAAGAGGCTTGACGTTCTCAACAGCCTTCTTGAAAAGCTTCAGAGCCTCGTCGCCACCCTTTGCTTCCAGGTTCGTCATGGACTCGTAGAAGATCTTCTGTGCGGTCGACTTCTTGCCGCCCCACATCATGCTGTTGACAAACTTTGTAACGAGCTGCGAACCGTACACCGGATCCGGAGCTACCTCGCGCTTGGCGATATGACCTTTACGTGGCATCTTTCTCTCTCTTCTTCTTCCTCCAGCGCCGTAGACCTCTCAAGCATCTGGACCTGTGGTTCAAAGCAGCGGGCAGAACTCAATCCACCCGCTGCCGGAATTCCTTGAATCTCAAAACTACTTCGCGACAGCCTTCGGACGCTTTGCGCCGTACTTGCTGCGGCTCTGCTTGCGCTTCGCAACGCCAACAGAGTCAAGCGTTCCGCGAACGATGTGGTAACGCACACCCGGCAGATCCTTCACACGACCGCCACGAATAAGGACGATCGAGTGCTCCTGCAGGTTGTGGCCTTCGCCCGGGATGTAGCTGGTCACTTCGATACCGTTCGTCAGACGAACACGCGCAACCTTACGGAGCGCCGAGTTCGGCTTCTTCGGTGTCTGGGTATACACACGGGTGCAAACACCACGCCGCTGTGGCGATCCCTGCAATGCCGGGCTGGCCGTCTTGTAGTTCGGCGCAGTGCGGCCCTTCTTCACAAGCTGATGAAACGTAGGCACGGTAACTCCCTGAAACTCTTGTCTAAACTGCTGAACTTTGGGTGTCTGCTTGAACCGCGCACTGTCAGGAGTGGCGATCTCAGGCTTTCTCTGACGGGCTGCGGCGCCGAAAAAAGCACCTGCAAACCCCTCCAGCCCTCGCAGTCGCAACCTACACGCACCACGGGACGGAAACCTCGGAACCCTTCTACTGTAGCAATTCACCGCTGGAGCGTCAACGAACGGCGCGAAATCTGTTGACAACCAATCCCACTCCAACTGAAATTGTACTCAGGCCCGAGCGGATTGGCGTCCGCCCGGGGTTTTGAGGTGATCGACTCACCTCAGGAAGTGCTTCAGAATGAGCAACGCAAGTCCAATCAGCGCCAGAATTACCTTCTCTGACGCAGAAACAGACAGGCGAAGCCCAGGTTCTTTGGGCATCATCCACCTCTCACAATGAAATGCGCCTTCGGGGACTTCATCTCCCCGAAGGCGATTCGCTTTTCAGGGCGAATGTCGTCTGTTCGGGGTGCCCGTAAGCGCCGCCAACACTGTGAGTGGTGACGGCAGTATTCCTCAACAGCCCTGTACTATCTGCCGCTTACCCGCCGCTCGAATCCTGAAGCCTGCAATGATCTACCCCGTAATCCACCCGATCAAAGCCCGATTCACCGCCTCCGGTTGCTCCAACGTCGATCCGTGTCCACAGTCCTTCACGATCACCAGGCGAGCACCCGGAATCGCCAAAGCCATCTCCTGCGCGCGCTCCACCGGCGTCAGAGCATCGCCATCCCCCACCAGCACCAGGGTCGGCACCTGGATCGCCGCCAGTCCCGGCACGCTGTCCGGTCTCTCGATAATCGCCTCCGTCTGCCGCTTGAAACCCTCCAGACCAACCGCAGCAATCATCCGTTCCGACACCTCCCGAAGTCGCTGGTCGTTCTGACGGTCCGGATGAAAGATCGCCATGGCCACCCCGGCGGCCAGCGTCTGAAAGTCCTCACTCTCCGTGCGAGCCAGGATCGCCCGCCGATTCGCCGTCTGCTCCGGCGTATCCGGCCGCGCAGACGTATCCAGCAGCGCCAGCTTCATCACGCGCTCCGGAGCCTGCCGCAGGATCTCGAAGCTTAGGTAACCGCCCATCGAAATACCGGCAAGCGCAAAACGCGGCGGAGCATTCTCCAGAATCGACGCCGCAATCTCGCCCATGGTCTTTCCAGTCAGCGTCGACGCAACGGTAACCGGGCCGTAAGGCCACAACGCCTCCACCTGCGATCCAAAAACCTCCGCAGAACACAACAATCCAGGCACAAGAACAATCGGTGTCATTCACCCTCCCCTGCCTTGTTGGATGCACCACTCCAAACCTCGCCCGCCCTTCGATTCCTCGCGCGCTATGAAGCCGTTCACTTCCATCGTGCCGCAAAGAAAAGCCCACGGACGTTGACCGGCTATGCGTCCTAAATTGTCTTGCCTCCCGCCTTCCCTTCCCTGCTAGCCTTTCCCCATGCGCTTTCCTGTACTTGCCTCCACGGCCACACTGGCTGCCAGCCTACTCGTCGCTCCGAATGCCACGGCCCAGCGGCCCGGATCGGACACAACGAATGTCTTCACACCCGAGATGAAGTTCTTCGCCAATCCCGACCCGCGCATCGCGCAATACGAGGCATCGCAGGGCACAGGAACACCCGTCCGCTCCATCGGCGCCGTAGAACTCTCGCCGGACGGCAAGAAGATCGCCTGGATGGTCGCCAATGAACCGGTCGCTGGCGCTCGCCGCGGTGGCGGCATGCAGCTCCACATCAGCCCGGCACTCTCGCCCAGCCCGTCCGAACCGGCCATCTCCGCAGGCGACGGCTGCTTCAGCAGCCTGCCCCGCTGGTCGCCCGACGGCGCAACCCTCGCCTTCGTCGGCACCTGCGCCGACCACCAGCCGCAGATCTACCTACGAAACAGCGCAGGCAAGGTCTCCCAGCTCACCCACATCAAGGGCACGCTGACCTCACCCGCATGGTCGCCCGACGGCTCCTCCATCGGCTTCCTCTACGTTGAAAACGCCACGCGCTCCGCCGGCGCACTCGCCGCCATGAAGCCGCCCGCCGGCGTCATCGGCCAGGACGGCGTTGAGATCCAGTGGGTCGCCGCTGCCAACGCCAAATCCGGCGAGATCAGCGTCGTCACACCCAAAACCCTGCACGCCTATGAGTTCGACTGGGCGCCCGACTCGAAGCACATGGCCTTCGTCGCCGCCAACCCGCCCGGCGAAAACACCTGGTGGATCGCGCAGA
Source organism: Terriglobus roseus DSM 18391 (assembly GCF_000265425.1). Lineage (GTDB taxonomy): Bacteria > Acidobacteriota > Terriglobia > Terriglobales > Acidobacteriaceae > Terriglobus > Terriglobus roseus. The sequence continues at coordinate 4,448,563 of NC_018014.1, forward strand.
TGTACACCGTCGCCACGGGCGATCCGGCCAGCGCCAAGTCCATCCTGAACCCCGTAACCGCAGGCGGCTCGCTGCACGGCCTTCAGATCGCCGTCCCCCGCTACTCGCCCGACGGCCGCAACATCGCCTTCATCGGCGGCCTCATGTCCGACCAGGGCTCCACCGGCGGCGACATCTACCTCATGGGCTCCGACGGCAGCGGCCTGCAGGACCTGACCACCGGCCGCAAGTCCACACCCGTCTACATCGCCTGGGCCGACAACGACCACATCGCCTTCTCGGAAGATCAGCCCGGCAAATCGCACCTGAGCGTCCTCGGCACCAACGGCAAGGAACTGCTCGAAGGATGGACCGCGCCACAGTCCATCAGCAGCGGCCGCGCCTCACTCTCCTTCTCCTTCTCGCCCTCCGCCAAGATGGTCGCCTTCGTCTCGGCAGGTCCGGACAAGGCAGCCGAGGTCTACGCAGGCGACCCGCGCGGCCTCCGCGCCGTCACCCAGATCAACGAACACGCCACCGGCGCCGCCAGCAAGACCGTCTCACTCGAGTGGGAAAACGAAGGCTTCCACGTTCAGGGCTGGCTCACACTGCCCGAAAACTACGACGCCAACAAGAAGTACCCCATGATCGTCAGCGTCCACGGCGGCCCATCGTCTGAGGTCGGCCCCGGCAACGCAGGCGGTGGCAACGGACTCTACGCCCATCTCGGCTACTTCGTCCTCTCGCCCAACCCCCGCGGCTCCTACGGTCAGGGCGAAGCCTTCGTCCAGGCCAACCGCAAGGACTTCGGCTACGGCGATCTCCGCGACATCCTCAAGGGCGTCGACACCGCCGAAATGAAGTACAGCATCGACGACAAGCGCCTCGGTCTCACCGGCTGGAGCTACGGCGGCTTCATGAGCATGTTCGCCATCACTCAGACCAACCGTTTCCGCGCCGCCGTCGCAGGCGCCGGCATCAGCAACTGGCAGAGCTACTACGGCGAAAACTCCATCGACCAGTGGATGGTGCCCTTCTTCGGCGCCACCGTCTATGACGATCCGGCCGTCTACGCCAAGTCCTCCGCCATCAACTTCATCAACAAAGTCACCACACCCGAACTCATCCTCGTCGGCGACCGCGACGGCGAATGCCCGGCACCGCAAAGCTACGAGATGTGGCACGCACTCCGCGCACTCGGCAAGAAGACCGAACTCGTCGTCTACCCCAACGAAGGCCACGGCTTCAGCAACCCCGCCCACTCCGCCGACCGCACCGCCCGCACCGTGGCATGGTTCGAAGACAACATGAAGTAAGCGCTCCACAACAAAGCAGGAAAGGCCCGGCGAATTCTGCCGGGCCTTTCCTGTTCACGCAGCTTCACAGGAAGCGAATCCCAGGAAACCGCACAAAAATTGCTGTGACTGCTATCCGGCATGGCGTCTCTCAGACACCGGCGGAGTGCAACGCCCCTCGTTTTGAAACCCTCCATCTCAACAAGAGCCCAGCCTATTCCGGCTGCCCGCTCAACAGTTACTTGGAGACACAAGCAATGAGTTCCAGCAAGAACCCCATCTCGCGCCGCAAAGTCGTCACCAATCTGGGCGCAGGCATCGCAGGCGCCGCGCTGACCGGCGCTATGCCCGCCGCAGCGCAGGCCCAGACCAAGGGCGGTCCCACCGTCGCACCCTTCGTCGATCCCACCACCAAGTACCCCAGGCCGCCCTACCCCGGCCAGACGCAGCCTTGGCCCGGCCTCGCTAGCAAGATGACACCGCGCCCCGACCACGGCGAGACCAGCTACAAGGGCTCCGGCCGCCTCGCAGGCCGTAAGGCACTCATCACCGGCGGCGACTCCGGCATGGGCCGCGCCGCAGCCATCGCCTACGCCCGCGAAGGCGCTGACGTCGCCATCAGCTACTACCCAACCGAAGAACCCGACGCACAGGAGGTCATCGCACTGATCAAGGCAGAGGGCCGTAAGGCCGTCGCCATCCCCGGCGACCTCCGCGAAGAGAGCTACTGCAAGTCCCTCGTTGCCAAAGCCGTCGCCGAACTCGGCGGCCTCGATATCGTCGTCTCCAACGCCGGCCGTCAGCAGCAGTGCGAAGATCTTCTGCAACTCACCAGCGAAGCCTTCGACGCCACGATGAAGACCAACATCTACGCGCCCTTCTGGATCATCAAGGCAGCGCTGCCGCACCTCAAGCCCGGCGCCTCCATCATCGGCACCACCTCCGAGCAGGCCTACGATCCCTCTCCCAACCTCTACGACTACGCCCAGACCAAGGCCGCGACCATGAACTACATCAAGTCGCTCGCCAAGCAGCTCGGCCCCAAGGGCATCCGCGTCAACGGCGTCGCACCCGGCCCCATCTGGACACCGCTGCAGGTATCCGGCGGCGCCACCCAGAAGAAGCTCATCAACTTCGGCGGAGACTACCCGCTCGGCCGCGCCGGCCAGCCGGCTGAACTCGCCAGCATCTACGTCCAGCTCGCCTCCAACGACGCCAGCTACACCAACGGCAACATCTACGGCGCAAGCGGCGGCGGCGGCCAGCCGTGAAACTCACCAAAGCGGCTTTAGCCGCCGGGATAGATACAGCTGCCAGGTAAGAGCGGCTTCAGCCGCCGGGATAGAAACAGGTACTACGTAAGAGCGGCTTCAGCCGCCGAGATGAGCATCTCGGCGACTGAAGCCCTTTTCTCTGCCAATGACTCGGAGCATTCACAGACGCCAGATCACCCGGGAGTAAGCTCATGCCAAGGTGAGCATGAACGTACTGGTCCTCAACGGCGGATCGTCCTCGATCAAGTTCTCGCTCTTCCACGTCACCGACGGCCAGGCTGAACCGAAACTCCTGCTCGACGGCGAACTCAGCAACATGGCCGAGCCGAAAGCGAAACTCACGCTCTCCCACCCCAAACAAGAACACTCCGTGCCAGGCGCCGGCACCCACGCGGAAACCATCGCCATCGTCCTCGACGCCGTCGAGAAGGCAGCCGCCGGCACCATCGAAGCCGTCGGCTACCGCGTCGTCCATCCCGGTCCACACCTCCACGACCACGCACTTATCACCGACGCCCTCCTCAAAGAGCTCGAAGCCGCAGCCGACTTCGCCCCCTTGCACGATCCCGAAGCCATCGCCATCATCCGCGAAACCATGCAGCGATTGCCCGCCGTGCCGCACGTCGCATGCTTCGACACTGTCTTCCACCAGACGATGCCGCCTGAAGCCAGCACTTACCCCATTCCCAAAGACCTGCGCGATCGCGGCATCAAGCGCTACGGCTTCCACGGCCTAAGTTGCGAATCCGTCGTCCGCCAGCTCCAGCAGACAGGCCAACTCCCGCACCGCATCGTCATCGCCCACCTCGGCAGCGGCTGCAGCGTCACCGCAGTCCTCGACGGCCAATCCATCGACACCACCATGGGCTTTACTCCAACCGGCGGCATCGTCATGGGCACACGCCCCGGCGACCTCGACCCCGGCCTCATGCTCTACCTGCTACGCCAGGAGACCGCCACCGATGCAGCGAGCAAAGTGGAACAGATGTTGAATCACCGCGCTGGTATGGTCGCTCTCACCGGCCTCGCAAACGACATGAAAGCCGTGCGCGAAGCGGCCACCAACGGCGACGAAGCCTCACTCCTCGCCATCAAGGTCTTCACCCGCAGCATCCGCAAGGCAATCGGCGGCTTCGCCTGGCTCATGGGAGGCCTCGACGCCATCGTCTTTACCGGCGGCATAGGCGAGCACGACGCCGCCACTCGCTCCGAAGTGATGCAGGACACAGAAGTCTCGCTCGATTCATCGCACAATGCGACACAGGGTACGGGCATTCGCCGTATCAACGCACCACACTCCAGGACGGCGGTCTACGCCGTTACCGCCCAGGAAGATCTTGTCATCGCCCTGCACGTGAAACGCATCGTCTCGGCAAACGCATAGAACGACCATCCGGTGCCGCGGTCCGGGCATCGCACGAGGCCCAATCGCATGAGCTCCATGGAAATCATTCCCGCCGCCGACGTACTCTCCGCAGAAGAACACCGCAAGATCGACGCCTACTGGCGCGCCTGCAACTACCTCTGCGTCGGCATGCTCTACCTCGTCGCCAATCCCCTGCTGCGCGAGCCGCTCAAGCCCGAACACATCAAGAACCGCCTGCTCGGCCACTGGGGCTCTGACCCGGGCCAGACCTTCGCATGGGTCCACCTCAACCGCCTCATCAAGAAGTACGATCTCAACCTGATCTACCTCTCGGGCCCCGGCCACGGCGCACCCGCGACCCTCTCCAACAGCTATCTCGAGGGCGTCTACTCCGAGGTCTACCCCGATAAGAGCGAGAACATCGAAGGCCTGCAGAAGTTCTTCAAGCAGTTCTCCTTCCCCGGCGGCATCGGCAGCCACTGCACCCCGGAGACACCCGGCTCCATCCACGAAGGCGGCGAACTGGGCTACAGCGTCTCGCACGCCTTCGGCGCAGTCTTCGACAACCCCGACCTCATCGCGGCCGTAGTCGTCGGCGACGGCGAAGCAGAGACCGGCCCTCTCGCCACCTCCTGGCACTCCAACAAATTCCTGAACCCCGTGCACGACGGCGCGGTCCTCCCCATCCTTCACCTCAACGGCTACAAGATCGCCAATCCGACCATCCTCGCCCGCATAACACCAGAAGAGCTGGAGCAGCTCTTCCGCGGCTACGGCTGGGATCCCTACATCGTCGAAGGCGAGGATCCCGCCCTCATGCACCCGTTGATGGCGCAGGTCACCGAACACTGCATCAACCAGATCCGCGCCATCCAGACCAGGGCCCGTACCGCAGCCCCCGGCACACCCGTCGAGCGCCCACGCTGGCCCTTGATCATCCTCCGCTCGCCCAAGGGCTGGACCTGCCCCAAGGAAATCGACGGCCACAAGCTCGAAGGCTCATGGCGCGCCCACCAGATGCCCGTGCTCGATCCCGTCACCAACCCCGCACACCTCAAGCTGGTCGAAGACTGGATGCGCAGCTACCGTCCCGAAGAGCTCTTTGACCAGGGCGGCGCACTCATCCCCGAACTCAAAGCCATGGCCCCCGTCGGCGACCGCCGCATCACCGCCAACCCGCACGCCAACGGCGGCAAGCTGCGTAAGCCGCTCGACCTGCCCAACTTCGCCGACTACGCCGTCAAGGTCGACCGGCCCGGCAAGACATTGCTCTCTTCGACCAATACCCTCGCGCACTTCCTCTGCGACGTCATGCGCCGCAACATGACCAGCTTCCGCGTCTTCGGCCCGGATGAGACAGCCTCCAACAAACTTCAGGCAATCTACGAAGGCAGCCACGGCAAGACATGGATGGCCGCCCTGCTGCCCCAGGACGCCGACGGCGGCGACCTCTCCACCAGCGGCCGCGTCATGGAAATGCTCAGCGAACACACACTCGAAGGATGGTTTGAAGGCTACGTCCTCACCGGCCGCCACGGCTTCTTCTCCACCTACGAAGCCTTCGTCCACATCATCGATTCCATGTTCAACCAGCACGCCAAGTGGCTCGAAAAATCCAAGCTCGAACTCCGCTGGCGCACGCCCATCTCCTCCATCAACCTGCTCATCACATCGCTCGTCTGGCGGCAGGATCACAACGGCTTCACCCACCAGGATCCCGGCTTCCTCGACATCGTCACCAACAAGAGTCCGGAAGTCACGCGCATCTATCTCCCGCCAGACGCCAACTGCCTCCTCAGCGTCGCCGACCATTGCCTGCGCAGCACCGATTACATCAACGTCATCGTCGCCGACAAGGCCGAACACCTGCAGTACCTCACCATGCCGCAGGCCATCGACCACTGCACCAAGGGCATCGGCATCTGGGAGTTCGCCAGCAACGACGACGGCATCGAACCCGACGCCGTAATCGCCTGCGCCGGCGACATACCCACCTCCGAATCACTCGCAGCCGTAGCCATCCTGCGCGAGCGCTGCCCTGACCTGAAGATCCGCTTCGTCAACGTCGTCGACCTCTTCCGCCTCATGCCGGAACGCGAACACCCGCACGGCCTCTCCGAACGTGAATTCGACAGCCTCTTCACCATCGATAAGCCCGTCATCTTCAACTTCCACGCCTACGCCTCGCTCATCCACAAGCTCACTTATCGCCGCAAAAACCACGACAACTTCCACGTCCGCGGCTACAAGGAAAAAGGCAACATCAACACACCGCTCGAGCTCGCCATCCTCAACCAGGTCGACCGCTTCAACCTCGCCATCGACGTCATCGACCGCGTACCAAAGCTGCAAGCCTCCGCCTCGCACACCAAGCAGTGGCTGCAGGACCAGATCATCGAATGCGTAAACTACGCCCACGCCAACGGCATCGACGCACCAGCCCTCCGCAACTGGACCTGGAGCTCCATGCCACCGAAGTAACATCCGGTCGCAGACAAGCCGCGCAATAGAAAACCGCCGCAACGCAATCGCGTAGCGGCGGTTCTCTCTATGGATGGATAGCGAGATCAACTCCCCCAAGAAGCTTGTCATCCCGTAGCGAAGCGGAGGGATCTGCATGTAAGCCCCACCGACAATCCCCTACCGGCATGCCAACATTCCAACCCCGTTTGCGCGAAGCGCGAACCTCCACGGCCCCAAACGCCTCTGCCCCTACAAAACCCTAAGGCAATAAAAGCCCCGCCCCCTGCGGCAACGTTAACGTATCCCCCAAAGGCCGAATCTCCGTCCGAACCGTCTCCTGCTGCTTCGTCAGCGACTTCAACATCAAGATCTTCCCACCCATATGCACGCTCATCGACCGAGTCTTCCACTCGGCGCCCTTCACCGGCGCACGCTCCAGTCGAAAGTTCCCGCCCTGCTCCACCTTCCCGATTAGCCCAAATCCAAACGTAACCGGGTGCGAGATCGTCGCCTGCAGCGTGCACAGCCGCTCCGCCGGCTCCATCACCGACACCGTACCGGCCATCGCCGCACCGACACGCTCTTCATACGTCGATGGCTGAAACTTCGGATCGGGCACAAAGCGGAAGACCCGGCAATCGCCCTGCATCCCCTCGGACGTAATCAAAAAAGCCCGCGGCAATAACTGCAGCAACCGCGCCGCGTGCAGTTCATCATCCTTGTGAGCCTGGCCCTGCCGACGATACTCCTCAGGATTCGCCACCAGCGCCTGCAGTCGCTGCTCCTCGGCAGCAGCCTGCTGCGCCGTCAGCGGATTTCCATCGACCGCGACCAGCCGCCGCAGCATGCCGTCGCCCACCTCCACCACATGCTCCCGCCACAGGTGGCCTCCCGTGCGGTCTGACCGCTCCTCGGCCGTGTACGCAAAGTGCCCGGCATGCTGCCGCGACGCAACCTCGTTGGCCGCCATCGCACTGATTGCCGCAGGCACCTGCGCAACACACACCGACGCAGCAAACACCAGGCCGGAAAACATCGTTGCAATCGACGGAACGCTTACGCTTCGGGCCACATGCTGCCGGGGAGTGCAGATCATCGTCATCGCTTCCTTCTACCAGACCACACTGGCATCGGAGCATGAAACGCCCTGGAAAGGTTGTGACAGCCAAAAACGCTTCGCGCACTCCTTGCAGCCATTTGGAAGCCACGCGAAAACTCTTTCCAGCGCAAAGAAGCCCCGGCACCGCACACAGCCCACCAAGCGCACCCAGCGCACCCGCGCGTCCAACCCACCCGGAGCACCCAGCCCACCAAGCGCACCAAAGGTGCGCGCTATCCCAGCCCAGGGCAAAGCCCTGGGTCACGGCACAACAACCGATCTGCGGGCTGTAGGCCCGCGCTAAATCCCGAACGATCGCAAACGCAAAAGCCCCCCAAACAAGGGGGCCTCGCACGCCGGGTGCCCCATTCATGACGGCTTCATCGTCATGAGTGGGTTCGCAGAAGCAGTCGCCGATGTCGCGACCAAGCGCAAGTACTCACAGCGCACCAGCGCACCGAGAGCACCCGCGCGTTCAACCCACCCGGAACACCCGGAGCACCAAGCGCACCAAAGGTGCGCGCTATCCCAGCGCAGGGCAAAGCCCTGGGTCACGGCCCAACCACAGCTCTGCGGGCTGTAGGCCCGCGCTAAATTCCGAACGGCCGCAAACGCAAAAGGCCCCCAACAAGGGGGCCTCGCACGCAAAACCAACAGTCTTAGTGGCTCGGCCCAATCTCCTGCACCGGACGAATCCAGATATTCCGAAAGCTCAGCGGCTCGCTCTTATCGCCATGCGCCTGCAGCTTGATCGGAGCCATGTCGTACGCCTTGTAGACCGGCTTGCCCACGTACAGTGTCTCGCCCTTCAACTCGAAGTGGTTCTCCACCAGCACGCCATTCTCAAACACCGTCACATACGCCGGCTTCAGCACCGTGCCATCCGCATTGAAACGCGGCGCAGTCCACACCACGTCATACGTCTGCCACTCACCTGGCTTGCGCGCAGCGTTCGCCAGGGGTGCCGTCTGCTTGTAAATGCTGCCCAGCATGCCGTTCGTGTAGGTCGGGTTGTTGTAGCTGTCCAGGATCTGCAGCTCATAGCCCGCATCGCCCTTACCCGTCGACGCCAGGAACAGGCCGCTGTTGCCGCGACCCTGGCTCTCGCCCGTAATGCTCGCAGGGATACGCCACTCCAGGTGCAACTGATAGTCCTTGAACCTCTGCTTGGTCTCGATGTTGCCCACGCCGCCCTTCTTCACGGTCATGATGCCATCGGCCACAGTCCAGTCCGCGGGCGAACCATCCTTCACCGCCACCCACTCCGACAGATCCTTGCCATCGAACAGCTTCACGGCATCCGACGGAGCCGTACCTACCGTCGCGGCGGGCGTCACCACCGGAGGAACCGGCTGGTAGAACTCCGTATCCTCATGCTTGGGGCCGGCGGCGGCGGGAGCCTGCTGCGCAAAGGCAGCAAAAGGAGCAGCTGCAACGGCAGCCAGGACGATCAGAGACGAAAAATTAGCACGCACCATAGTGCGGGAAGAATATACCGCCCACCCAACACTTTGCATGTCCTATGTCCGCACCACCCCTCCAGCCAGGGAAATTTGGTGCCGTAGATTGCACGTCCTCGTCCGCACCGGGGTCTCTCCACCTGATTTACACTGAGGAGCAGACATTTTCGGGCACTTCCCGTCCCACGTAGAGACCGCGGCACAGCTCAACGGGCTGCTGCGGGGAGGTTTTTCTTGCAGCGTCGTCTTCTTTCCTTGTTCGTCATCCTGTTCTTCGCCGTGCCCGTGGGCGTTTCCCTTTCCGGCTGCGGCGGCAGCAGGAGTGGTAGCAGCGGCGCCTTCTGCAACGGCACCATCGGCCCTCGGGTCGGCGATGCGCAGAGCATCGTGCTCCAGCCCACCGTTGGCGGCGTCAGCCTCGGCTTCACGCAGACCTCTTCCGTGACCACACCCACGGCGACCGACTGCCAGGGCAACGCGGTCACCATCGCGAAGTACACCTACGCCTCCTCGAACCAGAACATCGCGGACGTGAATCCCAACACTGGCAGCATCTGCGCCGGTCAGTGGAATCGCAACAACGCCAGCGGCATCCCGGACTACACCTTCTGCACCAACACCACCAACGTCAGTGGCGTGGCAGAACTGACGGCATCCGGCGGCGGCGCCAACAGCAACAAGGTGCTCGTCTACGTCCATCCGCAGATCACCGCCATCACGCTCGGTGCCAAATCAACCGACTGCGTCAACGATCCTGCGACGAACTGCCCCGCGTACACCGCAACGGCAACGACCTCGGCTCCGGCCTACGACCCCAACACCTGCATCTCCTTCAACCAGAGCGCGCAGCTCGTCGCACGCTTCTTCGCCGGATCGAGCAACATCACCTACAGCGCTGGTCACGCGAACTTCTCCGCGCAGACCGCCGGCTTGGTCACCTTTGAAAACACCAGCGGCGTAGCCACGGCCCTCGCCCCCGGAACGACGATCGTCACCGCGACCATCGCCAATTCGACCTCGACCGCCGGCCTCATCTCCGTCTGCCCCCCCAAGACCATCACCATCAGCACGCCCAACGCAGTCAATGGCGCGGTCACGGTGAACCCGAACAACACCGAGCCCATCACGGCCACCGTGAAAGACATCAACGGCGTTACGCTCACCGGCCTGAACCTGACCTACACCTCGACCACGCCGGTCTCAGCACCTGCCTCCAGCACCGGCATCGCACCGGTCTTCCCGGGCACCGCCGCCATCAACGCCTTCTGCCTCCCGCCCAACTGCAATCCGTCGCCCTACGGCAACGTCGGATTCCTGGGAACGGGTAAGCCGGTCGCCTCCAACACCCTGCTCTCCACCACGCCCGGCAATAGCAGCACCCGGCTCTGGATCGGCAGCACAGACTCCAAGTACCTCGTACCGGTCGACCTCACCACCGGCGTCGTCCCGTCGCCCACCGCCCTGCCCTACACACCAAACTCCATGGTGCTCTCGCAGAACGGTGCCACCATCTTCATGGGATCGCCCTTCGGCCTGATGACCTTCACCACGGCCTCCAACACGATCGCCAGCGTCTCCACCACGCTCCAGGGAACCGTGCTCGCCGTCTCGCCTGACAGCGGTACCGTCGTCATCAGCGACTCCACCCGGAACCAGATCTCCGTCGTCAACACGGCAACGTCGACCGTCACCAGCACCTTCACCGGTATCGGAACACGCGCCGCTTACACCCCCGACGGCGAGACACTCTACGTCACCACCGCAGCCAACCACCTGCTCGTATACTCCGCCTTCACCAGCTGGCAGGAGTACGACCTCTCCGCAACCGGCGGTGCCAATGATGTCGCCGTAGCCATACCCAGCGTAGGCGCCTTCGTCGGTGGCTCAACTGCCATCAACGGCCGCTCGTACTGCCCCACCACCGTTGCAAGCCGGACCGTCTTCTACCCGCAGGCCTCGCTCACCACGGTCTCGGCAGCAGTTGGTGACCGAGTCGCTTCTACCAACGACGGCCGCCACCTCCTCGACGTCCGGCTGGCCGCCAGCGGTGGAACGCCCATCGTGAACGACGTGACCTTCCCCACCTCCACGGCAAACGACGGTGCCAACGGCTCGCGTACCTTCACCAACACGCTGCCCACCGGCGACTGCCCGGAGAGCGGCCTCCCGCCGGCCTTCGGTACCGCCGTTAACACCGCGGTACTCACCGGCGTCACCACCACCGGCATCACCGGCGTCTTCCCCGCATCGGACTCCAGCATCGCCTTCACCACCTACCTGCCTACCGCAACCGCGGCAGCAGGTGCGATCCTGCCGGGCTACGTCCCCGCCGCATCGGGCACAGGCACCACACGATCCATCGCCCTCACTGGCAGTGCAACCGCACCGGTCTCCGGCGTCTTCTCTTCCGACAACAAGTTCTTCTTCACCGGAACAGCAGGCGACAATCAGGTCCACGTCATCACCCGCAGCACCCTGACGGACACCAGCCAGATCGCACCCAGGCTGCCCAGCAACACCAACACCACGGGCACCGCAACCCCCAACCTGCTCGTCCAGTACCCACGCACAGTCACCAACAACTAAGCAGGGTAAAAAGTAGCAAAGAGAAGGCCGCCAGCGATGGCGGCCTTTCCACTTCCCACACGCACCCACCAGGCGGGTGCCCCATGTCTCGCTTCTGAGACATGGGTTCAAACCCATCCCATCCGCAAAGACAAAACCCCACATCTCCAAGAGACATGGGGCTCCATTCCTACTCCAACAAAATCAAGCCAGACGCTTCGCCATCACCGTCCGCGACACCGCATCCAGTACCCCGTTCAAAAACGTAATGCTCTCCGGAGCAGCATACCGCCGCCCAACCTCCAGCGCCTCATTGATGATGATCGGGTGCGGCGTACCCTTGTACCCCAGCATCTCCGCAATCGCCATCCGCAACAGGTTCCGGTCCACCACCGCCATCCGGTGTACCCGCCAGTGCTGCGAGTGCGTCTCGATCAGATCATCGATCTCGTCACTCCGCTCCACAGCCACCCGGAACAGATCCTCCGCAAAGCTCTGCGTCTCCAGATCAACCGTCTGCGCGCCCTCATCATCCGTGCGGCTCTGCCAGAACACCTTGCGAACCTCGTTCGCCGTCTGCTTGCCCAGATCACTCTGATACAACATCTGCATCGCCAGCTCGCGTGCCTTACGCCGAGCGCCCATTAATTTCCACCTTCCACTGCACGGTCCACATCAGCCTGCGCCGCACGACCAGCAGCCACGCCGCTGCCCTCATGCTCACCTGCAGCCACATGCCCGATCTTGCGTGCAATCGATACCATCTCGATCGCCGCCACCGCTGCCTCAAACCCCTTATTGCCGGCCTTCACACCCGCACGATTCAGCGCCTGCTCCAGCGTCTCGCACGTCAGCACGCCAAACGCATGCGGCACGCCCGTCTCCTGCTGGCTCTGCCCAATCCCGCGCGCCGCCTCGTTATAGATCGCCTCATAGTGCGCCGTCTCACCGCGCAGCAGGCAGCCCAGGGTGATGATCGCGTCATACTTCCGCTTGCCATCCGTATCCCGCAGATCCGCCATCATCCGCGCCGCCGCAGGAACCTCCCACGCACCCGGCACCCGCACAATGTCGATATCCTCGCGGCGCCCACCACTGCGCAAAATCCCATCCAGCGAACCCTGCAGCAGACGATCCGTGATCACGGCATTCCAGCGAGCCGTCACAATTCCAAACCGCATCCCAGCCGCGCTCAGATCACCCTCAACGGCAATCGGCACACCCGCCAGCACATCCTCGCGCTCCCAGAACCCAAATACCAGCCCAGGAAGCGGGTGCCCCACGTCTCGCTTCTGAGACGTGGGATCGACTACTGAGGACGTCGAGGGATTCGCGTCACTCAAATCCACCGTAAACATCCGAGACTTCCAATGCGTCTCCACCACATCCGAAAGCCGCGAGCCAAGTTCCTCAGCAGCCAGCCAACGCTTCACAACACCATGCACGATCTCGATCTGCGTGCACTCCACCAGCAACTCCGGCACAGCCGGCGGACGGCCCGTAACAAACTCCACATTGCCCAAAGGCGCCAGAAACGCCGAGCCCTTACCCGCACCATCATCCCAGCCACGGCCCGGCTCAAACCCAAGCTCACCAAACAGCGACGAAAGCCGCTCCCAGGCCGCCGCCGAACCCACCGGCTTCACCACTGTCAAACCCTTGATCATCCCTTGATTGTACGGAAAACACCGCCTCAGCACGTCAGCAACTCAGCAGCACCCTCCAACCCGTCCCCCTCTTTCGGGGCGTCACCAAACCGGGTGCCCCACCTTCGCGAAGCTAAGGTGGGGATCGCTCCGAAAGGAGCGACCAAAACCTCTCACCCTCCCCAACTAACAGGAAGGCACAAACCGGGTGCCCCATTCTTTTCCAAAGGAAAAGGGTGGGTTATTCGCGCAAAGCGCGAACCCCCTCGGAGGGGCACGGCTTCAGCCGTGCCATCACACCCAAACCCAAACAGGCGCGGCCAATCCCAAACACAGGAGAACCCTGCAATCCCCGCGCCCACACACCGCTCACGGCTGGCCCAACCACAGCAAAAGCTATCATTCAGGAATGGCCCGCACACCCTCCAACACCGATCTCCCCCTCGGCACCCAGTGCCCCGCCTTCGAACTCAAGGACGTCCTCTCCGACCGCGGCATCGGCCGTGACGACATCTTCGGCGGACCGGACGACCTCACCGAGCGGCGCGGCCTCCTCGTCCTCTTCCTCTGCGTCCACTGCCCCTTCGTCCAGCACATGGAGCAGGCGCTCACCGCCCTCATCGCCCGCTACGCCGACCGCATCGCCACCGTCGCCATCATGTCCAACGACATCCTCGAGCACCCCGAAGACGGCCCCGACTACATGCGCGATCAGGCCACCCGACTCGGCTGGGACAAGCTCGGCATCCCCTACCTCCTCGACACCACCCAGGACACAGCACGCGAGTTCCACGCCGCCTGCACCCCCGACCTCTACCTCTTCAACACCAACTACGAACTCACCTACCACGCCCAGTTCGACCGAACCCGCCCCTACCGCGAATCCGACGCAAAGAACGGCCTCGAACGCCACCCAGAAATCCACGCCCAACCCAACGGAGCCGACCTCGAAGCAGCCATCCAGGCCCTCCTAACCAACCAACCCCCAATCACCCCACAAATCCCAAGCCTCGGCTGCAACATCAAGTGGCGCTGAACAGCTCCAAACAACCAAAGCGGGTGGCCCCACGTCTCGCTTCTGAGACGTGGGTTCGCAGGACAGTTACGGCCGACAAGATACTTAGGCACAAGCGGCTAGTGCGACAAACCATAAGTTGGATTTTCGGGAATTCGCACATCCCAGGCCATGTCGCTCTTCCAGGAAGCCTGAGTCTCCTGCGCGCTAAGCCGCTTGAGAATTCGCCCGTCAGCAACGTTTAGTACATAGCCAACGACTTGGCACATGATTCCGCCATAGGAACTGCTGCAGGGAACCTCCGCAAAAACATGAATCGCAGATGAGTCGGCACTCCACGCAATACCCGACATATTGAACTGCGGGTTTTCTTCAATGCGCTTGCACGTGGCTTCGTCGCCATTGGCGGCCTTGCACGGCGGGAATTGCGCAACCATGTCTCTTTGCGCGACACCCGTTAAGTTTTGTCGATGTGGCGTACTGTTGGCGTTCAACGTATAGACATCGACAAAAAATCCCGCATAAGAAGTAGTTCCGCCCGACACGAAAAACGCCTCCGAATTAGGTGCCCATAGCAACTCATGCGCCCCCTCCTGCAGTGTGATGACGTGTGCCTTCTTCCCCTCGATAATCCGCAGCGAATAGGGGAAATTACCATGCTTATGGCCACAGAGCACCCGCGCCGAGCTCTTGTGGTCTGGAGCAACAATGCTGTGGGTCTCCTGCGCGCAGCTAAGGTCCAGGATGCTCGCATGCTTCGACCAGATTGGTCTTTCAACCGCCGCGTGATCAGCTTGAGCTAGCAACTCACTACCGAGTAAGGAAAAGAACACTAGTAAAACCTTCAAAAGGCCCTTCGACATGGGATCAACTTACACCGAGTGAGTTCCAGAATGGACATATCGCTGCTCAGCAGGCTGAGGGCCCGCGCTATTACAGCCCGGGCTTGATATCGTGGCCGGGTGCCCCACGTCTCGCTTCTGAGACGTGGGTTTATAGGATGCCAGCCCTCGGATCAATCCGCATCGGCAACCCACCCCGCTTCCGAGCCGTCCATGGCGACTCCACCTCCACCGGTCCTTCGACACCGGTACTCCAGTGTCGAAAGCTCGACCAGTCCCATAACTCCGGCGACGTCACCAGCCCGCGAGTAACCGGGTTGCGATGTATGTAGCGTCGCTTCTCAATGATTTTTCTCTCCGAGAAGACGTTGAAGTCGTAGTATCGCTTCTGCCAGAACGGGCGCTGCGCATTCTTCACCGCCACGGATATTTTCAGGGCCTGCAAAGCCTTCGCGAGCGGCACTCCCAGTGGCTCTGTGAGCAGCAGATGGACATGCTCAGGCATGACGACGTAAGACATTACAAAGAATCCATACCGTGCACGCATGACTTCCAGAGACTGCACGAAGATATCGCGCGAGGCCGCCGCCCGAAGATAGGCCTTTCGTTCAAAGCAGGAGAAGGTGACAAAATGCATGTCCCCTTCCTGCTGGTATCGAGCGAGACCCTTCGGCATGTCGGCATCGTACTGGGGTCGATCAGAAATGTGTCACGAGTAATTCAGGACTCGCTCGCCTGCGTCCCGAATCCGAACCACCATCTCACTTCCGAGACGTCGCTTTGCAGGATGCAGACCCATTCGCGCAAAGCGCGAACCAAAGGGAGCAGTGGCCTTCAGGCCACTAGAATCTGGCCCTATCGCAAAGGGCTTTAGCCCTGGACCCGTCGCATAAAAATCAAGCAACGAGGCGCACTGAAGGTGCGCGACTTCCCAGCCCAGGGCAAAGCCCTGGGTTTCCGTAGAAAGCGGCAGTGCGGGCTGTATAGGCCCGCGACAAGATCCCGCCATCCACACACCTGCTTCCCCGAAGCCGAGATCGCAAACGCACCACCCGCCCCGAATCCATCTTCCCCCGCCTCAGGCAGTCGAAGAATGGATGGGATAGTGCGCAGCGGGCTGAAAGCCCGCGCTATCCTAGCCCAGGGCGAAGCCCTGGGTCAGCGTCCACCACAAAATTGCGGGCTGTAGGCCCGCGCTAAACCCAACCGCCACACCGCATCACAAGCAGGGTCACAAACACTCCAACCCATTCGCGCAAAGCGCGAACCGGAGCGAGCAGTGGCCTTCAGGCCACTGGATCCCGTCCCATCGCAACAGGGGCTTCAGCCCCGGACCCGTCGCATAAAAGTCAACCAACCAGGCGCACTGAAGGTGCGCGACTTCCCAGCCCAGGGCAAAGCCCTGGGTCAAATTCAGGAAGAGGAACTGCGGGCTGTAGGCCCGCGACAAAAACCCTCCGGCCACACCCGTGTTCCACAAACAGCCGAAGGTCTCGCGCAAAGGCCACTGCATCCCGCCCCATCGCAACAGGGGCTTCGCCCGCGAAAGCCGCCTCCCATCAACGCCAATCGACCTGTCAAGCCCCCGCACGTCTCCGAATCGCCCTAACTCTCAGCAAGAAAGCCACTTACAACCCAAACTTTGTTGGCGGTCTATTTCCACCAATTCCCTAAAATAGAAATAGACCCAGAAAGAAACAAAAGCGCGCCGCAAACATCGCGGCGCGCTAAGTCGTTTGTTATCTAATTTTTACCCGTAACTCGTTTGGAATCTAATTTTTGCCGTTTCGGGAATCGTCAACTCCTTTGTTTTCTGATTTTTACGAAAACTAGGGGGAGGGGGGTCTACGGATTGCTCGGCGTCTGCGGCTTGCCGGCCGCCGGCACAAACGGAGCCAGCAGGAAGTCCCGCGCCGACACCGTGCCGTTGCCAAGCACGCGGTTATAACCCTTCGGCGTCGTGTAGTACAGACCGTTGAAGCCCGGAATGCCCTGGTGGAAGACGTTCCGTGTCAGCCCAATCTGGTGCGACAGAGCCAGCGCATAGATGTAGTAGTTCTCATTGCCCATGCGAGTACCAAAGCGCTGCACCGCCAGTGCCGTAAGACCCGCAAAGTCCGGCGCCGAAGCACTCGTGCCGATCACGCCCACCGCCTGGCCGCCGATCACCGCAACGTCCGCGCTGTCATCCGCACCGCAGGAGATCGCACCGCCCGGGCAGCCGCCCATGTGTAACGACACGTCCGGCACCGTACGGAACCGAGCATTGCCCGTGTTCGTCAGCGCCTGGAACAGCGGCTTCTTGAACAGGACACTGTCGCCGCCGCCCGATCCCCAGTACTGGCCCGTCGATGACGTGCCATAGAAGATGTCGCCCACCAACGGGTCCGCAAAAGCCGACTCACGCACATACGCCGAGTTCAGGTCCGTGCTCGACGTATACGTCGTCACCAGGTTGGTGCCACCCACGCCCACCACGTTCGGGCTCGACGCCGGGAACATCGCAGAAGGCAGCGCCGCACCGCAGTCCGGAATGCCATCGAAGCACGCCACCGGGAACGAAGTCAGCGCGCCCGCATCACCGGAGCTCGCGACAAACGTGATGCCCTGCGCAACGCCCTGCGCCATCAGGTCGTTCTCTTCCTGCAGCAGGTACGTGTAGTCGGTGCCGCCGTTGTAAGCCGCCGTGTAGAACGCCTCGGGCCCGCCGAAGGACATGCTGACCACGTCCGCCTGGTTGTCGTTCACAATCTTCGCCAGGCCAGCCAGGATGTTGTCATCCGCAAGATCCGGCACGTTGTACAAGATGACATTGGCGTTCGGTGCCATGCCACCGCTCTGCTGCAGATCCAGGTGTGTCTCGAACGATCCATCCGGATCGTACGGCGCTCCACCGTTGATCTGTACCGTCGAGAACTTCGGCGTCGCCAGCTTCTCATGGCTGAAGTACTGCGTCATATCCGCCGGGTTAAAGTCGCCCGCCATCAGAATGCCGATCGTCGTTCCCTTGCCCGTGTACGTCTTGTACGAAGGCCAGTTATAAGCCTGCTTCAGATCGGTAAACCAATACGCGCCCGTCGGACTGTACCGATTGCTCGGGATCACAGAAGCCGCTTTGTGCGCGAACGCACGCATCCGCACAAAGCCGGACAGTCCGCTGATCACCGCACCCTGCTGGGCAAGCGCACCGCTCACCACCGGCTGGGAAGCAGCCATCACCGTCTTCCTGCCGTTAGCGAAGGAACCAGCATGCAACTGCGTCTGCAACGCCGACTCCACAGCGCTCGCCGGCCCACTCACCTGCAGTCGCTGCGGTCCCACCGCGGTCGCGGTCAGTCCCTGCGCAGCAAGCTGCTTCTGCACCGCAGCCACCTGCGCAGCCGTCGGTGCAAACTTCGCCGTGAACTCCGCCGGCGTCATCCAGTGGTGGTACTGCGGAGACGAAGAATCATGAATCTTCGCAATCTGCGACTCAAGCGCAGCGCGGTTCTGCAACGGCAGATACACATTAAACGAGACAGACTGGCCTGCCGCAGCGCGGCCCTTGTCCATCGCCTTTTCGGCGGCGTGCAGGGCTCCTGTGGAAACGGCAACAAGGCAGAGAGCGACAACTGACCTGGGAAGAATCGTACGGATCATAGAACCTCAAAAGGCGGTACGCGAGAGCCTTAGCTGGCTCCGGGCAGTGATGCATGGGGGAGGGTGAGAAGGACTATCTCACCACGTCTCACAACACACAACGCCCATTGGTCCCGGGCCTAATGGGTGTAACTGGCAGTCTGAACACCACCCCTAGGGAGGCCACTGAGTGCACAAAACCTGCAGCAGACGCGGCTTTCCGCGCAATTTCATTCAGCCTCGCAGACACTCAACGGAGGGCAGTGCAAGTCGAGCGCTATGCAGCGATCCACCATCCCGACGCAATGGCGGAGGATGACGCGGGAAGAATTCATCCGACAGAAATGAGAAAGGACGCAACAGGAACCCGATCGGTTCCTGCTGCGTCCTGTCCGTGCAGACTGCTGCTGAGGTTACGACTTCATCTTCATCGCTTCCGGATCCCAGCGAACCGCCGTTCCCTTTTCCAGGCTCGCCAGGCAAAGCAATGCAGCCCCGGCCGCACGATAGCCAAACGTGGCATCCTCAACTGGTTCCTGCCGCGTCCGCATGCTTGAGAAGAAGTTGCGGAAGTGATCCACCGTGTCGTTGTAGCCATTCGGCAACAGGTACGTCTCTGTCGTGTTGTCCGTAATGGTGTTCCGCGGATCTTCCGGATGCTTCTTCAAGTAGTCGTCACGAAGCTGCTTCTGCATGCCCAGCGTAAAGCTGTCGATCGACATGCCCGGTCCCTTCTCACGCGGCACACGGTTCAGGATCAGGCCCTTGCCGTTGATCTCCAGCGTGCCTTCCGATCCCGTAAACGTGAAGCCCTCACCCTCGGCACCGCCGTCCACAAAGTTGACACGCAGCTCCAGGTTCCAGTCGCCCCCCGGACCCGAATAGTCGAACAGTCCCAGCAGCACATCCGGCACATCGCGGCCATCCTTCCAGAAGCGCAGACCACCCGTCGCGTATGCCTTCGTCGGTCCATGCGATCCCGTGATGAAGTGCGTTCCGCTGAACAGGTGAACGAACAGATCGCCCGCAACACCCGTGCCGTAATCCTTGTACTTACGCCACTGGAAGAAGCGTTCCGCATCCCACGCATGCTTCGGCGCCGAACCCTGGAAGCGCGGCCAGTC
The DNA here is from genome assembly GCF_000265425.1 of Terriglobus roseus DSM 18391. GTDB lineage: Bacteria > Acidobacteriota > Terriglobia > Terriglobales > Acidobacteriaceae > Terriglobus > Terriglobus roseus. Next base: position 4,468,309 of record NC_018014.1, read on the forward strand.
GCAGGTCTGCGTACTCGCATCCAGCGGCACCGTGTACTCCCACGCACCCTGCGCGCTGTTGCGATCCCAGTGCGCCTGCACCATGTTCAGCTTGCCGATCGCGCCGGAAGCCAGCAGCTCCTTCGCCTTGGTATAAGCGATGTTCGACACACGCTGCGATCCCACCTGCAAAATGCGGCTGTGCTTCTTCGCACTCTCAATCATCAGTGGGCCGTCAGCATACTCGTGGATCATCGGCTTCTCGCAGTAAACGTCCTTGCCTGCTGCCATCGCGTCCAGCGACGCCTGACGATGCCAGTGATCTGGAGTCGCGATAATGACGGCATCGATATCCTTGCGCGCCAGGATCTCCTTGTAGTCGCGCGTCGTCATCACATCCGCGCCAAAGACCTCCTTCGAGTGCGCCAGGCGACCGTCATAACAATCGGCCACCGCCAGCAGCTTCACACCGGGTACGGACAGCGCGTTGCGCGTAATCGACTGGCCACGCCCGCCGGCGCCAATCAGTGCAACCTGGATAGTGTCATTCGGCCCAATGCGGCGCTGCTCCTGCGCAAACGTCAGCAGGGGGAACTGGGTTGCAGCTGCGGCAAGACCCGCGTGCTTCAGAAAAGATCGACGATCTAACGGCATACAAGAACCCTCAAAGGAACACCGTCATCCTAAGCGATCTTGTACTCCACTTGCGAGCGCGACAATGCTTTCGCTTGTGCAGCCTGCGATCGTCCAGACCGCCCCGGTCCGAGGACGCGACCGCCATGCCAGCGCATGGAAACCCTCTCCGTTCTGCGCTACGCGATCAACAACCCGATCAAGCGGGCAAATTAAGGCCCCACACTTCACGCCATCACCTGACGCCCCAAGAATCCCCGCAACGTTTCTGTAAATTTCTTCTACATTGTTTGCAGACCGTGGCCGCATGCGACCAGGGAACACCAAGGGAAGCCTCACCTATGAATTTCATTCTTCGCTCCGCTCTTGCGGCAGCAGCAGTACTCGCACTCACCGCGCCCATGGCGACGCCGGCTCAACAGATGACCCTCGCAATGGACGGACAGAGCCCCTCCATCACGGTCCCCAAGGGCGGCATCTCCATGGACGTGAACGCCATCGACAAGTCCGTCGATCCCTGCACGGACTTCTACGAGTACGCATGCGGCAACTGGCGCAAGAACAATCCCATTCCCGCGGACAAGGTGCGCTGGGGCCGCTTCGACGAACTTGGCGAGCACAACCTCTACAGCGTCTATGCGCTGCTGCAGCAGGCCGCCGACAAGCCGGCAACGCCGCTCCAGGCAAAGTACGGCAACTACTTCGCTGCCTGCATGAACGACGATCTGGCCAACACCCTCGGAACCAAGCCCATTCAGCCCGTCCTCGACAAGATCGGCGCCTGGAAGGACAAGACCGCCCTGGCCAAGTTGCTTGGCACGCTCGAAGATCAGCACGGCATTGGGATGTTCTACAACTTCGGATCCGAGCAGGACCAGAAGGACAGCCAGAAGCAGATCCCCGCACTCATGCAGGGCGGCCTCTCGCTGCCCGACCGCGACTACTACCTGCAGGATGATGACCGCATGAAAGGCATCCGCGAAAAGTACGTCGCACACGTCACCAGGATGTTCACGTTGCTCGGCGACACGCCGGAACAGGCCGCTACGGAAGCGCAGGCCGTAATGCGCATGGAAACTGCGCTCGCCAAAGGATCCCTGCCACGCGTGGAGATGCGCGATCCCAACAACATCTACCACGTAAAAACCCTGGCCGACCTGCAGGCGACCACGCCCACCTTCCGCTGGTCCGACTACTTCGGCTCCATCCGCGTCCCGGTACAAACGCTCAACGTGGCCACGCCCAACTACTTCACCACGCTGAACTCAGAGCTGCAGAACGCATCCATCGCCGACCTCAAGAGCTACATGCGCTGGCACGTAGTCCACGGCGCCGCCGGCAACCTCTCCAAGCCCTTCGACCAGGAGAACTTCGCCTTCTTCAACCAGACACTCTCCGGCCAGAAGGAGCAGGCACCCCGCTGGAAGCGCTGCACACAGGCCACCGACCGCGCATTAGGCGAGGCCGTAGGGCAGGACTGGGTCGCCAAGAACTTCACACCCGCTGCCAAGGCCAACATGCAGGAACTCGTGCATGAACTCGAAGCCGCCCTCGGCGAAGACATCCAGGGCCTCGACTGGATGAGCCCCACAACCAAGGTCGAAGCGCACAAGAAGCTCGTCGCCTTCCGTGACAAGATCGGCTACCCCGAGGTCTGGCGCGACTACAGCACCGTCACCGTAAAGCGCGATGACCGCGTCGGCAACGCCTCACGCGTCGCCATCTTCGACGACCGCCGCGACCTCGCCAAGATCGGCAAGCCCGTCAACGAAAAGGAGTGGGGCATGACCCCGCCCACCGTCAACGCCTACTACGACCCGTCCAACAACGACATCAACTTCCCAGCCGGCATCCTCCAGCCGCCGTTCTATGACTTCAAGATCGACCCCGCCGTCAACTTCGGCGCCATCGGCGTCGTCATCGGCCACGAGATGACCCACGGCTTCGACGACCAGGGCAGCCAGTTCGATCCCCAGGGCAACGTCCGCATGTGGTGGACACCGGCCGACAAGGCCGAGTTCGACAAGCGCACCGCCTGCGAGGTCAAGGAGTACGGCGACTTCGAACCCGTCCCCGGCCAGAAGCTCAACGGTCAGCTCACCCTCGGCGAAAACACAGCCGACAACGGTGGCCTCCAGGTTGCTTACGTCGCCCTGCACAAGGAACTCGCCAAGCTTGGACCCGACGCCTCGAAGCCCATCGACGGCTACACCCCCGACCAGCGCTACTTCCTCGGCTTCGCTCAGGTGTGGTGTGAAAACACCCGCGACGAAACCGCTCGCATGCGCGTCAAGACCGATCCGCACTCCCCCGGTCGCTTCCGGACCAACGGTGCTGTGCAGAATTCCGCGAAGTTTGCGGAGGCCTTTTCCTGCAAGCAGGGTCAGCCCATGGCACCGGTCAACGCCTGCCGCGTCTGGTAAAACTCCTTACAATCCAGCAAAAGCAGGAGCCTTCGGGCTCCTGCTTTCATTTCGCAGCATCGTCCGTCTACACCCTACGGAACCACACCAGGAACTAAGCCATGTCCTTGCCCAACGGGCGCCGGTAGCGGAATCTCGCCTCGGCGCATACAATCTTAGGAGCATTTCACTTCCCGGAAACAGCGAGCCTGCATGGCGTCTTTCGATGCGCCGCGGCCGAGTGGGAATCGAAGGAAACACATGAAGTTGAGCGGAAACGGCCGGTTTGTTCTGGCCTGTGTGGTATCGGGTGCCCTGGCCCTGGGTATGACCTCATGCGGCGGCGGCACCATCGGCTATCTATGGGTGATGGAAGCCAAAGCCACAACCAACGGCGCTGGAAACACCATCACCGGTTACAAGGTCGACAACTACTCCGGCAACCTGACCGAGATGGTGCACTCGCCATTCTCCTCAGGCGGCAACAGCCCGGTGATGGCTGTCGTCAAGCCCGGCGGTCGTTACCTTTACGTCCTGAATCAGAATGACGGCGTAAGCTCCGTCGTCCAGTTCAGCGTTGGCGGCGACGGTGTGTTGACCTCGCAGCAGGCCTTTGCCTCTCAGGGCGGCACGCCGCAATGGATGGACATCGACGCCTCCGGTAGCTACCTCTACGTCCTGGATAGTGTCTCGCCGGCACGCGTCACCACCGGCACCACTACCACGGCGCCGAACTGCACGTCCGCCACCGGCCTGCTCGCAGCTCCCTGCGGCGCCGTCACCGTCTTCTCCATCGATCCGGACACCGGTCGCCTCACGCTCGTGCAGAACCAGTCGGTACGTGTCAACGGTACCTACCTGACCTACACCTCCACCGGCCCCAATCCGAGCCGTATCAAGGTCACCTCGGCCGGTTCGGTCCTCGTGGTCAACGGCGATCAGACGATCACCTCGCTCGCAGTCGGTACCGGCGGTCAGTTGACCGTGGGTGCAAACTCCACGCAGGTCATCGACACGCCTGTCGCAGGTCAGACCGTTCCGTACAACTACACCTCCATCACCAGTGGCGGCACCTACATCTACCTGACGGATGGCACCAACAACCGCATCCTGCAGTACACCGTCAGCACCTCGGGCGTTCTGCAGCCGGTCACCGGCGGCATCGTCAACAACTTTGTGGCAGGCGTCACACCGGTGTGGACGTACACCGATTCGTCGAACAAGTTCTTGTACGTGCTCAATCAGAACAATTCGGTGACCACGTCGCCCAAGAGCAGCATTGCGGCGTACACCATTCAGAGCAACGGCGTCCTGGCGCAGCAGTCCAACAACCTGAACCCCTACGCTGTTGGATCAGGTCCCGTCTGCATGGTGGAAGATCCCACCAAGCAGTGGGTCTACACCTCCAATCAGGACGGCACGGTGACCGGCTACCATATCGATCACGACCGCGGCACGCTGAATGTACTGATCCACGGTTCCACCTTCCAGGCACAGGGCAAACCCTCCTGCCTGGTCATCAGTGGCATCACCAGCTAAGTCGGTATCACGCGGCTGCCCGGCTAAACGCCCGGCAGCCGCACATGCATCAAGTTTGAGGAAACGCATCGCATGAAGTTCAACCAGATCTGCCGCATCGGCGCGGCCTCCGTGCTTTCGCTCGCCGCCTGCCTCGGCCTCACAGCCTGCAGCCGCGATTACACGGTCGGCTTTCTCTACGTCACGTCGTCGCGCGGAAGCACCAGCAGCGCCAACGGCGTTCTGAATGAGTACGGCATCGACTACCAGACCGGATCCCTGATCCGCCTGGCAAGCTCCGGCCAGGACACTGGCGGCCGCAACCCCGTGGCACTGACAATCACGTCCAATCAGAAGAGCGTCATCGTGGTGAATCGCGATGATTCGAACCTGGTCGTCTTCGCCATCGGCACCGACGGCAAGCTGTACGCCAAGACCACCACCACGGTCGCAGGTAGCTTCCCGACGGCAGTCGCCCTCTCCGGCGACAACAAGTTCCTCTACGTTGCGTTCACGTACAAGCCTGGCTTCACCACTGCGAACCCAGGCCCCGGCGGCGTCGAAGTCTTCCCGTTGACCTTCGATAGCGAAGGCACCGCCGCGCTTGGCACACCCGTTGCCAACGGTGCGCTGAACTACTTCCCGCTGGGTTACGCTCCCACCGGCATCGCCGTCTCGAACAACGTGAATAACACCACGACGACGGGCGTCAACGGAACCTGCTCAGACACCACCTGCTCCAGCTACGTCTACGCGATCGGCCAGGATCCCAACACGGCCATCACGAACAACCTGCTGGCCTTCAAGCGGACCATTAGCACAGGCGCCATCGCTCCCATCGGCAATACTGTGATCGGTACGGGCACGGCTTCGTCCACAGGCTACAACTCGGGCATCCAGGCCAGCTCCATCACGATCGCTCCGCTCGGGAACTACGTGTACGTCACGGACCGCTCCGGCAACCAGATCATCGCGTACAGCATGGCCTCAGGCGGCATCCCCACGGCCATCACCACGGGACCGTTCGCCACACAGTCGCAGCCCACGGCCGTCACCATCGACCCGCGCGGCAAGTTCCTGTACGTAGCGAACTACAACTCCAACACGGTGCAGTCGTTCGCCATCGCCCAGTCCACTGGCGCGCTGTCCGCAACGGCCGGCTCCTCAGGCGCATCCATAGCCACCGGCACAGGTCCCACCTGCGTCACGGTTGAAAACGCTCTGGGCATCTACGTGTACACGTCCAACTTCCTGGATAGCACGGTGACCGGCCTGCAGCTCGACTCCGCCACCGGCCAGCTCGTGAAGGTGCGCAACACACCGTTCCCGGCCTCCGCAGGACCATCCTGCGCAGCCGCAATCGCAAACGGCTCGCACTCGACACAGTTGATCCAGTAGCAAGCCAGCAAGCCAGCAAACGGGATGCGCACACAGCGCATCCCGTTTTTCTTTGCAATCCCCCCAGCCGCCGTCATCCTGAGCGAAGCGAAAGACCCCGTCGCCGCTGGCGCACGCGAAAACCCTCCTGGGCTTTCGCTGCACAATCGATCCTGCCCGCAGAAACAAGTCCTACAACAGGCGCCGCCGGCAAATAAAATCAAACCATGCACCGAGTCCACCTGATCACCACCGGCGGCACCATCGAAAAGCGTTACGTCGAGCAGGATGGCTCCATGGAAAACACCGTCCCGCAGATCCGCCGCTGTCTCTCCATGCTGCGCCTGCCCGACACGGCGATCACCGTGGAAGAGTTGATGAATATCGACTCGCTCGTCATGACCAACGACCACCGCAAACTCATCGCTGAGAGAGTCCTCGCACAGGCCACCGAAGGCACACCTGTCCTCGTCACCCACGGCACCGACACCGTCGTTGAGACCGGCAAAGTCGTCGCAGAAACGCTTGCGCAGCACTCCGCCGCCGCCACCGTTCCCGTAGTCTTCACCGGCGCCATGACTCCCTTCGGCATCGAGGGCTCCGACGCCCTGCAAAACCTGACTGAAGCCCTGCTCGCCACCCGCATGCTACCCGGCGGTGTCTACCTCGCCTTCCACGGCCAGGTCTTCCCCATCGCAAACGTCCGCAAAGACCGCGAAAACAGCCGTTTCCTCCGCATCGACTGAGATCGCAGGTGTAAGCGACAAATTCGCCACCAGATCCTGACCGGGTTAATACCACGGCGGTTATGCCTAATGTCCGAAAGTGCGCGTTCAAGGCCACGACTTCCTAGCCACGGCAAGAGCCCTTGGGGATGCTTTGCACCCAAAAGTGCGGGCTGAAGGCTCGCGACTTCCTAGCCCAGGGGCAAGGCCCTGCGTATGCGCACATGCCGAAAGTGCGGGCTGAAGGCTCGCGACTTCCTAGCCAAGGGCAAAGCCCTGCGTATGCGCACATGCCGAAAAGCGGGCTGAAGGCCCGCGACTTCCTAGCCCAGGGCAAAGCCCTGGGTGTGCTTCGCGTCCCGACAATGCGGGCTGAAGGCCCGCGACAAAAGGCCTGAATCTTGGAATACCGTCCCGCCCGGACGAGGCGTCGCGGTCCTCCTTCGTACTCCAAAGGCGCGACGAGATTAGCCCAGGCGACACAAAGGCCATCACCGACCACACTCGCAAAACCCCCGAAATTGGAACATCCGACTGCCGCAAGCATCCCCGGCCAATCGGCAGTAAACTAACAAAGGCCGCGGGAGTGGCGAAATTGGCAGACGCACTAGACTTAGGATCTAGCGGAGAGATCCGTAGGGGTTCAAGTCCCCTCTCCCGCACCAAGATTCCCGCAACACCAGAGAGATCATGAGCGACAACACACAGATCGAACCGACCCTCCGCGTCACCCAGTCTGACGACTACAACGACGTGTACGCAAACAGCGTGCAGATTCGCATGAGCGTCTGGGACTTCCAGCTGGTCTTCGGCACCATGCAGTCCAACTCGCCCGATGAGGTCACCTTCCTCACCAAGCAGGGCATCTTCCTCAGCCCGCAGCAGGCAAAGGCTCTCTTCAACGTTCTGGGTCAGAACCTGGCTCAGTACGAGGGCACCTTCGGCGAACTCAAGCTCGAGCCCCAGCAGATGGGCAACGGCGGACCCATCAACTAGTCCTCGGCGCAGCACTCGCTGCGTCTGCGCTGACTTCTTTGCTTTCGGAGGGGCATGGCTTCAGCCATGCCATAACCGCCGGAAAAGAATTTGGCTTCAGCCGCTCAGGCGAGCTCGCTGCGCTCGAAGCAAGCTGATCGTTTCATCCCCTGCGCGTGCGCCTATGGTGCACGCGCAGAGGTTTGTTACAGCTGACATCGCACGGAACGCAGGACCGTAAGAGCAAATCGGCGTTAGCCGCTGAGGTACGTTCTCCGCAGCCACAGCGAGAGCGCCAAAGATTGAAAGCGCCACGACCGGAGAAGCCATCCATGCTGAGAGCGACAGACAAACAACGTCCCCCCTTGTCGCTCCCCCTGCTCTTCGCTCCGGTCTTCATCGCAATCGTCGCCTTGCACGCCACACTCCTGCGACTGCCCTACTTCTGGGATGAAGGCGGCTACTACATTCCCGCCGCGTGGGACTTCTTCCGTCTCGGCACCCTCATCCCCGAGACGACCATGCGCAACGCGCATCCGCCGCTGCCATCCGTGCTGCTGGCCGCCTGGTGGAAAATCGCCGGCTTCCACATCCTCAGCACACGTCTCTTCGTCTGCCTCATCACAACCTTCGCGCTGCTGGCTGTCTTCCGCCTCGCACGCATGTTCGCAGGTGATGCGGCCGCACTGGCCGTCATGATCCTCACCGCCATCTACCCCGTCTGGTTCGCACAGAGCACCCTCGCACACGCCGACATCTTCGCCGCTGCCTTCACGCTCTGGGCGCTCGCCTTCTACGCTGACCGCCACGGCTGGACGCTACGGACACCAACCTCCACGCCAACTGCCAACGCGATCAGCACCGGCCTGCTCTTCACACTCGCGTGCCTCTCGAAAGAGACGGCCATCGTCATCCCGGCGGCACTCTTCTGCTTTGAGTTCCTGCTACTTGCCGATCGCATGCCCGCGGTCAAGCATCGCATCAGGCAGCAACTCCCCACGACATACGCAGCAGACGCTGGCCCCGAACATCGGCTGGATGGCCGCATGCTCCTGGCACTTGCCACGCCCGCAGTCTTCCTTGCGCTCTGGTACCTCTATCACCACCACAAGACCGGCTTCACCTTCGGCAACCCCGAGTTCCTCCGCTACAACGCCACGGCGAACATGTCGTTCAGCCGCATCGCGCTCTCGCTGCGCCACCGTCTCGTCCACCTGACGGTTCACATGAACCTCTATGTGCCCATGCTGGCCCTCAGTGCGGTCTTCCTGCTGCCCTCCCGCTACGCCGAAGGCCGTCGCTTCCTCCCAGTCCCCGCGCTGCGCATGATCGTCGTCCTCATCGTCGCCCAGTGGATTGCCTTCTCCATCCTCGGCGGTGCTCTGCTCACGCGTTATCTGCTGCCCGCCTATCCGTTGCTGCTGATCGTCTGCGTCGCCGCATGGAAGAGCCGCGTCCGCCTCTGGCACGGCATCGCCGCACTGACACTCGTCGGCTTCGCCATCGGCTGCGAGGTCAATCCGCCCTATCCCTTCGCGCCGGAAGACAATCTCAGCTACCGCGACATGATCGTCGTCCACCAGCACGCCATCCGTGTGCTGCAACAGAAGTTTCCCGGTGCAACCGTTCTCACCGCATGGCCTGTTCTCGCCGATCTACAGCGCCCCGAACTCGGCTATCTGAAGACGCCCGTGCGCACCACACCCATCGAGAACTTCAGCGCAGAAGAGATCGCCAAGGCAGCCTCCAACGCCGGCTCCTTCGACACTGCTCTCGTCTTCTCCACGAAGTACGACCCACCACCCGGCGGCCTCAACCTCGCAGGCACCAGCCGCAAGGACGACAAACGCTTCTACGACTACCACCAGGACATGCTGCCCGGCGAAGTGGCCCGCGCCCTCGGAGGCAAAGTCGTCTGGCAGGAAGAGCGCAAAGGCGAGTGGGCCGCCGTCCTCTACTTCCCCCGAAGCTACGACGTACAGCTCAAAAAACCCGCACGACTGCCGCGATAGCAGACTTGATTGCACCAAGAAACCCTTCTGGGAATCGCAAAGTCGTCACGGTCCGTTGTGCTCAGAAGTCCCGCTCCGGCCAACCTATAATCAACTCGATGCGTCTTGTACCCCTTCTCCGGCGTTCGGCTGCCGCTGCCCTGCTCATTCTTCCCACGTCCGCCGCGCTCGCGCAGGCAGACGAGGCTGGTGGCCGGGTCGTCCTCGTGCTGCCCTTTGACAATCGCTCCGGCCAGTCCAACATCGACTGGATCGGCGAGTCGTTCGCCAACACGCTCAACGCCCGCCTGCGATCCGCCGGCTTCCTCACCATCTCGCGCGACGACCGTGTCTATGCCCTCGACCACCTCGGCCTGCCCACCGGCTTCCGTCCCTCGCGTGCCACCACCATCCGCATCGCGCAGACTCTCGACGCGCAGTTCGTCATCGTCGGCAACTACTCGCTCAAAGACGGCAACGTCATAGCGCAGTCCCAGGTCCTCGCCGTCAACCAGCTCCGCATGTCCGCCCCCATCGAACAGAGCGCCGGCCTGCCGCGTCTGCTCGATGTCGAGAACAACATCGCCTGGCTCAGCGCACGCAGCATGGACCCAAAGTTCGCCGTCGCACAGAACACCTTCCAAGCAGCCTCCGCCGGCCTGAAACTCGACGCTTATGAGAGCTACATCCGTGGCATTACGGCAACAACAGACGACGAGCGACTGAAACGTCTCAAAACTGCCGTAGAGCTGTCTCCAACCAACGCGGATGCGCTCCTCGCGCTCGGTAAAACCGAGTACGCAAACGGCGAGTACGACAACGCCGCAGCCGTCCTCGCAAAGGTCCCCGCCAACGACCGGCTCGCGCTGGAAGCAGGCTTTTACAGGGGTTTAGCCAGTTTTAACAACGCAAAATACGCCGAAGCAGAAGCAGCCTTCGCAGCAGTAAGCATCAAGCTGCCACTGCCCGAAGTAACAAACAATCAAGGCGTAGCCATGGCCCGCCAAAGAAAAGACGCAACAGCCCTGCTACAGCGCGCCTCCACCGCCGATCCGCAGGATGCCGACTACCACTTCAACATCGCCGTAGCTCTGCGCCGCCGCGGCGACAACCTGCACGCCAAGACGCAGATCGATCAGGCCGTAAAGCTCCGCCCCAACGACGCGGAAGCCAAACAACTACAAGGAGTTGTGACCGGCGCCACGCCGCCGGCTCCCGGCTTCGATCCGCAGGAACGCATCCGCCGAACTTACTCCGAAGCCGCATTCCGCCAGGCCGCCTTCCAGATCGATCAACTGCGGGCCGCACGTCTCGCAACGCTGCCCCCCGCGCAGCAGGCCACCGAATACACGCAAGCCGGGCAGGACTATCTGAACCAGGGCCTCGTCCTCGAGGCCGAACGCGAATTCCAGTCAGCCCTCGCGGCCGACGGAAATTCCCCAGCCGGACACCTCGGCCTGGCCACAGTGCGCGAGCGCTCCGGCAATGCCGACGACGCCCGCAAAGAGGCCCAGGCCAGCATCGCCAGCAAGCCCACAGCGGCCGCCTGGCTCCTGCTCGCACGCCTCGACTTCAGCGCGAATCAGACCGCAGCCGCAGCCTCGGATATCAGCAATGCGCTCCGCCTCGAACCGACTAATCCCGCGGCGCTCAGTATGAAATCGTCCTTCCAATCGCGGGGGATCACCGTCCAGTGAAGAGCATGTCGTTCCGGCAATCACTCTTCCTCTTCGTAGCGTTCTTCATGGCCCTTACGCCGCGAGCCTGGAGCGCCATCACGCCACCTCATCCTCCCGCCGTAATTCGCGTAGATTCCATTGAGCTGCACGATACGCTGCAGCCAATCCGTGCCCGCGTCTTCGCATCTGCCATCGATCGTGCGAATCACGACGGCGCACGTGCAATCCTCGTCAGCCTCAGTACACCCGGCGGCATCGACAGCGCCACCGACACTATGGTCGAGGCGATGCGCCGCTCGCACATTCCCATCATCGTCTGGGCGGGATCACCGGACACGCGCGTCACCGGCGAAGGCGTGCGTCTACTGGCAGAAGCCGACGTCGCCCTGATGGCCCCCAAGACTTACCTGACACCGCTATGGACTGAGCCGACGCGCAGCATCTCCGAGACGGTCCACGCTGCCTACGGTCGAGAACTGGCAGCCAGCCTCTCGGACAGCTTGGCCGCACACGGCCGCAAGCCAACCGCAGTCAACGAGCTCTCTGCCGGCATCCACTGGTTCAGCGCGGAGGAGTCTGTTGCCGCAGGCTTCGCGGATGGCATCGTATCCCTGCCAGCCGAGGCCTTGCGGTTCGCCGCCGAGCATCCTATCCGTCGCCGCTCAGGGATTGTGACAGCGCCCGAGCTGTCTACCGCCGATATCAATTCCATCAGCACCGGCCCAACCGACCTGCTGCTGCTCTCGTTGATGAACCCGGATCTTGCCGTGCTCCTGCTGACGCTGGGTCTTCTCCTGATCTACCTAGAGATCAACACCCCCGGCACTATCGTCCCCGGCGCGGCCGGCCTTACACTCGTCCTGCTGGCGGCCTATGCGCTGCACCTGTTGCCTCTAAGCACCCGCGGCGTGCTGCTGTGTGTGCTGGCGGCTGTGCTCCTACTGTGGGAGTCGCGCGTTCCGCGACATGGCATCCTTGCGACGCTCGCCGTTGTCGCGCTGTCTGTAGGCCTTGGCCTGCTGGTTCGCGGCCCCGTCCCGCAGCTTGAGGTCAGTTGGGAGACCGCGGTAGGTGCGGGGATGGGCATTGGTGGTGTCACTGCCTGCCTGCTCGTCCTGGGAGCACAGGCGCGCCGCGCAAAGATCAAAACTGGCTCAGAGGCGATGCTGGGCTGGCTGGCGGTTGCGCAGACGCCACTTTGCCCGGATGGGCAGATCCTAGTCCGCGGCGAGCTCTGGCAGGCCCGTCTGACCAGCAGCGTCTCGTTCGTCGCCGCTGGCGATCGCGTCAAGGTCCTTCGCGCCGACGGCCCGACCCTGGAAGTAACGGCCGTTCCGCTGACCCAATTCTCCTGAGAAGTCAGGCACGGGCAGGGTGCTCGAAAAGTTACTGCTCCCGACGCGACCAGGCCGGTTCTTTCCAGAATCTCCCGCGTCCATCAAATACGCTCGATGCCGAGGTACCTGGGTGCCGTTGCTCTCAAGTAAACTGAACAGAGCCGGTGCATCCACCCGGCGCGAGGTCTTGCAGTTGATGCTAAAGCGGTATGCTTCCCTTCTTGCTCTTCTTCCCGTCCTGTCGGCCGTGACGCCCATGGCCCTGCACGCTCAGGACACCGCTGCCGCACCCACGCGCGCCCGCCGCGTGCTATCGCACTTTGATATCGGCGTCTCCGGCATCGCCTTCTTCACAAAAGATGTCAGCGGCACCGTTGCCAGCAGCTCCTTTGGGCAGAACTATAACTTCACCCAGAGCGCCAGTTCCGCAGCCGGTGTATTGGCCACGATCCGCGCGCAGAAGTCGCCGTGGAAGGGCCTCGAGTTCAACTACGGTTATGGCCGTACGACCGAGAGCTACACCTGCTGCAACGTGAGCAGCAACAACGGTACCTACCTGGGTCCATTTCAGAGCCAGGCGACAGCCAGCGAATACACCATCGGCTACCTTGTACGGCCCGACCGCAAGATCTTCGGCTTTCAGCCTTACGTCGCTGCGGGCGCCGGCGTCTACGAGTTCAAACCCACAAAGAATGGTGGTCAGGGACTGCAACCTCAGGCTCGCGCGACCTATTATTATTCCGTCGGCGGCGAGAGCATGATCACTCCCTCCTTCGGTATCCGTGCCGGCTTCCGTCAGCTGTATTACAAGGCTCCGGATTTTGGTCAAAACTATCTGAAGATCACCAAGACCACCTTCACCTCTGAGCCACAGGTCGGCATCTTCTACCACTTCTAAACCCCGTTCCCCCACGGAGCATGCAACACATGAGTCCCACGTTCGGCGATACGGAAGATGATGTCACCCTGCGGGGCCGCCGCATGGACGAGCGCCGCGGCAAAGAGGTCGACGATGCTCCGGCCGACCGCGAGGTCACGCTGAACACCGGCACCGTGCTGGCGCTGTTCTTCACGCTGGCGCTCATCTGTGCGGTCTTCTTTGGCTTCGGTTATTCGATGGGCCGCAAGTCCAATCAGCCCGCCGTAGTAAGCACCAGCGACAGTGCCCCTGCACCCGCACCGGTCGAGGCCACAAACACCTACAAACCCTCACCCGGCTCGCCGGTCATCCAGCCCGTGCCCGGCTATCAGGGTTCGTCCGCAGCTGAAACTAAGCCGACTCTCGCCGTCAAGCCCGCTCCCGCACCCTCTGCTGCCGCGACGCAGTCTGCCGACGCCGCCTCGGCGGTGGTGCGCAAGCCGGTCAAGCCGGTCACAGCACCCGACCCAGCCGAAACGGCAGCGGTCAAGCCGGCGCCTACCGCCGCTCGCACACCCGCGCCCGCTGCGGTGCCGGTGACGACGTACAACAGCGCCGTCCCAACCGCCGGTATCACCTACGTGCAGATCGCGGCAGTCAGCCACAGGGAAGACGCCGACGTCTTGCTAAGTGCGTTACAGCGCCGCGGTTACAAGGTGCTGGCCCGGACCGACACGGCTGACAAGCTGATCCACGTGCAGATCGGTCCGTTCACCGACCGCAAACAGGCCGAAGTGACCCGTCAGAAGCTACTCGGCGACGGCTATAACGCCTTCCTGAAATAAGCCGGCAATCGTGGTTGATCCCACGTCTCATTCTGAGACGTGGATCAAATAGCCCGACAATCCAACCCAGGAATCGAAGCGTGACCGCTACTCCGCAGAGGTTTCCAAAGGCCGCATAGCCTCCGGTAAAGCCTGCTCAATCGCCCCGCGCACCGCGGCGATAAACTCGGCGCGATTCTTGTACATGGCAGGATCGACCGCGGGCAGGAATTCCACTCGAGCCACGCCCGGATAGACCTTCGCAGAACCCTTGTGCATCATGCTCTCCGTTCCAGAGATCGCAACCGGCACAATGGGCGCACCGGTCGACTGCGAAAGATGAAACGGCCCCGCCTTGAACGCCTGCAGACGCCCCGTGCGTGAGCGCGTTCCCTCAGCAAAGATCAGCATCGAGAGGCCGCCGCGAATCACTTCCGCGGCATAACGAATCGACCGCACGCCCGAATCGCGACCGCCCTCGCGATCGATGGGCACGTACTTCGCCATGCGCCACGCCTTGCCGATCACAGGGATCTTCAACAGCTCCGCTTTAAGCATGATGCTGGGCTCGCCCGGGATCAGCGGCACCATCAGTGGCGGGTCAAGATTCGAGACATGGTTTGGCACAAAAATGCAGGGTCGATCGGGGATGTTCTCCCGTCCGACCTGTTCCACGCGGATGCCTGCGGCGCGGAATCCGACCGAGCAGATCCACTTGCCAACGCGGTACATCGGCTTGATGTCCCCGGTGAGAAACGTCCACGGAATCATCACCAGTCCGGCGGGTATTCCAAGACCGGCAAATGCCAGCACCATCTTGATAGCAGCCCACATCAGCTTGCCTTTGGCGACGAAGACACCTCAATGGCCCTCGGAAGTTTGTTGTAGATGTCGCCAAAGCCGCCGTTGGAAAGGATCGCAACGACGTCTCCGCTCTGCAGTTCCGGCGCCAGGGCAGCCGAAATAGTGTCCGCATCCGCCAGCAACTGTGCGGGCACACCGGCAAGATTCAGCGCGCCCACCACGGCTGCCGGATGTAGTCGCTCAGCTGGCGGGATGCTCTCACTTTGGTAGACCTCGGCCAGCACCACGCGGTCGGCGATTGCCAGACTCTCAATCACCTCGCGTTCAAAGACGTTGCGTCGTAGCGTGTTGGACCGCGGCTCCAACACCGCAATCAACCTGCGGCCTGGATATGAACCGCGCAACGCGCGCAGTGTTTCGCGGATCGCCGTAGGGTGGTGCGCAAAGTCGTCAATGACGGTGATCCCGTTGATCTCGGCACGCACCTCAAGCCTGCGCTTCACACTGCGGAAGGTCTTCAACGCCTCTACGATGGAAGCAGCGTCCACGCCCTGCCCCGCAGCCAGCGCGGCTGCAGCGGAAGCATTCAGCGCATTGTGCTCGCCCGCCATGGGCAACTCAAGCTCCGCAAACAGCTTACCCTGCCGCAACAGCTTCCAGCGCGACACCGGCCCTGCCTGGAAGTCCGTCAATCTCCAGAATGAACTGTCCTTGAAGCCATACCGCTCCACCGGGCAAAATGCCTTCGCGACGCACTCGCTTACATTCTCACTGCCGTCGAAGGCGACCAGCCGGCCGCGCCGTGGAATCAGGTTCACCAGCCGCTTGAAGGCGGTCTTCACCTGGTCCAGATCCTTGTAGATGTCCGCATGGTCAAACTCCACATGAGTCAGGATGGCGGCATCCGGGAAGTAGTGCAGGAACTTCGGCCCCTTGTCGAAGAAGGCGGTATCGTACTCATCACCCTCCAGCAGAAAGGGCTTCGTCTCACGCACAGCAAAGCTGGTACCGAAGTTCTCCGCAACACCGCCGATCAGGAACGAAGGCGCCAGCGCCGGATTTTTCTGCGAAGCGACCTCGTAGATCCAGGCCAGCAGGCTGGTGGTGGTCGTCTTGCCATGCGTGCCAGTTACAACCAGCGGCTCGCGGTTACGAAGGAACTCATCGTGGATCAGCGCTGCCATGCTGGTGAACGACAGCCGGCGATCCAGCACGGCTTCCAGCTCGACGTTACCGCGCGAGATCGCATTGCCAACCACGACCAGGTCCGGAGCGGGTTCCAGGTGCGCCGCATCGTACGGCTGCATGGGCTCAATGCCCATCGCGCGCAACTGGTCGCTCATCGGCGGATACGCCGCCGCGTCGGACCCCGTCACACGGTGCCCCTGCCCCTGCAGCATGCCCGCGAGCGATGCCATCGCCGTGCCGCATACGCCGATCAGGTGGATATGTTTTGCTTTTGTTGCTGCGCTCTCGCCAACCATCGGTCTTTACTTTACCGCCGCAGGCGTCGCATCGACTGCGGCTTCCATCACTTGCAATGAAGCCACCTCGGTACACTGCAGCCGCGCGCGCACACCCAGCGGCAGCGTCACGTTCGGCGTATTTACATGACCGCACTGCAGGCCGATGGAAATTGGTCCCTGAAAGTCACGCAGATTATGAAGCAGCGCCCGCTCCAGCAGATCGTTCTCCGCGGCATCGTCCACGCACTGCGCCATGTCGCCGAACACGATGCCTTTCACTCGATCCAACAAACCCGCATACCGCAGGTGCAGCATCATGCGATCCCACTGGTACGGCTTGGTACCGACCTCTTCCACGAAGAGGATGATGTCACCCTCAGGCATCGTCATCGCGTACGGCGTCCCCAGTGACTCCACCAGCAGTGCCAGGCATCCGCCATACAGCGTGCCTTCCACGGTCTCGCCCGCACGCAGGACACGCATGCCCTCGCGCCGGTCCAACGACCACGGCTCCGTGCGCTCCAGCGCATGACGCCAGCTGTACAGATCCACGCCATCCGCCAGCACGTCACCGCGCGCAAAGTCCGGCGAAATCATCGGCGCATAAAACGTTCCCAGTCCGCACGTCTGCGCGAACCAAAGATGCAGCGAGGTGTGATCGCTGAAGCCAATGAACGGCTTCGGATTCGCCTTGACCAGCGCGGCATCCAGATGCGGCAACAGCTCCGCCGTACCCCATCCGCCCCGCGTGCAGATGATCGCATCGATCGTTGGATCCGCAAACGCCGCATGCAGATCTGCAACACGCGCAGCAACATCGCCGGCGTAGTACAGCGGCCCGCTTACAAGCGCCGACGGATAGAGAACGGGCTCATATCCCAAGGACGCAAACCGAGTCATCCCCCAGCGCACCAGCTGTTCCTTGGGAGTGCTCGCCGGCGACACCACAGCAACGCGCGCACCAGCCTTCAGTGCCTTTGGACGAATCAAGAGGCCAGCCCCTGCAAACTTACCTCGCCCTTGCAGACGATCTCGGCTGGCCCGGTCAGCATCAACTGCTCGCCGTCATTCCAGACCACCTGCTGCGCACCGCCCAGCGAACTCGCCGTCAATGACCGATCGCAGCCAAGCAACACGATGCTGGCCGCGGCCGACGCGCTCGTACCTGTGCCGGAAGACTGTGTGGGACCAACACCGCGCTCGTAGATGCGGAACGCGATCTCGCCCTTCGAAATCACGCGGACAAACTCAACGTTCGTGCCCTTCGGAAAGTCCTTGTGCGTGCAGATCATCGCACCAAGCTCTTCCCATCCAAGCCCGCTCGCACGGAACGCAGGGTGATCCGTGAAGATCACAAAGTGCGGATTGCCGACATCGACCACGGCACCCGCGACCTCTCCGACACCATCCACGACAACGGCCTGCTCCAGCACCTTCGGAACGCCCATTGATGTCTGGATCAGGAAGTGCTCCTCATGCGCGTCGTCGCCACACTCGATCACGCGGCACTGCTTTGTGCCGCCGGGCGTACCCATTGTCGTATCGCGCAGGCCTTCGCTGTACGCAAGCCAGGCCGCAACGCAGCGCGTGCCATTGCCAGAGAGTTCCGCCTCCGAACCATCCGCATTGAACAACCGGAGGAAGAACGTGCCGTCATCTTTGCGAGCCAGAAACTCGACGCCATCCGCGCCCACGCTGTAGTTTCGCGAACACAGCAGCCGAGCCATGCCGGCATGATTGTTATTCGCCAGCGTCTCTTCAACAACCAGAAAATCATTGCCGCACGCATGCGCTTTTACAAACGGAATCATCGCGCTCCTCCGAACATGGTGCTGCGATAAATTCGCGCACAACCCTGCCCGCTGTTACAGATCACTTCCAATTCCGACAGACCTTCCGGATGCGCGGCAACTGCCTTCGCCACCGGATCGCCGTCGATTGCAATCACCAACTGCGCGTACTTCGCCGGCAACTGGCTCGCCTGGTCAAAGCTTTGCGAATCCAGCGGACTCACCAGCCGGCGCAGCGGAATACCCGCATCCTGCACAGCGCCCATGTGGTCGTTCGTATTGAACATGATGGTCGCGCCCGGCCCGGCGTTCAGCATCTCCTTTGCCAGCGTGGTCTCGAAAGGAATGCGCGTGATCGAATTCATCAAGCCTTCCTCAAAGACCAGCGGCGGCGCCGTCAACCACTTCGGAACCTTTGCGTTCTCACCGCGCACACGCTGCAGCATCGTGCCAAACGTACCCATCATCGCCACAACATTGAAAACGATGCTGAACAGGACCAGGAAGAAGAAGAGGTCCGCCTGCTTCTTACTCCGCGCACGCAGCCACTTCTCCACCGCAGCGAGCACCAGCGCCGTAAAGATCGTCAGCGCAGGCAGCAGCTCCATCCCATAGCGCGAGTTGTAATACGACCCCGGATAAAGCTGCGGGATGAACATCGGCACGTGTCCCCACGCGATCGAGTACACATAGAACGGCAGTGGAAGCCACAACAGCAGCGTGATTCGCGAAAGCTTTTGCTTCCACGCCATCCACCCACCGGCCAGCGCGGCAAACATCACGCCAAAGCCGAGCTCATACGCCGCCGCATCCACCTGCGCAGCGCGCGTGAAGTAGATCAGCGCCCAGCCAGGGTTGTGCATGCCACGTCGCGGTGCCGATCCTGCAGGCGTCGTCTTTTCTTCAATCGCCTTGGCAGAGTAAGGCCCACGCATGAAGTCGAGCCAGTCATGCTGATACACCGCGTTATAAGCAAACCAAAGCACAGGTCCCATGGCGGCCAACACGGTCATGATGAGCAAGCTCGACTTGGTAGCCTGCTTTGTCGCGTCGCTCGAACGCCACCACGCCAGCGCCAGCACCACCCAGATCGCTGCACCTACAATCCAGCCGTCGTAGCGCGTAAATACCATCGCCATCGTCAGCAGACCGCTTAGCAGCATCCGCGTCTTGGCAGTCGAAACCTTGTTCGCGCCAAGCGCTTCCACGGCTTCGTACGCGATGACGGTGGACCACAGCAACAACGCGAGAAACAGCGGCTCTGTCATCGCTGTCGTCGACAGGTAAAGCAGGTTCGGATTCAGCGCAAAGAACGCCGTCGCTGCGAACGCCCAGGTCGGCGTGACCAGCTTGCGTGCCAGCGCATAACATCCCGCATTGCCGAGCACATAAGCAGCCAGCGAAGGCCACGCGCCCGCAATACCGTTCTGCCACCAATCCATGCGCTGCACAAAGGGCAGCATCAACAGATGCGGTAGCGGCAGCCAAACGCCGCCCAACTGCGCCAACCCCGGATAGCGAGCATCGAGAATCCGACGTGCAATGCCCAGGTGCGCGACGGCATCGCCATACAGCAACATCCATCCGCGCGAGGCAGAGACCAGGAGCGCAAGAAAAGCCAGGATTACCGACGCCAGCGCGATCGGCATAATCTCCTGCCGGTTCGCGGGATAGACCGTGTTTGGATCCTGCGGTGCACGACGCGGTGGCGCCGCCCGGCGCATCGCAGCACGCGGCGACTGCATCGTCTGACCGGAAATAGTCTTACGCGGCATCGAGATCCAAATGCGAGATCTGCCGGAAGAGTCCGAAGCGCTCATCGATCTCCTCACGCGTTGTGTTTTCCAAACGCTCCGTACCAAAGCGCTCCACGGCAAACGAACCCATCACGCCGCCGTAAAACAACGCTGTGCGAAAGACACGCGGCGTCAGCTTCGGCTGCGACGCAATGTACCCATAAAACCCACCGGCAAACGAATCGCCCGCGCCTGTCGGATCGACCACCGATTCAATTGGCAGCGCCGGCGCACGGAATGGCACCAGGCTCACGCCACCGTCTTCAAACGAACGATCGCTGAAAAAGGCCGTCGCTCCATACTCGCCATGCTTGATCACCAGCGACTTCGGTCCCATCGCCATGACCTTCTTCGCAGCCGTCACCAGGTTATGCTCGCCCGTTAGAAGACGCGCCTCACCATCGTTGATGATCAGGATGTCCTCCACGGCAAGCACCTTGTCCAGGTTCGCGCGATGATCGGCAATCCAGTAGTTCATGGTGTCACCGGCAACCATCTTTACGTCCGGCATCGCCTGCCGCACACGCAGTTGCAGCACCGGATCGATGTTCGCAAGAAAGAGATAGTCAGTGTCCTTGTAGCTGGCAGGGATCTTCGGATCGAACGAGCCGAAGACATTCAGATCAGTGCCAAGCGTCTTCGCCTCGCCCATCGTGCCTTCATAACTGCCTGTCCAGTGGAAGGACAGACCATCGGCATGCTCGATGCCGCTGGTGTCGATGCCCTTTGAAGTCATGACAGCCTCGTGCTCCGGCAGGAAATCCTTACCCACGACACCGACAACGCGCACATCAGTGAAGAATGAAGCAGCAAGCGAGAAGTGCGTCGCTGCCCCACCCAGCACCTTAGTGCGTGAGCCGCTGGGGGTGGTCAACGTGTCAAACGCTACAGAGCCAACAACGAGAATCGACATTCGTGCCTTTCCTTGATGGCAGGACAGCCTCGCGCGGGCTTGCTACTGCCGGAGTTTCGTGGAGATCCTTCGCCTCGCTCAGGATGACGATCAATCGTGAGTAAAGTTACTTGTCGTACTTATCGAGAAAGATCGCGAGTTTTTCCCGCGTCGTCGCCGGGATCATGCTCTTGTCCGTCATGATGGCCCACTGCAGTGCGCTAGCGATCGGCGTTCCGCTGTTGTCCTTTGGCAGTGCCTTCACGGCACCGGTCAGCACACGCTGTGCATTCGAAGAGTTCTCATGCACGACCTTGATGACCTGTTCGACGGTCACATCATCGTGGCCTTCATACCAGCAGTCATAATCGGTAACCATCGCCAGCGTGGCATAGCTGATCTCGGCCTCGCGAGCCAGCTTGGCCTCCTGCAGATTCGTCATGCCAATCACGTCGGCGCCCCACGAGCGGTACAGATTCGACTCGGCACGTGTGCTGAACTGCGGGCCTTCCATGTTCACGTACGTTCCGCCCAGCTTGCCGACGACACCGGCTTCCTTGCAGCCCTGCTCGAACGCCTTTGCCGCAACCGCGCAAACTGGATCGCCAAACGCCACGTGCCCCACGATGCCATCGCCGAAGAACGTGGCATTACGCGCAAACGTGCGATCGATGAACTGGTCGGGAATGACGAAGTCCGTCGGCTTGTGCTCTGCCTTCAAGGAACCTACTGCTGAGATCGAAAGGATGAACGACACGCCAAGCTTCTTCATAGCGTAGATGTTCGCGCGGAAGTTCAGTTCCGTCGGCAGAATGCGGTGACCGCGGCCATGGCGCGCCAGGAACGCGACCTTGCGACCCTCCAACGTGCCCAGCACAATGGTCTCGGACGGATCGCCGAACGGCGTCTCTACCTTGATCTCACTGGTGTCTGTCAGTCCCGGCATGTTGTACAAACCACTGCCGCCAATGATGCCGATCTCTGCCTGTGCCACGTACGTTCTCCTTGATGGTGTTGCGTTTCTTATTGAACTAGCCGATGCGTCGCATCGATCACAGCGCGCGGCACTCCTATGCCCGGCAGCAGCGACCGAAAGCCCATCGTCAACTCATGCTGCGGCATCTGCGAACCCGCCTGCATCAACGGCCCACGACCCTGTGCCTCGCGATACTTCGCTTCCAGCTGCTTCGCCATGGCGCGGTCATAGCCCTCGCTGATGAACACGCCTGTGTCCTCCAATGACAGCCAGACATCACCTTCCGACGTGCTGTAAAGCAGGTGATCTTCATCACCATTGGGCAGATCCACCTTCTTCAACGCGCTGTATTTACGAGCGAGAGCGCCCGCATAGATCTTCAAAAAGCTGCGCGCGGAATCGCGGTTTTTCCACTGTGAGTAGTAGATCGTGCCGATGGATGCCGGCGTCTGCTTCACTGCGGGCGCGGCATTCCGGTTCTGCGCCGCAAAATAGATGCCGCCATTCCACGCGACGGCAAGCGGACCCGCCATCTGCTGTCCGCCGAACAGCTCCGTGATGATCCGGACATCCAACTCGCCCATCACACCCACGTCATACGGATCCCAGTCTTTATCCAGCAAGCCATGAATGTCCGGCATCGTCAGCACCGGAACAGGCGTCTTTGCCAAGTAATCCTGCGCATGCAGGATCTCGTGCGACGATCCGGGCGGACGATCCAGTGCGCCGGCGAAGGCCACATCCACGCCACCCGACTGCAGCAACTGCTGCTCAAATCCAAGTCCTGCGCCGTAGGGAAACAGCAATGACTCCTGCAGCAGCAGTGGCGCGCGCGCCAGAATCGGCGAGCCCGCAGTGTCACTGGCCATCTCACGCATCCGGTCGCCAATCTCCGGTGAATCCGCCAGCGTCTTTCCCAAGTCCTTCAACTCGTAGTCGACGAAGACGGCCATCGCCTGGCCCTCCGTTACACTCTCACGCGCAGTCGAAGCCTCGTCCAGCTGGATATGCCGGTTGTCGTCGCCAACGTTCTTGCTGATGTCGGTCGGCCCCGGCGTGCCCCACTTCTCCAGATGCACGCGGTCGTCCTGTACGGCATGCGTCAACTCATGCGCCAGCACGGACTTCTGCTCGTCCGGCTTGACCCAGTCCAGCATGTTAACCGTACGCGTCTTCGGGTCGTAATACGCGGCCACCTGCTCGGTCAGCAAGCTCAGCAAAAACGGCTTCAGCGCAAAGTCGCGATCCAGCAGCCCGAACTTCTTCAACACCAGTTCGCTGCGTTCCAGACGCTTTGCGCCCTCGTCTTCGCTCATCTTCGAACGCAGATCGCGCTGCACCTGGTCGCGCGTCAGCAACTTGCGCTTCACCGGCCGCGAAGCCTTCAGGTGCGAATCCTTCGCAACAAACGCCAGGATTTCGTCAACCGAGCGGAAGAGCTCTGCCGCCTGGTCCTTCGTCATGGGAGCCTTGGACTCGCTCAGGCCACTCTCGCTGTGCGTCGTCGACGTTACGGGCGGCGGTGCAATCGGCTGCGGTGGCACCGTCTGCGCGGGGAGCGAGGCGGTGGCGGCGAAAAAGACGGCAGCAAGGGGACACAGTGGGAGACGGCGGGCGCGCTTCAAGACAGTGACAACTCCAGTGGGACGCGAGCGGCGCGCGCGGGCCATGGGCCGTCGCGGAACCTATAATCCAGTGTACGGGCAAGCGGGCCTTCGGGCCGCGATGCAACGCCCACAGAACGCACCATGACAGACTCCTCACTCACCACCGTCCGTCCTACCGACCAGCTCGCCGCCCTGCGCACCGGTGCGGGCCTCGCTGCGCTCTCCGCAGGCTGGATCGCCGTCACCGGAGGCGACCGCGTCCGCTGGCTCAATGGCATGGTCACCAACTCCGTCCAGGCACTTACGCCCGGCGAAGGCGCCTACGCCTTCCTGCTCAGCGTTCAAGGCCGTATCCAGGGCGATGCCACCGTCTGGGCCGAAGCCGACCGCCTTCTGCTGCAGACCGCGCCCGCACAGATCGAGCCCATGATTGCGCTGCTCGACCGCTTCATCATCATGGATGACGTGGAACTCGCCGACCTCTCCGCGGAGAAGCACGGCCTGCTGGTCGCCGGCCCTGCCGCAGTCGAAAAGCTCGCCGCCATCGGCGTTGCCGCGCGGGCCTCGCGCCTGCTGAAACGACAGAACATCGACTGGCAGGGCAAGCCGCTCGTGCTCATCACCGCACACAGCCCGCTTGTGCCACGCTTTGAGCTTTGGGCAGATTCCGCCACGGATATCTCCGATCTCACCGCAGCCCTGCAAAACGCCGGCGCGACAATTTGCGACGAGGCCGGCCTGGATCTGCTGCGCATTGCTGAGGGCACGCCGCGCTTCGGCACCGACATACGCGACCGCGACCTGCCCCAGGAGACGGAACAGACCCGTGCCCTGCACTTCAACAAGGGCTGCTACCTCGGTCAGGAGATCGTGGAGCGCATCCGCTCGCGCGGTAACGTCCACCGCACCTTCACCACCTTCGCGCTGTCCGGGGAGATCCCGGCGCCCGGCACCGCGCTCACCGCAGACGGCAAGGCCGTCGGCGAGCTGACCAGCATCGCCGCAGAACCCATCGACGGCCAGCGCCTCGCGCTCGGCTTCGTCCGCCGCGAAGCCATCGACCGCGGCCTCCCGCTGACCTTCGAAGGCGGCACCGCAGAACCCCGTACCGCCGCAGCCGCATCCTAAGGCCAATTAAGAGAGTTTGAGAGAGAGCAATGTCAGAGCAGGAGCAAAACAAACCCTTCGTCATCAACGACCGCCGCAAGTTCCGCATGGACGGTGAACCGCGCGAGACACCCGCGGAGAGCCCCGCAGCCACGGTTGCAGAGACACCGGCAGCCGCGACCGAACCAGTCGCCGCAAACGTGACGGAGATGCCGGCGCCCGCGGTGACCGAGCCTGCGGAAGCTCCCGCGCACAAGCACCACAACGAGCCCATCCCCTTCAACAGCGCGCACTCCATCACACCCGTGCCCGAGCCCGCGGAAGAGGAGACCGCAGCAGCCGAATCAACCGAAGGCGAACCCGATCTGCCGCCGCCGCCCACCGAAGAGGAGATGCAGCAGGTACGCCTCGCCTACGAGACGACCTCGGAGCGCCTCGACACCATGGTTCGCTCGCAGAACCTGGGCGCAGAGCACCCGCCCGCCATGGACTTCACACAGCTCGTGCAGTCCATTTACATGTCGGCCATGATGCAGCTCGGCGCAGGCACGCAACAGGGCCAGCAGGCGCGCGTCGACATCCTCGGCGCAAAGCAGAGCATCGACATGCTCGGCATCATCGGTGAGAAGACCTCCAGCAATCTCACGGACGTGGAACGCCGCCTGATCGACGCTGCCCTCTTTGAGCTGCGCATGGGCTTCCTCGAAATCACGCAGCTGCTCGCCCGTCAGGCGCAGGCCAAGCAGGGACCGCCACCCGCAGGTCCCGGTACTGGCGGCAGCGGCTTCGGCGGCGGCGGGTTCACCGGTGGCGGTCCCCGGATTGTCCGCTAGCAACACAAACAGCGGCGCAGAACTCCTCTTCCTGGGAACGGGCACGTCCATGGGCGTGCCCACCCTGGGTTGCAAATGCGCTGTCTGTCACTCGACCGATCCACACAACAACCGCATGCGTTCCTCCATCGCCCTGCGCTACCACGACGCCGCACACGACGTCCGGCGCACCGTCCTGATCGACACCGGTCAGGAGTTCCGCATGCAGGCCATCCGTTTCGGCATCGACCATCTGGACGCCGTCCTCTACACCCACGGCCACGCTGACCACGTGCTGGGCTTCGACGACCTGCGGCCCCTTACCTTTGGCCACGCCGCGCATCTGCCCATCTACGCAGACGATCCCACAGCAGACCTGCTCGAGCGGATCTTCGACTACACGTTCCGCAAGGTTGATCGATACCCAACCAGCGCCCGCGTCGATCTGCACCGCCTCAGCTCCGAACCCGGCACCACCGTCGAGCTCTTTGGCGCAATGATCGAACGCATTCCCGTCCGGCACGGCCATCACATCATCGCCGGCTATCGCTTCGGCGACGCGGCGTACCTCACCGATATGAGCGACCTGCCCGAGGCCAGCTACGATCGCCTGCGCGGCCTCGATATCGTCGTGCTCGATGCCCTCCGCCGCGAACCGCACCCCAGCCACTCGCATCTGGACAAGAGCATCGCCATCGCCCAGCGCATCGGGGCGAAGCAGACCTACTTCACCCACATCTCACACGACCTCGAACACTCTGCCACCGAAGCCGAACTGCCCGAAGGCATCCACATGGCCTACGACGGCCTGCAACTGAACTTCGACATCGCAGCCTTTCCAACCGAGGGAGACGCAGCATGATCGTCTTCCGCTCGCTCGCTGAAGTGCCCGCCGACTTCGGCCCCAGCATCGTCACCATCGGCAACTTCGACGGTTTGCACTGCGGCCACCGCACCGTCATCACCGAGGTCGTCGCCCGCGCCCGTAAAAAAAACGCTAAGGCAATCCTCGTTACACTCGATCCGCATCCCGCGCGCGTCCTGCGCCCCGAGTTCCCGCTGCGCCTGATCACCCCGCTCGACGTGAAGCTGGAACTGCTCGCTGACACCGGCCTCGATGCCGTCCTCCTGCTGCCCTTCACGCAGGAGTTCTCGCGGACCACCGCCCGCACCTTCTGCGAAACTGTCCTGCGCGACACGCTCCACGCCGCCGAGGTCCACGAGGGCGAAAACTTTCGCTTCGGGTACGGTGCCGAAGCCGACATGCACTCGTTGGAATCCCTCGGCAACGGCTGCGGCTTTACCGCGCACATCTTCGCGCCGCTCACCATGGGCCGGCAGACGGTCTCGTCCAGCCGCATCCGCACCGTCATAGGCGAAGGCAACATGAGCGCCGCCCGACACATGCTCGGCCGCCCCTTCGCCGTCGACAGCACACCCGCACGAGGTCGCGGCTACGGCACCCAGTACGCCGTACCCACCATCAATCTCGCTCCCTATGCCGATCTATTGCCGGCGAACGGCGTCTACGTCACGGACCTGCGCGTCGGCACCGGCGCCTCTGCTATCACCTTCGAAGGCGCCACCAACATCGGAAACCGCCCCACCTTCGGCGAAGACTCCTTCGCAGTCGAAACCTACCTGCTCCGCTTCCACCCAATCCCGCTCGACGAACAGACGCCACTCCGCATGACCTTCCACAAGCGTCTACGCGAAGAGAAAAAATGGCCGTCCCCTGAGGCCCTGAAAGCCCAGATCGGCCAAGACGTGGCCCGAGCCGAGCGCTGGTTTCACCTGCGCAAGGCACTCGCTAGGGCGCCAGGCGCAACGAGATCCCGTTGATCGGAAGGGCACAGCTTCAGCTGTGCCAAGAATCAACTCTGGAGCCCGGCTTTAGCCGCCGAGGTTTAGCTTTACGATCTGGACTCGCCAACATCGCTCCAGAAAGATTCTGCACCCTACCGGGGAGCAGGCACCCGAGGTGGCTCGGTCGTCGTGCGCGGCGCGGCAGGCTTTGCCCCCGTATACGGCCGATAAGGCCCTAAAGGCGATGCCACGTAACCCTTCGGCGACGGCGCAACCTTCACACTACCGGCAGAATCATCCGGCATTGCATCCGGCGCAGCCTCCGGTGTCTCCCGCACGACCGGCGCGGGAGCCTTCACAGCGGGCTTCTCCGCCGAATCGTCATCGTCATCCGAATCATCATTCGGCACCACTGGCTGCTTCTTCACTACGGGCGCCACACTATCCGCACCTGCGTTCACTTCCAACGTCTTCTTCGCCGCCGTCGGGAAGCTCTCCACCGGCGTCCGCGCAATAGCCGCCTTCATGAAGTCGATCCACATCGGTAGCGCGGCCTTGGCGCCGGTCTCCTTCTCGCCAAGCGACTTGCGATCGTCGAAGCCGATCCACGAGCCCGCCGTGACACTGGGCGAAAAGCCGATAAACCACGCATCGGTGTAGCTGTTCGTCGTACCCGTCTTGCCACCCAGCGGATGCTTCAGCGTTGCGCCTGCCACCGCAGCCGTACCGTACTGCGGCACCGCCTCCAGCAGCTTCATCATCGTTCGCGCCGTATCGACCGAGACCACTTCCTTCACCTGAGGCGCCGACTGCTTCAGTGGCAGGCCGTCCGCCTGCACAATGCGACGAATGACATGCGGCTTGATCAGGATGCCGTCGTTCGGAAATACCGAGTAAGCGCCCACCTGCTCCTGCAGACTGATGCCCGCCGAGCCGATCGCCACCGGCAGAAACGACGGTAGATTCGAAGTCACACCAAACCGGTGCGCAACCTCGATCACCTTCTTGATGCCCACCTGGTTCGCCAGCTTCAGCGCCGGGATATTCCGCGACTCCGCGAAGGCATTCAGGATCGTCATCGCGCCCTTGTAATCCGCCTCGTAGTTATGCGGAGTGTAGGGGCCGTTCGGCGTATAGAAACTTGTCGGTCCGTCGACAATGATGTCCGTCGGCTTCGTGTGCAGATTTTCGATCGCCGCCGTGTATACATACGGCTTGAAACTGGAACCCGTCTGCCGCTCGGCCTGCGTTGCGCGGTTAAACTGCGACAGCGAGAAGTCGCGGCCGCCCACCATCGCAAGCACCTCGCCGTTGTTGTTATCCACCGCCATCATCGCGGCCTGCGCGCCGGTATCCTGTTGCAGCGTCGCATGCATCGTCTTATCGCCGGACGTCGCATCCTCGATCCGCACATAAGCAATGTCGCCGCGCTGCAACAGCTTGTCGCCATTGCCCATCGTCGTCCACGCCCAGTCGGCTGGAGTCATCTCCGCATACCGCTTGCCGATGCGCACAATCACGCGCCGCGCCGTCGCCTCTGTGACCAACGCGTGGAAGTAAGCGCCATTCTCCACCGACTGCGTCCAGTCCGGATGGACGTACGTCTCCAGGTCCGCGCCGGTCGCCGCAATGTTGACCAGCTTCGCCTTCCATCCGTGCCGGCGTTCGTACGCCGCAGCACCATCCATCACGGCCTTGTTCGCCGTAAGCTGCAGGTCGAGATCCATGGTCGTGAAAATCTTCAGACCCGAGCCATGCACAGCATCTGACCCGTACTCCTGCTCCAGCTGCCGGCGCACCTCTTCCACAAAATACGGCGCAACCGTGTTCGTCTGAGGTTCGATGTGCAGGCCCATCGGAGCGGCCTTCGCTTCTTCATATTGCGACCGCGTAATGTCCCCGTCGCTCAGCATCTCGCTCAGCACCAGGTTGCGTCGCTTCAGCGCACGCTCCGGATGACGCAACGGCGAATACGAAGTCGGCCCCTTCGGCAGCGCTGCCAGCAAAGCAGCCTCCGGCAGCGTCAGGTCGTGCACCTTCT
The DNA here is from genome assembly GCF_000265425.1 of Terriglobus roseus DSM 18391. Taxonomy (GTDB): domain Bacteria; phylum Acidobacteriota; class Terriglobia; order Terriglobales; family Acidobacteriaceae; genus Terriglobus; species Terriglobus roseus. The sequence goes on from NC_018014.1 coordinate 4,497,705, forward strand.
TCGAAAAGTAGTACTCGCTGCCCGCCTCAAACCCATAGACGCCGCTGCCCAGGTAGATCTGGTTCGCATACAGGGCAAAGATCTGCGGCTTGGTGAAGTGCCGCTCAATCTGAATCGAGAGCAGAATCTCCTGGATCTTGCGCGAGTACGTCTGATCCATCGACAGGAACAGGTTTCGCGCAAGCTGCATCGTCAGCGTCGAAGCGCCCTGCCGCCGCCCCTTTGACCGCAGATCGACGTACGCCGCACCTGCCACGCGGAACGGGTTGATACCCGCATTCTTCTCAAAGCTCTTGTCTTCGATGGACAAAATGGCGTCGTGCAGCACCTTCGGAAACTCGCTGTACGGAACCACAACGCGCCGCTCCAGCGCAAACGATCCGATGCTGCGGCCATGCACATCCAGCAGCTCTGTCGTGGTCGCCGGATGGTAATGCTCCAGATCTTCCATCTGCGGCAGATCGGTCGTGTTGACCAGCGTCAGCCCGACCAGGCTGCCAAAGATCGCCGAACAGCCCAGCAGACCGTAGAAGATGCCGCGCCGGGCCTTCGCCCGCGTTGGAAAGTACTTCGCCCACCTTGTACGCGCGTACGGCACACGGGGCGATCCGGCACGCTGCGTCTTGCGCTGCTGCGCCGTTTCTTCGTCGCGAGTGAACAGGGATGGCACAGTTTTTTACGGTAGCACGGAGGCGCCCAGGGGGTGGATAACCGATAGGAGTGAGGACCGACCGGGGAAGTTGTCACGGACGCCAACAATCTTCATCGCACCTCCCTTTAACCCCATCAGCTTTGGGCTGGAAAGGAAAGGGTGCCGCTAAGAGCGGCACCCTTTCAGAAACAAGAAACTAAAAACCAGAAACCCTCTTACGCCGCCTTGGCCTTCAACAGATCCAACGCCTTATTCAATTGCTCATCGATCTGGGCATTCGGCTTCGCCACCGGCACCGCAGGCTTTGAAGAGTTCACCGTCTGCGTGCTCGAAGCACCATCCGGAGTGTCCTCGTCGTCCTCGTCTGCAGTTACGACTTCAATCGCCGAAGCCACAGCGACCGGCGGCGTCAAACCCTCGTCCTGGAACTTCTTACCGCTCGGCGTCTCGTACTTCGCAACGGAGAGAATCAGCGCTGCACCGTCCGGCAGTTCAAACGTACGCTGCTGCGATCCGTCGCCAAACGTCTTCTCGCCCACCAGCTCGCTTCGCTTGGAATCAAGCAGGGCGCCGGCGACAAGCTCCGCCGGTCCAGCCGTGCCGTGGTTCACGAGCGTCACCATCGGCGCAGTTGCATTCACGCTCTTACCTGGCTCCGCCGTAAACGTCTGCTTCGAGACCTTCTGACCCTCCAGCATGGCAAGCGTGCCGGTCTTGATGAACAGATTCGCCATGCGCAACGCCTCGACGTTGTCGCCGGTCGAAACATCACGTAAGTCCAGCAGAATCTTCTTGGTATTCGTCTTGCCCATGTTCTTCAGCTTCGACTCAACCTGCTGCACATGCTCCTTATCCAGCGTCACCGGCTTGATGTACAGGATGCTGCCGCTCTCGTAGAAGACCTCACCAGTCGGCGCATGCGCCACTTCCGCACGAGTAATCGTCAGCTTCTCCGGCACAGACCTGCGAGGACGAATGACCGAAAGGTTGACGTTCGTTCCCTTTTCGCCCTCCAGCATCATCTGCACCGTGGCCAGCGACAGGTCGCGCGTACTCTTGTCGCCGATCGACTCGATCATGTCGCCATCATTCAGGTTGGCCTTATCTGCAGGGCCACCCGGCACAACGGAAACAACGGTCGCATACCCAAACCGCTTGGCCACGTTCAGGCCAATCTGCGCCTTCGGCTTCTCGCCACGCGCCTTATACGCCTTGTACTCTTCCGGTGTCAGATAGCTCGAATTCGCATCGAGCGACTCCAACAGACCGCGCAGGGCAGCATCTGTCACCTTGCCCATATTTGGGTCGACTACATAGTCACCCTGGATATGCCGCAAGACCTCGCTATACACCTGCATCTGCCGGTACGCACCCTCCTGTGGCTGCCCCGCCGCCCGTACACGGCGGGCGTTGGCACCCAGGAACATCGTCAACAACAGAACAGCAGAGACAGCGAGCGTAGAGATCTTAAGCGACTTCGGCATCGGCAGAGCGTACCCCGGGAGACGGACTTATGCTTCACCAGGTTAGACGCACCCCGGTCGAGATAGCATACGCCCGATTTGGCGTTAGAGTTGGTGCACAGGAGCCACATTTCCAGCCCCCATGCGCGAAATGGCCGTAAACTTCGGAGATTCTGTTTTGAGGGTGTCCGCATGCGTTTCGCCAAACGAACCGGCCGGCTACTCCTGTTGCTGGCGATCGCCTATCTGTCTTCCCTCGTTCTGTTTGTGGGCGGCATGCGGTTCGCCACTGTCGCCTACCGCCATCGCTGCGCGCGCCTGATGGCGGACTTCCAATCGTTGGAGTTGCACAAAACATCATGGTCGGAAACCCAGCGGATGATGACCAGGTGGGGACGTCACGGCCGGTATGAGGGCACCTGCGACGCGAACTTCTGCCGCTACACCATCCGTTTGGGAAGTCCCATCGAACAAGCGTTTAAGACCTCGACCTCATTTGCGGCCTCTAGTCGGTCCCTCCTGATACCGTTGGCTCTGTACTTCCATCCAGCGATCATCTTTGGAAATCGCCCCGCCAGCTTCATGGTTTCATTTGTTGTTCAGGGAAATGTTGTGTTGCGTAAAGGCGATAGTTTCACTGTTGGAGGAAGCGGAGAGTCCACGCTTGTTGCAACCAGCCACTCAGCGGACCGTGTGAACGGGGGCGATCCAGGCTGGCTCATCTCCGGAACAGAGCAACTGGCGACGCATCCTTACTATTCGGTCAGCCGCCCGGGCGGCTGTTCGACCTGCTCCATGGTGCAGGTCGTCTTTAGTCTGCAGACACCAACGGAGCAGGCGCGAAGCCTCACACGCTTCAACTTTGAATGCATCGGCCGTATACGTCCCTGCAAATACATGGAGGAAATCTTCCCTGCGTCGGCCGAGTGGAATCTTTACGATCGTCAACGGAGCGATAAGCCAGATCCCGAGAACAAAGCGGAACTACCCGTCGATTGCCGCGTTCCTCTTTTCGCCCGGGCTCGGGAAGCGGATGCGGTTTTACGCGTTATGTCGCTTGCTCGAAAGGAAGCATCAGATCCAGATCCTTTGCGTCCACCAACGACCATGGAGCAAGCCCACGTGCGGATTATAGAAAAACTAAAGGGCGGGGAAGGCTGGCAAATAGGAACAGAGTTGCTCGTATACACCCACCCATCCTTGGCTTATCAACCAAGAAAAATCGAGGTGCCGCTCACAGCGGGTTCTACCTTCTATCTGCTACAGACAAAGTATCCAATGGAGGCGCCAGACACAGTCGAGAGCGGACGCTGTCTGACCATTCCTGACCTTCCCGGCGTGCGCGCACAACTCCGGCAAGGCATCCAGAAAGAAACGCCGCTCCGCGTTCCCGATCCGTGGCGGGGCTACTTCAAATGGGGAGGCTAAGACGGGGATCTTGGTGGCGGTGACTGGGCTCGAACCAGTGACCTGCGGGTTATGAGTCCGCCGCTCTAACCAGCTGAGCTACACCGCCATGGGTGTTGGGGAGTACCGTCTGTCTGCGGCGGGAGCCGCGAGGCACTCCATGTAGTTTACTGGAAGTCGGCCCGCAGACCAAACCGCTGGCCCGGAAAAAGCATGCCAATCACCCTCGGAGTCATTCCCGCCCGCCTCGCCTCCACCCGCCTGCCCGGTAAAGTGCTGCGCCCACTCCTCGGTCGCCCCATGCTGCAGTGGGTCGTTGAGGCTGCCCTCCGCTGCCCGCAACTCGACGCTGTCGTCGTCGCCACCGACAGCGAGCAGGTCGCCGACCTCTGCAAAATCAACGGCTGGCTCTGTCAGATGACCGACGCCGATCTGCCCAGCGGCACCGACCGCATGCGCGCCGTCGCCCTCCAGCGCGAGGCAGACATCTACGTCAACATCCAGGGAGACGAACCGCTCCTGAAGCCCGAGCACATTGACGCGCTCCTCCGCCCCTTCGCCCGCGGTCCCCAGGTCGAATGCACCACCGTCAAAACCGTCTGCGCACCCGAAAACATCACCAACCCCAACGCCGTAAAGGTCGTCAACGCCACCGACGGCCGCGCGCTCTACTTCAGCAGGGCCACCATCCCCTACGATCGGGACGCCAATCTCGCCGGCGACCTCGCCAACGGTAAAGCCACCTACTGGAAGCACCTGGGCCTCTACGCCTACCGCCGCCCTGCCCTCCTGCGCTTCGGAACCCTCGAAGCCAGTCCGCTGGAACAGACCGAACGCCTCGAGCAGCTGCGCCTGCTCGAAAACGGCCTCGCCCTGTACGTCGAAGCCGTTGATTTCGACACCGTAGGCGTCGACACCGAGGCCGACATTCCTCGAGTAGAGGCCCTCCTGCGCAAACGATTCGCGCTGTAGATTGAGCTGCATGCGCTAAAGTCGGCAGTCTTTGCCGGAGCCGCATGTACGGCAGACACAATCCGCAGCCAATGCCGCAAGTGTTAAGGATCACGAACGCGAACAGCGCCAAAGGCCTGACCGGGGTAGCCGACGCTATGAGGGCCGAGGGCCGGACCGAATCTTAGCCTTGAGCAACGCGCTAGGTTGGTGCCGTTTCTTGATGCACAAGCGCCAACGGCGCGCCCTATAGGGCCGCGCCGTTGGTGCTGCTTTCATAGAACGAGACGCCAATCCTACTCCGCCACAACGCCCTTGATCTTCCGTGCCAACGGAATCGTAACCTGTAACCCTTCGGCCTCAACCTCAACCTTCACCACCGCCAGCGACCGCGCAATCCACGTCGCCGCCTTCAACTCCGCGCGAGGCGTGGAGCTGAGCACCGCCAGCACCCGGCAACCAGCGCCCAGCCCGGAATTAACCCCCACCACCGCATCTTCCGCGACGATGCACTCCTCCGGGGCGAACCCCAGCATCTCGGCTCCGCGGCGATACGGCTCTGGATCGGGCTTACCCTTGGTCACCATGTCAGCTGTAACCAGGTTCTTCGGCCACGGCAGACCTGCAGCAGACAGCCGCCCCTTCAGCAGGCGCTCCGTGCAACTGGTCACAATCGCCCAGCGCTCCTGCGGCAGCTTCGTCAGCAGCTCCATCACTCCCGGCAGCACCTGGATATCGCCTACATCCTCGATCTCCATGTCCTCAATGATCCGCAGGCCCGCATCCGGATCCAGATCGGGCCGCAGCATCTGAACGATGTCGCGAGCGGGAACACCATGCGGCAGCACAAAATTCTTCGCATTGGGCACGTCATGCATCATGGCCCAGCGCCGCCAGCAGCGCGTCGCACTTGCAATGGAACTGATCAGCACACCATCCAGGTCAAACAGGAAGGCCTTCGCCTCGGTCGTTACAGCAGCCAACTAACCCTCCAACACAAACTGCTCAGCAGCCTTCAAAATTTTCGTCACAGCATCCTGCGAATTCGATTCGCAGTACACGCGCAGCAGCGGTTCCGTGCCACTCGCACGCAACAGCAGCCACGTCTCCGCCGCGTTCTTTAAACCAAACGACGCAGGATTCTCCAGGTAGAACTTGATGCCGTCCATGTCCTCGGACTTCAGCACCTTGTACCCGGCGATATCCGTCAATCCGCTGCTCGCCCGCTTGATCGCCGAATGCTTCAATTGCTCATTGATATGCATGTCGATGCGGCCATACTGGTGCTCGCCAAACTCCGCCTGCAGCATCGCAACCAGCTCGCCCAGCGTCTTCTTCTCTTCCGCCATCACGTTCGCAATCAGCAACGCATTCAGGATGCCGTCACGCTCCGGCAGGTGCCGCTTGATCCCGACCCCGCCCGACTCCTCGCCGCCGATCAGGATGTTCTTGCTCTCATCCAGCATCAGGTCACAGACATACTTGAAGCCAATCCCATGCTCGTACAGCTTGCGGCCATACTTCGCCGCGATGCGGTCCAGCATCTTCGTCGTGTTGAATGCACGCGTCACGTCGCCGGGCCACTTCTTCTTTTCCAGCAGCCACCAAAGCAGGATCGAGTAGATCTTGTGCGCATCCACCACATTGCCATGCTCATCGACTGAGCCGATGCGGTCCGCGTCGCCATCCGTCACCAGGCCTGCCGCGCACTTCTCTTCCACAACCTTCTTCTGCGTCAGCGCAATATGCGGCAGAATCGGCTCCGGATTGATACCCGGAAACAGCGGGTTATGCTCCGCACGAATCTCGACACACGGCACGCCCGCGCGCTCAAAGATGCCCTTCAACACGCCCGCGCCCGCACCAAACATGCTGTCAATCAGGAAGCGCTGGCCGCCCTTGGCAATCAGCGGTAGGTCCGCAAACGCCTCGACGGCCGCAACATAGTCCGGCATAAAATCCACTTCGGTAATTGCGCCAGGCGTCTTTGCCTCAGGCAGCGGCACGCCCAGGTAGCCCTCAATCTGCTTGATGATTCCCGGCGAACCCGACCCGCCATAGCTGGCCTTGTACTTCACGCCATTCCACTGCGCGGGATTATGCGACGAAGTGATCATGATTCCGCCCGCCGCGCCCAGCTTCCGCACGCCATAGCTCAACGCCGGTGTCGCCGTAATGTCCTTCGCCAGCAGCACGGGAATGCCGGCCTGGCTGATGACCTCCGCCGCCAGGCGCGCAAACTGAGGCGACCCGAAACGGGTGTCATACCCGATACAGACGCCCTTTGAGGCATCCTCATGCGCAACAACATAGTTCGCAATCGCAGTTACAGCGATGCGCACGTTGGCATACGTAAAGTCATCGGCAATGATGCCGCGCCAGCCGTCGGTGCCAAACTTGACGGCGCTAGGGGTTGTAGGGATCTTCGTCGTTTCACTCATCGGAATGCTTCGATTATCCCATCCGGGGGGGCCGGGAGCCACAAAACTGCCCCCCCATCCGCTCCGAGGAACAAAAGCGCCTTTTACCGCGGCATCCAGATCCTTCGCCCCGTCAATCAGCGGCGGACATCGCTTTGAGAACAAGAATCGCCTTTGCACCAAATCTGGTGCAAAGGTCAGCTGTACAGCACTCCGGCCTTAACTGAGCGGATCCTCCTGCGTCGTGCATGGCTCACAGCGTCCACAGCAAGACGATCTTCCACAAGTCGCCGCGCGTGCTATCCAGTTCCTGGCTCGGAGGACAAAAGCAATGCCCCGGCAAGCCGGGGCCATTGCGTGTCTTCAAGGGCTTAAACAAGGTCCTTGCGGCCCGAGTGGCTCAATTCACTAACTACACGCCCAACCTCCTGCGAGTGCGCCCTCGTCGTGATCAGAAGGGCATCGTCTGTCTGCACAACGACCAGGTCGCTCACGCCCAGCAAGGCCACCGTCAATCCCGGCGCAAAGACATAATTGCCAAAAGCATCCATGTGCAGCATGCTTTTGCTCTCCACCACGTTCGCATGGCCCTTGCTGCCGCCCTTCTGCATGGCATGTTCGTGCAAGGCATTCCACGATCCCAGATCGTTCCAGCCAAAGTCGGCCGGTAGGCAATAGATATGCCCCGCGGCCCCCTTCGCCGATCGCGGCTCCAGCACCGCATAGTCAATGCTGATGTTCTCGATCGCCTCGAACTCTGCAGCAAACACAGCCTCAAACTCCGGCGTGCCAAAGGCTGCAGCAATGCGCTCCAGAGGAGCGGCCATCGCAGGGCGGTGCTCGCGGATCGCATTCGCGAGCGTCCGTGCCGACCAAAGGAAGATACCCGCATTCCACGAGTAGTTACCGTCCGCCACAAACTCAATCGCTCGGTCGATCTGTGGTTTCTCCGTGAACCGCTGCACCGAACGCGCCGCGATTGACGCATCAGCAAAATCTGCCGGAGCACCCTCTTGGATGTAACCGTAGCCAGTCTCTGGCCGAGTCGGCGGCGCGCCCAAAACCACAATGTTCTCGCCTGCCGCTGCGATCTGCATCCCCGAGCGAATCACCTCGGCAAAGCGTGCGTCGTTCGCCACCACATGGTCCGACGGAAATATACCCAGGATCGTATTCGGCGCTGTGCGTTCCACAATCATTGCTGCCAGCGCGCATGCAGGCGCCGTGTTCCGCGCAAACGGCTCACACAGAATCCGATCCTCGGGCACCTCCGGCAACTGCCCTTTGATCGTCGCAGACAGCAGATCATTGGTGATCACCAGAAAATCTTCAATCTGCGCCAGCGGACGCAAACGCGCCACCGTCTCCTGGATCATGGTCTTGCCGCTTCCCGAGAGCGGCAGCACCTGCTTCGCGCGAGACTTGCGAGACCGCGGCCAGAAACGTGTGCCGCTACCGCCTGCAAGCACAACAGGAACCAGCGCTACCACCTTGTTATCAATTGTGTTTGCCATGATCTAAACGAGCCCTCCGAAGAACGTACGCATCCGCTCAAGACCCTTGTCGATCACATCCGCTGACGTCGCATACGAGAAACGCAGATGCTCCTCCGTACCGAACGCCTCACCCGGCACGCACACTACATGCGCCTCCGACAGCAACCGCGAAGCAATCTGTGAAGCGGTAGAAGCGTCCTTCTTGTCAAAGTACGCGCTGACATTCGGGTACACGTAGAAAGCGCCCTGCGGCACCGTGCACGTGATGCCAGGAATCGTCTTGAACCCAGCCAGGATGCGGTCGCGCAGCTCGACATACCCCTTGCGCATCTCCTCCACGCAATCCTGCGATCCGTTCAGCGCAGCAATGGCCGCGTACTGCACCGGCGTCGAAGCGTTGCTGGTACTCTGCGACTGCAGCTTGCTGATGGCGGCAATGATCGGCTTCGGTCCCAGCGCAAAACCCGCACGCCAGCCCGTCATCGCATACGTCTTTGACAGCGTGCCGCAGATCACAATCGAATCGCGGCAATCCGTCACCGATCCACCGGACGTGGGCTTCCCCTCGCCCTCAAAGTTCAGGTAGTTGTAGCACTCATCCAGCAGCACCACGATGCCACGACGGTGCGCCAGGCGGATGATGCTCTCCATATCCGCCGCCGGAATGATCGACCCCGCAGGATTCGTCGGCGAGTTCAGGATGATGCAGCGCGTCCGCTCGGTAATCGCCGCCTCTACCGCCGCAGCGGTCAGGCGAAAATCCTGCGCCTCATCCGTCTTCACAAACACCGGCGTGCCGCCCGCGAACTGGATGATGTCCTTGTACGAAACCCAGTAAGGCACCGGCACAATGACTTCGTCACCGTGGTCGACCAGCACCTCAATCGCATTGAACAGCGCCTGCTTGCCACCCGTGGCAAAGCAGCACTCGTCAATCTTGTAATCCGTGCCGAAGTCCGCGGCATGGCGGGCGCAGATGGCCTTGCGAACCTCCGGAATGCCCGCAACCGCGGTGTACTTCGTCAGGTTCTTTTCGATCGCATCGATCGCAGCCTGCTTGATGTGCTGCGGCGTTGCGAAGTGCGGCTCGCCCGCACCGAAGTCAGCCAGGTCGATGCCCGTGCTCTTCAGGCGCAGGGCCTCGGCGGTAATCGCCATGGTGGCCGACACTTCAATGCGGTTGATGCGGTCGGAGAAGATTTTGGTCCCGGAAAGGACTTCTGCAGCAGCTGCGCTCATACGGACGATTCTAGCAATCGAGGCGCTCTCTCGAATATGTAGAGTTGGCCTAAACTTCGCCCGGAACCTCTCCGCCCAGCGGAGCGACATGCGCCGCGCGCTTTTGCTGCAGCCGCTCCAGCACCAGCGGGGGCACCAGCTCGCTGATATCGCCATTCAACTGGTAGACGCCCTTGATCAGTCGCGAGGAGACATACGTGTACTTTTCCGCAGGCATCATGAAGACGGTCTCCAGCGTCTTGTCCAGCTTGCGGTTCATCATTGCCATCTGGAACTCGTACTCATAGTCCGAAATCGCGCGAATACCTCTCAAAACCGCCTTCGCCCCCTGCTTACGGGCAAAATCCACCAGCAGACCGTCAAAGGTCTCCACCGACACATTTCCAAAGGAATGCGTCGCCTCCCGCAACATGTCCACACGCTCAGACGTCGTGAACAGCGGTGCGCCCTTGCTGGAGTTCCGCAGCACGGCAACCACCAGGTGATCGAAGATCGTAGACCCGCGGCTCACCAGGTCAAGGTGCCCATTCGTGGGCGGATCGAAAGTTCCGGGATAAATCGCGCGGACGGTCTGCATGCACCTGTGAGCATACCGCGACAGCGCAAACCAGGGGTAAGCCAAAGGCCCTGAAACCGCAACACGCAGCCATTGATGATCCTGCGAACACGCACTCAGACCGAATCGGCAGATGGACGTGATCCGTCACTAGGAAGCCCACGACTCGAACTCGTCAGACATTTGACCGTCAGTTAAGATTTGGCCTTCTTGCGGCGAATGACGACATACCAACTCATCCCCACGATCAGATAGGAGACATAGATCAAGGGGAGATAGCGATAAGGCGCTGGCGGAATGGGATAGATAGAGAGAAGGACGGCCAGGAAAATGATCAATGTTGCGCCCAGCGAGAGCGCGATCCTGCCAGCGCCGAGACGACCGCGCTGGTAGAGATGAAAGGGCATCGCAGCTGCAACAACGCCATAGGCAGTGAGAAAGCCGAAGACTGCAACGGTGCCCAGCAAACCGTAGACCTCCGCGCCGGTGACACCTCGCAAGGTAAGGGCGGTAACGGGAGCGTCCATGGCGAGAACGGCGATCATTGCCGCCGCAACCGGCGTTTCATTCCGGGCATGCGTCTTCGTCAGCCAGACAGGCAAGAGACCATCATGCGCCATGACCAGAAGAACCCGGGCCGAAGCAATGATGCAAGCGATGACTCCGGAGAACAGGGCTACCAGGACTCCAACGTCAATAAAGACGCCAAAAAGCGGAACGCCGCCCTCGGATGCGAGGAACCGTAGTGGGGCGCTAGCCTCGCCAAGACTTCTGCCAGCAGAGTGGAACCCCGCGGTCTCCGCGTAGCAGCAGAGGATAAAGAAAACCCCTGCGACAAGCGCGCTGCCGAGGATCGCCTGCGGGATCGTGCGCAGTGGGTCTTTCGCCTTTGAGCCAAGCGCTGCCGCGCTTTCAAAGCCCACAAAGCCGAAGATCGCAAGCATGACGCCAAGACGAGCGCTGGAAAATGTAACGCCCCTAAGGTGCAGTTGGGCCGGGTCGATCGCGAAGCCCCTCTTCCAGAGCGTAATCATGATCACGATGAGAATAAGGCTCAACGAGGCAGCCTCCACCCAGAGCATGATCTGGGCTGAGACTTTCACTTCGCGGTAGGCAATAGCGAATGCGATAACCACGATCAGAGAAGGCAGCAGCAAGGGGATCACTTGGACGTGCCAGCCAACTAAGGAACTGATAATGGCTCCCATGATCGAAGACGCCGTCGAGATGTATGCGAACAAGAGTCCCCAGGCGACGACAGCGGCAAAGGCGGGCGGCAGGTTGCCGCGGACGTACACATACAAAGAACCAGGCGATGACGAATCACGCGCAAATACCGAAATACAGAGACCTACCAGCATCATCGCGGCCATCGCCACAATGTAGACAAGCCATGCCCCGTTGCCGGCAAGCCCGGCGACCATCGGCACCGCAAAGACTGGAATGGTGCTGGGTGCTATCGCGGCGACAGACTGGGCAAAGACTTCGACCGGCGAAAGTGCATTCTGACGCAGACCGTACCCCGCTGCGGGCTGCGCCGGCGCTGGCTCTTCCGCAATCGCCGCGGAGGATGACCCGCGGACCACATTAGGGGTAGGCATGTGACGAATTACAGGCGGGATACTGGTTTATGTCAATCAACGAGCTCATCAGACCTGAGCCGTGTCCTGACGTCAGCAATTCGCGCTGAAGCTAAGTCCCACGATGCGATCTCCCGATTGGGACGTTCGTAAGGGCAACTTTCCCAACGGAAATTCGTTCAATCACGAGGCCGCATGGCACCCGGGAGCAACTGACGAGCACCTGCGATCCCGCCGGCGCGATTCAGCCCAGGAAGGCTGAATGCCGTGGACAGTTCTGCGTCTGAGACGTTTAGATCACGATCCTGCACATGAAGGTTGATCTGGTAAGGCGAAGCCGCGACAGCCAACAGAGACCACAACGCAGCGCGATCTGTTCCATAGACATCCAGCAAGCGAACGCCCGCTCCGCTCTTCTCAAGGAAGCTTATCGCCGTCGCAATGTCTTGAATCCGAGCCTGATCGTCGCTGACGTTGTAGGTGACAAAATAAGCGCCGCTCCGGTCCCGATTCGCAACCGCGGTGGATGTCTGAAAGACGTTCAGTAAGAGAATGGGCCGATGTGCAGCCAGCAACGTGCGGGCAGTCTCGCTGCTCAAGGCTGCATGTGCACCGGCGGGATCGACGACGATCGCAGGTGTGCCGCGACCGGGAATGTAGGTAGCACTCACTCGGTCACCTGCTCCAGGGCGACCCAGTGTGAGCTCTCTCCCCTTCTGTTCACTTAGCACCCGATCCGGCCACTGAACTCCCAGGGCAAGCGTCAGCGCAGTGCGTTTTACCCCAGGACTCGCGCTCTTCAGGGCATCCTGGCCCATCAGACGCCATTGGTCGAAGACACCTTCGAAGCTCAAAGCATTCGCAGGTAAGGGACGAGCCGACGTAGCCATCATCTCCTGAAGCTTGTGGGCCTTCATCGGCTTTTCCACGATCGAAGCCGCGTCGGAGCGCTTCAGAACCCGCTTTGCAAAGAAGCGATACACGGCCTCACGGCTGGCCTGGTTGAAGTTGTGATTCTCGTGGATCTGCACCACCTCCACGTCGTCGCGCTTGCCGTAAAGGTCGTAGATCGCCTGGATCGCGGGGAACTCTTCCCTGGGTACGTTCTGCGTCCAGTCACCGGTCGCTGAGACAAGCAGCATCGGCTTCGGTGCAAACATCGCTGCAATCTCTACGTTGTTTGTCCCCACGCGAAGACCCGGCGCATTCTCACAGACATCGCCTCCCTGCATCATGGCTGAGACCATGTTCACTGGCGCAGCAAACTGGATACGATCGTCAATCGCCGTGAGCAAAAACGTCTGCGTCCCACCACCGGACGCGCCTGCCATTCCAATCTGTTGTGCATCGACATCGCTCAAAGCGGAGAGGAAATCCAAGCCGCGTGTCGAGTTCCATAGTTGCAGACCAAGCGGCGTAAACGACCATAACTGCCGCGCCGGATTCGCAAAGTCGTGCGGCGTCTGGATCGTGTCCGTGTATCCGACCATGTCATAAGCAAAGACAACGAATCCAAGTTGCGCCAGTGTGACTCCGAACGATTCGCCAGAGTACAGAGGCTGATTCTCCAGGCGGCCATACTGCCAGTGCCCATGGGGATTCAGGACTGCAGGATGCTTCTGTTTGCCGTCCTTCGGCCGATAGAGATTGCCACCAAGATAGTAGCCGGGCATCGTCTCAATCAGAACCTTTTCAATGGTGTATCCATCGCCCTCTATGCGGTCGAAGATCTGCGGATGCAGTGGTGTCTTTTGCGGCATGGAATAAAGACCACCCGCGCTCAGCACCTGATCCCGCAGGTGTTTCTTTCTCGCCTCCCAGGAGGAAAGATTCTCGAAGTGAGGCACCGCGACATGTGTTTTGACATCGGGCGTATGGGTGTTCCGCAGATCCACCGAGGGGATCTGAGCTGCGGACGGCAGAGCCAGTGATCCCAGAAAAAGCGCAAGGATCGAAACGGAGACATTCCTACAAGTACGCTTCAATTGCATCGAATCAACCCCGGCGGAGAAGTACAAAGGAAGGCCAGCAAGTGCTGGCCTTCCCTTCCGTTCTAAAACGTTATCTTCGCACTGAGTTGCAGAATACGCGGATCAAGTGCGCTTGTGATGGTTCCAAACTGTGCGGAGTTCTGAGTCACGTTGGGCGCCGCAAAGTTCACGTTGTTCAACAGGTTAAAGACCTCACCGCGGAGCTGGAAGTTCATTCTTTCCGCGATGTGTGTGTCCTTCACAATCGAGAAATCCGAGTTGAAGTAGCGTGGGCTTCGAAACTGCCCCTTCGGCGAGTTACCGAAAGTCCCTACGGTATTCGGCGCAAAGGCCGCAGTGTTGAACCAGCCCGCTGCCTTCGCTGCGTGTCCGCGCCCCTGATCCAGCGTGACAGCAGTGTTGTTGTACTGCGCATGATCCCTGCCAACACCCGAGAAGCTGCGGTCGGCACCACTCAGCACGGTCAACGGAAACCCGCTCTGCCACACGACAATCCCGTTCGTCTTCCAACCGGTAGTAAGTCGCTGCACAAGCCCGCCACCGCCCCTGTACCCCGGAATCTCCCAGACGGCGGAGAACTTCAGGTTATTCGTCACGTCGCCTGCCGACGGACCATAGTCGAGCGTGCGTGAGTAAGGGCTGCTCCAACCAAGATCGTCCAATGACTTAGCCCAGCTATAGTTCACGAGCAGCAGCAGTCCCTTATGCATGCGCTTCTCGTAGGCCACCTGCAAAGCGTTGTAGTTCGAATTGCTTGAAGACTCCAACTGCGCGATGCTGCCGAAGAGCGTATTGGCGCGCCGTGCATTGGTATTGCCCGTGGTCGACGCAGCCCCGTTGTAAATAGCCGGGTTCAACTCGCGGGTCTGCGACTCCGACAGATGATAGCCCCGGTTGCCAACGTAGCTGATGCGGGCGAACGAAGAAGAATCAAGCTGGCGCTCGACAGCCAGGTTCCAGCTTTCGGTGACGGGAGGGCGAAACTTCTTCGCGAAGCTGCCCTTGATCTGTACCGGCAGAGTAAAGGCAGCAGAGGTCGTGGGTGTGGTGGGACCGTACTGCGCAGGAAATGGATTCCCGCCTGCAAAGCCCGCGTACGGATCCGCAACATCCACATTGTTCAACGTGTACTGCGGCGAGAAGGGAGCAGTATCGGCCATGCCGTTGTAGTCTCCCGATTGAATTGGCGTGTAATACATGCCGAAGCCGGCGCGCAACGACGTCTTACCATCATTCGTCAGACGATAAGCCAGACCAAGGCGAGGTCCCAGTTGCGCCCAGAAGGCGTCGGAGCCAGCCTTGGGACAGGACGCATCATGGTCGTCGCCACCAAACGTTACCCCCACGGGCGCATTTGGATAACGCACAGACTTAGCCGAAGGGGTATAGCAGACAACGCGGCCCTGGCGGTCATAGTAAGGCAACCACGGATCCCAACGGAGACCTGCATTCAGGGTAAGCCGTGAGGTCGCGCGCCAGTTATCCTGCGCGAAGAGGCTCCATTGCACGCCGGAGAAGTCCTTGAACTCGCCTCCGCCCTGCAGCATCGTCTGCACTCTTCCGGTAACGAAATCAGCAAGACCGTTTCCAGTCAACTGACCGTTGTAGGTGTAACGACCTGATTGCAGAAAGGTATTGTCAATCGTGTTCGAGACACGCAGAGCCTGACCGCCGAAGTGTAGTTCGTGGGCGCCCATGACCTTCGTCACCGATTCACGAACCGAGAGGTCGCCGCGGTTGAACGTACCGCGATGATTCGTGGAAAGCGTAAAGCCGCTGGTGATTCGTACGTCCAGCTCCGGCGGTGCGGCCTCTGAAATCTTTGCCCCGGCTTCCGCCATTCCGAAGGGAGCGCTGGATCCAGAACCGCCTCGCTGCAGATTCAATCCGAACGATGTCGTAAATTGCAGCGTGCCGCTCGGGCTATAAGTATCAATCGCCGAGATCGTCTGAACCTTCACATGGTTCGCAAGGTTCGTGGCGGCAATCAGATTGTCCGTTGCAACCGACGCGGGGGAATCATAGACCGTGAAAAAGTAATGGCCACTGATGCGGTGCTTACCAACGGAGTAGTCCAGCTTCGCCAGGGCCTGATCGTCGGTCGTCCGCTGTGGAGTGCCGCTGTAGGTCAAGCGACCTGCCGCACCATTTGGAAGCGGAATGAACTTGAGGATGTACGCAGATACCGGACTAACCGGAATCTGATTGCGCACATAGTTCGCGCCAGTAACCGGATTTTTCAACTGCGTCCCAAGAGCGCTGAAATCTCCCGTACGCTGCGCTGCAGTTGGAACAAATGTAACTCCAGAAGCAGTGGTTGAGCTGACGCGCGTTCCCTGGTACGTTCCAAAGAAGAAAAGCTTATCGTGTAGGACCGGCCCACCCAACGTCACGCCGAACTGGTTCCGATGGAGCGAATCGTGTGTCGTTCCAAAGTAATTCTTTGCGTTGAGCGAACCGTTGCGAAGATATTCAAAGGCGCTGCCATGGATCTGGTTGGTACCAGACTTCGAGACAATGTTCACAACACCGCCGCCAGCATTGCCATACTCTGCACTGAAGTTAGCGGCCTGCAACGCGAACTCCTGAATTGCATCGGGATTCGGAAACGGCAGGCTGGCATTCAGATAGGTATCGTTGTGGCTGACACCGTCCAGTTGATAGTTGATCTGGGTGCGCGTGCTGCCATTGACGCTGGCCGTTGCCTCGCCCGGATAAACGGCACCCTGGGTCGCAATGGGGTTCACATTCCGTGCAAGATCGACCGCGCCAGGAGCAAGCTGTAACAGAGCTGCTGCGTTCCGACCATTCAGCGGTAGGTTCTCAAGAAACTTCTCCTGGATAACGGTATTGATGACCGCATCCGTGGTGTTGACGGTGACAGATCCACCTTCCACCGTGATGCTCTGATCCGTCGGCCCAACGCTCATTCGAACCACGAGGCTCTTGTTATCGCCAACGTGCAGAACAATGTTTTCTACCTTCGTAGTCGCGAAACCTGGACTATCTACCTGCAGCGAGTAAGTTCCGGGCATAACTCCCGGGATGGTGAAAACACCATCACCGTTCGTTTCAGAGACGCTCTCAGTCCCGGTCATCGTATTGACAAGCTTCAGATTGACTCTCGCGATGAGAGCATCCTGGGCATCGTGGACAACGCCGCTCACGGTTGCACTGCTGGCTTGTCCCATCGCTGAGGCAGAGCTGACGAGTAGAACGAGGCCGGAGAGAACCCCTTTTTGACGCACGTCGAACCTTCGGAAGTACATGGCTTCCCTCTTGGTGAAGTTGGTTATGAATTCTTAGTTTTGCGGTGGCAACGTACCGGTAACGGCGCTGCCAGGACTCCCGGTGGGCAAGGCACTCTCCACCAGGACGGATTCTTTTCGTTCAACAGTCCACAGATGACCCGGCTTGGACCGATCCCAGTCGAAGGCCTGCCCTCCCGTTGGAAGCGACAGAGTGCTCACATACTCCAGGCGAGCACCGGCAGCGGGAAGACGCAGTACATACATCTCCGGCAGATCGTGCCCGGTAACGTACAGCAGTCCTCCGCGACCCCAGCGCCCGCCCGATGCGCTCATGTGGCCGAACTTATCGAGCACATTCTCAGGAAATAACCACGATGCCTCTGCAACAAACTGAGCGTTGAATTTCACTAGTGTCGTCGCGGTGTGATTCCGTGCTGGATCGCCACCCCTGTTGTCATAGTTTGCGAAGCACGCCCACCACGCACCATCGTGCCAGTCAATCCAGGTCAGCGAACCACTCGTCGGACCGAAGCTATGTGTGCGCACATGCTGCATCGTCGCCGTGCTGAACCACTCCACAGAACTGATCATGGGCAGGTTTGGAAAGTTGGACATGGCGCAGACAAGCTCGGCAGCCAGAACCGAGCAGCTATTCATGTGGATGAAGACCTTTGGATCTCCCTCAAAGAGCGCCACACGCTTGCCGCTGACTTTGTCGTACTTGCCAATCTTGCTGTCTTCAATGGCATAGACAAAGCGAGCATCCGTCGCGACGCCCTGTCTCGCCTCTTGGGCTGGGAGACGCCGCAACTCCCGATACCCGGGCGCAGTCTCAGCCTGAGTGGCGATCACTGCAAGCAAAGCCGCAAGAATCGCAACCGCATAGGCTTTAGCGTTCCCCATCATTGGCATACTCCTCTCCCATGTAAGTGGTCGTGTTCAGGTAGCGACGAATGCCGAACGCTTCCGCCTCGTATTGATGGTGGCTCACCGCACCGGTACGCGTCAGATCGACCGCGAGGTTCCGGCCTTGGATCCCCGTCATGCGCACATGCAACAGAGCCGCCATCGTTGCGGTCAGGTCGATATTGCCGGAAGGCTCCTGCAGCGTGCGAGTGCCCTGAAAGTGAGGTCCCATGCAGATCAGCGGAATGTGCTCCATCCACGGGTTCAGCCCGCCGTGCACACCGGCGTTCTCATTCGGGGCATCCGTGTCCTGCAGGATGGGCACACTGCCACCTTCGCCAAAGGCGTTCTTCTGCCCCGTTGGGCGCATACTCACCACCAGATCGGGGCCGTCGCCCGTGCACAGGTGAACCTTCTCCAGAGCAAAGGTCCCTGCAACCGACCCCTTCGATGCGCCCGCCTTGCAGCCCTTACCCGTCATGGATCGCGTAAAAAGAAGCTGCACATCCTGCCGCCTGGCCATCGTCGTCGTCAGGGATGTCAGCTTCTTCTGAAAGTCTGCGCCGGCATGCGGGTGAACATAGAACGACGAAGTCGGACTGTCGTTCAAAGCTGTCACTTCATCCGGCTGAAGCCCGGCCTCGCGATAGATCGTACGGAGATCGATCGTCCCGGCGATATCGCCGAAGCCGTGGTCCGCCGTAATGAGGATGTCGGTCGACGAGAGCTCGTCACGTTCACGCAGCGTCGCGAGCAACTTCCCAACTTCTGCATCGACTGCCTTCAGAGCAGCAACCGCCTGAGGCGATCCCACGCCATACTTATGCTGCGCACTATCCGGCTCCGTCATCCAGTCGATCACCAGATCATGCGGCAGCTCAGGCAGGATGTACTCGCGCAACACCTTCTGGGTCCACAGCACAGAGGTGAGGCCCTCATGCGCCGGCTGCACACCAAAGCGCTCACGAATCGTGCGATCGACATCTGCCGGGTACGCAACAACTTTGCCGTCGGCCAAACCCGCGTTGATCAGCGTAGCCGTGCCGTGCCGCGCCTCCGGTGCAAGCAACGTAGCTGCACCGGAAGATCCAGAGGTAATACCGACAAAGTGCTTCCCATCCGCAGTCATCATTTCGCTGAGGGACGGCTTCGCAAGGATATGGTCGTTACGCGAGGCGGCGCGAAGGATCAGGTTGCGCGACTCTCCCGTCGTTAAAGGCTGCTTCGAAGTCTCGGGCATATAGAGCATGTTCGAGAGAATCCCATGGTCGTCCGGATAGCTACCGGTGGCAATCGTCGAGGCGTTCACGCGCGTTACCGTGGGATAGATGGCGTGATGATCTGCAAACACCACTGAGGTCTGCTGTAGCGCGAACAGGTTCGGCATCTTCGCCTGCGTGATCTGATCCGGCCGAAGGCCGTCGATAAGGATAAGCATCACGCGGTTGTGCTTCTGCTGGGCGAACCCGCTGCTGCACAGACAAAGCATTAGGGGCAGATACCCGAGTCGTCTTGAAAGTTTGTTTGGCATGTCTTGATGTCCGGAGCGTAGGGCAACCCAAAGCAGAAACGTAAGACATTTCACCGTCATACGACTGTTAAACGTATAAACCGCATGCTTTCAGTGGCTTTGCGAGCAACGAAGCCATGTTAAATGTGCCGGACCAACGTGTGATTTACGATTCCGTAATAGTCGAAGGCCATCATGGAACTACGGAAGGGCCCACGTGCTGCAGGAGTTACGATCTCCCGGCGACGCAACCGACTCTCTGTCTAGGGAGGGAGCGGTCGATCGCGAACTCCTGCGCCGCATCGTGCTCTCGATGCCGTTCGCAAAGTCTCCTCGGCTCTCTCACTTCCTCCGCTACATCTGCACCGAGGCAGAGGAAGGCCGACAGAGCGGGATCAACGAGCAGCGTATCGGCAGCGCCGTCTTCGGACGAGACCCGGATTACGACTCTGCGATCGACAGCATTGTTCGGTCACATGCCAGCCGACTCCGCCTGCGCCTGCGCGAATACTTTGAGACAGAGGGTCTCCATGAGCCGGTAATCCTGACCGTGCCCAAGGGTAGCTACGTGCCCCGCTTTGAATCGCGCGTGCTCCAACCACTCCGAGAGACCGAAGAGGAGGCCGGCGACACACCGCAGGTTGAGCCTGCCCAGCTCATCGCAGCCCCCTACCCGCAAACGGTGCCCTTTACCCAAAATGATGCGCACGAGGACCGTCAAGCAGCGGTTTCGATCAACAACTCCAGCCGCTGGCGAATAGCGTTCACCGTCGCAGCCACGATCGCAGTCGCATTGGCGATCACCCTCGGCGCGCACCTCTGGGGACCTCCCCACCACAAACATCACATCTTATGGAGCGACTTCCTCGATCCTCGTCATGGCCACATAACGCTCGTCGAAGCAGACAGCGGACTCGTCATGCTGCAGCACTTCACACACCGTCCCGTAACGCTCGCGTCTTACATCAGCGGCGACTATCTCCGGGACGTAGCCTCCGCAGACCAGAGGCCGGAAGTAGTCTCACGCCTCGGAAGCCGACGCTACACGCCTGCGGTCGACAGCGCCATCTATCAGAAGGTCTCTCATCTACTGCCTGACACGCAGGAGAGCATCGACGTCCGCTACGCTCGCGATCTGCGCCTGGACGACCTGAAGCAGGGAAACGCAATCCTTCTCGGCACGCATGAGTCCACCCCATGGGTTGAGCTCTTCGAGAATTCCATGAACTTCACCTTCCAGAATGATCTTGCCGCGGGAACGACCGCAATCGTCAATCGTCATCCGCTGGCGAAAGAGCAGGCGATCTACCCGATGTTGCCCGCCGACCCCGATCACACCGTCTACGGCCTGGTCGCCTATCGCCCCAACCTGACACACACGGGGCATGTGCTGATCATCGAAGGAGAGACGATGGCGGGCACACAATCTGCATCGGAGTTCCTGCTCGACGACGCGCATCTGCTGCCCTTTTTAAAGTCCATCCAGAGGCGCGACGGCACCATCCCTCACTTTGAGGTACTCATCCGATCCAGCAGTCTGGGCGGCGAAAGCTCCCGCATCGCACTCGTCGCCTTCCGATCCGAAGCAGACTGAGTGAATTGATCTCATCGCAAGCGGCCGTTCTCCATCGTTAGGAACGGAAGGTATCCTCTAGTCGGTGGAACCACAATCACGATGACAAACAAGCAAGCCAAAACAGCAGTCGACCTGACGACCTCAAGCCCAGTGAACCAGGTCACGCCCTCAGAAGCACTCCTGACACGACGAGAAGTCCTCGGGATGGTCGGCATGGCCGGCGTCGCAACCTTGACCGAGAGAGCATTCGGGGCAGTCGCGGAAGTTCCGCAAAAGCGCCCGCGAATCGCGTGCCTGGTCAGCTTTTGGGGTGCGCCCGGATCACACGCAGACTGGATCATCGACAAGCTCATGGACGGCTATTGGTGGAAGGGAGTCGATACACCTTCAAGAGTGGAAGTTGTGTCGGTCTACCTGCATCAGTTCGACACCAGCCTGCTCGGACAAAAGGTCTGCAAAGCAAACAACATCCCCATCTTCAAGACAGTGGGAGAAGCTGTCACGCTCGGCGGCACCGACCTTGCGGTGGACGGTGTTGTGATTGTCGGCGAACACGGAAACTACCCCACCAACCTGAAAGGACAGTGGCTGTTGCCTCGCTGGTGGATGTACCAGCAGGTAGTCCACGTCTTTGAGAAGAGCAAGCGCTCCGTACCCGTCTTCAACGACAAACACCTGTCCTACAACTGGGATGAAGCGAAGTGGATGTATGACAAGTCGCGCGAACTCGGGTTCCCTCTAACGGGAGGTTCCTCCATCCCAATCTACTTCCGCACCCCGGAGGTTGAACTCGCCATCGATACCCCCATCCAGAACTCCATCGTCATCGGCGGCACCGCGGACGAGGGTGCGCTCTTCCATTGCATCGACGTGCTGCAGGCGTTCGTCGATCGCCGCAAGGGCGGTGAGACTGGCGTGAAGGCCGTCCAATGTATTCGCGGATCAGAGACGTGGAAGTGGGTCGAACGTACTCCCTGGGCCGCTACTCTCCTTGAATCCGTGCGGAAGAAGTTCAATCTGCCGGCGGGCCACTTCCAGGCAGGAAAGAACCCGAATGTCTGCATCGTCGAGTACAACGACGGAACGAACGCGGCGGTGATTGCAGGTACCGATGTGGGCTGGACCTACGCCGCTGAGATAGCGGGCCAGAAGGCGCCGACCATCATCTCCATGCTCGGCTGGCCGGGTCCGTTCTCGCAATACCACGCGTCCAATGCGCACTCGCATTGGCTGATCGAGATGATGGTCACAAAGAAGGAGCCCTTCAACGCCGAGCGGTTGCTCTTGTCCACCGGCATCACGGACTACAACATGGATTCGTGCTGGGAGAACGGGCGCTACTCCGAAGTCGGACGCCGGATCGAGACCCCGTTCCTGAACATGACCTATCGCTCCACACACGGCCCGCTGTTTGAAACAGGACCGCGTCCACCGGCTCTTCCGTACCGGCGGGGCTTCGAATCCTAGAACGCGTCGCGGTTATGCCGTCGCCTGGGTAAAGGCACGTCGTAGATTGCCACCGAGGAACTTGCGGATACGCGTCTCGGTGTAACCCCGACGCAGCATGGCTTCGGTGATCATGGGCAGATCGCGGACGTCACGCATGCCGCGTGCAAGTGTTGGGCCGCCGTCGAAATCGCTGCCAAGCGCGACGGCATCTTCACCAACCAGTTGAATCGCGCGATCTACGACGCCAACCCAGTCATCGATGTGCATCGCAACCTCATCCGGCACATCAGCGCCCAGCATTGGGAAGGTCGGCCCCATCAGTTCGTCGATCTCGTAGATCGTCTTCCCTTTCGTGCGCTCCGGGATGCTGGTGGTATCCCAGAAAGTCTTCTTCCGATGCGCGGTGAGCCATGTGTACTCACGTGGATAGGCGAACTCACTGCCGATCTGAAAACCGATGACACCACCTCGGTCCACAAGCTTCTTCAACAGGTCATCCGGAATGTTGCGTGGAATGTCATTCACTTGGCGAAGTCCTTGATGGGTAGCGATAACGGGACGTTCGCTGGCATCGATCACCTGCGCCATCGTACTGTCGGCAGAGTGCGATACGTTGATCACCATGCCCAGGCGATTCATCTCCCGCACCACATCGCGGCCATGCGGCGTCAGCCCTTTCCACTGCGCGGCGGAACAGCAGGCATCGGCATAGTGCTGGTTCCAGTTATGCGCGGAGACCTGCGCAGAACGCAACCCAAGCTGATGGAGTGAGCGAAGGACGCCCAGGTCGCCATCGAGATCGTAGCTGCCTTCGATGTCGAGTACTGCGGCGACCTTGTTCTCTTGTTGCAGGCGGACAAGGTCGCGACCATTCAGGGCTAGGCCAAGCTGCGGGTTCGCCTTATGCACCTGATCGAGCGCGTGATCGATGCGGCGCAGTGCCTGCTTCGTCTCGTAGCGACCAGGGTAGTACTCCTCCGGCACATAGACCGAAAGGAAAAATGCATCGATGCCACCCTCCTTCGCCCGAGGCAGATCCCATTGGCCAATCGCAACGCGGTCAGTGATGTTGCCGCCATGATAGAACTCACGGTCGAGCGCATGCACGTGACCGTCGAACACATACGCACTTCGGTGCAACGCCGCAGCTCGCGCGGAGGTCGCGCCAAGCGCGGGCACAGGCAGCGTGGCCGAAGCAGCAGCAAGGGCGGCACGCTTCAGGAAATTGCGGCGATTCAGAACGTCGGACGTCATCATTCTCTTCAAGCAAAACAATACGCCAGCAACGGGAGTCCGGCTTACCTCCCCGTTCACACGGTTGATGCAACCTCATTCCGCATCAACAGCATGTAAAGCCCACCCGAGACAAACAGCCCGACAAACCAGGCGTAGTCATACAACGGATGAAGCGCGGGAACCACAACGCCGATCAAGGCGGCCATGACACCTGCGATGAGAGCGATCACCGCCTTCGGATTGAAACCACGCGAATACTCGTAGATGCCATCGTGACGGTACAGCGCATCACGATCGAGACGCGTCTTGCGCAGCAGGATGTAATCCGACACCATGATGCCGGCGACAGGCCCCAGCAGTCCCGAATAACTGACAAGCCAGCCGATGTAGTTGGTGTGGCTCGCCATCAGCTTCCAGGGCTGCACGGCCAGCCCCAGCAGGCCTGTGATCAGGCCACCCGTACGAAAGCTGATGTAACGCGGTGCCACGTTGGAGAAGTCGTTGGACGGGCCAACGACGTTCGCGCTGATGTTTACGTTGAGCGTTGCAATCAGAATGCTGATCAGTGCAAGGAAGGCAAGCACAGGCTGGTGGAAGTGACCCAGCAGAACGATGGGGTTCCAGATAGGCTCGCCAAAGATAACCGTAGAAGCAGAGGTGCACGCGATGCCGATGAAACTGTAGAGCACCATCGCGATCGGTAAACCAAAGGCCTGCCCGACGATCTGCGACTCCTGCGACTTCGCATACCGCGTAAAGTCCGGGATATTGAGCGAGAGCGTCGCCCAGTTCCCAACCATGCCCGTAAGCGACAGAAAGAAGAAAGCCCAGAAGGCCTTGGTCGACGTGAAGTGACTCGGCGCGTGAAGAATGGGGCCGAGACCGCCTGCC
Source organism: Terriglobus roseus DSM 18391 (assembly GCF_000265425.1). Lineage (GTDB taxonomy): Bacteria > Acidobacteriota > Terriglobia > Terriglobales > Acidobacteriaceae > Terriglobus > Terriglobus roseus. Next base: position 4,522,279 of record NC_018014.1, read on the forward strand.
TTGTGCACCATGAAGAAAAAGAGGCCGAGGGACATCGTCAGCAGAAAAGGTGCGGCGACGCTCTGCAGATGCCGGATAGACTCAATACCGAACCAGATCACGATCATGTTCAGCAGCCAGAAGCCACCGAAGGCAAACCAGATGACAGCGCCATTGCCGATGGTCGAAGGCCAGATGACATTGATGATGGCGGAGATCGCCTGGCCGCCAATCCAGGACTGAATACCGAACCAACCGCAAGCAACAAACGCGCGCAGCAGCGCCGGAATGTTGGCGCCACGTGTACCAAAACTTGCACGCACAAAAACAGGAAACGGGATGCCATACTTGGCGCCGGCATGAGCGTTCAGCACCATCGGAATCAGTACGATCAGGTTGCCGAGCAGGATCGTCAGGATCGCCTGCTTCCAGTTCATGCCGCCAGCAATCAGCGACGACGCGAGCATAAACGTCGTGACCTCCATCGACATGGAGAACCACAGCGCCATGTAGTTATAGGTGGTCCAGGTCCGGCCCGCTGGTGCAGTGGGCGCAAGGTCTTCGTTGTAAAGACTGCTATCAGCATCAAGCAGGACTGCGGTACCGCGAGGCGCTATAACCATGACCAACCTTTTCCCTGGGGGACGATGGAATCTGGTGCGGCCACGGAGCAGGCGAGAACGCCTGTCCGATGGACGCGTGAAGCTGAATGCTGATGCTCCACGTATATCATCAAGTTAATCGTTTAACCCTGATTGGCCTTGCGTACCGCCATACTTTTGGCGCAAGAACTGGAGATTCGTTTGCTTTCCTATCGACCGCAGATGTGGTGTTCCGCAGGCGTCATCCTGGCGTCGTCCCTGGTTTCCGCGCTGGCGCAAAGCGCTGTAACGGCCTCGCCGAACCCGCCCAGTCTTCCGAAACAAGCAACGCTGGCAGTTCTGCCCATGCCCTCCCACGTCACCGCCGGGACCGGCCAGTTCGTCTTTGATCGCGGCTTTGACGTGGTACTGTCGGGCTACCAGGAGCCGCGTCTCGATCGGGCGCGCATGCGCTTCCTCCAGCACCTCCGACGGAAGACCGGGATTCTTCAGTGGCCCCAGGCTTCTGGCCTACCGCAAATCGTGGTGGAGACGAAGTCTTCCAGTGCGGCCGTGCAGCAGGTCTCTGAGGACGAGTCTTACCGGATCGATGTGACGCCGATGAAGATCGTGCTCACCGCTGCCAACCCTATCGGTGCGTTGCGCGGACTGCAGACGATCCTGCAGTTGATCCACACCACGCCGCAGGGGTTCGCGATTGCTGCGATGCAGATTGAGGACAAGCCTCGATTCCCATGGCGCGGCCTGATGATCGATTCCGGACGGCACTTCATCACGCCCGATGTGATCCGTCAGACGCTCGATGGCATGGAACTGGTGAAGATGAACGTGCTGCACTGGCATCTGGCAGATGACCAGGGCTTTCGCGTTGAGAGCAAGGTCTTCCCTCGCCTGCAGGGCATGGGATCGGACGGCCAGTTCTACACGCAGGAGGAAGTGCGCAGCATCGTCGCCTACGCGCGCGACCGCGGCATCCGCGTGCTGCCCGAATTTGAGATGCCGAGCCATGCAAGCTCATGGTTCGTGGGCTATCCCGAGCTTGGTGACAGCAAGGGGCCATACCGTCTGAAGCATGCGCTCGGTCAGTCCTGGGAGAGACCGCGCGACGCTGCCGAGGATTCCTCGATGGACCCAACGCAGGAGTCGACGTATAAGTTTCTGGATCGCTTCGTCGGCGAAATGAGTTCCCTCTTCCCGGATATCTACTTCCACATTGGCGGCGATGCGGAAGACGCCATGATCGAATGGAAGACCAATCCCCGCATGAAGCAGTACATGGATGCGCATGGCATGAAGGATCCTGCAGCGTTGCAGACCTACTTCGACCAGCGCGTTGAAAAGCTCATTGCGAAGCATGGCAAGCGCATGATGGGCTGGGATGAGGTCTTGCAACCAGACACGCCGAAGAGCGTTGCGATTCAATCGTGGCGCGGGCTGGACTCCCTCGCGAAGTCTGCAGCAAGTGGACACCCTGCCGTACTGTCGTGGGGCTATTATCTGGATCTGAACGAACCAGCCTCGCGTCACTACGCGGTCGATCCGCTGGCGGATGCGGCAGGCGCCTTACCGGAAGCGCAGCGTGCCAACATTCTCGGCGGTGAGGCCGCGATGTGGTCAGAGTACGTAACAGCGGAAACAATTAGCGGGCGTCTGTGGCCGCGTGCTGCGGCGGTAGCGGAGCGCCTCTGGTCACCGCGAGAAGTAAGCGATAGCGCATCGATGTACAGGCGTCTGGACACGATCGCGCAGGAGCTCACCTACGCTGGTGTGCCTTATGTTGCCGCTCGCGCGAGCGCCTATGACCGCTTAACCACAACTGTTCCCGCTGCCGCATTAAACGTACTGGCAAGTGTCGTTGAGCCGCCAAGAGGGTACCCGCGAGGTGGCAGCAGAACCTATGACTCTTTCTCACCGTTGAATCGTCTGTCCGATGTTGTCCCTGCCGAGAGCGATCTGGGGCGAGAGTTCTGTGCGGTAGCTGGTCGCATCGCGTCTCACTCAGCGAATGCCGAGGATCTGAAAGACGCACAGAAGTGGCTGGAGCAGTGGCGTGACAACGATACCCTGCTTGCGCCGGGCCTCGGGCAATCGGCATTAACGGCTGAGTTGGTCCCGCTGTCGAAGAACCTGAGCCGTGTTGCATCGATCGGTCTGGCTGCGCTGGAACGTATGAATCATCCGGGCGCGAGCGCTGCGGATGCAGAGACCTTTAAGAAGAATCAACTGGCCGCATTGAAGACGGCCAGTGCACAGACGGCAGAGCTTAATTTCGCGATCACGCCTGGGGTCGAGGCATTGGTTTCCGCGATTCAACGATAAGTTCCTCAAAGCAAAAAAAAGGGGTAGTGAGAGATCCTCACTACCCCAGCTTCGTGTGGAGGCCCACTAGAAGATCAGTTTGCCGGCCAGCTGGATCGAACGTGGATCCGCAGCATTGGTGATGACACCGAACGAGCCGCTCGTGTTCGCTCCGCCGCCAACGCCGCTGATTGGGTTGGCACCGGCCGTAAAGGTGGTGTTGGGCAGACCGTAGTTCACATGGTTCAGCACGTTGAAAGCTTCTGCACGAATCTGAAACTTCAGGCGCTCTGTGATCTCTGTCGTCTTGAAGATCGAGAGGTCAAAGTTCTGCGTTCCCGGTCCGCGAACATGCGGCAGAGTGCGTGGCACGTTGCCGTACGTGAAGTCCGAAGGGTTCTGGAAAGCAGCGGTATTGAACCACTGGTTACGCGTCTGGTTCGGCACGGAGACCGACGCACCGGGCACGTAGTTGGGACGTGTCGCAGTGAAGGCATTCGCGCCGGAGATCGTAAGCGGCGTGCCGGTCTGCATCACGCCAATAACATTGACCTGGAATCCACCCACAACGCGGTTGACGAAGCCGTTATGTGTGTCGAACTTCTGACCGCGACCGAAGGGCAGGTTGTAGAGCAGGCTAAGCGTGCCTCGCTGCGAGACATCCGAGGGATCCAGACCGTATTCCGCACTTCGGTTGTAGACGTTCTGATAACCGCTGGTGCTGAAGCCGGAGATACCGTTGATGTAGCTAAGTGCGGACTGAACGCCATTGCTCATCAGCTTGCCCATCGTGTATCCAAACAGAACCGTGAGGCCCTTGCTCGCCTGACGTTGCGCCGTAAGTTCAAGGTAGTGCGCGATCAACATGCCGTCATGCGGATACGTGACAGTAACCGTGCCGTATGCAGGCAGCGGCAGCAGCGACTGCTGGCGCGTGATCGTTGCAGAACCCAGCGAGCCGGGGATCTTACCAGCATTGGGGTTGGCAACAGTCGCCGTCAGTGCCGCACGGCCCAGCGAGAAGTACTTGGGATCAAGCTGGTTCATGTTGTAGTTACCAGCGACGATGTGCACGCCGTGGTTACCCACATAGCTCGCCTGAACCACAATGCTGTAAGGCAGTTCGCGCTGCAGGCTAAGCGTGTACTGCTGCGACGACGGAGTCTTCGCGTTGCTTGGCTGGTAGGCAGCAGCCTGGCCAAGGAAACCGAGCGGTCCCAGTGCGGCGCCGAGCGGCTGCGTTGGCGCATACGGGAAGCCATTCTTGAACTGGAAAGCCGCGAGCCGCGTGTCGTTGCCAGCAGGGTTGTAAGTGGTGGAGGTAGTCGCGAATCCGTTCGTGATGCCGGTATAAACCGAACTGAAGGTGTTCGCGTAGTAGATGCCAAAGCCGCCACGCACAACGGTCTTGCCGTCTTCTGTCAGGCGAAGCGCGAATCCGACGCGGGGACCGAAGTCACGATAGTTCTCACGCAGGAAGTTACGGCCCAAATCATTCGTTGCGGCATAGTAGGTGGCGCCGGTAAAGCCACCGCTCGACGCAGTCGGATCGAAGTTGCTGTATCCGTTGTTCTGCTCATACGGCTGCTGCTGGTAGTCATAGCGCAGGCCCAGATTGAAGGTAAGCCGGCTGGTCGCCTGCCAGTCATCCTGCAGGAAGAACGACGTGCTGAAGGCACGGTCGGCCTGTCCCAGATTGGTTGCGATCGTAGCGGAACTCACCGCACCCGAAAGAAACGTCGCGTACGTGTTGCCGCTGTTGACGCCACCTGCAGGAGCCGCCGCGCCCGACGGATCCGTCGTCAGCGCTGCAGCGAACGAGAAGTTGCCGGAGGGAGCATTGCGCTGCAGATTCGCGCCGACATTGAAACGAAGATCCGTGCCGAAGGTCAGTGCATGTCGCCCAAGAACCTTCGTCACGGTGTCGGTGATCTGCGGATTCGTATAGGCGCGATATCCAATCTGCTGGTTCGCTGCGGGCAGACCATTACCAACGATGGGGATAGCAAAGTTCGGCACATTTGCAGGAAGACCAAGCTGCTGCGGAATATTCAGCCCGGCACTCGCCGCTGCGAAGGGCAGTTCCTGCCGCGTCATCGAGAAGCGCAGATCATTGATCAGCGTGGACGAGAAGGTATGGGTAAGTCCAACAATCGCGCTCTTGATGTTGTAGTTGTCATACCGATTCGCAACGATCGGATTCGGATAGTACGTGCCACCAGACTGTCCGCCATTGGTGAACTGGTTGAAGTAAGCGAAGCGAATCAGCAACGCGTCCTTCTCCGTCACGCGATAGTCCAGCCGTCCCAAAGCCTGGCGCATGTTGCTGACACCGCGCTGCACAAACAGGAAATTATTCGTGTTGGTGAAAGCATTCGTCGGCGTGACATTTGGCAGCGGATAGAAGGCATTCTGGTACGCCTGCGCAACAGGATCGATGTTGGTGATCTGGTTGTTGGCATAGGGCGTACGACGCGCGATCGTTCCCGTAACCACAGTGCTGAACGGGTTGTAGAGCTGAATCGGCTTGCCCGTGGAATCGCGCAGACCCGAGAAATCACCGGCCCGCTGCGCTGCTGTAGGCACGCTCAAGAACTGCGGAGTGCCCTGGATGAAGCGATACTCTTCGTAATTACCAAAGGCGAACGCGCGATCCTTGTAGACAGGTCCGCCAAGCGATCCACCGAACTGGTTGTACCGCAGCACAGGCTTGCTCACGCTCGCAGTTGCAAAGGCATTGCGAGCATTCAAAATATCGTTGCGCCAGAACTCGTACGCGGTACCGTGGAACTTCGATGTACCGGAGCGGCTGACAAGATTCACCACACCGCCCAACGTGAAGCCATACTGAGCGGAGAAGATGCCGCTCTGCACCTTAAACTCTTGAATCGCATCGACGGTCGGGTTGATCGCGATCTCGCCCGTGGTCGCAGCCAGATTGTTCTGTCCATCGAGGATGTACGAGTTGGAGCCAGTCGGTGAACCGTTGATGGAGATAGCCGAAAGGTTCGTGCCGCGGTTTGCGAATCCGCCCTGAGCCACCGTGGTGGTAATGCGCACACCAGGAGTCAGCGTCGCAAGCGCAATCGTGTTGCGGCCATTCAACGGCAGGTCTTCAATCGACTTCTCACCGATCAACACACCAAGCGTTCCGCTGGTCGTGTCGAGCGAGGCCTGCGATGCCTCAACAGTAATAGACGCCTCCGCAGAGCCGACCTTCAGTTCCAGATTTGCTTCCACACGACTGCCAACCGTAACGGCAATCCCTGTCACCGTCGACGATGCGAAGCCCGGCTTGCTCACTGAAACCGTATAGTTGCTGCCAAGCACAAGCGGCGGTGAGTTATAAAAGCCTGCGCCGTTGCTGGTGAGATGGATGACGGCATTGCGATCGGTGTCCTGGATATCGACCGTCGCGCCCGCCACAGCGGAACCCGTGCTGTCGCGAACCACACCGATGATGTTTCCTGTTCCCTGCTGCGCATGCGAGACGGCCGCAGCGGCAAGGCTGGAAACAACCAGCACAGTTCGGACAGAGGGGCGGAGAGAACGAAAGCTTAATGCAGACCACGGCCTGGAAGAGTTCAACATGTGGTGCTCCTGAATTGTTTTGGAATCGTGCCCGTACTTACGGTGCTACCCAGAACTCGAACGACTGCGGTGGTACGGTAATGTCCATCGAACGGCCGCTTGCTTTTCCAAGCGACTGATCGAGCGCGGAGATGGTGTAGCGGTGGCCCTCCAGCGACCTGGAGGCCATACCAGACAGATGAAACGTATAAGGTGCCGTGCCGCGGTTTGAAAGTGCGATCCCAAGCTTGCCGGTCTTGCTGCGCCACACCAGGATGCGTTGGTCATGCTGCACCACACTCTCGTCCACGGTCAGCCGCGTGGAGTCCCAGGGCAGATACTTCAGGAAACCTGCGATCGCGTTATAGTTCGGCGCGTTGTAGTCCCAGTGCCCCGCTTCAATTTCAGGACGCAGGTTCTGCTTCAACTCACCCTGCGGCCTCCAGAAGCCGAGCGCATAGCCCGAACCCTCCAGATTGGTGACCGGCTTCAACGCATGCAGCCAGTACCAGGTCGGCGAGTTCTCGAAAACCATCCAATTCATGATCGACTGACCGGTGTTCATGAAAGGCGATGCAATCTTCTTCAGGTCCGCTGGCTGGTACTCAAACTCATTGGAGTACACAGGCTTGTCGCCGGCACCCTTCATGTACTTCGCCTGCAGGTCGATCTGGTCGTTGGAGTTTGATCCCACCTGGTGCCACGTCCACGCATCGATCTGCTTCAGCAGCTCAGGATCCTTGCGCAGCTCCGCGGCATAGGTACCCGCCGGGCCATCCCAACTGTTCGCATGAATATGCAGCTGCGGCGACAGCTTGCGAAGCTTCGGCACAACATAGTGCAGTGTCTTTGCGTAATCCTCGGGACTATAGAACGCGATCGCATACGGCATCTTCGGACGCTCGCCTGCCTTCGGCTTGTCGCCGTCCAGCGGTGTCATGCCGAACACTGGCTCGTTCTGAAGACCCCACTGCGCCACATGGAGCCCATGTGCCTGCAGGTAGCGCACGTCCTCTACCAGTGCATCAGAAAACGCATTAAAGAATGCGGGATCGTTGCCGCCAAGTGTTCCACCGTAATAGCTCTTGCTCTCTTTCCAGAAGGGCGGCGGCGACCAGTACTCCACGTCGAAGCCTTCAATGCCAACGGCATCCTGCATGGCGCGCAGGTCGTCCATCTGCCCGGGATAGCGCTCGATGATGTGTTGCTTCGACGCGTCATTCCCGCGGAGATACAGTCCCATGGCAAGACGCGTGTAGCGAAAGCCGTGCAGCATGTCCTTGTAAAGACGCGTACGCTCCGAAGGGATCAGGTCATGCGGTACAGCAACCACTTCCTCGGGCATGCCCTGATTCAGCGAGCCGATGCTGTCGCTCTGAATCTCAAAGCCAAGCCCCTTGATCACCTGCTGCGGCTTGTCCGGGCGGATCCGGTACGACGCGCCTGGCTGCTGCGACGTAGCCGCAGTGGTCGCGTTTAGGCAACATGCCAGTACCAAAGCCATGGACCGAACAGGCCACTTCGCGAAAGCCAGCTTCGACATCAAACCCTCATTGCTGTTTAGTTAAACGGTTAACAATGGGCCAAGCATAGAGGTCAGTGTTTTGAGTGTCAAGACATTTGTCATTCCCTGTTCACCTATTGTCTTTCGCCGCGTGGTTACGGGCCCGTGCGCAGAGGGTGCGGGTGAGAAAATGGCCCAGGAGAATTCCTCAATACTATGGCTGCACCCAAGCTAGGTGACATTGCGAAGCGCGCCGGCGTCTCCATCGCTGCGGCATCGATTGCACTGAACAACCCGGACACCAACCGCGTCAGCGCCACCAAGCGTGCAGAGATCCTGCGGATCGCGGAAGAACTTGGCTACGTCCCCAATGAGCTGGCCAAGGCGCTTACGGAGCGCAGAACCCGGCTGATCGGCTTGATGGTTCCGCTGAAGGACCCCATCTTCTTCAACCACTTCATCGCGCAGGTCCTTGGCGGCATCCAGGCCACGGTCATGCAGCGTGGCTATAACCTGCTCATCTACTCGCCCACCGGCAAGCCCGGCCGCTTCACCCGGGACCAGATCCTTGAAAGCCGCTTCTCCGACGGCCTGATCTTCATCAACACGCGCTTCTGCCTCACACGCGATGTCGCGGAGACCATCCGCGAACTTGACCGCGCGAAGATCAACTTCACCATGGTCAACTCCTACTACGGCCGGGCTGACGTGAACTATGTGGGTGTCGATGACCCCGCGCTTGGCGAAGCCGCCGCGCAATACATTGCCGGTCGCGGCCATCGTCACATCGCCTTTTTAAGCGGCTCCAGCGATCTCCCCACACACATTCACCTGCTCAAGGGGTTGCGCAAGGGCCTTGCAGAGGCCGGCCTCGAACTGACCGACAGACATATCGGCTGCACCGGCTACGACCAGGCACGTGCCTACGAGATTCTTGACAGCTGGTTTGCCGAGAAGCGGGCCAGGCCATCGGTCGTCTTCTGCGGCGACGATCAGTTACTGATGCATCTCTACGATTACGTGGAAGCGCGCGGCCTGAAGATCCCGGACGATCTTGCAGTAGTCGGCCGGGGAAACATCGGCGTCATCTCCATGCTTCGGCCCCGCCCAACCTCGTTCACCATCCCTGCGTTCGAGGCCGGAAAGCTCTCTGCTGAAATGCTCATTGACTCCATCGAACGCCCTGAAACGAAGAAGCGGCGGGTTTTGCTCCCCTTTACCTTCTACGCCGGCGAAACTGCCTGAGCTGTCGCGCTCTGGCACAGTGGCCGAAATAATCCCTGAAAGTTCCATGGTTAATCGGTTAATGTAGTGGAGTGTTAAACCCCGCTGGCATCGGCGATCTCTCCACACCGGTCGCGTCGACCGTTCACGATGAGCGATCGACGAATGGTACCCACCCCATTCGCTGGCTCTTTGCCGGGCTGCTCCTACTCGCCTCGGTGATGAACTACATCGATCGACAGACACTCTCTGTGTTGGCCGTAACGGTTCAGCATGAGATGAAGCTCACGGATGTGCAGTACGGCTATGTGGTGCAGTGCTTTCTGCTGACCTATATGGTGATGTACGTCGTGTCGGGCCGGCTGGTAGATCGTTACGGCGCACGACGCACGCAAGGCGTCTTTCTGCTCAGCTGGTCGTTGGCGAATGCATTGACAGGCTTTGCCACAGGATTCGTCTCCCTCATGGGATGCCGAGCCATGCTGGGCGCGGCCGAACCCGGCAACTACACTGCTTCCCTGCGCGCCGTGAACGATTGGTTCTCTGCAAAGCAGCGCGCGCTCGCCGTCGGTATCTACAGCATGGGCGGCACCCTCGGCGCTGCGATTGCCGTTCCTCTTACGACCACACTTGCCCTTCGGTACGGATGGCGTAGCGCCTTTGTTGTAACTGGTGCCATGGGCGCCGTCATCGCCGTGCTCTGGTTGCTCGTCTATCGGGACCCGCCAAGGCGTGCTGAGCAGCCTCTGCTGCCTGCCGTACCCTGGAAGACCGTCTTGCGCCAGCCGCTCCTGCTGGAAATGCTGGGCACCCGCATGTTGACGGACTCCGTCTGGTACTTCTTCCTCTTCTGGATTTCGAAGTATCTGCAGGAGTCGCGCGGCTTCACACTTGCTGAGATTGGTGCCAGCGTCTGGGTACTCTTCGTCGGTGCAGATCTCGGCGCGCTCGGCGGCGGTGCTGTCTCAGGCCTCTTCGTCGCGCGACACGGCCTGCTGAACGCGCGTCTGCGCACCATGCTGCCTGCCGCCATCTGCATGTTCAGCCTGGCAGTGGTTCCCACGCTGCATGACCGTGTTGCCATCCTGAGTCTGCTCACGCTACTGGCCGCGTGCCACATGGTGTGGATGACCAACGTGACCACCCTCACGCTGGATCTCTATCCACGCACAATGGCAACCACCATCCAGGGCCTGATCGGCGCTGCCAGCTCCATCGGAGGCTTGATCTCCGCGGGGCTGATCGCACACACCATCCAGACGCATGGCTACCGTCCCGTATTTCTGATCCTCGCGTTGATGCATCCCATCGCCGCCACAGTTTTGTTTATCCGTCTGCGTCCGCTCATGCGGCGCACGGAGATATCCATGGAGAAAACTCAAAGCAATGAAGCTTGAAACCAGGCAGTATGACGTAGTGGTGTGTGGTGGTGGTTTGGCCGGTGTCAGCGCGGCAGTGGCCGCCGCGCGCGGTGGCGCGAGGACATGCCTCGTGCAGGATCGTCCCGTACTGGGCGGCAACAGCTCGTCCGAAGTCCGTGTGACACCACATGGCGCTGCAGCCTTCCACGCCTACGCACGCGAAACCGGCATCATCTCGGAACTGTTGATTGAAGAGCGCGCCGTCAACCACGAAGAGATCTTTGAGAATGGCTGGACGAACTCCGTCTGGGACATGGTCATCTACGACCTCGTCGAACGCACGGAGAACCTCACCCTCTGCCTGAACACCGCCGTCCTTGGCGTCGTCGTTGAAGGCCGCCGCATCACTGCGGTCAAGTGCCGCATCGCCAATGCTGAGACCGATCTGACCCTGGAGGCAAAGACCTTCATCGACTGCACAGGCGACGGCCTTGTCGCGGCAGAAGCAGGCTGCGAGTGGCGCATGGGCAGCGAGAGCAAGGCAGAGTTCAACGAGCCGCATGCACCCGCCGTCGCCAACGGCGACATCATGGGCAACTCCATCCATTTCAAGACGAAGGACATGGGCCGTCCCGCTCCGTTCAAGCTGCCGTCATGGGCAATCGAGCATAAGGATGGCAGCTTCTTCTACGATCAGGGCCGACTTCCGAAAGAGGTTCGTGGCGGCTATTGGTGGATTGAGATTGGCGTTCCCTATGACACCATCCACGACTCGGAGACCATCCGGCATGAACTGACACGTCACACCCTGGGCGTCTGGGATTGGATCAAGAACAAGGATCCGAAGACCATGAAACTCGCCGAGAACTACGCGCTCGATTGGATCGGCCAGGTTCCCGGAAAGCGCGAAAGCCGCCGCATCATGGGCCGCTACCTGATGAATGAGTGGGACGCCATTCGCTGCACGCTACATCCCGATGAAGTTGCGTTCGGCGGATGGTTCATCGACCTGCACACACCGGGTGGTCTACTGGCGGGCAGCAGTGAGCCGGCCAGCGCGGAAGGCTACTCCGAGACAAGCGAGTACGCGACGCGCTCCTATGCAGGCCCTTACGGTGTGCCACTGCGCATGCTCATCTCGAAGGACATCGATAACCTGATGATGGCCGGCCGCAATGTCAGCGCTACCCACTGCGCGCTGGCGACGGTACGTGTCATGGCGACGACCGCCCTGATGGGCCAGGCCGCCGGTGTAGCGGCTGCGCTGGGTGTCACGCGAGGCTTGGATGTCGCTGCGATCTCGGACAACGCCTCGGGTGACGTGCAGCAGTTGCTGCTCCGCGACGGCTGCTTCCTTCCCTCAGTCCGCAATCAGGACCCGCAGGACAAGGCGCGTTCCGCCAGCGTCACAGCGTCTTCTTCGGCAGTCTTCAGCGGCCTGACGCCGGAGAGCGTAGGCGCGCACGAGGGCCTGGCCTACTGGCGCGATCAGGCCGTGCCTCTGCGGGAAGAACTCACGCAGCGCCGCGGTCAGTGGCTCGCACTGGGTGGACCTTGCCCCCAAAAGATCAGCTTCTGCCTCTCCAACAAGACGCAAAAGCCGCAGCAGGTTGGCGTCTCGCTGATGAACGTCAACCACGTGTGGGACTACCGCGTCGCCGGCGAAATGATCGCCGCCACAGGCGTGCTAACAGTAAACCCTGGCGAGAAACAGTGGGTCGCGTGGCAGATTCCCGCCGATGCAGAGCTGCCAGGCGAGGGCTACATCCGCCTGGACCTGTCCGCGAACGACGCAGTCTCCTGGCACGTCGCAGGCGCCGTCGAACCCGGCCACGTGTCGGCCTTTGAAATGGCTCCCGGCAAAATGCGGCGTTACTCGAGCGGCGTGACACTTGCCATGCTCGTCGAGCCGGCACAGTCAAGCTATGCAGCGTCCAACGTTCTCTCTGGCCACACGCGGCCCTACGAAGGAACCAACCTCTGGCGCTCCGATCCGGCGCAGTCCTTCCCCCAGACACTCGATCTGCAATGGAAGAACGCACACACGATCCAGTCGGTGGAGATCACCTTTGCCGGTCACCTCCTGCGCGAATATCACGCGTATGCACCGTTCTATAAGGACCCACAGTGCGTTCGTGATTTCGACATTCAGGCGATGGTCGATGACAAGTGGGTAACCGTGCAGGAAGTTCGCGGCAACTACCAACGCCTCGGCAAATACACTCTCGCCCACCCAGTCGAGACAGCCGCTCTTCGCCTTTACATCATCGCGACGAACGGTGATCCATCGGCTGCCATCTACGAGGTACGCGCCTACTAAGACCCCGTAAGGGATGCGTCAGGAAGCGAACCATCGGAAGGCAAAGCACTGTCCTGAGGGTCTCCCTCAGGACAGTGCTACGAGACCGGCACTAATTCGGCGTAGGCCTCGAAACGCTATCCACCACGATCACATTCACCGGCACCTTGCCGGACTCCAGCTTCAATCCAAACTGCTCCACCAGCGCCGGAAGCAGCGGAGGCGGCACGTCGCCGCTCTCAGGCGGTGGCGGAGCCTTCTGCAAGCCCATCTTGATCGCCTGGTTATCGTCCATCTGGTACTTGAGCGTTCCCCCATAACGAACCGCGCCAAGCCCCGTCTGATCCACCACGGGATGGTCCAGGATGTCCGACTGCAGCAGACCGCAGAACTCCTTCATGGTCGCGTTGTTAATGCGCAACTGCCCGGGAGGCAAACCGAAACCAGGTATATCCCCCGCGTCAGCAGGCGCTGGCTTCATCTTGATACCGCCCTTGGCCACACTCAACGAAAAAGCGGTCATCACGCGCGACTCCACGTGATATTTCAGCCCATAGCGTTCCGCCGTCAGCTTCGCTACCTCGCTCATAAACTGCTTCAGACTTGGCGCTCCAGGCGTCTCAGGCTTGGCGTCAATGTCGTACTTGTCCTCCCTCGCCCAATCCGGCAAACCGACGATCTGCGCGGCATTCAACGACAAAGAAATAGTCATAAGCTTTTCAAGCGTCAGACCACGCCCGATGAAGTTTCCGCGGTTCAGCAGAAACGCAAAATTGCGCTCGCCCGGAGCCTGCGGCTTGATCGTCGCCACCTCAAAGCTCGGATCGGCATTCGGATCCATCTTGGCCTGCGGTGGCGGAGGCGCAGGGATCTCCCATGCAGTCTCCGCCGTCGCACGCACAAACACCAGCGGCGCCTTGTTATCGCCCGAAGTACGCGTACCGCCGATCGAGTCGCCATCCGGCGACATCTTCCCTTCGTACGTAATGCCAACGCGCTCAATGTCCAGACTCAGCGTCCCACCACTCCAACCCACCTTGTCGATCGGTATCGCCGGCGACTTTTGATCAATAAACCAGAGCGTCCCCTTCCAATCCGTCCCTGCCTTCTCGATCTTCACCACCCACCGGTTATCCCGACCATCAGCCTGGCGCACCCCACCCTGCCACGTGCCCGCAAGATTCAGCGCCACCGGCGCCTGCGCCGCAACAGCAGCCTGCGCCGCAACAGCCGGAGCCTGCGCCGCAACAGCAGGAAGTGTTACAAACGCGAACAACGAAGCGAACGCAAACAAAAGCGATCGGAGTGGTGAGGAAGACAAGACGCGCATACAGACCTCGCAGAAAGGGATGCGGCAGAAATCACGAACATCATACGGCCTCCCAGGCCGAGCGACTACAAAGTATGCAGCGACATTCAGCCCTCGAAGTCGCATTTGGGAAACAGCGGCTCTGTAGGGCGTGACAAAATCTTGATCATCCCGCGCACTTCTTCTGCGCTCAAAATTGGCCTCAGGCGAGAAAGCACAACCGCCCAGGTGTTTACATGGAAGAATCACATGCCATCCACCCTCTCCATCGCTCGCACGATTGCTACCTGTGTCGCATGCGCGGCAGCCTTATTTCCACTCACCACAATGGCGCAGAAGCCCGCGCCATTCAGCTCCGATGTCGTGCCAAAGGCGACGACAAGCGATTACGCAAAGGAAGCCAGGGACGGCGAGTACGTGCTGCATGACGTAGTCTTCGGCAGCGGCGAAAGGCTCGCAACCCTGCGCCTGCACTACAAGACTCTCGGCAGCCCGCATCGAAACACCGCAGGCCGCATCGACAATGCCGTCCTCATCTTGCACGGCACCGGCGACAGAAGCGGCAGCATGCTCACGGACGACTTCGCAGGTCCACTATTTGGACGGGGCGATCCGCTCGATATCCAGAAGTACTACATCGTACTGCCGGACGACATAGGCCACGGCAAATCGAGCAAGCCATCAGACGGATTACACGCAAGCTTCCCGCATTACGATTACGACGACATGGTGCAGACGCAGCACCGCATGCTGCTGGAAGGCATGGGCATTGCGCATCTGCGCTTAGTACTTGGTGTCTCCATGGGTGGCATGCAGGCATTCGTCTGGGGTGAGACCTATCCCGGCTTCGCCGACGCACTGATGCCGCTGACTTGTCTGCCGGTGCCGATTGCCGGCCGGAACCGCATGATGCGGTACGCCGCGATGCAAGCCATTCGCAACGACCCCGCCTACCGCAACGGCGAATATAAGACGCAGCCGCCCAGCGTTCATACCGCCAACACGATGACCTTCGTGATGGGTTCCAGTCCGCTGGTTTTACAAGAGGCCGCTCCCACTCGCGCTGCTGCAGAAGCCTATGTGGACCGCGCGCTGGCACAGCGCGATGCAACCACCGATGCAAATGACTTTCTGTATTACATCGACAGTTCGCGCAATTACGACGCGTCCCAGCACCTCGATCGCATCACGGTTCCCATCACATGGGTGAACGCTGCAGATGACTTCATCAATCCGCCGGAGCTACACATCGCAGAGCACTACGCACCGCAGTTGAAAAAGGGCCAGTTCGTTCTGTTACCGATATCGAAAGACACACGTGGGCATGGAACCAACATGCTCGCAAGGATCTGGCGCCCGTGGCTGGTTGCACTGATGCAGCGCTCGGAACCATCGCACCCAGTCCACCGCAAGAGTGGCGGGAACTAATCTGCGACCAAGAACCTAATTGTGCAATTTGTAGAAGAAACTTCCGCCCCCGATGCCCCACCCGAGAAAGCGTTTGAGAGAGCAGGGTTTCTAACCAGCATCCTGTTAATCATCGAGTGACCTTTCCCTCAGACCTGCTACCAAGGACAGTTCTACAGACGATCAAAGACCTCGGGCTTGAGCGGCGCTGGGGTGGCGCAAGCCTGTCCTGCCATGGCTCACGTACTGCGGCCTCTACTTCGTTCCGAGCAGCAGCGGTTCTGTTTCGATCAGCCTCAAAGACTTCACCATTGAGGCGGTCACGGTCTTGTACTTCTTGAAGTGTTCCGATCGCAGGTGGGCTTGGTAGCCAGCTGGACTGGCATACGTCTCGAAAAGACGTATCTGGTTGGGCTCGCCCTTCACGACGACTGCGTAAAGTGCGAGCACGCCGGGCTCTCTTTGAATGGAGATTTCGATCTCTTCACGGAGAGCTGCTTTGTAGGCGTCCAACTGCGCCGGATTGATCTCCAGTTCAGCCAACCGTACGACCCTTTCCGGTTGCTTCTGGGCCACGATGGGAAATGGATTCCAGAGAGAAGCCACGATCAGCGAGACCGCAGCGGCGATCATCAGGGTCTTTGCTTCCATGTCTTGCCTCCTGGCGCAGACCGCCCATCAAATTTAGCGCACGCCTCATCAAACGATAAACGCTGCGCTTGCGACCTCTGCACCTGATACTCCCGCAAAGTCGGGTTTCTGGAAACATTCGTCGCGGAGTTGCCGAAAACACCGTTTTCAGGGAGGGGCCTCCGGCGTTCGGGGATGAATGAGTATGCCGCGTGTGAAGATTAATGGGGACGGACCTCGGGCTTGATCCGGGGGGATGGGGTGAGAATATGCGCTCATTGACACCAGCAGTTCTAATCGCAGGCCTTATTTCGTGCACATTGTCATTCGGACAACCGAAGAAAGGCATCCCCGATCTGAGCTTGATTCTGGAGCCCGGACCGTTAGTCGATGGCGTGCCGCAGACGTTCACGTTCCGCTTGACGAACATAAGTGCGCGGGATCTCCTCATACCCCGGCCGAACATAGGCTGTAGTGAGCCGACTGCCGCTGGCAATCTTTGGATGAAGGAATCTTGGCAACCTTTGGCCGGGAAGGAGCTAGGAAACGGTGTAGCCTACTGCGACTTCGGATACGCACGGAAGCCGCCTCCGACCGTCTTGGAATTGGCCCGCAACTGGACGCGGCTTCAGCCAGGAGAGTCGATCTCCATTACTGCGACCAATAGAGAATTACGTTTTGAAACTCAAGGCCCTGGCAAGTACTCGTTCTTAGGTGAATACCTGCCCCCAGCAATGAGCGAGGCCGACCTTCAGATGTTGAACTCTGCGGGCATCGCGGTCCCACAAACGAAGACCATCAGTGGGAGCCTTCAATATCAAAGGGAGGCTTTGGGTCTAAACTGGATGACTGTTTTTTCAAAGCTGGGCCGCTGCAGCTGAATGCGTGCTCTATCGCATGTCAATTCACTTGTAGGAGCCTATCCCGGGAGTTTCCGAAAACACCGTTTTCAGGGATTTAGGCTTGAAACGTATGATCGTTCAGTGATTGATGCTTCGCTGAACCCGTGGAGACCGATCTCTTCTGTTCTAGTGGGTGTAGCCGCTTTAGTCGCTACCGTAGTTACATTGGCACTCTTCAAGAGCGGGATTTGGCGCATATGCTTCTGGTGTGATTTAACGACTGCGGAGCTTTCGTCGCTGTCTGTCATAGCCTCATGTGCCGTGGCGACTGGAGTTGGATGGGCTTGTACAGCCATCGTTCGGCGGCGGACACCAGTCGGCTTTTGGGAAAGCATTGATTGGCGTCCGACTTGGCGCGGCATCCTTACGGGTAGCGCGATTGGTGTCTTCTGCTGCCTTCTCACGATGCTCATCTCCACCAGGCGAAACGACCTGTCTCTTCACGTAGCAGTCATAGATAGACCCTTACTTCTGGTGGTTCTCAGCGTTGTTCTTCTGGAGCCTCTGACGGAAGAGATCTATTTCCGCGGCATCCTCTTTTGTGGCCTGAAGAGCAAATTGAACCCCTACCTTAGCGCTGGGATCGTCACAGCCATCTTTGCTTTCCTACACCCTCAGCATCGGGGGATCGTCCTGCCAATAGCCCTGACGCTAGGAGTTTTTCGCATTGTGGGCCGTTCGACCAGCAGTTGCTTTGCCTTGCATTTGGCCTACAACCTGTCCATGTTGCTGTGGGGCTTTAGATAAAAAGCCTAGGCGCTCCCACAAAGTCGGGTTTGCGGAAACTGCGGTCTTAGAGTTGCTGAAAACACCGTTGTGCGGGAACGGTGATCCTCTAGAATGCGATTGCGCAAACGAATATGCACTTCTTGATCTTCATGGACGGTCTCCCAGCGGATCTGGTCTGGTCCGCCTACGCTATTCTGCTCATCGTCGCCTTGTCCCTCCTTCGAGCGTCGAGGACAGCCGGGGCTTGGCGACGAACGTTGATGCGTCTCACAGGCTTCGCCACATTGATATTGTTTTCCAGCCTCACAGTGATCTTTGCGCTTGGCAGTGCCCTTGGCGGCGATCCACCACGCGAACATAACAAGTTCATTTCGCCTTCCGGTAGCCGGTTCGCCCTCCTCAGTCACAGCGCTCTGCGCGACGGCGCGGCAACACAAGTGTCCTTGAAGGAAGGATGCTGCCGACGGTGGATCCCGTATGAATACTTCGGGAGCGGGGATGACTACATGGATGGCAGTTCGCTGAAATGGATCGACGATCATCACCTTCTGATCAGATACGCGCTTGATGCTTCCGGAGAGCAACGATGCGATCAAAGAGCAGGTGACGTGACGATCTCTTGCGAACCACTGCCCGATCCGTTTCCGGCCACGTCCCCTAGAACAAAACCGTAATGCCTGGAAAGTCGGGTTTTGGTGTGCGGCACATGGCATAAGTACAAGGCTCAAAACGCCTAGCTCCGACTCGGTCTCGATCTTCCCAAGAAGGCAGTCGGATTTCCGGAGACAGCGATACAGGAGCTGGCGGTAACCCCGTTTTGCGGGAACACGTCTTCTCCCGAGCTAGCGCCTCTGCACGCGTGAGAATATGGCTGCATGAAGTGGAAGATGCACTCAGGGTCGGTGGAACGGTTGCTGCCGTTCTCGCGGTTTGGGCAGGCATAGCCATTTTCGACATGTGGCTTCTTGTCCCGCTTGATCCCGCGCTGACGGATGGTCAAGCCATCTCAATCAGGCTGGAATATACGGGGGTGTTCGCAGTGGCTTTCATCCTATTCGGCGCATTATCGCGGATGGCCTTCAAGAAGGTCAAAAGCGAGCCTGACCAGAGTGCATAGACGTTCGACGCAGTTTGACTTTGCCACACTCCCTGAAAGTAGGGTTTTCGGAAACGGTTCAACCAGCTCTCGAAAAGCGTTTGTCGTCAACCGCACGGAGAACAAGTCTCGCGTACTAGTAGCAAGCAGTTAGAACCGCTTTCGAAGAACCCAAGTCGTCATACACCGGTAATCCTGCACAACCGTAGTCTTCAACGGATCCACCAGCACCGCATCCAGCTCCTCGGTCAGGTGGAGCAGCGTCTCCTCGTCCACCAGGTACCACTCCGACCCATCCGGAATCAGGAACAGGCCATTCCGCAATTGCTGGAAGTCCATCCCGATCCGCGACCCCAGTCGAACAAACAGCAGCCCACCCGGGCGCAGCGTCCGCCAAAGCTCCGCCAGCATCGCGTGGAACTGGTCATCATCCTGCGCAAAGTGCAGCACCGAATTGCAGATCACAACATCCGCAAACTCATCCGGAAACGGCATCGCCTCGATCTCCGCCACGCGAAAGTTCTCAGCTGGCAGCGTGCTCCCCAGTGATGCCGAAAGCGCCCGAACATGCGCCACAGCCTCCGCGCTCACGTCACACGCGAAGACATCAAAACCCGATCGCAGCAGGTAGACAAGGTTCCTGCCAAAGCCGCAGCCCGCGTCCAGCACCCGCATTCCCGGCGCGATATTGCCGCGCAGGATCTGGTCGAAGACATAGATGTCGATCTGGCCGAACTGCTCCTGCAGCGTCAACGCGGTATCTGTAGCAAAAGCCAACTCGTATCCCTCTCGAACGTCGATCCGCTATGCGCTCCAGCGCGTTGCACCACAAAGCAAAAGGGCCGCAAACGCGGCCCTTTTCAGTTTACTGCTCAGACACTAGCGACGCGAAGGCTTGACGATCTCTTGTGCCTTCACTTCCCCGTCCTCAGGCGCAGGCGGCAACGGCGCAGGGGGGGCGCCAACGCCAATGGCCATCTTCGCGCGAAGCTCCTTGTCCATACGGGCAAAGATCTCGGGATTGCTCTTCAGGAAGTTACGAACATTCTCACGGCCCTGGCCGATGCGCTCGCCAGAGTAGCTGTACCATGCGCCGCTCTTGTCCACGATGTTCTGCACAACAGCCAGATCCAGCACATCGCCCTCACGGGAGATGCCTTCGCCGTACAGGATGTCGAACTCCGCCTCACGGAACGGCGCCGCAACCTTGTTCTTCACAATCTTCGTCTTGGTACGCGAACCGACGACAACGTCGCCTTCCTTCACCGCGCCGATACGGCGGATGTCGATACGGACCGACGAGTAGAACTTCAGCGCGCGTCCACCGGTCGTCGTCTCGGGATTACCGAACATGACACCGATCTTTTCGCGGATCTGGTTGATGAAGATCAGGCACGTGCGGCTCTTCGACACGGTGCCGGTCAGCTTACGCAAAGCCTGCGACATCAGGCGGGCCTGCAGGCCCACGTGCGAATCGCCCATCTCACCATCGAGTTCGGCCTTCGGCACCAGTGCCGCAACCGAGTCGACGACCAGGACGTCAATCGCGCCGGAACGTACCAGCGCTTCGGTAATCTCAAGTGCCTGCTCGCCATAATCCGGCTGCGAGATCAGCAGGTTGTCCGTATCCACGCCCAGCTTGCGCGCATAGACAGGATCGAGCGCATGTTCTGCGTCCACGAAGGCTGCCAGGCCGCCGGCCTTCTGTGCCTCTGCGATGATCTGCAGCGTGATCGTCGTCTTACCCGACGATTCCGGTCCGTAGATCTCAACCACACGTCCGCGGGGCACACCGCCCACTCCCAGCGCAGCGTCAAAGGAAATCGATCCCGTCGAGATGACGGAAATCGGCACAATGGCATCCTTCGCGCCCAGCCGCATGATGGAGCCCTTGCCAAACTGCTTTTCAATGCCTTGAAGGGCAAGTTCTACGGCTCTAGCGCGATCATCAGCCACGGGTAATTCTCCTTGTTTGTCGAGTCATCCTAGCATCGGTCGAGGGCAATAGCAAACAAAAGGCGAACATGCACTCTCCCACAGAAAACTTGCCCGCCGGCTGGTCGAGACCAGCCGCTTCAGGCGACCGCTGATGCCTCGACCGCCGCAGCAACGTCCCGGTCCAGCTTTGGGCTGGGGGTTTCGTCGTGAAAGTACCGCTTCAGCGACAGTATCGCTTTCTCAAAGTATTCATACGACAACACCGCGATGAGCACTGAGGCAGCGAGGACGATGAAGCCGTGGGCCAGAACCAATAGCAACTTGGAGTGCGTAACACTGCGCAGAGGTGGTCCAAGCAGGTCATCCATCGCTGACTTGAGTGAGTAGTGGTAGATATACAGGCCATAGCTGTACTTTCCAAAAAAACGCAGCACAGGATTCGAGAACACCGCGGCAAATCCACTGGTCGTGTTCAGCGAGGCCGCCAGCAAAGACGCAAAGGTCAGCCCAAGCACCGTGAGGCCAACCGTTCCTACGACAGCGTTCCCCAGCGGAATAAAGCTGCCGTACCAGACCCCATAAGCCACAAGGAGTGACGCCCCCGACAAGAAAGAAAGCCAGGCCCAGCGTAGAACCGGAACGCGGAAGCGCGAACGGATCGCAAGCGCGACAAGGCCGCCAATCAGCAGCGCATCGAATCGCGATGGACTCCAGGAGTAGATGCTGTAGGGAAATTTCGCTGTGACGCCGCTGAACTGCAAATACAACCGCAGCAATAACGTGCTCGTAGCCACGATAAGAATGGCTGTCGCAATCTTCCTCTTGGTCTTCAACCAGTAAATCACCAGGGGCCAGGCCAGATAGAACTGCTCCTCCACAGCCAGCGACCAGAAGTGCTCCACGTTGACCCATGGCGCATTCGTCGCGGCAACAGCACTCATGGACAAGCTCGTCGTGTAGGTCAGGTAATACAGGGCGCCCGGAAAGAACCAGTGGTAGCCGCGTGCGTAACTGATCCCGATGATGAGGAAAAGAAATGCGTAGTAAAGCGGAAAGATGCGCAGCGTACGACGTCCGTAAAAGTTCCGGAAGTAATGCTTGCTCGACAGCGTGTCATACAGAATGCCCGTAAGCAAAAACCCCGAGAGCACAAAAAACAGATCGACACCCACCCATGTGCTCGATCTCAGATTCGCGATCAGCCGGACAAGAAAACTTCCCTCGGGATTTGGGTTGGACCAGAACAGGTGGTCGAACAGAACCAGGAGAATCGCCGTACCCCGCAGTCCATCAAGCGCGGGAATGTGTCGTCCCGTGGTGGAGTCGTCCAGAGTCCTGGTCATTGTTGCTCTCTTCCCTAACGTTGCAGTAAGTCTATGGGCTCATGCGGATCACGGATGCGGAAGTGCTTCGCCAGCGACGGGTACGCACGCGCCACCTCGCGATACATCTGCCAGGCAACGTTGCGATAGCTCCAGTGCCCCGCGGGTGTCGACCGCAGTTCGCTGATGTAAACGGCCTCCGCAAAGTCCATGGTGAAAAGCGACCGGCAGCGCGTCGCCAACGGCAGAACATAGTCCGCAACACTGGTGCCATCTACCGGGGCCACAGCAGCCTGCGTCTTACCCGCAAGCGGCGCACCCCACGCCATCCGAACACCGCCCTCACCAAACTGCGGCACCGGCACCGGCGCAGGCGAATGAGCGCTCAGTTTCGGTGTCGTTGCAACCGCCGCTGCGGGCACATCTACCCCGGTCACATTGCCATGGAATCCAAACGCCCGCTCCACCAGCTCCGTATACCTTGCAAAGACAGGCGACACAGACACATGCGGCTGCCCCGGGAAGTCCGGCACATCGTACCCATGCACCGTCGTGCAAGCCTGCAGCAACTGCGTGCAACGGCGATGACGATGCATGTCACGGAAGCCGCCAATATCCATCAGGATGTCGAATCGGAGACCATTCGCCGCAGCAAACGCGCGCGGCAGCTCATCGTGACGGCCGCGATGCTCCAGCCCAAGCTCGATCAACTCCGCAATACGCACTTCACTCAGCGAAGCGACCGCATCCCGCACCTGCCGGAAGCGGTAGTGCGTGTGCGGATACAACAGCGAAGCTGCAAGATCGATCTCCAGCGACATCGCCTCACCCGCGGGCGGCGAAATCAACTCGACATTCGGAGAGTCCGCGGGCATCGGCTCAATCGCCGCTTCCCCCATCAACTCCCGCGCAGCCTGCCGCAGCACCGGTCGGCTCTTCGCCTGAAACTCGCTCGGCGAGGTGTACTTCACCAGCGTCGGGCTCGTACGAACCTCCCGCAGCAGATGCTCACCGGCACGCGCAGCCAGATCCGCATCCATCGTCCGGATCTCTTCCAGGATCTCGCCCGCAGCGCCATGGTTCACATTCCAAGCCGGACCCGCCGCAGCAGCCCGCAGCTTCTCACCCAGGTCCCGAATTTCGGCATAATCACTTCCCAGCAGCCGGGCGATCTGGCCCTCAAGCGTCCGGGCGTTCGTAATCTGGCCCAGCGATGTGTTCGTCGCCAGCGGCAGCAGGTAGCGAGCCATGTCATATGCACGAGCCTTCAAGGTCCGTGTGTAGCTCGCCTCGTCCATGCCCTCCGGCCGAGCCGTATGCGCCTTCAACTCGGCCAGCATGCCCTCGCCAACCTCGGTGTAGCCGTCAAAAAGCGCATCTACGCATTTGGTGTACTCATCTGCGGACTGAATCGATTCAAAACGCGGCTTATAGTACCCGGATTTGCGGAAATTCTGGTACCGCGTCGACCGTTCCTGACCATCCCAGCGAGGCTCATCCACCAGCGAAATCGCAGCCAGCAACGACAGCCGCTCAATCGCAAAAGCCACATGCGCCAGATCCGCAATCGACCGGTGGCCATAGGCGAAATAGAAGGTATTCAGGAACTGTTCAGCCTTCTGCGCACTGATCTCAGCCAGCGATTCGCGCAGCGTCAAAGCGCTCCGCGAGTACTTCGCCATGGCATACGCCAGCACCTCGGGGTCGGCGCCGTGAATAGCGTACACATCGGTTTCGTTGGCCGGGGCAGTTGTCTGAACGTCGCTCATGGGATCAACAGAAGAATACCGCGAGCCCGTCAACCAGCCAGTATCAAGCATCGGATAAGCATGAAAGATGCCCCCGTTGAACTCCCGCCAGCACCCCATCGCATGTGGCGCCTGCGGCAACGGTGGTCGCGACTGCTCTTCGCGCACTGGCCAGTACCGGCAGCGCATGTACAGGCAAAACTGCCTGCCGGCCTGATCGCCGATACCCTCGATGGCACCGCCTGGCTCGGTGTCGTTCCTTTCACTATGGACCGCGTGCGTTTCCGCAGCGTGGGCGAGCACGCCTTCCGCGTCCCCACGGCGCACGCCTTCCCGGAGCTGAATCTGCGCACGTACGTCCGCACACGCGATGGCCGAACTGGCGTCTATTTTTTCTCGCTGGATGCCGCCAGCCTGCTCGCTGTCGTCGGCGCTCGCGTCGCCTTTGGCCTGCCATACTTCTGGGCGAACATGTCCGAGACGATCTCAGTAGACGGCGTCATCGACTATCGTTCGGAGCGTCTGCTGGGCGGTCGACACGCCCCGGCAAGCTTCGCCGCACAGTACCGCTCGCTGCGCAAGCTCAGTGCAGATGACGATCTACGCCGCTTCCTCACCGAGCGCTACGCAATGTTCGTGCGGCGCTTTGGCTCAGTCCAGGTCGGTCACATCCATCACGGACCATGGCAACTGGAAGAGGCCGAGGCGGAGATCCGGATCAATACGCTGCCACAGAGCTTTGGCTTCACGCTGCCGAACCGCCCGCCAGTGCTGCACTACTCGGAAGAAATCGAGATGCAGGCGTGGACTCTGCGCCGTCATCCCTGACGCATTTACACTTTGACCAGTTCCGCTGGAGCCACTGCCTGATGCGTCTTTTGCCACTCTGTTTCTCCGCCTTTCTTCTTGCCACCACGCTCCACGCACAGGCTGATCTCGCTTTGCCGACTGCTGCACAAGCCGAGGCCAGGAGCATCGATGCTCAGCGCCTGCGCGAGCATGTGAAGACACTCTCAAGCGATGCGTTCGAAGGCCGCGCGCCCGGCCAGCCCGGTGGCGAGAAGGCCGCGCAATACGTCGCGAATGCCTTTAAGGCAGCAGGCCTGGAACCAGCCGGTGACAACGGCACCTACTTCCAGAAGGTCCCGCTCGTGGGTGTAAAGACACGCGCAGCAGAAACGAAATTCGCACTTGTGCCCGAAAAGGGCGAACCGATGAATCTCACCTTCGGCACGGACTACGTCACCAACAATCAGACACACACCGAGAGCGCCGACATCGACGCGCCGATTGTCTTTGTGGGTCACGGCATCGTGGCGCCGGAGTATGGCTGGGATGACTACAAGGGCATCGACGTGGAGGGCAAGGTCGCTCTTGTCGTTGTGAATGAGCCCGCAAGCGATGACCCGAAGTTTTTCAACGGTAAGTCGCTCACCTACTACGGGCGGTGGACTTACAAGTTTGAGGAAGCAGGCCGCCACGGCGCCGTGGGCGTGCTAATCGTCCATCGCAGCGATCTGGCCAGCTACGGCTGGCAGGTGGTGCAGAACTCATGGAGCGGCGAGCACAGCTACCTGCGCAACGATCCCGACGCGCGCCTGAAAGCGGCAAGCTGGATTCAGCACTCGGTTGCGGATAAGCTGCTTGCCAGCATCGGCATGACGGCCGACGAAGCCATTGTTGCGAGTGACAAGCGCGGCTTCACCGGACGCGATCTGCCCGTGCGGTTGAAGGCGCATGTTGCCAGCGACATCCACAACTACGAGTCGGCCAACGTGATCGCGAAGATCACCGGCGCAAAGCCGGGCCACGACGTTCTCTACACCGGCCACTATGACCACTTTGGCATCGACCGCACGCGCACCGGCGACCCCGTCTTCCATGGTGCTGCCGACAATGCGACGGGCACGGCGATCGTGCTGGAGATGGCGCGCGCCTTCGCCTCCGGGAAGGTACAACCTCCGTCGACCGTGATCTTCGCCGCTGTCACGGGAGAGGAGCAGGGCCTGCTGGGATCGCAGTACCTGGGCACGCATCTGCCGGTGCCTGCCCGCGAAGTCTCGCTGGATCTGAACTACGACGAACTGCTGCCGCTCGGCGATGTCGCCAGCGTCAGCGCCGGCGGCGCACAGCGCACGACCGTGTATCCGCTGATCGAGTCACTGGCGAAGAAGGACAGCCTGGAACTCCGCAAGGGCGGGGTTGATGCCTCGGGCGGCTACTACCGGTCCGATCACTTCAGCCTGGCTCGCGTCGGCATCCCGGCGTTCTCTGTCGGCCAGGGCAGCAAGTTCGTCGGACACGATGAGGCCTGGGCTCGCACGCAGGAGAAGGACTTCAATGAGAACAAGTACCACACGCCCGCAGACATCTACTCGGACAGCATGGACTTCACCGGCAACGCCCGCATCGCACGCTTCGGCTTCGAGCTCGGCTGGCTGGTGATGAACCAGCCAAAGCGCGTGGAGTGGCTGAACGGCGATGAGTTCGCGGCAGCGCGGAGGAAGAGCGACGCGCAGTAGCACTTGCGTGTTCTTTCTCCGTATGTGACCGTCTTGACGTCGCGTTCACCGGCCATGCGTTGATCGTGTTCCAGCGCCAGTTCGTATAATCGCCCTTGAAAGTTGAGGGTTCAGCAAGCATGGCAGCAGGTCTTGAAGGTCGCGTCGCACTCGTCACTGGAGCATCGCAGGGTATCGGCAGGGCGATCGCGCTGGAGCTGGCGAAGGCCGGTGCAACAGTCGCTCTGGCGGCTCGCAATGAGGGCAAGCTGGCCGAGGTGAAGGCCGAGATTGAGGCGGCCGGCGGTACGGCTGAAGCCTTCGCTTTGGATGTGTCGAACGAGGAGGCCATCAAGGCTGGCGCGAAAGACATCCTCGCGAAGCTGGGCGCCGTTCATATCCTGGTGAACAACGCGGGTGTGACTCGCGATGGCCTGGTGCTGCGGATGAAGTCCGCTGACTGGGACGATGTTCTGACGACCAACCTGAAGGGTGCGTTCCTGCTGACGCAGGCGCTGCTGCAGCCGATGATGAAGGCTCGCTGGGGCCGGATCATCAACATCTCGAGCGTCAACGGTGAGCTGGGCGCTCCGGGGCAGGCGAACTATGCTGCTTCGAAGGCGGGCCTGATCGGCCTGACGAAATCGCTGGCACGCGAATTTGCGAGCCGCAACATCACCGTGAATGCCGTGGCACCGGGCTTCATCGAGACGGATATGACGCACGTACTGACGGAAGACCAGAAGAAGGCGATGCTGGGTGCCGTTCCATTGGGACGCGCGGGCACCGTGGACGACATTGCCGCAGCGGTCCGGTTCCTGGCAGGCGAAGAGTCGAGCTATATCACCGGTCACACGCTGGATGTGAACGGCGGGCTGTACATGGGGTAGGGGTACCCCTCCCCCCATTTTCGTAAAAATTACTTTCTAAAGGACTTAGCAGGCAGGGTGTCTGTAAAAATTAGATTCTATTGGGTTTACACGCAAAAATTAGATTCTAAAGGACTTAACGCCAGAGGCTCATCCCACCCTCCTTCTGCTGAAGGGCCTATTAAAAGGATAGAGGAATTGGAGAAATAACCCGCCAACTCTATGTCGTTTGTAATGTGACAGATGCGGGATTTGGGGCTTGACAGCGATTTCGTAGCTGCCCCGGTTGGCGATCTGTGGCAATCTTTTCGCATGGCCGCACCTTCCGACGCGACGATCACGATCCGCCCCGCAGTCTGGCCACAAGACCATGCTGTCGCGACGCTCCTGTTGCATCACTACGCACGCTTCCTTGTCGAGAACCCGGCTGGACCGGTAAACATCTGTCTGGTGGATTACGACAAGGAGCTGGAGCAACTGGGCCAGCGGTACGTCGAGCCGCATGCTGCCCTGCTGCTTGCTTTCCTTGGGGACCAGCCGGCTGGCTGCGTTGCCATCAAGTTGCGGCCGGACCGTCCTGGAGCGACCGAATTGAAGCGTTTGTGGACTGAGCCGCTTGCTCGAGGCAGGGGCATGGGGCGTGCGCTGGCGGATGCGGCTATCCAGTGGTCCCGAAGCCACGGGGCAGAGTCCGTACTGCTGGATACGGTGGCGAACGCCATGCCCGATGCTGTGCGACTCTACCGTGCGCTGGGCTTCGCCGAGACCGACCGGCACAATGACAATCCCGTGGACAACCTGCTGTTTATGGAGCTGCGTATCGGTCCTGGATGAGACCGGTCGGAATGCAGGGCAGCGACAGTTCGATGGAATGTACCGAATTTTCCACTGGAGAAAATAAACTTGTACGCGACGCACGCAGATGCACGCCATCCGCTACAGGATGGGCTTGTCTGTCCCGCTAACCCTAGGCGCTGTGTTGCAATGCTGGTCATGCGCAGCAAAGGTATCGACTGCGCGACTCCGTCTCAGCCTCGTCACGAATCCGCGGTGGTTCGCGCATTCCGCCGGAGTTGAAGTTTCCCCTTGTCAGCGATTTCGGCCCTCGTTACTTTGTGGTCAATGGCTGACATGCACATGATGATGCCGGTGGCACTGCCAACGGCAAGAGCAACGGGACCCGCGGCGATGAATATCGGGACGACGATTCGCGGCTACCGCCTGCAAAAGGGCATGTCGCAAGGTGATATCGAGAAGCGCACGGGTCTGCTGCGCTGCTATCTTTCGCGCGTAGAGAACGGGCATACGGTGCCGTCGCTGGACACGCTGCAGAAGATTGCCGGCGCGCTGGACCTGCCGCTGAGCCAGTTTTTCGCGGACGACCCGGTGAGCCGCGACGTTGCGGCAATTGCGCTTTCAGAGGACGAGATCCGGTTCCTGACACAGATCCAGCGGTACAGCGCTCACCTGTCGGACAGTGATCGGAAGCTGCTGCTGGCGATGGTGCGAAAGTTTGCCCAGACGACGCTGACATAATCGTTGACGTCCGGAGTATTGCTCAGAGGGACGCCTCGCAGGCTCCTCCAAGAGCGCCCGGGATCCTACGGGTACCACTAACGCGACTACAGCTCGCTGACGATCCACCAGATGCATCCGGCGTGGGCATGACGTTGCCTTCAGCCCGCCCTTCGACTGTCCTAAGTCCTGCTTCCCCAAGCTGATGTAAATGAGCGTGCCTCAAAGCCGCCTGGCGTGTCTGGCACGCCATCGCTGAGGCTGTCTACTGCAGGTGGGATAGGAAGTAGCCGAAGAGTGCCATGGCGAGCGCTGCGCCGGCGAAGGTCATCTTCTGGCGCGTGAGGTAGCGTTCGCGACCGCTGGTCATGCGCGGGACGAGCGGCACGGCGATGGCAAGGCCGCTGGTGAAGCCACCGATGTGCGCCATGTTGTCGATGTGCACGTCTGCCATGTGAATGCCGCGCATGAGCGGGCCGACGTTAGTGCTGAGACCGATGACAAGGTTGAGCACGGCAAACTGGATGACCGAGCGGCGGATGGCCCGCAGATCTTCCAGAGGGATGCCACGAAAGCCGGGACGCGGCTCTGAGAGCCGCTTGTTGCTGAAGAGGACGATGAGCACGCCGGCGATGCCGAAGACGGCTCCTGAGGCGCCTGCGCCAACCTCCCCTGAGGCACCGGTATAGAAGTTGACCGCGACGGAGAGCAGGTTACCCGCGGCGCCGGTGAGCAGGTAGACGCTGAACATGCCGAGCACGCCGAGCAGCGGCTCGCCGATGACGCCCAGGTTCCAGAGGCACCACATGTTCAAGCCGAGGTGGACGATGCCTACGTGAACGAACATGGCGGAGAGGATGCGAAACCACTCGTGGCCACCGAGGACTGCTTCGGCATTGTTTGCGCCGAAGCGCATGAGGTCATCGGGGGTGGGTGTGAGGGCATCGACACGCGCCAGCACCATCCACACATAGACGGCGATGTTGATGCCGAGCAGGATGTAGGTCGCGGGCGCCTGCGAGAAGCGGCGGAAGCTGCTGCTACGCCGCCGCTGAACAGGCGCAGCGGCCTGTTGCAGAGCTTCGTCCTCGCGGCGTACATCTGCCGTTGAAGTGCCGGGAAACGGATTGAAGTTGGACTCGGTGCCGGGGGCGGTTCATGAAAGCGCGCGGTGCGGCCGCTGCTACAGGTCGCTCTCGCGGCCGTGCGAGAGGCGGCGCTGCTGCACGGTGTGCGAGATCAGGCCGGGCGCGGGCGTTGCGATGGCAACGAGGATCCACATGAGCACCGAGATGACGAGGCCAGCGACCGCAGCAGTCTGCAGCGTGAGTGCCATGGAGAGATGACGCATGTGCAACTCGGCAAAGGTCATTTGAGCCCAGGGGCCGCGATGGACGATCATGGTCGCCAGCAGGAAGGCAAAGGCGGAGAGGGTGAAGAGAGACAGCAGCACCACGTCGATGGTCCGATGCAGACGCTGACGTGCGCGGCAGTGCCAGCACTCCGCCAGATGAGTCTCGTAGACACCGAGCACTTCGGTCGAGACCGACGAAACGTCATAGCGCCAGCCGGAGAGGATGTCACCGACGACCTGGTCGCAGCAGCCTTTGTCGCTGCCAAGCAGCGCTCCGGCAACGCCGTGTGCTTGCAGGTCCTGCACGTATCCTGTGGGCTCTTGATTCATCATCGCTTCACGTTCCATCTTATTAGGTTCGATGCACTGATGCCAGTACCGATTCAAGAACCCGGCAAAGTCGACAGGGGTCCAGACGGCAGTCTTAGAGGCAGAGGCTTTCCATGGGGTCAGACTGGGGTGCCAGGAGCACCCGGTTGCCGAGCAGGCTGAGGCGGTCTCCGAGGGCCTGTTCGGCTGCCAGGCGGGCCAGTTCCGGCATGTTGTTGCTCTCAGAGAGATGGGCCAGGACGACGTAGCGTGCGCCGCCGTCGTAGTCGCGGGTGAGGAACTCCGCCGCGGCCGTATTGGAGAGGTGACCGACGCGGGAGAGCACGCGCTGCTTAACGCTCCAGGGGTACGGACCGTCGCGCAACATCTCAAGGTCGTGGTTCGATTCCAGAAGCAGGACGTCGCAGTTTTTCAGCGCAAGTTTCACGTTTTCAGGAACATAGCCGAGATCCGTGGCGTATCCGAAGCGCAAGCCCTCTGCGGAAAAGACGAATCCGCAGGGGTCCGCGGCGTCGTGCGGGATGGTGAAGGGCAGGATGTCGATGTCGCCGATGGCGAGGTGGCGGCCCGCACGGAAGTACTCGACGGCGGGCAGGTAGCTGGGATCTTCGCGGAGGCTCTTCTTCGTCTCGGTGGAGAGATCGTCGCAGAGATCGTCCTGTGTGGCGGCGATGAGTGCGCCGCCGGGATCTGTGGTGGCATCGATGCCGGGGCTCGGCGGGTTCGCCGGAATTTCGATCGGGTGAAATGGCGACGTGCGCGCGGCCGCGTCGACATCGATATCGTTCGCGAGAAAGTTTTCCAGAGGCTGGTCGTCTGTTTCGCTGGCTTCGACGGCGATCTGGTGGGCGAGCGCCTGGGCTTCAAGCCGCTCCTGCTTTTCGCGGGCGGTCTTTTCCAGCCACTGTTTGTAGCTCATGGTGGTGCGCGGCGTCATCTGGCGAACCCAGGCGCGGTGGGTCGCCTCAGTGAAATAGACCGGGATGCCGAGCTTACGGGCCATGACGGGCAGGCCGCTGACGTGGTCGGCGTGCTCATGCGTGATGAGGATGGCGTCGAGTGCGTAGGCATCTTCGCCCACGGCAGCCATACGGCGCATCAGTTCGCGGCAGGAGAGACCTGCATCGACGAGGATGCGCGTTCGCGACGAGGCGATGACGGCGCTGTTGCCTTTGGACCCCGAGGCGAGAACCGTCATCCGCATCATGGGTGCTAGTTTACCGATTGGTGACGTGGATTACGAGGTAGTAACTAGTGTGGTTCGGCTTATCGGGCCCAGGTGGCGACGACGGTCGCTGATGCCGCGATCCGGCAGACCCAGTCTTCACGAACTCAGGCATTGCGCATGGGCGCCAGGAACTTCACCGTGCTCTTCATCACGACTTCGTCGCGCTGGTTGAAGGTGTTGGTGAAGATGGTGACGAGACCGTACTGCGGGCGCTTTTGCGAGGGGCGGAGGGCGATCACTTCGCTTTCGGTGCGGAGGGTGTCGCCGGGACGGACGGGCTCGGTCCAGCGAATCTCTTCGACGCCTGCGCCGATCATGCCGCCGTGGACCTTGATGTTTTCGACACGCATTCGCATGACGATGGCTGCGGTGAGCCAGCCGGAGGCGGCCAGGCCCTTGAAGAAGGTGCTTTTGCCGGCGGCTTCGT
Organism: Terriglobus roseus DSM 18391; assembly: GCF_000265425.1. GTDB lineage: Bacteria > Acidobacteriota > Terriglobia > Terriglobales > Acidobacteriaceae > Terriglobus > Terriglobus roseus. The sequence goes on from NC_018014.1 coordinate 4,554,421, forward strand.
CGAGGTGAAAGGGCTGCGGGTCATACTTTTCCGCGAACTCCGTGATCTCCTGCGCGCTGACCTTGGTGCTGCTCATGGAGGCGAACTTGTGGCCGAGCTTGAAGTCTTCGAAGTAGAGTTCGTCCGACATGGGTAGCACTCCTGTGCAATGCGAGATGGGTTCGGCGAAGGCCGTGTGCGCGGGCGTTGGATCTAGCCCGCGAGGTCTGCTTGAGGCGCAGGAAAGTGCCCTGCGCGAGAGAACCGAAGTCTACCAAAGGCAGTGCGGAACGGGCCGGGCTGCGGAGCGGTATCCGGCCAAGTGGAACGTGCAGTTACGGTTAAGCGGCGTGCCGAACATGTGATTCACTGTTGCGAGGGGAAGCGAGTTCCCCGGGGAATCGAGTGACTCATGACTGACCTTTACACACGCGCACGCGCTGCTGCGGACTACCTTGCCGCACAGACCCTACACCGGCCGCGGCTGGGCATCATTCTGGGGTCAGGTCTGGGCGACTTTGCGGAGAGCGTGGAGGATGCGGTTGCCGTTCCGTATGCGTCGATTCCCCACTTTCCACAGAGCACCGTGGAGGGCCACAGCGGGCGCATGGTGCTGGGTACGGTGGCGGGTGTACCGGTTGCCGTGATGCAGGGCCGGGTGCACGCGTACGAGGGCTACCCGATGGACGAGGTGACGTTTCCGGCGCGGGTGCTTGGGTTGCTGGGTGTGACGTCGCTGGTTGTAACGAATGCTGCGGGCGGCATCCGTGCGGACTTTGCACCGGGGTCGATTGTGGGCATCAGCGACCACATCAACCTGACGGGCACGAACGCTGCCCTGGGTGCGAATGAGCCGCGCTTCAGCGTAGCCGAGGGCGCCGGTCTGCGCTTCTTTGACATGACGACTGCGTACACGCCGGCTTTGCTGCATTTGGCGAAGAAAGAAGCTGCGACGCAGGGATGGACGATGCAGACGGGCGTGTACCTGGCTGTGCTGGGGCCGAGTTATGAGACGCCTGCGGAGATCCGTGCGTTCCGTGTGCTGGGTGCGGATCTGGTGGGTATGAGTACGGTGCATGAGGTGATCGTGGCTCGGCACATGGGGATGCGGGTGCTTGGGTTGTCGCTGGTGACGAACGCTGCGGCGGGGGTGACGAGCGAGAACATCAATCATCTGGAAGTGATGGAGATTGGTGCGCAGGCGGGGGCGCGGTTCGGCGCGTTGCTGAAGGCGCTGGTGCCGCAGATTGCCGCGACGGGTGCCGCGTAGGCATGGCAGAACAGCTTACGTTGAGCGGTGTGATCCGGCCGGTGGTGCTGGCGGTGGGTGGCTGTTCGGGCAGCGGGAAGACGACGCTGGCGCGCGAGCTTGCGGAGCAGTTGAATGCAGTCCTCTTCCCTCTGGATTTCTACTATCGGTCGCTGACGCACCTGTCGCGTACGGAGCGGGACCACTACAACTTCGACCATCCGGATTCGCTGGAGCACGATCTGATCGTGCGGCATGTGGAGGCTTTGCGTGAGGGCGGCGCGATCGATCGGCCGACCTATGACTTCAATACGCACTCGCGTGTGCCGGGTGTGACGGAACACATTGCGGCGACGCGGTTTCTGATTGTGGAGGGGATTCTTGCGCTGCACTACGAGGATCTGCTGCCGCTGTACGACTTTACGGTCTACGTCGATGCACCGCATGAGGTGTGCCTGACGCGCCGGATCCATCGCGATGTGCGGGAGCGCGGCCGCACGGAGGCGAGCGTGATCGAACAGTTCAACACCTTTGCGCGGCCGATGGCGGAGCAGTATGTTCTGCCCTGTCGCGAGAGTGCCGACGTGACGGTGGCGGGGACGGAGGCGCTGGACTGGTCGATTGAGCTGGTGCTGGGCTCGCTACGCCGTCGCGGTCTGCTGGTGAGTGATGGCGCTGTCTAGACAGCTGCTGTCGAGGCCGTCGTAGCTGAGCAGTGCGACGACTTCTTCGCGGGCGGCGATGGCTGCCCTGGCACGGTCGGTTGCGGCGATCGGTGCCGCTGCGAAGCGCACGTGGGCTACTACGTCGTTTCTGCCGGCGAGCCGGAACAGGTGCGGCATGAGTGTGTCGTCGCCGAAGTACGCTACGGTTCGTGCGGCGTTTTCGCCGTCGAGGAAGCTGTAGGAGACGGAGGCGGGCCAGACTTCAGCGCCCTGCCGGATGGCGGATTCGAAGAGTGCTCCGTGGAACGGGAGGACGCGGTCGCCGGCGGTGGTTGTGCCCTCTGGAAAGATCACTACGGGAACGCGCTCTGCGAGGGTCTTTGCTACGACGCGGTTTGCCTCTGCTGCGGCGCGTGCCCGGCCGCGCTCGAGGAAGATGGTGCCGCCGCGTGTGATCAGCGGACCTACCAGGGGCCAGCCGCGGACTTCAGACTTTGAGACGAAGATGGCGGGCAGCACGGAGCCGAGCGTGAGGACGTCCACGTAGCTCATGTGGTTTGCGACGACGAGGCCGGAGGCTGGGGGGCGGCCTTCGATCACCATTCTTATGCCCAGTGAGCGGAGGATGTAGCCGGCCCACATCCCTCGCCATGCGCCGCGTTCGGCGAGGGTACGCGGCCGCACGATGCAGCCATGTACCCAGGCCGCGCACATGGTGATCAGCATCCTGACAAGTCGTACGATGGTCATCAAAATGTTCTTGCCAGTCCGATCTTTCTGCGGTGCTCGTTAGAGGTAGCGGCGGGCGATACGCGGGTTCATGGTTTCGAGATCGATCATGGTGAGGAAATCGATGGTCTTGAAACAGCGGTCGATGGCGGGTGAGGAGCAGATGCGTGCTCCGACAGCCAGGTAGGCGCGCAGGAGGCGTGGAGCTTCGGCCTCGTCCAGCAGGGCGTCTTCCAGGGTTGGCATGGCGTAGGTGGCGGTGGGCTGCGTCATGAGCGTGGGTTCGATGCGGTAGGCGAGCAGCGACTCGTAGACGGCGCTGCCTTCGCGCGGGCACTGCGAGGTGAGCGAGCAGCAACCCATGAGGTAGCGGCTGCCGCGCGCGACGGCGTAGCGCATGATGCCCTTCCACAGCAGGTTCAGGACTTCTGAGGTGCGGTGGTCGCGGTGTACGCAGGCGCGGCCAAGCTCCACGATGCGCGAGCGCATGGACTCGTAGGGCGTGAAGTCGAACTCCTGCTCAGAGTAGTAGCCGAAGTTGCGTGCGGCCGTTTCGCCAGACTGCATGCGATAGGTTCCGACGACTGCGCCGGTGCGCGTGTCTTCGACGATCAGGTGGTCACAGACATCATCGAAGTGATCGGTGTCGAAGCCCGTCTCGTACGCGGAGTCGAGACCTTCTTCGAGTTCCAGATTGAAGACCATGAAGCGAAGACGGAAGGCTGCATGCCGCTCTGCATCGGTGGTCGCAAGCCGGGCGCGATATGGCCCGCACTCTGCGATGACGTGCGGTTGAGCGAGAGGCATGACCAGTGTGACCGGTATCGAATGTTGCGACGGCGTGAGAACGCTGTTCAGCATGGCTTCGGCTCCAGGCGATGCGCGGCGTGAAACGCGCTTGGGATCGCTTCTGATGCAGAGTTTGGCCTGCCTTCGCAACGATGCCGCGAATACACGGTAAAAGTGCGTGTACGGAATGGTTGCAATGCGATGAAACGGCTGTAACCCGCTGCGGGAGCGCGCACTGTAGGCTGTTCGAGGATGATCACAAAGCTTGAAGATCGACGGCACAGCTGGGCATGGCGCAAGCTGATCGAGCCTGTGGTGCGCATGCTGCGGCATGGTGCGTCGCCGCAACGATTGGGATGGAGCCTGGCAGCCGGCTTCATCATTGGGGTGAATCCGATCATTGGTTCGTCCACGGTGCTGACCGTCGCGGTGACTCACCTGTTCAAGCTGAAGCACGCAGCATCACAGATCGGCGTACACGGCGCATACCCCATGCAGTTGTTGATGTTGCTGCCATTCCTGCACGCAGGCACGGTGTTGTTTGGGACTGATCCACTGCCGCTGGAGAAGACGGAGTTGCTGCGGCTGATTCATGAGCATCCGCTGCAGCTGCTGCGATCGCTTTGGATGTGGGAATGGCATGCGCTGGTGGTGTGGCTTGGGTTTGCAGCGGTGCTGATGCCGGCGCTGGCGATGCTGCTGGGGCACATGCTGGAGCGGGCTATGCGGCATCCTCGGTCAGCAGTCGTGTCGGAAAGCTAAACCTCAGGGGCTAAAAGCCCGGTCCGCGGGAGGGCGTTATTGGCACAGCTTAAGCTGTGCCCTTCCGATCAATCGGCATCTGTGGCTTGTCGCGATCTTGCGACGTGCGGAACCACTGTACGATCTGCGGTTTTTCGCACAGCGGAAACTTGCTCCTAGACGATGACCGGGATCTTTGCGATGCCGGCGAGGCCGAAGATCTTGCGGTAGTGTTCGACCAGTTCCGGCGGGCCGCTGGCCTTCTCGTAGTTGTCAGAGAGTTTGACGGCTGCGCGGCCTTCTGCGGAGGTGAGTTTGCAGACGAGCGAGATGGGCTCCAGCGCGTCTTCGTTGCGGGGATGGCAGCCGCGGAAATCGTTCGTCAGAAGTGTGCCCCAACCGGATGAGAAGCGGATGCGGCGTTCGTGGCGCCACTTGCGACTGTCTTCAAAGTCGGCGGCGCTGCGGAAGTCGCGGACGCTGACACCGGGCGTGACGATGCCGGCGAAGTAGGCGTGCAGGCTGAGAATCTCGTGCACATCGAGGCCATCACTGGCGATGAGCAGTTTGTTCTTCGGATCTTTGCCGCGCGATTCGAGCCATGCGATGTACTCGTCGCCGGCGACGAAGGGATCCTTCGAATCCACACGTTGGCCGGTCCAGTCGGCTACCCAATCCGGAGCGCCTTCGAGGAACTGCGTGGTGCCATAGGTGTCGGGCAGCATGACCTGCAGTGAGCCGCCGTAGGTCTGCTGCCATAGCTCGAGCATGCGGTACTGCGCGGTCTTGATGTGCTCATCGTTCGAGGACATGGCAGCCATCGCCATGGGCAGTTCATGCGCGTTGGTGCCGATGGCTTCCATGTCGTGCTTGTAGGCCAGGAAGGTGTTGCTGGTGCCGGTGAAGGTGCCCTTGAGTTCGCTGTGCATCGCTTCAACGACGAACTCCTGCCAGAGGAAGGAGTGGCGGCGGCGTGTGCCGAAGTCTGCAACGGCGAGGCCGGGAACGCCGCGCAGACTTTCGATCTTGCCCCAGAGACGGGTCTTTGCATGGGCGTAGAGGATGTCGAGTTCGAACTCGCTCATGCCCTTAAGTGCGGCGCGCGTCTTCAATTCATTCAGGATGGAGAGCGCGTAGATCTCCCACATGGTGACTTCAACCCAGGTTCCCTCGAAGACGAGTTCGAACTGGCCATCACGCTCCGAGAGTTGGAAGTCAGAGAGGCGGAAGTCGTTTTCGAGCCACTCGAGGAACGCCAGTTCGAAGATGCCGCGGGTGCCGTAGAAGGTATTGCCGGCGAGCCAGATCATCTCGGATTTGCGGTAGCGCAGGCGGCGCACGTGTTCGAACTGGGCGAGGACGGCCTCGCGCGGCACCATCTCGGCCAGGCGGAAACGCGCAGTGCGGTTGCGCAGGCCAAAGGTCACGCGGGTGTTGCGAAAGTGTTTCCAGATGAACTGGAGCATGAGCAGCTTGTAGAAGTCGGTGTCGAGCAGCGACCGCACGATGGGATCGAGATCCCAGTTATGGTTATGCGCGCGCTCAGAGAAGTTAATGATCATGCTGTCTTTAAGAGCGTACCAAGCGGCGGGTGGACTCAGAGATTGCCTTGCAAAATATCGGTATCGTTCTGCGGCGGGTCTAACATCACCCTGAAGGGAATTACCTCATGCCGTATCGCATCTCGCGCAGGACCTTTGGCCAGCTTGCCGGCTCGCTAGTAACCGCAGCTGCCCTGCCGTTTCGTATGTTTGCCGCACCCTCTGTGTCGCGCGCCACCGCGACCGGTGACCGCCGCTTCCCTGCCGGGTTTCTTTGGGGATCGGCTACGGCGTCGTACCAGGTGGAAGGTGCGGTGAACGAGGACGGCCGGGGCAAGACGGTGTGGGATACGTTCAGCCATACGGCGGGCAAGACCCATAACGGTGATACCGGCGATGTGTCCACGGACAGCTATCACCGCTATGCCGAAGATATTGCGCTGATGAAGGACCTGGGATTGAAGACGTGCCGGTTCTCCGTGGCGTGGTCGCGGATCTTCCCGGACGGTGCGGGGCAGCCGAATCCCAAGGGCATCGACCACTACCGGAAGTTTTGCCAGGCGCTGCGTGCGGCCGGAATTGAGCCGTGGTGCACGCTGTATCACTGGGATCTGCCGCAGGCGCTGGAAGACAAGGGTGGATGGCAGAACCGCGAGACGGCGAAGCTGTTTGCCGATTATGCCGGGTACACGGCGGGCAAGCTGGCGGACGTCTGCTCGCACTTTATGACGATGAACGAGATCAGCACGTTTGTGGAGCTGGGCTATGGGAACGGCATCCACGCGCCGGGGCTGAAGCTAAGCCGCGGGAAGCTGGCGCAGGTGCGTCATCATGCGGTGCTGGCGCATGGGCTGGCGGTGCAGGCAATTCGCGCGGCTGCTCCGCATGTGAAGGTGGGATCGGCGGAGAATCTGACGGCGGTTGTTCCGGTCTTCGATTCGCCGGAGCATGTGGCGGCGGCGAAGAAGGCGACGGTCGAGGAGAACGCGGGGTACCTGACCGTGATGCGTACGGGCAGGTACACCGACCAGTATCTGCAGACGCTGGGAGCGGATGCGCCGGAGTTTACGCAGGAAGAGATGAAGGCGATCGGATCGCCGCTGGACTTCCAGGGCTTGAATATCTACACGGCGACCTATGCCCGCGCGGTGAAGAATGCGAAGGGATATGACATTGTGGGGAATCCTGCGAGCTATCCGCACATGGAGAGTCCATGGCTCACCGTGGGTCCGGATGCGCTGTACTGGGCGCCTCGACTGGCGAACGAGTGCTGGGATCTGAAGGAGATCTACATTACGGAGAATGGCTGCTCGTCTGCCGATGTGGTGGCGGGTGATGGGCACATCTACGACACGGATCGCGTGATGTATTTGCGGAACTACCTGACGCACCTGCAGCGGGCGACGAGCGAGGGTGTGCCGGTGAAGGGGTATTTCCTTTGGAGTCTGCTGGATAACTTCGAGTGGGCGGACGGGTATGACAAGCGCTTTGGGATTACGTATGTGGACTTTAAGACACAGAAGCGGACGCCGAAACTTAGCAGTGAGTTTTATAGGAACTTGATTGCGCGGAATTCGCTGTAGCCGCTCTCAGACGTTGCCGCCTAACTTTCACAGCTGTCATCCCGCATCGAAGCGGAGGGATCTGCAGGTGTGCCGGCCCGCCAAGCCGATCCGATGCAGCGGGCGAGGACATACACCCATTTGCGCGGGCGCGAACCGCTACTCACGAGCGCGCTTCCAGTCGTACTGCGGGGTCTCGACCCCACGAGTCCAGCCTTCTGCGAGGTCGCTCCACGAAGGGTTCCCCTTCTCGATGAGGGCGACCTTGCGTTCCCGCCGCCAGTCCTTCCAATCTTTCTCCCGGGCGATTGCGTCCTGAATGTACTGGAATGACTCGAAGTGGACCAGCCTGGCCACTCGATAACGCGTGGTGAAGACGCTCCCTTTACCGTCTCGATGTTGCAGCACACGGTGGACGAGACTGTTCGTTACGCCGACGTAAAGAGTTTTTGAGCGACTCGACAAGATGTAGACCCAGTAGCCGTGGACCTTTGGCATGTGCGGGATCGTAACAAAGTTCGTGCTGCGCACGAACGGATTTATTGCGTTGCCCTCTGGGATGGGATGGACGGGCTGGCTTACATGCAGATCCCTCCGCTTCGCTGCGGGATGACAACTTTAAAGGAAGATGACAACGGGAGCATGGCGCGTGCTGAGAACGACGCTGGCGGCGCCTCGCCCGTTCGCAGAATCTTCATAAAACCCGCGTTGTTAAAGGCGAGGACACGATAAACTGGAGAGCGATATGGCGACGAAACAGGAACTCCTCCAGACCCCGATTAAGCACATCGACATCAGCGAGCACAACGTTGTTCCGCTGGTCGATGCGATGGCCTCCATGGCCTACTCCTCGCGTGACCTTGCTCGTGCCGCGACCATTTACGACATGATGCTGCGCGATACCGAGTGTGGCGTGATCCTTTGCCTGGCCGGATCGCTGATCTCTGCGGGCCTGCAGAAGGTGATTGTCGACCTGGTGCGCAACAACATGGTGGACGCGATCGTTTCGACGGGCGCGAACATTGTTGACCAGGATTTCTTTGAAGCGCTTGGCTTCCGCCACTATGTGGCCGGCGAAGAATACAAGTATGGCGCGGGCGATGCTGAACTGCGCGAGCTGATGATCGACCGCATCTATGACACGTTCATCGATGAGGAAGAGCTGCGGATCTGCGATGAAGCGACGCACCAGATCATCAACAGCATGAAGCCCGGCGTCTACTCATCGCGCGAGTACATCCGCGAGATGGGCAAGTACCTGGTGGACAAGGGTCGCACGCCGAAGAACGGCAATGCGGATTCGATCGTGCTGGCCTGCTACGAGAAGAATGTGCCGATCTTCTGCCCGGCGTTCTCGGACTGCTCGTTCGGCTTCGGCATTGTGGCGCATCAGCATGCGCGCCAGGGTAAGGCGATGTGCTCGATCGACTCCGGCAAGGACTTTTACGAGCTGACGCAGCTGAAGCTGGAGAATCCGACGACCGGTCTGCTGATGATTGGCGGCGGTGTTCCGAAGAACTTTGCGCAGGACATTGTGGTGGCTGCGGACATTCTGGGTGTTGAGGCCAGCATGCATAAGTACGCTATCCAGATTACGGTTGCGGATGCACGCGACGGTGCCCTTTCGGGATCGACGCTGAAGGAAGCTTCGAGCTGGGGCAAGGTCGACCTGACGTGGGAGCAGATGGTGTTCAGCGAGGCGACGATCGCCCTGCCGCTGATTGCCGGCTATGCCTTCCACAAGAAGGCTCATGCGGCCCGGACCGGCAAGAACTTCTCGCAGGTTCTGGAGCCCGTCACGGCGTAACTGCTTCATAACATTCTGCATGGAAGATATGCCGGAAGTGCCCCCTTGGGCTCTGCCGGCATTTTCCTTTTGGCCTGCAAACCTTTTGCCGAGAAAGGCAGTCTCTTTCGTGGAAGTGGCCATCCCACGGAAGCGGTACGGTCGCCCCGAATGGCACGTCCTAAGATGATTCCTGTATGCACCGCATTCTGCTGATCGACGACGAAGATGATATCCGCGAGGTCGCCTCGCTGACCCTGGAAGCCACTGCTGGGTGGGAGGTCATCACGGCCAGTTCGGGTGCCAGTGGTATTCGAGCGGCGATTGCGGAGCAGCCGGAAGCGATCCTGATGGATGTGATGATGCCCGAGATGGATGGGCCCACGACCTTCCGCGAGATGCAGAAGAATCCGCTGATTTCGCAGATTCCCGTGATCCTTCTGACGGCAAAGGTGCAGGGTGTTGACCAGCGCCGATTCGCTGATCTTGGTGTTGCTGCAGTCCTGTTCAAGCCATTTGATCCAATGACGTTGGCGGCGCAGATCGCACAAGTCCTGGATTGGGATCCGGTCGCAGCGTAAAAGTTACGCAGTCCTGCCAACCCTACGGCGTGTCGGCCCATCTTCCCCAATATGACCGACGCACTGCAAGCCTCGATCGCCGCGATATGGCAGAAGTCCATTCCGCAGACACGCGAGCGTCTGGCGATCCTGCAGCGGGCCGCGGATGACCTGGCGAACTCGCGCACGATCGATCCGGAACAGCGTGCCGAAGCGCTTTCTATTGCGCACAAGCTGGCGGGATCGCTGGGTATGTTTGGCTTCAACGATGCGACGGAGCATGCGCGCGCCATCGAGCTGACCCTGGAGAATGATGGGCTGCCGCAGCCGGAGCGGCTTGAGAAACATGTTGCCGCCCTTACCGCGTGCATGCAGCCGCGTCTTGAGAGCTAAACCACGCCGCAGGACAAAAGCGCGATCGCTCCGCGCAACCCATCGCATTGCGATCCCTTCCAAAGCTCTATGCACCTTCTACTGATCTGGATCCTTAGCGCGTTGTCGCTGATGGTTGCCGCTTATCTGCTGCCTACCGTAGAGATCGAAAGCTTCGGCACGGCGATGATTGCCGCTGTGCTGATCGGGCTGTTGAATGCGACGCTGGGATTTCTGATCCGGGTGATGGCGTTCCCGCTGACCTGGCTGCTGCCTGGACTGATGTATTTAATCTGCGACGCCATCATGATCTGGATTGTCTCCCGCTTCCTGCGTGGCTTTGCCGTGAAGAACTTCACGGCTGCGTTCCTGTGCGCGCTGGTAGTGGCCGTTGTGAATATGCTGCTGGGCGGGCTTGCCTAAGGCCAGCAGGTAGCATAAAGGTATGAATCCCGGGGCCGGCCAGGACAACACCGACGAAACACCCATGCCGGTGGCAAGGCCTGCCGGTGATTCCCCCGCAGGTGTTGCAGCGGTTCCTGCAGTCGAAGGGCCCGAAGTTCCGGGCGGCAGCAGTGATGGCTTTGCGCCGCTGAGTATCCCGCTCTTCCGTGATCGCTGGATCGCCTCGACGGTATCGGGTGTGGGCACGTGGATGCAGGACACTGCCGCCACGTGGCTGATGACGGCGCTGACCGGATCGCCACTGCTGATTGCGTTGATGCAGACGGCGGCGAGTGCGCCGGTGCTGCTGCTGGGCCTGTTCGCCGGCGCCACTGCCGACATCTTTGAGCGGCGCAGGCTGCTGATCTTCTGGCAGACGTGGCAGATGGCTGCGGTGGCGCTGATGGCGGTGCTGGCGCTCTTCGGTGTGATCAGCCCGGTGATGCTGCTGGCGCTGACGTTCCTGATGAACATCGGCTCGGCGATGAACAGCCCGGCGTGGCAGGCGATTGTGCCCGAGCTGGTGCCGCTGGACCAGTTGCCCAATGCCGTCTCACTGGCCGCGGCAAGCAACAATTTGGCGCGCGCCGTGGGGCCTGCACTGGGCGGCCTGATGGTGGCGGCGTTTGTAAAGGCGAGCACCGGTGCGGGGTGGGTCTTTGCGTTGAACGCGGGGTCGTTCGCCGCGGTCATCTGGGTGTTGTATGTGTGGAAGCGTAAGCCGCTATTCAAGTCGGCACTACCGGCGGAGCGCATCATGGGCTCGGTGGGAACGGGTTTGCGCTACCTGCGGTATGCGCCAACGTTGCAGGCGGTCTATCTGCGGTCGTTCCTGTTTACCTTTTCGGTGGCCGCCGTGTGGTCTCTGCTGTCGGTTGTTGCGCGGCGCGAATTTGAGCACGGGCGTATCTCAGGTGCGCTGGGCTACGGCATTCTGAACGGTTCGATGGGCCTGGGTGCGGTGATTGCCGCGGTGATGCTGGCGCGGGTGCGGGCACGCTTCAGCGCTGACCGAATCCTGGCTGCGGCGAGTCTACAGTACATCGCGACCATGCTGGTGCTGGCGTATGTGCACTACGCATGGCTCGACATCCTGTTCCTGATCGCGGGTGGATTCGCGTGGACGAGCACGATGTCGACGCTGAATGTCAGTGTGCAACTGTCTTCGCCGGGGTGGGTGCAGGCACGTGCGCTGGGCATGTACCAGATGGTCTTTCAAGGCGGCCTGGCGCTGGGCTCGATTGCGTGGGGCGCTGTCGCCGAACATACCAGCGTGACGGTTGCGCTGGCCAGCAGTGCCTGCATGATGGCGCTATGCCTGCCGCTGACGCTGCGGCTGCATGTGCTGCGCGGCACGCTGCCCGATCTGTCGCCTTACCAGTGGAAACGTCCGGCGCCGCACCTTGAGATCGAGCCGGCACCGCAGGACGGCCCGGTGCGCATCCTGATCGATTACGTCGTGCCGGTAGAGCATTACAACGAGTTTGTGAAGAAGGTCCACAAGGTGCGCGATGTGCGACTGCGTGCGGGCGCCATTCGCTGGGGTGTCTTCCGGGACGGCAACGATCCTGAGCGGCTGGAGGAGACCTTCGTGATGGAAAGCTGGCTGGACTATCTGCGCAGCCGCGAACGCATGACCACGGACGACTTCACGCTGCTGCAGGCCGTGCGGGACATGCATAAGGGCGATGATCTGCCGCGCGTGACCCACCAGGTCTACGCGAAAGAGATCACCGACGAAGCACACCACGCCTAGACGACAGGCAGGCTGGGAGGACTACTCCCAGCCTGCCAGCACGATCTTGCCGATGGAGCGGCCACTCTCAAGCCAGGCGTGCGCCATCTTCAGGTTCTGCGCGTTGATGGCGCCGTAGTTCTGCGTGATGGTGGTCTTCAGGGAGCCGAGGTCCATCAGCTTTGCAACTTCGGTCAGGGAGTCATGCTGACGGAGGATATCCGGCGTCTCGTAGTAGGAGCGCGTGAACATGAACTCCCAGCAGATGGAGCCGCTCTTGCGCTTGAGCGGGCGTGCGTCGACGGGCTTCTGCGGGTCGTCGATGATGGCGATCTTGCCCTGCGGCGCGAGCAGCTCCGCGATGCCGGGATAGTGCGTGTCCGTGGCTGAGAGAAGCGCGATGTACTCGACCTCGCCGAGGCCGAGTTCCTGCATCTGGGTGCGGATGTCGCGGTGATGATCGATGACGTAGTGCGCGCCCATCTTGGTGCACCACTCTGTTGTCTCGGGGCGGGAGGCCGTGGCGACGACGGTCAGCGGTGTGAGGTGCGAAGCGATCTGCATCAGCATGGAACCCACGCCGCCCGCGGCGCCGATGATGAGGATGGAACCCTTGCGAGTGGCGTTGTAACTGATGCGGCGCTGCTCGACGCCGAAGCGGTCGAAGAGAATCTCCCAAGCCGTGAGCGACGTGAGCGGGAGGGCGGCGGACTCGGCGAAGCTCAGTTTCTTGGGCTTGTGCGCGACGATGCGCTCATCCACGGTGTGGAACTGTGCGTTGGCACCCTGCCGCGCGATGCAGCCTGCGTAGAAGACCTCATCGCCTTTTTTAAAGAGAGACGTCAGCTTGCCCACACCGACGACGACGCCGGCGCAGTCCCATCCGAGGACCTTGTAGTCCTGACCGTCGTCCGGGTTCACAGCCTTGCGCTGCTTGGTGTCGACCGGGTTCACGGAGATGGCTTTGACCTCAACCAGCAGATCGCGATCTCGCGCGATCGGCTCGACGAGCTCAATGTCGAGGAGGGCATCCGGATTGTCGATTGGAAGCGGTGTCTTATAGCCAACAGCCTTCATGCACTGAGTCTAAACGCAGGTCGCCCGGGGTCAATGCACCGCGCGAACGTTGAGACGTACATGTTGCGCCGGGCTATAGGAGATATGGAATCCGGACGTTGGGCATGGTCTCGCTGAAGTCTTTGGTATTGCGAGTTACGAGCGTCAGATCGTGCTCGAGCGCTGTGGCGTAGATGATGGCGTCCGGCAGCTTGAGCCTAGTAGTCCGACGTAACAGTGCCGCGCGTTCGGCAATTTGGATGGACAGGTCGAAGGTCGCGAACAGATCGAGCAGCCTTCGTGTCTCCCGCGCGTTTTGCTCCACGACCCCGGCGAGTACTTCGATGAAGTTGATACGGCTGATGAACCGTTGATCGTGCTGAGACACCTCGAGACTCGCCTCAGCGTGGCCTCTTGAGAGATCAATCAGAATGTTCGTATCGAAGAGGGCACCGGGCTTCATGCCTTCTCTTCAGTCCATTCTGGATCCCACTCCCTTACCCATTCCTGTCGCATTCTTTCCTGATATGCCAGCCCGTCCTCGGGAAAGTCCTTCCAGGAACCAAAGGCTGCCTGCAGGATCGCGTCTCGTTCTTCGGGATCTTTGACAAGCGGTTCGGGTAGTTGCTCGGATTCGGTGGTCAGGAATGCTCGCAAAGCCTGCTGCACAATCTCTTCACGAGACGCGTTCGTCTTCACGGTCAGGCGGTCAAGCTCGCCTAGTTCCTGCTCCGGAATGTCGATCGTCAGCTGCATCTTGCGGAAATGATACACCCGGCACAAACGCGGTCAGGCCGGGCCAAAGGCCCGGCCTGACTGGTGTTTCCCCTATTGGGACTACTTCTTGCCGAGGGCGAGTTCGAGCAACATCTTCTCTTCCAGCTCGTGCGCCTTGGCCGAGCCGGTTGCCGGGCTGGCTGCAGCGGAGCGCGACACACGCAGTACGCGGCGGTTGCCGGCGGTGCGCTTCAGAAGTGGGTACGCGTAACTGAGCGCGCCCATGTTGGCCGGCTCTTCCTGCACGAATACGACTTCTTCGGCGGAGGGGTACATGTTGAGCGCCTTTGCCAAGGCCTCTTCCGGCCAGGGGTAGAGTTGCTCGACGAAGACGATGGCGGTGGAGTAGTCGCCACGCTTGGCGCGTTCCACACGCAGGTTGTGACCGATCTTGCCGCTGCACACCAGGATGCGCTTTGGGTCCTTGGCTTCCGTATCGGCGAGCACGGTCTGGAAGTGCTCCGCTCCGAAGTCTGCGATGGGCGAGATGGCATCGGGGTGGCGCAGCATGCTCTTCGGTGTGAAGACGACCAGCGGCTTGCGGTATTCGCTGAGTGCCTGGCGACGCAGCAGGTGGAAGTACTGCGCGGCGTTCGACGGCTGCGTGACGTACATGTTGTCGGTCGCGCAGAGTTGCAGGAAGCGCTCCATGCGTGCGGACGAGTGCTCCGGGCCCTGGCCTTCATAGCCGTGCGGCAGCAGCATAGCGACGCCCGAGTACAGATGCCACTTGGCTTCACCGGCCGCGATGAATTGATCGATGATGATCTGCGCGCCGTTGGCGAAGTCGCCGAACTGAGCTTCCCAGAGCGTGAGTGTCTCCGGGAAGTCGCGCGAGTAGCCGTACTCGAAGCCGAGGACACCGGCTTCGCTCAGCATGGAGTTGTAGGCCTCGAACTGGCCCTGGTTCGCATTGATGTTCTGCAACGGCGACCAGCGCTTTTCGGTCTCGACGTCTGTAAAGAAGCTGTGGCGCTGGTTGAAGGTTCCGCGCTGCGAATCCTGACCGGAGAGGCGCACAGGTGTGCCCTTTTCCAGCAAAGATGCGTAGGCTACAAGCTCTGCGGTTCCGTAGTCGAAGGGTTTGGTACCTGCACCCATCTCGTCGCGCTGCTTCAGCAGAGCCTTGACCTTGGGGTGAACGTTGAAGCCTTCCGGTGTCCTGGTGATCAGCGACGTCAGGCGCTTGATCTCGTCGACCGGGAGACCGGTGACGGCGGGATCAACCTGCGGCAGATAGCCGCCCTTGTACTTGTTCCAATAGTCCGGCAGTTCGGCCAGAGTGGGTGGGTGCAGGGCTTCCTTGCCCAGCGCCTGGTCGGCGAGAAGCTTGTCGCTGGTCGCCTTGATCTCCGATGCCGCGTCTACGCCAATGCGCTTTGCGTAGCTCTTGTACAGCAGCTCAGTTTCCTTGATCTTCGCGTAGCGGCGCGGCTGCGTGACCGTGGGGTCATCCACTTCCGAGTGGCCGTGCCGGCGGTAGCCGATAAGGTCGACGACGACGTCCGAGGCGAAGGTTGCGCGATACTCCGCAGCGATAGCGGCGACGCGGACGACGGCGTCCGGATCTTCCGCGTTGACGTGGAAGATGGGGATTGGCAGGCGCTTCGCCATGTCAGTTGCGAAACGCGACGAGTTGGACTCAAGCGGCTCTGCCGTGAAGCCGAGCAGGTTGTTCACGACGATCTGGATGGTACCGCCAACGGTATAGCCGTTGATGGTGGCAAGGACCAGAGTCTCTGCCCAGATGCCCTGGCCTGCAAAGGCTGCGTCGCCGTGGATGATGATCGGCAGCACCTTCTTTGGGCCGTCCGCGCCAAGGCGGACCTGGCGAGCACGTGCGCGCCCCATGATGACGGGGTCAACTGCCTCAAGGTGCGATGGGTTGGAGGCGAGGTGCAGCTTGATGTTCTTACCGTCGGGTGCCGTATATGTGCCCGTTGCGCCCTGGTGATACTTCACGTCGCCGCCGCCAAGGTGGCTGCGCGGATCGACGTCCTCAAACTTGGTGAAGATATCCGCTGCGGAACGGCCGACGGTGTTGACCATCACGTTCAGACGGCCGCGGTGGTTCATCGCGAAGTGACAGACTTCCACGCCGAGCGCTGAGCTGACTTCAAAAGTGCGATCGAGGTACGGGATCAGTGCAGTGAGGCCTTCGAGGGAAAAGCGCTTGGTGCCGAGGTAACGCTGCTGGATGGTCTGTTCGAAGATGTCAGCCTTGATGAGGCCGGTGAGGGTCTGGGCCTGCTGCTGCGGTGTTTCTACCGGCAGTTGCTCCATCTTCTGCTGCAGCCACTCACGCTTTTCGGGCGACGCAATGTGTGAGAACTCGAGTGCGATGTTGCCGCAGTAATAGCGGCGTGCCTCTTCGGCGATTGCGTCGGAGCCTTCAGGCAGGTCGATGGGAAATGGCTCCGCGGGCAGGTACTGCTTGAGCGGATCGAGCGTGGCCTGGAGGTAGCCCCAGCGCCGGAAGATTTCAAAGACTTCCGTCCGCAACTGCGGGTTGCTCAAGGTTTCCTCTGTCGCTGCGGCTGCTGTCTGCGCCGCCGCTGCTGCCTTACCGATTGACTTCGCCCTGTTCGCCATGCTTCCTCGTGTTCATAAGGATAGACCTTTGCGTTATCGCATGGGGAGCGCGGGATGTGCGATTTACGGTATCGATGTTCGTTATTCGGCCATTTCTTCCCCATTAAGGGGATAGCGTTCCGAGTCACGGAGACAACGCGTTTTCGATCAAGGACGTCAGAACGATAGCGAACAGAAAGCGAACACGGAGGCAGTCATGCAGGAACGCACAATCGAATTTGAAGAGCCGGTGATCCAGGACGAGAGCCAGCAGGCGCTGCAGGTTGCAACCGAACGTGCAGAGCGGGCGGAGGCGGAGTTGGCGAAGTTGAAGTCTGCGCAGCAGCACACGTCGCACACCGTGGCGGAGATGGACCTGAAGCAGCCACCGTCACCCAGCACCGCACAGAGTGCTGCTCCTGTTGCAACTGAAACGGATCGCGGTTCAGCGGATGAAGGCGGCGAGGCCGAGTTGCGCAAGGACCCGATGATGGCCACGCTGTTGGACGCGCTGGATGGGGGCAATGACGTCGGCCATTACGGCCGGTTGGTGTTTGCGATGGTGGCTCGGCATTTCCTGCCGCATGACGAGGTGCTGGCGTGGCTTACAAAGGATGCCGACTTCTCGGACACACAGGCACGCGCGATGCTGCAGCAGGTGGAGGGTCGCGACTATACGCCGCCCAAGCGCGAACGTCTGATTCAGTGGCAGGCTGAGCAGGAGTTCCAGTTCATCGATGCGAATGATCCGGATAGTGGGAATCTCTATCGGAACCTGAAGTTTCCGAGCGAGATCTACGAGCACATTGAGCACTACCAGGAAGCGAAGGCCTAAACAGCCTTTGCTTGCAGGACAGCTTCAGCTACCGGGATGTGGGTTCCGGCGGCTGAAGCTTTTGTTTTATGCGGAGGGCTTTGCGCCGTGCTCCGCGCCCTGGTGGTCGGCTTTGAAGCCGTAGGTCTCGTAGTGGGTAGTGAGCCTGCCGTTGCGCACGGTGCAGACGGTGAAGCCCTCGGCGAAGCCCATACGCGCACCCTCCCACCAGTTGCCGCAGACGGCGCCGCTGGTGAGGTACTGCACGCCCTTCCACTCGACGCGTTCGTTGATGTGCGTATGGCCCTGCAGGACGCCGATGACATTCTTGCCCTCGAAGAGCGGGTAGATCTGGTATGCGTTTGAGACGGACAAAGTGTTTCGAACGGCAAGGGGCGCCTGCATCTCCATGTATTGCGGAAATGCGGTGACCAGCGGCATGTGCGTCGTGACGATGATTGGCGTGGCGGGCGATTGCTTGGCGAGGTCTGCCTTCAGCCACGCGATCTGCGCGTCGTCGATGAAGCCGTAGTAGCTGCGATCCGGTGCGATGCCGATGGAGTCGAGCACGATGAAATGCACGCCCTTGTGGTCGAAGCTTTGGTAGAGCGGACCGACGTGATCCTGAAAATAGCTCTTGCCGAAGCCCGCATCCTGGGGACTCATGCCGCTCTTTGGGTTCAGACCGACGACGTCGTGGTTTCCGATGGCGTGGTACGTCTTCAGTCCGAGTTGCTGCTCGGTCTCCGCATAGAGGCTGTAGAGTTCTGTCGAGCGTGCGGCGGGTACGGCGAGACCGTCAAAGATGTGATCGCCGCCCTGAATGGCGAAGTCGGCGTGGAGTGTGCGCGCTTTCTTGAAGGCCATTGCGCAGCCGGCGGCAGCGTGCAGTTCGGGCTGGAGATGCGTGTCGGTCACGTGCAGAAAGGTGAAGTCGTGCGACGGCGCTTGCGCGAGCAATGAAGCGGGCGCGGCGGCGACAGCGCCCGTGGCGGCAGCGAGCGACAGAAATCGGCGACGGGAGAGAGGTGGCATAGGCCAAGAGTGTAACGCCCGCTGCGCGGCTGGAATATGAACGCTCGTCTTCATCTCGTGGTGAAGGGTGGCTAGGAGAGTGACACTTCTCTTCACAGCATGAAAGGGCCTGCTCTGGCGCATCGCATTACACGTGCCGTGACGCTGCGAGCCTTCGGATCACGTTAAAGTAAGTCCCATGCCCCTCTCCCCAGGCTTTCCCAAGGCGCTCGCGCTGTGTGCGATGGCGCTCGCCGCTTCGTTGAGCGGATGTACGACGAAAGTGACGGCCATTGTCCCGGCGACCCCGGTCGCAACAGCCAAGCCAATCTGGGTTGGCGCGTGGGGAGCTTCCATGAGTAACGCCGAGGCTTTCAATGACAACACCGGCGGCAACGAACGCAGCTACCGCTTCCTGGTCACGTCGACGATCGATGGCAGTCAGGCTCGGGTGAAGTTTTCAAATGTATACGGCAGGTCGCCGGTCACGCTTGGGGCGGCGCGACTGTCATGGGGCAAGGATGGATCAGCGGCGATCGACACCGCACATGACACAGCGCTGAAGTTCAACGGCAGCAGCAGTGTGACCATTGCACCGGGCGGCACGGTCACCTCCGATCCTGCGGACTTCGCCTTTGGAATGGGACAGGTGCTGGCCGTTTCCGTTTATCTGAAGGGGACGTTCGATCCAGTAAGCCGGCACGATGCCTACTTCATCAAGAACTACACGACGGCCGATGGCGCGGGCGATGTGACCACCGATGGCACCGGCGCCGCCTTTACGCGCACGCTGCCCGATTGGCTGCTGATCAACGAGATCGATGTGTACGGCGAGTACCAGGGAACGCTGGCGATGTTTGGCAGTTCGACTACGGACGGCTTCAAGGCGGATTACAGTTCCGACCGCATCTACCCTGCGCCCAATGTCCCGATAGCCGATCAGCATGCGAACCGCGTGACGGATTGGATGGCGCGACGACTGAATGCGGCGGGATATCGCATCGGTGTCCTGAACGCCGGTATTCCCGGCAATGCTGTGACAGAGCTTCCAGGCTTTGCGCCGACGCCCATCAAACGGTTCGCGCAGGATATCCAGACGATGCCGAACCTGCTGGGCGTTGTGAGCTACTTTGGCTCGATCGATCTCCGCTCCTCCGATTGCGTGAGCGCACCGGCTATGGAAGTCGCGACACAGCAACTGGTAGCGACCGTCGCCGCGGCGAAGTTGCCGCTGGTACTGACCACGCTGCCTCCCACCGGGTTGTGCAACAACCCGGCACAGGCAAACTACGGTCCGCTGCCGTCGGCGGCAAACCCATACGCCGGCGGCCTCACGCCGGGACCAGCCAATGGTGCCGAGGTGCAGCGTGCCGCGTTCAACCAGTGGATTCTGTCCACCGGTGCCAACCTGCCGGGCGTGGTTGGGATCGCCGATTACGATAAGGCCTTGAGCGACCCTCAGCATCCCAGTTTCTTACTACCTCAGTACAATTCTGGCGATAACTTCCACATGAACGGTATGGGTTACGGCGCTGAAGCGGCCGCGGTACCGCTCACATTCCTGCCAAAATAGGACCTTTGGTTCGTGAGATGAACGTGTCGTGAAATGTCAGCGGCGCGCTTGAAACTTCAGGGCCGCGTAGACGTTCTCTCACCCATGCGATTCCCCGTGAGAACTCACCGCATTGGCCTTTTTCTGAGGATCTGCACCGTGTTTATAGCTGCTGGGACGGTGTTGAGCCTGAGCAGTTGTACCAGCACACCTACGGCGCAGACAGCGGCTCCCGCTACGCAGCCGATGTGGGTAGTGTCCTGGGGTGCGGGGAGTGAGAACAGCCTGGCGTCTGCGGCGAATCCCGGCGGTTCCGAGCAGAGCTTTCGCTTCATCGTGTTGCCCACTACAGACGGCACACAGGAGCGGGTGCACTTCTCCAACAGGTTGAGCAAAGGACCGGTCACCATCGGAGCAGCGCGGCTTGCCGCGGCAGTGAATGTTGGCCCCGCGATCGATCCGGCACGCGACGTCGCGTTGACCTTTGACGGCAGTCCCTCGGTCACGCTTGCTGCGGGCCAGGAGGTGGTCTCCGACCCTGTGAACATCACCTATAAATTCGGCGAGAAGCTGGCTGTCAGCATGTATCTGAAGGGGACGTTTGCGCCGCTGACGCAGCACACCTCGGAGGTGCAAACGAACTTCGAGAATGCATCCGGCGGAGGGAACGCCACGGCCGATACCAGCGGCGCTTCCATGGGGACGACCATGACGGACTGGCTGATGGTGAACGGTATCGACGTCTACGGCAGCTACCAGGGTACCGTTGCGATCTTTGGCAGTTCTTCGGTCGATGGCCACGGTTCCGGCGATGGCAACACCAACAGCTATCCGGTTGCGAATGTCGCTGTCCCAGGGCAGGACAACGACAGGCCGTCCGACTGGCTTGCCCGACAACTTCGTGCTGCCGGCTATCAAATGGGTGTTTTGAACGCTGGCGCGATCGGCGATCCTGCTGGGGAAGATGGCACAACTGCGGCCGGCAACAGCATCGCGGGCATCGACCGCATGCAGCATGATGTGTTGCAGCAGGCCGGTATCAAGACCGTGATCATCTACTTCGGCGGCATCGACCTGCGGTCCGATTGCAAACTGGCCACCGACATCGAACCATCGCTGACGAATATGGTGCAGCAGGCGCAGGCGGCAGGTGTCCGTACGATCCTGGCGACACTACCACCGTCGGAATACTGCCAGGGCGCTTCTGCCTCGCTGATTCCATCCAGTGGCAATCCGTACGCGGGCGACGTCAATCCTGGCCCGGAAAACTCTGGCTCGACGCAGCGACGCGCTCTGAACGACTGGATCAGGACCTCGGGTGCCGCACTCCCAGGCGTGGTCGCAATTGCAGACTTCGATAAGGCTCTCGCCGATCCGGCCCATCCGGATTTCATGATCCCGAATCTCAACTCAGGCGACAACTTTCATCCGAACGGTGCGGGTTACGGCGTACAGTCCAGCTCGATCCCATTGGACAAGATCCTGGGGCAGTAGAACGCTCGCGAACAGACAAAGAGGCCGGGCTATCTGCCCGGCCTCTTCTGTTGCTGTACATCAGGTCTTTAGCGGTCCTTGGAGGCTGCCAGCTTCTCTTCCGCAACGCGAATCTCTGCGCGCGCGTAGTCGTACTTCTCCGCGTCGTCGCCAGCTTCCGTCCAGTCCTTGTTTGCTGCGTCGAGCTGCTGTTGTGCCTGAGCCGGATCAATCTCGGTGGGCTTCAGTGCGGTCTCGGCGAGCACGGTAACGCGCTCAGGGAGAACTTCAACAAAGCCCCACGCGACAAAGAACTTCGCATCGCCGGAGTTGCCGCCGTGCAGCTTGACTTCGCCTGCGCCCAGTTCTGCGAGCAGCGGAGCGGCGCCGTACAGCGCTTCCATGTAGCCCGAGATCGCCGGCAGCTCAATCGCGTCGGCCGTGGTGTCCACCAGGACGCGGTCCGGTGTGACGATGCGGACTGCGAGCTGGCCGTGTGTGCTTGTTTCGTCTGCCATGGCGTTTCTTGGTTTCTTGTTTCTTGTTGCTGGTTTCGTTGAACAGCGGAAGAGTTGGGATTGTTGCCGGCCTCTGGAAACCAGAGGCCAGCAACAAGAAACTCTCTTACGCGTTTGCCTTCATCTTCGCAGCAGCTTCCAGAACTTCCTCGATGCCACCCTTCATGTAGAAGGCCTGCTCCGGGATGTCGTCGTGCTTGCCTTCGATGATCTCCTTGAAGGAGCGGACCGTATCGGCAACCTTGACGTACTTGCCGGGGTTGCCGGTGAAGACTTCTGCGACGTGGAAGGGCTGCGACAGAAAGCGCTGGACTTTACGCGCACGGAATACGGTGAGCTTGTCCTCTTCCGAGAGCTCGTCGATACCGAGGATGGCAATGATGTCCTGCAGATCCTTGTAGCGCTGCAGAATTCCCTTCACCTGCTGAGCCACGTTGTAGTGCTCCTCGCCCACGATGCGGGGCGAAAGAATGCGCGACGTGGAAGCCAACGGATCGACGGCCGGATAGATACCGATTTCCGTCAGTGCACGGTTCAGAACGGTGGTTGCGTCCAAGTGGGCGAACGTCGTGGCCGGAGCCGGATCGGTAAGATCGTCGGCCGGTACGTAGATGGCCTGCACCGAGGTGACAGAGCCCTTCTTCGTGGACGTGATGCGCTCCTGCAGCTGACCCATTTCCGATGCAAGGTTCGGCTGGTAACCCACTGCCGAGGGCATACGGCCCAGCAGCGTGGAAACCTCAGAACCAGCCTGCGTGAAGCGGAAGATGTTGTCGATAAAGAGCAGCGTGTCCGCGCCTTCTTCGTCGCGGAAATGTTCCGCGATGGTGAGGCCGGTCAGCGCCACGCGCAGACGCGCTCCTGGCGGCTCGGTCATCTGCCCGTAGATCAGCGCAGCCTTCGACTTGCGCCAGTCGTTCGGATCGATAACGCCCGACTCCTGGAACTCGACCCAAAGATCGTTACCCTCACGGGTACGCTCTCCAACGCCGGCGAATACCGAGTAACCACCGTGCTGCATGGCGACGTTGTTGATCAGCTCCTGAATCAGAACCGTCTTGCCTACACCGGCGCCGCCGAAGAGACCGATCTTGCCGCCCTTAAGGAAGGGCTGGATCAGATCGACGACCTTGATACCAGTCTCGAACATCTCTTCGCTGGTGGACTGCTCGTCAAACGCGGGAGCCTGCCGGTGGATGGGCATGCGCTTCTCTGTCTGAACGGGTCCGAGGTTGTCGACGGGCTCGCCAATAACGTTGAGCACACGGCCCAGCGTCTCGCGGCCGACTGGCACCATGATGGGTGAGCCGGTGTCGTAAACCTTCATGCCACGGACCATGCCCTCCGTCGCTTCCATTGCGACGGTGCGGACGCGGCCCTCGCCAAGGTGCTGCTGCACCTCAACGATGACGGACAAGGGGTTCGGAATGTCGAAGCCTTCCGACGTGATGCGCAGCGCCGAATAGATCGGCGGCATATGCTTCTCGTCGAACTGAATGTCAACGGCCGGGCCGCTGATCTGGATTACTTTACCGATGTTCTCTGCCATAAGTTCTCTCTTGCCAGCGCGCGATTAAAGCGCCGCGGCTCCTGAAACGATCTCGATAATTTCCGTGGTGATGGCTGCCTGGCGCACGCGGTTCATGGTCAGCGTCAACTTGTCGATCATGTCGCTGGCGTTGCTGCTGGCGGCGTCCATGGCGGTCATACGGCTCGCGTGCTCCGATGCCACCGACTCCAGCAGAGCGTGATAGATCTGCGTGGTCACGTAGCGCGGCAGCAGGTGGCGGAAGAGGCGCGAAGGATCCTGATCGTACAGGTAGTCGACGTCGGCCGTGCCGAACTTCTTCGCTTCCTGCTCCATCTGGGACTCTTCCGGCGTGTTGATCGAGACGCCGGCGGTTGCTGCGGCGTGGGCCGCTGCTTCCTTCTGTTCTTCCGTCATCTCTTCCGAGACGGTGATCTCAGGCGAGCCGAGCTTGCGGATCGGCAGCAGCTTCTCAACCACAACGCGCTGCGCGATGACGCTCTTGAACTCGTTGTAGACGATGTAGACGGAGTCGATCTCGCCGCGTTCGTAGCGGTCGATGATCGAATGCGCGCACTTGTCGACGTCGCCGAAGCTGAGTTTGGCGAGCAAGGAAGACAGGTCATGCGTGAGTTCGATAGGCTGCTTGCGCTCGCGGAGATCTTCCACGTGGTGCGAGAGACCGTTGTCGTACTCCTCATCCACGTGCTTCCAAGTGGCCTCGGGGTAACGACGCTTGAACATGTCGCGCGCCTTGCGACCTACCGTCTCGACGTCGATGTTCTGCTCGCCGGGCATGGGACTTTCTTCCGTCTGCGTCTTGGGTGCGCGGCGGTAGTCGATGAACTTCTGTGCGGCCTTGCCGATGTTCGAGTTGAACGCGCCAGCGAAGCCCTTGTCGCCCGCAATGACTAGGACGAGCACGTTCTTCTCTTCGCGCTCGACGAGCAGCGGGTGCATCACATCCGCACCGTCTTCACCGTAGAGGTCGGCGCGGCGGACCAGCGACTGCAGAACATTCGCCAGCATCTGGGCGTACGGCCGAGCCTGCAGCGCGCGCTCTTGCGCACGGCGCAGCTTAGCCGCCGAGACCATCTTCATGGCCTTCGTAATCTGCCGCGTGTTTTTAACGGAGCGAATGCGCCGCTTGAGATCCAGTACGTTTGCCATGGAACCCTACGCCGTTGCCAAAGCCGGCTGCTTCTCGTTCAGGCTCGCTTTGAAGCTGGCCTTGTAATCGTTGATTGCGTTCGTCAGGCGCTTGGTAATGTCATCGTCGAGCGCCTTCTTGCTCATGATGTCATCCAGAATCTGCTTGCCCGTCGTGCCCATGTACTGGTGGAAGCCAGTTTCGAACGCCTGTACCTGCTTCACGTCGATGTCATCGAGCAGGCCCTTGGTACCAGCGAAGACGATGGACACCTGCTGTGCGGCGGTCAGCGGCTGGAACTGGGGCTGCTTCAGAATCTCGACCAGGCGCGAACCACGGTTGAGCTGCTTCTGCGTTGCAGGATCCAGGTCCGAACCGAACTGCGCGAAGGCTGCGAGTTCGCGGTACTGTGCGAGGTCGAGCTTCAGCGTGGCACCGACCTGCTTGGTCGCCTTCATGGCGGCAGCGAAGCCGACACGCGATACCGACAGACCGACGTTGACTGCGGGGCGGATGCCCGAGTTGAAGAGATCGGTTTCCACGAAGATCTGGCCGTCCGTGATCGAGATCACGTTGGTCGGAATGTACGCAGAGACGTCGCCAGCTTGCGTCTCGATGATCGGAAGAGCCGTCAGCGAACCGCCGCCGAGCTTGTCCGAAACCTTCGAGGAGCGCTCGAGCAGACGCGAGTGGAGATAGAAGACGTCGCCGGGGTATGCTTCACGACCCGGGGGACGGCGGAGCAGCAGCGAGATCTCGCGGTATGCCGCAGCGTGCTTCGACAGATCGTCATAGATGATCAGTGCATGCTTGCCGTTATCGCGGAAGTACTCGCCCATGGCGGTCGCAGCGTAGGGAGCGATGTACGACATCGGAGCAGGCTCAGATGCGGTTGCAGCGACGACGATGGTGTAAGCCATGGCGCCATACTGCTCGAGCGTCTGCACGATCTGTGCGACGGACGAGCGCTTCTGACCAACTGCGCAGTAGATGCAGATCAGGTCGTTCTTCGCCGAGTTAATGATGGTGTC
This sequence comes from Terriglobus roseus DSM 18391, assembly GCF_000265425.1. Lineage (GTDB taxonomy): Bacteria > Acidobacteriota > Terriglobia > Terriglobales > Acidobacteriaceae > Terriglobus > Terriglobus roseus. The sequence continues at coordinate 4,580,057 of NC_018014.1, forward strand.
GAGCGCGATGGCGGTCTTGCCGGTCTGACGATCGCCGATCAGCAGTTCGCGCTGACCACGGCCGATCGGGATCATGGTGTCGATGGCCTTGATACCAGTCGCCATGGGTTCCGTAACCGACTTACGGTCGATGACGCCGGGAGCGAGACGCTCTACGGGCGACGAGAACTCCGTAACGATGGGTCCTTTGTCGTCGATGGGCTGGCCAAGTGCGTTCACGACGCGGCCGATCATTGCCGGGCCAACGGGCACGGACATGATCTTGCCGGTGCGCTTGACGGTGTCGCCTTCGCTGATCTGCGTGTAGTCGCCCAGCAGGACGGCGCCGACCTGGTCTTCATCCAGGTTCATGGCGAGGCCGCTGATGCCGTGGGGGAACTCGATCAGTTCGCCGGCCATGACCTTGTCCAGGCCGTGAATGCGGGCGATACCATCGCCCAGCGAGATGATGGTGCCGACTTCGTCGACCGCAATCTTGGTCTCGTAGTTCTCGATCTGCTGACGAAGCAGTTCTGTGATCTCGTCTGCGTTGAGCTGTGCCATGTGTCCCTTTTCCGTCTGTCTGCGCCGCAACCGCAGCGCCTTGCCAAAATTCTGTTACTGCAAAACCTATACAGGCTGCGCGTTACGCGCCGGCCAGATGCGTCTTCAATCCCTGCAACTGCCCACGAACCGAACCGTCGTACACGCTGGATCCGAGGCGAATCACCGCTCCGCCCAGCAGCGCAGCATCCTCAGACCAAGTGACGCGAACCTTGCTACCAGCCAGCTCGGACGCCTTGTTCTCCAGCAGATTGCGCTCGTTGCTCTCGAGCGGCTTTGCGCTGGTGATCTCCACGTCTGCAATGCTGCTAGCCTCGTCGGCCAAAGTACTGTACTCCGCGGTGATGTCCCGCAGGGAGTGCATGCGGCCGTGATCCATCAGGACTGCGATGAAGTTGCGAACGGTCTTATCCAGACCGACGCGTCCCGCGAGAGCGTCCAGAACCTTCAGCTTGTCCGCCTGCGGCAGAGCCGGATTCAGCAGGAACTCACGAAGGTCACGACTGGTGTCGAAGGTTGCAGCAAAGTCCGCGAGCTGCGAACGTACCGCATCGATGTTCATGCCCTGTGCAGCGGTGACCTGCTGAAATGCGCGAGCGTAGCGAAGCTCAAAGGCGGCCATTAGTTACGGCTCCCTTCTGTGAGCTTGCCTGCGAAGTTCGCGATCAGCACGCGGTCATCTTCGGGCGTGATATTCAACTGTGCTGCGGCACGGTCCACCGCGATACCAGCGGCATAGGCACGCAGGTCGCGCTGTGCGGCTGCAGAAGCTGCAGCAATTTCCTGCTCAGCGGACTGCAGGATGCGCTGCTTCTCTTCTTCGATGGTGGCGTGGATGTGGGCTTCTTCTTCCGCGGCAGCCTTATCGTTTTCCGTGCGGAGCGCGGCGATCTCGCCGTCCAGCTTGCCGAGGCGATCCTCAACGGCGGCCAGGCGGGCCCGAGCTTCTTCGGTTGCGATGCGTGCTTCCACGATGTTCTTCTGGATGCCCTCGGTACGTGCGCGGAAGGCCTTCGGCAGCATCTTTGCGAGACCGTATCCGACCGCGGCAAAGAGGACGAGCGCATTGAACCACTCAAACACAGCCGAAGCCGTTCCTGGGTTCATGCCGAGCATGCCGCCAAGCTTGATGACCGAAGGCGACTTACGGAAGGCCTCTTCGCCGCCCTCAGCTTCCTTCTTCGAATCCTTATCGTTGGCTTCCGGCTCGGAGCGCTGGCCAGAGGCCGTCGACGCCGATGCGGGGGCAGCTTCCTGCGCACGCAACACGGGCGTAGAGGTCGCCAGCGTCAAGGCCAGCAGTGCAGCGAATACAAACTTCATCTTTGGGGCAGTCGTCATGAGCTTAGGCAGCTCCCATTCCCGAGCGATGCGGCAGGATGGCTGCGAGCACGCTCTGCGAGAGCGAGGCTGCGCCGGCCTCGAGTTGCGCCTTGGCTTCAGCGCCCGACCGCTCGACGGACTCGCGCGCGGCGAGGATGCGACGCTGTGCGGCTTCGCGTGCTTCGGCAACTGCCTTGTCGCGCGCATCGCCCGCAGTTTTTGCGCGGGCATTGCGGGACTCGATGATCTGCGAGCGAGCCGAGCGCAGTTTCGTCTCGTACTCAGCCGTCTTCGCTTCCGCGGATGCGATGGCAGCTTTCGCTTCGTCCATGGCGCCGCCGGTGCGGCCATGACGGTCTGCCAGCGTCTTTTCCAGCGGCTTACGCACCAGGACCTGGTACGCCGCTAGCAGAATCAGGAAGAAGATCACGGTCGGCACGGAGCCGAGCACAAGATCGCCAATTGTTTTCAGAATCTCTTGCATGATGGACCGTGGGCCTCGTCCGAGGAACTCCGGGCCTTTTGCGACGACCGGGGACGGCCGTACAGGCGGAGCGTAAGGGACACAGGCAACCCTCTTGTTATACCAATCCCGGCTGGTGAGGTCAATGAATCAGGCTGTGAGGAAGACAGGTATGGGGCTTGGATTCCCGTGAATTTTCAGCGATTTCCGCAGTTTTCGGGCAGATGTCACACTGGAACGGTGAATGACACAGCCGCTCGCCCCCAGGAACCCGTAACGCGAACCCAGAAGCGCATTGTGATCGCCAGCTTCGGTTCGCTTGGCGATCTGCACCCGTTCCTTGCGCTGGCGGTGGAGCTGCGTGGACGCGGTCATTCCGTCACCATCGCCACGGCACCGCACTATGCGGATCGCATTGCTGCGCTGGGGTTTGCGTTTGCGCCGATTGGGCCAGAGATCTCGCCGGAAGATCCTGCCCTGCTTCGTCGGTTGATGACTACCGTGCGGGGGCCTGAGTATCTCTTTCGGACGCTGTTCCTGCCGCATCTGCCGCAGATGTATGCGGACCTGGAACGGATCTGTGCTGGTGCGGATCTGCTGATTGCGGGTGAGGTAGTTTTTGTGGCGCCGTTGCTGGCGGAGAAGACTGGGTTGAAGTGGGCTTCGGTGTTGCTGTCGCCGATCTCATTCCTTTCGGCCCATGATCCTTCGGTGCTGCCGCCGCTGGCTCGTTTCGGCGGGCTGCATGGCTTGCCGCACTTCGCACAGGTTGCGTTGCGGGCGATGACACGGATGGGCTTCCGTCGCTGGTCTGCGCCTCTGCACAAGCAGCGTGCGGCGCTGGGGTTGCCGCATAAGGCGAACGCTCTGCTCGAAGGAAAGCTGGAAGCGGACCGCGTGCTGGCGATGTTCTCAGAGCACTTTGCGAAGCCGCAGCCTGACTGGCCTGCGGGAACGGTGCAGACGGGTTTTGCTTACTTTGATCAGACTGCTGCGCAAGAGGCTGCGCCGTTGACGCATGATGCGGCTGCGCCGGTGACTGCTGCGAGTGCGCGTACTGCGGAGCGTTTACGCGAGTTTCTCAGTCAGGGCGAGATGCCTGTGGTGTTTACGCTTGGGTCTGCGGCGGTGCATGTGGCGGGCGATTTCTTCCATGTGAGTGCGGGTGCTGTGTCTCGTTTGAACCTGCGGGCTGTGATGATTACGGGGCGCACGGATCTTCGGGGGCTGGAGACGGAGCGCATTCTTACGGTGCCTTATGCGGACTATCGGACGCTGTTTCCTTATGCTGCCGCGGTAGTTCACCAGGGTGGCATTGGGACTACGGCGGAGGCGTTGCGGGCTGGGGTTCCTTCGCTGATTGTGCCGTTTAACTTCGATCAGCCGGACAATGCGGCGCGGGCTTTGCGGCTGGGTGTGGCGTTGTCGTTGCCCCGCCGGAAGTACAACCGGCGGCATGCTTATTACGCGGTTCATCGGCTTTTGCGGGATGAGAAATTGCGGGGTCGTGCGGAGGCGCTTGGTGAGGCAATTCGCGCGGAAAACGGCGTAAATCACGCCGTTCAGGCCATCGAAGAGCTGCTTTAAGGCAGGGTCTGCGCAGGAATGAATCGATTCAGTGCGAGGCCCGGGACTTATGGGTCCGCCAAACCACGCCTGTCACGAATTTTTCTCTTGCAGTGCCGGCAAACGGGCGTAGCCTGAAGTCACTCCTAGACCCGTTCCAGGGTCCATCAGGCCGCGAGACCCGGGAAGTTCCTCCACTCCCCTCTCCCGCGGCCTGATCCATGTCCGGCACCCGCCTATCGGAATCCCATTCCAAACTCTGAGAACCGCCTAGTGAGCCGGCACCATGACGGCGTTCTCGTCCACCTTCGGTATTCCGAAGTGTCCCCCCAGATGCAGCAGGTCGAGCGGTCGCAATGTGCAGTCGACGTTGATGACGGTCATGTTGCGGTCGCCGCGGTTCAGGACGGTGAGGCCGTTGATATTTGCTCCCGTGTAGTGCAACCACAGATCGGTGATGGTGGTGGCGTTCCTGCCGTTCGCGTTGACCAGGTGCTTCCATCCGGCTGCGCGATATTGGCCGTCGATCATGGCGAGCGCACCGGGGTCGTAGCGTGCGTATTCATTCGCGTGGAAGGTACGGACGCTGATGCTGTTGAGACCGGCGACGATGCGTCGCGTCTCCGAGTCCTGGCCTGCGAAAAAGCTGTCGGTCAGTCCCAATAGATTGCGGTCGAAGGTGAAGGCCGTCTGCGAGGCGGAGCTGGTGAGCACCGAGTCAAAGGTGGGTATCCAGCCTGCGGGCGGTGGGGGGCCCGGCGGTGGCGGCATGGGCGGCGCCTGCTGCACGGTGGGGTACGAGTTGGGATCGCTGGGACTGTAGACGTTGCCGTTCTGCACGGGCGGCGGAGCCTGGGTCTGCGGCGCGGGCTGTCCCAGCATCTGCGCGTGAGCTTTCCCTGGGGCCGCTGTCGTGAGCAGGGTGGCAGCCAGAAGGACAGCGACGGAAGTGGGCGAGGCAGAGCGAGCGATCCCCATAGGTGGTTGGACACCAATTTCACTCAATGGTCGCGGTTGGTCGTGCGCTGATTTACGACACAGGAATCGGACAGGCGACACCGTTGGGTCACTGCCAAGGCGGGCCGCCTTGCGCTATGATGATGCGCATGAAGCTGCTTCGCCGCCGACGCGCAACCCTACACGACCTGGAAGCCAGGCTGCAGGAGAGTATTGCCCAGATTCCCGCTGCCGTTGAGGCAGCCATGCCGCGCAACCGTCACAACAAGGTGACCGTTACGGTCGCCTGGATCGCGGGTGGCATCGGCGTTTTGACGCTGGGCCTTCTCGCCGGTCGCGAGTTGCGTGTTCGCTATAAGTTCAAGCGCCGCACGCCGTATGACTACTACGCGCATGCCGGCGACCAGACGCCCGATCTTGAGTTCGGCGTCGGCATTTAGATCCGATCCGGTTTCTCCGGGTACAAGCCGGGCGCCCCACTGAAGCCTGTCCTGCGGTATCGAAGGACGAAGCTAAGGTGGGGTTTGCTATGTGCGGCCATCAAATTCTGAAAAGGTAGAAACGACTATGAGCAACATCGCATTCCTCTTCCCCGGCCAGGGGTCGCAGACAGTCGGCATGGGCCGCGATCTTTTCGAGAAGTTTCCCGCTGCGAAGGCTGTCTTCGAAGAAGCGGACGAGGCATTGGGTTACAGCCTGTCGACGCTGTGCTTTGAAGGCCCGGAAGAGCAGTTGAAGCAGACCGAGTACACGCAGCCCGCGATCCTGACTGTGTCGGTGGCGGCCGCGCGGGTGCTTGCGGAGCATGGTGTCACGGCGGCGTTTGCCGCGGGCCATTCGCTGGGTGAGTACAGCGCGCATGTTGCGGCGGGTACGTTCTCGTTTGCCGATGCGGTCCGTACCGTGCGTTCACGAGGCCAGTTCATGCAGCAGGCCGTGCCCGAGGGCAAGGGTGCGATGGCCGCGATCCTGGGCATGGACGCTGCGCGCATTGGGGAGCTGTGCCAGCAGGCCAGCGACGAGATGGATTGTATGGTGGCGCCGGCCAACCTGAATGCTCCGGAGCAGACCGTGATCAGCGGTGATGCAGCCGCCGTGGCGCGTGCGAGTGAGCTCTGCAAGGAAGCAGGCGCGAAGCGTGCTGTTCCCCTGCCGGTATCTGCACCGTTCCATTGCAAGCTGATGGAGCCGGCCGCAGATAAGCTTGCGAGCGAGCTGGAACGCGTGGTGTTTCACGATCCGACGATGCCCGTGGCGAGCAATGTGGACGCTCGATTTGTCTCGCGCAGCAGCGAGGTTCGCGACTGCCTGATTCGCCAGGTGACCGGCGCCGTTCGCTGGACGGAGTGCATTGCGCTGTTAAAGGACGCTGGCGCGACAACGTTTGTCGAGGTTGGGCCGGGCAAGGTGTTGAGCGGTCTGATGCGGCAGATCGACCGTGCGCAGCCGATGTTGAACGTGGAAGATGCAGCGAGCCTGGAAAAGACGCTGGCTGCGTTGAACGCTGTCTAGTTACCGATCGTCTGATGGGGCTTCGCTCTGTGGGTCGCGTGAACGCTGCCCGGGCTGAAGCCCCATTTTCTTTGTGGATCGGATTCAGCAGGCTAAAGCCCGCTGCTGGCTCTCCTGTGGTGAGTGCGATAGGGTGGTTTGGGTTTGTAAGACAGGACAAGATGCACGAGGCAGCCTTGAACGAAGAGTTGCATGAAGCGGCGATTCGCCGTGCGCGAGATGAATCGAATCGCGCGATTGCGCGACGGGATCTGGCTGGCGTTGGGGACTCACTTGGCGAAGACTATGTGGGAGTTATTGGTGACGGGACGTTCGTCGGGTCGCGCGCCGAGTATCTCAGGTTATTCCGGGAAGGCTTTAACTATCCGAAGCAGAGCATGACGTATGTACGCACGCCTGAGGTTGTCGATGTCGCAGAAGACAGGACGCTGGCCGCCGAGCATGGCAACTGGGTTGCGACGATCCCTTCGGGGGCCGTCGTTTATACCGGCAGCTATGCTGCGATGTGGCGGCGAACAGCCGCTGGGTGGAAGATTCGATCCGAGATCTTTGTGACCCTGCATGGCTGACTACTTGGCCGTTGGGGAAGGTCGCTTTACCGATGTGAAGTTTTGATTGCATGATGGTCGGACCCGGCAGTTAAGAAGAATCAGCGGATGCTGGAGAGATTGAGCGAATGAGAGCTTTTCCGGCAAAGAGTTTGACACTGCCGCAACGCGTCGGTCTGTGGCTGTTGGGTTGTGTTGTTGTCATCATCTTCGCCGTGGCGAACGTTGGTACGGATCTGTCGCTTTCCCAGTTCTCCGCGCCAGCCGAAGCGCCCTCTTCGAACACTTCCGTCGATCAAAGTCTTTACGTGACGGCTCGCAATCTTGCGGCGCTCGCGGCTACGCCGCAGGAGCAGCAATACGCGGTACTTGCGATGCGTTCGGCGGATCACGAACTCGATCAGAGCTTCGCGTCGGTCATTCGCAACTCGGCAAGCCAACGCCTCGCCCTAACACCCGCAGCCGTGTCTGTGCTTCAACGTGCCGCTGAGCTGAAGCAGGTGATCCAAGCCGACCGCGCAGCGGTTGCAGCCGCGAGTGCAGAAGGATCGGACGCTCCTGATGGCGGCGACGAACGGCTGCGTACCGCGCAGGCACAGCTCGTTCTGGACCAGGATGAGCTTGAGAATGTGCAGCAGGATATCGCTCAGATGGGTGGCGATCCTCAGACTGATGTTCAACAGGCCTTCGATCAACACCGCGCCCTTGAAAGTCAGGCAGCGATACTGCCGAGAAATGCCGCACCCGCAGCGCTCGAGTCGTCGCGGTCGCTGCATTCCGTTGTGGGGAAGGTGCGGATCCTGGCGTCTTTGAAAGAGCGGCGCAGTGCGCTAATAGAGGCACGGACGAAAGCGTTGGCTGCTCAGCATCGTTTGCAGCAGCAACATGAGGTTCTGACGAACAAGAGTTCTGTCCCCCCATCGGGGAAAGATCCTGCGTCGAGGGCAGGCAAGCTTGCCAACCTGCAGGCTGCGGCCGAACGCGAGAAGGACATGACGGTCCTGGACAAACGAGTCCGCGACCTGGGGCAACTGGCGGCCGTCTACGAGGACTGGATCCATCTCATGCAAAGCCAGCGCAGGGCTCTGCTCGCGTCACTGGCAGGCGATTTCCTGACAATCGTCATGGCGGTGCTTGGCGTCTTCGCGCTGAGCGGCCTTGCGCAGTACCTGATCAATCGCTGGGAGAAGAGCCATCACCACCGCCTGAAGCATCCCCGTGTGGTCATTACGCTCTTTCTGGAGGTGGTGGTCGTCGCGCGGATCGCGGTTGTGATCTTCGGCATGCCGGGTGATGTTTCCACGATCATAGGTTTCGTCACCGCGGGGATCACGGTTACGCTGAAGGACTTCCTGGTCTCATTCGTGGGGTGGTTCGCTTTGATGGGACGACGTGGGGTTCAAGTGGGCGATTGGGTTGAGATCGACGGGACGCAGGGAGAAGTTCTAGAAGTCACTGCACTCCACACCTACCTTCTGGAAGTTGGGAACTGGGCAACAAGTGGACAGTTCACCGGCCGGCAGGCGGTGTTTATGAACAAGTACGCGGTGGAGAAAAAGTACTTCAACTTTTCGACTTCGGAACAGTGGATGTGGGATGAGTTAGTCATTCCCGTGCCCGCGACCAAGTCGATCACACAACAAATGTTGGCCCAGGTGCAGCAATTGATTGCCGCCGAGACGCAGGACGATTTGGCGGCCGCTGAGGCTTCCTGGGGAAGGCTGGCTGCAACGAATGGCCTGGAAGAGCGGAAAGGCGCACCCACGGCGGTCGTTCGCACTTCCGCGACCGGGCTTGAGGTGGTCGCACGATATGTCACTACGGCCCCTGCACACTTCGCTACGGCTGTTCGCCTCCGCCAGGTGGTGCTTGGAGCACTGGGATTGGGTTTGACTGCCGACCCTGACGTTCTGAACAGTCCATCGGCCACTTAGGCCGACCCCACTGGTACCAGGCGGTCGGCTTGCAGGGGATGCACCTGAGCTGGCTCGATCGCGTCTGACTGAACTTATGCACCAGCAAGACGAGTGGGCTGCTGCCCGGAAGCAATCAGGAGATGCTGATTGCTTCCGGGTTTTGCTTTGCGCGGTAGTCGGCGAGGAAGCGGGCGATGCGGCCGATGGCTTCTCGCAGGTCAGTCTCGTGCGGCAGAAAGACGATGCGGAAGTGATCGGGGTTAGGCCAGTTGAAGCCGGTTCCCTGGACGAGCAGGACGCGTGTTGCTTCGAGTAGTTGCAGGAGGAACTGGCGGTCGTCCGCGATGGGATAGATGGCGGGATCGAGGCGCGGGAACATGTAGAGCGCTGCCTGCGGCCGGACGCAGGTGATGCCGGGGATGGCTGTGAGCAGCTCATAGGCGAGGTCGCGCTGTTTGCGCAGACGGCCGCCTTCGCGGACGAGATCGTTGATGCTTTGGTAGCCGCCGAGCGCGGTCTGGATGGCCCACTGGCCGGGGACGTTGGCGCAGAGCTTCATGTTGGCGAGCATGTTGAGGCCTTCGATGAAGTTGGCGCCGGCTGCCTTATCGCCCGAGACTACCATCCAGCCTGAGCGATAGCCGCAGGCACGGTAGCTCTTGGAGAGCGAGTTGAAGGTGAGCGTGAGGACGTCGGTGGAGAGGCTTCCCATCGCGGTGTGCCGTGCGTCGTCGTAGAGGACCTTGTCGTAGACTTCGTCGGCGAGGATGACGAGTCCGTGCTCGCGTGCGATGGCGACGATGCCCACGAGGATGTGGTCGGGGTAGACGACGCCGGTGGGGTTGTTTGGGTTGATGACGACGATGCCCTTGGTGCGCGGCGTGATCTTCGCGCGGATGTCGTCGAGGTCGGGGTTCCAGCCGTTGGCCTCGTCACAGATGTAATGCACGGGCTTGCCGCCCGAGAGGCTGGTGACGGCTGTCCAGAGTGGATAGTCGGGCGCGGGCACGAGTAACTCGTCGCCGTCGTCGAGCAGCGCGGTGGCGGCCATGGCGATGAGTTCGGAGGCGCCGTTGCCGAGGTAGATGTCGTCGAGCGTTACACCCTGGATGCCCTGCGTCTGGGTGTAGTGCATGACTGCCTTGCGAGCGGCGAAGATGCCCTTGCTGTCGGAGTAGCCTGCCGAGTTTGGCAGGTTGCGGATCATGTCAAGGCGGACTTCTTCCGGTGCTTCAAAGCCAAAGACGGCGAGGTTGCCGATGTTGAGCTTGATGAGTTGCTGGCCCTCCTCCTCCATCTGTTTGGCGCGGTCCATGATGGGTCCGCGGATGTCGTAGAGGACGTGATCCAGCTTCCGTGATTTGTTGATCTTCTTCATGAGTCGCTCGCGTGCAGGTTTGTGGGAAGCGCGGCTGCGAAAGCTTTGCTGTAACCACCATACCGGGTTCAGCGGGCGGAGGTCGCCGCCTGAAGTTGCGAATCGATTTGTTTCCAGGTTCGGGGCAGAGCGTTTGTCGTGTAAGAAGTGACAAATGGATGAAGCAAGGATGACATCCGCTTTGTAAGGCGAGGCCTACGTTGGTTCCCTGCTACTGCAGAGGTATGTCCGCACGGTGGAACGATCTGCAGGGTAAGAGGAGAACCCGATGAAACGCTCTTGGAACGTCAGCAACGTGGTCCTGACCAGCTTTGCATTGCTGGGCTCGATCGTGGTGTCATCCCCTTTGTACGCCCAAGCACATCCGCCTCTGATCGATCCGATTCCGGCGGCGATCCCTGCGTCGAATATCACGGTCAACCTGACGACCGTGATGTCGAACCTGGTGCAGCCGACCGCAGGTACGACGGCTCCTGGTGATGGAGACCACCTTTACATTGCCGACCAGATTGGCCAGGTGTGGAGCGTGGATGTGTCCCGCCATGGTGCCTCGTCGTCACCACACTTATTCCTGGATATTCGCAGTTTGATTGTTCCGCTTGGCCTTGGACCAGCGAAGTATGACGAGCGCGGGCTGTTGGGTATTGCGTTTCATCCTAACTTCCGTCGGAATCATCTTTTCTATACCTTTTCGTCGCAGCCGGTGAAGGGCACGGCGACGTTCAGCACGCTGCCTGCGGGTGCCGTTCCGAACTGCCAGAACGTCTTGCAGGAGTGGAAGGTGATGGACATGGGCGACGACAACTATGTGGTCGATACGTCCAGCGTTCGTGAGGTGATGCGGGTGGATAAGCCGCAGTTCAACCACAATGGCGGTGCGATGTTGTTTGGCCCGGATCGTCTGATGTATCTGTCGATCGGAGATGGTGGCGGTTCGAACGATGTTGGAGTGGGACACGCCGCGGCAGGCAATGCGCAGACGCTGGCGCCCGGGAATGTTCTGGGGAAGATTCTGCGCATCGATCCACGCGGTCATAACTCGGCCAATGGGCAGTACGGTATTCCGGACGATAATCCGTTTGTTCGTTCCACACTGTCGCCGGCGCCACAGCCCGAGATCTATGCCTATGGCTTCCGGAATGCGTGGCGGATGTCGTTCGACGCAAAGACTGGTGCTCTGTATGCGGGGGACGTAGGCCAGAACGATGCGGAGGAAGTGGATATCGTTCGCAAGGGCAGGAACTACGGATGGCCAGTGAAGGAGGGCACATTCCTATTCGATGGCTTCCTGCCGGGGCGTACGGGCGCAGGGTATGTCTGGCAGAACAGCCCGGGTGCGCCAAGCGGATTGATCGACCCGATTGCGCAGTATGACCACGGCGAGTCAGAGGTCGCTCCCCTGCACTCTGGTGTGCATGTGCGTCAGGCGGTCATTGGTGGATTTGTCTATCGCGGCGAGCGTTCGGAGGCGCTGGAGGGCAAGTACATCTTCGGCGATTACGGCTCAAATACCTCACCGATTCAAGGACATCTGTACGTTCTGCGGGGCCGCGACAGGCACATCGAGGAGTTACAGGTAGAAGGCCGGTCTACGCTGAATCTGGCGGTGATGGCCTTTGCGCAGGGCCGCGATGGGGAACTCTATCTGCTTGCGAGCCAGACGGGAACGGTGCTGGGAAACACTGGTATCGTGGCGCGGATCGGGTCCAACAATGCGGGACACGACGATGACGATGATCATGGGCACGGTCATGATCATGATCATGATCATGGGGACGACAGGGACTAATGATGATCTATGGGTCCAGGAGTTATCGCTCCTGGACCTGTAGCTGTTTCGATCGAGTTACTGCTCTTTATGCGAGCCGGATGGAGTTGCGGCCTTCCTGCTTGGCTACGTAGAGGGCGTCGTCGGCTCGGCGGGTGAGTGTGGCGATGTCGTCGCCCGGGAGTTTTGCGGTGAGACCGATGCTGACGGATACGGTGACGAGCCGCGCGGCGACGCCGGATCGGATGCGCTCTGCGACAGCGATTGCGTCGTGTGCGTCGGTGCCGGGCAGCAGGATCAGGAACTCATCGCCGCCGAAGCGACCGACGTAGTCGTAGGGGCGAAGCGAGGCGACGGCGAGTTCTGCGACTTCGCGCACGATCCTGTCGCCTTCAGAGTGGCCGTCTGTGTCGTTGATGCGTTTGAAGTAGTCGATGTCGATGAGGCCGAGTACCAGGGGTTCGTCGCGGCGGCTGCTGCGTACCAGTTCGGCGTGCAGGGCGCGTTCGATGCCGCGGCGATTGAGGGCGCCGGTGAGGAAGTCGCGTTCCGCCTCGTCTTCCAGCTTGCTCATGAGTTCATCGTTGAGCAGCAGGAAGAGCAGGAGGCCCGCTGCCATGAGGAAGAGGAGATAGAGGAAGAGGACGGAGGACTGGATGAGGTCCGGGCGCATGTAGTCTGCGGGCGCGCCTGTTAGGAGTGTGCCGACGGCCTGCCAGAGGCTGACCGCGGCGAAGAGGAACATGACCCACGCCAGGGCGTGCTGGGAGCGGCGCTTGCCGTGCCGCACGAGATCCCTGCCGGTCATGAGCCGGATGAAGAAGCCGTAGAGGGCGAGGATGACGATGCGCGCGACGAGCGAGTCGCGGACTTCTGTGTAGTAATACAGCAGGAAGAATGGGATGAGCGGGAGCGCGCCGATCATCCTGCGGTGCACCGAGAGACCGAGGTTCGACCGGATGCCGAGCTGCAGCAGCGTGAGGAAGACGCAGACAAGGGTGTCGCCGACGATGGTGTTGAGGAATGTTCCCCACCATCCGTTGGCCGCTACGAAGACAAAGAGGGCGCAACTGATGGCGCCCGCGCCGAAGGCGGCGGCGAAGTATCCAGCTCCCTTTGTATTGCGATTGGTGAGCTGCACACCGGCAAATGCGCACGCCAACAGGATGGCTGCGGCGAGCAGGCAGAAGAGAATCGTCAGATTGTCCAGGTGCAAAGTTGGGTTCCTGACACTCAGGGTAACCCGCCGAAGGCACTTGGTCTCGACAGCACAGCCTGCGCATCCGCGGGTATTCTGCCGATATAAGTCTCTGTCACCTGGCGAGATCCGCCCGTATTATGCCCTTTAGGCGTGACACACGGATTGCGTCGGTTCCGAGAAGAAATGATCTGCTGCAATGCAGCAGATCTGTCACTCGGAATGAGGTGAAACATGGCAGACGCGACGGAGGTTTTATGCAACCCACAGTACAAGAGCAGGACCAGGGAATCATGTCGTACCTGAAGTATCCCGTCCATTTGCCTGCGGATCTTTCAACGCTTCGAGAGCAGTACAAGAACGCCAAGCCCTTTCCTCACCTTGTCCTTGACGACTTTTTCGATGAGAGCACGCTGAAGGCGCTCTGTTCTGAGATTCCGGGCGCTTCGGATGAGACCTGGGTGCACCATAGTGATGACCGTCAGGAGAAGTTTGGCCTTCGCTCCGCGATCTCACTGGGACCGGAGGGGTATGCATTTGCTTCGTTCCTGCATTCCGCGAGCTTCCTTTACCTGCTGTCCGAGATTACCGGGATCTGGGGGCTGCTGCCGGACCCCTATTTGCAGGGCGGAGGGTTCCACATGATCCCGCCGGGCGGGTACTTCGATGTACATGAGGACCGTAAGACGGACTACACAACCTCGCTGCAGCGACGCCTTGTTCTGATCACCTACCTGAATGAGAACTGGGCTCCTAACTACGGGGGCGAACTGGAGTTGTGGGACAAGACGGGCACCAGGTGTGAATCGAGGCTCGCTCCCCTGTTCAACCGGGCCGTCCTGTTTGAAGTGGCTGATAACAACTACCACGGGAACCCGAATCCAGTGGCCTGCCCCGTCGGTCGTACACGCAACAGCTTTGCGACGTACTTCCATACCGTGCCGCAGGAGGGCGACGGTAAAGTGGATCGCTTTTCCTCCAAATTCGCACCGAAGATGTATCGCAAAGAGCAGGCGGCGTGGAAGAAGATCGCAAGGAGTTTCCTGCCTCCCATTATTTGGGAGGTCGTGAACAAGGCCCGCCGAAGCTACTAAGGCTCGCGGGCTTCGTCCCGGACGCCGCCCTGACAGAGCTCCTTCGTTTGGACGGCCTGAAGCGACCCGATAGACTGACAGGGTGCAGGTCAGACCGCCTACGGGTGGTTTGTTAAACGGGAAGCTGGTGTGAATCCAGCGCTGTCCCGCAGCGGTGATGGGAACGAAAGGTTGCGCGGCGCGAGCCAAGCACTGTCTCTTGTGAGATGGGAAGCGGCAACGGAGTAGGGTGCCCAGAGTCCGAAGACCGAGCCTGCCGCCACCACCATGGAAGTGCAGATGCGCTGACCGTGGGTGCGCTTGAGGCTACCGTTCTCGTGGACTGGACCGGTGACCACTGCAAATCTCCGTGCGTGAGCGCGGCGGATGGGCCTGCGCATGGGTGGTTCTTTCACGCTTCAGGAGAGAACCGAGCATGGCTGTACCCAATGTTTTATCGTCACCCCCCTCAACACTGAAAACTGCGAACCTTGGATTTCCTCGCATGGGTCGCGAGCGTGAACTTAAGTTTGCGCTGGAAGGTTACTGGAACGGCAAGCGTACTGCCGATGACCTGGCGGCTGTTGCGAAGAGACTGCGTGCGAGCCACTGGCAGTTGCAGCAGGCGGCGGGCATCGACTTCATTCCTTCGAACGATTTTTCGCTGTATGACCAGGTGCTGGATACGCTGGTGCTGATCGGCGCAACGCCCGAGCGCTTTGGAGCTGGGCCGGTGACGCCGGACCGCTACTTTGCGATGGCGCGCAACAGCCACGAACAGACGGCGATGGAGATGACCAAGTGGTTCGATACGAACTATCACTACCTGGTGCCGGAGTGGTCGGCGGGCCTGACGTTCAAGGTGGACACGGCGAAGCTGCTGCGTGAGGTGGGCGAGGCGCGTGAGCTTGGGATCGAGACGCGACCTGTGCTGATTGGGCCTTTGACGCTGTTGCTGCTTGGCAAGGGTGTGGATGGGTTCGATGCGTTGACGCTGCTGCCGCGGGTGATCGCTGCCTATGTCGATGTTCTTGCCCAGTTACACGTGGCGCGTGTGGAGTGGGTGCAGATCGATGAGCCGATCCTGGCGACGGATCTGCCGGAGGGTGCGGCCGAGGCATTCCGTACGGCGTATGCGGCTTTGACGAAGTCGCCGGTGAAGCTGATGCTGACGACCTACTTCGATGCGCTTGGCAGCAATCTGCCGCTGGCTGTGGAGCTTGGCACTGCGGGTATTCACATTGACGCGGTGCGTGCGCCGGAGCAGGTGGATACTGTTGTTGCAGCGTTGAAGCCTGCGCAGATGTTGAGCGTTGGTTGCGTTGAGGGACGCAACATCTGGCTGACGAACTTTGCGCATGCGTCTTCGTTGCTGTCTGCGGCGGTTGCTGCGCTGGGTGAGGATCGTGTGATCGTTGCGCCGTCTTCTTCCCTGCTGCATGTGCCGCACGATCTTCACAGCGAGACGGAGCTGCCGTCGCGGCTGCGCGGATGGCTGCGGTTTGCGGAGGAGAAGCTGGACGAGGTGGTGGCGCTTGCGCGCTTCGATACCGTTGCGGCTGCAAGGAATGCGCTGGCGATTGCGGATCGTGCTGCGGCAGAGACGACGGTGAATCCTGTGGTGCGTGCGCAGCTTGCAGCGCTGGAGTCGAAGGACTTTGCGCGTGCCGCGGTGTACGCGGAGCGGACCGCCGTGCAGCGTGCGGAGCTGGGACTGCCGTTGTTTCCGACGACGACGATCGGATCATTTCCGCAGACGGCTGAGGTGCGCAAGCATCGTGCGGCGCATAAGCATGGGCACGAGACGACGGAGCAGTATGAGGAGTTTCTTCGGGTCTCGATTGAGGACTGCATTCGCCAGCAGGAGGCGATTGGCCTGGATGTGCTGGTGCATGGCGAGTTTGAGCGCAATGACATGGTGGAGTACTTTGCGGCGTTCCTGGATGGCTTTGCCTTCACGGAGTACGGCTGGGTGCAGAGCTATGGGTCGCGTTGTGTGAAGCCGCCTGTGATCTTTGGCGATGTGGCGCGGCCGAACCCGATGACGGTGAAGTGGACGGAGTATGCGCGGTCACTGACGAGCCGACCGATGAAGGGCATGCTGACCGGACCGATCACGATCCTGCAGTGGTCATTTGTCCGCAACGACATTCCACGCCAGCAGACGGCGTGGCAGATCGCGCTGGCGCTGCGGGATGAGGTGCGTGACCTGGAGGCTGCAGGTATTCGGATCATCCAGGTGGACGAGCCTGCGCTGCGAGAAGGTTTGCCGTTGCGTCGTGCGGACTGGGATGGATACCTGGATTGGGCGGTGGATGCGTTCAAGCTGGCGACTAGCAGCGTGGGCAACGAGACGCAGATCCATACACACATGTGCTACTGCGAGTTCGACGACATCCTGCCGTCGATCGCGGCTCTGGATGCGGATGTGATCTCGATGGAGACGGCTCGTTCTCAGATGGAATTGCTGGAAGCGTTCCGTGCGCATGGGTATCCCAACGAGATTGGGCCCGGTGTGTATGACATTCATTCGCCGCGTGTGCCGGATACGGTCGAGATGAAGAAATTACTCGACCTGGCGCTGCAGGTGTTGAAGCCCGAGCAGATCTGGGTGAATCCTGACTGTGGTCTGAAGACCCGTGCGTGGCCGGAGACGTTGGCCGCGTTAACCAACATGTGCGCAGCGGCGGTGGAACTGCGCGCGAGCATGGGCGCCTGACACCCGGCTGCTCCCGAACAGGCGGCGCGCATGCTTGCGTCGCCTGTTCCGGCTAGCGGGAAAAGCGTTTGCTCCTTGATCTACAGCAAAGATTCCAGGTGATTGCGCTATTGTGCGCAGTGTCCCCCTGAAGCGGTATGTACCTCCTTCTTCGAGGGGCATAGGTTGCTCTTAGGGCATCCCTGCATGTGCTAACGACGAGTGTCGTGATCGATTGTGGTGATTTGTGGCGGGTGCCTGATGGTCTTACCTGCGGCGTTATTTGCGGCAGAGCGTCGTGGAGGAATTGCGTGTTGGCAACAAGTGTAGAAGTGCTCGAATTCAGCAAGATCAGTCTTGGAGAGTTAATGAGCCTGTCAAACGAAGCGATTGATGCGCTTCCGTTTGGCGTGGTGGGCCTGTCGCGCGAGGGTGTGACTGAGGTCTATAGCCACACCGAATCGAAGCTGGCGGGTATTCCGCCTGAGTCGGTCCTTGGCACTCATTTTTTCCTGAGCACGGCGCAGTGCATGAATAATTTCATGGTGGCCCAGCGTTTGGACGATGAGGCCGAACTGGACACGGTGGTCGATTATGTGTTGACCTTTCGCATGCGGCCCACGCCGATACGCCTGCGGTTGTTGAAAAAAGCCGAATACCCGAGATCGTACTTACTCATCCAACGCTGAGAGAAGCCGTCCGCTGTGCAGTGGGGCCGCATCGTTGCTATAAACACATGCGGGACTGCATGCAGAGGATACTGAAAGCGTGATGAAGAAGACGTATGAGTGCTGAGACGGCAACCGAGAACGAATTACTGCTGCAGTTTCTATATGCCTGCCCGGTGGGACTGGTTGAGATAGAAGCGGACGGCGCGATTGGCATGATCAATCCGCTGGCGATGCAGTTGATGGTGCCGCTCATGCGGCCGCCGCAGGGCATGAACTTCTTCGACATCATGGAGCCGTACGCGCCGGAGCTGCGCAACCTAGTGGAGGAGTTCACAGCTCTACATGGCGAGGTATGCAGCAACCTGCGCATCTTCATCAGCCCCGGGACAAAGCAGAGTGGGTACCTGGCGCATGTGCTCTCCTGCACGCTGGTTCGGCTTGCCGCGGACCGCTTCATGGCTACGCTTTCGGATGTGTCGAAGGTGGTTGCGCAGGAGCGCCGGCTGGGCGAGGCAGAGGTATGGTTCTCCTCACTGCTGGATGGCGTGAGCGATTTTGCAGTGCTGTCGCTGGATGCGCAAGGGCTGATCGATGGCGTGAGCGCGTCGGCGCTGCGGCAGACAGGCTTCTCCAATGAAGATCTTCTGGGGAAGACGCTGGATGTATTCGACTCCCCTACTCCTGCGACGAGTGCGGTGACGGTGACGGAGCAGATCAGCCTGGCATGCCGCGATGGCTGGTACCTGATCGAGGGCTGGCAGAAGAGGAAAGATCTGCCGGCGGACTGGTGCCAGCGCCTGATCGCTGTGCGCAGCGAAGAGGGTGAAGAAGATCGCACCGTGACCGGCTATACCGTGATCCTGCGCGAGGTGGTTCGACAGAAGCACGATGCGTTGGAGCTGAAGCAGATGCTGACGCGCGACCATCTGACGGGCGCGTCGAATCGCGCTCATTTTTTCGAGATCGCCGGTCGGGAGTGTTCGCGATTCGTGCGGTATGGGCACTCGCTGTCTGTCGTCGCGTTGGACATCGACCATTTCAAGTCAGTCAATGACACGTACGGCCATGCAGCCGGAGACAAGGTGTTGCGTGAAGTGTCCCGACGTTGCATGGTGTTGTTGCGCCCGGCAGACACGTTTGCGCGGGTCGGCGGCGAAGAGTTTATGGTGCTTTTGCCCGGCACGGATCTGCGTGGAGCGCGACTGCTTGCTGAGCGGCTTCGAAGTGCGCTCGAAAACATGACGGTGAGTTACGGCAACGAGATGATTACGGTGACCGGGAGCTTTGGCTGTGCCGAGGCGGTACCGGATACCTCGTCGCCCGCGCCGTTGATGGAATCCGCAGACAGGGCCCTATACAACGCGAAACAGATGGGCAGAAACATGGTGGTTCTGGCGGTAGCGGGCGAGGTGCCGGGTGAGTGAATGCGGTGCGCTGCTCTCGCGACCGGCTTTGGCGAGAGTGCTGCAAAGCCTGCTGGTGGCAGCACTGAAGACATCGAGAGGAAGAGCACAGAAGAAGGGCGAGGATCACGGTCTGGAGTCGTGGCCTGAGACCTTTGCACTTGGCGAGGGAGAGACCTCGCTGGGCTGTGATTCGCTCGAGATGCTTTGGATCTCCGCAGCGGTGAACGAGATGTTCCATCTGCATGAAGCGGGCCTGGAATTGGAGTTGCTGCAGGCGGCGACGTTTGGCGGCTGGATGGATGCCATCGAAGAAGCCTGGTCGCGCGGTGTGAGCGACCTTACGTTCTGCACATCGGGCACGACGGGAGCAGCGAAGCGTTGCACACACAGCTACGCGTTTTTGAGCGAGGAGATGGACTTTCTCTCCAATTACTTTGCCAGCGCGCGACGCATCGTGGGATGTTCGCCGGCTCATCATCTGTATGGATTTCTGTTCTGCGCGATGCTGCCAGACCGCCTGAGTCTCGGCGTGACTACGGGCCTGCCGAAAGGGAATGGTTCTGCGTCGGGTGCCGTGCGTGAGGGCGATCTGATCGTGGCGGTGCCGGAGATCTGGCGTTGGCTTGAGCGATCGGTGACGTGCTGGCCTACAGGTGTGCAGGGTGTGGTGTCCGGCGGCCCGTGCGATCGTGAGGTGCTGCGATCGTTGGTGAAGCAGGGGCTTGCTGGGATCACCGAGGTGTATGGCTCGTCCGAGACGGCCGGCATTGGTGTCAGGTGCTGGCCGAACGCCGGATACCGCCTGATGCCGCAGTGGTCGCCGCGAGACACGGACGCTGTGCCGCAGACATTGATTCATTCGTCGGGAGTTCGCGTGGACCTGATGGATCGTGTCGCGTGGTCACCGGATGGAACATTTGAAGTCGCAGGACGGCTGGATGGCGCGGTGCAGGTGGGCGGCGTGAATGTCTATCCGGAACGGATTGCAGAGAGGCTGCGCGAGCGGCCAGGTGTACGGACCGTCGACCTGCGGCTTCGATCGGCTGAGTTGGGCGGACGGTTCGAGGCGACGATCGGACTGCAGGAAGACGCGACAGAGGATCAGATCCGCGCAGGGCTGGAGGCGTGGATGCGTCTGCATCTGACCGTAGCGGAGCAGCCGAAGACGCTTGCCTTCGCGAGAGCTTGATCAGGCCTGGAATGTCCGCTGCGCACTAAACTGAACGCATGACGCCTTTGCTCTCCGTTGAGAACCTTTCCATCCGATTTCGCGGCGATGGCCCCGCTGTTGTGGACGGTATTTCGTTCACGATCGGTGAGGGGGAGGTGCTTGGCCTGGTGGGCGAGTCGGGGTCGGGCAAGTCG
This sequence comes from Terriglobus roseus DSM 18391, assembly GCF_000265425.1. Lineage (GTDB taxonomy): Bacteria > Acidobacteriota > Terriglobia > Terriglobales > Acidobacteriaceae > Terriglobus > Terriglobus roseus. Next base: position 4,600,442 of record NC_018014.1, read on the forward strand.
GTGACTTCTCTTGCGATCCTGCGGCTGCTGGCGCCGGGATCTGTCGTGTCGGGTGCGATCCGGTTTGCGGGGCACGATCTTCTGCAGCTCTCAGAGAACGAGATGCGGGCGCGGCGTGGGCGTGAGATTGCCATGATCTTTCAGGAGCCGATGACAGCGCTGAATCCGTCGATGCGCATTGGCGACCAGATTGGCGAGGCAGTGCGTGTGCATCATCCGGAGATTCCGCGCGGTGAGGTTCGCGAGCGCGTGATCGAAGCATTGAACGATGTGGCGATGCCGGAGCCTGCGCGCCGCTACAGCGACTATCCGCACCAGTTCAGCGGCGGGCAGCGGCAGCGCATCATGATTGCGATGGCCGTGGTGAACAAGCCGCGGCTGCTGATCGCAGACGAGCCGACGACGGCGCTGGATGTGACGGTGCAGGCGCAGATCCTGCGGTTGCTGCGCGATCTGCGGGAGCGGCATGGGTTGAGCATGCTGTTCATCTCGCACGATCTGGCGGTGACGGCACAGACGGCAGATCGCGTGGCGGTCATGCGGCGCGGACACATCCTGGAGAGCAACACGGTGGATGCGATCTTTCATCACCCGCAGGATGCGTATACGCGGGCGCTGCTGGCGGCGGTGCCGACGATGACGACGGACCGGTCGCGGCCTTTGGCGACGCTTTAGGGTAGGGAACAGGGATCAGATTTCCGGGACCTCGGCACTTTGCGGGCCTCCGATCCCACGTCACAGAAGCGAGACGTGGGGCACCCACCTCTTTCCTCTTCCCTGCTCCTTGCTTCCTGCTCCTTGCTCCCTGCTCTCTGCTCCCTGCTCTCTGCTCCCTGCTCCCTGCTCCCTGCTCCCTGCTCCCTGCTACCCAGTGGACTGTTCGGTTAGCATGAGTAGGTTCGCGCGAAGGCGCTGACGACCGTCCTCAAAATGCGCGCACTGATCCTTTCCGACATTCACGGCAACCTGGAAGCACTGCAAGCCGTTCTGGCTGCTGCGGCCGGCGGCTATGACACTGTATGGAACCTGGGGGATGTGGTGGGGTATGGCGCCAGCCCGAATGAGGTGACGGACGTGGTGCGGGAGATCGCGTCGGCCAGCGTGCGTGGCAATCATGACAAGGTGTGCTCGGGCGTGGATACGGCGGAGACTTTCAACACTACGGCGCGTGAGGCGGCGATGTGGACGCGCGAGCATCTGCGGCCGGACACGGCGGCGTGGCTGCGGGAACAGCCTGCGGGACCGCTGGTGCCGCCTATGACGGATGTTGCGCTGGCGCATGGGTCGCCGATCGACGAAGACATTTACATCCAGAACATTCGCGATGCGTGGCTGCCGCTGCAGAGCATGCAGCAGCAATGCACGTTCTTTGGGCATACGCATGTGCAGGGCGGATTTGGATGGGAGGACGGCCGCTGGTTTGCGGTGACGCCGAAGCACTCGCGCAATGGTTCGCCGAGTGCGTGGGCGTTATCGATCCAGGCTGGGCGGCACTATCTGCTGAACCCGGGCTCTGTCGGGCAGCCTCGTGATGTGGATCCGCGCGCGGCGTATGCGCTGTATGACAGCGTGGCCTCTACGGTGACCTTCCACCGCGTGTCGTACGACATTGAGCTGGCGCAGGGGCGGATTCTGCTGGCGGGTCTGCCAGAGCGGCTGGCGAAGCGGCTGCGCGAAGGCCGATAGGTCTCGCTGGCAGAGGCTCTGCTACAGAATGGCCATCTTGCCGTCGGGCGTCTTGCGGAAGGCGTGGAGCTGGTTTGCCTGCGCGCCTACGTGCCGGACGACGAGGGCGTCCTTTGCCATTTCAAGATGGGTGAAGCCGATGACACGGTCGCCGAAGGGGCCGCGCTTTTCGGGCGGGATGGACCAGTTCACAAGCTCTGCACCGCCGCCGCCGCTGATGACGAACGAGGTCGGGTGGCCATCGAATTCGATGTGCTGCAGGTCGTGGTCGTGGCCGGTGATGTACAGGTCGACCTTGTGCTGGCGCAGCAGACCGTCCCATCGCTGGATGAGCGTACGGTTGTCGCGGTGGATGCCGTTGGTGAAGAGCGGATGGTGCGCGATGACGGCGACGAAGGGCGTGGTGCGTGGCTTGGCGAGTTCGGCGGCGAACCACTGATCCTGCGCGTCGGCGTCGCGGTGGCTCATGACGTAGCTGCTGAGCGTGAAGTCGAATTCCTTTGTGCCGGGCAGGTTGCTGTCGAGGCAGATGAAGGTGACGATGGGATCCTTCTCGGGGTACTTGAAGGTGTAATGCCGGTCGGGCATGGTCCATCGCGTCTTCTTCTGACGGGGGTAGTCGATCTGAATCTGCGCCTTGTCGAAGGTGCGCTTTTCGTAGTCGTGATTGCCGAGCACGGCGTAGGCGGGCCCGGGAAACAGGTTAGCCGGGTACATGTCTTCGAACTGGGTCTTCCAGCGGGCGTCGTTGACGCCGTCGTGCATGTGGCCGTACCAGTTATCACCGAGGAGGAACATGGCGCCGGGTGCGCTGCGATTGTTCTGGCCCCAGCGGGCCATGGAGGAGGCGACGGCACGCTGCTGGTCGATGTACTTGTCCGTGCCCCAGTCGCCGATCATGAACATGTGCTGCGAGGCGGGGTTGGGTGCAACGAAGCCGCCCTGGGCGAGCAGTGTGCCGGGGCGGAGGGCGGCGACCGCCGAGAACGCGAAGCTTTGCCGCAGAAATGAGCGGCGCGAGAGAGATGGGAAATCCGCCAAAGATCTGCTCCTGTATCGGCGGACCAAAAGCCGCTTCTTTGAGTGTGGTGCCCTGAGCTTAATGAAGAGTTAAGCGGGGCCCATTCCGCGCAGATTGGCGCGTCTTTCAATTCCGATGCGTGAAGCGGCTTTTATGGGTGCCTGTGGAGCAGGTGGCCACATCTTCGTTGTGGCTGGGCGGAAGGTATGTGTTTCGCTTGCGGCGAGGTGAAGGATGTGGCTCCCAAGGGGGGAAGCTAAACCTCAGCGGCTGAAGCCGTTTCGTTTTTGGGGGTTGTTGGCACAGCTGAAGCTGTGCCCTTCTTAACGGATGTATCTGAGGCTGGCTGATGGCGGTGCGTGTTGCGCACTGCCTTGGACATTGGTGTCGCGACCTGCGGAATGCAGGGCCTTCGACTGCATTTCGCTGCGCTCAGGATGACAAATGTTTGGGGCAGTAAAAGAACGGCTAGCGGGCCATGTGGCCTGGGTCCGGCACGAAGTAAAGGAAGGCTCCGAGCGCGATGAGGAGTGCCAGGTAGCCTGCGAGGGTGCCGACGCTGTTCTCTTCGGGGGCATCGTTGGTGAACATGCGCCAGCCCATGCCTGCGGCGAGGAAGAGGAAGACGCCTTCGCGCATGAGTGCGAAGAGCACCAGGCATGAGGCCAGGATGAGGCCGCGTCCGAGTTTGTTCAGGGCGTAGGTGGCCTGCGCGCCGTCGAGGCCGAGGACGGGGATCAGGTTCAGAAGGTTGATCCATGCACCGGTGTAGGCGAGCGCCTGAAAGAGCGGGTTGTGCGTCGCGAAGAAGAGGCCGAGGCAGGCGAGGGCTGCGCCGAGGCCCCAGAGCGGGCCGGCGAGCGCGATGGCGGCAAGCTGGTCAAGCCGCATGCCCTGGTGGAACCAGCGGACGTAGGCACCGAGTCCCGGCAGGAACATGGGCAGATCGGCCTTGAGGCCGCGGCGGCGGATGGCGACGTAGTGGCCCAGTTCATGAATCAGGATCGAGATGGTGAAGCCAAGCGCGAACTTCCAGCCGAAGAGTGCCCAGTACAGACCGAAGTAGCCCAGGAAGCCGAGCAGGAACTTCATCTTGAAGAGGACGAAGAGGACGCTTTTGAACTTGGCGGCGGCGACGACGATGGGAAAGAGCGGGCCGAGGCGCTTCTTCCACTTGGCCTGTCGGTCCTGCACGGCGGATTGGCGACCGATGAGCGTCGCCATGTGCGTGCGGATCTGTTCGGCCTGCGCGGCGTCTGGCGGCAACCATGCGAGCGCGCTGTTCCAGATCTGGTGCGCTTCGGCGAATTTGCCTTCCGACTCGGCCTGCGCGGCGGCGGCGCCGATGCGATTCAGGTGCGCAGCGTAGACGAGTGTGCCGCAGTCCGGGCATGCGAGCACGCCATCGTTGATGTAGTGCTGGCAGCTGGGGCAGGAGTAGATCTGCTCTGGCGGAGGGATGGTTTCAGCGGCCGGCAGGATCTCAGGCGAAGTGGAACTCGAGTTTGTGGCTGTTTCCAAAATATGCTCAACGCTGATTTTACGCTTCGGGACCCGACGCGGAACGGGGTGCCCCATGTCTCGCTTTTGAGACGTGGGTTTCGAGACTCCGTTCGAAGCGTGCGGTGAAAGAAAAACCCCACATCTCAGAGGCGAGATGTGGGGCACGCGATTTCATTGACCAAAGGAAGGCTGTGGGCTGCTGCTTACTGACGAGTGTTGGCGCAGGCTGGTGTCCAGCAGGAGGGCTTCGGGTTCTTGCCGAGGCTGAGGAGGTTGGCCATGATGCGGAAGCTGCCGGGGACGCCTTCGGGCATTTCGCGGAAGAAGGCGTAGGCCAGGTAGGCGTAGTACCCCTTGCCGTACTGGGCGTAGAGCAGACCGCCCTTTTGCGGGTCCTGACCGGTGTCGTGGACTTCGGTCAGTGCGGTCCACTCCGGCCCGAAGGACTTGGGGAAACCGTGGCCTCGCTCCTCAACCCAGTTGTCGAAGTCGGCCGGGACGATCTTGTTAGGCCAGGTCATGACTGGGTCGTCCGCGTGCAGGAGGGTGACCTTCGCGTCTTCTTCGACGACGGTGTGGCCCTGGTCGCCGGGGACAGAGATTGGGAAGGGCGCGTAGTCGTGGTCGTAGGTGGCGTCCTGGTACTGACTGATGACGACACCGCCGGCTTTGACGTAATCGAGCAGGCGACTGTTCGCGGCGCGGATGGCGGGGCGTGCGGTGTAGGTGCGGACGCCGAGGATGATGGCGTCGTAGCTGTTCAGGTCGCCGCGCTGCAGGTCGGTGTCGCTGAGCATGACGGGGTCGACACCGATCTCATGCAGGCTGTCGGGTACTTCGTCGCCGGAGCCCATGACATAGCCCACCTTCAATGCCTGCGCCACCTTCACATCGACGCCAGTGATGCGGCTGGTGGAGGGCGCGTAGCGCGGGTAGGGACGAATGCCGGGGTAGCCGATGGTGGTGAAGCCCTGGGTGTACTGCTTGCCGTTGTACTCGGCGACGGCGGTGATGGGGTAGGTCTGCGTGGCGAGGCCGGGCGTGGTGACGCGGAAGCGGAGGACGACGTCTTCGTTATCGCGCATGGTCTTGAAGGTGGCGCTGGCGGGTTCGGAGGTCCAGCCCTTGGGCAGTTCGAGCTTCAGCGTGCCGCTGGCGGGGCCCTTGACGCTGCTGTGAATGGTGATCTGCAGCGGCAGTGCGGTGTTGGTGAGCGGAAGGATACCGCTGGCGGGCGAGACGCTGACGGAGATGGCGGGTGCTACGAGCAGGGGTTCCTGCAGAACGCCGAGGCCGTTGTATCGATGCGGCGTCTGCACGACGCCTGTCAGTGTGGCGTGCGTGCCGGCGAAGGTGTAGTTGACCTGTGCGGAGAGCGGATAGGGCTCGGTGGGCAGCGTGAGGAAGCGCGGGTCCTTGATGTCGTAGAAGCTCTGTTCAAGGCTGGGCCGCGAAAAGTACGGTGCGGTGGGCGCGGCGTCTGCCGGCACGGTTGCGAGCAGGAAGGCGTCGGTTGCGACGCCGGCGGCGAGCGGGCCGATGGGCGGCGGTGTTGGCGCGGCGGCGAGGCGGCTGCCGCGGCCCTCCGCCGTGGAGGCTACGGGCGGAGCTTCACCGCCGGTGGTGGTTGCGGATGCTGCGGGTGGCGGCGGTGCCGGTGCTAGGGGCGGGGGCGGTGTGCGGACCTTCCAGTCGCCACCGAAGGACGGGACCAGCGTGATGGCGTCGACGGCGACGGGCGTGAGGCCCTGGTCGGCGACGTGAATGTTCACGCCAAAGTTCTCACCGGCGACGACGGTCTGCGAGATGACTGGCTGCGGCGGGCCACCGGGGCCGATCTGCTGCGGGCCGCTGGGGCCTGCCTGGACGGTGGCAACCATGCTCATGCCGAGCGACTGTGCGAGCGCCTGGTTGAACTGACGCTCCTTGGTCTCAAGCTCGAAGATGGCGTTGTAGCGGGCCTCTTCCGGCAGCTTTGCCTTGCGAAGATCGGCGATGAGGGCGCGTGTGAGATCAAGCCCCTTGGCCAGCGCGAGTGCGGATTTTGAAGGGTCGTTGGCGTCGAAGCGGGCGTTCGCTTCCCTTACCTGTGCGTCAATGGCAACCAACTGCGTGCGGGCGGAGCCCTGTGCGGCGGTGGGCAGAACGGACGCGATGGCCGGGAGTGAGGTGTCGATGCCCGCGAAGAAGTTGTCTTCCTGCTGAGGGAGTCTGGATCCGCCAACGCGCGAGGCATAGAGATGGTAGCTGGCGTCAGCACGGCCGGGCGGCGGTGTGGCGACGCCGCCGTTCTGGGACTTCTGCTGGTTCAGGCCTTCGCGCGAGATCTGCGCGTAGCTTTCCCCGAAGAGTGCGTTGTAGGTGCCGCCGGGAACGGTGACGGTAGCGGGCGGGACGAAGTCCATCGTCTCGCCGGTGATGTAGTTGCGGTAGAGCAGCGGCTCAGTTTTGCCGGTGGCGTAGTCGTAGACAGTCTTGCCGGTGGCACGGGCGAAGGGCGAGCGTGCGTAGACCTTAAGCGGCGACCACGGCTGCAGGCCTTCCTTGATCTGTTCGGGGAACATCTTCGGATCGCCGGCGGCGTTGTAGACCTCCTGCGCGGTGACGCCGGCGGTCTGGTGATGGCCGTGACCGTCCGAGGAGTTGCCGGAGAAGACGCTGGTGATGACCATGGGGCGGGTCTCGCGGACGACGCGGACGGCATCGCCGAGGACACGTTCGTGTCCCCACTGGCGCAGCGTCTCTTCGCGAGTTTTGGAGAAGCCGAAGTCGGCGACGCGCGTGTAGTAGAGGTTGACGCCGTAATAGTGGTTGGCGGTGAGGTGTTCCTGCGTGCGCAGGATGCCGAGACCATCCCAGAACTCGGGTGTCATGACATTCTGGCCGCCTTCGCCACGGTTGAGGCTGAGCAGCGAGACGGTGGCGCCGAGACCGCGGCTGACGTAGGCGAGTGATGCGCCGTCCTCATCGTCAGGGTGCGCGTTGATCTGCAGGAGCGTGGCGCGCGTGGAAAGCTTGCGCAGCGACTGTGCCAGGCCCGCGGCACCGCGATCAAAGGGCAGCGGCGTTGCGAAGGCGTTCTGCTGGATGTGAAGTTCCTCAGCATCATGCTGTGCCTGAGGGCGGGCCATGGCAGGCACGGCGAGAACAGCGCACACGGCGAGGGCCGCGTAGATGGGTTGCAGAACGGTACGCTTCACCATGTCTCCTGCGGCTGTGGGTGAACCACGCCGGTGCTTAATTATTTGCTGATACACAGGACTGTAACCTAGCGCATGAGGTTTTGAAAGGTTCTTTAGAAAGTTCTTTGCTGCGGCTTCCGGAGAGCGGCGCACGCTGTCTGCGAGCGCGGGTGGCGCGGGTCTTGTCTAGCTTGCAGCAGCTACGAGCCGACCGATCTCCGCGAGCATGGCGTTGCGTTTGTCTTCGGAGCCGGGGCACTGCGTGATGTAGGCGGCGACGATGAGCGGTGCGCGGCCGCCGTTGGGCCACAGAACGGCAATGTTGTTTGTGGTGTGCTCGCCGTTGGAACCGGTCCTGTCCGCGGCGCGCCAGCCCTTTGGCAGCTTTGCGCGGATGCGGGTGAGGCCAGTAGTGCTGGACTGCATCCAGTCGAGCAGTTGCTGGCGTGAGTCGGGCTTGAGGGCGTCGCCGAGCAGGAGCGATTGCAGGTTGTGCACCATGGCGTCGGGCGAGGTGGTGTCGCGCGGGTCGCCTGCGAGGGACTCATTCAGCGCGGTCTCTGTGCGGTCGAGACGGGTGACGGTATCGCCGAGGGATTGTGCGTAGGTGGTGATTTTGCCGGGGCCGCCGATCGTTTCCAGCAGGACGTTGGCTGCGGTGTTGTCGCTCCTGATTAGGATGGCGGAGCAGAGGGCGCCGAGTGTCATGGAGGTGCCGGCGTGCTCGGCTGTGAGTGGGGAGTTGCCAAGAAGAGGTTTGGGCGGCACATCGACCTGGCGGCGCAGGTCGTCTTTGAGGGTGTCGACGCGATGCAGAACGGCGGCGGCCAGCAGGAATTTGAAGGTGCTGCACATGGGAAAGCGCTCGTCTGCGCGCCAGGCTGCGCGCTCGCCGGTGGCGGTGTCGAGCAGGCTGACGCCGATGCGGCCTCCGTTCTTCTTCTCCATCGCGGCGATCGCGGTGGGCAGCGCTGTGTAACGGCCGGGTGCGGCGAAGGTGAAGCGGGGCAGCGCGAGGGCGACGGTGGCGGTGGCGAGGAAGCGGCGGCGTGTGAGCATGTTGCTTTGAGCGGAACAGGTGTTGGCCGCAGATGCGAGTGCGGAGTATGGTTCCTCTCTTTGGGAAGGCAAACTGCTGCGCTGCGAATGACAATCCCTGTCCGCGAAGAGGATGGGGTGAACGATCGCGCAATGCGCTTGCACCTCGTGCGGAGACGCGCGCATCTTTATAGTCATGCGTTCCTTCGATGTACGTCTCGTGAAGCGTTCGGTCCTTCTTGCCGCTGCTGGTGCAGCCCTTGCCCTGTCCGTTGCCGGATGCAAGGAGAAGTCGCCTGAGGCGACGCCCGCGACGACTGCCGCAGCCACGCCTGCGAAGGTGAAGCCGCCCGTTGTGACTGCTCCCCCGGCTGTGAAGGCGCACCTGTATGACGACGATGCCGACCCGAACAAGCAGATTGCCGATGGTCTGAAGCAGGCGAAGAAGGAACACAAACGCGTGATCCTGGACTTTGGCGGCGACTGGTGCGGTGATTGCCAGGTGCTGGATATCTACATGCACCGCGAGCCGAACGCGGAGTTGCTGAGCAAGAACTTCGTCGTGGTGCACATTTCGGTAGGCCACATCGACAAGAACCTTGAGATTGGCGACCGTTACGGCGTGGCGCTGCACAAGGGTGTGCCCGCGCTGGCGGTGCTGGATGCGAATGGCAAGGCGCTGTACGCGCAGGCCGGCGGCGAGTTTGAATCGATGCGTTACATGCAGGAGTCGTCCGTTACGGAGTTCCTGAACAAGTGGAAGGCGTAAGCAAGCCGCAGGCTGACATGGCGGCGGAGGCTTCGCCGGTGGGTTCTCGGTCGCGTACGGTCCAGAACGGATCGCAGGTCGACAGCACAACGGCGCGGTCGACCCAGCCGGCGCGCGAGCTTCGTTCTGCGCTGATGCAGCATGCGCGGACAGCTCGGTCGCTGGGGCATGACTGGGGTCATGAGGGTTTGCGGCTGAGCGATAAGATCCGCCTGGCTTACTGGAACGCCTTTCAGCATGACTGCCTGACGACTGCGAAGGCCACGGCTTATTCGGCGATTTTTGCGATCTTTCCCGCACTTGGATTTTTCGCGGCGATGGTGACGCTGCTGCCCTACTCCGGACCGGTGCGGTCACAGATTGCGATCTTTCTGAACCGTGTTTTGCCTGCCAGCGTCGCTCCTTTGTTCGAGCAATACCTGATCAACGCGCATAGCTCTCCGAAGAGTACGGGTGTTTTGCTGGGCGCGGCCGTCGTGAGTGTGGTGGGTGCGGCCGGTGTGCTGGGGACGCTGATGGAAGGCTTTCGTCGTGCTTACAATCTGACCGAAGAGTGCTGGGGGCCGGGAATCCGTGGCGTTGTGCGGAAGCAGGTTCAGTCGTTTCTGCTGGTGCCGATTGCGCTGGTGCCGCTGACCGTGGCGAGTGTGCTGGTCGTCTTTGGGCACCTGATGCTGCTGGGGCTGATGCGTTTTTCGCCGAGCGGCTGGGACAGCGGCCTGTACTTTACGGCGAACACGGTTCGCTGGATCGGGTCGTTGAGCGCGACGGCTGCGGTGCTGGCGTTCATCTACCGCTATGCGGTCCCGGTGCGGCCGACCTGGCGAGATGTGGTGCCGGGCGCGGCGTTTGCGACGGCGACGTGGTTTGTCTCGACGCTGGCGTTTGGCTTTTATGTGACCCACTTTGCCAATTACTCGCGTGTGTACGGGTCGCTGGGCACCGGTATTGTGCTGCTGGTCTGGTTGTTCCTGACGGCGCTGACGGTGCTGTGCGGCGCAGAATTGAACGCGGAACTGGCGCGTGATGCCAACCTGGTGGTACGGCCTGCGCCGGCGCCGGTTGTGCGGTAAGCATCGGAATCCACGTCTGCGACGTGAGACGTGGGGCGCCCGCCTCATCTCCCCTGCAGGAATTTTCACGGTCGCGAATTTCGCACAGCTGGATTGCCGGATGCGCTTTGGTTCTCGATAATGCGTAAGGTCCTACTACAACCTGCCGTAACGTTTCAAACGGACCGTCTAGAATGAACAGCAGCGAGCGCCGGAGCGGCGAACGTTTTGGAGAGCAATGAGCGACAGCAGCGGATTTCTGGGCAACGGGCGCAGTGCAAAGATTGTGGCCACACTGGGGCCTTCGTCTTCAAGCGAAGAGGTTTTTCGGAGCCTGGTACGTGCCGGCCTGGATGTTGCCCGGCTGAACTTTTCGCACGGATCGCATGAGCAGAAGGCCGAACTGATCGCGATGGTTCGCAAGGTGAGCAAGGAAGAGGGCAAGCCCATCTGCATCCTTGCCGACCTGCAGGGGCCCAAGATCCGCACGGGCAGGCTGGTTGGCGGCAAGCCCGTACTGCTGGAAGCGGGCAAGCAGCTCATCATTACGCCGAACGAGATGGAAGGTACGGCCGAAAAGGTCAGCACTGTCTTCACGACGCTGGCGGAGAATCTTAGCCCTGGCGACACCATCCTGCTTTCAGACGGCCTGATCGAACTGACCGTGGCCGAGATCCAGGGCACTGACGTGGTGTGCGACATCATCAACGGCGGCATGCTGGGCGAAAAGAAGGGCATCAACCTGCCCGGCATTGCGGTGAATGTGCCCGCGTTGACCGAGAAGGACGAAGAAGACCTGGTCTTCATTGCGACGCAGGGCGTGCATGCGCTGGCGCTGTCGTTTGTTCGTACCGCAGAGGACATTCGTTATGCGCGCCGCCGCATGAAGCAGTTGAACTGCACGGCGTGGGTCGTCGCCAAGCTGGAGAAGCCGCAGGCGATTGAGAACCTGGAAGAGATTCTGGAAGAGACCGACGCGCTAATGGTTGCACGTGGCGATCTTGGCGTGGAAGTGCCACCGGAGAAGGTGCCGGCGATCCAGAAGCACATCATCCGTCGTGCCCTGGCCTATCGCAAGCCGGTAATTACCGCGACGCAGATGCTGGAGAGCATGATCGACAACCCGCGCCCCACACGCGCGGAAGTCAGCGACGTTGCCAACGCTGTGTATGACGGCACAGACGCCGTGATGCTGTCTGCCGAGTCTGCTGCGGGTAAGTATCCCGTGCAGGCCGTTGCCATGATGGCGAAGATCATCGTGGAGTCGGAGGCGCAGATGGCGCTGGACCGCTCGACCGGGCCTCGTCCCCTGCACCATGCACGCGGCGCCAAGCTTAGTGTTGCAGAGACGATCTGCGAAAGCATGGCGCACTCAGCCGAAGACCTGGACCTGAGCGCAATTGCCATCTTTACGGAGACCGGCACGTCCGCACGCCTGATTTCGATGTACCGGCCCAACGTTCGCATCTTTGCGCTGTCGAACGACGAAGAAGTAATCGGCAAAACGATGATGCTGTGGGGCGTGCATTCCCTGTCAGTGGATCGTTTTGGCGCCGGTGATCTGCAGGTTTCTATGGCCGAGGAGACGCTGCGGACACGCGGTTTTGTGAAGGCTCGCGAGATCCTGGGAATCGTCGGCGGTACGGCGAGCCGCATTGGCGGCACCAACTTTATGAAGCTGCACGAGGTCTCAGACCAGTAGCTTTTGAAACCGCAATAAAGCTGAAGGGCACGGCCAATGGCCGTGCCCTTCTTCTTTGCAGTAGAGCTTATTGCGGTGCGGGAATGCGGATCTGTGTGGCGCCGCAGGTCCTTACAGCGGAGCAGCTTTGGGCCTTCAGATTCTTGTCCATACAGACCTCGACGGCAGTGAGGTAGTTGTTGCCGCAAGTGAGTGCGATGCTGCCGGCCGGGAGCGATGGATTACTCTGCCGGAATAACGAGATGATCTGCTCTGGCGCGAGAGCGGTGGACTCCGTCAAGCCTCCCAGTTCGGCGGGGATCTGGATGGACCGTTCGGCGCGGCGTGCGAGCGTGAGGAACTGGTCCGCGGGGAGGCCGGAGCAGGTGCCGTGCGTCTGCCACTCATGCTGCAGGAGTGACGCGTCCGGGTAGATGTCTGCGTACTGCGAGGGAGCGTTGGGGCCGGGCGCTTCGCTACAGTCTCCCGGATAGGTGCCGTCATGGTTCTGCGGCCACAGGCCGTGCAAGGTGAAGGCACGGTGCTGTGCGCATTCCGCCGCTGCCGGATGGGTGTGGCAGAACTCGGGCGACCAGGACAGGTTGAGTAGGTAGAAGTCGAACTGCCCGGGCGCGGCAGTGAGCGCGTGGCTGTTGTGGTGGCGGTCTGAGCGTGGCTGCGGCGCGGTTCGCCGGTCGCTGGCAGGAGCTTCTGCAGTCGCGTCTTCCCGGTCGTAGCTCTCCCAGTTATCGTCCTTCGCTTCGCCTGACCTGCCGTGATGGTGACGATGGCGCGATTCGGCCTGATAGCGGTCGTTGTACTGGTCATCGCGATCGGAAGCACGACCGCCTATGGAGACCTGAGTCTGCTGGGCGGATCTGCAGCCACTTACAAATAAGGTGAGGGTAACCAGAACGAATGTTGCTGTAAGCCGATTCATCAACAAACTTGGATGTGCTCGGCTTGTAGGCGGGTGTACCGGTAGGTCGAGTCGGCTACGTCTGCCTTGAATTCCGTCTTAGTTGGTTACGAAACGGCCAAGCGTGCTATGCATAATTTTGCACATTCATTCCCAATACCAGCCCGGCCATAACTCCCTGCCGCGATTTTTTATCTCGTGAAACCACTTGTTAGCCAGACTTACGTGCGTCACCCACTAAGTGAACGCCGTCACTGCTGCCGTGACGAGCTTCTTTCATAAGCCGGAACCGCGTGATCTTTTCTTCGATCGCTTTGGTCACAAGGTAATTCAGCGAAACGCCCTGTCCCCGTGCAACAAGTTCCGCGTGTCTTCTAAGGGAGGCGGCAAGTTTTACGCGGACAGTCTTATCTCTGACGACAGGGGATTCAAGAACAATAGGCTTACCTGGGGGCGCGTTACTAGTGTCATCCTGCATGACTCACTCAGATTGCTCTTCAGATGTGCGCAGACAGCATTCTTCACCGGCGCTTGATCGAACTATCTCTTTATGTTCTGGACCGTGTAAAGGCTTCAACCTTCCCTGATATCAGGGGTGATATCCAAATGACATTCTGTTTTACTTTGAAGGTGATTTACAGTACTCAGGAATGCAGTCCTTGCTGCATGCTTGTGAGACGAGTTTTTATCCCCGCGACTGGATGACGAAATGGCCGGAGTGCAATCTTCATCGAGAGCGGATGCAAGCAGCCTTACCCGTACAGAACTGGGCAGTCTTGCCGAAATTATTGCTGCCCTCACAACTGCAATTGATCTGGCCGAAGATAACGGTACGGGGCACACGCTGCGCACCTGCATTATTGGCATGCGTATCGGTCGAAGGATTTCGCTTACGCCTCCGGCGCTTAGCGATCTCTACTACGCGCTGTTATTGAAAGACATTGGCGGCTCTCACACACAACTGTGGGAGAGGAAAGCTACAGGTCAAGACGGTGTGCTGGCACGGCGTCTGTTACGCGAGGGAATGGGCAGTATGTCCTGGCTCGAGGGCGGCCGGGCTGCGCTTGGCCTTTATGGAGCCGAGCCGCTCTCACGCCGCGTGAGCAAGCAGCTCGGATTTTTATGGAAGCAAAAAACACTTCGATCCGAAGCAATCAATCTTCGCTCTGCGGTTGCCGGTCAGCTTCTTGAGAAGCTGGGAGTTTCGACCGCGACGCGCGCGGCTGTCTGTTCCATCGATGAACGGTGGGACGGTCGTGGTGGCCCGGACGGCATGGACGGTACATGCATTCCGGTGATCGCTCAGATTGTGAAGCTCTCGCAGACGATGGAACGCTTCCACGCACAGGGCGGCAGCAACTGCGTGATCCCATGGCTTCACCGCCGTTGCCGCGGGTGGTTTGACCCAGGCCTGGTGGCCGCAGCGACCCGTCTGTTCGAGACACCCTCTTGCTGGTGGCAGCTTGAACAAAAGGATCTGCAGGCGTACGCCATTTCGCTGGAACCAAGCGAACATATGCTGGCCGCGAACAGCCATACGATTGATCAGATTTGTGAGGTGTTCGCGGAAGTTGCTGACGCGCGCTCCGAGTACGGCTTCGCGCATTCCTTCCGGGTGGCGGATATTGCCGTGCGCATGGCGCGTTCGCTGCAGATGAGTGAGCGACAGGTGAATACGTTGCGCCGTGCCGCTCTGCTGCATAGCATCGGTAAACTCACCGTACCGCGTGAGCTACTGGAAAAGCAGGGTCCACTTACAAAAGACGACCTGCCTGTGCTGCGCAATTATCCCCTTCGCACCTGCGAGATACTGGAACGCATTCCTGAGTTTCGTGAGGTGGCATTACTCGCGATGATGCACCACGAACGACTGGACGGCAGCGGTTATCCGAAACACCTTTCAGCCGAACAATTGAGTCTGTCCGCTCGAATCCTTGCGGTCGCCGATGTCGCTGAGGCGCTTGCGGCAGAACGTTCCTTTCGACGAAAGTACACACGGCAGCAGATCTACCAGATTCTGATCCGGCAGACGCCGCATGCGCTGGACAAGCACTGCGTTCATGCGTTCTTTCAGAGCAGCGCGATGTCACGCGTGGCTTAGGAGCACACGTCGGGCTTGCTGATGTTATTGCGTGATCGGCATGGTTGAAGCGGCGGTGAATCGCAGCGTATTCTTCGGCAGCACTGGAAGCCCCAGGTTAAAAGAGTATGTGACGGTCACCCTGACCGAACATCCCGCCGCGTTGATGCCGTTGCCTGTGTAGCAGGCCGTGCCGGCTGCCGTCGTGCCAGGCCATGTGGTTACTACGGTTGTGTTAGCAGCCCTCACACCGAGTGGCGCTATGGAAAGCAGGAAGGTCTTGACCGAGTTGCTGGTCGCGGTGCAACTGTTACTCGTAGGTGTGGCGCAAGCAGCACCTCCCCAGCCGGCACCACGCACCATGGCATAGCGGGCTCCCTCGAGCGCAGCGCTGGCGACATAGTGGTTGGCGTAGAGCGCAAGCGAACCGTTGACGATGCCGAGGATCACCGTCATGATTACACCGATCGCAAACGCAAACTCCAGCAGACCGCTGCCCGCGTTGTCCCGCAGACAGAGATCCAAGGCTTGCGCGATGAGACCAAACCGTTGCCGCCCACGCGGATGGATTGCCGAACATTTCATTGGGCAGACCTTATGCGAGCTTCACTTCGCATTGCGATGGTTGCCGGAATGCCTGGATACCTCAGGAGCGGCCTGTAGGTTGTTGTGGCGACGACGTCAACGTAGTTGAGGACGTTGTAAGTGCAGAGTGGACCGACGGCGCACGAAGCAACAGCCGAGCTTCCGTCAGAACATTCGCAGCCGAAAGTTGCCGTGGTTGAGATTCCCGAGATACCCGCCGCATTGAGGGTGACGGCGCTTGCAATACCGGTTAGATCCGTGGGAGTTTGCGAGCCGTAGAGTGCAGCAGCATGGGTCGCGGAAGCCAGTTGTATCCCGACGACGTATGCCCGGCCAAAGTCAATTGCAGCGATCAAAACGAGGATGAGTGCGGGCATCACCAGCGCTGCTTCCAGCACGCTGCTGCCGCAGTCTTCCCGCAGAAGGTGCGCAACAGAATGCCTCTGCATGAGATTGTCCTTTTCGTAATCGCTTCGCGTTTTCACTGGACAAGCACCGCAGTGTCCGACTGCAGTGGCGAACCGTTGGCGAGCGCGGAGTAGTTGCTGCCGATGGTGCTGATCACCTGCCCAGTAAAGTTCAGTTGATCCGCCACCAGGATGTTGTAAGCCGAACTGAGTGCGCCAACTGCGTAAGCTACTTTCGCGCTTGGCTGGTAGATGGCCCCTTCGAACTTACCTCCCCCCAGCAGGCTTCCGATGTAGGTTCCGGTGGTGGTCACACCTTTGGCCTGCCACATGAGAACACCGCCGTAGGTTCCGCTGGTGGCTGCGGTGAAGACAGTCGTGCTGACGAGGGGCACCGGCGCCGTGATGGAGAAGCCACCAAGGCTGGATGCAGGCGCTGCGACATTGCCCTGGTTGTAGAACATGACCCCATTTGCGGTCACAGTGGAAAGTAGAGGCAGCGTCAAGTTGAGGCCTCCCTGCGTTCCAAGGCCGAGGATGCCGGGGCCGTCGCGGATGATGTAAATGCCGGGCTTGAAGGTGATGTTCGCAGCGATGGCTGCGGTGAAGTTAATTCCGCCGCAATAGATACCGGGGTTGAATGTGTAGGTTCCGGGAAGCGTGATATTGACCGCGTACTTATTCCCAGTAAAGGTGTTGACGCCCACCGTCGTGGGGCATGGGGAGGATGCACTGGCAGGCACGGGAAGATAGGCCAAGGGGTCGGCGGGGGTTGGGACAGGAACGCCTGTATTCGGTTTGGGAGTGGAGCCGCACAACAGGCCCGAGGTTCCACCCGTAACGTTGATTTTCGGTGCGCTACCGAAGGCTGCGAGACATGTAAGCGCGGCGGGGCTGTCTGACTCGACGACAATGCCACACGTCGCGTTAAGAGCGAGAGCGACGGGAAAGGTGATGGAGCCGGCCGCATGCGGATTGAGTGCGTAGATGCATGGCCCGGTGCCGCGTCGGGCCTCGGCGCGTGCGCTTACCTTGACGTGGTCATAACCGACGACGCGCGCGAAGTAAGTGCGGACCTCCTGCGTGACGACTACTTCGACGAATTTCGTATTGCCCGTGTTTGGGTCTTTGGCGCTACCAAGCGCGCAGGGTGGATCGTTCAGCGTAACGGTGATACCGGTGCCGGCTGTGGCACAGTTCGTCAGGAAGGAGACGCCTGTCTTACCGTTCTCCTGTAGCGCGTTTTTTACTGCGGCCTGCATGGCCGGACAGCTTGCTGTGGCCGCGCAGACACGGATTTCCAAACCTCCAGCCATGGCTGCGGCGTCGGCTAGGGTTTGTACCTGGCGACGCACGAGCCTCAAATGACCCACGTCAATCGCCAGACCAAGGAAGCCGAGCAACACCACGAAGCAGAGTGCAGTCACGACGAGCACCTGGCCCGAGTCGTCCTTCAGAAAGGCGCGCAGCGGTTTCACGGGGCCTGCTCATTGTTGATGGATTCCAGAAGCAAGGCGTCGCCGATTTGTAAGTCGAACTGTGACACAAAGCCCGCGGGTAGTTCCAGAACACTGCGTACAGCGGTGCTGACAGGGGTCACACGCCATGGTTGCAGTGACTGCCAAAGGCGCACGATGCGATGGTGTCTGTCGAGGCCGATCACATCAATTGCGAATCGCATGCCGAAGGTGTGAACGCCGGAGGACGGCTTGATCCAGAGGCCGGCCCCCGTGTCCAGTTTTGTTCGTCCTAACAGGCCCCAGACGCGGAGCCGCGAGGTGTCGGCGACCTCAATGGAGTCGCTGAGCCGTACGGTCCGTGCCTGGTTCCAGATAGCGATGCGTTGCAACGTGCGACCTCTCGGTGTGCGTTAGATGGAGCTCTTCTTACGGCGATAGACGATGACAGCGACGACGATTGCGGCGAGAACAGCGGCGACGATCCTTACCAGATCCACTGAGTCCATATCGGCGATTCCTCCTTCCATTGAATGTTTAAGCGTTAGAAGTCTTTACTTACCGAAGCCGCTTAATGAGCTGGTCATGGTGAGTACTGCAGGCGCTAGCAGCACGATGAAAAGGCAGGGGAAGATACAGAAGACCAGGGGAAAGACGATCTTGATCTTCGTCCTGGCGGCTGCTTCCTCCGCGTGCTGCTTCCGCTTGATTCGTAGGTCAGCGGCGAAGCGACTCAGTGCACGCACGATGGGTGTACCGAAGCGCTCCGTCTGGTTGAGCATGCTGACGAAGGCAGTAATCTCCGGCAGCTTGACTCGTTCGGCCAGATGTTCCCATGCCTCCATGCGCGGCCTCCCGGCCTGCTGCTCCAGCTGCACTCGCATCAGCTCATCCTGGATGTCCGGGTGACTTAGAGCCAGCTCCTTGCAGACACGGAGCAGGGCCTGATCGAGTCCGAGGCCAGCATCGACGCAGATGACCAGCAGGTCAATCGTGTCGGGCAGACTGCGGCGGATTCTTTCTTTCCGCCTGCGGACCTTTTCCGTTAGCCAGAAGTTGGGGGCGACATAACCAGCAGCAGCAAATGCGAAGATCCAGAACCATGTGTTGCCTGCGATAAAGCTGCCGAGGAACGCGCCCACCAAAGGCGTTAGAAACTGTGCGGCGAAGAAGATATCCGGTGCCGAGGAGGTGCGTATCCCCGCAAGCGTCAGGCGCTTTTGTAACTGCGAGCTCAAAGAGATGCCAAGGCGTTCGCGCATCCCGCGCGACAAATGCAGAACGGCCTCTTCTACCTGCTCCTTCTGCGTGGTGCTTCGATGATCTGTTCTTTCTGTCTCAACTACAGAGAAAATGCGGCGCGCCTCCGCATCCGGGCGTAACAGCACGGGTGCTACGACGAGTGCCGAGATGCAGAAGACAGTGAATGCGGCGGCGAAGAGGAAGACAGTCTCCATGCGCTAGACCTCAATCCCATTGACGATGTGGCGAATGATGAGGCCACCGATGGCGAGAAGGACGATGCTGCTGTAAAGCAGCTTCTGCCCGAGTGGATCGTGGAAGAGCATGCTGGAGTAACCCGGGCTCATCAGGTTGATGGCGCCCAGCAGCACGACGGGCATCAGGCAAAGGATCCAACCGGAGAGGCGACCCTGCGCGGTGTGGACCTGTATCTCTCCCTTGATGCGGATGCGGTCGCGAATGACGGTCGTGGTGTGATCCATGATCTCGGCGAGGTTGCCGCCCGTATCTTTTTGGACCATGATGCCGGTGACGACAACGCGCAGGTCCGCAGAGGGCATGCGGTCCATCAACTGCATTAGCGCATCGCGTATGGGCAGG
Organism: Terriglobus roseus DSM 18391; assembly: GCF_000265425.1. GTDB lineage: Bacteria > Acidobacteriota > Terriglobia > Terriglobales > Acidobacteriaceae > Terriglobus > Terriglobus roseus. Next base: position 4,619,664 of record NC_018014.1, read on the forward strand.
CCGAAGTTCTGCAGGCGAAAGACTTCGGCAAACTCGGACTTGACGGGTTCCGGTCCCTGCTCAGCGACGTTGCCGATGGCGCCAATCAAAGAATGACCTGCGCGCAGAGACCGCGCGCATAACTCGATCGCGTCCGGCAGCACCGCATCAAAGGCAGCGATGCGGCGCTTGCGGCGCATCTGCAGCCTGAGTATGGGGAGGTAGGCAAGGCACGCGGCGATGGCGAGCGCTGCCAACAGGTTTCCGGTAATCCAATCGGTAAGCACGAGCGCGGAGAGGCCGATGCCGCTGCTGGTAAGGATCAACGCGGAGACGGAACCGTCTACCCTCGCCTGGCGCTTCAACGTCTTTAAATTCTCGAAGAGTTGCGCCTCTGCGAGCATGTCGTCTGACCAGCCAAATGCTCCCGTCTGTGCTGAGGGCTTGAGGAGTAACTCTCCAACTCCTGCGGGCATTGTGTCCTGCGAGACGAGGGCTGCCAGACGCTGATTGAGTGCAGTCTGCTCGGGTCGCGGCCGCAGCAGGATGGCAAGCGCGCAGAAACACATGGTGGACGTCGCGAAGAAGACGAGGACAAGCAGGGTCATAACACGCCTCAGATCTCCACCGAGTGGTTGACCAGGCCCGCGGGCAGTGCGATACCGGCTGCTGTCAGCTTTTCCGCAAAACGCGGCATGATGCCCGTGGAGTAGAAGCGACCGCGAAGTCTTCCATTCGGACCTGTTCCCTTTTTCTCAAAGAGGAACAAGTCGTTCATGCTGATGGCTTCGCTGTAAGCGCCTGTAAGTTCTGTAATGTGCGTGATGCGGCGTGAGCCGTCTGCCATGCGCGCCACCTGCACGACCATGTGAATCGCGGAGGCGATCTGCGCGCGAATGGCCGCCTCCGGCAGACGCATCTCGCCCATCATTGCCATTGTTTCCATACGCGCCAGTGCATCGCGCGGTGAGTTGGAGTGGATGGTTGTGAGTGAACCGTCGTGGCCCGTGTTCATGGCTTGCAACATGTCGATGGTCTCTTCGCCACGCACTTCGCCAAGGACGATGCGGTCCGGCCGCATACGGAGCGCGTTGATCATCAGTTCGCGCTGTCGCACGGCGCCGCGCCCCTCCATGTTTGGAGGTCGCGTCTCCAGACGGACGACGTGCTCCTGTCGCATCAACAGTTCTGCAGAGTCTTCAATGGTGACGATGCGTTCTTTGCTCGAGATGAAGCCTGAGAGGACGTTGAGTAAGGTGGTCTTACCCGCGCCTGTGCCACCGGAGACGACGATGTTGATGCGCGCTTCCACGGCTCGCTGCAACAGTTCCAGCATCGGCTTGGTCAACATCTGCGTGCGTAAGAGATCGTCGGGACCCAGCGGCGTGCTGCCGAAGCGGCGAATCGACAGGATGGGGCCGTCGATCGCAAGCGGTGGGATGATGACGTTAACACGCGAGCCGTCGGAGAGACGTGCATCCACCATGGGCGAGGACTCATCGACGCGTCTGCCCACGGCAGAGACGATCTTGTCGATGATGTGCATGAGGTGCCGATTGTCCTTAAAGACAACGTCGGTAAGTTCCAGCACGCCGCGGCGTTCGACATACACGGAGCTGTACGTGTTGACGAGAATATCGCTGATGGTGGGATCACTCAGCAGCGGCTCGATGGGTCCCAGGCCGAAGACTTCGTCGAGAATTTCCTGCGAAAGCTTGTCACGCTCAGCGCCGCTAAGGGGCACGGTCTGCTCGCCAATCAGTCGTTGGATCGTGAGCAGCAGTTGCTGCTGGCCGGCGCGCGTCTCATTCATCTCGCTCAACCGGTCCAGGTCAAGCCGCTGCACAAGCTCCCTGTGCACCACGGACTTCAGGTGTTGCTGCACGCTATCGGGCACGCTGCGGCCCGTGCGCAGAGGCGCGTTTACTGGCCTGGAGAAGAGGATTTCTGATGTTGCCATGGCGTGCCCTCGATCAGTTCGCACGCGTCAGTGCGATGCGCGGTGGAAGGCCCTGCTTCATCAGCGAGATAAGACCGTTCTTTTTCGGCGCCGCCTTGACGCGGCTGGAAGTACCAACGATGGCATCTGCCCACTTGACCATGGCCTGCGCGATCTCAGACTTTGCGCTGGGAGAGATTGGCTCGCCCAGGTTCTGGGACCGCACCAGCTCGGGATAACAATCGGGGAGATGAATCGATACCGGCAGCTTGACCGCCTTCTCAATCTGGTCGACGTCGATGGCGTGCTGGGTCGCGGAGCGGTTCAGTACGATCTTGAGTTTCTCCGTGAACGAATCGATTGGCGCAAGTCTGTCGATGTAACGGGATAGGTCGCGCACGGAGCCAATCTCAGGACTGGCTACGACATAGAACTGCGAAGATGCCTCAAGGATGGCAACGCCGACGTCATCCACCGGCGCTACACTGTCGATGACCACGTAGTCATACTCAGTGCGAAGAAATGCCAGGGTGCGTGTTATCGCCTCTGCCGTCAGTGGAGTTCCTCGACCACTGACATCCGGCGACGAAAGTACATCGAGGCCGCTGGGGTGATGCCCAACGAATCCCCGCAACAACTCACTATCAAGCCGATTAAAATTTCGTACCACTTCGCTGAAGCGGCATCGGCTGCCGTCCATGCCGAGGTAGACACAGACGTGGCCGAGTTCCGCATGTTGATCTATCAATAGTGTCCGCTTGTTATGGCTTTGCACCAGGAACATTGCCAGGTGGACTGCAAGCGTGGTCGTTCCCACGCCGCCCTTCGTGCCGAAGAGCGGCAGGATCGAGCCCTGCGGCATCGCCTGCATGCCCTCTGCATTCAGCCATCGTGTCTCAAGGCGGTCGAGCAACTCGTTCAGTGCAGAGGAGGCAGGATCAGAGAGAAACTCGCTGCAGCCGGACCGCATGGCAGCTAGCATTAATTCGGGGTTGAGCGATGCGCCAACCGCTACCACCGTGATCCGGCCCGCGAATGTCTGTGAGAGGTACCTTGCTGCTTCCGATGCCTGCGCGGTCGAACTGTCAAAGTCCACGAGCGCCACATAGACACTGGAAGATCTCAGGCCCGTGCCAAATGCGGGACGACGTGCGCTCGAGACGTAATCTTTGTGGTGCGAGTAAGAAGCATCCCAATTCTTGTGGGCGATTGCTTCTTCCACAAGGTGAGCGGTCCTGGTCTCCATGGCCACGGTGAGTACCACGACGGAGAGCCCATCGGCGTTGTAAGTTGTGTGGGACAACGAATGATCTCCTGTCATAACGCTCCTAACTCTTCGGCTTTATCTTTGGCATTGCCTGGTCGAATTCTTTTTCGTCGAGCACGGGTACGGGCGACTTTGGTTCTTCCCACGTCGATGTGCCGGACATGGGATCCACGATCTCCGGCGTGACGAGGACGAGAATCTCAGTGGTCGATCGCTTGATGTCTTTCGACTTGAAGAGCGCACCCAGTACCGGCACGCTGGCGATCCCCGGCGTCTTACCTAGCTGGTCTGTTGTCCGCTTATCCAGTAGGCCGGAGATCGCAAAGCTCTGACCGCTACGAAGTACCACCTGCGTCTCTGCACGGCGCGTGGAGATGGCTGGAATGGTGTACCCGCTAATCTGCACCGCATTGGTGTAGTCCAGGGCACTTACTTCCGGCGCAACCTTCAATTGGATGCTGCCGTCCGGATTCACAACAGGAAGAAATTCCAGGCGCACACCATAAGGCCGGAACTGAATGGTGATGGAAGTGAGCCCGCCTGCACCGCCCTGAACGACGGGGAATGGAAACTCACCGCCTGCAAGGAAGTTCGCCTTCTCGCCGCTCAGCGTTGTGATGGTTGGTTCGGCAAGGATCTGGAGCACCTGGCGCGATGCAAGATCCTGCAGGGTGGCTCCCACGTTGAACTGCGAACTGTAGAGCAGGAAATTCAATGGGTTGGTAACTGAAACCGTCTTATTGCCCACAGACGAACTGCTCGCGCTGGCGCTACCCGCAGAACCGGTGGTCGACGCATTGAGGTTTGTCGGGAACTGTGTCGTGGTCGTCTGAGCCAGGTTGTTGCCGCCAGCACTGAAGAAGTTGAAGGCAAACTGATCCAGCTTGGAGCGATCGACTTCAACGATGCGCACCTTCAGGCGTACCTGCTTGATGGTGGAGGAATTGACGACGAGCGTGTTCGACACGTCCTTGGAATAAAGACCTGCCATCTTGTAAGCGGCGTCATACAGACCGGCCGTGCTGACGCTGCCGGTAAGTACAACGCGCCCCTCTTCCGCCTGGACGTGAATGTCTTCAGTCGGCATCGCGCCCTTGATGGATTTGCGCAGGGTGTCGGTATCGATGTCGGAGGAGAAAAGGTAGGTCTGCGATCCGCCCTCTTCATCCCATAACGCGACCGAACTGATGCCCGGCTGCTTCGAGGTCAACAGCACTTCATTCGGGCTTGCGGTGTAGGCGTAGAGCACAGCTGGATTGGTGACGTACACCTTCGCAAGTCGATGGGCCGTGCGCAGCGAGACCGATCGCCCGACGGTGATGTGCTGCATGTCACCGGAGAAGTTGCTGCTGGTAAAGGCTGCATCATTTGCAGGAGATGCAACCACGACGGGCTGCTGCCCCACGCACGCAAGGGCGCCGCAAAGACCGACGTGCATGGCTGCCGTGAGACGCATGGGATGGAAGGCTTTACCCATCAGAAGCTCTCCATGGTCTGCTTCTCACCGCGGACGACTTCAACGCGATACGGCCTCGGGCTTGCAGCCACCTTGGTGGCGGATGCTCTGACCGGCGCAGGCTTCGCAATCAGCGCCGCTACATGAACCGCCGCACCGAGCGAAGAGAGCTGGGTTGGCGGGTCGTCATGCAGCGCGTGATCGGCGCTGTTCCGAAGCACAAAATGAACGGTTCCCTGTGCGCTTGCGAGTACGACCTTCTCCGCATCTGCTGGTGTAACCAGCAGTGTGACAACGTCCACCGTGGATGCTTTGCCATCTGGATCCGGCTGCATCTTCTGGCCAGCGGTTAGGATCTGCGCATCCTGCAGAACGGTCGATGTCACGGCATCGGGCGACGCGGGGGTGTGGAATGTGACGAGCACATCCACGCGCGTGCCGGGCAGCAGATACCCCGCCACACCAACCACCTGGTCCGACTTGAGCGAGAGTGCGCGCATACCCTGCGGGATGCGTGTTGAAAGGCCGGTACCAGCGCCCACGGCAGAAACCTGACGGTCAAGCACCGGCTCCCCTCCCGCAACGGGATACATCGCGGTGCGGCCCACAACGTCTTCCGTCTTCTGGAAGGCGCCCTTCAACGGCTGGCTGGCGGGCCAGTTCACCATGGTCAGACTTGCGGGTTCAAGTACCTGTCCTGCATCGAGATTCTTCGCGGTCGCGACATACCGCAACTGAGCGGACGATGACTCAGGTTTGGCGAAGCGTCGGCTAAGCCAGTAGGTGAAGAGCCCGGAGATGAGAAGGGCAACACACAGCGCAAGGATAAGGCGGCGAGCAATCATGGTCAGCCACGCCCCATCGCAACCAGGAGGCAGCCCGCAGCGATTGCGACGCCATACGGCAGACGAAGCGAAGACAGATTCCGCACGTGATGGACTTCGTGCGGCTCGAGACCTTCGTGCCTATGGTGGCTGACAAGCGTGCCTACATTCGACAGCGTCTCTCGCAGGCGACGATGCCGCAGGGCGAGAAGGACCGCCATGACCCCGCCGGCAAGTGACGTGAGTACAAGCAGGTATGGCATGTTGGCGAAACCGTAGAGTGTCGCTACGGCAGCCATAAGCTTGACGTCTCCACCACCCATGCCACCGGCTAGGAAGAAGGCAAAGAAAATAGCTCCTGCGACGAAGCCTGAGAGCAGAGCGGCAAGCAAGCCGCGCCAGCCATCGAAGACTACGTGCAGAACAAGGCCGACCGTAAAGGCAACCAGAACAAGGCGATTCGGGATCCTGCGGGTTGTTACATCCCAGATGGCAGCAGTAAAGGCAGCAAGGTTGGCGGCGGTCGCATACATAAGATCTCGTTCGATATGGATCATGGACCTGTCCGAAAGTCAGATTTTCCGGCAGCGCGCAGCACGGGCGGTTGCCCGTGCTCTGCCGACAAAACTAAACGCCCGTAAGCGAAGTGGTGATGGTGGTGAAGAGACCCGCAATGGTTGTGCCGAGCGTACGCAGTGTAGCGATGGCGACGAGGCCTACCAGCGACGCGATGAGGGCATACTCGATAAGGTCCTGTCCGGACTCGTCAGAAAGCAGATTCTTGAAATTAACAGTGAGGGTCTTCATGGGTTTTCCTTTGGGGTCAGGGCTCTTACGAACTTGTTACATTTGAGAGAGAAAGTCAGCAAAACCACCTGCAGACGCTTTCAATAGTCGTGAGACTATCACTGCAAAACAGGTCAAAAATCGGCTCGACGACTTAAATGCAACATTGGATATCCCCTGTGATATCACGGGTCATGAAAGTCGAATTGACGCAGGAAACTCGCACGGGCGCGGCCGCAACTTAGGTTAAAAACAAGAGGTAGTTTCTTGTCTCAGGTGCCGACGGCTATTGAATTAACTTAGCCCACGTCGATAAGGATTCGCCCCGTGATGGATTTCCTATCCCCTTCCTTTGCGGGTTACAACGCCGCTCGAATGCTGGCAATGCTGGTGGTGCCGACTCTGACGGCATACACCATCCTGGAATTGGCTCGGCAGGTGCAACGGTCCACTGGATCGCGCCGGGGGTTGTGGCTCGGCTGCGGCTCCCTGGCGGTTGCCATGGGTGTCTCCTGCACCATCGAACTCTCCGCGGGATACCGTATCGGCACTTCTCCCATACCTTCGCCCGATCACCTGCTGCAGGCGCTATGCTGCTGTATCGGCTGTATATTGGCACTGTTTTCCCTGAGTCGTCCAAAGGTGCCGACCGGATGGGTGATCGCCAGCAGTTTGGCGCTCGCCTTTGGATTCACTGCTGTGGACGATGTCTCCGGCCTCTTCCGCACGCATCGAGACCTCGCGGAGTATGAGGCTTCCGGTCTGAGCTTCCTGGTGGCCGCCGCTGCCTCGTATCTTTTTTTGAAGATTGGCGCCCTTGCCAAGCTTCAGCAGATGTCATCTCCCGTCCGCAAACTGGGAGCGACGATGGCCATGGGCCTGCTTATGGCAGGTTGTCTTGTATTTACGTTCCAAACGGACAAGTCGGTTGCGCTGGTGGGCACGGAAGACTTTCTGGCAGGCGGCTTTCCACTCACAGCGTTATGCCTGGGTACGATTAGCGTGCTGGTAATTGCACTGGGCGCTACGAGCGTCAGCAGGCAGACCTTCCTCCTGACTAAGGAATTGCAGAGCAGCCTGGATCAACAGCGCATGCGTGATGTGATCGTCGATCAACGCGTGACGCGGCTGCAGAACGAAGCACTGCTGCAGGAGATGCAGGAACGGCAGAGTGCCGAAGGGCAACTGCTGTTCGCGGCATTTCACGATAGCCTTACCGGTCTTGAGAATCGTAGCTCAGTCTCGCTCAAATTGGAGGACCTGCTGCCGACGCGGCAGCGACAGCAATCACGTCCCTGGGCCCTTCTCTTGAATCTGGATGACCTTAAGGGCGTGAACGACCTGGTCGGTCGATGCGCCGGCGACATGGTCCTGCAGGAAGTTGCGAAGCGACTGGCCCGCTTCACCCTGGAAGAGGATGTACTTGCCCGCGTTGGTGGCGATGAATTCCTGCTGCTGTCGAAACACATCCCCACGGTGGAGCAGGCGCTTCGCAAAGCGCACCTGATGCTATCCAGCGTGGAAGAGCAGATCGCTGCAGCAGGTGTGGTTGTGAATCTCTCCGCGAGCATTGGTTTGTGTGAGGTGGGCACCAGCCAGCACAACTCGGAGGACGTCTTCCGCGATGCCGACACTGCTGTGCAGGTCGCGAAGCGTGAGGGCGGCGGCCGATGCAAGCTGTTCGTCTCAACCATGCGTGATGACGTGCTCGAGGCGCAACGGAAGAAGATGGAATTGAAGTCTGCCGTTGAGCTGAAAGAGTTTGTTCTCTACTATCAGCCGTTTGTCGACATGCGTGATCGCAGTATCTATGGTGTCGAGGCACTAATCCGGTGGAATCATCCAACTAAAGGCCTGGTCGGACCGGGCAGTTTCATTCCGCTTGCGGAAGAGACCGGACAGATTCTCGCCATCGGACTCTGGGCGCTGCACCAGGCCTGCCGCGAGTTTGCGGTCCTACAGGCGAACTCTTCAAGAGACTTGCTCGTCTCCGTCAACGTATCGCCGCGGCAGCTCTTCGAGACACCCTTTCTGAAGATCCTTCAGGACGTTCTGGATGACACTGGCATGCCGCCGTCGCAGCTTCAGCTTGAGATCACAGAAAGCATTTTCATCAAGGATGCCACGTCGATCGGCTCGCTGTTGCATGATATCCGTGCCCTCGGCGTTAAGGTGGCGTTCGATGACTTTGGCACAGGCTACTCCTCGCTGAGTTATCTGACGCGTTATCCGATCGACACCTTGAAGGTGGACCAGTCGTTCGTGCGTGCCATGAACCTGAGTGAAGGTGGAACGAACCTGATCCTGTTCATCGTCGCTCTTGCGCATGAATTCAAGATGTCGGTAACGGCTGAGGGCGTGGAGGAAATCGAACACGAGAGTGCGCTGCTGAAGCAGGGATGCATGCACGCTCAGGGCTATCTCTACAGCCGACCCGTCCCACTGGACGCGATGATCAGCCTGCTGCGGACCGGCCTGGCGCTCAGCAAGGCTCCGAAATCGATGTCGGCTACCGCAAGCAGGCTTCTGCTGGTGGGCGGCGTGGCAGCCCTTCCCACGCCTTAATCGTAGTGCTTTCGAACCGTTCCATGAGGCTGCAGGCGATGCCGGCATCCTGCGACAGCCGACCCCGGAAAACAAAAATACACCGCATCCCTGGGATGGAATGCGGTGTCGGAAAGTCATTCAGATGAACCTGATTGGCGCAGCCGCATGCCTTATGCGGCTACTGCTTAACGGTCGGGTGACGCTACCTTCGGCATGAAGGCTGCTCGCCGATTGAGCTGGAAGCAGGCTTCGTCTTCCGCGGTACAAACCTGCTTCTCCTTGCCGTAGCTGATGGTGTCGACGCGGTCGGGTGTGACTCCGTTCAGAATTAGGGCATCGCGGGCTGCGGTCGCGCGCTTCTCTCCAAGTGCGAGGTTGTAGTCGGCACTTCCCCGCTCATCGGAATACCCGCCGACCAACACCTTCACTGCCGGGTGCAGCTTCAGGAAGGCTGCGGCCTCCTGCACGGCCTGTTGCGCATCGGGGCGCAGCGCGTAGCTGTCGTAGTCGAAGAGCGCGTCCTTGATGTTCTCGTGGAAGGCTGCTTCGCTTACGGGAGAGTTGTCCACAGCAGCGGCCGGTGCCGGGGGAGGTGGTGGCGGCGGGGCAGGTGCTGCAGCGGTGGCCGGCGGTGGCGGCTTCAATGCCTGCATGTCCATGTCATGCATCGCCCGGTTCGCATCACGGCGCTGATTGCCGGGATCCGGTGTCCATGTCTTAGTGCGCAGATGAAGGACCAGGCCCGCGCCGATCACTAAGTGACTCTGCGAATTATTCGCTGCGTTGGGAAATCCGGTGTGGAGATAGTTCACTTCCACGACTCGGACCGCGAGTCGATGTGTCAGTGCGTAATCAAAACCTCCGCCAAGCTTGTACGCAAAGCTGTTGGCAGAAGTACTGTACGTTGTGTTGGTTGGAAAGTAAGAGTCGCTGCCATGTGCCGCACCGAAGAGACCATGTGCAAAGGTCTCGATGCGGCGGCCGTGCAGAACGACCTGGGGGCCACCCATGTAAGTGAGCAGCGTCAGGTTCTGGCCCAGCGCGCCGATGGTGTTGGCGTGGGCGCCTCCAACATCGACGACGGCACGAAGCCAGTAGCGAAGGGTGACGCCGCCCTGGATGGAACCGCCATTCAGACTGAAGCAGTCACAGCCGGCGGGCGGAGCATTGGCGCGGATGTAGTTGTACTCCCCCGCCAGTGTGAAGCGGGGGACGGTGGGTGCTGGATCGTAGGCCCCCACCTGCGCGTGCGCAAGTGGGAGGCCGAAGAGAACCATTAGCAGTGGAGCAGTGATCGAACGCATGACTTATACCTTTCCCTTGCCGGGTGATTGCCCGGTCGTGCGGCTTGCCGCGTTAGTACAACAGGGCGATGTAGGGTGACGTACCCACTGCATCGGTCTGAAGAAGGACGAACCTGCCGGGGGCGATGGCGTAGATGGTGCCGTAAGCTCCCAGCGTGTAGCGTCCTGCAATTGCGTCCCTCAGGGTGTAAGTCGTCGATCCGGTAACACCGAGCTGCAGGACGTTGAGGGTGCCAACGCCTATGTTCTCGTCCAGGGTCGACGTTGCGTTTCCTGCACCGTCGGCGGTGAAGTTACCGGAGCTGCGCAGGGTTGCGATGGTGCTGGCCGGGACCTGGTCATAGACGAAGACCCCGTTCAGCGTTGCCGTGGTGAAGGGAGAACCAACCTGCGGCTCGATGGTGCCGATGCCCGCATAGCTGCTCTCAAGGAAGTAGCCGTTGTTCGGTGAAACCAGGTAGAGGATGCGTGGTGCCGGTGTGACCGCCTGTACTCCCAGCAGGGCGAGGAGGTTCGTCAGGATCGAGCCCGGCGGCGGGTAGTTGAGTACCGTGCGGCCGTTGGCTGCGACAGCGCACGTGTTGCTGCCGGTCGTCTGGTAAGTGCCCAGCAGATCGCCGATCAGCGGTGCGCCGCCACCGACTGCGCCGGCGATGGCGTTGACCAGGCCGGTCGTTCCGCCTGTGTCAACGTTGGTGGTGGTGCAGATACCGGCACCGTTCCCGGATCCGCGGAAGATGGTGGCGGAGGACAGGCTGGCTACGCTCTGCAGCGTGCCGCCGACCAGACCAGGGTTGACAGGCGAGTTCTCATAGCCGACGTAGGGCGCGCCCATCGACGTGGCGTCGAAGGTGGCCTGCGTCTGCAGCTGAGCCGTACCGGCCTGCAGGACGAAGGAGGAGTGCTTGTCCGTCGACAGAACGAACAGGTGGCTTGCATCGACTACATAGACCGCGTAGTCGGTTGGGAACGGCACGCCGTTCAACTTGGAGGTAGCCATGGAAAGCTGTACACGACCATTTGCGTCAGCCGAGCCGTAACTGCCAGTCAGTGTGGACTGTGCGAAGTTGGTTGCAGCCAGGTTGGCATCACCCGTTCCGGAGATGGTGCCACCCGTCGCGGTGAACTGGCCGACCGAAGCAGCCGGTCCTGCAACCAGACCCACCGTGCAGGTTGGGAAGCAGGGCGCGTCACCCTGCAGACCGAAGACATAGCTGCCCGTCAGGCCCGCGGCAAACTTCGTCGTGTCCTGCAGCAGCATGGTTCCGGAGCCCTTGGTTCCGCCAAGCTGGTTGCTGTCGAACTGCACCATGCTTGCGACTGCGGATACCGTGACCGGCGAGACCGGTGCGCGGAGTGCGATGGCGTACGTGTTGGTGGACTGCACGGTGCCATCTGCGGCAAGCGTGCTGAGTGTGAGCGATCCGCGAAGATCCGTACCGATGGTGTAGGTACCGAGGAATTCGCGAGTCGCAATGGTGTTACCCGGTGCGAGTGACGTCTGGTGATTGCTGTCCATCTCACCCGCACTCACCACGCCCGTGCCGTCTGCCGTGAAGCTTGCAGCCGTAGCCGTGCGGTAGGCGAAGACACCCAGCAGGATGTCGTCATTGCCCTGGAAGAGATACGCGTACTGCCCCTTCAGCTTGGCGTCGTCCGGTGTGGTTGGGTAGACCACCAGCAACACCAGCGGCAGGCTTGCGGTCTTCGGCGTGCCCTCCGAGTCGGTTGCGGTGATGGTGAAGCTGCTGGCGCCCGGTGCCGTCGGCGTACCGCTGATGGTGCCGTTCGTTGCGAGCGACAGACCGTTGGGCAGCGCACCGGCAGTGACCGTGTAGGTGTAAGGACCAACGCCACCCGCTGCCTGCAGCGTCTGCGTGTAAGCCACTCCCACGATGGCGTTGGGCAACGACCCTGTCAGCGTCAGCGCAGGGATCGCCTGCACGGTGATGGTGACGGGAGCCGTCGTAACGTTCGCAGGATTTGCCGAGTCGGTTGCAGTTACGTTGACGTTCGTGACGGCTACCGTTGTCGGCGTTCCGGTGACGGAGCAGTTCGCGTTCAGGGTCAGTCCAGCCGGCATCGTTCCCGCAGGAACCGTGCAGGTGTAGGGTCCGGTACCGCCCGTGACACCGATGGTGCCCGTGTACGGAACAGTGACCGTGGCCGTGGCAGGAGACGTAAGCGTGAGCGTCGTCGTTGCCGCGTTCACCGTGATGGTGGCGGTGCCGGTCTTCGTCGCAGCCGGTTGGCTCGAGTCCGTTACCGTCACCGTGATAGGCGTTGCCCCGGGCGTGGTGGGCGTTCCGGTAATGGAGCAGTTACCGTTCACCGTCAGGCCGGGTACCGTGCCGCTGACTACCTGGCAGGTATACGGGCCCGTTCCACCCGTGACCGGGATAGTACCGGTGTAGGGCACGTTCACGGTTGCGGGAGTTGGGGAGCTGATCACGAGTGTGGATGGAGCAGCAGCGATGGTGATGCTGACCGGTCCAGCCGTTGTCAGTGCAGGATTGCCGCTGTCAGAGACGTTGATAGTCGGCGTGCTGGTGCCGGCCGTCGTCGGTGTGCCGGTGACCGTGCAACCAGCGCCCAGTGTCAGGCCCGCAGGCAGCGTGCCCGCACCCAGCGTGCAGGTGTAGGGTGCTGTGCCACCGCTGACCGGCAGCGTTGCCGTGTACGTCGTGCCGACAGTTCCGTTCGGCAGTGCGCCCGTACCAAGCACCAGCGCAGCAGGGCTGATCGCAATGCCGATGGTCGGTGTGATGGTCTGCGGCGGATTCGCCGAGTCGTGGATGGTAATGGTCGGTGTGCTGGTACCGGCCGTCGTCGGGGTGCCTGTGACCGTGCAGCCTGCACCGAGTGTCAGACCGGCGGGCAGTGTGCCCGAGGTCACGGTGCAGGTGTAAGGACCAGTGCCGCCAGAGACGGGGATCGTCTGCGTGTAAGGGACACCAACCGTGCCACCAGGCAACGAGCCCGTGCCAACCGTGAGCGGTGCCGGATTGACGGTGATGCTGACGACCGGCGTGATGGTCTGCTGTGGGTTCGATGAATCGTGAATGGTAATGGTCGGCGTGCTCGTGCCGGCTGTCGTCGGCGTTCCGCTTACGGCGCAGTTCGCGCCGAGCGTAAGGCCTGCAGGCAGCGTGCCCGAGGTGAGTGTGCAGGTGTAAGGTGCCGTTCCACCCGTGACCGGGATCGTCGCCGTGTAGACCGTGCCAACCGTGCCGGCAGGCAGCGTTCCGTTACTGACAGCAAGAGCGCTCGGGTTAACGGTGATGCTGACGACCGGCGTGATGGTCTGCTGTGGGTTCGATGAATCGTGAATGGTAATGGTCGGCGTGCTCGTGCCGGCTGTCGTCGGCGTTCCGCTTACGGCGCAGTTCGCGCCCAGCGTAAGGCCTGCAGGCAGCGTGCCCGAGGTGAGTGTGCAGGTGTAAGGTGCCGTTCCACCCGTGACCGGGATCGTCGCCGTGTAGACCGTGCCAACCGTGCCGGCAGGCAGCGTTCCGTTACTGACAGCAAGAGCACTGGGGTCGATCGTGATGCTGATCGCTGACGTAATGGTCTGCTGTGGATTCGACGTGTCCTTGATGGTGAGCGTCGGCGAGTAGGTTCCCGTCGCACTCGGTGTTCCCGTGACCGTGCAGTTTGCATTGACCGTCAAGCCCGGGGGCATGGCGCCCGATGCCAGGACACAGGTGTAAGGAGCAGTGCCGCCGACGATCGGAATCGTCTGGCTATAGAGCGTGCCAACCGTACCGTTCGGCAGCGTTCCATTTGTCACCATGAACCCGCTGGGATTAATGGTGATGCCGATGGCCGGCGTGATGGTCTGCTGTGGGTTCGAGGAGTCGTGGATGCTGATGACCGGCGTGCTGGTACCGGCCGTCGTGGGAGTTCCGCTAACCGTGCAATTTGCACCCAGCGTCAGGCCCGCAGGCAGCGTGCCTGAAGACAACGTGCAGGTGTAAGGACCGGTGCCGCCGGTGACCGCGATCGGCTGCGTGTAGACTACGCCCACCGTGCCCGGAGGCAAGGTGCCGCTGCTGACGGTCAACGCCGCAGGAGCGATCGTGATGCTGACCGTCGGTGTAATCGTCTGCTGCGGGTTCGACGAGTCGTGGATGCTGATGACCGGCGTGCTGGTACCGGCTGTCGTGGGAGTTCCGCTAACCGTGCAATTTGCACCAAGCGTCAGTCCCGCAGGCAGCGTTCCCGAAGACACCGTGCAGGTGTAAGGTCCGGTGCCGCCGGTGACTGGAATTGGCTGCGTGTAGACCACGCCAACCGTGCCCGAAGGCAAAGTGCTGTTGCCAACGCCAAGTGCAGAAGGTGCGATCGTGACGCTGACCGTCGGTGTGATCGTCTGCTGCGGGTTCGACGAGTCGTGGATGCTGATGACGGGCGTGCTGGTGCCGGCTGTCGTCGGCGTGCCGCTGACGCTGCAGTTTGCGCCGAGTGTCAAGCCCGCAGGCAGCGTTCCTGAAGCCACCGTACAGGTGTAAGGACCGGTGCCACCGGTGACAGGAATCGGCTGCGTGTAAACGGTGCCAACCGTGCCGCCAGGCAGCGGACCGGCTGTGACCGTTAGCGTCGCAGGAGCGATCGTAATGCTGACCGTCGGCGTGATCGTCTGCTGTGGGTTCGACGCGTCGTGGATGCTGATCACCGGCGTGCTGGTGCCGGCGGTTGTCGGCGTGCCGCTGACGCTGCAGTTCGCGCCAAGTGTCAGGCCTGCGGGTAGGGTGCCCGATGCCAGCGTGCAGGTGTAAGGCCCTGTGCCTCCAGTGACCGGGATCGTCTGCGTATAGGTGATGCCAACCGTACCCGATGGCAAGGTGCTGCTACTGACGCCCAATGCAGGGGGTGCGATGGTGATGCTGACCGTCGGAGTGATCGTCTGCTGTGGGCTTGACGAGTCATGGACGGTGATGGTGGGCGTGCTGGTGCCTGCCGTCGTCGGCGTACCGCTGACCGTGCAGTTGGTGCCGAGTGTCAAGCCTGCGGGCAGCGTGCCGCTGGCCAGCGTGCAGGTGTAGGGCGACGTTCCACCCGTTACCGGCAGGATTGCGCTGTAGACCGTGCCAACCGTGCCGTTTGGTAGTGTGCCACTGCTGAGCGCCAGGCCTACGGGGTTGATCGTGATGCTGATAACCGGCGTGATGGTCTGCTGCGGGTTGGACGCGTCCTTGATGGTGATGGTCGGCGTGCTGGTGCCTGCCGTCGTTGGCGTGCCCGTAACTGTGCAGTTCGCACCCAGCGTCAGGCCTGCAGGGAGTGTGCCACCCGTCACCGTGCAGGTATACGGCATCGTTCCACCCGTGATTGGGAGTGGAGCGCTGTAGACCGTGCCAACCGTGCCGCTCGGCAGGTTCACGCTGGTGATACCCAGGCCGCTGGCAGCAATGGTGATGCTGACATTGCCCGTGGTACTCAAAGCCGGGTTTGAGGAATCGGTCGCACGAACGGTGAGCGGGCTTGTGCCCGTAGCCGTTGGCGTACCACTGACGGCGCAGCCTGCACCGAGCGAAAGCCCCGCTGGCAGTGTCCCGGTAACGATGGAGCAGGTGTAAGGTCCAGTACCGCCACTGACGCCGATCGTTGCGTTGTACGGCAGGCTCACCGTGCCGTTGGGCAGTGTTCCCGTGGTGATGGCGAGCGTGCCGTTGGAGGCGCCCGCAGTGACCGCGATCGTGAACGAAGCACTCGCGCGGGTGCCGGTTGCATCGGTTGCGGACGCTACAAACGTCGAGCTGCCAACCGTGGTCGGATTACCCGAGATCACGCCAGACGTCGAGAGCGTAAGACCAGCCGGGAGTGCGCCCGACGAAACCGCCCAGCTATATGGCTGGGTTCCACCCGCTGCCTGCAGTGTGCTGCTGTAGGCGGTGCCCACAACGCCCGCAGGGGGATTGCCGCTGACCGTCAAGGCTGCGCCCGCTGCAGTGATGGTGATCTGTCGCAGGGACGTGACGGTGGCAACGACATCGCTGCGGTCGACCGCCTGGATCGTAAAGTTTGACGTGCCCGCAACAGTCGGCGTGCCGCTGATTCTGCCAGTCGACGGATCAAACGTCAGGCCGGGAGGCAGCGTGCCAGCGACCAGGCTCAGCGTGACGGGGGTTGTGCCACCCGTGCTGCTGACGGTCGCGCTATAGCTTGTACCCACAACACCAGACGGCGTATTGCCCGTGATCGCCAGTGCCGGATTCACCGTAATGGTGACGACCTTTGTGCTCTGCGTTCCGGAGACCATAGCCGTCAACGTAACCGTAATCGGCGTGGAAACATTGGTTGGTGCGGTGTAGATGACGCTGGACGAGCTATCGCCCGCAGCCACCGTTCCACATCCAGCGCCGGAACAATTCGCACCGCTCGCTGTCCATGTAAGTGGCAGATTCGTTGGGTTTGTTGCGGCAACGCTGAACGACTGCCCAGCGTCGATCGTTGCCGTGCTCTTCGAAAGACTGGTGATGCCTATGCCTGCGTAACCACCGCCACCGCAACCGGATAACATCCCCGCAAAGCCGGCAATCACGACCATCAACAACACGGGCAGGGATTGTTTCTTGCTCTTGTGGGATCTCGGTGTTCCACCCCTCCTGGAAGAAGGGACTTCGATCACCGGTTGGTGGTCCGTATGTGTGTCCAATACGGGGAAAGCGTAAGGAACAAAACGGGGGATTTCCATGGCAGCTCCTAGCAAAAAGGCAAGTCAAACAGTTGGCACACGATATGAGTGCGGACGTGTCTCTCTTTGCTTGTAAGCCCCATAAGGGGTGCTTGACTGCGGAGCGGAACATAAACATCAGTTTGGATATCACGCTTGATATCAACGTCTTCTAAGAAGCAAACGTCAGGCGGCAAAGCTCGTCGCATAGGCTGCGCGACCGCAAAAGATCACAGACGTGCGCCCCGTCAATAACAGTGAGTTCAACGCACCCTCCGTCCGACTAAATTGCAACGGCTACTTGAAAGTTCTGCGACTGCGCACTTCTTTATTCCCAATTTGGGAACAGGAGGACTGGCCAAAACTGTTTGCATTGCGATATCTTCACGAAATAAATACGGATGTTTGGCGCGTCAATCTAACACTTTAGCGGTGTTGCTCCTTCAATTCGCAGCATGGGAAGCTCGGTTTGTTGCCTGGCGAACTCTGTACGGTAGGCAACATAACGCGGACGGTCCGGAGCCCTCTGCACACAACTTTCACGGCACCGTTTCAGCAAGAGAGATGCAAATCCCCCAGTCGAATGATCGAAACGCGGATCATCGATTAAATGCAGTTCCACTTGTCATTGGCAAGTCACCTTTGTAGAGCGCTCGCATCCCATGGGGCAGCCGAGGAAACATGGATCAGAAACGCGCTTTATCTTTTCCGCTACGTCTTTGCCCCTCCATCCGGCAGCAGGCGACTGAGATTGCAAATCAAGAAGGCATCTCACTCAATCACTTCATCAGTCTCGCTGTGGCCGAAAAACTCAGCCGGCTGGAACATGACAGCTGGATCCGGCAGAACGACGCCAAAGCCCCTTCGCCGACCGCGATCCGCGCCAACGCCCCCACGGCACAGATCCGAAGGCGCTAGGCCTGACGTGTAAACGTACAACCTCAACAGCCTGAGGGGTATAGCCGTGCACGACGCAAAGTCCGAAAGCAGACACAAAAACAGCTTCGATGGAAAACCAATTTGGGGTAATTTGCCTCGTATTAGTGGTAGGCGTGTGGCGACAACGTTTCCCCCTGCACACGCCCAGAGGCAGATCACACTTTTGAAAAATCATTTGTTAAGCATCTTTCCCGTCAACGGGCAAGAAACATATGTGCGTGTCAGTTGCATAGCGTTGACCGAGGTGACTTTCAGTTGCGCAGACCCTTTCACTTGTAATTCACAGGACGCACTCCGAACCTGCCTTTTGGCTTGTTTCACCGAAGCAGAAGTTGACGATGTAATAAAATTAATCGATGGTGGAGAGACAGTTCACCGGCAACTGACCGACGCGGACGCCCGCGCGCTCGGATTTCAACCTAACATCCATTAATGCATTACCGCTCTCGCATTACGCATTGCGGTCTCCACAGGAAATGATTTGACCGCTTCGCTGCAAATACCAGAAATTCTGTACTCCAAGATCGTGGCTGTTGCTGGAGCGCAAAGCTTATCCGTTGAAGAATTCATGATTCTTGCAGCCGCCGAAAAACTGGCAGCCCTGCAGCACCATGATTGGCTCAACGGTAAGTCACAGCCAGCCCAGGAAAACCCCTGCGGCGATTCCTGACGTTGAGGCTTCCAAAACGTCGGGACCTCTCATCGTGCTCGCGTAACAGCTTTGAATCCCACATCCCCACGAGATAGCCGCGCGCCCGCATGGCTTACAAAAACTCTCAGGATCCGCTAGCACTTCCTGTTCATTGCGCCGGCGGAACGAGCGGCAAACGCCCGCGCTGCAATTAGCGTGTTTTGGTCAGTGAAAGGCCGTCTCTACGGCGAGTCCCAGCCTGCCCGCAGCCCGCCCGTTTGGCTTCTGAAGAACTGTGATGTACCATTCGGCCATGCAATCCTCCTGGATTTCCGACCGTGCGTTCAGTGAAGATTGTCAGCTTTGTTGTTGTTGTCGATGAGACCGTTGCTCGTCCAATAACAGCATGTGCTCCGGCACGTTCTGCCCCCTAGACTCCCCATATCAGCAGCGAACGCGATCGTGCTCCTGCGCGATGTTGCGCGTTTCCTGCAGAGGATTCCGATGCAGAATCACCCCTTCGACACGGAAGGTCGACGCAAACTTGCGCGATCTTCATCCCTTCGTTCCAATCACCTTGTCCTGGCATCGGCTCTTCTGCTTGGGTCTGCGACAGGCCTTCAAGCACAGGTGGATACGGGTTCTCTCGCCGGAAGAATTACCGATGCAACCGGAGCTGCACTTCCTGATGCCGATCTGGTGCTGCGCGAAGAGGCAACGGGAGTCACGGCCCGACTGCGCTCCGGCAATGACGGCAGCTTTAATTTCAGTCCTCTGAAGCTTGGTACGTACTCGCTCACGGTCACGCGTGACGGATTCAAGCAGAGCGTTACCAGCCACCTGAATGTGACGATTCAATCGCGCCTGGAAGTGAACCCACACTTGGAAATTGGGGCCGCGGGAGAAGTCATACAGGTATCCGCAGGCAGCCCGCTGCTCGACACACGATCCTCGTCGGTGCAGCAATTGGTTGAGGAGCGCACCATCAACGCACTGCCCCTCAACGGCCGGAATGCCACTTTCCTGGCGCAGCTTTCACCCGGTGTGACCTTCGCGCAAAACGACTCGCGAAACCTGCAGGCCAGCGGATCCTTTACTGCCAACGGTGCGCGTCGCACCCAGAACGACTATCTGCTGGACGGCATGGATGACAATGCCGCCATCGCCGATCTCGTGAATCAAGGGCAGTACGTCGTCATGCCACCACCCGACGCACTGCGTGAGTTCACCGTGCAGACGAGTACTTACTCGGCAGAGTTCGGTCACTCTGCGGGCGCCGTCCTCAACGTCAGCACAAAGTCCGGCGACAACAGACTGCACGGCAACATCTGGGAATATCTGCGCAATGACGCGCTGGATGCGAAGGACCGCTTCGTTCTTCCAACGCAACGCAAGCCCGCCTTCCGGCAGAACCAGTTTGGAGGCACGCTCGGCGGTCCAGTCGTGATTCCGAAGCTGTATGACGGCCGCAACCGTACCTTCTTCTTCGCGGACTATCAGGGCACGCGCGTCGCCCAGGGGAAGACCTATACCAGCACCGTACCGACGCTGGCAGAACGCAACAGTGGCTTCACCAATCTTCAGGATCTGATTGCATTGCAATCGGGGACCCTTACCGATGGCCTTGGCCGCACTTTTCCAACTGGCACCGTCTTTGATCCGTCGACGACGCGCGCTATACCGAACGGTGGAATTGATCCCATCACAGGTCTGCGCGGCACTGCCGGCGCTTACGTCCGCGACCCTTTCTACAGCGGCTCGCTGGGTGGTGTGACAAACTTCAATACCACCGCCAATCGCGCACTCCTGAACCAGATTCCTGCGGCACGCCTCGCATCGAATGCTGTTCAGTTAATGAATCTGTACCCCGCACCCACCGGCAGCACGCTGCAGAATAATTACGTTAGCAGCCCGGTAAACCGCACCACCACGAACAGCTTCGATGTGCGCTTCGACGAGACGCTCAGTCAACGTGACTCGGCCTTCGTGCGCTACAGCTTTGTGGACACAACGCAGGTTGTTCCCAGCCCGTTTCCTGGCGTGGCGGACGGATCAGCTTCGCGCCCAGGGAACGGCCGCACACAATCGCAGAACATTGCCTTCAGTGAAACGCATGTGATCACACCGCGGCTCGTCAATGAAGCTCGCATCGGCTACAGCAAGGTTCGCGACACGCGACTGCAGTTGAACGCCAACACACTCGGTGTTCCCGCGCAGTACGGCATCCCTGGCATTCCGCAGGTCGCCGGCAACGGTGGCTTGCCTCAATTTACCTTCGGCCAACTCAGCGCACTTGGCACGCCCGGCACACTTCCGAGCGACAAGTCGAGCAAGGTACTTCAGTTCACGGAAAACCTCACCATCGATCGGGATCGACATCAGATTCGCGCGGGTGTCGAGTATCAGCACGTCGCCTTTCCAACGCTCACGCCCACGACGTCACGCGGAAGCTTTACCAACAGCGGCCTTTACACCTCCATCGTCGCAAATACCGACGCATCCACAGACCGTGCGCAGTTTCTGCTGGCTCCGCTCCCGGTCTCTGGATCCAGCCTTCAGAGCTTGGGAGGATCCAACGCTGTCACTGCCTCCAGCTTCTCGCCTATCTTCAACCTCAAGCGTCAGTACGTCGGAGCCTACGCACAAGACAGTTGGAAGGCATCGAAAAGTCTTACGCTGAACTATGGGGTCCGCTGGGAGTTTCTTGGTATCCCGGCGGAAAGCAGTGGCCGTTTCGCAAACTTCGTTCCAGCGCAGACGGGCGATACGCGCGACAACACCTCGCGCTTCTACGTTCCACAATCGCAGGTGGCGAACGTCCCCGCCGCATTTCAATCACTGCTCGCGCAGGACGGAATCGTCTTCACCCCAATGGCAGACAACGTACTCGGTTACGCGCAGAAGGGTAACTTCGCACCACGGGTAGGATTCTCATACCAGCCGAAGGACAAGCTGGTCATTCGCGGGGGTTATGGCCTCTTTTACCAGGGATACGAGAATCACGGCCTGAGTATCAGCCCATGGGTCAACTACCCTTTTCAGATCACGACGAATTACACCGCGGGAAGCTCGGTCGCCCCCGTGACCGCGAACAACTCTGTCGGCCCTATCTCGAACGGCCTGTTGAACGTTCCGTTGACTGCAGCGAATGCCTCGCTTGGATCGATCTCACTCTTTGGCGAACCACGTAACCCCAAGACCACTTACAGCCAGGCGTTCAACCTGCAGGTACAGTATGAAATCGCACCCAACACGTTAGCCTTCATCGGGTATGTCGGCAGCAACGGCAAGCACATCATGTCGTCGATGGCCTCCAACGCAGTGGGTTCGATCCTTGCACCCACTGCGAACACCCGGAACAACTCCTTCTTCAAGAGCTTTGCCTTCGGTGGAAACTACGTCTCGCGCGGTGCTTCCATCAACTACAACTCACTGCAGGCGGGTGTAGAACATCGCTTTAGCCACGGCTTTAGCCTGCTCGCTAACTTCACTTACTCGAAGTGCCTGGGCACGGCAAGGGATCTGCTCGATAACGGAGTTGGTGGCTATCGTGCACCCTACGTTGCCGGTTATGGCATTGGTGCAGACTACGCTCCATGCGATATCGACGTTCGCCGCATTCTGCATACCAGCGGCAGCTATGAACTCCCTTTCGGCAAAGGCCACGCATACGCTACGTCTGGCATTGCCTCCGCGCTCGCTGGCGGATGGCAGATCAACTGGATTTTCTCCGCACAGGACGGGCAGCCCTTCTCCGTTGCATGCACAACTACGACCGCCGCAGGCCTGGGCTGCTTTGCGCTAAAGGTCCCTGGCCAGCCGCTCTACGGCAGCGGGAATCGCGTGACGAATTTCCTGAACCCAGCAGCCTTCGCGAACCCCGCAGCCGGCAGCCTTGGGGGGCCGCCTGCACAGGTAAGTGGACCACCCTTTCGGCGGCTCGACTTTTCACTCTTCCGCCGATTCAACCTGGGCGAAGCGCGTTACTTTGAGTTCCGTGCCGAGAGCTTTAACCTGACAAACACACCGAACTTCGCCCAGCCAGGCAGCCTCAACTTCACTTCGCCGAACTCCTTCTCATCTATCAGCGCGACGCGCGACAATCCAAATGATCCGCGCGAACTGCAGGCGAGCCTCAAGCTCTTCTTTTAGCCAAGTCGACATGATTTCGAAGTTTGTAACAGGAGGCATAGATCTATGAACCGTCGAGATTTTCTAGTACAAAGCGGAGCGGCTGCAGCCGCGTCAGTATCTCTGGGTGCCGATGCTATCGCGCAGTCAGCAGCAACGAACACGGGCGCGAAGGCACCGGGGAGAAAGCCAAACATCATCCTCTATCTGTCCGATCAGTTTCGATGGGACTTTGTCGGCGCCAACGGCGCAAACAGCTCCACCAAAACCCCGAATCTGGATGCAATGGCAAAGCGTGGGAAAAACTTCACGCACGCAGTAACCAATCAACCCGTCTGCGCCCCCGCACGATCTGTGTTGATGACCAGCCGCTACGCAACCGAGACTGGCGTGTGGCGTAATGGCCCTGCACTCGACCATACGTTGCCGACACTCGCGGGTGAGCTGCGCAAGGCCGGCTACACCTCCAACCTCATCGGTAAGTGGCACCTGGCTCCCAGTGCAGAGGCAGCAGGAGGTGGCCCGGGTTACGTGAAGCCCGAGTATCGTGGCGGCTTCCTCGACCTATGGGAAGGTGCGAACGCGCTGGAGCATACATCGCATCCTTTCTACGGCTCGCTCTTCGATGGAGATGGCAAGGAGATCAAGTTCCAGGATCAATACCGCGTCGACTTCCTGACGGACCGTACCGAAAGGTTTCTGCGCCAGAAGCACGAGAAGCCTTTCTTCCTCTTCGTCTCTCAGCTCGAGCCACATCAGCAGAACGACGAGAACCGCATGGTTGGACCGAAGGGATCGGCTGCTCGCTTCATCAACGCGCATGTACCACCGGACCTGCGCGCGTTGCCCGGCGATTGGCACCAGCAACTCCCGGACTACTACGGCGCATGCGAGAGCATAGATGCTTCCGTTGGCCGCATTAAAAAAGTTCTTCAGGAGACTGGCCAGGCCGACAACACTATCTTTGTCTTCATCAGCGATCACGGCTGCCACTTCATGACACGCAACCAGGAGTACAAGCGCTCGACGCACAACAGCTCTGTGCGCATTCCACTCATCATCGATGGTCCGGGCTTTGAAGGTGCCCAGCAAATCCCAGAACTTGTAGGACTTATCAACGTTGCACCCACCCTGCTCGAAGCAGTGGGCGTGCCCGTACCATCAAGCTGGAAGGGCCGCAGCGCTCTGCCACTCCTGAAGGACACGGCCGCCCGCGAAGCATGGCCGAATAAAGAGCTGGTGCAGATCAGCGAGTCAATGACAGCACGCACTATCAAGACGCAGGACTGGACCTACTGCGTGGCAGATATCTCCGGCGCAAAGAAGGCCGCAAGCCCAACCTATCTCGAATGGCAGCTCTATGATCAACGCAACGACCCGCACGAACTGGTCAATCTCGCAGGTCGCAAAGAATATCTGGAAGTCGCAAAACAATTGCGAGGCGAGCTGGTTGAGTTACTGAAATATGCTGGCGAAGGCTCACCCGAAATTCAACCTGCAACGCTCTACCCGTAAATTACGTTTTCGTAAAAGAGGAGATGCCCGCATCGCTGCGGGCATCTCTTCTTTCGTGACAGTGACTTATCGCCAGAGGTTGGTTTTTGCCATGTCGAGGACCTCGTGACCGTCTCCATGCAGCATGGCCTTCAACATGTAGAGGTTGAAGCCGGCAGCCTGCGCCAGCGTGATGGTAGGAGGCAAGGAAAGCTCCTGCCTTGCAACGACAACGTCGATAACGGCCGGACCGGGGTGAGCGAAGGCTTCCCTGAGTGCGGGTATCACCTGCTCAGGCGTCTCAACGCGCCATGCGCGTATGCCCGCACCCGATGCGATGTTCGCAAAGTTTGTCGGCGTGAAGCCGGTGGCATAGGTTTCGACACCGGCCGCCTTCATCTCCTGCTCGACGAAACCCAGCGCACCGTTATTGAAGACGACCACCTTCACGGCTAGATTGAGCTGCCGCAGCGTAAGCAGGTCACCGAGCAGCATGGAGATGCCGCCATCGCCTGAGAGTGTGACGACCTGGCGAGAGGGCGCCGCGGACTGGACACCAATGGCCTGCGGCATGGCATTCGCCATGGTGCCATGGTTGAAGCTGCCGATAAGGCGGCGCTTGCCATTCATCTTGAGATAGCGAGCTGCCCAGGTGGTTGGTGTCCCTACGTCGCACAGGAAGACGGCGTCCTCGGCAGCGAGATCGCTGATGCATTTGGTAAGGTACTGCGGATGGATCGGTGACTTGCCTCGCTCACCCACGGCGCGCTCATCGAGCTCCTTACGGATCTTCCGGAAGCGCTCGGTCGAATCTTTCAGGTGGCTGCTATTGTGCTTTGTCAGAAGTGGCTTCAGGGCGTGCAGTGTGTATTTCACATCGCCAATAAGACCAACATCAATTCTTGTACGGCGGCCCAACTGTTCGCCGCGAATATCAACTTGAATGACGTTGATGCCTTCCGGATAGAACTGTGAGTACGGAAAGTCAGTACCAAGCATCAGGAGCGTGTCGCACTCCTGCATGGCGCGGTACGCCGAGGGCATACCGATGAGACCGTTGAGTCCGACATAGTATGGGTTGTCGTACTCGAGATACTCTTTACCGCGCAAGGCCACGATGATAGGGGCCTGCAGCACCTCGGCGACGGCAAGCACTTCTGCACGAGCCTCTGCACAGCCGGCGCCAGCGAGGATCGTGATCTTCTTTGTCTCGTTCAGAAGTTTCGCTGCGTCTGCCAGAGACTGCGCAGGTGGCAGAACAGACGCAGCCGGACCGGAGATACCAAGGCCAATCGCCGGAGACGATGCAAGCTTCGTAAGGATGTCTCCCGGAATAACGACAACAGCAACACAACGCTTTGCAATCGCTGTGCGCATCGCGATGGCGAGGACGCGAGGAACCTGCTCGGGCGTGGAGATGACCTCACAGAAATCGGAACAGGAAAGAAAGATCTGCTCCGGATGAGTCTCCTGGAAGTAGTTCGTCCCCATCTCCGCACTGGGGATCTGAGCAGCAATCGCAAGGACCGGGACACGGCTACGGTGACAGTCGTGCAGGCCATTGATGAGATGGAGATTTCCCGGGCCGCAGCTTCCGGCGCACACCGTCAACTGGCCGCTGATCTGAGATTCACCACCGGCGGCGAATGCAGCCACTTCTTCGTGTCGCACCATCTGCCACTCGATTCCCTCGTGCGACCGTATGGCATCGGTGAAGCCATTCAGCGAGTCACCGGCTACGCCATAGACGCGCTTGACTCCTGCTTTCATGAGCGTTTCGACAAACACATCAGCAACTTTGGCGAGAGGATCTTTCTTCCACATGAATGGATGCTTCCTTTTCCGATACGAGGATCTTTACGGTTGGATGCACGAGTTGATGGAGGTTGGACCGCCACAGCCGCGATTGGCACCATTGATTGATCGCCAGGCTTGGATCGTAATGGCGAAATCGCTCAAGCCAGTCCGCCATCCCGTTGTGTATGGTGTTTTGAAGCCATGAGTCAGCCAGACACACGCATCCAGCCCAAGCAGCACTTCGAAATTCTTGACGGCCTGCGGGGCGTTGCCGCCATGATGGTGGTCATCTTTCACGTGTGCGAGACATGGAACGGCGGAGACCACGCGCGGCAGATCATCAACCACGGCTATCTCGCCGTGGATTTTTTCTTCATGCTTTCCGGCTTCGTAGTCGCCTACGCGTACGACGATCGCTGGCAACCTGCCAATGGCCGGCAGCGCATGACGCTTTGGGACTTTTTTAAGCGCCGGATCATCCGCCTGCAGCCGATGGTCATCATGGGCAATCTTCTCGGCGCACTGCTCTTCTACCTGAGCGCCAGCCCTAAGATCTTTCCGCTCGTCGCGACCACCCCCGTGTCGAGGCTTATCCTCATCACGCTCATCGGCTGCACGGTGATCCCGATCCCCATCTCCATGGACATTCGCGGCTGGCAGGAGATGCATCCACTCGCGGGCACAGCCTGGTCGCTCTTCTTCGAATACATCGCCAACATCGCCTATGCGCTCGGTCTGCGCAGGGCTTCCAATCGCGTGCTCGTGGTTTTCGCTGCACTATCCGCGGCCGCGCTTACGCACTATCTTGTCACCACGCCGCGCGGCGACATCACCGGTGGCTGGTCCGTGAACGCCATGGAACTTAAAGTCGGCTTTCTCCGGCTGCTCTATCCATTCCTCGCCGGCATGCTTGTGCAGCGGATGCACAAGCGACTTCACGTCCGCAACGCGTTCCTGTGGTGCAGCCTGCTGCTCGTTCTCACCTTTGCGCTGCCACGCTTTGGCACACCGGCCACACTCTGGAAAAACGGACTGTATGAGGCACTCATCATTATCCTCGTGTATCCGGTCATCGTCGCTATGGGCGCGGGCGAACAGATCAATGGACGCACCGCCACCCGGCTCTGCCGTTTCTCGGGTGCGATCTCGTACCCGCTCTACATCACGCACTATGCACTCATCTACATCTACACAGCCAAGGTCTATGACGGGAAGCTCACTCCGGCACAGGGTGTGGGCTGGGGCGTGGCTTTGTTCTTCACCTCGATCGCCATCGCCTATGCCTGCCTTAAGCTCTACGACGAACCGCTGCGCCGCTGGCTGAACAAGCGCTTCCTGCTCACAGGGGTTACTACAACGTAGTTTGAAGCATTGACAGACTGCCCTACTCTCAGCGTTTAATGGCCACGACCAAAAACGGCAACTTTCCGGGTTGCCGAAATTGGACGCTTAGGAGAGCCTTCATGAACGATTCCCGCAGGTTATGGTGTGCCGTAGCACTTGCGAGTCCCCTAGCCTTAATCAGTGTTTGTGCTCACGCACAAAGCAGCTTCGGACAGATCTCTGGCGTTGTCGCGGACCAGACCGGCGCAGCAATTCCGAACGCAACGATTTCGATCACATCAATCACAACCCAGTCGACCCGCACGGCAACAACGGATTCGGACGGAAACTATATCGTCACGAACCTGCCCATCGGGGAATACGTCATCGCCGTAAAGCAGGCGGGCTTTCGAACCGCTCAGCAGTCCAACGTCACCATCACGGCAGACGCAAAGGTGACATCGAACTTTGCAATGCAGATGGGCCAGGTCTCCGAAGTCGTCGAGGTCCAGGGCGGAGCCATTGAAACCCTCAACACGACCTCTGGAGAACTCTCCCGCGTCATCGATGCCAAGCAGGTTGAAAACCTCGCACTGAACGGTCGCAATTACACACAGTTGCTCACGCTGGTTCCTGGCGCGGTCGTAACCAACCCGGATATCTTCGCCGTCACGACCTCGCTTGCCTCGAACAACCAGACCATCAACGGCAATCGCTCCGACTCCAACAACCTTACGGTGGACGGCGCGTACAACCAGGTGGCCGGCTCCAACGGCTCACTCATGAATAACGTGGGCCCTGACTTCATCAGTGAGGTCAAGATCAATACGTCCAACTCGTCTGCGGAATACGGACGCACGCAAGGGCCCACCTTTAACATCGTCACCAAGAGCGGCTCCAACGCCTTCCATGGAGGCGCCTTCGAGTTCCATCGCAACAGCTATCTCGATGCCACAAACTACATCGCTCGCAAGAAGACGCAACTGATCTACAACGATTTCGGCTTCTTCCTCGGCGGTCCCATCATCCGCGATAAACTCTTCTTCTTCGTAGGTGAGGAGTGGAAGCGGCTGCGCCAGCAGGCGACGGCAAGCACCTTCACCGTGCCAACAACGGCCATGCTCAACGGCGACTTCAGCTCTCTCTGCTCGGCAGCAAAGGATGGATCCGGCAATCCTGGTTCCTTCAACGGCGCAGGCGTTTGCTCGGCGGCCAGTGGCACTTTTGGCCAGCTCTACTATCCGGGTACCAGCACGCCCATCCCCAACAACAACATCTCGTCGTTGATGACGCCGGACGGCAAGGCAATCGCCAACGTCTACAAGACGATCATCGCCGGCGGCCTGAGCTACCGTGACGGTGGCATCCCATCGAACAATCTCACCCTGGCTCCTTCGAATCCGCTCGACTTTCACCAGGATCTCGTTCGAATCGACTATGTAATAAATCAGCAGCACTCTCTTTTTGCGCGTTGGATACACGACCAGAACACGCTGATCGACCCCTATGGCACCTTCTCAAACGGAGGCATCCTAAACACAACACCAACGACACGCAACCGCCCCGGGCAGAGCTACCTGATCAGTGAAACCTGGAGCATCCGCCAGAACCTGATCAATCAGGTACAGGCCAACGCAAGCTGGGCCGCGCAGCGCATTCCTCCTTACGGCAATAACTGGAAGCGTGAGACGTACGGCTTCGGCTTCAACAAGCTCTATCCTGGCGTCGGACCATATCCAAACGGCATTCCGATCACAAACATCAGCAACTACGCCGGCTTTCAGGGTCCTAACTTCTCCCTGATATCACCGTCCACAGATATTCAGATCGCAGACAACATCACCTATGTAAAGGGTGATCACAACATGAAGTTTGGCATCGCCTACATTCGCGATCGCGTCGATCAGAATGGTCGGTCTAACTACACCGGAACGGTGGGATTTAGCCAGAACGGAACAGCTACAGCACGGTCCAGTAACTGCGGCCAGGCCGCCTTCAATACAACATGCTACTCACTGTCCGACGCCTTTCTCGGTAACTTCCAGTCGTATTCTGAGAACAGCGCTGATCCGGTTGGCCACTTCCGCTTCAATCAGATTGAAGGGTATGTACAGGATCAGTGGCGTGTTACAAGACGCCTAAGCCTCGACCTTGGCATGCGCTATCAGTGGCTGCAGCCCTTCTACGCGCAGGGAAACAACCTGACCAACTTCGATCCGGCTGCGTACAACGCGGCGAATGCGGTATCTGTGACGGCGGGTGGATCGCTAGCAAATCCGGGCGCCGGCAATCCCTATAACGGCCTGGTCCGGGTGGGAGACGGAGTTCCCGAGGACCAGCAGAAGCGCGTAACGAACGTAAACTCTTCGATCTTCGGCTTGATACCTTCGGGCGCACCCCGCGGCTTCTACAAGATGAACGGTGCCGTGGGACCGCGCTTCGGCTTTGCCTATGCCGCGAATGACAAAACATCCATTCGTGGCGGTGCAGGACTGTTCTACTACCGCCCGCAGGGAAACCTCGTCTTCAGCCAGCTGAATCTCCCACCCTTCCTGCAGAACACGCAGTTTGGCGTTGGCAACCTGGCCACACTTGGTTCCCTCTCGGCAAACAGCACCGGCCTGCAGGCAGGTATCAGCGCGGTTGATCCTAAGAACAAGACGCCGTATACGTGGCAGTACAGCGTGGGTGTCCAGCGTCAGTTGCCCGGGAAGGTACTGCTGGAAGCCAGCTACGTGGGCAGCGTTGCCCATCACCAGTTGCGTCAGCCAAACATCAACATCCCGGATCTAACACCGGTTTTCGCAAATCAGAACTCTGCTACGCCTAACTCCTCGATCGCTGCATTCAATCCCTACAAGGGTTTCAACGCGATCAACTCCAACCGCTTTGATTCCAACTACAACTACAACGCACTGCAGGTCTTCGCTTCCAAACGCAGCGGAGCCATTACAGCCACGCTCTCGTACACTTACTCGAAAGCGCTGGGTGACTCTGCAGGAAACAACATAACCCTGGAGAACTGGCGAGATCTGGCCTATAACTACGGCCCGCTCTCCAACGACCGTCGTCATGCCTTTGTGGCAAGCTTTACGATTCAGGCACCGGAACTCAAGGGCCGTAACTTCCTGCTGCGGGAGATCGCAGGAGGGTGGCAACTGAGCGGTGTGGCACGTCTGCAGAGCGGCGCTTATTACACCATCCAGCAGACATCGACGATTCAGCTTGGCACAACGCGCGCCGATTTCGTCGCGGGCCAGGGCCGCGTCTACAACGCACACGCAGGCATCTGCGGCTACCTGAATAACGGAGCCGGCGGCGTCTGTAACGACAGCGCGAAGCCCTATGTGACGACGCCCAAAGCGCAGGCCAACCACTATGGCAACGCGCCCGTTGGAGGCGTGGTCGGACCCGGTCTGGCACAGACGGATGCGACTCTCTCCAAGACCTTCCCCTTCGGAGAGATTGCTCGTCTTAAACTGCAGGCCGATATGTTCAACGTGCTGAACCGCACCAACTTCAACGGCATCAACCTGAACACGAGCAGCAGCAACTTTGGCACCATCTCGTCGGCGTTCCCACCGCGGCAGATGCAACTCGGCGCCCGCATTCTGTTCTAAGAAGGCGGTTAGACAAACAATAAGGGGAGCGGCTCATGCGCCGCTCCCCTTATTGTTTGTGACCTCACTTACTCAGCCTTGCCGATGGTGTGTCCTTCATACGCTTTACGGACCACCTCGAAGGCTTTCTTCTTTTCCATCTTCTCGGAGAAGAGGCCCTTCCGGTTATAACCATCCTGCAACTTAGGAATGTTGCGCGTTGTCGAGCGGAAGTCCATCAGAACCCACGGTGTAACACCGCGCACCTGCGGGATCTTCCGCATCATCGCGAACTGATGCTCGTAAACATTTGCTTCCTGCTCCTCGGTCCAGCGATCGTGGTCCCCGCCATGATTACCGATCTTTGCCTCAGCACCGAACTCCGAAAAGATGACCGGCTTATTGACCGCAAACGTCCACACTTTACGATCGGCCTCTTCCGGCTGCCCCTCATACCAGCCGATGTACTCGTTCTGGCCGACAACATCAAGAGCCTGCATCAATGGGTCTTCCTGGCGGATCTGATCCTCACTCACCTTTGGACCAATCAATGCTGAGGTGATCAGGCGGGTGGGGTCGGTGCGACGCGCCTCATTCGCCAGATCCGTAAGAAACTTCGTGCGTGTTGGATTGTTCGGAGTCTCGTTCGAAACGGACCAGAAGATCACCGAAGCCTTATTGCGATCGCGGCGGATCATTTCATGCAGCATGACGACTGCCTTGTCGTACACATCGCTCTTATCGAACGAGATGCGTTGCCACAGTGGAATCTCAGACCAAAGCATGATGCCATCGCGGTCCGCATAACGCTCCATTCGCTCATCGTGCGGATAGTGGCACAGTCGAGCGAAGTTGGCATGCAGATCATGAAGCATGCCGAAGAGATTCTTCACGTCCTCATCCGTATTCACACGGCCACCACGCAGTGGAGCCTCAGCGTGAACGTTGGCCCCCTGCAGAAAGACCGGCTTGCCGTTTAGTAGGATCTTCGTGCCATCCACCCGCAGATCGCGAAATCCGATTTCGTCCGCAACCTCATCGGATCCAGAGGCGAGACTTACCCGGTAAAGCTTTGGAGAGGCAGGAGACCACAAGGTCAAGGAAGAAGCGTCGGCCGTAAACTCGGCGCGTCCATTCGCATCCGTTGTCACAGTTTTATTGACGCCCGCCTCAGGAATGCGGATCGTCACCGAAGTTCCAGCGGTTGCGTCCTGCACATGGACGTAGCCACTGAGAGTGCGTGCGGCCTTCTCCGAAAAAACGTTGCCGTGTTGCAGATGGACATCGTAGTCATCGATGAAATGATCCGGAACCGTAACAAGAGAGACGTCGCGCGTGATGCCGCCATAGTTAAACCAGTCATAGGAGACTGTCGGGATGTCATCTTTGTGCCGCGTCGAATCGACGGCGATCACCACTGCATTCGTTCCGGCATGCGCCGCCGCTGTGACCTCGCAATCAAACGGCGTGAAGCCGCCTTCGTGCTGGCAAATGCGCTTTCCGTTGACCCAGACGAAGGAGCGGTAGTTCGCCGCGCCTACATGCAGAAACGTACGGCTCCCCGGCTTCGGTTGAAACTGAAATTCGCGCTGGTACCAGACCACACCCTCGAAGCGGAAGAGAGTGGGATCCTGAGAGTTCCAGTCGCCCGGCACTTTGAGTGTCGGCGCTGCGTAAAAGTCATACTCTGAATTGTGCGGTCCGGTGCTGATGTTGGGTCGTGTGTTTTGCGCGTACCCGCTGTCGCGCACGTTCCCCTGATCGTCATACAGTTCGCGGGCGGGAGGCTGCTCAATCAGATAGTGCCACGGGCCATTCAAGGAAGTGGTCTGACGATGATCCACTCCCACAATCAGTGTCCGCAGCGGCTGTTGAGCCAGACCAATTGAGAAGGAAGCGCCGAGGGCGACGATCGAGCAAACCCGCAGAAACAGCGTTCGGGAAGAATTGGCCACGTGAGAGGCTGGCATGCAGCTCCTTGGAAAGTAGAAATCCGTTGCGCAGCGATGCTACTACTTTGCAACTACGGAAAAGAAGCAGCACGACTTGCTACGCGCGCTCACCATTCAGACTTCAGCCGTTTTCGTCCGTGATACCTGTTGTCTCCGCGATCAATGAAATGCGATCATCGGAGCCACCATGTTGAACCGTCGAAGCTTTCTGCAGAATGCCGCCGCACTCACCGTGTTGTCTTCCCTACCCGCGCGAGCTGGCACACGACTGCCGATCCGTATGGCTGTTGAGTACAACATGCTGCCCGAAAAGCTGTCGATTCTGGACCGCTTTCAACTCGCTAAAGATTGCGGCTACCAGCAGATCGAGTGTCCGACGACACCAAACCCGGCCGACGCGCAGACGATGAAGTCTGCTTCCGAGAAGGTCGGTCTGCCAATCCATTCCGTGATGAATATGGATCACTGGAAGTACCCATTCACCTCCGCTGATCCGGCAGTGGTAGAGCGAAGCCTCGAGGGAGCCCGCACATCCATCCACAACGCACACCTGTGGGGTGCGTCCACCGTTCTACTGGTTCCGGGCGTCGTAAACGCAGGCACGCCCTACCAGGACGCATACGTTCGCTCACAGGTGGCGATTCGCAAACTCATTCCTCTTGCTGAAGAGTTGAATGTGACGCTCGCGCTTGAGGAAGTATGGAACAAGTTTCTCCTCAGTCCACTGGAGTTCGCTCGCTACATCGACGAGTACAACTCGCCGCGGGTACGTGCCTACTTCGACGTCGGGAACGTCGTTCTCTACGGCTATCCGCAGGACTGGATTCGCACGTTAGGTAAGCGCATCGTCAAACTGCACATTAAGGACTTCAAATTCATCCGCGGTAAGGACGGAGCAGACTCCGTGGCCCGCTGGGTCTCGCCCGGCGACGGCGATATCGATTGGATGTCCATTCACGCGGCACTCGGTGAGATTGGCTATCAGGGCACGGCAACTCTCGAACTCGATCCAGGCGACACGGATTACCTCAAAGATATGCGCCGCCGGTTCGACCTCATCCTTTCTGGCGAGATGCATCCCAGGGCGTAACCGGCGGTCCGGCACCCATGGAAAAGTACGGATGGCACGTGCCTGTAATATCCCTTCGGAAGTATCATTCACCACATGCAATGGCCTCGTCTTTGTCTCCTGCTCATGGCTGGCATCGCTCCTCTGACTGCACACGGGCAAACACCCGGTGCACTGCCGGATGGTCAGCACCGCGACACGGTGCAGCGCGCCTGCTCCGCCTGTCATACCGTGCAGATGTTTGCCGGACGCAGGATGAGCCGGCAACAGTGGGGCGCGACTGTCTCCAACATGATCGGTCGTGGCGCAAAGATCAGCGACGACGAGTTCGACCAGATCGTCGGGTATCTTGCAACGACTTTTCCGGTCGATGGCAAACCGGGCGCCACAACGGCGCAGACCAAAACTCCGCGCAAGCCCAGCTTGATCGATCAGGCTGGCTCTGACGACAAACAGGTTGTGGATGAAGATGCCGCCGCGCGTGGCAAGACGGTCTACATCGCAGGATGTATCACCTGCCATGGCACGCGGGCACGCGGTGGCGCACGCGGTGCCGATCTGTTGCGGTCTGTGCTTGTTCTGCACGACCGCTACGGAAGCACGCTTGGACCCTATCTCGCGCAGGGACACCCAAAGGCCAGGCCGGTCAGCCTGAGCAAGGAAGAACTGGTCGACCTCTCGCACTTCCTGCATCAGCAGATTGGTGACACGCTGCGCACCGGCCCGAATAATAGCCCTCTGAATATCCTGGTGGGCGACGCCCGGGCTGGCAAAGTCTATTTTGAAACCACGGGCGGCTGCACGCAGTGCCATTCAGTTACGGGCGACCTACAACACATCGCCAGCAAGTACGATCCACCCGCACTACAGCAGAAGATCGTCTTCCCCGATAACCGCGCCATCACAAAGCAGGGAACAGCATCGCGTCAGCACAGCGCCGTGACAGTCACCGTCACAACGCCCTCAGGGACGACGGTAACTGGCGAGCCGACCGATATCGACGACTTCCATGTTTCACTGCGCAATGCCGAAGGACGTTACTTCACCTTTACCCGCAGTGCCGATCTCAAGGTAGAGAAGCATGATCCGCTGGCCGGCCATCATGCTCTGCTCGACACCTACACCGACAAAGATATTCACGACGTGGTGTCGTACCTGGAGACCCTGCAATGAAGGTTCTTTCCGCGCTCTTCCTTGCTCTGTTCGCCCTCGCCACGGTGCCTACCGCGAGCCCTCAAATCGGTGGCGGGCTTGATCCGGCGGCGCTAGTGCATCCGACATCGGATTCGTGGCCGACTTACAACGGTGACTACTCTGGGCGGCGGTTTAGTGCACTCACCCAAATCAACGACAAGAATGTGAAGTCGCTCAGCCTGGCGTGGCTCTACCAGTTACCCAATCTCGGCGACGGCCTGGTGCGACGCCTTGCCGGTACGCCAGTCGTCGTAAACGGCGTCATCTACATCACCGTGCCTGACCATGTTTGGGCGATCGACGCACGCACCAGCAAGCCCTTGTGGCATTACGCGTGGACATCAAAGGGCGGTATCCATCTTGGCAATCGCGGCGTCGGCATCTCCGGAGATTCGGTGTACTTCGAGACGCCGGACTGCAACCTGGTCGCGCTGAACATCGCGGATGGTAAGAAGCTGTGGAGCCAGTCCATCTGCGATCTGGACCAGATGTACTACGCATCGGTCGCGCCCCTGGTCGTAAAGGACCATGTCATCACCGGCGTCAGCGGCGACGATCTGGACCGCCCCGGATATCTCGAGGCGCATGATCCCAGGACGGGCGCGCTACAGTGGCGCTGGTCGGTTGTCCCGAAGCCGGGTGAGCCGGGCTCCGAGACTTGGCCCAATGCCGACGCGATGGCACACGGCGGCGGCATGACCTGGATCTCGCCCACCTACGACCCTGCATTGAACCTCGTCTATATCGGCACCGGAAATCCGCAGCCAGTCATCGCCGCCAGCGGACGCAACGGCGCGAATCTCTACACAGAGTCCATCGTCGCGCTCCACGCCGATACCGGCAAGATGGCCTGGTACTTTCAGCCGTCACCGCATGACACCCATGACTGGGACGCAGTGCAGACGCCCATCCTCTTCGACGGCGTGATCGAAGGTAAGCCCCAGAAACTCCTCGCACAGGCAAGCCGCAATGGCTGGTTCTTCGTTCTGGATCGCGAGACCGGCAAGAACTACGTCAGTTCCGAGTTTGTAAAGACGAACTGGACGAGGGGCATTGATGCCAAGGGTCAACCCATTGCCAATCCCGCCAAGGAACCACAGATCGCCGGCGTGCTCGTCGCGCCGGACGCATCCGGCGGCGTGAACTGGGCGCCTTCCACCTTCAGCCCGGCGACCGGACTCTTCTACATCAACGCGACCCATTCGTATTCCATGTTCTACATCTTCGACGACAGCGATAAGCCAGAAGGCTGGGGCGGCCACGAGATGGGACACTACACCCAGGCCATGCTGCAAGCCGTGGACTACCGCACCGGCAAAATCGCGTGGAGTCACAAGTGGGAGACACCGGGCGGCGAAAGCGGCCTGCTCAGCACGGCCGGAAACCTCGTCTTCGCCGGCGACTCAAACAACAATCTCATAGCGCTGGACGCGAAGAACGGTACGCCGCTCTGGCACACCAACCTGAGCACCGGCATGTCCAACGGACCCATCACCTACGAACTGGACGGCCACCAGTATCTTCTGGTGGGTGCCGGCGACAAGCTCTTTGCCTTCATCATGAACTAGGTACCCACAGACGCAACGCGGCTAACTGGTGGCCAAAGACGGGATCGAACCCGACGCGAAGGCCTTTCCAGGCCCGCGGGCATACCACAAAGCTACGCTCGAAGAGCGCGGCTTGAAGAGTTTTGGATGTAGGAAGAGTGGTGGCCAGAGACGGGATCGAACCGCCGACGCCGGCCTTTTCAGGGCCGCGCTCTACCACTGAGCTATCTGGCCGTGGGTTGTGCCACTTCTGCTTTGGGGGCTGAAGCCCGGGGTCCCTTGGTGCCGCCGGTGATTCCAAATCCTCTACATACTGCTGCGGCTGGAACGACTTCCTGAGTATACCAACGGAGTCGCAGAGCGCCAAATCGGCCAGTGCGATTCGCTGAAAGGCCCGCCATTTTCACCGGACCGCGAGGCTCTGTCAGCTATGCTTAGGCATCGTTCCCAAACTGCGCAAAGTGCCGCTATCTGCGGCCCGCATGCGCCTTGCGAGGTCACTACTGATGCTTTTCTGGAAGAGTGTGTTCTGCGGTGCGCTGCTGGGTGCGGCCATCGCAGGCAGTGCAGGCGCATCGGCTCAGACGGCGGCCGGCAGCAACGAAGCGCGTACCGCCGCACGTGTGGAAGCACTGCGAAACAACCCCGCCGCACTGCGCGCCCTGCTGGTCTCCATGCCCAAGGGCGGCGACCTGCATATGCACCTCTCCGGCGCCGTCTATGCCGAAACCTTCCTGCAGAACGCCGCCGCCGACAATCTCTGCGTTGACCCGGTCAAGGGCGTCCTGCTGCCGAACCAGGGCCTGACAAAAAGCCTGCCGCCAAAGCCTGTCTGCGTTGAAGGCTCGCAACCCGCCGCCTCCGCCTTCACCAACCAGACGCTCTATGACCACTTGGTCGACAGCTTCAGCATGCGTGCCTTTGTACCCAGCGCCGGCGTTAGCGGACACGACCAGTTCTTCGCCACCTTCCCGCGCTTTGGCGGCATCGCGAAGTCCCACCAGGGGGAATGGGTGGATGAGGTCGCGACACGCGCAGCCGCACAGAACGAACAATATCTTGAACTGATGACGTCGCCCGACTTCAACGGTGCGATTCGTCTCGCCATACAACAGCACTGGGACGGTAACCCTGCGAAGATGCGCGAGGCCCTGCTCGCCGGCGGCCTCCGCGACAACATCGCGGTCGATCGCGCAGAGCTGGACGCCATGGACGCAACGCGCAACGCACGCGAGCACTGCGGCACGCCCGAAGCAAAGCCCGCATGCAAGGTGCAGGTGCGCTACCTCTACCAGATCCTCCGGTCTGGGCCTCCGGAGCGTGTCTTCGCGCAGACCCTGCTTGGCTACGAGGTCGCCAGCGTGGATCCCCGCGTCGTCGGTATCAACTTCGTACAGCCCGAAGACACCTACCTGTCGATGTCGCAGTACGACAACCACATGATCATGCTGCAGTACCTGCACACCATCTACCCGAAGGTGCACCTCTCGCTGCACGCGGGTGAGCTTGGCCCGGGCATGGTGCCGCCGGAGGGGCTACGCTTCCACATCCATGACGCAGTCGAGAAGGCCGGCGCGGAGCGCATCGGCCACGGCGTCGACATCATGTACGAAGATGGTGCCGACGCGCTCCTGAAAGACATGGCAGCGAAACACGTGATGGTCGAGATCAACCTGACATCCAACGACGTCATCCTCGGCGTCACCGGCACACGCCACCCGTTGCACAGCTACCTCGCAGCAGGTGTTCCCTTCGCACTCTCAACCGACGATGAGGGCGTCTCACGCATCGATCTGACCAACGAGTATGTGCGAGCAGTCGTCGACCAGGGCCTGACCTACGCACAGTTAAAAAGCTCCGCACGAGCCTCGCTGGAACACGCCTTCCTTGCAGGCAACAGCCTGTGGCAGGCACCAGATAAGTTCACCACCATGCGACGCGAATGCAGCACCAGCAAGGGCAACGCACCCGCTGGCGCATGCGAGGATTTCCTGAAGACAAGCGATAAGGCCCGGCAGCAGTGGGAACTCGAAAAACGCTTCCGCGACTTTGAAGCTGGCACCAAGAAGGAGACACGATGAGAACGGCACTTGCAGTTCTGGGCCAGACGCTACTGATGTTTGTGGCAGCGCTCGGCGGATTCATGGTGGGCGCGGCAGTACCGGCACTCCGCATCTCGCGCGTGACGGCGCATACAGACCTCTACACACGCACTTATGACTTTGACTGGCTGATTGCGGTACTGCTCGTCTACGCAGCGCTGATCGCCTATGGCATCATGCGCAAGCGCACTAAAACCTGCGCTATCTCCGCCACCATCGCGCTCGTCATCACCGTCGCCATCGTCGTCTTCTTCACCCAGATCGGCGTGAAGGAAGTCTACGCAATGGCCTAAGCGCGAATCGATTGCCGTACTCATGGCATGTTGACGTGCTGCGTCATCTCGCAGGGCTTCAAAGATCTTGGGGTGGCAGGGCCTCGGCCCTGCCTTTTTCAACCTCTCGAGGGCAGGGCCCCGGCCCAGTCTTTCAATCGTTCGGAGGGGCAGGGCTTTAGCCCTGCCTTTTTGCCGTTAATGAGACGGGGCTTCAGCCCCTGAGGGAAAGGCTCAGGCGAACCACCTATAGCGCCCTGTTCGACTGCTCAAGCCACGCCAACGGCGTAACAAACCGAAGTCCATCCCGCTCCAGCAGCGTACGCGTCACGATAAGCGTGTCCGCACGCGATGCAGGCTCCGCACCATCCAGATGCGACGCATCGTGCAGCAGAACGTTCGACGCAACGCACCGCTTCGCATTCGCATGCAGACCCTTATCCACGCGCGCCTGAATCGCCGTCGCGCCGATCGTTCCCCAGTCATGCGCCGTCACATTCCACATCACGGGCGTCAACCCCAACGATCGTGCGATACGCAATACGCCGGGCCGCCGCGCGCCATAAGGCGGACGAAAGAGCACCGGCGAAACGCCAAGCGTGTCCTCGA
Source organism: Terriglobus roseus DSM 18391 (assembly GCF_000265425.1). Taxonomy (GTDB): domain Bacteria; phylum Acidobacteriota; class Terriglobia; order Terriglobales; family Acidobacteriaceae; genus Terriglobus; species Terriglobus roseus. Next base: position 4,659,101 of record NC_018014.1, read on the forward strand.
TCGTCTTCTGACACGCCGTCAACTCTTCCCGCACACGCGCATCGCTCTTCTTCCGCAGATTGGGATGCATCGTCGTGTGATTGCCAATGGCATGGCCACCCGCAACCACGCGGCGAGCCAGCTCCGGATGCTTCCGCACATGCTCGCCAATCAGGAAGAACGTCGCGTGCGCGCGGTGCTCCGCCAGCAGGTCAAGCAGCGCAGACGTATTGCGCGGGCTAGGTCCGTCATCGTAGGTCAGCGCAACCGTATGGGTCCCGTCCGTGCTGTCAGGCCCCGCGATCAACGTCCTGCCGAAGATCTGTGACGTGGGCCAGTTCGCCGCATAAGCGTAACCACCCGCCAGCAGTCCCACCGCAGCCGCGCCCACACCGACATCGAACAACGCATTCATCGGCCTAGTGTACCGACTGCCGCCGGCGGGTCAGGACTTCTCGCACACCGTAGACGGCTAGTCCGCTCACCAGCACAAACGCCACGGGCCGCAATTCAACCAGCAGACGCGGCCGCGACAGCAGGATGTAGACAAAGCCACACATGGCCAGCAACGTCGGCAACGGATACAGCGGCATGCGGAAGCGGCCTTGCTGCCGGCGCTCGGCACGGTGCTTCGGCATCATCACCGCCACGCCCTGCAGCAGGAACTGGAAGACGATACGCACAACCACCAGCGACGCGATCACCTCCTGCAAACGGAAGAGGCAGCACACCATAGTCACGCCGCTCAGCGTCAGCAACGCCACCGTCGGCACGCGATGCTTCGGATGCAGCCGCGCAAAGACCGCGGGAAAGTTACCATCCTCGGCCGCCGCATACGGGATGCGCGAGTAGCCAAGTAACAACGCAAACACGGAAGCCAGCGACGCCACCGCAATCAGCACGACGGCAAAGCTTGCCGCCGTATGCGACCAGGCATGCGACGCAAACGCAGTCTGCGTAAAGATGGCGATGGTGTACTGCCGCGCGCCCGCATCCTCATGGATCAGCGACTGCCACGGCAGCACACCCAGCACCGCCGTATTCATCAGCAGGTACAGCGTTCCTACAATCGCAATGGATCCAAGCACCGCGCGAGGAATCGTCCGCGCGGGATCGCGCACCTCTGCACCCAGGAAGCAGACGTTGTAGTAACCCCAGTAGTCGTACGCTGAGATCAGCAGACCGCCGCCCAACCCCAGGAAAAATGCATGTCCCAGGTGAAACGCTCCCGGCGGAAACGACAGCGCCATGGTCGAGGAGAAGTGCGTGAAGCCGATGACGATCACCGCAACCAGCGTCAGCAACACCACGATGCCCAGCGCCTTCGTCGCCTCGCTCACCTTGCGCACCGGCTGAAACAGCAGTGCGGTGCAGGCTATGCAGGCCGAGATCGCGATTACCGTCTGCACGGTGTGCGATGCGCCCGGCAGAAACCAACTGACATACTGCGCGAAGCCAATGCAGCCAGAAGCGATTGACAGCGGCGCGGAGAACAGCAGTTGCCACGCATACAGGAACGAGAATGCACGTCCCCATCGCGGTGAAAAGCTGTGTTTCAGATACGCATACGATCCACCGGCCTCAGGGTGAGCTGTTCCCAGCTCGCTCCACGTGCAGCCATCTGCCATGGACAGCAGCGCACCCAGCAGCCAGCCAAGCATCGCCTGCGGCCCACCCATGACGCCCACGATAAGAGGCAGGGTAATGAACGGCCCGACACCGACCATGTCGATCACATTGGCGCCCAGTGCGCCGGCGGTGCCCATACCGCGCTGCAGACCAGCGTGATGAGGCTTGGGTTGTGGGATCATTCGGCGATGGTATCGCGTCCACGCACCGCGCGGCTGCCTCAACTGGTCGTAGCGGGCGATTTCCGGCTGCATCGTAGCCTACCTACTGCTGCGACCGTCCAATCAGGCATGCGATTCTGCAGCCCTGTCTCCGCGTTGAGTTTGCTTCTGTGTGCCTCTGCTGCGAACACACCCCACGCACTCGCCCAATCGGCAACACAGGCCGACGCCGTCTCACAATCCACAACACTCAAGGTCGATGCCCGTCTGGTCGTCGTGCCCGTCACTGTCCGTGACAGCAAGGACCACTTCATCCGGACGCTCACCAAGGAAGACTTCACGCTGACCGCAGACGGCAAGCCGGAGGCGATCCGCTACTTCGACCGTGAAGACGATCTGCCTCTGACCGTAGGCCTGCTCGTCGACGTCAGCGGCAGCCAGCGCACCGTTCTGGACGCGGAACGCACCGCCTCGTCCGCCTTCCTCGACGGCATGCTGACGCCCGGCCGCGACCGCGCCTTCGTCGTCCAGTTCGGCAAGTCGGCTGACCTGCTGGCGGACGTGACACCCTCCCTGCCAAAACTGCAGGCAGGCCTGCAAAAGATCGAGGCTGACTCCGACAACCGACCCAGCTTCCGCAACGGCGATCCAAACGAAAACAGCAACGACCCCAGTGACAACAGCAACGGCGGCCGGGACAACGGAGGCTACGGCGGTGGCCGTCACGGCGGTCGAGGCGGCCCGGGCGGCGGCCCCGGTCGCGGCGGTGGCACCGTCTTGTACGACGCCGTCTACCTCTCCTCGAACGAGGTGCTAAAGAAGGCGCCCACATCCACTCCCGCGAACAACGCAATGACAACCGACGAAGCTCCGGCTAAGACGCCAGCTATCAACGGCCCAACGCGCAAGGCGATCATCCTGCTAACCGACGGCGACGATCGCGGCAGCAAGGAATCCATGACCGACGCCATCGAAGCAGCCCAGCGCACAGACGCCACAATCTACGCCATCTACTACAAGGGCGAAGAGGACCGCGGCGGCGGCGGAGGCGGCTTCCCCGGCCGCATCCCCGGCATGGGCGGTGGTGGACGTGGCGGCGGCGGCTTCCCCGGCGGTGGCGGACGCAGCGGCGGTGGCGGCAACCGCGAACGCATCGACGGCAGGAAGATCCTCGAGCGCATGGCCGACGAAACCGGCGGCCGCGTCTTCGAAGTCACCAAAAAGATGACTCTGACCGAGATCTACCGCGAGATCGCCGAAGAACTCCGCAGCCAGTACCGCCTGGGCTTCTCACCCGCCAACAACGACGCCGGGTACCACAAGCTCATCGTCGACGTCCCCAAACAGAAAAAACTTATCCTGCAGGCGCGCGACGGCTACTACACCGGCAACGAATCCAAGTAGCCGGAAAAAAGCGGATATCCCCACGTCTCGCGTCTGAGACGTGGGATCAAGGTCCAGCTCCGATCCTTACAGATCCAGCGAGTTCCCCTGCGGCTCAACCACTTCACTGATCTGCAACACGGGCTGGATGTCCGTCGCATTCGCCACATCGCCCGTCACCTCGGCACCATGCGCCGCCATATCCGCCGCCAACGCCTCTGCCGACGGGAACTCAAGCAGCGTAATCACCTCATACGCAGCCGCGCTGCCATCCGGCGCAGACACACCACGCATTACCGTCGACTTCGTCATGCTGCTGAAGCGAGCCGCGGCCAGCGGCATGTGCTTGGTCAGGTAGTACTCATAGTCAAAACGCGAGCCGGCAGACTTCGGGTACAGAACAGAGAGAACGATCATGCGGAGAGTATAGGTCGCGCCACCTCCCTCCGTCCTGCCGCTAGGCACTCAGCCCCAGCGTCTGTATCTCCTCCGTAAACTCATCCAGAAACACATCGGCAGAAGCCGGGTGCGAAGGCAGCCCCCGCAACCAGTGCATCAACCCATGAACGGCCACCGCAGCTCCCACGGCCTCTGCCACCCGCCACACATGCGTGCCCGCCCAGTGCTCCAGCGTAATCATCAGCAGGATCAGCACCGGCACGCCGAAGATGTAAGTCGCCAGCGTCATCGGCAGACTGCTGCGCCCCGGCAACGGCGGACGCGTAAACGGCACATGCGCCTCCAGGTAGAAGAAGACATCGATCAGCAACACCGCGCAGATCACCCCATAGACACCCTGCAGCCAAAGCTCCACACCACGCCATCCACACGCCGCAAGCGCCAGCAGCAACATCACAATCAACGCGCAGCACCCACCAAAGACAAACAGCTTCGCGGTCGAGATCACACGCTGCGTCTGCAGACCCGCCAGCCGAAAGACCCACCGAGCCCCCAGGTCCGCCGGCAGCGAAAACGCCGTCTTCAAACCCGCGACCATCCAGAACAGCAGCAACGGCAGCACCACCTGGGCACCCGTCTGGATAAGACTTACACGCAGGCTATCTCCCAGCACCTCAACCCGAAACGCAGCCGTCAGACTCAGCGCAACACCCGCGCCCGCATACGCCGCCAACCCCACGTGATAGCGGCTCAGTCGAGCCAGCGACTGCCGCATAAAGTGAAACACCGCACGACCATCTGTCGTACGCAATACCGTCCCATGCACCAGCCCCGCCCACACACGGCCGTCGCGCAACTCCGCACTCCGCGTGCCCTCCAGAGCCATGCGCTGACGCCGCGCCCACGCCGCCGGATACAGCGACACCGCACACACCAACAGCACTGGCAGACAAAGCCACGCCTCCCGCGCCAGCATATACGCATACGGCGTCGCAGCAGGCCCGCCAAGGCACACCTCATACACCGCCAGAAACCACAGCGGCGGAAACCAGCGGCCAACATCGCTCTGCCCTGACAGCAGCACAGGCAAACTCTCCGTCACAATCCCCATCCTCAGAAACAGCACCAAAAACGCCGACACCAGCACGGCCTGCACAACGGGAGCCACATAGCGAAACAGCCGCTCCGGCACCATCGCAACCACAAGCGACTCCAATGCCAGCACCCCCAGCGCCGAAGCCGCTCCCGCCGCAAACACCGCCACCGCATGCGCGAACATGGCAACCGGCAGCCTACGGCCTGCAAGCACCGGCAGCAGCAGCGTCCCAAAGACGTTCGCAGCAAACAGAAACAGCAGCAGCAACACCGCAACCGCCCGCAGCTTCGCCGCAAAGATCGTCCAGCCACGCAGCGGCATCGGCAGCAACACAAGAAAGTCCATGCGTTCCGGAAACAGCCGCTCCCACTGCAGCGTCGTCACACATCCCATAGCGCAAAAGGCATACAGCACAAACAGGTAATGGACGCCCGCAGCACCCCATCCCCGCAGCGCACCCGCCAGCGTCACAATCCAGAACGCTGTAATCAGCATCGGCGCAGCCACACCCGCCAGCGCGCGCACCATCGACGTCTCCGCCGCAGCCGCATCGCCGCCCTGAAAGAACTGCCGCAGAAAATGCCCCATCAACGCCCGCTGCGGTGTCACCCGTTCCGGCCGCAACAGCCCGCGCACAACCGCCCGCACCCGGCTAAACAAGCGCACCCCGCATCACGCTCACCAAGTCCTCCGCAACGCCCGCCGTATCGCGCTGCTGCACCATCTGCGCAAAGACCCGCTCCAGCGTCGGCTGCGACGTCATGCGCGTCAGTTCACCCGGCGACGCATCGGCCACCACCTTCCCCGCCGCCAGAATGATCACGCGATCGCACACCTGCTCCACCACCTCCAGCACATGCGAGATGTACAGCACCGCCTTCCCCTCCCGACGCAGCACCACCAGCAGATCCTTGAACAGCCGCGCCGTCACCGCATCCAGGCCACTCAACGGCTCGTCAAAGATGATCAGCTCCGGGTCATGCAGCAGCGCCGCACTCAACAACACACGCTGCTTCATCCCCTTGCTGTAGTCGCTGATCGGCGCCTCCACCGCGGCCTTCAACCCGAACAGTTCCAGCAACGCACGCGCCTTTCGCTCGATCGCCTCCTCGGGCATCGCACGCAACCGCCCAGCAAGCTGCAGATACTCCAGCCCGCTCAGATGCGTGTACACCTGCGCCTCCTCCGGCACATAACCCAGCCGCGCCCGGTACGCCGGCAGATCCTCGTAGATGCTCTGCCCACGGAACGAAATCGTCCCATGCGTCGGCTCCACCATGCCCGTGATCATCTTCACCGTGGTCGACTTGCCCGCGCCGTTCGGCCCCAGGTAGCCCAGCACCACACCCGCCTCCAGGCAGAAGCTGACATCCTCAACTGCGGGAATCCCCCGATACCGTTTCGTCACCTGTCGCAGCTCCAGCAAGCAGCACCCCCTATGTAGCATTCTTCATACACTTGACGAACCGGCATGGTCAAGTAGCAAACTACATAGGTCAGATCGGAGGACTTCGACGTGTCCGAAACCGTTCGCCTCTCGCACTCCGCCGCGCTCATGCTCAAAACCCTCAAAGAGGGCCATGGCTACGGCTTCGACATCATGAACATCACCGGCCTGCCCAGCGGCACCGTCTATCCAGCACTCCGCCGCATGGAAAACGACGGCCTCATCGACGGCACCTGGGAGAGCGAGCAGAAGGCCCAGAAAGAAGACCGGCCCGCCCGCCGCTACTACAAGGTCACCGCCGCAGGAAAACTCGCACTCGTCGAGGCCGAAAAGAAGTACCCGCTGATCGCGCAGTTCGCGCGGCCAAAGGCTGTGAAGGCATGAGTCCGCACCAGCAACTGCGCAGCCTGCATCGCCAACTTGGCCGCGCAGCGAAGGTTGTCCCACGCATCAAGCGCGAGACATGGCAGGCAGAGTGGGTCGCGGAGCTGAGTCATGCCTACGCGCAAGATCCGGCAGCGGCAGCCGAACTCGCGCAGGGGCTCGTGCCGGATGCCATCATGATGCGGCGCATCCATCTCCAGCACCGCGTGGAAGCCATCGACTGGCGAAGCCCGGAATTTTGCCTGCGCATCCTGCTTGGTGCCTTTGCTGCACTCGCCGCCGGCGGACTCGTGCAGCCGCACTTCCGGAATGCAGTGTTCTCAAGCTGGGGTCTGATCACCTTCGCATGGTTCTTCACGCTCGCAATCCTCACCGTACCGTCGACAGTAGTAGTCTCGCGATTCAGTGCGCACGATGCATACGAAGGTGAAGCGGCATCCATGCGTCAACGCGCGGGCCGATGGTACTTCCTTGGTGCCAAGCTTCTCTTGCTGGTCATGAGCGTTTACCTGCTGGCAGTACACCTGACCTTGCCGCTCGTCCATCTCATCGGAAGAAGCGCGAATGGCCTGCTCATTCCCTGCGGCCTGGTCTTCAACGTGATTGTGATTGGATGGGCCTTCAACGATCAGCGGGAGCGTTGCCCCACCTGCATGCGCCTTCTACGCAGCCCCGCACGCATGGGACCGCCTTCGTGGAGCCTGCTTGATTCCAACGCTACTGAAGAGATGTGCGATCGCGGCCACGGCCTGCTGCATCAGCCGGAGTGGCAGACGAGCTGGTGCCAGAATGCACGATGGCTGCAACTGGATGGCACATGGCGAGAGCTGTTCCGGCCCTAGCGGATCGGTGATAGGGCACGGGGCGTACCGCAGTACGAGGCCTCGCTGAACTGCGGCTTACCGCCGAGATAGCCGCCGCGCAGACCGGCATCAATGCCGGACTTAAGTTTCAGCGGATAGTGCCGATAACCCGTTGGCTCCTATCTCGGCGGCTGATGCCGCTGATCCCCAAAGGTCAAATCAATGCAACAGACTCAGACTTCGCTAAATCTTGACCGTACCCTCGTCTTCCCCATCCCAGTAGGTGATGCGGTCCGCATGGGCCTTAATGAGAACCATGCCGGGAGTATCGATGCCCTGCTTGAACCACCGCTCGAGTTCGGGCTTCCAGTGCTTCTCGAACACGGTTTTGTCGCGAATCAACTCTGCCGTCGCTTCCATGGCAATGAAGAGGGGCGGCTTGCCCAGCAGGTGTCCCTTGCCCTGCAGCGACAGGCCCACCTTCGGGTCAACCTTGATCTCCTGGACCATGCGTGACTCCTCAAAGGTGAAGAACCACGAGTCGCCATCAAACTCCACATCACCGTTGTTACTCATGGGACGAGCAGCAATCGCGCCGCCCTCCGTCTTGGTCGACAACATGGTGAAGTCAATGTCGCCAATCTTCTCTGCAATGTCCTTCATGCTCAGTTCGTTCATGCCCAATCACCTCAACGCTGAAGTGAGATGCACGTTGAAGGTGTGCGCACACACGTCATTTCATCGCAACAAACAGGACACCATCGAATGAAGTAACACCAACGGAGAACCACCACCATCAATAGAGCGGGTGCCCCACATCTCGCTGTTGAGATGTGGGATGGAATCTCGGAAGAAGTTCGCGGAGGGTACAGACGCAAGCAAGCCCGGCGCGAGGCCGGGCTTGTCCACGCGAAGCGTCGAGAACAGCACGAAGTGCTCACGCGAAGCGTCGAGAACGGCACGAAGTGCCCTACTGCTGCTGTTGCGCCTGCTGCATCTGCTGCATGCGCTTGATGCTGTCGGCAACAGGCTGCGGCGGTGGCGGCACCTGCTGCGCCTTCTCCACCAGCATCGACCAATCCTCAGGAACCGGCAGCTCCTGGTCCGGCAGCGGTGTGCCCTCACTGGGCGAGACGCGCACCGCAACCGTCAGGTCTGTATTCGCCGATCCGCGGAAGATACCGTGCGTCGGCGGTACGTCGCTGTAGTCGCGGCCGATGGCCGTCCGGATGTGTCGATCGCTCGCAATCAGCCAGTTCGTCGGATCAAGCCCCACCCATCCAAACTGCGGCAGATATGCCTCGACCCAGGCATGGGTGGCACTCGTCGCACTGCGATCCTTGTCGCCCTGCCCGTGGTACAGATAGCCGCTGACATACCGGCAAGGAATGCGCAGCCGCGACCGCACCAGAGCAATCATGATGTGCGAGAAATCCTGGCACACGCCGCTCTTCTGCTCCAGCGCCTTGTCGATCGGCGAGTCCGCCTCGGTCGACTTCGGCACGTAATCGAAGTAGTGAAACAGCTTCTCATTCAGGTCGTGCAACACCATCAAGGGATCGTCGCGACGGCGCACATCCAGCTTGTCGCCAAGCTGTTCCAGCAGCGGCGTTGGCATCGTGAACTCACTCGGAAACAGAAACTCCCAGAAGTCGCCATCCTGCACATCCGCATCCAACGCCGCCCACGCGTCGGGCGACAGGAACGATGGCACCATCGGCGCGGGCTCCATCTCCACCAGGCTCTCTGCCACAATCACCAGTTGCTCATGGGCACCCGGAATGTCGAAGTGGTGCACATGATTCGCCAGGTGATCGCGATAGCTGAACACACGGCAACGCGGGCTGACCGAAAGCTGAAAATTCAGGCAACGCTGCACAGCATCCGACCGCGGGTGCATGCGTGTCTCCATGATGCTTTCGCTCACCGCATTCGAGTAGACGAACTTCGTAAGATGCCGGACCGTGTAGTACATGGGGACTCCGTGTTTCTTCCTAGTGATCCTAGTGCCCGGGAAACCTATTAATCTTTCAGCCGGCAACTAGAAACAAGAAACCAGCACCAAGAAACTCCCTACCCCGCAAGCGCCGCCTGGATCGAATAATCGACATACAGCTCATAGATTGCGTTATGAATCTCGCGGCACTGCATCTGGATGTCTCGCAGATACATCACCACATCGCCAGTCATAATCTCTTCCACGCTGGAGTAACTCAGCGTCGCACGCAGTCGCCCTGAAATACGACTCAGGTTATGCGAACGCACGCCGCCGCTGACATCCTGCACAGCCTCCAGCGCATGTTGCATCGCATCGATGGAGAATCGCAACGAGTGCGGAAAGTCTTCATCAAGCAAAAGAAATTCCAGGATCCAATCCGGCGCAAGATCCGCGGTGTACACCTTGCAATAAGCTTCAAACGCGGTTGCACTCCGCAGCAGACCCATCCACTCCAGGTACTCATTGCTGTCCGGCAGTGCGTCGTGCTTCGCCCACAGCTCCGGCTGGTAGGCCTCCATCAGCATGGCCGTTGCGGAAGCACGCTCCATGAAGCGGCCCACCTGGATAAACTGCCAGCCCTCGCCGTGGCTCATCGTGGAATCGGTCACACCCTGGAACTGGTGGACGCCCTCCATCACCTGGCCCAGAAATTCAGTCGGCCCTTCACTCTGCTGCAGCAGCGCCTCGGCATGCATGTCGCTCTGCATCTCCGGCCGCGTCACCTGCAGATACAGACTGTTCAGTTTCTGCCACATCTCGGTGGAGATCTGTTCGCGCACATGCCGCGCGTTTTCCCGCGCCGCAATGATGCATGACAACACGCTGGAGTGCACGTCCTCATCGAACGTCAGGCAACGCGCCAGTGCAATGGCATCGCCCTCAAACTTCACGCCCTTCGGCGAACCCAGCGCCTGCAACACGCGCTGCCAGCGGCGATCCGCGCTGCTCTGCGGCTCATCCAGCATCAGGTTCAGGTTCACATCCAGCAGCCGCGTCGTATGCTCCGCGCGCTCCAGGTAGCGACTCATCCAGTACAGGCTGTCTGCAACTCTTGAAAGCATCTAGCTCGCCTTCTGCAGCTTCTTGCTGCTTCGTTCTTCGATGCTTCGCTTTGCTGCTTCGTACTCCTCTGCGGTGAGCGGCGGGATATCGGAAAAGTCAATCTCACTGTCGGGACGGGATGCCAGGCGTCGTAGACGCTCAGCATCTGCAGGTGTCCTAGTAATTCGTGCTCCTGCTTGCACTGTCACGATAGAGCCTTTGCTCTCGTCGTTCTGCAGGTCGTGCTGAGATGATCCGGACTCGTGTTTGCTCATCATCGCCTCGTAACGTATGTGCCACCATCAATAGAAGAACACCGCCCGCCTGACCAATTGCCTGATGCCGAAGCTCGCCTTCGTAGATGCGATCTGGAAGGTAGAAGAGGTTTGGGTCTTCCAGAGCCTCGCGGGCGTCATCGAAGCTTACCTCGTGCTTGCGCAGATTCTTTTCTGCCTTCGCTTCATCCCACTCGTATGTCGTCATGCAGTCTGGTGCTCCGGCTACATGGCGTTAGTCCATACAGTGTAGTGCAGTCTTCTTCGAGGCCTAAAAATCCATATGCGCCCGTAACGAAGGCACCCACACCGGTCCACGGTCGCGGTTATAGCCGGGATTGTTGATGTGGGACACACCTGTCGCAAAGTACGAACCACGCCACACGTGCAGGTTGTAGTACCCCTCCACAATGTTTTCGCGACCATACCGCAGGTTGCCATCGCCCAGGATGAAGCCGGCGCCGCCACTCGCCAAATATTGCTGGTGATAGCGCTTGATGGCATTCGAGCTGAACGCCAGGCCCAGCTTGTCGTCGGCACGGCCCCACTGCTTGCCGTCGTAGCTCGCGCCCGCCAGCGCCGACTGTTCAATCTCCGTATAGGCAAACGACTCGGTCTTACCGTCGTTCCATCCCACGCGCCCGGCCACCGTCAGGTGATCGGTCACCGCCTGCTCCATGTTGTAGCCGAAACCGTACTTCACCGAATCCGGGTGCCGATGCAGGGAAATGTCCGGGGTCGCATCCGCCCCATTCCGGAAGGCCGTAATCGCCTCGCGATAGCTGCCCATGTTCGCATTGTTCACAAAGGCCAGCACCCGATGCGTGCCTTTCTTGCCAGGCAGAAAGCCGCGCCGCAGCTCGAACTCCATATTCTGCCCGCGACTGCGCTTCACCGCCCAATCCAGATCGATGCCGTTGGCCACCGTCGGCATCAGCATCAGCGCATAACGCACCGCCCAGTTGCGATCCTGGTAGTCCAGCGTCGCGCCATAGCTGTAGCCGCGCGTGTCCGCCGCGTAGTCCCACGCACCGTTGTTGTCGATGCTCCAATTCGTGAACTGCAGATGGCTGTCGCTCAGCACGCTGTTGATGTCGAAGACATCCGGCGTCGACATCTTGCCCACACGCACTTCCAGCCGCCGCACCGGCACCTTCGTCGCCAACGCCAGCGGACCGCGCGTATTGTCCGTCATCTCATCCGTAAAGCCGATGGTCTGGTGCACCATCACGCGCGCAATATAAGGTTTCGATCCAAGATTCGGATTCCGAACCACATCCAGATTCGTAAAGCCCGCAAGACCCAGCGCCTGGCTGATGCCGCGGCCGCCCGTCGCCTCCACATGCAGGATCAAATCCGTGTTGTAGCGCAGCGCCTTCGTCGACTCGCCGCCCTCCAACAACTGCCACGGCTGCAGTCCCAGGAACAGCGTACCCACCAGCGAAACCTTGTACTCGCCGCGTGAGACCAGGCTGTTCAAACCCTCATATGGCGAGTGAAACGCCCCGTGCCCCTGCAAAATACTGTTCGCCTGCCCCGCGATATACCAGGGCCTCGTCTCCGAGTGCGGAAACATCGTCGGCGCCGCCGTCTGTGTCGCGGAGGCATCCGCCGCAGGGGTCGTCGCCGAAGGTTGCGGTCCGGCGGGAACCTGTGCCGCCGCACTCAATCCAAACAGAAACACCACACCCAGAAGCGAAGACCGGAAATCCATTACTGACTCAACACCCACGTATCCTTGCTGCCGCCACCCTGCGAACTGTTCACAACCAGCGACCCCTTCTTCAACGCCACGCGCGTCAAGCCGCCCGGCACGATGCTCACCTTATCGCCGTACAGCACATACGGCCGCAGATCCACATGCCTCGGCTCGAACCCATTACCAAACAGACAGGGTGCGCGGCTGAACTGAATCGTCGGCTGCGCAATGTAGTTCCGCGGATCCGCCTCGATCTTCCGTGCAAACTCCTCACGCTGCGCCGCGGTGGACTGCGGCCCAATCAACATCCCGTACCCGCCGCTCTCACCCACGGCCTTCACAACCATCTTGTCCAGATTCGCCAGCACATGCTGCCGCTCAATCGGCCGCGCGCACAGATACGTCTCCACGTTCTTCAGCACGGGCTCTTCGCTCAAGTAGTACTTGATGATGGCCGGTACATACGCGTACAGCGCCTTGTCATCGGCAACACCCGTTCCAAAGGCATTCGCCAGCGTCACATTGCCCGCGCGATACGCATTGAACAGCCCCGCCACGCCCAGCATACTGTCGCCGCGGAAGCTCATCGGATCGATGAAGTCGTCATCCACGCGCCGATAAATGACATCCACGCGCCTCAGACCGCTCGTCGTACGCATGTACACGACGTTGTCGTGTGTCACCAGATCGCGTCCCTCGACCAGCTCGATGCCCATCTGTCTGGCAAGATACGCATGTTCGTAGTACGCACTGTTAAAAACGCCCGGCGAAAGCAGAACAATATTCGGCTCCGGACGCCCCTCAGGCGCCAGCGACCGAAGCGTTCCCAGCAGCAACTGCGTGTACTGCTCAATCGGTCGCACGTTGTACTTGCGGAACATCTGCGGAAAGATCCGCTTCATCACGCGCCGGTTCGTCAGCATGTAGCTCACGCCGCTGGGCACGCGCAGATTATCTTCCAGCACGACAAACTCGCCGTTCTCCAGCCGGATCAGGTCCGTCCCAACCACCGCGATATACACATTCCGCGGCACCTGCAGCCCGATCATGTGCCGCCGAAACTGCTTGCAGCTGTACACCAGCTCACGCGGCACCACACCCTCTTTCAGGATGCGGCCCTCCGTGTAAATGTCCTTCAGGAACAGGTTCAGCGCGGTAATCCGCTGGGTCAGGCCCTTCTCCACCGTCGCCCACTCTGTGCTTGTGATCATGCGCGGCAGCAGGTCATACGGAAAGATCTTCTCCGTACCCTCATCCCGGCCATAGACCGTAAACGTGATGCCCTGGTTCAGAAAGGAGAGATCCGCAGCCTGCTTTCGGCGCTCGACTTCAGCACGCGGCAGGGCAGAAAACTGCTCCATCAGAACTTCGTAGGTGCCGCGCAGCTGGTCAGGCCCGGCGAACATTTCGTCGTAGGCGTTATCCAGCAGGTAGTCGTCCAGGTTGGGGCGAAGCGGCTCGAGATTGTCCATCGGTGGCCTCAGTATAGAGGCGAGAGGGCATCCCGGCAGCATCCCACGGCAGGACAGCTATCGCAGCATCATAACCGGGGCCGGTGTCGCACGTGGCTCGACCGCATCACCCAGGGCGCTCCGTCGCTTACTATCCGGCACCATCGTCAACGTCTGCTCACGCCGCTCGCGGATCACGGTCATCACCACGGGACGACCTTTGCTCTCATGCAGAGCACGCGTCCAGTCCTTCTCCGTCGCCACTCGACCACCATTCATCCGCGTGACCACGTCGCCCGCACGCAGACCCGCCGCAGCCGCCGGGCTGTTCGTCTCCACCTCGTGCACCAGCAAACCCTTGCCGTCTTTCACGCCAAAGTAGTCGGCCAACTGCGCGCCCATGGCATCCACCGTCGCCCCCGTATAGGTCGGCGTCGGCAACAGATGTCCCGTAATGAAGCCATTGCCGAATCTGCTCTTCGGCGCCGGCGCCTCCGGCGGTGCAACAACAATCGCCGTGTCGTCCACTGGAACCGGCACAATGTATCGCTGCCGAGCCTGCTTATCCACTTCCTCACGGGTCGACATCACCGCCGTCACCGTCTGCTCCGCACCGCCGCGGCAGATGTACAGCGCAATCGACTTTCCGGGCGGCATGTCATGCAGCATCTTGCGCAACTGCTCTTCGCCATCGACCGTGACGCCGTTTACGCTCAGCACAACATCGCGCTCACGAAGTCCGGCCTTACCCGCAGGTCCATCATGATCCACCATGACGATCACGGCGCCGTGGCCGTCCTTCAAGTGCATCGACCCGATATCGCCGTCGCTGACATCATGGAATGCAATCCCCAGGTATCCCGCTGCTGGCTGCGAGTGACCACCAGCCGCCGCGCCGAAACCCGCTCCCGCGAACATTGCATCGATTTCCGCAGCGCTGCTCATCAGCACCTGCGTCGTCTGCGCCCCGGCTGCTCCCACCGAAAACGCTACCGCCAGACCCGCAATCGCAAACTGCCTACTGAATCCCATCGACGGTCCCCAGCGCCTGCATGGAAGCAGTGCGAATGTAAGGATTCTCGTCTTGCGTCGATACCGTGTGCAGCACCTGCCGAACGCTCGAGTCGCCCTCGACCGGCTCCAGCATCCCGATGGCATGCGTCCGCACATCTGCGCTGGAATCCCTCATCAGGCTCTCCAGTACGACATCGCGGACCTTCTGATCCTGCGCGATGTACGGGCCCAGACCCTCCAGCGCACGCAGCCGCACGGCCGGACTCTTGTCATACCGCAGGCTCACCAGCAACGCATCCCGGAAACCCGTTGCATCGCCCTCGCCGTGCTCACACACATGACCGGCCTTGCACTCTTTCGCCAGCAGATCCACGGAGATCGCGCGGATGCCATTATCGCTATTGTGCTGCGCCGCCAGCGTCAACAACCGGCGCAGTTGCGGCTCATCCAGACGGCCCTGGAACATCATCGGGACCATCTGCGTGTACTTCACCTGGATCACATCCGGATCCGGCGTCGTTACAATCCCGCTAATGTTGCCAATGATCCCTTCACCCTCGGTCGCGACCAGCCCACCATGAGGTTGCGGCGCATGCGCCACCTGGTACCGGGTAAGCATGTTGCCACCCAGAAATCCAACGCCCACCAGCAGTGTCGCCAACGCAGGTGCCGCGTAAAGATGTTGCCAGGTGCCCTGCAGCGCAGCCCGAAGGCGCATGCTCCACGTGCTCTTCCCAGCCTCATCCAACGCCTCGTCCAGACGCATCCGGCTGGCCGCCAGCATATTCGGCGTCACCACCGGCACAGACTCCTGTGCCAGCACGTTGGTCATTGCATTCAGGGCTTCGGATTCTTCCTGGCAGCCTGCACATCCCCGCAGATGGAGCTCCAGATCGGCCCGCTCCGCTTCACGGAGCTCGTCGTAGGCCAACAGTACGAGTTGTTCTCTCACTTCTTCGCAATTCATGGCGCGTGTTCCTTGTATGGCTTCCAAAAAGATGTTGCGTGCTTCTATCCCGGCCGGTCGTACGTGTCTCGATCGCCTGCCGTGGTCTGGGTAAAACTCCCCGCGCCGGCCTGTGCCTGATCTGCGGGGTCCTGCTTCTTCGTCTTAGTTCTTAGCTTGAGTTGCAAGTGAAGCGCTTAATCTCAAAGAAACTAAAACTCCAAACTAAAACTTGTCCTAAGCGTCCGCCAGATTCGCGCGCAGCTTCCGCGTCGCGCGAAACAGCGTATTCTTTGCCGTCTCTTCCGTGGTCTGCAGCATCTCGCCAATCGCGCGAAGCTTCAGGCCCTGGTAATGCTTCAACTCAAACACCATCCGCTCACGCGGCGTCAGCTGATTCAACGCCTCCTGGATCCGCAGATGCAGCGTGTTCCGCCGCAGCTCCAGCTCCGGGTTCGCACCCGCACGGTCATCGCTGATGTTGCTCATCAGGTCGATCGCGTCACCGCTGCCGTCCATCACAACTGCCGGATCTTCACGACGACTCTTACGCCGGCGCAGCGCGTCCAGGCAAAGGTTGGTCACAATCCGATACAGCCACGTATAGAACGAGCACTCAAACCGAAAATTCGACAGGTGCCGGTAGGCCTTCAGGAACGCCTCCTGATGCACATCCTGCGCGTCCTGCTCATTGCCCAGCATGTGCAGCGCCAGCCGTAACACCGCGCCATCATACCGGCGCACCAACTGGTCGAACGCGTCACGTTCGCCGCGTTGCGCCTGTCGGATGAGTTCGTCATCCTCCAGCCGCTGCTGCGCACGGGCTTCCATCTGCGCTGGAGTAAGCGCTGCCCGTCCCGCCCGACCTGCCGCTGCCTTCGCCACTGCTGGCGATTCTACCGCGACAGCACCCGCCGCCAATGCCCCGCCTCCGGCAAAACCGCCGGTATTTCCAGCAAAGCTGGCATTTGAAGCAAAAGCGCCGCCACTCATCGTGTCACCAAAAGCTGTTGTACCCATCGTGCACTGACTCCGGAGTCAGAAGATCGATCTCACAGTAATAGACCGGGCAGATCGGAAAAGGTTAGTGGGACGTCCGTGATCGTGAGAGCCCCGCCACAGGTAGATATTTCGTCAGAAAGAGCAAAGTCCGTTGCTCGGCGTCGGCGGCGTCTCCCGGGCGGTAGCTCTCCGAGTCTTGCTCTTCGAAACCAGCTCTCGCGTTCACGTAGACCTTCAAATCCGTGGTTTTGCGAGCGCGCTTCATGGCTGTCGCGAACGTATTAATCCCATCACGGTCCACTTGCCCCAAGGCGCTGAAGTTTCCGAGAACGGCTGCTTTAAGTCGCGCGACCGAAGCAGGATCAATTGGCAACTGCCCGTCATTCGTCACCAGGACCTTAACGTTTTCCTCGGCTACGGCTACGTCCGCGGAGAGTGTTGCTCCCTCATCCCATCCAATTACAGCAATTTTTGAGGGATCCATCATCCAAGCCTCTAGATAAACCAGCGCGTACTCAATTCTTTCAACGTTTTTGTCGTGCGGACCCTCGGTCCAAACGGGCTTCCCCACCAACTTGGTCGGAGCAGTACCGTCGGTTGGATCCAGCGCAAGAACCTTGTACCCCTGAGCGGCCAAGGCCGAAGCCGCACTCCTGATGGAGTCCGTGAGACCACCGCGACCCGGCACCAGAAGGACGCTCGGCCAAGTGCCAGGTTTACCACTGGCCGGCTGGAACTCTTCGCCAGTCCCTCCATCGCCCTGCGTGATTGACATAAAGCGGACGGATCTTCCGCGTACGAATGCCTTGGCGGGACCCACATCCTCAGCAGGCGGAGCGCTTTGACCGGACGCTGCTGAGGACGCTAGGCACACAAGAGAGATCAACAGAAAAGATCTGAACATGCCTCATTATGTCTGAGCGAATCACTTGGAGGCGCAATTCAGCCGCCCCAGATGTACCTGCGCGATCCAATTCCGGTGCATCCTTCTACCTATGAGCACAAACACCCTCGGCACCACCAGGAAACTCGGCAACTCAGATCTCGACCTCACCGCCATCGGCTTCGGCGCGTGGGCCATCGGCGGCGGCGGATGGCAGTTCGGCTGGGGCTCGCAGGACGACCAGGAATCCGTCGCGGCCATTCGCCACGCCATCGGCAAGGGCATCAACTGGATTGACACCGCAGCCGTCTACGGCCTGGGACACTCCGAAGAGGTGGTCGCGCATGCTCTCGAGGGTGTCAGCGAAAAGCCCTATGTCTTCACCAAATGCGCCATGACCTGGGGCGAAGATCGTCAGATCGTCCGCACCCTGAAGCAGATCCGCCAGGAGTGCGAGGACAGCCTCAAGCGCCTGAAGCTGGACGCCATCGACCTCTACCAGATCCACTGGCCCATCCCCGACGAAGAGATCGAAGAGGGCTGGGGCACCATGGCCGATCTGCAAAAGGAAGGCAAGGTTCGCTGGATCGGCGTCTCCAACTTCAACGTCAGCCAGATGGAGCGCGCCCTCAAAATCGCCCCCATCACCAGCCTCCAGCCGCCCTACTCCATGCTGAACCGCACCAACGAGGCGGAAATTCTGCCCTTCTGCGAAAAGAAGGGCATCGGCGTCATCAACTACTCGCCCATGCAAAGCGGCCTGCTCACCGGCAAGATGACCAAAGAGCGCGTCGCAGCCTTCCCGGACGACGACTTCCGCAAAAAAGCCAAGGCGTTCCAGGAACCGCAGCTCACCAGGAATCTGGCACTCGCGGACAAGCTCAAGGAGATCGGAGCAAAGCACGGCGTGGAAGCTGGAGTAGTCGCAATAGCCTGGACACTCCACAACCCCGCCGTCACCGCAGCCATCGTCGGTGGCCGCAGCGCCCAGCAGGTGGACGGAGTACTACCGGCAGCAACCTTCCGCCTCTCCGAAGCAGAGTTCAACCAGATCACCGAAAGCCTGTAAGGCCCACAACACCGGGTGCCCCATTCTTTCGCGGCTTCATCGCGAAAGGGTGGGTTATTCGCGAAGCGAACCACAAGGCTCATCCCCCTCAGATGAAAGAGGCGTCGCCCGGCCGAGCGGCCAGAATCCTGTCAAGCCCCAAACGCACCTAAACCCAACATTCAAAAGGAAATAAACTTGGCGGGTTATTTCCCCAATCTATCTACAATAGAAATAGGGCAAATCACAGACATCTGTGATTTGCCCTAAGTCCTTTGTTTGCTGATTTTTACCCGTAAGTCCTTTGGAATCTAATTTTTGCCGATTCGGGAATCGTCAAGTCCTTTAGAATCTAATTTTTACAGGAAAAAGGGGGGGGGTACCCCGCCCAGAACTAGAGAGGGAACGACTTCAGCCACTCGCGGAACTTCGGGCCTAGGTCGTCACGCTTCAGTGCGAACTCAACGGTAGCCTTCAGGAAGCCGAGCTTGTCGCCTGCATCGTGACGCTTGCCCTCGTACGTGAAGCCGTAGACGCTCTCGTACTGCAGCAGCGCCTTGATGCCGTCCGTCAATTGCAATTCGCCACCGGCGCCAGGCGTCAACTGCTCCAGCAGGCTGAAGATGCGCGGCGTCAGGATGTAGCGACCAATGATCGCGTTCTGGCTCGGTGCCTCGCTCGCCTTCGGCTTCTCGACCATGTCGCGAACCTTCAGCAGGCGCTCATCGCCTTCAACCGGTGCGCAATCCAGGCAGCCGTATTGCGAGATCGCTTCACCCTCCACCACTTCGCTGCCCAGGATCGACGATCCGGTGCGGTTGAAGGCTTCGACCATCTGCTTCATGCACGGAACGGTCGCATCGACGATGTCGTCTGGCAGCAACACGCAGAAAGGCTCATCGCCGACCAGTTCCTTCGCCATCAGAACGGCATGGCCCAGGCCAAGTGCCTCCGGCTGGCGAACGTAGGTGATCTTTGCCAGCTTCGAAACCGACTGTGCAATCTCCAGCAACGCGGTCTTGCCACGCTTCTCGAGCGAAGCCTCAAGCTCCGGTGCGCGGTCGAAGTGATCTTCCATCGTGCCCTTGCCACGGCCGGTCACGATGATGATCTCTGTGCAGCCGGCGGCTACGGCCTCTTCCACGCCGTACTGGATCAGCGGCTTGTCGACCAGCGGCAGCATCTCCTTAGGAGTGGCCTTGGTAGCGGGGAGGAAGCGGGTGCCCATACCAGCGGCAGGAAATACAGCCTTGCGAATCGTTTGCGTCATGCTTGCCATTTGTCCAAACACTTTCCGAGAAGTCTTGCAGTCAACTCAATTGCCCAATGCTACTGAACGGCTCTGCAGCAGCCTATACCGAATCCGTTGTACGTCGATGACGTCCATGTGCAGGACAATCATCTACCCAATTCATGCATTCCATTGCAGTTCAAAGCACAGGAGACCCATCGTGAAGCATTGCCTGTCGCACGATCTTGATCGGAACCGGTCCCTGTCGCATCAACGTGTCATGAAAGTCCTGCAGGTTGAATCGAGCTCCCTGCTTCGCCTTAACGTCCGCGCGCAGCTTGAGTATCTCTAGTTTACCTAACGTGTAATACAGATACGTTGCATCCGAAGTGCCACGCTTCGTCTCCACCTTGCCAACCGACGGCGACTGATAACCCTCGGTCACGAAGTACTGCTCAGCCTGATCCGTCGTCCAGCCTTCCGTATGCATCTTGATAGCCACGGTAAAGCGAGCGTTGCGTAACAAAGCATCCTGTAACTGTCCCAGCCGAACCAGCTTCAACGTCCGCTCATCCGCGCCCGGTATCGAGAAGCCTTCGTCCAGCATCATCTGCTCACAGTAGTGAGCCCAGCCTTCCACGTCGGTCGCTGCCATCGTCAGCTTCCGGATCTTCGACGGGAACTTGTCCTGCCAAAGGAACTGCGTGAAGTGACCAGGAAATGCCTCGTGCACGCTGGTGCTCACAATTGTTCCCACGTTGAACTGAGCCATATGTTCTGCAACATGTTCCGGAGTCCAGTCCTTTTCTGGAAGCGTGACATTGAAGTACGCCTTGGTGGAACCTGTCTCAAAGGGTCCGGGCGAGTCCATGCTGGCCGACGTCGTAGCCCGCTCGAACGGCGGTGTCTCTTCCAGCACAGGTCGAACGCTGCTCGGCAGCGTGATGATGTGGTGCGACTGGATGAATGTGATCTCCGCGTTGAAGCTGTCACGGAAAGCATCCAGCAGCTTGTCCGGCGCCGGATGGATGGTCGCCAGCTCTGCCAGTACCTCGGTCGGTGTCTTCTTAGAATCGAGATCTTTCGCAATCCGCGCGAACTCGGCCTGATTGGCCTTCATGTTCGCATCATTCACGGCCAGCAGCTTGTCCAGCGGCGTGTCGACCATCTCGTCGTACAACAGCTTCTTGCGGTACGTATCCACGCCGAACCGGAACTCGCCGCCCGACCGCGGCAGCAAATCCGTCTTCATCCAGGCCGCGTAGCTCTTCATGGCTTCGACAACAGCAGCGTTGGTCTTCGCAAACTCCGCTTTCGCCGCAGCATCGGTCGCGTCCGCAAAGGCCAGCGGAACATCATGCTGGAAGAAGCTGATATTACCGTCGATCTGTTCCAGGGCGATCTCGGTGTAGATCTTCGGTGGGTTCTGCAGGTTCTTGCGAGCCTCCGCAAAGACCTGCGGAATCAGCTTCTCGCGCGCAATCGCCGCACGGAGCCGCGCATTCACCGGCGCGTAAGGACGCTCCATCAACGTGAAGATAGAACCTGTTACACCGCTCGAATAGTTGTCCGGATTCTTCTGCCACATCCGGATCGTCTCCAGACTCAGCAACTGCGACTTGATGGAGTTCAGCAGGATCTCGCGATCCGCGGCAACTGGAGCATCAAGACCATCCGCCGGAATCGCCTCCAGCTTCGTCTGGTACTGATGCAGCGCTGCCGTCTGCTTCGCAATCGCACCAGCCGAGTAATCCTCAAGCTGCGTGTCGTATTGGTGATACCCCACGGTCGTCCCGCTCGTGGGATTGAACTTGAAGTAAACGTCGTCGAAGTATTGATCAGCGACGAACCCAAACGTTTGCGTCGCACCATCCGCGCTGATGCGCTGCGCACGCACAGGAACAGAAAGAGTTGCAAGCAGTGCCAACGAGACGACAACAGAGCGGAGTGAAGAGCGCATAGTTGCGAACATCTTATCGCGGCAAGGTCTTCGCGCAAGCGGCGAGCATGCGCCACTTACAACTTCGACGCACGCTTCTCTGCGGCATCGCACAGCTTATCGATCCGCTTCGCGCGTGACTCAGGCGATTGATATGCCGTGACGGCGAACAGCTCCATACGGCGCTGTGTCGGTGTCATCGCGGGCCAGCCAGACTTCGCCTTCGGCCGCGCATCCAGCGCCTTACGGATCGCAGGTGGCAATTCTGCCTCGGCTTCCATGGTGAAGAACATCCGCTCGGCCATCGTCTGCGCGCGACGCATACGTGCCTCATCACTCTTGACGTCGGAGACCCATTTGCCGATCTCGCGCCGCGTGTACTCCGTCAGCGACTCGTACCACGCACGCAGCCCGTCTTCGTCATCAAGCAACGCATCGAGTTCCTCCGGCAACTCCGCCTCGCGAGGGTCAAGGTCCGGCTCAAGCACGAACATCGCGACATGGCCCGGCGTCACCCCGGCACCAGCCTGCATCGCCTTCGTCACCAGCAGGAAGTACTTTCCTTCTTCACCAGCGAACGGAAACAGCGAGGTACGAAATACGAAGCCGTTGATCGTTCCCTTCACCCGCGAACGAATGCGTTCTTTCCAGACGACGGCTGGGTCGAAAGGCACACGCGCCATCGTCCAGCCCAGCACGCGATCACCTTTCTCCACCGTGGCTCGGAAGTGCTGTTTCATATCAGCTACGAATTGAACCACGAACGGGAACGAGAACCAAGAGTCTCCCACATAACTTTGGGCATTTACGAACGTCACGGATTTGGCAGTGGACATCTACTGCATCAGGACGCTGGTGGCTTGCGTTTCGCGGCTGCGGACCTTCTCCTTTGCGAGTATCCACAAACGGCAGGGCGTCTCAAAGTACACGAGGCTCAGCACGCTGAGTGCTGTCACAAGGCAGGCGTAGGCCAGGAATGCCGGGGTGCCATAGTGCTGCAAGGGACGCCGCAGCATCGTGGCAATGGGCATGTGAATGAGATACAGAGCGAAACTCGCTTCGCCCAACACCACAAGCCACTTCGGCGAAAGCAATGAATCGATAAGGCGGTTGCCGCTGGCAAGGGCAACGATGACGACCGCGAAAAGCGGAGCCAAAAGCCCATGCTGCAAGCCGTTTTCAGAGATCGGAAGCTGGAAGACAGGAATCGCAAGGAAGGCAGCAAGACTTACGACGATCAGGTAAGGCGCGCTCCGCTCCAACGCCCGCCTTCGCTCAGACTCTTCCATGACCCATCGGAATGGTGTTGCAAGGTTGATTCCAAGCAGGAAAACATACAGGTGCGGCAAGGGAGAATAAGTCTGGCCCGAACCATGAAGGGCATGCACCATCCCGGCACCAGTGGCGTAGATCAAGAGGCCTGCTACGAGCGATGTGCGCAACCGCAGCTTCGCCAGAAGTGGACCGATCAAAGGGAAGCAAAGATAGAAAAAGGCTTCCGCAGACAAAGACCAGCCAGGGATGTTCAGCCCCGTCAACGAGGGCGACCATGCCTGAACAAGAGCGACGCTGGCAGTCACGACACCAACCGCATGCATTGAAGTCGCACCACTTGAACGAAACGTATGAAGAAAGTGAGGCAAGTCCAACAGCAGAGCCGCAATATAAAGAGGATAAATGCGAGCGAAGCGGCTAACGAAAAAGCGCCTTGGCTGCACCGGCTTACCCGAGCCAAGGTAGACGATGGCCAGAATAAAGCCGGAAAGCATGAAGAAAAAGCTCACACTTACATACCCCAACCCGATGAAGCGGGAAAGAAGGTCATGCTGATCCCGATGGGAAGGAATGATTAGCCAACCGTGATAGAAGACGACAAACATGGCAGCAAAAAATCGTGCCGAAGTAAGAGGGAGAATCTTGGAACCGAAAGATAGGGGAGCAGACTTCGTCACAGTTTGACCTTCATCACACGGTCTTCGTACGAATGTCGTGGATGCGGCGAGACTACACAGCCGCAGGCGCTAGATCAAGCTGCTCCAGCAGAGCCTTCGTCTCTGCGATTACATCTGCTGACTGAGCCGAAGATAGCGGCCAGCGCAGCACTCCCTGGGGCGTAAACTGTGCGCCCTTCTTCGTATTGCGCGAGACCAGCTTCATCAGCATACCCGGATCGATCTTCGCCTTCTGGTCAAACTTAAGGATCAGCATCTCACGGAACACCTTCTGCCTGTTCTCTTCAAGTTGCACACGCTTGCGGTCAAGCTGCGCGATGCAGATGCGCTCACATTGCAGACGTACTTCCGCTGCAGCAAGCAGGTTAACAACGCTTTCCGGTAGCTCGCCGTAGCGATCGATCATCTCCGCGCGCACGTCCGCGAGCACACCCGTGTCGGTCGCGCCGGCGATGCGCTTGTACATACGCAGACGCTGGTTCTCCTCCGGAATGTATGTCGCATCGATGCGCAGAGAGATACCCAGGTTGAGCACGACCCCGGGACGTTCATCCTGACCTTCGCCCTTGATCTTCGCAACGGCCTCTTGCAGCATCGACGTGTACATCTCGAAGCCGATGGCTTCGATGTGGCCACTTTGCTCGCCGCCCAGCATGTTACCGGCGCCGCGCAGTTCCAGATCGAGTGCTGCAATCTTAAAGCCAGCACCGAGATCGCTGAACTCCTTCAATGCCGCCAGACGTCTGCGAGCAATCTCCGTCAGTTCATTCTCCGGCGGAATCAGTAGGTACGCATACGCGCGTCGATCGCTGCGTCCAACGCGGCCACGTAACTGGTAAAGCTCGCTGAGGCCGTGACGATCTGCACGGTTGATGATGATGGTGTTCGCGCGCGAGATGTCGAGACCGTTCTCGATAATGCTGGTCGCGCAAAGCACATCGTACTCGCCATCCATGAACGCGAGCATCGCCTTCTCCAACTCACCCTCGCCCATCTGTCCGTGCGCGACGATAGTGCGTGCCTGCGGCACAAGCTCACGAATCTTGGACGCGAGTTCGTAGATCGTCTCGACGCGGTTGTGCACGAAGTAGATCTGGCCGTTGCGCTCCAACTCCACCTCGATGGCAGTGCGCAAAAGCTTCTCGTCAAACTTGGCAACGATCGTCTGAATCGCCATGCGGTCCTTCGGTGGCGTCTCGATGACGCTCATGTCGCGCAGGCCGAGAAGGCTCATATGCAGTGTGCGTGGAATCGGAGTCGCCGACATCGCCAACACATCGATGTGCGCACGCATCTGCTTCAGACGCTCTTTGTGCCGGACACCGAAACGCTGCTCTTCATCGACGACAAGCAGGCCGAGGTCCTGAAAGACCAGGTCCTTCGACAGCAGCCGATGTGTGCCGATGAGAATGTCGACCTTGCCAGCGGCCGTGTCTTCAAGGATCTTCTTCTGCTCCTTCGCGGTGCGGAAGCTTGAGATCATCTCGACGTTCACAGGAAAGCGTGCGAAGCGCTTCTTGAATGACTGAAAGTGCTGGAAGCTGAGTACCGTGGTCGGCGTCAGCACCGCAACCTGCTTGGAATCCTGCACAGCCTTCAACGCCGCCCGCATCGCTACTTCTGTCTTGCCATATCCGACGTCGCCGCACAAGAGACGATCCATCGGCTGCGTCGACTCCATATCGCGCTTGATGTCGGCAATGGCCGCTAGCTGATCGTCCGTCTCGTTGTAGTCGAAGGCATCCTCAAACTCGCGCATCATCTGCGAGTCCGGCGTAAAGGCGTAGCCAAGCGCCGCCTGCCGCTGCGCGTACAGCTTCAGCAGCTCGCCGGTCATGTCCTGCATGGCCTTCTTGACCCGGGCTTTGGTCTTGCCCCACGCAGCGCCGCCCATCTTGTTCAGCTCAGGGGCCGGACCCGCCTCAGCGCTGCGATACTTCTGAATCAGGTCAAGACGCGTCAGCGGAACGTAGAGCTTGGCCTGCTCCGCGAACTCCAGGATCATCAGTTCCAGCGGCGTGCCGTCCTGGTCGATGGTGCGCAGGCCCATGTACTTCGCGATGCCATGCTCGACGTGCACGACGAAGTCGCCAACTGTCAGGTCACGGAAGTCGCTGATGAACGCTGAGGTCTTCGACTTGCGCTGCACCGGCCGCGCATTGACGTCAGCTTCGTCATTCAGGTCCTGCGCGCCGACGATGATGAACTGCCGCGCGGTCGCCTTCTCTAGGTCAAGAAACTGCACGCCACTTGCGAGCGCCGTGCGAACAATGACTGGCGTACGAATGTCGCCGGTTAGGTAGCTGCTTTCGTCATAGACGGTTGCGGAGCCGCTGGCCTGCTGTACACGACTTCCAATGCGATAGGCGACACCGTACTCCTGGAACAGGCCGGCAAGACGCTCAACCTCACCCTGGTTGTGTGCCGCAATGAGTACGCGTGCATCCTGGCTTTGCAGGGTCTTCAGGTGTTCTGTGAACTGCGGTATCGAGCCGTGGAAACGCATCGTCGGGCGCGTCGCAAACTCGATCTCGCTCTGCGATGAGCTTTCTGCTTCCAGTACGTCGACCGCGCCGAGTTGATCCAACTCGACGCCGGGATACATGCGCACGCGATCAGCGAAGTCCCACGGCGAAAGATAGACATCGTCCGGCTTCACCAGCGATCCGATGCCGCTGCGGTCGTGCCGCTGCTCGACCTTGTTCCACCAGCGCTCACCCTGGTTCTTCACCATAGCGGGCTCTTCCACGTAGACGCGCGTCTTCGGTCCCAGCAGGTCGAGTACCGTGCCATGTGCACCAGCGACCGGTGCGAAGAACTCCCACCCGGGGAAGACCGAGACCTCACCCACGCTGGTCTGCAACTCGCGCGGCTCTTCCCCGCCCTCGAGCTCGGCACCGGCGCTGCCGCCACGTACCAGCCGCGCATGCACCGCGCCCAGCAGCTTTTCAGTGACAGGCGTTTCGGTGAGCGGCAGCAGTACGATCTCGTCGACGGGCGAAGAGGAACGCTGCGTCTCCGGATCGAACTTCCGCATGCTCTCGATCTCGTCGCCGAAGAAGTCGATGCGCACCGGCCGGTCCATCTCCGGCGAGTAAACATCCATAATGCCGCCGCGCAACGTGACCTGGCCGGGCATCTCGACCACATCCACGCGCGTGTAGCCAACGGTCAGCAGGTGCTCCAGCAGCATGGCCGTGTCGTATTCTTCGCCGCGCTTCAGTTCCAAAGCCAGCGCTGCGTAATAGTCGCGGCTAAACAGGCGCATGCAGGCTGACTCCAGCGGCACAATCACAATGCGGACGGCGCCGGTGCAGATCTTCCAGAGTGTCGCCGCGCGCTGTTCCTGAATCTCTGCGTGTGGAGACAGGTTCTCGAAGGGCAACACATCGTGCGCGGGTAGCCGCAGCACTTCTTCGCACTTTAGAGCACCGGTCAGATCGCACGTGGCGTTCAGAAGCGCATGCAGCGCCTCCGCAGCCTTGTTGTCACTCACCAGAATGAGCGCGGGTGCATTGCTGGCGCGCACCATCAGCGGCAAGTAGATGGCGCGGGCGGTGGCCGTAAGTCCGGACACACGACGGCGTCCACTGCCCGCGCTCAGGTGGCGGCGGACTCGTTCGAAGGCGTCGGTGTGTTCCAGGTCCGCGATCATCTCGCGGACAAACGGCAGAATCATGCTTTTACAGTCTAGACGGCTTGCCGGATGCTGCCAGGGATGGGCCACAGTTGGCCGGTAATCACGCTTACGATCCAGCAGACAAAACGGGGAACGCCTAAGCGCTCCCCGTCTCTCCGTCCGTGATTTGACCTACTTCACGACCGGTGCCTCGATTGCGGCCTTTTCCGTCGGGCGTTTCAGCACAATGGATCCGTGATCCTTCGCTTCGAAATCACCATAGAAGGTGCGAAGACCCTGGTATTCGGTTAGCGGAAAGTACATGTCTCCCATCGTAAGGTCACGCCGCAGGGTAATGCTATTGGGTGTCTGCGATGCGGTCAGTGCGTAAAGCGCCAGGTTCTCGTACTTCGCCTGCTCCTTCGTCGGGGCAGACTCCACCGTGAAACCCGGTGGCAATTTATAGCGGACCGCGTCTTGCAAAAGCTGTGCGTACTCAAAGTAAACAGCCTGGTCTCGCTTTTCATGCGGAAAGGTCGGCCTGGCACCAGCTTCAAAGAGCGATACCGGCAGCATGACCCGCGACCCTACTGCGTTGCCGACGTGGCCATCTACCGTCGCAGTCACCTTCAGCGGCACCTCGCCATTATCGATGCCGGTGATGCCAGTTACTTTGACCTCAGTACCACCCGGCATCCAGCGTTCCAGTGCCTTCTTCATCTGCTCGTGCACTTCCGCTTCGTCGTTCCTCAATGCAACATGCCGCCAGCGCAGCGCCGGGCTGCCCTCATAGGTGAGCGTGACCGTGCCGGTCATGTGACCATCCTGCTCCAGCTGTACATCTGCAACGCGGCTGGTGTGCGAGAATTTAAAGCCCTCAGACGGTGTTGGCAGAAACATCTTCGTCTTGTCTTTGCTGTCCTGCAGTACACCGCCAGTCAGAGTGTGATCCCACTCCAGATGCCCGAAAGGGCAGTAGCGGCTGCCGGGGTCCAGGTAATGTTGCGCTCCGCCGTAGGTCAGCACCGCGATCTCATCGGTCAACTGCGCTTCAAAGTCCTGCCAGTTCACGTCCAGCAGCAGGTAGCTTCGATCGGTGACGATCATACTGCTGGCCTGCAGACCGGCAGCGCGGGCCAGTGCAATGTAAGTCTTGGCAATCTGATTCGAGGAGCCGCGCTTGCGTTTCAGCACATCCTCGGCGGACTTGATCTCAGCCTTATCTTCGGCACTGGAACGTTGACGCGTGTAGTCGGTATTCTCCAGCGTCATGGTGAAGGCGTAGAGCTTGCGCGCCTTCTCCTCTTCGCCAGTCGCGCCTGCAATGGTGGTTGTCGCGGTCTGCCGCACCAGGTCACTCACCGTTGCGAAGTGATTGGCATCGCTGCTCCAGTACTTGATCTCCGTGTTCCAGAAGTCGACCGAGTCATAGTACGGCGTGTAATAGAAGAAGACGTGGTAACGCGAGGAGCGGATCGGCGGCATGAACTCCTCCGCCCGGAATGGAGAGATGCTGGCTACGTCCAGATCAAGCCTTACGCGGTTTGTCGGCGTGTGGGTCAGCTTCACTTCGGTACCGGCCGGGAGGGATTTCGCCCACACCAGCCGCTCGCTGATACTTTCGCGACCGCCGCGGCGTACCCCTATCAACTCTTTATTGGTGGGCTTCCAGGTGAAATGCCCTTTTCTAAGGTAGAGGTTCGTCTGCACGATCCAGTTCGGGCTGAAGAAGGTATGGTCGTCCCATCGGACGGTGTACCGATACTCGATGATCCTGCCGACCTTCACCGCCGGCAGGGAGAACACGCGTGCAGAGTATGAGTTCTCAAAATCCTTCCGCAGCACCTTATCGAACGGCTTCCCTGTAAAAGGGACGATCGTCCCGTCAGGCTGCACCGTCCGGGCCGAGATTTCCCCAATACTGTTGCCGCGCGAATCACGACGCTTGTCGTAATCCAACTCCACGTCGCCAAGCTCCAGGCCCTTCTCCGTCAGAATCTTAATGCGGAAGTAGATGGCGCGCATGTGGTTGTCGTCGTCGTCGAGTTCATCGCGATTCAGGATGATTGCTTCCGAATCCGGCGCTTCCGGCGCCGACGTCATATGCAGCTCTTCCTGCGTCGGCGGGATGAACCAGGACTGCGCCTCCATGCTGCGTATTGAAACTGCCGAAAGTAAAAGCACCGCATGGATCCCAACGGACCACCATCTGAATCTCATCCTGCCCTCCTCGAGGCAATGAAGCGTTTTGTTTTGGGGGCTACTTTGTGCGTTTCAGTACGGCGCTGCTTTGTTCGTCGCCGGCGATCGTCCGTGCCAGCTTCTGGACATCCGGATAGCGATCGGCCGGCAACGTAAGTTCCCGGACGGTATACGTGCGCGTGTAGTGAATGCTGTGGTTCTCTACCTTGCTTGCGCTGCGATAGGAGGCAAAACCGAGATCGAGGTCGACGGCTGGCGGCAGTTCATCCACGTCGTATCCGGCGGGCAGCCCAATGGTGAAGTCGTCATGCACCTCACGCGTCATCTCCAGATCGATGGGCACTTCGCGCTTCTTCGCATCCACGCGCAACGCCTCACGACCGAGCACGCGCGGACGGACGCCCAGCAACTCACCCATGGGCTGTGCGAAGCGGTCGGCCTTCACGGAATAGCTGAAAAGAAGATCGTGCTCCAGCTCCGCTGCATGCTCCAGCTTTACATCACCCACGTGGAAGCTGAGGAGATCACCGGCCAGTGCGTGATCAAGAGAATCCTGCTGCTGCTTCTCGTCTTCCATCGAAGAATAGCGCCGATCCCGGGCGATGTCCCCAAGCTGATTCTCAGTCACTTTGCCGTCGAGAGAGCCGTCCGCCGCAAGCTGAAAGCTCGCCCTCCGCTCGACCCGGTTCTGCTCTGGCTTAAGGATCGGAAGACGGATGGCCTGGCTGTTTGCGCCGTCCACCAGCAGCGCATCGCTGCCCTGCAACTCGCGTTCCAAGTGGCCGAAGGGCGTCTTCTCCCATGTCGGATCGAAGATCAGAAAGCGCTTGCCGCTATTCTCCGTAACGATGCTGTACATCCCCTCGGGCTTGTAGTCCGCAGGCAGTTCGATGGCAGCGATCATGTGATTGCCCATCAACGAAGGAGCATCGCTGCTGATCATGCCTCGCTCCGTATCCACCAGCACCCATGTCGATCGGATACCGACCGCGTTCAGCATTGCGCTCAGCAGTGTCGCCTTGTCCTTGCAGTCACCGTAGCGCGCACGGAAGACGTCCGACGCATTATGCGGCTGCATCCCGCCGATAGCAATCTCGATGGCCACGTAGCGGATGCCGCTCTGCACGAAGCTGGCGATGGCATCCACGCGTTCGCGGAAGCCCGCCTTGCCAGCCACCAGTTCCTGAGCCTTCGCGGTGATCGCAGCGTCCGGCTTGTTCCGATCCTTCGCCAGTCGCTCGAACCACTCGCCGATACTCTGCCAGTCGGCCGTCATGGCGCCGTACTGTCCTCCAGCGCCAGGCCCCTGGAAGTACAGATCCATGCGAGCGGCGGACGCAAGCTGATTCGGCGCCAACGGAGGAGCGTCCTTCACGTGCAGGCCGGCCTGATTCAGCACATCCCACGCCGTCCTGCCGTGCTCCAGGTCCTGCGACTGCGCCAGAGCCTTGCCCTTCCAGTGGGTCTTCATGGTGAAGCCAGGTGGCAGATCCACCTGGAAGTGCTCCTGCGCGACCGGTACGTTCTCGCCCGGGAACCACAGAATGTGGTTCGAGTAGGGATGCTCCACAACCTCATATTCGATGGCTGCGACCGCGCCGGGATCGAGAGCGGGCGGCTTCCCGCCACGGGCACGGCTGTCGCTGTAGAGCTCAAAACCCTCGCCGCGGCCCACCTCGGTCAGTTCGTTGTCCTTGACGGCGTACTCCTTACCGTCGGGACCGATGCTCCAAAGATGCAATGACTTGATCTTGGAAGTGCTGTTGAATCCCGCAAACATGCTGCCGTATCTGCGGCCCTGGGGCCTCAGGATGCGGACTACCTTTCGCACGTGTTGGGTGATGGTGCCGTCCGTAGCGACCGTGTAGGTAGTGTCTTCCAGCAGAAAGACGGCGTCGCTGTCCGCCGGAATCTCCGGCGTCTTGGTTGCCGCCGCTGTGCGGACCCAGTCCGGCACCTGGTCCTTGGCATGCACAGGAGCGCACGCGGCGGCGCACAAGACGCTCGCGAGCAATAGAGACAGGGGGCGAGAGGAAACCTGGGGTAGTGAAAAAGGCAGCACAAAAACCTCACAGCAAATCGAGAAAGACGTGATGCCTTCAGCGCAGCCGGAAAAGGGGAATCAATGGATAGTGGAGTGATATCCCAAAAAGCAGGTGATAGCAAGAACTCTTCGTCACGCAGGGGGCAAAATTATTCCGTCGCGCCTCAGGACGGAAGCGGCGCGGGCATTTCGCTAGAATCAGAGGTGATATGTCTCTCACCGCCGCACTCTCTCCGGATGTTCTCGCGAAGTACCAGCCCGTCATCGGGCTTGAGGTTCACGTGCAGTTGCTGACGCAGACCAAGGCGTTCTGCGGCTGCATCAACCGCTACGGCGGCGAGCCGAATACGCACGTCTGTCCGGTCTGCCTGGGCTTGCCCGGTGCGCTGCCGGTGCTCAATCGCCAAGCGGTCGAGTTTGCGGTGCTCGCGTCGAAGGCTCTGAATCTGACCATCAACGAAGAGAGCATCTTCGCGCGGAAGAACTACTTCTATCCGGACTCACCGAAGGGCTACCAGATCTCGCAGTTCGACCGGCCGCTGGCGGAGAACGGCTGGATGGACGTCAGCGATGGCAAGGGCGGCACACGCCGCATCGGCATCACGCGCCTGCACATGGAAGAGGACGCCGGTAAGAGCATCCACGACGGCTTTGCCGACTCCGCGCGCAGCACCTACATCGATCTGAACCGCTGCGGCACTCCGCTGGTGGAGATCGTCAGCGAGCCAGATCTGCGCACGCCGGAAGAAGCCTACGAGTACCTGACCAAGCTGAAGGAGATCCTTCTCTACACCGGCGTCAGCGACTGCAACATGGAAGAGGGTTCGCTGCGTTGCGATGCGAACGTCTCCGTCATGCTGAAAGGTGCCGCAGAGTACGGCACGAAGGCTGAGGTCAAGAACGTCAACAGCTTTCGCTTCATCCGCGAGGCGATCCACTTCGAGATCGAGCGTCAGATTGAAGTGGTCGAGAGCGGCGCGCGCGTCGTGCAGGAGTCGCGTCTCTACAACTCAGCCGAAGGACGCACGTACAGCATGCGCAGCAAGGAAGCCGCGCATGACTATCGCTACTTCCCTGAGCCGGATCTTCCTGCGCTCTTCGTCGACAACGCGTGGATGACGAAGATTCTCGCTGACTTGCCGGAGCTTCCTGAGGCCCGCCGCGCACGCATGATCGCGGACTACGATCTGACCGCGCAGGATGCAGCGACCTTCGCCAACACGCGCAGCTTTGCGGACGCCTTCGAAGCTGCGGCGAAGACGGCGAAGAGCCCGAAGCGAGTTGCGAACCTGATCCTTGGTGAACTCGTCGGCCGCTTGAATGCTGCAGGCCTCGAACTCTCGCAGTCGCCCGTTTCGATGCAGGGCATTGTGCAGGCTGCGGATCTTGTCGAGGATGGCAAGCTTTCGAGCAAGCAGTTGAAGGGTCTGTTCGACATCGCGTTCGAGAAGAGCGAAGACTTCGCTGCAGTCTATGAGCGCGAGAAGCCGCAGCAGATCAGCGACACCGGTGCGATTGAAGCGATGATCGATGAAGTCATCGCTGCAAATCCAAAGCAGGTCGAACAGTTCAAGGGCGGCAAGACAACCGTCTCTGCCTTCTTCGTTGGCCAGGTGATGCGGCTGTCGAAGGGACAGGCAAATCCCGCGCTGTTGAATGAGCTTGTGATGAAGAAGCTCAACGCAGCATAGTCGTTCGAAGGACTGCAAGACACGAGGCACAACGATCATTCGTTGTGCCTCGTGTGTTTTGTGGTGCATCGTGTATCGCCGTGGCGATGCAATGTTGCATCGTAGATGTTGCATGCGTACATCGTCTTACCTTCGACTGTCTTCCCTGTTGCTGCTCGCCGGATGCGCGAGCAACGCTGGCGTTGAGCGTTCGATCGCTGGCGATGCAGCTGCAGTTCCACCGAACACGGTGATGCTTTCGCAGATGATGCGTGAGCTATCCGCGCAGCCGGGCTTCACGGAACAATTGCTCAGCTTCATCAACAAGGGCGAGAAGAACGGTGCGTTCCTGACGCCGGACCTCTTCGATACCTTCCGCAAGCTGGTGCTTGGCAAAGACTGGAGCGGCCTCGATCGCTTCCCGGGATGGACCATCCATCGCGTGACGCAGACGGTCCACATCGGCGAGAGCCTGATGTCGAAGAGCAACGATCCGGTTGCGGCGAGCGATCGCGTTCATCTCGGTCCTTATGCGCTCGACAAGACGATGACCGAGTCACTCGATGCGCCAAGCGATCGACCAGCCTTCTCCGATCAGGGTCTCGTGACGAAGCTGACGGCGGACGTGACCAATGGTGATGGTGGCGATCCTAAGATTGCACCGATGCATGCCGAGAGCGCGCGTCTTGCCGAGGTGATGAATCGGCTGTCACTCAACGGCTACCAGTCCACTGCGCCGTTCACCGCAAGCATCAACGGCGAGACAGCGACGAGTCCGCAACAGCTAGTCCAGGCACTTGTGGCGACAGGTCACGAGGTCACCGTTGCCGATGCGCGCTACTTCGCCAACTTCGGTCACTTCCACTACAACGGCAAAGACGTTGAGATGCCGTTCTTCCTCGACAGCCAGATCGCCGTGCCAACCGATCATTGGTGGCAACGCTCGCATCGTCTGCTGGTGCCGGTTGCGCATGCCGAGTACGAGTGGCTGGTGCGCGGACCGAAGATCAATGCAGACGTCACGTTCTACTTCGGCATCGACGGACGTGCAGAGTTCCGTACCAACGACCAGCTCAATCAGCCGTGGGTGATGGGTCGCCACGCCCATGAGTACACAGGCGCAGATGCCATCGAGGTGACGCGGCTGACCGGCCAGATGATGCGGGCGTACGCGTATCTGCATGCAGCGCATCCGCAGTTGCCGTTCGGTGGTTACTACACGCTGGGTGTCTGCCAGGATGTTGTGGGCGCCATCGAGATGCGGATGACGGGCAAGACAACACTCTTTCCCAACACAGCGAAGACAGAGTTCTTCCGCGATCAACCCGATGCTGAGATCACGAAGCTGATGGATGCTGTGCCGCATGACACCAGCGGCACGCCGCCTGCGTTCGAGCGCGTCTTCGGTTCGCTGCCGACTACGGACATGAATGCAATCACGATTCCGGGGTTGCGTGACGATCTGTTGCGTTCGCAGGCAGCGCTGCAGCGGGGTGATCTGCGGCATCGCTATGTACTTACTGGGCAAGTCCTGTCAATTGCAGGTGTATTGATTGCCTCCGGTCTTGTAGTTTGGTTGCTGCGGTTCCGCCGCAGTCGTCGTTAACGCAACAAAGTCACAACGCGCGAGGCACCACGCAAACGCGTCGCAACATGCACGAAGCACCACAGGGAGAAGTAGTCATGGCAACAAAAAAGGCAAGCGCTAAGAAGACCGCAGTAAAGAAGACCACCGCAACGAAGGCAGCTCCGGCGAAGAAGACCACCGCCAAGAAGGCAGCTCCTGCAAAGAAGACCGTAGCGAAGAAGGCTGTTGCAAAGAAGACCGTTGCGAAGAAGACCACCGCAACCAAGGCCTCTGCAAGCAAGGCTCCTGCAACGAAGACTTCTGCGAAGAAGGTTGCTGCGAAGAAGACCGTTGCCACGAAGGCAGCGAAGAAGACCACCACGCGCAAGTACTCGCCCGCTGCCGGCAAGCAGGTTGGCACCGAGATGCGCGAGATGAAGAAGGGCACGCTGAAGAGCGGCCGCGGCGGCAAGAAGGTCACGAACCCGAAGCAGGCGATCGCCATCGGTCTGAGCGAAGCTCGCAAGGCTGGCAAGAAGGTTCCGCCGGCACCGAAGAAGAAGTAGTTCCAAGCAATCAGCTACAAGCAACGCGAAGGCCGCAATGATGATCATTGCGGCCTTCGTGTTTCTGTTTATGTTCTGTTTCTACTTCGCTGGTGTCGACGTCGAGGCCGGAGCGCTGGGAGCGGATGGTGCCGCTGCCGGTGTGCTGGTGGACGAAGATGAATCCGGAGACGACGTGCTTGCTGGTTTGCTGTCACCGGAAGCGCTGCTGCCTTCACCGGAGGTGGACTTTGCAGCGGCCTTATTGCCGTAGCCGTCTGCGTACCACCCACCGCCCGAGAACTGGAACGACGGTGCGCTGATCTGTTTTTCCAGACGACCGCCGCAGTGCGGGCACTCCGTCAACTCCGGGTCGGAGAACTTCTGCCGCTTCTCCAGCGCGCGTCCGCAATCGTTGCACTTGTATTCATAGATCGGCATAGGGGCTCTCCTCTCGTTTCGGTGTTGGTCAGGGCAGTTCGATGGCGCGTACGCTGGCGATCGCATCCACCTTGCGCAGAGCGGCGACGACGTCCGCAACCTTTGCGGGCGATGCCTCAATCTGCACCACGGCGAGTGCCTGACCCTGCGGTACCCGCTGGCTGCGTACGCTGCGGCCCAGTGCGAAGTTGGCGATGTTGACGCCATGCTCGCCGAGTACGGTGCCGATGCGGCCGATGACGCCGGGCACATCGTGATTCCGGATTGCAAGCAGCGTTCCCGTCAGCGGCGCTTCGATGTCGATGCCATCGAGCGAGAGCAGACGCGGTGCGTTGCCGTGCAGCACCGTTGCCGAGGCCGACGCTTCCCCCTCTGCCGAGTGCAGGATCAGCTTCAGGACCGATCCGGCGCCGCCGCTGGCGAACTCCTTCTTGTCTTCCTGTACGCGGATACCGCGCTCCGTTGCAACGGCCGTCGCGTTGATGCGGTTCACATCTGCATCGTTCAACACACCGGCGAGCACCGCGTTGCGGATGAGGTCGGTCTTGCCCGTTGCGAGACGGCCCGAGTAGGCGATCTCCATGCTTTCAAGATTGCCGGGGGTCGCGTGGCCCAGGAAGATGCCGAGGCGGTTGGCGAGGTCGATGTAGGGTGCAATCTCGACATACTCTTCACGCGAGAGCGACGGTACGTTGACGGCGTTTTGTACGACGCTGTCCTTGAGGTATGCGCTGACCTGCTGTGCGAGCTGGATGCCGATGGCTTCCTGTGCTTCGTCGGTCGAGCCGCCGAGGTGCGGCGTGAGGATGACGTTGTCGATGCCGAAGTATGGCGACTCCTTCAACGGCTCGGTACGGAAGACGTCCAGCGATGCGCCGCCAACCTTACCGCTCTTGAGGCCTTCGACCAGCGCCTCATCCACGATGAGTTCGCCGCGTGCGCAGTTCACGATGCGGACGCCCTTCTTCATGATGGCGATGGAGTGCTGGTTGATGAGGCCTTCGGTCTGCGGCGTGAGGCCCACGTGCAGCGTGAGGTAGTCCGACTGCTTGAAGATGGTGTCGATGTCGACGAGGGTGACGCCGTTCTCACGCGCGATGACGGGAGCGACGAAGGGATCGTAACCGATGAGCTCCATGCCAAAGGCGCGGGCGCGGCGGGCTACTTCCAGGCCGATGCGACCGAGGCCGACGATGCCGAGCGTCTTGTTGCGAAGCTCCGTGCCCTGCAGGCTCTTCTTCTCCCACTTGCCGTTGTGCAGCGCTGCGGTCGCCTTGGGGATCTGGCGCGCCATGGTGACCATGAGGCCCAGCGTGAGTTCGGCGACGGCGACGGCGTTGGCGCCGGGCGTGTTCATGACGACGATGCCGCGCTTGGTGGCAGCTTCTGCGTCAATGTTGTCCACACCCACACCGGCGCGGCCGATGACGCGCAGCTTGGGAGCGTGCTCCAGCAAAGCGGCATCTGCCTGCACGGCGCTGCGGACGACGAGCGCATCCGCATCGGCGAGTTCGGCCTGGAGGTTGGTGATCTTGTCGGCAGTGACAACCTGCCACGAAGGCTCCTGTTGAAAGACGGCGAGCGTTGCGGGGGAGACCTTCTCGGCGATAACAATCTTCATTCGGACTTCTTTCTCTGGTGGCAGTTCGGATCGAGAGGGAGGTACCCCTCCCCCTGTTTCTCGTAAAAATCAGATTCGAAAGGAGTTGACGATTCCCATTTCGGCAAAAATTAGATTCCAAAGGAGTTACGGGTAAAAATTAGATTCCAAAGGAGTTAGCGCCACGGGTGGAGGTGCGGTGCTCCTGAGAAATCGCTCTGTATCTATTGTAGCGATTTCCGCGGAATTACCCGCCACCTGTAAGTCGTTGTCCCCGCTGGGGTTACGTGTTTTCCCTATTGACAGCATTTCGGAAGCCGCGCGAGGCGGCATTTCGCGGTGCGATTTGGGTCGGGCTTTCAGCCCTCTGCATTTCTTTCATCCCCCTGCCCAGGCCTTCGGCCTGGGCTGAGATGTGTCGCGTCTTTGGCGCTTGGTTCGGTGCCTGGCGGACGGCCTCGTACCAATGAGCGGTCTCAAGCGATGATCCTGGGCGCGGTTCAAACGATGGTTCGCGCCGAGCTGAAGGTCCGCGGCCGATGGCAGAAGATTCGGATACCTATGGCGGCCAGTGGAGTTTGTCGCGGGCCTACAGCCCGCATTTTTCTCCCTGTTCCCGAAACCCAGGGCTTTGCCCTGGGCTAGGAAGTCGCGGACCTTCAGTCCGCTGGGAGCCAGACGGTATGCGATTGAACGGTGCACGAAGCCGGTGCGCGAAGCCGGTGCGCGAAGCCGGTGCGCGAAGCCGGTGCGCGAAGCCGGTGCGCGATTGGATGGCGCGCGTTCGGCGTAGCTTGCGCTCGTCTGCGAGGTCACATTGGGCGATACTGCCGAGATGATGTCTGAAACCGATCCTCATCAAGCGCCTGCGAGCGTAGAAGAACTCGATGCGTTCCTGCGCGCGTTTGAGGCGGGCAGCCTGCCGAAGTCGCGATGGACACACGAAGGGCACCTGGTGGCCGGGGCGCATTATGTCTACCTGTTCGGCGAAGCACGCGCC
Organism: Terriglobus roseus DSM 18391; assembly: GCF_000265425.1. Taxonomy (GTDB): domain Bacteria; phylum Acidobacteriota; class Terriglobia; order Terriglobales; family Acidobacteriaceae; genus Terriglobus; species Terriglobus roseus. The sequence goes on from NC_018014.1 coordinate 4,697,550, forward strand.
ATGGGTCACATGCGCGACCGGGTACGCGCCTATAACCACGCCGTGGGGACAGCAAATACCGCGACCAGCGGCTATCACGAGACGCTGACGCGGATGTGGATCGGGGCACTGGTGCGTCTGCTGCGTGCTTCGCACGGGACGTCACGGCTCGGGTTTGTGCAGCTTGCGGTGGAACGCTTTGGGCCGCGGCGTGATCTGCACACGCTGCTGTACGACTTCGATGTGGTGAAGGACCAGCGGGCCCGCGCGGTGTGGGTGGAACCGACCGGCCAGTTGCCGGTGGACTTGTTTCGATAGCTTCTTGGAGGGTTAGCGGCGCTGCGGGTTGCGCGGCGCGCGATAACCCACCCTTTGCTGCGCAAAGAATGGGGCACCCGGTGTGGTGGCGCTGCGCAAAGGGTTGGAGCACCCGGAGTGCTGGAGCTGCGATTCGGCTGAAACGTCCTAAACTGCATAGGTCTATGTCAAAAGCGAACCAGGCCGACGGAACCGTACCGCAGCAGATCGACGCACTGCGCACCGAGATTGTTCACCATGAGCACCTGTACTACGTGCTGGATCAGCCGACGCTGACGGATGCGCAGTACGACAAGCTGGTGAACCGGCTGAAGGCGTTGGAGACGGAGCATCCGGAGCTGGTGACGCCCGATTCGCCGACGCAGCGTGTGGGCGGCAAGGTGAAGGATGGCTTTGCTAAGGTGGCGCATTCTCGACCGATGCTTTCGCTGGATAACGCCTACAACGAAGAGGAATTGCGCGCATGGGCCGACCGTGTGCGTGGCGCGCTGCACTCGAGCGATGTGCTGGAATTTGTCTGCGAGTACAAGCTGGATGGTCTTTCGCTGGCAGTTGAGTATGTTCCGGGAAGCCATCGATCGTCTCATGCTGGGAAGCAAGTGACCCCCGCCGCCTATCTCGACAGAGCCATAACACGGGGTGACGGTACGACGGGAGAGGATGTAACCCTCAACGTCCGTACGATGCATACCGTTCCGTTGTCGATACAAGGCGGCAAGCTTGCCCAACTAGGTATGCCGGACTCCTTCGAAGTGCGCGGAGAAGTGATCATGCCTCACCGCTCTTTCCAAAGACTCAACAGAGAGCGTAAAGAAGCTGGACAGTCTGAAGCTGCAAATCCCCGTAACGCCGCTGCGGGAACGGTCCGAACGGTAGATCCTCAGATCGTGGCTCGAAGGGGCCTAGAGTTTTGCCCATACTTCCTCTTTGTGCAGCGGGACGATCTTTACTTCCAAGAAAAGCAGCACATCTTTGAAAAGCAATCTGACGCGTTGAATGTGCTGACGGATCTTGGGTTCAAAGTAAATCCGAATAGGCTCCTGACGTCGAGTATTGCGGAGGTTCTTTCCTTCATTGCAGAGGCTGAGACGAAGCGCGACACGCTTGGCTATGAGATTGACGGCATCGTGATCAAGGTGAACGCGGTTGCGCAACAGCGGCGGCTTGGATTTACGGGCAAGGCACCGCGATGGGCGATTGCGTATAAGTTTCCTGCGCGTGGTGCGGTGACGAAGCTGCTGAATGTTCTGTTTCAAGTGGGTCGGACGGGCAAGCTGACGCCGGTTGCTGCGCTGGATCCCGTGGGGATTGGTGGCATTACCGTTGGGCGCGCTACGCTGCATAACCCCGACGAGATTGCGCGTCTGGGTGTGCGCATTGGCGACTATGTTGCCGTGGAGCGTGGCGGCGATGTGATTCCAAAGATCACCGAGGTGGTCGAGGACGCGGAGCATCCGCGCGGCACGAAGGAGATTGTCTTCCCGACGCATTGCCCCAAGTGCAAAGAGCCGGTGGTGCGCGAGGATGGCGAGATCGATTTTCGCTGTGTGAATGCGAGCTGTCCGGCGCGATTGAGCGAAGAGTTGCTGCACTATGCCTCGCGTGGCGTGATGAACATTGAGGGCCTGGGCGAAGCGATGGTGGCGCAGTTGCTGGGTCATCCGCTGAACGATCCTGTCTCGCTGGCGGATGTGGAAGCGCCGGATGCGCCGATGTCACTGGATGTGCGCGATGCGGAGATGGTGGAAGAGTCGAACGACACGACGGCCGATGAGCCGACGCGGACGGCGCTGGTGCATACGGTTGCGGATCTTTACACGTTGACGACCGACGACCTGCTGAAGCTGGAACGTGTGGGGCCGAAGACTGCGGAGTCGTTGATTGCGCAGATTGACCGGTCGCGATCTGCGCCGCTGTATCGGGTGCTGCTGGGTCTGGGCATTCGTCATGTGGGTGAGCGCACTGCGCAAGACCTGGCCGATACGTTTGGCAGCATGGATGCCATCATGACCGCCACGGAAGAAGAGCTGGTGCGCGCGGAGGGCATTGGACCGATCGTTGCGAAGACGATCGTCGATTACTTCAGCATCGACAAGAATCGTGCGCTGGTGGAAGCGCTGCGTGCGCAGGGTCTGCAGTTCACGGCTGAGAAGCGCGTTGTCGGTACCGCGCTTGCAGGCCTGACCTTCGTGCTGACCGGCACACTGCCGACGCTGACGCGCGATGAAGCGAAGGCTCGCATCGAGGCCGCGGGAGGCAAGGTGTCCGGCACGGTGTCAAAGAAGACGAGTCATGTGGTCGCTGGAGAAGAGGCTGGCAGCAAGCTGGATAAGGCCCGGGATCTGGGTGTGAGCGTGTTGAGCGAGCAGGATCTGCTGGAGATGCTGGGAAAATGAGCCAAATGCGGCAAAGAGTTCCTGAAATGCGTGGTTTTCTCGCCGTTTTGGAAGATCTTTCCCGTAGAAAGTGGTGCATCTGAAGGTCTAGTCTTCACAAACGATGAGGAGGTAGACCGAATGAATCTTCTGAAATGGATGTTGGCTACGGCCATGGTTCTGGATGTAGCCCTGATGATGACGGGCACCGTGAATGCAGCTTCGTCGAGCCCGGAGCAAACGGTTGGCTACACAGTCGATAGCGCGAGTACCTCCACCGCCTTCAACCTGAATCCCAGCATCCGGTAGTTCAAGTGAGGTGGCGCATCACGGCCCACCGATGCTCCTGTTCTGGAGAGCATTGTGTATAGGGGCCGCAGATGCGCCGCTCGCTTCCCCCAGCAAGTTCTTGAGGCTAGCTAAGGCTTTGCGCCCGTGGCTGCCGTGCGGATTGCGTAGAGCGCAGTACGCGCGCCGATGTACAGCGTCTTTCCGTCGGCACCGCCGAAGGCCAGCGAGCCGGGGCGTTCCGGCACTTCAAGTGTGCCGAGTAGTTTTCCCTGTGGTGTGTACACGAAGACCTGAGCGCCTGCGATGTAGAGGTTGCCGGCGGTATCGCTGACGACTGAGGTGCCGCTGCGCGGGAAGAGTGTGGCTGCGCTGAGGTGCGTCAGTGAATCGAGTGTGAGTCGGTAGACCTTATCGTCTTCTTCGCTGATGGCATACCGCGATGCACCCTGTTTGATGGGGGCGAGTTGCACCGCTTGCAAAAGGCCCTTCCAACTGCCACCTGCCATGATGGCCGTGTCGGTACCCGGAGCGTAGTAGAAGCTGCGTGGTTCGTCTTCGACCGCGTGCATGAGTGCCATGTTGCTGCGTGGTGCGTAGACGTAGCCCTGGTGCGCGACCATGCGTTGCACGCTGCCGATGTCGTTATGGAAGCCGGTTGGCAGCATGAGTGTGGTGTTGGCGCGGGCGTCTTCTGCTGCGAGCTTCTTTGCGGAGTTGGTATTCGTGTCGATGGCGTAGACGGCCTTGTCGAAGTCGAGCGCGAGCAGTGTTCCGTGGCCTGCGTAGCCGAGTGCCATGGGTGTTTCGACTGATTTGGTCACGGTCACAACGGCTTTGTTCGCTGCGTCCCAGCGGGCGATGGTGTGCATGGCTGCGTCGGTGAAGTAGAGGTCGCCGTGTTCGCCGGGGACGAGGCCGGCGATGTTGCTGAAGGTGCCTGCCGTGGTTCGTCGCTGGAGAGACGATCCTGCTTCAAAGGCGGCGGGCACGGGTAGCGGCGAGCCGGGATGGACGGTGTTGTTGAGCGTGAAGGCGGTGAAGTCGTGGGTGCGGATGCTGACGTTGCGTGTGCTGTCGATGAGCGCATTGTCGAAGGCGAGCCGCGTCATGCTGAAGACGTGCATGTTCGCGAAGCGGATGTTGTCCGCGCGTGTTGCGGTAACGGCCGTGGGCTGCGGGATGACGTTGCGTGAGACGCGGTAGTTGAAGAGGTTGGCGAAGGTGATGTCGTGGGAGTCGATGAGTTCGAGGGGCATCGCCTCTGCGCCGTTCGGCTTCTCTTCTTCTGTCTGCAGTGCGTAGACGGTCCAGTTGGCTGCGTGGTGGAACTGGACTTCGTTGTGCATGTGGTGTTCGCACGAGATCTGGTAGGCGACGGAGGGCGTGGTGGTGTTCTCAATGAGCAGGCCTGCGTTGGCCGTGGTGTCGGCCGTCCATACGTCGCGGATGATGCCGCCACCACCATCGCGCACCCACAGGCTGGGGTGCTGCGAGCTGCGCATATCTGGCCCCTGCGGGCCTTGTGGATTGAACGGCCGTTGCGGGTATTTGGGCGCTAGCAGTGGTGAGCCGCGAAGGCCTGCGGGGAAGTTCACGTCCTGCAGGAAGGACTTGGGTCCGCTCTTCCACACGATGCCTGCGGCACGCGGCGCGACGCTGCCGGTGAAGATGCCGATGCCGGTGACGATCTCGTGGCCTGCGGTGGAGGATTCGATGAGGGGGATGGGCGCGCCCTCGCCCATGAAGTTGGGGTCGTTGTCGTTGAGCACGATGGCTGTGGCGACGGGCGACAGGCCGATCAGAACGGAGTCCGCCTTGAGGTGCAGTGTGCCGCGGACGCGGTAGAGACCCATGGGGAAGTAGAGGACGGGATGCGTATCGATGGCGTGCTGCAGGGCCGTGGTGTCGTCGGTGCCACCGTCGCCTGTTACGCCGAGGGTGCGCACGTTGGTCCATGCGCTGACGGGCGGCAGTGCCGGAATGTCGGTGGCGACGGCCTTAGGCGCCGCGGTCAGTTTGTGTTCCCTGTGGCGCAGGGCGATCGCGCCTTCGCGGCCGTTGGCATCGATCTCCTGACCTACGGTGAGGCGATCTTCCACGAAGTGTGGGGATGGCGCGTTGATCGGACTGAAGGCTGCGATGTTGTTGTGCGTAGCCTCGAGCAGCTTTGCGACATGCGCGCACTGCATGTGGTCAAGCGTGACCTGGTGATGCTGGCTGGTGGTGTCGCCGAGGACGATGGCACTGCGTGTGATGTCGCGCAGCAACAAGTCGCGGGCGTAGAGCTGCTCCGGCATGTTGACCGGGATTTCGATGGCGATGGGTGTGCGCTCGATGGTGTCGCGCACGAGTGTCATGCCGACTTCCTGCGTTCGAATGGCGGCGACGCGCTGACCACTGAGGTGCGAGTCCATCAGCAGAAACTGCCATGCGGGCGAGGTGCGCACGGAGACGATGCCGTAGTCACCGCCGTCGATTTCGAGCGTGTCGGCCTGGTTGCCGACGTCTTCTAATGCGGCGCGGCCCTTGCCGACGGCGAAGTGGATGTGCGAGAGGAACGAGTGCTGCGCGACGTGGAAGCGGATGCAGATGGCTGCGGGATTGCCATCACCAACCTCGAAATCGACATTACTCACACCGCTGTAAAAAGTGAACTCATTGGCGTCGACGATCTCGGCACCCGCAGCGACCTTGCGCGAGGCGAATTGCAGCATGTAGCGACCGGTGCCGAGGAAGTCGTGTCCTGTCTGGTAGCCCGGGGTGTTGGGTGCAAGGGTGAGTACTGGCCGGCTCGCACCATAGCCGATGAGGCGGACGCCGGACCAGAGATGCAGCGTTTGCGTGACGCGATAGCGGCCCTGTGGAAGGAAGACGATGCCCTGCCCCGTGGTGTCCGCAACACGATCAATCGCAGCCTGTAGCGCGGCTGTATCGTCTGCGATGCCGTCTGCGTGAAGGCCCATCGTCGCGTCTGCCGTGATGGCCAGTGGGTCCGCCGGTCGTGCGGTGTACAGCGACTGCGCGGCCGCGGGCAAAGCCAGCAGCAGAAGTACGGTAGCAAAGAATTTCATGTTGGCGGCGACTCCGGTGGGTTTCATCGGTCGGCCAACATCGTACCGGAGCAACGAGTCACAAGACACTGCCTGGCGCGACTTTATTCGTGTAGCGAAGTAAGTCGTTACAGAGGGGTGCTGGTCGATCCCGCGATCGGGTGAAACATGTGAGGCGTATGTTTGGAGATCATGTGGAGGAAGAGCGATGGCATTGGATAGCAACAGCACGTCCGCTAACGTGTGGCCGGAACTGGCCCAGAGCGCGTGGAGCGATAGCTGCGTCACGCTGCAGCTATGGACACAGGTTGTCGGCAAGATCCGGCTGGCGTTGACGCCTGCGCAGAATCACACGTGGAGCGTTGCCCTGTATCCCACGGCGCGCGGTCTGACGACGTCGCCCATGTGGCACGACACACGCGTGCTGCAGATCGACTTCGACTTCATCGATCACAAGCTGATCCTGCTGACGAACGAAGGAGACACGCGGCACATTGCGCTTGGACCGATGTCGGTCGCTTCCTTCTACGGCAGAGTGATGGAGGCGCTGGAATCGCTGGGGATGCCGGTCCGCATCTGGCCGACGCCGGTCGAGGTCGCAAAGCCGGTGCCATTCGACCAGGATCTTGCACCACGCGCCTACGATCCGGAGTATGTGGCGCGCTTCTGGCAGGTGCTGCTGCAGACGACGCGCGTCTTCAACGTCTTTCGCGCACGGTTCATCGGCAAGGTGAGCCCGGTGCATCTGTTCTGGGGTGCGCTGGATCTTGCCTGCACGCGCTTCTCAGGACGAACGGCGCCGCAGCATCCGGGCGTGCCCGGACTGGCGGACCGCGTTACGCGTGATGCGTACTCGCATGAGGTGAGCAGTTGTGGCTTCTGGCCCGGCGCACCGGGGATTGAGCCGCTCTTCTACAGCTATGCGTACCCATCGCCTGAGGGTTTCAAGGACGCGCCTATTCAGCCCGCAGAGGCGCGGTTCGACACGACGCTGGGCGAGTTTGTGTTTCCGTACGAGGCGATGCGGCAATCGGCCGATCCAGACGCGGCGTTGCTGCAGTTTCTGCAGAGCACGTATGAAGCTGCGGCCGATACTGCGCACTGGGACCGGCAGGCGCTGGAGTCACCTGTACCCCGGAAGGGCGATAGCTAATCCTTGCTGAAGGCTGTGGCGGACCGCTCGTCGTGACGTTCGACGGCGAGCGTGATGAGGCGGTCGATCAGTTCCGAGTAGCCGATGCCGCTTGCCTCCCACAGCTTGGGATACATGCTGATGCTGGTGAAGCCGGGCATGGTGTTGATTTCGTTCAGATAGATCTTCGGTTCTTTTTTTGAGCCGGGATCGACGGCTTCCATGAGGAAGTCGACACGGGCGAGGCCGCTGCAGTCGCACGACTTGAAGGCGGCTACGGCCATGGCCTGCATCTGCTTCGCCTGTGCGCGGGTGACCTTTGCCGGGATGATGGGTTCGCTGGTGCTGGTGCTGTCGTACTTGCTGGCGTAGTCGTAGAATTCGCGGTCTGGAACGATTTCGCCGACGACGCTGGCGATGGGGTTGTCGTTGCCGAGTACGGCGATTTCGAGTTCGCGCGGCTTGCCCTTGCCCTTCTGCTTGCCGACTCCGGTGACACCCTCTTCGATGACAATCTTGCGGTCGAAGGACGCGGCTTCCTCCATGGCTTTGGCCAGTTCGGCGCGTTCGCGCACCTTGCTGATGCCGACGGATGAGCCGAGATTTGCGGGCTTGACGAAGACGGGGTACTTCAGTGCGTCTTCGAGGATCTTTGTGCACTTTTTCGGACTTGCCTTCCATTCGCTGCGCAGGAAGGTGACGTGCTTGACGATGGGCAGGCCGGCCATGGCGAACATCTTCTTCATGGCGTCTTTGTCCATGCCGACGGAGGAGCCGAGAACTCCGGAGCCGACGTAGGCGACGTTCGCCAGTTCGAGCATGCCCTGGATGGTGCCGTCTTCGCCGAAGGTGCCGTGCAGCACGGGGAAGACAACGTCGAGGCCAGCGGTGCTGGATGCCGTGGCCTGAAGTGCGAGGCTGGTCTCAACGGATTTCTTCGCGGCGGCCTTGCCAAGCTTCAGCGGTGTTGCGCCGCCGAGCAGCGCGGTCGATTCTGTGTGGCCGAGCCATTGGCCGGTCTTGGCGATGCCCATGGGGACGAGGTCGTACTTGTTGCGATCCATGGCCTGCAGGATGGATGCGCCCGAGCGCAGCGAGACTTCGTGCTCGCCCGACTTGCCACCAAATAACACACCTACGCGCAGTTTCTTTGCCAACGGACATCCTCTTCCGGGCGCGCATCGATCAGGATACGAGCCATCCTTTGCATGGTAGCGTTTGGCGCGCGCCCGAGTGGTGGCGATGTACCGGGGAGGGTACGGGCCGGGAGGAAAGCCTGGGGCCGGGGCCGCTCAGCGAAACTTCTTTGGGTTCGTCCTTCGTTGCGCTACTGTGCAGACATGCGATTCTTCCCTGCTCTACCCCGCCGCGTTGCCGCGTGTGTTGCCGCGTCTGTTCTTACGCTTGCCTTGACCGCTACGTTGCAGGCTCAGACGGCCGAGGCGAAGGTGCAGACGTTGAGCGCAAAGTTCTGGGAGTGGCGGGCGACGGAGCAGCCGTTTACCAATGACGATATCCCCCGGATGGCGCGGCCCGCAGGGTATGCAAGCCACTGGTCTGCGAGGGATGTCGCCGGGTATGAGGCGCGCATTGCGGAGTTTGAGGCGCAGTGGCGCGCGCTGGACGTGAGCGCCGCGCCGGTGCCCGTGCAGGTGGACTACCGGCTGATTGGTTCGGCTATTGCACGTGTGCGCTGGGAGCTGGAGGTGATCCCGGACTGGAAGCGGAACCCCTTCTTCTACGTGGACCAGGGTCTGACCGCGACGTACACCCTGATGCTGGAGAAGGCGCCGATCAGTGCTGCGCGTCAGCACGAGATCGTGCTGCGGCTGGAGAGCGTGCCGCGCCTGCTGGATGAGGGTCGCGCAAACCTGACGGATATGCGGCAGCCGTACGCGGTGATCGCCATGGGTGACCTGGCGCAGATTGAGTCGCGGATGCAGCGGTTTCGCGATGGCGTGCACGCTGCGGCGGGCTTTACGCCGGAGAACCTGGCCGCGTTTGACAAGGCGGAGGATGCTGCGGCGAAGTCACTGGTGGCCTATCGGGAGTGGCTGAAGCCGCAGGTCGCGAACCTGAAGATGGAGACGGCCGTGGGGCGTGAGGGCTATCTCTACTTCCTGCGAAACGTGGCGCTGATGTCGTACACGCCGGAGCAGCTGCTGGCGGATGGTGAGATTGAGTTTCAGCGTGCGGTGGGTTTTGAGGCGCTGCAGCAGGCGGCGAACAAGGGTGTGCCGGAGCTGCCCGTATATGCGTCGCTGGATGCGCAGATTGCCGATGAGAAGAAGCAGGAGCTTGCCATGCGGAAGTTCCTGACGGACCGCGGCGTACTGACGGGCGATCCGGCCGGCGTGAAGCATTATCTGTATGTGCCGACGCCGCCTTACATTGCAGCGCTGGGATTCCTCGGTGTCGAGGATGACCTGACGAATCCGATGCGGCTGGACGAGGACGGCACGAGTTACAAGGGAACGCCGCGTCTCGGCGGCTTCTGGGCCAACATCACATCGCGCGATGTGCGGCCGTTGACCAACCACGAGGGCATGCCGGGCCACTACTTCCAGATGGCGTGGAGCATGCACCACCCGGACCCCGTTCGCCGGCACTACTACGACTCGGAGTCGCAGGAGGGCATCGGCTTCTACGCGGAAGAGATGATGATGATCGCGGGCCTGTATGACAACACGCCAAAGATGAAGGAAGCCATCTATGCGTTGAATCGGCTGCGCACGCTGCGCGTGACGGTGGATGTGAAGCTGGCGCTGGGTCAATTCACGCTGTCGCAGGCGCAGGCGTACCTGACCAACACCGTACCGATGGACGAAGGCACCGCGCGCAGCGAGGCGTTTATGTTTGCGTCGACGCCGGGGCAGGCGATCACCTACCAGATTGGCAAGATGGACATCCTGAAAGGCCTGACGATGGCCAAGCTGCAGCAGGGCGCGAAGTTCAACCTACAGACGTACCAGGACTTCGTGTGGCTGAACGGCAGCGTGCCCTTCAGCCTGCAACGGTGGGAGCTGTTGGGCGACAAGACGGATGTCCCGGTGATTCCGGCGACCTTTGCGTGGAGCGGCAAGTAGTCGCGGGGGTATCGCTTCGCGATATGCTGCAGGTATCCCCGCGATCGTATCGCCACTGCCCTGAGGTGCCTATTTTCATGAGCGGCTTCCCCCGCGCGATTGCTGTCGCGTCTCTTGCCTGCGTTGCTGTGAACGGTTCTGCGTCAGCCCAGACTCTGCCCACGCCACCGCCAGTTCGCGCTCCGCATGCCATGGTGGTCAGCGTGCATCATGAGGCTTCGGATGCGGGGCTGGCCGTGCTGAAGCAGGGTGGCAACGCCGTGGATGCGGCGGTCGCCGTGGCTTTTGCGCTGGCCGTGGTGTATCCCGAGGCAGGCAACATTGGTGGCGGCGGCTTCATGCTGATCAAGCCGGCGCATAAGCGCGGGGCGAAGAAGCTTGGCGACGGCAAGGCGCACTTTATCGACTATCGCGAAGAGGCGCCGGCTGCTGCATCGCGCGATATGTATTTGGACAAGGACGGCAACGTCGTCAAGGGCATGAGTACGCAGGGATATGCAGCCAGCGGCGTCCCGGGCACCGTTGCGGGCATGGCGTATGCCGAGGAGCACTACGGCAAACTGGGCCTGAAGGCGGCGATGCAGCCTGCGATCAAGCTGGCTCGCGATGGCTTTGTGGGGACCGAGGAAGAGCTGAATGTGTGGCACTCTGCGCTGCTAAAGAAGAACGCGGAGGCCTATCGCATCTATCAGCGCAACGGCGATTTTTACAAGGCGGGCGAGGTGATCAAGCAGCCGGAACTGGCCGCGACGCTGGAGCGCATTGCCGCCGATCCGAACGAGTTTTATCACGGACGCATGGCGGACCAGATCGCCGAAGAGATGAAGTCCGGCGGCGGGACCATTTCGAAGGCCGACCTGGAAGGCTACTCCGTGAAGGATCGGGCCCCGCTGGTCGGGCGCTATCACGGCTACGAGATCACGACCGCACCGCCACCGTCTTCCGGCGGCATCGTCCTGCTGGAGACGCTGAACATTCTCACGGGTTACGACCTGAAGAAGATGGGTGGCGACCGCAGTCCGCAGCAGGTGCACCTGATCACCGAGGCTTTTCGCCGTGCGTTCATGGATCGCAGCGACTATCTGGGTGACCCGGACTTTACGAAGATGCCGCTCGCGCAGATGAGCAATCGGAAGTACGCCGAGGCCTGGCGCAGGACGATTGATCCGGTGAAGGCGAGCGTTTCGAAGGATCTTGTGCGGCCTGCCGGCTTCATGCCGGAACCGCCGAAGCAGAAGGGCGTGACCGACCACACGGAGACTACGCACTTCTCGGTGGTGGATGCGGATGGCAACGCTGTCAGCAACACCTACACGCTCAACTTTTACTTCGGTTCGGGCGTAGTGGTGAAGGGTCTTGGCTTCGCCATGAATGACGAGATGGATGACTTCACCAGCAAGGTTGGCGTGCCCAACGGCTTTGGCCTCATCCAAGGGCCGAACAACGCCATCGCACCGCACAAGCGGCCGCTGAGCGCGATGACGCCGACCGTGGTCACGAAGCGCGGTAAGCTGCGGCTGGTGCTGGGATCGCCGGGCGGACCGACGATTATCTCGACCGTGACCAACGACCTGATCAGTGTTTTGGACAACGGCCTGAACGTGCAGGAAGCGGCGGACGCGCCACGCTTCCACAACCAGTACCTGCCGGACGAGCTGCAGGTGGAGAAGCGCTTCTCCGCCGCGACTGGTGACGTGCTGAAGGCGAACGGCTACAACGTCAAACGGTCGGGTGAGTTCGACGAACACAACCCCGGCATCTGGGGCGATAGCGAGCTGATTGCAGTCGATCCGAAGACCGGCGAATTGCTGGGCGGGCATGACACGCGTAAGGGATTTGGGAAAGCAAGCGGATATTGATGTGGAAGTTGTTCCGCGTCCGGACCGAAATGGGATGACTGGATTCGTCGAGGACCAATTGATCGGATTGGCACCGCTTCAGCTGTGCCAATCTCGTTCCAGTCTTGTGCAACACACGAAGCTTGCTGCTCGGAAGGGCACAGCTTTAGCTGTGCCAATATGACATCCCTTTGAGATCCGGCTTTAGCCGCTGAGGTTCACCTTTCGCGATGTCCGCTCCTGCGAGGACGAGTCAGGAGGGCACGTTCTTCGTCACCACCGTCTGCGCGGAACGGAAACGCGTCTTCCAGAGGGACACGAGTGCGCGGCTAATGTTCGATGTTCTGCAGCATTACCGTTCCATCTATAAGCTGCATGCGTTCGTCATTATGCCGGAGCATTTGCATGTCCTTCTGACACCGATGGTCACGCTGGAACGCGCGATGCAGTGCATCAAGGGAGGCTTTTCCAAGCGATATCACGATGCCGGCGGAAAGCATGCCCCGGTCTGGCAGCGCGGCTTCGCGGATCATCGCGTGCGCGATCGTACCGACTACGAGTCACGAAAGATGTACATCGAGCAGAATCCCGTTTCGCGACGGTTGGTTGAGGATGCCGCGAGCTATCGATGGTCGTCGGCGTATTGGAAGAAAGCCGACCTCAGCGGCTAAAGCCGGCTCAATTTTGAGGGCTGTATTGGCACAGCTGAAGCTGTGCCCTTCCGAGCGGATAGATCTTCGCTCGGCGGGCGTTTCGTATTGGCGAAGCTGAAGCTGCGAGATTCAGAACGGATAAACCCTCATGAGGTTGGCTCACGGAGTGTCTCGACTCCCGAAGCCGGTATCCTGATAGCGCAACTAAGGAGAAACCGCCATCGTTATCGCAACCTGGAATGTGAACTCGATCCGTGCGCGGATGACGCATGCGCTGGCTTTTCTTGAGGCTCGTCGGCCGGATGTTTTGCTGATGCAGGAGTTGAAGGGGCTGGAGTTTCCGGCGGAGGACTTCCGCGCTGTCGGCTATGAGTCTGTCGCGATTGGGCAGAAGAGTTACAACGGCGTGGCGATCCTCTCGCGGCTGCCGATTGAGATGGTGACCAACAGGCTCGCGGGGGATGATGAAGACACTCACGCTCGCTATCTGGAAACCATTATCGATACTCCGACGAAGCTGCGCGTGGTGAACATCTATCTGCCGAATGGCAATCCCATTGGCACGGAGAAGTTCTTCTACAAGCTGCAGTGGATGGACCGCCTCATCCAGCAGATGCTGGTGTGGAAGAACGACCCCATCCCCACGATTATCGGCGGCGACTTTAACGTGATCCCGGAAGAGATCGATTGCGACAAGCCTGCGAACTGGGTTCGTGATGCGCTGTTTCAGCCGGAGCCGCGCGAGCGTTATCGCGCCATGAAGGCGATGGGCTTTGTCGATGCGTTCCGAACGCTCTACCCCGACACGGCTGATGCCTTTACCTACTGGGATTACTTCCGGCAGGCGTTTGAGCGCAATCGCGGCATTCGTATCGATCACTTTCTGCTGTCGCCCGCGCTTGCTCCACGCCTGACCGCGTGCGAGATCGACAAGACGCCGCGTGCGCAGGAGAAGCCGAGTGATCACACACCGTTGCTCGTAACCCTGGCGTAAGTCGGCGCGGCGTTGCATGCACGCGCGGGACTTCGTACACTGGCGAACCACAGGGGTATCCGCTTCATGATTCGTTCTCTCGCTATCGCTTCCGCGGCTGCATTAACGTCCTGCCTTGCTCTGAACGCACAAAGCACTACTGCCGTCGCTCCCGCCCCAACGACGACCTCCGTGTCTGCGCCGCAGCCCATCGATCCCGTTCTGACGAAGGATCCCGGGACGCTGACACCGGTTGAGATCAAGGGACTGCAGACGAAGCTGGCGGACTATGCTCAGCTGGCGCGGTACCGCGAGGAGAACAAGACGCTGGCGGCAGCGGAGCCGGGCCGTGTGGTCTTCTATGGCGACAGCATCACGGACGGCTGGTCGCACCGTAACAAGGCCGTTCCCTTTTTTCCGGGTAAGCCGTACATCAACCGTGGCATCGGTGGGCAGACCACGCCGCAGATGGTGATCCGCTTTCAGCAGGACGTGATCGCGTTGAAGCCTGCCGCGGTGCTGATCCTGGCGGGAACGAATGACATCGCGGGCAACACTGGCATCGCATCGCCCGAGAGCACGCAGGACAACCTGCGGTCCATGGCGGAACTGGCGAAGGCGCATGGCATCAAGGTCATCCTTGCCAGCGTGTTGCCGGCGGACGATTACCCCTGGCGCCGCGGCCTTGGGCCTGCCGAGAAGATCCGCACCATGAATGCGTGGATCCAGCAGTACTGCGCGGCCAACGGCTTTACCTATCTGGACTACTACACGGCGCTGACGACACCGGCGGGCGGTATGAAGCCGGGCACGGCGATCGACGGTGTGCATCCCACGCCGGAGGGTTACGCCATCATGGCGCCGCTGGCACAGGCTGCCATTGACCGCACGTTAGCGGCTCGCTAAGCGCCGCCAGCCCGTCCATGGCGGGAACCATGGCTGGTGCTCCGTCCGCTCCCGTCACCTGCTATCGTTTTGGGTGATGATGAAGCGTTCCATCAGTACCCACGTGTTTTTGCAGCAAAGACTTCACGCCGGCCTGCTGGATGCGATGGTGGGCGCCGGCGCGCAGTCGATTGAGCTGTTCGCCGCTCGGCACCACTTCGACTATGTCGACCGCACCGAGGTGAAGGAACTGGCCAAGTGGTTCCGCAGCAACGACTGCCGTGCCACGCTGCACCAGCCCATCTTTGACGGACGCGGCGCGAACTGGAGCAAGCATGTGCCGCCGTCGATCAACCTGATTGACGTCGAAAAGACGCGACGCATCGATGCGATGGATGAGGTCAAGCGCGCGCTGGAAGCAGCGGAACAGATCGACATCGACAGCATCGTGTTGCACCTGGGGACGCAGAACGACACCTGGAACGAGCGGACGCTGGATATTTCGATGACGGCCATCGAGCACATCAAGGCCTTTGCCGCGCCGCTTGGCGTGAAGACGCTTATCGAGACCCTGCCCAACGACGTGACCACGCCGGAACACCTGATGGAGATGCTGCGCATCGGCCACCTGGATTCGGTGAACGTATGCCTCGACGTTGGCCACATGAATCTGCACGGCATGGGCGGCGTTGCGTCTGCCTTTGAGATCCTGGGCGATCGCATCAAGCAGTTGCACCTGCACGACAACGGTGGCGAGAAGGATGAGCACTGCTGGCCGGGAGAAGGCACCGTCAAGTGGGACGAGGTTCGCGCCGGCATCGCCGCGCTGAAGCTGCCGCCTACCGGCACGCTTGAGATCCGCTATGAGCCGGAGATGGATGCGAAGACCATGAGCGCCAACGCTGCCAAGGCATTCCACATGCTGGAGCAGCCCGTGCCTCAGCCGCAGTCCTGACCGCGCAGCAGGCAAAAAATCAAGGGCAACATGCGGGGTGCGCATGTTGCCCTTGTTCATTGCGACGGTCAAGACTGCCGTCTGAATTGTCTGCGTTCTAAGCTTCGCTGGTGCCGCTGAGCGAAGCGACAGCACAGGGAAGCAGCAGCATCGTGAGGAAGGCAAGTGCAACAAAGAAGTCGTACATGTGTTTTCTCCGGTTCTGCGGACGAGATACGATGCCCCCTCCTGCAAAACCAGAATCGCTCGTTTGCTGCTCTGTTGCCATCGCCCAAAGGCGTGCCGGCAATATCGTTCGTGTAGTTGCCGTGACGCCTTCCCGCTCCGAGCTACCACCAACGGGGCAGTCGGTAGGAGATGGAAAGCAACTGTTTGCTTTCCCCTGCCGCTGACATGCGCCATCGCGGTCGAACTTTTCAGCCGGGCATACACTGGACAGTGTCATGAGCACTGAAAACACCGCACCCATCACATCCATTGCAAACATCGGCACGCACGTTGGCCAGACGGTCACCGTCCGCGGCTGGCTTTATAACCTGCGGGCCAGCGGCAAGCTGCTCTTCCCGATCTTTCGCGACGGCACCGGCACCATCCAGGGCATTGTGCCCAAGGCTGCTGTGTCCCCTGAGGTCTTCGACACACTGAAGGATCTGCAGCTTGAGTCGAGCCTGACGGTGACCGGCAAGGTGCGTGCGGATTCGCGCGCGCCCAGCGGCTACGAGCTGGACGTGGAAGATGTGAAGGTGCAGCAGGCCGTGCGGGCCGACCAGCCCTTCCCCATCACGCTGAAGGAGCATGGCCCGGACTTCCTGATGGAGCATCGCCACCTGTGGATGCGCACGCCGCGCCAGTCGGCCATTCTGCGTGTGCGCGCGACCATCATGCGCGCTGCTGCCGAGTTCTTCGACACGCAGGACTTCACCCGCACCGATCCGCCCATCCTGACGCCCGCCGCGTGCGAAGGCACCAGCGAACTGTTCGAGATGAAGTACTTCGACGAGGGCAACGCCTACCTGACGCAGAGCGGCCAGCTCTACATCGAGGCCACCGCGCTGGCGCTTGGCAAGGTCTACAGCTTCGGCCCGACCTTTCGCGCGGAGAAGAGCAAGACGCGGCGCCACCTGACCGAGTTCTGGATGATCGAGCCGGAGGTCGCTTATGCCGACCTGGATGACCTGATGGTGCTGGCGGAGAACTTCCTGACGCACATCGTCACCCGCGTGCTGGAGAAGCACCGGATTGACCTGAAGACGATCACCGGCGCGGAAGACAAGGCTGCAAAGCTCGAGAAGATCAGCGCGCCGTTCCCGCGCGTGAGCTATGACGATGCGCACGCGATGCTGGAGAAAGCCTTCGCGGAAGGCCTGATCGAGAAGCCGCACGTCTATGGCGATGACTTTGGAGCGCCGGACGAGACGTACATCTCCAACCAGTTCGATCGGCCCGTGATGGTGCATCGCTACCCGGCAGAGGTGAAGGCGTTCTACATGCAGCCGGACCCGAAGGATCCGACGAAGGCCCTGTGCGTGGACGTGCTCGCACCCGAGGGCTACGGCGAGATCATCGGCGGATCGCAGCGTGTGGACGACTATGACCTGCTGAAGGAACGCATCCTGTCCCACGGCCTGCCGCTGGAAGCCTTCGAGTGGTACCTGGATCTGCGCAAGTATGGCAGCGTACCGCATAGCGGTTTCGGCATGGGTATCGAGCGGTGCGTCGCCTGGATCTGCGGCCTGGACCATGTACGCGAGACGATTCCGTTCGCTCGGACGCTGAACCGGATCTATCCGTAGCGCAGTCTTTGTGCTGGGTCTTAGTTGTTAGTGCTTGAGCTTCTTACTAACAACTAAGACTGATTTCCGTGCGCCAGCCGGTTGATCGCACCGGTATTCCAGTAGCGCTCCGCGGGTGTTTCACGCACGGCGCGAAGCATGGCGCGGCCTACGGTTTGCGTGTTTGTGGCGAGCTTCGGGAAGCGGCCCAGCAGCATAATCAGCGGGTAGAGCGCACGGTACAAGAGGTTGTAGAGCTTCACCTTCGACTGGATGCCGTTCTTCGGCACGATGATTCCCGGGCGGAACATATACGCCGCGCGAAAGGGCATCGACAGCAAGGCATTCTCCGTTGCGCCTTTTACCCGCGCCCACATGGTTTTGCTGCGTACGTTCGTCCCCTCACCCGAGACATAGATAAACACCATCGTGGGATTCTGCCGGGCAAGCACTCGCGCGGCGGCCAGTGTCAGGTCGCGTGTGACGCGTGTGTACGCCGCCTCTTTCATGCGAAAGGAAGAGACGCCCAGCGGGAAGAAGCACGCGTCGAAGCCGGTGAGTTCCTGGGCGATGGGCGTGAAGTCGAGATCGGTGAAGACGTCAGGCCGGACGAGTTCGCGCAGCTTCGGACTCTTGCGGTCCACCGCGCCGTCCACCGAACGGTCGAGCGCGCTGCGGCCTACGCAGAGCACCTCAACTACCTCGGGGTCTAACAAGCACTCCCGAAGGACGCCCTGCCCTACCATGCCGCTGGCGCCAAAGATTACGATTCGCATTCGCAATCCGATGCAGCGAGAGAGGTGCGAGATTCCTATTTACACCGGACGCAGGACCTCGGTGCTTATGGCTCTATAAGTAATGACACGGAATCCCGTTTCGGGACTATGCTCACTCCGGACGATGTCACCGCGTTATCATCGCCTCGCGTTGATTGGTGAGGTGTGGGATGCGTCGGTGTGCAGCGTGGATGATGGGCCTGGTGGCTTCGGTGGCAGTGGCGCAGGCGCCGGTGAAGACAGAGAGCGGCGACCTGACCGGCGTGCGCAGCGGGAATGTTCGCACTTATCTTGGCGTCCCGTTCGCCGCGCCTCCGGTCGGCAACCTTCGATGGAAGGCGCCCCAGCCGGTCGTTCGCAGCGCTGCAGTGCTCGCCGCGGACAAGCCGGGACCGGCGTGCGTGCAGGTTCTGTCGCGCAGTCATCTGCCGTGGACCGAGGCCTTCATGGTGCAGAACAACGCGAGCGAAGACTGCCTCTCCGTTAACATCTGGGCGCCGGCCAAGGGTGGCAAGCACGCCGTGCTCGTCTTCTTCCATGGCGGCGCTTTTAACGAAGGCTCCAACAGCATTGCCAGCTACGACGGCACAGCGCTCGCCGAGCATGGCGTGATCGTGGTCGACGCGAACTACCGCCTGGGCATCCTGGGCTATCTGGCAACGACGGCGCTGGCGGAAGAGTCCGGCCACGGCAGTGCAGGAAACTACGGCCTGGCCGACCAGATCGCAGCGCTGGGCTGGGTGCAGCGCAACATCGCGGCGTTCGGCGGCGATCCTGCGCGGGTGACCATCGCGGGTCAGTCAGCGGGCGCGCAGAGCGTTGCGCAACTGATCGCATCGCCGCGTGCGAAAGGTCTCTTCGCAGGGGCCATCATGAACAGCGGCCCACCGGTGTGGCCGGCGACCTCGATCACCCGGCTACCCGAAGCCGAGGCGGCCGGCGACAAGTTTACGCAGGCGCACGGCGGCAGCCTGGCGGCGCTGCGAGCCATGGCTGCAGAAGACTTGTTGAACGCGAAAGACGCTCCACCCCGGAGGCCGGTTGTGGACGGATGGTGGCTGACCGAAGAGCCGGGTGATGACCTGCGTACTCCGGTCGGCAGCGACGTGCCGGTCCTGGCAGGCTGGAACGCCGACGAGGGTGGCACTGCCGTGCCGAACGGCAAGACCGCAGACGCGTATCGTGCGGATGCCGAGAAAAAGATGGGCGCGGACGCTACACGCTTCCTGAAGCTGTACCCGGGCGAGGATGATGCGCAGGCCGCGAAGTCGCAGGTGACCGCAGCACGCGATCGCAACTACGCCATCGCCGCCCTCTATGCGGACGCCTACGTTCGCCGCCGCGCCTCCGAGGTTTATCTGTACGACTTCAGCCGGGTGCCCCCCTGGAAGGCACATCCGGAGTTTGGCGCACACCACACGGCCGAGCTGCCGTACTTTTTCGGCACGCTGGATCGCGTGAAGGATCGCGACTACGACGCGACGGACCGTGCGGTCAGCCGTGAGGCGGTGGCGGCATGGGTCGCTTTTGCAGAAAGGGGCAGGCCGGGGCCGCCATGGGTACTGGCACACAACGGCGGCGGTCCATTTAACGTGCTGGGCGACACCTTCAAGGTAGAGTCGAAGCTGGACAGCCTGCGCGCCGCGTTCTGGAAGTCGATTCTGTCGAAGCCGTAGCGTCCACATCCCTTCCAGGTGCGGGCACCCGCTCCGGCGGTGGGTGCGTCTTACGAGATCTGGAAGTGGAGGCAATCAGCATGGCAGAGCGCGATGAAGACGATTTTGTAACGGTGGCGAGCTACTCGGAAGTGGGCGAGGCAGCCCTGGCGCAGAGCGTGCTGGACGGAGCGGGCATCGACTCGTTCCTTTCGGGTGAGGAAGCAAACATCCTGCTGCCGATGAGCGGTGCACGCCTGCAGGTGAAGGTCGCCGATGTGGAGACTGCGCGAGAGCTGTTGAACACTGTCGCCACCACCACCGATGAGAATGGCGTGGACCGTGGCAGCACGCCTGCGGGCGCTGCCCTGGCCGATAACGGCGACGACCTGTAGCGCCGTAGAATCGAAGGATGAGTTCCCAGGCAAATCCTCGCGACAAAGCGGTCGTCTGCCTCTCCGGAGGCATGGATTCGACGGTCTGCGCGACACTTGCGGCCCGCGACTACGACGCCTACGCGCTGCACTTCTCTTACGGCCAGCGGACGGAGGCGCGTGAGTTGCGCTCCGCTCGTGGCGTTGCGGAGGCGCTTCGCTTCAAACAGTTCCTGCCGTTGCGGATGGATCTGTTCCGCCAAATCGGCGGCTCTGCGTTGACTGACACCTCGATCGCCGTGCCAGACGCGCCGGCCGAAGATTCGACGATTGGCGATGCGATCCCGGTAACCTACGTCCCCTTTCGCAATGCGCACTTCCTCTCTGCCGCGGTCAGCTGGGCAGAGGTCATTGGCGCAAAGGTGATCCTGATCGGAGCGGTCGAGCAGGACAGTTCCGGCTACCCGGATTGCCGGCCGGCCTATTACGACGCCTTCAACGCGTTGATTCGTCAGGGCACAGCTGTGGGCGATATTCGGGTGGAAACACCACTGATTCAAATGCGCAAGCGCGATATCGTGGCACTGGGTGTTGAACTTGGTGCGCCGTTACATGTAAGTTGGTCCTGCTACTCAGGCGAGGAGTTCGCCTGCGGCGTGTGCGAAAGCTGCGTGCTGCGGCTGCGGGCATTTCGGGAAGCTGGCACCACCGATCCCATCCCGTACGCTCAGACCTGACGAGCCGAAACCCGGGCCGCGAACCGCCCATTTCAAGGGCGCAACAATGCCCACAAGATTGCGTTTGAACCCATGGGACGGTCACTGCGCCGCCCAGCCAAGGAGTACGACATGAACCGCCGCTTCCTTTCCTCTACCGCATTGCTGGCAATGCTCTCGCCGGCCGCCATCGTTCTCGCGCAGGCTCCCGCACCGGGCAGCATCCACGGCCACGTGCAGAACGCCGCCGGCATGGCTCAGAACACCGGTGAGGTCAAGCTCACGACCGATCGTAACCCGGACGCCAAGGCACGCAAGTACCAGTACACCTTCCCCGTCGACGCGAATGGTGATTACAAGGGTTCGGACATCGCCCCGGGCAAGTACATCCTCTTCTACATCGTGAAGGGTGACTCGGTCGACTTCATCGACAACGTCGAGATCAAGAGCGGCGTTGACCTGGCACAGAACGACGACATGACCCGCGAAGAGTTCGTGAAGGCCATGACGCCCGAAGCGAAGAAGCAGATCGAAGAGTTCAAGAAGCAGAATGCTGCCACGATGGCCGCGAACAAGGCCGTTGGCAACATGAACGCGCTGCTTACCCAGGCTCGTGAGAACGAAAAGGCCGGCAAGTACGAAGACGCCGTCACCGAGATGCAGCAGGCAACCGCGCAGGGCCCGAACGAAGCCATCCTTTGGCTGGAACTGGGCAATGCACAGCTCGGCGCCAAGAAGTTTGACGATGCCGTCGTCTCCTTCCAGAAGGCCGCTGATCTGAATGCTGCCAGCAAGAAGCCGAACCCGGCTGTCTCCGGCAGCGCGTACAACAACATGGGCCAGGCGCTGGTCGCCGGCAAGAAGTCGCAGGAAGCTCTTGCAGCCTATGACAAGGCCGCTGCGGCTGAACCCGCGAAGGCAGCGACCTACTACTACAACGAGGCTGCCGTGATGTACAACGCCGGCGCGCATGACCAGAGCGCTCAGGCTGCCGACAAGGCCATTGCCGCTGATCCGACCAAGGCGGATGCGTATTACATCAAGGGTCAGAGCCTGATCGACAAGGCTTCGATCGACTCGAAGACCCAGAAGATGACGGCACCGGACGGATGCCTGGAGGCGTACCTGAAGTATCTCGAGCTGGCGCCCACCGGCTCCCACGCTGCGGACGTCCAGGGCATCGTGAGCGCCTTCGACCAGAAGCAGGTCTCGGACTTCAAGGCGAACGCCAAGAACAAGAAGAAGTAGTTCAACAAGGCAGGAACAGGACGGCCCCGGAGCGATCCGGGGCCGTTCTGTTTGCGGCACCCGGCGAGACCTTTCGGCGTTAGGGCCTTTGCCGCGATAGACTAAATCCCGTCATGGAAGAGAACACACTGGTCCCAGCGACCGCAGCGGAAGAGCGGCACGAGACCCTGCCAGAGTCCCTAGCCGGACTCGCATACGTTCTGGTCATCGGCCTGTTTGTGATGACGTTTCTCTTCCAGAACTTCGCGATTCCCTCCGGCTCCATGGAGAAGACGCTGCTGATTGGGGACCACGTGGTGGTCGACCGCATCACGCTGGCACCCCGCACCATGTGGATGCCGCTGGAACACCAGCGCCCCGTGCAGCGCGGCGATGTTATCGTCTTCGTCAAACCGAACACCGAGATTCCGGACATGATCCTGGTCAAGCGCGCCATCGGCCTACCCGGCGACCGCATCCACCTGGAGCACGGCATCCTGTACCGCAACGGTGAGCGCGTGAATGAACCACAGATCTCGCTGCCCGACGGATCCGAAGGCCACGACTACGAGACGGCACGTGATGACTTTCCGCGGGATCTGGAAGGCATTGCCGCAGATGCCGCGAACAACAACGCCGCCGGTTGGTCGCTTGAGATCCGGAACCATGTTCAGAACGGCGAACTGATCGTTCCGCCGAATTCCGTCTTCGCCATGGGCGACAACCGACTGCAGAGTCTCGACAGCCGTTTCTGGGGCTTTGTGCCGATGCAGAACCTGATTGGCCGCCCCATGTTCGTCTACTGGTCCTTCATCACGCCGTCCGACCAGGAATACAAGACGGGTGCCAGCAATTCGCTCGCGTGGATCGGCCATGAAGTGACCCACTTCTTCAGCGATACACGTTGGAAGCGGACCTTCCACCGGATACAGTAGGGCGCATGCAGAGCAGTACGCCCCAGGTGCACGAAGAAGACGCCCCGCTGTGGACGCCGGTACGACGGCGCCGAGCCACCTACGTGGCAACGGCGGTACTGCTGCTGACGCTGCTGATCATTCTGCCGCCCTACATCTCCATCAGCCACTACCAGCGGCGCGTAGCCGCGGCAATCTCCGGCGCCCTGGGACGCCCGGTGCACTTCTCCAGCATCCAGATGCACGTGCTCCCGCTGCCGGGCTTCACGATCAAGTATCTGGTGGTAAGTGAACTGCCGGAGTTCGGATCGGAGCCTGTCATGGTCTCCGATACCGTCGAGGCACGGCTCCGCATCAGCTCCCTCTGGCGCCGCCGCATCGAGGTCTCGCAGATCTCCCTGGAAGCGCCCAGCATCAACCTGGTCCGCCGGACTGACACTGGCCGCTGGAATCTGCAGGGCATTGTCACGCAGGCGTCGCAGATCAGTTCCGCTCCCACGGCACAGGCCAAAGCAGGCGATGCTCCGCGTTTCCCTTACATCCAGGCTACGGACGCTCGACTGAACATCAAGAACGGCGATAACAAGCTCCCGTTCAGCGTGAAGGAAGCCCAGTTCTCGCTCTGGCTGCCGGAAGAGAGCGAGTGGCACCTGCGCTTCAGCGGCAAGCCCGTCCGTACCGATACCGACGTAAGCGACGTGGGCCTGCTGCGGGTTGAAGGCACGCTGGGACGTGCAGCCGATCTCTCCGCCACTCCCGTCGACATGCAGGCGAGCTGGAAGCCGACGCCGCTGGGCGAGGCGGGCAAGCTGACCGTTGGCCGTGACATGGGCTGGCGCGGCGAAGCATCTGCCGCCGCCACTCTGAAGGGCACACTGGCCCAGGCCAAGCTGTCGGGCGACCTGCACCTGCTGGCGCTGCGCCGGGCCGACTTTGTGCCGGAGAACACGGCCGAGATCAACGCGCACTGCGAAGCCACCACCGCCGGGCTGCTGCGCAGTCTGCACGACATCAAGTGCGCCGTGCCCACCGACGAAGAGACCTCGATCTTTAGCGCCATGGAATTTCTGCGGCGCACCGTGCCTACCGGCCACGACCTGCCGGACGCATCCGCGAAACCCGGCGTGCTGTTGTTGCGGGGCGACGTTCCGGACGTCATGCACTGGGAGAGTGTGAATCTGCAGGCTTCGTTGAAGAACGCACAGGCGAACTACGCGCTGGCGTGGCTGCGGCTCTTTTCCAAGCGAATCCCACGCAATGCGGGCCTCGGCGGCACCGTCGACCTGACCGCCTGGAAGGAAGACAACGGCTCGGCGAAGGATCGCTGGGGCGGCACACTGGTCTGCGCGTGCACGCTGCCGCCGCCGCCCGTTGTAAAGGGAGAGCCCGCGACAGCAGGGGCAACCAGCCAGCAGGCGAATCGCTGGAACCTGGTGCTGACCTACGGCGCGCTCGGCGTTCGTGGAGAAACACCGGCTGGCGCCATCACCGTGAATGCCTACCGCCCGTCCCCAACGGACGCAGGCAGGCCCGGAACGACCATCCCGAAGATGGCAGGCGACGAAGCTGTCTCCGGCCAGCTCGGACCGAACGGCTACACCCTGATCTACAGCACACGGGCGACTGCAGAGCAGGCAGCGGCGCTGTTGCCGCCACTGGGCGATGGTATGCCTGCACTCGATACGAGCACTGCCCTGGAGGCCGAACGCACCTGGGGCGGTCCGCAGACATGGACGGTGGCAGCACCCGTCAAGCCGGAACCACGCGCACGCCGTCGCCGCTAGTCGCCACTGCGGCCGCTTCGCGCTGAGTTAGTGTTGTGCGGGAAGACTCGTGATCGTTCGGCGGTGCGTTGTAGCGCGAAGCTCCGGCACGGAGCCGTCATTGACGACAACCTCCTGCGGATCCGCCTCAAAGGGCACACGGATGGTCGCGCGGCCGTGGGCCGGCACGCGCAGCGGTAGCGTGTTCATCAGGTCGCCCGCGCGAACAGTCACGGGAACTTCCGCGTCGGCATCGCCTGCATTCTGAACTTCAACCGCCACCAGCCAGGATCCGATCGCGGGTGCAATCCGGTCGCCAGGCGTGATGGGCTTGCGCTCCGCCTCATAGGTCGGATCGCCGACCTGCGGCACCGGCTCTGCGCCGATGGGACCGCCGACCGCCTTTCGAGCCGGCAGGTAATCGATCGGAGCATTCCGCTCGACGCGGCGCGGCGCGATGGTGACGATACTCAGGTCAGGCAGTGTATGGCCCGTGTCGATCCAGCTCCGGAAGAACCACCCCAGGTCTCGCTTGCCGGCGACCTGCTGCAGCATCTCTTCCATGTCCTTCGTCTCGGTCGCGGATGCGTGTAGAGAGGTTGCGTCCGCAGCTTGCCCTTGGCCATTCGACGGTGCAAGGCGCTGACGCCAGCCCGAGATGGCCTGCTGCAGGCCGCCGTCACCGAGCATGCCGCGCAACATCTCGAAGACGTAAGCGGCGCGGTCGCGCGCACATGCCGGGTCGGCGCAGGCAGCAAGGGCCGGGACCGCCTGTGTGGTGAATGCATCCTGAGACGAGGACGAGACCGGCTCTGCAACCGGAGCAGCCTGCGCCTGCAGCCCTGCGGCGTTGGCAGCGAGGCCGCGGAGGGCCACTGCCCTGCCCTGGGATCGTTCCGTCCAGACCGTCTGCAGGAAGGTAGGGATGCCCTCGCGTAGCCACGCGGCTTCCAGGTTTGGCGGCATCCACGCAGCAGCTACGGGCTGCACCAGTGTGGCGGCCAGCGCGGCCGCGGGTGCCGTTCCCAGGTGTGCAACGAGAAGTGTGCCGTCCGAGAAGCCAGCAGCGCCGGGAATCGGGAGGTCGAGCACATCGATCGAGGAGAGAGGCGCTGCGCCCAGCCACTCCGACATCATGGGTCGCAGCCGTGTCGCGGCTTCGCCCAGTGCTGCGACCGTGTCCGCACGGTCGGTCACGACGCGCAGGAGGCCGTTGGCGGCGGTGTGTGGCTCGCCCTGCCCGATAAAGAGGGATGGCGTGTGCGGCCCCAAAATTTTACGGTTCCAGCTCGCTGTGACCACACCCATTTCCGTCGGATCGGGCGATGCGCCACTGAGACGATTCAAAACCGCGCGCTGGCCGCAAAAAAACGCCGCTTCGGGGCGGTTTCCGGTGTATTCCAAGGTCAAATCCAGCCGAAAACTGCTCGCAGCATCCGCAAGCCGAGCAGCCGCAACAGCCTGCGGGACCGCCTCGCCATTCCGCAACAAAGCCGCCGGCGCAGTCACCGGATACCAGAGGACATCGCCCATGCCGCGCAGGCCCGTGAAGGTGTCTGTAACGGTGTCCCAGTCGGTGAGGGCGGCACGGCCTTCGGGCGCGCCCATGGCGGTCAGCCGGCCTGTGCTGGCGTTAATCGTGCCGCCGTAATACAGGTCGAGGGCTACCGTTGCACCGGGCGCGACCAGGTCCGGCAAGGTCAAAAGCAGCTCCGTACCAACGCCAGTGTGATCGAGGTCATCGGCGATGTGGTGCTGCTCGAGTGCGAGCGGGGTGTTGCCCGCACGGGCGCTCTCCCAGTGCAAAGCGCCGGAGACGCGGAGCGGCAGACGCGTCATGGCAGTCGTGCCGGTGTTGCGAACGACGAGTTGCGCGCGGGTCTCGACCGCGACGGTGTGGGAGTTCAGGTGGAGGTCGAGAGAGGTACTTACGATCTGCGGCGCGGTGCGCTCGGCTGCTGTGACTTTGGCAGACGCGGCGAGGTCAGCTGCGGTGACGACGATCTCTTCTGCCTGGGGGCTGCTGCTGGAGACGGTCTCGGCGGGGGCTTCGGTCACGACGGCCGGCGGCGCGGGGGCTGCAGTTTCGTCTGGGGCGTCTGTCCGGCGCTTGAGTGTGCGGCGGTTGCGATTGCTGGAGGAGACGCCTGGCTTTCCGGTCGGCTGCGGTGTCGCCGTTTCGGGCGTTGGCACGGTTTGTGCTGGATCCGGGTCCGGGGCGGCTGCCGGTTCGTGCCGTTCAAAGAGCACCTTGCCCTTGGGCAGAGGTGGCTGCGGATCGGCGGGCGCACTCTGCTGCTGAGCGCTGCAGGCCACCGTCGCAAGTGCGAGCGCGCCGAAGATCCGGGTGCCCCACAGCCTGAGGGGGCGGGGAGTCTTATTGCGAACAACAGGTGCGATCTGCGACGCGGGAACCCATGTCTCAGGATCGAGACGTGGGGCGCCCGAGACGGCGTGATTTGGCTTGCTATGGAACATTTTCACCAGTGAACCCGAGCTATGAGCCCAGGCCCTTCCTTGGCTTGGACGGCTTGGGTGCGGCTTCGGCACCGGCCGGTGCGGCGGCCCGGCGGCGCTGGCGAGCGGCCTCGTACATAACGACAGCGCCTGCGACCGACACGTTCAGCGACGGCACGGCACCCGCCATGGGCACCCGCAGCAGGAAATCGCAGGTGCGCTTGGTCAGGTCGTGTAGCCCGGCGCCCTCGCGACCGAGTACCAGAGCGACATCGGTGTTGAAGTCGAACTGGTCGTAGTCCATGGTGCCGCGTTCATCCAGACCGATGATCCAGATGTTCTGCTTTTTCAGGTCTTCGAGCGAACGGACGAGGTTGGTGACTTTTGCGACGCGAACGTGTTCCGTTGCGCCCGCACTGGCCTTGGCGACGGCGCCAGTGATGGGAGCGGAGCGACGTTCCGGGATCAGGACGCCGTCGACGCCGGCACCGTCGGCCGTCCGCAGCAGCGCACCCAGGTTGTGCGGGTCTTCGACACCGTCCAGCGCCAGCAGGAAACGCTTTGCCGCAACGGGCTTCAGCAGGTCTTCAATGGTCAGCGCCTTGCGCTCGCGCAGGAAAGCGACGGCTCCCCCATGATTCTCGCTGCGGCTCATCCGTTGCAGTTCCTCACGGCTGGCCGAGCTGACGCGGATCTTTTCTGAGCGGCACAGGTCCATCAGCGCGGCCACGCGGGGGTTGGGCGGCCCGGACAGCACGGTGACGTGATCGAGATCGGCCGGCCTCATGCGGACGGCTTCCGTTACGGGATGTACACCAAAGATGATTTCCATGAGCAATACCGGTCGACCACGCGTGTGCGCAGTTTGCCGAAGATGATCTCCACCCATCAAGTCTACTTGTTACAAATCGTTACCCACAGCGCCAGATAGCCGCTCCTATAATCGCGCCAGCGACCCCCTACGCACTTGAATTTCGAGGCGACACCATGCTGGAAGAAAAATCTTTCGCTGTCCGCGTCTTTCCCGCACAACATCGCGTCAACAAGGGCGTGCAGACCCTGCCCATGACGGCGGCCATGATCGAGGCGAATGAGGCGGAAAACGCTGACATTGCGCGTGGATTGAAGCGCCAGGATCCGGAGCTGCTGGATCGCCTGATTGAGACGTATCAACACCGCCTGATGCGCTACCTGACCTTTCTGACGGGCAAACGCGAGGTCGCGGAAGACCTGTTTCAGGAGACCTGGATGCGTGTGCTGATGCGTGGCGGCCAGTACAACGGCAAGGCCCGGTTCGATACCTGGCTGTTTACCATCGCCCGCAACCTGGTCATCGATCTGTCGCGCAAGCGCACCATGGCTTCGCTGGACGAACTGCAGGATCCGACCAAGGACGAGCGGCCGTTTGAGATCGCCATCGATGGACCTTCGCCGTTTGAGCAGTTCTGCTCGCGCGAGGACGCCGCCGAAGTGAGTGCCGTACTTCTGGAATTACATGCCAGCTATCGTGAGGTGCTGGTGCTACGCTTCCACGAGGAGATGGCTCTGGAAGAGATCGCCGCGGTAACGCGGGCTCCGCTGTCGACCGTGAAATCGCGGCTCTACCGCGGATTGGCGACGTTGAAGCCACAGCTTGAAAAGCTGCGGCGCGAGCGGAACCAGGGTCGCAAACCGGCTGTCACCGGAGGGTTCTGTTGAGCATGGCGCTATCAGACGACCAGCACGTAGCTCGAAAGGGATTCGATGCACGTGCCTCGGTCGTGAATCGTACGCACCGTATTGTGCGTGCGCGGGCGGTCGCCATGCAGGCACGCAAGCGCACGGTGCGCGATTTGATTGTGCCTTTTGCGATCTGCTCGACGATTCTGCTGTTGATCGCAACCGCTGTGTGGTCCCTGGGCGATGAAGGCCTGGCTGAATTCCAGGACGGCGTTGGTAAGCGAATTCTTGAGCTTGGCGGAGATGCAGGCAATTCCATCAGCATTGTGCTGGTGTGGTTTCTCCCCCTGTCCGTGATCACGGCTGCGATCGTGATGCTTCGTCGAAGCCGCAACCAGGATCGCAACGATGAGGTGCAGCGCTAATGGCCTGGGAGACCGATCCGCAATCGCGTCCGGACGTGGAAGATGGCAGCAGCGATCTGAAGATGATCCCGCTGTGGTCTGTGATCCTGTCGCTGGTCGTCTTTTCGGGTGTGCAGGTGCTCAACTTCTGGGGCCGGCAGGCCTCCATGCCGCACCGCAACCCGGTGATGCACGTTGTGGGCAGCTATAGCTGGGGCGCTGCGCTGGCGAGCTATGTGCTGCTGATCGGCTACATCAGCCGCGACGTGAAGCGCCGCAACATGAGTGCCGGCATCTGGATGTTGATCGTGCTGGTGATGCCCGGCGGCATTGGCGCGATTGTGTACTTCCTGCTGCGGCAGCCAATGATGACTCGTTGCCCGTCTTGCCGGACGGAGGTCGCCAGCGGCTTCCATTTCTGCCCGCAGTGCCGTTTCCAAATGAAGCCGGTGTGCGGTCAGTGCTTCCGCGGCGTCCACATTACGGACGTGTTCTGCGTTCAGTGCGGTCATGACCTGACCGGGGATGACATGCCCGCACGGCTGCGATCGTATAGCGACTAGCGAAACCCATGGTCTCTTCCTGCGTAATGCACTGGCAGGATCTGCACCGACTCTGGTGTCACACGGAAGATCAGCGTGACTCGCCCCTTTGCTGCGCCGACCGTACGCACTCCGGGTCTTTCCGGCACGCGTGGAGTACCTCGCACGGGAGCGAATTGAAGCGTGAAGCAGTCTCTTACGACTGTTTCTGTGAATGCATCTGCCCGATCGGGGCCGTCCTGCTTCGCAATGTACGACCAAATGGAAAGCAGGTCGTTGCTGGCGGACTTCGTGAAGCTTACCCGGTGTCGCTTCATGCGCCCCGAGCGGAACGCCGGTGAGCTGCAAGGTCATTACGGACGGCCTCTGCTGAGAGAGTGTCCTCCTCTCCTCGATCGAGTCGGTCAATCAGTTCTGGTATCCCCGCAAGCATTTCGTCGAACGACCCAAGCGGCTCGACGGGCAATTGACTCCACAGCTCTTGCTCTTCCACTGCGTGGAGCACAGCAGCTTCCTGCGACTGAAACTCCCCGGTCCTGACCCGCGCACGAATGCGTTCCATCAAAGAAGTCGGCACTTGGATACTGACGATCTCTATCTCCGGGCTATTGTCGACACGTGACATGAGCGGAACCTCGCTGACATCATCTTAGCGGCGACACCTTCGCTGGCGCACGTAAGATTCCGCCTGCCATCCTCCGGCGTGGTGCGTACTTGATACAACAGATCAGCGGAAGCTTTCTTCTTCTGGAGTTGTCAATCATGCGTCATGTTCTGCAGGCGGTATCTGCCGTTGCCTTAACGTCCCTTTCCCTTTCCATCGCGGCGCAGACGCCCGCTGCTTCCCCTGCGCCGGCGGCCGCGGCGATCCAGGTGCCGCTGGAGAAGCTGCCCTACTCGCCTGTGCTGAATGTGAACAATCTGGATCGCAGCGTGAATCCCTGCACGGACTTCTACCAGTTCAGTTGCGGCGGCTGGATGAAGAACAATCCCATCCCGGCGGACCAGTCTTCCTGGAGCGTCTACGGCAAGCTGGGCTATGACAACCAGCAGTTTTTGTGGGGCATTCTGCGCGATGCCGCTGCCATGAAGGATCGCAATCCGAACCAGCAGAAGATCGGCGACTATTTCGCAGCGTGCGTCGACGAGACGGCGGTCGACAAGCGTGGCGACGCCCCGATCCAGCCTGTGCTGACGCGCATTGCCGGCTACAAATCGCGCGAAGCGCTGCTGCGCGATCTTCCTGCCTTTGCCGCCGATGTGGATGGATCGTTCTTTTTCAATGCCGGATCGACGCAGGATCCTGAAGACTCGGACAAGGTCATTGCCGAGCAGAGTGCCGGCGGCCTGGGCCTGCCCGACCGCGACTACTACCTGAAGACCGATGCCAAGAGCGTCGAGATCCGGCAGAAGTATGTTGCCTATATCGCTCAGTTGCTCAGCATGAGCGGCGAACCGGCCGCGCAGGCAAAGGCGGATGCGGAAGCTGTTCTGAAGCTGGAGACGGCGCTGGCCACCGCTTCCCTATCGCGCGTCGACATGCGGGATCCGTACAAGACCTTCCATAAGTTGACCCTGGCAGATCTGCAGAAGCAGGTGCCCGCGGTGGACTGGACTGAGTTTTTCAAGCGTTCTGGCGCGCCCACCTTCACGACGATGAACATTCAGCAGCCCGCTCTGAACGCTGCTTTGCAGACGGTGCTGACCACGACTTCGCTGCCAGCGTTGCAGGCGTATGAGCGCTTCCACGCGTTGACCAATGCTGCGCCTGCGATGAGCAAGCCCTGGCAGGATGCGCAGTTTGCATTCAACAGTCACTATCTGCGCGGCACGCCCACGATGGCTCCGCGTTGGCGTCGCTGCACCGCACAGGTCGATCGGTTCCTGGGTGAGGCTCTTGGACAGGAGTTTGTCCGCCGCACCTTCTCCGCCGACACCAAGGCGAAGACCTTGCTGATGACCAAGGGAATCGAAGACCAGATGAAGCTGGAGATTGAGCAACTGGATTGGATGAGCCCCGCGACCAAGGCCGAGGCGCTGAAGAAGTTGAGCACCATTCGCAACAAGGTGGGCTATCCCGATACTTGGCGCGACTATAGCGCGTTGAAAATTGATCGCACCGACTATTTCGGCGACCTGCATCGTGCGAATGACTTCGCCAGCCGGCGTGAGTTCGGCAAGATTGGCAAGCCGATGGATCGCAACGAGTGGGGCATGACGCCGCCCACGGTCAATGCGTATTTCGATCCACAGAACAACGACATCAACTTCCCAGCGGGCGTGTTGCAGCCACCGCTCTACGACCCCAAGGAAGATGAAGCGGTGAACTACGGCAACACGGGATCGACGATCGGCCACGAGTTGACGCACGGTTTCGACGATGAGGGCCGCCAGTTCGACGCGAAGGGCAATCTGCGTGACTGGTGGACGAAGGATGATGCCAAGGGATTCGAAGACCGCATCAACTGCGTGCGCGACCAGTTCGCGACGTACACGGTCGTCGATGACATCCACATCAACAGCAAGCTGACGAGCGGCGAAGACGTTGCGGACCTTGGCGGTACGCTGATTGCATACCTCGCCTGGCGAGACGCAACAAAGCTGCAGCGGCTGGCGCCAGTTGAGGGTTTCACGCCGGATCAGCGGTTCTTCATCGGGTTTGCACAGTGGGCCTGCGAGAACAAGCGGCCAGAGGAACAGCGTGTGCGTGCGGCGACCGACCCGCACTCGCCTGGTGAAGCGCGGATCAACGGCATCGTGACGAATCTGCCGCAGTTTGCTACTGCCTTCAACTGCCCGAAGACTGCGCCCATGGTGAAGGCGAATGTGTGCAAGGTCTGGTGATAAATAAGGTGTGATGGTTGCCATCGCGGAATAATGCGTTTCAGGCAACATCACACCGCGACCTTCCCTCCAAGGGAGTGTTCTTTCCAATGCTGCTGGAGAACGACGCAGCCGTTGTTGGAAGAGAGGGAGCTCGATGAAGATGAATGCCCGTTTTGCCGCTGTAGTTCTTGGCGCCGGCCTGTTCCTGGTACCGGCAGTTACGATTGCGCAGGGACCGCCGCCGGGCGCTGGCTATGGCCAGGGTGGCTACGGTCAAGGCGGCCCCGGCTACGGACAGAGACCGGGTGGGCCCGGAGGCCCGGGTGGATGGGATGCTCCGCCGTCCGACTACACGCGTGATATCCAGCGCAATGGCTTCCGCGACGGAATGCAGGGAGCACAGCGTGACTTCGATAATCGTCGTCGGCCAAATGTAAATAATCGCGACGAGTATCGAAACTACCGTGGACCCGAGCGCCGCGTTTATCGTCAGGCATTTGATCGCGGTTACCGCGCCTGGTGGGATCACTCGCGTATGGGTGGACGTCGGCCTTACTAGGTCGTCCCTGTCAATATCAAGATGCGACGGCCCGTTCTCTTCGGAGAATGGGCCGTTGTCTTTCTAGCGAGGCTTAAAACCTGGCGACCAACCAGACGCCACACACCATCAGGGCGCCACCGAGGAGGCGCATGGGCGACGCTGTATGCGGCCTCATGCCGATCAATCCAAAGTGATCGAGCAGAATACTTACGATGACGGATGCCGTGATGCTGATGCCGGTAAAGACTCCAGATCCGAGCTTCTGGGCGAGCATGAGTCCAACGACGGTCGCGATGATCGAGATCAGGCCGCCCGTCCATGCCCACCATGGCACGGACGATGTCTGCGCAGAGGATGGCAGCGGCTCACGCAGGAATGCCTGCAGCAGCAGTACGCCAAGCAGACCGGTCGCGTAGACCCACAGTGTCGCCCAGAGTGGCTGAGCGAGCTGGGTCTTCAACGCGGCATTGCTGCCTGATTGAAAGGGATTGGCTGCGCCCGCCACCAAGGCAAATACGATCGCGATCCATTGCATGGATGATTGGACGCAGATCTGCTGGCAATTGTCAGGCGTTGATGGTGGCTTATTCGCTGTTAAGATGCGGTCCGCTTCGGCTGATACTCCTCGTTGAAGCGACGT
This sequence comes from Terriglobus roseus DSM 18391, assembly GCF_000265425.1. Taxonomy (GTDB): domain Bacteria; phylum Acidobacteriota; class Terriglobia; order Terriglobales; family Acidobacteriaceae; genus Terriglobus; species Terriglobus roseus. Next base: position 4,731,351 of record NC_018014.1, read on the forward strand.
CCTGCGGCCAGGCGTTCCACGGCCTCCAGCATGCGACGCTCACGCGTCTCCGACCGCTTCGCGGTCGTGATCCATTCGAGATACTCGCGCCTGCAACTGGGCGGGAACGCTTCGAAGTTTCTGGAGGCGACCTTTGACTTTGCGAGCAGTGCCGCGAACTCCGGCGGGACCGGGATGGGAGCCTTGGCGGAGGTGCGTGGCCGGCTGGCGACGGGACTGGTCGCAGCGCCCGTTCGAGCGAGGTCGGCGGCATGCCGTATGTAACCAAGCATTTGCGGGCGTGGCGGCAGATCGTCCATTGATGTGATCCGGCCGAACGAGCCGGAGGCATCCATGCCCTCGATGCCATCAGCCTTCAGCAGCGCTGTCATCTCCGGCGACCAGAAGCCAAAGCCACAGTGCTTCGTGAATGCCGACATCTGGCAGACGAGAACGCCGCTCACCGAAAAGAATGGGCGGCTCCACTTCACTTCTTCGACTGCGTCTGGTGCGGCTTCGTGTACGAGCGCTCGCAACTCGCGCAGAATGGGTTGGGCAAACGGTGCGGCCTTCGCGATCAGCGCATCCACGGCAGAATTCGCACCGTCGACTGCAGGCTTTTTGGTGTTTTTTGTTGACGTGACTGTGGGCATGTTGCGCGCAGTATAGATGCCCGCGACTTCGAGAATCACTCAAAATTATTTAACGACTCGATCAGGTATTCAGGCTAATGCCTTGTCACGTCGGTGCCGCGGGCTACAGGAAACTGCCTCCTGTAGCCCATGGCATCTTGTATCAGACTGCGGTCCTGAACTTACAGAGCTGCCGTGGCGGCCGGACGTCCCAGGAAGGTGAGCAGGTCGTCATTCAGCTTCTGCGGTGCGGTGGCGTTAAGGCCGTGCGGCTCTCCGTCGTACTCGATCAGTTCCGCATTGGCGAGCAGAGACACTGCGCGACGTGCGGAGTTGTCGATCGGCACCGTCTTGTCGCCAGTGCCGTGGATGATCAGAGTCGGGATCGTGATCTTGGCGAGGTCGCCACGGAAGTCGGTCTCGCTCCATGCACGGACAAGCTTGATCGTCGCCATCGGCGATGCCGCCAGGGCCATCTCCTGCGAGAACTCCAGGAACGCCTCAGAGACCGGATGACTTACCAAGCCGACGCCGTAGAACGCCTTACCGAAGGTCTTGAGAAAGTCCGGCCGATCCTTTTCGAGCTTCTCCACGATGCCGTCGAAGGTCTCCTTCGGCAGGCCGTCTGGATTGTCTTCGGTCTTGAGCAGGTAGGGCGTCACAGCGCTGATGAGCACTGCCTTGGCGACGCGCGTGCTGCCGTAAGTGGCGAGATAACGTGCAACTTCGCCGCCGCCCATGGAAAAGCCTACGAGCGTGGCGCCCCGTAGATCCAGCGCCTCCATGAGGTCGTTCAGGTCGGAAGCCAGCGTGTTGTATTCGTAGCCTGTCGCTGCCCAGTCGCTGCGTCCAAAGCCGCGGCGGTCGTAGGCGATGACGCGATAGCCGTTGTCTGCCAGAACGCGCGCCTGCGCCTCCCAGCTGGCGGACGAGAGTGGCCAGCCGTGGATGAGTACGACGGGTGTTCCGGTTCCCCAGTCGTAGTAGTAAATCGCGGTCTTGTCCTTAGTCTGCAGGTAGGGCATGTCAATCTCCTCGAAGCTGTTGGATGCTATGCGTGCGCGGTTATGCTTACACCCCAGCCGCGCCATAAGCGACCGCGCTTCAATCACTTCGGCTTTGCGGTGAGGCTTTTTACTTTGCCGAAAGGCAGATGTTCTGCATTGTGAAAACGGTGGCAACTTCGCCGGGGCAGTCACAATGAGGCTCTCCGCTGATCTGGTGCCGTACTGCGCAGGCGCGGGTGTGGAATTCGCTTGCGAAAAGCGTCCTGTTCGGCGCACTATAACTGTCCTCAGCTCTGGTTTTCCGGAGAGGCGTTATGTTTCCCCCAATTAGAACGGCACTGCTCCTTCTTATCGCTACTGTTCCAGCCTTTGCTCAACAGGCTGCTTCTTCGGTAGCAGGCCCGACCGAAACAGCCGTAGCAACGACCGAGATCAAGCCTCCAACGATCGCCGATCCGGCGCTCGTCCAGCCGCCGAGCGAAGGTATCGGTGATCTGCTGATGGCGCGCGGTCGTTACCTGGCAGCAATCCATGTGTACGAGCAACTGACTCCCACCGCGCCCATCCTGAATAAGCTGGGCATGGCGTGTGAGCACATGCTGATGTTTGAACGAGCAAGGCAAAGCTTCGACGGCGCGCTGAAGCTCAATCCGAAGTATGCCGAGGCTTACAACAATATGGGCACGCTGGCCCACAGCCAAGGCGATCTTAGCCGTGCCGAGAAGATGTATAAGAAGTCGCTGAAGCTGAAGCCGAGCTCCGCAAACACCATGCAGAATCTGGGCGCGCTCTATTACGCGGAGCACAAGTACAAGAAGGGCGACGCAGCCTACAAGGAGGCGCTCGCGATCGACCCGCAGATCCTGGAGCACTCAGCGCACACCGGCATCCAGACCAACACGAAGGCAGACGCGGCCAGCGAGCTGCACTATCACATGGCTATGACCTACGCGCAGGCAGGCAGCCGCGCCATGGCTCTTGACTATCTCCGTAAAGCCATCGGCGAAGGCTTCAACGACCGCAACCGGCTGCTGCATGACAAGGAGTTTGCCGACCTGCGGACGACGGATGTCTTTCTGAAGATGGTCGACGATCTGAAGAAGAACTGACCGGCTCCACTACACTCAAAGGCATCCCGCTTCAAGGAGTGCCCTGTGAGCCGCGAGTACTTCGCACGCAATCCCGACTATCCCTTTGCCGACGCTGTACTCATTGACGGCAAGACCCTGTACCTCTCAGGCCGTATCGGCTTTGTGCCCGGAACAACTACCATTCCTGACACCGTGGAAGCGGAGGCTCACGCCGTGTTGCGAGATCTGCGAAGCGTGCTGGCCATGGCGGACATGACGATGGACGATCTTGTCTCCCTGCAGGTCTTCTGCTCGGATGTTTCATTATGGGAGCCATTCAATGCGATTTATCGCACGTACTTCGCCGGTCCGCTGCCGCCGCGGGCGTTCCTTGGCAGTGGCACGCTGCTGTTTGGTGCACGATTTGAACTGATGGGTATTGCGGTCAAGGATAATTAGCCTAACTATCCCAGATGGATGTGAGGTTATGCTCTCAAGACGATCGCTTGTGAAGAACAGTGGTGCTGCCATGATGGCTGCGAAGTCGCTTGTATTTGCGGCACCCGCGGCTGCAGCTACGGCGACCGGTCCAACTGCGCTGCCGGTTCGTGACCAGTTTGTGACACCGCAGTTTGAGGTGTGCCTGAACAATGCGCGGTGGCATCCATTGAGCAACGGCGCACGCAAGGCGACGGAAGCGTACCTGGAGTACAAGGCCCGCGGCGTCTTCAACCAGAGCAGCCTGACCAGCCCAGCTTCTCTTGCGGTGCGCGCAAGTTTTGCGTCGCTCATCAACGCGCATGCGGATGAGATCGCCTTCGTCAACAGCACCACGGCGGGCGAGAATCAAGTGGTTGCTGCGCTTGGGCTAACGCGGCCTGCGACCTCTGGACCGCAGCCTAACATCGTGACCGACGCGATGCACTTCGAGGGATCGCTCTACCTGTATGGCGAACTGAAGAAGCGCGGTGTCGATGTCCGCATCGTCAAGCCGCGCGGTTGGGCCATCGACAAAGAAGACGTGGAGCGTGCAGTCGATAAGAACACACGCCTGATTGCCGTTTCGCAGGTGTCCTGGATCAACGGCTTCACGCACGATGCGAAGTGGCTTGCGGACCTTGCACACGCGCACGGAGCAAAGCTGTTTCTGGATGCCGTGCAGGCCGCAGGCTGCATGCCCATCGATGTGCGCGCCAGCGGCGTGGACTTCATTGCATCGGCCAGCTACAAGTGGCTGATGGGCGACTTCGGCCTTGGCTTTCTGTTTGCGCGAGCGGACGTGTTGCCCACACTCGAACGCACGCAGTGGAGCTTTCGGCAGTTCCGCGAGATGCAATATCACGCACTCCCCGGAGACGCTCCTGGGCCCTTTCCCGCGACCTTTGATCAACTACAAACAGCGGCAGGACACTTTGAGGTGGGCACGTATGCGAACGCGGTGCTGGCGACGCTAAGCGATTCCCTGCCGTGGATTCAGCGCATCGGCGTGACAAACATTCAGGCTCACGCACACCAGTTGAACAGCACGCTGCGCCGCGAGATGCCGCGGCTGGGCTATGAGTGCATCACGCCCGAAGACGCAGGTGCGTCCATCATCAGCTTCCGCGTGAAAGACGATGCGGCCACGGCATCAAGGCTGAAGAAGGCGAACGTGGATGTCTCGTTGAACCCCGGCCGGATGCGTGTGTCGCCGTCTGTGTACAACAATGAATCGGACATCCAGGCGCTGCTGTCTGCGCTCGCCTGAGTCCTATCGTTTGCGCGCTGTGACGAGCAGATAGGTGTTCGGCACAAGCGTCGCATGTTCTGGATCGGCCGCGATGTTGGCCGAACTCCACAGCTTGACCAGGTCCGCCTCAAGCGCTGACTTGCCCGCATCATCCAGCCGTTCGAAGGCCATCTTTGTGGGTCCGAAGTAAGTTCGGAAGGTGTTCACGGCACCCGCAGCGTTCGTATCCATAACGAAGTTCAGCGGGATCAGGTCCGCCTGGATGTTGTTGAAGCCGGGGGTCAGCCGCTCGCGTGCCTTGTCGGGATCGCCCCACTGCACCGGTGGTGGAACGCCCGGTGGGGGCGGCACGTGCTTTGCCCCGGCGCGGAACATGCGGCCGGTGAAGCTCTCAGGATTCCAGTTGGCCATAGCGAGCAAGCCACCCGGTTTTAAAACTCGAGCCAGTTCTGCGGCCACTCGATCCGGACGCGGTGCGAACATGGCACCGAACATCGTCGTCACGGCGTCGAAGGTGTCATCGGCGTAAGGCATCGCCTCCGCGTCTCCCTCGTCGAACTGGATTGACAGGCCGACTTCTGCGGCACGCTCGCGTGCCTGGTCCAGCAGGTTTGGCGCAATGTCCAGACCGGTGACGATACAGCCGGAGCGAGCCAGTGGCAGCGCCACGTTCCCCGTTCCCGTCGCAACATCCAGCACCTTACTTCCGGACGGAATTGCGAGTCGCTGCACAAATTCCTGTGCGCTGCCGTAGATTGTCTTTGCGATGACGCCGAAGTCACCTGCAATCCAGCTGGCTCGCATCGCCTTCTTGATTTGCTCTATGGGGGGCGTTGTTTGAGGCATTGTGCTCATGCATGCTCTCCTTCGTTCGCACCCAAATTACTCCCGGCCGTTCAGCAGGTCACGCAAAAATTCGCGCATACCGTTGGAAATCGGCGGTCGCGAAACTAGTGAACAGCGTCTGCACGGTTCACCAGAGTGACGTTCGAGAAGACGCCCGTATCAAGCTGATCGGCGACGTGCGGACAGAAACCGATCCCGACATAGAACGGACCGTCGAAGTGCGTGGTGATGGGCGGCCCGAGCGGCTGCATGGGTTCGCCCTTCAAACTGACGAAGAGGCGCACCTGGTCACCATGCTTCTCAATGCCGATGCGCTGCGCCATCACACCCTTGAGCAGGCCCCCGAAGGAGTATTCGAGGTCGCGGCTTTGTGCGGCGCGGTCTGGACGCTCTGCCAGGTGAACCATGCCGGTGCCGTGTTCTGCCGCTATAGCTTCCTTACTGTCGTCGTCCAACGTTTGGCGCAAGACGAGCACGAGTTTTCGGTCTGAGTGCGGCTCCGGATTCTCAAAGCGCACATCGGCCGCGAACGAAACATCCCCGGACATACGCTTCCAAAGGAATCGAAACTCGTCGCGTTGATACCAGATGTTGTAACCAGACGAGGTGATGCGATAAGTACCGGTGACTTTGTCGAAGCTCAAAGAACCGGGTACAAGCGGGCCGCCGATCTCCGATATGCCTTCAAAAATGCCCGTTGCAACATTCTCCGTCCGTGTCGGACGATGGAAGTCTGCTGGCGGCGGCACCTGTTTGTGCGTTGCGGAGCCGGGGATCGCCCAGTCCGGGACTGACGGCGTTGCAGGAGTCTGGCCGGCTGCCGTGAGGCCATGGGTCAGGGCAAGAAAGCAAACAGCGACGCACCGGCAAACATGCATGATGCAGAGCAATGTACCGTCTTACCGCGGACTTTCACAACCAACATTGACGTGGCGCATCGCGAGAGACAACGCGCTTATCTGGATACACCGAATTCGCCTCCGCGCGGCATCTGCCATTCGAGCGGTGCAACACACCGCGCGTGTACGCATCTCCCTTTGAATGAGTTTTCTCTCGATGACGCTCTACTGGATTTACAGCATTCCCAACTGGCTCTTCGGCCTGCTCTGCACGATTGCCTTCATTGCCTTTGGTGTTGCCGGCACGTATCTGACGCGCGAGTTTGTAAAGCGCGTGCATCGCGAGGATCACTCGCACAACGACATCGTTGGTTACTTCCTCGCCGCGATTACCGTGTTCTATGGGGTGACGCTTGGCCTCGTCGCGATCGGCACCTGGAACAACTACTCGGCGATCCAGGACAAGGTGGACACCGAGGCGCAGAATGTGGCGTCACTCTATCGCGATGTCAGCAGCTATCCTGAGCCGGTTCGCTCCCAGCTTCGGCTGGACCTGAAACAGTATGTGCGTGAGGTGATCGACCATAGTTGGCCGCAGCAACGCAGAGGCCTGGTGCCCGCCGGCTCCGCCACCTACATCGACCATCTGCAGGAGCACCTGCTGCAATATTCGCCGCAAACGTCAGGCCAGCAGGTGATCTACCAGGAGAGCTACCGGCAGTTCAATGAACTGATCGAGAGCCGCCGCGCACGACTGGATAGCGTCAACACGTCATTGCCACGGTCGATGTGGTGGATGGTGATCCTGGGCGCGCTTGTTTCCATTACGACCACCATGTTCTTCGACCTGCGCAGCTTCCAGATGCACCTGTGGATGACCGCTTTGATGAGCGGCCTGCTGGGCCTAATGATCTTTCTGATCGCTACGCTGGACAATCCGTTCCGCGGTAAGGTGAGCGTCAGTCCGATTGCATTAGAGCGTGTGTATTCGCAGCTGATGCGGTGATTGGTTGGGCACGTAAGAAGGGCCGCCCGAATGGGCGGCCCTTCTTGTTGTGTGCTCGGAAGAACTAGTCGCCTGCGACGAGCTCATCCTTGTTGATCATGTTGACGACTTCGACGTTGGAAGCCGCCGGAGCCGGTGCTGCGGGCTTGATGCCGCCCAGGCCACCGATCTCGCCGATGGCGACGAAGCCGCCGGGCATCTCGGGTTCCTTCAGGATTTCCTTGCGGTAGAGCTTCGCCATGCGGGCGTTCTCTGCTTCCTGCTTCAGCTTTGCATCGCGTGCGCGGATCTTCTCTTCCCGTGCATTCTTTGCAATGCCGCTCTTGTCGAAGGTATCGTTTGCAGCCGAGTTCACGTGCGCCTCGTTGAGAACCAGGTCATACTTCTCCTGCTTCTCGATCGAGACCTTCTTGCCGCCGGCGAAGATCTCGTGACGACCGTGCTCCTCGTACCACTTGGTGAGCGACGACGTCATGTGCATCTTCTCGATGATGTTGCGCCAGCCAACGCCCGTGTTGTACGCGCAGAAGCTGATCTCGCCTTCCTGCGTGGCGTAGGGGATGATGCACTGCTCGGTGCGGCGGAAGTCGTAGTTGAACAGATCCTGGAACCACATGCCTGCGATGAACAGGAAGTTCCAACGATCGGCGCGACGCATCTTGATGTCTTCCATGGTGCGGTCAGCAGTCACCTTGCCGTAGTTGCGGCCGGTGGCGCCAAAGCACTTGTCAAACTTCTGCAGCAGATCCGAGATCTTGAAGTGGGTGGGTGCCTTTGCAGGATCGTAGTTGCGCAGCAGCGCAAGCGATACACCCAGGATCGTGAGGAACTTGCCACGAGCAGCGTCGTTCACCTTCGCTACATCCTTCGCCAGACGGTCGGCGTTGATGAAGGCAGTGACGGGAACGGCTTCCTTAGTTTCCTTATCGATCATCAGCGCCATGCCGATACCGCAGTTCGGGTGGCAACCGCAGGAGAGTTGGCCCCAGTCGTGATCTGGTCCGTGAACCAGGTCGGCCCAGTCAGAGAAGGTCGACATGAACGAGATGGGGAACCAGTCGCGCGTGGACTCGCCGAGGCCGGTCTGGGTCTTGACGTCGTGTGCCAGGTGGCTCAGGGTGTAGCGCTGCGCCATGCGGCGCTCATCACTGACAGCCTCATCGCGGCCCGTGAAGCTGACCGGCTGGAACGAGAGGAAGTTGATCTTCTTTGGGTTGTCCAGAGCGAACTCGATGATGCGGCCAACCTGCTCGTTGTTGATGCCATTGATGATGCAGGTGACGGGAACGATGTCGACACCAGCCTCGTGCAGGTTGTGGATCGCCTGCAGCTTTACGTCGAACGAGTTGCCGACCTTGCGGTGGCTGTTGGCAGCGTTGCCGATGCCGTCAAACTGCAGGTACGCGTAACGCAGACCAGCTTCTGCCGCTGCCTTCGCGAATTCCTTGCTCTTGGCGAACTCGATGCCGTTAGTGGCAGCCTGCACCGAGGTGTAACCGACCTTACGTGCATAAGCGACGGCATCCAGGAAGTACGGGCTCAACGTCGGCTCACCGCCGGAGAACTGTACGGACATCTGGCGCTTCGGCTTGATCTGGACGGCGTTGTCCAGCATGGTCTTGATCTCGTCCCACGTCAGTTCGTGGACGAAGCCGACCTGGTTGGCGTCCATGAAGCAGGGATCGCACATCATGTTGCAGCGGTTCGTCAGATCGATGGTGAGAACCGAACCGCGGCCGTGCGTGACGGTGGACGTACCGTGGTTGTGGAGCTTCTCATCGTTGTGCGCGCGGATGTCGCGGCCCGGGAAGACGTCTTCCAGGTGCTTCATCATCGGCGGATCGATGGACATAAGGTCTTCGAAGTGGCCGTGGATCGGGCAATCCTTCACCATCAGGATCTGGCCGTCGCGCTCGATGATCTGAGCCTTGATTTCGCCGACCTTCTCGTTCAACAGGATCTCGTGGGGCAGCTTGCCGTCAATGATCTGCTGACGGATCTCGGGAACGCAACGCGGGCAGAGGGAGTCAGTGGTACGCGGCCAGCCAAGGGGCGGCTTCTCCTTCTGGTAGCTCTTGAGCAGGGGCTTGTCCGACCAGCGCGGCGTGAATGAGGCATTTGGGCTGATACTGTTCAGCTTTTCAAACACCGCCCAACCTGCCTTTGCGACGAGTGTGAGGGACTTTTCTGCAAGCTTTGTGGCCTTGGACATTGCTTCTCCTGAAATGTGTGGTGCTTCGTACGGTGGTCTCGGATTGTTTCCTATGACGAGGTTAGGATGCTCCGGTTCACACGCGCGTCTCAAATCTTATGGACGAACCCGCTCAGTTACAGCAGTTTGCGTCTCCCTGAGGCTACCCCTCACAAAGGCGAATGAGCAGCCGCATTTATGGAACCGCAACAATCCGCAGCGAAGTGCAAAGATCAGCAGCGAACGGCAAGAGATAGACGGCGTACAAAGCACAGGGCCAGCCCTGTCGGCTGGCCCTGTGGCGCGAGATTTCGCTGAGAGGCTACTTGCGGATATGCACGAGCTTGAGAGCATCGTCCAGGAACTCACTGACTTCAAAGCCCAATGCCGCACCGACCAGGGAGGTCCCCCAGTTCTGCATGGTGTTGCTGGCTCCGCGATCCTGATCCGGGTAGTAGACGTTGTTCAGACCAGCGGTTGCACCGTATCCCAGCAAAAGCGGGACGTTGACCTTGTTCTTCATGCTGTACGACGAGCGTGTGACCACGACCCGCGATGCAGCGTAGAACACACGATTGACGAAGCGGTGACCGTCGCCCAGGGCGTAGTAGCGAGGATCGTCGTGGAACATCGGCGAGAAGAGCGCGTCGGTCGCCATTGTCTGAACGGTACTGCGCAACGCGGCGGCGCCTTCACGCTTGCCGAAGGCTTCCATGTTGGTGCCATAGTGCGGCTGCGAGTCGATCAAGTGCGACCAGCCCGCGGAGACAGTAACGCCTATGAGCTGCGTCAGATTAAAGGAATCGTGCAGGCCGTAGACGACCTTCTCCATGCCGTGCAGCGGTACGGAAGTCTGACCGGGCAGAATGATCGTCGCAAAACGCGGTGCGACCGGGCCCACGCCTACGCCGGAGGGAGCCTGGCCGAAGTCAAATGCGGGTGCGGCGAACGCTGGAGCGTCCGGGGCTGGAGCAGCGGTCGCGACGGCGCTCGGTGCATCCGGAAGGCTGCTGGAGATGGTGCCAGCGTCGGCCGGCAGGAGGATCGGCGTCTCAACGGCAGCGATTTGAAGAGTAGCGGGCGCCGGCGCGGGAACAGCCTGCGCCGCAAGAAGTGGTGCGAACGCAAGTAGAGCGGCGAACGAAAGCGAACGAGTCATGAATTTCCCTTTTGTATTGGTGAGGCATGCCTCGAAGGCCCGCGGATCACGTTATTCAGTACTTTGAGGCCCATTCGAGCAGCTAAGTTGCATAGTAGCGCGGTCCCGCATACCGCACTTTCGGGGGACGCGGGTTTTAAAAGTACCCTTTCGAGCAGTAACCAGCCGGGCACTGTGCCTGCTTTTCCGCCAGGCAAGGCCTGTGGACTTCGCTCTAATTGCAGGTGGATGCGTGCGCCCGGACAACGGCCGGCCGCAGAGGAGAGCACGATGGCGGATTGGAATAAGGAAGTTGCGGATGCCACAGAGCGCGCCGAGGCCGAAGTGCGGCGAGTGATCCGCTACCTGAACGACGAAGTTGTTCCCGAGGTGCGCCAGCAGAGTTCCAGCGCCCTGCGCTCAGCCGCAGAGCAGCTGACGAAGCTGGCGGAGAAGATGGATGATCGTAAGTAACTGCGGCAGCAGCGTGAATCGCGGCCTTCTGCGCCGGTACACGGTTGCGTGCGGCGCGCTGCTTATTCTGCTGATGACCACTGGCTGTCACCACAAGGCAAAGGTCAGCCGCTATCACCCTCCGCCACCACCATTGCGCACACAACCCCGCGCACCGTCGAGTGCAGGCAGCAGCGTTCCGCGCGGCATGCATGGCGGCCCGTTGCCGTCGTACGCCATCCCGGACCCCAACGTTAATGACAATGCGATTGCCTCCGGCCACGTAAGTTCAACGGAGACAGGCCTGGCGAGCTGGTATGGCCCGCCGTATCACAATCGCCAGGCAGCCAACGGTGAGGTCTTTGACCAGAACGCCTTGACCGCCGCACATCGCACGCTGCCGATGGGCACCGTCGTTCGTGTGACCAACCTGACGACACAGCAGAGCGTGACCGTTCGCATTACTGATCGTGGTCCGTTTGTGCATGGCCGCCTGATCGATCTTTCGCTGGCAGCAGCGAAGGAGACGGGCATCTACCGCATGGGCCTGGCAAAGGTACGGGTGGAAGTGCTTCAAGAGCGTCCGGGCGCCGACCTGGGCGGCAAGTGGTGCGTGCAGATTGGGGCGTTCCTCGACAAGAACAACGCCTGGCGATTGCAGAGCGACCTGCAGCGTCGCTACGCGACGAGCGCGAAGGTCATCGAGTTCCAGGGACCGACGGGCCACTGGGTCCGCATCAATCCCATCAGCGCGTCGCGCACGCAGGCACTTCAGATCGCCTCGGCCATCCGTACCGCCGAGCCGGATGCACAGGCTTACCTGGTGCGGCTGGACTGACCTTCTGGAGTTGCCTGTAACGCTATGGCAGACTATGGGCAGCAGATGAGGCCATGAAGGCGTCAGAAGCGCTTGACCTCCACCGTGAGGAAATCCGCCGGATCATCCTGGCGAATAAGGCTGAGAATCCTCGCGTCTTCGGGTCAGTGGCCACGGGACTCGACGACGAAGATAGCGACCTGGACATCCTCCTCGATCCCACGGATGGCATGGATCTGTTCGATCTGAACGGTCTCGCCAACGATCTGGAGGAGTTACTCCATGTTTCGGTGGACGTGATCACGGAACGCAGTATCCGGCCCCGCTTTCGCGACAGCATCTTATCCAGCACGCGGCCGCTGTGAAGCATCCGGATCGCATCGCGCAGCGATCTTGAAGTCGCGTGGCCCGTCGCCACCGTTCGGCTCCCTCGACTGCGTCTGCTGACAGTCCCGGTTCTCCTCCAACTCGATCTCAACTCGCTACACTTCTAAGCATGGCTACTGACTGCATCTTTTGCCGCATCGTTGCGGGGACCATACCGTCGACCAAAGTCTTTGAGGACGACCGCGCGCTTGCGTTTCGCGATCTGCATCCGGCTGCGCCGGTCCATGTGCTGGTCATCCCGAAGGAACACATCGCATCGACCGCGCACGCTGTGGTGACGCACGAGACGCTGCTGGGACACCTGATGCTGACTGCCGCCAAGGTGGCCGATCAGGAGGGCCTTGCGAAGGGATTTCGCATCGTGGCGAACACCGGCGCAGACGGCGGACAGACCGTCGATCATCTGCATCTGCATGTGCTGGGTGGCCGATCGATGACGTGGCCGCCGGGCTAGAGGCAGCGGCGTTGATTCAGGAGAAGCGCGACTAAGAGACGGACTGCAGGCGGAAGGTAATCGTTCCCCACAGCAGCTTGGCGCGGATCTGTACCGGCAGGTGCCGCGCGTCGTCTGAGTACCAGATGGTGATGGTGCCGCGATGCTTCACCACGCCGACATCGGCTGTGGGCTGTACGCGGATGGCACTGAAGGTGCCCGCAGGCGTCTTCACATCCTCGCGCGCTTCGACCTTCATGGTGACGGCGACGGTACGCATGGCATCCGCCAGCGGCAGCTTGAAGTCCTGGCCGACGGTCAGCTTTTGCGAGCCGACGTAGAAGATGCCGGAGAGCGAATCGATCACGCATGCGGGGATCTGTCCGTCTTGATGCTTGACCGTGTTCTTCACTAGATTGCGTTCGTTTAAGCTCTGCGTACCGAGCACCGGTGTGGAGCTGCTGGCAGGTGCGGGTGCTGTGGCGCCAGGCGTAAAGACCAGGTCGCTGGAGACCTTGCGGCGGCCCTCCTGCGTCTGCTTGCTGAAGCCTGCAGAGCATCCTGTCACGGGATTGAAGCTGGACTGGAAGCGGTCGATGACCTGATAGATCATGTTGGTCGCGCCTACGGTATCGGCCGTGGCCTGCACCTTCATCAGCGGTCCCTGCTGATCCAGTTGGAAGGTCACACTGCCGGCGGTGAAGACACGCCAGTCGACCGCGAAGGTCAGTGTCTGGTGTTGCGGAAAGGTGTAGCCCTGCATGGGCGGCGTCACGGGCGGCGCAGAGGCCGGGGGCACGCCCTCTTTCTGCGCCTGCGCACCAGAGGCGAGCAGGCAGGCAGCCAGCAGAAGGGCTTTTCTAAGCGATTGCAAGCCGTCGATGCCCCTTCTCATTGGTCTGGAACTGTCATGCATCAGCGTGCGCCAAAGTGTATCCGCGCCCACATGAGCAAAAGCAGCGTGGCGTACAGGGCAGCCGCGCCCATCACCGAATTGTACTCGCGGTGTTTGCGATAGCGCTCGGGTGAGAACGCGGCGGCAGGTGCACTCTGCCCCGTGGGAGCGGCCGTCAGCCGCGGGAGAAGTCGAGGAACGCGGGCTGCATACGCATCGAAGTCCGGAAAGTGCCCACGGAGAAAGCGCTCCTCCGACAGGATGACAGGCCCGTAGATTACGAGAAAGAGCACTGCCAGCAGGACGATGAGGTACCACTGACGCGACGCGAATGCGAACCCGAACGCAGCCAGGATGGAGCCCAGGTACAGCGGATTGCGAGTGTATGCGTAGGGGCCGGTCTGCGTTAGTTCGGCGTTTTTCTTTACGTAGCCTGCTGCGTAGCCGCGCAGCCATAGGCCCGGGATCACCAGCAGAAGGCTAAGCGCGAGCGACATCAATGAGGGCCGCGCGCGCCATAAGAAAACTGCCGCAAAGACGAATCCCAGCGGCACACGAATGCGCCGCACCAACCGCTCGCCCTTGCTCATCTCTGCTGCCATGCCTCTGTCATTATCCATGCGCGGGCGGCATCAGGCCCACGGCGGCCTTGATAACCTCATCCACACTGATCTGCAAAAGCCCTGCTTCGGGCTCGCGATGACGACGATGGTCGGTGATGCTGGTCGCATGGCGGAGGACGCGCGCGTGGGAACCCCATGGCCCTGTACGCACCGGATCGGTTGGTCCGAAGATGCTGACCACCGGCACGGCAAGCGCTGCAGCGAGATGGAGCGGCCCCGAGTCGCCCGCGATCAACAGGGACGCTCGACGTAGCAGCGCGGTGAGCTGCGGCAGCGTGCAGGGCACCGCCGAGGCCGCACCGTTGCTGAACGAAACAACGCTGCTGGCGACAGCATCCACGTCAAAGGGCGAGGCATTCACGAGCACCGTGCAGCCGCGTGCTGCGAGTGCTTTTGCTACAGCACCGTAGCGCTCGGCTGGCCACTCTTTCGCGCCCCAGCCTGCGGTGGGCGCGAGGATCACCAATGGTCCTGAAGGACGATCGAGTAGCAGCGCTTCGCACCACTGCTCTGCTTGCGGATCGATGGGCAGATCCACCACAGCTGATTGGATTGTCAGGCCCATTACGGCGGAGACGATCTCAGCGGCTTGCTCCACGACGTGCGCGCGCTGAAGTCCGACGCTCTGGCTGTAAAGCCAGCGGGCCTGTGATTCGCGTGTGGTGGCGCTGCCTACGACACGACGCGCGCCGCTCATGCGTGCGATTACGGAAGAGCGGATGGAGCCCTGTAGATCAATGGCGATGTCGTAGTGCTGTGCGCGAAGTTCTCTTCGCAATGCGAGGATGCTGCGGAAGGTAGCGATTGAGAATGGCTTTTTTGACCACGTTTTTGTTGGCACAAAATGCACGCGATCCACGAGCGGCATTGCTGCGGAACGTGGCACCGCATCTTCCGAGGAGCGCAGCAAGGATGACCACTTTGGCTCGATCGCCCACGCGATCTCCGCGTCTGGCGCGGCTTTGCGCAGTGCTGCGACTGCGGGCATGGCATGCAGGACGTCGCCCATGGCGCCTACTCGCACGATGAGGATGCGGAGTTTTTCGGTCATGGTTTTGACCACCATGCTTTTATCTGTGCGACGACTTCGGTTACGCATTGTTCTTCGTTGCGTAGCGTGACGCGGATGTCGCCGATGGCGATGGGTCCTATGGACTCGAGTTGGCGGCGCAGGTTGGGCGTTAGTTTTACTGCGTCTTTTGCGGTTGTGATGAAGCCGTTGGCGTGCGCGGCTTTTGCGCTTGTGATGAGTTTCTGGATGGTGGCTTCGTCGTAGGTCTGATGGTCGCGGAGTGCGGTAAATCCTGCGGGGGAGATGGCTTTTTCGGTGAGGGCGGTGCGGAAACCTTCTGGTCTTGCGATGCCGCAGAAGGCGAGCGGACGGGTGGCCGGAAGGCCGTCAATGACGGCAAATTTGCGCTCTATGAGCCACACTGGGGGCAGTTCTCTGCCGCGTTTGAATCGATTCAGTAGGGGTAGCAGCTTTTCTGCCTCTTCCTCGCGCAAAACTATGACCGACGCCCGACGTAAAGCCCGCATTGGCTCGCGAAGATCCCCTGCGGGCAGCAGGGTGTCGCGCGCGTCGGCAGCTGTGAGGAGGACGATGTCGACGGCGCGGGCGAGTTGCCGGTGCTGAAAGCCGTCGTCGAGCAGATGGAGGGCGAGGGTCTTGTCGTCGCGGAGATGGTGCCGGTCGCGCTCGGCCCATCGGCCGGCGTCGTAGCGGTTGCGAGCGACGTAGACGGGGCAGCCGAGACGTTGGGCGAGGAGCAGGGGTTCGTCGCCGAAGTCGGTGGCGCTGCCGAGCGGGTTGACTCGCAGGACCTCGTCTGGTGTGCGACCTGAGGTGCGGCCGTAGCCTCGCGAGAGGACGTCGATGCCGTGGCCGGCGCGGCGGAGTGCTTCGGCGAGTGCGATGACGAAGGGTGTCTTCCCTGCTCCACCGGCGGAGAGGCTGCCGACGCTGATGACCGGCTGCTGCAGTCGTTGTGCGCGTTCCGGGTGCTGGTCGAAGGCGCGGGACTTCCACGCGACGCCGGCTGCGTAGAGCGGGACCAATGGGAGCAGGAGCGGACGCTTCATTGCGCGCTCCGATTCAGCAACTCCACAAGAGCGGTGACGGTGCGTTCGGTTGCACCGGTCATGGATGCGGCGAAGGCGCGGCCTCGCTCTCCGAGGGCGCTGTCTTGCGGTGCTTTGAGCAGTGCTTGCAGTGTGTCGCAGATGGTCTCGCGTGTGACCAGCCGGATCGCCTGTGCGGTGGCCATGGCGTCGACCATGCCGCGGAAGTTTTCGTAGCTCGGCCCCATGACGACGGGGACGGCGAAGCGTGCAGCCTCTAACGGGTTCTGGCCACCGTGCGGCACGAGCGATCCGCCGATGAAGGCGACGGAGGCGAGGGCGTAGAGCGAGGAGAGTTCGCCGACGGTATCGACCAGCAGGATGGCGCCGAGCGGGATGGGGCCGGGGGCGATGCGCCACCGGCTGAGACGGAAGATCGTCAGCCGCTGATCCTTCGCGATCTGTTCTACCGCTTCGGCGCGTTCGGGATGGCGTGGCGCGAGGATCATCACACGGTCCGTCTGCGGCAGAGACTTCCAGCAGTTGAGGAGGAGCGATTCCTCGTCGTCGTGGGTGCTGCCACAGATGAGGATCCTGCATTGTGCCGGGAGGTGCTTTCGTACTAGGACTGTGAGGGGTGTCTCGGCTGCGATGCGGATGTCGTATTTGAGATTGCCGGCTGCGACGACTCGGTCAGCGGGTGCGCCGATCTTGCGCCAGCGGCGTGCGTCTTCTTCGCTCTGGGAGAGGAGCAGCGAGAGCTTGCCGAGCAAGGGTCTCCAGAGGACGCGCAGTTGCATGTAACGCGGGAGTGAGCGGTCGCTGACACGTGCGTTGACGACGGCGACGGGCACGGCTGAACGTTCGCATTCGACGAGCATGCGCGGCCAGAGTTCACTCTCCATGAGGATGACGAGCTTTGGCTGCAGGGCGCGCAGGTAGGGACGGATGGCGAAGGCGAGGTCGAGCGGGTAGAAGAAAACTCGGTCGACGCCGAAGCGTTCTCGCGCAACCTGTTGGCCGGTGGGCGTGGTGGTGGAGAGGACGATGGCGTGGCCGGGCAGGGCGGCTTCGAGTTCTGCGATGAGGCGGGTGGCGGCGAGTGTTTCGCCGACGGAGACTGCGTGCAGCCAGATGACGGGGCGACCCTGTATAAAGTCGCGCAGACGCAGCGGCACATCGCCCAGACGTTGCTGGAGGCCCTGGCGGTAGCGGCCCTGTCGCAGCATGCGCCAGCCCCAGACCGGCGCGCTGAGCACCAGCGTCACGGTTACGGCGAGGCTGTAGAGAAGCATCATCTTCGGGCAGATCACCAGGCGACCGGAGGGAGTCACGGCTGCTAGGCCACTTTACCCTCTTAGCCGTGGCATTCGATAATGACCGTGCGATACGGCGGGGCGCGTGAACCCGCTGGGCCCACTGTAACGTCATACCGATATGCGCTTCTCCCTTCCCCCAAGTCGACTGCCGCTGCTGGTTGCGCTGCTGCTGGTAAGCCCTGCGGCGTTCGCTGCCGCGAAGAAGGCGCCGCCTGCACTGGCTGCCACGGCTTACCCTGCGCACGAGACGCATGAGAAGGAACACGTGACGATCGCCGCCGATCCGCTCGACGGACGCGGCCAGGGCGACTTCTTCCGGCTTGATTACCTGGGACACAGCGTGTTGCCGGTGCGGCTGGTGATTGCGAATGATGGGGATGCTCCGCTGGACCTGAACCAGGCGCGCATCCAGTTCATTGCGGCGGATGGCACGAAGCTGCCGGCAGCGACGCCGGACGAGCTGAACCGCAGGCTCTTCCGATTTAAAGACATCAAAGAGAAGCGCATTCCAGGCACGCCGATTGCGTACCGGCCGACGCCGGTCGACAAGAAGATTTTGGAAGATGACAAGGATTTTGGCTTCTCGCAGACGGTGATTCCACCGCACACGACGGCGAGCGGATTTCTGTTCTACGACATCAAGGATCTGGACGATCCACCACTGCGCGGGGCGGAGTTGTACGTGAAGATGATCCACACGAAGACGGACGCGAAGGACGTTGAGCTGTTCGGCTTCAGCGTGCCTTTTGACAAGTACCTGGCGATTGCCGACGCGAAGAAGAATGCGGAGAGGGCTGCAGCCCGCGCCAAGGCTGAGGCCGACGCAATGGCTGCCGAAGCGAAGGCCGAGAAGGACAGCAAGGCCGCAGAGAGTACGCCGAAGGACAAGCAGTGAGCCTGACGATTCGTGATGCGGTGCCCGCCGATGTGCGTGAGATGGTTGCGCTGATCCGCGACCTGGCGATCTACGAGAAGGAGCCGGATGCCGCCGTGGCCACCGAGGCGGACCTGCTGCGCGATGGCTTTGGTCCTGAGCCTTACTTCCACTGCGTGATGGCGGAGTGGGATGGTGCTGTGGCCGGGTTTGCGCTGTTCTTCTTTCAGTACTCCACGTGGGAGGGCCGGCCAGCGCTGTACCTGGAGGACCTGTTTGTGCGGGAGCCGTTTCGGAAGCGCGGGATTGGTGTTGCGCTGTTTCAGCGGCTGGCGCAGATTGCGCTGGAGCGGAAGTGCACGCGGTTCCAGTGGGAGTGCCTGGATTGGAACCAGCCGGCGCTGGATTTCTATGAGAGTGCCGGTGCCAAGGTGTTGCGGGAGTGGTTGAATCTGCGGGTTACGGGTGAGGCTTTGGAACGGTTGGCTGGGGCTTCGCGGTAGGCTGCGTTGGTCCG
Source organism: Terriglobus roseus DSM 18391 (assembly GCF_000265425.1). GTDB lineage: Bacteria > Acidobacteriota > Terriglobia > Terriglobales > Acidobacteriaceae > Terriglobus > Terriglobus roseus. The sequence continues at coordinate 4,750,167 of NC_018014.1, forward strand.
GGTCGCGTGAACGCGGCGCGGACCTTTTGAGAGGGGTCAGGTGGGGTTCTTTCCCTGCCTAGACAAATGAAAGCTAAACCTCAGCGGCTAAAGCCGACCTTCTGTTGAAGATCATGTGGCATCGCTAAGGCGATGCCCTTCCGAACGAAGGAAGCGGTGCCGAGTCAGAGGCCATGCTTCCCCCGTGCCTCGTCAGTAGGTGTGAGCATTTGGGTCGCGCTTCGCGCGAGACCCCACCCTTCGACGGGCTCAGGGCAGGGTCCTTTGCTTCGCAAAGATTGGGGCACCCGGCCCCGGTGGCCCCGGAATGGATGGGTGCCACCGTCGTAGGGCCTGTTAGTACGTGCGGTAGGGCTGGTAGACGTTGCGGTAGCCGTAGTAGCGGGCGTGGCGCCAGTAGGGGTCGTAGTAGCTGTAGGCGCCGTACGGATATGCGTTGAACGGGTAGCCGCTGCAGTAGGGAGCGCCGTAGTAGTTGTATGGCCCGTAGCCGTTCCAGTAGTAGCGGCGGGTGAACAACAGGACGATGAGGATCAGGCAAAGCATCAACGGGCCTCGGTGCGGGTTTCCAGAAGCCTACGTCCGCACAGGTATTCCTACGCTTTCTGCTGGGAAAAGTTCACAAGAAACGTCTGACAATCTTCACGGGTTTTGGGTGGATATATACAATGTCCATACGTGGACGAGCTACATCAGCTAGAGGATATGCGGTTCGTTTGGGATGCGGATAAGGCATTCGCGAATGTGACGAAGCATGGCCTCAGCTTTGAGAAGGCGTGCGAGGTCTTCTTCGACCCGCTGATGCAGCTATGGGACGCCTCCCCAAATGACGACTCGCGGCTAGCGGCCGTTGGCGCCACGATGGATCGTGAAGTTTTGTTTGTAGTTCATGTCGACGTTGAAGACACGCTTGTCCGAATTATCTCGGCGCGTCACGCAACCAGAACGGAGAGAGAACGCTATGAAGAGCATCAGTGAGCGCATCCGGCGCCGGATGGTGAAAGACCGGCCCATGACGACGATTAGTATTCGTTTGCCTGAAGACGTGATTGACGACCTGAAGGAGATTGCCCCTATGCTCGGCTTCTCCGGATATCAGCCGTTGATTCGCTCCTATATCGGCCAGGGACTGCGCGTTGACCTGGAAAAGCTGGGTGGTACCCATGTGCAGTTGCTGACGGACAGCCTGCGCGAACAGGGTATTCCAGACGAAGTTATCTCTAACGCGATTGCTGCTGCCCATTTGCGGGTGGCGTAGGTGAGTTTGAAAACGATCAAAGTAATTGGCGGTGGATTGGCCGGCCCTGAGGCTGCGCTGCAGGCTGCGCGTGCGGGTTGTGACGTTACGTTGTACGAGATGCGACCGCATCGTTCGACCGAGGCGCACCAGACGAGCGATTTTGCCGAGCTGGTTTGCTCCAATTCGCTCAAGAGCGAGAGCGAGAATACGGCACCGTGGCTGCTGAAGCAGGAGATGCGGCTGGCCGGTTCGGTGCTGCTGGCGGAGGCGGATGCGTGCGCTGTGCCTGCGGGCCATGCGCTGGCGGTGGATCGTGTGGAGTTTTCGCGGCGGGTTGCGGAACGAATTGCGGCCGAGCCAAAGATCACGGTTGTTCGCGAAGAGGTTACCTCGATTGAAGAGGACGGCGATCACATCACGATGCTGGCTAGCGGGCCGCTGACTTCGCCTGCGTTGACGGCGGATCTGCAGCGGCTGACGGGCGCGGATCACCTTTCGTTCTATGACTCGATTGCGCCGGTGGTGGATGCGACGACGATCAACATGGACCGCGTGTACTTCAAGGCTCGGTGGGATAAGGGCAGCGCCGACTACATCAACTGTCCGTTTACGAAGGAAGAGTACGACATCTTCTACGATGCGCTGATTGCCGCGCAGGAGGTGGAGGCGAAGGACTGGGAGAAGCTGGATTACTTCGAGGGCTGCCTACCGATTGAAGAGATTGCTCGGCGCGGCAAGGACACGCTGCGGTTTGGCTGCATGAAGCCTGTGGGTCTGCGATATCCGGGCACGGAGATTACGCCGTATGCCGTGGTGCAGCTGCGCCAGGAGAACCTGCGTGCGGACAGCTATAACCTGGTGGGCTTTCAGAACCACATCAAGTATGGCGATCAGCAGAGGATTCTGCGGTTGATTCCGGGGCTGGAGAATGCGACGTTCCTGCGCTTCGGACAGATCCATCGCAACACGTATATCAACAGCCCGACGCTTCTGACGGAGACGCTGCAGTTGCGCGCGCATCCGCAGGTGATGATTGCGGGGCAGTTGAGTGGTGTGGAGGGTTATACGGAGTCGATTGCGGGCGGGATGCTGGCGGGGCGTTTCGCCGCAGCGCTTGCGCGTGGCGAACAACCGACACCGGCGCCTCGGCTGTCCGCGCATGGATCGTTAGTTCACTACATTACCCATACGGATGCGAAGCGCTTTCAGCCGGCGAACGTGACGTTTGACCTGCTGATGCCACTGGAAGAAGAGTTGCGGAAGAAGATTCGCGATAAGAAGGAACGTCACCGGATTCAGTGTGAGCGTGGTTTGAATGCCTGGAAGGCGTGGCTGGCGGGTGTGCCGGAAGACGTCGCTGTTCCTGCTTAGAGGTGGTCTCTGTCTTGCTTTTGAGACCTGGGAGCTAAAGCGGGCGCGAGGTATCGTTAAGCTTTCGGAGGGGCTTGGCTTTCGCTACGCCACCCTTCAGCGCGTTGAAAAGATGGCTTTGGCTGCTGAGACGAAATCCCTCAGGGGCTAAAGCCCAACACTTTTTCGCATGAAGAACGGCATGGCTAAAGCCATGCCCCTCCGAAAGACATAACGTAACGACTTACGGGATCCCACATTCCTTCAGGATGTGGGGCACCCGTCTAAGCGGTAGTAGAGACGAGCGCGAAGTTTCCACCTTGGGGATCGATGCCCTGCACGATGCGTGAGCCGCCGGGGACGTCTGCTGGCCCGTGTGTGATGGTGCCACCGTTGTCCGTGATGCGCTTGGCGCCTGCGTCGGCATCAGGGACCTGGAAGTAGAAGAACCAGCCTGGCTTTGCCTTCATGAAGGGCGCGATGTTCATCATGGCGCCGATGTACTTGTCCGTGTCGGTGCGGAAGGTCTGGTAAGTGCCCATCTCCTTCATGTCTATGGCGAAGTCTTTTTCCCAGCCGTAGTGCTTGCTGTAGAACTCCCATGCCTTCTGCCAGTCGGTGGTGGCGAGTTCGTTCCAGCCCACGTTGCCGACTTCATTTTGTGCGAGCCTGGGCGGTGCGGAGCCGGGGCCGGGTTGGAAGAGCAGGTACTTGGCGCCCTGCGGATCGGTGACGACGGCGAAACGGCCGACGCCGGGGATGTCGCGTGGTGGCTGGATCTGGGTGCCGCCGTCCTTCACAACGGAGGCTACTTCCGCGTCGACGTCGGTGGTGTGGATGTGCGCGACCCACTCGGTCGGCAAGTCCATGCCCACGGACTTCCAACTCATCATGCCGCCGACGTCTTTACCGTCCTTGCCGAAGAGGAGGTATTGCATGCCGGGCATGCCGCTGTCTTTCACATCCCATCCGACCACATTTTTGTAGAACGCGACCTCGGGGTCCAGGTCGCCACTCGTCATCAGTTCGTACCAGACAAAGCCGCTCTTGTTCATTTGCAGTCACTCCTTCGTTTCCGCTGTACGGTCTATGTGTACAACGTCCACAATGTACTCATGCCTGTGTGTTGTGTCCAGCGGTGCGGTTGTGAATTTTGGTTAGACTTGGAAGTAACTGCATGCCACGAGCGATCAAACCGCGCACGGACCTAACGTCAGAGGAAGGCTTGAACGTGGCGGAAGCGCCTTCGACGGCGCGGACGACGTTTCGTCATGGCGATCTTCGGCGCGCGCTGCTGGATGCGGGGATCGACATGGCGCGTGGCGGCGGGCCTGAGGCGGTGGTTCTGCGGGAGGCGACACGTCGTGCCGGCGTGGTGCCGAACGCTGCGTATCGCCACTTTCACAACCAGGCGGAGCTGCTGGCGGCGGTGCGGTCTGCTTCGATCGCAGCGCTGGCGGTTGCGATTGAGACGGAGCTGAATACGGTTCGTCCGGGCAAGGATGCCGCGAGCTTTGCGCGGCGCAGTCTGCGTGCGGTGGGCAAGGCTTACATGGATTTTGCGCTGCGCGAGCCGGGGCTGTTTCACACGGCGTTCAGCGTGCCTGCGCCGGTGTTTCAACCGACGAATCCTGACAATGTCGGGCATACCGGAATGAATCCATTTCAGTTGCTGGGACTGGCGCTGGACCGGATGGTGGAGGCGGGAATTCTGAGGCCGAAGGAGCGTCCGGGCGCGGAGTTCCTGGCGTGGTCGACGGTGCATGGGATGGCGATCCTGATGCTGGATGGGCCGCTGCGCGGGATTGACGAGGCTACGGCGCAGCACTTTGGCAAGCGGCTGCTGGACATGGTGGAACGCGGGCTGGCTTAGCTGATCGACGTACCCGTTACTCGACGCGCGTTATTCGACATACCAAGGGACGTTGATGACCATCATGCGCTTGGTGCCGCGCAGGAAGAGCAGCGCTTTGAGCATGGCGGCTCGCTGGTTATGCAGGATGTGGTGATACCAGCGGCGTTCGACCAGCTCTGGCACCATGACGGCGATGAGGCCCTGCGGGTGTTGCTGCTCAATCTGCCGGACGAAGTGCAGGATGGGCAGAAGGACGAAGCGGTAGGGCGAGGGTACGACGGTGAGCGTCGGCGGATGTACGCCGGCCCGATGCGCCGGGGTTTCGACCATCTCTTCCCATTGGGATTGCAACATGCTGTGCGCGCCCGTGCCGGCGACGTGGACGACTCGGACGTCGTCGGAGATGCGCATGGCGAAGGCGAGTGCCTTGCGAGAGACGCGGGTCCAGCGTTCGATGGGGAGGACGACGATGGGGTCGGCCTTGGAGCGGACGGTGAGTGGTGCGGTGGTGAAGATGGCGGTGGAGATGCGGTGATAGTGGTGGCGGATGGCGACCATGAGGCCGCAGAGCGTGGGCACCAGCAGCAGGATGATCCACGCGCCGTCAACGAACTTGGCCACCATGACGATGCATACGGTGATGCCGGTGGCGACGGCTCCTACGCCGTTGACCAGGGCGAGGCCGGGGCGATTGAGCCTGCGCCAGTGCACGACCATTCCTGCCTGGGACAGGGTGAAGGCGAGGAAGGCTCCCACGGCGAAGAGCGGGATGAGCCGGTCTGTGACGCCGCGGAAGCCGACCAGGAGGAGGCCGGCAAAGATGGTGAGGGCTACGACGCCGTGGGTGTAGACGAGGCGGCGTCCGCGGACGCTGAAGACGGTCGGCAGGAAGCGGTCGAGGGCGATGACGCGGCAGAGGCGCGGGAAGTCTGCGTAGGAGGTGTTGGCAGAGAGGCAGAGCACCAGCGCGATGCTGCACATGGCGACGTAGTAGAAGATGCCTCGGCCGGCGACGGCTGCGAGGAGGATTGAGAGGACGCTTTGGTAGTGCGGGCCGGCGGGGTCGGTGGCGGTGACGTGGTAGCCGGCGACGAGGAATGCGAGGCCTGCCAGCAGCGCCATGAGGATGCCGATGATCATGGTGAGGGAGTGCTTGGCGCGGGCGGTCACGGGCTGTTGAAAGGCGCCGACGCCGTTGCTGACGGCTTCGACACCGGTCATGGCGGTGCAGCCGCTGGCGAAGGCCTTGAGCAGCAGCCAGAGGCCGGGGACTGCGAGTGTGGCGGCGACGGGCACGGGCGGTGCCACGACGGGCACGGGGTGGCCGCCGGAGATGAGAACCTTCCATGCTCCCAGAACGATGAGCGCAAAGAGTGAGGCGACGAAGACGTAGGTGGGGACGACGAAGGCTGCTCCCGTGTCCTTAACGCCGCGCAGGTTGAGGAAAGCGATGAGCAGCAGGATGCCGATGCAGAGCGCGACCATGTGCGGCTGTAGCGACGGGACTGCGGAGACGATTGCGCCTACTCCGGCTGCAATGCCGACGGCGACGTTGAGGATGTAGTCGATCATGAGCGCGGCGCCTGCCAGCAGACCAAAGCCTGAGCCGAGGTTGCTGCCCGCTACGGTGTAGGAGCCACCGCCGCCGGGGTAGGCATCGATGGTCTGCCGGTAGGAGAAGAAGACCACTGCCAGCAGAAGGATGACTACGAGCGTGATGGGGCCGAGATAGACACTGCCCATGACGCCGAGCGGAAGGAGCAGTGTGAGTGCGGCTTCCGGGCCGTAGGCGGCCGAGCTGAGGGCGTCGAGGCCGAAAATCGCGACGCCCTTCTTGGCGGAGATGCGCTGATCGTGCTCATCGGCGGTAGCCAGCGCGGAACCGACGACACGATCGAGGATCGACATGCGGTGTTCGCCTCCTCCGCTCGAATTGCAGCGGACACTCGCAAGCATAGGGAAATGGGCATAAGAAGTTCGTAAAAAGCCTCAGCCCGCCTTGTTCGAGCGAAGCTATACTTTTTCGCATGGACTACGAGATCGAGTTCGAGCAGGAAGACGACGGCCGCTGGATCGCCGAGATCCACTCGCTACCCGGCGTGATGGTCTATGGAGCGACTAAGGCTGAGGCTGAATCAAGGGTTCAGGCGCTTGCGTTGCGCGTTACTGCAGATCAGCTGGAACGAGAGCAGTCTACGACGGATCACGTTGGTTTTGCAGCCGCGTGAGTATCTGGCCTAGTTCCAAGGCAAAGCGGGTACTGCGCGCGTTGAAATCCATCGGCTGGGCCGAGGGGCCGCGTCCTGCGGTGGGATCTCATCTTCAACTTCTGAGGTCCGGTTTCCCGCCATTTACATGGGCCTTTCATGATGGCGAGGAGATCGGCCCTAAGATGCTCGCAAGGATCGCGAAGCAGACCGGTTTGCAGCCTAAAGATCTATAGCTCCACTCCGCGAAGTTTAATCAGCGTGGGCGTGACCCTTCAGCGGGGCGCGTGTCACTGCCGTGGACGTGTTTTCCGAAGACGAGGCCGACGGTTGTGCCGAAGGAGCTTGAGCCTGGGCTTACGCCGAAGCGGGTGCCTCCGTCGATGCCGAAGGAACTGTTGAACGGGTGGTAGAAGCCTGCGAAGACGTAGGTGCCGGGCGGTGTGTTGGACTGTTCGTTGTTCTGCCCGAAGACTTCGCCGTAGAGCCGTGTGGACCTGGTGATGTGGTAGCTGACGGCGAGGGATTGCTGGCCGCCGTAGTGGCATCCGGTGGTGTCGCGGCAGCCCTCCTGCACGATGGAGCCGTTGATCATGATGTCGAGCGCGCCGTTTTTGCCGTAGTGGTGGTTGAGCAGAAGGATTGCCTGTTGCCCGTAGCCCTGCAGGTCGTGCTTTGAGGCCGTGGGCAGTTCTGCTTCGTACTGCACGGCGATGCCGGGCGCCCAGCGGTGGTAGCCCTCTTTTTTGAGGGCCACTTTGCCGCCGAGTTGAATGGTGCTGACGCCGTTGGTGGTGGTGCCGTCGTCGTTGACCTCGTGCGAGAAGGCGGACCAGATGAAGTCGAGGCGCAGGCGGTCGAGCGGGGCGTAGTAGAAGGCGGTGTCGACGGTCTGCATGGCGCCGGGGTAGGCGTCGTAGCCTGTCTCCACCTGGACGGTTCCTTTGCCCTGGATGGCGGCGCTGTTGGCGACGGTGGGGCGCGTCGGATTCATCTCGGTGGACTGGGCGCGGGCAGCGGCTGAGCCCGATGCGATGGAGATCGCGATGAGTGCCAGGGCTCTTGCTGAAGTTCGCTGTGGGCGTCTCATGCTTCGAATCACCTTACAGCGAAGACCGCCCAGATGCCGGAAAGGTCCAAAATCTGCCCTCCGCCACTTCCTGCCAGCCAAAATCCGTAAAATAGAACACATCGTGACACTCGACTTTCTTGGACAGCACCAGCGCACGCACATGTGCGGCGACCTTCGTTCCGCCGACGCCGGCCAGACCGTCACCCTGATGGGGTGGGTCAACCGCCGCCGCGACCACGGCGACCTTATCTTTCTGGACCTGCGCGACCGCACGGGCATTACGCAGATCGTTGTGGACAAGTCACGCTCGGGCCATGCGCTGGAGAAGGCCGAGGCTTCGCGGCCGGAGTTTGTGGTGGCTGCCATCGGTACTGTCCGCACGCGCTTTGAGGGACTTGAGAACCCGAATATGCCGACGGGCGATATCGAGGTCGTCTGCACGGATCTGCTGCTGCTGAGCGACGCGAAGACACCGCCGTTCTCGCCGGCGGAAGACGCGATTGGCAATGAAGAGTTGCGGCTGCAGTATCGCTACCTGGACCTGCGCCGGCCGGAGATGCAGGCGAACTTCCTGCTGCGGCATAAGGTCGCACAGGCCGTGCGTAACCAGCTTTCGAGCGAAGGCTTCCTGGAGATCGAGACGCCGTTCATGACGCGGTCGACGCCTGAAGGTGCACGTGACTACCTGGTTCCTTCGCGCGTTCACCCCGGCGAGTTCTATGCGCTGCCGCAGTCGCCGCAGATCTTCAAGCAGATCCTGATGATCGGCGGGTTCGATCGCTACTTCCAGATTGCGCGCTGCTTCCGCGATGAAGACCTGCGCGCCGACCGCCAGCCGGAGTTTACGCAGATCGATCTGGAGATCAGCTTCCCGACGCAGGAGACGGTTTTCGGCGTGGCCGAGCGCTTCCTGGTGGCTGCGTTTGCTGCTGCGGGAACAACGATCCAGACGCCGTTTCTGCGGATGACGTACGACGAGGCCATCAGCAAGTACGGCATCGACAAGCCGGACATGCGTCTGCCGCACATGGCCGATCTGACGGCTACGCTGACGCCGGAGATCCGCACGACTCTGAAGATTGAGCACGATCTGCCGGTCTATGGCTTCGTGATCCCGAAGGTTGGCGAACTGAGTGGCACCGCACGGAAGGCGCTGCTGAGCGAGATCCGTACGTTCTTTGGTGAGAGCGGTCTGGACATTCTCGACCTGGTCCGGTTGCGTACTGCGGAAGCGTTTATGCCGCTGGCCGAAGAGATCGGCAGCCACCTGAATGCGACGACCATCGCGTTCAACGGCGACAGCTTTACGACGGATGATCTTGCGATCGTGATCACGCCGAAGCTGGGCACGCCGGCGATGTGGAACTTCGATCGCCAGTGGATTCCGAAGCGTGTGGGCGCGCTGCGGCTGGAGCTGGCAAAGAAGTACGCCGACAAGCATAAGCTCTTCGAGAAGAAGGGCACCGCGGAGGACTACAAGTTCCTTTGGGTCACAGACTTCCCCATGTACGAGTTCAACGAGGAGAAGAAGACCTGGGACGCTGCGCACCATCCGTTTACGTCGCCGCATGAGGACGACATCAAGAGCGGCGCGCTGTTCAACGACAAGGGCATTGTGCGCGCGCTGGCGTATGACGTGGTGCTGAACGGTCTTGAGCTTGGGTCGGGGTCGATCCGTATCCATCGGAAGGATGTGCAGCAGGAGATCTTCCGTTCGCTGGGCATGGATGAGGCAGAGGCCAAGGAGCGGTTTGGGTTCTTCCTGGAGGCTCTCGAATACGGAACGCCTCCGCATGGTGGGATCGCGCTGGGTCTGGACCGCATTGTGATGCTGCTGGCCGGGGCTACTTCGCTGCGTGAGGTGATTGCGTTCCCGAAGACTGCCAAGGCCGTGGACATGATGGTGCAGGCGCCGAGCGAGCCTACGGAACAGCAGTTGCGCGAGTTGCATCTGCGGACGGTGGTTCGTAGCTAAGGCCATGGGTGTGGCACGCGACGTTGTGCCACACCCATAGTTTCCTACTTTGTACTGAGCGCCACCTTCACAAGTTCCCGTAATCCGAATACGCCATTCTCTGCGTAGGTTGTGGGCTTCCATAAAGGATTCATCGACAGGTAAGAGCTGTTGTCGGCCAGCAGTATGCCCACGAAGGTCTCTGCCACGATCCTTCCGCCGACTGGCCCGAGTTTTCTAGTGCGGGTGTCCTTTGGGTCCGGCACTGTTTCGGCCAGCACGTAGGTCCATAGCGGACAGTTATCGGCGAAGACCGCGCCAGCAACACTCACGATGTCTCCCTTCACATCTGCATCGTCACCCGTGTCAAATTTGCCGATCAGGATCTCCTTGTCCGCGAGTGGTTCAATTCCCATGGCTCGCGCAACATCCTGACCACTTGGTAGCCTCATGCGCCAACCGCGCAGCAGATTGCGTTCTGCGAGAGACGGGATGGGGCGCCCAAACGCCACCTCGGGCAGTGTTTTCAACGGATCCGCGAGGGATGTATCGATGCGGTAGGCCAACTGCATACGAAGCTTGTTCATGGGATCGTTTTCATTTGTCGATCCGGCGGAGCGCGATTCAAGTGGCAGGAACTTATTCCAATCAATTGCCCAGTTGTCCGGGAACTTACGGAACCCTGTAAGCGAGGGTTTCGCGACTGGATCGTCACTAAAGATCGGGAGCAACGTTTCGGCATTCAGGCGGTAGCCGGGTCGCACCATCGAATGGCCGAAACGATAGGCCGCAGCGGAAAACTCCAGCGGCATAAATGCAAATTCCCTGGCGTGGTAATACGCCAGCACCGGCTTGTCCGTAACGACGTTCGTACCCTTCTGCAGGTGTGGCAGAACCGATTGCAGTGGACCGTCGCTTACGATGCGCGGCAGAAAGTCATTCACCAAGATCCACTGATAGTGAAAGCGCACTATCTGCTGCGCTAACTGGAAGCGCTTCTCTGCGGGGACGCCGTCTTCCTGTAAGTCCGCAATGACTTTGTTATGGAAACGGTGAAAGATGCCCTGCAGTTGCGAGACGATGACGTTCTCGTCATTGCGAGGATCCCCGATGATCGCGCGATGTTCCTCCGGCTTGTTATCCGGGGCGGAGGTCCGAACAAGATCCGTCGCGTGCGGGTTACCTGCTCCACCTTTGAGCGGCAGGCCTCGCTTCAGAGTCATGCCGTCATGCGAATACATGTAGGGCTGATCGTCCGGGCCGCGACCGTAGATATTGTCCAGGTCAAAACGCGGTGTACGGTAGTCCACCAAGGCATCCGGATCGTTCTGCTTTTGCAGACTACTTGCAGGATCGAAGGTAAGGTCGTGGTCGACAAACTGACCAAAGTAAGTGTAGCCGGATGGGATACCGCTCTCCTCGTTGTCGGCAGCGTCCTTCGGCGTGTCAGGGGCCGACACCATGGCTTCAGCAAGTTTGTGCAGAGCCTGCATTGCGTGATGCTCATTGTTGCCGAATCCGGCAGGTGGCAGGGCGCGAAACATGCGTCCGAAAGGTCCTGCAAAGAGTTGCGATGCGGGCGAAAGTGCGATGCCGCGAACGAGCGACCCGTGCGGTCTGACCGTGGTTTGCAGTGCCATACTCACTCCTTAAGGTATAAGTCGCCACGCGGCCAGTATTCGTTGCGGGAGTAACTACAAAACGCGGGGAAGCAGCTGGTTCGGGCTGCAATGCAAACTACGTCCTGCCTAACTGCTCGTCAACATTATTCGCTTGAGTTATTTTTTTCGCAGATCCGTATCGCGAGGCGCAGGAGATTTGGACCCTGGCTCCGAATGAGACCACTTACTTCAGCCCAACATTGGAACGAAATGAGCAGACATTCGCAAGGAGCGAACGCTGCTTTCAGCTCTGGTTCTTGAGGAACGGTATGGGTTAGTAAACGAGCCTGGGCGGCGAGGCTTACTTCGCGGGGCGTCAGACCGACGCTGCAAGTTGCGGTTACGAATGCGTAGCGCGCAGGCCTTTTTCCCGTCGTGTTTCATCACACGTCGACCAGCCGAGTGCTGCGTAGAGGGGGCAGAAGCGGTAGACCGCGCTGAAGAGGGGTGCGAAGCCCAGCAGCGCCAGCCATCGCCAGTCGCCCTGCAGGAAGGTGGCGAGCGTGAAGAGGAGCATTGCCAAGAGGAAACGCACGAACATATCGAGAGCACCGACGTTTACTTTGTCCATGGCACTCACCTCCGCGCGGCCGCATCGGCGACCGGCGGAGATCTTGTACGCCTGCGTGTGAATTGTTGTCCAGTGGCGCGTTCCGGAGCCGGCACGCGTCGCGAGATCTTGTCATGGCGCTTTTGCAGCGATGGCGGCGTGGCCAAAGGGCTGTCGTCATCCGGGAGCGTACAGCGCCGTCGTAGAATCCACCCAGATAAGTGTGGGTGGAACGATCCGTTTGCGGGCAATGCACCGTATCCCAGTGCTTATCCCAAGATTGAACGGGGTACAGGATGCAAGTTTTCAATGTCTGGCACGGCTGGTTCGTGCCCTTCTTTCTGCTGTGCGCGGCGCTGGCTTTTTCGAATGCGATCCACTGGGTGCTGTTTCGCGTTGTGCATCGCAGGCAGGAGAGCGCCTCGCAACCGGGTGGCTTCACACCGGGCCTGGGTCTGCAGCGGCACCTGGGCAAGCCGTCGCGAGCCATCTTCATCACCACGTGCCTGTTCCTGGTGCTGCCGTTTGTGCCCGCAGCGCAGCGTATCCAGGAGAACGTTCGCGAAGTGCTGGCGCTGGTCATGGTCTGCTCCATGGGCTGGTTTGCCGTGGGCGCGGTCTATGTCCTGCAGGGTGTGCTGTATCGCCGGTATGACATCAATGCGGAAAACAACGTGGATGCACGTCGCTTTCGTACGCAGTTCCAGTTGCTGCGCCGCATCGTGGTCGCATTCATCATCGTGGTTACGCTGGCGGCGTGCGCCTACACCTTTCACGACGACCGGCTGTGGCGCGCGGGTACGGGACTGCTGGCGTCTGCCGGGCTGGCTTCGCTGATCCTGGCAAGCGCGGCGAAGTCCACGGTGGGGAACTTTCTGGCGGGCATGCAGATCGCGCTGACGCAGCCGATTCGCATCGACGATGTGGTGGTGGTGAATGGAGAGTGGGGCCGCGTCGAGGAGATCAACTCGGCCTATGTCGTCATTAAGATCTGGGACCTGCGACGGCTGATTGTGCCGCTGAGCTGGTTTATCGAGAACAGCTTTACCAACTGGACGCGGGACTCATCGGACATACTGGGCACGGCGTTTCTTTATCTGGACTACTCCGTTCCCGTGGAGCCGTTGCGGCAGAAGCTGCTGGAGATTGCACGCAGTACCAGGCAGTGGGATGGCAACGTCTGCGGACTGCAGGTGACCGATCTGCGCGAGCACACCATGGAACTTCGCTGCCTGATGAGCGCTCGCAATTCGAGTGAGAGCTTTGACCTGCGTTGCATAGTGCGCGAAGAGATGATGAAGTTCGTGCGCGAGAACTATCCGGATGCGTTCCCGACGGCGCGCTTTGTTGCGCAGGCGAAGGACACGCCGCCGGTGGCTGCGATGTGAGCCCTGTTTAGGAATCTCTTGCTCTACCGAAATCCTGCACCGCGCGTTTGCAGACCCAGCAGACTGTAGAGAGGGCAGAATCGGAAGATTGCTGTCAGCAGTGGCACGAAGCCGATCAACCCAATCCACCGCAGATTTCCTGGCAACAACACGAACAGGCTCAAGAACGCCGCGGCGAGAACCAAGCGCACCACTACATCGATCGGTCCCACATTTTTCATGGTCTATCCCTCCACACCTGTTCTAGGTCTGTGGGGGTGAGAGAGCAGTGATCGGCGTCACCCAGGGCGGGGCTGGCGCGCGGCATGGCAGTCCTACGTTCGCAGCGAGACGTCGTAACATCCTTGCCGCCACGGCACTACAGCTTGTAGGTTTCGCTCTCCACGATCGCTGCGCGCAGCGTGCGGAGATCTTCGGTCATGGTCGCGGATACCCATTCCCTGGATTCGACAAGCTTGTCCTTGCCGTCGCCGGCGGCGCCCTTCATGTGCTCGGGCTGGATTTCCACGGGGCCGTTGAAGCCGATCTCGCGCAGGACGGCGTTGGCTCGCGTTAGCTCTACGTTGCCGTGGCCGAGCGGCAGGTAGTGCGGCAGCCAGCGGCCGTCTGCTGCTTTCTCTGGCAGCGAGTCTTTCCAGGAGACGCCACGGATGTATGGTCCCGCTGTGCGCAGGTTCAGCTCCCAGGTGCGCATGCCGCCGGCGTTGGTCATGTGGCAGCTGTCCCACTGGATGCCCACGAAGCGCGGGTCCTGGTCCTTCAGCACATAGAGCAGGTCCCACATGGGGCCGCTGACGAAAACCTTGTCGTTGACGGTGTGTTCGCCGCCGAAGCAGTGGTACATGGCAGTCATGCCGTACTTCTCATTCAAGCGCGCGAGCTTTGCGACGCGTGGCCGCATGGCCTCAAGCTGCGGCAGGATGGGCTGGCCCTTGACGTACTGGAATGATCCCCACCAGTAGGAATGAATGCCGAGCGATGCAGCCGTCTCCAGGATCTCTTCCGCGTGGGGTGAGTCGGCGTCGGCGATGGGCGCTGTCACCATGTGCACCTCGACCCCGTTGCTGCGGACGGCCTGCACAAATGGCGGCAGATCCTGCTTTACCCTGGCCGGATCGATGTGACCGGGATACGGACGGACCGTAATGTCGAGGCCGTCGTATCCCATGGACTTTGCGGCTAATGCAACCTCATGAGGATCGCGCAGGAACTGCAGGTGCTTGCTGTAGATGTCGATCTTCCAGGGCATTGCGCCGGTGACGGGTGTCGATGCGGCTGGTGGCGGAACGGCATCTGCATACGACGAGCCTGGGAGCGCAGCCGCGGCAACTCCGGCGCCCGCGCCGCGCAACATGAATTCACGACGATTGAACATGCGGGCCATTCTAGTCTCGCAAGGCAAGCCTTTTCGAATGTCTCGCGCCCTCAGGGCAGCAGGCCTGCCTTCGGCTGCTTGCCGTGGTTGACCCAGTCGACTAGCTCATCGAAGGCTCGGCCTGTCTCCTCGCCGGACATGGTGCAGTGTCCGTCGCGGTGGACGTACTGCTGCACGAAGTTCTGTGAGAAGCCTGCGGCTGCGATCATCTGCGGATAGCTTGTGATGGTTGCGGCGGGGATCAGCGGATCGTAGGTGGTGGTGAGCGCGAGCATCGGCTTCAGCACTTTGCCCGTTGGCGTTACGTTGCGGACGAGGTACTGGTGCGCGTTGGAGTCGGCGGCGTAGCGGGCTACGTGATCGTTGAGGTCGTTGTCGCTGGCGGAGTCATCGGGGTCTGTGCCGTTGTAGATGAGGTCGCGATTGTCGAATGGATTGCCGCCGGCCCGCTGCTGGTAGTCCGCGATGATGAAGCCGATGTAGGAGATCATGTGCGCGACGTCTTCGTCGTTGTGCAGATGCATCAGGTTGCGGATCTTGCGCGCCTTGGTGGGGTCGGACTTGAGTGCGGCTGCGACCTTCGCGCGATTCGCGTCGGTGTCCATGTAGTCGGCGGGTGTGGGCACCAGCGGCGGCATGAGGCCCGGGAAGTAATAGTCGAAGGCTGCGCGGAAGGCGAAGCGCTGCTGCATGGGTGGGTCAGTCGGTCCGAGACGTCCGCAGAGTGCGAGTGCGCCGTCGTAGACCTCAGGTCGCTGCTCCAAGGTGACCATGGTGAGAGCGCCGCCCATGCTGCCGCCGGTGACGAAGGTCTGCTTTGGCTTGCCGTAATGCTTTACGAAGTATTCGCGAAGCCGGTCGGTCTCTGGCAAGGCCTGTTCGAGGGCCCAGCCTGTGCGCGAGTAGGCGGACTGCACGATGGCGTAGCCGCGGTCATACTCCGGTGTCTGCTGATTGCTGAGCGGCTTGTCGAGTTCTGGCCCGAAGGGGACGTAGGAATAGCCGTGATAGAAGACGACGAGCGAGCCGTTCCAGTGTGCAGGGATTTCGATGCGATAGGGTACGCCGCCGAGTTCGCCGTGTTCGCTGGTCGCGCCCGCGGCCGGGTGCGTGACGCGCTGGTTGGTCACGAGTGGCGCGAGGGCCGATGCGGGTTGTGCCTGGACACGGCACGCGCCAGCCGCAAGGAACGAAAGCAACAGGGCGAACGAGAGCTTCATAGCTTCGAGTCTAATCAGTCGACTTGGCAGCCATGGTGAGGCGGAGAACTACTTGCGCAACTCCGCACCGCAGGTCTGCACGCCCAACAGATCGTAGAGCGGGCAGAAGCGGAAGAGCGCAGTCATCATGGGCAGGAAGCCTGCGACCGCGATCCAGCGTTGTCCTTCTCCGAGGACGGCGTTGGCGCTGAAGAGAACCGCTGCCAGGGCGAAGCGCAGCAGCATGTCGATCCGTCCTACATTCCTTGCCACTGGTTCCGCTTGCATGGCTTTGTTGTACGGTTCGACACACGCTGGTTGCGGTGACGGTGGTCACACGGCGTCGCACTTTCGCTTTTAGAGGCGCACCACCCAGGCCGTAAACGCGTGCCACCAGGCCCAGCCGTTTGCGAAGTTCGCACCGATGCCGAGTGCGGTGTTCGCGATGAGCGCGACGATGTAGGGCGCACGCACCTTGCCTCGGCGGGCGTCGTCCAGCAGCAGCACGATGAGGATGAGACTCATGAGGCCCATGGCCATGTTGACGTCGGCCGGCATGCTCTTGCGGAAGACAGGAAGAATGGGCATGGCGCGGACGATGGCGGGCGGCATCATCAACAGCACGGTGGATGCGATGTAACGCGCATGCAGGTCTGTGTTGCGACCGTAGTAGATGGCGAGACCCACGTAGGTGGGAAGCAGCAGAAGGGCGCCAACATCAAGGAACGCCAGATGATTGATCATGAACGGCGGGATCGCTGAGGCGATGAGCATACTGCGCATCATGAGGAAGCCCACGACGACGATGGCCGGTACCAGCAGGAATGCACCCCAACGGCCCAGCACGCGGTGCCAATACAGCTTTCCACGCTGGTAGAGGATGGGCTGCACGATCAGAAGCGCAATCCAACCGCCCATGAGCGCGCCGTGGATGTGGTGAAGCAGGGCTTGTGTGCGGATGACCGCGAAGTAACTCTGGGCGAAGCCAAGCCACGTGGTGGCGATGGCTGCGAGGAAGTACCACTGAGCATGCGGATACAAGACGCCGCTACGCTGCCCGATTGCGCGAGGAAGTGCGGTGGTTGCCATCGTACGGACTCCCATACAGACCTAGGGTGTTAGGGGGGTGTGTCCATACTGAGCCGCGCGACGGTGGCCTGCAAGAAGATTTTCTGTTCCGGCGACACATCCTGAGATGTGAGGGACAGCTGTTTTGTTATGAGAAACAGCTGTTCGGCTTCGGGTGACCTACTTTGCAGGCAGTGTTGGCTGCGTGTTCTTCGCCCAGGACGGTCCGGAGAGTTCTACGTCGTAGACCGTGCCGCCGTTGTAGAGTTCGCCGTTCATGCGGATAAAAGTGGGTGCGTCGCCGCCGAGGGCCCAGATGTGCAGATCGCCCGGATCTTTGCCGATGATGGGGGCGATGACGCCGACGATGCCGCCGAGTTCAAAGTGGACCTTGAAGGTGTCCGCCTTGCGGCGTTCGCCACCGATGGTGAAGCCGCTCTGGCCGTCGCGCGAGATAGCGAGTTTGATGAGTCGTGGCTTTGGCGCGCTGGCGACATAGCCGACCTTCACCTCGTCGACGCCGCTTGGGAAGTTCTGGATAACGAGCGGCAGCAGGCCGTTGGCGAGATCGAGTGGCAGGTCCATGTGGTCGGTCTTCACCTCATCTTTGCCGTCTTTCATCTCGTGCCAGGTGACGTTGCCACTGGCTGCGTTGACGGTGGTGTCAATCGGTTTTGGGAACGACGGTCCCTTCTGGATGTGGTGATCGCTGACGACACGAAGATTCTTGCCTTGCGTGTAGACGGTGGTTTCATCATCGAGCGACCCGTCACGAAAGCGCATGGTGAGGCGCGAGACCCAGGTTTTTCCACGCGCGACATTGGTATCGTCGGCCACGCCGACCAGCTTGCCGGCTTCGTTGTAGATCAGAAGCATGGCATGCACGGATCCCTGCCGATGTCGGGCGGGGATAGTTTCGCCGGAGGCGAGGCCAATGGAGAGAAGAGGGCAAAGCAAGAGCGACAGCGATCGGTGCACGTATGTCCGTTCCGGTCCAGGGTTGCACGTCGCGCTGTGCGTACCTGTGGGATGCGTAATTTCATGATTGCGTCTGCCGGCATGGCACATACATTTGGCACGCGGCTTTATCATGGGGCTATGCCTTTTCCTAAGAAGACGTGCGCCGTGTGTGGCGAAGAGTTCGAGCTAAGGCCCGACAAACCGGGTTTTGCCAATCGCTGCCCGGAGTGCACCGCCGAAGAGCTGGAAGCCGCAGCCGAAGCCGCGAAGAAGAGCGGCATGGATGCAGACGAACGCCGCGAAAAGAGTGAGATGGATGCGGCCCGGCGAGAGACGATCCGGAACATGCTGTATCGCAAAGACAGCTAGCGGCAGACTTGATCCAATGAAATCGGCGAAGGCCGCTTCGCGCCAGGCACTTTCCTATACGGTTCGAATCGCATAGATTCGTAGCATGCCGTTTCGTGAGAGTTCGACCCGGCTGCGCCTGTGTGCACTTGCCCTGGTTGCCTGCACCGTGCCTGCAGCCCATGCACAGATCGCCGGGGAACTGCGCGGTCGCGTGGTGGACCGTACCGGCGCATCCGTTGGTGGTGCACGCGTTACGTTGACGCAGACGGCTACATCGGTGCAGCAGTCTTCGACCAGCAGCGCCGACGGCCTGTATAACTTTCCGCAGCTTGTCTCGGGCAGTTACAACCTGCATGTGGAGCACGCCGGTTTCGCCTCGTACGATCGCAACGGCATCACCATTGCAACGGGCGGAACAGTGGGCTTGGATGCGACGCTGGCCGCAGCCGGTTCCGATGCGGTGACCGTGAGCGCAGACGCTGCGCTGCTGCAGTCGCAGACATCGAACATTGCCACCACGATCGCGAGCGGTACCGTGCAGGCGATTCCGCTGAACACGCGCAACTTCATTCAACTGGCGCAGCTGGCGCCGGGTGTGTCGCTGCCGCCGGGAACGCTGCTGCCGCGCATCAATGGCGGACGTCCGCGCACGAACGAATACCTGTTCGACGGCATTAGTGCGTTGCAGCCGGAGCCCGGGCAGGTCGCGTTCTTTCCGATCCTGGACAGCATCAGCGAGTTCACCATTGTGACGAACAATGTGCCTGCGGAGTACGGCCGCTTCAACGGCGGTGTGGTGAATGTGGCGACGCGGAGTGGTTCCAACCAGATCCACGGCAGCGTCTTTGAATACTTCCGCAATGAGGCGCTGAACGCGCGGAACTGGTTTGCGAATTCCACCGCTCGTAAGCCGATGTATCGTCGCAACCTGTTTGGCGCGACGCTGGGCGCGCCCATCCTGCATGACCGGTTGTTCTTCTTTGGCGATTACCAGGGCGTGCTGCAGCGCATTGGTGTGACGCGCATCTCGACTGTGCCCACGGTAGCGCAGCGGGCGGGGATCTTCACCGGCACGCGCATCTATAACCCGAACACGACGACCACGGTGGGTGGGCGTCTGACTCGTACCGAGTTTCCGAACGATGTGATTAATGTGCCGCTGGATCCTGCGGCGGTTGCGCTGCTGGCCCGTTATCCCCTGCCCACGTCCGCGGGTGCGGCGAACAATTACACGCGCGTAGCGAATGATGATGACCATCAGCAGCAGTTTGATGTACGCGTGGATGGCGCACGCGGACAGCATGACCGCGGCTTTGCACGGTACACCTACTACCACGAGGTCGAACAACCGGCGACGCCGCTGCCGGATGGTTCCGGTGCGATCACGGGATCGGTACTGGGTGCGGGGAATGTGACGGGGCTGACGCACATTACGGGACAGCAGGTGGTGCTGAATGAGACGCATACCTTCAACAACGCGCTGCTGAATAACTTCCGGCTGGGATATACGCGGCGCGGAAATACGCAGGCGGGCACAGCGCTGGGCAACACGGCTTCCAACTCGCTTGGCGTTCCGGGTATTCCGACGAATGCTGCGTTCAGCAATGCTTTGCCGCTGTTTACATTGACAGGACTTACGCAACTTGGGTCGAGCGGAAGTACTTTCTCGCAGTACCAGACTTCAGTGGGCGAAGTAGTGGATACGCTGCAGTGGGTGCGCGGGGCGCATAGCGTGAAGGCCGGCTACGATGGCCGCCGCTATGAGTTGAATGCGATTGCGCCGCCGAATCCGACGGGATCGTTTGCCTTCACAACGACGGGCACCAACATCCAGGGCACGACGGGAGCGACGGGCGGCAATGCCCTTGCAAGTTTTCTGCTGGGACAGGTGGATACGTTCTCCATTGACCTGCAGGCGCGCACCATTCGTCCGCGCGATTACATTCATGAGTTCTTCGTGCAGGATGACTGGCGCGCGATGCCGAACCTGACGATCAATGCGGGTTTGCGTTGGTCGCTGCATATGCCTTCGACCGAGGCGCATAACCAGGGTGCGGTCTTCAACCTGGCGACGCAGCAGCTTGACTACCTGGGTGTGAATGGTAATTCGCGCAGCGCGCGTGAACTGCACTGGGGCAACGTGGCGCCGCGCTTCGGCTTTGCTTACTCACCGGATACGAAGACGGTGATTCGCGCAGGCTTTGGCATTGTCTTTATCGATCAGAGCGGCATTACTACCCCGTTCACGACGCCGCAGTATCCATTTATCCAGAACGTGCAGCAGAAGACGACCGACAGTTACTCCGCGCCGTTCAAGCTGTCGAATGGGCCGACGGTTTCGCCCATCGCTTATACGCCGGATGCGGGCCTGGGACAGAGTGTCTACACGGCAACTCGCAAGGCTGGCAGTGGTTATGTGCAGCAGTGGAATTTGGCGGTGCAGCGTGCACTTACGAACAATCTTTCCGTCGAGGTTGCTTACGTTGGATCGCACATTGTGCACGTGGGTATTCCGGACAGCAACCTGAATCAGCTAACTGGAGCACAGTTGGCGCAGGGATCTGCGTTGACGGCAACGGTTGCGAATCCTTACTTCGGGATTCTGCCTGCGTCGAGTCCGCTGGGTACGCGAACCATTGCTGCGGGCCAGTTGCTGAAGCCGTATCCGCGTTTTCAGAATGTGTCGATCTACCGTAACAACACCGGCCAGACGAACTACAACGCGATGGAAGTGAAGGTGGAGCAGCGCATGTCGCACAACCTGTCGGTCTTGTTTGGTTATACGCATTCGAAGCTGATTGATGATGCTTCGTCGGTCTTCTCTTCTACGGTGTTGTCCTCGCCTAACTCCTCTTCGTTAATTGCCGCAGATACTTATCGTCCTTACCTGGAGCGTGACTCTTCCAACGGCGATATGCCCAATGTGCTGACGCTGGCCGCGGTGTATGCGTTGCCGAAGTTTGCGGGTCACGGTTTTGCAACCGTCGCGCTGGGGGGATGGACGGTGAATACCGTGATCACGTTGCAGAGCGGCATGCCCGTGACTGTGACGCAGGCCACCAATACGAACAGCTTCGCCGGTGTGGCGCTGATGCGGCCGAACCTGGTTGCGAATCCATCGTTGCCGAAGGAGCAGCGCACCAAGGCTCGGTTCTTCAACACGGCGGCGTTTGCGACGACGCCTCAGTTCCAGTTCGGTTCCGCGTCGCGTAACCCGGTGCGTGGACCGGCCTATCGCAACGGCGATCTTTCGCTGATTAAGCACACGATGCTTGGCGAGAAGACGGACCTGGAGTTTCGCGCGGAGTTGTTCGATGTGACGAATACACCGGGGTTTGCGCAGCCGAATGGTTCGTTTGGTACGGCTGCCTTTGGAAGCATCACGGCGACGGTTACGGATCCTCGTGTGGCGCAGTTTGCTTTGCGGTTGAGCCGGTAACGCGCGTCGGAACGGGACGTCGATCTTTCCCGATTAAGAAAAGCTCAACCTCAGCGGCTAAAGCCGACTTTCATTTCATGCACTGTTGGCATGGCTAAAGCCATGCCCCTCCGAAAGCGAAATGACGGCTAGATCTGGTTCTACCGTCGGCTGAAGATCAGCCAGAGGATGCCGAGGAGTACCAGCAGGCCGATGCCGCCGGGCCAGATGAAGAAGCCGCCGTTGCTGGAGTAGCCCATCATCACGCAGCCGCTGAGTGCGCTGCAGGCACTGAGTCCGGTGATCAGCAACACCGTCGTACGAATCGATTGCTTCATGCCTGCTCCTTTGCTTCGCGCCAGGCGCGGGTTGGGTCGTCGTCCGGGTCGGGCGTGCCCTGTGCGGGGCGCTGATCTTCCGGCACGTTTCGCAGGTTGATCCGGATGCGGTACCAGACGTAGGCCGATCCGCGCATGCGATCGACCAGCACATCATCCGGCGCGAGCAGCGCAGCCGCTTCGGGGTGCTGCTGCTTCCATCGCTCCAGTCCGGCCTCTGCGGCGGCCTTGTCGGCTGACTGCGCGATGACGATGAGCGGCATCGTGGATTGTCTGCGGCCGGCGGCTGCGCGCTTCTTTGGAGCGGGGCTTTCTTCGGAACTCTCACCCTCTGCGACTGCTTTCTTGGCGGCACTCTTCTTCGCGCCGCTGCGGGCTTTCGAGGGTTGCACGCGGGCGGGCTCGCCTTCCATCTTGCGGAAGTGCGGCGGCCAGGGTGCGTCGCCGATGCCTTCGGCCTCATCGCGCGCGGCCATCTCCAGCAGCGCGTCGAGCGTGCCTGCGTGGTCGTCCATTGCGGCCTGCGGGTCGCCGATCTTTGCGAAGCGGTCGGGCACGGTGTGCACGGTGAAGTCCGCGGGGTCGCAGGACATGACCTCGTCCCAACGCAGCGGCGTGCTCACGCGCGCGTCGGGCAGTGGGCGCACCGAGTAGGCGGAACACGTGGTGCGGTCCTTGGCGTTCTGGTTGTAGTCCAGGAAGACGCCGTGGCGCTCTTCCTTCCACCACTTGCTGCTGGCGAGTGGCGACCGGCGTTCGACCGCACGTGCCAGTGCGAGTGCGGCGCGGCGGACCTCTGTGAAGGTCCATTGCGGCTGGATGCGGACGTTGATGTGGATGCCGCGCGAGCCGCTGGTCTTGGGCCAGCCGACCAGGCCGAGTTCGTCGAGCAGGGCCTTCACTTCCATGGCGACGGAGCGCACATCGTCCCAGGCGATGCCGGGCTGCGGATCAAGATCGACGCGCAGTTCGTTGGGGTGGTCGAGATCGCCGGTGCGGACGGGGTGCGGATGCAGCTCGATGCAGCCGAGGTTGACGATCCAGGCGAGGCCCGCGGCATCGTCCACGACGACTTCTTCCGCCGTGCGGCCGGATGGGAATGAGAGGGTCGCGGTCCGCAGCCAGTCGGGTTTATCGGCTGGGGCACGCTTCTGGTAGAAGGGCTCCTTCTCGGCGCCGTCGACGAAGCGCTTGAGCACGATGGGGCGGTCGCGGATGCCATTCAACGCGCCGGGCGCGACGGAGAGGTAGTAGCGCACGATGTCGATCTTTGAGAGCTGCACGCCGCGCGTGAAGTACGGTTTGCGCGGGTTGGAGACGCGCACGGTGCGCCCTTCGATCTCGAGCAGCTCTTCTTCGCCCTTCGCCACGTTGGCCTCCTGAAATGCAATGAGTGTGATGCGGCACAGCCTGAGATCGTTCGTGACGCTGGCCTATGAAGCCTGCGTATGGGGTGGCTGCTAGCATCGGACTCGGTGATGGTCCCAATGTCCAGACAAATGTTGCAGCAGGCCGGCGTTCGACCCGCATCGCCTGCGTTGGTGCGGGCGTTCGCGGTGATTGCGCGGCGGCGTCTTCGGGGAGGCTTTCGTGCGCTCCGCATGCTGCATGCGGAGCGTCTGGCTCAGGCCGGCACGGGACCGCTGATCGTCTATCTGAACCACCCCTCGTGGTGGGATCCGCTTCTGTGCCTCACGTTGGCAAGGACGCTGTTGCCCGATTGCATGCACCACGCCCCCATGAGCGCCGCATCGCTGCTGCGGTATCCCATGTTCGGCAAGCTGGGTATGTTTCCGGTCGATCAGGGTTCCGCGCGTGGCGCAGCGCAGTTTCTACGCAGCAGCCAGTCGGTGCTGGCAGCAGGGGGCGTACTTTGGATTACCGCACAGGGCCGCTTCAGCGATGTTCGACTTCGCCCCACGACATTGAAGGCAGGCCTTGGAACGCTGTTGCATCGCTTCCATGACACGACATCGATCACGGTGCTGCCGCTGGCAGTGGAGTACACGTTCTGGAACGGAGTGAAGCCGGAGGCACTTGTTGCCGCAGGAACACCGATTCCCGTGCATCGCATGGAGACGACGCACACCGCACGAACCTGGACGCAGCTGCTGGAAGAACACTTACAGACCACACAGGACGAATTAGCTGTTGCAGCCATGGACCGCGATCCGGCGATCTTCCAGACACTGCTGGACTCGGAGGGCGCCAGCCTGTGGCAGCGGCTGCGTGCCCGCATGCGTGGGGAACTCGAAATGCCGGGCGCGGATCACACGACGGAGCCCCACTGATGCTCTTCGCATGGACAATCGCTTCCGCTGTGTGTGCTGCCATCCCCGCCGTGATGACGGTGATGAACCTGCGTGAGTATCGCGAGCCGGCCGCAGCGACAGGCGAACGGCTGCCGGCGGTGACGGTCGTCATCCCCGCGCGCAATGAGGCGGCGGGCATCGCAGCGTGTGTGAGCAGCGTGCTGGCGTCGACTGGTGTGGATCTGCAGGTCGTCGTTGTGAACGATGCATCGACCGACGACACCGCGGAGATTGTGCGTGGCATGGCGAGGCAGGATGCGCGGCTGCGGCTGGTCGAGTCGGTGACGCTGCCGGACGGGTGGAACGGTAAGCAGCACGCCTGCTGGCAGGGCGCACAGGCTGCTACTTCGTCGTTGCTGTGCTTTCTGGACGCCGATGTGCGACTGCATCCGGATGCGCTGGCTCGCACCGTGACGAGTATGGTGCAGGAGCGCGCGGCGTTGCTCAGCGGCTTTCCCCGGCAGATTACCGGTACGTGGCTTGAGGCGCTGCTGCTGCCGTTGATCCACTTTGTGCTGCTGGGGCTGCTGCCGATGCGTGCCCTGCGGCGCACGACCAAGCCCGCCTATGCTGCGGGTTGTGGGCAGTTTCTGCTGGTGGATCGGGAGGCGTACACGAAGAGCGGCGGCCATGAGGCGATTCGTCACACCATGCACGACGGCCTGCTGCTGCCGAAGCTGCTGCGTTCGCACGGCTATGCGACGCGGCTGGTCGACCTGACGGAACTGGCCGAGTGCCGCATGTACACCAGCGCGGCTGCCACCTGGAATGGCCTGAGCAAGAACGCGACCGAGGGCATGGCGGCTCCGGTTCGCATCGTGCCGATGACGTTGCTGCTGGGACTGGGGCAGGTGTTGCCGCTGCCATTGTTGTGGATGGCATGGGAGCGGACGCCTTTCATCATCCCATTCCTGGGACCGCCGATTCGCATTGGCATGGCACCGGTTTGGTGGAGTGCGATCGCCGTTGCGCTGAGTTATCTGCCGCGGGTGATCAATGCCGCGCGCTACCGCCAGAGCTGGCTGAGTGCGCTGCTGCATCCTGTGGGTGTTGCGGTGCTGCTGGTGCTGCAGTGGGTGGCGCTGGGTCGCAAGCTGCTGGGCCGGCCGGCGACCTGGAAGTCGCGGGCTTATCCCTCGAACTGACACCCGGCGGGTGCCGCGAGCTACCGGCGGTAGATTTCGCTGTCTCTCGACCGCAGGGCCACGACGCAGGGCAGGATCAGCACCGCAAAGAAAACAACACCGGCGAAAAAAGAGGGCATGGCACGAAGCTTCACTTTCGCGGAGACGCTCGCGGCCTCCTGATACCAGAAGCATCGGCCAATTTCGCCAGAAGCAACATAGCCCCGCGGTGCAACAGGCGAGACAATTTGGGGATGCCTGGTGCTGCGTTTGGGTGAGGCCAAAACCGCTATCAGATGCCAACGGGATCGCGCGCCGATACAATGACGGTTGTGCCGATGAAGCCAGGCCGACGTGCCTCCACCGCAGTTCGCCCGCTCCTGCTCACCGCCGCGTGTGCCTGTACCGTTTTTCTGACGGGCTGCCCGCAAGCTGGTACCCCCACAGTGGCCGCAAAGACGCCCGCCAATGCCACCGCGCCGGCGCTGCCCAAGACCGTGGGCGGGAACAATGTGCAGACGGCGGAACAGACCTCGACGAACCCGCGGGTGGCCAGCCTAATTGCACAGGTGGACCGCAGCTATCGGAGCGGCGTCACCAACTATCGCAACGGGCAACTGGACGCGGCGCGGCTGGACTTCGACTTTGCCGTGGACCTGATGCTGACCAGCGGCATCGACATCAAGGCGGACAGCACGCTGAGCGACGAGTTTGAGCGCACCGTGGATGCCGTAAGCGCGCTGGAGATGGACGCGCTAAAGCAGGGCAACGGCTTCAGCCCCAAGACGGAAGAGGCACCGATCGACGCGGTGGGCGAGCTGACCTTCCCGGCCGCATCGCCGGAGTTGACGGCCAATCTTAAGAGCACGTTGAACGTCACGTCGGACCTGCCGCTCGTCATCAACGACGAAGTCGCGGGCTACATCAATGCGTTCGCCAACTCGCCCGCCTTCCACGCGCACATGCTGCGTTCGCTGGAACGCGCCGGCAAGTACAAGGACCTGATCCAGTCCGTGCTGAAGCAGGAAGGCGTGCCGCAGGATCTGATCTACCTGGCGGTTGCCGAATCGGGCTTCCAGCCGCAGGCGATGAATGCCAGCAGCGGTGCGGGCGGCATGTGGCAGTTTATGCCGACGGGCGCTTACGGGCTGGCGCGCAACGGTTACTTTGACGAGCGCTTCGATCCGGAGAAGAGTTCGCGTGCGTACGCGCGATATATCAAGGGTCTCTACAACCAGTTTGGCGACTGGTATCTCGCGATGGCCGGGTACAACTGGGGTCCGGGCAACATTCAGAAGGCCGTACAGCGCACGGGTTATGCCGACTTCTGGCAGCTCTACCGCCGCAACGCCATGCCGCGCGAGACGAAGAACTATGTGCCGCAGATCCTGGCCGCCATCATTATGGCGAAGAACCCGGAGAAGTACGGTCTGGACAAGATGAATCCGGATGCGCCGGTACTCTTCGACACGGTGCATGTGGACTACTCCATGGATCTGCGCCTGGCCGCCGATGTGACCGGCACCTCGCTGGCGAATATCGTCAGCCTGAACCCGGCGCTGCTGCGCCTGAGCACGCCGCGCGACATTGGCTATGACCTGCATCTGCCGCAGGGCACCAAGGATAACTTCACGGAGCGCATCGCCGCGATCCCGGAGGAGAAGCGTGTTTCCTGGCGCTTCCACGAGGCTGTCGCGGGCGAGACGCTGGACCAGGTGGCGCAGCTCTTCCACGTGAGTTCCTCGGACCTGCTGGCGGCGAACGATCTGCCGCCGGACGCAACGATCGAGACGGGCGATGACCTGGTGATTCCAGTTGCCAACAGCAGTGGTGGCGGTGGCGCACATCCGTTGCAGTACACCCCGCGCCGTGGCGACACACTGGTCACCGTAGCCGATCGCTTTAATGTGTCCACGGAGAACCTGCGCGACTGGAACCACCTGTCGAGCTCGTACCTGCCGGCGGGACGCAAGATCTATGTGGCGGAGCCGGTGCGACTGGGACCGAGCCGAGGTCGTCGCGGTCGCTCTGCATCCGCGCGCTCCGCAAACAGCCGCGGCAGTTCGCGCGGGGCGTCAGCCCGCGGTGGGAAGACATCTTCCCGCGGTAAGGCGGCGGTGGCCAAGCCTGCGGCGAAGAAGAGACGTCGCTAGGCGCTTTCCTGTCGCTCATGAAAAAGCCGTCCTCCCTGCAAGGAGGACGGCTTTTGATTTGGTTGAGACTGTCTACCCTAACTTCATGGCGGCGATGGCTTCTTCCCTTGCCTTGCGCAGCGTTGTTACGGTGTCGCCCTGCGACATGAACTCCATGCAGATGTAGCGGTCGTACTTCAGTTCGGCCAGCTTGCGGTAGATGTTGTTGTAGTTGACCTCGCCGGTGCCCGGCTGGTGGCGGCCCGGGACGTCGGCGATGTGTACCAGGCCTACCTGGTCGATGTTCTTCTCGAGCTTTTCGATCAGGTTGCCGGTCTGCTTCTGCTCGTGGAAGAAGTCGTAGAGCACCTTGATGCGCGGGCTGCCGACGAGGCGTGTGATCTCAAAGGCCTCGGAGACGCTGGGCACGGCTTCAAGCTTGTACTCGAGTAGATCGATCGGCTCCAGGACGATCTCGATGTCGTCCTTTTCGAGCATGTCGGCCGCGTACTTCAGTGTGTCCACGATGGCGGCGCGCTGGTCTTCCGGCGTTTGTCCCGGGACGCGGGTGTAGGCCGTGTAGATGAACTGCTTGCAGCCAAGCTGCTTGGCGCCGGGGATCGCCTTCTTCAAATCTTCAGTCAGCGCAGGGCGCTTGGACTTGTCGGCCAGGGCATTGCGGCCGGGGACGGCGGAGTCCACCGCGATACCGAGCTCGTGCTGCTTGGCCAGGTTCGTCTTCCACTCTTCCGGCGTCCACTTCTCGTACTCGTTGCCGACCTCAACGCCGGTGAAGCCTGCGTCCGATGCGAGTTGCAGTTGCTGCACGAAGGACAGGCCCTTAGGCAGCGTCCACAGCATGACGGAGAACTTGTGGCCGCCATTGCCGGCGACGGTCGCAGGAGCGTTCGCAGCGAACGCGGGAAGGCTGGGCAGCAGCGACGCGGCAGCAGCGCCCATCGAAAGTTTGTGAAAGTCGCGGCGGTTCATGGGTTCTCCGTAAGTCATGCCCTGCGTGGGCGATTGCAAGTCGATGTCAGTTTACGCGGATTGCATGGCGGTGAGGGCTTCGGCCTTCGCGGCCTTCAACTCTGCCACAGCGTCGCCTTGAAAGTAGAACTCCATGGCGATGTAGCGGTTGTACTTTACCGCTGCCAGCTTGCGATAGATGTTGTCGTAATTCATCTCGCCCGTGCCCGGGCGACGTCGCCCCGGAACGTCCGCGATATGCACCAGGCCTACGAGGTCCGCGTTCTTTTCGAGCGTGTCGATCAGGTTTCCGGTGCCGCGCTGCTCATGGTAGAAGTCGTACAAAACCTTGATGCCAGGATCGTTCACGGAACGCACGATGGCGAAACCGTCCACGACGGAGTTGACGAACTGGCGCTTGTCTTCCAGCACGTCGATGGGCTCCAGCAGCACCTCGATCTTCGCGTCACGGCAGACGTCCGCGGCCACCTTCAGGCCGTCGGCGATGGACTGGCGGCCCTGCTCCGGCGACTGCCCTGCGATACGTGCGCCGGACTTCATGGCGAACTGCCGGCAACCGATCTCCTGCGCGATGGGAATGGCGGCGGCGATCTCCTGCTTGAGCTTTGTGCGCTGCTCCGGATCGACGAGTGTGGTCAGGCTTGGGAACATGACGTCAAAGGTCAGACCGAGTGCGTTCTTCTTCGCGACGATGCGCTTACGGTCTTCGGTGGACCACTTCATCCACTCGTCGACCATCTCGGCGCCTTGGTAGCCGGCGGCGGCGATGGTTTCAAGCCGCTGCTCCATGGTGGAGTTACGGCCCATGATCCAGAGCATCACGGAGAACTTCACGCCCGGTGCCGCTGTCTGCGACCACGCCGTTTTGCGCAACAACGCGCTGCCCGCGCCTGCGATTGCCATCATTCGGCTGAATTCACGCCGGTCCATCGGTACCTCCTACAAGCGGGGCAAGTATAAAGGAGTGCTCCTGACATGAGACGTATCAGGGGCGGCATAATAGCTGAGACGTATGGAAGTCTGCAGGGAGCGGAGCGAGTGAAGAGGTTCGACCACAGAAGAATCATCCTGGCAGTGGCGGCATGTGGCATCGTTGCCCCACTTTCAATGCACGCCCAGTTCCCCAGATCCATCACGGAACCGACGGCTGTCGAGCGTGGCGCGAAGCTGTACGCGAATGCCTGCGCACGCTGCCACGGCGACGACACGCGCGGCATGACGGGTGGAGCGCCGGACCTGCTGCGGTCGACGCTGGTGCTGCATGAGCGGCGCGAATCGCTGCATGGCAAGGAGTTGTCGCCGTATCTGAAGTCCACGCCGCCGCATAAGTTTGATTACAACGACAAGCAGGCAGACGACCTGTCGCAGTTCCTCTCGGCATCGGTCAACAAGATCCTGCGCAGTGGCTATGACGACCATCCCACGCACCTGACCGAGGGCGATGTGAAGGCAGGCGAGGCTTACTTCCACGGCGCAGGCGGCTGCGACAAGTGCCACTCGACCACGGGCGATCTTGCGGGGATCGGCAAGCGTTATTCCGCAGCAGCGCTGCAGCAGAAGTTCCTCTTCCCAAATTCGGGGCTCGGCAAGAAGGCAGCGATCACGGCAGTGGTTAAGTTTCCAAACGGCACGACTGCGACGGGCGATGTGGTTCGCATCGACGACTTCACCGTGCAGTTGCGCGATCACACCACGGGGGCGACGAAGTCGTTCAATCGCACCGCTGGCATGAAGGTCACCACGACCAATCCGTATGCGGGCCACGAAGCGCTGCTGGAAAAGATTACCGACGCCGACATTCACAACCTGACGACCTACCTGGATACGCTGAAATGACGCGCCGCACCCTGCTTGCTTCCCTCTCCGTTGCCGCGCTGTCCGTGAGCCTGTCCGCGCAAACGCCGACGAACGCCACGAACCCGCATGACACCACCAAGCGCGATACACCAGCGCCCGCAGCCGCGAAAGCGCCGGTACCGGCAAGCGGTACCGTGGGCACGCTTGCCGGTGGCGAGTGGACGACGTACAACGGCGACTACAGTGGACGGCGCTTCAGTCCGCTCACCAAGATCACACCCGCCACGATCGACAAGCTGAAGTTGGCGTGGACCTTCCGCGTGACGACGACGACGGGCGGCGGACGGCGCATCTCTGCGACGCCCCTTGAGGTGAATGGTGTGCTGTACTTCACCGTGCCCAGCCATGTGTGGGCAGTGGACGCACGCACCGGCACGCAGCTTTGGCAGTTTGACTGGCCGAGCAAGGGCGGCGAGACCATCGGCAATCGCGGCGTCGCGGTGCAGGGCACCACCGTTTACTTTGAGACGGAAGACTGCAACCTGGTGGCGCTGGACATTGCCACGGGCAAAGAGAAGTGGCACGCGACGATCGGCAATCCGGACCAGTTCTACTTTGGTTCGGTCGCACCCGTCATCGTCAAGAATCATGTGATGGTCGGCGTCAGCGGCGATGATTTCGACATTCCGGGCTACATTGAAGCGCACGATCCGGAGACGGGAGCGCTGCAGTGGCGCTGGTACACGCATCCGGAGCCGGGCACGCCCGAGGCGAAGACATGGCCGAACGACGAGGCCATGCTGCATGGCGGCGGCATGACCTGGGTTGCGGGAACGTACGATCCGCAGTTGAACCTCTACTACTTCGGCACCGGCAACGCGCAACCCGTGATCAACGGCGATGCGCGCCCCGGCGACAACCTGTTCACCAGCACCATCTGCGCGCTGAACCCGGATACCGGCAAGCTGGTCTGGTACTTCCAGCCGAATCCGCATGACACGCACGACTGGGATGCGGTGCAGACACCCGTACTGATCGACACCGTCATCGCCGGCAAGCCGCGCAAACTAGTGGCCCAGGCCAGCCGCAACGGATGGTACTTCCTGCTGGATCGCACGGACGGCAAGGCACTGGTGAGCACGCCCTACGCCATGCAGAACTGGACGCTGGGGCTGAACAGCAAGGGCCAGCCGATTCCGAATCCGGCGAAGGTGGCGAAGCCCAACGGCACGCTGGTGATGCCGAACCAGGCAGGCGCTTCCAACTGGTACCCGCCCAGCTACAGCCCGCAGACCGGCCTGTTCTATGTGCCGGCCTATGACGCGGCCAGTGTGTACTACGTCTTCGACAACAACAAGAAGCCCGAGGGCTGGGCCGGCAATGATCGTGGCGGCTTCTCGCGCGCTTCCCTGCGTGCGCTGGATGCGAAGACCGGCAAGGTTCGGTGGAACCACGAGTGGGCTTCGCCGGGTGCGCGTTCCGGCATTCTGACCACGGCGGGCGGTGTGCTCTTCACAGGTGACCCGTCGTCGAACCTGGTCGGCTTTAACGCTGCGACCGGAGCCGTTTTGTGGCACGCGGGTCTGGGCGGTTCGGTCAGCAACGGGCCGATCACCTTCCAGCTCGACGGCATGCAATATGTCGTTGCGTCATCGGGTGACACGCTGTACTCGTTCGTTCTGAAGTAGAGGCAAGCTGGAACCCACGTCTCAGATGCGAGACGTGGGGCACCACTCCTCTTGCGCGACCACCCCGTTACTGGAAGTCCGACATCTCGTAGAACGGCCTGATTTCGATCTCGCTCGGTCCGGGCATGGGATTGGGGCAGCGCTTGACCCATGCGACAGCCTCATCCATATTCTTTACCTCCCAGATCCAGAAACCGGCGACCAGCTCGCTGGTGGCGACGAAGGGACCGTCGATGACGGTGCGGCCGGTGCCGTCGAAGGCGATACGCTTGCCCTGCGATGTGGGCTTGAGGCCGGCGGCGTCGCGGAGAATGCCAGCCTGCACCAGTTCTTCGTTGAACTTGCCCATTGCCTCGAGCAATTCGGCTGACGGAAGTGTGCCCTTTTCGCTCTCGCCGGTCGCCTTCACAAACACCATGACACGCATGCTTTCTAACCTCTCGTGGGGGATATAGGACTGATGGAGGATGATAGCAAGAGTATGTGGACGCCATCCACATCAGTCGGCGCTCGATTTAGTTCGGGCCCCGGTGATAACCTTCCGCCGGATTGATGACAGGCTCGTCGCGTGTTGCGAAAGTGCGAGCCGTAATGCGGAGGGTGCGTGGGCACTGGTTGGAATCGTCGTAGTTTTCTTGGAGCCATTGGGACCGCGGGCGCAGGCCTGGCGGCAGGCATCGCACCGCGTGAGAGTGTTGCGCAACCTTCGATGGCGCGGCCGACGGGCGTTGCTCCGCTGAAGATTGAAGCCGTCGATCTGCTTGAGCTGCAGGGCCACTACACATCCCGCAGCGGCCTGAACAAGCAGGCGCAGGTGAATCCGGAGGATGTCTACGACAGCCTGCGACCGCCCGTCTACGTCGACAAGCCGGGTAGCGAGAACACCGTGAAGTACGGTGCGATCTACCTGCGCATCCGCGCGACCGGCGGACTGGAGGGTCTGTACGGCCCCATTGAGAAAGAGCCCGCCATCATCGTCTATGAGCGGCTGCGGCCCTTCCTGATCGGCAAGGATGCGCTTGCCGGCGAGGTGCTGTGGGACCAGATGTATCGCAGCGACCGGCACAGCCGCGATGGGTATTACATGATGGCGATCTCCGCCGTGGACAATACGCTGTGGGATCTGCGCGGCAAGCTGTACGGCGTACCCGTCTATCGGCTGCTGGGCGGACCCTCACGCGACAAAGTGGAGATGTATGTCTCGGCGCTGGGGTCGTCGCTTGAGCTGGACAAGGTGCGCACACGCGCGCTGGAGTTGAAGCAGCAGGGCTTCCGCTATCAGAAGTGGTTCGTTGCCTACGGCCCGGGCTCTGGGCCGGAGGGCACGCGCAAGAACGTGGAACTGGTGAAGACGCTGCGCGAGACGGTGGGCGACGACACGGAGCTGATGTTCGATACCTTCAGCGGCTGGGACCAGAACTACGCGCTGGAGTGGGCCCACCGCGTGGAACAGTACCGCCCGCGCTGGATGGAAGAGGTCACCCATCCGGAGAAGATCGGCAGCTTTGCCGAGATGCATCGCAGCACATCGATCCCCATCGCCAGCGGCGAGCACTTCTACGGCCGGTGGGAGGCACATCGTTACCTTCAGGCGAATGCTCTCTCCGTCGTGCAGGCCGATCCGGAGTGGTGCGGCGGCGTCACCGAACTGCTGAAGATCGGCACGGTCTGCTCGCTCTACGATGTGCCGTTGATCCCTCACGGCCACAGCCTGCGCGCGGCAGTGCACACCATCTTCAGCCAGTCACCCATGACGTTTCCGCTGGGCGAGTATCTTGCCATCAAGATGCAGCACTATCACCACTTTGAGAAGAACCCGATGGTGGTGGAGAACGCGCATATTGCGCTGCCTACTGGCGCCGGTTTCGATATCCAGCTCGACCCGGCGAAGATCGATGCGCAACGGGTGATGACAGCGCCGGAGTAAGCGGCTGCCTTTTCGGATTGGGTGTTCCGTGAAGACAGTTGATCGGAAAGGCATGTAGATCGAGCCTTCAAAGGCAGGTAGATCGAGACCTCAGCTGTTCGGAAGGGCAAGCCGATCGGAAGGGTTAGTTGATCGGATAAGTTGGTTCAACGGAAAGGTTAGTTCATTGGAAAGGTCTGTTGATCTGAAAAGTTGGTTCATCGGAAAGGTAGTTGATCGGAAGGGCACAGCTTCAGCTGTGCCAATGACTTCCGGCGAGGCACCGGGCTTTAGCCCCTGAGGTTTAGCTTTTCGTGTGCGGTCGTGACAAGAACGCTGAACCTCAGCGGCTAAAGCCGGTCACGTTCTGACGAGGTATCGGCACAGCTGAAGCTGTGCCCTTCCGAGCGGACAAATTGCAGGCGGCGCATCGAGCAACAAAGGTCAGACGCACGAGCAATGCGATGAGCAGAACAATGCAAGGCGTGAGGGGCCGTGGATGCACCTACATCTGAACCCACGTCTCAAGTGCGAGACGTGGGGCACCCGACTCTATCTTGGGGTGCAGCGCGGTGCTAGATTCATAGCACCGCCCGCGCCTCCAGGATTCCGTTGATGAAGCCTTGCACTGCCGCTGCTGCTCTCTTGTTCGCCGTCGCTGCCACCCCTGCATTCGCGCAAAAGAGCGCGGTGAGTTCCACGATGCCCGAACCCGCACGATGGTCTGCGCACGCAAAGGCCATCACGGTCACGCGCGACAACTGGGGCATTGCGCACGTGCACGGCAAGACCGATGCGGACGCCGTCTTCGGCATGATCTACACGCAGTGCGAGGACGACTTCAATCGCGTGGAGAACAACTATCTCGTCAACCTTGGCCGGTTGGCCGAGGCGGACGGCGAGGCGAAGATCTGGCAGGATCTGCGGCAGCAACTCTTCATCGATCCGCAAGTGTTGAAGCAGGATTATGCCGACAGCCCGCAGTGGCTGAAGGCGTTGATGGATGCGTGGGCCGACGGCGCGAACTTCTACCTGAGCAAACATCCAGAGACGAAGCCGCGCGTCCTGACACACTTTGAACCGTGGATGGCGCTAAGCTTCACCGAAGGTTCGATCGGTGGCGACATCGAACGCGTGAACCTTACCGAGCTGGAGAAGTTCTACGGCGCGAAGAGTACGGCACAACGCAGCATCGACGAACAGAACGCGATGGCTGCGCAGCTCGCGCAGGTCAACCGCGATGTCGAACCCAGTGGATCGAACGGCGCCGCGATTGCGCCGGGGAACACGGCCAATCATCATCCGCTGTTGCTGATCAACCCGCATACCTCGTTCTTCTTTCGCAGCGAACTGCAGATGCAGAGCGATGAAGGCCTCAACGCGTATGGCGCCGTGACCTGGGGACAAATCTTTGTCTACCAGGGCTTCAACGATCGCGCCGGATGGATGCACACCTCGTCGAACGTGGATGCTGTCGATGAGTTCCGCGACACACTGATGCGCGTCGACGGCAAGGTGCTGGGCTATCGCTATGGCAGCGACACGAAGCCATTCAAGACGCGCGCCATTACGCTGCAGTACAAGGCAGCCGACGGCAGCATGAAGTTGCGTAGCTTCGATGCGAAGTTCGATCATCGCGGCCCCATTGTGCGTGCGGATGGCGATGCGTGGGTAAGCATCGAGTTGATGAACAAGCCGGTGCCCGCGCTGCAGCAGAGTTTTCTGCGGACCAAGGCGCGCAGTTATGCCGACTACAAAACGACGATGGAGCTGATGGCGAACTCGTCGAACAACACCATCTTTGCGAGCGCCGACGGCGACATTGCTTACTGGCACGGCAACTATATTCCGGAACGCGATACACGTTACGACTTCACCAAGCCCGTGGATGGCAGTAACCCCGCGACCGACTGGCAGGGCTTGATGCCGCTGGCGCAGATACCGCAACTGCATAATCCGCATAGTGGCTGGCTGGAAAACGTGAACAATGCACCGTGGTCCGGCGCGGGTGAGAGCTCGCTGAAAAAGGCGGACTATCCGCCGTACGTGGAACAGAGCATCGAGACAGCGCGCGGCCTGCACATGGTTAAGGTTCTTAACGATCGCAGGGACTTTACACTCGACAGCCTGCTTGCTGCAGCGTTCGATCCTTACCTGCCATACTTCGCGCGCACCGTACCCGTACTGCTGAAGGCGTACGACGCGCTGCCGCAGGATGACGCGCAACGCAAAGCGCTGGCACCACAGATGGAAGTTCTGCGTAAGTGGGATTACAAGTGGGGCGCGGACTCCGTCGCAACGTCGCTGGCAATCTATTGGGGCGAGGCGACGGGCTCGCCCGTTGCCGGCGAAGCCTATCGCGAACACACGCTGTGGGAGGACTACGTGGCCACCAAGATACCAGCGGCAACACTGTTGACGGGACTGCAGACCGCAACGGACAAGCTGACCGCAGACTTTGGCGCCTGGCAGAAGCCGTGGGGTGAGATCAACCGCTACCAGCGGCTGGATGACAGCATTGTGCCGCATTTCGACGACGCGCAACCAAGCATCGCAATTCCCTTCACCGCATCGGTCTGGGGCTCGCTTGCGTCCTCTGCGGCGCGTGCTTATCCCAATACGAAGAAGCGTTACGGCACGCACGGCAACAGCTTCGTTGCCGTTGTCGAGTTCGGGCCCAAGCGAGTCAGCGCACGCGCCATCACCTGCGGCGGCGAGAGCGGCGACCCCAGCTCAAAGCACTTCAACGATGAGCAGGATCGCTACGCCAGCGGCGACTTCCGCGAGGTGATGTACTACCCTGACCAGCTCAAGGGCCACATCGAACGCACGTATCATCCGGGCGAGTAAGCGCACTTACTCCGAAGCGCTCTCCGCCCCGATGCCGGACCGCGTCATCAGAACGAAGTCGCACTCTGCGGTCGTCTTTCCGCAATAGACGACCGCGTCGCGCAGAACACGAGCCTGTGATGCGGCGGGCACGGCGCCTGGCATTGCCAGCTTCTTCACCGACTCCAGTTCCGCCTTGAGTGGTTCCGCGCCCGTTACCAGGATGGCGTCCGCCACACCGTGGCGGTCGATCTGCAGGCGCACCGTTCCGCCGCCCTGCGCGCCTGCTGCCTTGGGGATGTGAAAGGTACGCATGGCCAGCAACTGTGCCGAGTCGTCCGGTGCCTTCACACCTGCCTTCTCCAATTTCTCGGCGTGTGCGGTAGCCTCCGCAAACTCCTCCTTCGCATTTTTTGCGAATTCCGTCTGAAGGGCGAGCCGGAAGATGCGGAGGGCCTCGGCCTTCTTGCCCTGCGCCTCGTACGCCAATGCAAGGTGATCGCCCTTCACGATGTCCGGCGACTGGAACCAGGCCGCATGCAGATACGGCTCAGCGTCCGCTGCCTTCTTCTCGATGAGGAAGATGTATCCAAGTGTGTCCCACGCTGCCACCATCTCCGCCGACAGGTTGAAGGCTTCCGTGTTCGCTTCCTGCACCGTCCCACTGCCCGTTGCCTTGGCGAACAGATCGATTGACTTCTGCGACTGCTCCTCCGCAAACGGCAGATCCGCCTTCATCTCCGCCAGGAAGTAAGCGTTGTTGTTGATGACGTTCGGATCGTCGGCGCCATCCAGCGCTACATGTGCGGCTTCCACCGCCTCCGCATTCCGGTGCATTTGCTTCAACAGGCTGACCGCACTGGTTTGGAGATTCTTGTCGTCCGGTTTGTTCGCGATGGCACCCCGTATCGTTGCGAGTGCTCCTTCCATGTCGCCACTCGCCTGTTGCGCGGACATCAACAGGCCGAGCAAACGCAAATCGTTACGGCTGGAATATTGCTTCAACAGATCGATCGCGTCAGCATATTTCTTCTGCGTCACGTACGCACCAGCGAGCAGGCTGACGATGTTGCTGTCGTCATCTGGATGTGCCGCCAGTTCCGCCTTGAGGCCTGCAACGGCTTCGTCGTATTTGTGGTCGTGTAAATCCACGTAGGCCAGCATGCTGTCCACATACGGCTCGCTGCTGAATCTCTCCTTCAGACGCGTGGCAAGGCGTCGTGCGCCTGCCCAGTCCTGCGCCTTCTCAAGCGAGAGGATCTGCACTTCCAATTCTTGATGCGTTGCGGTATCCGCGGAGAAGTTCGATGCGGGTGCGGCCTTACCAGCAGCCGGAATCAGTACCGCATACTTTTCGCCATCTTCAAAGCCCGCTTCCTTTGAGAAGGCGAGGTAGTCCTTCCATTGGTCCTTATTCAGCTTCTGCTGCTTGATGACCAGGGTGCGCTCTGCAAGGAACTTGCCATCGGCGAAGCGGTACTTCTTGTCGAAGGTCATGTAAGGCCGCTCGGCATGGACGGCGCTGGGCAGCTCCATTCGGTCGCCCGCTGGCACGGTAAGCGTGCTGCGCGCCACCAGGGTGCGCGGTGCGCCAAGGTTGATGTTGTAGTCCGGGGCTTTGTCCTTATCGAGGGTCACTACTTCCAGCGTGGGAAAGTTAGCGAAGATGCGGTTATTCTTCCAGTCCGCAAAGTCTTCGCGGGTGTAGTCGAAGCCCAGATGCACCGGCCCGGCCGGGTCGTCCTGGCGGAGATCCGCATTGGTCACCTTGCCGCCGAAGTTCAACCCCGCAGCGATATAGCCCATCGCTTCATCCCACTGCGAAGGCGAGAGCCTCTGCATCATGCTGCGAACAGCAAGCTCTGAGTCGGAGCGCACGATCATGGAGATGTGGGTCTTCAGCACTCCCTTGTCGCTGAGCGTCCCCACAGACTCGAAGGTTTCGCTGTAGGGAAATGGCGGATCGGCCGGGGTCTTCATGAGCGTTGCGGGACCGTTGGCGGGCAACACCAGAGCCTCCTGATCACGGATGCTGGGCGACAGAAGCCTGAAGGGCGCAACCTCTGCCGTGGTGTCCAGCCAGATGCGGCCTGTTCCCGGCAGATCGACCGTTGTGATCTCGTGGTTGAAGTTTGTAGGTGACGGCAGATCTACAACCGGTGCGATGCCCGCGCCGATGAGCGCTGGCGCCGTCGTAAAGCCCTTGGCACGCAGCAAAGCCTCAAACAGCGTGTCTTTGTCCTTGCAATCACCATAGCCATTCGCCAATACGTCAGCGGCAGCATGTGGCTGAATGCGACCGACGCCAAAGCCGATGCCGACGTAACGAATGCCCGTGGCCACGAAGCGATACAACGCCTGAACCTGCGCCTCCGGTGACTTGGCTTCCTTCGTCAATTCCTCCGCCTTCGCACGCACCTCCGGTGTCGGCTGCGCCCGGGGATCGATCAGGCCGCGATACCACTTACCTACGTCATCCCAGCTGCGAAACGTGGTCCACGCCACAGACGGCAGCGATCGTCCCTCGGCATCCGTGTCCGGATCCTTGATATCCGCGGGCGTCATCTTGCCGTTCTCGTCGCGCTGCGATGGCTTCAACTGCGATGAGGTCCAGGTCCATACCTTCAGGCCGTCCCGTGTGACCGGCGTGGCCGGATGCTTCGGGCTATAAACCTGCACGTAGGTGTCAACGGGCACAGAGAGAGACACGGCCTGCTGCAGGACTACAGCGCCCGCCGCTACAAAGTGCGTTCCACCCCAGAACTGTCCTGGGGCTTCCGCTTTCGTCAATACGACACGCGCCTGGTAATCCAACGTGTCGCCAACCGACAGGGCGCGCACGGGCAGGTGCTTCTCCTTGAGATCGCTGTAGACCGGCGCCTGCCGCGACACATCCGAAGACATCTCCATGGTGTCAGCCACGGGCGTCTCCACTGTCGTTCCGTCCTTCTTATGCACTCTTACGAAATCGTAAGCAGCCGTCTGAGTCGCAGAAGCGAAGCTGAGGCTTAGTACACTCAGACTCCGCGCCGTGCCCTCCGACTGCACCCGGACCACAAGGTGCGAAATGATTTCGCCCGTGCCGTCCGCCTTCATGCGTGTGTCCGTGTCCAGCCGCTCAAAGACCAGCGGCTCGTCGCGATAGGGATCGGTCGCCGGCGCGGACTTTTGGGGAGCCGGCACGGCTTGCGCCGCCGGATACGTCGTGGCGGCGACGGCCAGAACGGCCGCCGCGAGAGCGCGGATGGGTTGCAGATTCATGGAGTAAGAGCTGGTATAGCAGAAAGATGCACCGCCGAACAGGCTACTTTGGAACCATGCCCGGCGGATGCTGGGCAGCGCCGTCTTCCGTCGTGCATCGTCCCGAATCGGGCGCGACCTGCAGCCATGCGTGCTTTTTCCCGGAATCTGGAGTAACCTTACAGATGGCCTGCGAGGCCTGGGAGCGGGGTGTTTTTACATTGGCAGAAGTTCGTCTGCAAGAGGGTGAGCCCCTCGAGAATGCTCTTCGCCGCTTCAAGCGCAAGGTGCAGCAGGAAGACATCATCAAGGAAGTCAAGCGCCACTCCTTCTACCTGAAGCCCGGCGAGAAGAAGCGCGTCAAGGAAGCCTTGGCACGTAAGCGGAATCGCAAGAAGGTTCGCAAGGAACAGGACTAGTGCTTCGCACCGCTCTCGACGCGCTTTGCGCGTGAGTCTGGTGCCAGTGCTAACAGTCACAGGAAGTCCGGCCTCGCGCCGGGCTTTTCTGCGTTTGTGCCCAGTTGAAAGGGAGAGGCCCGCGATTGCTCGCGGGCCTCTCCTCTTCACAATCCTTGCGATCTGATGCTTGTATGGTTACTGCTTCGGCAGCACCGTCAGCGTGCCACCGGCGATACCGCCCGTGAGTTCGTTGTCGCCATAGGAACCGACGAAGCCTCCGGTGCCGATGCTGATGCCACCGGTATTGAAGAGGATTGTCGATCCCACGATGCGGGCCACGGCGCTTGCGCTCGCGGTGCCGGAGACAGACAGGCCGGGCCCGCCATTGGATGAGGCCGTTGAGTTGACCAGCGTGAGCTGCGCCGCTGCTCCAGTGGCCGTCACCGCGAACCCGCTACCGGAGTTATTGGAAGACACGGAGTTACGGATGGTGACGTTGCTGTTGCTGCCCGCCACCACGCCCGAACCAGCCGTTGTCCCGCTGAAGACCGAATCGGTCGCTGTGACCTTGACGAGGCCACTGGAACCGGCGCCACCGGCCACGAGTCCTGCCGTGCTGTTACCGCTGGTGGTGGCGCGACTGAGCATTGCCTTGGCCGTAGCCGCCGGTGCAATATTCACGCCAGTCGCAAAGCCTGTGATTGTAACGTTCTCAAGCGCGAATGAGCCGACGCTTGTGACGTTGACTCCGTTTGTACCGGTGCCAGCACCGTTGATGGTCAGGTTTCGCAGGGTTACAGTATCGCCGGCCCCTGCGTTGATGTTGACGCCGTTTGTGCTTGAACCCAGGATGGAGCCGATCTGCCCGCCACCGTCGATGACGATGGACTTTGTGATGGTCACGGTGCCGAAGCCTCCGGGATCGAGTGCGTCAATCTCGCCACCGGCCGCCGTCTTGCTGATGGCGCCGGCAAACGTCTTACAAGGGGCGGTCCGGCTGCAGGGGTTCACATCATCACCGACACCGGAAACCCAGGTGCGGCTAGCCTGCGCGGAAGCAAAGGCTGAAGACATGGCAAAGGTAGCGACCACGAGGAAGCTCACGTTGGAACGCATCAAGGGGGATCTCCAAAGCAGGGGGTGTAAGTGCGCTGCAATTATAGGAGCCGACAGTTACACCATGGGCATATACTTCTCGCAAATCTGCATTACCAAGCGCAGGAACGCAATTAAGGAGACCTCCCCCAAATGAAATTGAAGGAAGCGACATCTGTACAGGCTATGACAGCGCACAAGAACACCAAGATCTGGATCGCACCACAGTTAGAGGTGGCCAGGATTGCTGTAGTGACCAAAAGCGGCACCAACAATGCCAGCGACGACTTGTTCACTTTCGCGTCCTAATGAACGGGCATCAGAGTGGAGTGGCTCGCGGATAATTGCGGGCCATTAAATTCGAAAGCCCGGCGCAAGGCCGGGCTTTCTTTATAACGATCGTGGAACCGCAGACAAACATGCCAAGCATGTCGAGAACGGTGCGAAGTCCTAGGCCAGTGCAGCCTTGCAGTACGCCAGGCACTTGGCGACTTCCTTCACTGAGTCGGATCCAGCCGGGATCGGGTACTCGAGTTCGATCGTCGCCGGGAACTTCCAGCCTTCCTTCTTCATCAGTTGCAGCGCCTGCTTGATGGGTGTATCGCCCTCGCCCCAGGGGGTGTTGGCTTCGCCGTGCGCGGCAGACTTGCGGTCCTTCACGTGGAAGCTGGTGATGCGGGCGTGGTTCTTCTTCATGAACTCCAGCGCAGATTCCGGCGAGTTGCCGGCAGCGATGAAGTGGCCGATGTCGAGGTTTGCGCCGTTGTAGGGCGACTGCGCCATGGCCTCATCCCACGTGGTGGGCGTGGCCTGCAGGTGGGCGTGGTAGCCCACCCACAACTTGTACTTGCTGGCGAAGTCGCCGATGCGCTTGGTCAGCTCCGGCTGCCCGTCCGGCATCTCCATGGTGATCTGGTTGGCGCCGCAGGCCTTCGCTGCCTTGAAGGCGTAGTCGAACTCAGCGTCCTTCATCTTCATGTTGAGCGTGATCTTGAACGCGTAGATCTCGACGCCAGCGTCGTTGTACATCTTGCGCAACGCCTCGTACTTGCTCATGGGCACGGAGAGGCGGAAGGCCGTCAGGTCTTCCGCGAACTTCGCCTGTGCGGCCATCTGCTCCGGCGACATCTGCCGGCGTGGCGGCGGTCCACCCGTCGGCGGCCCGGTCTGGGCAGTCTGCCCGCTCGGGGCCGGAGGACGCGGCATCATTGGCCGCTTCGGCGCGCCGGCCCACTCTTCCTGCACATTCTCAAGCTCGACGGCGTTGATGCCGTTCTCAACCGCATAGCGCAGAACGGCATTCGCGTTCTGAGTCTGGAAATCAGGCATCTGCCGGTAGCTGTAGCTGATGACGCCAAGCTGCACGCCGCCAACCTTTGAGTTGGGCTTGGCCGCAGCGAACATCGTTGCTGGATTCGCAAACGCAGCAACAGCGCCGGTAGCGGCTGCAATCTTTCCAAAGTGCCTTCTGGTGACGATCATGATCTTCCGTAACTCCGTGTCGGTATGGGTTGCAAAGTGTAGGCAAAGCGTAGAAGGAGACTTCTCCGACGGGCGCCTTGCATAAAGTGTCGGCGATGAAATGGCCGCATCGTGTGAACGCTGCGGCGCTGCCGTTGAAAAACCGCTGCGCGTCGCATTCTAGGTCGCGCGGAATACGATGCGCAAGCGATTATCAATAATCCAACATTGCCAAACACAAAGAGCCCGTGGAGGAAGTCTCCCGGGCTCTTCGTGTGTGGTGAGGCGGGTTCGTTAGAACTCGTACTTCAGCGCGAACTGGAAGAGGCGCGGCTGGTACGAGGCAATGGTGGAGGTGAGCGCGCCGAAGGTGGACGGCGTGGTTACGCCGGTCGACGGGTTGGCAAAGTTGGTCTGGTTGGCAAGGTTAAAGGCCTCAGCCCGGAACTGCAGCTTGGTCTCGCGATAGACGGTGAAGTCCTTGAAGAGCGACGCATCCCAATGACGGAAGTGTGGTCCGTGATACGGGTTGCGGCGCTCGTTGCCGAAGGTTCCTGCAGCCTGTGGAGCAAATGCAACCGCACCGCGTGCAGGATCCGTATTGCCGTTGAAGAACTGCAGAGCGCCGGAGGTGTTGCCGGTGCCCGGACGGATGTTCGAGAATGGATCGCTAAGTACGTTGAGACGGTCCGCCGATCCACCCGGGCTGGTGCCGCTGATGTTCGAGGCATTCAGCACGGTGAAGGGCAGGCCCGTCGACCACAGGTTCAGCACGTTGACGTGCCAGCCGGCAGTTAGCGCGTTGCGGAAGCCAGAGGTTCCCTTGCCCCACGGAATGGCATAGTTGCCGGTTACGACGACGCGGTTACGAACATCGAGATCGCCGTTGCCGTAGTCATCGAAGTTCTGCGTTGCCAGTATCTGGCCGACACCGTTGCCATTCTGGTTGTTGATGTTTGGAGCGTTATCGAGCAGGTGCGACCAGGTGGTGTTGACGTTGAAGCCAAGGCCATTGGAGAAGCGGCGCTCAAACGTCGCCTGCAGCGAGTGGTAGGAGGAAGCGCCCGTGCTGAACGTCTGCGTGATGGTCGTGACGTTCGGCAACTGTGTGGCAAAGCGGCGAAGCGCCTGGCTGCCGGATACATTGGCAGGTGCGCGGTTGATATCGAACCCGGTGGACAGCTTGCGGCCTACCTGACCAACGTACGAGACCGTGATGGCGTTGCCCTTGAAGTCCTTCTGCACGGTCAGGTTGAACTGCTCCAGGTAGCCCGAGCCGAAGTTGCGGTCGATGGTGGCGGGAATGGAACCAACGATAGCAGCGCCTGCCGTGCCGGGAGTCATGTTCGGCAGCGGAATGCCCTGGCGGAAGAGCCTGAAGTTCTGGTTGCAACCGCTGGTACCTGCCGCGGACTGGAAGGTGGAGCAGTTGCCGTAGATCGAAATGTTGGGCGTGTTCTTCAGGTTTGTTGGCGACTGGTAGTTGCTGGGAAAGAAAGCCAGACCGAAGCCACCGCGGATGACCAGGCTCTGCATGGGCGTATAGGCAAAGCCCACGCGCGGTGCAAGGTTGGTGTAATCCACCTTCACGCCGGCCGAACGGCTGACGCCATTGACACCCGCCTGGAGGATGCAGGCGCATGCCGGATCGA
Source organism: Terriglobus roseus DSM 18391 (assembly GCF_000265425.1). Taxonomy (GTDB): domain Bacteria; phylum Acidobacteriota; class Terriglobia; order Terriglobales; family Acidobacteriaceae; genus Terriglobus; species Terriglobus roseus. The sequence continues at coordinate 4,794,780 of NC_018014.1, forward strand.
AGTTGGAGATGTGGTTGTTCTTCTCGAGGAAGGGTGTGTAGACGTCATACCGCAGACCCAGGTTCAGGGTCAGGTTCGACGCGACGTGCCAGTCATCCTGGAAGTAAAAGCTGGGCTCCCAGGTGGTGTAGTACGGCGTGTAAAGATTCACGTTGCGGACGGCTGCTGAGAAGATACCTTCCAACAGACCGGGTGCGCCGGCACGGAACGTCCACGAACCGTTGCCGTTGTTGTCCTGCTGGTTGCGTGCGATACGGCGGATACCGGCAGCGCCCATGCGGAAGCTGTGGTTGCCACGGGTGTAGATCACCTGACCGTTCAACTGGTAGCTGTTGTCTTTGTTGAACAGCGGCACGAAGTTACCGCCGTTGCCCAGACCCGTGAGTCCGGTCGGCAGTGCCAGTGCAAGGCCCGAGGTCGCATCGCTGATATTGATGTTGGGCTGCCCGAGCTTGGTGTTCGGGTTTACCTGGTAGTTCAGCGGATTGGAACCACCGTTGATGAACGTCCAGCTTGCACCAAGAGTCGTCAGCAGGTTTGAGGTGAAGGTGTGTGTATAGATCAGCGCGGCATTCCGCGCGATCTGCGGTGACGTGCCGAAACCATTGCCCGTCTGCGGATCGATGGCAAAACCATTCGCCGTAGAGATGGGCAGAGCACCGGGCGACACCGTATACACATCGTTCACGATGTACTTGGCGAAGAGCAGGTTCTTCTCGTTGAAGTGGTAGTCGACGCGAGCGTCGTACACAACGGAATACTGCTCGTTATTGCGGACGTTCACATAGCCGGTGCTGCCAACATTGGGCCGTGGGTACAGGCGGAAGTAGGCAAGACCGATCGGATCAAGGAAAGCAGCCGGGATCTTGTTCCCGACGAGAGGATTTCTCAGGTAGCCGGGCGATGCCGGATTCGGGTCGTAGACGCAGCCTGTGGTCTGGTTCTGCGTGGGATCGGTGACGTTGGCTGCGATGACTGCGCATCCGTTACGCGTAACACCGTCTGTCTGCAGGATTGTGCCGGTAGGGATGGCGTCCGAGAAGTCGCCCGGATTGGCCTGCTGGAACGCGGTTGGCACGTTCAACTGGCTGGGCAGGCTGCCGCGGATCTGGCGGAAGAACTCCGCGTCGCCGTGGAAGAAGGCCTTGTCCTTGAAGATGGGCCCGCCAAGCGATCCGCCGAACTGGTTCTGACGCAGACGCGGCTTGGCGCGGCCGGCACCGTACTGGTACGCGAAGGCGTTCAGCTTATCGTTGCGGAAGAACTCGTACAGCGTGCCGTGGAAGTTGTTGGTGCCGCTCTTAGTGATGACGTTGATGATCGCGCCACCAGCGCGGCCGCCATCCGCCGAGAAGCTGTTGGTGAGGACGCGAACTTCCTGGATGGAATCGATTGAAGGACGAATGCCAATGGTGCCGATGACGCGCTCATTGTTGTCGAGACCGTCCACGAGCTGGTCATTCAACACTTCCGATTGTCCGTTGATGGAGACCGAAGAGCTCTGACGGCGATCGTCCGGACGGGTGCCGGAACTGATGCTGTTGGGGGCGCCTTCCGTGGCGCCCGGGATGATCTGGACCAGGTTGATGAAGTTACGACCGTTCAGCGGAAGATCCTGCACGGCGCGATCCGTCACATTGCTGCCAATGGACGATGCGTCCGTCTGCAGGACCGGTGCTGCCGTGGTGATCTCAACGGTCTCGTTCGCTCCGCCGATCTTCAGCGCGGCGTCGGCACGGCGGCGATCACCGGCGGCAACGACCAGGTTGGAGATAGCGGCCGTCTGAAAACCGGGTGTCTTGATGCTGACGGAGTAAGAACCGGGGTTCAGCTGCGGGACGGAGTATGCGCCGGAGTCCGTGGTGGTGACCACCGTGGTGACGTTGGTCGCCGTGTTGGTGATGGTGACTTCCGCCTTGGGCACGGCGGCGCCCGACGGATCGGTGACGTTTCCGAGGATGGTTGCGGTCGTGTCCTGCGCCACCAGCGCGCGGCCGGCGAAGGCTGCGAGCAGGGTGAAGAGAACCACGCGGATGATGAGGGATGATCTGCTGAAGTTGCCGGCGCTCTTCTTGGGCGCCTCGTGTCCACGTGGGACAGGATTTAGTGTCATTGGTTCCATGTTGTTCTGGCCTCACAACCGCAACGCGATGGTTTACGTTGCGGGCGGCATAATAGGCCCGAGGCGGAACGAAGGGCAACATGATTATTGATAATTATTTTAGATTTGCAGTCTCCCGTTTTTCATAGGCCTCCAGCCCGCCCTGCCGTTGGCTTTAGGAGCGTCAGGTGGCTCAGCTTCGGTCCGTTCGACCGGTGGATAACACCGCCAGCTTTCCCGGCTTACTCCTGACGTAGTCAGCCTAGAATCCGTACCGAAGACCGAACTCAATGCGGCGTCCGGTATCTGCGAAGTAGGGCTTGTCGAAGAGCGGAGAACCCAGGACGCCACCCACCCGGCGGACATTGGTGTGGTTGAGAACGTTGGCCGCGCGTACATTGGCGCTCAGCGTCTGAAGACGGTCTTTCGCGGCGTGCGGCGTCAACGTGAAGCTGCGGCTCAGGTTCATATCGACGTAGGCGGCCCCGGGCATGGTGCCGACGTTCCGTGCGAAGACTGCCGTTCCACCTGTCGTAACGAGGTTGCCGAAGCGGGTTGCGACCGCCCGTGGATCGCCGGGTGCTGCGTACATCGGCCGGTCGTTGAAGTTACCGTCGTTGTTGTTATCGAAGCCAGTGGTCACGTTGTAGCGGCGGCCGCTGCGCAGGTTGGTCTCGGTCGACAGGTCGAGCTTGCCGGGCAGGTGCAGTGTCCCATTCAGAATGAGCTGGTGGCGGTTCTGGTTATCGCGCATAACGTATTCGCCGGCGTCAGAGTATGCGCTCTGCGGCTGCATGAAGGTATCGTTGCCGCCCGTGTCGAAGACCTCTGCAAAGACGTAACCGACAAACAGGTTCATACGCTTGATGCTGTGCTCTTCCGCACTGAAGAAGAGCGCGTGACCGTAGCCTTTGCCGCTGTTCTGCGATTGCAGGATGTTGCTGTTGGGCGCGAGCGGCCGCACACCGTCGATGGGTGTGTTGATGTTACGGACACGCGCTTCGTTCCATAGGTGCAGCCAGTACCAGGCGGCATTGAGATTCCATCCGCGCATGGAGTGCTCCACATTCACCTGCTCCTCACTGAACCATGAGTTACCGAACTTTGGAGCAAAGGTCCGTACCGTCGTAATTGGCACAGCGCCTGCCGAGAACGGGTTGCCGTAGACAGGCGAGTAGACGAGGTTGCTCTGTCTTGCGGTACCGTTCAGGCGTGCCCACTCGGTGGCATCTTCCGTGCTGTAACGGCCGTTGAACATGCCGGCGTGGGCGCGCAGAGTCCACGTCGCTTTCTTGTCCGGCGACCACGCGATGCCGGCGCGCGGCACGAGATCGCCGGTGACGGAGGGCAGACTCTGCGCGTAGTAACGCAGACCGAAGGAGAGCTTAAGATTCTCCAGCAGTTTGTAGTCTTCCTGCACAAAGAGCGAGGTGCGTGTCTGCACGAAATCGATGCGTGGCGAACCGGTCAGGCCGGTGTACGCCGTCGGCGTCCCACCCGCCAGGTTCAGTTTCGCGCGGCGATACTGCTCCAGGCCCGTGATGACGGTGCTGCTGCCTGCGACGGGTTGATTGTTCGCATCCAGCACGGGTGCGGCACCACCGCCGAAGATATAGGTGCCGTTGAAGTCTTGTGTAATCTGCTGGCGCTCGCGCGCGCTGCGCAGGTCCATGCCGAACTTCACAGTGTGTCTGCCGCGTGTGTAGATGGCATCATCCAGTACTTCCAGCAGGATTTCGTGCTGCCGCTGCGCGCCGATGTTAGCGCCGCCACCGGTGAAAGCTCCACTTACCTGCACCTGCGGTGTAAGGCTGGCGGGCGTATCGTCCTCGCCGCCAAAGCGCAGACTGGCGCGTGCTTCATGCATCCAGTGTGCCGAGATGGTGGTGATATCGGTGAACCGCACAATGTGCTCATAGCGCGTCGCGTTGTAGCCTGCCTCCTGCGTCGTGGTTCCACCGACACCCAGGTTCTGAAGGTTATTGACGTTCGCCGAGTAAGTGGCGATGAACGTATTCTTTGGTCCAAGCTGCCAGCCCAGGCGCGCGCTCGCGACCCACAACCGCTCAGTCTTCGGGACACTCGCGGTAAGTGGCACGGCGTTGCCGTTAGCATCCAGCGTGACCGCATTGACGACGGCGATGTTATCGATGCTGCGATGTTCCAGGCTGAGCGCGAAGTCACTGCCCTGCCTGCGGACGGGACCGCTCAGGTCAAAGCCGAAGCGCTGCTTGCCCAGCGTGCCTTTCGCGACGGAGAAAGGATCACGCGCATTCAATGCGGAGCCACCGTAGGTCATGAAGATGTCACCATGCAGCCGCGGCTGGCCCGGCTTGGTATACACCTCGACACGGCCACCCATGTAGGGCGGTTCTTGATACTCCGCTGCGAACTGGTCCGGGTTGATGCGGATATAGGCGATGGAGGATTTCGGCGGCAGCTTGGTTGGTGACTGGAAGCCATCGACAGTAATCATGGCCGATTCAGGATCGCCGCCGCTGCCTGCCGTCATGTTCTGCAGTTGCCGCAACAGATCGTCGGGATCGTCGGCGAGTGCCTTCAGGTCGTTGCCCTGCAACGTGCGTGAGGCGCCGCTGTTCTCAGCATTGTCCACGCCGTGCGGTGTCTCCGCATCACTGACGTCGACGTTCTGCTGGACCTCACTGGGGTGCAGGGTGATGCTCAGCTCGGAACGAAGGCGAGCCGCGGTATTCAGGTCCGTGGGCGCAAAGCTCTCTGCGGCGACATGCAGACGATGGGCAGCGTTGGTCACGCAGCCGAACCGGAATCTTCCGTCGGGAGCGGTTTGAGTGGTGACACCGTTGTCGAGGGTGACCGCAGCCTGCGCGATGGACGCGCCGGTGCCGTCGCGCACCATGCCGATCATGGGCGCGCCGTCCGTGCATGTAGCCTGCAGCGTCTGCAGCGTTTGCAGCGTCTGGGCTGAGGCCGGATTCGAGACGTGCGAGATCGAGAGCGCCGCGAACCATGCCGCGGCGGCAAGTGAAGTCTTCATGATGTGTTCCTCAGGCTGCGAAAACCGGTGCGGCGATGCGTGTCCTACTGCAGCTACGCATCGCGAAAAGTACGGGAACGCAGAATCAACGCGAGCAATCGAAGGCCTGCGCGTCCATGCTGTCTGGTTCTAAAAGCCCTTACGCAGGCGGTTCGATCGTGGTTCCACATTTTTTTGCAGAAGCGCAACGAGCCTGTCCCTGGCAGGAAGCATTACGCTATGCGAATGCCTATCGAGTACCTCGCCACCGACGACGACGAACTGATCCGCGGACGCGCGCGCATCGGCGATGCGGAGATCATCGTCTGCACCGACGGCACCTGCCGCTTCGACGGCGGCGCCATGTTCGGCGTGGTCCCGAAGACGATGTGGTCCAGGCGGATGGAGGCCGACGAACTCAACCGCGTGATGCTTGGCCTGAACTGCGTGGTGGTCCGCATCGGCGGCAAGACCGTACTAATTGAGACCGGCTTCGGCAACAAGCTGACACCCAAGATCAAGGAGATCTGCGCCACGCAGGAGCAGCTGCCCGCATCACTGTCTGCTGCCGGCATCGCACCGGCCGACATCGACCTCGTGATCAACACGCATCTGCACTGGGATCACTGCGGCTGGAACACCGTGCTGCAGCACGACGGCCGAGCCGTCCCCTTCTTCCCGAACGCCGAGTACATCACGCACGTCGGCGAGGTAGAACATGGTCGCCGCCAATTCGAGCGCGACCGTGTCTCCTACGTCGCGGATAACTATGAACCCATGATCGCGAGCGGCCAGATGCGGCTGATCGAAGGCACCGCCGCGGACATCATGCCCGGCATCCGCACCGAATGCTTCCCCGGGCACACCGCGCAATTGATGGCAGTCCATATCGAGAGTGGCGACGATCACGCCTGCTTCATCAGCGATCTGCTGCCGACCACGGCCCACCTCGACGTCAGCTGGGCCATGGCATTCGATCTGGACCCGCTGCGAACCATCGAGGAGCGCAAGCGCTTTTACGCGCGCGCCGTCCCAGAGAAGTGGCTGGTCCTCTACCCGCACGACCATCACGTCCCGATGTCCAACGTTGGAATCGACGAACGCGGACGATTTCATGTCATCAACAATTCCATGCGCCTACCGTAAGAACGTCTGACCCTGGACCCCGGAAGCGTGTCCCGTCTAGCGGTATAACGGTGTGTAAGGCATGTGGAACGAGGCATATTCACGATGACGCCATCTACACTTCTACATTCCGACGAGGTCATCTCGGAGACTCCGCGCGAGGCCCTGCTCAACCTGCTGGGCCTGGCAGACGCTTCGCCCGAGGATGAGTTTGACGAGATTGTCGAGCTGGCCACCGCGATCTGCGGTAAACCGCTTGGCGCCATGTCGCTGCTGACCGATACCGAAAACTTCACCAAGGCGACCGTCGGCCTACCCGCTGCGCGCGTCCCCATGAAGGAATCCGTCTGCCGCTTTACGGTGCTGCAGGACGACGTCATGATGGTCGAAGATACCCACGCTGACCATCGCTTTGACGAGCACGGTCCGATGATCCACAGCGAAGGCGGCATCCGCTTCTACGCCGGCATGCCCTTGGTCACGGTCGATGGCACGCGCATCGGATCACTCTGCGTGATGGACACAGCCCCCTCGACGTTGACGCGGCAGCAGATTCGCGCGCTGAAGGTGCTGGGCCGGCAGATCAGCAGTCGTCTGCAACTGCGCGAGCGCGCCGCGACCGTAGCCAAGATGGCAACTGAACTGGAACGCACCCACGTCATGTTCGACACCATCCTGAACAACGTGCCCGTCGAAATCTATCTGAAGGACAAGACCGGCCGCATCCTCTTCTACAACCAGAAGCTGGCAGACCGCTTCAACGTCTCGCCAGTGGAGTGGATTGGCAAGACCAGCTACGACCTGTGGAACAAGCAGACGGCAGAAGAAATCGTGCGTGAGGACGAGTACGTTCTGCGCAGCGGCAAGCTGCAGGAGAGCTTCGTGGAAATCCCGGAGCCAAACGGCACCGTGAGCTACTGGCGAAGCATGAAGGTCGCGTGCCAGATCCCACCCGACACCAAGCTGCTGGCGTGCTGCTCTGTCGACATGACGGAACACATGGTGCGGGAACGCAAGCTGCAGGAGATCCAGGATGCGTTGGAAGAAGCCAACCGTAAACTCAACTCGCTGGCGCTAACCGACGAGTTGACCGGCCTCTGGAATCGACGCGCCTTCAACGCCCAGGTGGAAACCTTTGTGATGGGTTCGCACCGCAGCAAGCAGCCCATGGCGCTGATGCTGCTGGACGTGGACGACTTCAAGAACGTGAACGATCGCTACGGCCACCCATACGGCGACGTAGTGCTGCAGCATGTCGCCTCCGTCTTACAGCGCGTGAAGAGAGCTGAAGATATTGCCTGCCGCTTTGGCGGTGAGGAGTTCGCCATCCTGTTGCCCGGAACCCCTATGGAAGGTGCGCAGCGGCTGGCCCAACGAATCCTGGACGCGATGCACGCCTTTCCCTGGGAGAAGGAATGCATCACGGTAAGCATGGGCCTGGCCATGTGCAAGGCCCAATGCACCTCCGATGACCTTGTCGACGCCGCCGACGCCGCCCTGTACAGCGCCAAGCACGCGGGCAAGGACCGCATGATGTGCGAAGGCTGCGAGCGCTAACTCGCTGCCCCCGCACAGCCTTATTCGATCGTCACCAGTTTCGTCTTCTTACCCAGCTTCACCGTCAGCGTAACCGGCAGTGCAGGGACAGCGAAGCGCACATCTGCTGCGGTCTCACCATCGATCTTCACGGCATTCTCGCTGCGCTTGCGGCGAGCCTCACCGTTGCTCGCGGCAAGGCCTGCAGCGGCCAGCATACGGTCGGTACCGATGGTCTGCGTCGCCTCGTCAAAGGCAAGATCGTCCTTGCCCAGCGAGACACGTTCCGTATCCTCGCTGACGCCGCCTTTCTGGAACTGCGTACCCCAGTTCTCTTCGGCACGCAGCGCCTGCTCGGCCGATGAGAAGCCCGCCGTAATCGTCCGAGCCATGGACTTCTTGGCTTCCATGGGATGCAGCGTTCCTGCGGCGACTTCCTCCCGCATCGCGTCAATCGCGCTCTGTGGCAGATCGGTCAGCAACGTCCAGTAACGCCACATCAGTTCGTCGCTCACCTGCATCAGTTTGCCGAACATCTCAAATGGCGGCTCGTTGACGCCGATCGCGTTGTTCAGCGACTTCGACATCTTCTGCACGCCATCCAGACCCTCGATGATCGGCATCATCAGCACAATCTGCGGAGGCTGGCCGGCACTGCGCTGCAGGTCGCGGCCACGCATCAGGTTGAACTTCTGGTCGGTGCCACCCAGCTCCACATCACTCTGCAGCGCGACCGAGTCATAGCCCTGCGCAATGGGGTACATCAGCTCATGCAGCGCGATCGGCTCTTCCGCGTTGAAGCGCTTGTGAAAGTCCTCGCGCTCCAGCATCTGGCTCACCGTGAACTGAGCCAGCAGCTTCACCATGTCGTAGTAGTTCAGCGCGTCGAGCCACTCAGAGTTGTAGCGGACCTCGGTCTTGTCCTTGTCCAGGATTCGAAAGACCTGTTCCTGATACGTCTTTGCGTTCTCAGCAATCTGTTCGCGCGTCAGCGGCTTGCGCGTCGCGCTCTTGCCCGTGGGATCGCCGATGAGCGCCGTCGAATCGCCAATGAGGAAGATGACCGTGTGGCCCAGCTGCTGGAAGTGCCGCAGCTTACGCATCAGGACCGTGTGGCCCAGGTGCAGGTCGGGCGCCGTAGGATCAAAGCCGGCCTTGATGCGCATGGGCTTGCCCGTGGCAAGTGACTGCTCAATGCGCTTCTTGAGCTCATCGATGGGAATGATTTCGGCAGCGCCCTTGGTGATGAGGTCCAGTTGTTCCTCAAGCGGCGGAAAATTGTTCGGCGGAAGATTTGACATCGCCATCCAAGTATAGAGTTCATGCCCGACCGCAAACCCAAATCGCAGCACAGCCCCGGTTCCCACGCCGACAAGACCTGTGCCGCATGCGGCCGTACCATCACCTGGCGCAAGAAGTGGGAGCGCGACTGGGACAACGTAAAGTTCTGCAGCGACGCCTGCCGATCGCATAAGCCGGGTGCGCAGGACAAGCTGCTGGAAGAGACAATCCTGCGGATGCTGCACGAACGCGGCGCGGGCAAGACCATCTGCCCCAGCGAAGCCGCGCGCACGGTGGCGGGCGACGGCAAACTATCGGACGAGCGCGAACGGTGGGAGCCGCTGATGGAGCCCGCACGCGCCGCAGCACGCAGGCTGGTGGCCGCGCAGAAGATCGTCATCACGCAGGGCGGACACGTGGTCGATGCTTCCACTGCAAAGGGAGCCATCCGTTTGCGACTGCGCTAAAAGCCATTGCTCACGAAGGGAGAACGCTGGCCGCCTACCGTGCCTCTAAGCTTCCATGGCAACGACGAAGAAGTCCGCAGCGAAGAAATCTCCCGCAAAGAAGTCTCCCGCGAAAAAGACCGCAGCGAAGAAGGCACCAGCGAAGCGCACACCCGCCAAAGGCGCGACGAAGTCTGCCTCCACTAAAACAGCGGCCAGCCGTCGTCACATCACTGGCGCCGACACGAAGAAGACTCCCGGCAAAAAGTCCGCAGCGAAGAAGAGCGGCAAGAAGAGCAGCTCGGCCAATGCCTGCTGGCCCGGGTACGAACCGGTTCCCGGCAAGGCGCAGGGCGAAAAAGGCAGCTGCAAGCCGAAGAAATCGCAAAGCAAGGCAGAGCGCAAGGGCGATCAGAAGGCGGCTGCAGCGAGCAAACTGAGCGGCCAGCGTCAGTAACTTATCTGACAGAACGTTACTGACATTTTGCCCGCAGCGAATCATGTTGGACCAGGCGCGACTTATGGGAAAATTGCGGCGTCATGTGCTCCGCGTCGATTCGCGCGCTGGTCCTCGCTGCCCTGTGGCTGCCGACATCTGCAATGGCACGGCAAGCGCAGACGACACCGACCGCATCCGCGGATGCCGCGGCGGCGCAGGGGCAACTGTTCGTCGCAGCCTCGCGCTATGAGGTGCTTGCCGGGCAAAGCATCGATGTCACTGCTGCCCTGAACAATGGAGCTACGGTCGACCGTACGACTGCCGCGACCACACTCTTCCTCGATGGCACGGCGGTGCGCACCGGTAGCATCGCGAACGCAGACACTGTGACCTTCTCCGGCATCAACATCGCCGCCGGTCCGCATGCACTCTACGTCTCGACGGCCGCCACCGCGACCATGCCTGAGGTCAGGTCAGCGGATGTTGTCGTCGCCGGTGTGACGGATCCGGCCGGCAATCTAGGCGTGGCTGCGGATCCTGCGGAGAAGATCCTTTTGCAGGTGGCCCCGCTGATCAACGTGGGCTCGCAGATCTCGGCACAGGTGGAATGCCGTCTTGCCTCCGGCTCTCTCATCAACGGCAGCCTGCGCATCCTGGACAATGACCGCATCGTCGTCGACAGCCAGGATGCGGGCACGCGAGTGGTCAACGCCACTTTCTTTGCCGCGCCCGGGCCACACATCTATCAGTGCGATTACACCAATGGCATCCATAGCAGCGCCCTGGGCGCACAGATGGTGGCGCCCGTGCTGCAGCCCGAAGGCCTGACCTTCGAGGTCTTCTCTCTGCCGGACCCAACGAAGTACGGCGATCCCGTCACCATCGGCGGAGCTGCCGCGCCATTCTCAAGCAGCATGACGGGCAGGCTCCGCATTACGGAAGGAACCGCCGTCGTCTTGGACCAGGCGCTCGATGCCACCGGCAGAGCGACCACGACCAACGCAACACTGTCGCCCGGGATCCATACCTTCCGCGGTGAATTCACCATCACGGACTCCACCACTTCGATACGCTCAGGGCGCAGCTTCACACAGACCGTGCGCGGCGCGCCTACACAGATCCGTCTGACAGCAAATCCCACGTCGGGCATTGTTGGAATCACACCGGTCACGCTCACCATCGCGACGACTTCCAGCTACGCAGACACACCCATCACAGGCACGGTTCAGTTGCTGCGTGATGGCAAGGCGCTCAGCGTAGCTGGCGTGACCAATGGAAGCGTCCTGCTGCCGCCGGGAACACTGCCCGTCGGTACATCCCTGCTGACCGCCGCCATCCACGGCGGGTCGATCTTCGGTAGCAGCACATCGAACGCAGTCTCGATCGTTATGACAGCCCGCGAGCCTCCAGACTTCAGCGTCACATTGAGTACACCATCGCTCGCCGTGGCACGTGCGCATCACGCCGAGGTCAACATCATGCTGAAGTCGATCAACGGCTTCAACGGTACCGTGCTGCTCTCTTGCAGCAACCTCCCGCCCTTCGCAACCTGCAACTTCAACGCTGCCAGGTACGCACTCTCCTCCTCCGCACCGGCCACACTTACGGTGGAGACATCCGCTGCGCCAACCTACAAGTCGAGCCTCAGACCGCATGCGGGCGCAGTACTCGCCTGCGCTCTGCCCCTTTCACTGCTGCTTTTGTTACGCGGCCGGTCCGCTGCACGGCGTTGCCTGTTGCTATTGCTGACCACAGCTCTCGCACTCGCGAGCACTGCGTGCAGTGTCGCGCCTGTGCCCGCCTACACACCACCAGGCACCTACGCCATCACAATCAGCGCAACGGGCACCAGCGGCGGCACTACCGTAACACACACCATCCCATTACGACTGACGATAACTTCGGACTAAGTGGCTTACTTCTTTGGCTACTTACTCTGTCCAGTTACAGCGTCGACTAGACTGGTAACAGGAGCCACGCAAAATGCCTCTTCGGCGAAGTTGTCTCCAGTGCGAAACTAAGGGCCCCAACTGCTTCTGCTCGCTCGACCGCGTTGCTCTGGGGCGTCTGGAGAGCGTCGGCCACTGGCTGCGGCTGGAAGCCAAACAGGAAGTGCTGCGAGAGGGCTACGCTCCGGACCACGTCTATGTCGTCTGCAGCGGCACTCTGAAGTTGACGACGTCCTCCATGGATGGCCGTCTCCTCCTGCTGCGCATCGTCGGTCCGGGCGATGTGCTCGGACTCTCCGCCGCGCTACAGCGCACACGCTATGAGGCCTCGGCGGAGACGCTTGAGCTATGCCAGCTGAAGGCAATCCCGCGCACGCACTTCCTCCTCTTCATGGAGGAGTTTCAGGCAGTCGCCCGCAACTCGCTGATGGCGGTCACCCGCGAATATGGATCCGCGGTGCTCAGCGCACGTCGCCTTGCACTCTCCACCTCAGCCGCTTCGAAGCTCGGCAGTGTTCTGTTGGATTGGGGCGGACTCGTCCTTGCAGGAGAACATGAGTTGATGGGTGGCAGCGCTCCCAACACCGTAAGCTTCCACATGCCGCTGACCCATGAAGAACTCGGCCACATGGCCGGTATCTCGCGCGAGACAGTTACTCGTACCCTCACGGCGCTGCGGCGCGATGGCCTGCTGTATCTCGAGAACGACCAGATGCAGCTTCGAGACATCGCACGGCTGCAACAACAAGTGGGCTAGGACGTATCGATCAACAGCTTTTCGCTGCGTACACCTGATGAGGCAAACAGTTCCCGCTGCATAACTGCTGATAATAGGTAGGCGGCCTGAAGGCACGCGACTCCCTAGCCCATGTCTGCTTCAGCGAAGTTAGACGCACCCGACTTCTAAGCCCAGGGTGCTTTCTGCGGGCTGAAGGCTCGCGACTTCCTGGCCCAAGGCGAAGCCCTGGGTTACCTTGCGTCTTGGCGCTGCGGGCTGAAGGCCCGCGACAAAGGATTGACTAACCGATACCTCCCGAGCAGCGGAACGACTCGGTCGCCAACCTCAATCCAAAGGGAGGCCGACAGGTCCGCAAAAAAGCGGCCCGCCCCGAAAAGGACGAGCCGTAGGGGTAGCTCACGCGTTTCATGCAGCGCTTCGTGCTGTCTTGCCCTGCTCAGAATCCATCCAACCGTAGTCATAGGCCTCATGCGTAACCGTCGGCGCCGACGCAAAGTTCTGCGTGATGGGCGGTGACAGCGTCTCCCACTCCAGGCCGTAGGCATTCCATGGATTTGGTCCGGCAACTGGCCCGTACTTCAGGGACCACAGCAGGTAGATCATGGTCATGAAGAATCCTGCACCCATCACCGTTGCTCCCGCCGTCGACATAACGTTCAGCACTTGGAACTCTGCTGGATAGGCCGCATACCGCCGCGGCATGCCCATGTAGCCCAGGACAAACTGCGGTCCAAACGTGATGTAGAAACCCACAAAGATGATCACCGCAGAGGCCTTCGCAATGCCCTCCGGATACATGCGCCCGAACATCTTCGGCCACCAGAAGTGGATGCCACCCAGGAAGGCCATCAGCACAAAGCCCACCATCACGAAGTGAAAGTGCGCCACGATGAAGTACGTCTCCGTCAGGTGGACGTCCATGCCCAGTGAGCCAAGGAAGACGCCGGTGCATCCACCCACCACGAACAGCCCCAGGCAGCAGATCGCATAGATCATCGGCGCAGCGAATGTGATGGACCCCTTGTACATGGTGAACGTCCAGTTGAAGACCTTAATCGCAGAAGGCACCGCAACAAGCATGGTCAACATGCTGAAGACCAGCGCTGAGTACTGCGACACTCCCATGATGTACATGTGGTGTTCCCAGACAAAGAACGAGAACATGGCAATCGCAATCGACGAGAACGCAACCGCAGCGTAGCCAAAGATACGTTTACGGCAGAAGCACGCCATGATCTCGCTGATGCAGGCCATGCCCGGCAGCAACATGATGTACACCGCGGGGTGCGAATAGAACCAGAACAGATGCTGGAACAGCAGCGGATCGCCACCCTTAGTGGGATCGAAAAAGCCAAAATTAAAGAGACGCTCCACCGCAACCAGAACAATCGTGATGCTGACCACGGGTGTAGCCAGAACCATGATGACGCTGGCGGAATACATGCTCCAGATGAACAGTGGCAGCCGAAACCACGTAAGCCCCGGCGCGCGCATGCGATGGATCGTCGCAATAAAGTTCAGCCCGGTAAAGATGGACGAAAACCCGGCTACAAACGCCGCCAGCCCCGCGCTGATCACATTCGTATTCACATAGTGCGTGCTCAAGGGCGTCGTGAACGTCCAGCCCGTATCCACACCGCCCGCACCAATCGTGTAGAGCAGCAGCAGGGCCGCAACACAGTACAGGTAGAACGACAGCAGATTGATCTTCGGAAACGCCAAATCCCTCGCGCCAATCATCAGCGGCACCAGAAAGTTTCCAAGGATCGCCGGCACCGCCGGAATCAGCACAAAGAAGACCATCACAATGCCATGCATCGTGAAGGCCTTGTTGTACGTGTCGGGGCTCATCAGATCGGCCTGCGGCGTCAACAACTCAAGCCGCACCGCCATGGCCAGCAAGCCACCCACCATGAAGAAGATCGACACGGCGACCATGTACATAATCGCAATGCGCTTGTGATCGCCGGTCAGCAGCCAGCTCAGCAAGCCGTGTTCCTGATTTAAATAGTTATGTTTGTTGTATCCGGCGGCCGCCTTTGTCTGCGGCGGTAGAACGGCAGTTGCACTCATCGGCACGCCTCCACCGCTTCAAATGCATGCGTCGCCAGCACCGCCAGCACAATCAGCGGAGGGCAGTTAGAAGATGTGCCATAACCCGAGCACTTCCCCATGCAGGGCTGATTCGAATTCGGGCAGACTTTGTTGGTCACGATACGCATCACTGGAAACCTCTGTGCGTATCCTCCAGTCCAGCCCCCGCAAGGGTCTGTGATGACCATCACAAGCTCTGTCAGTCTTCTGTAACAGCAGTGGCAGAACTTATACCCCCTCACCTTTGCACGCCCATCCGCAGATACCGCCGTATGGGTGTTAGCCTTCGTACCATGTGCGGAATCGTTGGTTACATCGGCCCAAAAGATGTCGTGCCCCTCATCGTCGAAGGCCTTCGCCGGCTTGAGTACCGCGGCTATGACTCCGCAGGCATCGCCGTCGCAGGCGACCTCCTGAACCCCACCGCGCTCGACGTCCGACGCGCCCCCGGCAAGCTCGGCAACCTCGAAGCCGTCCTCCGCGACCACCCCCTG
Organism: Terriglobus roseus DSM 18391; assembly: GCF_000265425.1. Lineage (GTDB taxonomy): Bacteria > Acidobacteriota > Terriglobia > Terriglobales > Acidobacteriaceae > Terriglobus > Terriglobus roseus. Next base: position 4,809,979 of record NC_018014.1, read on the forward strand.
CACGGCACCTACGGCATCGGCCACACCCGCTGGGCCACCCACGGCCGCCCCACCGAAGAGAACGCGCACCCCCACCGGGACGGCACCGGCACCCTCGTCGTCGTCCACAACGGCATCGTCGAAAACTACATCGCGCTCAAGAACGACCTCATCAAGCGCGGCCACCGCTTCGTAAGCGAAACCGACACCGAAATCATCGCCCACCTAATCGAAGACGAACTCGAGAAAGCCGCCGCCTCGGCAGACAAAACTCCGGACACCAACAACGAAGCCAACTCCGCCGAAGCCATCCTGACCGCCCCACCCAGCACCATCTCCCTGGAAGAAGCCGTAAGGAGAGCCGTCAAGCGCCTCACCGGCGCCTTCGCCATCGGCGTCCTCTCCGCCCGCGAACCCGACAAGCTCGTCGCCGCCCGCTCCGGACCGCCCGCCGTCATCGGCATCGGCGACGGCGAATACTTCCTCGCCTCCGACGTCCCCGGCATCCTCCACCACACGCGCGACATCATCTTCCTCAACGACGGCGAGTGCGCCATCCTCACCAAGACCGGCGTCACCTTCACCGACTTCGAAGGCGTCCCGCACCCCCGCACGCCCACCCGCATCACCTGGGACCCCATCCAGGCCGAAAAGGCCGGCTACAAGCACTTCATGCTCAAGGAGATCAACGAGCAGCCACGCGCCGTCCGCGACACCACCCTCGGCCGCGTCTCGCTCGACAGCGGCCAGGTCTTCCTGCCCGACCTCAAACTCTCCCAGCAGGACTTCCAGAACGCCACCAGCATGACCATCGCCGCCTGCGGCACCTCATGGCACGCAGGCCTCGCGGGCAAGTTCATGATCGAGCGCCTCGCACGCCTCCCCGTCGACGTCGACTACGCCAGCGAGTATCGCTACCGAGACCCCATCCCCGGCTCCCTCGGCCTCCTCATCACCCAGTCCGGCGAAACCGCCGACACCATCGCCGCACAGGCCGAGATGATCAGCAAGGGCACACCCACCCTCGCCATCTGCAACGTCGTCGGCTCCGCCATCACCCGCAAAGCGCAGGGCGTCATCACCACCAACGCCGGCCCTGAAATCGGAGTAGCCAGCACCAAGGCCTTCACCGCCCAGCTCACCGCACTCTTCACCCTCGCGCTCTACATGGGCCAGCAGCGCGGCCACGTCTCCTCCGAGCAGTCCAAACACTATGTCGATGAGTTAGCCAAAATCCCGCTCAAGTTAGAAGACGTGCTGCGCTCCGTCGACGACCAGTGCGCCAACCTGGCCAAAACCTTCAGCACCGCCAACGACTTCCTTTTCCTCGGCCGCGGCATCCACTACCCCATCGCCCTCGAAGGCGCGCTCAAGCTCAAGGAGATCAGCTACATCCACGCCGAAGGCTACCCCGCCGGCGAGATGAAGCACGGCCCCAACGCCCTCATCGACGAGACGCTCCCCGTAGTCTGCATCGCCACCAAAGACCCCGCAGATCCCACCAGCGTCCTCAAGTACGAAAAGACCCTCAGCAACATCCAGGAAGTAACCGCCCGCAGCGGCCGCGTCATCGCCATCGCCACCGAAGGCGACGAAGAGATCGGCAACTTGGTCGAAGCCGTCATCCACATCCCCGCAGCCCCAGAGCTACTACTCCCTATCCTCGAAGTAGTCCCTCTACAGTTATTGGCCTACCACATAGCAGTCCGCAGGGGCTGCGACGTCGACCAACCGAGGAATCTGGCGAAGAGCGTGACCGTCGAGTAAAGTTCCCTCAGTCCCTTTTGCGAAATGGTATAGTCCGCGCCGACATGAAGATCACGTTCGACTATGACCCGCGCAAGGCAACAACCAACCTCACCAAGCACGGCGTCAGCTTCGAAGAGGCGGTCACCGTCTTCGGTGATCCGCTCCGATCCGCCGTCCCGGACGACCAGCACTCCCTCGACGAGGAGCGCTTCCTGACCGTCGGCCGATCCACCCGGGGACGCATTCTCTTCGTCGTTTACACTGAGACCGACTCCACCGTGCGCCTCATCGGCGCACGCGTCGCCACCGCGACCGAGCGTGAGCAATATGAAGAAAGCGCCTGAACTCGATCCCCTCGCAGAGCGGCCCAACGTCGACTTCCGCAAGGGCGAACGCGGCAAGTACTCCAACCTGCTCGCCAAGGGCACCAACGTGGTCATCCTCGACCCCGCGCTGCTCCCGCACTTCCCGGACTCAGAGTCCGTCAACCAGGCCCTGCACGCGCTCCTCGCGCTGAACAAACAGGTTCAGCACATCACGGCAAAGCCAACCCGCCGCCGCACCACCGCCGCCTAGCAATATCCAAGAAGTAACCGCCCGCAGCGGCCGCGTCACCGCCACCGCCACCGAAGGCGACGAAGAGATCACCAACCTCGTAGAAGCCGTCATCCACATACCCGCAGCACCAGAGCTACTACTCCCCATCCTCGAAGTCGTCCCGCTACAACTCCTCGCCTACCACATAGCCGTCCGCCGGGGTTGCGATGTCGATCAGCCGAGGAATCTGGCCAAGAGCGTCACGGTGGAATAAAAATTAGAGACTATCCGGCCGATAGCCGCTACGCTATGGACGCATGCCTCCAATCGGTATCCAGACCCCGCCAGAATTCTGCCAATACGCCTCCGGTCCTTGCGATCAATCCTTCGCGGACGTCCCGCCGACCCACGCGCACGTTTATTACTCAAGCAAGCCCGAGGTCATTGGTAGCGCAATTGAAGAGGCCGTCCGGCTGCTGTCGATTTCTAGTCCCGATTTGAAAATCAAGACCTGGCGCGACTTACCAATCGCGGGCCAGATCATTTTCTGTCAGATATGCAAGTCTCAACGGTTCACGCAAGTTGCGGTCATCGATGTCACAACGATGAACTTCAACCTAATGTTCGAACTTGGATACGCGCTTGGACTTGGCGTTCCAGTTGTAGCGATTAGGGATACCTCGTGCACCCTGGACGCGATGGAATTTGAAGCGCTTGGCTTAATAGACACACTTGGCTACGTCAATTTTGAAAACAGCCAAGAGCTTGCTAGTAAGCTTCCCGATGCCATAGCGAATGCCAAAATGCCAGTGACTCAGGCATATACGCCCAGCAGAGCGCAACCTCTCTATTTACTTAGGAGCCCAATAGTCACAGACGGCCTCATCAAGGTCATTTCAACAGTCAAGAAGTCCGGACTTCGTTTCCGCGTTTACGATCCTAAAGAGCAGCCCAGACTTTCGTTGCAAGACGCCTTCAAACAAGTGAAAACTTCATTAGGCGTCAGCGTCTATCTGCTTTCTTCTTGGCGAAAGGGCGCCACGGTTCATAATGCCCGAGGCGCCTTTGTTGCTGGCTTAGCGATGGCCTCAGGATGTTCTGTTTTTGTTCTGCAAGAAGGGCCCGATCAGCAGCCAATAGATTACCGTGACGTCGTCCAGAGGCACAGTGATGCGGCACAGGTCCCGCACCTAATGTCCCCTTTCATAAAAGGCCTTTATGAAGAGATCCAAAGTACGCGTTTTGTGCCGATCACGCTACCGCTGCGTCCCTTGGAAACTCTTGACTTTGGGGACGTAGCTGCTGAGAACGAGATTAATGCACTAAAGTCCTATTTCCTTCCCACCGCCCAATACAATGATGCGAAACGCGGACACGCTCGACTGGTCGTCGGCAGGAAAGGGGCAGGAAAGACAGCAATCTTTTATGGCGTTCGGAGCGCATTCTGGTCAAGCCAAAGCCAGTTAGTCTTGGATCTAAAGCCAGAGGGTCACCAGTTTCTCACTTTGCGCGAACGCCTCCTGAGTTCGATCAGCTTGGGTTTGCAAGAACACGTGTTGACCGCTTTCTGGAATTACATCTTGCTCATAGAACTCGCTGCGAAGATTGTCGAACAGGACTCGCGATTCGCCTCGAAGCAACCCCAACGCTTCGAACTATACGAAAAGCTGAGGAGACTGATCGAAGGTGAAGGGGAGGCAGAACAAGGCGACTTCTCTGATCGCCTTCTACTACTCGTCGACCGAGTGCTACTAAGAAAGGACGAGATAGAAAGCCTTATCGGCTCCGGACAAATAAGCAAACTCATTTACGAGAAAGACATTAAGGAGGTTCAAGCGGTACTTAGCGAATACTTGAAGTTCAAAGAAGGTGTTTGGATACTTATTGATAACCTTGATAAGAGTTGGCCCGTCAATGGTGCAACGAAAGAAGACATCTTAATCATTCGGAGCCTCATGGAAGCTACACGGAAGCTCCAGCGTCAACTTGAGCGCAACAACGTTGAGTGTCGGGCTATTGTCTTCATTCGGAATGATGTATACGAGCATCTCTTGGGCGAAACTCCCGACAAGGGTAAAGACAACACCATTCTTCTTGACTGGACCGACGAAGAGGTGTTCAAGCTCCTCATTCACCGCAGAATGATGGCCAGTACGCGTCTTGAGCAGCCATTCGAGGAAATGTGGCCGATGTTTTTCGAGTCCTACATCAAAGGGGAACATTCCTTTAGCTACATCTTAAGTCGGACAATGATGCGACCACGAGACCTCATCAGCTTCTTACGGCAGTGTATAAATGTTGCCGTTAATCGGGGAAATACTAAGGTTTTAGAGGCGGACATCTTGCAAGCTGAGAAGCAATACTCCGAGGATCAGTTGCAAGGAATATTCTTTGAATTGAGCGACACGAAGAGGGAGTTTGCGGAACTCCCTTACGCTTTCATTGGGTCCCCTTCCCTCTTAGACCGAAACGAGATTGAAGCGAAGGTAACCGGTTTTGGAGTGCCACAGGCAATCGTGGAAGAGGCCGTCCAAATTCTCTTGTGGTTTGGTTTCTTAGGAATGATTGGAACGGACGGAGAAGAGAAGTACGCCCATATGTATCAATACGGCGTTCAGCGGATGCTGCGGGAAGCCACCCCCGGAACCAGATGGGTGATCCATCCCGCTTTTCGATCAGTTCTTGGCTGCGAGGCAAATTAGGCGGGCGGGTGGCCCATACATGAAGTACGTGACTCACCGATCCCGTGCACGGCTTCGCCATCTGGGGGCGCCCAGGCCCCTCCATCTGCAATCCCGATCTCTCGCGTCCACAAATCCCCCCAACACAGTGGATGCCCATGCATGACAGCTACATCGTCTTGAAGCGGCCCTGGGCCTGTCGAAGGATGGGCTTTCGCGCGAGAACGCGAACCAGACGTTGACTCAACTCGGAATACAACATCTTCCCTGTTTGGAACGCGCTCGCAGCAACTTTCCCACTCACATCCGCCGCGCCCTCAATTATTCTTCTCCCGAGGTGCGGCGTGGCGGAAGCGGACAAGCAGAATTTCTGGACCACGATTCCCGGCATCCTGACCGGTCTGGCAGCGGTACTGACGGCCGCCAGTGGATTCTGGCTGGCCGTCCATAACCGAGCGGCTGAGGCTTCGGACCCGGCGAACCACGCACCCATCGTCACGGCAGATTCGCGTCCCGCACCGGATGCGCCGGTTGCCACCACGGCGACCAATCCCCTGTCGCCGCCCGCGCCCGTACCCGCCACGGCCAACGCCGGGAAACAGGGCTCGGTGACGCTGCGATCGCGCGCGGGCGACACCACGCAGCTCTCGCTGAAGAGCTTCAAACACAACATGACCGAGGACACCATCCAGCTCACCAGCGGCCAGACCATCGCCTTTGAGAAGATCCACCAGCTCGACTACCTCACGGTGGATGGCGACGCGCACACCATCGGCCTGAAGCTCACATTGACGGATGGCCGCGTGGTCGACGGCACCATCGCCTCAAACTACGCCTACAAGGGCGAGAGCGACCTCGGCCCATTCACCATCTTTGTGCAGGACGTAAAACAGATCGTCTTCAACCGCTGATGCAAATGAGCGGCGCATTTCACTCCGCGAAACGTGTCAAACGAGAGGTTCATGGGATCTCAAAGACAGAATTGACAGAAATAGCGACTGCCGTCGCACCAATCTGCTTTACATTCGGACCGCTCCCCTTAGGTACAAATCCTTCGTCGCGAGGTCTTGGTCCATGCGTTGGCTCATTACGAACCGTGAATACAAAGACGGTAACTTCGGCAGTCACTTCGGCTCACTCACCTACTGGACGCTAAAAGACGGCGGCAGCGCAAAGGACCCCGCGAGCTGGCTGCCGGTCAGCATCGACCAGTTCCGCGACGCACTGCTGGCCGTCGTCAATCGGACCTTCCCGGCTGTCGTCGCCAACGGCGAAAGCACGCCCTCAGACCAGCAGAAACACGTATGCCTCTTCATACACGGCTACAACAACCCCTGGGTCGACGTGATGAGCCGCTACGAAAATGTGGCTGCCGGCCTCTTCGACGGAGCCAACGGTCTGGGCGAGTGCATCGCCTTTGACTGGCCCTCCAAGGGCGCCCTCCTCGGCTATCTCTCCGATCGGTCCGAGGCGCGGCGCACCGGCGAAGACCTGAACAACGTCCTCTCCGAACTCTATGACTGGCTGATGACCATGCAAAGGGTCGCAACAAAAGACCCGTCGAACGCATGCCGTGCAAGGACCTCCATCATCGCGCACAGCATGGGCAACTACGTTCTGGAGTACGCCCTGAACGCCCTTTGGACCCGTAAGAATCGGCCGCTGCTCGTAAGCCTGATGCAGGAGGTTCTGATGGTCGCCGCCGATGTCGACAACGATCTCTTCCGCAACGGCGAACAGGTCAGCCACGGCGACGGCGAAGGTCTCTCCAACATGAGCTATCGCATCACCGCACTCTTCAGCGGCCGCGACGACGTCCTGGGTGGCTCCGCCGGCCTCAAGCACTTCGGCAAACGCCGCCTCGGCCGCTCCGGACTCGACCGCACCGTGCCCGTACCCGACAACGTCTGGGACGTCGACTGCACCAACCTGCTGCCCCAGGTCGACGGCATCAAGATCCACGGCGCCTACTTCGACCCGCAAGCAAAGACCTACGCGCTCATGCGCGGCATCCTGCAGGGCAAAGACCGCTCCATCCTGATCCAGGAAGGAATCGTGCCAGACGGTCTCTCCCGCACACAGCAGTCCTCCGCCCCCGGAGCTGTCCCGGTCGTCCCGGCCCCAGTGCCACCACCCACCCCGCAATAGATCGCACCCAGCTACGCGAGGTGCGGCTTCCCCTCGCGTAGCTCGCCGTGCAGCGCGACACGATCCTTCACGCGCTCGCCTCCAGCAACACGGTACGATCCATCGCGGCCGACCTCCGCCTTCGCTGATCGGAAGAGCAACGCGTAACGTCCCCTCGATCGGAAGGGCAACGCGTAACCTCCCCTTGATCGGAAGGGCAACGCGTAACGTCCCCTCGATCGGAAGGGCAACGCGTAAACGTCCCTTGATCGGAAGGGCACAGCTTAAGCTGTGCCACAAAACCCACCAGGAAGCCCGGCTTTAGCCGCTGAGGTCAGCTTCTTTCGAATTCCGTGCGGAACCTGTCAAGCCCCAGAACAATCTATCCCTAACAAAGCAAAGGAAATAAAGTTGGCGGGTAATTAAGTCGAACTCGCTACAATTGAGATAGGCCTCACCCCGCGCACACGGCATAACGCAAGGCCCGGCGCCGCTAAGTCCTTTGGAATCTAATTTTTGCCCGTAACTCCAATGGAATCTAATTTTTAGCGACACCCCTCCAGCTAAGTCCTTTGTTTTCTAATTTTTGGAAAATTCGGGGGGGGGACCCGACCCACTCCACCCCGCCAACAAGACACAGCCGGAATTCGATCCGGTCGCGAAGTCACCCGCGAGGCATCCCCGAGGGTGGCTGTCCGGCGTCCAAGCAATGAATGCCGATTCCAGCTCCCGCAATCACCACGACCGATGTCGCACGCTTCCCCCAGATCAAGTCGAAGGACCTGAACGGCCACGCGGTGACGCTGCCGCAGGACCTCCCGGGCGAGCGCAGCGTCGTCATCCTTGGCTGGCAGCGAGACCAGCAACCCAGCATCGAAAGCTGGGCAAAGGCCATGGCACCCTCAGCCGGCGCAGCCTGGCTAAGCGTCCCCGTCATCGACACCTCGAACCACTTCCTCCGCATGATCATCAGCAGCAGCATGCGCCACGGCATTCCCAACCACGCCTGGTGGCCCCACATCGTAGCCCTCTACACCCGAAAAGCAGACTTCAACCGAACCGTCGGAGTAGCCGACGAGGCAAAGGTCCAGGCGCTGGTAGTAGACCGAGCCGGCAACATCCTGGAGCGAGTAGTGGGCGACTACACCGAAGCAGGCGCAGACCGCCTAAGAGCAGCCCTCCGCTAGACCATCGGCTCCAACACCACCGCCGGCTCCAGGGCCACCTGCTCCTGCAAAGCTTCGCTACCCTTACGAACACGCATGGCCGTTAGGCGAGAAAGAGAACGGAAATGCCATTGTTTGCCATTTTTTGATGACGTAAAGTGGAAAATTGGTGCCATCGAAATGACAAGCATCGCAACAAACATCAGCGCAGCTGGCAAAAATAGGAAAATCATCGGGAGCTCCTAAGCAGAAAAGTGGAAAGCTAACCCGCGGCTCATGCAAAATGTTTTTTGATTGCATACAACTTCGTCGGATATGAATGCAACCGATTGCATGCTCTTGGCCAAATGTGCGAACGGCAACGTTTATTAACAAGAAGCGTTTTCCCAGAGTTTTAAGCTCCTTCCTCAGCATTCCTTAGTTCGCTGCAGGTCGCCTGGTCTCCCTCGATTCGCAACTATTTCTCGCCAAGTGCGCTGCATAACTATGCGCACGGCCGCATACTTACACATTAAGCCATTCTGAATGTGCGATTTACAGGGAATTCACTGGACTTTGGCGACGCTGCCGGGGAGACTGAACACGTAAGTCAAAGGCTTTGTTATGTTCCACAAAAATGCAGCAAACTCCATCCGCAACAACTTCTCTGACGGTCCTCGTCTCGTCTCCAGCACAACGAACGTAGAAAAGTGCACAGCTTCGGCAATGCCGGAGTTGGTGGCGATCGCATCGCGCCGCTGCTCGTCCTTCTTTGCCGAGGCGGCGGTGTTGGTGCTGGTCTTCGGCATACTGGACTTCTTCCTGCAGCGCGGCCACATGGATCTGGGTTGGGTCGCGGGCGCGCTCGGCATCAGCGTGGCTCTGCTGGCCGCCAGCGTCGCCACGGACTTCGGTGCCCGCCGCTGGCTTGGAGCGCATCCCTAGCGTTCCCAGCGACCACGATGACTGAGCGGGGCGTGGGGCGGTAGAATCGCAGCTATGAGCGACGAGACACCGAAACCGCCCGCGGCACCCGCGAAGATCAAGATTGGCGGCCTTAGCCCCAAGGCGCAGAAACTGCAGGCGCTACGTGACAAGGCTGCCGGCGTGACCGCAGCAAAGGCCCACAGCGCGAACCCCAACTTTGCCTTCAAGGGTAAGGACGCTTTCGCAGGCACCAAGAAGTCCAACTTCCAGCGCAAGGCCACCTAAGAGGCTTGCGCCTTTGCCGCCGTGCGCTTTCAGTAGCGCTTTATCACTGTGTGGTTGCGGCGCAGGTACCAACAGGGTGACATCACTCCCCGATCTGTCAGCATAGGCAACACGCTGCGCGGACAGGCGAGCGTGATGTCGCCGTCGAAGTAGTACTCCTCACGATCACGCTTGAGCGTAGCAATGCTCACGCTGGTTACGGCGACCTCGTCCATGCCGTTGCCGCGAGCGATGCGGACGCGCCACACGGCCCAGTCCGCTGCGTAGAACAGCACTGGCAGCAACAGCAGACCTGCGATGATGCGAATCACGATGCGAGCCATGCCTGTTCCCCAGTCGTAGTTTGCATTGTAGAGAGCAGATTGTGCGGCGCGCCGGCGGCGGTGCGTGCATCGAACGTAGCGTGTCCACGCCTGCCCACACTTCAGCCGCCCCGACCACTCACGAACCTTTTGATTTCGCCGAGTCTGCCGCGCTGGAGATGCAGCGGGAGGGATTCGATCTGTCGCCGGTTGAGGGCAGCGATGCGCAGCTTGCCGCGATCATTGCCGGCCACGTCGACGGGGCCGCAGACCATCGTGAGGATCTTCGGTCGCTCTCGTGGTCGTCAATCGACAACGACAGTTCGCGCGACCTGGACCAGGTGGAGTGGGCGGAGACCATCCCCGGCACTGGCGCGATACGCGTTCGCGTCGGCATTGCCGATGTAGCCGCGACGGTCGCACAGGGTTCGCCCATCGACCTGTTCGCGCAGCGACAGTCACAAACTGTGTACACGGCCGTGCGCAACTTTCCAATGCTTCCCTTCGCGTTATCGACCGGCCTTACGAGTCTGAACCCGGCAGAGGATCGGAACGCGCTGGTCGCGGAATTTGTCGTTGCGCCGGATGGCGGCGTTACCGATCGTCGGCTCTTCGCGGCGAGCGTCCACAACAATGCGCAGCTTGCTTACAGCCACGTTGGGCCGTGGCTGAACGGTGATGAGCATAGCGCGGATTCGGTGCTGAACGCCGCGCCTGCAGTGCAGTTGCAAGTGCGTCTGCAGGATGAAGCGGCGCAACGACTGCGCGCGCATCGGCAGGCGGCCGGCGCGCTGGATTTTCGGCGGGCAGAAGCAATGCCGGTCGTCGCGGATGGCAAAGTGATGTCGCTGGAGAGTGCGGTTCACAACCGCGCGATGGACATGATTGAAGACCTCATGATCGCGGCGAATGAGACGGTCGCAACGGCGCTGTCTGCGGCCAGGCGCAGCGGGTTGCGGCGCGTGGTCAAGAACCCCGAGCGCTGGCAGCGCATCGTGGACCTGGTGCACACGGCGACCGCGAACCTGCCGCAGCCAGTGACGTTGCCCGCTCAGCCCGATGCAAAGGCACTGAACGAATTTCTCTGCGCGGAGCGTGATCGCAATCCCGATCACTATCCGGACCTGGCGCTGGCCATCATCAAGCTGATGGGTGCAGGCGAGTATGTGCTGGCGCGGGGCGATGATCCGGACCCGCCGGGCCACTTTGCGCTGGCCGCGCAGGACTATGCGCATTCGACCGCGCCGAATCGACGGTTTGCGGATCTGGTAACGCAGCGAGTGGTGCATGCGATGCTGGCCAACGCACCGGCGCCCTACACCGATGACGAACTGGCCGCCATCGCACTGCATTGCAATGAGCGCGACAAGGCTGCACGCAAGGTGGAACGAGCCATGCTAAAGCGTGCGCAGGCGCAGGCCTTGAGTCACAGCATCGGACATCACTATAAGGCAATCGTTACGGGCGCAGGACCGAAAGGGATTTTCGTGCGTGTGCTGCAGCCGCCGGTCGAGGGCATGCTGGTACACGGCGGCGCGGGGCTGGATGTGGGCGATCGCGTCAACGTGACGCTGGTGCATACCGACGCGGCGAAGGCCTTCATCGACTTCGCACGCGTGTAACTAGTGGCCCATAGAAAAGCGGAGACGATCGTCGCTCTTCTTCTTGTCCTCTCGCTCCCACACGATGGCCATCACGGTCAGGACCGCAGTGAGTGCGGCAACGACTGCGCTGGCGAGCGATAGGGTCCGATAGCCGAAACCGTGCGTGAGCACCACCGCTCCCAGCGCTGCTCCTAGAGCGTTGCCAAGATTGAAGGCGCCCTGGTTCAGCGTAGAGGCGAGGTTTTGCGCACCGCGCGCCTGATCGACCACGCGCGTTTGCAGTGGCGCTCCAACGGCGAAGTGCAGCATTCCCCATAGCGCAATGACGAACAGCATGGGAATGATGCGCTCTTCCGCCAAGGGCATCAGCAAGAAGAGCACAGTCAGAACCACGAATCCAACAGCCACAGCCCGGAAACCCTGCGAGTCCGCCATGACGCCGCCGAGAAGGTTCCCGACCGTGATCGCGACGCCGAAGAGGACAAGCACACCGGTAACACCGTGCGGCGTAATGTGTGTCACGACTTCGAGGATGGGCGTGATGTAGGTGAGTACGCAGAACATCGCGGCGGAAGACATGGTGCTGATGAGCAGCGTGGTCAGGACCCCGCGGCGCATCACAGACCTGAGTTCGTTCTTGAGGTGGACCGGCTCAGAGTGCTGGTGCGGAACGAGCGCCCACACGCCTGCCCCAGCAAGGATGCCGATAGGAACGATAGCCCAGAAGGCCGCTCGCCAACCGAAGGCCTGCCCCAGCGCGGTGCCGGCGGGCACGCCGAGGACGTTGGCCAGTGTCAGACCGCTGAACATGATGGCGACGGCGCGTGCTCGCTGCTCGCGTGGCACCACGTTCGCCGCGACGATGCTGCCGATGCCGAAGAAGGATCCATGCGAGAGTGCCGTGCAGATGCGCGCGAGCAACAGAAGATGGAAGTTGGGCGCAAGCGCGCAGGCCGCGTTGCCCACGATGAAGATACTCATCAGAAAGATCAGCGCGCGTTTGCGGTCGACCTTCGCCAGCGCAAGCACCAGCAGCGGCGATCCAATGGTCACAGCCAGCGCATAGGCGCTGACGAGCGTGCCCGCCTTCGGAATGCTGACGGCAAAGTCCCGCGCCAGGTCCGGCAGCAGGCCCATGATGATGAACTCTGTTGTGCCAATGCCGAAGGCGGCAATGGCGAGTGCGAGCAGCGGCTTACGCATACTTTAGTGCACGCATGTGGTGCAGGCGCGGCAGAAGGTGTGATTCATCCGGTGCGCCGCAATCATGAGGGAGCTACCCAGGATAGTGATGGCGACCTCGCAAAGATGCGATGGCAAGGCGTCTCCGAACCAGGCTCCGAAGAAGATGCAGGCGAGTCCGAGGGCCATGAGCACCAGGATGCGCGTGCGGCCATGCACACGGAATCCGCGGATGAGAGCGATACCGCCGGCAGCCGCTACCAGCGTAGCCAGCGTCCGGTGAACGCCCTCCTCGCCCGGCAGCAGATGCGCAAACACCGCGGAAGCCGAGACGAGGATGGGCGTCGCGATGCAGTGCACCACGCACATCGCAGACATCCAGATGCCGATGCGATCTGCCAGCGAGGGCTGCTGCACTGCCGCTTGAATCTTAGCCGTCATGCGTCAGGCACTCGCTGTCGCGGGCAGGATCTCTTCCACGTCGACCCACTGCGTCGGATAATTGCCGGTGTAGCAGGCGGTGCAGTAGCCCACGGGCTTTGCGTCGCCGGTAGTGCAGCTATGCACCACGCCTTCGAGAGATAGGTAGGCTAACGAATCCGCTTCAATAAACTGGCGGATCTGCTCGATGGAGTTGTTCGCTGCGATCAGGTCACGTGTGCTTGGCGTGTCGACGCCGTAAAAGCAGGGCGAAATCGTCGGCGGGCAGGAGATGCGCATGTGCACTTCCTTGGCGCCGGCTGCACGCACCATGCGTACAATCTTGCGCGAGGTCGTGCCGCGGATGATCGAGTCATCGATCAGGATGACGCGCTTGCCTTCCAGCAGTGCTCGTACCGGGTTCAGTTTCATACGCACGCCGAAGTCGCGCACGCGCTGCTCCGGCTGGATGAACGTGCGGCCCACGTAGTGATTGCGGATAAGTCCAAAGTTGAACGGGATGCCGCTTTCGCTGGCGTAGCCGATGGCAGCGGTCACACCGCTGTCCGGCACGGGCACGATCACGTCGGCGGGTACGCCGGACTCGCGGGCGAGCGTGCGGCCCATCTCATCGCGGCTCTTCTGCACCCAACGGCCGAAAATCTTCGAATCGGGCCGCGCAAAGTAAACGTGCTCAAAGATGCAGCTCGCCTGCTGGACTTCGCGATTGAAGTAACGCGAGGTAACGCCGTCTTCGCTGACCATGACAAGTTCGCCCGGCTCAACGTCACGCTCGTATTTGGCGTGCAGCAGATCGAAGGCGCAGGTCTCTGACGCGAAGACGAAGGTGTCGGGCATGCCATCCACACCGGGAATGCGGCCCATGGACAAAGGACGGAACCCATGCGGATCGCGCGCCGCGAAGATGCGGTTGCGCGTCATCATGACGATAGAAAACGCGCCATCTACTTGGCCGAGCGAATCGGCGATGCAGTCGACCAGCGTCGTGTGCTTGGAATGCGCGATGAGCTGGACAATGATCTCGGTATCGCTCGTGGTCTGGAAGATCGCGCCATCGCGCTCAAGCCGTTCGCGTGCCGTGCCCAGGTTCACTAGATTGCCGTTGTGCGCAATCGCAATGAGGCCCTTGGTCGACTCCACCTTGATGGGCTGCGCATTCAGCAGCGCGGAATCACCGGTCGTGGAGTAGCGTGTGTGGCCAATGGCAAGATTGCCCGGCAGCTTCGCCAGCACGGGATCGGTAAAGATCTCGCTGACAAGACCCATGCCCTTCAGGTCATGAATGTCTTCGCCGTCGGCAGCGGCAATGCCGCCGGATTCCTGGCCGCGATGCTGCAGCGAGTACAGCCCCCAGTACGTGAGACGCGCTGCGTCGGGATGGTTGTAAATCGCCATCACACCGCATTCTTCGCGCAGTTTGTCGAAGTGGTCGTCGGCTTCGTTGTCTTCGAGTTCGATTGCGTCAGTCACTTGCAGGGGAGTCAACTCCAGTTCATCGATCATGCGAGCACCAGTTCTGCCGCAAGTTGTTCTTCCAGCGAGCCGGTCCAGGCTGCTGCAAGTTCCGATGTGCTCGCATCGATGACGGATTCACCATCGAGCACAATCTCCACGCGATCCGCGATGACCTCGCCCAGCGGCGCAAGGAAGACGCCCGGGATTCCAGCAATCACCGCACGCGCCTCTTCCATCTTGGCGGGATCGAGTGTGGCGATGACAGACGAGCCAATCTCACTGAAGAGACGCTCGATGAACATCGAGCGATCCTTGCCGACCTTCATCTCAACACGGACACCGAGGCTCTTCGGGAAGGCGCCGCGAGCGAAGGCAGTCACACAGCCACCGTCTGAAAGATCTGCCGCGCTGCGCAGCAATCGCTTGTCTGCAAGAGCGATCAGAGCCTTGTGCAGCGCAGCTTCCTCGTTCAGATCGAGTACCGGCGGTGCGCCCCACATCTCACCCAGGACAGCCTGCGCGTATGCCGACGATCCAAGATCCTGCTGCCACTGGCGGCCTGCTCCGCGGAAGGCGGAGAGGAAAACGACGGTGTCGCCAACCTTCTGAAACGCATTCGGTACGGCCTTGCTGGCGTCATCAAGGATGCCGACGATACCAATCACGGGTGTCGGGTAGATCCCCTCGCCCTTCGTCTCGTTGTAGAGCGAGACGTTGCCGCCGGTGATGGGCGTGCCTAGCGCAGTGCAGGCGTCGCTGATGCCGTCGATAGCGTTCGATAGCTGCGCCATGATTTCCGGCTTCATGGGGTTGCCGAAGTTCAGGCAGTTGGTGGCCGAGACGGGTGTTGCGCCAGTGCAGGCGACCTTGCGTGCAGCCTCAGAGACTGCGTGCATCGCACCCAGCTTTGGGTCGAGATAGCACCAGCGACCGTTGCCGGCCAGCGCCATGGCAAGGCCGCGTTCTGGCTTGCCGTCAGCGCCTGTGCCCTTGATGCGGATCACGCCTGCCTCAGAGCCAGGGCCTTGGACGGTGTTGGTCTGCACCATGCTGTCGTACTGCTCGAAGATGTGGCGCTTGTCGCAGATGTTCGAACTGGCCAGCAGCTTCTTCAGGTCGGCGGTGTAATCACGCGGCTTCTTCAGTTCGTCCAGCACCCATGCGGGCGGATCGAGCGAGACCGGCGCCTTCCAGGTGCCGACGGGACGGTGATAGACCGGTGCGTCATCCGTCAGCGATTCATTGCTGAGGTCAGCAACCAGTTCCCCACCTTGGCGAACCTTCATGCGGTTCTCCGGGATCACCGTGCCAATAACAGCAGAGTCGAGTCCCCACTTGTCGAAGACATCGAGAATTTCCTGCTCACGGCCGGCGTGCGCCACCAGCAGCATGCGCTCCTGCGACTCGCTCAGCATGATCTCGTAGCTCGTCATGCCGCTGTCGCGCTGCGGCACCTTGTCGAGCTCGATCTCCAGGCCGACACCGCCGCGTCCGCCCATCTCGCAGGTGGAGCAGGTCAGGCCAGCCGCACCCATGTCCTGAATGCCGCTGACTGCGCCCGTCTTCATCGCTTCCAGGCAGGCTTCCAGCAGCAGCTTTTCCAGGAACGGATCGCCCATCTGGACATTCGGGCGCTTCTGTTCGGAGCCTTCGGTGAACTCCTCGGAGGCCATCGTTGCGCCATGGATACCATCGCGGCCCGTCTTTGCGCCGACGTAGATCACGGGATTGCCGACGCCGGTGGCCTTGGCATAGAAGATTTCGTCGTGGCGAACCAGGCCGAGCGCGAAGGCGTTCAGCAGCGGATTGCCGCTGTAACAGGCCTCAAAGCGCGTCTCGCCACCAACGTTGGGCACGCCAAAGCAGTTGCCGTAACCGGCCACGCCGTGGACGACGCCTTCCATCACGCTGCGGTTCTTCTCGTAATCGATAGATTCCGGTGCGAGCGTGTCATCGTCCAGATCCGGCATGCCCTCCGCAGCGGTCAGGCCCAGCGGGCCGAAACGCAGCGAATCCATCACGGCCATCGGACGTGCGCCCATGGTGAAGATGTCGCGCAGAATGCCGCCAACGCCAGTCGCCGCGCCCTGGTAAGGCTCGATGTACGAAGGGTGGTTGTGGGATTCGATCTTGAAGGCGCAGGCCCAGCCTTCCCCCACGTCGATGATGCCGGCGTTCTCGCCAGGCCCCTGCATCACGGCGCCGGGACCGCTCGTGCGGGTGCCTTTGGTGGGCAGACGCTTCAGGTGCACGCGGCTGCTCTTGTAGCTGCAGTGCTCGCTCCACATGACGGAGTAGATACCCAGCTCCGTCAGCGACGGCGTGCGGCCCATCGTTGCCAGGATCTTGGCGTATTCCTCGTCTGTGATGTTGTGCGTCTTAAGCAGCGCAGGCGTGACGGTGCAGGGCTTCGGCACGTCGTGAGAGATTGCGGCGGATGAGGTCGCGACCTCTGCCTCTTTTGGGATGGCTGTGGGCTGGCTCACGCATCTAGTGTCGCATGGCCATCGAATTAGGTTGGTCGAAAACCGGTGCACAACCACAGCAGCCCGCCGCTTCCGGAACGCATCGGAAGGCTTATGTCCTCGTCCCGCAAGAGCATCTACGCCGCCATTGCTGCAAACGTCGCCATTGCGGCCGCCAAGACGGTGGGCTTCGTCTTCACCGGATCGTCCTCCATGCTGTCCGAGGCGATCCACTCTGCCGTGGACTGCGGCAACGGCGCACTGCTGCTGGTCGGCCTCAACCAGAGCGCCAAACCTGCGGACGAGACGCACCCCTTCGGCTACGGCAAGGAACTCTACTTCTGGTCCCTGATCGTCGCGGTGCTGGTCTTTGTGCTGGGCGGCGGCGTTTCGCTGTGGGAAGGTTTCGAACACGCACGGCATCCCGTGCCGCCATCCAGCCCGGTCTGGAACTACGCAATCCTCGGCTTTGCCTTCCTATTCGAGGGCTACGCCCTGATCGTCAGCGTGCGCGAATTCAAGCAATCGCACCAGGGCACCGGCCTCATCGCTGCCATTCACGCCAGCAAGGACCCCAGCGCCTTCACCGTCATCTTTGAAGACGCCGCCGCGACACTCGGCCTTGTCGCGGCATTCATTGGCGTGTGGCTCAGCAACAGCTTCGGCTGGCACCGCGCGGATGGCATCGCCTCCATGGTGATCGGTGCCCTGCTGGTGACGGTCGCAATCCTCTTAATCGCAGAATGCAAGGCGCTCATCGTAGGCGAAGGTGCGGACCGCGATACGCTACGGGCGATCCGGGCGATTGCAAAAGCCGACCCGGACGTAACATCCGTCGGCCTGCCGCTGACCATGTACTTCGGCCCGCACAACGCCTTGCTCACCATGAATGTGCAGTTTCGCGACGGTCTGGAAGGCGACGCCATGTACACAGTGGTCTGCCGCATCGAGTCCATCATCCAGCAGCGCTACCCCGACATCAAGCAGATCTACCTGGAAGCCGGCTCAATGAGGACATCCTCCGAGCGCTTTCCTACGTCCTCTGCGAACTAGCGCCAGCCAGTAACGTCCGTCCCGCCAAAGACGCGGTCGCGACGCAGCATACCGGTAAAGAACATGTACGGATGCACCAGTTCCAGTGCACTCACTTCGTTCAACTTCGCCATTTGGTCCGACGTCAGCGTCACGGCGAGCGAGGCGATGTTGTCCTCCAACTGCTCCACCTTCGTCGCGCCAAGGATCAGCGACGTGATGCCCGGCTGTGCGGCAGCCCACGCAAGTGCTACCTGCGCCATCGGCTTTCCGACTTCCTCAGCCACATCGCGCAAGGCGTCCAACGTCTTCCAGTTGCGCTCTGTGTACTTCTGGAACGCAGGATTATTACCGCCGGCCAGCAGTGCCAGCCGACCATCGCCACTGCCCTTACCGTCATCGCCGCGCTTGTACTTGCCTGCGAGAAAGCCGCTGGCCAGCGGACTCCACGGCGTGATGCCCATACCGAACTCACGGGCGCAGTCCACGTGCTCACGCTCGATGGTTCGCTCGGTTAACGAGTACTCCAACTGCAGCGCAATCGGTCCCGGCACATTGTGCGCCTGCGCCAGTGTCGCAACCTTCGCCGCGTACCAGGCGGGCACATCGCTGAAGCCGAAGTAACGAATTTTCCCAGCGCGCACCAGGTCGCCCAGTGACTGCAGCACCTCTTCCGCAGGCGTAACACCGTCCCACGCGTGCATCCAGTACAGGTCGATGAAGTCCGTCTTCAGCCGGCGCAGCGATGCGTCCAGCGCCCGGTACAGGTTCTTCCGGCCATTCGCGCTGCCATTGGGATTGCCTGCCTGCTCCCCGGCAGACATGGTGAACTTGGTAGCCAGTACGACCTTGTCGCGCAGCTTGCGTTTGGCAATGTAACCCGCCAGCAGCTCTTCGCTACGCCCAACGGCATAGGCATCGGCCGTATCGATGAAGTTGCCGCCCGCATCGATGTACGCGTTGAAGATCGCCTCGGAGACATCATCGGCCGATCCCCAGCGAGGCGTGCCCATCGTCATGGTGCCAAGGCAAAGCGGCGAAACGATCAGGCCAGACCGGCCAAGCGAGCGGAAATCCGTAAGCTTCATACGCCGCATTCTAAGCGCATCGCTTTGCAGAAGACGTGCGCCTAATTGTGCCCAGTAGAACCAAAGCCGCCTTCGCCGCGATGGGTCGCATCCAGGTCGTCAACCTCTTCAAACCTCGCTTCAATCTTCCGCACCATGCGTAGTTGCGCAATGCGGTCCCCGGCGTTCAGCGCGATGGGCGCGTCCGTGATGTTGATGAGGACGACCTTGATCTCGCCGCGATAGCCGGGATCGATGACACCCGCAAGCGTGGTGATGCCTTTCACGGCAAGACCGCTGCGATCCTCAATCAGCGCGCCGTACTCCGCGGGGAAAGCCATGGCGATGCCGGTGGGCACCAGCGCCGTCTTGTGCGGCTCAATGTAGGCGCCGGCGACGCTGTACAGGTCCGCCGCCAGGTCGCCGAAGGGACCTGTGTGCGCGTACTTGGGCAGCTTTGCTTCCGGGTGAAGACGTTTTACGGGGACGTACGGTTCCATCCGTCCAGAATACCGGCTCGCTACTCTGGCGGCATCTCATTCCACCGCTTGATCACACGCACGCCACGATCGACACCCAGCACGCTGATGCTTGCCGTCGACAACAGCAGGTGTTCGCCGAAGACGCCCTCCTTGATCAGGAACATACCCGCAAGCACGCGAAAGACGTGCGCATGCGCGATCAGGGCGCAGCGGCCGCCGTTGTCCATGCAGCGTTCAATGACGCGCTCCGTGCGAGCCTCAACCTGCGCAAGCGTTTCACCACCCGGATTCTCACTGCGCCACACGTTCCAGGTGGGATCGGTCTCACGCACCTGCGCTGTGGTCACGCCTTCGTGAATGCCGTAGTTCCACTCCTGCAGATCTTCATCGATCTCCGCACGATGATGAACGCCAGCAAGTTCCGCAGTTACGGTAGCGCGCTGACGCGGGCTGGTCAGGACCAGATCGAAGTCCACCTTGCCCAGAACGGGTTGCAGACGCTTGGCCTGCTCGACCCCGAACGGAGTCAGCGGCAGATCGGTGAAGCTGGTGTGCTGGCCGCTCTTCGACCACTCAGTTTCGCCGTGGCGGATGAGCCACAGCTCGGGGGTTCTCTCACTCATGTGTTGTCTCTGTCCCGTTCTTCTAGCGGTGTGCGATGACGTCGATGGCAACGCGACTATCGCGTGGCAGAACGGCGGCAACGGTGGTGCGGGCCGGTGGATTGGCGCCGAAACGGCCGACATACAGCTCGTTTAGCGCATCCCAGTCGTCAATGTTCCGCAGATAAACCGTCACCTTCAGCACCTGCTCCATGCTGGATCCGGCGTTGATCAATTCCTTCTCGATCTGATCCAGCACATGCTTCGTGCAGCTGCGAATGTCCATGGGGTCCGGCGCATTCCACGACGTCTTGCCCGCGACAAACACCAGATCTCCAAAGGCCACGGCCGGCGTGTAAACGGCGGCGTTCGGAAAAGGGTTCGTCGCGCTGAAATACTCCCGCTTGGGGCTGCTCTCGTTCGACATACTTCGATTCTCTCGCCGGACGAGCCGCACGTCTATCGCACGGCTCCTTCCTCGGCATTAGAGATACGCGACGACGTCGATCTCAACCAGGCTCTCCCGCGGAATGATGGCCGCCACCGTGGTGCGTGCGGGAGGCTCCTTCGCAAAGGTCGCGGCAAACACCTCATTCATCGCGGCATAGTCGTCAATGTTGCGCAGGAACACCTGAACCTTCAGCACGTTATCCATCGAAGAGCCCGCGTTCTTCAACTCCTTCGCCACCTCATCCAGCGCGTACTTTGTGCAGACGCGGATGTCCTTCGGATCGGTCGCGTTGTAGCTCGCCTTACCCGAGACGAAGACAAGGTTTCCGTAGGCCACTGCGGGCGAATACGGCGGCTTTGGTGTTGCATTCGGGTTGGCCGCAAGCACCTTCTTGCGCAACGTCGCAGCAGCGCGAGCAAAGGGCGTAAAAGCGACCGCACCAAGGGCGGCGGCAGAGCTGGCAAGCGTGCGGCGTGTCATGGACATGGACTGTCCCTCCGGAAGAATCTACAACGTGCGCAGAGCGCGGTTGATCTGTACTGACTCCGATTGCAGCTTACCGATCATCGACTCGTCACCCCGGCGTTCGGCCTCTGCGAGCATCGACTTCAACTCACGCTGACGGCGCTCCAGACGCCGGCGCTCCAGCGTATGCAGCACGTTACCGACCTCGACCAGCATCATCGACGGGTCGCTGACCTGATCCTCGCTCAACAAACGCGCCAGCAGTTCACGGCTACGATCATCGGGCGCCACATCGAGTGGATTGCCCTCGACTGGAGCACCGGCCAGCGCCTCCATCAAATCCGCCGCGGCCATGCCCTCGAGCCATTCGGGATGCGCGGCCAGTTCGCTCGCCGCACGTTGCCGCGCCTTATCCGTCTCCGGCAGGACTAACGCACGCAGCAGAATCCGCTCCGTCTCATGCATCTGCTGTGCCGACGTGCTGCGAACACTCTCCAGCCGGTGTGTCGCTGCGTGCTGCAACTCCTGTCGCATCAACGACGAATCGATGCCGAGCTTCTGCGCCGCATCATCTACAAACTGCGTGCGCTGAATCGCGGATGGCAGGCGGCGAATGTGCGGCAGCAGAAAGTTCACCGCCTTTACCTTCGCCTCAGCCGTGCGCTGCGGGAAGAGCGCGCGCGCACGATCGACCAGATACTCCGCGTGCGGCTTCGCGGTCTTCAGCGCATCTGCGTAAGCAACGATGCCCTTCTCCTGCACAAAACGATCGGGATCGAGTCCGCCATCCAACGTAACGATGCGCACCTCGAACTCCGCTTCCGTTAACAAAGCTAATGACTTCTCCGCAGCATTCGCTCCGGCAGTATCTGGGTCGAAGTTAACGACGACCCGCTTCGTGAACCGCCCCAGCAGGCGCACCTGGTGCTCCGTAAAGGCCGTTCCACTGGTTGCTATCACCGGCTGAATGCCCGACGTAAACACGCGAATGCAGTCCATCTGTCCTTCCACCAGCAACGCATAGTCCTGCGTGCGAATGGCAGACTTCGCCTTATCAAGATTGAAGAGGACCTGGCCCTTCGTATACAGCGGCGTCTCGGGCGAATTCATGTACTTCGGCCCGCTTTTCTCGTCACTGTCCAGAGCACGCGCGGTGAAGGCAATCGTCTTGCCCGCCTCATTGCAGATGGGGAAGGTGATGCGCTTGCGAAATCGAGAGTACATGTTGCCGGTGGGACGGCCTTCGTCATTCTGTTCCTTGCTGCTGAACAGGCCGCTGGCGCGCATGGTCTCGTCGTTGAAATGCTTCCCCAACGCATCGCGCATATGGTTGAAGTCATCCGGCGCGTAGCCGATGCGGAACTGCGCAATCGTCTCCGATGTGATCGCGCGGCTGCTGATGTACTCACGCGCGCGCGCCGCCTCCGGTGACTGCAGCGCCTGCTGAAAGTACTGCGTCGCAGCCTCGTGGATGTCGATCAACTGCCGACGAAGGCCCGCCTGCGCCGCCTCTTCGGGCGAGTTCCACTCGCGCTTCGGCAGCGGGATACCGCTCTTCTGCGCAACCGCGCGGACCGCCTCCGGAAAACTGATGTTCTCAATCTTCTGCACGAAGGTGAAGACATCGCCCTTGGCGTGACAGCCGAAACAGTAAAAATAACTGTGCTGCACATTCACGCTGAACGACGGTGACTTCTCCTGGTGGAACGGACACAGACCGCTGAAGTTCTGCGCGCCACTCTTGCGCAGGCGCACGTACTCGCCGATCACCTTCACGATGTCGGTCGCCTGCTTCACGGTCTGTGCAAAGTTGTCAGCCACGGCTCACTGCAAGGGTAACAATCAATCGACGTCGGAAAAGCCGTAACGAATGGGAATAGAGAGGAAGGGCGCAGCTACAGCTGCGCCGATGCCTTCCCTTAAATGAGACCGGCTTTAGCCGCTGAGGTTAAGCTTTCTTGTAGCCGAGTAGATTTCCCGGCCTGAAACCCAACGTTCTCGCTCAATTCATTCGACTTCTACGCGGGAGTACGGTCACCATGGCTCGGCGGCTGGCTGGTAACAACCATCCGAACCGGCGCTCCACTACGGTTGAGCGCCTGGTGCGCCTGCCCGGGATGCACCTCAACGCCCTTGCCCGCTGCGATCACAAAGTCGTGATACTCAACCTCAAGGGTTAACTCGCCTTCCAGCACAAAGAAGAACTGCCGGGACCGTGCGTGGGCATGCCGTTCCTCCCTCGTCCCCGGTGGCATCAATTCCTCAATGACGCTCAGGGTCTCGGTCTTCACCAGGTGCCAGCCGTCGCAATCTGTGCCAGACGGTCCGCCCCACTTATAGTGCTCCGCGTTGGTGGTGTCGATGATCTTAGTCGGCATGAGTCCCCTCATCTCTCCCGAAGCCGTGGCATCAGGTCAACCAGATTGCATGGCGTGTTGCGACTATCCAGCAGCGGCAGTAGTAACTCATCCCACGCATCAACCACTGCGCCCGGCGAGCCGGGCAGAGCGAACAAGTAAGTGCCGGCAGCAACACCGGCGACTGCCCGGGATAACATCGCGCTCGGCCCGATCTTATGAAATGAGATCATCCGGAATAGCTCGGAAAATCCTTCGATCTGCTTCTCCAGCACACGGGCGAAGGCTTCCGGTGTCACATCACGACCAGTGATTCCCGTACCTCCGGTGCTGATAACGACGTCAATGGACGAGTCCTCGATCCATCGCTTCAGAAGCACTTCGATCACGTCCGCATCATCGCGTACCAGCTCCCGAACGGCCAGCGTATGACCCGCTTCCGTAATGCGCTGCACCAGAACATCACCGGAGCGATCTGTCGCCGCCGTGCGTGTGTCACTTACCGTAAGTGCCGCGATACGAACAGGCGTGAAGCTACGTTCGGGACTAAGTGCCATGAGTTCTTTCTATCTCAGAAATAAGTGAGGGCACCCGAAAACGGGTGCCCTCCTGTAAGTCAGCACAAATTACTGGTTGAAGTTCGGCTCGTGCTCATCCTCAGCACCGTAGCGGCGCAACAGGTTGGGCAAATTCTGTGAGAAGGCCGCGCGCGGCATCACCGAATCACAACCAGCCTCCACCGCCTTCGCCTTCAGGTCACCCTGCAGATGCGAGAGGAAGCCGACGATGGATGTGCCCTTCTTCAGCTTGCTCTTCAGCTTCGGAATCAACGTCAACGGCTTTGCAGCAACGTTATTCAGATCGAACACAATCAGC
Source organism: Terriglobus roseus DSM 18391 (assembly GCF_000265425.1). Taxonomy (GTDB): domain Bacteria; phylum Acidobacteriota; class Terriglobia; order Terriglobales; family Acidobacteriaceae; genus Terriglobus; species Terriglobus roseus. The sequence continues at coordinate 4,834,190 of NC_018014.1, forward strand.
GACGGGTGCTCAGGATCGGGCAGTTCTGCCAGGTGCGCCACGATGTCCTTATCCGGCTTCATGAACGCAACCTTCACGCCCTGCTGACGCGCGGCTTCCTGGATCTTCGCGGTGAAAAACAGGTCTTCAATGAAGAAGTAGATGTGCGTTGGCGCGCCTTCTGGAATCGCCACTGCGCGATAGTTCGTCAGCAGCTCCGGCGGCATCCGGTCTTCATTGTGATGATTGTTATTCCGATGGTTGCTCGGACGGCGACCGCCGTTGCCGTGCAGCTCAATCGTGCTGGCCGGCACGTCGGCGTAGTTACCGTTCGCCTCGCGATAGCTGTGATCCATGGGGCCAACAAAGGCACGGGGACCACGGCTCTGCTGCTTGCGATTCCGGCCACGTGCGCCCATGGAGCTGGTGCTGCCCTGCACGCTGTTGCCGGGCTCGGGACGCGGCTGACCATCGCCACCACCGGCGCGACCGCCAAACTTCTTCTTCTTCCAGCGCTTGCCCTGGCTCTGCGCCTGGCCCTGCCCCTGCTGATTGTTCGCGTTCTGCTGGCGCGGACGCTGCTGCTGTCCGTTCGCAGGCTGCGGCTGACTGTTTTCTGCTGCCGCAACCGGAGCAGCGGCTTCGCCACCTTCAGCACTTGCGGCCGCCTGGGGAGCGGCGCCAGCTTCACCGCCGGGGCGGTTCTTGCGCTTACGACGACGGCGACGGCTCTTTCCCGGGGCCGCACTCTGTGATCCGTTGGTGGCGCCCTCCTCAGAATCGTGCGAGGGAGGCGGCGGAGGCGCAACGGAGACGTGCGACTCAGGAAGGTTCTGCTCTGCGTTCATGCTTCTTCTTTCTTCTCTTCAGGCCATTTGCGCAGGCACGCGCGGAAGGCCTTTTTTCTGGTCACGTCAGCAACCGCTTGTCGGGCGGGCGGCGAACGGCCGGCAGATTCGGGATGCGGTAAGAAGGGAGGTGCTCAAGCTCTCACTCGAAATCCGAGCGCACGCCAAAGGCTTTTCGTCTGGGCGGGCAATCTCTTGGTGCAGCGTGCTGCCTGGCCGGCATTCTTGCCGCGGGGCAGCGTGATCACTACGGAATTGCAGACCATGGTCGCCTTGGAACGGAGGGCCTGCAGAATGTGCCTGCGAGCCGGGTGCGATCCTCTGCGCCTCGATCCTCTTGTCTTCGCGCCAGGCATGACCAAACCCGGATCGGAAGGAATCAACTTTCTTTGTCGATGTCGTTCGGCCTGCAGGCTCTTTGAGCCACCGTTTTAGCGAGCGGTCGTTCGCGGCTATTGGCGAACCGTGCGTCAGCATCTTCGTCAGGCAATGCTGATGCTACTCCAGGTGCCGCTACCGGTCAAGCGGGCAGTTTTGCACAGAGACCGATGCACCCCAGCCCAACGCACTCCCCAAATGGAAAAACGGCCACCGCTGAAGTGGCCGTTCCTGTCCATAGTTCGAATGGCCTGTCACGGCCTCCTGAAATTGTCCTGCCCTCCGGTGAGTCCGCCGTCTGCTCAGTTCTGGCTCTTGGCCCGAATCTGGCGCGGTCTGCAACTCCCCGGCCTGGTTCTCTCGTACATTGGAACCGCTGAATCATGTCAGCAGCACCTATCCGCACGCTCTTCCCGCAATGCCTTATAGCAGTTCGCGTGCCAAAGCCATGAATCGCTGTTTTCACTGGAATTTGAGGTTTCCGCGCCTCCATCAAAACCGAAGATTCCAGATTTAATACAGGGCAATCTATAGAAAACCGTAGATTGAATCGCCTGGCGGAACGCCAGCAAAACCGGATCCCCACTGCGCCCTCTGCAAACTGCGATAATGAGTTGCGATGCGCATTACCCCTGCCGACCTTATTCCCGATCCTTTGCCGATTGCTGAAGTCATTCAGCCCGGCGCCATCGACTACGCCCCGGACGTCCGCCAGACCACTCCCCTGACTGTGAAAGGCGAGGCTGACCGGATCGAGGAGCATCGTGGCCCGAAGGATGTTGTGGAAGACATCCGCATACGGGCAAGCTTCGTCGGCGACTTCGAGCTCCTCTGCGCTCGCTGCCTCGAACCCATCTCCTATCACGCGGACCAGGATTTCGACCTGATCTTCCGGCCCTCCGGCGTCGACGCTGAGATGGGCGAACGTGCCATCAGTGAAGCGGAGACAGAAATCGGGTATTATGAAAAGAACGGCCTTCTCCTGGAGGACGTGGTGCGCGAGCAGGTGTTGCTTTCCCTGCCCGATCGCTCACTTTGCCGGGACGATTGCAAGGGTATTTGCGCACGCTGTGGCGGAAACCTGAATGAAACAGTCTGTAACTGTGTTGAGACGGAAGTCGACACACGGTGGGCTGGGCTTCAGGGATTCGGTGCGGCGGCCAAGTCCGAAAGCAAGTAACTCGACGCGCAGCCACTAAGCGCGGGAAGCCGATCAAGGTTTGAAGCACTCAGCTTTCGAACACGCGAACGATTTTTTGCGTGAACGGGAGTGATTGTGCTGATTTTTAGCGTTTCTGAAAGGTAATACGATGCCGAATCCCAAGCGTCGCCATTCCAAGCAGCGGACCGCCAAGCGCCGCTCGCACGACTTCCTCACTGTTCCCAACTCGGGTAACTGCCCCAACTGTGGCGAGCGCAAGCTGCCGCACCACGCCTGCCCCAAGTGCGGCGAGTACCGCGGCCGCGCCGTGGTTGCCGCTGCAACGAAGGAAGCGTAAAGAGTCGAATCCCACCGGATGCTGACTGACATTGTTCTAGACGCCATGGGCTCTGATAAGGGCCCGGACCCGGAGATACGCGGCGCCATCGCCGCGTGCCGCCAGTTCCCAGTCCGTGTGCACCTCGTCGGGCCGGAGAACATGATCCGGCCGCTGCTGGAGGAACATCTCCGCGGCGAACGCCTGCCCATTCACGTGGTTCACGCCAGTGAGTGGATCAGCATGGACGACAAGGCTGCAGCGTCGGTTCGCTCCAAGAAAGACTCGAGCATGCGCGTGGGCCTTAAGCTGGTCCGCGAGGGCAAAGCTCGGGGTTTTGTCACAGCCGGCAACACCGGCGCCGCCATGGCCACGGCCAAAATGGTGCTTGGCACGCTTGACGGCGTCGATAGGCCAGCGCTCGCGACCATTCTGCCCACGCAGACTGGTTCGCCATGCGTCATGCTAGATGTTGGCGCCAACGTCGACAGCGATCCGCAGAATCTGGTGCAGTTCGCCCTGATGGGTCAGATCTATGCGCAGAACGTGCTTGGCATCCCCAAGCCGCGCGTCGGCCTGCTCTCCATCGGCGAGGAAGACAGCAAGGGAAACGCGCTAACCCGCGAAACCCTTCCCCTTCTCCGCGCGCTTGAGGGCGAGCAAATCTACCACTTCATCGGCAACGTGGAAGGCCGCGACCTCTTCAACGGCCGTTGCGACGTCGTCGTCTGCGACGGTTTCGTCGGCAACGTGGCCATCAAGACCACCGAAGGTGTCGCCAAGCTCGTCTCCGAAATCCTGAAGCAGACGCTCAAGGCGACGATCACCTCACAGGTCGGTGCCCTTCTCAGCCGCAAGGCCTTCAAAAACTTCAAGCGCCGGCTCGATTACTCCGAGTACGGCGGAGCGCCACTATTGGGCGTGCGTGGTGCCTGCATCATCGGCCACGGATCGTCGAACGAAATCGCGATCCTGAACGCGATCCGCGTCGCGTCGCAGTTCGCACAGGCAGATGTGGCACGCCACATTGAAGCCTCGTTGAGCCGCATCAAGTAGCTACACCCCCTATGTAGATTTTTGTAGTCGGCGATGCAGTGCGTCCGGCACAATCCTGTGCATGACGCAGGATTCCCGCTCGACCGATCCCCGCTCGCTGCAGTGGCAGTCCTGGGCCATCCCCATGGCGGCTGGCTTTGTCTTCTCGTCGCTCGTGGTCCTGCTGGCTGTACCGGGCCCGGCGCACATCTTGTCGTGGCGAGGACTCTTCTCGCGCTCGGCGGGTTTGATGGCGCTGGCGGCTGCGGCCTCGCTCGCGATGCTCTGGGCCGTCGCGCGCACCTTTCGCGATCAGATCGCCGAACCCACCGCATCCCTGCGCGCCTATGCGTGGAGCGCCGCCATCTGGCTGCCGCTGCTCTTCATCCTCTGGTCGGAGCATGCAGTGTGGGTCATCCTCGCACCCGTCCCCATCGCCGCCATCCTCACGCACTTCACGCGGCGCCAGTGTCTCGCTGCAGAAGTCGCGCCCGTCCAGGACGACATGGAGACTGGCTATCCTGCCGCAACCGCGCAGACTGGCAGCGTCTCACTCACACGCTTCCGCAGCGCGATCTTCTCCGCGGCCGGTAGCGGAGCGGACGCTCTCTTCGCCGCAGCGACTGCGCCACGAACCATGATCGTCGGCTTGCCGGCCGTGGTCATCGCACTGCTGCTGCAAGCCGTCGCGTTCACCTTCGCCATCGGTCTGCCCGCACTCTCCGAGACGCTGTTGATCCTTCTCACGGCGGCAACCGTCTGGCTCTTCACCACCGTGGCGCCGCAAGAACCAGGTTCCACCTCGCTCGCAGGCACACGCGGTCGCCGAGCTGCCGTGCTTCCCTGCTTCCTGCTGACATGCCTGGCACTGACGCCGCTGCTGCAGGCTGGACTGAACGCAAGCGCCTTCAGCCACGCCGTCATGGCGGGTGCACGAGCAGTCACGCCGCCGGCAATCCAACGCGATCCAGGTCATGCCTACACCGGTGTCGTCCTGCTCGCGCCGCCGATGCCCCGGCGCAAGATCCTGACGCCCGCACCCGTCAGTCTGCAGACACACAGCTTCCGGCCGGCACGTCCGCTCGTCATTCCGTTCGACGGTGCCTACCGCTATCTGGCGCTCTATCCGCAACGCGGCGCACATGAACTGCTCACACAACGCGGCGATCCCGTCATCGCCAACGTCCACACCACCGATAACTCACCGCTCACCATGGAGGCACGTCAGCGGCTCGGCGGCCGCATCCAGGCAAGCTGCTGCCGCGGCATCGACGTAGACGTAGTCAACGGCGACGACCGCTTCGGCCGCATCGACATCGAGATGCTGCTGGAAGACGTGACACCCGGAGGCAAGACGGTGACACGATCCCTCGGCACGGCGCCCGTACGCTCCAGCCTCGAGAAACGCATCTCTATCAACCGCGCACCGATCAACGAAACGCTGCACTTTGACATCGCCGCCAATGCGTCTCAGATGCAGTTCAACAACATCCTTCTACGCTTCAAACTCTCAGAACACCGCAACCGCGCAGGAGCGAAGGTTCGCATCAAGGACTTCCGACTAACTCCATAAGTGAAGTGCATCCTGTAACCGCAACACCAAGGCCAGAGCGAATGCTCTGGCCTTGTCTTCTCAGACACCGAGTAACTTACTTCACCGCCTCAATCATCGCTTCCACCTGCAGATGCCGCGTACTGCCCACAATGTCGATCTCCCCCAGTGATACGGACTTACCGTCGGCAAGCGTCGTTACGCCCTCCAGCAGCGTTTGACGAATCATAGGATCTTCGCTGGCACCGGTCTTTTCGTCGGCTAGTGAAGACTGCTCCACCTTCGACTTCAAGCGGACGCCACCGCCGTACTCTTCGACCTGAGAATCGAAGTTGAGGCCGACGTCCAGATACGCAATCTGCCTTCCGGGATCGGCCGCCTGCGCCCCCTTCGTCACGGTCAACGGCACACGGCTGCCCTGCTTCATCTGCATGCGCTGCCCCGGTGCCAGCGTCATGGTGTAGCGAGCCACCCCAATGCGCTTACCGCCGTCACTGTCAGTAAACGTGTAAGTCAGCCGGTAGAGCTTGCTCGGCACGTCCAGCTTGGCCACCAGATCTTCAGTGAGTTTTAGATCTTCCGGGCCTCCCACGGCAGCAATTTCACCACGAGACGGAACCAGCATAATGCGCAGTTGCGGCGACACCAGGTTTCGTATGGCTGTGACTATCTCGTTCTGCTCTGCCTGGGTACTGGCGTAATGAAGAGGGTAAGTGCGCAGAATATGTGGCCCCGCCTGCTGCGGCGGCGCTGGTGCGTTGGTGCCGGCAGTTGGTGACTGCGACAACGCCGCGCCACATGGGGACAGCAGCGCGCAAAGCGCAGCAGTAGCAAGAGAGATCTTCATTGGGTTCCTCCTCCGGATTCCATCAAGGTCGTGTCAGTCCTGTCAGGTTGAGCGATTGGCGGAGCGGGCTTGAAGAACTCGCTCACCTGATCTTTTTCCGCCTGGTAGCGGTCGTCACGCGGACCGGGGCCCAGTCGCGCAAGTTGCACGGGATCATCCCGATGCGCCAGCCGTATCAACAGGCGCTCCTGCTCGGTAAGTGGCAGGGGTGGCGCCGGAAAGCTCTGCGGCTGTGCCGTGGCGTTCGCTGTGTCGTGCGGAATAGTTACGTCAGGCACCAAGCGGCGAGACGGCGCACCTTCTCGCCGCTTGATCACCACAGCAACCCGGGCCGGCGGCTGCGTTGCAATCATCGGTTCCACCAACGGCGCATGATGCGCAACCTTGCTCGTCCGCCGCTCGTGTGAAGGACGCATCACGATAGCGACAAGCACCGCACACACAGCCACAGCACCTGCGAGCCGCAGAGCATGCGACCAGTCTCCAAACCAGCGCACACTCGTAGCTTCCGGCTGTGCCTCACGCAGCGCTTGCGCAATGCGCACTTCCAGCGAAGCATCCGGCGCAACTTCACGCAGACCACGCAATACCCTTTCAAGATTCTTGTCGATGTCGTTCATCGCGCCGACCTCCGATTCAAACGTTCGCGCAGCCGTGTTCGCGCACGGAACAGCAGTGCACGCACAGCCGATTCACTGCGGCCCAGCACGGCCGCCATCTCTGCGTGATTCATCTCTTCCACTGCGGCCAGCAACAACACATGCCGCTCCGCCTTCGGTAGCCGCTCAATCTCCGCGAGCACCGCCTTCAACTCCAGCGCCTCTGCAACGGCACGATCCGCCGGCAGCTCTGCCGATACCAGCGACTGCGCAAAGGCATCCTCCATCTGATCCGGCCGCAACTTACGGCGACGGTCCAGCGCCAGGTTCCACGCGATCCGTACCAGCCACACGCGCATGTCACGGACATCGGGCAACGACATGCGATGTTGCACGACACGCAGGAACGTCTCCTGCACCACGTCATCCGCCTCAGCCCGGTTGCGCAGTACAGCATGCGCCATGCGGAACAGCAGCGGCGTATACGCGGGCACCAGCGACTCCACCGTGATGACCGGCGCGGCTTCTTCTGCTTCAGACAACGACAGGCCGCACCCTTCCGCGTAGATCATGATTACTCTCTACAGGGAAAGACGGTGCGGCCGACATCGCGCTCGAATTATTTTTAGGACTTCGACAGGCTTACTTGCCGTGCGTGACCCGGTACAGGATGCCGTTCTGTTCGTCGCCCAGCAGGATGCTGCCATCCTGCATCTGCGCCAGGCCAAATGGCCGTGCAAAGCGAGCCCATCCACTTCCGCCCTTCACGGGCATCAGGAAGCCTTCGACGAATGGTGTCATCGTCTTCGCACTCCCACCTTCAAAGTGGATACGTACGACCTCGTAACCACTGGGCGGATTCGCTCCCCAGGATCCGTGCATCGTCGCAAGCGCATCGCCGTTGTAGTCCGCGGGCAGGCCCGTGCCACTCAGAAAGATCAACTGCATACCGGACGCGTGCGCCGCCCACGTCAGCACAGGCCGCGTCGACTTCGCATCCCACTGATCCAACGTCACGCCGTGCGGCGGAGTCAGGTACAGGTTGCGCTCGCCGTCGCCCAGAATGTACGGCCAGCCGTAGTCCTTCCCCATCTCCAGCTTATTCAGCTCCTCCCGCTGCGCTTTATCACCCTGCCAGTCGACACCGTCATCCCAGCCATACAGCGCACCCGTTGCCGGCTGAAACGCAAAGCCAATGGTATTGCGCAGACCGGTTGCAAAGGTCTCTTTGCCGCTACCGTCCAGGTTGAAACGCTGCATGGTGGCGTTGGCCTTGTTGTGCTCCTCGCAGGTGTTGCAGGTACTGCCGACGGAGACATACAGCTTGTTATCCGGCCCAACGGCCAGCGTGCGGTCGACGTGCTGGCCCGCGTCCGGCAGGTCCTTGATCAGCAGCTTCGACGTACCCAGCGTTCCATCGGCTTGGATGGGAGCACTGTAAACCTCTTTGATCGTCACGTAGTACATCGTGCCGTCATGGATCACCATGCCATGCACATCTTCCAGCGCCACCACCTGCTTCTTCGTGGCGCCGTCCGGCGACAACATCGTGATGGTGCCGGCGTCGCGGCTGCTCACATAGATATTTCCAGCACGCGAGATCACGATCACGCGCGGACTCTCAAGCCCTTCGGCAAACTTCGCAATATGAAATCCCGCAGGCAGCTTCAGCTTCGCAAGGTTCTCCGGCGTAGCCTTCAGCGGTGCGGGCAGAACCACGTTGACCTGGTGCGTCTCCCTGCTCGGGTTGGGCATTGCCTGCGCATGCACCATGGCAGAAGAGATCAGTACGGCGGCGGAGGCGATCGAAGCAAGCGTGCGTTTCATATCTCTACGGATGCCTCCGAACCTTGCGCTGGATGCTGCATCCGCTAGGTTCGACACCGAACATGGCGCAATTCTGCCTACCCGGATGCGTGTTACTGCGTCCTACAGAAGCGGAGTAGTACTGAGGTGAAAACGATGAAACACCCGCTTGCAATCACCGCTCTATGCGCCGGACTTGCATTGGCGCCATCCATGGGTTGGGCGCAGTCAAACGCTGCGGCGACGCAGCCGAACGCGACAACCCCACAGGACTACAACAGCAAGACCTGGTCCCAGGAGGACGCCGGCCGCATCGTGCAGGAAGTACGCCACCGCCTCCTGAGCCTACCCAACTACAGCGTCTTTGACTCGCTCTCGTTCGGCATCCAGGGCCGCACCATCGTGCTGCGCGGCTTTGCCTCACGACCCACACTCAAGCAGGACGCACAACGCGCCGTGAAGGACATTCCAGGCGTGGAGACGGTCAACAACCAGATCAAGGTACTGCCGCTCTCCCCGATGGATGACCGCATACGGGTCGCCGTCTACGTCCGCATCTACACGCAACCCGCGCTGCGCAGATACACCGGCGCACCCGTTGGCTTTGGCATGGCGCCGTCCGTCGCGCTGCAGGCCGGCGGCATCACGAACGATCCACCGCGCGGCTACCACGCCATCCACATCATCGTGGACCATGGCCACGTCACACTCACCGGCGTAGTCGATCGCGAGTCCGACGCGAACATCGCCTCCATGCAGGCCAACGGCACACCCGGCGTCTTCTCCGTCGACAACGACATCGTGATCGCCGGACAAGCGCCGCGAGAAAAAATGGACTAGCCGCGGTTCTGGTCGTCCTTACCTTCAAACAAGGTAAGGACGACCTACCGGCTCAACCCAACCGCAGCCTTCATCTTGCCCCAGACCCACTTCGGCATCGTCGACCGCACCATGTGGTTCCGCAGCGCCTCATACGTCGACATACCCATGCTGTATCCAAGAATCAGGCGCAGCAGCTCTGGATCTTCCTTCGACTTACGCACCAGCGCATCGATGCGGTCGCTGCCATTGAACAACCGGCTCTGAATGTCCACCGAGTGCTGCAGATCGCTGCCAATCTCCCGCTGCCATGCCACCTGGTAACCGCTCAGCGATCGCGCGTCATACCTCTTGGATCGGATAGCCGTCAGCGCCGCATCCGCTGCCAGTGAGCCGCTGGTCATCGCGTAGTAGATCCCCTCGGCCGTGAACGCATTCACAAACCCGCCCGCATCCCCCGCCAGCAGAACACGATCCGTATAAGTCTTCTCCAGCGGCCCGCTGATCGGAATGGGAAATGCTTTGTATCCCTCAGGGTTGGTCTCGCCAGTCACATCGCCCTTGGCCTTCAACTGATCGACCCACTCCCCATGAAACTCCGCACCCTTGCCGCGCAGCTTCGTCAGGTACCAATCCAGCTTGCATGCATACCCCAGGTTCAGGTGCTCGGTCTTCGGGAAGATGTAGCCATACCCAAAGGCCTCCTTCAGCGTAAGGAAGATGTAGATGCTCTCGCGATCCTTCACATCCAGCCGGTCGTAGGTCGTCTCTTCCATCATGTCGATGGCGTACAGCTTGTGCGCCGCCTCATCCCGCAGCCCCGTATGTCGCGCAATCACAGAGTTCGCAGAGTCCGCACCAATGATCATCGGCGCCGTAAACAGCTCGCCCGTACTGCTCTCCAACTCGACATGGTCCGGCTTCACAATGCAGCGGCGAATCATCACGCCAGTGCGCACCGTGCAGACACTCTCCGCTCGCCGAAACAACGCCGCATCAAACTCCCATCGGCGAATCAGATGCAGACACGTGCTGTCCGCCTGATACGTCGCGCGCGTACCGTCCGGCGACTCCAGGTGGATACGGCTCAGCGGATTTACAGAAACCTCGCCCGCATCCAGAAACTCCCGCACATACGGAAACCTGTCCAGCAGACGAGCCGTCAGGCCGCCACCACAGGGCTTCTCACGCGGAAACGCCGCCGCCTTGTCCAGCAGCAGAACCCTTACGCCGGCCAGTCCCAGTTGATACGCAGCAGTAGCACCTGCAGGGCCACCGCCCACAATGATGATGTCGAAGGTGTTGTCCATCAAATCCATTGTAGGCAATGCGCCTTCCGCCAACGCCCGCATCGCGTATAACCATTGCGTACTTCTGTTTCTCCACTTACAAAAGCTGTTGAGGAAACAATGCGATTTGCAGTAGCTGCACTGGCAGTCATGATGGTTTCAACGAGCACGGCGCTCGCGCAGACGTCCACCACGCTCACCTCGGACGAAACCGCAAAAGTCGACGCCGCCGTCAAGGCCGCCTTCGACAAAAGCGGCGTTCCCAGCGCCGTCGTCGGCATCCGCCGCGGAGGCTCCCTCGTCTACACCAGGGCCTTCGGCAACGCCATCGTGGAGAAAGCTCTCCCCGCACAGACGACCATGGCCTACCCGGTCGGCTCCATCTCCAAACAGTTCACCGCAGCCTGCATTCTTCTCCTCCAGGAGCAGGGCAAGCTCAAACTCGACGACCCAGTCTCCAAGTGGTTTCCCGAATTCACGCGTGCCAACGAAGTCACCATCCGCAACCTGCTGACCCACACAAGCGGCTACAGCGACTACGCCCCCCAGGACTACACCATCCCTGCGTGGACGAAGCCGATCGACAGCTACAAGCTCATCCGCGAGTGGGCAACAAAACCCCTCGACTTCGACCCCGGCACCAGGTGGCAGTACAGCAACACCAACTTCCAGATGGCCGCACTCATCGTCGAAAAGATCACCGGCCAGCCCTTCCACAACTACCTCTGGGCCAACGTCATCCAGCCGCTCAAACTCGAAGGCGTACTCGACCTCGACACCGACCGCACCAAGCTCAAGCCGCACGGCTACGAGCGCCACGCACTAAGCCCGCCGCGCCCCGCCATTCTTGAAGCACCCGGCTGGTACAGTGGCGACGCCATCCTCGCCATGCCCGTCGCCACACTGCTCGCATGGGACGAGAGCATCGTCCACCGCACACTGCTGAAGCCCGAAAGCTACGACGCCATGGAGACCGACTTCAAGCTCAAAGACGGCAGCAGCTCCCACTACGGCCTCGGCGTCTTCGTCGCGCACTCCGGCGGCAAAACCATCCTCTTCCACGGCGGCGAAGTCGGCGGCTTCGTCTCAAACAACGTCGTCGATCTCACCGACGACATCGCCTACGCCGCACTCACCAACTTCGAAGGCCCCGGTGCAGACGCCATCACCAGCGCCATCCGTCCCATCCTCATCGCATCGCCGCCACGTGCCGTCAGACCCGCAGCAGCACCTGAACAGACCAGCGTACCCGCCGCCCCCGTCTACACACCCGCACCCGCCGAACAGGCCAAGGCAATCCTCACCAGCTTGCAGACAGGCAAGATCGATCGATCCCTCTTCACACCCGACGCCAACTTCTACTTCAGCAACGGCACGCTCTCGGACTTCGCCACAAGCCTCGCACCACTTGGCCCCATCGTCACCATCGCCCAGACCAGCGAAGCGCTGCGTGGCGGCATGACCTACCGCACCTATGACGTGAAGTTCGCCACACGCACACTGTCGTTGAACTCTTACACACAGAAGGACGGCAGGATCGAACAGTTCCTCGTAAACGGCGACTAACGGAATACCGCGCGCGTCCAATCAGGCGTGAGGTTTCGCATGTTCGCTCGTTCGATCCGTTTCGCCGTCCTCGCCACCACACTTGCCCTGCCGCTATGCGGCTACGCGTTGGATCGCGGCACCTTCCCGGTGCCCACGCAGGACGTCGCAAAAGCTCCCGGCAAGCTGCAAGTGGCCGTCTTCGCCGGCGGCTGCTTCTGGGGCACGCAGAGCGTCTTCGAACGCGTCAAGGGCGTGAAGAAAACCGTCGTCGGCTATGCGGGAGGCAAAGCCAACACCGCCACCTACGACCAGGTCACCACCGAGACCACCGGCCACGCCGAATCCGTCGAAGTCACCTACGATCCCGCCGTCATCACCTACGGCGGCCTGCTGCGCATCTTCTTCTCCGTCGCGCACGACCCCACACAACTCAACCGCCAGGGACCGGACGAAGGCACGTCCTACCGCTCGGCCATCTTCTTCAACACGCCCGACCAGCAACGCATCGCGCAGGCCTACATCGCGCAGCTGAACGCCGCGCACGCCTTCAAGTCAAAGATCGTCACCGATGTCACACCGCTGAAAGGCTTCTACCGCGGCGAAGACTACCACCAGGACTACGCCCTGCATAACCCGAACAACCCCTACATCCAGACCTGCGACCGCCCAAAGATCGAAGCACTCAAGCGCGAGTACCCAGACCTCTTCGTCGATTACAAAGGCCAGTAAAAGCAGTAAAAACAAGAATCCCGGGTGCCCGCTCAACCAAGTACCCAAACAATCGGGTGCCCCAACAATCGGGTGCCCCATTCTTTGCGAAGCAAAGGGTGGGTTATCGCGCAAAGCGCGACCTACGATCCCCAGGCCGCACGAATGTCTGTGCCACACGGATGCATGTGCCACGGGGATAAATGTGCCGCACGAATCTTCGCGCCGCACAGATTCCGCGCCTCACAGATATTCGGGCCACACAGATCCCAGCGCCGCACAGATCCCAGGCCGCACGAATGTCTGCGCCGCACGAATGAGGGTCATTCGGAAGGGCACAGCTTCAGCTGTGCCAACAACGCCCCTAAAACAGACCGGGCTTTAGCCCCTGAGGTCAGCGTTCTTCCGCGATAGCACGAATGCAAACCAGTAAAGCCAGATTCCTTAACCCGAATAACGGCACAACGCAATCTATGCCGTTACAACCAACGATCCGTCTGCAGCGATTACATCTTCCCAATACTGATCAAAGCAGGCGCACTCCGCTGCGTAGGCACACGCCGCGTCCAGTCCGGAAACCCAAGCTCCGGCATCGGCTTCGCCACAAACAACTTATGACACTGCGCCGCCGTCCACCGGGCCCACGCCTTGCTCTTCTTCTTCCGCGCGCTGTCCGTAGAGATACCGGTACCCGCATACATCTGCCGGTAAAGCTTCGACAGAAACATAAACGCCACACGAGCCTTCAAATTCGGCGTGCATGCACTGCGTTCCCAGATGGCAGGCCAGTCATAGAATTTATCCCACACCTTCTGCGTGCGCTCGCTGATCTCGCCGGAACTCATCGTCGGGTGCGGCGTAAACATCTTCGGCCGCGACTCCGTCGGAATCAGCCAGTACCGCGTGATCGGCACACCATCGATCACCGTCGGATTCTTCGCCTGCTCCTTCTCCCAGCGGCCGAAGTCCACCGTCCCGGGAAAGGGCGTCATCATCACGAACTGCGCAAACGTAACGCCCGCCTTCAGAGCCATGGCTACCGTCGCGTCAAAGGTCGCAGGCTTATCCGTTGGCAGGCCAAAGATGAACGACCCCAGCACGTGTACGCCATGTTGCTTGAACGTCTGTAACTGCTTCGCCAGCGCGTCGCCGGAGTAGTTCCAATCCTTGAAGACAGCCTTCAAACCCTCAGGAGTGACAGCCTCCACCCCCACCAGCGCGCCCTTGATATTCGCGCGCTTCATCGCATCCAAATACTCAGTGTCCTCGCCCGCTTCCATGGTGATCTGCGTGAAGAAAACCATGTCCTTCGGTAACTTGCTCAGCTCGTCCATCAGCTCAAAACGCTCGTTGCGTATCGCCGTCAACTCCGCGATGCGCGCCTCGTTGTTCTGCTCACGCGCCAGTCGCAGATCGGTCAGCGTCACCGGGTAGAAGTTATCGTCCGCGAGGGCAATAAATCGGAAACCGATGCGGCGCAGGTTCACAATCTCATCGATCACGCTCTGGAACTTGCGCTGTCGCGGCTGCTGCCCATCCGTACGCCACACACTGCAGAACGAGCAATGCTTCGGGCATCCACGAATCGTCTGCACCGACGCCCACATGTAGTGATCGCGATTCATCAGGTCCCAGCGTCCCGCCAAAAACTCATTGCCCTGGATGCGTCCGCCTTCGTAGATCCGCGTGCTCTCTGCAAGCCCCATCGAAGGCGATCCCGCAGCGATACAGTCGCGCACCACGTTGCCCCACGCAATATCGCCATCGCCCTTCACCACGGCATGCGCCTCGCCAATCTCCAGGCACTCCTCCGGGAACAGCGTCGCGTGAATGCCGCCATAAACCACCCACGCGCCACGAGCCCGCGCCATGCGGCCAACGGCGTATCCACGCAGTGCATTGCCGGTATGGACACTGACACCGACAATGTCCCCCGGCTTAATCGTCTCCGGGTTAACCTGCTCGATCGATTCGTCCACCAGGATCGGATCGCCCGCAACCTCTGGTGTTGCCGCTGCCAGAACAAAGAGCCAGCGCGGCGTAATGACCGCAGTGCCAAAGGAGTTATCGCTGGGGTTAATGAGGTGAACGCTCAAATCGGATCCCTTTCCTCGTACGAAGTACGTGGTACGTGGCATCCAAGAGCATCCCCTCTGGCCGACCGGTCAGGAACCGGGCAGCGGCGAACGTGGGGAACGTCCTAAGTTGTCCCCAGAATCATACGCTTTTGTGTTCTACCCGACATTTCCCGAACAGACGGGTTCCCCATTCTTTGCGAAGCAAAGAATGGTATCGCCCGTCAGCGCGACCACTTTTTTCTGCCGAGGTGTCGCACCATGCGCGACTCGATCGCGTCGCGCCTTGCAGATCTTCCGTCAGAGGCAACCAGGCACGACAAACTCCTGCCCCCGGGAGTAAGATTTTCGCCGCTGCGATCTCTCCGGGGCCTGCGCGCCCTGATTCGCAAAGAAGGAGCCCTCCGACATGGCCACAACACCCGCACTGAATCCCGCCACCGGCGACCATCCACTCCACCTGCGCAAGCAGTACGACAACTACATCGGCGGCCGTTGGATCGCGCCCGCCAGCGGCCAGTACTTCGATAACGTCACACCCGTCACCGGCGAAGTCCTCTGCCAGATCGCACGCTCCAACGCAGCCGATGTCGACAAGGCGCTCGACGCGGCACACGCCGCGCGTGCCGCATGGGGACGCACCAGCACCACGGAACGCGGCCGCCTGCTCGAGCGGATCGCCCAGCGCATCGAAGACAATCTCGAACTGCTCGCAACCGTCGAGACCTGGGACAACGGCAAGCCCATCCGCGAAACCATGGCCGCCGACCTTCCGCTGATGGTCGATCACTTCCGCTACTTCGCCGGTGTCATCCGCGCCGAAGAAGGCACCATCTCCGAGATCGACGCAACCACCGTCGCCTACCACTACAACGAACCTCTCGGCGTCGTAGGCCTCATCATCCCGTGGAACTTCCCGCTGCTCATGGCCGCATGGAAACTCGCGCCCACACTCGCCGCCGGCAACACCGTCGTGCTGAAGCCCGCAGAACAGACACCGCTCTCGATCCTCGTCTTCATGGGTCTCATCGAAGACATCCTGCCGCCGGGCGTCCTCAACGTCGTGAACGGCTTCGGCCTCGAAGCAGGCAAGCCGCTCGCATCGTCGCCGCGCATCAAGAAAATCGCCTTCACCGGCGAGACGACCACCGGCCGCCTCATCATGCAGTACGCCTCGCAGAATCTCATCCCGGTCACGCTCGAACTCGGCGGCAAGAGCCCCAACATCTTCTTCGAAGACGTCATGCGCGAAGACGATGCCTTCTTCGACAAGGCACTCGAAGGCTTCGCAATGTTCGCCCTCAACCAGGGCGAAGTCTGCACCTGCCCCTCACGCGCACTCGTCCAGCAGAGCATCTACGACCGCTTCATGGAGCGCGCCATCCAGCGTGTCGAAGCCATCAAGCAGGGCTCACCACTCGACAAGACCACCATGATCGGCGCGCAGGCCTCGTCCGAGCAGCTTGAAAAGATCCTGAGCTACATGGACATCGGCAAACAGGAAGGGGCAAAGGTCCTCACCGGCGGCAAGCGCGCCGAGATGTCCGGCGATCTCGCCAACGGCTTCTACGTGCAGCCCACAGTCTTTGAAGGCAACAACAAGATGCGCATCTTCCAGGAGGAGATCTTCGGACCGGTCGTCTCGGTCACGACCTTCAAGACGGAAGACGAGGCGCTCGAGATCGCGAACGACACGCTCTACGGCCTGGGAGCCGGCGTGTGGACACGCGACATGAACCGCGCCTTCAACTTCGGCCGGGGCATTGAAGCAGGCCGCGTCTGGACCAACTGCTACCACCTCTACCCCGCCCACGCAGCCTTCGGCGGCTACAAACAGAGCGGCATCGGCCGCGAGAACCACAAGATGATGATTCATCACTACCAGCAGACGAAGAACGTCCTCGTCAGCTACAGCCCGAACAAGCTCGGCTTCTTTTAAACGGTTTGCCCTCCCGTAGCGCAGTATCGGGCCTGCACGAATGCTGATCCGCCAAGCTGATGCTCCGGATCACTGAAGCAGGCATGCAGCCAACTCGATGCTGCGCTGCGGGAGGGTAAAGTTACGACACCGATGAGCGACACAACCACCATCCCCGAACAAGTTCACCGCACCCCCGCGGCCACAGCACTCATGGAACAACTCGAAGCAAAACACGGCCCACTCATGTTCCACCAGAGTGGCGGCTGCTGCGACGGCTCCTCGCCGATGTGCTACCCACGAGGCGAATTTCTTGTAGGCGATCAGGACGTCCTGCTCGGCACGCTCGGCGAAACCCCGTTCTACATCTCCGGTCCGCAGTTCGAATACTGGAAACACACCGAACTGACACTCGACGTAGTTCCCGGCCGAGGCGGCATGTTCTCACTCGACAATGGCGAAGGCGTCCGCTTCCACATCCGCTCCCGCGTGTTTAACGATGCAGAGATCGCCGCTCTGCGCTCCGCCGGGCGCATCTAGACTCTCCAACGCTTGTCATCCCGCAGCGCGTCTCCCGCGTTCCGCACCCAGCCGCAAATGCCAGGCGCCCGGAAGGGCACAGCTTCAGCTGTGCCAAGGACCTCCCCAACAAGACGGGCTTTAGCCCCTGAGGTTTAGCTTTCTTTCCAACAAACAACCCGAAAGCCTCCGCATGAAACGCTCTCGCGTTCCGCACCTAGCCGCAAATGCCAGGCGCCCGGAAGGGCACAGCTTCAGCTGTGCCAATGACCTCCCCAACAAGACGGGCTTTAGCCCCTGAGGTTTAGCTTTCTTTCCAACAACAACCGAAAGCCTCCGCATGAAACGCTCGCGCGCTCCGCGCCCAACCGCAAATGCTAGGCGCCCGGAAGGGCACAGCTTCAGCTGTGCCAAGAACCTCCCCAACAAGACAGGCTTTAGCCCCTGAGGTTTAGCTTTCTTTCCAACAAACAACCGAAAGCCTCTGCATGCAACGCTCTCGCGCTCCGCGCCCAACCACGAATGCCAGGCGCCCGGAAGGGCACAGCTTCAGCTGTGCCAAGGACCTCCCCAACAAGACGGGCTTTAGCCCCTGAGGTTTAGCTTTCTTTCCAACAAACAACCGAAAGCCTCTACACGCAACGCTCTTACGTCACGCTCTACAGGCGTGCCCGCAGCCACCCACAGCATGTCAGACGTCCCAATGCGCGCGTGGTTCGCGCAAGGCGCGAACAGGAGGAGCCGTGGCCTTCAGGCCACGGCCAAATAGGAGCTTCAGCCCCGGCCCCTCAAAACAGCAAGGGCGCCGCGAACGCGGCGCCCTTCCCCAAACCAACAACCATCTAGGCGTTATACGAAGAAGAAGCCACACGCCCGCCCGTACCAGTCCAGTTCACATGGAAGTACTTCCCACGCGGCTGATCGACCCGCTCAAACGTATGCGCACCAAAGAAGTCCCTCTGAGCCTGCAACAGATTCGCAGGCAAAGTCGCCGTCCGATAGCCGTCGAAGAAGGAAAGCGCAGTCGTAAACGCCGGCATCGGAATCCCCGCAGCTACACCGTGGCCGATCGCCCTTCGCCACTTCGAAACGTACTTCGTCAAAGCATCCTTGAAGAAGTCATCCAGCAACAGGTTCGCCAAGTCAGGATTCTTGTCATAAGCCTTCTTGATGTCGGACAAAAACGCCGAACGGATGATGCATCCACCGCGCCACATCAACGCAATGCCGCCAAGGTTCAGCTTCCAGCCGTACTCCCGCTCAGCCGCCCGCAGCAGCATGTAACCCTGCGCATAGCTGATGATCTTCGAGCAGTAAAGAGCACACCGAACATCCTCGATGAACGCTGCCTTGTCCGTAATCGCGGGAGTGTCCGTCGGTCCACGGAAGACCTTCGAAGCAGCCACGCGCTCATCCTTCAACGAAGACAGGCACCGCGCAAAGACGCTCTCGCCAATCAGCGTGACAGGCTGCCCCAGGTCCAGCGCATTGATCGCCGTCCACTTGCCCGTGCCCTTCTGTCCGGCCGTATCCAGGATCTTGTCGACCATGGGCGAGCCGTCCTCGTCCTTCTTGGCAAAGATCTTCTCGGTGATCTCAATCAGGAAGCTGTCGAGCTCGCCCTTGTTCCACTCGGCAAAGACATCGTGCAGCTCGTCGGGGCTCAAGCCTAGACCGTCCTTCAGCATCTGGTAGGCTTCGCCGATCAACTGCATGTCGCCGTACTCGATGCCGTTATGAACCATCTTCACGTAGTGCCCGGCGCCATCCGGACCGACCCAGTCACAGCAGGGAGTGCCATCGTCCACTTTGGCAGCGATCGACTGGAAGATCTCCTTCAGGTGCGGCCAGCTCTCCGGGTTCCCACCCGGCATGATCGAAGGACCGAAGCGAGCGCCCTCTTCACCACCGGAAACGCCGGTGCCCAGGAAGAGGATTCCCTTGTCCGCAAGCTCCTTCGTGCGGCGGGTGCTGTCCGTGTACAGCGAGTTACCGCCGTCGATGATGATGTCGCCCTTGTCCAGAAACGGAACGATCGACTGAATCGTCTCATCCACGACACTTCCGGCCTTAACCATGATCATAATGCGGCGTGGAAGACGCAGTTTCTGGCACAATTCCTCGATCGAGTGCGTGCCAACAACCTTCGTTCCCTTCGCCTCATCAGCCAGGAAATCATCCACCTTCGAAGTGGTGCGATTGAACACGGCCACGGAGTAACCGTGGTCGTTCATGTTCAAAACAAGGTTCTGGCCCATCACCGCCAGGCCGATCAGACCGATGTCACACGTTGCTTCAGGCATCTGTGCAGTTCCCTTTCGTACCGGCTGCAAGAGTAACCCTGTCCAGCCAGCATGTGAACCATACAGTCTGCCGAGCTTACTTTTCTTCCTTTTTCTTGTTGCGCGCACGCACCTTAAACCAGATGGGCGAGCCAATAAACTTGAAGCTGGCGCGGATCTGGTTTTCAAGAAAGCGTTCATACGAGAAGTGAAGCTTCACATCGCGGTCTGTAAACAACACGAACGTGGGCGGCGCCACAGCGGCCTGCGTCATGTAGTAGATCCGCAGACGCTTGTTGTACGGCACGCCCGCCTTCTCGAATTCAACCGTATCCAGGAAGCGATTCATCTGTCCGGTGGTGACGCGCTTGCGGCGCTCACGCGCGACGAGCTGCACCTTCTTGAAAACTTCTTCGACGTTGATGCCGTCCTTCGCACTGATGAAGAGCAGCGGTGCATAGTCGAGATACTTCAGAGCGTCGCGCACCTGCTCGGTGTACGCCTTGATATCTGCAGGCGCCTTGCCGTCTTCGTAGTCGTCCTTGCCATCCGGACGCATGCGACCAGTAGTTACTTCGTCCCACTTATTGACGACGATGATGACGCTGCGGCCGCTCTCATGCGCGTACCCGCCGATGTTTGCGTCCAGCCCCGTCACACCCTCAGTCGCATCGATGATGAGCAGCGCAACGTCCGCTGCCTCAAGGTGCTTGCGCGCCATGATGACCGACAGCTTCTCCGCCATCAACGTGGTCTTACCCTTGCGGCGGATGCCGGCAGTATCCACAAAGCGGAAGCTATGGTCGTTACGCATGACGACTTCATCGACAGCATCGCGCGTGGTGCCTGCGATGGGCGAGACGATCGCGCGACCGGTACCGGTGAGTGCGTTCAGCAGCGTCGACTTACCAACGTTTGGCCGCCCAATGATGGCGACCCGCGTCTCCTTGCTAATGTGTTCGCCATGGCTGCGCAGCTTACGCTCGCGCTTCGTCTCATCGGTCTCTTCTACCTCTTCGACGTAGATATCGCCCAGGTCTTCGACTTCTTCTTCTTCCACCATCGGCAGCGCAGCGGAGACAGCCTCCAACAGATCGCCCATGCCAAGGCCGTGTTCACCACTTACTGGAAACACTTGCTTGAAGCCGAGCTGGCGGAAGTTCTCCGCATCGGTCGAGATCTTCTCCGTGTCCATCTTGTTGACGGCCAGGAAGATGGGCTTGCCACTCTTGAGCAGGATGCGTGCGAGTTCAATATCGGGCTGCGTCAGTTCGGCGCGGCCATCGACGACCTGCACGATAGCCTCAGCTTCCTCGAGCGCGATGCGCGCCTGCCGGAAGATCTCGGATGGGATGAGTGCTTCGTCGTCCGGAACGACGCCGCCAGTATCGACGATGCGCAGCAGGCGACCGTCGAATTCGACTTCGCCATAGATGCGGTCGCGCGTGATGCCAGGTTCGTCGCCCACAATGGAGCGGCGGGTACCGGTCAGGCGGTTGAAGATGGTACTCTTACCGACGTTCGGGCGGCCACAGATTGCGAAGAGCGGCGCGGCGATGGAGTCGCTGGGGCGCTGTACATCTTCGATCAGCGGCAGCATGGCCGCGAATGCGTTTTCAGTCTCCGGGTCGCTCAGCGATGCGATATTGACGCGCGAACGCACGCCCTCATCACCACCCATGCCGCGCGATCCACGCACCGGACGGTTCGTCGGTGCCTTTTCAGCGGGCTGTGCGCCGCCGGCCATCTGCGCGCCGGTAACAGCTTTGCCCTTCACACGCGTCGGTGACTGCGTGCGAACCTTGCTCTTGGTAAACGCCGCCTCCTTCTTCGCGGAGACGGTCTTGCGGCCCTTCGGCGAAGCTCCGCCAACCGACGTCGCCGACGCCTTCGCGCCCTTCGGCGTTACGCCTTTGTGCGGACGCGTCTGCGCCAACCTGTGCTTCTTACCGAGCCGTTTTTTCTCCTGTGCCATTGCGCCTGCCTGCTTCCCACCTTCAAGGGTAGCAGCGTAGGAGCGATTATCGGCACCCGATCGTCAGTTCTGGTCCGGTGCGTCGGTGGCGTTGATGCGGACCGGAGGCTGCACGTTCGCGGATTTGCGCCGCAGCACCGCGGCAGGCAGGGATGACTTCATCGCCGTCAGCAGGCCCAGGGCAACAATGAGCCAGACTGCGGAACCGGCGACCAGCCTGACGATATTCGCTCCATGGCTTTCGCCAAGAGGCAGCACGCGCAGGACGAAGGACGTAGCAAACCCGCTCGCCATCGCCGCCAGCAAAGCCTTGCCCAGCTCAAGCCACTGTAGATCCGCCAGGCTGACCATGCGTTTGCGATGCAGCAGCACGGCGAGCGAGATCATGTGTGCCGCGATGCCGATGTCGGATGCTATGACCAGGCCGCGCATACCATCTGCGTGAAAGAGGAACCAGTACACCGGCAGCGAAACCACCGTGACGATGGTGCCAGAGATCATGGGCGTCAGCGTATTCCCTGCACCATAGAAGGCGCGTGCATACAGGTTCTGCGAGGTCCAGAAGACCAGCGACAGGCAGAAGAGCACGAAGAGTTCAGCGGCGGCGGAGGCATCGCTGGTGTGAAAGCGCCCACGGCGCAATGCCACGTCAACGATCGGATAGGCAAGAGCAATCATCAGCGCCGAGAGCAGTAGGCTGACGGACAACAGACGTGAAACCGAACGGTTCACGGCAGCACTGAAGGCCGCAACGTCCGCCTTGGCCCAGAGCGATGCGAAGAACGGCAGCGACGCCGCACCGGCTGCCGGGCCAATCATCATCATGGGCGAGTTGAACAACTGCCGCGAGTAGTTCATGGTGGCCACCGCACCCTTCACCTCGCTAGCGAAGTAGCTACGGATCTGCGGGTCGAGCGTGGTCAGCGACTGGCCCAGCATCAACGGCAGGCTGAGACGTATCCACTCGCGCAACGCCGGATGCTTCCAGTCGTATTCCGGCGACCATTGCATGCCGATCGACCGCGCACCCGCCAAGTTCAGCGCAAACATCCCGAAGATCGCACCAACTACAGCGCCGATTGCCACCGAATAGATGCCAAACCGCATGTGCAACAACACCGCGCCCAGGATGATGCCGCCGTTGTAGACCAGCGGCTGAAGTGCCTGGTAGAAGAAGATCTTCTTTGCCATCAGCCGCGATCCAAAGACGCCGCCCGCAAGCAGCAACAGCGGGTTGAAGAGCAACACGCGCGTCATCCAAACGCACTGCTGAGCCGTCTCCGGCGAATCAAAGTTATGGAACTTGTACTTAACGTAGATCGGGGCGATCACCATCCCCAGCAGCGCAGCCGCGGCCAGAACGGTCAACATCACGTTCAGAATGTTTGAGAGTGCCCTGTCACCCTCTTCCAGCCGGCCTTCCGCCTCGTACTGCGTAAGCAGCTTGATGAAAGTGGTGGATGCGACTCCGCCAATGAGCAGGTAGTTGATCGTGTCGGGCAGCTCAAACGCACCGGTGTACGCGTCAACGGCGGGCGACGCTCCGAAGAAATACGCGATGAGGCTGCTGCGAACCAGGCCCAACACGCCGCTGAGCAGCGCAGACACCATCAATAGCAACGACGCGGAGTATGCGGACGACGATCCGCCCGGGCGCAATAGCGCCGCGATTCTGCCTCTGGATGGTGTCGTTTCGTTCAAAGCTTGCTTGATTCTAGCCACCACGGTGCGCGGCGGCGACCCCTAAGCGAGATCGCTCTCTGCCTTCGGCGCATTCAGGTTGCGTGCACGCGGCCCCTGCGCGGTCGATAGTGGACGTGCAACAGGCTGGCTGGGCATCGATGGATCGGTCCAGTTCTTCCAAGTGTCTTGCCTTTCGGCTCTGTGTCCGCCGACCGGTCGTGGCGGAAACGACATCATGGCCACGTTGAAATCTGTGTACTGGCGCTGACCGCAACGGGTGCAGCGCACGGGGTAGCGCATCATCAGGATTTCTGCGAAGTCTGTGAAGCGCAAGCGCGACCGGCGAAAGCGCGGGTTGCCGCAGAGCGGACAGGCGACGACGCCCTCCGCCAGCTCTACGACGGGACGATCTTCGTAGGGGCGGACCAGATGACGGCGGTGGTTGGCCTCAACCGTGGTGACGCCGATGCTGCTCTCTTCCAGTTGCTTTGTGTCGGCCATGTGATGTCAGGCTACGGTCTGACCATGACTGCCGCAAGACAAACAGGTGGATCGCGACCAAATATCCCAAATCAGGAAAAGGGGCGTCGGATAGCCGACATTACTGATCAGTTGGCTGTTTCTGCGGATTGAGCAACCGTTCCAGCTCTGCATCCAGCGAGCCGGCGAAGAGCGGCGGCGGAACATCGGCCACGGCGCGGCGCCTTGCGGTGATCTGCAGACCGCGATGCGCCGGGTTGACCTTTGGCCGGGCGCCGGGTGAGGGCCGTTCCAATAGGGTGGCAAGCTCCCTGAGTTCTGCCTTCATCCGGTGCAGGCGGCTTGCCGCGGTCTCCGAGCCAGTTTCGATCGGTCGGATGGGCTGTGGCTCCGGGGCGACCTTCGCAGCCGGCACGGCACGTGGACCGCGTGGTTCCGCCTTCAGCGCCTGGCGGGCGCCGGGAATGGTGTATCCCTCGTCATAAAGCAACTTGCGGATCTCGAGCGCGGTCTCGACATCGCGGCGGCGGTAGAGCCGCTGGCCGGTGCCGCCCTTATTGGGCTTCAACTGCGGGAATTCACTCTCCCAGAAGCGCAGGACGTATGCGGGCAGATCCAGCAGGCGGGCGACTTCGCCGATGCGGAAGTAGAGCTTGTCGGGAATCTCCGGCAGAGGGCCACTCGACTTCTTCCGGTTTGCATCTGCCCCAGCCAAATCAACTCCCTCACGACCGCATGGTGTATGGCGATTGCCGCTCGCAATTCGCCTCAAGTGTAGTCCTGCGGACACTTCGCCGCGTGAGGAATTCGTGCAAAAACACGAGCGACAGCGGTGTTTCCGCCGAAAAAAAGGCCCCGCAAAGGATGCGGGGCCTTGCTCATGGACAGGAACAGCGGGCTTGCAGCATTCCAAGGGACGTTGGGTGCCTCCCAGCGGGTCGTCTCCCTGACGAAAGACCCGAATCTACTACGCCAACGCTACGGATGGGACACAGGTTGCCAGCCACCCTAGATATTGGGGTAGCGTACCAAGATTGTCAAGCGCAGATTTGCACAACTTCTGTTACAGAAGCAAGCGCCGTGGCTCCGCCGGGATGACCGTCTTCGAAATCAGTTCACTCAACGGAACCATCGGCCCCGTTCCGCCGTATGCTGCTTTCAGAAACGCAGAGGAGCCACCCATGTACGTCCCGCTTCGCACGATCGCTGCACTCACCCTTCTGTTGCCGCTGGCCGGCTGCATGGTCGAATCCCGCAAGGGTGACAAGGGCGGCAAAGACGTCGCCATCACCACGCCGCTGGGCGGTATGAGCGTAAAGACGGACAGTGACACGGTGAGTAAGAAGGTTGGTCTACCGCTGTATCCGGGCGCCGTTCTGGAGAAGAAAAATGGCAAAGACGACGGCGGATCTGCCGACGTCGACATGAACTTCGGCGCGTTTCATCTGCGCGTGCTGGCGCTGAGCTTCGATTCGACCGATTCGCCGGAGAAGATCAGCGAGTTCTACAAGAAGGCACTGTCGCAGTACAGCGACGTGATCACTTGCCGGCACAAGCAGCCAGTTGGCACGCCCGTAAAGACGGGCCTGGGCCTCACCTGCAATGACGATAATCACGTCAAGACACATGGCAAGGAACACATGGACGATGACGACTCCACAGAGATGAAGTCCGGCTCGCCGTCGCGGCAGCACATTGTTTCGTTCAAGAGCAGTGGCAGTGGAACCCATTTTGGCCTGGTCGCGCTGGAACTGCCTCGCGATGACAACAAGGGCGAGTAAAAGTCATTTCTTTCCGGCGGATTTGGCAGCGGCGCGTTTTTCGCGGACTAACACCCGGTACTCGCGCTGCTTCAACTCCATCAGCCGCTGAATGCGTGGCGGCAGCTTTGCCTCGACACGGCTGTGCGCAGCCCGCAGATGGTGCTGCCACTCGGCTGCGGTGAAGACGTCCCAACGTTCGACGACGACCCACTGCGCACGCGCCAGATACGGTGCAGGTCGCACGCCTTCGATCTCCAGCAGCGGCTCAAACTGGTCTGCCGGTACCGCGAACCCGGCGACGTGCGGACCGCCGGGTTCCGGTTCCATCATGGCGAACATCTTGCCGCCGACTGCCTTATCCAGCACCCAGTAGACGAGATTGTCCCACTGCAACGTCTCCTCCACGCGCGGCAGCGATAGAAGGAAGTCGCGGGTGCGATCGAGGCTCATGGCATTACTGTACGGCTACATGCGGTGTGCGGCGCAGGTGCAAAGTGTCGGCTATCCGCGCTAACATAGAGCGCATGTGCCGCTCCCTGGACAGGTTGAAGCGCTTTCGTCACGGCAAGCATGATCGCGGCCGCACTGCCGTTTAGCGACGCCCGTCGCACACACTTCACTTCCCTTTGCTACTCTTTCTCACCACGCCGCCTGGGCCACGTTTCGCGCTTTGTGAAGCACAGTGTCTGCGGCCAGCCCACGCGCCTTCACCGGCTCGTTTGAGGATCTGACAACACTATGAGCACCACTTCCCTGAACACCTTCGAATCACGCGCCACACTACAGAGCGGCGGCAAGAGCTACACCTACTACCGCCTGGATTCCCTGGCCCAGCGGGGCATCGAGCTCTCGCGCCTGCCCTTTTCCCTGCGGGTTCTGCTGGAGAACCTGCTTCGCCGGGAAGACGGCGTGACCGTCACTGCCGACGACATCGAGTTCCTGGCGAAGTGGCAGCCCGCCGCCGAACCCAGCCGCGAGATCGCCTACATGCCCGCGCGCGTGCTGATGCAGGACTTCACCGGCGTTCCCGCCATCGTCGATCTGGCCGCCATGCGCGATGCCATGAAGGTGCTCGGCGGCGATCCGCAGAAGATCAATCCGCTGCAGCCGGCAGAGCTGGTCATTGACCACTCGGTGCAGGTGGATGAGTACGGCCTGAAGAACGCGTACGACCTGAACTCGCTGCTGGAGTTCCAGCGCAACCGCGAGCGTTACGCCTTTCTGAAGTGGGGTCAGACGGCCTTCGACAACTTCAGCGCGGTACCGCCAGGCATGGGTATCTGCCACCAGGTGAACCTGGAGTACCTGGCACGCGTGGTCTTCACGACGCAGGACAACGTTGCGTATCCGGACACGCTGGTCGGCACGGACAGCCACACCACCATGGTCAACGGCCTGGGCGTGCTCGGCTGGGGCGTAGGTGGCATTGAGGCCGAGGCAGCCATGCTGGGCCAGCCGGTATCGATGCTCGTTCCGCAGGTTGTGGGCTTCCGCCTGACGGGCAAGCTCCGTCAGGGCACCACCGCGACCGACCTGGTGCTAACCGTGACCGAGATGCTGCGCAAGCATGGTGTCGTGGGCAAGTTTGTCGAGTTCTACGGTTCGGGCATCAGCGAACTGCCGCTGGCCGATCGCGCGACGATTGCAAACATGGCTCCTGAGTACGGCGCGACCTGCGGCTTCTTCCCTGTGGACGCAGAGACGCTGACCTACCTGCGCCTGACCGGCCGCACCGAAGACCAGGTAAATCTGGTGGAGGAGTACCAGAAGGCACAGGGCATGTTCCACACTGCGGACGCTCCCGAGGCCGAGTACAGCTCCACACTTGCACTCGATCTGGCTACCGTGGAACCCTCCGTCGCCGGCCCCAAGCGTCCTCAGGATCGCGTTGCGCTGTCGCAGACGAAGGAGAGCTTCGCCAAGGTGCTGCCGACGCTCTACGGCCCTAACGCGAACGTGAAGGGTGATCGCCAACTCACGCGGTGGCAGGGCGAAGGCGGCCACTCGTCCGCAGACGGTTCGGTTGAATCCACGGTGGGCATGCCGGAACCCGGCAAGGCCGGTCACCTGGAGACGGGCCTGGAAGCCATCGGTTCCGTCAAGGAACGCCTGGGCATCGATGTCGAACCGTACCTGCACCACGGCAGCATTGTGATCGCGGCCATTACGTCCTGCACCAACACCAGCAATCCTTACGTGATGATCGCGGCAGGTCTGCTGGCGAAGAAGGCTGTCGAGAAGGGCTTGATGACCCCGCCGTGGGTCAAGACCTCGCTCGCGCCGGGTTCGCGTGTTGTGACCGATTACTACGACAAGGCTGGCCTGTCGCAGTACCTGGACGCGCTGCGCTTCAACACCGTCGGCTATGGCTGCACCACCTGCATCGGCAACAGCGGACCGCTGCCCACCGATGTGTCGAAGGCCATTGAAGATCACGGTCTGGTCGCCGTGTCGGTGCTCTCCGGCAATCGCAACTTTGAAGGCCGCATCAACTCTGACGTTCGCGCCAACTACCTGATGAGCCCGCCGCTCGTCGTAGCCTACGCACTTGCTGGCACGATCGATTTCGATTTCGACAAGGAGCCCATCGGCTTCTCGCCGGATCACACCGCGGTCTTCCTGAAGGACATCTGGCCGACGCAGGAAGAGGTCAACAAGACCGTCGCCGACTCTATCGACGCCGAGATGTTCCGCAAGCAGTACTCGACCGTCAGCGATGGAGATAAGAACTGGCAGAGCCTGAAGTTCCCGCTGGGCGATGTCTACGGCTGGGAGCCGGACTCCACCTACATCCGCAAGGCACCGTACTTCGACGGCATGCCGGCAACGCCTGCTCCCGTGGTCGATATCCACGATGCACGCGTGCTCGCCGTCCTTGGCGATTCCGTTACGACCGATCACATCTCGCCTGCGGGCAGCATCAAGCTGAACGGCCCGGCCGGCAAGTACCTGACGGACAACGGCGTGAAGCCCGGCGACTTCAACAGCTACGGCTCGCGTCGTGGCAACCATGAGGTCATGGTGCGCGGAACCTTCGCCAACGTCCGCCTGCGCAACAAGCTGGCTCCCGGTACCGAAGGCGGCGTGACACGCCTCCTCCCTGAGGGCACCGGCATGTCCATCTACGACGCGTCAGTCGAGTACGCCAAGCGCGGCACGCCGCTCGCGATCCTTGCGGGCAAGGAGTACGGTTCCGGCTCGTCGCGGGACTGGGCTGCGAAAGGTCCGCGCCTGCTGGGCATCCGCTTCGTCATTGCGGAGAGCTACGAGCGCATTCACCGCAGCAACCTGGTCGGCATGGGCATTCTTCCCCTGCAGTTCCAGCACGGTGAGAATGCAGAGTCGCTCTGCCTGACCGGCGAGGAGACCTACTCGGTTCCCGGCTTGAAGGACATGCTGGACAGCAAGTTCGCCAACGGCAAGCAGATCACCGTGGAAGCCACGCACGCGGACGGCACGGTCACGAGCATCCCCGCAACCGTCCGCATCGACACACCGCAGGAGATCCTCTACTACCAGCACGGCGGCATCCTGCAGTACGTGCTGCGCCAGTTGGCCGGTAAGGCGTAACCCAATCACAGAGCAGCAAGACAAGGGCCCGGAGCAATCCGGGCCCTTGTCTTGCGAAGAAAGTTATACAAACCGACGACGCCGAAAGTTCACCTAGCGACGGGAACGGCATTAGCGTTCGCAGTCCACTCAGTTTCCGAAAACCCGACTTTCGATGGAACGGGCACCTTCCCGTTACGTCAGGGGCGTTGTGCTCTGTAGCCTGCGGCGGGAATTGTGATCCGGAAGGTGTCTGGGGTGAAGTTGGGGTGATCTTCGAAACTCAGAAAGGTGGTTGTGGTTGACGATCGAAAGCCGTTTGCCTTGTTCTCTATCTCCACCACATCTCGCAAGATGACAGGTCGAATAGGGTCTATGCACATTGTGCGAACGGCCTGCTCCAACACGATGCGGACGACTACACAACGCCTCTCGCTATCCGCGAGATGGACGTAATCATCGCCGACAACGAACAAAGACGCTTGATTGCTGCTTGGTACGATGAAGTTCATGAGCGATGGCTCGTAAAAGGACATGAGTGGAAAGCTGCACTGTCCGCCCGTTTCATTCAAGTAATAGCTCAGCCCTCCATCCCCTGAATAGAACTGTTGGGTTCCGTCGCAGACCATCGTTGTTCGGTCATCCCCGCTGTTGACTCTGCTCATTTTCAGCGGGCCTTCAGCGGCTAGTTTGATGTGAATATCGGTGCTTGCCAGCTTCAACCCAGGCCCAGAAACCTGCATCGTCTGGACGGCTTCGGCTCTCCAACTCCGCGTATTTTCTCCAAAGCTCTTCGCCCTTTGGAGCAATTCCATCGCGTCCGGAGCGCTCTGAGCTCGAATCGATCCTGTCAGTAAGATCAGCAATAGGACTCGGTGCATGGGACTAAGGCTACTACGGCGACCTTGAGGTAAGGTGGCCTCCGCTGACGCTCCCACCAACTCCACAGAAGTCGGCTTATCGTTAGAAGTCAGCTACTCCCTAAACGGCGTTTGCGGAAAGCCCACAGCCGCCTTTTTCCGAAAACCAGACTTTCCGGGTAAAAGGTTTTCTTGCACATCGCAAGCGACCGTTGAGATGATGGGCCATGCCGAATTCGAGGAACAGGTTCCTGTCTTTCGTTATCCTTGCGTCATTCGGTGTCGGCGCAGGGTGTAAACATGCCCAGCAACCAATCACGTCGGGCATTGTGGTTGGAGATTATGTCTACATATCTGAAGATCCGGAGAACAAAGCGAGTGATCACAACGCAGATCACCTGAGGCTCCAGCCTGATGGGAAATACGATCTTGTCCAAGGCGGCTCTTCGAAGCCTAAAACTGAGACCACAGGGAACTGGCGAATATGGAGTGGCGGGAGCAACGGACCAAGAGTCCTGTTAGATAACTCGGGCTACCCGATTGAGATCCATGACCGTGAGATCAGACTTCTCATCGATAACGACGTGGGCATCTGGTTCTCAAAAGCTAGGTGATCTGCAGCGACTCACCGTCAGTTCGCCTAGCGCGGCCGCCATGGATTCCAGAAAACGGGGTTTTCGGAAACTGAGCGGGGATTTGCAATCGGGAGTCGACTTCTCTCACTACTGTCCCTGCCCCCTTGTCATCGGGTGTCACTCAGGACGACACTGTCCTCGATGCCAAGCCTTCGCCCTGTCTCGCTCGCTCTGTTCGTACTGGCACTCTCAGCGCAAGCCCAACAGTCCCTCACCGCGGAACAGGCCATCGCGAAGATGCGTGAGGCTGCGGGCGTTACGGCGGTTCCGAACACGGTGGACACCATTAAAGCGGGCGATCCGGCCACCGTCGTCACCGGCATTGCGACGGTCATCGCGCCCACCATGGAGGTGCTACGCAAGGCCGCCGCCGCGCATGACAACCTGATCATCACGCACGAGCCGACGTTCTATAACCATCAGGACGCGGACACCATGTTCAAGAACGATCCCGTCTATGCCGAAAAGATGGCCTACATCCAAGAGCATGGCCTCGTCATCTTTCGCTGGCATGACGGCTGGCACGCACGCAAGCCGGATGGCATTACAGAGGGCTGGGTGAAGAAGGCTGGCTGGAAGCAATACCAGCATGCGGACAACCAGTACCTCTTTACCGTGCCGACGATCACCGTCGCCGAACTGGCCAAACAGCTTGCGGCAACGATGGGCAATCGCATTGTGCGCGTGATTGGCGATCCGAAGATGAAGGTCACCAAGGCCGCTTACGCGCCGGGAGCTTCCGGCGAGGCACGGCAGATCCAGGCTCTGGAGCGGGACGACGTCGAGGTGCTGGTGGCTGGTGAGATTCCTGAGTGGGAGACGATCTCCTACACGCTGGATGCCGTGCAGCAGGGACGCAGGAAGGCGATGATCCTGCTGGGGCACTACACGTCAGAAGAGCCCGGCATGGACAACTGTGCCGTTTGGCTGAAGACGGTCTTCCACGAGACGAACATCGATTTCATTCCAGCGGGAGAGCCCTACTGGCTCTCTGGGCAGCCACCCAAGCGATAGGAATACCAGTTTCATATGGCTTGAGTATCATGCTCGACATGCGTCCCCAGCGTGTCGTCACCGCAGCCCTTTTCTCAGCTTCGCTCGCAGTCCCTTCTGTCATCGCGCAGCAGCCGCAGACGGTCCTGAACCTGCCATCCAGCAAGCAGCTGATGCTGCCGGTACTGGGCGCGCCGCAGCGCCTGAACAGCCTCCCCATGGCCATGGTGACTTCGCCGGACGGCCGCTATGTCGCCGTCGTCAACGGTGGCTACGGCACCGCCGAGAGCGACTACCTGCAGTCCATCGCCATCATCAACACGGCGACCGACGCGGTACAAGACTTCCCGGAGCACCGGACCGCGCGCGACATGCCGCAGACGCTCTATACGGGCCTGGTCTTCTCATCGGACGGCACACACCTGTATGCCAGCCTGGATTCCCTGACCGATCCGGAAGGTAAGGGCAAGCAGGCCACCGGCAACGCCATCGCCGTCTACAGCTTTCGCGATGGCGTGATCACGCCGGAACGCCTGTTGAAAGTGCCACTGCAGACGCTGGCACCGGGTCGCACGCAGAATGAACTGAACCCAGACACACCCAAGGGCAAGGCGATCCCCGTACCGACCGGCCTCGCGATCGTCCCGGGTAAGAACGGCGCCGCCGACCGGCTGCTGATCGCCGATGACTACTCCGATGACGTGCTGCTGATGGACACGGCCACCGGCGCAACGCTGAAGCGCTTCGACCTGGCCAGCAGTCCGGTCGTGCCTTCGACTTACCCCATCAGCATCGCGGTCAGCCGCGACGGCCGCCGCGCCTTTGTAGGTCTTTGGAATGGCTCTGCCGTCGCCGAGCTTGATCTTGTCAGTGGTCGTACGGTGCAGACGCTCCCGCTGATGCCGCCCGCGCGACCCATCGATCCCAGCTCCCACCCGGCGGCCATGCATCTGAGCGCGGATGAGTCGCGGCTGTACGTCGCGCTTGCCAACCGCGATGCCGTCGCAGCCGTGGGCCTCAACGGCACACGCATGAAGCTGCTGGGCACATGGGACACGCGCCTGCCCGGCCAGACTCTCTTCGGAGCAATCCCCTCTGCGCTGGCCTTCAGCAACGACGGCAAGGAACTCTTCGTCGCCAACTCCGGCTCGAACGCCATCGCAGTACTGCACACCACGGACAAGCTGAGCCCGAAGACACCCGCCATCGCCGCAGGCTTCATCCCCACCGAGTGGTTCCCCACCGCCGTCACCGTGCACGCAGGCCATCTGCTCGTAGCAACCGGTAAGGGCAAGGGCACCGGGCCGAACGCGGCGCCCGCTGCAGCGCCGCACGATCCGGCAGCGGCAAAGGTCTTTAAGCCGCGCGCGCATGCGTACATCGCCACGCTGCTCTACGGCTCCGTGGCGTCCATCGATCTGACAAAGGCGATGCCGGACCTGGCGAAGCTGTCGGCTGCGGTAATGACCAGCAACCGCATGAACGCGGCGCAGGAGCATCTGCGCTTCGCGGGCGGCGCCAATCCCATTAAGCACGTGATCTACATCATCAAAGAGAACCGCACCTACGACCAGATCCTGGGTGACCTGGGTGTAGGCAACGGTGAGCCGTCGCTGACCATGTACGGCAAGAGCATCACGCCCAACGAGCACAAGCTGGCGCTGCAGTACGGCGTACTCGACAACTTCTATGACTCCGGCGAGGTCTCCGGCAACGGCCACGTATGGTCGACCGCAGGGATCACCAGCGACTACACCGAACGCATCTGGCAGCAGAGCTATCGCGGCGGCGAGCGCATGTATGACTTCGAGGGTGTCGTCGAGCAGGGTTATCCGCTGGCTGAAGGCATCAGTGACGTCAACGAGCCGGCGAGCGGCTACATCTGGACGAACGTCGCGCGGCACGGCAAGACGCTGATGAACTTCGGCGAATTCATCAACACCGACTTCTGCACCGACAAGCACGTCGCGCAAGACAAGAGCCCGCTGCTGGGTACTCCGGAAGGCCAGGCGACGGGCTGCCCGCGCACGGCGATTCTGCCTGGCGAGCCCATCCCCACAAACTATGGCGGCGGCAACAGCCCTTACCCCTGGCCGATTCCGCTGATCGCAAAGAACACCGCGACCAAGCCCGAACTCCAGAACCACTACGATCCGCTCTACCCGGACTTCGGACTCGAATTCCCGGAACAGCTTCGTTTCGAAGAGTTTCGCAACCATGTGGAGCAGTGGAAGCGTGATCTGGCAGCGGGCCACGACACCATGCCGAACTTCATCATGATGCGCATGGGCAACGACCACACGGCGGGCACCAAGGCCGGCAGCCCGACGCCGCGCGCCTCCGTTGCGGACAACGATCTGGCCGTTGGCCGGCTGGTCGATGCCATCTCGCACAGTAACCTGTGGGACAGCACTGCAATCTTTGCGCTGGAAGACGATGCGCAGGACGGCGCGGACCACGTGGACGCGCACCGCAGCATCGCTCTGATCGCCAGCAAGTACGCACCGCACGGCCCCAGCGCGACGGTCGATCACACCTTCTACACGACCGTGAGCGTGCTGCGCACCATGGAAGACCTGCTGGGCCTGCCGCCCATGAACAACAACGATGCCTCCGCACCGCTGATCCAGATCTTCAGCGGCGACGGCTCCGCTGAGCCCTTCACGGCCGACTACAGCAATCGCGACAACAAACTGATCTACACCGCGAACACCCCCCAGGCCATTGGTGCGAAGGCCTCGGCGAAGATGGACTTTACCCACGAAGACCGGGCCGACCCGCGCAAACTAAACGTGATCCTGTGGCAGGATGCCATGGGCAATGCCGCGGCGGTGCCGCAGATGATCCTGCATCCGAAGGACGCCCACAAGGACGATGACGACGACTAGCGGCGTGGGTTCGTCACGCGGCTGCGGTCGACGGTTCATGCACCCGTCGTAACTCCGGCACCCCGGCAAACTATACTGCTGGGAGCCATGAGTGAAAGCCACGCCCCCGTGATGGATATCCAGCAGATTATGAAGCTGCTGCCGCACCGCTACCCGTTTCTGCTGATCGACCGCGTCATTGACGTGGATCCCAAGCAGCGCATCGTCTGCCTGAAGAACGTGACGGCGAACGAGCCGCACTTCACCGGACACTTTCCGGACTACCCGCTGATGCCCGGCGTGCTGATCGTGGAAGCGATCGCGCAGGCCGGCGGATGCCTTCTGCTGAACGAGATCCCCGACCGCGAAAACAAGCTGATGGTCTTCACCGGCATCGACGGCGCGAAGTTCCGCCGGCCCGTAACGCCGGGCGACCAGCTCCGCATTGAGGTCACTGTTCTGCAGTGGCGCTCGCGCGCGGTGAAGATGCATGGCGTCGCCACCGTGGACGGCAAAGTCGCCTGCGAGGCGACGGTGATGTGCCAGCTCGTACCGCGCCCCACGGCTCCCGCTGCCGCGCCGACCACCCCAGCCGCCCCAACCACCGTCGGCGAATCGAACCCGCAGCAGGACGCGACCGCACTTCCCGAGGCCGCGGTTTAACGATGCCCATCCATTCCAGCGCGATTGTCGCCGCCGGCGCCGTGGTGCCGGAGAGCTGCACCGTCGGCCCCTTCTGCATCGTGGGGCCGAACGTCGTGCTGGGCGAGCGCTGCGAACTGGTGAGCCACGTCATCCTCGACGGTCACCTGACCATGGGCGACGACAACCGCGTCTTCCCTTTCACTTCCCTCGGCTGCAGCCCGCAGGACCTGAAGTACAAGGGCGAGCCGACGAGGCTGACCATCGGCAACGGCAACACCTTCCGCGAGAGCATCACCATCAGCCGCGGCACCGCAGGCGGCGGCGGCGAGACGACCATTGGCGATGGCTGCCTGATCATGGCCTACGTCCACATCGGCCATGACTCGCACATTGGCAACGGCTGCATCCTGCCCAACGGCGCCACGCTTGCCGGTCACGTCATCGTGGAGGATTATGCGGTCCTGAGCGCCAACGCACCGGTGCACCAGTTCTGCACGATCGGCGCCTATGCCTACATCGGCGGCGGAACGACCATCACGCAGGATGTGATGCCCTACTCGCTCACCAGCGTCCGCCGTGAGAACCGAGCCTTCGGCATCAACAAGGTTGGGCTGGAGCGTCGCGGCTTTACGCCGGAAGAGATCAAGCAGCTGCGTGCCGCCTACCGCCTGCTGCAGAACAACAAGATGAATACCTCGCAGGCGCTGGAAGCCATCCGCGAGAAGATCGCTGCGGGCGAGTTCGGGGAGCGCGTCGGCTACCTCGCCGAGTTCATTGCGAAGAGCGAGCGCGGCGTGATCAAGTAAATCTGCAGAAGCGGACCCCACATCTCGCCTGTGAGACGTGGGGTCCGCACTACACCTTACCGCGTAATGCCTGCGGCAGATCCTCAAACGCAACCTTCGCCTGGTCGCCTGTGCTGAACGTCTTCACCGTTGCAGACTTCGCACTGACCTCATCCTCGCCCAGGATGACGATGCTGCGAGCCACACGGTCTGCAGCGTCGAAGCTCTTCTTCAGACGGAAGGTACCGTCACCGACTTCAACACTCAGTCCACCGGTACGCAACGTGCGTGCCAGCGCCAGCGCAGCGGCGTTCTGCGCAGGGCTGAGCGGTGCAATGTAGGCGTCGATCTTCGCAGCGTCTGCTTCACCCTCAGCAGCGACGCGAGCTTCTTCCAGCGCCTGCAGCGTCAGGATCAATCGGTCCTCACCGATAGCGAAGCCGATGCCCGGAGCCTTGGGGCCGCCCAGCATCTCGCTCAGACCGTCGTAGCGACCGCCGCCCAGCAGCGCGTTCTGCGTGCCCAGACCCAGGTCCACCGTGAACTCAAACGTCGTGCGCGTGTAGTAGTCGAGACCGCGCACCAGTCGCGGGTTCACCGTGTACGGCACGCTGCAGGCATCCAGCGCAGCCTTCACCTCGTTGAAGTGCTGCGTCGATGCTTCGTCCAGATAGTCGGCGATCTTCGGCAGAGCGTTGATGATCTCCTGGTCGGCCTCGTCCTTGCTGTCGAGCACGCGCAGTGGATTCGTCTCGGCACGCCGCTGATTGTCGGGACACATCTGATCCTTCACCGGCAGCAGCGCCTCGCGCAGAGCGGCAACGTAACGCGGGCGATCAGTCGACGATCCAACCGAGTTGAGCAGCAGGCGCCAGCCCTTGTACTCGTTCTCCGCGCTCGCGCGTGGAATACCAAGCTCGTCCAGCAGCGTGGCAAGCATCTCCAGGATCTCCGCATCGCGCAGCGGTGATTCGCTGCCGCTGGTTGCAGGTCCGATGACCTCTGCACCGATCTGGAAGAACTGACGGTAGCGGCCCTTCTGCGGGCGCTCACGCCGGAACTGCGGGCCGATGTAGTACAGCTTCTGCAACTGGCCCGTATCGCCCAGCTTGTGCTCGATGTAGGCGCGCACCACACCGGCTGTATTCTCGGGCCGCAGCGTGAGTGACTGGGCCTTCTCGCTTGCAGCGCGTGCGCGGTCTTCCCACGTGTACATCTCTTTGCTGACGATGTCGGTCTCTTCGCCAACGCCGCGTGCGAAGAGCTCGGTCGCTTCAAGAACGGGTGTGCGGATCTCGCCGAAGTTGTAGCGTGCGAAGACATCGCGTGCCGTGCGTTCGACACGATTCCACAGGGCAGTCTCAGGGGGCAGCAGGTCACGCGTGCCGCGGATTGCTTTGACGATCGGGGCCATCTGTTCAGTTTAGCGAATGGCACAAAGTACGTATGCGCACAGGCTATGCAAGCGAGCTACAGTTGCGATAGAACGTTGTGCGCAGAACGCGGACAACAACTGCGGTGCTGTACGAAGAAGCAGCAGAACCAAATTCTGCTCGCACGGAAAACTTCTTCTTGCCATTGCACCATCTGCGGTGCACCATATTGCTGTGTTGCAATCGTGTCATTCGTCTGCGATTGCCTCATGCGTCCGCTGGGTTTGTTGCATCCTACCTGCATCGGTAGCTGGAGGTTGAACCATGATGTTCGATGAAGAGTTGAAGCTTTACGCCGCGCCCAAGGACGACTACGACGAGCCGGAGCTCGACGAAGAGGACGCCGACGAGGACTTCGACGACGACGAAGACGAAGAGGACGAAGTCACCACGACCTCGGACGATGATGATGACGACGTCACACTGGATGACGAAGAAGACGACATCGACGATGAAGAAGATCGCGATGACGACACCGACGCCGAGGGCAGCGACAAGATGCTGCATAGCGAGCACCATGCGGAAGAGGCCACGCTGAAGGCGCCGCCCTCAAGCCAGGTGGATCCTTATACCCCGGCTGACGAAGAGTCCGTCGTTCCTGAGCAGAGCGTCGCAGAGATTCCCGTTGCGACCACGCTGAGCAGCATTCCCACGCCGGCCAAGAAGGCAGCGCCCGCGAAGGCCACGGCCAAGAAGGCAGCGAAGAAGACGCCGCCACCTGCAGCGAAGAAGGCCGCCAAGAAGACGCCACCGCCTCCGCCGCCCGCGGCCAAGAAGGCTGCTAAGAAAACACCTCCGCCGCCTCCACCCGCAGCGAAGAAGGCAGCCAAGAAGACGCCGCCACCTCCGCCACCCGCGAAGAAGGCTGCGAAGAAAGTAGTCAAGACAGCAGCAAAGCCTGTGGTCACGAAGAAATCCGCACCAGCAAAGAAGACTGTCGCGAAGAAGACCTCCACGAAGAAAGCCGTCGTGACGAAGTCTCCCGCGAAGAAGTCCGGTGCAACGAAGTCTGCCACGAAACCGTCGGTGACGAAACGTGGTGGCAAGGTCGTCAGCAGCAAGGCGGCAAAATCCAACCAGCGAGGCAAAACTTTGGCAACGAAGAAAGCAGCTCCTGCAAAGAAGGCTGTGGCCAAGAAGGCCGTAGCAAAGAAGGCTGTGGCCAAGAAGGTCGTAGCCAAGAAGACAGTGGCCAAGAAGGCTCCTGCTAAGAAGACCGCAGCAAAGAAGACGTCTGCAAAGACGGCGACCAAGACGGCTTCGAAGACAGCTTCCAAGACGGCCACCAAGGCAACCAAGGCCACCGCGAAGAAGGCAACCAAGAAGGCCACCAAGTAATCCGGTTCTTCCCCAACCCGCACCACTGAAGTTAAGGCAAGCAAAAAGGCCCGGCTCCTCATCCCTGAGGCTCCGGGCCTTTTTGCGTCCCGAGGTCGATCACGCTGAAGAAGATTCAGTAGCAGGGCAGGCAAAAGGGCGAGCCCGGAGGCTCGCCCTGCACTTTTTCGAAAACGTAGCTTACGACTTTGCAGCCTTGGCTTCTGCGATCGCGGCCAGGACTTCCTCGCTGTGGTTTGCGACCTTCACATCCGGCCATACCTTAACGACCTTGCCCGCGGGCGAGATCAGGTACGTCACGCGCTTGGCGGCCTTCATCGGTCCCATCGCCATCACAGGGACGCCGTACTCGTCGACGACCTTGTGTTCCGGGTCGGCGAGAAGCTTGAAGGTGAGGTTCTCCTTGGTGCAGAAGATCTTGTGGCTCTCAGCGGTGTCCAGGCTCACGCCCAGGATTGCTGCGTTATTCTTGTCATACAGAGCCTGGTCGCGCTGGAAGTTATGCGCTTCCAGGGTGCAGCCGGCCGTCTGATCCTTCGGGTAGAAGTACAGGACGACCCACTTGCCCTTGTACTGCGACAGGCTCACCTGCTTGTCCTCCTGCGAGGGCAGCGTGAAGTTCGGCGCGGAAGCGCCCGGTTCCAGCATGGCGCCTGCGCCCGCTGCCATTGCCAAACGCGCGGTGGCACCCACTGCCAGCACCGCAACCACTACCATCGACCACAATCCTGCACGCTGCATGGTGAATCTCCCTTGGCCCGTTCGATCATTTGCTTCGAGCCGTGGCAGGACACGCCGCCGCGGCTCTATTTTTGCAATCGGTGATCAGTATGACTCAGCCCACATGCTGCGGGAAGCGCAAACGCGCAAGATTGGGTAAGTCTTTGAAGTGCCGCGGTAAAGCTGCGGTGTGACTTAGACCATTGCTGGTTTCGCTTCACCAACCACGGCGATCCCGGCAGCATCCGCCTCGCGCAGCATCGAAGCCTCATCAAACAGCAGCGTCCGCCCGGCTTCAATCGCCAGACAGGTTGCGCCCGCCGCTGCCATCGCCCGGATGGTGGGCACACCGACGACGGGCACGTCAAAGCGGAGGTCCTGCTTTGGCTTCGCGACCTTCACGACCGTCAGCGACCTGGCCAGTGTCGATGATTCCTCTTCGACCGATTCCATCAGCGCGCCGGCGCGGGCTATGGTTGCGTCCGTGCCCTCCATCGCCTCGACTGCGACGCACGCTCCCGCCGCAATGACGACGGTTTGCCCCAGGTCAAAACCGGCGATGCCACGTGCGACCGTCAGGCCATAGGCGATGTCGTTCCGCTCAACTTCGTTTGGCGCGCGTTGCGTCAGCACACCCGACTTTGCCAGCATTGGCTCAAGATATGCGGTGGAACTGATGAGTTCGATGCCCTCATCGCTCAGGACCTTCGCAATCGCTCCCAGCAGCATGTCGGTGTTGCGGGTGCGGAGATTCATGAGT
Organism: Terriglobus roseus DSM 18391; assembly: GCF_000265425.1. Classification (GTDB taxonomy): domain Bacteria; phylum Acidobacteriota; class Terriglobia; order Terriglobales; family Acidobacteriaceae; genus Terriglobus; species Terriglobus roseus. The sequence goes on from NC_018014.1 coordinate 4,874,356, forward strand.
AGTTTTGCGAGTCGCCAGTCGGGGCGGATGGCGGAGAAGATCTGCTTGTGGCGGACCTGTCCGGCCATTACGGCGTTGCGAACGTGCGCCTTTTGAAACGTCTCAATGAGCCTTGATAACTCTCCCAGGCTCATCCAGTGCACTTCCATGCCGGAGTCGCTCGCGGCGCGCACGTCCATCTCCGGATCGGTCTCTTCCTTGATGGCGGCGACGACCACATGCAGCCCTCGGGCACGCGCAGCGTCCAGCAGCAGGAACGGGAAACTGCCGTTGCCTGCGATCAATCCCAGCTTGTCTGTTTGCTTCTCCACAACAAAGACTCTACCGCGTCGACGACTGCCTACCCCTGGGTGTTTGCCTCGGAGGAGAGCTGCAGCCACTCCTCTTCGAACTCGAGGGGCGAGCCTGTCTGTCCGCAGACGTGCATGTGCAGGTTGGCCGAGGCCTGGCCGCCGGGCAGGGTGATGGAGGCTCGGGCTGTGTCGGCACAGGTGTTCTTGTCGTAGACGGGGCCCACGACCCAGCGCAGCGTGGACTGTGCAGTGGTGCCGGGCCCGAGAGTGACGGGCACCAGCACCGGGCCGGGATGCATGCCGCGCGGCACGTTGACCTGTACCGCGACGGGTTTGCCCGCGGCGTCTGTGAATGTGAGCTGCGGGCGCTTGGGCACACGGCAGGTTCGGGCGCTGGTATTGCGCAGGACCATCAGCGTTCCGTCGTGGGACATGCCGGTGTATTCGCCGTCGCGACCGTCGAAGGTCAGCTTGATCTCGCTCGCAGCGCAATCGCCGGTCGGCGCTGGTGCCTTCAAGGCGGCAGTCGGCACGGCGCGCGCGGGTTGCGCTGCCTTCTCTCCGCAGCCCTGGGTTACGACTGCCAGTAAAGCCATGGCCGTGATCGAAGTGAATGTCTTCATGGTCTGTAGGATGCGGCCTGTAAAAAATCTGCCGGACAGCAGTTGCGCTATCCGGCAGGAGGCCAGTGACACAACTTGTACAGAAGTTAGAAGTTGAGCTTGAGTGCGAACTGGTAGAGTCGCGGCGTGTAGTTGGAGTCGGCATCGGTGACGGTACCGAAGGCTGAGTTGCCAAGCTGCACGTTGCCGCTGCCCTGCGTCAACTGATAGCTGGGTGTGTTGGAGATGTTGAAGCTCTCCGCACGGAACTGTACCTTGGTACGTTCCGTGACGCGGAAGTCCTTGAAGAGCGACAGATCGATGTGACGGAAGTGCGGACCGAAGACGTTATTCCGTTGCGTGGTACCGATGGTGCCCAGCGGCTGCGGAACGAAAGCAGCCGTGTTGAAGTACCTGGCATTCGTGTGGGTGCCAAGATCCGGAGCGGCGATCTGGTTGGGACGATCGGTACCGCCGTTGTTGATGGGAGTGGCGCGGTTGTTATACCCGGAGTCACCGGGCAGGGATGCAGAGCTGCTGTTGAGGATGGAGACGGGCTTGCCGCCCTGCCACACGGTGATGGTGTTGATCTGCCAGCCGCCCAGTGCGAACGTCTCAAAGGCGTTGCTGTAGTGATGGCCATCCAGGATGGCGTAGTTGAGCGAGAGAGCAAAGCGGTTCTTGATGTTGTTCTCCGCAAGGCCGTAGTCGATCAGGCGAATGCGCGTCGGATCTGCGTTGTACGCGCCCTGAGCACCCTCCTGCGAGAAGCCAGTGACATCGTTTGCCGCGCGGCCCCAGGTGTAGTTGCCGTCAAACGACAGGCCGTGCACGAAGCGACGCTGGAAGGAGACCTGCAACGCGCTGTAGTTGGAGATGCCTTCGCTGATGATCCAGCTGACACCGCCCAGGTTCGGCAGGACCGCGTTGAGAGGACGTGCGCTGGACGTACCGCCCTGGCTGATAGGGATGGTTGAGTTACCGGGCTTGGGAACGTTGATGTCGCTGATGGTCTGCGGCAGGTGCTGACCGATGTTGCCGACGTAACCGATGGTCAGGACGTTGGCGCCAAACTGCTGCTGCACCTGCAGATTGAACTGCTGAATCATCGCGGAACGGAAGTTCGGGCTTTCCGCGGTGAAGGAGAGCGCCGGGCTGTTGATCGTCTGCGCGGCGGGCAAGGGCAGGCCCGCGTCAAACGTCGGGATTGCACCGGCAACCGTGGCGCAATCCGGGTTGGACGCACTGGCTGCGATGCCCTGCTGTCTCTGGATCTGGTAACCGACGCTGGAGACGCAGTTGGGGGAGTAGACGGAGACGAACGGAGCATTCTTCAGATCGGCGTTGGAGGTGTAGTTGCCGGGGAAGAAGCTGAGTCCATAGCCACCGCGCAGCACGGTCTTCGGCGCCGCCGAGAAGGAGAAGCCGACACGCGGTGCGAAGTTGCTGTGATCGACACCGATGCCCGCGTGGCCGTCGACACCGTTGACACCCGGAACCTTCAGAGCCTGACCTACGTTGGTCGAGTTCAGCGTAAGAGCCTGGTTGAAGTCGAAGTTCGAGATGTGACCATGTGCCTCAGTAAACGGGGTGAACAAGTCGTAGCGCAGACCGTAGACCACGGTCAGGTTTGGCATCGCCTTCCAACTGTCCTGCACGAAGAAGCTCGGCTCATAGGTGCGGTAGTCGGGCGTGTTGAGGTTGTAATTACGGCCTTCCGAGGAAAAGGCGCCAACCAGTGAGCTTGCCAGCTGGTTATCCTGCTGTTTCTTCTGGCGGGCGGTCGCATCAGGGATCTGTGTGGAGGACACGTTGTCCGAGATCAGGTTGAAGCCATACTGACCACCCGGAAAGGCGCTCTGCAGATTACGAGCCTGGCGACGGATGTAGCTCGCGCCAAACTTCAGGTTGTGGTTCCCCCTGGTCCAGTTGACGATGGCCGCGTACTGAAAGGTGTTGTCGATGTCCTGCAAGGGAACGTAGGCGCCGTCACCGATATCGGCGAAGGGACCGAAGGAGATGGGCGGCAGCACATTGCTGGTGGCGTTGAAGTTCATGTTCGGCCCGAAGCCGACCTGCGTTGCCGCGTTCTTACCGTAGTTGAGCGGCAACGACAGGTTGTTGATGCGGGTGAAGCCCGCCTTCAGATCGATCAGCAGGTTCTGCGTGAAGATGTGGGTGTAGTCGAAGGCGTACTGCTGCGCTGCATCGCTCGCCGGACCGGCGAAGATGTAACGTCCACCGGAGATGTCCAGACCGTTCCGAGTGCCCAGTGCCGGGGGAATGGTGCTGTCCACCTTGTTGTAGGTGTAACGGCCAAAGAAGAGATTGCTGGCGTTGAAGTGATGGTCGATGCGCACATCGAAGAGGTTGCTGGTGGCCGTCTTGCTGGGGCTGACAATATAGTTATTCGTCAGACCGGGCTGGTTGGGTGCGGGAAAGAGCTTCAGATAAGCCAGTGCGATCGGGTCGATCGCACGACCGGCCGTGCCCGCACCATTCGCTACCAGCGCCTGGGGCGAACCGCCATTGATGCCGTTGATGTTGTTGTACTCGTCGAGGGTGGGAACGGTGCTCTTGTAGGTGACGCCGATGACCTGGCGCAGGCCCTCGTAGTCACCGAAGAAGAAGGTCTTGTCTTTAAAGATGGGTCCGCCGATGCTGCCGCCGAACTGATTCTGACGTAATACCGGCTTGCGGCCGGTGTTCTGGGAGAAGGTGCGGGCATCGAAGATGTCGTTGCGGAAGTACTCGTAGACGCTGCCGTGGAACTGGTTCCCGCCACTCTTCGTGACGATGTTGATGACGCCGCCGGCGGTGCGTCCGGCCTCTGGCGCGTAGCTGTTGGTCTGGACGCTGATCTCCTGCATGCCTTCAACGTTCGGACGGACGCCGCTGGTACCGATGACGCGTTCGTTGTTGTCAAAGCCGTCGATGGTGAAGTTGTTCAGCGTGTCGTCCTGGCCGTTGACTGAGATGGAGGAGGACTGGCGACGATCGTCAGGACGTCCACCCGAGGTGAGACCGTTACCGGGACCCTCGTTCGCGCCGGGGACGAGCTGCACCAACTGGACGTAGTTACGGCCGTTGAGCGGCAGATCCTGCACGGCCTGTGCCGTGACCGTCGTGCTGACGGTCGCATTCTCCGACTGAAGCAGTGGAGTCTGCGCTTCGACGCTGATGGTTTCGTTGATGTTTCCGAGCTGCAGGTGGCCGTCAGAACGGGCGCGATCGCCTGCCTCGATCCCGAGGTCGGCGGTGGATGAGGTCTTGAAGCCGGGTGCTGTGATGGTGACGCTGTAATGGCCGGGCTTGAGGTTGCTGACGACATAGTCGCCGCTGGAGCTCGAGGTAACGGTGCGGGTCTCGTTGGTCGCCAGGTTCTTGACCTCGACCTGGGCATTCCCGACGACAGCGTTGCTTGCGTCCGTGACAGTCCCGACGATGTCTGCGGTAGTGAGTTGAGCGTGGGCCGCGGTGGCACCGCCCAACAACATGAGAGTTACGGCCGCACAGGAGAGGCTTTGGGTCGCGCGCGTCTGGCTGCTCCGAAAGATGTTCGAGTAACGATTCATAGTGATCCTTGCCGTTCTGGCTTTGTTGGTTACTCCCGTCACTTCGCGATCAGTCGCCGCGCGATGAAGGGACTAAGTAATGACCAGCGGACTCTATTGAGCAAGGAGAAGAACTGTTCAGGTCTAACGGGTATGGACGGAGAGGTAAACCGGGAAAATGGCCGAAAAATGCATAGGTAAAGAGGAGGTTAAGAGGTTGTCAATCGGTGCAGGAAGCGCCTATGCTCGCACTCGACCTTTCGAAGCGGAACCATATGCTACCCACTGCCCACGATCCCCATGTGCTGTTACCTGCCACGCCGCACGAGGCAGAACCCGTTCGCGCGCAGATGGAAAAGCTGTTGCATTCCACGCACTTTCGCAACAGTCGTCGCTACCCGACGCTGCTGCGATACATCGTCGAAGAGACTTTGGAGGGTCGCGGACCGCACCTGAAGGAGCGGACGCTGGGCGTGGAGGTGTTTGGTCGTGCGCCGGATTACGACACGGCGTCTGACCCGATTGTGCGCGTGACGGTCGCGGAGATCCGAAAACGGATCGCACAGTACTACCACGAGGAGGCGCACGCCTCCGAGATGCGGATTGAACTCACGCCGGGATCCTATATACCGGAGTTTCTGCCGGGCCGCGAGGCGGAAGAGACCGCCCGCCTCGAGGAGAAACCGGCAGCGGAGATCACCGCCTTGCCGCTGGTCCCTTCGGCTCCGGAAGTCACTGTTCCTGCTTCGCGAAAGCTGCGGTGGTGGATCGTGGGCCTGGTCGCTGCAGTGTTGCTGTGTGCGGGCGGAGCCTTTGCCTGGCAGATGATGCGGCCAACGCCGATCGATGTTCTATGGCAGCCGGTCTTTGCAGCAAATGGTCCCATCACGTTTTGCCTGCCTATGAGTGTGAGGAAGAACGGCCACGGCACGGCCAACACCACGCAGGAGGCGATTGCGCATGCACTGGATCTGGCGGACACGCGTCTGCCCGCGTCCGGAACGTTCTTTGACCACCAATTGCTGGGCGAGAACGTGGTGTACTCCGACGTGCTGGCGATGATGAAGCTGGAGTCTGTGGTGGAGCGACAGCACCGGCAGGTGCGCGTGCGGCTGAACCTGGGCACGACGCTGAACGATCTGCGCGAGGGTCCGGTGATCTTTCTGGGTGGGTTGGATAACCAGTGGACGCTGCAGTTGCTGGAGCCTCTGCGCTTCCGGTTTGCGGGCAGCGATGCGGATCTGTATTACATACGCGATGCGACTTCGCCCGCATCGAGACAGTGGTCCGTGCGACTGCATGACAAGATGACCATCGTGAATCGCGATTATGCGCTGGTGGCTCGCGTTCACAGCGAGGCTCTGGGCCAGGTGGTGATGGTGGCAGCAGGAATTGGGATGAGCGGCACGGCGGCTGCGGGTGAGTTTCTGGCGTCGCCGGAGAGCATGCGTGAATTGCAGCGACAGCTAGGCCCGGCGTCGAAAGATCATGACTTTGAAGTGGTACTGCAGACGGATGTCGTGAATGGGATCGCCGGCGCTGCAAAGATCGTTGCGCTGGATGTGCGTTAAGGGGAACGGGACGGCCTATGAGGCCGTCCCGCTTTGTTTGCAGGGGTTGTGAGGCGCGATTACGAGGCGAGGCCGAGGATCGGGCCGTTGCCGATGTTGATCAAGATACCGTCCAATGTGCCGGTCTGTCCGTTGGCTGCGTCACGCATGTGCGCGATCTGGATTTCGGGTTTTGCCCACGCACGGCGGGTCGCCTGGGTGTGATCCTGCGCGCGCTGCGTGTGGCCTTTGGAAAGATTGCTGTTGAGATACACGTGGCACCTACTCTCAGTCGTGGGTTTAGGGCTTTTTGGCCCATTTCCGCTATCTTGACTGAGATTTCAGCGTCAGAATCCGCCGCGCCGGTGCCGCGAAACGATTAAGTTCTGCTTTGATATCATTTCGCGAATTCGAGGAAATTTTGAGTTCGAAAAGGACCTTGGCGGCGGCTATCGGTCCTTCCGCAGAACGACATGTTTGCTGATGAGCCGGGCCTGCGGGTAGAGATATCCGGCATCGGCCAGAGCGCGGCGCTGGTCAGGTTCGAGGACGGGTGGGGTGTACTCGGCGAAGAGGTCGTAGGTACCGGCGCCCTGATTTTCGTAGTGCATGCGGCCGGGGCTGGCGACGCGTTCGAGGTAACCGCCGGGACGCAGGAGCACCCATGACTTTGCCTGCTTGAGGAAGTCCTGGGTGTACGTGAGGTCTGCCCTGCACCTATGTGTAAGAAGGTCGTCGAGGCCGGGCAGCTCCGGGGTGTGTTTCTCCACCAGCAGGACAGCACCGCTGGTGGCGCTGGCGCAGCCCAGGGATGGCTCGGGCAGGCGGATGTCTTGCGTACCGATGTTGCGGAGGATGACGTGGAAGGTGGTGGGGACGCCGCGGACGACATCGCGCGCTTCCAGATTCAGCTCAAGCTCGGCCTTGCCGGCGGGCCTTTTCCCCGTTTGTGCGGAGATGCTCAGGCTGAGGCCGGCAATTGCGACGATGAAGGTGGCCCGCAACACTAGTAGCTGTGTTTCCCGATGGGCGCGTTGGGTGTGAAGAGTGCGGGGTCAACCGGCTTGTAGTGCATCTCTTCGACGAAGCGCTGGGCGACCATGTCGCCGTTGGAGTAGCGCGTGGTGACCATGGGCGTGGGGATGCCATCGATGTCGTGGAAGTCGCTGTACTCCTCGACGTCTTCGTCGAAGTCTTTGTAGGTGGCGTTGCGGAATTTGAAGATACGGCGGAGCGGCAGGTGGGTGCTGGTCTCCATGTCGACTTCGACCGAGTTGTTGTCCTTGTCGATGAGAGTGATCTGTTCCACCTGGCGGCGCGCGACGACGGCGGTGCCGCCGTAGATGAGCAGGGTTGCCGGGTCCTTCAGCCAGACGTTCGCAATGGTATCGAGCGAGTACTTGATGCGGCGGAAGTAGTCTTCCTGCTGCGGTTTAGGCAGGGGCTTCCGGCCCTTGTAGGTGATCTCGACGCCTTCGGTGGTGGTCCATAGCTGGACGATGTCGCGCTTCTTGGTGAGCTCGATGCGGTCTTCCCACTGGTTGTTGGGGAGGGCGTGGTGGAACTGCAGGAAGTCGCCGACGCCGGTGGGGGCGTTCTTGTAAAAGGACGAGGTGTGGCCCTTGAGAACGTAGTCGCCGCGGTTGAGCCAGCGGGCGCCACCCAGCGCGCTGTACATGGCGTTGAGTGCGGCGCGGGCCTTGACCTGATCAAGCTCTTCGCCCGGCTTGGGCTGGGTGACGACGATGTTCTCTTCGCGCTTGGGTGCCTGGGGCTGCTGGGCGTAGGCAAAGGTGCCTGCGAGCAGGGCCAGGAGCAGCGCGGTCTTCAGGGGTTGAACTCGAGTGGGCAATCGAACCTCAGTGATACGGTGTTGGACGTACGTCCCAAGCCGAGGGTACATGCCTCCGCGCAGCGATGGCGAGGCATCAGAGTATGTCATGTTCGAGAGATTGCATCCCGCCGCCCCCACCGAGAAGCAGAAGATGCTGCGCGGTGAACTTTACCAGGCAAAAGACGCCGAGCTGGACGCCGAGCGCATCTGGTGTCAGGCACAACTGCTGCGCTTGAACTCGACCGACCATAGCGCCGAGCGGACTGCGCTGCTGCGCGTCCTGCTGGGCAGTTTTGGCGCAGGGTCCGAGGTTCGCAGCACGTTTGCGTGCGACTACGGCTACAACATCCACATGGGTCAGGGCGTCTTCCTGAACTTCAACTGTGTGTTGCTGGACGTGATGCCGATCCACATTGGCGATGGTACGCAGATTGGCCCGGCGGTGCAGATCTATGCAGCAGATCATCCGCGGGATCATGCGACGCGGCTGAGCGGTCTGGAGAATGGCAGGCCGGTCACGGTCGGGCGGAACTGCTGGATTGGTGGCGGTGCGATCCTGCTGCCGGGCGTTACGGTGGGCGATGACGTGATCATCGGTGCAGGCTCGGTGGTGACGAAGGATGTCCCGGCGGGGGCCACAGTCGCCGGGAATCCTGCGCGCATTCTTCGCTCGAAGTAGGGACTAGCCGACCAGGACGGCACCGCCGTTGACGTTGAAGATCTCGCCAGAGACGAAGCCTGCCCAGGGCGTGCAGAGGAAGAGAATGGGACCGGCGATTTCGTCGGGAGTCGCGACGCGGCCGAGCGGGATGACGCGGAAGACGCGGTCGGCCATGGATGGGTCGTCGAGGGTGGCGGCGCTCATCTCCGTGCGGACCCAGCCGGGCGCGACGCAGTTGACGTAGATGCCTTCGCCCGCGAGTTCGGATGAGAGCCCCTTGGTCATGCTGATGAGCGCGCCCTTGCTGGCGGCGTAGTCGGCGTGGAAGGCCTCGCCGCGCTGGCCGGCGGTGGAGCTCACGAGAACGATGTGGCCTTTTGCGGCCTTCGTCTGGGACGGGTTCTGCTGCTGCATCTGCGCGACCGAGGCGCGCACGAGGCCGAAGACGCTGTCGAGATTGATGGAGAGCGTGCCGCGCCACTGGGCGTCGGTCATGCTGCCGATGGGCGCATCATGCGGCGGCCAGATGCCGTGGTTCGCGATCATGCAGTCGAGACGGCCAAAGTGGGCGACGGCTGCGGCGACCAGGGCGTCGCCGTCGGCGGCGGAGGCAAGTTCCTGCCGGATAGCAAGGCAGACGGATGGCCCGCCCATCTCTGCCTGGAGGGCGAGCGCCTGCTCTTCTGCGGCGCGGTAGCTGAAGGCCACGCGCGCGCCTGCCTGCCGGAAGAGGCGCACGGTTGCCGCGCCAATGCCGCGTGATCCGCCTGTCACCAGGGCGACCTGCCCTGCGAGTGAAAGCACCACGCCGGGTGCCTTGTCCTGAGTATCCATACCGTCCATGATGCAACGAAAGCGGGTGCGCTCAACGCCCGGCTGCGGAGACGGCGCGCTTTGCTGTAGCCTTTTCCTAATGGTGCAAAGCTGTCCCCGCTGTGGCGCAACACTGCCGGCCGTCGATGACGGTCCGGCTGCATTCTGCGCGCATTGCGGTCTGCCGCAACTTACCGTGTCAGAGCATGCGTTACGCGAGCATGCCGAGACGCTGCCGAATGCCGCCGGCGGCGCGACAGGCGGACCGTCGGTCGATGCGACCTCGCTGGACTGGCCGGTTGCCCTGCGCATCCTGAGTGTAGCGACGCTGGCGGGTGTGGTGCCTGCCGCTGCCATTCCAAGTTCTGTGGCGGATGGAACGGTGGGTGGACTTACGCTGCTGCTGGTCCCCATGCTGTCGCTGGCTGCTGTGGCGTTCTACCAGCGCGCGCGTCCCCTGCGCGAGATGTCCCCGGCCACCGGCACACGCCTGGGCGGTACGCTCGGCCTGATGATGGGCACGCTGGTCGCCGTAATCACGGGCATCACGGGGTTCGTTCTGCGGTATCGCTTCCACTCGCATGTGATGGACGACAAGATCAGTGCGGCGTCCGACGCGATGATGAAACAGATCATGGAGACCTCGCCGCCACCGCCCGAGCTGCTTGGATTTCTGCAGTCACCAGAATTTCACGCAGGAAGTTTCATTGCGGGATACGGCATGACGGTGATGCTGTTGATCGTTGCCGGATCGGTCTGCGGATGGATTGCCGGGGCGCTTTTCCGCGCGCGGCGGCAGCGCAATCTGAGCTAACACCCGCCGCAGACTTGCCCTGCGCTTCGGCCCCCTCGTATCATCAGCGCACGATGAGCGACAACACCAGCCCCGCCGCAGCCGACACCACGAAGCCACGCATCCGCGAAAAGGGCCGACTGATGTCCGCGTCCGAGATCGATCGCACGCTGGTACGCCTGGCGCACCAGATCGTGGAGAAGCACGAAGGCAGCGGCAACCTGGGCCTGATCGGCATCAAGCGCCGTGGCGTGCCGCTGGCCAAGCGCATCGCAAAGATCATCGAAGGCATTGAGAAGCAGCCGGTCGAGACGGGCGTGCTCGACATCTCGTTCTACCGCGACGACCTCTCAACCGCAGGCCCCAAGCCGACGGTGCAGGCCGGGGATATCGGGTTCGACATCGCCGGCCGCGACATCGTGCTGATGGATGACGTGCTGTACACCGGCCGCACCATCCGCGCCGCACTGGATGCACTCTTCGACCACGGCCGTCCGCGCTCCGTTCGGCTGCTGGTACTGATCGACCGCGGACATCGCGAACTGCCGATCGAGGCGCAGTTTGTCGGCCGCGTCGTGCCAACCTCCTCGAAGGAGATCATCGAGGTGAAGTTGAACGAGGTGGACGGTACCGACGGCGTTCTGCTTGTGGAACTGGCGGACTAACCGGTTGGCAAGCGGAGCATCGCGATGAAGATTGGCATCACCTGCTATCCCACTTACGGCGGCAGCGGCGTGGTCGCGACGGAGCTGGGCATTGAGTTGGCAGCGCGCGGCCACCAGGTGCACTTCATCACCTATCAGCAGCCGTTTCGGCTGACAGGCCGCGAGGAAGGCATCTTCTTCCACGAGGTCGCGGTGACCACCTACCCGCTCTTCCAGTACCCGCCGTACGACCTGGCGCTCGCCAGTCGCATGGCGGAAGTGGCCGAGTTCTACGGTCTCGATCTGCTGCATGTGCACTACGCGATCCCACACTCCGTAAGCGCCCTGCTGGCGCGCCAGATGCTGGAAGCCAAGGGCATTCGCCTGCCCTTCATCACCACACTGCACGGCACAGACATCACACTGGTCGGCCAGGATCCCGGCTACCTGCCCATCACGCGATTCGGCATCGAGCAGAGCGACGGCGTCACCAGCATCTCCGCGCACTTGAAAGAGGAGACAGAACGCTCCTTCGGCATCACCCGCGAGATCGAAGTGATCCGCAACTTCGTAAACTGCGACGTCTACACACCGGATGAGGCCAAGCGCCGCGAGCTGCGACCGAAGTACGCGCGGGACGACGAGAAGATCCTGATTCACCTGTCGAACTTCCGGCGTGTGAAGCGCGTGGGCGATGTGGTGGAGACGTTTGCCCGCGTCGCGCGCGCGGTACCCAGCCGGCTGATGCTGATTGGCGACGGCCCCGACCGTTCCATCGCAGAGCATCTCGCGCTGCAGTACGGCATCCAGGACCGCATCCACTTTCTGGGCAAGCAGGACAGCGTGCAGGACCTGCTGCCGCTGGGCGACCTGATGCTGATGCCATCGGAGATGGAGAGCTTCGGCCTCGCCGCTCTCGAAGGCATGGCCTGCCGCGTTCCGTGCATCGCAACCCGCGTCGGCGGCGTGCCGGAGCTGGTGGAAGATGGCGTGAACGGCCTGCTCTTCGCTGTAGGCGATGTGGAAGCAATGGCCGCGGGCGCGATTCGAATCCTGACCGACGACACGCTGCAGCGGACGATGGCGGAGGCTGCTCGCAAAACCGCTCAGGATAAGTTCTGCACGAGCCGCATCATCCCGATGTACGAACGTTATTACGAGCAGGTACTGGCTGCGAAGTAGCCGCGCTGCTATGGCTCGCGATCGTCGACCAGGAAGCGCAGCGGCAGATCGACTGCTTTCTTGATGCCGATGCGTGGTGTCGTCAGGATGCTCTTCGGGCGATAGCCGTCGTCCAGAATCTGCAAATCAGACGATGCGCTCGCCATGTTCTGTCCGTGACTGCTGGCCCGCGTGATCCCCATGGCCTGGCACAATCGGGCCGGTCCACCCGTCAGAGCTTTTGCAGATGCGTTGGGCTTGAGGTTGCGCAAAGCAGCCATGGTGTCGATGCCTTCCAGCGGAATGATCGCGCGGAACAGGACGCCACCAGGCTCGCCATCCGGAAGGCACGACACGTTCATGCAGTAATGCAGGCCATAGATTAGATAAATGTCCGCAAAGCCCGGCGGCCCGAAGAGCACCGCGTTAAACGGTGAGACAGCGCGAGCAGCATGTGACGCGGGATCAGCCGCGCCAAGGTAGGCCTCCGTCTCAACGATCCTCCCCGTAAGCCTCTCACCCGCGTAGTGACGAACAAGAATCATTCCCAGAAGCTCCTTCGCTACAACCTCAGGGCTGCGGTTGTAGAACGTCTGCGAAAGCAGCTTCGAGTTGTCGGCACGTTTCATCGGGTGACCGGATGCAGCACAGTCTTATTTCGACCGAATCAGATAGATGCGGTCCTGCAGCGGGAAGAAGGTCTTGTAGCCATCCTTCGTCAGGTACGCGTCGTCCTCGTTCATCATGTAAATCTTCTGGTTGTTCCACTCAGGCAGCGGCGTCGCCGTATTCAGTTCGATGGAGAGGTACGTGCCCTCCTGCTGGATCTTGTCGTGCGCCGCACCCGCCTCGGACGAGCGGTAGTCGAGCGCCGCGCCGAGGCCGTGGCCCTGGTCGCCGATGGGATGGCTGTAGACCTTCGCCTCAATCCCCTGCTTTTTCATCGCGTCCATGATTTCGGCGTAGACTTCGCCCGCCTTGCGGCCCGGCCGCGAGCTCTGTTCCAGCGTGTGCTGCAGCGTGGAGGTGTGCGCAAAGGCGACCTTCATGCCGGCGGGTACGTCCTTCTCGCCGGGTAACAGCACGTAAGCCATCTTCTGCCAGTCAGTGTTCAGGCCCATGCCGGTGACGCCGAAGTCGACGTGCAGCAGATCGCCCGGCTGAATCACCGTCGCCTCAGGCTCGATGGCAAGGAAGCCGCGAGAGGTGCCGACGTCGCGGCCCTTGCGCTGCAGGCGGAGATCCTGCTGAAACCATGTGGTCACATGGTTGGCGTACATGGCGTCGTAGAGCCAGCGACGCACATCGCCAACGGTAGTCTTGCCCGGCGTGATGACTTCGTTGGAGAAGGCGCGCTTCGTGATCTCATCCGTCAGACCGACGAGCAGTTTGTAGGTGTCGAACTCATCGGGAATGCGTGTAGCGCAGTACTCCTCGATGAGGTCCGCTGCGGGGACGAAGTGACTCTCAGCCTCCGGTCCCATGGCCTTGGCGAGGAACTGGTAGGAGTCATGCGTCAGGGATCGCTGTGCGCCACGCTTTGCGTCGACGGCGAGGGCAATCCGCTTGGGCTTGTACTGCGCGTAGAGCTGCGGCAGAAGCTTGTCCGCAGGGATCGGTTCGTCGGGGTTCTCGAAGAAGCGTTTGAGATTGTCTTCGGAGTAGCCGGTGATGGCGATCTTGCGCAGCTCGGTGCCGGTGTCGATGAAGACGAAGATGTCGCGGTTGCCGGTGTAAGGGCGCGGTGGCGCAACGTACTCGGTCAGCGGATCGTTGTGGAACTCCTCATTGACGACCAGCCACATATCGACGTGGTTGCGTCGCATCATGTCGAGCAGCAGCGCATGGTGCTTCGCCAGCCAGCCCTCACGGATGGCGATCTGCTGCGACCAGCCCGGCAGCCGATAGGTTGCGCTCTCCAGTGGGCGTGCCTGCTGTGCGGTTGAGACCAATGGGCAGGCTGCAGCGAGGGCAAGGCCGAGGGCCACGGCATGGGTACGCAGGTTGATCGACATGATCGTTAGTTATACCAACCGGCGCGCCGGGCTGGCCCTTCCTGCTAACATCGGCAGGAGCATGAGCCCCACTGCTGCCAATCCGCACGTCTCTCACCCCGGTTCCCTGCTTTCCATTCACGACATTTCCCTGGAGCAGATCAGCAGCCTGCTGGCGCTGGCGAACGACCTGGAGGCGATGCCGCACCGTGAGCGCATGGGCCGGCTGGATGGCCGCAAGGTCGCGCTGCTGTTCTACGAATCGTCGACGCGTACGCGAACTTCATTTGAGCTGGCGGCGAAGTCGCTGGGCGCGATGACGACGCTGGTCAGCGACAAGTCCTCTTCCATTGAAAAGGGTGAAAGCCTGCATGACACAGGGGTAACGCTGCGTGCGCTGGGTGCCGAGGCGATCATCCTGCGGTCAAACTACAGCGGCGCACCCGAGGTGCTGGCGCGCTGCACCGGTCTGCCGGTATTGAATGCTGGCGACGGCATGCATGAGCATCCGTCACAGGCGCTGCTGGATCTGCGCACGATGCTGAAGCGGCTGGGGCTTTCGGAGTCGTTGACGGCCAATACTTTGAACGGCGTGACAGTCGCGATTACGGGCGATGTGCGGCACTCGCGTGTGGCACGGTCGAATGCGATGCTGCTGCCGCGGCTTGGCGCGCGCGTGATCCTGTGTGGACCGCCGGAGCTTTGCCCTGTAGAAGCGTTGTCGGTGACTCCGGGTGTTGAGATCGAGCGCGACTTTGAGAAGGCTCTCTCACAGGCGACCGTGGCCATGATGCTGCGCATTCAGCGCGAGCGGCTGGCAGGCCTGGACATTGATACGGGCGAGTACATCGCGGGCTATCAATTAAACGCGGAGCGGCTGGCGCGAACGGCACCGAAGGTTCTGGTGATGCATCCCGGGCCGATGGTGCGTGGACTTGAGATTGATTCTGCAGTGGCCGATGGCCCGCAGTCGGCCATTGAAGAGCAGGTCACGCACGGCCTGGCCATACGGATGGCGCTGCTGGACCGTGCCCTGCGACCGGAGACAAACGCATGAGTACGATCCTTCTTCGCGGCGGTTGCATCGTCGATCCTGCCAGCGGTGTGAATGAGTGCGGCGACGTCTTCATCAAGGGCGGAGTGGTGACGCAGGTGAACTATTCCGGCCGCGCGGGCGAGCTGGATACCCTTGCGAAGGACACCGATGCGAAGGTAATCGACTGTACAGGTCTGACCATTGCGCCGGGACTGATCGACATGCACGTTCATCTGCGCGAGCCCGGGCAGACGCATAAGGAGACCATCGCGACTGGCACAAGCGCGGCGGCTGCGGGCGGTGTAACGACGGTGGTTGCCATGCCGAATACCGTGCCTGTGACCGATACGGTGGACTGGCTGCGCTTTGTGCAGTCGCCCGAGCGTGGTGCTTCAGCACGTGTGCTGGCGATGCCGGCGGCTACGGTCGGCAGCATGGGCGGCGAGTTAACGGACTATGCCGCGCTGGCCGCTGCGGGCGCTGTGGGTTTTACGGATGACGGCAAGCCGGTGCTGGCGGACAGCATGATGGAGCACGCGCTGATTGCGGCGGCGCGGCTGGGTCTGCCGATCTCGCAGCACGCGGAAGACACGCGGATGACGGTGGGCGCCAGCATGAACTTTGGCCCGGTCGCGTTTCGGCTGGGGCTGCGTGGCATGCCGATTGAAGCGGAATCGAGCATTGTGGACCGCGACATCGCGCTGCTGGAGAAGATTGAGCGCGAGCACAAGCTGAAGCCGCATCTACATGTGCAGCATGTCTCGACGGCGAAGGCGCTGGGGTCGATCCGTGCGGCGAAGCAGCGTGGCCTGCACGTGACGTGCGAGGTTGCGCCGCACCACATTGCGTTTACCGATGAGGCGATCGCCGGCGATGAGGCGCAGCGTTCGCGCCGCTACGATACCCACTTCAAGATGAATCCGCCGCTGCGTGCTGCGAGCGACCGGGATGCCTGCATCGCCGCGATTCTGGATGGCACGGTAGACGTCATCGCAACAGACCACGCCCCACACGCGGAGCATGAGAAGAACGTGGAGTTTGAGCGCGCCCCGAACGGCATTACCGGGTTGGAGACGGCGCTCGGTGCCTCCCTGCGCATTCTGCACGGCGAGCACGGCATGTCGTTGATGAAGGTTCTGGCGCTCTTCACGTCGGCGCCCGCACAGAAGTTTCGGCTGCGGGAGCTGGGTCATGATGTGGGTCGCATTGCGGTAGGCTCTCCTGCGGACCTGGTGGTCTTCAACGCTGCGACGGAGTGGTCCTACGATGTGACAACGACGCGCTCGAAGTCAAAGAACACGCCGTTTCAGGGTGCGCCGATGCTTGGCCGGATTGCAGTCACACTCGTGGATGGAGTCGTTCGCTTCACGGCTTAGGCCTGTTGCAGGCTTCACTTGCCGCATCGACGTCGCGCTGCGTGAACAAAATTATCAGCAAACTTCACTGTGTCGGGCAGCGTTCGTTTTCTTGCGCAGCATCCCAAGCCCAGGTCGAGAATCCACGCCAGCTTAGGCGCGGTTCTCCCTGGAGGAACGACATGGTCTCTCGGAACACTTTTCTGTCTATGAATTCGTGGAAGCGGCCGGTTGCTGCGCTGTCGTTGGTGGTGTGTCTAGCTACCGGTTGCACCAAGCAGCAGAGTGCCATCGATGCCGCGAAGAAGGATGTTGTCGCGACCGGACAGCCGGAAGAGGTCGTCTATGTCGACGGTGCGGGCAACACAACGCTGACCATGGTGAATGCGCCGGCACCCGGTACGACCCAGCCGACGATGGTGCAGACCACCGCTCCCGCAGGGACGCAGACCGTGGGTCTGCCTGACTGGAGCAACGGCCAGCATCCTCAGCCGCGGCATGCAGCCCGGTACCGTTCCCCCGGAGTCATCCTGCAGGCCGCAGAGCCGGCCGAGCCCGGCACCGCAATGGATCCGAATGCGCGACCGTACAGCGCCGCGGTAGCGCCGGGCGCGGATAACGCAACCAACGGCGCATACGCGCCGCCCGCCAACTTTGTGCCGACCGATGTCACGATTCCAGCCGGTACCGGCCTGGCGATCCGCATCAATCAGCGCATCGATGTGAAGCACACGGCGCCGGGCGAGCGCTTCACTGGCGTGCTCGCCGAAAGCGTCTCGCGCGACGGCAAGGTGATTCTGCCGCGCGGCACCAACGTGCGTGGCGTCGTGGATGCGGCGCATCGCCGCGGCCACTTCAAAGGCCGCTCGATCCTCGAGCTGCGCCTGACCTCGATCGTCTTCAACGGCAAGACCTATCCCTTGGAGACGGCTGATTTTGTCGCGAGCAAGAAGGGCAAGGGCAAGCGTACGGCCGGCTTCATTGGCGGCACAGCCGGCCTGGGCATGCTGGTAGGCGGACTCGCCACGGGCGGCGTTGGCCTGGCGGTCGGCGGACTCGCCGGCGGCGGTCTGGGTACCTTGCTCGCCGGTACAACGGGCAATCGGGACATCGTGATCCCCGCGGAGTCGCTGGTACGCTTCCGCCTGGAAGACAGCCTGACCGTGCAGCCTGCGGACAACGGCGCGGCACAGGTCGCCGAGCGGTAGTTATCGCTTGAAACAAAGCGAAAGGGCAGCCTGCGGGCTGCCCTTTCTATGGCTCGACCGAGCTATCTGCAGGCTTGTCTGGCTGAGACTGGTAAATCTCCTCCACGCGCTCCAGCGTGTCGATCTCCTCGGGCGGCTTGTCCTGCCGGATCTGCACAATGCGCGGAAACCGCAGCGCAAAACCACTGGCATGGCGCTCACTGCGCATGATGTTGTTGAAGGCGATCTCGAGAACGACAAGCGGCTCGACCGTGCGGAAGTGACCGTTGTCTTCGAGCGTGTGCGCCTTGCACCACTCGGTGAGTTCAACGATCTCGACATCCGTCAGCCCGCCATACGCCTTGCCCACGTTGAGCAGCGATCCTTCCGGCCCGCGGATCGCAAACGTGTAGTCGGAGAGCAGTTGCGAACGGCGTCCGCTGCCGTACTCAGCACCGGTGATAACAACGTCCAATGTGTCGAGCGTCCGCTTCAGCTTCATCCAGCTAAGACCCCGACGGCCAGGCTGGTAGAGCGACTCGCTTGCCTTGATCATCACGCCTTCATTGCCGCGGTCGCGCGCTGCCACGTAGACAGAATCCAGTTCCTCCGCGGAGTGCGCCTCGACGACCTGCGACAACTTCAGCCGCTGCTCCCCGTCTGGCGCAAGCGCAACATCCTCAGAAAAAAGGCCGCCCGAGGGCAAGGATGGGGCTAGTTCCAGCGGCGAACTGGTAACCGCCCGAACCTTTTCGGCGAGCGCCTCCAGACGGTGGCGGCGTTCCCGCATTGGCAGTTCCAGCAGCAGTTCGCCACCCGCAAAGAGCAGATCGAACGCCATGAAGACGACCGGTGTGCTCACCCGAATGTCATTCGACACACGCTTGCGGCCGATGCGCGGCGACAGCACCGCAAACGGCAGCGCACGGTCTGCTCGCACATCCCACGCCAGCAGTTCGCCGTCCAGGATCACACCCTGCTCATCCCCATGCAGCACCGCAGAATCGATGCGCCCAAATGCCTCGACGATCTCCGGATAACTCGCCGTCACATCCTCGCGATTACGCGAGTACAGCGCCACGCGGCCCGGCTGCGAAGCATCCCCGCAGTGCAACTGCACACGCATGCCGTCGAACTTGTCTTCGACCTGTGCACTTAGGCGGATGGCCGCAACCGGCACGTGCTCCACCGCAGGATCCTCAAGCGCCGACTCATCCTCTTCCACAATGTGCGGCTTCGGTTCTGCCTCACTCGCGGGCGCGGCAGAGATGTCCGCATCGCGCGCCGCATCGGGCTTGGAGGCGAAGCGCTTCACGGCGTCCGCTGCTGTCTCCACCGGCGAAGCGAGCATGAATCCCAGCGGATGGAAGAGACGCATCCGTGCCTCGCCCAGCGTCCCTTCAAAGGCCATGCGTGTAGCGCGAGACAGGTCCGCCTCCAGCATGACGGCGTTGCGCAAAGTGGGCAGCGGCTGTTCACTGGCAACGGCGATCGCCTCTTCAATCAGCGCCTGCTTCACGCCAATTCGCATATCGCCATTGATAAGTTTGATCAGGTACTTTGCCTCAATCGGCGAGCAACGGCGCAGCAGATCTGCAAGGATGCCCTGCCGCGCGGCCGTCGTCTTCGCTGCGGGAATCGCCGCAAAGGCAGTTTCGATCTCGCGCAACGTCAGCGTGGGTTCCGGTGCGTGCCCAAGCTCTGCAAACAGATCGCCCGCAGCGGCACCCAAATCGCCATGCCGCCGCCAAGCCGCGTTGAACTGCGCCTCGGTCGGCTTCACGATCTCGCGAATCGTCTTCGACAGCACCGCGCCGCCCAGGTTCAGCTTGCGCGTGTCAGCCTCACTGAACGGTTCGCCGGAGAGATAGAGCGCGAACAGCCCTGCGTCATGCGTGTCACCCGTATCGCGCGCCGCAACGATGCCCGTAGCAATGGCCGCACGCTTCTTCAGCTTGCTGGAAGTAGCGGCAAGCTCATCGGCAAGCTGTGCGAGTTGATGAAAGAAAGCCATGGCTCTAAAGCAGATGCGAAATATGCGCTGCGAGTTTTGGATTAGACTGCTGTCAGCTTCGCCAGATGGAGGTTCCGACATGGAGAACCGCACTAAGGTCGAACTCGATTCGAAGATGCAGGAGATCGTCGATCTTGCAACGCAGGCTCGCTTAGGCAAGGATGCGGGGGAGATCGTGCGCCTTGCGCTTGAGGACTGGTGGGGCAACCGTTTGATCGAGTCCATCGGACAAGATGAAGTAAAACGCATCCTGGAAGAAGCCGTGGCCGATACCCGTCCCGGATTGTCGCCCGACGTCGTATTTGCCGAACTGCGAACCGAACTGAAAAGAGATCTGAAGCGTGCCGATGCGGCTTGAGATTTCGCCGCTGGCAGTACTGGACGTCCGGAGGATCGCCAAAAACATCGCGAAGGATAAGCCGCTCGCCGCGATGCGCTGGGTAGACATGATCGAGAGCGAGTTTCTCGTCATTTTGAACTCCCCGCTTGCCTTTCCTCTGACACATCTCTCGCCGTCAGGTTTTCGAAAGCGTAACGTTGGGCAGTACATCATCTTCTTCCGTGCCCTAGGCGACGTCGTCCGCATCGAGCGCGTGATGCACGGTATGCGCGACCTGCCTGCGCACGTGAAATAGACGGAACCTGCGACACCGGATACGCGTATGAAGCTGAGGAGGATCTCGTGCTCAAACTCCTGCTGTTCTGCGTTCTGTTCGTTCTCTGCTGGCCGCTCGCGCTGGTCGCCCTGGTCCTGTACCCCATCGTCTGGCTGCTTCTGCTGCCCTTCCGCATCGTCGGCATCGCGGTCGACGGCGTGCTGGAGCTGATCTCGGCGCTGTTTACCCTGCCGGTGCGCCTGATCCGCGCTATTTAAGCGGCTGGCGCTCCGGTGCCCTCGCGTCGCAGGAGCGGCACATTTCCGCGCCCCTGGGTCGCGATGCATCGCGCGGCACGCGCTATCATCGAATAAGAGTCATGTTGCGCGCCCTGTCCAATTCGGTGAATTCCTCCCGCTCTGCGGCCGCACGCCTCGGCTTTGCCTAGCTACGTCTCCTTGACGCAGCCGCGCGTCTTTCGCGCACACCTTCGCTTCCCAAAATCTGATTTGTGACTGCCCTGCCCACCGCAGGAGGAGATTCGCCCATGTTCGACCGCCTGGAACAACTGGAAGACCGCTACAAAGAACTCGAAGTAGAACTCTCTGACCCTGCTCTCGTCTCCGACCAGCAGCGCTACCAGAAGATCACCAAGCAGCACCGCGATATGGAACCCGTCATCGAACGCTTCCGCGAGTACAAGCGCGTCGCCGCGGGTATCGCCGATGCGAAGGCCATGATGTCCGAGGACGATGAGGACATGCGCTCCATGGCGCAGGAAGAACTCTCCGGTCTCGAACCGCGTCTGCTCGAAGTCGAGGAGCAGTTGAAGATCATGCTGCTGCCCAAGGATCCCAACGACGACAAGAACGTCGTGCTCGAAATCCGCGCGGCCACCGGCGGCGACGAGGCTTCACTCTTCGCCGGCGAGGTCTTCCGCATGTACCTGCGTTACGCTGAGCAGCACCGCTGGAAGGTCCAGATCCTCTCTGAGACCGAATCGACCGTGGGCGGCATGAAGGACGTGACCGCACTGATCGAAGGCGACCGCGTCTACTCCTCTTTGAAGTATGAGAGCGGTGTGCACCGCGTGCAGCGTGTGCCCGCAACCGAGACGCAGGGTCGCGTTCACACCAGTGCCATCACCGTCGCCGTCCTGCCTGAAGCAGAGGAAGTAGACGTGAAGATCGAACAGAAGGATCTTCGCATCGATACCTTCTGTTCATCAGGTCCCGGCGGTCAGTCCGTGAATACGACTTACTCGGCAATCCGAATTACGCACTTACCCACCAATACGGTAGTAAGTTGCCAGGATGAAAAGTCGCAGATCAAGAATCGCGAGAAGGCCATGCGCGTTCTACGTTCGCGCCTCTACGAAGTCGAGATGGAAAAGCAGCACCAGTTGCAGGCGACCGCTCGTAAGTCGCAGGTAGGCACGGGCGATCGCAGCGAAAAGATCCGCACTTACAACTTCCCGCAGAACCGCTTTACCGACCATCGCATCGGACTTACCCTGCACCAGTTGGAATATGTGATGGAAGGCAAGCTGCAGCCGGTGATCGACGCACTGATCGCGCACGATACGAACGAACGCCTGAAGGCGGAAGCGGTGGCGGCGTAAGCATGCACGATCCTCTTACGATAAAGGGCGCCACGGTTCAGTCTGCACTGCGCTTCGGCACGGCGCGGCTTGAGATGAGCGACGATCTGCGTGAGAACGCGGCACGCGACGCACAGCAGATCCTGGAGATTGCAACGGGCCTGACGCGCGTGCAGATGATGGCACAGCCGGATCGTCCCCTGCGTGAAGAAGAGGCCGGCGCATTTCAGGGCATGATTGCGCAACGCCGTGGCGCGGTGCCAATTCAGCACCTGCGCGGATCGCAGGAGTTCTTCGGGCGCGACTTCTTCGTCTCGCCCGATGTGCTGATTCCGCGGCCCGAGACCGAGCACATCATTGAAGAGGTGCTGAGGCTCTACCCCGATCGCAACGCTCCGCTGAAGATTGTGGATGTCGGCACGGGCAGCGGCATCCTGGCGATCACGCTGGCGCTGGAGTATCCGCAGAGCACCGTCACTGCGCTCGACATCTCTCCGGTCGCACTCCGCGAGGCGCGTGCCAATGCCGCACGTCTGGGCGCGGATCGCGTCGTCTTCCTCGAGTCCGATCTGATGGCTGCGGTTGCCGAAGAGACCTTCGACCTGATCGTCTCAAACCCGCCCTACATTCCTCAGCACGAAGCTTCGACGCTGCATCGGCAGGTATTGAACCACGAGCCTCACCTTGCACTCTTCGGCGGCGCGGATGGTCTCGATGTTCTGCGGCGACTGATCCCTCAAGCATCGCAGCGCCTCGTTCCCGGTGGGTGGCTGCTGCTGGAAACCGCCGGCCGCAGCGCCGGTCTTGACGACCTTCTGAAAGGCTGGAAGGATCAGCACTACGTTCGCGATCTACAGGATATTGAGCGCATCGCTTGTCTACGGGCGCCGATCTCGCAGTAGAATCCCACCACGGAGACTGCTCATGACAATCGAACTCGAGCCGGCGTTGGAAGAAGCACTCGAACGCTACGTGACTGCCAGCGGCGTCACTCGCGAACGCGCAGTTGCCAACGCTTTGCATGAGTTTCTGGACGACCGCGAAGATTACGAACGCGCAGCGGCTGCCGTCGCCAAGGGTGGCCAAACCTTCACACTCGTTCAGGTCAGGGAACAACTTGGCTTGGACGATTGAGTTTCAGGCGGACGCTGTACGACAGTTAAGTAAACTGGATCGCCAGTGGCAACGCCGGATCACAGCATACCTTCAGGATGAGATTGCTCCTCTTGATGACCCGAAGCTTCACGGCCATGCGCTGGTTGGTCCCTTGCAAGGTCTGTGGCGCTATCGAGTCGCAGACTATCGCATCCTGTGCCAATTGCAGCAGGAAAGCCTGGTGGTTCTTGTCGTCGAAGTCGTGCATCGCGCCAAAGCTTATCGGTAAGTGACTTACCGTGCAGGCTGTGAGTAACGTTTAGCCAATTGACGGAGTCTTCCTTGTTCTTACGCCCCTGTTTTCTTGTCGTCGACCGCGAATTTGCCGGCAGCATCTCAAGCCGCAAGCTGGTCATTGAAACCGCGAAGTTCAACGTCATCACGGCATACTCATTCCCGGAAGCCTTCGCTACGCTGGAGCGCTTTCCGCGCGTGCATGGCTGTGTTGTCAGCTCGGGCAGCGATGATCAGGTCTCCCAATTCATGCGTGCGGTGCGCGACAAGCATCCGGAGATCAAGCTGATTCTCACGGGTCACAGCACCGACGATGACGCTCCGTGCGACGTGCATGTTGAAGGTTATGCGCCGGACAAGTTACTGGCCGCGCTCCGCGAACTTTTCCCAGCCGATTCCGATACAGTCGACAGGACCGAGGAACGGCTTGAAGAAGAGGCCGGCGAAGCTTAACCGACGGCAATGGGACAATAGAGAGCGATGGCTCATTATCTTGTCACCGGCGCTTCGGGTTTCTTTGGCAGCATTCTGAAGCGGCGACTGCTGCGCGAAGGCCATACCGTGGTCAACATCGACCTTGAGGTCGACGAGGACGCCGGCCTGCCCGGGCTGACCAGCATTCGCGGTGATCTCCGGAACCGCGTGCGCATGGAGCAGGTCTTTGCGGAACATCGCTTTGACGCCATCTTCCACGCTGCGGCCCAGCTTGCACATGGCATGCACCTGGATGAAGAGCTGCTGTGGACGAGCAACGTGGATGCTACGGTGCTCTTAGCCGAACTGGCAAAGCAGCATGGTGTGAAGCCGTTTGTCTTCGTCTCGACGAACTGTCTGTGGGCTTCGAATCTGGGCCATCCAGTGCATGAGGAGCGCGATCTACCCGCGCCGATTGAGATCTATGGCCGCAGCAAGCTGGAGGCAGAGGTGCGCCTGCGGGGCTTCTTCGACGACTTGAACGTCGTCATGCTGCGCTGTCCCACCATCATGGACGAGGGCCGGCTGGGTCTGCTCGCCATCCTCTACGAGTTCATGGATGACAACAAGACGGTCTGGGTCGTGGGCGATGGCGGCAACCAGTACCAGTTCATCTATGCGGACGACCTCGCGACCGCCTGCATCCTGGGCGCACAGTATGGCCGCAGCGGCCTCTTTCACGTGGGCAGCGACGATGTGAAGAGCATGCGCGCCGTGTACGAAAGCGTGATTGCCGCAGGCGGCAGCAAGAGCAAAGTCCGGTCGCTCCCTAAAGGGCCGACGATCGCCGCGATGATGGCCGCGCACAAGCTAAGGATCTCTCCCCTGGGTCCATACCACTACAAGATGATTGCGGAGAGCTTCGTCTTCGACACCACCTCGATCAAGCGCGAACTGGGCTGGCAGCCGACCCTGACGAATGAACAGATGCTGCTGCGGGCGTACGCACACTATCGCGACCACCGCGCGGAGATCCACGGCCGCACAGAGGTCAGCGCACACAGGAAGCCGGCCGGGATGGGTGTGATTCGGCTGCTGAAGTGGCTTAGTTAGCCCTTACAGGTGTCATACGCGGCCGGGCCAGTCCTGAGCACCATGCATGACGCGCAGGATCAAAACGCAGTCGGGAAGCACCTCGTAAATCAGAACGTATTGCGTTCCAGTAGCCGCAAACTGGCGCGCTTCTTCGAGACCCGCGGGCTTGCCAAGCCGCGGATGAATCGCGAGCCTGTAAATCGCAGCAAAGATTCGATCTTCTACGCTGTCCGCAGACCGTTCGCTGGACTGTGCGATGGAGTGCCAAATTCGATCGAGATCACGTTCCGCTGCGATCGAAAGGCGTACGTTCAACTAGCCTTCTCCAATCGAGCCCGTTCACGCCGCTGTTGGAGGCGTAGGCGTACTTCTTCGGGCGTTGACCAAACAGCGCCTGGCACGTGCGCTTCCTTCAAGCCTGCTTCTACCTCGCGACGAAACCACTCGTCATAGGCATCCGATGCCGTTGAAGCAGTCGCACCACCGTCGATGATTTCGTCGTCGCTCATGGAAAAAGCATACCCTCGGCGTCCGAAGCGCGCCAAGCGCGAAATCCGCGCCCCTGTCGTGACGCATCCGACCCGCACGCGATACCCTATAAAGTGCAGCGCCGCGGCAGCCGCGGCCCCAGAAGGAAGCCCCTACATTGGCGATCTCCACCACTACTTCCACTACGTCTTTATACGGCCGCAAGAGCACTGACTACCGTGCCATGAGCATTGCCACCACCTTGTTCTTCATGTGGGGCTTTCTCACGTGCATGAACGACATCCTGATCCCGCACCTGAAGAGCATCTTTGAGCTCAGCATTGCGGAAGCTGCCCTGATCCAGACGGCCTTCTTCGGTTCGTACTTTCTGTTCGCCATTCCCGCCGGCAAGCTGGTCGAATACCGCGGTTATAAGCAGACGATGGTGATCGGCCTGATCGTTGCCGCTGCCGGCGCCGTGCTCTTCATTCCGGCTGCGCACCTGGCCTCGTACCCGCTCTTCCTCGCAGCGCAGGTTGTTCTCGCTGCCGGCATCACTGGCCTCCAGGTCTCCGCGAACCCGTTCGTTGCCAGCGTAGGACCGACGGCGACTGCATCCAGCCGCCTGAACCTGTCGCAGGCATTCAACTCGCTCGGCACAACCATCGCACCGTGGATCGGCCGCGTCACCATCCTGGCCGGCGTCACGGCCATGAGTACGCTCGAGGTCAGCCGTCTCTCCGACGTGCAGCGCGTCGCATACCGCGCGCAGGAAGCCTCCACCGTGACGATGCCGTACCTCGTCATCACCGGCATCCTGCTGGTGCTGGCTGCGTTGCTGGCCTCCGTTCGGCTCGATAATAAAGAGCACATGACCGTTGACTACCGGCCCATCGCCGGCTTCGGCGCAAGTGTCTGGAACCAGCCGTGGCTGCTCGCCGGCGCGGTCGGCATCTTTGTCTACGTGGGCGCCGAGGTCTCCATCGGCAGCTTCCTCATCGGCTACTTCGGTCAGCCCGGCACGGGCAGCATGACCGCCGTTCAGGCCGCCGGCCTGGTGCCCTACTACTGGGGCGGAGCGATGATCGGCCGCTTCATCGGCTCGGCTGTGCTGCAACGCGTCCGCACCGGCACACTGCTGGGCCTTGCCGGAGCAGTCGCCTGCGCTCTGGTTTTGACCAGCGTCTTCACGCACGGCAACGTGGCCGTTTACACCATCCTCGGTGTCGGCTTCTTCAACTCCATCATGTTCCCCTGCATCTTCGCGCTGGGCCTCACGGACCTGGGCGAACTCACCAGCAAGGGATCGAGCCTCCTGGTGCAGGCCATCGTCGGCGGCGCCCTCATCCCGTACCTGTACGGCAAGGTCGCCGATCACGTCGGCTACCAGCAAGCCTTCATCATCCCCGCCGTCTGCTACGTCTACATCGCCATCTATGGCTTTGCGGCCAACAATCGCAAACCGATGTACCCGTCACTGCCCAAAGAGATGATCTAACCGCCCAACGCAACACAATTCTGAACCCCACGTCTCGCTCCGGGACGTGGGGCTTGTCTTTGCGCACGACACGCGGCAGCAACACATCCGCCACGCAACTGTGATTGAATGACCCGCATGAACAAGATCGCAACCGCCGTGGCCGCACTTTGTCTGGCAGCCACCACACTCGCCGCGCAGACATCCCAGCGCAAGCCCATGGTCGTCGTCATCAGCCTGGATGCCTTTGGCGCATCGCTGCTGCAGGACCCGCTGCTGCCCGTGCCCGCGCTCCACGCCCTCATGCAATCCGGCGCCTACGCCAAATCGATGCAGCCCGTGAATCCGACGGTCACCTGGCCCAACCACACCGCCATGGTCACAGGCGTTACGCCCGCAAAGCACGGCCTCATCGCGAACGGCCAGATCACCGGCCAGCGCACCGGCGGCCCCATCTCGGTCGAATTCCACGCGCCCAAGTCCCAACTCGTCCGCGTTCCCACCGTCTACGAGGCCGCACACGCCGCCGGCCTCACCACCGCCGAAATGGACTGGGTAGCAATCGAGCACGCCGGTATCGACTACAGCTTCTTCGAACAGCCAGAACCGGACAGCAAACTCATCAAGGAGATGCTCGCCGACGGCAGCCTCTCCCAGGCCGAGCTCGACAACTTCCGCAAAGCTTCGCAGCCCTCGCGCGACCGCCTCTACACGCGCGGTGCGACGTATGCCATCAAGCACCATCACCCCAACCTGACGCTGCTGCACCTGCTCGCGCTCGACTCTGCCGAGCACACCTACGGCTACGGCACCAACGCCGGCGTCGTCACCGCAGCCTTCCTCGACGACCGCGTCGCAGAAGTCGTGCAGGCCGTGAAGGACGCGGGCGATCTCGACCGCACCACCTTCCTCATCGTCAGCGACCACGGCCAGAGCAGCGTGCACCACACCGCCGATCCCAACGCGATTCTGCGCGACGCCGGCATCACGCCCGCCGAAGCCACCGCCCTGCCCGAAGGCGGCGCAGCCTACATCTACGAGACGCACGCAACACCGGCGCTCACCGCAAAGATCCGCGCAGCCTTCGCCGCATCCCCTGCAACCGACAGCCTCCCCACCGACGCCGAGATCCGCGCCCAGGGCTGGCCGACACCCCACGACGCAGGCAAGCCCAACCCCACCGCCTTCGACGTACTGGTCTATGCCAAGGAAGACTGGAAGTTCGGCGGAATCAAGCCGGGCGCACCCACGGTCGAGAGCCAGACCGGCGCCCACGGCTACCCCAACACCCGCCCGCTGATGCAGGAGATCTTCATCGCAGAAGGCGCTGCCATAAAGCCGCACGCAGGCGAGCAGCCCGCCTTCCCAAACCTGGACGTGGCCGCCACCATCGCAAAGATCCTCGGCCTGCCGCAGACCGGCATGGACGGCAAGCCGCTCACCGCCATCCTGAAATAGGCGCTACTGCCTGGCAAGCGTGCCGGACCAACGTGGTGGTTGCCCCGCCCCAGGGGCAGGCGCAATCACCGCCGTTGGCTTGCAGTCGGACCCCTCATACCAGATGTTCAGCATGACTTGTCCGGGCTGGAGAGCGAACACCGCGACCAGAGGAGGGGAAGGTGTCGGATAGAGCAGCACCGCCGTATTTTGAGCGCCGACACGCGTTCTCGCAATTGGCACTACGACCGAACAGGTTGGGAACGTGAGCTTGGCTGAGCCGGCGATGGAGGACTCGCCTGTCAGCGGGTCCGGATCGCTCTCGCTCAGAGCCATGGAGACACTGGGGATCGCGGTATCAACCGGCCCCGCCGAGACCACCTGTTGCAGAGATCCCACGTAGGTACCGGTGAGAGAGCTCGAGTAGTACGCAAAGGCGGGCGAAGTAGCTACCGCGCATGTGCCGGTAGACCCCACAGCCGTAGTGATTCCCCCCGCAGGTGAATCCACCGCCGGATATGTCGTAGGAATATCCGCGTCGATTGTAAAAACGGTGCCATTCACGGTCGAAGAGCTTAGCGATAAATGCCTCGCGCTGTTCAATGTACCCTGCACCGTCACCGTTGTAGGCTGCACGCAGGCGGAAGCGTTAGACCCCGTCATCAGGAAAAACTGCACCTGACCGACTCCCGTAACCGCAGTCCCGTTGGTGGACAGCACCCCGCTAAACACCACAGATGCAAACGGTACTGTCTGGCTGGTGGTTGAGAAAGACCACCGGCCATCAATCGGCGCAGCCGAGGGTGTGACCGGCGGCGCGGCCACAGGAAGGCTGCCGCCGCCGCATGCCGATAGCAGCACGAGCACCACAGAGCCTAAGCAGCTAGTTAGAATCTTCCGAAGTCTGTACTTGGGCGAGAGGGTGTTGCAGCGTCCGACTGGACGGCCCCGAAAGATTCTTTTGCCAGCCATGGACCACGTTCTACCAGCGCCCCCGGGCTATGCCAACGAAAAAGGCCCGCCACAATTGCTGGTGGCGGGCTTTTGGTTCACTTTAGGAACCTCAGACTTCCACAGGCTCCGGCACAGCCTCATGCACGGTGACGTTGAAGGTCAGGTGTTCGCCCTTCGCATCCACCACCACATGGTCCCCATGCCGCACCTCGCCGCTCAGGATCTTGATCGCCAGCGGATCCTGCACCATCCGCTGGATCGCCCGCTTCAGCGGCCGCGCACCGTACGCACGGTCGTAACCCGCCTCAAAGATCAGGTGCCGAGCCTTCGGTGTCAGCTCCAGCTTGATCTTGCGATCCGTCAGCAACGCCTGCAGTTCGCCCAGGCGCAGGTCGACGATGTGCGTCAACTGCTCCTCGCCCAGCGAATGGAAGACCACCAGGTCATCCACGCGATTCAGGAACTCCGGCCGGAAGTGCTTCTTCAGCTCCTCGAGCACGCGCGTCTTCGCATCCTCGAAGCCATCCGGCCCCTCCGCCCACGCCGTCGTCAACGCGCTCGCACCGATGTTCGACGTAAGGATCAGCACCGTGTTCTTGAAATCCACCGTGCGTCCCTTGGCATCCGTCAGACGGCCATCGTCCAGCACCTGCAGCAGCACGTTGAAGACATCTGGATGCGCCTTCTCAATCTCGTCGAAGAGAATGACGGCATACGGCCGGCGACGCACCGCCTCGGTCAACTGTCCGCCCTCATCGAAACCCACGTACCCCGGAGGCGCGCCGATCAGCCGCGCCACCGCGTGCTTCTCCATGTACTCCGACATGTCGATGCGGACCATCGCCTGCTCATCGTCGAACATAAAGTCCGCAAGCGCGCGCGCCGTCTCCGTCTTACCCACACCCGTCGGGCCCAGGAAGATGAACGAGCCGATCGGCCGCTTCGGATCGCTGAGACCCGCACGACTGCGACGGATCGCATTCGCTACCGCGACCAGCGCCTCATCCTGCCCGATGACCCGCTCGCGCAGACGCGTCTCCATCTGCACCAGCTTCTGCACCTCGCCCTCCAGCATCTTGCTGACCGGGATACCCGTCCAGCGCGAGACGATGTCGGCGATGTCCTCCTCGTCCACCTCTTCCTTCAGCATGCGGCTCGCCGTGCCATCGTTCACCGCGTCCTGCTCGGCCTCCAGCTTCTGCAGCTCGGCCTCCGCCTTGGGCAAATCGCCATAACGAATCGCTGCCGCGCGCTCCAGGTTGCCGCGACGCGTCTGGTCCTCGGCCTCGAAGCGCAGGCTCTCCACCTGCTTCTTCAGCTCCGTAATGTTGCCGATGGCGTCGCGCTCATGCTGCCACTTCGCACGCAGGCCGCTCGCCTTCTCCTGCAGCTCCGCGAGCTCACGCTCCACGGTCTCCAAACGGTCGACAGAATTCGCATCCGTCTCACGCGTCAACGCGGTCTTCTCAATCTGCAACGAGATGACTCGCCGGTCGATCGCATCGATCTCCTCGGGCACCGAACCGATCTGGATGGCAAGCGACGCCGCGGCTTCATCGACCAGGTCGATCGCCTTGTCCGGCAGGAAGCGGTCGCTGATGTACCGGTGCGAAAGCTCCGCCGCCGCGATGATCGCCGCGTCCTTAATCCGCACGTTGTGGTGCGCCTCGTACTTCTCCTTCAGGCCGCGAAGGATGGCGATGGTGTCCTCCACATTCGGCTCACCGACGTACACCTGCTGGAAGCGCCGCTCCAGCGCCGCATCCTTCTCGATGTACTTGCGGAACTCGTTCAGCGTGGTCGCGCCAATCGCACGCAGCTCGCCGCGCGCCAGCGCGGGCTTCAGCATGTTGCTGGCATCGACCGCACCTTCCGAAGCACCCGCACCGACGAGCGTATGCAGCTCGTCGATGAACAGGATGATCTGGCCGTGCGAATCCTCAATATCCTTCAGCATCGCCTTCAGGCGCTCTTCAAACTCGCCGCGGAACTTCGCACCCGCCAGCATGCTCGCAAGATCCAGCGAGACGACACGCTTGTCCTTCAACGACTCCGGTACATCGCCGCGGACGATCCGGTTGGCAAGGCCTTCGACGATAGCCGTCTTGCCCACGCCGGGTTCGCCAATGAGAACGGGATTGTTCTTGGTACGGCGGCTAAGCACCTGGATGACGCGGCGAATCTCTTCATCGCGACCGATCACGGGATCCAGGCGGCCCTCACGCGCCTGCTTCGTCACGTCCTTGCCGTACTTCTCCAGCGCCTGGAACTTGCCCTCAGGGTTCTGGTCGGTCACCCGCTGCGACCCGCGAACCTGCGTCAGCGCACGCAGGATGGCATCATGCGTAGCGCCCAACGCCGCCAGGGCTGTCTGGGTAGGATCGTTCTTGGTCTGCGCAAGCGCCAGCAACAGGTGCTCGGTCGAAACGTACTCGTCCTTGAAGTTGCCGGCCTCTTTGAATGCCTGCTCCAGCACACGATTGAGCGCACCGCCGCCATTAGGCTGCTGCTGCTGACCCTGGATGCGTGGCAGCTTGCCGACGGCGGCATTCACGCTGGCCAGCAGTTGCTGCGCGGGAACGTCCATCTTCTCCAGCACAGGCAGGACGATGCCCTCGCGGTCCTCCAGCAGCGCCGCCAGCAGGTGCAACGGCATCACCTCCGGATTGCCGAACTCCGCGGCCATACTCCCGGCGGCGCTCAGCGCCTCCTGCGACTTCACTGTCAGCTTGTCCCACTTGATCGCCATCGTCAGCCTGTCCTCGTGTTCCGAAAGTGTTCGTGCATCCCGCCGGAAGCAAGGGGGTTGCCGTTATCCTTCGGCAACCCCGGTCATCGCTCAACCCTGCGGGGGTAGGTATTCCAACCGCCGCTGTTATGCGGCTTTCTTCTCGTCAGCAGCAGCCGCGGCCTGTGGCACCTGGGCCTCCACCTGCTTCGGCTGCGTTGCTGCGCCCACGGCCACCTTGATCTGCTTTGGCTGTGCGGCAGCCTTCTTGGGCAGCTCGATCACCAGTACACCGTGCTCGGCACGGGCATTCACCTGCTCGGTGTCCACCGACTGCGGCAGTGTGAAGCTGCGCACAAACGACCCGAAGCGACGCTCGATGCGGCGGAAGTTCTCTTCCTTCGCGTCGGTTGCGAAGCTGCGCTCGCCCTTCACGGTCAGCACATTGTTTTCCACGCGAACATCCACATCCTCCGGACGGATGCCCGGAACTTCGAAGGTCAGCGCCAGTTTCTGCGCGTCCTCATAGATGTCCACAGCCGGCACGAACGATCCGGCGCTCAGGCTCTCGCCGCCCTCCGTTGTGCCCTGCGGACGGTTGAAGTCGTGAAAGATGGAGTTCAGACGGTTCTGCAAAACGGCAACATCAGAAAACGGGGTGAATCGGGTAATGGTCATGACTCGGGTCTCCTGTGACATAAGTGTCGAGCCGGATCGCGAAGTCCGCGGTGACACGGCTCACTACATCTGACGCAGAGCATAGCACAACCGATGCATATTATGTGAGTGTCTTTCACTCACTTTCGAACGTGAAGAGACGCGAAGAAAGGCCCACCAATCGATGGGCCTTCCTGGGAAATGAAATGAGCCTCACTTCTTGTCGGCGACGGCCTCACCCTTCATGTGCTTTGCAATGGCTTCCGCTGTACTTTGCTCGCCATTATAAGCGCTGGTTTTATCCACGGAGTAGGCCCAGACCAATGTCCCATCGGTCGTCTTCAGCTGCACCGCAGCATGCGCAGCCGCCTTCGGAGAAACGAAAATCGTCTTCGCCCAACCGGCCTTCTCAGTGGACGACGTTCCGCTAAGGACGTAGGTGGCCTTCTCTTTCGCGTCGACAATCTGGACGGGGACATCCTTTTTCATGATGGCGGCCGCGATCGAAGTGTCAAATCCGTCCATCGGTTCGATATAAATCTTCGATCCGACCGGGATTTTCTCGGCAGCAAACAGGGGCAAGGTAAACACAAGGAGTGCTACCGCAAAGAACTTACGCATCGTTAACTCTCCGGAAAGGGAATGGGCAATACTATCGCCAACTTCGTTAGAGCGCTTATCGATTGCACTGCGGGACACCCGACCCCGTGCCCACGTGTCGACTTTCAGACCGGGGTGGAGCGAGGCCCCTGGCTCTTAATCCAAGAGCGATGCAGCGACGGCTCGACCGCACCGTGAACGGAAACCTGTCAAGAGGTAAATCGCATAAGTGCTGTCATCAGAACAACTTGCAGTGACCGGATTTCGACGCGAAATTGGTAGAATAGAAGCAGAGATCAGAAAGGCCTCACCGAATCGGTGAGGCCTTCGTCGTTCCCGTAAGTCCTTTGTTTACTAATTTTTGCCCGTAACCCCTTTGGAATCTAATTTTTGCCAAATCGGGAAACGTCAAGCCCTTTGTTTTCTGATATTTACGAAATTACCCCCGGGGGGGTAGGTCAGGGTCGTAGGCCGGCCGCGAGCGTCGCAGGCATCGCCATGGGAGCAAGGAACTGCCGGAGCGAGTCGCGCGCCGTTACACTCTTGCGCATAAGCAGCGCGACCAGGCGGGTGTCGGAATCGATCGCCGGCTGGTGCAGCTGAACCGAGTTCAACTGGTGGCAGGTATCGCAGGTGGTTGGAGCAGCCTTCTGGGCATGGCAGGAGATGCAGCCACCCATGGAAAGATCCTTCTCCTTGGCGATGACCTCGCGCTCGGCAACAGGGCCATGACAGTCCTGGCACTGGGAGCCGGCCGTCGTGTGGGTCTTGTGGCTGAAACTCACGAACGAGGGGACGCGGTAGACGCGGACCCACTGAACGTTCTCTTCATTCTTCGCCATGGCGGCCAGCCGCTGGATGTCCGGCTTGTCGGTGGCGATGGCGGCGTGGCACAGCATGCACTTGGTAGGCTGCGGCATGGCCAGCGTGCTGCCGTTGCGCGACGGCTCGTGGCAGTCGTTGCAACCCATCTTTGCCTCGCCGATGTGCTTCTTGTGGCTGAAGGCGATCGGCTGGGTCGGACCTGCACCCGGGCTGGCAATGGTCGGCGCGCCCGACGACGCGACCGTCCCCGGAGCGGGAGCGGTCGACGGCGGCGGGCCAACCGGAGCATCCTGTGCACGTGCAGTAACGCCACAGAAGAGCACGAACAGCAGTAGGATCAGACGGCGCAAGCTATACATTCCCCTTGCGCATCTCTTCCGCCAAGTGCTCTGACGCACGCATCGCCAGAGCGCACATGGTGATGGTCGGGTTCTGCCAGCCGGCACTCACGAAGACACTGGCGTCCGTGATGAAGACGTTCTTCATGTCGTGCGTCTGGTTCCACTGGTTGACGACACCCTTCTTGGGGTCGGCGCTCATGCGGGCAGTGCCCTGCTCGTGGATGGAGAAGCCCGGCGGGTTGAACTCGTAGTTCTTTACCAGGATTTCGAAGCCTGCATCGGTCGCCATGGCAGCCATGGTGTCGATGTAGTCCTTCGTCATGTTGGTCTCGTTGCTGGTGTACCGGGTCGCGATGTTCAGGGTCGGCATGCCCCAGGCGTCCAACACCTGCTTGTTGAGCGTCACGTGGTTGTCGTAGTGCCCCAGCGTCTCGCCCATGATGTTGGTGGAGAAGCTGCTGCCGTTGTAGCTGGCCAGCTTGCTGTCCAGCTCTGCACCGTAATACGGCAGCGCGCGCGGATCGAACGGACCGTTGCTACAGGAGACATTGACCGCGTAGCGACGCAGGAAGCCGTCTGTCTTGGTGTCGAGGTTGCGGAAGCCTGGGATGAGCGCGCCGCCACCGGTGATGCCGCGGCTCTTGCCGTCGCGAGCTTCGGGAACGCTGCAGATGATGCCTGCGCCATAGATCTGGTCGGTCAGGTAGTGGCCGAGCGCACCGCTGGAATTGCAGATCTCAGACGCCATCAGGAGCTTGGTGGTCTCAAGCGTGCCTGCGGCAACGATGATGACGCGCGCCTTCAGCGTCATCTCGCGGTGCGAGTGACGATCGACGAAGGTGACACCGTCGGCGAGGCCCGTGTTCTTGTCCACGGTGATCTGGCGCACGATCGCGTTGGGAATCATCGTGAGCTTGCCGGTCTGGACGGCGTCCGGCAGCAGCAGGTTCAGCGATGCCGCGAGGCCGTCACGCCCCTGCGAGGAGCGCGGCTTGGTGACGGGAACGCCATGCTTCTTGCCCGCATCGACAAAGCGCTGCATCGCACCCGACCAGGGAGCCTTGTCCTCGATGAACTTGCCGTCCGGGTACTGCGGCAGGTGCTCGGTCGATCCGGTCACGCGGAAGATCTCTTCCACGCGGTCGTAGTAAGGAATCAGGTCGGAGTACTGGATCGGCCAGTTCTCGCCGAAGCCGTCATGATCTTTGCTCTTGAACTCGTAGTCACTGTGGCGGAAGGACTGGCGGCCCCAGAAGGGCGACCGGCCGCCAACGCTGCGCACGCGGACCCAGTTGTAGATCTGATCCGACGGGTGAGAGTACGGAATGACCTTCTCGTCGACCCACTGGTTCTCGTTGAACTCGCTCGACTGGTAGATGTGCGGGTTGCGGCCCGGCGTGCCGAGACCGCGGTACGGAAGCTGCGAAGCAGGCTTCAGTTCGCGATACTTCTCAAAGTTCAGCATCGGACCGGCGTCGAGCATGGTGCATGCGATGCCTTTTTCCGTGAGGATCTTTGCAGCCATACCGCCGGTGTGGCCGGAGCCGATGATGAGGACGTCAACCTTCTTCTGTGCCATGCGCTTCTCTTGCTCTCTCTTGTCGCGAACCCGCGGAACTGTTAGCTGCTGCTGCCTGGCCTGTGTGCGCGCCTAGCTGTGAGCGTGCTTGGTGGTCGGCGTGGCCTGTGCGACGCCATGCTTGACCCACGTCTCAATGCCGGGATCGATCGGGCTCCAGTAGAGACCAACACCCGGTGTACGTTCGCCCGCAGCGTCAGCCGCCATCGCCCATGCGGTGGAGTTCAGCGTGACGGTACGGATGTCGCGATGCGCCAGGTTGACGAAGCGCACATGCGTCTCCCGGGGCGGGTGGTCGTTCATCCAGCCCTTCAAATGAGGACGGATCACGGCGTCGGCCTGCTTCATGTCGGCCTTCGCGAAGGGCGTCTTGAACTGCTTCATGCAATCGGCGTTCAGACGATCGAGGCCGTCGTTGTACAGCTTCTGCTCTTCAGCCGGCGACGCGCCGAGGTAGAAATCCAGGAATTCCGGTGCGCCGGCCTTTACGGCACTGGGATAGTCATTGCTGGCAGGCATCAGGACTTCGCACAGGTGCACAAGCGTGGCGTAGCGAACGGGCGTGAAGTACCGCGTGTCCGTCGTGGCAACAACATCCGGCTGCGAGACCGGGATGTTCGGCGTCTTGAACTGCGCCTGCTGTCTTACCCGGTCCTGCGCTGCAGGTGCCGATGCCGCAGCGGGGTTGACCGCCATGGTTCCCTGGTCCGCTGCGTTCGCGGCAGGTGCCGGATTCTGCGCCTGCGGTGCCGGTTTCTGCTGGCCAATCGCGGTGCCGGCTGTCGCCGTGGCAACGGCCAGCCCCTTTACAAAGTCACGCCTCTTCATGGAGGGAATGCTAGCGATGCGGATAGTGATTGGTCAAACCCGAAGTTGAACCGGTGGGCGGACATCGACACGATCTGTTGTGGGACAACAATCTACGGTGAATTAAGTGACCTAATTGATGACAGGTAACAGAAGCAGCGTTGGATCCGGCCCATGGAAGACTTCTGCGGTTGAAGAGTACAAGACGCCGTGAATGCATGGATTCACGGCAGCCCGTAACCGCGCAACTAGTCGAAGCGAATGCCGTCCCAGAGGCGCAGTTCGGCCTCGAAGGGCCGCTGCTCGACGGTGCTGGTGCCGTTGAAGAGCATGGTGGACCGTTTTTCCGGAGTCCACTTTGGCCACGCAGGCAAACCGGTGGCAGCAGGAGCTCGACCTTGGATGAAGGTGACCCAGGCATCATGCATCTGCCGGGAGAGGTTCTGTGCGGCCGGCGGCTCTTCTGCGGAGAGCTTCTGCCACACGAAGCCCAGGTCGTAGGAGTGGTAGCTTTCGCCCTTGTGCGGGCCGGCGACGGCCGTCTCGTCGAGACGATAGAACCAGGTGGAGCCACCGCCCTTGGCATGCGCCTGCGCCACGCGGATGCTGGGTACCCAGTACTCCTCGGCGGTCAGCGCCCGGATGTTGATGTCCGCGGGTGACATGTCGGGATAAATCTTGCGATAGCTGGCCAGGATCGCGTTGAACTGCGCCTCCGTGGTGTTGCCCAGGCGCTTTTGCGTGATGGGTTCCGCGGCGTGCTTGCCCAGATAGAGAGCGTTCTCGTCACGGTTGGTGCCGATCAGCAGTCGCTTGCCGCGGGTGTTGCCGGCGGCGATAGCAGGGACTGAGCGATGCGGTAGGAGCGCTCCGCCGGCCTCTGCCCGGAGTGGGAAGTTCGCCGGCCATACGTCCGTCATGGCAAGCTGCGCGGCGATGAGCGACTCTCCGCTGGCTGCCTGGATGCCTGCGGGCGTGCGGTCCTTCAACTGTGCTGCGAAGGCATCGGTCACGTGGGGTGCCGCCGTGGGTTCAAGGATGCGCTCCCCGCCACCGCTCTCGCTGATCATGCTCTGGAACAGCGGCTTTGCCTCTTCAATGCCCATGAGGGATCCGACCAGCTTGGCGCCGGCGGATTCGCCACCGATGGTCACGCGCGACGGATCGCCGCCGTACGCCCCAACGTGTTTCTTCACCCATTGCAGTGCGCACACCAGGTCTCGCAGGGCATTGTTTGCGCTATCTGCGTACTCGGCGCCAAGGAGCGGCGACCAATCCAGGAATCCGAAGACGCCCAGCCGATAGGCGACGGTGACAACCACGATTCCCTGCTTCGCGAAGACACCGCCGTCAAAGTCGTTCGGGCTGCCGCCGGTGAAGCCGCCGCCATGGATCCAGACGAAGACCGGGAACGTCTCCGCACCCGGCGTATTTGGATTGGGCGCGTAGACATTCAGGTACAGACAGTCTTCGCTGACGCCCTCGCGACCCGGCTGCATGGCCGGCGACGGCAGATGGCCGAGCGCTGGTGCCCTCTTACGCACAGGCACGGGAGCGCGAAAACGGAGTGGTCCCACGGGCGGCTGCGCGTACGGGATGCCGAGATGCTCGACAGTGCCGTCGCTTCGATGACGTCCTTCAGCACGGTCGGCGCGGGCGTTTCCACCGCGATCCTGTGCATGCAGAGCGGACGCTGCCAGCGTCATGCCTGCTGCCTGTAACCATTGCCGCCGTGTCCAGAGTTGTGTCCGCATCGCACCCACTTTACACGTGTAGCGTGTTGCATCCATCGGCTTACGGTCGGGCAGCGGATCCCGTGACGCAGACCTCGCGCAACGGACAACGGTTGCAATGGGCTTCACGCAGGGTGCAGACGCGCTGGCCGAGTTTCTTGACCAGGGTGTGGTGCTCGTCCATGGTGACGGCCGTCCAGTCGGCGGGTGCGAGGGGCACCAGGGCCGCCTCGACCTGCCGTGCCGTCGCATTAGCAGGCACGACGCCGAGACGGATGGCGATGCGCTGGTGATGGCCATCGATGGCGATCGCGCGTCGTCGAAGCGAAGAGAAGTTGACCACGGCCGCACTGGCCTTAACGCCGGCACCGGGCAGTTCTTCAATCCACGCGCGCACCTTGTCGGTACGGTACTTCCCAAGGAAGGCTAGTGATAACGTGCCGGCCCGTTCCGTGATGCGTTCGAGTGTTTGCTTCAACTGGACAGCTTTTCGATCGGGAAAGGTGGCCAACCGGAGCGTGTCTTCAATCTCTGGGATCGAGGCATCGCGCAGCCGCTCCCACCGCACCTCATCCCAACTGTTCGGGCCTGTCGGCCAGCCGCCGAAGCGGTCCCGCAGAGCGCGAATGGTCGCCTGCGACTCCGCGTCTTTCGTGCGGGATGAGCAGAGGGAATAGATGAGTTGCGTTAACGGATCCCATACCTCGCGCGGTTGCGGCGGACCGCCCCACCATGTAAGCAGGCGATCCTGGAGGTCCTGCAGGTCACGGAAGAGCAGGGTCGGTCCGGGACGCGAGACCGCATCGGGAAAGAGCGCGGCTTGTTGGGCCGGGGGCACGTTTCCTTAGACGCAGATGAGTCGGCAACGCGGGAGACCTAGTTGCTCCTGATCGTGACGCTGCCGTTGCCCGAGGTGAGGCGTAGCGATGGGCCGCCACCGTTGATGTTGCCGTGAAGGTGGTGTCGATCGCTGGTCGACTGGCTCATCATTGGAAGATCGCTGTGAAGAGAGCCGTTGCCGGTGGTGAGGTCCAGCTCTGCCTTCAGGTCGCGCGGCACCGTCAGATGCATGCCGCCGTGACCGGTAGTGGCACGGGAGCTGCTCGTCAACGTTGTGCCCGGCTCCAGGACGATGTTCATGCCGCCATTTCCCGAGCGCACCTCAAACTGTGAGAGCCGACCTTCTAACGTCATAGGGCCGTTGCCGCTGACAGCCATCAACGTTCCTTCGACGCGGCGCACCGTCAAGGCGCCATTACCGCTGGTGATGCGCAATGCTCCTGTGACATCCTCAACTCCGACGGATCCATTACCCGTCTTGACGTCCACGGATCCATGCACGCCGGTGAGTTGCAGGCCTCCGTTGCCAGATCTCAATTCGACGTCAGACTCAGTCGGGAGATCCACGAAGACCTCTGGTGATCGCCCCTGCCATCCCATGAAGAATCGCTCCTCGTCACGGCGCTTCATGGTGAAGTGGACGACGTTGCCACCCTGCATCTCCGTGAGGTGCCAGCGTGAGAGATCGTTTCCATGGGCATCGACATGGATGCGCACCGTACGGCAAGTCCCGCAGGTGCGCGTGATGACCGAGGCATTGTCGACACTGACCTGCACGGCAGCGCGACCGGAGACGTTGTAGGTCTTGTCCCAGTTGCTTTGTGCCGCGGCAGATACGGCAGTAATAAGGACGGCGACAGTAGCAAGGACGGACGAGTAGCGCATACGCGGAGTCTCCCACCGGCAGTTACGCAGGCGAGCCCCATTTTGTTCGCACTATCTTCCAACTCGCAATCAATATTCCTGCGATGCGATGAAGGTCGATGCGTTGCCGTCCGCAGGGTTCACGAAATGCACGTCATCCGGCGGGCGGCGCGGCGTGTCGATGGCGAGAAAGACAAACGGATGTTCGAGAATTTCAGGTGTTCCGTGGACGACGCGGACCTTGAAGTGGATAAGGTCGCCGGGCCCCACCTCGCGCACGGCGTCCTCAATCTGGATCCGGCCGCGGCCCTGCAACACGTACAGATACTCGTCGCAGGCGGTATGGAAGTGCAGCGGCGCCGGGCGGTAGACCCGGAAGATGCGGCAGCTGGCGGCGGCTTCGTCCGTCAGTCGAATGTCGCGCAGCATGGTCTCTGCGGTGGCTGGCAGCGTGGCGGCGAGTGCGGCGATGTCGAAAAACTGGCCCTGGCTCATGCGTTCCATGATGCACTGGCGGACGCATCTGCGGAATTAGCACAAGAAATCTCTGGACTTTGTGAATGTTCCTTATAAACTCGGTCTCACACGATGCCTACTCCCCTGCTGACCCAGAGCACGCCTGCTTCCGGCGAGCCGCCCGCACCCGAGGCGGCCCGGCCGACTCATCTGCGTGAGGCAAACTGCCGCGCGTTGCTGCGTCTGCTGCGCAAGAGCAGTCCCTGCTCCAAGGCAGATCTGGTTCGAAGCTCGGGACTTTCTGCGCCGACGGTCGCGGCTGCCATCGCTCAGCTTGCGGAATGCGGCCTGGTCGAGCCGATCGGTGAAGGCAAGTCTTCGG
Organism: Terriglobus roseus DSM 18391; assembly: GCF_000265425.1. Lineage (GTDB taxonomy): Bacteria > Acidobacteriota > Terriglobia > Terriglobales > Acidobacteriaceae > Terriglobus > Terriglobus roseus. Next base: position 4,915,089 of record NC_018014.1, read on the forward strand.
GCGGACGGCCGCCGGATCTGCTGCAGTTCAACGCCTCGCACGCGTATGTTGCGGGTGCAGACATTGGCGGAACCTACTTGCGCATGATGCTGGCGGACCTGCACGGCCAGACCGTCGCAACGTGGGAGGCACGCCTGGGCGCAGGCCGCAAGACTCCCAGTGCTGTGGTTTCGCTCTTGCGTGAAGGCCTGAAAGCGATGGCGGAGAGCGCAAACGCCGTCGGCCGCGTGCGTCACATCACCGTTGGTGCGCCGGGCATCACCGATGTCCGCAATGGTGTGGTGAAGGCCGCGCCCAATCTGCAGGACTGGAACGACGTCCCCCTGCAGTCCCTGCTTGAGAGTGGCCTGGGTATTGACGCGACCGTGGAGAACGATGTGAACCTGGCCGCCGTGGGCGAGCGTGCGCGCGGCATTGCGCATGATGCCCGCGACTTTGTTTTTATCGCCATGGGAACGGGTGTGGGTGCAGGGATCTATGTGGAGGGCTCACTGCACCATGGAGCAACATGGTCCGCGGGCGAGATCGGGTATCTGCCCGTTGCCGGCATGCCTCGCGAGACGATGCGGCTGGAGCAGACCGGTCAACTGGAGCGGGTGATCGGTGGTGCCGGCATTGAAGATGCCTGGAGCGAGGCGCTGCAGCGCGAAGGGATCATCGAGGGACCGCTGCCGAAGCTGCGCGCGTCACAGATCTTCGACCTGGCGGGCGAGCCGACAGCGGACAGCCATCAACTCGCGATGGAGATCGTCGGCACGACGGCACGCATTCTTGCGGATGCCATCGGCATCCTGGGGCTACTGTATGACCCAAAGCTGGTGGTGCTGGGCGGCGGTGTCGGGTCGCACGGGGTGCTGCGCGCGACAACCGAAATATTTCTGCAGGAGAACGAGCTTGCGCAGCCGCTGCTGCGAACCTCAAGCCTGGGCAAGCAGGCCCAGTTGTTCGGCGCGATTTCATTGTCACTGGCGGCCATCGAGGCCGGCCTTCTCTGTTGATGCCCCACGGTACCAAGACGGCAGACGGCAAGAGCGAGCGGGGCGACACGATCCCAAGGTAAGACAGCCAGCCGTCGCCATATGAAGTGACTTTTACAAGTACTCAATACATTCGGAGGCAGTTGATGTCGAGAATCTCCCGCACGGTGGTTACTTCCGCGTTGATGCTGTCGGCTCTTCCCGCGGCATTGGCTCAACAGTCTGTCAACGGCACCATCCGTGGCCGCGCGCTGGATCCCAGCGGCGCCGCCATTCCTAACGCAACGGTCACTGTCACGAACCCTGCCGTCGGCTTTACGAAGACGGTAACGACTGGCGGCAACGGGCTCTACGTGCTTCCTAATCTGCCACTGGGCGAATACACCGTTCAATTTGTGGCGCCAAGCTTTTCCACCCTGACGGTGAAGAGCGTTGTCTTGAATGCCGGATCAGAAGCCTCTATCGATGGCGAGATGGTGCTGGGTGAAGTTGGATCATCGGTAAGCGTGGTTGCGGACAATGTCAGCATCGATCCCACCAATCTGAATATTCAACGCACACTGGACTCGCGCGAAGTCGAGAACCTGCCGCTGACATCGCGCAATCCTTATAACTTCATCATCTTCCAGCCGGGCGTGTCGGGCCACCCGAATGCCGAGCTTGGTATTCCTCGCACCATCAATACAAACGGTCTGCTGGACCGCATTAACTACCAGATGGACGGCATGCTCAATACGGAGTCGGATCGTATCGGTCTGCGCTTCTTTCCGGTCGGCACCATTTTCGTGAAGGAAGTGCAGGAGGTCGCGAATTCCTTCGCGCCTGAGTATGGATGGACGACGGGTAATGTTTACAACGTCATCTCAAACAACGGCACCAACGCGTATCACGGCATGTTCCAGTTTGTGCAGCGCTGGGTGGACGCGACAGCGTATCCGCTGCTGAGCACCACGGGGTCTGCGAAGCCGAATCTTGAACTGCGTGACTATTCCGGCAACCTGGGCGGACGCATCATCAAGGACAAGCTGTTCTTCTTCGGATCGTACGAGCAGGTGAAGCGCGGCAGCCCGTCGCCCGTCACCGTCTCCCAGGCGAACATTAATGCGCTCGGCATTCCAGCAGAACAGCTGCAGGCGGCGCCCGGACTACTCAACGGTAAGTTCGCCCTTGGACGTCTTGACTGGACCATCAACAAGAAGAACCAGGCGATGATCCGCTACAACTACTTCGTCAACGACTTCCCATACAACACGCAGGTCGGCGGTATCAATCTGCGGTCGACGGGTGCAAACTTCAAGGATCGCGCGCATGTCTTCGGCGGCCAGTTGATCACAACCGTGAGCGACCATCTGCTGAATGAGTTCCGTATCTCGCTTCCGTTGCGTTCGAGTGTCACATCGGCAGCGACTCCCACCAATGCTCCCACAGTTACGATTACAAACGTCGTTACGATGGGTGCGTCGTCCTCTGGTGGAACCACTTATTATGAGCACTCGCCCAATGGATCCGAGAACATTTCTTATACTCGCGGAGCTCATTCCTTGAAGGCAGGCTTCACTCTTGCGGCGCTTCAGCAGCGGCAGCGTTTGGCAAGCTTCAACACCTACACATTCGCCTCGATCGCTGCATATCAGCAAGCAGTGAGCGGAGTAAATCCGCGGTCCTATAACCAATTCAGTTCGCAGACCGACACGACGGGCATCGGGTATGCGTCGCTCTTCTACGGTGGCTACGCGCAGGATACCTGGCAGGTAGCGCCGCGATTGGTCGTTGTGGGTGGGTTGCGGTATGACCGCTTCCAGTCGCCCAATGCGAACCCGAACGCGCCGGTTGCGGACTCCCGCACGTTCCGCGTGCCGGCCGGTAACTTCGCTCCCCGTCTCGGCTTCTCGTTCAAGGCGACAGACAAGACTGTCTTCAAGGCATCGGCCGGTATCTTCTATCAGCAGACGCCGACTAACCTTTGGTTTAATGCCCTCAACTCCGACGGCTCCAACCGCATCAACAGCTACACCTTCCAGCCCACGCAGACGGGTGCTCCGGCCTACCCGAACATCCCGAGCGCAACCGGCGTCGTGGCAGCGCAGAACGTGCTGACCGTCTCACCGAAGATCAAGAACGAGTACACGTGGAACTTCAACACGCAGCTCACGCAGCAGCTCGGTTCGCGCAGTTCGTTCACCGTGGGCTACATCCTTTCCAATGGCCGCAACCTGATGTACCTGCACAACATCAACCTCCAGAACCCAGTGGGTTCGCTGGCAGATGGACGGCCGGTATTTAACCCGAACCTGGCGTCTACAAAAATCGACACGCGCTTCAACCAGATCAATCGCGTGGAGTCCGGTGCGAACAGCAGCTTCAACGCGTTGGTGCTGAACTACTCGATGTCGCCGATCCACGGACTGCAGTTCAACGCGAACTACACCTGGTCCCACACGATCACGGACGCTCCGGAGGTCAACACCTTCGAGCAGAACACCACGGTTATGGACACCACTAACTACCGCCGCGACCGTGGCAACTCACTCGTTAATCGTCCGAGCGCTTTCAACATGACCGCAGTGCTTGAGCCGACCTTCCACTATGGCAATGGCTTCCTGAACACCGTTGCCAACGGCAATCGCTTTGCGATCCTGGCGAATCTGTCTTCGGGAGACCAGGCTAACCTAACCACATCTACCGGGACACTGAACGGCGATTCGTTTGCCGCCAGCGTTCAGCGCCCGGCCTTTGTCGGTCGCAATACGTTCCGTTCGCCGAACATCTACCAGTTCGACGCGCGCTACACCCGGACCTTTGGCAAGTACTGGGATCGTCTGGAGCCGTCGTTCCTGCTGGAGGCGAACAACGTCTTCAATCACCGGAACATCACCGGGCTGACAGTGACCCAGGCGACCACGCCATACAACTTCACGCTTTCACCAGCCGCCAACGCCAACGCCGGAGTCGCGACGGGTGCGATCACCACCGTTCCTAGCACGGTGCTGGAAGCACGTATTGTGCAGTGGGGCTTTGCAGTCCGCTTCTAACGGAAACGCAACCGGGGACGGCACATGTGGCCGTCCCCGGTTGCTGTTTTGAGTTATCACTCCTTGGAGAAATGCGTGCGATCGAACGACAAAGCCGGCAACCACGAATACGCGGCGACCGGATCGAAGTTTCCGGCAGATGTTTATCGCGACACCGTGCTCGCACACGTCTTCGCCGATGCGCAGCGCCTCTTCCTTCCGTCACTCATTGAATGCGATCTGGCGCATGTGCTGATGCTGGCGAAGCAGGGCATCTTGTCGCAGGACAGTGCATCGGCATGTCTTCGCGCGATCCTTTCGCTTGACCTTGATGCCATTCGATCCGTGCCTTATGACGGCTCTGTCGAAGACCTCTTTTTCTACGTTGAGCAGAAGCTTGCGGAGGCTGCAGGCGCGGACAACGCCGGCCGCATCCACACAGCGCGTTCGCGTAACGATCTCGATCTGACGATGTACCGCATGACGCTGCGGCAGCGCCTGCTGGATCTGCTTGGCAGCGCGATAACTTTGCGCCGCACCCTGCTGGAGATTGCAACAAGGTACAGCGAGGCAATCATGCCCGCCTATACGCACAACCAGCCTGCGCAGCCCACGACGCTGGGTCACTTCCTGATGGCTTACATCGAGGTGATGGAGCGCGATGCAGAGCGCATCATCGGCTGCTATGCGCGTGTGAATCGCTCACCGTTGGGTGCGTGCGCGATTACAACGACTGGCTTCCCCATTGACCGCGCCATGACAGCAGAGGCGCTAGGTTTCCGAGGCCTTGTTACTAATTCCTACGGTGCGATTGCTTCCGTCGACTACGTCGCCGAGGCATGCGGTGTGGTTGCTGCAGCGATGTTATCCATGGGCCGCTTCGCGCAGGAGATGCTGTTGTGGTCTACCGCAGAGTTTGGCTACCTGCGGCTGTCAGAGGGCTACGTGCAGATCAGCAGCATCATGCCACAGAAGCGCAACCCTGTGCCGTTGGAGCACACGCGCATCCTTGCATCGCGTGCGTTGACTGAGGCGCAATCTGTTCTCGGATCGTTGCACAATACCCCCTTCACCGATATGAATGACGGCGAAGATTCCCTGCAGCCGTTAGTCGCGCTTGCCTTTGCCGACGCAGTGCGATCGACCACGCTACTGGCCGGCGCGTTGTCCGAGGCGACCTTTAATGTTCAACGGATGCGCGAGCGGGCCGGTACAAGCTTTCTCACGGTAACGGAACTGGCGGATACGCTGGTGCGATCGACCGGTATGTCTTTCCATGATGCACATAGCATCGTCTCGCTCGCCGTCCGGGACGCAGCCTCCGACGACAACGAAGCACTTGCGAAGGACGTGCATCGGCAACTGCTCGCAGGTGGCTTCGATGTCCCGTTTGAAACGATTCAAACCGCGTTACAGCCTGCACACTTCATCGAGGTGCGAGGCATCGCGGGAGGTCCTGCGAAGTCTGCGCTTGATCCTGAGTTGCAACGCGCTGCAACTCAACTGCAGCGTGATCATGATTGGCTTCGTGCCGAACGTGAGTATCTGACTACGAAGCACCTGGACTTGTTGAAGGCCGCGCAGTCGCACCTGATCTAGCGACTGCGCGTGACCCTACGAGATCGGGTGTGGTCGCGGCGTGTACTGTGTCAGCCCCATTGACCACTTCAATGCTTCCAGGTACATCGTCTGTACCTCTGGCTTATCCCACGCTGCAACGGGGTGACCGAAGGTGGAGTAGAAGACATTGCCCTTGCCATACTGCTTTACCCAGGCAACGGGAAAGTCTCCGTCGGTGCGATGCAGGTCCTTCACCTTCATGTCGAGCTTTGACGCATCAAGCCGTGCCAGCACATCGACGTCCTTACGGGAGTAAGGCTTATCGGTCGCGACGTAGATTTCGTCCTGGATATAAAACTCCCTCGGAAACTGCTTGAAGCCCGGGAAGGTCGGCTGCTCAACGATGACGGGAGCCTTGAAGACACCCCACGGGTGGTTATCGAAGTAAGCGCCAAGCATCTGACCATACTCCGGCCATGAGAAGAACGCATCAATGGCGGAGTGCGCGCCGACGAAGCCCTTGCCGTCATCGTGGATAAATGACAGCAGGTCACGCTTCTGGTCATCGCGCAGCTCCTCTTCGCCCAGGCCATAGAAGAAGATCGCGTCGAAATCGTTGAGGTTCTTCGCATTCGATCGGCGCTCGCCTCCGGGGCCGTACTTGCCTATTCCGTATACGGGGGACTTGGTGATCAGTTGGGTGTCCGTCCGGATATAAGTCTCAAAGAGGCCGGTCGAGGTACCAAGGCGCTCAATAGTGGCCAGTGCATGCGATACCGAATCATGCTGATAGGCCGTATGAACATCGCCGATCGCGAGTACTCGGCGAGGTCTTGGCGCTGTCTGCGCAAGCGCGGCCTGCGGCGCCACCGCGGCAGCGGCAGTAACAACGCTCAGACTCTTCAGAAAACTGCGTCGCGTGCGTGCTTCCATGCCGATATCCCTCATCCTTCTTCCACCCATCCTTTGTAAGCCGGCGTTTCTTTTGCTCTCACCAACCTTGAAAGCACCACCGGATTCTGTTCACAAACGAGCGCCCTGCCAATGGCCTCAGTAATCGTTACAGCTGTGTAGACGCCGCGCGTGATCTTGGTTATAGTTCGTTCTATACACTAACTATCTTTCAGACGAAGACGATCTGGACGACGCATATCTGCCCTGCACCGACACATCCTTTCTGTCGGTTCCGCGGCTTTCTTTGTCCGGGCATCCTGCCTGGCGCGTTCCTCTCTGCAGCAAAAGTCCCCCGTACCTGCACATCGCAGCATCGCAGCAAAATCAGTCAGCACTTCAAGAAGCTCTCTTTTCAGTCGCACCCAGCCTACTAAAGTATTCACTTTGTTTGAGCGAGGTTCCTGCACGATGAAGATGCTCCGCCTTGTTGTCCCTGTCGTTCTCCTCTCAGCCGCGTCCGCGATGGCGCAACAGACTGGCCTGACCGGCAAAGTGACCGATGCCAGCGGTGCCGTAATTGCGGGCGCCACCGTGGATGTGAAGCAGGCTGGCGCCTCCACCTTTCACACCCGATCCAATGGGGACGGATCCTGGACTTTGCCCTCGCTGCCTGCTGGGGATTATCTGGTTACCGTTACCTCCTCTGGTTTCTCGACGATGGAGACGAAGATCAGCGTGCTGGTGGGCCAGACGCCCAGTGTGGACAGTGTATTGCCCGCTGCGGGTGGTTCAACATCCGTGGTGGTAACGGCAGAGGCCGTGGCGATCGACACGACTTCTTCTGCAGTCGCAGGCAACATCACGCCGCAAGAAGTACAGGGCGTTCCGATCAACGGCCGCAACTATATGTCGCTGGCCACGCTGGTTCCCGGTGTTCGCATCAACGCGATTACGGCAGACGTTCCAGTCGGTTCGGCCTCCGAGTCGGGTAAGTTTCAGATCACGATGGACGGTCTTCAGGTCTCGCAGGATACGGCCGGTTCGTCCTTTGGACAGCCGCGATTCTCGCAGGATGCAATCGCACAGTTTCAGATCATCACCAATCGTTTTGACGCGACGCTCGGGCGCTCCGCCGGTGTGTATGTGAATTCGCAGTCGAAGAGCGGCACCAACACACTGCATGGCGGCCTCTTCGGATACTTCCGCAACGACGCGCTGAACGCTGCCGATCCAATCTCAAAAACCGTCCTACCCTTCAGCGATCAGCAGTTTGGCGGAACCCTGGGCGGCAAGATTAAAACAAACAAGCTCTGGTACTTCGGTTCGTACGAGGGGGAACGGCAGCCGTCTACTTCGACAAGCACACCTCTGACGACGAATACGGTATTTACAAATCCAGGCCTGCTCCGCCTGAATGAATACCTGGGACGCGGCGACTATCAGATCAACGACAAGAATCACATCCTGCTGCGAGGCGATGGCTTTACTTACAACAGTAACTATCTCGGCGTGACCGGCAGCGCCGATCCCTCCCGCGCGTATCAGGGAACGCGCACCAGCTATGGATTTACGGCGGATTGGAACAGCAACATCTCCTCGTCGCTGGTGAATGACCTGCGCGTGGGTTACCACCACTTCGGCTGGCAGAACCTGCCCTTCTTCCTCAGCATGGAACTGATTCTGCCGACTTCTACGATTGGTGGTCCCTATAACTATCCACAGATCTTCTCGCAGGACACACAACAGTATCGCGACGATATTTTCTGGTTGAAGGGTAAGCATTCGATCAAGGCCGGTGCGGAATACATCTACACAGCGCACGGCGGTTTCTTTCAACAGAACGTCCGTGGCCGCGTCTCCGCCTGCAGCAGCTCGAAGACGCTGGTTTCCACGCCAAATATCAATAGCGCGACGCAGACCAGTTACAACATCCTGTTCCCAACCGGCACGACAGACTTTGCGAACTGGAATCTCTCGGCCATCAGTAACTACTGCAACACCGGCCTGACTTACATCCAGGGTTTCGGTAACTTCACCGTTGATGTGCCGCGTTCGATCCTTGGCATATGGCTGCAAGACGACTGGAAAGTCATGTCGCGGCTGACGCTCAATTTAGGTCTGCGCTTCGATGACGATCTCGGGGCCTTCACAGGCGGACCGAAGTTGAACAATGGCTTGCTGGTACCGAAGGGCAATGACAACAACAACATCTCGCCACGTATCGGCTTTGCGTACGACGTCATGGGCGACGGTAAGACGTCAGTGCGCGGCGGCGCTGGCATCTACTTTGCGGATGTTTCGGCCAATCAAATCATCGATCAGCAGATCTTCAACGGCGTCTCCACCATTCAAGCTTCAGTTACAGGCACGAACGGTTCCGTCAATCTGGCGAACCCATTCGGCGGCGGTAATCCCGCAGCGAACCCCGCTGCCTACACCCAGGCAGTGCAGCCATTGGCGCAGGATGCCAAGGTCCCATACGCATTGCAGGCCTCCTTCGGAGTGCAGCGGGAACTGCCCGGCAGGATCATGATGAATGCCGACCTGGTGCATACGCGTACCTATCACGACTGGGTTCGCGCGCAGGGCAATCTGCTGGTGGATCCTGCCAACCCGCAGCGCGCGCTAAATGCGAACGCTGCCATGACCGCCACCAATGTCGCTGCAGGCCTGAACTGCGGTAATGGTTCGGTCGCTCTGCAGACACCGACCGCATTCAGTGCCGCGACGAAACTGGTGTGCAACCAGGCCTTCACCAACGTCCAGCAGTTCTTCACGCCGGCGGGCGCTGGCTCTGTTTATGACGCGCTACAGCTTGGTCTTCACAAGTCCGTCGCGAAGTATTCTGCAGGCATCGCGTATACGTGGGGACGCACAAAGAACTCGACCGAGGGACCGTTCTACTACCCGAACAAACCCTTCCTGAAAGACATCAAGAGTGAGTGGGCGAATGGCACCGACGACCAGCGACATTCGCTGACCGTAAACGGCGAGTACAAGTTCCCGCTGGGACTTTCACTCTCTGGCCTGTATCGCTTTGGTTCGGGCCTGGCGTATGCCACTTCGACGGGCGGATCGAACTCGTTTGGATATGCCCCATCGTTCAATCGCACGCTAGCCAACGGTGCCATCCCAATCGCGGCTGGTACCACTTGCCCGACCGGCAGCACGTGCTTTAGCACGTACGCACCGGTGAGTAAGTTCAAGCTGGATACGGGCATCGGTAACTACGTAATGGATCGCAACACCTTCCGCGGCATTGCTTATCACCGTGCGGATGCCCGCCTGCAAGAGACATTCCCGATCCACGAACGCTATAAGGCAATCGTTGCGGTCGAGGCATTCAACCTATTCAATCACTCCAACTACAGTGCCTACCAAACAACCGCCAACAACCTTCGCTATGGTCTACCGACGACGGCAGGTGGCGGTGGCGTGCTGGAATACGCTGCACGTCAACTGCAGTTCCTGGTTCGCTTCCAGTTCTAACGGCCCCGCCTTGCCCTACACTTGGCGGCACGCAGCTTTCTTCGCTGCGTGCCGTCAACGTCTTCCGGTCACCCTGATCCAGGTTCCACAGAAGCCACTGAAGGAGCACGCCGCGTAATGTCCTCTGTCCTGAAAAGCTCTGTCGCAAGCCTTGCGCTTGCCGCCGTCTCCACTGCCGGGCTGCATGCGGCTCCCGTGAAGCCCTCGTCCAAATCTTCTGCCGCCAGCATCACCATTCACGAGGCTACGAACGCGCAAGTGACTGTTTCGCCCGATGGCAAGACCATCCTCGCTGATTTCCAGGGGCTGATCTATTCCCTGCCCATGAGCGGCGGCCCTGCGAAGCGGCTGACAGAAGTAGTTCAGGAGGCTTCTCATCCGGACTGGTCGAAGACCGGCGACATCGTCGCGCTGCAGTGCTACGCGGGCGGCACCTTTCACATCTGGACGATGAAACCCGACGGCACGGGGATGAAGCAGGTAACGTTCGGCCATGGTGATGATCGCGAGCCGCGCATCAGTCCCGATGGCAAGACCATCGTTTTCGCCAGTGACCGCGCATTCAAAACAGGTGCCGATGGGTCGTCACAGGGTTCGTACGACATCTGGACCGTGTCCATCACGGGCGGCGAGCCTACACAACTTACGAAGAGTGATGCCGACGAGTTTGGCCCATCTTGGTCGCCCGATGGCATGAAGATCGCGTTTGTCAGTGGCACTGGGATTACAGCGACATCGATCCACACTATCGACGTTGCGAGCGGCAAGCAGACGGAACTGCTGAAGGTCGGCGGTGCGAATCGTGTCGAGGCACCGTCCTGGTCACCGGATGCGAAGCACCTGGCCTATGTTGAGTTTGAAGCGACCGACGCGCGTACTGTCAATGCCGGCGTGCTCAAGATTGTCGGCGCCGACGGTAAGGGGACGCCGACCGTTGCAAAGTCAACCGATGTCTTCCCCTTCCCTGCTGTGTGGCTTTCGCCGACGCAGTTGGTGTACACGGGCAGCGGCCATATTGTGAAGATGGATATCAGCAGCGGCAGCGAATCGGCAATCTCGTTCACGGCAGCCATTCCGTATCAGCCACATGGGTTTCCGCACAAGGTGCACAACTTCGACTCGGCTGTTGCAAAGCAGGTGAAGGGGATCTACGCGCCCGCACTATCGCCGGATGGCAAGAGCCTTGCCTTTGTCGCGCTAAATCAGCTATACGTCATGCCAATTGGCGGTGTGCCGAAGGCGATCACCAATGACACCTTCTACAAGCAGGGTCCAACGTGGAGTCCGGATGGATCGAAACTCGCATACATCAGCGATCGCGATGGCATTGAAAATGTCTATCTGCACGGTATGGGCGATTCGTCCGACGCGAACGACAAGCGCGTTGCACCGCAGCCAACCGCGCAGATCATGCCGGCATGGTCACCCGATGGCAAATCGCTGGCGTTCCAGGATCAGACTGGCGCGACGCTGCTTGCGGACGTTGCCAGCGGCTCTCTGAAGACGCTGGCGGCATCAACCTTCTTCCCAGGCCGTGCGTCCTTCTCGCCGAACGGCAAGACCGTCGCCATCGCAACCATTCGGCCGTACACGAAGCGTTTCCGCGAAGGCACCAGCGCCATCCTTACCGTGGACCTGGCAACGCTAAAGCAACACTGGTTTGATCCTGCGCCCTTTGAGTCGGTGACGACACGGACGGAAGATGGCCCGACCTACACGCCCGATGGGAAGGAGATGATCTTCGTCCTGAGCGATCTGCTGTACTCCATGCCCGTCGACGGCGACGGACATCCCGCAGGAAAAGCTGTGAAGCTGAATGACGAGACAACTGACGCCCCATCGATCAGCGCGGACTCGAAGACGATCCTGTATCTGAACAATGGCAAGCTGAAGCTAATGGACCGCGCAACTGGCAAGATCACTCCGGTCGCCATGCCGCTGACGTACACGACTGCCAAGCCAACGCAGAAGCTGCTGATCCACGCCGGCAAAGTCTGGCAAGGGACGGGACCGGGCGTGCTGACGGATGTCGACATCGTCATCACGGACAATCGCATCACCAGCGTTGGTCCGCATAAGAGCACACCACCTGCAGGCATTACACGCACCATTGAAGCACCGGACAGCACCGTGATGCCGGGTCTATGGGAGAACCACGCGCACCCCGACAGCGACAACGGTATTTACTACGGCGCACGCATGGGCCGGCTTTGGCTGAGCTACGGCGTCACCACGACACGCGGCATTGCAGACAACGCCTACCGGAGCGTGGAACACAACGAAAGCTACCGCGCTGGCGCTGCCGTTGGACCGCGTACCTTCTCTACCGGCGAAGCTGTGGACGGCGAGCGCGTGTACTACCCCATGATGATTGCGACGACCAGCGAGGCGCAGTTGCAGCGCGAGTTCCTTCGGCTGAAAGCTCTCGACTTCGACATGGTGAAGCTTTATGTCCGGCTCCCGTTTGCGTGGGCAAAAAAGGGCATCGACTTCGCCCACACGCAGATGGGTGTAGACACGGCCAGCCACTATCTACTGCCAGCCGTGGCTCTCGGCGAAGATGGCATGTCGCATCTCTCCGCTACTTCCCGTTTCGGATGGGCGTATTCGCGTTCGCTCACGGGTCACTCGTATGACGACGTGCAGACGTTGCTGGCAAAGAGTGGCATGTGGACTATCTCAACCACTTTTGCGCAGGCGCAGTATGCCGAAGACCCAGCGATGCCCAACGATCCTCGCCAGGGCGTTGCGCCGCCATGGGAGCATGCGCGTGTCGTCACCGCATTCAACACGGCAAAGGCCAACGATCAGAAGTCTGCCTACATCCATCTCCGCGATGAAGAGTCGACCGTCGCAAACGACTTCCACACCGGAGGCATCGTCCTCGCGGGAACGGATTCGCCCCTCGACATCCCGGCGACCAGCCTTCACCTGAACCTGCGCGCGCAGGTGAAGTACGGCGGCATGAAGCCGTGGGAGGCGCTGACCACCGCGACGTCCATGGCCGCGAAGGCCTACGGCTACGGCAAGGACCTGGGCACGCTGGAGACGGGTAAGCTAGCCGATCTGATCATCGTGGGCGGTGATCCGCTTACGGCCATCGACGACGTCGCTAAGGTGCAGTGCGTCGCAGTGAACGGCAGGCTGCAGAGCGTCGATGAGATTGCCGCGCCTTTCGCAAAAGATGTTCCGAAGAATAACGTCTGTTCAAAGTAAGCGGGACGTGGGTGCAATGAAGGCAGTGACTGCTGACTCTTAGTCATGAAGCAGTCGGGAAAAGCGCAAGGGCCGGTAGCATCACCGGCCCTTACGCTTTCTGTGTTGTCCTCCGTCTTAGAAGACCAGCTTCGCACCCAACTGAAGGATGCGCTTATCGCGATAGTTCGTGATGTTCCCGGCCGTCGAGCTAAGTCCCGCGGTCGAGATAAGGGCACCAGTCGAAACGGTATCCGGGTTTGTATGGTTGAAAATGTTGAACGCCTCGCCGCGCAGCTGCAGGTTCAGGCTTTCAAAGATGCGGATGTTCCGGAACAGGCCGGGATCCACACGCCACCAACCAGGTCCGTTAACACCGTTCCTCTGTGCGTTGCCCGGCCGGTACTGGCCCGCGGGCACAGCCTGGTAGGCATTCACATTGAACCAGTGCCGGCGATTGTGGATGTCGCCGCTCGTAGCGCTCGCCACATTCGGGTTTGCCACCTGGTCCGGGCGTCCGCTTGCCGCGCTCGTCGAAACGATCACACCCACGCCGGCAGGATCAAGAGCGCTGGTTGTTACATTCAGCGGCAGACCGCTGTTGAAGTAACCAAGGGCCGAGATCTCCCATCCGCCGAGCAAGTGGCCGACGAATCCCTTTTGCTCATAGAAGAACGGGATAGCGAAGACCGCATTGAAGTTGAAGATATGGGTGCGGTCCGCAGCGCTGCGGCCGTACTCCAGGTAGGTCAGCGATGAGATCTGCGGCGCGCCCGTGCGGTCCGCATTGGCATTCGTCAACGCGCGAGACCACGTATAGTTCATGCTCAACTGCGAGTCATGCTTCCACTGTTTGCGCCCGCTGATCTGCAGCGAATTGTAGTTGCCGTCGAAGATTGGCTGGACAGAGTTGATGGGACCATAGCCACGATAAGGACGGATCTGATTGATCAGGTTTACGTTCGTCGTGGTAAGGCTGTAGTTGCCGTTCGTCAAGGTTCCCAACTTAGCCGCGGCAAACGCGCCCGGCGCCGGTTGGTTGATGTCCACCAGACCAAGCAGGTGCACCTGGTGCGATCCGACATAGCTGATGTCGGTGGTTATTCCGAGACCGATGGCTGCCTGCACGCCCAGCGAGAACTGCTGGTTGTACGGCGTGCGGAACTTCGGCGAAGTCGCACGCAGCACCGGCGCTGCAAAGCTAACATTCGCAGCCACAGCAGCGGGGTTATCGAAGGTGGTATTCGAGATCGTCGGTGTGTTTACAAAGGGTGTGTTCTGGAAGATGTTCTGCTCGTAGATGCCGAACAACGACGAATCATACGAGATGCCGTAGCCGCCGCGCACTGACATCTTGCCGTTCCCCATAACATCCCACGCGAAGCCAACACGCGGAGCGAAGTTCAGGTTGTCGCTTTTGCCCACCTTCTCGCCATAGGGAGATGTTGCCGTTACACCGTTCGCAGCATTCGCATTAATGCTGATGCCGTTGAGGCGGTTTGCATTTGGATTGACCGTCGTGCCTGCGCAGCCTGCACCGGGCAGGCAGAGATTGCCGGCAGTGGTGGTGTCGATGGTCGGCGCATTCGCCGCTACATACAGCGATGGATCGAACGTAGTCAGAGAATGATTCGCATCCGTGGGCTGCGCGTATTTGCTGTAGCGCAGGCCAAGGTTCAACTTGAAGCGCGGCGAGACCTTCCAGTCGTCCTGAGCGTATGCCTCAATTTGATTCACCTTGATGTCAGGCGTCACATCGATGGAAGCCTGCGAGAACGTCGACACAAAGCCGGTGAGGAAGTTTGCAAACGACTGCTGGTACGACTGTGCGCCAGCCTGGATGCCTGCGTTCGTGAAGGTAAAGCTGCCTGCATTCGCCGCCGCATTGTTCTCGCGCTTGTTGTAGTGGTTGTAATCCACGCCAACGTGAACGGTGTGGCTGCCAAGCGTCTTCGTCAAATTCAGGAAGATGTTGTGATTGCGACTGAAATCGCGATACGGACCGTAGGTCGTAATGCCCGTGCCGCCCCCCGTGAACGAGATAGCTGGGACACGCGGCAAGACCGACTGATACGGCAGCTTGGTCGCCGCGGCAACATTGGTGGCTGACGCAAGCCGTGCCGTTCCTATCGGATCACTCAGTAGCGCTCCCTGAGAGAAGGCATACCCACCATCGATCAGCAGAGTCGGTGTGATGACGTACGTCACATGCCCCAGATAGATGCGGCCCGGCGCATTCGTCGACGTTGTCTGCACACCCGGATATCCGGATCCAGAAAAGAGACCACCCGGCTCAATCGTCGGGATCGAATCGTTGATGATGCGGAAGAACACCTGCAGCTTCTCGCCGAACGACTGATCGATACGGCCGATCTGCTGGTTTGCATTGAAGACGTTCTGCAATGGAGCCGTCACGAGTGTTCCAGTGCCGTCGGTCGAGGGCTGCGGCACACCCGCATAGATGTCCTGCAGGTAAGCGCGTGCCATGGCACTGGTGATTGGAACGTTCTTGCTCACGGAGCCCGGAGTGCAGGTGCCACCGCTGTTCACAGCCGTACACACATTCACGTTGAAGACACCGCGGCGCTCGTCCAACGTGGGAACCCCTGTCAGTGTCACAGGCTTGTACGTGATGACCCGCCGAATCTCCTGCGAGAAGAAGAAGTATGTCTTGTGCTTGCGGCCATCGTAAACGTGAGGAATAAGGACGGGGCCACCCAGCGTATAGCCAAAGTCGTTATAGCGCAGTTTGCCGCGCGGAACCACGCCAGTCGCCTTTGCCGTACCGTTTGGATTCGTCGTCTGCTTGTTCAGCACGTCGTTCGCGTTGAACAGATCATTGCGCACGAACTCGTATGCAGATCCGTGCAGGCCGTTCGTGCCACTCTTGGTGACCACGTTGATCTGCCCGCTGGCGCTGCGGCCAAACTCGGCAGAGTACTGTCCACGCAGCGTCTTGAACTCTGCAATGGCATCCACCGACGGATATGTGAGAAGCGTGGAGTTCGATCCGCGATCTACGTTGTCCGCGCCATCCACGGTCCATGCATTGCCGCTGGTACGCCCGCCGTTCACGCTGAAGTTCACCACGTTGGTGGCGCCATTCGGGCTGCTGTTGCCGATGTAAATCTGGTCGCCGCCGCTGTACGACACACCCGGCTGCAGTCCCACGAGTTGCTCGTAATTACGCGTGCCAAGCACGAGTTCACGCACCTGTGTCCCGTTGATCAGGCCCGCCTGCGTCGCATCTTCCAGGTTGATCTGCAGCTGGTCTGTGGTGACCGTCACGGCATCGCTGCCGCCACCGGCCTTTAACGTGCCATTGATCGTCAGGGCATCATTCACATGCAGCGTAATGCCGCTCAGCGTCTGGGTAGAGAAGCCTGGTGCGGTCACTTCCACTGTGTAGCCGCCCAGCGGCAGCGCCGTGGCATTGTAGGTTCCGGAGCCGGACGTGGTCAGCGTCCGCACGACCAGGCTGCGATCCGTGTTGGTGAGTTTGATCGTGGCATTGGGGATCGCAGCGCCGCTTGCATCACGAACCGTGCCGGCGATGCTGCCGCTAACATCCTGCGCGTGCATCGGTGCGGCCATTACCGCCACAGCAGCGATGGGCAGAAGCGCACCGAAGACGGCGCTACGTGTAAAACGATGATTCATTGGTCGTGCCTCCAGAAGGAAAACAAGTGGTTCCGGACGAACTGATCCGGGAAGCCCGCTGCCCTTCTCTCAGAGGGAAAGGTCAACGGCTTGGGGATGACACAGTACGGGGAATGGTCGAAACTCTATCCGTGCGCCCTCAGCAGAGTCAACGGCGTGGCGACGATTGGCGCCAACCCATTCTTGTTCCCGTCGCGCTACAACGCCTCCCGGAATTGCACAGGGGGCTGCCGTGCGTGCGATAAGGCGGTACGGCACAATCCAAAATCGAGGCGAACTGTGGCGTGCACGTCGGCGCAGCAAGCCTCGATCAGCACACTGCATGAAAGCCTGAAACACAAAGTGGATTGGAGAAAGGAATGGTAGGCACGAGGAGACTCGAACTCCTGACCTCTACCGTGTCAAGGTAGCGCTCTAACCAACTGAGCTACGCGCCTGCGCAGGTGACGCCCGGGCGATGCTTCTGCCACTGGCGTCCTTTCAGTGTACGTTGCCTTTCGCAGGAGAGCAACCGTGCGAATGCATCATGCCTGACTCCCGTAGCTTGGTCTGCAGGCGTAAAGAGCGCCCGCACCGGCCTAACGCATTTTGCGCATGACCAGACGATGCAGATGACCAGCCTGTTCCGGCGTCAGTGACCTGCCAGGCACTGCGTCAAAACCATCCAGATGCACGAGAACGACCACGCCATTGCCCTGCCGTGCCTCCACCACGTCGCTCCACGACCGTAGGGCTAGCGGCGCACCCGAACTCGGCGCAAGACCAGCGGAAGCTTCGGAGGGCAGGAGAGCCTGCGGTTGGAGCCTGGTGAACCGCCAACCGGCTTCCTGCAGCACCATCTCGCGGGTTCCCCGCGGCATAGGGCAGACGCCATCCCGCTGGCGTCGACGTCTGCGTCGGGCGACGATCAGCGCGGCCGCCGTCAGTGCGAAGAGCACCAGCAGCAGGGGTAGAAGGGATCCGGCGAGGCTGACCCTCCCCGAAGCGCGCACCAGCGAGATCAGATCGCCCGCCGCACCCAGCAGCGGAATACCCACCAGTGCGTAGATCATGCTGGGCAGCGGTGCTCCGCGGGCGGGTTTGCGCGTGGCCACGCCCACCGCCTCGTCCCACTCACGCTCCGTCCATTCGTAGGTGATGCGCAACGTCGCTCCGCGCCGCTGGCGTAGCGACTCCCACACTCTATCGGCTGCCTACCGGGCTCGCATCACCCGCCCGGGTCAAACGGGCTGCCCCGGAAAGGCACACGCGCGGAACGGTGCGCCGCTGCATACTAAGAGGGTTCACACAAACCATTCGACCCCGCCCAACGGCCCATAGACTTACCCGGAACCGAACGATGACGCTGCTCCGCCAAGCCCGCGCCCTGCCGAACCTACTCACGCTGGTACGGGTCATCGCCATCCCGTTCCTGGTGAAGGCCATGCTGCACCGGCGTGAGGAAGTGGCATTGCTCATCTTTGTGGTTGCCGGCGCAACCGACGCGGTTGACGGTCGGCTGGCGCGCCGGCTGAACCAGAGCACAAAGCTGGGACAATTCCTGGATCCCATCGCCGACAAGCTAATGCTCTCGACCCTCTTCCTGACTGCAACTTATATAGGACTGGTCCCGCTCTACGTCACCGTACTGGTCTTCGCACGAGACGTCGGCATCCTCTTGATCGCCACACTGCTCTTCTTCTCCCACACCATGCGCGACTTTCGCCCCAGCGCCATCGGTAAAACGAACACCCTGGTGCAGATTTTCACCATGCTCCTGGTGATGGTGACGGCCGTCCGCACTACGCCGGAACTGTCGCATCTGCGACACAGCCTGCTGGTCATGATCGCCTGGCTCGCCCCACTCTCCGCCGCGCAGTACGCTTGGGTGGTCATCCACCGCATCGGCACTGAGCCTCTGGAAGCGCTCTAGTCTGCATGGATCCCGCGCCCCTTCTTTGAGAATTATTCTCAAAGAACACCTCTTTGCCATTGCAAGCGTCTGTTCCCGGGCCTACACTTAGGACTGCACTGGTCGGATATCGTCCGGTCATGCTCTAAAACCATGCTGCGGCTGACTAAAAAAGCGGATTACGGCCTGATGGCGCTGAAGTACCTGGCGGAGCAGGCGCTGCTGAGCGGCAAGACCGGCGCCGCCAGCGCACAGTCTGCCAAGGACATCGCGGAGGCATATCACATCCCTCCTCAACTCCTTGCCAAGATTCTGCAGACGCTGGCCCGGCAGGGAATCCTTGCATCGCATGCCGGTACCAACGGCGGCTATGCGCTCGCCCGGCCCGCCACGGAAATCAACGCCTTTGAGGTTATTCGGGCCATTGACGGCCCCCTTTTCATTACCAGTTGCATCACGATTCACGGCACCTGCGACCTCGCGGGCCACTGCACCATCAAAGAGCCGCTACGCAAGGTGAATGACAGTATCAAAGATTTGCTGACCGGCATCATCATCGCCGATCTGGCCGAAGTTCCAGACACAGAACCGACCACAACACTCGGCGGCGGTCTGGTCTCTATCGCTCTCTAAGGAGAGCTCGTTCTTTCGAAAGTCTGCGCATTGCATGAAGCAGACAGACACACGCATCACCTTTGCTCAACCCGGGCTGCACCGCCCGCAACGGATCAGGAGATTAAGAAGCATGAGCCTCGCCACCGAAATCGAACTGCTGGAGTCCACGCCCGTGCATAAGGGCGTTCAGTTGCCCATCTATATGGACAACCATGCCACCACGGCGCTTGACCCGCGCGTGCTGGAAGCAATGCTGCCGTACATGACCAAGATCTACGGCAACGCCGCCAGCCGCAATCACCAGTTTGGGTGGGAAGCTGAGCAGGGCGTCGAACTGGCCCGCGAACAGATCGCAAAGCTCATCGGTGCCACGCCGAAGGAGATCATCTTCACCTCCGGCGCGACCGAAGGCAACAACCTCGCCATCAAGGGCGTCGCCGAGATGTACCGCGAAAAGGGCAACCACATCATCACCCAGGTGACCGAGCACAAGGCTGTGCTGGATACCTGTAAGCGCCTGGAAAAGAACGGTTACAAGGTAACCTACCTTCCCGTTCAGCCCGATGGCCTGGTCTCCGTTGCCGACATTGAAGCAGCTATGACGACCGAGACCATCCTGGTCACGATCATGTACGCGAACAACGAGATCGGCGTGGTCAACCCCATCGCCGAGATCGGTAAGCTCTGCCACGCCAAGGGCGTTCTCTTCCACACGGATGGCGTGCAGGCTGTAGGCAAGATCCCGGTCAACGTGCAGACGGACAACATCGACCTGCTGTCGCTGACTGCACACAAGATTTACGGCCCCAAGGGTGTGGGCGCGCTGTACGTTCGCCGCCGCAATCCGCGTGTCCAACTGAACGCACAGATCGACGGCGGCGGCCATGAGCGCGGCATGCGTTCCGGAACGCTGAATGTCGCCGGCATCGTCGGCCTCGGTAAGGCCTGCGAGATCGCCGGCGCAGAGATGGAAGCCGAGATCGCACGCCTGACCGGTCTGCGTGACTACATGCGCGGCAAGTTTGAGGCAGCGCTGGACTACATTGCGGTCAACGGCAACATGGATCACCACCTGCCCGGCAACCTGAACATGAGCTTCGTCTACGTCGAGGGCGAGTCGCTCCTGATGGGCATCAATGACATCGCGGTCTCATCCGGTTCGGCCTGCACCTCCGCCACGCTGGAGCCGTCGTATGTTCTCAAGGCGCTGGGCCTTGGCGACGACGTCGCTCACTCGTCCATCCGCTTCGGTCTTGGCCGCTTCAATACCAAGGAAGAAGTGGACTATGTTGCCGACAAGCTGATCGACACTGTTCTGAAGCTGCGCGAACTGTCGCCGCTATACGAGATGGTCAAGGAAGGCATTGACCTTACCAAGATCGAGTGGACCGCTCACTAAGGAGCTTCGATGAAGGAGCCGACGGGCAAGACCTGGGTATCCACGATGTTGTTCACATGGATCTCCAGCATGGCCGCCGGCTATTTCAGTACGCCCCTGACGTGGCGTGAGGCTTTGAAGACGTTCGATTATTCGGTCGCATTTGCGACACTGGTTTGGCTCTTCGCCCTGGCTCGATGGAACCGGGCAATCATCAAGAATTAGCATCCGGCAGGGATTTGCACTGAAGTCTGACCGGCAGGCATCTAATTAACGCATTCGCTCAACAGGAGACGAACATGGCATATAGCGATAAGGTTGTTGATCACTACGAAAACCCCCGCAACGTCGGCACGCTCGACAAGAGCTCGTCCGAGGTTGGCACCGGCCTGGTCGGTGCACCGGAGTGCGGCGACGTCATGCGTCTCCAGATCAAGGTGAACCCGGATACCCAGGTCATCGAAGACGCGAAGTTTAAGACCTTCGGCTGCGGCTCCGCCATTGCCTCTTCGTCGCTTGCGACCGAGTGGGTGAAGGGCAAGACGGTTGCCGAGGCTCTCGCAATCTCGAACACGGAGATCGTGAAGGAACTCGCACTTCCCCCGGTCAAGATTCACTGCTCGGTTCTGGCGGAAGACGCCATCCGCGCCGCGATCGGTGACTGGAAGAAGAAGAACAACGTTGCCGAGACTGAGCCCGCGCTCGTCGGCGCATCCGCGTAATCACGCTTTGTTCAGGAACGCGCAGAGGCACTTCCGCCAGCACCTGGCGAAGCACTCTGCGCGTTTCTGTTCGTACCACCCGGTCTCTGAAGCCAGCATGAGAACCTTCCGCTCAGCCACGCATTGCCTCGCGCTTGCCGCCCTTCTTCTGATCGGCGCGGCCACAGGCTCTGCACAGCAGATCGTCCAACGCGGCGCCCTGGGCACGCCTGCCCTGGTGCAGGATGATACGGAACAGTGGACGACTCCTCTTCTGCTTGCGGAAGATCACGACGTCTCCATCTACATGCCGGACGTGTCGACCCCGCAATGGCTGCAGAAAAACTACGACAGCTTCATCAACAAGGGTACGTACGTCCTGACGCTCTTCACCTTCTACCGCACGCCGGCAGCCTGCCGCGCAAACCAGGTGGCATGGGGCCTAGGCGATGCCGCCCATCTCAACGCGTGCGTCGATACGGGATATCGCGCCCGCCGCGCGCTCATCGATCCGCAATCGAAGTCGGTTACGCTGCAGGCAGCGGTCATGGTCGATCAGAGCGGTTACATTCAGCCGTCTACCCTGCGCGACGACCAGCTCTTCCGCACATGGGATCAGCTCGACGGCAACACACAGCTCGCACTCAAGAAGGCAGACGAGTTCGTCACGCGGCAGTTAAAGATCTACGACGTCAGACAACGTAGCCTGCACTAAGCCATCAGTAAAGGAACATCCATGTCCGTAGTCGGCATCAGCACCACCACCAGCAACGAGATGAGCGCGCCCGCACCGCAGGCCGGCGCTCCCGTGTACTCCAGTCCCATCGCTCCGCCGGTATCCGCACCCGCCGACAATGCGAAGGCGCAGAACATCCAGGTTACTGAGAAGGCGCTCAAGCGCATCCGCGCCGCCATGGCGAAAGAGAACGTAAACGGGGAGCAGGGCGGTCTGCGCGTCGGCATCACTGGCGGCGGCTGCAGTGGACTCAGCTACAACATCCGATTCGATTCGCAGCCGCGCGAGCGTGACCGCGTCTACGTCTACGCGCAGGATGGCGACAAGGTTCAGATCTTCGTCGACCCGAAATCGTTCCTCTACCTCAGCGGCATGACGCTCGACTTTGAAGAGACGCTGATGCGCCAGGGCTTCAACTTCATCAACCCGCACAGCACCAAGAGCTGCGGCTGCGGATCGTCTTTCACAGCGTAAGATCATCCCACCGTCTAGAGCCGCCTGTGCCCATCAAGTTCCTATCCGTTGAGAAAGTCAGGTTCGATGAGGACCGGCTGAAAGAAGCACACTATTGGGCTTCTAAGTCGGTAGCGGAACGCGTGATCGCGGGCTGGGAACTCGCAGACGAGGACTTCCGCTTGAGAGAGGGCGATGAGCCGAAGGGACGAACAGCTAGCACTCTTCGCCGCGTTCCACGCAGCGGGAGTTGAATACGCAGTGGTTGGAGGCGTTGCAGTAAACGCCCATGGCTTCGTGCGGAATACTCGCGATCTCGACATCTTCCTGCGACCCACGGTGGAGAACGCTCATGCGGCATTCAATGCCCTTAAAGCGCTTGGCGCACCCGTGGAAGGCCTTGAGGCCACCGATCTCCTCACCGATGACGGCCAATACCAGTTCCAGACGGAGTTCAACCGAGTTGACCTTCTCACCTTTATCGGCGAAATGCAGTTCGACACGGTTTGGCGGAACCGCGTCGACACGGAGATCGACGGTGTTCCCGTACGGTTCATCTCGAGAACAGATCTCATCGAGAACAAACGCCAGGTCGGCAGACTGATTGACTTGGCAGATGTCGAGCAGCTTTCCGTAATCCCCGAGGCGGACCAGCTGCGCTTGCAAGAGGACTAGCCGGTGACTATGGAGTATCTGCATACTGCCGAACACCCAGCTACCCGCACTCCCGCCCGCTACTACCGGATGGTCAGTCCTGACGGCGAGCACGTCGGCAACATCAATCTCCGCCTCGACAACTCTGAAGCGATCACCCGCTACGCGGGCCACATTGGCTACGAGGTACTACCCGAACACCGCGGGCACCGCTACGCCGCAAATGCCGTCCGCCTCATGATCCCCATCGCGCGCGAGCACG
The DNA here is from genome assembly GCF_000265425.1 of Terriglobus roseus DSM 18391. GTDB lineage: Bacteria > Acidobacteriota > Terriglobia > Terriglobales > Acidobacteriaceae > Terriglobus > Terriglobus roseus. The sequence continues at coordinate 4,938,565 of NC_018014.1, forward strand.
GCATCGATCCGCTCTGGATCACTTGCGATCCGGGAAATACAGCCTCCCGCCGCACGCTGGAACTCGCCGGTGCGGAGTACGTCGAGACCGTCTCCGTTCTCTATAACAACGCCATCTTTCTCGCGGGCCATCCCCGCAAGTGTCGCTACCGGCTTCAAACCGCGCAAGAATCCAATGCGCACAAAGTACCATCGGAACAACCATGACCTACTTCGAAGTCTTCTCGTTGCCGCCCAAATTACAGATCGACACCGCCGCACTTGAGAAGACTTTCTACAAGCTGTCGCGCGAGTTCCACCCCGACCGCTTCGCCTCAAAGCCCGCGGAAGAACAGGCCGCAGCAACCGAAAAATCTTCCCTGCTGAACGACGCCTATCGCGCGCTGCGTGATCCCATCCGCCGCACCGAATACCTGCTGGAGCAGGAGGGCGTTGAGCTGGAAGAGCAGTCCGTCAAGGCCACGGAGTCTGCCCGCGCGGCCGGTACGCAGAAGAAACAGATCGTCCCGCCCGATCTGCTGGAAGAGGCCTTTGAGCTGAACATGGCCCTCGAAGAGATGAAAATGGCGAAGAAGATGGGCGACGACGACCCGCAGCTTCGCAAGGATCTTGAAACAGCGAAGTCCAACTTCACCAACATGCTCGATGCCTCTGGCCGTGAGCTGGAAGCGCTGTGGACCAGTTGGGATGCGGCCGTGGATAGCGGTGACGACGGCGCGAAAGACGCCGCGAAGGATGAGATGGTGGCGCTGCTCAATCGCCGCAGCTATCTGCGCAACCTGGTTCGTGACGTAAACGCAACACTCGAATAGCTTTTTGGCGCGCACTCCGCATCGAATAGGGGTGCTCGTCCCTAATCAGATCTCTTCCATCCCTGCAGAACCCAGCCAGCCCTGGAGCTGGCGAAGCATCGTGCTCTTCCTCCTCACGATGCTCCTCATCCTGCTCGCACTCGGCATTGCAGCGCCGTTCATGCCCGCCCTCACGTGGTCCATCGCCCTTGCCGTGTCGGTGCAACGGCCTTACAGGTGGCTGCTGCGTAAGACGCACAGACCCGCACTCGCTGCCGGACTCGGCACCATTCTTGTCATGCTGCTCATCGTAGGTCCGGTGCTCCTCCTACTGGAACGGCTCGCCAGCCAGTTCTTTCAGGTTGTGCCACTGTTCACCTCCGGCGCCGCGCAGGACTGGGTGCAGGCCACGCTGCAGAGCCACCCCAAGCTGAACTCGCTGCTCTCTCAGGCCACCGCTGGCATGGATCTCAAGGACAGTGCACGCACCGCAGCGGCCTTCATCGCGGGCAAGCTGCAGGGCATCCTCGCCGGCTCCGTCAACACACTGACGCAGATGGCCATCATGCTCTACGCTCTCTTCTTCTTCCTGCTCGACGGCAAGCAGATTGCGACCGCGCTGGGCTCCATCCTGCCCATGACTGCCGGTGAAAGCAGCAACCTGCTGCGCCGTATGCAGAGTGCCGTCGAAGCCTCCATCCTCGGCAGCCTCACAATCGCCGCCATCCAGGGCACCGTAGGTGGGATCATTTTCGCCCTCCTGGGCGTGCCAAACGCTATTCTGTGGGGCTTCATGATGGGCGTACTGGCGACCGTTCCCAGCCTCGGAACCTTCCTTGTCTGGGCTCCTGTCGCCGTCTTCCTTCTGCTCTCCGGCCACGTCATCAAGGCCGCCATCCTTGTGGCATGCGGCATGTTCATCATCGGCTCCATCGACAACGTGCTCTACCCGTCGCTCGTCAGCAAACGGCTTGAGATGCACACCCTTGCGGCCTTCTTCGGCGTGCTTGGCGGCGTCGCGATCTTCGGCATCAGCGGTCTTGTCCTTGGACCACTCGTGCTCGTCACCGCCACCGAACTCATCCGCATCTGGCTGCCCGGCGCCTTCCGCGTTCCTACGACGGAGTCGTAGCTACGCGGCGTCTGCCAGGGCTGGGTCTGTTCAATGCGTTCCGCGAAGCGCTTGCGTGATGCTTCGATCTGATCGCGATACCTCTCGGCCCAGATCCAGACGCCGCAGAAGGCTTCACTCAGGCTCGCGCCCAACGGCGTCAGTTCGTACTCCACACGCGGCGGTATGACGGGGAAGACGGTCCGCAGCAGCAGGCCGTCGCTCTCCATCTGCCGTAGCGTCTTGGTCAGCATCTTCTGACTGATGCCCTTCAGTTCTACCGCAACTTCGGTAAATCGCAAGCGGCCGTGCTCCTGCAGAGCCTCCAGCGCGAGCATGGTCCACTTATCCGCAACACGACCGATGACCTCCGTCACCAGCGCATCCAGCGCCGGGTCGGTCGTCCCCGGCGGCAGCGGGAAGGTTACGTCGCGTGAGTCCTGTGCAGGCAGCTTCATGCGCCCAGTCTATGCCTCGCCCGATACTCTCCGGGCGGTAAGTATGGCGCGAAAAGGTGCGTACTTCCGCGATTCACAAGCGCATCCTATCCTCAAAATCAGAGGTGAAAGCACATGCAGATCAAGGGCAACACGATTCTCATCACCGGCGGCGGCAGCGGCATCGGACGCGGCCTGGCCGAGGCCTTCCACAAGGAAGGCAATCACGTCATCATCGCGGGCCGTCGTAAGGAAGCGCTCGACGCCGTCGTCGCGGCAAATCCCGGCATGAGCGCGGAAGTGCTCGACATCAACAGCGCCGACACCATCAAGACCTTCGCCACCGAACTCATCGCAAAGTATCCGAAGCTGAATGCCGTCATGCACAACGCCGGAATTATGAAGAACGAAGACGTCAAGCAGGGCCGAACCGAGGACGCCGAAGCGACCATCACGACCAACCTGCTTGGCCCCATCCGCCTGAACGCCGCGCTGCTCCCGCACCTGATGCAGCAGCCGTCGGCCACCGTGATGACTGTGACCTCAGGCCTCGCCTACGTGCCACTCTCCATGACACCGACTTACTGCGCGACCAAGGCCGCCATCCACAGCTACACGCAGTCTCTGCGCTTCCAGCTACGCGACACCGGCGTGCAGGTGATCGAGATCATCCCACCCTACGTGCAGACCGAGTTGATGGGCGACCGCCAGAAGAACGATCCCATGGCTATGCCGCTCGCCGATTACCTGAGCGACACCTTGAACTTCCTCCGCGACAATCCCGACGCACCCGAAGTCATCATCGACCGCGTCAAGCCGCTGCGCTTCGCGGCACAGGGTGGCGACTACGACATCTTCTACAAGACCTTCAACGACCGCATGATCGCAGCCCGTCCGAACGGCTAGAGCAGCGAAGATCCTGGTGCCCCACGTCTCGCGTTTGAGACGTGGGTTTCACCACCAACGCCACCTACGCTGTATGCGCAGCCCACGGGTCATACTCCCCCACGCTCCAGATCTGTCCCTCCGGATCACGCACCGTGAAGCTCCCGCCGCCATAATCCATCGCCTTCAGCTCCATCAGGATCTCGGCGCCAGCAGCCTTCGCACTCGCATACACCGGCGCACAGTCCGGCACCACCAGGTACGTCGACGCCGTCACGGCATTGCCGATCTCTGCCGGCTGCTTGTACCAGTCCGCCGCCTCACGGTTCTCGCCCACGCTTCCCAGCATCACCATGCCACTGCCCAGCAACAGCTCTGCATGGATGATCACCCCACCCTCGTTGCGGTAGACCGCATGCTCCGTAAAGCCGAGAGCTTTCTTCAGCCACAGAATCGCCGCGTCGACATCACGATAGCGAACCGCAGGAATCACGTGAGCCGTTCGTCCCGCTGTGCTCATTGCAAAACCCCTTTCCCATTTCGCAGACCAAGCTATCACTCAATCTTTTGCTTGACACACGATAGTCCTGGCTCCACGATGGGCGCGACTTCAAAACGTTCCGTCAAGGTGGTTCCCATGAAAGAAGTTGTCGAAGTTCCAGGCATGCCGGCGATCGGTCCTTACTCGCACGCAGTCAAAGCGGGCGGGCTGCTCTTCATCGCAGGACAGGCCGGCTTGAATCCCCTGACCGGCAAGGTGGAAGGTACCTCCCTCACGGAGCAGGCGAGGCAGGCCTTCCTGAACCTTGGAGTCATTCTCGAAGCCGGCGGCAGCTCCTTTGCGCAGGTGGTCAACACCACACTGCTGGTGGCGGACGCGGCCGAATTTCCCGCAGTCAATGCTCTCTTCGCAGAAGTCTTCGGACCGCAGCCCCCCGCGCGCATGACCATGCAGGTCACGCTTCCAAAGGGCCTGCTGTTCTCCATCGGGTGTGTTGCCTCTCTCGACTAAACCCGCCAAAAGCCCGGATGCGACAATGGAGAGTCGGCCTTTTCGCAGAAACACTGCGTCACAACGGCCCCGGAAGCATCCGAAAGAAGAGCTATGGCAGAACAGAATCGCGTTGTCGGCATCGATCTTGGCACCACCAACTCACTCGTCGCCTTCCTTGAAGGCGGCACGCCCGTGGTCATCCCGGGTGAGGACGGATCGTCCCTCGTCCCATCCGTCGTCGCCATTGAAGGTGGCAACGTCACCGTCGGCAACGGCGCGCGCGGCACCCTGCTGACGCAGCCCGGCAATGCCGTCTACAGCGCCAAGCGCCTGATGGGTCGCGGCATCGAGGACGTGCGCGATGAACTCGCCATGTTCCCCTTCCAGGTCGTCGAAGGTCAGGATGCCGACGGCGCCCTGAAGCTGAAGGTTGGCGACCGTACGCTGACGCCGCCCGAAATCTCCGCCATGGTGCTTGGCCAGCTCAAGAAAAACGCCGAGCGCTACTTCGGCCAGCCCGTCACACGCGCGGTCATCACCGTCCCCGCGTACTTCAACGACGCGCAGCGCCAGGCCACCAAGGACGCCGGCCGCATCGCCGGCCTTGACGTCCTGCGCCTCGTGAACGAACCAACCGCTGCCGCGCTCGCCTACGGTCTCGACCGCAAGAAGGAAGGCACTGTAGCCGTCTATGACTTCGGCGGCGGCACCTTTGATGTTTCGATCCTCAAGTTGCATGATGGCATCTTCGAAGTCATCAGCACTAACGGCGACACACACCTGGGCGGCGATGACATCGACAATCTGCTGATGCACATTGCACTCGATGAGATCGCCAACGACCTTGGCCTGCCCGCGACGCCTGAGATCGTTCAGGCCGTCCGCAAGGCCGTCATCGAGGTAAAGATCACGCTCTCCTCTGCCGATTCCGCAAGGTTCGATCTGGAACTCACCGGTGGTAAGCGTTACCGCCGCGAGATCACGCGCGAGCAGTTTGAGCAGCTCATCGCACCCGTCATCACCCGCACCGCCGCACCGGCAAAGCAGGCGCTTAAAGACGCCGGCATCACACCCGAGCAGATCGACGAAGTCGTGCTCGTCGGTGGTTCCACGCGGATCCCAGCCGTGCGCAAGCTGGTCGACGAGGTCTTCACACTCTCCGCCCGCGGCAAGAGCGCACACACCGAACTGAATCCGGATGAAGTCGTCGCACTCGGCGCGGCCGTGCAGGCAGACATCCTCGCCGGTGGCTCCGCTGCAACCAATGAGCTTCTGCTGCTCGACGTCACGCCGCTCTCCCTCGGCATCGAGGCGCTTGGCGGCGTTGTCGCGAAGATTATCCAGCGCAACAGCACCATCCCCGCCTCAGCAACGGAGCACTTCACCACCGGCGTTGATGGTCAGACGAACGTCGCCATCCACGTCGTCCAGGGCGAACGCGAACTCGCAAAGGACTGCCGCTCCCTCGCCCGCTTCGACCTCAAGAACATCCCGCCCATGACCGCCGGCATGCCGCGCATTGAGGTCAAGTTCCTCATCGACGCCAACGGCATCCTGCAGGTCAGCGCACGCGAACAGCGCAGCGGCCAGGCAGCTGAAGTGGAAGTTAAGCCAAGCTACGGCCTGACCGACGACCAGGTTGAAGAGATGATCCTCGCTTCCTTTGACCACGCGGAAGACGACCTGAATCAGCGCCAGCTTATTGAAGCGACCAACGAAGCCAACACCATCAAGGAAGCCGTCGAAAAGGGCCAGAAGCACCCGGCGTGGCAGCAGCTGACGCCCAATGAGATCGAGAAGATCCACGCAGCCCAGCTCGAACTCGACGCCAGCATCCGCGGCCAGGACTACAAGATCATCCGCGCCGCGATCGATCGCCTCGACAAGGCCACTACGCGCTTCGCAGAACTTATGATGGACACCGCCGTATCCTCGGCTCTAACCGGTAAGACCATGGGAGCAGCGGGCGACGACATGGGCACAGGTCCAAGCGCGCCGCATCCTTTTGCACCTGCGCAGATCGACGACTCAAAGACGAAGTAACTTACCAGCCCATCGTGCCCGGTGGCCCCTTGAAGGGGCCGCGCACGTGCGATGTGATCCACCCGCCGTAGAAGTCACCTGGCTGCGGCTGCACCTTTTCCCCATCCACATAGCACTCATCGACGCGGCTGGCGTAGAACGCCAGGTGGTCTTTTAGCGCGGCAAATGATCCGGTTGGCTTCGGATAACTCCATGCTGCATCGCGCACTACGGCGTCGTTGATCACGATGTTCCAGTAGTCAGCGGAGCCTTTCCATTCGCAGAAACTGCTGCGTTTTGCGGAAGGCACGATGTGTTTCATTGCGATGTCGGATTGCGGGATGTAATAGACGGGCGGGTGGCTGGTCTCCAGAATCCGCAGCGATTGCGACGTTTCTGCGATTACGATGCCGCCGTGAACAATGCGTAGATGGCGGGGTGTTGGCTCCATCCGCGGGGGTCTTGGATAGTCCCATACTGATTCTGGTTCGGTCTTGTTGATCACTCGCGCGTCGCCCCCAATCGTTCAGCCATTGGACGTATTTCGCACGTAAACTGCGCAAGAACAGGTGATGTGATGAACAGTACGGACAAGCGTTTGAATGAAATGAATCGTCTCAGTGATATGGGGCACTTTCCCGCCATTGTGAACGCGGGAGCGACGCTTAACATCCTGCTGACCATCACCATCACATGGTGGCTCCAGCCACGTCACCCGCAGACGTATGCACCCATGGTCTGGATTTCGCTGGTGCTGTTTTTTAACCTGCTGCCGGTCGTGATGCTGCGGATGTCCATCACGCCGTCGACGACCTATCCCAGGTTGAGTGAGATGGACTTCATTCGTGACCAGCACAAGTTCTCTGACTGGGTATACCTGGCCGCGTCCGCGAATATGACGTTCTGGGTGCTGGCCGCGTGGGCGGTCTTTTCGGTCTCGCACACTGCGCCGAGGCTTATCGCAATGCTGGTGGTCGCGTTTGTTGCGACGTTCTCGCCGGTGCTGCTCCGCACGGCGCGCCGGCCACGGCGACGAGCCTAACGCCGCAGAATCGCTTCTATGCTGTGCGGTTTGCCTCTGCTGGGCCTTATTCTGCTCACTTCTGCAGGCGGCCACCGAGGGGGTCTTCGGTAGAATGATTCTCGAGAGATAACTTATGTCTGAGCACAACCTCGATCTACCCGAAGTCGACCTTTCGAAGCCACCCGCGGAGAACATTGTTCGCGTGACCTTCCAGCCGGAGAACAAGACGGTCGAGTTCCCCTTCGGATCGCTGCCCTACGACGGCCACGGCCAGCCCATGAGCCTGCTCGACGTCGCCGAGAACTACGGCATCTTCATGGACCACGCCTGTGGCGGCGTCTGCGCCTGCACCACCTGCCACGTCTACGTGAAGCAGGGCGAAAAGGGCCTGAACGATCCGGAAGATGACGAGCTCGATCGCATTGACCTGGCCGCCGGCCCCCAGACCAACTCGCGCCTCGGCTGCCAGGCGGTCATCACCGCGCCCGGCACCTACCTCGTCGAGATTCCCGCTTGGAATCGTAACTATGTGCAGGAAGGCAAGCCCGCTGCAGTCCTTGCAACGGGTAAGGAGTAATCGATGCCCTTTGAATACGGATGGGAAGAGACCGAAGAGATCGGTATCCAGCTCCAGGAGAAGTACCCGGAGATCGATCCGCTCACGGTCCGCTTCACCGACATGCACAAGTACATCACCGAGCTGCCGGGCTTCACCGGCGACCCTGCAAAGTCGAACGAGGGCCTGCTGGAAGCCATCCAGATGGCCTGGCTGGACGAGTACAACGACGCGAAGTAGGCGAGGGAACTCACGCTAAAAGCAACGGGTAGTGCCCGCTAGTTCAGGGCACTACCCGTTGCACGTTTGAGACTGCCGCACGGTATCTTCCCGCGCCGTTGTCCTAGACCGACACACCCTCAGCCGTCAGCACCGGCAGCGACTCCGTCTTGGGCTGCAATCCAGCCTTGGCCAGAATGACGTAGACGATAAATCCGGCGATGAAGCTGTAGAGCGCTGCCGGCTGCGTGTAGGCCTTTACGGCATCGCTGACCGGCAGGAATGGCAGGATGCCGATGACAAAGCCCACGGCCCACGCACCATATCCTGCGAAGTTGATCCCTGCGCGTGGTCCTGCCCACTTCCTGCCCGACAGCAGGTAGTCCGCAACCATCGCGCCGATGATGGGGCCAAACGATGCGCCGATGATGGTGAAGAGGCCCACCAGGTTTGCCGCCACCCCTGTAATCGCCAGCACCGCGGCAATGACCGCGCCCACCATGGTGGACGTGATGCGCGGCACACCCGGAATCATCGTTGCCAGGCTGTTGCCGGCGATGAACGACGAGAAGCACATGGAGACGATCGATGCGACCGCGAAGAGCAGGAAGGCGATGGAAGCGAAGCTGCCCGTCTGTGCGATGGCCGAATCGAAGTGGTAGTCCTTCACACCGAATGCGACGTGCGCGCCCGCAACCGAGATCAGCGGCAGTCCGCCTGCGATGACGGCGGCAAGCAGGATGCCGATGATGCCGCCCCACTTCACATCGCTCTCATTCCGAGCGCCCATACCGAAGTCCACACCAGCCGCGCCCGCCGTGGCGGAGAAGCCAACCACCACCTGCACCATCGTCATAAAGCCGATGTACGGGGCCGGATGTTCCGGCACATACTGGAAGGCCGAACCGCCTGTTTTGGCGGCGACGATGAGGATCATGAGCAATGGCACGAGGTTGAGATAGAGCGCGAACTTGCCGACGTACTGAATGCCCTTGGCGCCGACGAAGCCCAGCGCCAGCGACCACACTGCTGCGATCACCGCGAATGGCAACGTTCCCGGGCCGGCCTTGGAACCGAAGGCCGTCAGGATGAAGCTGGTCGAGACGTAGGCGTTCACCGACATCCAACCGACCTGCAACAGTCCCATGAGCAGGCCCGGCATCAGGTAGCCACCCTGCGTGCCGAAGGTGGAGCTGCCGACGACGTAGAGCGGGAAGCCCGTCTTCTGCCCGAGCATGCCGGGAACGTAATAAAAGAGCGCGTAACTGATGACGCCGCCCGCCAGCAGCGCCAGCAGCGATAGCCCGAGACCCGCACGATCGAGCGTACCGCCGGCAATCTCGCGATAGAAGACGACCCACAGGAAGATGCCCGCGTAGGTCGGCGCGATGTTCTTGTACCAGGGGGCGCGATTGGAGATGGGGTTCGGGACAGCTTTCGAGATGTAGCCAGGCAACATCACAGCTCCTTGAGGTTCGTGAAAGGAGCCAATTATAGCCACGGGAAGATACAGAAGACCCGCACCAAATCGAATGATTCCTTAACCTTCCCGATACTGCACCGGCACGGCGGGGTAGAAGCACTGCGGCTACGCCCTGACGGCATAAGATAGAGTCTGTTCGCCCTCTCTTCGCGCTCGCATGCCAACTACGACCATGACCGATAAGCTGCCCACGCTGCACGAGTTCTTCGCGCCGGGCGGCGTGCTGGCTGGATCGTCGCTGAACTACGAGCACCGCAAGGGTCAGTATGAGATGGCCAAGGCCGTCGAGAAGGCGCTGGAAGACCATCGTCACCTGATCGTCGAGGCAGGCACCGGCACCGGCAAGACGCTTGCGTACCTGCTGCCCGCGCTGCGGATCGCACGGGAGCGTGGCCAGCGCGTCATCATTTCGACCGGAACCAAGAACCTGCAGGAACAGCTGTTCTTCAAGGACATCCCCTTCCTCGAATCGCTGCTGGGGCCGCTGAAGGTCTGTTACATGAAGGGCCGCGGCAACTACGTGTGCAAGCAGAAGCTTTATGCGTTGACCGCGGCGCCACTGCTCTCTGGCCTGGAGGAGATCGACCAGTTCCACAAGATCTCGGTGTGGGAACGCGACACGGAGACGGGTGATCGCGCAGAGATCGTGGGCCTGCCCGAGCCTTCAATGCTCTTCAGCAAACTGGACGCACGCAGTGAAGCCTGCCTGGGCCAGACCTGCCCCAACTTCGAACCGTGCTACATCACGGCGATGCGACGCAAGGCGCTTGAGAGCGACATTGTCATCGTCAATCACCACCTGTTTTTCGCGGACCTGAACATCAAGCAGCAGGCGCCCGGTGCGCCGGACGCAGGCATTCTGCCTGACGCTGCCGCCGTCATCTTCGACGAAGCGCATGAGATGGAGTCTGTTGCCAGCGACTACTTCGGCGTAGCGATCAGTCAGCAGCGCGTGGAAGAACTCGCGCGAGATACCGAGATGCTGCTGCGCGCCAAGGCTGTCTCGTCCTCAAGCATCGAAAGCGCCACCGTCAATCTGCGGGAGCGTGCGCGGTCGTTCTTCGCGTCGCTCCCCATGGAAGGCTTCCAACTGGGACGCCAGCCCTTTCACGACCGGCCGGGATTTCTGGAAGAGCGTGGCGAGAACTACGCGACCTACCTGACTGCACTGGACCGTCTGCGCGACGAACTGGACCGCGTAAAGGACGTCGACGAGGTGAACGGACTGAAGCGGCGCGTGACCGATCTGCGCACCTCCTCAAGCTTCCTGATGGAAGCGGAAGACCCCAACACCGTCTTCTGGATTGAGCGCCGCGCTGCCGGCGGCGTGAAGAACTTCAGCCGCACACAGACGGGCACACCCGCGGCCTTCCACACGTATCTGCAGGCGACGCCCATCGATGTTTCGGAGATTCTGCAGACGTCGCTCTTCGCCGGCTTTACCAGCGTCATCCTGACCAGCGCCACGCTTACCGTGCAGGGCGGTTTCGATCACGTCGCGAAGCGCCTGGGACTGGTGGGCGCGCGGGAACTCACGGTGCCGTCGCACTTCGACTATACGAAGCAGGCGCTACTCTACCTGCCGCCGTACATGCCTGACCCGCGCGACCAGGACTTTATTCCGCAGGCGTCTGAACGGATGCGGCGTGTGTTGGAACTGTCGCGCGGCCGCGCCTTCTGCCTGTTCACCAGCTACGCGCAGATGAAGGTGATGTACGAGCGGATGCTGGTCGAGTTGCCCTTCCCGCTGCTGCTGCAGGGCCAGGCTCCGCGCAAACAGCTGCTAGACGAGTTCCGCGAGACACCGAATGCAGTGCTCTTTGGTACATCGTCGTTCTGGCAGGGTGTCGACGTACAGGGCGACCAGTTAAGCTGCGTGATCATCGATCGGCTTCCCTTCGCTGTACCCAGCGACCCCGTGCAACAGGCACGTATGGAAGCGATTGAAGCCAATGGCGGCAAGCCCTTCCACGACCTCTCGATCCCGCAGGCTGTGATCACGCTGAAGCAGGGCTTTGGCCGCCTGATCCGATCGGCCACAGATCGCGGCGTACTGATGCTGCTGGACAGCCGCGTGCAGCGCCAGAGCTACGGCAAGATCTTTCTGGACAGCCTGCCACCCTACCGCCTGACGCAGGATATTGATGACGTCGAGAAGTTCTTTGCACGAGACTCCTCCTCGACCTAGTTCCCGCAGGAATACGCGCATCGCAGATTCTTCGTTGCGCGAAGCCTTATGACGTGATCAACTTTTCTCGCCGTTTCCCAGCGAGAGTCCATGAAGCGATTCCATTCCTACCTGGCAGGATTTGCTGTTTCACTGTCGTTCCTGTGCTCCGTTGCCCACGCCGCGTCCAAGCCGGCGCTGACGGTCAAGCTGATACCGTGGCGGACACGGTGGGTGCTGCCGGTAAGCGTGGGTGGTGCAGAGCGTAAGTTGCTCTTCGACACGGGAGGTGGGCTGACACTGCTCTCTCCGGATGCGTTGAAGGGTTGCGACGCATGGGGACGTCTTACCGGCTTTCGCATGTTTGGCGACCGCGGTGACACGAAGCGGTGCTCCAACATCAGGATCGGTGTCTCGGACTACAGTGTGGTCCTGCCCGCTGTGGGCTTTATCAACCTCGGCAAGCTGAATCCGGGCGATGCGGATCTGGATGGAATCGCGTCGCTGAACCTGTTCGACGGCAAGCCGGTGACCATCGACTTTTTGAATGGACAACTTACGGTCGAGAGCCCGGAGAGTCTTGCCGAACGCACCAAAGGGATGCGGCATCTGAAGGCTCGACTGAACCGTGAGGTGCAGGGCCTGGCACTGTCGGTGATGCTGGAGGTGCCGACGTCCAAGGGCCCCGCCTACATGGAGCTGGATTCCGGCAATGGCGGCACGGTCCTGGTCGGGAAACAGGTTGCCGAGCTTTTCGGTCTGGATCCGGCCAAGGAAGCGAAGCAGACTGCGCACTTCTCCGTCGTGCCGGGCGTCGACGTGGATACGGAGGACGCGTTCACGCCGGACATCATTTTGGATGGCAATCTGGGCATGCCTTTTTTGAAGAGGTGGGTTGTCACTCTGGATCTGAAGACCGGGGATGTGTGGGTTGCTGCTGCGAAGAGACCTTCGTGAGGAGTGCTTGGCGACCCTATGCCAGAGACGCCGGCGCATGACCGCTTAGAGATGCTGCACGACGTACACCCCAGGCCTGCCACAGATGGCGTCTTTCGTGAGCCGTGATCACGTGAAGGCCGGTTGCGAGGCTGAAGCGAATGCCGCGAAGCAGTGGGTTCGCAAACCGGATGTCCGCAAGGTCCAAGTCGGAATTTGCGCGGAGGTAAGCCCTGACTTCGTCCTGAGATTTCAGGAAAGTGGCGAGAGCGTCCATGAGCGAAGGCGAGTTACCAGGCTTAATGTTGCGCGGCGCTTTCACCTTGAAGAAGGCTTTCACGGGAGGCTCAAGGTTTGCTGCGAACCAGCGTCCGACGCGTCCGGGAAGCGCAGGTCGCTGCCTGAATCTGCCGGCTTCGCGAGCACGCATGGCGGCTTCTTTCATTGCGCCGAGGTAGACCTGGTTCGTGACCGCAATGTGGTCGAGGCATTGCGCGACGCTCCATGAGTCTGGTCCAGGCCGCCAGCAGCCCTGCGCTTCGGGGAGGTCTTCCACGAGCAGCAGGGCATCGCGCTCCGCTGCGTCCAGTTGATCGTGGAGATCTGCGATCTCGGCGAAGAGTTCTGACATGGCTCCACACGCTAAGGTGCGGAAGAGAACGACGTCAATGGTTTTTGCGTTCAACCCCGCCTTCTCTATGAGGCGCCGGCCACACACGCTACGCAAAGAACGCCCTAACTGCGATAGCCTGATGCAGACATGGCAAGCGTCCGTAAGATCGTCGCACCACTGCTCGCCGCCGCCGCCGTCAGCATCCTGACGGGCTGCCGTCCCAAAGAGATGCAGCGCTGCGTGGACGAACACGACAACGTCGTTGACGACAAGCTCTGCGCCAATCTGCCTCAGAACGCTGTGCAGCAGCAGCGGCCCGACGGACATGGCGGCTTCATTCCGTTCATTCTTCCCTATCGCTACTACTATGGCGGCGGGGGCGGATATGGGATGGGTTCGCGTGTCTTTGGCGGTGGCTACCAGCCGCAACCGAACCACATCTATGGCCGGCCCGGCAGCGGGCGTGGTGGGTTTTTCAATGGCGTCACCCGCGGCGGCTTCGGGTCGCACTTTGGCGGAGGGGGCGAATAATGCAGCGGAACACAGCGAAACCGCGCGCGGACTGGCAACGCAAAGTGGAAGTGGACGGCCTCACCTTCCATTCGCCGGAGGACCTTGCCGAGCAGGGTGCCGTCTACTGGGACGAGTCGGCTTTTTACAGCTTTAATGCCGACGAGATCGACACGCTGGAGTCTGCGGCGAACGAGCTGCAGACGATGTGCCTGGCCGCCGCGCAGCACATCATCGACACGAAGCGTTACGCCGACCTGACCATTCCGCCGGAGGCTATCCCGCTGATCGAGCGGACGTGGAACAGCGAGCCGCCCGCGCTCTACGGACGCTTCGACCTGATGTATGACGGCAGCGGCCCGCCGAAGCTGCTGGAGTACAACGCCGACACCCCCACCTCGCTGATTGAGGCTGCGGTGACGCAGTGGAACTGGCTGAATGAGTGCCATGTGGGTTCCGACCAGTTCAACAGCCTGCATGAACGCCTGGTCGCGAAGTGGAAGGACATTGCGCCGTTTCTGCAGCAGCCCGTGCACTTTGCGAGCGCCGACAGCGAGGAGGATGTGCTGACCGTCGCCTATTTGCGCGATACCGCACAGGAGGCCGGGCTGGCCACCGCGCAACTGTTGATGGAAGAGATTGGCTGGGACAATGGCGCGCGGCGCTTTGTGGATCTTGAGGACCAGCCGATCCGGACGCTCTTCAAGCTGTACCCGTGGGAGTGTCTGCTCGCTGAGTCGTTCGGCCCAGACGCAATCGCTACCTACGATCGCACCACCTGGATTGAACCGATCTGGAAGATGCTGCTGGCGAACAAGGGCATACTGCCCATCCTGTGGGAGCTTTATCCGAACCATCCGCTGCTGCTGGAGGCTTACTTCGACGATCCGCACGCGATGCGCAGTTATGTCCGCAAGCCGCTGCTGAGTCGGGAGGGGGCGAATATCACGCTGGTCGCTCCGGGAGCGTCCACGAAGACGGAGGGGCGGTACGGCGAAGGACGGTTTGTCTGTCAGCAGGCAGCGCCACTCGCGACGTTCCCCGCTGCGGATGGCAGTGCGCGTTATCCGGTGCTTGGGCTTTGGATGATCGATCAGGAGTGTGGCGGCATGGGCATCCGCGAATCGCGGACACCCATTACCGGCAATCTAAGCAGCTTCGTCCCACACCTGTTCCGGTAGCGACGATTACTGCGGTGTCTGTGTGGTACCGGCTTCCGGCGTGCGGGGGCGCATGATCGTGCCCGAGCTGCCGTTCAGTCCGCGCGTTTTGCCGTTGCCCGTCGGCAGAGCACCGGTTCCGCTGTTGGCGGATGCGGCATTGCCCTGCAACGTGACGATGAGCGCCTTGGCGGGTTCGTTGGAGGCGTTGGCGTAGCTGTGCGGCGTGTTGGCGTCGAAGTAGACCGCATCGCCCGCGCCGAGCTTGTGTTTGCCCTCGCCGTGCGAAATAACCATCTCGCCTTCAAGTACATACAGGAACTCGCAGCCCGGGTGCTGGTGTGCACGCCGCGGCGTCATGTTCGGCAGGAACTCTGCGAAGTAGGGATCGAGCTGACGATCGGGGATGAGGTAGCCAAGCGATTCGAAGTAGTACGACGGATCGTCGGTTCCACTCTGCGGCAGACGGATACGGTCCTTGCCGCGCTGTACGCGGAAGAGTGTCTTCGGCTCCGGCTCGAAGAAGTAGCTCAGGTCCTTCGAGAAGACCAGCGCGATGCGTGCCAGGTTGCGCAGTGTGGGCACGACGCGGCCCGTCTCAAGCTGGGAGAGGAAGCTGGCCGAGAGGCCGGTGTGTCGGCCAAGTTCGACGAGGCCCATGGATTTCTTGAGGCGAAGCTGCTTGATGCGGTCGCCAAGACGTTTTTCAGAGATGAAGGATTCAGCAGCTTCGGCGGCGACACGAACATCTTTTTCGCCGGGCTCCTCGGGGGACGGTAGTGGTGGTGTTGCCAGCTCTTGGGGGTCGATCTGGGTTGCCATGGGTCGATATGCTCCTGACGGTCGGCAGTGTCGCAAGCCGAAAAGATGTTGTAACCCCGTCGAAAGATGTACGCGACACACTGACTGCTGGATTGGAGTGCGGCGAAATAAGTTTCGTGGCCTACGCAAACATTCGCGGCTGCGATTTTTTGTCCTGCCATAGTCGCCGGTCTGACAGGGCGATACTTCAGCCGGTGCTGCGCCATCAGCCGCGATGCTACGCTTTTGAGGTGATGCTCCCCGTCAAAGCGAAAACCATCGGGACCTGCCGCGGCACCCGTGCCCTGGCGCTCACCCCGATGCTGCTCCTGATGGTGGGTTGCGCCAGTGAGGGCCCTCTGCGGCCCCCCAGCCTGCGCCTGCCGGCAGCGGTCCGTGGACTGACGGCGCAGCGCGCCGGCGGCAACGTCGACCTGGCCTGGTCTAATCCGACACGCACCACGGATGGTGTCTCGCTTACGGGAAAACACGGCGCCGGCGATCTGGCCGCAGAGATCTGCCGCGGCGAGACTTTACCTCCCACGACCTGTGGCCCGATCGCGAAGATCCCTGTGATCGCCGGCACGCCTGGAACCTTTCACGACCCCTTGCCGGCAGCCCTCGTCGCCGGTCCGGATCGTGCCCTGCACTACCGCATCCGCGTCGTAAACGGTGAGGGTAAAGGCGCCGCCTCTGCCGATGTACTGACGGTCGCCGGCGAAGCACCGGCTCCGGTCCGCGGATTAACCGCGTCTCCCGTCGCCGGTGGGATTGCTCTTCGCTGGCAGCCTGGCGCCACTCCGCAGGACCGCACGCTGCTCCGCGTGACCCGCGGCGACGCTCCTGCCGTGGCCTTCCGCAGCAAGCCTGGCGCTCCTACTCCCTTGGCTTCGGCACCCGGCGAAAGACCGGCTGCAACGACGCTGATGGCAGTCGAGCCCGGCCCGCGCGACCCTGCTGGCGCCATCGACGCTGGTGGCCATGCCGGTGTGGAACAGCACTACATCGTCTATCGGTCGCGCTCCACGCGCATCGGCGATGCCGACCTGACTGTGAATAGCGAAGCCTCCACGGTGACCGTGGCCGCGTCCGCGCTGGCGCCTCCACCGGCTCCGCCCCTGGGCCTGGAGGCCCTGGCGAATACCCTTGGCGCACCCTCCATCGACCTCGTCTGGCAGGCGAGCGCAGAGCCCGGGGTGGAGGGCTATCTTGTCTTCCGTGCCGAAGAGACCGGTGCTCCAACGCAGTTGACCGCCACGCCCGTCCGCGGCTTCAGCTACTCCGACACCACGGCCCGGCCTGCCGTCGACTACCGCTACAGTGTTGCCGGGGTCAGTCTTGACGGACGTGCCGGCGCGCACAGCCCGGAGATTCACGCGACCATTCCCAAGCCGTAACGGCCGCTTTCGGAAGATGAATTCTCATACTCGGCTGGTCTCAGCGACTACTTATGCCCGGCCCGGGAAGCGTAGAATCAAGAAGTAGCATCGAAAATTGCAGCGATACAGCAAGGGAGATACGATGGCGACGCTCTTGGAGCAGTTGAAGCAGTACACCACGGTGGTAGCAGATACCGGTGACATGAAGTCGATGGAGAAGTTCAAGCCCACCGACGCGACCACGAACCCCTCGCTGATCACCGCAGCTGCGGGTATGTCGGAATACAGCTACATCGTCGACGACGTGCTGAAGCAGGCAAAGTCTGCCGCTGGCGCAAACTCTGACGATAAGGCCGTCGCAGCCGCCGCGTTCAAGACGCTGGCCGTAGCCTTCGGTCGCAAGATCCTTGAGATCGTCCCGGGCCGCGTTTCGACCGAAGTCGACGCCCGCCTCTCCTTCGACAAGGAGAAGACGATCGAGATGGCGCACGACATCATCAAGCAGTATGAGGATGCCGGTGTCGATCGCAAGCGCGTTCTGATCAAGATTGCCGCCACCTGGGAAGGCATCAAGGCAGCGGAAGAGCTCGAGAAGGAAGGCATTCACTGCAACCTGACGCTGCTGTTCGGCCTGCACCAGGCTGTTGCCTGCGCAGAGGCCAAGGTTACGCTGATCTCGCCGTTCGTCGGCCGCATCCTGGACTGGTACAAGAAGGACACGGGCAAGGAGTACACCGGCGCAGAAGATCCGGGCGTACAGTCCGTCACGACCATCTACAACTACTACAAGAAGTTCGGCTACAAGACCCAGGTGATGGGCGCCTCCTTCCGCAACACGGGCGAGATCATCGAGCTGGCCGGTTCGGACCTGCTGACCATCGCACCCAAGCTGCTGGCTGAGCTCGACTCGACCGAAGGCAAGCTGGAGAAGAAGCTCGACGCGACCAAGTCCGCAGCCATGGACATCCAGAAGATCCCCATGGACAAGGAGACCTTCGAGAAGATGCATGCCGAGGACCGCATGGCCCACGACAAGCTGAAGGAAGGTATCGAAGGCTTCAGCAAGGCACTCGAGGAGCTCGAAGAGCTGCTCGCCAAGCGCCTGAAGGAAATGCCCGAGCCTGCACACGCGTAAGTAGGCGGCAGTTGTTTATTTAAGAAAGGGACGGCCTCGGCCGTCCCTTTCTTGTTGCAGACGATCGCGCTTTCGTTCCGATCGTGCGCAGCGAAGCACGGCATTGCCAGCACGCATTAGCGATATCCTGCACATCATGGCTCGCCGCAACATCCCGCAGGAACAGCAGGCAGCATTTGCCACGCAGCAGCGGCAGCAGGTGGGTGCTGCCCTTTGGCTGGCGGCGGGTGTGCTGGTTTTGATCGTCTATCGCGCGGTGGTCCACGGCATGTTCGCGCAGGGTTGGTGGCGCGTTTGGTAGCTGCAGAGCCGCTTCTGATCGTCCTGGTTGGACCTACCGGCAGCGGCAAGACGGCGCTGTCGCTGACGCTTGCCGAGCGGCTGGGTGGCGAGGTCGTCTCGTGCGACTCGGTCGCGGTCTATCGCGAGATGGAACTGGGCACTGCCAAGCCTTCGCGGGAAGAACGAGCGCGTGTGCCGCATCACCTGATCGATGTGGCCTGGCCGACCGAGGAGTACACGGCAGGCGACTACGGCCGAGCCGGGCGTGCTGCCGTTGCGGACATTGCGGCGCGTGGGCATGTGCCGATTGTGGCCGGCGGAACAGGACTCTATCTGCGCGCTTTGCTGGATGGGCTGAGTCCCGTGCCGCAGCGCGATGAAGCGTTACGCGATCGCCTGCGCGCGGCTGTCGATCGTCGCGGACCGGAGTTGTTGCATCGCGTATTGCGGCGGCTGGATCCAGCGAATGCCGCGAAGATCCACGGAAATGATCTGCCGAAGCTGATCCGTGCGATCGAGGTTTCCGTGGTGGAAGGCCGGCCGATGAGCGAGGCGTGGAGCGAGCGCCGGCCGGAGCCATTGCGCGGGTTCCGTGTGGTGCAACTGGGGTTGATGCCGGATCGTGCAGCGCTTTATGCGCGGATCAATGCGCGTTGCGCGGCGATGTTTGCGGACGGCCTGGTGGAAGAGACGCGCGTGCTGACCGCGAAGTACGGCGCGACACGTGCGCTGGGTGCGCTGGGTTATGCGGAGGCGCAGGCCGTGTTGCGTGGCGAGATGACGGAGGCCGAAGCGGTTGAGCGGACGCAGATCGGCCATCGTAATTACAGCAAGCGGCAGGGCACATGGTTTCGCCGGGATCCGCGGATTCATTGGCTGAACGGCTTCGGTGTGGATGTCATGGATGAAGCTCTGAAGCTTATCGATCACCTAATCACCTAGCGGCGGGAGGTTGCGCTGCGAATGGCTGCGCCCTCTGCGGACGTGCTGCATCTGAAGGTGCATGGAATTTCGTCAGCTTGGCAAGAGTGGTTTGCATGTACCGGTGCTGTGCTTTGGCACGGGAACCTTCGGTGGATCAACGGATTTCTTCAAGGCCTGGGGCTCGACGGATGTCGCTGAGGCTCGTGAGTTAATCGATCTCTGCATGGATGCTGGTGTGAACTTTTTCGATACGGCGGACGTGTATTCCGCCGGTCACTCGGAGGAGATTCTGGGTGCGGCGATTGCCCACCTACCGCGTGAATCCGTGCTGATTTCGACGAAGGCCACGTTCCCGTTTGGCGAGGGGCCGAACAACCAGGGGTCGTCGCGGGCGCATTTGACGAAGCAGATCCATGGCAGTTTGAAGCGTCTGGGTACGGATTACATCGATGTCTTTCACATGCATGGCTTCGACGCCAACACGCCGATGGAAGAGACGCTGAGTACGCTGGATGACTTCGTGCGCCAGGGCAAGATCCGCTATATCGCCTGTTCGAACTTTAGCGGCTGGCAGTTGCAACGGTCTCTGGACATCAGCGCGCAGTACGGGTGGGCCCGGTATGCGGCGCACCAGGTCTATTACTCGCTGGTGGGTCGGGACTACGAGCATGAGCTGATGCCGCTTGGAATTGCCGAGGGCGTTGGCGCGCTGGTCTGGAGCCCGCTGGGATGGGGACGTCTGACCGGGAAGATTCGGCGCGGGCAGCCGCCGGCCGAGGGTAGCCGTGCGAAGGAAGGAACCGCGGGCGGACCGGTGGTGGAGGACGAGTATCTATATACGGTCGTCGATGCGCTGGATGCGGTCGCGGGGGAGACGGGCAAGTCGGTGCCGCAGGTGGCACTGAACTGGTTGTTGCGGAAGCCCACGATCAGCAGCCTGATCATTGGCGCTCGCAATGCCGAGCAGTTGAAGGCGAACCTGGCGGCGGCGAGCTTCACGCTGTCAACAGAGCAGGTGCAAAAGCTGGACCAGGCGAGTGAGCGGCCGGTGCCGTATCCCTACTGGCATCAGCGTCAGTTCGGGCAGTTGAACCCTGCTCCGCCGAGTTATCGCTAGGCAGGATAACGAGTTACGTTGATCACGACTGCAGGATTACGCTAGCCCCCGGCCACCGATGCCGGGGGCTACGACTTTGGTACTGAAGAATGGCCCTAACGGTCGACTGCGTGTGGGAGTACCCTCGCATCCAACGATCCATTGGTCCTACCCCGCACGACCCCTGTATTACTGCACGACTGATGGCGACTGCCTGAACAAATCAAAGCTTTTCAGGACCCCCGAATGAGTGACCACCGTTGTGCTGCCTGCTCCAAGGGCAGGATGTTTCGAAGCGGACGACGCGGCTTATGGGAGAACTACGTCCTCCCCCTTATGGGCAAGTACCCCTGGCGTTGTGGCTTCTGCCGCACGCGTGTGATGTTGACCGACCGCGGACCGGAGCGGCAGTACGTTCGAAACAGCCCGTCGAAGCCTGTGGACGCAGAGACCGAGGGTATCTAGGCCCACGATCCATCCTCGCGTACGGTTCCCGACAGACGGGATTGCCCCTTCTGCGCCTCCGAATCCAGCAACCATGCGGGTTTTGTGGTGCCGCGCGTATACTTGTGGGTGATGCAATCTTCTGATGGCGGCCGTTCCGGCGCGCCCACATGCTCCGCTCCTATGCCGATTTCTTCCTTTAACGCGAAGCCCGCGATGCACCCGTACGACCAGGCCGAGGGTCGGCGCATCCGGTCGACCACGGTGCTGTGTGTGCGCCGCAACGGCTCGGTGGTGATGGCTGCGGACGGCCAAGTGACGCTTGGCTCTGCGGTGATGAAGTCGAGCGCGAAGAAGCTGCGCCGTCTGTACCAGGACAAGGTGCTGGCCGGATTCGCGGGTTCGACGGCCGATGCGTTCTCTCTGTTCGCACGCTTTGAGAGCAAGCTGGAGCAGTTCGCCGGCAACCTGCCGCGCGCTGCGGTGGAGCTTGCAAAGGACTGGCGCACGGATAAGCTGCTTCGCCAACTGGAAGCGTTGCTGCTGATCGCGGACAAGGAACACATGTACCTGCTGGGCGGCAATGGCGATGTCATCGAGCCGGACCAGATCGAGGGCGGCAGCATCATGACCATCGGCAGCGGTGGCAGCTTTGCGCAGAGTGCCGCACAGGCGCTGCTGGAGAACACCGATCTTTCCGCTCGCCAGATCGTCGAGAAGAGCATGAAGATTGCTGCGGAGATCTGTATCTATACGAACGAGAACATTACAGTGGAGGAGCTTTAATGGCCATCTACCTCCCCGGAGTAGCAGAAGACCAGGCCGTCAATCTGGAAGAGATGACGCCTCGCGAGATTGTTGCGGAGCTGGATAAGTACGTGGTCGGTCAGCATGCGGCGAAGCGTGCCGTTGCCATTGCGCTGCGCAATCGTCAGCGCCGGCAGAAGCTGCCGCCTGAGATTGCCGACGAGATCATGCCGAAGAACATCATCATGATCGGACCGACGGGCGTTGGTAAGACGGAGATTGCAAGACGGTTAGCCAAGCTAACTAACTCACCGTTCCTGAAGGTGGAAGCCAGCAAGTTCACCGAGGTCGGCTATGTCGGCCGCGATGTGGAATCGATTGTGCGCGACTTGGTCGAGACATCGATCGAGATGGTGCGCGAAGAGAAGCTGGAAGAGGTGGAAGACAAGGCGGAGATGGTTGCGGAGGAGCGTCTGCTGGATCTGCTGCTGCCGCCCGCACCGCTGGATACGCTGAAGTCTGCTGCGGAGAAGAAGTCGGATGGCACAGCGCAGGATGCGGGTCATACGGGCGATGCCGTGACGGATGCGCAGCCGCCGGTTGCGATTGACTTCGATGCTGCGACTGCAAAGCCGGAGGAGCCGAAGTCGCTGGATGCGACGCGCGAGAAGCTGCGTACGCAGTTCCGCGAGGGCAAACTGGACGATCGCATGGTGGAGATCGATGCGCGCGACCGCAATCAGCCTGCGTTTGAGATTGTGGGCGTGGGCGGCAGCGAAGATGCCGATGTGAACCTGAAGGACCTGTTGCCTGGTCTGTTCGGATCGCGCTCACGCAAGCGGAAGATGAAGGTCTCCGAGGCCTTTGAATACCTCATCAGTGAAGAAGAGGGCCGCCTGATCGATATGGAGCAGGTGACGCGCACAGCGATTGAGCGCGTGGAAGACAGCGGCATCGTCTTCCTGGATGAGATCGATAAGATCGCCGGCCGTGAGGGCGGACATGGGCCGGATGTGAGTCGTGAGGGTGTGCAGCGCGACATTCTGCCGATTGTGGAAGGCACCACGGTCAACACGAAGTATGGCTTTGTTTCGACGGACCACATCCTGTTCATTGCAGCGGGTGCGTTCCATGTGTCGAAGCCGAGCGATCTGATTCCGGAGTTGCAGGGCCGCTTCCCGATTCGTGTGGAGCTGCAGTCGTTGACCGTTGAGGACTTCATCCGGATTCTTACGGAGCCGAAGTCTTCGCTGGTGAAGCAGTCGATTGCGCTGCTGGAGACGGAGGGTCTGAAGCTGGAGTTCAAGCCGGAAGCTCTGGAAGAGATGGCGAACTTTGCCTTCAGCGTGAACGAGACGACGGAGAATATTGGTGCGCGTCGTTTGCACACGATTATGGAGCGCGTTCTGGATGAGATCAGCTTCCAGGCGCCGGACCTGATCAAGAATGCGAAGCCTGCGGAAAACGGTGTGGTGGCGCAGGTGGAACCGAGTACCCTGCAGAAGCCGAAGGGCACGCCGGAGACCGAAGCACCGCAGCATCCGCTGCCGGTGATCGAACGGCAGGTTGAAGGCGGCGTGGAACGCGTGGTCGTGATCGATCCGGAGTATGTGCGGCAGCAGGTTGCGGCAATTGTTAAGAACCAGGATTTGAGTCGTTACATTTTGTAGGGCTTTCTCAACAGGACTTAGGGGCCGCAGCGGAAGCTGCGGCTTCTTTGCGTTTGCGTGCTGCGGATCCCAGGAGACGGATCGCTGTGCGATACGTTTCGTGCGCAGTGTTGCGTGGTGTGTGATTTTGGGCGTATGCTGCGCGGCAGCAAGGTGTCTCTCGCCTTGAAGCCTACCCTCTGGCGCGCGCCGTTCTGCAGTGATGTTTGCTGTGGCGGCCAACACCCCTCTGGATCTGCTCCAGACGAGCATCTTCAAAACGTACCCCACACGTTAGGGAGTTGCCATGAGTCTTATCTCACGCAGTACCGGTATTCATAATCACCTGGCGCCTCGCAAGAAGCATCTGTCCTCGCATTCAGGCAGTCATGCCGCGCAGGACGCCGGTGGCTCTACGAACCCCGCTGATATGCCGCAGCGCGAACGCCCGTTTGCTCCCCTGCAGTTCGATGAAAAGAGTGAGGTCACGTCGAAGCCTCCGGCCTACAAGTCCATCTTTCATCTGTAAGGCGCCTCATCTCCCAGGTTTAATGACACCGGTCCTGCTGCGCGCGGGACCGTGTCTGCGTTGATGCCCGTAGACCGGTTGCATCGGCAATGAAGTTGTATCTGCAACGAACGACGGCCCCGGCGAGTGATCGCCGGGGCCGTCGTTCGTGTGGGTCCTATCTGGGTGCGGGTGGCGTGGCGCCATTCATGGCGGCGTCTGCCGTGCCGATGCGTCCGGTGGCAGAGACACGGACGACAAAGCGTGCACGGACAGCCTTGGGATCGTGCTCGAGCAGGAAGTGAAAGGTGACGTCGCGGATGAGCGGGCCGGTGGGTGGCACTTCTCCGCCTGCGGGGACCTTGATGCTGCGTGCGATCTGTTTGAGCTGCTTGTTCTTCTTGTCGAAGGTGGTGGCGAGGACGACGACCTCGGTGTGGCGTGGCTCGGTATCGGTTGCCGGGGTCCAGACGAGGCCCTTGCCTTCGACGTGGACGTTGAAGGCGTCGGGGTTTGCGGGGTCAGGCGTGAGGGTGAGCGGGACGCCGTCATAGACCATGTTGCTGGTGTCCGCGGCCATCAGCTCAAAGGCGAGGCGGCGCGACGGGTTGGTGGGGTTCACGCGGGCGGGGCCCATCTGGACGTAGTAGCCTTCGCGGGTGGTTGCGGTGAGGTCCGGGCGGCTGAGTGTGATCTTGATGCGGCGGAACTTCTTGGGATCGACCGAGTCGTTGCCGGGGCGGTAGGTGAGCGAGTAGAAGCTGGCGCCGTCGCGAATGCCGTTGGCGATCTCGGTGTCAACGTCGTTGCGGCCGTAGAAGGTGCGTCCGCCGGTGGCCACGGCGAGTTTGCTGAACTGGTAGTTGCCGCCGAAGGGATCGTTGAAGGCAGCGTCCGAGCCATAGTTGCCGCCGGGTGTGACGGTGAGGCCGGCGGGGTCGACGGTGTAAAGGGTCACGCGGGCGTCGCGCAGTTCGTTGACGCACTGTTGGACGGCGTTGTTGACACGAACCTCGGTGTCGACCGGGCCGTTGACGAAGTTGTAGGCGGGAAATCCGCGGCCAATCCAGATCATGTTCTTGTGGCCGGGATGGCCGATGACGGCTTCTGCGACGCGTGTGAGTGTGCCGAAGGCGGCGCTGAAGCGCTCAGCCACCCAGCCGCCCTGATGCACCTGCCAGGGGTAGGCGACGAAGTGGTGATCGAGCGCGTTGATGAGCTTCGACTTGTCCTGTGTGTAGTCGACGAGGACGCTGAAGCTGGTGAGGTTGACCGCGATCAGCATCGTTGGTGTGTCGAGTTTGTCGGGCTGCTTCGCGAGGAGCTTCTTCAGGGAGTAACGCGCGAAGGCCATGTCCTCAAAGCGGGTGTTGAACTCGTCGAGCAGGAGGATGTTGACGGGGGCCTGAGGCGCGAGCCGGTCGAGGTCAGCGGTGGAGTTGATGTCGGCGGCGGGAGGAACCGTGTGGCGGCCTGCGTCTTCGAAGTTGAGGATGGTCTGCGGCTGGTCCATCTCCGTGACGTGGAAGTCGTCGCGGGTAAGTCCGTTGACGACGTTGCCCGATTTGTCGGTGACGACAACATCCAGGACGACGAGCCGGGCAGAGCGGCGAATGGTGAAGGAGCCGTCGGCTGCCTTGGCCGGCTGGGCTGCATTGCCGGGCTGCGCTGGAGGTGCGCTGCCGGAGGCAGGCGGCTGAGCGGGCGGCTGCGTGGTGGGAGTCGGTGTCGCGGGGTTTGGCGACGGCGTCTGGGACCAGGTTGGAAGCGTGAGAGTCGCAGCGCCGAGAACGAGAGTGCAGGCGAGATTCCGGGCGAAGTTCAACAGGGGCAATTGAAGCACTACGCGTACCACCTTTCACGGACACCGCACGTTGACTTCAGCAGGCCCGGTGCTTCCCTCTACTTGTTTAGGTGGAGTTCCTGAAGAGGCGGCTTTGGTTCGGGTGGTCCGTTCCTCCACCGGATGAGGTGGAGGATCAGCGGGAATAGGCCGAGAAGTAGTCCACCGAGGCTGATGAGTCCTTGTTGAGAGACGATCATTTCTTCGCGCTCCGTGGTGCCGGACCGTTGCGCGCTGGGCAACGGCGAGTAGGAGCAGCATACTGGCGCGCAAGCGAACCGGCCATCCATGGGATGGCTGTGGCAGAAATCAGCGTGTGCAGAGATCGGGATTGCGCTGAGCGCCGGACGAAGTGTTACTGCGCTTCGCCCTGGCCGTCTTTGTTGATCCGGAACTCGATGCGGAGTTCGAGATTGGGGCCGTGGAATTCCTTGGGCAGGGGCTGCGCCTGGCCGAGGCCGGTGATGGAGCCCCAGGCCGCGCGGTCGATTGCAACGTCATGCGTGGAGTAGTCCAGGTGCATGGCGCCGATCTTGCCGTCGGGCAGGATGGTGAAGCGGACGCCGGTGATGCCCTGCTTATTGAGCGGCGGGCGGCACTCTTCAGGAATGAGTGGAAGCCAGTTGCGGCGGACGTCGCTCAGCAGGCGGTTGAGGTACTTGCCGAAGTCGACGCCCTGCATGTCCGACAGGACCTTGACGCCCTGATCTGCGCCACCCTGGCGAGCTGGGCCGTTGGAGCCATAGTCACCGCCTGGGCCACCGCGTGCACCGCGTGCCGCATCGGCGATGGCTTCGCCGGCGCTCTTCTGGCCGCCGAAGATGTTCTTACTCGCCGTAGGTGATGCCGAAGGGGCATCCGCCAGCGGCGGCGTGGGCCGACTGGGCTGCGGCGTTGGCGGCGTGTTGCGTGTCTGCTGGGGCGGTGGCTGCTGCTGAGGCTGTTGCGGCTGCTGCGGAGCCTGCTGTTTGGGCTGAGCGGGCTGCGGCGTGGGTTTGGGAGCGGGCGCCGCAGGCTGGCCAGGGGCAGGTTGAGGAGCCTGCGGGCTGGGCTTGGGACTCTGCGAACGCGTGGTTTTCTCGCTGACGTTGGGCGTCGGCCTGGGCGGCTTGGTCTGCTTTGGCAGATCGGGCGGCGTATCCAGGTACGTCATGGTGCTGCGGCGATCAGGCGGCGACTGCACGATAACGGGGGGATGCCACAGGTAGCGCGGACCGTAGATGATGACCCAGCCGAGGATCAGCCAGACGATGACCGAGATGTAGACGGCTTCGCGGAAGCGCGCACGGGTGCGCTCGACATCGACTTCGTCCAGCAGCATGACCAGTTCGTGCTGGTGCAGCTCCTCATAGCGGCCACGACGGAACCTGCGACCGCCGGACGCCGTTTCGGGCGTGTCGTTGGGCCGTGCTGTTTCCTGGGTGCTGTCCTCGCCGGGAGGTGTCTCGAGATGGGCCACGCGTATGTACGGTTTCTTCAAAGGTTAGGACGTGAGCCGGAGCCGATTCGTTTCGAACGGCGCGGCTTGACGCCCGTGGCGCAACCTTATTCTCTCACCCCGGCAGGCAGACCCGGGCGGCCGTGACGCGTAGAATAGCCCGGAGATGCTTCACTTGCACGTAATTGCGGCCCTTCTGCAGACAGACGCCACCGCACACGCCGCTCCCCATGTTGCCGCCCATGGCGGAGCGCTGAAGCACATCAGTGAAAACCTGAAACACTTCTTCGAACGGTTCGGTATCTGGGGCCTGGCGGCGATTGCGCTGCTGGATTCGGCACTGCTGCCCATGCCGTGGCAGGTGCTGCTGATCTCGAATGTACACAGCAATCCTTCACGGTTCCTGATCTACCCGGTGGTTGCGGCGGTTGCGTCGGCAATCGGCAGCCTGGTTCCGTTCTATGTCGGCCGGCTGGGCGGCGAGATCTTCCTGCTGGGAAAGATCAACCGCGAGCGCTATGAGCGGCTGCGCGACCGGTTCGAGCGGCAGGAGTTCCTGGCCATCTTCGTTCCGGCGATGGGACCGCCACCGACGCCGATCAAGCTGTTCGAGTTCTGCGCGGGTGTCTTTGAGATGAAACCGCTGACCTTCCTGGTCGCGATTCTGCTGGGCAAGCTGGTGCAGTTCACGATCTACGCGGTGATCACGCACGTGTACGGTCCCGGCGCGCTGGGAGCCGTCACATCCGCCCTGCGCGGACATACGCACCTGATCTTCACTGTAGCGGGCCTGCTGCTGGCCGGCATCGCAATCTGGGTCGTCCGGAAGCTCTTCGATCGCCGTCGCGGCACGCGGCTGCCGATTGAGGAAGAAGAGAACGACGGTAAGACGGTGATTGTGGAGGAGTAGCGGACCTACTCCCTCCTACTTTTGCAGCGGTCGACCCGCTCCTACTTCTGCTTGTAAAAGAACTTCTCCACGGCCAGCCAGTTATCGACGCGGGTCCACTCCGTCACGTACTTGTTGTGCGGTGCGGTGAAGAGCAGGCCGCGGCCGTTGAACATGCGCAGTTGCCGTGGATTGTCGTCGATGAGGAAGTCTGAGGCGAGGATCGACTTGTTGCCGCAGAAGACCATGTGCGACGGCCGGATGAAGGGAAAGTGCTGCTCCATCCACCGGTATTTCGCGGTGAAGCTGGCTGGGACCTCCATGGCGGCAGAGGCGATGAAGACCTCGTGGTCACGGCTCAGGCGTTCGAGAACCCGCTGCGCGTCGGGCATGACGGTCAGGGCGCCGAAGAACTCGGGCTCGTTCAGGTAGCCGCCCAGTGCCTCGTGGTGCTCCGGCGGGACGCACTGCCAGAGCCACTTGCCGTCCAGGTCCTCGTGGGTCAGCTCTGCGCCAAAGTCGGCGTTGTAGCGGCGGATGTGCTCGGCCACGGTGTCCGCCATGACCTCATCCATATCGACTGCGATCCTTGCCATTGCCTCACCCTAGCATTTCCGGCGGGGCACCGGCAAAGACGCGGTCCGGTGAACAAATCTGCATCCCGGTACTTTCCGGACGAATCGAAACAAGAACATGGCATCCGCAACAGTAGAAGAGACAGGCCAATCGGCTGAGGTGCAGGCTGCGGCGCAGGTGCACTGGACGCCCAAGCACAACAAGTGGCTGATTGCCCTGACGGTGACGCTCGCCACCTTTATGGAGGTGCTGGACACCTCCATTGCGAACGTGGCGCTGCCGCACATTGCCGGCGGCCTGGGTGCCTCGCAGGACGAAGCGACGTGGGTGATCACCAGTTACCTGGTGGCGAACGCGATTATTCTTCCCGCTTCGGCGTACCTGACGACCTTTATTGGCCGGAAAAAGTTCTACATGATGTGCGTCGTCATCTTCGGCATCTCGTCGATGATGTGCGGCCTGGCGATCTCGCTGCCCATGCTGATCGTCTTCCGCCTGATCCAGGGTGCGGGTGGCGGTGGCCTGGGACCGAGCGAACAGGCGATCCTGGCCGACACCTTTGAACCGAAAGAACGCGGGCAGGCCTTTGCGCTGTACGGCCTGGCGGTCGTCGCCGCGCCGGCCATTGGACCGACGCTGGGTGGCTGGATCACCGATAACTACGACTGGCGATGGATCTTCTTCATCAATGTGCCGGTTGCGATCCTTTCGCTGATCCTGACCAGCCGCATGGTGGAGGACCCGCCGCACATTGTGGCCGAGGTCGCCGAGAGTAAGCGCAAGGGTCTGAACCTGGACTATGTGGGCTTCGGTCTGCTGGCGCTGGGCTTTGGATCGCTGGAGTTTGTACTGGATAAGGGCCAGGAGGATGACTGGTTCGGATCGCACATGATCACGGCCTTCATCATCGTCTGCGTGGTCTCGCTGGTGTCGTTGATCATCTGGTCGCTGGTACAGGCGCGCAAGGGCAACCGGCCCATTTTGAACCTGACGTTGTTCCGGCGGAAGTCGTTCGCGATCGCCTTCACACTGCTGTTTGTGCTGGGCTTCTCGCTGTACTCGTCGACCGTGCTGATCCCGCAGTTTGTGCAGACGCTGCTGGGGTATACGGCAGAGCTGGCCGGATTTGTGATGTCGCCGGGTGGGCTGATCATCATGTTCATGATGCCGGTGGTGGGCCTGCTGATTACGCGTGTGGACCCGCGTGTGATGATCTCGTTCGGCTTCCTGTTGATGACGAGTTCGCTCTTCGCCATGCACCAGATGCTGGCACTGAACTCATCGTTCAAGACAGTGATGTGGCTGCGCGTGTGGCAGGGTGCGTCGCTTGCCTTCCTGTTTATCCCGATCAATACGATCAGCTACAACGGCGTGCCGCGATCGCAGAACAATGACGTGAGCGGCCTGTCGAACCTGGCGCGTAACGTGGGCGGATCGGTGGGTACGGCGTTTGTGTCGACCATGCTGGCGCGACGCTCGCAGGCTCACCAGCAGAACATGACGATGAATATGGGTTCCGGCAACACGGCGTATAACGACCGCATTAGCGGTATCGCCGGATATCTGCAGAGCCATGGCACGGCTGCAGTTGCGAACCATTCGGACGCGATTGCCGCGGCGCAGGGCAACGTTTACAACATGCTGCACAGCCAGACGCAGATGCTGGCGTACCTGGACATCATTGCGGTGCTGGCCGTCTTTACGACGGTGATGGTGCCGCTGGTGTGGCTGGTGCCGAAGCCCGCACCGGCGTCCAGCGAGACGATGGCGCACTAGTCTGCCGCAGTCCGTTGAACGGGAAGGTCCAGCCTAATCGCTGGGCCTTCCCTGTTTTGGAGGACGTTCCCAGAACAGCAGTGGCGGAATCCGGCGCACCGGCTTTTGGAACTTCAATCCTGCCAGATCGTCCAATCCCTCGGAGCTACCCATTTCGCAAGGCGTACCATCACGGCAGGGCTGCCGTGCGTCGTATCTGCCTGACACAGAAGAGGCAAGACCTTGGCCGACGCCGTACCCGCAACGCTCACGGAGACCATTTCAACCCCAATCACGACCGTCCGGTCGCTGACGGAGTGGCGGGAGCGCGTTGCGCAGCGCGAAGCGAAGGTCGGCATCATCGGTCTGGGGTATGTCGGCCTGCCGCTGACGCTGTTGTTCTCAAGCGAGGGGTTTCGCGTTACCGGCTTCGACGTCGACACGACCAAGGTCGACAGGCTGAACCGCGGCGAGAGCTACATCTGGCGGATTGAGCCGGACCACATTGCCGCTGCCAAGGCCAAGGGATTTACCGCTACTACTGACTTCGCGCACATCGCCGAGATGGATGCCGTACTGATCTGCGTGCCGACGCCGCTGACCGATCATCACGCTCCGGATCTGAGCTACGTGGAAGCGACCGTGCACGCGATTGCGCCGTATGTGCGCGCCGGCCAGTTGATCGTGCTGGAGAGCACGACGTATCCGGGCACGACGGAAGAGATCGTCGTCCGGATCCTGATGGAGGCGGGCGCGAAGCGGGATGTGCAGGTGCAGATTGCTCCGCCCGAGGCCAAGGAGCAGATTGACGGCGTCCTGGTCGCCTTCTCGCCCGAGCGCGAGGACCCGGGCAACATGATCACGCCGCGCCGCGAGATCCCTAAGGTTGTGGGCGGCATGGACGCTACGGCGACCGAGGCTGCGTGCGCGCTCTATGGCTCCATCTTCACGCGGACAGTACCGGTGAGTTCGCCTGCCACGGCCGAGATGACGAAGCTGCTGGAGAACATCTATCGCAGCGTGAACATTGCGCTGGTAAACGAGATGAAGCAGCTCTGCATGAAGATGGGCGTGGATATCTGGGAGGTGGTGGACGCTGCGGCGACCAAGCCGTTCGGCTTCCAGGCGTTCTATCCCGGGCCGGGCATTGGTGGCCACTGCATCCCGGTCGACCCGTTCTACCTGACGTGGAAGGCGAAGGAGTACGGCTTCACCACGCGCTTTATCCAGTTGGCGGGTGAGGTCAATGAAGAGATGCCGATCTTCGTGGTGCGGCAGGTGGCGCTTGCGCTGAACGACCGCAGCATTGCCATGAAGGGTGCCAAGGTGCTGGTGCTGGGTGTTGCGTACAAGGCGGACGTGGACGATCTGCGCGAGTCGCCGGCGCTGGTGATGATTGAACAGTTGCAGAGCCTGGGCTGCGACGTCAGCTACAACGATCCCTTCTTCCCCTTCGTCGGGCATGGCCGCAAGTACGCGCTGAACATGCACTCTACGCCGCTGGATCGCGTGGGTGAGTTCGACTGCGTGGTGATTGCTACCGATCACTCTTCTTATGAGATGGATCAGATAGTTGCGGACGCAAAGCTGGTGGTAGACTCGCGAAACGCCACGCGACATATTGCCTCGCCGAAGATTGTGCGCTGCTAACTTAGCGCCACACTCTGGGGCGTGGAACCGTGTCCGCGCAGGCGAGCGGCCTTATCGAGCTGCACTCTGAAGCACCTTTGAATCTGTTCTTTTCTGCCAAAGCGGACGTGTCTTCGTTCGCCCTTCGTTGAGAGTTTTCTCACAGGATTTTCCTCGCTTACGGCCCACTGCATGCACTGTGCTGAGGTTGCACGGTGCCTTGCGCATCGTTGCTGCTGCCAGAGGCCCTGATTGCCGCACCGAACGACGAACGCTTCGCTCGCATCCGGCGCAGGCCGTGACAGCGGACTGCTGCGCCTGCGAATGGTCTGGCAGGTTGCGCTGGTGCTGGTCTGCCTGACGGCGATGCGAGGACAGACGGCGGGCGTGTCTGCGCGGCGGGCCACGGCGTTTACTCGCAGCCATACGGCATCGGCACCGACATCCGTAGCGACGAGATCGGTGGCAGCTCGTGCTGCTGCGCACTCTGTCCTGCCCGCGCCGCAGGATGATTCGCCTGCCGCGTTGCTGGCGCAGGCACGTCTGCAGCACCTGGCGCTCGCTTCGGCCAACGCTTTGAACCTTTCGACACCCTGGTCGCCGGTCGGGCCGGTCCAGGTGCAGACTGCGGCTTACGGACTGGTAACGGGCCGCGTGAGCAGCATTGCGCTGGATCCGAGTGATACGACGAACAACACCGTCTACGTTGGCACGTCGGGCGGTGGTGTGTGGAAGAGCCGCAATGCCGCGGGCGCGCAGCCGACCTTTACCCCGCTCACGGACACGCTGCCGGTCTTTTCCGCAGGCGCCGGCAGCACCGTCGTTCCATCGCTTTCGATCGGTGCGCTGGCTGTGCAGCCGGGCGGAACGGGCGTGGTGGTGGCAGGCACCGGCGATCCCAATGACGCGGCTGACAGCTACTACGGCGGCGGCATCCTGCGATCGGCCGACAACGGAACGACCTGGACGCTGATCACCGGAGCCAATACCGGTTCGTTCGTCGGCGAGGGCTTCGCGGGCATTGCGTGGAGTACTGTTTCGCCCAACGTTGCCGTGGCTGCCGTATCGACCTCCGCGGAGTCGGCGATTGTAAAGGGCAGCTCTGCCGGTGTGCGCGGCCTCTTCTACAGCACCAACAATGGTGCCGGATGGGGCCTGGCGACGATCATGGACGGCGCCACCGTCCTGCAGAATCGCAGCACCAGCTACACCAGCTTTCGCGGCAACGCGGTGACGGCGGTGGTGTGGAACCCGGTGCGGAAGAAGTTCTACGCGGCCATCCGGGCGCATGGCTACTATGAATCGGCCGACGGCCAGACGTGGACGCGGATGGTGAACCAGCCGGGTGCGGGCCTGACAACAGCCAACTGTCCCGCGCGTCCGGGCGACTACGGCTTGACCAGCTGCCCCATCTTTCGCGGTGCGCTGGCTGTGCAGCCCACCAGCGGCGACATGTTCGCGCTGACGGTCGATGCCGTGAACGGAAATCAGGGGCTGTGGCAGGATGTGTGCGCGAAGAGCGGCACCGCGTGCGCATCGGCGACCGTGACGTGGGGCACGCAGATGGACGCAACGCCCATGGAAGACGGCACGGGCGTGTTGCCGCAGGGCGACTACAACCTGACGCTTGCTGCCGTTCCCGCCGCCACAGCCCTGAGCACAACGGACACGCTGCTGTTCGCCGGCGCGGGCGATCTCTATCGTTGCAGCCTGGCCGGCGGATGCACGCTGCGCAATACGACCAACGCCACCACCGGCTGCGCCGCACCTGCCGGCGTCGCGCCCGCGCAGCACGCCATCGCGTGGGGTGTGAACACATCCAACACAGCCGCTCCCACGATGTACTTCGGCAATGACGGTGGCCTGTGGCGATCACTGGACGGCGTGAACCAGCAGGCAGCGACCTGCTCCGCCGATGACGCCACGCACTTCACCAACCTGAACGGATCGCTGGGATCGCTGGCGGAGGTCGGCAGCCTGGCCGCGCACCCTACCGATCCCAACATCCTGCTTGCATCGCTGGGCGCCATTGGCAGCGCGGCCAGTACGACAAGTCCGCAGGCCTCCGCGGCATCGCCGTGGGTGCAGCTTGGCACGGGTGAGAGTGGCGCCGTGGCCGTCGACCAGACCAGCGGCAACACGTGGCTGGTGCAGTCCGGCGGCGGCGTTTCGTTGCACTCGTGCAGCAACGGTGCGGCGTGTACTGCTGCAGACTTCGCTGGACCATCGAGTGCCGGAATGGCCCAGGTCAGTGGCGATGGCTCGTTGACCGATCCGCCCGCATTGCTGGACCCAGGCCTGAGCAGCAACCTGCTGGTTGGTACCTGCCGCGTCTGGCGAGGACCGCTGCTGGGCGGTGGCACCTGGTCCGGCTCCAACGCCATCAGCCCGTTTCTCGCCGGTCCCGCCGGCACTGCCTGCAATGATGCCAACGCGTACCTTCGCTCACTGGCCGCGGGCGGACCTGCCATCACAACCAGTGCGTCGCAGAACAGCGGAGCATCCGTTCTGTATGCGGGACTGGCAGGCGGAGCGGATGGTGGCGGCAGCTTTGCCGGGCACATCTACCGCACAACATCGGCCAATACGGCAACGGCGACCACTGCATGGGCGGACCTCACGAACAGTACCGTCACCAACGACAGCAATCACTTCAACACTGCGGGCTTCGACGTATCGTCAATCGCCGTGGACCCGAGCGACGGCACCGGCAACACTGTCTACGCGACCATCCTGGGCTTCGGTGTGGCGCATGTCTACCGCTCCGTTAACGGCGGAACGACGTGGACGAACATCAGCGCGAATCTGCCGAACTCGCCCGCGAACAGCGTCGTCGTAGACCCGAAGAATCCTCTGACCATTTACGTCGCGATGGACACCGGCGTGTACGTGGCGACCGATGTCACCACATGTGTGCCGACCAGCGGGACGGGCAGTTGCTGGAGTGTCCTGGGTACCGCTCTGCCGAATGCGCCGGTGTTGTCGCTGGTGGCATCGGCGGGCGTGACCCTGCCGGGCAGTACCACGCCGGGCGCTCTGCGGGCTGCTACGTACGGCCGGGGTGTCTGGCAGATCGACCTGGTCTCGTCTGCACAGGTGCTGCAGCCGAAGGCGACGTTCACCCCTGCGTCGCTCACTTTCGCGGCGCAGAACCTGGGCAGCACCAGCGCCGCACAGACCGTCACGCTCACCAACACCGGCAACACCCTGTTGCAGATCGGTTCGATCAGTTCCACCGCGCCTTTCAGCGAGACCGATACCTGCGCGAACACCGACCTGACCGTCAATGCGAGCTGCACACTCACCGTCCTCTTCACGCCAACTGCGGTGGGTACGACGACCGGAACGGTGCAGCTCAACAGCAACGTCGGGGGCGGCACAAGCACGCTGACGCTCACCGGCACGGGCAGGGGTGTGCCGAACGTTGTGCTGTCACCGGGCACACTCACTTACGCGGACACACCGGTCCACAGCATTGCCACGGCGATGACGATTACGGTTTCAAATACTGGCACAGGCGTCGCGACACTCAACACGCCCGCCGTCACGGCAGACTTCAACATCGCGGCCACTACCTGTACGACGACATTGGCGGTGGGCGACACATGCATCGTCGCTGTCACCTTTCAGCCCTCAGCCAACGGCGCGCGTGCCGGGACGCTGACCGTTGCGGACAGCGTGGCAAGCCATGCGGCGACACTCTTCGGCGTTGGTACGGGAACGGCGAACGTCACCTACACGCCGGCGTCTCTATCCTTCGCTGGCGGCGAAGTTGCAACCAGGTCGAGCCTTGCCTCGGTGACGATCTCGAACAGTGGTACAGCGTACGCGGTGCTCTCGGTGCCGGTGGTCACGGGCGCAGACTACAGCGTGTACACGAATACGTGCGGCAGCTATCTGCAGACCGCGAGCAGCTGTGTCGTCACACTGTTGTTCGCGCCAGTTGCAGCGGGGACTCGCACCGGAACGCTGAGTTTCCAGGACGGCGGCAGGACCAATACCGTTTCACTGACCGGTATCGCCACCGCTGCGCCAAGCATCACGGCTTCACCCGCGACGCTGACGTTTGCAACAACACCGGTCAACGGCACGTCCGCGTCCCAAGTCGTCACCGTTACCAACGGTGGCGGCGGCACCTACCTTTCGGGCGTACAGGTCACAGGCGACTTTGGCATTACCGCCAACACCTGCGGCACACTGATGAACGCGAATCAGGTGTGCCAGATCACCGTGGTCTTTGGGCCGATGCTGGATGGACCACGCAGCGGTGCCGTCACCGTCAAAGAGCAGACCGGCGTGGCGCACACGGTTCTGCTCTCCGGCGCTGGCCATGGCACGGCCAACGTCACCATCGCTCCGACAGCACTGACCTTCCCGGCCACCGGCGTCGGCAGCGCATCGTCGCAACAGACCATTACTGTCAGCAACACCGGCACCGCCGCCATCGCTCTCGGCACGCCCACGGTCACCGGCGACTTCAACATCACCGCGACCACGTGCACGGCAAGCATCGACGTTGGGGGCACCTGCACGGTCTCGCTTCACTTCTTGCCACGGGCCACAGGGACGCGCACCGGCACACTGTCGCTGACCGACGCCTCAAGCACTCACACGGCCACGCTTACCGGCACCGGA
The DNA here is from genome assembly GCF_000265425.1 of Terriglobus roseus DSM 18391. Classification (GTDB taxonomy): domain Bacteria; phylum Acidobacteriota; class Terriglobia; order Terriglobales; family Acidobacteriaceae; genus Terriglobus; species Terriglobus roseus. The sequence continues at coordinate 4,975,202 of NC_018014.1, forward strand.
ACTGCGGGTGTTCTGGCGGTGGCGCCTGCTTCCCTCACCTTTGCGGATACGGTCGTCAATGCGGTCTCTGCCGCAAGGTCCGTGACACTCTCCAACACGGGCGACGGTCCGCTGAACCTTACGAGCATTACCGTCTCCAGCGACTTCGTCATCGGTTCCAACACCTGTGGAGCAAGCCTGGCCGTGGGTGCCTCCTGCGCGGTTGGCCTTACCTTCAACCCCACAACCAGCGGCGCACGCACCGGCGCGCTGACCATCGTGAGCGACAGCGCGGGACATGCCGGCACCGCAACGATGGTTACATTAGGCGGAAACGGCCGCGTTGCCTTCGCCATAGTCCTGACGCCGGCTTCCCTGAACTTCGGTTCGCAGATCACGGGCACCGCCAGCGCCGTCGCGAACATTACGATCTCCAACACCGGCGTGATGACGGGCGCGCTGGGCAGCATCACCGTCTCCGGCGACTTCCTGCTGCGGGCCAACACCTGCGGCAGGTCGCTGGCGGCGCAGACGGGTTGCACCGTCTCCGTCCTCTTCCTACCCACGGCCAACGGTGCACGCACCGGCCTGCTCACCGTTATGGACGATGCCGGCACACAGACCGCGACACTGACCGGCACAGGCACGGCCGCAGCCACCGACACACTCTCGCCGCTGTCGCTTACCTTCGCGCAGCAGCAGGCGAATACCGTCAGTGCAAGCCAGCTGGTAAGCCTGACCAACAATGGCGACATCGCACTGACGCTGGTTTCTGCAGCGGTGGTTGCGGGAGATTTCAGCGCCGTCAACGGTTGCGGTCCTACGGTTCCCGCGCACACCACCTGCGGCATCGCCGTGAGCTTCACACCCAGGAGCGTGGGAGCGCTCACCGGCACACTGCAGATCACGGACGTGCAGCGCGTGCAGACCGTCACGCTGACCGGCACGGCCTTCGCCGGTCCGGGAGTCTCGCTGTTGCCGTCGTCGATCACCTTCGCTTCCACTGGAGTCGGTGTCGCGGGTGCGGGCCAGACGCTGACGCTGACCAACAACGGCGGCGTTCCCCTGCTGCTGGCTGCTGTGAACGTAAGCGGCGACTTCGGCATCGTCGCGGGCACCAGCACCTGCAGATTGAACACGGCAATTCCTGTCGGCGGGTCGTGCTCGATGAGCGTCGCCTTCCTGCCCACTGGCACCGGCGACCGTACCGGCAAGGTCACCGTCACCAGCAACGGGCCCACGCAGGTCGCCCAACTGGAAGGCACGGGCGTTGACTTCATGCTGCAAAGCGCAGGCACGACCAGCCAGACCATCAGCAGCGGCGGCTCTGCAGCTTATCTGCTGTTGCTGCGGCCGACCGTCAACACCGCCGATCCCGTCACCTATGCCTGCAGCGGCGCACCGGCCAATGCGAAGTGCACCGTCACCCCGCAGTACCGTGATCTGTCCGCCGTCAGCACCGTGACCGTCACCGTGCTGACTGGCACGACGGCACACAGCATCCGGGCCGCTGCCCTTGCCCTGCCCATCCTGCTGGGGTTGCCGTGGTGGCTGCGACGCCGCACGGCTCTCCGTGGGTCCTGGCTTGCTTTGCTCGCGATTGCGATGCTCGTATGCCTGCAGGGTTGCGGCAGCAGCCGCGTCATCCCGAACCCCGGCGACGGCAGCAGTCCCGGAACAGGAACCACCATCGTGACACCTACTGGAACCTACAACATCACTGTCTCTGCCACGGCCGCAGGTGTGACGCATTCGGTACCGCTGACGCTGATTGTGAAGTGAGCCGGACCGATTACCGCTGTGTCTTCTGCCGCTCCAGGAAGACGCGCATCGCAAGGCTCCTATCTCATCGCGAAAAGTCTATGCCGGGGAGTGAATCAGCGAAAGTGAATTTTGCTCACAACGCTGCGGCCGCCGCGAACGCGCTCGCCCAGGCCCACTGAAAGTTATAGCCGCCCAGCCAGCCCGTCACGTCCACCACCTCGCCGATGAAGGCGAGGCCCGGCACACGCTTGGCCTGCATGGTGGTGCTGTCCAGTTCGGCCGTGCTGACGCCGCCGGCGGTGACCTCGGCCTTGGCGTAGCCCTCAGTCCCTGCGGGCGTCACCGGCCATGCATGCACCAGAGCTTCCGTGCGCTGGATCGATGTGTTCTTCCAGTCGGGTGGAGCGTTTTCCGTCAGCCAGCGTTCCGCAAAGCGTGTGGGCAGGTGATCGCGGAGCAGGTTCAGCATGGTCGTCTCATCGCGGCGCGTCGTCGGCTCCAGCATGTGGAGGAAGACCTCGTAGCCCGGCGCCAGGTCGATGGTGACCGGCTCACCATGCCGCCAGTACGACGAGATCTGCAGGACCGCCGGCCCGGAGAGGCCGCGATGCGTGATCAGCAATTTCTCGCGGAAGACCGGCGGCGGCGTGCGCTGCTTTTTCTTTGGGTTCGCGGTCGCAACCACCTCTGCCGAGAGGCCGGAGAGATCGCTCCATCGCTCGGCTTCGGCTTCGCTGAAGGTGAATGGAACCAGGCCGGGCCGCGGCTCCACGATGTCGAGCCCGAAACTGCGCGCGATGTCATAGCCGATGCCGGTTGCACCCATCTTCGGAATGGACAGGCCGCCCGTTGCAACTACCACCGACGTCGCATGGAGTACGCCCGAGGGCGTCGTGACGGCGAAGCCATCGTCGATCTTCTCTACCTTTTCAACGGGAGTGCGCAGGCGTGTCTCGACGCCGGCCTCGCGGCACTCCGTCTCCAGCATGGTGACGATGACGTGCGCGCCGCCGTCGCAGAAGAGCTGCCCCAGCGTCTTCTCGTGATATGCGATGCCATGCTTTTCGACGAGCGCGATGAAGTCGCGGGGCGTGTAGCGGGCCAGCGCGCTCTTGGCGAAGTGCGGGTTTTCGCTGAGATAGTTGGCCGGCTTGGTGCCGGTGTTGGTGAAGTTGCAGCGGCCGCCGCCGCTGATGAGGATCTTGCGGCCCGTGCGTTCGCCGCTCTCCAGCAGCAGAACGCGCTTACCGCGCGCGCCAGCCAGTGCCGCGCAGAACAGGCCGGCAGCGCCCGCGCCTAGAACGATAACGTCGTAATTCTCGATTGTGGACATCTGCTCTCTATCCTAGAGAGGTTCTCGATTCAGGAGAGGTATGCAGTTAAGACCACCCGCAATTCGAGGCCGTGCCACGCGCGAGCCTGCCCGAGCCACCACCGTGGAGCCCGGAACGACCAACCATCACGGCCAGACCGTCGTCCGCAAGGCCGGCCGAGCAGCCGATGACCTGGCCGGCCAGAGCATCTACATCCTGCGATGCAAGGGCTGCGGGCATGAGTACGGCGAAGCCGGCATCCGCGTACACCAGCGCAAATGCCCCAAGTGCGACGGCGGCAAGGCCGGTCTACCCGTGCCGGAGCCAGAGCCGACGCTGTTCGGGTGAAGGAAGCCTGGGCTACGAAACCGCCCCAGCCGCCTTCAACTTTGCGTTCAACTGCTCGATCGACTCTTCCGGCGTGCCGGCGACTGAGATGATCCATGCCTCGTTCTCGCCTGGCTGTTCCAGCGTTGCGAGCTGGCTGGTCAGCAGGTTCGGGTTCATGAACTCGTGCTGGCGCTTTTTCAGGTGGTCGGCAATCGCGTCGGGATCGGCCTGCAGCAGTGCGAACTGGACCGTGGTGGCGGGCAGGTCGCCCCGCAGGATGGCGCGGTAGCTGGACTTCAGGGCGCTGCACGCCATAATCATGTTCTCGTTCTTGCCTGCGTACTCCGCGATCTTGCCGTGCAGAATCGCCAGCCACGGCGCGCGATCCTCATCATTCAGCGGATGGCCTGCGGCCATCTTCGCCTTGTTGGCGGCCGGGTGAAAGTCGTCGCCGTCCAGGAACGGCCAGCCGGTCTCGGCGGAAAGCATGTTGCCCAGCGTGGTCTTACCGGTGCCGCTGACACCCATCAGGATCAGAATCACGTGTGTTGCTCCTCAGACTCTTATTTTCCGCTAGATGGACGAACTTCGCTGACACACTGGAGCGTCCGCGTGCGTGCGTCTAATCTGTTGTGGTGATCATGCGTCTTCCTAACCTTCTGCGCACGGCTGCCTTTGCAGCGCTTTCCACGATTGCCCTGGGCTGTTCTGCCGCGCCGCCCGCTGCCAGTACGCCGGTCTACGGCTACAGCATCGTGGCGAAGTACCCGCACTCCACCGAGAACTACACGGAAGGCTTCCTGTACAAGGACGGCCTGTTCTACGAGGGCACCGGCATGGAAGGCCGCAGCGGTCTGCAGGTGATCCAGCCCGCTACCGGCAAGGTCATACAGCGCCACGACATGACCCGGCAGTACTTCGGCGAGGGCATCGTCGACTGGGGCGCGAATATCTACCAGTGGACGTGGCAGACCCACACCGGCGTGGTGCTGGACCGCTTCTCGTTGCGACCGGTGCGCACCTTTGCCTACACCGGCGAGGGCTGGGGCATGACCCGCGACACGAAGGACATCATCACCAGCGACGGCACCAGCACGCTGCGCTTCCGCAATCCCGAGACCTTCGCCGAGGTTCGCCACGTCGTCGTCCATGACGGCGCGAAGACCATCGACCAGCTCAACGAACTCGAATACATCAAGGGCGAGATCTGGGCGAACGTCTGGCACCAGGAGCGCATCGCACGCATCTCGCCGAAGGATGGACGCGTGATCGGCTGGGTGGACTGCACGGGCATTCTGCCGGCGAACCAGAAGCGCGATGACGAGAGCGTGTTGAACGGCATCGCGTATGACGCTGCAAAAGACCGCATCTTCATCACCGGTAAGCAGTGGCCGACCATCTTCGAGATCAAGGTCGTGCCGAAGAAATGATCCGCCCCTGCGAGAGCGAGGATTTCGAGAGTATTCTCGCCATCATCAACGATGGTGCCACGGCGTACCGTGGCGTTATTCCCGCAGATCGCCTGCGAGATCCGTATATGTCTGCAGAAGAGTTGCAGCATGAGATCTCCAATGGCGTGCGTTTCTATGGTGACGAAGTTGGCGGCGCACTGCTGGGTGTGATGGGCGTGCAGCATGTGCAGGACGTCACGCTGATCCGCCACGCTTACGTGCGGACCACGGCACAGGGCAAAGGCGTTGGCGGACGGCTGCTGGAACACATACGGCCACTGGCGCAGGGACCGCTGCTGCTGGGTACGTGGGCCGATTCCTACTGGGCCATCGGCTTTTATCAGCGGCATGGGTTTCGCGTCGTCACGCATGCAGAAAAGGAAGTGCTGCTGCGGAAGTATTGGAATATTCCTGAGCGGCAGGTAGAGACTTCCATCGTCTTCGCAGACGGTACGTGGCCGGGCCTGCCTTCGACCTGACTGTACGTGTGTGACCAGAATCACATGTCTTTGCAACGCGTTGCGAGAGTTTTGCCTCCTACGACAAGCCGCACATAGCGCGCTTTTCTGGAGGGGACGACATTAACCTGATTGGTACTTTGATTATTGGCCTGATTGTAGGCGCGCTGGCAAAGCTGATCATGCCCGGCAAGGACCCGGGTGGCATCATCATCACCATCATCATTGGTATCGCTGGCGCTTTCCTGGGCACGTTTCTGGGTCAGGCGATGCATCTGTACCAGCCGGGTCAGTCCGCAGGGTGGATCATGTCCATCATTGGCGCGTTGATCCTGCTTGCGATCTACCGCGTCATCAAGGGTCGCAGCGCCTAGCGCAATCGTCCTCGGAACTACAGGAGTCAACGTTGGTGCGGCTTCGCAGCCGCACCAACGTTGACTCCTCTTTGCTTACCAGATGTGAACGCGCTTCTCCGGCGCCAGGTACAGCGCATCGCCCGGCTTTACGTCGAAGGCCTTGTACCACCCATCCACATTGCGAACGGTCGCCGCGCGGAACATCCCCGGCGAGTGCGGATCGCCCAGCACCTGTGATCGCAGCGCCGCCTCACGCTCGACGCCCGCGTAGTTCTGCGCGAAGGCGAGGAAGAACTGCTGATCGCCCGTCAGGCCATTCACCGCCCGTGCCGGTTCGCCGTGCAGTGACTCATGGAAGGCATCGTAGGCAGCCTGCAGACCGGCAACGTCCGCGATGTTTTCGCCCAGCGTCTGCTTGCCGTTCAGGTGCAGATCCGGGAAGGGTGCGTAGGCGTCGTACTGAGCAGCCAGTGCGGCAGTGGATGTGTTGAAGTGGGCGAGATCGGCGGGTGTCCACCAGTTGCGGACGCGTCCCTTGCTGTCGAAAGCCGCGCCCTCACTGTCGAAGGTGTGCGAGATCTCATGGCCGATGATCGCGCCGATCGCGCCGTAGTTGACGGCATCCGGCGCTTCCGGGTCGTAAAAGGGCGGCTGCAGGATGGCCGCAGGAAAGTTCAGGCCGTTATCCAGCGGCAGATTCACCGCGTTGACAGTCTGGGGAGTCATCGTCCACTCCTTACGGTCGGTGGGCTTGCCGATCTGCGAGATCGCATAGCGATACTCGAACATCTCGTCACGAACGTAGTCGCCCAGCAGATCGTCCGGCTTGATCTCCAGGCCGGCGTAGCTGCGCCACTTGTCCGGGTAACCGATGCCCACCTGCAGCGCGTCGAGCTTGGTGATGGCCTCGGCGCGAGTGGCTGCGTTCATCCACGTCAACGTCTGCAGGCGCGTGCGGAAGGCGGTCATCAGGTTCGCGACCAGCGTCTGTACCTTCGCCTTCTCCTCCGCGGTGAAGAACTGCTGCGCATAGATTTTGCCCACGGCGTCGCCAAGCGCTGCGCTCACCAGCCCAACCGCACGCTGCTGACGCGGACGCTGCTGCTGCGTGCCCGTAATCGTCTTGGTGTATTCAAACCGCTCATCGGCAAAGGCCTTGCTGATGCCGCTGCTGTGCGCATCCACAAAGTGAGCGACCAGCAGATCCTTCCAGACGTCGATGGGCTGCGACGCTACCAGCGCCGACTCTGCCGTGAACGCCGACGGCTGCCACACGATGAAGGTCTTCTGCGAAGAGAGACCCGCTGCCAGGAAAAACGACTTCCAATCCAAGCCCGGCGCCTTCGCGTCGAAGTCGCTCATGGACCAGGGGTTGTTGGCGTGCTCGATGTTTTCGCTGTCCGCCAGCGACACCTGCCGCTGCGCGATCGCCTTTTCCAATGAAACGACGGCCGTCGCACGGGCGTCGGCGCGGGCCATGCCCAGCATGCGGAAGTTGTTGGCCACGTGCTTGTTGTACGCATCCAGGATGCTCTTCATGCGTGGCGCATCGCTCAGGTAGTAGTCACGCGTGGGCAGGCCGAGGCCACCCTGCAACAGGTACGGTGCGTAGTGATCCGGATCGTTGAAGCCCGGCGCGACCCACAGGCCGAAGAGGTTGGCCGTGTGATAGTTCGTGTTGTTCAGCGCGTCGACGTCGTTCCGAAGAGACCGGCCCAGCTCCGTCGCAAGATCATGCCGGTTCTTCACCGCCAGGATCGTTTCCAAGTAGCCGTCGAGCGTGGCGCGGCCGTTGGCCTGGATGGCGTTCTCATCCATGTAGGCCTTGTACAGGTCGGCGATCTTGCGGCCATCGGAGTCTGCCGGAGCCGCATCCAGTTCCGGATCGGTCACGATGGCGGTCGTATGCACCAGGGCGCGGTCGCTCAAGAGGGAAAAGGCGCTGACGCCGGAGCGGTCGCCCGGGATCGGCGTCTTTGCGACGTAGGTGCCGTTGGCGTACTTGTAGAAGTCGTCGCCGGGCTTCACCGAGCGGTCCATGGCGGCGGTGTTGACGCCATGGGTCTCCGTCTGAGCGGTGACTGCAGGAGACAAAGCGACGGCTGCGAGGCCGACCGAGGCAAATACGCGATACAAAAAGTGCATTCAAACTCCGGAAAAAGCGTAATGGTCATTTTACGGCTCGGCCGAAAGGGCCGGCGACGTCGGGCGCGATTTGGCTTTGACGGCCAGCGGACACGGTGCACCGAAGTGTCTTCGACCGGTGAGTCTTTTCCTGTGGGTCAGGCGTCTAACAGTGTGTGATAATCTGTGATTCGCTGGAGAAGTGCGCCTTCGTGGTACGGTCCTCGCACGGCCGTTAACCTTGCGCCCGCGGTCTTTGATACCGCACCAATGCTTCCCTGCTCAGATTCATCGCATCCATAAAGGGAGTCGTGTCTGCGCCCGCACCCTGGCGCACCGCCTCTCGTGCACATTTTTTCGGATTGGAGCCAAATACCCGTGGCCGAAGAGATCGATAAGTACGAAGAAGACGTAGACCGGATGATTGATACCGGTAAGGAAAAAGGCTACCTCACATACGGTGAGGTGAACGACCTGATTCCGGAAGGCATCACCAGCGCGGACGACCTGGATGACCTGCTGACGACCATCAACACGCAGGGCATCGACGTGTTGAACGGCGATGACAAGTTTGATGGTGGCCGTGACAAATACGGCGAAGAGTCCGAAGAGAATGACGACGTCGAGCTTGATCTGACGCCCGGTCAACTCGAGAAGACCAATGACCCCGTCCGCATGTACCTGCGTGAGATGGGCACCGTTCCGCTGCTGACGCGCGAAGGTGAAGTCGAAATCGCCAAGCGCATTGAGCGTGGACAGCTCCGCGTCATGAAGGCGATCTCGCGTTCGTCGATCGTTATCCGCGAGATCACCGCACTGGGCGAAGACCTGAAGCGCGGCGTTCGTAACGTGAAGGAAGTCGTCACGTTCGACGAGGATGAGCTGACGGAAGACGTTCTGGCCGCACGCGTCAAGCAGACGGTCAAGCGCATCGATGCGCTCGTCAAGCACCAGGCCGAGGCCCAGTCCGCAATGGACAAGCTGGCCGAAGGCAAGGCGAAGACACAGAAGGAGCAGCGCAAGCTGCGCTGGATGGCCGGACGCGAACGCGTCAAGGTCACGCGCATCGTCCGCGAACTGAAGTACACCAACGCGGAGAAGAAGCGCCTGCTCGACAAGGTCAACAAGACCGTCGACAGCATGCGCACGCTTGAGCGCCAGATGAAGAACCTCGACATCAAGTTTGAGGCCTCCAAGTCAGAAGAGCTCAAGAAGGAATACCGCCGCCAGCAGAAGAACTGCAAGGTCGATCTTGATCGCCTGGAAGCGGAAGCCGGCCTCACCACCGAGATCCTCAAGCGCACACAGCGCGAGATGGTCCAGGGTGACATGGATGCAGAGCGCGCCAAGCGTGAGCTGATCGAGGCCAACCTGCGCCTCGTCGTCTCCATCGCGAAGAAGTACACCAACCGCGGCCTGCAGTTCCTCGACCTGATTCAGGAAGGCAACATCGGCCTGATGAAGGCCGTCGACAAGTTCGAGTATCGCCGCGGCTATAAGTTCTCAACGTACGCAACGTGGTGGATCCGCCAGGCGATCACGCGCGCCATCGCCGATCAGGCCCGCACCATCCGTATCCCGGTGCACATGATCGAGACGATCAACAAGCTCATCCGTACCAGCCGTCAGCTGGTGCAGGAGCTTGGCCGCGAAGCGAGCTCGGAAGAGATCGCAAAGCGTATGGATATCCCCGTTGCGAAGGTCCGCAAGGTCCTCAAAATCGCACAGGAGCCCATCTCGCTCGAGACGCCCATCGGTGAAGAGGAAGATTCGCACCTTGGCGACTTCATCGAAGATCGCATGGCCGTGTCGCCCTCAGACGCCGTGATCGCGGTCAACCTGAAGGAGTACACCAGCCAGGTTCTACGCACCCTGACGCCGCGTGAAGAGCGCGTCATCAAGATGCGTTTCGGCCTGGAAGACGGTAGCGAACACACGCTGGAAGAGGTAGGTCAGAGCTTCCAGGTAACGCGTGAGCGCATCCGCCAGATCGAGGCAAAGGCACTCCGCAAGCTCCGTCACCCCAGCCGCAGCCGCAAGCTGAAGGCGTTCGTCGACGGTGTCAAGGAATACTAAGCCACACCGGAACAAGAGCAAGGGCCGCGAGCAATCGCGGCCCTTCTTCGTTACTTCCGGTTGACCGCACCGGTAGACCAAAGAGCCCACGCGACCAGCGCGGGCTGGAAGAACAACCGCACCAACCGCTTCTGATCTGTATCGAGCCCGAACGCGCTGCGACGGTGCTGGTACTGCGCGATGTTGCCCGGGAAGATCGCCGTGAAGAACCCACCGGCGGCGCTACCCACCAGTTGCCGGTATTCTTCCGGCGCCAGCAGCAGGGCGGCGCCCAGCGTGATCTCACCCACGCCCGACAGCAGCACCACATCATCCACATCCATCGGGATCCACGGCGGCACCTGCGCCTTGAAGGGCTTGCGCGCGAAGGTAAGGTGTGACGTTCCGGCGAACATCAGCGTCAGGCCAAGGCCGATACGCGCGGCATCCTGCAGTGGGCTCGTTTTGGATCGACCAAATGAAAAAAGCTTCGGCATAGGGCAAAGACTCCTTCCGTCCTAAGATGCACATCGCCCGGCCGCGCCCTCTGCAAAGACCGCCCCACCTGACATATGCTTCAGGGGAGACTTTTTGGAGGCACCCCGACCCATGCCACTCACGCGACGCAACTTCCTTCAGCTTGGTGCTGCGGCCACCGCCGCGGCGGCGCTGCCCTTGTCCTTCGCCGACCCGCTGGGCATGCCCATCGGCTGCCAGACCTACCCCATCAAGGACATGATCAAGGCCGACTTTCCCGGCGCGTTGAAGTGGGTGCAGGCTGCCGGCTTCAAGACCATCGAACTCTGTTCGCCCTTCGCCTACCCGGACTTCCTCGCACTCGGCAAGTACAAGCCGCAGGAACTCCGCGGCATGCTCGCCGACCATGGCATCACCTGCATCAGCGCGCACTTTGTTCCCACCGAGCTCTACCAGCACGGCGACGAACGCATCGCCTACGCCAAAGAGTTTGGCATGACGCAGATGGCCGTAGCAGCCCTTGGCCCCTTCAAGCTCACCGGCAAAGAAAGCACCGACGACGTCAAGCGCTACACGGACCAGTTCAATGCCTTCGCCGTGAAGGCGCACGCCGCCGGCATCACGGCCGTTCTGCACAATGAAGGCTTCGTCTCGGCCCGCATTGACGGCAAGCCCGTCTATGACATGATGATCGCGCAGCTCGACCCCACCAACGTGAAGCTGCAGTTCCAGGTCTCAAGCATGCAGGCCGGCTACGATGCCGTCACCTACTTCAACCGCTACAAGGGCCGCTTCATCTCCATGCACTGCCAGGACTGGGTCGTTGGACCCGACGGCAAGACGAAGCAGGTCCCGCTCGGGAAGGGCGTCGTCGACTGGAAGTCTGTCTTCGCTGCCGCCAAGGTCGGCGGCATCAAGAACTACTTCGTCGAACTGGAAGAAGATCCCGAACTGATGCCGCCCAGCGTCCCGTACCTGAAAGCATTGAAGGTCTGACGGACTTCCGGAAGCAATCACTTCGAGCGGCAACACATCTCTACGGACGATCCAGCGGGCCGCACCTTCAAGGTGTGGCCCGTTTGCTGTGCGGTTCCCGTTCGATCTGCGCAAAGGCTTTGGGCGTGATCTCAAATCTGTTGAAGAAATCCCACGCAGCGTTGTTAGCTCCACAAATTTGAGTCTAGAATTGGCCGCCCTCAGCAGCAGGCCCGCTTGCGTTACCAAGGAGCCTGCCCGGGGAAGAACGTGATGTGCCTTTTTGGAGGGGTCTGTGACTCAAGAAAAGTTCGTTCAGCGGATGCGGTATTACTTTGCAGGAGCAGCGTACACAATGCTTCTGGGTGCCGGTGCAACGGCGACTCTCATTCATCCGGGCAGGATGTATGCGCAGGCTGTCAGCGGCTCGCTGCTTGGCACGGTGCAGGACAAGACGGGAGCGGCCGTTCCCAACGTCCGGGTCATCATCACGGAGAAAGCCACCAACATCTCCCACGAAGCCCAGACAAATACCAGCGGCAACTACAGCTTCCAAAATCTTTCGCCCGGCACGTATTCCGTCACGGTGGAGTTGACGGGCTTCCAGCGCGAGACACGCCCGGCAGTCGATGTTCTGATCAACAACACCACCCGCACGGACTTCGACCTGAATCCCGGCAATGTCTCCGAGACCATCGAAGTCACAGACCGTCTCCCGATGCTTCAGACGGATCGCGCCGACGTCTCCACCAAGATTGAGCAGCAGAGCGTCGAATCCCTTCCGATGGGCGTCAACCGCAACTTCCAGTCCCTGCTGAATCTTGTGCCCGGCACCACGCCGGCCAGCTTCCAGCATTCGCAGTTCTTCAACGCCGGCTCCACCCTGCAGACACAGGTCAACGGCCTGCCGCGCATGGGCAATGCGTACAACATCGAAGGCATCGACGATGGCATGCGCACGGGCCTGCTGCAGATCCTGATCCCTCCTGCCGACGCCATCGCATCCGTAGAAGTCTCGACCAACAACTTCCAGGTAGAGCTTGGTCGCGCGATTGGCGCCGTCACCAACGTCACCTTGAAGTCCGGCGCCAATAAGTTCCACGGCTCCGCGAGCGAATACCTGCAGAACAGCTACTTCAACGCTCGCTCCTACTTCGCTGCGGCAGCAGGCAAGGTGGTTTACAACTACTACGGCGGCAACATCAGCGGCCCCATCATCAAGGACAAGCTCTTCTTCTACGGCGACTACTTCCGCACCGCAGATCACGAGCGCACATCGAACACGCTGACGATCCCCTTCCCCAAGTACTACACGCCCAACAGCGCGGGCTTCATTGACCTGAGCGATCTGCCCACGCAGGTGTATGACCCCAACACCGGCGACCGTGTGACCGGCGCCGGCCGCACCCCGTTTGCCGGAAACCTGATTCCCATCGGCCGCGTCAACGCCACTTCGCTGAAGCTGCTGCAGGCGCTGCCCAGGCCGAACCAGAACCTGAACACGCTCGGTGCGCCCAGCAACAACTTCTTCGTCAACTCGCCCTTCTTCAAGGACGCGAACACCTATGACGGCAAGATCGACTACCAGGTCACGCCCAAGGATCACCTGAGCCTGCGGTACAGTCAGCAGATTTACTCGCTCTACCAGGCGCCGTCCTTCTCCAGCTTCCTTGGCGGCCCCGGCAACGGCGGCGGCTTCGCTGGCACAGGCCACCAGAATGCGTTCTCCACCGGCCTGAACTTCGATCATGCCTTCTCGTCGACGCTGCTCACCGAGATTCGTGTGGGCGTGGCCCACTACCGCAACACATCCCAGCCCGCTGACTATGGCGTAAGCGATGCCACCACTGCGGGCGCGCCCGGTGTCAACGTAGACCAGTTGACCAGCGGCCAGCTCGGCATCAATATCGGCACGTTCTCGTCCGGCCCATTCATCGGGTACTCGCCCTCGATGCCCTGGATCCGCGCGGAAGCCAACATCGACTTCGTGAACAACTGGACCAAGATCATCGGAAACCACACGGTGCGATTCGGTGTGGATATCCGCCGTGTCCGGGACGAACTTCTGCAGGGACAAACGTACAGCCCCCGCGGCGTGACCACCTTCGGCCAGAACCAGACCAGCACTCCCGGCGCGAAGACCGGAGCCGCGAACGATATCGCATCCATGCTGCTGGACGTTCCCAGCGGCGTCGGCCGCGATCTCTTCACCTACTTCCCAGCCTTCCGCCAGTGGTGGTACTTCGGCTTCGTTGGGGACAAGTGGCAGGTCACCCCGAAGCTAACGCTCGACCTCGGCGTCCGCTGGGAGTTCTACCAGCCGGCCACACCGGCAAAGGCAGGCGGCTTCTCCGCCTATGACCCGGGCCCCAATCAGCTCCGTGTCGCCGGCATCGGTGCGAATCCTTCAGATCTTGGCTACAAAGCGCAGATGAACTACTGGGCGCCACGTACGGGCTTCGCCTATCGCGTAACCGACCAGACGGTTGTTCGTGGCGGCATCGGCATGGCCTACATGCCCTATGCGGATAACACGTGGCTCTACAACTACCCCGTTCGCGCAAACAACGCCTACACGTCCTGCGGCAGCGGCAGCAGCTTCCTGTCGGCGCAGTACACCTGCTCCGGCAACGTCAACTCGCAACCCGTAACCTTTCAGAGCGGCTTCCCCGCCCCGGTCCCGGTCGTGGTCCCGCCCTCGGGTGTCTACCAGATCGATGCTTCCAACAGCCTGCTGAATAACCAGACCTACATCTACATTCCGCAGGACTATCACAACCCCTACGTGTACTCCTACAACCTGTCGGTACAGCAGGCGCTGCCCGGCAACTTCTCTCTGTCGCTGGCGTACGTGGGCAATCACGGCGTCCGCATTGGAGCGGCCAATAACATCAACCTGCCCGACCGCCTGAACTGCGGCACTGCCTGCCAGCCGCTGCAGATCAAGTTCAACCACAGCGCTGCAGTCACGCAGCAGTTCATCGGCTTCTCCAGTAACTACAGTTCGTTGCAGGCCATACTGAGCCGCCGCTTCAGCAACGGCCTTTCCTCCAACAGCTCGTACACATGGGGCAAGGGTATGGGCTATCAGCAGGGCGACGACGGTGCCATCACCTTCTTCCAGGACCTGCGCCGCAACTACGCTCGCAATGACTTTGACCGCACCAGCAGCTTCTCGCAGTCCATCACCTACGAACTGCCAGTCGGCAAAGGGAAGAAGTTCCTGAATACAGGCTTCCTCGCGCAGGCGGTTGGCGGCTGGAAGGTCTCGGGGATTGTGCTGCTCTATACCGGCATTCCGTTCCAGGTTACCGCGAACGGTGGCACCATCAACACGGCCGGCTGGACGCAAACTGCGAACCTGGTTGCTCCGTACAAGACGACGAAAGGCATTGGAAACAACGCCCAGTGGTTTGATCCTGCTTCATTCGGTCAGCCCGTCGGCTGCACGGGCCAGGCCGCAACCCCCACAACCGCGCCCTGCCCCATCGTCAACGGCGTTAGCGTCGGCAACACGGGCCGCAACGCTTTCACGGGTCCTGGACTGTTTCAGAACAACGCTTCCATCTTCAAGACGTTCGGTCTGCCCAAGGAAGGCACCACCCTGGACGTTCGCATGGATGTCTTCCAGCTCACCAATACGCCGCAGTTTGCCAACCCTTCGAACTCCATCACCAGCCCGACCTTCGGTAAGGTGACGAGCACGACAGGCTCCGGTTCCGGTGTGAATGGCACCGGCGGCGGACGCTCCCTGCAACTGGCGGCAATCTTTAAGTTCTAAGATTCCTTCCACCAACCTCAAGGAGGGCCGCAGCTTCCAGGCTGCGGCCCTTTCTTTGTCCGACTCCAACTCACGCGCGCTGCGATAATAGCGGCTGTCCGCGACGCAAGCCCGAAACCCATTCGACGAACGAGAAGACATGCCCTTAGCAACGCCTGCGCCCCACATCATCGTGCCCAACTTCCTCACCACGGAAGAGCACGCAAGCCTGCTGCGCTGGACCCTGGAAAACCAGGCGTCCTTCGTACCGGCGCGCGTCTTTACCGGCATCGATGAAGACCGGCGACGTGCCCTGGTGTTGCCGGACATCGGACCATTCAAGATGCCCTTTGCCGCAGCCGCCGCAAAGCAATACAGGAGCTGGGTCGCACAGATGGGCCTGCCGCCCTTCGACCTCGCAGGCGTTGAGCTGGAGCTGGCCGCGCACAACGACGGCGCGCACTTCCACCGGCACCTGGACACGCAGACGGTCATGGGTGGCGACGGCAGCCACCGCGCGCTGAGTGCCGTCTACTACTTCCACCGTGAGCCGAAGCGATTTACCGGCGGCCAACTGCGCATCTACCCGCAGGGCAGCCACGATGACGAAGTCTTCGCAACCGTGGAACCGATGCAGAACACGCTGGCGGTCTTCCCCTCATGGGCTGCCCACCAGGTCATGCGCGTCGAGTGCCCCTCGCAGGACTTTGCAGACTCACGCTTTGCCGTGAACTGCTGGCTGCACGTACGCACCCGTCCCACGACGGAATCCCCGAAGCAATAGGCCCGGCAGCATCATAATTCGCTGTGGTCGCTAGCGGGCAGCTTCCTCCTCTATAGTTCTCCTGCCGGGGCCGTTCGCCTGGACACGTTCTGAACTGGTCCGGGAGGCCACGCACGCGATCCATGTCAACGCCCAGGCAAACCCGCGTGCGGTACCTGATCGTCTTCATGCTCTTCGTCGCCAGCTCCTTCAGTTATGGCGATCGTGTCGTGCTGTCGATCGTCGGCATCGCCCTCAGCAAACAATTGCACCTGGACCCCTCGCGGCTGGGCTGGCTGCTCTCCTCGTTCAGTTGGGCGTATGTCGTGGCTCAGCTTCCTGCCGGCGGCCTGCTCGATCGCTACGGATCCAAGCGCGTCTACGGCTACAGCATCATCGGCTGGTCCCTCTGCGGCATCCTTGCGGGCTTCACCGGCTACCTGCCTGCCGCCACTGCGTTCGCTGCCCTCTTCTTTATCCGGCTGCTCTCCGGCGCCGTGCAGGCTCCCATCTTCCCCGGCAATGGACGCATCGTCGCCGCATGGTTTCCATCGGCCGAGCGTGGTCGCGCCTCCGCCATCTTCAACTCGTCCCAGTACTTCGCTCTGGTCTTCTTCGGACCACTGATGGGCTGGGTGGTGACCCACTTCAACTGGCAGATGTGCTTCTGGCTGGGCGGCCTGATGAGCCTGGTGCTGAGCGCCGTCTGGTTTCGTACGGTCTACAGCGTCAAGGAACATCCCAGCATCAGCCAGTTGGAGATCAGCCACATTGAAGTGGGCGGCGGCCTTGCCGGCATGGACTACGGCGCCGCACGCAAGAGCCCGTCCACACTCACGTGGAAGGCAGTCAGGCTGCTCCTCAGCAGCCGCATGCTCGTCGGTATCTACATCGGCCAGTACTGCATCACGGCGCTGACGTGGTTCTTCCTTACATGGTTCCCCATCTACCTGAGCCAGGCGCGTCACATGTCCATGCTGAAGGTCGGCTTCGCAGCGTCGCTGCCAGCGCTGTGCGGCGTTGCAGGCGGCATCCTGGGCGGTGTCGTCAGCGACAAACTGCTGCGGCGCACCAGCAATCTCTCTATCGCGCGTAAGACGCCCATCGTTCTGGGCATGCTCTGTTCGTTGACGATGATTGGCTGCAACTACACCGACAACACCACGATCGTCATCGCGCTGATGGCGCTGGCATTCTTCGGCAAGGGCTTTGGCGCGCTGGGCTGGACGGTGATCTCGGACGCTGCACCGCGCAGCATGACCGGCCTCACCGGCAGTCTCTTCAACCTGTTCGGCAACACCGCCGGCATCCTTACGCCGCTCATCATCGGTTACATCGTCAAGCGCACGGGTTCGTTCAACCTGGCGCTGGTCTACGTGGGTTTCATGGCGCTCTGCGCCATCATCTCGTACCTTTTCATCGTGGGCGATATCCATCGCGCCGAGTTCACACAGGAACAGATCGAAGGCAGGGCATGATCTCCAACATCACCGGTGCGCCCGTCGTTACGGCCATGCGCGTTATCCCCGTCGCCGGGCAGGACAGCATGCTGCTGAACCTGAGCGGCGCGCACGCTCCCTTCTTCACGCGCAACCTCGTTCTGCTGACCGACAACGCAGGCAACACCGGCGTGGGCGAAGTGCCCGGCGGCGAGAAGATCCGGCAGGTGCTGCAAGAGGCCTCCACCCTCGTCATCGGCCAGTCCATCGCGGCCTACCGCAACGTGCTGCAATCGGTGCGCGCAGCTTTCGCCGACCGCGATGCCGGCGGTCGCGGCCTGCAGACCTTCGACCTGCGCATCACCATCCACGCGGTCACCGCGATTGAAGCGGCGATGCTCGACCTGCTGGGGCAGTTCGTCGATCTTCCCGTTGCAGCGCTGCTCGGCGACGGCCAGCAGCGCAAGTCGGTCGAGGTGCTCGGCTATCTCTTCTACATCGGCGACCGCACAAAGACGGACCTTCCCTACCCGAGCGAACCCGACGCTGAGGACGACTGGCTACGCCTGCGCAATGAAGAGGCGCTGACGCCTGAGAGCATCGTCCGCCTGGCCGAGGCCACGCACGATCGCTACGGCTTCAACGACTTCAAGCTGAAGGGCGGCGTGCTCGCCGGCGATGCCGAGATCGAAGCCGTCACCGCTCTCGCCGAGCGCTTTCCCGAAGCACGCATCACGCTCGACCCCAACGGCGCATGGTCGCTGCAGGAGGCGATCCGTCTCTGCAGCGGCAAGCACGACGTACTCGCCTACGCGGAAGACCCCTGCGGAGCCGAAGACGGCTTCAGCGGACGCGAGATCATGGCAGAGTTCCGCCGCGCTACGGGTCTGCCCACCGCAACCAACATGATCGCGACGGACTGGCGGCAGTTGCAGCACACACTGCAACTGCAGGCTGTCGACATTCCGCTGGCCGACCCGCACTTCTGGACGATGGAAGGCTCCGTACGTGTCGCGCAGATGTGCCAGATGTGGGGACTGACCTGGGGCTCACACTCGAACAACCACTTCGATGTCTCACTGGCCATGTTCACGCACGTCGCCGCCGCAGCGCCGGGCCGCACAACGGCCATCGACACGCACTGGATCTGGCAGGACGGCCAGAGGATCACGAAAGATCCCTTAAAGATCGAAGGCGGCATGCTGAGCGTTCCGGACAAACCCGGCCTCGGCATCGACATCGATATGCAGCAGGTCGAACTCGCGCACGACGTCTACAACAAACTGCCGGCAGGCGCGCGCAACGACGCCATGGCCATGCAGTACCTCATCCCGGGATGGACCTTCGATCCCAAACGGCCCTGCCTGCAGCGGTAGTTCAACACGGAGCGGCAACGCTGCTTCGGTACAGTGGTAACGCGTGCGCAGCCCGCACGATCTTGTGGACGGATATACATGGACCCAAAGACTCTCGCATCCACCATCGGCTCCGGCCTGCTCTCGTTCCCGGTCACGCACTTCACACCGGACGGCGAATTCAAGGAAGACTCGTACCGCAAGCACCTCGCCTGGCTCGACGCGCACAAACTCGCCGCGCTCTTCGCCGCAGGCGGCACCGGCGAGTACTTCTCGCTGACCCTGCCCGAGTACAGTCGCGTCGTCACCGCTGCCGTCGCCGAAACCGCGGGCAAGATGCCCATCCTGGCCGGCTGCGGCTACGGCACACGCACCGCCATCGAGTTCGCAAAGGCCGCCGAAACCGCCGGCGCACAGGGCATCCTGCTCTTCCCGCCATACCTCGTCAATCCCGATCAGGACGGCCTCTTCCGCCACGTAAAAGCCATCTGCGACTCCACCTCGCTCGGCGTCATCGTCTACAACCGCGACAACGCTATCGCCACCGACACCACCATCGCGCGCATGTGCGACGCCTGCCCCAACCTCGTCGGCTTCAAGGACGGCGTCGGCGACCTCGAACTCATGATGAAGATCTACCTGCGCATGGGCGATCGCCTGACCTACATCGGCGGCCTGCCCACCGCGGAGACCTTCGCGCTCAGCTACCTCGAAATGGGCGTAACGACGTACTCCTCCGCGATCTTCAACTTCCTGCCCAAATGGGCCACCGACTTCTACGCCGCAGTCCGCCGTCGCGACCACGCCTACATCGCAAAAGAGATGCGCGAGTTCGTCGTCCCGTACCTCGCCATCCGCGACCGCCGCAAGGGCTACGCCGTCTCCATCGTGAAGGCCGGCGTCCGCCTGATGGGCCACGACTGCGGCCCCGTCCGCACGCCGCTCAGCGACCTGACCGACGAAGAGATGACCCAGTTGAAAACCTTGATCGGCAGCCGCACGTAGATCGCAGTACGCTAATGGCAGAACCTTTGTTTGGGGAGCGAACAAAATGGCAGTGACTGGAGCAATGCTGATCGGCGCCGAGGAAATCCGCGGCACACAGGGCGAAATGCGCGCCGCAAATCCCGCAACCGGCACCGAGCTGGAGCCCGTCTTCGGCGGAGGCACCACAGCCGACGTCGACAAGGCCTGCGAACTCGCCGACCGCGACTTCGACGCCTTCCGCGCCGCGCCGCTGGAGACACGCGCCCTTCTGCTCGAAACCATCGCGCAGAACCTGATGGACCTGGGCGACGAACTGATCGAACGCGCCATGGCGGAGAGCGGCCTGCCGCGGCCCCGTCTCGAGGGCGAACGCGCCCGCACCTGCGGCCAGCTAAAGCTCTTCGCCTCGCTCGTCCGCGACGGCCGCTTCCTTAACGTCGTCATCGACACCGCCCTGCCCGACCGCAAGCCGCTGCCGCGCAGCGACCTCCGCTCCCGCAAGATTCCCGTCGGTCCCGTCGCCGTCTTCGGCGCCAGCAACTTCCCGCTCGCCTTCTCGGTCGCCGGCGGAGACACCGCCGCGGCGCTCGCCGCCGGCTGTCCTGTCGTCGCCAAGGCGCACCCCTCGCACCTGGGCACCTCTGAACTCGCAGGCCGCGCCATCCAGCAGGCAATCGCCAAGTGCGGCCTGCCCGCCGGCACCTTCTCCCTGCTCGTCGGCATTGGCAACGAAGTGGGCGGCGCGCTGGTGAAGCACCCCGCCATCCAGTCCGTCGCGTTCACCGGCTCGCGCAAGGGTGGCCAGGCGCTTGTGGCCATCGCCGCCGCACGCCCGCAGCCCATCCCTGTCTTCGCCGAGATGAGCAGCATCAACCCGCTCTTCCTGCTGCCCGCCGCGCTGGAAACCCGCGGCGCCGCCATTGCCACCGGGCTCGTCGGATCGGCAACGCTCGGCGTAGGCCAGTTCTGCACCAAGCCCGGCCTCATCTTCGGCATCGCCGGCGAAACCTTCGACGCCTTCACCAGGGCCGCGGGCGAAGCCATCTCCGCCGCCAACGCCGCGACCATGCTCAATGCGGGCATCCAGCAGGCCTTCGCGCACGGCGTCGGATCGCTCGACACCATCGACGGCGTCACCAAGCTTGGCAGCGGCGCCGAAGCCTCCCACGCAGTCGCCGCACAGCCTGTGCTCTTCGCCACCACCGCAGAGAGCTTCCGCAGCAATCCCAAACTGGCCGAGGAGATCTTCGGACCCGTTGCTCTCGTCATCGCCTGCAAGGACGACGCGGAGATGGTTCACCTTGCGAATCAGTTTGAAGGCCAGCTCACCGCGACCATGCACCTGGAAGCAGCCGACCACGCACTCGCCGCCAAGCTGCTGCCAGTGCTCGAGCGCAAGGCCGGACGCATCGTCGTCAACGGCTTCCCCACCGGCGTTGAGGTCTCGTACGCCATGGTGCACGGCGGCCCCGCGCCTTCCACCTCGGACGCGCGCGCAACCTCCGTCGGAGCCATGGCCATCGAGCGCTTCCTGCGCCCCGTCTGCTACCAGGACTTCCCCACAGACCTGCTGCCGAGCGAACTCCAGGATGCCAACCTTGCCAGCAAGCCAAGACTTGTGGACGGCAAGCTGCTTACCGCATAAACGCATGACCGACACACCGGCACGCCCGCTGCGCATCGTCGTCCATCCGGACGATAACGTCGCCATCATCGTGAATGAAGGCGGCCTGCGCGCGGGCACGGTCTTCGAAGACGGTCTGCGCCTCGTCGAAGACATCCC
Source organism: Terriglobus roseus DSM 18391 (assembly GCF_000265425.1). GTDB lineage: Bacteria > Acidobacteriota > Terriglobia > Terriglobales > Acidobacteriaceae > Terriglobus > Terriglobus roseus. The sequence goes on from NC_018014.1 coordinate 4,996,571, forward strand.
CGAGGCGCACAAGGTCGCGCTGACGGACCTGCCGCGCGGCTCCCGCGTCCTTCGCTACGGCGTACCCATCGGCACCACCAACGCAGACGTCCCGCGCGGCGCGTGGGTCCACGAAGGCCTGCTCGAACTCCCGCCCGCTCCCCAGCTGCACGACGTGCCCTTCGGCGGCGCGATCCTTACGAAGCAAGACCCGCTGACAGGCTTTACCTTCGAGGGCTTCCGCAACGAAGACGGCACCGTCGGCACGCGCAACATCCTCGGCATCAGCACCACCGTGCAGTGCGTCGCCGCGACTGTCGACTTCGCGGTGAAGCGTATCAAGGCAGAGCTGCTGCCGAAGTATCCCAACGTCGACGACGTCATCGGCATCACGCACATCTACGGCTGCGGCGTTGCCATCAACGCTCCAGACGCGCAGATCCCCATCCGCACGTTGCGCAACCTCAGCCTCAACCCGAACCTGGGCGGCGCGCCCATGGTCGTCAGCCTGGGCTGCGAGAAGCTGCAGCCAGCACTGATGCTGCCCGCGTCCACCCTGCCCATCCTGCAGTCCTCCCCTTACGTTGTCCGCCTGCAGGACGAGGAGCACACCAGCTTCAGCGAGATGGTGGCCGCCATCATGGACCTGGCAGAAAAACGCCTGATCGAACTGAACAAACGGCAGCGCGTCACCTGCCCCGCAAGCGACCTCAACGTCGGCATGCAATGCGGTGGCAGCGATGCCTTCAGCGGTGTCACCGCAAATCCCGCAGTCGGTTTCGCGACGGACTTGCTCGTGCGCGCAGGCGCGACCGTTATGTTCAGCGAAGTCACCGAAGTTCGTGACGGCATCCACCTGCTGACAGCACGCGCCGCCGATGAAGAGACGGCGCGCAGCCTCGTCCGCGAGATGCAGTGGTACGACGATTACCTGCAAAAGGGTGGCGTCGACCGCAGCGCAAACCCCTCACCCGGCAACAAAAAAGGCGGGCTGAACAACATCGTCGAGAAGGCCATGGGCTCCATCGCCAAGAGTGGCATCGGCGCCATCCACGGCGTCAGCGGCCACGGCGAACGCGTCACGAAAAAGGGCCTGATCTTCGCCGCAACCCCTGCCAGCGACTTCGTCTGCGGCACCCTGCAACTGGCCGCCGGCATGAACATGCACGTCTTCACCACGGGCCGCGGCACGCCCTACGGCCTGGCCATGGCGCCAGTCATTAAGGTCACCTCGCGCACCTCGCTGGCAAAGCGCTGGAGCGACCTCATCGACATCAACGCCGGCACCATCGCAACCGGCGACCAGACCATCGAGCAGGTGGGCTGGGAGATCTTCCACATGATCCTGGCAGTCGCCAGCGGCCGTCACCAGACCTGCGCTGACCGTTGGGGACTGCACAACGAATTCGCCCTCTTCAACCCGGCGCCCATCACTTAGGGTGTATCAACCTATAGCCCTTCGGAAGGGCATGGCTTCAGCCATGCTATTGCTTTCGGAAGGGCATGGCTTCAGCCATGCCAATAACAGCAGGAAACACTGGGCTTTAGCCCCTGAGGGTCGCTTTCTTATCCTTCGGCGAACGAGGCGAAAGCTGACCTCAGCGGCTAAAGCCGGATTTCAAGGTGTGCGGATATGGCATGGCGGAAGCCATGCACCTCCGAAAGCCTTCGCTTCGCAGAGTCCCTGACTAGTTCTTCATCACCATAAAGTCCGTGACGGTCGCATCCGTGTTGTGCGCAAAGCGGATACCCGCAATGCCGTCGGTCGACTTCAGCTTGCCCGGCGCAACCAGGTCGGCCTTCTTGTAGGTGCCGACCGTGGCACCGTTGATGATGCACGAGACGCTGTCACCCTTCACCTGTACGGAGATCGCCTGCGACACCGGCTGTCCCGGGCCCGCAGCCTTATGCACGGCGTCATTCGCCTCGCCGCGGCGGCCGTTCACCTGGAACGGTGCCGGACCAAAGCCACGCACGATGAAGTTGCCATTTCCATACGCAGCGCAGTACATGCCGCTCTCGTTCGGCGTGCCCATGTCATTGCCCGCGATAAAGATGCCGTACGGATGCGGATGATCGTTGCGATTCATGTACTGCGGCTCGTTGAACGTGGCCATCACGGTGTAGTCGCCGGTGGCGGCGTTCTTCGGGCTCCAGTAGGTAAGCGCCGGCCCCGTCATCACGTGGATCGCCTTGCCTTCCATCTTGAAGCTGGCATCCTTCTCACTCTGGCCCTGCTTCACGGCGCCGGCATCCACGGTGGCCTTCCAGCCGGGAACAAAGATACCGCCATCGGCGATGGCACGGCCCTTCTCTTCCTGGGCAGGCGGCGCGCCGGCAGGTGCCTGTGCACGAAGCGCGGGGACAATGGCGAGAGCGGCGAGTGCAAGCGAACAACAGAGCGAACGGCGCATAGAGGCATTCCTGTTGGAACGAGAGTTGTGACGCTCCGCGCAACACACGCAAAAGCCGAACGTCATCGGCACCCATTCTAGCCCCGCTCCGTCTCCCCCGTGCCAACACAATTTGTCAGCCCCGGCGAACTTTGAAGCGCCGAACAATCGAGTGCCCCATTCATACGCGCAGGTTGCGCATGCGTGGGTTGTCGTGCGAAGCGCGAACCGCGCCAAGGCCACGCGATATGCTCAAGGCACACCACAGCCTGGAGTCGCCCGTCATGCGCCTGCACCGCCTGCTCGCTCTCAGCCTCAGTCTCGCCCCCGGGCTGATCTCAACAGCTGCGCCCGCGCAGAAGCCGCAGCCCTTCACCGTGGCCGACGCCCTCTCCGCACCCTTCATGAACCAGCTCACCGCCGCGCCCGCAAAGAACCGCGTCGCCTGGTTCGTCGATCAGGAGGGTATCCGCAACGTCTGGGTCGCATCCCCCGGTGAGAAGGCGCACGCCATCACCCACTACAACCAGGACGACGGCCAGGACATCGACGACATCACTTGGTCCCCGGACGGCGAGCGCGTCGCCTACACCCGCGGGACGGGACCTGAAGGCAGTGAACACCCGACCGCAGCCAACCCCGCACATCTGCAGGAAGACGTGCAGGCACGCGTCGAGATTGCAAGCGTCGGCGGTGATGTTCGCATCGTGGGCGAAGGCCACTCACCCGTCTTCTCCACCGACGGCAAACGGATCTTCTTCCTCCGCAGCGGCAGGATCTTCGCCGCAGACGTGATGAATGGAACGAAGCAGCCCGAAGCGATCGTCATCGCCAAGGGCACGGCAACCGCCCTCCGCCCCTCACCCGACGGGGCGAAGCTCGCCTTCGTCTCACGCCGCGGCGACCACAGCTTCATCGGCGTCTTCACCTTCGCCGGCAAGACACTCACCTACGCCGATCCCGGCACAGGCCACGACCACGATCCCGTCTGGTCGAACGATTCGAAGCGCATCGCCTTCGTGCGTGAGTCTCCATGGATTACCGAACTCGACCTCCGCTGGATGCGATCCGTACCCGTGCCATGGTCCATCCGCATCGCCAACGCCGCAACCGGCGAGGGCACCGAAGCCTGGCACGCCGACAAGGGTACCGGCTCGCTCTTCCACGAGATGGTCGCAAAGAACCAACTGCTGTGGATGGCCGACGGCCGCATCGTCTTCCCATGGGAGAAGACGGGCTGGCTGCACCTGTACTCACTGATGCCCGGTGAGCAGGGCCCAAAGCTGCTGACACCCGGCGACTTCGAAGTGGACAACGTCGTTACGGACGGGGAACGCATCGTCTACAGCAGCAATCAGGTGACAACGGATCAAAACGACATCGATCGGAAACATCTGTGGAGTGTCACGACGTCTCGAAATCAACCAGCCGCAATCACAAAGGGCGAAACGATCGAGACCAATCCGGCGCTCATGTCCGATGGTTCGATCGCACATATGCAGGCCTCTGTACACGGCCCTTTCCTGCCTCAAATTGGCGAGCGCGTGCTGGTGGAGCAGCTGACCTCCCGCTTTCCCGGCAGCCAATTTGGGACGCCCGATATGGTCGTCTTCCCCGCCTCAGACGGCCTGCCCATTCACGGCCAATGGTTCCTGCCAAAGAACGCTAAGCCCGGCGATAAGCTCCCGACCATCGTCTTCTTCCACGGCGGCTCCCGCCGCCAGATGCTCCTCGGCTTCAACCCCATGCAGTACTACGCGCAGACCTACGAGCTGAACCAATACTTTGTCTCGCGCGGCTACGCGGTACTCAGCGTGAACTACCGCAGCGGTACCGGCTATGGCATGGAGTTCCGGCAGGCCCCAAACTACGGCGCCTTCGGCGGCACCGAATACCTCGACATCGAAGGCGCCGTGAAGTGGCTGAAGGCGCAGCCCAACGTCGACACCAGGCGAATCGGCGCATGGGGCGGTAGTTATGGAGGTTATCTAACCGCCCTCGCACTCGCACGCGATTCCGCAGACTTTGCAGCGGGCGTCGACCTGCACGGCGTACACGACTGGTCCTACGAACTCGATCTGTGGAAACCCACCGACGACCCGGATCACAACACAGCCGCCGCAGCCGCCGTGGCCTTTAAAGCCTCACCCATGGCCGACGTCAGCAAGTGGAAGAGCCCCGTGCTCCTGATGCAGGGCGACGACGATCGCAACGTTCTCTTCGGCCAGACGGTACGCCTGGCCGCAGCGCTCCGTGCCAACGGCGTCGAAGTCGAAGAAAAGATCTTCCCCGACGAAGTCCACGACTTCCTGCTGCATAAGAACTGGGTCAAGGCCTACGAACTCGCCGCAGACTTCTTTGACCGCAAGTTGAAGAATCGCTAGTTGCTCCGAAACGCCAGCAACTAGACCAAGATGCCATGCTCCGCACGCAGAGCCGCCGCCAACGCATCCATATCCGCCACCGTGTTGTACAGGCTCGGCGTCACACGAATCACAGGCCCCTTCGCAACGCCCTTACGAAACACCGTATGGATCTTGTACTTGTCGAAGAGCCGATGCTGCACCTTCAACGCATCGGCAACGGTGTGCATGCCTTTCAAACGAAAGCTCGTAATCGCGCAGTAGTTCGCAGGATTGTCCGGCACCAGGATGTCGACGTTCGGCAGATCCTTCACCGCATGCACCCAGCGATCACGCAACATCCGCAGATGGTCCTCACGCACCTTACCACCGGTGGCGTTATAGAACTCCACGCATGCGGGCAGCGTCAGCGTCGCGGCAAAGTTCGTCACACCCGGCGGAACACGCGCCGTGATGTCGTCGGGCGGAACCTCGTGATTGTCGTAATGAATATCAATGTCCGCGATGCGGCTCTTGCGGATGTACATCGCCCCCGTACCCAGCGGAGCCATCGTCCACTTATGTACGGACCACGCCGCAAAGTCGCACTCGAGATCGCTGATCTTGAAATCCAGGCAGCCCACGCCATGCGCAATGTCCACAATGCAATCCACACCACGCGCACGCGCCATCGCCACGATTTTCTTCACCGGCGACACAAGACCCGTGCGGTGCGACACCTGCGTGACCAGCATCATCTTCGTCCCAGGATTCGCCTTCAGCGCATCCTCGTACGCCTGCAGAACGTTTGCCTCGCTCGCCGGCTCCGGCATATCGAACCGCACAACCTTCGCGCCGCGATGGTCACCCAGGTAGTCCATCGCCGACAGCGTCGTGTCATAGTCCAGGTCGCAGCAGATGACCGTGTCGCCGGGCTTCAGATTCTTGTACTGCACAATCAGCGTCTGCAGTCCCTCGGTACCGGACCGCGTCAACGCGCATTCCTCGTACGCCACACCCACCATCGAGGCGATCGCGGCGCGTCCCGCGCGGAAGTCCGCAGCCGAATTGTCGCCTGGCAGCACGCCCCGTCCCCAAATGCTATTGAATCGATTCACATACGCCGTCTTTTCGGCATAAAGAGCCGCCGTACGCACCGGCATCAGGCCCCAGTAACCGTTCTCAAGGTTGATGATCCCCGGCGCCACATCGAACTCAGCAGGCCACCGCTCAACCGCCAGCTTCGCCGGTAAAGGCGCAATCGCCTGCGGTTTCACCGCACTCTGCGCAGGCGCGCGAAGCATGGCAACAGTTGGCGCGCAGGTTGCGGCGGACTTCAGGAATGTGCGGCGATTGGGCTTCAACGCGTTTCTCCATGCGGCATTTGGGTCTACGCAAACAATAAACCGCCGCAGTGAATCCATCGAGAACCCACGCCTCAAAACTAAGACGTGGGCACCCAAACATTGCTCAGTTACCGATGGCATCAAGCTGCGCAACAGCCTCTGCTGATAGCTCGAGATCGGCAGCCGCAAGGTTCTCTTTCAAGTGCGCAACAGACGATGTGCCAGGGATCAAGAGGATATTCGGCGAGCGATGCAGCAGCCACGCAAGCGCCACCTGCATGGACGTCGCGCCAAGCCCCTTCGCGACCTCATCCAGCGCGGACGACTGCAACGGACTGAACCCACCCAGCGGGAAGTACGGCACGTAAGCGATGCCCTGCGCGTTGAGCGTGTCGATCAGCGCATCGTCCTCGCGCTGCGCGATGTTGTACAGGTTCTGCACGCAGACTATCTTCGCCAGCTTCTGGCCTTCTTCGATCTGCTTCTCCGTCACCGTGCTCAGTCCCAGGTGACGAATAAGGCCCTGTTGCTGCAACTCGAGCAACACGGTCAGCGGCTCCTCGATCGACATCTCCGCAGGAAAGAGCGGCGCGCCGAGACGCAAATTCACAACATCCAGAGCATCGAGACCCAGGTTCCGCAGGTTGCTGTGCACCCCGTCGATGATCTCCTGCCGGCTCAGTGCCGCATCCCACGATCCCGTCTCGCCGCGCTTTGCGCCAATCTTGGTGACGATCGTCAGCTTGTCAGGATAAGGACTCAGCGCCTCACGAATGATCTGGTTGGTTACGAAGGGACCGTAGAAGTCGGAGGTGTCGATGTGGTCCACGCCCGCTTCAATCGCAGTGCGCAAGACACGAATGGCCTCATCGCGATCTGCCGGCGGACCGAAGATGTGCGGGCCGCTCAGGCGCATGGCGCCATAGCCCACGCGATAAACGGTCTTGTTTGCCGTGGGGAAGTTAAAGGTGCCGCCGAGCTTTGCTGCTGCCATGAGTGCTGATCTCCTGTGTGATTCGCGCTTCTGTGATTAGATGAAGGAAGCTTCAGGTTTGGAGTTCGCATTTGCCGCAGCCCGTCCACGAGTCGTTTGAGCCAAGAAAGACGCCGGTCCAGGCGCGCGCCACGGTCAGCGTGGAGTCAATCCTGGAGGCGACCCTTCAGGTTCTGCTGGACGTGGGACAGGCTCGGCTGACCACCACGCGCGTCGCCGAGCGCGCGGGTGTATCGGTCGGCACGCTCTACCAGTACTTCCCCAACAAGAGCGCGCTGCTGAAGACGGTGATGGAGCGCCACCTGGCGGAGATCGCCACGGTGGTGGAGGCAGCCTGCGCCGCACTACACGGACAGCCGCTGGCCGCCATGGCCGAGGGCGTGGTGCGGGAGTTTCTGAGGGCGAAACTGGGCAACATCCGCAAGAGCATGGCACTCTACGCCTTCAGCTATGACGTCGACCGCGCGCGGATCGTGAAGTGCATGAGCGATCGCATCCGGGCGGCGATGGCGACGATGCTGCGCACCTCAGTCGAACCGCTCGGCACCGACCCCGCGGTCGCTGCTGCAATGCTGGGCGACATGATGGCAGGCGTTTCGCGCCGAATGGTGGAGGCGGAGGTGCCGAAAAAGCAGGCCGACGCCATGCAGCGCGAACTGGTGATCGCTGCCACGGCGTATCTGCAGGCCTCGTCGTTGAAGCCCACCCGTCGGCCCTGCCGCTAGTGGCAACAGGCCGCATGCGCTGCGGGGAACAGACGAGCCGTCGAGGCTACGCGTCGATCTTGTAGGTGAAATCTTCGATAACCGGATTCGTCAGCACTTCGCTGGCAATGCGCTTCACCTCTGCCTCGGCAGCTTCGCCGGTGAGCGTGTCGGCGAGGGTGAGGACGAAATACTTGCCCTGGCGCACTGACTCGACCTGCGGATGGTGCAGGCGGCGAAGCGCGTTGGCAATGGTCTGACCCTGGGCATCAAGCACCGTGGTCTTCAGCGTGACGTAAACGTGGGCGCGCATACGCTGATTATAGGGTGGCCCCGCACCCCGGTCACGCAGCCGGCGCCGCTGGATCGCGTCTGCGCCTCGCAGGAACTCGATAAAGGGTAGAAGATCTGCGTTGCGTCGGAGCATCTTCTACCCCGCTGGTATCGTCTCAAATGCTTTGCGGTGAGCCAGTACGACGGCGCAAATAGCAAATGCTTTTTTTGCGCCACACGGCGTCGCCGCGTAAGATGAAACGGAGTTGTCGCGTCCCATCCCTTGGGCGTACCGTATCGCGGCAACAGAAACCTATCTCCTTAGAGACCTGAAAAGACCCTATGCCGAATTATTTAGAGTTGCCGGTAGGCGCTAAGTCGCCTGAAGTCGTGAACGCGGTGATTGAGATCCCGTACCAGGGCCGCATGAAGTTCGAATACGACAAGCAGCTGGAAGTCTTCAAGCTGGACCGCAACCTGTACAGCCCTGTGCACTATCCCGGCGACTACGGCTTCCTGCCCAGCACCCTGGGCGATGACGGCGATCCGCTGGACGTGCTCGTCCTGGTCGACGAGCCGAGCTTCCCCGGCTGCCTGCAGGAGGTCCGCCCCATCGGCCTGATGGAGATGATCGACGGCGGCGAAGGCGATGAGAAGATCCTGGCCGTTGGCTGCGCCAACCCGCGCTTCTTCGACATCACCGACTACAAGCAGATCCACCCGCACAAGCTGAAGGAGATCGTTCACTTCTTCTCGACCTACAAGGACCTCGAAGGCAAGACCGTCGAGATCCGTGGCTGGCGCGATGTGGATTACGCGCACGAGGTCATTCAGAAGTCGATCGCTGCTTATAAGGCTAAGAAGGCTAAGTAACGTCACGAAAACACTGCGGCACGCATGCCCTGATCGGGGTGCGTGCCGCTTTTCCGTTTGTGGCCGTTTTGTTGGGCGACCCGCACGGATCGCGTTGGGGTCAGCTTCACCCGATCGCAGGCCTGGCACTCGATGGCAACAGGGCTGACGACGATCCGACTTACGATAGAGAGATGAAGCCTCGCTCGCCTCTCTATGTCACGTCGCTGGTCGCCGCGGCGTTCTTCATGGAGAACCTGGACGGCACCATCATTGCCACGGCCATTCCACAGATGGCCCGCAGCTTTCACGTTGGCGCCGTCAGCCTCAACATCGGTATGACGGCCTACCTGCTGACGCTGGCTGTTTTGATCCCCATCAGCGGCTGGGTGACCGACCACTACGGCTCGCGATCGGTCTTCGCCACGGCGATCTGCATCTTCACGCTGGCCTCGCTCTTCTGCGCAGGCGCGCACACCCTGACACAGTTCACGTTGATGCGGATTCTGCAGGGAGTCGGCGGCGCCATGATGGTGCCCGTCGGCCGTCTCATCGTTCTGCGCAACACGCCAAAGGACCAACTGACCCAGGCGATCGCCTACATCAGCTGGCCGGGCCTCACGGCCCTGGTGCTGGGCCCGCCACTGGGTGGCTTCATCACCACCTACGCCAGCTGGCATTGGATCTTCCTGCTGAACGTTCCGCTCGGCATCACGGCGCTGGTGCTCACCATGCTGTGGATCGAGAACACCCGGACCGAGGTGCGTCACGGCTTTGACTGGGGAACGTTCGTACTCGCCGGCTTCGCCTCGGCAGGTTCCGTCTACGCCATGGAGATGCTTGGCGGTGGCGAGGGCAGGTCGACTGGGCCCGCCGTGCTCCTGGGCGTGAGCCTGTTGAGCGGCGTCCTCGCCATCGTGAACGCCCGCCGCAGGCCGGCGACCTCGCTCATCGACTTCGAATCGATGCGTCGCAAGTCCTATTCGCTCTCGATCTACGGCGCCAGCGCCTTCCGCGTCTCCGTCTCAACGCTGCCCTTCCTGCTGCCTCTGATGTTCCAGATCGCCTTCGGCCTCAGCGCCTTCCGCAGCGGCCTTTACCTGCTCGCGCTCTTCGGCGGCGATCTGAGCATGAAGGCGATTGTGATCCCGCTGTTGCGCCGATTTGGCTTCCGCCGGATCCTGATCGTCAACGGCTTCATCACCGCCGGCACCATGGTCGCGTGCGCCATGCTGGCGCCCGGCACGCCCGTCGCACTCCTCTTGCTCGTCCTGTTTGTGCATGGTGCCGCGCGGTCCATGGAGTTCACCTGCCTGACCACGCTTGCCTACACGGAGATCCCCTCCGAGCGCATGAGCCGCGCCAACGGCTTCCTGAGCGCCATCATGCAGCTCAGCGTCGGCATGGGCGTCGCCGTCGGAGCCATTACCCTGCGCCTCGTCGCGCAGACCGCCGGTCACTCCGCCGCACTGCCGCAACTGCGCGACTTCCGCTGGGCGATCATCGTTATGGCCGTCCTTGCACTCGGCCCAGTCTTCGACAGTCTTGGTCTTTCACACGATGCCGGCTCCGGCACCAGCGGGCATCGTCCGGTCCCCGAAGCGGAAAGTGCCCTTGTCTGACAACGTTGTGCCTGCTTTCGGGCGTACGATGTTTTCCATGTTCCCACCGCTCTCTCGACGTAGCTTTCTGAAGACATCCGCCGCCGCTGCCGCCCTCTCGCGGACGGCGCTTGCGCAGCAGCAGACCATTGCACCGGGCCCGTTCAAGCCCACATGGGATTCGCTGAAGCAGTACAAGACACCGGAGTGGTTTCGCGATGCCAAGTTCGGCATCTGGGCACACTGGTCGGCGCAGTGCGTCCCGGAACAGGGTGACTGGTACGCGCGCCGCATGTACATGCAGGGCGACCGCATCCACGACTGGCACGCCGAGCACTACGGTCACCAGACAAAGTTCGGCTTCATGGAGATCGACAACCTGTGGAAGGCTGAGCGCTGGAACCCCGAGGAGCTGATGGGGCTCTACCAGGCAGCGGGCGCCAAGTACTTCTTCGCACTGGCGAACCATCACGATAACTTCGACAACTACGCCAGCACCTACCATCCCTGGAACTCCACGCGGATCGGTCCCATGCGCGACATCATCGGCACATGGGCGAAAGTAGCTCGGGCGCACGGCATGAAGTTTGGCGTCTCCAATCACAGCTCCCACGCCTGGCACTGGTTCCAGACGGCCTATGGCTATGACGCAACGGGACCGATGGCGAACCATCGCTACGACGCGTACACGCTGACGAAGGCTGACGGCAAAGGCAAGTGGTGGGATGGGTTGGATCCGCAGGACCTGTATACGGGCCGCAACCTGGTCATTCCCGATGGGCTGAACACCGTCGCCGCGCAGGACGAGTGGCACAAGGCGCACGACGGCAAGTGGCACGAGGAAGATCCACCAGAGAACCCGCGCTTCGCAGAGCTTTGGTATCTGCGCTGCAAAGAACTCTTCGATAAGTACGATCCGGATCTCGTCTACTTTGACGACACGGAACTGCCGCTGGGCGATAAGGGCCTGGGCGTCACGGCGCACCTGTACAACAGCAGCATCGCAAAGCATGGCTCGCAGCAGTCAGTAGTCTTCGCGAAAAAGCCGACACCGGAACACACCGGCGCCTTCACACTCGACATCGAGCGCAGCCGCTCGACCGAGATCCTGGCCGAGCCGTGGCAGACCGACACCTGCATCGGTGACTGGCACTACCGGCGGTCAATCTTTGAAGAGCACAAGTACAAATCGGCCGAGACAGTCATCTCTCTTTTGATCGACGTAATCAGTAAGAATGGCAACCTGCTGCTGAGTGTGCCGGTGCGCGGCGATGGTTCGCTCGACGAAGATGAGCACGCCTTCCTGGCGCAGCTTGCATCGTGGGTACCGAAGCACGGCGAAGCCATCTACGGCACGCGTCCCTACAGCGTGTATGGCGAGGGACCGCCGGAGCCAATCGAACAGAACTTCAGCGAGAAGACGCGCCCGCACACCGCGGAAGACATCCGCTTCACGACGCGCGGCAACACGTTGTATGCGTTCGTGCTGGCATGGCCGAAGGATGGTGTCGTACGCGTGAAGACACTGCGTAAGGGCGGCGAACATGCTCCGCGCTCAATCCATCGCGTAGAACTGATCGGCGCCTCCGGTACGCTGCGCCACAAGCAGACAGCTACGGCGCTGGAGGTGACGATGCCTTCGTCGCCACCAAACCCCTACGCGTACGTGCTTCGCATCCAGACATAGGAAACCGTCGGCTTTGTCCTTGGGGCTTGTCGTTCACAGCAACGTGAAGGACAAGCCCCTTCGTTCGTTAAAGGGTTTCGGGCTTCGCCTGCAGCAGCGGATCGAAGCTGCGACGGTACTGCACGAAAACCAGCAGCCAAAGCACTAACGCGAGCAGGCCGGGCGCGATACCTTCCGGGTTCATCGTCACATGGAAGGTGAGGATGTTGATGATCTCCGCAGCGAGGATCGTCAGCGCCAGTGGAACGAAGTATCCACTCAGCAGCATCAAGCCCGCGATCAACTGCAACGCAAAGAACATGTAGGCGTAATGCGAGCCGGCGACCGCAGTAAAGAACTGGATCGCAAGCGGATTCGCCGGTGGCGGCTGCTTGATGAAGTTAAGGAATCCGTTGAGGCCGAAGACCGTGAACATCAGGCCCAGCAGGTAACGCGCGATCATGGCGGCAATCTTCATGGGATCTATCCTTCGTGCAGGTTGTTTCGACGATCATAGAAAGATTCGATGTCGAACATTTCAGGGATTCGACATTGCTATCAACGGCGCGGATGCAAAAAGATTGCACGCCTCAGCGGTCGCTATGTCCATTGAATTCGGTTGCGGGTACAAAGCGGCGTACCAGCCAGTACAGCGGCAGGCCGCAGGCCGCGATCGCCAAGGCGAAAAGCGATGCGGGCACCGGGCCGACATGCTCATCCCGCGCAGCCCACAGCGCAAAGAGCATCAGGCCGACCGGACCGCAGCCAAGTGCAACCGCGACCCACGTTGGCCCAGGCACGCGGAAGGGACGCGGTAGATCCGGCTCGCGCCGGCGAAGGATGATAAGCGCCGCAAACTCGAGGATCAGCGACAGTCCCCACAGAAGAACATCCACGGTGATCAGTCGCTCAAACGATAGCTTCAACGCGAGCGCCCAGCAGGTGGCGCAAGCAACCAGCGCAACCCACGGCACGTTGGCAGCATTCCGTTTTGAGAGCACGCGCGGCAGCAGGCCGTCGCATGCCATGGCATACGGCAGACGCGTGTAACTGAGCGTGAGCGCGTTGAAGGTGCCCATGCTATCCAGCGATCCCGCCAGCACCACGCAGACCGCAAGCGCCGACCCGCCCAGCAGGTGTGCGGCATCGGCCCACGCGCCCGTACTGAAGCGCTCCGGAGGAATGCCCGCCCACGCCACTGCGGCGACAGGAATCAGATACGTTGCCATCACCATACCGGCCGCATACAGCATCACGCGCGGGTAACTGCGCTGCGGATCTTCGACCTCACTCGCAATGGTGGTGGCGTTGTCCCATCCCATGTAGTTCCACATGGCGACGAGGATGGCCGCAGGCAGGTCCACACGCGACGGCGCTCCCATGGCGGCATGAGGGCCGTGTGCACCCGTCCACACCGCAAAGCCGACCAGTGCGAGGAACGGACTCAGCGCGATGAGCCACAGCCACACCGACCCCACACCGACCGCGACAGCACCGCGCAGGTTCCACAGCGCCGAGAGGATGACGACGGTAATCTCAAGCAGCAGGCCTCGGTGCCCGCTGGTAAGCGATGGCGCCACGCGCGACAGATACGACACGAAGATCGTCGGGTAGATCGCCATGTCGAAGATCGAAGCCGACAGCGAAAGCCAAGCCTCCTGAAAACCCCAGAAGGGTCCCATGGCGCGGCGCACCCAGGCGTAGAAACCACCTTCCTCCGGCACGCTGGCAGCAAGTTCCCCAATCATCAGCGCAGTGGGCAGACTCCACACAAACGGCAACAGAAAGAGCAGGATCAGCGCGCGACCATAGCCGGCGAAGCCGATGATGTCCTCAAGCCCGTAGGGCCCGCCCGAGACCATAAAGTACGTCGCCGCCAGCAGAGGCAGCAGCCGCAGCTTGCGCGGTCCGGTAGCAGGGTGCGATGAGGTCAGTGTCTTCAACGTCCGTTGTGGTTTGTTTGACTGTATCGCGCGGACCCGCTGCGGCCAAACGGTTCGCGCATGCATTTGCCTTGCAATCGAAACGTGCGTCGGATTCCGTATGGAACGGCTCCAGATGCTGTGCTAACGTGATCGGCGATGTGCATCGAGTGCAGTGTCGGGCGTGGCGGAAAGAACAACCGCGATGACGTGCGCACCGTGCAGTTGCTGCTAAACCTGAACCATCCCCAGGTCGCCGGGCCCATCGTTGCAGACGGAGTTTGCGGTGGCGCAACGGCTGCGCTGATCGAAGCCTTTCAGCACGGCGTCATCGGCGACGCGGATCCGCAGGGCCTCATTCCGCCGGACGGATCAACCATCGAAGCACTCCGCAGCGGCATGCCGCCCGGTCTGCTCGAAGAGAAGCTCGAGAGCATCTACATCCACGCGGCATCCGCACGGGTAAGCCAGTTCTTCACCGCGATGCTCGCCTCCATGGCCGCTGCCGCGATCAACACACCACTACGCCAGTCGCACTTTCTCGCGCAGGTGGGACATGAGAGTGGCGAGCTGCGCTACACGGAAGAGTTAGCAAGCGGCACTGCCTACGAGGGTCGCAAAGATCTCGGCAACACGCAGCCCGGCGACGGCGCGCGCTTCAAGGGCCGCGGCCTGATCCAACTGACCGGTCGCACGAACTACGCGGCCTTCGGAAAGGCTGTGGGACTCAACCTGATCGCCAATCCGAAGCAAGTGGCCACGGAGTCTCGTCTGTCAGTCGATGCCGCCACATGGTTCTGGACGACACACCATCTGAACGCGCTGGCCGACAAGGACGACACACTCGCACTCACGAAAAGAATCAACGGCGGCACCAACGGACTGGCGGATCGAGAAGCGAAGCTGAAGCGCGCAAAGTGGTTCCTGCTACCCGCGCACCCGGATCCAGCGGAGAATGGCCTCGTCCGGGCGATGCAAGCGGTCAGCGGTACCGACGGCTAAGCCGCAGCGCCGCCGAGAGCATACAGGCGGCAGTGTTCCAGGTACGCCGCCTCATGCAATGCCGCCAGGTCCAGAATGCTGCTCCACAACCAACGGGGCGCGTCTAGGCCGCGTGTATGCCGCGACCGTAGTTCCTTCACCCACGCCGTACGCTGTGCGGGCTTCATCTGCCGGCCATGCGCGCGGCCAACGACGCCGGCCATCAACCTCGCGGTTCGAATGGCGTCTTCGCGCGTCAGCCGGTTAAGCTCAAACTTCATATCCTGCGGACGCAGTTCCCGCACGATCACGGGCTTACCCAGAAGCTGCGCGGCAATCATACGGTCGCCAAGGAATGGAGACAGCGCGCGAGCACCGGTGACGACGCGTTCCGCATGGTCTTCGTAGACCAGCGCGTGCAACGCACGAGGAGCTGCGGCCGCGGTCGCTTCCTTGATATCCAGCAGGTGGAACTGGCGGTGCTTTTTCTTGCCGACGCCGATCAGCGCGGCAAAGCGCAGCTTGCCCAGCGAACTGCAGCCCTTCATCCAGTACGCGGCGTCCAGCAGTGCGACCTGCTCTTCCGTTCTGCCGCGAATGCCCTCTACCAGCCTGTGCAGCTTCTCTTCTTGGAACAGATTCTCCAGCGCCGTGCGCTCCGGCTCTTCGAGCGCCCAGTACCGGCGGCCCAGCGGAATCGTCGGCGTGACATCTTCAATGCGTTCTTCCGCAAGGTGCTTCCACTGCCGTGTGCCTGCAAGCCGCATGACGCGGCGGATGGGCTCGATTTCGTTGGGTGTGATGTTGGCAGAGTGACCGGTGAGCCGTGCGATGTAGCCCTCGATCATCTCTTCGATCATCAACGCTGTGGTCACGCCCGGCAGATCCGAACTGCGCGCGGCCATGGCGAGCGACAGCCCCAGGCGCAGCAGATCGTGCGCCGGATTGCCAATGACCGTCTGGTCGACGTCTCGGATTTCAATGTCGATGTTGCCGTGCAGATCCGCGACGGGTCCCAGGTTGCCGGTATGACAATCGCCACAGATCCACACATCCGGACCGCTGGGCAGCGAGGCTTTGACCGCGTCACTTGCCAGCCATTCGTAGAAGCGTTTTGTGTTGCCGCGCACGTAGGCGTGGGCGGACTCTGCCATCTTGCTATGTCGCTGCTGGTCGAGGGTCGAACGTCGATCGGGGATGTTTGCTTTAGCGGTTTTCAATCTTCGTCGACTGTTTCATGCAACAGGTGTAAGTTCTGCCTGAGAACAGCCTTAGGCGTAAGACGCTTTCGCCATGCCGTAACTCGGCGCATTGCGTGTGGACAGCTTTGAAACCCGGCGATATAGTTCGGGTGCTGGAGTATTCCTGCGCCGGCCTGCATTGTCGCAAAGGTGTCGAGGCGACCGTCAGGCAACGCCCATCTCCGTGGCGCGACGCACGTCTTCCAGACCGGAGGAGATCCATCGTGCCTGTGTTTCGCGTGCTCGCCCTGTCCACGTTGTTGACGGTAGCCGCAGCAGCGGTTGCACAAGCGCCGTCGCCCGCTGCCGCAGCAGCCGCAGAGCAGGACCACCAGAACATGATGGACCAGCTTGGCATCAAGACACTGCGGCCCGGCCCCAGCGGTGATGAGAAGGCGCCGAACCACGCCAACTATGACGAGTCAAAGGCTAATCCTTATCCGAACCTGCCTGACCCGCTGACGCTACCCGACGGCAGGAAGGTAACGACCGCCGATCAGTGGTGGCAGCAGCGCCGTCCGCAGATCGCCGAGGATATGGAGCGCGAGGTCTACGGCCGCATTCCGAAGAACGTACCGAAGGTGACGTGGCGCGTTGTCCTTACGGACAAAGAGTTTGTCGGTCGCACACCGGTGATCGCGAAGCGGCTGATCGGCCACGTCGACAACGCGGCCTTCCCATCGATCAACGTCGACATTGAAGCGACCGAGGTGATCCCGGTGAACGCCAAGGGACCGGTGCCGGTGCTGATCCTCTTCGGGCAGAGCGCACTTCCCTCACCCGCGCAGCCGACCGGCCCGGAGCTTGAGCAGGTGAACGCTGCCATCCGCAAACTGCTTGCGCAGGACCCCTCCGTGAAGGAGATTCTCGATAAGTACCCGGCCTACAGCCCCATCGCATCGCAGGCGCTGAATCCCTTCACGGGACGCGCGCCCGGGCTGCCTCCTTTTGCGGGCGATCCGCCAACGGTCAACCAATTAGTCGCCGATGGCTGGGGCTATGTCGCGCTGACGCCCGGCAGCATCCAGGCAGACAACGGCGCGGGCATGACCAGCGGCATCATCGGCCTGGTAAATCACGGCGAGCACCGCAAGCCGGACGACTGGGGCGCTCTACGCGCATGGGCGTGGGGAGCGGCGCGTGTGCTGGACTACCTGGAAACCGATACTGCGGTGAACGCGAAACAGGTCGGCATCGAGGGCGTCTCACGCTACGGCAAGGCCGCGCTGGTCACGCTGGCGTATGAGCCACGCTTCGCCATGGGGCTGATCGGTTCGTCCGGCGAGGGTGGTGCGAAGCTGCATCGTCGCAACTTTGGCGAAGCCGTTGAGAGCCTGACGGGTGGCGAGTACTACTGGATGGCCGGCAACTTCATGAAGTACGGCGCGGAGGATGCGAAGTTTGGCCGCAAGACGGCGAAGGACATCCCCGTGGATGCGCATGACCTGATTGCACTGTGCGCGCCGCGACTGACCTTCATCAGCTACGGCCTGCCCGCTGCGGGCGATGCCATGTGGCTGGACCAGCAGGGCAGCTACATGGCGACGGTGGCCGCGCAACCCGTCTTCCGGTTACTGGGAGACAAGGATCTTGGCGTGCCGGACGACTACAACCACGCAACCATGCCGCCGGTGAATACCGGCCTGCTGAACGGCCAACTGGCATGGCGGCAGCACGACGGCGGCCACACCGACGCGCCCAACGTGAAGTACTTCCTGGAATGGGCAGACAAATGGCGCGCCGCAGGTCCACTACCGGTGGCAAAGTAATGGAAATGACAAAGATCAAGAGCAAGGGTGCCCCATTCTTTGCGAAGCAAAGGGTGGGTTCAGCGGCGAAAGCCGCTCCTTCGCGCGAAGCGCGACCTTACGGACAACAATGACGATGAAACATCTGGTTCCGAAAACATTCCTGATCGCGGCGTGCCTCTCTGTAGGTCTGACAGCGAAGGCAGAAGACGGCTCCGCCGCGTGGCTGCGCTACGCACCCATCGCAAACGCAAAGCAGTACGAAACCCTTCCGGCGGTGATTGTCTCCCGCGGTGAATCCGCCTCCGAACGCGCCGCCGCGGAAGAACTCCGCCGCGGCCTGACGTCGATGCTGGGCCGACCGTTCACGGTGGCGAAGAATGGAAGGGGTGCGGCGATTCTCCTCACCGCCGATGCCCACCTACCTTCGGAGAGCTACCGCATCGCACGCAACATCCACGGATTACATATCGATGGCTCGTCCCCCGCAGCCGAGCTTTACGGTGTCTTCCATTTCCTCGAACTCATCGCCAGCCAGCGGCCCATTCGCGACGAGAAGACCCAATCACCTTCCGCGACCATCCGCTGGACCGACGAATGGGACAACCTCAACGGCACCATCGAACGCGGCTATGCGGGCCGCTCCATCTTCTTCGACAACGGCCACGTGCGCGCTGACCTGACACGCGCGGGCGAGTATGCGCGCCTGCTGGCGTCCGTCGGCATAAACGGCTGCAACGTGAACAACGTCAACGCCGACCTGGACACGTTGTCGCCGGAACACCTGCGCGAGTTCGCTCGCATTGCCGATGTCTTCCGCCCATGGGGCGTGAAGCTCGCGCTGAGCATTGACCTGACCAGCCCGCAAACCATCGGCGGGCTGGACACCTTCGATCCGGTGGATCCAAAGGTCATTGCATGGTGGCAGTCGAAGGCCGCCGAGATCTACAAGCTCATCCCGGACTTCGCGGGCTTCACCGTGAAGGCTGACTCCGAAGGCCGCAAGGGCCCATCGCAGTACGGTCGCACACCGGCAGACGCGGCGAACGTGCTGGCGCGTGCGTTGAAGCCGCATGGCGGCGTGGTGCTCTATCGCGGCTTCGTCTACAACAACCACCTCGACTGGAACGACCGCAAAGCCGACCGTGCGCGTGCGGGTGTCGATAACTTTGTGAAGAACGATGGAACGTTCGATCCCAACGTCATCATCCAGATCAAGGAAGGCCCCATCGACTTCCAGGCGCGCGAGCCGGTAAGTCCGCTCTTCGCCGCGCTCCACAAGACGAACGTAGCCATTGAGGTGCAAACCGCACAGGAGTACACCGGTCAGCAGCGCCACATGGTCTTCCTGCCCAGCATGTGGAAGTGGGTGCTGGATACCGATCTGCGCGCGCCGGGCGCGGACGGCAAGCCACGCGCGACGCCGGTGAAGTCCATCGTCACAGGCCATGCGTTTCCCAATGCCGACGGCAGCGCACGCATGGGCGGCTTCATCTCCGTCACCAACGTCGGTCTGGATGCGAACTGGCTGCACCACCCCATGGCCATGGCGAACCTGTACGGCTTCGGTCGCTTGGCATGGAATCCCGACACGCCCGTCGACGAGATTGCGAACACGTGGAGCACGATGACTTGGGGCAGCGATGCGGCCGTGCGTGCGACGGTGCCGAAGATGCTGCTGGGAAGCTGGCAGGTCTACGAGGGACACACCGGGCCCAACGGCATCGGCACGCTGACCAACATTCTTGGTTACCACTTTGGACCCGGCATTGAATCGGCTGAGCGCAACGGCTGGGGTCAGTGGTTCCGCGGCGAGAAGGACGGCATCGGCATGGACCGTACGTCTGCCGGCACGGGGTACATCCAGCAGTATCCGCCCGAGCTTGCGGCGAAGTACGAATCGCTCGCGACCATCCCGGATGACCTTCTGCTCTTCTTCCATCATGTGCCGTACGACTACCGTCTGCACAGCGGCAAGACGCTCGTGCAATCCATCTACGACACGCACTACGCGAGTGCGCTCGCAGCAGCCGAATACGTCCCGCAGTGGAAGTCACTACAGGGCAGGATCGATCCTGAGCGTTACACACAGACGCTGCATCTCTTCGAGTTCCAGGCCGGACACGCGATCGTGTGGCGCGATGCGATCAACCAATGGTTCGCGAAGCAGTCGGGCATACCGGATGCGATGCACCGCGTGGGAAATGACCCAGGCCGCATGGAGGCGGAGGCGGTGAAGGCAGACGGCTTTACACCGGTCGATGTCACGCCGTGGGAGACGGCATCGGGCGGCAAGGCCATGGTCTGTCATGATGCCAAAGGCTGCACGCTAACCACGACGGTGCAGCAGCCGAGCGGTAAGTACAACGTCGCCGTGCAGTACTACGACATGTGGAGCGGCATCTCGCGCTATGAGTTACTCGTCGACGGTAAGCGCGTCGCGCAGTGGAGCGCGGACGACACGCTGCCGCCCGCGCAGTTCGACGCCGCGCCTGACGGGCAGACCGCAACGCGCTTCACGGCGCAGGGCATCGCTCTGCATCCGGGCGCAACGATGACGTTGCACGCGATGCCGGACATGCGAAGCGAACTGGAACACGTGATGCCGGCCGCCGAGGCGAACAGCCAGCTACGCCCGCGCGACTATCGCGAGTTTGCTCCGGTCGACTACATTGTCATTGGCCCGGATGGCGATCTGACGCCGCAGTAACTGGAGAATCGAAATACATGAAGATCACGGACGCGCGCCTTATCGTCTGCTCTCCCGATCGCAACTTTGTCACACTGCGCATCGACACCGACGAGGGCATCTACGGCCTGGGCGATGCCACACTGAACGGCCGCGAGCTGGCCGTTGCAAGTTACCTGCAGGAGCACGTGGTGCCATGCCTCATCGGGCGCGATGCGTCCATGATTGAGGACACGTGGCAGTTCCTGTACCGCGGTGCGTACTGGCGACGTGGTCCGGTGACGATGTCCGCGATCGCGGCAGTCGATATGGCGCTGTGGGATATCAAGGGCAAGGCACTGAACACGCCCGTCTACAACCTGCTGGGCGGTGCAAGCCGGCAGGGATGCATGGTCTACACGCACGCCAACGGTGCCGATATCGCTGAAGCCGTAGACTCCGTGCAGAAGCATCTCGCCGAGGGTTATCTGGCCATCCGCGCGCAGGCAGGCGTGCCCGGCATCGCGTCAAGCTACGGCGTACCCAAAGCGGGCAAGCCATACGAACCCGCAGAGCGCGGCCTGCCGAGTGAGAGTGTCTGGTCCAGCGAGCGCTATCTGCGCTTTGCACCGAAGCTGATGGAGGCGGTGCGTGCGAGCGTTGGTCCGGATGTCCACCTGTTGCACGATGTGCATCATCGGCTGACGCCCATTCAAGCCGCACGCCTGGGCAAAGAACTGGAACCGCATGACCTCTTCTGGATGGAAGACCCTGTGCCCGCGGAACTACAGGAAGGCTTCCGAACCATCCGTCAACACACCACCACACCGCTCGCGGTCGGTGAAGTCTTCAACTCCATCTACGACGCGCATGAACTCATCCGCAACCAGTGGATCGACTATCTCCGCATGACGGTGGTGCACGGCGGTGGCATCACGCCACTGAAGAAAGCCGCGGACTTCGCAGCGTTCTATCACGTGAAAACGGGCTTTCACGGTGCGACCGATCTGTCGCCGGTGACGATGGCTGCTGCGCTCCACCTAGGCCTGGCAATTCATAACTTCGGCATCCAGGAACATATGCCGCACACCGCTCTCACCGACGAAGTCTTCCCGCACAGCTACCGTTTTGAGGCGGGCTACATGCACCCGGGCGATGCACCGGGACTTGGCGTGGAGATCGATGAGACACTGGCGGCGAAGTACCCGTACCAACGCGCGTACTTACCGACCGCCCGTTTACTCGATGGCACAGTTACGGATTGGTAGGAGAATCAACACCATGGAATTAGCAGGCCGCACAGCGGTTGTAATCGGTGGCACCTCCGGCATCGGCAAGGCACTCGCCCTCGGCTTGGCGCGCGCCGGCGCCGATGTGATCGCGACCTCCCGCTCAGAAGACGCCGTGAAAGAGACGGCAGCGGAGATTCGCGCCCTAGGTCGCGAGACCCTGGAGCTCCCCTCTGACGTCCTGCAGCGCGATTCCCTTCAGTTGCTTCTCAACACCACACTGAGACGATTCAACCGCGTCGATATTCTGGTAAACGCAGCAGGTATTACCAGGCGAGAACCCACACTGGAACTCTCGGAAGAGACGTGGAACGCGATCCTGGAAGTGAACCTGCACGGCACGCTGCGGGCCTGCCAGGTCTTTGGCACACAGATGATCGCGCAGAACTACGGCCGTATCATCAACATCGCATCGCTCTCCAGCTTCGTCGCCTTTCAGGAGGTCACAGCATACTGCGCCAGCAAAGCCGCGGTCGCATCGCTGACACGGTCCCTTGCCGTCGAATGGTCGAAGCATGGCGTGCTCGTCAACGCGATCGCACCCGGCATCTTTCCGACCGCGTTGAACAGCCGCATCCTCGACAGCCCGCGCGGGCAGGAGTTGCAGATGCGCACGCCACTCGCACGCTTCGGAGCGACCGATGAACTGGTGAGCACGGCAATTTATCTCGCCAGTGAAAACACTTCGTTCACCAGCGGACAGGTCATCGCGGTGGATGGCGGGTTTCTTGCGAGCGGTGTGAATCAGTAGGCGCACAGGCTCACGCGAGATGTAACCGTAACGGCGAAGATTTCTCTGCAATAACCCAAACATTCCGCTCACTTCCCACGTCTCCCACTCTGCACCACAACGCCGGGGCGCAGGCTCCGGTATCGATGCACGACGGAGAGCTGATCATGAACAAGTTCCTGAGACACGCCACGCGCCTGAGCGCCGTGGCACTTTGCAGTGCAGCGTTGTGTACCCTGCCCGCCATGGCACAGGGTCGCGGCATGATGACACCGGAACAGCGGCAGGCGCAGTTTGACGAGATGGCCAAGGCGATTGACCTGACGCCCGACCAGATCGCAAAGGTGAAGGCCATTCAAGAAGAGACCATGAAGAAGATGATGGAGCTGCGCGAGTCCGGCGGCGACCCTTCGGAGATGCGTCCGAAGATGATGGCGATCAATGGCGACCAGACAACCAAGATCAAGGCGCTGCTGACCGACGCGCAAAAGCCGAAGTATGACGCCTACCTGGCATCGCGGCCGCAGCGCGGCCCTGGCGGACCTCCTCCGCCCCCGCAGTAAGCCGGCAGAAGAATCGAGTGCCCGGGTTGATCGTCATCCCGGGCACACTTGCTTTCCCATGTTCGCAGTCATGTTGCAATCCGGCACGGACGCACACGCGGCTCTATGCTTGGAGGCGGAGACACTTTGGCTGATAGCCATTGCTGCCCAGTGCAGGTGCACACATGCCCGACATCATTGATATTCCTTCGCCATCACGCAGGCCGCGCACGCTGCTGATCGGCGTTGCCGTGGTTGCCGCAATCTTCCTTGGCGGCGGCCGCCTGCTTAGCTTCTACGTAGACGCGCTGTGGTTCCACTCGCTCGGCTTCACAGAGATCTTCCGCAAGACGCTGGTGCTGGAGTGGGGACTCTTCTTCCTCTTCTTCGCAGCGACGTTCGGCCTTCTCTACGGAACGTTCCTGCTGCTGCGCGAGCGTGGCCGCGGCACCGGCATGGTGCGTGCCGTGCTGGTCAACGGACAGCCGCTGACCATCGATGTAGGCCGCTGGCTTAAGCCGGCGGTACTGGCATTCTCGCTCTTCGTCGCGTGGGTTTCCGGCTCCGGCATGTCCGCAGAGTGGCCGACCTTCGTTCGCTGGATCTACGCACCGCATATCGGCAGCGCATTGGATCCCGTGCTCGGACGTCCACTGAACTTCTATCTGCTCACACTGCCCGCGTGGCAACTGCTGGCCGGTTGGCTCACCGTGATGGCAGCGCTCGTCCTGGCACTCGCCGTCGGTCTGCACATGCTGCGCGATCGCGGCACCAGCATTCCGGACTTTCACCAGGACTTCCGCTTTGCCGACACGCAGCCGGCGCAATGGCGTGGCGTCTACGGCGCCATCGCCTTCCTACTCGTGGCGTTTTCGCTGCGCGTGTGGCTGAGCCGCTTCAACCTGTTGATGGGCGAGCACACCATCTTCTCCGGCGTCACGTACACCGACGCGCACGTAGACCTGCCTGGCCTTATGCTCGTCGCAATCGTTCTCTTGCTGGGCGCGGCCGTTGCCACATACAGCGCCATGAAGCGCAGCGGCGTGCGCTGGGTACTGGCAGCCGTTCTGCCCGGCGCGCTGCTGTATGTCGCCGTGCAGATAACCGGCGCAGCCGTCGACACCTTCATCGTCAAGCCCAATGAACTGGTGAAAGAGCAGCCGTACATCCGCAACAATATCGAAGCCACGCGCACCGCCTACGCGCTCGACAGCATCGTGGTGCGGCCCTTCGCCGCGGGCACGACGGTGGCAGATGCGGATGCCGCAAACAACCAGCCCACGCTCCAGAACATTCGCCTGTGGGATGCGCAGGCGCTGCAGGACACGCTGCGCCAGATTCAGGAGATCCGCACCTACTACGACTTCCCCGGCATCGACATCGATCGCTACAACCTGGACGGACACCTGCGCCAGGTGATGCTTGCCACGCGAGAACTCAGCACCGAAAAGCTGCCCGAGAGCAGCCGCAACTGGATCAACGAACGCCTCATCTACACGCATGGCTACGGCGTCACCATGAACCCCGTGAACGGCTTTACGCCAGAGGGGCTGCCCACACTGCTGCTCGGCAACATGCCAGTGCAGAGCACCGTGCCGTCACTGAACGTTTCACGCCCGCAGATCTACTTTGGCGAGATGACCAACAGCGACGTCTACGTGAAGACACGTCAGCAGGAGTTCGACTACCCACAGGGACAATCAAACAGCCTTACCAGCTACACCGGCACGGGCGGCATCGTGCTGGGTAACTGGCTGCGCCGCACCATCATTGCTCTGGAGCGCGGCGATGTTGCCAAGCTTCCCTTCAGTGACGACGTCGCGCCCGACTCGCGCCTGCTGATGCGTCGCAACATCCAGGAGCGTGTCCTCAGCATCGCGCCCTTTCTCACACTCGATCCCGATCCGTACATCACCGTTGGTGACGATGGCCGTCTGCGCTGGATTCTGGACGGCTTCACCGCGGCCGACACCTATCCCAACGCGCGCCACTACGCGATGGGCGACACGACGGTGAACTACCTGCGTAACAGCGTGAAGATCGCGGTCGACGCCTACGATGGCACCGTCACCTTCTGCGTGATGGATGAGACCGATCCAATTCTTGCGGCGTATCGCAACGTCTTCCCCGGCACCTTCCAGCCCGCGGCCGCGATGCCCGCAACCATGCGCGCTCACCTGCGCTACACGGACACGCTGCTGAAGCTGCAGGCGCATGCCTACGGCCTGTATCACATGACCGATCCGGCGACTTTCTTCAACCGCGAAGACCTGTGGACACCCGCGACCGAAGCGACCATGGACAGCCAGGGTCAGCGCTCCATGCAGGAGATGCAGCCGAACTATGTGCTGATGAACCTGCCCGGCGAGAAGGGCATGGAGTTCGTCAACATCCTGCCGTTCACGCCAAGCAACCGCAACAACCTGATCGGCTGGATCGCGGGCCGTAGCGACGGCGCAAACTACGGCACAGCCGTCGCCTATAACTTCCCGAAGACGCGGCTCGTCGATGGCCCTTCGCAGATCGAAGCACGCATCGACCAGAACGCGCAGATCAGCGGGCAGCTCACGCTGTGGAACCAGCAGGGATCGCACGTGCATCGCGGCAACCTGCTCGTAATCCCAACCGGCACAGCGCTGCTCTACGCGGAGTCGATCTATCTGCAGGCCGACCGAAGCCCCATGCCGGAACTGCGGCTCGTCGTGCTGGCACTGCAGGATCGCCTGGCCTACGGCACGACATTTGAAGCCGCGCTCTCAAGCCTCTTCAACGGAACCGAGTCCTCCATCACGCAGGTGGCGGCGCAACCGTCGGCATCACCCGCGAACAGTGGGACGACTGCTTCGGCAGCCTCGCTGACCGCAGTCGTACCCGGACCAACAAACCGCAACGCAGAGATCCAGCAAGCCGCGCAAGATCTCGCGGAGTATCAACGTCTGACCGCGCAGGGCAAACTGGGCGAAGCTGGCGCGAAACTGGATGCTCTGAAGGGCATCTTGAACCGGCTGGCGGCTGAACGTTGACGTCGAGACCTGTCGGTCTCCGGTCATACGCCAGAAACCAATACGCGATACCATAAACCGTTCGTCGCCTTTGCCAAGATGCAGAGGCCTTAAGAGGGCAGACACAGTAGATGGGTGAGAAGCGTTGGGTGTTGTTGATTGCGAGCGAGGTCGGTCGTACCGACTCCGTGTCAGACCGTGCGATGGAGCGCCTTGTTGAGGCGATCGGCGCGGAAGGCTACGAGGTGGTGCGTACCACCTCGCCGGAAGACGGTCGTTCGCTTGTAACGTCGGACCCCAGCTACTCCGCCATCCTGCTGGATTGGGATCTTGAGAGCAACTCGCAGTTTGAGGAACGCGCTGCGCTGGACGTCATCCGCGCCGTGCGTCATCGCAACAAGAAGGTCCCCATCTTCCTTATCGCCGACCGCACCCTAGTCAGCGAACTGCCACTGGAAGTGGTCAAGCAGGTCCACGAGTACATCCACCTCTTCGGCGACACGCCGGCCTTCATCGCGTCGCGTTTGGACACCGCCATTGAGCGGTACCACGAGCAACTGCTGCCGCCGTACTTCCGCGAACTGCTGAAGTACAACGATCAGTCCGCGTACTCGTGGGACGCGCCCGGCCACATGGGCGGCGTCGCCTTCCTGAAGCATCCTGTCGGGCAGGAGTTCCACCGCTTCTTCGGTGAGAACCTCATGCGGTCGGACCTTGGTATCTCGTCCGCCCCGCTGGGTTCGTGGCTTGACCACATCGGGCCTCCGGGCGACTCCGAACGCAACGCCGCACGCATCTTCGGCGCGGACTGGACCTTCTACGTCCTCGGCGGCTCCAGCACCTCGAACCAGATCGTCGGCCACGGCGTCATCGCGCAGGACGACATCGTCCTCGCCGACGCCAACTGCCACAAGTCCGTCTGTCACTCGCTGACCGTCACCGGCGCACGTCCCGTCTACTTCAAGCCCACGCGCAACGGCTACGGCATGATCGGCCTGGTGCCGCTCAAGCGCTTCTCGCCGCAGAACGTGCAGGACCTGATCGCACGCAGCCCCTTCTCTGCCGAGGCACGCTCGCAGCAGCCGACCTACGCGGTCATCACCAACTCCACCTACGACGGTCTCTGCTACAACGTGAACCAGGTCGTTGAGGAGTTGAAGGGCTCCGTGCCGCGCGTGCACTTTGACGAGGCGTGGTACGCGTACGCAAAGTTTCACCCCATCTATCGCGGCCGTTACGCCATGGGTGTGCCGCGCGACATGGAAGACCGACCGACCATCTTCTCCGTGCAGTCCACGCACAAGATGTTGGCCGCCTTCTCCATGGGTTCCATGGTCCATGTGAAGCTCAGCGATCGCGCGCCAATGGACTTCGACCAGTTCAACGAAGCCTTCATGATGCACGGCACCACGTCGCCCTTCTATCCGCTGATCGCCTCGCTGGACGTGGCCGCGGCCATGATGGACGAGCCCGCCGGCCCCACACTCATGATCGAAACGCTGGCCGACGCCATCAGCTTCCGCCAGGCGATGAGTTCCATCGCACACCGCCTGCGGACGGAGTCCGAGAATGGCGAGCGCTGGTTCTTCGGCATCTACCAGCCCGAACGCGTCATCGATCCCGCGACCGGCGAGTCGATCCTGTTCGAAGACGCGGAAGACGAGCTTCTCGCCACCGAACCAAGCTGCTGGACGCTGAAGGCCGGCGACGAGTGGCACGGCTACGCGGACGAAGGCTCGCCCGACGACTACTGCATGCTGGACCCGGCCAAGGTCACCATCCTGACGCCCGGCGTCGACGCCAAGGGCACCATTGAGCAGTGGGGCATACCTGCAGCCGTGCTGACGGAGTTCCTTGACTCACGCCGCGTGGAGATCGCCCGCACAGGCGACTATACGGTGCTGGTCCTCTTCTCGGTCGGAACGTCGAAGGGTAAGTGGGGCAGCCTGCTGGAAAACCTCTTCGAGTTCAAGCGTCTGTACGACTCCGAAGCGGCGCTGGAAGAGGCACTGCCGGAGCTGGTCCAGAAGCATCCCGGCCGCTACCGCCACATGTCGCTGAAGGAACTCTCCGACGAGATGCACGAGGCCATGATCGAACTGAATCTCGCAGGCCTGGTCAACGCCGCCTGCGACGAAGACTTCGACCCCGTGCTGACGCCGGCGCAGACCTATCAGAAGCTGGTTCGCAACGAGACCGAACGCATCCCCTTCACAGAGATGCCGGGTCGTATCGCGGCCGTGATGCTGGTGCCGTACCCGCCGGGTATTCCCATGTCCATGCCGGGCGAGCGCCTGGGCGGACCGGATTCGCCCGTCATCCGCCTCATCCTGGCGATGGAGCAGTTCGGCAAGCGCTTCCCCGGCTTCGAGCGGGAAGTTCACGGCATCGAGGTGGATGCCGAGGGCAATTACTGGATGCGAGCCGTCATCGAAGAGGGCAAGCAAGCCACACACACCGAGACTGTCATCACAGAGCCGGTCCTCAGCGGATCGCGCCTGCCCAGCCGGCCTGTGCGGCACTCCACCGAGTAATAACCCGCAGAGTGTCAGGGCCTTCCCGCGAGTCTTCGAGGGAAGGCCCTTTCCCTTTGACCTCAACGCATTCGGCGCAAACGATCATTCCAGACAGGCACACAAAACTGCTAACCTTGTAGCACCGCGGAACACCAAGCGGAGGGATGGGCGAGTGGTTTATGCCTACTGTCTTGAAAACAGTCGACCCGTAACAGGGTCCGGGGGTTCGAATCCCTCTCCCTCCGCCACCTCTCCCCCGACCTACCTGTCCTAAGCCATCCGTAAAATCTTCCTGGAAAGTGCCAGCAGGTACACTCGGCCCATGCTGCATCTTTCTCCCCATCCGGAGCTGCACGGCCTTCTGGAGGCAGCCGCATATGCCTTGGGATACGCCGCGTATAAGCAGCAACGACGTCTGCGCGGCGACGTGGTGGAGGAGCAGCAACGCTGGAGCGTGATTGCAGCGGCGGCCGTGGGTGCACTAGTGGGCAGCCGAGCGCTGGGTCTGCTGGAGCAGGCGCCGCGGATGCACATCACCCTGTCCCAGGCGCTGCTGCCGGGTGGCGGCAAGACCATCGTGGGTGGGCTGCTGGGCGGTTGGATCGGTGTTGAGGTGGCCAAGGCAGCGCAGGGCATTCGCGCACGTACTGGCGATCTGTTTGCGGTGCCGTTGTGCATTGGCATTGCCGTGGGACGCATCGGTTGCCTGCTTGCCGGGCTCGCAGACGATACTTACGGCACGCCCACAACACTGCCGTGGGCCGTCGACTTTGGCGACGGCATCGGGCGGCATCCCACGCAGGCCTATGAGATCGTCTTCCTGCTCTTCCTCGTCGGCGTACTGCGGTGGATGGAGAAGCGGCCGCACGCCAACGGCACCCTCTTTCGCATCTTCCTCGCGGCATACCTGGCATGGCGCTTCCTCATCGACTTCCTCAAGCCGCAGCCACTGGTGGGTGGCTTGAACTGGATCCAGTGGGCATGTGTCGCTGGACTGGCCACGATCCTGACGTCGCAACTACGGACCCAGGGTTTACAGCCAGCAGAAGCCGGACAGGTGAATCATCAGGGCTAGAACACTCAAGTTAGACTGCATGCCATGTCCTTCTTCTGGAACGAAAGCAAACCGCTCCTGAAGCGGTTGATTACCGCCTCGGCCGTATGCGCTTTGCTGGGGGCAGGCACTTGCGGTGTCAGCGCGATTTCAGGTGCAGGCCATTCGCGTTTTTTTGCCGTCGTCGCTATGGCCGGCGGTGTAGTGTTCCTCCTTTCCGTACATGTTCTCGTGGTCTCGTCTCTAATCCTGAGTCTCCAATCGATCGTCCGGTTTTTCCGCCGCTAGCGTGTTCGAATGAAAGGCATCATGAAGAATCCACTGATCCTACTGGCTGCCAGTTGTGGCTGCGCCTTGCTGGCCTTGGGCATATGCGGGCAGGGCCACACCGATCAAGCGCTCTATCTGGGCCTCGGTCTGCTCGGTCTTGCCGCCGTTGGTGCGGTCGTCGCGATTCTCTGGATGCTTGGCAGTCTGCTGATGGGGAGCGGTAAGTGAGCGCTCCCACCCGGCCCTATCTCTTCTACGACACTGCGGTGTCGCTCTGTGGCACCTGCTATCGCCGAGTCGACGCCAAGATCGTCTTCGAAGACGCGAAGGTCTTTATGCTGAAGCGGTGCCCGCAGCATGGCTTCCAGCGCGTGTTGATGGCGGATGATGTGGACTACTATCGCCGCTGCCGCGAAGTCTTTCTGAAGCCGCCCGAGATGCCGCAGCACTACAACACACCGGTGCAGTACGGCTGTCCGTATGACTGTGGACTATGCCCGGAGCATGAGCAGCACTCCTGCCTGTCGCTGCTTGAGATCACGGACGTGTGCAACCTGACCTGCCCCATCTGCTACGCGGGCAGCGGCACCCACCGCACCACGCATCGGCCGCTGGAGCAGGTAGAGCGCATGCTCGACATGATCGTCCGCAATGAGATGGAGCCGGACATTGTGCAGATCAGTGGTGGTGAGCCCACCATTCATCCGCAGTTCTTCGAGATCCTGGACGCCGCGAAGCGTCGGCCCATCAAGCACCTGATGGTGAACACCAACGGCGTACGCATTGCAACAGAACCGGGCTTCGCCGAGCGGCTTGCGACGTACATGCCCAAGTTTGAGCTGTACCTGCAATTCGACTCGCTGCAACGCGATCCGCTGATGCAGCTACGCGGTGCCGACCTGCGCAACGTGCGAACAAAAGCTCTGGAAAAGCTGAACGATCTCGGTGTCTCCACAACGCTCGTCGTTACGGTCGAGCGCGGCGTCAACGATGGAGAGCTGGGCGAGATCGTCGACTTCGCGCTGACGCAGCCGTGCGTGCGCGGCGTTACCTTTCAGCCGGTGCAGCAGGCCGGCAGGCTTGAGAAATACTCCGCCGCGGAACATCGGCTGACACTCACAGAAGTACGTCGCCGCATCCTCGATCAAACCTCCGTCTTCAAGCCAGAAGACATCATTCCCGTGCCATGCCATCCCGATTCCCTCTCGATGGGCTACGCCCTGAAGCTGGCAGGCGGAGTAACACCGCTGACCAGCATGATCCCGCCGGAGGTGCTCATCAACGGCGCCTCGAACACCATCATTTATGAGCAGGACAAGGGCATCCGCGAGCACATTGCGAAGAACCCGGGCCTGTTGATGAAGGCCGCGGCGAACCCCGTCAAAGAGGGCCTCTTCAAGCTTTTCAGCACAAACCATTCGCCGCAGTCGCAGGCCAGCACGCTGCGCGATCTGCTGTGCTGCCTGCCGCAGGTTCTGCAACCGAAGGACCTTACGTACAACAATCTCTTCCGCATCCTCATCGTGCAATTCATCGATGCCGACAGCTTCGACCTGCGCAGCATTCGCAAGACATGCATCCACATCGCACACCCCGACGCGGAGCGTTTGATCCCCTTCGACACCTTCAACATGTTCTACCGGGATGAACTGGAACAGACGCGGCTGGAGCCGTTGCGCAAGCTCGCGCTTGCGACCATCTAGCTAAGGCTGCAGCTTCTTCGCTGCCCTTATGCGTACTCTTCACTGGCACGGCGACATCCGCAGTATCCTTGGCAACACTTACCGTTGGCTCTGTCCGCTTCGATGACTTATGAAAGCCGCCTGCTACCAGGAATGACATCCCAGTCACGCACGGCAGAGCGTGCTTCGTAGTGCGACGCGGATTGTTTGCGGATGCATGCGGCAGACGTCCGAAGCGAGTCACCGGTTCGGAGGCATCTCTTTCCGCAACCTTCGCTGATAGATGCCGTTGAAGGTAACTCCCATGCCACCACAGCCTGAGTTGGCATCGTCGCTCGCACCATCATTGACCAGCAGCCATGGACCTACTTGCCTCATGGTCACCGTGCAACGAGCGGTGGGATCGTCGGCGTTCTGCGTGAAGCTGGCGATTGCTCCCGTTGCAGACGTGATCACACGAAGCGTTCCGTCCGCAGCGCCGGTTCGAACGTTGTCCGGCTGAACCGCATAGGTGGCGATCCCGGAAGCTGCGTACTGACCTGCGCGTCTGCGGATCGTGAGTACGGCATCCCCCTGAACACGTTTCCACGTATCTGCCCAGTCGCCCTCCAATGCCGGCATTGGAGCAGGCGTCAACGCATCGCTCGCAACCCAGCCCGTGGTTTGACGCTTGCCACTCCAGTAAGCAGCACAGCGATAACGCCCCTGCGTTCCGGTCACCAGCACTTGGTTCCCGCGGACGAGATAGGCCTTGCCCTCGCATTTGGTACCGGCTGCCGGGCATCTATCGTCGTCGCGCAGAATAGGCAGGTGGTCCACACGAACCGTGGCAACGGATAGATCCGTCACAGATTGCGGAAACAGATAGGCGTTGCATGACTCAGCGACTGCATGCCCCACCGCCAACAGGCAGAGGGAGGCAGCCAGCAGAAAAGACCACACTCGATTCGATCCTTTACGCGGCTGCAATCAAAACCTCGCTTCCACGACTACGCCAGTTGCACATCATCACTCAAAGAAGCGAATGTCACCTTCGTTGTTGATGTCATCGAATGCTCTGATGCAGCACGAAAGCACCTGGTCAGCTGCCCACGGCGTTATCAGAAGGAAAGGCCAGGGTTTGGAAACAATCCCTTCAGCCTTGCAGCACCACCCACAAGCAGGCGCAGATAGCCTTCGAGGTCGCGCCGCGTGCTTCTCTAGTGCATGCGTTTCGACCAAACGTCGAGACACCGGACAAACTTATCGGGCCGACGTGTAAGCCAACGGCGAGAGTCAAAGAGCATCGACCCGTCTTCAGAAACAGCCGTTCTAACCAGCGACATATTCGGCCTAAACGAAGCTCCGTAATATTGCGAGTTATACGGACTTACAGCCCTTTACTCCAAGCTTAAGCAGAGCTTAAGAGTTTTGCCACATTATGCCCATTTCTCAGGAATTGAAATACACCATTCATTTCTGATTCACGATCCCGCAACGGTGTGAACGCTAAGTTAGCTCTGTTCCCAAATATCAATATTTTCTAACTGGAGTTCACTTGCGCCTCGCCGGCACTTATAGTTCCACGTCCTGCTTTCGACTCGCCGCAAGCCTCACGCTTGCCGCGTCGGCCCTCACCGCAGGCGCCCAATCCACAGCTTCCGGCGCAACGTTGCGAGGAACGGTCACAGACGCGAAGGGTGCGGCATTACAGGGTGCTCACCTTGCGTTGCACAACAGCCGGAACACCGTGCAGCGACGCGCGGTAAGTGACGCCAGTGGAAGCTACAGCTTCTCAGGTATTGCTCCGGGAACGTACGAGTTGGATACCGACGCACCCGGCTTCGCCACCAACGTGAAAGACGCCGTGAGTATCAGCGACAGTCAGTCTATCGATCTCGCCATTACATTGAAAGTCAGCGATATTAACGAGCAGGTGACAGTTGAAGCCGATGCGTCTAATTCCATCGCAGCGCAGCTCGCGCCGTTCGATGCACGCCTCGATGCACGTTCCGCCCGCACTGAAATCAACAACCACTATATCGAGAATTTCCTCTCTCCCATCGCCGACTACAGCGAGATCATTCAGCAGGCTCCCGGAGCATTTTCCATCAATTCCAACGGTGTCGGCCTTGGCGATAGTAAGACGTACTTCCGCGGTTTCCCCGATGGCAACTACGACATCACCTTCGACGGCATCCCGTTCAACGACACCAATTCACCCACGCATCACTCCTGGGCCTTCTTTCCATCGCAATGGATTGGTGGCGTCGATTTTGACCGCAGCCCAGGGTCCGCCTCAACCGTTGGACCAACACCCTTCGGCGGCTCCATCAACCTGCTGTCAAAGCCGGCACAGGCCGTGCAGAACCTCCGCTTTGGCCTCTCATACGGTTCATTCAACACGAAGCTGTATGACGGAAACTACACCACTGGCAACTTCGGCCCCGGCAAGAAAGCAAACCTGTCACTCAACGTTCATCGCATGAGCTCCGACGGGTTTCAAACCTACAACTACCAGCAGCGCGTAGGTGGTGAACTCAAGTTCCAATATAAGTTCTCGGACACCACGGTACTGACAGGCTTTGCCGGTGTGTTGTCGCTCGACACGAATACACCCAACTTCAAGGGTCCGCTGCGCAGCCAGATTGCGACCAACGGCTACAACTACCTGATGAACAACGACGCAACCAGCGCCGCCTATTACAAATACAACTTCTACCATGTACCCACAGACTTCGAGTACGTCGGCTTCAAAAAGGAATTTGGTAAGGGCTGGTATCTCGATACCAAGCCGTACACCTACTCCTACAACAACAAACAGAACTACGCGAACAATCAGACCGGCACCATCAACGCTTCCTGCGATACTCAGGTAGCTGCGACCAAGACGCTGGCGGCCAACTACGCATGCGGCACCGACAAGCTGAACAGCTATCGCAAGTACGGCACTATCACACAGGTCAGCCAGGTCTCGCGCTTCGGTATCTTTCGCGTTGGCACGTGGTACGAGTGGGCCACGACGGATCGATATCAGACACCACAGAATCCACGCAACCTGGCCCTCTCCGCGCTGCCTAACTTCCACGAACAGTTCTGGACCAACACCTATCAGCCCTTCGTTGAATACGAGTGGCATCCAACCACCAAGTTGACGATCACGGGCGGTGCGAAGAACGCGCACTACACCATGGACCTCAAGCAGTACGCGGACAACGGCAGGACGGTTGGTCCACTCGGCGGCGCGGCCTTCCGCCGCAACTTCGCAAGCTATAACTCCTTCCTGCCATCCGGCGATGCGAACTACCGCATCCGCGAGAACTGGTCTGTCTACGGCCAGGTCGCAACAGGCAGCGTCATCCCTCCCAGCAGCGTCTTCGACACTACCGGCACGGTAAGCGTCACGCCCAAGCCCTCCAACGCACTCACCTTTCAGACCGGTACTGTCATCAAGCTGCGTCGCGTAACACTGGACATGGACTACTACCACACGCACTTCCAGAACGCTTACACCGCTATCGCCGATCCCAACGTGCAAACTGCATCACAGTACGTCGCATCCGGCGACTCGGTCAGCAAGGGCTTTGAGGGTCAGACGAACATCGCACTCTTTCGTGGCTTTAGCTTTTACGTGAATGGTACGGTGGGCTCGGCCCGCTATGTCAGCCCGACCGTCAACGGCGTAGTTAATGCCAGCCGTGGTCTCTGGGTCGCCAATACGCCGGCCGACACGGAATCACTCGGCGTCACCTATCAGCGTCGCAACCTCGACCTCGGCATGTTCAACAAGCGTGTCGGCAGCATGTGGAACGACAACTCGACCTTCAACCAGGTAGTACCCATCGATCCCTTCAACACCACCAGCCTCCACATGAACTACACCGTACGCGGTGGACGCCTGCTGGATGGCAGCAAGATCCGCCTCAGCTTCAACAACTTATTCGATAGCCGCGGTATCACCAGCGTCACGCCAGCCACAAAGGGCGCGACATTTGTGCCCAATGCCGGCGACTCTCTCGGTCTGTTGCCCGGCCGCAGCGTAACCGTCTCGTTCACCATGGGTCTCTCTCCCAGGGGACGCTAGTCATACCCAGTCACAAGGGGTGTCGTCGCTGTGACGGCACCCCATTTCTTTTTAAGTCCTGTCGGGCGAAAATACTCAGCTTGCGGACTAGCCCCCAGGAACACTAGCTTCGGTAGATGCCGGTAAGTGCGGCAATGCATACAAGCGCAGCTAGCACGGCCACCAGATTCATATCCAAGCATCGAATAGCACCAGCCACCTTCAGGCGCAGCGGCGGAATCCCATTCGGGTCGGAGAGCGTTGCTCGAAAAAGCGGTCGACAGGCAAACGCAACCAGAAAGCCCAATGGAGATAGTGCGATCAGCAACGCGGCCAAATAGAAGGCTACATGTTGCTGGGGTCCACCCATCCAGATAAGCGCCAGCCCCACAAGCGAAAGCAGCACCTCCGTGCTGGTCTGCCACACCACATGAAACCGCGCATGGCCCACC
The DNA here is from genome assembly GCF_000265425.1 of Terriglobus roseus DSM 18391. Taxonomy (GTDB): domain Bacteria; phylum Acidobacteriota; class Terriglobia; order Terriglobales; family Acidobacteriaceae; genus Terriglobus; species Terriglobus roseus. Next base: position 5,032,860 of record NC_018014.1, read on the forward strand.
CACACAGGATTCGTCGCATGGGTACGGTTGCAATCGATCGCAACCGTCGCGACTCCCTGCAGCGCGCCCACTGCACTCAGTCCAACACGGGCTATCAGTACATGATCCATACTGCAGTCTCATGCTTCATCTTGCGCAGGCACGCATCGTCTAGCCATCGACCAGCGTCAGCACCTGCGCAGGCCAGCTCTCCGAAGCCTCCCAAAGCGGCAGCGTCAATGTTAGTCGCGCACCACCCTCGGACCGATTCCCCGCAGTCACCTGTCCTCCGTGCACACGCACAACGGCCTCGACAAACGACAAGCCAAGGCCATGCCCCTTGGAGTCACGCCCCTTGATACGTTTCGTAAACAACTGCTGCTGTAACTCCGGCTGAAAACCCGGGCCATCATCCTCGATGCGTAGCGTCACCGTCGCGCCGTCCGTTGCCACCGTCACCCAGATCGAGCAGCACGGCGGCAGATGTTTCAACTCGTTATCCAGCAGGTTCGCAACCACCCTGTGCAGTAGTGCCGGATCCGCCAGGATCGTCACGGCGCCGCTACTTAGCAGCGTCACGGCCAGCCCTCTCTCGTTCATTGAGGGCTCGTACAAGTCGATCATGCTGCGCACCAGTTGATGCAAATCCACCGCTTCACGCGACAGCCGCAGCGCATCCGCGTTCGCCTCTGCAACATCAAGCGACTTATTCAAAAACTCCGTAAGCCGGTCCAACTCATCAATGGCCGAAACGATAGACTCGGCCTGATCGGCTCGCGGATCTTCCGACAATGCAGTCTCCAGCCTGCCGCGCACAGCCGTCAAAGGACTCCGCAGATCGTGCGCCAGCGAGTCAGTGATGGCATGCAACTGGTGCACCGTGTTCTCGATTCGGTCCAGCATATGATTCAGCGTCCGGGCCAGGTGCCCCACCTCATCATTGCCCCTCGTATTACGCACCCTGCTGCGTAAGTCCGACTGGCCGATGCGCGAAGCTGCCTCTGTCATCTCCCGCACCTGGCCCAACATACGGCGCGTCGTGTAGAAGACGATCACAAAACCCAGGATGACGATCGAGAGCCACAGCGTAAGAAAACGAATGCGAAGATTCCGCAGCACCCGCAACTCATCCCGCTCGGACAATCCAAGATAGATGTGGCTGCCGTCCTCCATCCGGACCGACGCTACGCGAAACGGCACGCTCGCACCCGACACATGCAGATCGGAAGGTGCGTTAACAATCGACTTCAGCGAGCGAAGCGCTGCAATCGTTGCAGTACCGTCTCCCGGCCCAACCCAGAGTCGTGCCGGGCCTGTCTCCCCTGCCTGCAGAAAGAACACTGAGTCGTTCTCGACCTTGCTGGAACTCTGCCGGTTCGGAACCTCCCAGCTCGCTAGTTCCGCAATCTCGCTTACGACACGCCCGTTCAACCGGTCTTTCGGCGTCTGCCGCGCCACCTCGCTCAGCACCTCGACTTCACCGGACAACCACGCGTCCGTCCTGCGCTGAATGTCATCCGAAACGAAGCGGTGCAGCATCGTAAAGACGAGCATCGTGCCAATGGCAAAGGCGAGCGTAGCCCACAGAGAAATGCGCCATGCCGCACTGCGCATCGCCGGATTAGCTGCTTTTGAGGACATATCCAATCCCTCGCAATGTCTTGATGAGCGGCTCGCGGCCTTCCACGTCAATCTTTCCGCGCAGCCTGTAGATGTGAACGTCCACAACGTTCGTGTCCGGCTGGATATGCATGCCCCAAACCTCCGCCAGCAGCATCGACCGGGTTACAACCCTGCCAGCATGCCGGCACAGATATTCAAGCAAACCGAACTCCTGCGGACTCAGGTTCAGCACCTCACCGGCACGCGTCGCCCTTCGCTTCAGCATGTCCAGTTCCAAGTCCGCTACGCGCAGCCGCGTAACATCCTCTTCGTTGGGAGCGTTCCGTCGCAGCAGGTTGCGCATCCGCGCCAATAACTCCGCCACGGCAAACGGTTTGGTCAGGTAATCATCACCGCCAAGCTCCAATCCTTTGACGCGATCATCAACCGAGCGGCGCGCAGACAGAATTAAAACCGGCGCAGTAACTCCAGACCGGCGCAGCTCCCGGATAAGTTCAATGCCGTCATAATCGGGCAGATTCAGGTCGGCAATAACGCCGTCATAGACGTGCTTCGCTGCAAGCGAAAGCGCCGTCGCGCCATCGTCCGCAGCATGGACCTGGTATCCAGCCTCTTCCAGCGATCGTTTGACGAAACTCTGAATCTCAGGTTCATCTTCGATGAACAGAAGTCTCATGGGTCATGGTAAGTCATTTCACTTGCAAGCGGCCGCTCAGCCTTGCCCGCGAAAATGACGATCCCGTCATCTTCAACAGCGTTGCAATGCAATCCACTTAAAGCAGCAGCAGGACCACCGGAATCAAAATGCCGGCGAGCAGTGTCACCGCCACCACAGACTTCCGGCGAGCATACTTCCAAGCCATCACGATGCCCGTAAGTGTCGACAGCGCCAGTGCGATCGCAGTCGCCGCAAAGAAGACCTTTGTCGGCAACGCGTTGTGTTTCGGCGGTGCGGGCGCCGGTCCGGGCTTTACTGTCTCAGCGGTCGGTGCGTCCGCCTTGGGTGCGGCCACCGGGGCAGGCCGCTTCGGCGTAACGTACAGCGTGCCTTTCTTATGCAACTGCGCCAGATGCACCAGGATCTGCGGCGGAACATAAGTGCTGCCGCGCGTCGTCTCGTGATAGCTGAACATCTGCAGCCCACCGGTGATCGCAAAAAACAGAATTGTCGGCGCAAACAGGATGCCGGAATACAGATGGATCAGACGGACGGCCTTGAGCGTGGAAGCAGATGTCATTCAGAGATCTCACTGGGAATGGATGAGTTCGCATCATCGATGCAATCACCGGATGCTCTGAACGTAGCACGCAGCTCCTGCCAGCGTGAAAGCTTTCCACTCACGCCTTTTTGTCCATGAACGAATCGTCATCCTGTTGGCCTGCAATGGTGTGCGATAAGTGAGCAAAACCCGCGTCTCACAAACGGCACGCGGCTTTGCGCGATGGAGTCTTCTTCCACCGCCCTCCTCCCATCGCGACAGGACATGAACAGAGAGTTATGAAGGATTTGAAGAACGCGCAACTCGGCAGGGTGTTTCAAGAGTTGCTGCCGCTACCCGCGACCATGGAGCCGCGACTCAAGCAGGCACTGCAATACATCCTGGGAAACCCCGGCAGCCTCATCCGACCGGGCGTGTTGATCCGCGTCGCGCTGGAGTATGGCCTCGCAGAGAGGCCTGCGACCGATCTCGCCATCGGCCTGGAATACTTTCATACGGCCTCACTCATCTTTGACGATCTGCCATCGATGGACGACGCCGTTGAACGCCGCGGTCGCGAATGCGTCCACCTCAAGTTCGGCGAGGCCGGCGCAACGCTCGCAGCATTGGCGCTTGTGAATCGCGCTTATGCGCTCACATTTCGATCCATCGCAGCCGCACCCGCCGCCGTACAGGCAGAAGCACAGCGCTACGTCGAGCGGTCGCTCGGCGTCGATGGCCTGCTGAACGGACAGAGCATGGATGTGCACTTCGCCGCACTGCCACACGACCTGCAGACAACCGAGCGTGCCGCCGTCGGTAAGACAGTCTCGCTGGTACGGCTGACACTCGTGCTGCCCGCAATCCTCGGTCGAGCCGCAGAACGCGACATGCTCCTCCTCGACAAGATCGCCGTATGCTGGGGACTCAGTTATCAGATCGTTGACGATCTGAAGGATCGGCTCGAAAGCACAAGCGCAACGGGAAAGACATCCTCACGCGACCTGCTGCTCGACCGTCCGAACGTCGCACTCGCCATCGGTATCGACGGTGCCATGCGGCGTCTTAAGCGCCTGCTTCTGATTGGCGACAAGGCACTCAATCGCCTGCTCGCCACCAGGCCCGGTCTTGCATTTCTTCGCGAGTTACACGCGGCACTCAGTACGGATGTCAGTCGGTTGCTCGAACTCTCCGATCTCCGGTCAGAAGGCGAGGCCGCATGATCTTCCTCAAGCTGATCCTTACCAACCTGCTGCGTCACCGCATCCGTTCCCTCATCAGCATCGCCGGCATCGCCTTCAGCGTTGCAGCCATGCTCACCATCGTGACGGTGCTGCAGGGCGCAGTTGCCATGTTCTCCGGCATCCTCTCCAGCGACAGCCAGATCATCGTCTTTGAACGCAACGTCTCAGACCTCTTCTTCAGCAGCGTTCCATCCGAAGCGGCAAAGACCATCGCCTCCTGGTCCATCGTGCAGCACGCTGACCCCGTGCTCTTCGGCATCGTCTCCAGCAGCGATCACCCGATCATCACCTGCTTCGGCATCACAAAAAATGACGCCCGGCTGCGAAAAGCCACATGGATGCAGGGCGATCGCAAAGACTTCGGGCATCAGGAAAATGACGTAGTCCTGGGCCAGCGTGCCGCCGAATTCATGAACGCGTCCGTCGGCAACACCGTCCAGATCGGACACGGCGCCTTTCACGTCATCGGCGTCATCAAAACCGCCAACGGCTTTGAAGATGGCGGCGTCTTCATGCCGCTCACCTCAGCACAAACCTTCTTTCATAAGGAGGGCTCCTCCTCCGTCATCACCATTAAGTTACAGCGCAAGGAAGATGTACCTGAACTGAAATCGATGGTGCATCGCAGCTTTCCCAACCTTGTGGCACTCGAAGACGAAGAGTTCACGCGAAGTTACTCCCAGTTCAAAATCTTGAAAGCAACAGCATGGGCTGTCGGCGGATGCGGCCTTCTGCTCGGCGGCCTTGGTGTCGCAAACACCATGATCATGTCCGTCTTCACGCGCATCCGCGAGATCGCAATCCTCCGCGTCAACGGCTTCTCAAACGGCCAGATCGCAGCGATGATCTTTGGTGAGTCATCGCTGGTATCGGTACTCGGCGCTGTCGTTGGCCTGGTCATCGGCATTACTTTCCTCATCATCCTCGGCCACATCCCTGCGTTGCACGGCTATGTCGACACGTCCATTCAGCCTCTTGTCGTCGCAACCGTAATCGTGTTGGCCATGCTTACCGGTGTCGCAGGCGCTCTCTACCCCGCCATCTACGCCATGCGGGTCCGTGCGGTGGAGGCGCTTCGCTTCGAATGATCATTCCCAACACAAGTACCTCTGTACCTCGCGTGGTCCTTCGTGCCGATGACATCTGGAAGGGCTACGACGACGGTGCCATCACCGTCCTCAGGGGCGTCGACTTCCTGGGTGTCGAAGGCGAATCTGTCGCCCTTTGCGGCCCATCCGGCTGCGGCAAGAGCACACTGCTGCATCTGCTCGGTGGCCTTGATGAAGCAGACCGCGGACGGATCGAAGTGAACGGACGTCCGATCAACAAAGGCAAGCGTCCGCTCGCTCTACTGCGCCATGAGGTTGGCTTCGTCTTTCAGCTTCACAACCTCATTCCCGATCTGACGCTGGAAGAAAACTGCCTCATCCCAACCGTCGCCGCGGGTACCAGCCGCGCAATGGCAATGGAGCGTCTCCACGACCTCGCCAATCGCACCGGCCTCAGTCATCGACTTGGTTCAAAGATTCAAAAGCTCTCCGGCGGCGAACGTCAGCGGACCGCACTCTGCCGCGCCCTCATGAATCGCCCACGCATCCTGCTCGCGGATGAACCGACGGGCTCACTCGACGAACGCACCAGTGCCACAGTCTTCGATCTGCTTCTCGAGATCGTGGCAAACGAAGGCGTCACACTCGTCATGGCAACGCACGATCGCGGCCTTGCCGACCGCTGCGAACGCCTGATCGAAATGCGAGACGGCAGGATCCATGAGCGCCTCTAGCGCTACGCTCGCAGCGCCAGCTTCGCCGCAGGCGAAGCGCTCTGCGGATGGTGTCATCGGCAGGCGTGTGATAGCCCACGCCGTATGGCATGCCTTGCTTTGGCTCGTAGTCGCAAATGTAGTTGGCGTAATCCTTGCAGCCATGCTGCTGCTTCCCGGCATCAACACGGCACTCGCACCGCTGACCTACGGCCGATGGATGCCGGTGCACATGAATCTGCAACTCTACGGCTGGTGCAGCCTTCCCCTCGTAGCCTTCCTCCTGCACGTATACGGTGGCCGCCGGCAACCTGCCGCCACGTGGGTGTCATCGGTCCTTTGGCTCTGGTCAGCCGCACTTACCGTCGGCTGCGTCTCCTGGCTCAGCGGCCAAACCAGCGGCAAGCTCTTTCTCGACTGGACCGGATACTCCCGCATCCTCTTCCCGCTGGCGCTCCTCGGTCTATGGGCACTGTTGGCTCGATCCTTCTGGCATCAATGTCAGACAGAAGCTCACAACAAATGGATCAAACTCACCAAAACAATCGGCCTGATTCTGCTGCTGCTCGTACCCGTTCTGATCTACATCGCATCCAGCCCTATGATCTATCCGCCCATCAATCCAGACACCGGCGGCCCAACCGGAGCCAGCCAGCTTGAGTCGACACTCGTCATCATCGCCATCCTTCTGCTGCTGCCCTTCGGCATCGCACAGCGGCGACCGACACCGTCGCGCACCATCCGCTACGCGTGGATCATCTTCGCGGTCGAGTGTCTTCTGTGCCTTGCGCTTGGCCGCGCGGATGTAAGTCACCACAAACCCGCCCAGTGGGTCAGCCTCGCCAGCCTGCTCGTATGGATGCCACTCACGCCGGCCTACTACGCAGCCTTCCAATGGCACCGCAACACGCGTCTATGGCGTGCCGCATTCCTCTGCTGGTGGATCGTACTCATCCCCACCGGCTGGGCACTCTTCCTGCCCGGCGTACTCGACCACTTCAAATTCACCGACGGCCTGGTCGCGCACTCACTGTTAGCCATGGCCGGATTCGTCTCCAGCCTGTTGATCTTTGTTCTAGTGCAGCTCATGGAAGATGATGGCTGGATCTTCACCGGCAAGAATTCGTTTTACTTATGGCAGCTTAGCGTCGCCGCATACGTCGCAATCATGTTTTACGCAGGCTGGATCGAGGGCTTCCATCCAGCATTCTCCATGGTGCCCGGAAGCCTGCGAGACGGTCTATACCTTGCTCGACTAGGCCTCGGCGTCCTCATCCTCATCGCCTCAGCTATCTGGTTCAAAGACTCGTTCTCCCTCTTTCGCGAAATCGAATCTTCCAACGCACCCACAGAGAGGACCTGACCTCCAGTGAAACGTTCCCTGCTCATCGCGTATCAGCTCGCAACCGGTGTCTCCGACGCATCCACAGGCCTGCTCCTCATCGCCTCCCCCGAGTTGGCTCTTCGGCTGATGAAGTTACATGCGGCTACAGAAATATTGCCGTTCCTCTCTTACATCGGCACCTTCGTCCTGTCGGTCGGTATCGCGGGCCTCTACGGGGCAGTCCTCGCAGCGCGACCAGGATCCGAAGAGAAGCTCGAAGTCGTCTGGACCTTAACCTCCATCACACGCGGGCTCGTCGCAACCTTCGTCGCCTACAAGATCGCAACCGGCGAATTCGAGCAGGGCTGGATCAGCGTCGTCCTCGTCGACGGTGCCGTTGCACTTCTGCAACTCGTCGGACTTACAAGAAAGTGGCTCAGCCATGTCAGCACTTAGAGGACTTACCTCAGGTTGGCGTGCCGTCTGCCTCATCGCCATAACCTATGTCTACTTCCTGATCTTTGCGCAGTTCGCCTTCCTCAACCGTCTCGGTCAGCTCGGCATCGAAGACGCCCACCTGCAAGCTGTTATGGCCACCATGGCACTCGCCGGTATCGTCTTCAGCCTGATCGCCGCGTTTCGGCGGTTCGCACCGGCACAGCGTCTGGGAATCGCCTTCCTACTCTGCGGCATGGCTGCATCGGCAAGCATCCTCCGACTGAATCTCGCCGGTGCCATCGCGGTTGCTTTCTGCATCGGCGCTGGCTTAGGACTGTTAACCGTAACGCTCGTCTCGAATCTCGATCTGTGGGTCGGGACCAATGACGGCATCGCAGCGGCCGGTCTTGGCACGGGACTGGGATATTTCTTCTGTAACATACCTGCGCTCTTCACTGCGTCGCCGCACCACCAGTCCTTCACCGCCGCCATACTTTGCTTGCTTGGGTACGCCGTCGCGCAACGCGCAAATGCGCGTCCCTCCCTTCCAACACGCAACACACGAGCCAGCGCAATTCCGTTTGCTTTCGCCCTGGTTGGTCTTACTGCTTTGGTGTGGCTCGACTCCGCAGCTTTCTTCATCATCCAGAACACGCCCACCCTCAAAGCCGGCACGTGGGAAGGCAACCTCCATCTCTGGACCAACGCTTGTCTTCATCTTGGCGCCGCACTGCTTAGCGCCTACCTGCTCCGCCGCCGCGGCACCGCGTTCGTCTTATGCTCTGCTGTCCTCGCGCTTGCCATTGCCTGCATCCTCCTGCACGACCCAGCGCGAGTCGTCCTCGCTTCCCTCTTCTATCCCATCGGGGTGTCGCTCTACTCCGTTGCTCTCGTCGCCTACCCTTCCTTTCTCGCAGAGTCGGGTTCGGCAACAGAACGCTCACGCAAGGCCGGCCTCATCTACGCCATCGCCGGTTGGTTCGGCTCCGCAATGGGCATCGGCATGGGCCAGCATCTCAAACAAGTCCCAATCCCGTTCGTAGCAGTTGCAGTCCTCTGCATCTTCGGAACGACACTCTTTCGCCTGGCACGCACTCATCGCAAAGAAATGACAGTCGTATCGCTCGCGCTGATCGGCGCGCTCTGCCTCTACCTGCCGCAAAATCTCACCACCCAGAGTGCCTCTCCATCATCCGCAGTAGAACGCGGCCGCCGCGTCTACATCGCCGAGGGATGCATCCACTGCCACTCCCAATACATCCGCCCCAATACCGCAGATATCCTCACGTGGGGTCCAGCCATGACACTCGCGGAGCTTCGCGCACAAAATCCACCGCTCATCGGAAACCGCAGGCAGGGTCCCGACCTCTCACAGGTCGGCGGTCGCCGCTCCCCGCTCTGGTTGAAGGCGCACTTCTTCGATCCGGACCAAGTAAGTCGCGCTTCCTTCATGCCCTCCTATCGCTACCTGTTTCAAGACGCAACGCGCGGCGACGACCTCGTTCAGTACCTCGCAAACCTAAGGAGCCCAAACTACCCCGACCATCTCGCAGCAGAGCAGGCCTGGCATCTTTCAGCCTCATCGATTGCAAATGCTGACGCAGATAAAGGCGCGCTTCTCTACGGCGACCACTGCGCAACCTGCCACGAAGTCGACGGCGCCACACGCGCAAAATGGTCTTCCAGCTTCAAGCGGCTTCCACCCAGTCTTCACGACGGACCATGGCAGCACGTACACCTTAATGCAACGCCAGAAGCACGCATACAACAACTCGCGCAGATCGTCCGCTTCGGCATTCCACAAACAGACATGCCCGGCCACGAGTATCTATCCGACCAGGACATATCTTCCATCGTCCTTTGGCTGAACCAATCCATCGCGCCGAATAACGGCTCCATCCGCCCAGGAGAGAACCTATGAAAATCCTCGCTGCCATCGCACTCGACCTCATCATTGCGCCCGCCCTCCACGCGCAACATCAGACTTTCACCATCAACCCCGACACCAGCGAAGTGAAGATGCAGCTCAAGACCAATCACGAGATCGTGAACGGAACGTTCCATCTGCAATCGGGCACCATCAACTTTGACCGCACTGCGACTACTATCTCCGGCAACGTCGACGTAGCGGCCATCACCGGCAAAACCGGCAATGACAGTCGCGACAAGAAGATGAAGAAAGACATTCTGAAGACAGACAAATACACCGAAGTGACATTCGCGCCCGCCAGTTACACCGGCACCATCAATCCCACCGGCGATTCAACCATTGAAGTCAGCGGAGCCTTCACACTTCTGGGCGCAGCGCACACCATCACTATTCCAATGCAGATCCACATCGACCACGAGAATGGCACGGCAAAGTCCCGCTTCGTAATCCCGTACGTCCAGTGGGGGCTCAAGAATCCCAGCTTCCTCATGTGGAAAGCAGAAGACAACGTCGCAATCGATCTCAATCTCATCGGCACCATCTCACATTGAGATGGTTGCCGACATGCAACTCGCAGACTTCGAAACTTACTGCTTACAAACAGCAGTCTCAGACGTGCGATTCCACTTCTCTGTTCGACCCAGCAGCGAGATCCCGACGTAGCCCCGAAGGCTAAGGACATCGCCATGACTCTCCATCCGGCCGTTATAGGTTCGGCCGGACTTCGGATCGTATAACTTGCCATCCTCAGCCTTGGTCGGGTTCACCATCTGGAACCCCTCACCCAGCCGAAGCCCACAGAGCGATCGGGTTCGAAGCCCCGCATCGGGATTGTTGTTATCGACACGTCCCGGCGCCGTCGGACTGATCGCAGCCAAAGTCGCGCAGACATCCTTGCCGCATGTAGCAACATGGATCACCGACCCGCCCGGCTCCTTCCAGTAACCAAGTATGCCGTTCTGCTGCGCGCGCACCACATTCGTCGATAACTGCAGGAATCCACACATCAGCAGCAGTGACGCCGCGCCAAACACTCTCACGAAACAAATCTCCTCAAAGCAATCACGGCGTTCAGGCCTCCGAACGCAAAGGAATTCGAGAGCGCAAGCGAAGCATCGACACGCATGTTCTCCCGCAAAATCCCCTGCAGATCCAGCGCATCATCCACCGCAATCTCGCCATTGCCCGGCAGTACACCGTCTCGCAGTGCAAGTGCAGTCGCCAGCGCTTCAATCGCTCCGGATGCACCCATGGCATGACCGTGCAGTCGTTTCGTCGAACTCACCGGAATCTTCCGCGCGCCTTGTCCAAATACCCGATGCAGCGCATCCGCCTCGGCACGATCGTTCACATCCGTACCCGTTCCGTGCGCGTTGACATACCCAACTTCCGCGGGCGTCGCGCGCGCATCACGCAGCGCACGCGACATGGCGGCAGCCGGTCCCGCCGGATCTGCCTGCGTCATGTGGTGACCATCCGACGACATGCCAAAACCCACAATCTCCGCCAGTATCGTCGCTCCGCGCGCCACCGCAGCATCCATCGTCTCCAGCGTCATCATCGCCGCGCCCTCCCCCAGCGTCATGCCATCGCGGTCCGCCGCAAAAGGCCTGCACGACGTCGGCGAAACAACGTGCAGACTATCCCAGCTCTTCAAAAATCCGTAAGTTAGCGGCGCCTCATGTCCACCGGCAATGGCCGCCTCGACCATCCCCGACCGAACCATGTGGAACGCCTGCCCCAGCGCATGCGCGCCCGAAGCACACGCCGTGGACACCGCATAGGCCGGCCCTGTAATTCCATGCTCGATGCACACCAGGCTCGTGCCCGCACTGGCCATCGATCGCGGCACTGTAAGCGGATGCACCCGGCCACCCTGCGTGTATAACTTCGCTGTCTCGGGCTCCTCGGCGCTGCGTCCGCCGGTCGAGCAGCCGAAGACTGCCGCAACATCATCGCCCGCATAGGCCTGCATCAACCCCGACGCAGTCAACGCCTGCCGGGCCGACGCAATTGCAAAACTTGCCGACCGCTCCGCGAGTTTCGCCTGCGATGCCATCAACCAGTCCGCGGCCACAAACTCCCGCACACTCGCCATCTTTGTAAAGTGAAGTTCGCCTGCGGCAACATCCTCAATCTCGCGGATGCCAGACAGGCCTGCGAATAGATTCGCCTGGAACGTGTCCACATCCTGCCCAATCGCCGTGATACATCCAGCACCTGTCAGCACCACTCGTCTCATGCGGTGTGCACACCACGGGCAGTCATCTGCTTCTTCGTAAGCGCCTGCTCCACCGCGACAGCTACATCACGCACCGTCGTAATCTGGTGCAGCTTCGCCTCAGGGATCTCGACGCCATACTTCTCCTCAAGATCAAAGGCCAGCGTAACCCGGTCAAGCGAATCGATCGCAAGCGATTCCAGCGTGGAGTCCAACGTGATGGACTTTGCCGGGATCATCTTCTCCGCGGCTATTCGTCGGATACATTCTTCTTCCAGTTCCGTCAAAAATATCCTCCACAAATGCGCTTACTCCCTCGATGTAACGTTTCACCGCAACAAGGCCGTATCTGGAATGCGTGTCATGGATGCGATAAACGAAAGTAACCCAGGGGCCATCTTCACCACCTGCGCAGCTCCCGGCCAGGCAACCATCACTTGCGAAAGACGAGTAGCAATCGCAAGTCTACGTCCCAATTGGGATCGAAGGCGCGCCTGATAAACCGCCGCTCCATCACCCTTCAAAAAATGATGTGCCGCCATCGCACCACTATGCAGTGCAATCGCCATGCCATCACCGCAGAACGACGGGATAACCGCAGCCTGATCGCCAACATGCCATAGCCCCTCAGACGAAGAAGCCTGCATGTGACCATACGGAATACGCGAAGCAGTCAGCGGAGACTCCAGCAGCGGAGTCGCCCCGTTCAACCGCTTCGTGAGATACGAAGAGTTCCTTTCGAGATAGGGCAAGACTCCAGCCCACTTACTCCCGGCAGCCTTCAAACACCCCCCTGTAACCAATAAGCACAGATTCACACGGCCACCTTCAACCGGCTGCAGACCCGCATAACCTCCTGGAAACAAAATCAGTTCAATTGCATCGCCCAACTCCGCATGCTGCTGCGGCGTAAGCCTGTAATACATCTTGAAAGCAACCAGTCCCCGATGCGTTCCAGCCGGCCTTGGAAACCCGCGCAAGTCATATTTCCCTGTAGCAAGAAACACATCTTTCGACCGAAAGGTGCGGTCATCCCGATCAGACACCCACCACGCCGCATTCTCCGCTTTCAGCGTCTCCACATTTGTGTTGCGCTGCACATCCACACCGGCCACCGCGGCGCCCCGCAGCAACTCCTCATCCAGCAGCGATCGCGTCAGCGAATAAGCGGCGAACGGCAGCTTCTCTTCGACAACACCCGATCGCAGAACTAGCCGAACCGATCGCAGAGCCACCGCACCAAGAGCGGCAAGATCAACATTCAGCCGCGAAAGATAGTGGATCGCCTCACCACTTAGAAACTCTCCACACACCTTGTGGTGCGCGGCCTTGCTTCGTTCCAGCAGCACAGCACGCCGCCCCGCCCGCGCAAGCTCCGTGGCAACAGTGCAGCCCGCAAGTCCGCCACCCACCACCAGTGCATCCGCATCGGGATAACTCATACCTTCACACGCGAAACGCACAGTCGCGCCGGCCGGTAAGTCACTGTGTGTGCCGCTCCCTCTCCCACACCCGCAGCAGCAAGATAGCTGCTCCAATCGTCCGCACGAAACCCGCGACGAATCGAAACCGGCCCATCATGCTGCACAAAACGATGCCACCGCATCACTCGCGCCAGCAGTGCAAATCCGTAATAGGGAAACGGCTCGCGATGCAGATCATTCACAAACCAGCCACGCTGCGTCACACGTTCCATCCACGCAAGGAACCGGACGATCTCATCGTCAGGCAGGTGATGGGTGAACAAGGAACTGATCACAAGATCGATCGGAACCTCTGGCTCATAAGAGAATGCATCTCCCGTAACCCATGCAATCTTCGACTTACTCGACGTCCTCTCCGCCGCAGCACGCGCTGCATAAGGATTCAGGTCGATCCCCGTAAGCCTTACATCAATGCGACGCCGCGCAGCCCAACGCTCAACCATCCGCAACATATCGCCGCCACCGCAACCCACATCCACAATGTGGATCGCCCGCTTCTCCTGGCCGATCAAAGACTGCAACCAGTCCAGCGTCGGTCGATACGCAAACGTAAGTCGGTTCACCTGCTCCAGGTCAATCAGGCAGGCGCGAAAGTCCTCATACGAGCAGGGCTCGTCCATCCACTCCGAGAGATACGCACGCGACTCAAAGTTCATACGGCCTTCGACGCAGTCACAAACTGCATCGTCTCCGCCGTCAGTCCCGGCCCGAAAGCCATCGCACAACCACGCTCACCCGCACCGGCCGTCTGCAACATCGACTCCAGCACAAACATCACCGTTGCCGAAGACATATTCCCAAACTGTCGCAACACCTCACGCGAAGCCTTCAGCGCATCCGCAGGCAATGCAAGCGCCTCTTCCACCGCATCCAGTACCGATCGCCCACCCGGATGCACCGCCCACAGACGCACCGTGCCACCACGCACGAAATCTTCGCGATGCGCCTGCAGCGCCTGCCCGACTGCAGTTGGGACTTGGCCGGACAAAACCATGTCGAATCCCTGGTCGCCGATATCCCACGTAATTAAGTCAGCAGTATTCTCAAGGCGGATTGCACGAAAGCTCTCAAGCTCGATCCCACTCTCCCGCCCACTAACCAGCGACGCCGCACATCCATCGCCGAAGACAAGAAACGACAGTACCTCGCCCAGATCCTGCGACTCCTGCAGATGCAGCGTGCAGATCTCCAGGTTGATCACCAGCACACTGTCATCCGGCTCCGACCGCACAATATGCCGCGCCTGCTTCAGCGCGTTCATCGCCGCATAGCAACCCATGAACCCGATCATGGTCCGCTCAACCGAAGCATCCAGGCCAAGATAGTCGACAGCGTCGAAGTCCAACCCAGGCGCATAAAAGCCCGTGCATGACGTCACGATGACATGTCGAATTCTTTGCCGCTCCTCAGCACTCAATGCCAGCCGGTCAAGCGCACGGCGCATCAGGACTGGAGCAAACTGCTTATAAAGCTCCATGCGCCTTGCCGTTGCGGGAAAACTACCGGCACGATACAAACCATACGCATCCACATCGCTGGGCCCATGCGTTCCATCCACAAACAACGGCGAGTAGCGCGCAGCAATGCCGGACCGCTCCGCCATGCGCAGGAACAGCGTACGGCTGCGCTCCTGCTGCAGCATCCCATGCGCGTAACCGACAAACGCATCGTGGACGTCGCTATCAAACGTCGCGGTCGCGATGCGCTCGAGGTAAACCTTACCCGCCATGGAACCTCTCAGTGCGAGTTGGATGTGTCGGCACACCGCTCTGTTGTCACACTCGTTGTAGTGTCATCATCACCATGCAGCTTGCGGGCCGCCCACGCGATAACTTGCGCAAGCGACCCGCACGAACATGAAGAAACAATGAAGACCGTCGCTCCCCCTGACGTGCATTAAAAGGTCGACTGAAACTCCCGCACAATCGACACATACTGCTCCGCGACCTTACTTACATCCTTCGCGCGGCCTTCCAAAATCGCCTTCTCATCCGCCAGGTCAGCGCCCACGCCCAGCGCAAATGCACCGGCCTCCAGGAACTCGCGCGCATTCGACAGCGACACGCCGCCCGTCGGAATCAGTTCCACCTGCGGCAATGGCGCCTTCAACGACTTCAGATACTTCGCGCCGCCCATCGCGCTCGCCGGAAACACCTTGATGATGTCCGTTCCAGCCTGCCACGCGGTAATCACCTCCGTCGGCGTCAGCGCACCCGACAGCACCGCAACCGAGTAACGCCGGCAAAGCGAAACCGTCGCCAGGTTCAACGCAGGGCTCACCACGAACTGCGCACCCTCCAGGATGCACATGCGCGCCGTCTCCGGATCCAGCACGGTACCCGCGCCAATCAACAGCTCCGGCCGCTCTGTAACCAGCCGCCGCATCACGCCAATCGCGCCCGGCACCGTCATCGTCACTTCAAGCGCCGCAATGCCGCCCTCGGCAATCGCATCCGCCAGCGCCATCGCGGCATCGCTCGTGCTCGCACGCAATACGGGCAGCACGCCCACCTGTCCAATTCGCTCTAAAACTGCAGTCCTGTCCATATCGATCCCTATCCCCTCAGCGTTGAACGCCGGCTCCGTTGCGGCTCATGGCGTGCTCCACCTCGGCCAATGTGAACATCGAGTTGTCGCCCGGCGTCGTCATCGCAAGCGCACCATGCGCCACGCCGCAGTCCAACGACCACTGCATCCCGCGACCGCTCAACAACCCATAAAAAACTCCCGCAGCAAAGGAATCGCCACCACCCACGCGATCGAAGATCTCAAGATCCTCAAAGTGCATCCCGCGATAGACCTCGCCCTCACTCCATCCAAAAGCACCCCAGTGATTGCGATTCGCACTCGTCGCCTTGCGCGCCGTCGTCGCAATCACCTTGATGTTCGGAAAGTCTTCGGTGATTCCCTTTGCCATCGCGGCATAACTCTCTTCGTCATGCCACGGCGGCCCCTGCGACGAAGCACCGATCTCGCGCGCCAGGTCACCATCATGCCCCAGTAACACATCCACCAGCGGTGCCAGCTCGCGATTCACCGCTGCTGCACCCAAGCGGCCGCCACGCCGCTTCCACAACGACGGCCGATAGTTGCAGTCGTACGAGATCACAACGCCATGCCGCCGAGCCGACGTCATCGCCTCGCGCACCACCTCCGTCGCCGACAGCGACAGCGCGCACATGATGCCGCCCGTATGAAACCAGCGAACACCCTCTTTGCCAAAGATGCGGTCCCAGTCCACCTCACCCGGCTTCATCTGCGAGATCGGCGTATGGCCCCGGTCCATCATGCCCATCGCCGGCCGATTGCCATAGCCGCGCTCCAGAAAATACACGCCGTTGCGGCTCGCCTCGCCCACGCCGTCATACGGCAACCACCGCAGATGGCTTAGGTCAACGCCGCCCTGCAGCATCATGTCTTCCAGCAGACGACCCACCGGGTTATCCGCCAATGCGGTCACCAGCGACGTCCGCATCCCAAAACACCGCCGCAAGCCGCGAGCCACGTTGTACTCGCCGCCGCCCTCCCACACGCGAAAGTGCCGCGTGCGCGTGATGCGATCCTCACCTGGGTCGAAACGCAACATCACCTCGCCCAGGCTCAACTGGTCCCAGGCACATTCTTCTGCAGACCGAATCTGCAGCCCACCCTGTTCTTTCATCGTCACTTCCGGCTGCAGCAGGCAGCTATGTCTCACTCAGGGAAAAGCATACGCGGCCAACCGCCCCACTCACATCGGAGCATTGCCCTATCCCAATCCACAAGCTTGCAATCCCCGGCACCGAAGGCATATGAATGATGCCACTCGATTCCGAGGCAAATCCCTGTGCGCAGATATCTTCAAGCGATCCTTCTCACGCTGGCCGCCCTTCCCATGCCATCCGGCCACGCCCAGCCGCTCGCACCCGGCGCACCGCTGCCCGCCTTCCGCCTCACCGGCACCGACGGTGCCACGCATACACCCGCCGACTGGCAGTCCAGCAAAGTCCTCGTCGTCGCCTTCCTCTGCAATCACTGCACAGAATCTCAGCGCTACGAATCTCGCCTCAACGCCATCACCCAGACCTTCGCCAGCAAAGGCGTCACCGTCGTCGCCATCCAGTCCAGCAATCCGAAAGCAACGACTGAGAAAGACCTCGCCTGGTCCGACGTCGGCGAAACCCTCGAAGACATGAAGGAGCGGGCCAACTTCCGCCACTTCGCCTTCCCCTACCTCTACGACGGAGATACCGGCACCACCGCGCAGGCCTTCGGCGCCACCGTCGCGCCCTCGGTCTTCATCTTCGACAAGGACCGCAAACTCCGCTACTCCGGCCAGATCGACAGCGACCCCACCAACGGCCCCGCGACCATCCACACCGCAACAGCCGCCATCGAAGCCCTCCTTACAGACAAACCAGTCGCCATTGCCACCACCAAAGCCACCGGCTGCAAGCTGCAACTTGGCCCACCGACCGAAGCAAAAGCCCCCGCAGACAGCGCGCCCATCAACGTCGCACTCGCCAGCGCTGAAATGCTCGGCAAGCTCCGCCACAACCCCACCGGCAAGCTGCTGCTCGTCAACTTCTACGCCACATGGTGCGGCCCCTGCGTCACCGAGTTCCCGGACCTCATGGCCACCAACCGCATGTACCGCGACCGGCCCTTCGCCTTCACCACCGTCTCCTCCAACGTCCCCGCCGAGCAGCCCGAGGTCCTCGCCTTCCTCAAAAAGATGAACGCCACCACCAACAATCTGCTCTACGGCTCCGACGACACCTACGCCATGCAGGACGCCTTCGACCCTGACGCCGGCTCCGCCGTCCCCGTCACCGTCCTGCTCTCGCCCCACGGCGACGTCCTCTTCCACGAACAGGGCGAGATCGACCTCATGCAGATCCGCCGCGCCATCCTCGCCAACCTGCCGGACGACCCGGCCCACGCGGGCGCGCAGGCATACTGGGCGACCAAATAGCCCGGACGAACGAATTCCCAACAGGAGCAGCCTCATGCGAAGCCTTCCGATCCTCCTACTCGCAGCACTCGCCATCCCAATCCCGGGCCACGCACAAACGCCGCCACCCGCCGGCACCATCGCCATGTCCGCCAACACCGAGCATCCACTGATGCCCATCGGCACCGCCGCGCCCGACTTCTCTCTCAAGGGCACCGACGACAAGATCCACACCCTCTCCGAATTCAGCAAGGGCAAAGTCCTCGTCGTCATGTTCGAGTCCGTCCACTGTCCGGTCTCGGAAAACTACGAAGGCCGCATGCGCGCCCTCTACGACGCCTACCACTCCAAAGGCGTCGAGTTCGTGGCCATCAACCCCAACAATCCAAATGCCGTGCGACTCGATGAACTCGGCTACACCGACCTCACCGACTCACCAGCCGACATGAAGATCCGCGTCCGCGACCGCCACATCCCGTGGCCCTACGTCTCCGACGGTGAAACGCAGGCCACCGCGCAGAAGTTCGGCGCCGTCGCCACGCCCCACATCTTCATCTTCGACACCGACCGCAAGCTTCGCTACGAAGGCCGCATCGACGACAACCAGAACGAAGCCCTCGTCAAAGTCCACGACGCGCACGACGCCATCGAGGCCTTGCTCGCAAACGGCACCATCGCGGTCCCGCACCGCCCGGCCTTCGGCTGCTCTACCAAGTGGCTCTCAAAGTCCGGCGACGTCGAACGCGAGATGACCCGCATCCACGCCGAACCCGTCGCCCTTACACCAGCCTCCGCAGCCGACCTCGCAGCCCTGCGCGCCAACACCGGCGACAAGGTCACCGTCGTCCACTTCTGGAGCACCGAAAACCCGGCTGGCGAAAAAGACTTCGCCGACCTGCAGACCACCTTCCGTATGTACCGCGGCCGCTCCTACAACTACGTCACCATCAACACCGACGCACCCGCCAGCACCGCCAGGGCCACAGACTTCCTGCACGCGCAGTACGCCTCCAGCCACAACCTTCAACTCGCTCCCGCCGACCTCAAAACCACGCAGACCGCCTTCGGAACCACCTGGCAGCCCAACGAAGAGTTCACCGCAGTCATCGGCCCCGGCGGCAAACTCGTCTACGCCCACAAGGGTCCCATCGACATCCTCGAAGTGCGCCACGCAGTCCTCGGCAGCTTCACCGACAACCCGCACTACCCCGGCCAGGCCGAATACTGGGCTGCCCGCTCAAAGTAGGCAGTCGCATCAGCCACCTCGCAGATCGCGAAACAAACGAAAAAGGAGTGGCCAAAATCGCCACTCCTTCCGTGACACATTTGCCTTCACAAGGGACGAACGCATGAACAAGACCCAAAACACCCTGGCCGCAATCCTCGCCCTGTCAGCCTTCGGTGCTGCAGCCAACGCCCAACGTCCCTACGAAGTCGTGAAGTGGAACGCCACCGTCACCAAATCCACGGCAACCTCGGCCTCCGTAGCGCTCACCGCCACCATCCAGGAAGGCTGGCACGTCTACGCCCTCTCACAACCACCCGGCGGCCCCACCCCGCTCCGCATCACCATCCCGGCAACAGCACCCTTCACCCTGCAGACCCCGGTAGCAGAGTCGAAAGTAATCCGCCACGAAGACCCCACCTTCAAGATGGAGACCGTCTACTACCTCAACACCATCAACCTCACCGTCGACCTAAAAAAACAAGGCAGCACCCCAACGGAAACAGTCCCCGTCGACGTCCGCTACCAGGCTTGCAACGACCGCCTCTGCCTCCCGCCCTACACCGCCCACCTGACCGCCGCCATCAAGCAGAACTGACCCCTCGGCCAACTGACGGAAGACCATCGCGGGAGCAGCTATTCGAATTGGGTCGGGTCTGTGTTCAGACTGGCGGGCGGCAGGTCACCGTCCTTGGTGCCGAGGGTGGTATTGGGGACGTCCTGCATGGTCAGATTGAGAGTGCCGCCTGCGGTCAGGGTCTTGTGTGTAACCCACAGTCGGCTGAGTGGTGTGCCGTTCCACGTAGCAGACTGGACGTATTTCGCATCGCGGCTGGTGTTGGGCGCGGCGAGAATGATGTCCCTACCGCTATGCAGGTGGATGGTGACCTTGCTGAAGATCGGGCTGCCGATGTCATACACCGGGATACCGGGCGTGACGGGATAGAGCCCCATCATCGACCAGACCACGAAGCTCGACAGGCCACCACCATCTTCGTCACCAGGGATCCCTTGCAGTGTCGCGGGGAAGAAGGAGTCGAGGACGTAGCGCAAGCGCTTCTGCGTCTTCCACGGCTGGCCGAGACGGTTGTAGACGTACGGGATAGGCAGCGAAGGCTCGTTGGCCATGCTGAATTGGCCCATCATCGACGTGCTGTCCGGGAACTTGCCCTGGAAGGTGTAAATGTTAGTCGGCAGCGGTTCGCGGAAGAGTTGATCCAGGTTCGCTGCGGCCTTCTGCTTCCCACCCATCAGGTCGATGAGGCCGTTGTAGTCGTGCGTAACGTCCCATGTGTAGGTGTACGCGTTGTTCTCGTCGTAGTAGTCACGACCGCCCATGCCGCCATCGAACTTCGGATCGATGGCAATCCATTCGCCTTTGTCATCCTTAGGCCACGCAAGGGCTTTGTCGGTGCGGAACAGGTTGCGGTAGTTGGTTGCGCGCT
The DNA here is from genome assembly GCF_000265425.1 of Terriglobus roseus DSM 18391. Taxonomy (GTDB): domain Bacteria; phylum Acidobacteriota; class Terriglobia; order Terriglobales; family Acidobacteriaceae; genus Terriglobus; species Terriglobus roseus. The sequence continues at coordinate 5,053,667 of NC_018014.1, forward strand.
TCAGAAACAGATCATGATCCTGCGGCTTTTTCAGGATCGAAGCGAGCTGCGCAATGGAGGCGTCATCGGTGCTCACCTCATAGGTAAGGGCAACAGCCTGGCGACGTTCGCCGGCATTCACACCGCTGACGGTTTCTTTCTCACCGGGATGCAGAGCCGGCATATAGCCGTGAGTGTTGTAGAAGTCGTCGAGTGAAGTCTTCGGACCAAGGGACCACGGCAGGATGGTGGTATCGAGCGCACGCTTGCGCAGACCCTCATAAGCCGTGGGCAGGTCGAAGTTGCGGACACCTTTGTTGTAGGCATCCGCGATCCATGGTGCAGCGTGATAGCCGTTCATCGTCGCGTTCGGGCCCGCCGCAGAGGCGAAGGTAGGCATGAGCCCGCCCTGCTGATACATCCGGACGTAAGACTGAATCTTGTCGCCCTGCATCTCGGGATTCAGCAGCGTTTGCAGCGGCTCCATCGCGCGGAAGGTATCCCAGAGCCAGTTGTCGACATAGAACGGGCGCTTGTCTTCATGCACCTTGTGGTCGTAGCTACTGTAATACCTGCCGTCTTCTGTGATCAGGATCATGCGCTCCATGCATCGATAGAGCGCCGTGTAAAAGACCTTGCGCTGTGCGTCCGTGCCGCCTTCGATCTGGATCTGGCCGAGCGCATCGTTCCATGTCTTGCGGGCTTCTTCGCGAGTACGCGTCAGATCCCAGTGATTGATCTCGCGGCGAAGGTTCTTCTTTGCCTGCTCGACGGAGAGAAATGAAACGCCGTAACGGACCTCGAGGTCGGTGACATGGCCGCTCAGATGAAGACTCTTACCATCCTGCTGCGGCGTCATCGCACTGTTCGTCTCTGCGTAAAAGTAGGCGGTCAGCCCATCGACCGTTTCCTCGCCGGAAAACGCATCCTTACCCTCTACCTTCAACGATCCCTTATGCAGGTTGCGCAAAGTGAACACTGCGTTGCCATCGAGATATTGAAAGCGAAAGATCCCCGCCTGGTGTGCGGGTGCGAACTCGACGCCGACGTTCTTGTCGCCCAGACGTGAGGCATACCCGTAGGGCGCGGCGTGCTCGTTGTCATAGGTAAGCGGTGTGCCGTCCCCGGGCATGATGGCGAAGAGATCTGGCGCGCGATGCGAAAGAATCGTCAGCGGGAAGTACTGGACCTGATCGTCGAGCGCGTTCTTGCGCACGGGATAGACACGCACCATGCTGTTCGGCAGGTAGGCCGTGGGCCGCGTCGGTTCCAGCAGGATTCCAACATTGCCAATGGTGGGATCGACTTCGTCGACGGGCTGTCGCTGGGCAAAGGCAGTAGCTGCGGTAGAAAGGATAACGACGGCGATAGGGATGGCTCTGCGCAAAGTGTGAGGCTCCTGCTGATGGTCGAGGCAAGAATATCGCAGCGTGAAGAAGCTGGCCTTGGACTTCCTCAAAGGGAAGGTGCTCCCAACGACACGCGGAAAATCGTTTCGTCGCGATCCTCTCTCGGACAGTGAAGTTCTCACATGCTCTGCACAGCGCTATTGCGAAGAAACATCGAGGACGATGGAGCCGAGTCCGCCCCCTCTGGCATACATGCGATGTGCTTCCTGAATCTCGTCCAGAGGAAATACGGCCTTGATTGGCACCCGAATCCTACCATCGGCTAGTCAGCGAAAGAGCAGCGCCAGATCCGAATCGGGCCATAAGCACCCGACCTTCGATTCCGTGACACGTCCGCATGCCTACCGCTCAATTCGTGGCCACTGGCACCTTCGCATACGCCGCATCCCAGTGCGTCAACAGGTTGTGCAGCGCAACGCTTCCGCATAGCCATGCCGACTCCAAAGCGAGCTTCGTACCGATGTAAGGCGCTGTCACTGATTCCACCGCCTCATGCCCAGGCCTCTGCATCGAGTAGTTGCTTCCCGTCCGCAGCACCATCACGCGCCTCGCATCGACCCGCTTCATCGCTGCAAGCCTCGCGATCGCCTCCATGAAACCAGAGTCTTCCATGTTTGTCATCACAAACCGGCCGTTGCCCTGGGTGTAGAGATTCACCCAGTCTTCCGCATACCCCGTCATGATCTTTCCGTGCCAGTAATAGTCGGAGGCGAACGAGTCACCGATTAGTACGAACGGTGGCCTGATCGCCTCTGGATAGCCCACGAAGTCCTTCCGAAACTTGGCGACTGCCGGATCGTCCCCCAGGTTCAAATCCTTCGTCAGGCTGTACGCCCAATCCACAAGCCCAGCATTCAGTGGATAGGCGTTTGACTTGAAAGGATCTGCATTCGGCAGCGTCTTTGGATTCGGCTCATGCGCTTTGACGGGAAAGATCCCATATGGCCACTCTTTCGGAGCCTCACGCGAATCTATTTCCCGCGCCACATCGCCGACCACATACTTTGCCCACGCTGCGGAACCAATCGACGCATACTTCGGATCTACACCCGCAATACCATTGATCAAAAAGTAGCTGTGCGTCAGGTCGAATCGCGGATCAAGTCCAAGGGCCATCATCGAAGCCGTCGCATTCACCAATGTCGTGCCGCTCAACATACCAATCACAGTATGTTCCGCATTCGTCCGTAGTGGGTGCGCGCCCCCAGGAAACTCCACGATCTCGGTTAGTTTCTCGCGTTCGACCCAGAGCTGGAACTCCCCCGGAAGATCGCCGGTGTCCTTCCCTATCTCGAATGTGACGACGATTACAGCCCGTACAGGCCAGGGTTTGGTCTGCTGAGCCTCCGCCACTCCGACCATTAAAGCCAAAAGAGCAAAAAACAACCGCAGACGCATTTCGTAAGCCTCAAAGAAGGAAGTTATCGCCAGACTATCAGCGACGCACAGAGATGGGCGCTTCCAGCGATCGAAGGGGCACTACTGGCTACACCCGAAAAAGCATTGCATCGCAACTCGAAAAAGAAAACGCGCCGGCCGTTGCGGCTCGTCCATCAGCTGCGCCCTCCTACCGGGGCATGCCTCAGTGGTTCACTGACTGTTTGGCACTTCGTAAACCAGATGTTTCGGTGAGGGCCCGAACGAAGGCCAGGTCACGAGCGGAACCTGATTAATCCCGAGGCGGCTGTAGTCGCAGACGCCCTCCCGGAAGATGGTTTTAAGCCTGTCTTGCTGCTTGGGCGTGAGTGGGACTTGATAGTCACTCAGCGCGATAGGTTTTAGCTGGCACTTGAGTACGTTGGCTGCCAATGGTCCGTCGGCCTCGTGTCGCGTGTTGGAGTACACCGGATAGAGCTTCTCGCAGCTGCTGGCCTTATCCTGGAAGACCAGTTCGTCTGGAATGAATTTGCTGTCGTGATAGCAACCATTCTGACCGGACGAGGGTTTGTTTTTTAAAAGAGCCTCCCGCGGCGATCCGGGGCGCTTGTCGGCTTTCCATGCAGTGATCCAGTGATCGAGCAGGTCCTGCGAGGCTGCTGGTGTGGTCGTGTTGCGCCAGAGAACCATGTTGTCGGCGTTGCCGTTCGCCTGAGCGAGGCGCTCTCGCAGAGCAAAGTGGTACCAGCCATAGTGATAGCCGCCGCTCTCTTTGGAAGAGCCGTCATCAATGATCGGGATGGCGCTCAGCCCACCGCCACCGCTCAATATAAGGCCGGATTGATAGGCGCGAAGAATGGCATCGACATCGCCGGAGGTCCGTTCCTGGGTGTAGTTGGAATCGGCATCCACGCCGCCGATGCGTTCGTTCAGATCCAGGAACTGATCCGGGGTGATGATACCGCGGTTAAAGGCGACTAGACCGTATTGGACCCCGACATTGTCAAAGGTGCGCAGGGCGAAACCAGTATGCGGATTCACTCCGTAGACGTTGCGCGCAACATCAAAGATGGTCGGCCGTGCACCGGTGGGATTCTTATCAGGGCTGTAGCGTAGTTCTTGCGGAACAATATCCTTCCACACGGCCGACATGTAGCTTGTGATGTCTTCTCGCTGTGGCACGGGATCTGTTCTTTGCGCCTGGTTTGCCATGTCGACCATGGCACCGATGGATTGATAGCCGCCGATTTTTACCTGCTGATCTTCACCCAACGCAAGCGAAGGATTACTGCGAAAAGCATGTATGAGAAGGTGTGCGTCCAGCCCCGCCAGCGCAATGGAGAGAGCGTCGGGAAAGGTGCTGCGGATCATTACGCCATCGAAAAGGCCAGGAAATGCATCGGCAATCTGAAGCGAGGTGTACGCACCGCCTGATCCACCGATAGAGATTGTCCACGCCGGGGTGCCGAACGTTTCGATGAAATGTTCTTTGCCCATTGCAGTTGCTTCTGCGGCAAGGATGGCATTGCAACTGTTGCCTGAGTGGTTGAGCGTGTTGCTGAAGAGTGCGTAGCCTTGTGCGAGCCGCTGACGGTCAAGGATCGATGTGCCGAGCGCGGAGCCTTGCACATACCAGCCCCCCGGACAGCCCGATCCCTCCAAGGCAACAAGTTTTTGATTCCAGCCCTTGGGAGGATGGAAAGGCGTCGGCGGTGGCTCGGTTGATGGGTCGTACAGAATTGCATTCTGATAGATCCCTCGATCCATAGTCCCTGTCTCAACGCGGACGATGAAGTTGACGCTGTCCCCAGTGAGCGTTGTCGTTGTGGACATGTCCGGCGGCAGTTGTCGAACGTCCGTGAGTGGCTTGAACTCCACGCTAGAGGTCGGAAGGTAGACGTACTGAATGACGGTCTTTGCCGAACAGTTTTCATCCAAAGGCTTACCGAGCATTGAGCCGTCGGGCAGGCGGAAGTGCTCTGTCTCACAGAGGAACGGCTGCTGTCGGGGGCCGGAAAAGACGGGGCCTTCGATGGGATAGTCGATGAGATCGAGGATCGCTCGTCCGCTGCGAAGATCGTTGTGCCCGAGATGTAGACCGTCTACGAGGCCTACGAACGTACCTTGACTGGTTGACCGGAAGCGGTCACTGATGTCGATCGAATTAAGCGTTACCTTTGGGTGTGCGAGAGCGGTCTTCAACTCGACGAGCACATCGCCTCCGGTGACAAGGCTGGGGTCGCTCGAGAGTGCGCGCAGGTCGGTCTGAGCGCGAAGTGTTGTTCCAACGAACAGCATTACGATTGATGCCGTGCGCATACTCCTAGGGCTCATGCGAAATCCTCCTGCAATCTTCAGAGCGAAGCAATTCCCAAAGTGCGTCGCGTTGACTCTCCCGATGAGCCAGACGATGAGCGATTCTTTGCGAATATCCACCATAAGCTAAGCTAACCGTTCCACTGTTGCGCACGCACCCAAGGAGTGCCGGCGTTATCGGAAACTGACGACTCCGGCCCAGGACATGTGAGTCGCAGACTCATTCCATGCTACTCAGCAATTCCAAGGTACGAGAGGATGTAGATCAATGCTGTGTGCCCGATTGGGATAGCAAGGATAGGCCCCACCGATCAGGGCCATCTTCAAGCGCTTGAGCGTTTCTTCGCGCATGGCTGCACGATAACAAGTTGAGCCGATGTGTCCGTCTCGCTTCCGCAACGACTAGACGATAACGCGACTTCCGATACCAATCTTCCGCCTGTTTCCGAAAACCCGTTTTGCGGGACCGTAGGATTAAGGTGGACGCAACGACAACCTTTGAGAGCAGCAAGATGAGCGGAAGTTACCCCCCTGTCAATGACGTTCTTCAGCTACATGGCATGAGCAGCAGCAAGCTGACAGTCCGAACCTTGACCTACGAAGACGACGACTCGACTGCGCCTTCTGCGAGGAGAACGTTCGTTCTCTTGGAAGGGAACGAGAACGCCTTGAGATTCCTCGCTGAAACGATCTTGGCTCACATCGCTACACCGATCTGCGATTTGAGCCTTCATCCTTCCGGCGCGGGTAGTGCGCATTTCGATCCGACTTCTACTGCGGGGATTATTCTGCACACGTTGCCTTGCGAAAACGGACACTACTAACCAAGAGGCGAGAGTTCCCGCGAAGTTGGGTTTTCGGAAACAGAAGCGTCGGGAGTTTCCGAAAACGCCGTTTGCGGGAAAGCGGCGCGTTTCACCGCTGGCGAACTGGCCAGCAACTTGTTCAGTTGGGTCGCTGCCCCTCGAACCAATGTTCATTCATGGTGCTGAGGAACTCGGGTGTGATTGGGAAACCCGAGGCGGAGCCAATGACGGCGTCGATTCCGCAGCGAGGGCAGTCGGCCGTTAAAGCTTCTCTATCGTAGATCCAGTCCACGATCTCTGAAGGCGGATAGATGGACATACAGTAAAAGCAGCCACACAGCGCGCTCGCTTCTACCTCAACACGGTTCTCTATGCAGTGTTTGTGGGCACGTATGTAGTCGGCTTGCAGATTGATCCAGGCTGATCCCTCGTACTCACGCCTCACTTCGCGAGAACTCTGCCACGAACTCCAGACGTATCCCACCTTGATCCCGAACCAGACAAGGAGCAATTCAGCGGTAACGATTAGAAATCGTGCTTGTTGCCAGTGACTGTGAAACCGATGCCCGGCACTGAACGGAACTATGATCGCAACGTTTACAAGGAGGGCTATCCCAGCCTTCGTCGCGGAAGACTTGCAAGCTTTTAGCCGCTCAGCAGCGTATCTTTCAAACTCCGCTTGCTCTTCTCTTGTCCATCGCTCTTGAGGTTCAGCACCAAACATCCCTCCACTTTAAGAGCTCACCGTCGGCCCGTCTCCAGTGGAATACTGAAAAGTCGGGTTTTCGGAAACAGGCGAGGCTCTGAGCACCCTTATGCGTTGCGCTAACCTCTTGCCATAAGACTTGACGCTGTTGAGATCGTGCTTCGCACAGAAGAAGTCTTCATATTGCAATCAGCGACAGCCAAGCCGGTTCCGTCCTGACCGTACGAGACTTCTACATTGTGATCTGCGACAGGTTGGGCCTGCCAGCCTTACCCTCTCCTGTGACTTCGGCTGTGCTTCCGAAGGTTCTATAACGTCGCCTTTTCAAGGCGCGTGCGTGTTCCGATTATGTCTTTCGCCGCTCGGCCAGCCACATCAACGCAGCTGCCGTTATCATCGCAAGCGGGGTCAGAAACAGAAGGTAGCTGAGCCAGTTGTATTCGTAGAAGAAACGCGCGTTGACGTCGCCCCAAAACGGAAAGAATGCAGGTTTTACGCTAGTTGGGTCCCAGGAATTCCGCCACAAGACATTCGCGGCAGTGTAAGCAACTAAGCACAGGCCCGTACACCAGCCCGATCGCACCGCCGTTCCGAGACGACTGACACTCCGAAAAATTAGCCTGCCCAAGAGTGTGGCTGCCGCACACAGCCCAGTCGTAATCGCGGCCATCTTCAGCACTAGACTGTGTGCCTCCGTCAGGCTGTAACCTCCGCCTTCGACCTGTGCTCGCATCGAGTAAACAGACCAGAGGGCGAAGGCGAACAGGGCATAGAACACTGCGGTGGCCGCGCTATACCGCAAACCCTTCTCAACCATGACACCCTCTCATAGACGATTTGAAACCATAATCAAGAATTTAGCTCTCGTTCCCGCAAAGTCGGGTTTTCGGAAACAGTTTGCCAGGGCAGGAAGTCCCGAGATCTTGTTTTGCGGAGTCGGTCTACAGGCCTTCGGGCTGCTATTTGCGGAACACAATCTCTGAACCCGCATCAATCTCGATTGAGGTGCCACCGCCGTATCCCATCACATTGGCTCCGCTAAGGCCGGCGGATCGGTCTCGATCATGTTCGGCAAGTCCTCTGAACCCTTCAAGTTCGATGTTCCGTGTGAGCCAGTCCCGTCCAGCGTCGCGCCAAGTGCCATGTGCAACCCCTTCCCCCACAGGCTTACCGTTGTATTCATTCCTGAAGTGCCAGACCTCGACGAACGTTCCGTCGCCCTGCATGCTAAGGGCGGCAGTCCCCCAAGTGCCGTTGCTCGTGTATTGACCAGGAACAGCAGCTGTTCGCGTCACCCAGATCATTCGTAGCGGAGTGAAGAGGAGCCATCCGAGAAGGACGACGGATGCGATCAGAATCACCTTCGATAGGCCCGTTCGACTAGACCAAGAGGGACGCTGCCGATGGTTGGCTACTTCCCAGCCGACGTACATGGCTAATCCCATTAGGATCACACCACCAACTACAAAAGCCAGAAAATAGAGTGCATGGCTGACTTCCAAGGTTTCTCCAACTTGGGAGCCATTTTAATGCTCAGGTTCTTCCTGCAAAGTCGGGTTTTCGGAAACTGTGGGGTCTCCGGAATGGCAGTGCGGGTCCGGGACGGCTGTGCGTCAAGGGACTTTCCGAAAACGCTGTTTGCGGGAACAAGGCATTCAGTTCACTCAGTTTTGAGCCGTTTTCCGTAAACTGTCGACTGGATGGAGCGATTCTTTGCAGCGGCCGCCAGATCTATAGCCTTACGCTCGCGAAAGATCTGATAAGTGAGCTTCTTGGGATGACCCGACTTGCCAAACCACGGTAGGAGCTCGCATGAGCGGACCTCAACTGTGGAACCTGTGCGACTCTCTGCCTATCTCGAAGGCGCCTGTGCCGTTCGGATCGTGGCTTTTGCGGGTCTCGTGGCGAGGTGACGGCTGAGTATGCGAAAGGGAGCCGAAAACTACAAGGGTGAGCGCCACCGCCTCGACTGAGAACCCGGCCCATTCCCATCGGAACCCGGATACAAATCAGCTAAAGTTGCTTTCAATGTTGCGCCCTAGTGAGTGGAACTCCGATACACAGGAGTCAGCCCAACCATCTGTCGTCATCATTACCAACGACGCAAATACATGCGCAGGCCGAGCTGAATTGCTGGAGCTGGACGGATTCGAAGCTCATTCCGTGTATCGCACGGCTATACCCTAAAAGTTAAAACAACTTGCAACGTGGATCGGACGCCCACGTACGGCTCGTAGGGTAAGATCGTGGTCGGCCCTCCTCCGCCTTAACTCCCCATGCTTTACTGCTTCGGCCCCTATTCCCTGGACATGGATCTGCCCCTGCTCATGCGTGAGGGGGTCGTCGTCTCTGTCCCTCCACGTGCTCTCGACCTATTGGTTCTGCTCATCGACCGGCGCGACACTGCGGTCGCAAAGCGCGAACTGATGGACGCGCTTTGGCCTAACGCCTTCGTCGAGGAAGGGAGCCTCACCCAGCTCATTTCGGTCCTCCGGAAGGCTCTCGCAGACGACTTCCCCGACACCAGTCCAATCCAGACCATCTCAAAAGTAGGGTATCGCTTCCGCGCCACTGTCATTGCAACCGAGCATCCGCCAACTTCGCTTAGGGCACCGGAATCTCTAAGACCCGCGCCCCACATCGCCAGTCTGCCGCCCGAAGCGCCGGCTAAACCCTCCCAACCTCCACGCCACCGCCCACTTCTCCAGATTTCGCGAACGCTCCGCCTATTCGCGATCGCCGGCTGCGTCTGCCTTGCGCTGATGCTTTTGCTTTTGCTTGCGACCCCATGGTCTCGGCGTCACGACATCCTCAACCGCGCACAGGCGGCCAGGCCCCGGGCGACACTTGCTGTCCTGCCGTTTCAGAATCTCGCTGCTTCCCCCGACAGCGCTTGGGTCGGATCGGCCGTGCAGGAGATGCTCAGCACCGATCTGCGGCTCACTCAAAGGCTCCGCGTTCTCTCCACCGAGGACGTCGACCGTGCCTTAAAAGAGACAAACATCATCGCCACTGCCGACCTGGCCGTCCCCACTCTTCGTCATCTCGGCGACGATCTCGACTGCGGCTACACCCTCACCGGAGCCTACCTCCTGCGCGCCGGCCGCTTGCGCCTGGATGTCCGCATCATCAATTTAAAGACCGGCGCTACCGAGCAGGAGCAGACCTTCGAGCGGTCGGAGGCTGATCTCTTGCCGATGCTTACTCAGGTCCGCCAGCTCGTAGCCGAGAGTTTGGGGGGACAGCAGTCGCCACAGGATCGGCAACTGGCCAGCCTCGCAACCGGCGTCAACCCCGCGGCCTTCCAGCTTTACTCCGAAGGACTTGAGCGAACCAGACGTTACGACGGAAAAGGGGCCATCGAAATCCTGGAACGCGCGAAGCAAATGGATCCAGACTACCCGCTCATCCACCTGGCTCTTTCCACTGCATGGACGGAGCGCGGAGAGGAATCGAAGGCCGCGGCCGAGGCCGATCGCGCCTTACAGCTCGCCGGAAGCCTGCCCCGTGAAGAGCAGCTCACCATCCAGGCAAGGGCGCAGAGTGCGAAGCACCAATTCGCCGCCGCAGCCCAGACATACGCTGCACTCGTAAGCTTCTTCCCGGATAACCCGCAATATGGTCGGCTCCTCGTGCAAGCCCTCTCCAGCGCCGGACAGTCCTCAGAAGCGCTCACCCAGGCGAAGGCTCTCCTTGCTACTTTCGGGAACCGACCGCCGGATCCCATGACAGACTCCGTCATCGCCGATCTCTACAGCACCAAAGGAGATTGGTCCAAGGCCCTTGAGTGGTCCGAGAAAGGAATCGCTGAGAGCCGCAGGCGCGGCGCCCCCATCCTCTATGAGCGGCTTCTTACCTCGGCCTCACAGGCAAATTTCTACCTCCAGCGCTACGCCCCCGCGGAATCCCAGACCCGCGAAGCGCTGGACCTCGCCGCCCGCTACGATGACGTCTCCGGTAGACTCCGCGCCCTGAACCGCATGGGACAGATCGCCACCGCTCAGCATGACTGGGCGCTCGCCAAGAGCTCTCTCAACGACGCCATCGCCATCGAGCAGAAGCTCGATCAGCCACAGCGTCAGGTTCATACCCTGCTCACGCTCAGCCGCCTGGAAGAGCAACAGGGCGATCTCCCCAGGGCATCCCTCGCCGCTCGCCAGGCGCTTCAGCTCGCCGGCACCTTGGGATTCGCCGAGACCGCAACCGAGGCCAGACTGCAGCTTGCAATCCTCACTGGAAAAAGTGGCGATAGAGCCCTCGCTCTCCGGCAGCTCGCGGATGTCGAGGCTGACGCAGACCGAATCCAGGACGCCTACCTGAAAGCTCAGGCTAGGTCCGCCCGCGAAGCGCTCCATGGCTCCGGGAAGCCCCGGAGTGCGCTGTAAGTTCTTCTTTCAGAAAACTTTGAGCTTTTCTTGAGAAAAGAAAAGGACTTCAGCATAGGCAAATGAAACCTTCGAGCTATCCCCTCGAGGTTTCACCTCCGCGCTTTCAGGAGTCCTATGCCAACCCTGCGTTTTCCTCGCCTGCTGCCCGTTGTCGTCGTCGCTGCTTCTGCCGGCGTCGCAAACGCGCAACCGTTTCTCCTCCCCGCCATCACCTCCGTTTCAGAAAACGCCAGCGGCACACAGATCGTCATCGCGGGTTTCGGCTTCGGTAATAAGCCTCACGGCGTAACCATTGGCGGTACGAAACTCACCGTGACCGCGGAGACCTCTTCCTCCATCACGGCACAGCTCCCGGTGAATATCGCGCCCGGTTCCTACCTGCTCACGGTGGTTGGCCAAAACTCGTTCCTTCCCCTCTTCTTCGCGGTAACGCTGGGTACCCAGGGCGTGCAGGGCGCTACCGGCCCCGCTGGTCTTCCGGGTCTGCCCGGACCAGCCGGTCCCGCTGGCGTTCCGGGACGTGCCGGCCTTACCGGCGCGACCGGTCCCGTTGGACCTGCGGGAGCGACTGGCCTTACCGGCGCTGCCGGTCCCGTCGGACCCGCGGGAGCAGCCGGCCCAATCGGTCTTACCGGCGCTACCGGTCCCGTTGGGCCTGCAGGAGCAACCGGGCCTGTTGGCCCCGCCGGAGCAGCCGGCACAACCGGGCCTGTTGGCCCCGCCGGAGCAGCCGGCCCAATCGGCCTTACCGGGCTCGCCGGCCCCCAGGGAGCAACCGGTGCGACGGGCCCAATCGGGCTGACCGGACCGCAGGGGACAGCGGGCGTGATCGGACCTGCCGGACCGAGTGGCCCCACTGGGCCGCAGGGGACGGCTGGCCCTCTGGTCCTCAACGGCAACACCACGTTCCCTGCAACGGTCACGCCCAGTCAAAACGATGCCTATGTGGGCACGCTCACAGGTGCCACGACCGCCGTCGTAAGCTCCACTGCCACGTTGCGGGCAGCGCAGCTTCTGCTGCCGACGGCATGTACGAACGTTACCCTTGCGGTTCGGGCAATCGGCGTGCCTCCGCTCGTGGCGGGCGTGATCGCGCTCGTCTACGGCAAGGACGCCGGCGGGGCAACAGGTACAAGCTTCCCCGCGACCGGCATTGCTGGGAGATGCATCATTACCGGACCGCCTTCGGGAGGCAAGGGACTTCCACAAGGCGAGGCCACCTGCACGCTTGGCCCTGTGCAAACGCTTCCGGCAGTTCCCTACGTGTTGGAACTCCTGGCGGATAAGACGACCATGCCTGAATTCGCCAATGTAAATCTGTTGACTACGCTGACGTGTCAGTAAGTTATCGCCCATACGGCGTTCGCGCATGAAGGATTGCAGCGACACGCCGCTTCTCGGCGCGGCCTCGATCCGCGGCAACCAGCGCCGCAAATGGCATTGATCCGCCAGGTACCGGACTAACTCAGTTTTCTAACTTCTTAGATTTACAAACTCAAACGAATCACACTTATTCAAGGACGATATGCAAAAGAAAGTGCTAGTTCTCGCCGCTGCCATCGCAGGCTGCGTTGCAGCGGTTCCTGCCCAGGTAACAACGTCCGCAAAGGTCATAACCTCCTGTGTTTCGAAAGTCACAGGCCTGGCGCGCATCGTCGCATCTCCCGGCCTTTGCATCGACCGCTTCGAAAACGTCACGCAATGGAATGCGCAGGGTCCTGTGGGTCCGCAGGGACTATCGGGTTTACCAGGAGCCCCGGGTGCCCCGGGCACTGCCGGACCAGCGGGCGCTGCGGGGGCCCGCGGCCCAGCAGGCGCAACGGGCGCACAAGGGCCCGCCGGGGTAACAGGTTCGCCGGGAGTCGCAGGTCCAGTCGGGCCAGCCGGTCCCAACGGTGCCGCTGGCGCTGTTGGTCCAGTGGGTCCCCAAGGGGCCGCAGGTCCAATTGGGCCAGCGGGCGCCACAGGTGCCGCTGGTGCTGTCGGTGCAGCGGGGCCCCAGGGCATCGCAGGTCCAAGCGGGCTAACAGGTCTTACCGGGGCGGCGGGTGCTGTCGGTCCAGCTGGACCCCAAGGTGTCGCGGGTCCGATTGGACCTATGGGTGCCCCCGGGGCGACCGGGCTGCCTGGCGTCACAGGGCCAAGCGGGCCGACCGGGCCAACCGGACTCACCGGCCCCCAGGGGCCTGCTTCTCCGTACTTGCTGTCGGGCAACATAACCATTCCGGACTTGACGGCTGGGCAATACCCTCAACAATTTTTTGCGCCTCTTTCGGGAGTTACGACAACGCCTGCAACAACAACCTATGCCGCAAGAACTCTTCAACTGCAGATACCGGCTACCTGCACGCAGGCCACCTTTGCCATCAAGGCATACATCTCGACAGGGATTACGGCCAGAGCCTCTCTTGTCTACGGTCTTGATAAATACGGAGCCCCAAGCTTCTATTTTTACAATATCGCAAGGAGCGCGCTGCAATGTGATCTCACAGGTCTTGAGGAAGGCCCAGCGTCGTGCTCGGTTGGTCCCGTCGCGGTAGATCCAAAGAACGCGTACGTGCTTTCGATTAGCGCCCCAAACGGGAGCCAGTATCTGTCGGGTGATACCTTCCTGACGACCCTGACCTGCCAATAAGGATTACTTGCTAAAAGAAGACGAGGGCAGTCTTGCCCGTAGTCACTTGAGATGCTGGCGTGGTGCAACATAGATGAACGCACCACGCCAGCAACTGCTACACCGTGTTGTGCAAGTTATCCCTACAGCAAATCAATAGGCGTCCAGCATAGGAAACTCAGCACCAACCAGGCCGCCTGCGTGCGAATGGTTGGCGATTCCACAACAGTTGGAGCTTGCATATGGCAGGTAGGTAGTCGCTCCACGCCGCCTTACGAAAGGGCTCAGCCCTTTCAAGCTGTGTGCTGCCTGATATCAAGCGACTCGCAGCATCGGAGTGGTGTTCCTATACAGCGAACCTCCGTCTTTGAAATCGGCCAGCATCTTCGTTTTCGTTGGGTTCTTTAGAAGAGCTTGCAGAACCGCAACGTTGGAAGAGTTAGTCTTACGCAGCTATGAAGGAGTTCCGATAGCCGCCGGGGGGATAAGTGGGAAGCGCGTAGCAGTTTCCACTTCTCCAACCGCATGTTGTTTCTCAGCCATGCCTCCGGTGATAATGGGCTGTAGCCCCGCGAGTAGTATGGTTTGACGGTGTTGTAGTGGACGACCATCGTTCGGCCAACACGCGGAGCTATTTGATCGAGTAGAAGATTCATGAACAGCCTCGAGCAGCTACGCTCCATCTTCGACAAGAGCGGTTTGGGCACGGTGCTGACCGCATGTCGGGAATCGAAAAGCGCGTCGCGGGTTACCCGCAATCTGTAGTTTTAGGAATTCTTTCGCGTAGCTTCTGAGGCGATGTTTGTCTTAGAGATGCCACTCCGAGCGTCCTATGATGATCTCGGCCGCCTGCTAACTGTCCTTCTCGAAGCACTTCCGCCATTGTTCGCGTGTGTACCGACGATCTGTTGTTCCGACTTACTACGAATAGCGGCACAAACGCTACGACAAGCAAATACTTACGCTACATGACAGCACAGCACACAGAATTGGGCTGAAAGGTTCGCAACTCCATCTGCACCGTCCCGACCAACTGTCGCACTCTCCTCTTCGCATACAGAAGATCTACGCCCGACCAAAGAGCATCACCAATGTGTGCCAAAGTTTAAATAATGTGATCAAACCGTGACACAGAATGTGAAAGCTACAGACAGGTCAGGGTTCTTGGCAAGCTCAGCGCTTAGTCCCATACAAGCAGGATGCTCAATCTTCTGTATACGATACTGATTAGGAACAATCGCGACAAAGAGAGTGTGCTCAGAAAACCAAAAGGATTGTAAAAAGCTGCAGTCCTGCTGTTAGAAGAAACAACCAGCCAGAGCGCTCGACATCCAATATGGACCACTACAAGCCAGTCAAGTGGGTTTGGTGGCTTAGTCTAAGCCACGCTAGCCCGCATTCAGCACGGCTCAGCTGATAGTGTCCTCTTGCTGCGCTGTGTCAACACTTCAGGTCACTCTGCAAAGGAGATATCTATGCCACCATCTCGCCACAAAGTCTGCGGAACGAAGAAACACTCGAGAACTTTCACAAAAAAGGTCAGAGCGTTAGCCCTTTCTGTGCTACTTGGCTCCACCTGTAGCTTGATAGCGCAGGAACCAGCGGGTCTGACGAACTACTACGTCAACAACGTGAACGGGAACGACAGTAACGACGGCCTGACAACTCAGACCGCATGGCGATCTCTAAACAAAGTAAACCAGTTCAACTTCTCTTCGCCGTCCGCAGTGTTACTGTATGGCTCCCAAATCTTTCAAACCATGCTGATTGGGAAGTTAAACCTTCAGTACGTGGGCAGCTACGGCCCGACTGGCTCTTGCTCTTGGAATAATGGCTCTCCGTCCTGCGTAAACCGACCGATCATCGATCCAACCAAATCGATCCCGTCGGCCTCCTGGCAATCTGTCGACGGTGCCACGTATAAGGCACCGTTCCCATCTATAGCCTATAAAGTCTTTGTTGATGGGGCGTACGCACCAACCACTCCTCTACAACCCCCCACCAACGGCTCTCCATCCGGCGTGATGCAACAAGCTGGAACGATGATCTCAGACGGCACGTTCATCTATGTGCATCTCTCGGATAACAGCAGCCCAGCAAATCACGACATCAGGATTGCCTCTTCCGATATGCCGTACGGCATCATTACCGGAGAGGCGGGAAATGTGACGATCGACGGCCTTGTGGTTGCGCACGCTCCCGTCGCTGGCATCGCCATCCTGAATCCGGACAACAGTCCTGGCCACGCGACAGGCGGCAACGTGACAGTCGAAAACTCTGCCATCTATAACTCCGGCTCTACCGTATACAACAATGGGACGCTTGAGCCGCTTACGGACCCACAGACGTTTGCAAAGACCGATGCAAATATTGCGGTGATTCCGGCCGCAGCCGGCCAAGCAATGATTCATAACATCCTCATCATGCAGGCAATGATTGGGCGATTAGACGTACCCTCGAATACGAACAATTACGATGGCGCAGGCATATCGCTCAAGGACACGTACCAAGCTTATCTACAGAATGTTCAGATCGCCACAGTGAATGGTTGGGGGCTCTCCGTCGATGACTATTACTCAACATCAGAGGACTGTCAGGGACTGACTGTTCAAACGCTGGAAGTCACCAATTCAGAGGGAAACATTCGCATTGCTGGATGTAGCACCGTCTCGGTCACCGACGCGACGGTGCACGACTCGAAGGGGAATGGGTTTCAGCTTCAGCCAGGACACAACCACGCAGCCAACTACATCACGCTGACCACTCCGACTATTCACGACCTGACTTCTGCATATAGCGGATTGCTTTACAACGGCATTGACACTAATTGGGCAAAGCATCTGACTGTAAACAACGCAACCATCTACAAGGTCGCAGAGTCATCCATAACCCTCGAGGATGATGGGGTGGGCGAAGACGTAGCGTCGACCGGCTTCTCTTTGAACAACAGCAACTTGGATGCCTCACAGAACAGGAAGGCAAATGGGGGCGCATGCTCAGCCACTGAAACTTGCTTTCCTCTATACGTCCGCGACAATGCTCTTGCCCTTAATGACTGGTCGGTTCATAGCCTCAATCTCACACCGGTAGCTGCAACGATGAAGGTGGCGAGGTGGGGTGCCGCAAGCGCCTCGGATCCGAACCACGACCTCACACAGGATCAGTTCAACCAGGCGATCGCTGGTCACTAGCAGAGGACCCTCCTTTCCAGCCAGAAGGGCGCGTGTTACGTCTGTGTCTGGTGTGCCGACTTTGGCACCAGACACACTCGTCAAGGAATGGTCGGGTGTCGTTTATTACATTGAATGGGTTCTTGCACGCTTTTGGTGAAACAGGTAGTTGAGCGTGCGAACGCGTGTACAGGCGTTCGAATTAGGCCGAGTCGGGGACGCGCAGCCTGAGTAGATCGAAGCTGGCGCGTCCGTACATCTGCCGCTTGATCAGCTTCAGCCGGTGTATCTGTCCTTCCACCATGCCGTTGCTCTATGGAAGCCGGAGCGCAGCGTCGACGGCAATACGATCCCGTTCGAGCCGGCGCGCGAACGATGTAGTGGAGAGTGCGCAGCGGCCTCAAGCCATTGTGACCATGCTGCGGCATCACGGTTGCGGATCATCTCGAAGAAGCCTCTGGCTGTTTGGCCGAGCGCTTCCATTTCTGGAGAATCTCTATACAGCGCCTTCAGAAAAGCGATGTCTTCTGGTATCTGCTTTCGTATTAGCCAGGCGACATGCTCCAGGCAGAGAGGCGGTCTTTTCTTCATGGGTGGTGTCAATTCGGATGTCCGCAAGGATACGAAGCGACGCTGTAGCCAGCGCCATACGCCGGATATATTTCCTCGGAAGCCCTGCTGCCTGATCTCGCGCCAGAGTTGTGACGCGTTGGTGCAGCCTTCCGCAAAACGCTCTCGAGATAAGGTCCGAACGCATCCACGTGGCTTGGGAAGACCCGGTGCTTGCGCTCCGGAAAGACTCCGGTTGTGATCCATCGCTGTACGGTTTGCAAGCTGATACCAACGCTTGTTGCTGCTTCCGCTTGGCTCTTGCCACGAGCAATCAGCTCGGTCATCTGCTGGTAGAGCTCAAGGCGGGCCTCCCTCTTCTGCTGCGTCCTCTGCGATGCGAGCGTCTGCGCCTCTGGAGCAGAAGAACGGACGAGCTGGGCTCCCGGAGAAGCTTCAAGGCGATCGCGGACTTCTCTCATCTTTCACGATGACGCTCAAGCGACCGGAGCAGTGTATCTACGAGGTTGTTCAGCAAGTGCCAGCGATCCGCAACTTGTACAGCGTTCGGAGCACCCTTACGGATCGCGTCAGCGAAGGCACCTGCACGATCCCGGCTCACAACTTGCACGCTCGAATGCTGACGGAGCCATGCTGCTACGGTTTCTGAGTCGCGGGCTGGAAGCAGATCGATGACGCGCCCGCGCTCCAGGTCGCACAGCATCATTCCATCGCGATGGCCCTTCTTCAGGCCCACTCATCGATCCCAAGAACCCTTGATAACGAAGGCCCAGATGAAGGCGATCGCCTACGAAGCTCCATAAAGAAGTGTCGTTCTGCTCGCGAACAAGCCCAGCTTGCGCGCACGTCTTGTACCTGCCCGGCCACCGAGCGCAAGGGTAACCCAGCTGAGAGCATCGCTGGCCCGGCCGCTTCGCCGTGCGTAACGGCTTACGGTCCCCGGGAGTGGTTCGGTGAAGATGCGGCGCGCGCAGCACTCGTCTACACAGAAGAACTTGCGAGCTCGAAGAGCAATCTGCACCGGGATACCTTCCCAAGGCAAGTCTGCAAGCGTTTGCCAGTAGCGACTATGCACCCGGGATGACCGGGGGCCGCAGCCTGGACAGACAGCAACCACCTGACAGGCGCGGAGTTCTACGTGGATCAGGCCGGCCTTCGGGCGGAGGCAGACCAGCTCAACCTCTACACTGCTCGGGATCAGTCTTCCTCGGTTCATGGCTCTACATCTAAGACCCACACCGCCTCGTCACCAAAAAGCGTGCCAGAACCCATTTAATTATCGAAGCTACAGCTACTGAAAAGGGGAAATCATCTGAGTGCAGCTACAGCCGCTTGTCTCTAATTTGCGACTACTTCGGCTGAGGCTTAAGAGAAGCACTTCGCTTTCGCTCTGATTCGACGTACCAGAGGAAGCCTCCGCTGACCAGACCCACAAAGGCGATCGGAAGCATGAGCAGATCGACCGCAAGTGCTGTACGGACGTCGCGCTCGCGGCCATCTTCGAATTGGAGCCAAGCGGTGTCCCCAACGCTGAAGCTGCTTGACGCGTTGAGCAGTATCCGCTGCACGTCATGCTTGATGCTGTCCTGTAGAGAAGTCGCATTCGTGCCGAGAGATTCAAGTGTCCGCAATTCATTTTCCTTCTGAGAGATCGTCAGGAGCGCATCGCGATGCTCTCGCTGCAAACGCTGCTGCACCGACGCGGAGGGTATTGGGGCGGCAGCAGCATTGGCCCGTAGTACTTGTTCATGCACAAAATTTAGCTCGTTCAAATCGTGAGATCTCTTCCACACCGCGAGGAGTGCAAGTACGACGGAGACCACCAGAGTGGTCATTCGGATAGAACCTAGTCCGGGCAAGAGTTCCTCAAAAAATGTTTCTATGGGACCACATCAAAGGATATTTTCAGCAGGCAAACTTGCCCCGAGTCGATTCTGTCAATACCCTATTTGGGGCATCCTACTCGCCAGGAGTGTTCATGTCCATCATCCGATCTGTCTCCATAGCTTCTCTCGTGCTCTCTTGCGCTGTCTGCGTTGCACAGGCCGGCCCGACTGCCTTCACCATGCCTCAGACGACGGCTGTACCCGGCGGAATTTTGCAGTCGGGCGATTACATTATCCAGATCGTTGACCATTTGAGCGATCGCTCAGTCGTCGAGGTCACGTCGCAAGGCAAAGCATCCAAGTTGACGTTCCTGGCAGTAGAGGCATCCAGTGCGTCCGTCGCTGCAGCCAGCGGACCGGTCCTTTGGAGCAAAGGTGCCCATGGACAGCGGTCACTTCGCGGGTTCAATTTTTCAACCGGGCAGCGCTTTGAGTTCGTGTATCCGAAGGACGATGCTGTTGCCCTCGCAAACGCAAACAAGGAGAGTGTCGTGGCGGTGGATACAGCGTCAGAGAAACGCCCCGAACTCTCAAAGCTGTCGCCGTCGGATCTCCAATTGGTCACGTTGTGGTCGTTGACCCCGGTAAGAATTGGGGCGGACAGTGCAGCCTTAAAGGGCATTGAGGCAAAGCGCTTTATCGCGAACACGAACACGAATGGGAATGGGAACCAGTCTGGGCAACTGACGGCGGCTTCCGTTACACCCACATCACCCACGTCTGGCGCAGCGCCCGCGACGCGGAGCACCACCCTCCAACCGGTCCTGACGGCAAGCCTTGAAAGGCCACAACCAGTGATCAGGGCAAACCGTGGCGCATACGTAAAGCGGCTTCCAAAGACTGCTGGCTATACGCCTCTGGCTGGCTTCCTGGCTGTCATTTCCCTCGTCGGCGCGCTCTGCATGCGACTGCGGAGAACAGTGTGAGCTTTCGACAGGCCGCAGAACGTAGGGCAAGCTGGATCGAGAAGACTTGCTGGGTCTGCGCAGCACTTTTTTGCAGCCTGTACGCCGTCTCGATTTCTGCGCATCAATTAGCGATGAAACAAACTGGCGCCGAAGGATCGGTCAAAGGGCAGAAAACGTCAGCATCGACCTCCGGCGTGACTGGCACTCTTCGAATTCCCTCCCTGCAACTGACAGCTCCAATGTTTGCGGGTTGCTCTCTCATCAATCTGGAAAAGGGAGCCTGTCATCTCGAAGGCTCAGCCAATTTCGGCGGGCTGGGCAATGCCGCAGTCGCAGCCCATCGCGATAAGGATTTCCGCCCTCTGGAACGTGTCAGGAATGGTATGGACATACTCGTGTCGGATGGAGGCCAGGAGTACCTTTACGTCGTCGACTCACACGAAATCGTTTCACCAGAGGACATTCAGGTCTTAGAAATCCATGACCGACCGGAACTCACCCTGATCACCTGCTATCCGTTCCACTACATAGGTTCCGCGCCAAAAAGATTTATCGTGCATGCGCATCTCGAAATCCGTATTGCAACAGCTACCGGCTAGGCCGAGTATTGGTTGCGCCTCTTGCCCAGCGCGGCACCCATCTCAATACATTACCGGGCGAGGGCCATAAGGGACACCACGTAAGAACGAATCGTGTCGCCGCCTACTTGCCATTCCCGGAATTGGCCTTGTAACCGCAACCGCTCTGATCGCAGCGATTGGAACGGATCTGCCTTCCGAAAGAGCCGCGAGTTCTCAGCTTGGGTTGGCATGGTGCCAAGAGATTCCTCCACAGGAGGAGAGCAGAAGCTGCAGGGCATCAGCAGACGAGGCAACCTTACCTGCGAAGGCTTTCCATCCAGGAGCGCAGCGCTATGGTGCTGCGAGCAACGAAGCAATCCATCGGACTCAGAACATGGATCGAGAAGATCGCTCTGAAGAAGCCCTCGAATGTCGCTGCGGTAGCCCTTGCGAACAAAATGGCTCGGATCGCCTGGGTAGTTGTGGCAAGAGCAGAGGCTTACCGGCCTTCTCTGCTGGTTGATTCAGAAGCGAACTTACGTGGCCTGCAGATGATGCCTGCCTGAGGTAGGCTCGGAAATCGCCTTCGCGATTCCCACATCCACAACCCACCGACGACATTCTTACAAATTCCTGCCAGGTCCGCTGGTGAAAATGAAATGGCACACCGGTCCAGCCCGACACTCTCTAAGCACGATCTCGGCTGACGCCCTCGGTTGTTGGATGTTGGTCAGCCATGCCGCCACAGCCGCACTGTCGCGCGTCGGCAGCTAGTCGACTACGGTGCCGCGTTCAAGATCGCATAGGATGGTTCCGTAGCGATGCCCCTTCTTCCACGCCCACTCGTCGAGTCCGAGAACACGTGGTGCAGCTAAGGGTGGCTTGGACCGCCGTCGGAGATGACGCAGAAGCGTCGTGCTACTGATGAGCAGCCCAAGCTTCCGCCCGAGGCGTGAAAGGACAGGAGCACACTGCTATGCTTCAAATAGACTGAATAGAACACGTAGAATCACATAAACCGTCCAAAAACAACGATTTACAGATGCGACGGCTCTGACAGAGGTTTCATGGCGGAGAGTGGGGGATTCGAACCCCCGATAGAGCTTTTGGCCCTATAACGGTTTAGCAAACCGCCGCCTTCAGCCACTCGGCCAACTCTCCGCGGCGCCCCTGCTCACGCGCACATGAGCGCGGAACGTCGAAGCAGGCTTGATTATAGCCCGAGCGCCCGCCACTCTCGAAGCCCTCCGGCGAGCATCTTTAAGCACCAGCCCCGGCCGCAGCCGCTTCGGCCCGCAAGGCGCCTACAAATGCTCCGGCGGTAGCCCCTCACACCACCGGCGCCAGGCCACCCGCAGCTTCAGCACCAGCGCATCCGCCACATCCTCATGCTGCCGCAGCGCACTCGCCGCAAACATCGACGGCAGCTCCCCGCGCAACCGCGCCAGCGCCGGCAGATCCTGGGTCCATGCAACGGCCTTTCGCACATACGCCTCGCCGTCCTCCGCAATGAACTCCGTGATCCCCACATGCGAGTTGATCGACGCGCCAAGCCGGCTCCCCAACACCGCCCCACGCAGCGTTAGCGTCGGCACCCCCAGGCACAGAGCGTGGCTGATCGTCGTCGCTCCGTTATAGGGAAACGTATCCAGGCAAAGATCGGCCATGTGGTGCAGCCGCAACTGTTCCTCCACCGTCCGTGCATGCGCAAAGATCAGCTGCTCCGCACCGACGCCCGCTTCCGCAAACCACGCCTTCACACGCTCCGGCTCCGCACCACCCGGCAGCGTCGCCAGCAACATCCGTGACGCAGGCGCACACTGCAGCATCCGCGCCCACAGCGCCACATGCGGCCGGTTCAGCTTGTTGATGCGAGCCACGCAGCAGAACGTGAACACACCGCTCGCAAGCGCTGGCAAAGCATTCGGCTCAATGGCCGGCGCAAAGGGCTCAAAGGTCGTCGTCGCCGGCAGAAGCAGAATCTTCTCGCGAAACTGCGCGTGTACGCTCGCCGGCGTCAGGTGCTCGTCGCCAACAAAGTAGTCCATCGCCTCCAGACCCGTCGTCCCCACGTAGCCCATCCAGCTCACCTGCACCGGCGCAGGCCTACGCGCAAACGTCAGCAGGCGGTTGTCCCCGCTATGACCGGAAAGGTCGATCAGGATATCGATTCCGTCGGCAATAATGCGTCGCGCAAGTGCCTCGTCCGGCACCAGAGCGCTATCCTGCCAGTGCGTGAACAGCGCGCGATATTGCGCGGTCTGCGCATCATTCTTCACACCATTGCTGTACGCATACAGCTCCAGTTCGTCATACCGCACTAGTTGCTGCAGCGCAGGCATCAGGTAACGGGCCACCGGATGATCACGCAGATCGCCCGACACGAAACCGACGCGCAACCTCCGCTCCGGATCCCGCGAATTCGCATGCTGCGGCCAGCACGGCTTCAGCGGCACCTCAAACTGCGCCGCATACGCAAGATGCTCCGCCAGCAACTTCTCCGCTGAGCAGTCATCCCGTAGCGCCAGCACAAACAGCAGATTGCTGTGCGCCTTCGCAAGCCCCACATCCAGCGACAGAGCATGCCGCAGCAGCGTCTCCGCCTCCGTCACCAGACCATGGCCCGCCATCAGCTCCGCCAGGTTTGCACAGGGATGCGGGAAGCACTCATCCCGCCGGATCGCTTCGCGAAAGTAAGCCTCAGCCTCTGAGAAGCGGTGCAGCTTGTTCAGTAACTGCCCATAGTTGTTAAGCAACCGGGCATCGCCCGCTATGCTCAGCATCGCGCACTGGTAGTGCATCTCCGCAGCCTGCAACTGGCCGTTGGCGTTCAGAATGTTGCCCAGGTTCAAATGCGTCAGACCATGCGCAGGATCTATCGCTAACGCATGCCGCAGCCACCGCTCCGCCTCGGCAAGATTCCCCGACTCGATCATCGTCACGCCCAGGTTGTAGAAGGGCTCAATCGATCCATCATGCAGCGCAATCGCACGCCGATAGTGCCCGGCCGCCTCCTCAAAGCGCGCTGCGGCCTTCAGAGTGTTCGCAAAGTTGTTATGAAACCGCCAGTCGTCCTCAATCGCGAGCACCGCCGTCTCCATACCCTTGCTCCTTCCGCCCCATTAACAGGGGACCGCGCAAGCGAAACAAGCAAGAACACCGCCAGGAATCGGGTCGCTCTCTTGGAGCACTCTCATCACGACACCGCCACGCACGAAAGCAAAGAAAAGCAAAAACCAGGCAGGCTACGAAGCCGCATCATCCTGCGATACTGTTCCTGTGAAAACTGTTCTGGTTACAGGCGCAGCCGGCTTCATCGGATCGCACCTGGTCGATGCATTGGTGGCGCGCGGCGAACGCGTGCGTGGCTTGGACAACTTCGCGACCGGTCGCGCGAGCAACCTCGCGCACGTCCGCGATCAGATCGACTTTACGGAAGCATCCCTGCTCGACCGCGAACCCCTCGCCCGCGCCTGCGAAGGCGTCGACGTCATCTTCCACCAGGCCGCGCTGCCCTCCGTACCCCGCAGCGTCCAGGACCCGCGCACCTCGCACATCGCCAACATCGAAGGCACCTTCGAACTTCTCGAAGCAGCCCGCGCCGCCGGCGTCAAGCGAGTGGTCTACGCCGCCTCAAGCTCCGCCTACGGCAACCAGCCCGGCTTCCCGCGCGTGGAAACCATGGTGCCCATGCCCATCGCACCCTATCCCGTACAGAAGCTCGCCGGCGAGTTTTACATGAAGAGCTACTGGCAGGTCTACGGCATCGAAACCGTCTGCCTGCGCTACTTCAACATCTTCGGACCGCGCCAGGTGCCTGACTCGCCCTACTCTGGCGTCATGGCGAAATTCATCCTGCAGCTCCAGCAGGGCGAGCGCCCCATGATCTTCGGCGATGGCGAACAGGGCCGCGACTTCACCTACATTGCCAACGCAATCCACGCCAATCTGCTCGCCAGCGAAGCGCCAGCCGCAGATGTCGCAGGCCGTGTCTTCAATATCGCAACCGGCGAACGCCACACCCTCAACGAGACGTACGACGTCATCGCCTCCCTGCTCAACACCACCATCCGTCCGCAGTACGGACCGGACCGCGCAGGCGACGTTAAGAACTCAGAGGCCAGCATCGCCGCAGCCCAGGAAGCCTTCGGCTACAACCCGACCGTCAACTTTGAAGAGGGCCTGCAACGCACCGTCGACTGGTACCGCGAAGAGTTCGAAAAGTCCCAAAGCTAGTGGGCATCCCACGTCTCAATCTCTGAGACGTGGGACACGAAACACTTAGACCAGCGAAGCCACCAGGTCGATCTCAGCCGCAGCCAGCAACCGCGAGATCGGGCAGCCAACCTTCGCGCCCGCCGCAATCTCCTGGAACGCCGCATCCTCAATCCCCGGCACCTTGGCCTCGGTCTTCAAGTGGATCTTCGTCACCGTCGGCTTGCCGTCCACAAACTCCAGAACAACCGTCGCCGTGGTCGAAACCTGGTCGCCCTTGTGACCAGCTTTCTCAAGCTCTGCCGAGAGCGCCATCGAAAAACAGCCCGCATGCGCCGCGGCAATCAGCTCTTCCGGGTTGGTGCCCGTGCCATTCTCAAAGCGCGAAACAAAGCTGTAGCTCTGCTCCTTCAGCACACCGCTACCCGTGCTGATCGTGCCCTTGCCATCCTTCAAGCCGCCGTTCCAGACTGCACTGCTGCTGCGTTCCGTTGCCATCGTGTTCTCCTGTCGGTTCATTTGACGCAAAAATCAGAGCAGCCAAAGCCGCTGCTCCGCAAAGATCGTACCCCTATGGGATGTTCCTCGCGTGACAGGGTTGCGGCGCCGCCAGCCATCAAGCCTCATCGCCCGTCGTCGCCTTGCCTCCGCGCCCAATCAGCAGCGGCATCTCCTGCTTCCCCACCGCCACCGTCGACTTCATCAGCCGCAGCCGTTGCAGCACCTTGCGCGTCAACCCCGTAATCGGCTGGTTCGCCAACTCACTCGTCAACACCCACTCCATGCTGTCCGCGCGCAGGGCCAGCTTCGCCGCCACCCGGCGCTGCGGAACGCCCATCACCTCAACGTAATAATTCGTGCCGACGATCGCATGCCGCACACGCAGCACCGGCTCCTCCGTCAGCACCAGAGCACCATCGGCCTCGCCCGCATGCTCCAACTGCGGCAGCTCCAGCATGCCCGCCATCAACGAAGCCTCTGCCGGCCGCCGCTGCAGTAACACCTCCACCGCAAGACCGTCCTCAGCCTTGCGCGTCGTCAGCGCATAGCGCACTCGTTGCGAACGCATCGGAGTGCGTGGCGTCGTTGTATGCTCTCCACGCGTGCGGCACTCGTCGTACACCGGGCATTGATCGCACATCGGCCCGCGTGGCAGACACACCGTCGCACCCAGCTCCATCATCGCCTGGTTGTGATCGCCCGCATTCGTCTTCGGCACCAGCGCCTGCGCCGTTACGTTGATGAACTCCGCCGCAGCCGCTCCCGGAGTCTCCGGTCGCCCCGTCACCCGCAACAACACGCGTTCCACGTTGCCATCCACCACGGCCACCGGCTCGCCGAACGCAATACTCGCAATCGCAGCCGACGTATAAGCACCAATACCCGGCAGCCTGCGCAGCTCCACCGCCGTCGACGGCAACACACCGCCATGCTCCTCCACCAGCAGCTTGGCCGTGCGATGCAGCATCCGCGCGCGACGGTAGTAGCCCAGCCCGCTCCACAGCGCCAGCACCTCTTCCTCCGGCGCCAGCGCCAGCGAAACCACCGTCGGAAACCGCGTCATAAAACGCGCATAGTGATCGATCACCGCATTCACGCGCGTCTGCTGCAGCATGATCTCTGAGATCCACGTGCGGTAAGGATCACGCACGCCACGCCAGGGCAACACACGCGCATGGACGCGGTACCAGGCCCGCAGATTCTGCGTGAAGGCCTCGCATTGCTGGCGGGTTAGTCCCGGCTTCGGCGCTCTGGTGGTCGGGCTTCGCAAGCAATTCATTGTAGGCTGTGCCGGGCGAAGCAGAGTCAACGCCATAACGCCCACGCACGGCGCACACTGCAAGTGGCGCAAAGAGACATCGCCACACACACACCACCAGTGAATTGACCGTCGCGGATGCAGAGGTCGCAGGCAACGTAAGCGCGCCGCAAACCGCTCCTATCTCTCAAGTCTGGGAGGTTCCCTATGGAAGCAGTTCATGACGGCCAGTGCGGTCTGTGTGGTCACTTCGGTGAGCACCATGCCAGGAACAATCAGTTGATCAGCATCCTCAGCAGCAAGCGTGCTGACGTCATCCTGATCGACGAGTGCGGTCATCCCAAGCACGCGGACCTGCACCTCAAAGTCACACCCATCAGCGGTTGCGACGGCTTCGTACCGGCTGCCTCAGCCTGACGAAACCCCGCTGAGTTCGCTCAGCAAATCGCGAATTTAGTCATCGATCGAAGTCCTCTGTGCCAACCGGCGCAGAGGAATTTGCCGTTTGCGTCGCTTCATCACAAGCGTTCAAACCGGAACAACAAAAAGAGGCCACGCTCACACGTGGCCTCTTTCGCTTTAAAAGACTCCGGTCGATCCGTAGTCCGTCTACTGCACCGTCAGGTTCACCGTCTCCGTGTGCGTCAACGATCCCGAGGTCGCCGAGACCGTATAGCCATACGTTCCAGCCGGCGTTCCCGTCGAGCTGCCCGCATTGCTCTTGGAGTCGCCGCAGCCGCCCAGGCCCATCGCCAGGACAAACAGCAGCATCAGCAGACCACCCACGCGTACATTCCGTCCCGCGCGTCGCACAGCGAACAACCCACCCGCCATCACGACCAGCAGCATCGCAAGCGACGCACGTCCCATCCCCGAACCCGGCAGAGCGCCAAGGCCCGAAGCGCTGGTACGCGCCGTCGTCGTGATGCTCACCGTAGCCGTCGCCGTGCCCGCAGCAGCCAGTGTCACCGGCGACGTCACCGTGCACGTCGTTCCACCTGCAGCCGCAATGCTCGCAGGAGCAGCACACGACAGCGTGATCGCACCCGTGAAGCCATTCAACGACGTCAGCTTCAACGTGCCCGTTGCCGTCGATCCCGCCGCAACCGAAAGCGCAGTCGTGGTGGAGTTCGCACTATCCGTCAGACTGAAGTCCGCCGGCGAAGCACCCGCGCCCGTAAGCGCAACCGGCGCAACCGCAGCAGACGAAGTCACCGTCAGCGTACCGGTACGAGCACCCGTCACCGTCGGCTTGAACACCACATTGATGGCGCACGTCGCACCAACCGCAAGCGATGTCGGGCAGTTGTTGCTGGCGCTGAAGTCCCCCGTCGCAACTGCACCGGTAAACGCTATCGCAGCCTCACCCGTGTTGGTCAACGTGAAAGCCTGGCCGGTGGAAGACGCACCCACCAGCGTCGATGGGAACGCAGCCGTACCAGTCAGCGTCGCCGACAAAACAGGAGTCGGCAGCGCCAGGTAAGCCAGCAGCGGATCATGATCCGACGAAGCCGCAGGCGTCGTCGCATCGTTGTACAGAATCACCGGGAAGTCCGCGTTGATATGTCCCACGGACAGCGTCGTCGAACCCGCGATATCCGCAGTCACCACGGCATGGTCCAGCACCTGCGCGCTGCCCCACTCCGTGTAGCTCTGCTGCTGCGCCGCAGGCAGCTTCGTGATCAGGTCCACCGCTGCGGGCGTAACAATCGCCTTGCCCGGCATCACTGCAGTACCAGCCGGCGATACGTTGCCGGTAATGGTGCCCATCGTGTCCGTGTATCCATCCGAGAACTGGAACGCGTTCATGTCGCCGACTGCGATGACATGCTCGCCAGCGGTCTGATAACCCTGGATCAGGTTGGCAAGCATCTCTGCCTGCAGCTCCTTCTTGCTCTGCACCGCTGCCGTGTTCACGGAGTTGAGCGAACGCAGGTGGTTCACGATCACTGTGATCGGGTACGGAGTCAGCCCCGTGCCGCGATTGATCGTCGCGTGCAGCACCTGTGACGGACGATCGTTCAGAGCAGACGTACCCGCCGCCACCAGCGTGGTGGTACCGACCTGCTCCCACTTCGTAACGTTGGTCCTGCTGGGCTTGACCAGGAAGCCAACCGAGATGCCACCGATGTCGTTGGTGAACGTCGTGGTCGAGTCCGTGCCGTAGGCGACGTAGCCAGGCTTGGTGCCCGTGGTGGTGTCCGCGTCGATCTGTGCAGCCATGTCCTTCAGGACCTGGATGTTTTCCACCTCTTCCACCGAGATGATGTCCGGGTTGTTAAGGACGGTGCGAACCGCAAGCGAGAACTTCTGCAGGCGGCGCGCATAAGCAGCCGACGTCACATCGACAGCAGAGGAGTTACCCGTCTTGCCCGATACCGGGTTGAAGTACAGGTCGTTCGCTGCGTTGGTGTCAAAGAAGCGCTCGACATTGAACGCTGCCACGGTGAACTGGTTCGCACCCGGCAGCGGCAGAGCCGTAACCGTCAGCGAACTCGGCGTCACCGTCGGACGATTCGACGCGGTCAGAATGATGCGCGCGGGATCGCCATACGGATAGTCCGTGGAGTACGTGTAATCGACCACACCCACGGGGTTTGCAATCACTGCACCAGCCACAACATCAATGGCCGTACCGCCACCCAGCGAACTCTCGATGATCAGGCGCTCTGGGTTGTCGTCATACAGCGTCAGGTTGGCCGGACGGGCAACACCGGCAGCCGTCGTCGGATTGGTAGCCGCAGGGCAGTTCGCAAACGTGGGGCAGGTCGTCGACGGGAAGTCGCGGAAGTCCATGCCCGGCTCGCGGAAAGGACGCGGCGTGCCCGTCGCCACAACGTAGAACTGGCCGGTCGAGGTAGTCGTCTCCGTAGCCTCAACCAGCGAAGCATCGGTGCCGCCAACCGCCGTGACCGAAGGCAGCGTAACCAGCATGCTCTCGTACTTGCGAAGCTGATTGATATCGCCCGTAGCCGTTGGGAAACCCGCCGGCAGAACGATTGCCGTAGGAATCGTCTGGCCCGTGCTGTTCACCGTCAGCGACGCCGTCGTCACCTCCAGCGAAGGCGTATGGCTTGCCGTCGGCAGAGGATACTGCACCAGCGTACCCGTCACCGTCACATTGTTGCCCACCACAGCGCCCACCGGATTCTTACCGGAGCCGCTGAACACGTAGATGCCCTCATCGCCCGTCGAACCGGGCGTCGCCGAGGCCGTCTGCAGGTAGTAGCCGGCATTCGTCACCACCGTAATCACACCGCTGAACGTAACCTGCGTGCCAACGTACGTGGAACGGTTCGCCTGGATCGTCGCAATCGGCGTCGTCGAACCCGCAACCACCACGCGAAGCGTGATGTTCTGCGTCGCGGTCGCGCTGGTGTTGTCCGTGATCGTGACCGGCAACGTGTAGGTAGCTGCCGACAGGCTGCCCGTGCTGGAAAGCGTGTACGTATAGGTGTTCGCCGTGGTGCCCGCAGCCAATGCCTGCGTTGCGCTGCCACCGACCGAAGTCAAATCAACCGTTGCCGTTACTGCGGTCGTCGCGCTACCCGGCGTCACCGTCACGCCCAGTACCGTGCTATCGCCCGGAGCGATACTGGCAGGCGTTGCAGACGAACTGGCGATTGCAAGCGTCGCAACCGGCGTGGTGCTGTTACTGCTGTTGCGGGGATTCGGCGTGCCGACTGTGAAGTCCGCACTGCCGTCGCCACTGTCATCATTCGCCGCATCGCGAATCGCAGACTTCGTCGCCGACAGATCCGCCGTCCGGCTCAGCGTCGACGTTGCAGATTCCGTGCACGTAACCGTGCTGCCGTAACCGACAAAATCAACGATCGCGCCCGTGTTCGTCGTGGGGCACGTCGTTCCAGCCAGGCCGGTCACCGTGCCGCCCGTACCGCTCAGACTCGTGGTGTTGCTAACGAGTGCAACCTTGCCAGAGCCCGCAGCAAGCGCCGGAACGCAGGTGGCAGCCGTATCCGTGTTCGGCGCCGTGAAATCCGGCGTCGGCAACAGAACACCGTTGGAGGTACCGGTATTTCCAATGCAAAGCTGTGCGAGATAGTACTTCCCTGGCTGAATGCTGCCGCTGAGCTGAACCTTCGACCACGTGGAACCAGTGGCCGCGGCATACTGCACCGTGTAGCTGCTCAGATCAATCGCTGCCGTGGTCGGGTTATACAGCTCAACAAAGTCATAGCGCCACGTGGCGCTGGCATTGCCGCCGCCGCCGTACACCTGCGAAATCACAACGTGTGTCTGGGCAAACGCCGCAGGCGCACACGCCAGCAACGACAGGAACAGGAGCGTCAGCAGACGCTTCGGTACAGTCAGGATCTTCAAAGGGGGAAAGCCTCGCGCAAGAAATAGGAAATGAGTTTGCCGCTGGCGATACAAATGCAGCGGGTCCGGCAGAGGGAGCAGGAGCTTACAGGGGCAAGTGCAACAGAGAGAATCCCTGTGGGAACCACAACAGGGGACAGCAACGACTGTGGAAAGGCTCAGTGGAGTGTTCTTTGTATCTGGCGCCGGTTACACAGGCAAGCTGGCTGACGCGTCATATTCCGCCGGTCATCGACAATTTACGGTTTCGCGCTAGCGTCCTCGCCGCAGCCCCGTGCGACTCTCAAGTCAGGTTTGTCGCCCTGAGCGAAGCAGAGCGCAGAAAAGAAAAGCCCGGCACAAGGCCGGGCTCTTCATCACGCAACACGCCGAAGGCGTCGAGAACGGTACGAAGAACTAATCCACGCGAAGAATCAAACACTTCAGGTAAGCCGTCTCCGGCAGCGTCAACACCTCAGGATGATCCAGCGCCGCACCGCGCGTCTCCAGCATCCGCACATGCCGGCCGGAATCCGCAGCAGCCTCCGCCACCGTCGCCGTAAACTCCTCGCGCGAAACATGGTGGCTGCACGAACACGTGATCAACGTCCCACCCGGTCGCAACATCCGCAACGCGCGCAGGTTCATCTCCTTGTAGCCGCGCATCGCACCCTCGGCCGCACGCTTCGTCTTCGCAAACGCCGGCGGATCCAGCACAATCGTGTCGAACTGCCGCTTCTCCGCGTCATACGCCCGCAGCAACTCGAACGCATCCGCCTCGACCCACTCCACCTCGGCCTTCATCTGCGCGCGATTCCGTTCCAGGTTCTGCTCCGCCGTCTCCAGCGCGCTCCGGCTCGCATCCACACCCGTCACATGCGTGCAGACCCGCGCCATATGCAGCGCAAACCCACCCTGGTAGGTGCAGATGTCCAAAGCCTCGCCATGCGCATAGGCCGCAGCCGCCGCATAGTTCATCCGCTGATCCAGGAACGCGCCCGTCTTCTGCCCGGCATTCGCATCGAAACCAAGCTTCAAGCCATTCAGCGTGAACTCCGTCTTCGCGGGCCCCGCATGTCCCTCACGCACAAACAAGGGCTCCGCAGGCGGCGCCGGCAGCTTCTCCAGCTCACGAATCCGCGGATCCGGCCGCTCCACAATGACGTCCACACCCTCCACCGCAAGCTCCCGCGCCAGCACCTCGCGCATGTCGTCCTGCGCCGTACCCTGCGTCAACAACTGCAGCACCACCAGGTTGCGATAACGATCCGCCACAATCCCCGGCAGATCATCCGCCTCCGAAAAGATCAACCGCACCGAATCCGTGCTGCCATCCGTCAGCATCGGCGTACGCAAAGCCAGCGCCGCACGAACCCGCGTCACCACATCTTCCAGGTACTCGCCACGATGGATCTTCGGCTCCGCCGAAACCTTCCGCGCCGCAATCACCGAAGCCTCGCTATAGATAGCCGACCCAAACGGGATCCGCCGCGCATCCATCAGCGTGATCAACCCGCCCGCCGGCATCGCAACGGCACCCAGAGCAGGGATCAACTCCTCAACATCCGTCCGATACACCCAAAGATGTCCAGCCCGCAGCTTGTCCGCAGCCTTGTGATTTACCACTGCCGCCGGCCCAACCTCATCGGCCTCCAGCAGCTTCGGCTCCCGATCCACCCACGCCGTCCGCCCAACCGCCTTACGAGGGTCAGAACCCCGCTGCGCACCACCAGGCTTGCGAACAAATCCATCGCTGCGGCGAGCAGAACCATCGCCACCGCGACCACCACCAGCACCACTACGAGCACCATCAGGGCGACCAGCACTGCTCGGCCGAACAGAACCAACCGACTTGCGACGCAAGTCCGGAATACGAGGTCCATTGATATTGCGGGGAGGAATCTCAGCCATCCCCTATGGTCGCACGCGAACAAACCCGGGTGCCCCATTCTTTGCGCAGCAAAGGGTGGGTTATCGCGCAAAGC
Source organism: Terriglobus roseus DSM 18391 (assembly GCF_000265425.1). GTDB lineage: Bacteria > Acidobacteriota > Terriglobia > Terriglobales > Acidobacteriaceae > Terriglobus > Terriglobus roseus. The sequence goes on from NC_018014.1 coordinate 5,086,635, forward strand.
GCGACCGCTCTCCGCAAACCATCGTTAACCTCAAACACCCCGGCGCGGCACGCCACCCATACCCCTGTAAACTAACCAAAGACCGCATGGACCCCAAATACATCCGTAATTTCGCGATCATCGCGCACATCGACCACGGCAAAAGCACCCTCTCCGACCGCCTGCTCGAGCTCACCGGCTCGCTCACCCAGCGCGAGATGCAGGCGCAGGTCCTCGACGCCATGGACCTCGAACGCGAGCGTGGCATCACCATCAAGGCCCACTCCGTCCGCATGATGTATCAGGCCTCCGACGGCATCACCTACCAGCTCAACCTCATCGACACGCCCGGCCACGTCGACTTCTCCTACGAAGTCTCGCGCTCCCTCGCCTCCTGCGAAGGCGCGCTCCTCGTCGTCGATGCCACCCAGGGCGTCGAAGCGCAGACACTGGCCAACGCCTATCTCGCCATCTCCAACGGCCTCGAGATCCTGCCCATCATCAACAAAATCGACCTCCCCAGCGCCGACATCCAGCGCACCAAGGAGATGATCGAGACCACCGTCGGCCTCCCCGCCGACGACGCCATCTGCGTCAGCGCAAAGACCGGCCTCAACGTCGCCGACATCCTCGAGGCCGTCGTCACCCTCCTGCCCCCACCGCAGGGCGACGCCACCAAGCCCCTCCAGGCACTCATCTTCGACAGCTGGTTCGACCCCTACAAGGGCGTCATCGTGCTCGCCCGCGTCATCAACGGCGTACTCCGCACCGGCCAGCGCATCAAGCTCATGAGCAACGGCAAGGTCTTCGACGTCGAATCCATGGGCGTCCTCACGCCCAAGGCCGTCGAGATCCGCGAACTCTCCGCAGGCGAAGTCGGCTTCTTCGTCGCGACGATCAAGGACGTCGCGGACACCAAGGTCGGCGACACCATCACCGACCCCGCCGAGCCCGCCACCGAAATGCTCCCCGGCTTTGAAGACATCAAGTCCATGGTCTTCGCCGGCCTCTACACCATCGAATCGCACGAGCACGGTGCCCTGCGCGAAGCCCTCGGCAAACTCAAGCTCAATGACGCCAGCTTCTCCTTCGAACCCGAATCCTCCGTCGCCCTCGGCTTCGGCTTCCGCTGCGGCTTCCTCGGCCTCCTCCACATGGAAATCATCCAGGAGCGCCTCGAGCGCGAGTTCGGCCTCGACCTCATCACCACCGCGCCCGGCGTGCGCTACCGCATCACCCTCACCGGCGGCGACGTCGTTGAGGTCGAAAACCCCTCCCGCTGGCCCGATCCCACCACCATCGAGACCATCGAAGAGCCCGTCATCATCGCCAAAATCCTCACCAACGAGGAGTACGTCGGCAACATCCTCAAGCTCGTCGAGGAAAAACGCGGCAAGCAGCAGAACATGGAGTACGTCAGCGCCAACCGCGTCATGATCACCTACGAACTCCCGCTCAACGAAATCGTCCTCGACTTCTACGACCGGCTCAAGTCCGTATCCCGCGGCTACGCCTCACTCGACTACCACCTCAGCGGCATGTGGACCAGCCCCATGGTCAAGATGGACATCCTCGTCTCCGGCGAACCCGTCGACGCCCTCTCCGTCATCGTCCACCGCGACTTCGCCTACGAACGCGGCAAGGCCCTCGTCCACAAAATGCGCGAACTCATCCCGCGCCAGATGTTCGAAGTAGCCATCCAGGCCGCCATCGGAGCCAAAATCGTAGCCCGCGAAACCGTCAGCGCCATCCGCAAAGACGTCATCGCAAAATGCTACGGCGGCGACATCAGCCGTAAAAAGAAGCTCCTCAACAAGCAAAAAGAAGGCAAAAAGCGTATGAAGCGCATAGGCCAGGTAGACATCCCCCAGGAAGCCTTCCTAGCCGTCCTAAAAATCGGCGAGTAGCCCGACGGGTTCACCTTCTCGTCAAGGATCGATTGGCTTAAGTCTCTTTGCGCTAGATTCGCGAAAAACTTTTGCGCGGTCTGGCGACATGTACAGATCCACCGCTGCTTGTGCTCGCGGATCGTCAAAGAAGACCAGAGATGCTTCAGCGATTGCAGCAGCTAGTCCCCTTGGAGACCTTCCGCACGCATCCACAATCCAAGGAATCGAGTCTTTGTCCTGCATTTGGGCTAGGCCCTTTGCTGCCATGATTGCGATCATGGAGTGATGCGAGGAGAGGGCGCGCCGCAAGAGCGGAATTGCGCGCGGATCACCGGATAAGCCGAGTTGCATAACCCTTCCGGGCAGCCCATACATGGCCAACTGGCCCGCCGTATTCACATCGACGTGATGAGCCTGAGCCCAAGCCGCCATTTCTGGTAAAAATGGTGCCTGCCGGACGTTCCCCCCAGCATCAAAAACAGGATCAGGCAAGTCGGTGTCTACCGCCTGCGTCGCCTGATCCAGCAGAAAATTCCAGTAAGTATCGTCATTGTCTTTGAGTTGTACTAGCCCAGACGCGATGCTCAGTTTTGTGTCAGTCTCCTTCGCTTGCTTAAACTGCTCCTCAAGATCTGGAATAGCCTGTAGTGCACGAGCGTGAGAAATAACCACAACGTCCCTGGCGCTTACACGCCCAGTTTTCGCTTTGGTTAGTGCGAGATGGAGCTCGTCAGACTGATTTTGCACTTCCTGTCCCGTGCCTGCGCCAAATGAAAGCGCGCACAGGAGAAGAACGTACAGCCCCGGTTTTACGGCCCGAGCCATCTTGGGACTTGGATTCGAACTCATGATCATGCTCGCCTCCTCTTGAGTTTGGTAAACCGGACGCTCCGCTAGTTGATACTGCTGGGTAAGAGTTGCATCCCCGAAGGCAGGTTGGCGAATGCTCCTGGGGTTCCCTGATGCACTACTTACACTCTTCTCCCATTCTCGTATACCGAGTATGTGGGGAAATTTTGATAAGAACGAGACGGATCATGGATAGCAACCTCCAGCGACGAAATCACTGTCATTGTGCAGGTTGCAAAGAGCTTAGGGAATCACAATCCACTTGCCCCGTTGGTCAGGCTGCCGGGGCATTCGCGCGAAAGCGCGAGTCGAAACCCTCTGCGTCATACAAACCCAGAGCATCACGAATCGGGTGCCCCATGTCTCGCTTCTGAGCCAAGGACCTTCGCGTAAGCGCGATCCGGAGAAAGCAGTGGCCTTCAGGCCACGGAAACCCCCAACCCTCCAGAAGCCGGGCTTCAGCCCCGGCACCCACTTGTCATCCCGCTGGGTGCCCCATTCTTTCGCAAGTTTCATCGCGAAAGGGTGGGTTATCGCGCGAAAGCGCGACCAGTAGATTTAGGCAACTCAAGGGACCGGGGCGAGGGAAGAAGCAACGCGCATCGGGTGCCCCATCTCTCGCTTCTGAGGCATGGGCCTTCGCGCAGAGCGCGAACCGACTCGGAAGGGCACAGCTTGAGCTGTGCCAACAACCACACCCATAACGAACGCGCGGCCGATCCGATCAACAGGACGAAAACGCCCAACCCCGCGCGCCCACCAAGGCCCGCCCGTCTGCTCAAAGCCAGCCCCAAGCCCGCCGAAGGATCGCGCCTCCGACACAAAGCCATTCGCGCAAAGCGCGAACCTCCCTCAGAAGGGCACGGCTTCAGCCGTGCCAATAAACCCCACCCAGAACCGAACGCGCGGCCAATGCCCTTTTCAGGCCGATAACGTGCACGGCTCCAGCCGGATACCGAACTAAGACTTAACTGAGTGTAGCTTTTCCGACCTTTATGAGTAACAAGCACGAGTCGTGCAGCATCGATTTTCTTTGCGTATCTCCTGATATCCGACATAGAATTGCCGGCACACGGATAGATAAGTGTGCGGGAGTTGCATGGCGACACGCCTTGTTGTCCTTTCAGGTCCTATTGGAGTTGGTAAAAGCACACTAACGAAATCACTCGCCACCCGATTCGGCGCACGAATTGTAAAGACGCGCGAGTTGCTCGATCTAGAAGCTCAACATAGCTTCAAGACCATTCACAGCCGAGAAGAATATCAGGCTTTCGGCGAGGCTTTAGACCTTCGCGATGGCGGCCAATGGGTGGCCAACGCCGTGCACGAACTCTTTCGGCGGGAACCTGCTGACTTCATTTGCGTCGATTCTGTTCGTATTCAGGCACAGATTGACTTCTTGAGAAAGCAGTACGGTCTTGCGGTCTTCCATCTTCACATGACAGCCGACATCGAGGACCTTGAGATGCGTTTTCTTGAGCGCAGTGTCACCTTCGAGGAGGCTGCCTCATATGCTGAGTCCCAACTATGCGAAACCGAGCGAGCAGTTCATCATCTAGCTGCGCGGGCCGATGCAGTAGTGAACACATCCCGTTGTAACCCTGGCGACGTAGTTGTTCGCGTCGCGACGTATCTCAAACTACTATCGCGAGATCACGCGCCAAGTGTAGATTTGCTTGTCGGTGGTCAGTTCGGCAGCGAAGGGAAAGGGCATATTGCTTCATTCCTAGCGAGGGAGTACCAACTCCTCATACGCGGCGGAGGGCCGAATGCGGGCCACAAGGTCTACGAGACCCCGAGTGTGTACACCCACCATCAACTTCCATGCGGGACCCGTTCAACGACAGCTCAATTAATGATTGCCCCGGGTGCGATCATTAATCCGGAAGCTCTTCTTAAAGAAATAGCGGATTGCGGCGTGACCCCCGAACGTCTTTCCATCGACCCGCGGGTGATGATTATTTCTAGAGAAGACATTCGCGCAGAAGAGCTATTAGTGAAAAGAATCGGCTCTACCGGTCAAGGCGTGGGCGCAGCTGCGGCGAGAAGGATTATGGGCCGCAGTGAACCAGCGCTGCTTGCACGAGATGTTGCCGCTTTGAAGCCATTTATACAAGATACAAACCGCCTGCTAGAGAACGCATATCTGCACGGTGATCGCATACTTATTGAAGGAACACAGGGCGCAGGTCTGAGCCTTTACCATGGCTCATATCCGAACGTGACGAGCCGCGATACGAGCGCTTCCGCTTGCGTCTCTGAAGCTGGCATCTCTCCAAAACGTGTACGTAAAATTGTGATGACCTGTAGAACTTATCCCATCCGCGTTCAGAACGGCACTGAAGGGACGTCCGGACCGTTGGGTAAGGAATTGAGTTGGAGTGAAGTTGCTAAAAGGTCGGGGTATTCCGAGGAAGAATTGACCGCCGCCGAAAAAACCTCGACCACCGGCCGCCAAAGGAGAGTGTCTGAATTCGACTGGGTTCAGCTAAGAAGAGCGGCTCTTCTGAACGGGCCCACCGACATCGCCCTCACCTTCGCTGACTATCTGGACCGCAAAAATACGGATGCCAGAAGATTTGAACAACTGACCGATGCCACTATCAAGTTCGCTGAGGAAGTAGAAAACGTCACCGGGGCCCCGGTTTCCCTGATTTCCACTAGGTTTAATTTTCGAAGCATCATCGACCGGAGAAATTGGTGACTAAAGAAGAATTTGTCAAAGCTTATCCGCGTCTGTACCACATGGCCACTTCTCAGGCCCAGCCAACCCTGGACACGCTGGGCTTACTAAGCACGGATGCGATTTTGGATCTTTTCGAAATGGATGCAACTGAGAAAGAGCGCTTGCGGTCCGAGAGGCGACCTCAGATGACTAAACTAACGCATCCGAAACATGGAGTATTTTATCTGCGCGACCAGAGGCCAATGCGGGATGCGGCGCTTGAGCAGTGCCTTGACGGCATGACCGTACGAGAATGGTATCTGTCTTTGAATAGTCGGGTATTCATGTGGGCCAGCCGGGACAGAGTCGACAGATTGCTTGCTGCCAGAGCGTACCGAAGCCAGGATCAGCTTGTGCTCACGATCGATACGGCCTCATTCGCAGAGAAACACTTCTCTGAAATAGTCGTCTCGACACTAAATTCGGGCGCTACGTTGTATCGGCCGCTGCGACGCGGCATCCAGACCTTCATGCCGATTACTGCCTTCCAGGCCGGCAGGCTAAGCAAGCCGATTGTGGAAGTGACCCTTGTCGGTTCGGTCCCCGACTTCATGGAATTCGTAACCAGCTCTGAAATCCGCAAAGGCCAAGCCTGAGGCTCCCAAGAGACCGCAAGTCAAATGACCTTGCCCTTGAAGGTCTCGATGTCGAGATGGCATAGAGCCTTTCGAAACGTGGTCATCATATTCCCGCTCATGCTCGCCACCGTAGGGAGAACGTGAGCAAGCAGCAGTTCAAACACGTAGTCTACGTTCACTTCGTTGAATTCTGCATGCGTGAGAGCTTCAAGGAAGCGGATCTTTTCCTCCTCCATATCTGTCGTCGTTAAAGTCTTATTGTGAAGCTTCATCAGCAATTCCCGTCGTTTGGCAGCAGGCTGCCCACTTCCGGTCATGGTTCCGATTCTGACGACTTCGTGTGCTGAGTTTAGTCGGGCGATGATTTTGTTTCTTGTATGACCGCGCACCTGGAACGCTTGGATCGCGGCGACTGTGTCACTAATAGATTCGCTTGTCTGTTGGATGAAGAAGTATAGAGGCTGGTATGGGGACGATTCTGAGCAGATAGCTCTGATGTAGTCAGGCGGGGAAAGTACCGGCTCGCGCCTCAGGAACGCCTCGAGGATTTCGGGTTCTCTAATTGAGGTCGGAACCTTGATCGTGGAGTGCAGAACGGGGCCTTCAGACGCGTGCAAGTCGCCCAGTAGTCGTAGAGCTGGTGCACCGTCCTGCTCTACAAATCTGCCTGCTTGCAAAAATTGCAACCGAGGCAACAGTTCTTCCGAAATAAAAAATTTGCCTTGGGCACCGCTCACTTCCCCCGAAACCAAGTCGAGGATCCCAACCTTTCCTATACCCACTGAGGACATCTTCCTTAACTGTCTAAGCCAGAGGTCACGTTCTTTCTGCTTCTCGTCATTGAGCATTTTTCGAAGCTCAGGGTATCTGATTGCTTCGCTTCTCCCGCGGTACCTATAGTAAATCGCGCCTTGTTGTATGCTTCCACCGCTTCTTGTGCAAACTACCGGTTTTTCGCCTGCCTGGGCGAAGTACAGCAAGCCTACTTTGCGGCCTCGCGCTTCCCAAACGAGCATCTCCCAATCGATCTCGGGTGAGAATCGCTCATTGAGTGCAAGAGTCAACTTGCCCGCATCCAATGAATCGAAATGGCTCGACTTCAAGCCGATCACTTGTCGAGGCTGGTCTTTGACTCCGAACACTAAGTAGCCGCCTTGCGTATTAGCGAAAGCCGCAGCAGTCTTTGCGTAGTCATCGGCACTACCCATGTTGAAGCTCTCTTTAAATTCCAAGTGAGTGTTTTCTCGGGAGATCAAGCGGTCGCTCGCTTCCGATTCGAAACTGAATATGCGCTGCAGTGTATCGAGAGTAAAAGCTGACTCTGATTTGTGTAACGGCATGCTTTTCTAGCGCTCCCTATGGAAATGATGCATCAGGTGTGATGCACCTCTGCTGTGTCGCCGTGCGCATGGCGTTTCCGAGCCTGTTACTCCCTTCTCCCCATCTCCTGCAGACAAGAATGACAGGCCTAACAACACCGAAGATGCAACAATTCCCCATGACCAAACACGTCACCCGCATCGCTCTCGCCCTCCTGCTCGCCGCCCCCTTCGCCTCCCACGCCCAGGCGAACAAGGCCATCGACTTCAACCCCCAGATGCCCTTCTCGGACGCCGTCGTCGCCGGCAAGACACTCTACGTCGCCGGCCAGCAGGGACCGGCCACCAGCGGCCCCGGCAAGGGCAAGCTTGAAGGCCTCTCCATCGAGGACCAGACCGCCAACACCATCGCCGCCATCCAGCGGCTCGTCGAGAAGTCCGGCTTCAAGATGTCCGACCTTGTCAACGTCACCGTCTACATCACGGACCTCAACGACGTCCCACGCATGAACGAGGTCTACAAAAAGCTCATGCCCAACCCCAAGCCCGCACGCGCCACCGTCAAGGTCGCAGGCCTCATCGGCGACGCGAAGATTGAGATCTCCGCCATCGCCGTGAAGCAGTAGCCCCCGGCGAGCCGAGCGAAAACCTGTCAAGCCCCCAAACCACCCATCTCCAACAAAACACGAGAGATAAACTTGGCGGGTTAATTCCTCGAAATCGCTACAATTGAGATAGCGTATCTCACGCCCCGTCCCGGGGCATTCGCTGCGCCCGGGCCTGGCGGCTAAGTCCTTTAGAATCTAATTTTTGCGTGTAACCCGTTTCGAATCAAATTTTTGCCGATTCGGGAATCGTCAACTGCTTTAGAAAGTAATATTTACGCCAAACAGGGGGAGGGTACCCCCCACCCTTCCCACCCAAAAAGCGAAACCGCTGCCAGGCCACGGCAGCGGTTTTGCTTGGAACTTGCATGCAGCGAGCTCAGACAACGCGGTCGTCAACACTCTCCACCTGCTGGTCCGCATAGAACTGGCAGCCAAACAGCCGGAAGTCACGCACATGGTGCAGCCGGAACTGCCCGGTCCGGGCCCGCTGCGGCAGCCGCAACCGGAACAGATCGACGCCCTCGCAGTCCACCACCAGCATCGCTGGTCGTGGCTTCGGTCCTTCATCCGCCGCAGCCGTAGCAAACTCCACGTTGCTCAGCTCCAGCCCGCGTACATGCCGGGCATACAGCCCGCTCGCCGGAACATCACCGAACATGTTCGGCTCCGGATAGCCCTGCGGCAGCTCCTGTGGCAGGCCGTCCGGACCCATTGCCGCCGGCCCAGCCTGTCCGAAGCCGCTCGATGCGAAGCCTTTGTCCGCCGCGTCCATCTTCACCACCGCGGACGAGCCCACGCTGCTCAGCGCCGCCGCATGAAAGTAGCTGTCACTCAGCTTGATGTCTTCCAGCGCATGCCCCGGAATGCCAGCAAGGATGCTCGGCATCGGGTCCGCGTCATGACTCGTAATGTTGCTCATCAGCACGCGCTTCAACGTTCCGACAGGAATCTCCTTCGGCCCACGCATCCGCGACTGCAGCCGCAGAAACAGCGGCGCGCCGCGCACGCCGCGCATCGTGATGTTGCTGAAGGTAACGTCTTCCAGCCGAGCGCCATCAGCCGTCTCCAGCGCGAAGCCACGACAGTGCTCAAAGATGCAGTTGCTAACGGTGATGTTCAGGAAGCCACCATTCGACTCGGTCCCGCACTTGATGCGGCCGTGCCCAAAGAACCGCACCGGATTCACATGCCGCTTCCAAGTCCCATCCAGCACCGACCCAAGCTGGTAGCCACCCGTCACAAAGCAGCCCGAGATCGTAACGTTCTCCGTCGGTCGCGCATACCCCAGCGCGAAGCTGCTCTTCGGACAGATCCCGTCGTCCCACGGCGAGTTCACCGTGCAGTTGCTGATCCGCACGTTCCGGCAGCAGTCCACATCGATGCCATCGCGATTCGTATCGATCTTCAGATTGTCGATCGTAAGGTTGTCGACGCCCGTCGCCAGCACCGCAAACCACCCCGCCTGCAGCATCGAGAAGTCGCTCAGAATCACATTCCGACAGTTCTTCAGCGCAATCGCCTTGTTCGCAACGCCAGGCTTCCCGCTTAACGGCAGATCCGCATCGTTGTCATGCCCACGACTCAGGTTCTTCCCCCAGATCAATCCCGGTCCAAAGATCCCAACATCATGCAGATCCTCGCCCCAGATCAGCGAGTTTTGCCAGTGATTGTGCCCATAATCCTGATAAGCCTCGATCGCCGGATTCTGCGGCTCCGCAGCGTCATAACCGCCGCTCGCAACGCCCTCCCGAGCAACCGGAGCAGCCAGGATCGTCGCGCCCTGCTGCAGGAACAGAGCCACATTGCTCCGCAACCGCACCGAGAAGCACGCATACACGCCAGCCGGAAACACCACCGTCCCGCCACCAGCACCAGCCGCAGCCTCAATCGCCCGATTCACCGCAGGCGAGTCGATCGTCACACCATCGCCCGTCGCACCAAACGACCGCACATTGAAGTACACCTCATGCGCCGCAGTCGCCACAGCACCCCTGCGAGCCGACTGCGCCACCACCGGCTGCCCCAGCGCAACAGCGCCGCCGGCAACGCTCAGCCCGGCCATGCGTAGAAACTCACGACGAAACTCCTGCACGCGTCTGATCTCCTGGTCTCTTGTAGTCAATTTTGCTGTCCGCAGCTGCAACAACTTCGCAGCGGCAACAAACTTGACCCCAAGTGTAGACGCACAGAAGCGCCGCAAACTGCAGAAGCGTATCCTAGTTAATTAGGTGATGCATCGCGTTCGCGCGTGCGCCGCGCTTCACAGAACTGCTCATGCTGCTGTGGTAGCCTGAAGTCCGAAACCCGGCAGAAACCGCGCAACGGCGGCATCTCAACCGGCCTTACATGCACCACGAACCGCAGAGCAAAGCGCGCCGCGTCCTGCCAACCAGAGGAAAGCCGCCATCGCCATGAGCAGTGCACCAACGGGCAATGTGTACGACCTGATCGTCATCGGTTCCGGACCCGCGGGACAACGCGCCGCTATCTACGGCGCCAAGCTGGGCAAACGTGTAGCCCTCATCGAGATGCGCGAAGTCGTCGGCGGCGCCTGCATCAACACCGGAACCATTCCTTCTAAGACCATGCGTGAAGCCGTTCTTCACCTCAGCGGCTACAACTACCGCTCGATCTACGGCATGAACTACCGCGTCAAAGAGCGCATCACCATGGCGGATCTCGCCTTCCGTGTGCAGCACGTCATCAAGACCGAGATCGACGTCACCGAAGCCCAGCTCTCCCGCAACAACATCGACATGTTCACGGGTACCGCATCGTTCGTCGACGCGACCCACCTCAAAGTCACCAACTCGCGTGGCGACAACGTCTACGAGTCGAAGAACATCATCATCGCCACCGGCACCAAGCCGGCAGCCAGCGACAAGGTGCCCATCAACGGCACCACCATCATCAACAGCGACCTCGTCCTCGATCTCAAGCAACTGCCGAAGACGATGATCATCGTTGGCGGCGGCGTCATCGGCGTCGAGTACACCTGCATGTTCGCCGCACTCGGCGTCCGCTGCACACTCATTGAGCGCCGTCCGCGCCTGCTCGAGTTCGCCGATCAGGAGATCGTCGAAGCCCTCAGCTATCACCTGCGCGACAGCCGCGTCACCATGCGCCTCAACGAAGAGGTAGAGTCCGTCGTCGAGAACGAAGACGGCACCGTCACCGCACTCCTCGAGAGCAAGAAGAAGGTCCAGGGCGACGCGCTGCTCTACGCCGTAGGCCGCCAGGGCAACGTCGACGAACTGCAGCTCGGCAACATCGGCGTCGACTCTGACGCGCGTGGCCGCATCCCCGTCGACAAGGACTACCGGACCAAGTGTGCCTCGGTTTTTGCCGTCGGTGACGTCATCGGCTTCCCGTCGCTCGCATCCGTCTCCATGGAGCAGGGCCGCATCTCCGCCGCACGCGCCTTTGGCGATGAGAGCATTCTCTCCAACCCCAGCTTCTATCCTTACGGCATCTGGACCATCCCGGAGATCAGCTTCCTCGGCAAAACCGAAGAGCAGCTCACCGAAGAGGACGTACCCTACGAGGTCGGCGTCGCCTACTACCGCGAGATCGCCCGCGGCCAGATTCGCGGCGATACGACAGGCCGCTTGAAGCTCATCTTCCATCGTGAGAACAAGTCGATCCTCGGCGTCCACATCATCGGCGAAGGCGCCAGCGAGCTACTCCACATCGGCCAGGCCGTCATGGCGCTCGGCGGAAACATCGACTACTTCGTCGAGACCGTCTTCAACTACCCAACACTCGCCGAGTGCTACAAAGTAGCCGCCTTCAACGGCCTCAACCGCCTCCGCCGCGGCGACTGATCAACCATCCGTTCCTCCTTGCTCGCGAACATCCCGGGCAGGAGGAACCACTCTCAGAACAGCCGCTCCACCGGCGGGTAGGTCAGCAGCAAACCCAACACCAGCAGGCCCAGCGCCACAGCGCTGGCTGTTCCCATGCCGATATGCCGCACTTTCCAGCGCTTCGCCAGCACGGCCCACACGACCAGCCACACAACAATCGCCGCTGTGCTCACGCCTGACAGCGCACCGGCAGGCTTGTACAGGTTGAAGTAGGCGGACTTCATCCCGCCCAGGACGTAGAACACTCCCATCGCGGCCGATCCTGCACCTGCAGCCACCATCGCCGCAGCCACGCCGCCCAGGCCAGGCTCCTCAACAGATCGCATCAACGAACCTCCAGGCGCGCTACAGCATGGGGAGTGTCCATCACGCGCGTCCCCTCGGTTGGCGCCGCCTTGTTCAGGAAGGCGCCCACAACAGCGGGCACGGCTGTGGCAAGCAAAGCCGCCAGCCCAAAGCCAAGCAGCGTCCGCCGCACCTCCGGATGCCGTCGGATCTCGCTCGGATAGCGCGCAAATACCCACGCCAACATCGTGAATGCAATCGGAGCCAGAAACGCCACATGCTCCTTCCACTCCATGCCAAGGGAGTGCAACCCCGCCGTCTGCGCCGATGCCAGCAGCAGCGACCGAGGATACGCATGCAGGTCAGCCCCGGCGGGCAAAGCCGCACGATACCAGGGGTAGACGATGTAGGTTCCGGAAAACACGGCCAGCCAGCCAAGCAGTGCTGTCAGCGCGAGATACATCGACTCAAGCCGCCGTCCGCGTTCTGACATCGGGGCCGCGACCGAACCATGCCAAGCACGAAACAGTTCAATCACCATGGCATAAGCGGCCAGCAGGAAGAAGCCGCCAAACAACATGCCGTGGACCACAGTCCAGGTACCGCGATATGTCATCAAACCTCTGCGAGCCTTGATCGTGGGATAGAGCAGATTGTGTCATAACAGGCGGAACCCTGGGTAAACCTACCGTGATTCCTCCCCAGGCGCTACCCTGAAAGAGCTACGAGCGTAGGAGAAGCATGGCGCACGATCACGATCACAGCGGGCACGGAGCACACGTCCACGGGCCCACCAGCGGTAAGCGCATGTGGATCTCGCTGGTCGTCACGTTGGCCTTCTGCGCTGGCGAAGCGATTGCGGGACTCTTCTCGCACTCGCTGGCACTGCTCTCCGACGCAGGCCACAACATGAGCGACGCCGTCGCACTCGGCCTGGCCGCCTACGCCGTCGCGGCCATCAAAAAGCCCGCAGCCGGTCGCCATACCTACGGCTACATTCGTATCTCCACGCTGACCGCGCTCTTCAACTCCAGCACGCTCGTCGTCATCGCTATCTGGATCGCAATCGAAGCGATCGGGCGCTTCCGCCATCCCGAGCCCATCACCGGCAACCTCATGATTGGCGTCGCCTGCATCTCCGTGCTCATGAACACGGTCATCGCACTCGCACTCGCCGGGGACGCGAAGCACAGCCTCAACAGCCGCGCAGCCTTCATCCACATGGCAGGCGATGCGCTCTCCGCCGTCGCGGTCGTCCTCGCCGGCGTCATCGTGCACTACACCGGCTGGCTCTACGCCGACCCCATCGTCTCGCTCATGATCGCCGTCTTCATCTTCTGGTCCGCCATCGGCATCGTGCGCGACGCCAGCGACGTACTCATGGAGAAAGCCCCCAAGGGACTCGACGTAGAAGAGATGGCCGCCCGCATCGGCGGCATCGAACCCGTCTGCGGCGTGCACGACGTCCACGTATGGACCGTCGGAGAAGGCCGCAACCTCCTAAGCTGCCACGTCGCCCTGCCCGCCGAATTCACCCTGCTGGAAACGACAGCCATCGTCGCAAAGATCGACAAGATGCTCCACGACGACTTCGGCATCGAGCACGCCACCATCCAGCCAGAAGAAAACGGCCTCTGCAAAATGGCCCACGCACAAACCGTCTTCTGCACCATGGAAGCCCACGCCCACGCAGGCCACTCGCACTAGAGCACGCAGCGAGACCACGGGCAGATGGCAAAACCGGGTGCCCCATTCTTTCGCGGCTTCATCGCGAAAGGGTGGGTTATCGCGCGAAGCGCGACCGCACTTCCCCCGAAACATCCTCAACATCACCCGCGTACCATCAGCAAGATCCGCGACAAAGGTGACAGGATGCCCAACTGCTGCTTCCACCGAACACTGACTGTCGCCGCCGCGGTTCTTTTCACCGCGTTGACGGCCAAGGCACAATCGCCGGGAGACGTCTCCATCGAAGTAGCGGTCATAAGACCGCACCCACCCGCCGTGATGCACAACAACTTCCGGTTTGCGAAGAATCGCTTTGAACTCGAAGACCAACCCTTACTCAAAATGATCTCGTTCGCCTACGCGTTGAACCTGCACCAGATCGCGGGCGCCCCCACCTGGGTCGAGCACGATCACTGGGACATGAGCGGCACCACCAGCCTGCTGGAAGACGCAACAATCCCTCAGGAACAACAGATCATTCGTCAGCTTCTCGTAGAACGCTTCGGCCTGAAATTTCATAAAGAGAAGCGGGAACTACCGGTCTACGCCCTACAGGTAATCAAGCAACGGCCCATGATGCAGGTTGCGGCAGATCCTAAGGCACAACCTATGGAATGGACGGACGGCCATGACTGGGTTCGCACGGAAAATTACCGCAGCAGCACCATGGCAGACTTCCTTCTGATCAAGCAGCTCTTTATGGATCGACCGCTCGTAGATCAGACAGGCCTCACAGCGCGTTACGATTTTGCGCTGACCTATTCCTACGGCGAAGCACCCAGCACCGGTGTAGACGCGCCACCGGTGATGTCGACGGCAATGAAGGAACAACTGGGTTTGAAGTTCGAACCCGTCAAGGCATCCGTGGACGTTATGATCATCGACCACATAGGAACTCCCACCCCAAATTAAGACGACGAAGCACCCGGCTCATCACAAAACCGGGTGCCCCATTCTTTCGCGGCTTCATCGCGAAAGGGTGGGTTATCGCGCAGGAGCGCGACCGCGCTCCTGCACAAAATACCGAGACGCCCAATTACTTCGAGAACCGAAGCAGCAACATCTCATGCCGCTTCAACGCGACCTTGTAGTCATCCTTGATCGCTCCAAGATCCTTCGCCGCCCAGACATCACGAGCCTTCATTCCACTCGTAACTCCGGCCTCTTTCAGGTGAAGCGGAATCCCGCGCAGAAACGTCGTGTCCTCACCAAAATTGATCACGGCCAAAGCACGTCCACCATCCGCCAGCGGACGCGACCAGATCTGCACCGGCCCCTCCTGGTACACACGTTCCGCCTGCTTCCCCAGTGAGTCCTGATCGATCGCCACCACCTCGCGATTCGTGAGCACGCCCGTAACCTCCGGCGTCAGCTTCGTCAGGTTGTTTCCCGCCAGCAGTGGCGCGGCCAGCATCGCCCACATACCCATGTGCGTGCGGTTTTCGTCCATCGTCAGCTTGCCGTTGCCGACCTCCAGCATGTCTGGATCGTTCCAGTGCCCCGGCCCCGCATACTTGCCCAGCCCAACGTTCGTCTCCGCAATCAGCGCGATGCTTGGGAAGTTATCCCTCACATCGCCCGTCGTGCGCCACAGGTTGCCGCCCACCTCCGGCCCCCACTGCCACACGGAATCGAAGCCATACTGGCAAAGGCTGTAGACGATCGGACGGCCTGTCTTCAGCAGAGCCTGGTGCATTTTCACGTAGGCATCGCGCATCATCACGTTCTGCTTCAGCTTGTCGCCCGGCGCCTCCGCATCCAGCTTGGTACGAAATCCGCACAGGTCGTACTTCAGGTAGTCGATGCCCCAGGACGCATACAGGTCGGCGTCCTGCTGCTCATGGCCCAGGCTGCCTTCGAACTTTGCGCAGGTTAGATCACCCGGGCTGCTGTAGATGCCAAGTTTAAGTCCCTTGCTGTGGACGTAGTCGGCGAGGCCCTTCATATCCGGGAACTTCTCGTTGGGATGCAGTACGCCGCTCGCATCACGCTTTCCCTGCCACGTGTCATCAATGTTGATGTACACGTACCCCGCATCACGCATGCCGGTGGAAACCACCAGGTCCGCTGCCTGCTTCACATCGTCCTGCGTCACCTTACCCGCGAACCAGTTCCAGCTATTCCAGCCCATCGGAGGCGTCGCGGCAAGCATTGGTTTTGCAGCGGAGGTCTGCGCGCTCGCAAGCGGCAACAGTGCCAGTAGGCCAATCAACGAGAGTGCAAGACGACGCATTGAGCGTACTCCAGAGGCCAGATTCTTCAACGCGGAGAAGCATACCCCAGCCGGCAACAGTAACGGCACGCGGAGTGACGCCACCCCGCGATATCCTCTTCAGGAAGAGAAGGTGGGACCTTTGGAATCTGTAGCACATTGCACGAAACGGTTCACCGCACCAGGACGAGTCAATCTGCTGGGTGAACACACCGATTACACCGGCGGACTCGTCCTCCCCATGGCTATCCCCTTCGCCACCACGGCGCTCGTGCATGCGGCGCATTCCGGCTACACCTTCACCTCAACCGCCTTCGACGGCGCGCACGAGACCTTCGCAGGCGACGACGCTCCAAAGACCGGCAACTGGAGCGACTATCCAGTCGGCGTCCTGCGCGAGGTGCTCGCCCTGGGCTTTGATGTGCCTCCGTTCTCTTTGCAACTGGACGGCAACGTGCCACTTGGCGCGGGTCTCAGCTCCTCCGCTTCCATTGAAGTCGCGACCACCGTCGCTCTGCTCTGCCACATCGGCAAATCGCTGACAGAGAAGCAGATCGCTCTGCTCTGCCAGCGCGCGGAAAATCGCTATGTCGGCTCGCCCTGCGGCATCATGGACCAGTTCGTCGTCACCGCCGCCATCGCAGGTCACGCGCTCCTCCTCAACACACGTGACCTATCCTTCGAACACCTGCCCATGAACTCCGGCGCTCTCGCCGGCTGCAGCATCGTCGTCGCCAACTCCATGGTCAAACACTCCATCGCCAACGGAGACTACGGCACCCGCCGCCGCGAACTCGAGATCGGCCAGACTGCCATCCGCGAAGCCTATCCCGACGTCCGCGACCTCGGCGACGCCACTATGCATCAACTCGAAGCCTGCCGCACGTCCATCCCCGCCGAGTCCTACCTGCGCTGCAAGCACGTCATCACCGAGAACGCACGCGTCCGCGAAGCCGCCGAAGCCATGAAGCGCGGCGACGCGACCGCCCTCGGCGACGCGATGAACCGCTCCCACGCAAGCCAGCGCGACGACTTCCAGGACAGCGTCCCTGAGATCGATTTTCTCGCCGCAGCGGCTGTCACTCTGCCCGGCTGCTATGGTGCCCGGCTCACCGGCGGCGGCTTCGGAGGCTGCACCGTCAACCTTGTGGAGACCGCAGCGACTGAGTCGTTTCAAAACGCGCTCGCCGCCGCCTATCGCGACCGCTTCGGCATCACTCCCGAGACCTATATCTGCACCCCATCGGACGGCGCGCTCGCGCAGTTGGAGAACTCCTAGTGAACGAAACACTGCTGCAGGCACCGCACCGCCGATGGAATCCGCTCAAAGCGGAATGGGTTCTAGTCTCCCCGCACCGCACCCAGCGCCCATGGCAAGGCCAGACCGAAGACATCGCAACCGCCGCAATCCCACAGTACGATCCCGCATGCTACCTCTGCCCCGGCAACGCACGCGCCGGCGGCGAGCACACGCCCACGTACGACGGGACCTTCGTTTTCACCAATGATTACGCGGCTCTGAAGCCCGACGCACCAAAGATCAACGAAGACATCGAAGGCCTTCTCCGCGCCGAAACTGAGCGCGGCATCTGCCGCGTCCTCTGCTTCAGCCCGCGCCACGACCTCACGCTCGCCACCATGGACGTCCCCGCAATCCGCAGCGTGGTCGACGTCTGGGCACAACAGGAAGCCGAACTCGCCGCGCGCCCCGAGATCAGCTACGTGCAGATCTTCGAGAACCGTGGCGCCATGATGGGTGCCAGCAACCCGCATCCACACGGCCAGATCTGGGCCACCGAACACATCCCCAACGAACCCGCAGCAGAAACCCGCGCTCAGGCTGCCTACTTCGCACAACACGGCGAACCTCTGCTGCAGGCCTATCTCCGCACCGAGCTGCAGCAACGCGAACGCATCGTCGCAGAGAACGCAGGCTGGGTCGCCGTGGTTCCCTTCTGGGCTGTGTGGCCGTTTGAAACACTGCTGCTGCCGCGCGAAGCCGTCGGCACCATGGCCGCACTCACTGAGTCGCAACGCGAGTCCCTCGCAGACATGCTGCAACAGGTCACCGCTGGTTACAACCGCGTCTTCGACACGCCCTTCCCCTACTCCATGGGCTTCCACGGCGCGCCCTGCGATGGCGAGCAACATCCCGAGTGGCAGTTGCACGCGCACTTCTACCCGCCGCTGCTGCGCTCTGCAACGGTACGCAAATTCATGGTGGGCTTTGAGCTGCTGGGCTCACCCCAGCGCGACATCACACCCGAATCCGCAGCCGCCACACTGCGCTCCGCCATCGGCTGAGCGGAAAGAAAACGCCCGAACCCGATGACAGGGTTCGGGCGTTTTCGTGTCTGCCGCAATCAGCATTCGAGCCGCGACTTACTTCACAGCAGCCTGCGCATCGATCCACTTCGACACACGCGCATCCAGCACATCCAGCGGCAGTGCACCGCCATCGAGCACTTCATCGTGGAAGGCCTTGATGTCATACTTCGCACCAAGCTTCGCCTTCGCCTTATCGCGCAACTTACGAATCTCAAGCTGCCCCATCTTGTACGCAAGCGCCTGCCCCGGCCATGCGATGTAACGGTCTGTCTCCGTCTGTGCCACGGCATCGTTCACATCGTTCTCATGCATGTACGCGATGACCTTATCGCGTGACCAGCCAAGATCGTGAATGCCTGTATCGACCACAAGTCGCACCGCGCGAAACAGCTCCGAGTTCAACCGCCCGTAGTCGGAGATAGGGTCCTGGTAGAAGCCCACTTCCTTCCCAAGTTCCTCCGCATACAGCGCCCAGCCTTCGGTGTACGCCGTGTATCCACCGCGCAGCCGGAACTTCGGCAAGCCCTTCAAAGTCTGCGCCACGCTGATCTGGTTGTGATGTCCCGGCACACCCTCGTGATACGCCACGGCCTCATCCAGCACCAGCGTGCGCGTCGTCGGATTCGCAACCGCAACAACAACGCGACCCGGACGCTTTCCATCCGGCGAGCCTGCGTTGTAGTGCGTCGCCTCTGCCGCTGCAAAGTCAGGAATCGCCTCCACCGTAACGGGAGACTTCGGCAGCAGGTTGAACAACTGCGGCAGCTTCGGCTCCATCTGGTGGATGTACTTTGCAAAGTCATCCACAATCTGTTGCTCGCTCGTCGGCTTCCACTTCGGATCGGCATTAATGGCCGCGCGCCAGCTCGCCAGATCCTTGTAACCGGCCTTCTTTGCCAGCACCGTCATATCCGCCGTAATGCGCGCAACCTCGCTTAGGCCAATCGCGTGCACCTGCGCCGGCGTCACCTCCAGCGTCGTCATCTGCTTCACCGCTTCGGCATAGCGCCGCTTACCATCCGGCAGGCTCTCAATCGAGAGTTCCGTGCGGCCCTTCGGCGCATACTCCGTCCTCAGGAACGACGCGAACTGCTTGTACGCCGGCAGCACATCGGTGTTCACCGCAGCCGTCATCGCCTCCGTCAGCTTCGCCTTGTCCGCATCGCTGAAGCTCGCCGGGAATTTCTTGAGCGGCAGTAGAAACGGATCGGCCGCAATGATGCCATCGCACTGCCCCGCAAGCTTCTCCGTGATCAGCTTCGGAGGCATCAGGCCATCCTTTTGCCCCTGGCGCATCACTCCCATCGTCTGCGTCAACACACGCGGAATGGCATGCAGACGTGCGATGTAGTCCTCATAGTGCGGCACCGTATCGAACGGCACCGACAGCGCCAGGTCAGCCAGGCTCGTATGAATGCCGCTCTGCTGGTTCACCGGCATCTCGTAGTTCTTCAGGCTATAGCTCACATCGGACTGCTCCAGACGGCGCACCAGCAACTGATGCGAGGTGAGATCCGTGTCCTCCATCCCTGTCGTAGGAATTGCCTTCAGCCGCGCCAGATACGCATCGTTATCCGCATGTTCCTTCGCGATCGCATCGAGCGAAACCTCCGCCAGCAGCGCGTTGTAACGAAAGTCGCCAAGCGAAGTAGCGCTGGTCGGATTCCGCTTCAGGTTTGCCTGAAAGTACTCCTCAAACAAAGTGTTCTGCTGCGCCACGCGGTCGGCAACGGGAGCAACTTGCGCAAAGGCAGGCACTGCCGTGCAGCAGAGAAGAAGGGCTGGAAGAAGTCGCATACGCCACAGGCTAGCAGCGATGCATTCAGACAGAAAGTCTTTTGCACAGACAAGGCCGTAGATGAGAAACGGAACCTCAATGAAGCACAATAGAGTCCATGAGCACTCTGCCCCCCTTCCGCCTGCACCCGAAGTTTGAGAGCCGCACCTGGGGTCGCCCAGACCTTTCGCCCTGGTACCCCGCCACCGCGCAGCAGGGCGATGCGGCAGCAGATCCCATCGGCGAAGCATGGCTCACCGGCCCCGCCAGCGTTGCAAACGACGGCCCCTACGCGGGCATGACGCTCGGCGACATCGCAACGCAACACACGGCGGAACTACTGGGCACATCCACAGCCGAGGCCGAGTTCCCCCTGCTGGTAAAGCTCCTCTTCCCGGACGCAAAGCTCTCCGTGCAGGTGCATCCGAACGATGAAGAAGCAGCCGCCATGAACATCGGCCGCGGCAAGACGGAGTGCTGGTACGTACTTGAAGCCACACCCGGCGCCACCGTGGCATGCGGCCTGAAGCCAGGCGTAGCCGTAGCCGATCTGCGCGCCGCCATCGCCGATGGCACCGCAGAAGACCTGCTCGAACATCTGCCCGTCACAAAGGGCGACATGGTCTTCGTCGACGCAGGCACCGTCCACGCCATCGGACCCGGCGTCACCATCCTCGAAGTCCAGCAGACCAGCGACACGACCTACCGCCTTTACGACTACGACCGCCCACGCGAGCTGCATCTGGAAAAAGGCCTCGCCGTCAGCAAGACCGACACCCGCGCCGGGAAGATCGCACCTAAACCAATTGAAGTCGGCGGCTGTCCCGGGACACGCCTCATCGAAGAGCAGTACTTCACCGTCGACAGCTTCAACCTGCAGGCAGGCGACACCATCGACCTGAACGACGTTCCCGCCGAACCCTACTGCCTGATGGCGCTCTACGGCGACGCCGAAGTCGTCAGCGCCGATGCGCGCGTCCAGATGCCCGCAGGAACATCCGTCATCGTGCCCGCCGGCACCGCAGCCGTCACCGTAAAGGCAGCAAGCGCAATGGAACTGGTGCGAGCGACTCCCTAGTAGTCGCCGCCCGTAACGCCGCTCGCTGCAAGATTCTCAAACCGCGTAAAGTCCGACAGGTAAGCCAGCTTGATCGACCCTGTCGGACCGTTACGCTGCTTGGCGATGATGATCTCTGCCTGCCCCTTGATGTCTTCGTTCTCGCGGTCGTAGTACTCCTCGCGATGGATGAAACACACCACGTCCGCATCCTGCTCGATCGAGCCCGACTCGCGAAGATCGCTCAGCAGCGGCTTCTTGTCGCCCTGCCTCTGTTCCGATCCACGCGACAGCTGCGACAGTGCGACCACGGGCACGGCCATCTCCTTCGCCAGCGCCTTAAGACCTCGCGAGATCTGCGAGACCTCCTGGTTACGATTCTCCGGCCGCTTGCCGCCCGGTCCCTGCGACGCGATCGTCATGAGCTGCAGGTAGTCGATCAGGATCAGGTCCAGCGAACCCTCCTGCTGCTTTAACCGGCGCACCTTCGCGCGCATCTCTGTCAGCGTAATGCCCGGCGTGTCGTCGATGAACATCTTCGAACTCATCAGCCGGTCCAGCGCGTTGATCAGCTTCTGCTTGTCTTCCTTCGGCAAAAAGCCCGTCTGGATCTTGCGCGAGTTCACCAGGGCCTCGCTCGCAAGCATGCGTCGCAGCAGCGACTCCTTCGACATTTCCAGCGAGAAGACCGCGACCACCTTGCCATCACGCACCGCGGAGTTCTGCGCAATGTTGATCGCCCACGCCGTCTTGCCCATCGAAGGACGAGCCGCAATGATCATCAGATCGGCCTTCTGCAGGCCGCTCGTCATGCGGTCGAACTCGGTATAGTGCGTCTCCAGACCGGTGATCTCGCGGCCCTGTTCATACAGTTGGTCGATAGAACCGAAGCTCTCTGAGACGATCTGCCCAACGTCGGAGAAGCCACGCTTGATGGCTCCCTCACTGATCTCCATCAGGCGGTTCTCGACGTCGCCCAGCACGTCCATCGAGATCTCGGTCTGGTCGGCGGCCCGGTTCATGCCCAGCTCGCACACCTGCATCAGCTTCCGCATGATGCTCTTGTCCTTCACCACCTGGACGTAACTCTCAATGGCCAGGTGCCGCGGCAGATCCTCCGCCAGTGACATGATGTACGGCCGGCCGCCCACCGCCTCCAGCTCACGACGACGGATCAGCACCTCCGCCACCGTGATGAAGTCGATCGCGTGCCCCAGCTCAGACAGCTCCAGCATCGCGCCGTAGATGCGGCGATGCGAGTCCAGCGAAAAGTCGTCCGCCTGCAGCTTCGCCGTGGCGTCAACCACCGCAACAGGATCAGACAGCATACTGCCAAGAATGACGCGCTCCGTATGTACCGAAGCGGGAAGTCCGTCGCGCTCGACGATCTGCAGAAACGTTGCCATGGCTTAAGACTACGCCTCGACCGGCCTGCCGAAATCTCCTGCAAACGGTGGAAATAAGCCGTCGCAAATCTGCGTGTGCGACCATCGCGCAAACTGCCGCCGCCTGAAACGCCACTGAGGTATCGTGTTGGTCACGGAGGTTCCTTCGCTCATGTCGCAGAAAGATGCCCTACCCATACCCGCCGCCGCCTCCCGAGACCCTCGCTCGCTGGAGATCCTGCGCGTGTGGATCGCCAACGGCGAGCAGCACGTTGCACTCGCCTTCGGCATGTGGGAGGAACCCGCAGCATGGGGCCTGCTGCTGGCCGACTTGGCCCGTCATATCGCAGAAGCGCACGCCCAGCAGGACGACCAGGTGGACGCCGAAGACTTCCTCGAACAACTGCGCGGCGGCATGGAAGCCGAACTCGACGGACCCACCGACGAGATCACCGGCAACGTTCAATAGTCTTCGAAGGAGACGGAGATGGCAGCACTCGGCAAGCTGATCGGCTTCATTCCCATCACGGACGCGGATCGGGCAACGGTCTTCTACCGTGATGTACTCGGCCTGGACTTCGTGACAGACGACGGCTTCGCCCTCGTCTTCCGCAGCAGCCCCAGCCCCGGCGACCCCGGCAACATGGTGCGCCTTGCCCGCCTGCCCTCCGTCACACCCGCACCCTTCACCATCCTCGGATGGGAGACGGCCTCCATCGAAGACGACGTCAAAGCGCTCACCGCAAAGGGCGTTGACTGCAGCCGCTTCGACTTCCTCGAGCACGACGATCTCGGCATCTGGACCGCACCCGGCGGCGACCGCATCGCCTGGTTCACCGACCCAGACGGCAACGTACTCTCCCTATCGCAACACGCCTAAAACGTCACAAAGCGGATGCCCAAAGCACCGGGTATTCAGAGCACGGATGCCCAAAGGACCGGGTGTCCAAGGGAAACGGGCGCCCCATGAAAATGGGTGCCCCATTCTTTCGCGGCTCCATCGCGAAAGGGTGGGTTATCGCGCGAAGCGCGACCGCTCTCAGCCAAAAGCGGGCAACAAACCGGGCGCCCCATTCATGACAGCTCCACCGTCATGAGTGGGACCATCGCGCTGCGGGTATCCAAAGCACCGGGTGTCCCAGGGAAACGGGCGACCAAAGAAAATGGGTGCCCCATTCTTTCGCGGTTCCATCGCGAAAGGGTGGGTTATCGCGCGAAGCGCGACCGCCCTAATTCAAAAGCGTGCAACAAACCGGGTGCCCCATTCATGACAGCTCCACCGTCATCAGTGGGACGATCGCGCAAAGCGCGAACCGGAGAAAGCAGGGGCCTTCAGGCCCCTGAAAAGTCCCCATAAAGGGGGCTTTAGCCCCGGTGCTCCCAGACCAGCCAAACGCACTCGTGCTACAACGGAGGCATCCTCTTCACCTCTGGAGCCTCCATGCGCCTAACCCTGCTCGCGCTTGCAGCGTTGAGTGTCGTTCCGTCGCTTCAAGCGCAGGCGCCCGCCGCCGCGCAGCCCCTGTCGCCGCCCCCCATCGCATTCCCGGCAAACCTGCCCGTCCTGCCCGCCGCGCAACAGGCAAAGATGGACGCCGATCTCCTCGAGATCGACATCCCGCACCTGCAGGCGCTCTACGCAAAACACAAGTACACCGTGGAGCAGGTCACCCGCTGGTACATGGGCCGCATCGCCCGCTACAACACCATCTACCGCGCAGTCCAAACCGTCGACACAGCCGGCGCACTCGCAACAGCAAAAGCCCTCGACGCCAGCAAGCCCGACGTAACGAAGCCGCTATGGGGCGTCCCCATCGTCATCAAGGCCAACACCGCCGTGAAAGGCCTGATCGACAGCGACGGCTGGCAGGGCTTCGCTCTCCCCGGCCACCAGTTCATCGCCGACAAAGACGCCACCGTCGTAGCGCGTCTGCGAGCAGCAGGCGCCGTCATCCTCGGTATCACCAACATGCCGGACTTTGCCGCCAGCGACACCAACCGCTCCACCGCCTTCGGCCGCACCGGCAACGCCTACGACGTGCGCTTCTCGCCCGGCGGATCCAGCGGCGGCACCGTCACCGCAGTCACTGGCAACTTCGCCCTCCTCGGCACCGGCACCGACACGGCAAACAGCATCCGCATGCCCGCCGGCACAAGCGCCGTCGTCGGCGTTCTACCCACGCGAGGCCTAACCAGCATCGCCGGCATCGCGCCACTCGACTGGCTGCTCGACAACACCGGCCCCATCGCCCGCAACGTGACGGACGCAGCCATCGCACTCGATGTCATGAGCGGCGAAAAATCCCCCGCCGATCCCCTCGACTTTCGCACCACAGGCGAAGGCCGCACCACCGGCGCAGACACCGCACAGCTCGGCCCCTTTCTCCCCTACCTGAAGAAGGACGCACTCAAAGGCAAGCGCTTCGGCGTGCCCGCCTTCATCCTCTCCGGCAACACCGGCTTCGGCGTCAGCCAGCCCGCACGCCCCACCAACGGCATGCAGCCCGAGACCCGAGCCATGCTCATGAAGGCCATCGATCAGTTCCGCGCAGCCGGCGCCGAAGTCATCCTCGACGACACTTTGCTCCCCGACACCTTCGCGCTCAACATCCGCAAGATCACCACCACCGCCTACCGTCTCGACGGCACCAACGGCTGGCTCGCAGCCTTCGGCCCCGCCGAGTACCGCTCCGCCGCTGCCTACGAAAAGGCCCTCGGCTCGCCACTGCCGTCCACACTCACCGGCGCACCCAACCCCAACGCCCCCACCACCACACCCCAGCGTCCACCAACACCCCAGGTCGCGCTCAAGGCCGATCCCAACGCCGAGACCAACTACTTCGCACCGCAACGCGCCGCACTCGCCGAATACACCGCAGCGCTCGACCGCCTGCACCTCGACGGCCTCATCTACCCCAGCGCCCAGATGCCGCCACCGGACGAGACCATGCCGCAGAACGGCACCCTCAGCAGCGGCCCCCACTCCAATACCGGCTGGGTCAACCGCATCGGCGTCCCCGCCGTCGTCGTACCCGCAGGCTTCTACGACAGCGGCCTGCCCTTCGGCCTTGAGATCAGCGCCCGCCCCTGGCGCGACGGCGACCTCCTCGGCTGGGCCTACGCCTACGAACAGACGACAAAACTCCGCAGGCCGCCAGTCCTCGTAGAAACCGGCCTACTACCAAACGCCCGCTAGACTGCCCCAAAACAAAAGAGGCAGGAGCCACGCCTGCGCGTGAGTCCTGCCTCTTCATTCCGACACCAGTTTGGCGTCTTACAGCGTTTAGAACAACACCTTCACAGCCAGCTGGATGCTGCGGTTATCCGCAGCGGTCGAGCTAACCTTGCCCAGCGTCGCAGGCGTGTTGATGTTGGAGTTGGGGTTCGAGAAGATTCCCCGGTTGATGATGTTGTACGCTTCCGCGCGGAACTGCGTGTTGAAGCGCTCGTGGATGCGGATGTTCTTGATCGCCGAGAAGTCGACCTGCGCCGTACCAGGACCACGACCCGTGTTACGCGTCACCCAACCCTGAACCGTCGGGAACTGACGGGTGGTCGAGGTGTAGCTGCTGCCGTTGCGGGTAACCGTAGCTGCCAGCGGCGAACCGGAGTAAGCCGTTGCGTCGAACCAGTCAAAGGGCGACGGATTCTTTTTGTAGGAGCTTGCAACGGTGCGGCCCGGTGCCATGAAGGTACGGCAGGAGATGTTGCCGGCAAAGTTGCAACCAGACGCGTTCACATTGAACGGGTAGCCCGTACGAAGCTGCACAGCAGGCTGCAGTGTCCAGCCGCCCAGCAGTGCCGTACCAAGCTTGCCGGTCGCAAACGCCTTGCCCTTGCCGAACGGCAGCTCGTAACCACCCGAGATAGCCGCACGGTTGCGAACGTCGAAGTTCGAGTAGGAGCGATCGAACGCCGTGTTCGTTGCGAACGACGAATCGTTGGAACCGGCCTCACCCGAGCTGTTGTCGATGTTCTTCGACCACTGGTAGCTGCCCAGGAAGAAGAAGCCGTTCTTGGCACGCTTCTCAACCTTGACGGATCCACCATTGAAGCTGGAAGCGCCAAACGTCGTGCTGGTCAGGATGCCCTGGCCGAACGCGGTGTAGGGGCGGTAGCTGGGCGAAATCGTTGCGCCGTTGACGACCTGCGCATCGCAGGTGCTTTGTGCCGCATACGAAGGCAGGATGAACGGGAACTGGATGCACTGGTTCTGGTCATAACGCTTCCAGAGCTTGTGCGTGTTGGAGCCGGTGTAAGCAAACTCCACCAGCAGGCCGTGGCCCAGGTCCTGCTGCAGGCTCAGGTTCCACTCCTGCGTCAGCGGACGACCGTTGTCCGGACGGATGGAGAAGGGCGAAGGAATCTGTGTGGTGGTCAGCGGATCCGGGAACAGATTGTTGGTGAACCGGTTGCTGAACGCCTGCTGGAAGTACAGCGGAGCCGCGTAACGCGTGAACTGCAGCTCGTTCGTGTTCAGGTTCTCAAGGTAGATGCCGTAGCCTGCGCGGATAACCGTGCTGGGCGTGGGATTGTAAGCAATACCAACGCGCGGCATGAAGCCCTTCTTCTGCGGCTGCAAAATACCGGGACGATAGGTGCGGGTGGTGTCGATGATGCCCGCATTCAGATAAGCCTGCGGAATGTTGGCCGGCAGCTTGCTGAACGTGACCTTACCGGTCGTCGGATCAAGCGAACCTTCCAGACCGTTCTGCTCGACGAAGGGCGAGTTGTACTCCCAACGCATACCGGCATTGATGGTCAGGCCATGACCCACCTGCCACACATCATTGATGAAGGCGCCGTACGTGTTGTCGCGATAGTGACCCAGCGTGGTACCCGAGTTGCCGTTGCAACCAGAGGTGCAATAGCCACGAGCATAGTTTTCAAACTTGGTGTAAAAAACGCCAGGCGTGTTGCCTTGGGGAGCAATGCGGTACTTTTCCGCATCCGCGCAGACGGTCAATGAGCAGTTGTCGAAGGTAGCGGAGCCGCGAGCGTTGTTATCCGCAATCTGCCAAAGGCGACGGTTCTGGTACTGGAAACCAGCCTTGAGCGTGTGCTTGCCAAGAACGTCCGAGATGGAGTCGCCGGCGCTGATCACATTCTCATGACCACCCTGGTCGCCACCACCGTCACCGACGTTCGTGAAGCCTTGGATGCCGAAGGAAGCGCGGCCGTTCTGGCGGGGGCTGTTGGCAGCCGTCAGGTTGCTGAGACCCTCAGCAGTTGCCCAGTTGCCATTCGGTCCCTGGCTCTGCAGAACGCCAAGCGTGATGTTGTAGAACTCGTTCCAGCCCACACGAACTTCATTCACGATCTTGCTGCCAATGACGTACGTGTTGCCCAGCACAGCATTACGTCCCAGCAGCGGGTTCGAGTTGCTGCTGCCGTTGACGAGCGGCGTGATCTGGGTGGAATCGTAGTTGATGTAACGGCCGAAGATCGTGCTCTTCGGTGTAACCGTCCAGTCGCCACGCACCGTGTACTGGTTGTAGTTATCCGTGAACGGCAGGGTCAGGGTGTAGTTGTTACCGCCCGCGAAGTTGCCCGTATCGCTTGCAACCGTGGGATACGTGGGATTCAACGCGATGGCCGCGCGACTGGTCAGCGCAACGTTCGGCGCTGCCGTCGGCGTGTTGCCACCGTTCAGCTGGTTCTTCGTGGGGAACAGACCCAGCAGCACGGTGTCGCGGACACGCTTCTGACCTTCAAAGCCACCAAAGATAAAGAGCCGGTCCTTGATGATCGGGAAGCCAATGGTACCGCCGTACTGCTTACGGTCGGCATAGGGCTTGTTCGGATTGCTCGCATACGTTGCGAAGTAGTCGCGTGCGTCAAAGATGGAGTTGCGGGCGAAGTAGTAACCCGATCCGTGGATCGAGTTCGTACCCGACTTCGTCACCATCGAGACAACAGCCTGACCCTGACCATACTCAGTCGAGAAGGTCGAACGAAGCAGGTTGAACTCCTGCAGGGTGTCGGTGTTGGGAACCAGCGAGAGCGTGTTGAAACGCATCGAGCGGATATACGTGCCGTCGAGAACGTAGTTCGTCGAACTGGCGCGACCGCCGTCCACCGTGATGTACAGCGAGCGCGATCCGCAGGCCGCGCAAGGATTGCCGGTCTGGTTCTGCTGCGCAGGCGAGACACCCGGGGCCAGCGTTGCAAGCTGAAGCACGTTACGGCCGTTCAGCGGCAGATCGTTGATCTGTTTCTGATCGATGACCTGGCCAACGGTGGCTTCCTGCGTCTGCAACTGGGGAGGCAGCGTGGAAACTTCCACCGTCTCGTCCGTGCCACCAACTGAGAGTGTGACCGAACCGTTGGCGCTCTTGCCGATCTCAACGTCGATCGCCGGAATCACAGAGGTCTTAAAGCCCGGCTTCTCCACACGAATGCTGTAGTTTGCCGGGGGAATGTTGGGAATGGACCAGTCACCCGAATCGTTGGTGGTCGCCGTACGCTCGGCCTTGGTGCCGTTATTGATCAGGTGGACCGTCGCTCCGGCAACCGTTGCTCCGGTTGGGTCGGTGACCTTGCCGGCAGCATCCGAGCTGGAGCTGGCCTGGCCGTAAGCGGACGGGGTTGCGACGTTGAGTGCCAGTACCGGCACCGCAGCCATCAGGATCGCCAGGGACGAACGGCGCGCGGTACTTACCGCTGCATGCCATGCACTCCCGGGTGAGAGTGTTTGTTTCTTAAACATTCGGTGTTGCCTCCAAAATGGTCCTCAAAACTAAGCCTTACCTGCACCGCCTGTGTTGCATGGCGAACCCGGTAGTTTCCGGTCCGTGTGCAGGCAGGCGAGGCGCCAACTTGCGATCCTGCTGCGAGCGGCCAAAACGTCATTGAGACGATTCATCCGTTCGCGGTCTTGCAATGCAGAATCTCAGCGACGGAGGATTATGCCATAACCCGACAATTGTTGAATACAGAGTCTCGGTGCCCCCGGTGATACCTGCCCCATTCTGAGACGCCTCAACTTTCCAGCAACCGGTTCCGTTCCCTAGCCCTACGGCCGAAGACACACATTCCATAGGGGTTCGAGTTATTTGGTAGAGCAAAACAGTACGCCGGAGCCCTCAGGGCCATGTCGGACGTTGGACAAAAAAGGCCTGGCGAACCACTCCAAAAGAGTGACTCGCCAGGCCTCAGAAGCCGCCGGAACCATCGCTGACCCTGTCGGGGTCGTCCCCGTCTAGAACGTTCCCTTGATCGCGAACTGCAGGCTACGGTTGTCGGCAGAGGTGCCGGTGATCCTGCCTACGGACGTCGGCGTTCCAAGACCGCCCGCAGGGTTGTTGAAGATGCCGTGGTTGATGATGTTGTACGCCTCGGCACGGAACTGCATGTTGAATCGCTCGTGGATCCGGAAGTTCTTGATGCCCGAGAAGTCGAACGACACCGTACCAGGTCCACGGCCAACGTTGCGCGTCACCCAACCCTGGAGGTTCGGGATAGGGCGAGCATTCGAGACATAGGCTCCAGGCGTACCGGTAAAGGTAGCGACCGTCGGTGACTGCGAGAACGCCGTCGGATCAAACCAGTTGCTGATGCCTTTGTTCGATCCTTTGTAAGAACTCGCAACCGTGCGGCCGGGTGCCAGGTAGACGCGGCAACCGATGAAGTTTGCAAACGAGCAGCCCGAGCCACCGATGTTAAACGGATAGCCGGAACGCAGTTGAACAGCGGGCTGCAGACTCCATCCACCCAGGATCGCCGTGCCGACCTTGCCCTGCAGAAACGCCTTGCCTTTGCCGAACGGCAACTCATATCCACCCGAGATGACCGCGCGATTGCGGGTATCAAAGTTGGAGTAGGAGTGATCGAACGACGTGGTGGTCGCGTACGACGAATCGTTCGCACCGGCCTCGCCCGAGATGTTGTCCAGGTTCTTCGACCACTGGTAACTGCCCAGGTAGTACAGACCCTTCTTCGTACGCTGTTCGATCTTGATAGAACCGCCATGAAAGTTCGCCGAGCCCAGCGTGGAACTGGTCAGGATGCCGGGGCCGAACTGCGGGAAGGGACGCTGCGTCAGGTTGGTCGGGATCTGGAACGGGTACTGGATGTACATGTTCTGGTCGTAGCGCTTCCACATGTGGTGCGTGTTGCTACCCGTGTACGCCATCTCCATGATGACGCCATGTCCCAGGTCCTGCTGCAGGCTCGCATTCCACTCTTGCGTCAGCGGCTGCTTGTTGAACGGGAAGATCGAGAAAGGCGCCGGCAAAATCGTCGACGTCGTCGGATCCGGATAAAGAGCCGGCTGATTGAAGGGAACGCCGTTATTGAAGTAAGAGCCACCGTTCACGAAGTAGTTGTTGAACGATTGCTGGTAGTACAGCGGAGCGGCATACCGCGTGAACTGCAGCTCGTTCGTATTCAGATTGTCGAAGTAGATGCCGTAACCCGCGCGGACCACGGTTCCAGGATGCACCTCATATGCGAGACCGACGCGTGGCATGAAACCCTTCTTGAAGGGCTGAATGATGCCGGGCTGGTAGTTGCGACTGAAGTCGATGTAAGGGCGGTAAGCCGCGGGAATGACCGCCGGTGTCTTCGTAAACGTAATCAGACCGGTGCTCGGATCGAGCGACCCCTCAAGCTGGTTCTGCTCGTGGAAGGGCTGGTTGTACTCCCACCGCAGACCGAGGTTAGCTGTCAGACCGTGACCGATGTTCCACGTGTCCGAGATAAACGCACCGTAGGTGTTATCGCGGTAGTGGCCAAGCGTGGTTCCCGCATTGCCGTTGCAACCCGAGGTGCACATGCCGCGCGCGTAGTTCTGAAACTTGTTGTAGAAGTATGTCGTGCCGTTGGCCACATAGGTCTTCGCACCAACAGGGCAATTACCTACGGAGGTCACATTGTTCGGATCGTTGGGACCCGTGGGGCGATAACCTGCTGCGTAAGTCGCGGGCGTGCAGTTATCGAACGTCGCAGAACCGCGGGAGTTATTATCTGCAATCTGCCACAGGCGCCGGTTCTGCCCCTGGAAACCAACCTTCAACGTGTGCTTCCCAAGTACGTCCGAAAGCGTATCGCCGATGCTCAACACGTTCTCATGACCGCCCTGGTCGCCCGATCCGTCACCGACTGAATTGAAGCCTTGGATCGTGTAGGCAGCGCGTCCGTTCTGGCGCAGAGAACCCAGAGCCGTAACGTTTTGCAGACCCTCCGCCGCGGCCCAGTTGTTATTCGGTCCAGGGTTCTGCAGCACGCCCAGCGTGATGTTGTAGAACTCGTTCCACCCGATACGG
This sequence comes from Terriglobus roseus DSM 18391, assembly GCF_000265425.1. Lineage (GTDB taxonomy): Bacteria > Acidobacteriota > Terriglobia > Terriglobales > Acidobacteriaceae > Terriglobus > Terriglobus roseus. The sequence continues at coordinate 5,118,486 of NC_018014.1, forward strand.
ACTTCGTTCACAAGCTTGGAAGTGATGAGATAGGTATCGCCCAGCACGGCGTTACGGCCGATCAAAGGATTCGAAGTGGAGCTTCCGGTCACCGTCGGGGTGATCTGGCTGGCGTTGTAGTTTGCGTAACGGCCAAACATGCTGTGCTTCGAAGTGAAGGTCACATCGCCGCGGACCGTGAACGAGTCATAGTTATCCGTAAACGGCAGAATCAGGGAGTAATTGCTGGTGCCGTTGATCGTAAGAGCATCACTGCCGACGACTGGATAGGTCGGGTTCAGGGCCCTCGCAACGGAGTTCGTCACGGTCAGCCCTGCCGGATTTAATTTGCTGTAACCGATCGCCGTGGGATACGCCTGGCCGGAAGGTGTCGGAGGCAGCGCCTGGCTGCTCGCCGCGTCCCATGTTCCGTTGAGTTCACTCTGCGTTGGGAACAGGGCCGTGTTCACCGTCGACCTTGACGAACGCTGCCCTTCATACCCACCGAAGATGAAGAGCCTCTCCTTGATGATGGGACCGCCAAAGGTGCCACCAAACTGATAGCGATGGAAGTCCGGCTTGGGACCGGTAGAGGGTGGCGCAAAGTAGTTCCTGGCGTCGAAGACGCCGTTGCGAGCGAAGAGGTAGCCCGATCCGTGAATCTTGTTCGTTCCGGACTTGGTCACCATCGAAACCACAGCCTGCCCCTGGCCGTATTCGGTCGAAAAGGTCGAACGCAGCAGGTTGAACTCCTGCAGTGTGTCGGTGTTGGGCAGCAATGACATGTTGTTGAAGCGCACCGAGCGGATGTACGTACCGTCCAGCACGTAGTTCGTGGAGTTACCGCGACCGCCATCCACCGTGATGTAAAGGCTGCGCGAGTTGGACGCCGTGCCCGTCTGAGCAGGCTGTCCCGTCTGTCCCGTCTGGGCCGGCGATACGCCCGGCGCAAGCGTGGCAAGTTGAAGCACGTTGCGGCCGTTCAACGGCAGATCGTTGATCTGCTTCTGGTCGATGACCTGCCCGACGGTAGCTTCCTGCGTCTGCAGTTGTGGAGGCAACGTGCTGACCTCGACAGTCTCACTCGATCCGCCAACCTGCAGCGTCACCGACCCATTCGCCGTCTGGCCGATCTGCACATCCAGCGACGAGATCGTCGACGTCTTGAAGCCGCCCTTCTCCACACGGATGCTGTAGTTCGCCGGCGGAATATTCGGCACAGACCACTCGCCCGAGCCATTGGTCTCCGTCGTACGCTCGGCCTTGGTGCCGTTGTTGATGATGTGGACTGTAGCTCCGGGAACCACTGCACCGGTAACGTCTGTGACCCTTCCAGCAGCGTCGGAACTCGCGCTGGCCTGGCCGTGAGCGATCGGCGCAAGGAGAGTCAGACCCAAAATGGGAATCCCGGCCAGAACGAACGCCAGCGAGGAGCCACGCACGGTGCGCAGAACCGCAGCGCTCCACGGCAACGAGGATACGGGTGATGGCGAAGTGCTGACAGCATGGCCGCCGCACTGCTTCGCGCGTTGCTGCTCGGTAGTTACCAACATGGGTGTAGCCTCCAAGTTTTGCTGCTCGTGGGCCTTCAAATGCCCGCATTCGCAACCCGGAACAGACGAACGCTCTGAGACGTTTCATTCCATGCCGGTACAGACCCGCCGATTCACTCTCTTGCCGCGCCTTCAAGCCACCATGGGCAGACCTTCAACACGCAGTTTCTGAGTTCTTCTCGACGGCGGGCCTTATATCACACGGCAAAATTGAAAAGAAACACCTATTTTTCGATGGCATTCCGCGCTAAGTCTCGATCTTGCAATGCGATACGGAAACTCTCGCAACCAGTAACGATTCATCTCGCACTGCAAAATCAAGCGCTCAGGCCTAAATTTCTCACTGCACAACAAACGTCGAAGCAGTTACTCCTGCCAACCACTCGCAAGTGCCGGCGACAGTTGAGGTTCGCCGCAAAAAAAAGGGCCCCGCAGCTTCGCGGGACCCTGTGGAGGTGCTGCTTCGGAGGGCTTAGAACGTGATCTTGCCGCCCAACTGGATAATGCGTGCAAACCCAACGGTGTTGGTGATGTTGCCTAACTGGGTCGCGCCCGTGTAGCCGCCCGTCACGGTTGGCGCCGCGTTGATGCCGTTCTGGCTCACGATCAGCACAGTATTCGGCGCGTCGAACTGCGGTGTGTTGAAGGCATTCAGTGCCTCCGCACGGAACTGTGCCTTCACATGCTCGCCAATGGAAAACGACTTGTTCACAGACATGTCCGTAGTGTTGATACCCGGCCCGCGGCACGGCAGCAGACGCGGCGCGCTGCCGAACGTGTACGGCTGTGCGGGTGTAAAGGCGTTCGCATTGAGGTACTTGGTCGAGACGCCATAGGCCGTGTTACCCAGGCGGCCCTGAGGACTCCCGCTGCGGCACGCATCATGCGCATCGCCCACCAGGTTCGGACGCTGCGTGGACCCACCGAAACCGGTGACGCCCCGATCCGAATTCATGTTGGTCTGCGAGATCGGCAGTGGTACACCGTTCTGCACAATCCACTCGTCGTTCACCTGCCAGCCGCCGATGAACTCATCAACAAAGCGGTTCGCATGGCTGCCAATCAGCTTGCCGCGGCCGAAGGGCAGTTCATACGAGATGGCTGCCGTCATGCGATTGGGTACAGAACTAAGTGCGCGGGAGTATTCCGCCTTCGGGTTAAACACATCCTGCGGTCCGCCGGCAGAGTAGATCTGCGACGCGGCGCTCCACAGATTGTCCCAGTTCGCAGCCCAGGTGTAAGTCGAAAGCAGCGTGATGCCGTGTGACACTCGCTTCTGGACCTTGACGGCCATCGAGTTGTAGTTGGAATATCCGTTGGAACCGTTGACCGTAACACCGGTGAACTGCGGGAAGGGCAGCAGCAACTGTGCGCGTTTGACCGTTGGAGTCAGGGACGTTGCGTAGTTCGTCCCACCCGAATTCACTGACGCCACATAGTACGGATTGGTCACGGTGCTTGAGAGATCGACGCCCGCGATCTTCGCATTCGCCAGCTGCGACGCCGACGCCTGATCGATGTTGTAGGAGTTCGCGATATTGCGGGAGTGCGCGCCGACATAGCTCAGCTTAAACATCAGACCGCCCGGGAGCTCCTGCTGAATGTCTGCCGAATACTGCTGAACGAATGGGAAACGGCGGCCAAAATCCTGCAGTGTAGCCAGCGAACTTCCAAGGCTGGTAAGCGGTCCAAGGCTGTTACCCGAGGGCGTAATTAGCCCCGTTGGAAACGGCGTGGAGAGATACGCGGATGAGCCAACTTTGACGCCGGCAGCAGCGCCCGTGGTGTAGTCGACCGGTGCATAGCTGGTGGTCTGCGCGTAACCGATCGTGGGGTTCACGATGCCGATCGGTGCATAAAACACACCGAAGCCCGCGTGGAAGACCGTCTTCGGCAGCACCTGGTAAGCAATGCCGATGCGCGGTGAGAACTTCACATGGCTAAGATTGCAGCAGTGGATGGGAGCGCCGTTCTGCCCGGCGTAACGCAGACCACCCTTCGCCGTGCCGATGCTGGAGCCAGGAATGGCATAGCTGATATTCGTATCGAAGCCGACGTTGAAGTTATTGTTGCGTTCCTTCTCACCCAGTTCGTACTCATAGCGCACGCCAACGTTCAGCGTGAACTTCGAGGTCAGGCGCACATCGTCCTGCACATAGAGCGCGTGATAGTTTTCCACGAAGCTGTTGGCAACAGCCGTGACCTGAGCCGTCGCTGTAGAAGGAAGGCCCAACAAGATATCGGCATAGGCGTAGGGACCAGAGACATTGCCACCGCTCTTGTTTGAGTAAGCGCCGGAGAAGTTGAAGGTTCCCCCGCCATTGGCAGTGGATGGGTTGTAGGCGCTCATCGCACGGAAGACATAGCCAAACTTCACATTGTGTTTGTTGAGTGTCTTCGTGAAGCCGACGACCAGATTGCGTGAGTAGTTGATGGTGGGGCCGCTGTTCGATGCACCCAGATTGATCGACCCCATGCCGATGTTGGAAATACCGATGGTTGGAAATGTCTTCGACTGGAACTGGTTGACCAGTGCCGATGGGAATCCCGCGCCACCGAAGCCGGTGTTGGCATTGAAGCCGGTAGACCCTTGCAAGGTTCCGCTGAAGTATCGGTTGAAACCATAACCCACCGTCAGCAGGAGAGTGGGGGTGAGAGTGAAGGTGTTGTTCACGGCCGTTGCGTCGTTGTATCGCAGCAACTTCTGATTCCGGCTGGAGAAGAGAGCACCGATGGTGTCGCCCGTTGGCTCCTGCGTTGCCAGGTGAACGTACGATCCAGACGCCGTCCACCAGGGAGCGAACGTATGCGACAGCTTACCGCTATACATGTCGGAGCGCGTCTTGAACGTGATGTTGTTGTTGAAGTTATTCTGCGGACCGGCGAGCGCAGCGGCATAACCCAGACCACTTTGCGGCGCCGGGAACTGGTTCAGGATGTACTTGCCGATCGGGTTAATGTAGGCCGCAGGAATCACATTCTTCGTGCCGGATGAGCAGTCGCCCGCGCTGGTCATCTGGCAGGTGCGGTTGGTCCCGGTAGGATTACCCCGCGTGGGATCGTAAAGCGTAATACCGTCTGCGGAGAAGTCACCGTTGCGCTCAGCCGCAGTGGGCAGGAAGAACGCAGTGGTCGCGCCGGTGAGCGGCTGCGCCTGACGGTAGCCTTCTTCCGTAACCCAGAAGAACGTGTTGTTCAACCACTTCACCTTCTTCATGAAGGGCAAAGGGCCACCGAAGGCGCCGGCATACAGATAGGTGGTGTTGTCCAGTGTTGCGCCCTTCAGGCCCGTCGTCGCATTCACAGGGTTGAACCATAGGTTGGCCGACCACGGTGTCTGCCGCGTCTCCCCGTAAAGTGAGCCGTGATACTGCGTCGATCCCGACTTGAGCGAGGTGTTGAAGATACCGCCGCCGGTGCGACCCGCTTCAGCATCGTAAGTATTCACCTGCACCTTAGCGTCCGACACCGCCTCAGGCGACGGAATGAAGGTGACACCGCCCGACGACGTCGAGATGGGAATGCCATCCACCACATAGTTGTTGGAACCAATCGGCGCACCCGCCAGCGAAACCTGCGACAGTCCCGTCTGATCTTCTGCGCGCACATAACGCGGATCGCCGGTGGTGACCACGCCGCTGTCGAACTTTTCAAAGACGAATGGGTTGCGGCCCAGGTTGGGCAAATCCTGGATCTGCTGCTCACTGAACAACTGCCCGCCGGAGGCGCTCGCCGTATCCAAGAGCGGCGTCTCTGACGTCACTTCGATCGTCTCGCCCGAGGCTCCTACCTGCAGCGATGCATCGATGGTCGTCGTGGCGCCAAGCTCCACCCGCAGGCCACTGTCTTCGTAACTTTTAAAGCCTTTGTTGACCACGGTGATGCGGTAATTGCCCGGATCAACAGCACTGAAAACATAATCGCCCGCATCCGTCGTATGGGTGGCGCGCTCCACCTTGGTATCAAGGTTGGTCAACGTTACTTGAGCGTCCTTGATGTGGGCGCCCGTTCCGTCCTTGATCTGGCCCCGGACAGACCCGTAGTTCGTTTGCGCGAGTGCGCATGGAACGCCTGCGATCAGCATGATGGCGGTGACTGCCACCTGCGCTGGTCGAAGACTCGAAAACAAAGATCTCATCAACTGCCTCCTGGAAAAGCGACTGAATCAGTGCACAAAGCCGCGGACGCGCTGTGCCGTTGGGGCCACGCGTGGGTATGAAATTCATTTCGGGGCGCACGGGGGGTGCCGCGGTTCGACACGCAATCTCCGTGAAGAGACAGTGCTGCGAGCGCGCGGTGAAACCGCATGCGAAGACCGATGGACTGTCAGAACGAAAGAGCGAAGACGACTGCTACGACGTACAACGTTGCGTTGCGAACCCGGTCAAGATGAGCCGGCCGGAAGATCAGAACAAACTGAAATGCAATGACACGTTTCGATGCAGGACACGTTTAGAGCAGGTTGGACCAGCACTGGTGACCATCTCCGCACCGGGAGTAGACCCGGGGCAGGAAAGATTCAGGTTTTGGTGTAATGCGAACGTAACATTGCGCCACGGAGGTGTCAAAAAGAAAACATCGTGGTTGGAGCTCATGACCACGCGACGGACGATAGTCGCACAGCCGCTCTTTCCCGCTTTCCATGCGGCAATTATTAGTTAGGTCTTTTACCTAATGATGTACACCGCAATCCGCATGTCCTCACGAGGAAGATCGTGATGAGCTTCTGATGATGCGACTTCGGTGCGTCTCTCAAGTTGCCGCTACACCGAGACGGCCCCTCCCAAACCCCGGATCGGTCCGCAGCGATAAGAAAGGGCGCAAAATGAAGGATTTGTGCGGAGCTAGGTCCCCGGAGGATGATGGTGGCATGACCACCGCGCCAGCGCGGTGGCAGCGAATGCTGTTTTGAAGGACGACCTCATGGCCCTGCTGCACGATGACCGGCTGTTCCCGGCCGACCCCACCACGCGCGATATCGCACGCCGGCTGTACGCCACGGTGCGCAACCTGCCCATCATCAGCCCGCACGGCCACACCAACGCCGGCTGGTTCACCTCGAACGAGGCATTCCCGGACCCCGCAAAGCTCTTCATCCAGCCCGATCACTACGTCCATCGCATGCTCTACAGCCAGGGCGTTCGCCTGGAGGACCTGGAGATCGGCAAGCCGGTGATCGAGAACCCGCGCGCCGTGTGGCACATCTTCGCGAAGCACTACTACCTCTTCCGCGGCACACCGTCGCGCCTTTGGCTGGACTACGCCTTCCAGGAGCATTTCGGCATGACCGAGCGCTTGAGCGAGAAGACGGCCGACTTGTACTTCGACACGATCAGCGAGAAGCTCGCCACGCCAGAGTTCCGTCCGCGCGCGCTCTTCGAGAGCTTCAAGATGGAGGTGCTGGCGACGACCGATGCCGCCACCGATCCGCTGACGGATATCCAGGCGCTGCGCGCAGGCGACTGGAAGGGCCGCATCATCCCGACCTTTCGCCCGGACTCCGTCGTCGATCCTGAGTTCGCGGGCTTCCTGGAGAACCTCGACAAGCTGGGCCAGATCAGCAACGAAGACACCTCCACGTGGAAGGGTTACCTGAACGCCCTGCGCAAGCAGCGTGAACGCTTCAAATCACTCGGCGCGACGGCCACCGACCACGGCCATCCCACCGCCCGCACCGCCGATCTGGACGAGGAGGAGTGCGCCGCACTCTTCGCCACTGTCCTGAACGGCGAAGCCGATGAGGACGACGCCGAGATCTTCCGTGCGCAGATGCTCACGGAGATGGCGAAGATGTCGGTCGAAGACGGCCTCGTCATGCAGATCCACCCGGGCAGCATGCGCAACCACAACCTCGAGATCTTCGAGAACTTCGGGCGCGACATGGGCGCCGACATTCCGACCGCGACCGACTACGTGCACGCACTGCAGCCCATGCTCGATATCGTCGGCAATGAGCGTGACCTGACCATCATCCTGTTCACGCTGGATGAGACAGCCTTCAGCCGGGAACTGGCTCCGCTTGCCGGGCATTATCCTGCGCTGCGCCTGGGACCGCCGTGGTGGTTCCACGACAGCTTCGAAGGCATGATGCGCTTCCGCGAGACCGCAACCGAGACCGCCGGCTTCTACAACACGGTGGGCTTCAACGATGACACACGCGCCTTCCTGTCCATCCCTGCACGCCACGACGTCGCCCGCCGCACCGACTGCGCCTTCCTGGCACGGCTGGTGGCAGAACATCGTCTGGAAGAAGACGAGGCTTTCACGCTGGCGCAGGATCTGACGGTGAACCTGGTGCGGTCTGCCTACAAGCTCTAAGACAGTTCAGGTGGTTCGAAAGGGCGCGGCTTCGGCCGTGCCCTTTTCCATGCTTGTCATCCCGCAGCGCAGCAGAGGGATCTGCAAGTTGCTCTACGCGCCAATCCCGTCCCAGCGGTCACAGAGGAAGGCCGTCGCGTGAAGTGCGAACCGGATGGCCTCGCCACTCTACTTCACCGGAGCCTTCGACTTAGGAGTAACCGCCTTCACAGCCTTCTTCGCAACAACCACCGGCTTCACCCGCCCGGGCGACGTGGATGCTTCTTTCTTCTGCGCATCCTCAGCTTCCATCAGATGACGCTCCATCGCCGCACGAGCCGCGCGTGCATTGCCGGATCGAATCGCACGATAGACACCGCGATGCAATGCGGTCGTGAGAGCCAGGTCGGCCTTGTGCTCAGCATTACTCCGGCGCGCCGCATACAGGGCACCGGTCAGGCTCTCCATAATCGCCGCCAGAATACTGTTGCCGGCAGCCTGCGCGATGATGCGATGAAACCGCACGTCATGAATCAGATAGTCCTGCGGCGTGCCGACGGTGGCATCCATCTCCTCGAGTTCTTCGGCCATTTGCGCCAGGTGGCGCTCGTTGATACGGTCGGCAGCCAGCGCGGCAAGGTGCCCCTCCAGCACGCGGCGTGCCTCGAACAACTGCCCCATCTCATAGCCATGCAGCGCATCCAGAAACGGCAGAGAAGCCGCACCAAACTGCGTAGGTGACTCCGACAAAAAAGCCCCCACACCATGCCGCACTTGCAATAACCCCATGGCCGCCAGGTAGCCGATGCCGGCGCGCAGGCTGCTGCGGCTGATGCCCAGCGTGCGTGCAAACTCACGCTCCGGCGGCAGCTTGTCACCGGGCTGTAACGAACCATCTTCCAGCAACGCGCGGATGCGCTCGACGACGCGCATGGTCATCTGGCGATCTTCGCCGGGCTTTGCGGTGCGAAGGCTGGACATATCAGCCAATTCTGCACAGTGCCGTGGAAAAAGGAAAGGCGAACCCGCTGCGGCGTTGACATGCGAACGAACGGAGGAATACACCTATGGAAAGTGGTCGGACCTCTTCACGCTCACGGAAGCCCTCGGCATGCCTTGTATCCGCTGCCTGCGGCACCCTCCGCTGCGAGCCTGTGCGGCACGCCAAACACGCAGTTTCCCGGAGCGCTGTGAGCACCCTCGATTCGACGAACGACTCCTACGCAGAAACACGGTCAACCAACGTTCGCTGGATGGTCTGCGCGATGCTGTTTGTCGCCACCACCATTAACTACATGGACCGCCAGGTCATCGGCATCTTGAAGCCCACGCTGATGCATGACATCGGCCTGAGCGAACAGAACTACGGCTACATCATCGCCTGCTTCCAGGTGGCATACGCGCTCGGCCTGGTCGCTGCCGGCCGGCTGGTCGACAAGCTGGGAACCCGCTTCGGCTACGCACTCATCATGGGCATCTGGAGCCTCGCCGGCATGGCCCACGCCCTGGTCACCACCGCGCTCGGCTTCGGTGCAGCCCGCTTCGCGCTGGGTCTGGGTGAGGCCGGCAACTTCCCTGCCGCCATCAAGACGGTCGCCGACTGGTTCCCCAAGAAAGACCGCTCCTTCGCAACGGGCCTGTTCAATGCGGGCACGACCACCGGAGCCATGGTCGCCCCCTTCTTCGTGCCCTGGATCACGCTTCGCTACGGCTGGCACGCGGCCTTCCTGGTAACCGGCCTGCTAGGCGCGCCGTGGATCGTCTGGTGGTACTGGAAGTACCGCACACCCGCCGCACACAAGACGGTGTCGCGCGCGGAGCTCTCCTACATCCAGTCCGATGAAGAAGCACCCACGGAAGGCGGCAGGCAGCCGCGCTGGCTGCAGTTGCTGGCGTACAAGCAGACGTGGGCGTGCTCTGCCGCTCGCTTCCTCACCGACTCCATCTGGTGGTTCTATCTCTTCTGGATGCCGGGCTTCCTGGACGCGCAGTACCACCTCGGCCTCTCCCACATGGGCGCACCGTTGATGATCATCTATGGCGCATCAGCCGTGGGCGGCATCGCCGGCGGCTGGATCCCAAAGGTCTTCGTGAAGAGCGGTATGCGCGAGGGCAATGCACGCCTGCTCGCGATGTTTATCTGCGCCCTCTTCTCGCTGCCCATGCTCTTCGCCAGCCACATGACGACGATCACCGGCTCCATCCTTGTGCTTAGCCTCGCCGTCTCGGGCCACCAGGGCTGGTCTGCGAATATGTACACCACCGTTTCCGACATCTTCCCGCCACGCGCGGTGGGCAGTGTCACCGGTATCACCGCCATGGCAGGATCGGTCGGCGGCGTTCTTCTGTCGCTGGAAGCAGGACACATCCTGCAGCTCACCGGCAGTTACGCATCGCTGTTCATCCTGGCCGGCAGCGTTTACATGATCGCCTGGGTCATCCTGCGCTTGTTCGCAGGCGGCCTGCAGCGCGTGAAATTGGAGGCATAAGCAAGTGAAGCATCCCCTGAGTTTGGAAGGCCGCGTCGCCGTCGTCATCGGCGGTACCAGCGGCATTGGTCACGCCATGAGCCTGGGCCTGGCAAAAGCCGGCGCAGACGTCGTCAGCACCGGTCGTCGCGTCGAGCAGGTCAACGAAGTCGCCACAGAGATTGAAGCGCTGGGCCGCAGAACGCTCCGTCAGCCCACCGACCAGACACACCGCGACCAGATTGAAGCCCTGCTGGAAGCCTGCATTCAGGAGTTCGGCAAGGTCGACATCCTGGTGAACTGTGCCGGCAAGATCAAGCGCAGCCCCACGCTGACCGTCTCAGAAGAAGAGTGGAAAGACATCATCGACACCAACCTGACGGGCATGCTGCGCGCCTGCCAGGTCTTTGGCAAACACATGATCGACAAGCAGTACGGCCGCATCATCAACATCGCGTCGCTCAACAGCTACGTCGCGTTGAATGAAGTCGCCGCCTACGCCGCCAGCAAGGCCGGCGTCCTCTCGCTGACGCGTTCGCTTGCGGTGGAGTGGTCGAAGCACGGCGTGATCGTCAACGGCATCGCCCCCGGCGTCTTCCGCACAGACCTGAACGCCGCGCTGTTGGACGGTTCGCCCCGTGGCCAGGAACTTCGCATGCGCACCCCGATGGGCCGCTTCGGCAAGACGGAAGAGCTCGTGGGCGCAGCCATCTACCTGGCAAGCGACGCAGCCTCCTTCACCAACGGCCACACCATCGTCGTGGACGGCGGCTTCCTTGCAAGCGGCGTGAACCAGTAAATCTGGTCCACCCGCTACCCCACGAAGTTGTCCTCGAAAATCGTGCGAAAGATGGAATCGCCGCGATCTTTGCAAGACAGGACTTCGCGAAGAGGGGTATCATCGAAACGTTTTTATGCGTTAGCCAAGGAGTCATCACCACCATGCAGCTACCCAAGTTTTCGCTCGGAATGGGCGACCGTTTTGCACACCAGGCAAAGGCCCAGCTACAGGCCTGCATTCTCGGTGCGGAAGCCGGTGCCGACGTGGCGCCGGTGTGGAACAAGAGCAACCGCGAGCACCTGATCATCGGCAGCGAACCCAGCGGCACACGCGCCGCGGCCGACGCAGCCGTCAAAGAGCTTGGCTGGACCAAGCCCTACTTCCTGGACGCCGACCACATCAACCTGAAGACCTACGAGCGCTTCGTAGCGCCCTGCGACTTCTTCACCATTGATGTGGCTGACAACATCGGCCAGAAGAGCGATGACGCAGAGATCGCCAAGTTCGTCGCACGTCACCCCGAACTGATCGGCGAGATCAGCATTCCCGGCATCGACAAGCCCTTCTCGCTCGACAAGGCCTTCGTCGAAAAGACCGCGAAGCAGTTCCTCGCAGCCGTGCAGCACGCCGCCGAGATCTACAAGGCCGTCGTCGAGAAGAAGGGCAACGAAGACTTCGTCGCCGAGATCAGCATGGACGAGACCGACGCGCCGCAGACGCCGCCCGAGCTGCTCATCATCCTCGCCGCGATCGCCGATGAGAAGCTGCCCATCCAGACCATCGCACCCAAGTTCACAGGCCGCTTCAACAAGGGCGTCGACTACGTAGGCGATGTGCCGCAGTTCGCAAAAGAGTTCCGCGAGGATCTGGCCACCATTGCCTACGCCATCGACAAGTACGGCCTGCCCGCAAACCTCAAGCTCAGCGTCCACTCCGGTTCGGACAAGTTCTCGATCTACCAGTCCATCCGCGAGGCGCTGAAGGACACGGGCGCTGGCGTGCACGTCAAGACAGCCGGCACCACCTGGCTGGAAGAGCTCATCGGACTTGCAGAGGCAGGCGGCGATGCTCTTGTTCTCGCGAAGGAAGTCTATGCCGAGGCCTTCGCCCATGCGGAAGAACTCTGCGCGCCGTATGCGACCGTCATCGATATCAAGACAGCAAACCTGCCCTCACCGGAGACGGTGAACGGCTGGACCAGCGAACAGTATGTGCGCGCGCTGCGACATGACGAAAACGACGCACAGTACAACGCAGACCTGCGCCAGTTGCTGCACGTCGGCTTCAAGGTCGCAGCAAAGATGGGCACACGCTACACCGATGCATTGCAGGCGAATGAGGAAGTGGTTGCGCGCAACGTGACGACAAACCTCTTCGACCGGCACATCAAGCCGATCTTCATTGGCTAACAAGATGTAGAAGTACCGCAGTCAAGACGAACTCCTTGATTGCAAAGAATCGTAAGGGCACGGCTTTAGCCATGCCGCAAAGGCACTACTGTTGAGGCGGCTTCAGCCGCTGAGGGTTGTTTGGAAACGTTCAAGCAGACCTCAGCGCTGAAGCCCACTCGATTCCGGTTCATCGTTGGCACGGCTCAAGCCGTGCCCTTACGATCCGGAACCGATCGATCATCTGCTAACGCGCGGCTTCCGCCGCTGAGGGAAATCAAGTGGCCTGGTTCAAGGTAGAAGCACCGCACGTATCGGATGCGCAGATCAAGGAAGCCTGCGATAAGCTGCTGAGCGAAGCGCGCACACGTATCAACAAGGACCTGAAGCGCGTCCTTCTGTTGCCGCCCGATCTCACGCGCGCACACAGCGGCAGCGGATGGATCACCGAGTATCTCTACAACGCTCTTCCCGACGCACACGTGGAAGTGATCCCGACGCTGGGTCAGCACGTGCCGCACACTGAAGCCGAGAACAAGTGGATGTTCGGCTCCATCCCCGAGGAGCGCATCTTCCCCCACGACTGGCGCAACGGCTGCACGCACGTCGCAACCATCCCCGCCTCGCTCGTGAAAGAGACGACGGACGGCGCTGCGGACTGGGATATCCCCGTCGACCTGAACAGCAAGCTCATGGATGAGCAGTGGGACCTGATCATCAACGTGGGTCACGTGGTGCCGCATGAAGTGCTCGGCTTCGCGAACCACAACAAGAACTACTACATCGGCCTGGGCGGCAAGGACACCATCTGCGCCTCGCACATTGCGGCCGCCGTCTATGGCATTGAGAACAATCTCGGCTGCCTCGTAACTCCCTTGCGCGCCTGCTACAACTGGAGCGAAGACGAGCACCTCGCATCGCTGCCCGATGTGTATCTGCAGATCGTGATGCAGCGCGATGAAGAGAACAAGCTCGTCACCAGCGGCATCTACGTCGGCGACGATCTCGACACCTATCTGCAGGCCGCAAAGCGCAGCCGCGACCAGAACATCACGCTCTTCGACAAGCCGTTGAAGAAGGTCGTCGCCGTCATGCAGGCAGACGAGTTCCGCGCAACATGGGTGGCCAACAAGGCCGTCTATCGCACCCGCATGGCAATCGCCGATGGTGGCGAACTGCTGATCCTCGCACCTGGCGTCGAACGCTTTGGCGAGCAGCCGGAAGTGGACGCTCTGATCCGCAAGTACGGCTACAAGGGCACACCGCGCACGCTGGCCCTCTACAAAACAGAGGCCGACATGCAGGAGATTCCGCACGGCGTCGCGCACCTCATCCACGGCAGCAGCGAAGACCGCTTCACCATCACCTACGCGCCCGGTCACCTCACAAAGGAAGAGATCGAGCAGGTTGGATATCAGTACGCCGACTTGGCCGAGATGACCAAGCGCTACGACCCGGCCGTGATGAAGGAAGGCTGGAACACCATGCCCGACGGCGAAGAGGTCTTCTACATCAGCACACCCTCCGCCGGCTTGTGGTCCACAAAGGAAAAGCTCGACAACCCCTCGCGCAAGGATCTCTCGCGCGAGCAGGTTGCCGCAGGCGACGTGGTTTAGTTTGTCATTCGATCAATGAGCAGCGTCATACGATACTGCTCGTGTTCGGAAGGGCACAGCTTTAGCTGTGCCAAAGAACGATTCTCCAACCCCTTTTCTTTGTTTCTCTGCCCGCAAAGCGGGCGGAGAAACAAAGAAGATATAACAACGGGCTTTGCGGCACAGCTAAGGTTGTGCCCTTCCAAACGCAGACATCCATGACAACCCCAGACGGCCAACTCGAAACCAATCGCACAGCCCTCCAGCAGGAGCTGCGCCGCTACGACCGGCTCGCCGTTGCCTACAGCGGCGGCGTGGACTCTGCCTATCTTGCCTGGGAGGCTTACCAGGTGCTGGGCGACCGCATGCTCGCCGTCATCGCCGATTCACCGAGCCTGCCGCGCACGCATCTCGCCTTTGCCATGCAATTCGCGCAGCAGAACAACATCCCGCTACGCGTCGTGCAGACCTCTGAGATGGACCGCGCGGAATACGTGAAGAACGACGGCGCACGCTGCTTCCACTGCAAGGATGAACTCTTCCTCACCATGGAAGGCGTGCTGCGCGAGACCGGCATCACCGCCATGGCCTACGGCCGCAACCGCGATGACAACGGAGACTTTCGCCCCGGCCAAAAGGCCGCCGAGCAGCACCACGCCGTGGCTCCGCTGAACGACGCAGGCCTTGGCAAGCTGGAGATCCGCGCACTGGCACAGGCTGCCGGCTTGACCGTGTGGGATCGCCCCGCATCCGCCTGCCTGTCGTCGCGCCTCGAATACGGCCGCCCTGTCACTGCGGAAGCATTGCGACAGGTGGAAGAAGCAGAAGAGTCGCTCCTCGCGCTCGGCTTCCGGCAACTACGTGTGCGGCACCACGGTGACCTGGCACGCGTTGAGATTGAGCGCAGTGAGCTGGCCTCTGCCCTGACGCTCGAGATGATGGCAAGCATCACGCAACGCGTGAAGTCCGCAGGCTTCACCTACGTGACGCTGGATACCGAAGGCTACCGCAGCGGCAGCATGAACGCTCTGCTGCCTGTCTCTAGCCTTCTCGCAGGCACAAAAACTCATGCAGCCTAAGAAAGCGGGTGCCCCGTACATCGCGCACCATGCGATGTGCGGGATCCAAATCCCGCGCCGCCAGAATATTTTGCATAGAACGCAGCGTTCTGAAGGGCACAGCCTGCCTTTAAAAGGAAAAGGCTGTTTCTCGGATCGGCAAAGATCGCTTTCGGATTGGCAGATATCGCGTTCGGATCGGCAAAGATCGCGTCCGGATTGGCAAAGATCGCGTTTGATACGGCACTGCTCGCGTCCGGAAGGGCACAGCTTCAGCTGTGCCAATGACCGCCTTCCACAGAGCAGGGCTTTAGCCCCTGAGGTCAGCTTTCCTCGATGCACCGAACGTACTTTCGCGGCGAAATCCCTTCGCACTGCCGAACCGCTCGGCTCAACTGCGCCCTTCCACTTCATCCAAGGTTTTCCCCATGCAGCGTGATGCTCTACTCAAACTCCTCAACGAACTGAGCGCCGGCACCCGCTCCGCAGACGAGGTCGCGGACAAGCTCGCCTCGCTTCCCTTCGAAGATCTCGACTTCGCAAAGGTCGATCACCATCGCAGCCTGCGCAGCGGCATGCCGGAGGTCGTCTTCGCATCGGGCAAGACCGCGCAGCAGACGGCGATGATCCTCGCACGCATCCACGCGAACGGCACACCCGCACTCGCCACGCGCGCCGATGAAGCAGCCTTCGAAGCCACGCGCGAACTGGTTAAGGAAGCGAAGTATCATGCAGTCGCTCGCTGCATCACCTGCGGCGAGGGCGCGAAGAAATCCGGTGGCCGAGTCGCCGTCATCTGCGCGGGCACCAGCGATCTGCCCGTTGCCGAAGAGGCTGCGCTCACCGCAAGCTTCTTCGGAGCAGAGGTCTCGCGCTTCACCGATGTTGGCGTCGCCGGTCTGCATCGTCTGCTCGCGCATCTGCCTGCGATCCGCACAGCAGACGCCGTCATCGTCTGCGCCGGCATGGAGGGCGCACTGCCCTCGGTCGTCGGCGGTCTCGTCGCTGTGCCGGTCATCGCTGTTCCCACCAGCGTCGGTTACGGCGCATCCTTCGGTGGTGTCACTGCCATGCTCGGCATGCTCAACAGCTGCTCACCCAACGTAACGGTGGTCAACATCGACAACGGCTTCGGCGCGGGCTACGTCTCCACGCTGTACGCGAACCGCGCAGTGCGATAGCCTCAGGCTGCCTGCACTCCTGCAGCGAGGCTGCTCTCTGAACGACGTTACCCCAACCAACGAACGCAGCCTGCGAGCACACCAGGCCATCACGCTCGCCCTGCTCTTCGCTGCAGGCGTCGTCAACTTCTTCGACCGCTCCTCGCTTTCCATCGCCAACACAACAGTCCGCGCGGAGCTGCATCTCTCCGGTACCGAGATGGGCTGGCTGCTCAGCGCCTTCTCCTTCGCCTACGGCCTCTCGCAACTACCGCTCATCGGCCTGCTCGACCGTATGGGAACGCGCAGCATCCTGGGTACAGGCCTGGCCATCTGGAGCGGCGCGCAACTGCTCACCGGCCTCGTCACCAGCTTCCCCATGTTCATCGCCTTCCGCATCCTGCTCGGCATGGGCGAAGCGCCGTTCTATCCCGCAGGCGTGCGCAGCGTTCGCGAGTGGTTCACCGACCGCACGCGCGGCCGCGCCACCGCCATCATGAGCAGCTCACAGACCTTCGGCCTCGCCATCGCTCCACCACTGCTGACCCTGCTGATGATCCGCACCGGCTGGCGCGTTATGTTCATGATCCTCGGCGCCGCAGGTCTCGTCGTCGCAGCCCTGTGGGTGTGGCTGCATCGCTCACGCGCACAGACACCCTACCGCGAAGCGGAAGCCGCACCGGTCACACAGAGTGCCTTCGCCGAACTCATCCGGCAGCGCACCGCCTGGGGCATGATGCTCGGCTTCGGCGGCATTAACTACACCAACTGGCTCTACACCGCGTGGCTGCCCGGCTACCTGCAGCAGGAGCGCCACCTCTCACTCGCGAAGAGTGGCTGGCTCGCCGCGATCCCTTTCCTCGCCGGCGCCGCAGGCATGCTCTGCAGTGGCTTCTCCGCAGACCTGTGGGCCAAGCGCGGCATCCGCCTGACCACCCTGCATCGCATCCAGCTCGTAACCGGCATGATCATCTCCGCCGCCGCAACGTTCTTCGTCTCACGCGCAGGCAGCACAGCCGAAGCCATCGCCGGCATCAGCTTCGCGCTCTTCTTTATTCACTTCGCCGGGACCAGTGGCTGGGGCTATGTGCAGACGGTCAGCCCCGCGCGCCTCGTCGCATCGCTCGGCGCACTGCAGAACTTTGCCAGCTTCGTCATCGCATCCGCTGCACCCGTACTCACAGGCTGGTTCTTCGACCGCACCCACTCGTTCACGCTCGGCTTCCTCGTGTGTGCCAGCGTCACGCTCCTCGGCGCCCTCAGCTACGCCACGCTCGCTGCACCCGACGGCATGCGAGTCGCCGACTAGCCGCGCATCATCCGCAGCACAGCCTCGCGCGTCGGCATCGACGGCTGCGCCCCCGCTCCCGTCGTCGAAAGCGCAGCAGCAGCACACGCAAAGCGAGCAGCAGCAACCGGCGCCTGCCCCTCCGTCAGCGCCACGGCAAAGGCTGCATTGAAGCAATCCCCTGCGGCCGTAGTATCCACGGCCCGCACCGCCGGCGCAGGAACCAGCGTGCTCGCAACGTCAGCTCCTGCAAGATAGACACCCCGCGCCCCAAGCTTCAACATCACATTGCGCACACCCAGCGCCAGCAGCCGCTCGGCAGCCTCTTCCATCGGAAGATCCTCCGCAACGCCAAGCAGCGTCCGAGCCTCCGACTCATTCGGCGTAAGCCATGCAGTCTTCCGCAGTAACGAGACAGACAGCGCCTGGGCCGGCGCAGGATCCAGCATCAGCGGCGTACCCGCAGCAGAGCAGACCTCCGCCAGCCGCACCACCGTCGCCATCGGCGTCTCCAACTGCACCAGCACCATCGCCGCTGAATCGATCGATGCCGCGTCGATCATCCCGGGCAGCAGCAGCGCATTCGCACCCGCGTAGACAACAATGCTATTGCCACCACTCCCATCGACCGTGATCGCAGCCACGCCACTCGCGCCGGGACACTCCCTCACACCAGCAACGTCGATACCCTCCGCAACCAGCCCCTGCCGCAGCAAGCCGCCAAAGCTATCCGACCCGACACACCCAACCATCCGCACCACAGCGCCCAGCCGTGCCGCGGCCACCGCCTGGTTCGCACCCTTGCCACCATGCACCATCGCAAAGCCGCGCCCGGCCACCGTCTCACCCGGCGCAGGCATACGGTCCACCGTGCTGACCATATCCATATTCAGGCTGCCGACAACAACGATCGTTCTCATAACCCTTGATAGCACGAAGCCACTTGCGCTCGCCGTCCCGCCAGCAGAGGATGATCGTGACGGACAGTCGTCCCGGAGCACTCGCCATGAAGATCCTGCAAACCTTCGCAGCCCTCGCCGTCGCGCTCGGCGTCACAGGACAAGCCCAGACCCCGCTCAAGACGGTCGATCACGTCGACCTGCAGCGCTATCTCGGCCGCTGGTACGAGATCGCCCGCATCCCCAACCGATTTGAAAAGAAGTGCGTCCGCGACGTCACGGCCGAGTACGCCATGGACGGCTCCGACATCACCGTCCGCAACACCTGCGTCCAGGCTGACGGCAAGCCCAACATTGCAAAGGGCAAAGCCAAGGTCGTCGACAAGACCACCAGCGCGAAGCTGAAGGTCACCTTCTTCTGGCCCTTCTACGGCAACTACTGGATCATCGGCCTCGACCCCGACTACCGCTGGGCCATCGTCGGCGAACCCGGACGCAAGTACGGCTGGATCCTCGCCCGCACACCGTCGCTCCCCGCCGCAACCCTCGACGCGATCCGCCAGCAGTTTGCCGCCAGTGGATACCGCCCCGCCGACCTCATCTATCCGCAACAAACCACAGCCCATTAACGCCCGCCCGCACCGCTGCAATCACGGGATAGTTTGCGCCAGTTATCATGGAAGATGGATAAATCCGGCGTGGCAGGGCTGCGCCTGTAGACAAGGAAACCGTGGCAGAGATTAAGAACCCCAATCAAGGAAAAGGCGGCACCAGCAACACCTCCTTCCTTGTCATGATGGTCGTGATGCTTGGCGTGTTTGCCGGGCTGCAGTTCTACCGCAGCAAGCAGAAGCAGCCGCTACAGCCGCCCACCGCGCAGACGCAGAGCCAGCAGTCCGCTCCCATCAGCGCTCCCACTGGAAGCAAGGCTTCGTTCAATGCAAACGCGGTGAAGGCGCCAGCAGCAAGCGCTGCGGCCGATGCCATCGCAGCCAGCGCAGAGCAGACCACCACCATTGAGAACGAACTCTACAAGATCACCTTCAGCAATCGCGGTGCGGAAGTTCGCAGCTGGATCTTGAAGAAGTTCAAGAGCCGTTACGGCGGCCCGCTCGACCTGGTCAACGCAGCCGCAAGCAAGGAATACGGCTTCCCGCTATCGCTGTACACCTACGACGCCGGCATGACGCGCGGTCTCCGCACCGCCCTCTTCGTACCCTCCGTCACCGGCAATCTGACCTCGCCGCAGACACTTACGTTCCGCTACCACCAGGGCAACGTCGATGTCACGAAGACCTTCCACTTCGACAGCACCTACGTCGTCAAGGCTGAGAGCACCGTCAAGGTAGACGACGCGCCCGTTCGCGCGCTGCTGTCGTGGCCCGCAGGCTTCGGCGATCAGGAGCAGGTAGGCGACTATAACTCCTCGCGCATCAACACCATGCGCAACGGTAAGAGCGAAGGCCTCGAGTTCAAGAAGGTCACCGGCGGCGAGACGCTGAACGCTCCGCTGCAGTACGCCGCAACGGACGACGCTTACTTCGTCGCCGCCTTCCTTCCGGACAACCCCGGCAGCGCAACGGCCGTGACCCTCCACAACACCATCGACGTCAACAAACTGATGAAGGACGGCAAGGTCTCCGGCAAGCCCGTTGACGTGCCCGTGGTCGGCGTGGCGCTCGGCGATACCGACGGCACGACCTCCACCCGTGTCTACGTCGGACCGAAGTCGGCTGAGGTTCTGAAAGCGATCCCGGTCTCCGGATCCTCCGATACCCTTGAGCCGCTGTTGGACTTCGGCTTCTGGGGACCGATCGCCAAGTTCCTCTTCTGGTTCCTGAACTGGATCCACGACCACATCGCCAGCAACTGGGGCTGGGCCATCGTGGCTCTCACCGTCGTCGTCAACCTTGTCCTGCTGCCCTTCCGCTTCCAGAGTCTCAAGAGCGGCCTCAAGATGCAGCGCATTCAGCCGCAGATGGACGCCATCAAGGCGAAGTACGCCAAGTACAAGGTGACCGACCCCAAGCGCGCCGACATGAACGCCGAGATCATGGCGCTGCAGAAGGACAACGGCGTCAACATGCTGGGCGGCTGCGTCCCCACGCTGCTCACCTTCCCGCTGCTCTTCGCCATGCTGGGCATGCTGCCCAAGGTCGTCGAACTGCGCGAGGCACACTGGTTCTGGCTGCATGACCTCACCGCCGCCGATCCGTATCACATCCTGCCCATCGTCATGGTGCTGTCGCAGTTCCTGACGCAGTTCTATATGCCGGCACCGGGTATGGATCCGCAGCAGCAGAAGATGATGGCCTTCATGATGCCGGTCTTCTCCGGCTTCATCACCTGGAACTACTCCTCTGGCCTGGCACTCTACTGGTGCGTCGGCAATCTCATGATGGTCGCTGCGCAGCTCGCCATGAACCAGACCAAGGAAGGTCGCGAGATGCGCGAACTCGCTGCCAAGCGCGCCCGCCGCAAGGTAGGCTCGCCGCAGGCCAAGACCATCCAGGGCAAACGGTAACGAAGAAAATAGCGCCGGCTGCAACCAATGCTGCAGCCGGCGCGTAATCCAAGAGACAAACATGGACGACAACCGCAGCCGCGGAGGCGATCCCCGGAGAGCAGTATGCAAGACCTGAAGACGGCCGCACAGCAGACACAAGACTTCCTCAAGATGCTGACTACCACCGGCGGCATGAAGCTTCGCTTCCGCATCACAGCCGGCGCGGGCGCAGCCGATCCCGATGGACTCGAAGACCGCCTGATCTACGTGGAACTGAGCGGTCCCGATGCGGACCTGCTGACCGCTCGCGACGGGGAAGTGCTCCGCGCTCTGGAACACGTCTGCGCCAAGATTCTGCGCCTCGAACCCGACGAACACGACCGCATCTCCTTCGACGCCAACGGCTTCAAAGCCGCCCGCAATCGCGTCCTGCTGGACACCGCAAAGGAAGGCATCGAAGCCGTCAAGACCAGCGGTCGCCCCTACTCCTTCGACCCCATGAGCAGCCGCGAGCGCCGCATGCTGCACCTCGCCCTCAAAGGCGCCGAAGGCATGCGCACCGAGTCCAGCGGCGAAGGCCCATCCCGCTTCGTCGTCCTTTACCCCGAAAACTGGCGCAACCGCGAAAGCGACGAACGAGCCAACAAAATCCGCGAACGCTTCCGCCGCCGCTAACACTTCGTGCCGTTCTCGACACGCTTCGCGCGTGTCAGTGCGGCTGCAAGATGCAGTGAAAGCCCGGCCTCGCGCCGGGCATCGCGCACATCCCATCCCCCGCCGAAGCTGTCATCCTGAGCAAAGCGAAGGGCCCCAGAACCGGGTGCCCCACCTTCGCGAAGCTAAGGTGGGAATTCGTGCGAAGCACGAACCGCTCACTCCGAAGCCGCCACAAACCCGGGTGCCCCATGTCTCGCACCTGAGACATGGGCCAGTGCCAAAGGCGCTCCCTCGCGCAAAGCGCGACAATCCATAGAATCAATCCATGACGGCCGCCAACCTCCTGGACGACACCACCATCGTCGCCATCGCGACACCTCCAGGCCGAGGCGGCATCGGCATCGTCCGTCTCTCAGGCCCATCAGCAATCGCCATCGCCCAAGAACTGCTCCCATCCCTCAAGACAGAGACCAGGCGCACAGCCCAATACGCCATCCTCCACGACGAAGCCGGAGCCCGCGTCGACGACGCAATCGTCACCCTCTTCCAATCACCCCACAGCTACACCGGTGAGGACGTCGTCGAAATCGCCACACACGGCTCCCCCATCGTCCTCGACTGGCTCGTACGTGCCTGTGTCCATCACGGCGCACAGCCAGCCCGCCCCGGCGAGTTCACAGAGCGCGCCTTCCTTCGCGGTCGCCTCGACCTCACCGGCGCAGAAGCAGTCCGCGACCTCATCGACGCGCAGACGCTCGGTCAGGCAAAACTCGCAGCACAACAGATGGGCGGCAGCATCGCCGCGGAGGTTCGGCCAACGAAGGAAGCTCTGGTCGCACTCATCGCAACACTCGAAGCCGGCATCGACTTCGCCGAAGACGACCTCGACACCTTACCCGCCGCCGAGATCGAGGCACGCATCGCAGCCATCGAACCCGCGCTGCAAGCACTGCTCGCCAGCTTCGCCCACGGACGCCTCATGCGCGAAGGCCTGCGCCTCGCAATCGTAGGCCGCCCCAACGCCGGCAAAAGCTCGCTCTTCAACCGCCTCGTCCAGCAGGACCGCGCCATCGTCACGGCCACGCCCGGCACCACGCGCGACGTCATCTCGGAACACATCAGCATCAACGGTGTCCCCGTCGAACTGCTCGACACCGCAGGCCTGCGCGAGACCGATGACGAGGCAGAGCGCCAGGGCGTCGCGCGCTCACGCCGCGCCATCGCAGACGCGGACGCCGTGCTCCTCATCCTCGACGCAAGCACGCCCACAGAAAAAGATCCCGCGCTCAACGAACTGCTCCGCGACAGGCCGGTCCTTGAAGTCCACAACAAGATCGACCTTCTGACCCGCGACATCAGCGCTTCAAACGAAGCCGTCGCACATACGCAGCGTCTCCCGGTCCGAACCTCTGCAACGACCGGCGAAGGGATCGCACGTCTACGCGAAGCGATCCTGACGATCGCGCGCGGTGAAGCGAGCACCCACAGCAGCGGAGCCACGCTAACCAACCTGCGCCAGCGCGAAGCCGTCGATCGCGCGCTCCAGGCTCTGCAGCGAGCACGCACCGCAGCCAACGGCACCCCACACGAGATGCTTCTGCTGGACCTCTACGAATCCCTGCGAGCACTCGACGAACTCACCGGCCAGACCACAGCCGACGACGTCCTGAACCTAATCTTTTCCAGCTTCTGCATCGGAAAGTAGAGAACCGTCCTCACTGGTCCAGAGAAGCTAGAGAGCATCAAGCCGTTTTAAAAGAGCCTCGTGAAGTACGCTGTCACAAGGGGGATGCATGATTGAAGTGCGTACTTGGGAAGAGTTTCGGAGGTCTGGATTGCTATGGTGGGTCAATCGCGGGCTGCATTTGTTCGGATGGGCTATCGTCGCGAAGGTAGAGGATGACGGCTCGATAAGCGCCATCTATCCAGCGCGCACACAGTATCGAGGTTTCGACTCGCAGGCAGAGGCGGAGGGCTTCGCAGCACTGAACGCTCATATGCTTGCTAACGCTGCTGCGCAGTTGGGCGTGACGAAAGAATAGCTGGTATCAATTCTCTGATTTGGGAGCTTACTAATTTCGATGCGACTTGAACGCTTGGATGGACTACGCACTATTGCTGTTGGGTTGGTTATTCTCCTACACCACTCCTTCGCACCTCTGGGCGGCGTCGGCGTTGATCTCTTCTTTGTGCTGTCGGGGTATCTGATCACCGGCATCCTGCGCCGCGCGCGAAACAAGGAAGAGTTCTGGGGTCCGTTCTATCTCAAGCGTGCCACCCGCATTCTTCCGCCGGTATTGATTCTCATCCCAATAGTCTTCCTGCTAACCCACAATGGAAAATTGTCCTCAGCCCTTGAATACCTGTTCTTCCTCGGCGGCGCGGATATCCTCGGCAAGAACTCGCTGCCGATCCTTGGCAACCTCTGGTCTCTGGCTGTCGAGGAGCACTTCTACCTGCTTTGGCCGTTCGCCGTCCGTTATCTGCCGAAGGCAAAACTGCGGGTCATCCTTGTCGGCATCCTCATCGCTGAACCCATCTTCCGCCTACTTGTCGTCCACTACATCAAGCATCCTGGCGACGTTACCTACTACCTCACGCCCTTCCGCCTGGATGGGCTGGCACTCGGAAGCCTGCTGGCCGTACTGCTGGAAGACAACGAGTGGAAGGAGCGCATCACGCGCTGGTCCTCTACCCTGGCAATCTCAGCCGGTGCACTCTATTCGGTCCTATACCTCGCCGACGGTGCTGACTTTCATCCGTTCTCGGATAGTGCGCTGTGGTGCGGATTCTCATACACCATCATCTCGCTCGCCATGGTTGGCGTGATTGCATATGTGCTGTTGCATCCGGGAGCGGTGGCAAGCCGTGTTGTTTCTTGGCGACCCCTTGTTTGGCTCGGCGCAATCAGCTATGGCCTTTACTTATTCGGCGGACTCATCGGCACGATCACGGCAAAGGCCCTGCACGCACCATTTCCCATCCCGGTAGCAACCCACCACAAGATGCTGATCTTCGATGTCCCGCTGATCATCATCGTGGCGTGGGCATCTTTCAAGTTCTATGAGCACCCGATTACCCTTTGGGGGAAACGGAAGGCGGACGGAAATGTTCGCAGTGAGACGGTAGCCGTTTAGCTCTGCAATCCCTTCAATAAGTCGATCAGGGAACCGAACGAAACTCGGAACAGTCGACGATGTAACCTACCAGCGCATCCCATTCTGGAGAGAACTCGTCGGGAAAGCGTCGAACTCACGGCCCCGAAGCCATACGTCGCAGCGCGTCGCCCTCAGGACAGATAACCTCTAGCGCTATCGAATGTAGTGGGGCGGACGCCCGATTAGCTGCCAGCGCTGTCGTTACCTTTCTTTAAGCGGCGAGGCACCGCGCGAAGGTAGGCTGTACACTCCGTCAGGCCACACTGTAGGGAGCTCCGAGAATGGGATCATCATCGCCGATCATCGGGGAGCTCAGGCGGACGCCCGTTTCAGGACAGCTCATGAAATCTCCTACGGCCAGATACACATGAGCCCTCTAAGCCTCAGAATGCGACGAGCCGCGAGACTTCTTCTCACGCTTCTTGGGCTTCTTCATCTTGGCACGATTGCACTGCGGACATCGGAACTTCCGCTTGCCGTGAAAGATGTGTCCCGAGATCTCACGCATCCGCACGCGGCATCGCTTGCAGGTCATCGCACTCCGCCGGGCGTTCTCACCTCAACACTCATCGATCGCGCACGCTGTTCTATCCGTTCCGAAACTTCGCAAGAAACGGCGCCGTCTTGCCGCCCTTGTGCGACGCCACGTGGGCGGGTGTTCCCGCCGTGACCACCTTGCCGCCCTCATCACCCGCGCCCGGACCGATGTCGATCACCCAGTCGCTGCTCGCCACAACATACATGTCATGCTCCACAACGACGACGGTGTTGCCAGCGTCTACCAGGCCATCGAGCTGTTTCATCAGCCGCTCCACATCCGAGGGATGAAGACCCGTGGTCGGCTCGTCCAACACATACAGCGTATCGCCACGCTGCGGCCGCTGCAGTTCCGTGGCAAGCTTGATGCGCTGCGCCTCGCCACCGGAAAGCTCCGTCGCAGGCTGACCAAGCCTCAGATAACCCAGACCAACCTCCAGCAGGATCCGCAGTGCGCGCTCGATCGTCGTGTCATCCTGGAAGAATGCATGAGCCGCTTCGACGGTCATGCCAAGAACATCTGCAATCGTCTTGCCGCGGAGCATGACTTCGAGCGTCTTCGCGTTGAAGCGAGCGCCATTGCACGTGGGACACGGCGAATACACGCTGGGCAGGAACAGCAACTCCACACAGACGAAGCCCTCACCCTGGCACGTCTCGCAGCGGCCCTTCGCCACATTGAACGAGAAGCGACCCGCATCGTAGCGCCTCGAACGCGCCATCGGCGTCGCGGCATACAGCTTGCGCACATGGTCGAACAGCCCTGTATACGTCGCCATATTCGATCGGGGCGTGCGTCCGATGGGCTTCTGATCCACTTGCACCAACCTGCGAATCTTCTCCTGACCACCCGCAAGCCGTCCGCCCGTCGTCACCGGCGCGACCTCTGCAGAAGGATCATCGTCAGGCTCCGGCGCATCCAGCGACTGCCCCAGGTGCTCGCTCATCAACTCGACCAGAGCCTGGCTGATCAGCGTCGACTTACCGGATCCGGAGACACCCGTAACGGAGGTGAAGACACCCAGTGGCAATGCCACATCCAGTGCGTCGAGATTGTTGCGAGTGACACCCTCCAGCCGCAACCAGCCCACCGGTTCGCGCGGTGTACGCGGCTGCGCATGAAAGCGCCCAAAGACGTACTTCGCCGTCTCAGAGTTCTTCACATGCGTCAGGCCATCCGGCTTGCCGCTGTAAAGAATCTCGCCGCCATTCGTTCCCGCGCGTGGGCCGACGTCCACAATCCAGTCGGCATGCTCAATCACATCAACCTCATGCTCCACCACGAAGAGCGAGTTACCCGCCTGCTTCAGCGAATCCAAAGCCTGCAGCAGCGTCCGGGTATCGGAAGGATGCAGCCCCGCCGATGGCTCATCCAGCACATACACCACGCCAAACAGGTTGGAGTGCAACTGCGTTGCAAGCCGCAGCCGCTGCAACTCGCCCGGCGAAAGCGTTGGCGTGCTGCGTTCCGGTGCAAGATACCCCAGGCCAAGATCGATCAACACATCCAGACGCGACACGATGTCCTTCGTGATCGTCTTCGCCGCCAACACCTTCTCAGGCGTGTGCGTCTCGTCCGAAGCCTTGCCCGTCGCAAACGGCGCCAGCAGTGCGCGAATACTCTTCATCGGCTGATTGCCCATGTCCGAGAGATCCAGCCCCGCGAAGGTCACATCCAGCGCATCAGATCGCAGCCGCTTGCCATGACACATGCTGCATTCGGTGCTCAGCATGTAGGCAGACACGCGCTTCTTCATCATCGCGGATTGCGACTTCGTGAACGTCTCCATCACGTAACGACGAGCGCTGGTAAAGGTGCCCTGATAACTCGGCTCCATCTTCGCCTTGAGCGCGCGCTTCGTCTCAGCCGGAGTCAGCCCCGCATAGACCGGCACAGTCGGCTGTTCTTCGGTGAACAGGATCCACTGCCGGTCCTTCTTCGGAAGATCCTTCCACGGTCGATCAACGTCATAGCCCATCGTTACCAGGATGTCGCGCAGATTCTGCCCCTGCCACGCCGTAGGCCACGCGGTCACAGCACGTTCGCGGATGCTCAGCGAAGGGTCATGCACCATCGACTCTTCCGTTGCGTCATAGATGCGACCAAGCCCATGGCACACAGGACACGCGCCCTCGATGCGGTTATACGAAAAAGACTCCGCATACAGCATGGGCCGATGCGGCAGGTAATGCCCGGCACGCGAGTAAAGCATCCGAAAGAGATTGGAGAGCGTCGTGACGCTGCCAACCGACGACCGCGTCGTCGGCGTGCCGCGTTGCTGCTGGAGCGCAACAGCCGGTGGCAAACCATCGATGGAGTCCACCGCAGGCACACTCAACTGATGAAACAGCCGCCGCGCATACGGCGACACCGACTCCAGATACCGCCGCTGCGCCTCCGCATACAGCGTGCCAAAGGCAAGCGAAGACTTGCCCGATCCCGAAACCCCAGTAAAAACCACCAGCGCATCGCGCGGGATATCGACGTCAATGTTCTTCAGGTTATGCTCGCGCGCACCACGCACCTGCACAAAGCCGTCTTTATGTTGGCTGCTCATACCCCATCGGATGCAGGCAGGTTGGCTCGCGAAACAGTAGCGGCGTCACCCACGCCGAAACGGCCGCAAATGTACGCCCGTATCGATGCCCTGATCGCACGAAGAAGCGATCAGTTCACCAAAGCCATCTGTCCCTGCCAGAACGCAGCCCGATTCCCCGCAGCATCCAGCACCGTAACCTGGCACTGATACTCACCCGCCGCAAGACCACCCAGCGGCACCGTGAACGACAGCGGCGTCACCCCAAGCCGCGAAGTCGCAATCGGTGTACTCGCAATCCCCTGCCCCTGGTAAGCCTTCTTGCCATCGCGATACAGCGTGACGTACGCCACAAGATCCTTCTTCCCATCCGTCGCAATGGCAGGCGCACCAGCCGCCGCCGCAGGCGTCGTGTAAGCCTGCAGAAACACATACAGATCACGATCGTTACGAAACACCCGCGTAACACTCGGGATCAGCTTCGCACCGTTCTCCACCAGCGGATTCGCCGCATCGTTCCGCGCCTGCTCCTTGCCATGCGCCGCGTTGAACAGCGCTGCATTCACATCCGAACGCTGGCTGCTCAACACAACCGAACTGATCGGAACGCGCTCAATCACCTTGTTCAGATTCGGGATCACAAACGTCGTCTGATACGTACCAATCCGTCCCGTCTCATCATCTCGCGCCAAAAACTTGATGCTGTAACGACCCGGCGAAAGTGTAAAGCCCGCGTCATACTCAACCGGCCGCTTGGACAGCTCCGCAGCGGTCGCATCGCTCAGCTTGATGTTCACGTTGTCACGCACGTTCGACACCGTCATGCCGCCGGCAAGGTCCTTCACCTCGCAGACAAAATCAATCAGCGTATGTTCGCCGCCAAGGCGTTTCGCCAACGCAAGCTCCCGCCCCGGGATCTTCACCGTAATGGGCACGTAGTACTCCGCACGATTCAACTGGAAGTAATTAATCTCCATCGCAATCGTCAAGTCCGTAACAGGATCCTCAAGAGCAAGCGCGTCTTCCAACTGCCGCTCTTTCTCAGTCCCGTTGAACTTACCGAACTCCTTGCCCGCGTAATATCCCTGGCGATAATCCAGCGTGGCATTTGCAATACCGTCCGCCGTAATCTTCACCTTGCGGAAGCGCCCATTCTGCACGGTGTTCGTCGTGTAATAACCCACAATGTAGTAATCCGAAACAGCATGCTGCGCATTCACAATCCCGCGGGTCAGATCGTTGTTATCGATCAGCGCCTTGCCGCCCGTATCCGCAGCCAGCGCATACAACGTGTCCTGCGACTTCTGAAAACGATCCGTCGTCGCCAGCGCGGCCGTGCCGTTATACATACCCGCATTCCCCGGCGAACCCTGCGTCGCATCACCCATCGGCGCCATCGCCACAAGCCCTCGCGCATCAATCGGCCAGAACGAAACGCCAGCACGCACCGCCGCATCGACCGTCGCATGCAACTGCGCCTGGTTGTCATTGCCATTCAGCCGCAGGCCGCTTGCAAAGTAAAGCAGCGTCTTCTTCTCATTCATCGCGCCCAGCATGCGCGCAGCCGTCTGCAGCGCGCTCAGCTGCCGGTCCGTATTGAAGATGTTGAACTCGCCGGAGTCCTGTCCAAACGCCGCGCCCGTATCCGCACTGCTGGCATCATCCGACGACTCAACATTGCCCTGCCCTTCCCCAACAACCATCGTCTCCAGAATGCTGAGCAACTTATTGCGGTCATCGCTGAAGTCCTGCAATACATCCACAGACCCGCCACTGTAACGCAGAATGGAAACCAGGTCCGCCGCCGTCATCTGCGTCCGGATGAACTTCTGCGCAGCCACCAGCGCACGCTCCTGGTCCTCCGGCCGCATCGCCGTCATGTCGAAGTACATCGCCATCAACCGATGATCTTTGTACTTGTTGCCCTTCGAACTCTCCGGCGCAATCGACGTGCGCGCCAGCCTCTTGTAAAGCGTCAGCTTCTCATCGTCGGCGCTCTGCGGCGGCAGCGGCTCCGCATCCACCGGCAGCGATTGATGCTCAAACAGCCGAATCGTCTGCGGCGTGCCATCCTCGGTAATCGTGAAGTCCTTCGCAGACAGCCCGGGAATAAACTTCCCGCCCTTGTCCTTGATGACCACCGTCTCCACCACCAGTTGCGACTTCACACTCAGCGTGTAAGTCCCATCCTTGCCGGCAGGTTGATTCGTGCCAATCGTCTGCCCGTGCATGGGAGCAATGGCAAGGGCAGCGAGAGCGAATTGCAGAAGGCGTGTGCGCATCAGAAACGGAGCCTCCCCGTAAGCTGCATCGTTCGCATGTCATTCGTATTGACCGGCAGACCGAACGTCGTGCTGTTCGTGATGTTGCTCCACATCGTGTAGACCGGATGATTCAGCAGGTTTTCCGCATCCATCCGCACATCCAGATTCAGTTTGTCGCGCACACGGAAGGTTCTGGCAAGCGAGCTATCCAGTGAGAACTGACTCGGCCCCACCATGGAGTTACGCCCCGCATTGCCCCACTGCCCTGCGCCGGGTGTCGCGTACGCGGCCGCGTTCAGGTGATACCCGTTGATGTCCTGATTCACCGGCACACCAACATTGCGATTCGCACGCAGCGTCCCCGTCACACCCGTCCCCGGCACCGCGGCCAGATACACCGGCGTCTCCGGCAGTCCGGTACCGGCTGAGATCTTCGCCGACACCGTCCACTCCTTCAACAGCCGCCCACTCCACCCCGTCATCAACGTCCCCGCATGCATGCCCATGCCGCTCGTGTACTGCACCTGTGCCGAAAGCAGGTGACGCTGATCGAAGCTGGAGTTGCTACGCTCCGCCCGCAGGTCGCGCCAGTTCTGCGCCGTCACCGATGTCAGAACGCTGCTCGTCGTC
Source organism: Terriglobus roseus DSM 18391 (assembly GCF_000265425.1). Lineage (GTDB taxonomy): Bacteria > Acidobacteriota > Terriglobia > Terriglobales > Acidobacteriaceae > Terriglobus > Terriglobus roseus. The sequence goes on from NC_018014.1 coordinate 5,149,241, forward strand.
GTGCTGTCGTTGCTGGTCGATCCCACCACGTGCCCTGCACCGCCGAGCTCGGAATCGTTATCGATCGAGTGCGCGTACGTGTAATCAATCTGCGCCGCAAGGCCGCTGCGCAGACGACGCCGCAACTGCACCTGCGCAGCATGACGGATGGAAGCGCCATTCGATGTGCGATAAACAAAGCCCGTCGGACACTGCGGGCAGGGGTTCGCGCCACCAATGGGATACGTGTTCGGCAGAAACTGCTGCGGTCCGCGCGTCCCCTTCACGCCGCTATACGTTCCCGTAAGCACCATCGATCCGGGCAGGTCGCGCTGCACGGAAAGATTCCAGACCTGCGCGTAGCCCACGCGAAAGTTCGGATCGATCGCAAACGTGTTCGCCGTCGTACCCGCGCAGTTACGAAATCCATTTGCCAACGTCAGCGGACAAGCGCTGCTGTTACTCACACTCACACTCTTCGACAGCGGCGACTGCTGCGCCATCTGCTGCACAGACGCAAGATAGACCGACGTATCCACATAGATGCCGTAGCCTGCACGGATCACCATCGTCGAAGTAGGATCCGGTCGCAACGCGATCGAGACACGCGGCTGAAACTTACGGCGATCCGGCCGCACCAGCGACGACGGATAAACAGTGCCAGTAAGTGATCCCGTCGGATCGTTGCCAAGTACCGGCCTCACGGCTGCAAAGCCCGGCGCGATATCCAGATTCACCAGCCGCCCAAACAGTTCTGACATCGGCGCGCCATAGTCCCAGCGCATGCCCGCGGTGATCGTCAACTCCGGCTTCAGACGCCAGTCATCGGAGACAAAGCCGTCCAGCACCGTCTGCCGGAAGTACTTGTCGGCATTGCCGAAGGCGACGCGGCTTGCATCCGGCACACCCAGCAGAAAGTCCGCAATGTCCGATCCGCCATTGGCCGTGTTGCCCCGTGTCGCCGCGCCGGTAAAGGTGAACGAACCCCGCGGATTCGACTGCTGCAACTGGTTGTAACTCTGTCGCCGCAGGTCGCCGCCAAACGTCGTCACGTGACGGCCATGCGTCCACGTGGCACTCAGCGTAAGTGCATCCGTCCGGTTGCGGTTGAAGGCACTGATGCCATCCGAGAGAGGATAAATACTCGAGAACACCAGGTCAGGCGGACCGTAGTTCCTTGGGTCCTGTGCGTTACCCGTAATGCCTGCGGCGCCCGACACATTTTGACGATTCTGAAAGTACGGCAGCACATCCGTCCGCAATCGTGAGAAACGATATCCCGTATCCAGCAAAATGTGGTGCGGAAAGCGATGCGACCAATGAACATTCGTGTCGATCCCAAGCGTCTTCGTGGCATCCCGGAAGGCGAAGAGATTCTCCGTATCACCCCGCAGATTCTTCAAGGCAAAGCCGCCATAGACCTGGTCGCGCTTGCCGATGCTCTTATCCAGCTTCAGCTGCATCGTATCGGCGTGCGTCGCGTTCAGCACCTGCGTCTGGTAGTTATAGCGAGTGCTGCCTGCCAGGTTTGGCAGTGGATAGAGTGCCAGCAACGCGCGCGCCTGCGCACTCACCGGCAGCACACCGGTCAACGGATTCCCCGTAATCGGATCGTTCACCGCAACGGCATTGCCCTGCGCGTCGAGCGTGCCACGCAGATCGCCGTTCCGCTGCGCCGCAGTAGGCACCAGTCCCGAGATCGTGGAAGCCTCGCGATTGCGCGTCCACTGGTATGCCAGAAAGAAGTTGGGCCCATGCCGCATCAGCGGCGGTATATTCAGCGGCCCGCCCAGCGTCGCCACAATGGTCACACGGCTATAGTCGCCCTTGGGTGTCGGCAGGCCGGTCAGCGAATACGGCCGCGCGTCGAAGATGGATTGACCAACGATGGCGCCGATACTGCCGTTGTAAAGGCTCTTCGAGTTCGCGCGGCGATTGCCGAAGGCCGGCGCCAGGTTGTACTTTGATGTCGCCGCATTGCTCTCGCTGCCGCTGATCAGCAGCGCATCGGCACTCTTCGCAGCATTCTCGTCCACAGGTGCAGCCGCACTGGCCGCCGTGTCGGTCTTCGCCTCCGTCGCGGTGGGCTTGGCCGCGACACGCGGTACAAGTGCCGGAGCAACGATCGTCCGCTGCCGGCTCGCAGCAGCCAGGATCTCTGCCAAAGGCAGCATCTTCAGATCCCAGCGGCCTGCAGGCGTTGCAGCGGCAATCGCCACATCACGATCCACCGCTCCAAAGCCCGGCATCTCCACGCGCAGATGCCACGCGCCGTCAGCGATGTCGGCAAACTGATACACGCCCTGCTCGTCCGTCACCGTCGCCAGCGTCTTGCCATCGCGGGTTGCGGTCACCGTCGCACCAGGAACCGGCACCGTGCCAAAGAAGACGCGGCCATGATGCTCCGCAGCTCCTGCAGCCATGGCAGGCAGCAGCGCCAACGCACACACTGCCCGCCACTGTTGTCTTCTACGCCATTGCTGCATGCTAGTTTTCGCTCGGCTTCTCAACGTGGTCCAGCACCATCACATCTACCTTCGTCTTCGTCGAATCGAGCTTCAGGCCCAACTGCTCCTGCACGGCCTTGTAGATGGTGGGTGGGAGCTCCACTCCATCGGTCGGTGGTGGCGGACTTCTCATACTAGCCGGAGCACCGGGAAACTGCGTCTCATCCGGCGTCCACTTCAGGACGAAGTCCCAACGGCCTTCCAATCCCGTCTTGTTCACAACCGGCCGATCAAAAACGCTGTTCTGAATCATGCTTGTGAAGTCCGTCATGGTGGCGTTGGTCACGCGCAACTTACCCACGCCAGTGAAGAATAAACCGGGCAGCGTGCCTCCGCTGGTGTTCCTTTCCAGCTTCGGGACACCAGGGCCAGCAGAGAGAACATACGCCGCCATCTCGTGCTTATCTGGGTGAAACTTCAGGGCAAAGCGGTCGGCGACCAGCTTCTTGATCATGTTCTTTAACTGCACATCGTTGGGCTGCCCCTCTACGTCGGGCGTAGCGTTCAGGTCAAACTTATCGGTGGACACCCACGCGGGCGCGCCAACGATCTGTTTCTGCTGCACGTCATAGGCGAAGGCAATGACCTCGGCCAATGTTGTGTTGATGGTGAAGAAGCGCCGCCCGGTGACGCGGATGCCCTTGCCCTGCGTGTTCGGGTCGCTCGGCTTCACCGTGGCAATTTCGAACGTTGGATCAGCCTTCGGATCCATAGGCGGAACGCGCGCCGGCGGTGCAGGGATGTTCCACGCCGTCTCCGGTGTAGCACGCACGAAGACCACAGGTCCGGCCGGATTGTCTCCCCGCGTGAGGGTTCCCGTAAGGGTCGTTCCGTCGGACGACATCTTCACGTCGATGGTCGCGTCCATCACATCCACCCCGAGCTTCAGCGCGTTGCCCGCATAGCTGGTGCTCTTGACAGGGATCGGCTGAGCGCCCTGGTCGGCGTTGAAGATCTGCGTCTTCAGTGTGCCGTTCGGCTGCTTTTCGATCTTAAGCACCATCCGGAGATCGCGGCCAAGATGGACGGTGCCCTGCCAACTATCCACGATGTCAGTCTTCGTTGCGGACGCAGCCTGGGCCACGGCAAGCTGCGGTAAAAGCACGCCAACACAGGGCACACTCGCCGTGAGGAGACATACGACTACAGAACGGCTAAGCCGTCGCTTCCAAACCAACGCCATACGCGCCTCCGGTGTTGCCGTGAACGAGTGGGTGTGCAGTTGCTATGTAACCACTGGACGCTGAGGATGCCAAAGCGTCATCGGAAAGTACGGCGATTGCAGATTTTTTGTTCCGTGAAGACTCAGAAATATCTCCTAAGTCTTTAGGAGTCAAGAAAAAACCTCGGCCGAGGTGAGGGCACATAGCCCGATCCGGGACAAGAACACGCATGGGAACATCTTGACGCCCGGAGTGCAAACCCATACCAACCATAGACAAAGGCGGTGGCAACACCCACCGCCTCGTCAGCGCACGGAAGGCCCGCGACCTCGGCGAACCCCTTTCTATGAGGCGCCAGCGATGAACTGCAACCTGCAGAGCACGCCTACTGCCGGCATATCGCCATGGCGAAAGGGCGATGACGACACCCACCGCCTTATCCCAGCGGACTGAAGGTCCGCGACTTCCTAGCCCAGGGCAAAGCCCTGGGTCTTCGGTCAAGGAAGAGATTGCGGGCTGAAGGCCCGCGACAAACTCTCTCGCGCTCGTGCGATATGTGGAACTCAGATAACTGCCGCAAGACCTGCACCCGCAAAGGCAAGCCTGAGGACAACGGGTTCCGGGCGGGAGGCCCCGCGCAACTCCGATCCGCTTGACACGCGCGATACAATCAACACATACGAAGCGGGAGGGCCAGGCGGCCCTCCCGTTCTGTTTTTCGCCCATAAGTCCTTTGAAATCTAATTTTTACCCGTAACCCCTTTCGAATCTAATTTTTGCCGTTTCGGGAAACGTCAACTCCTTTGGAATCTGATTTTTACGGAAAACGGCGGGGGGGGCGGGGTCTCCACGCTGACGTCACAGACAAAGAAAAGGCTGGCGTCTCCGCCAGCCTCCTTCGATTCCTCTGCTGTCTACAACCGGCAGATCAGTAGCTCTCGTTCGTAGACCATCTCCGGTGGCAGGTGGTCATGGAGCAACAGGAAGACCTCCTCGTGTCCCATGACTTCTTTCTTCCATGTGGCTCGGTCGACATTCTGCAGTTCATTGAACTGTGTCTCCGAGAAGTCCATGCCATCCCAGTTGATGTCGTGGTACTTGGGCGTCCAGCCGATCGGTGTCTCCTGGCCGCGGACACGACCGCGGGTCCGGTCGACGATCCACTTCAGCACGCGCATGTTTTCGCCAAAGCCAGGCCAGAGGAACTTGCCGTCCTCGTTCTTGCGGAACCAGTTGACGTGGAAGATGCGCGGCGTCGCGGTCAGCTCACGCTGCATACGCAGCCAGTGCCGGAAGTAGTCGCCCATGTGATATCCGCAGAACGGCAGCATCGCCATCGGGTCGCGCCGCACGATACCTACCGTGCCGCCGGCCGCCGCGGTCTGTTCACTGCCCATGGTCGCGCCCACGTAGACGCCGGCGCTCCAATTGAACGCCTGGTAGACCAGCGGCATGGTCTCGCGACGCCGACCGCCGAAGATGATGGCGCTGATCAGCACGCCCTGCGGGTCTTCCCAACTCGGGTCGATCGTCGGGCACTGCGCAGCAGGCGCAGTGAACCGGCCGTTGGGATGCGCCGCTGGAGTCTGGCTCTCAGGCGTCCACGCGTTCCCGCGCCAGTCCAGGCACTCGGCGGGCGGCGCGTCGGTCATGCCCTCCCACCAGATGTCGCCGTTGGGCTCGCCGTTCTCGGTGATCAACGCGACGTTGGTGAAGATGCTGTTCGAACGCAGCGTCGCCATAGCGTTCGGATTCGTCTTCTCGCTGGTGCCCGGCGCGACGCCGAAGAAGCCTGTCTCAGGATTGATCGCGCGGAGCTGGCCGGTCGCGTCCGGCTTGATCCAGGCGATGTCATCGCCCACGGTCCACACCTTCCAGCCCTCGAAACCAGCGGGCGGAATCAGCATGGCAAAGTTGGTCTTCCCGCACGCCGACGGGAAGGCCGCGGCAACATAAGTCTTCTCCGTCGTGCCGTCGTCCTTCTTCGGACTTTCGACACCGACAATGAGCATGTGCTCGGCCATCCAGCCTTCGTCACGGCCAATGTTGCTCGCAATACGCAGCGCGAAGCACTTCTTACCCAGCAGCGCGTTGCCGCCGTAGCCCGAGCCGTATGACCAGATCTCGCGCGTCTCCGGATAGTGAACGATGTACTTGTTATCGTTCTGCGGCCACGAAACGTCCTGCTGGCCCGGCGCGAGCGGCGCGCCCACCGAGTGCACGCAAGGCACTACGCGCTTGTAATCCTTGTCGATCTCCGCATACACCGGCAAGCCGATGCGGGCCATGATGCGCATGTTCACCACGGCATACGCCGAGTCCGTCAACTGCACACCGATCTGCGCCATCGGCGATCCGATCGGTCCCATGCTGAACGGCATCACGTACATCGTCCGGCCGCGCATGCAGCCCTTGAACAGCGTCTTCAGCTTGCGCCGCATCACGAACGGGTCTTCCCAGTTATTCGTCGGCCCCGCAGCATCCTTCGAGAGCGAGCAGATAAACGTGCGGTCCTCTACGCGGGCAACATCGTTCGGCGAGGAGCGGGCATAGAAGCAGCCAGGCCACTTCACCGGATCCAGCTTGGTAAAGGTGCCCGCAGCCACTAACTCAGCGCACAGACGATCGTTCTCCTCGGCACTGCCATCCACCCAGTAGATCCGGGCAGGCTCGCAGAGCGCCGCCGTCTTCTCAACCCAACGAATCAAATGGCGATTCGTCGTCGGTGGTGTATTCATCGCAATCAATTCCATGCTGGCCTCTTTAAAAAGATTACTTCTGGAGATACAAGAATTCGTCCGGACAGCGCAGATCAAACGATACAAACGACTTGGAGTAACACAGCCTGAGGGGAAAACTAACTCTAAGTCGGGTTTCATCCCCCGGATGAGCCATTTATCAGGCGCCTTGGTGCATGCGAAACTCTCGTCAGTTCAGTAGGAAGTACTCCTAGAGGCGGCCTTCAAGAAGCGCCCCCAATGTAAGTGCAGTTTCCCCTGTCTCCCTTGTCCTGCTCCGGTTCCCCAAGCGACCGGTCACGCCAGCCGATTAAAGGAAGTAAATACCCCATGTTGACGAAACCTGTTTCGCAGGTCAGCGCAGATCTGCGCTCAAAATTCACCGGTATTCTCCGGCAAGCCTCGCTCTTCTGCGCTGCGGTTGCCCTGAGCTGGGCGACGTCCGCTGGTGCGCAGACCAAGGTGCAGCATCTTCCCGGGTCGGTCGCAGTTGGCATTACCTCCCCAGTCCAGCCGGTCACACTCACGGTGCAAGGCACCGTCGCGTCGATCCGCGTGGTCACGCAGGGGTCGGCCGGTTTTGACTTTGCAGACGCAGGTGGTGGTTCTTGCACCACCCAATCCTATCTGCTACCCCAGTCGTGCACCGTCAATGTTACGGTGTCACCCGCCGCCCCCGGCCGCCGCCTGGGCGCCGTGGTCCTGCGTGACAGCGCCAACCGCGTTTTGGCAAGCCAGGCGATCGACATGATGGCGACCGGTCCGCTGGCTGTGATCCGGCCCGGCATCCTGCAGACCATCGCGGGTAACAACCCGCAATGGCAGTACAGCTCCACCGATGAAGGCGCCCCCGCATACTCCGCGCACATCTTCCTGCCCAGCGGTGTTGCCATGAATGGCGCCGGCGAGCTCTTCGTCTCCGACTCCGGAAACAACCGCGTGCGCAAGGTCACACCGGCGCCCGCCACCGCCCCAGCCAAGAGCGACATCACCAAGGGAACGATCGTCACCTACGCAGGTGGCGATGTTGCTACGTCACTCAGCAGCCCCGCCGGTCTGGCCATCGATGGCGCCGGAAACCTCTACGTCGCAGACAGCGGCAACAACGTCATCCGCCGTATCGACACCAACGGCGTCATGACCACGGTGGCTGGGCAAGTGGCCAACTCCAGCCCCTACGCGGGAGACGGCCTTCTGGCCACGGCAGCGACTCTTAACGCTCCATGGAGCGTCGCACTCGATCCAGACGGCAATCTCTTCATCGCAGACACAGGCAACAACGCCGTACGCCGCGTCGATGCGATCACCGGCATCATGACCACGGTGGCGTCCAACCTCAACGCGCCCCGCGCTGTAGTGTTCGATCCCTCCGGCGTTCTGTACGTCGCCGACTCGGCCGACAACACGGTCCTGCGTGTCAACGCCGACGGCAGCTTCTCCACCTATGTTGGCATCTCGACGCCGCGTGGTGGCTCCTTCGACGGTGACGGTGGCGCTGCAACCGCAGCCCATCTGAACGGTCCCGCGGCTCTCGCCTTCGATCCCGCCGGCAACCTGTACATCGCCGACTCCGCCAACAATCGCGTACGCCGCGTTGATGCCCTGTCCAAGCTGATCACCACAGTCGCTGGCAATGGCGGCACGGTCATGGACGACACCGTGATGAACTCGGACATTGCTTCCTTCTCCGGCCCGTACGCCCTCTTCCTCGACAACGCAGCGAACCTTTACGTCGGCGATCTCTTTCACAACCGCGTCCGCCAGATCTCGAGCAACACCGCAGTCCTTACCTACCCGGCCATCCGCGTCACCAAGACCTCTGCGCCGCAGAAGGAGACGCTCGAGAGCGACGGAACAACGGCATTCACGCCAGGCGATCTGACCGCAGGTAACTCGTCGGTCTTCGACCAGACCGCATTGGATGCCGCCACCACAACCTGCCGCACCGGCAACGCGATCCAGCCCGGCAGCACCTGCGTCCTCGGCGTAGAGTTCGCACCCACCGTTGTCAGCGCACCGGGCTCCACCACGCCGGGCAGCTTCACCTTCAAATCCGACGCATCGAACGCGCCCGACATCGTCTACGTCAGCGGCCAGGTTCTCACAGTTGAGCCCACCGCCATCGCCCTCAGCTCCAACGCAAATCCTTCCGGCCTTGGATCGAGTGTCACTTTCACCGCGATCGTTGCGGAGACGGACGGCAACAACGGCAACGCCATCCCTACCGGCACCGTAACCTTCACGTACACGAACGGCACAGGCCCGGCGATCCAGTTGGGTAGCCCCGTTACCCTGGTCGGTGGTGTCGCGAGGACTTCCATAACCACGCTCGCCCTCGGTCAGCACACGATCACCGCCAACTACTCCGGCAACAGCACCGACGCCGCCAGCACCGCAAGCCTGTCTCAGAGCATCGTGCAGAACACGGTTCTCACGCTCAGCGCGAATCCGAACCCGTCGTACGCCACCCAGACCGTGACCCTCTCCGCGAAGCTCACGGCAAGTACAGGGAATGCGCCCATCGCCGGTGCGACCGTAACCTTCTTCAACGGCACCACGGCGATCGGCACAGCAGCGACCACGGACGCAAACGGTATCGCCACCACCACTGTGGCTTTCCCTACCGCAACTCCGGCAGGTTCGCCCCTGCCGCTAACCGCCAGCTTTGGCGGTGACACCAACAATCTGAAGAGCACCTCGAACGTGGTCTCGCAGACGGTTAACGCGACACAGACCACCACGCTGCTCTCTGCATCGCCGAACACGGCCGCTGTGGGCACGAACGTCACACTGACCGCGACGGTATCCAGCATCAACGGCCCCTTGCCCACCGGCACCGTAACCTTCAAGTCTGGCGCAACCACCCTGGGCACAGGAACGCTGGATGCCAACGGCAGCGCATCGCTTGCCACCTCATCCCTGCCACCCGGCCAGAATCCGATCGTCGCCACCTATAGCGGCGACGCCTCTAACCTGGGCAGCACTTCGGTTAGCACCGTTGTCACGGTAACCCGCCTCACCACCAACACGATTCTTACTTCCAGCGCACCGAACTCCAATGCAGGATCGACGCTGAACCTGACCGCCAACGTAACGTTGGGCGCGGGACAGACCGCTGTCGGCGCCATCAGCGGCATCGTCACTTTCTATGACGGTGCAACCGTCATCGGCAGTCAGCAGGTCGTCAACGGTGTGGCGGTACTGACCACCACTAACCTCAAGGTCGGAACGCACAACCTGACGGCAAGCTACAGCGGCAACACCAACTACGACGTCAGCACCTCGGCACCGATCGTGCAGACGGTACAGACCTCCAGCTCGACCACGGTGCTCAGTGTGAGTTCCGCCACAGCCGCCGGCGGTAAGCCTGTCACACTGACGGCGACGGTCAACACAGCCGGCGTCAAAGCAACCGGCAACGTCACCTTCACGGATGGCGCGACGGTACTTGGAACGGTTGCGCTCAACTCCAACGCAGTCGCTTCCTTGACCGTGACGACACTCCCGGTTGGCCAGCACAACATTGTCGCCACTTACAACGGCGATCCGGATTACAACGTCAGCGCATCCAGCACGTCCACGGTAAGCGTCTCGATCGGCAACACCGCCCTTGCATTGACCGGAACGCCCGGCTCAGCCACCTACAGCGCGGCCATCACCCTGACCGCCACGATGACCAGCGACGGTGCGCTTCCCTCGAACCCGACTGTTACGCTGACGGATAACGGTGCTCCGCTAACGAGTGTTACCATCTCGGCCGCGGGCAATGCATCCTTCGTCACCTCGACACTCAGCGTTGGCACGCACACCATCGTCGCGCAGTACGCCGGTGACCCCAACAACGCTGCGGCCCAGTCGCAGAGCGTAACGATCACCATCGAGGCTGCCAGGACGACCACCAGCCTCACCAGCAGCAACCCGGCATCGACCTTCGGCGATACCGTTACGCTGCAGGCGACCGTTGCCAGCCCCAACGCCAACCTGACCGGCACCGTTACCTTCCAGGAGGGCAGCACCAACCTGGGCACGGTTGCCATCAACTCAGCCGGTGTCGCTTCGCTGCCGATCTCTAACTTCTCGGTTGCACAGCACAGCATCGTCGCCATCTACAGCGGCGACAGCACCCACTCCACCAGCACCTCGGCTGTGCTGAACCAGTCGGTGGTCGCTCCCACGAACATCTCCCTCAGTTCCAGCACCAATCCTGCCATCGGCGGCAATGCGGTCACCTTCACGGCGCAGGTTGCCGGTGCAGCAGCCAACAGTGGTGTGACAGCGGCTCCCACGGGAACCATGATCTTTCATGAGGGCGCAACCGTCCTCGGCACCGTCGCTCTCAACGGCGCAGGCGCTGCTTCCCTCACCACATCGTCCCTCACCGTGGGTTCGCACAACATCGTTGCAACGTACAGCGGTGACGTGCGGTATGGCGGCAATGACTCTGCCATACTGACCCAGGTCATTCGCAACGCCAGCTCGCAGAGCGTACTGACCACCAGTGCCAACCCCTCCGTCTTCGCTGCGCCGCTGACCCTGACGGTCCGCGTCACCGGCAACGGTGGAGCACCGACCGGTAACGTGAACTTCCTGGACGGTACCACCACCATCGGCCAGGCAGCACTCAACGCTGGCACGGCCGTCTTCACCACCAGCTCACTGGCTCCTGGCATCCACTCGCTGTCGGCCATTTACGTCGGCGACAGCAACAATTCCGCCTCGACCACCGTTGCGGTGAATCAGCAGGTACAGCAGATCACGCAGATCGCAGTCGTCAGCAGCAGCAACCCCGCGCTGACACTGGATCGCCCAACCCTGACGGCGACGGTACGCACCGTCACCGGCGCCTTTGCAACGGGTAACGTCCGCTTCACCGATGGCACCGTGGTTCTGGGTACGTCGGCGCTCACCGGCGGTGTGGCAACGTTGGTCCCCAACGCCTTCACCGCGGGCACGCACAGCATCACCGTGGCCTACTCGGGCGATACGTCGGATCTGCCGTCCGTGTCTCCGGCACTGCAACTGATCGTGAACCTTCGCCCAACCCAGAACACCGTCACCGCCACCCTGCCCACAACACTTAGCGGCGGCGTCCTGACCCTTATCTCCGTGCTGAAGTATGACGGTCCTGTCTCGCCCACCGGCGTGACAACCTTCAGCACCGCAACCGGTGTCATCGGTAGCGCAAGCGTCGGCGCCAACGGCATCGCAACGCTCAACGTCCAGGGCTCTGCGATCCCCGGCAAGATCACGGCAACCTACAGCGGTGATGCTTCCTACTCCGCATCGACATCACAACCCACAGACATCACGACCGCTTCCGCAACCAACTTCACCCTGTCGGTCACACCCACGACCTTCACCGTGGCCAGCTCCAAGTACGTCGTATCCCAGATCACCCTTCACTCCAACGATGGCTTCTCGGACACCATCAACCTTGGCTGCGGCGGCATGCCGTATGCCGCAACCTGCACCTTTGACCATGACAGCATCAAGCTGCCGGCTAACGGTACCGTCACGGTGAAGGTCACCATCGACACCGGAGCACCGCTGACCTCTGGAGGCCAGTCCTCAGCAAGCGTGCAGACAACGCGCGGCACCTCTGCCCTGGCACTGTTACCCGCGGGCGCGGTACTGATCCTGCTGGCCTTCGGACGCCGTAAGCGCAACGTACCCGCACTGTTGCTCCTCTTGCTTGCCTCGGCTCTGCTGCCCGTCATGGGCTGCGGCACCATCAACCAGAAGAGCACGCCGGCCGGCGCTTACAACCTGGCGATCAGTGCCGTCGGCCAGGGCACAGGCGTCACGCTCTCGCAGGTCATCAGCATGACGGTGACTCAGTGATCACTGTGCTCCGTAAGCACCGCCAACGCCTCCTCGCGCTCTTCGCCGCCGTGGCTCTCACCATCACGGCGGCGGGCACCGCCACCGGACAGGCCAAGCCTGCAGGCGTTGGGCCTGGCCTCTACACCACCGTCGGTATCGCTGGCTCCGTCTACCGCAGCGACTACGGCAAGCTGACCTTCTTCGCACCGACGATCTACATCGATGCCAACATCCATCGCTATGTCGGTATCGAGGCAGAAGCCCGCTTCCTGCGCTACGGCGGCAAAAACGGTGTTACGCAGGACACCTATCTTATCGGCCCGAAGTACAGCTTCAAGCCCGAGGGCTGGGTGCCGTACGTGAAGATGCCAGTCGGCCTCGGCCGCATGAAGTTCCCCTACGACCTCGCCACTGGCAACTACTTTGTGCTGGCGCCCGGCGGCGGCCTGGAGTACTGGACACACAACGACAACATCCACATCCGAGTCGTCGACGTCGAGTACCAGATGTGGCCGCAGTTCACCTTCGGCACGCTCCATCCCTACGGCGTAAGCGCCGGTGTCAGCTTCCGCATCTGGTAGAGAGCAGCAGACAGGGGACCGGCGCTTCAGCGCCGATCCCCTCCACCGAACAAGAGATGGTCATTATCCGGCAGGCAGGCGGCCTCAAGAAGTCACACATTGCTCATCCGCCATCGCCAGATGCTTATCCAGCAGCGCTACTCCAAAATCGATCTGCTCCTTCGAAACAATCAGGGGCGGAGCAATGACAAAGTGCGATACCCACGACTGCACCGTCATCCCATCCGCCACACACTTCCCAGCAATCTGATCCACAAGCAAGGCCTTGCCACTGACCTTGTCGGCATAGGTGGCAAACGGCTCCTTGGTCGCGCGATTTTTCACCAGGTCCAGCGCCCAGAACAGCCCCTTGCCGCGCACCTCGCCAACGCAGACATGCCTCGTCTGCAGCTCTCGTAGCTTCTCGCCCAGATAGAGCCCAAGCTCCGCAGACCGCTCCACGAGTCCAAGCCGTTGCATCTCCTTGATGGTCGCTACGGCGGGCTTCAGCGTAATCGGATGCGCCTCATAGGTGTGGCCGTGCGAGAAGTAATGGTCGTCAAAGTACGCGGCAATCTTCTCGTTCGTAGCGCACAATCCCAGCGGAACATAGGCACTCGTAATGCCCTTCGCAGTCACCAGGATATCGGGCGCAACACCCCAGTGCTCCATCGCGAACCACTTTCCGGTACGACCCCATCCACTCATCACCTCGTCCGCAATCAGCAACACGTTGTGCTTCGTGCAGATCTCGCGCAACCGAGGCATGTACCCCTCAGGCGGAACGATGACACCATTCGTTCCAACGATCGGCTCCACGATCACTGCGGCAACATCGCTCTCATTCACGATCATGTGCTCGATGTAATTCGCGCACGCATTCCCGCAGTTGGCTGCGGCATGACCCAGCGGGCAGCGATAGCAGAAGGCCTCCGGCGCAAAGATGACACCGGGCAGCTTACCCGCAGGCTCCATCGCCCAGCGACGCGGATCGCCCGTTGCCGCAATCGATCCCGACGTCGACCCGTGATAGCTGCGGTACCGCGCAATGATCTTGTTCTTACCCGTATACATACGCGCGATCTTGAACGCAGCCTCATTGGCTTCCGTGCCGCTCGTCGTAAAGAAGAACTTATTCAGCCCCTGCGGCAACACCTCCAGCAACAACTGCGAAAGCTCCGCTCGAGCCGTCGTCGCATATCCGGGCATCGCATAGGCAAGCTGTTGTGCCTGTTCCGCGATCGCAGCAATTACCGCCGCGTTCTTGTGCCCAAGGTTCGAACACATCAACTGCGAACTGAAATCGAGATAACGCTTACCGTCGCCGTCGATAATCTCGCAGCCCTCGGCATCCACCACATGCATCGGCATCCAGCCCTTTTGAAAACGCCACGTGCCGTAGTTCAGCGTGCGTGTAAGGTCGACAACTTCCTGCGATGTAAGTTCTGCCATGATTGCTATCCCTGTGCTTTGTTGGGGTGCACTACGATCTCAAGCGCTCTTACGCGAAGCCGCCCGCATTCGCGGCGCGAGCGATGAACCTGCCGCGGCCGGTCTCGCCGATCCAATTGCCATCTTCCACAACCAGCTCGCCGCGACTGAAGACGTGCTTCGCATTGCCCTGCACCGTCCAGCCTTCGAACATGTTGTAATCCGTTGCCATGCACTGCGTCGCTGCCTGGATGGTGTAACGCTGCTTCGGATCCCACAACAGAATGTCAGCGTCTTTGCCCGGCTTAAGCTCGCCCTTTTGCGTCATCCCGAAGATGCGAGCCGGCGCAGTCGACGTCAGTTCCACGAAGCGCTCGGGTGAGATGCGACCACTGTTCACGCCGAAATTCCACAACACCTGCAGGCGATTCTCGATGCCCGGTCCGCCATTCGGAATCTTGCTGAAGTCACCACGTCCCATCGCCTTTTGCTCTGTCGTAAAGGGACAATGATCCGTGCTGACAACCGAAAGCGTGCCATCATCCAGCGCACGCCACAGAGGCTCCTGGTTCTTCTTCTCACGCAACGGCGGCGTGAAGACAAACTTCGATTCGTCCCAGCTCTCGCCCGGCATCTGGTCCTCGATCGACAGCACCAGGTACTGCGTACACGTCTCCGCAAGCGCGCGATCGTAGTGCCGCTGCGCATGCTTCAACTCGCGCAACGCCTCCTCGTTTGACAGGTGCACAATGTAGACCGCACACCCCGTCATCTCCGCAAGAGCAATCGCCCGATGCGTAGCCTCGGCCTCAGCCTTCGCCGAGCGCGAATGTGCATGGAAGTGCGGCGCGGTCTTACCCTCCGCCAGCATCTGCGCCACGACGACATCAATGGCAGATCCGTTTTCTGCATGGATACAGCACAGCGCGTTCAGCGCAGCAGCACGCTGCATCACGCGGAACATCAAACCGTCATCGATCATCAACACATTCGGATACGCCATGAAGAGCTTGAAGCTGGTGACACCCGTCGCGACCATCGCCTCCATCTCATCCAGCGTCGCGCCATCCGCTCCAAGATCCGTAATAGCCATGTGCAGCGAGTAGTCCACGCATGCTTTGCCACGCGACTTTGCAAGCCACGTCTCCAGCGCCTCTGCAAGCGAATGACCGCGGGACTGCAGCGCGAAATCAATCACACTCGTCGTTCCACCAACCGCCGCCGCGATGGTTCCGGTCCGGTAGTCATCCGCAGACACTGTCCCCCCGAACGGCATGTCAAGATGCGTATGCACATCGATCCCGCCCGGCATCACCAGCAGCCCCTCGGCATCGACGATGCGATGTTCACTGCCGTCGATGCGCGGCGCTACCTGCTCAATGCGCTCACCGTCGATCAACACATCGGCTCGACGCGAACCCTCTGCCGTAACAACCGTTCCGTTCTGTATCAGGATGCCCATTGGATCTATACCTCCGCGGGAAGCGCGCACTCGGTCGCGCTGGATGGTGTGGTGCCGTCGGCCACGCGCTGCTCCCACGTGTAACTCGGCAGACCGTTGTCCACCGGCACCATCGTGATGCAATCGTCGACCGGGCAAACCAGTGAGCACAGATTACAGCCGACACAATGATGCTCATCCACGCGTGGGATACGCTCCAGCGGTGTAACGCCGTGCAGCAGTCCCGCGCCACCGGCATCCCGCTTCGGGATCGGCGTCATGCTGATGCGTCGTGCGCTTGCCCCCAGTGTTTGTGCCGGTGTTGACCTGTCCTCACGCACACGATCGTTATGAATACACTGATGCGCACCATCCCAACAAGCCGTGTAACAAAGCTGGCAGCCGATGCACTTCGATGCATCGATCTGCGCGACTACCTTGTAGTTCATGTTGAGCTGTTTCCACTCACGCATCTTCGGCAGCGACAGGCCGCGGAAATCGTCGATGGTCTCAAAGCCCTTCTCACTCATCCACTGCAACATCCCATCGGCCATATCTTCCACGATGCGATAGCCGTAGTGCATGACGGCCGTGCACACCTGTACATTGCCAGCACCCAACAGCAGGAACTCCACAGCGTCGCGCCACGTGGCAACACCGCCGATACCGCTCAGCGGCAGCGCAGCCTCCGCATCACTCATGATCTGCTGCACCATGCTCAACGCAATGGGCTTCACTGCAGGTCCGCAATAGCCGCCGTGTGTGCTGCTGCCATCGACTTTCGGCCTCGGCTCCAGCGTGTCCAGATCGATGCCTGTGATGCTGTTGATCGTGTTGATCGCGCTCAACGCATGGGCACCACCACGTTTCGCGGCACGAGCAGGCATGCGAATATCACTGATGTTCGGGGTCAACTTCACGATGACCGGTGTGCGCGCCTTCTCCTTCACCCACGATGTAATGCGCTCTGCATACTCCGGCACCTGCCCCACCGCAGACCCCATGCCGCGCTCACTCATCCCATGCGGGCAACCGAAGTTCAACTCAAGTCCGTCAGCACCCGCGTCTTCAACCTTCGCGACAATGTCATGCCAGCTCTCACGATTGCTCTCCACCATCAGCGATGCAATCAACACATGCTTCGGATAACGCCGCTTGACCTCAGCAATCTCGCGCAAGTTGGTGATGGTCGGCCGGTCGCTGATCAACTCGATGTTGTTCAGGCCCATCATGCGGCGGCCCTCCCAATCGAGCGAGCTATAACGCGACGAGACATTCGTCACCGGCTCACCAATCGTCTTCCACACGGCCCCGCCCCAACCCGCGTCGAAGGCCCGCATGATCTGCTCACCGCAGTTGGTAGGCGGCGCAGAAGCGAGCCAGAAAGGATTCAGACAAGGGATGCCGCAAAAGGTATTCTCAAGCGTTGGCATAGGGTCCTCCTAGGCCATTAGGAGTCGCAAGAAGTTGTGCAGCCATCGCGATCCCGGCACGCTTGCCATCCGCGACCGCATCTACTACCTCACGGCCACCATTCGTGCAATCACCGCCTGCAAAGTACTTCGCGTGACTCGTCTGCCCCGTGACCCGATCGATAACAACACGGCCGCGCTGCGTCTCAACCACCCCAGTCAAAAAGTGCGTATGGGTACCCTGCCCTATCGCCAACACCACGCAATCGCACGCAAGCAAAAACTCCGACCCCGCAATCATGCCCAGAGAGCCATCGTCACCCGCCTCCATCCGCACCAGCGTCACACCCTCCACACGTTCGTTGCCATTGATCGCAACGGGCTGCACGAACCACGCAAAGCCGATGCCCTCTCGCAATGCATGGTGATACTCCGACGCAAACGCCGACATATGTTCCGGACCGCGCCGATACACCATCGTTACCTCAGCAGCACCCAGTCGCTTCGCCGCGATCGCCGCGTCGATTGCGGTGTTTCCAGCGCCCACGACCACCACGCGTGAAGGCAACGAGCCGATCATGCCGCCCTTATAGCCAGCGATCAGATCGAGAGCATCGGTGACCTCCGGCAGATCTTCCCCGGAAACGTCAAGGCGATGGATCGCACCCAGTCCCATCCCAAGAAAGACCGCATCGAACGTCTGCTCCAGCTCTGCAAGCCTGTCACTGTCGATCATCATCTCTGCAACAAACTCCACACCAAGCGAACGAATGAGTTCAACCTCATGCAGCGCAACGCCGAAGGGCAACTTGTACTCTGCGATCCCATACGTGTTCAATCCACCGGGCAGCGGACGCGCGTCGTAGATGGTGGCCGCAATGCCGTTGCGTCGTAATTCTGCAGCGCATGCAAGGGATGCAGGACCGGCGCCGATCAACGCGACGCGCTTGCCGGTATCTTCAGCAGGCGTAAACGGCAGCGGCAATTTTGCATCATGCATGCCTTCCATCGCGTACCGCTGCAGCAGACCGATTTGAATCGGCTCGCGGCCCTGATGATGCAGCACGCATGCGCCCTCGCAAAGCACCTCAACGGGGCACGCACGTGCGCAACTGGCGCCAAGAATATTCGCATCAAGGATCGTCCGCGCAGAGCCAATGCGATTGCCGCTCGCGATCTTCTTGATAAACGTAGGAACGTCTATATGTGTGGGGCATGCGTTCATGCACGGCGCGTCAAAGCAATAGAGGCAGCGGTTAGCCTCCGCAATGGCCGCGCCCTGCAGCAGCGAAGGCTTCAGGTCGCTGAAGCGAGGATCACGTGGATGTGTCACGTCGTAGCTCATCGCGCGCCTCCTTTTCGGTAAGGTGTTGTGCTGCGAAGGTCAAAGAAACGCCTCCAGATTCTCGTTACGTTCGCGCCGGGAGCGTCGATGATTGCACTGATGCCGCCGCCATGCAATCCCTACGGACGTTCGTCAGTCGTAATCCAGGCGATCGTCTTCTGCGCCAATCGATACAAAGCGACGACTGCCATCTGCAGGTGATCCTCGCGCGTGTCTTCAATCTTGTTGTGGCTGATGCCGTTCAACGATTGCGTGAACAGCATCGCGGTAGGAATGCCGGCACGCGCAACCTCCGCCGCATCATGCAGCGGGCCAGAAGGCAGATGATGAACTGTCCCGGACACCGACTGCACCGCGTCCTCCGCAAATGCCAGTAACTGCGGATGGAATGGCACAGGTTCAATGCTCCAGATGCGCGACCACTCCACCGTGCAACGTTCTTCCGCAGCGAAGCGCTCGCTCGCGGCCCTTGCTTCTGTAAACATCTTCGCAAGCACAGTGGCATCCAGATCGCGCATGTCCAGCGTCGCTTCGCATCTGCCAGCGACCGCAGTCACAATACCCGGGAAGGTCTTGACGCTTCCCACCGTCGCGACCGCATCCGCGTGTCGCATCGCGATGGGCCGTACCTCCAGCGCCAGCTTAGCGCAGGCTGCAAGCGCATCGTGTCGCGCGTTCATCGGCGTCGATCCAGAGTGCGCCTCCTGCCCATGGAAGGTAAGGGCGTGGCGCTCGACACCCTTCGTACCGGTGACCACACCCAGCGGCAGACCCATGCTCTCAAGCACCGGCCCTTGCTCGATGTGCAGTTCCAGATAAGCCGCAGCATTAGCGCGCTGCTCGGTGCATGCGCCGATCTGATCGATGCTGACTCCACAGCGTGCAAGTGCATCCTGCATCGAGATGCCATTTTTATCCGTACGCACACGATCGGCCGCGATACTGCTGTTCCCTGCAAACGCTGCGGAGCCAAACAGGCTGCGCCCAAAGCGCGCGCCCTCCTCATCCGCCCAATCCACAATGCGAATCGTAACGGGGGGTCGTCCGTCGTACTGCTCGCTAAAGGCGCGCATCACTTCAAGCGATGCCATTACACCCAGGCAGCCATCAAGCCACCCGCCGTTGGGTACCGAATCAAGATGGCCGCCCAGCAGCAGCGCACGATCACTCTCACCCTGCAGTGTCACCCACACGTTGCCGGCCTCATCCTGTACGCGTGTCACCGGCAGGTCTGCGTGCTTCCCGGCGAACCATGCACGTGCGCGAAGCCATGTATCCGTCCACGCCACACGTTGTGCACCGTCGGCGTCGCCGGTCAGCGCACGCAGCTCTTTCAGTTCCTCAATGGTCCGTTGCGGATCGAGCGCCATGAGAAAGAAATACCATGCGGCTGTCGCTCAGGCAGTACGTACCAGATCACGAAGCCTCTGGGCATTGCCGAAAGCCGCGCCCGACGCCGTGTTGTCGAAGATGCACCATACCTGCGCGCACCCCTTCGAGCTCGCTTGCAAAGTCTCCGCGAGCTGCGCCAACCATGCGTCGTCATACGCCGAGTAATAAGTCCGCGGCGATCCATGCAGCCGGTAATAGATCCAGCCAGCGTCGCCCGCAGGCGTCATCGCCTGCGGCACCCGCATGGGATCCGCTGCGACGCGGGCGATTGCGAACCGCTGCAACAACTCGTCCGCCTCATCCGTGAACCAGCTCGCGTGACGCGGCTCCAGCACGGCTCCGCCCTTGTAATGCTCGCGGAGCATCTCGAAGAAGTCTGCCGCCCGCTGCATTTCCAGCGCTTGCTTCGGCGGCAGTTGCAGCAAAAGCGGCCCGCGCTTTTCACCGAGCGCCGAACTCTCCTCCAGAAACCGTTGCAGCGTGGCAGCATCCGGAGCGAGCGCACCCTCATGCGTCAACGTCCGTGGCACCTTCACCGAAAACTGAAATCCGTCCGGCACCGCTGCCGCCCACTTGGCATAGGTGCCGGGCATGTGCGGTCGATAGAACGAGGAGTTGATTTCCGCACAGGACAGTTGTCGCGCATAACGATGCAGATGCGCGCCTTCGCCTGGCGCCTGGTCCGCAAACACTCGCGGTATAGACCAACCTGCCGTTCCGATGCAGATTTTGCCGCCGTCGCTCACGACAACCGGCTGACCGTAGCAGCGTCTTCTTTGCCACGGAAGTACTTCGCAAGAGCAGTGTGGAATTCGCTACCGGCTTCACCCGCAGCGCGAGCGAACAACGTCACGGACGAGTGGAACTTCATGTCGTCAGGCGAACCAAAGATCGCCCCCAACGAGCGCCCCTCCACGGCATTCACCAGGGCAGTGCACTCACGCAGACGTTCGCCGAGCACAGGGTGCGCCAGATAGGCCCGCGCCTCTTCAAGACCGCCGATCGCATACCGCTGTGCCATGCTGCTGAACCCAAGCCCGGCGATCTGCGGAAAGATGAACCACATCCAGTGGCTGCGTTTTTCTCCAGCCTCTAACTCTGACCGCACCGTCGTGTAGACACCAGCCTGTGCATCCACAAATCGCTGCAGGCCATATTGATCTTCCGTCATAGCAGCATCCCTCTCGCCTGAATGAGATGGCAAACAGCGAAGATGCGGCGTAGCCTTCTGCCTATGAAGACCGCAATGACGCTGCTTGCCGCGCTAGCTCTCTCTGCCACCGCTGCTCCTGCCCAGACGGGGTCGCTCCTGGTGCTCTCCAAACACGACCACACACTGGCCGTAATTGACCCGAAGACTCTGAAAGTCGTCTCGAAGGCGCCCGTAGGCGACGATCCGCACGAGGTGATCGCCTCCGCCGACGGACGCATCGCGTGGGTCTCAAACTACGGTGGCGGATGGTCGCTGCACACGCTCGCCGTGATCGACCTTGTGAACGCGAAGGCATTGCCGTCAATCGACATTGCACCGCTGCGAGGCGCGCATGGGCTGGCCTTCTCTCAGGGCAAACCATGGTTCTCCGCAGAGGGATCAAAGGCCTTCGGCAGCGTGGATCCAGCCACGGGTAAGGTGGACTTCCTGATGGGCACCGGCCAGGACCGAACCCACATGCTCTGGGTGGCGCCCGATGGCAAGGAATTCATCACCATCAACATCAATTCGGCAACGGTCTCCTTCTTTCAGCAGGTGCTGGCACGCGATCACACCGACTGGACCGCAACCCTTGTTTCCGTAGGTCGCGGTGCAGAAGGCTTTGACCTGTCGCCCGACGGCCGCGAACTGTGGGTGGCAAACGCACAGGACGGGACCGTCTCCATCATCGATCGCGCAACAAAGAAGGTCACCGCCACGCTGTCCATCAACGGCAGCAGCGCCAATCGGCTGAAGTTCACGCCGGATGGCACACATGTCCTCGTCTCCCTCTTGAGGTCCCCGGATCTGATCGTGTTGGACGCAAAGACGCATGCCGAGGTGAAGCGCCTGCCGATCGGTCACGGTGCCGCGGGCATCCAGATGGAGCCCACGGGCGCCCGTGCCTTCGTCGCCTGCACCCCCGACAACTACGTCGCCGTCATCGACCTGAAGACACTCACCGTGGTCGGCCGTATCGACGCAGGTGGCGAACCCGACGGCATGGCCTGGGCTGCTCGCCCCTAGAACTGACGCCAGTTCCACAACGGAAAAGGGACGGCTCATGCCGTCCCTTTTCTCCATGTGTAACGCAGCGCTGCCGCATACTTTCCAAGCCACCTGCAGAACGGCAGCTTTTCGGGCACCCGAAGCACACGCGACATTCGCCCTGAAAAGCGAATCGCCTTCGGGGAGTCGGATCCCCGAAGGCACACTTCAACTGCAGGAGGTGGTTATGCCCAAAGAACCGGGTATCCGCATCTCGATGGCCGTGTCAGAGAAAATCGCTCTGTCACTACTCGGGTTGCTGTTACTCATTCTCACGCACTACCTCAAGGAATAACCCTTGAAGCCCCGGGGCGGCTTGCACACCGCTCCGGGTTCGTTGCTTGTATTCAAGGCCCGTCACCACGATCAGTCAACGGTTTTCTACACCTCAAGCCCAATTTAGGCCTTGGCAAGTTCCGTAGCCTTCTCGACGTAAGGCTTCTTCCAGTCCTCTTCGCTGATCTTGCCGTACTGGATACCGCTTGCACCGCCTGCACCCAGAAACGTCACATCCGTGAGTCCAATAAAGCCGAAGATGTGCTTCAGGTAGGGCGTCAGCATGTCGTATGCCGCGCCGGGCGTACCCGCCGGATACTCGCCTGCGCTGGCAACGATAACCGTCACCTTCTTGCCGTGAAGCTGGCCCTCAGGGCCATTCGCCGTGTAGTTCACGGTCACGCCAACACGAACCAGGTGATCGATCCACGCCTTCAGCACGGCCGGAACCTGGAAGTTGTACATCGGCGTCGTGATCAGGATGTGATCGGCCGCCTTCACCTCTGCAATGATGTCGTCGGAAAGCTTCAGAGCAGCCTTATGCTCCTCGGTCAGCTGATCGGGCGGGGTGAACGCGCCACCAATCCACTGCACATCCACAAAGGTGGGCTGGTTCTTCGCCAGGTCGCGCGTGACCACCGTGCTGCCGGGGTGCGCCGCCTGGAAGCTGGCGAGAAACGTCTCGCCAAGCTGGCGCGAATAGGAAGCGTCGCCGCGCGGGCTGACGTCGATCTTGAGCAATGATGCCATGGGAAACTCCTGGAGTTTGAAACTACAGGCATCGGATGATCCTTCGAGGTCGAAGGATTCGTTACAAATGTGAGAATCCCGAAACGGCGGAAACTAGCATTCGAACCGAAACCGCAAGTTCGGTTCCCCGTCCCAACTGCCCGCACCCTGGCCGGGCTCCCCGTCCCAGCCCTGCAGGTCGAACACCTCTTGCGGATGCACATGGCCACCGGCCTGCGAGGGTCCTTCATGCTGCGCTGCCAGAGATTGACGTGCCATACGGCGCAGTGTGCCGCGCAGCATCAGCAACGTCGGCTCGGTCAGTAGAAGAAAACCGCAGCCGCACACAGGACACTGCACGTCAAAGCTGGTCTCCGTTGGGAGGCAAGGGATATTCATTTGTTCCTCAAGTCACTCGACGCGGTTGTGCGCCCATTCTTACCCATTCGGTTGCCGGGCAGATGCCGCCCCAAAACGCCGGGTGCCGCTCCGTCCGCAAAACTGGCTTAGCAGGTCTCCACAGCCATCGGCGTCCAGTCCACGACGAAACCCATTGCAGGATGCTCGCAATCGCCGTGCTGCTCCCGCAGCATCCGCTGCACGATCGCACGCACCGATCGTCGCTCCTCGGAACTGTGCCGGTCCCCGTACAGCAGAAAACCCTGGCCACAGACCTCGCAGCGAACATCGCTACAAACGTTAGACGGACGACATTCGATGGACACGTTCACGCACTCCGGAAATCCTGAGTGCAGCCTGGGGGAAAGTGGTGCAGGGCTGCCTGGAATTCAACATAGCCCCGCCCATTCGTCCGTCCCATTCCACGCCTGTCTCACGTGGCTACAACCTTAGCGGGCAGTACCTGCACCGGTTCGGAACCGAAAAACAGGTAACGAAAGTCACCTTACTGCTGTCTACCCCTTCAGATTCGGGCCAACGGCCATCACAAAGTACTTTGCCGGAACCGTCCCAACATTGCGGAGGCCATGCATCTGCATGCTGGCGGCATACAGCACATCGCCGGCATGTGCGGGCTGCGGCTTGCCGTCCACGACCCACTCCACATCACCCTCGCGCAGAAAAAGCCACTCCGAATGCATGTGCTGGTGCGGCGGATGCGGCGCCATGCCGGGCAGCAGCACCGTGTTGTGCATCTCCACGCCCTCGCCCGTCGGAAGAACGCCCTGCGTCACCGCCTGCGAACTGCCCGTCGCACTCGTCTTGATCGGCAACTGGTCCCCGCGAAAGATCGTATTGTGCGCGAACGTCGCCGTTCCGAGCGCAATCTTCGCGGGATCGGGCTTCGCCTCCGCAGCAGCAGCAGGAGCAGCCTGGGCAAAAGCATTGCCGCCAAGCGTTTCCGCAAACAGCGCAAGGGCGGGCAGAGAGAGGCAAAGATCACGGCGAGTCGTCATGGCTCCGCAGCATACACCGGCCGGGTAGGCCCCGTCTTGCGGATTCCGTGATGCGCACACAGCCATCGCAGTATCCTGTTACCTGTGAGCGATCTCGTGAACGACCCGATCAAAGTAACCCTTCCCGATGGCAGCGTGCGTGAAGTGCCGCGCGGCACCACGCCCTTCGCCATTGCGCACAGCATCTCCCCCCGGCTCGCCGACGCAGTCGTCGTCGCCCGCATTCGCACCGCGGCCGGCAATACGACCGACGGCGCCGAGGAGCAGACCGACGACGCCCATCGCGGCGCCCAGACCGAAGAGAGCATGTACGCCGAGGCCGCATCCGCCGAGCGCATCGTCGACCTCGCCGAGCCGCTCAACGAAGACGTCCACCTCTGGCTCCTCAAGGAGCAGGATCCCGAATCCCTGCGCGTCGTCCGCCACTCCGCCGCACACGTCATGGCGACCGCCATCACGGAGCTATACCCCGACGTCAAACTCGGCCACGGCCCCGCGACCGACAGCGGTTTCTTCTACGACATCCTGCGCGAGAAGCCCTTCACGCCCGAGGATCTCGCCGCCATCGAAATCAAGATGGCGGAAGTCGTCGCGCGCAACGAGCCCTTCCGTCACGAATACATCTCGCACGAAGAAGCGCTCACCGGCTACGAACAGCAGGGCGACTTCATGAAGATGCACTTCATCTCGAAGTTCACCAAGCCCGGCGACAACGTCAGCTTCTATCGCAACGGCGAATTCGTCGACTTCTGCCGCGGACCCCACGTGCCCTCCACCGGCCGCGTCAAGGCCTTCAAGGTCATGAGCATCGCCGGCGCATACTGGCTCGGCGACGAGAAAAACCCGCAGCTCCAGCGCATCTACGGCACCGCCTTCTACACGCAGAAGGAACTCGACGCACACTTCAAGCACCTCGAAGAGATCAAGGCACGCGACCACCGCGTCCTCGGCAAGCAGCTCGACCTATTCAGCATTCAGGAACTCGCAGGCTCGGGCCTCATCTTCTGGCATCCCAAGGGCGCCATCATCCGCAAGACCATGGAAGACTGGATGCGCGAAGAGTGCCTGCGCCGCGGCTACGACCTCGTCGTAACGCCGCACGTCATGCGTCGCGAACTCTGGAAGATCAGCGGCCACGAAGGCTTCTACGGCGACAATATGTACGCGCCCATGGAGCTTGACGACGCCGAGTACCGGCTCAAGCCCATGAACTGCCCGGGCCACATCCTCATCTACAAGAACAGCCCCAAGAGCTATCGCGACCTGCCCGTGCGTTACGCCGAACTGGGCAACGTCTACCGTTACGAACGCAGCGGCACCATGCACGGCCTTCTGCGCGTCCGCGGCTTCACGCAGGACGACGCACACATCTTCTGCACACCGCAGCAGATCGAAGACGAAGTCGTCGCATGCGTCGAGTTCGCCGAAGAAGTCCTTCACAAGTTCGGCTTCACCGAGTTCAAGGTCGAGCTCTCCACCTGGGACAAGAACGACGCCAAGAGCTACGTCGGCGCGCCTGAAGACTGGGAACTAGCCGTCAACGGCCTCAAGACAGCACTCGGCCGCAAGGGCATTCCCTACAAGGAAATCCCCGGCGAAGCCGCCTTCTACGGCCCCAAGATCGACGTCAAACTCGTCGACGTGCTCGGCCGCCTCTGGCAACTCAGCACCGTGCAGTTCGACTTCAACCTGCCCAAGCGCTTCGAACTTGAGTACACCGGCGAGGACGGCGAGAAGCATCAGCCCGTCATGGTGCACCGCGCACTCTTCGGCTCGGTCGAACGCTTCTTCGGTGTGCTCATCGAGCATTACGCTGGCGCCTTCCCGCTCTGGCTCGCACCCATCCAGATCGGCCTCGTGCCCATCAGCGAGAAACACACCGAATACGCAAAGAAGGTCAAGGCAGAACTCGAAGCCATCGGCCTCCGCGTGGAACTCGACGCTCGCAACGAACAGATGAAGGCCAAGATTCGCGAACTCGCCCTGCAGAAGATTCCCTTCGTCCTCATCATGGGCGACAAGGAATCCGAAGCCAGCGCAGTAAGCGTCCGCACCCGCGGCAAGGGCGACGAAGGCTCCGTCCCGCTCGCAGACTTCATCGCTCGCTGCAAGACACTGCTCGCAGACAAGAGCGCAACACTTTAAAAATGTGAGCCGAGAATGATTCAGGTTTATGCGATCGAGGATGGAGAACTTAAGGATCTTCCTCACAGCAAGCTGAAAAAGGAAGACGACCTACAGCGCTGGATAGCCAACGATCCTAGCGTTCTGGGGCTGGATATATTGGTCCTGGGTCGCGAGATCTCCACGGATTTCAGAGGTCGTATCGACGTTCTTGGGCTTGACGCCGAAGGGAACCTTGTAGTCGTAGAGTGCAAGAGAGATCAGACTCCACGCGAAACCATAGCGCAGTTGCTCGATTACGGCTCATGGGTCGCGGCACTGAGCACGAAACAAGTACACGAACTTGCGATAACTAAACTCGGCAGACCCTTAGCGCAGGCCTTTATGGAGCGTTTCGATTCCGACCTTCCAGAAAAGCTAAACACTACTCACTCTTTAATTGTCGTTGCGACCGAGTTTGATGCTTCGTCTCGACGGATTGTTGAGTATTTGGCCCAAGTCCATCAACTGTCGATCAATGCGATTTTCTTCTCGAGCTTCAACCACGCGGGGCAAGATCTCCTTGCGATCGAGTGGCTCCTAGATCAAGAAGAGGTGGTTCAGCGTGCGGAGAGCAAGACGTCCGCGCCCTGGACTGGACTGAATTACGTGAATATTGGAGAGAGCAAGGATCGTAACTGGGACGACATGCGTGAGTACGGCTTTATCAGTGCGGGAGGGGGTCCTAGGTACGTGGGATCTCTACAGAAACTTGCACCAGGCGACCTTGTCCTCTCTTACCAAAAGAAGACGGGGTACGTTGGCTTCGGGAGTGTTCTGGACACTGCCGTCCCGGTCGACCAGTTCACAGTAGCTGGCCGTCCGATCCTCGAGAGTCCGCTGCGTGCGACAGATTTCGGGCACGACGTTGGCGACGCCTCGATGTGCGAGTTTGTCGTGAGGGTCAAGTGGATCAAAACCTTCGGGCTGAGTGAGGCTAAGACCTTCCCGGGCGTTTTCGCGAATCAGAATATCGTTTGCAAACTGACCCATCCGGCCACCATTGAGTTTCTGAAGAGTTACTTTCCGATCAGCGCTAGCGACTAGGCGAAAAGCGATCGTTAGACGCACGATGCGTGACGCCTAGCGCATCCCAAAATCTGCGGCTACAACCTTCGTCCGACACGAAGAAGCATGGCCACACAATCAAACCCACAACAATCAGCGTCCTACCGCATATGTTGATCCCCGAATCCATGCGAGAGATATGCCGCCGCAAACTGCTGCGACCGCTCTTGTGCCTTTTGCGCGACGGCATCTCGACGCGCCGCATGGCGTGGAGTCTCGCCATTGGCATGGTCATCGGGGTCAACCCATCGATCGGCATCACAACGCTGCTGGTGGTGTTGCTGGCATGGCTCTTCGGTCTTAACCAGGTGGCATCACAGATCGGCACACACGTGGTGGCGCCATTTCATCTGCTGCTCTTCCTGCCCTTCATTGAGGCGGGCGTCTTCCTCTTCCGCACCCGCCATATGCCATTCAGCAAGCAGCAGATTGAGCACCTGAGCCATCACCCGCTACGCATGGTGCAGGAGATCTGGCAGTGGCAGTGGCATGCACTGATCATCTGGGCGGTTGTCGCAGCAGTCGTTACGCCACTGCTCGCACTCTACCTGCGCAGGATGCTTGTGATGTTCCTACGCCAGCACAAGACGCTGCTTCACTCCGTTCCGGCAACACACTAGGAACTCCAGCGTGAGTGATCACGCAACTCAGGTATCGGACCTCAGGAACTCCCGCAACTCCTCGTTGCATCGCTCCGTAGCATCCTGCTGAACCCAGTGCGACACACCGGGCAGGTAACGCAGACGAAGATTGCGCACATAACGGTCCGTGTCATAAGTCGTGTACTTCGCCAGAAACTTGTCTTCCTCGCCCCACAGCATCAGTGTCGGCACCTCAATCAAAGGCCATCCAAGCTTCATCTGGCGTCGCAACCCGCCACCGCGGATCAACGCTCGATACCAATGGATCATCGCCCGCAGCGCGCCGTGCTGTGCGGCATTGGCACGAGTAGCTTCCAACAAATCACGAGGGAAAGCATCAGGCGCGGTCGACGTCCGCAACATCGACTTCGGCACCGCAGCCGCACCATTGCGACCAAGCAGCCGCTCCGGCAGCCACGGAATCTGGAAGAGCATCGCATACCAACTCCGCAGCATCTGCCCCGGCCGCCGCAGACTCTGCGCAAAGCGCGCCGGGTGCGGCACATTGATGATCACCAGAGCCTCCAGCGGACGAATACGCCGCACCGCAAAACACCACGCCACGATCGCACCCCAGTCATGCCCCAGCAGCACCACGCGCTTTGCGCCGGAAGCATCGATCAGGCCCGCAACATCCGCCATCAGGTGCTCGATCGCATAATCCTGCACCTGCGTTGGCCGCGACGATGCCCCATACCCACGCTGATTGGGCGCCCACACGCGATACCCCAAAGCAGCCAGCGTTGGCATGTTGTCGCGCCAGCTCAGCGCGACCTCCGGAAAGCCATGCAGGCACAGGGCCAGCGTATCCCCACTGCCACACGTCAGCACCTCGAACGTCTGGCCGTTCGCCGGGACCAACTCAGTGCGGATCTCGCAGGTTGCCATCTTATTTCTTTCGCAGAAGCGCAAGACAAAGCGCAAGCCCTACGCCACCGACGATCGCGGCAGCAACTCCCGGATGCGTCCGTGCCGCGGTATACGTGCTGGTGCGGCCCTTACCCTGCCATCCGCTCGTCCTACCGTCTTCGCCTGCCTCGTACAGCGCGCCCGCCTGCTGGTTGGGTTCATCCTCCAGCTGCATGTTCTTGAACATCGTCGCGGTCAGGTCATAAAGCGTTGGAGCAAACTCCTCCACCAGCGTCATTAACTTACCCGCTCCACCAATGTGCACCGTGCGGCGCGGCGTCTCCGCCGCCGACAGAATCCCTTGCGCAACTGACTCCGCGGAATACAACGGTGAGGGCAGTTTTGGCTTCACGCCGGTGTAGTTCTTCGCATGCTCCGCGAACGGAGTCGCAATGGCCGCAGGCTGGATCAGCGTCACAGACACCGGCGCACCTTCATCCGCAAGCTCGCGTCGCAACGCAGAAGTGTACCCCTTGATCGCATGCTTCGTCGTCGAGTACATCCCCTGTACCGGCAGCGCAACGTCCGACGCGATACTGCCCAGATTAATCAGTGCACCGCCGCGCTTCTTCAGCGTCTTCAACGCAATCGTTGATCCGTGCACAACGCTCCAGAAGTTGGTATCGAACAGTTGACGATGGTCTTCATCCGAGACCTCTTCCAGCTTGCCCCACAGGCCCTGACCCGCATTGTTGACCCACGTGTCGAAGCCGCCGAACGTCTTGATCGCCTTTGCTGCCAGCCGCTCCAAATCCTGCCGCCGGCTGACATCCGTCACCACATAGATCGCCCGCGCCCCCTTTGACTCCAGGTTGCGCACGATGGACTTCAAAGCCTCCTCGTTGCGCGAAGCCAGGACGAGCGTAGCGCCCTGCGCCGCCGCCTCTTTTGCAGTGGCAAGTCCAATACCGCTGGAGGCGCCGGTGATAACGATGACTTGCTCGGAGAGGGGTTTCAAGTTGATCGACATGTCTTACTTAGAAGCACAGGCAGGGATACAGGGAGTCTGCCATACACGCGCCGATCCGCGCTTTTCTGTTTTCTTCCGGGCAAAGAAAACGCGCCACCCGAAGGCGGCGCGTCTCTGAAAAGCAGACTTTGTTAGAAGCGGTAAACGAAGCTCGCGCTTGGCTCCGCATTCACACGCCAGCTACGCGTGCTGAGTGCGGCATTGTTGAAGTTTGGCGCACGGTAGAACAGTCCGCGGCCCTGAAGACGAAGGGCAAGCTTGCGGCCGGTGTTCGGCATCGCAATCTCGAAGCCCGTCTCGACCAGTCCTGCTCCGCGCCACTGGTTCTGTCCACCGGCCGTCGGCACAAAGTCGATCGCGCCGCCACCGATGTTCACAAAGGGCTGGAACGGGATGTGCTTCGGGTGGAACTGGTAAGCAGCCGTTGCTTCATGCGTCGTGGTCGGAATGCTTGCAACCTGCGTCGCTGCACGGCCCGTGATGTTGTAGTTGAAGCGCTCGGAGTAGTGCTGGTATCCGTAGTTCACTTCAACACCAGCCCACGACACGGGATGGAACTGCACCGAGGTCAGGAAGCCCACCGAGGAAGTGATGTACTGCTCCTGGTTCGTCACCGTGTTCGTCAGCGTAACGCCATTGACGACCGAGTTAAACGTATAAGGGCTCGGATTTGTTGTAAGTGGTTTCACGAAGTTACCCGTGGCGCCCACGGAGATGCTTCCGCCATGTTCCGGCAGGTACTTGTAGAACTGTGCGGGCATCTTTGCAGCAACTGCCAGTAGTGCCAGCAGGGGAAGGGAGCGCTTAAGGGTAGACAACATCGTGACCTCCAGAATGTATGCGGTGATTCATCGGGCGCAGACTATCGTTCGAGCCAAAGGCCCGTGTCCGTGCGTCGACTGGTTCCGAGGGCGCTACCGCATGGCGCCGTCGTTTTGGGGGTTAATCATCACCCTGCCGTCGTAAGGCGACATAAGATGTCGCTCGGCAAAGGGCATACTCCAGGGCGCACGTCTGCTCGGCTATGGGTTCGCCGCGCGACGGTAGAAGGAGTTGTACGGTAAGTTGCTGCGTTCGGTAACTCACCAGTTATGTACGATCAGCTGCTGACTTACGAGCAAGCGATGTATAGATAGACCGCATACTCGGCCCAGTGGTTGCCCAAAAATTCATCGGGACGCCACTTAGAGGGCATCAGGTTGTGCACGGCACGTCGTTATCCGCCCAACCCCAAATATCAGTAACCAAAGGGGTTCAGTGGTATTGTCAACACGAATCCGATTCGCCGTTCACGCATCGCGTCGATTTTGTAAGTCGGGAACGACTGGGCCTTCCCACCATCCGCAATAGTTTTGCGTCCTAATCAACATGCTGGTGCGCGAATCGATCCGTGAGTTCTTTCGTTACAGGATTCTGCGACCTCTGCTCTGCCTGCTGCGGGGTGGCGTGACACCGCGACGCATGGCATGGAGCCTCGCACTCGGTATGGCGGTTGGCATCAACCCATCGGTGGGACTCACAACGCTCGTCGTGATTCTTCTCGCATGGGTCTTTGGTTTGAATCAGGTCGCATCACAGATCGGCACACATCTCGTCGCACCGTTGCATGTCGTTCTGTTCCTGCCATTCGTGCAACTCGGAGTGTTCTTGTTTCACACCCGGCGGCTGCCTTTGAGCGGCGAACAGATCAAGCACCTCAGCCATCATCCCCTGCGCATGGTGCGTGAGATCTGGCAGTGGCAGTGGCACGCGCTGATCGTGTGGGCCATCATCGCCGCAATCATCGCTCCGGTGCTTGCCATCTATCTGCGGCGCGGCCTCATCCTGCTCATGCGTCATCACCGCACGCTCATCAACTCACGCCCGGCAACACACTAGAAGCATCGCACCGGCGACGTTACAGGTGCAACCACCGGTCCGCGCCCAGCACCAATCCAAGCGTGATCATCGCAATCACCACTTCCCCAATCGCTCCAACTGCAAACGGCTTCAGCCCCTGCTTCGCAAGATCCTTGAAACTCGTACGAAGACCCACACCGGCGAACGTAAGCAGGAACGCCCAGCGCGAAAGATTGCCCAGCGCAGTAAGCTGAGCCTTGTCGAAGACACCAAACGTCGCAAGCGTCGAAATCAGCAGGAAGCCCAACACAAACTTCGGAAACTTCTTCCAGAGAAACGAGGCCTTGTTGCCGATCACGGCAGCCTCACCGCGCGACGCCCAGTAGATCGCGTAACCAAGCACCACAAAGCCAATCATGGCATTGCGACAGGTCTTCACCAGCACGGCAAACTTACCCGCGGTCTCACTGAACAACGCACCCGCCGCTGCCGTCTCGGCAGTATTGTCAACGGCAAGCCCAGTCCAAACACCATAGGCTTGATCAGACATGTGCAACGTGTGACCCACCAGCGGAAACAGGAATAACGACAAAGCACCCAGCGCAAGAATAGCCGCAATCGCAACGGACGAATCCTCTTCATCCGCCTCAATCGCACCCTGCGTTGCAATGATCGCGGAGACACCGCACACCGACGATCCCACCGCGAGCAGCGTCACCAGCTTGGGCGGCAGCTTGAAGCCGCGCCCCAGGTAAGTCATGAAAGTCAGTGCCAGCACCAGTTCAATACAGACCAGTGCCAGCGACACCGAACCCAGCTTGAGAATGTCGCCAAGAATGAAGCGAGCGCCAAGCAGAATAATGCCGGCCTTCAGCCAGAACTCGTAAGTCGCAACGCCCGCACGGAAGATGCGCGGCAAACCCACGGTGTTCGTGATCAACATGCCGATCAGGATCGCCCACAGCACATACTCGATGTTCGGCAGGGCCAGATGATGTGCCTTCAGAAAAGCCGCATGCGACTTCCCGAAGCCTGTAATCGACTGCTCAATGAACTTGCCCGCGTACCCAACTGCAGCCAGCAGGGCGATGCCCGGCAGCAGCCCCAGCGGCGACGTCTTCTCCACACGCTCGACTACCAGGGCACACGTCCAATCACATGCAGCTTCACCAGAAGCGCGAGGGCAAGCGACAGCAGAACAGCCCATGTATCCGTAGACAGACGGAACCCGCGGGTGGCAGACGGCGATGCATTAGGTGCAGTCACAAAGGTCTCCGGTGGAATCACTCCATCCTAAACATCAACTCGACGCCGGAAGCAAAACCCTTACTCCGAAAACGGCACACCAAACGCCAGCACAGCCACCTTCGGCGGCCGATGCTGCTCTCCGATGACAGTCGGCGTACGACCCATCGCACGCCAAACTGTCAGCGCAACCGCATTCATGTAGAAGATCCGCGCCTGCTCGCGCGACGTTCCCTTGTCCGTGTAAATCGACAGCGTGCGCAGCAGCGGCTCCTGAGAGGTCGCAAGCAGGTAAGGCCAGATCGTCAGACTGGGTGCGTTGTCCGGTTGCAGCATCTCGTCGCGACTCTGCGCAATGATCGTGTAGTTCATGGCCATGCTGCGATGCTACGCGCGTGGTGCCCAGCGTCCCCGCACCGCATCCAATACGCAGGAGATTCTGACGATGGCAACCGAGACGGCGATTCTGGCAGGTGGATGTTTCTGGGGCATGCAGGAACTGCTGCGCGACTACCCAGGCATAGTGAGCACACGCGTAGGCTACAGCGGTGGCGACGTGCCCAACGCAACCTATCGCAACCACGGCACGCACGCAGAAGCCGTAGAGATCGTCTTTGATCCCGCAAAGATCACCTACCGCAACATCCTCGAGTTCTTCTTCCAGATTCACGATCCAACAACACCCAACCGCCAGGGCAACGACCGCGGCGTTAGCTACCGCTCCGCCATCTTCTACAACAGCGAAGAACAGAAGCGAGTAGCCGAAGACACCATCGCCGACGTCAACGCCAGTGGCCTCTGGCCCGGCAAAGTCGTCACCGAGGTCGCGCCCGCGGGCCCCTTCTGGCTCGCAGAACCCGAACACCAGGACTACCTCCAGCGCATCCCCTACGGCTACACCTGCCACTGGGTCCGCCCTGAGTGGAAGCTGCCCGTCCGCTCGGTCGAAACAACGGTCTGATCAACAAGTTGGATACCCCACGTCTCGCTTCTGAGACGTGGGGTTTTCTTGGACCGGTATGCACCCACCGAGAACTCCCGTGTAGCCTTCCGTCATGGACGTTCACCTGATCGACGGCACCTATGAACTCTTCCGGCACTTCTACGCATGGCCCTCCGTGCGCGAGGCCGACGGCCGCGAAGTCGGTGCCGTGAAAGGCGTACTCGCCTCCATCCTCGCGCTCGTGAAAGACGGCGCTACCCACATCGGCGTCGCCACCGATAAGGTCATCGAGTCTTTCCGCAACGACCTCTGGCCCGGCTACAAAACAGGGGCAGGGATCGATCCCGACCTGTGGTCGCAGTTCCCCTTACTCGAAGAGGCTCTGGCCGCCATGGGCGTCACCGTGTGGCCCATGATCGAGCACGAAGCAGAC
The DNA here is from genome assembly GCF_000265425.1 of Terriglobus roseus DSM 18391. Classification (GTDB taxonomy): domain Bacteria; phylum Acidobacteriota; class Terriglobia; order Terriglobales; family Acidobacteriaceae; genus Terriglobus; species Terriglobus roseus. The sequence continues at coordinate 5,183,902 of NC_018014.1, forward strand.
GACGCCCTTGCCTCCGCCGCAGCCATTGCCGCGCGCGATCCCCGCGTCACCCGCGTGCTCATCTGCACCCCGGACAAAGATCTCTCACAATGTGTCATTGGTAGCCGCGTGCTGCAGTTCGACCGCCGCAAGCGAGAACTGCGCGATGAAGTCGGCGTCGTCGCCAAGTTCGGCGTAAAGCCCGAATCCATCCCCGACTACCTCGCCCTCGTCGGCGACGCCGCAGACGGCTTCCCCGGTCTGCGTGGATGGGGCGCCAAAGGAGCGGCGGCAGTCCTGGCAAAGTACAGCCACTTCGAAGCCATCCCGGAAGATCCACTCCAATGGGGAGTCAGCGTCAGCAATCCGCGAGGTCTCAATGCCACGCTACGCGCGGAATGGGCCAACGCCCTGCTCTTCCGCGACCTCGCAACCCTGCGCGCACACCTGCCGCTCTTCGAAAACGTAGACAGCCTCAAATGGCGCGGTCCAACGCCAGCCTTCGAAGCACTCGGCCGCCGTATGGACGCCGCAAAAGTCAGCAAAGAAAAGCGTTCCGGTCCGCGCTAGGGCCGGAAGTACCAGCGCACCTGCGCTTCGCCATACACGTTGCTGTGCGTCCCCGGCGACATCAATGGCGCACGCCACACCTCGCCCTTGACCGCACCGGTAATCTCAATATCGCGCCTGGGCCGAAAGGCCGTGCTGATCCCGAACTGCTGCTGCGTCGTACCACCCGCCAGGAATAGGTTTGAAGCCTTGGCTGTGCGCCAGTCCAACTGCACAAATTCGCCCGGATGCAGATGCCACGTCAGCCACGCCTGCGCACCCTTTCCCTGCCTGCCAATCCAGTCACCCATCAACTGGCCCTTGTTGGTATAACCCTCAGGCTGCGCATTCTCCCAATAGGTATAGCGGCCCAGGTCCACGTTGCGAATGCTCGTATCCGTACTCGTCGACTCCACGCGCAGATCCGCCGTATGCATCCATGGCAACCGGGTGATGAGGATGCCCGGTCGCCATCCACTGCGCGGTGGGTTTGAGATCGGGAACACATTGTCATGCGTGATCGAGTCCGTGTAGATCGTCACCAGGTGGTGCTGCCACGGAATCCGCCATGAGAAATCGAACGAACTGAATCGCGCGCCGGGGTCTTCCCGCGAAGCCTTCTGTGCGGGCGTCGCTGCAACCGTGCTGAAGAAGCTGCGCAGGAAACTCTCGATCGTAATCGGCGCATGACCTTCACCGCCCCAGATCACCGCGCGAGAGAACCCGAACTCAATATCGGGCGTCGGCTTGAAGCTGACCTTCTCGTTATGGATCCACGGGGCGTTGGGATATTTGTGGCCCTTCAAACTGCCCACACGAAACTCGTAGCGAAACAGCCCTGTAATCCGCGAAAGCCCCGGGATCCAGAGCGGCTCCGTCCGGTTGATGCGAAAGGTATACGGACTCTCCGCATTGTTCGACCAGATCATGGCGCCGCCCTGCGCCGGTCCCAGCCAAGCATCCTGCTTACCAAAGGAGATCTCGTGTCCCAGCAGGTGCGCCGACGCGTCAGCCTCAATAATGCGAAAGACATTCGTCGTCGCAATCGGTCCCGGAAAGATGGTGGCCTGTGGCAGGCCGGGGATCGGCCGATCCAGCGTCGTCAGAATGGCAGCCAGCTCCGGCGTGAAGCCAGGCCCGGAGGGTGCATGCTGGTATTCACCGCGGAACGCCAGACTGAAACGCCCGGCCGTGCCGCGCGCGCTGAAACCCGTTATGTTGCTCACACCCGACTGGTACGGACGGCCGTAGTCGTCATAGATCGTCTGACCAAAGTGGAAGCTGTCATTGAGCACATCGCCGCTGATGCCCCGTATCCGCGTGTACCCGTACTCCGGTGTCACGCGCGGCTTGTCGTCTGCTGCCAGCTCCGTGCGCAGTTCCCGGCTAAGCCGGTCAAATATCTCGGATGCCTCGTTGCCAGGATCTCCCGCCAGCAGTTGGCCGCGCGACAACACCAGCGCATGCGCCAGGGACGCGCGGGTCCACGGCCGCAACCCCACATATAGTGTCGGCAGATAGCCCAGCTCGTACAGTCGCAGGGCTGACGACGTCATCCAGCTATCCACCGGGATAAACGTCGATCCCGTGGTCGGCCGCGATGCCTCGAAGACCTCTTGGTGCGATGGCGTGTCTTCACCGCTCTGTGCCCAAAGCGACGTTGTCGTCGCGCAGACCGCAAACAAACCGATACAGAAGCGTGGAACTGACAAAAACCGCAAGCAAAGCCCTTCCAATTCAGCGAGGCCAGATGCAGGCCCGTTGAATTGATACTAATTGTCGCGACGAAGACGGCCGCCCCCGCATGGAAAGGATGTGGCACGAAAGCCTTGTTCGTGTAGCCTTAAGTCGCTACCGAAGCCTCCCGAGGAGAGCATCGCGCGGCGTAGAGGCGGGATACACAAGGCATGGTGCAGGATCAAAGCAACGAGCCAGTAGTGCGGGCTTTAGAGCAGGGTGTGGCAACCTTGGTGGTTCCGGTAGTGCAAAGTCCGGCAGACGAAATTTCACTCATCGACATCCTCATCGTCCTGCGCCGAAACCTGCGGCTCATCCTGCTGAGCGCCCTCGGTATGGGCCTCCTGGCCTTCGCCTTTGTCTTCACGATTCCCAAGCAGTACACCGCCACGACGATCATTCTTCCGCCGCAACAGGCCAGCTCCTCCTCTTCGCTCCTCTCGCAATTGGGCGGTCTCGGTTCGCTCGCTGGTCTTACCGGCGGTGCAGTGAAAAGCCCGGCCGACCTATACGTCGGCCTGATGAAGAGCGTCAGCGTTGAAAACGCAATGGTGAACCGCTTCCACATCAAGGGAGACTATCTCTCCCGAAGCCGGGTGAACGTCGAACAGATGACCAAGTTCGACACCACTGGCAAAGACGGACTCATCCGCATCTCCGTGACGGACAAGGATCCGGCTCGTGCAGCCGACATCGCCAACGGATGGATCGAAGAATACCAACACCTCTCGTCCTCGCTCGCGATCGGAGAGGCATCGCAGCGGCGCCTCTTTCTCGAAGGCCAGTTGCAAAACGTTAAGAACAACTTGGCCGCCAGCGAAGAAGACCTGAAGCGTACCGAGCAGAGCAGCGGCCTGATCGAACTCAGCAGCCAGGCACGCGCGCTCATTGAAACAACCGCAGGTCTGCGCGCGCAAATTGCCGCAAAGGAAGTCCAGATCCAGTCGATGCAGACCTACTCAGGCACCGGCAATGTTGATCTCATCGCCGCACAGCAGGAGCTGAGCAGCCTGCGCGCGCAGCTTTCCAAGCTGGGCGGTGGACAGTCCGGTAACATCGGCGACCCCATCGTCCCGCAAGGCAAGCTTCCCCAGGTCGGCCTCGAATACGTGCGCAAGACTCGCGAAGTTCGTTACAACGAAACCCTCTTCGAAATCCTGGCGCGTCAGTTTGAAGCGGCCAAGCTAGATGAAGCGCGCGAAGGCGCCGTCATCCAGGTCGTCGATCGCGCCACGCCGCCCGACTACAAGTCCTATCCGCCGCGCCTGCTCTTCCTGATTGGCGGCTTCGTCCTTGGACTCTTCTTATCCACTGCCTATGTTCTGTGGCGTAGCATGATCCGCTTCCTCCGCCGGTCGCCCGTATGGGCTGAAAAGCTTGACGCTCTAGGCCGCAAAGGATGAGCTCGCCGGGCATACTGGCCGTCGTAGTGCGCTACAAGACGGCGCTCTCTGACTCGCAGACCATCGCCGGTCTCGCAGAGGCCCTGGTAGATCCGGAACTGTCGCGCGACGTCGCCGTGCTTCTGTGGGATAACTCACCCGCGCCACTCGTCGATCCGCAGTTACCCTTCGCCTTTCAGTACGGCTGGACAGAGCAGAACCTGGGCACGGCAGGCGCCTACAACCAGGGCATTGCGCTCGCAGCGGAACACGGCATCCCGTGGATGCTGCTGCTGGATCAGGACACCGACTTGACCGCGGACTTCCTGCGGTCCATGCTGCGACACAGCCGCGCTCTCCATGGCGACTCAAACATCGGCAGCATCGTCCCTTTCATCCGCTCCTACGGCCAGATCGTCTCGCCGCGCCGCTTCCGTCCGCTCAATCGCAATACCCCCGTAGAACGCAACTTCACCGGCCTGCTGCGAGAGGACGGCTATGCCGTCAACTCCGCGTCATTGATGCGCGTCTCCGCCCTCCAGGAGTTCGGCGGCTACAGCAACGATTTCTGGCTCGATCTCTCTGACGTCTACGCCTTCCAGCAGATGTACCAGCGTGGCCGCCGCATCTTCGTCGCAGGCGAACTGGAACTTAACCACGCCATCGCCGGCATGAACTTTCAACAGGAGATGGTGCCCGAGCGCTACGAGACCTTCCTCGCGGCCGAAAGTGCCTACCTGCAGATGCACCGCTCACGCTTTGAGAACTTCGTACAGACCCTCTGGTTGCCGCTCCGTGCGCTCCGCCAGTGGCGCCAGTACAGGGACAAGCGCTACGCAAAGATCACCTGGCGCTACTTCATCATGCGCCTTACCAAGCCGCCCGCAACGCGCCTCCAGATCTGGCGCGAACAGCTCCGTGGTCGCCGCAGCATTCCTGCCGCAAAGCCGCTACCAGACAAGGCGGGGGGAAAGGCCGCCGCATGAGCGAACCGCTGCAACCCCGCATTCTCGTGGTGATCGTGAGGTACCGCGTCCCGGTCTCCGAGTCCGCAACCATCCAAAGCCTCACGCGTGCCTTCGCCGCGGACCCGTCCCTGCACGATCGCTACACCACGCTACTGTGGGACAACAGTGCGGAACCTCTGACCGACCCGCCGGCAGGCATGCTCTACCGCCACGACCCGGCCAACAGCGGCATCACCGGTGCCTTCAACGCATCGGCCGCATACGCTGAACAACACGGCTTCCCTTGGATCCTCTTGCTCGACCAGGACTCGGACCTGCCGCCCAACTTCCTGCATGACATGGCGGAGGTGGCGAACCACGTCCACAACATTCCAGAAGTCGCTGCAATCGCACCCAGCATCTACGCGCAGGGATTCCCAGCCTCGCCGCACCGCGTACTGCGCAACCGCCACGTGCCTTATCCCGCAGGCGAGAGCGGGATCGCTTCGGGCGAGGCCACAGCCATCAACAGCGGCTCCATGCTCCGCGTAAAGGATCTGCTGGCAGTGGGCGGGTACAGCGCGGCCTTCCAGCAGGAGTACTCCGACTGGTACATCTTCCACCAGCTACACCGTGCGGGGAAAAAGCTGTGGCGGGCCGCCAACATCCGCGTAGACCACGTCATGACCGTCATGGACTACGACAACCTGTTAAGCGTGAAGCGTTACGGCGAACTGCTCGCTGCTGAGGAAGCCTTCAACGACCTCTATCGCAGCTCCCTCGAAGGTTCGCTGCAGACGCTACGACTCCTTCTACGTGCGGCCAAACAGCGCCTCCGCCTCAAGAATCCCGAGTTCTCGCACGTCACACTCCGCCGCTTCTTCCGCCGGCTCGCAACAACCCGCGGGCACCGCATCGCCGCTTGGCAGGCAGACGCCGAAGCCCGCCGAAATCGATACACCGCCGGCGCCTCCAACTAAGATTCAGAAGGAATCGGCTCCGCCACCAGTGCACAGTAAGCCAGCGTCGGCAGCATACCGCAGAGCCACAAGCCGCCCTCCCACGACCCCAGCTTCTCTGCGATATGGCCGGGCCCGGCGAGCTTCTTGCTCAGATCAAGCACGGCTGGCAGACCAAACGTCACCGCGAAAAAGACAAGGAAGATTCTTCGCGCGGGCAAACGGCCGGCAAGCCACAACATCAAGAGCGCAAGCAACACCAGCATCGTGATGGCCCAGACCGGCCCAATGGAGAGCAGAACGTTCGCCGGCAGCAACGGCAGGCTGCTGAATTTGCGAAGGACGTGCCAGGGTCCAGACGTCAGATACGATTCAGCATTCCAGTGCAGGAAAACTACCTGCCACACCAGCGCCAACCCAACGCCACCCAAAGCAAGCCAGCGGCCGACGGCATCCCGCAGCAGAACGGGCAGGATGATAGTGGGAAGACGAAACTGGTCTATCAGCGATGCGGCAAGCACGATAGGTATCTTCACCCAGCCGAGCTTCCGCCGCTGCTCCGACAGCGCGAGCAAACCGACGCTCAGGATCCCAAAGGTAAGGAAATCTGTACCGTCAAACAGGCCAAGCAGGCAGACAGGGGCGACCGCCAGCAGAGCAAGCCAGCCGGCGGTCGTACGTGATCCCGCGCACCACAGCAGCACAGCCAACGTGGCAAGCCATAGCAACAGTAGATTCACCGGATACCCCGCGAGGAGCGTCGCTGGCATCTGCAATGCCATCCATCCAGGACCGCAGCTCATCGGGTTCCCCGTCCAAAGCTTCGCTGGCTGGTAGGGCCATTGCCCATGTGCGAGGAGTTGCCCACCCACCACTACGCAATCGGCCTGGTCGCTGCCACGCCCCTGCTGATGTAGCCGTTGCATGCTGTGATGTCCCGCAAAGATCGTCACAGCAAACAGCAGAGCGGCCCCCACAGAAACCACAGTGCGCCAACGCAAGGAAACGATCCAAAGCAGCGGCAGGCACACCAGCACAGTCAGGCCGGCCATGATCAGCTGCAAAGGAAGATGCAGCAGTCCGGCCACCAAAGGAGCCTTGCCAAGTAGACCAATTCCGGAAAAGACGCTCAGACAGGCAAACGTCCAGCCCGCAGCTCGCTTCGGAACCGCCACTAACTCGGGTGCATTTTTTGGCAAAGCTGGCTCGCAGCGGAGGAGTCCGCACAATGCCGTTAGAATAGCCTACAGCCGAGCGCCGCCAATCCGGTGCGCACCTGCCTCGTCACGCAACCATGCTCATCGCCCTACTTACCGCGTACCTCGGCGCACTTACGTTCGCAAACTATCGCCTGAAGCGTTCCGTCCTCTACCCGCCATTTCTATTCTGTGGCATGTGGTTTTTGACGATGACGCTGTCGGCGCTACAAATCGTGGAAACCGATCCACTACACGGCACAGTTCTCTTTCTCGTTGGAGCCGGTGCTCTTTGCTTCACGATCGGCGGCGCAGTCGCTGCGCTCCTGCCCGCGCCGCTCGTTGAAACGCGCTTGACACTCTGGCCACGCTCGCGCAAACCCAGGCAAGACCACTTCATGAAGTACGTCTACCTTGGCGTGATGATCCTCTCGATGATCCTCATCGCACGCCAGACCATCCTCACGGGTCTATCCCGTGGCGGCGTCGCTGGTATCCTCGCTAACGCGCGGGCAGCCGGCGTGGAAGGAACTGCCGAGGGAGGCTTTGCACTCCTGGCTTACATGCCATCCTGGACCATCTACACAGCCGTACTCTTTGCCGTGGAACGAAGAAATCGCATGTTCTGGATCGCTGCGGTTGTGGCCTTTATCTCGGCTGTGTTCACGACGGGACGCGCCCCGATCATGCAGCTTTTCATCTCTCTCATCGTGGTCTTCATGGTGCAGACGAATCGTACGCGGTTTCTTCAGGCTGTCAGGATTGCCCGCATCCCGATGCTTATCTTCTTCGCGCTCTATGTCGGTCTCATCTTCACAACGAAGAATTTATCAACGATGGAGGGTGGCGTCGTTAGCATCGCTACCTACTTCGTTGTCAGCTATATTGTCGGACCGGTGGCGGCGATGGATTACGTGATCGAGCACCCATCTCTATACAGCGCTGAAGTTCACCACACCTTCAAATTCCCTCTCGGTATCGCAGCGCGACTGCACCTCTTTGCCTACGAACCGCCCCCCTTGCTCGACACCTTCGTAGCCATCCCGTTTCCTGCGAACGTGTACACCGGATACAAGTTCTTCTACACAGACTTCGGACTCTTCGGCACCTTGATCGTCGCGCTGGTCATCGGCTTCCTTCACACGTTGCTTTACCGCAAGGGCACGCAACGCGGCGCGGACGGCGAAATCCGAAGCGAGCTCGGGCTCTATTGCTTTGCCTGCTCCATCACAGCACTCGTCCTGTTCATCTTCGATGATCTCTATTCCGCGATGGGCCTGAATCTCACAATCCTGCTCTTCGGAAGCCTATACTTCGCCGTCCGGAACTTCAGCCCGCTCGGTGCAGCCGGACGACGTTCAAGCCCAGCGGCTCACGCAAGCACATTGGCATAGAGTTCCCTATGCAATAACCCAGTGGCTGCTGCGCTAAACAGCCCCGCACGCACCTTGGCTGCAGCCGCATACTGCGCACGAAGCCCATCATCCTCGATCAGCGTCCGCATCGCTCGCACCAGCGCAGCCGTATCCGCCGGCGGAACCGTAATCCCCGTCTCGCCATCAACAGAAACCTCGGGCACAGCCGACTCGATATCCGTATTGATCACCGGCAGCCCCGCCGCCATAGCCTCCAGCTGCACCAGCCCAAACGACTCCGCACGCGTGATCGACGGCATCACGAACAGTTCCGCCGCATGCAGGTAAGGCTGCACCGCATGCACAAATCCCAGGAAGTGCACACGATCACGCACCCCTGCCTTCACGGCCACTCGCTCCAGATCCGCACGCAGCGGTCCGCGTCCGATCAGCATCAGCGTGCCCGGCACATCCCGCATTGCCCTCAGCAGATACTTGAATCCCTTGTAGGGCACCAGCCGTCCCGCCGTCACCAGGATCGGCCCCGCATACTTCGCGCGAATCCTGCGGGCATCCGCCAGTACCTCCGCCGTCGGCTCCGGGACATCCAGCCCCAGCGGAATAATGCGGCACTTCTCGCGAAATGGCCGCAACTCATCCGAGCTGTCCGCATAACGCGCCGAAGACACCACAATTGCATCCGCTCGCTGCATCGCGCGACGATTGATCGGATCAGTTAACTTTCTTAACCATGCGCGATTCAGCGTATCGCCATGGTGCGTCATCACCAGCCGCCCGGGGTGCCCACTCGCCAGGAACGCCGCCACCGCCGCGGGGTTCGGCACATGCAGATGCACCAGGTCATCCTTGCGCCCATGCAGCCGCGTCAGAAAGCTCGGGGTGATCGGCATCGATGCCACCGCACCAAACGTCGCCAGCCGCGTCACCGTCGCACCATCCAGATGCTCCGTCACCGTCCGCGATCGTTCATTCGATACCAGCACCGAAACATCCGCGGAGTCGCTCTGGTAGCCTACGAGACTGCGAAGATGCGTCTCCATCCCACCCGGATGGGGAGGATAAAACTTGCCGACGTGGAGAATGGATGGCCGCTTCATACTGCTGTATCAGCATATCGTCCGCACGCGCGAGAAGCGCAAAACGCCATGCGCAATAGCACGCCCCACATCGAACCACTAGCCGTTCCGGAACGCCGCATCGCCATCAACGGTCGCTTCCTGACACAGGCCATCACCGGCGTGCAGCGCTACGCGCTCGAGGTCGTGCGCGCGCTCGACAAACTCCTCGCCGATGGCCTGATCCCCACGCCCACCGAGCCAGTGCAGATCCTCGCGCCGCCCGGCACACACATCGCAGAACCCTTCCAGACCCTCCAACTTCGCCACGTAGGCCACGGCAACGGCCAACTCTGGGAGCAGCTCTCGCTGCCCCTCTACTGCCGCAACGCGGTACTCTTCACCCCCGCCGGCGGATCGCCATTGCTCCATCGCCGCCACGTCTTCACCCTCCCGGACGCCGGCGTCTTCGCCACCCCACAGGCGTACACAGCGGCCTACCGGGCCTGGTACAGCACGCACCACCGTCTCGCCGTAACCAACCCTGACCTACAGCTCCTGACCGTCTCACAGTTCTCGCGCCGTGAACTCGCGCGCACCCTGCACCTCGACCCCGCAAAGATCGCCGTAACGCTCGAGGGCCACGAACACGCTCTCGCACCCACCGCTGATCCCACCATCCTGGGCCGCCTCGGCCTCCATCCCGGCGGCTTCTTGCTGGGCGTAGGGTCCGCCAATCCCAACAAGAACTTCCAAGCCCTCCTTGCAGCGTTCGGAATCCTGCGCGACACCATGCCCCCCGACACCGCACCAACCCTGGTCGTCGTTGGCGGAGGGGACGCCCGCATCTTCGGTGCCGACGCCCACGCCCTTGAAGGCGTCGTCCGCGCCGGCTACCTCACCGACGGAGAACTCCGAGCCCTCTACGAAGCCGCAGCCGCCTTCCTCTTCCCATCCACCTACGAAGGCTTCGGCCTGCCGCCGCTCGAAGCCATGGCGCTCGGCTGCCCCGTCATCTGCTCCAACGCCGCCTCGCTGCCAGAGGTCGTCGGCAACGCCGCACTCATGGTCGATCCGCACGATGCACCCGCCATCGCCGCCGCCATGCGCACGCTCCTGACGGACGCTGCAGCGCGCCACGATCTCATCGGCCGCGGACGCGCACAGGCGGCCCGCTTTACCTGGGAAGCGACCGCCATCGCCACGTGGAACCTGCTGCTCGCGTCGGCACGCACCCAATGACGCCGCGCTCGCCTACAATCATCAGCATGTCGTACGCGGTTGCCGTGGAACATCTCTACGCCCTCAGTGGCGAGCTTGCGCCTGCCGCGCCGGGCGCGCCCCGCCGCAAATTCGACCTCGCGCACATGCGTACACTCGCAGCAGCGCTCGGCGATCCCCAGAAGAACTTCAAGGCGGTCCTCATCGCCGGCACCAACGGTAAAGGCTCGACGGCCTCCACGCTCGCCAGCATTCTCAGCGTCAGTGGCCTGCGCACCGGGCTTTACACCTCACCGCACATGCTCCGAGTCAACGAGCGTGTGCAGATCAGCGGCATCACACCCGGTGCCAACTCACTCGCAGAGATCGACGACGATACTTTCGCGCGCCTCTACTTCCGGGTCGACGACGCAGCCAACCGCCTCGTCGCCGAAGGCAAGCTACCGCACACACCCAGCTTCTTTGAAGTGGTCACCGCCATCGCCTTCCTCGCCTTCGCCGAGGCAAAGATCGACATCGCAGTCCTCGAAGTCGGAATGGGCGGACGCCTGGACGCCACCAACATCGTCGAACCCGCCGTCTCCGTTATTACAGACATCGCACTCGACCACACCGAGTGGCTCGGCAGCACGCTCACTGAGATCGCCCGCGAAAAAGCCGGCATCCTGCGTCCCGGTGGCCGCATGATCACCCTGCCACAGCACCCTGAGGCCAACATCGCTATCGGCGAAATCGCCATGAGCCTCGGTGTCACCGGCATCAACGCTGCGGCCTACCTGCCGGAACGCGGCGCCCCACGCGGTCCCTACCCGCTCTCGATTAACGGCGAAACCATCACGATCGCGCCCGTTCTCATCGGCGACCACCAGAACCGAAACCTCGCCCTCGCGATCGCTTCCGCAGTAGAACTTCAATCGAATGAACACCTTACAGCGATCACGCCTTCGTCCATCGAGGCTGGCGTCCGTCTGACCCGCTGGCCGGGACGCCTCGAATCCATCGCCTCACCCACCGGCAGCGGCACCATTCTGCTCGATGTCGCGCACAATCCCGCCGGCGCCTGGACGCTGCGTTCTCATCTCACGCACGCCATCGACGACGGACGCCTGCCCGGTCCGCGCACCCTCGTCTTCTCCGCACTCCGCGACAAATCCGTCCGCGAGATGGCTCAGATCCTCTTCCCAAGCTTCGATGAACCCGGCGACCGCATCCTGCTCGCTCCCGTAAACTCGCCGCGCGCAAGCTCCGGCGAAGAACTCGCCGCAGTCGCCTCCGCTCTTGACACACCCGTCATCATCTGCGCGTCCGTAGCGGAAGCCATGAAACTGGCCTCAGCAGAACCCGGCAGCGTAGTCGTTTCCGGCTCCGTATACCTCGTGGGAGAAGTCAAAGCCTGGATCGAGCGAGGCGCCACCGCGTGAAGAAGCTGCTTCCCTGGATCTCGTATCTGGTTTTGATCCCCCTGATGGCATTCGTGACCATCATCTGCGGCCTGTTCTCGCTGCTCTTCTCGCTCTGGGACAAGTCCGGACGCCAGCAACACGCCATGGCGCAGTTCTGGGCAAAGCTGATGCTCGGCATCTCGCTCTCGCCGGTCACAGTAGTTAATCCCAGGAACCTGCGCTTTGGTACGGCGGCCGTCTTCGCCTGCAACCACCTCAGTTACATGGACACGCCGGCCCTCTTCGGCTCGCTGCCCTTCCAGTTCCGCATCCTGGCCAATCACTACCTCTTCCGCTACCCGTTCATCGGCTGGCACCTCACGCGCTCCGGCCAGGTCCCCATCGACCAGTCCAGCATGCGTTCCCAGGTCGCAGGCCTCATGCGCGGCGTCGCCAGCCTCAAATCCGGCATGCCGATCCTCATCTTCCCAGATGGCAGCCGCTCTTCTGACGGCCACGTCCGCCAGTTCATGGCCGGCGCGGCCTATATGGCCATCAAGGCCCAAGTGCCGCTCGTTCCGCTCGCACTCATCGGCACCTTCGAACTGCTGCCCATGCACACCTACCACCTCACACCGCGACCACTCATGCTCGTCGCCTGCGAACCCATCCCCACGGTCGGGATGACGACGAAGGACGCAGACAGGCTGACCAACCGCCTGATGGAAACGATCGCAGCAGAGTATTACGAGCGCTCCCCGCTCAACCGCCCGGAACCCCTCCCGGAAAGCCAGGCAAAAATCCCAAGCGCCCAGCTCTAGCTCTTCGCTCCCGGTGAACACCAGTGCAGAGACCGCAAATCCCTTCCAATCACGAATCACGGGATCGCAAAAACACGCCAAGACATCTGCGACTCCACGATAAGCGCATAAGGCGCGGTCTCCATGCCCGGGGAGCCTTAGGCGGCCGCACCGATCAAGCGCACTGAAGGTGCGCGGCATCTACCGGAGAAGTTCCTGCCCAACAATCAAGCGCACTGAAGGTGCGCGGCATCTACCGGAGAACTCCCTGCCCGACAATCAAGCGCACTGACCATGCGCGGCATCTACCGGAGAACTTCCTGCCCAACAATCAAGCGCACTGAAGGTGCGCGACTTCCTAGCCCAGGGCGAAGCCCTGGGTCTAGTCGTTCGGAAGATCTGCGGGCTGTAGGCCCGCGACAAAGGCCTCCATGCCCGGAAACACTTGGGCGAACCGGCCAAACACCCGCCGGTCGTAAAATCACCCATGATGAAGCCACGCATCCTGATTCCCGTCCCAACCAGCTTCGACGAGCCCTACAACGCCGCCAACTGGTCCAACTACGCCGCTGCCATCTCCGCGGCGGGCGGCGATCCGGTTCGCCTCGAACTAACCCACACCGCTGCCGAGATCGACGCACTCGTCGATCAGGCCCAGGGCATCCTTCTCCCCGGCAGCGGCGCCGACGTCGACCCGTCCCACTACGGCCACGAACGCATCCCAGAGTGCGCCGAGGCTGACAATCTCCGCGAACAGACCGACCATGCCCTCTTCGCCGCTGCGGAGCGCACCAAGAAGCCCCTGCTGGGCATCTGTTTCGGTACGCAATCCATGAATGTCTTCTATGGCGGCACCCTCCATCAGGACATTGACCCGCTTCCGGTCAATCACCGGGCAGGCCGAGCCGTCATCACGGCTCACCCGGTCCTGTTTCCCGTCGACAGCCGACTCGGCAAGATAGTCGTCGCTTCCGGCGAAGCCGTAGCCGAAGATGAAGAATTTGCCCGCCTCCCCGTGAACTCCAGTCACCACCAGGCCATCGCAGCCCCCGGGGACGAGCTCCGCGTCGTCGCCCGCTGCCCGGCTGACGCCGTCATTGAAGCCATTGAAGGCCCCGACCCGGCCCACTGGCTGATCGGCGTGCAGTGGCACCCTGAGCGCACAACGGAGACCAGCGCCGCCTCGCGAAGCATCTTCCAGTCCTTCGTCGAAGCCGCCAGGAACGCATAGATGCCCACTCTCCTCGAAAACCGTATCGCCGACTTGCTGGAACCCTATCTCGCGGGTGGCCCGGAGCTCGCCGCCGACCTCATCCCCCGTATGAGCCGCTATCTCGACCTGCTCATGCTCTGGAACGCGAAGACCAACCTCACAGCCATCCGCGAACCGGCGCAACTCGTGCAGCGTCAACTGGGCGAGAGCCTCTTCGCGGCCCGCTTCCTCCCAGCCACCGGCACATTGCTGGACTTTGGCTCCGGTGGCGGCTTTCCTGGCATCCCGCTGCAACTCGCATTCCCAGACCTGCGGGTAACGCTCGCGGAATCCCAGGGTAAGAAGGCCGGTTTCCTGCGGGAAGCGACGCGTTCCCTGGCATTGAATGCCGAAGTCTGGTCCTCCCGCGTGGAAAGCATGCCGTCAGATCGCTCTTTCGACATCGTTGCCATGCGGGCCGTCGATCAAGCAGCAGCCATGCTCCCCATAGCCCAGGAGCGTGTGGCCCACACAGGCCAGCTCCTCCGCTACCTCCCGGCAAGCGAGGAAACTCACCTCGGTGAATGGGACCTGACGCAAGAAGCCCAGGTCCCACTCTCCCAAGGCCGCATAGCCCTTTGGAAGCGAGCTTAGTAGACGTTCCACGTGGAACATCCAGGCCTCTCCCATCGTTCACTCAGATGTTCCACGTGGAACATCTCGACCTGAATTCCTCACCCATGTTCCACGTGGAACAACAGTCCCGCCACCCCATCCTGCTACTCTTGCCCAAGACACATGGGCAAAGTAATCGCAATCGTCAATCAGAAGGGCGGCGTGGGTAAGACCACAACGGCAATCAACCTCGCCGCTGCCATCGCACTCACCGGCCTGGACACGCTCCTCGTCGACTGCGACCCGCAAACAAACGCCAGCGGCGGTCTCGGTGTCACACGCGACACCGAACGCATGTCCACCTACGACGTGCTCCTCGGCGACTGCACCGCTGCAGAAGCCATCATCGCCACCGCCGTCGAAAACCTCTCCATCATCCCCAGCAGCAAAGACCTCATCGGCGCCAACTTCGACCTCGCCCAGCAGGAACGCCGCGAATTCTGCCTCAAGGAAGCACTCGCCCCCCTCCGCGAGCGCTTTCCCTTCATCCTGCTCGATTGCCCGCCGGCGCTCGACCTCCTCACCCTCAACGCCCTCGTCGCTGCCGACAGCCTCCTCGTTCCCATGCAGGCCGAATACTTCGCGCTCGAAGGCATCTCGGAGCTGACCGGCACGCTCGACCGCGTCGCCGGAGCCTTCCAGCCAGACCTCGCACTCGAAGGCGTCGTCCTCACCATGTACGACCCGCGCACCTCGCTGTCGCAGCAGGTCTCTGAGAACATCAAGGGTTTCTTCGGCGACAAGCTCTTCACCACCACCATCCCGCGCAACATCCGCGTCGCCGAAGCGCCCAGCCACGGACTCCCCGTTGTGCTCTACGATCCCAAATCACGCGGCGCCGAAGCCTACCGCGACCTCTGCCGCGAACTCCTCGCACGCAACGGCGTCTTCACCATCGCAGGCAATCCCGCTGGCGCGGTCGTCCACGAGTCCGATCCAGAAGAGTAGTCCGCACCTCCGCAACACCCAGGAGTTTTGAACGATGTCCACCGCCAAAGCACCCGATCCAAAGCGCCGCGCACTCGGCCGAGGCCTCGAAGCATTGCTGCCCACCCGCCAGGCAGCCCCAGCACCCGCGCCGGCAGCACCCGTAGTCGAGAACTCCGGCAAGCCGCTCGAAGTCGAAGTCACCGCCATCGACCGCAACCCCTTCCAGACGCGTACCCGCTTCGACGAAGCCGCGCTCGAAGAGCTCGCCCAGTCCATCGCGGCCACCGGCGTCATCCAGCCCATCATCGTCCGCGCCCTCGGCAAGGGCCGCTTCCAGCTCATCGCCGGCGAGCGCCGCTGGCTCGCCTCGCAGCGCGCAGGCAAGCCCACCATCCCCGCCGTCGTCCGCGAAGTCTCCGACGAACAGGCGATGGAGATGACCATCGTCGAAAACCTCCAGCGCGCCGACCTCAACCCCATGGAGCAGGCACGCGCCTACGACCGTCTCAGCCGCGACTTCAAAATGACGCAGGACCAGATGGCCAAGCGCACCGGCAAGGACCGCGCCTCCGTCTCAAACTTCCTCCGGCTCCTCCGCCTCCCGGAAGCAGTCCAGGGCAAGGTAGAGGCAGGCGACCTATCCTTTGGCCACGCCCGCGCCCTCCTCGCCCTCGAATCCGAAGCGCAGATGATGGCAGCCGCCCAGAAGATCGCCGCGCTCTCCATGTCCGTCCGCCAGACCGAAACCTACGTCAAAAACCTGCTCGACCCCGAACGCAAACTCGGCAAAGTAGAAGCGCCCGCCGCCGAAATCGATGCCAACGTAAAGGCCGCCCAGGACCAGCTCCAGCGTTCCCTCGGCCTTAAGGTCCGCATCGAAGATACCCACGGCAAGGGCCGAGTCGTCATCGAGTACAGCAGTCTCGAAGACTTCGACACACTCCTCGAGACCCTTTCCCGATAACGTATCTAATTGATTTAATGAGCTTTACCTGACAAACCGCAGCAGCCCCGGCGCTGCAGGACGACCCTTTATGCAGGCCACCGCCTTCGAATACAAACACCGCTACCTAGTCCACGGCCTCATCTACACCCTCTGCTTCGCGGCACCGTGGCCCGATTACCACAACGGCGCGGCTGGAATGACACACATCCAGGTCTGGAACTTCGTCCGCAACGGCAGCGTCTGGTTCCGTCTCTCGGACGCCCTGACCCGTCCGCTCTACCAGCACTTCGCTTCCGCCTGGAACACCATCCTCGTCGGCATGATCCTCTTCGCCCTCGCCGGCGCAGCCCTCCGCGTCTGGGGAGCAGCCTATCTCGGCGCCACCACCGTCCAGCGCGGCGGCATGGTCGGTGACCGCATCGTCGCCGACGGCCCCTACCGCTTCGTCCGCAACCCGCTCTACCTCGGCACCATCCTGCATACCATCGCGCTTGCCATGCTCATGCGGCCCGACGCAGCCGTCCTCTGCGTCCTCCTCATCACCTTGGTTCAGCTCCGCCTCATCGGCCGCGAAGAGCCCTATCTCCGCGAGCGCCTCGGCGAATCCTACAGCGCCTACCTCATGGAGGTGCCGCGCCTCGTGCCCTCGCTACGCCCCTGCACAGCCCCCGGACAGAGCCATCCGCACTGGCAGCAGGGCATCCTCAGCGAGATCTACATCATCGGCGTCGCCGTCACACTCGCTGCCGTAGGCTGGTCCAACGGCTTCGCCTGGGAGGCGTCCGTCCTCCGCGTCATGCAGGGCATCGTTATCTCCCTGGGCCTCTCCGTCATGGCACGAGCCTTCATCCCAAAGGCCACCTTTTAGAGCAACCAGGCAAATAATCGCAGCGCAGCAAAAACCGCCGCCACGCATCAGCGTAGCGGCGGTTCTGTCTTACGGACGTGCAACACCGTTCGCGAACGAGCGGTGCAGTTGACTACTTCTTGACTGCTGCAGCCTTCACCGGTGCAATCGCGTCCTTCGCAGCCTTTGCCACGCGGAACTTGACCACGGTCTTCGCCTTGATCTTGATGGCTTCGCCCGTCTGCGGATTGCGGCCGGTGCGTGCCTTGCGCTCAGCCTTGACCAGCTTGCCCAGTCCAGGAATGGTGAACTCGCCGTTCTTCTTGGTCTCCTTCACTGCGGTCTGCGCCAGCAGATCCAGGAAGCCAGCCACCTGCTTGGTGGGCAGTTCGGTTGCGTCGGCCATCTGGCGGATGAGTGCTGTCTTCGTGAGTCCCTTTGCCATTGTGTTGCTCCTTTACGTGCAGAAACTGTGATGCGGCGCGGGTGGGGCGCATGACGTTCGGCGATCGCTTTCGTTACCCTTCGCGATACAACCGGCACCGGTAAAATCTCCAGTGTTCATGCGGGTTCCCGCAACCGTTCCGCATATCACGATGGACTTTTGTGGGCAGCTTGTCAACGGACAAACTTCCACTTTTGTCGGTTTTCTTTGGCTTTTAGCGGGATTCTTGTGGAAAGGTGTCCAATATGGTTCCATATCGGGCAAAATCCCTGCATTTTCGCGCCTAAAACAAACTCTTCCGCGGTGCCGCAGACCTTAGCAAAGGCGCATTCAGCAGCGCCACCATCGGTGCCATCGCACGAAATCTCTTCACAATCTCGCTGCCAAGCTTTGGTGTCATCGCCACATCCACCGGCAACGTGGCCGACAAAGCCCACTGCCGGCACAGCAACAGGTCCGCAGCAGGGTCTTCCGCGGCAAAGCCCTTTGGCATTCGCTTCAATGGATTGCTGTCCAGCTCAGGCATCAGCTTCCGCAGCTTCTTGTCCGCCAGCATCGCCCGCATCTCTCCATGGGCCTGCTGCATATGCCTGCGGATCGCCAGCAACTGCTCCGGCTGCGGCATATAAACACCTGCCGCAACCACAACCTCATCGCTCCCCACATGCGCATAGAATCCGCCGCCACTCGTCTTCGCCAGCGAAGCCGGTGACCACCACGCACCCACATGGGTCTTGTACGGCAGCTTGTTATTGCTGAAGCGCGTATCCCGATAGATACGGAACATCGCCTTCTTCGCAGGCTTCACACACTCCGGCGCAAACTCGATCAAGGCTTCATTGATCTCATCGATCAAAGCAAGCCACGGCGCCTGCACCTCCGCCTCATACACTCCCTTCCGATCCGCAAACCACGTGCGATCGTTGTGACGCTTGAGACCCTTTAAGAACTTGATACCGGCAGGTGCAAAGTGTGTAGCCATTGTCTCTATTCTCAGCGAATCACTGTGATCACGGGCGGTCCGGTGGCAATCACATCGATCACATGATTCTGCGTCACGATTTCGTAATGCTGCATTGGTCCGTCAAGCTCCTCGGGATACTGAGTATGCGCACGAGTGAACTCCAAAAGATGGGACGCCGAAAAAATCCGCAACCACTTTCCTGAGAATCTCTCAGGGGCTACCGGATACTTCCCGCAGCTTTCATCGGAGACGGAATAACTGATCAGCCTGTGACGGCTGAACTGGATGAAGAAACGCCGCGAGCTTCCATCCGGACGAATTGGGCGGCCCACACCAAAATCAACACCTTGCAGTACCAGGGGTTCTTCAGCCTGCGCCTTGCCCTCAACGAGCAGGATGGAGAGTTGCAGCTCTTCCAACTCACCGATGGCCTCCACGAAGAAAGACTCGCACTCGTCCATGAGGCGAGCGCCCTCTAGCCAATCAATCGGCAGCTCCTGCTGCGCCGCACCTTTCAGACGACCCTGGAGCTTCGCAAGCAAATTCATCCGACAAGTGTAGCGGCTTCATCTCAGATCGGGAGCCCATCCACCAGAGGCGTATCGTTAACTCTCGAACGTCCTTGGAGTCTTTCGATGGATCCCGTCTTTGGTGTCATCCTGCTCGTCATCGCACTCGCCCTCCTCATCACACTGCTCAAGACCCTCTACACCGTCCGCACCTCGCAGGCCGGCGTCGTCGAGCGCTTCGGCAAGTTCAACCGCATCGTCCGCCCAGGCCTCCATCTGCTCATCCCCTACGCAGAGCGAGTCTCCTTCGTCGACCTGCAGGTCCAGCAGGCCCAGTTCTCCGTCGAAACCAAGACACGCGACAACGTCTTCGTACAGATCCCCGTCAGCGTCCAGTACGGCGTCCTCGACGACAAGATCTTCGACGCCTTCTATCGCCTCTCGCGCCCGCAGAAACAGATTGAAAGCTTCGTCTTCAACTCCATCCTCGGCCACGTCCCAAAACTCACACTGGACGAAACCTTCGAACAGATGAGCGGCATCTCCATCGCCGTCAAGGTAGAGCTCGACGCCACCATGCGCGAGTTCGGCTTCAACATCCTCACCGCCCTCGTCACCGACATCATCCCGGACGCAAAGGTGAAGGCCGCGATGAACGACATCAACGCCGCACAGCGTTCGCAGGTAGCCGCCCAGGCCAAGGGCGAAGCCGACAAGATCCTCAAGGTCAAACAGGCCGAAGCCGAAGCCGAAAGCAAGGCGCTCCAGGGCAAAGGCATCGCAGCCGAACGCCAGGCCATCATCGACGGCCTCCGCGCCAGCATCGAACACTTCCGCGAATCCGTACCCGGCACCACCGCAGAAGATGTCATGGCACTCGTCCTGCTCACCCAGTACTTCGACACCCTGAAAGACATCGGCATGCGCGGCGGCACCAACACCCTCTTCCTGCCCAACAACCCAGGCGCAGCCAACGAGTTCCTACAGCAGATCCTCGCAGGCCTACGCGCAAACCCACACAACCCCGCACCACTACCACCAGAACCCAAACACTAACCCCGCCGCCAAACCGGGTGCCCCACGTCTCGCTTCTGAGACGTGGGTTCATACCAACCCCGGCAACGAATTACGAAACGACCACCAAGCGGGTGCCCCATTCTTTGCGAAGCAAAGGGTGGGTTATCGCGCGAAAGCGCGACCAGCAAAGCCTGAAGCACCAAAGCCATAAATGGGAACCACTAAGGTGGGGAGTCGTGCAAAGCACGAACCGCTTTCCATCACCAATCAAGCCCCCGCTATACTGGCCTCGCCAAGAGGACCAAGAATGCGCCGCTACCTGTTACTCCTACTCCTCGCACTGACCCCATTCGTAACCCAGGCCCAAACCAAACCCTACAACCAGCTCTACGTCTTCGGTGACAGCTACTCCGACAGCGGAGCAGGCTACATCGATGGCAACGGACCCACCGCCGTCGTCTATCTCGCCCAGCGACTAGGCATTCCCTTCACCTACTATGGCGACCCCAAAACAAAATCCGAACATCCCATCCGCGAAGGCCTCAACTTCGCAGTCAGTGGAGCACGCACCGGCGCAGGCGAAGGCAAACACTACCCGCACAACGAATTATTAGGCAGAGGCATGCGCAACCAGGTCGACGACTTCGCCGCCATGGTCAAAGACGGCACGGTCAAGTTCGATTCAAAGACCACCATGTTCTTCCTGCTGGGTGGCCTCAACGACCGCGGCTTAAAAGACGGAGAAACCGTCAGTAACATCGAGGGAGAAATCGAAACCCTCTACGCCCTCGGCGCACGCCGCTTCCAGGTAGCTTTGTTACCCACTAAGATCCCAGCCTTCGCCTCCGCCGGCGAACGCTTCAATCCGCAGTTAGCAACAATCCCCGCCGACGAGCGTGCAAAGCACCCCGACATCCAAATCGCAAACAGTAACTGGGGCAGCTTCTTCGACGAAGTAATAACCCATCCCGCAAACTACGGCCTGACCAACACAACCGATAAGTGCGCCGGCCGAGTCCTACGCGACGAAGACCCAACCCCCTGCGCCTCACCACAAACCTACTTCTACTACCACGAAGGCCACCCCTCCACCGCCACCCACAAAGCAGTAGGCGACCTACTCTACAAAGAAGCAACGAACACCAACAACTAACCAATAAAACCGGGTGCCCCATTCTTTGCGAAGCAAAGGGTGGGTTATCGCGCGAAAGCGCGACCAGCAGATCCTGTCCCAAAAGACAGTGCGGGGCAAGCCGGGTGCCCCAAGTCTCGACTCTGAGACGTAGGTTCTCAGCGGTAACTCCGCCGCTCACTCCGTCCTACAGACGTATAGGGTCTCTCATCCCACGAACCCATGCGCTCCCGCGCAGTAGCTGTCATCCCAGAAACCATGCACTCGCGAGCAGTAGCCGGCATCCCATGTGGCTACGCGCTGGCGAGCGCATAGCGGGCTGAAGGCCCGCGACAAAATCCTGCCCAACAAAACAAAAGCCCCACACCTAAGATGTGGGGCCTCCATTCCAAAACCAAAGCACTAAAGCATCAACAACAAAACCTTCCCACCGCTACCGCCCTTTTCCGCAAACTCCTGCGCCTCCGCGGCCTCGCTCAACGCAGACTTACGAACAATCGGTAACTTAAACTTCCCATCCCGATAATCATCCGCAAACTCCCGCACCTTGCTCGGATCAGGATGCGCACGATGCGGCACCACCTTCACATCAGGATGCAACGCAGCATCGGGTGGCGGAGTAACGACCGTGCCGCAGATACCGCCTTCTTTAATATGGCGCAGCAGGGGTGTCGTAACATCGCCACCAACCGTATCGGCAATGGCATCTACCTTGCCCATACTCTGCACGGCATCTTCGTCGTCCAGCGCAATCAATGCATGCGCACCCAGTTCCTTCGCCTCATCCAACTGGTGTTTCCGAACGCCCGCAATCACATGTGCGCCCAGCTTCTTCGCGGTATGCACCGCCGCGCGGCCAACGCTGCCCAGCGCACCCGTAACCAGAATCGACTGGCCCTTCTGCAGACCACAGGCCTCCCGCACCAGTTGATCGCCAGTAAGTACCACCAGCGGCAACGCTGCAGCCTCAATAATGTCGACGCCATCGGGAATATGCGTGATCTCATTTCCCTTCACAATCACCAGTTCGGCATAGGTGCCATTGGTCAGCGCCATCACACGCTCACCCACCTTCACGCCGCGCACGTTACTACCGACTGCGCGCACCAGGCCGCTGACATCGCGACCAAGGATCGCCGGAAAACTCACCGGAAAGCGCTCCTTCGCAGCTCCTGAACGCATCTTCCAATCGATCGGATTCACGCTGGTCGCGGCAGCCCCAACCAGTACATCGTCCTCACCCACCTCGGGGTCAGGTGCATCCGTCTCGTACTTCAGATTCGTCGCTGGACCGTACTCATACAACCGGACTGCTTTCATTGCCTGCTCCTGAACTCTCGTACTGTTGTCGTACCGTGCCTACGCATGGGATGCCGTCTGCTCGTCCGGCAGATACTGTCGCCAGGCGTCACCCTCGGCAATTCGCCTGATCCGCGCAAATCGGCTCCGTAACAGCCGCAGAATATGCGGCACCATCACATACCGCGCCACCAGCCGCCCCACGAATCCAAACGGTAGCGAGAACCGCACCTCATCCTGTAACTCAGTACCCGCATCATTGGGCAGCTCCCGCAGATGATGATCATGCTGAAAGGTGCGGAAGCGTCCATCCAGCATGCTGTCCTGCATAAACACCGGCCGTTCATACCCTGAGATACCGGTCACGTGGTAATGCTTCAGGCCCAACTGCCAGCCCTCCCAACGCACCTCGTCACCATGCTGCACCAAGCCCTCCGTGCGCCCCGTCACCGGCTTCATCCCAAGCTCTTCACGCACCAGCGCAATGCAGCACGTCAGTTGGAAGCACCGGTCAATCGGCGCCTTCACCACGGCCGTGTCGCGCAACGTAAACGTGTCGCCGTCCTGTGTCCACTCTGCCATCGTGTCTCTACCCGTCTACGTGTGATGTCGCGCGGAACCAATAGGCAGCACGTGCGTATGATGAGTCCACACGCCACCCATAACCTCAACGAAAGCCTCGCGCTTTTGTAACCGCATCAGTCTTCGCGCAGAGGCAGATGCGCGACAACTCGCAGTACCGGACGACGGAGACGACCATGGCAGACGCAATCAACCGGAGATCCTTCCTGCTGGCCGCCGCACCCGCGGCACTCACCGCCGCAACCCTCGCGCAGCACCCACTGCTCGCGCAGACGGCAGCAGCGCCGGCTCCACTGCCTCCCGTCGACGACCGCACCGTCTACTTCGCCAGTGACTACCCCAACATCTCGCCGGAAGAACACATCCGCATGTTCACCACGGCCCTCGCAAAACATCCCGGCAAGGAAGACACCTATCTCAAGGGCGGAGCCGTCACAGAACTAGAGCAGAAGTTCGCTGCTATGTTCGGCAAAGAAGATTGCGTCTTCCTGCCCACCGGCACACTCGCCAACAACCTCGCGGCACGCATCCTCTGCGGTGAGCACAAGCACCTCATCACCCAGTCCGACAGCCACCTCTACGCCGACGAGAGCGACAGCCCATCCATCCTGAGCGGCATCACCATGCAGCCCGTCGCACCCGGCAAAGCCGCGCCCACCTTTGAAGAGTGGGAGGCAGCCGTCCTCGACGCCGAACACCGCGCCTACCCGCTCAAGGTCGGTGCCATCTCCATGGAGAGCCCCGTTCGCCGCCACAACGGCGAGTCGATTCCCTTCGCCATCGTTCAGAAAGTCTGCGCCATGGCAAAGTCCAAAGGTATCGCCACCCACTGGGACGGCGCCCGCGCCTTCATGCTCCTCGGCACACCCGGCTACGACCTCGCCCACTACGCCGCGCCCTTTGACACTGTCTTCGCATCGCTCTACAAGGCACTCCACGCACCCTTCGGCGGCATGCTCATGGGCACCAAAGAAAAGATGGCGCAGGCACGCGACCTCCGCCACGTCTTCGGCGGCCTCATCTATCACGGCTGGGTCGCAGCACTCCCTGCACTCAACGCACTCGACGGCCTGCCCGAACGCTGGAGCAAACTCCGCACCGCCGCTGAAGAGTTGATCGCAAAGCTCCAGTCAGCCGGCGGCTACACCATCGAACGCGTCCCCAACGAAAGCAACATCTTCCTGCTCAAGCCATCCGAAGCACGCATGAAGGGTCTCCAGGACCGCCTGCTCGCCGCAGACATCCGCATCGCCGCACCGCGCAACGGATCCATCGTCATGTACTTCAACGAAACCATCCTGCGCCGCCCCATCGCAGAGATCCTCAAGCCCTTCGTCGTATAACGCCCAGTCGCTAACCAACCTTCGGCAACAGGCGAGCGGACAGCATATGTCCGCCGCCACCAATCGCCCGCAGCTTGCCCTCTGTAAAGTACCGGGCATTCAGCGCACCCGTATCCAGGTCCTCGATCAACTCCCAACCCATGCCCCTTAACCGCTCCCGAATCTCCTCCGGCGTAAAGAAAAGCTGGAATGGCTCCCCAGCAGCCGCCACACGAGCAGCCAGCGAATCGAAGGCAAGCTGTTCCAGATACGGCAGCGCCTCACGCGGCAGCGCGTAGTCAAAAATCAGCTCGCTTCCGGCAGCACATTTCGACAGAAAGTCCATCGTCGAAACGAACCCTTCCTCGGTCAAATAGGGAACCACGCCCAACCAGGCGAAAACAGTCGACTGAGACGATTCAAAACCTGCAGCCAACAGCCGCTCAGCGAGCGAATCCGCATGAAAATCAACGGCAACATGCGACACATTTGCCGGCGATTCAATCCCCGTCCTCGCCAGTAAAGACAGCTTCCAGGCCTGCGTATCCGGGTGATCCACCTCAAAAACACGCACGCCCACAAAGGGATTTCGATAAGGAAACGTATCCAGACCAGCCCCCAGCAACACATACTGCGAAGCGCCCCGCAAAGCCACCGCAGCCGCCAGAGTATCTTCCGCAAACCGCGAACGACCCACCAGAAACGCCCGTAAACCAACAGAATGAGGCCGCGAAGGCGCCCGCAGATCTGTACCACCAAGCTTGTCCGAAGTCATGCCAAGAATGCGCAAAGCAAGCGGATCCTTGAAGACAACCGGTTGATCAAACACCTGATGAGCAGCCCGCCGCAACGCCACTCGATACGCCGTCCCTGACGGTTTCCCCTCACGCATATCTTCACTCTAACGCGACAAAAGCCGCCCACATTCCGGCGGCTTCCGTCCGTCCTTATAACCCTTCTACTGCACGATCAAAGTAAACGTAGTATTCGCGGTAAGCGTCCCCGAGGTCCCGGTCACGCGAATCACATAAGTACCCGGCGTCGTGGTTGTTGTCGTCGTTGTCGATGCCGTTGTGCTGCCGCTGCCGCAGCCGGTGATGCCAAGCGTGCCCGCAGATACAACCAACGCGATCAGGACGCCGACATGCAGACGCCTGCGGAGTACGAAGCACGCAACTAACCCTGCACTAAGTACGATCAGACCGGTGCGCTGCCCTGGCAGTCCTGACTGCATCGGCTTTGTGTCTAGCTTCGCCTGCGACGGACTTCTCAGCGTCGCAGCCGACGTGCAGCCACTGGTTGTCGTAGTAATCGTAAGTGTCGACGTAACCGCGCCACTTGTCACCGTGGCAGCAGGCGCCGAGTAACATCCTGCGAAGGTTCCTGTTGAGCTGATCACTGCAGGCGTTAAGGTCACAGCGCCGGTGAAGCCGCCCGCCGGCGTCACCGTGATGACATTTGTGGCTGCACTTCCAGCAGCCACCGTCACCGTCGACGAACCTGCCGATACCGAAATTGATGCAGTCACTGTTCCCACCGTAAGGTTGGTCGTGACACTTGTCGATCGATAAGTAGCACTGCCGCTGTAGACAGCGGTCACGGTGTGAATTCCCGACGTCGCAGCACCCGGATAGGTATAGGTCGCGGATCCGGACACTAATGCCACCGCCGTACCTACATTCGCTCCGTCCACCTGGAACTGCACGGTACCTGTAGGCGTTACTCCGCCGGTGAAAGCCACTGACGTCGTATAAGTCACTGCGGTATTAAGAGCGACTGTAGTGTTCGCAGGAGTCAATGTAATCGTCGGCAGAGGCAGCACCGCCGTCACCGTAATAGTCGCAGTACCGGCGTTGTAGTTAGAGTCTCCCGCATAGGTCGCCACGATGGTATGGGTACCTGTCGCAGTAAAGCCGCTATAGCTGTAAGTGGCCACACCGGAGCTAAGTGCAACTGCGGAACCGACGGCGGTGCCATCCACGGTGAACTGCACATTACCCGTGGGTGTTGCCGTACTGCTACCAGCGCTGCTCACCGTCAGAGTGAACGTCACAGCGTTGCCAACGGTCGGTGTCGTCGAAGACGCGATCAGAGCAAGCGCCGGTGCCTTGGTCGATACCGTTGTCAGAGCTGACCGCAGCGCCGACGCATCCAGGGAGCCGAGGCCCGTTACCAGGTCGTAGCCAACACCGGCGCTGTATCCTATGCTGCCGGTGGTGCAGTCCGTTGTGCCAACAGTACAACTGACGATGTTATCGCCGGTCGTGACGTCATGAAAGATCGTGCTGTAACTCGATCCCTGTGCCAGCGTGTAGAGCATTGGGTTTACGTTGCCCAGTGACCCGCCGCCGTTAGCCTGTTCGATGACGGCTAACATCGCTGCAAAGTTAGGTGCTGCGACGGACGTACCGCCCACCAGCCCACCACCACCAGTAGAAAAGCCGACTGTACCGTTGGTGCAGGCACCGTCCACCGTGCAGGTGAAATAGCCGTGCTCCGTGATATTGGCAGGAAACGCTACATCCGGAACGTCGCGATGGCTATCAGCCGGAACGCCCGTGCCGCCTTGCCAGCTGGGCTTCGCAAATATCTTGCTTACTCCGCCGCCGCTGGCTGCAAACGACTTATACGCCACCGTGTCGTTCCACGAAGTCTCCGGCATATAGCTGATCGCCGAGCCTGCAAATGCGTTGTTCGTGGAACTCCAGTAAGTACTGGCATCGCTGGTCAGCGTGGTGCCACCCACGGCAGTTACATAAGGCGAAGATGCAGGATAGCTGACAGTCAGTCCGCGAGTGGCAACCGTCACCTTCGTGCTGCTCTGATCGCAGGTCGCCGCACCTGAGTCACCGCTGGAGACCAACACCGTTTGCCCCTGCGCGTTCGCCTGCTTCAGGTACGACTCGAAGGGATTGGTTCCCGTCGTGGCGTACGTGGTGAAGCTTGACTCACAGCCGCCATAACTCAACGTCAAGACGGGGATTACAGCGGTGCCATTATTCGCAAGCTTGGTCGTAATCGCGTAAGTCAGTGCATCGAAAACGCCATTGTTATTACAACTGTTGTTATTCGTCAGGGGCGAAGCATTGGTAGTAGTGCCACAACCGGTATAGATAAAGTTGATGCTCGCACCCGGCGCGCTGCCGGTCGTGTATTCCAGATCAAGTTCCGACTCACCCTGATCGCCACTGATCTTGTTGGAAACGCCCGTGTTGGGCACCAGCGTCATCGTCGGCAGCTTAACCGTTGAAACGCCGGTCTTCTGCTGGAAGTAAGTAAGCTGTGCCGAATCCACCGCGGACTGTCCGATGACACCGATAGTGATGCCGGTACCGTCAAACCCGCTATTGATCAGCGTATTCATGCCGTAGATCTGGCGGAAGTCCCATGGCACCAGGTAGTGATTGCCACCGCTGGTGGTGTAGTAAGGCGTCAATCCCGTCTGGTTCTGCGACGCCTGCGGCAGCGCTGTGCGGCGCAATTGTGGCGACGCCAGCCGATAGCTGCTCAGACCGGTGACGCCACCAATTACGTCCGCCATTGCTGCCGGCACCTGCACGGCAGTGCTGTTCTCAAAGAAGGTGCGACCATCCCGCTGGTACTGCTTCATCGTGACGGCAAAAGCACTCTCTACCGCAGCGGATGTACCACTGAAGACGATGCGATTACGGCTGGGTGCAACGGAGTCCACCGTGAAGCCGCGAGCCTGCAGCCAAGCAGTAAGTACGGCTACATCATCGTCAGACACACCAAAACGCGCTCCATACTGCTCCGGCGTCAGCCACTGGTGATAGCTGGTGGATGCGGGGTTCTGCTGGTCCGCAATCAGTTGCGTCAGGGCAGCATCCTGCGCTGCCGTCGGCTTCAGATACAGCGCCATGCCCTGCAAACGTGTCTCGCCGGGAAGCTGACCAAGAGTATCGCTTGCCTGCAGCCGCTCTTCGGACACGCTGCCCGGCAGCGCGATCCGTGAAGCTGTAGCGGCAGGAATCGCAGATAGACGACGGGCAGATACCTGCGCCGTTGCATGGACTACGCCGGACAACAGCAGACCGGAAGCAAAAACCATGCGAAGGGCGCGGAGCGTCATCGGCGTCTTTCGGGCCATTTGGAGAGGGGCAGGTGTCATCACTTGTTTTCAACCCTTTGGGGCCAACCGAGCCGGTGTCCGGCATGCGGTCGTGAACGGAGAGGACTCCGCGCTCTTGGCCTTTTGTCTATAGGACGAGATACTTCATCCCGAGTAAACACTCGCAAGACAGCTTTGTCGTCCCCAACAGGTGTTAGATCCCGCAAACGTTTACCGTTCTGGGATCATTTCCTGACCTGATGAACATGAGTTGCTGGAGACCAAAGCCCTCACATCATCTGGCGCAAAAGCGTGCCCGCAGAAAGACCGCAGACAACAACAAACCCAGCATCGATCAGCCGGTATCAGCCTGCCATCCATCCAAACGCCCGGTCGAGATAAACCTTCAGCTCCTTGCGAGGAACAACGGCATCCAGGAATCCGTGCTGCAGCAGGAATTCGCTGCGCTGGAAGCCCTCTGGCAGCTTCTGCCGGATCGTCTGCTCGATCACGCGGGGACCGGCAAAGCCGATCAGAGCGCCGGGCTCAGCGATGTTCAGATCGCCCAGCATCGCGAAGCTGGCAGTAACGCCGCCGGTCGTGGGGTCCGTCATCAGACTGATGTACGGCACCTTCGCGTCAGCGAGGCGGCCCAGCGCGGCAGAGATCTTGGCAAGCTGCATCAGGCTGGCGATGCCTTCCATCATGCGAGCGCCACCGCTCGCGCTGATGATCAGCAGGGGTGCCCGAGTAGCCAGCGATCGGTCGACAGCGCGGGCGATCGTCTCACCCACCACCGCACCCATGCTGCCGCCAATAAAGCTGTATTCCATGGCGCTGATGACAATATCGCGCTCGCCCAGCCTGCCGATCGCATTGACGATGGCATCATTCAGCCCGGTCTTGGCCTGCGCTTCGGCTAACCGCTTTTTATAAGGCTTCAGATCGGTAAAGTTCAGCGGGTCGGTCGAGACCAGCTCGAGATCAACCAGCTCGTAACCGGGTTCCAGCAGATTCTGGATGCGGGTCCGTGCGTCCATCTTGAAGTGGTGGCCGCAATGCGGACACACGCGCATGTTCGCGTCCAGCTCCGCACGGAAGATGGCCTTGCCGCAATCCGGGCACTTGACCCAAAGGCCCTCGGTGCGGACCGTCCGCTCAGAGTCCGAAACAATCTCGTTATCCAGCCGCTTGAACCAACTCATCGCTGATAAGTCTACCCGGTTTCGGGTTCGAAGGTCCGATCGCCCACTCTTCAGTTTGGTCAACAACGCGGATTCTTCTGAAAGACAAAGAGCCCGGCACAAGGCCGGACTCCCCATCCAGGACTACTCAATATGCCCTGCCCAAAGCCGGGCTATTACTGCATCCCGCATTAGCATTGACACGCGCAAAGCGCGTCGAGGCCTCGATGGCAGATCGTCAGATACGCATGGGCATCAGGATGTAGCGGTACTTCTGGTCTTCGTTCGCGTCTTCCGGACGCATCTGACCGGCAGACTGGGCGTCCTTGAACTCCAGGCGGACCTCGCCCGTGTTGCCTATGGCTTTCAGAAAGTCGATGAGGTACTGCGAGTTGAAGCCGACGACCAGCGGATCGTAGTTGTAGGGCGTCTCAATGATGTCTTCCGACTCGCCCGAATCGGTGGACGAGGACGAGATACGAAGCTCGTTCTGTTCCAAGCGGATTTTGATAGCGCCCGAGCGTTCGTCGGCGAACTGGGCCACACGCTGCAGGGCACCCATCAGGTCCTCACTGCGCACGATGACAAACTTGTTGTTATCGCGCGGCAGGACGGCTTCATAGTTCGGGAACTGGCCCGTCAGCTTGCGGCTGGTAAGGACTCGTCCACCCATACGGAAGAAGAGGGTCGTCTCGTCATCGGCAAATTCGACAAAGTCATCGTCTTCGCCCGAACCGGAGGCCAGCAGCGACTGCAGCTCGCCCAGCGCTTTACGCGGAATCAATGTCTTCTTCTCGCCGGTGATGCCTTCCAGCGTCTCGCCCAGGCGCTCAATGTGCGCCAGGCGATGACCGTCGGTGGCTACCATGGCCATGCTCTCAGCCTTCAGTACCAGCAGCGCGCCGTTCAGCGTGTAGCGGCTCTCCTCGCTGGAGATCGCGAAGATAGTCTTTGAGACCATGGAGCGCAGCGCGGGCGCGGCAATCTTGATCGCGCTGGCGGTCGGGAACTCCGGCACCTGCGGGAAGTTAGCACGGGCCATGCCCACCATCTTGGTGTTGGAGCGGCCTGCGCGGATCTGCACCCAATGGTTATCCATCAGCTTGATGCTGATCTCGCCCTCAGGCAGCAGCCGGATGTAGTCGTACAGCTTGCGCGCAGGAACAGTGCAGGCACCCGGCTTCTTCACCTTGGCGGGGCAGCTCGTGCGCAGGCTCTGGTCGAGATCGGTCGCAGTGATGGTCAGGCGATCGCCGGCAGCCTCAAACAGGAAGTTCGACAGGATCGGAATCGTCGTCTTCCGCTCGACCACAGATTGCGCCGCGGTCAATTCGCGCAGCAGCTCCGCACGCGAGACGGTGATGTCGAGGTTGCCGGTAGGTGCTGCTTCAGTGGTTTCAAGCGAAAGCGGCGATGCGGTCGTGGACACGAGAGGAACCTCCGGAACAAATGCGGGCAATGCAAGAAGTCAGATCTGGACAGCGGCACCAGCCAGGCTGGCCCATGGGTTGCAGTCGACAGTGCCTAAGTGGTACTCAGCCTACCACCGCGCCACCGCCTTTCCTAGCGCGTTTCTGATGCCGTTACCGCCCCAGATGCGGACTGGGAGAACGGTGTTGCTGATGCGCAATCGTAGCGCGGAAGCGAGGTGTGGAAGGCCGGGCCGGATGGTGGGAAACCGGTGTTCCTGATCAATTTGCCAAACCAGTTCGCCATGCCCGGCGCGAAGCCGGGCCGGAACGGTTGGAGCCAGGCAAACGGACACACGCGAAGCGTGTCGAGAACGGCACGAAGTGCGTGCGAGTACTTGCTTCTAAGAACCATAGCCTTATGAAGACTTATTGCCCGTAGTAGTAACCGTTGTCGGCGGAAATGTGGATCGCTTGCCCAAACAACTCAAAACGAGCGACTTGCTCTATGTACCAGATTCAGAAAACCTGCCCGCAGAAACCGAAGAAGCAGGACAACGGGAGCACTTTTGATAGCCGCTCCTCCGTCGGGACGCGCAATCCACCGCGATCCACCGATACCTGCCGACTCCCGGGCAGAGCTTAAGTGGAAACTCCGCGCACAACCGCGCCATTGCTGGGGAATGGGACCTATGCGCGATCCACAGGAGGACCCTGCAGCCTGAGGAAAGCCGGGGTTTTACGATATTTCCTCAACGTGCCTGGACCCTGTGGCAAAGACGGTCCGGAACGTCTTTGCCATCGATCCGGACAGTGGCGTTCCGGGCTGCAATCCGGAAGAGCTTCGGCGAGGTTGCGGCAACAACTTGTCCGTTTCGCAACCCGCGACCTGCGAAAAAAAACTGTCGTAAGGGATAACGACTGGGCTTGGGACGTTCTGATACCGTTGGCTGCGAGTGCCAACCATGACATCCTTTCTCTCTCGCAAGGTCCTTCTCCCCACGTTTCTATGCGTTGCGTCCGTCGCATCGGCGCAGACCGCGCCTGCGCCGACGCCGGCTGCACCGGCACCTGGCGCTATCGCGGCTCACCCGGAGTGGCCAAAAGCAAATCCTGCCGATGTGAGTTCGCCGCAGGCGATCATCGCCGCCGTCTCCGACGCCATCTCAGGCGAGGCAGGAACGCCGCGCGACTGGCAGCGCGTCCGCTCGCTCTTCATCCCGGGAGCAGGACGCATGGTCGTCACGCGCGTCCCAAAGTCCGGCCCGGCCGACGTGACGGTGATGTCGATCGACGACTACGAGAAGCGTGCCGGCGGGCAAACCTTTTTTGAGAAGCCCATTGCGTATCAGGTCGAGAGCTTTGGGCGCACCACGCACGTGTATGAGTCCTACGGCATTCGCCACAAGACCACAGACGCGGAGCCGTACGTCCGCGGCGTCAACAGCTTTGAGCTGCTCTTCGACGGCACCCGGTACTACATTCTGCAGATCTTCTGGGATACGGAGCGGCCGGACAATCCCCTCCCGGCGAATCTGAGCAAGTAAGGAGAGGGACATGGCGCGCGATGCGGGACTCGAGGCGATGGTCAACGACGCCTTGCGCGGACAGCCCGGCCTGATCACGAAGGCCATGTTCGGCGGCTGGGTCTGGATGCAGCACGGTAACCTGCTGTGCGGTGCCAAGACCGATAGCCTGCTGGTGCGGCTGGGTAAGGATAACGTCGCGTGGGCACTCGAGCTCCCCGGCGTCACCGCCATGATGAGTGGCACCCGGCCCATGCGCGGCTGGGTGCGCGCCTCAGCCGAGGCCTACGGCGGGGGCGCTACCTTCGACCCGCTGATCGCCGGCGCCCTTGCTTTTGTCGCGACGTTGCCACGGAAATAGCCGGTCTGAAGCAGGGCCGGGAGCCCTGCTTCAGACCGGCAATTAACGCGCGTCGTTAGCGGGAGGGCAGCGGCTTCAGCATGACCGTCCGGCCGGTGCGGATGCTCTCGCGGGCGGCATCCAGGATCTGCACGACGACCATGTTCGTCTCCAGCGACGACAGGTCGCCGCTGGGATCGACCTCGTGATGCAGCACGGCGGCCAGATAGTCCAGCGAGTTGCTCTGGTTGTGCGGCAGTGCAGGCGCCGGGTGAGCGGGCGACTCAGACTTATCGCCCTTGTATCGCGTCACAATGTCATTGCCCGCAACGGTAAACAGCTCACCCTTGTTGCCGTAGACTTCCATATTCTTCACGGCAAAGCTCCAGTCCCACGACGGCATCAGGATCGCCTGCATGCCGGGGTAGGCGACGATCACGGTGGCATCATCCTCGGTGCGCGTGTAGATCTCCGGCTTGTGTGTCTGTCCAATCGCCGTGACACTCAGCGGAGTCTTACCTCCGTTGATCACGGTGGCCAGGTCGGCGCCGTAGCAACCAAAGTCAAACAGCGCACCCGCACCGTTCTGCTTTGGATCGGTGATCCAGGGCAGCCACTCCGGGCCGACACCAATCTCCTTCGGTCCCTCATGGCCATCGCGCACCAGGATCTTACGCACCGTACCCAGCTTGCCGTCCTTGATCTCCTTCAATGCTTCGGCGTTGCTGTTGTACCAGGTGGTCTCGTAGTTCACCAGCACCTGGACGTGGTGGTCGTGCGCAGCCTTGCGAATCGCGAGGGCGTCTTCCACGGTGGTGGTCAGTGGCTTCTCGACCATGCTGTTCACGCCGTGATTCGCGGCAATCTCGATCACCTTCCGGTGCTCCGCAATGGTGCCGTAGCCCAGCACGGCATCGGGATGCAGCTTGTTCAGCATGGTCTCTTCGTCTGTGTAGAAGAGGGTAGAGTCAAGCTTGTACTGGGCGGCATACTGCTTGGCGAGTGCCTGGTCCGGCTCCACAATCGCAACCAGCTTTGCAGTGGTGCTGTTTGGCAAGGAGTGCAGGAAGCCCTTCACATGGCCATGCGTAAGACCAACGATGGCGACACGGATGGGCGTGCCTGCCACAGCTTGTGCCTGCGATGGGACAAGCGGTGTCAACAGCAGCGCAAGCGCCGGAACAGCGGTGCGGATCATTCGAAACATACGGACCTCAAGAGACTGAATTCGCCAAGGGGGATTCGACGGGTTAGGCATGGCAAGCATCGCACTCACGCAACGCAGCATGCAATCGCGCAGACCAACATGGGAAACGGCAAGGGACATATGTCGCTAAAAGGCAGAAGGTATCGACGGTCATTGAGTAATCTGGAACCGTCCCCGATATCACCAGTCAATTCATCACCACCTTTTTGGAGGCTTTACCCGATGCATCTCATGGGAGCACTTCGCCGCGGCGTCTGCGCGGTCACTCTGTTGTCCACGATCGCTGTCACTGCCATCCCGGTTGCGATGGCGCAGGCCGCAAAGAAAGCGCCAAGCTACTACGGTCCGCAGCCCGCCACCGAAGACATCGACCTTGGCATCTACGCACAGATCCGTACCGAGGGGCTGTCGCACTCGCACGTCATGGAGTACATGAGCGGCCTCAGCGACGGCATCGGCCCGCGCCTGACCGGCTCGCCCAATATGAAGAAGGCGAACGAGTGGACACGTGACCGGCTGACGGACGCAGGTCTGGTAAACGCTCATCTTGAAGACTGGGGCGAGTTCGGCATGGGCTGGAGCCAGGTCAATAGCTGGGCCCGCATGATCACGCCGGACACTGAGCCTATCTGGATCCAGGCAGCACCGTGGTCGCCCGCTACCAAGGGTGCCGTGACCGCCGATGCTGTCGTCCTGGAACTGACGAACGAAGCGGACCTTGCAAAGTACAAGGGCAAGCTCGCCGGTAAGATCGTCCTGCTCGGCGCGCCGCACGCCATCGTCGACCTGACCGATCCGCTCTTCCATCGCTACACCGAAGAAGAGTTGAAGGAGATGGAAGGCCCGGAGACTCCGCGTGCCGGCGGTGTGAACATCGCCGCGCTGCTCGCAGAGCGCAACCGTGCCACAGCACTGCGCACCGCAGCCCTGA
Source organism: Terriglobus roseus DSM 18391 (assembly GCF_000265425.1). GTDB lineage: Bacteria > Acidobacteriota > Terriglobia > Terriglobales > Acidobacteriaceae > Terriglobus > Terriglobus roseus. The sequence continues at coordinate 5,219,011 of NC_018014.1, forward strand.
AGATGATGACGGACGAGGGCGTCGCCGCCATCCTGACACCCAGCCGCGATGGCGGCAAGGGCGGCGGTACCGGCATCATCTTTGACGACAATGGCGCGAACCTCATCCGTGGCGCGCAGACCCGCGCAAACGCTGTAAACGTGCCCAACGCCGTCACCACCGTCGAGATGTATGGCCGCATCTATCGCCTGCTGAAGGCGCGCGTACCCGTCAAGATGGAGGTCAACATTGAAGTAGCCTTCACCGGCGATCACGAACACGGCTTCAACACCATTGCTGAAATCCCCGGCACGGACCCGAAGCTGAAGGACCAGGTTGTGATGGTCGGCGGCCACCTGGATAGCTGGATCAGCGGTACCGGTGCTACCGACAACGGCGCAGGCTCGGTCGTAGCCATGGAGGCAGTCCGCATCCTCAAGGCGATCGGTCTCAAGCCAAAGCGGACCATCCGCATTGCGCTGTGGAGTGGTGAAGAGCAGGGCCTGTACGGCAGTCGCGGCTACGTGAAGCAGCACTTCGGCGAGGTGACCATCCTGCCCGGCGCTCCCATGGGACCAACCGGCCAGCCCGTCGCCAACGGCCCGCTGAAGACCACCAAGGAGTGGGAGACGCTGGACGCCTACTACAACCTCGACAACGGCACCGGCCGCGTCCGCGGTGTGTACACGCAGGGCAACTACGCCATCGGTCCCATCTTCGCGCAGTGGATCGCACCGCTGCGTGACCTGGGCGTCACCACCATCACCAATCGAAACACCGGCGGCACCGATCACCTGTCGTACGACGCCCTCGGCCTGCCCGGCTTCCAGTACATCCAGGACCCAATGGATTACGAGACGCGCACCCACCACAGCAACATGGACACGGTCGAGCGCATCCACGCGGCTGACCTGCAGCAGGCCGCCGTCGTCGAGGCGATCTTCCTCTACAACACGAGCGAGCGTGAAGCGATGATGCCCCGCAAGCCCTACCCGCACCCGGAAATGAACAAGGAGCACGACGAGCCGTTGAAGAACCTGTTCCCAACGGCGGTCCCCGCACCCGACGCAGGCAAGCCGGGCACACCGCAGTAGTAACGAAAAGGTCGCCACGAAGAAGGGGTGAGGGCGCTAAGCCCTCACCCCCTTTTCGTGGGCTGAAGCAAAAGATCAGCCGCCTGAATTCAAAGCCCGGAAACCCATGAGCGAATTCCGTCCGCGATCTTTGGAATATTGGGCCGGAAGAATACTTCGCCATGCCCGCCGGCAAGGCCGACCTTGGTAAAGCTGGCTCTATGGAAGTGTCCCCAGGCCATCCGCGACATGCGCAGGTTAAAGTCTTTCTCCGCATCTGCCAGAAAGTGCAGAGTCGGCAGTTCCATCGGCTTGATGCGGAAGAAGTGAGGCACTTCAAAACATTTTGCCTGGGAGGCGACACGCTTCAGCAAGTGGGTTCGCCAGAACGGACGCAGGAGTGATCGCGACCTGCTGAGCACGTGCCAGGCAAGCTTGCGAGCTACCACTCGCTTCATCGTGTCTTGACACTCCGGAGCCCCTGCCGCCCGCGATCTTGCCCGCAGATACTGGAAGACGCTGCGTGGATAGGAAAGGCCTGGGTAGGGATACGGATGGCCGGGCATCGGTGTATCCAGCAGAACAAGGCCGGCGCAACCGTCTGGACGCAAAGCGGGCGCTGCGAGATAAGCGATGAGCCCGCCGAGACAGGACCCAACAAGGATGAACGTACACCCCGTCGTGCGTGCCGATCGTATCTGCTCCACGATGCGGTTCGCAGTCGCATCCAGGTTGTAAGGATTCGCGGGAGTAAGCAGCGAAGAGTCCGGGCGGACCATGGACACCGTCCACTCCGGCCCAAGAGCGTTCGCGATTCGCCGAAAACTGCCACCTTCATCCCATGCGGGAGGAATACAAAAGATCTCGGGAAGCGAGAGGTCGGAACCCTGTTGGAGAAGCAACAGATGCGGTGCTTCGCCCTCAAGATCGCTGCGATCGATCATGGAGACAAGGCGGTCCACGGTGGGACTTCGCAGAAAGTATTCGCGAGTGAGCGAAGGAGTGCCAAATCGGCACGTCGCCTCCTCGAGCATGCGGTCCGCACTTTCATACGTGCCGCCCGCTGTGAGGAAGCTTCGCGTGTCACCCAGATCGGTCTTGCCAAGGATCTCGCACCACAGGCGCAGAACCTTCGCCTCAGTTGTATCTTCCGGTGGCATACCTGGGGTTCCGTGGTCGTGGAATGCCTAGCTCTGCAGGGGATTCTGCTGCGTATCGGGACTGAGATATGTGCCGTCGAATGCACCGGCTACAAACTGCGCGGCCGCATCTGCGGCCGACGCAACCTGCATGGTGGGTTTGCTCCACTGCTTCAAGGGGGAGTTGGACTGCTTCATAAAAGGGAGTCTCCTGTGCTGTCTGGGGGTGCTGACAGGTGCGACTCACCTGCAACTCCTGACCTTACCCGGCTTCTGGGAGTAAACCTGATACCACTGCACGTAAGAGTGCGAAGTGATATCAAAACAAGCATCTTTCTTTGGTTGCTCGTCAACCCAGCGCTTCAACGTTCCGGAACGTTGTCCAGACCGCCCTTGCTGAAGGGATGGCAGCGCGCGATCCGCCTGACGGCAAGCCACGAGCCGCGGACCACGCCAAAGCGGGCGATCGCTACTTCGGCATACTCCGAGCAGGTCGGCGTGTAACGGCAGTTGGTGAAGCCCATGCTGTGCAGCATGGGAGAGAGCACCCGGCGATAGACCAGCAGGGCAGCGCGGGCAGCCGCCGACGGCATCGACAGAGAATCTTCGTTGCCGGATGAGCCGTTTGCCATCGCTTTTAGATCTCCGCAGGAGTGGTAGGTGCAGGCGCGACGGCCGGCTTCGGCGTGCCGCACTGCTTCCGAACCGCACGGAAGACATTTGCAACCTCCCGCTGCAGCTTCTCCCAGTCCAGCAGAAGAACGCTGCGGCGCGGGTGCAGGATCACGTCGATCTCCAGGCCTGCAATCAGGCCGGCGTGCAGGGCAACCGCCGCACGCATGCGGCGCTTGATGCGGTTGCGGTCGTGCGCTTTACCCATCACCTTGCCAACGGTCAGCCCAATCCGCGGACCGGAATAGGGCGCTCCGTGCAGCAGTTCCGCCGGATGCAGCGTACGCGTCGGCATCGCATCACGACGCGCGCAGAACCAGGTCAGTTCCTTCGCGTGCTGCTTGCGAGAGGCGTTGTACGCACGCTGATAGTCCGCATGCTTGCGCAAACGCAGGTCGGCAAAGGCGGTCTTGCTGGCCGGATTGGAAGGAGTAAGCATCGGTGGCTCTAGTGACGGCGGGAATTCACATCTTGCGAAGACGGGATACCCGGAGTGTCAGCAGCAAAAGAGAAAGGGCGCGCTTGTGGCGCGCCCTTTCGGATGTCTGGGTGAGGCGCGAACTAGTCGCGGAAGCCGGCGGAGACGGCAATCTTATGACGGCCCTTGGCGCGACGACGGTTCAGCACGTTCTGGCCTGCCTTGGTCTTCATGCGGGTCAGAAAGCCATGCGTCTTGGCGCGGCGGCGGCGGTTCGGCTGGAAAGTGCGCTTCGGCATCGTAAATCTCCTGCGCTCGCCTGCAAGGCCCTCATGTCAGGTGAGAGTGACAGCAGCGCTGAGCTGTAAAGTGGATGTCCCGTCCGGCGGGCGTTACAGCACCCTGCCAGGCCACGCGCATCGCAGAAGCGGCGCATCGCGGACAACTCAACTATCGTACCCGATTTTTCACAGATCTCCAAGTCTGGAGTCAGGCAAGAAAGCGGGTGTCCACCTCTCGACTCTAAGACGTCGGCCAGATCGTGGCTTAGATACCGCCCCACAAGTCCTTTAGGAACATGTAGGAGCGTGCCCGAATTCGTTTGTTGCGCGAAAAATATCCCCTCGCGCGATAGCATGTTGCCCTTGAGGAAACCTGCCATGCGCCCGTTCGTTCGCCTTGCCATGCTCTCTGCCTTCACCTGTGCGCTGTCCCTGCCGGCGCAGCAATCCGCGGTTCTGACAGTGCAGGCAGACAAGCCGCTGCACGCCGTCAGCCCCATGCTCTACGGCCTGATGACAGAAGAGATTAACTACTCCTACGACGGCGGCCTGTACGCCGAGATGGTGCGTAACCGCACCTTTGAAAAGAACTGGATGGGCATTCAGTACTGGATGCTGGACAACGCCGGCGACTCCCACGCTTCGCTGAAGTGGGACGATTCAACCGGACCCAGCGAAGCGGTCGGCAGCAGCGTCGCCGTTACGGTCGATGCGGCGGACGCCGCGCATCCCGCTGGCCTGCGCAACGACGGCTGGTGGGGCATGGCCCTGCAGCCCAACACGACCTACACCGGCTCGTTCTACGCAAAGGGCGACAGCCTGGACACGGTCGGCGTCTCGCTGGTTCACAACGGCAGCGGCAAGACGGTTGCCAGCACCACCGTCAGCGCGATCAACGGCGACTGGAAGCAGTACACCTTCACGCTGAAGACCGGTGACGTGAAGGCATCCAAGGACAACCACCTGCTCCTCACATTCCCAAAAGCGGGCAAGGTAAGCCTCTCACTCGTCTCGCTCTTTCCACCCACCTACAAGGGTCGCGCCAACGGCAACCGTACCGACCTGATGGAGATGATGGCCGGCCTGCACCCGAAGTTTCTGCGCATGCCCGGCGGCAACTACCTTGAAGGCGACCAGATCGATCAGCGTTTCGACTGGAAGACGACCATCGGCCCCATCGCGGATCGCCCGACGCATCGCGGACCCTGGAGCTACCAGTCCAGCGACGGCCTGGGTCTGCTCGAGTTTCTGGAATGGACCGAAGATCTGAAGATTGAGCCGGTGCTCGCCGTCTATGCGGGCTACTCACTCAAGGGCGACTTCGTGCATGCCGGCCCCGCCATGCAGCCCTTCGTCGACGATGCGCTGGATGAGATCGAGTTCGTCATCGGAGACACCTCCACCAAGTGGGGCGCCGTGCGCGCAAAGCTGGGCCATCCCGCGCCCTTCCCGCTCCACTATGTCGAGGTTGGAAACGAGGATGACCTGGATCACAGCGGCAGCTATGAGACGCGATTCCCGCAGTTCAACACCGCCATCAAAAAGAAGTATCCGCAACTGCAGGTGATCGCAACCGCCCACGTAAAGCGCGGCCAGCCAGACGTAATCGACGACCACTACTACAAGCGCGCGGAAGACTTCTACGCGATGGTCGATCGGTACGACAACATGCCGCGCACGGGCGCAAAGATCTTCGTGGGTGAGTGGGCAACACGCGAAGGCTTCCCCACCACGGACATGGGCGCTGCACTGGGCGATGCCGCCTGGATGACCGGCATGGAGCGCAATAGCGACCTGATCGTCATGTCGGCGTACGCACCGATGCTGGTGAACGTAAACCCGGGTGGCATGCAGTGGGAGAGCAACCTGATCGGCTACGACGCCGCGACCAGCTACGGCTCGCCCAGCTACTACGCGCAGAGCATCTTCGCAGAGTTTCTCGGCACGGACGTTCCAACCTCCGCCATCACCGGCGCCAACAAGCGCTTCTTCTACAGCGTGACGCGCGATGCGTCGAAGCTGTATCTGAAGGTCGTGAACGCATCGACCGAGCCGCAGGCGTTGGATGTGAAGATCGACGGCGCAACCATTGCGGGAGAGGCGACGCTGACAACACTGCACGCCAACAACCGCGCCGACACCAACACGCTGACCGATCCGAAGCACATCGTGCCGGTGACATCAAAGCTGCGCGCAGCCGCAGCAACCCACCGCACCGTACCGCCGCTGACCATCGAGGTCATCACACTGCCGCTAAAGTAAGTCCATTAGAGAGGGCGGTACAAGCAAAGGGGCACAGCATAAGCCGTGCCCCTTTGCTTTGTGACTGACTCAGCTACCTGGTTAGCCCGCCAAGAGCACTCACCCTACTGCACGTTGATGGTGTAGGCGGTTGTCGTTTGTGCCGCGCCGGAGGTAGCTGTGACGTTGAAGGTATAGCTCTTCGCTGTGCTGGTCGACGTCCCGCTACCACTGCCTGTGCCAGTGCTACCACCACCGTCACTGCCACTGCACCCCGCTGCACCGATCACCGCGACCGACACCGCAAGCGCAAGCAACGTGTTGCTGATGACACGACGGCGGCGCGATGCACCCGCGACACAGACCAGGCAGACACCAGCCAGCATCAGGCCGCCGCCACTGCCTCGCAGATCATTCAGCAAGCTCACCGTAGTGGCGACTGAAACGGTCATCGTCGTGTTGCCCGGTGCGGTGCCGGTGACTGTAACGGTAGCCGGCGCAAAAGCACACGTGACACCGGTCGGCAAGCTGCCGCACGCGAAGGCCACCGTACCGTTAAAACCGTTCTGCGAAGCGACGACAATAGCCGAGGTCGTCGAACCCCCGCGAGTCGCACTCAGCGTCGTGCTGCCGCTGGAGGTGCTCACGGCAAACGGGTTGAGCGTCGTCGCAGTGATGGTCACGGAACCGGCTGCGGTATTCGCGTCACCCGCATAGCTGGCCGTAACAGTCTGTGTTCCCACAGTCGTGAACGTGTACGAAATGGACGCATTCCCGCTCGCATCCAGCGTCCCAGTGCCGAGCGTCGTCGTGCCAGCGGTGAAGGTCACAGCGCCGGTTGGCACAATCGTAGGCGTAGTCACCTTCACACTCAACGTAATCGGTTGCGTCACCGGTGCCGACGTGGGCGAGGCACTTCCCGTGATGGTAGGCGTCTGCTGGCCGATGGTCACAACCACCGCTGGCGAGGTGCTGGCGGCGAAGGGTGCTACGCCTGCGTAAGCCGCTGTGATGCTGTGCGTGCCTGCTGCAGGCTTGGAAGAGGACACCGCGATGGAGCCGTTCGATCCAAACAAGAACAGCGGCTTACCGTCGAGCGGCGCGGTCTGGAAGCAAAAGTCGGCCAGACCGTCTGCGTTAAAGTCTGCCGTTAGCAGTTGGCCGACGATTCCGCCATTCCAATTGGTCACGCCGTAGACAAACCCAAGCAGATTGCGCGCGGTTGCAAAGCTTTGACTTGTGAAGTTGAAGTTTCCGTTTCCCAGATAAACGTAACCTTGCGAATCCAACAGGTCCAGCTTTCCATCGAAATCGAAATCCGTCGCAACGAGCGAAGGGTACGCCCCGGTGAGCCTGGGATTGCCTGCGTTGGATACGGCTAGAACCGACGCAAATACATGCGGGGAACCAAAGGTTCCATCACCGTTCCCTGGATAAACAGACACGTTTCCATTCGGTGTTGGCGGCTGGCCGGAGATCGCCAAATCAGTCTTACCACGGCCCGCGAAGTCCCCCGTCACAATGGAAGGTCCGCAGATTGTGCTGCTGTTCGGACCACCAACGGTGGTGCTGCTGGCGACGTCGCAGGGCGTGCAGCCGACTCCTAAGCCAGAACAAGTCGCATCAAGCCTTGAGGCGACACTCAGTAAGCCGGTCCCGTCATTCACCAGGACGCCGATATGTGCGGCAGGCTGAATGTTCTGGCTTGCCGGCGTGTTCGTCACATAGCCATACGCTGCTATCACGTCGAGCTTTTGATCTCCCGTCACATCCGCTAGGGCAAACGAACGAACGGTTCCCGTCAATTGGGTGATGCCGGAAGAGGTTGTGCTGTCCTCGAGTGCGGCGCTACCCAGATACGTAAAATTTCCGCTGCCCTGGTTCCTGTAAACAGAGACAACCTCCGAAAGAACCCCCTGCGCCGAGTTATCCGATAACTCTCCGATGATGACATCCTTCAAACCATCGCCATCCAGATCTGCGTATCCAAGCGCTGAAAGTGCATTGCTGTAGAGTGTGCCGTTGTTATCAATCTGATACGAACCGATCGACTGTGCAGCGATCCCCGGAAAGCTAACCGGCGCCGCAAAAGTGCCGGAGCCATTCCCATACAGAACCGTCAGGGTCGTCCCGCCTGGTAGAGCGATGTCGACGTTGCCGTCTCCATTGACGTCGAGTAGTGCCGGTTCATAAAACGCCGTCGAAGCCGTGTACGTCTGTGCGGGCAGTGAGCCGTAATGTCCCGCGCCATCTCCGAGGAAAACCTGAAACGCCCCTCCGCAGTATGAGAGGAGGTCCATCTTCCCGTCAGCATTCAGATCAGCGGTAACCAGCAGGCACGCCGCGCGGCTGTCCACACTGCCCATCATCAGCGCGCCTGGTGCAAGTGTGGGCGCAACCCAATTCGCTGACGAAAGAGTCGCGGTGCTGATGGCTTGTTGTCCGTCTAGAAAGGTGACTGTCCCTTGCGGTTTCATCGCCGAAGAGGCCGCGCCTCGAACCGTTGCCGTCATCGAGACCGAAGTCCCGGCTGTACCGGATGCCGGTGTGGCAGTCAGTGCTGTTGTAGTGCCTTGCGCACTCGCTGAAACAGCCGACGCAGCGAGCAGGCAAAGAGAGAACAGCCGATTCGTTACCATGGAATGACTCCGGGACCAAAGGTTGTTAGGACCAGAGAAGTATCCCGTCCCACTACCGGGGGCACAAGTGAAAACGACCTGCTGCAGTCCCAAAGTGGCACTCCAAATACACTTCGAAGTCGTCGCTGGCAAGCGAAATCACACGAAGGTGGAATAGCGTATTCCTCGTTGTCCAAGCAGTGCACCACGTCTCGTGCAAGTGATTTTCTTGCAAAAATATTTGCGTTATGGCCCTTCCAGACGGCCCTCACCATCGTGCTACCATCAGGTTCGTTCTACCAAGTTCGTCGCCAACGGCGCTTCGTTTCCGACCACTGTTCCACATCCCGATCGGTCCTGTTACGGCATCGCCGACGGTCATCAAACGACTCCGAAGAACTCCCTGTCCGGTCCTGCTGTCTGGAAC